>CAVVTU010000031.1:5000-204281 GCA_963751265.1 uncultured Gemmatimonadales bacterium | reverse complement strand
GGAAGAGGGAACCGCACAGGGATCGAGCATCTCTCCGATGTTCGGCAATGTGTACCTGCACTACGGGCTCGACCTCTGGTTCGAGCGCGACATCAAACCACGTCTCAAGGGGCACGCACGGTTGATTCGGTTCGCCGATGATTTCGTGATAGGCTTCGAGAGGCAGGATGACGCCATGCGCGTGATGGAAGTACTCCATAAGCGCATGTCGAAGTACGGGCTCACGTTGCATCCCGACAAAACCCGCCTGATCCCGTTCGCGCGGCCCCGATATGGGCAGAACGACAGATCAGGACCTGGGACGTTCGACTTCCTTGGCTTCACGATGTACTGGTGTAAGACTCGTCGGGGAGGCTGGCGTCTGGGCATGAAGACACGCAAGGCGCGCATCCAGAGGGCTCTTGTGGCCATCGGCGAATGGTGTCGGCGTCACCGGCACCTGTCGCTCAAGGACCAGCACGCCGCGCTCAGCAGGCGACTGCGCGGGCACTACCAGTACTTCGGTGTGAACGGAAACTCCCGGAGCTTGCAGCAGGTGCGATACCGCACTGAGCGGCTGTGGCTGAAAGGGCTCCGACGCCGAAGCCAACGCAGGAACCGCCTGACCTGGGAGCGGTTCAGCGCCTATCTCAAGGCGCACCCGCTTCCTTCACCCCGGATCTCCGTTCAGATCTGGGCGAAGGCTCCGTGAGACTCCTCAACGGAGGAGCCGAGTGGTGGAAATCTCCTTGCTCGGATCTGAGGGGGCTCGGGCGGGCGACCGCCCGGGCTACCCGACCCTCATAAGCCCCGAGATTACTGGATTCTTCGGTATTCGGTGAAAGCGGGTGGCGATGGGGGATTGGATCAGGATCGCGGTATGGGCCGTCGTGTCGGGGCTGAGGAGTCGGCGGAACCTGGCGGTGCCACTCACGACCGTGGCCGGCTGGACGAGAACGAGAGCTCGATGCCAAGCCGGCCAGATACGACGCAGACCAGACCCAGAAGAGCCGGTCACGGTCCTTGCACCGCACCTTCCCTGGCTGCCGACCAAGCACCATCAGTTGATGCCGAAGTGCCACGTTCTCGAGTGCTAGATCCCGTCGGCTCTTGAGCGCCGAAACGACGCTGCACCCTACGATGCGGACCCAATCTCCCATCGACGCCTGCTTTCACTGAAGCCACGAAAGGCCAGCAATTCCCCGGCGGACGGGATTTTCGCCACCCACAGGGGCCTCAAGCAGGTCGAAGCAGCCGAGGTCATGGGCATCGATCAGCCGAAGGTCTCCCAACTCGTGCACGGCAGGCTGGACGGGTTCTCGATGGAGCGTCTGTATCGGTTCCTGAATGCCCTCGGCATGGACGTCGAGATCGTCGTGAAGCCGGTGCCGAAGAGCCGAGAGTCAGCGCGCCTCACCGTCATCCGGGCCGGTGGTCGTTCACGCGGCCGGCGGACTGCGAAAGTCTGAGGGGACTCCACGGCGCGTCGGTCGACACCCTGCGCCGTACGAGTGGTAACACACGGCAAGCCGGGAGCGCGAATGATGCCGGGGCAGCAGCCCACGCTGAGTAGCCGGGGACTGCTGCGATGGTGGCCCTGTTACCGTTTCGCCAACTCTCCGTACAGCCGAACCATGGTCTTCATCCCCCGCTCGAGCTGGCTCACGGCGATCCACTCGTTGGGCGCGTGCATGTTGGCGCCGGGCAGCGCGAACCCGATGACGGCTACGCTGGGAGTGAGGAAATCCGCGAAATCACTGGCGATGGGGAGTGTGCCGCCGTGGGCCACGCGCACTGGCTCCACACCGTACACGGCGGCGAGCGACCGGGACGCGGCGTCGAAGAGCGGACCCGTGGGGTCGGAGCGGAAGGCCCGATTGGCTTGAAAGCCGGTCACGGTGACCTCGACGCCGGCGGGTGCGTGGGCCGCCACGTGCTTCTTCAGCAACTCCGTGATCTGTGCCGGGTCCTGATCCGGTACGAGGCGGGCGCTCACCTTGGCCACGGCGCTGGAGGGGAGCACCGTCTTCTTTCCAGGGCCCGTGTACCCGCCGACGATGCCGTTCACGTCCAGACACGGACGGATCCACAGGCGCTCCGGGGTGCTGTACCCGGGCTCGCCCTGTAACGAGGCACCGCCTGCGGAGCGCTGGAACGCCTGTTCGTCGTAGCCCAGGGCTGCCCAGGCGGCTCTCAGTTCAGCCGGAGCATCCCGCACCGGGTCGTAGAATCCCTCGACCGCCACGCGGCCATCGGCGTGGTGGAGGGATGCGATGATCCGTGCCAGGGCGTGAACCGGGTTGGGTACCGCGCCTCCGTACTGACCCGAATGCAGGTCGTGGGTACCAGAGCGGACCTCGATTTCCACGTACGCCAGTCCACGCATGCCGAAGATCAGACTGGGCCGGGTGGGCGAAAACATCATGGAGTCCGCGATGACCGCGTGGTCCGTCTTCAGGGCCGCGCGGTTGGCCTCGACGTAGGGCGTCAGATGGGTGGAGCCCACCTCCTCCTCACCCTCGAAGAGGAGAATCAGGTTCACCGGGAGCCCCTCGGTGGCCAGCGCGGCCTCGGCGGCGGCGATCTGGAGAATGACCTGAGCCTTGTCGTCGGCCGCCCCCCGGGCGACGAAGTTGTCGCCTTCCCGGGTCAGCTCGAAGGGAGGTGAGCGCCACTCGGGCAGCGGATCTGCCGGCTGCACGTCGTAATGGGCGTACACCAGCAGCGTGGGTGCGTCAGGGCCTTCGTCGTGGCGCCCCAACACCAGCGGGTGGCCCGCAGTCTCGATGAGCTCTGCCGAGAGGCCCGCCTGCTCCATGCGATGACGGACCCACCCGGCAGCCCGGCGTACCTCTTCGGACTTGGCGGGGTCCGTGGAGATGCTGGGGATGGCGATGAACTCGGCGAAGTCGTCGAGGAATTCGGGCAGCTTGCGATCGATGTATGCGTCAGGTCTGGGCACGGGCAACGGGTCGTTGAAGGAACGGGGGAGGGCCTGGGCGCCAATGTGGTGTTTCGACGACCCGGGAGAAAGCGTGACTTCCTATACTCTGGCGGCTATACCCCGTCCAAAACCATCATCTTCGACCGCGCCGTGGCGTGGCGGAGGGCCTTGGGTGCGCGGTATTCCTCCGAGTTCCACCACGCCAGGGCGCGCTCCATGTCGGGGAACTCCAGCATCACCATGCGCCCCGGCTTCCCGTCTCCCTCCAACACTTTGGCCGCACCGCCACGCACCACGTAGCGGCCGCCGTACGCCTTCACCGTCGCCTCTGCCTGGGCCTTGTAGGGCTCGTAGCGAGCAGCGTCCGTGACGTCGATGTCCACGATTACGAAGGCAGCCATTGGGTTTCCTCGATGCGCTAGGGTTTCGATCCCAGCTTCCAGGCGGTGTCGATCAGGGTTCCGTCCACCCACTTGATGACGGCCACGGCCTCGTCCGTGAGGTCGGGTTTGGCCGGGGGCCCGCCGACGATGCTCTCCACCTCCGCTTTCAGCTCTTCGATGGATCGGACGGGGAGGTCGGAGCGACGCATGCGGTCGAGCAGATCCTGACGCAGGGGATTGATGGCGATGCCCCGCTCGGTGATCACGACGTCCACCAGCTCTCCGGGGCCGGTCACCGTCGTGACCTCGTCCACCAGCACCGGGATGCGGTCGCGGAACGACGGGATCGCCAGGATGGAACAGCCGGAGAAGAGACAGTTCTGCCACCCCCCCGTCCCATGGAGGAGGACGCCGTCGGAGTGGGTGTTCACGTTGGCGTTGAACGAGACGTCCACCTCGGTGGCCCCCAGCACGGCGGCATCGACCAGCGTGGCGAAGTTCCCCTTGCCGTGGTGGTTGTACGACGTGAACGGCGACGTGGCCACGTGCCGTGGGTTCGACGCGATGGAGGCGACCCCGGCCAGGTCGAAGGTCTGCCCATCGAGGATGTAGTCGGTGAGGCCGTCCTGAAGCAGTCCCACCAGATGTTCGGTGGAGCCGCCCCGGACGAAGCGGGCCTTGACGCCTGCTGCCTTCATCATGGTTCGCAGGGACTGGACGAAAGCCAACGCGATGCCGCCCGCGCCGGCCTGGAAGGAGAAGCCGTCCCGCATGATTCCCGAGTCTCGCAGGAAGCGCGCGACGTACTCGGCGATAAGTTGGCGGTCGGGACTCTTGGTGATCTGGGTCGTGCCCGACACGATCCGGGAGGGGTCGCCGATCGAGGGGACCTCCACCACGTAGTCCACGTTGTTGCCCTGGATCTGACTCGGGACGCAGGGGAACCGTACCAGGTTGTCGGTCACCACGATGACGTGGTCGGCGTAGATGGAGTCCGCCAGCGCGAAGCCGAGAGATCCGCATGCAGAGGGACCGTGAGAGCCGTCGGCGTTGCCGAAGGCGTCGGCGGTGGGGGCCGCGATGACGGCGATGTCGATCTTCACCTCTCCGTCCTGGATGGCCTGCCAGCGGCCACCGTGAGACCGGAGGACGCCCATCCCCCGCATCTTCCCCTCGGAGCAGTAGCGTCCCAGGGGGCCGTTCATGCTCCCTTCGATGTGGTGAACCACGCCCCGGTCCATGAGGTCGATGACCGGTTCGTGGCAGGGGAACGACGCGCTTGGGAACCAGATGAGGTCACGGACCCCGAGTTCCGCCGCGGTCTGCAGGGCCATCAGGGCCACGCGGTCACCGTCCCTCAGGTGGTGATGGGTGGAGATCACCATGCCGTCCTTCAGGCCGCAGCGCTCCAGGGCGGTCTTCAGGTCTGGAACGCGCTTGTCTCCGCTGGCCGGATAGTCCTGGCTCGAGCGGATGGGAGGTCCGTATTTGCGCCCCTTGGGCTCCTGGCCGCCGACGCCGCAGTACGGCACCTGTTCGGCGCCGTTCACCACCGTGGGCACGCGTCGCCCGATGGCGTTCACGACGAACTTCTGTTTCGCGCTCATGACGCGTCTCCCTCCGTTCCGGTCCCCACCCGTCCCATGACCCGGGCCTGATGGAGCACGCGCTGCGCTCGCAGGACGACAGGAGGATCCACCATCTTGGTTCCCAGGCTGACCACGCCCAGTCCCTTGGCTTCTGCCTGCTTGAAGGCCGCGACGATGCGACGCGCCTTCTCCAACTCTTCGTCCGTGGGCGAGAAGCCCTCGTGGATGGGGCCGATCTGGCGAGGATGGATGCACCCCATGCCCTCGAAGCCCATGGCCCGGGACGCCCGGGCCCAAGCCAGGAGCGCCTCCATGTCGGCCACGTCGGAGAACACCGAATCGATGGCCTGCACGCCCGTGGCGTGGGCCGCGTTCGCCAGGCGCGCCCGGGCGTAGAGCGACTCCGCTCCCTCGGGAGTGCGCGGCACGCCGAGGTCGGCAGCGTAGTCCTCCAGGCCGATGGTGAGGGCCACCACCGTGTCGGTGGCGGTGGCGATCGTGAAGGCGTTCTCCACGCCGAGCGCCGACTCGATGATGGGCATGAGCCAGATGGGGCCCGGGACATTCCGTTCTGCGCCGATGGCGTCGATGCGCTCCCGCACCGCGCGTACCTGTTCCGCGCGCTCCACCTTCGGGATCAGGATCAGGTGCGGCTGCTCCGGAACGATTTCGTCCAGATCCTCCAGACCCAGCGGAAGCTGATTGATGCGCACCATGCGCTCCGCGCCGTAGAAGTCGACCGCTCGGAGGGCGTTGCGGACGAGGATTCGCGCCGTGTCCTTCTCCGCCGGGTGAACCGAGTCCTCCAAGTCCAGAATGACCGCGTCGGGGCGGTGGAGCCCGGCGTTGACGAAGAGCTTCGGCTGGCTCCCGGGCAGGTACAGCCGGGAGCGGCGCAAGCGGTCGCGGTCGGTGGGTCCCCCGGGGGGCAGGAGCCGTTCGGGTGGAGCCGTACCGCGGGCACCGGCGCGTCGGGCGGCAGCCTCGACGCGCGCCGCCAGCACGAAGGGAAGCGCGCCCTTGTCATCGATCTCCACCCGGGCATGCTCCACGCCCATGCGGCCCAGGACGTCCTCTACGGCGGCGCGGATCGCGTCGCCGTAGAGGGCCGCGACCCGGGATTCGATCTGCAGGGCGAGTCCGCCCGACTCGTGGAGAGCCACGGCGGCGTGCACGTCCGAACGCACGTCGTCGCCGATCGGCCCAGCGTCGCCCCGGGGCACCGCTTCCACAGCGTTCATGCCAAATTCTGGATGATGGCGTCCGTGAGTCGGCCCGTGGTGGCCGCGCCGTGTGCGAGGACGCCGGCTCCGCCGGGGATCCGCATCATGTCGTAGGAGCGGACCTTGCCTTCCTTGACGACGGCGGCCACGGCGTCGCGCACGCGCTTAGCCTTCTCCATCTCGCCCACGTGATCCAGGAGCATGGCCGCGCTCAGGATCATGGCGATGGGGTTCACGATGGGGGGATCGAGCTGCTCGTACTTTGGCGCGGAGCCATGCGTCGGCTCGAAAACCGCCACCTCGTCGCCGATGTTGCCTGAGCACGCGAAGCCAAGACCACCCACCAAGCCGGCGAAGGCATCCGATACGATGTCCCCGAAGAGGTTGCCGGCGACGATCACCCCGAAGTCCTCAGGGTTCTTGGTGAGCCACATCATCTGGGCGTCGATGTTGGTGGAACGGATCCAGATGTCAGGGTGCCCCTTCTGCACTTCTCGGCCCACCTCCTCCATCATCCCGGACGTCTCGCGAAGCACGTTGGGCTTCTCGCAGATCGTTACCGACTCGTAGCCGTGCTTTTCGGCGTACGTGAACGCCGCTTCGAGGATACGCCGGCAGGCCGTCCGGCTGAACAGGCGGACGGACATCGCCAGGTCGGGACCGGGCACGTCGGCGAAGGGCTTGAACTTGGAGTGCAGCCCCAGGGCTGCCCGCACGGCCAGGGGAGGATCCGTCCACTCGACCCCGCAGTAGAGGCCCTCGGTGTTCTGCCGGAAGATCACCGCGTCCACAGGTGGTTCCTCGAAGCCCCCGTCGGCGGTCTGCCGGATGAAGTTCAGGGGGTTCCCCGTGAAGGAGCGGCACGGGCGGACGCACACGTCCAGGTTGAAAAGCTGCCGCATGGCCACGATGGGACTGAAGTAGACGTGCCCCTTGCCCCGCAGCTCGGGCAGCAATTCCGCCTCCGTCTCCCGCTTGGGCTTTGACGTGATGGCGCCGAACAGGCCCAGCTTGTGTTGGCTGAGCAGGTCGATGGTGCGCTGTGGCAGGGGGTTGGCCTCGTTGATCCACAGGTCCCACCCGATGTCGGCATGGACATACTCCGCCTGGAAGCCCACCGCATCGAGCACGCGGATGGACTCGGGGAGAACCACCTTGCCGATGCCGTCGCCAGGCATGGTGACCACGGTGTGCGCCATATGAGCTTGCCTTGTCTTTGTCAGAGGTTGGTTGATTCGAGCCGTTTCTTGACCAGCCTCTCGATGCCACCTGCCACCACGAGAGACTGCGGGACGGATCCCAGCGGGGGGAAACCGAAGGACCGTCCTTTGTACGTCGCCGTGCTGTGGATGAAGTCCACGATCAGCGGGTCGCCTGGGATCACGGTGGGGTCTCCGCGCTCCACTTCGGCCCGGCACGCTTCGCGGGCCCACGCCACCAGGTCGGGACACTCGATGCAGATGAACCCGTTGTTGTAGGCGTTGCGCAGGTAGGTCTGGGAGAAGCTCCCTGCGAGCACCATGCGGATGCCCTTGGCCTGGAGCGCCGTGGCCGCCTGCTCACGGCTCGAGCCGGTACCGAAGTTGTCGCCGCCCACCAGGATGTCACCGGCCGCGGTTCGGCCCGCGAAGGTCGGGTCGTAGTTCTCCATGACCACTCGGGCCATCTCGTCCGGTGTCATGCCTTCGCGGTAGGTGTAGTCCTTTCCGTAGATGCCGTCGGTATTGAGGTTGTCACGGGGGACCAGAACCAGCCGGCCCACCGCCGACTCGGGGAAGCCGGCGAGGATCTCCACGGTTTCCGCGGGGCCCGTGGCCGCAACACGGGGGGTGAAGCTCCGCTCCGGCCGGCCGGCCGAAACGGGACCGGGTGCGGTAATGTACCCGTTGATCGCCGAAGCGGCGACCACCTCGGGGCTGGCCAGATACGCCTGGGCGTCCCTGGAGCCCATGCGCCCCTTGAAGTTCCGGTTCGTTGCCGAGATGCCCACCTCTCCGGGCTCCAGGAGCCCGGTGCCCAGGCCTATGCAGGGTCCGCACGCCGCCGGAAGTGGCGTGGCTCCCGCGTCGAGCAGGTCTCCCCACGCGCCCGACGCTTCGGCGGCTTGCTGGACCTCCCGGCTGGCGGCGCCCACGTAGAGCGCCACGCCCTCGGCGACCCTTCGTCCCTTCACCACCTTCGCGGCCGCTTCAAGGTCCTCGAGGCGACTGTTGACGCACGACAGGATGTACGCCTTCTGGATGGCCACCTTCCGCGGCTCCAACTCCGCCACGGAATGCATGGTCTGGACCGTGTCCGGACCCGAGACGTGGGGCGTGACCCGGGCGAGGTCCAGGACGATTTCCGCGGCATAAGCGGCATCGGAGTCCGGAGCGGGAGGGTCGGCCGCCCACGACGTGAGCTCCGCCTCGGTGAACCGCTCGATACCCATGGCGTCGAGGATCGCCTTGCGCGCGCGCAGATAGCTCAGCGTGACCCCGTCCACCGGGAACCACCCCACCAGCGCGCCCCACTCGGTGGTCATGTTGGCGATCGCCATGCGGGCGTCCATGGAGAGGCTCGCTACGCCGGGCCCGGCGAATTCCACCACCGCGTTCAGCACCTCGCCCTGATTGTACAAACCGCACAGCGTGATGATGACGTCCTTGCCCGTGACGCCGGGGCCGAGGGCATTCGTCAGGACGACCCGTACCGTGCGGGGGATCTGCCACCAGAACTCGCCCGTCGCCCAGATGGCGGCCGCGTCGGTGCGCACGACAGGAGTGCCCAGCGCGCCCAGCGCACCGTACATGTTGGAGTGGGAATCGGAGGCCACCACCAGCGCGCCAGGCACCACGAAGCCGTGGGCCATCATGATCTGGTGGCCGATCCCCGTGCCCGCGGGATGGAAGATTACGCCATGCAGCGCGGCGAACGCCTCGATGTCGGCGTACTTCTTCAGGTTCGTCGCCGAGCTGTTCTGGACATCGTGATCCAGCGCGAAGACGGGCTGCGCCGGGTCGAAGATCCGGGTGGCCCCGATTCCGGCGAACTTCGTCATGACCGCGGCGGTGTTGTCGTGCGTCATGACGTGCCGAGGCCGCAGGGACACCACGTCCCCGGTGCGCACCGGCCGTGCCGGTCCCTCGACCATGTGCTTCTGGGCGATCTTCTCGACGATCGTCTGGCCCACGTGTGCCTCCGGGTTACCTGTCCGCCACGCACAGGTCCATCACAGCCGTGATGGACGACTGACTTTCGAGATTCCACACCGCGTCCTTCAGGCGGGCACGGGCCTCGGCGGAGAGGACCGGCGCGGCCAGGGCGTCGAACTTCTCCTCGACTTCGGCGTCCGTGAGGGGGTTCCGGGGATCCCCCTTGGGGTAGTCGAGCTGCTTGTGAAACGTCCGTCCGTCGGCCGTGGTCACGGTGACGGCCACCCGCTGCAGCGCCGGGAAGACGGCCTCGATCTCCGGATCGGCCACCACCTCGACCTTGTTGAGCTGTGCCCGGATCCGGGGATCGGCAATCTTGTCCGGCTCGAACTGGGCCGGTGTGACCTGCCGGTCCACGATGGCGGCGGCGATGACGTAGGGGAGGCTGTGGTCGGCCGTCTCCTTGGAGCGGGGGTCGTACTTGCTGGCGTCGGCCAGGATGTCCGCCGCTCGGGCCAGCGATTGGATGCGCACCTTCGCGATCTGCTCAGGGACCAGGTCATGCTCGTGGACGATGTCCAGAACCGCCGAGATGGGGGTATGCGTGAGCGCCTCGGTCGGGAAGGCCTTCATGCCGCATCGCTCGATGCGCCAGGAGTCGCCCAGGCCATCCACGAGGACGTCGAGCTTCCACTCGGGCCCGAAGCAGGTCGCGAGGCCTTCCTTGCCGTCGATGACGTGCTCCGGTCCGGTGTAGCCGCGCTCGGCCAGGAGCGCCGCCATCACACCGCTCTGCGTGGCCATGGGGTCCACCGTGTTCTTCATCATGGTCAGCTTTCCCGCCGTCACCGCCCCGAGGGTCGCGTGGCGTGACGCCGAGATGCCGATGGCGTGCTGGATCTGCTGCCACGAGAGGCCCAGCATCCGCCCCGCCACGATGGGGGACACGAACGCCGTGAGCGTCGCGTGGTGCCACCCGCGCTCGCGGATCCCCGGAAAGGCCGCCTCGCACAGACGCATCTCGAACTCGTGGCCGAGGATGATGCCCACGATGAGGTCCTTGCCCGAGCGGCCTGCCCGCTCACCGCACGCCAGGGCCGCGGGGATGATGTCCGACGGATGCGAGGGATCCTGTTGCCAGTAGATGTCGTTGTAGTCCATCACGCGGACCATGAGCGCGTTGGCCAACGAGGCCGACACCGGATCCGTCTTCCTGCCGCTCCCCAGGATCGTGGACGGGCCACTCCCGCCGATCTCGTGGAGGACCGCAAGGGCGATGTGTGCATCCTGTTGGCGATATCCGCCCAGGGCGCATCCCAGGGAGTCCAGGAGGTAGCGGCGGGCTTCGTGGATCGCGCGCTCACCCAGGTCTTCGTAGGCGAGATTCTCGGCCCAGCGGGCCATGGTTCCTGTGATGGTGTCGGTCATTTCTTGAAAGGCTCGAAGCTCATGAAGTCGGCGTGGTGGACGATGAATGCCTCTGTGGAGCGCTTGACCAGGTGACCCTCGGCGGCGTGGGCCGCGATGATGTGGCACACCTCGTCGGGGACCCCGCACTCCAGTGCAAGTGCGACGCCGGTGAAGGGGTGACGCAGGAGCGCGCCGCGCGGGCTCTGGCGGGCGACGCCATCGACCTTCTCGTACTCGAGGAGCTTGCCTACGTCGGCCAGGATAGCGCCCGCGATCACCGTGTCGAGGTCGATGCGAAGTCCCTTGCCCAGGAAGGCCTGCATGGCTTCGGCCGCGGTCTTGGCGATGTGGACCACGCACCGTTTGTGCTCCATGAACGTCGCCGGGCAGTTCGGCACCAGGAGCGTGAAGGGGATTTCCAGGAGGTCGTCGGGATCCAGGGGACTACGCTCCAGGGCCTTCATCCAGGTCTGCGTCACCTGCTCCCGGAGTTCCTCTCCCTCGATCCAACCTATCTCGGGCCAAAGCCGCTCAACCGCATCGCGCATGCTGGGTGCCGGTCAGGGGGACACTCATCCCGGCTCCGGGCGCCTGTCGATGGCGTCGAGGCTGGGGAACTTCGACGGGCCCGTGCGGTCGGACGGGAGGTCCGGGGAGGGGTGGCCAGGCGCCGTACACCTTAAGCATAGAGCATCCGGAGGCCGCGCGGGAGGCTTGATGCCACCGGTGCTTCGGGCCCCGTACGCGCCGTCATTTTCGATCGCGCCGTGAGGTGACCGAGCGCGTTCAGCCGGCGCTCCGCCCGGAGCACGCGACGCTGAAGGAGGCCATGGCGCCGGCTCCAGTGCCCAGGCTGTAGGAGGGTCGCTTCGTGGAAGCGGGCCGTGCCGTCGTCGGCTCGCCTGGCCCGAGTCGCCATGGCCCAGCGTGGACGCGGACCGGACCCTCTCCCAGGGCCTCGGCTTCTTCACCACCAACTGGAGCGGGAGCACGGCGGAGCAGAACGTCCCCGCGGTCCTCATCGTCGACGCCCAGGGGGTGCTCCGGTTCAAGTACATCAGCCAGAACACCATGGACCGCCCGCCGCTCGAGTACCTCGTCTGGATCGTGGGGGCCATCAACGGCAGCCGATAGACGGGTCGCTCCACGCGCGTCTCCGGGGCGTTGCCTGGGGGCGAGCGGCCCCGCCAGGTCAGTCGTGGCCAGGCGGGGTTTCTCGCCCTCCACGGCCCCCGCATCGTGCCCGCCGCGGGGACCGCTACCCACGAGGCGCGCTGCCGGGGACGGATCCGGCACCACACTCCCGGCACGCCCTACTGGGTCCCTCTCTGGAGGAACCGCACCAGCCCGCCCCAGCGGTGATCGAGACGGAACCCACGTTTCTGAAAGAACTCCGGCAGGACGTAGTGCGTCCGTAGCACCCGGTGCCCCGCGTCGGTCATCCGCACCGCGAAGTCCTCGAGGATGGCGGTGGTGAGGCCGCGGCCATGGAGTGCCCGTGTGACCACGATACCGTCCATGTGGACGACGCCGTCTTCTTCAAGTTGGTAGCAGACCCCGCCCACGACGTGGTCACGGTCGTTCTCGACGACCAGGATGTGATCGTGCTCGCTCACGGTCTTCGGATAGCCGCTCAGGAAGAACATCCGGTAAATCACCCCCATCTCCGCCGGCGCGACCGGGTCGTGGACCGTGTAGATTCCACCTCTGCGGTCGGCGATCCGTGAGCGTAGCACGACATGGTGCCGCTCACGATCGCCGACGGTGACCAGCCAGAGGTCCTTCTGCGGCTCGAACGCCGGAAACGCGACGCGCTGGAAGGCCGCGTGCTCGCCCGCGGCAGCGAGCAGATCCTGGAGGTCGGAGAGCTCGACCAACTCCGTTGCGCGCCGGCCAGGATTCCGGTGCAGGCAATTGATGATCCGATCGAGCGCCTCGTGTATCGGCGCAGGCGCGTCCTCGAAGCAGGTATGCTGGAACAGGTGGTAGCGCGCGATCTCACCCCGCCCGTCGATTCGGTAGAGGCGACGTAGCTCGTCAACGATAGAGAGCCGTGCGTCCATGGTCGCATCCCGGTTCAGTCGGGCCCACTCGGCGTAGCGGTCCAGAGCGGCCTCGACGGCGAGGGGAGGCCGGTACCGGTGGTCGAGACCGGCCAGGTGGTCGTCGAGAAGGCCCGGGAAGTCGGGTCCAGCCTCCGGGAGCGGATCGTTGACGAGCGAGGCACGCAAGTCGTGCAGGAACGCGCGTGCGTCGGCTGGAGAAAGCGCCTCGCGGATCGCCTCGAAGATCCATGTGGTTCGCAGTTCGTCCCGAACCCGGGGGTAATGGGCCGCCGTCTGCCTGAAGAAGTTCTTGAGAAGCGGTCGAACGAGGGACGCGGGGCCGCGGTACGGCTGCCATTCGGTGAGATTCACCAAGACGGCGTCCTCGCGGTAGTCCGGCTCCGGCACCATGACGTTCGTGGGCGCGACCAGGCCCGGCACGATCCGCCGCCCGCTCGCCAGCCAACCGGAAACCACTGTGGCCATCGCGGTCGCCAGCAGGCGGCGCCAGGTGCCCGGGGGAGGCGCCGTCCCACCCCGGGCGCTGATCTCCCGGATCCGCTCCCAGACGGTGAGGTCGCTCACGTAGCGGAGGGAGAATGCGCCGAGATTCGGACGGAAGCAGCCGAAGGGCGGCAGCACCGGACGTCCATGCGGATAGCCACGCAGGGCCAGGAACCAGAAGATGATGGCGAAAGTGTCGGGCGCGTGGGCGTCCTCCGGCAGGACGATCTGGAGGTCGAAGTGGCGGCCAGTACGTGTGTTGATGCTGAGACGGTAGCGTGAGTACCGGGGCGTCGACCGGATGAGCGAGATCCAGATGCCCCCAGGGCCGAGCTCATCGAACTCGAGGGTCTCGCCTTCGTGCGTAAGTGCCAGCGACTCCTGCAGGAACGTCGTTCCGACGAGAGCACGGCGCAGTCGGTCGATCTCGTGGTCGCCAATCCCCTCCTGGAACTCGATGAGGCCCTCCCAGCCCGATGGGTCGAGATGCGAGGGCCATCGCGAGTCGAGATCCTCTTCGAACCACGCCGCGAGGGCGAGTAGCTGACGCTCCGCGCTCGCCGCGAGCGCCGGATCCGCGTCGTGCCGAATCCACTGGGCGAGTTCCTCGCGCACGGTCCCGTAGAACTCCGGGCGAAATCGCGCGAAATCGGCGAAGAGCTGGAACAGGTCCTCGAAGATCTGGCGACGGCCCTCGGGAGCGGGCCATTCCAGCTGCGCTCGATAGTTGTACATGCGGCTACTCAGGGCGCTCAGCCGTCGGGGCTCCACCGTGCTGGCGATGTCCGCAATACTCGCCGGAGAAAGGAACGACCGCCCAGACTGAACGAACGCAGCGTAGAAGCCGCTATGATCGAGTGCCGGGTTGTCGAGGAGGAGCACCTGATAGGCCCGACAGCGCACGGCTGATGCTGGGTGAGTCGCGAGCGCCTCGAGGCGACGACGAATCAGTCGGCCCACCGGGTGGCCCGCACCGCCGAGCCTCTGGCCGAGGTCGTTCACCGCGGTGAGCGCTTCCGCCTCCGGTCCATACAGTGCGCGTTGGAAGACGAGGTCGAGATCGCGAAGCTCGGCATCCGGCGCCAGCGGCCGGGCCGCGCGATGATCGGACGCGTCCCGGCTTGGGAGGCAGACCTGCTCCGCCGCCGCCAACGGCGTGTCCCAGCCGTTCCTGCAGGGCCCGAACTCCATCAGTTCCGGGTTGCCCGCCCAGTGCATCGGCTGCCGTACGAAGGCGCCCAGATCGAGCACCTCGTCATCGAGAGTGTATTCGAGATCGCCGACGCGCAGCCGCTGCGGCGCGGCGAGCCGCGCGAGCGTGAGTCGGCGTCCGCCGACAGTCTCGACCAGTCCGGACGCATCCGCGCGGATGGCGCCCTCGAGCAAGCCGAGGTCGCGGTAGAACCAACGGGGCAGCACGATGCGGAGGCCGTCCCACTCCAACTCGGTCGTCCCGCGATACAGCTCCTCGATGAGGGTGCCGAAGTTCTTCTCGATCCGAGCGCGCCGGTACGACCCCTTGGCGGTCAGCTCGCCCCGATCCTGGGAGAAGTCACGGTCGAGGAGGGCGAAGTTCACGACCCGCTCGTAGGGCGGGAGATCCAGGTTCGCCTGAGCGATCAGTCGCCGGAAGTACTGCCGCAGCTCGTCCGCTGATATACTGCTGAGGGTTTCGTCCAACTCCGGCACGATCAACAAGGTGTTGTACGCACGTCCGTCACCTACCAGAAACGTGCGGCGTATGCCCGCTACCCCTGTGAACGCGGACTCCACCCGCGCCGGCGCGATCGTCTGACCGCGGTTGTTCTTGTAGATGTCCTTGATCCGGTCCACGATGCGGAGATGGCCACGCTCCATCTGCCGGAACAGATCGCCCGTCCCCAGCCAATGCTCGTCCGAATCCGGTCGTTCGACCGTGAAGTCGCCAGGCGGCCCCTCTTCGGGCAAATGGCGCGCAATGTACGGCCCCGCGATCTCCAACTCGCCATTCTTCGCGAAACGGATACGGGTCCCGGGCAGCGGTACGCCGACGGAGTCATCGAGGTAATCCCCCGGCGGGGTCATCGTGAGACCGCCGGTACCCTCGGTCATCCCGAAGCCGCTCGAGAGCTCGATGCCGTGGTGGTGGAAGAAGCGGAATACCCTGGGCTCCAGGTAGCCCGCAGCGGACAGACCCCAGCGCAGCCTGCCGCCGGTGATGCGAGCGACGATTTCGCGCTGGTGGTCGGCGGCGGCGGCGGGCCCCATCTCCGCGAGGCAACGCTCCTGCAGCTGCTTCCAGCGGAGGGGGACCCCGATGAGCGCCGTCGGCCGGACTTCCGGGAGCTGACGTAGCAGGGTGTCCGCCGACGGGTTTCCCGCGAAGGTGTACGTACCGTGCCAGTAGATCGAGCCCAGGAGCTCCAGGTAGCGACCGAAGGTGTGAAAGAAAGGCAGGTAGCAGAGGAAGACCTCGTCGTTACCGGCAGCCGGTAGCGCTGCGCCACGCGCGAAGCGCTTGGTGACCAGGTTCAACTGCGTGAACGCGACCCCTTTCGGCCGTCCGGTGGAGCCGGACGTGAACAGGACCGTGCAAACCTCTCGCATACCAAAGCGGGGCGTCACCTCCAGTCGTTCCTCAATCGTATCGGGAACGAGCCCCGCCACCTCCGCCGCCAGCGAGAACACGTGCCGACCCGGATCGGCCAGGTCGGGATCCGTGACGAAGATGCGCGCGGCCCTACCCGTTCCGTCCCGTACCCGCTGCAATCGGAGCAGCCGCTCCTCCGTGTCCGTGACCACCGTGTCAATGGCGAGTCGCTCCAGCATCCAACCGAGCGTTTCGACGTCCGTGTGGACATTGAGCGGTGCCACGAAGATGTCGTGGCAGAGGCAAGCCAGGTCGCTCGTGGCAGAGTGCAATGAGTTGTCGGCCAGGATAGCGACGCGGCGGTGGTCGTCGCGCTCGTGTACATCGCCGGCGAAGACGGCGGCCAAGGCGCGTGCATAGCGTGCGGTGCGCTCGTAGCTCCACCCCGGTGCATGTGGCTCCTGCGCGTGCCGGAAGAGCGGGCGATCGCGATCGGAACGGACCCGCTGAGCGAAGAGCTCACGCAGTGAGAAGCCGGTCGCCTCGATGATCACGAAGGCCGCTTCTGCCCAGCGGCGCCGCGCCGCGTCGCTCCCGAGGCTCCGCAAGAACCGCGGCCGGGCCGTCAAGTCGAGCGTGCGCCACCAGAGTTCGCGTTCCTCGGCGGCGGCTGCGGGACGCGGAAGCGCCTCGACCATGGCGTCGAGCAGAGAGACGGCCACCTCGCCGGACAGCTCCCCCTCCACGTCCTGCAGCCGTGCGAGACGGGATTCCAGTTGCAGCAACACATTCATGGCAGGACGATAGCGGCGCGGCCGGACGTTCGGTATGGCTTTGGTGCATGGCGCGGAGCTAGGGACAGATCCCCCGTCCCCCCGCCAGGATCAGATCACTCGGTAGCTGTCAGGCATCCCGAGACGGGACATCGGATTCAGGATCTTGCTCGCCAGCTGTACCTCGATTCGTTGTCTGTCGAAGGTTCGACTTCGCATACCTCGACCGATGATCGTCGACCGACGATCGTCTTGTTTCGGAAGACGGTATTCTCCACCAGACTCCGCTGGCTGTAGCCTGAGGACGTGTGCCACTCGCGCCGCCCGAGCTCTCGGATCAAGCGGATGTTTCGATCTCTCTCCAGGAGCGCGGCCGAAGGCCTCGGGCTGAACTGGGCGTCGCGTCCAGGTGGGATAAGCACCCGTACCGTTCGTCCCTTGCATCGCTCATGGGCGGCTTCGTAGACGGCCTTGGTGTCGTACGCGCCGTTCGCCAAGACTGATGCGATGGGATCAGCAACCTGGTGTGATCGGGGATCGGTAGCCCGACCTCGAGCATCTCGGCCAGGCAACGTAGGAAGCCCTCGGTCTGGCGAAGCGGAAGGTGGAAGATCATGCGGATCGTCAGCGCGGCCTCGATCGCGATGTCCGCGTAAGTACGCTGTCCGCCGGGTTTGCGGTTGGCCGCAGCGCGCCAAGCATCGAGCGCAGTATCGGGGAGCCAGACTGTGAGGTCGCCACGCTTCCGGAGGCCAGCCTCGTACTCAGCCCAATTCCGCACCGGATATCGAGACTTCGCGCACTGGTACTGGCTGCGGGGTGATCCTTGCTTGGGTACGGCGGGAACGGCAGCGCTCCTCGGTCGCGCGCGGCGAGCCCGTGTGTAAAGCGGATCCCGATCGTGGGGACCAGTTCATCGCTCAGCCCACCGGCTGCTTCGGTTCCTCATCCACCTGGAGTCGGAAGACGTCCGGGCGCGCGTAGTGGCCGACCACGTCGAAGTCGAACTTGCTGCGCGCGATAGCGGTCATATCCAGCTCGACGAGGAGGATCCCTTCCTCGTCCCAGAGAGGACCCGCCAGCAGGTCCCCGAGCGGGCCATACGCGGCGCTGCCTCCCCGACAGAGGGTCTCCGGCCAGGCGTCCAGCTCATCCTGGAGCTCCAGATCCGGGGGATACATGTCGCGGCGCACGTACTGGTTGCAGCCCAACACGAAGCAGCGGCCCTCCAAGGCGATGTGCTGAAGGGTGGACTGCCAGCGCTCGCGGGCATCGGCGGTGGGGGCCAGGTAGATCTCCACGCCCTTCCCGTACATGGCCATGCGGGCCAGGGGCATGTAGTTCTCCCAGCAGATCAGGCCGCCGATCTTACCCAGCGGCGTCTCCACCACGGTCAGCGTGCTCCCGTCGCCCTCTCCCCAGATCACCCGCTCGGCGGCGGTGGGCTTGAGCTTGCGGTGCTTTCCCAGCAGCGAGCCGTCCGGTCCGAAATAGAGCAAAGTGCAGAAGAGCGTGCCTCCGCTGTACGTGGAGTCGCGCTCCACGACGCCGACGCACAGGTGGACGCCGGCTTCGCGCGCGGCCTCGCCCATGCGCGCGGTATCGGGCCCCGGCACGTCCACCGCCGAAGACCAATAGCGCTCCCAGGTTCTGCGCCCTGCATCGGTGCGTCCACCAACAGCCGTACCGAACGCGAGCCCCCACGGGTAGCCGCCCACGTACGCTTCCGGAAAGAGGACCAGCTCGGCGCCCTTGGCCGCCGCCTCCGCGGTGACCGCGCATACCCTGTCGACCGTGGCCTCCCGGTCGAAGAGCACGGGCGACGCCTGGACGACAGCAGCGGTGACGGGCGTGCGGCGGGACATCGCTTAACCTCCTGAGTAGGTGATCTCCACCATCACCTGGCTCACGATCCCAAGCGTCGTGGCGCTCACGTGCTCAGGCGTGTCTTGGAGCGTGTGCCAGTAGGCGTTGTTGGGACCGTAGCTGACGTCGATGAAGTCGACGGTGGGCAGGCCCGGCTGATCGAGCGGGATGTGGTCGTCGTAGAGCGCTGGGCCCACCCGGTCCGGGAAGGTCTCATCGTGGCCGAGAAGGAACTCCAACCGCCCTGTCGGCCCGACGGGCATGGTATGCCGTGGGCTCAGGAGGAGCAAGCGGCGAGAGCTCTCTTGGGGTGGGGGCGAGGGTGAACGGACGAGGATGGGTGAGAGCAGGAGGATGCTCGCAGAAGCCGAACCGATGAGCGAACGGCAGCGAGGGGCGATGCCCGAATGGCGATGCGCGAGGGGCCGAGCCATTGGCAGTCGTCGAAGTCGCCGGGCAGAGACTGGGCGAACTGGAGGGCACCATGGGACGCCGTTGCCCAGGGGATCAGCTTCAGCGGTTTGGGCGAGGAAGGTCTCCAGATGGTGCTGGACGACCGAGTAGAGCGGTGTGGCGGTTGGCCGTCGCGGTCGATACGTGTGCGAGGCGGCCGGACGCGATGGCGTGGTAGGTGAGGGAAGGGGACTGAAGAGTCGCTTGACCGGAGTCGCCAGGGCCGACGGTGCTCCGGCTCACCGGGCGACGCAATAAGCCGATCGGCCCTCGCCGGACATGCGTCGGCCGCTGGCGAATCCCACACCCCACCCCACCCCACACCCCTGCGGCCAGGACGCCTCAGATGCCTTGCGGCAGTAGCCACATCGCCGAATCGGACGCCTCACGCCCACGCCGGTTCGACTCCTGCTGAGGGGTGTTGGGTCGGGCCGGTTGAGTGCGTGATACGGCCGCACGCGCTATTCAGGGAGACGTCGGTTGTGCCTCAATCCGTTCCGCCGCCGACACAGCCGAGATCGGCTGCGAAGGTCACCCGGAGGTCGAGCGTGCCGCCATGGACGCCGTGGAGTCCGGTGGCGCGGACAGTCCCTCGGACGCCGCCGTTCTTTTTTCCGTCACGGTCCGGGTACAGCGTCAGCTCGCCCTTCCCCATGAACACGTTCGCCGAAGATCCCCGCCGCACCGTATAGACGAGATCCACGGGGACGACACCCTGGCTGGCATCCGGCCTGACGGGCCGAGCGGGCTGCAGGCTCACCTGGCCGGTAACGCCGTCCGGCGCCTCGAGGCCCAGAATGAGGACCGGAATCCCGGCGGGCGTACACGGGGCCATCAACGAAGCCGTGGCCCCGGACGTCAGGGACTCGGATGTCTCGAGTGACCCGGTGGCGCGGAGGGACAGCTTGTCCACGCGAGGGCTACCGGAGCCGCCGCCGAGCATGCGGGCGAGCGCCGAGTCGAGCCGGGAGCCGGGTGCGGTCGCCGAGCCGAGCCGCCCACCCGCCCCCGTGCTTTGGGATCCGGCGCCGGAAGACGCGGCGGCGGACCCGGTGCCCGAGGACTCCGTGCCGGTGCCTGAGGCCCCGGAAAGGCCCGACGGTGACGCGTGGTGGGCTTCGGCCAAGCGGGATCCCTCGGGCCCCTTCGAGGTGGTGACGGGCAACCCGCCGGTCCCGCCGCCGGCTCGAACCCGGAAGGACCAGCGCCGCTCCCTGGAGAGCCTGTTCGCGAACCGGCCAGCGACATCGGCCTTCAGCACGGCGGTGTATTCGCCCGGCGCCAGCGGCGCCAGCGGCGTCAGGAGCGCCGTTCGGGATGGGCCGTCCCAGGAGACCGTTGCATGGACCGGCCTCCGCGACGCGTCCAGCAGGACGAATCCGCCGTCGTGGAGACTCGTGGAGTCCACCTCGTCGGCGAAGAACGCCCCCACGTCCAGCATGCGGTCCACGGTGTCCTCGGCTTCGGGAGTGACGCCTTCCAGGACGAGAGGACGCGCCAGCGACAAGGAGACGCGCGCTTCCGCCTGGTCGAACCCGTCGGAGACGAGGACCCTGAGCGTCGGGTGCGGCCCGGCTTCCAGATTGGCCGGATCGAGGTGAAGCCTGGTGGAGGTGTAGGCGAAGGCCAGGGGATGCCAGGGGTACGTGCCGTTCGGACTGTACAGCACGGTATACACCAGGCTGTCCCCGTCCTCATCGAGACCTGTCCAGCGCAGGTCACGTGGCTTCGACCAACGGGCTCCCGGCGGCGGGTCGAGGATACGGACGGTCGGGGGGTGGGCCGACCTCCATCGCTCGGCCAGGACCTGGTCGCCCCGTCGAACCACCAGCCGCGCGGCCGCGCCGTTCCATGGGAGTGCGACCCGGAAGGCGCGTGGGCCATCGGGCGGTTGTCCGGGCGACGGTCCGAACGAGACGGACGCGAGCATCGAGTCCCGGGTGTCCCGCGTCTCGGCAGTGTAGGGACCGGTTGATCCCGTGCGGACGCGCGAGGCGGGGAAGAGCGCGACTCCGGCGAGGTGGATCCGTCCGTCGGCTCCGACGAGACCCGAGAGCTGGAGGGTGGACTCCGTGGGTGGCGCTGGCGCGCTCGGGCGGGTCCGAAGCCGTGGGACGGCCGTCCCGCCGAACCGGAGCGGCAAGGGTGCACGGTCTGCGCCGAGCTGCGGTATCTCACGGAGGCTCGCCCACTGGACGACGGGGTGTCTCGGATACGGGCTGGCTCTCCAGGTCCGTTCGCCTCCGGCGACTCCCCTCGTGGCGGCGAACCGCCCCATCGGTCCGGTATGAATTCCGACTCCTTCCCCGGAACGGGGTCCTGCCAGGGCGAGCCAGGACGACACGTTCTCAAGCAGCCGATCGTATTGCCGGTCCATGACGAAGGCGTCGATCTGACGCTTTGCGCACGGGTACATGAGCGGCAGGAGCGTCCCGGACTCCGCGTTCCCTTCCTCGAAGGACTTGTTGGCGCCGAAGCGACCGCTCCGGGCCATTCGGAACCCTTCGATGCCCGCCATCCTGGAACGGCCGGAGGCGCATTCGAGCGTCCGAGCGTCCGCGTCGGGCACATCCGGCCGGTGGTGAAGGCCGAAGGAGTGACCGAACTCGTGCGTGAGGGCGTCGGTGGTGTACACGAAGTTGTAGAGAGGCATGGCGACGGTCCTCTTCCAGAACGCGGGGGGCGCCGCAGTCGTCGCGCTCCAGCTCGTGAGCCCGGGATAGGCGTCAAAGTACGTTGTCCCACCGGGATGCAGGGACGGGGGCACGAACCCCACGAGGATCATCGAGCCGGTGTAGGGGCCGACGGCCTCCTCGAACAGCTTCATGAAGCTCCGGACGTCGGAGGCCCGTGTGGCTCGCTCCAGCTTGCGGGTCGGATCGACCTTCAGCCAGTCCGCGGCGGCGGCGCCGAGTTCCCAGCCCGCCGCCTCGAGGCGCGCGCCCGTGCCGATGGCCAGTGGACCGCCGTCGTGGCCGTGGGTGGCGAGCACCGGGAGGTTCTGCGTCGCATACAGCTCGGCCCTTCGGGCGGCCAGGCGGCCCGAGGCGCGCGCCTCCTTCGGGACACCGCCCGACCAATCACCGACCTCCAGGAAGTAGTAGTCGAAGTCGAGCGTGGGCCGGGGGCCCCAGTACGAGACGGCACGGTTCGATTCGAACAGAAGGGTCTCTCCCGTCGCGTCCGACGTGACCTGGATCCGGCCCCGGACGGCAGCTCCGTCCGTGCGGCGCGGGCGCCAGCCGAACAGGTTGGCGGTGTGCTCCGCGAATCGCCTGCGCACGTGGTACTTGTCGAACAGGTCGGGACGGACGAAGCGGACGGTGCTCGGTTCCGCGAGCGACCGGTTTCCCGCTCCCAGACCGGTGACGCGGGCCACGAAGGTCTCCACCTGCTCCCCCGCCGCGACGTCGGGGTCCGGCCTCCAGTTCGCGTACACGCGGATTGCGGCGGGCTTTCCGCGCACGAGCTGGGCATCGCGCGACGTCTGGAAGACATGCGTGAGAGTCTGGTTGCCCGGCTCGTTCAGGTTCACGGCGGTGGCGAAGCGCCACTCCGTCGAGGTGTCCAGTGTGTCACGCCCCGCGCTGCGGACCCCCGCCGCGCCGCCGACCACCCGAACGTGGTAGAACGTG
Source organism: uncultured Gemmatimonadales bacterium (assembly GCA_963751265.1). Classification (GTDB taxonomy): domain Bacteria; phylum Gemmatimonadota; class Gemmatimonadetes; order Longimicrobiales; family Gaopeijiaceae; genus SZUA-318. The sequence continues at coordinate 181,774 of CAVVTU010000031.1, read as the reverse complement.
GCGTCCTTGAGATCGCCCTCCGGGAGGAACTCCACCGCGCGGTCACCGGGGAGGGGCCGGAGCCGACCCGCAGCGGGCCGGAAGTGGCCGGCGGGGTCCATGTAGCCCACCTGCACCGTGCGGTCGTTGACCATGGCCGGTACGAACGGCTCCGTGAACGTGATCCGCACGCCGGGCTTCCGGTAGTCGATGTTGCGGTCGCCAGCGTCGGGTGTCTTCGTGGCAATCTCGAACGGGCACGGGCCCGAGCCGTTGGCGTAGATGTCGAACGTTCCCTGGAGGGTGGACCGGTAGGGCGCCATCTCCGGCGCCAGGTGGTAGTTCTCGTCGACGACGGACGACGCTTCCTGCTCGTACGTCACGACCTTCGCGCTGAACTTTCCCGAGACGTGCGAATCCGTGTGGCGCGTGATCTCGACGTAGCCGTTGTCCCGGTCGCCGCCAGGGATCGGCTCGGCGGCGTTTTCGAAGCTCGCCACCTTCGATGCGCCGTCCTCCACCTGCCGGGAGAAGCCCAGAACGTACCGGTATGGCCGATCCATGAACGCGAGCGAGATCTGGTATCGGTCATGCTCTCCCCCGAACTCGATTCGTCCCGTGCCCTTCGGGCCCAGACGGTCGAGCTCAGAGAGGTCCAGCTCTGCAGCTCTGGCGGGAATGCGGAAGGACCTGACCCTGAAGGGTCGATTGGGGCCCACGATCATCTTGAGGTCGAACGACGAGACCTCGTTGGCGTACAGGTGGATGGAGGACACCTGAGTCCCCCCGACGGCCTCCAGCTCCGCATCGCTCCCCCCGAGCCGTATGTGTCCGACCGCCGGCCCATCCAGCGTGGCCGACCACCGTGTGCTGCAGGTAGAGCCAGAGCCCCCTCCGTCTGCCCTGGCGGGCACAGCGGGCCCACTAACGGCCACCCCGGGAGAGCCAACCCCGCCTCCGGTGTAGGCCCATCCCCCGACTATTGCGGCGGCCGCCAGCCCCGCCGCGGCAGAGGCGGTAGCGACTCGGCTGGCGGCGGTCCCCGTCCGCACCGTGTCCATCATTGTGTGGGATGAACCTCGAGCATGCTCTTCACGGCGCTTCCCTCCCGTGGCCCGCCGTATGCTCGCAGCACCGAACGATCGCTTTCAGCGGCTCGCGAAGGCGGGGGGAAACGGGTGATCCATCCGAGCGCGAAGCGGAGCTGGGAGTCGCCGTGCTCGAGCACCACGAATTCGGTCCGGACGCCGCCGCCCCTCCCAACCGCGGCATGGCTGCCCAGAATCTGGCTGAGGCCCATCTCGTAGGTGATCGAGAATCCCGATACCGACCCGATGGTCATCTCCGCCGTCTCTTCGACCACGGTCGGCATCCAGCCCAGACTGCGCAGCGTGTCGCGAGCGCGCTCGAGGGTCCAGGTTCCGGCCAACGCGGCGTCGAGCGTGAAGGAAGCGCCGAGAGGCCCCTGGAGCACGAGGAGCCTCTCGCCGCTCTTCGTCTCCGGGTCGAGGCCCAGGTCGCTCGACAGGAAGTGACAGGCGCCGTCGTTCTGCGCTGGAGGCTCCTCCTTCCAGCTCGCCGGGACCTCGATCCGTACCCCGAAGTCTGGCTGCTCAATACGGCGCAGCCTGCGCGCCCTCGACGACGGCGGCTTCGCGCTCGGCCTAGACACCAGGCACTCGAAGGTGTAGAGGCGGTCTAGATGGCCGTACCCCCGCCCGCGTCGACACCGGGATCGGTTGAAGCGCACGTTGGCCATCTCTCCGCCCAGGCGCTGGACCGGCACGTAGGCAACGCTCTCGGGCGTCAGGGACCAAGGGATCTCGGCCGTGGGGCCGACGACTGCGAGAAGGCGACGGTCCGTGATGTCGAAGGCGCGCAGCAGCGTGCCGAGTCTTCGCGTCGAGATCCCTCCCGTTACCGAAGTCCCGCACCACACCACCTCTTCACCCGCCTCCAGGGCCGGCTCGCTCATGCACCTCGCTTCCGATTCTCGCATCGATGGCGCCTCCGATCGGTCCTGTGGGGTGCTGGAATGCGTCGGCGATCCATGGGCGGGGGTCATGGGTGGAGAGCCACTGGCCCCGTCCCGGATATCAGAGCGTAGAAGCGGCTGCGGAGCCGCCATGGACTTCGGTCGGTCAGCTCCCGTCGACCGTGATAGCGGTGGCGATGCATGCGCGGTGGTGGCACAAAGGCGAGGTGCCCGGACACGATGGCTTGGCGGGTGAGGGTAGGGGACGAGAGAGTCGCTTGACCGGAGTCGCCATGGCCGAGCCTGGGAGGACTCGGGGAGCGACGCCATGGTCCAATGGGCAAGGATGCGGGTTCCACACCCCGAAATGGGGCTGCGGTAACGCTAGGCATCAAACGACCTCTCGATGGCTTGGGCGCGGTGTCGCCGACCGAGTACCGATGGGATCGAGGGATACGTCTGCACCGCCGGCATCGAAGGATGCCGCGGGCGTCCATCCCTGGCTTGGCTAGACCGGATTGGTGAGGTGGTCTCGAGAGCCCGACCGGAGGCCCCCCCCTCCCGCCGCCATCGATGGGACGATCTTCGCCACGGGACTGCCCACATTGAAGAAGAGTACGTAGCCGTTCGGGGAAGGGAGAATCGCCCGCCGCAACCCTTTCTCTCCCTCTCTTGTCCGAGTTGTATGACAGCGTTACACATTGGGCACAGTTGTATTACAACGTCAGGCATCTTGGAGCACCACGCATGGCCCCCACCGTTCTCGGACAGTTCGAGCACCAGGTCCTCCTGGCCATCCTCCGCCTCGGCTCCGAAGCCTACAGCGTGGAGATCGTCTCGGAGCTGGAGCGCAGCGCCGGCAAGGAGGTGGCCACGTCGGCGGTGTTCGTCTCCCTGCAGCGCATGAAGGCGAAGCGCTTGCTCCTGGACCGCATGGTGGAGCCCGGGGAGGAAGGGGGCCACGCACGACGCTACTTCCGGCTCACCGAGGAGGCCCTCGACGCCCTGCGTGACTCGCGCCAGAGCTTCCTCAAGCTCTGGGACGGAGTGGAAGCGGTCCTCGACGAGCCGACGGCCTAGCCCGTCATGACCGACAAGGAAGGTGGGTCCGGCCCGCCCGAGTTGGCCCGACGGCTTCTGGCCCTGCTGGTGGACGAGGCGCAACGCGACGACGTGGATTCGACCCTCGCGGAGCTCTTCCGCGGGCGGGCGGCCCGGGACGGCGCGGCTGCGGCGACACGATGGTATTGGCGCCAGATCGGCGGATTCGCCGCGCGTTGGCGCCCCTTCGACACGGGACGGGGAGGGTGGACGACGATGGACATGTGGACGAGAGATCTCCGGCACGGGCTGCGCTCGCTGATCCGCACACCCGGCTTCACACTCATCGCAGTGGTGACGCTGGGGCTGGGCATCGGCGCCAACACCGCCATCTTCAGCCTCATCGAGGGCACCCTCCTGAGGCCCCTCCCCTACGACCACCCCGAGGGGCTGGTCTGGCTCTCCGACGGCCATCCGAACTTCGGGGGTGGGGGCACGAACCAGTCCGTCCCCAACCTCATGGACCTGCAGGCGGGCTCCCATCTCATGAGTTCGTCGGCCATCTACCGGGTCCTGGGCGGCAACCTCGCCATCGACCAGGACGCGGTGCGCATCCCGATCCTGTTCACCTCGTCGCCGATGCTCGGCGTCCTGGGCGTTCCGCCCCGCCTGGGGCGCGACCTGCTTCCCGCCGACGACAACGCGAGCGCCGAGCCGGTGGCGCTCCTCACCGATGAGCTCTGGCGGTCCAGCTTCGGCGCCGACCCCGATGTGGTGGGACGGACGGTGCGGGTGGATGCCCGGCCGGTGCGCGTCATCGGCGTGCTTCCTCCCGAATTCACCTTCGAGAACGACCCCAAGCTGGTCATGGCACTCCAGCACGTGGGCGCCGAGCTGAGTCGGGGGAGCCGAGGCTACAACGCCGTGGCCCGTCTGGCCCCGGGCGCCGACGTGAAGGCGCTCTCCGCGGAGTTGCAGGGCATCTTCTCCGGCTTGGCGGAGGCGTACCCGCGGGTCAACAAGGGGTGGTTCACCATGGCCGAGCCCCTCAAGGAGCACGTCATCGGGCGGAACCGCCATTCGCTGCTCCTCCTGGGAGGCGCGGTGGCCCTGGTGCTCCTCATCGCCTGCGTCAACGTGGCCAACCTCCTGCTGGTCCGGGCCGAGCGGCGTCACCGGGAGCTGGCGGTGCGCTACTCCCTGGGGGCCCGCAGGTCGGGCCTGGTCTCCCTCTTCCTCGCCGAAGGCCTGATCCTGGCCCTGGCCGGGGGGGCCCTGGGGGTGGCCGGGGCGTATGGCGGCATCGACCTCCTCGTGTCCCTCTATGGCAACAGCCTGGCGCGGGCGGACGCCATCGGCATCGACGGCACCGTCCTGGCGGTGACCCTGGCCACGTCCCTCCTGGTCGGCATCGGGGTGGGGCTGACCCCGCTGATCCGGGTGCGTCCCGACGAGCTCCAGCAACACCTCCGGGAAGGCGCCAGGGGCTCCTCGGGACGCCGCAGCCGCCTGGGCAACGTCCTCGTCGTGGCGGAGGTGGCCCTGTCCGTCGTGGTCGTGGCCGGCGCCGGGCTTCTGGCCAACAGCATGTGGCGCCTCCAGCGGCTGGACCTGGGCGTGCGTCGCGCCGACCAGGTCATGACCTTCACCCTGACCCTACCCGCGGCGGCGTACCCTACGTCCAAGACCATCGAGCAGTTCACCGACGAGCTGGATGGTCGACTGATGGCCACCCCCGGGGTGGAGGCGGTGGGCTTCGTGAACCGTCTGCCCCTCCTGGGTGGCGACAACACCACCGTCTCCGCGTGGGGCGACGAGGAGCGGAAGGCCGACTTCACGTCCGTCCGCCTCATCACGCCCGGGTACTTCGACGCCGTGGGCGTCCCCCTCCTGTCGGGCCGATGGCTCACCGAGGATGAGTTCCGTGGGGAGACCTCCTCGGTGGTCATCAACCAGACCCTCGCCCGGAAGCTCTTCGGCTCCGACGATCCCCTGGGCCAGCGCATGAACGTCCGCTGGATCGAGGGAGGTCTGGTGGTGGTGGGCGTGTGCGCGGACATCGCCGGGGGACGCCCGGACCGTCCGGCACCGGGCGCCTTCTACTATCCCATGGGCACCGTGCTGAAGCTGTGGGCGTCTGAACCCCGGTCCGCCAACGACTTCTGGGGCATGGCCGCCCTCGTCCGGACCGCGGGTGAACCCCAGGCGCTGGTTCCCTCCCTGCGGCAGGCGGTGGCCGCCGGAGACCCGGGCGTGCCCCTGAGCTACGTCCGCACCCTCCAGGACATCGCCGCCGCCCGCCTGGGGGCCCGTCGCTTCGCCCTCTCCCTCTTCGGTGTCTTCGCCGGCCTCGCCCTGCTCCTGGGTGCGGTGGGGATCTACGGGGTCATGTCCTACAGCGTGGCCCAACGGGCCCGCGAGGTGGGGATGAGGATGGCGTTGGGGGCCAGCCGGGGATCGGTGCTCCGCATGGTCCTGGGCGAGAGCGTCCGCCTCACCGTTCCCGGAGTGATCCTGGGCCTGCTCGGCGCCATGGCGTCGGCGCGGGTGCTGGGCAGCCTCCTCTTCGAGGTCAGCCCCCTGGACCCGTGGACCTACGCATCGGTGGCCGCGGTGCTGGCGTTGGTCTCCGTGGCGGCCACCTGGCTCCCGGCGTGGAGGGCCACGCGGGTGGATCCCATGACGAGCATGCGCGCCGAGTAGACGCGAAGTAGACCGGATGGCGCCACGATCGAAGCCCCCGCGGACCCGCCAGGCGAACGACGACTGCCCGGCGGTGGGGCCGGGGCGAGCGCGAGCACGGCCGACCCACACAGTATTGCCGAACAACACAGTCGCATGTCTGCCTCCTTCCTGGATTCGGCGCTGTCGATGGGGTCGCCTTACGTGCTCTCATTGATGAGACGATCGACGGGCCCGGACCGTGACGCGGCGAACCGGAAGCGGCCACCCGCCGTTTTCACCGCAGGAACATCTGGACCTGAACCGCGAGGCCCAACCTCCTCCGCCCCTCGTCGGAGGCCAGGCGAACGTCGGTCATGACCTTTGTCGGATAGGTGGCGACCCCGGACGCGTGCGCACGAGCCGGCGCCGTCTCGAGGTACCTCGTGTATCCCACGGCGAACCACGGCCCGATGGACGCCGAGCCGGGAACGTCGAGGCGCTCCTCGGACACCGCGACCCGATCGTGAGAGCCGACCGCCATCGTCCCCAGCACGTAGAAGCCGTCACTGGCCTCTCCGGCCAGGACCGCATGCAGGTATTCCCCCTGGATGTTCCAGGCGTCTCCCCGCAGGCGCGCCTCGGCGCCCCATCGCTGGTCTCGGCCGATGAACGCACCCGAGGTAGAGGAGAGAACGCCTACGTCCGCACCATGCGTCTCGCGTAGCGCGAAGGAGCCTCCCACCGAGCCTCGCATGGCCTTGCCCAGCCTTCTTCTCAGGACGAGACGGCCCGTGGTGAGGTAGTCTCCCTCGGCTCCCGGTGCGTGGTCACCGCCGTTGCCGTTGAAGAGACCGACGCCCAGGTGCACCCAGCCCGACGGAGGCGTGAGTGAGAGCTCCGTCCCGATCTCGCGGCCCATGGTCCTCGATCCAGGGATCAAGGTCTCCACCACCGCTGCGCGCTCGACGAGGGGCAACCTGAAGTCGGGTTGCGAGCGCTCCAGGCTGAAGTCGGGCACGAACTGGCCGAGCCTCGAGGTCACGCCGCCCCGCTCGTACTCGGCGAACACGTCCTGGAGCACGAAGGCTCCGGACGATCCGTTGCGGAAGATCCCCTGGACCTTGAAGCCGAGGTGGTCGACACGGGGGACGGCCCCCTTCATCCAGAGCTTGGCCCGACGCACGACGAAACCCGTGGACGGGTACGAGCGACCATAGCGTAGCTGGACATAGCCGTGCCACTGAAGGGAGCTCTGAGCGGCGAGGGACGTTGCGCCGGGGATCAGGCTGGCCAGCACGGCGACCAGGACCCGACCCCGTCTCGTGACAGCGCCCCGCGCGCTCACAGGACACCGAACAGAAGCTTAGTAGCGACGCCGAAGAGCACCACCGCGAAGACCTGCTTGACCCTGGACGACTTCGCCTTTCTCACCATGAAGCGGCTGCCCGTGAAGGCGCCCACCAACACCGCCATGGCCAACAGCACGGTCAACCCCGGCTCGAAGTGTCCTTGCGCCGCATGGCCCGCGAACCCGGAGAACGAGGAGAACGTCACGGCGAACGCCGACGTCGCGACGGCGCGCTTGGTCTCGTAGCCCATCCACATGAGCAGCGGGGACATGATGAAGCCGCCCCCGATCCCGAGGAGCCCCGCCATGAAGCCCGCGAAGATCCCGACCGCAGCTCCGATGATCAGCCTCTTCCGCATGGGCATGAGGTCCTTGGGCTCGGGCCTCCTGGACGTGAGCAGCATCCTGAGCGCCGCCACGACCACGGCCACGGCGAAGAGCCCGAGCAGGAGCCGCACGGGCACGGCGTCGGAGGCCACCGCGCCCAGGGGGGCGAACAGGAACGCGGCGATGGTCATGCCGAGTCCGCCCCTCCAGTCCACGAGCCCTCCACGGAAGTATGCCGCCAGCGCGATGAGCGTCGTCAGCCCGTTCAGCAGAAGCGCCAGGGGTATGGCGACTTCCTTGACCGGGAAGCCCGTCCACGTGAGGACCGGCAGATAGATGAGCGCGCCACCGAGTCCCAGCATCGAGAAGAGAAATGACACGCCGACGAACCCGATGGCGATCACTGCGTACAGCATCATTGCACTCCTGGGCGTCCCGGCGCCGAGCACGCCCGGGAACGACCATGCCCGTGTGTGCTCCGCGCTCTACTCGGCGCCGAACAGCGCTTCCTGGCAGGGGATGCAGACCTTCTGGTCGCCCACCACACGGCCATAGCGCTCGACCACCATCTCACCGCACCGATCGCACACGAACGAGGCGAAGTCCTCCTCCCCGGCTTCGACGTCGTAGTCGAAGATCTCGCTGACCGAGAACAGCTCCTCCTCCGGGCCCGACAGGACCTTGTCGATGAGCGGGTCCACCACATCCTCGGGCACCTGGGTCGGAGGCACACCTTTCATGCGGTACTCCGTGAAGAAGGGCGTCTTCTTCATCCCCATCTGCACCTCTCCCCTGGGCACCACGCGCACGGCTCGACCCGTGGCCTTGTCGACCAGAGTGAGGCCGAACTTCCCGTAGCCGAGCTTCTTGATGTTGCCCTTGCCGAAGGTGCAGCCCGTCACCATCTGCACGCCGTCGCCGAAACAGTGTGCGCAGTGGTTGTCGCCTAGCTCCACGACGGCGATGAGGGTCTTCGCCTCCGAGCGTGGCACGCCCAAACGGTTCATGGCGATCGCGCCGCACCGGAGTCCCATGGGCATGGCCGGACACTTGTGACCGTGAAGCTCCAGCCCGCTGGAGAGAAATGTCTTGGGGTCCACCATGGTCAGCTTCCCTCTCTCTTCCTTCTCTGGAATCCTGCCGGCGGGGAGCCTCGGTTCAGGCTCCGAGTCCGACCCGGGGAGTCGTTCGTCGACTCCACCAGGAGGGAAGGTAAGGGAGGGAGCGCCTGGCCTCATTGACTGCGGTCAACGCGAGAAGCCCGGGGCCGGGGCTCTGGGGAGTCCGGACCTGGGAACGGAGCGGCTACGATTCCGTCTTCCCGCCAGCGGTCTCCACCGCTGCGCTGTCCATTTCACCCGCCCTGATCGTAGCGCCACCAGCATGCCGTCGGTGTCCCTGTCCCTCCAGAGCAGATCTCCCGCCCGAGAGTGGCGTCAGTTCAGGTGGGTACGTAGCAGCTCGAGCGCTTCCCGCCCGAGCTCTCTCAGTTGGGGGTCGGCCCACATGTCGGGGAAAGAGGAACGATCGGACATGGACCTTCGCCTCAGATCGCCTCGGCCACAACGACCTCCGAGGTGATGCCGAAGCGTGCGACGCGCTCGGCGTAGCGTACACTCCATTGCGTGGCGACGAGCTCACGGGAGAGCACCAGGGGTCTACATCCCCCCACGAGCCAGGGACTGACCTTGTGGAGTCCTCGCCAGACAGTGGAGACGGCCGAGGTGAGCGGGCCCTCCCCGGGAGCGATCCCGGTGTGGCACAGCAGCCCCCCCTTTCGCAGCACCCGATGACACTCCTGTAGCGTCCAGGCACGGTCCTCGTCGGTCATCAGGTCCATCACGTACGTCGTCAGTACGCGGTCCACCGATGCGTCGGCGACAGGGAGGGCCTCATGCCCGCCGGGCACCTGAAGGACCTTGGCTCGGTGGGGCCATTCGGCCAGGCGATCCCGTGAAAGCCGCACCATGGTGGTGCTCACGTCGATTCCGAGGTACTCGGCGTCGGGGGTAAGCTCTTCGCTCAGGAGTCGCCCGGCGATCCGCCCGGTGCCACAACCCACCTCCAACACGCGCTGCGCCTCCCGGAACCGACCCTTCGCCAATAGTTGCTCGACCGCCGCGTTCTCGTAGAAGGCCTGGGTGTCCTGCGCCGCACCGATCATGTCGTAAAAGCGGCGGGCGTCGTCAGCCCCGAATCGGCCTCTCGTGAATGATGGCATTCCGGGTCGATCTCAGTGAGACTGACGCGCGATCATCGGCCTTCTCCGGCAGGCCAATGGAACAGACGAAGGCATGGTATTGTGCGGGTCCAGGGGTGGCAAGCGGTGAAAACTCTCTCTGGTGCGGGGGACGGTGGAGGGACGAGAAGGGGAGAGAACAGAAGGATGGTCGGAGGGGCCGAAACCATGAGCGGATGGGCGGCGAGGGCCGAGAACGAGTGAGAGAGTGTGGAGGGCGCCCGAATCAGTCGTCGAAGTCGGCGGGCAGCGACTAGTCGAACTGGAAGGCACCGCGCGAAGCGTGGTCGGGCACGGGCTCGGGGTCGGCGGGGTCAAAGCTCGACGTCTGGTCGAGCATGAAGTCACGCTGGGGGGGCTGCGAGCAGGGGCGAGGGGCGGGGGTTTGTTGGGGAGGTCGAGGTGAACGAGAATGGCGGAGGGGACCGGCAGGTCGGTGAGAAAGGCGAGGATCTTCATGGATCCGCTGCAGGCGGGGCAGAATGACCGGAGTCGCCATAGCCGACGGTGCCCCGGCTCACCGAGCGACGCCATGGGCCGATCGGCCCTGGATGGACATGCGTCCACGCCTCGGGAATCCCACACCCGACCTCGGAGTGATCGCCTACATCCCGCGTGAGCGCACCGGGGAGTTCGGCCTGCGCATGGCCCTGGGCTCGAGACGCGAGGGCATCTTCCGGATGGTGCTGCGCCAGGGGATCACGCTGGCTACGGTGGGGATCAGTATCGGGCTCGCGAGCATTCGGTGGGCGGATCGAAGAAGGCGGCCCCTCCATCAAGACCTCCGTCGTTTGCATCCACGTGCGCGCCAACTCGAAGGACGGTATAGATACCTCCGGCCCTGCGCACGACCGCAGGCCGGGACTCGATGCCTCCGCCGGAGGTCCCCGACCCCGAACCGTCCAACGTCAGCTACCTGCGAGAGCCATGGCGTCCAGCGAGGTCACCTTCGCCCGGGACCTGGGCCTGTTCGAAGCCACCATGATCGGGGTGGGTGCCATGATCGGCGCCGGCATCTTCGTGCTCACGGGGATCGCCGCCGGCGTCTCGGGGCCCGCCTCCATCCTCGCCTTCGCCCTGAACGGCGCGGTCACGCTGCTCACGGCCTTCGCGTACGCCGAACTGGCGTCGGCCATCCCCCGGGCCGGGGGCGGCTACTCCTTCGTGCGCATGGCCTTCCCCGGAGCCCTGGGCTTCACCGCCGGGTGGATGCTCTGGTTCGCCTACACGGTGGCGTGCTCCCTCTACGCCCTCGGCTTCGCGGGCTACTTCTGGGAGTTCTTCCACAAGTACTTCCCGGGACTGACGGCCCCGGTGTTCGGCCTAGCGGGGGAGCACGTGCCGATCCTGGTGGTCACCCTCCTGGTGGGCGCGGCCTTCATCCGGCTGAACGTCCGGGGCGCCGAGGTCACGGGGAAGGCGGAGAACTGGCTCACCCTCACCAAGCTCGTGGTGCTGGGCATCTTCGTCCTCTACGGGCTCAAGAGGATCTTCGGCGCGCCGTCGATGGCCGCGGAGCAGTTCACGCCCTTCTTCCCCATGGGCGGAGGCGGCGTCATCGTCGCCATGGGGCTCACCTTCATCGCCTTCGAAGGGTATGACCTCATCGCCACCGTGGCCGAGGAGATCAAGGAGCCCGAGAAGAACATCCCCCGGGCCACCTTCATCGCACTGAGCATCACGGTGGTCATGTACCTCCTCATCCTCTTCGTGGCCCTTGGAGCGATGAGTCCCGACAAGGGCACGTCGTGGCAGTTCCTGGGTGAGTATGGCGAGACGGCCATCGTGCGGGCGGCGGAGGACTTCATGCCGGCCGTCGGGGTGGCCCTCATCGTCTTCGGCGGCCTGCTTTCCACCACGTCGGCGCTGAACGCCACCGTCATGGCTTCGTCCCGGGTGGCCTTCTCCATGGCCCGGGACAACTGGCTGCCCCGGGAGATGGCGGCCATCCACCCCAAGCGGCGCACGCCCCACGTGGCCATCGTCGTGACGGGCGTGCTCGTGCTGGCGATGGCCATGACGCTGCCCATCGAGGCCGTGGGCTCCGCCGCGAGCCTCATCTTCCTCCTCACCTTCGCGCTGGTGAACCTGTCGGTCATCGCCCTGCGCCGGAAGATGCCGGAGCTCCCGCGACGCTACCGGGTGCCATTGTACCCGCTCACGCCCATCCTGGGGATTGTCCTCAACGTCTTCCTGGCCCTCTACCAGTTCACCTTCCAGCCTCTGGCCTGGTACGTGACGGCGGGGTGGATCATCCTGGGCCTTCTGGTCTACTTCGCCCACTTCGAGAAGCTGGCCGCCGGCGCCGAGCCCCAGGTCCTCATCCCCGGCGAGCGCCCCCTGGAGGAGGCGCTGGATCTATCGGTGGTGGTGCCCCTCCACAATCCCGACAACGTCGAGACCCTGCTGGACTTCGCTTGGCCCATCGCCAGGCTCCGGGGCCGGCGCCTGGTGGCGGTCACCGTGGTCCAGGTGCCCAGACAGCTTCCCATCTACCAGGGGATGCGCTTCGTGCAGCATTCGGAGGGGCTCCTCCGGCAGGCCCGGGCGTGGGCGGCGGAGCGTGGGGTGGATCTGGACACGGACGTGGCGCTGGCCCACAACGTCCAGCAGGGCATCCTGGGGATCGCCGAGCGCCAGCAGGCCGACATGCTCCTCATGGGCTGGAAGGGCTTCACCAACACCCGAGAGCGCATCTTCGGGGAGGTCGCGGACCAGGTCATCCGGCACGCGCCCTGCGATCTCATGGTCCTCAAGATCGCCGAGCAGAAGCAGTTCCGCCGGGTCCTCTTCCCCACGGCGGGAGGGCCGCACGCCCGCCTGGCCGCCGAGCTTCTGAACGCCCTGGCCGAGGCCTGGGGGATGACGGTGACGGCGGCGTACGTGGTGCCTCCCGGCGCCACGGCCCAGGAGCGTCGGGAAGCCGAACAGTGGATCGACAAGACGCTGACGCTGGTGGATCCGGAGCTGCCCGTGGAGCGGGAACTCGTGGAGGCCAACTCCCCCGCCGGGGGGATCACCAAGGCCAGCCGCGACGTCGACCTGGTCATCATCGGCGCAGCCAAAGAGCCCCTCTTCCATCAGATGCTCCTGGGCGAGATCCCCGAGAAGGTGGCCCGCTACTCGCCCGCTTCCGTGCTCGTGGTGAAGCGATACGAGGGCATCGCCCGGTCGCTGATCAAGGAGCTGATGGGGTAGGGGACCTGGATGGACACGCGTCCACACCTCGCCCCACACCCTTGCGGCCGCAACGCCTCAGATGCCGTGCGGCAGTATCGACATCGCCGGATTGGGCCCCTCACGCCCACACCGGTTCGACTCCAGCCGCCTCCATCAAACGGGTCTGGCGTCGAGCTCGAGGCCCGGCGCATCCCGGGATGCTTGTCAAGAGATACGGGTGAGAACTAGATCACCCCGGACTCTTGTTCGAACATCCTCGGGAGGAGAAGCTCCGTGAAGACGCGCATCACCGATCTGTACGGCATCGAACACCCGATCCTATCGGGCGCAATGGCCTTCGTATCCCTCCCGCCACTCGTCGCGGCCGTAACGGAAGGAGACGGGCTCGGCTCGCTGGCCAACGGCATCCTGCCGCCCGAGGGGCTGCGCGCGATGATCCAGGCCACCCGAGAGCTGACGTCACGCCCGTTCGCCGTGAACTTCATCACGCAGTTCGCGACTGAGGAACACATCGACGTGTGTCTCGAGGAGGCGGTGCCCTTCGTCGAGTTCTTCTGGACGCACCCGGCCGACACGTTCGTGAAGCGCCTGAAAGAGAAGGGCGTGAAGGTCGCGATGAAGGTCGCGACCGTCGGCGGCGCGCGTGAGGCCGCGGCGGCGGGCGTCGACGCAATCATTGCGCAGTCCTCGACCGCGGGCGGACACACGAAGGGAAAGATCGGGACCTTCGCGCTCGTACCGGCCGTGGTGGATGCGTGTGGAGACGTACCGGTGATCGCGGCAGGCGGCGTGGCCGACGGCCGGGGACTCGCCGCCGCGCTGGCGCTCGGCGCGGAGGGCGTCGTCATCGGAACGCGCTTCCTCGCCACGCCGGAGGCGACGATCCACCCGGAGTACCAACGGCGCATCCTCGCCGGAGGCGACGAGGACATCGTCCTGACGTCGATCTTCGGCCCAGAGTGGCCGAATCAGCCGATGAACTGTTTGCGCAACCGAATCGTCGACGAGTACCGCGGGCGTGACACCGCGACGCCGCCGCAGCCCGAGCCGCCCGTGTCGATCGGCACGACGAAGATGGGAGCCGAGACGTACGAGATGCCGAAGTTCTCCGCGATCCTCCCAACGCCCGAGACCGACGGAGACTTCGAGGAGATGTGCCTCACGGCCGGCCAGTGCACGCCGCTCGTCAATGACGTGGTCCCGGCCGCCGAGCTGATCCGACGGATCGTCGCGGAGGCCGAGGCCCTGCTGAGAGGTCGCCTCGCGGTCTGACCGCCGGTCTAATCCTGGGATCGGCGGGATCGCGTGTCGAGGATCACCGGGTCCTGGGAAGCTCCTGCTCCGCGAAGCGCCGCACCAGGCGCAGGTCGGGCATGGGATCTCGCCGACCCCACAGCCGAACGAACGCGCCCTCCTCACCGTACCGGCGCACCCAGCTCGTGGCCCTTCCCCGCTCGTCCCGGGCCAGAACCAGTGATACGTCTTCCGGAGGAACGCCGAGGCGGTCGATGGTCCAGGCGTGCATCCCCCACGCCCTGCCATCCTTCGTGGGCCACGAAGGGTACTCGTCCAGCGTCGCGCCGTCGTGGCTCACCCCCAACACCGCAGTGGTGAGCGCCGGGTTCACGTCGGTGGGCCGACCCGTCTTCGCATCGACGAGCACGGAGAAGGGCGGGTAGCCAAGCCACACCACACGTCCGCCCGAGTCCATATAGCGTCGAAAGAGCACCGTATCGGCAGCTACGGCACCCACGTTCGCCGGCACCCGGTCCACCGCGAACACCACCACGCTTCGGCCGTCCTCACGCACCTGCCGCTTCATGAAGTCCAGAAGGCCGTCGGTGTCCAGCACGTCGTAACCGGCACCGACGAGGTCGTCCCGAAGCTCCTCGGATCCGTTGTAGAGCGAGAAGAGGGACGCGTCCCAGAAGACGCCTCGGCGCAGCCCCGCTCCGGAGGTGCCCCGGAGGGCGTAGAGGTAGCCGTCGTCGCTTCCCACCAGGATGAGGTCGCCCGCCACCGTCACCGAAGACTGGATTGCGTCGCCGGCCTCGTACCGCCACCGAACCGCGCCCGTGGCCGCGTCCAGGGCGAACAGGGTCCCCGCCTGGTCCCCCACCACCACCGTCTCGCCGGCAACGGAGGGAGAGGCGAACACGCGTCCCCCGGTGGCCGTGCGCCACAGCTCCTCGCCGCTGGCGGCGTCCAGGGCCTGAACGAAATGGCCGTCGGAGGTCCCGGCGTACACCACGCCGTCACGGACCGCGGGGGATGTGATGCACCACGACACCTCCTGGTCGAAGCGCCATCTCGCCTCACCGGTGGCGGCGTCCACAGCGTAGACATGTCCGTCGCGACTTCCGAAATAGACCGTGCCTTCCACCACCGCCGGCGACGACTGGATGGAACGCCGGTCGAAGCCCCACTCGCTGGAATCCAGCGCGTAGCCCTCGGTCTCGAACCGCCATTTGGCCGTTCCCGTGGCCAGGTCGATGGCGTGCAGCCGTCCGTCCATGCTGCCCACATAGACCACGCCGTCCGCGACAGCGGGGCTCGACCGGATCCGTCCTTCGGTGGCGTAGGACCACCGGAGCTCGCCGGTGGCGGCGTCTGCCGCGTACACGCTTCCATCCCCGCTGCCGATGACCACGATTCCCTGGGCCACGACCGGAGACGACGTGTAGTAGTCCCATCCCTCGTTTCCCCAGGGAAGCGCCATGTCAGGGCCGGTCTCGAGGCGCCACGCACCGACACCGTCCTCGGCGCGCACGGCATGAAGGGTACCCGCCCGATCTCCCACGAACACCAGGGAGCCCGCCACGGCCGGCGTCGATGCGATGGGGCTGCCGGCATCATAGGCCCACAGCTCCGATCCGTCCGCCAGGCTCAGGGCATGGAGGACTCCATCCGTGCTCCCGACGTATGCCACCCCGTCAACCACCGTAGGGCTGGAGCGGACGGCACCGCCCAGGCGACTGGCCCACCGCACGCCGGAGAAGCCGTGCGCGTCTTCCCCGCCGTAGACCCCGGCGTGCTCCGGGCCACCCCGGAACATGGACCGTGCCTCTCCCACGCTCGGCGGGCCGTGGCACCCGGCCAACAGGAACACCATGGCCACGGACAGCCCCCCCATCCTCGACATCGCCGCCTCTCCCTACACGAATGAACAGGATCTCTCGGGAGGCGCCGATCCCCGGGGACCGGCACCGTCCCGGTCACCGACAAGATACGTGATCTTCGGCGGGGAGTTACCTGCGAGACCGCGGGTGGCTCGGCCCTACGCCTGGGGCTGAGGCACGGCCGGCGTCAGGCCGTGCCGCATCATGATCTCGGCCATCTTCGTCCGGTCCGGCGGCCCCCCGGCGGCCGCATTGATCACCTCGGCGGACTCGCGGAAATACTGTGGGCCGATCGCGGCGGGCGTGATCACGCAGAGCGCCCTCGCATCCTGGTTGCCTTCATTGTCGAATCTGTGGACGGCGCCGCGTGGGATGCACAGTGCCTCTCCCGGCCCCACGTCGATCCTCTTCCCGTCCACTGTCCAGGTTACGACACCCTCGAGGCCATAGATCGTCTCTTCGTAGTGGTCATGACTGTGTGCCGGAGCCGCGAGACGTTGCGCGCTCGGGACCGTAAGCTCGAACATCGCGACGCTGCCCGTGGCGTTCTCTCCCGTGATCAGGAAACGCACACCGAGCGGACCCAGGCGAATGGTCTCGTCCGACGGATTGACCCGGAGGTCGATGGGCTGGGTCGTCATCGTCATCTCCCTTTCGTGATCCCCGTGGATAAAGTAAACTCGCTTTACTGTTCCACGCCCAACAGTAAACTGGATTTACTATGGTGTCAACATCTTCCTCGCTGAGCCCTCCGGGCGGGATGCTGATCGGAGCCCTGCTACGGGTACCCTCCCACGCGATTCACCGGCGGATCATCGACGAGCTCAACGCCGCGGGTTTCGAGGAATTGCGGTTACCGCATATGGCGGTGCTGCAGTTTCCGGGTCCGGACGGAGCCCGTCCCATCGAGCTCGCCGAGCGCGCCGGCATGAGCAAGCAGGCCATGAACCAGTTGCTGCGGAGCCTCGAGGACGCAGGCTACATCGACCGGTCCGACGCCCCGCACCAGGGCCGCGCGCGCATCGTTCACCTGACGGATCGCGGACAGGCGGCGTACGCCAAGATCCACGAAATCCTCCGGACCGTCGAAGACGAATGGAGGGCGGAGTTGGGGCCCGAGCCTTTCGAAGAGCTCAAGGCCCTGCTGCTTCGAGTCTGGGAGAGCCCGTTGGTGGGCTGAACTCCCTGCCCAACGAGACACCGATCCCGGCGGCGGCGCAGCCGCAACCCACACGACTCGCGCCCTGGACGCGTGTGCCCTGCTCACGGACGCGGAGGCACGCGTCGTCGTACCGAATGCGGGCTGCGGCTCGGACCGCGAGTTTTCGCCTCATCAGGTCTCCCGCAGCACGCTCGAACGGGTCGTGACCGTGGCCTGCCGTACGCGATCTAACGGAGCCCCGTGCGCAGCCGCAGGACCGCCTCCTTGGTCGTGGGGATTCCCCGGGCTCGGAACACGTCCTCGACCCGCCCTCGCTCTGCGGGCTCGACATGGAACTCCCCCGAGTAGTCACCGGAGATGTGGAGCTTGTAGAACCGCTTCAGGGCGTTGGGTTCCGAGAGTTTCTTGTAGAACTTGAATCCCGCCGCGGTGGGAACCAGGTGACTCAGTTCGTCCAAGGCGAAGACGTCCTCGAAGGGACGCGGGCCCTTGGGCCGGTGGGGACGCTTCTGCAGTCCCGACTCGGTGAGGAGGTACTCCACCCGGTTCAAGAGGCTGGGGGCCAACAACACGAGTTCTCCACCAGTGAGGCCGACCAACGCAAGCACCGCTTCCTTGGAGTGGAACACGAAACCCGCCACGGCCATGAAGGCACCGAGAACGGCGGTGAGGTAGAGTGCCGTCACCGGCCGTATGGTCCGGGCTTTCCAGCGCTCTCCGTCGGAGACGTCGTTGGGAGCCATGTGTGGGTCGCTCCGGAGTAGTATGAGCCGGCAGATGAACAAAGTGGATTCCGGACCCGAAGGATAGGCATCATAGGGGCATGGCATCCGCTACTGGCCCTGGCAAGCACCTAATCAGCCAAGAGGAAGAAGGGCGTTCACCTCTCGGAGTGGGAGCGCTTTCATTAGCGCAGGCAACATACCCACAGACCGAGGAGGAGAACGCCCATGGAGAGGTATATCGGGCTGGACGCGCATGCGTCGAGCTGCACGCTGGCGGTGGTGGGCCCGAGCGGGAAGCGGTTGGGCTCGCAGGTGGTGGAGACGAACGCGCGGACGCTGATCGAGGTGCTGAGAGGCATCCCGCGGAACCGACACGTATGCCTCGAGGAGGGGACGCTCTCGGAGTGGCTGCACGAAGTGCTCGAACCGCACGTGGAGGAGCTGGTGGTGGCGGGGGTGCGCAAGAGCCGGGGTCCGAAGAGCGACAAGCGAGACGCATTCGCGCTGGCCGAGCAGCTGCGGATCGGGTCACTGGAGACGAAGCTCTACAAGGGGCGCGGGAAGTTCGGGAGGCTGAGCCATGTGGCCCGAGGTTACGGGCTCGTGGTCGTCGATGTGGCCCGGGCGAAGAACCGGCTGAAGAGCGTGCTGCGCTCACGAGGCGTGGGCTACGGAGCGGGGCGGTCGGTCTACGCGAAGCGAGAGCGGGAGCGGTGGCTCGGGGAGCTCCCGGAGGCGACGCGGCCACTGGCCGAGCTGCTGTACTCAGAGCACGACGCGCTCGCGGCACTGAAGGCGAGAGCCGAGAAGGCGCTGCTGGCCGAGGCGCGCAAGCACCGGGAGTGGCGGCTGCTGAAGACGTGTCCGGGCCTGGGCCCGATCCGGACGGCGGAGCTGCTGCCGGTGGTGGTGACACCGTACCGATTCCGGAGCCGGAGCGGGTTCTGGGCCTACTGCGGACTGGGGATCGTGATGCGGAGCTCGTCGGACTGGGTGCGGGCCCCGACGGGCGAGTGGGTGTCTCTGGACAGGTGAAGACAGCGGTGCAGCGGACGCGGGGGCTGAACCAGAACTTCAACCACACGCTGAAGCGGATCTTCAAGGGTGCGGCGACGACGGTGATCGGCCGGGCCGAGGACGATCCCGTGTACCGTCACTACGAGCGACTCCTGGACGACGGCACGAAGCCGAACCTGGCGAAGCTCACCCTGGCGCGTCAGATCGCGGCCATCGCCCTGGCGGTGTGGCGCAGCGGCGAGGCATACGACCCGAAGAGACTGGAAGCGACAGAAGCGACGGAGTAAAACGGGCCCGGATCAGCAAGCGTGGGGTCGAGCGTAGCGCACGCAACGACGGGCCCGACGAAGGGGAAGCGAACCGGTTACAGGGGAGAGCATCCGTTGAACTTCTGGGCTGGGCCATCTGGTCCGAGTCCCCAAGGATAGGCTATGCGCCCCTGGAGAGCCGAACGAAGCGATGGGCCGATGCTGAGCCCCTGATAGAAGGATGGTTCCCGCCCCCGAGCGGAGAACGCAGCGGCTGTGACCGTCTTCCTGGCTGTGACGCCGAGCCCGAGCAACGCATCAGCCATCCCGCGCTGGACAACCGATCCGGCATCTCAACGAACGCGGACGCCGACGGCCAAGACCTCCTCCGACGGCGTGTAGGCAGCGTTCGTCTTGACAGCCAACCCCATAGAAGGAAGTCCAACCGCCTTGTTGGCCCGTGGGGCATGGTATGCTGCGGGTTCAGGGGTGGCAAGCGGTGAAGACTCTCTCTGGCTTGGAGGGGAGGGTGAAGGGACGAGAAGGGGAGAGAACAGCTGGGAGGGTTGGGGCTACCGTCTGCGAGGCGCTGGCTTGGAGGCCGCCAAGTGCCGGATACCAGCCGATGGAGCTGGTTGGCCGGAAGCTGGACGTGGCCCGTTCCATTCGGGGCAAAACGCTGCATCCGTCCATTCAATTACGGCTGCGCGCAGGAGCATCCGGGACCAAGGGTCACGGAGTGGGCCCTACGGTGCCGGCCACCACTACCACCCCCCCACTACCTCCCCGCCACCTTGTGCGCGCCGGTGCTGTCGTCCCGCATGAACCGGAACACGCCGTGGATCGTCCGGAGGACCCCCGGCGTGCTGCTCTGAACGAACCACGTGTGTCGCACGGTCACGTGCAGCGGGGACGGGAACAGGAGCCCCTGGAGGGTGAGCTGGATTACCCCGCTGGTGGGTGAGACGGACTGCTCGGTGTGGACGACTTGGCCGACGAGGCCGAACGCGCTGCACGGCCGAGGCGTCGTGAATGGGTTGAACTCGGTCCGCTCCCTGAGCTGCGGAAGCTCGGCCCCACGGGGGATCTGCTGGTCGGGGGTCTGCACGTAGTAGAGCACGCGCGTCCAGCCGTCCAGTGTCGACACTTCGTAGAGCCGGTCCTTGGAGTCGACGCTTCGGGTGGTGGTGCCGGGCGTGCTGGGGAGCGCCGACTCGACCCGCTCGATGGACCATCGCGTACCACCGTGCTGGTTCAGGAGCTTCGCGAGCCGTTCGCTCGTCTTTCCGCCGGGATCGACCCGACCGTCCGCGATGCTCCAACCGAAATGGTGGAGCTGGAACATCTGAATCGCGTGATTGGTCTTGCGTCCGGCCATGCCGTCCAGGGAGAGAAGGGTCGTCTGTCCACCCCCGGAGGGTGGCACGGCGTTCAAGGCGTCCTGGACGATCCTCACGTCCGGCGTCCGGTTGACACCACCGCGGTCACCGACCGAGGCGGACAGGCCGAGTCCGAGCGAGCCGCTAACGAGCATGAGTCACTCCCGGGTCCGTGGTCGACGGGCTTCCGGCCCCGAACCGCCGCCCGGGCGAACCACCCGTCGGCCTCCAATGTGGAATTGAGTCCTGGCTCAGGGTAGGGCCGAACTCCCAGAGGGTCGGGTCGCGCCAGGTTTCGCCGGCTCGAAGGCTGGCACCTGCCGGGGCTCCGGACCACCTTGGCTCTGCGGCTTTGCGTGGTCCGGCGCGCGCGTGGTGCTGGGCGCCGACGCCGTGAGGTCATGGGCCTTATGGGCGTCGAAGGGACGGCTCCGTCAGCAGCCGGTAGGAGGCGGAGGCTGGGGAGCGCGCTTCCGCCCGAAGAGACCACCGAGGGCCTTGTTCGCCTCGTTCTTCAGGCGATTCTTGGCCTGGTCACCGACACGGTGCTTCAGCGCGTCCATGGTCACTTCGACGATCCTCGACCCGGGCGCCTCCCGGTGCACCTCCTGGATCTTGTCGAAGGCCTGCACGTAGGCGCCGTTGTCCAAGAGGCAGAGCGCCTGGGAGAACGCCACCGCGGTCTCGAGATCGTCGATGCGGTTGGCTTCCTGCTGGGCCCGCAGGCGCTCGCGGTCTTCGGTCGTGAGCACCACCCCCAGGCCATCGACCAGCTCGTCGGAGAGGCGCTGCTCCAGGTCGAAGAAGGAGCTCGTCTTCCCCGTCACCTCGGCGGTCTTCACGATCTCCGAGGTGGCGACCCGGATCACCCTCGTGTCCAGACGCATCTGGGGATCGGCGGTGACGAAGGCGCCGGTGACGACGTACTCCGCGCCAACCAGCTGGCCCACCGTCTGCGCGGTGGCGGGGTCCACATACGCGGATTGCTGGAGCTTCAACTCCTTGGTCAGGTCCTCCAGGCGCTCCCGCTCGACGAGCTGGATCTCCTTCACGACGGAGAGGTCGGAGATCATCATGCTCGCCAGGGCCCGGCCGAGATTCCGGTACTGGTCGTCCCCGGTGTTGTTGTCGAAGCGGAGGACGGCCACGGCCTTCTTCGGCTCCTGGGACCGGGACGTCGTCAGTGCCGGGAGCGCCAGCAGCAGGACCGCCGGCGCGAAATAGTGGGCGCGCATGCTCCTCCCCGCGATGTCCGTCTGAGGATCACCTGTGGCCGGGGTCGGGGGCGCGAAGGGGCGGTTCCCGACACGCTCGCCTCGTGCCTCGGCGAAGTGCCCAACCGGAAGAGGGGGGTCCGGAGGGGCCCGCGAAAGTCCGGAGCCCTACGTCAAAGGGCTAGGAAGCTCAACCGTCGTGCTTCCCAGGGGATCACGGTAGGCTAGAGATCGATGACGGGCAAGCAGCGAGAGTTTCTGCCGGGTGGGTGCGCGGTGAAGGGACGAGGAGAAGTGAGAACAAAGGGATGGTTGCCGGAGCTGAGCCCATGAGAACATGGGGGGCGAGGGCCGAGGCCGAGAGAGCAAGTGTGGGTGCACCCCCAATCAGTGGAATTCCCACGGTATCGTGGACAGCGGGAGTCTAGAATCGTAGACCCACTGAGGAGGAGTCATGAGCGCGTACCCCGCCCACTGACGGGCGGCGTGCGGCGCCGGGAACATGGGAACGCTTATCCGAGCACCAGGTGGGGCATCAGCCAGACCGCGAGGAGCAACGTCACGCCTACGGACCCAGATTGCGCGCGATGATCTGCCGATCCTGTATCAGATCGCTCTCCGACATGACCCCTCTCCTCTCCCCTCCTTGAGCCTCAAACCCATGGGACGCACGTCCTCGGCGACCACCACGTAGCCGATGGGCCCACTCCAGCCCTCGGGGGCGGAGATACCCGCACGGCGACGCGTCGGCATCTAGAAGGTGTGCGTGTCGGTTCTCATCAGCTTGGTTGCTCTCCCGAGCGGTCGGCGCGCCCGGCACCTCCGTCATCTTCCCGATCACTCCGTTCTCAGCGACACCAGCGGATCGACCCTCGTAGCCCGCCGCGCCGGCAGAAGGGTGGCCAGGACGCTGGCCGCCAGGAGCACCGCCGCCACCGACACGAAGGTGGGGAGGTCGAACGGACTGACCCCGAATAGGAATCGGGACAGGCCTCGAGTCACCCCCAGTGCGACGCCCGTGCCGATGAGGACACCAAGGAGCGCCAGGGCCGCACCCTGGCGGACGACCAGGGACAGGACGTTGCTCCGTTGGGCCCCCAGGGACAGGCGGATCCCCATCTCCTGGGTGCGCTGGGTCACGGAGTACGCCATGACCCCGTACACCCCTCCGAGCGCCAGCACGAGGGCGATGATGGCCAGCGCCGCCATGATCTTGGCCATGATGAGGTCGCCGCCCAGGGATCGCTCGATGAGCGCATCCATCGGCATCACGTCGTAGGTCGGAACGGTCGGGTCCAGCGACCGCACCGCGGACCGCACCGGCTCCACCAGCGTGCTCAGGGGCACCGTGGCCTCGACGGACCAGTCCATGAACCGCTGCGTGCTCTGGTACGCGGGGAAGAACGCCAGGGCCGGGGTGGGGGAGTCGGCTCCCCCGTCCCGGGTGTCGGCGACCACCCCGACGATCTCCTTGGGGCCCGAGGAGGTCACGATCTGCCTCCCGATCGGATCGCTGTCGGGCCAGCGGAGCTGGGCCAGGGTCTGGTTGATGACTACGACCGGCAGCGATCCCGGCCGGTCAGAGTCCTGGATGTACCGACCGCGCGCGAGGGGAATGTCCAGAGACTGGAAGTACCCGGGCAGCTCGTACTTGAAGCCGAGCACCCGCCGGATCTCCTGGTTGCTGAAGTCCTGGCCTCCGAGCACGTACCAGGTGCCCGACCAACCCTGGAGGGGAAGCGCGTTCGTGGCTCCGACCGTCTCCACCCCGGGGATGGCCGCCAGTCGCGTCCGGAGCCGAGTGTAGAAGTCGTTCACGGACTCCGAGTCCGGGTACTGGGCCTCGGGCAGGAGCGTCCGCGCGGTCAGGACGTCGGAGCGGTCGAACCCGAGGTCGGCCAGCCGGATGCGCGCGAAGCCCTGCATCAGGAGCACGGACGAGACCAGGAGCACCAGGGAAAGGGCCACCTCCGCCACGACCAGCGCCTTCCGCAGCCGGCCGCCGTGGGAGCCGGAGCCGCCCCGTCCTCCCTCCTTGAGCGATTCCGTCAAGTTGGTTCTTCCGAAGCTCAGCGCCGGCGCGAGCCCGAAGAGGATGCCCGTCAGCATGGTGAGAGCGGCGGTGTAGAGAAGGACGCGGGGGCTCAGCCCGATCTCGTGGACCCGGGGGAACTGGGGCGGCATGATGCCGGTGAGGGCCCGAATGCCGATCACGGAGAGACCCAGGCCCAGAACTCCCCCGACGAGCGCGACGAGGGTGGCCTCGGTCAGGAACTGGCGCATGATACGGGCGCGACCCGCCCCGAGCGCACCGCGAAGCGCCACCTCTCGGCCCCGTCCGGCGGAGTGCGCGAGGAGGAGGTTGGCGACGTTGGCGCAGGCGATGAGGAGGACGAAGGCCACGGCAACGGTGGCGATGAGGGTGCCGGCCTTGAAGCCTTCGTTGAACACCCGGTCGTGCAGCCTCATCATCGTGGCACCGTTCCCGGCGCTCGTCTCGGGATACTCCTGTGCGATCTGGCCCATGATCTGTTGGGCCTCCGCCAGCACCTGATCGGGGGTGGACCCGTCCCGTAGGCGGGCCAGGAGCGACAGGTAATAGCTGTCCCGGTGCTCCTCGCCGGTGATGGCCAAGGGGGCCCACACGTCCTTTCCGGGGAACAGATACCAGAAGCGGGGTGGCATCACGCCGACCACCGTATGGGGTATCCCGTCGAGAAGGATGGTCGAGCCGATGAGCGACGGGTCTCTCCCGAAGCGCCGCTGCCAGAGCCCGTCGCTGATGACGGCGACGTGCTCGTTCCCCGGCCTTCCCTCGTCCTCCGCGAAGGCGCGGCCCACCGCGGGCTGCACACCCAGCACGTGGAAGAAGTCCGGAGTGACATAGTCGCCACTCAGTCGCTCCGCCTCGAAGTCGCCCGAGAGGCTGAAGGTCCCGTCCCTCGAGGCCGCCACGTCCATCGTGTGGCTCCGCTCTCGCAGGTCCTGGAAGTCCGGGACCGAGAAGCTGACCTGCTGCCAGCCCCGATCCTGGTTCGTCGTCCACAGCGTCTCCAGCCGGTCGGAGTGCGGATAGGGCAGGGGGCGCAGCATGAACACGTCCACGGCGCTGAAGATGGAGGTGTTGGCGCCGATTCCGATGGCGAGCGAGAGAACGGCGATGGCGATGATGCCCCGGCCACGCCTCAGCGAGCGAAGGCCGTATTTCACGTCCTGCCAGATGAGGTCCATCGTGTACTCCGTGCGAAGTAGGTACCACGCATGCTGACGGGCCCCGAGCGACCACAGGATGAGTCCCTGGTGTGCGGCTCGGGCTCCCTCGACGATTGAGGGCGGTCGGTCGCGCGGTCCGCCCGGCGGCACCGCTCCCCGCTCCGCCAGCGGTGCCAGAGCTCGGCTTCCCACTGCGTCCTCAGCTCCGCACGCCGCTCTCTCCGGGCTCCAGTGCGCATGCTACACGTAGGAGCCAAAACTCGAGGCGCAGTCGGAAGGGACGAGGTGCTGGCGCGTCTCGGGTCGGACCAGGCGTTGGGTCGTCCCGAGCGGGAGACATGGCCGTCAGGACAGCCGGGGAGCCGGGTCGAAGAACATGGGAGTCACGTCGTTCGCAGGTGCAGATAGGCACACAGGTCCACGGGGGCCAGGGATCGGTGCCGCTCCATGGCCTCCTGGAGCGCTCGTGCGCCGTCGGGCGTGATGCGGCAATAGCGCCTGGACGGGCGTTTCTCGGACTGGGGCAGGCGGGCGTCCTCCCACTCCGACCGGGCGAAGCCCAGCCTCGCCAGCCGATCCGGGGCGGGATAGATCGTTCCGCTGCTCAGCCCTGTTTCCTCCATGACGTCGAAGCCGTACTCACGGCCTCGGGCGAGGGCATGGAGGACCATGACGGCTCCGAGGCTCAACGTCTTGTTGGAGGCCACCTGGCGCTCTCCTGGTTCGAGGATGTCGGCCCATCTCACGGGGGGCTACGGCTCGAATGCCGGCACCCGTCGGCGGGCGTCCGTGATCGACAGGTATATCGGATTCCGACCTATATCAGTGCCTTTCTCTCTCGTACGGCGGGTAAAACGCACGGGTTTCAGCATCGCTCGAGAGGAGCTTGAACCCGACGTGGGGCGCCGCGCATCCAGGCCGAACTCCACAAGCTCGGGATCGATGTGAGCGACTCCACCGTTCGGCGGTATCGGCCGCCGCGGCGCAGGCAGCCATCCCAGACTTGGCGCCCGTTTCTGGAGAACCACCTGGGTGACATCGTGGCGATGGACACCTTCGTTGTCCCCACGGCCACATTCCGCGTGCTCTACGTCCGCTTGATCATGGCGCATGACCAACGCCGGATCCTAGGATCGCCCTGGCAGAACGCCTATTGCGAGCGCCTGATCGGTACGATCCGTCGGGAATGTCTCGACCAGGTCGTCGTGCTCAACGAACGCCATCTCCTACGGGTGCTTCATGGCTACACATCCTACTACCACGGTTCACGGACCCACTCCGCATTGGACGGCGACTCCCCTGAGGGCCGTGCAGTCGAGCCGCCCGAGCTGGGCAACGTGATCGCATACCCGCGGGTCGGTGGACTGCATCGCCGATACGCCCCGCGCCCAGCCTGATCTTCCGGCTCACAGAAGAAGCTTCTCCTCCACGTCCGGTTCGCCGGATGCAAACCATCGGGTGCCCCACACCGCGACTGTCCGCACATGCGAGTCCCGGAACGGCCACATGTCCCTCCCACGCAACTATTATCTGCCTGCCCACGTTCTCTATTGGTGGGAGCGGAAGTCGACCCGCTCGATAACCCGAACGGGAAACGGATGGGAGCTCCGGACACGAGAGCCGAAGCCCGTGGGATCGAAGGAGGCAGCCCACAGGAGGCACGCCTGATCGAAGCGTGCCAACAGGGCGACGCGTCCGCCTTCAACCTGCTGGTTTGGCGGTGGGAGAGGCCGCTCTTCAACTTCGTCTACAAGCACGTGGGCGACGCCGCGCTGGCCCAGGATCTGGTGCAGGAGACGTTCGTCCGCGTGGTGAAGTCGATCAGCCGATACTCCCACCGAGGGGCCTTCAGCACGTGGCTCTACCAGGTCGCGGTGAACCTCTGCAGGGACCACCTGCGAAGGAAGCGACTGCCGGTCGTCTCTCTCCACGACTACTACACGACCGTGTCGGGCGAGAAGGTTTTCGTGAAGGACCGGGTGGCGGATGAGGGGGCCCGAACGGATGCGGCGGCGGAGGCGGCCGAACGGGAGCAACTGGTGAGGCGGCTCCTCGGTGGGCTCTCGGAGGATCAGCGCGTGGTGATCCTCCTGAAGGAGTACCAGGGACTCACCTTCGCCGAGATCGCGGAGGTGCTGGACGTCCCCGAAAGCACGGTGAAGGCCCGTCTCTACCGCGGGCTGCGCGCGATGCGCGAGCGGCTCGAACGGGATGAGAGGTCGCCGGAAGATGGACCTGGAGGAGCGTCATGAACGGTGATTGTGGCAACAGGGAAGAGCGTTTGGTCTCGCTCCTCTACGAAGACGGCGACCCGTCCGAGCTCGCGGACATCCGCGCGCACCTCGGCACGTGCGCGACGTGCCGGGAGGAATTCGACAAGCTGACCTCGACCCGTGAGCTCCTGGCGGCGTGGCCCGACGTGGTCAACGCTCCCAGGGTGATCTACGTGAACGAGCCCGCGCGGATCGCGGGTGGCGCTCGCGGGGGCGGGAGGAGGCTCGGCAGGTCGGTCTTCGAGTCCTTAGTGCCCTCGCTCGCGGCGGCGGCGGCCGTGGTCGTGCTGTTCGCCCTGTCCGCTTCCTTCCTCCGCTTCCAGGTCGGGACGGACGGAAAGCTGCACGTCGGCGTGGGCGCCTCGTCGGCGTCGGCGGCCGAGGCGTCCTCGCTCGTGACGAGACAAGACCTCGATCAGGGACTCGCCCGGACGGCGGCGTATCTCGAGTCGATGATGCGGACGGCCCGCGACCAGGATCGCCAGGCGATGCTCTCCGTGGTGGATCAGGCCCTCCGCGACCAGAACGCCTCGCTGGGCAGGCAGGTCTCGAGCTCGATCGATTCGGCATTCGACGAGATCGACCGCCGACGGCGGGCGGACCTGAGCGTGATGCTCTCTTCGATGAACGACCTCCAGGTCGTCACCGGTACCGAACTACAACACATGAACGCGATGCTCGCGTCTCTCGCGCCTACTCCGGGCGCCGAACAGGAGTGATGAAGATGTCCACGAATTCGAGAAGGATCCGGAGAGCATCGCCGCTCATCGGAGTCGCCCTGTTGGCTCTTTGCGGCGCTACGAGCCCCGCCGAGGCCCAGGACTCCTTGCGGGTCGGTCGCGACTTGCAGCGGATCGGCGAGCAGTCGGCGCGGGTCGCGGAGCCGTCGCCTATTGCGGAATCGGCGGTCGCGCCTGCCCCGCCGGCGCTCCAGGGGGTGCGGATTCCCCTGCGCTGGTACGCGCCTCAGCAGCAGAACGTCCCCCAGGACGTGCGCATCATGCAGACCATCGTGAGCACGGCGCTCTCGGAAACCCGACCGCCCGAGATGCCGCAGGATCTCGCGGGGGACAGCGCGGCGGAGGGTGCCGAGGGAATCGCCCGTGAGCTCAAGGCGAGGCAGGCCCTCTTCAGCCGGGGCGACGTGAGTGGCTTCTACATGCAGGGGTATGGCTATCTCTTCACCGTGAACTGGCCGGTAGGGTCGACCGTTTCCCGCTTCTACAGGCAGGTGGCCGAGATCGATGCGGCTACGGCCGACCAGCAGGAGGCGCTCGCCAGAGCGGCGGAGCAGCTCGAGCAGCTGAGGCAGACGCAGGAGCAAGCCCAGGCCGACACGCAGCGCGAGCAGGCTAAGGCCCAGGCGGACGCGCAGCGCAAGCAGGCAAGAGCCCAGGCCGAGCTCCAGCGGGCCCAGGAGAAGGCGCAGCAGGCGCTGCAGCAGCAGCGGCAGGTCCGATCCGAGCGTCTCCAGAAGGAACGGGTCCGCTCGAAAGCCGACGCCGCGTGGGCCACCGAGTACCGCCAGCGACTTTCCGGCGCCCTCAGGGATGCGATCGCGAGCTATGGAAGCACCTTGCGCCGGGCCGGACCTGGAGAGTCGATCACGTTCATCGCCGACTTCGGCGGCGGGGATTCGGCGAGCGTCACCATGACCGTGAAGGCGAGCGCCCTCCAGGGGTCCAACCTGGAAGCGAACAGGAGGGTGATCCAGGTGTCGAGGGGGTCGAGCGGGGTGTCAGAGCGCCTGCGGACCCAGCTCGAGATCATGAGCCAGATCATCGACACCTCGCTTCGTTCCGATGCTTCGGAGCAGTTCGCGCCCGGAGGAACCTGGAGCACGTACTACGGAGGACAGGCAGAGCCCCAATACGTTCCCGGCTACGGCGTCATCTTCCGGAAGAACGCTCGCATGAACACGGCTCGGGCGTTCGTCACCATGGCGCCGAGGCCGCTCCGGGAGGGTGGCGTCGACTCGGCCCAGGTCGCGGCCCGCAAGTCCTACCAGGCGCACCTCGACACGCTGCGGCGCGAGACGGTCGACCTCCTCGTGACCTACGGACCCACGCTCACTGAGCTGGACGGCAACGACTGGGTCGGCATCTACTACGACGTCGGTCCGGCCGCCACCCTCCTCGACGGCGGCCTGGAGGACTATCTGGTGCAAGCGCGCATGCGCGACATCCGGCAGGCCTCCGCCCAGAGCGACCCTGCGGCCTGGCTGGCGCACCGGCTCGTCACGAACGAGAAGGACGACTGAGGCGGAAGGGAGAGAGGCACGTTCGAACCTCCGTGGCCGAGTACGTGGAGGAAGCCCCCTCAACCTCCCGCGCGCCAACTCGTCAGGATCCTGGACCGACCCTGGAGGACGCGGTTCAGGTCGGCCACGGGGCCGTTGACGATCCCGCTCAACTGGGTGGCCCGCTCCCGGGTGGACCGCTCGATGAGGTCGAGGACCTCGAGCTGCCCCTGGGTGGGCCTGGCCTGCGCGCCGTTGATGCCGCCGGCGACGAAACGGAGCTGTTCGACCAGGCGCGGCCAGTGGCGGTAGCCCATCCCGTCGGGCGGGCGGCTGGTCTGGTCGGAGAGCGCCTGCAACTGCTCCTCGGCAGTGGCCGCCGCGGCTCGGATTGCCTCCGCGTTCGGGACGCTCTTGCCCTCGATGGCCGTGAGCGTGTTGTCGATCTGCTCATTGAGGTCGGCGATGGTGGCGAGCATCTCGTTCAGGCGCACCTGGATCTCGAGCGCCCGGTGCGCGGCCGCGAAGCGGGCTTGGTAGTCGGCCTGCGAGACGGCGGCGTTGGGATCTCCCCGCAGGCGGAAGTCGGTGGAGAGCTCCTTCCCGTCCGCAACCAGGGTGGCCGTGTACGTTCCGGGCACGGCGGTCGGACCTCCCTCGCCTCCGCCTCGTCCCCCGCCGCTCTGCGTCGTCGCCGCGCCACCAGCGCCCGTCCACTGCAGGTCCCAGACCGTGCGATTGATGCCGGCGTGGGGGGCGCGCTCGTGCAGCTCGCGAACCAGCGTGCCCGCGGCGTCGGTGATACGCACCGTCGCGCCGCCGCCGGCCTCACCTTGGGCGGCCGCCCTCAGCCGGGCCGCGGCGGCGTCCGACAGGTAGTACTGGACGTAAGCCCCGGGCTCGGGGTTCTCGCCCCGGAACGTACTTTGGCCGAGGCTGCTGCCTCGTCCCCACATCTCCCAGTCGGTCGCGGTTCGCATGGCGAACAGGTGCACGTCCTGGCCCAGCGCGTCACCCAGCTCGACCAGCGGCTGGATGTCGTCCAGGATCCACGCGCCGCGTCCGTGCGTGCCAATCACGAGGTCGTCGTAGCGGGGCTCGATGCGCATGCCACGCACGGACACACGCGGGAGGTTGTTGCGGATGGACGTCCAGGTACGACCGCGGTCCCACGATGCGTAGATGCCGCGCTCCATCCCGACGAAGAGAAGGTCGGCGTTCTTCGGATGCTGGCGCACCACCTTGACGTAGTCGTCCTGCGGAAGTCCGGCCGACAGGTCCCGCCAGCTCTGTCCGTAGTCGTCCGTCTCGTAGAGGTGTGGCTTGAAGTCGTCGAGGCGGTGGTTGTCGACCGCCACGAACGCGACCCCGCGCTCCGCGGGTGATGCCTCGATGTTGGAGATCCAGGTCTGGGCCGGGAGCCCGCGTACCCGGTCCCGCACGTTCGTCCAGCTCGCCCCGTCGTCGCGCGTGGTCTGGATGTTGCCGTCGTCGGTACCGACCCAGATAGTCCCCCGCTCGACCGGCGATTCCGCGATGGTCAAGATCGTGGTGTGGAACTCGGCAGCCGTGTTGTCGTTGTAGATCTCACCGCCCGAGTCGCGCTGCTTCTCCGGATCGTTCGTGGTGAGATCCGGGCTGATGACGTCCCACGAATAGCCTTGGTCCGAGCTGCGAAAGAGAACGTTGCCACCCCAGTAGACGACCCCGGGATCGTGGGGTGAGATGTGGATGGGGGCGTCCCAGTTGAAGCGGTACTTGGCCTGCTGCATGTTCTCGCCCTGCGAGCCCACCATCCAGGGGTAGGGCTCGATCGAGCGCGTCATGCCGGACTTGGTGTCGGTGATGCGGAAGTAGCCACCCTGGGCATTCGAGTACACCAGGTTGGGCGCGCCGGGCACGGGTACCGTGTAGAAGCCGTCCCCGCCGGAAACCGTGTACCAATCGCGCTCCAGGATGCCGCTGGGGTCGTTGGTGCGGCTGGGACCGCACCAGTTGCCGTTGTCCTGCAGCCCGCCACACACGTAGTAGGGATCGCGGTCGTCCAGCGCCACGTGGTAGAACTGCGCCAGCGACACGTTGCGCAGGATGTGGAAGTTCCTTCCCCCGTCGTCGCTCACCTGGTAGCCGCCATCGCTGCCCGAGAGCAGGTGCTCTCCGTCCGCAGGATCGATCCAGAACGACTGGTGATCGCCGTGCACGTCGGAGGCGATGCGCTCGAACGTGCGTCCACCGTCCGTCGACTTGGAGAGCCTCCCCGAGAGGGTGTACACCGTGTTCTCGTCGGACGGGTCCACGAACACGTCCGAGTAGTAGAAGGGCCGGAAGTTCAGGTTGCGGTCGGCGTTGACCGTGGTCCAGGTCTCGCCGCGGTCCCGCGAGCGGAAGAGGGTGCCCGCGGTGGGGAACTCCGTGATCAGGTAGACGACGTTGGGGCTGGACTGGGCGACGCTAATGCCGATGCGTGCCATCGGTTCCTTGGGGAGCGTCTCGATCCTGTGCCAGGTATCGCCCGCGTCGCGCGACACCCAGAGCCCGGTCTGCCCGCCACCGTCGTCAAAGCGCCAGGGACGTCTCCGAAAGGTCCACATGCCCGCGTATACATTGCGCGGATTGGAGAGGTCGAGATCGAGGTCGGAACAGCCCGTATCCTGGTCCAGGTACAGGACCTTCCGCCACGTCTTCCCGGCGTCGGTCGTCTTGAACACGCCCCGCTCTTCGTTGGGCCCCCACTCCCTGCCCAGGGCGCAGACGAGGGCGACGTCCGGGTCCCGCGGATCCACGACGATGCGCTTGATGCGTTCCGTGCCGCGAAGTCCCAGGTGCGTCCACGAGGTCCCCCCGTCGGTCGAGCGCCAGACCCCGAACCCGTACGACACGGTGTTGCGGGGATCGCCCTCGCCCGAGCCCAGCCAGACGACGTTCCGGTCGGAGGGCGCCACCGCGAGCGCACCCACGGAGTACACCTCCTCGTTCTGCCACTGGCCCTCGAAGGTCGTCCCACCGTTGGTTGTCTTCCAGACGCCGCCGTCGGCGCCGCCGACCCAGAAGGTCTTGGGATCGCCGGGCACACCCGCGATGGCGCTCACCCGCCCACCCATGTTGACCGGGCCGATGGATCTCCAGCGCAGGCTGGCGACCGCCTGCGCTTTGCGATCCGGGGCGGTCTGGGCCGAAGCGGGCAACGCCAGCACGCCCGATACCAGGAACGCGGCGAGGATCGAGCGCGGGGTGCGGTTGGGGCTTCGCATGACGTTGGCCTCCTGCCTGAAGGTGTCGTCGACCGGGGCCTCGCTGGGATACGACTACGCCACGTGCGCACGCCGCTCGCGAGCCTGGGGGCAGTGTATCTCAGGGGCCGTCCACGGATGACGGCCACCACACTCTGGCAGGAGCACGGTAGGGCGGGGGAAAGGGTGGGGCAAGTCGCGGGAACCGAGACCTGTTTACGGCTTCGAGGTGCGCTCGGAGAGCCGGGAACACCTCTCCGAAGATCAGCCGGACGCGGTCAGCGGGGGCAACGCCTCATTACAGGATCGCGTCGAGGTCACATGATCGCGTCGAGGTAGAGGTCCAGACGCAGGGACCGGGCGGGCCCGCGGAGGCCGTGGGAGATGTCCATCCGGATGAGCCCGTCCAGTAGGCTGCCGCCGACACCCACGCCCCAGAGGGGCCGGGCCCGGTCCACCATACGACGGGGCCCCGCCCAGCCTACATCGCTGAAGGCGCTCACCGCCACGGCGTCGGAGAAGACCCGGGCCACTTCGAGCCGCCCACGGGTGAGGGTCGTCCCAGAGATGGCGTCCACGTCGTATCCCCGCAGGGTGATGGGCCCGCCCAGGAACCAGTTCCGCTGGAGCGGAACCTGGCCCCAGGAGGTACCGGCGGCGGCCTCGAGCCCCAGGCGCCAGGTGCCGTCGTCCAGGGAGCTCGCCACCCGGAGCGTTCCCCGGAGCCGAGCGTAGCGCTCCGACTCGGTGGTTCCGGGGTGCCGCCACACCGCCCCCTGGCCGTAGAGCTCGAGTCCCACCTGAGGTGCCTGGGGGTCCGTGCCCCACCAGGGCGACAGCGTCACCTCGCCCCCGACCTCCTCCAGGCGGTCCGCCTGGATGTTCTGCCGGAAGGTCTCGTCGCCGTCGAAGGCACGGAAGAGCGCGAAGTCCGTCTTGTTGGAGACGGCATCCTGTCGCTCCCCGTAGAGCCTGACCTTGTACGACTGGCGCGACGTCTCCGGCGGACGCCACACGAGGTCGGCCCCGGTGGCCATGTAGTAGTCACCGTCGTCCCGGCCGAAGAGGAAGGCGTTCAGGGTGTTCCCCATGTCCAGATAGCGGCCCCGGGGCTCGGTGACGTGGAGCTCCCGATAGGCCCCCAGTCTGGTCCGCCGGGTGACGGTGGCCCGCTCCAGCTCCAGCCGGGCCTTGGGCTGGAGGTCCGCAAAGCCGAAGAAGCCCGATGCCCGGAAGTCGAGGGGCCCCAGGAACGAGCTGAGCTGTGTCTGGAAGCGTCCGCCCACCGCCGGCCCCTCCACTCGGTTGTAGCGGAGAAGGTCCTGCCTGGCCCATCCCCAGTTGAAGTGCCAGGGCACGCCCTCGGTAGGGACCTGCGGCAGGTCGGCCAGGGTCTGCATGGACTTCTTCAGGTCCTCCTCCGACGCGAAGCCCGGGGCGTCGTCCCAGATGGGCGGCGGCAGGTACAGGCTCGTGGTGAGGACCGAGGGGTCCTTCGGCGCGATGAACCGGGACGTCCGGTTCCCCACGCGCCGGGTGACGTTGCCCAGCGGCTCGTATTGAACGCTGTCCTTGCCCGTATCCGTGAGGACCCCGGCGAGAAACGCCATGGCCTGGGCCCGGTTCCGGAAGTGGTGCACCTCGGTGCCGGCCGGTGGGGGATTGTCCACGTCGCTGGCCATGGTCACCGATTCGATGTCGTACGCCACGTCGAAGGAGACGGGCATCTTCAGGACACCCACCTGCACCTCGCCCTCCATGCGCATGGAGCGGGGCAGCCAGACCTTGAAGTCCCAGTACGAGTAGTCGATGGAGACCAGGGTCATCGAGAAGATCCACGGCTTGAGGATCCCCGGGACCATCTTGAACTCCCCGGCTTCATTCTCCCGGCGCACGTCTGGGATGTCGCGCATGACGTCCAGCTTCCGGCTGAGCTGGAAGACCGCGCGCACCAGCGCGCCGGACTCGGGCTCGATCCAGAGCACCCCGGCGATGCGGTGCGGGTCCGCCTGCCGGGGAAGCACGTCGAGTTGCACGGTGAGCAGCTTCCTGCCGTCGGGCAGACTCAGGGTAAGGGTGTCCCCACTCTCGTAGCGGTACAGCGTATCCGCACCCTGGGCCAACGGGTGGTCGAACCAGAAGTCCGACGAGTCGGGCTGCGAGATGTCCGAGGATTCGTCGTGGGTGATGCCGAAGAGGAGGCGGTCACCGCCGGGCTCGAAGGGATCGTCGATGGTGAGGTCGTCCATCCAGCCCAGGGCGCCGTTCACCTCCTCCTTGCCCGGGTGCTCCGAGCGGGCGCCCAGCACCTGGATGAGGGGGTCGTGGTCCCGGTCCCAGAAGGCCCGCACGGCGGACTCGTTCCGGTAGAGGGTTCGGTCCTTCAGAGGTGTCCGGATGCCCGCGGCGATGCGCTGCCTGATGACGGCCGTGTAGCGGGCCACCGAGCTGTCCACCGACTGCCAGTTGGCCTGCGCGGCCCGGAACAGATGCTCCGCGGTGGGATCCACGAAGGCGTCGGGAGCCAGGGCTCGGGTCTGTTGGGCCCGGAGGCCCGAGGGCGCCACGGCGAAGCCGACGGCGGATGCCGCCAATGACGCCAGCACCACGGCGAGAGGCGGGGAGATGAGCCTGGGCCTCCGTCGGCCGCCAGCGGCACCTCCACGCCGAGGCCACCGCCACAGCCGCGCGCCCCGACCCCTCATGACGCGCCTCCCCCTGCGCCGCCGAAGCGAAGCTCCTTCACGTCCTCCCAGTGCACCAGAATCCACGGACGAGAGCCCGTCCCGTCCGTGAGGACCATGACGCCCTTGTTCCCCTCGTCCACGTCGTTGGACCCTGTGAGCTCCACCACCCGGCCGTCGTCCAGCGTCACCCGGGCACCCCGGATCCGCCCCCGGCCGCGCTTCTCCTCCTCCCGCCGAAGGGGCTCGATACGGGCGATATGGGCGAAGTCGATGTCATACGTGACGTGGTTGCCGATTCCGTCGAGGACCTCCCAGGTGGACGCCTCGTCGGCGTCGAAGCGGATGCGACCGGCGAGCTCCCGGCCGGCGCGCGTCACCACCGTGGCCCGCAAGGGATGGCCGCCGTCGAAGGCGTCGTAGCCCGGCATCCGCGCGGAAGGATGGAAGCGGACCGACCGGAATCTCCTCCAGCTCATCTCCACCGAGCCCAGATTCGGATCCGACACCTCGATCCCGTCGTTCCTGGCGGTCACGTCCTCCGACCCCGTGAGGTGGAGTGAGTCGCCTCCGGTGGTGACCACCAGGGCACCGTCCTGCGTTCTCTCGATGCTCGAGATCCGGCCGAAGGGGATCTTCCGCTCCCCGCCCGCTCCTCGTCCCACCAACTCGTCGGTGCTGAGGATCTTGTCCGTGTCCCAGCCGATGAATCCCGTGAACGTGTCCCCCTGCTGATCCGTCACCGTTCCGTGGATCCGCTCCCCCGGCGGCCGAGTGCCCTCCGGAGCCGCCCCAAAGGCGATGGAGGCCAGTTCCGACCACTTCAGATCCGTCTCGCGCCGGCCTGGCGCCTCGACCACGATCCCGCGGACCTCCCGCCCCAGGTCGGTGGAGCCTCCGGAGAACTCCACCACCTCTCCGGACTTCAGCTCCACCCGCGTCGAGTCCTTGCCCTCGGGCACCAGACGGCTGATATGCCCGAATCGTACGCCCGAAGCGGTCCAGCCGGGAAAGCCCTCCAGGACGTCGGGCCAGGAGATCCGCATCCCGTTGTAGTCGATGACACGGTCCCGGGGAACGTCGGCGGAGTCCGCCGCGTCGTTCCAGATGCGGAAGTCCACGCCCTCCAGCGTCACGTGCTTGCTGCCGTTCAGGAGGTCCACCCAGCTCCCCTCGTTCCTGTCCCAGCGGATGAAGCCCTCGACGGTCTTTCCGTCTTTGGTCTCCACCCGACCCCAGATCCGGCCGGTGCCCTGGGCACCGAGCGGCAGGGGAAATACCGGAAGGAGGCTGAGGATCAGGAGGAGTTGTCGCACGGCGATGGGATGCAGGGAGATGGAAAACAGCGAGGCGGCCACGCCGTCCCGTGGGCACACGTCACCCGACTCCAGGCCCTACGAGCCTGGCGGAGCGTGGGTTTCCAGGCCAGGCATGCCGGGAGTACGGCGGCATGACGTCGCTTCACTCTGAACCTACCGTCGGGAGCGATGCACCAACGCCTCCGTCGAACAGCGCCGCGCGCAGGCGATCAGGAATCTCACCCACTGGGCGCAATGCTGCGGAGAGGGCCTTAGCGACAGCCTGAAGACGACCGGTTCGACTACCGGCCGGAGAACGACACCCGGTTCCTCACTCGCGTGTTTGAAACCGCCTGATCCTTGCCCGCGTATAGTTCATGTGATAAACTTAGTTCACGGTATAAACTTACAGGTGGGAGGGCGGAGGATGAACACATCACCGGAGACGCGGCTGTTCCAGGCGTACTGGGACGATGGGACGCTGGATCTGGTCGGAGGCGCAGCGGTGGTGCTGATCGGGCTGACGTACGTGTTCGAGCAGCTGTTTCTTGTCGGGGCCGTGGTCCCGCTGGGGCTGGTCACCTGGTGGGGGATCCGGCGCCAGGTAGTGGAGCCGCGGGCCGGGTACGTGGAGTTCGCCCATTCGCGTCGAGAACGCTCGGAGCACGAGCTGGTGGGGACGATCGCGGCGGGCCTCGGCGCGCTGGCGATGGTGGCGTTCGGAGCGCTACGGCTGCTGGGCGGGGTCCCAGGGGACGTGGTGGCCGGTCTGCCCGCCGTGCTGCTGGCGGTGGGCGCCGGGCTGACCAGTGGGCTGACCCGGGCGTGGCGGTTCGGTGTGTACGCGGCGGTGTTCGTGGCCGCGGCCGTGGCGACGGTGGTTCTCGGTATCGATCCGGGGTGGCCGCTGGTGGTGGCGGGGCTGGTCCTGTGGGCCTCGGGCGCGGTGCTGCTCGGGCGGTTCCTGACGGCCAGCCGGCTCTTCGAGGAAGCGGGAGGCTGAGTGATGGCTGCCCCCGTGATTCCGGACATCGACGCGTTCATCCACGAGCCCGCCCGGCTCAGGGTGCTGGCGTTCCTGGCCATGGTCGAGGCCGCAGACTTCATGTACCTGCTGCGCCAGACGGGCCTGACCCGGGGGAACCTCTCGGTGCAGGCCACCCGTCTGGAAGAGGCGGGCCTCATCGAGTCCGCCAAGCGGGAGGTGGACGGGCGCCTGCGGACCACGTTCGCGCTGACGCCCGACGGCTTGGCGGCTCTGCGCGACTACCGGGTCACGATGCGGCAGATCCTGGCCGCGATCCCGAAGTGACGTGGACTCGGGTGCGAACAACAGGGCAACGACCCTGGTTCGACGGGCTGCTCCAGCCCACCGCGCGGGTTGAGCGAAGGTCCTTCCTCCGCGCGACCTACCTCAGGCTCAGGGAATTCCCATTCCGGGTGAAGACCGGGATGTTCTCCAGGTCCACGTCATAGTGAATGGTCTGACCACCCTGGAGCATCTCACCGGTCAAAGCATCCCTCCATTCATTGCCGGGTGGCAGATATATGTCCCGGAATCTCGCCTTGGCTTCGATGACCGGTGCCACCAGGATATCCGGACCGAACATGTATTCGTCATCGACCGTGTAGCTGGGTTCGTCATCGGGAAAATCGTAGAACAAGGGGCGCATGACCGGGGCACCGGTCTGGGAAGCGATCTCCATTTGCTTCTTGATGTACGGCCTCAACTGTTCCCTGACCTTCAGATAGTGGGTCAGGATCCCATAGGCCTCGTCTCCGAAGCTCCAGACTTCGTTCGGAGATCCCGTGCCGGTGATCTGGCCTTCGATCGGGGTCATGGGATAACGGACACCGTGCAGTCGCATGACCGGGCTGAAGGCTCCGAACTGGAACCAGCGGATCAACAACTCAGGGTACTCCGGGGACTGGGCCTCTCCCCAGAATCCGCCGATGTCGGTCGTCCACCATGGGATACCGGCCAAACCGATGTTCAGTCCCGCCTTGATCTGCTTGCGGAGGGTCGGAAAGTCTCCGTGGATATCTCCCGACCACAGCAGGGTCCCCAACCTCTGACTGCCGATCCAACCGCTTCGGATCAGGTTGATGATCTCGTGCTGACCGCTGGCCACCTGCCCATCGTAGACACTCTTGGCCAGGTAATAGGGGTATAGAGACGACACCTCGAGCCCATTCCCGATGTAATACCTGATGTTGTCATACTCGAGGGGCTCGATCTCAGGCTCTGCTTCATCCAACCAGAACATCCTGACGCCCAGGTCATAGTAGTTCTGCTTCAGCTTGCCCCAGAAGGCCTTTCTGGCTTCGGGCCGGGTCGCATCCACGAAGGTGAGATCGTCTTTGACCTTGAGGAATACGTTGTTCCCGTGTTCGGGTCGGATGATGTAGTTGTTTCTCCTGAATTCCTGGTAATTCTCGCTCTTTTCAGCCAAGGTCGGCCAAACGGAGACGAGCAGCTTGATCCCCATCTCGTTCAGCTCTTTGATCATCCCGGCCGGATCGGGCCAGAGCTCCGGGTTGAACTTCCAGTCGCCGGTTACCGGCCAATGGTAGAAATCGACCACGATCACCGAGAGCGGCAGTCCCCTCCGACGGTACTCCCGGGCAACCGACATCAGGTCGTCCTGAGAGTAGTATCTGAGTTTTGATTGCCAGAAGCCGGTTGCGAAATCCGGCATCTCGGGGGCCTTGCCGGTCAGGTCCGCGTAGTGCGCCACCAGCTCCGCCGGATTGCTCCCCGGGAAGATGACGTAGTCGATCTGACGCGCATATTCTGCGTAGAAACTGGTATGCGTCAGCGAGAACTCGGCACGCCCTACGGCCGGATTGTTCCAGATGAAGCCGTACCCTTTGCTCGAGAGGAGAAAGGGAATGGAGATCTGCGTGTTCTTCTGAGCCAGCTCGAGCACCGTACCCTTGAGATCGAGACAATCATTCGGGTATTGGCCCATCCCGTACAAATGCTCGTCCTTCTCCGCATCGAAGGTCAGTTTCAATTCGAAGCGATCGCTGCCCTTGCTTTCGTACTGTCGGGCGAAATGCAGATGATGCGGATGATAGGCCTCACGAAGCAGCAAGTCCCCCTTCTCATCGTAGTAGGATATGCGTCCGTTTCGGGCCTCGATTTCGGCAGTGATCCTTCCGTTCTTCACCACCGCCCTGGATGCCGTGATCTCGATGTCGAGCTGCGCTTCCGGTGGATCCAGGAGGTTCCAGTTCTGATCGGAAATCCGCAGACTCTTCGAGCCTCGGAAACGCAGCGCATCCGGACCGAAGGGATCGATCCAGTACAATTCCCCAGCATCTTCCCACTGCAAGCGATTATGCAGCTTGGTAAAGGGTCCCTTCTTTATCCCCTGAGCCGTGAGATTACCGCCATGAAGGGCAACCAATGTCACCAGGCAGACCAATGAACGGGATAGTCGTTTCATGAGTACGCGTGGGGATGAGGGGTGAGTTGAATGATCGCCCTGGTCGGTGTCCCGGCGTGTCACTGTCACGCGCTCAATATAGAATGCGATTCGTCACCACGCCCGTCGGTAGTCCGAGTCCAGCCAGGCCCCCTGGAGGCTCACGGCATGGGAGCGTGACTCTACCCTGATCCATCGACGTCCCACCGCCCCCACTCCCAACGCGACGAGCGCGCAAACGGCCTGAGGTAGAGCCATTCTGGGGTCGTGGAGGAGCGTGAGGGCCACGAACGTGGCGATCGCGACGTTCTGGAGCCCGACCTCGATGGCGATGGTCACCGAGGCGGATACCGGTAGCCGGGCCGCCCGTGCAAGGACCAGCCCGAGGATCGTGGCGCCGTCCACCGGGAGGTGCAAGGCCGGGTGCGTCGCGGACCAGACCCTTGCCATCCACCCATAGAGGATGGAGATGGAGAATGGAGTGGCAACGCTCGATAGAGCGGTGAGGCTCACCGAGAGGGCGAGGTCGGCTCCCATCAGGCCACTGACGACGTTGGAGAGGGCGCCGCCCGGCGAGTGGGTCAGAACCAGAATGGCCAGCGCGAAGCTCGGATGGCTCCCGCGACATGACCTTCTCCGAAGCGCGCGTGGCGCCGCCTGCCTCCCGCACGGCCGTGCCCGGGAGGTGAGGCATGGAACCGCTTGGCCGCCTGGATGGCCACCCGGCGGGGGCGCACGGGCCGAGCGCCGCTTGCCGGCCTCCTTCGAAGCCGATACCGTGGCGGACAGCCCTTCCACCGATGGCCTCGGATCGCCCTCCCTCGGTAGCGTGCGCGGGCGTCCCGGGACTCCACGGTCGTCGATCCGTGGCTGCGATCGTAGGCATCTCCATCCCGCCGTCCAGGAAGCTGATCTCATGCCGCATACCCGAGCCCTAGAGTCGGCCCTCTTCGTACTCGCCCTGACCGCCGCGGCCCTCGTCGGACCGCCCGACGCCACAGCCCAGGAGCCTCGAACGGCCGACGCGTCGTCCACGGCCGAGCACCGCCTCCATGCCTGGCAGGAGCAGGAGGCGCGGAGCCAGGCCTCTCCCTTCCGGGGGATGCACTGGCAGGCCCTGGGGCCGCGGAAGCAGGGAGGGCGGATCGAGACGATCGACGCGGTCCCGGGCACGGGCACCATCTGGCTCGGGTTCGGCGCCGGAAACGTCTGGAAGACGGACAACGACGGCCTCACCTGGACGCCCGTGTTCGAGCACGAGCCCACCTTCACGATCGGGGATCTGGACATCTCGGACTCGGACCCGGACGTGGTCTACGTGGGCACGGGGGAGAACCTCCTGGCCCGCAGCTCGTTCGCCGGGCTCGGCGTCTTCAAGACGGTGGACGGGGGTGCCACCTGGACGAACGTGGGGCTGGGCGACACGCACCACATCGCGCGCGTGGCGGTGGATCCCACCAATCCCGACATCGTGTTCGTGGCCGCCCTGGGCCACGAGTACTCGGCCAACCCGGAGCGGGGCGTCTTCCGCACGAGGGACGGCGGCCGCACCTGGGAGAAGGTGCTGTACGTGAACGAGCGGGTCGGAGCCGTGGACGTGGTCCTGGATCCGAGCGACCCCGACATCGTCTACGCGGCCACCAACGAGCACGTCCGGCGGGCCTGGAACGGCCGGGAGAGCGGCGAGGGAAGCGGGGTGTGGAAGTCCACGGACGGCGGTACCACGTGGAAGCGACTGGAGAACGGGCTGCCGGCGGGCCCGGCCATCGGCCGCATCGGCCTGGCCGTAGCGCCTTCGGACCCGAGCGTGGTTTACGCATTCCTCTCCAACGGCACCCGGGTCGTCGTCCAGACGGAGGAGGGTCCCGACACCACTCGGGCGGGCCCCGAGGTCTACCGGTCAGACGACGCCGGTGCGAGCTGGCGCAAGCTCGCCATGGCCAACGACAGCATGGGCATGGGCTTCTACGGTGACGTCGCCGTGGCACCCGACGATCCCGAAGTGTTCTACGCCCTGGGGCAGAACGTCATGGCGTCCAGGGACGGGGGCGCCACGTTCCAGAACCTGCACGGCACGGTGGTGCACCTCTACCGGCACCCGTCCCGCTCCCTGCATCTGGACCAGCACGACATCTGGATCGATCCGACCAATCCGGACCGGATCCTTCTGGGCAACGACGGCGGCCTCTACCGCACCGAAGACGGCGGGCAAACGTGGCTGCACGTCAACAACCTCCCGGTCGGCGAGTTCTACGCGGTGGCCCTGGACGACGCCGATCCGTACCACATGTACGGCGGGACCCAGGACAACGCCGCCCACGTGGGGCGGGCCGACCGGCTTCCGGAGGACGGGATCGACGACGCGTGGCGCTACATCTGGATCGACCTCTGGGGAGGTGGGGACTCCTACGTGACGCGACCCGACCCCACGGATCCGAACGTGGTCTACTTCGAGCAGCAGTTCGGCGGGATTCAGCGCAAGGACCTGTCGACCGGTGAGATCACCCGCATCCAGCCGAAGGCGAAGGAAGGCGAGCCCCCGCTCCGCTACAACTGGATGTCGCCGTTCATCGTCTCGCATCACAACCCGCTCACGTTGTACTTCGGCGCCGACCGCCTCTTCAAGTCCCTCGATCGAGGCGACACGTGGCGTCCGGTGAGCGGAGATCTGAGCACCCACCCCGGTCCCGAGCGCCGGGGTAACGTGCCCTTCGGCACCATCACGACCGTGAGCGAGTCTCCTCTCCAGCCCGGTTTGCTCTACGTGGGCACCGACGACGGACGGCTGTGGGTCACGCGCAACGACGGCGTGGACTGGACCGCCATCGGAGGCGACCTGCCGGACCTGTGGGTCAGCAGGGTGGAGGCGTCGGGGCATCGTCTCGGCACCGTGTACGTCACCCTCACGGGCTACCGGAACGACGATTTTCGCCCCTACGCCTGGCGCTCCGACGACTTCGGTGAGAGCTGGACGCCCATCACCGGAGGACTCCCCGATCAGCAGCTCAACGTCGTCCGGGAGGATCCCGTGCTCGACAGTCTCGTCTACCTGGGCTCGGACCAGGGGGGCGTCTGGGTGAGCCGTGACCGGGGCGCGACGTGGACGGCGCTCATGGCCGACCTGCCCACCACCCCGGTCCACGACATCGCCATCCAGCCCCGGGAGCGGGAGATGGTGATCGCCACCCACGGCCGGAGCCTATTCAAGCTCGACCTGGATCCCGTGCACCTCTGGAACGATAGCGTGGCCGCCGCGCCCCTCCACCTCTTCCCCGTACGCGCCGCCCGCCTCCCCCGCCGGCGAGACTATGGAGGCGACTGGGCGTACGAGACCGGTCGCGACCTGGTCGTCCAATTCGCGCTGGCCGAGGCCGGACCGGCCGAGGTGCGGGTGGTCGACGAGGGGGGCGATACCGTGTGGCGCAGCCAGGTCGAGGGAGCGGCGGGCGTGAACCGCGTGACCTGGGACCTGAAGACCGGGGGCGAGTACGGGCCGGAGCGTCCCAATCTCCACCGGGGCGTGAAGCTGCTCGAAGCGGGCAACTATACGGTGGAGGTGGAGGCGGCCGACGCCACGGCCCGGAAGCCGCTGGTCGTGGAGCAGCCGCAGCCGATCACGATGGAGACGCCCGTGCCCGGAAGGTGAGACGCTCGCTGATCGAGGCCTCGTCCGACCTCACTCTGGTCACGAGCCGTGGCCGCCGCCGCCCTGGCCAGCTGGCTGCCGGCGCGTCGGGCGGCGACGGTGGACCCCGTGACGGCGTTGAAGGCGGAATAGAGGAAGCCTCTCGAGCTCAGAGCCGACCCGAAATCTCTTGGGCCAGGCTCTTGAGGGGGTCGGCCTTTTTTCTGTCGAATGCCTGGTATCCACCGGCAGTATAATGCAGGTCGAAGAACTTGCCGTTCTGCACCCAGTCGATATCCATCGACAGCGTTGTCTCGTCTATCACCAATTGGCTTTTGTCACCCAGGTGTAGAGGCTGGGCGTTGTCTATCTCGAAATAATGGTCACCTGGGCTGGTCATGACCTTGAGAGATACTTGCTGCGTCTGTTCCGCGCCTACCCAGCCCCACTGGCAGACGCCGATCTGATCGGGGAGGGGAGCCATTTCCGGTTCCTGGGAACTGGCGGGCTGGCCGAAGAGTGTGGTGGCCTCTGCCTTGGTCAGCAGCTGGCAGGCATCTACGGAACCACTGTCCCCGGTCGTATTGCCAGCGGCGCCGGAGGTATTCCCTGCCACCAGGGAGCCGTCGCCTTCCGCCGCGGACGCATTCTTGCCATGGCTGCCGCAACCGACCAGCGCCACGAGCACAATCGCGCCTGCCCATGGGAATGCGAATCTCTTCATTTCATCTTCCTCCTTCGGTGGTTTCTACAGTCCCCGCCCCTCCGGCGCCGGCGTGATGGGCAGCAGGCCCCTCTCCACCAGCGGATCAGCCCTCGGACCGCGGTGGCTCGCGCTCCTCGAATGGCCGAAAGAGCAGGTAATCCACCCTCCGATCCCGCATGCGGAGCACCTCGAGGGTGCCGGAGTCCACGTCCACCCGGTCGCCCACCTCCGGAATCCGGTCGAGCCGCCCGAACACGAAGCCACC
This sequence comes from uncultured Gemmatimonadales bacterium, assembly GCA_963751265.1. Lineage (GTDB taxonomy): Bacteria > Gemmatimonadota > Gemmatimonadetes > Longimicrobiales > Gaopeijiaceae > SZUA-318. Next base: position 137,193 of record CAVVTU010000031.1, on the reverse strand, counting down.
CAGGGAATCGAAACCTTCGGCCTCGTCCTCGGTGTCCCGCAACCCCAGACGTTCGCAGGCCTCTCGTAGCGGTACGCCTCCCCAGACCCGCACGGCGCCGTCGGGCAGATCCCGGAAGCCCTCCGGCTCGAAGGCTTCATGCTCGTCCTGGATGTCGCCGATGATCTCCTCGATCAGATCCTCCAGGGTCACCAGGCCGGCCGTTCCGCCGAACTCGTCCACGACGATGGCCATCTTCTCCCTTCGGGCGCGCATCTCGCGAATGAGCTCCTCCACCGGCTTCGAGCTCGGAGTGAACGGGACGGGCCGCACGATGCCACGGATGTCGGCGACGCCGTCCCAGTCCGCTTTCCAGAGGTCTCGCGCCAGGATCACCCCCACGATCCGGTCGAGGGAGCCCTCGAAGACGGGGAGCCGGAAATGCCCCTCCGCGATCATCCGGGCCTTCGCGTCCGTCAGGGTGGCGTCGACGTGAATCGCCACCATGTCGGTGCGGGGAGTCATGACCTCGGCCACCGTGACGTTCTCCAGGCGGATGACGTTCCTCACCACTTGCCACTCACCCTCGCCGAGGGTTCCCTCGCGTCGTCCGATGTTGGCCAGGACCTCGAGCTCGGCGCGACTCACGGTGGGGCGCTCGGTGGATGGGGCGATGAGACGCGAAAGAAGGCCCAGGGGCACGATGACGGGCTTCATCAGCACCACCATCCCTCGCAGAATGTACGCCGTCGGCTTCGCCAACTGCTTCCAGTACGTGGCTCCGACCGTCTTGGGCACGATCTCGGTGAAGAGCAGGATGACCAGCGTCAGGATCCCGGAGAAGACCCCGATCCAGGTGCTTCCGAAGATCTCGGCCGCCATGGCTCCGCCCAGGGCGGCTCCCAGAGTGTGGGCGATGGTGTTGAGGGTCAGGATGGCGGCGATCGGCTCGTTGATGCGCGTCTGCGTTTCGGCCAGCCAATGCCCGGCCCATTCGCCGCGCTCCTGCATGAGGGCGATGTGGGAATGCGTCACCGAGAGAAAGACCGCTTCCAGGACCGAGCAGAGGAAGGAGGCCCCCAGCGTCACCCCGAGGACGGACAAGAGCGTCGTCATGGTGCGTCGAGTATCGTTCGGTCCCTGAGGGGGCACAAGGAAGCGAGGTCGATTCAGGGGAGGGGGGAAAGCCGACGACGACTCGCGCTGTTCCCACGAGCGTGAGCGGCTTGCATCAACATCATGAACGAGAACGTTCGCGCCTATCTCGCCGAGATCGGTCGGAGGGGCGGTGAGAAGAGCCGCCGCACGCTCAGCTCGGAGACTGCACGGCGCATGGTCCGCGTGCGGGAGGCGCGGCGGAGCGCGAAGGCTTCGCGACGGACTTGTCGTCCGCGCGTCCGCACCCCACCATGCCGCATGGTACGCCGCGCCGGGATCGGCGGAGTGCGCCGGTCGCCACGCATCCGTGCGGCGGACCTTCATCCTTCCGAGGAGCGACCATGACCACCCCCCGGATTCGGGCCCACGGCACGACGAGGACCGTGCTCCTCGCGCTGGCAGCGGCCGTGGTGCTGGGCACCGGCCGGACCTGCGCGCAGGAGCGCATCGCGCCCGATTCGTTCACCTACAAGGTGGTCGACGGCGTGGAGTTGAGGGCCGACGTGTACCGGGCGCCGGACGACGTGGTGAGGCCGGTCGTCATCTGGCTGCACGGGGGCGCCCTGATCATGGGCTCGCGGAAGGCGCCGGACGCGCGCATCCTCGGCCCGCTCCTCGACGACGGCTGGGTGATCGTCTCGGTCGACTACCGCCTGGCTCCCGGAACGAGCCTGCCGGACATCCTCCAAGACGTCGTCGACGCCCACCGCTGGATCTACGAGCAGGGCCCGCAGCTCTTCCACGCCGACTCGAGTCGGATCGCGGTGATGGGGTCGTCCGCGGGTGGATACCTGACCCTGGCGATGGGCTATCTCGCCCGCCCGCGCCCGGCGGCGCTGGTGTCGTTCTACGGCTACGGGGACCTCACCGGCGCCTGGTACTCGCAGCCTACGTACCTACAGGCCCGCCACGTCTCCAAAGCCGAAGCCTTCGAGGGCGTGGACCCCGGAATCGTGACGGACGGGAGGGGGAGGGAGCGCAGCGACCTGTATCTGTACACCCGTCAGAACGGCCTCTGGCCCGAGCTGCTCACGGGCCACGACCCGATCTCAGACTCCTCGTACTTCGTTCCCTACGAGCCGGTGCGCAACGTGACCGGGGACTACCCGCCCACCCTCATGCTGCACGGGACGGCCGACACGGACGTGCCTCACGCGGAGTCGGTGCTGATGGCCGGGGAGCTCGAGCGCTATGGGGTGACGCACCGGCTGATCACGCTGGAGGGCTCCGAGCACAACCTGCGCGACGGCGACCTCGAGCAGGTGGCCCGAGCCTACGCCGAGGTGGTTCCCTTCCTGGACCGGATGGTGAAGGGTCGGGGGCGCTGATCCGACCTGCCCCCTGAGCCCAGGACGTCGCACTCGGGTCGGCCCGCCGGGTCACTTGACACCGCGTCACTCGACCTGCATGGGTACGTGACTATGCCCTGAGCGTCTATCTACACTGGTACGATCGGGTCGCCGGTCGGGTTCTTGGCGCCTGCGCGTCCCGCAGGGGCACATGATGGAGTCGTCGTTCGTTGTCGAATGCGTTTGGGGAGGAGGGTTCCACCATGGATTTCAGGAAATCCGTGCGGTTCGCGACCATGATTGTGGTCTCCGGCATGGCCTTGGCCAGCATGGGACCTCCCCTGGGCGCGCAAGGTCTGTCGCAGGCGCACACTGCGGATTCAGTCACGGTCCATCCGACCCTGGCCCAGCGCAGTGACCAACCCCTGTATTGGGAGCCTGCCGGTCGCCTGCAGGCCATGAGCCCAGGTGAGCGCGCAGCGCTGGCCGCGAAGCGCTACGCGACGGAAGAGGAGTTGGAGAAGATCGCCGTCATCGATCGCAAGGTGTGGATCCCCATGCGTGACGGGAAGATGATGGCGGCCGACATCTATCGGCCGAAGAACGCCGCGGGACCGGTACCAATCATCCTCTCGCGCACACCCTACGACTTCAACTACTGGGATGTGCTGCTGGGAGCGCCGGCCGACATGTCGCGCCCGCTCGACTACGTCAAGCACGGCTATGCGTACGTGATTCTGCAGGAGCGCGGCCACTTCTACTCACAGGGCAACTACGAGATTCTCGGTGCCCCGCTGACCGACGGCGTCGATGGGATCGAATGGCTGACGTCGAAGCCATGGTCGAATGGCAAGCTCGCACCCATCGGCTGTTCATCCACCGCCGAGTGGCAGTTGGCCGTCGCCGCGCAGAACCCGCCCGGAATGGCCACCTTCAACGCCCAGGGCTACGGTGCCGGCGTTGGGCGCGTCGGCCCGTACTACGAACAGGGCAACTGGTTTCGCGGGGGCGCGATGCGCATGCTGTTCGTCGACTGGATGTACACGGTGCAGAACCAGTTCCGGCCGATGGTGCCGCCCGACATGACGCAGGCCGAGCGGGTCGAGATGGCCAAGATGTTCAGCCTGGTGCCGTCCATGCCTCCGGTCGACTGGAACAAGGCGTTCTGGCACCTCCCCATCTCCGACATGATCCTGGCGGTGGGAGGCCCTCCGGGCCTCTTCGAGACGCACATGCCGGTTCCCACGGGTGGAAACATGATCGCGCGTGATCCCGATTCACCGGAGTGGTACCAGGGCGGCCTGTGGAACGACAGCATGCCCATCAACCGGCCCGGGCTCTGGTTCATGAGCTGGTACGATCTTTCGGTGTCGCCGAACCTGGCGGCCTACAACTCCGTGCGCCAAACCGCGTCTCCCGAGATCGCCGACCAGCAGTACGCCATCATCGCCCCGGGGCTGCATTGCACCTACAGCCGCGCCACGGACGAACAGACCGACTTCAAGGTCGGCGATCTCGACATCGGAGACTCCCGCTACCCGTACGACGAATTCACGCTCGACTGGTTCGATCACTTCCTCAAGGGCGAAGACAACGGCGTCCTGAAGGATCACCCCAAGGTCACCTACTACCTGCTGGGCAAGAACCTCTGGAAGGACTCGCCCACCTGGCCGCCGCCGGGCATACAGACGCAGACCTTATACCTGTCGAGCGCCGGCCATGCCAACTCACTGAACGGTGACGGCGTGCTGGCCACGGAGCCGGCGGCGCACGGATCGCCCAACCGCTTTACCTACGATCCCTCCAATCCCGTGCCCACGGTGGGCGGAGGCGGCTGCTGCCTGGGTACCGTTCCTCTGGGTGTGTTCGATCAGCGCCAGGTGGAAACCAGGAACGACGTGTTGGTCTACACGACACCGACGTTGCAGGAGGGGATGGAGGTGAGCGGCCCCCTCACCCTCACGCTCTACGTATCGTCGGACGTCAAGGACACCGACTTCACGTTCAAGGTGATCGACGTCTACCCGGACGGAACGGCCTATAACCTGACCTCGAACGTCCAGCGCATGCGCTGGCGGGAGGGCTACGACCACGAGCCGGTGTGGATGGAGAAGGACCACGTCTACAAGGTGACCTTCCAGCCCATCGACATCAGCAACTACTTCTTTGCCGGTCACCGCCTGCGCTTGACGGTCTCGAGCAGCAACTTCCCGCAGTACGGTCGCAACCTCAACACGGGCGCCAACAACCAGACGACGTCCGAGATGGTCGTCGCCCACAACGTGGTCTACAACGGCAAGAACTACCCGTCGAGGATCGTCCTCACCGTGCTGCCGGCGTCGCGCGAGCGCCCGACGGACCCCGTATCCTTGGACCACACGAAGGAGGACGAGGCGAGACCACGCAACTAGTGGATAGGGGATGGCGGAGTCCGCCACCTCCAACACATAGTCCACCCAGTGCAGCCCGGGGAGACTCGGACTTGCGACCTCACGCCTATCAGGCGGCTCTGATGGCGCCGATCGGCGCCGGTGAGCGCCAGATGGCGTTTGAACTAGCCTCCGAGCTCCATCATCCAGAGATCCCCGATGTCCTCCTCCCACGTGAAGTACAGGCGATGATGCGCATCCACGGCCAGTGCCACGATGCCGAGTGCGCCCTGGCGCCGTTCAAGCGCCGTGACCGGTCGTTCCTCTTTCGTGGCGAGCTGGTGGGTCCAGATCTGGCCTCGGCTGATCAGGTACACCGCGGATCCGTCCGGCGCCCACCGGAAATAGCTGGCCGGGAGCTGGGAGCTGACTGAGCCGGGCCGGTGGGCCGCCGTCAGACGGCATGGTCCAGAGCTGTGAGCGTCCGGCGCGGTTCGAGCGAAAGATGATCGTCGAGCCGTCCGGCGACCAGTGCGGCCATCCGTCCACGGCCGGATCGGTCGTGAGTTGCCGCAGGGAGCCGGTCTCCAGGTCCACGGTCCAGATGTCGAGGTTCCCGCTCCGGCCCGAGGCGAAGACCACCCTGGATCCATCCGGAGACCAGGAAGGCACGAAATCGATGCCGTCGTCGTGCGTGATCTGGACATCGGTGCCGTCCTGAAGCGAGCGCACCCACACCTCCCGGTTTCCCGTCCGGGCCGAGTAATAGGCCAGCCGTGTACCGTCGGGAGACAGCATCGGAGCCCATTCGGATGGCGGATCGGTGGTCAGTCGATCGCCGCGCGATTCGTCACCGACGTCGATGCGCCATAGGTCCTGGTTGCCGCCCCGGTCGGAGCTCAGATAGACGGACCGGCCGTCCGGGTCTGCCTCGATGAACTCGATGTAGGCGCGGTCCGTTGTGAGCCGTTCGGCATCGTCCCAGTCGGCGACATCTCCGTCGAGTATCGGGATTCGCCATACGTGGCCGACAATGCGACCCTTGGAGTAGACGAGCCGGGTCCCGGACCGTGACACCGCGGCATTCCGCATCCCGACGCCCGTCGTCAACTCCCGGGCTGCTCCACGTGGCCGGCCGTCGGGGCCGATGTCTCGGACCCACAGATCCCGGCTTCCGCTCCGGTCGGAGATGAAGTAGAGGGCACGCCCCCGGGGTCCCCAGTACGGGCTCCACGCCAGATCGCTTCCTTCCGTGACCGGGAACGCTGCGGCGTCCGCAAGCCGCACGACCCACAGGCGGGCTTCGTCGGGGGTGATGTTCACGGCATCCGCAACTGCCATGAACCGACCGTCCGGGGACCATGTCGCGCCGAAGTGCTGGTTCCCCGCACGTCCCGGGAGCGGGATGCTCCTGACCAGCTCACCATCCACGGAGGAAACGATCTCGATCACCGCGCCTTCGTCTCCACCATCCACGGTGATCGCCAGCTCGGCGCCGTCCGGCGACCACGCCGCCGCGTCCCAGGTGCCCACGGGCGGACGGTCCTCCCAGACCTTCCGCGCCGACCCTCCGGCGAGCGGCTGAACGAAATAGCCGCCACCCTGCCGATCCGAGAAGAACGCGATCTGTCGACCGTCGGGGGACCACGAGGGTCGTCCATCGTACCCCGTGTAGTCCGCGGTGAGGTCACGCGGCAACTCATCGTTCAAGGACCGGACGAAGATATCGGGATTGCCGCCGAACACTTCGCCGCCGAACTCACCCTCGTACAGGATCGCATCACCCGCGGGCGACCACGACGCGAAATACTCCACGCCTTCGGCGGAAGAGAGCTGCCGGGGATGGCCGAACCGACCCTCGGCGGCCGCACCGTCAGTGCCCGACGCGTACAGCCACGCCGCCAGCGCCACAAGCACGACCGACGAGAGAGGCGGGGGCTCCCGTTCGAGGATCGCCTGCGCAACACCACCGGCATCGCCGACTCCGAAGGGGGGACTCCCCGTCACCATCTCGAAGAACGTCGCACCGAACGCCCAGACATCCGTCGCGGGCGTGACCTGTTCCACGCTGAGCTGCTCCGGAGCCATATAGGGGGGTGTGCCCCGTCGCGCCGATTGCGTCACCCGGTCCCGATCGACGGAGCGGGCAATGCCGAAGTCCAGGATCTTCGCCATACCGCCTGCGGTCACCAGGATGTTCGCCGGCTTCACATCGCAGTGGACGATCCCGTGGGCATGGGCGGCCTCGAGGCCACGAGCAACCTGCAGGCCCACGTCGCAAGCCGCAGCCAGCTCCATGGGGCCGTCGGCCAGGATTTCCTTCACCGTACGGCCGTCGTAGTACGCCATGGCGATGCACGAACGCCCTCCAGGCGCATCGATGATGTCGTACACCGTCGCGATGTTCGGATGGTCGAGCGCCGAGGCCGCACGGGCCTCCTGGACCAGCTGTTGGTGGGCGTCGTCGTCTCCGCTCGAACGGGGCGGCAGGAACTTCAGCGCGACGAGACGGTCCAGCTGCGTATGTCGGGCGCGGTAGACAACGCCCATCCCGCCGCCGCCGAGGCGCTCGAGCACCCGGTAGTGGGCAAGCTCCAGACCGATGAACGGGTCGGGCCCGGGATCCGCCTCGTGACCGGTCGAACGGAAGAAGAGGTCGTCGAGCTCGCGGAGCAGGCCGGTGGACCGATCGGCGCCCCTCAGCAGCTCCTCGATCTCGCGCGCAAGCCCCGCGTCTTCGTGGTGGACCTCGGCGAGCCGTCCGGCACGTTCGGGATCCGGCAGATCGACGAGATCGCAGAACAGGGCGCGGACCCGCATCGCTCGTTCGTCCGAACGGGCACCGGGCGTCCCCGGTCGATCGACCGCTTCGTCATGGTACTCCGGCATGCCCCTGCCTCCCTGCCAGCCAAAGATAAGCAGGGGACAACTTGCCTCGCGAGCCTACTTGGCACGGCACGTCCGCCGCTCTGGTCGAGTGCGTTCGCGCGCATCAACCGGCTGCGGGGTCGCACGTCGCTGCATCGGCGTACTAGAATGCTACGGGGTGGCGCTCCTCCACGTCGGGATTTCCAACCGGGCCCGGAGGCAAGAATCAGGACACCCGTATCGCCGGATGTGACCGGTCTTCTCCGTCGCTGGAGCCACGGAGAGCGATCGGCGCTCGATCGGCTCGTCCCCGTCGTCTACGACGAGTTGAAGCGACTCGCCCGCGCGCGGCTCGCCCGGGAGCGACCGGACTACTCGCTGAACACGACCGGCCTGGTGCACGAGGCGTACCTCCGCCTCGTGGACGTGACGCGTGTCGAGTGGCAGGACCGCAACCATTTCCTTTCCATGGCTGCGCGAGTCATGCGACGCGTGCTCGTCGACTATGCGCGCAGGCGACGTGCGCAGAAGCGCATTCCCGGATCTGCGGTCGGAGGCGCCGGGGATCCGCCGCTGCTCCCGGCCCGGCAACTCGAAGTGCTCGTAGATCTCGACGACGCGCTCCAGGCCCTGGAAGCCTCTCACCCACGAGCCCAAGCGGTCGTCGAGGCGTACTACTTCGGCGGTCTGACCCAGCACCAGATCGCCGATGCCCTCTCGCTGTCGCAGCCGACCGTTTCCGCTGACCTCCGTTTCGCCCGGGCCTGGATCGCGAGGGCCATGGACGCCGGGACCGGAGAGCCGCGGGCCGCCCCCGACCAGGAGGGTAACCGGACGTGACGCCGGGAGCCCCGAGGTCGCCCGGCCCGAGCCGGGAGCCTCACGGCTTCCGGAACTCCATCATACGCCGAGTCGGAGGCTCCCAGCAGGGCGGCGGTCGTCGAACAGCCGGACTCGCGTCGCGCACTCCAAGGTCAGTGGAAGTTGATCCGGTCCACACACCTGACGGTCGTCGGGTCTTCGCCGTCCCACACGCACCGGCTCACACCGTTGTAGGAGGCCTGACCGCCTCCCACCAGCTCCAGCTGGCTCTGAGCCATGAAGCCGAACGCGTTGACGTTGTTGTGCGGCCGGAGGAACGCACGGAAGTCGTTGTCTACGTACGTCAGGTTGCCCGACCCCTCGGCGAGCATGCGTGCGTTCAGATCGGCGCAGCTCCCGTCCCACTGGCTGTAGCCGTCGAAGACGGCAACGTAGATGTCCCTCCCGAGGACGAGGTCGGTGATCCGGCCCGCGAGCGGGTCTACGGGGTCGTGAGCGATCAGCTGCTCGTCCATGACACCGTAGAGGGTCGGTGGTGTGGTGCAGGAGATGTCCGAGGCCTGCATCAGAGCGAACAGGTCCGACCTCGGATCGATGAGGATGAATCCATACTGGACATCATTCATTCGATGGAAGCGCGGGTTCCCGTTGTCCGGGTTGTTGGAGAAGCTGAATGCCGGCGTCATCTCGACGCCGTAGTCCACCGCCGGCGTGACCGGTGAATCCGAACACGCAGCGACGACGAGGAGCAACGCGAAAGCCAGGATCCGACGCATACCTACCTCCTTTTCTCCGGGGGGTGCAGGATGTCTTCACCCCGGTAGGCGGATTCCAGCGCCGGATTATCAGACCAGCGGCCGGAGAGGACTCGGTGGGTACCAGGTCTGGACGGTCTCCCCGGAGTCGGCCCGTGGGCCGGGGCCGGTGGGGGAGGGTCGAGGTGCAGAAGGATGGCGGAGAGAACAGGCGGGTCGTTGAGAACGGCGACAGCCTTCATGGATCCGCCGCAGGCTGGGCAGGGGAGCGGCAGGATTTCCTAGATCCGGGCGAGGAGGCTCGTCAAGAGAGGCGGAGGCGAAGGTACGCACGGCGGCGTGGCGGTCCTTTCCTCGTTCCCGTTCAAGTGTCCAGAGACGCGTCGAGCTGAGCCGCACCACTGCAGGTTTCCCGCTACTTATGGGTAGCGAAAAGGAGCGACCAGCCAATGGCCGGCGTTGGACACCGAGGCCCCTTCAGCCTCCGAGGAAGTCGATGATGTACGGCTCCGGCCCCCGACCCGCAGGGCGACCAATATCCCATCGCTTCAGCGCCCGCGCGATGCCACCCGGTTCCTTGTTGGGCAGCGTGTGTGGAATGACGAGCACCCCGAAATGTGGCTCGCCGGCTTGGAAGAATTCTCGGGTGAGACGGATGAAGTCGTCGCGGTTGCGCGTGACCACGATACGCTTCTCCGTCGCGGCGAAGCGGAGTTGAGCGTCGTCGGGGAACGCGACACCCGTCCGTCCGATCTCATGGACGCTCACGACATCGAGATCCAGGGCGCGCGCTGCCTCCGACACCGCCGGATTGACGTCCTCGTCCAGCAGGTATTGGAAGGGCACTCAATGTCCTTCACGTCGGGATGCCGCAAAGGGGAGCTCCTTTCTTACGCGCTCGGCGGTCCACTCGCGCTCACGCTTCAGGCGCTCGTCGATCTCGACCGGATACAGCTCGTAGTATGCGATGGCGGCTCGAACCTGTGCTTCAGAGAGCCAAGGGTAGTTCGCCCTCGTCTCGTCGAAGCTCGTTCCAGCATCCTGCCATGTGCGGATGAGCTCCCAGACGTCGAGCCCCGTACCGGCAACCACGGCTCTGCGTCCCACGGGACCATCGGCGAACAGGATCCCCGGCGCACGCCGCATGCGTACTCCCTCAGACAGCAGGTCGAGTGCGGCGCTCGACCACGATTGCCCTCGTTCTTTACCCTGCTGCTCGATCTGACGCTCCAGATCCTCGGGCAAGCGCAGACCTCTGGCTTTCGTCCTCATGATGTGGCCTCCAGAACGGAGGTGTGCGCATTGTGCACGCCGTGCACAAATTTTGGGCGTTACCTCGTTCGGGTCAAGTTCAGTTGAGTCTCGAGTGCTCGGGTATCGCCACTCGCAGGTCCCGACGTGCCGAGCCTGGAGGAACCGCCTCCGGTCTGGTCCGAGATGGTGACGCCCAACCGATGTAGTCCAGAGCCCGCCCTGAGCTGACCCAGGTTCAGCTGAATGGGAACCACCGCGAGGGACTTGGATTCCCCCGCCCACCGCACACCCGATGACTCGACACCTTGCCCTCTACCCTCGGCCACTTGGATTTCGACGCGATCATGAACGCGACCGTCCAGGCCGGGCTTGAGCCCGCGGGGCTACCTCTGCTTGGTTTGTTGAACAACACGGCGGGGGAACATCGCGGCAGACCCGCTGGTTCATGGGGCGTCGGGTTCGCGCGGGCGAAGAGCCTGGGGACAAGCGAAGATCGGCAGCAGACAAGACCGGTGCGAGGTATACACTCGGCTCCGGCCCCGCCGAGACCACGGAGAAGACGGAGCGCATGAAAGAAGAACGAACACGGCTGAACCGCCAGGAATGGCGGGCCGTCGGTACCTTGAGCGGCCTGTTTTTCCTGCGCATGCTCGGGATCTTCCTCGTGCTGCCGGTGCTGGGCCCGTATGCGAGCAAGCTTCCGGGAGCGACCCCGCTCCTGGTCGGGCTGGCGTACGGCGCGTTCCCTTTGCTGCAGACGGCGTTCCAGGTGCCGTTCGGCTGGATGAGCGACCACGTCGGCCGCAAGCCGATGATCGCCCTGGCGCTGTGCTTGTTCACCGCCGGCAGCGTGTGGGCGGCCTTCGCGCACTCCATCTGGATGCTCATCGGCGCCATGGCGCTGCAGGGCTCTGGAGCCGTCGCCGCCGTGATCCTGGCGCTCGTCGCCGATCTGACGCGACCGGAGGTCCGGACGCGCTCCATGGCCATGATCGGGAGCAGCATCGGGCTCGCCTTCGGCGTGGGCTTCGTGGGCGGTCCGCTTCTGGCCGGCCACCTGGGCGTCGCGTCGATCTTCGTGGTGTTGTCTGTGCTCACGCCCATCGCGCTGCTCGTCGTGCTGTTCATCGTGCCAACCCCCGACAAGCAGCAGCATCGCGACGAGATCGGGGATTCCGTCGGCGGGTTCAGGGACGTGATCACGAACCCGGACCTGCTGCGGATGGACAGCGGGATCTTCGTGCTCAACGGCACGCTGCGCGGACTCTTCCTGGTGGCGCCGTTTCTGCTGTCTACGTTGGTGGCGCGGCAGCACGAGTGGCTGATCTACCTGGGCGCGCTGATGATCGCCGGCGTCGTGATGGTGCCGGCGATCATCTTTGCCGAACGCGACGGGTACATGAAAGAGGCCCTGTACTTCTCGCTGCTGTCGCTCGGCGCGGGGCTGCTCCTGTTCACGAACGGCGGCCGCAGCGTGACCTGGTTCTTCCTGGCCATCACGCTGTACTTCATCGGCTTCAGCCTGCTCGAAGCCATCATGCCTTCGCTGTTGACGCGGCTGGCCCCCGCCAACAGCCGCGGCAAGGCCACCGGCGTGTTCAACATGAGCCAGTACCTCGGCTCGTTCGGCGGAGCCCTGCTCGGCGCCGTATTCCTCAGAGGCAGCAAGGGCAACGACATCGTGGTGGGCTCCCACTACGGGCTCCTGTTCGTGGTCTTGGCATGCGGCGTCGCGATCTGGGCCTGGGTCGCGTGGAAGCTCCCCATGCCCACACGCCGACAAGCCGCCGTCGGCGGTCCGGTTGTCGATGGGGAGAACTAGGGCTGGGTGAACGAACACCAGAGCCCGTGATCGCCTACCTACAAGACGAGACCCGGGTCGTGAAGGAACTCCATGGCAGTTGATGGCGCCGCCTGGCGCTGATCGTCGAGGCGTTCCCGTACGACACCAGGCGCGAGTGCTGCGGAGTTGCGCATCCTACTACCACGCTTCGCGAACGCCCCGCCCGTTGGATGGCGACTCCCCTGACGGCCGTGCGGTCGAGCCGCCCGAGCAGGGCGAAGTGATCGCATACCCTCAGGTGTGGAGCTACATCACCGCTACGCCCGGCGCGCAGCTCCCGGCCGGTGTTCCACCCGAGCGTTGACCTACCGGCCGGCCGGAGCAACCGTGGTTGCCTTGTGCGCCTCCCGCCCCTAGCCCCAGGGGTCTCTACAGCCAGTACATCCTCCCCCACCTCATTGAGGCCAGTGCAGCTCCGGCCCCACCACCAAGCAGCGGGAGATGCTGGTGCCCGCGGCGGCCGGGGATGTCCTGGAGGCAGCCATCGGCTCCGGGTTGAACCTGCCGTTCTACCGCCCCGGCCGGGTCTCCGGGGGTCTGGGGGCTGGACCCGGCCGAGGAGATCACCCGTCGGGCCGCGCCCCTGGCCGACGACGCCCCCTTCGACGTGGCATTCGTCCACGCCGGCGCCGAGGAGATCCCGTTCGACGACGGCCTGAGCGGGCCTCAAGCGCCGCAGGATTCCAGAGCCAACTCCTCGGCCATCGCGATCAGCTCGGCGGCCGCGTCGGCGTCGATCTGCTTGCCGGACTTCCTGGTCACGAAGTCGACGAAGTGATCGAGGCGTTGGCACGCCGCAGCGGTATCGCCCGCGTCCATGGCGGACGCGATCTGGTCGAGGAACGCGTGGAGCGCGTTGCCGATGCCATAGTTGGCGATGGACCCGTCATCCACTAACCCGTCCACGGCGTCCTGGATGACATCCACGTCGGGAACGTCGCCCTCGGTGAGCTCCACCATGTAGATGTCGAGGTTGTCGTTCCGGTTGTCGGTGAACACCACGCGCGTTCCCGAGATGGCGTGGAGATACTGCTCCGCGGGATCCACGGTCAGTGCCCAGTCCGTACCGGTCGCAAGATCGTAGAGGTTGATGTTGGAGTCGCCGGCTGCGTAGGTCTCGTACGCCACGTAGGTCCCGGACACGTCGGGGTTCCGCTCGTAGGCTTCACCCGATGTCACCGGAATCGGCGCCGGCCTCTCGGCCAGGTTCACGGCCCAGATGTCGCCGATGCTGGCGCGGTTCGAGCCGAACACCACCCAGTCGCCGAAGATCGCCGGATCGACGTCCTGTGCCAGATCCAGCGTCACCGGTTCGTTGACACACTCCGCCCCGTCCCACTCACAGGTGTAGACATCGGCGTTGCCGTTGCGATAATCCTCCCACACGATGCGCGTTCCGAAAATGTCGGGCTTCCGCTGATGAGACGTGTCATCGGTGATCCGCGTCTCCACGCCCGTGTCCAGATCGAACAGGTAGATGTCGTAGTTCCCGTTCCGATCATCCTCGTAGACGATCAGCGAACCGAACACGGCCGGCCGCCGCTGGTTCCCCGGTTGGTCAACCACGAGCTCCGCCGGACACGCGGAACCGTCCCACTCGCACGCCCAGATGGTTGCCTGGCCGGTCCCGTACTCCGTGAAAACCACCACGTTGCCCGACACGTCGGCGAGGAGCTGGTCGCCGGCCGGAACATCTGAAACGCGCGCCTCGACACCGGTCACGATATCGTGGACCCAGACGTCGGCATCAGAGGCACGGCGATCCGAGTACACCACCAACGGGCCGGAAATGGACGGGTCGAACTGATCGGAGAGATCGGTGGTAACCGCTGTTTCGGGTCCTACGACGACGAACTCGAGCGCCGGATCGGCAAGCTCTGGACCAACCACGGTATCCGATCGATCCGCCGTACAGCCGAACAGGCCGAACATCATCGAAAGCACGAGGAGATGGCGGGACAGGTGCGGGGACTTCGGTGCGTCTCGGAGCGGCATGGATACCTCCCGTGTCCAAGTGGATGGGACGGTCAGAGGTGGCGAGGGCGATGATGGAAATCGCTCCTCCAAACCCCGGGAGACGGGAAACAACTTGATGCAGGTTAACTAATTGTGTCAAGGGACTGCTCGCCGCGAAGGCTGCGCACCTGTGGTCCGAGAAAATCTCATCCGCCTGCCATTGCTGACTTCTTGATGTTCGCGGGCTGGGTCAACGGGCATCAACGCACCGTCATGGTCTACCTGCAGGAAGAGAATCGAGTTCTGCGGGAGTTCCGCGGGAAGAAGCGGCTACGGTTCACGAAGGATCAGCGGATACGACTGGCGGCAAAAGGCAAGGTATTGGACCAACGAATGCTTCGTGAGGTCCGGACGGTGGTGCCGCCTGACCTGCGAGAACACGGGGTCGGACCGGCTCCAGAACGGCTACCGCACATGCCGCGGTCGAGGTTCCTGAAGGCACACTGGGACGCGATTGCCGCGGCGGACTTCTTCACCGTAGAGGTGTGGACCGCAGTTGGGCTCGTCCGGTACTTGGTGATCTTCTGTCTCCGCGCTCTCGATCACGCAGGGCTCGCACGCGCGCTTCCTCCGCGCCGAGCTCGAGCCGGAGCGGGGCGATCCGGAGGTGGCCCGCGCCTTCTACGAGGGGCTCGTCAACGATTTCGCGCCGCCCGACAAGCTGTTCCTGACCGCATCGTACGAACGGCTCGTCCGGATCCACGAGGCGGCCGGTCGCACCCGAGAGGCTATCTACTACCGCGACCGGTTCGTGCAGGAGTGGGTCGACGCCGACTCCGCGCTCGTCCCCGAGCGGGAGGCCGTGTAACGACGCCTCGACGCACTCGGAGCTGACCTATTCGCGCCCGCACCGGTTCGACTCCCGCCGCCTTCACTCATCACGATCCGCATCCTGCGAGAGAGCCGTCCGGGTGCACTCCCGCGACCACCAGCTCCTCCACGTGGGGCTCCAACACCTCGTGCAGCCATTCCGAAAGCGTTCCTTCCCCGAGGCACACGTGGCGGTTCCGCGGGATGCCGCGCAGCACCTCGATCAGCGCCCGCCCGTTCGTCTCCACCACGTGCGAGCCCAACCGCTTCCCGCTGGGCCCCACCACCGCCAGTATGCGCTTGACGCATGAGCGTCCAGCCCGATATACCTCTCCATGGGCGTTCTCCTCCTCTAGCGGACGCCATGCCCCTATGATGCTTATCCGTCGGGAGGCGAGAAGACAGTGAAACCAGGGGAGAACACCAACCAGGCCAACCATCGCGTGGCACTGGTCTGCACCAACTTCACCATGCAGAGCGCCTTCGGTCTGCTGATCCTGGCGCTCAATTCGGCACGCCTCGGATACGAGACGCTCATCTACTTCACCTTCGAGGGATTGCACATGATTCGGCCGGGCGGCCTATCGCAGCTGCGCTACTTCCCGACGGGCGTCGGTCGTTCGGAAGCCGAAGTGGATCGCTACACGGAGGAGCTTCGCAACACGATGGATCGCAAGGACATCCCCTACATCGAGGACATGCTCGAGATGGCCCAGCTGGAGGGCGTCAGGTTCCTTGCGTGCAAGACCAGCGCCGATCTCTTCGACCTGACCCAGGAGGACTTCGTCGAGGGTGTGGAGATCATGCTGGCCGAGGACTTCATGAAGCGGGCTGTCGGGTCCGGGCTGCACATGGTGTTCTGAGGGCAAGACATTCAGCAAGGGCCGAACGAGGAGGGGCGGCGTCCATCACAGGAGGTCGCCCGTGGGGTTCGTCCCGGAGGTGACCTTCTTGAGGCCCTCTCCGAGAATCGCCTGCGCCAGCACGGTGGCCGTCGTCGTGCCGTCACCGGCCACGTCGGATGTGCGCGGAACGCCACGGCTGTGAGCGTTTTCCCGGCCATCCTGCGGAGCCCCAGCGACGCACCCCGCAGCCTCCGTCGCTCCCTGATGGCGCACGGCTTCCGGCCGGTTCTCAACTTGGCTAGGCTGGGGAAGGCGACCAAGAAATTCCACACCCACCCCACACCCTCGCGGCCGAGACGCCCCAGATGCCTTGCGGGCGCTGGGCTTACAACTCTGGCCCTGTGCGTTGGCTGAGGAACCCAACACCAGGCCCGAACACCCCCACGCCAGCCAACTACGAACGCCAGAAGTCCCGTCAACCAACATCCGACGCTCTTTGCTGGTGTGCGAAGGCAGAGTCCCTGGCGTGGCTCCAACATGAGCCGTTTCCGGCCGCACTTCTGTGGATGGGTCGGAAGGTGAACGCAGACCTACCGAAGGGAGGTACCGATGAGGCGTCCGGTGCTATGGCTTGGAATGGCGCTGGCGGTTCCCGTCCTCAGTGGAGCCGGAGTCGGCCGGAGTGTCACCGCTCCGACGACGGATTCGGCGGCCGCAGGCTGCACAATCACGGTGAAGGCGCGGCGGAATCCGGGAACGGGAGGGGCGGATCCCATCTCGATTTGGCTGAACTACCCCGGTGCTTCAAAGGTCAGGATCAAGCGCGGTACTTGGTCGCGGCTCGGGGGAGGGCGTGACCCTGCGGTGGTGACATTCGCACCCGATGGGACATGGCGTCAGTCCACCCCCGACCGCACGGGCTCGGGGGAGTGGAGCGGGGAGTTCAACTTGAGGATGGGCTGCCGATACAATCGACGGTACCAATTCGAAATGGGGACGGGGATCGGAGCCACACGTTACGTCCGACCCCAATACCCTTCCTCCAGCACCTTTACACAAAGTCAGACGATCACCCTGGGGAACGTGGCTCGCTATTTCTAGCTCTTGAGTCGCCGAGCTCAGGGTGGCGGTGCCCCAGGCCGAGTGGGCGCTGCCGTACAGTGTCGCTACGCTTGGGGACCGGGACCGTCCGACTCCCGCTCTCCTCGTCCGCCGCAGGTCCGACCCCGTCCTCCCACTACGTCATCACCGGGGGCCTCTTACGTAGGCGCACGTAGGCAACGCATTCGCGTTTCCGGCCAGGTTCGATTCAGCCCTCCACGGAGGGTGCGATCAACCTCAACGGAGACGCATCATGTCAAGGCACATCCCTCCGTTCGCACGCGCCGCGGCTATCACGCTCCTGCTGGCTGTCCTCGGCGGATGCAACGACGTCACGCGCCCGGTGACCCCGGTGCTCGACGACGCGCCCGGGATGGACGTCGTCGGATCACCCCGATTCGACGTCGGCCCGTTCCTGGTATACAGCCAGAACGCCTACCTCGGCGGCGACACCGGACCCCTCTTCACCATCGACCTCTCCGACATTCCCCTGCTCCTGGCCACCACGAACACGTTCTGGGCGCAAGTGACGGACAGCTACGTGCCCGAACGCATGGCCGCCATCGCCGACCAGATCGCGGCGCACCGGTCCCACGTGGTGTCCCTGGAGGAGGTCTTCCAGATGGCGGTCGTCGACGCCACCACCGCTCAGGTCCTGGACGGGGCGGACCTGTTGGCGTCCCTCCTGGCTGCGATCCAGGCCCGCGGCCTCCCCTACGAGCTGGCGATGGAGAACAAGCTGACCTCGGTGACGCTGCCCGTGGACATCGACTTCACCACAGGCCAGATCAAGAAGGTCGTAGTCGTAACCGACCGGATCGCGGTCCTCAGGCGCACGGACGTCAAGGTCACGAACGTCACCGAAGGCACCTACGCCGCGACCATTCCGCTCACCGCTGACATTACCGTGAGACGCGGGTGGACCCGCCTGGACGTGGATCGCAACGGCGTGCCTTACCACGTCATCGCGACGCACCTGGAAACCCAGGGAGCGGTTGCCGTGCAGACCGCCCAGGCGGCGGAGCTGGCGAACAGCGTGGCCGCCGGTCTCGACGGCGTGACCATCCTCGCGGGCGACTTCAACTCCGACGCCGCCGGCGGCCCCGGCGATCCGCAGTGGACACCCACCTACCAGTCGCTCCTGAACGCCGGCTTCACCGACACCTGGGTGCAGGCCGGTGGCCCTGCCCACGACCGGGGACTCACCTGCTGCCACGATGTGGACCTGCGCGATCCTTACCCGGCCGAACTGGACCAGCGCATCGACTTCGTGCTGGTGAAGGACGCTCGGAACAGGTCGCGGAGCGGCAAAGTCAGCGGCTCCATGAGCTTCGACATCCTGGGGACCCGGCTTGCCGACCGGACGTCCACTCATGGACTCTGGTACTCAGATCACGCAGGCGTCCTGGCGGGCCTCCGCCTACCCATGCGCTGAGCCGCCAACCGCCCCGTCGGGGTGAGGAGCACGGTAGGGTGTCCCACGCTCAGGCGGCCCGCGGGACGGACTCGATGAGGTCATGGCCCTGCCCGCCGCCCGGCGCCGAACCCGGCGCACACTCCGGGCGCCGGGTCCCTCACCCTCCCGCTGAGGCGAAGGGCAGGGCCGACCCAAGTGTATGAAATGAACCAACATCGTGACGGCGATTCGTGCCACCGCAGATGCGCCGAAGCCCTCAGCGTCACGCCGCGCAGGAGGATGAGCCAGTGTCCTCCATCACCAGACAGCCCAGAAGGCACTCGTTGTCGGCCTCGCGGGCGGTGACGACGACCAGGGGCCTCAGCCGCCTCCTGTTGTGCCGGTTTCCACAGCCTCCGCCTCGGCATCCGCATCGGCAATGAGGAACGTGGGTCGGCCCTGCGTATCCACCCCCAGGCCCGCACGGGTCGCTCCGGATGGATCCGCGAACACCAGCGTGGCCCCCCGTTGAGGAGCGATGCCGAGCACGGCCCGGGTGGTTCCTGACGGATCGGCGAACACCAGGGAGCTGCTCCGGTCGGGAAGCAGGCCCAACACCACCCGGTTGTGTCCGAACTCGTCCGTGAACGCCATCCCGGGCGAGCCTGTCTCGAGGACCGAGATACGCACCCGTGCGACACCCGCGTCATCCCGAAGGAGCAGCCGGGTCACACCGGATTCGTCCACGCCCCAGGTCCCCCGGACGCGGTTCTCGCCGTCGGTCAGGACGAACTGTCGGGCTCGCACCTGTCGGGCCTCGGCGCGGTTCGGGAGCATCCCCGCCTCACGCGCCTTCCGCACCATCGGCGGCCCGAGGATCCACGCCAGCAGCACCAAGGAGACGGCCACCAGGGTCATGCGCGTGCGCGCCAGGGAACGCTGGAGGCCCTCGACGTTCACGATCACCCATTCCTCGAGGGTCGTGAGGTTTTCGGGGGGCGGTCCGCCGCTATTCATGTCCAGACCTCCTTGCCGTTGTCTTCCATCGCCCGGCGACCGGCGAAGTACGTGTTGCAGGCGAACCTCAGGGAGTCCGTGTCCAGGCGCCCCTGCCGTCCCTCGTACCGAGCCAGGTCCTGCACGAGCCTGAGAAGGTCGCGAGGATGGCAGCCCCGTGGCTGGATGCCCCTGCCTTCGTAATAGGTCGCGTAGATCCAATCCACGGCGGTCGGCTCGTGGGGGAGCCCGTGCCGCGCGGCTTCGCGGGAGAAGATCTCCTCGTAAGCGTCACGATCCGGATCCCCGAGCTGGATCTTGTACTGAATCCGCCTGAGGAACGCCTCGTCGACGAGGCCCTCGGGATCCTCGTTGCTGGCGAACGCGAGCAGACAGTCGAAGGGGACCTGGAACTTGAATCCCGTGTGCAGCGTGAGATAGTCCACCTCGTACTCGAGGGGGAGGATCCATCGGCTGAGGATCTCCGTCGGCGTGGCCCGCTGCCGCCCGAAGTCGTCGAGTACGAGTGCTCCTCCCATGGCCTTCAGCTGCGCGGGGGCACGATAGACACGACTGACGGGGTCGAAGCGGAGATCGAGGTCCTCCAGTTGGAGCTCGCCGCTGGTGACCATCACGGGGCGTTCGACACACACGTAGCGATGGTCGAAGGCAAGACCTCCACCCTCGTCTTCGGGGGCGTCCGCTGGGGTCGCCCGCCGGTGATGTGCCGCGTCGTATACCGTAATGACCTCTCCGTCCACTTCGACGGCATGCGGGATGTAGATGGGTTCCCCGAGCATCCGGCCAAGCCGGGCGGCCACCGCGGTCTTGCCGTTGCCCGGAGCCCCGAAGAGAAAGAACGAACGGCCGGAGTTCAGGGCCGGCCCCAGGGACTTCAACGCGTCCTCCGGGAGGGTGAGATCCGCCAGTGCGGAACGAACGCGCCCTGGAGTGACCCGCACCCCGTGGATGGACTGACGCTCGATCGTCGCGCAGAGCTCGGCGAGCGAAATCGGGGCGGGACCCACGTAGGAGGAGCGGGCAATCGCCTCGCGGACTCGCTCCCTCCCTTTCTGGCTCAGCCCCAGGAGGTATCCTGAGCGGCCATTCCCCTCCGAGCCCCGCACTTCTACCCATTGGTGCTGACGGAGGTGGCCCACCAGGTCGTCGATGACCAAATAGGAGAGCCCGATTCTCGTGGAGAGGTCGTACGCGGTGAGCGTGCCCCTCTGGTGTAGCGCCTTGAGGATCAGGTCTGTGAGGCTGTCCACGGGGATGCCCACGTCGTCCAGGTTCCTCGGTGGAGGAGGAGCCAGTGTCGACGCCGGTCCTGGACCAGCGTTTGGACGAGGTCGCCAGCTAGTTGCGCCGATCATGATCGTTCACCTCCGTCCAATGGCGATGCGTCATGGTGGTGCGCCACTGCCCGGGTCGGGGTGCGCCGGTGCGCCCTCCGAAGTCCGGAGGTGGTGCACCGGTCTCGTTGCAGGGGTCAGGTGACGGGATCCACGCGAGGCGATCCCGCACCTGGGTGCCGGTGGATGAGATCGTGCCGGCTGGGAGCTCGAGAGCATATTCGGCCCCGTTCACCCACCGGGTCACGCGCATGGGCCGGAGGTTCGGGTACACGGCGACCACGCTTCCTCTGCGATCGATGAAGATGACGTCCAGAGCATGAATGCAGCCGAGCGTATGGACGGCCCGGCAAGGGCTCAGCAGAAGCCCCGCGCCTCGTCTGAGCCGGCGGGACCCCACGAGCCCCCTCAGCCTGTTCACGAACGTGTCCGCGAGGTGGATCTGCTCTCCGAGGAGCCGTCCTCGGGTCTTGTTACGCACGGTCAGGGCGCGCATCAGAATTCTCCAAGGGCCTGGGCGATTCGGATGAGCCCGGGAGCGAGAAGGACGACAAAGAGCGCGGGGAAGATGCACAGCACCAGGGGAAAGACCATCTTGATGGTGGTCTTGGCCGCGGCTTCCTCCGCCGCCTGGCGGCGCTTCTGACGGAGGGTGTCTGCGTGCACCCTCAGAGAACGCGCTACCGAGGTTCCGAACCGGTCGGTCTGGATCAGCGTCGTCACCAGACCCTGCATGGCCGGGATTCCCGTCCGCTCAGCCAGGTCCTGTAGGGCCTCGGGGCGGGCGGTTCCCGCACGAATCTGAAGATTCGTGAACGCCAACTCCTTACCCAGCTCACGGCTCATGCCGCCGACCTCCTGGGCGACGCGCACCAGGGCCTGATTGAGTCCCAGTCCTGCCTCGACGCACACCACGAGGAAGTCCAGCGCGTCGGCCAGGGCGGAGTTGATCTCCTTCTGGCGCCGAGCCCGTTGATGGCGGACCCAGATGCCAGGCAGGACCCAACCGATCGCTCCACAGTAGCCGCCCGCGAGGAGGGGGATGCCCACGCCGCCACCGGCCAGCGTGCCCGCGAACCCCCCCATGGCACCGAGGGTCAGGGCGGCTCCAAGACGACTCCCCCAGAAGATCCCGACGGCGCCCTCACTGTCGAATCCCGCCTGCCGAAGGAGCCGCCTCAACGGCGCCTGGTCCACTGCGGACGCGGGGATGCGGTTTCCGAGGTCGGCGAGGAGACGCTGGAACCCGTCTCGCCGGGAGAGCCTGCGGCGACGCTCCACGACCGCGCCGCCCGACGCCGACAGGACCTCGATTTCCGCCAGTCGCCGGCTCACGCCCCTCGGGCGGGATGGAGCGACCTCGAGGAAAAAGGCCACCACGAGGGTGACGGAAAGCGCCACGGCCACCACGGCCAGGTAGAGCATGTCAGTGTCCCTAAATCTCGATGTCCACGATGCGTCGGATCCACAGGTAGCCGACGATCTGCATGACGACCGCAAAGACCACGAGAATCCGCCCCAGCCAGTGCTCCCAGAGCATGGAGGCGTAGTCCCGATCCAGGAAGAAGATTGCCGCCGCCATCACCACGGGGAGCCCCGCCAGCACATACCCACTCATCCGGCCCTGGGCCGTGTAGACCCGGAGCTGTCTCCGAATGGCGAAACGCGCCCGGATGGTCTCCCCGATCTTGTCCAGGATCTCCGCGAGGTTGCCGCCTACCTCGCGCTGGATGAGCACGGCGGTCGTGAAGATCCGCACGTCCATGAGCTCCACGCGGTCGGCCATGCCCCACAGGGCGTCCTCGATGGACATCCCGTATCGGTGCTCTTCCGAGACCCGACGGAACTCCTCCGCCACGACCTTCGGGCCTTCCGTACCTACCATGCCGATTCCCGACGAGAAGGGGTGTCCGGCCCTCGTGGCTCGCGCCAGGAGATCGACAGCTTCGGGAAACTCCTCTTCGAAGCGTCCGAGGCGGGCGGCCCTCCGCCTCGACACCCACAGCCATGGCAGACTGCCCCCGGCCAGCATACCGGCAATGCCGCCCAGCCATCCGCGTCCGAGGGCCCAGCCCAGGAACGCAAATGCGACACCGAGTCCGAGGGTCAGCAGCAGGAACATTCCCGGCGTCCACCCGACCCGACCGCGCTCCAGGGCGAGAGAGAGGTCTCCCATGTGGGGAAGGCCCGCCAGGATTTCGTCGAGCCTCGAGGCGTACTCACCGTCGCGGGGCTTGAGGAGGGAGCCGGTGCGAGATTCGGCGACGCTCGCCGAGCGCTTCTCGTCGGCGTCCAACCTTGCACGCAGGCCTCGACGGCGACGCCAATCCAGAAGGCCGTCCCACATGAGGAACAGGGCGATCGTGCCGAACGCCACGGCAACGAAAGCGGCCACGGCGAGCAGGAGCTCGTTGGGTGGAATGTTCACCATCTGAGATCGCCTCCCTTTCTCTTGCTCTCGGGCGGGTCCACGAACAGCAGCCCGGAGAGGCTGACGCCGTAGCGCTCCAGCCGCTCCGCGAATCGGGGCCGTATCCCCGTGGGGTGGAACTCACCGACAACGGTGCCGTCCTCCTCGATCCCCATTCGTTCGAAGACGAAGAGGTCCTGCATGGAGATCACGTCGGTCTCCATGCCGACGATCTCGGATATGTTCACGATCTTCCGGGTCCCGTCCGAGAGTCGGGCGAGGTGAATGACCACCTGGATCGCGCTGGCGATCTGGTTGCGCATTGCGCGTTCGGGGAGGTTCAGGTTCGCCATGGAGGTCATCGTCTCCAGGCGGCTGAGAGCATCCCGGGGGGTGTTGGCGTGGAGCGTGGTGATCGAGCCGTCGTGCCCGGTGTTCATCGCCTGCAACATGTCTACGGCCTCGGAGCCACGTACCTCACCCACGAGGATCCGGTCGGGGCGCATACGGAGGCAGTTGATGACCAGCATGCGTTGGTCCACGGCTCCCTCGCCCTCGATGTTCGGAGGGCGGGTCTCGAGTCGCACCACGTGCGGCTGGCGGAGCTGGAGCTCCGCCGAGTCTTCGACGGTGATGATCCGCTCGTCTGCGGGGATGAACGACGAGAGAACGTTGAGGAGGGTCGTCTTGCCCGTTCCGGTTCCGCCCGAGATGAGCAGATTGAGCCTGGCCTTCACGACGCCTTTGAGGAGCTCCAGCATGGGCGGGGTCAACGAGTTCTCACGCAGGAGATCCTCTCCGGTGAGCGCGTCGCGCTTGAACTTCCGGATGGACAGATGCGGGCCATCGACTGCCAGCGGCGGAATGATGGCGTTCACCCGGGAGTTGTCCGGAAGGCGTGCGTCGACCATGGGGACCGAGTCGTCGATGCGGCGCCCGACCCCGGAGACGATGCGGTCGATGACCTGGAGGAGGTGGCGGTCGTCGCGGAAGCGCACGTCCGTCCTCTCGAGCTTCCCATGCCGTTCGACGAACACCTGGTCGAACGTGTTTACGAGTACGTCAGACGCATCCGGGTCCCGCATGAGAGGCTCCAGGGGACCTAGACCGAAGATGTCGTCCAGGACCTGGTCGGTTAGCACCTCACGCTCATCGAAGTTGAGTGCGAGCTGCTCCTCCGTCAGGAGTTCCTCGACCACTTCACGGATGGCGTCCGCCGCCTGTTCGCGATCGAGAGAGCCGAGCCGCGAGAGGTTGAGGCGCTCCATGAGTCGATGGTGTACGGCGCTCCTCAGATCGGCGGGCTCCCGACCGGGCTCGAAAACAACGACCTGGCGCTTGGCCCGGGAGGGTGGAGCCGCACTCGGCGGGCTGTCGTGGCGATGGACGAGGGGTGAATCGAGCGGTGTGGCCATGATCTCACCTGCCTGCGAGGGTCCGTACACGTCGTACGGCCGGCGCGCTCTTGCCGTTGCCGTTGCCGTTCCTGTGGAGGAGGCCTCCGAGCCAACTCCGGACGAAACCGGCGCCGTCGGTCGGCTCCTCGAGCTGACCCACGGCGAAGGCGAGGGTCCGGATGTGTTTCCCGTACTTCGACGAGCCCGCCAACACCGCAGGCCTGCCTCCGCAGGCGCTTCGGCGCATCATGGCGTCATCCAGGGGCAAGATGGTGCGGACCGGAGACCCCAGGGCCCGCTCGATCTCGTCGATCGCGATGGGTGGGTCGGGGACGTGCCGGTTCAATACCACGTGCGTGTCCTGCTTCGGCCGCGAAGCTCTCTGGGCCAGCGCGGCGGTGACGCGCTTCGCGTTCCGCAGACATTCGAGGTGGGGCGTGACCACGAGGGCGAGCTGATCGGCTTCGGACAACGCGGACAGCGCCACCGAGGTGAGGACGTTGCCGACGTCCATGACGACCCGCGTGTAGTGGACCCTGAGCACGCGAACGAGCTGCGCCACCTCCTCGGGAGTGAGCTTCTCCCCCTCCAGGGCCGTACGTGGGGCCGCCACGACATCCAGGCCCGACGAGTGTGTGAGCACGAATGAGTGAAGGAGTCCCTCATCGAGCCGGTGGAAGCTCCCGATCAGGTCGACGAGGGTATAGCGGGCCTGGAGATCCAGCTGGACCTCGGCCCCTCCGTCCAGGAGGTCCAGGTCCAACAGAAGGGTCGGCTCACCGGTCAGCCTACGAAGCTCGAGGGCGAGGTTCACGGCGGAGGTGGTGACCCCGGATCCGCCTTTGGCGCCGAAGATCGCGTACGTGTGCCCTTGGCGGTGACCTTCACCCTCCCAGGCAGCCCGCCTTCTGAGCACGCGCCTCACCGCGTCGGAGACATCCGACGGGGTCACCGGGCCGGGCAGGTACTCGACGGCACCGGCCCGCATCACCTTCAGGAGCGCGTCCGAAGGGAGGTTCGGCCCGGCCAGCATGACGATGGTGCCGGGGGCCTCGGTGGCCACGCGTCGGAGCGCGTCCACCACGGCTGGAGGATCCCCGCCCACCTGTCCCAGGATGATCTGAGCCCCGGCCCATCTCAGACTCGCGAGCTGATCCGCACCCGCTTCGAATGTGGCTTCGATCGTCAGCGCGAGCTCCGCCTTGACCTCCGTCTCGTCGAACGCCTCCTGGAGAAGGCGGGCGAGGGCCAGATCCTCGGCAAGAACGGCGAACCTCAGGGGGGCATCGTTCATGATTTACTCCACCAGGCGGATGAAGAGCACGAGGGAGCCCGAAGTGCCTCCCGTGCCCGCTCCGTCTCCGTCCACGTAGTAGAGGAACCGCCCCACCACCGGGTCCTTGATGGAGCGCTGCTCCTCGATGAAGAAGAGCCCGAAGTTGTTGAAGGTGATGGAATGCATACCGCTCTTGATGTCGCCGGTGGGGTCGAACATCGCGACCCTTACCACCCGAGGGCTGTCGAGCCAGTTGGCCTCGTTCGATCCGACGACGGCGCCCTCGCCGTCGTCCCATCTGGCGTCCGGATCCTGATCGATGAGCTCCTTGACCCCCTGCTGGGTCGGGCCCAGCATGTTTCCCGGCTCGATGTCGTAGGGAACGCCGAGCTTCACCGAAGACGCATTGCAGGAACAGATGTTTCGCCGATATACCGCCGCTCCCGTCGAGCCCCCGGTGCCTCCACCCAACGTGCAATCGGGCATGTCCGGGTCGGAGGGGAGCCGCCAGGGGAGGAACATCGAAGGCGCGATCTGGAATTCCGACCCCGGATCCGTGTACTTGAGCTGGATCTGTCGGCCGTAGTCGGCTTCGATTGGCCCAAAACCGTCGCGCCAGGCCGACCCATACCCGGTCTCGTCGCTGTCCCCACCCGGTCCGGAGTAGGCCTTGTAGTAGTCTCCTGCGCTCTCATCGAAGGTCCACTCCTCACCCTCGTCCCAGAGATGGTTGAAAGGGTCCGTGTCGTCGTCCGCATCCTGCCAGATGTCGGGCAGGGCGAAGGGCTTGAGGCATCGTGCCGAGCCCCCCTCCTGGGCCTGGGCGGCCGCCATGGCGCCCACTGAAGCGAACGGAATCCCGAGGAGCCGGGCGAACCAGGTGGGCAGGCTGTCGCGACGGACCCACACCCTCACCAGCCTCTGGTCCTTCTTCACCTCCACCGTCACCTCGTCCTCGGTGATCGACGCGCCCCGTATGTGGTTCTTTTCGGCGAACTCGACGGCCCGGGTCCGCGCCGGGGCCTCCGCGAGGTCCGCGTCGACTTCCTGAAAGGCGCTGGCCGCCGCCAATGCAGCCGCGTCGGCGGCCCGCTGTGCCTCGGCGCGAGCCGTGAACAGCATGCCCAGGTCGATGGCCAGGGCGAGCACGGCCATCACGCCCAGGAGCAGGACGACCGTGACGACGAGGGTGGCTCCCCGACGATCGGTCATCGATCCGGTCTGGCGTGCGTTGAGATCCATAGGATACCTCTCAGCCTCCGGGGCCTCGGGTGGTGTCCGGGTGCATGCCTCGGCTCCACCGCCACGATCCCGGCTCACCGGTGGGTACGGGCGGAGCCTCGTCCGTCGGGTTCACCAAGTACGGCGTCACGATCACCAGGAGCTCGGTGCGATTCTGGCGGATGTCCCGAGACTGGAAGAGCATGCCCAGGATCGGGATGTCCCCGAGGATCGGGATCTTGTCGACGTTCTTCAGGATCGAGTTGTCCAACAGACCGGCGATGGCGAGGTGCTGGCCGGGCTTGAGCTCGACCTCCGTCGTGGCCCGGCGGGTCAGGAGGCTGGGAATCTGGAAGCCGGAAAGCGTGAGGCCGTTCGAGAAATCCAGCGAGGAGACCTCGGGAGCCACTTTGAGCCGGATGTTGCCGGCGTCCGTCACCGTGGGCGTGAAGTTGAGGCGAACGCCGAACTCCTTCCACATGATGGTCACCGCGTTGGACTGTCCTCCCTGGACGATCGGGAACGGGAACTCGCCGCCGGCCAGGAAGGTCGCTTCCTTTCCGTCCACCGCGATGAGGTTGGGTTCGGCGAGGCTCCGATAATCGCCCCGTCCCCTGAGGGCTTTGATAATCGCCTCGAGCCGTGAATCTCCCCCGACGAGCAGGAGGCGCACGATTCCCTCGGAGAGCGTCTCGATGACCGAGGTGTCGGAGTTTTCGACGCCCACCGTCCGTTGGGGATTCGTAGCGAAGAGGCTCGTACCCAGGCTCGAAACGGCGCTTCTGTTGACCTCGGCAAACCGGACGTGGAGGAGGATCTGGGCGGCTGCGGGGATGCGGAGGTTGTTCACCACCGTAGCTCCGGTGGCCCCCGCGACCTCCGCGGCGCCGCGCACCACCGCCGCGCTCCCGACCGTCCCGGCCAGCACCACCATGTTGCCCCCGACGGTCGAAACCGTGATGGAATCTTCGGGATAGAGAGCCTTGAGCTGACGATCCAGCGCCACCAGGTCGGTGACGACCTCGACGTTGTACAGGCGCGGCCGGTCGTCGGCTCGCCAGACCATGAGGCTGGTGGTACCGACGGCCACACCGTTGATGAGGACCTCCTGAGGCGTGACGACCACGGCCTCCGCGACCTCGGGATCGGCGATGGAAACCCGTTCCAGTCGGCCCGCGAGCTGCAGCAGGGCCGAGGTCCCACGGATGATGGTCACCACCTGTTCGGGTTGGGTCAAAACCTGCTGGGCACCGGCCGCAACGGGGACAAGAAGGGCCAGAGCCAACCCGCCGAAAGTGTGTCGAGTCACGCGCCAGGCGCGCGACACGACCGAGGGGTTCGCTCGTTGCATATTCATGACGATCCTTTGCCTCCGTTCAGTACTTGATCAGTGTCCGCACTCCGCCCCTGTAGACCTCGATGATCGAGCGGTCGGTGTCGGTCAGCTTGGGGGGGGTGGCGGAGGCGGGGCGGCCCCGGCGGACCGGAGCGGGACCGGTGAGGAGGGAGGCGACGCGAGCGCCGTTGGTCTCGACCTCTTGCTGGTCCAGGGTGTTGCGCAGGGCGAGTTGGATCCGTCCCTGGCTGGCGGCCAACGCCAGCTTCTCGGCATCTCCGGGAACGACCATCAGGGTGATGACCGTCGCGGTGAGGGGCTTGCCCTCCTCGTCGGTCGTGGTGGTCTGTCCGGCCGCGAGCGTCGGCACGTTCTGGAGGATCACGCGGCTGACCGGATTACGCGCCGTGCTGCCCACGGGCGAGATCACGGAGATCACGTCCACCCGTGTGCCGGGCAGCACGAATCCGGCTACACCGATGACCTCGTCCACCTTGACCGACATGGCCCTCATTCCCTCGGGAATGGTCACCGAGAGGCCCACGCCGGCTCCTGGGCCGGCAAGCTTGGCTTCGAGGATCGGTTCGTTGAAGCTGACGGATCGGATCAGCCCCCGTCCCACGATCGTCTCCTCGCTTCCGGTGTAGCCCTCTGGCAGGTCCTTCGACGGCCAGTTCAAGAGCTTCACGTCGTCGGGTCCGATCATGGACCCGGCCTGCAGCTCTCGAGCGGCGGCGACGACCTGCGTGGTCGCCATCGGAGTATGGGCGGAGGCGAGCTTGATGGGCCGCTCCCGCAAGTAGAGGAGGGCAGCATACCCGGCGATCGTTCCCGAGAGCATCGCCAGGATTCCTATCGTCGTTCTGCGATTCCATCGCATGCCGCCACCTCCGGTCTATTCGTTGCGCATGGAAAACGTGGTCTTCAGCGTCACCAGGCCATCGGCGCCCATCCACCCGGTGAAGGGCCGCAGGAAGACGAAGTCGTACGGGTAGCTGATGGATACCGTAGCCGGTGAGCCGGTCCCCGCCCGCCATCCCACCACATCCGTGACCGCGTCATCGGGATCCAGGCCGGCTTGAGCGAGCCTGAATCGCACGACGGCGAAGACGGAGTCCTCGGTCATGACCGGATTGTCGACCACAGCGCTGCGCGCCGCTTCCCTCGCGGCGTCGGTGATGACCTGATAGACGTTCCAGGCCCGCCCGAACTCCACGATCCCCAGGATGAGGATGAGGAGGAGGGGCACGACGAGTGCGAACTCGACAAGGGCCTGGCCCGAGCGAGATCGCCATTGGCTCAGCGGTCGCGTCCCGCGGTCGAGCGTCCTCATCGGAGCACCTCGGACAGCGGGACGAACCAGGCCGCTACGGCGCCAGCCGCGATCGCGACGCCGTAGGGCACGGAGACGGCACCGGTACCGCTGGGGAGGGGCCGCTGCCCCTTCCTTCCCAGGGTGACCAGGTAGAGGAGCAGGTCCTTGGATCGGTACAGCACCGGAAGGACCACCCTGCGGCGGGCGATTTCCTCCACGACCAACAGGAGGCCGAGAGCCGCTCCCAGAAGGAGCGCCCAAACGAGCTCCCTGGGCCCGAGAAAGGCACCCGCGGCCGCCACCAGCTTCACATCACCCCCGCCTATGGCACCCAGGGCGAGGAGGGGAAGTGTCAAGAGGACACCCAACAGAATCCCTGCCGTGCCGAGCAACACCGCCTCCGGGCCCAACATCAACCGTATCGCGAGTCCCGCGAGAAGGGCGGTGACCGTCAGACGGTTGGGAAGTCGGCCCTCGGTCGCGTCGCTCCATATGGCAGCGCACATGAAGGCGACGAACACGAAGGACACGAACATCGATGAGGCGGGAATGGACACGGTGGATTCTCCGGAAGGCGGTGGAAGCCGTGGACCGGACGCCACCGGGGGCGTCCGGTCCACTCCATACGCGGCTTCCGATTACGCAGTCGTCCCGTATGCGTCAGCCGGCGCGGCGTCCAGCCGGCCCTTGATGGCGGTGAAGATGTCGCCAATCGAGTCCCGGAAGAGGAGCATGACCGCGATCAACCCGATCGCTACGAGGGCGATGATCAGGACGTATTCGACCAGACCCTGTCCCGACTCGTCCTCCCATAGCTTGATCCAAAACTCTTTCATCGTCCGTCCTCCTTCGGCCGAAGCCGCTTGTGTGTGGAGTGCAGGGTGCACTCCGGCATGACGAGCTCCCGCCGAGAACTGCTTCAACGGGCGTGCCAAGGAGGTCCAGAACTTGTAAGTACTATCAGGTCAATGGGTTGTGCGAATCTCGGAATCGGGCCGGATGGCCGGATTTGTAACGAAACGTGACACCCATGGGGGCCGGATCGTTACAGGTGGGACGGGGCGTCAGGGGGTGGGGTTTGAGGCTGCGCGGGGAAGGTGCGGCTTGGCGGGGAGAGGAGCGTCCGAACCGGCGAAGCCCCTTCCGACCGCCTCTCCTCGAAGGTACTCGGCGAGGCCACCGGCCAGGTTCTCGATCAGCGGCCGAACGCCCTCGAGCGTGCCGGATCCGTGCCGCGTGTACAGCGCTGGGGTCTGTCCAACCTCCCGAAGCGTGAGGTTCACCCTCACCTCCGACTCCCCCAACTGGATGAGGGAGCCCGTCACGTAACGCTCGGCACCGAAACCGGCGGCAAAGCGCTCCATCTCCGCGGAGTTTTCCCAAGAGGGATGTCGATCCCGCCAGGCCGTAAGCACCCGGCTCGGGTCGAGCGGTGCATGGCCCGGGATCCGCGTCAGCGTGTCGGCCAGTGTCACCGCCACCCGCTCTGCCTCCGTGGTGAGCGCCTGGCTGCAGCAGGCGGAGAATGGCAGGACGACGACGCGGTACGCGCCGCCCCCATTCTCAGGAGAAGCGTGCGTCGGCCAAAGGGCGTACGCCGCCGCCACGATGGCCACGGCCCCGACCATCAGCAACGGGCCCAGCCCGACACCGAGCACCTTCAGCCATCCTCCGATCCCAAGACGCCTGGGCGCAGCGACCCCACTTTCCACCACAGGCGCGGAGGACGCGTCGAACCCGTCCACCGTGGATGTGGGCGTGGCTCGTGGGTTACGCCGGCGCTCCCTGAGTGACCCCGTGCTCCATCCCGAACGCTGGGGTCTGGGCTTGGGCTCCGCTCGAGGGAACCAACGGGTCGGGCTGATCCACCGAGGTCCTTCGAGGCGGGTTCGCAGCCGCAGGATCTCCTCGGCCGGTGGGAGGTCCAGCTCGTCCCGCAGGCGACTCTCGTACTCCCTTCCCACACGAATCGCCTCGGCCCGGTCGCCCGCTTGAACCAGGGTCGTCATGAGTCTGCGGGTGGACGAGCCGCTGAAGGGATCGTGGGCCAACCTCAGGCGAAGCCAATGCACCGCCTCCAGCTCACTTCCCGATGCCTTGGCGTCGTCGGCCAATGCGTCCAACGACTCGGTGTACTGCACCGCCAGATGGGTCCGGCGCGCGTCCATCCACAGTTCGAACTCCCCGCCGTCCCGAACGTGGAAACCGTCGAGGAATGGGCCTCCGTAGACCTCTACCGCCGAGAGATGGTCCCCCGCCCGCCGAGCTTCGCTGAACGCACGGACGTCGGTCCAAAGCAGATCCTCATTCAGGGCCAGACCGTTTCCCACAGCCTGGATGGCTTCGCGCCCTGCAGCGTTGCGGAGCACATACAGCGCCTCGGAGAGGAGGTGACGCCCGTGGCTCGCGTCCCGCTCCGGCCAGAGGAAGGCGATCAGCTTGTCGCGAGTCACCTCTGCCACGGGGTGCGCGGCGAGGATGGCCAGAAGCGCCAAGGGGTGGCGATGCGCGGCGGGGCCCGCGACCGGCGTGTCGTCCAGCCGAAGAGAAGCCCCTCCTAGGAATCGTGCCTCATACATGCGCCGTGACCGAATTGAAGATCTGTTGACAACTCGCCAGAAGCGCGTTGGGACAGGACAGCGGCCACGAACCCCCCCCGGGAAAGGGCATTTCCAAAGTACGACCGACGCTCGGCGAACCACAAGGGTGTTGCTTTCAGGGGTCGGTTCCTGGATACGGAAGAAGGTGCGGATACTCGACGCCTGCTGGGTCTGATCAAGACCAGGGACGTCCGAATCGGGCGATGGTTGAGGTAGGACTGTGACTGAATTGATCCCGCATTGAGAGCTGCCATCTAGAGTGATCGCCGGGTACACACTCCGAAGCACCCACACCCCGGAGGCCTCTCCCGATGGGTTTCCGAGCCAGAATACTTGCCGCATTCGGCCTTCTCGGCCTCCTTCCGCTCCTGGTCACCGGAGCGCTGGGATACGTCGTGTCCGCACGCCTCATCGAAGAGGTGGGCAGCGCGCGCGCCCAGACGGACCTCGAACGTATGGCCCGGACCCTGGACCACCGTGTCGACATCGAACAAATGGTGTCCTGGTCGAACAAGCAGGCGGAGTCCTGGCAGCCGCCGGTCGGGACGACCACCGCGATCACGCGCGCGTTCTTGGTGGACCGGGACGGCCCGCGGGTCGCGGTGATCGCAGGAGACGACACGGCCTCGGTCGCCGAAACCGATCTAGCCCTCGAGATTGCCCTCGGCATCGGGCAGGCAGGATCCGCGGGCCGACGTGTGACCGTCGGGGGCACGCCATGGGTCGCGTCATACACCGTGCTCTCCAACCCACGGTGGGCCCTGGTGGGCTTGGGGTCCCTGCAGGAGCTGTCGGGGCTGTGGGGCCGGCTCCGGTGGGCCTACCTCTGGTTTGTGGTGCTGGTGGTCCTCATCACGGGTGCGGCCCTGTCGATGCTGGTGCGGCCCATCGTGAGAAGTCTCGAAGATCTTACGGAAGCGACCAACCTCATCGGTGACGGTGAGCTCGCTCCTTGGCTTCCCGCCCGAGCGGAAGGCGAGGTCGGTCGTCTCTCCCTGGCAACCGGCGCCATGGTGGATCGGGTGGAGCGCATGATGCGGGGTGTGGAGCAGGGCGCCAGGATGGCCATGGTGGGCCAACTGGCCACCCACCTCGCCCATGAGATCCGTAACCCACTGAGCTCGATCAGGCTCAATCTGCAGAGCCTGGCTCGCGAGCTCGACGAGGGCCGTATTCCGACGGATGTTGGAGAAGTCACCGAAATCTGTCTTCATGAAATCGAGCGCCTCGACCGCGTGGCTACCTCGGTGCTCCTGGTAGGACGAGCCCCAGAGCGACGCCCCGTTCCTGGCCACCTACACGAGTCTCTCCGGCGCGCGGCGTCTACCCTGGGGGGGGAGCTGTCCCGGCGGCGCATATCGTTCTACCTGGATATGCTCGCCGACTGCGACGACGTCTGCATCGACCCCGAGAGCATGCAAAGCGTACTCCTCAACCTCTTCATGAACGCGGCGGAGTCCGTCGGACACGACGGCGACATCCGGGTCGTCTCCAGGACCCGTCGGGACGAAGAAGGCCGAGGGTGGATGCGAATCGAGATCAACGACACAGGCCCCGGGATTCCGAGCCACCTTCGGGACCGCATCTTCGAGCCGTTCTATACCACCAAACCCGACGGGACCGGGGTTGGGCTGGCCACTGCCCTCGAGACCGTGACCGCCCATGGTGGAACCCTTTCTCTCGCGATGCCCTCGGACGAGCCGACCGGGGCATCATTCGTCATGGAGTTGCCCCTTCATCGGTCGGACATCGATCTGCCGGACAACCCCGCACTCCCCCCCAGGAATGCCCATGTCGAACCGCATCCTAGTCATCGAGGATGACGTATCTCACAGAAGGACGCTGGAGCGGCACCTGACCCATTGTGGACACGCTCTGCGCACAGCCGCGAGTGGTGAAGAGGGTCTATCCTGCCTGGCGAGCTTCTCCCCGGATCTAGTCCTCTCGGACATCAAGATGCCCGGCCTCACCGGGTTCGAGGTCCTCGATCGGATCCGGGAGTTCAGCCCCGACGTCGATGTCATTCTCGTGACCGCCTACGACGACGTGCAGACGGCCATCGATGCCATGAAGGGCGGTGCGTACGACTACCTCGTAAAGCCTCTGGACCTGGACGAGCTGGACGCTGTGGTCGAGCGCTGCCTCCGTGATCGGCTCGTGCAACGGAAGTCGTCCGGAGGTCCCGAGGATGCCACGCCGGCCAAGACTGCGTCCACCGTCATCGTAGGACACGACAGGCGCATGAGGGAGATCTACAAGCTCATCGGCACGGTGGCCCGCTCGCGTGCGCCTGTCCTCGTCTGCGGCGAAACGGGGACGGGCAAGGAGCTCGTAGCCCGGGCGATCCACGAGAACTCTCCCACCGCCGACCAGCCCTTCGTGCCCGTGAACTGCGCGGCGGTTCCCGAGACGCTCCTGGAGTCAGAGCTCTTCGGACACGTCAAGGGGGCCTTCACGGGAGCGACCTTCGAGCGGAAAGGTCGTTTCGAGATCGCCGGTGGGGGAACGCTCTTTCTGGACGAGGTCGGAGACACGAGTCTGATGTTCCAGGCCAAGCTCCTGAGGGTCCTACAGGAGGGGGAGTTCTATCCGGTGGGCGGAGAGAAGCCTCGCTTCTCGCGGTGCCGCATCGTCGCCGCGACCAACGCGGACCTCGCGCGGCGTACCGAGGAAGGGCTGTTTCGCGAGGACCTGCTCTTCCGCCTTCGTGTCATCGAGATCACCGTTCCACCCCTACGGGAGCGGCGCGGGGACATTCCCGCGCTTGCGTATCACATGCTGAAGCGAGCATGCGCCGAGATGGGCGAGGGCCTGCCCACCATCCCCGATGCGGTCATGGCCGAGCTCGTCCATCACACCTGGCCGGGCAACGTCAGGGAGATGGAGAACGCCGTGACGCGAGCCGCTCTCATGGCACGAGGTGGCGTCCTGGCCATTGAGGACCTTGCCCTGACCGCGCCGGGGGAGGCCACCCGCTCCCTCCCGGACGAGCTGCGACTTGCGGCCGTCGAGCGACATCACGTCCGCGACATCCTCGACCGGACGGAGGGCAACAAGAGCAAGGCCGCCCGTCTCCTGGGTATCTCCCGACCCCGGCTGAACCGCATCATCGACCGCCACGGACTGTTGGAGCGGCCTCACACGGCCTGACGGGGATCCCGCCTCAAACGTCGAACCGGGCGTCGATGGCGCGCCGTATCTGGTCGAGGTCGGGAACGGACATGGGAGGGTCCTCTGGACCGGTGGATCCGCAAACCTCGGTTCCCACCGAGATTGAAGACCAGGCCCGGCGGTCGGCTCGCCCCTCGTCAATGGCTATATTCCGAGCGCATCGAGCGGCACTCAAACCGATCACGAGCTCCTCATGTTCTTCCGCCGAAAACCCGCCGTGGAGCCCCCGATACTCCACGCCTGCGATGACGACTTCGGACAACTCATCAAGGAGCCCGGCATCACCGTGGTGGACTTCTGGGCTCCGTGGTGCGCACCGTGCAAGATGATGGCGCCCATCCTCGGCGAGATCGCCCTGGAGTGGGCCGACCGCGGCGTGCGGGTCATGAAGGTGAACGTGGACGAGGCTCCGGGCCTGGGCGGCGATTTCGGGATCCGCTCCATCCCGACCCTCGTCTTCTTCCAGGACGGCAAGCCCCTCTTCGAGATGGTGGGGATGGTCTCCAAGCCGGTCCTGGAGCGGGAGTTGGGCAAGCTCGTCACCGAGTCGTAGGAGGCCGACCCCGGGCCTGAGGTCTCTGTCCTGGAGAAAGGAGGACGTTCATGGCCAACATCGCCATCCTCTACTGCAAGAGGATTCAGGACCACTCCTGCATCGCCTGCGCCAAATGCCACAAGGCGATGGAGGCACGCGAGGGGGAGTTCGCCCGGTACGCGAACGACGAGATCCACCTGGTCGGGATGACGGACTGCGGGGACTGTCCGGGTCTCACCGTTCCCCGCGTCAAGCTCCTCAGAGAGGTGGCCAATAACCTGGAGCGGCCCATCGACGTCATTCATCTGGGCACGTGCATGAAGCTGGCCATGGAGACGGCCGCGTGCCCCATCGACTTCGAAGAGCTGGAGGTTCTGCTGGAGCGGGAGCTGGGCTACGAGGTCGTGCTGGGGACCCACTCCTACTGACGGTCCGCGGAGCCGGTGCCTGGCGCCATCACCGCGAGGGATGGCACCCCGACGCGTGTTGCGCCGCGCCCAGTGATGCGTGTTCTCGATCGTTTGCCGCGTTAGCTTGAGGCACCATGCGACCGTTGGAACTTTACTGGCTGAAGGTGGCGCTCACGGTGGGGCTCCTGGCCCTCGTGCTCCTCGTGCTGCTCATGACCG
Organism: uncultured Gemmatimonadales bacterium; assembly: GCA_963751265.1. GTDB lineage: Bacteria > Gemmatimonadota > Gemmatimonadetes > Longimicrobiales > Gaopeijiaceae > SZUA-318. Next base: position 100,447 of record CAVVTU010000031.1, on the reverse strand, counting down.
GCATGGCCAAGGAGCTGAGCCAACTCTACGACGTCATCGAAAGGCTCTCGAGCTAGTGCTCCGTAGGAAGCGAGACCCGCCCGACGCAGGACGGTCCAGCCACCCTGCGCCGTGCGGCAGACAGAGGAAGAAGGGCAACCCGGGCCATGCGCCGGTCGGGGCCAACCTCCACGAACTCCAGAATCAACACATCCCGCATGCCCGCGAGCGGGTCAGGTCTTCGAGGCCTCGAAGATGCTCTGGATGGCCTGGTCGAGCATCTGGTTGAAGTCCTCGTCGGACTGATCGGCCGAGAGTCCCTCGCTCAGCGCCCTCGAGAAGCTGGCGACCATGGCGTGCTGGCGGGCAAGGCGCTCGTTGGCCTCGTCTCGGCTGTAGCCGCCTGAAAGCGCCACCACACGCAGGACGTTCGGGTGCTCGATGCAGGCCCGGTAGAGGTTGTCCTGCTCGGGCAGGGTGAGCTTGAGCATGACGAGGTCGCCCGCCGGAAGCTCGTCGAGACGGCGCACGATCGCCGCTTCCAGGATTCGCTCGGCATCCGCCTTGGCGGGGCAGTGGATGTCCACCTCGGGCTCCAGGATGGGAACGAAGCCGCGCGAGACGATGTGGCGCCCGATCTCGAACTGCTGATCGGCGATGGCCTCGATGCCCTTTTCGTTCGCCTGGCTGATCACCGAGCGCATCTTCGTGCCGAAGATCCCGTGCTTCTCCCCGCGGTCCAGTAGCTCGTCCAGGCGCGTGATGGGCTTCATCAAGCGCACGCCGTCGCTCTCCGCGGCCAGCCCCGCGTCCACCTTCAGGATGGGCACGATCTCCTTCACATTCCACAGGTAGTCGGACGTGGGGCGCCCCTCGATCTCCCGCTCCATCGTGTTCTCGAACAGGATGGCCGCCAGGATGCGCTCGCCGGTGAACGCGGGGCTCGTGATGATCCGGCTCCGCATCTGGTGGACGAGGTCGAACATCTGGTCCTCTCCGGACCAACTGTCCTCGGGGATCCCGTAGAGCTTCAAGGCCTTGGGAGTGCTGCCACCGCTCTGGTCGAGGGCGGCGATGAAGCCAGCGGCGTCCCTCATCTTGGAGAGCTGTCGGTCTCGCATGTTCATGATATCGCTCTTGAATTGAATGGCTCGATTGCCGAGGCGTCGTCCCGAATGGGCGCACGAAGGATGGCCCCGCATCATCGAGTACCCCCCTGAGCCCTCAGGTTTCGACCCGGACGCTGGACCTCGGTTTCATGGTGTCGATGGCAGTCGGTCGCAATTTCGCCCAATCGCGGCCACCCCGCCCAGTCCTCGCTGGGGATTCAAAGGACACAAGGCGCAACCACCCTGCCGGCGTGACGGCCACGGCGGTACGGATCGACGAGGAGCAGGCCTGGGATCGTCGTGCGCGGACGGGGTGAGGGTGCGCAAGCCGAGATGGGAGAGAAGGGGGGGAGATCGCAGGTGTGTGCCGGAACCATCAGTGAATTGGCGACGAAGGATCGAAGGCGGGCGTCGCGGCGGTCCTGGAATATTTTGTACATAAGTGACACTTTGTTCCAACCACGGAGGGGTTGGCCCTGTCCAAGGAATCGAAACGCCAGTCGCCACGGGGGAGCGCAATGGAGCCCATCAGCACTGCCGACGCCCGCAGGAAGATCGCAGAACTCGTGAATCGCGCCGCCTATGGAGGAGAGCGGTTCGTGGTCACGCGGCACGGCAAGGAGCTCGTGGCCATCGTCCCGCTGGCGGACGTCACCCTTCTGGACCGCGTCCGCTCCTTCCTGGAGGTTCGCGACTTCGAGGCCGCCCTCCGCGAGATCGCCGAAGCGGGGACGGTTCCGTGGGACGAGGTCCGGCGCGAGTTGGACCTGTAGGGATGCTGCGAAGTTGCGGCGGACGCCCCGGGCCCGGAGGACCATGAGCTGGCGAATCGAGCTCTCCCGGCCGGCCGTCGAGATGCTTCGCACGCTCCCCCGGGAGGAGCAGGAGGCGGTGGCTCGCCGGATCCGCCACCTGGAGGAGGTCGGGCTCCCGGCGGGCTTGGCGGGAAGGACCGAGACGGTGGCCGTTCCCGCCGGCGACTCGGTGCTCCTCTGCCTCGAGGACGTTTCGGAGGGGCGAATCACCGTGGTGACGCTTCGGCACGCCGATGCTCCGTCGGGCGCGGCGGTGTGGGCCCTTTTGCGGCGGTGGACCCGCAGGACGACGGGACGACGACGAATGGGAGGATGGGGGCAGGATCTCGGGTACGCGCTGCGCTCGCTGCGGAAGGCACCGGGCTTCACGGCCATCGCCGTGCTCACTCTGGCCCTGGGCATCGGGGCAACCAGCGCCATCTTCAGCGTGGCCGACGGCGTGCTCCTGAAGCCGCTTCCCTACGGGGAGCCCGACCGGGTGGTCACGATCTATGCCTCGTGGAACAACTACAAGGACAAGACGTGGGTCGCCGAGGACGAGTTCCAGCTCTGGCACCAGGAGAACCACACCCTCGAGGACGCGGCGCTCTACTACCGGGGGAGCGCCAACTTCACCGACGTGGACAACCCGGAGCGGGTCGGTGAGGCCTCGGTCACGCCCAACCTCTTCTCGGTTCTGGAGGTCAAGCCGGCGGTGGGCCGATTCTTCACCTGGGAGGAGTCGCGGCTCCCCGACCCACCGCTCGTCCTGAGCTGGGACGCTTGGCAGCGACGCTACGGCGGTGACCCCACCATCGTCGGCCGGAGCGTCGAGGTGGACGGGGTCATGAGGCCCGTCGTCGGTGTGCTTCCCCGAGGCTTCGCCCTCCCGGTGGACTACGGGCTCAGCTCCACGACCGGGCTGTACGCCCCCTACTACGTGGACTTGGCGTCACCGGCCCCCGACCTGGGATCCGGCGGGAGCCATGGCGCCTACGTGGTCGGGCGGCTCCGGGATGGAGTGACCGTTGCCGAGGCGGGTACCGACCTCGAGCGGGTACAGTCCCGGGTCGAGCCGGTGGGTCTCTACGCGCCCGAGCGGCACTTCGAGCCCAGGGTCTTCGCCGCCAAAGACGACGTGGTGGGGTCGGCACGGAGCACGATCCGGCTGCTTCTGGGCATGGTCGCCTTCGTCCTCCTCATCGCGTGCGGGAACGTGGCCAACCTCCTCCTCTCTCGCGCCGAGGTGCGGGCCGGAGAGATGGCGGTCCGGAGCGCCTTGGGCGCCAGTCGAGTCCGCATCGTACGTCAGCTCCTGGTGGAAAGCGCGATGCTGGCTGCCGTGGCCGGCGCCCTCGGGACCTTGCTGGCCACCATGGGAATCCGTGCCCTGCTGTCGATCGACCCCGAGGCTGTGCCTCGAGCCTCCTCGGTGTCACTGGACGGGAGGGTGGTCCTCTTCACCCTCGGCGTCTCGCTCGCCACGGCTCTCCTCTTCGGGGCGGTGCCCGCGCTCTGGGTGGTGCGGCGAGGCGAGGCAGGTCCCCTGCGGGAACGAAGGCCCGGCTCGGGATCGGGCCGCCGCGCCAACCGGACCCAGGGCCTCCTGGTGGCGACCCAGACGGCCATGGCCGTGATCCTGATCACGAGCGCAGGCCTCTTGGGCCGCACGTTCGCGAAGCTCCTGAAGGTGGACCCGGGCTTCGCTCCCAAAAATGTCCTGACCCTGCGGTTGACCGCCCCCCCGGCCAGCTATCCGAAGGCGGACGACGTGGTGGGATTCTACAAGGAGCTCCTCGGCCGGATCCGGGAGTTGCCCGGGGTACGCACCGCCGGCGCCTGCAGGATCCTCCCCCTGGCCACCACCATGGGTGACGCCGGATTCTCCGTCGAGGGCTATCAGCCCGGGCCCAACGAGGCCCTCCAGGCCGAATGGCAGTGGGTCACACCGGGCTATCTGGAGGCCATGCGCATTCCCCTTCTGGCCGGCCGCACCTTCGACGAGCGGGACCGACGAGACGCCCCCGACGTCATCATCGTCAACCAGGCGCTTGCAGACCGGTACTTCCAGGGCCGGGACCCGATCGGCCTACGTATGGTGGCCTCTGGCGACTCGGCGACAGTCGTGGGCATCGTGGGAAATGTGGCCCACAACGGCCTGATCGCTCCCAGGAGGTACCGGTACTACCGGCCCAATGCCCAACTCGACAGGGCCGGGCCGTCCCGCTCCCTCACCCTCACCATCGAAGCGAAGGGGGACCCCCGGAGTCTGCTGGCGCCGGTGCGACGCGAGATTCGTGCGCTGGATCCCTCCATCCCGGTCGCCCAGGTGCAGACCATGGAAGACGTCCTCTCGGCGGCCCTCGGCCCGCAGCGGTTCGCGCTCGTCCTTCTGGGCATCTTCGCTGCGATCGCGCTGACGTTGGCGGTAGTGGGCATCTACGGGGTCCTTTCCTACGCGGTGAGCCATCGCACGCGCGAGATCGGAGTGCGACTCGCCCTCGGCGCCGAGCAGGGCAACGTCGTCGGTCTGGTGGTGCGGCAGGGAATGATCATGACGTTGCTGGGCGTGGCCGTAGGCACCGGGGTAGCGCTGGCCCTGAGCGGCCTCATGGAGGGGCTGCTCTACCAGGTGCCGCCCCGGGACCTGGCCACCTTCGTGGGCGGTCCTCTCGTCTTCGTGGCGGTGGCGCTCGCTGCGTGCTCCATCCCCGCGTACCGGGCGGCACGGGTGGATCCGGCGAGGGCGCTGCGGTACGAGTAGTCGCGGAGGTGGGAGGTCCGAACGTCCGACGCGGTCGAAAAGCGCCGGACCTGCGTGGGCACGATGGGTGGTGTGCGTAGCTGGCACGGAGCCATGTACCAACGCCGCTTCGTCCTGGCAGCATCACGGCTTGCCGGCCGCAGGGAATGGGGGTATGGGTGCGGGAACCTCTTCAAGGAGGAGATAGTGAGGACGTCAACCTGGCAATGGGGAGCAGTGGCGACCATGGCCGCATGCCTCTCCGTTGCTGAGAGCTGCACTCCTGCTTCCGCCGGGCAGTCCGGCGGAGAGATCGATGTCTGCAAACAGGTCAGTGCCGCACAACTCAAAAAGCTGTATCGCAAACAGCTCTATCCCACTGCATCCACCAATGAGTGCTTCTGGAGCGAAAAGCCGGGCGGAATGGCCGATATGGACATCCAAGTCCATGATGCCAACGGTCCGCTTCGTGACTATTTCGCCCAGCCCATGCCTTCCCAGGCCAAGCTGGTCAAGATAACCGACCTTGGCGATGAAGGCCTGATGTCGGTGGGTGAAGGCACCCTGGGCGTGGTGGTGATTCGCAAAGGCAAGCGAGTGTTGCAGAGCGCGGTGACGTTTCTGGACATAGAACCGGGAAGCGACAAACAGGCCGTGCTCTGGGATATCTATCGGGATATCGTGAAACAGATGTGACATCGAAGCATAAACGCCGTTTCGGCCCCGCTCTCGCGGGAGACCCCGAGGGAACGGAGGTTCACCCGCCCTGTCGGCCTGAGGGGCAGGGGAGGGTGCGGATCGACGAGGTGCAAGGCAGGGATCGACGGACGCCGCACGCCGTGCGGGCACGACGACGGCGAAGGCCGCTGCGAGGACCAGCAAGACGGTCGGGTCGCCTCGACGAACACCGGGGCGCGGTCCTTCGTGTGCGCCCGGAGCCACCTGATGGCTTGGTCTCGATCCGCCAGTGCCGGTCTCCGGGCGTACCGTCAGCGAACTGGGCGCATACGTGCGCGTGGATACATCGCACACCTTACCCTTACACGAGGGTCATGCGCTGCGCCGTCCACGGTCCAACCAGGAGCGCGAAGGCCTACGATCGCGGTTCGAGCGCCGAGGCGACGTGGGACGTGGAGGGCGGGATCGGATGCCGCCCTGGTCGGCGATGATGAGCGAAGAGGAGCGCGCCGTCATGGCACTACGGAGGGCCAACCATCGTGAGTGATCCGATCCGCGAGTGCGGTTCCTGCTCCGCCTGCTGCACGGTCATGGGCGTTCATGAGTTCGAGAAGGGCACCTACGAGGCCTGTCAGCACCTCTGCGAGGCGGGCTGTGCCATCTACGCCGACCGCCCGCGGTCGTGCCGGACGTTCGAATGCCAGTGGCTGCGTGGAATGCTGGAGATCGATGGGCGCGTCGACACCGACCTGCGCCCCGACTCCTGCGGCGTGATCTTCGACTACCAGCCCGACACGGCGTTCGGCGAGGTGTTCAAGGCGTGGGAGGTCGAGCCCGGCGCCTCGGCCAGCGGCCACGCGAAGAGCATCATCGAGGGACTCGAGGAGAGATTCCTGGTCGTCATCATGACCTGCGGCTCGGACGGCGAAGAGGGGCGGGGCGACCGCAGGTTCGTCGGCCCACCTCATCTGGTGACGCGGGCGTCCGACGTCATGTGGAGTGGGCCAGCGGATTCTGGCATCGAAGGGTGAGCAGTCCTTCCGCACGGCCGGCCGGGCCACCTGCGCGTGCTTTCGGGGTCGACCAAGGCCGACTGTCTACCCCGAGCGGTCTTCGCAATCCATAGCTGCCCTGACCCCGGCGGCGACCCACGCATGCTGCACCGGGGCGGAGAGCACCGTAGCTTCCCGTTGTCGGCATCCTGGCCGGCATCCCGCGATGCCGCCCCGAGTCCAACCTCCGAGAGATTCACCCATGAAGCGCCTCTTCACCGCCGCCCTCTTGGCTGCCCTCACCCTTCCCGCCACCGCACGAGCCCAGCAGAGGGAGACGTTCGACTACTGGGCGCCCCAGCGGGAGATGATCCGTCGTGGCCAGCAGGCCATCTTCATGTGCAACGGGCTCTTCACGTCCGGGCGGACCCTGGAGCAGATCTACGCCCAGGAGTTGGCATTCCTGCCCGAGCCCATCGGCACGCCCCGGGGCGGCGACTACCGGATCGATCGGGAGCGGAAGGCCGTGGCCATCGGATCGCCCTGGGGCGGGGCGCCGGTCATGCGCGCCGCGTTCCGGGAGGGAATCGGGTGCGTGATCCTCGCGCCGGACCAGGGCTTCGAGGACATCGACGACCTCCCCATCCTGCGGACGCCCCCTCTCTCCGGTGATCCGGCCACGATCCCGTGGCCCGACGGCGACCTGGTCAAGGACGCGCCGCTGCCCGCCAACGTGGACGCCGCGGCCCTCCAGGCGGCGTCGGACTGGGCTTTCGACCGGCCCACGCCCGAGCAGGTGACCCTGAGCCTCATCGTGATCCAGAACGGACGGATCATCCACGAGCGGTACGCGCCCGGCGTAGACATGCACACACGGACCCGGACCTGGTCCACCGCCAAGAGCATCGCGGGGACGCTCATCGGCATCCTGGTGGACCGGGGCAAGATGCACCTGGACGAGCCCCTGGGCTTCGATTGGCTCCCCAAGGCGCGCTCCCCGGAGACCGATCCCCGCAACGCCATCACGCTGCGCAACGTCCTCAACATGTCCAGCGGCCTCTACCCCATCGACAACGGGGGCCTGGAGTACGCCACCGGCTCCGGCATGTCCTACTGGGCCGGTGCCAGCTCCGTGCAGGGCGCGCTCCACAAGGCCCTGGTGCGCGAGCCCGGGACCGTGTGGGACTACGAGAACTACGAGACGTTGTTGGCCGTCTACAAGATGAAGCAGGCCATCGGCGATCCCCAGGCGTACCTCGAGTTTCCGCGCAAGGCGCTCCTGGACAAGATCGGGATGCGGAACACGCTTCTGGGCACCGATCGGTTCGGTGACTTCATCCTCAGCAGCCAGGTCTACACCAACGCCCGGGACCTGGCGCGTTTCGGCATGCTGTACCAGCAGGGCGGTGTGTGGAACGGCGAGCGCATCATCTCCAAGGAGTGGATCGACTTCGAGCGCACCCCGGCGCCGGCCACGGCCAAGATCGGCAACGCCTACGGTGGCCAGTGGTGGCTCGTCCCCGATGACCGGAAGGGCGACGTGCCCGCCGACGCGTACTCCACGGCGGGGAACCGCGGCCAGTTCGTCATCGTCGTCCCCTCGAAGAACCTCGTCATCGTGCGCCGCGGACTCGATTGGGGTCGCCAGGGCTTCGATCGGTGGGACCTCACCCGCGAGGTGCTGAAGGCAATCCGGTAGAAGACGGATCCTGGGGTGGTGGGCGCTCAAGGAGGGTGACGTTCGGCGGCCGCCCGCGCCTACCCTCCGAAGAGCACCAGCAACGTGGAGATCGTGGATACCGAGAGCACCGAGGTGAGGAGCACCGTGCGGGCCGCCACGCCCGGCGCGGCGTCGTAGCGCGCACCGAACAGGTAGACGTTCACCCCGGTGGGCATGGCGGCCAGGAGTACCGCCACCGATAGCCAGATGCCGTGGATGCCCAGGATGGGGCCGGCCACCACCCACACGACGAGTGGGTGCACCACGAGCTTGAGCGTCGTGAGCGCCAGGGCAGGGCGCAGCTCCCCGCGGAAGGGATATCCGGCCACCGATGCGCCCATGGCGAAGAGGGCGCACGGTACCGCCGCCGCGCCCAGCATCTCCGTCAGTCGGTCCAGGGGAGCCGGGATGGAGATGCCCAGGAGGTTGACCACCAGGCCGAGGGCCAGGCCCACCACGATGGGGTTTCCCACCACGGCGAGCAGAACCTCCCGCGCTCGATCACGGAGGGATACGCCGGTGCCGCGGCTCGCCTGGATGATCGCCACGGTAAGGGGCATGAACGTGGCCGAGTGGAAGGCGATGATGAGAAGCAGGGGGAGGGTAGCCTCCGGACCGAAAGCCGTGAGGATGATGGGGATCCCCATGAAAACCGTGTTGGAGAAGGCGGCCGACATCCCGAAGATGGCCGCCTGGTCCACCGGCCGGTGGAACAGGGTGCGCGCCGCCAGAAGCCCCAGGGCGTAGGCCGTGATGGACCCGGTGTAGAACGCCGCCAGGAAGCCCCACGGAATGTCATCCGGTAGGGCCACCCTGCTCAGGCTCCGGAACAGCAACACCGGGATCGCGAAGTTGAACACGAAGAGGACCAGCCCCTTCACGTTCGACGCGTCCATGATGCGAAGGCGCACGGCGACGAAGCCGAGTGCCGCGATGCCGAAGACCGGCGCTACGACGTGGAGAGGGACGGACATGGGGGCTAATTGGAGAAGGACGAGGGCTCGTCCATCATGCCGAGTCGTACCTCGAAGAGACGGCCATCCCAGTCGAAGGTGTCCGTATCGAGGCGCACGAACCTCAAGGTCGACATGTCCACGATCCGAGCCGCCAGATCCACGACCCACCGACGCCCATCCGACCCGATCGGCACCTCGGTCCCCAGCGCGAGGCCGTACGCGAAGCAGAGCGTCGTCACGTCCACTTCATGGGTGGCGAACGGGCCGGACGTGGACGCATCCACCGTCGTGCCGTGGGAGCGCGCCGCCACACAGCCGATCATCGGCTGCACGTAGGGCTTCAGCGGCCCGAGGACCGCAGCGAACAGGGGTCCGGCCGTGAGGGAGACGAGATGCGTTCGCGCATCGAGCCCGTCGCGGGCTCCCACGTTGCTGAGGGGGTGCGCATGGCCCATCTGCCCATCTCCAGCTAACGGCGCACGAAGTCCAGCTCCTCGGCTCAGCGGCTCCTCCCGCACGTCGCTGCCGCCCGAGGACGATACGAAGAGGCTCGCTCGAGCGCGACAGCGCGGCTAGGACGGTCCCTGTGGCCGCGGTCGGCAGGGATGACCGTCGTCCTGCGGCGATGGTCATCTTGCGAGGTTCCCAGGTTGGGGTAGAATCAGCAAGCCCCACCCCGGAGGAGACCATGCGACCTGCGATCATCCTGGCCTGTCTGACAACTGCCGTCGCGATGCAAGCCTGCACGCAGAAGCCGTCGACATCGGCCACGGACACTACGACCGATCCGTTCCTCTGGCTCGAGGCACAGCGGGGTGCGCGGGCCATGGCCTGGGTCGACAGCCAGAATGCCAGAACCGCAGCCGTTCTGGAAAATGATTCCGCCTACGCGTCGCTCCATGAGCAGGCTCTGGCGATCGCGCAGTCCCGCGACCGGATCGCGCACGCCTCCTTTCTCGGAGGCGACCTCTACAACTTCTGGCAGGACAGCGCGCACGTTCGCGGCATCTGGCGCCGTACGACCCTGGCCAGCTACAAGACGGCGTCTCCGCAGTGGACGACCGTGTTGGACCTGGACTCGCTGGCGCGCGCCGAGAATGCGAACTGGGTCTGGAGGGGAGCGAATTGTGCGGCGCCCGCAGAGCGCCGCTGCCTGATCTCCCTCTCCGACGGCGGTGAGGACGCCGTGACCGTCCGCGAGTTCGACGTGCAGACGCGCTCGTTCGTGAAAGACGGATTCGAGTTGCCGCACGGGAAGCAGCGGGTGACCTGGCAGGGCGAAGACACGCTTCTGGTATCACGCGAATGGGAGCAGGGCGACCTGACGCCTTCGGGCTATCCGTTCATCGTGAAGCGCCTGGTGCGCGGGCAACCCCTCGACAGCGCGGTCGAGATCTTCCGCGGCGACCCGAAGGACGGCGGGTACGGTGTCTCGCCGGCCACCCTCACAGACGGTGCCGGCCACCGTGCAGTCGTCATCGACCGTCCCCTCACCACGTTCGAATCGGAGAAGTACCTGGTCACACCGTCGGGCGTCGTGAAGCTCGCCCTTCCGCTCAAGTCGGGCTTCGCCGGGATGGTGGATGGGCAGATCCTCATTCAGCTCTCCGAGCCGTGGCAGGATGGGGACCGGAGCATCGAGGCAGGCGCGCTGGCCTCGTTCGACGCGGCGGCAGCCGCGGCACATCCGGACAGGCTCGATCCGGTCGTCCTGTTCTCTCCCGGCCCGAGGGAGTCGATCGACGGGGTGACGACCACGCACGATCGCGTGCTCGCGAGCATCTACCAGAACGTGCGCGGCCGGGTGTTCACGTTCGCCCGCGAATCGGACGGGAGTTGGACGCGACAGCGTCTTTCACTGCCCGACAACCTGTCCACGAGCGTGATGAGCGGAAACGACCGGGGGAGCGAAGCATTCGTGAGCGTGAGCGGCTTCCTGACCCCCAGCAGCCTCTGGCTCGCCGACGCGCGGAAGGAGCAGGTCACGCGGATCAAGTCGCTCTCGGCGCAGTTCGATGCCGCGGAGGACACGGTGGAGCAGTTCGAGGCGACGTCGAAGGACGGGACGAAGATCCCCTACTTCGTCGTGCACCCCCGGGGGATGAAGATGGACGGCTCCAATCCGACCATCCTGAACGCATACGGCGGGTTCGAGATCTCGGAGACGCCGCGCTACAGTGGGACCATCGGCAAGCTGTGGCTGGAGCGGGGCGGCGTGTTCGTGCTGGCCAACATCCGGGGCGGAGGCGAGTTCGGGCCTGCGTGGCACGAGGCCGGGCTCAAGACCCACCGGCAGGTGATCTACGACGACTTCGCCGCCGTCGCCCGGGACCTGATCTCTCGCGGGATCACCAGCACGCGTCGGCTCGGCATCATGGGCGGCTCGAACGGCGGACTGTTGATGGGCGTCGAGATGACCCAGAATCCCGACCTCTTCCAGGCCGTCGACATCCAGGTGCCGCTGCTCGACATGCTGCGCTACGAGCAGATCGACGCGGGAGCCTCGTGGGTCGGCGAGTACGGGAGCGTCTCCAACCCGGACGAGCGCGCCTTCCTGGCTTCGATCTCCCCGTACCAGAATCTGAAACGAGGCGTGAAGTACCCGGAGCCTTTGATCTGGACAACGACCAAGGACGACCGCGTGGGCCCGCAGCACGCCCGCAAGTTCGCCGCCAAGATGGCGCTGTACGGCGATCCGTACCTCTTCTACGAGGTGACGGAAGGCGGTCACGGCTCGGGCGCCAACCTGAAAGAGTCAGCGCACACGAACGCGCTGGAGTACACGTACTTCACACGGAAGCTCATGCGCTGAACACGTGTCGAGGCGCCGACTTGGCCATCGTGTCGCGATGCGGCCGACCGTGGCCTCAGGCGCCCACGGTCAAGACACTGACCGAGTGGGGCGGGAGCGTGATGGTCCCGCTCGCGGGCGTCACCCGGCGGGTCTGGGGGACGATGCGGGCGGCGTGGGCAACGTCGTTGTAGGCGTCGGGACTGTCACCGACGAGAACGGTCCACTCAATCGGGGCGTTGGCGGGCAACCCCTTGATCGCGAGGCGGCAGGCCACGGCGGCGTCGGGGTGGCGGTTGACCACGGACACGGCGACGGCGCGCCGATCGGTGGCGCGTGTGACGGCGGCGTCGAGGGCCGGGATGTCGGCCGCATCCGGGGCGAGGGGGTCGCTGGTGAGGACGGACGTCACCACGTCGGGCTCCAGCAGGCTGCGGTACATGCTGAGGACATGGAACGTGGTGCGTTTGACGATCCCGCCGGGATGGACGAAGAGCGGACCATGGTCTCGCGGATCTGAGCATCGGGCTGCACCGAACGGCGCATGCAGGTGGTGAAGTCGCTGACGTTGTTGTCCTGCCAGAGCGGGTCCCAGTAGCCGTGGATGGAGATGTAGTCGAGATACTGGCCGGCGCGTTGGAGAAGCGGGAGGGTCCAGTTTCGGTCGCTCGTGGCGGCGGCAAGCAAGGTGACGGACGGATCGACGAAGCGCATCATCTTGGCCGACTCCCGGACGAAGTAGCCCCACTCGTCGACGGTTTTCGCCCCGGTTTCCCACGCGCTGTAGTTCTCGTTGCCGATACTCCAGTAGCGGACGTTGTAGGGCTTGGCGTACCCATTCGCCTGGCGGGCCCGGGCGTACTGCCCGGCCTCTTCGAGGTTGCAGTACTCGAGCCAGTCGCTCATCTCCTCGGGCCTTCCGGAGCCGGCGTTGGTGCAGATGTAGGGCTCGGCGCCGATCATGCGACACCAGCTCACGAACTCGTCCGTACCGAACGTGTTCGGGTCCTCCACCTTCCAGGCCTTGTCGTACGCAGGCACACGCTCGGGTCCCACACCATTTTGCCAATGGTACGCGGAGGCGAAGCAGCCCCCTGGCCAACGGACGATCGAGACTTCGAGCTCCCGCAGCGCCGAGACCACGTCCTGCCGGAATCCCCGGGCATCGGAGAGCCGGGAGCCGGGCTCGAAGAGCCCGCCGTACACCTGCCGGTGAAAGGGTTCGATGAACCCGCCGAATAGGAGGGGGCTCACGGCACTGGCCGGCGTGCCGAGGTCGGCTTCGATGACGGCGGTGAGGGGGCTTCTGGACGAGCGGAGGTGGAAGGGGTCGGCTGCGGCCGTGGCCACGAGGGACGCGGCCGAGGCGCCCAGGAAGGAGCGCCGGGTCATGGATCGTGGTCCTCGGTCCGGAGGTGTCATCGTCGATCTTCGGGGCCGGCGGTTGTCGTCTGGGGAGCAGACGGGCCAACATACTCATGGGAAGAAAGGCGAGCCATCGCCTCACGGACCCGGACTGCGGCGCCTGCCGGCCGACGCCCGGACGGCCGAGGATGCCCCGGCGTGGGCCGGCTCGCGACGTTGCACGTGCCCCTTGCTCACGAGCACCTCACCACCCGGACCAATGCTCTCACGCGAGAAACGCCAGACCCCCCAAGCCGCGACCACCGCGAGGGAGCCGACGACCCAGAATGGGACGACGAACCCGAGGTAGCCCGCGAGCAGCCCGGCGATCAGCGGTCCGGCCCCGAGGCCGAGCCCGAAACCCATGGTCACGAAGCTCATCTCATGCCCTTCGTTGCCGGCGGGTGCCAGGTCTCCCGCCAGCGCGAAGGCGGGCGCCGCCACCGCCGCGAGCGACACACCCTGGACGAGGCGCAGGATCACGAGCTGGAGCGTGGTCTGCACGTATCCGTGGAGCACCGTGATGGGCGCGAGGGCGACCAACCCGCCCACGATCAGCTTCTTTCGACCGATGTGATCCGACCACCGCCCGATCGGGATCTGGACGAACAGCCGTGAGACCGTGAGGGCGCTGAAAGCGATCCCGAACCCGATGGCGGTCTGCGAGAGTCGTCGATTGAACTCGTTCTCCAGCGCCGCGATCATCGATAGAGAGCTCGCCAGGACGATCGTGGCGAACATGAGCGCGAGGATGCTGCGCGACGGGAGGAAGCCGGGCCCACCCGAGCTCGCACGATCCCGGTTGGTCCGCGTTCCGGTCGGATCGGTTTCGCTCCCTGCGCGCGATGACCGACCTGGGACGTCACGCTCCTCCCGGGGGAGCTCGTCCACGGTGAAGTAGACCAGCACGAAGGCGAGCGCGAGGAAGCCTCCACCCACGATGAACGCGGCGTCGAAGCCGAAGTGCACCTGAAGCACCCCGGCCAGCAAGGGGCCCACGGCGAACCCGGCCATGCGGAATGTGCTGTAGACCCCCATGGCGTGACCTCGCGTGCGGGTCTCGGTCACGCTGGTGATCAGCACGAGGGCGGCCGGAACGATCAGCGCGACGCCGAGCCCCTGGAGCCCGCGCAGGGCGAAGATCCAGATGAAGCGGCGCGCGAACATGAACCCGACCGTCGCGAGCGTCATCACGCCCAGCCCGCCGAGGATGAACGGGCGGGTTCGGCCGACCTTGTCCGTCAGCCTGCCCGCGAACGGCTGCCCGAGTCCGAAGAGGAAGCCGTACAGCGAGACGACCAGCCCCACGAGAAACTCCGTGGGGAGGTCGAAGAGTGGGGAAGGCTGCCGCGCGATGAAGATGGGCAGGACGACGATGAGGAGGCTGTTGCCCAGCGCGTCGGCCATGCGGGCGAACGAGAGGGCCACGACCTCGGGCGCGGTGTCGAGCAGCTCGGCGACGCGATTCAACATGGCGCGACGCTTCCCATCCGCATGTTGCCGTCATCGGTCGTGGATCGTTCGTTCCGGTACGCGATCGGTCTGTCCTTCCTCCGGGTCGATGCCTCGAGGCGTTTACCTGCGATGGACGGGCGGAGGCCCGCGCCGTCCCTCCAGGACCTGTTGAGCCCTACCCGATAGGCGCGGGGCCGGTCCGGGAAGGAGGATGGGCCGACCCTACTCGGCGCGTTCCCCGTAGAGCTCCTTGGCGCATGCGGGGCAGATGCCGTGGGAGATCATGGCTCCCTCGGTGAGGTTCAGGAACATCTCCACCTCCTGCCAACATCCTTCGTGCCCAATGCCGGACGATGTCCGTCAGGAGAAAGCGACAGCGAGCGGATATTCCACGAGGGCGGCCACCGCGGACCCACGGGCTGCGCGCGGCGGACGCGCCTCAGCGCTTGACGCGCATCAACCCTTCCTGCGTCACCGAGGCCACCAGCTCACCCGCGCGGGTGTAGAACGTGCCCCGGGTGAACCCGCGCGCGCCGCTGGCCACCGGGCTCTCGGACACGTAGAGCATCCAGTCGTCCATGCGCACCGGGCGGTGGAACCAGATGGCGTGGTCCAGGCTGGCGACCATCATGTGCGGGTCGCGGAAGGTCACGCCGTGGGGCCTGAGCGCGGATCCCAGCAGCGAGTAGTCCGATGCGTAGGCCATGAGCGCCTGGTGATGGACGGGGTTGTCGTCCACCGGGCCGACGGCGCGTACCCAGTAGGCGCGCGTGGGCGGGCCCACCGTCTTGTCGAGCGGATCCGAACCGTCCACGAAACGGTAGTCCAGGGGACGGTCCTGCGTCAGAAGGGGTCGGATCGCCTCGGGGATCTCGGCGGCGCGTTCCCGAATGATGTCCAGCTCGGGACGGAGTGTCTCGGGGTCGGGCACATCGGGCATGGCGGCCTGGTGCTCGAAGCCGTCCTCCGAGCGGTGGAACGAGGCCGACATGGTGAAGATCGCCTGCCCGTGCTGGATGCCGGTGACCCGGCGCGTGGTGAACGACCCCCCGTCCCTCAGGCGGTCCACGAAGTACACCACCGGCAGGTTCAGGTCGCCCGCCAGGATGAAGTAGCCGTGCATGGAGTGCAGGAGACGATCCGCCTCCACGGTGTGCGACGCGGCCACCAGGGACTGGGCCAGCACCTGTCCACCGAAGATGCGGCCGGTGCCGACGTTGCGGTTCTGCCCACGGTAGATGTTGTGCTCGATGGGCTCGAGCTCGAGCAGGGCGACGAGATCTGCGGCTGTGAAGGACATGCTCCGAACGGTGCTAGACCCCCGCCTTCTCCCTGGCCCCGGGAACGTGCGGATAGTCGGTGGGCGCGTTGGACCACAGTTCCAGGAAGCGCGCGTAGTCGGGCTTCGCGGACGCCGGATCACCGACCTCCCTGTGGACCCGTGCTTGCGGCAGCACCGCGTACCAGTCGAGGGGGGTGAATTGTTCCAGGAACGCGAAGCAGGCCGCCGCGCCAGCAGGGTCGGGCGAGGCTGACGAAGCCTAACCCAGCTCTTCCAGCACCATGTCGCCCATGGCCGACGTGGAGATCCCGCTGCGGGCGTCCAGCGAGGGGACCCGTCCACTCTGCAGGAGCCGAGCCACCGCGTCGTCCACCTTCTTCGCGGCCTTTTCCTGGCCCACGTGGTCGAGCATCATGCCGACCGCCATGATGGCGCCGATGGGGCAAGCGACGTTTTTGCCGGCGTGCTTGGGTGCCGAGCCGTGGATCGGTTCGAACATGGACGTCTTGCCCGGATGGATATTGCCGGAAGCCGCGATCCCCATGCCCCCCTGGAGCATGGCGCCCAGGTCGGTGATGATGTCGCCGAAGAGGTTCGTGGTGACGACGACGTCGAACCACTCCGGGTTCTTGATCATCCACATGCAACACGCATCGACGTAGGCCCCGTCCTGCTCCACGTCCGGGAACTCGGCGCCCACTTTGGCGAAGACGTCCCGCCAGATCTGGTGCGGCCGGATGGCGTTGGCCTTGTCCACCAGGGTCAGCTTGGCGGGCCTGCCGCCGGGCCCGCGGGCCGCGGCACGCCTGCGGGCCAGCTCGAAGGCGTAGCGGATGACCCGCTCCACACCCTTGTAGGTATAGATGCCCGTGACCGTGGCGATCTCGTCGGGAGTGCCCACCGCCCGGCGTCCACCGATCTGCGAGTACAGGCCCTCGGTGTTCTCGCGCACGACGATGAAGTCGATGTCTTCGGGGCCCTTGTTCTTGAGGGGCCCGAGATGCTCGGAGTAGAGCTTGATGGGTCGCAGGTTCACAAAGAGGTCGAGTCCGAAGCGCAGCCCCAGGATCACCGACCGCTCCACCAGGCCCGCCTCCACGCCCGGATGGCCGATGGCCCCCAGGAGCACCGCGTCCAGGCCGCGCCACTCGTCGACGACCTCCGGCGGGACGAGCTTGCCCGTCTCCAGGTAGTAGGCGCCGCTGTACGGGTAATCCACGCGCTCGTACTTGATGCCTTCCTGCGCCGCCACCGCGTCCAGCACGCGCAGGCCCTGATCCAGGACCTCCGGTCCGATTCCGTCTCCGCCGAGGATGCCGATGCGATAAGGCTGGCCGGGGTCACGCGCCATGAGATGCTCCTGTGAGTGGTTCCGGACGACCAGGGAAGTCTGGCAATCGAGCGGGACTTCTGCTGTCGGGAAATCCCTGACGTTGGGTTTGTGGGGAGGGGGCGGGCGGAAGCGAACACACTCCTTCCGTGCGACCGAGGCCGGGGCCTCACGGCCGTCCCGGTAGAAGCGTGACGTGCAGATCATGCATTTCTTGCGATCCGCACGGTACGATCGCAATGGTCCCGCAACAAGTCCCGCTCCCCAGGTCGTCCTGCCCGACTTGGGCGTTGATCCTACCGCCGGGACCATCGGTGATGCGTCTCGTCTGCGCGGCAAGCCCGAAGACCTGCTTCGGCGCCAACGGCGCGCGACGAGCTTGCGGACCCATGTGGGTCGGCGACGCACGCGGCGGTCTGGCGCCCGATGAACCCGGTGGCGCCGAACAAGATGGTGTCGTAGCGCAGGAGGGGCGGCCTCACCCTCCGCGCTTCCGAGGGGGCGTGATCATGATGTGCGCCCCGGGTGTTCCCGGGAACATGAGCCAGGGCCCCGCGCTGGGCTCGGTGGAGAGGCCCGTGCTCTCGGGCGTGGCCCCCGGCGTGTAGATCGTCCAGCGCTCGTAGCGGTCCGTGATCTCTCCCGTGCCGGCGTCGAAGCCGCTCCCCGTGACGATGTTGTTGACCGCTCCGTAGGGGATGGGGAGCTTGCCGTCCGCGTTTTCCTTCCATCGAGTATGGACGACTTCGTTGTCGGCCACTCCCTGGGCCCTGAGCTCGCGGCCCCGGGCGAAAAACGCCTCGAGTCCGGCCTGATGACATGAGACTTCGAACCGGTCCGACTTCGGGTTCGGGGCCATGCAGATCAGCGGCTCGGTGCCATTCCTGAGCGTGACGAAGGCCCCGGTGCTGTCGTATCCCTGCACCGTGGCACCGTCTCGCAGCTCTGCGGGGGCGGCCCGAAGCGCGAGGCGGATCTGTTGGGCGGCGGGCAGTCCGCTCCAGGCCTGCTGCGCGGCGACGGGCGTTGTGGTCAGGGCGACGAGGAGGCCGAGTGCAGCAATGGGCGGTCGGTTCATGGAGGATCCCGGGTTCGGACGGTACGGAGCGCCGGTGGCATGTACCCCAAAGTTGTCTCCGGAAGGGTGGGGGGTACAGGGTGTTGCGCGCCACGGCGGCGTCGAGAGCATGTGCGCCGCCCTGGGGACGAGAGTCCGCCGACGACCCGCGGCTCGGCCCGTCCCGGACGCGCCCCCAGGTTGCCTCCCGGTGGGCCCGAGCCTACCGTCAGGGCTCGGACCGGTTACGGAGCAGCATATTCACGGGTTTGCCCAGACACGGGAGAAGACATGCCTGGCAAGACCACGACGCTCACCGGATGGAAGGCGGTGCTCGTGCTGGTCGTCGTGGCCAGCGTGGTGGTGTTTCGAGTCACGACGGCACGCGCCAAGCTCGGTACCCAGGGACGCGCAGCGCTCGAGATGTGGGTTCAGCAGGAGATGATCCGTCCCATCCTCGCCGACACGACCCGTTCTCTGGAGGAGCGGGGCGCCGACGCCCTCCAGGCGTCGTCCGTGACCATCCGCTCGCTGGCGGTCCGCGGTCCGCTGAACAACGCCGTAGTGCGCGTGGAGTTGGCCCCCAGCCCGGCGCTGCCTCCCGGCACCGACCTGGTCCGGTACTATCGCATGCGGTACTCGGACCTCACAGGTTGGACGCACCGCGGCAACGCCACCGTCATCAACTGGTGGCTGGCCGCCTTCTGAACCGGGCGCCCCTTCGGGCCCCCGCTCCCACGCCGCCCGGGCTCGAGGTCTTCCATGGCGTTCACGTCGGTGGACCGGTCGGGCATCCTGGCCACGATCGCACCTCGGTAGAGGCGCTTCAGCCGCCGGCCAGCTCGGCCACCCCGGCAACGAGCCGGTCCACCTCATCCGCCGTCGTGTAGCAGGCGCAGCCCGCCCGCACAAGGCCGTCGGTCACACCCAGGTCCTGAGGCACGTAGGCTGCGTAGAAGTTGCCGTGGGATACGAACACGCCATGCTTCCCAGAGAGATGGGACGCCACCGCCCGCGCGTTCTGGTCCGCCACCGTGAAGGCGACCGTGGGCGTTCGGGGCTGCCCCGGCGGGGGACCGTACCGCGTGACACCCGGCAACGAACCCAGTCCCTCCCAGAGTCGCGCCACCAACTCCTCGGCCCGCGCATGCATGGCGGCGTAGGCCGTTTCCAGCCGTGCCCGGCGGGTGTCCCCCCCGGCCAGGGACGCCAGGAAGTCGACCGTGGCCCTCACTCCGGCCAGGGCCTCGTAGCTCTGGGTGCCGGTCTCGAAGCGTTCGGGAGCCCCCTGGGGTGCGCAGGGTAGACGCGGCACTTCCAGCCCCTCGAGCAGCTCCGCCGGAAGGTACATCGCCCCCGCGTGGGGTCCGTAGAACTTGTAGGGGGAGCACGCCAGGAAGTCGCATCCCAGGGCGCGCACGGCCGGAAGCAGGTGGGGAACCGAGTGGACGCCGTCCACGAAGGTGAGGGCACCCACGGCCTTGGCCTGCGCCAACAGGTGAGGCAGATCGTTGACGGTTCCGAGGGCGTTTGAGGCCCACCCCAGCGCCACCAGCTTCGTGCGGGGTCCCAGCGCCGCCTCGTACGCGCCGGTGTCCAGGGTGCCGTCCTCCACCCGGAACGGCACCTCCCGCACCACCACGCCCCGCTCCGCCTCCAGGGCCTTCCACGGAGACACGTTGGCCAGGTGGTCCAACCGCGTCACCACGATCTCGTCGCCAGGCCCGAAGGTCCGTCCCAACGACCGGCTCAGGTGGTAGGTCAGGGTGGTCATGTTGGGCCCGAAGGCCACGTCGCCCGCCTCACACCCCAGGAGGTCGGCCATGGCCTCCCGGGCCGACTCGACGGCGGCGTCGGTCTCGGCGCTGGCGGGATAGGCCCACCGGCGGTTCCCGTTGTGGTTGAGCAGGTGATCGGCCATGGCGTCCACCACGACCTGGGGCACCTGGGTGCCTCCCGGGCCTTCGAAGTACGCTACCGGCGATCCTGCGTGACGGCGTCGCAGCGCCGGAAACGCGGCGCGGATCTCCTCCATGGAAGACATGTGATGCTCTCCTGTGGTCATCTCCGGGGCGTCAGCGCGCCTGCAGCCGCCGCAGCTGATCTCGCAACGCGTCCAGGGCGCGCCGCTGCTCCGGTGTGGGGGGATACAGACTACCCTGGACGGAGCCGCTGCCGTTGAAGGCCGCCGCCAGGCGCGCGGCGCCGGCGGAAAGCCTGCGCGCCACGGCGGGCGCGTCGGGGCCGTGGGCCAGGGCCCAGGCCACCTTCTGAACCTCCAGCAGCGCCACCAGGAAGCGTTCCCGGGCGCGGTATTGGTCCGAGGTGAGCTGGGGCTTTCCGGGATCCCCCCGAACCTCCAAGGAGCGGGTGGCCGTGGCGTCGCCGGCCCGCAGCGTGACCGTGTAGCGGCCGGGTGAGACCCACGGACCGGGAGCCGCCAGCGGCCGTGGCGGCCGCGGCAGCGCCCTGGCCTGGGGGCTCGCCGGATCCTCGGGCTGGGAAGGAGGCGCCTCGTGGCGCAGGTCCCAGACCACCCGGTGGATGGATCCGGCGACGCCGGGTCCCCGCAGAGTGCGCACCACGCTTCCGTCCTCGTCGGTGACGGTCAGGGTCGCAAACGGCGCGGCGCGCCCGAGCACGTAGTCGAGGATCGCCCCTTGCGGAGGGTTCTGGCCCGCCCAGAAGTCCTGCCCGCGGTACGAGTAGTCTTCCCAGTACTGCCAGATGTGGGCGGGGCGCAGGCTGAAGAGATGCGCCGGCTGGCGGGCCAGTGCGGGCGTCCACTCCGCCAGGGAGGACGCATCGTCCAGGACGTAGATCCCCCGGCCGTGCGTGGCCACCACGGCGTCGTGCGTGCGGGGCTGGACCTCGACCTCCATGTAGAGCGTGGCGGGAAGACCCGAGCCCAGCGGAAACCACTCCTCGCCCCGGTCGGGCGAGAGCCAGAGCGCGTGCTCGGTGCCGAGGAAGAGGACGCCGGCGCGGTCGGGGTGCTCTCCGACGAAGCGCACGGAGCCGTCGCCGGGAAGTCCGGCGGAGATGGAGGTCCAGGTGGCTCCGAAGTCCTCGGTACGGAAGACGTGGGGACGAAAGTCGCCGCGGCGGTGGTCGTCCACGGCCATGTAGGCGACCCCCGGACCCTCGCGGGAGGGCGCGATCCGGCTGATGTAGGCGCCGTCGGTCAGGCCGGGAAGATGCCCGGCCGTCTCCGTCCAGGTGGCGCCCCCGTCGCGGCTTACCTGCACGTTGCCGTCGTCGCTCCCGACCCAGAGCACGTCCGCGTCCAACGGAGACTCGGCGACGGCGCTCAGGGCACTGAAGGCGCTCTGCCCGTCGTTCTTGGAGAGCATGGGCGCCGAGCCCTTCACGCCCATGATCGTGAGGGTGTCGGGGTCGATGGCCCGGGTCAGGTCCCCGGTGCCCGTCCAGGTGGTGCCATGGTCATGGGTGATCATGAGGCGCTGGGCGCCGTAGTAGTACGTTCCGGGCGTGAACCGGGAAGCGGTGCCGGGCGTCATCCACTCCCAGCGCAGGGGGCTTTGGCCTGGATCGGCCACGGGATGGATGTCGCGTCGATCCCCGTTGAAGGCGTCCACCAAGGTGAGGTCGCCCTGTACGGCGTTGCTGTACACGAAGCGCGGCCCGTCCACGTCCACGTCGTGCTCCAACCCGTCGTTGAACCCGATCTCGCGCCAGTCGCCCGGGGTGATGCCCAGATAGTGGCGGGTGGCGCTGGGGACCTCCCAGGAGTGGTTGTCCTGCATGCCGCCGTAGATCCAGTAGGGCGAGCGGTCGTCCAGGCCGATGCCGTAGAACTGGCCGATGGGGATGTTGTTGATGCGCGCGTAGGTCTCGCCCCGGTCCCACGTCTGGTAGAGGCCGCCGTCCCCGGCCAGGTAGAAGTGGCGCGCGTCGTCGGGGTCGATCCACATGGCGTGGTAGTCGCCCTTGAGCCCCACGTCGTAGGTGGGCTCGGTGGGCAGCGTCCGCCAGGTCGCGCCGGCGTCCTCGCTCGTGTAGAACCATCGGGTCGAGCAGGTAGAGGCGAGCGTCGTCGGTGGGGTCCACGTACAGGGCGCTGTAGTAGGCCGGCCGCGAGTTCATGTCGCTCATGCGCGTCCAGCTCGCTCCCGCGTCGGTGCTCCGGTAGATGCCGCCGGCGTCGGCGTGTTCCACGACCGCGTACACGAGGCCGCGGGTGTGGGCCGAGGTCGCCAGGCCGATGCGCCCCTCGTCTCCGGCGGGGAGCCCCACCGTGAGCCGCTCCCAGGTGCGCCCGTCGTCCGTGCTCCGGAAGATCCCGCTGCCCGGACCACCCCCGTTGAACCCCCACGGTTGCCGGAGCCGCTGGTAGGCCGCGGCGTACACGGTGTGCGGGTCGCCCCCGTCACGGGCCAGGTCCACGATCCCGGTCACGCTGTCGACGAAGAGGACCTTCGTCCAGCTCCGTCCGCCGTCCGTGGTCCGGTAGACGCCCCGTTCCCGGGAGGGCGCCCAGAGGTTGCCCAGGGCGCCCACCAGCGCGACGTCCGGGTCGGAGGGATCCACCAGGATCCTGCCGATGGCGCGCGTTCCCTCCAGACCCAGGTGCGTCCAGCTCCGCCCCCCGTCCGTGGTTCGATACACCCCGTCGCCCCAGGAGCTGCTCTGGCGGTTGTTCTGCTCCCCTGTGCCGGCCCAGACCACGTCGTCATCCGAGGGCGACACCGTGACCACGCCGAACGTGCCGGTGGGCTGGCCGTCGAATACGGGCTGCCACGTGGTGCCATGGTTCGTCGACTTCCAGAGGCCTCCCGTGGCGCTGGCCACCCAGATCGTGCTCGGGTCGCCCGGCAGTGCCTGGACGTCGTGGATGCGGCCGCCCATGACCGCGGGTCCGAGCGAACGGAAGCCCAGCTCGGCGAAAGGGTTGGCCCGTTGGGCGGCGGAGGTTCCGGGGAGAAGGCAGATCAGCCAGAGAGTCGCGGCGGTGCCGCGGCGGATGCAACGACAGCGTGCCATCGTCCTGCCCCTGTCGAGACTGGAAGCGTGTGGGCAGGGCAACGTAAGGGAGGGGCCTGTGGCGTGCCAGAAAGGGATGGGCACGATCGGGGCATGGCGCCCGCAACCGGTCCGAGCGGGCACCTGGACGCCCACGCGCGTCCCAGACCTCCCGCGGGCGCTGAAACTGGACACCGTAGGGCTCCGTAGTTTACCTTGTACCTCAAGGTATAGCCATGACGAAACCCATCCCCATATCCAAGGAACTGGTGGCCGCATCCTCCCGGCCGATGGTGCTGTCCATCCTGGCCGGAGGAGAGAGCTACGGCTACGAGATCCTCCAACGGGTGAGCCTGCTCTCCAACGGTCGCGTGCAGTGGTCCGACGGGATGTTGTATCCCGTGCTGCGGCGCCTGGAAAAGGACGGGCTCATCGCCGGGGACTGGCGGACCATGGAGTCGGGGCGGCGGCGCAAGTACTACCGGCTGAGCGACAAGGGCAGGAAGCAGCTCGAGGAGGACCGGGCTGGTTGGCTGGCCATGTTCGGCACGCTCAGCCTGACGTGGGGAGACAGCCATGTTTGATCTCGACGCGGCGGTGCGCGATTGGCGGAAGGGCTTCACCCGGGAGCGGGCCTTCTCCACCAGGGACCTGGACGAGCTCGAAGATCACCTTCGGGCGGCGTACGAGGTGGAGTTGGACCTGAACCCGGGCCTGGTCCCGTCGAGGGCGTTCGCCTACGCCTGTGAGACCCTGGGCGACGCCACGGACCTGTCCACCGAGTTCGCGAAGGTGGAGGGGAAGGCATGGCGTAGGCTCGTGAGGGCCGGCTGGGTGGTGTACGCTGCGGCGTTCTTCCTCCCGGTGGCCCGCTACGGCATCACGCTCTTCGATGTGAGCCTGCACGACGGCCTTCTGCCGGGCGTCGAGGCCTTTCTCCTGGCCCTGACGGGCGCGGGTGGGGTTTCGGGCATCTTCAGCGCGCTGACGAACTTCATCATGGTCGCAACGTTCTGGAGGATCGCCGACGCAGGGCGGAACCGCACCTGGCTGTCGGCCACCCTCATGACGGTGGCCACCGTCCTGAACCTGGTCTGGCTCTTCCAGGTGGATCAGGGCTCCGACCTCTTCGCCGGGTACTACGCGTGGCTGTCCTCCTTCGGTCTGGTGGGTGCCGGCCTCACGCTGCGGGCACGGGCACTCCCCGAAGAATCGACTTCCGGAGACGTCATCGTCGCTCCGTGAGGGCCTGAAAAGGGCTGTGGGGCCTGGCGCAACGCCTGTTTGACGCCGGACGGACGACTCCCGGGTACCGGTGCGACGCGCAGGAACGGGGCGACCCACGCGCCCCTCGTTCAGCTCCTGCCCGCCGCCCCCGGTCCCTCCTACCCCCCCATCAGCTCCTTCACCGCCGCCTCGATCTGCTGATCGCGCCCGGCCGTCATGACGGCCGGGTCCATCTTCACCCGGATGTCCGGCTCGAGCTGCGTGCCTTCGCCGAACTTGCCGTCGGGCATGCGCCATCCGCCCATCGGGATCCCGAAATAGAGCGTGGGGTCGATCTGGGTCTCCCACCATACGAAAGTGCCAGTGCCGGGAACGGGCATTCCCAGCGTCTTGCCGATCCCCTTGAGCTTGTAGGCGAGAGGGAAGAGGTGCGCGTCGGAGTAGTCACTCTCGTTGATCAGGACGATCGAGGGTTTGGTCCACTTGTTCATCGGCTCGACGGCGACCTGCTGCCCGTGGGGGATGACGTCGAAGTACTTCTTCCCGCTCAGGAAGTCGCTGAGCTGCTCGTGGATGTTGCCCCCTCCGTTGAAGCGGGTGTCCACGATCACCGCCTTCTTGCCCCATCCGCGGCCCATGACCTCGTCGATGACCGTGCGCATGCTGGCGTCGTTCATGGCACGCACGTGCACGTAGGCGATCGTCCCGTGGGAGAGCGAGTCCACCTCGGCGCGGCGCTGCTTGACCCATCGCTCGTACAGCAGCTGCCGCTCGGCCCCCGTCGAGATCGGCTTGACCGGCTCGTCCCAGCGGGTGTTCGCCGCCGGGTTCAGGACCGACAGCAGCGTCTGCTTGCCCGTCTTCCGGTTGAGGAGCGCGTAGAAGTCCATCTGCGGGGTGATCGGCGTGCCGTCGATGCGCTCGATGATGTCTCCGGCCTCGATCTTCGAGGCCGCCTTGTCGACCGGTCCACCTTCCACCACTTCGGCCACCTTCACGCCGTCGCCCGTCCAGGCGTAGTCGTAGAGGAGGCCCAACGCCGCCGTCTCATCGACGTGCGAGCGCTGCGGCCGATAGCCGGCGCCGGTGTGGGACACGTTGACCTCGCCGAGCATCTCGCTGAGCATCTCTGCGAAGTCGTAGTTGTTGTCGATGTAGGGCAGGAAGCGCTTGTACTCACGGTAGTAGTACGGCCAGTCGGCGCTGGTGATCTGGGGCAGGTAGAACTTCTCCTTGAACTGCCGCCAGGCGTGGTCGAAGATGTAGGCCCGCTCACGGGCGGCCTTCAGCACCATCTCCCCGCTGGTCTTGACCGGGGTCACCTTGCCGTCGTCGGTCGCGACCTTCACCGCCTTTCCGTCCGCGAGCACGAAGAGGAACTTCCCGTCCGGACTGAGCTCCATGCTCGCGTTGTTCGCCCCCAGCTTCGCGAAGAGCTTGGTCTCGCGCGTACGAGGCTCGGTTACCCAGACGTCGTTGCCTTTGTCGAACTCCGTGAGGTAGAAGAGCTTCTCGCCGTCCTTCGACAGGACCCAGTCCGAGATCCGGCTCGTGTTGACCGTCAGGCGGGCCTTGCGGTCCGTGAGGTTCTCCCAGTCGATCGTGATCGGCTCCTTCGCGGAGTCCGTGGGCGTCTTGTCCGCTTCTTTCTTCTCGGCCTTCTTCGCGGAGTCCGCCTTTTCCTCCTTCTCCTTGGCGAGCGCGAGCTCCTCCTTGGTGAGGCGGAAGCGGTCCCACGCCGCGTGGGAGAAGAACATCGCGTAGACGTCACCGCTGGTGACGCCGCCACCTTGCGCCAACGTACCCAGGCGATCGGAGGCCCAGATCATGGCCTTGCCGCCCAGCACCCACTTGGGGCCGGAGTCGTCGTAGCCGGAGTGGGTGAGGTCGTGGATCTCGCCGTCGCCCGCGGCGGACACGAGTCCGACCTGCGGGGTGAAGATGCGGTCGTGGTAGCCGAACTGAACCAGGAACCACTTCCCGTCGGGGGACCACTGGTAGTACTGGTCGCCGTCGGAGTAGGAGTAGTTGTGGTCGGCCGTCATGATCGTGCGGGTCTTTTTGCTGGCCAGGTTGACGACCTTCAGCACGACGCGGTTCTCGAGGTAGGCCACTTCCTTGCCGTCGGGCGAGAAGGTGGGCTGATACTCCTCGGCCGCGGTGGCCACCACCGGCGTCTCCTGGAGCACCGTGGACGCGAAGAAGTAAGGCTCGTCCTTCCGCTGGATCGTGGTCATGTAAACGTTCCAACTGCTGTCGCGCTCGGCCGCGTAGACCAGCGAGCGCCCGTCCGGGCTGAAGTGGACGCTCCGCTCCTGCCAGGGCGTGTCCGTGATCCGCTTGGTGACGCCGCCCTCCAGGCTGGTCACGAAGATCTCGCCCCGGAACACGTAGGCGAACTCCTTCCCGTTGGGGGAGAGCGTCGCCTCCGTAAAGTGGTCGTTCACGGGCACGATCTTGTCGATGGCATGCCGCCCGTCCACCGTGATGCGGACGGTCACCTTCGTCGGCTCGGCCCCTGGCGCCATCGTGTAGATCTCGCCCCGGTAGCCGAAACAGAGCACGCCCGTGTTCGCGTGGGTCAGGAAGCGCACCGGGTTGCGCGTGTAGTGCGTGAGCGGCTCGCTGGTAGCGGGATCGGACAGGGAGCTCCGGTACACGTTGAACGACCCGCTCTGCTCGTTCAGGTAGTAGAAGTGGTCGCCGTCGCTGTCGAAGACCGGGTTGCGGTTCTCGCCCACGAAGGTGGAGAGCTGACGGTACTGCTTCGTGCCCTGGTCGTAGACCCAGATGTCGCGCGTCACGGAGGATGTGTGATGCTTGCGCCACTGGTTCTCGTAGCCCTTGAGGTCCTCGTAGATCAGCTTGCTGCCCGAAGGATCGACCGTGGCGTTGAGCGCGGACACGGGCAGGGCCATGCCCACGCGTCCGCCCGCTGTCGGCACCGAGTAGAGCTGGCTCATCGGTCCGACCGGGAATTGCACGTCCGTGGCGAGCTGCTGCCGGGTGGCCGAGAAGAGAACCGCCTTGTCGTCGGCCGTGAAGGAGCTCGGCAGCTCGCCGCCCGAGAAGAAGGTGAGGCGCTTGGCCTCGCCGCCGGTCGCCGGCATCACGAACACGTCGAAGTTGCCGTAACGGTCGGACGCGAAGGCGATGGAGCGGCCGTCGTGGCTCCACACCGGAGAGAACTCGTAGGACTCGCCGAGCGTCAGAGGCCGAGCGGTCCCGCCCGTTGCGGCCACCGTGTACAGGTCACCCTGGTACTCGAAGACGATCGTCTGTCCGTCGGGCGAGATCGCGGGATAGCGCATCCACAGGGGCGCGTCCTGCGCCCGGGCGGCTGCGGCCGGTACGAGGCAGAGGGCTGTGGCTAGAAGGGTGAGTAGACGCGTGGCGGCGGTGCGGACGAAGCGTGACATCTCGAGGCTCCCTCGCGAAGATCGACGGCCCGAAATACTGGGCCGTGGGACGGGAACGTGCGGCAGGCTGCTCGTCACGTTAGGAGAAGGATCAGGGGGCAGCAAGCGAGTCGGTCGACGGGCAATCAGGATGCCTGTCCCCTCACTCCCTCAACAGGTTCATCACGTACATGTCGCTTTCCAGCTCCCCGGTTACGAGGTAGAACAGCCCATGATGGGCACCGGCCCGTGAGCCGCACGCCCATGGCTCAACGGATGGGTGCGCCCGTTTCATACGCTCGGCGAGGCTGCGCCTACCCCGCTACGTCTCCCGTTCCATCGCGATCTCGATCGCCGCGGCCGTGACCCCGGAGCGGGCGTCGCCCGTCCGGTCCATCACCGCATCCACCGCCTCGTCCATCGCACGACCGACGTCCTGGAAGATCTGCCTGGCCGTTTGCGGCTCGGACCCGGCCATGAGATTGTAGAAGGCCCGCGCCATGCCGAGGCTCGCGACCACCTCGGGCAGGACCTCGAACTCGGCGTCGGCTGCTTCGGCCGTCTCGGTGTCGCCCAGCCGCACTTCGCGAATGGGATGGTTCGCGCCACACACGATCGTCCGGATGCCGTGTCGGGCGAGTTGGGCCAGGCGGCGCGAGTCCACGGAGCCGGAGATAGCTGCGGGCACGAAGAGCTCGGCCGTGGCGCGGTAGGCCAGCTCGCGCTCCGGTCCCTGGACCCTCCGGGGATGCTGCGGCACCGTGCGGTCCGTACGTCGGCGCACCAGGTCCTCGATCTCCTCCACGGAGAGCCCTTCCGGGCTGACGAGCCCATGCTCCGCATCCACGATGCCTGTGACCCGCGCACCGAGACGCGCGAGGTAGAGCGCGGCCGCCCCTCCCACGTTGCCGAAACCCTCGACCACCACCCGAGTCCCTTCGAGCGATTCTCCTCGTCGCTCGTAGAGGCGGGCCGCGGCCCTCGCGACGCCGTAGCCCGTGATCAGATCGGAGACGCAGAACGTCACGCCTTCGAGTCCGAGATCGCCGTCCACCGGCTGGCTGAGCCCCTCGCCCAGGTGCCGGAAGGCCCGCTCGACAGCCTCGCCCCCGAGCTCCAGGTGGCCCCGTACGATCCCTTCCTGCGGGTGGACGATCCCGAGCTCCGCGCACAGCGGCTCGACGTCGCACCGCTCGTCCACGTTGATGTCGCCGCCCGTGCCGTAGCGCGACAGGAGGAACGGCCGCACGGCCGCGTACCACCTACGCAGCACATCCATCCGACGGGGGTCGCGCGGGTCGAAGTCGATCCCCGACTTGCCGCCGCCGATCGGCGGACCCGAGAAGGCGAACTTGAGCTCCATCGCCTTGGCGAGGTAGGTGACCTCCTCGCGGGTGACGCCCCGGCGCATGCGGGTGCCACCTCCGGCGGCTCCACCGCGCAGGGAATTGATGACGAGCCAACCTCGGGCCGGGCTCTCGGCGTCGTGCCACTCGAACACCTGCGAGGGAGGCTGTCGCAGGTAGGCGCGATAGCGTTCCCAGACGGCGCGGCTCACGGCCGCCTTGCCCGGTAAAGAGAAACGGGTGAGGTCACGAGGGTTTCGAGTCGGCGGAGTGACGGGAGGGTCGACCGCCCTGTGCGGCGCAGAAGATGGTAGGGTGCGGCGCGAAGCGGAGCAAGCCGAGCGCGACGCCCGCGGCTCGGCCCGAAGTTTCCTGACGACGTCGCCGCTAAGGTGCGGCTGTGCGGCCGCCGCGCCGCCGCACAGCTCACGCGCGCATGGGCCCCACCTACCCGAGACGGACGCTCGGGGCCTTGTGCCAGGTGGTGCCGGGCCGCTCCACGGTGTAGTAGACGCGGATGTCCGGGGTGTCCTCGAAGATGCGCGGGACCACCTGGACGTCCATCCCGATCTCGACCTCGTCCTGGGGGAGCGTCTCACCGGACCATGCCAGGAGGCGTCCGCCCCCCTCCAGCTCCACCACGACGCAGGTGTAGGGCGCATCGTCGTCGAACCCGGTGGGCGCCGCGTCGATGCGCGTGTACGTCCAGACCGTCCCCCTACCGGAGTACTCGACGAAATCGAAGTCGCCACTCATGCACTCGGGGCAATCGGCCCGCGGGGGAAAGGTCCGGTGACCGCACGCTTTGCAGCGGGAGCCCATGAGGTATCCGTTGCGCAGGTGGACGGCGAAGTCCTGTACCTTCGAGTAGGGGACGAAGCTGACCCTGCCGAACCAACCGAACATGGCGCTCTCCTCAGCTCTTCCTGAACACGTGGACGAAGGTGTACTGCCCGATTCCGCCCACGTTGTGGGTCAGCCCCACGTCCGCGTCCGGCACCTGTCGCTCGCCACACTCTCCGCGGAGCTGTCGGCAGATCTCGTAGGCCATGGAGACCCCGGTCGCGCCGATCGGATGGCCCTTGGCCTTGAGTCCTCCGTCCACGTTCACCGCCACACCACCTCCCCCGATCCAGGAACGCTTCTCCTCGATGTAGGGTCCTCCCTCGCCTTTGTCGCAGAAGCCGAGATCCTCGTAAGCCATGATCTCGGCGATCGTGAAGCAGTCGTGCACCTCGGCCACCTTGATGTCGCCGGGTCCGACCCCGGCCTGGCCGTAGGCCTGGGCCGCCGCCGCCTCCGCCGAGGGTAGCCCGGTCAGGTGGGGCCGCCGGAGCACGGACATGCTGGCGGTGGCACACCCCACCCCGTCCAGCCACACGACCCGGTCCCCGGCCAGCGCCCGGGCACGGTCGTCTTCGGCCAGGATCACGCACGCGGCTCCGTCGGCGTTGGCGCAGCAGTCGTACACGCAGAAGGGCGAGGCCACGGAGTCCGAGGCCAGCGCCTTCTCCATCGTGACCTCCTTCCGGAAGAGCGCGTTGGGGTTGCGGGCGCCGTAGTAGTGGTTCTTGACCGCGACCTGGAGAAGGTTCTCCCGGGTGGTGCCGAAGTCGTGCATATGCCGGGTGGCGAACATCGCGTAGTAGCCCGGGAACGTGGTGCCGAACACGCTCTCCCACTGGACCTCCCCGACCCGCCCCATGAGGGCGAGGATGTCCGCCGTGGCCAGCTCGGTCATCTTCTGGCAGCCGATGACCGCCACCACGTCGTGGAGGCCGGACTCGATGGCCATCCACGCTGTTCGGATGGCCGCGCTCCCGGAGGCGCAGGCCGCCTCGGTGAGCCAGGTGGGAAGAGGATTCAGATTCAGATATTCCTGCACCACCCCGGCCACGCTTCGCTGCTTGTGGTACTCCGGAACCGCGGCGATCACCGATGCGTCGAGATCTCCCCGCCCGATCCCGGCGTCGGTGAGGGCCTCTCGAAAGGCCTCGAAGGCCAGCTCCTGCACGGTGGCGTCGGACCGACGTCCGAAGCGCCCGTGCCCGATTCCGATCACTCCGACGCGTGACATCAGATGTACTGTCCCCCGTCGATCTTGATCACCTCGCCCGTGATGTGGCGCGACGCGTCCGAGCAGAGGAAGGCGACCAGGTTCGCGCAGTCCTCCGGTGTGGCGAAGCGTCCGAGCACGGTCTCGGCCATGGCCGTCGCCTTGAACTCGGGAGCCAGCGCCTCCGCCATCTCGGTGAGGACCATGCCCGGTGCCACCACGTTCACGTTGACGTTGAAGCGTCCCAGATCCCGGGCCAGCGACTTCGAGAGGGCGATCACCCCTCCTTTGCTGGCCGCGTAGTTGGCCTGTGCGAACTTCCCCCGCAGGCCGTTGATGGACGAGACGGTGACGATCTTGCCGTACCTCATCTCCCTGAAGTGGAGCGCGGCGGCCCGGCAGTAGTTGAAGTAGCCCTTCAGGTTCACCTCGATCACCCGGTCCCACTGCTCCTCCGTCATCTTCCAGACGGGCCCGTCCCAGGTGATGCCGGCGTTGCAGACCAGGACGTCCAGGCGGCCGAGCTCCTTCACGACCGTGCCCACGATCGCCTCGGCGTCCGAAAACGAGGTGACATCGGACCGGATGGCCAGTCCCCGCACCCCGGCTGCCTCGAGATCCTCCATGACCTCATTCGTCTCGGCGTCGTGGCGGCGGTCGACAATGGCGACGTGACAGCCCTCCTTGCCGAGACGCCGGGCGATGGCCGCGCCGATTCCGCTGGCGCCCCCGGTTACGATGGCGACCTCGCCCTTCAATCCGAGGTCCACGCGTCACACCGCGACGGTCTTCACGTACTGGCTTCCCACTTCGCCCTTCCGGCACATCGGTCCGGCCAGGAAGCCGGCGGCATGACGCGCCTGGCGTTCCAGGGCCTCTCCCAGCGGAGTGCCGCACGCTCCCTGGACGCACTCCACGATGGCCCGCACGGCCGCCTCTCCGACGGGTCCGCCGTCGACGGATAGATCCGCCACCTCCCGGGGCACCCCCTCGAGCGCTCCCGTCTCGAGCGCTCTTCGGGCCGGCGTGTCCGCTTGTCCTCTCGCCATGCTCCAGGCCATGGCCAGGGTCTCCTCCAGCGGCCCCGCGTAGTCGATGAGCCATCCTACGGCCTCACTGGCCCCGACGGTCCGTCCGCTCAGGAGCATCCCGAGCACGCGCGGCCAGTCCTCCGGCCGGCTCTTCCGGAACGGCCAGTGACAGCCCTCCATCCCCGGCACGACCGGCAGCGTTACCTCGGGCATTCCCAGGCGAGCGGAGTCCACCGCCACCAGGTAGTGGCAGTGGAGCAAGAGCTCCAGCATGCCGCCCAGGCAACGCTTTCCGTTCACCACACCGACCGACGTGTGGAACTCCTCGTCGAAACGTCGGGCCGTCCTCGACCAGGCGCTGCAGAGTCGGAACCCTTCCTCCTCCTCTTCCAGGGCAGGGAAGAAGTCCGCCGTGTCGGCCCCGACCATCTGGGTGGACAGGTGGAAGTCCCCCGTGACGATCACGCGCTCGATCCCTTCGGCCCGGAGCCAGTCCAGCGCCCGGTTCAACTCCGCGTCCACGTCCCAGGTGTAGGTCTCCCTGCTCAGGGTCACCACCCCCACTTCGCCGTCGTGCTCTGCATTCACGTAGAGCTGCTGCCACTCCGGGGAGTCCATGGTCTGGAAGGCCTCCGGGTGCCAGGCGGCATCGGCCGCTTCGGGGTGGAGCTGATGATACGCCCGCACGATCCGGAGGATCTCGTCGGACCCGTGCTCTCGGGCGAGGGCCAGGGCGCCCTTCCGGAACTGGGCGCACAGCTCCCCGATGGCGTTCAATCCGGCGAAGTGACTCCGGTTCTCCTGAACGAGAAGGCTGGTCATCTGGAAGAGGGGACCGAGAATCCAGGTCCGGAAGGTCTCCTCCTCGTCCTCGTCGAGCTTCCAGTCGACCAGGGGACGGAAGTGGTTCGGGGGATACCAGCTCTGGCCGGTCTCCTTGCGCTCCTCCAGGTCCGCGGTGGGCGTGAACACCTCCCCGTAGCGCTGACTCAGATGGTGCAGGCACGACCAGGTGAGGAAGTCCGCGCCTTTGGCGCCGATGACGTCGTGCGCCCGGAACGGGTTGGGGCCCGCCAGCTTGCGCACCAGCTTGTCGATCTTCCAGAAAGGCATGTTGCTGGCGTCGTGGTAGCGCAGGCCCGCGAGCGTGACGCCGCAGAACAGCACGTCCAGCACGAAGGACCAGTGGTCGCTCACCGGGACGGGAACCAGCCCGAGCGCCCAGAGGAGTCTCGTCACCGCAGAAGGCTCCGGCTCCACGACTTCCCAGACCTTGTTGATCTCGTGGGGGAAGGCCGGGTGAGCGACCCCCACGCCCAGCTCGGCGCTCGGGAAGCCGGAGGTCACCGAGCGGATCACGATGTCCGGGAAGGCCTCCCGGAAGACCCGGTAGTGCGCCTTCTTGACCTCGAGGATCTCCGGGATGGCCTCCAGAAGGAAGCGGGGCTTCATCTGCCGCAGCTCGTCGGGAAGGCTCTTCCCGTCGTAGCTCATCCTGACGATGCCCCCCATGATGGCGTCGGCCCGCTCTCGGCCGAAGGAGCTCACCAGCCCGGGATAGCGGGCGCCGATCCCATCCGGGGCTCCCGGGAGATCGAGGGCGACCACCGGCACGCCGAACGCGTGAAGGCGAGAGCCGAGCTGCATGGTCTTTCCCGCCCCGACGATCCCGTTGGCTCCGGATATGACCAGTGAGCCCGGCCGCCCGTCGCCGCCGAAGACCTCCTCGACGAGGTCGGCCGGGTCCGCCGGGAGACGGCCGCTGCGGAAGATGTCCAGGACGGTGCCAAGCCCGAGGGTTGCGAGCGTCGGCTCTCTCAACGTGCGAGTCATGGTGCTTCTCCCCTCAGGATACCTCGAAGATGGCCGCAATTCCGACGTCACCCGCCGCGCATCCGAAGATCAGCACGTAGCCGCCTCCGAGATCCACCGCCTCCTCGAAGGCTTCGATGGCGACCCGCGTGAGCGTGGGCCCTTGGGGGTGTCCCCAAACGAGCGGGCAGCCCGTGTTGTTCATCTCCCGCCAGTCGTAGTCGAGCAGCCGAGCGAAGACGACGTCGTTCACCGCGAAGGGGTTGTGGTTCTTCACGACCGCCATGTCCGCCATGGAGAGTCCCGTGCGCTCCAGGAGCTTGCGCACCGCCAGGGCCGGAGCCTCGGGCATGAGGCTGGGCTCGGTCCGCACCTCCGTCTTGGCCACGTAGCGGATGTCCACTTCGGGTCGGGCGCTGAGCTCCTTCGCCTTCTCCTCGGTGGTCACCAGGAGACAGGCCATCCCGTCCGACGCGTGGGTCTGAGTCCCGCTCGTGACACAGGTGTCGAGCTCCCGCATGGCGCGGAGCCCGTCGAGGGTCACGTGCCGGACCCCGAGGTCGTCATCGACGCGCCCCAGGGGACGTCCCTGGGTGTTCAGGAGGTCGAACGGAACCAGGACCCGGTCCAGGAAGCCCGACGCCCGGGCGTCGAAGTACTGCTGGTGGCGGAGGTAGGCGACCTCGTCGACCTCACGCCGGTCCGTTCGGTACTTCCGGGCGGTGATCCCCGCGGCGGTGATCATGGCGTTCCCGGTCGCCGGGTCGAAGCCGAAGTTGTCCCACACGTCCGTGAGCGCCTGGGTCCGCTCGTACGAGCGCCGCTCGGGAAAGACGCCGACCGGCGAGTCGCTCGTCCGGTCGAACGTGAGCACGCCCACGACATCGGAGGCGCCGCCTTCCACCTCGGCGCCGGCGAGCAGCATCGCCTGGAGCCCCGTGGCGCAGGCCTGCTCCGCGTGGTAGCCGGGGAGCCGGCGTCCCATGCAGCTCGAGACGAGCGGCGCCGTCCAGAACTTCCAGTGCCAGGGGATGGTGGAGCCGATGACCAGGTAGTCGAGCTCGGTCTGGGGAACGCCCCTGAGACCGAGAACCCGGGCCATCGCTTCGCCGGCGAACTGACCGATGTTGACCTCGGCCAGCGGCGAGGTCTGCCAGGCTGGGAAGTAGCTGCTTCCCCAGGTGCCATAGGGGATTCGTGCGGCAGGGAGCATCCGGTTCCTCCCCTTCTGGGGTGAATGGATCGGGAGGGATCGGTCCCGGTCGAGCCGGGATGCGCGAGGCTCCGTAATGTGCGGAGAGGCGACGGGGTTGGGAAGTCACCGGGTCGTGGCCCGGAGCGGAGCCCCGCCCCCGGAAGGTCTCTGGTGCGTGTGTTCGGCCCGGGCCATATTCCGCAGGCCCTTCCCATCAGGCACCACCTTCCGATGGATCAGGGAGAAACCACGATGGCGCTTTCCGAGGACGGGCTGGTCTACGACTGGTCCAGGCACGGAGCCGCGCAGGCTCCTCCGCC
The DNA here is from genome assembly GCA_963751265.1 of uncultured Gemmatimonadales bacterium. Classification (GTDB taxonomy): domain Bacteria; phylum Gemmatimonadota; class Gemmatimonadetes; order Longimicrobiales; family Gaopeijiaceae; genus SZUA-318. The sequence continues at coordinate 64,789 of CAVVTU010000031.1, read as the reverse complement.
TCGCACGGCCATGCTCGATGACGAGACCCTGCGCGACGGACTCCAGAGCCCGTCGGTGCTGGACCCCCCACTGGACACCAAGGTGGAGATCCTCCACCTCATGGATCGTCTGGGCATCGAGACAGCCGACGTGGGCCTCCCGGGCTCGGGCCCGCGGCAGCGGGAGGCCGTCGAGCGCTTGTGTAGGGAGATCGCGGAGGCGGGTCTCGATATCCGGGCCAACTGCGCCGCTCGGACGCTCGAGGCGGACATTCGCCCCATCGCCGAGGTGGTCCAGGCCACCGGGGTCCCCATCGAAGCCTGCGTGTTCATCGGCAGCAGCCCCATCCGGCAGTACGCCGAGGGGTGGGACGTCGACTTCCTCCGGCGAACGAGCGAGAAGGCGGTCCGGTTCGGGGTCCGCGAGGGCCTCGAGGTCATGTACGTGACCGAAGACACGGTCCGGGCCCGCCCGGAGCACCTCCGGACGCTGTTCGAGACGGCGGTGGACGCCGGAGCCCGAAGGCTCTGCCTGTGCGACACCGTGGGAGTCGCGACACCCGACGGCGTGGTGAAGCTGGTCTCCTGGACCGCGGACCTCCTCCGAGAGATGGGTGTGGCGGAGGACGTGGGGCTCGATTGGCACGGGCACAAGGACCGGGCCCTGGACGTGGCCAATACCCTCACCGCCGTCGAAGCCGGGGTCACCCGGGTCCACGGCACGGCGCTCGGGATCGGGGAGCGGGTGGGGAACACCCCCATGGAGCAGATCCTGGTGAATCTCCAGCTCCTCGGATGGAGAGACCACGACCTCTCGGCGCTGCCCGAGTACGTGAAGACCGTCTCGGAAGCGGTCGGAGTGCCGGTCCCGGTGAACCAGCCCATCGTGGGGCAGGACGCGTTCCGCACCGCCACCGGTGTGCACGCGGCGGCGGTCATCAAAGCGCAACGGAAGGGAGAGGCATGGCTGGCGGACCGGGTCTACTCCGGAGTCCCCGCCAGTCTGGTCGGCCGGACCCAGCAGATCGAGATCGGCCATATGTCGGGGGCCTCGAACGTGCACTACTTCCTTTCCTCGAGGAACCTGCCCGACAGCGACGACGTCTGCGATGCCATCCTCGCGGAGGCGAAGAAGTCCGAGCGCCTCCTGACGGAGGAGGAGGTTCTCGCCCTGTTCCACGACTTCAAGAAGAACGCGGACCGGTCCGGATCATGACGGCGGACGCCCGGCCCTCACGTCGGTCCTTCTTGTGGAGGTATTATGGAATTCGGTATCCTATTTCGTATTAACGTGCCGTCGAGTGGGGATGCGAGGCCCGGCTCCAAGGCTCTCGACACCCTCGACCGAGGTGAGCCATGAATGTCTCAGCATGGACGGTCCATACGGGCGGTGAGCCCATGGTCCTGGAGGAGCGCGAGGAGACACCCGGGCCCGGCGAGGTCCTGGTGGAGGTGGCCGGCTGCGGGGTCTGCCACACGGACCTGGGCTTCTACTACGACGGTGTGCCCACGCGGCACGGGTTCCCCCTCACGCTGGGCCACGAAGTCAGCGGCACGGTGGTAGAGGCCGGTGAAGGGGCGGAGGCCTGGATGGGCCGTCGCGTGGTGGTTCCGGCCGTGACGCCGTGCGGCTCGTGCCCGACCTGCGAGGACGGCCACGGGCGGATCTGTCCCTCCCAGATCTTTCCCGGAAGCGACGTTCACGGCGGCTTCGCCAGCCACCTCCGGGTGCCGGCGGCGGGCCTTTGCCCGGTTCCCGACCTGGACGACCCGGCCGTGAACCCGCACGGAATCGACCTCCCCGCTCTGGCGGTGATCGCCGACGCCGTGTCCACCCCCTACCAGGCGATCGTTCGGAGTGGACTGCGGGAGGGTGATCTCGCCGTGTTCACCGGGGCCGGAGGTCTCGGGTCCTTCGGCATCCAGCTGGCAGCGGCCCTTGGAGCCCGGGTGGTGGCCATCGACGTCCGCGCGGACCGGCTGGAGCTCGCGGCAGCCCACGGGGCCGACCTGACGCTTCGGTCCGACGAGATGGGCTTCAAGGAGCTGCGGGGCGCCGTCTCCGTGCTGGCGAAGGAGCACGGAATCCCCACGTACCGGCACAGGATCTTCGAGACTTCGGGGACCGACGGGGGCCAGACCACCGCCTTCGGCCTCCTGGGGCGGGGAGGATATCTGTCGGTGGTCGGGTTCACGCCGAAGAAGGTGGAGATCCGCCTCTCCAACCTCATGGCGTTCGACGCCACCGCCGAAGGAGTGTGGGGATGCCTGCCGGAGCTCTACCCCGCCATCGTCGACCTCGTCCTCTCGGGAAAGGTCGTCCTCGACCCCTTCGTCGAGTTCCGGCCCCTCGCGTCCATCAACGACGTCTTCGAAGACATCCACGCCGGCCGGGCTTCCCGCCGCGTGATCCTAACTCCGGAGAGCTAGAGCCATGTCGTTCAAGGATCATGATCTCGTTTCGACCTTCGACTACGAAGGCGTGCTATACGAAGAGCGCTCCGTCCACGATTCCGCAGGGAACGTCGTCGAGGGCCTCCACGCCATCCAGATCACCCTCGACAACCCCAAGCAATACAACTCCTACACGACCGAGATGGTGAAAGGCGTGATCCTCGGGATGCGTCGCGCCTCCAACGACCGCGCCTGCGTTGCCGTGGTCTTCACCGGCTCCGGGAACCGGGCCTTCTGCACGGGGGGCAATACCAAGGAGTACGCCGAGTACTACGCGGGCCAGCCCGAGGAGTACAGGCAGTACATGCGCCTGTTCAACGACATGGTCACCGCGATCCTCCACTGCGACAAGCCGGTGATCTGTCGCGTGAACGGAATGCGCATCGCCGGGGGGCAGGAGATCGGCATGGCGTGCGACTTCTCCGTGGCGCAGGACCTGGCGATCATCGGCCAGGCCGGGCCGAGGCACGGCTCGGCTCCAGACGGTGGGAGCACCGACTTTCTTCCGCTCTTCGTCGGCATCGAAGCTGCCATGGAGAGCTGCACCCTCTGCGAGCACTGGAGCGCCCACAAGGCGTACCGGATGGGTCTCCTGACCAAGGCGGTGCCGGCCCTGAAGGTGGACGGGGCGTTCGTCCCGAATCCCCTCGTCATCACGGACCGGTGGATCGACGAGATGGGGCAGATCGTGTTCGGGGAGGCGCGCCGGGGGGAGCAGAGGGTCCAGGGCAAGGAGCTTCTGAGCAAGGGAGAAGTGGACCTCTCCCTCCTGGACGAGGCGGTGGATTCACTCATCACCTCCCTGACCATGACGATGCCGGGATGCCTCTCCAAGACGATCGAGAGCGTCCGGAAGCACAAGCTGGCCCATTGGGACCGGAACCGGGAGACCAACCGGGCCTGGCTGGGGCTGAACATGATGACGGAGGCGAGGGCCGGATTCCGGGCGTTCAACGAGGGCACCAAGGAATGCCGTGAGGTGGACTTCGTCCTGCTGCGCCAGCGCCTCGCGGAAGGAGCCCGGTGGGGAGACGAGCTCACCGAGGAAGTCCTCGCCCGGGCCCACGGCAAGACGCCGGCGGGCGTGTGATGGCCTCCGCCGCGACGCGCCGGGCCTCGCCGGATCCGGCCCGCTCCTCCTCGGCGGCCCTGGAGATCCGGGACCTCGTGGCGGACGATCTGGAGACGGTCGTCGCCATCGACGCCCTCCGCACCGGGGCCCGCAAGCCCGAGTACTGGTCCAGGGTCTTCGGGGAGACGCTGGACCCGGATCCGAAGGTGATGCGGGTCGGCCTCGCGGCGGAGCAGAGCGGCGTCCTCATCGGTTACGTCACCGGGGAGATCCGGGCCTTCGAGTTCGGCTCCGAGGCGTGCGGCTGGATCCTGACCATCGGGGTGGACCCGGAGCGCGCTCGGGAGAAGATCGCATCGAGCCTCCTGGCAGCGGCCTGTCGCCGGTTCCAGGAAGCGGGCGTGGGCAAGGTGCGAACCATGGTCCAGAGAGCGGATGTTCCCGTTCTCTCGTTCTTTCGGGCCAACGGGTTCGTCGGAGGCAGCTTCGTCCAGATGGAGCTGGATCTCCCCGAGCGGCCGGAAGAGGCGTCATGAACGCCAGGAGTGGAGTGCCGAGCGGAGGGCCGGTGCGCCTGGAGGCCCTCGAGGGTGGCGCCGTCTGGAAGGTGGTCCTCGACACCCCGAAGGCCAACCTGGTGGACATGGAGAAGTGCGAGCTCCTCTCGGAGATCTTCCTCCGAGCAGGGGAGGAGCCGGGGCTCAAGGCCATCGTCATCCAGGGCGAAGGGCCCCACTTCTCGTTCGGAGCCAGCGTGCCGGAGCATCTCCCGGAGACGATCGAGAGCATGCTCCGGGGCTTCCATCGCGTCTTCCACACGATGCTCGACGCCCGGGTGCCCACACTCGCCGCGGTGAGAGGCCAGTGCCTGGGGGGCGGGATGGAGCTGGCCATCTTCTGCGACCGGATCTTTGCCTCCCCCGACGCTCACCTGGGCCAGCCCGAGATCGTCCTGGGGGTTCTGGCGCCGGTGGCGTCGGTGATGCTCGCCGACCGGGTGGGTCGGGGCGCGGCGGAGCACCTTCTGCTGAGCGGGATCTCCGTGTCCGCGGAAGAGGCCCGCTCGATAGGACTGGTGGACGAGGTGGCGGACGACCCGGTGGAGGCGGCCCTGACGTACGCTCGGGATCATCTGCTGCCGAAGTCGTCGTCCAGCCTCCGCTTTGCGGTGCAGGCCGCCCGAGTGGGCTTCGCGGAGCGGTTCCGGAAGGAGCTCGCCGAGGTGGAGCGGATGTACCTGGAAGATCTCATGGCCACCGAGGACGCCCGCGAGGGGTTGAGTGCCTTCATGGAAAGACGGGAAGCCCGGTGGATCAACGGATGAGGGGCATCGAGCCCGGGAGGGAGAAGAGATGACCGGAACGGATCTGGCGGGAATCCTGGAGCGGGCCGAAGCCCTGTACCGAGACCTCTCCCTGGAGTCGGTGCGGCGGTGGAAGGACGAGACCGGAGGGCTCGCGGTGGGCTACATGCCCATCTACGTCCCCTGCGAAGTCCTCCACGCCCAGGGTGTGCTGCCGGTGGGGCTGATGGGTGGTGGCGACGGCCTCGAGATCATTCGCGGAGACGCGTTCTACCAGTCCTATATCTGCCACATTCCCCGAAGCACCATCGAGATGGGCTTGAACGGAGCCCTGGACTGCCTGGACGGAATGGTCTTCCCGGCCATCTGTGACGTGATCCGGAATCTGTCGGGCATGTGGAAGCTGCAGTTCCCGGAGAAGCTGTCGTTCTACCTGGATCTGCCCCAGAACTTCGAGCCCGGCATCGGAGGCCACTTCTACAGGTCTCAGATCCTGGAGCTGGCCGGGGAGATGGAGAAGCGGGGCGCGCGGCCGTTGGACGCGGAGGCGCTGCGGTCCTCGATCGCGCTCTACAACCGGGCTCGGGAGCTGGTGAAGGAGCTCTACGCCCTGCGCAAGGAAGCTCCCTGGAAGGTCCCCACCTCGGAGCTCTACCTGGTGGTGAGGTCCGGGCTGCTGCTTCCCGTGGAGGCGTTCTCCCGGATGCTGGAGGAGTACCTCGCCGCGGTCCGGGCCGAAGAATCGCGGAGGCCCCTGGACCAGGCGCGCGTCTTGACCACCGGCTCCTTCTGCGAGCAGCCACCGCTCGGCCTAATCCGAACCCTGGAGCGATCCGGCTGCTACATCGTGGACGACGATTTCGTCCAGGTGCACCGCTGGCTTCGACACCCCGTCCCCGAGGAGGGCGATCCACTGGAGAACCTGGTGCGGGCCTTCCTGGACGACGCCATCGAGAGCCCCACCCGATATGTGGCCGAGGGAAAGAAGGGGACGGAGCTGGTAGAGCGTGTACGCGGCTCGTCCGCCGAAGGAGTTCTGTTCTGCGCGCCCAGCTTCTGCGACCCGGCCCTCCTGGATCAGCCGATGCAGGTGAGGGCGATCGAGGCGGAAGGGATTCCCTGGACCGCGTTCAAGTACTCGGAGAACGGCGGGCAATTCCAGACGATTCGCGAGCAGGCCGGCACGTTTGCCGATTCCATCAAACTCTGGATCGGGGAGTGAGATCATGACCCGGAAGCTACCCACCCTCGACCCCCCGGCAGAGGTGAGGAAGGACGACAGCCAGCTTCGCCAGAAGCAGATGCTGGCCCGCCACTTCGACCGCCTGGCCAACGCACCGGAGACGGGAGAGAAGAGCGCCTACACCTTCGTTCCGGGTAACCTCACCGAGCTCATCCTGAGCTTCGATCTCCTGCCAGTGCTTCCGGAGATCAACGCCTTGCAATCGGCGATGCGGGGGAAGTCCCGGCAGTACATCCAGGTGGCAGAGAAGCACGGACACTCCGAGGACGTTTGCACCTACGTGAAGTGCGACGTGGGGATGATGAAATCCGGTAACGTCGGACCCACGGGCCAGCGACTCCCCGATCCCGGCATCCTGCTCCTCTCCTACACCGGCTGCTTCACGTTCATGAAGTGGTTCGAGATCCTCCGGGAGGAGTACGACAGCCCGGTGGCCATGCTGCACGTGCCCTATCAGAGCGACGGGGTCATCACCGACGAGATGCGGGACTACGTGGTGAGCCAGCTCCGGGATACCATCATCCCCGCGCTCGAGAAGGTCTCCGGGAAGGCCTACGACGAGGACCGGCTGAAGGAGCTCCTGGCCCGTTCTGCCCAGGCCGAAGACGACCTCGTCTGGGTCTTCCAATCCGCGAAGAACCGACCTTCGCCCATCGACGCCTACTTCGGGGGCGTCTACTACATCGGGCCGATCTTCAGCGCCTTCCGGGGAACCGAGGACGCCGTGGACTACTACCGCCTCCTCCGGCAGGAAGTCCAGCAACGGATCGACGACGGGCTCGGACCCGTCACGCCGGGGGGCGTCCTGGATGAAGAGCGCTACAGGGTGGTCGTCGAAGGGCCTCCCAACTGGACGAGCTTCCGGGACTTCTGGAAGATGTTCTCTGACGAGGGTGCGGTGGTGGTGGCCTCGACCTACGTGAAAGTGGGAGGCGTCTACGACTTCGGGTTCCGCCACGACCCCGACCGTCCTCTCGAGAGCCTGGCCGAGTACTGTCTCGGGTGCTACACGAACCACAACCTCCCCAACCGGGTGGACATGCTTTCCCGGCATATCCAGGACTACCAGGCCGACGGCTTCCTCATCAACTCCATCAAGAGTTGCAACTCCTTCAGCGCGGGGCAGCTCATGATCCTGCGGGAGGTCGAGAAGCGGACCGGCCGCCCCGGCGGGTTCATCGAGAGCGACCTGGTGGATCCCCGCTACTTCTCCCACGCCAACATCAAGACCCGCCTGGAATCCTACTTCCAGATGTTGGATCAGAAGCGGGCGGGAGGCGCCGCATGAGGTACTCCGTCGGCATCGACCTCGGATCCACCACGACCAAGGCGATCATCCTTGGAGAGGACGGCGAAATCCTGGGTCGGGGCATCACCAACAGCCGGAGCAGCTACAAGGTGGCCTGCGACGTGGCGTTGAGCGAAGCGCTCATCGACGCCCGGTTCGGACTCATCTCCGGAGAGCTCGACCGGTCGGGCGTGGCGCCGGAAGACAAGGAGCGGGCGCTCGAGGGCCTGGAGAGGGGGCTCCGCAAGGAGCAGTATCGTCATCATCTGGCCCAGCTCGAGGAGAAGATCCACTCGTTCCTGGACGAGGCCGACGCGGCGCCGGGCTCTCGCCTCGACGACGCGGTGGACGGGATCCTCGGGACGATGGTCGACGAGGTTCCGGAGCTCTACCGGGACGACAGCGCGCGGAAGAGCGACTTCTTCCGCGACCTGTCGGGAGGGCGCTACCTCGCGTTGGCCGAGGAGCGGGCCGCGGACGACGGAGTGGATTTCGACCGGATGGTGGGTCTCTTCGACAAGGCCATCCTGGTGGTAGAGAACCTGCCACCCGCTCCCGGAGCGTTCCGGACCCATATGGGCGCCGCCCTGGCCGGGCTGCCCGATCCCCCGGCGGCTCTCCCGTCGGCCCTGCGGGCCGCCACGGAGGTGGAGATGGAGGAGGCATCGAGCGTCGGCACGGGCTATGGGCGCCAGACGCTTCCGTTCCCGAAGGACATGATCCGCTCCGAGATCCTCTGCCACGGTCTGGGCGCCCATCACATGTTCCCCGCCACGCGGACCGTTCTGGACATCGGGGGCCAGGACACGAAGGCCATCCAGGTGGATCCCCAGGGTATCGTCACCTCCTTCCAGATGAACGACCGCTGCGCGGCCGGGTGCGGTCGGTACCTGGGCTACATCGCCGACGAGATGAACCTCGGCGTCCACGAGCTCGGCCCGCTGGCCCAGACCGCCACCCGCACCGTGCGCATCAACTCCACCTGTACGGTCTTCGCGGGTGCCGAGCTGCGGGAGCGCCTCTCCCTGGGTGAGAGGCGCGAGGACATCCTCCTCGGGCTCCATCGGGCCATCATCCTCCGGGCCCTCTCGCTGCTGGCCCGGTCCGGAGGGGTCGAGGAGGAGTTCACGTTCACGGGTGGCGTGGCGAAGAACCTGGCGGCGGTCGAGGCCCTGAGCCAGCTCATCGCGGAGAACTACGGAGACATGACCATCAACATCTCCCCGGACAGCATCTACACCGGGGCCTTGGGGGCCGCTCTCTTCGCTCGGCGCGAAGAAGGGAAGTCCGCAGGAAAGGAGGCGAGCGCCGCATGAGCGAGACAGCATCCGAACGGCTCCTGGTGGCCGGCATCGACGTGGGCACCTCGGCCGTCAAGATCGTCTTCGTGGAGGACGACGGAGAGGCCGGAGCGAAGGTCCTCCTGGGTCAGCGGGAACGGATCCGACGACGGGATCCCCAACAGGTGGTCTCCCTCTTCTTCGACGCCTGCCTGGCCGAAGCCGGGTTGGAGCGGGAGGCATTCGACTACATCTCCACCACCGGTGAAGGGGAGATGGCTCCCTTCCGCACGGGTCACTTCTACGGGATGACGACGCACGCACGCGGTGGGCTCTTCCTGGATCCGGAGGCCCGGGCCGTCCTGGACATCGGAGCGCTCCATGCCCGGGCGATCCTCATGGACGAGCGAGCCAAGGTGCTGGGGAACCGCATGACGAGCCAATGCGCCTCGGGCTCGGGCCAGTTCCTGGAGAACATCTGCCGCTATCTGGGGATCACCATCGAGGAAATCGGCCCCCTCTCGTTGGAGGCGGACAAGCCCGAACCCTGCTCCTCCATCTGCGCGGTCCTGGCCGAGACCGACGTCATCAACATGGTGTCGCGGGGCATCTCCACCCCCAACATCATCAAGGGAATCCACGAGTCCATGGCGGGCCGGTACCTGAAGCTCATCTCCTCCGTCGGAGCTCGCGGGACCGTACTCGTGACCGGGGGGCTCTCCGCCGATGAGGGTCTTGTGGCAGCGTTGAGGGAAGGGGCGGAAGGTGCGGGGCTGGACGCAGAGATCCGGACGCACCCCGACTCCGTCCTGGCGGGAGCTCTGGGAGCGGCGCTCTGGGGGGCCTTCCGGGCCCGTAAGCTGGCGGCCAGCGGAGTGGCGTTCTCGTAGGCGGACGAAGAAGCGGGCCTGCGGCCCGCAGGAAATCGTGACGCTCGGCGCCGTCCGGTTCGGGGCGTCGGCTTTCCATGAAGGAGATCGAGATGGAGCGGACAAGGGAAGAGGAGCAGGAGGTGCAGGTACGGAGCCTCGCCCAGGAAGACCTCCCGTTGGTGACCACCATCGACGCGAAGAACGCCGGGCGCCGCCGCGACGAGTACCTCAAGCTCAAGTTCCGCGACAACCTGTCGGAGACCGGCATCAGGATGTCTCTGGCGGCCGAGATCGACGGTGTCCTCTGCGGATTCCTCCTGGCGAGGGTGTACTACGGAGAGTTCGGGACGATGGAGCCGGCCGCGGTGCTGGACACCATCGGCGTCCACCCGGAGTTTCACGGCCAGGGCGTGGGAGCCGCTCTCCTCGCCCAGTTGCGGACCAACCTCGCCGGAATCGGAGTTCGCCGCGTACAGACTGAGGTAGGGTGGGACGATGCCGCCCTCCTGGGGTTCTTCCGCCGGGAGGGGTTCATGCTGTCCAACCGTCTCTGCCTCGATCTGGACCTCGAAAGAAGGCGGGAGGAGGACGAGATCGCTTCGTGATCCACGCCAAGAGCACCCGGTACGCACTCTACGCCGCGGTCGAGATGGCCGCGGCACCGCCGACCACGTTCGTGACGGCTGCCGAGGTGGCGGAACGCTACCAGATTCCCGCGACCGTACTGGCCAAGGTGTTCCAGCAGCTCGTTCGGGCCGGCGTCGCGCTGGGCACTCGGGGCTCGGGGGGAGGCTACCAGCTCGCGCAGGACGCGTCCCGGCTCACGATGCTCGACATCATCGAGGTATTCGAGCCGACCCCGACCTTGGGAGCTTGTATCCTGCAGGATCCGGCGGACCACTCGTGCCCGAGGCGAGGCACCTGTCGGATTCGCCGGGTCTTCGACGAGGTGCAGGAGCAGGTCCGAAGCACCTACGCCTCCATCACGCTGGAGACGCTGGCGTTGGGCGGGAGGATGCCGAGCCTGGTAACGATCGAAGACGGGCGGAGGGAACGCGGCTCGGGCGGTACCGGAGGGCGTTGACGCCCCTCGGTTGGCCTTACACCAGGGGCCGTGGAGGCCTGGTGAAAACGAAGGAACGGAAGCACCGGCAGAGTGACGCCGTACGTGAGGGCGTAGGCACGTAGCGCAAACCCGAGGTCCCGTGCACTTCCCCTGGCAGCGCTGCTGCTCGAGATCGAATCCGCCGCCAAGGAGGGGCGCGTCGACGATGCGGTACGGCTCGCGGAGGGGGTGCCGGCCGGGAGCGACGCCGTCCTGACGCATCTGCGCGAGCAGGGCGCGGGAGGCCCAACCCCCCGTTTGAGCCCCCTGCTCGGCGACCCGCGCGTCTGAGGAGGGCAGGGGCCGCGTCGGTCAGATCCTGGCCGTGCGACCCGTACTCGGAGCCTGGGACTAGGGGACTGCAACACGTGAACGTTTAGCACCGAGAGTGCCGATGCGCCGCCAGGACGAGGCGAGCCGACGCAGGAATCGTCGGCATTGCCGCGCGTCGGAGCCGGACCTACAATGGGCCGGATGAATGCCGAGCACCCTCCCCTCGACATGGTCGAGCGCCTCCGGCGGCACCGCACGCTGGCCCAGGTACCCGATGACGAGCTCTCGTGGCTCGCGGCTCGGGGCGTGCTTCGCCGGTTCGAAGCCGGCGACTTCATTCTGCACAAGGGAAAGCTCATAAGCGAGGAGGGTCTCGGGCTCGAGGTGGTCCTGAGCGGGCGCTTCGCGATCCACGTCGACCGCGGTGCCGGCCCGCGAAAGGTGATGGAGTGGCACGCTGGCGACCTGAGCGGCCTGCTCCCCTTCTCTCGCATGGAGGCCGGCACGGGGAACACCGTCGCCGGGACCAGGGTGGAGACGCTCTCGCTCCATCCGAGCCACTTTCCCGAGCTCCTCCGTGAGTGCCCGAACATCACTGCGGCATGCGTCCACGTGATGCTCGACCGGGCACGGGTGTTCAACACCAGCGACCTGCAGGACGAGAAGATGGTCTCGCTCGGGAAGCTCTCGGCCGGTCTCGCCCATGAGCTCAACAACCCTGCCGCGGCGGTGGCGCGTAGCGCGCGGCTCCTCCAGACCACCATGGCCGAGGCCGATCGTGCGGCCCGCGCGCTCGCGCAGGCGGGGCTCACCCGAGAAGAGCTCGAGGCCATAGACAGGGTGCGCGAGGCGTGCATGCGCCGGCCGGCGGCCGTGTCGCTATCTCCGCTCGAGCGCGCCGACCGCGAGGACGAGATCGCCGAGTGGCTGGAAGCGCACGGAGCCGACGGTTCGGCAGTCGAGGCGCTCGCGGAGACCTCGGTGACGCTGGAGGCGCTCGACGAGTTGGCGGGTCACCTGGAGGGCGACGCGCTCGACGCTGCGCTGGATTGGGTAGCCGCGGGCTGTGCTGTGCGTATGCTGGCTTCGGAGAACGAGCGCTCGGGGTCGAAGATCTCCGACCTGGTGAGCGCGATGAAGCGACTCACGCACATGGATCGCGCGCCGGTGCCCGAGCCGGTCGACGTGGAGCGGGGGCTGCGGGACACGCTGATGGTCCTCGGCCACAAAGCCCGGGGCAAGTCGGTGAGCGTGAAGATCGACGTGGCGCCGGGGCTCCCGCGCGTGAACGCGGTGGGAGGTGAGCTGGAACAGGTGTGGATGAACGTCCTGGACAACGCCCTCGACGCCGTCGACCTGGGAGGACACGTGTCGGTCACCGCGAAGCCCGAGGGCCACGCGTTGATCGTGCGTGTCATCGACGACGGTCCCGGCATCGCGCCCGAGCACCAGGAACGGATCTTCGACCCGTTCTTCACGACGAAGGCCCCTGGGGAGGGGACGGGGCTGGGCCTGGAGATCGCACGTACGCACCTCAGGGGACACGGCGGGGAGATCGACTTCGACTCCCGCCCCGGACGGACCGAGTTCCGTGTGACCCTCCCGCTGGCCGAGACCGGTACGCCGGAGGCCGAAGGCGCACGCGGGCCATGATCCGGCCGGTCATCCTGGCGGTGGACGACGACGCCGAGGTGCTGAGCGCCATCGGCCGTGACCTGCGGGCCCGCTTTGGACGGGACTACCGGGTGGTCAAGGCAGGGTCGGGAGCGGAGGCACTCCAGGTCACCCGGGAGTTGAAGCAGCGCGGCATTCCGGTGGCGCTGTTCGTCGTGGACGAGCGCATGCCGGAGATGAAGGGGACGGAGTTCCTGGTGAAGGCGCTGGAGATGTGTCCCGACGCGCGGAGGGTCCTGCTCACGGCGTACGCAGACACGCAGAGCGCCGTCGACGGCATCAACCAGATCCGTCTCGACCGATACCTCGTCAAGCCATGGCAGCCGCCGGAGGAGCTGCTCTACCCGCACCTCGATGAGCTGCTCGAGGAGTGGAGTGCCAACGCGGGGCCGCTGTTGGAGGGCATCCGCGTGGCGGGCACGGCGTTGTCTCCGGCGACCTACGCGGTGAAGCGTTTCCTGTCGGCCAACCAGATTCGCTACCGGTGGTGCGACATCGAGACCGATGCCCCCATGCGGGCGCTCGTCGAATCGGTCGAGCCGGGCCTGGCCCGTCTGCCCGTCGTCTTCTATCCGGACGGGACGACACTGGTGCAGCCGGGCCCGCGCGAGCTGGCCGAAAAGTCCAACCTCGACACCCGTCCCAAGCAGCGCTTCTACGACATGGTCATCGTCGGCGGCGGCCCGGCCGGGCTCGCCGCCGCGGTGTACGGGGCATCCGAGGGGCTGGCGACGCTGCTCGTCGAGCGCGACGCGCCCGGGGGTCAAGCGGGCACGAGCTCGTTCATCGAGAACTACCTCGGCTTTCCCGAGGGCATCACCGGCGCGGATCTCGCGCGGCGCGCGGCGGCCCAGGCCCGGCGTTTCGGCGCGGAGATCCTCACGGCCCAGGAGGTCGTGCGCGTCCGGCGTAACGACCCGTACCGAGTGCTGGAGCTGTCCGACGGCTCCGAGCTGAGCTGCTACGCCGTGGTGATCGCCAGCGGAATGGAGGTCCGGCGCCTGGAAGTCCCGGGCTTGCAGGAGTGCGTGGGCGCTGGCGTGTACTACGGTTCGGCGCTCAGCGAGGCGATGCTCTACCGGGACCAGGACGTGGTCGTCGTCGGTGGCGCGAACTCGGCGGGGCAGGGCGCGATCTTCTTCTCGCGCCATGCACGCACGGTGACCGTGCTGCTGCGCGGGCCGGACCTGGGCCGTGCCATGTCTCAGTATCTCGTGGACCGGATCAACGAGACCGCGAACATCATCATCCGGCCGAACACGGTGGTGATCGGTGTCCACGAGCCCGGACGGCTGGAATCGATTGACGTCCAGGACACCGCCACGGGAGAGAGCCGGACCCTATCGGCCGCTGCCATGTTCATCTTCATCGGCACCGCACCCCGCACGGGTATGGTGGCCGAGCTGGTCGCGCGCGACCCGCGGGGCTTCATCTTCACGGGCCGGGAGGCGATGCCGGACGGACGGAGGCCCAAGGGGTGGACCGCGGACCGCGACCCGTTCCTCTTCGAGACCAGCGTGCCGGGCATCTTCGCGGTGGGAGATGCCCGGCACGGCTCCGGCAAGCGCGTGGCCGCCGCGGTCGGCGAAGGATCGGCGACGGTCAGCGCCGTCCACGAGTACCTTCGCACCGTCTGACGGGCCTCGCGCCGCCCTCCGGCCGCTCTCACGGTCGGGGCGAGGCCATTACTACCCTGCATGCACGCCTGCATGCACGCGGGCGGTCGCGACGCGCCAACGATTGGCCACTGCGGTCCGCCCGTCCTCGAAGACCGAATAGAGGATCGGCACGTACACCATCGTCAGGAACGTCGAGACGATCAGACCACCGATAGCCACGACCGCTAGCGGGCTGAGCCGCTCCAGGCCGATAGCCCATTCCGCGGCGATGGGGATCATGCCCACCGACGTTCCCACCGCAGTCATGAGGATCGGTCGCGTCCGGATGCGCACCGACTCCACCAAGGCCTCCTCGATGCCGGCGCCCTCGGCGCGTGCCGTGGCGATGAAGTCGATGAGCAGGATGGAGTTCTTCACCACGATGCCAGCCAGGAGGATCATCCCCATCATCGACGGCATGCAGCCGTGCTTGCCCACGAGCAACATGCTCCAGGCGGCGCCGATGAGTGCCAGGGGAATGGCCGACATGATGGTCAGGGGGTGGAGCCACGAGCGGAAGGCCGGAACCAGCGAGAAGTAGAGCAGCACCAGCCCGAGGATCAGAGCCTGCCCCAAGCGTCCGAAGGACTCCTGGATCTGCTTGATCTCCCCTTCGTGGCTGATCCGGTAGCCCGGAGGCAGCTGGATCCCCTTCAAGGCGGCCACCACGTCTTCCTGCATGTGGGAGATCGGACGGCGGGACCGGTAGAGCTCGATGTCCAGCGTGCGCTGGAGTCCCTGCCGCGTGATCGCGGAAGGAGCGGATTGGCGTTCGAGGCTGCCGAGCTGAGACAATGGCACGGGGCCGTCGGGGGTCTGGATGGGGTATGTCTCGAGTTGCCCCGAGTGCCCCCGCTCGTCCGCTCCGAGCTGCATCCAGATGCTCAGTCCATCCTGATTGGGAATGCGGAACACCGAGCCCGGCATCCCGCGGACCGCCCCCTGCAGCTGCATGGCCACCGCCGTGGGAGAGATCCGGTACAGCGCCAGCTTCTCGGGATCGGCGCGGAACCCGATCTCCTGGCTGTCCATGGTCCAGGACCGCGAGACGGACGTCGCCCCGCGGACCCCTTCACGCAACCTCCGCTCCACCTCGTTTCCGATTCGATCCAGGGTCGCCAGGTCCGGCCCGGAGATCATGACGTCCACCGGGCTGCGGATGCTGGACAGGGGTGTGGCGCCGAAGTCGAACACGTCCACGCTCTTGAGACCCGGGATCTGGCGGAACTCGGGCCCTGAGGCTGTCCTCCACCTCCCAGATCGTCTGGTCTCGATGGAACCGGTCCAGCAGGTGGACCGTCAGGAGGCCCTGTTGCGGCAGGCGCCCCGCTCCGAAGGAGATGACCGCGGGCTCCGAACCGATGACCGATGACACGGAGGTCACGTCGGGCCTGGCTGCGGATGATCGTCTCCATCCGACTCGAGCGACGCCTCGGTCGCCGCCAGAGAGCTGTTGGCGTCGGTCTCGAAGGCGATCTTGATGATGCCGGTGTCCATGGGCGGCATGAGATCGCGGCCGACGAGGCCCATCTGTCGCGCGGAGACCGCCAGCAACACCAGGCCCACCACCAGGAAGAGCGCCCGGTGCCGGAGCGCCGTGCCGGTGAGCCGCACGTAGAACTCGCGGATCGGCCCCACCACGAAGCGGTCGAAATGGAAGACCAGGCGTTCGAAACGGTTACGCCCCTGGCTCTCGCTTCTGCGCAGCACGATAGGGGGCCAGCAGGGGAATCACCGTGACCGAGACCACGTACGACGCGATGAGCGCCACGGTCAACGAGACCGAAAGGGGCCGCAGAACGGTCTGGA
This sequence comes from uncultured Gemmatimonadales bacterium, assembly GCA_963751265.1. GTDB lineage: Bacteria > Gemmatimonadota > Gemmatimonadetes > Longimicrobiales > Gaopeijiaceae > SZUA-318. Next base: position 48,779 of record CAVVTU010000031.1, on the reverse strand, counting down.
CGAAGCCGCCGATGAAGATGATCGGGACCAGCACCATGATCGTGGCATACGTGCCCGAGAAGATCGCCAGCATCACCTCCTCGGTCCCCCCGACCACGGCGTCGTGGAGATCGGTCCCCTTCTCGTGGTAGTGTCGCTCGATGTTCTCGATGACGACGATGGCGTCATCGAGCAGCATACCCACCGCGATGATGACCGCGGTCAGCGTGACCATGTCGAACTCGTAGCCGATGAGCCACATCACCGCGAACGTGAGCAGGTAGGTGAAGGGAATGGCGATGGCGGCCAACGCCATGCCCCGCAGATCCGCCAGGAACAGGAAGACGACCAGGACGGTCATGATCACGGCGTCCCGCAGGGCGCCGAGCATGTTGCCCACGGACAAATTGATGAGCGTGCCCTGGGTGTCGGGAATGGTGAAGGCGATGTCCGGGTAGGTCCGTTCCAGGTCCGGGAGAACCCGGGATACGTCGGCGATGGTGCTCAGGGCCACCCCCGTGGTGGCACGCTGGATGTTGACGGCGATGGCCGGCTCACCATCCCCGTGGTAGGCGCTCTGGGGCTCGAACACCGAGCGCCGCACCTCGGCCACGTCGCCCAGATGCACGTCCCCACCGTCGCGGTGGGCGATGGGGATGCGGGCCACGTCGCCGACTCGCTGGAACTGCCCCATCCGCTTGAGCAGGAACTGGCTCTCGTGGGTGATCAGCAGCCCCACGGGTTGGTTGGCGTTGAACGCGACGATGGCCTGTCGAACGTCCAGGGGGGTCAGGCCGAACCGCTCCAGGCGGTCCCGATCGAGATCCACGCGAATCACCGGCTGGTGGGCGCCGAACACCTCGACGTCCGCCACTTCCGGGAAGCTGGAGCAGACGCTCCTTGATGGGGTTGTCGGCGAGCTGCCGCACCATGGACAGATCCAGTGGGGATCCGTCCTTGGGACGGAGCGCCAGAGTCAGCACCGCGGGTGTCGCCGAGGACACCTTGAAGATCATCGGCGGCCGTAGACCCTCGGGAAGAGCCGCCTTGATCTTCTGGAGCCCGTTGGCCACGTCCGTCGCCGCGGCGTTGAGCCCCTTGCCGTACTCGAATTCGACGGTCACGGCGGACACTTCGTCCTTGCTGACCGACGTCACGAGCCGGACCTGCTCGATGGTGTTGAGCTCCTTCTCGATGGTCCGCGTGACCTCGGCCTCGACGTCCTGCGCCGACGCGCCGGGGTACACGCTCACCACCGCGACCTTGGGCCGCTCGGAGTCGGGAAAGAGGTTCACCGGCATGCGGCGATAGCCCACGAAGCCGATGACCGCGGCCAGCATCACCAACGAGCTGACCAGGTGCGGCCGCTTCAGATAGGAGTCGACGATGCGCATGATTCACCTCCCGGGGGCGTCGTGGACCGGGATGACGCTCATCCCGGCCGAAAGCCCCATGAGGCGTGAGGGTCGCGCCACCACCACCTCGTCACCCACGCGCAGATCTCCCTTCGACGATCGCCTCGTCGAGGGATCGTGTGGTCACCGTGACCGGCAGGACACGCAGGGAGACGCGTACTGTCGGCGGCTCGGTCCACGACGAAGGCGTGAGCACCCGCCGCTCCTTCCAGCAGGGCGTCGAGGGGCACCAGCAGACCCTCTCCGCTCTCGAGGTGGAGGTCGACCCCCACCGTGGCGCCCGCTACGAAGCCGGATGGCGGAGCCGACACGTCGACTTCGAAGGTCGCCAGGTGGCTGCCCTGCATCGCCGGAAAGACCCGCGAGACCGCGGCCCGCACGTGCTCGTCCCCCAGCGTCAGGTCGACGGGGGTACCCCGCCGCACCTTGGCCAACAGGGCCGGCGGAATCGTGCCGCGGACGCGGACGGAACTCTGGCGCACCATGCGCAGCATCGGCCTTCCCGGTACCGCCAGGTCGCCGGGGTCGACCAGGCGCGCGGACACGACGCCGTCGAACGGCGCCCGCGCCACCGCGTAGCCGAGGCGCGCCTGCGCCTGGTCCCGGTGGCGCCGGGCCACCTCGAACCGTGCGGCCGCGGCGGCCCGGGCCGCCTGCGAGTGCTCCCACTGTTCCTGGGAGATCGCGTGGTTCTCGAACAGGACGCTGTCCCGTGAAGTGGACGCCACCTGAGCCTCGTGGGCGACCCGCGCGGCCTCCACGTCGGCCTCCGCGGCAGCCACTGCGTCATCGAGCTCCTGCGTGTCCAGCCGGGCCAGGACCGCACCGCGGGCCACACGATCGCCCTCCCTCACCAGCACCTCCCGCACCTCCCCGGACACGCGGGGGGCGATCTCGGCCTCATCGGCGCCGAATACCTCGCCCAACACGTGGTCCACGCTCTCGAGCGTGCCCCGTCGGACGGGAGCGACCTGCACGGCGGTGACGAGGTGGGCGAGTACGGGCGCCTGGTTCTTCTCCACGACCCTCTTGTGGCGCACGGCCAGGAGGCCGGCCACGACGAGCACCGCGCCGAGGACGGTGAGCATTCTGTTGCGAGTCATCGGACGATCTCCCTTTCCACGAGGGCGTTGATCTGGGCGGAGGTACCGAGGACGTCACCTTCGCTCTTGGCCAAGGCGGCTTCGGCGGCGGAGGCGCGCGTGCGGGCTCTGAGCAGGTCCTCGATGGTCCCGGCACCGTTGTCGTAACGGAGGCCCTCGATGCGGGCGGCCTCCACCGCCGCGTCCACCCGCCTGTGCGCGGCGGCCAGCGACGTTTTCGCGGCCTTTAGGCGGGCCAGCGCTCCACGGATCTCCGCTTGCTGCTGGAGTCGGGTCTGCCGCAGCGCCAGGTTGGCGGCGTGCTCCGCTGCGGCGGCGCCCTGATACGCGGCCACGCGCCGCCCTCCCGTGAACACGGGGATGGAGGCCGCCAACGTCAGTTCCCAGGTCTCCTGGCTCCCCGCCACGGAAGACGCCGCGTGCTCCAGCACGTTGCCGCGCACACTCAGCTTGGGAAGGAACTCCGACCGGGCGACGTGCTTGTAGCTCGTGGCCTGCCGGACACGGAGCTCGGCGGCCGCCACCGCTCGAGGCTCCCTCGATCATGCCACTCCAGTCCGCGCTGTCCTCGGACAAGGCCGGAACATGGTCGGGCAGGGGATCGAGCTCGAGCATCTGGTCGGCGGGATAGTCGAGCAGCGCGCCCAGGAGCGCCCTTACATGGGTGAGATCCGCCTGTGCGGCCGCCAGTTGAGCCCGGGCCTCTTCCAGTGCCTCGGTGGCCTTCAGGAGATCCAATTCCGGCCTCTTGCCCTGCTCGACCATGAGCTGGAGCCGGCGACGCGTCCTTTCGAGGGAGGCGACGTTGTCTCCGTACGCCACCGTCACCGCCGCGAGCGCCTGGGTCGAAGCGTACACCGTGGTGACGTTGGCCCGGACCTGCCAGCGGGTGCCTTCCAGCAACACACCGGCTTCGTCGGCCTTCAGCCGCGCCAGCCGGCTGCCTGCGAGCAGCTTCCCGCCCACGAACAGCGGCACCTCGAACGTCAGGCCGTAGTGGACCTGATCCCGCGCGAACGGCAAGCCTCCGAATCCGTTGTCCAGGAGGCTCTGGGAGATGGGGCGCAGGATCTGGGCGTCCTGGTAACGCGACGTCCAGGCGACCGCCTCCACGTCACCGAAGTGTTGGCGAAAAGACGCCGCGGCCGCGCGGTCGGCGCTGTGCGCGCTCTGGGCCGCGGCCATCAGGGCCGGGTTGGCGTCGAGCGCCCGCGTGATGGCATCGGCCATGCCGAGATGTACCGTGTCGGCCGGCCCCGGTAGCTCCCCGGGCACCGCCTGAGCCGCGGACGAACTCGGCTCGGTGCTCGCCAGGACGGCTGCAGCCGATAGGACAATTCCGAATCGAAGCACGTTTCCAGTCATTGCTCCCTCCCTCGTGGGGCCTTCCACGGCCCGGATTACAGGGAAGGTGGCCCGCGTTCCGAGGGCCGACATTGACCAGAATCAAGTGGGGGAAAACGGGAACGCGCGTCCCGTCGACCGACGCTACTCCGAGCCCGGGTCCGTCGCTCGCTGTAGCTGCTCGAGATTCAGGACCCGGTAGCCGCCCGATCCGACGCGTTCGAGGATTCCCTCCTGGACCAGGCTCGTCATGGCCCGGGAGAAGGTCTCTGGCACGATTCCGATCGCGCCCGCGAATTCGTGCGCGGAGACAGGTAGGTGAATCACGGGTTGGGCGCCCGTCGCCTCGTCGGGCGGACTGATGGCGAGGAGGGCTTGGGCCACGCGGGCCCGCGCCCCTGGCATGGAGAGGGACCGGATGAGGTCGAAGCAAGCTCTGAGCCGCTTGCCGAGGAAGCTGATGAGCGTCACCGCCAACTCCGGTTCGGATCGAAAGACCTGGAGCAGCGTGGCCCGTGGCATGACGTCGGCCTCCACGTCTTCGAGCGCTCGGGCATGGGCCGGATACGCCTGACCATCCAGGAACGGGAGAAACCCGAACAAGTCGCCGGGCCCAAAGATGAAGAGGGTTACCTCCCGACCCTCGGGCAGGACCCGGTACACCTTCACCCGACCTGTTCTGAGGACCACCAGCATTCCGGTGGTGTCACCCTCCCGCCACAGGAAATTCCCCTTCCTGAAGTGCCGGGCATGCAGATGGTCCCTGAGAAGCCCCAGGGCTTCCTGGGCCGACTCCCGAAGGTCGGGGTCGGACCAGAGGTCGGAAGTGACGGTGAACGCTCCCATCGATGGATGGAAGATAACCGGTCGCTCACGAAGGATGGGGCCGTCCCAGATCGAACGTACCTTCGGTGATCGTCACTGAACCGGACGTCGACGTTCCGGGCGCGGGTCCCAGCGTCGCGGTGAACGTGCCCTGGATGCGCGTGTCGGTCATGCTCGTGACCGTGACGGACCCGCTGGGGCCGGCTCCCTTCGAGCTCCACATGTGAGTCGATGGGCTCCCGACATCCGTCACACCCATGACGCCCACGCTCCCCAGAGGGTACGTCCCGGGCCCCGACACGCCGGTCACCCCCATCGTGAGGTTACTCAGGTCGTTGCTTGCGGCCACGGTGAGGGTCCCTCCCGACGGCGTTCGACACCACCGCGCTGCCTCCGAACGTCGTGAGGCCCACCCCCACGGGATAGGTACCCGGTCCACCGATGTTGTACAGGGACATGGCGATGGCGTAGCCGCCGCCGTTCGAGCTCGGCACACAACCCGAACTGCCCTGGATCTCGGTCTCGACCGAAGATCCGCGGAGACGGATCCCGCTCTCGGGTGGGGGCACCCGGTGCGCCGTGATCGCGTCTCGTCGGCATGGTGCCTCGGCACGGCGAAACTCGTGATCCTCGCCGTGGTCTCTGTCGAGAAGGCGCCCGGCAGAGCACTTTGTAGGGTCAGCCCGGTGAGGCGGCTCGCCCGCCCACGCCTCCCGCCCCAACACACGAGGAATCATGGCCTCCAGCGAGCCGACTCGGTCCACGTCGTTCGTACCGTCGTCCCAGAGCCTCCCCGAGATCACCGTCAAGGCGGTGGTGCTGGGCATCATCCTGGCCATCGTGCTGGCCGGCGCGAACGCCTACCTGGGGCTCTTCGCGGGCATGACCGTCTCGGCTTCCATCCCGGCCGCCGTGATCTCCATGGGCGTGCTCCGGCTCTTCAAGCAATCGAACATCCTCGAGAACAACATCGTCCAAACGTGCGCGAGCGCGGGCGAGGCCCTGGCGGCCGGCGTCATCTTCACGCTTCCGGCCCTGATCCTGCTCGGGCAGTGGGCCCACTTCGATTTCGGCCAGACCATGCTGATCGCGGGCTTCGGCGGCGTGCTCGGCGTGCTCTTCACGGTACCGCTCCGACGGGCGCTCATCGTCGAGCGGCAGCTCAAGTTCCCGGAGGGCGTGGCGTGCGCGCAGGTGCTCGAGACCGGAGAGAAGGGCGGCAGCGGCGTGAGGTTCGTGGCCGGTGCGGCGCTGGTGGCAGCGCTCTTCAAGTTCGCCCAGACCGGGCTCAGGCTCTGGTCGGACACGGCGGAGGCGGCGGCGCCGGTCGCGGGACGCCGGACGCTGGTCTATGCCGGCATGAACCTCTCTCCCGCGCTCATCGCCGTCGGCTATATCATCGGGCTGAACATCGCCGTCCTGGTGTTCGTCGGGGGCGCCCTGAACTTCTGGGTCGCAATCCCGATCCTGACCGCGATGCACGGGGGGGTACCCGAGGGCCAGAGCGCGGCGACCTACGCGGGCCAGATGTGGGCTACGCAGACGCGCTTCCTCGGGGTGGGGGCCATGGTCGTCGGTGGGCTGTGGGCGCTGATTCGGATGGGCGGCAGCGTCACGTCGGGCATTCGCAGCGGCCTGGCCGCGTACCAGAACATGCGCGAAGGCGGGCCGGTGGCGGAGCGCGTCGACCGTGATATGCCGATGCAGTGGGTGCTCGGGGCCGTCATCCTGTCCGTCATCCCGATCTTCTTCCTCTATCACGCGCTCGTCGGCTCCGTCGGCATGAGCGTGAGCATGGCCGTCATCATCGTCGTCGCCGGGTTCCTCTTCTCCGCGGTCGCAGGCTACATGGCGGGTCTCGTCGGCTCGTCCAACAACCCGATCTCGGGCGTGACGATCGCGACCATCCTGTTCGCGTCGCTCCTGCTCCTCGTGCTCTTCGGCCGCGAGGGGGACAAGGGTCCGGGCGCGGCCATCCTGATCGGAGCGGTGGTGGCCTGCGCGGCCTCTATCGCCGGCGACAACCTCCAGGACCTGAAGACGGGGTATCTGGTGGGCTCGACGCCGTGGAAACAGCAGGTCATGCTCATCGTGGGCACGCTCGTGAGCGCCGTCGTCATCGCTCCGGTGCTCAACCTGCTCCTGGCCGCATACGGAATCGGTCCGGTGACACCGGAGCATCCACATTCCCTCACGGCACCCCAGGCCACCCTCATGGCCTCGGTCGCGCACGGGGTGTTCCGTGGCGGTCTGCCTTGGGCCATCATCTTCATCGGCATGGGTGTGGCCGCTGGGATCATCGCGGTCGACCTCTGGCTCGAGCGGCGCGAGTCCACCTTCCGCATGCCCGTGCTCGCGGTGGCAATCGGCATCTACCTCCCGTTCCAGCTCTCCACGTCGATCTTCGTCGGTGGGCTGGTCGCCTGGGCGGTGCAGCGCTCGCTCGCCCGGCGCCGGCACAGAGGCGCGGCCGGCACGGACGAGGAGCTGATGAAGGAGGTGGAGCAGCGCGGAGTCCTTCTCTCCTCCGGCTTCATCACGGGCGAAGCCCTCGTGGGGATCTTGCTCGCCATCCCCATCGTGATCACGAAGCGCTCCGATGCGCTCGCGTTCTGGGGAGTCCACGAATCGGCGTGGCCGGGGCTGCTGCTGCTGGCGGTCGTGGTCTACGGGCTCTATAGGCTGGGGACGCCCAGGGAGGTGTGAGGCTCTGCGAAGCAATCGACCTGGCACGCGGGGGGCTGGACGGAACGTCGAGGTCCCCGCGTTGCCCTCGGGTCGCGCCGCGCCGCATATTCGGACCCGTTCCCGGAGGCCCCCGCTTCGACTGAGGATTCCCATGACCTCGCACGCCCAGGGCGCGCCCCATCCGCGCGCCGCAGCGCCCCCGACCCGAGCCTTCTCCCGACTGCTACGTCCAACGTTCGCGCTCCTCGTCCTTCTCGCCTTGTCGGCCCCGCCCCCGCTGCGCGCGCAGGGGCGGGCGTCCGGCACGACGGCCATCGTCGGCGCGACCGTGATCGATGGCAACGGCGGCGCACCCCTGGCGAACGGCACGATCGTCATCGCCGAGGGTCGCATCACCGCCGTCGGTCCGCGGGCCTCCACGCGCGTGCCCGACGGCGCCCGGATCATCGACGGCTCGGGCCAGTTCGTCACGCCTGGATTCGTGGACAGCAACGTCCATGTCTCGCTCTACAGCGGCCTCGAGCCGATGGCCCGCTACGAAGACCGCTTCGTGGACCTCGTGCTCGAGCACGCCCAGTTCCATCTCAAACACGGAATCACCACGGTCCGCGACAGCTACGGAATGCTCGGTCCACTCGTGACGGCGCGCGACATGATCGCCCGGGGCGAGGCGGTCGGTCCACGCATCCTCGCCGCGGGCAACATCGTGGGTTGGGGTGGCCCCTTCTCGTTCACGTTCACGGGCCGCCGTCAGTCCAACCTCTCGGTGTTCCAGGAACAGATGAACGACTCGATCACGCGGGGCTATTCGGGTGAAGACCTGATGGCGCTCAGCCCCGACTCGCTCAGGGTGATGATCGACCACTACCTCGACCTGGGTCCCGACATCATCAAGTTCGGCGGCACCAGCCACTTCTCCGATCCGGTGTTCATCGGCTTTTCACGGCGGGCGCAGGAGGTCATGATCGAGGAGGCCCACAAGCGAGGGAAGGGCACCGACACGCATTCGACCAACAACGAAGGCGTGCGCGAGTCGCTCCTGGCCGGCGTCGACCTGGTCCAGCACCCGGAAGCCCTGAACGAGCCCATCACCGACGAGGTGGTGGGTCTGTACAAGGAGCACCACACCATCGGCGCGATGCTCTCCAACACGATCACGGGCAAGCCGTGGCAGGACTATTTGAAGCGCCGCGAAGGCGCCGAGAAGCGGAGCGAGGCCAAAGCCGATACCGCCCGGATGATGGGCCGCGAGCTCACGGGCGCCGAGCGGCTCGAGCTGGCCGGCGGCCGGGACCTGCAGATACGGCGTGACAACGCGGAGAAGCTGATCCGTGCGGGCGTCCTCCTCACCATCGGGACGGACAACTATCTGGGCACCGCGCCCGAGTTTCGGCGAAGCCCCAAGTCGGAGTATCAGAACGCGGGTATCGGCAGCATCCGGGCCATCGAAGGGCTCGTCGAGCTCGGCATGACCCCGATGCAGGCCATCACGGCGGTCACCAAGGTGGGCGCGATGGCGTGCCGGGGTCTCGACGACTTCGGCACGCTCGAGGTCGGCAAGCGCGCCGACGTCCTCATGTTCGCCTCGGACCCCGTCGCGGATATCCACTCCATCGAGAAGCCGGCGATGGTCATGAAGGACGGAAACGTGATCGACGTCGACGCGCTTCCCGTCAATCCGGTGTGGTACAAGGACCGCCGGATCCGGTAGGCCGATCGCGACACCCGTCGTCCCGGCCCGGCGGGGAAGGGGGCCCGCCGCGCGGATCCGCGCGGCGGGCCCCCTCTCGCACTCGGTGCCGACGGCGAGCCGTCAGTGAGCGTACGCGCCGTGGATGAAGGCGTCCACGTCCTGGTGCAGCTTGTCGTCCTGCTTCTGGTCGATGTAGACCATGTGGCCCGACTCGTAGTAGGTGAAGCTGATGTTCTTGCGGACCTCGGGCTCGAGCATCATGTGCGAGACGGTTTCCTCGATCCCGTTGAACGGCGTCGCCAGGTCGTAGTAGCCGCAGACCACGAGGACCTTGAGATTCGATTGCTCGGTCATGGCCGAGCGCAGCACCTCCCCCGCGTCACTGCCGCCGGTGCGGTCCCACGGTCGCACGTCGCCGCTGACGCGGTAGTACCGCTCGGTCTTCCACCTCAGCTCACGGCGCACGTAGTCCTGGAAGGTGGCGACGAACGCCCCTTCGTACGACGCCTCACTCGGATCGTACTCGTAGCTCTCTCCGGCGGCGTCCCGGTCCATCCCCAGGAAACGGGAGTCGAGCCGTCCGACGGTCCGGCGCTTGTCTCGCATGAGCTCCTTGAACCAGCGTCGGGAGCTCACCCGCAGGTTGGCCTCCTCGATGAACGCCTCGGAGAGACCGGTGAGCCGCGCCATGTCGCTCACGACCTTTCGGCGCTCGGCCTCCGGGAGCTGGTCGCCCTTCTCGAGCGCCTGGGCGTACTCGCCGTGCGCGAACACCCTCGCCCGCTCTGCCACCTGGTCCACCGTGAGCGCCTGCAAGTCCGCCGGCAGCAGATGGTGGTACCATGCCGACGTGACGTAGGTCGGGAGGAAATAGATGGTCCGATCGTCGTCACCCCAGTTCGAGAACGCCACGGCGGAGACGAGCACGATGCCGTTGAGATACATCTCGTGACGGTGCTGGAGGATGCCCGCGAGCTCGGCCGAGCGGGTCGTTCCGTAGCTTTCGCCGATCAGGAACTTGGGCGAAGCCCAGCGCTCGTTGCGCGTTACGTACTGGTAGATGAAGTCCGCAAAGTAGTTCGCGTCCGGGAACGGTGCCGTAGAACTGCGTGCGGTCCTCACCCGGGACAGGCCGGCTGTAGCCGGTACCGATCGCGTCGATGAACACGAGATCGGTCGCGTCGAGATACGAATCGCGGTTGTCCTCGATTCGGTAGGGCGCGGGCATGCCGTGGCCGTCGGCCGTCAGCACCACGCGGCGTGGCCCCATTCCCATGTGCGTGAAGAGCGACGCAGATCCCGGCCCGCCGTTGTAGACGAACGCGACCGGGCGGGTGGCCGGCTCGTCGACGCCGTCCTTCGTGTACGCCACGAAGAAGAACGTCGCCTTGGGTGCGCCGTGGTCGTCGCGGATGACGTAGGTGGCCGCCGTGGCGGTGTAGCTGATGGTCTGGCCACCCACCTTCGCCGTGTGGTGGGTGACGGAGGACTCCTCCTTCACCGGGAAGGCACCCGCCGGTTCCTGCTGCTGGGCGCCGGCACTTCCCGCGATGACGAGTGTGGCCGAAGCGGCGAGCGCGAGCCTCTCGATCCTCATGGAGCGATCCCCTCTGTCGATGGTCCGGGTGCAGCGATCGCGGAACACGGCTCCGTCCGTATCCTCTGCCTTCCGGTGCGTGAACGTGGAGTGCGCAAGATGGGGTGCGCGGCCCCCCCGGGGAACGATCATGGCGCCCGTGCGTAGATTGGCGCGAACCGCGAACGATGATCCAACCTTCAAGGCGTCCCCGACGAGGTGAGCCGAGTGCGGGCCAAGCTGAGCATCTTCTTCGTCACGTTCCCACTGGTGATGGCCCTCGACTTCGTCACGAAGCGGTGGGCGCTCTCGGCGCTGGCGGGCGGCCAGAGTCGTCAGATCCTCGGCGGGCTCGTTCCCCTCACGCTGGCGTTCAACAAGGGCGCCGCGTTCGGGATTCATCTGGGCCAGGACTCCCGGTGGTTCTTCGTTCCGGTCACGATCCTCGCGCTCGTGCTCCTGACGGTGCTCTTCAAGCAGACGTCGCCACGGGACCGCCTCCGCCTGCTGGCCATCTCGCTGGTCGTCTCGGGGGCGGTCGGCAATCTGTACGATCGGCTCCGGTGGAGCCGAGGGGTCGTCGACTTCGTCGGGCCGATCAACCTCGGCTTCTGGGACTTCCCGATCTTCAACATGGCCGATACCGCCATCACCTGCGGAGCGATCTTCCTGGCCTTCTCCTTCTGGATGGAAGAGCAGGAGGAGCGGCGCCTTCATCTCGCGCCGGCGGCGAGCGAAGCGGCCGCCGAGGAGCCCGGCGGCGGCGCGCGGACGACCGAACGGGTGGATTCAGCGTGATTCCGCCGTGCCTTCCTTGGCGGGCACCGGCGAAAAGACGACATACTCGACGCGCCGGCCGCGCATGCGGGTCACGCGCAACGTTCCGCTCGCCACGTCGACCTCGTCGCCGATGACGGGGATCCGGTTGAGACGCCCGAACACGAATCCGCCCAGACTGTCGTAGCCTTCGTCCTCATCTTCCGTCGGATTCATCCCGAGACGCTCGGCCGCCATCCTCAGGGGCACCCCTCCCCACACCCGCAACCTGCCTCCCTGCAGCTCCTGGAAGTCCTCGGGCTCGTCGACCTCGTGCTCGTCCTGGATCTCGCCGATGATCTCCTCGATCAGATCCTCGAGGGTCACAAGGCCGGCGGTACCTCCGAACTCGTCCACGACGATCGCCATCTTCGTGCGCTCCCTGCGCATCTCAGGGATCAGATCCTCGACCCGCTTGGAGGCGGGCGCGAAGGGCACGGGGCGCACGATGTCACGTACCGACAAGATCCCGTCCCGATCGGCGCGCCAGAGGTCGCGGGCCACCACGATTCCGACGATGTGATCGAGCGCGTCCTCGTAGACCGGCAGGCGGAGGTGGCCCTCATCGATCATGACTTCCTGCACCTCCTCGACGGTAGCGTCCAGGGGAACGGCCACCATGTCCGTGCGAGGCGTCATGACCTCACCCACCGACACTTCGTCGAGCCGGATGACGTTGCTCACGACCTGCCATTCGTCCTCGTCGAGCGTGCCTTCCCGGCGCCCGATCTCCGCCAGGACTTCGAGCTCGGCGCGGCTCACGCTGGGCCGTTCCCTCGACGGTGTGATGAGGCGAGACAGAAGTCCGAGGGGGATGAGGAGCGGCTTGGTCAGGATGATGAGCACCCGGAGGACGTACGCGGCCGGCTTGGCGAGCACCTTCCAGTAGGTGGCTCCCAGGGTCTTGGGCACGATCTCCGAGAAGATCAGCACCGCGAAGGTCAGTCCCGCGGAAAAGGCCGCCATCCACGCGGAGCCGAATACCCTGCCCGCGACGGCTCCGCCGAGGGCGGCTCCCATCGTGTTGGCGATCGTGTTGAGCGTCAGGATGGCCGCGATGGGCTCGTCGATCTTCTTCTGCGCCCGGGCCAGCCACTCGCCCGCCCACTCGCCGCGGTCGCGAAGGACCGCGATATACGAATGCGTAACGGAGAGAAAGACCGCCTCGAGGATCGAGCAGAGGAAGGACGTGGTGAGGGTCGCCACCAGGATCCACAAGAGGGTCGTCATGATTGCGTCAAGTATCGGCCAGCGCGCGGGGTGTCACAAGCTCGGAGCCACCCGCGCTCGTGACACCCGTATCCCGCCGGCCTCCGCCCCCGAGGATGAGGCGGAGACCGGAGGGGGCCCCGGGTGTTCAGCCGTCCAGAGACGCGTCGAGCGTGATCTCCGTCGCGGCCAACGCTTTCGAGACCGGGCAGCCGACCTTGGCCTCGCCCGCGTGCGCGAGGAATCCATCCTGATCCAACCCGGGCACGGTCGCCCGGCAGACGAGCTCGATCTTGGTGATCGTGGCGGCGCCCTCCACCTGGCCGAGATGGACCTTGGCCGTGGTGCGAACGCTGTCGGGGGTGTGACCGGCCGTGGCGAGAATGTTGGAGAGCGCCATCGAGAAGCAGCCCGCATGAGCCGCTGCGATCAGCTCTTCCGGGTTGGTTCCGGTGCCTTCTTCGAAGCGTGAGGAGAACGAGTACTGCCCATCCACGGTCCCCGTCTCGCTCTTCATCGTGCCCTTCCCGCTGGGGAGGTCACCCTTCCACTCGGCTTGTGCGCTGCGGACCGGCATCGCCTTCGCTCCTCATGCTGTAGTGAGTGCTCGCGGTCAGAGATCGCCGCTTCCGGAGCCCGTCGGGCCCGGAGGGAAAAGATAGCCCCCGATCGAGGCGCTGCGTAGCGGACGCGGGCGGCCCCGGTCATTGACGAAGCCTCGTTCGGGTCAGAGAATGAGCCCGGCCCTTCCCGCTCCGTCCATGTCCATCCAGGGGTCCGCACCGCATGCGCAGCCACGTCGCACGTCCGCTCCTCACGGCCCTGCTCGTCCTCGCCTCGGCCTCTCCGGCCCGGGGCCAGCATCGGGTCACCACGCCCCGAGAGGAGTTCGGTCACGAGATCGGTGCGGATTACGTGCTCGTCGATTACGACCAACTCCACCGTTACTGGATCAGGCTCGCGCACGAATCGGACCGCATGGTGCTCGACACCATCGGCTCCACATCGGAGGGAAGGCCTCAGATCATGGCCATCCTCTCCTCGCCGGATAACCTGGCCCATCTCGACCACTACCGGGACATCGCGCGCCGCCTGGCCCGGGCGAAGGGCATCGATGAAGCCGAGGCCCATCGTCTGTCCGAAGAAGGCAAGGCGGTGGTCTGGGTCGACGGTGGTCTTCACGCTACGGAGGTGCTGGGTGCGCAGCAGCTCGCCGAGCTCGTGTACCAGATGAACGACCGCACGGACCCCGAGACGCTGCGTTTCCTCGACGACGTGATCCTCCTCGTGGTTCCGGCCAACCCGGACGGAATGCAGCTCGTCTCCCAGTGGTACATGCGCGAGACCGACCCCCTGAAGAGGAGCACCGCGGGCGTGCCGGTCCTGTACCAGAAGTACGCCGGCCACGACGACAATCGGGATTTCTACATGTCGGCTCTGTCGGAGACGACGAACATGAATCGGGTCATGTTCCGGGAGTGGTATCCTCAGATCGTCTACGACCACCATCAGACCGGACCAGCCGGTACGGTGATGTTCGCACCCCCCTTCCGCGACCCGCCGAACCACTTTCTCGATCCGCTCATCATCATCGGGCTGGACCGGGTGGGCTCGGCCATGCACCAGCGGTTCATCGCCGAGGGAAAAGGCGGAACGACCATGCGCTCGGGCGCGGGCTATTCCACCTGGTGGAACGGGGGCCTGCGCACCACCCCGTACTTCCACAACATGATCGGCCTGCTGACGGAGACCATCGGCAACCCGACCCCCCAGGAGATCCCGTTCGTCCCGTCCCAGCAGCTTCCGCGTGCGGACATCCCCCTGCCGGTCGAGCCCGGTCCCTGGCACTTCCGCCAGTCGATCGACTACGAGATCACGGCCAATCGGGCGGTCCTGGACTACGCCTCGCGAAACAAGGACCACCTCCTGTTCGACATCTGGCGCATGGGCGAGAACGCGATCGAGGCAGGCAGCCACGATGCGTGGACCGTCAAGCCGTCGGAGATCACGGCGGCCGAGACGGCCGTCCGGCGGGGCTCACGCGACGACTGGGAGCAGTGGCTCCGCAAGCCGGAGAATCGGGACCCCCGAGGCTTCATCATTCCCTCGGACCAGCGCCACTTTCTCACTGCCACGAAATTTGTCAACGCACTCCTGAAGAACGGCGTGGAGGTGCAGCGCGCCACCGCCTCGTTCGAGGTGGCCGGCAAACGCTACCCAGCCGGATCCTACGTCGTGAAGACCGACCAGGCCTTCCGGCCCCAGGTCCTGGACATGTTCGAGGCCCAGGACCACCCCGACGACTTCGCCTATCCCGGGGGCCCCCCGATCCCACCGTACGACGCCACCGGCTGGACGCTCGCCTGGCAGATGGGCGTGGAGTTCGATCGGATTCTCGATGGCTTCGCCGGTCCCTTCGTCACGATCGCGGAGGACACGGTCTCGCCTCCCGCCGGCCGGGTTCTGGGTGCCGACGGCGCGTCGGGCTTCGTGGTGGACCACGTCAACGACGCATTCGTGGCCGTGAACCGCGTGTTGGCACGGGGCGGGGGAGCCTGGTGGTACACCACCCCGATCACCGTGGACGGTCGAGCGTTCCCGTCCGGGGCCTTCTACCTGGAGGCCGGCCGTGAGACCGTCGAGACGCTGGCCAGGGAGAAGGGGCTGAGCTTCTGCGGGGTACCGAGTCGTCCGGCAGGCTCGTCGATGAGCCTGCGACCCGTGAAGGTCGGGCTCGCCGATGTCTACGGGGGCTCGATGCCCTCGGGCTGGGACCGGATGATCCTCGAGGACTTCGGGTTCGACTTCGACGTCCTCTATCCGCCGGACCTGGACCACGGCGATCTGTCTCGCTACGACGTCCTCGTCTTCCCGGACGGCATCATCCCGAGCTCCGACCGCGCCGGCGGCTACGGCCGGCGGCGGTCGACCCTGGATACGGCCGACGTGCCGCCCGAATACCGACGGCGCATGGGCAGGATCACCGTGGAGACCACCGTGCCGAGGATTCTCGACTTCGTGCGCGGAGGGGGAGCGGTCATCGCCATCGGCTCATCGACGGCGCTCGCGTACGAGGCCGGTCTCCCGGTCACGGACGCCCTCTCCAGCGACGCGGGCCCCCTCCCACCGACCGAGTTCTTCATTCCTGGAACGCTTCTGGACATCAAGGTCGATACGGCGAGCCCGCTCGCCGCCGGCCTTCCGGAGCGGACGACGGTGATGTTCCAGCGGAGCCCCGCCTTCCGGCTCCAACCGGGCGCCGACACCGGAGGCGTGACGAAGATCGGGTGGTACGACACGGCTCATCCACTTCGGAGCGGATGGGCGTGGGGCCAGGATCACCTCGAGGGGGCGACGGCCGCTCTCGAAGCCGATGTGGGGCAGGGCAAGCTCTTCCTGTTCACACCCCGCATCACGTTCCGGTCGCAGCCGCATGGCACGTATCCGTTCCTCTTCAACGGGATCTACTACGGAGCGGCGGCGCACGGGCCTCCCGCTGGCTGAACGTTCGGCCGGAGGCTCGCCCAAACCGCTTGATTTTCCTATGGACTTCCCCGATGGTTTGGGGCTTTTCCACAAACCTCCGACACGTCGTCGGAGGGGCTGCGTCTTCCGCAGGAGTCGCTCGAGTACGTGAAGCGCCCCTCACCCATGGCCCTCCCGATCCCGGGCCCGATCACACGCTGGTTCGGCCGCGTCGGGAGCGTTGCCGAGGTGACCGCGGAGCATGCCGGCGCCATGGGCGCCCTGACCTGGCAGATCATCCTCTCCATGGTCCGCCTCGAGGTCTCGTTCCGCGAGATCGTCCACCAGATCTACGTGATGGGCATCCAGAGCCTCCCCATCGTGCTGGTGACGGCGTCCCTGGCCGGAATCGTGACCAGCCAGCAGGGAGGCTATCAGTTCACCGGCTCGGTCCCGCTCTACGTGCTGGGCAGCCTGGTGGCCGAGACCATCGTTCTGGAGATGGGCCCGGTCTTGACGGGCCTCGTCCTGGTCGGCCGGGTCGGGGCGCGCATCACGGCCGAGCTGGGCACCATGGTCGTCTCGGAGCAGATCGACGCCTACCACTCCCTCGGACGCGACCCGGTCGCGCTCCTGGCCGCGCCGAGGGTGATCGCCGGCGTCGTGGTGCTCCCCCTCCTCGTGGGCATCGCCAACTTCGTGGGCATCGTGGCGGGCATGGTCGCGGCCAACATCCAGGTGGGTCTCGGCACGGAGTCGTTTCTCTACGGTGCGCGTCTGTTCTGGCACTCGTGGGATCTGCTCTACTCCTTGACCAAGGCTCTGGTCTTCGGGCTCGCCATTCCCCTGATCTCGGTGCACATGGGACTACGCACCCGTGGTGGAGCGGAGGGCGTGGGGCGGACCACGACGCAGGCCGTGATGTTCATGACCCTCACGATCCTGATCCTGGATGCGCTCTTCCCACCGCTGATGCTGCAATGACGGAGAGGCGCCCATGATCTCGTACCGCAACATCCACAAGGCATTCGACGCACCGGTGCTGTCCGGGGTCGATCTGGAAGTCGAGACGGGTGAGATGTTCGCCCTCTTCGGCCCTTCGGGCACCGGAAAGAGCGTGCTCCTGAAAACAACCATCGCACTCATCATCCCGGACCGCGGCGACGTGCTGCTGGACGGGATCTCGGTGCACCACGGTGGTCGACAGTCGCTGGAGGCCGCCCGCCGTAAGGTCGGCTACGTCTTTCAGAACGCGGCCCTCTTCGATTCCCTGAACGTCTTCGGTAATGTCTCGATGGGGCTGCCCGAAGAAGAGCTCGCCCGAATGTCGCGGGCCGAGACCGCCGGGCGGGTGTGGCGGGCGCTGGAGCTCGTGAACCTGGAGCCCACGGCGGTCATGGGAAAGATCCCGGCCGAGCTTTCGGGAGGGATGAAGAAGCGGGTGGGCATCGCGCGAGCCATCGTCGGGCGGCCCGAGGTGCTCCTGTGGGACGAGCCCACGACGGGCCTCGACCCCATCAACACCGCCGCGGTGGAGCGACTCATCACCCGCCTTTCGCGAGAGCTGGAGGTGACTTCCCTTCTCGTCACGCACGACGTGGAGGGCGGATTGGACATGTGCGACCGGGTGGCCATGCTGGACGAGGGGACGCTCCGCTTCTGCGGCTCACCGCAGGAGTTCCGAGCCAGCCCGGATCCGGTGGTGCAGGCCTTCGTGGACCGAGCCGCAGCCGAGGCTGCGCTGGACATGGTTTCGACCTCAAATGACTGATACACCCAGACCAGGCGGAGCCCGCCGCTCCCAAACCACCGACGAAGAGGCGTTGGCCGCCGCTCCCAGGAGCTCGGGTGGACGGCAGGCCAGGGTAGGGGTCTTCGTGTTGTTTGGCCTCATCTCGTTCGTCCTGGTGCTCTTCCTCATGACGGACCCGGCCACCCTGCGAGGTCGCTATCTGGTGGTGACGACGGTCGAGAACGCCGGGGGCATCCGGCGCGGCGATCCCGTCCAGATGCGCGGCGTCAACATCGGACGGATCCACGGGTTCGAAATGGAGTCGGGCGGGAAGGTCGCGATCTCCCTCGAGCTCGACGGGCAGTGGAAGATCCCGGCGGGCTCCCACACGCGTCTCGCGGCAGCTGGCGTGTTCGGAGGGCGCACCATGGAGCTCATCCCGGGCAACGGCCCGGGCACGGTGGAGGCGGGGGACACGATTCCGGGCGAGGGCGGCTCCAGTGGCCTCATGGGCTCGGTGGATCAGCTGGGCGAGCAAGCCTCGACCGTGCTCGAACGGATCCAGTCGCTCCTGAATCAGGGGACGGTCAGCTCCGTACAGGGCAGCGCGAGCCAACTGGATACGCTGCTGACCGAGCTGGCGGGCGCGGTGCGCGAGCAACGCTCGACGCTGAGGAGCCTGACCGTGAGCCTGAACCGTTCGGCACACGGTTTGGAAGGGCTCACCACAGGGCCCGACGCGGCCCGGGCGGTGGCGCGGGCCGACTCGGCCATGGAGGTGCTCACCCGGACCGGGGAGAACCTCGACCAGGCGACCGCTTCGCTACGCGCCCTGCTCGACCGGATGGATCGCGGGGAAGGCACCTTGGGCAAGCTCTCGCGCGACGATCAGCTCTACGTGAACCTCAACAAGGCCGCCGCGAGCCTCGCGTCGCTCACGGCCGACATCCAGGCGAACCCGAAGAAGTACATCAACGTGTCGCTCTTCTGAAAAAGGGCGGGCGCCCCCGTCCGGGGACGCCCGCTTTCTTCTCCGGGCCCAGCCGCCGCGCTGTCGGACTACCAGCCCGGATAGATGTCGAAGCCCCAGATCCAGCCCTTCTGCGGTCTCTGCCACGGGTAGGCGTAGTACGCCTCGAGCACCAGCATCCCCAGAACGTTGAAGCGTGCCGAGACACCCGTCGAGAACACCGGGACCCTGGCCGAGGACGAGCGGCTCCACTTCAGCGTGGGGCTGTTCGGGCCGTTCCAGCTGTCCCATGCCATCCCGCCGTCGGCGAACGCCACGAGCTCGGTCGGCAGGAACGGGAAATTGATGAGCCCGTACTGCCGCACGCCGATGAGCGGCACCCTCAGCTCCAGGTTCGCCACCGCGATGCGTTGGCCGAAGAGCCGGTCGAACGCCGGACAGGCGCTCGATCCGCCGACTCCCTGCTGGCCCTGGGAGCACTCCGTCGCGTCGAAACTCTGGTAGTCGTATCCACGCACGAGGCTCTCGTAGCCGAGGAACATCGGCTGCAGAACCGCCCCGAACTGGTCTTTCTGATTCTCCGCCCGGGACAATCCGTAACGCCCGAAGTGTATCCCGCGCACGGCGATGGTCAGGTCTTTGGTGGGACTGAAGTAGCGGCGCCAGTCGGCGATCAGGGTCGTGAAGTTGACGTCTCCCATCGTCTCTTCGAGCTGGAGCCGGTAGCGGCCACCCCGGACCGGCGAGACGAACCCGAAGTAGGAGTTGTCTCCCACGAGCGCGACCGAGGCCTGGACCAGGTTGAGGGGCGGCGGCTCGAGCGAGTCGAGTTGGATCCTGTTGAAGTTGTAGACCCGCCCGTAGGGGTCCATGTAGTACCGGTCCTGCTCGATGTCGTAGCTGTAGCGGGTGGCGCCCGCGGACAGTTCGAAGCGTCGGGTGGTCGAGAACGGATAGGCCACCTGACCCGTCACGGTGTTCACGTACACCCGATAGCGCGTGAGGCCGAGATAGGTCTGGGCGACGGTATCCGTCGTCTGCGGCGTCACAGGGTTCCCGTTCGGATCGGTGACGTCCTGACCGTATCCGTAGAACCCGAAGAGGTACGGGATCCTGCCTCCCCCCACACCCCAGTTCCACCGGTGGGCCTGGTTCATATAGAACGCCTGTCCGCCGATGTCCTTGACCGTCCCCTGGGCCTGAACCGCCACACCGAGGTTCTGATTCCCGAGCATGTCGCTGAAGTAGGCCGACACGCCCCCCGCCACATAGCTCCCGTACCGGTCGGCCGCCACCCCGAAGGAGGGCTGGCCCACGTAGTCGAGCGAGAGCGACGGCGAGTAGCTCTTGGCCTCCTTCACCGAGTAGGCGCCCTCGGGCTTCAGGCCCGTTTGTGCGTCGGCCAGGTACGTGCTCACCCGACTGAAGCGCTGGGGATTCGCCGGCGGTAGCTGGCGGCCCGGCTGGTCCTGGGCGTTCTGCACGATCTCCACCGGGCTACCCGAATCGTTCTGCGGGTCCATGGCGAAGATGTGGAACTCGAGGGAGTCGAACACGGTGTACGCCATGCGTCCCGACTTGGACGCGATGCTCATCGCCGGAGACGTATACGTGATGCCGGAGACCGCCGTGGCGAGGTGCGTGATGCGCCGCACGTCTCTCGTCTCGAGGTTCAGCCGATACACGTCGCTGAAGCCGTCCTGGTCCGAGATGAAGTACAGGCTCTTCCCGTCCGGTGAATACTGCGGGTTGATGTGCTTCACGTTCCCGAACACCGGGATCACGTGCACGTCGTGCGTCGCCACGTCGATGAACGACAGCTGGAACTTGCTGAACGTGAGGTTCTCGAAGCTCGTCTCCGGGCCCCGGTCGGACGCGAACGCGATGGTATTCCCGTCGGGTGACCATGCCGGCTGGAAGTCCGCGTACTTGTCGTTCGTGAGCCGGATGAGCTGGTCCGATTCGAGGTTCCAGACGTACAGGTCGCTGATCCCACCCCTTGAGCCGGAGAAGGCGATCCTCTTGCCGTCGGGCGACCAGGCCGGATTGGCGATCGCGCCGATGCCCTCGAAGGCCTTGTGCCGCGTCTCGCTGCCGTTGTCGACCTGGACGATCTGGAGCTCCTGCGTTCCCCCGGCCGTCGCCACGTAGCAGAACTGGGTTCCGTCCGGAGACCAGGTCCCCGACGAGTCGATATAGCGCAACGCGTCGGTGTGTGGATCCGAGTTGGCGCTCCTGAGCTTCCGGATGACCTTGCCGGTCTGGGCGTCGGCGAGATACAGGTCCACCGAGAAGAGGTCCTTATCGGCCAGGAAGGCCACGTACCGGCCGTCGGGTGAAAGCGAAGGCGACACGTTGTACGTCACGCCCGCACCGGTGGCGGGCGCCAGAAGCAGCGTGCCCTGGTCGTCGGGCGCCTGCCGCCCCTTCATCAACGGTAGGTATTCCTTCGACACCTCCGCCTTCCAACGCACGGAGAGTGTATCGGTCGACATGCCCAGCACCTGCTGGATGGCCGGCTCGAAGCCCATCTGGAGAGAGCGCCGGTAGATCTGGATGATGGCGTCGTCTCCCCACGTTCCGCCGATATAGGCCCAGAGCGCCTGTCCGAAGCGGTAGGGGAAGAAGCGGGTGTCGCGCGTCATCTGCTTGATGGTGGGCAGGTCGTCGCGACGGATCGCGTCCCGGATCCACATGGCCGTGAGCGGGTCGTCGCGTCCCACCGACAGGTATTCGGCCATCCCTTCGATGAGCCACAGGGGCAGGCCGTTGAGACCCTGGAGCCCACGGGCCCGAGCCTGTGCCACGTTGTACTGGAAGGCGTGAACGAGCTCGTGGCCGAGGACGTGGTTGTCGTCCCAGTACGAGCCGGTGAGCGGCATGACGACCCTGTTCTTCAGTGACTCGGTGACGCCGCCGGTTCCTTCCGAGATGAAGCCCGAAATCGCGTTGGTCTGCTCGAAGTCCGGGTGGTCCGCGTAGAGGATGATGGGCTTCTGCTTCTCGAACTCGTGCTGAAACGTCCGGGCGTACCGCTCGTACCAGCGTTCCCCCATCCGGGCCGCGTCCTGGACGGCTTCGGCCTCTTCAGGGTAGTAGTAGAACTTGAAGTGCTCGGTGTTGAGGACCTTGAAGTTGAAGTCGTCGTACTTGACCTTGTTGCGGCCGAAATACGACTGCGCCGATCCGGGGTGAGGCAGAAGGGCCAGGACCGTGAGCGCCAGGGCCAGCGTCACCGCCATGCCCCCACGTCCACGTTCTTCCGACTGGAACGCTCTCGAGAACCGCATCGTAGCCACCCTGGAGCTGGAGAGAATGCCAACGCCCGCCGCCGTGACCGTGGTCCGGTCTCGCCGAGCGGTGCCTTATACCGGCGTCGGGCGCCCAAAGGTTCGTCACATTATTTCACTCATCTGGAAAGCACCCGTCCTCGCGCCCCGGTTCCCCGAGTCCCGCGTTGCGCTCGGCGGGGGCTCCCACCGACATTCACCGCGCCGTCGGCGGGCGGACCCGGCAAAAAGCTTGCCGCGCGCTCTGTGCCGTCCGGTACGGCTCGTCCCTCGACTCAACTTCTGGTACGCGCGATGATCGCTCTCCTTTCTTCCGCTCGTCCGCCGGCTCGGCGTGGCGCCGGCCCGACGACCGCTGGAGAGGGCGGTTCGCGGCCGCCGCTGTCCTTTCCCGGTGACAGCGCCGCCGGGGTCCGGGACTCGTGAGGCGCCTCGCCCGCGTCACCTCGGGCCTCTTCCTCGGCGCAGCTCTCCTGACGGCCTGCACGGGAACAGAGGGAGGCCACCTGCCGAGGGTAGGCCAGGCCATGCCGGAGTACCGAGCCGTCACCCTCGAGGGAGACACGGTCGACCTCCGGTCGCTCCACGGCACGCCCTTCCTGCTCAACATGTGGGCGACCTGGTGCACCCCATGCCGCCAGGAGACGCCCTTTCTCGAGTCGGTCTACCGGAAACGGGCTGCTCAGGGTCTGCGGATCCTGGGCGTGTCCATGGACACCGGGGCCGCGCTGGATCAGATTCGCGACTTCGTGAAGGAGTACGGTGTGACCTACACGATTCTGCGTGATCCCGAGATGAACGCCCTCGACGAATTCCAGATCCCCGGTTTGCCGGCCACGTTCCTCGTGGACCGCGACGGGGTGCTCAAGTGGATGCGTGTGGGGCCGGTGGACGCTCAGGACAGAGACTTCCAGGCCGCGCTGGACGACGCCCTCCAATGAGCGGGTCGGTGAGCCCCGGCGACGTCGAGACCCCGGTGGGGTACGTGGACCTCGGTCGGGCCCGCGCGAACGCTCGGCGCGTCGCTCGCTACGCGTCCGAGCACGGGCTGGGTTGGCGGCCGCACATCAAGACCCACAAGTCGAGGGCGTTGGCCCGTATCCAGTTGGACGAGGGCGCACGCGGTCTGACGGTCGCCACGCTCCGCGAGGCCGAGGTCATGTCCACGCTGACCCCGAACATCCTCCTGGCCTATCCACCCGTCGGCGAGGCGAAGCTCGCCCGCCTGCTCGCGCTGCCGCCGGAAGTGGACCTCGAGGTCTCGCTGGACTCGGCCGAGGTCCTCGATCCTCTGGCGGTGGCATCCGCGCGCGGCGGCCGATCGACCGCCGTCCTCGTCGAGCAGGACATGGGGCTCGGACGCACCGGCGTCCAGACCGCAGAGCAGGTCGTGGCGCTCGCGAGCCGGGCCGAGGAGCTCGATGGAGCCAGCTTCCGCGGCATCCTCTTCTACCCGGGCCACATCCGCATGGGCGCCGCGAGCCAGGGTCCGCATCTCTCCGAGGTGGCGGATCGACTTCTGCGGACCCTGGACGCGCTGGAAGCCGCCGGCCTTCCGCCCCAAGTCGTCTCAGGCGGCTCCACCCCCACCCTCTGGCGGAGTCACGAGATCGACGGCCTCACCGAGATCCGCTCGGGATCGTGCATCTTCTACGACCGGGAGGCTCTGGATGTCGGGGTGGCGAGCCCCTCCGACGTCGCCTACACGGTGCTCGCCACCGTGGTCAGCACCGCCGTGCCGGGCCACGCGGTGGTGGACGCCGGCTCCAAGGCGCTGGCCAAGGAAGCGAGAGGAGCGGGTGGATTCGGCGTTCTCCTGGACCATCCCGAGGTCGTGCTATCATCCCTGTCCGAGGAACACGGGGTCCTCGACCTGTCCGCCTCCGAGTGGAGGCCTCGAATCGGAGAGCGCGTGCGCATCATTCCCAACCACGTCTGCGTGTCGGTGAACCTCCAGGAGACGCTCCTCGCTCGCCGGGGCGAAGGTCACGAGCTGCTCACGCCGGAAGGGAGAGGCCGAGGTCCATGGACCGGCTGAACCCGGATGCGGTCGACGCCCTGGTCGGACGGTTCCCGGACGTTCGCGTGGTCGTTGTCGGCGACCTCATGCTCGACCGCTACATCTCGGGCGCGGTGGAGCGGATCTCGCCCGAGGCGCCGGTTCCCGTCGTCAGGGTCGAGAAGGAATCGTGGGCCGTCGGTGGAGCCGCCAACGTCGCAGCCAACGTCGCCGCGCTCGGTGCGACCTGCCACGTTGTGGGGTGCGTGGGCCGGGACACGGCGGGGGAGCAGCTCCGGGACGAGCTCGAGTCACTGGGCGTCCGGACCGACGGCCTCGTGCGCACCGACGAGAGGCCGACCACCGTCAAGACGAGGATCCTCGCCCGGCGCCAGCAGGTCGTCCGCTTCGACCACGAGGTGGAGGCGGACGTGAGCGACGGTCTCGCGGGGGCACTCGCCGGCGCCGTGGAGGAGCTGGCGTCCGAGAGCGACGTTCTGGTCATGGAGGACTACAACAAGGGCGTCCTCGTGGACCGGGTGATCCGGGCCGTCATGGGCCAGGCGGCGCGCCTCGGGCGGCCTACCGTGGTCGATCCGAAACGGCGGAACTTCTTCGCGTTCTCCGGGACCACGGTCCTCAAGCCCAACTCGAAGGAACTCGCCGACGCGCTCGGGGAGTTCCTCCACCCGGACGACCCCCAGTGGATGGAGCGCACGCGCGCGCGGCTGCAATGCGACAACCTCCTCCTCACCCTGGGCGAAGCGGGTATGGCGCTCCAGACCGCCGAAGGCCATTCGGTGCGCGTCCCCACGGCTGCCCGCGCCATCTACGACGTCTCCGGCGCGGGAGACACGGTGACCGCGGTCATGGCGGTGGCGCTCGCCGCGGGCGCCGACGCGGCGGAAGCCGCCATCCTGGCCAACCACGCCGCCGCGATCGAAGTCGGAAAGGCGGGCGTCGCGACCGTGTCTCCCGCCGAGATCATCCAGCACTCTCGCGAGTTCCGCGAAGGAGCGTGACATCATGGGCGACACCAGAATCGTGCACACCGATCAGGCCCCGGCCGCCATCGGTCCGTATTCCCAGGCCGTGGTATCCGACGGGTGGATCTTCTGCTCCGGGCAGATCGCCCTCGACCCGGCCACCGGCGACCTCGTCGGCGGCGACGCGGCCCATCAGGCCGATCAGGTCATGAAGAACCTCTCCCAGGTACTCCAGGCCGCGGGATCGTCTCTGGGCTCGGTCGTGAAGACGACCATCTTTCTGGCCGATATGGACGACTTCGGGGCGGTCAACGAGGTCTACGCGAAACACCTGGGGGACCATCGACCGGCCCGGGCAACGGTGGCGGTCGCCACCTTGCCCAAGCTCGTCGACGTGGAAATCGAGTGCATCGCTCGCGTGGAGCGGTGAAGACCTGGAAGCAGGAGCAAATGATGCCACCGTTCAACCGTTTCTCCGCGAGCATGCTCACGCTGCTATTCGGGGTGCTCTGCGAGATCGCGCCCACCCCGGCCACCGCCCAGCAGGTGGATTCCGCCCTCTACGACGTCCTGTCGTGGACGAACGTGGGGCCGTCGCGGGGGGGCCGCTCGATCGCGGTCGCGGGTAGTGACGCCCGTGTGAACGAGTACTACTTCGGGGCCACCGGCGGTGGTCTCTGGAAGACCACCGACGGCGGCACGACCTGGGATCCCGTCACCGACGGCCAGCTGGGCAGCGCGTCCGTGGGTGCCGTGGCGGTGTGTCCGTCCGACCCGGACGTCGTCTACATCGGTATGGGCGAATCCGAGCTGCGCGGCAACGTCCAGCAAGGCGACGGCGTCTACAAGTCCACCGACGCCGGGAAGACCTGGACGCACCTCGGGCTCGCAGCCACCCAGAACATCTCCAAGATCCGGATCGCTCCCGACGACTGCGATCACGTATTCGTGGCCGCCTTCGGCGTGCATTCGGCGCCCAACCCCGAGCGGGGCGTCTACAAGTCCACGGACGGAGGGAAGACCTGGCGCAAGGTGCTCTACCGGGACGACAAGACCGGCGCCATCGACCTGATCATCGACCCCAACGATCCCGACGTCCTGTACGCGTCGCTCTGGGAGGCCTGGCGCAAGAGCTGGGGCTTCTCCTCGGGCGGCGCGGGCAGCGGCATCTTCAAGAGCACGGACGCCGGCGAGCACTGGACCGAGATCACGTCCAACCTCGGACTCGAGCCGCCGACGCCGATCGGCAAGATCGGTCTGGCCGTGTCGCCCGCGAACTCGAAGCGCGTGTGGGCGCTGGTGGAGCACGAGCCTCAGGGCGGCGTGTACCGCTCCGACGACGCTGGGCGTACCTGGAGTCGGGTCAACGACGAGCGCAAGCTCCGCCAGCGGGCGTTCTACTACTCCCGCATCTACGCCGACCCGAAGGACGAGAACGTCGTCTACGCCCTGAACACCGGGATCTACCGGTCGACCGACGGGGGCAAGACCTTCCCGACCTCCCTTCGGGTGCCGCACGGTGACAACCACGACCTCTGGATCGCGCCCGGCGACCCCGATCGGATGATCGAGGCCAACGACGGGGGGGCCACGGTTACCGTGGACGCGGGCAAGACCTGGACGGCCGAGGACTATCCGACGGCCCAGTTCTACCGCGTGGCGACCACAGCACACGAGCCCTATCACATCTGCGGCGCTCAGCAGGACAACTCCACCGTCTGCCTGCCCTCGAGCGACTGGAGACACGTGACCGCCGGCGAGTACTTCTACTCGGTGGGTGGCTGCGAGAGCGGCTACATCGCGCCCAGCCCCGTCGATCAGAACATCTTCTACGCGGGATGCTACGGCGGCTCGCTCACCCGGTTCGACTACGCGACGGGCCTCAGCAGGGAGGTCATGGTCTGGCCCGAGAACCCGATGGGCCAGTCTTCGGAAGACATCCGTGAGCGGGTCCAGTGGACCTTCCCGATCGTCTTTTCCCACACCGACCCCGACGTGCTGTACACGGGCACGCAAAAGGTCTGGAAGACCACGAACCAGGGTCAGAGCTGGACTGCCATCAGCGGAGATCTGACGCGCCACGACCCGAGCACCATGGGTCCGGCCGGAGGCCCGATCACGAAGGACCAGACCGGCGTCGAGACGTACGCGACCGTCTTCGCGATCGCGCCGTCCTACCACGATGCCGACGTGGTCTGGGCCGGCTCCGACGACGGCTACGTGCAGGTGACGCGCAATGCCACGGCGCCGAAACCCACCTGGGAGAACGTGACGCCGCCGGACGCGCCGGACTTCATACGGATCAACACGATCGAGGCGTCCCCGAACACGCCCGGCAAGGCCTACGTGGCGGGAATTCGGTACCTCGTCGATAACGACCGGCATCCGTATATCTGGAAGACCACCGACTACGGGAGGACGTGGACGAAGATCGTCGACGGAATCCCGGACAACGACTTCGTGCGCGCCGTCCGAGAAGACCCGATGCGCCCCGGACTCCTGTACGCGGCCTCGGAGAGCACCGTCTACGTCTCCTGGGACGACGGCGCCCACTGGCGTCCGCTGACGATGAACCTCCCCAATACCCAGGTCGCCGACCTGGCGGTGAAGGACAACGACCTGATCGCCGCGACCCATGGCCGTTCGTTCTGGCTCATGCACGACATCGAGCTGTTGCGCCAGATGAGCCCCGCCGTGTCCGACTCGAGCTTCTGGCTCTTCGACCCGACCGACCCGGTACAGGGTTTCGACCGCGCGGCCAACTTCTTCTATCACCTGAAGAACGATGCCGAAAAGGTCACGGTCGAGATCCTGGACGCCGATGGAACGGTGCTCCAGACCTACGAGTCGGTGGCCGACAGCGCCACGAAGGACAGCACGGCGGCCGAGCAGGACTCCGAGGAGGGACCGCGGCGGGGCCGCGAGGTGTCCCATCCTTCTCGCAAGGCCGGTACGCACCGCTTCGGCTGGAACATGCGGACCGAGGGGTGGACGGACTTTGAGGGGCGGATCTTCTGGGCGGCCAGCGACGTCGGGCCATCCGTCGTGCCCGGCCGTTACCAGGTGCGTCTCACGGTCGACGGCAAGCAGCAGAGCCGGACCTTCGATATCGAGATGAACCCACGCGTCGTGGCCAGCGGCGTGACGCTCGCAGACCTCCAGGAACGCTTCGAGCTGGCCACGAAGATTCGTGACAAGGTGTCGGAGGCCAACGAGGCGGTGATCAGGATTCGGAAGATCCGAAGCCAGATCGACGACCGGCTCGGCAAGACGGACGAAAAGGACATCGAGTCGGCCGCCGCCGCGCTGAAGGACAGCCTCGCGAACGTGGAGTCTTCGATCTACCAGGTGAAGAACCGCTCGAACCAGGACCCGCTGAACTATCCGATCAAGCTCAACAACAAGCTCGCCGCGCTCATGAACGTCGTGGACGGCTCCGAGGACAAGCCGACGGCTCAGTCCTACGAGGTCTTCCGGTCCCTTTCGGACAGGCTCGATGAGCAGCTGGGTCGGATGAACACGGTGCTCGGCCAGAGTCTGACCCACCTGAACGAGCTTCTGCGTGCCAAGGGCATGGATCCCGTCGATGCCAACCCACCGAGCGCAAAATGAGCATACACCGCATATCCCGGGGCGCGCTGTTGGCGCTGGGGCTCCTCGCCGCCGGGTGTGCCACGGCGGCACCCAACCCGTTCGCGGCGCCGGGCGAGAAGCAGGGCGGCGATATTCGCATCCTGGTCCAGAATCGGGCCCTCGACCAGGTGCGTGTCTACGCGCTCGTGGGCGGAGACGAGCAGCAGCTCGGGGAGGTGCGGGCGCGGAGCACGGCCCAGATGCGCATGGACTGGCCTCGCACGGGCAACCTGAGGTTCAGGCTGGAGCCCCTGACCGGGCTCCGCCGAACCACCGGCCCGGTCATCGTCCGCCCCGGAGACATCGTGGAGTTGTTCATCACGTCCGATCCCGCGAACTCCTACGCGCGAGTGCGGTAGCGTAGGCGCGGGCTCGTGACGGGGGAGGGCATGCGCCCGCGCGACGCGGGTGCGGAGGGGGTGGAGGGGGACTGGTGTCCCCAGCGGTCTTCAAAACCGTATAGCCCGGCCAACACCCGGGCGGGTGGGTTCGATTCCCACACACTCCCGCCACTCCTCCGTTGATGAGGGCGGACGCTTCCGATATGGTTCGCTGCTCATGATCACACTGCCATTCCTCGCCCTCCGCACCTCCGGGTCCGTAGCGCCCGTGCGGCGGGTGCGTCTTCGCGCCGCAGGGCCCGTCCTGGTCGGTCTGCTTCTCTCCGGGTGCCTGTGGGCCACTCCGGCAAGGGGCCAACAGCGGTCGACGTCCGGTGGGCCGCCACCCGATTCCACCGCGGTCCATCACGGGGTGAGCCCACGGGGCGCGTTTCTGCGCGCGCTGGCCCTTCCCGGCTGGGGCCATGCCGCGATCGGCTCCTACAACCGGGGCGCCTTCTACTTCGTCTTGGAGTCCGCGACCGCCTGGGCGCTGATCAAGACCCGGAAGCGTCTCAATGACGCTCGCCAGCGAGCGTCGTTCCGCGAGGGAATCGTTCGTCAGGATCTCGCCGCCCAGGGCCAGACAGATCCGGACACGATCCTGGCCCACCTGAACGGAGACGAGCAGCTCACCGATCTCAACGCGTTGGCGACGGCGCGCAAGGGCCAACAGGAGGACTGGATCGCGCTCGGGGTCTTCCTCGTCTTCCTCAGCGGGGCGGACGCCTACGTCTCGGCACACCTGTCCCACTTCCCGGCTCCCATCACCCTGGACGCCGTTCCCGTGGGCACGTCGGGACGGGTGGAGCTCTCGGTCGGCGTGCGCTTACCGCGCCACTGAGGCGCGGGCCGGCTCAACCTTCCCAGTCCAGAAGGCGAGGCTCCTCGCCCCCTCCCGCCAACTCCAGGTACGTCTTGTGGTAGACCCAGTCTCCCGCGTTCACATACCAGCGACCCGGCGCTACTGCCCGCTTCACGGGGATGTGGGTGTGGCCCAGCACCACCAGGTCCAGGTCGGGTTCCGCCGCGAGCTTCGCCACCGCCCATTGCTCCAGGACATGGGCTCGATTCTTGTCGTCCTCGGTGGGCGCGCCCCACCGCACCTCGGTCTGGGACACGCGACCGGCCACCCGGTCTCCCACGTCCGGCGGAAGCTGCCTGAAGGCCCACTGCGTGAAGCGTCCCCGGAGAACGAGGCGCAGAAAGCGGTAGCCGAGGTCCCCCTTGCCAAGGCCGTCCCCGTGCGCGAGGAAGGTCCGCAGCCCTCCGATCTCCCGCACCACGGGATCCTGGAGGAACTCGACACCGACCTCGTTGCGCAGATAGGAGCCCCCCCACCAGTCGTGGTTGCCGCCCATGAGCGTGACGGGCAACCCTCCGTCCACGAGCTCCCGGAGAACCGTGAGGACCTTCTCATACCCACGGGGGATGCCACTCCGGTACTCGAACCAGAAGTCGAAGAGGTCCCCGTTGAGGATCAGCCAGGAGGCCCGGTCTCCGGTGTGGCGCAACCAGGAGAGGAAGGCACGCTCCTGCTCGGGGGAGACGGCACCGAGGTGGACGTCGGACGCGAGAAGGACGGGCTTTCCGGAAGGCATGGCGCCGGAAGGTAGGCGCGGCCGGTAGCCACTACAAGTGAGCCCGCTGAACCCGCCGCGAGCGGCGGGGGTATGAGCCTCGATTCCGCTCCCATAGGTTTATCGTCCATGCCCACGTTCCGCTCCCCGACTCCGCCGCTCCGCGCCTCGGCAGCTCTGCTGCTCGGCGTCGTTGCGAGCGCGTGCGCGGGCCACCGCCCTGCGGTCGTCGCGCCTGCCGTGGACCCGGAGCAGACCGCGCTGAGCCTGGAAGACCACACCCGGCTCACCCATGCCTCCCGTATCGTATTCGAGTGGGAGCTGAACGAGAGCGGGGTGCGCGTCCATGGCCGCGGGGTGGCACGGATCGAGGACCCCTACCGAGCCCGGCTCGACCTCTTCCTCGGAAACGGAGAGACCGTCGTACGGGCGGCGCTGGTCGGGGAAGACCTGAGGCTTCCGCCCGGATCTCCCCGCAACATCCTTCCTCCTCCGGACCTGATGTGGGGTGTGCTGGGCGTCTTCCGGCCGGAGCGTGGAACGGAGCTGCTCGGAGCCGATCGCCTCGAGGGAGGCGGGATCCGGCTCCGCTACCGCTACCCGAACGGAGAAGAGCTCCGCTATCAGGTCGAGAACGGGCAGGTGACGACGATCGAGATCCTCGACGACGGCCATACCACGCAGCGGGTCCAGCTTTCGCTCTCGCCCGACAACCGCTATCCGGCCGAGGCGACGTACCGGAACCTGACGGCCTTTCGGGAGCTCAAGCTGGTCCGCGAATCGGTCGAGCAGGTGGAGCCCTATCCCCCCGACATCTGGAACCCCGTCCGTTGAGCGACGCGTCATGAAGCGCACACTCGTGGCGGCGACCGCCGCCGTCCTGGCCCTCGCAGGATGCAATTACTCCTTCCGAGCCGGGAGCTTTCCGCCCCCCGACGTGAAGACCATCGCGGTCCAACCCTTCGACAACGAGACGGACCAGTTCCAGATCGGTGGTGAGCTCTACGACCAGCTCCTCAAGGATCTTCCGCATTCGCTCGGTCTGCGCACCGCGGGTGAGGACGTCGCCGACGCCGTCGTGAAGGGCAAGATCACCCGCTACGACGTGGCGACACCCAACTACCGCGCGGGAGCGGGGGGCCAGCCCGCACAGGTGACGCAGCGACAGGTGACCATAACGGTCGATGTCCAGATCATCGACCTCAAGAGCAACGAGGTGATCTGGGAGGGCAGTGGGGTCTCGGCTCAGGGCCAGTTCCTCGAGTCGTCGGAGACGGAGGACACCGGGCGGACCCAGGCGATCGACCTGCTGGTCAAGAAGATTGTGGACGGGGCGCAATCCAACTGGTAGATTCGCCCACCGTTTCGACCGGGGACCGCCGCGGCCCCCCGGGGCGGCATGAATCGAACAAGGGAGGAACCTTGCTCCGAGCTCTCGGACTGGGCGTCATCCTCTTCGCGTTCTGGGTCCTCCTGTCGGGCCACTACACACCGCTCCTGTTGACCCTGGGCGCCATGTCCTCGGCGCTGGTGGTGTACCTGGCCATGCGCATGGACGTCGTGGACCACGAAGGGCTGCCCCTTCACCTGGGGGGACGCTTCTGGATCTACCTTCCGTGGCTCCTGAAGGAGATCTTCGTGGCCAACGTCGCCGTGGCCAGGATCATCCTGACGCCGAGCCTGCCGATCAGCCCGATCCTCGTGAAGTACCGGGCCAGCCAGAAGACCGACCTCGGGCGCTCGCTGTACGCGAACTCGATCACCCTCACCCCAGGAACCATCACGACCCGCATCGAGGGGCAGATCCTCGAGGTCCACTCGCTCACATGGGTCAACGTGGACGGACGCGAGGAGGACGAGATGGATCGCCGGGTCACCTGGGTGGAGCAGGGGGGCTGATGTTCGTCGCCGCCGCCGCCGGCATCCTCGTGGCGATGGTGCTCGCCATGATCCGGGCACTCCTGGGACCCACCGTCTACGACCGGGTGCTCGCGGTGAATACGTTCGGCACCAAGACGGTGGTGCTGATCGCGGTCATGGGCTACCTCATGGGGCGTCCCGACTTCCTGGACCTCTGCCTGGTCTACGCGCTGATCAACTTCATCGGCACGATCGCCGTCCTGAAGTTCTTCGAGTACGGAGACCTCGGCCGCACCCGCCACATCCGCGGAGAGCCCGAATGACCCGGATCTTCCTGGACGTCATGAGCTGGATCTTCATCCTCGGCGGGATCTTCTTCGTCGTGGTGGGCGCGATCGGCCTGCTCAGGATGCCGGACATGTTCACCCGTCTCCACGCCGCGGGCATGACCGACACGATGGGCTCCGGGTTCATCCTGCTGGGCCTCTGCTTCCAGTCCGGATTCAGCCTCAACCTGGCTCGCCTGCTCCTCATCTGGGCCTTCCTCCTGCTCACCAGTCCAATCAGCACGCACGCACTGGCCAGGGCTGCTCTGTCCGGCGGCGTCGAGCCGTATCGGGCGCCGATGGAGGACGGCTGATCATCGACCCGATCATCGACATCACGCTTCTGGCGCTACTGGGGGTTACCGCGTTGGCCATCGTTCGGCTGCGCAACCTCTTCGCGGCCGTCATGCTCTCGGGCATCTACAGCCTCCTGTCGGCGGGGTTGTACGTCGCGCTGGACGCCGTCGACGTCGCGTTCACGGAAGCGGCCGTCGGTGCGGGCATTTCCACGGTGCTCATGCTCGGAACGCTGGCCATCGTCGGTCATGAGGAGCAGCGCCCCCGGCACCAGCCGATCCTGCCTCTCTTCGTAGTCCTCGTCACCGGGGCAATCCTGATCTACGGGACCCTGGACATGCCTCCGTTCGGCAGCGCAGACAACCCGATCCATCACCATGTGGCGCCCCGTTACATCGAGAGATCGGGAGAGGAGATCGGCGTGCCGAACATCGTCACGTCGGTCCTGGCGTCCTACCGCGGCTACGACACGATGGGCGAGACGACGGTGATCTTCACCGCTGTCGTGGGGGTGCTCCTGCTTCTCGCCCGGGGTGACAAGCCGCGCCGTGTGTGGAGCGAGAACGAACGGGAGAGAACCCTGGGGTCGGGGGGCGGCGATCCTCCCGGCGGCGACGGAGAGGAGGCCCCCCGTGGATGACCGGGTGATCCTGCGGGTGGGTGCCAAGATGCTCATCCCCTTCATCCTGCTGTTCGCCCTGTACGTGCAGTTCCACGGCGACTTCGGACCCGGGGGCGGCTTCCAGGCCGGCGTGATCTTCGCCGCCGGCTTCATCCTCTACGCGCTGGTCTACGGCCTCGGAAACGCGCTCAGGGTGCTCCCGCCAGTGGGTCGTGTATACCTGCGCCGCCATCGGCGTCATGATCTACGCCGGCACGGGCGTCCTTACGCTCCTGCTCGGCGCGCCGCACTTCCTCGACTACAGCGTGCTCGCACACGAGCCCGAGCACGGCCAGGAGCTCGGCATCATGTTCGTCGAGTTCGGCGTGCTCATCACGGTGTTCGGGGTCATGGTGGCCATCTTCTACGCCTTCGCGGGGCGGAGGAGGGCCGGCGGATGAGGATCCTCGGCACTCTACAACTACTGGGTCGTCATCGTGCCTGATGATGATCGGGCTTCTACACCCTCATCGCCCGCGGCAACCTGGTGAAGAAGCTCGTCGGCCTGAGCATCTTCCAGACCTCGGTCGGCATCCTCTACATCAGCATGGGCAAGATCCTCGGTGGGACCGCGCCCATTCTCATGCAGGGGGAGAACGTCGTCTACACCAACCCGATCCCCCACGTCCTGATCCTCACCGCGATCGTGGTCGGCGTGGCCACCACGGCTCTGGGCCTCGCTCTGGTGGTGCGGATCAACGAAGCCTACGGAACCGTCGAGGAAGACGACATCCACCGGCAAGACGAAGCTCCGTGAGCGCACAACTCCCGGCTCTGCTCGTGGTGGTGCCGCTCCTCGCGGCTCCGCTCGCGGCCCTGGTCCGCCGTCCACGCGCGGCATGGGCCGTGGCGCTCGGGGCTGCCTGGTGGTCGCTGTACGCGGCGGTCCGGCTGCTCAGACAGGTCCTGGCTACCGGACCCATCTCGTACATGATGGGGTCGTGGGCGGCCCCCTGGGGCATCGAGTACCGCATCGACTCCGTCAACGCGTTCGTCATCCTCATCGTGTCGGGAATCGCGGCGGTCGTGGTGCCCTACGCACGCGTCAGTGTCGAGCGGGAGTTGGAGCACGAGCGGATCGCGCTCTTCTATGCCGGCCTCACCCTCTGTCTCACGGGTCTGCTCGGCATCTCCGTCACCGGGGACGTCTTCAACGTCTACGTCTTCCTCGAGATCTCGTCGCTGTCAGCCTATGCGCTCATCGCGATGGGGCGCGATCGTCGTGCCCTGACTTCGGCGTACCAGTACCTGATCATGGGTTCGGTGGGCGCAACGTTCATCGTCATCGGCATCGGATTCATGTATGTGATGACGGGCACGCTGAACATGATGGATCTGGCAGCGCGGCTGCCCGCGGTGGCCTCCACGAAGACGATCCCGGTCGCGTTCGCCTTCCTCACGGTCGGGTTCAGCCTCAAGCTGGCGCTCTTTCCTCTCCATCTCTGGCTCCCGAACGCGTACACGTACGCTCCCTCGGCCGTGAGCTCGTTCATCGCGTCCACGGCCACGAAAGTCGCCGTGTACATGATGCTCCGCTTCTTCTTCACCGTGTTCGGGGCCGTCTTCGCCTTCGACGTCATGCGCCTCGACTGGATCCTGATGCCGCTCGCGATCGTGGCGATCTTCTCCATGTCGCTCGTGGCGATCTACCAGGTGAACGTGAAGCGCCTCCTCGCCTATTCGAGCGTCGCGCAGATCGGCTACATCGTGCTGGGCATCAGCCTGGCCTCGGTGGCGGGCGTATCCGCGGGCATCCTCCACCTCTTCAACCACGCCCTCATCAAAGGCTCGCTCTTCATGGTGATGGGCTGCGTGATGTACCGGGTGGGCTCGGTGAGGTTGGAGGACATGGCGGGCCTCGGTCGCTCGATGCCGTGGACCATGGCCGCGTTCGTCCTGGGCGGTCTGAGCTTGATCGGCGTGCCGCTCACGGTCGGCTTCATCAGCAAGTGGTACCTGGTCACGGCTGCGCTCGCCCGCGGACTCTGGCCGGTCGCCGTGGTCGTGCTGCTCGGCTCGCTGCTCGCCCTGGTCTATGTATGGAAGGTGGTCGAGGTGGCGTACTTCCGGCCGGATGCCCAGGACCGAGAGATACGTGAAGCTCCTCTCAGCCTGCTGGTCCCGACCTGGGCCCTCGTCTTGGCCAATCTGTACTTCGGGATCAACGCCAAGCTCACCACCGGCGTGGCGACCCAGGCCGCGCAGATGCTCCTGGGGGCGGGACGATGAGCCCGGCTCTGACCGCGGGCCTCGCCGTCGTGCTCCCCCTCGTGGGGGCGGCGCTCGTGCTCGCGCTCGGACGTTGGCCCAACATCCGCGAAACGGCCACGCTCGTGACCTCAACGGTCACCTTCGCGCTGGTCTACAGCCTGGTGGGACCGGTTCGCGCCGGCGGAACGCCGGGCTTCGCCCTCATCGAGGTGGTACCCGGCATACCGCTGGGACTGCGTGTGGAGCCGCTCGGGCTCCTCTTCGCCCTCGTCGCGTCGTTCCTCTGGATCGTCACGTCGGTCTACTCGATCGGGTACATGCGCGGCCACCACGAGGAGCATCAGACCCGGTTCTTCGCCTTCTTCGCGATCGCGATCTCGGCGACCCTCGGGGTGGCTTTCTCGTCCAACCTCTTCACGTTGTTCGCTTTCTACGAGCTTCTGACCCTCGGTACGTTTCCGCTCGTCACGCATCACGGCACCGAGGAGGCGAAGCGGGCCGGACGGGTCTATCTGGGTATCCTGCTCACGACCTCCATCGCGTTCCAGCTCCTGGCCATCATCTGGACGTGGGAGCTTGCGGGCACGGTCGACTTCCGCCCGGGCGGAATCTTGGCGGGCACCGCCTCCAAGGGGGTGCTGAGCGTGATCCTCGTGCTCTTCGTCTTCGGGGTGGGGAAGGCGGCCGTCATGCCCTTCCATCGCTGGCTGCCGGCCGCGATGGTCGCACCGACGCCGGTCTCCGCGCTCCTCCACGCGGTGGCGGTGGTGAAGGCCGGGGTCTTCACGATCCTCAAGGTGGCCGTCTACATCTTCGGGATCGACCTGCTCAAGGAGCTCGCGGCCACTCCGTGGCTGGCGTGGGCCGCGGGGGCCACCATCATCCTCGCCTCGCTCGTGGCGTTTACGAAGGACAACCTCAAGGCGAGGCTCGCGTACTCCACCATCAGCCAGCTCTCCTACATCGTGCTCGGCGCGCTCCTGGCCAACCGTTGGGGAATCCTCGGGCGGAGGTATGCACATCGTCATGCACGCCTTCGGCAAGATCACCCTCTTCTTCGGGGCAGGGGCCGTCCTGGTGGCGGCCCACGAGACCGACATCAGCCGCATGAGGGGGCTCGGACGGAGCATGCCCGTGACCTTCGGGGCCTTCTTCGTCGGCTCGCTGAGCATCATCGGTGTCCCGCCCGCCGGAGGAGCCTGGAGCAAGTGGTTCCTGGCGATGGGTACTCTGGACGACGGCCAGGTGGGCCTCCTGGCCCTGCTCATGGTCAGCTCGCTCCTGAGCCTGGCCTACCTCCTGGAGGTGCCGGCACGGGCCTTCTTCAGCGCGCCGCCGGAAGGGGTGTCGCGCCCGCCCGGCATTCGTGAAGCGCCCTGGCCGATGCTCCTCGCGCTGAGTCTCACCGCGACCGCGACCGTGGGTCTCTTTCTCTACCCGCAGCCGTTCTACGACCTGATGCAGATGGTGGTGTCCCCATGACCGACCGAGGGCCGGCAGATGCCCACGACACCTCGAACGAGGCGCCGCACGTCTGGGACGACCCCCGGAACGTGAACCGTCTGTTTCGTGTGTTCTACGTCCTGTGCGTGCTTCTCGTGGCCATGGACTTGCTGGTCCACCGGCACACGGTCCACCCCATCGAGCACCTGCCCGTCTTCTACCCCCTCTACGGGTTCGTGGGCATCACCGTGCTCGTGCTTCTCGCTCGGGTGTTGCGGAAGCTCGTCATGCGCCCCGAGGACTACTACGAGGACGACCACGATGGGCATTGAGATGCCGCCCTTCGTGCTCTATTTCGTCGGGGCTTTCCTGGTGGCCGGCACGCGGGGTAGGCTCCGCCGGGCAATCCTGCTTCTGGTTCCGGCGCTCGGGGCCGTCGGAATGCTCTCGCTGCACGTGGGAACGACGTACTCCGTGCACACGATGGGCTATACCCTGGTCCTCTTCAGGGTGGACCGGCTCAGCCTCCTGTTCGGCTGGCTCTTTCATCTCGCCGCCTTCCTGGGCAACCTCTTCGCGCTTCATCTGGAGGAAAAGGACCGGGCCGGGATCCAGCATGTGTCCGCCATGCTGTACGCGGGCAGTGCTCTGGGCGCGGTCTTCGTGGGCGACTTCATCAGCCTGTTCGTCTTCTGGGAGCTGCTGGCCTTCACCTCGGTGTTCCTCATCTGGGCGCGGGACACCGAGCGCTCCCTCAACGCGGGCTTCCGCTACCTGATCATCCACGTGCTCTCGGGCGTGATCCTTCTCTCCGGTGCGGTGTGGCGGGCCTGGGCGACCGGGTCGGTGGCCTTCGATCACATCGAGCTTCACTCCCCCTGGGCGTGGTTGATCCTCATCGCACTCGGCATCAAGTCGGCCTTCCCGCTGCTCCACAACTGGCTCACGGACGCCTATCCGGAAGGCACGCCCACCGGCACGGTCTTCCTGAGCGCCTTCACCACGAAGGTGGCGGTCTACGCCCTTGCCCGGAGCTTCGCGGGCACGGATCTGCTGATCTACGTGGGCGTGGTCATGACGTGCTTCCCGATCTTCTACGCCGTCATCGAGAACGATCTCCGTCGTGTCTTGAGCTACAGCATGATCAACCAGATCGGCTTCATCGTGACGGGCATCGGCCTCGGCGGGGCGCTCGCGCTCAACGGCGCCGTCGCCCACGCCTTCGCGGACGTGATCTTCAAAGGGCTGTTGTTCATGAGCATGGGTGCCGTACTCACCATGACCGGACGAGTGAAGGGCTCGGAGCTGGGAGGCCTCTACAAGACCATGCCGATCACGGCGGCGCTCTGTATCGTGGGGGCCCTGTCCATCTCGGCGTTCCCTCTCTTCAGCGCCTTCGTCACCAAGTCCATGATCATGGAGGCGGCGCTCGAGCAGGGGCACGTCTGGGTGTGGCCCTTCCTGCTGTTCGCCTCGGTCGGCGTGCTCGAACACGCAGGCATCAAGATCCCCTTCTTCGCGTTCTTCGCGCACGATTCGGGAATCCGCGCCGAGGAGCCTCCGAAGAACATGCTCGTGGCGATGGCTCTGGCAGCCGCCGCCTGCATCTTCATCGGCTCGTTCCCGGGCACCTTCTACAAGCTCCTCCCCTACACGCTCGACTACGTCCCGTACACGACCGGCCACGTGCTCACCCAGGTCCAACTCCTGTTCTTCGGTGCTCTGGCGGTTCTCTGGCTCATGAAGTCGGGGATCTATCCGGCGGAGCTGCCGGCGGTGAACATCGACGCCGATTGGACGTATCGTCGGCTGGCACCAAGCGTGGTGCTCGGCGTCGGCGGAGCGGTGGCGAGGGTCGACCTCGCGGTGAGGAAGAGGGTTCTGCGCACCGTGCGCACGACGCTGGACTGGACGGCTCGTCGCCACGGTCGACAGGGAATCCTGGCCCGTACCTGGCCGACCGGGAGTATGGTATTGTGGGTGACGGTGCTGCTCGCGGCCTATCTGGTCTTCTACCTTTTCTGAATCCTCTGTCGCTTATGACGGTTCGACGGGCGTGCCCGTCGAGGGAGAGAGCGTGAGCCTGAAGATCGCGTCGGTCCCGGAGCTACGCACCGAAATGCATGAGGTGTTGGAGGGTTTCGGGTGTGCTGGGCTTCCTGCGACGGAGGTCGTGAGCTCCGGGGAGGGTGGCTGGTCGCTGGCGCGCATCCACACAGGAATCCTCGAAGGCTCGCTCGACGTCGGCCTGGTTCCGAGCGGCCTTTCGGCCAACGGGCTCGAAGCGGTCGCGGTCCTCGAGCGCGAGGAGCCCAGGGACGTGTTGGTGAGCAGGACAGACGGGTCGGGCACACTCGCCCGTCTCCAGGCCGGCACCCGGGTGGGGCTGGTGGGGGCACGGCGTCTCGGCCTGCTCAGAGCCCATCGCCCGGATCTGCATGCCCACAGCCTCACCAACGGTCACACGCCGGTCTCGATGCTGGAGTCCGGTGCCGTCGACGTGCTCATTCTCGGCGCCGCCCAGTCCCGGCAGATGGGGCTCTCCGAGCTCACGACGGAGTTCCTGGATCCGAAGGCCTGGGTACCCGGGCCGGGGCAAGGAGCTCGGGTGCTGGTCGCAAGGGCGGGAGACGAAACCACGAGACGAGCCGCATCCAGCCTGGACGACGTGCAGAGTCGCCGGGCCTGGGAGTGCGAGCTTGCCCTCGCCCGGGCGCTGGGGGCGGGAACCGACGCGCCCCTGGGCGCTCTGGCCTTGCCGTTCGGGCGCTGGCTTCGCCTCTGGGCCATGGCCACCAGCCTCGACGGATCGAGGATGGTGCGCGCCGATCTGACCGGCTCGGCAGAGGACCCCGAGGCCCTCGGCCGGGCGGTGGCCGACCTCCTTCTCATGCGGGAAGGCGGCACCATTCTGGCTGGAGGAACACCATGACGCCCCGAAGTCCGGAGGAGAAGGTCCTGACACGCGCCGAGCTCATCGACCGGTTCGGGCCACCCCGCGAGATTCGTCTGGTTTTCACCAACGGCTGCTTCGACCTCCTGCACCGCGGCCACGTGAGCTACCTGTCCGCTGCCCGGGCTCTGGGCGACCTGCTGGTGGTCGGGGTCAACACGGATGCGTCGGTACGGCGGCTTGACAAGGGCTCTGAACGTCCCGTGGTCGCGGAGCAGGACCGAGCTCTCGTCCTGGCTGCGCTCGAGTGCGTGGACGCGGTGTGCCTCTTCGACGAGGACACGCCCCGGGATCTGATCGCCGCGCTCCTTCCCGATGTGCTGGTCAAGGGGGGCGATTACGATCTCGACCAGGTCGTGGGGAGCGAAGAGGTCGTGGCGGCCGGAGGCGAAGTCGCCCTCGTTCCCTTCGTCGAAGGTTATTCTACCACCGACCTTCTGACTCGCCTTCGTGGAGAGCGTTGATGCCGCCCAGATCCCACGGCCGCCGTAACGACCAACTGCGCCCCGTCTCGATCGAAGTAGGCGTGGCCCCTTATGCCGAAGGGTCGAGCCTCGTCTCGACGGGGAACACGAGGGTGCTATGCACCGCATCCGTGGAAGCGGGCGTACCCAGGTGGCGCGAGGCCAGCGGCGCGGGATGGGTGACAGCGGAGTACGCGATGCTTCCCCGTGCCACGCACACGCGGACCCGCCGGGAACGGACCGGAGCGAAGGGCCGCACTCAGGAGATCCAGCGGCTGATCGGCCGATCGCTCCGTTCGGTAACGGACCTCGAGGCCATGGGATCCTACACGGTGACCATCGATTGCGATGTGCTCCAGGCGGACGGCGGCACCCGGACCGCATCCATCACGGGCGCTTGCGTGGCGCTCGTGCTGGCGGGGGATTGGATGGTCAGCGGGGGGCTCGTCGACCGCAATCCGGTACGTCGTCGGGTGGCGGCCGTGAGCGTGGGAGTCGTGGACGGCGAGCCTCGTCTGGATCTGGACTACGGAGAGGACTCCTCGGCGCAGGTCGACATGAACGTGGTCGGTACGGAAGACGGGACCCTCGTGGAGGTACAGGGAACGGCCGAAGGCGATCCCTTTCGCCGTGACCAGATGGATCGGATGCTCGACCTGGCGCTCTCGGGACTCGGAGACCTGTTCTCGGCTCAGGCGGCCACCCTGGAGGGCAGGGCATAGATGGAGCTGCTCGTAGCTACACGGAGCGCCGACAAGATGCGCGAGATTCGGCGCATCATGGGAGCCGTTGGGGAGCTCACGCTGCTCGGTCTGAGCGAGGCCGGCGTGCCCTGGGATCCCGCCGAAGAGGATCTCGAGCCGTACGATACGTTCGAGGAGAACGCCCGCTCGAAGGCTCGCTATTTTCATGAGAGGACGGGGCTCGCGACGGTCGCCGATGATTCCGGGATCGAGGTGCAGGCCCTGGGCGGAGCTCCCGGCGTCCGTTCCAAGCGATTCGCTCCGGAGGAGGCGATGGGGGGCCTGTCCCGCGACCTCGCAAACAACGAGCATCTCCTGGCGCTCCTTGGCGACCGTCCCCCCGAGGAGCGCGGGGCCCGTTACGTGTGCGTGGCGGTCCTCATCCATCCCGACCGCCCCATGCTCATCACGCGGGGTGAAGCGACGGGGGTAATCCTCGAGGGACCCCGAGGCAAGGCGGGATTCGGGTACGATCCGCTCTTTCTGGATCCCGATGCGGGAAGGACCTTCGCAGAGCTGACTCAGGACGAGAAGAACGAGCGGAGCCATCGCGGGCGCGCGTTTCGGGCCCTGGCCCAGGCTCTGATCTCGGGCTCCGTCCAGACGGCGAGCCGATGACCGAAGCCCGGTTCCAGCCCGTCGAGATCGGGCCCACCGAGGACGGCGCTCGACTTCGCATCGCCTGGCAGGACGGGGCAATCAGCGAGTATGAGCCCCGCGAGCTCCGCCTGAAGTGCCCTTGCGCGGGCTGCGTGGACGAAATGACCGGTATCCGCACCTTGAGCCCGGCAAGCGTCCCGCAGGGAGTGTACCCCGAAGCCATCCACTACGTAGGGCGTTACGCCCTGCAGTTTGAATGGAGCGACGGGCACGCCACGGGCATCTACACCTACGAGTACCTGCGCAGGCTCTCGGACGAGGGGCCCCCAGGGCAAGGGGCCTGAGGTCGCAACGTCCCGGGAGCGCCTACCGACGATTGGGTGCCATCGCTACCTTCCACCCCGTGTTTACGGGGCGTGGCGCAGTCCGGTAGCGCGCCTGCTTTGGGAGCAGGAGGTCCCGGGTTCGAGTCCCGGCGCCCCGATAGGTGGGTCCGCGTATGCGCGTGGCCGGCCCCATCGCCCCCGACTCAGAGTCGGGAACCCCCTGGCACGGGGAGTCGAAAGGAGACGCCACCTGACATGAAGCGTCGATTCTGGATCACCGTCGCGGCCTGTCTTCTCGTGGGCGAGGCATGCTCGCTTGCCGGACCCGGTACGGAGACCCCTCCGGAACTACGCCGCTTCGGGGGCCGCGTGAACATGGCCGGATCCGATCTCCCGGCGACCCTTGAGCTCAGAGGACCGGACCGGAACGTCGAAGCCGCCCTGCGGATTCCCGATCTGAACCTGACGGCCGAGGGGTCGGGCCACATCTCCCACGGCCAATTGGATCTGACGCTGTCGTACTCGGGCCAGTGCGAGGGGAAGATGCGCCTTCGCGGCGGCATGGAATCCGGGGGGCGCAGCGTCCAGGGCACGATCAAGGCCGACGACTGCACGGGCAGCGAGTCCGGCACCATGCTCTTCCTTCTTCGTGAACCTCGGACGGGAACGGGCGCTCCAGATTCCGCCCACGT
Source organism: uncultured Gemmatimonadales bacterium (assembly GCA_963751265.1). Taxonomy (GTDB): domain Bacteria; phylum Gemmatimonadota; class Gemmatimonadetes; order Longimicrobiales; family Gaopeijiaceae; genus SZUA-318. The sequence goes on along the minus strand of CAVVTU010000031.1, from coordinate 5,520 downwards.
TGAGGCAGCCTCCCTTCAGGAGTAGCTTTCGCCTTGGCGGGCGCGGAGCGTCCGCGAAGCGCTCGTAGCTCAGCTGGATAGAGCATCGGCCTTCTAAGCCGAGGGTCCTGGGTTCGAGTCCCAGCGGGCGCATGGTACCGCGCTGCGTCGCAGGTCTTCCCGACAGCCCCCACCCGAGCGCATGAACTGGGGTGTCGGCGGCCTGGCGAAAGCCGGGTCGGGAGGCCTCGGCTCTCCACGCCGCGGGGTGGGGTCTTTCTGCGCTTTACGCTCGTGCGGGGATTGCTTAGGTTTTCGCGCTCGCCTGTGAAGGCTGCGGCGAGTGCCTCGAGAGACGGTATGACCTGGATGTCTCCGGGGTTCCGTGGTGGGCGTAGCTCAGTCGGTTAGAGCGCCAGGTTGTGGCCCTGGAGGTCGCCGGTTCAAATCCGGTCGCTCACCCTGCGTCCGGGCACCTCGAATCAGTGCCAATGAGGTGTTGACCCTGATTCGGGGACCGGTTAGGTTTTTGGCCTCGCAG
>CAVVTU010000031.1:0-2500 GCA_963751265.1 uncultured Gemmatimonadales bacterium | reverse complement strand
GAGTAGGCCGGAGCACGAGGAATTCCGGTTGAATCAGGGGGGACCATCCTCCAAGGCTAAATACGAGCTCGTGACCGATAGGGAAGAGTACCGTGAGGGAACGGTGAAAAGAACGCCTGACGGCGAGTGAAATAGACCCTGAAACCGTGTGCATACAAGCGGTAGGAGCCTGGGAGCTGCTTACGGCAGCATCGTGGGTGACTGCGTGCCTTTTGCATTATGATCCGGCGAGTTGCTCCTCACGTGCGAGGTTAAGGCCTTAAGGGCCGGAGCCGAAGCGAAAGCGAGTCTGAACAGGGCGATGAAGTACGTGGGGGCAGACCCGAAACCGAAGCGATCTATCCATGGCCAGGGTGAAGCCGGGGTAACACCTGGTGGAGGCCCGAACCGGTGTGGGTTGAAAACTGCTCGGATGAGCTGTGGATAGGGGTGAAAGGCCAATCAAGCTCGGAGATAGCTGGTTCTCCCCGAAATATATTTTGGTATAGCCTCAGGAAATGTCTGCGGGAGGTAGAGCACTGCATGGGTTAGGGGCCTTACCCGGTTACCGACCCCAAGCAAACTCCGAATGCCCGACAGATGGACCCTGGGAGTCAGTGGGCGAGCGATAATGTCCGTCCGCGAGAGGGAAAGAGCCCAGACCGTCAGCTAAGGCCCCGAAGTGCATGCTAAGTGAGAAAGGATGTGGATTTGCAGAGACAACTAGGAGGTTGGCTTAGAAGCAGCCATGCCTTTAAAGAGTGCGTAATAGCTCACTAGTCAAGTGGATCTGCGCCGATAATGGTCGGGACTCAAGCATGCCGCCGAAGCTACGGATGGGACCCTCCTTCGGGGGGGAAACATGGTAGGGGAGCGTTCCCTGGGCAGTCGAAGCCGGCTCGGAAGAGCACCGGTGGAGCGCAGGGAAGTGAGGATGCCGGAATGAGTACGCGATAAACGGAGTGAGAATCTCCGTCACCGAAAGCCTAAGGGTTCCGGAGCCAGGCTCATCCGCTCCGGGTTAGTCGGCCCCTAAGCCGAGGCCGAGAGGCGTAGGCGATGGGAAACAGGTCAACATTCCTGTACCGCAGTGTATGCGTTCGACCCTGAGGAGGGACGCGGAAGTGAAAGAACCGTCGGGTGGTGGATTCCGATGCAAGGTGGTAGGCGATGAGGGGTAGGCAAATCCGCCCCTTTAGCCGAGCGCCGATGCCGAAGGGGTCTTCGGACCCCGCCAAGGGTTCCTAATCAGGCCGCCGAGAAAAGCTTCGCAGGGGAGTGTGCACTGTGACCGTACCGTAAACGGACACACGTAGGCGAGGCGAGAAGCCTAAGGTGCTCGAGTGATTTGCGGAGAAGGAACTCGGCAAAATGTCCCCGTAACTTCGGGAGAAGGGGAGCCCGTGGTAGGTGAACCGCGTTGCGCGGGGAGCCGAAGCGGGCCGCAGAGAATCGGCCCAGGCGACTGTTTAGCAAAAACACAGGTGTCTGCGAAGTCGCTGAGACGACGTATAGGCACTGACGCCTGCCCGGTGCCGGAAGGTTAAAGGGAGGGGTTAGTGGCCTTCGGGCCTGCGAAGCTCTGAACTGAAGCCCCGGTAAACGGCGGCCGTAACTATAACGGTCCTAAGGTAGCGAAATTCCTTGTCGGGTAAGTTCCGACCTGCACGAATGGCGTAACGATCTGGGCGCTGTCTCCTCCGCAAGCTCGGCGAAATTGGAGTATCGGTGAGGATACCGATTACCCGCGACAGGACAAAAAGACCCCGTGCACCTTTACTATAACCTGCCATTGGGTTTCGGCACTGCATGTGTAGCATAGGTGGGAGACTATGAACCAGGGGCGCTAGCTCCTGGGGAGTCACCGGTGAAATACCACCCTTGTGATGTTGAGGCTCTAACCCAGGCGAGTGAATCCTCGTCGGGGACCGTGGCAGGCGGGTAGTTTGACTGGGGCGGTCGCCTCCCAAAGCGTAACGGAGGCGCGCAAAGGTTCCCTCAGTGCGGTCGGTAATCGCACGAAGAGCGTAAAGGCAGAAGGGAGCTTGACTGCGAGATCGACGGATCGAGCAGGTACGAAAGTAGGCCTTAGTGATCCGGCGGTTCCGAATGGAAGGGCCGTCGCTCAACGGATAAAAGGTACGCCGGGGATAACAGGCTTATCGCCCCCGAGAGTTCACATCGACGGGGCGGTTTGGCACCTCGATGTCGGCTTATCACATCCTGGGGCTGGAGAAGGTCCCAAGGGTCGGGCTGTTCGCCCGTTAAAGTGGTACATGAGCTGGGTTCAGAACGTCGTGAGACAGTTCGGTCTGTATCCGTCGTGGGCGTTGGAGCGTTGAGGAGAGCCATCCCTAGTACGAGAGGACCGGGATGGACCGACCACTAGTGTACCGGTTGTCCCGCCAGGGGCATCGCCGGGTAGCTACGTCGGGACGGGATAACCGCTGAAAGCATCTAAGTGGGAAGCCCCCTCCAAGATGAACGCTCCCAGACCTTCGGGTCTCGGAAGGGCCGTGCG
>CAVVTU010000030.1:0-3220 GCA_963751265.1 uncultured Gemmatimonadales bacterium | reverse complement strand
GGCGTGGAGATCGGGCTCGGCTTCGAGGGCGCGCGTCGGCCGGGCTCGGAGGTCCACGATCCCATCGTGCGCGCCGAGGAGAAGGTCCGTGCGGGGGGGCTGGGACGTGCCTCGAACCGGGCGGGCGGCCTGGAGGGGGGTGTCACCACTGGGGAGCCTCTCGTCGTTCGTGGCGCCATGAAGCCCATCTCGACGCTCCGCAAGCCGCTTGCCAGCGTCGATCTGCGGGACGGTTCGGTGGGCGATGCCGCGGTCGAGCGCAGCGACGTGTGCGCCGTCCCCGCCGCCGCCGTGGTGGCCGAGTCGATGGTTGCCCTCGTCGTGGCGGATGCCCTCCTGGAGAAGCTCGGAGGCGACTCCATGGCCGAAGTGCGCAGGAACTTCGACGGATACCTCGCCTACCTCGGCGCCCGGGGATTCGGGGAACGATGAGCGTCCCGCCGGGTGTGCATCGCATCGTGCTGGTGGGCTTCATGGGCGCGGGCAAGTCGACCGTCGGACCGCTGTTGGCGGCGCGACTGGGGTGGCGCTTCGTGGACTTCGACGCGACCATCGAAGGTGAAGAGGGCATTTCCGTGGCGGAGATCTTCCGCATCAGGGGGGAGCCCTGGTTCAGGAGCGCCGAGCTGCGCGTCGCCAGGGACCTCCTCGCCCGGGACCGGGTGGTACTGGGGAGTGGTGGTGGCTGGGGGTCCTCGGCCGAGCGCCTGCGGCAGCTACCCGAAGGGACCGTGAGCGTGTGGCTCCGTGTGTCCGCCGAAGAGGCGGTTCGACGGGCTGCGGCGGCGACGGACGTGCGCCCGCTCCTCGAGGCGCCGAAGCCGCTCGAGGCGGCACGGCTGCTGCTGGATGAGCGTGGGCCGCAGTACGCGGCAGCGGACGTCGGGGTGGACACGGACGCCCGGACACCGGAGGATGTGGTCCGGGAGATCCTCGTACGGATCGCACACATGAGTCCCCGAGAGCGAGTAGCGGAGACGTGAGAGAAGCATGACGGCAAAGCGAGACGGCAAGCACCTGGTCATCGTCGAGTCCCCGGCGAAAGCCCGGACCATCGGCAAGTACCTGGGCAGCGACTACGAGGTCGCGGCCTCGGTAGGCCACGTGCGCGACCTCCCCACCAAGGAGTTGGGGGTGGACGTGGACAACGGCTTCGAGCCGCACTACGTCACCGTCCGGGGGAAGGCCAAGATCCTCGCGGAGCTGAAGAAGAAGGCGAAGCACGCCTCCTCGGTCATCCTCGCCACCGACCCCGACCGTGAGGGCGAGGCCATCGCCTGGCACGTCGCGGAGCAGCTCGGCTTTGCCGGGGACGAGGACCGCTTCCGCCGCGTGCAGTTCCGCGAGATTACCAAGGGAGCCGTCCAGAAGGCCCTGGAGAGCCCCGGGCCCATCGACATGAAGAAGGTCGAGGCCCAGCAGGCCCGGCGCATCCTCGACCGCCTGGTGGGCTATCAGGCGAGCCCCCTGCTGTGGAAGCCGATACGGCCCGGGCTGTCTGCCGGGCGCGTGCAGACGGTCGCCCTGCGCCTCATCTGCGAGCGCGAGGAGGAGATCCGCGCGTTCACCGAGGAGGAGTACTGGTCCATCACCGCCCACCTGGCGAAGGCGGACCATCCCTTCGAGGCGAAGCTGCACCACATCGACCACAAGGCCTTCACGCTTCCCGACGAGACCTCTGCGACCGCGGTGGTAGAGGACGTTCGCGGCGCCGTGTTCGGAGTGACCGGGGTCAAGCGGAGAGAGCGCCAGAAGAACCCGGCGGCACCGTTCACCACCTCGACGCTCCAGCAGGAGGCGGCCAAGCGCCTGGGCTTCTCCGCGAAGCGGACGATGTCGGTGGCGCAGCGGCTCTACGAGGGGATGGAGGTGGGTGGGCGCGGCACCGTCGGGCTCATCACCTACATGCGCACGGACTCCACGCGGGTGTCTCCCGTGGCGGTGGGCCAGGCCCGCGACTGGATCGTCGGCGAGTTCGGCCCGAGCTTCGCGGCGGCCGCGCCACGCCTGTGGGCCGGGAAGCAGCAGAAGGGCGCGCAGGAAGCCCACGAGGCCATACGGCCCACCGACGTGGCCCTGCATCCCTCCGAGGCCGCCCGTTATCTGGAGAGCGACGCCGCACGGCTCTACGAGCTGGTCTGGCTCCGCTTCGTGGCAGGGCAGATGGCCCCGGCCGTGTACGATACCACCACGGTGGACTTCGACGTGCGCGGCGCGAGCGCACGGTCCTATCTGTTCCGGGCCACGGGCTCAGTGGTGAAGTTCGAGGGCTTCACCCGCCTCTACATGGAGGCCACCGAGGCCGGGGAGCACCGGCGCCTGGACGACCTGGAGCCGCTACCGGCCCTCGACGAGGGCGACGTCAGCGAAGTGCGCCGAGTGGAGCCCCGCCAGCACTTCACGCAGCCCCCTCCGCGCTTCTCCGAGGCCAGCCTGGTCCGCGAGTTGGAGAAGCTGGGCATAGGCCGGCCCTCCACCTACGCGCAGATCCTCTCCACCATCGGGGACCGCGGATACGTGGAACTGGAGCAGCGCCGATTCCTGCCCACGGAGCTGGGCGAGGTCGTGGTCAAGCTCCTGGTGAAGGTCTTCCCGGACATCTTCCAGGTGGAGTTCACGAGCCGCATGGAAGGAGCCCTCGATCGGGTCGAGGAGGGGGAGGCCGACTGGCGCGCGCTGCTGGCCTCGTTCTATCCCGACTTCAGGAAGCGCCTGGAGGCCGGCGAGGCGAGCTCCGACGACATCATCAAGGAGATCCTCGCCGCCGAGGGCGAGTTCTGCGAGAAGTGCGGGCGCCCGATGCTCGTGCGTTGGAACAAGTTCGGGCGCTTCCTGGGGTGTTCGGGCTACCCGGAGTGCCAGAGCACGCGCTCCCTCGATGGGCCCGGCGCCGAAGGCGATCTGCTCGGCGCGCGCCCCGAGGACGGCCGGGCGGTTCGCCTCAAAGTCGGTCCCTACGGCCCCTATGTGGAGCTGGAGCCCGACGGCGACGGAGAGAAGCCCAAGCGGGTGAGCATTCCCAAGGAAAAGGCGCTGGCGGACGTGGATCTGGACTACGCGCTACGCCTGCTCTCTCTGCCCCGGGCGGTGGGCGTCGATCCGAGCACCGACGAGGAGGTGGTGGCGGGAATCGGACGCTTCGGCCCCTTCGTCAGGCGGGGGAAGGTCTTCGCCAGCCTGCGCAGCAACGAAGACCTGTGGCTCGTCGGCCTCGACGAGG
>CAVVTU010000029.1:0-10331 GCA_963751265.1 uncultured Gemmatimonadales bacterium | reverse complement strand
GCCCTTCGCCACGTTGTGAATTCCGGTGTCCCGGGCTCGCCGAGGATTTCTTGATGCGCCTGCGCTCGTCCCCGAGAGCGCTGGCGGTGATGACTCCGGGGGCGGCACCCAGTACGAGCTCGACATCGGGCTCGATGACATGATCGTCGAGGTGGCCGCCTACTGCTCCGGGCAATTCGTTGCCCCCTCCTCCTCCTGGATCATGCTGCTGGCCGCCTACCACCGGGTGGCCATGCTGCAGGCCAGACGTGAGCACACTATGGTCGAGGGCGTGGGTGTTGCTGTCGCCCGGGCCTTCGGAGACCACCAGGCAGACGAGTCGGCCGAGCGGCTGCTGGGACGGTCATACTCGATCAAGGGGCTGAAGGGCCAGGCGATGATCGAGAACCTAGCCAGCCGCGCCAACCGAAGCGACGACGGGGTGCCCAATGGGTGACCGCATCGTAGAGGTCATCATCAAGGCCAAGGATCTGGCGTCCGGCGTCGTCAAGTCCTTCGCGTCCGGGTTCGAGAAGAACCTCCGTGCGGTCACTCGGGTCGGGAAGGCGGTCGCCAAGGACCTGGTCGCCATCGGGGCCGGCGCCGGCGCCGCCATCTTCGGTCTGGAGAAGCTGAGCGAACGAGGGGCTCAGGTCGCAGGCGTCCAGCAGGCCTTCACGCGGCTCACCGACGGGGAGACCGGCGCCCTCGAGCGGCTGCGTGCCGCGTCGCTGGGCGCTGCGTCCGACTTCGACCTGATGGCGTATAGCAACCAGGCGATGGCGCTCGGTGCGGCGCAGAGCAGCAGCGACTTCGCCCGTCTGGTCTCGATCGCCACGAAGCTCTCGAAGTCCCTGGGCGTCGATGTGAAGTACGGCATCGAGAGCCTGACCACGGGGATTGGGCGCCAGTCGAAGATGTTCTTGGACAACATCGGCATCCTCATCGACGCCGAGAAGGTCAACAAGGCCTATGCGAAGGCCCTGGGCGTGAACGTCTCCACCCTGACCGACGCCCAGAAGAAGGAGGCGTTCAGGAACGAGGCGCTGCGCCAGGGCGAGGAGCTCACCAAGCGGCTCGGGGGATCGACGACCGCGGCTGCCGAGGCGTCCGCCCGCTTCGCAGCCGCCCTAATCAACATCCGCGACTACTTCGCCCAGATCATCGTGCAGTCCCCCAGGATCGCGGCCTTCTTCGATGGCATGGCGAAGACACTGCAGGAGATGGCGGGTCTGGACGTCGGCCAGGCCGCGATCTCCGCATCGATCGCGAACATCACAGACGTCAGGGTGCTCGAGGCTCGGCTGAAGGGTGTGAACGACGAGATCGAGAGGACGACGCAGAGCATCGCCGACCTCCACTCGAGCAAGAAGGGCCACCTGTTGGACGCCGGTGGGTTCGAGGCATTGCAGGCGGAGCTGGCCACGCTCAAGCAAGAGGCGGAGATCGTTCAGAACCGTCTGGACGACCTCAGCATCGGCCGCGGTGGGAAGGCTGGAATGCGTGCCACCCTGGCGGACCTGGAGGCCAACCCCGACCTCGCGAACTCCCACTTCGCCCAGTCCCTGCGCAACCAGCTCGGCATCGGGAAGGACAGCGGGGGCGGAGCGGGGGCGGCGCGTGCGCCTGCCATCACCGGGGGAATCGCAGAGCTCAAGGCGCTCCGCGACGCCATCAAGAAGACGGACGAGGACCTGAAGGCCGCGAAGCTGGACCAACTCACCGCCGCGCCCGGCGACGAGGCCGAGAAGGCGGCCACGAAGGTCAAGGGGCTGGCCGACGAATACGCCCGCCTCGTGCAGCTCGCGCAGCCGTTCGGCGGCCTGGGTGGTCTCACGCTGCTGACGTCCGGCATCACGCCGGTGAACGCGGGGCTGATCAACATGCCGCGGGTCGGCATCAGCGCTCCGACTCCCGCGCCGTACACCCTGGGCGGTGCACCGAAGTCGGGGATCTCTCAGGTCGAGGATGCGGGGGTGGCCCTCAATGACGCCACGGGCGTCGTCGTGGACTCGTTCGACCGGATGGCGAGCGCCGCGGTCACGGGCTCCGCCACGATGGAGCAGGCGGTCATATCCTCACTGCAGCAGATCATCGCCAACATCAAGACATCGAGCGGGGCCTCGTTCGGGTCGACCCTCCTCGGTGGCGTGGTGGGTATAGGGATCGGCCTGATCGGCTCGCTCTTCCACAAGAACAGGGATCCGGTCCCGGTCACCGTCACCGACTTCTCTTCCCGGGCGGAGGCGAAGCTAAAGGACCGCAAGGCGCGCCCGTACTACATCACCCGCATCTACCAGGGGACGGGGACGGCCGAGCAGCGGATGAAGGAAGACCTCGACCTCGAGCAGCGGGACGCCGTGTTCCGCGGGGCGAAGCATGGGGGGGTGACGCGCTGATGGACTTCGTCGTCGACGTCAACGCGGCCCCGGTCAGCGGCTTCCTCCGGGCGGTCTACTCCGACCAGCTGCCCTTCATCAACTCGCGGGCGGTGAACTTCACGGCGCTGGACTTCCAGAAGGACGAACGCGAGCACATGGGCGAGGTGTTCACGATCCGCCGGAAGTCGTTCGCCAGGCAGTCGGTGAAGATCAAGCCGTTCGCCTCGAAGGCGAAGCCGGAGGCGCGCATCGCCATCGACTCTCCCGGGGGCCGGTCGGACATCTTCGGCAAGTTCGAGTCCAACACGTCGAAGGGTCCGTTCCGGGGGCGTTCGATCGCAGTGCCCACGGATAACGTGCCCCGGACCGGGGCGGGGATTATCAGGAAGGGATGGCGTCCGGCGCAGCTCTTCGCCGAGGCCTCGCAGCATGGCCAGGGGCGCGTGCTCGCGAACAGGGGTGACGTCTACCTCGGGGCAAAACACACGCTCCTCATCAGGAAGCCCGGGGGCCGCGGCACGATCTTCCGCCGGGTGAACGGCGAGCTGGTGCCGCTCTATCAGCTCGTGCCCAGCGTCCGCATCGATCCCGAGCTCCGCTTCCACGAGATCGCCCGCGAGACGGTGACAAAGAGGTGGGAAGCCAACTTCACCAAGGCGTTCGACTCCGCCATGCGGACGGCGAGGTAACCCATGGGCCGCACTGTCTTCCTCGTCGAGAACTTCTGGAACCGGATGATCTTCCCGGACCACGTGCTCACGTCGTCCAACGCTGACGACGCCGCCGGGGCCTGGGGCTCGTCGTTCGTGGGGACCGCGCGCCGGCAGGTTGAGCTGAACCGGTGGGAGTCGGACACGGCGAATGCGGACGCCTACCTGCAGTGCACGATGGACCGGGTGCGGGCATTCGACATGCTGGTAATTGACCGCGACCACAACCTCGGCGGATACCCGGTGCAGGTCAGGGTCTCGGCGGACGGGTTCACCACCTGGAACACGATCAGCGCGACGATCCCCACCCAGGTGTTCCCGCAGTCCCTCCTGGACCCGAAGCGCCCGGTGCTGACGGAAGAGGGCGCGGTGCTCTGGTACCTGGGGCCGCAGCTCGGCAAGGCGGTGAAGCTCTTTGTCCCAGCCATGGGTGCGGGGCTCGCTCCGCGCATCGTGGGCGCCTACACCGGACAGCGCTTCGCGCTCACGCATGCCCGGAAGAAGCCGTACAGCTTCGGGAAGGTCCGGACGGTCTATCAGCGGGAGACGTCGCCTCAGGCCTGGTCGGCCGCGGGGGAGATTGGGCGCCTCCGTGTCGACTCCATAGGGATCCGGCTCGCCTCCCGCCAGGAGTACCAGCAGGCCCGGTACCACATCGAGCATCTCTACTTCGAGGGCAGGGTCGCCTGGATCATCCACGATGACGAGGAGGCCGAGAAGTCGCTGCTGGCGAAGGTCCCGCCGGGAGACGCCGGCTTCAGCATCGAGTCGGGCGACTGGTCGGAGTTCCAGGGTGAGATCCCCTACGAAGAACACGAGCCGAGGTTCATTCAGCCATGACCGTGAGATCGCAGGACGTCGCGTTCCTTGCTGGAGGTGAGGCGCTGGACACCTACGGGGTCCTCGTCCGGCGTACATCTCCCGGTGAGGACGTGCCGGAGAGCTACGCGCGCGCGGGGACGGCGCCGCTCTTCGATCCCGACGGCTACGTGCGGCTCGCATCCGCGAACGTGCCGCGGCCCTCATGGAGGGACCTCGACGGGGATGGGGTGCCGGAGACGCCGGTGCTGCCGCTGACCGGGGCCCAGGACAACCTCGTCGAGTTCAACATCCCCGGGGGAACCCCGGGGGACTGGGAGCTGCAGGAGCTTGACGCGGTCACGAACCTCGCCGGGGAGTACGGGTTGCGGATCGACGCGGGGGACAACTTCCAGGTCGCTATGCCCGCGAACTGGGATCCGGACAGCTTCCCTCTCATCGGTTGGTTCATCCCCGACTGGGACTCCGACGACGGGGTTCGCCACTTCATCGGTAGAATCCACTCGGACAGCAGCAACCAGGTCGACGTGTCGAAGACCACGGGCGGTGACATCCGCTTCCACGTGATCGCTGCGGGGACGATAAAGTCTATCTTCATGACGAGGGCCTTCTCGGCCGGCGACGTCGTCTTCTTCGGGCTCCGGGTGTACGGCGGGACGATGTACGTCTACGTCGACACCGACGGCGACGGAGACGTGACTGACAACGTGAGCAGCACGGCCGACGTCCCCGCGTCGACGGGCACATCGTGGACGCTCTACGTGGGTCAGGACCACGAGGGCAACTTCCCGCTCGAAGGCTCGCTCAACCTCATTATCACGGACGACGGCAGCAGCGCGGCCCCGATCACCGACCGCTTCAACGGTGGCGACGGGATGGCGATTGAGGAGTGGATGAACCGCCACTCCGACAAGCTGGTCCTCGGGGTCATGGGCAACACAGCGGGCACCGACTACGCCATGTACACGGCCTACGGTGCGACCCCAGCGGTCACCCGCAACGATCCGGCGACGCAGGTGGATTGGACTGGGCTCGTCCTCCCCGTCGCGGTCAACATACTGCGGAACAAGCACCGGATCACCACCAACGACTCCGTCTCCCGCCGCGTCACGCTGCTGGAGCGTGGATTTACCACACGCACCAGCGCTGCCGACAATGACTGGCTCTCGGTCTGCTGGAGTCCGGAACTTGGGTTGTTCTGCGCCGTGGCGTACTCGGGCACCGGCAACCGGGTGATGACGAGTCCCGACGGGATCACGTGGACCATACGGACCAGCGCTGCTGACAATGACTGGTACTCGGTCTGCTGGAGTCCGGAACTTGGGTTGTTCTGCGCCGTGGCGATCTCGGGCAGCGGTAACCGGGTGATGACGAGTCCCGACGGGATCACGTGGACCACACGGACCAGCGCTGCCGACAATGACTGGTCTCGGTCTGCTGGAGTCCGGAACTTGGGTTGTTCTGCGCCGTGGCGATCTCGGGCATCGGTAACCGGGTGATGACGAGTCCCGACGGGATCACGTGGACCACACGGACCAGCGCTGCTGACAATAACTGGTACTCGGTCTGCTGGAGTCCGGAACTTGGGTTGTTCTGCGCCGTGGCGAACTCGGGCACCGGCAACCGGGTGATGACGAGTCCCGACGGGATCACGTGGACCATACGCACCAGCGCTGCTGACAATAGCTGGCGCTCGGTCTGCTGGAGTCCGGAACTTGGGTTGTTCTGCGCCGTGGCGATCTCGGGCACCGGCAACCGGGTGATGACGAGTCCCGACGGGATCACGTGGACCACACGGACCAGCGCTGCCGACAATAACTGGCGCTCGGTCTGCTGGAGTCCGGAACTTGGGTTGTTCTGCGCCGTGGCGGACTCGGGCACCGGCAACCGGGTGATGACGAGTCCCGACGGGATCACGTGGACCATACGCACCAGCGCTGCTGACAATAACTGGTACTCGGTCTGCTGGAGTCCAGAACTTGGGTTGTTCTGCGCCGTGGCGTACTCGGGCACGCGGCAACCGGGTGATGACTGCCCGCGCGGTGGTACTGGACGACTTCACGGTTGCGCTGCTGGATTCGACCCCCCAAGAAGCCACGTACCTGTATGAAGGGGTGGTGTTGGATCTGCCGAACACGGGGACGAGTCGGTTCATGTTCTGCGTCGGAGATTCGGACGTCTCTCGACTGAGCGCGAACTTCGAGGGCGGCGCGTCCAGGCTGGACGTGGCGTTCCACAATGGCACCACAACGGTGACCGGGTACTGGAATGTGACGCTGGCTCTTGGCGACTATATCGCCATCCGTATTTACCAAGCAGCCAGTGGTGCGATAACGGCGGGATTGACGATCAATTCCGCCGCCGAGGATACGACGCTAGACAGCGCCATAGGTACCATCTCGCTCGCGCCGTCGTGGGCCAATGCGCGGGTTCGTATGGCGGCACGTTCTTCCGCATTGTCCTTCGTCGCCAACTCCGGCCTCATCTCCTTCAAGGCCCAGAGCGGAGCAGAGAAGACACTGGCCCAGATGCAGGCGCTCACGAATCCGGACATCGCCGTCTACCGCTCGGGACAGGTATCCGAACTGGCGACGGTGAGCCCGAGCGGGGCCACGAAGGGCGGGGCGCTCCCGGGCATCGATGGCAAGGGCGGCGCCTGGGGCGTGGCCGACGCATCATCGGTGACGGCCTCCTCGGCTGGCGTACCCCTGCCATACGACTCGTCACTCGGCTCCACGATCGTGAAGCTGCTCAGTGGACCTGCTGGGAGCGGGACGAGGCGCTATCTCTTCGGTCTCCCGGGAGAGATGAACGGCTTCACGGCCGGCGAGCTCGCCGGCATGGTGGTGGGCGTCTATATCCCACGGTCCTCGGAGCTCACCGCCGACCAGGTGACGCTCTTTGCCGTCGACGACCAGGACAGCACCGAGGGCGACAGCGCTCCCGTGAAGGGCCGCTGGTGCTGGCTCTGGGCCGCGCGGACGTGGGACGCGGCGGCCACCGAGGCCTACTTCGAGCTGCGCTTCGGGGATGGCGACACCCTGGTCGGCGCCAACGAGGTCCTCTACATGGCGCTGCCCACCGCGGTGGCCGGCGCCGTGCCGCTGGTGCCGATGCCGAATGCGGCGGAGGGATCGAGCTCCATCTCGGCCGAGACGCTCTACTCGGGCTGCCCCATCCCCCCCCTGGCGTCGGCTCTGTACGCGAAGTGGAAGGCATGGGCGCCCGGGGGGGTCCTCTACATCGGAGCCGCGGGGGCGACCGGAGCGCGCCTCTACATCGAGCAGGACTCCGACGGCAAGGTGGCCGTGCGTTACACGGACGGCACCGACTCCCTCGAGGAGATCGTCAACCTGGTGGTCGCGCCCGGGCAGGAGGTGCGCTTCCTGGGGGTGCTGACCTCCACGGGCACGATCCGCGCCTACCTCCGAGCGGATGGTGGAGACCTGCGGTCCACGTCGGCCTCCGCGGAGCTCGCCCTTCCCTCAGACTGGGGAGACCTCCGCGTCTACATGGGCTCTCTGGGAGGAGGAAGCCAGGCGGCCATGGAGCTCCTCGTGGTGAAGATCATCCGCGGCTCTGGCTACTCGCTGGACGAGGCGGAGGCTGCGGCGTGAGAGACGGGTGGACTCCCCGGCTGCGTGGCCTGGTCCAGCGGGCCGACTCTCCGGCTGCGCTGATCGCCGAGGTTGTAACGGCCATCAACTCGGATATCAAGGACCTGCCGTCTGAGTACAACGCCGCGGACTCCCTCACTGGCCTCGAGGTCTTGGGTTCTGGCGGGGTCCGGATCGCGGGAAGCGACGTATCGGTCATCAGTCACGCCGGGGACGACCTCTACGAGATCACGGACGGGCTCTCGTCGGTCGAGCCGTTCTTTGGGTTGCTGGTGGAGCTCTCGTCTCCTGGTGCACCGAGCATCGAGATCCACACCCTCACTGCGCGGCTGCATCCGAAGGTAGATGCAGGCACGGACAAGAACGTCGCCGAGTGGCGAGCCCAGGCGTATCGCATAGACACCTGGACCGGACCCCTGAACACTGGGATCATCGCCGCCGCGATCTCGAGCGTGGTGCGCGTAGCCGCCGCCGGAGTCTCTGCGAGCGACGTCGTCTTCGACTTCGCGGGCGGGGTAGTGGCTGGGCAGCCGCCGAACTATGCGGACGACTTCGGTGGCGACAAGCAGAGCTATCCCTTCCTGATCTTCCGGATCTGGGGGGTGCAGACGGACGGCACCCAAGCCACGAACGTCGCATGGATGGGCGACACGGCCGAGGGCGACGGGACCATCTCGGGGTCCGGCTATCAGGTGACGGCGGTGACGATGTTCGACAACCCCATGTGGGGTGGGGCTGGCGGAGGGAGCGCATGGCTCCTGACGGGCACATATCCGGCCATGCCGCACTTCACCCTGAACCAGCCCGTCTTCGAGGAGACCACGGTCACGTGGACGGGAAACCCGGTCACGTTCAGCGTCTCGGGCACGGGCGTCCTGGAGATCACCGCGGCTGGCCAGGTCCCTTCTGGCTGCGCGATCACCTACGAGATCTACGACGGGAGTGGATGGATCGAATGCTTCGACGGAGACCTGATCGGCGAGGACAATTCCGGAAGCGGCGGCGGCGATCTCTCGGGCGTGGCCACCAGTGCGCCGTGGAGCGTCCGCGCCACCCTGACGCCCGACGAGATGGGGTTCCGCACTCCCACCTTGAAGCGCTTCGGCGTGCGAGAGATTACCAAGACCAACCTAGTGGGCCTCTGCATCGTCGAGGGCGGACAGGTCCAGGTCGATCCTCTCACGCTCAAGGGTGAGATCAGCTCGGCCACGGTGAAGATCCTGAAGACGGGGGAGCGCGACTTCTCCGACTACGGATCGATGATCCTGGCCCAGAACCACATCGGGGACATCGAGCTCCGGCTCTGGTGCGGTGACCCGACGGGCCGCTACCTCGACCGCTCTGAGTGGATGCTGCTCCACACCTACGAGGTGGAGGACTATGTCTGCGGTGACACCTCGCACGAGATCTCCTGTATCTCGCCCCTGCGCCGGCTGCGCACCCAGGTGCCGCCAGCTTCAGAGACCTCCCCTGGCTCGCTCGAGCGGACGCCCGTGGAGTATGCGAACCAGACCCCGAAGGCCGTCTACTACGACCTCCTGACGAATCTGGGTGGGCTCCCCTCCCGGCTGATTGGGCCCGGCGTCGAGAACGACACGGACACGATCACCAAGACCATCTTCGACACCGACCTCAAGGACGAGGTCGACCGGGTGGCCTACCTCGAGGGACACGCTGTCATCGAGTCCCAGGGCCGGATCCGCAGCGTGTTGATGATGCGTGACGGCCCGGGCGCAGGCGCTCCGGTGGTCACCTTCCCCAGGGGCAGCTACACCCCGGTCAAGATCACGCCCGGGTTCTCGTCGAGGACCGAGGAGTTCTTTGTCCCCTTCGGCTGGGACGATGAGACCAAGACCTTCGACGCCGAGATTCAGGTCCTCAACGATGCGGCCGTGGAGAAGCTCGGCGGGCCGGGGCTCCTAAGCTCGGATCGGCTCGAGGACGAAACGGCGAAGTGGATCGACACCGAGAGCTATGCGACGACGATCGCCACTCGCGTCCCGTTCCACTTCGCCAACGGCAGGATCGTCTGGACGGTCCGGGGCACCTACCGGAACCCGCAGTTGGAGCCCGGGGATCCGGTCCTCGTATTCACGGATCAGTTCGTCGCGCGCTCCCCGATCACCGACCAGGAGATCCGCGGACCGCTCTGGGCGCTGGCCATCGTGAACCGGGTCGGGGACCAGTGGGGCACGGACCTCGACGTCTGGATCCCCTCGTTCGACGACATCGTGCTGGCCAGTGGGAACGTCGTGCGCATCGGCTACAAGCACCCCGCGGTCATCCAGGCGGTGCTCGACTGGGATATCGACGGCGCCCCCACCGCCCGGATCCTCTGCAAGGTACCGGATACCGGCTCCGTGAAGGTGGCGTCGGGCGTCGTTCCCCAGGATGCCGGGGATGCGCGCGCTGGGACTGTCGCGGCCGTCAACAGCGACGGATACGTCGAGGTCGCTCTCGCGGGGGCCTACACGATCGGGCAGACGCTCTATCTGGCGGTACTCCCCTGTGAGACCGCGGCCGGCGACGGCAAGGAGGGCAAGCTCTACACGATGGCCTTCGTGGTCACGTATGAGCAGCCGCAGATCGTGGCCACGCTCGACCTCGACGGGGATGATCTCTACCTGACGTGGAGCTCCGTCCTTCCGGTGGAGCAGCTCCGCTACCTCGAGGCCGACGGCGCGGCGCCCTCCGAGGGGGACGTCCAGGGCTCCACCGACACGGACACCACGGGCAGCGCGCTCGTGAAGACGTTCGACCCGAACGGCGACGAGACGCAGTTCGCCTACGTGGGCTTCATCGGTGAGACCGGGGCCCCGCTCCAG
>CAVVTU010000028.1:0-65588 GCA_963751265.1 uncultured Gemmatimonadales bacterium | reverse complement strand
CCAAGACCCGGAGCCACGGCGTGTAGGCAGCGTGCGTCTAGACCGCCAGCCCCATGGAAGGTGATTGACGGAGCCTGTTGGCCTGATGGGCCCTGATGGGCATGGTAGGCTGCGGGTTCAGGAGTGGCGGGCGGAGAGAGCTCTCTCCCGGGGGGATCCGGGGCCGAAACGGCTGGCCACGGGAGTGCCTCGCGCGGAACATCGCGCACGGACCGGATCCGGCCCAGGATTAGGTATCCGCAGCACCTCGCAGCGGACCCAGGCGAATCCGTGGGCGAGAACGCGCCGGCACCATGGATTGCGGCCCCCGCTCACAGCTGGGAGCGGGGGCCGTTCTCGTCAGATCGTGGCGTGACTGTGTCGAAAGCCCACCGACGGTAGGATACCCCTACTGCTTCACCTTCTGGGCCTCCATCTCCTGACCCATCTGGTTGATCACCATCGAGGTGGTGTTGCCGTCGGCGTCCCGCTTGAACGTGACCGTGATGTCCGCTTCCGTGAGATGGAATTCCGTCTCGGAAGTGGGAACCATTTGGAGCCGGTTTCCTCCGCCCGGCTGCAGCCAGAGCGTCGTATCTTCACGCGCGACGGTGAGCGCGCCCATCCCCTGGAGCTGGTATGTGCCTACGTACCGGTCCAGCACGTCCGCGCTCAGGTGCACCGGCTTCGGCTCGGGCCAGACGTTGTCGCGGGGGTCCCGGTCCGGGAAGCGCTTGTGCGGATCGAGCGTGATCTTCTCGATCTGCCGCCCGCCGAAGTCGAGATCGGCCTCGAAGGTGCGGCTACCGCCGAACCAGACGTCCACCGGGTAGGTCACCTCCGCCGTCACCGAATCCGTCATCACGCTGTTCTTCATCGGCTCGATGGTGGGTCCGGTCGGTGCGAACTCAAGCTTCAGGACGACCGGTGACGGCATCTCGCCGTCCTGTCGAACCGTGACCACCGTGTGGTTGCCGTTCGTCGTGACGCTCTGGATGGAGCCGTCGACCGATTCGGTCGTCCAGATCCAGTAATACCAGAACCACCCGAGGTCCCGGTGGAGCGCGTTGCTCATGAAGAACGCGTAATCCCACGGTGTGGGGTGCTTGAAGCGCCAGGCGCGCGCGTACTCGCTCTGCGCTCTCCACACCGCGCTGTCGCCCACGATGCCGCCCAGCATCGAGAGCATCATGGGCGCCTTGCCATAGGCCGCGAAGGAATACATGGGACCGGCGTAGTTCTCGTCCCAGATCAACGGTGCTTCCCGCTCGTCGCCGCTCGTCCGGCCGTACGCCTGACCTTGGCCGTCGAGCCCGGCGTTGGGTGCGCGACCCATACGATCGTCGTCGGACAGGATGTTCATGTACTGATTGAACCCCTCGTCCATGAAGCCCCACCACGTCTCGTTCACCCCGACCATCATGGGCCACCACTCATGGCCGGCTTCGTGATCCGCCGCGCCCAGCGCCGACATGATGAACATCGGGTACTCCATGCCGAGCTGCGGGCCGTCCGCGACCGTCATGCGTGGGAAGGCGTAGGGCATCCAGAGCCGGGAATAGAACTCGAGCGCATGGCGGACGCGTGCGCCGACCTGATCGAAATGCTGCGGTGCGCCCGCGTGTCCGGGTAGATAGAGGAGGTAGACGGGGATGTAGCCCTTGCCCGGAATGTTCGCCCGCGTGGCATCCCAGACGTAGTTCTTGGACGCCGCCCAGGCGACGTCCGCCACGCTGTCCGCCACGAAGTGCCACGTGAGGCGCTTGCCCGCGGCGGTCGAGTTCGCCGGCCCCATGGCGCCGGGATCGAAGATGTGAATCTGGTCGTCGGAATCCAGCGCCTTGGCGAGCCGGTCGCGCTCGTCCTGCGTCAGCACCTGCTCGGGATTCTGCAACACGCCGGTCGAGCCGACGATCCAGCCCGCGGGCACGTCGTACGTGACGTCGAAGTGGCCGAAGTTGTTGTAGAACTCCGCGCTCCCCAGATACTGCTGGGTGTCCCAGCCCTTGTAGTCGTCGTAGACGGCCACGCGCGGATACCACTGGGCGACCTGGTAGAGCGAATCGGCGAACCGGCCCATCCGCATGCTGCCGTCCGGCACCTGGAAGTGCCACTCGATCTCCAGCGTCGCGGAGCTGTGAGCGGCGATCGGTTTGCTCAAACGGACCTGGGCACTGGTCAGGTTGAAGTTGAGCGCGATCGGCGCCGTCTGGTGCTGCGGTGGGCGAAAGCGCCCTTCGCCGCGCGCCGCGGGCGTCGTCAGATCCACGGTCTGCCCGTCGATGGTCATCGCGGTGACGTTCATGCCGTCGGTGGTGTGCGGCACCGGGGCGTTGCGCGGCACGTCCGGCGCGAACGCATTCTGATCGAGACGGAAAACGATGTTCCGCATCTCGTTCGGGCTGTTGTTGTGCAGTACGATCGTCTCGCTGCCCGTCACCACCGACGTGGTCGGGTCGAGGCTGGCGTGGATCGTGTAGTCCGTGGTCGTCTGCCAGTACTTGGGCCCGGGTAGGCCGGTCGAGTCGCGTGTGCCGGCCTCGAACGCTTGCCGGATCATGTTGGTGATGGGGATCGTGCGCCGGATTCCGCGGGGAGGCTCCTGCGCGGTCGCGTGGTCGCCGAGAGACGCACTGAGGAGCACCACGCCCGTAAGGACCCGTAGAGCTCGTTTCATGGTTGTCGCCTGGTAAGAGTCCCGTTGGCTGCAAGGGTAGGAGGTCAACCCGCCGGGAGGGCCCGAGGAACAAGGAGCATGCTAGGGAGGGGACGCGCGAACGGCAACGAGGGGGCGCGTCGGGTGGAGGAGGCGAGAAAGGCGTGAAGGGTGCTCGAATGGAAATGATGCGTTGCATGCGTGCTCCCATCCGCGTACCGTCCGGCGCATGGCTCCATCTGATGCTCATACCGTAGCACCGGCACACTCCGGCGGTCTGCTTCGCATCCTCGGAACCACCTTCGGACTGGCCATCGCGATCGGAGCGACGATCGGCGGAGGCATCGTGCGCACTCCGGGCGAGGTCGCGGCGCACGTTCCCGGCGCCGCACTCTACATGGCGGTATGGGTGCTGGGCGGGCTGGGGGCGCTCCTGGGCGCCACGATGTACGCGGAGTTGGGCGCCGCGATCCCGCGGTCGGGCGGCGTCTACCCGTTCGCTCATCGTGCGCTCGGCGACGGCGTCGGCTTCTTCGTCGGTGCCCTCGACTGGGTCAATTGGTGCCTGGGGTGGGCGGCGCTCACGATCATCGTCGGTGAGTACACGAGCGAGCTGCTCGTCGGACACGCAGGGTACGCCACCCCGATCGGGATCACGGTGCTGACCGCACTCACCCTTGCCGGTTGGTCCGGAATCCGCACGGGTGGCTGGATCCAGGAGGCGACCAGTCTCATGAAGGCGCTGGCGCTGGTCGCCCTGGCAGTCGCCGCGTTCGTGCTGCCGCACCCCTCCGTCGCGGTAGATGCGGCGCCGATGTCCGCCTCCGTGGCGACGCCGCACGGGTGGGCGCTCCTCCTGGCCCTGGCGCTTGCGATGCAGGGTGTGGTCTTCACCTACGACACCTACTACGCCGTCGTCTACTGCGGGGAGGAGATGCGCGAGCCCACCAAGGAGATTCCTCGATCGATCTTCCGCGGGCTGTGGCTCATCATCGCGATCTATCTCCTGGTGAACGCCGCTTTCTTGGCGGTTTTGCCGGTCAGCCGGATGGCGGGTGACACCTTCGTGGGTGGCACGCTCACGGCCGCGATCTTCGGCGAGCGTGGCGACGCCGTGATCCGACTGCTCATGATCGTGTCCGTGCTCGGCACCGTGAACGCTCATGTCATCGGTGTACCGCGGATCTTGCACGCCATGGCACGCGACGGGCTCTTCCCCGCCTTCGCGAGACGCGTGAACGTGGGTGGCACGCCGAGCGCGGCGCTCTGGATGAGCTACGCCGTGGCCGCGGGTCTCGTACTCGCCGGCTCGTTCGAGGCGATCCTCGGCATCGAGAGCGTCGTGATCGTGGCGATCTACGTCATCACGTTCATGTCCTTCTTCGTCCTCCGCCACCGTGAACCCTCGCTGCCTCGTCCCTATCGTGCTTGGGGCTATCCCTGGGTGCAGGCATTGATACTGATGGCGACTGTGGGGCTGTTCGTCGGTCTCGTCGTGGGCGACACGGTCCACGCGTTCGTCGTGCTCGCCCTCTTGGTCGCGAGCTGGCCGGCATCGCGTCTCCTGCGTCGCTGGATCACGCCCGTCGACGCTCTCCAGTCTCCTCCGTAAAGTCCGAGTTGGCTCACGCGGTCGGCGCCGAGCGCTTCCTTCGAGAGATCGCGACGACGGCGTGCCGCGGAGCTCGATCCACGCTCGCCCAATGCCCGCACCATCGTGGGAGTGCGCGAATGGGTCCTCGGCCGGGAGCACGGGGCACGGGCGGATGTGGGCAGCGCCGCCGACTTGCTGCCGCGTGGCCCGTTTCCTAGGGTGCCTGCGACGGTCGAGCAATCGATTCCCTCGTCCCGGTGAAACCCCCTCGAGCCGCGGAGCCTCGTCATGATCCGTCGTGCATTCCTCACACAGTTCGGCGCGCTGGGCCTTGCCGCATCTACGGGCCCCGTGCCAGCAAGGGCCCTCTCGCGGGAGGGTGGCTCCCGGGGCGCCTCCCCCGCCGCGGGGCCCGAGGAGCGCGCCTACTGGGTAGGCATGCTCACTCGCGTGGCCGAGCCCGTGCTGACCAACCTGGCAGAGGGCCGGCTGCACGCACGCATGCCCCTGGAAGTGGGTCCCACCGGGTCCCGCGGAGATCGAGCTCGCGTCACGCACCTCGAGGCCTTCGGCCGAACCATGGCCGGCCTCGCGCCGTGGTTGGAGCTCGGCGCCGACACCTCCTCGGAGGGACGGACGCGAGCACGCTTCATCGATCTTGCGCACCGGGCCCTCGCGCGGGCTGTCGACCCGGAGTCGCCGGACTTCCTCAACTTCACGCGGGGGCGGCAACCGCTCGTGGACGCGGCCTTCCTCGCTCACGCGGTCGTGCGCGCGCCGACCGTGCTCTGGGACCAGGCGGACGTCGACACCCGGCGGAACCTGATGAACGCCCTGCGCTCCACGCGCGCCATCACCCCCTACTACAGCAACTGGCTCCTCTTCAGCACGATGGTGGAGGCGGCCCTCCTTCGTGTAGGAGAGGAGTGGGATCCCGTGCGCGTGGACCTCACCCTGCGCAAGGTCTCCGAGTGGTATCTGGGCGACGGTATCTACGGCGACGGCCCCGAATTCCACTGGGATTACTACAACAGCTACGTCATCCAGCCCTTCCTGCTCGACATCCTGCGGCTCGTGCGCAGGCGCGACCGCGAGTACGCCCGTCTCTTCACACGCCAGCAGGCGATCTCGCGCCGCTACGGAGTCATCCTCGAGCGCCTCATCGCACCCGATGGAAGCTTCCCGCCCATCGGCCGTTCGTTGGCCTACCGGTGTGGTGCCTTCCAACTCCTCGCCCAGCTCGCCCTGGAGAAGGAGCTCCCCGAGTCGCTCGCGCCGGCTCGGGTGCGCGGGAGTATCGGCGCCGTCGTCCGCCGTACCCTCGGGGCCCCGAAGACCTTCGACTCCGAGGGCTGGCTGAGAATCGGGCTGGCCGGGGCGCAGCCGGACATCGCGGAGAGCTACATCTCCACCGGCAGTCTCTACCTCTGCACGACCGCCTTCCTGCCGTTGGGGCTGAAGCCGGATGACGCCTTCTGGACCGACCCGCCGGACCGCGGTACGTCGACGCGCATCTGGAGTGGCGAATCGCTTCCGGCCGATCACGCGCTCGAGGTGTGAGCGCCCGCGGCGCGGGCCCGCCCTCCCGACCGGGAACCGCCCTGCCGATGGTCTCCTACAAGCGCAGCCCCACCGAGATCGGGAAGTACCGGGTCGTGAACCGGTCTCCCTCGACGTTCACCAGCCGCAGCTCGACGAAGCCGCCGAATTCGAGCGCACCGAAGCTCAGCCCCACGCCGACGTGATAGCCGGTACCAATCGACGACGAGGCTCCGACGTCTTCGAAGCTCGTCCGATACTGGCCGATCCCGGCCAGGACGTACGGTGAGATCCCCTTCCTCCCGAGCGATAGGACGGCGCTCGCCGAGCCGGACACGACCGTCACGTGCCCGATCGACGTGGCGCTGGTGAACCGGTCCGCCTCTCCCTCGGCCCGAAAGGAGAGGGGAAACCGCGGCAGCCCTGCCTGGAGGCCCATCCGCCCGTGGTAGCCCGGCTCCGCGAGCTTCGAAAAGTCGCCGGATGGCGAGCTCAGGCCCGCCTCGATGAGAAAGTGGACCTGGGCGGAAGTGCGAGCCGGCGCGGCGAGGGTGACCGCGGTGAGGGCGACGGTGGCGACGCAGAGCGGAAAGCGTCTCATACGCGAGGTTCCTGGTGCTCGAGGTCGGAAACAGTGGCCGGCCCGTGCCTTCCCGGTCTCAGGCCACGTGGGATCTGAGGTCACCCCTTCGCCGACGGACGCCGGTCATGCTCGGACAGTGCCCGAGGCCTGTTTCGCGATGGCCTGGATCAGGTCGGTGAAGATCATGCGGTGGAAGGGGTACAGCAGGTACCAATAGAGGGTCCCCGGGAGACCCTCGGGCGAGAAAGAGGCCGTCTGGGTCAGGCGGGTCCCTTCTCCCTCCGCTTTCGTTTCCCACTGCAGCCAGCCACGGCCCGGGAGCCTTGCTTCCGCGCGGAGCCGAAGCAGCCTCGGCGGCCTGACCAGCTCGACTCGCCAGAAGTCTAGCGCCTCTCCGGCCAGGAGCTCATCCGGATCTCGTCGCCCACGGCCGATGCCAGGTCCTCCCAGGACCCGGTCCAGCGTTCCCCGCGCCCACCATGCCCAGTTCCACACCAGCCATCCGCGCTCACCTCCCAGCCCGCTGAACACCCGGAACACAATCTCGGGCCGTGCATGCACGTGGAGGGTGCGCACCTCGCGGACCAACCCCTCGTAATCGCGGAACTCGTAGGTCGACGCCTCCGACTGCGCACCGCTCCACCGGGTCTCCACCGCCTGTTGTCGGACGCGCCGGAGGGCAAGCAACGTGGCCTTCCGATAGGAGATGGGCTTGATCGTCGGGAAGAGCTCACGAGCACGCCGGCTGGTCACGAGCGGTGGCTTCACCATGCCTTCCAGCAGGGCGGCCACGACGGACTGGGGGATCGGTGTGGCCAGCCCCACCCATTTCGCGCCGACTGCCGGTGGGAAGATCCCGGGAACGGAAACGATCAGGCGCCGCAACCGACGGATCCGCGCATACTCATACATCATTTCCGCGAACGTCAGCCGGTCCGATCCGATGTCGACGATGCCGCTGGGGCCACGTTCGAGCGCGCCGACCAGATAGGACAGGACGTCCCGAATCGCGATCGGCTGGACTTCGTTCCTGATCCAGTGTGGTGCGACGATGAGCGGAAGTCGCTCCGTCAGGTAACGGATCATCTCGAACGACGCCGAGCCCGACCCGATGATCGGACCGGCCCGGAACTCGGTGACCGGCATGTCCCGCGCGAGGATTCCGCCGATCTCGGCCCTACTGCGCAGATGGCGTGAGGCGCCGGTGCCGCTGGGCAGCAGTCCCCCGACGTAGATCAGGTGCTTCAGACCGACAGCGACGCTGCAGAACCCCTCCGCAGCCAGGCGGTCGCGTTTGACGTAGCCGATGCCCGCCGACATGGAATGGACCAGATAATAGGCGGAGTCGATGCCGTCGCAGATCCCCGCGATAGAGCTGGGGTCCAGCAGGTCTCCACGCACGACCTCGACGCGGTCCGCCCAGAAGCGTCCCGCGAGACGTCTCGGGTCCCGGGTCAGGACTCGCACGGTGTGGCCGGCTCGAAGGAGCCGCGGGACGAGCCGGCCCCCGATGTACCCCGATGCTCCGGTCGCAAGAACGTGCATACAGGCCCTCCCGAGCTCTGACCTGCTTGCCGATCCATCGCTTCCATCCCGGCCTCGGCCGTCCTGGCCTGAAGCGGCTCGACGTCGGGTCGGCCTTCCAGGAGCGGATGCCGATGCGGGGGTGGGGTGGGTCGTACGCGCTGCGGGGCTCCCTGAAACTGGTCCTCATGATAGGGCGTATCGGGCCGATCCCGACAGGGTTTCCTCGTTCGCGGCGGTCTGGGTCGGCCCGGAGCCTGAACGTCGGCACCCTACACCCGGCGGGCGCCCCAGACTCTTCTGGTTTCTAGCCAAATCGGGCGGGAGCCCACATCTCCGGCCACCATGTTCGACCTGCCCACCCGCCTCGCGGCCGCTCTCGAAGCCCGCTACGCCGTCGAGCGCGAGCTCGGTGCCGGTGGTATGGCCACGGTGTACCTGGCGCACGACGTGCGCCACGACCGGGCCGTGGCGCTCAAGGTGCTCAAGCCCGAGCTGGCCGCGGTCATGGGCGCCGAGCGCTTCCTCTCGGAGATCCGCACCACCGCCAACCTCCAGCATCCGCACATCCTCCCGCTGTACGACTCCGGGGAGGCGGATTCCTTCCTCTTCTACGTGATGCCCTACGTGGAAGGAGAGACGCTCCGCGAGCGGCTGGCCCGGGAGAAGCAACTCTCGGTCGAGGAGACCCTTCGCCTTGCCAAGGCGGTGGGCGGCGCCCTGGACTTCGCGCACCGCAAGGGGGTGGTTCACCGGGACATCAAGCCGGCGAACATCCTTCTCCAGGACGGCCAGCCGCTGGTGGCGGATTTCGGGATCGCGCTGGCCGTGGCGCAAGCGGGCGGCGGGCGACTTACGGAGACCGGCCTCAGCCTCGGCACGCCGCACTAAATGAGCCCGGAGCAGGCCACGGCGGACCGGGATCCGGACGCACGTTCGGATGTCTACTCCATGGCGTGCGTGGTCTACGAGATGCTCACCGGGGAGCCTCCCCACCTGGGAAGCAGCGCCCAGGCGGTGCTGGCACGCATTCTCACCGAGACGCCCCACCGGGTGCGGGACACCCGGCCCACGGTTCCCGCCCAGGTGGACGCGGCGCTCGCCAAGGCGTTACAGAAGCTCCCGGCGGACCGCTTCGATACGGCCGCGGACTTCGTTGCGGCGCTGGAGGGGCGCATCGCGGTGGATACCACGCACATGGATGCCGCTTCCCCTTCGGCAGCCGGCGCCTCCCACCATCCCTGGCTCTGGCCGGCCCTCGCGGGCGCCGCCCTGATCGTAGGGGCCGCGGTTGGATGGCTCGCCCGGGAGCCGAAGGCCCCGGCGGCGCCGCCCCTCGTGCGGATGTACGTCCGGGGCGACTCCACGTACTCCGTGACCAACGCGTGCTGCGGTCCGTCCGCGGCCATCTCCCAGGACGGGAAGCGCATCGTCTTCATGGCCCTGACCCCGACCGGCAGAATGCTCTACCGGCGAGACCTGGACGATGTGGATGCGCACGCGATCCCCGGCACGGACGATGGACATACTCCATTCCTCGATCCGACGGGCCGTTGGCTCGGCTTCGTGAAGAGCGGTCGCCTGATGAAGACCGACCTTTCGGGAGGAACACCCCTGACCGTCGCCGACGTCGGCACGTCGAGAGTCTGGGGGGCGGCCTGGGCGGACGATGGGTTCATCTACTTCACCCCGGAGGACCAGGCGGACACGGCGGCGATCTCGGTCAGCGCCCAGGGAGGAACGCCGGAGCGGTTCTCCGCTCCGGACACGGCCGTGGAGGAGGGTCGGGTCAGCCCCGCCGCGCTACCCGGAGGACGCGGCCTGTTGTACGTGAGTTGGCCGAGGACCGGAGGAGACGCGGCGGCTCGGGTGTCGGTGCCGGACCTGAAGGACGGCGCGACCCACCGGCTCACGAAGGGGATCCAGCCCTATTACGCGGACGGATACCTCGTCCATGCCCTCGCCGACGGTTCGATCCTGGCGCAGCCGTTCGACCTGAAGTCCCTCCACCTCAGCGGGAACGCCGCCCGGATCGGCGACAACGTTATCACGCACGACGCGTCGGACACCGAATACGCGATTTCGTGGTCGGGCACCCTGGTCACCCGACACGGCGGCGGGACCGGCGGTGGAACCGTCGGCACGGGCGGAAGCACGCCGGTCCTGCTCGGGTACGATCTCACGGGTGCGATGGTGGGGGCGTACGACGCATCCGGTGCCGCTCGGTTCCCGCGGGGGATGCCGACGGTCTCGCCGAACGGGAAGTACATCGCCTTCATCCAGTCGAAGGACGACGGCGCCAGCGTCGACCTGTGGATGCTCGACCGTAGCTCGGGCCTGGACGCCCTCCTGTCCTCCGGCAAAGGAGGATTCGCTTTCTCGCCCGTCTGGAGCGCCGACAGCCGGGAGGTGCGTTGGATCCAGTACTCGGACACCAGCACCGTCGGGCTCGGGCCCACGACCACGTTCACCTCGGCGGTGCAGACCTCGAAAGCCCAGCTCATGAGCCGCCCCGCTGATCTGAGCGGGCCGGCCAAGCCGTTCGCCCAGGAGGTCTCTCAGAAGCTCTCGGGCCCGTCCTGGGGTGGAAGACTGGGACTCCCCTCCCGCTCCGGAGGTCCCATCCCATTCACCGCCAACGGCTCGGGCAAGGACAACGCCGACCTCTGGATCATGGACCCGGACGGGACCGATCCCCGGCCGTTCCTGGCTTCCCCCGCCAACGAGGGGCAGGGCGCGGTCTCACCGTCCGGGAAGTGGATCGCCTACGTCTCGGACGAGACCGGCCAAGACGAGATCTGGATGCAGCCGTTCCCCGACGGCGGTGCGCGCTCTCGAATCTCGCAGAACGGTGGCGACTACCCGGTCTGGGTGTCCGACAGCCTGATCGTCTTCGTGAGCGGCCATGCCGCGGTCCTGACCAAGCTGGCGTTGACGGCGGGACAGGTCCGCAGTACCGGGTACCAGACCGTGGCCGATCGGGTCTCGCTCGACTGGGACCTCCGCCCCCTCGATGCGCGCCCCGACCGAGAGGCCATCGTGGTGGTGGTGAACACGGGCACCGCGCGCCTCCTGGTGGAGACCAACCGGATGCGGCAGATGGCGCTCGGCGGAGGCGGTTGACGCGGGGGCTTTGCATTACGACCGCATTCTTGCATCGTTGTTTCCTGACGTCGTACAGACCCTCCCCCTTCTGCCCCCTTGCCCAAAGACGTCACCGGCCGCCCGGCCCCCGCCCTTGGGACGTGCCGCCGCACCGAGCGTGAGCTCGGAATCTGCGGCGTGTCCGAGGACCACCCTTCGCACGACCCGGAATTGGATCGTCCGGCCGCTCCGGAGTCCCCCGTCCTCGTGAGGGAGCGGCCTCCACCTCCCATCGTACATCCTCGCTTCCCGGCGACGTCGGGTTCCGGACTGCCTCCCGCCGTCATTCATTCCCTGCTGTGCAAATGAGGTTGCAATGAAGATCCGACTGGATTCTCGAGTGCTCGGGGCCGTCACGGCCCTCTTCCTGGTCACGGGCTGCGGCACCGACATGCCGACGTCGCCCACGATCGCACCCACCGTGAGCACGGCCCCCAACAGGGCGTCCCAAATGGACTGGGCATCATCCCCCACCGGCGAGCGGATCGTGGGCAGGTCCGCCATCGAGCCCGCGTACAACGCCGACAGCGGGGATCTCATGTATCTGCTGACTCCGATGGGGGCGCCGTTCCCCGCGAAGTCGAACCCGAATTCGTGGTCGCCGCTGTACATGGTGGTGTACCCGCCGAATTCGACGGCCGCGGGAGACGGGCACTTCAACTGCGAGGGCGTACCCGGTAACTGCCCCGACCACTCCGGACTCGCGGCCGGGATCGCCACCCACGCCCAGCCCAACGTCTACGGGACGGATTCGACGGCAGTGCCCGGTCACGACCACGTCGCGGATCCTCCCGGCAAGCCCGACTTCAACATCGCCTGGCGAGTCATCGAGGTCGTGTTCACGGAGCAGGGGATGAACGACGGCGCCGTGGACACGCGCCTGACGACCGATGCGCAGATCATGGCCGCGATCGACGCCGGCGACGCCATGCCGATCGACCTCGGTATCGCGTTCAACTGCAACGTCGTCCCTGCGACTCTCTACTGGAAGGGAACGCCGGTCGGCTGACCCTTCACGACCTGGATCGGAAGCGGCGGCCGGCCCCACGCCGGCCGCCGCTTCTGCGTCGGTGAGTGGCCCGGCCGGCCGGGCATGAGTCCTCGGCCCTCCGCGTCCAGCCCCCTCAGACCACGTCCGGCACGCGCTCCATGCTCTCCGGCACACGCCGAGCCGTCGCGGAGCGTCCCTTCCTCCGAGAAGCCGACCCCTTCCGCTTCCGGACCCATCCGGGCACGCGCATCGCCATGAGCCCCAGGTAGATCGTCCCCAGAAGCACCGGAATGCGCACGTCGGCCTTCACCGACCAGTAGTAGTGGATCACGCCGAGCGCCGCGGTCACGTAGACGAGCCGATGCAGGGTGGTCCATTTCTTCCCCAGCCGGCGGATCCACCCCTTGGTCGACGTCAATGCCAGCGGAATCAGCAGAACGAAGCCCGTGAACCCCACCGTGATATAGGGCCGTTTGACGATGTCGTCCTTCATCCAGCTCCAGACGAGCGTCTGGTCGAGCCCGGCCCATACGCCGAAGTGCAGAAAAGCGTAGAAGAACGCGAACAGGCCCAGGGGCCGTCTCACGGTGATGATCGGGTTCCAGCCCGTAAGGCGCCGCAGGGGCGTGACGGAGAGCGTGGCCAGGAGCGTGACGAGCGTGGTCATGCCGGTCACGTGCTCGAGCTTCTCGATCGGGTTCGCGCCCAGCCAGTCCTGGAAATACCCGGTCACGCACCATGCCAGCGGCGAGAGCGCGCCCAGCCAGATCCCGACCTTCAGGATCCGGACCTTCGTCTGGTTGCTCACGCGAGCACGCTCCGGGCCGAGGCGGCGGCTGGATTCACGGGATCCACGGGATGCCGTCGCCTCCTCAGAACCATTTGGCCAGATCCATCCCCTGGTAGAGATGGGCCACCTGGTCGCCGTAGCCGTTGAACATGAGCGTGGGACGCCGGCGGAGCTCCCCCAGCCGCCGCTCCCGCGCCTGGCTCCACCGAGGATGGTCCACGTGCGGGTTCACGTTCGCGTAGAAGCCGTACTCGTTCGAGGCGCTCTGATGCCAGGTGTTGAGCGGCATGTCCTCCACGAACTCGATCTTCACGATCGACTTGATGCCCTTGAAGCCGTACTTCCACGGGACGATCAGGCGCAGGGGCGCCCCGTCCTGGTTGGGCAGGTCCATACCGTAGAGCCCGGTCACCATGAGCGTGAGGGGGTGCATGGCCTCGTCCATCCGCAGCCCTTCGACATAGGGCCACTGCAGGACGTTGCTCGTCTGTCCCGGCATCTCCGACGGCCGGTACACCGTCGTGAAGCGCACGAACTTCGCGTCCCCGGTCGGCTCTGCCCGCTTGATCAGGTCGGCCAGCGGGAAGCCCCTCCACGGAATCACCATCGACCACGCCTCCACGCAGCGCAGCCGATAGACCCGGTCCTCCATCTTGTACGGCTTCAGGAACTCCTCGAGATGGTACTCGCCGGGCTTGTTCACGTGGCCTGCGATGGACACGGTCCATGGTCGGGGGTGGAAGCCGCCCGCGTTGTGCGAGGGATCTCCCTTGCTGGTGCCGAACTCGTAGAAGTTGTTGTAGGTCGTGACGTCCTTGTACGAGTTGAGCGGCTCACCCAGCTCGGACTTCATGTCCTTGAAGCGCGGAGGAACCTGCTGCGGATCCATCCCGGACAGCGCCGCCAGGCCGGTCGGCACCAGTGCGGCGGCGGCCACTCCGGCGGCAGCCGCCTTGATGAAGGCGCGTCGGTCGAAGTACACGCTCTTCGGAGTGATCTCCGAGGAGGGGATGTCGGTGGGTCTGCGGATGATCATGGCTCTGTCTCCCGGAGGATCGGGCCGTCCCATCGGCCGTCCCGATGGCGGGCTCGGCACCCGAGGGGCCCGCTCGGTGGCTCACACGGCCCTCCAGGGGCAAGCCCCATGCTCAAAACCCTGCGGCGCCGCGCCGGTTCCCGAAGAGCGTTGTGGGAGAAAGGCTTCGGCGGGCACCATCTCGTGCGTGCCTTCCCTTCGGGCCGTTTCACGAAACGGCCGTGCAACGCCGCTCCCCGGGGCGATGAAACGGCTATTCGATGACCGCGCCGGGCTCCACGGCCAGCTGATCGCGCGCGGCGCCGGCCGAAGCCACCAGTGCGCTCACCGCCAACACGACCGCGACGCCCGCGAAAGCACCCGGGCCCATCATCGACACACCGGCCGACGCGCGTTCGAGCAGGGCGACCATGAGCGTGCCGCCGAGCATGGATCCGTAGGCGCCCCACGCCGCGCTCCGGAGCGTTCCGGCCACGGCATGTCGGAGCACCTGGAAATCCGAGGCCCCCAGGACCCTCCGGACGGCCAGCTCGCGCACGCGGCGCCGGGTGACCTGGCGGGCGGTGACGTGCATCCCGTGCATGGCCAGCATGAGCGCCAGGATCCCGAGACCGAGCGAGAGCAGGCCCGCCCACGCGAGGGGCGCCGCGGCGCGCCGCCGCCGCTCGGCCACGCTCCCGACCGGCCCGGGCGCCCATCCCGCCGCGTCGAGCACCAGCACCGCCGCGCGCACCGAGTCCGGAGAGCCGCGCAGGATCACGTCGGCGTGTTCGGGGGGCTGCTGGAGCGCGCTCAGGTAGACCGCGTCGGGCACGCGCCCACCCCCTCCGATGACGGATACGGTCTCGTCCGACACGACACCCACCACCGTGTACCAGGCTCTCGGATCCGCCCCGATGCGGATCTGGTGACCGAGCGGCTCACCATTCTCGAACGACGAGTTCGCGAGCGAGCGGTTCACGATCGCCACCCTCGGCGCCCCCGCCCGATCGGCCACGGTGAACTCCCGTCCCTCTTCCAGACGCCGGCCTGCGACCGCGAAGAATCCGGGCCCGACGGCGTGGTGGGACGGCACCGCGCCCAGCAGAGGGAGCACGAACTCCCCGCGGACGCACTGGCCACACTGGGTGAGGTCGTGGTCCCGGACGCCTAGCCCCAGCAGCGCACCCGGCGTGGCCAGGCTCTCGGCCTCGAGGCCGGGGACCGAGCGGAGCCGACCCAGGAGCGACGCCCACTCGCGGGCACCCACACCGCTCGGTGCATGGACGGGCACGACCGCGGCGACACCGCCTTCCTGGACGCCCACGGCGGCTGGCACCTCCCGAGACGCCGAGCTTCCCCTCCGCGCGAGCGACTCACCCGCGCGGGCCAGTGCGAGCGTCCCGCAGAGCACGCTTCCGGCCACCGCAAGCTGGAAGGCGGCCAGCACTCGGCGCAGCGCCACGGCCCGCCCCTCGTCGGTCAGACGCGCGCCCGACGTCAACTCACGCGCGAGCACCCTCGCGGAGCCCACCCGCACGCCAACGGTCACGTACGCCAGCGAGGCGAGCGCCGCGATCACGAGCACGAGCGGAATGAGCGATCCAGCGGCCGAGGCGAGCCCCGGAGCCTCGAGGGTTCCGGGCCACGACGCGCGCAGGGCCCCGCCGACCATGAGTCCGAGCACGAGGCCCAGGCCGAGCGCGCCCGATAGCAGGACCCGGAGGTCGCGCAGAAGCAGCCGCAGGAGGGTGCGCGGATCCGCTCCGAGCGCCGCCCGCACCGCCATCTCCCCACGCCTCGACGCACCGGCCTCGGCGAGCAGGATCACGGCGTTGAGCACCGCCACCGACGCAACCGCGAGCACGAGGCCCAGAAGGACCCCGACGATGTGCGTGAGCGCGATCTCCTGGAGCTGCGAGGGCCACACCGCGGTGCCGGACCAGTCGATCCCCAACGTCACGCGCGGAAGCGGTGGCAGCTCCAGGAGGCTTCGGAGCCCCGGGAGCTCGACCGCCACGATCGAGCGTCCGCCGACCAGCGCGCCCACCGCGGCCGTGAGCGCCACCACGGCCCCGCCGAACGCACCCTGGAGGTGACCTCCCGCAGACCATTTCGGCGTCCGCGCACGAGGGGCGGGAACCGAAGGTACGGCTCGGTCCATCAATGCCCCATGGGACCCACCCAACCCGGGAACATGTCCCTCAGTCCCGTGGCGATGAACTCGACCGCCGTCGCGGCCAGGATCAGGCCCATGAAGCGGGTCGCTACGTTCATGCCCGTGCGGCCGAGGAAGCGCGCGATCGGGGTGGACGCGACCAGCACGACCCAGGTCAGGAACGTCACGACCAGGGCGCTCGAGAGCACCACGATGTGGCCCTTGAGTCCGTAGCTGTGGCCCGCCGCGATGATCATGAGGCTGATCGTGCCCGGGCCGGCGAGGATGGGCATCGCGAGGGGTACGACGGCCAGATGGGCCCGGGAGCCCGCCTCCTCCGCTTCCTCGGGAGTCTGCTTGGACAGGCTCATCCTGGCCTGGAGCATCGACCACGCCATTCCGAAGATCACCATCCCACCGGCCACACGGAGCGACGCGACGCTGATGCCGAAGAACTTCAGGAGACTCTCACCGGCGCCGTACGACACCACAAGGATGACGAAGACGGCAGCCGCCGTATGGCGGGTCAGGCGTGCTCGCTCCGCCCTCCCCAGATCGGCCGTCAGGCCCACGAAGAGCGGAATGGCCGAAAGCGGGTTGAGGATGGAGAAGAGGGAGATGAAGAAGAGGCTGAAATCGCTCATCGAACCGCCAGCAGCTGCGCTACGTCCGCATACCACACCTTGTCCGACACCCGCTGGTGCGCCTCCATTCCTCCGACCAAGTATACGGTGCCCCCGACCACACCCAGGGTGCGGTGGTCCATGGTGGGGATCGGCGGTGCCGGCAGGTGCCTCCAATTCCCGGACGCGGGCGAATACTCAAGCACCTGGCGCAGCGGTTCTGAGGGCGTTCCGTCGAAGCCGATGCCATTGAAGTCGTACGGCCGGTCGGTTCCACCCACGAAGACGGCGAGCGCCCCCAGCGTCCCACTCGCGGCCCGGTAAACGACGGGCCCGGGATGAGTCGCCAGCGGCCGCCACGAGATCGACGCAGGATCGTCGGGGTCCACCTCTCCGGCCCATGCGGCCGTATCCATCGCGAACCCGTCCATGCCGGGTCTCACGACGACGCCGTCCGTGTACACGACATGATCGCCCACCACCGTTCCGGCCATTCCGAACACGGCGTCGCCCTCGACGGGTGTTCCGGCGAACCACTCACCCGCACCGGGATCGTACCATTGGACGTCGTCCACGTCCCCGGAGTCGTGCCAGCCCGAAACCAGGACGATCAGGGAGTCACGCCACACTCCGCTCGCGGCGTCGTGAACGGCTACGGGCATGTCCGGTCCTCGAGACCACGAGTCCGAGGCGGGATCGTAGATGTCCACCCGAGGCACCGAGTGCCTCGAGCCTTCTCGGTCCACCGTGTAGCCACCCAGCACGTAGACGCGCCCGCGTACGACACGCGCCGCAGATCCGAGGCGCCCTCCGCCGGGCACGGGCGCCCCCTCCGTCCACGCGTCGCTCGAGACGTCCCAACGATAGACGGCGTCCGTAACGCCGTTCCACTGCTTGGTCGAGTCCATGCCGGTGAACGAGAGGACGGTGGCGCCCCGCTCCGTCTCGAGGGCCGCCACGGCGTTGTCGGTCACGGGGGCCGGCAGGTGCGGGCCGACCCTCCAGATCACGGCCGACGCGTTCTCCCGCCTGGGCTCGGCGGGCTTGCAGCCCGTGAGCGGAGATACCACCGCGACGGCGGCGGCTCCGGCGAGCACACGTAGGTTCAGAGGGCCTCCTCGTCGCGGGCGATGCGACGGTTCGATCGATCGTTGGCCGGGCGGCAAAGGAGCGTCCCGCACATGCCGCGGCGGCCCAAGGTAGGTCCGCCGGGGAAGGGGGGGCAACGTCTCGAAGACGGCGGTGCAGCCTCCTCTCCGGCGTGCCTCAGGGCTGGGCCGTCACGATCAGCGCCGCCGTGACGGCGAGCACCGTGAGGGCCACGACCAACTCGAGGGTCGCCGGCACGCTGAGAAGGCCGGTGCGGGGCCGGCCTTCGAGAGCCGGCCGCACCATCCGCCAGTTGTAGAATCCCAGCGCGAACGCCCCCGCGACGAAGACGAGCTTCAGCGAGAGCAGCCGTCCGTAGGGCGTCGTGAGAAGCTGCCCCCAGCCCAGGTGGCGCGAGGCGTTGACGACGCCCGAGAGCACCAGAATGCCCACCGCGGGAAGGGCGATGCGGGAGAATGCGGCGGCCACCGCGGAGAGCGCCGACGACTCGGGTGGCGCGGACGATGCCGCCGGGATCCCTACGAGAACCAGGCACGCCAATCCGCCGGCCCAGCTTCCGGCCGCCAGAACGTGTACGGTGTTCACCGTGATCAGGGCGGCACCGCCGGGCAGCGCGTGACCCGACATTCCCGGGACGACGGCGCCGAGCACGACCGAGGCGAGCGCCAGCAGCCACGGTCCCGGGCGGGATTCCCGGCCCATGAGCAGGAGCGCAACCAGGAAGAGCGCAACCGAGGCCAGCTCCAACAGCCAGGCAGATCCCCAGATCGTGCCGAAGAGCGCCGATACCGAAACCTCGCCTCCCGATCCTGCGAGCGCGGACGCCTGATACAAGAGGCGGATCGGGACCAAGATCAGGCCCAGGGCGGCGAACACCCAGCCGAGGCGCACGAGTCGGCGTGAGATCTGCTGCGCCACCTCGGCGAGGTCCTCCCTCCTGGCGAGGGGCGCCGCGACGCCCAGGCGGAAGACCACGGTGCCGATCATGCCGACGATCGAGAGCAGGAAGAACCAATTCATGGTCAGTCCGCCCGGACCGAACCCCGTGCTCGAACCCTGGGCGTCCTTCGGGCCCATCGCGGGGGCGCCCGAAGCCGCCGCGACCGTGTCGGTGCTCGCTACCGGAGCCGGCTCGGGCCCGGCCACCGAGAAGGCGTAGCTGCCCCGGACCACGCGGCCGTCGAGGCCGGCGGTACGCCATTCGACGGTGTACGCACCGTCCCCGAGCACCTCCGGAAAGTGGATGGCGACCTCCGTCCCGTCCGAACCCGGCACCGCCTCCACCGGCCCGGTGGGAGGAATCGCGCCCCGTGGACCGAGCACCGTGACGGCGCTGAGGGTGGGCTGAACCGGTCCGGAGAACCGAAGCCGGACTTCGGTGATCGCGGTGTGGTGGATCGAATCCGCAGTGGGGGAGGCTTCGGTGAGGCGCACCTGGGGCGCACCCCCATTTCCTCCGTCCCGCTGGGCCGGAATCCCCATCGTGAGCAACGTGAGACCGATGCCGAACAGCGCGCGCAGAACCATCGGGGGGCCACCCTCCGCGAGAGAGCTCAACGACACAATCTATCATGCGATGCGCCGGGCTGCTCCGGACCTCCTGCACGGGTCGCAATCCTGCTAGACTCAGGCAAGCCCATCCATCTCCGGACGCGAACCAGAACCATGCTCATTCGTTTTTCTTCGCTCCTGGCCGTCGTCGGCCTCGTCCTCGCGCCCGAAGGCGTGCTCGCCCAGGACGTGGTTGACTCCACCCATACCGACTCCACCCGAATCGCCCCCGGATATCTCCTCGAGGGAGTGATCGTCCGGGTCGCGCAGCCCGCGCTGACCACGACCGGATCCAGCGCAGTCGCCGTGACCATGGACTCTTTGAGCCATGTGCCTGCGCCCACGATGGAGGACGTACTCCGTGCGATGCCGCTCATCCAGATTCGAGCCAACAGCCGGGGAGAGTCCCAGCCGGCGCTTCGCGGCTCCGAAGACCGCCAGATCGCCGTCATCGTCGACGGCGTCCCCCTGACGCTGGGCTGGGACCACCGGACCGATCTGTCCATCATCCCGCTCACGGCGGCTCGCAGCGTTACGCTCACGAGAGGCCTGCCGTCGGTGCTCTACGGACCCAACACGCTCGGCGGCGTGGTGGAGGTGGACCTCCACCGGACGGACGGGCGCACGGGACGGGTCGAGCCCGTATCGGTGGGCATGTCTCTCGACCACACGGGCGCCACCAACGTGTCGGCCACCGGCGGAAGCGTCGTCGCCGGATCCGACAGCGAGTGGGTGATCCGCGCCGGGGCCGGGTTGCAGAAGAGAAACGACCTCGCCCTGGCGGGTGCGGCCGCTTCCGCCGCGAGCATCCGCCCGCAGTACCTCTCGGCCACGCCCGACCGACGACTCAACAGCGACGCCCGACGCGTCGACGGCTTCTTCACCGCCCGCTACCGCGCGGATGCCGGCACGTGGGCGGCGGTCTCGACCTCGGCGTTCGAC
Source organism: uncultured Gemmatimonadales bacterium (assembly GCA_963751265.1). GTDB lineage: Bacteria > Gemmatimonadota > Gemmatimonadetes > Longimicrobiales > Gaopeijiaceae > SZUA-318. The sequence continues at coordinate 45,389 of CAVVTU010000028.1, read as the reverse complement.
GTCGAACGGGGCGTCCCTCCGGAGGCCCATCAGGATGCGCCCCGGCTCTGGAGATATCCCGTGCAGCGAAGGCTGGTCACCGCGTTCTCCGGTGGCACGGGATCCCGCGCCACCCGCTTCGGGACAGGTGATATCGAGGCGAGCCTGGGAATCGATCTCGGGCACACCCGGATCGACGAGTTCGCGACCGAGGCATACCAGACGGTGGTGGGGGGCGAGACCGATCATGACCGTACCCTGACGCTCAGGCTGCTCGGGGAGCACACGCTCGGCGCCGCGCGGGACCTGCGTGCCGCCTTCACCTTCGCCGACGTCGCCCACAAAGAGGTCCTCGATCCGTCCGAGCGGGGCTCCTATCGCCAGCGGCTCTGGAGCCTGGGCACCGAAGCAGAGTGGCGGGTGGGCCCCCTGCGCTCCACTCGGGTCACGCTCGGAGTCGCCATGGATGGCTCCGACACCCCGGTGAGCAGCGACAAGCCGCCGCTCGGAACGCTCTGGGACTACGGCGCCCGAATGGGATTCACCTCGCTCGTGCGCGGGGGGTTGGCCATCCACGGTGGCATCAGCCGTCGCGCCCGTTTCCCGTCGCTCCGAGAGCTCTATTCCGGGGCTCTGGGACGTTTCGAGCCCAATCCCGGGCTTCGCCCCGAGGTGCTCGTGGGAATGGAGGGTGGCCTCACGCTGCGTAGCGGTGAATCCGAGCTCCAGGCCGTCGCATTCCACCACCGTCTCTCCGACGGGATCGTGCGCACCTCCATCACGACGGCCGACGGCGAGAAGAAGTACAAGCGCATCAACCAGGACCAGGTCCTCGGCACGGGCCTCGAGCTTCTGGCGGCCGGCGCCCTCGGAAGCGTGACCTTCTCCGGAGATCTCACCCTCCAGTCCGTCCACGGCGTCGACGCCTCGGGTCAGCACGTCGATCTCGAGTACGAGCCCCGAACGATAGGTCGCCTGGGTCTGGAGCTTCCCGTCGGGGCCGGTGTACGCGCCGCCGGAACACTCCGATACGTGGGTCTACAACGCTGTGAGAATCCCGAGATCGGAGGCCTGCAGCCGCTGGCGTCGAGCCGCACGGGCGATCTGTCCCTGCGACGAATTTTCCGGCACGCCGGAGCCGGTGTTCCGGGCAACGTCGACGCTTCCATCGAGATGCGGAACGTGACGGATGCGGTCGTCTTCGATCAGTGTGGGCTTCCCCAGCCGGGCCGGACGCTCAGGATCCAGTTCAGAGTCTGGTAAGGCCCCGGCCGAAGTCGCTTGGTCGTCGGGCCCGCGTGGGCTACTTTGGCCGGCGAGCACCACATGTGGAGCTCCGCCGGTCCCGCAGAATCCGTCACGCTACGCAACGTACCCAATGATCCGCCTCACCATCCTCGGAACCGCCGCCTCCCGTCCCACCGTGGGGCGCAACGTCACCGGCATCGCTGTCCAGCGAGAGGGCGACCTGATGCTGTTCGACTGTGGGGAAGGCACGCAGCGGCAGATGATGCGCTACGGGACGGGGTTCAATGTCAGCGTGATCTTCGTGACCCACCTCCACGCCGACCACTTTCTCGGCATCACGGGCCTGCTCCGAACGTTGGCCCTTCAGGGACGGACCGATCCCATCCGGATCTTCGGACCTCTGGGCTCGACGCGGACGCTCCAGACGGCCGTGGGTCTCGGCGTGGACCGGCTCCACTTCCCGGTCGAGGTGGAAGAGGCCTCCCCCGGATTCCGCTACTGTGGGGAGGGCTACGGAATCGAAGCGTTCGAGGTGGTTCACGGGACACCCGCCGTCGGATGGGCACTGGTCGAAGACGTCCGGCTGGGTCGGTTCGACGTGGATCGAGCTCGCTCTCTCGGGGTGCCGGAAGGCCCTCTCTTCGGGCAACTTCACCGCGGCGAAGCCGTCGAGGTCGAGGGCCGGGTGATCGAGGCCCGGGAGGTCGTCGGCCCGCCGCGCCCCGGCAGGCTGGTGGTCTACACAGGTGATACTCGACCCTGTCGCTCGGTAGTGGAGCGCGCTCGGGGTGCGGATCTCCTCATTCACGAGGCCACCTTCGGCGCCGAGGAAGCCGACCGGGCGCGGGATACGTTCCACAGCACGGCCACCGAAGCCGCCGAGGTCGCCCGGGATGCCGGCGTGGCGTCGGTCCTGCTGACCCACCTGTCGGCGCGCTACTCGGACGATCCGAGCCCGCTCGAACGGGAAGCGCGCGCCCTGCACCCCTCCGCGAAGGTCGCGTACGACGGTCTGGTGGTGGAGGTACCGTTCTCCGACGAGCCCGCCTCGCTCGAGGCCGATGCGCGGGCGGACGCTACGGCCGGGCGATGAGCGGGCCGTTTCCCGGGCGTCCGGCGGGGCTCGACCCGGAGCCGCCACACCCGACGAGTCTCCTCGACGACCTTACGCGCGAAGAGCGCCTGAAACGGTGGGAGGTCCACGCGGCCCGGTGGCGGGCCCGGGAGCTCGCGGAGGCCACCTTCGGGGGCTCGGTCGAGGCGACCCTCCTGAGTCCGCGAACGCGGGGACCGATCCGGGGCCTCGTGCGTCTCGACGTGCCGTTCCTGGATCTCCGGGACCATCGCGAGCGAGAGACCCTCTTCATGGCGGCGGTGGGCAACGACGCACTGCTGTCGCGTATCCCCCTCGTCTATGCCATCGGCCCCCGCGCGGCCTGAGGGCGCCGGACCATTCACCGCCGTGGCGGTGGTGGGCCTCGGCGTCATGGGAGGGTCACTGGCACGGGCGCTCGCCCGCGCGGGCCGTCCTCCCGTCGGCTGGTCTCCGAACGCGGAGGAGCGACGCCAGGCCGTCGAGGCCGGTGCCGTCCACCGCGCCCCGGATACGCTGGACGCAGCCGTGGATGGGGCCGACCTCGTGATCCTGGCGGCGCCCCTCGAAGCGGTCTGCGTCCTCACCCGGGAACTCTCCGACGCATGCGGGACCGAAACGGTCGTGTCGGACGTGGCGAGCCTCAAGGCACCGGTGCAGGCGGCGGCCCGGGCCTCGGGGCTGACGTCGCGGTGGGTCGGTTGTCATCCCATGGCAGGCACCGAAGCCTCGGGATTCCAGGCGTCACGCGAGGATCTGTATCACGATGCTCGCATCTGGCTGGTCGCGGACGCCGAAGCGGATCCCGCCGCCGAACGGATCGCCGAGCTCTGGAGGGGGCTGGGCGCACGGCCCGCCCGCCTCGCCGCAGACGAGCACGATCGCCTCATGGCACTGGTGAGCCACTTACCCCAGCTCGCCGCGAATGCGCTGGCGCGGGTGCTGTCCGACGCCGGCGTCACCCCCGAGAAGCTCGGTCCGGGCGGACGCGAAGCCACGCGGCTCGCGGCGAGCAATCCGTCCATCTGGCGTGACATTCTCGGCTACGCGTCGCCCGAGCTGGCGAGAAGCCTCCGCGCACTGGCCGCCGAGGCCGAGACGTTGGCCCGGCTCGTGGACGTCGCAGACGTCGACACGATCGCGGAGCGTATGAGACAGACCCGTTCATGGAGAAGTCGGACGTGAGGATCGAAGTCCCGGGAGACAAGTCGCTGACCCAGCGCGCGCTCATCCTTTCCGCGCTGGCCGACGGGGTCAGCCGCCTCTCCGGGCTCCTCTGGGGCGGCGACGCCGATTCGACGGCCGGCGCGCTGCGCGCGCTGGGCGCGGACCTACCGGACCTACCCGTGGACGGCACGGAGATCCGGGTGCGCGGGGCCGGCCTCCATGGCCTCCGAGCCCCCGACGGACCGCTCGATCTGGGCAACAGCGGCACCGGCACCCGCCTCCTTCTCGGAGTCCTCGCGGGCAGCGGCCTGAGGGCCACCGTGTCCGGTGACCCATCGCTGAGCCGCCGCCCCATGCGTCGCGTGACCGAGCCGCTCACGTCGATGGGCGCGCGCTTCCACGAGCTCGGTGCATCCGGGTGCCTCCCTCTCGAGGTCCAGGGCGCACGCCCGCTGCGCCGTCTCGACTGGCAGAGCCCCGTGGCCAGCGCCCAGGTCAAGAGCTCGATCCTGCTGGCCGGTCTCACGGGCGGGGCGCCGGTGTCCGTCACGGAGCCACGCCGCTCCCGGGACCATACCGAGAGGATGCTGAGCCAGGTCGGCGCCCCCGTGCGCTCCGGGGCGGTGGAGGGGGGATGGCGAATCGAGCTCGCAGAGCCTCCAGACCGCCTGGATCCGCTCGATTTCCGGGTCCCGGGTGACATTTCCTCCGCCGCCTTCTTCCTCACGCTGGCCGTCCTCGGCGGATCGATCGAGCCCCTCGAGATCGCAGGTGTGGGCCTGAACCCGAGCCGCACCGCGTTCCTCGACGTCATGGTGCGTATGGGCGCCCGACTCGACGTCTCGGTGGACACGCCCGCACAGGCCGAGGAGCCGGCCGGAACCCTGGTTGCGGACGGCGGCCGGCTGCGGGCCACGGACATCGGCGCCGAGGAGATCCCGGGGCTCATCGACGAGGTCCCTCTCATCGCGATCCTCGCCACACGAGCCGAGGGCGTGACTCGCATCACGGGAGCCGAGGACCTGCGCCACAAGGAGTCGGACCGGATCACCGCCGTCGTCGATAACCTGCGTGCGGTCGGCGCGGACGCCGAAGAGCTCGACGACGGCCTGGTCGTCCGTGGGTCGGACGGTCCACTCTCGGGCACGATCCGAACGCACGGTGACCACCGCATCGCCATGGCATTCGGTGTGCTCGGCGCCGTACCGGCCAACGACGTCACGGTGGACGATCCCGGCGCCGCCTCCGTGAGCTTCCCGGGCTTCTGGGACCTGCTCGGCCAGGTGTCGACGTGAGCGGCTCCGATGCTCCGGCCCGTCCGGCCCCCGTCGTGACGCTGGACGGGCCCGCGGGGTCCGGAAAGACTACCACGGCGCGGGAGGTCGCCAGACGCCTGGGCTTCCGGCACCTCGACTCGGGGGCCCTGTACCGGGCGCTGGCCTACGGGCTCCTCGAGGCAGGTATCGAGCCGGACCGGTGGGAGGACCTCGGCGAAGGCGATCTTCGGACCCTCGGGGTCGGTATGCGGCCGGCTGAGACGGACTACGACGTCTATCTGGGCGATCGCCCCCTGGGCCCGGAGATCCGCTCCGAGCGAATCACCGTCCACAGCTCTCGCCTGGCGAAGCTGCCGGCGGTGCGCGCGCACCTGCTCGACCTGCAGCGCGAAGTAGGCCGGCGCGGCGGGCTGGTGGCCGACGGCAGGGACATGGGGACCGTCGTCTTCCCGGACGCGGAAGTGAAGGTCTACCTCTCGGCGGACCTGACGGAGCGAGCCCGCCGCCGGCTCCTGGAAACGCATGCGAATCCGACGGATGCGGACGTGCGGGAAGCGGCCCATCGTCTCGACCGACGGGACCGAGCCGACTCCGAACGGCGACTCTCACCGCTGAGGAAGCCCCAGGACGCGTTCGTGCTGGACACCACGACCCTCTCGTTCGACGAGCAAGTGGAGGCCGTGGTGGCTCGTGTCCGCCGGTTGACGAGGCTATGAGCCCCCCATAACTTCACATGTCTCGGGCCCGCCTTCGGCGGGCTCGTGGTCGCATTCGCCGAAAGGCCCGGGAGGACGGCGCGTAGAGCGCTCCCCCCGGCCTTTCTTCCATTTCACCCAGACCCGGACGTTCCGTCCCCGGAACCCGGCACCAGCCCCGCGCATCCGCGCCGGGAGCGAACCCATGACTGAGAACCCGACCCCCACCCCCGACGCCACCGAGACCCCGGAGGCGATCGCCGAGACTGCGCCTGAAAAGGAGCCCCCCACCGAGCCGACGACGGAAGATTCCGCCGCGGACGACGACGAGGAGGGCGTCGCGATCGATGCGCTGACCGGCGAGGTCATCACCGACGCCGGACCCGACGACGACGACGAGGAAGAGGAAGAGGCGCCGATCCTGCCGGAGGGCATCTCGCCCGAGCTCTTCCACGACCCGTACGGCGAGGAGCCGCTCGACACCTCCCGGGAGGACTTCGAGGCGATGCTCTCGGACTTCTCCGAGGACTTCCAGGACATCCGCGAGGGCGAGATCGTCAACGCCAAGGTCCTGCGGGTCACCGAAGCGTCGGTCATCCTCGAGTTCGGCTTCAAGAGCGAGGGCTCGGTCCCGCTCGACGAGTTCAAGGAGCCGCCCGAGCCGGGTGAAGAGGTCGAGGTCCTGCTCGAGAGCCTCGAGGACGACGACGGCGTGGTCGTCCTCTCCAAGAAGAAGGCCGACTTCCTCCGCGTGTGGGAGAAGATCCGCGAGGCCTACGACGCCGACCGGCCGGTGAAGGGCACACTCGTCCGCAAGATCAAGGGCGGCGTGACCGTCGACCTCATGGGTGTCGACGCCTTCCTGCCCGGGTCGCAGATCGCGCTGCGCCGGGTCCCGAACATCGAGGACCTCATCGGCGAGGTGTACCAGTTCAAGATCATCAAGCTGAACAAGCGGCGGCGGAACATCGTGGTGTCGCGCCGGGTGATCCTGGAGGCCGAGCGCGAGAAGAAGCGCGAGACGCTGGTCAAGGAGCTCCTGGTCGGTCAGGTGCGCGAGGGCGTGGTGAAGAACATCACGGACTTCGGCGCCTTCATCGACCTGGGCGGGCTCGACGGCCTGCTCCACATCACCGACATGTCGTGGGGCCGCGTGGGCCATCCGTCCGAGGTCGTGGAGATCGGCCAGTCGCTGGACGTGAAGGTCCTCGACATCGACTGGAACCGCGAGCGCATCTCGCTCGGGCTCAAGCAGCTCCTGCCGTACCCGTGGACGGACATCGACAAGAAGTACCCGGTCGGCTCCCGCGTCCGCGGCAAGGTGGTGTCGATCACCAACTACGGCGCGTTCGTGGAGCTGGAGAAGGGCGTCGAGGGCCTGGTGCACATCTCCGAGATGAGCTGGACGCGCAACGTCCGGCACCCCTCGAAGGTCGTCTCCATCGGCGAGGAGATCGAAGCGGTGGTCCTGAAGGTGGACCCCGACGACGAGAAGATCTCCCTCGGCATGAAGCAGATCGAGGAGGATCCGTGGCTCGCGCTGCCGGTGAAGTACCCGACCGGCACCAAGCTGCACCGGCGATGGTGCGCAACCTGACGTCGTTCGGCGCCTTCGTGGAGATCGAGCCCGGCATCGACGGCCTGGTGCACGTCTCCGACATGAGCTGGACGAAGCGGGTCGAGCACCCCTCCGAGGTCGTCCAGAAGGGCCAGGAGGTCGAGGTCATGGTCCTGGACGTGGACGCGGAGAACAAGCGGATCTCCCTGGGAATCAAGCAGCTGCAGGACGATCCGTGGCCCGGCATCTCCGAGCGCTTCGCCCCCGGGGTGGAGAGCGACGGCAAGGTCGTGCGGGTGCAGGACAAGGGCGTGGTGGTCGACCTGGGCGACGACATCGAAGGCTTCGTTCCCGTGTCCCATTGCGGGATCGACGACCCGAATCGGATCGAAGAGTACTACGGGCCCGGAGACCCCGTGGATCTCCGCGTGCTCGAGTCGGACGCGGTCAACCGCCGCATTGTGCTCGAGGTGACGAGCAAGCCGGAGCGTAAGGCGCAGGAAGTCATCGACGCGGCTCGTGGAAGCGCGGAGGCAGAGGACGGCGAGGCTGCCGAGGCGCCCACGGAAACGGACGAAGCGGCCACAGAGGAAGCGACGTCCGAGGTCGAGGCCGAAGCGGAAGCCGAGGTGGCCGAAGAGGTCGAGGCCGAAGCGGAAGCCGAGGAGGCCGAAGAGGTCGAGGCTGAAGCGGAAGCCGAGGAGGCTGAAGCGGCTCCCGTTGCCGAGGCCGCCGCCGAGGAGACCACCGAAGTCGAGGAGGACGCCGAAGACGCCGTGGCGGAGGACGAAGCCCCGAAGGCCGAGGCCGAGGCGGAACACGCCGACGATGCGGTAGAGGCGGAGGCGGAGGACGACGAGGAGAAGGACGCCTGAGCCTCGTGAGCCGACTGTGAGCCGATGATGGAGTCGACCTGGATCGCCCGAACGCACCGTGCGTTCGGGCGCTTCCTTTTCAGCGTGTTTCTCGTGTCGGTGGGCGCGGTCGGGTGCGCGGGCCCGCCCTCGCCGTCCAGAGCCACTCCGGGCCCTCGGCTCCCGGAGCCCGTCGTACAGCCCGGCGAGATCTCTCCGGCTCGGGAAGCGCAGGCAGCAGAGATGTACCGCGATGCTCGGGTGGCGCTCCAGGCCGGCCGCGCCGGCGAAGCCCTGCGCACGGCTCGCGAGATCGTGTCCTCGTTCCCGTCCGCTCCGGTCTCGGGACGGGCCCTGTTGCTCGAGGCCCGCGCGGCGCTGCAGAGTCGGGCCTTCGCGGAAGCCGACAGTGCCGCCGGGCGTTATGCGGGACTTCTCCCCTCGGAAGACCCTCGCGCCGGAGACGTTCGCCTGTTACAGGCCGAGGCGCAGGACAGCCTCGGTAACGGACGGGCCGCCCTCGAGCGCCTGCTGGCGATCGGGCCCAGCACGCCCGCAGCCACCCTGGAGCAGGCCAGGGCGATGGCGCGCAGCTTGGCGGGTGATCTCGGGGAGAGCGTCCTGAAGCCGATCATCGCCGAGCTCCCCCGGAGCTCACCTCTGGCGCCGATCGTCGCAACCCGTTACGGACTCCTGCTGCTGCAGCGTGGGGCCGCCGACCAGGCCCGGGAGTACGCCCGCATGGCGCTCGCAGCCGGGGCGACGGGCCCCGACTCCGTGACTGCCGCGTCGGTAGCTCGAGGAGAGCTTCCGGAGGGCGTGAGTCCGTCGGCGGTGAAGCTCGGCACCTTCCTGCCGACCACCGGCTCCCCCAGAATGAGCGCATTCGGCGCACTCGTGGCCGAGGGTGTCGAGGTGGCCGTCGCGTCCTCTCGCCAGCAGGGGATTCCCGTGGAGACGGACGCTCGGGACGACCAGGGCGATCCGACGGTCGCGGCCTCGACCATCCAGGAGGTCGAGGGCGCGGGGCTGGTCGGTGCCGTGGGGTTCCTGGAAGACCGCGTCCTCATGGCGGCGGCCGGTAGCCGCACGGACACCTTCCCGCTCGTCTCGCCTACGGCACGGCTGGGCACCACCGCGCCCCCGGGCGTCTATTCGCTGGCCGGGGCGGACCCCACCGCGGCCGCGGAAATGGCCGAGTACGCCGTGAAGGCCGGCATCCAGCGCGTCGCCATCATCCATTCCCGGATTCCCGAGTCCGTTTCAGAGGCCGCCGCCTTCACGGCCGCCGCCCAGTCGCTCGGCCTCCCGGTGGTGGGGACCTTCTCGTACGACGTGGGCTCGACCTCCTTCGGGCCGCAGATCCTCGCCGCGAGGGACTCCCTGCGGCAAAGCGAGATCGCCGCGCTGAACCTCGGTCCCGACGACACCCTTCACGTCGAAGACCTCTCTCCGGTGGCGCTCTTCCTACCGGTCCCCGCCGAGGACATTGAATATCTCGCGCCCCAGGTGACGTTCAACGGCCTCGACACCCTGGCGATCCAGGTGATGGGCACGGACGGCTGGACGGATCCCCAGGTCCTGAAATCGGTCGACCAGCGGCACACGACGGGTGTGGTGGCCACGGCCGCCGTGGATGCGGGGCCCGGCTCGCCGGGCTACGCCCGGTTCCGGGAGGCGTACGAGAGCCACTTCCAGCGATCGCTCGTGAGCCCGGTGCCGGCGCTGGGATACGACGCGGCCCTGGTCCTCTTGAGCGCGGTTCAGGACGGTGCACGCACACCCGCCGAGGTCGGGCGCGCCATCGCCCACCTGCAGAATCTCCAGGGCGCCACCGGAGTGTTCTCCGTCCAGGACGGACAACTCGTGCGACGCACCCACGTCGTACGACTGGACCACGGCACCCTCGTACCCGTAGGCTGAACCCAGCCGACATCAACGCACTCGAGCGACGAGGCCGACGGAGCATGTCGATCCACGACAAGCTGAAGACCCTGGAGGAGCTCCGACGCGCTTCGGAGCAGGGCGGGGGACCGGAGCGGGTGCAGGCCCAGCACGAACGGGGCAAGCTCTCGGCCCGCGAGCGAATCGACCTCCTGCTGGACGAGGGGACGTTCGTCGAGCTCGACCGGTTCGTGACTCATCGTTCGACGGATTTCGGGTTGGAGGACCAGAAGATCCTGGGCGACGGGGTCGTGACCGGCTACGGAACCATCCACGGGCGCCTCGTCTACGTCTTCTCTCAGGACTTCACGGTCTTCGGGGGCTCGTTGTCCGAGGCCCACGCAGAGAAGATCGTCAAGCTCCAGGAGATGGCCCTCAAGAACGGCGCGCCGATCGTCGGCCTGAACGACTCCGGCGGAGCGCGTATCCAGGAAGGTGTGGTGAGTCTGGGCGGCTATGCCGACATCTTCCTCCGCAACACACTCGCCTCCGGGGTCATTCCGCAGATCAGCGTCGTCCTCGGCCCGTGCGCGGGGGGAGCGGTCTACTCCCCGGCCATCACCGACTTCATCTACATGGTGCGCGGGACGAGCTTCATGTTCGTCACCGGCCCGAACGTGGTGAAGACCGTGACCCACGAGGACATCGACATGGAGGGCCTGGGCGGCGCCGACGTGCATGCGTCGAAGTCGGGAGTGGCGCACTTCGCCTACGACTCCGAGCCTGAGTGCCTCGCTGCCGTGCGGGAGCTGTTCCACTTCATCCCCCAGAACAACACCGAGCTTCCCCCGGGTCGAAACGGCACCGACCCGCACGACCGCCAGGAAGAGAAATTACTTGAGCTCGTTCCCGATAACGCAAACCGCCCCTATGACATGCGTGATGTCATCCACGCGGTCATGGACGGTGGCCGGTTCTACGAGGTGCACGCCCGCTTCGCTGAAAACATCCTCGTCGGCTTCGCCCATCTAGGAGGCCACGTGGTGGGCATCGTCGCCAACCAACCCGCCGTGCTCGCGGGCGTGCTGGACATCGATGCCTCCGACAAGGGCGCCCGCTTCGTCCGGTTCTGCGACGCCTTCAACATCCCGCTGGTGGTCTTCGAGGACGTGCCGGGCTTCCTACCGGGTGTCGCGCAGGAGCACGGCGGTATCATCCGGCACGGTGCGAAGCTCCTCTACGCCTTCAGCGAAGCCACGGTGCCCAAGGTGACGGTGATCACGCGTAAGGCCTACGGGGGCGCATACGACGTCATGAACTCCAAGCACATCCGGGGTGACGTCAACCTTGCGTGGCCGCAGGCCGAGATCGCCGTGATGGGACCGAAGGGCGCGGTGGAGATCCTCTTCAAGCGCGAGATCGCCGGCTCCGAGGACGCCCAGGCCGCGACGGACGCCCGAATCAACGAGTACCGCGACCGGTTCGCGAACCCGTACATCGCGGCGGCCCGCGGCTACGTCGACGACGTGATCGATCCGCGCGAGACCCGTCCGCGCCTCATCTCCGCTCTCGACATGCTCCGCAACAAGCGGGACGAGAACCCCAGCAAGAAGCACGGCAACCTGCCGCTCTGAGGCTCCCTCCGGACAACCCGACATCGGGCTCTCCGCATCCCATTCGGGTGCAGGGAACGGAAGTCGGCCCGACCCTCGGGCCGGTGCACCACCACGGAGGAGAGGTCGATGAAGATGATGCGTGGGCGCCCGCCGTGCGGCGCCGTGGTCCGGATCCTGGCCGTCGGTACGATGGCCGCCACCACGCTCGTGGCACCCCTCCGCGCCCAGGATCTGCGGAGCCGCGAGGATTGCCGATGCGTGGATCGGAACGGCAAGGAGATCGAGAACTGCACGTGCTTGCGTCATCCCTCGCCCAACGCTCTGACGATGGCCATGCCGGCCCGACCTGGTCACGTCCGGCTCGGCATCACGGTGAACGGGCGCCAAGGAGCCGAGGACGACGCGAAGGGCGCCCGCGTCCAGAGCGTGCTGGACGGCGGCCCGGCCGACAAAGCCGGAATCCGCGAGGGTGACATCATCACCCGACTCGACGGCAAGAGCCTCCTGGCTCCGCTGAGCGGCGACGCCGAACGCGACCTCGACCTGGACGGGTCCGTTCCCGTACAGCGGCTTCTGGCGATCTCCCGCGAGCTCGACCCCGACGAAAAAGTCCCCGTGACGTACCTGAGGGACGGCACCGTTCACACTACCACGGTGGAGACCGCGGACGTCGCCGACCGCATGGGGTGGGTGGTGTACTCCGACAGCACGCTCCGCCGCCGGATGCACGAGCTTCAGAGCCGGATGGGCCACCTCCAGGACAGCCTGGCGGGTCCGCTTCGAGACAGCCTGCGCGCCCTTGCGCCGCGCCTCCACGAGTACCGCTTCCTCCAGCCCCGCGGGGGTGAGATCCGCATCCTCGGCGACTCCGGGGCGGCGCCCCGCGCGTTTCTGAGAGGATGGAAGCCCGATTCCACTCGGAGTGCGCTCGCGCTCCGGCTGAACAGATTCGACCCGGCGGACCGCTGCCCGGGAGGCGGCGACGCGGGATTCGGCCTCTTCAGTGACGATTGCGTGGGAGGCGTGCAACTCGTGGCACTGAACCCGGGTCTGGCGAGCTACTTCGGAACGGACAAGGGCGTGCTCGTGAGCGACGTGCGCGAGGACTCTCCGATCGGCCTCCAGGCCGGCGACGTGATCCTCCAGATCGGCGCCCGGGAGGCGACCTCGCCCGACCAGGTGCGCCGGATCCTGCGCAGCTACGATTCGAAGGAGACCATCACGTTCCGGATCCTGCGCAAAGGCAAGACGATGAACGTCTCTGGGCGTCGCGCGCCCGACTGAGCCGGCCTCCCGACCTCCGAACGACGCGGGGGGCGCGGTCCGTGCGGTCCGCGCCCCCTTCGCTCGGCCGGGCTTTCCCCCTCCGACGGGGCTCTCTAACTTCGGGCCGCCCCAGGCCGTGGCGTCGTGGCCACCGCCCAGGGGGTTCAACATGCGCCTTCCAGCCCCCGCCGGACCTGCTAGCCCGTGATCCGATCCCTGCTCATCGCCAACCGCGGCGAGATCGCGGTACGTGTCGTTCGCGCGGCCCGGGAGCTCGGCATCCGAACCGTCGCGGTGTACTCGGAGCCGGACCGGTGCGCACCTCACGTCCTGGCGGCCGACGCCGCATTTCCCATCGGCCCGGCCCCGTCGGCCGAGAGCTACCTCCGAATCGACCGTCTTCTGGACGTGGCCCGGCGCTCCGGCGCCGACGCCATACACCCCGGCTACGGCTTCCTGTCCGAGCGGGCGCCCTTCGCCCGGGCGGTTGCCGAGGCCGGGCTCGTCTTCGTCGGCCCGACGGCCGACACGATCGCGGCCATGGGCGACAAGACCGAGGCGCGGCGGCGCATGCAGGCCGCGGGCGTTCCGATCGTACCCGGTCTCACGGAGCCGCTCACCGACCCGGACGAGGCGGCCGAGGCCGCGCGCGAGCTCGGCTTCCCGGTGCTGCTCAAGGCGGTGGCGGGGGGCGGGGGCAAAGGAATGCGGGTCGTGGAGAGCCCCGACGAGCTACCGAAGGCCTTTTCGGCAGCCCAGCGTGAGGCTCTCGGCGCGTTCGGAGACGGGGCGGTCTACCTCGAGCGCTTCCTGACCCGTCCTCGACACGTCGAGATCCAGATCCTGGGAGACGGTCACGGGAACGTGGTCCACCTGGGCGAGCGTGAATGCTCGATCCAGCGCCGCCACCAGAAGCTCGTCGAGGAAGCTCCTTCCGTGGTGCTCGATGACCGCACGCGCCAAGAGATGGGGGGGACGGCGGTCCGCGCCGCACGGGCCGTGGACTACGTCGGAGCAGGGACCGTGGAGTTCCTCTACGAGGACGGCGAGTTCTTCTTCCTGGAGATGAACACACGCCTCCAGGTGGAACACCCGGTCACCGAGCTCGTCACGGGTCTCGACCTCGTCGCCTGGCAGCTCCGCGTTGCGAGCGGAGAGGCGCTCTCCTTCACCCAGGACGACGTCACGTTCACGGGGCACGCCATCGAGTGCCGGATCACGTCGGAGGACCCGCTCAACGGCTTCCTCCCGTCCGGCGGCAAGATCACGCACCTCCAGGTGCCCGCGGGGCCGGGAGTGCGGTGGGACGGCGGGATTCAGGAAGGCTTCGAGGTCTCGCTCCACTACGATCCGCTCCTGGCCAAGCTCGTCGTGCACGCACCCGGCAGGGAAGCGGCCATCGCCCGGATGGCCCGCGCCCTCGACGAGCTCGTGGTGGGAGGGGTGGAGACCAGCGCGCCGCTCCACCGGCGCATCATGGACGAGCCCGACTTCCGGGCCGGCTCGCTCAGCATCCGGTATCTCGAGGAGCACTCCGAGATCCTCGATGGGGACGTACCCGAGGACCAACTCCTGGCGGCCGCTCTGGCGGCGGCCCTCATGGAGGAGGATGACCGACAGCGCCACCGCACCCCGCGCGTGGCGGGCCCGACCGACTCCGGCGGCCCCGGGATGACCGCCTGGCGTCGCGGCGCCCGACCCTGGCGGGGACGCTGACATGAGCGGGGCAGGGCCGCACCCGGGGCCGAGTGAGCGCGCCGTCGTCCACGTCCGTGCTCTCGCCTCGAGCGGAGCCGGAGTCGCCGACCTTCCGGACGGTCCGGTGGCGTTCGTGCACCGTACCGCGCCGGGCGACGACATCCGGATCCAGGTCGCCCACCGCCACCGCCGCTGGGCGCAGGGCCGACTCGAAGAGGTGCTGCATCCCGCGCCCGAACGGGTGGATCCCCCCTGTCCGCTCTACGACCGGTGCGGGGGCTGCGCCCTGCAGCACCTCGCGTACACCGAGCAGCTTCGCTGGAAGGGGCGCTTCGTGGCGGACGCGCTCCGTCGCATCGGTCACGTCGTGGTGGACGAGCCCGAGGTATCCGCTTCGCCCAGCCCCCTCCACTACCGGAATCGGTTGACGTTCACGCTCCGCCGCCTTCGTGGCGGACGGGTCGTGGCCGGCTTCCACGAGCTTCACGAGCCCGCGCGGGTGATCGACGTACGCGGCGAATGTCTCCTCGCCGAAGCGCCGATCATGCGCGCGTGGACCGGCCTGCGCACGGCCTGGGGCCCGGGGGCCCGACACCTGCCGTCCGGAGGGCGCCTCCGCTTGACGCTGAGAGGGGCGGCGGGTGGTGTCTCGCTTCTCGTCGAGGGAGGTGGATCGGGCTGGGACGCGGCCGAGATCTCCCCCCTCGACCTGGTGGCGGGCATCTGGCACCGACCCGACGACGAGACCCGTGCGCACCGCGTCGCCGGCGAGGACGTGGAGGAGCTCTGGGGCGGCGAGACCCTGCCCATAGGGGCGGGCGCGTTCCTCCAGGTGAACCGGGAGGCCTCCGATCTCTTGCGCGACCACGTGATCGAGCTCGCGGGAAGCGACGCGGGGCGGGCGGTCGATGGCTACTGTGGTGTCGGGTTCTACGGTCGCGAGCTGGCTCGACGCGGATGGACGGTCACGGGGATCGAGCTGGACGAAGAAGCATGCGCCGCGGCCCGTCATGAGGCTCCGAAGGGGCTTGGGATCGTCCAGGGCCCGGTGGAAGAGCACCTCGCCGAGACCCTGCCGGCCGATCTGGTCCTGCTCAACCCTCCGCGCGCCGGGCTGCACGAGTCGATCCCGCCGCTCCTGATCGAGCGCCCCGTGGGTCACCTCGTCTACGTCAGCTGCGACCCCGCCACGCTGGCCCGGGACGCCGCACGGCTGGCTCCGGCATACGAGCTGGCCGCGATGCGCGCCTTCGACCTTTTTCCCCAGACGCCGCACGTCGAGACCGTCGTGCGCTTTACCGCCAGGAGCGGCTGATGCTCTATCACGTCACCGTGGCCGGACGCACGGTCCAGGTGGAGTTGGACGCCGAAGGGGTACGAGTCGACGGCACCACGGTCCACGCCGACCTGGCGACGGTCGAGGGCACGGACGTACGTACGCTCCTCCTCGACGGCGCCTCGTACCGGATGATCGTACGCGCAGAGGGTGGTGGCCGATGGAGCCTGCTTCTGGGAGGGCGGCGGTATCGCACCGAGGTGGTGGACGAGCGCACGAGGGCCATCCGTGAGATGACCGGCGCGGGCACCGGTCCGGAGGGCCCACAGCCGATTCGTGCGCCGATGCCGGGTCTGGTCGTGAAGGTCGATGTGGCCGTGGGCGATTCCATCGAGGAAGGGCAGGGCGTGATCATCGTGGAGGCCATGAAGATGGAGAACGAGCTCCGGGCGTCCTCGCACGGAGTCGTCACCCATATCCACGTCACGGAAGGCCAGCCGGTGGAGAAGGACCAGATTCTCGTGGAGCTGGCCGACCCCGACGAAGAGAGCCCGGCATGACCGACGAGCGGATCGAGGACGGACCCGTCACCGACAGCGGGATTCCCGTCGATCGGGTCTACCGTCCCGGCTCGCCCTCCGAGGATGCGGAGGAGCCGGGCGAGTACCCCTTCACCCGGGGGATCCACCCCGACATGTACCGCGGTCGCGTCTGGACCATGCGGCAGTATGCCGGATTCGGAACCGCGGAGGACACGAACCGACGCTTCGTCTATCTCCTCGAGGGCGGTCAGACGGGACTCTCGGTCGCGTTCGATCTCCCCACCCAGATGGGCTACGACTCCGACGCCGCGATGGCGCAGGGCGAAGTCGGGCGGGTGGGCGTGGCCATCGACTCCCTGGACGACATGCGCACGCTCTTCCGGGGCATCCGCCTCGATGACGTGTCCACGTCGATGACGATCAACGCCACGGCCGCCATCCTCCTGGCCTGCTACGTGGCGCTGGGAGACGAGCAGGGCGTCCCGCGCGCGCGGCTCTCCGGCACGGTCCAAAACGACATCCTGAAGGAGTACGTCGCGAGGGGCACGTACATCTATCCGGTCGAGCCCAGCCTGCGCCTCGTCTCGGACATCATGGCCTTCTGCGCCACGGAGGTGCCCCGCTGGAATACGGTCTCCATCTCGGGCTACCACATCCGGGAAGCCGGCTCGACCGCCCCCCAGGAGGTGGCGTTCACGCTGGCCAACGGTCTCGAGTACGTGGAGCGCGCCCTCGCGGCCGGCCTGGAGCTCGAGGAATTCGCTCCGCGCCTTTCGTTCTTCTTCGCCGCGCACAACGACTTCCTGGAGGAGGTGGCCAAGTTCCGTGCGGCCCGCCGACTCTGGGCCCGCCTCATGAAGAAGCGTCACGGTGCGTCGGACCGCTCGTGCCGCTTGCGCTTCCATACGCAGACGGGCGGCTCGACGCTGACCGCGCAGCAGCCGCTGAACAACGTCGTGAGGGTCACGGTGCAGGCGCTGGCGGCCGTGCTGGGGGGGACGCAGTCTCTACACACCAACAGCTACGACGAGGCGCTGGCCTTGCCCACCGAGGACTCGGTCAGGGTGGCGCTCCGGACCCAGCAGATTCTGGCGTCGGAGTCGGGCGTGACCCGGACGGCCGACCCGCTGGGCGGCTCCTGGTTCGTCGAGGCGCTCACGGACGAGATCGAGGCCCGCGCCCGGGACTATCTGACGCACATCGACGAGGCGGGCGGCGCCGCGCGCTCGGTCGGCTACATGCAGGACGAGATCCAGAAGGCCGCGTACCAGGTCCAGATGGAGGTGGAGTCCGGGTCCCGCCCGGTCGTGGGGGTGAACACACACGTGGACGACGAGGGCCCGCCACGGATCGATCATCCGGACTACCCGGCGCTGGAGCGCACGCAGCGCGCCGAGCTCACCGCCCGCAAGGCGGCCCGGCGCGCCGACGCCACCGAAGCGGCACTCGAGCGGGTGCGCCAGGCGGCCCGGGGAACGGCCAACCTCATGCCCCCCATCATCGACGCCGTGAAGACCTCCGCGACGCTCGGCGAGATCAGCGACGTGCTGCGCGGGGAGTGGGGCACGTACGACGGGTAGGCACGCTCGATTCAGGACCCGGCCGCGACGAGATTCCCGCCCGGCCGGCGCCGGTGGTTCCAGTCTCCCGTCCTTGTTAGCTTTTCGGCTGTCGCAGTCGGATACACAGGTGTCGAGAGCTCATGCCCACGTACGAGTATCGTTGCCCTGAAGGGCATACCTTCGAGGTCTTCCAGAAGATGACCGACGACCCCGTGGCCGTCTGTCCGGAGTGCGGACAGGAGGCGCGGCGCCAGATCTCGGGAGGAGCGGGGTTCCTCTTCAAGGGAGACGGGTTCTACATCACGGATTACCGGAGCGCCGAGTACAAGAAGAAGGCGTCCGCCGAGAAGGGCGGCGGCGGGGCCGCGAAGTCCGAGGGCAAGGACAAGTCCTCCGGCGCGGCCAAGCCCCCGGCTTCCGGAGACTCCTGAGACCGCCGTGGCGCAGGATGCCATTCGAGCGGCGCTCGCGGCCGTTCTCGCCGAGATGGGGGTCGCTCGGGCCGACGTTCATCTCGAACGGCCACGTGACCCGAGTCACGGAGATCTCGCGACCAACGTAGCGATGACGTTGGCAAGAGAACTGCGGCGCTCACCCCGACAGATCGCCGAGGAGATCGCCGATCGCCTGGAGCTCGAGGCCGCGGGTGTCACGGCGGTCGAGGTAGCCGGTCCGGGTTTTCTGAACTTCCGACTGACCTCCGGCGCCGTGGCCAACGCCCTGGAGGACATCCTGGCGCTCGACGAGTCGTACGGACGCTCCGATTCGGGCGGAGGCGCACGGGTGATGGTCGAGTACGTCTCGGCCAATCCGACGGGACCACTCCACCTGGGCCACGGTCGCCAGGCCGCCCTGGGTGACGCGATCGCGTCGCTGCTCGACTGGACGGGCTGGAAGGTCCACCGGGAGTTCTATTACAATGACGCCGGCCTGCAGATGGAGCGCCTGGCCGAAAGCGTGCGTGCCCGCTACCGGGAGCATTTCGGCAGACCCTCGGAGATCCCGGAAGGTGGCTACCACGGCGAGTATGTCCGTGACGTGGCCACCGCGCTGGTCGCCGAGGTCGGAGAGCGGTACGTGGACGACGCCTCGGACGAAGCCCTGGACGTCATGCGTCGCTTCGCCGTGCGCGCGCTGCGCGAGGAGCAGGACCGCGACCTCGACGCGTTCCGCGTCCACTTCGACGAGTACTTCCTCGAGTCCTCTCTCTACGAGGACGGGAAGGTGGATGCGACGGTAACCGCGCTCCGGGAGACCGGTCTGGTCTACGAGCGGGACGGCGCCGTCTGGCTGAGGACCACCGAGTTCGGCGACCAGAAGGACCGGGTGATGATCCGGAGCGCGGGCACGCCCACGTACTTCCTGCCGGACGTGGCCTACCATCGCGACAAGTGGGAGCGCGGCTTCCACCGCGTCATCAACGTGCAGGGCTCGGACCACCACGGCACGGTCGCACGGGTGCGCGCCGGCCTCCGGGCGTTGGGGCTTCCGGAGGGATATCCCGAGTACGTGCTCCACCAGATGGTGACCGTGGTGCGGGGCGGAGACGAGGTGAAGCTCTCAAAGCGGGCCGGCTCGTACACCACGCTTCGGGAGCTCGTGGACGAGGTGGGCGTCGACGTGGCGCGCTACTTCTTCCAGATGCGCAAGCCCGACGCCCACCTCGTCTTCGACCTGGACGTCGCGCTGGACCAATCGGACAAGAACCCCGTCTACAAGGTCCAGTACGCACACGCCCGCATGTGCTCGATCTTCGCCAAGGCGGGCGTGGAGCCGGGCAGCCTGGAGCCGGGCGGCGCAGACCTCGACCTCTTGAGCCACGACCTGGAGCGAGAGCTCATCAAGCGCCTATCGGAGTTTCCGGCTACCGTGGCGAGGGCGGCCGAGCAAGCGCTGCCCCACGTCGTGAGCGACTATCTGGAGCAGACGGCGGGCGCCGCCAACTCGTGGTACCACGCCGGCAACCCCACCCGCAACCCCGAATTGGCCGTCCTGGTGGACGATCCGGCGCTACGCTCGGCACGACTCGCGCTCGCCGAAGCCGTGAGAATCGTCTTGCGCAACGGCCTCACGGTGTTGGGCCTCGAGGCGCCACGCCGGATGGATCGGGCCGAGGACGAGGCGGCGTGAGCCCGACGAGCAGATCTTCTTCCTCGAAGCAAGCGAACGCGATGTCGATCTTATGTGTGGGAAGTGTCGCGCTGGACTCGGTCGAGACTCCCTTCGGGAAGGCGGAGCGGGTCCCGGGCGGCTCGGCCGTCTTCTTCACGGCCGCGGCCTCGCTTCTGAGCCCGGTGCGGGTCGTGGGCGTCGTCGGTGACGACTACCCGAACGAAGCACTCGATTTCCTCGTAGAGCGGGGCGCGGACCTCTCCGGAATCGAGCACCGTCCCGGGGAGAGCTTCTTCTGGGCGGGTCGCTACGATTTCGACCTCAACTCCCGGGACACCCTCGAGACGCGCCTCGGCGTCTTCGGTGACTTCCGCCCCAAGATCCCCGAGGCGTTTCGCAGCTCCCGCATCGTCTTCCTTGGCAACATCGACCCGGACCTCCAGCAGGAGGTGCTCGGACACGTCGAGGCGCCGGACCTCGTGGCCTGCGACACGATGAACTTCTGGATCGAGGGCAAGCGGGACCAGCTCCTCTCCTTGCTTGAACAGGTCGATATTCTCCTGATCAACGACTCGGAGGCCCGCCAGCTCGCCGACGAGGCGAACCTGCTCAAGGCCTCGCGATGGATCCAGGAGCGAGGCCCGGGCGTGGTGGTGGTCAAGAAGGGCGAGCACGGCGCGATCCTCTTCGGCGACGATTGGGTGTTCTTCGTCCCGGGCTATCCCCTGGAAGAGCTGTCCGACCCGACCGGGGCGGGAGACGCCTTCGCCGGGGGCTTCCTCGGCTACCTCGCCCAGGCGGGGTCCACCGATCCGCACCATCTTCGCCGCGCCATGGTCTACGGCTCGGCCATGGGCTCCTACGCGGTGGAGGCGTTCAGCGTGGACCGTTTCCGGACGCTCGGTGCGGACGAGGTGGCGGAGCGGGTCCGTGAGTTCCACGAGATGACGGCGTTCGAGGCCCACGTGGGGGCCGCCGGCCATGTCTGAGCACGGGCTGAGCTACCGGGACGCCGGCGTCGATCTCGACGCGGCCGAGCGCGCCAAGGAGCGCCTGAAGCGCCTCGTGGGCGATACGCGAGACCGGTACACGCTCTCCGAGCTGGGCCTGTTCGGAGGCCTCTACCAGGTGCCCGACGGCCTCTCGCAGCCCGTGCTGGTCTCCAGCGCCGACGGCGTCGGCACCAAGCTGAAGATCGCCTTCGCAGGCGAGACGGCACGACACGGTGGGCCAGGACCTGGTGAACCACTGCGTCAACGACATCCTCGTGCAGGGCGCACGGCCCCTCTTCTTCCTCGACTATCTCGGAACGGGTGAGATGGACGAGGGCGTGGTGGCCGAAGTCGTGGGCGGCGTAGCACTCGCCTGCAAGGAGAACGGGTGCGCGCTCCTCGGGGGTGAGACGGCGCAGATGCCGGCTTTCTACGCCGCCGGCGAATACGATTTGGCCGGCTTCATCGTCGGCGTGGTGGAGCGCGAGCGGATCCTGGACGGAACGCGCGTCCAGGAAGGCGACGTCCTCCTGGCGCTCCCTTCGTCGGGCCTCCACACCAACGGCTACACGCTGGCCCGCCGCATCGTCTTCGACCACATGGGCCTCGGGGTGGACGACGAGCTTCCGGGCACCGGCCGGAGCGTGGCCGACGAGCTCCTGTCGATCCACCGAAGCTATCTCCGGGCCCTGACCGACCCCCTCGAGGAGGGGCGCATCCATGCGCTGGCTCACATCACGGGCGGGGGAATTCCAGGAAATCTGCCGAGGGTGCTCCCCGAGGGGCTCGGCGCGCGCGTGGAGCGCGCCGCCTGGGAGCCTCCGGCCGTATTCCGCACACTCCAGGAAGCCGGAGGAGTAGAGCGCTCCGAGATGGACCGGGTCTTCAACATGGGGGTCGGCATGGTGGTCGTGGCGGCCGCCGAGGACGCGGACGCCCTGCGCCGAGGCCTGGCCGCCCGTGACGTGCCGGCCACGCCGATCGGCACCATCGAGCGGGGCTCGGGGGTACGCTACGCATGAGACACCCCCGGCTCCCCGGCCGGCTCGCCGCCGCCGTGCTCGTGGCCACCGCCACCATCCTCCCGTCCGCGTCCGCCCAGACGGTCGAGACGCTGGGCAGGAACTGCGTAGACGCGGGCGGACCGCAGGGGGCGTGCATGGAGGCGGCCGTGACGGCGGGCGCGGTCCAGGAGCACGTGGGGCTCCTCGCAGGCCTCGGATCGGAGGTCGCCGGAAGCGCCAGCACGCTCGGACGTCGCCTCGGCGCCACGCCGAGGCTGGCATTCAGCCTCCGGACCGGATTCTCTCGCGTCGGCATGCCCGATCTCGTCGACCCGAGCGGTCCTCCGTCCCGCAAGGCGAGCTTCCTGCTCCCCGTCCTGCACACCGGCGTCACGGCTGGGATCTTCGACGGCTTCTCGGTGCTGCCCACCGTCGGCGGTCTCCTTTCGGTCGACCTGCTCGGCAACGCCAGCTTCCTGTTCCTCCCGTCCGGTGAGGGATTCGACGGACGCGTGGAAGCCTTCACCTTCGGGGCTCGCTTCGGGATCCTCCGCGAGTCGTTCACGCTGCCGGGTGTCTCCGTCTCCGTGACACGGCGTGACGTCGGCAAGGTCGATCTCTACCCGTCCGCGGCGGCCGGCGCGTCTTCGGTGTCGGTGGACCCGGTCTCGACCTCGGTGCGCGCCACCGTGGGCAAGGATCTCATGGGTGTCGGGATCCTCGTCGGGACCGGGTGGGATTGGTACGGGGGCAGCGCGAAGATCGGCGTGACGGGGGGAGGCGCGGGTCCCGTGGAGAGCACGGTGAGCGACCTCCACCACAAGCGCACTCTCCTGTTCGGAGGCGCCTCCATGAACTTCCTGATTCTCCAGTTGTCGACGGAGCTCGGATGGGCGAGCGGGCTGGGTCCCGTCGTCGGCTATCAAGGGGCGCCCTTCGATCCCACGGCCGGCACCTTCTTCGGCAGCATCGCGTTCCGCCTCACGATCTGAACGCCGAAAGAGGAGACGGGAATGTCAGGTCCCGACGTGCCGGGCGAGGTCGGAGAACTCCACCACCTCGACCGCGCTCGCCTGCTGGCTCGAAGGGGATGGGGCAGGGTGCACCCGAACCCCCTGGTCGGCTGCGTGATCGTGCGCGACGGCGTCGTGGTGGGCGAGGGCCATCACGCGGATCTGGGCGGTCCGCACGCCGAGATCGTGGCGCTCGAGGCGGCCCGGGATGCGGCGCGTGGCGCCACCGCCTTCGTGACGCTGGAGCCCTGTAACCACTACGGCCGCACACCGCCCTGCAGTCTCGCCCTGGTGGACGCCGGTGTGAAGCGGGTGGTCTTCGGGGCCCTGGATCCCGGCGTCGATTCGGGAGGCGGAGCGGAGACGCTCCGGCGTGCCGGTATCGAGGTCGTCGGACCCGTGTGGGACGACACCACGGCGCGCGCCGAGAATCCCGCGTTCTTCCACGCCGCTCGCCGAGGAACCCCCTACGTCGCCCTCAAGCTCGCCATGACCCTGGACGCCCGGATCGCAGGGGCTCCGGGCGCGAACACCCGGATCAGCGGCCCGGAAGCCCAGACGGAGGTCCACCGGCTCCGGAGCGGTTTCGACGCCATCATGGTCGGGGCCGGTACGGCCCGCGCCGATGACCCGCGGCTCACGGTCCGCTCGGTCCCTCGCGGGCGTACCCCGCCGCGCCGAATCGTGCTCGATGCGTCGGCGGGGCTCTCCTCGGAAGCCGCCCTCTTCGCCGATCGGGACGAGGCACCGGTGCACGTGTTCACCCGCCGAGCAGCGCCGGAGGCCGACATGGAGCGCCTGGAGCGGTGCGGGGCCCACGTGCATCCCGTCTCGCCGGGCCCGGGGGGGCTGGACCTGGAGGAAGTGTTCCGCGTCTGTTGGGAGACGGGAATACGCTCGATTCTCTGCGAGGGCGGGGCGCGTCTCGGCGCGTCCCTGCTGCGAGCGGAGCGGGTCCAGCGCTTCTACCTGTTCTTGGCGCCGTTTACGCTGGGGCGGGGGGGCGTGCCCGCCTTTCCCGACGATGCCGCGCGCATTCGACAGGAGACGTTCCGCTTGGCCTGCCCGCCCGAACGGCACGGGCCGGACGTCCTCCTGATTCTGGACCACGAGGAGGAGTGAGCGGTCATGTTCACCGGCATCATCGAAACCACGGGGAAGATCCGGTCCACCCAGGATCTGGATACCACTCGGCGCTTTCTCATCGAGACCCCCGCCTCGTTCGAGGATCTCGGCCCTGGAGATTCCGTGGCCGTCGACGGCGCCTGCCTGACGGCCGTAGCAGTCCAAGACGGAGCGTTCGCGGTGGACGTGATCGGCACGACCCTGGAGCGCACGATCGCGGGAACGTACTCGTCAGGGAGCCGGGTCAACCTCGAACGGGCCATGAAGACGGACGGAAGGCTCGACGGCCATCTCGTTCAGGGACATGTAGATGGCGTGGGTCATCTCGAGCAGGTTCAGAAGGATGGAGAGTACTGGCTCATGGACTTCCGCATCCCGCGAGACGTCGCCGAGACCACGATCCTCCACGGCTCGCTGTGCCTCAACGGCGTGAGTCTCACGGTCAGTGAGTTCGTGGATGAGGACGTATGCCGCATCGGCATCATCCCGTTCACCTGGGAGCACACCAACCTGGGTGAGCTGAAGCCGGGGGGAGCGGTGAACGTGGAGGGGGACCTGATCGGAAAGTACGTGGGTAAGATCCTCGCCACCCGACAGGGCTGAAAGAGAGACATAGACATGCCATTCGACCGCGTCGAAGACGCCATCGAGGACATCCGCCAGGGACGCATGGTCATCGTGGCGGATGACGAAGACCGGGAGAACGAAGGAGATCTGGTCCTGGCGGCGGCAGCCGTCACGCCGGATCACATCAACTTCATGACCCAGTTCGGGCGAGGGCTCATCTGCGTCGCCATGACCGCGGAGAGGGCCGACGAGCTGGATCTTCCCCTCGATGACCGACACCAACACCGACCCGCAGGGCACGGCGTTCACGGTGTCGGTCGACGGCCACCGGCGCTTCGGGGTCACCACCGGAATCAGCGCGCACGACCGTGCCAGGACCGTGCAGATCCTCCTCGACCCCGACACCCGACCCTCCGACCTGCGGCGGCCCGGCCACATCTTCCCGCTGCGCGCCAAGCCCGGCGGGGTCTTGCGCAGGGTGGGGCAGACCGAGGCGGGCGTGGACCTCGCGCGCCTGGCCGGCTTCCCGCCCATGGGTGTCATCTGCGAGATCCTGAACCCGGACGGCACGATGGCCCGGCGGCCCCAGCTCGAGCTCTTCGCCGAAGAGCATGGCATCCGCTTCATCACGGTAGCGCAGCTCGTGGCCTACCGGCTCACGAAGACCCGCCTGGTGCGCCGCATCGCCGAGACCGAGCTTCCGACCCGTAGCCGGGCACTTCAAGGTGATCGGCTACGAGAGCATGGTCGATCGGCGCGAGCACCTGGCGCTGGTCAAGGGCGACCTCGCCGGCAAGGCGAACGTGCTCGTGCGCATGCACTCGGAGTGCCTCACGGGCGACGTGTTCGGCTCCCAGCGCTGCGACTGCGGCGAGCAGCTCGCCGCAGCCATGCGCCGCATCGAAGAGGAGGGGCTGGGCGCCATCGTCTACCTCCGTCAGGAGGGGCGGGGTATCGGGCTGGGCAACAAGCTCAAGGCCTACGCCCTTCAGGACGGAGGGATGGACACGGTGGAAGCCAACGAGCGGCTGGGCTTCAAGCCGGACCTGCGGGATTACGGCATCGGCGCCCAGATCCTCCTGGACCTGGGGCTGCATTCGATCCGGCTGCTCACCAACAATCCGCGCAAGATCGTCGGGCTCGACGGCTACGACATCGAGATCACCGGGAGGGAGCCCCTGAAGGTCGAGCCTGGGGAGCACAACTCGCGCTATCTCGACACGAAACGCTCGAAGCTGGGGCACATCCTGTGAGCTCCGAGGGCGCTCCCACCGAACGGGCGCGCGGAACCGTGAGCGCGGCCGGGGTGCGGGTCGCGATCCTGGTCTCGCGCTTCAACGAGGACGTCACCGAGCGGCTCTTGGAGGGAGCCCTCGCGTGCCTCGAGGAGCACGGGGCGGAGGAAGCCGACGTCGACGTGTATCGTGTCCCGGGGGCCTGGGAGCTGCCGCAGACCGCGTCGCGTGTGGTGCATGCTGGGCGGCACGACGCTCTGGTCGCACTCGGCTGCGTCATCCGCGGCGAGACACCACACTTCGACTACGTGGCTTCCGAGGCCTCCTCCGGCCTGGGCTCGGTGGCCCGCGCCGCCCGCATCCCTGTCTCCTTCGGCGTGCTGACGACCGACGACCGGGCCCAGGCGTTCGCCCGAGCGGAGGAAGGCCCATCGAACAAGGGCTACGAAGTGACCCTGGGCGCGCTCGAGATGGTCCGGCTCTACAGGACGCTGGAACAGCGCTGAACGAGGAGAGAGAGACTTGACGGGAGCGCGCGCGCTGGACCGAGCCGATCGAATAGACCGGAGCCGGGCCAGGGCCTGGATCATTCAGATCCAATACCAGTGGGAGGCCGGGCTCGAGTCACGGAGCCTGCGTGACGCCCTCCGGGACACGCTGGCCACGCGGCGGATGTCGCCGCGTAGGCTCCCCTACGTCCGGACCGTCCTGACGCTCATGGACGAGCACCTGACCGAGATCGACGACGCCCTCCAGGGCGCCCTGGAGAACTGGCGTCTCGAGCGCCTCTCCACCTTGGACAGGGCCATCCTGCGCCTGGCCGCCACGGAGATGCTCTGGATGGACGACATTCCACCCAAGGTCTCGATCCAGGAGGCGATTCAGCTTGCCGAAGCATACGGAGGAGCCGACTCTCCCCGCTTCGTCAACGGGGTCCTGGACGCACTCTACAAGCGTGGCGGGAGAGAGACTCGGTGAAGGACGGCCTCGATATCCTGGTCGTCAACTGGCTGGATCGAGAGAACCCGCAGGCAGGTGGCGCGGAGACGCATCTCCACGAGATCTTCGGGCGCCTGGTCTCCCGAGGCCACCGCGTGGCGCTGCTGGCCTCGGGGTGGGATGGGTGCGTGCCCCGGGTGACCTTGGACGGCATCGAGGTCCACCGGACCGGTCACCGCTACACGTTCTCCGTGGCGGCGCCCCGATACTTCCGGAGGAACCTGCGGACGCGCGCGTTCGACGTGGTCGTGGAGGACCTCAACAAGGTCCCCGTCTTCACGCCGTATTGGACGAACGCCCCCGTAGTGCTCCTGGTGCACCACCTGTTCGGGGCCACGGCGTTCCGGGAGGCGGGTCCGTTGCTGGCCGCCGGGACCTGGTTCCTGGAACGCCCGATCCCCCACGTGTTCAAGCGCCGGCCCACGATCGCCATCTCCAAGAGCACGCGCGACGACCTCGTGGCCCGCGGGATGCGTGCCGAATCGATCGAGGTCATTCCGAACGGAATCGATACCGACCTCTATACGCCCGCCCCGGACGGGCGGCGCTACGAGCGCCCTACGGTCCTCTACCTCGGACGTGTGAAGAAGTACAAGTGCGTCGATCTGATCCTCGCGGCGGTCGCGGTGCTCGCCGCGGAGGGGCTGGATCTCCGCCTCGTGGTTGGAGGCAAGGGAGATTATCTCGCCACCCTGCGAGCCCTGGCCTCGCGCCTGGGCATCTCGGACCGGGTGGAGTTCCCGGGGTTCGTAGACGACGAATCGAAGCTGGAGCTCTTTCGCCGCTCGTGGGTCCACGTCCTCGCGTCGCCGAAGGAGGGGTGGGGCATCGCCAACCTCGAGGCGGCGGCATGCGGCACCCCGACCGTAGCGAGCGACGCCCCCGGCCTGAGGGAGTCCGTGGTGGACGGGGAGACCGGATTTCTCGTTCCCCACGGAGACGTGAACGCGCTGGCGCGCCGGATCGAGCTGATCCTGCGGGATCCCGAGCTCCGCGCAACGCTCGGGCGCGGGGGAAGGCGCTTCGCCGAGTCCTATTCGTGGGATGCGTCCGCCGAAGCCATGGAGGGCGCGCTCCGCCGGGTGGTCGCGTCCCGCCGTCCCGGCTAACTTTCAGATACGTTGGCCCGTGCGACAGCACGGTATCCAGAGGGAGGCAGACTTGAGAGTACAAATCGCGGCGCGACATTGTGAGCTTCCGGACTCCGTCCGTGAACGCACACAGGAACAGATCGAACGACTCGATCGCTACGACCCGGCGGTTTCCTCCGCGGAAGTGGTGTACGAGGAGACGAAGCACATTCGAACGGTCGAGGTCATCGTGTCCATCGACCGAGCCGATCCCGTGGTGGCGACCGGGGAGGGTGAGGAGTTCCGCTCCGCCCTCGACCAGGTCGTGAATCGTCTGCGTCGCATCCTGCGGCGCCGGCGCGGCCAGATGAAGGACCACCAGGCGCCGCGCCTTTCCGAAGGGGTAACCAGCGACTGACGGGATACGCGTGAACGGCCCTCCCGAAGGCTCCAGCCCACCCGGCGAAGCCAAGAGCATTACGGTCCAGGACATCCTGGACGTCAAGCGGGACAGCGTCGACCTCGAGCTCCTCAACGAGGGCGTACCGCTCGATCGTCCCGCCTACGATCCCGACGTATCCAGCCCCGGGCTGGCCCTCGCGGGTTACACCGCGCGCGTTCCCGAAGGACGTATGTGGGTATTCGGCGAGACCGAGATGACCTATCTGGGCACGCTCGATCCCGCCGACGCCCGCAACCGCGTGGCGAGCTTGTTCGCGTTCGATGTCCCCGCCGTCTTCGTCACCAAGGGCCAGCACGTTCCGGACTACTTCCTCGATGCCGCCCGTCAGCACGGCGTCCCGGTTCTTCGCAGTGCACGGGCCACCAAAGCGTTCTACCGCCGGATCAAGCCGTATCTCGAGGTCGCTCTGGCACCGTCGACCACCCTCCACGGGTCGCTGGCCGACGTGTACGGCGTGGGCCTCCTGTTCATGGGCGAAAGCGGCGTCGGCAAGAGCGAGTGCGTGCTGGACCTGGTGGAGCGAGGTCACCGCCTGGTGGCGGACGATCTCGTGATGGTGACCCGACCGGGGGCCAACCTGCTGATCGGCAAGGGGCACCAGCTCCAACGGCACCACATGGAGATTCGCGGCATCGGGATCATCGATATCCCGGCGCTGTTCGGCGTCCGGGCCATCCGTCAGCAGAAGCGTATCGAGGTCGTGGTCCAGCTCGAGTTCTGGGATCCGAAACGGATCTACTCCCGCACGGGGCTCGAAGAGGACGAGAAGGAGATTCTGGAGGTGAGCATCCCCAGGGTGACGGTACCCCTGAACCCCGGGAAGAACATCACGGTCATCTCCGAGGTGGTCGCCATGAACCACCTGCTCAAGTACTCGGGTGTGAACTCGGCGGAGAGCTTCGACCGAAACCTGCGCAGGCACATGCGCCCCGTCCGGGAATATCTGGAGCAGGACCATGAGTGAGCGCCCCCCCGCCCAGGGGCTTGTCGTTGCACACGGGACCATGGCCGAGGGTCTGGTGGACGCGGTCCGTCGGATCGCGGGAGGAGCCGCTGACGCGCTGACGCCGATCTCGAACGAAGGCCGGACCCCCCAGGACCTGCAGGAAGAGCTGAAGCGTCTGGCCCGCCGCGGCCCGGTCGTGGTGTTCGCGGACCTGCAGAGCGGGAGCTGCGGCATGGCCGCGTTCTCCTGCTGCAGGGAAGAGCGCGACCGTGCGGTCGTGTGCGGCGTCAACCTTCCGATCCTGCTCGACTTCGTGTTCCATCGTGATCTGCCGTTCGACGAGCTGATTCCCCGGCTCGTGAACAAGGGCCGGGAAGGCCTTCTCCAACTCCAGGCAACCCGCGCCACGGGGTGATGGTCTCGGCCAGGCTCGCGGCATGATCCGCATCGGCACCTAGGTTCCCATGCCCATCGTTCTCTATCGTATCGACGAGCGCTTGATCCACGGCCAGGTGGTCCTCGGCTGGGGGAGTCAGGTCGGCCCGGGCCGCTACATCGTCGTGGACGACGACCTTGCGAAAGTCGACTGGGAACAGGATCTCTATCGCCTTGGAGCGGGCGGCGCGCAGGCCATCTTCGCCACGGTGGAGGACGCGCGCCGCCGGCTCGAGGAGTGGCGCCGTGCACCGGAGCGCTCCATCCTTCTGACCCGGGAGGTGGGCTCCATGCTGCGCCTCGCGCGGGGAGGCTTGCTGGAGGGAGCCAAGGTGAACGTGGGCGGGCTCCACCACAGTCCCGAACGCACCGAGGTGCTCACCTATCTCCACCTGACACCCGAGGACCGCGCCGGCCTGCGCGCCCTCGCCGACGAAGGAGCGATCGTGACGGCTCAGGACCTGCCCGACTCCCACAGAGTGGACCTGCACACGCTTCTGGGATCGTGATGGACCCCGTGCACCTTCCGCTCGTCACGCTCGCCGGGGGCATTCTGGCCCTGGATGCCACCTCGGCGGGACAGTTCATGGTGTCCCGCCCGCTGGTTGCCGGCGTGTTCACGGGGTGGATTCTCGGCGATCCGGGTCTGGGCCTGCTCCTGGGAGCACTGCTTGAGCTCTATCTCCTGGTGTCCTTTCCCGTCGGAGGCGCCCGCTTCCCCGAGGGTCCAACCGCGACGGTGGTTGCCGTGGCCTCGGCCGCCGGCGCCTCGGGAATCGGGGCGATACCCGTGGCGATGGCGGTCGGACTGATCTGGGGGCGGTTCGGTGGATGGACCATCACCAGCCTGCGCCGTTTGAACGGCCGCCTCGTGCCGGAGCCCGGGGAGGAGGGAGCCGGGCCGGGCCGTGTCGTGACCGCCCACCTCGGTGCGATCGGGCTCGACTTCCTTCGTGGAGCGCTCGTGACGTTCGCCGGCGTTCTCGTCGGAGGACCGGTCGTGAGGTCGTTGGCCCCGGCCTGGCCCATCTCCGTGCCCGACTCCGTCGGGCTCCTTCTGGTGGGGGGGGCGGTCTCGTGCGGCATCCTGCTGCGCAGCCTGGGCGGGTTCCGAAGGCGCAAGGCCGTCTTCGCCATCGGCATGGCCCTCGGTCTTGCCTTGGTGAGGCTCCTGTGAGCGCCGCGCTCACTCGCCGGACCCTGGGGTCGGTCTTCGCCCGCTCGTTCCTGGTCCAGGGCTCGTGGAACTACCGAACCATGCTCGGGTCGGGCTTCGCGTTCGCGATCCTCCCGGCGCTTCGCGCTCTGTCCGGCAATGATCGAGGACGGCTGAATGCTTTGGTGCGCCGCCACCTCGAGCACTTCAACGCCCATCCGTATCTCGCGGATCTCGCCCTCGGGGCGACCATCCGGCTGGAGGTCGATGGCGAAGAGGAGGAGACGGTCCAACGCTTCAAGGCGGCGGTCCGGGGACCCCTGGGAAGCGTCGGAGACTCGCTGGTGTGGGGCTCGTGGCTACCCGCGGTTTCGTTGATCGCGCTGGCGAGCGTGTGGCTGGGGGCCTCTCCCTCCGTGGCGGCGCTCCTCTTTCTGGGTCTCTACAATCTCGGCCACGTGTTCCTTCGGGCCTGGGGCTTCCGAACCGGCCTGCGTGAAGGCCGAAGCGTGGCCCGGTACCTGGGGATGTCCGGTCTGGGTGCGTGGACGGAGCGGATCCGGTTCGTGGCTGCGGGCCTGCTCGGGCTCGTGATCGGCGCCATCCTAGCCGGAGACGGAGGCCTCGCGGACGCCGGGCCGCTGTGGGGAGCGCTCTCGATCGTGGCGTTCGTCTGTGGCTTGCTGGTGGGGCACCGGGTGTGGCGGCCGACCGCCGTGGCGGTGGTTTCGACCGTGGCGCTTCTCGCGACCTGGGGGCTGGTGGCATGAGCGAGTCTTCGCAGGAACAGCGGGAGGTGCGGATCGTGAACCGTGCCGGGATGCACGCGCGCCCCGCCGCCGAGTTCGTTCGGCTCGCCGGAAGCTTCGTGGCCGAGATCACGGTGTCCAAGGACGGCCTCGAAGTGAACGGCAAGAGCATCATGGGCGTGCTGATGCTCGCCGCGGAGCAGGGGAGCACGCTCCGGCTCGTGGCCGAGGGGAAGGACGCTCCGGAGGCGCTGGACGCTCTGGCGGACCTCGTGAACCGCGGCTTCGAGGAAGCGTGAGGAGCGCCTGATGTCCATCGTTCTCGACGGCTCGCCCACCTCCGAGGGAATCGCCTCCGGCAAGGTCTTTCTCCTGCACTGGGGCGTGCCGCTCGTGCCCCACGAAACCGTCGATCCTTCTCAGGTGGCGCGCGAGGTCGAGCGGTTTCACGACGCGCGCGAATGGGCCAAGGAGCGCATCCGTGGGCTCCGGTCCGCGACCGAGGACCGGCTGGGCCCGGTGGAAGCCCGCATCTTCGACCCGCAACTCCTCATGCTGGACGACGTCGCCGTGGTCGAGGGCACGGTGCGCTACATCGAGGAGAACCGCCTGACGGCGCAGCGGTCCTTCGAATGGAGGATGCTCGAGCTCCAGGCGATGTGGAGCCGTACGTCCCACCCCCTGGTTCTCGACCGCCTCAACGACGTCGAGGACGTGATGATCCGGGTCCTCCACCGCCTCCTGGGCTACCACGACCCCTCCGATCTGGCCTCCCAGCCCGAGGGCGTGATCGTAGTGGCGAGGAACCTGACCCCGAGTCTCACCGTACAGATGGACCCGGCCAACGTATTGGGCGTGGCAACGGATCTGGGGACCAGGACGGCCCACTGGGTGATCCTGGTCCGGAGCCTCGAGATTCCGGCTGTCGTGGGGCTGGGACGAGTCTCCCAGCTCGCACGGGACGGCCAGGAGGCGATCCTGGACGGCCGCATCGGCCGAATCGTGCTCGATCCCGACGACGCGGACCGCTCCGCGTTTCTCCAACGCCAGCAGCAACACCGCTCGTGGGAGAAGGAGCTCGCACTCATCGCAGAGGAGGAGTCGATCACCCGGGACGGCCAGCCGGTGGCGTTGAGAGCCAACCTCGACCTTCCTTCCGAAGCCGAGCAAGCTCGCTCGCACGGAGCCGAGGGCATCGGCCTCTTCCGCACCGAGTTCCTCGTGGTCGGGCGCGGTACCATGCCGGGCGAGGAGGAGCAGTATCAGGCCTACAGGAAGGTCGCGGAGACCTTTCCCGACGCCAGCGTCAACATCCGCACCTTCGATCTCGGCGGGGACAAGTTCCCCATGTTCCTCCACATGCCGCAGGAAGAGAACCCCTTCCTGGGCTGGCGTGCGGTCCGGGTCTGTCTCGACGAGCCGGAGCTGTTCCGCACCCAGCTGCGGGCATTGCTGCGCGCCACGGCCCACGGCGACGTGCGCATCATGGTGCCGCTCGTCAACGACGTGGACGAGGTCCGTCAGGTCCGTGCGCTCCTCGAGGAGGAGGAGGAGAACCTCAGGAAGAATGGCCTCCCGTTCAACTCGGGCTACAAGCTCGGGATCATGATCGAGACGCCCGCGGCGGCGCTTGACCGCGGCCGAGCTCGCGCCCCACTGCGACTTCTTCTCGATCGGCACCAACGACCTCGTGCAGTACACCCTGGCGGTGGACCGCACGAATACCCGGCTCGCCAAGCTGTACAACCCGTTCCATCCGTCGGTGGTGCGTCAGCTGCACCAGGTCTCGCGCGTGGCACGCGCCGCGGGGATCGAGGTGAGCGTTTGCGGCGAGCTCGCCGCAAACCCGCTCGGGGCCTTCCTCTTCCTGGGGCTCGACATCATGTCCATGTCCATGGCCTGGCCCTCTCTGCCCGAGATCAAGAAGGTCGTCCACGAAGTGCGGGTCGAAGACGCCCGCAAGGCCGCGCGCAAAGCGCTGGCCGCGTCGACGCCCGCCGAGGTTTCCCGCTGCCTGGTGGAAGGCATCGGAGATTCGGTGGATCTCAAGGTCTTCTCGGGACGATGGAACTTGTCGCTGCCCGCGTGATCGGATACCGTTCGGCGCCTGTATATCTCGATTCCCAGGGAAGGAAGCGACTTTGAGCCGCACGCTGTTCACGTCCGAATCCGTGACCGAAGGCCACCCCGACAAGATCGCCGACCAGATCTCCGACGCCGTTCTCGACCATCTCCTCGGAGAGGACCCGAACTCCCGCGTCGCCTGCGAGACGCTCGTCACGACGGGTCTCGCGATGGTGGTCGGCGAAGTCACCACCAAGGGCTACGTCCACGTCCCCGACGTCGTGCGGGGGACGCTCCATCGTATCGGCTATACCAGCGCCGCCTACGGCATCGACGCCTCCACCTGTGCGGTCATCTCGAGCCTGGACCGGCAGTCCGCGGACATCGCGATGGGGGTCGACACCGGGGGAGCGGGAGACCAGGGGATGATGTTCGGCTACGCCACCGACGAGACCCCGGAGCTGATGCCGGCGCCGATCCAGTTCGCGCACCGCATTACCCGCCGGCTCGCCGAGGTGCGCAAGAGCGGCAAGGCTCCGTGGCTTCGGCCCGACGGCAAGGCCCAGGTCACGGTGGAGTACGAGGACGATCGGCCCGCGCGCATCCACACGGTGGTGGTGAGCACCCAGCACGACGAGGACGTGGAGCGCGCCGACCTCGAACGCTACGTGCGCGACGAGGTCGTGGCTCCCGTGCTGCCCGCCGAGCTCTTCGATGCCGAGACGTGCATCATGCACATCAACCCCACGGGGCGCTTCGTCATCGGAGGTCCCCATGGGGACGCAGGCCTGACCGGACGCAAGATCATCGTCGACACGTACGGTGGGATGGGTCGTCACGGAGGAGGCGCGTTCAGCGGCAAGGACTCCACGAAGGTGGACCGCTCCGGCGCCTACGCGGCGCGCTGGGCCGCCAAGAACGTGGTGGCCGCCGGCGCCGCGCGACGCTGCGAGATCCAGCTCGCGTACGCCATCGGCCTGGAGCAGCCGGTTTCGGTGCACGTCGACACCTTCGGTACCGGGGAGCTCCCCGACGAGAGGCTGTCCGAGGCCCTGGAAGCGGTGTTCGACTTTCGTCCGCGCGCCATCGTGGAGCGGCTCGGGCTCCTCAACCCGATCTTCACGCCGACCGCCACCTACGGGCACTTCGGCCGGGAGCCGAAGGACGGTCTCTTCGGGTGGGAGCGCACGGACGTCGTAGACGACCTGAAAGGGGCACTGGGAGGTTGAGGCCTCCCGCCTTCTCGGGAATAGAACCCGTGGGCGGCTTCGGAGTATTGGTGGGGGATGGCGGGGCGGGCGTCCCCCGCGCAGTTCCTCCGAGCCGGAGTCCTTGCGGTGCTGGTGGAGGTCAAGGTTCAGAGCCTCGGGCTCGACCGCTCGAACAACACACCCGTGGTCATTCTCCAGGAGTTGGGGGGTGAACGCGTTCTTCCCATCTGGATCGGACCGGGTGAAGCCAGCGCCATCGCCATGCACTTGGCGGACATGGAGTTCTCCCGGCCGCTCACCCACGACCTGCTCGTCTCGGTCCTCAAGGGGCTGGGCGGAAGCCTCCACAAGGTGATCATCACGCGCGTGGAGAAGAGCACCTACTATGCCGAGCTCATCGTCCACCGGAACGGACAGGTCATCTCCCTGGACGCGCGCCCGTCCGACTCCATCGCCGTCGCCCTCAGGGTGGACGCGAAGATTTTCGCTGATGATGACCTCCTTCAACAGGCTTCGGTGGAGATCACCGACGAAGAGGCGGCCCCGACCGACGAAGGGGACGTCCCCCGCGCAGCCGATTCCGAGACGATGGGCCCCGAGGAGCTCAAGGAGCACCTTCGCAGGCTCAATCCCGAGGATTTTGGACGGTTCATGCCCTGACGCCCGGGGCAGACCCCGGCTGCTCTCGGGAGGTGCGGGCGGGCGCATGAGGTCCCTCACGCTCGCTCTCCTCCAGCTTCTTCTCCTGTTGGTGACGATGCCGGTAGGGGCGGCAGCCCAGGTCCCGGCGGAGCCGGTCTTGCACGGCAAGGTCTTCGTCGGGGACAGCGCGTTGTCTCGGGGCCGGGTGGTCCTGCACCACATCTCCTCGATCAGCCAGGGAGCGGTGGACTCCACGGGTGTCGGCCGAGACGGGACGTTCTCGTTTCGGCTTCCGACCGTTCCCGATTCCGCCCGCCACGAGATCTACTTCGTGCTGATCCAGCACGACGGGGTCCTCTACTTCGGAACGCCGATCACGCTGCCGGTACAGCTGGATTCGCTGTACGAGATCCACACCTACGACACCACGATGGTGGCCGCCGAAGGCGTGACGCTGCCGATCCAGGTTCGGGACGTCTTCCTCGAGCGCGACAGCGCCGGGCCGGGGTGGCTCGTCACGGACCTGATGCAGGTCCACAACGAGACGAGTCGGACGCTCACGGCACGCGAGAACGGGGCGGTCTGGAAGTACCCGCTGCCCGCGAAGGCCAGCGACTTCTCCATGGGGCAGACCGGGTTTGCCCTCGACGCGGCGTCGTTCGAGCAGGACACGATGGTGGTGCGGGCCCCCATCCCTCCGGGGAATCGGCTCTTCGTCGTGCGCTACAAGGTTCCGGATCCGTTCATCTCGATCCCTCTTCCCGGTACGACGTCTTCCATGGAGGTCCTGATCCGGGAGCCTGCCCCGCCGCTCACCGTCTCGGGCCTCCAGGCACAACAGAGCGTCGCGCTCGAGCAGGGCTCGACCTACCGGCATTTCACCGGAGAGGATCTTCGGGACACGGCGGTGACCCTCGAGGCCGCGGCCGCACCGAAGCTCCCTCCGGTCCGATGGATGGCGGTCATCCTCGCGCTGATTCTCGCCGGGTTCGGACTCAAGGCCGTTTACACCGGGAGGCCGAAGCCGGTGGGCGCCGCACCCGAGCCGGCCAGCTCGGTCCCGGGGCCCTCCTCCGAGGCTCGGCAAGCGATCGTCTGGCAAATCGCCAGGCTGGACGAAGACTTCGCGGCGAACGCGAATCCATCGGAGGAGGAGCGGGCGGCCCACGCCACCCGTCGTGAGGAGCTGCTGAGCCGTCTACGCGGCCAGAGGTGACGTGGCGCCGGTCACGACCCGCGCCGTGCTGTTGCGCGCCTACCCATACGGGGAAACCAGCCGCGTTCTGCGCTTCTACACGGACCACCACGGGCTCCTCGGCGTCATGGCCCGGGGCGTGCGCGGCCGGAGCGGCAAGGGAGGAACGGCACTATCCACCTTTGCCTCCGGCGACCTGATCGTCTATCTGAAGCCGCAGCGGGATCTCCAGACGATGAAGGACTTCTCCTGCACCAGGCTCCGCGGAGAGCTCGGCTCGGACGTCCTTCGGTTCGCGGGGGCGTCCACGGTGGCCGAGTTGGTGTTGAGCCACGCGGACCACGAAGAGGCGCATCCGGATCTGTTCGAGGCTCTGGAAGCCGCGCTCGACGCTCTGGTCGAGGTTCCTGCGGACCGGGTTCCGACGGCGTGCCTCGCCGGAGCCTGGCGGGTGGTCGAGGCATTCGGATACGCACCGCAGCTCGAGCCGTGCGTGCGCTGCGGCCGGGAGCTGGGTCCCGAGGAGATGGGTCGCTTCGATTTCGCCGCGGGCGGGGTTCGCTGCGCCGCATGCGCCGAAGGCTCGACAGGCCCCCGGGTCGGAGCCGGCGCCCGCACCCAGCTCGAGCGCCTCTTGGCCGGGGACCTCTCCGAGCCGGTGTCCTACCCGAGGCGACATCTGGGGCTGCTCCAGGACTTCGTGACCTACCACGTGGCGTCCAAACCCCTCCGGTCGCTCACGATGCTGGGAAGCTTGTTGCCGGCGGAAGATGACGGATGAGCCGGGCCAACAGCATCATCCTCGGCACGGCGGGCCACATCGACCATGGCAAGACGGCCTTGGTGCGTGCCCTCACCGGAGTCGACACCGATCGTCTGAAGGAAGAGAAGGCCCGCGGGATCACCATCGAACTGGGCTTCGCCGAGCTCATCGAAGACGGAGCCGTGCACATGGGCGTGGTCGACGTCCCGGGACACGAGGGCTTCGTGCGCACGATGGTGGCGGGAGCCACGGGAATGGACCTGGTCCTCCTCGTCGTGGCGGCGGACGAAGGGGTCATGCCCCAGACCCGCGAGCACCTGGCGATCATCGAACTTCTCGGGGTCCCGAGCCTCGTGGTCGCGCTCACCAAGTCCGACCTGGTCGCGCCCGAATGGCTGGAGCTCGTGGACGCGGAGGTCGCGGAGCTCCTCGCGCCCACCCGCTACGCCCACGCCCCGCGGCTCGCGACCTCGGCCTCCACCGGTGCGGGTCTCGACGAGTTGCGGAAAGCGCTGTCGGCCGCGGCAGCCGGCGCGGAGGCGGGCCGGCAGACGGAGGATCTCGCGCGCTTGCCGCTCGACCGGGTGTTCACGGTGCAGGGGACCGGCACGGTCGTCACGGGCACGCTCTGGACCGGGACGCTGGAGGCCGGCACGCGTGCGCGCCTCCTGCCCGGGGGCACCGAAGTCCGGATCCGGGCGCTGCAGGTACACGGGCGGGACGTGGCGCGTGCGTATGCAGGCGACCGCACCGCCGTAGCGCTCACGGGCGCGGGCGTAGACCACCACGTGGTCGAGCGTGGATCGGTGCTCGTCACCCATCCGGCCTGGGAGGAAACCTGGATGCTCACGGTTCGGACCCGGGTCCTCGGTGACACTGGGTGGGGGCTCGCGCACAATCAGCGTGTGCGGGTCCACCTGGGGACCGCCGAGCTGCTCGCGCGCTGCGCGCTCCTGGAAGGCCGGGCCCTGGGCGCCGGAGAGGAGGGGTGGATCCAGCTGCGCCTCGAGGAGCCCACCGTCGCCCGGGCAGGCGACGCGGTGATCCTCCGTTCCTACTCTCCCATGGAGACGCTCGGCGGTGGGCTCGTGGCCGAGCCCATACCGCCGAAGCGCCGTCACCTGGACCGCGCGACCGCACACGCCTTGGAGCGCGTGTTGGAGGGGGCGCACCGTCCGGGATCCGGCACGGCCGTAGCCGCGGTGGCGGAGCTCGCGGCCTGGGCCGGCGCGCGCGAAGAGAGGCTCCCCGTATCGACGGGAGGAACTCCCGCACAGGTTCGAGGGGGACTCGATTCCCTTCGTGAGGGCGGGGGCGTCGAGTCGGGCGGGATCGTCTTCTCGGCCGAGGTGGTCGACGAAGCCCGGAGGCGGATCCTCGACGCGCTGGCCGCGGAGCACGAGGCCCATGCCCTGCGCCCGGTGGTCGCGCTCGAACGCCTACGCGCGGCGCTTCCGGACTGGAGCGATCCAGCGCTCCCCGAAGCCGTGCTTTCCCGGCTCTCCGAGAGGGGCGAGATCGAGCTGGCCGGGGGTGGGGCGCGAGCGCCCGGCTTCGAGCCCGAGCTGCGCCCGCAGCAGGAAGACGCCTGCCGGGCTATCCTCGACGTCTACCATCCGGCCGGCCTGACGCCCCCTTTCGTGCACGAGCTGCCCCCGCAGATCGCAGGCCGCGAGGACCTGGCCGACCTTCTTCGCCACCTCGAGGCCGGCGGAGAGCTCCGGTCGGTGGCGGACGGGCTCTTCTTCAGCGTACCGGCTCTGACCCAGGCGGAGCACGACGTGGTGTCGGTCCTGGGCGGCCGCACCGGACTCGGCCCCGCCGACTTCCGCGAGGTGCTTCCCGTGAGCCGTAAGCACCTGATTCCGCTCCTCGTGCACTTCGACGGCAGGGGGGTGACGATCCGCCGGAATCAGCTCCGGGACGTCCCGAAACGCAGCTGAACGAACACGGTGCGCCACGGACAACCGTATTCCGCCCTCGGGTGTCCAAAAGAAGGGAAGCTACATGTAGCTTGACCCTCAAGCGCGGAAGCGCGTATCATGAAACAGGTGGCGCGTGTCGCCTGAGCTCTCTTTCCGCACGTTGGAGTGCGATCGATCCTTAGCTACGGCCCAGGCCGGTGTTTGGAGGTCCTGATGAGGCGCACGCTGGGCGTCTTGTCCGTCCTCCTGGTTTTGTTCTGCATTGCCCCGTCACTCTCTGCCCAGGACGCGGGTGCCTCCGCGCAGACCAAGCAGGGGAACGGATTCCAGCTCGAGCAGAACTATCCCAATCCGTTCAATCCGGAGACGAAGATCCCCTTCGTGCTGGGGGAGCAGCTCTTCGCCGACGGGCGGCCGGTCGTGGTGTCGCTTCGTATCTACAACCTTCTCCAGCAGCTCGTGGCCTCGCCGGTGGCGCTCGGTCACCCGGCTGGAGAGGGGGTCAAGCTCCTCGGGCTCGAGTACACCCAACCCGGTCGTTACGAGGCATACTGGGACGGAAGAGACCAGTCGGGTAGGCAGGTAGCGTCGGGCATCTACTTCATGCAGCTCACCGTCAACGGCGTGAGCACCACCCGGAAGATGTACGTGCTCAAGTAGGGCCTCGACCCGCCAGGCTCGCAGGTCCGAGAAGGAACAGCGGGGGATCCGGGTCCCGGATCCCCCGCTTTCATCTTCTTGGCGGGTCGCGTGTCGCCTCAGCTCAGGATGTAGAGAAAGCGACCACAGTGCTCGCAGGTCTGGAGGCTGGCGTTCGGATCTTCCTCCCCGGCCGTAGCCGTGGGAATCGAGACGAAGCAGCCATAGCAGGTGCCGGCGATCACGGGGACCACGACTCGGTCCAGGTGTCCTGCGATCCGCTCATACCGTCTGCGGATCGGCTCCGAAAGCCGATCTTCCAGCTCCTCGACCCTGCGTTCCAGCTGGGAAGCGGCCTCCTCGGGGTCGATCCCGAACGTCTCGCGCTCGAGGGCACCCACGTCCGAACCGGTCCTGAGCTCCTTGACCTTGGCGGTCAGGTCCTGGATCTCGAGAAGGAGCGTCAACTCGGCGTTGATCATGGTTGCGTCCGTCACGGAGCCTTCCGATCGAGCAGATCGAGAAAGGCCTCCGGAGAACCCAGATCGAGAAGATGCTCAGGAACGTCGGGATCCTTCGCGAACTGCGCGATCTTTCCCAACACCGGCAGGTACTGGTTGGAAACCTCGAGGGGCGGCGCCACGATCAGGAAGAAGTTGTGCACCGGCTGGCCGTCGATGGCGTTGAAGTCCACGCCCGAGGACTTTCGCCCGTACGCGAGACGGAGGCGATTTACGACGAGCGAACGGCAGTGGGGGATGGCGATCCCCCGCCCGATGCCCGTAGATCCCAGGTTCTCGCGGCGCTTGAGGGTCTTGAAAAGGATAGCCTCGGACTTCTCATCGAGGGCCGAGGAGCGCCACCAGCTCCTTGAGCAGATCGTCCTTCGCCTCGGATTCGAGGTCGAGCTTCACGGCATCGGCCGTGAACAGCTCCCGTAGCCTCATACTGTTACTCCGAAGTGAGTCAGTTCGATTTCAGGTTCATGGTATGGTACAGCAATGTATGGTAACACGCTCGTCCCGTGTCACCCAAACGTGCCTCGGCCTTCACCCTGGGAGCAGGTCGTCGTAGCTTGCGATCATCCATGATCGATCCCTTTCAACTGCTCGCCGGGCCCACCACGCCCCTCTTCCTCGCGCCCCAGGCGGGCGTGAGCGAATCTCCGTTCCGTCGGCTCTGCCGGCGGTTCGGCGCGGACGTCGTGGTGAGCGAGTTCGTGAGCGCGGCCGGGATCGTCATGGGAACGGCGCGAACGAAGGACTACCTTCGATTCGACGAGGCCGAGAGGCCGATCGGGATCCAGATCTTCGGCGCCGACCCGGCGCAGATGGCAGACGCCGCCGCCCTGGTGGCCGAGGTCTACGCACCGGACTTCGTCGACATCAACTTCGGCTGCCCGGTCAAGAAGGTGGTCAAGCGCAACGGCGGATCGGGCTGCCTCCGGGACCTCGACCTCGTTGAGGCGATCATCCGGGCCGTGGACGATGCCACGGAGCTGCCGACCACCGTCAAGATCCGCAGCGGGTTCGACGAGAAGAGCAGGGACCCCGTGGGGATCTCGCTCCGCTGCCAGGATGCGGGGGCCCGCGCGCTCTGCCTGCACCCCCGCACACGGGCCGACATGTACGGAGGTGAAGCTCGCTGGGCGGAGATCCGGGACGTCGCGCAGGCGCTCGAGATTCCCGTGATCGGCAATGGGGATATCGCCACCGGCGACGACGCTCGCCGCATGCGCGACGAGACCGGCTGTGCCGGGGTCATGATCGCGAGAGGCTCCCACGGGCGCCCGTGGATCTTCGCGGAGGCCAGGGCCGCCCTGGATGGGCTCCCACAGCCGGAGGAGCCCGCCATCGAAGAGCGCTTGCGGATCTGCCTGGACCACGCCCGCAACGCGATCGCCTTCGAGCGGAACCCGGACCGTGCGATCATCGACTTTCGCAAGCACCTCGGCTGGTACACACACGGACTTCCCGACGGACGCCGCCTGCGTATGGAGCTCTTCCAGACCACGACACTGCAGGAAGTGGAGAGTCTGTTGGAAG
Organism: uncultured Gemmatimonadales bacterium; assembly: GCA_963751265.1. Taxonomy (GTDB): domain Bacteria; phylum Gemmatimonadota; class Gemmatimonadetes; order Longimicrobiales; family Gaopeijiaceae; genus SZUA-318. The sequence goes on along the minus strand of CAVVTU010000028.1, from coordinate 3,324 downwards.
GGTACCTCGAGCGCCATCGGGCGGGCGCGGTCGTGTAGCGCCCGACGGGGCAGGGCACCGCGCTGGATCGCGTGTCGGTCCAGCGGGTAACAAGAAGGACGACGGGGCGTTTTTTGACAGAGGCACCCGATTCGGGGGCGTCACGGTTTCGACGTGTTTGGTGAACGTGGAGTTGCGTGCCGAGGTCTCGATCCTCGTAAATCTTCGGGAAACTTTCATAGCTGCCAATTCAAACATGGCGCTGGCTGCGTAAGCTTTCTTACGTGCCCGTTTCTTGAGTTGCCTGCCTGAGGCGGCTCCTGAAGCGACGATGAGTCAGGCTGGTCTTTCCGTAGTGCCGCCGTGCGGAAGGACGAGATTTCAGGTGGCTGGCTCTGAGCCCGGTTGATCACTCACCGGCCGGAGTGAGACCAAGTAGTGATCTACGCACGTAGAGATTCCGCCGGACCCATCCGCGGACGCGGGTTCGACTCCCGCCGCCTCCACTCGGCCTGAGTGGGCCAATCCCACGAAAACGGCGGAGTGACGCTGAAAAGCTCACTCCGCCGTTTTTCTGTGTGGGGCCTGTCCACAGGGAATAGGACATACATAGATCATACATTGGCGCCCCACTTCAGCGACTCCCACCCTGATCAGGTACGCGTTCCGCGAAAAGTCCATCCGCGTGGATTGTTGTCTGGACATCAGTGGTTGCTGAGGGTCGAGGGATGTCCCTCTCCCCGACTTATGCAGGGTCGGTGGGCGAGGATGAGGGACACCTCGGGGCCCGCCGAGAGTCGAATCGGGCGTCGGAAGACCTGTGGGTGACGAGAATCTCGTCCGCCGCGAAATTGCTGGCCCTTCACGGCTCCAGCGAAAGTAGGCGTCGATGGGAGATTGGGTCCGCATCGTAGGGTGGAGCGTCGTGTCCGCGCTGAAGAGCCGACGGGATATCGCACTCGAGAACGTGGCACTTCGCCATCAACTGATGGTGCTCAGGCGGCAGCCCGGGAGGGCTCGGTTCAAGGATCGTGACCGGCTCTTCTGGGTCTGGCTGCGCCGTATCTGGCCCTGTGGGTAGCGAAAACTCCGATCGGCCGCGAAATCGTTGGCCTTCCACGACTCAGTGAGAGCGGGCGACACATGAAGTGACACAAGAAGGGCGACCCGTAGTTCGGGTACGATTCAGCTCAAGTTGACTGTACCGGCTCAAGCGATCGGGTCTGCGTCGTGTCTGGCCCGTTCATGGGCCACAACAGGGAGCCTGAGGGCTTCTGACTGGAGACGCAGGCTACCTGCGAAGGTCGCTCCGACCGACCAGCCGGAGCGCGATCCCCTCGATCTCGTCCGCCATGACCAGCTTCTCCCGCCACTGGACCGGAATGCCCCCAGCGCCATAATGGGCGCCGGCGATCTGGCCGCACACCGCGGCCGTCGTGTCCGCATCGTCCCCCAGGTTCACGGCCGTCAGCACCGCTTCCTCGAAGGACGTGCCGTGGTGGAAGCTCCACAGGGCGGCCTCGAGGGAATCGACGACGTAGCCGCTGCCTCGCATCTCCTGGCGTGCTTTCAGGCGCCACCTCCCGTTGGCCAGATCCAGCACCTTGGGCGCAGGGCTCGAGCCCGGCGCGGAGCCGAGCTCCGGGAAGGGCGGCTGGAGGATCGCCTCCTTCGGGAGGCCCGCCAGGGCACGCATGAGGATGGCACCGAGCAGCCGGCACGCGTCGATGCACTCGCGTGCGCCGTGTGTAGTCCGCGAGCTCTCTCCGGAGTAGCGGATCGCCGCCGCGCCGTCCCGGAAGAAATACAGGGGTACGGGCGCGAGTCGCATGATACACCCGTTGCCGGCCGCGTGGGGGTCTTCGGCTCCGTCCATCGGGTCTCCGGTCTTCTCGAAGCGCGCGAGGGCCGACCGGACCGTGCCCCCGATGTCGAAGCACGTGCCCGTGCTACTCAGATACCCCTCTCGCCACCAACGGACGTATCGGTCCATCTGGTCACGGGGATCGAACCCGGGCACCTCGACCAGACTCGTGGCAAGGCAAAGGGCCATCGACGTGTCGTCGGTCCATGCACCTGGGGTGAGCCGGAAGGGACCACCCCCCACCATGTCGGTGACCGGCTCGAACGATCCGCGCGGAAGGAACTCCACCGCGGTCCCCACCGCGTCGCCCACGGCCAGACCCAGCAGGCAGCCGGCCGCGCGGTCCAGGAAGTCCGGCGTCAACTCCACCGCGCCTCCGCCTGGTCCAGGAGTTCGAACATCCGGCCGTCATCGCCCTCGCCGGTTCGCCCGGTGAGTCCTTCGACCCACCGCCGCGGGAGAGCGGCCGCGCCATGGAGCGCGCCGACGGCCGCGCCCACGATGGCCGCGGCGGTGTCGTTGTCCTTGGTGTCGTTCACGGCCCTGATGATCGCGGCCTCGGGGTCATGGCCCCAGCGGGAGAGGACGTAGATCACCCACGGCACCGTCTCCAGGAGGAACGCCCCGGAGTACCACAGGCGATGGATGGGGGATCGGTCGTTGCCGTCCTCCCAGGAGAGAGCCTCAGGCACGGTCGCCTCCAGATACTCCCCGAGGGACCCCTCGAAATCGCTGAAGGCGCCGCCGCGGGGACGGTAGTGGCGGGCGGTCTCCAGCGAGCTGAGCGATGACGTGAACGTCTCCATCCACCACGGGCCTGGAGGAGGCGAGTCTCTCGCGAGACACTCCCACAGCAGCGCCACGAACGCGACGCATGATGCCACCGACATCGAGTCGTCATGGGTGAGCCTGGCCAGGAGAGCCGCATCGATCCAGAGGTCCGCAGACGGAGCGCGGACGTAGGGGATCACGACAGGCGCGATCCGCATGAGGGCCCCGTTGCCGGCCGAAGCCGGAGCTGCGGCCCAGAGAACGGTGCCGCTACGATAGGCGTCCAGGAGGCCTCCGACGCTGGATCCCATTCCGAAGATCCGTCGCCGCGCGAACGTCTCCGCCAGTGCGCCTGCATCCAGCCCCCCCTGTTTCAGCAGGGACTCCAGGGTCCAGAAGGCCATCTGGGAGTCGTCGGAGGGGAGGCCCACCGGTCGCCCGTCGGCGTACCGGTTAGGCAGGTAGTCCCGGACCTCCCCGTGCTCCTTGCGCCGGCGGTAGGGCAACTGACCTTCCGTCGTGTTTCCCAAGGCGTCCCCGATGGCGAGCCCGAGCATCATTCCCCGGACCCGATCCCAGGAGCTAGGAACTCCGACGGGTTTCGTGTCGAAGAGGGAAGCCCGGCAGATGGGCATCCGGCCCTCCCCGCACAGCCGGTCGAAGACGTCGCGATTCGACTCGGGCATCACCGGGTCCCTCCCGATTGGGCT
>CAVVTU010000027.1:0-12416 GCA_963751265.1 uncultured Gemmatimonadales bacterium | reverse complement strand
CCGCTGGTCGTAGATCGTGGTGACGAAGTTCAGAGGGAGGTCGGGCGCGACGGTACGGAAGGCAGAGCGCAAGGCTCGCTCCGCCTGGGACGGGTTGCCCGAGGCCCGGACGGCGATGCTCACGCCGCGGCATTCGTCGCAATCCGAATTCTGCCGCCATCCCGGGGGCAGCACGACCCACTGGCGTGCGGGAACGAATACGCTGGGCACCCGGCGCTTCTGCAGGCTCAACATGATCGTCATCTCACGACCCATTGTACCCACGCGTCCGGTGGGAGAGACCACGCCGACTACCGTCATCCAGGGCGCGTCGCGGCCGAAGCGGATGCGACGACCCAGGGGATTCTGTTCCGGCCACCACGCGTCCGCTCCGTCCTTCGTCACGATGACGACGGGAGCCGAGCTCGCGTTGTCGGCGTCGGTGAAGTCACGACCCCGCAGCAGCTCGATCCCGACGGTGCGGAAGAAGCCGGGATCCACACGGTAGGGAAAGCCGACACCCGTCGCGTGGTTGGGGGCCCCCTCGATGACCGGCTCGAACCGGGCCTGCGGGGGCCACGCTCCCATCATCGTGTGCCAGAGCGCGACGCCCGACACCGCCGGATCGCGCCGGACCCGTTCGGCCACCTCCCGCGCCAGCGCCCACTGCGCGGCCTCCTCCATGCCATCGGTTTGCCAGTCGGCGGCCGCGCGTACCACCCGGCGCGCGTCGTAGCCCGGGTCTACGGCGACGAAGTTGCGGTACGCGGTCGCAAACACGCCCAGCATGGCCACGAGTACGACGCACACCGCCACCTGCACGCCTACCAGGGTGTTTCGGGTCCGCCGCTCGCCCCGGGTGCTTCCCCCACCCGCCGCCCGGCGCTGGAGAAGGTCCTGAACGTCCAGGTCGCGGAGCCGCCGCAGCGGCTCCAGGCCCACCACCGCCGTGACCAGCACGGCGAGGGTCACGGCTATGAGCACGGACGCCACCCCGAGCTCGGGCGGGGCCCTGCCGCTGCCGAACACGAGGGAGGCGGCAACGCCGGTCCCCCATAGCGCGAACGCCACCCCCAGAGCCGAGCCCCCCAGGGCCACCAGGAGTGCCTCCGCCAGGAGGCCCCGGCCGAGCTGCCACGTGTTGGCCCCCAGCGCGGCCCGAACGGCCATCGTCACGCTCCGCTCCTGCGCGCGCACCAGGAAGAGCGTGGTCAGGTTGCTCAGGCCGATGAGGAGCACGGCACCCACCACGCCGACGAGGATCCAGAGAAGGGGACGGTTCCCGCCCGCCTTCACTTCCTCCATGGGCACAGCCGTGGCCCCGGACACGCCCCAGCGTACCGAGTCTTGAGCGACCTGGGCCGCGGCGCGTGCCTCGATCTCGCTCCGGGCCTGCTGGACAGTGGCGCCCGGCCGCAGGCGCGCGACGCCGAGGTAGGCTACGGGTTGCCGGTTCGCCGGGAGGCTCTCCTGCGGCACCCATACCTCTTCCTTCGACTCGAAGGAGCGCGGCATGACACCCACCACGGTGTAGGCCGTCCCGCCGAGGTGCACCACGCGCCCCAGCGCGTCCGAGCTTCCACCGAGTTGCTCGCGCCACAGCGTCCAGCTCACCACGGCGGCCGGCTCCACTCCCGGGCGCTCGTCCGCGGGCGTCAGGACCCGGCCGATCATGGCGGGGGTGCCCAGCGTGCCGAACCAGTCGCCCGCGATGGGCTGGACGCCCACCCGGGTCGGTCCGGCGCCGCTCTCCAGCACAACGTCCGGGCTCATCCCATGGCCTGCCACTCCGGTGACGTAGCGCATTGGCGTGCCCACCCACCTGAGCATGCGCTCGGGGAGGAGGTAGTCACTGCGCTGGTGGCTGCCCGGCCGTTGCGTGTCCCAGAGTTGGACAAGCCGAGCAGCGTCCCGGTACGGCGGCGGCGTGAAGAAGACGGCATGCGCGACGGCGAAAATCGACGTGGCGAGCCCGATCCCGATCCCCACGGAGAGGATCGACACGACCGTGAAGAGCGGAGCGCGCGCGAGGCTCCGTGCCGCTTCCCGGACCCCGACGAGCGGTGCCCACGAATCCGGATGGAATCGCACGCGATGGGATACGAAGGACCAGGGCGCGGCACTCAGGGCCTGCTTCCAGTACCACTGCTTCGCAGCTCGTAGCCCCTGACTCCGGGCCAGTTGGCCAAACCGGTCGTCCAGGTCGCCGAGGAGAAAATCCCGATCGTTCTCGTCCGCGAAAAAGCGTACGAACGCCCGGGCAACCGCAGGAGGCTTCACGCCCATTCGGGTCCGAGTCCCTCCCAAAGCCGCTCGAGCATCGCCCGCGACTGCGTGAGCGCTTCCTCGCCCGCCGGGAGGACGTGGTAGTTGCGGGTCGAGCGACCGCCGTCCGGTGGGTCGGTCACCTCCGAGGCCACCAGGCCCTTCGCTTCCATCCGCTTGAGGGTGACGTAGACTGCGGGAATGGATACGTCGCGGCCCGTCCGTTCCTGAATCTCACGGTGGATCTCGGCCCCGTAGGCCGGCTCGCGCAACCGCGCCAACGCCAGCAGGACGACTTGCTCGAACTCTCCCAGGTAGTCTCGGCTGCTCATGGCCTTTCCTAAACAATGTTGATAAACATAGTTTAAGACTCTCGGTCGGGAGAGGCAAGCGAAACCTCAGGCTTCGGCTGTGGACGGCCGGGTGGATAGCAATGTGGAAGGACGGGAGCAGGGCGGTGGGACGTCGGTCCAGACCCACGAGCGCCTGTCCTGAACCTCCCAGCATGAGTGCAGTCGGGTTCGTCCATCTCGATGCCGATGCTGCCAGTCAGGGTGCGCGCGGCGTGGGCGCTTGGGCGAGTAGATTCTGCCGAGGCACGGGAGGCGCTCGGCGAGGAGCCACTGATGGGTCAGGTGCTCGGTCACGGCTCGCGCCAGGGCCTCGGCAGCGGGTCCCTTCCCGTGGATGATGAGGCGGGTAGGCTGGCGCACCCTTCCGATGACGTATCCGCTCAGGAGCCGCCATACGGGTAGCGACAGGAGCACGGTCGGAATGACCATGAGGGTGAAGCTGCGAGGAAGCGCCAGCGGCGGCACGGCATAGGAGACGACGGCCATCGCGCCGAACACCAGGGCCGCGGCCGTGGGTGGCGAACATTCCATCCGCGCGGGGGGATGGCGCACAGACGGCCAAGGACCGAGCGCTCGTGCAGGAAGGGCCGTCCTACGACAGGCCAGAGTTGTCATGAGGTCGTGGGTGACGCGCGCTGACCGACAGCTGATGTCGAGGTGCCACGTTCTCGAGCGCGAGCTCCCGTCGGCTCTGGAGCGCGGAAGCGATGTCCCACCCTACGATGCGGACCCAATCTCCCATCGACCCCTGCATGCACTGAGGCCGTGAAAGGCCAGCAATTTCGCGACGGACACGATTCTCGCCACCCACAGGACGGCAGTGCCCATGGGGTGGGCCGCGGCGGCCTGCGCGAGGAAGGTCTCGATGTGGTGTTGGACCGCGAGACAGAGGGGCGTGGCCGTGGGTCGGCACTGCCGGATTGAGCTGCGGTGGCCGCTGACGCGGCTGCACGGACGTCGCCCGGGAGTGCTGTCGCTCGGTGGAGTCGCCGGATCTCGCGCGAGCCCGTACTCTATCGCCCGTGACTGACGACCCGTGGAGAGATGCACCCTCCTGACGCCGTGCCCCGGGCCGCGCGAATCGCTCTCGTACCAGGAGCTTCAATGACCGCTCTACCCGTCATCCCCCGCACCCCCGGACGCTCGGTCCGGCACAGTTTCACGTTCTTTTTCGCCCTGCTCGCGCTCTCGCTTCCGGCCTCGCTCGTCGCGCAGGCGCTGACGCCCCCCGACCACCCGACCGACAATCGGGTGTGGGGCGCCAACTTCGCGGCCGCGGGTCGCTTCGCCCCCTACAAGGCGCGAACTCTCACGTACAGCACGTCGGTCGTCCCCCAATGGATCGAGGGCACCGACCAGTTCTGGTACGAGTGGCGCGACTCGAACGGGACGTTCTACTACCTCGTCGACCCGGCCCGCGCGTCGAAGCGTCCGATCTTCGACAACGCCAAGATGGCGGCCGACCTCACGAGCATCACGCACGATCCGTACGACGCAAAGCACCTCCCGATCAAGGGCCTCGACTTCAAGGACAGCCACACCGTCACCTTCGAGGTGCAGTCGAGCCAGGACGAGCCGGACACCGCGCGGGCCGAGGGTGGTGGACGCGCCGGAGGTCGGGGCGGCGTGGGCCGCGGCGGCGGCCAGGGCGGCGGACGGAGTGGCGCCCGGAAGAAGAAGACCTTCCACTTCGAGTATGACGTGAACACGGGCGTGCTCGAGGAGATCACCGACTGGGAGGCGCCGATCACGTACCCCGGCTGGGCGAGCGTCTCGCCGGACAGCTCGATGGTCGTGTACGCATACCAGTGCAACCTGTACTCCATCGGCTGGGCCGACTTCCAGAAGATCCTCGAGGCGCGGCGCGGGAAGACGGGCGAGGCGGCCGACTCAGCGGAAGACGGGGTGCAGGTCTCCGCGACGCAGCTCACCGAGGACGGCGAGAAGAACTGGTGCTACGGCTCGGCCGGCCGCGGCGACACGGATGACGAGAGCGCCAAGCAATGGGACAAGAAGCAGGGCTCGGGGATCCTCTGGTCGCACGACTCGCGCTGGTTCGCGATGATCCGCCGGGACCAACGCAAGGTCGGTGAGCTCTGGCTCGTACACAACGTCGGGAGCCCTCATCCCCAGCTCGAGAGCTGGAAGTACGAGTTCCCGGGGGATACCTCCGTGACGCAGTCGACGCTGCTCGTCTACGACACGCAGGCGCACCAGATGAAGCACATCGACGACAGCCCCTCCTGGAAGGACGAGCAGATGGGCCTCTTTTCCGCCTTCGAGGGCGCGCGCGGTGGCCGCGGACGCGGCGGCGGTGGCGATAGCGGCTCGAGCGAGCTGCGCATCCGCAAGTGGCTCTCCCCCAAGTCGAACGAGCTCTACTGGTACCGCATGAGCCGGGACGAGCATCGGGTCGACGTGATGGTCGCGGACCCGGCCACCGGTGCCACGCACGCGCTCATCCAGGAGCGTTTGAACACCTACGTGGAGCTGGCGGCCAACGCCTACGGGGGGCTGCGCACCAACCCCTGGCGTCTCGACAACGGCGATCTCATCTGGCGCTCGGAGCGGGACGGGTGGGCGCACCTGTACCGCTACGGCGCCGACGGCACGCTGAAGAACCGCCTCACGCAGGGACCCTGGCACGTGGCGGACATGGTCGGTGTGGACGAGGCCAAGGGCGTCGTCTACTTCACGGCGAACAACCGGGAGAAGGGCGAGGACCCTTACTACACGCACCTCTACCGCGTGAACGTCGACGGCACGGGTCTCCGGCTACTCGACTCGGGGGACTTCGATCATCGACCCTCGATCGGCGAGTCGGACCACTACTTCGTGGACAACTACTCGCGCGTGAACACCGTGCCCGCCACGGCGCTGTACGACGCGGCGGGCCGAAAGGTCATGGACCTCGAGAAGGCCGACTTCTCGGCGCTTATGGCCGCGGGCTACAAGTTCCCCGAGCCATTCACGGTCAAGTCGGCCGACGGGGTGACGGACCTCTACGGCGTCATGTACAAGCCCTTCGACTTCGATCCGTCGAAGAAGTATCCCATCGTGGCCAGCGTCTATCCCGGCCCGCAGACCGAGTCGGTCGCCACCTCCTGGTCGATGGCGCCCACGCAGACCGCGATGGCCCAGATGGGGATGATCGTCATCACGATCGGAAACCGCGGCGGCAGCCCCGCGAGGTCGAAGTGGTACCACAACTACGGGTACGGCAACAACACCTTCCGCGACTACGGCCTCGCGGATAAGAAGGCGGGCATCGAGGAGCTGGCGGACCGGTATGCGTACATCGACCTCGACCGGGTGGGGATCTACGGCCACTCGGGTGGTGGGTTCATGTCGACGGCCGCGATGCTCGTGTATCCGGACTTCTTCAAGGTGGCGGTGTCGGGCTCGGGCAACCACGACAACAACGTCTACGGACGCTACTGGTCCGAGAAGAACAGCGGGGTGAAGGAGACCGTCGGGCGGAACGGCGATACGACGTTCGTCTACGACATCGAGAAGAACTCCGACCTCGCGTCGAACCTGAAGGGCCACCTGCTGCTCACCGTCGGCCTCATCGACAACAACGTGCCGCCCGCGAACACCTACCGGGTGGCGAACGCCCTCATCAAGGCGAACAAGCGCTTCGACTTCTTCGTCTACCCCGGCCAGCGGCACGGCTACGGGGACATGAGCAACTACCACTTCTGGCTCCGCGCCGAGTACTTCGCCAAGTGGCTCCTGCACGACGAGCGCACCGCCGTCGATATCGAGGAGCTCAACAACGAGGTGCAGCAGACGCATCCCCGCGGAGGGTGACGAGGATGGGTGGGGGGCCCGGCCGGGCCCCCCACGCTGCCCGGCGTCAGGAGCCCGGCTGGAGGTACTGTCAACTCGAGCCCGAGGTCGGCAGAATCGGTTGATGCAAACGAAGGAGATCAGCGATCACTGTGGGTGGCGAACATTCCATCTGCGCGGGGGGATGGCGAACGGACGGCCAAGGACCGAGCGCTCGTGCAGGAAGGGCCGTCCTACGACAGGCCAGAGTTGTCATGAGGTCGTGGGTGACGCGCGCTGACCATCAGCTGATGTCGAAGTGCCACGTTCTCGAGCGCGAGCTCCCGTCGGCTCTGGAGCGCGGAAACGATGCTCCACCCCACGATGCGGACCCAATCTCCCATCGACCCCTGCGTTCACTGAAGCCGTGAAAGGCCAGCAATTTCGCGACGGACACGATTTTCGCCACCCACAGGCCTCGTGTCGGGGGTGAGGAGTCGGCAGGACCTGGCGCTCGAGAGCTCGGCCGGCTCGCTCGCTTCCTGATGAGGGTGATGCTTGCCCGCACCTCCTTGAAGAGGCTGGGAATCCCTCGTGCCCACGCGTCCGGGGCCGAGTCCCGGAGCGCCCCGAACATCCCGTCGATCTTGGTGGTCGTAAATTCCTCCTCGGTGAGCGGGAGGTGCACTAGTGGACTGTAACACGGGAACGTTAAGCACCGAGAGTGCCGGGGCGCCGCTGGGGCGAGGCGCGCCGACACAGGGTAACAACGCGAAGCGTTGTCGGCAGCGCTATTTCGAGGAGGTGCAACGAAGCATCCTGCGGATGCAGCGGTGCTCGAATGCAAACGTTCCCGTGTTACAGTCCACTAGATCGAGCGGCAAAGGCTCCGGGCGCTCCAGGCACGAGCGTCCACCGATTCCGGTCGGATCAGCGCCCGCCCGCCGGCAAGACCGGAAGCACGATGGCCGCCGGGTAGGGACCCCCGTGGTGAAGCACGTTGTGCGCCACCAGCGGGTCCTTCTCGTCGTAGTTGTTGCCGCCAGTGTTCAGGTTGCGGTCGTAGTGCGGGAAGTTGCTGCCCGATACCTCGATGCGGATGCGGTGACCGACGTCGAACCGGTTGCTGGTGACCAGCGGCCCGACGTCGACACGGTAGACCTGGCCGGGCTCCATGAAGACCGGCCGCTCCCACCCTTCGCGCCAACGCACCCTGAGAATCGCGTCGTCGAGATTGTACGCCCGGCCGTCGGGCTCGACGTCGATCAACTTCACGGTGAGGTCCGTGTCCTTCCGGTCCGATGAGAGGTAGAGGGACACCTCAACCGGGCCGGTGATCTCGACTGCCCGGGTGAGGGGGGGCGTGCTGTACACGAGCACGTCGGAGCGCATCTCGACTCCCCGTTGATCCCACGAACCCACCTCGTCGTTGCTGTAACAGCACCAGGTCCCGCCGCCGTTCGTGGGCACCGGCGTCATGGGGTCGTAGACCCACCGGTCCTCCCCCTGCCGCGGCGGCTTGGTGATGGTGAGGCGGCCGTCTCCCAACCTCGTGTTGGCGCCACCGTCGCTGTCCAGATAGTAGGTAACCGGCTGAACTCCCCGGGGCGGCCAACTGTCGTACGCGCGCCACTCGTTGGCGCCCATCATGTAGGCCTGGACGCGGGGCCAGCTCGTCACGTCGTTGTCCTCTCCCTTGAGGAGGTGGTCGTACCACTTCTGCACCACCGTGATGTAGTCGAAGCGGGCGTCACCCATGTCCCGCTCCCCCACGACGGTGTGCTCCGCCTCGCGCAACTGGGCACAGTGGGCGACAGGGGAGATGATCATGCGGGATTCGTTGCGTGCGGCTTCGGTGGCGCCGTTCTCGACCTGGTGCGCGAACATGGCCACGTTGGGCGCCACCCCGATGTCGTACCACGAGTTGATCATGAGCATCGGGGTGCTGTAGCGATCGTCCTCGGTGCCGAACTCGACGTCCTTCCAGCGCGGGTCGTTGGGCAGGCGGTTGACGAAGTCATCCATGTCGCTTGGCATGGCCTCGACCACGTTCATGATCTGGTTGATGGGCAGCGTCCAGTAGGCGTCGATCAGCTTCGTGCCGTCCGGCTTGATCTCGGGGTCGAGGTTCCAGAACTGGTGCACCCGGATCATCTCCTCCCGGGTGAGGTCGCTGGAAAAGAGGGGGCGGGTACGGTAGGCCGCCCCGTAGTACCAGCTCGCCCAGTTGAGGATCATCGCGCCCCCGCGGTAGAAGTTTCCCATCTCGTTGTAGGGACCGATGCGGCCGATTCCGGCACCCGAGCCGAAGGGCACCGCCGCGGCGAATCCGGGGGCGTGGAAGGCGTTGAGCTTGTGCTGCTCCTCGGCGCTGGAGGAGCAACCGATCGCGCCGACTTTGCCGTTGGACCAGGGCTGGCGCGCGATCCACTCGACGGTGTCGTAGCCGTCCTCGCCCGAGCGGACCAGGTACGTGTAGGTGCCCTCCGAGAAGTACCGTCCACGCACGCTCTGGAACACGACGGCGTACCCGTGCTCGATGAAGCTCGCGATGTAGCGGGCGAAGGTGAGGCGCTCGGGGTTGATCAGGTACGGGATGCGAATCAGGACGGTGGGGAGATTCGCGCGGGGCTGGTCCTTCGGGAAGATGATGAGGTGATAGAGCCGCACGCTGTCGCGCATCGGCACCATGACCATGTCCTCCATCTCGGCGTGGGCCTGGATGTAGGCCATCGCCTCCTGGTCCTGCAGGCTTTGCGCGCTCCCGCTACACGGCGGGATGAGCCCGCTCAGCAACAAGATCGATGCACAGATGCGGATGATCAGTCTGAGACGGATTGCGGTGGAGCGAAGCATGGGGCCTCCCTACCTGGGACGCGGAGGGCAGGGTCGTCGTGGGACAATGATTCACATACTGGGGCGTGGGGAGCCGGCCCCGCCAGAGCAGGATCCGACCCGGCGCGCGTGGCGCGTCCACCCGAGGTCCGTGGGTCCCCGCCCCAGACGACACCGCGGGCCCGGGAATCCCGATCTGCTGCCGTGATCTTCCTGATGGACCGTGTAATCTGTCGGGAGCGGAAGTGGGGCGTGCGGCTTCTTGCAGCGGCGCGTGAACAGTTCCGGCAATCGCTGCACTCGAGGTTGCCCTACAGATCCCCCTGCACGCATCCTATCCCCCGCGTGCCAACCAGCCTCGGAGTCTTCGCATGCATCGACTGATCGCTACCGCCACGGCCGCCCTTGCGCTTACCCTGCCGTCTACCGCGACCGCCCAGGTGGACACCCTGCTGGCCCGCCGGTACTTCGCGGAAGCCGATTCCGCGTGCAGGGCCGAGGGCGGCGCCACCTGGGGCGTGTCCCTGTGCGGGCCCATGGTCTTCGCCGACGCGCGCACCGGCACCATCGCCACCAACCAGCCGGCGCCCGACGCCCCTCGACCCCGCGTGCTGGGGTTCGCCAACGCCGCCTGGAAGTGGGGCGACCAGCGCTGGTCCACGTTCATCTGGTCCATGATCCCACCCGCCAGCCGCCGGCAGCGTGTCCGGCTCTTCATGCACGAGCTCTTCCACCGGGTGCAGCCCGAGCTGGGCCTGCTCGACACCAACGCGCAGCCGCCCAACCACCTCGACACAGAGATGGGCCGGTACTGGATCCAGCTCGAGTGGCGGGCGCTGGCCCGGGCGCTGACCACGCAAGGTGACGCGCGACGCGACGCTATTGCCGACGCGCTGGCCTTCCGCTCGACCCGGCGCGGCCTGTTCGACGGTGCCGCCGCGTCGGAGCATGCGTCGGAGATCACCGAGGGGCTGGCCCAGTACACTGGCACTATCGCCGCGGCGGACACGAAGTCGGACGCGATCGCCGATGCCGTCCGCCAACTCCGGGACGGGGCCAAACAAGAGTCGTTCGTCAAGACGTTCGCCTACCCGTCCGGCGCCGCCTATGGCCTGCTGCTCGACGCCTACGCGCCCGGCTGGACGCACCGCATCAAACGAGACGACGACCTCGGCGCGATGCTGGCGAAAGCCGCCGACGTGACGCCGTCCGCCGACGCCGACGCGGCCGCCCTCCGCTATGGAGGCGCCGAGCTGCGCGCCGCCGAGGCGAAGCGCGAGGCCCGGCGGCAGGCGCGCGTGGCCGCGCTGCGCAAGCGTTTCGTGGACGGCCCCATCGTTGTGATCCCGCGCGGATCGGGCGCGTCGTTCATGACCCGGGGCGTCACGCCGCTGGGCGATGCCGGCACCGTGCTGCCCCGGTTCCGAGTGAGCGGGCCCTGGGGGTCCCTGCAGGCGGAGCAGGTGCTGATGTCGCCGGATCAGTCGCTGCTTACGGTTCCGGGGCCGCCCTCGATCCAGGGCGACACGCTCACCGGCGATGGTTGGAAGCTGGTCCTCGAGGACGGGTGGACCACCCGCACGGACGGAAAGAAGGTGATGGTGGTCCCGGCCGATTCGGGGGGCAGGTAAGACAAGAGCCGATCTTCTGTCCGAAGGGGAGGTCCTCGCTCCGGACAACCCTTGTCGCTTGCCCCTCCTCGACCCGCAGCCTACCATGCGCTTCGGGTCAACCGGCCCTTTCAATCTCTCACACCTGACCTTCTGTCCGTGTCCGACGCGCCTCCCGCCATGCAACCGACCCGGGCCAACCGCTCCGCGCGAACGTGGGGACGCCGGCTGCGCTGGTTCGGGGCCGAGTTCCTGGTCGTCGTGAGCGGCGTCCTGGTCGCGATCGCGCTCAACGCCTGGTATCAGGGTCGCCGGGACGAGGCCACCGAGGCGACCTACCTGGCGCTCCTGTCCCGGGACGTCGAGCACACCATGGCCGACCTCCGCGAGGCCGCCGCGTTCGAGCGGTCGCAGGAGATGAACGGCCTCACGGCCTATCGGGCCTTGAGCTCGAGACGCGCCGGACCCGAGCCCGACTCGGTCCGCGTGGCGCTCACGGAGCTCCTCGTTCGACGCACGGCTACGCTCTCGAAGGCAACCTACGAGGACCTGCTCAGCACCGGGAACCTGGGTCTGATCGGGAACCGGGCCCTGCGTGACCGCATCGTCCGCTTCTACGACGAGTCGACGACGCTGACCGACATCCTCAACCGGAACAACGCCACCTTCGTGGATGGACTCTACAACCGGACGCTGCTGGCGAGCGGGCTCCTCCTGCCGAACGTGCTCCCCAACCCGCTCGGCGGTCGGGGCCTGAGCCTCGCCGACTCCCTCCTCCTCGAGGGGCTCCGGGGAGGCTACGACGACGAGCCCGATCCCCTGTGGAGCCTGCCGCGGGATGACCCGGCGTGGGACCGGGCCCGCTCCGTCCTCCTGACGCGCATGACGACGGCGTCGGTGTCGCGCCAGTCCGACGAGTCCATGCTCGAGCAGGCCCGCGTCCTGAAGCGGGCGCTGGACGCGGAGCGTCGGCGCCTAACGGATAGGTAGTCGAAACGCCCTGTTGGACCAAGAAGCATCGT
Source organism: uncultured Gemmatimonadales bacterium (assembly GCA_963751265.1). Classification (GTDB taxonomy): domain Bacteria; phylum Gemmatimonadota; class Gemmatimonadetes; order Longimicrobiales; family Gaopeijiaceae; genus SZUA-318. The sequence goes on along the minus strand of CAVVTU010000027.1, from coordinate 581 downwards.
AGGGAGCGGGTGGAAGGGGAGCAAGCGTGGGGTGAGAGGACCGCGGCGGCGGGAAGGGCGGGGCAAAGAGTGCGAGAGAGGGGGGGATGCTCATAGGAGCCGAGCCGATGAGAGGATGGGCGGCGAAAGCCGAGACCTAGTCGACAAGTGTGGGGGGCGTCGGGAATGAGTCGTCGAAGTCGCCGGGCAGAGACTGGTCGAACTGGAAATCGGGCACGGGCCCAGGATCCGTGGGGTCGAAGCGCGACGTCTGATCGAGCAGGAAATGCCGCTGAACGTGAGAGGGCTAAGCGTGCCTTCCTCGAGGCCGCGGCCATGACGGAGAACGAGCGCGAACGGGCCGTGCTCCTGCGACGGGCGGACGACACGCGGTAGCGAAGTGCACGTGTGGGGCGCTGGTGAAGGTCGGGACAAGCCGGATCAAGCCTCGCCGGCCAGTCAGACCTGGCCATTCCGCTCCACCACTCTCAACCCCCACGCCGCCGCTCCCGCGACCGTGGTGGGGATCGTCGCCTCAGTCAGGTCCGCGGCGTCGGGGTTGCTATCCCACTCGGCCTCCCAGGCCGGCCGGGGCCGATAGT
>CAVVTU010000026.1:0-8993 GCA_963751265.1 uncultured Gemmatimonadales bacterium | reverse complement strand
CGGCCGCTCACGCCCGCGGACGTGAAGCACATGCTGCTGGGCCACTGGGGCACGACCCCCGGGCAGAACTTCATCTACGCGCACCTGAACCGGGTCATCAAGAAGTACGACCTCGACATGATCTACGTCTCCGGCCCCGGGCACGGCGGGCCGGCCGTCGTGGCGAACACGTACCTCGAGGGCACGTACAGCGAGGTCTATCCCGACATCAGCCGGGACGAGGCCGGGCTCAGGAAGCTCTTCCTCCAGTTCTCGTTTCCCGGAGGGATTCCGAGCCACGCGTCGCCCGAATGCCCGGGCTCCATCCACGAAGGTGGCGAGCTGGGATACTCGCTCAGCCACTCCTTCGGGGCGGTATTCGACAATCCCGAGCTCATCGTCGCCTGCGTCGTGGGCGACGGCGAGTCGGAGACGGGTCCGCTGGCCACCGCTTGGCACTCGAACAAGTTCCTCGATCCGGCCACCGACGGCGCCGTCCTGCCGATCCTGCACCTGAACGGCTACAAGATCTCCAACCCGACCGTCCTGGCCCGTATCGAGCACGAGGAGCTGGAGCAGCTGCTCCGTGGCTACGGGTGGACGCCCCATTTCGTCGCGGGCCACGAGCCCGGGCCGATGCACGAGGCCATGGCCACGACCCTCGACACCGTGGTGGAGCAGATCCGGAAGATCCAGGAGGATGCCCGCGTCCACGGCAACCTGATGCGTCCGCGCTGGCCCATGATCGTCCTCGATTCACCCAAGGGCTGGACGGGGCCGAAAGTAGTGGACGGCAAGCAGATCGAGGGCACCTTCCGGGCCCACCAGGTGCCGATCTGGACCCCGCCACCCATCCCGGGCACCTCGAGCTGTTGGAGGAATGGCTGAAGAGTTATCGGCCGGAGGAGCTCTTCGACGAAGAGGGCCGTCTGCGGCCGGAGCTGGCCGAGCTGGCGCCCGAGGGGGAGCGGCGCATGGGCGCCAATCCCCATGCCAACGGGGGCATGCTGCTCCGTGACCTGCGCATGCCGGACTTCCGCGACTACGCCGCGGACGTGCCCACACCGGGCGCGCCCGGCATCGGCGACACGCACGTGCTCGGGCGCTTCCTGCGGGACGTGGCGAAGCTGAACGGCGAGCAGCGGAACTTCCGGATCTTCGGCCCCGACGAGACGCTCTCCAACGGCCTCGAGGCCCTCTTCGAGGTGACCCCACGCCAGTGGGACGCCGCCACCGTGCCGAACGACGAGTTCCTCGCCCCCGCCGGGCGGGTAATGGAGATGCTCAGCGAGCACCAGTGCGAGGGCTGGCTCGAAGGCTACCTGCTCACCGGGAGGCACGGGATCTTCAACTGCTACGAGGCGTTCATCCACATCGTCGACTCGATGTTCAACCAGCACGCCAAGTGGCTGAAGATCACGGCGCACCTCCCCTGGCGGCGCAAGATCGCCTCGTTGAACTACCTGCTGGCCTCGCATGTGTGGCGCCAGGATCACAACGGCTTCACGCACCAGGATCCCGGCTTCATCGACCACGTGGTGAACAAGAAGGCCGAGATCGTGCGGGTCTACCTGCCGCCGGACGCGAACTGCCTGCTCTCGGTGATGGACCACTGCCTGCGCAGCCGTCACTACGTCAACGTCGTGGTCGCGGGCAAGCACCCGGCGCCGCAGTGGCTGACCATGGATGCCGCCCTCAAGCACTGCACCGAGGGCATCGGCATCTGGCAGTGGGCCAGCAACGACCAGGGCGTCGCGCCCGACGTGGTCATGGCCTGCTGTGGAGACGTGCCCACGCTGGAGACGCTCGCCGCGGTGTCCATCATGCGCGAGTACCTGCCCGACCTGAAGATCCGGGTGGTGAACGTCGTCGATCTCATGAAGCTGCAGCCGCGGAGCGAGCATCCGCACGGGCTGAGCGACGTGGACTTCGACGAGCTCTTCACCAAGGACAAGCCGGTCATCTTCGCCTACCACGCGTATCCGTGGCTGATCCACCGGCTCACCTACCGGCGCACCAACCACGACAACATCCACGTCCGCGGCTACAAGGAGGAGGGCACGGTTACCACGCCCTTCGACATGACCGTGCTGAACGACCTGGACCGCTTCCACCTCGTGATGGACACCATCGATCGCGTGCCCAGGACCGGCGACCCGGGCGTGTACCTCAAGCAGCAGCTCAAGGACAAGCTGATCGAGCACAGGCAATACATCGAGAAGCACGGCCAGGACATGCCGGAAGTCAGGAACTGGAAGTGGAGCGCTCCACGATGAAGGCCCGAGACCTCGTGGACACCGCCAAGGCGCTGGCCGCCGACGTCCTGACGAGCCCGAGCCAGCGGGCACGACGGACCTGTGGGATGGTGGGCCTGGACCGCGCGGCGCAGGTGTCCGACCGCGCCGATCGACTCATCGCACGTCTCCGCTCGCCGGACGGCACGGTCGTGCTCTTTTCACACGGTCCATTCGGGTCGGTGCTGGCAGCACGATGGATCGAAGGGCCCTTGATCGAAGCCCAGCACCTTCGGCTCGACACGGCTTCCCACGGCGTTCTCGGCAGTGACCCCCACCACCCCGAGGTACCCATCATCGCGTCGTGGAACACGACCGGAGAAGAGACAGTCGGCTCGCCGGGCGGGAGGCACGGCCGCAGCGCGGCCGCGATGCAGCAAAAGGCCATCGCCCGATGGGAGAACGAGGGAGGGGAGTCACCGACGTGAGGAGTACCCACCATGACACCCGATAGCGACCAGTCTGCGGCACCCGCGTCCGAGCCTGATGGAAAGGACGATGCAAAGCGGGCGCCAGCGCCGGATGCGAAGGACGATGCAAAGCACGAGGCCGCGCCCGATGCGAAGGACGACCTGAAGTCCCTTCCCATGGCGGAGTTGCAGGCGAAGTTGGCCTCTTCGCCGGACGGCCTCAGCCAGGCCGAAGCCGAGAAGCGCCTGACCCAGTATGGACCGAACGAGATCGAGGAAGAGAAGACCAATCTCTTTCTGAAGTTCCTCACCTACTTCTGGGGCCCCATCCCCTGGATGATCGAGGCGGCCGTGATCCTTTCGGCGGTCGCGCGGCACTGGCCGGACTTCTTCATCATCCTCCTCCTGCTCCTGGCCAACGCGGGTGTCGGATTCTGGGAGGAACGCGAGGCCGGCAACGCCATCGCCGCCCTGAAGGCCAGGTTGGCCATCAAGGCACGGGTGAAGCGTGGCGGCAAGTGGATCACGCCCGCCGCGCGTGAGCTGGTGCCCGGCGACGTCATCCGCGTGCGCCTGGGCGACATCGTGCCCGCGGACGCGCGCCTGCTGGAGGGCGACCCCGTCGAGGTGGATCAGTCCGCGTTGACGGGAGAGTCGCTGCCCGCCACGCGTAAGCCGGGTGAGGCGGTGTATTCGGGGTCGATCGTCCGTCAGGGTGAGATCGGTGCGCTCGTCTACGCGACGGGTGCGAACACGTACTTCGGCAAAACGGCGCAACTGGTGCAGGAGGCGCACACCGTCAGCCATTTCCAGCGCGCCGTGCTGAAGATCGGCAACTACCTGATCATCCTCGCGGTGGCCCTGGTGGCTGTGATCATCACCGTCGCGGTCCTCCGGGGCGATCCCATCCTCACCACGCTGCAGTTCGCCCTGGTCCTCACCGTGGCCGCGATTCCGGTGGCCATGCCGACGGTCCTGTCGGTGACCATGGCGGTGGGCGCACGCCTCCTCGCCAAGAAGGAGGCCATCGTGAGCCGGTTGGTGGCCATCGAGGAGCTGGCCGGCGTGGACATACTGTGCGCAGACAAGACCGGCACGCTGACCCAGAACGAGCTGACGTTGGGCGATCCGTTCGGCGTGAACGACGTACCCGCCGACCAGGTGATCCTCGCCGCCGCCCTGGCGTCCCGGGACGACAACGACGACACCATCGATCTGGCCGTGCTCGGCGGCCTCCCGGACAAGGGCGCCTTGCAGGGCTACGACGTCGTCCATTTCCAGCCGTTCGACGCGGTTCACAAGCGCACCGAGGCCACCGTCAAAGCCGCGGACGGCAAGACGTTCAAGGTGTCCAAGGGCGCGCCGCAGGTGATCCTGGAATTGGCGGCCAATGCCGAGCAGGTGAAGTCCGCCGTCGACGACGCGGTGAACGGATTCGCGGCACGGGGCTTCCGCTCCCTGGGCGTGGCACGCGCCGAGGGAGACGGCGCCTGGCAGCTCGTCGGAGTGCTGCCCCTGTTCGATCCGCCCCGCGCGGACGCCGCGGCCACCGTCGCGACCGCGCGACAGATGGGCGTGAAGGTCAAGATGGTCACCGGCGACGCCCTGGCCATCGCCCAGGAAACCGCCAAGAAGCTGGACATGGGCGCAAACATCCTCGACGCCGCCGGCCTCGGCGACGTGAAGGAGGAGGAGACGGCATCGATGGCCGAGTCCATCGAGAAGGCCGACGGCTTCGCCCAGGTCTTCCCGGAGCACAAGTTCCACATCGTGGACGTCCTGCAGAAGCGCGGCCACATCGTCGGCATGACCGGCGACGGGGTGAACGACGCCCCCGCGCTGAAGAAGGCCGACTGCGGCATCGCCGTGTCGGGCGCGACGGACGCGGCCCGCGCGGCAGCGGATATCGTGCTGACGACGCCCGGCCTGTCGGTGATCATCGACGCGATCAAGGAGAGCCGGAACATCTTCCAGCGGATGAACAGCTACGCGATCTACCGCATCGCCGAGACGCTGCGCGTGCTTTTCTTCATGACGTTGGCCATCCTGGCCTTCAACTTCTATCCGCTGACGGCGGTCATGATCGTCATGCTGGCGCTGCTCAACGACGGCGCCATCCTGTCCATCGCCTACGACAAGGTGCGCTACAAGGACCAGCCCGAGTCCTGGAACATGCGGATGGTGCTCGGCATCTCCACGGTGCTGGGCGTGATCGGTGTCGTCGCGGCGTTCGGCCTGTTTTATCTCGGTGAGCGCGTCTTCCATCTCGACCGCCCGCACATCCAGACGCTGATGTACCTGAAGCTGTCCGTGGCGGGACACCTGACGATCTTCCTGACGCGGACCCGCGGCCCCTTCTGGTCCATCCGGCCCGCGCGGGTCCTGTGGGCGGCGGTGCTGGGCACGCAGGTCGTCGCGACGCTCATCGCGGTGTACGGCCTGTTCATGACACCCCTCGGCTGGGGTTGGGCGCTGTTCGTGTGGGGCTATGCGCTGGTGTGGTTCCTCTTGAACGACCGCCTGAAGCTCCTCGCGTATCGGATCTTCGACCCCGTCGAGGCCGTGACTCCGGCCGATGCCAGGGCCCTCATCGCCGAGCAGGCCTACGCGCTATATGAGCGGCGGGGCAGTGACGGGGGCGACGCGGTCCAGGACTGGCTCCAGGCCGAGCGAAAGGTCGGGAAGGACGGGTGCCCTGAATGAGTGGACCGAATGGCGGCGGCCCATGATGCGACGCGCCGGATGGCTGCTCGTTCCACTCGCGCTGGCCTTCGCCTGCGGGGCGTTGGCCGCGCAGGATGCGACCCCCGCGGACTTCTCGTGTGATGGCGAGATCGTCTCGTCGATCCACGTCACTCCTCACGATCCATCGTTTCTGGTCGTGCCGTCGAGCGTGCGCGCCCTCGCGCGTGCCGTGGGTGTGCTGCACACCACCACCAAGGCGGAGACCATCACCAGCTTTCTGCAGATGGAGGTGGGCCGGCGTTGCACGGAGCGGAACCGAGCGGAATCGGAGCGCGTTCTGCGCCTGCAGCCCTTTCTCGCGGGCGCAGCGGTGCGCGCCGTGCCGGACGGCACGGGCGGCGTGCGCATCGAGGTCGAGACGATCGACGAGATTCCCACCGTGTTCGCGATGCGGTTCCACGGCGCGAGCCCCTCGGCGCTCCGTTTCGGCAACGCCAACGTCGGTGGGCGAGGTCTGTACCTGGCCGCCAAAGTGGAACGAGGGTTCGCGTACCGTAACGGCGTGGGCGTGTACGGCGTCGCGCACCAGCTGCTCGGCCGACCCTATACGGCAGCGGTCACGGCCGAGCGGGCGCCGCTGGGCAGCACGCTGACGCTCTCCCTCGGTCACCCCTTCCTCACCGACCTGCAGCGTACCGCCTGGCACGCGGGGTACGGCGCCGTGAACCGCTATGTGTCCTTCGATCGCCCGGAGGGTGACCGGCTCTCCCTGGCCGTCCGCCGCCGGTTCTGGGACATCGGAGGCGTGCGTCGCGTCGGCCCCAGCCGCCGGAGCGCCTTCGTCGGCGCCTTGCTCACCGAGGAGGACGTGACGCCGGCCGAGCGCGCCGTGGTCGTCTCCGACTCGGGACTCGTGGGGGACACGAGCTCGGCGTTGGGCGGTCGCATACCCTCCTACCGCAACCTGCGGCTGAACGCCGTCGTCGGCGTGCGTGCGCTGTCGTTCACGGCGGTGCGCGGATTCGACGCGCTCACGGCGGTGCAGGACGTCGCCACCGGCGTTCAGCTCGGGACCCTGGTGGGGTGGGGCATACCCCGCTTCGGGTCCACCGGCGACAACCTCTTCGCCTCCGTCGACCTCTACGCCGGGGTAGGCTCGGCCACGTCGTTCGCTGCGGTGCGGGTGGAAGCCGAGGCGCGCGAGGACCAGCGCACGAACCGCTGGGATTCCATGCTGGGCAGCGGGAGGCTCGCCTGGTATGTGAAGCCTGCCACCGAGCACACGTTCATCGGCAGCGTCGAGTTCGGCGGCGGGTGGCGGACGCGGGTCCCCTTCCAACTGAGGCTCGGCGACCTGCAAGGCGGGGTGCGGGGCTATTCCGCATCGCGGGTCGCAGGCGCCGTGAGAAGCGTCGTCCGCCTCGAGGAACGTTGGTCCTTCGGTACGCTCAGGCAGCGCGCTGCTCTCGGGCTCGCGACCTTCGCCGACGCCGGCCGGGTGTGGGCCGGGGACGCGCCCTTCGGGGTGGACAGCCGAACGAAGATAGGGGTGGGAGTGGGGCTGCTGGTGGCCGTCCCACCACAGTCGCAGCGGCTCTGGCGCCTGGACTTCGCCTTCCCGGTGAGTCCGGACGCCCACGCGCGCTGGGAGGTACGCCTGACCGGTGTCTGGACGCGGGTCTTCTGGCGGGAACCGGACGACGTGACTCGCGGGCGCGCGGGCGCCGCACCGTCGAAGATTTTCGTGTGGCGGTGAGGCGCGCTGTGGCCGGCCTGTCGCCCCCGTTATCCTTCATCATCGTCACGGCGGTGCTCGCCACGTGGTGCAACTGTGGCAGTTGACACGAACGGCCGGGAGAGATGGGTGCGACCAGCGTGGAAGGTGCGCCAGCCGACGGAGGACGAGCCGCCCCTCAGGGCTGAGTTGTTCAGTGCCGCTCAGATGGAGCAGCACGGCGTCCGCCTCGCGTCCCAGCACCGCCTCACCTCCGCACACGCCCCGGACAAACTGCTGTCGCGGCTGGCGGAGAACGAAGGCGTCGTGGTCGAGACCCGCAAGCGGCTGACGGAGGCGCTTGCGGCAGGTCACCGCATGACGCCCGCCGGCGAATGGCTGATCGACAACTTCTACCTCGTGGAAGAGCAGATTCGCACAGCCAGGCGCCACCTCCCCAAGGGGTACAGCCGGGATCTGCCGCGGCTGGCCGAAGGCCCCTCCGCCGGGCTGCCGCGCGTGTACGACATCGCTCTTGAGACCATCGCCCACGCCGATGGGCGTGTGGACCCCGACGGTCTCGGTCGGTTCGTTGCGGCGTACCAGACGGTCACGCCCCTGCTACTGGGTGAGCTATGGGCCATCCCCATCATGCTGCGCCTGGCTCTGATCGAGAACCTGCGCCGCGTGTCGGTGCGCATCTCCGCCGGCCGAAGGGACCGTGACCTGGCCGTCGGCTGGGCGCACGAGCTGACGCAGATGGTCCAGGAGGATCCGAAGAACCTGATCCTGGTGCTTGCGGACATGGCGCGCTCGGACCCGCCCATGACCACGCCGTTCGTGTCGGAGCTGACGCGCCGCCTGCAGGGACAGGGCCCCGCTCTGGCGATGCCCCTGACCTGGATCGAACAGCAGCTCGCCGTATCGGGGCTGAGCATCGAGCAGCTGGTGCGCGCAGGCAACCAGCAACAGGCGGCCGACCAGGTCTCCATCAGCAATAGCATCGGCAGCATGCGCTTCCTCGCGACCATGGACTGGCGCGACTTCGTCGAGGCCATGAGCGTGGTCGAGCAGACGCTGCGCACGGACCCGGCCGAGGCCTACGCGGCCATGGACTTCGCCACCCGTGACCGGTACCGCCACGTGGTCGAGAGAGTCGCCAGGGCCAGTGCACTCCCGGAGGACTCGGTGGCCGGACGGGCCATCGGGCTGGCGGAGGAAGCTGCCGCCCGCCTGGGGAGCGCCGACAGGACGGCGCATGTAGGGTTCTACCTCATCGACCGAGGCCTGCTCGACCTGGAGAAGGCCACGAAGGCGCGCCTCCCCCCGGCCGCGCTGCTGCGGCGCGCCGCGGACCGGGCTCCTCTGCTTCTCTATCTGGGCGCGATCACGCTGATCACCGTGTTCCTGGGCGGGAGCCTGCTGGCGGAAGCCTGGGTGGACGGTGCGGTCGAGTGGACGCTCGCACTCCTGGCCATCCTCGCGTTCCTCGGCGGGAGTCAGCTCGCGGTCGCGCTTGTGAACTGGCTGGCCACCATGCTGGCATCACCACAGACGCTGCCGCGCATGGACTTTTCCGCGGGCATCCCGCCGCAGTCGCGCACATTGGTGGTGGTTCCGAGCATGCTCACCAGCCGCCGCGACATCAAGGGGCTCCTCAAGTCGATCGAGGTCGCGTTCCTGGCCAACCGCGACGCCAACGTGCGATTCGGACTGTTGACCGACCTGCGTGACGCGGCCGAGGAGACCCTCGCGGAGGACGCCCCGCTCCTGGGTGTGGCCCGCGAGGGGATCGAGGCCCTGAATGACAAGTACGGCGCCGGCAGGAACGACGCCTTCTTCCTGCTTCACCGGCCGCGACGCTGGAACCCCCATGATCGGATCTGGATGGGCTACGAGCGCAAGCGCGGC
>CAVVTU010000025.1:0-16414 GCA_963751265.1 uncultured Gemmatimonadales bacterium | reverse complement strand
ACGTCGAGGAGCGCGGCCACCCGCGGGGCCAGGTCCTTCCCGAGACCCGTGGCCGGGAAGATCACAGCCGCGTAGCCCCCCTGGCGGATACGCTCCGCCACAACCCGCGCATACCCCTCCGGCTGGTATTCCGCGAGCGCATCGTGCTCTCCCACCTCGATGACCTCCGCACCGTACGTGCCGAGGTCGGGCGCACCGGCCCCGATCCCGGGTCCGCCGAGCACCAAGGCCCTGGCTTGCCCTCCCAGACCGGAAGCCAGTCGGGCGGCAACGCTCACGGTCTCCCGGGCCGCGCCCCGAATCACTCCATCCCGCTGCTCAGCAAAAGCGAGCACGTTCGCCATGGCTCTTGTCTCCGGATCTTATTCGCTAGAGTGCGTTGGCTTCTTCTCTGAGAAGGCGGACGAGTTCGGGGACGGCATCCGGCCCCTCGCCCACCACCTTGCCCGCCGCGCGCTCCGGCGGGTATTCGTATCGGACGACGCTCAGGCGGGGCCCTTCGGTGGACACCTCCTTCTGGTCCAGCGGCTTGCGCTTGGCCGCCATGATCCCCTTCAGGGACGCGTAGCGTGGCTCGTAGGCACCCTTCGTGATGGTGACCAGGGCCGGAAGATCCGCCTCAACGACCTCGACGCCTCCCTCCACCTCTCGCTGACAGACTACCGTTCCGTCTCTGAGCTCGAATTCGGTCACCCCGGTCACGGAGGCGCGACCCAGCAACGTCCCGACCATCGGGCCGACCTGCTGCTGATCGTCGTCCGCGGCCTTGACCCCCATGAGGATCAGGGGGGCGTCGGCCTCAGAGAGCTCCGAGGCGAGCGCCTTGGCCGTCGCAAGCCCATCCATGCCGGGCGTGCCTTCGAGCAGAAGGGCCTTGTCCGCGCCCATGGCCAACCCGGCCCGCAGGGTCTCCTGAGCCGAGGCATCGCCGAGCGTCACGAGCGTCACCTCCCCCTCTCCCGAGCTGTCCCGGGTATGTAGCGCCGCCTCGATGGCGAACTCGTCGTACGGGCTGACGACGAACTTCACGCCCGAAGGATCGACGTCCGGCCGTCCTCGCTGATTCGGATCGGGTCTCGGTGTCCGGATCCCGCTTCACGCACACGATGATATTCACCGCAAGGTGCTCCCGCTTCAGGTTCACGTGTCCCGGCCAACGGTCCGGACGCTGGTGGATTGTGTTCCAGACTGGCCAGCCAGGGAGGGTCGCGCCGCCTACCCCGCAACGGGCTCACAGGTCCTGTCGGCGCCCGGACGTCCGATTGAGATCGTTGCTCCAAAGATGGCGAAGCACACGGCAGCCGCGCCCCCTCCGAGCAGGGATAGGGCAACTGCGTCCGCACGTGATCGATGTGGTCCTTGCCGCAGCCATCGATGAGATGATTGTGGTGTCGCTTATCGGCGAGCAATGGCCACCAAAGAGACCACCGGAGAGCGAGGCTGCCACGATGGCGCGACGGGCAAGGAGAGCGCCGTGGCGGCGGGCACCGCGATCGGCAGCATGATGGCGAAGGTCCCCCAGCTCGTGCCGGTCGAAAAGGCGATGCCCGAGGCGACCAGGAAGACCAGGGGCAGAAACAGGAACGGCGGCAGCGGCCCGCGATCAGGCGGGCCACGTAGACGCCCGTCCCCAACTCCTGGGTCACGTTTCCCAGCGCGATGGCCAGGAGGAGGATCATCGCGAGCGGGACCAGTCCGCCGGCTCCCTTCAACCCCACCTTGACCAATTCGCTCTGGGTAACGCCCTCTGAGCGAGCAGGAGCACCCAGGCCACGGCCAAGCCGAAGAGAACGGACCAGAGAACGCTCGTCGATCCGGATCCGGCCTCCAGATTCCCGTGTCCCGTAACGAACAGGCCGACGGGCATGAACAACACCATCGCCGCCACGGGCAGGAACATGTTCAGCGCTCGGGGGGGGGGGGATCCGGTCGTTGGGCTCAGGAGAGAGGACCTGTTCGTCGATCATGGGCGTGGAGCCGGGCCACATGAGGGTACCGTTCCGGGTCCGCTCCGGGCCTTGCGCATCGGCCCGATGTCCCAGTCCCATATGATCGTGGCGAGCGTCAGGAGCACAGCGAAAATCGCATAGAAATTGAGGACCACGGCTTCCAGGAACACCGACAACGGGTTCTTGACCCCCAACCCACCGAGAATGCCCAGGTTGTAGGCACCCCATGCATTGATCGGAACGAGGATGCAGATGGGTGCCGACGTGGAGTCGATGATGTAGGCCAGCTTCTCCCGGGAGCAGCGATACCGGTCGCACAGCGGCCGCGCCACGGCTCCGGCCACCAGCACCGTGATGTTCGACTCGATGAAGATCACGACGCCGGTCGCCCAGGCCAGGAGCTGGGCTCTCCGTGACGAGGTGACCCAGTTCTTCCCTTCCAGATACGAGACGAAGCCCCGCACCCCGCCGGACGCCTCGACCGTCGCGATGAGCGCGCCCACGACCAGCGTGAAGAGGACGACGCGTGTGTCGTCTTGGTCCTGGAAGACCTCCACCACTCCATGGATGGTGGCCCCCATTCCCGCGACGGGGTTCCATGCGTGGAGAATCGTCCACCCCAGCCATAGGCCTCCAGCCAGCGACAGGTATACCTGACGGCTGGCGATCGCGAGAACGATGGCGAGAACGGGCGGGAGTACCGCGAACCAGGTTGGATCACTCATCGGCCGTCCCGCCGCACGTTCCCGCGGCCGGGCGATCCCGGCCCGCCTGGTGCCCACCCGTCGGGGCGGGAGACGCCGCGGCTCTTCCGGACGTAGAAGCGGTAGGGCCGATCCGCGGCCAGGCGAACGCCGACCCGTCCGGAGATCCCGACCATCGAGTCCGGCACGGTCCATCCCGCGGCGAGAACCAGCGGGGGAAGGGTCAGATCATGACCGTACAGCGCCCCGGTGATTCCCAGCGCCTCGCACAGACGCCCCGGCCCTGCCGCCAGCGGCCTTCGGCCGCCCCGCCGGTCGCTCATCGCGTCCTCTCCCTCGAGGGGCTCGAGGCCGCGAATGAGCACGGCCTGCGGGTCGCCCTCCCGACCGGTGACCACGTTCACGCACCAGTGCATCCCATAGCTTCGGTACACGTAGGCGTGTCCGCCCGGCCCGAACATGACCTCGTTACGGCTCGTCCGTCCAGCGCGGGTGGCGGCGTGGGATGCCGGGTCTTCCATACCCCGGTAGGCTTCCACCTCGACGATCACACCGGACGTGCGCCGATCATCGACGGTGGACACGAGCCGTGCGCCGAGGAGTCCGCGGGCAACCTCGAGCACCCCTCGATCGAAGAACCCGGGGGGGAAGAAAGCGTGCGGAGCGACGCCCAGGCGCCAGGGGGGCGCCGCAGTGCATCGGTCCCGCGCCGCAGGACTCAGTTCTGACGACCCTTGGCTCGCGTGACGCGGCGCTCGTAGTCCGCCTTCCAGGCCTCGAGCACCTGCTCGGCGCGCTTCGGGGTGACCGCATCCGTGACAGCCTTCGGGTTGTCTCGGAGCGTCGCGAACAGCTCGCCACCGAAGCGTTCCACCAGGGCCTCGGCGGTCTTCTCCCCGACTCCCCGGTAGCGGTGCGCCATGTACCGCACCATCGCGTCGGGATCGCTGGGAAGACCCAGGGACGAGAGATCGACGTCCTCCGATGTCTCCCCCCGTTCCCCCTGGCGGGCCGCGCGAGCGTCCCCGTCCGACCGGGACTCTTCGTGGCTCGGAACCGCCTGCCCCTGGAAGAGCGAAGGTGTGTCTTCCACCCCGCGGCGCCGCGTGGATCCACGGCGCGGTCCAAGGCGGAGACCCGAAGCCTCGACCTCGCCCGGGTCGATCTCCACCACGGCAGGTCCGTGGGAGGGCTCTGCAGCAGCCTCCACCTTCTCGCGCGTGCCTTCGTGGTCGGAGCCCCTCGGAGCCTCGGCCAGCTCCGGCTCGGCGATCTCGGGCTCAGAAGCCTCCCGTGAGGACTCGTCGTCAAGAACGGCGGCCCCCGGCAGCGAGACCTCGTAGTTCCCGGCCTCGTTGCGCCTCAGCACGACCACGTCGTGATCGCTGGCTTGGGTCAGGAACTTCGTGAATTTGCTGAAGCCCAGCTCCGCCTCGTCGAACGCCGAATCGAGCTCCAACATCTTCCGCTTCACGTCCGAATCACGCACTTCGGGTCGACCCGCATCGCGCAACTCCTCCATGGATTGCGTCAGCAACCCATAGGCTTCACGCAGTGGATCGCCCGATCCCTTCTGCGGCGACGGCTTCTGGTCTTCCTCGCTCGACATCTCGGGAGCCGCGGCCTGACGCCCGGATGAACCGTTGCGATCCTGCCGGTCGCGCCGGCCACGCCCTCGCTCACGCCGTCCTCGTTCATCTCCGGAGTCGGACTTGCGACCACGGCCACCCTGAGGGGACGCGACCTCGTACTGTCCGTTGTCGAGCTTCTTCAAGGTCACCAGCCCGCGCGACGAAGCTTCGGTGAGGAACTTGCTGAACTTGCTGAAGCCCATCCCCCCCTCGTCGAAGTTGCTGTCGATCTCCTGCATGACCTGCTTGAGCCGATCCGAACGCATCACGTCGTCGCGGTCCTGCATCCTCTTCAACGCCTGCGACACGAGGACCCAGGCGTCCTGAGGCTTGCGATCGATGTCGGTGGTCTTCCTGAGACCGGTGAGGCTCGTGTAGGAGTAGTATTCGTCGCAGTTTTGCACGAGGATGTCGGAGCTCGATTCCTGGATCCCCACGCCGACCACGTACTTTCCGTACTCCTTCAGCTTCAGCACCAGGCTCGAGAAGTCCGAGTCTCCGGTGAGCAGGATGAAGGTGCCGATCTCGGGGCGGGTGAACACGAGCTCGACGGCATCGATCGCCATCCGGATGTCGGTGGCGTTCTTCTTGTTGCTCCCGTAGGCGGGAGCGAAGATGAGGTCGACCGACGCCTCGGACAGGGGCACGATGTACTGCGGGTAGCGTCGCCAATCGGCATATGCCCGCTGCACGCTCACCTTGCCCTTGATGACGTCGGAAGCAAGGAGGTTCTTCAACTCTTTGGAGAGGTCGCTCCGCATGCCCATCGTAACGTTGTCGAAGTCGATGAGCAGGGCGGCGTGGGGCGCGTCACCCACCACGGAGCCGGCGCCCCCCTGATGAGGGGCCCTGGTATACGGTGTGATCATTCTTGTCGTCTCGCAGAGTGTAGCGTTTCAGCCGCGAGACCTCCCCACCTCGTTCACGTCCGGCGGAGCACGAACAAGGTTGGGGAAGCCTGAGTCAGCACCCGTCGTGGGTACCTGCGGCAGGTCCCTACGCCGGCGAGCTCTCCGACTGAATCACTCGAGAAAGCTCGACCCGGCGGGTCTTTCCGGTACCAGTGCGAGGGAACGCATCGAGAAAACGGACCAGGTCGGGGATCTTGTCGTCCGCGAGGGTCACGCGGCACCAATCCACGATCTCCTGGCCCGTCACGATCGCCCCCTCTACTGGGACGATGCAGGCGCAGATGGCTTCACCGAGCAATTCGTCGGCCACGCCGACGACTGCCGCCTCCCGTACCGCCGGATGCGCCTCGAGTCGAGTCTCGACCTCCCGGGGGTACACGTTGAAGCCAGATCTAATGATAACCTCCTTGCGCCTGCCCACCAAATGGACGTAGCCCTCTTCGTCCACGATCCCGAGATCTCCCGTCAGGAAGTACCCTTCGTCGTTGAAGACGGCGGAGGTCTCGCTGGGCTGGCGGTAGTAACCCTTCATGACCCCCGTGCCCTTCACCGCGATCTCTCCGACGCTCTCCACCGGTAGTTCCTCGCCACCACCCTCGAGAATCCGGATCTCCGTGCCCGGAAGCGGCTTGCCTACCGTGAAGATCTGCTTCTCTTCGGGATCGCCCGGGCGGGAAACACACAGGGTCGAAGACGTCTCGGTCAGGGAGTACGCGACGACCGCCAAGGGGCAAAGTCGATCCCGGATGCGCCGCACCAGGTTGTCTCCCACAGGGGCGCCGGCGACCATGGCGATACGGAGTGAAGCCACATCGCGAGGCTCACGCTCCATCGCCTGGAGCTCGCCCACGAAGATCGTCGGGACCCCGTAGTGCACGGTCGCCCGCATCTTCTGGATCAACTCCAGCGTCGCATCGGGATCCGCGTCGTCCTGCAGGATGATCGACGCACCCGCGAGAAGGGTCGAGAGCACACCCGGCCCCAGGCCGAAGACGTGGAAGAGGGCCGATACGCCAATGACACGGTCCTCCGGGCGCAACTCCAGCGCGTCGGCCGTACCTGCCGCCACGCTGACCAGGTTCGTGTGCGAGAGCTCCACGCCCTTCGGTTTGCCGGTCGTCCCGGACGTGTACACGATTGCGAAGAGCCGGTCCGCCGAATCCGCTTCCAGGCCCCCGAAATCGCGCCCCCCCCCGGCGGACAGAAGATCCTCGAACTGGAAGATGCGGTCGTCGTACCAGAGGTCCTCTTCGCCCACCGTGACGAGATATTGAAGCTCGGGGAGCTGGACGAGCATCTCCTCGAAGAGCTGGAGATAATCGACATCGTTCGTGCGCTCGACGGTCACGGCGCAAACCGCTTCGGAGTGGCGGAGCATGTACTGGAGCTCCGCGGACGGCAGGCGGGGATTGAGCGGAACGATGACCGCTCCGAGCTTCGCCGCCGCGAACATGGTGACGACGAACTCGGCGCACGCGGGCAGGACCAGCGCAATACGATCACCCGACTCCACCCCGAGGTGGGCCAGTGCCGCCGCTAGGGCTTCGGACTGGCTCTCGACCTGCCCGTAGGTCAGAACCTCGTCGCCGTGGAGGAGGAAGTCGCGCTCGGGATCCGACGTGGCACGCGTCGTCAGGGCAGACGCGACTGTGAAGCCTCGAAAGCGCTCGCTGAGCGCCATGACACCTCCATCCGGGGAGTCGGTAACAGTGGGAAAGATAGGCCTGCGGGCAGGGGGCGTCAAAAACGGGACCAGGTGACTTCTAACCGCACAGCGGACACTGAGTTAGGCGTCACGAAGCGCCCTCTCGAGGACCTCCCGGACATCCTCGTCCGGAACCTCGTGGCTCCAGCCGCCTCCTCGATGAATGACCCCCAACCGCTCCAGGAGCACGTATCGAGGCCTTCCGGACCGCACCTTCTTGTCGGCGACGAGGTACCCCAGCACGGTCTCGATCTCCCATTGCCTGCTAGGAACCGCACCGAGCCCGAAGGCAGACAACGCCTGTGTGAGCGTGCGCCGCGTCCCTTCGACGGTGATACCCACACGTTCCCCGAGAGCCGCCTCCAGCACCATACCAGCAGCCACGGCGGATCCATGTCCGAGCTCGTAGTCCGAAGCCGCCTCGAGCGCGTGGCCCAAGGTGTGCCCGAAGTTGAGGACCTGCCGCTGCCCTTCTTCCCTCTCGTCCTCGCTCACCACACGCGCCTTCAGCTCGACGGACCGCAACACGGCAGCGTAGGTGGCGCCGGGCTCGCCCGAGAGGAGCGCTTCGGCCTCGGAGGTGAGGCGCTCGAAGTACGGGCGATCCAGCACCGCACCGTGCTTCAAGGCTTCGGCCAGCCCCTCGGCCCGCTCCTCCACCGGCAAGGTCGCCACCGTTTCGGGATCCGCGATCACGACGCGAGGCGGATGGAAGGCCCCGACGAGGTTCTTGCCTGTCGGCACGTCCACACCCGTCTTGCCGCCGACGGACGCGTCGATCATCGCGACCAGGCTCGTCGGAACCTGCACCGCCGGGATCCCGCGCAGGTAGGTCGCCGCTACGAAGCCCGCGAGGTCACCCGTGACGCCTCCTCCCACCGCTACCACCACGGCATCCCTGCCCAGGCCGTCCCTAAGGAGCGCATCGGTCAGGCGAGACCAGGTCTCCCGAGTCTTGGAGGCCTCACCCTCCGGAAACGTGTACAGGTCGGCCTTCAAGCCGGCGCGCCGACACGAATCCACGGTCTCCTGGCCATACAACTCTGCCACGCGGTCGTCGGAAATCACCGCATAACGATACCCGGGAGCATACTCGCTGAGTAACGTGGGGATGCGTACCCTGAGGCCGTTGCCCACCAGGACCGGATACGTCCTGCTGCGCGTCCCGACCGGAACGGCCGCCACCGGCCCGGGTCTCGTCGGACTCATCGCGGGGTCCCCTCTTCGACATGAGCCGAAACCGGCGGCGCCGGCCCCACGCGAAGCACCGCCCCGGGTCGCCCGTCCACCTCGGTGGGCGCGAGGGTGGCGGGGGCGCCAAAGCCCGCCAGGCCTCCGGACCACGCGTGCAGGAATCGGTCGCGGGCAGCCGCGTCATCCCACACGCTGTACCAGACCAAGGATCTGCGACCGTCGCGATCAGCCATCAGGACATACCGATCACCACCCCATCCGTCGGCCAGCCGAGCGCTTCCTCTTCCCAGGTGGGCGTCGAGCAGGATGCCCAGCTCGAGTCGGCCCAGAACGTCGCTCCGGAGCACCTGCACGTCCGGCGGAGGGTGGAGGGTGAGCTCCTCGGGCACGTCATCGAGATCGTGGGTCACGACCTGCTCGGTGGAGCGGGGCAGGTAGGGACCGAACGGTGCCGGGTGATCTCCCTCACGTCTCCACAGCGCCTGTACGTACCCCGTCCCCTCCTCGTAGGGAAAGAGCAGGCCTTCACGGACGACGGAGGGTGCGGATGCGAGCGCCGGAAACTGCTGGTGCATCCCCGACAGGGCCGAGCGGAGGGTGGCGCCGAAGTCGGGAAGTGACCCCAGATCGATCGGGTGCCCTCCTCTCTGCTCCATCAGGTACTCCAACATCACCAATGTCGCCTGACCTTCGATCGCTGCCTGGGCCGCGGTCCTCCGGTCGTTGTCCAGCTTCGGATCCGTCAGGGCGGACAGGTCCACGGATTCGTCCTGCACGGCATGCACGAGCTCGTGCAGCAGGAGTCCGCGCAGGGCGCTCGCCGGTTGGTCGTCGAGCACGAAGAGCGCGGTCGAGTCGGGCTCGTAGAAGCCGGCCACCTGCTCGGTATAGACCGAAAGGAGCATCGCCCTGAGATGGAGCGTATCGGGTACGAGGCCGAGAAGAGCGTAGGCCTCGACCGTGTGCCGAGCCCGATCCGGCGGCATCTCCTCATCCAGCTTGGACCGCAGGTAGCGCTGGAGCTGCGCGCGCGTCCGTCGCTCGATACGCACCGGTTGCTTCAGCTCCAGTCCGGAGCGTCTCGCGAGATCCGGAAGGAGCTTCGAGGCCATCTCGGCCAACTGGGGGTCCGACGAGACGACCAGGCGCGACGCTGGCTCCTGGGCATGCCCTCCACAAGCCGCGAACGAGAGCGCAACGAGGGCGACAACGCATTTCAGGACGCTCTTCACGGGATCCGTGAGGGAAAGAGGTCTCCCGCCTCTACGACGCGGGGAAAGTAATCGACGGTCCAACCCTTCGCCGAGGCCACCTCGGAGACGGTCCGCCCCGTCTCCGGGTCTCTCCACTCGGGTGCGACGTCCAGGAGCGGCACGACGACGAACGCCCGCTCGGACCAACGAGGATGAGGCACGTCGAGCGTCCGCTCGTGGATCACGGCGCCGCCATGGAACAGAAGATCGACATCGAGCGTCCGCGGTGCATTTGGATAGGGACGCGTCCGCCCCGCCTTCTCCTCGAGCTCTCGCGCCAGCTCGAGGGTTTCTCTCGGTGACTGCAGCGTTCGGCCTCGGACGACCGCGTTCAGGTAGTCCGGCTGGGGCTGCGGTCCGACCGCAGGGGTACGATAGACCGCCGACGCCCTTAGCTCGGATACGACGACGGCCAACGACTCGATGGCGACCTGGAGTTGGGAGAGGGCGTTGCCCAGGTTGGCTCCCAGGCCGAGCAGCACCACCTCCCCGGCCTCCGAGCGCTCGTTCACGAGCCTTGCTCCGGAACGCGGCCGTAGCGGTCCTGGAAACGCACCACGTCGTCCAAGTGCGGAGTAGACGCCTCGAGGACGTCCGCATCCGTGACGGCCTCGATCATGTGAATGGTGCCCGGCGAGACGCGAAAGGACTCACCGGGACCGAGTTCCACATCCACGAGCTCGTTCGCCGTCGGGCCGGCGAAGAGGCGGATCCGCCCCGTCAGCAGATGGAGGGTCTCGTCCTTGATACGGTGCATCTGGACGGAGAGGGCCTCGCCGGCGTTCACGTGGAGGATCTTGCCGACGTAGAGGTCGGTGTCGGCCCAGATCAGCTCGTAACCCCAGGGCTTCTCGACCCGACGTGCGTGCGTCTTCAAGGTGTCCCTCGCGAGTTCGGGAAAGCTCGGTGAACCGACAGGGAAACGTAGCCCCATCGATCATGTATAACCCATTGGACGACAGGACAGTGTCAGTGGCTCGGAACTGGGTCAAGACGCGACCCTCCCCCCCTCCGTCGTTTCCAGCCGGGGTGGAGCCGTGGCGGGATCCCTTCTGTTGCCGGACCGCCCGTTCTAGCTTGGGTCGTCCTCGACTGTGGAAGCACATCCCCCGGCCCCCGCGGGCCCGATGGCATTCCGCTTGCACGCAGCAAGGGTGAGTCTTCACCCACCTCATCGAGACAGGACATGGCGAAGGCAACATTCGGGTCGCATTGGCTGGGCGGCCTCCTCGAGAGAGCGGCCGCGAAGGCATGGCGGCCCCGTTTGTTCCTCCTGGGAGGGAGCTTCTTCCTGGCCCTCGCAGCCGGAGGGGCATGGGGAAGCTGGCGAAACCTGTGCGCCGGTGACGCGTGCCCCTCGATCGCCCAGATCAAGACGTGGGAGCCCCAGCAGACCAGCAAGCTGCTCAGCCACGACGGCCGGCTCATCGGTGAGCTCGGCGTCGAGCGGCGCACACCCGTCTCGATCAACGCCGTGCCCGCCTACGTGCCGCAGGCCGTGGTCGCGATCGAGGACAAGCGCTTCTACCGTCACCATGGGTTCGACCCCCGGGGTATCGCCCGGGCCGCGTTCGGTGTACTGATCGGCCGCAACCTGGGTGGCGGTAGCACCATCACGCAGCAGCTCGCTCGCAACATGTTCGAGCAAATCGGATTCGAGCGGAGCTACATCAGGAAGCTGAAGGAAGTCCAGGTCGCGTTGGATCTCGAGCGGTCCTACACCAAGGACCAGATCCTCGAGGCCTACATGAACGAGGTGTACATGGGACGGGCGGGCTATGGCTTCCAGAACGCGGCTCGCCACTACCTCGGCAAGAACCTCGCCGACGTGAACGTGGCGGAAGCGGCCCTGCTGGCGGCCATCCTGAACAAGCCTGGCCTCTACGACCCGTTCACCCATCCCGACAACGCCAGACATCGACGGAACCTCGTCCTCAGCCGGATGGCCGAGGAGGGGTATCTGAGTGCAGCCGAGGCCGAACGCTGGAAAGCCTTTCCGATCCCGGCGGAGCAGCTGCAGGGGAGCACGACCTCGCTCGCGCCCTACTTCGAGGAGTGGGTCCGCCAGATCCTCGACTCGCGGTTCGGGGATGCGATCTACCGAAACGGATTCAAGGTCTACACCACGCTCGACGTAGACATGCAGCGGGCGGCGCAGAGGGCCATGCGAGCCGGATGGGCCGCCATCGAGGGCGACCCCAACTTCGATCATCCAAAGTACGCGGAGTTCGACACGGTCCGCAGCTTTCCGGGGGGAACTCCGTATCTGCAGGGAGCCTTCATCGCGGTGGACCCGAAGACCGGCCATGTCGAAGCCATGATCGGTGGCCGCGATTTCCGACAATCGAAGTTCGACCGGGCACGGCTCGCCCAGCGACAGGCTGGGTCGTCGTTCAAGCCGTTCGTCTATACGGCGGCGATCGCCAGTGGCATTCCCGCGTCCCACATCATCGTGGACGCGCCGGTGGTCTATCCCCAGCCGAACGGCCAGGACTGGCGGCCCTCCGACTTCGAGCCCGAGTTCAAGGGCCCCATGACGCTCCGGGAGGGTCTGTACACGTCCACGAACATGATCGCCATCAAGCTCGGTTGGGAGGAGGTCGGCATCGAGACCGTGGCCCAGACAGCCCGCAAGATGGGAATCCAAACCCCGATCGCGCGGGTCCCTTCAACGACCATCGGGGCGGCCGAGGTGATCCCCATCCAGATGGCGGAGGCGTATTCCACATTTCCGACGCTCGGCACGAAAGTCCGTCCGTTCCCGATCCTGCGTGTCGAGGACGCCCGAGGGAATGTGGTCTGGGAGCCACAGCCGGACCACACCCAGGTCCTCGACAGCATGGTCTCGCGAATCATGGTGTCCATGCTTCAGGACGTGGTGACGAGAGGAACCGGCCACTACGCGGTGCGCGTCAGAGCCGGTCTCCCGACGGACGTGCCGGCGGCGGGAAAGACGGGCACGACGAACGACGGGACCAACGTCTGGTTCGACGGGTTCACCCCCAACCTGCTGGCCATCGTCTGGTTCGGCATGGACCAGCCCGTGCCGATCTTCAAGCTGGGCGGCACACGCCAAGCGACCGGGGGTGGTCTCGCCGCGCCCGTTTGGGGCGACTTCATGAAGGACGTGTACTACGGGCACCCGGCAACGGACTCGACGGGGGCCGCACCGGACACCGCAACGGCCGGTGTCCTCCAGATCCCGAGCGACTGGCCCATCCCATCGGGGCTCCACGCAGTGCTCGTCGACAGCAAGACCGGCAAGCTGGCCTCGAAGTGGTGCCCCAAAGAAGACCAATATCTGGAGTACTACATCCCGGGCACCGAGCCTACGGAGTTCTGCGATCGCTCCGGAGAGCGAAGGTTCAACGTGACCGGCATCGGAGGAGAGTAGGAACCGCCAGTGGCGGAGTTGGCCACCTTCGTGTTCGACACCACCACCGCCGCCCTCTGGGGCGAAGAGGTAGCCGTGGCACGTGGGATTCCGGCCGAACTCGTCTCCGCACCGGCGAGCTCGGACGCGAAATGCGACCTTGCCCTTGTGACGCACGACGAGCACGCCCCGGCCCTCGAGCAGGCGTTCGCGGAGGAAGGGGTCCGATGCCGGCGGTGGTCATGAAGCCGCGTTCACGCGCGGCTCAGACGGGGAACTTCTCGCGCGCTCCGTCGATGGCCTCGTCCACCTTGCGCTTCACGTCGTCCGACAGCTCCTCCCAGCGATCCGAGGCGGAATCCCGGATGTCGATCGCGGCTTTCCGCAGGCGCCGGCGCGTTCGACGGCCGCTCTGCGGTGCCGAGAGCAGTGCGATCCCGGCCCCCAGGATGGTCCCCAGCAGGAGACCGGAGAGGAAGTTGACGAGTTGGGCTTCATTATCGTATTCCATTCTCTTCGCTCCCGTTCGGTATTGGCATGGCCCGACCAGCGGGCACACCTTTTAGTATATTAGCAGCCCGTGGGGGCCCAAAGGCACAGGAGACCGGATGGAAGCCAGTTCAAAGGCGGAGCGGGACGTCGCGGTGCCCGTGTCCATATTCGTGTCCTTCCGTCGCGAACTCGAGAAGGAGGTTGGGACGCTCCCCGCCGTTCATGCCCTGCATTCGGTGGGATACGCGGCAGGCTCGGCCGCCGCGCCCGGCTTCTCCGAGGGCGTCGACGAGGTCGCGTCCCTGCCCGAGGACGAGTTCTGGTCACGTGTGACTTCCTTCTTCACACGAAGAGGATGGGGAACGGTCAGCCACCAGCCTTCCGGACGGGCCGTGGGGCTGCTCACCACCTCCGACTGGGTCGAGGCTACCGAGGATCTCGGCGAAGAAGGAGCCTCCTGCTCCTTCAGCACCGGATTCCTCTCCGGGTTGCTGTCCGAGCTCGCCGGGGGGCCGATTGCCGTGCTGGAGGTTTCCTGCCGCAGCCGCGGTGACGAGACCTGCGCCTTCGCGTTCGGATCCGAGGAAGCCGTCCACGAGCTTTACGGCCGACTCCTGGCCGGTCAGAAGCTGGATGGCGCGCTCGTCGGGCTTTGAGCCCGGACCGCCAACCCGCGTGCGTGTCCTCGGCATCGATTTCGGCCAAAGGCGTGTCGGCCTGGCAATAAGCGACCCCACCGGAACGATCGCCGTTCCGCTGGAGACGTTGAAGCGCCGCACCGGCAAGAGACCGCCTCTCGCGCGACTCGAGGCGATCGCCCGCGAACGCGAAGTATCTCACCTCGTGGTTGGGCTACCCCTGAACCTTCAGGGCGAGGAAACCGAGTGGTGCGCCGAGGTCCGGAGCGCCGGCGACCGACTGGCCCGGCGTATCGGGATCGGGGTGGACTACATCGATGAACGCCTCACGTCGGTGCGGGCGGAGCGCACCGTGCGCTCACTCGGGCTCCCCAAGAAGGAGCGGGAGCGCAAGGAGCGCATCGACGCCGCCGCCGCAGTCCTGATTCTTCAGGCCTGGCTCAACCGGGCGTCCTCATGAGACCGCGTCGTGCCTTCGTGGTGGCGGCAACGCTTGCGCTGGGGGCCTGCGGATCGAACGAGGCGTCCCGGCCGGTGGAGGTGACCGTACCGTCGGGAGCCGGATCGTCGGTGGTGGCGGACTCGCTGGCGGCGAGGGGGGTCATCTCCCATCCGAAGCTCTTCCGGCTCTACGCGCGCCTACGCGGCGCAGACCGCCATCTCGAGGCGGGACGGTACATGCTCACGCCGGGCGCTTCGTGGAGCACGATCCTCGCGAAGCTCAACGAGGGGCAGGTGGTGACCGTGCGCCTCACGATCCCCGAGGGGTTCCGGCTCTCCCAGATCGCGCCCAGGATCGCGCCCATCACGGAGCTGGCCCCGGACTCCGTCATGACCGTGATCACACGCCCCGGGCAAGACTCGGTGTTCGAGGTGCCGGGACCGGGCCTTGAGGGATATCTCTTTCCCGATACCTACCTCTTCGCCCCGGGCGTGTCGGTCGAGACCGTGATCGAGGCGATGGTGGCACGCTACCGCGCCGTCTGGACCCCCGAGCGCATCAGCGCCCGCGACTCACTCGGAATGACGGAGCGCGCGGTGGTCACGCTAGCTTCGATCATCCAGGCCGAGGCACGTCATGTCGAGGAGATGCCCCTCATCTCGGCCGTATACCACAACCGTCTCGATCGGAACATGCTCCTCCAGGCCGATCCCACGGTCCTCTACGCTCTGGGCGGTCCGCGAGAGCGCCTTCTCTTCGCGGCGATCGACTCGGTTGCGGACAACCCCTACAACACCTACACCCACCCCGGCCTGCCCCCAGGACCGATCGGGGCTCCCGGTGCGGCCGCCATCGACGCGGCACTGCGGCCCGCCGGGGTGAGCTACCTCTACTTCGTAGCGCGTCCGGACGGGTCCCACGTGTTCACGCGGACGTTGGCGGAGCACAACCGCGCCAAGGCCGAAGCCCGGCGTGCCTGGGACAGCCTCAGCCGTCATACCGGTGCCGGGGATTCCAGCGGAGCGAGCGGCAACGGGCCGTGAGTCGAGACGATCTAGCCCGGCGCCTCAGGCTGGTGATCATCACGGACCGGGGGCTGGCGAAGCCGAAGGACCTTCTCGACGTGGTCCGCGCGGGGGTCGAGGCGGGGGCACCGTGCATCCAGCTCCGCAACAAGGGTGAGGCGCCTCGCGAGCTCTTGGCCATCGGGCGCGAGCTTCGCTCCCTCACGCGAGATGCGGGGGCGCTCCTGGTGGTCAACGACCGCCTCGATGTGGCGATGTCCCTCGAAGCGGACGGCATCCACGTGGGGCCCGACGACCTTCCGGTGTCCGTGGTTCGGTCGGTGGTACCGCCGGCTTTCCTGGTCGGACGCTCAGCCGATGACCCGGACGTGGCCCGTCGGGCCGTGGAGGACGGTGCCGACTACATCGGGTGCGGCACTGTCTACCCGACGAGCACGAAGTCCGACGCGGGCGTAGCCATTGGGCTCGACGGACTCCGTCGCGTGGTGGAAGCCCTCGAGATTCCTGTGGTGGGGATTGGAGGCATCAACCTCGAACGCGCGCACGAAGTCGCGGCGACGGGGGCAGCCGGCATCGCCGTCGTGGGTGCCGTGATGTCGGCGCGGGCGCCCGAGGACGCCGTCCGCCAGTTGCTCGCCGCTTTCGACACGCCGCCAGCGCCCTAGCGAGCCTTCGGAGGGGCTTCAGCGTTGGAACGCACGGC
Organism: uncultured Gemmatimonadales bacterium; assembly: GCA_963751265.1. Taxonomy (GTDB): domain Bacteria; phylum Gemmatimonadota; class Gemmatimonadetes; order Longimicrobiales; family Gaopeijiaceae; genus SZUA-318. The sequence goes on along the minus strand of CAVVTU010000025.1, from coordinate 394 downwards.
GCCCCCTGTCGCGGTAGAGAAGCGACAGGGGGCGCTGAGGTAGAGAGGTCGGCGGCGACGTACTCTCCCACCGGGCTTCCCCGGCAGTACCATCCGCGCTGTGGGGCTTAACGGCCGTGTTCGGGATGGGAACGGGTGTGTCCCCCACGCTAGAGCCACCGACCAAGATGGGTGCGGGCCGTTGAGCTACCGAACAGCTCGGGGCCCGTAGTAGTGATGTAAACAACGACAGCGGGGGTAGAGAGAGACGAGGAGGAGCCAAGTGAAAGAGGTGCGGCCTTCTGGCGATGAGGCCAACAAGGTGGGGAGGAAGCCGGTCAAGCCTCTCGGGCGATTAGTACGGCTCGGCTTCACGTGTTGCCACGCTTCCACCTACCGCCTATCAACGTGCTCG
>CAVVTU010000024.1:0-177117 GCA_963751265.1 uncultured Gemmatimonadales bacterium | reverse complement strand
TCGCTCCGGTGGGTCCGCGCCGATGTCTGTTTCGATGGGATCTTAATAGGATCGTGGCTCTTCTCCATCGATGTCGACACCGGCAACGAACCCTGCGCCCCCCGCCGGCAGGTCGGCCAGTGGGCGGGGACCCATCACTGGTTCCCGCTCCGCTTTCCTGGCAAGGCGACGAACGTGGCCATGCCCATTTGTAGTTCGTTGATCACGAACAGTGCCGCACCTTACCTTACATACAGCACATATAGTGCGTTGGGCGACATAAGCTGCGCAGTCGGTCTCCCTCCCAGCCTCGCACCGCGTGTCCCGCAACGCCTCCCATCAGATCCAGTGCGACCGGAGGGGGCCGCAATGAGTGGTCGCACGAAGAACCTGTACGTCATTCGCCTCGATGACGCAGTCGCGGACCTGCCGAAGTTTCGGACGCTAATCCGGACTACAGGCCGGGGAGGCCCTGCATGTATGTAGGTGTCACATCACATGACCCGAAGGTTCGCTTCAAGCAGCATAGAGATGGCAACAAGCCGTCTAGGATCGTTAGGAAGTACGATCGATACCTGATGTGGAAGAGGTTCACGGACCGAAACCCGGTCCCCGCCCAACAGGCAGAGAGGGAAGAGAGGCGGTTGGCCCGGGACCTGCGACGGAAGGGGTATGGGGTGTGGCAACACTAACGGGCAATTTCCAGCGAGGGGGGTCAGTCCTCTGGCAACGCCAGCAATTCTCTCTTCTCAATCCACACAAGGTTGGCCGAGGTTATGAACAGCGCCTCGCGACCCGCCGCCACCGCGTTGGCGTGCAGTACGCCCGAAGCATTGTCGGACTGGACGGATCTGCGCGGCGGGCGGAGGCCCCGACGGCTCTGCACGTTTCATCGCTCGTAACCGCAGAGCTTGATGCGGTCGGAGGAGTGCCATGCAGGCCAGCGATCCAGAGTCCTTCTCGGAGCTCTTGAAAGCGTTTCTGTCCGATCCGACAATCCGGTCCTTGGTGAAGTCGGCCTCAAAGGGCCAGAGGAAGAGGCTGCAGCGTCGGACATCGAGAGTGTACGACCGATACCGGCAGCGCATCTCGAAAGCCGAGAAGGCCGGTGGCTGCGCCGATCGAGAATTGGTCGCCCGGGTCAGGGAGGTGCAGGACGCCATCAGCGGCGCCTTCCGCTCGGGCCAGTTCAAGCGCAGCAAGTCGAAACGGCAGAAGAGAAAGAAGGGCACCGCCTACGATCTACTCTGGCGGGCTGCCAGGAATGGGAAAACGGAGGTAGAGTGCGCTGTTGCGATACCAGGTGATCGCACTCATCGCGAGCTCTGGGTCAACAGCAAAGCAACGAGGACGCGTGTAGGATATCAGAAGCGATACCGGCGTCAGAGACTAGAGCGCGTCGGACGCCGCGAGCGAGTACACTCATGTGAGTGGTCTTCAGTCGCTTCAGGTTGGGTGCCATTCCCGCAAGAACCGACACAAACCACTGGTAGAGCGCACGAACTACCGTTCTTGCCTCTCACTCATGCCGTAATCTGCCACCTCGAAACGGCCCAATATGGGGCTCCAATCGACACATGGAGGGACACGGCTTCAAAGGCGGCACTCTCCTACCGGGGAATTGGGGATGATTCCGCTATCATCAGATGTACTTGGGCACGGGCGGGCGTTCCAATGTTCAGAATGTGGAACCGAAGTCGCGGAATCTGAGGCTATGTGGACATGGCAGTCTCTGGATGGCGCTGTGGTGGGAGGTCCTCTCTGCGCCAAGTGCACCGGGGAGCGGCTTGCGGCGGAGCTGAACGGCATTGTAGACGATCTTGAGCACGCGACCGATGATGTCGAGGACGCAGCCGACTGGGATAGCAGTGAAGGCCGGGATGAGTTTCTCCAGGATCGCGTGGACGACTTCCGGGAGATGGTCGGATGGTGGAGAGAGGACCGCGCTCCGTTTCTTGCGAATCCCTCTCCGTATGAAGCGCTCGCTCATGCGGAACAACGGGCGAAGGAGGTCGAGGCACGAGCAAAGGAGAAGCTGCGCGTCCTTCGCCAAGTACGCGCCAAGCCCCAGAACTGAGAAGCCGCCGTGGTACGTCGTTCGTTAGATGACAAGGGATGCTCGGGCTCGTAACGCCTGAGGTGTGTTGTCCGGATCCGCGACCTGCTCTCCACCGACAGTGGGAACTGAGGTAGCGGGTGGATCAACTAATTCGAATCAAGGATGGCAAAGCGATGGCGGTACCTGTTGTAGAGATTGAGTATGAGGGTCAAGTGTATTCACCCTTCACCGGCAGGCCGGCGTCAATCGCCGACGAAGAGCCGGACGAGACTGTGCTCATGGGCGGAGCGAGGGACTCACGATCCGACCCGAACAGGAACTCCCGCAGGTCGGCCTGCTCGCCCAGCACGCGACCGTTCGTGCGGCGGATGAAGTGCGACCAGGCACCTTCCACGAGATCCAGCACGAGCGGATGGAAGATCCGGAAGCAGGCCGCCACGCCCGGCAGCAGCGTGATCTCGTGGGCACCCTGGTCCTGCTCGTACAGAACCTCTCGGACCTCGGAGCCCACGAGCTGGAGTCTCCAGAGGGGCATCTCCCGGACCGTCCGATCCACGGCGCGCACCAGGGAATCCCACCGGTCCGGCTCCTGCTGCAGCGCGGTGAGGTTGTCACCGTACGTCGCCCGCGCTTCGGCGACCTTGTTCACGATCGCCGCCTGACGCCCCGTGTTCTGCCGCAGCAGTTCCGCTTCCTGCGTTCCCGGGAACGGCACGACCTGGCGCCAGTAGAGCTGGACGAATCGCTCGGCGATGTCGCGCGTGGGAAGCGTCAGCGGGGCGCCCGAGTCGTCACCCCGCTCCACCGCGAGGTCGGCCAGAGCGTGGATGAGCGCGAACTTGTACGTGGCGACGAAGCTCCCTTCGTCCAGGATCCTCTGGAGATCCCGCAGAAAGCGAACCTGGGCCTCTGCGGAGGGCACCCCCGCGACCCGCGTCCTCACGGCCCTTCGTCCGACGACCTCGGCGACCAGTAATCGGCCTTCTCCGGGATGAGGCGACGCACGCCTCCCCGCGCGTCGGGCACGTCACCCGTATTTCTTGGAATCAAATGTACGTGCGCATGAGGGACCGTCTGGCCGGCGGCCACGCCGACATTCACACCCACGTTGACGCCGTCCGCCGTGCGGAGCTCCTCGATCCCCCAGCGGACCCGCCGGACGAGCCGCCACAGGTCGTCCCATTCTTCCTGCTCGAGGTCGAAGATGCTCTCCACGTGCCGGCGAGGCACGACCAGGGCATGACCCGGAGCGACGGGGAAGCGGTCCCGCAGCACGACGGCATGCGCGGACTCGTCCGCGATCGAGTCGGAAGGCAGGTCGCAGAACGGGCAAGACGTGGGACGTACCATGGGGGCAAAGTAGCGTGTCAGGGACCGGGCACGGCAAGATACGACGACATGACGAACGCCGGCCGAGGCCCTGCCACGGATGCCCTCCGCACCCTGACCGCAGGACACGTTTCCGCTATATTTAAGCATCGGTGAGTCACCTCACCGCGGGCGGCATTTAGGTCGCGAGACAGCGACCTGCCTACTTGGCCGGCCCGGCCCCACTCGGGGGCGAACAGGGACTAAAGGGCGACGCACGGTAGCCTGCGATCGCCTTTGGGGTCGCGGGCTTTTTTCGTGCCCGCGCTCCTTCCCATGGCCGCAACGGGTTGTACGGAGGAGTACGATGAAGGACGACGTCGCGAAGCGTTTCCGGGCATTCATCCGGAGGAGGATCAGGAGCGGAGCGATCGAGATCGACGGGTACCTCGATCTGCACGGCGAGCACGTCTTCGACGCCATCGCCGAGCTGGGCGAGGCGGTGCTCACGATCGAGTGGGCCACCGACTCGCCGGTCGAGAGGCGCGGCACGGAAGTGGTGTACCGTCTGGCCGGCAAGTACTTCCGGAGCCTGACGGGTTCTCGCTGGGCCGGGCCGTTCACCCGGCTGCTCGACGCGATGGGCGGCGCGATAGAGGTGGGGCGGACCATCGAGTCCATCACCTGTTCGGAGTGGTCGTTCCCGGAGATCACCGCGTGGATGGTGCTCGTGGATCCGCCGCCCGCCATGGTCATCAACGAGTGGGAATTGACCCGAGAGGATCTGGAGCGTGCGCACCGCTACCAAACGAGGGGCGACCGCTTCGAGTTCATCGTCTCACCGTTCCTGACGGGTTCCGCTGACGCACCCCCGGCACCGGAGACGGCTCGAGCCGCGGAAGTCGCGGAGGAGCGTCTCGCGGAGCACGAGACCGTGGAGGAGCCGGACGACGCAGACGCCCACGGCCCCGACGAACCCCAGGTCATCCTCGGCGCTGCGCATCAGGCCCCGAACGGGCGCGCGATCCTCCACACGAGCGGGCCACCGGATCCGCTCGGGATCCGGACCGACGAGCTGAGGCGAGCGGACGGCCTGTTGCGGACCGGCATGGTGGCCCTGGGCAAGTGCCACCCCCCGCAGCTCGAGCGCGCGGAGCGCTACTTCCGTGAGGCGCTCTACCTTCTCACTCAAGCATGGGAGGAGCCGCACCCACGGATCTCGTATGCGTTGGATCGCATCGGGCTGGTCCGGCACATGCAGGGCGACCTCCAGGAGGCGGAGGAGCTGTACCTCCGGTCTCTGAAGGTGCTGGGAAAAGACGACCGACCGACACCGTGGAACGACGTGACGCTGCTCAACCTCGCGCGCTTGTACCAGAGTCAGGGCCGAGGGATGGAGTCGGAGGCGGTGATGTCGTACTTCCGGGGAAACGATGAGGAGGGGGCGAGCTGAAGGGAGGGCAGCCTTGAAGGACGCCGGGGGCTGTTTGTGGCGCAATCTGTCCCATCCAGGCATGGACAGCTTTCGAGACGACGGTCTTGGTGTCGGACGGACCCCTATGCGGATCCGCCGGAGAACGGGGCTCCTTTCGTCGCTGCCCGCCCTCCCTCGCTCGAGCCGACTTCTTCGGCCTCCTGAGCCGCGTTTCGGCCTCCTGACGCACGCCAGAGGGCCGCCGAACCCCCCGTTATCTTTCGGGGTGTCTTCGGTATGCATCGATCAGGAGGTCCAGTATGGTCCGCCCCGTCCTTCCGACCCTCGCCATGCAGGTGGATCCGGACTGGTATCACCACCGCTCCGGCGCACCCCCCGTGTCGCATCCCGCCGCACGGCGTCCTCCGCTCTGGCTGGTGCGCGAAGACCCGCCCGCCTACGAGAACGCGTGTGACGCCTCCGATTTCGACCCGATCGAAGACCTCGGTGACCGGATTGCCACGCTGGCCGCGCACATCCATGCGGCCACGCATCGACTTCTCGTCCTGATCGCCGAGTTCGACCGGCGCGAAGGGTGGAAGCTCGACGGCCACCGGAGTTGCGCGCACTGGCTCGCGTTCCGCACCGGCATCGACCTCGGCACGGCGCGCGAAAAGGTGCGGACCGCGCGGGCCCTCGACGCGCTGCCCGAGACGGGCGCGAGCATGGCGCGCGGAGAGCTGTCGTTCTCGCAGGTGAGGGCGCTCACCCGGGTCGCGAGCACCGAGAACGAGGCCGATCTCCTCGAGCTGGCCCGCGGGAGCACGGTCGCCCAGCTGGAGCGGATGGTGCGCGGGTTCCGGCGTGGATCGCTCCGGGACGAGGCGGAGCGCGAGAAGGCCAACCACGAGTCACGCGCCTTCTCGATCTTCCCGGACGAGGAGGGGATGTACCTGGTGCGCGGCCGGCTCGAGCCCGAGGTCGCCGCGGTCCTGATGAAGGCCGTGGAGGCGGCGAGCGATGCGCTCTACCGAGAGCGGGAGGTCCCCGGTCTCCTCACCGACGAGGAGTCGCGCCGCGCCGCCGCACAGCGCCGGGCCGATGCCGTCGGACTGCTCGCCGAGCGGGCGCTGGCTGCCGGGTTCGGCGGGACGGGTGAGGACGATGCCGTCGCCGACGTGCCGATCAGCGGAAGCCGCGCCGAGCGGTTTCAGGTGATGCTGCACATCGAGGCCGACGCGGACGGCGCCCATCTCGACGACGGCACACGCGTTTCATATGAAACGTCCAGGCGGCTGATGTGCGACGCCTCGTTGGTCTCCATCACCCACGCCACCGACGGCTCCGTACTCGACGTCGGCCGACGAAGGCGCACCACGCCGCCCGCGCTCAGACGCGCGCTCGAGACGCGGGACCGTGGATGCCGCTTCCCGGGATGCGGCAGCAGGTTCACCGACGCGCATCACGTGAAACACTGGACCCAGGGAGGCGAGACCAAGCTCGACAACACCATCCTCCTGTGCCGTGTGCACCATCGACTCCTGCACGAGGGGGGATGGCGGCTCGTGTGGTGGGGCAAGGGCCGCGCGGTATTCATCGATCCGCGGAACGGGGAGCACTTCGACGGGGGATGGGAGCCGCCCCGGCTCGAGCCCGAGCCGGTCGACGCTCTGGTCGAGGAGCAGCGGGCCCACGGGATCGATCCCGACTGGCGCACCGCGGGGGCGCGCTGGAAACGGGAAGGAGACATCCCGGGGCGCGTGTGGGTCCGGGCGATGGAGGGGCTGGGATAGGGGCGAGTCCCCCTCAATACACCCCCAGGTCCTCTCCCGCCGCCACGCGGCCGCTGAACCCTTCCTTCACCTCGCCCACGATCTCCTCGGGCGTCTCCCGGAAGAAGAGCCAGTGCGTGAGCACCAGGAGCTTGGGCCGCGCTTTGGCGGCCATCCGGCCGAGCTCGAGGCCCGAGGTGTGGAAGTGCGTGTGGTACTCGCGGTCCCCCGCGCCCAGGCGCTCGAGCCCCTTGGCCGAGTAGACCTCGTGGACCATCACGTCGCAGCCGTCGCAGTAGCGGGCGATGGTGTCGAGCGGGGGCGCTTCGTCGCCGGAGACCACGATGCTCCGGCCGCGCGCGTCGAAGCGGTAGCCGAGCGCCTCCGGCCAGGTACCGTGATGCACCTTGAAGGCCGTGACCGTCACGTTCGAGTCCGAGTAGACCACGCCGGGCTCGATCTCGTGCACCGTGACGTGATACGCGGCCCAGTTGCCGTGCTCGAGGCCGTAGACGCGCAGCCGGATGTCTTCCTTGTAGGCGTCGAGCAGTGCGTCGACCATCGCCTGCGTGCCCTCGGGTCCCCACACCTCGAGCGGGCCGGGCCGGCCGAGCACGGCCGGCGTGAGCATCAGGTCCGCGAGCCCGAGCGTGTGATCCGAGTGCAGATGCGTGATGAAGAGACGTCGAAGGTTCCGCACGCGGAGGGCGGGAATCGAGTCCTTGCGCGCCGCGGCCACCGCGCGCCGTACGACCCCCGCTCCCGCATCCACCAGATACGACTCACCGCCGGCCACGATCGCCGTGGCGGGCCCGGAGCGATCGGGGTCGGCGATCGGCGTGCCCGTGCCGAGCAGCACCACCACCGCGCCGGTGTCGGCCGGTGAGGTGAGCGCGGCCGGGCCCATACCAGCCGGTGCGCCGATCACGGCTGCGCCCATGCCGGCCGGCGAGCCGGCCATGGCCGCGCGGGTCGACGCGCCGGAACGGACGATCCCCAGGGGAAGCGTCAGGAGAGCGAGGAGAGGCAGGGTGGCTCGGCGCATGCGAGGTTCCGTTTGAGGGAGCGAGGGCCGGAGGCCCTGGGCCGCGCAATGTCGAGCCAGGCGGAGGCCGTCGGCAAGCGGCTCGTCGGTGGGCCCGCCGGGGAAACCCTACCGCCTCCCACCCGTAGGGACATACGATTCAACCGTCCTCACTCCACGCGATCGGAGCGCGTCAGATGGAATCAGGCATGGCCTTCGTTGTCGCCCTCGTCTTCATTCTCGGGAGCTTCCGGCTTCTCCGGCCCCTGGTGAACGCGGTGGCGGACATCATGCGCTCCAGGCTCGAGCGGCAGCACACCCTCCCGGGCCGTGACGAGGAGATCGAGGCGCTCCACGACGTCGTGGAGTCGCTCGGCTACCAGGTTGCCCGGCTCTCGGAGCGGGTGGAGTTCACCGAGAAGCTGTTGGAGAAGCCGCGCGAGGCGCCGGAGCCCGAGGTGCAGACGCCGTTCGGATGACGTCGTCCGCGGGCCCCGACGCCCGCGTCGCTCAGAGGGCCGCCGTGCCCAGGCCCAGCATGCTTCCGATCACGGCGGCGACGATCACGTAGCAGATGAGCCCCAGGAGCGCCGTGAGCACGGCCTTACCTGTGGAGAAGTCGAGGGCCTGACGGATGGCCACCACACCGGCCACCAGCATCCATATCCAGACCACGAACGCGACGATCGCCCCGAGCAGGGGGATGATGCGGAGCGCATAGAAGATGCCCGGGGTCTGGGCGAAGCCGACGGTGCGCAGGAGCTCGCCCCACGTGGCCGTGCCGCCGAAGACCTTGGCGCCGATGAGGTACGTGACGCCGGACCAAACGAGCCATCCGATGTAGGCGCTCAGCACTCCGGTGATGATGCCGCCCTTGCCTGCGCCGACCCCGCCGATGCCTGCGCAGACCGCCACGATGCCGACGACGATCGCGGCCTGGGTGGTGGCCGTGGTGTCGTGCTCGACCTCCTCGTAGGTGGCAATGTCCAGCGTCGCGGCGCCGAGCATGCGCTGGGTGAGCGAGTGGCCTCCGACCGGTGTCGTTGCGTCCATCGTATCCACGGGAACCTCGAGGGTGAGAGGGATGGTTCGCGGGGCAGCGTCGACCGCTTGATAGTTCGTCGGCGTGGGTCCGGATGCAAGCAGGCGCATGTCATGGCCCGGTCCGAGGTGAACTCGGGGCCGGGAGCGGCGTGATCGGCCCCGGTGCCGCGTCGCTGCTACGCGATGATCTCGTCGGTCGGGACGACCTCCTCCACGACCTCTCCCTCCCGGACGCTCACGTAGTAGACATTGGCGTCCTCGCGCGCGGCCACCACGCGCTTGGCCTCCTCGTTCTCGAAGTAGATCCCGGCGTCGTTGTCGCAGGCCCAGCCGGGCTTCATCGCGCCGGAGCCGATCAGCTGCCGGTAGGTCGGCTTTCGCTCACCCTCCGCGTCGTAGTGCGGAGAGTGGCTCCCCTTCAGGAATCCCAGGCCCTCGACCTTCGTCAGCTCCTTGGGACGCGAGTCGCTCGTGCCTTCCTCGAACCAGCAGAGCGAGCCCGCGCTCGCGCCGCCGAGCACGATTCCGCGCTCCCACGCCTCGCGGAGGATCCGGTCGATCCCGTGCGCCTTCCAGATCACCTGCTGGTTGAGCGTGTTGCCGCCGGAGGCGACGATGCCGTCGGTGGAGAGCAGGATCTCCTCGAAGGTGCGGTCCGTCTCGTACGAGCTGATGAAGCACTTCTGCACGGAGGGCACCACGTCGAGCGGCGCGCAGCTCTCGTACCAGGTCAGGATGCTCGCGTCGCCGTCCGCCGAGGCGGTGGGCAGATAGAGGAGCGTGGGCCGCTCCTTGCCCGTGAGACGGGCGAGGTAGCGGATGAACGCCGTGCCGAATCCTCCTCCGGCGATCAGGATCTTGCGGGTCGGGCCGTCGGGCATGGTCTTCTCTCGGAGATCGAGCGTCTGGGCTACGGAAGCGCGTAGGGTAGGGGGCCTGCCGGGGCTCCGCCAGCCGTCTGCGCCCCGGTGTCTGGCCCCCCGCCGGGCCGCCGCCCTACCTTGCCGCGGATTCACGCCCGACCTGGAGGATCCCCTGGACCCGGACAACGCAGGCAACGCGAGCGATCGCCGCACCTTCCTCCGCCGAGCCGCCGGTGTCGTGGGCGCCGCGGCCGTGGGAATTCGGGGTACGGAGGGGCAGGGCACCTCCCCGGTGGGTGCGCGGGGCTGGGACGGGGCGCGCGAGACCGGGCGAAAGCTCGCGAGCCCGTCCTCCCGCCAGCTCACCGGCCGGCCGCCTTCGTCCGAGCGCCGCTTCACCAGCCCGGCCGTCGAGCGCACGATCGAGCGGGTGAAGTCGGAGGTGGGCGATCCGAAGATCGCCCGGCTCTTCGAGAACTGCTTTCCCAACACGCTCGACACGACGGTGGAGTTCGGGGAGGTGGACGGCCGGCCCGACACCTTCGTCGTCACGGGCGACATCGACGCGATGTGGCTCCGGGACTCGAGCGCGCAGGTGTGGCCGTATCTGCCGCTGATGGCCGAGGACCCCGAGCTCCGGCGGCTGGTCGCGGGCGTCGTCAACCGTCAGACGACGTGCATCCTCATCGACCCGTACGCCAACGCCTTCTACAAGGAGAAGGGCGAGAGCCCGTGGAAGGACGACCTGACGGACATGAAGCCGGAGCTGCACGAGCGCAAATGGGAGGTCGACTCGCTCTGCTGGCCCATCCGCCTGGCGCACCGGTACTGGAAGCTCACGGGCGACCGGGCTCCGTTCGACGACCGGTGGTTCGAGGCGATGCGCCTGGTCCTCGACACGTTCCGCACGCAGCAGCGGCGGGACGGCCGCGGGCCCTATCACTTCGAGCGCGTGACGGGCTGGCAGACCGACACCGTGGCGGGCGGCGGCTGGGGCAACCCGATCCGGCCCGTGGGCCTCATCGTGTCGATCTTCAGGCCCTCGGACGACGCGACGATCTTCCCGTTCCTGGTGCCGTCCAACCACTTCGCCGTCGTCTCGCTCCGCCAGCTCGCCGAGATGGGCATGGCGCTCCGACGCGACTACGCGCTGGCGGGGGAGTGTCGCGCCCTGGCCGGAGAGGTGGCCCAGGCACTCCGCGATTGGGCCGTCGTCGAGCATCCGTACGGCGGCGACATGTGGGCCTACGAGGTGGACGGCTACGGCGACGAGCTCCGCATGGACGACGCGAACGTGCCGAGCCTGCTCTCGCTCCCGTATCTGGGCGTGTGCGCCAAGGACGATCCGCGCTACCTGCGCACGCGCGCCTTCGTCCTCTCGCCGGGCAATCCGTACTTCTTCCGCGGCCGGGCGGCCTCGGGCGTGGGCGGGCCGCACGCCGGCTTCGGCAAGATCTGGCCGCTCGGGCTCATGATGCAGGCGCTCACGACCACCTCGGACCGGGAGATCGCCCGCGTGCTTCGCACCCTCGCGTCCACCGACGCGGGCACGGGCTTCATGCACGAGGCCTTCGACAAGGACGATCCGACCGACTACACGCGCGCCTGGTTCGCCTGGGCGAACGGGCTCTTCGGCGAGCTGGTGCTGACGGTGCTGGAGGAGCGGCCGGGGGTGCTGTGAGCGGCTCTCCAAGCCAAGAGCCAGGTGGTCCGGGCCCTACTGCACCACCACCCGAGCCGTCGCCGAGTGCCCTGATTTCCACACGACCTCGAAGCGGTGCGTGCCGGACGCCAGCCTCCAGCGCGGCCCTCGCACCCGCTTGCCGTCGACGTACCAGGTCGCGGGCTCGTCGGGTTTCCGGCCGACGGCGGTGAGCGGGATGGTGGCGTAGCGTCCTTCGACGCCGGGCGGCACGGAGTACCGGTCGCCGTCCCGCGGTGAGACGAGCGTGTAGGGGGCCGGCGCGTCGGGATCCGAGCGCGGCTCGGTGGCCGCGGTCGTCACGGCGGCGGCCGTCGCTGCCGGCTCTTCCGGACCGGACGTGCGCTCCCACTCGGCGTATTCGGCGGGAAGCACCGTGCGTCCGCCCTTCTGCCAGTCGTCGGCCCCGAGCGGCTCGGTGCCGGGCAGGAACCACTCGATCATCGCGGGACAGTCTCGCGTGGCCCGCATCCCGGAAAGCCGGCACACGGGCTCGGCCACCGCACCCGCCTGTTCGGGGGTGGGCAGCGCCCCCGGGGCGTAGCGACGGGCGGTCCGGAGCATCGCGCGGTAGAGCAGGGGGCCGGCCCCGCTCACGCCGCTCACTCCGTCCATCGGCTGGCCGTTGAAGTTGCCCACCCACACCGCCACCGTGAACCCGGCCGTTACGGCCACCGCCCAGTTGTCGGTGAAGTGGCGGCTCGTGCCCGTCTTGGCGGCCGCGGGGAAGGGGAAATCGAAGGGGCTTTCGGTTCCGAACCCGGGCATGCGCGCCACCGGATCGCCGAGGATGTCCAGCACCAGCGTGGCCGCGCCGGCCGACATGAACCGCCGGCCCGGCGGCTCCGGCGCGGCCGCCTCGTCGAGGAGCGGGCGGACCGGTCGCCACACGCCGCCCGCCGCGATGCCCCGGTAGGCGTCGGCGAGCTCCAGGAGCGTGACCTCGCCGTTGCCCAGCGGGAGCCCGAGGCCGTAGTAGTCCGCGGAGTGATCGAGCGCGGCGAATCCGGCCTCGTGCAGCGTGTTCAGGAGCGTGGCGACCCCGAGGCGGTCCGTCAGCACCACGGCCGGCACGTTGAACGAGCTGGCCAGCGCCTGGCGTGCCCGCACGGGGCCGTGGAAGCGCCGGTCGTAGTTCTGCGGCGCGTACGGGCCGGTCGCCGTGGACCAGGTGTGCGGCACGTCGGGCAGGACGGTGGCGGCCGTGAACCCTCGGTCGAACGCGGAGCCGTAGAGGAACGGCTTCAGCGCGGAGCCGGGCTGGCGGGGCGAGACCACCATGTCGACCTGGCCGTCACGGTCCGCCCAGAAGTCGGGCGAGCCGACCCAGGCCAGCACGCCGCCGGTGCGGTTGTCGAGCACCACCACGGCCGCGTCCCGGCCGCCCACGTCCTTCAGCATGTCGACCGTGTGGCGCACCTCGCCCTCGAGGGCCGTCTGCAACTCGAGGTCGAGCGTGGTGCGCAGGATGCCCGTCGCGTCCGCGTCCGCCGCGCGTCGCTGCAGCACCCAGGTCGTGAAGTGCGGAGCCAGGAAGCGGGCCCGGGCACGTGCGCGCAGGACCGGCTCCTGGCGGGCGCGCATCGCCTCGTCCGGCGTGAGGAAGCCCTCGGCCGCCATGCGGCGCAGCACCGCGTCGCGGCGGCGGACGGCGGCCTCGGGCGCCACGAGCGGATTGTCGCGGGACGGGGCGTGCGCGAGCGAGGCGAGCAGGGCGGCCTGGCCCGGGCTCAGCTCCGTCGCGGACGCGTCGAAGTAGAGGCGCGCGGCCGCGGCCACGCCGAGCGTACCCTGCCCGAGCGGAAGGCGATTGAGGTAGAGCTCGAAGATCCGCGCCTTGTCCAGGTGGGCCTCGAGCCTGAGCGCCCAGAGCGCCTGCCGCACCTTGCCCGGCACCGAGCGCGGAATCGGGACCAGGAGGCGCGCCGTCTGCATGGTGAGCGTCGACGCGCCCGACACGACGCGCCCGGCGCGCACGTCGGTCCAGGCGGCGCGCGCCACCGCGCCGAGGTCGATCCCGTGGTGCTCGAAGAATTCATGGTCCTCGGCGGCCAGGAAGGCTCGGATAACGTCGGGATCGACGTCCGCGAAGTCGACCCACCCGCCCCGGCTTCCGTCCTCGGAGCGGGTCTCGCGCAGAGGGAGCCCGTGACGGTCTTCGACCCTCAGGCTGGCCACCGGTCCGGGCCGCGCGACCTCCGGCGGGAGCGGCCAGGCGATCCACGCCGCGACGAGAAGCGCGCCGCTCAGGCCGGCGAAGAGCACCGTGCGCACCGCCCATGAGGGCACGCGTCGCACGCGCGGGACAACGGAGCCGAGGTCGCGCCGCACGCTCATCCGCCGGGCGCCCGCACGGTGAACGTGCCGCCTCCGGTGCGTCCGTTGACGCCGGGGTTGTACATCTCCTGAGCGTGCGCGGGTGGATAGAGGAAGGTGCCCTCCGCGGTGGCCCGCGCGAGGTACGTGGCGGTGTACGTGCCCGGCCAGAGCACCGTCGAGGAGTAGACGACCCGGTCGTCGCGGAGCTCCTTGTGGTCGAACGCGGACCACACGCCCGAGTCCCAGGATCCGAAGTACCAGCCGGTGCGACGCTCCATCTCGGCGGGAGGTGGGACCGTGAGGCCGAAGGCGCTGAGCGTGCGCAGGCTCAGGTCCACGGGCTCGAGGCCGGCCGGAAGCGGATCGTCGAGCACCACGAACGTGCGCACGGCGGGCACGCGGATCCTCAGCCGCACGCGCACCAGGTCACCCTCCGCCGCGCTCACGATGGGCTTGCCCGTCGTGGGCGACTCGTACCACCGATCGATCCGGATGCCGCGTTCCACCGGCGTGGGTTGCACGTCCCGGGGGGCCTCCTCGACGGTGATCGAGTAATAGGCCGGCGCTCCCCCGTCGGCATGGAGCGAGAGCGCGACGCGGGGCGGCCGTCCGTGCTTCGCCTTCACCACGAGCCCGTCCAGGGAGAGCACGGTGTCGCGCGGAGCGCGCGCGGAGCTGTCGGCCACGAGCAGCGTGCGGCCGCCCATGCTCACGCGCACGGTGGCCGGAGGACGGCTGCGGCGGACGCTCTCGTAGCGCGCCAGCGCGAGCACGGTCGACCCGTAGTCCTGCGTGTTCCAGTACCAGGTCCGGGCGGCGCTCACCCGACCCTGGTCCACGAGCGTCTCCACGAGCGGCCCCACGAGGGGGCTCTGGGGATCGACGGTCAGGAGCGCCTCCATGAGGCGAGCGGCCGCACGCCCCGGAGACGCGAAGTAGAACCGGCGACCCGCCGAATCCGGGAGCACGGCCTTGCGGCCCTCGACGGTCACCTGGCTCGCCGCGCCCGCGATCATCAGGCGGGCCACGGCGGTCTGGCCGCGCCGTCCGAGGATCGTTCCGAGAAGCACGCGGTCCTCCCAACGGAGGCGCGACGCCTGACCGACGAGCGTGTTCTCCGCAGCGATGTCGGGCCGGCCCGCGCGGCTCAGGAAGTCGACGGCCGCGACCTCCTCGGCCAGCACGGCGCCGGCGCTCCCGAACCAGAATTCCGCCACCGGCGAGTGCTCGAGCAGGCGCGCTCGCTCGTGCAGCGCATGGCTCAGGTATCCGCCGATGCCGGCGAGCACCGTGTCCCGCACGGCGACGCCCGCGGCCCGCGCCTCCAGGAGCACACGGCCGGCGTACGCGCTCAGCCAGGGCGAGGTCCAGTCGGTGTAGCCCCAGAACCCGATCCCTCCGTCCGCGCGCTGGCGCGAGGAGAGGACCCGGACGGCGCGTTCGACTTGCGCGCGCGCCCCGGCCGGGGCGATCGCCTCGTCGGGGTAGAGCGCCTGGGCGCGCAGCAGCGCGATGAGCGGAAGCGCGGCGCTGGAGACCTGCTCGGTGCAGTCGTAGGGGTAGACGCGCATGCGCTCGCTCGCGGCCTCGATGGCCGTGAGCACCGAGGAGCCCACGCGGATCTCGATCCGGGAGCGCCCCGGGTCGACGTCCTCCTGGAGCTCGATCTCGGCGCTCGCCGTGTCGCGCACGGCTCCCGAGACCGTGCTGGCGAGCGGGTAGTAGCTCGGCCGGATGGGCACGGCCACCGCCACCGCGTCGGCCTCCTTCCCGGAGGACGCGTCGAAGCGGAAGTGGGCGCTGTCGCCCGCCTGGGCCTCGAAGTCGAAGCGGACGTCGGCGCCGCGCCCCTCCGCGAGCCTCTGGCTCTTGCTGTCGTCTCCGCGCAGCCGGATGCCGGTCGTGCGGGCGCGCACCCGCACCTCGGGCGTGCCTCCCATCCGGGAGTTCACCACGACGCCCGCGCGGAAGCGATCGCCCTCGCGCACGAAGCGGGGCAGGGCCGGACGGGCGAGCAGGGGCCGGGTGACCAGGATCTTCGAGGATCCCGACCCGTAGCGGTCGCCCTGGGTGAGGGCCACGGCCATGACGCGGAACGTGGTCACGTTGTCCGGAAGGTGCGCGGTCGCCGTTGCCCGGCCCGCGCTGTCGGTCACGACCGAGCCCAGGAAGAACGCCGTCGTCTGGAAACGAGAGCGCAGGATCGCGGTGGCGTCCGCGCCGCCGCCACCGCCGGGCGAGCGGCCGCCCTTCTGGCCCTCCGGGACCTGCGGCGCCAGCGAGACCAGGTTGCTGGCGAGCCTCATGCCGAGCCCGCGGGCAGGATAGAGCAGGTCGATGGGATCGGGGGTCCGGTAGCCCGTGAGCGCGAGGACGCCCTCGTCGACGGCCCAGAGCGCGACCTCGGCGCGTCGGCCCACGCCGCCCCGGTCCTTCACGGTGAGCGCGAAGGAGGCCGTGTCGCCCGGGCGGTACTCGTCCCGGGCGGGCTTCACGTCCACCGAGAGCCGCTTCACTTCCGGCGTCACGCGCAGCTGCGCGTAGCCGACCCTCAGCGTCGGCCGGCCGGGATCGTCCAGCGGACCCGGAGGCGCGCTGCGTCCGCGCACCACCACGATGCTCACGAACACGTTGGGCGCGTAGGCTTCCGTGATCGGGAGCTTCAGCGTGGTGGCGCCAGACGTGATGTGCAGGCGTCGCTGCTCCAGGACCCGCTCGCGCTCGACGGTGATCCACGCTTCGGCGTCGGTGATGGGCGACGCGAAGAAGACGGTGGCCGTGTCGCCCACCGTGTAGCGGCTCCGGTCGGGAATCACGTCCATCTTGAACTTGGACTGGTCGTTCCACGGCACCCAACCCTCGCCCGACGCCCACCGCTGCAGGCTCGTGCGCACGTCCCGGCCCGCGCTGTCCTTCGCCGAGAAGAAGACCGTGTAGGACCCGCCCTCGGTCGGCGTGAAGCCGCACGACACGGGCTCGGCCGCGGTCCGCAGCGTGCACGAGGCCACGGTGTCGGGAACCCAGGAGCCGGTCTCGCGGACGTTGCCGTCCCTCAGAAGGCGCGTGCTGTGCCACTCGCGCCGCACGACCGTGCCCTCGACCGGCACGCCGGAGAGCTTCGTGCCGTCCGGCGTCACGGCGAGGACGTCGATGGCCACGGAATCGCCCGCCTTCCAGAAATACGACGAGCCGCGCGAGCGGGCGCCGATGTAGAACGCGGCGGGATGCACGAGCACGGAGGCCGAGGACGACGCGATCTGGCGGTTCGCGTCGGTGACCGTCGCCACGAACGTCACGCGTGCCGGCCGGCCGTCGCCCGCCTTCGGAAGCACCCTGCGCACGTCCCACGCTCCGGTCGCGTCCAGGCTGTCCACGCCGGCCTCGAGCACCCGCGCCCGGGTGCCCGCCGGGTCGTCCCACCAGTTCCACGCGACGCCGATGGCGTAGCCGTCCATTCCCGGGATGTCCACCTCCCAGGGCGAAACCGATCGCGAGCGCACGCTCCAGCTCACCGGGGCGTGGCCCATCGGAGCGCCGAACAGATAGCGCGCCGAGACGTGGAAGCCGGCGGAGTCCCGCGCGAACTTCGGGCCCTGCGCTCCGGTGACGTCCACGAGGAACTCCGGCGGACGGTACTCGGCCACCCGGTACAGGTCGTTCGCGACCGCGGTCCACGCGCCGGCGACCCGGGCCTGCAGCTCGACCCGATACGTGCCCAGAGGGAGCCCTTCGGCGAGCCGCAGGCGCTGCTCGGAGGTGCCGAAGGCGCTCAGCGGGGTGACGGTATCGCGCAGGATGCCCCGGTCGCGGTCGTGGAAGAGCCAGCGCACCGAGTCGCCCCTCGGCGCCACGAGCGCGCCGAGTGGTCCGCGGCGCACGATCGCCTTGGCGTACACCGGCTCGCCCGGCCGGTAGATCCCCCGCTCGGTGAAGACCGCGGCTGCCAAGGGCGCGCGCCGCTCACCCCACGCCGAGCTGACGTTGAAGTGCCAAGGGGAGAGCTCCGGGTCGTAGGCCGAGATCGCGACCACGGCCCGGTCGTCGCCCAGCGAGGCCGACACGTAGCCCTCGAAGCTGTTGCACTGCCAGCCTTCGCACGGATCGTCCCAGGTGCGGAAGTCGTGCAGGAGCGCGAGGCCCCGCGCGTCCGTGCGGCCGGTGGCCAGCGGGCGCCCCTTGTAGTCGTGGAGCACGACCGTGGCGCCCGGACGGACCGAGCCGTCGTGCACGCCGGTCACCCACGCGGCCGCCTCGTCGACGCCGACGCGCGCCGTGACCGCGAGGTCGGTGACCTGGACCAGGGCGATCGGACGGTTGAGACGTTGGACGCTGTCGAGCGAAGGGCTCGAGACCTCGAGCGCCCAGAGCGTCGCGCCGGGCTCGCCCGCGCGCCTCGTGCCGTCCGGCCGGATGCCCGAGAACATGCGCTGGTCCTGGGCGCCGCTCACCGTCAGCGTGTCCTCGCGGATGAGAGCCCGCGCCTCGCTCCACGGGCCGCCCCATCCCCATCGCTGGGAGAGGAACGCCGGCTCGAGCGAGTCGGGCACGGCGATCGCGCTGACCACCAGCGTATCGGCGTTCACGTGCTGGACGGCGAGGGTGCCGAGCCCGTCGCGCTCCACCAGCATGCTCCCGTACTCGTAGCTCACGGCGGGCGCGTAGCCGGTCGTAGTCACGGACTGCGAGACCGGTGCCGGCAGGCTCTGGCCGAACACGTCCACGAGCCCCGCATCGACGCGGACCGAGTAGCTGCGGTGCGGGGTGAGGGTCGCGAGCAGCGCCCAGACGGCGTCGGCCCGGCTGGTGTCGCTCACCGTGAAGCGCACGTCGGGCCCGACCCGCACGTGGCGGAGCACGTCGGCGCCTCGGACCGGCGTGCTGAACCGGAGCTCGATCGGGCCGGTCGGGCACGCGCGTCCCCGGCAGCTCACGGCCCTGACGCGCAGCGGGCCCCTCGTTTCGAAGGGCCAGCGGAGCGACGTTTGTGTCCGTGTGGACACGTCCGGCAGCAGCAACGTGTCCGAACATGCGGCGGGCAGCGGCGAGACCGGCGTCAGGTCCACCACGCGCCGGAGGTCGCGTGTGGAGTCCGGAGCGGGCCACCGCCGGATGCCGGCGTAGCGGAACGAGTACGGGTCGTCGTCCGGCGAGATCCGTCGCGGGGGCGTGCCCGCCGGCCGCAGGGCGACGCTGGCTCCCCCACAGCTCGCCCCGAGCCGAATGGACGTATGCCGGGCCAGCTCCCCGACGTCCGGCTCCGCGGAGAGGAGGATCGAGAAGATCGGCTGCGCATCGAGGTAGCGCGGCTGCGCGTGTGGCCCCACCGGCGTGCCGTCCAGCACCCGCGGCGGACTCACGGCGAAGGCGTACTGGTACGGAGCTTCCAGGCGGCTGCCGTCCATGGCCGCGAACGAGGCCCGGATGGTCACGGTGTAGGTGGCGCCCGGTGTGAGCGGCTCGTCCGGCGTGAACCGGAGCGTGACGGGGTCGCGCCACTCGAGGGTACCCGCCACTTCGGGGGAGATCGCGAAGATCGCGGCCGGATCGACGGTCTCGTCGAGGCCGCCGGCCACGGGGCGGTCGAAGGTCACCGTCACGACGTCGAGCGGGTCGGCCGGGCCGGTCGGTGTGGTGCGGAGCACGTGGAGTGTTCCGGCGCCCGACGATACCACGCCCGCGAAGAGAAGGGCGGCGGCGAGACGACCTGGGAGCATGGGTCCCCCTGGAGCGAACTGAGGTTCACGGTCGGGCAGCCGGCCTATGATCGTAGCAAGGGCCAGGCCAATCACCTACCTTGAGCGCCTTCATTTTCGACCCGGAGGCCACGTCATGACGATGCGCGCTACCGTCACCACGGTCCTGCTCGCCGCACTGCCGGCCGCCTCCTGCGCCCCACCCGACCATCCCCCGGCGCTCTCACGGGAAGATCCCTCCCGATGGGTCAACCCGTTCATCGGCACGGGCGGACACGGCCACACCTACCCGGGCGCGACCGTGCCCTTCGGCATGGTCCAGGTGAGCCCGGACAACGGGCGCGCCGGATGGGACTGGTCCTCGGGCTACCACTGGTCCGACTCGGTGCTGACGGGCTTCAGCCACACGCACCTGAGCGGCACGGGCATCGGCGACCTCCTGGACATCGAGGTGATGCCGGTCGCGGGGCCCGTCGATCTCGCCATCGACACCTTCCCGGACGGGACGCGGCCGTACGCCGATCGGCTGAATCACGCGGAGGAGCGCGCGACGCCCGGCTACTACTCGGTCACGCTCCAGCGGAGCCGCATCCGTGTGGAGCTCACCGCCACGCCGCGGGTCGGCCTCCACCGCATCACCTTCCCGAAGGGATCCGATCCCGGTCTCGTCGTCGACCTGGGCTTTTCGGAGAACTGGGATGCGCCGGTTTCCACCGAGCTCGTCCAGATCGCCGACACGCTCTTCCTCGGCCGGCGCTACAGCACCGGCTGGGCGAAGGACGAGCGCGTGCATTTCGCGCTCGTGACGTCGCGTCCCGTGACCGGCGTGGAGCGCGTGGGCGCCTCACCCGACGAGCGGGCGCTTCTGCACTTCGCCGATACCGGAGACCGGCCTCTGCTCCTGAAGGTGGGCATCTCGTACGTGGACGAGGCCGGAGCGCTGAAGAACGTCGAGGCCGAGGCGCCGGGCTGGAACTTCGACGGAGCGCGCGCGCACGCGGCGCGCCTGTGGACGGAGGAGCTCTCGAAGGTGCGCCTCTCGGGCGGTACGCCCGAGGACCGGACCATCTTCTACACGGCGCTCTACCACACGCGCCTCGCGCCGATCCTCTTCGAGGACGTCGACGGCCGTTACCGGGGCGGCGACGGCGAGATCCACCAGGCCGAGGGCTTCACCAACTACTCGATCTTCTGCGCTCTGGGACACGTTCCGCGCCGCGCATCCGCTGAACACCATCCTCGACCCCGCGCGCGTGCACGACCTGGTGGCCTCGATGCTCGCCTTCGGCGACGAGCACGGGCTGCTGCCCGTCTGGCTGCTCACCGGCGAACGAGACCAACACGATGACCGGCAATCACGCCGTTCCGGTCGTGGTCGACGCGGTGCTCGAGGGGCTCGCGGACGTGGATCCGAAGCGGGCGCTCGCCGCGGTGGTCGATGAGCCAGTCGTCGGATCTGCGCGACCTCGACGTCTACAGGAAGTGGGGGTGGGTGCCCTCGGATCGGGGCAACGAGTCGGTGACGAAGACGCTCGAGTACGGCTACGACGATGCGGCGGTGGCGCGCCTGGCGGCGTTCGTGGGCGACAGCGCTACAGCCCGCGCGTTCCGCTCGCGCTCGCGGGCGTGGCGGCACGAATACGATCCGGCGACCGGGTTCATGCGCGGCCGGCGGACCGACGGCACGTTCAGCGAGCCGTTCGATCCGCTGCACTCGGAGCACCGCGAGCACACCGACTACACCGAGGGCAACGCCTGGCAGCACGCCTGGTTCGTGCCCCACGACGTGGAGGGGCTGATCGAGGCCCACGGCGGTGATGCGCCGTTCGTCGCCATGCTGGACGAGCTGTTCGACCAGGACACGGTCGTGACCGGCGAGAACGTCTCCGCCGACATCAGCGGGCTGATCGGCCAGTACGCCCACGGCAACGAGCCGAGCCACAACATCGCCTACCTGTACGCGTGGGCCGGCCGGCCCGACCGGGTAGCCGAGCGCGTCCGCCAGATCCTCGACACGCAGTATCGGGCCGCGCCCGACGGACTCTCGGGCAACGAGGACTGCGGGCAGATGTCGGCCTGGTACGTCCTGAGCGCGCTCGGGCTTCTATCCCGCGGACCCGTCGTCGGGCGTCTACGTGCTGGGTGTGCCCCGCTTCGACGAGGCGCGCCTGCGCGTGCAGCACGGCACGTTCATCGTGCGGGTAAAACGGGACGTGCCCGATGCCCGCTACATCCGCTCGGTGCGGCTGAAGGGGCACGACTGGCCGTTCACGTTCATTCGCCACGAAGACGTGGCCGCGGGCGGGGTCCTGGAGATCGAGCTCGGCGAGGCGCCCTCGCCCACCTGGGGGCGCGAGGCGTGGGAGCGGCCGCCGTCGGACTCCGATTCCGAGGACATTCTCGTGATCCGCGAGGAAGCCGAGAAGATGGCGCGGCGATGAGGGGGCGCGCGCCTCTGCTGGTGGCGGTCGTGTGGACGGCCGCGTGCTCGGGGCCTCCGGCGGCGGTTCTTACCCACCCGCTCGACACCGGGTGGCAGCTCCAGCAGGTCGGCGACTCGACCTGGATTCCCGCCAAGGTGCCGGGCACCGTGCACACCGACCTGCTCGCCGCCGGGCGGATTCCGGATCCCTTCGTGGGCGCGCGCGAGCACGAGCTCGAGTGGATCGAGGACGCCGACTGGACGTACCGGACGCGCTTCGACGCCGACGCGCGCCTGCTCGCGCAGGAGCATGTCGAGCTCGTCTTCGACGGACTCGACACCTACGCCGACGTGCTCGTGAACGGGAAGAGCGTGCTCGCGGCCGACAACATGTTCCGCCGCTGGCGCGTGGACGTGAAGGACGCGCTGCGCGAAGGGACGAACACGCTCGAGGTGCGCTTCGCCTCGCCGATCCGGGTAGGCCGGGAGAAGGCGGCGGCGAGTCCCTGGCCGATTCCCCACCAGGAGCCCGACGCGCTCGCCACGCGGGCGTTCACCCGCAAGGCCGCCTACCAGTACGGATGGGATTGGGGGCCGCGCTACGTGACGAGCGGCATCTGGATGCCCGTCCGGCTCGAGGCGTGGAGCGGCTCGCGGATCCGGAACCTGCGTGTCACGACCGATTCGCTCGGAGCGGACGCGGCCCGCGTACGCGTGGACGTCGAGGTGGAGTCGACCACGCCCGGCCGCGTGCGCGTGGGAGCCTGGAGCGCAGGGGGTGCGTTCGAGCCCGTGCTGGTGGACACCGACGTGCGGGCCGGCGTGGACACGGCGCGGCTGGTCGTGCGCATTGCCCACCCGGAGCTCTGGTGGCCGCGCGACCTCGGGCAGGCGAGCCTCTACGAGCTGGACGTGGACCTGACGCGCGAGAAGCGGTGGGACCACCGGCAGGCGCGCTTCGGCGTGCGGACGATCGCGCTGGATACGACGGGGGGAGCGTTCACCTTCGTCGCGAACGGCGTCCCGTTCTTCGCGCGCGGCGCCAACCTCGTGCCGCCCGACCACTTCCTTCCGCGGGTGGACTCCGCGATGTGGGCGCGTCTGCTGGATGACGCCGCCGCGGCCAACATGAACATGATCCGCGTGTGGGGTGGGGGCGCCTATCTGCCCGACGTCTTCTACGACCTCGCCGACGCGCGGGGGATCTTGGTCTGGCAGGACTTCATGTTCGCCAACGCCATGGTGCCCGGCGACTCGGCGTTCGACGCTTCGGTGGCCGCCGAGGCGAGGGACCAGGTGCGCCGCCTGCGCAACCACCCGAGCCTCGCGCTCTGGTGCGGCAACAACGAGATCGCAGAGGCCTGGGACGCCTGGGGATGGCAGGACGACTACACGCCCGACGTGCGGGCGCAGGTGGCGTCGGCCTACGCGCGCATCTTCGACGGGGTGCTCCCGGCGGCCGTCTCGAGGCACGATCCGTCGGTCCCCGTACTGGCCCGCCTCCCCGCCCGTCTCGTGGGCGCGGCCGGAGGCGCTCGTGCGGGGCGACAGCCACTACTGGGGTGTGTGGCACGGCCGCGAGCCGTTCCGCTCCTACGCCGAGAACGTGCCCCGTTTCGCGAGCGAGTTCGGCTTCCAGGCGCTGCCGGCCGGAGCCACGCTCGAGGCGTTCGACTCGGTCGCGCCGTCGACGCTGGACGATCCCGGCATGCGCACGCATCAGAAGTTCGTCACCACGGGGCACTTCACCGGCTACGACATGATGCGCCTGTACATGGAGCGCGAGGGGTGGCCGGACCCGCCCCCGGATTCGGTGGACGCGTTCGCGTACGTGAGCCAGCTCCAGCAGGCCGAGGGCGTGGGCCTGGCGTTCGAGGCGGACCGGCGCTCCTGGCCGCACACGGCGGGCTCGCTCTACTGGCAGCTGAACGACTCCTGGCCGGTGGTGTCCTGGTCCGGCCGGGACTACTTCGGCCGCCGGAAGGCGCTCGAGTACAAGGCCCGCGACGTGTTCGCGCCCGTAACGGTCCTCGCCGACCTCTGGGCCGATACGCTGCATGTGTGGGCGCTGTCCGACACGGGGCGGGTGCGGGGCAGGGTGGAGATGCGGACGCTCGACATGGGCGGCGGCGCGCCGGCCGTGCGGACCACGATGCCGGCGACACTGATGGGTGGTGCGGCGCCGCTGAGTTGGAGCTGGCCCGTGGACTCGGTGCTGCGCGGGGCGTCGGCGCGCCGAACGGTGATCGAAGCACGGCTGATGGAGGAGGGCGCAGCCGGCGACGCACCGCCTCTGTCGCGCGACCTCGCGTTCGCCGCTCGACCGGTCGAGCTCGAGCTTCCCGACCCCGGCGTGCGGATCCTGTCGGCCGATCGGGACGGAGACGCCTGGAGGGTGAAGGTCACCGCCGACCGCTTCGCCTACGGCATTCGCCTCACGGTGCACGGGGAAGGCGCGCGCTTCTCGGACAACGACTTCAGCCTGCTCCCGGGGGAGAGCCGAACGGTCGTGGTCAAGCCGGACCGGGCGACGCCGGATCTGCCGGATCGGCTACGCGTGCGGACGTTGGCGGGGGTGGAAGGGAGGTGAGGCGTCGTCGAATCTGGACGAGGAGGCGCGTATGACGCGACCGACGCGCGCGGGCCGAATGGCGTTGGCCGCGCTGGTCTTCAGCGGCACGCCCCTCACAGAATGATGCGCACCCCTCCCAGATCCTCGACCCGGTGGGGAAAGCGGTCGCCCGGCGTCCCGATGAACATCGCGTTCTTCGGAATGCCGAGCCGCTGGGACAGCCGCTCGATGAGCTCCGGCCCGAACGTCCCCTGAACCGCCAGGAAGTCGATCTTCAGCTGGGGATACAGGTGGTCCACGGTAGCCAGCTCCTGGGCCAGCTCGGGTCGGATGTCGTCCTCGTTCTGGTAGGCGCTCACCACCTTGAGGCGGTTGGTCTGCTCGTTCTTCAGCACGTACAGAGCCGCGCGGTTGAGCACCGAGATGTCGTCGCCCTTGGTGAAGTACACGACCTGGTTTCCACTGATCTGCTCGATCTTCCCGTAGACCGTGCGCCGCACCCACTCGTTGGCCGCCATCACTCGATCCACCACGGACCGGGACAGGAAGAGCCCCACCCGGAGGATCTCGACGCGCAGGAACATCACGGCCACAGCGGCCAGGCCGATGATGTAGTACGTGACGAACACCTCGACGTTGAGCGGGTCGAGCAGGACGTTGCCGAGGAACCCGATCACGACGGCCGCCAGAGCCAGGATCACGGTCGTCCAGCTTGCGCGCTCCGATCGGGGCAGGCGTCCGCGGGTCTTCTTGAGAAGCATGTTGCCGATGGCGTAAAGCGCCATCACGCTCAGGAACGAGAGCGTGTAGACGCCGGCCAGCGTCTCGATGTCCCCCTGGGTGACGAAGAGGATGGAGGTGCACAGGGCGAAGAACCCGAGGATGATCCAGTGGTTGGTCCTCCTCCAGGCGTTCTCCGCCAGCAGCCGCTGCGGCAGGCACCGGTCCAGCGCCATCCGGCGCACCAGCCCGGTGACGCCCACGTAGCTGGTCAGGACGGCTCCGGACAGCACCAGCACCGCGTCGAAGCTCACCCACCAGCCCAGCGACCGTCCGAAGGAGATCGTGCCCATCTGGGCCAGGAGGTCGCGGGGCACTTCCTGGATGGTGGCCAGGGGCAGAAGGCCGAGCGCGAGCAAGGCGATGAGCGGATTGAAGATCGCCACGGCCGTCCACATGTTGCGCAGCGTCTTGGCGAACACGCCCTCCTTCTGCTCCTCGATGAAGTTGGCGGAGCTCTCGAATCCGCTGATGCCGAGCATGGCCGCCGCGAACCCGTAGAAGAGCGCACCCCCGAGGCCCCGGGCGCTCGGCATGGCCCAGTTGGCGAGCAGGCGCGACGGGTCGCGCACGACCGCGAACCCGCCCACGGCCGCGAGCACGGTGAGCGTGGCGATATGGAGGATGAAGATCCCCAGCGCGACGGCGGCCGACTCCGTGATGCCCACGATGTTCAGAAACGCGAACAGCCCCAGCACGACCACGGTCGCCCCGATGACGTGGAGCCCCGAGTAGAGGTTGTGCGCGTAGTGCATGGCCTCGTTCGCGCTGATCACCGCCGTGGCCACGTAGGAGAGCAGCGTCAGCACGGCCGCGCCGGCGGCCAGCCGCTTACCGGTGGTGTTGAGCAGGACCGTGTAGCTGCCACCGTTCAGCGGAAGCGCACTGCCCACCTCCGCGTAGATCTTCCTGAACAGGTAGAGCACGCCCGCGACCACCAGCAGCACGACCGGGGCCAGCGCGCCCGCCTGGGCCGCGCACAGCGCGGACACGTACAGGACGCTGGAGGTGATGTCGTTGCCGCAGATCGCGGTGGCGCGCCACTGCCCCAGGGTGTGTTTGTGGGGTTGGTCGAGCCGCGAGACCCGGGTCGGGCCGCTACCGAGGTCGGTGATCTTTCCGGACTCCCCCCAACCGGCGAAGTCCCAGGGCTCGACCAAACTCGTGCTATCGGGCATCGATACTCCGGAGGAGGACGTCTCGGGGCCGCGCCAATCTAGAGGAATGACGCCGATCCGACACGGGGGCGGTTCCGCGCGGCCTCAGGAGCGCTGCACGTGGATCAGCGCCTTCACCACGCCGTCCCGGTAGTGCGCCACCGTGTCGAACGCCGCGCCGGTCTCCTCCAGGGAGAAGTGGTGCGTCATCAATGGGTCCACGTCGACCCGGCCGCTCGCCACCAGGTCGATGGCCGGGCCGATGCACCGATTCTGCCGGCGAACGTTCTGGATGGTCAACTCCTTTCGCCGCATCGTGTGGATCGCCAAGCCGACTCGATCCGCTTCGGGAATGCCGACGACGAGGAGCGTGCCGCCGGGCCGAAGCAGCGCCACGCCCTGGTCCAGGGTGTCCTGCTCGCCCGCGCACTCGAACACCAAGTCCACACCGAGGGGCTCCAGATCCAGGATGGACGTCACAAGGTCGTCCCGGGTCGGATCGCCGACCCAGGCGGAGCCCAGTCGCGAGGCCGTCCTCCGACGCTCGGCGATCGGGTCCGTGACGTAGACCGTGCAATCGGCGGCGGCGCGGCACGCCAGCAGGACGCTCAGCCCAATCGGCCCCGATCCCAGGATCGCGATCTTCGCTCCGCCCTCCATGCGCGCGAGCCGCTGGGCGTAGACGCCGATGGAGAGGGGCTCGACCAGGGCGGCCTGATCCAGGGTCATGGAATCCGGGATGGGATGACAGCAGTCCGCCGGCAGCACCAGGTACTCGACCAGACCCCCGGACAGCTGTCCCGGCAGCCCGAGGAAGCGCTGGCTGCGGCAGGTATGGACGCGTCCTGCGAGGCACTGGTCACAGCGCCCGCAGGAGACGAGGGGATCGATGGCCACGCGTTGGCCCACCCGGAGTCCGTGTGCTTGCGTGCCCGCCTCCCGCACCGTCGCGGAGCACTCGTGGCCCATGACGAAGGGATACGCGACGACCGCCGAGCCGATGCGTCCGGCCGTGTAGTAGTGCATGTCGGAGCCGCACACCCCGACGGTGTCGATGCAGAGGAGGACGTCCTGCGGATGTTCCAATCGAGGGTCCGGGACGTCGCCGATTTCGATGGTTCGCGGGCCGGTGAGAAGCGCAGCCTTCATCGGTGCTCCAGGCAGAGGTGGTAAGTCATTCTGGGGGTCCGGCCGGCGTTCTGCGAGGGCCGCGGCCCCGGCCCATCTTGCTCGCGTTCCCACCTCTCCGTACCGTGCTCGCAGCGTCGGCCGGAGGGCCGATGCCCGCGGTTCTCCTCTTCGATGAGAAAGCTTCTATGCGTGGTACGCTGCGAGCGGTGAAAGCGATCGGTCTGGTCTCCGCATCCATGATCGTCCTGGTCGGTGCGGGCCGGCTCGGACATACCGAGGCGCGCCTGCCGTCCGGGGGTCGGGACCCGCGCGTACCCACGTTCGGCCCGACGTCCGTCCACCCGGCGGTGGCGCGCGACGAGTCGGCTCCGTTGGCCTCCGTCGGCGCCGGGGTCGGCGTATCCACGCGAGCGTTCTCGAACCGGACGGGCGCCGAGCGCGAAGTCGTCGGGGGGCGGTCCGAGCCCACCGGTGCCTCTGTCGCCGACGTCGAGCAGGACGCGCCGGGCACCAAGCCGGCCGCGCGGCTGGTCGCCAGCTTCGACGGGCTCGGGGTCGGATTCGTGGGCCCGCAGGGCACGACGCACGCGGGCAATCCGTCCGACAACGGCCTGGCGGTGGGACCGAACCACATCATGCAGGTCGTCAACGGCTACGGTCTGGCGGTCTTCACGAAGAAGGGAGCCATGTACGACACGACCGGAACGGTCCTGTTCGGCCCGGTGCCCGCCAACGACGTGTTCAAGGGTTTCGGCGGCGATTGCGAGGACCGCAACTCGGGAGACGTCGTGGTTCGCTACGATCAGCTCGCCGACCGTTGGCTCATCGTGATGCCGATGTTCTCCCGCAATCCGTATCGCGCCGACCAGCCGAAGCCGTTCGGGCCGGAGGACGGCGCGCGCGTGAGCGTGATCGGGGTTCCGGGCCAGCCGGGCGGGCCCGCGATCATGTACCAGCCGGCGCCCCGTCCTGCGATGAACCCACAGGACACGGTGGGGCTCCGCGAGCGCATGCGTGAGCGCCGCCGGCAGCAGCGGGAAGCCGAAGCGCAGGGCCCGCAGGGCGTGTGGGCGATGTGCTACGCGGTGAGCACGACGTCGGATCCGCTCGGAGCCTATTACCGCTACGAGTTCCTGCGGCCGTACTTCCCGGACTATCCTCGTCCGGCGATCTGGCCCGATGGCTACTACATCCCGACCAGCACCGGCGACCATCGCATCTCGGAAACGATCGCCACGCAGAAGCACGCATGCGTCGCCGACCGTCAGGCCATGCTCGAAGGCAGGCCGGCGACCGAGCAGTGCATCATCGTCGAGAACGTGAGCTTCTTCAACAACGCCGACATCGACGGCATGGCGCTTCCGCCTTCCGGCGCCCCCAACATCATGATGGCGGCCGGGGGCCGACAGCTCGACAGCATCTTCGACGACAGCGTGATCAACGTCTGGCAGTACCACGTCGACTGGAAGGATCCGTCGAAGACCAGGATCACCGGGCCCGAGACCGTCGAGGTCGCGCCGTATCATTTCCTCTGTGAGGGCCAGCTCACGAACTGCGTGCCACAGCCCGGCACGGACCGCGGGCTGGATTCGCAGGGCGACAAGCTCATGTCGCGGCTCGTGTATCGCAGGGTGGACGGCCACGAAGCCATCCTCGCCACACACTCGATCCGCACCTCTTCGGGCGGGGGCGGAGTGCGCTGGTACGAGTTCCGGGTGAACTCGAGGACGCGTGCCGTCTCGCTCCACCAGGAGGGCACCTATCTGAACGACGGCAAGTACCGGTGGATGGCGAGCGGGACGATCGACAAGTTCGGCAACATCGGCATCGGCTACTCCTACGGGGGCGCGCCCGAGTTCGCCGGGCAGCGCTTCAGCGGCCGGGAGCCGGGCGACCCGCTCGGGCAGCTCACCTTCAAGGAGACGATCCTGGCCGAAGGTGGCGCCGCCCAGACGAACACGCTCCGCTGGGAGGACTACACCACCACGGCCACGGACCCGGACGACGACTGCACGATCTGGTACGTCGGCGACTACCTGAAGAAGGGGGACACGGCCTACCGGACCCGGATCGGGGCCTTCCAGATGCCCGGGTGCGGCCAATAGGCACGGTCGGCCGGAGGCGGGCGGCCGCGATCGCGGCCGTCTGCCTGGTGGTCCTGGTCGGCGCCGGCCGCCTGGGACGAGGGCAGGGCGGGGATGTCGAGCAGCGCGAGCCGGGCACGGCGCCGGCGGCTCGGCTCGTGTCGAGCTTCGACGGGCTGGGCGTCGGGTTCGAGGGCCCGCAGGGAACGGGGCACGCCGACAACCCGTCCGACAACAGCCTGGCGGTCGGACCCGACCACATCGTCCAGATCGTGAATCGTCTGGGGATGGCGGTCTACACGAAGAGGGGCGAGCGCTACGACACGACGGGCCGCGTGCTTTACGGTCCGGTGCCGGTGAACAACGTGTTCAAGGGGTTCGGGGGTGACTGCGACGAGCGCAACAGCGGCGACGCGGTGGTGCGCTACGACCAGCTCGCCGGCCGCTGGCTGATCGTGATGCCGATGTTCTCGCGCAATCCGTATCGGCCCGACCAGCCGGAGCCCTTCAGCCCGGCGGACGGAGCCCGTGAGAGCGTCATCGGCGTGCCCGGACAGCCGGGCGGACCCGCGATCCTGTACCAGCCGCCTCCGCGGCCGCGGGATTCCGTCGATGTCGCGCGGCCGCCCGCCGGCCGCCCACGGGCAGCGGCCGACACACCCCAGGGTGTGTGGGCGATGTGCTACGCGATCAGCGTCGGCCCCGACCCGCTGGGTGGATACTACCGCTACGAGTTCCTGCGGCCGTTCTTCCCGGACTTCCCGCGCCCGGCCGTCTGGCCCGACGGCTACTACGTGCCGACGAGCACGGGTGACGATCCGATCTCCGAGAGCATCGCGACGCAGCGACACGCGTGCGTCGTCGACCGTCGGGCGATGCTCCGGGGCGAGCCGGCCACCGAGCAGTGCATCCTCCTGAACAACGTGAATTTCCTGAACAACGCCGACATCGACGGACAGGGACTTTCCCCGGAGGGCGCGCCCAACCTGATGATGGCCAACCGCGGCTCGCGCGTGGGCGGCGTGTTCGAGGACAGCGTCATCGACGTCTGGCGCTATCACGTCGACTGGACGGATCCCTCGAAGACGAGGCTCATGGGGCCGACCGCGGTCGCCGTGGCCCCCTATCGCTTCCTCTGCGAGGGCGGGCGCTTCTGCGTGCCGCAGCGAGGTACGGACCACGTGCTCGGCCAGCCCGGCGACAAGATCATGCAGCGCCTCGTCTACCGGCGTTTCGCCGACCACACCTCGATCCTCGCCGTCCAGTCGGTCCACACGGCCGAGGGCGGAGGCGGCATCCGCTGGTACGAGCTCCGCGTCGACGAAAGAACGGGCGCCGTGTCCCTGTATCAGCAGGGCACGTATCTGGGTGACGGCGCCTACCGGTGGCTCCCGAGCGGCACGATCGACCGGTTCGGAAACATCGGCATCGGGTATTCCTTCGGAGGGGCCAGGTACTTCCCGGGTCAGCGCTTCACGGGCCGTGAGCCCGGGGATCCGCTCGGCAAGCTCACGTTCGAGGAGACCGTCCTGGCCGAGGGCGAGGCCCCTCAGACCACGACGTCGCGCTGGGAGGACTACACGACCGCCGCGCTCGACCCCACGGACGACTGCACGGTCTGGTACGTCGGCGATTACCTGAAGAAGGGCCAGAGCCGTTACTCGACCCGGATCGGCGCCTTCCGGATGCCCGGCTGCGGACCTTAGCTCATACGCTCCCATGAAGAGACGACCCATGACTCGCATCCGCTCGAAGGTCCTCCTGTTCGCCGCCATGATCGCGGCGGCTCCGCTCGGCGCCCACGCGCAGGATACGACCCGGAGCGCGCGACCGGCCCGGGGCATGCCCCCGACCCCGCCTCCAGGCGCGGTGGCGGGCCGGCCGTGGCCCAACGCGATCATCCACGACTACTTCGCGGCCTCCATCACCCGGCCGCCCGCGGACGTCGTCGCCCGGTTCGGCCTGGACACGACCTTCTACCGGAAGTTCGTCAGCGCCGAGGGCCTGCCGGTGATGAGCTCGGCGAAGGTCCCGGATGAGGCGCTCCTGGTCGCGCGCGACATCATCGTGCACATGCTCTCCAAGCGGCCGGATCTGCGTCGGGCGATGATCGACGCTGGCTACCGCGTGGGCATCATGGCCACGACCGAGATGACCACGGACATTCCCGAGCAGCGCGACTGGAAGAAGCCCGCCATCGACGACCGCCGCCTCACCGACGGCGAGCGCGCGCACTACGACGAGCCCGGGGGCATCGGCTCGATGACCGACCAGGAGTACTGGAACCGGCGGGCGCGCGGGATGGGCGGGCGCTACACGACCGGAGCCGAAGAGAACGTGCTCGGCTATCCGGGCACGCGGTACTTCGGGGAGCACATCCTGGTGCACGAGTTCAGCCACGGCATCAACTCGGCTATCCGCAGGGTCGATCCCGAGCTGCAGCGGGACCTCCAGGCCGCCTACGACTCGGCACGGGCGCACAAGATGTACCTGAAGGCCAACGGCAGCCGGCACTACGCCGTGAACACGGTCGCCGAGTACTGGGCCGAGGGCACGCAGTGGTGGTTCTGGGACAACTTCCCGGAGATCTTCGTGAATCCGGACACGGGGGCGGAGAGCAAGGTCTTCACGCCCGAGGAGCTCGAGGCCTACGACCCGAGGCTCTACGAGATCCTGAGCCGGGTGTACCCCGACCACACGATCCCGATGGACGTGTATCACCGGAGGAACGCCGAGGCCGCGGCGGAAGGGAAGCCGGTGCCATACCGGAGATGAGGGAGCCGACCGTGAAGAAGAGCGTCTTCCTGCTGGCCGTCGTCGGGCTTGGTGCCTGCGGCGTTCTCCCGGGTGATTCAACCCAGGAGGTACGGGGTGTCGGTGTCCTGGTGGATGCGGACCACATGCCGGGCGACCCTCTGGTCGTTCCGGACACCGTCGGCGCGGGCGTCACGTTCCAGGCGACCGTGACCACCTACGGCCCGTCCTCGTGCTGGAAGGCCGATGGAGCCACGGTGGACGTGGCCGGGCTCACGGCCGAGATCGTGCCGTACGACGTCACGACCGTCGGCGGAGGATGTACGGCCGTCACCGTCTACCCGACGCGCCAGGTCGGCATCACCTTCGGCCAGACCGGGATCGGCACGGTCCGCGTGAAAGGGCGCCAGATGGGGACCGACGTCGGCACCCAACCCACGGTTCTCATCGAGAAGCAGGTCGTGGTGCGCTGAAGCGCCGACGCTAACCCTCCCGCGCAGCCTCCACCAACCGCCTCAGCTCCCCGTCCGGGTCGTCCTTCACCGTCACCTGGTCGTCCCAGACCATGTTCGCAGGGCTCGCCGACGTGAACGCGGGCCACGGGGGGATGCCCGCGTGGTTGGGATCACCGCTCGTCGCGAACGCCACCAGCGCCTTGCTCATCTTGTCGGCCAGCGCGTGTGCCTCGGGTGTGCCTCCGGTCTGGCGGGCGCACCGGTCCACGTGGTCGAACCAGAACGGAAGATCCTGGCAGTGGAAGGCGAGCGGGCGACCGTCGAGCACCTTGGTCTTCCACCCGAACCAGTACAGGTAGACGGGCGCGGCGTTCTGGGCGGCCTTCCGCTCGGCCAGCGTGACCGATCCCTGCCGGAATCCGCCGGCGGTCTGGATGACGCCCCAGAGCTCGAAGGGCGCCGCACCGGGTTCGGCGCTCTGCGCCGCGGCGATGAGGGCGTCGGCCTGGTCGCCGAAGCGGGACTGGAGCCGCTCGCGCAGCTCCTCGAGGGTCAGCTCCGACGCGTTCGGATCGCCGATCCCGTTCGTGAACTCGTGGAAGGTCGTGCCCACCATCACGGGGATCTGCGCGCTGATCTCCGGCGCCGCCGGATCGAAGGGGTGCTGCGGCAGCACGTTGCCGTCCATGACGGGACCCCAGCGAGGTGAGGCCGCGGCCGTGCCGGGTGCGCGCAGCCCGCTCCTGAGCTTCCGCTCGGCGGCCTGTCCCGCCTGGAGGAGCCGCTTCATGGGAACGTCGTGGAGCTTCTGGACCTGACTCCGGCTCAGCCCCAGCTCGTCGAGCACGGCCAGAGCCAGACGGTTCGACGCGTCCGGCGTGCCCGCGCGCAGGCCGGGTCCGCTGTGGATCACCGCCTTGTGGAAGAGTCCCGTAGCGGAGGGCATGGCCATGACGGTGCTCACCTTCATTCCGCCGCCGGACTGGCCGAAGATGGTCACGTTGTCCGGATCGCCCCCGAACATCGCGATGTTGTCCCTCACCCATTCGAGCGAGGCGACGAGGTCGAGCATGCCCACGTTGGCCGACGTTGCGTACCGTTCACCGCCGATCTGCGAGAGGTCGAGATAGCCGAAGACGTTGAGACGGTGGTTGATCGACGCGTAGACCACCTCGTGCCGGCCGGCCAGGTTCTGCCCGTTGAGCATCGGCAGCTCGTGGCTCGAGCCGAACGTGTAGCCACCGCCGTGGAACCAGAGGAGCACGGGCCGCTTCACCCCGTCGTTCACCGCCGGAGTCCAGACGTTGATGCCCAGCATGTCCTCGCCGGGGTAGCCGTCGTCCCAGTCGTAGAGGAACTGGGATTCGTCGTTCGACCACCCCCGGTCGTAGAACGGGGCGACCGGGCCCCAGCCCAGCGCCGAGCGCACATCCGTCCAAGGCTCCGGCTTCTTCGGTGGCAGGAAGCGGTTCGCCCCGGCCGTGGTCGCGCCGTAGGCGATGCCCTTGAAGATGTAGACGCCGTTCCTCGTGTAGCCGCGCACCTTGCCGTACGTGGTCTCGACGATGGCTTCCGGGGGCGTGGTGACGATCTCGGCTCCGGGTGCCGGTTCGGCCGGCGCATCCTCGCGCCGGACGGGCTTACACGCGGTCGGCGAGATCCCCACGGCGGCGCCGCCCGCCAGGGCGGCCGCGCTCTTCATCCAGGTTCGCCTGCCCATCGGCTGCGCAAGCCCCGAAGAGGACGGGGACTCGGGCTCGGGGTGCTCCGAATGATCGCTCATGGTCTCCGCCTGTGTGTTTCGGTTGGAGGCAGGGACGGTGAGGAAGCCCTCGCTTCGGCACCGGCGGAGTCAATGTACGGACACACGACGGGGGTGGCACTCCCCGCGCGACCCCCGTGCGGGTCGAGCGCTTCCGCCCCACGCCCAGCTGACGACGCTCTGGAAGTCCTGACGGGAACGCCCCCTCCGCTGCCGGATATCATCGGCTCATGGACGAGCTCGGCATGAGCTACGGCGTCACGGCGGTCTACGCTACGGGAAGTGACGGCATGAGCCACGCCGACGAGGGCTGTCGGAGCCGCTTCATGAAAGAGCCGGAGAAGTATCTCTCGGCGGGCTAGTGCTCCGGAGCCCGTACCCCTCGGTCCGTCGACCCCGTGCCGGAGCGGCCGGTGCGCGCACCGTTCCCTCAGTCCGTCGCAGTTCTCCAGAACCTCGGCAGCAGCGTCGCGAGCCCGGCACCGGTGAGGACGCTCACCACCGTCCACACGATCGCCTGGGTCGTCCGCCCGTAGAGGTAGCTCCCCGTGCCGAAGAGCGCCGAGTAGACGAACGTGACGCCCAGCAGCCAGCTGAGCATGGCGAGCGGGAGCGAGTCGGGTGAGGGCTCGAGACCGGCCTCCTCGCGGATGGCCGTCCACCCGGGTCCGGCGGGGCGCACGAGCTCGTAGAACGCGATGAGCCGCTCGCGCGACACGGGAGCGGTCAGGTAGGTAGCTGCGAGCCACACGACCGTCGTGCTCGCCACGGTCGCCACGAGCGACACGGACGTGTCGACCGGGTGGCCGGCCTTGCCCGCGATGAAGAAGGCCACGGCCACCAGGAACGAGCTCACCATGGCGGCGATCTCGCTCCAGGCGTTCAGGCGCCACCAGAACCAGCGCAGCAGATAGATGAGTCCCGTGCCCGCCCCGACCGACAGCAAGAGATTGAAGGCCTCCTTGGCCGTGGAGAGGACGGTGGTGAGCAGCGCTGCGGCGACCATCAGGAGCGCGGTCACGATCCGCCCGATGAGCACGTAGTGCGTCTCCTGCCGTCCCTTCACCAGGAAGCGCCGATAGAAGTCGTGCACCAGGTACGACGTCCCCCAGTTCAGGTGCGTCGACAGGGTCGAGACATAGGCCGCCAGCATTCCCGCGATCATGAGTCCGAGCAGGCCGGCGGGCAGGAACTTGAGCATCGCCGGGTAGGCCATGTCGGGGCCGATCAGCTTCGGATCGAGGTAGGGGAAGGCGTGCGCGATGTCGGAGAGCTGCGGGAAGACGAGCATCGAGGAGAGCGCGACGATGATCCACGGCCACGGACGCAGCGCGTAGTGCGCGACGTTGAAGAGAAGCGTGCCCCCGAGCGCGTCGCGCTCCGACTTCGAGGCGAGCATGCGCTGCGCGATGTAGCTGCCGCCGCCCGGCTCCGAGCCCGGATACCAGACCGACCACCACTGGATCGTGATCGGGATGACGAGCACCGCGGCGGCAAGCTTCCAGTCGCCGAAATCCGGCAGCAGATTGAGCGTCCCGGGCTCGAGTCGGGTCATGAGCCCGGAGAGTCCGCCGACCGCCGGCTGCTTGAGCGCGTAGATCGCCACGGCGAACGAGCCGGCCATCGCGATCCCGAACTGGAAGAAGTCCGTGACGAGCACGCCCCAGAGCCCCGATGTCGCCGCGAACGCGATGTTGATCACCGAGCAGACGATGAGCGTCTTCGCCATCGGCCAGCCGAGGACGATGTTGGCGATCTTCACGGCGGCCAGGTTCACCGACGCCATGATCACGCAGTTGAACAGGAGGCCGAGGTAGATCGCGCGGAAGCCGCGCACGAACGAGGCGGGCTTGCCCGAGTAGCGGAGCTCGTAGAACTCGAGGTCGGTGAGCACGCCGGAGCGACGCCACAGCCTGGCGTAGAAGAACACCGTCATCATTCCGGTGAGCAGGAACGACCACCAGAGCCAGTTGTCGGCCACGCCGTTGTCGCGGACCATGTTCGTGACGAGGTTCGGCGTGTCGGTGCTGAACGTGGTGGCGACCATCGAGACGCCCACCAGCCACCACGGCGCCGCACGCCCCGACGTGAAGAACTCCGCCGTGCTCGAGCCCGCCCGCTTGGCGAGCAGAATCGCGGGGAGGAACGACAGCGCGATCGAGACGATGATGACGAGCCAGTCGAGGGACGTCAGGTGCATGGAACCCGGGGAATGAGGTGGGTGCGCATCAGATGGGAGGCAGGCAACTTGGGCTACCTCACCGCTCGGAGCCAGGGACTGGTGGGAGCGCACTGCGGCTGATGCTCCAGGTCGAGACCGCTGTGACCCGGAACCGTATAGCGGTCGAAGAACCGATGCAGCTCGTCGGAGAGCTTCTCGACGATGGCCTGGAGCGAGGGGTCGTCGTACCGGTTGACCGTCTCGCGCGGATCCTCTTCGAGGTCGTAGAGCTCGTTGGGGAAGCGCACACCGGCGTAGGGATAACGCTCGATCAGCTTGAAGCGGCCGTTGCGGGCCATGCGCGCGTTGCCGTACTCGGAGATCATCGTCTGCCGCCAGTCGTCGGCGGGCGCTCCTCGTAGCTGCGCGAAGTAGGAACGGCCCGGAGAGTTGATCCGCGCCGCCGTCGACTCGTCCGGGGTCGCGCCCGCGACCTCCAACAGCGTGGCCCACAGGTCGCAGTGGTTGACCAGGTCGTCACAGGTCGCGTCCTGGCGCACGCCGCCCGCCGGCCAGCTCACCGTGCAGGAGACCCGAACCGACTCCTCGAGGAAGTTCTGCGGGACGGTGGCGTTGCCCTTCTCCCACATGCCGTGCTGGCCGCAGTTGAGGCCGTGATCGCTCGTGTAGACGACGAGCGTGTTCTCGAGCTGTCCCGAGCGCTCCAACTCCGCGACGACCCTGCCGACCTCGCGGTCCAGGCTCGAGACCGCCCCGTAGTACTCCATTCGCTTCTCGCGCTCCTTCTCCGGATCCTCGCTCACCGGAATCAGGGCTCGACCGTGGCAGGCCGCGAAGGTCTCGTCGCCGATGTCGCCGAAGGTGGCCGAGCCGTACTCCTCGACCAGGTCGTCCGGCGCCGCGTTGTGCGGCGAATGCGTGTCGACGTAGCTGATGTACAGGAAGAACGGCTCGCCTTCCGTTCCTTCTTTCCGGTGATGCTCCTGGAGGAAGTCGATCGCCCGCTCGGTCAACAACGGCGATTGCTGGCCGTCTTCGACCACGAGGCGTCCCTGATCCGAGAAGTGCTGCTCTCCCTCGTGCGGGTACTGGTCCACCCAATAGCTGAACCACCGGTCGAAGCCAGGATGGACCTCACGCGTGCGGCCGCAATGCCACTTGCCGACCAGAGCCGTGTGATAGCCCGCGTCCCGGAGGAGCTCCGAGATGAGCGTCTGTCCGGTGAGGCCGGGATGGGTCAGGGCGAGCTCGCGCTCCTCGAGCCAGTCGTGGATTCCGTGCTGCGAGGGCATTCGCCCGGTGAAGAACGAGGCTCTGGCGGGCGAGCAGACCGGACACGTGGTGAATGCCTGCCTCATCCGCGTTCCGGTGCGTGCCAGGTGGTCCAGATTCGGCGTGAGCAGCTCGGAATTCCCATAGGAGTGCTGCGCCCACTGGCCGTGATCGTCCGTGAGAAAGACGACGATGTTGGGGCGCGACGGCGGGCGCGTGCGTGGACCGGGGACGCCGCGCGCGCCCGGGAGAGTGGCCATGCCGGCCCCCAGGACACCCGAGAACCTCAGGAACTCGCGTCGGTTCATAGGTTTCATGATGGTCGTCACTTTGCCGGGGCGTCGGGCCGGGCGCAAGGACCCGTCTTGCTGCCGTCGGTACGTCATCCTACGGTCACATAGGTCGGCTTATCGGTCCCTGCCCGGAGCTCAACCACCCTGCGGGCCGGCGCCTGGGACCGGGCGTTCGTCGCCATCGCCGACCCCGAGCCCTCCGAGTCGCACCCTTGCGGCGGCGACCAGCTGAGAGCAGTGTGTGATCGCCTCCCGCGGACCCTCCGTCCGAAACCCATGAGACCCGCACCTTCCCGAGCGCGAACCATGCGAACAGGTCCTCTTATCCGCACGCTCGCCGTCGCGGCGCTCGCGGCCGCGAGCGTCCTCGCTTCGGCACCGTCCCTCACCGCGCAGGGAGTGGGAAACGCCGCCGCCGGCAGCGTCCACATCCCGTTCGAGCGCTATACGCTGCCCAACGGCCTCACGGTCATCCTCTCCGAGGACCACGCCACCCCGACCGTGGCCGTGGACGTCTGGTACCACGTCGGCTCGAAGAACGAGAAGCCGGGGCGCACGGGGTTCGCGCACCTGTTCGAGCACATCATGTTCACCGGCTCGGGCCATGTTCCCTACGGCGTGCACGACCGCTACACCGAGGGCGTGGGCGGCGGCAACAACGGATCGACGACGAACGACCGAACGAACTACTTCGAGACCGTGCCGTCGAACTACCTCGAGGACGAGCTCTGGCTCGAGTCCGACCGGATGGGCTGGCTTCTCGATGCGCTGGACATCGACAAGCTGAACGCGCAACGCGACATCGTGAAGAACGAGCGCCGCCAGAGCTACGACAACCGGCCGTACGGAAGGGCGGGGGAGATCATCAGTGGTGCCATGTACCCGGCCGATCACCCGTACCACTGGCCGGTCATCGGGAGCATGGCCGACCTGAGCGCCGCGTCGGCCGATGACGTGAAGGACTTCTTCCGCCTCTACTACGCGCCCAACAACGCGACCGTGGCCATCGTGGGCGACTTCGATCCGGCGCGGGCCAAGGCGTGGGTCCGGAAGTACTTCGGCGAGATCCCCCGCGGCCAGCCCATCACGCGCCCCGACGCGCCGGTGGTCACGCTCGCCTCCGAGACGCGCCTGGTCTACGAGGACCGGGTCCAGGTGCCGCGCCTCTACATCGCATGGCCCACGGTGGGCGTCATCAGCGACGACCAGTACGCGCTGGACGTCCTGGGTGCCGTGCTGTCGGGCTCGCGCACCGCTCGCCTCACCAAGGGGCTCGTCTACGACCGGCAGAGCGCGGCGTCCGTGAGCGCCCGGCAGGACGAGAACGAGCTGGTCGGTTCCTTCGACGTGATCCTCACCCCGCGGCCCGACCACTCGCTCACCAGCCTGGAGCTCGCCACGGATTCGATTCTCGATCGGCTGAAGCGCGAAGGCCCCACGGCGCGGGAGCTCCAGAAGGTGAAGGCGGGCCTCGAGCTGCGCGCGATCAGCCGGCTCCAGTCGAACCTGGCCAAGGCAGACATCCTGAACGAAGGGAGCGTCTTCCATGACGACCCGGCCTACTTCCAGACCGATCTGACCCGGACGCGAGCCGTGAGCGCGGACGACGTGAAGCGCGTCGCGAACCAGTATCTGACGCACGGCCGCGTCGTCTTGAGCATCGTGCCCGTGGGCAAGCCGGAGATGGCGTCCAAGCCGGACGAGAGCACGGCCGTGAAGCGAACCCCGACGACAGGCCAGGAGGGACTCCGATGAGCACGCAGGCGATGATCCGTGGTTGCTCGGGTCGCGCGCGCGGCCGAGCGTTCGGCGTGGCCCTGGCCGTGTGCGTCCTCGCGCCGGCCGCGGCCTCCGGGCAGGCGGGCCCGAGCAAGTTCGACCGCACGCGGGCCCCGGCGCCGACGGAGCCGCATCCGCTGCACGTACCGTCCTGGACCGAGACGAAGCTGGCCGACGGCGCCGAGCTGGTGGTGTCGGTGAAGCATGACCTGCCGCTCGTGTCGTTCTCGATCGACTTCGTGGGTGGCGCCGACCAGTACGAGCCGGCCGGCAAGACGGGCCTGGCCGCCATGACCGCCTCGATGATGAGCGAGGGCACGAAGACCCGCACGGGAGACGAGCTCTCCGACGATCTCGAGCTGCTCGGCACCCGCGTGGGGGTATACGTCGGAGGCGAGCGCGGTGCGATGAGCTTCCTCTCGACCACGGCCAACTTTCCCGCGGTGCTGAACGTCCTGGCCGACATGCTCGTGAACCCGTCGTTCCCGGAGGCGGCTCTGGAGCGCCTGCGGGGCCGTACGCTCGTGAGCCTCGCGCAAGCCAAGGATCAGCCCACGGCCATCGCCTCGAACGTGTTCGACCGCGTGCTCTACGGCACCGGCCATCCGTACGGGCGCTTCATGACGGAAGGCGCCGTCCGGAGCATCACCCGCGAGGACGTGGTGCACTTCCACGACACGTACTTCCGTCCGGGTCGCGCGGTCATCACCGTGGTGGGAGACGTGGATCCCGACGGCGTGAAGGCCACCGTAGAAAAGGCGCTGGCCGACTGGCCCGCCGGCGGAGATCGTCCGACGTTCGACTATCCGCCCGTGCCGCCCGAGCATCCCACGACGATCTACCTGGTCGACAAGCCGGGCGCGCCGCAATCGGTGTTCGCGATCGGCCTGCCGGGTCCCGCACGCAGCACGCCCGACTACTACGCGATCGAGGTCATGAACACGATCCTGGGTGGGCTCTTCCAGTCACGGCTGAACCACGACATCCGCGAGGTGAAGGGCTACAGCTACGGGGTCGGCTCCAGGTTCTCGTTCGGGAAGGGCCCGGGGGCCTTCCGCGCCGGCGGATCGATCGTCACGGCGAAGTCGGACAGCGCCCTCATCGCGTTCATGGCGCACCTGAAGGGGGTCCGGGGAAGTGTCCCGTTCACGGACGACGAGATGGCCCAGGCCAGGGCGGCGCTCGTGCAGAGCCTGCCCGAGCGGTTCGCTTCGGTGAGCGCCACGGCGAGCTCCATCTCCGACCTCTACGTGGAGGGGCTCCCCCACGATTTCTACCAGACGATGGGCGCGAAGGTCGCGGCGGTCACCAAGGGCGACCTGGTGCGCGTGGCCAAGAAGTACCTCGACCTCGACCATCTGGACATCGTCATCGTGGGCGACCGTTCGAGCATCGAGGGCCCGCTCTCCGCAACGCACATCGCGCCCATCGTGCATCTGGACCTGGAGGGTCGTCCGGTGGGGGAGGGGAGCCGGTCCGCAGGCTGGCCGCCTACCCGGCGGTAGGTCGGGCTCTCTCCGTCTCGGAGCCACCCGGCCGCCCCGGGGTACGTCACCATCCGGACTGCGGGGGAATCGAGACCGGGAGGGTGAATGATGGCTGATGCGACGGCCGAGGCCGACACGACGCGGATAGACGGAACGGAGACGGACACGACGCGGAACGACGCGACGCAGATGGAAGACGACGCGCCCCTGGGTGACGACGAGCTCCGCTTGATCGACGCCTACTGGCGGGCCGCCAACTACCTGTCCGTAGGGCAGATCTACCTGCTGGACAACCCACTGCTACGCGAGCCGCTCCAGCCCGAGCACGTGAAGCCCCGGCTGCTCGGACACTGGGGCACCACGCCGGGGCTGAACTTCGTGTACGCCCACATGAACCGGGCGATCCGGAGCTGGAATCTGGACGCGATCTCGGTGATCGGGCCCGGGCACGGAGGGCCGGCGGCGGTGGCGAACGCCTACCTCGAGGGCACGTACGCCGAGGTCTACCCGCACGTCACGATGGACGAGCCCGGACTGCGCGCGTTGTTCCGCCAGTTCTCGTTCCCGGGAGGAATCCCCTCGCACGTAGCGCCCGAAACCCCGGGCTCGATCCACGAGGGCGGAGAGCTCGGCTACGCCCTCTCCCACGCCTACGGCGCCGCGTTCGACAACCCCGACTTGCTCGTCTGTTGCGTCGTCGGCGATGGCGAGGCCGAGACGGGCCCGCTCGCGACCGGATGGCACTCGAACAAGTTCGTGAACCCGGCCCGCGACGGGGCGGTGCTGCCGATCCTGCACCTCAACGGCTACAAGATCGCCAATCCCACGGTCCTCGCCCGCATCGGCGACGAAGAGTTGACCTCGCTGCTCGAGGGCTACGGACATCGTGTGTACTGGGTCGACGGTGACGAGCCCGCGGCCATGCACCAGCGGATGGCCGCGGTCCTCCATCGGGCCGTCGGGGAGATCGCCGAGATCCAGCGGGCCGCCCGCGAAGACGGCCACCGGGAGCGCCCGCGCTGGCCGATGATCGTGTTGCGCACGCCCAAGGGCTGGACCGGCCCGAAGGAAGTGGACGGACGCCCGGTGGAAGGGACCTGGCGGGCGCACCAGGTGCCGTTGAGCGAGGTCCGCTCCAACCCCGAGCACCTCTCCCAGCTCGAGTCCTGGATGAAGCGGTACCGACCCGAGGAGCTCTTCGACGAGCAGGGCACGCTCGTCGCGGAGCTGGCCGAGCTGCCGCCCCGGAGCCACCGCCGCATGAGCGCGAATCCGCACGCAAACGGGGGGCTGC
Source organism: uncultured Gemmatimonadales bacterium (assembly GCA_963751265.1). Classification (GTDB taxonomy): domain Bacteria; phylum Gemmatimonadota; class Gemmatimonadetes; order Longimicrobiales; family Gaopeijiaceae; genus SZUA-318. The sequence goes on along the minus strand of CAVVTU010000024.1, from coordinate 134,516 downwards.
TCCTCCAGGGTCTGCGGCTGCCGGACTTTCGAGACTACGGGGTGTCGGTGCCGCGGCCCGGCACGACCCGCGCGGAGGCGACCCGTGTGCTCGGCGACTTCCTGCGGGACGTGATCCACCAAAACCCGACGAGGTTCCGTCTCTTCGGGCCCGACGAGACGGCCTCGAACCGGCTCTCGGCCGTGTTCGAGACGACCGACCGCGCGTGGGACGCCCAGACGCTGCCGACGGACGAGTACCTCTCGCCCGACGGACGGGTCATGGAAGTGCTCTCCGAGCACCAGTGCCAGGGCTGGCTCGAGGGCTACCTGCTGACCGGCCGGCACGGCCTGTTCAACTGTTACGAGGCGTTCATCCACATCGTCGACTCGATGTTCAACCAGCACGCGAAGTGGCTGAAGGTCACGAACGAGATTCCGTGGCGCCGGCCCATCGCCTCGCTCAACTACCTGCTCAGCTCGCACGTCTGGCGTCAGGACCACAACGGCTTCAGCCATCAGGATCCGGGCTTCATCGACCATGTGGTGAACAAGAAGGCCGATATCGTGCGCGTCTACCTGCCGCCCGACGCGAACTGTCTCCTCTCGGTGGCCGACCACTGCATGCGCAGCCGGCAATACGTGAACGTGATCGTCGCCGGCAAGCAGCCCGAGCTCCAGTATCTCTCGATGGAGGACGCCGTCCTGCACTGCACGCGCGGCATCGGTATCTGGGAGTGGGCCTCCAACGACGACGGCGGAGAGCCGGACGTGGTGATGGCGTGCTGCGGCGACGTGCCGACGCTGGAGACGGTCGCCGCGGTCGACATCCTCCGCACGGAGCTGCCCGACCTGAAGGTGCGCGTGGTGAACGTGGTCGACCTGATGCGGCTCCAGCCCGAAAGCGAGCATCCACACGGGCTGCCCGATGCGGAGTTCGACACGCTCTTCACCTCCGACAAGCCGATCCTGTTCGCCTACCACGGCTATCCGTGGCTGATCCACCGCCTCACCTATCGCCGCACCAACCACGGCAACCTGCACGTGCGGGGCTACAAGGAGGAGGGCACGACGACCACTCCGTTCGACATGGTCATGCGCAACGACCTCGACCGCTTCCACCTGGTCATGGACGCGATCGACCGCGTGCCGGGACTCGGCTCGAAGGCCGCGCACCTCCGCCAGCGGATGGCCGACGAGCGCGTACGCTGCCGGGCCTACACGCACGAGCACGGGGAGGACGCGCCCGAGATCCGGTCCTGGATTTGGCCCCACTCCTGAGAAGGAGGGGAGGCGACGAGCTTCTTCGGGGGCCTTGGCCGGCCCCCGAAGAAGCGACGGATCAGCTCAACGGCCTCGCCGAATGTCCGCCCTCAGTGGATTCCGCCCGCCGTGTGCGGCTCCGGCTCGTGCCAGAGCAGGTCGGGCAGCTTGCGCTGCCGTGGCCAGACCTCGTTCAGCGTGTCCCCCTCGTAGAGCCGGCCGTTCTTCATGACGTAGCGGATCGTGTTGGTGTTGTGGATGTCGTCGAGCGGGTTCGCGTCCAACACGAGCAGGTCGGCGAGCTTGCCGGGCTCGAGCGAGCCCAGGTCCCTCTCCATCCCGATGGCCCACGCCCCCGACATCGTGGCGGCCTGAAGCACCTGCAGGTTGGTCATACCTCCCGTGGACATCATCCACATCTCCCAGTGCATGCCCAGACCCTGGAGCTGGCCGTGGCTACCGATGCCTACCCGGCCGCCGGCGTCCACCACGTCCTTGGCGAACTTCGCGTGCATCGGGAAGACGTACTCGTCCTTCATGAACCAGCCGCCCGGTCCGGGAGATCCGCCGCTGCCCGTTCCGCGGCGCCGCGTCTTGGCGTCGATGTCCTCGTGCGGCGTGAAGCGGCGTAGCTTCGCGTCGTCGTGCACGTCGGTGTTCGTGTAGAAGTAGTTCTCTCCGAACGGGCCGCCGTACGAGACGATGAGCGTGGGCGAGTTGACCGTCTGCGAGCGCGCCAGGAGCTGGACGGCGTCCTTGTACTTGGGCTCGATGGGGAGCGCGTGCTCGACGCCCGCGTAGCCGTCCATGATGTGCGTCATGTCCAGCTTGTAGTCGAGCCCGCCCTCGGTGGTGGGCGTCAGGCCGAGCTCGTTCGCGGCCATGATCACCCATTCGCGCTGCTCGCGGTTGCCCGTCATGTACATCTTGAGCGTCTTCGTGTCGTAGTACTTCGCGTACCGCTCCAAGACGTGCTTCGCGTCTTCCGCGCTCGAGATCATTTCGCTGCTGAACACGCCCGGGCCCGTCGAGTAGATGCGCGGTCCGAGCATCTCCCCGTCGGCGACCTTGTCCTCGTAGGTCAGCACGTCGGTCGTCGAGGTCTGGGGATCGCGGGTCGTGGTGGTCCCGTAGGCGAGCTCGGCCAGGTACTGCCACGCCTGCGAGCTGTGGATCTCGGGGATGAGCCACTGCGGGTGATAGTGCGTGTCGACGAAGCCCGGCATGATGGTCTTGCCGCTCACGTCGATCACCTTGGCGCCGGCGGGCACGTCGACGGAGCCGCTCGCGCCCACCGCCTCAATCCGATTGTCGCGGATGACGATGTCTCCGTCGGGGAGCACCTCGTCGCCCTTCATCGTGAGGATGCGCGCCCCGCGCAGCACCACGACACCCGTGGGGATGTCGCGCCGGACCGAGATGGCGATCTCGTGGGAGAGAGCCTCGTAGCGCGGCGTCTTCTCCTTCGTGCTACCCGGCGTCCTCGACGGCGTCTTTGACGCGGCGGCCTTCACGCTGTCGTCGAACGCCTTCGCCCGGTCCAGGTCGTAGACGAAGTGGGTGTTGCCGATCGACCAATGGGCCGTGCGCCCGTCGGCGCTCCAGGCCGGGAACTCCCCGCCGACGACGGAGAGCTGCCGGGCAGGGAACGAAGCCTTGGACGGATCCGCCAGCGAGATCTTGACCGTGTCGCCGCCGACCATCGGTACGGTGATCGTGTAGAGCTCGTGATCGAGGAGCACCAGAGCCTGATCGCCTTCGGGAGCCATGAGCACCTGGTCGGCGCTCATCGGCTGCTTGCTGCCGGGCACGGTCTTGCCCGTCACCTTGACGATCGAGCGCTCGTCCGTGCCGTCCCAACGGAACGAGACGAGCCCGTCCTCGGACGAGTACGCATAGATCCGATCGGGGTCGTGGGTGAAGTGCGGGTGTCCGAGGCCAGCCGTCGGCGCGATGACGTGGACGTCGCCGCCACCGGCCGGGACCCAGACGAACCGTGCGCCGAGCCCGCCCTGGAAGAAGCCCAGCGCCTCGTGGAGCTCACGGGCGGCCACGCGGACCGCGAGGATGCGGGCGCCGTCGGGCGACCAGGCGATCTCACGGTAGAGCGCGCCCTCGGCGGTGAGCTTCTGCGGAGAGCCGCGCCCGTCCGCCGCCACCTTCCAGATGTAGCCCGCCTCCTTGTCCGACCAGGACACGTACGCGATCTGCTTCCCGTCCGGCGACCAGGCCGGCTGCGCCTCGACGACGCCCGTGCCCGTCTCGGTCAGCCGACGCGGCGTGCCGTCCGGGTAGTCCATGACGTAGAGCTTGTCCATGGACGTGAACGCCAGGCGACTCCCGTCCGGCGAGGGCGCCGCGTCGCGGATCTGATGCGCCGTGAAAGTAGGGGAGGTGTCGACGCGGTACTCGAAGCGCGAGAGCGGTCCGAGCTCGACCGAGACGTCCGCCGTGAAGGGGATCTTCGTCGGGGCGCTGCCGTCCACCGGGATCTTCCAGAGCTCACCCCCGTAGGACGCGACCACGAACTTCCCGTCGGGCGTGAAGCTCATTCCGGGCAGCACGTCCAGCGGCGCCACGGACTCCTCGTCGTCACGCTGGACCGGGTAGGCGAGCCAGCGCTCCCGGCCGGTCTCCTGGTCGCGCAGGACCAGGCCCGTCTTCGTGTCGAGGCGCGTGCCGTAGACCATCCACTTCCCGTCGGGGGAGAGCGTAGGACGGAACGCCGAGCCCACCCGGTCCGTCATCACGGTGCGCTTTCCGGTGCGGCGGTCGTAGACCGCGATCTCATACTGGGGGAAGATCGCGTTGTAGCTCCAATCGCCCTGGCGTTCGGCGAACCAGACGTAACGTGGGTCGCTGCCGAACGCCGCGCCCAGCGTCTTGAGGGTCTCGGGCTTCTTGATGAGCTGGGCGCCCGAGCCTCCGTCCCGGTGGAACATCCAGAGCTGCTCGATGCGCGTGCCCTTGGAGACGACGATGTACTCCCCGTCCGGCGTCCACTCCGGCGAGGCGTACTCGAAGTATTTTCCCTTCGTGACCTGGACGGTGTCCTTACCGTCCAGCGACATGATCCAGACGTTGTTGCCCCCGTCGCGGTCGGAGACGAACGCGATCGACTTCCCGTCGGGGCTGAAGCGCGGCTGCGCGTCGTAGGGAAGCCCGCTGGTGAGGCGAGTCGCCTTTCCGCCGGTGATCGGGACGGTGTAGAGATCGCCCAACAGGTCGAAGACCACCGTCTTGCCGTCCGGCGAGACGTCCACCGACATCCAGGTGCCCTGGTCGGTGGAGAAGGCGATCGTGCGGGTGGCTTTCAGCGGGAGACCCTTGGCCTTCGTGGAGTCCTGAGCCGTCTGCGAGCCCGCCTCCTGGCGTGCGGGGATCCGTGTCGAGGGGCTGGACTCGAAGCGCGGGGAGGCGGCCGTCACGACGACGGCGGGGACGGCTGTCACGGTGACCGGAGCAGCCCCCAGGGTCGCAGCCCCCAGGGTCGCGGGGACGCCCGCGGTGGCGAGGCAGCACAGGCCGAGGAAGGGCGCCCCGAGGCGTGTGTTCGTACGCATGTCGTCTCCCGAATGGAGGGTGTGGCCGAGCTCACCGGGACGGGTTATCGGCCTTGGCTGGTTCGGGGTCGGCGGTCGCCGAGAGGGCGCGGAGATCCGCCGCACAGCGGCGCCAAGATCGGGTGCCGATCTTCGAAAGGCAAATTCTCGGCGATCCTGAAGGGTGCTAGCGGGTCGTGCCCCCGGGCGCCACGGAATGCGCTCCGAGCAGGACGCCGTCGACCGTCTTTCCGTACAGCGACCAGCGGGTGTCGTGATGGAGCGCCCGTGTCCGGGCGACGGAGCCGTCGAAGCGCGGATCCTGCGGGCGCTCGTGGCCGTCCACGAACATCGCGACGTCCCAGGCGTCCTGGAGGCTGAGCGACCCGCCGAGGCCGAGGGGCATGTTGGCCTGGATGAACCCGGCGGCGTTGTCCACGTTGCCCATGCCCGCACCCCAGTTGAACGAGCGGGGGCCCCAGAGCGGGGGGAAGACCTGGACACCGCCGGCGCGTCGCCCCTGCCCGTCCTCGCCGTGGCAGAGCGCGCAGCGCTCCGCGAAGACCTTCCGGCCGCGCGCGAAGTCGGGTGCCCGCGGGGGCTCGGACAGATCCGGATAACCCCGGCCCGGCATCGCTTCGTTGTGGCGTGCGCCCGTGCTCAACCATGCGGCGTAGCTCTCGAGGGCCACCAGGACGGAATCACCCAACGGCGGCGCCGTTCCGTTCATGCTATATCGGAAGCAGCCCTGGATCCGCTCGGCGAACGTGTTCACGTGTCCGTTCTTCGACCGATATGCGGGAAAGTTGACGAAGGCGGCCCAGAGCGGGGCCGAGTTCGCCAGCCGGCCGGCATCGATGTGGCAGTTGGCACACGTGAGGACGTTGCCCGTGTATTCGCGCGCCAGCGAGCTCGTTCGCTCGAAGATCCGGCGGCCGCGCCGCACCTCCTGGCCCAATCCACCGTCGGGCAGGGCCGAAGGAGGCGGCGGTGTGAAGTACGCGGGGCTCGAGGTCCCGGCGGGCGCCGGAGAGACCGGGCTCCCCACGGGAGCTCCCGATGCCGCCGTCGTATCCAGCCCCGTTCCGTAGTAGGCTGCCACGGTCCGGATGTCGGCGTCGGACATCTTGGCGGCGATCACCGACATCAGTCCCAATGGGCCAGGAGGGCGGGTGCCTTCCTTCCAGGCTCGGAGTTGCCGGACCAGATAGAGCGTCGGCTGACCCGCCAGGGGTGGAAAAGCCGTCCCGACGCCGATGCCGCCCGGTCCATGGCACTGGTCACATCCGGGGAGACCGTCGGCCCAGCGGCCGGCAGCGGCCAGGGACTCGCCGGGCGAGCCAGGCACGGCCACCGTGTCTCGGTCGGGTGAGGCCATCCCCGCCGCAGCGGCCGGGAGGCCGGCGAGATAGACTCCCAGCGCCGCGCGTTCGGCAGTCGATAGCGCGGTCGCCACGGGCAGCATGACCACATTGGGACGTGTGCCGCGCGCAAAAGCGTCGAGCTGCGCCACGATGTAGGCCGCACTCAGGCCCGCGAGGCGCGGGAAACCGTCCTCGGGCTTGCCGAGCAACCGGGGCCCGTGGCAGGTGATGCAGGCAGGCGCGCCGTGCCCGTTTCCCTGCAGGACGAGCGTTGCGGCCATGCCCGTCTGGGCCTCCACGCCGGCGGCCGAGGCGATCCAGGTCAGGCACCCCACGAGCGTCGTTCCGACGAGCCGCGACGTCCGGACGTTCCTCACCGTGGACATCGTCCGCGTGCGCTCGAGCGGCCTCGCGTCTCTACCCATCGGCGATCGCCGATCAGATCCGAATGAACGCGTAGCCCTGGTCCTGCAGAATGATCAGGGTGGCCAAGGCGGACACCGCCACCTCGATGTTCGGATTGACGTCGGCCGGCGTGAACCCGCTCCCGGCGAGCGCGTTTCCGCAGACCAGGATTCGGACGCCGGCCTTCTTCAGGGTCTCGATCAGCTCAGCGTTCGGATTCGCGTGGCCGTACTTCTTCCGGAACACGTCGTCTTTCAGCACGAGTCCGGTCGGCGGCCCGTGGAGGATCAACACGAGATGGAGGTGGCTGGTCGGCACGCCCACCGAGGCGAACGAGTTCAGCGCCCGTGCCGCCTGCTCGAAACCAAAGTTGATCTCCTTGGACTTCGTGTCGCCTTGCGTCACCTCCATTACCGCCTTGTAGACGGTGCTGGTATCGGGCCGCAGTGTCGCCTCGGGCCAGAGGTGCACCTCGCCGTAGCCCTTGATGGCCGGGCTCGTCCAGAACCCCGGGGCCTCCTGGGCGAACGAGCTCGAAGAAAGGACGCCGAGCGCAGCGACCGCGAGTAGGAGGGCGTGTAGCTTCATGACCGGTTCCGCGCAGTTGGATGATCGACTTCGGAGCTACGACAGAGCGCTCTCGGCGTCTCCTCGTCAATGCTTAAGTGTAGCCACGTCGGGCCGGGGCCCCCTCGTAAGCCCTCGACAGCTGCGGTGGAACGGCCCTGTCACCACTGCGCCTTCTTCCTACCGCGGCGGGTTCACCTCGAGGTCGGTCAGCTCGAGCTCGATGTAGGCGAAGGTCCCTTCCTGGGGATGCCAGAGGCCCGCTCCGCGGGTGCTCACGCGGCGCCCACCGAAGCTCCGGTACTCACCCACGGGGGTCGACCAGCGCCTGGGCAGGAACTCGCTCCCGTTGGCCGAGGCGGCCAGACGGTCGTCCGAGACGAAGTCCACCAGCTCGCCGTCCGTGTTGAAGTCGAGCACGGCCGACACCGTGTTGGCCCCCAACGTGTAGTGTGCCCGCACCGAACGCTCGTCGATGGGTTCCCATCGCACGGGCACGTCGACGAGCGCGGCCGGGGCGAGCAGGCAGAGGTCGTTGAGGAGCGTCACCGTCTCGGCGCGGGTGAGCTCGGGCCCGCGCGCGTTCACGAGCGGGATCAGAGACAGGAGGCGGACCCTCATGCTCGCCGACCCGTGCCGGAAGGCGTGGAACACGTCCACCGGCAAGCCGCTTCGGGTGGCGTGCATGCCGAAGAACCGGGCCGGCTCCTCCGTGAAGTTGACCTGCTCCGCGGTGAAGCTCATCCACGGATCATTCGGGCCGGCGCGGATCCGTCCCCTCCACCTCACCTCGAAGTGGTGGACCCGGGGCCGGCCGACCTGCCCGCTCACGCGCAGGTAGCGCTGGACCAGTTCCGGCAAGTCGGCGAGATCCTCCTCGGTGAGCGCGGGCATCCGGCTCGGCGCGGCATCGAGTCGCTCTCCGACCTCCCTGCGGTACTGCGCCCTGAAGCTCGTGGGGCCCTGCGAGGCCACGCCGTAGATCGCTCCGACCAGGATCAGCACGTTGGCGATGGTCCCGAACTTCGCGTCGCTCCAACTCCAGACGATGACGACCTGCGAGATCGTCACCGCGGCGAGGCCGGCGATCCACCAGGCGCTCGGAGCCACGAAGAGCAGTGCGGCGCTCAGGAGCATGAGCAGCCCGGCAACCATCCACACCAGCCCTTCCGGCCGGGAGATCGGAACTGCGAGCTGCGGGAGCTCGGCGAGCCCGAAGCCCTTCGCGAAGCCCATGAAGTGAACGAGTCCGTGGATCACGACGAGTATGAACAACACCCAGCGCATACGCTTGCTCCTTGGCGGGCCCGGTCGTGTCGGCCTGATTCTACATCATGGGCTGACGATTGTGGGAGCGTCAGTCGGGGAGGCTCGGTCGGTCGGGGTGGGGATTCGCCCGACGTTGCGGCCCCTCGGGCGCCGGAGCGAACGTCCTCGATCGTGGAGCAGATGCGGTCGTCGATCCAGCGACGCATCGTTCGACGTACCGGTGCCGAACACGATGCGCAGGACCGCGACGTGGGGGATCTGTATCTCTACTGGCCCGATCCCCGCATCCTCGCTAGCATGCACGGTGGCGGGTAGGAACGGCACGGCGGCGAGGCCCGGCCCCGCCGCCCCGCATCCCCGAGAGCGAGGCGGATTCCATGGCCTTCCCCATCGCGCTGGCGCGCCGCGCCGCGGCGAACTACCTGCTGCACCGCACGTACTGCGCATCCTTCGAGCTCACGTACAACTGCAACGCCCGCTGCCAGCACTGTCACCGCGGCCCGGTGATCCCCCGCGAGAAGCTGGCCGGCCCGCAGCGTCTTCTCGAGATCTGTCGGCAGCTCCGCCCGCTCGTGGCGATGATGTCGGGCGGAGAGCCGCTCATCCGCAAGGATCTCGAGGAGATCGTCCGTACCCTGCGCCAGGGTGTCTCGCCACTTCGGATCTTTGTGGTCACCAACGGATCGCTGCTGACGGCCAAGCGGTTCCAGCGGCTCGAGGACGCCGGAGTCGACGAGTTCCTGATCTCCCTGGACTTTCCCGACGAGCGCCACGACGAGTGGCGAGCCATCCCCGGACTCTTCCACAAGATCGAGGGGCTCCTCAACACCCTCGCGGCCGACGACCGTCGGCGCGTGGTGCTCTCCTGCGTGTTCACGAGCCGGAACTTCCGCGACGCCCCGGCCATGGCCGAGCTCGCGCGGGATTGGGGAGTGCACCTCAACTTCAGTGCCTATACCCACCTCCGCACGAACGACATGAGCCTGCTCATCCCCCCCGACGAGATGGACGAGTTCCGGGAGGTCACCGCTCGCTTGGTGGAGATGAAAGCGGCCCACGGCAACATCCTCACGTCCGATTGGGTGTTCGAGGCCATGGCGCGCTTCTTCAACGGCGACGACCTGGGCGCCTGTCGCGCCGGTGAGCGCTTCCTGGTCGTGAACCCGGACGGGACGTTTTCGCCGTGCGGCCTGCTCGTCCGCGACTACCCCACGCGCAAGGCCATGCTCGAGGACTTCACCGAGAACAACCCGTGCGTGGCGTGCTACACCGGCTCCCGATCGCACTCGGAGCGGCCGGCGAGGCACCTCTTCCTGGATCACATCCCCTACCTGCTGGGCAAGAATGGCCAGCAGATGCGGAGCAACGGTCGGCAGCCGAGGAGGGTCGGTTCCTGAGATCGTCCGAGGCTCCCGAACCTCGGCCTCCCGCGGAAGCCGAGGTGTCTGCCGATGCGGCCGCGGGACCCGATGCGCCCGGGGAGGTGACTTCGCCGCCCGACTCGCCCTCGACCCGACGCTGGCGGGGGGTCATCGTCGCGGCCCAGGGCCTGCTGGTGCTCGGACTGCTACTGGTCTGGCTCCTCTCCCGCGAGGTCCGGGACAGCAAGAGCCTCGTCGTACTCTTCTTCTACTGCTTCCCATCGGAGTTCCTGGTGGGGCTCCTGCCGCACGAGCCGGTGCTCATCTACTTCGGCGCCTTCCGCTCGGCTTGGGTGGTCGCCGCGGTCTCGAGCGTGGGCACGGTGATGGCCGAGGCGATGAACTACTCGTTCTGCTCGTTCTTCTACGACCGGCCGACGCTTCAGGCGGTCTCGGAGAAGCGGCTCGTGCGCAAGACCATCGCGCTGTTCGGCCGTATGCCGTTCGCCGCCATCCTCTTCGCCGGCTTCACCCCCGCGCCGTTCTTTCCAATCCGGTTCCTGGTGGTCATGGCGTCGTACCCGCGCTGGAAGTACCTCCTTGGCGTGCTCCTGTCCCGCGCGCCCCGGTTCCTGCTCCTGGCGATGTTCGGGGCATATTTTCACATCTCCGCGAGCCTTCTCCTGCTCCTCTTCGTCGCGATGTTCGTCTCGGTAAACCTGCCGGCCCTCGTACGGCTGCTCTGGGGCAAGCCGCGCTCCAACCGCTGAGGGGCCGGAGGGCCGAAGGCGCCCACATCCCGGCGGCGTGCCCGGCCTTGGCCGATCTGGCATCCCCGAGCCCGCTCGACGATGATGAGACGCAGTTGCGGACGTTCATGAACACGAGGAGGCGAACATGCCGAAGCGGATCCTGATGGTCGTAGGAGACTACGCCGAGGACTATGAGACGATGGTGCCCTTTCAGGCCCTGCAAGCGGTGGGTCACACCGTGGACGCGGTCTGCCATGGCAAGAAGAAGGGCGAGGTAGTGCGCACCGCCGTGCACGACTTCGAGGGCGACCAGACCTACAGCGAGAAGCCGGGCCACAACTTCGCGCTCAACGCGACGTTCGCCGACGTCGATCCGGCGGACTACGACGCGCTCGTGCTCCCGGGCGGACGTGCCCCGGAGTACATCCGGCTCGAGCGGAAGGTGCTCGATGTGGTCCGCCACTTCGCCGGGGAAGGGAAGCCGATCGCCGCGATCTGCCACGCCGTGCAGCTTCTGGCGGCGGCCGACGTGCTCGATGGCCGCAAGTGCACCGGTTACCCCGCGTGCGGGCCGGAGGCGAAAGCGGCCGGAGCCGACTGGCAGGATATTCCGGTGGACGGCGCCTACACCGACGGCAACCTGGTCACGGCGCCGGCGTGGCCGGCCCACGCCGCCTGGCTCGCGCAGTTCCTGAAGGTGCTGGGGACCAAGATCGAGGGCTGAAGCCCGAGATCCGCCGGGGCGCGGCCCCGCCCGTCCCGACGGACGGGGCCGCGCCCCGGCGAGCGGCGTCGCCTCGGATCTCCCTATTCGATCTGCCGTTCGAGCACCAGCGTCTCGCCGGTGTCGCGGAGCTCCCAGAGCTGTTCGCGCTCGTGTCCCGTGTTGTTGAACCTGTGGAGCGTCAGCACGAGCCGGCCGTCGAAGGTCCGGAGGATCATCCCGTGGCCGCCGTCATGGGCGAACAGGGGTTCGGCCTGCTGCGTCCAGGGCCCCGCGAGCTTGCGGCTCGCCGACTCGGCGATGCCGGTCATGTAGCCACCCGCTCCGAAGCTCGACCAGATCATCAGGAGCTTGCCGGTCCTGGTGCGGTAGAGGTACGGCCCGTCCGTCACGAAGCTGCCGGGGTGGCTGGTGGAGGGCGTGACCCAGGGAGCCTCGCTCGCGTGGAACAGCGTCGTGGGCTCGCCTACGGTGGCCGACAGGTCGTCCTTGAGACGGATCATCTCCATGGCTCCGTCCGCGATCTGCACCCATTCGTGCGCGTAGACCATGTAGGGCACGCCGTCCTCGACCCAGAACGTCCCGTCGAGCGTCATCAGCTTCGGATCGAGGGTCGAGCGTGTGGAGTCGAACGCCTGGTAGGGTCCGAGCGGGCTGTCCGAATAGAGAATCTGCGTGCCCCGCTTCACGCGCGGGAGCCAGTTCGGCCGTTGCTCGGGAAGAGAGTCGTTCGTGTTGAACGTGGCGAACAGATAGTACTTGCCCCGGTAGGCGTGGATCTCCGGCGCCCACACGCCCCGGTGCGCCCAGAACCCCGGTCCGGCCTCGAACACCGTGTAGGGGCCGGTCCAGTGGATCAGGTCCGTGCTGGTGAGCATCTGGACGCCGGTGCCTCGGCGCCGCTCGATCATGCCCATGGGCACCGTCATGTAGTAGGTGTGAGTTGCGGAATCGGCCAGCACGCACGCGTCGCGGATGTGCCAATCGGAGAGCGGGCGTGTCTCGGCGGTGTCGGGCGGAGGCGACAGGGTGGGGCGCCTCGGCCGGGCCTGGGCTACGAGCGCGCCGGGAAGCCAGAACGATCCTGCCAGAGCCAATCGCCACATCCGTCGCATCACGATCCGGACCGGGGCCGGCCCATCGCGTCCACGACAGCTTCGATGAGCGTGTCGACGGCGAAGGGTTTCCTGAGAAACCGGATGTCCGCCGGCAGGTCTCCGGGGTGGCCGGGAGAGTCGCCGGCATACCCGGACATGACGAGCACGGGCAGATCCGGCCTGCTGACCCGGAGCCGCTCGACCACCGCTCGCCCGCTCATGCCCGGGAGCACGAGGTCGGTCAGGACGAGGCCGATGTCGTTTCTCCGCTCCAGGACATCCAGACCCGCCTCCGCGGTCCGGGCGGTCTCCACGACGAAACCCGAGCGCTCGAGGATCCTGAGGGCCACCTCACGCACATCTTCCGTATCCTCGATCACGAGGATGACCGCGCCACGATCTTCCATGCCGAGATCCGGTCTGCGCTTCGGAACCGCCTCCTCGGCGACGGGCTCGGCCTCCACGGCCGGGAACCGAAGCACGAACGTCGTGCCGACACCTACGGTGGAATCGACGTGGATGCTGCCTCCCGTCTGGGTCACGAACCCGTAGGCTCCGGAAAGGCCGAGGCCCGTGCCCTTGCCACGCTCCTTCGTCGTGAAGAACGGCTCGAACGCTCGCGAGAGCGTCACCTCGTCCATGCCCGTGCCGGTGTCCGAAACCTCGAACACCGTATAGGCGCCCGGCTTGATACCTCCGAGGTCGTCCGCCCTCAGACGGTCCAGATCCTCCCGATGTGCGGAGAGCGTGAGCGTGCCTCCCGTGGGCATCGCGTCCCGGGCGTTCACCGCCAGGTTCAGGATCACCTGTTCGAGCTGGACGGGATCGAGCTTGACGGCTGGCAGGTCGTACGGCACGTCGATCACGACGCTGATGTCCTCACCGATGATCCGCTCCAGCAGTCCGGCCATCTTCCGGACGACCTCCCGAAGGGCGACGACTCTGGGCTGGAGGACCTGGTCGCGACTGAACGCCAGGAGCTGGCTCGTGAGCGCGGCCGCCCGGTCCGTCGCGGTCTGGATCAGCGCGACTTCCTTCGACAGTCGCCTCTCTCCGGCGAGCTCCATGAGCAGAAGTCCGGTCTGTGCGCTGATTACGGTCAGGAGGTTGTTGAAGTCGTGGGCGATCCCTCCCGCGAGGCGTCCCACGGCTTCGAGCTTCTGGGCCTGGGCCAACCGGCGCTCCAACTCGTACCTGGTGGTGACGTCCTGTGCGTTGGAGAGTACGCCCTGCACTGCCGGGTCGTCCAGCAGGTTCGTGACGGTTGCCGAAAAGGTCCGCCACGAGCCGTCCTTGTGGCGAAACCGGAACAGTCCGAGCCGGATCGCCTCGCCCGGCTTGCTCAACATCTCCTCCCACGCGGACCTGGCGGTCTCGATGTCCTCCGGGTGGATGTACTCGAAGGTCGAACGGCCTTTCAGCTCTTCCGAGCGGTAGCCGAGCAAGCGCGTCACCGGAGGGCTCTGGTACATCATGATCCCGTCGGTGTCCAGCGTGCTGATGAGCTCGAACGCATTCTCCACGAATGCCGCGAGCCGTCGTTCGCGCTCTCGCAGCGCCGTCTCGGCCTGAACCCGGTCGGTGATGTCGGTCAGGGTCGCCACGGAGCCCTGAAACGTCCCGTCGTCTCCGAGGATCGGTGCGGCCGAGATCAGGAGCGACGTTCGGTTGCCGTCGGGCCGACGCAGGGTGATCTCGTAGCGGTCGGCGACGTTCTTCCGACGTTCGTGGACGCCTTCCCGGATCCTGTCGTGGCTCTCCTCGTCCACCACCTCGAGGACGCTTCTCCCGAGGATGCGGTCTTCGCTCACACCCAGGAAGTCACACGCGCGCTGGTTGACGAAGACGATGCGGTCCAGGGCGTCGGACATCACGATGCCTTCGTACGCCGTCTTGACGACCAGCTTGAACCGCTCCTCCTCGCGTCTGCCCATCTTCCGTGCGACGTCACGCTCGGCCAGCGTGCGTGAAAGGTCCCGCGCGAGCCTGGAGACGCTCCGGTACCTCCAGAGCGCCATCGCCAGGAGCACCAGGAGTAGAACCCCCGCGCTGCTCCACACTACCCTCCGGACCGTCCAGAAGGACTCCGTCGCGGTGAACCAGCGCCGGTAGATCGCTTCGTACTCCGGCGAGCCGACCAGCCCGTCGAGGCCTCGGTCGAGCGTAGTCAGCAGAAGGGTATCGGCGCGACGGACCGCCATTCCCCGTCGGATCTCGCCGAGAGCGGGGGGAACGATCCGGATGCGATCGGCGAGGCCTACCGAGCGGGCGAGGCCGACGAAGACCTCTTCCGGATAGACGGCAGCGTCCACCCGCGCGGCCATCAGGTCGAAGAGCGCCTCGCTCACGTTCCCTTCGATGACCAGCTCCGCGCGTGGGTACCATTGCCCGACGAGCGTGACGCCGACATTCGATACCACGGCGGCCACGCGTCGGCCGGAGAGGTCCTGGCCCGACACGACGGTCGGATCCGAGGCGCGGGCGAAGAGCGCGATCCGGAAGGCTTCGAACGGGCTCGTGAAGGCGAACTCCTCGGTTCGGGACGGGAGGACTCCGAAATCGGGGAGAAGGTCGACGACGCCGAGGCGGAGCGCCTCGATCGCGTCCGGGAACGATGCGTAGACCTCGTACCGTACGGCGAGCTCGGTGCGGCGAGCGACCTCCTTCATCACGTCGACCGCGAACCCCTCGGGCTGCCCACCGGGGCCCAACTGGTAGTGGGGGGGCCAGTTCGTCAGAACCCCGACCACGACGGTGTCGGCAGCGGTCTGCCGGACCGGAGGCACGGCCGATCCCAACGGCGTCGGTCGCGCCGGGGCGACGCCGAGCACCATCAGGCCGACGATGCCGACCGCCAGGACTCGAATCACATGGGGACGGCGGGACGTGGTTTGGGTCATGCCCCTCGGGGGGCCGGGGAGACCGGACACACACCGTGAACATAATGCTGCTCGGGACCGCACCGACAGCGAGTCGTGTCGGGTGCTCCCCGTTTTCGGCGACCTGCTACACGTTGAACCGGAACAACATGATGTCCCCGTCCTGAACCACGTAGTCGCGGCCCTCGGAGCGAATCATCCCCTCGTCGCGCGCGTGCTTCCACGAGCCGATGCGCACGAAGTCGTCGTAGTGGATCGTCTCGGCCCGAATGAACCCGCGCTCGAAGTCGGTGTGGATGACTCCGGCCGCCTCGGGCGCCAGGCTCCCCCGGTGCACCGTCCAGGCCCGGGTCTCCTTCTCACCCGTGGTGAAGAAGGTGATGAGGCCCAGTAGCTTATACGCCTCGTGGATCAAGCGGTCGAGGCCCGCCTCGTCGAGGCCCAGCTCCTGGAGGAAGAGGCCGCGCTCTTCCGGGGCCAGCTCGGCCAGCTCGGACTCGACCCGGCTGGAGATCGGCACGACCTCCTCGACGCCGCGTGCCTCGGGGGCGTCGTGGGCGACCGCTTCCCGCAGCTCGAGGGTCCAGGAGCTCTCGCCCTCGGGCAGGTCGCTCTCGGCCACGTTGGCCACGTAGAGCACGGGCATGGCCGTCAGCAGCCCGTGGCTCCTCGCGACCTTCCGCTGTTCGTCGTCCAGATGGAGCGTGCGTACGGGACGTCCCTCGGAGAGCACGGTGTGGAGCCTCTCGAGCACCGCCATCTCCCGGATCGCGTCCTTCTCACCCGAGCGCGCCTTCTTCTCCACGCGCTCGAGGCGCCGCTGCACCGTCTCCAGGTCTGCCAGGGCCAGCTCGGTCTCGACGATCTCCCGGTCGCGCACCGGATCGACGTCGCCCAGGACGTGCGTCACGTCGGGATCGTCGAAACAGCGGATGACGTGGGCGATGGCATCGACCTCCCGGATGTGGCCCAGAAACTTGTTGCCGAGCCCCTCGCCCTCGGACGCTCCGGCGACCAGGCCCGCGATGTCGACGAACTGGATGACCGTCGGCACGCGGCTCGGGGGGTTCACCAACTCGTGGATCCGGTCGAGGCGCGCGTCCGGCACCTCCACGGTGCCCACGTTCGGATCCACCGTGCAAAACGGGTAGTTCTCGGCGGGCGCGCCCACGGACGTGAGGGCGTTGAAGAGAGAGGACTTGCCCACGTTGGGAAGCCCGACGATGCCGACTTTGAGCATGCGATTCCGGGGGGATTGAAACGGACCGGCCCCGAGCCTCGACGCCGGACCGGATGCGTTGAATGGCTATAGAAAGCCGGGCGTCTCGTCCAGACGATCGACACGGGGGGCCTCGGCCCATGTCGCTTGACGCGCCGGGTCCCGTTGGGGTATACCTCGGCCAGGGGCTCCCAGGATCATGCCTGCCCCTGCCCACACGGAGGATGAAGACGATGAACGCCCGCCGCACGTTGCTTGCAGCCGCCGCCATGGCCGCGGCCATGCTGGTTCCCCGAGTCGCCACCGCCCAGAGTTCTTTCGAGGGGGTCGTCACCTTCCAGGTGAATGGCGGTCCCGGGCCGCAGACCATGAAGTACTCGATCAAGGGCGACAGGGTGCGCATGGACATGTCCGCTCAGGGCATGCAGATGTACACGGTCTTCAACGCCACCACGAAGACGATGGACATGGTGATCCCCATGAATCAGATGTACATGGAGCACACCGTGGGCGATCTGCAGGCGATGGCCGATTCGGCTGCGGGCAAGACCGACATCGATTGGACCGGCCAGACGGAGACCATCGCCGGGCACGAGTGCGAGCATGCGACGGTCACCACCGACGGCAAGACGACCGATGTCTGCCTGGCCAAGGACCTCGGCACCTTCGTGCCGATGAGTGGTGGGATGGGCGGGCGCGGTGGCCGCGGACGTGGCGGCAACGGTGCGGGATGGGAACGGCACCTCGGGCGGGGGTTCCCGCTCAAGGTGGCACATGACGGGCAGGTCCAGATGGTGGTGACGAGCATCGAAGAGAAATCTCTCGACGACTCGCTCTTCACCGTGCCCGACGGCTACCGGAAGATGAGCATGCCCGGCCGTGGCGGGGGACGCTAGGCCACGATGTCCTCAGCGGCATCCGGAACGGGATCGGCCTCCCGGCCGGCGCCGGTCGGGAGGCCGATCCGCCTACGGGTTGGCTCCGGGATGCCGATGGAAGAGGGGCTGAAGCGCCGCCAGGAGGATCGCCACGCCTACGACCGCGTAGATCAGCTGTAGGGGAGGCCGGGACACGTACCCCACGACGAGGATCTCGACGGCGATCCAGATCAGCAGCGCGGCGCCGACCATCAGGGTGGCGAAGCGTGCCCAGGACCTGCGCCGCAGGACACCGTAGGCCGCCACCAGCGGACCGAGCCCCAGCACCACGAAGAGGGTGAGACCCGGTACGAAGTAGTCCGAAAAGAGGGAGCCCTGGAGCCAATCCGGGTCCAGCCCGACCCTCGATCCCGTCGGATCCGTGACCAGCCCGTAGCCACCGGCGAGGCCGCTGAACCCCTGGAAGACGAGCAAGAGCAGGAGCAGGTAGGTGGCGGGAGGGCGGGATCCCGCCGCCCCGTCCTGGGCCGGCCGGAGCTTGTCGTCCTGCATGTCGTCCTCCTGTCGGGTGCCGTCCGACTCGTATCGCGAGAGAAGTGACCGGGCTGGTGGCCATCGGTGTGACGACGGTTACCCCGCCTCCTCGGCAGGTTCGCTCCGCGCGGTGTCCCGCTCGAATTCCCGCTCGAGGTCGGTGACGACGCGCTGCAGGGCGCGCGCCTCACGCTCGCCCAACCGCCTCCAGAGGAAGCGCGTGGTGAGCAGGGCCCCGGCGGCTGCGACCGGTAGGACCCCGATGCCGAGGGCGGCCGCCAACGGCGTGCTCTTCAGGACCGCGCCCAGCACGGCCCCCCCACCGACCCCGCCTCCGAGAAACACGGAGAGCGCGCCGTCGCGGAAGTTGCCGAACGCCCGAACGCGCGTGCCCCGCTCGGTCGGCCGAATCGAGACATACCGCCCGCCCAGCGCGTCGCGCGCGCGCCACTCCAGGGAGCCCAACTCGTGTCCCACGATGCCCTGGCGACCCATGGCGCGGCGGATGATCGCGACCACCTCGCCCATCTTCTCGTCGGGAATACGCGCGGCGATCACGGTCTCGCTCGAGGGGGTGGTCGTCGCTCCGATGAGTCCGCCGCGCCGGGCCGGCGCGGGCCGCACGGCGAGCGCACGTGCCGCGGACTCGACTGCGCCGGGGTCGATGCCGACTTCCCGTGCGATCTCCTTGAGCTGGTCCAGCGTGATCCCGTCGGGCGCACGGCCTGCTACGGGCGACGTTGCCGGGGCTTCCGTCGCTTCGCGCAGGATGAGCGCGACTTCGTCGTCGCTGTAACGTCGCTCGGTCATGCCGTCCCCGGTGGGTTCATCGACTCGGGCGTCCAATGCTACACTACGTTCGCGGTTCGGGAAACGATCAAGGGGGTCTCGAAGAGGGGTGCGATCCTGGAGGGCGCCTACCTCCTCAGCGGCTCGATCTGGGTCCCCGTCGTCCTCCACTTCACGGCCGATCTCGCGAACATGCTCGTCTTCGCGATCGCGGGTGACGCTTCGCTCCTCACGCTGTCCACCCCCATCACGGACGGACAGCGGGCGGCGTTCCGAGTGGCCTACGCGCTCGCCATGGCCCTTCTCCTGCTGAGTGCCTACGGCGCGGGAGTCGCGCCGCACTGGAGGGGGTGGGCCGCGGTGGGTCTGTGGCTGGTGGGGGCGTATGGGTGGGGTGTTGCGCTCGGTGTGGTGTCCATGGTGCATCACGCGATGGTGTACCTACGGGGGAGAAGGCTTCTGAAGGGGTAGGGGACCCGCCGAGTCTCGGGTGTCCGGCCGGCGCCCGGTTCGTCCGACCTGCGCCGCTCACAGCACCACGTCCCCTCCCTCGTCCCGTTTCTTCAGCTCCTCCAGAATCCCCTTCGCCTCCTCGAGACGGCGCTCCTCCTCTTCGTGGTCGCGCATCGCGGAGGCCCAGTTCGGCGCTCCGTCCCTCGAGAGCGGAACCAGAAGCACCGCGCCTTCACGGAGGTCCCTGGGCAGCTCGTCCAGCGGGACATCGACCGTGGCGCCGTCGTCGCGCGCCATGACCGCGTACTTCCCCTCGATCCGGTCCACGACGTAGCGTCCGTCATTCATGGTGGTGTCTCCCCGTGAGCTTGCCGCCCGCGTCGTACGGGGCGGCGGGTCCGCCTCGGCGCGTCCGGACCTCGAAGTGACCGTCCTCGTATCCCAGAATGGTCACGTTCCCGCTTCGGTCGGTGCGGTAGACCTGGCGGGCAATCGCCTGGTAGGCCGCCACGGCCGCGGGCATCGGATGTCCATAGTCGTTCTGGCCGACGGAGATCACCACTACCTCGGGGCGGGCGATCCGGAGGAACGCCGGGGTGAACCCGTTGGCGCTTCCGTGGTGGGGGGCCTTGAGGAGCGTGACGGCGGGCACGTCGCCGTTCTCGACCCACCACGACAACTCGTCTCGCTCCGAGTCCCCACTCAGAAACGCGCGGAAGTCTCCATAGGAGAGCACCAGCCCGACGGACGCGTCGTTCTGCTCGTCGGCGTCGCGCGCGCCGGGGGGGATCGGCAGCACGCGGATGTGCGCGCTGTCCAGATCGATCGTCCTCGGGACGGCCCGGAGATACACGATGTCCGGGTGCTTCTTGAGGGCCCGCATCAACGACAGATACGTCTTCGTCGTATAGGGGAGCCCGTTGTCCATGAAGAAGCCCACGGGCAGGGCACGGATCACCTGCCGCATTCCCCCGATGTGATCGGCGTGGGCGTGGCTCGCGACCAGCAGGTCGATGCGCCCGATCCCGAGCGCCCGTAGGCGTCCTGCCAGGTCGGCGCCCGGACCGGCGTCGATGAGCGCCGTCTTGCCGCCCGGTGACTGCACCAAGACGGCGTCGCCCTGTCCCACGTCGAGGAACGTGATCCGGATCGGCTCCTGCGCGCCCACGGCGCTGGCGAGCGCGAGGAGCAAGGCCGCGAGGGCGACGACGGGGGGGCGCAGCTTCCGGTGGACGGGCATTCGTTGAAGATAGTGACTAACTTCTCGTTCGAAGGAGCCCCACTGCCCACCGTCAGGAGCCCCTCCCATGTACGGCCTCATCGGCAAGCTGAACGTGACCCATGGCAACCGCGACGCTCTGGCATCGATCCTCCTGGAGAGCATCGGCGAGATGCCGGGCTGCCTCTCGTACATCATCGCCGAGGACTCCGAAGACTCCGACGCGCTCTGGATCACCGAGGTGTGGGACAGCGAAGAGAGCCACGCGGCGTCGCTGAAGCTCCCGTCCGTTCAGGAGGCGATCGGCCGGGGCCGTCCGCTGATCGCGGGATTCGGAGCGCGACTGGTCACCAGGCCGCTGGGGGGGCAGGGGATCTAGCTTCTCCGCTCAACGTCGCCGGCCAATCCCGTGTCGTGAGAATGGCAGTGAGCGCGCTCGCCAGCCGGCCGGATGCCCCCTCGGAAGAGGGGCCGAGTCCCCCGGCCGGGCGGCGGGCCCTCCAACCCTCTATCGATGGGGCGAGCGATGCGAAGGCTCCTTCTCTCTTCCGTGCTCACGGTGACCGCCTTCGCGCTGGTCGTCGGCCCCGCCAACGCTTAGAGCGGAGGCAACAGGCCGAGCTCGCGGAACATCATCACGTTCGAACAGCTGCAGAAGGTGCGCGTGACGAACGCTTACGATGCCGTCCAGCAGCTTCGCTCGCTATGGCTGCGGCCCCGTGGAACCACGAGCTTGCCGCTGGCGGGTGGTGGACGGCCCGGCGGCAACGTTCCCGTTCAGGCGTACCTCGACGACCGTAGGCTCGACAGCGTGGACGAGCTCAAGTACATCGACATCGGGTCGATCCGGTACATCCGGTATTATCCACCGCAGCAGGCCTCGGCCAAATGGGGTGGAACCACGAGTCCGGTGCGATCCAGGCATCGACTCGTCCGCTCGACAAGCGGTAGGCGGGGTATCGGCCGGCCTCCTCACCGCACACGGTGGACCGGGTTCCCCGTCAGCCCGGCAGATCCCTCCACCGGATCTGCGCCACCGTCAGGGTCACGCCGACCCCGCAGGTGAGCGCCACCACCAGGACGCTCCAGGCGCTCAACACCTCGGTGCGCGGCCCCGCCACTCCGGCGAAGAGCGGCACGATGGACCACGGGAACCACTTTCCCCAGCCGGTGGCACCCAGAACGTTGCCGAGCAGGAGCATCAGCATCGCGAACCCCAAAGGCAGCAGATAGCCGCGTCCGAGGGTGGCGATCCAGGCCACGACCGGAACGAGCAGGAAGCTCACGTACGCGGCCAGAAGGACGTCGTGGAACCCGCGGGCGAAGACCGCTCCGCTCAGCCCCGGCAAGTGGAGTGCCAGGGCCACGAGGCAACCCTCGGCGAAGATCGCCGCCACGAGGAGCGCCCACCACAGTGCGGCCACCACGAACTTGGCCGCCACGAACCATGCTCGACTGATCGGCAGCGCGAGCATGTTGCGGGCCGTGCCGTCCACGTACTCCCGACCGAACACATACGCCGCGATGACCGCCAGAATGAGCTGTCCCACGAGGCCCACCATCTGCGTCAGCATCGTGAAGTAGCCGCCCCACGAGGCGTCGATCGCCAGCAGGTCCGCCTTGGTCCCGAGGAGCCCGAGCTGCTCGGCGGTGCCGGGGTGGGATACGATCCACATGAAGAGCCCCCCACCCAACGGTCCGAGCGCGAACGCGAGGAGCGAGAGCCCGGTGACCTTGCTCCGGCGGAGCTTCATGAGCTCCGTCGCCAATACGGCACCGAGCCTCACGCGCCGCCTCCCGTCACCCGAAGGAAGTACGACTCCAGGTCCTCCCGGCCGGGAATCAACGCGTCGACCTCGAGACCGGCGCCTACCAGCGTGCGGGCGATCTCGGCGCCGTGCTCCTCGGCGCCCATGACGCGCAGCCCCGAGCCGGAGGGCTCCGTCTCCGGGAACCCCGCCCGCGCGATCAGCGCCTCGGCGCGCGGCAGGTCGTTCACGCGCACCTCCAGGTAGGGCCGCGCCCGGGCCCGCAACTCGTCGCGATCCAACTCCTCGAGGAGTCGTCCTTCGTGCACGATCCCGATGCGGTCGGCGAGTTGGGAGACCTCGCTCAGGATGTGGCTGGACATGAAGACGGTGACCCCGTCCTCGTCTGTGAGGCGGCGCAGCAGGACCCGGATCTCCGCGATGCCCGCCGGATCGAGCGCGTTGGCCGGCTCGTCCAGAACGAGCACGTCGGGGCGGTGCAGCAGCGCGCGAGCCAACGCCAGGCGCTGCTTGTTGCCCAGCGACAACTCACCGGCCCGGCGCGCCGTCAGCCGGCCGAGCCCCATCGACGCGACCGCGGCGTCCAGGGAAGCGCGCGGAGCACCCATGAGTCGGCGCTGGATCTCCAGGTTTTCCCTGACGGTGAGATTCGGATAGGCGGTCGCGGTCTCGACCAGGTAGCCCACCCTCTGGAACATGTCGTAGATCCCCGGTGCCACCCAGCTTCCCAGGATGCGCACCTCGCCCGCATCGGGGTGCACGAGCCCGAGGAGCATCCGGATCGTGGTGGTCTTGCCGGCTCCGTTCCGTCCCAGAAACCCGTAGATCTCTCCCTGGCGCACCTCGAGATCGAGTGCGTCCACCGCCACCACGCCCGGGTAGCGTTTGGTCAGCCCACGCGTCGAGATGGCGGCGGAGTCGCTCATGGCCGGAAGGTAGGGAGTGCGATCGGCGGTGACGAGAGGGACGTGTCCGCACCGGCCGCGCGTCCCGTCGGACCTGGCCGCTCGCGCGCAACCCCTCGCGCCCTCGCGGGTGTAACATCCTCGTATGACCCGTTTCCTCCGCCATCTGGTTCTCTTCCTGGCGCTCCTGCTCTTCGGCGTTCCGATCATGACGTTCCTCGAGCTACCCTGGCCGTGGCGGCTCGAATCGAAGAACCCCGAGACCACCTCATTCATGCGCTATCGCGAGGGGGAAGCCCTGGAGGCGGGCACGCCGCTCACGATCCACCAGGAGTGGGTCGTGCTCGAGAAGATCCCGAGCGACCTTGTGCGTTGTGTGCTCATCTCCGAGGACGATCGATTTCGCCAGCATCACGGCATCGACTGGAAGGCGTTGGCCACCGACGTGCATTGGAGCGGGGGAGACACCTTCTCGTGGACGGACGCCGGAGACCTGGCGGCCCTCCTGCGCGCCGTGGGCTACGTCTGGGCTCATCGACACGAGATCAAGGGGCGGAGTACCATCACGCAGCAGCTGGCCAAGAACCTCTACTTCACGCCCCATCGGTCGTTCGTGCGCAAGATCGACGAAGCGGTCGTCGCACGGCGCCTCGAGCGGTCTCTCTCGAAGGACCGGATCCTCGAGATCTATCTGAACACCGTGGAGCTCGGGCCTGGCATCTTCGGCGTCGACGCGGCTGCCCGGCACTATTTCGGGGAGCCCGTCCAGGCCCTCGACCGTTTTCAGGCGGCTTCGCTGGCCGCGACGCTTCCGCAGCCGCTCACCTCGAACCCGGCGCACCGGCCCGGCCGGATGGCCTGGCGGCGCAACCTGATCCTGGAGCGCCTGGCCGGGCGCGATGTCGTGATTCCCGACGAGCCTCCACTCCTCGACGATTCGGTTGCCGCGGTGGGTGTCGTCGTGGAGCCGGACAGCGTCGGGATCCGCGACTCCGCGCGCGTGGGCGACACCACGGGGGCCATGGAAGCCGATTCGGTCGGAGGGGTGGACAGCGTGACGGCTCCGCCTCCCGACTCCTCGATCGGTGCCGACACGGTCAGAGTTCCGGACTCCGTGCGCGTGCGATGACCGACTCGCTGCTCGCCGACGTCGTTCTTCTGTCCCACCTGGCGTTCGTGCTGTTCGTGGTGCTGGGTGGACTCCTCGTGTTGCGCTGGCCTCGGGCGGCGTGGGTGCACGCGCCATGCGCGCTCTGGGGGATCTGGGTGGTGGTGGCCGGGTGGGTCTGTCCGCTGACGCCGCTCGAGAACGATCTCCGTGAGGCGGCGGGCGGTGCGGTCTACGAGGGAGGCTTCCTGAGCCACTACGTGTCGGCGCTCCTCTACCCGCCAGGGCTGACCCGGAGTGCCCAGCTCGCGTTGGGGTTGGCGACGCTGGCGCTGAACGTCGGCGTATACGCCGTGGCGTGGCGGAGGCACGTCGGGTGAGCGCGCCGATGTCTTCGCGTGCGGGAGCCGCGGCGTGCAGGCGCCGGGCCGCGGTCGTGCTTCTCGTGGGCATGGGTACCCTGACCGCGGGCTGCAGGGACAGCGTCTCGCCCGCCGATCCACCCGCGGGCAACTACATGCTCAGAACCGTGAACGGGCTGCCGCTCCCGTACCTGCAGGTGTGGGTTCGGGAAGACAAGATCGAGATCGTCGAGGGTCACCTCAGCTTGGCCGGAGACGGTACATGCTCGAGCTCGATCAGGTCGCGCATCACCCATGGCTCGGCCGTTTCCACAAGGACGGCCCCGGACAGCTGCACCTGGACGAACGA
Organism: uncultured Gemmatimonadales bacterium; assembly: GCA_963751265.1. Lineage (GTDB taxonomy): Bacteria > Gemmatimonadota > Gemmatimonadetes > Longimicrobiales > Gaopeijiaceae > SZUA-318. The sequence goes on along the minus strand of CAVVTU010000024.1, from coordinate 109,730 downwards.
TCCCGACACGGTCCGATTCACCTGGCAGAACGGGACCGAGAACGCCGGGGCGTGGGTGGGCGACACCCTCTCGATCGACGACCAGGGGCTCTTCATGCGGTTCGAGCGTTGAGGCGAGCGTCGCCCGTCCGTGGTGGATGATCGGTGATGTGGGAGGGGAGGCGGACGCGCGCGCCCGCCTCCCCTCGGCGTGGGCCCCCTGGTGGACAGTCCACTAGTACCCGTCCTCGCGCATCTCCACTTTCCCGCGCATCCCCCGGTAGATGAAGGTCGTATAGGCGGTGACCAGGATCATCCCGGGAATCCACCAGACGAACGCAATCCGCATGGCATGGGCCGACGACATGGTGTTGCCCACGGTCAGCGAAGCTTCCACACCGTTCGTGGCGGGGAGCACGTAGGGGTAGAGGCCGAACGAAACCGAGAGGAGCATGCCCACGAGAAACGCCACGGATCCGAAGAAGGCACCCGCTTCGCGGCCCCGGCGGCGCATCCAGAAGCTGGCGCCGAGCCCGACGAGCGCGACCAGCGGAAAGAGATAGCCCGCCGGGTGGGTGCGCAGCTGCTCGGGAACGTGCGGCTGGACGCGGAACGTGAACGCGGTCACCAGCACCACCGCCACCAGCAGGAGCGGCCATGCCCAGGCAGCCACTCTGTTGGCACGCATTCTAACGGGGTCATGCGTCTTCAGCGCCACCCAGAGCGCGCCGTGGTGCACGAGCGCCAGCATGCTCGTGACGCCGACCGTCACGGTGAACCAGTCCAGGATCCCCATGCGGTTGCCCTGGGTGGTGAAGTTCGTCCAGAGCGGCGAGAAGAAGTAGCCCTGCGCGTCGAGGGGCACGCCCCGCACCACGTTGCCGAGCGCCGCGCCCAGGAAGATCGTGAGGAGCAGGCTCGCGATGAAGAACACGACGTCCCAGAAGGGACGCCAGACGGCATTCTGGACGTGGCTTCGGAACTCGATGCCGATCGCCCTGAGGATCAGCAGCCAGAGCACCATCATGAGCGGGAGGTAGAAGCCGCTGAAGCTCGACGCGTAGAGCCTCGGGAACGCCAGGACCAGCGAGCCGCCCGCGGCCAGGAGCCAGACCTCGTTGGCGTCCCACACCGGCCCGATGCTCTGCAGCACCGTGCGCCGCTCCTCGTCCGTGCGCGCCACGAGGGGAAAGATCGCGCCGGCCCCCAGATCGAACCCGTCCAGCACCACGTACATGGTGAGCATCGCGGCTACGAGCCAGAACCAGATCGTCGCCAACATGTCACGCCTCCTCGTGGTGGACGGGGACCGGCCCGTGCTCGATTTCCCGCCGGGCCAGGAAGAGGAAGAGGATCCCCAGGACCAGGTAGAGGCCCATGAATCCGAGCAGGCTGAAGAGCGCGTTGCCGGGCGATACCGTCCGGGAGTAGCCCTCGCTCGTGCGCATCACCCCCCACACCAGCCAGGGTTGTCGCCCGAGCTCGGCCGTGGTCCATCCCATGGTGTTGGCGATGAAGGGCAGTGGCGCCGCGAGCATCACAAGCCAGAGCACGGGGCGGGTACTGAAGAGCGTGCCTCGCCAGAGGAAGAACGCGGCGATGAGCATCACGCCGATGAAGATCGTACCCAGCCCCACCATGATGTGGTAGGCGTAGTACAGGAGCGGCACGTTGTCGGGCCAGTCCTGCTGCGGGAACGTGGAAAGCCCTTCGACCTTCGCGTCCCACCGGCGATAGGTCAGGAAGCTGAGCACGCCCGGCACCTCGATCGGGTTGTCGAGGCGCAGGTCCGTCATGTCGGGCTGGCCCATGATGACGAGGCCGGCGGGTTGGCCACTGTGGAACAGCCCTTCCATGGCCGCGAAGCTGGGCGGCTGCTTCTGCGCGACGTTGTTCGCCTGCCGATCTCCCGTCGGGAAGGCCATGAGCAGCGAAGCTATGAGCGCGGCCGGCACCGAGACCCGCAGGAAGAGCTTGCCGTATTCCGCATGCGGCGAAGCGGGCTCCCCCTCGTCCTTCGGGTGATCGACCAGGACGTAGTACGCGCCCACGGCCGCCATGATGAACGACCCCGTGACCACCGCGCCGATCATCGTGTGGAGGTACTGCCAGAAGACCCAGGGGTTGCCCAGAAGGGCGGGGAGGCTCACCAGGGCCATGCGACCGGAAGCGTCCAGCTCGTAGCCTACCGGATGCTGCATGAAGGCGTTGGTGGCCACGATGAAGTAGCCCGACGCCCAGGACCCGATCCAGACCGCGAGGGCCGCGGCGAAGTGCCCCTTCGGGCCCAGCTTCTGCCTGCCGAACAGGAAGAGTCCCAGAAACGAGGACTCCAGGAAGAAGGCGAAGACTCCCTCCATCGCCAGGGTCTGGCCGATGACCCCGCCCGTGACCTCGGAGAACCGCGCCCAGTTCGTGCCGAACTGGAACTCCATCGGGATGCCGGTGACCACCCCCATCACGAACGACAGGCCGAAGAGCTTGCCCCAGAAGAGGGCGGCCCGGTCGTACCGCTCGTTCCCCGTGCGCAGTGCAATCGCCTTGAGGATGACGATGAGCAGCGCCAGCCCCATGGTGAGCTGAGGGAAGAGGTAGTGGTACGAGACGGTGAAGGCGAAGTGGAACCGATGGTAGAACAAAGCCTGATCCATGGCTCGCCGCTCTCGTGAAAAGATGCACGGATGCGTCTCTCGGTACCCGCCGGGGGCAGGGGCCGCACGGGAGTCATGCAAAGATAAGGAGGATCGGGCGCTGGGACAGAGGTATGGTGGGGCGGTCGATCCTCCGCGGGCCGGGCCCTGGAGAACGGGCCCCCGGTCTCAGCCCATCAGCTCGCTGGAGTCGGCGATTCGCACGCCCTTGGCCTGCAGGCTCGCGCGCACGCCGTCGTCCTTCGAGGGGTCCACGGCGCGGGTGAGGTCCCAGAGGTACACCACCTCGAAGCCCAACTCCACCGCGTCCTCGGCGGTCCACTGCACACATACGTCCCGTGCCAGTCCACAGACGTAGACCGTCTCGACGCCCCGCTCGCGGAGATAGCCGGCGAGCCCGGTGCTCGGCCGCTCGCCGTCGGCGTTGAAGTTGTTGCGGAAGCCGGAGTAGGAATCGGCGTCGGGTGTCATCCCCTTGCGCACGACCACGGAGATCCGGGTCCACGGGAGAGCGGGATGAAGCTCCGCACCGGGCGTGCCCTGCACGCAGTGGTCCGGCCAGAGGATCTGCTCATGGCCGTGGAGCTCGATCGCGTCCATGGGCCGGTGGCCTTCGTGGTTGCCCGCGAACGAGACGTGCTCGGCCGGGTGCCAGTCCTGGGTGGCGGCCTGGAGCCCGAAGAGGTCGGACTCCATGAGCTTGCGTATCCCCTCCAGAATGGCGTCGCCGTCGGCCACGGGAAGGCCGCCTCCCGGCATGAAGTCCGGCTGGATGTCCACGAGGAGGAGGGCGGAGCGGTCGCGGTCGACGGAAAGAGATGGGCCGCTCATGGTCCGCTCGCGGGTCTGGTGGGCTCGATCGCTTCGATCAGCTCTTGCTGCCAACGTTGCAGGCGGTCGCTCACGTACACGGGGTACGGTGGATCGGCCGGCTCGAGTCCCTGGATCCCCGGCGGGAGCCGGTCGATCTCGGCACGCCCCCGGCGGCGAGCCGCAGCCAGCGGCTCACGGCCGGCTTCGAGCCTCTTGCCTTCCTCCATGACCTTGCGAAGGAGCGGGCGCCCGTCGAGCTCCTCGTCGGCGTGGGCCACGACGTCGTAGCGGGCGTAGCGGTCGTCCTCGACGCGGTAGACCTGCTTTCGGCCGGGAAGCACGGGCTTGCCCGGGGCCACCTTGATGCGCCCGACGCCCTTGTACGACGTGAGCTTGTAGGCGAAGTCCAGCGCGGGAGCGTCCTGAGAGACGGCCATCGCCGTGCCGACCCCGAACCCGTCGATCGGGGCGCCCTCCGCCACCAGGCCGGCCACCCGGTGCTCGTCGAGGCCGCCACTCGCGAAGATGCGCACGGAAGCGAGGCCGCCCTCGTCGAGAATCCGCCGCGCCTCGCGCGCGAGCTCCACGAGGTTTCCCGAGTCCAGGCGGATGGCGCTCAGTCCGAACTCGGAGCCGAGCTCGTGCGCGAGCTTCACGACCTTGCGTACCGCGGACAAGGTGTCGTAGGTGTCGACGACCAGCACCGTATTCGGATAGAGCTGCATGAAGGCCCGGAATGCCTCGAGCTCGTCGTCGTGGGCCTGGATGTAGCTGTGGGCCATCGTCCCGGTCACCGGCACGCCCCAGATTTTTCCCGCGAGTACGTTGCTCGTGCCGTCGAGGCCTGCGATATGGTACGCCCGGGCTCCCTTCAGGCCGGAGTCCGCGCCGTGCGCGCGCCGCAATCCGAAATCGACCACCGTGCGTCCCCGCGCGGCCGTCACGACCCGAGACGCCTTGGATGCGACCAGCGTCTGCGTGTTGAGCTGGTTCATCAGGAAGGTCTCGACGAGCTGACCCTCGGGCAGAGGCGCCTGGACCTCCAGGACGGGCTCGTTGGCGAAGACCGGCGTGCCTTCCGGCACGGCGTATACGTCACCCGTGAACCGCAGACCTCCCAGCCAATCCAGGAACTCCCGCGAGAATTCGGGGAGCGTGGCGAGGTAGTCGAGAGCCTCCGCATCGAAGTGCAGCCGCTCCAGATAGTGGAGCGCATCTTCCAGCCCGCACGCGAGGAGGTAGTTGCGCGGCCGCGGAAGGCGGCGCGAAAACAGGCTGAAGACGGCGTCGCCGAACATCTCTTCGCGCCAGTACGCCTGCAGCATCGTCAGCTCGTACAGGTCCACGAGGAGGGCGGCGTTTCCGTCGTCCACCCACGGCTCGGTCACTTCGAATGACTCCCGTCCAGAGATGGCTGCGCGCCTCGCCCGACCGACGAAAGCCGGGCACCGCCACGAATCGGCGGTCGCGCGCGCGATGTTCCCCTCGTCCCGACTAGCGCCCCATCCGGCGGAGACGTGCGATCCGCTCCTCCGTCGAGGGATGCGTGCTGAAGAGGCCGGCGAACGCCTGGCGGCTACCCGCCAGCGGATTGATGATCGCGAGCTGGGCCGCCGCCGGGTTCACCCGCATGGGGATCTGCTTCGCGTACCCGTCGATGCGCTGCAGAGCGCCGGCGAGCGCCGTCGGATCACCCGTAATGCCCGCTGCCGTGGCGTCGGCCTGGAACTCGTTCTGACGACTGATCGCCATCTGGACGATCATGGCCGCGATCGGCGCGACGATGGCCATGAAGACCAGGCCGAGGACCCCACCGTCCCGGTCGCCCCGACCGCCGAATCCCGTGAAGATCAAGCCCCAGCGAGCCACGCTCGCCAGCATGGCCACGGCACCCGCCATGGTGGCGGCGAACGTGCCCACCAGCATGTGGCGATGCCGCACGTGGCCGAGCTCGTGCGCCAGGACCCCTTCCAGCTCGCGGGCGGGGAGCAGGCGGAGGATGCCCGCTGTCACACATACGACCGCGTGTTCCGGGTTGCGCCCCGTGGCGAACGCGTTGGGCTGCTCCGAGGGGGCGACCGCAACGGTCGGCATCGGAAGGTCGGCGCGCCTCCGGAGGCCGTCCACCATTCGGTAGAGCTCGGGTGCCTCTTCCGGCCCGACGATCCGCGCCTTGTACATGCGTAGAACGGCTCGGTCGCTGTACCAGTACATTCCGAAGTTCATCGCCGCGGCGATGACGAAGAAGAGCACGGCACCGCCCGTGCCGCCGAAATAGGACCCGAGCCCCACGAACAGCAGGGTGAGCCCGGCCATCATTCCGAACACCTTGAAGGTCTGCATGCTTCCCGACGAATCCGATCTCTATGGGGTGATGAAGAGTATGTGCGCCCGCTGTCGCGGCGCACGGAGAAGCTACCCCGCAGGGGGGCGAACGAGCCGCCTCGGCCGCCCGACGAGCGGCGCCGCGCGGGTGGTTGCCGGAGGCGCCTGTGCGGCTCCAACCTTGCCGTATGGAATCGCCGGCGAGGGGAGGGTGAGCGGGCCGTGAGATGGTCGATCCGCATTGCGTCGTTTCGGGGCATCCCCGTGCGCATGCACGTTACGTTCCTGCTCCTTTTGGCCTGGGTGGGCGTGATCAACTGGCGACGCGAGGGCACGGCCGCGGCCGTCGTCACCGGCATCGCGTTCATCGTGGGGATCTTCGGTTGCGTGCTGCTCCACGAGTTCGGGCACGCCCTCACGGCGCGCCGCTACGGCATTCGCACACGGGACGTGACGCTGCTGCCGATCGGAGGGTTGGCCCGCCTCGAGCGGATGCCCGAGGAGCCGCTTCAGGAGCTGTGGGTAGCGCTGGCCGGACCGGCCGTGAACGTGGCCCTGGCCGCCCTCCTGGGGCTCTGGATCCTGGCGGTGGGGCGGGCCGTCCCACTGGCGGAGCTCGGGGTGATGACGGGCCCCGTCGCCGAACGGCTGCTCGCGGTCAACGTGATGCTCTTCGCGTTCAACCTCGTGCCGGCATTCCCGATGGACGGAGGGCGGATTCTCCGGGCGCTGCTTGCCACCAGGCTCGAGTACGCGCGCGCCACGCAGATCGCGGCGACTCTGGGTCAGGCCACCGCCCTGGTCTTCGGATTCCTCGGCCTGTTCGCCGACCCGCTTCTTCTCTTCATCGCGCTCTTCGTCTGGATCGGGGCCGCCTCGGAGTCGACCCTGGTCGGCATGCGAACCGCGCTCCGCGGTATTCCCGTGGCCCGAGTGATGTTCACGGAGTTCCACACCCTCTCCCGCGACGCCACGCTGGCCGACGCCGTCGATCTCACGCTGGCCGGCTCGCAGAAGGACTTTCCGGTCGTCGCCGGAGGACGGGTCGTGGGTCTGCTCACGCAGCACGACATCCTGCAGGGCCTGGCCCGGGGGGGCACGCACGTGCCCGTCGTCGAGCTCATGGATCGGGACTTCCAGCTCGCGCATCCCCGTGAGATGCTCGAGGGGGTCTTCCGGCGCCTGAAGGAGCGCAACTGCCGCGCGGCCCCCGTGGTCGAGGATGACGCCCGGCTCGTCGGCCTCGTCACCATGGACAACATCGGGGAATTCCTGGAGATCCAGGGGGCCCTGGGCGAGGGGAGAGGGCGGGTGGCGGGGTAGAGGGGCTAGGCGGGCAGGCGCCGTCCGCTCGGGTGCGGCCCCCAGGTCCGCCGTCGCGCGGATCGGATCGGACCGTCAGCCGGAACGCCCGTGGCAGTGCTTGTACTTCTTCCCGCTTCCGCACGGGCACACTTCGTTGCGCTTCGCGGAGCGCATCTGCCCGATCGCGTCCTGGTGGCGCATCCAGTTCATGACCCCCACGGCCGGCCGCCCACGCGTCAGCTCCGCGGCCATCACGCGCATGGGCGCGTCGACGTGCTCGAAGAACGCCTTGTAGGCCGGACAGAGGTAGTTCAAACCCCTCTCTCCGTCCGGGGTCCGCGCGAACCGGTGTTTGGGGCAACCGCCGTTGCACGCGAAGCGCACCGGACACTCACGACACATGCGCGGCAGCGTATCGCGCTTGGCATTCCCGAAGCGACGCTGCTCGGGGCTGTCCACCATCTCCCTGATCGAGCGCTCCCGTACGTTGCCCAGGTTGTGCTCGGGGTAGACGAAGTGGTCGCAGGAGTACAGGTCGCCATTGTGCTCGATGATGAGCGCGTCGCCGCACGTCTCGGAGAAGATGCACAGGCTCGAGTCCAACCCGAGCCACGCGCCCACCGCCACGTCGAACATCTGCACGAAGACCTCGCCCACGTCTTGGCGCACCCACTCGTCGAAGATGCTGCAGAGAAAACGCCCGAACGCGGCCGGAGAAACCGACCACTTCGAGACGAGCGCCTCGTCCTGGAACGCCGGCGGCACGAGCTCGAGCTCCTCCGGAGCGCGCGAGCGAGCGACCCGCTCCACGATCGGGATGAACTGCATGTAGCGGCTCCCGATCTCCTTCAGGAACCGATAGACCTCGAGCGGCGATCCCTCGTTGTGGGCATGGACGGTGGTGAGCGTGTTGAACTCGGCCCCGTGCCTCTTGAGGATCTCCAGGCCACGCATCACGCGCTCGAAGGAAGGCTTGCCCCCCTTGTCCACCCGGTAGTGATCGTGGATGGGTCCAGGACCGTCGATCGAGATGCCCACGAGGAAGTCGTGCTCGGCCAGGAAGGCGCCCCATGCGTCGTCGAGGAGCGTGCCGTTGGTCTGCAGCGAGTTGTGGATGGTCTTACCGTCTGCGTGGCGCTCCTGCAGCGCGACGGCCTTCTGGTAGAACTCGAGCCCCATGAGGGTGGGCTCGCCGCCCTGCCATGCGAAGTCGACCTCGGGCCCATCCTGGGCCTCGATGTACTGCCGGACGTAGAGCTCGAGCGTCTCATCGCCCATGCGCCAGGCGGACCCCCGGTCGGGGTAGAGCTTCTCCTTCTCCAGGTAGTAGCAGTACGTGCAGTCCAGGTTGCAGATCGCGCCCGAAGCCTTGGCCATCACGTGGGCCGACTTCGGGTGGAGGTCGCGTTCCTGCCGCCGAGGAGAGCGCTCGGGCACGGGGGCTCCTGCGCCGTCGTGGTCGTGTGCGCTGGTCGGACTGGCCGCCAACGGATCGAAGCTCTACAGTAAGCTCCATTCGCCATCTCGGTCACCCCGCGGAAGAGGAAGCGCTCCGTGTCTCCAGACCATGAGGCGCGACGATCGGTGGATCGAAGGGAGTTCCTGCGGCGGGTCGGGTACGGCTCTCTGGGCCTCGTAGGGTCCTCGTATCTGGCGGGCATGGCGGGCTGTGCGGCGCCGGGAGACCGGGGCAACCGTCCGAACGTCGTGCTCATCCTCGCCGACGACATGGGCTTCTCCGACGTCGCCTGCTTCGGCGGCGACATGCGCACGCCCAACATCGATCGTTTGGCCAGTGAGGGACTGCGCTTCACGCACTTCCACAACGGCGCGCGCTGCTGTCCCTCCCGGGCGAGCCTGCTCACGGGGCTCTACGCGCAGCAGGCCGGGGTGGGCGACATGATGCACGACGCGCACCTGCCGGGCTATCGGGGCGACCTCAACCGGCAGTGCGTAACGCTCGCCGAGGTGCTCAAGGACGCGGGCTACGGCACGTACGCGTGCGGCAAGTGGCACGTGACGCACTTCATCAACGCCGAGACCATGGAGGAGAAGCACAACTGGCCGCGGCAGCGCGGGTTCGACCGCTATTTCGGCACCATCAACGGGGCGGACAGCTACTTCGAGCCCCGGACCCTCACGCTCGACAACGACTCGGCCCAGGACCAGGTGCAGCCGGGGTTCTACTACACGAACGCACTGGGCGACTACGCCACGCGCTTCGTCGGCGATCACCTGGACCAGAAGCCGGACGAGCCGTTCTTCCTCTATGCGGCGTTTACGGCGCCGCACTGGCCACTGCACGCGCCGGAAGAGGCGATCGAACGGACGAAGGGCCGCTTCGACGCAGGTTGGGACCAGTTGCGCGAGGCGCGCTACGCGCGCCAGACGTCCATGGGCATCATCGACCCGAAGTGGCCGCTCACGGAGCGGGATCACCGTGTGCCGGCCTGGGAGGACGAGCCGAACAAGGAGTGGCAGCTGCGCCGCATGGAGGTCTACGCCGCCCAGATCGAGATCCTCGACGCCAATATCGGGCGCATCATCGGGGAGTTGGAGCAGCGCGGGGTACTCGACGACACGCTCGTCCTCTTCATGTCGGACAACGGCGGGTGCGCCGAGGAGATCAACACCCCGGGCTGGTACAACTACATCTTCAACGGTCCGGAGAGGGTGGGCCGCGACCATACCCTGGACGGAAAGCCGGTCAAGATCGGGAACCTGGATCCGACCGTGATGCCGGGCCCTTACGATACGTACGAGAGCTACGGGATTCCGTGGGCGAACGTGTCCAACACGCCGTTTCGACTCTACAAGAGCTTCGACCACGAAGGTGGAATCGCCACGCCGCTCATCATGCGTTGGCCGGCACGGATCGGGGCGAAAGGCGAGCTACGTCACCAGGTGGGGCACCTGATCGACATCATGGCGACCCTCGTGGACGTGTCGGGCGCTGCCTACCCGACGACGGTCGGCGGCGAGCAGATCACGCCGATGCAGGGGGTCAGCCTGGTGCCGGCGTTCACGGACCAACCGCTGGCGCGCGGCGACGACGGGGCGATCTACTTCGAGCACGAGGGCCGGCGCGCGGTGCTGACCACGAAGTGGAAGTTGGTGGCGCGTGGGTTGAACGCCCCGTGGGAGCTCTACGACATGGTGGCCGACCGCACGGAGACGAACGATCTCGCCGCGACGCATCCGGACGAGGTCGAGCGACTCGAGAACATGTGGCACGATTGGGCGGTGCAGGCGCACGTTCTGCCCCGCCCGGGACGGGGAGAAGCATAATCCACCTCGCCGCGTCGCCGTAGGACCTGACATAGCCGGCGGTGCCGTGGGACCCCGGAGCGCACCAGGCGCTCACGCGGCGTTCTACGCGGCCGCTCGAGGTGTTCACCCTGCCACTCTACACGTCTATCCGACCGGGAGGAACCCATGATCAGCCGCCGCGAATGGTTGGGAATGACCCTGGGCATCGGTGGTGCGCTCGCACTCGACCCGCGCCTGCTGAGCGCGTTGCAGCGGGGTGAGCTCATCCAGCGGGCCATCCCTTCGACCGGTGAGAAGGTCCCCGTCGTGGGGCTGGGCAGCGCGGCTACGTTCTCCCAGTTCGCGCGGCGGGAGGACATCGATGCGCTCACCTCGGTGATACGCACGATGGTCGATCGAGGCGCCACGGTCTTCGATACCGCTCCGAGCTATGGAGCGTCGGAAGAAGTCGCGGGTCAGATCGCGGCCGACCTCGGCGTGACCGACAGGATCTTCTGGGCCACGAAGGTCAACGTGGCAGGGCGGGGCGGAGGGGCGGCCGATCGGACCCGGGCGGAGCATCAGATCCAGGAGTCGTTCGCCAAGCTCAAGGTCTCGACGATGGACCTCATCCAGGTCCACAACCTGGCCGACGTCCCCACGCAGCTCGGCGTCCTGAAGGAGCTGAAGGAGCAGGGGCGCGTGCGCTACATCGGCGTGACCAGCACCAGCGACCGTCAGTACGAGTACCTGGAGCAGGTCATGCGCGACGAGCAACTCGACTTCATCGGCGTCGACTACGCGATCGACAATCGGAACGTCGAGGAGAAGATCTTGCCGCTCGCACTGGAGCGGAAGATCGGCGTCCTCGTCTACGTGCCGTTCGGGCGGAGCTCTCTCTTTCGGCGCGTCGGTGATCGGCCGCTCCCGGAGTGGGCCGCGGATTTCGACGCCACCACCTGGGCTCAGTTCTTCATCAAGTACCTCGTGGCGAATCCGGCGGTCACCGCGGTCACGCCGGCGACGAGCAGCGCCGAGCACATGGCCGACGACATCGGCGGTGGAATCGGGCGGCTGCCGGACGAGGCCACGCGCAGGAAGATGACCGAATTCGTGGATGCGCTGCCGGAGGCACCGCGCCGAGGGCGGGGTCAGCCCGCTGCGTAGAGCCGCTCCGGCGTCTCCACCAGGAGCTTCCAGCGCAGGGGCGGGTCGGGGCACCACTCCGCCAGGGCGGCCGTGAGGTCGTCCTGGCGGATGTCTTGGCGGGTATCCACGTGCGGCCAATCGGTGGCCCACACGCACGCGTCCGGGGCCGCTGCGATCAGCGCGCGGGCCAGCGGGCCGACCGGGGCCCAGGGCGCAGGCGAGGCCGTGAGCCGGTAGGGGGCCGACAGCTTCACGAAGCAGCGGCCGGCTCGGGCGAGCTCCACGAGTCGGCGCGGCCCGGGCTCCGTCGGGGCGATCCGATCCGGGGCGGGCCGGCCCATGTGGTCGAAGACGGCCGGGACGCCGAAACGGAGCACGAATCCGCCCAGGTCCGTGATCGGGGCGAGATCCAGGTGCAGCTCGACGTGCCAGCCCAGGTCGAGGAGCACGGGCGCCCACCCGACGACCACCTCGGGGTCCAGCCCGCCCGGGTTGAGGCGGTTGCACCGGACCGCCCGCACGCCGCGCCGGTGCATCGCCTCGAGCTCCCCGGCCGTAGCATCCGGCGCGGGCACGGCCACCCCGACCAGGCGACCGTCGGCACGGTCGAGCGCATCCAGCATGCACCGGTTGTCGAACCCGTAGACGCTCGGCTGGACCAGGACGCCGCGCGCGAGCCCCAGACGGTCGAGGAGTTCCAGATACGCCTCCAGCGAGGCACGGGGCGGCTCGTAGCTCCGCCCGCGTGCCAGTGGGTAGGCCGTCGGGTCACCAAGAACGTGGGCGTGGCAGTCCCACGCTCCCCCGGGTGGGCGATGGGTCAAGGCGAGCCCTCGTCGCGCAGGAAGTCGAAGTCGCAGCCCCGGTTCGCCTGCTCCACGTGCTCGGCCCAGAGTCGGGCGTAGCCACGCGCCGGCTTCGGGGGGAGCCGGAGCCCCTCACGTCGCCGTGCCAGCTCGTGGTCGTCGACCAGGAGGTCCAGGCGGCGCGAGGCGAAGTCGAGGCGGATCCGGTCGCCGTCGCGCACCAGGGCCAGCGGGCCACCCACCGCGCTCTCCGGCGATACGTGCAGAAGCACGGTGCCGTACGCCGTGCCGCTCATGCGGGCATCCGAGATGCGCACCATGTCCTTCACGCCCTGGCGGGCGAGCTTGGCCGGGATCGGGACCGAACCCGCTTCGGGCATGCCTGGCGCTCCGATCGGGCCCACGCCGCGCAGGATGAGGACGTGGTCCGGGGTCACGGGGAGATTCGGGTCGTCGATGCGTGCCGCCATGTCGGCGAGCCCGTCGAAAACGAGGGCGGGGGCCTCGTGATGCAGCAGCGTATCGGTGGCCGCGGCACGCTTCAGCACGGCGCCGTCCGGCGCGAGCGAGCCTCGCAGCACGGTGAGCGCCTCCCCGGGTGCCACCGGGTCTTCCAGGGGACGGATGACCGCGTCGTCGGTCCACTCGGGCCAGTCGTCGAGCACCTCCGCGAGCGTACCGCCCTCGGCGGTAGGCGTAAGCAGGTCCAGGCGCTCGGCGAGCCGGCGCATGAGCGCGGGCAACGCTCCCGCCTGGTGGAAGTCCTCCATGTACCCGCGCCCGATCGGCTTGAGGTCGACCAGCACGGGCGTGTCCCGCCCGATGCTGTCCACCTCCTCGAGGTCGAGCCCGAGCCCGGCCCGACCGGCGATGGCCGCAAGGTGGATGAGCGCGTTCGTCGAACCGCCGAGCGCCTGGAGCACGGTGACGGCGTTGCGGATCGAGCCCTCGGTGACCAGAGAGCGGGGCAGGGGAGCGCCCGCGAGCGCCATCTCGACCGCGCGCCTGCCGGTGCGCTCCGCCATGCGCAGACGCTCGGAATGGACCGCGGGAATCGAGCCGCCTCCCGGGAGCACGAAGCCGAGCGCCTCGGCCAGGCACGCCATCGTGCTGGCCGTGCCCATGACCATGCACGTCCCGTGCGTGGACATCAGGTGCTCGTGCGCCCGACCGAGGCGCGCGTCATCGATCTCACCGGCGCGACGAGCGGCCCAGAGCCGGCGGCAGTCCGTGCACGCGCCCAGCCGCTCTCCCTGGTCCAGGCCCGTGAGCATCGGGCCCACGGGAACGATGAGCGAGGGCACGCCGGCGCTCACGGCCCCCATGATCTGCGCGGGAATCGTCTTGTCGCATCCGCCGATGAGAACGACCGCGTCGACAGGTAGTGCGCGCAGCATCTCCTCGGTGTCCATCGCCATGAGGTTCCGCAGCAGGAGGCTGCTGGGGTAGGCGAACGACTCGTGAAGCGAGATGGTCGGGAAGGCGAACGGAAGGCCTCCGGCCATCGTGACCCCGCGACGGATCGCCTCGACGAGCTGGGGCGCCGTGGCGTGGCACGGATTGAAGTCGCTTCCCGTGGCCGCGATGCCCACGACCGGGCCCTCCAGCGCGTCGCCGGTGAGTCCCTGCGCCTTCAGAAAGGCCTCGCGCAGGAATCGGGCGAAGCCCCGGTCACCGTACTGGGTCAGCCGACGCGAAAGCCCGCGGGCGTCTTCGTTGTTCTCGTCCATGTGTGTCTTCGAGTACTCCGGGCCCGTTCGTTGACAGGCGGTCGTGACGGTCTCCAGCTTGCCGGGCATGAGACGCCGAATCGCGACGCAGCTCCGATCGCGTTGGCGGCGCCCCGGGAAGCCCCCAACGTAATGTGAAGAGTCCTTCCATGAGAGATGGAATCACCCGTATCGGCCTGGCCGGAGCCGGCTGGGTCACCGAGCATCACCTGGATGCCTACGCGACGCTGAAGGACCGCGCGGTCGTCGTCGCCGTCGCCGACCCGAACCGGGCCGCCGCGGCGGCCCGGGCGGAGCGTTACGGGATCCCCGCCGTCTACGACTCGGTCGAGGCGATGCTCGACGGCGCGGAGCTCGACGCGGTGGACGTCGCCGCCCCTCGAGAGCATCACGCGCCGCTCTGCCGGGCGGCGGCGGAGCGGGGACTCGCGATCCTCTGTCAGAAGCCGCTCGCCCCCACGCTCCATGAGGCGCGTGCGCTCGTGGCGGACATCGGTGACCGTGTGCCGTTCATGGTGCACGACAACTGGCGCTTCCGTCCCCACTACCGCCGCATCGGCGCCTGGATCCGGGAGGGCCGCATCGGCGATGTCCGCAGCGTGATCCTGACGAACCTCACGTCCGGGCTCATCCCCGAGGAGAACGGGGCGCTTCCCGCGCTGGTGCGACAGCCGATGATGATCGACCTCGAGCGCATGCTGCTGATGGAGGTGATGATCCACCACGTGGACGCGCTCCGGTTCCTGCTCGGACCGCTCACGCTTCGGGGGGCGCGCCTCGGCAAGACCTGCACCGAGCTGAAGGGCGAAGACCGTGCCATGCTCTTCCTCACCAGCGACGGCGGAGCCGCCGTATCGCTGGTCGGCGACTTCATGGCCCACGGCTATCCCCCGCAGCAGCTGGACCGCCTGCAGATCTTCGGCTCGGGAGGTGCGATCTTCCTGGACGGAGATCGGCTTCGCCTGGTGGACGAGACCGAGGAAGAGATCGTGCTCGACCTGGCGGCCAACTACAAGGCGTCGTACCGGGGCGCGATCGCGCACTTTCTGGATCGCCTGGCGGACGGAGGCCCGTTCGAGACCTCGCCGGCGGACAACCTGCGGACCCTGGAGATCGTGGAGGAAGCCTACCGGGTGGGTTGAGCGACAGGGCCTATGTCCCCCACGGTGCTTCCGGCCAACCCATCCAGATCCACGCGACAAAATCCGTAAGGGGTGGTATCCCCCCGATCTGGCGGATGCGCGTGTTGATCTGTCCGCGGTGGTAGGTCGAGTGGGAGGTGATCTGGAGGAGCGACTGTCGCACGTCGGTGGGATGGACCGAGTCCAGCCGCGTGGCCAATTGCTCGGCCCAGGGAAACGCGATCTCCCGGTCGAGCTCCGCCGGCTCCAGACCGGCGATGAACGCGGCCAACTCGGTATGGCACCGGCGCCCCCAGACACGCATGGCCTCGAGGCCGTCGAATGTGTCGAGGTCCGGAACCTCGACCTCCTCGACGCGCAGCAATTGCAGGTACGCCCATTGTACCGAATGAACGTGATGCAGGAGCTTCCGGATACGCGTGTCCTCCGGCGCGGCCGCCGCGGCCAGGGCCGCCCCCCAGACCACGGCATCGGCCCACTCCATGTGTCGAACCAACTGGTCCAGCTCGGTCGGAACCATCTCACCTCCGCTGAATCGACGGCGTGCGAGCGGCAGCCCCGCCAGCAGCCGAAGGTCGTTCTCTCAACCTCCTTCCGGCACCGTGGTCATGGTGGCTCGGTGCCCGGTGGCCCGTTCCCAGTAGCCCACCCAGTGGTCCCCGATGGCGGTCGCCCGCTGGACCAGCTCGGTGCTCGGCGTCTTTCCGTGCATGACCACGGCCACGATGCCGGTCCTGAAGTGCTTCTGGCTGTGTTCGAAGTCCGGCTCACGAGGGCCGTTCGCCGCGATCACGTCCTGAATCGTCACGATCTTCCGGTCCGCGCCGAAGACCGGCTGGCCCTGATCGTTCCGGCCGACGCGGAGCAGGTTCGTGAGCAGGAAGAAGTCGGGCACCTCGGAAGGGCGCATGAGGCCCATGAGGTAGAGGTCGAGATAGGAGTAACCCGTGGCAGGCACG
This sequence comes from uncultured Gemmatimonadales bacterium, assembly GCA_963751265.1. GTDB lineage: Bacteria > Gemmatimonadota > Gemmatimonadetes > Longimicrobiales > Gaopeijiaceae > SZUA-318. The sequence continues at coordinate 93,622 of CAVVTU010000024.1, read as the reverse complement.
AAGAAGTTGTCATCGAGCTGGGTAAACGTACCGTCGTGGTTGTCCTGCCAGACTCCACCCCCCATGGCCGAGGCTTCGACCGGCCGCCTGTAGGGAAACGCCGCACGAGCCTGGAGGCCGCGAGCCCAGTGCGTGGGCCCGAGGTTGACCGTGTCCTGGCCGATGACGGCGAGCGCGTCCGCGGTCCAGCGGTGACCCAGCTCGTGGCCGATCTGCGACATCGCGAAGTCGTAGTCGGTCATACTTCCGTCGGGGGAGCGTTCTTGCCCCTGGTCCGACCCGATGTAGACGGGCTGAACGTACATCCATTGGAGGCGTCCCTTGCTGCAGAAGGGAGCCCCGCTCCGAGCGCGCTCGTTGATGCCCGTGACGCCCCCTCCACGGGGCCCGGTGCTCGGCGTGCCGGCCTCCTGGTTGTCGATGCGGAAGTCGGAGTACCAGGCGAAGAAGTCGAATCGATCCCCGAGCGCTTTGATCACGGAACAGGACAGATCCACCGTTCGCGGCAGTCCCGCCCAGTGGAACGCTTCGTAGGCGACCGGGAGCGGGCCGTCCTTCGAGCTCAACGAGGATAGGTCCGTTGCAGCGTCGCGAACGCCGGTGAGGGTGACCCACCTCCTGGAGACGCCGTCGACGGTCTTTTCTTCCTCTGAACCGCGGGGGCCGGAGGAGACCACCACGTTCGCGCTCACCGCCATGGGCCCGGCGCCCGAGAAGGCTTGTGGAAGCGTTCCTTCGATGGAGATCGTGTTGCTGTCGGCCCGAGCTTCGGACGACACGCCGGGCCCCGTGGCGATCCAGCGCGTGCCTCCTTCCTCCGGACCACGTGCGCGCGCGGCGATGCCGCGAATGGCCCATTCCGCCTCCTGGCCGTCCGGCGCCTTCAGCGTGGCTCGATACGTCAGCCCCGCCACCTCGGGATCGCCCGGGGCCGGAACGGGCCCCCGGGTCTCGAAGGTCACCCGCAGGAGAAGCCGTTGAACGCTGGACACCGTGACGCTCCGGAGATCCTCGTGTCCGGGAAGCTCGGGGTCGGGGCGGTCGGTGAGCGTTGCGAGCGTGCGCGTCGCGCTGGAATCCACGCGAGGGTAGACGCCCACGATGGCGTCCTTCGCCTCCACCTCTCCGTACGTCAGGTCGATCGTGCCGTCTCGACGGAGCACCGCCTGGAACCAGTTGGCTGTCGGGGCCCACGTAAAATCGAAGATGCCGCCATAGGGCTCGGTGAGGTTCCAGGTGACGACCACCCGGTCCGCGAGCTGCTTCACGTAGCGAGTGCCCCTCATCCGGGGTTTCAGGAAGACGGCGATGCCGGGCGTGCCGTTCACCAGCGTACCGGCGGCCTCTCGAAGCTCCGCGAAGCGCCCGACGGTCAGCCCGCTCGCCCTGCCTGCGTCGTTCTCCGGTACGCCGAATGCGATGGTGCCGGTCCGGCCGACCGTGAACGAGTCCCATTGCTGTCCGGAGAACGGGAAGGAGAAGTCCTCGAGGGTCACGCGCGAACCATCGAGGGTGTCGCCGATCTGTGCGTCCCACCGCTCGCTGAGGTTCTCGACCCGGTACCCCGAGCTGTCGGGCGTGAAGCGGAGCGTCGTATGCGCCAGGTCGAACAGGTTCGGCGGGGCCACGACACCGCTGTCGAGCTCCAGAACGATCAGGTTCTCCCGGGTTGTCACCGTACCGATGGGATGACCCTGCGTCGTCCGGTACTGGGCGGTGAGGCGAGCCGTCGGCAGAGCGCTGGCCGCCACGAGGAGTCCCGTCAGGACGTGCGGGCGGCGGATGTGCATCATGGTCGGTTCTCGTCGTTCCTGCTCTCGGCGCCGCGCGGACCCGCTCTGGGCCGACGGCGCCCGGGGCTCCCGGATAGGTTCACGCTAGGCGTGCGCGTGCGCGGGGGCAAGCACACGGCGACACCGGACCGGCGAGGCGTTCCCGGGCCCTCTCGCGGGGCGGTTACCTGCCCGTCCGCACCGGCGACCAGTAGATGCGGAATACGGGCTGGGCACCCGCGTCCGGGCCCCCGACGGGCCAGGCGAGCTCGACCCGGGCGACATTGCCGGTGCCGGCGGGAAATCCTATCAGCAGGCCCGCGCCGACCGACTGCCTCCACCCGGTGTCCACGGCGAACGGGGTGCCGTCGGCCCAACCCCTTCCGACATCTCCGAACACCGTCAGTCCGAAGTCCGCGGCGGGGCGGAACCAGCCCAGGTGCAGCCGCTCTTCGAGCCGAGCGACCAGGATACTGCCCGCGGGAACCTGGTCGTCCCGGTAGCTTCGCACTCCTTCGGAGCTTCCGAGCACGTTCTGGTAGGGCTGGTCCGTGTTCCAGCGTGCATCGAAGCGTACGGCGGCCACGAGCGTCTGCAGCTCGCCGGGGCCGGGCTGGAAATAGCCGTCCGCCCGTCCGGTGACGGACAGGTCTCTCCACGGTGTCGTGCCTGTCGGCGCCGAGTCCAGATGGCGACCTCCGGCACGCACCCGCAGGACGCCGGTCAGCGGTCCGGACGCTCCTCCGAGGTAGCCATCCACACGTCCGTACGTGTCCGGGGACGACGTGTGCCAGGTGCCCAGCGTGCGCCCGAGCGTGACGGTGGCGTCGCTTCCCACGGCCACGTCCTGCACACCGCTTACGAGATCGAGCCCCCTGCGGGTGACGAAGTGGATCCGGCGCACTCCGGCCGTGGCACCCAGTCGCAGGTACGAGTCGGGGGTGATCTGACGGCCCAGCAGCCGGGCCAGCGAATCGGGCGCCCGGGTCGCCCCCTCGAAGTTCGACCCCACCACCTCTCGCACCGGTGCCGAGACCGTGCGGTGAAGTACCTCCAGCTCGCCACCCAGCAGCGTCAGGGCGCCCGGCCTTCCGAACCGGTGCGACGCGCTCAACAGGGCGCTGCGGTCCGTGAGGGGGAGCAGAACGTGCGAGACGCCGCCGGGACCGCCTGTCACGTACGAGTACTCGTGATCCTCGTATCGGAGTCGACCCTCGGCCGAGACGCGTCCCCTCTCGCCGACGAACGGGTAGGACAGATCCTGGCTGAAGCGGCTTCCCGTGCGCGTGACTCCCGCGCTCACCGAGGCGTTCGCGCGCGTGCCCAGAAAGCGCGACGTCCCGAGCGTGAAGCTCCGGTCCTCGCGCTCCCGGAACCGGTGGTAGCGGACCGACGCCGTGAGCCCCCGACCGAGAAGGTCTTTTTCCGCGAGGGCCGCACCCTTGAACTGGAACTGGTCTTCCACGGCCAGATTCACCGAAACCTGCGTGGTCCATTCGTCCCAGGTCTCCACCTCGACATCCCAGGTCGAGTCCGGGAGTCGCTCCGGGCGCGCGCGTGCCCGAGCGATGAACGATGCGTCCCGGATGAGACGCAACGATTCGTCGAGCGCTTCGGGATCGTAGCAGTCACCCTCGGCCAGGAGCATCTCGCTCCTCAGATAATCCGCTCGGGTTCGGATGTGCGCCCAGTTCGCCAGCTCGAGCGCCCATGCGAAGGGTCGGCCCTGGATGTCCTCGGGCGTGAACAGCGAGTGGTTCTCGATATGGATCTGGCTGACGACTCCCTCCGGGCACGTCTTCCGGGAGTCGGGCACGCGGATGCTGTCGGTGCCGTCCTGTCGGGGACTCTGGGCTGCGACAGGCCGCGCGGCTCCCACGGACGCCAGCACGAGCACCGCGGCGACGAGCGGGTGCGTTCGGATGGATGTCCGGCCGGAGCGGCCCGCGAGGTGGACGCTCCCCGTGAGGGTCACAGGGAAATGGAAGAGGCTCATGCTGTCGCGGGTGCGGCCGATCCGTCAGGAGAGGCCCGGGGCCAGGTCGATGCTCAGTATGGGCCGGCCGAACCGTGAGCCGCCGCCCTGAGCCGCGGCCCACGGTCGTGCCGAACAGTGCACATAGAAACCGCTCGAGGCCGTTGCGTTCCCTCGGCACCGATCAGCCGGCCGAGCCATGCCTTCGTCACCGACGACGCCCCGCCGCGGAGACCCGCTCCTCCTGCTGGGGCGGGCCTCCGGACGGGGCGCTCCGCGACACGGGGTTTCGTGCGTCGCGTACTCTCAGCTCCTCACTGCATGCTCCCTACTTGTCGTACCAGATGTCCTTCAGAACGGAGGTCCTGCGTTCCTGGCGCCGATCTCCGGCCACCAGCACGACCTTGAAGTCGCCCGGGGCCACCGGCGTGTACACGTAGTTCGGGTCCGGAGCAGGTCCCCCGAAGAACCCTCCACCACCGAAGCGCTGCCTCCGCTCCATCATGCGCTGGTACTGCTCCTTCTCCGCGGCGGTGCGTTCGCGGCGCGACGTCATGTCCCATACGACCTGGTGCAGGCCGGGGCTCTTCGCTCCGTCGATCTCGTTGATCATGCGGGCGCCGTCGTAGATCTGGATCTTCGGGGCATTCCCTACGGCGTCTCCGAGCCAATAGTCGATCACGACGCCCTTCGGGGCGGTCTCTCCGTCGTAGTTCTGCGAGCTCGTCACGTGGAGGTCGTTGTCGACCCATTGCACCCCCGGCTGCATGTCGAAGAGGAACGCACGCGAGGCCACCACGTCCGGGGTCATCTCCTCGAAGGGAGCGATGTCGGTGATCCAGAGGCCGCGGCCGTGTGTCGCCACGACCATCTCCTTGTCCCGCGGATGGATCCGCAGGTCCTGGACCGGGCTCGGCGGCATGTCGCCCTTCATCGAGCTCCAGCTCTTGCCCCCGTCCAGCGAGACGTCCACGCCGAAATCGGTGCCGACGAACAGGAGGTCCGGATTCTCGGAGTCTTCACGCACGACGTTGATCGGCTCGTCCGGCAGGCCCGCCGAAATCGACGTCCAGGATTTTCCGAAGTCCGTGGTCTCGTACAGGAACGGCCGGAAGTCGTCACGCCGGTAGCCCGTGTAGGACAGATAGGCCACACCCGCGTCCGCATGGGACGGCTCGATGCGGCTGACCCAGTAGCCGGGGTTGTTCGGGATGTTGTCGTTGAGCTTCGTCCAGTGCTTCCCGAGGTCCTGCGTCACCCAGACGTTGCCGTCGTCGGTGCCGGCCCAGAGCACGTTGGCGTCGACGGGCGACTCGGCGAACGAGACGATCGTGCAGTACTGGATGTTTCCGATGCCCACGATCTTGGCGGAGTCGTTCGTGGTCAGATCCGGGCTGATCTCCTCCCAGCTCTCTCCCCGATACGAGGAGCGAAGCACCACGTTGGCGACGTGGTAGATCACGTTCGGATCGTGGCTCGAGACGACGATCGGCGCGTTCCAGTTCCACCGCAGCCCGGGCTCACCGTCCGGCCGCGTGTACCGGATGGAGCGCCGCTCGCCGGTTTGCTGGTCGAGGCGGGAGATCGGCCCGAACTGCGACTCGTTGTACAGATAACGTCCGTTGCTCCAATCGATGGCGTTGTACATACCGTCACCGCCGCCCACGCGCTCCCAGGCCTCGAACGGAATCGAGCTGCCCCGCGAGTCGCTCGGCCCCTTCATGGAACCGTTGTCCTGGAGGCCCCCGTAGATGTTGAATGGGCGGGCGTTGTCGACGGTGATGTCGTAGTACTGGGCGAGCGGGAGCTCGTCCGGGTGATACCAGTGCTCACCGGCGTCGTACGAGATGCCCATCCCGTGGTCGTAGCCGAGCAGGATGTGCTTGGAGTTGCTCGGGTCGATCCAGAGCGCGTGGTTGTCGCCTCCGAAGCGGAATGCGCGCTCCCAATGGACGCCGCCGTCCGTGGACTCGTCGACGCTCGTGCTCAGCGAGTACACGTGGTCCGGGTTGTGGGGATCGACGCGGATCTGCCCGTAGTAGTAGGGCGTTCCACCTCCGACGATCTTGCCCTCCTCGCTCACCTGCTTCCAGGTGGCGCCCGCGTCGTCGGAGCGGTAGACCACGTTGCCGACGATCGGCTTCGACGGGGGCACGCCCCGGCGCAGCTCGTCTTCACGCACGCTGTCGGGCACGCCCGGCGAATTGCCGTTCTCGATCACGGCGTATACGCGGTCCGGCATCCCGGGTGCGATGGCCAGTCCGATCTTGCCGAGCATCCCACCGGGCAGCCCACCCGCCAACTTCGACCAGGTCGCGCCCTGGTCGGTCGTCTTGTAGATGCCTCCGCCGGGGCCCGCCTCGCTGAAGGCCCACGGCCGACGCGTCTTGTCGTAGGCGGCAGCGTACAGGACGTTCGAGTCACGCGGGTCCATCACCACGTCGAACACGCCGATGTTCTTGCCGCGGGAGGTGACCTCGAGCGACCGGGTCCAGTGCTTGCCTCCGTCCGTGCTCTTGTAGAGCCCCCGTTCCGGGTTCTCGGAGTAGAGGTGGCCGAGCGCCGCGACGTAGACGACGTCGGGGTTCTCGGGATCGACGACGATCCGTCCGATGTGCTGGCTCTCGGGCAGCCCCAGGTAGGTCCAGGTCTGTCCGGCGTCGTCGGAGCGGTACATTCCGTTGCCCCAGTAGGAGCTCCGCGAGTTGTTCGCTTCTCCCGTGCCGACGTAGACGATGTTCGGGTCGGACGGCGCGACGGCCACGTCCCCGATCGAGTAGACCGGCTCGTGATCGAAGATCGGCTGCCAGCTCACGCCGTTGTCGGAGCTCTTCCAGAGGCCACCCGAAGCGGTGGCCATGTAGATCACCCACGGCTGCTGCCGAGGGATGGCGAAGTCCACGATGCGGCCGCTCTGTCGGGTCGGCCCGATGGACCGGTAGTGGACCTCGCTCGCCGCGTCCCGCGGCGATGGGCTTTGCTGGGCTCTCCCCGCCTGCGGAGATCCCACCACCGCCAGCGCATACAGAGCGATCAAGGGGACGAAACGTTTGGTTGAATGCATCAATGACTCTCCTCGAACGGAGGGTGCGACACGGAAATCATGCGTGAGCGCTCGGAGGGTGCAGGCACGGTAGGCCGGGTGGGCGCGGCGGGCAAGCGGCTGGATACCCTTGGGATGCCGTATCACGGCGCCCCCCCGGCTGGACGCCTGCGGCGCGGGGTGCCACCATACGACGCCAGCCGCGTTCGCCCGTCCGCATGACCGGAGCGCTCTCCTTGTCCCACATGCTGTTCACGCCCCTCGTCCTCTTCGCGGTCGGCCTCGTCGCAGGCACCCTGAACGTGATCGCGGGCGGCGGGTCGATGCTCACCCTGCCCGTCCTGATCTTCCTGGGACTTCCCGCCACCGTCGCCAACGGAACCAACCGGGTCGCGATCGTGGTTCAGAGCGTCGGTGCCTCCTGGAGGTTCGGTCAGAAGGGCGTCATCCCACGGCGATGGCTCGTCCTCGCGGTTCCACCGGCACTGCTCGGCACGATCCTGGGCACGTGGGGCGCGGTCCGGATCGGGGACGTGGCGTTTCAGCGCATTCTGGCGGGAGTCCTGGTCCTGGCGGCCGCCTGGTCGCTCTGGCGTCCCGAGGAGCCGTCCGAGGACGAGGATCCCGTACCTCCATCGGGGGCGCGCCGCTGGATGTTCGTATTCGCCTTCTTTCTGGTCGGCGCGTACGGAGGATTCATCCAGGCGGGCGTCGGGTTCGTGATCCTGGCCGTGACCTCCGCGGCGGGGCTCGACCTCGTGAAGGGCAACGCGCTCAAGGTGGCGCTGGTACTGGCGTTCACGACGGTCGCGTTGGTGCTGTTCGCGCTCAGCGGGAAGGTGGATTGGGCCATGGGCGCGGCGCTGGCCGTGGGCAACTTCCTCGGCGGCCTGTTCGGCGTGCACCTGACGGTTCTGAAGGGCCACCGGTGGGTGCGCCGCGTCGTCACCGCGACAATCGTCGTCTTCGCGGTCCGACTCTTCTGGGCGGGGTAGGGGGGCAGGGAAGACTCGCGGGGGTGCGCCCGCTCCGCCTCCGCTCTTCGCGCTGTCCTACTGACGCTGCGGCGGAACGGGCGCACCCCCGCTCGATCGATCAGTACCGGTAGTAGTCCGGCTTGTAGGGTCCCTCGACGGGGACGTTGATGTACTTCGCCTGCTCCTCCGACAGCTTCGAGAGGTTCGCTCCCAGCTTGTCGAGATGCAGCCGGGCCACCTTCTCGTCGAGCACCTTTGGGAGCGTGTAGACCTTCCGCTCGTAGGCGCCGGAGTTCGTCGCCAGCTCGATCTGGGCGAGCGTCTGGTTGGTGAAGCTCGCCGACATCACGAAGCTCGGATGCCCCGTCGCGCAACCCAGGTTCATGAGTCGCCCTTCGGCCAGGATCAGCACGGAGTGCCCGTCGGGGAAGATCCACTCGTCGTACTGCGGCTTGATGTTCTCCTTGCGGATCCCCTCGATGCGGCCGAGGCCGGCCATGTCGATCTCGTTGTCGAAGTGGCCGATGTTGGCCACGATGGCCTTGTCCTTCATGCGGCTCATGTCGGCCGCCGTGATGATGTCCTTGTTGCCCGTCGCGGTGATGAAGATGTCGATCGTCTCCACCACGTCGTCCAGCGTCACGACGGTGAGTCCTTCCATGTACGCCTGCAGTGCGCAGATGGGGTCGATCTCGGTGACCATCACGTTTGCGCCCTGTCCGTCCAGCGCCTGGGCGCATCCCTTGCCCACATCCCCGTAGCCGCACACGAGGACCTTCTTGCCGGCGAGCATCACGTCGGTGGCCCGGTTGAGGCCGTCGACGACGGAGTGCCGGCACCCGTAGGTGTTGTCGAACTTCGACTTCGTGACCGAGTCGTTGACGTTGATGGCGGGGAAGAGGAGGGTGCCCGCCTGCTCCCGCTCGTAGAGCCGGTGCACGCCGGTCGTCGTCTCCTCGGAGACGCCGCGGATGTTCCTCACCAACCGCTGGAAGCGCTCGGGATCCCGCGCCATCGAGCGGCGCAGCACGTCGAGGATCACGCCCCACTCCTCCGGATCGTTCTCCGCGTCGAAATCCGGCACGGCGCCGGCCTGCTCGAACTCCACACCCCGATGGAGCAGGAGGGTCGCGTCGCCTCCGTCGTCCACGATGAGGTCGGGTCCGCTCCCGTCCGGCCACTCGAGCGCCTGCTCGGTGCACCACCAGTACTCGGACAGGGTCTCGCCCTTCCAGGCGAAGACGGCGGCACCCGCCGGCTCCTCGGGTGTGCCGCTGCGGCCCACGGCGACCGCGGCGGCAGCGTGATCCTGCGTCGAGAAGATGTTGCACGACGCCCAGCGCACGTCCGCCCCCAGATCCACCAGGGTTTCGATGAGGACCGCGGTCTGGATGGTCATGTGGAGCGAGCCCATGACCTTGAGCCCCGCCAGGGGTTGCTGGGATCCGTACTCCTCCCGGGCCGCCAGAAGGCCGGGCATCTCCTGCTCGGCGAGGCGGATCTCCTTGCGTCCCCAATCGGCCAGCGCCAGGTCCCGCACCTTGAAGGGGGGACGCTCGGTCTCCGCGCTCGTGTTCTGGTCCTCCGGTAGTACCGCGATGTCGCTCATGGTCTCCTCTTTCGTTGCTCGTTCGTACCTTGCGTATCCGACCGTCGTCTATTCCCATCGAGCCCATTCGGGCCTTCAGCCACGCGTGCCCGAGGCGATGAACAGCGGTGGCCCGAGCGCTTCCGGATCGGGCGGAAGCGGGCGTACCTGTACCCGACCGAAGCGTGCGTCCCTCAACCACGCCGCCATCCGGTCCGGTTCGAAGCCCGGCCAGACGTGGCCCATCTCCTCCGCATATTCCGCGCCCCGTTCGTGGGATCGCATGTCCAGCACCAGCAGGATGCCTCCGGGCCTGAGCACGCGCCTGACTTCGGCCATGACCTCGGGCGGGTCGACCACGTAGTGGAGCGCGAGGGCCAGAATGGCCAGGTCGAGCTCCCCGTCCGCCAGCGGGAGCTCCTCCAGGGTGCCTTCGCGGAGCACCGCGTTGTCGAGCCCCTCCAGCCGTTGCCGGGCTGCGGCGAGCATCTCGGTGGACCGGTCGACGCCCACCACACGTTTCACCAGCGGTGCGAGGAGCGCGACCAGGCCTCCCGTGCCGGTGCCCAGGTCGCCCACGGTCCAACCCGGATCCAGCAGTCCGAAGAGGGGCAGCATCTCCGCCCGATCGCCGAACAGATCCAGCCGCAGCGCGTCCCAGCGGTGAGCCGACTCGGCGAAGAACTCGGCCGAGCGCCTCCTGCGATCCGCCAGGACCTGCCGGGCCCGCTCCGCGTCTGTCGCGTAGATCCCGTCCGTGCCCAGCGCCTCGCGCACCAGACGCCACAGATCACGCGCCGCGTCGTCCAGCTCGGACGTCAGCCGGTAATGATGGTTCCGTCCCTCGGCGCGTACCGAGACCCAGCCGTCGTCGGCCAGCGTGCGGAGGTGGCGACTCACCGTCGGCTGCGGCATCTGGAGGACGGCGCAAAGCTCGGACACGGTGAACTCGCTCCGCTCCACGAGGGAGAGAATCCGGGTTCGATTTGGGTCCGACAGCGTAGTCAGCCGGTCGAGAATCGGGGACGTGAAGGATGTATTCATAAATGTGAATAGAAAGATACGTCAATGCGCACCGGTCGCAAGGAGGGAAGACGAGCGGACGGCGACCCGCGAGGCTGCGAGGACATCGGTGCTCCGCGAGCGGACCGCGATCGAGGTACTTCTTGCCCCGCGCGAACGGTCGGGGCATTCTTGGCGCTTGTTCCGAAGCCGAGTTGCAGAGCAGTGACCCTGATCACTCAACCGGGCAGCCAATGACGAAAGAACGCGCGCAATGGGGTTCCCGTGTCGGCCTGATCCTCGCGATGGCGGGCAACGCCGTGGGTCTGGGCAACTTCCTGCGGTTCCCTGTCCAAGCGACCGAGAACGGCGGCGGGACCTTCATGATCCCGTACTTCATCGCCTTCCTGCTGGTTGGCATCCCTCTCATGTGGATCGAGTGGGGCGTGGGCCGCCACGGCGGGCTGCGCGGCCATGGATCGGTCCCGGGTATGTTCCACTCCCTCTGGGACCATCCTCTGGCGAAGTACCTGGGCGTGCTGGGGCTCTTCACGCCGCTCATCGTCCTGATCTACTACTGCTACATCGAGTCCTGGACGCTGGCCTGGACCTGGTTCAGCCTGACCGGGGCGACCCGTGGACTCGACGAGCCGGCGATGCGGGCGTTCCTGCACTCGTATCAGGATCTCGGAAACCACAGCATCCACGGCTTCTGGACCCCGTTCATCTTCTTCTTCATCACCATCGTGGTGAATTTCTCGGTGGTGGCGAAGGGGCTCTCCGGCGGCATCGAGAAGCTGGCCAAGATCGGCATGCCGATCCTCTTCCTCTTCGCGGCGATCCTGGTCGTGCGCGTGCTGACGCTGCATCCGCAGGCGATCACCATGCCCGACGGAAGCACGACCATGTCCAGCCCCGCGGCCGGCCTGAACTTCATGTACACGCCGGACTGGGCGAAGCTGGCCGATGCGCGGGTGTGGCTGGCCGCCGCCGGGCAGATCTTCTTCACGCTCTCGGTCGGCATGGGCACGCTGCAGGCGTACGCGTCCTACCTGCGTAGACACGACGACATCACGCTGTCGGGTATCGCCACGGCGGCCACGAACGAGACGGCCGAGGTCGTGCTCGGTGGCTCGCTGGCGATTCCGGCCATCGTGGCCTTCTTCGGTGTGACCGGCGCGGTGGCGATCGCGAAGGGCGGTGCCTACGACCTCGGCTTCGTCGCCATGCCGTTGGTCTTCAACAAGCTGCCCGGGGGCGAATGGATGGGCGCGGCAGCCGGGTTCATGTGGTTCGGGCTTCTCTTCTTCGCGGGCATCACGTCGTCGGTGTCCATGGCGACGCCCACCACGTCGTTCCTGGAAGAGAACTTCAACTTCAGTCACAAGAAGGCGGGATTCACCGTGGGCGGTGTCGCCGTCGCGGTCGGCCTTCTTCATATCCTGTACTATACGGGCGGCTTCCTGGACGAGTGGGACTACTGGGCCGGCACATTCGGTCTCGTGGTGCTGGCGATGATGGAGACGATCCTGTTCGTCTGGGTGCTGGGCCCAGACAAGATGTGGCAGGAGCTCCATACCGGAGCGGCCTGGCGGATTCCGAGGTTCTACAAGTGGGTCATGACCTATGTCACGCCCCTCTTCCTGCTCGTGATGATGGTCTGGTGGACCGTGACCCAGGCGGTGCCCATCCTGCTTATGAACGATATCGACCCGGCCCAGCAGCCCACACGTTGGGCGTCCCGGGGGGTCATGCTATTCATTCTCGCCGTCCTGATGGTCCTCACGCGTATCGCCTGGAAGCGCCGTGAGGCGCAGGGGGAGGAGCTATGAACACCGGTGCGCTGATCTTCATGCTTTCGGCGTGGGCGGTCGTGCTCACGATCCTGATCTGGAGTTTCACGAAGCTGCTCAGGGAGCCGCCGCCCGGAGAGGGCCCCGTGCCTCCGGACGCGAATCCGTGACGAGGGTCCTGGGCCGGGCCTGATGAGACCCGGTCGGCGGAGCGAGAGGGGGGCGGCGCCGGGTGCGCCGTCCCCCTCACCCGTTGTCGAAAGCTGGCGACCCCTGGACCGGGCCATGGCGGCCCATCGGGCCGGCGACACCGACGCCGTCCTGACCATCCACACCGACGTCGCCGAGCCGGAGGAGCAGGCGGTGAGGGTGTTCTTCCGTACCCCCGCCGAGATGCCGCCCGTGGAATGGGGGGCACTGAGCGCCACCCGCGGACGGGTGCTCGACCTCGGGGCCGGGGTCGGAGCCCACACGCTCGAGCTTCTGGATCGGGGCCTGGAGGTGGTTGCCGCCGAGCCCCTGCCCACGGCGGCGGAGATTCTCGAAGAGCGTGGGGCACCGGACGTCCGGCGGGGCGGGGTCGAGGCGCTGCTCCCGGGAGAGCGGTTCGACACGGTGCTTCTCCTCATGAACGGGGCCGGACTCGCCGGATCCCTGGCCGGCGTGTCCGCTCTTCTCGACGGCTTGCGTGCCCATCTCGCACCCGGCGGCCAGGTCCTCATGGACTCCACCGATCCCCGGGATTGGGAGGACAGCGGCGACGGTCGATACCCGGGAGAGATCCACTACCAACTCGAGTTCGAGGGAGAGAAGGGACCCCCGTTTCCGTTCCTCTACGTGGATGCGGAGACGCTCACGGGCCTGGCCGCCGAGGTCGGGTGGAAGATGGCTGTGCTCGTGGAGGAGGCGGACGGACGGTACCTGGCGAGATTGATGGTGGAGGGCTGAAGGCGGCGGTGTGAAGTCGGCCGATGTGGCCTCCCCACCGCCGGCGCCATCTCCTACTCCTCGTCGAGCAGACGCCCCCGCCGCATCGCCTCGTCTCCGAAGCGCTCCCGGACCCGATCCACCGCCCGGGAGACTTCCCGATCCCGCTCCGTTTCTCCCGCCACGGGCTCCGTGAAGAGTCCCAGCTGGCGAGGTTCGTTCCGGCCCACGAGGCCCGTGAGGCCCACCCCGAGAAGACGAGCCGGCACACGGCGCTCGATGCGCAGCTCCCGCAGAAGGCGGCGTGCCACGTCGTGCACGGCGGAGTCGGACTCGATGGGCTCCGGCACGGTCAGGCTACGCGTGCGGGTGCGGAAGTCCCGGTCCCGCAACTTCACCGTCAGGGTCCGGGCTCTCAGCTCCTTCCGCCGCAAGGTCGACGCTACGGAGATCGAGAGCTCGAGGAGTCGCCGCTCGAGATCTTCGTCATGGTCGAGGTCTCGGAAGAACGTGCGCTCCGACGAGATGGACTTCCGCCGTTCCGCGGGATCCACGTCGCTCTCGTCGATTCCACGGATCCTCCGGTGCAGCCAGAGGCCGCGACGGGTCCCCAGCCACTCCTGAAGCCATTCGAGCTGAACACCCAGAGCGTCCTCCACGCGCACCAGGCCCCGCGAGCGCAGCTCCTCCAGGAGTGATGGGCCCACTCCGGGAAGATCCGCGAGATCGAGGGTCCTGAGGAACGTCTGCTCCTCGCCGGAGGGAACGATGTGCACGCCGGCGGGCTTGGCCTTCCGGGTCGCGAGCTTCGCGATCACCCGGCGCGTGCCGCCGCCGATCGAGACCGAGACTTCCGTGCGCCGCCACACCTCATCACGGATCCTCCAGGCCGTCTGCTCGAGACTCTCCCCGGCGAAGAGCCTTTCGGTGCCACTCAGATCGAGATAGAACTCATCGATGGAGGCCGCCTGGACGACGGGTGAGAGCTCGTCCAGGACGGCTCGCACGGCACGGCTGCGCGCCACGCAGGCGCCGCGCGGGACGGGCACCACCGTCGCGTCCGGACAGAGGCGCAGGGCCTGGGCGGTCGGCATGGCGGAGCGCACGCCGTAGCGCCGTGCCTCGTACGACGCCGATGTGACCACCCCGCGGCCGGTGGCGGATCCCCCCACGATCAGGAGTGGGGCTCTTCCCGCGCCGTCGGGGTCTTCGAGCCGCGCGACCTGGACGTAGAACGCATCGCAATCGACCAGGAGAATGCGGCGGGGAGCGGGTCGCTCTTCCACGGACGTCCGGGTGAGGGTGAGCCTTCGGAAACGGCCTTGTCAGGGTTTGCAGCGGCAAGCCGCCTTGAATAAGATCCTACACGGCCGTCTCCCGACCCAAGGTAGACATCCTCCCCGGATCGGGGAACGCCCGACGATCACGATCCTGGAACACGTTCGACAGCAAGGAGTTCGGCATGTCCTATCCCTTCCAACTGCCCGAGTTGGGATACGCGCACGACGCCCTCGAGCCCCACATCGACGCCCGCACCATGGAAATCCACCATGGCAAGCATCACGCGGGCTATACGAAGAAGCTCAACGCTGCCTTGGAGGGACACGAAGCCCTCCACGGGTACTCGGCGGAGCAGCTCCTGCGCGGCATCCACTCGCTTCCGTCCGAGATCCAGACGGCCGTCCGCAACAACGGCGGTGGCTACCACAACCACTCGTTGTTCTGGGACATCATGACCCCCGGCGGTGCGACCGCTCCCTCGGGGGATCTCGCGGCCGCCATCGACGGTGCCTTCGGCTCGTTCGACGACTTCAAGTCCACCCTGCAGGCCACGGCCGGTGGCCAGTTCGGCTCGGGGTGGGGATGGCTTTGCGTGGACGCGATCGGTGGGCTCGCGTGTTTCTCGACCGCGAACCAGGACAGCCCCCTGATGCAGGGATTCACGCCCATCCTCGGCGTCGACGTATGGGAGCACGCCTACTACCTCAACTACCAGAACCGGCGTCCCGACTACCTGAGCGCGTGGTGGAACGTGGTGAACTGGGATGTGGTGGCCAAGCGGTACGCCGCCGCCAAGGGTGGTTGGGTAGGCTCCGTCTGATCCCTCGAGCTTCCACCTCCAGCGGCGCGCGCTGCGCGCCGCTGGAGGGCTCACTGGGGATGCTTCCCCTCGCGCGGATCCCGCGGCGCTTACGCAGCGATATGGAAGGCTCGATCAAGCGCTGACGCTGCGAGACAAGCCCTCCCGGGGCGGGTTTTTGGAGTCGCGAATATCCTGACGAGGCACTGACGCGCCACGCAGATCCTTGTGTGGTGGTAGTCATATGTTTACATATGTTCGCGATGATCTTCCGGCCGGTCCTCCGACGGAACCGTGGACTCCCGCCTCATTTCTCGAAGCCATGACGAGAGCCCCCCAACGCCGACGCTCCGAACGCCGTCTTTCCCCCATTCTCGCGGGGGCATTCACCGCGGCGCTTCTGATCGCGTTTCCGGGGACGACGGTCGCGCAGAGCCTACGCGGCTCGCCGGCTTCGCTCGATCGACAGGACGCGGGAGCCGACCGAAACGACTACACGTTCATCCGGACCGCCAAACAGCTGCGTCACTTCGTGGCCGAGGGCTGGCTCGTCCGGGTGCGTCCCAACGCGGATCTCGAGCTGCACGGCGTATCCTATCCGTATGCACGGCCGGAGCTGGCGCTCTTCCTTCGTCGTCTCTCGGCGCAGTACAGGGCATCGTGCGGGAGGAGGCTCGTGGTCACGAGCCTGACCCGGCCGACCAGCCGCCAGCCCCGCAACGCCTCGAATCGGTCGGTGCACCCGACGGGAATGGCGGCAGATCTGAGACACAGCTCCAGCCGAACCTGCCGGCGGTGGCTGGAGAAGGTGCTCCTCCAGTTGGAGGGGGCCGGCATCGTGGAGGCGACCCGGGAGCGTTACCCGCCCCACTATCACGTGGCCGTCTTCAGTAAGCGATATGCGACGTACGTGAGCACGGTTCAGGCGACACAGAGCGCCGAAACCGATCAGGCGGTCCTCGCCGCTGCGAGCTACAAGGTTCGTTCCGGCGATTCCCTCTGGACCATCGCCCACAGCTACGGCACGACGGTCACGCAACTGAAGCAGATCAACGGCCTCAAGGGATCCCGGATCTACGCGGGCCAGGTCTTGGAGGTCCCGACGGCGCGTTGACGGGCCGTCGCCCCGTTTCTGCCCGCGTCCCGGAGACGGTCTCCGGCTCGGCGCACCGGTTCCGTCAGGGGGTTCCCTCGGGCTCCTCTTCGCCCCACAACCGGCGCATTCCCTCGGCGTAGGGCATCAGACGCTGAGGCTCTCCCGGCGCTCCCGCGACGTAGACGTACGCGGTGCGCCCGGGCAACCGGGAACGGAGCATCTCGTTGGTCTCCGGCCCGAGGTCGCGCGCGATCACGAGGGAAGCCTCCTCGCTCGGCGGCGCCTGCCAGAGAAGCGGGTCGAGCTCGATCGTCCCCTCGTGATCGGACGTGGCCTCTCGCACACAGCGGCTTCCGAACGCCTGCCCGGGAGCGACCAGGATCACGTCGCCTGGCGAGAGTGTGAGCCGCTCGAGGCCCGTGGGCGAGCCGGGACGGGCCTCCAGATCGAGCGGGGGCATCGGCCCGGTCCGCCCACCGCCCCGCCAGGTCGCGTAGTGGGAAACGGAGCAGAGATCGTTGCGGCGCAGGGCCGTCTCCACGGAGTCACGACGCATGCCGTCGGCGACGAGCCGCGCGGAGACTCTGGACGGCCAGCTTCCGTGGACGAAGACCAGGGAGGGCCCCGGACCCGGTGGGGAGGGGAGGCGCGCCGCCGTCCGTTCGGCCGCGGTGACCCGGTACGACGATGCCCGTCCCGGAACGAGCAGGAGTCCACCCGCGAGCGAGAGCGCGCCGGCCCACAGCACGGCCTGACGGCCTCGAGGGCCCAGCCGGCTCGCGCCACGGCTCAGCGTGACGATGGAGACCGCCCAGAGGCCTGCCCACGCCGGAGCGGACTCGTAGAGCAGCCTGGGGCCCATATGGATGCCATGGTGCCAATAGAGCGCATTCGCGCCCACGGCTCCGAACGCCCACCCGATCAGGAGGCCGGTCCCGGAGGGCAGGCGCCGGACCAGCAGGAGCGCGAGTCCCACGACCGCGAGCGCGGGGAGGGGCGACTCGAGCAGGTGCGTCCCCAGCTGCACGAGGTCGGCCCCCGTGTAGCCCAGCGCCTGGGCCGGGCCGTACAGGTTGCCCCAGGGGTCCGTGTGGAAGCCCAGGCCATGGAGAGGGCCGAAGGCCGCGAGGTAACCGAGGCGGAGCGGGCTCCCGAACAGGTGGGCGTTCCACCAGAAGAGGAAGGCGGCGAACGGGAGCCCGCCCAGTAGGAGCAGGCCCGCACGCGCCAGGAGCCAGCGGGGCGTGCGCCGGCGGGCCTCGGGGCCCCACACGACGACCAGCATCACGGTTGCCAGCACCACCCCCGTCCATGGGCGGGTGCAGACGAAGGCGCCCACGATGGCCCCAGAGGCGAACGCCCAGGCGGCCGAGCCGTCTCGCGCTCGAAGCGCGGACCAGGCGGTCGCCGCCGCCAGCGCCGCCGCGGTCGTGTGGCTCAGGTCCGTCCCTCCCAGGAAGATTATGAACGGACTCACGGCGGTCAGGGCGCCGGCGAAACGGGCGGTCCTCCGTTCGGCGAAGATCCGCTCGAAAACGAGGGCCGTCACGCCCACGGTGACGCCCGTGGCCACGGGGCCCACGATCCACGAGGCGCCCACGGCCAAGCCCGCCGCGAGCGCGAGCGTGTGCATCGGGGGGTAGACCGAGGCGAGTCCGGCCGGAGTCGGGATGCTGTTCTGGACCATCCACGCCGCGGCGGGGCCCGGCAGCGGAAGGGCGGTGGACCCGTGGAGAAGCGCCTGCGCGTGCAGTAGCTGCACCATCTCGTCCACCGACGAAGGAAGTCCCCCGAGGAGTACGCGGGCGACCACCGCCGAGAGTACGAAGGCCACGACTCCGGTCCACAGCGCGAATCGCCCGCGCGACGGCCCCTCGAGCATCCGGGCGGAGCGTTCGATCCACGGACGGGTCGAGCCTTCCGGGACCACCCACGCCAGGAGTGCGGCGGTCACGACGACGAGCGCGGTTCCCCATACGCCTGCATCCCAGGCCGCGCCCGCGACGTCACGCGTGGCGCGCCCCGCCAGCCCCGTCACCCGCGGATCGAGGAGGAGATGGAGGGGCAGGTAGGTCGCCGCGAGGAGGAACGCGCCGAGGGTGCGCCTCGAGGTCACACCCACAGCGCGACGGGCTGGAATCGGTCCACGTCGATGAGTCCGCGATCCGTGATCTTCAGGTGGGGAATGACTTCGAGGCCCAGGAACGACATCGCCATGAACGGATCGTGGAGCGTCGAGCCGAGCCTGCGAGCGGCGGAGACCACGTCGTCCAGCTGCGCCCGTACGTCTTCGATGGGAAGCGACGACATGAGCCCTCCGACCGGGAGCGGGAGGAGCGCGAGCACCTCGGTGCCTTCGGCCACTGCCAGGCCTCCTCCAGCCTCCGCCACGGCCAGGGCCGCCGTGCGCATGGAGGCGTCGTCTGCCCCGACGACGATCAGGTTGTGGTGGTCGTGGGCGACCGTCCCGGCCATCGCTCCACGGGCCAGCCCCAGGCCGGTCACGAGGCCCAGCCCCACACGCCCGCTTCCGGTGTGGCGTTCTACGACCGCGATCTTGAGCAGATCGCGGGACGGGTCGGCCACGACCTCGCCATCCTTCACGGAGGGTCGCACGGTCCGGTGTCCGGTGACGAGCTGGTCGGGTACCGCCTCGA
Source organism: uncultured Gemmatimonadales bacterium (assembly GCA_963751265.1). Classification (GTDB taxonomy): domain Bacteria; phylum Gemmatimonadota; class Gemmatimonadetes; order Longimicrobiales; family Gaopeijiaceae; genus SZUA-318. The sequence goes on along the minus strand of CAVVTU010000024.1, from coordinate 74,712 downwards.
TGAGCCGGACGTCTCCCTTCCGGGCGGGAATGCGGAACGCCGTCTCCTCGAGGCGGACCGCCATCGAAGGCTCCGGCACGGGCGGTGCCGGAGACGACACCCACGGAAGCACCCGACCGGCTTCGGCGACCTTGGCGCCGCCCGCCCACACCTCACGGATCTCGAGCCGTTCGAGGTCGTCGGCGACGATCAGGTCGGCGCGGCGTCCCGGGGCCACGGCGCCTCGGTCGCGCAACCCGAAGCATTCGGCCGGATTGAGCGTCGCAAGACGCACCGCCTCGACAGGTGTGATGCCAGCCGCCACGGCCCTGCGGATCATGGAGTCGATGCCGCCCTCGTCGAGCAGATCGGGGGGCTGCCTGTCGTCCGTGCACAGCGCCACCCGACGCGCGTTGGCGGGGGTCACCATGGGGAGCAGCGCATCCAGGTTCCGGGCGTTCGTGGCTTCCCTGATAAACACCCACATCCCCCGCCGGAGCTTCTCTTCGGCCTCTTCGGCCGTGGTGGACTCGTGATCCGACGCGGGGCCCCCGGCCACGTAGGCGTTGAGCGCCCGGCCGCGCACCCCCGGTGCGTGCCCGTCCACCGGCCGGCCGGCGAACGCCTCGATTTTCTCGAGCACGTCCGGCTGTCCGTGGATGACTCCGGGAAAGTTCATGACCTCGGCGAGACCCAGGACCCGGGGATGGTCCAGGAGCCCGGCCAGCGCGTCGGCGTCGAGAGACGCACCCGAGGTGCTCATGTTCGTGGCCGGCACACAAGAGCTGGCCATCACGAAGACCGAGAGTGGGAGGCCTTCGCTCGCGTCGAGCATGAATCGAATGCCTGCCGTTCCGTGCACGTTCGCGATCTCGTGGGGATCCGATACGACGGTCGTCGTCCCCCTGGCCAGCACCGCGCGGGCGAATTCGGGAGGCGTCACCAGGCTCGACTCGATGTGCACGTGGGCGTCGATGAATCCGGGAAGCACCCAGGCCCCATCGAGCTCGACCGTCCGTTCAGCGTGGTAGTCGGATCCGACCCCGGCGATCCGCGTACCGGCCAGAGCGACGTCGGCCCTCTCGACCGTTCCGGAGAACACGTTCACCACGCGCCCTCCAGCCAGGAGCACGTCCGCGGGGCGGTCACCACGCGCCACGTCCAGAAGTTTCCGATCGATCATGGACTGAATGTGGAGCCCCGGGCACGTTGCGGCCAGGTGGCGCCGGCCTCATGATTGGGCACCATGGCAGATTCCCTTCCCGTCTACGTTTTGGCTCCTCCCGGGCCTTCCCGCGATCGCCTGGTCGGTCTTCTGGGGGGGGGCGTGCCCGCCCTCGATCCTGCCTCGTTCCTGGAGGAGTGGACCAAGCTCGCTCCGGGCCTCGTCCTCGCGGACACGTCGAGCGTGACACCCGCCGAGCTTCTCTCCGTGGTCCGGCCGATCACCACCGCCGCGTACGGATGGGCCCTCGCGGCCGTGGGTGATGACGATCCGCCATCCGTGCGGGTTTTGTCGCTGGCGCCCCGCGTGGAGCTCGACGATGTCGTCGCGTTCGCGCGCGACCCCGATGCGGTACCCGAGGCGGTATTCGAGCTCCAACGGATCCTGGCTGTGGTCGCGCGGGTGCGCCACGACCTGAACAATCCCCTCACGTCGGCCCTCGCCGAGGTCCAGCTGCTGCTCATGGACGCCGAGGAAGGAGAGACCCGGGAGGCCCTCGAGGTCGTGCAGACCCAGCTGCGCCGGATTCGGGACCTCCTCGGATCGACCGGCCACCTCAAACCCACGAAGGTCTGAGCGACCGCAGAAGCCGCGAACCTCGCAATATGCAATTTCAAGGGAATTGCATATTGCAAAGAGGCCGTTGTATCCTGGTAGGCAGCGTGTCCTGAACTCTTAGGGTGGCCATCGGGTCCTCCACCCTTCCGTTTGGCGAGGCCGTGGACATCCCAACCCCTTCTCCGGTGCAGACGCCCGACTCGGGCCAACTCTTTGGACGCAGAGACGTCCTGCGGTGGCTCTACCTGGGCCGCCTCGTGCTGGTCACCGGCATCCTCGTGGGCATGCTCCTGGAGTGGGGCGACGTGCGGTCCGAGGACAGCCAGCTGGTGACGGTGATGTTCCTCGTCGCGCTCGCCGTGACGGCCCTGTCCTTCTGGCACACCCATCTGCGCGAGCGCCAGCCGAGCGAGAATTTCCTCTACGGACAAGTGATCCTGGACGTTCTCCTCGTGACGGGGATCGTCCACGTCACCGGGGGACCGGACAGCAACTTCGCGCCCGTCTACATCCTGGTGATCAGCTCAGGAGCCCTCCTTCTGCCGCTCCCGGGGGGGGTGCTGCTCGGCGCGCTGGCCAGCATGGTGTACCTGGCCGATCTGGTGTGGGGATACCAGGGGGCGTTCCATCTCGATGTGGCACTCCAACTCGGCCTCTTCACGGTGGTGGCGCTCATCACCGGGCTGCTCGGCGATCGTCTCCGCCGCGCGGGTCTGGCACTGGGAGCGGTGGAGTCCGAGCTGAGACAGCTCCGCCTCGACACCGGGGACATCCTCGCCAACCTGGCTACCGGGGTCCTGACGGTGGATCCCGACGGTCGACTCGCCTATGCGAACCCGGCCGCCGAGTTCCTCCTCGACATGCCGGTGCCGCAGTGGATGGGTCGCCGGGTGGTCGAAGAGGTGGATCGTGTCGCTCCGGGCCTCGGGGGCATGCTCGAGCGCTCCCTCCGGGAGCGCCGCTCGGTCGAGCGGTTCCGGACGGTCGTCACCAGAGGCGGTCAGGAGCGCCTCATCGGCATCAGCACCACCGTGCTCGAGCGAAAGGAGGGCACCCCTCCCTCGGCGACGGCCATCTTCCAGGACGTCACCGACGTGGAGCGCTTGGAAACGCTCCACCGACGAGCCGAACGCCTGGAGGCCGTGGCCGAGCTGTCCGCGTCGCTCGCGCACGAGATCAAGAACCCCCTGGCATCCATTCGCAGCGCCGTGGAGCAGCTGACGCGATCCTCGCTTTCCCAGCAAGATCGCGAGACGTTGGAGCGTCTGGTCCTCGACGAGTCCGACCGCCTGAGCCGTCTCCTTTCGGAGTTCCTCGAGTACTCCGGTCTGAAGCTGGTCTCCCGCGAGGAGATCGACCTGTGCGCCATCGTGCGCGATTGCGTGTCGTTGGCCCGGCAGCACCCGGAGGCGGAAGAGGTCGATGTGGTGTGCGATGGGCTCGACCGTCCGGTCCGGGTGCGGGGTGACCGCGACCTCCTTCACAGGGCCGCGTTCAACCTGATCCTCAACGGGGTGCAGTTCGCCGGCGCGGGCGGACGGGTCGATGTCTCCGTGGAGGAGCTGGCGCAGCAGTCGAATCCCAGGGGGACCCGCATTCCGAGGCCGGTCGCACTGCGTGTGCGGGACAGCGGTCCGGGCGTGGAGCCCGAGACCGCAGAGCGCATCTTCGACCCCTTCTTCACGACGAGGGAAGGGGGCAGTGGCCTGGGGCTGGCCGTGGTGCACCGGGCGGTCGAGGCCCACGGTGGAGCGATCTTCGTCGATCGAGCGACGGACGGCGGGGCCGATTTCTTGATCTATCTCCCCGGTGCAGACGGGGACCTGGAGGGAGAGGAGCCGTGACGGACAAGCTGAAGATCCTGATCGTCGACGACGAGACGGGGATTCTGGGTACGCTCGAGATCCTCTTCAGGGGCGAGGGGTGGAACGTCGCGGCGGTCAACTCCGGCAAGGCGGCGCTGACCGCGTTGGAGGAAGAGCCGCCGGACATCGTGCTGACCGACATTCGAATGCCGGGAGCCGGTGGCCTGGAAGTGCTCGCTCGGGCCAGAGAGGTCGATCCGGAGGTACCCGTGGTCCTCATGACCGCCCAGGCCTCGCTCCAATCCGCGATGCGGGCGGTGAACGAGGGGGCCTACTACTACCTGCAGAAGCCGTTCGCCAACGACGAGCTTCTGGCCATTTGCCGCCGCGCCGCCGAGGCCCGTCGACTCAAGGTCGAGAACAAACAGCTCAAGAAGGAGATCCGCCGGCGCGACCGATCCAGGTCGGGCCGTCCGATCGGCAGCAGCCGGCCGTTCCTCGACGTGCTGAAGCTGGCCGAGACCGTAGCGCCTACCGACTCGACGGTGCTCATCTCCGGCGAGAGCGGGACCGGGAAGGAGGTGGTCGCCCGGTATATCCACCAGCTCTCGGAGCGCTCGGACCGTCCCTTCTTCTCGATCAACTGCGGCGCGCTTCCCGAGAGCCTCCTGGAGAGTGAGCTCTTCGGCCACGTGAAGGGATCCTTCACCGGCGCCGTGCGCGACAAGGACGGACTGCTCGTCGCCGCCGCGGGGGGAACGTTCTTCCTCGACGAGATCGCCGAGATGAGCCCCGCGACCCAGGTCAAGCTCCTGCGAGCGATCCAGGAGCGCGAGGTCATTCCGGTGGGGTCGACCGAGGCGATCCCTGTCGACGTGCGCATCATCGCCGCATCGAACCGCGAACTGGAAGACGAGATACGGAGGGGCGCGTTTCGAAGCGATCTTTACTACCGACTCAACGTCATCCAGCTTCGGCTCCCGCCGCTTCGCGATCGCCGTGACGACATCCCGCTGCTCGCTGGCTACTTCCTCGAACGTCTGGGCGGGCGGCAGGACGGAGAGGTGCCGCGCGAGCTTTCGGAGGAGGCGCTGGAGATCCTGACCCGGTACGATTGGCCCGGGAACGTGCGCGAGCTCGAGAACGCCCTGGAGCATGCGGCGGTCGTGGGCCGCGGGCAGATCTTGTCCGCGGACACCTTGCCGCAACGCGTTCGGGAGCCTCTACCGGAGCGCCTCGTGGATCCGGAGCTTCCGCCCAATCCGACCATGGAGCTGATCGAGCAGGCCTACATCCAGTGGGTCCTCCAGGCGGAGGGCGGCAACAAGACCCGGGCCGCGGAGGTTCTGGGCATCGATCCTTCCACCCTGTACCGGAAGCTGAACCGGTACGGGATCGCAGAGTGACGCATGCGCTCCGGCGCGGCCTCCCGCAACCCCCAAGCAGGCTTGTGAACCATGTCCGACGCTGATCGACGTCAAGCTCGTTCGAACGCCCCCGCACGTACCGCGTCCGAGGACCTTCCCTGGGACCGCGTCGTCCTCTCCGTGGTGATCCCGTGCTACAACGAGGTGAACACGGCGAGAGCCCTCCTCGAACGAGTGCGCTCCGTTCCCCTCCGTCTCGAGGTCATTGTCGTGGACGACGGTTCCACCGACGGGACGAGGGACCTCCTGACCCGGCTGGAGGAAGAGGGCCTCATCGATCAACTCGTCTTCCACGAGAAGAATGCGGGCAAGGGAGCGGCCCTGCGCACCGGGTTCGCGAAGGCAACCGGTGACGTGGTGGTGGTCCAGGATGCCGACCTCGAGTACGATCCGCGCGAGCTTCCGCTGCTGCTGGGGCCGATTCTGGAGGGCAAGGCCGACGCGGTCTACGGGTCCCGCTTCCTCGGCGGACCCCATCGGGTCCTCTTCTTCTGGCACTCGGTCGGGAATCGCCTTCTCACGCTCCTGTCCAACATGTTCACCGACGTGAACCTGACCGACATGGAGACGTGCTACAAGATGGTGCGGAGAGAGTTGCTGCAGTCCCTGCCGCTCTCTGCGGATCGATTCGGAATCGAGCCGGAGCTGACGGCCCGGCTCGCTCAGACGGGCGCCAAGATCTACGAGCTTCCCGTGAGCTATGACGGCCGATCCTACGCCGAGGGCAAGAAGATCGGATGGCGCGATGGTGTCGCCGCCCTCTGGTCGATCGTGAAGTACAACGTCCTTTCCTCCCCGGCGCCCCACTGGGAGCCGAAGAAGCTCCCCCTCTACGCCACACCGGACCGGTTGTCCCCGGACCCGGAAGGCCGATGACGCTCACCCGCGCCCGCGGGATGGTCCTGTTCGTGGCGGTCGCGGCCTTTCTCAATTCGCTTGGCAACGGCTTCGCGTACGACGACAACGGGATCATCGTGCACAACCCCGTCGTCACCCACGCCGAGTGGAGCCGGGCCTTCCTGGGGCCATACTGGCAAGAGGCATCCAAGGGGACGGGGCTCTACCGCCCACTCACGCTCGCGGCCTTCGCGGCCGAGTGGCGGCTCTCTTCGGGCGGCCATGTCGCCTTCCACGCTGTGAACGTGGCCCTGAATGCCGCGGCCTCACTCCTGGTGCTGGCGCTCCTCCTGCGTTTCGTGTCGCTTCCCGGCGCGTTCGCCGGCGCGCTTCTCTTCGCGGTCCATCCCGTCCACGTGGAGGCGGTCGCCAACGTGGTCGGGCAGTCGGAGCTCTGGGCGGCCATCGCCGTTCTGCTCGCCTGCCTCCTCTATCTGGACGGCGCCGAATGGACGGGCGGCAAACATGCCCTTCGGCTCGCGGGGCTGGCGGTTCTGTACCTGCTGGGCCTTGGCTTCAAGGAGATCGCGGTGACCCTGCCGGGCCTGCTGGTGCTCCTCGAGCTCTTCCGGCCGAGCGAGAAGCCCCTCGGCCGGCGACTCCTGCGCGAGATGCCCGTCTACGTCGGGCTCGCCGGTATGCTGGGAGGATATCTGCTGCTCCGCTGGTCCGTGCTGGGAACCGTCGTCGGTGAGGTGCCCGCGCCTTCGCTCCTGCAGCTCACTCCGACGGAACGGGTCCTGACCTCCTTCACCCTCTGGCCCGAGTACCTGCGCCTGATGGTGTTCCCGCGCGTCCTCAGCGCGGACTACGCCCCGGCCGTGCTCCTTCCTGCGACTTCACTGTCGCTGGACGTCTGGCTCGGGGGGGCCGTGGTGCTCGCCGCCGGGCTCTCGACCTGGTGGGCCCGCAAGAGGGCGCCCGCGATCTCCCTCGGGCTTCTCTGGTTCGGCGTTGCCGTGCTCCCCGTCTGTGACCTGCTGGTGCCGACCGGCATCCTGCTGGCCGAGCGCACGTTGTACCTCCCTTCGGTCGGCGCGGCGTTCGCGCTCGCCGGGGTCGTGACGCTCGTCCCGGCGTCCGCGCCGGCTCGGGAGCGCTGGTTCCTCGGCACCGTGGGGGTGCTGGCGGGGCTGGCGCTGTTCATCCGAACGGTGGACCGGAACCCCACCTGGATGAGTTCGTACGTCGTGTTCGACACGCTCGCCAGGGAGCACCCCGAGTCCTATCTGTCGTTCCGGGCGCGGGCCAACGGCCTGCGCCGGGTGGGCCGTCCGGAGGAGGCGGCGAAGGAGTACGAGATGGCCCTCCGACTGGCGCCACACCACTACGCACTGAAGGTCGAAGTGGCCGATTTCTACGGGCGTCAGCGGGAGTTCGATCGGGCCGGAGAGCTTCTGCGCTCGGCCATCGCGGAGCGACCGACGGAGCCGACGGCGTACCAGGTGCTCGCTGAGCAGCTCATCAGGCGCGGGAGGGCTCACGACGGCTTCCTCGTGGCGATGCGCGGGCTCGCTCTGGCGGGGTCGGATCGGGGGCTCTGGGCCGCCGTGTCCGAGGCGTACATCGGCAAGGGGGATCTGGAGGCGGCCACACGGGCCCGGCGGGCGGCGCTGGCCCAGGATCCCTCGTCTCGTCGCGACTGGGAGCGCCTGGCGGACCTCCTGACCGCGCTACACAGGCCCGGGCAAGCCGCGTCGGCCCGGGCTCGTGCCGAGCGGCTTCCCAGGGAAGCCGGCAGCCCTGGAGCCCCCGACGGGGATCGCTCCATTTCGTCGACGCCTTTCTGACGCGTATGAAGATCTTCGAGTCTCCCCTCGGGAGCGTACGCAGCGCATGTGTCCTCGTGGCCGCCGTGGCCACGCTCGTGTACGCGAACTCGATCCTGAACGATTTCGCCTACGACGACCTGCACATCATCACGGAGAACACGGGGGTCCATGCGCTCGGCACGCTCCCGAAGGCCCTGGTCGAGCCGTATTGGCCGGGAGAGTTCGGGAGCGAGCTCGGGCTCTGGCGGCCGGTCACCACGCTGTATCTCGGGCTGCAATACGCCATATCCGGAGAGAATCCGACCCTCTATCACGTGGCGAACGTGTTGGGCCACGCCGGGGTGTCGGTCCTGGTCGTTCTGCTTCTCGCCGAGCTGATGTCTCTGCCGGCCGCCTTCGTGGGGGGGCTGGTTTTCGCGGTGCATCCCATGCACGTGGAGGCGGTCTCCAATGTCATCGGCATTGCCGAGATCGCCTCGGCGTTCCTGTTCCTGTGGGCCTGCTTGGTCCACGTGCGTGGACCGACCACGACGAGATGGCCACGGGCGCTCCTCATCGCGGCTTTGTACGGGCTGGCGTTCGGTGCCAAGGAGAGTGCGGTCACCCTGCCGGGGGCGATCTTCCTCTTGGATGCTGCCCGCCGGCGCCTCGGGTTCACGGAGTTGGCGGCGTACGTGCGTGAGCGATGGCGCCTCTATCTGGCGCTCGTGGTGGTGGCCGGAGGGCTCCTGGTGGCCCGTATCGACATCCTGGGCAGCATCGCCCATCCGTATGGGCCGCTCGGCGCGGATCTGCTGAAGGAGGTCCCCAGGATCTGGACGTTGGCAGACGTTTGGGCCAACTACGTGCGGCTCTGGGTGTTCCCCCTCGATCTCTCGGCGGACTACTCTCCCAACGTCATCCCGATCGCTCTGGGCTGGACCGCCCAGAGCGTGGCCGGGATCGTGCTCGCGCTCTCCATTCTGGCGATGGCGCTCGTGGCCTGGCGGCATCCGGAGATGAAGCGTGGACGTGACAGCGGAAGGGCGGCCTCGTTCGGGGTGGTGTGGTTCATCGTGACGATCTCGCCGGTGGCCAACGTCGTGTTCATGACGGGCGTTCTCCTCGCCGAGCGCACCCTGTACCTCCCATCCGTGGGGCTGGCCGCGGCCACCGGATGGATGGTCGTGCGATTCGCCCGCGTCCGGCCGCGTCTGGTTCCCCTCGGGGCCGTGGCGTGCCTGACGCTTCTCGGGTGGCGTTCCTGGATGCGGACACCGACTTGGAAGGACAACCTGACGGTCTTCGGTACCATGATCGGGGACTACCCTCAGTCCGGTCGGTCCCAGTGGGTGATCGGGGATCTGTACATGGACAAAGGCCAGGTCCATCGCGCCCTCGTCTCCTACCGCGTGGCCATCAACATCCTCGGCACCCACTACCAGCTTCTCACGTCGATCGCCCGGAAGCTCATGGCCCTGGAGGACTATCACTCCGCCAAGGGCCTTCTGCTTCTGGCCTGGCAGGAGGATCCGAGCATAGCCATCGCTCCGGGCAACCTGGCCGTCATCGCCTCCGAAGTGGGAGATCCCCGGGAAACGGAGCGGTGGTGCAAGGTCGCGATCGCTCTCGGGAAGGACGACTCGGTGTGCTATCACCTCCTGGCGTGGGCGTACGCCAAAGAGGGCCGGTGGGTAGAGGCGAGCGAGGCGCGCAAGCAAGCGATCGCCCGCGGTGAGGGGGACTACTGGCAGCAGTGGGAGTCTCTGGGCTTCCTGGAGTGGCACCGTGGAGACACGGCGGCGGCCCGCGTCGCGTTCGATTCGGCCGTGGTCAGGGCCCGGGCCATGAGCCGTGGAGCCGTGGAACGGGTCGACTCCCTGAGAAAGGCGCTTCTGGACGCCCCGGCCACCTCATCTCGTTGAGCCCCAGGGGTTCCCGGGACTGTGGTGAAACGGGAGAGTGCCTTGCAGAATCCCAGAGCCTACCCGCGCTCGGGTCTGAGGCGTGTACTGTGGAATACTCTGTAAGTCATTGATATACACTCAGTTATTGGATGAGGTCCCGGTTGTGGACCCAGGCTTGCACCATGAACAACCCGTTGAAGTGCTCAGTTCCATATTCCACGAGGAGTGGAGATCATGCGGGACAACAAGGGTTTTACCCTCATCGAGCTCCTGATCGTGGTCGTGATCATCGGAATCCTGGCGGCCATCGCCATTCCGAAGTTCTCGGCGACGCGGGAAAAGGCGTATTTCGCCGCCATGAAGTCCGATCTCAAGAACCTGGCCAGCCAGGAAGAGATCTACTACGCGGATAACTACAGCTACACCACCAACACCACGACGCTCGCCTTCTCGAACTCCGAGGGCGTGAACGTCGCCATCGGTGCCACGACGTCCGGTTGGGACGCCAGCGCCACGCACTCGGCCCTCGGCTCCGCGCAGGGCTGCGCCATCTACTACGGCACGGCTACCGCTCCGACCTCCCCGACGACCCCGACGTTGCCGGGCGAGATGAAGTGCACGAGCTAACGCAGTCTCCCTCCCGCTCCTCGCGGGCGTAGGTCCGCGGCCCGTGGGGCGGGCCGAAGCCGATCCAAGCTCGGCTCCGCCCCACCCGCCGCTTCCCCCCAGACACCAGTGCTCCCCAGGGTGACTCCACGAGGTGGCCGATGGACGCCAACGTGAAACGAGACGGCTTCACGCTGATCGAGCTCTTGATCGTCGTCGTGATCATCGGCATCCTCGCCGCTATCGCCATTCCGAAGTTCTCCTCGACGCGCGAGCGCGCCTTTATAGCCACGGCGAAGTCCGACCTGAAGAACCTGGCCAGCATCGAGGAGATGTACTACAACGAGAACTACTCCTACGGGTCCAACACCACCGAGCTCGCGTTCGTCAACAGCGAAGGTGTGACGATCACCATCGGCGAAGCGACGAATACGGGCTGGTCGGCCTCCGCCGTGCATGCGGGCGTACCCGGACAGTCGTGCGCCATCTACCATGGCCGCGCGGCCCAGCTCGCGCCCGCCACCGTGCCCAGTGTGGTGCAGTGCAGCCGCTATTGACGCGGATTCGACAACACGTGTCGTCCGGCGCCTTGCCGTCGGACCGTCGGCCCACCCACCTTTGACGTCCGGAGGGACGCGCCCCCGAGCGCTCCTTCGCGCACCACCGGCCGCGTTCGATTCGCGGCCGGGGGCTCGGTGATCCCGACGAGGTTCCAAGCTATGGCCGCCCCTTCGCCCCTGCGCCGCGATCTCCTCTTCGCATTCGCCGTTCTGTTCGGCGGCGCTGTTCTGTTGGCCGGGCTCGGCCTCGTCATCCTGCTTCCCGTTCTCAGCTCGCCGACCCAGGGTGTGCTCTTCATCGTCGTGCTCGTGGTGGCGGACCTCGGCGTGCTCTTCGTGTTCGGAAGCGAGTTCATCCGGAGGCGCCTCGTTCGGCCCATGGAAGCGTTGGCGGCCGATGCACGGCGAATCGCGGACGGCGACTACCACCATCGCATCGGTCCGTCCGACAGCCTCGAGCTCCAACAGGTGCGCGACAGCGTGAACGCCATGGCCGATCGGCTCATCGCGGACCAGGAGCTTCTGGCGGAGAACGTCGAGTCCCTCGATCGAACGAACCAGGATCTCATCGAAGCTCGCGACCAGGTGGTCCATGCGGCGCGACTCGCATCCGTCGGTACTCTGGCCGCGGGGATCGCCCACGAGGTGGGCAATCCTCTCGGGGCCATCATGGCGTTCGCGGACGTGGCGAGGTCCCGAGCGGAGGGGGTCGAGGGCCTGACCGACGTGCTCTCCTCGATCCGCGACGAGGCTCGCCGCATCGACCGCATCGTGCGGAGCCTGCTGGATTATGCGCGTCCCAAGGAGATGCAATTGGCTCTGGTCCAACCCGCCGACGTGCTCAGCCACGTCCGTGAGTTGCTCGACAACCAGGGCAAGCTGGATGACGTCGAGCACGAGTGGATCGTCGAGGACGATGTGCCCGGTGTCGTGATGCATCCCCACCGTCTGGAACAGGTCCTCGTGAACCTGTTTCTGAACGCGCTGGACGCCCTGGAGGGTGTGGAGCGTCCGAGCATCACCGTGCGGCTGTCCTTCGAAGAGGGCGGCGTGGCCAGGCTCCCGAGACGGCGCGCGGGGGATCCCCCGGGCATCAACTACATGCATCGGCGTCGGGTTTCCCAGGACAAGGGACGGGGCGGGATCGACCCGGTCTTCACAGCGCGTCGGGTCGCCGTGATCGAAGTGTGGGACAATGGCCCCGGCATCCCGGAGACGGACCTGGACCTGGTCTTCGACCCCTTCTATACGACCAAGGAGCCCGGAATGGGAACCGGACTCGGTCTGTCCATCTGCGCCAGGCTGGTGGAAGGGATGGGTGGACGGATCGAGGCGACCGCCGGACCCGAGGGCCTCGGCGCACGTTTCGTCATCCGCCTGCCGGGTGCTTCCGAGGAGGCCGCAGAGGACCAGATCGCCGCCTTCCTGGACGAGGTGGAGGTGCGCTCGTGAGAATCCTGGTCATCGACGACGACTCCGGCCTGAGGAAGTCGCTCGGACTCATCCTGTCCGACGGTGGCTACGAGGTGCTCCAGGCGGAGGACGGCGAGGCTGGTCTCGCCGTTGCGACGGAACAGGCCCCCGACATCATCCTGTGCGATGTGAGGATGCCCAGGCTCGGTGGGCTCGAGTTCCTCGACCGGTACCGGGCCGAGGGTGGTGAGGCGCTCGTCCTCGTGATGACCGCGTACGGGAGCCTCGACCTCGCCGTCGAGGCGATGAAGAAGGGAGCGTACGACTACCTGCCAAAACCGTTCGGGGCTGACGAGGTCCTTCTGACCGTGAGGAAGGCCGAGGAGCGGGAGCAGCTGCGGCGAGAGGTCGGCAGGCTGCGGCAGGAGGTGCGGGTGGACCGGCGCTTCGGCGAGATCGTGGCCGGCTCGGCCGCCATGCGTCGTGCGCTGCATGTCGTGGACAAGGTGGCTCGTCACACCTCACCCGTCCTGGTGACCGGAGCCAGCGGTACGGGGAAGGAGCTGATTGCGAGGCTCATCCACAACGAGAGTCTGCGTGCCGATGGCCCGTTCGTGCCAGTGAACTGTGGTGGCATCCCCGAGCAGCTCCTCGAGTCCGAGTTCTTCGGCGTCGTGCGTGGGGCGTTCACCGGTGCGGACCGCGACAAGGCCGGGCTCTTCGAGGCCGCTCACGGCGGGTCGCTCTTCCTCGACGAGGTGGGCGAGCTGCCCGTGTCCCTCCAGGTGAAGCTGCTGCGTGCGCTGCAGGAAGGGGAGATCCGTAGGCTCGGATCGACGGAGACGAACATCTTCGATGTCCGGATCATATCCGCTACGAACCAGGACCTCGAGGAGAAGGTGGAGCTCGGCGAGTTTCGCCAGGACCTCTACTACCGATTGGCCGTGGTTCCCATCCACCTGCCTCAGCTCCGCCATCGGAAGGAAGAGATCCCGGAGTTGACCAAGCACATTCTCGACGTGCAGTCGGGGCGCCTCGGCATCACCGTGGAAGGCATCGAGCCCGAGGCGATGGAGGTGCTCCTCGACTACGCGTGGCCCGGCAACATCAGGGAGTTGGAGAACGTGCTGGAACGGGCGCTCGTCTTGACGGAGGGCCCCACGCTCACCCTGAAGGACCTGCCCGAGGCGGTCCGCCGACCCGCTCCGGAGGGCGCGGGTCTTTCCGTCGACGGAGACGATCTCTCGGTCAAGCGGCAAGGGGCTCGACTGGAGAAGCACCTGATCGAGCTGGCTCTCGATCGGACCGGAGGAAACAAGACCCAGGCCGCGGAGCTCCTCGACCTGTCCCCGCGGGCCCTCCGCTACAAGATCCAGGAATACGGGATCGAGTAGAGAGGCGCGGCCGCCCTACCGGGTGGCTTCCTCCCGCGTTCCCTCCGTGGTCGGGGCCCCGACCCCTCGCCCCCGCCACCGGAGGATGAAGTCGCCGATGACGGCGGCCCGCGGATACCGTTTCCGAAGGACCTTCAACAGCGTGTCCGGTGGCGGCCCCGAGAATCGTAGGCGGCGGTTCAGGACGACGACGTCGACGCGGTGGGCGTCGAGAGCGCGGACGATCCGGCCGGTGCGGCCTGCCGGTTCGTCGAAGAAGTCGAACAGCGTGCGCGTCGGGTTGCGCAGGCCGGAGAGGAAGTAGACCTCGGGCAAGTCCGGGGTGGCGAACGCGTAGCGTGACGTCGAGAGCTCCTGCATCGCGGCCACCAGCTTCTCGTACTCCTCCTTCTGATCCGGGGAGACGCGCAGGCCTCCGCCTCTCGGGAGGTCGAGTCGCGCCGTCGCCGACGTGGGGTCGTAGGGAAGGTGTCCTTCGTGGAAGAGGATCCCCGAGTTCGTCCAGCGGACCGAGAAGAGGAGTAGAAACACCAGCACCGCGGCGGCGACCGGACGGCGCGAGATCGGCTCCCGCCCCGTCAACGCCAGGGCGGCCGGGAGGAGCGCTGGCAGGGCGTAGAAGAGATAGATGGGGCCCGAGAACGGGAACTGGATCAGCATCGCCCCCCCGGCGACCGCGACCGCGGCGAGCGTACGCTGGCTTCGAAGGGAATCGCGGCTCGGAATCTGGTGGACCACGAGCCAGGCCGATCCGCCCAATGCCACGAGAGGGCCCACGGCGTTCAGAACGCTCCACATGAAGGGAAAGGTCCGAGGTCCCGAGGGGGAGACGGCCACGAGCGCTCCAGCCAGAACCACGACGGCGGCCGCGGCCCACCGAAACCGCACGGACGGAATGCGGTCCAGGAACAGCACGACCAGGAGCGGTAGCGCCACCCACAGCGTCGTGAAGCCGGGCGGCGTGTAGGCCGCGTATTGGAGGCGCCGTACGGGCATCGTGAACAGGCCCCGGGCAAGGTCGCCCAGGGCCCCCTGGTACGCATAGATCGACACCAGGCCGGCCAGAGGAGTGAGCACGCCGGCAAGGAATGGAAGCCCCGAACGCATCAGATTCCGGAGTCGCACCACGGTGCTCAGCCTTGCGGCCGCGTTCCACTCCGACCAGATGAGGAACCCCGCCGTGGCGCCCAGCGGCACGATGAACCGGAGCACGGCTGCCGCGCCGGCTCCCTCACTCGTCACCAGCCGTGACAGGAGCGCGGCGAAGATCAGGAGGAGCGTGGAGCTGAGGATCGAGAACCCCCGGCCCGCCCTCACGGCGGCGGGGCGGGCCTCACCGCCCGGATCGCCGGACACCTCCTGCTCCCGGTAGGCCAGAAAGAGCAGGCCAGCCGCCACGAAGAAGAGTCCGGAGGTCTTCACCAGCACGGAGAGCCCCCCGGCCAGGCCGGCCAGGAAGAGCCAGCGACGTCGGGGTTTCTCCAGGTATCTGAGGATGGCGGCGAGGCCGAACGTGGCGAAGAAGAGGTTGTACCACGACGGCATGGCCGCCGGGTAGTTCGGGATGCTCCAGCTCACGGCCAGCAGCGTGGCGAGAGCCGAGACAGGTAGGGTGGCGAAGCGCGAGCAGACATAGAAGACCGCCGGTACCCACGCCAAGAAGAACACGAACAGAACGAGCCGCGGCGTCAGGAGATCCATGCCGAGGAACTCGAAGGCCACCGCGTTCAAAGCGCTCAGGCCGCCCGTATAGAGCTCGTCGAAGTCTCGGTGGGGAAGCTGACCGTCAAGGATGCGCTCGGCACTCTGGGCCAGGGTCCCCTCGTCGTGGGGAATCCACCCACGGTCGATATTCCGGAACGCCCAGAACGCGGACATCCCCCATACGACCAACAGGAGGATTCGGCGCAATCGCACTCTCTGTTCCGCGATCAAGGCGTCCTGTCTCGGTGATGGGTGCGGTCGGAGGAGTCGGACCGCCATGCCACGTATACCCGGCCCCGAGGTCGTGCGTCAACCCGCTATTCGCCTGACCCACGCGTGGACGCATGCTTCACCATGCGCCGCGGATACACCCTCATCGAGCTGGGCCTCGTGCTGGTCCTTTCGAGCACGACGTGTCTCGTGCTGCTCTCCCCGGCACGCAACTTCCGTGACCGGATGGCCGTGGTGGCGGCCCGGGAGGCGATGGCGGGTCTCTTCGCGCGGGCACGGGTCGACGCCCTCCTGAGGGGAGGGAGCACGGTCCACGTGCGGGCCGGGCCGTGGAGGGCCTGGTCCGAGTCCTCGGACACGGTTCTCGGGACGGTCGAGGTGCAACGGGACTACTCCGTTGCCGTCACTCTGGGGGGAGGCCGTACCTCCGCGGATGTCCGCTACGACGGGCTCGGCGTGGGAAGAGTGGCGAGCGTCACCCTGGAATTCCACCGGGGTCGGGAGGAGACGGCGTTGATCGTGTCGGGCTACGGACGAGTGCGCAGACGATGAGGGCCGGATTCACGTTGGTGGAGGTCGTCGTGGCCCTTCTGGTCCTCGAGGTCGGCATCCTGGGCGCGGTCGGAACGCTTCTTCTCGCGAGTCGCACGCTCACCCGCGCTGAAGCCGTGGAGCGGGGTGTGCTCGAGACGGAGAGCGTCCTCGATTCGCTCGAACGGGGAGCCTTCTCCGGCCCCGGGGTTCGCGATGGGGAAGAAGGAGCCACGTCCTGGGCCCTTGCCTCCGATGGATCAGTGCGAATCCGATACGTGTCCCGCGCCTTCGGGCCTTTGGTGGACGTTTCGGGTGGCGTGCCGCGCCTTCGGTGACCCGGTGAGACGGAGGCGGGGCGGTGTCTCGGTGGTGGAGGCCTTGGTGGCTCTCCTGACCGGATTGCTGGTGGTGCAGCTCGGCCTCGTGGTCCTGGCGCGCCAAAGGGAAGTGCAGCTTCGTCTCACGGAGCGGGCCGAGGCCCTCGCGGCGGTGAGGATCGTGCGGGACCTCGTCGCCGGAGAGCTCCATAGGGGACGACCGGGACGGGACTGGGTGGCCGACGCAGGCGACTCCGTGGGCCTGCGCTCCTTCAGGGGACTGGGCGGCGTCTGCCCGTCCCGTCCGTCGTCGACGGAGATTCTGGTCGCGTACGAGGGAATCCGGGCGCCCGCTCCCAGCAAGGACTCGGTCCTGCTCATGGACGAGCGTGGGAGGTGGGCGGCGAGGTCCCTGGAGGCGGCGGGTCCGGCGCGAGACGGCTGCCCCGCGGCGCCGGGTGTGGCGGTCCAGCGGTGGCGCCTCGACCGGGATCCACCGGTGGGCGTGGTTCTGGCCCGTGTCTTCGAGCATGGCTCGTACCATCTCTCCGGCCAGGCCTTGCGGTATCGCCGGGGGGCCGCCGGCCGTCAACCGCTCACGCCGGAGGTGCTTCTCACGCCACCCAGTCGCTTCATTCGGGACTCGACCGGCGTCGAGGTCGTCCTGTCGGTTTCGGGGTCCGAAGGTGGCCCTGCGCGATGGTGGCGCCAGACGCTCTGGAGGCGGAGCACCGATGATCCGAGCTGGTAGTCACGGTGGTCGCCGGGGGGCCGCGCTGGTGGTCGCGATCCTTCTGCTCCTCGCGCTCCTCGCCCTGGCCCAGGGGGCACTATCGCTCGCTCGTCTCGAGCTGACGGCCTCGCTGGCCGATCGGCGAATCCTGCGGGCCGGGGCGGCCGCGCGGGCGGGGGTCCGGGACGCGATGTCCGGTCCCGTCCCCGCAGGGGCGGGAGGCGTGGCTCTCTGGGGTCGGCAGCCCGTCGTTTCGCGGGCTCTCGACGGCGCCACCTTCGCCGCCACGCTCGATCGCCTCTCTCGTGAGGTCTGGCTTCTCGAAAGCGTCGGCCGAGCGACGGAGGGCCCTGCGGTCGTTCGCCTGGGTCGGACCGTGTGGATGCTGGATCCTCTGGGGCATCTCGCCAACACGCGAGCGGTGTTGCAAGTTAAGGAGGGCGTGGCGCTCCGGCTGGACGGTCGGGTCGACGGTGCCGGCATGACAGCGGTGACCTCTCCGTTGCTGCCGGGAGCATGCGCTTCGTGGTATCCGGCGCTCGACTCGGTCCTGCCCTCGGGACGGCTTCCTGCCGTCTACCGATTTCGGACGGATAGCTCGCGGAGTGAGCCGAGCCTCGGCCGGTTGGGGGCGACCCGGCTCCTGTCGCTCATCACGGACCGTGTCTCCGGAAGGGGCACGCCGGAACCGGTCGAAGGCACGGGAGGCTGTGATGTGGGCGTGGCATGGAACTGGGGGGATCCCCGTGCCCCCCGGAGTCCGTGTGGAGGTTACTTCGTGACGAAGGCCACCGACGGTGATCTCGTCGTCGAAGGAGGGCAGGGGCAGGGGATCGTGGTCGTTCAGGGTGACCTCACCCTGACGGACTCGACGCGCTTCTATGGCCTCTTGCTCGCGGGTGGCACGCTGCGCCTCGAAAACGGGGCGGAGGTTACGGGCCTCGTCAGGGCGGGCGGAGGCGCCGATCTGGCCTCCGGGACCCGTATCGAGGGGTCGGCGTGCTGGGCTCTTCTCGCACTCGAGGGTGCCGCGGGCGTGCTGGACCGACCCGTGGCGTTGGGGGGATCGGAGTGGATCGGCCCGTTCCGACCGGGCTCGTAGGCCGACACCGGAGGTGCTCCGGAGTCGCTCGCCGCAGGCCCATCGGAGAACTCGGACCGCGCCACCAACTTCTTGCCGCCAGGGGGCAATAAGTGCTTGACATCGGCCTTTACGCCGCCATTGAGTGGCGCAGATATTGGACGCGCCGCCTGGCACGGAACTTGGTCTCACCTAATGCGGACTGCTGTGCGCGCGTCCCGATCGGAGTGGAAATGAACCGTCGCCCTCGAGGCTTTACTGTCATCGAGTTGGTCATCGTGCTGGTCGTCGGGAGCATCCTGACGAGCATTGCTCTGGTGTCCTACCGGAATGCACGGGGGCGGTTTGCGGTTCGAGGGGCACGCAATTCGTTCGTGGTGCTCCAGGCACGCGCTCGAGCGGATGCGATCGAAGGTGGCGCGAATACCTGGCTGATCGCCGATATGGATGGCGATTCGGTCTACCTTGTCAGAGGCGGTACGACTCTCGAGATGATGCACTTCGACGACGAATTCCACGTGGACCTGAGGTCCTCTTCGGGCGATTTTCGCCTGTGCATGACCCCGCGGGGCTTCGCAGACCCGGGGTGCCCGGGGAGCATCTCCTCGATCGTGACCCTTCAGTTCTGGCAGAACGCGGATTCCTCCTCGATCCAGATCCTCCCCCTGGGGCAACTCCGATGGTGAGTGGGCCGATGGAGCGAGCGCCGCGGATCGAGGACGGGAGCACGGCCCCCGAGCCTGTCCGCATTGGCGGCCGGCAAGGCTTCACGATCGTCGAGATCGTCATCGCGCTGATCGTACTGACGGTGGGGGTGCTCGGGATGGCCGGGACCACGGCCTACGTCATCCGCCAGGTGACCCTCGCGGACGTGATGACCAAGAGAGCCGCCGCCTTCCAGACCACGATCGACCACCTGCAGGCCATTCCCTACGCCAACGTCACAGCGGGTAGTGACTCGCTCGGGGATTACGCGATCCGTTGGACGGCAGTGGACGACGGGTCGCAGTCCAAGATCGTGACCATCGTGACGGTCGGGCCTGGGCTCGCCAACGTGGCTGGCACCCTCCCGTTCCTGGCTTCACAGGTCGCAGACACCTTCAAGTTCAGGGTACTGAGGCCATGACCAACGGGGACCGGAGGGGATTCACCCTCGTCGAGCTCATCGTCGTGACCGTCCTGGGCGCCCTCATCGTCGCGGCGTCGATGGAAGTGCTCATCACGAATCAGCGGACGTACACGGCGCAGAACGCCCAGATCCAGGGGCAAGAGGCGACCCGGGCTGCGCTCGACGTCCTCTGGGGCGAGCTGCGCGAGCTGAGCGCGAAAGGCGGTGACCTTCTCACCATGGGCTCGGACACGATGACGGTGCGGGTCATGCGCAAGTTCGGGATCGTTTGCGCCGTGGATACCACCGTCACCGGGGGATCGTCCGGTCAGCCGCTCCTGACCGCGATCAAGGTCGGGGACTGGTTCGACGCGAAGGACTCCGTCTTCGTGTTCGCCGACAACGACGAGAGTCTGCAGACCGACGACTATTGGATTCCCGCGATGGTCACTCAGACCGACAGCACGGTCTCATGCCACTCCCAGAGAGCCGAGCAGCTCGTCTTCGCCGGACAGAAGACGCCGTTCACGAACGACTCGGTCCGGGTGGGTGCCCCGATCCGGAGCTACACGCGCTACACGTACGGCCTGTTCGCGTACGGCGGGGACTACTATCTGGGCCGGAGAGAGCCGGGCTTGTCTGCCGTGCCCATGGTGGGGCCCCTCAAGAAAGGCAACGGAGTGCAGTTCAAGTACATGGACAGCGCCGGCAACGTCGCCGCGACGTCGACCGACGTGCGCCAGATCCAGGTGACCGTCCGAACCGTGTCGAACGTGAGGAACTCCATAGGCGGATACGTTGCCGACTCGGTCACCACCTGGATCTACACGAGGAATTGATGAACATCCCGTTGCGCGAGGAGCGACATATGAGCACCAGCGATCGAAGAGGGTTCGCCCTCCCTGCCGCGATCGGCGGTCTGGTCATCGTGGGGGTCCTGGTCACGGCGGGCTTCTACATGGCCCGCCAGGAGGTACGCATCGGCGTGGCCAGCAAGCACGCCGCCATGGCCGTGAACGTCGCCCAGATGGGCGCCAACGAGGTGATGGCCAACTGGAACGGATACCAACTCGGCTCGATTCCGATGTGGGGTGACACCACGATCGTCGACACTACGGATACGGGCATCTGGTCCGTGAAGGTCACGAACCTGAACGGCACGGTGTACTTCGTCGACGCGACCGGCGAGGTGACCGAGGGCGGCGCCATGTGGTCGGGCGCGACCCGCAGGATCGGGCTCATCACCCGGATCATCTACGCGGACATCGACCCCCCCGCGGCGCTCACAACTCGTGGTAACGTGACGCTCAAGGGCGGTGCCGAGGTGCACGGGGAAGACTCCGACCCCGGAGGGTGGGGGGGCTACTGCACGGGCTCGCGGGACAAGCCCGGCATCGTGACGAACGATACGACCATCCTGGGCACGGTCGGCCACGCTGACATCACCGGGACCCCCGCCTATGTCCAGGACTCCTCGATCGTCGACTCCACCTTCACGACCTTCGGCAACCTGACCTGGGATCAGCTGGTGGAGGTGGCCAAGGCCGACGGGAAGGACGTGACGGGACTCGGCGGCACCATCAACAACACCTGGCCAGACTCGGTGGGGTCCGTGTGCAAGACGAGCACGCTGACCAACTGGGGCGATCCGTACCATCCGTCAGGAGCGTGCGGTGGTTATTTCCCGCTCATCTATCATGGAGGCTCGGTCACCATCCAGTCCGGCGGCATCGGGCAGGGCATCCTCCTCGTGGACGGCGACCTGGACCTCAGGGGCAACTTCGAGTTTTACGGGATCGTCATCGTCCAGGGCGCCCTCGGGGTCCAGGGCTCCGGGAACCGGGTGTTCGGGGGCGTGATGGCGTCCAACGCGGACTTCGATCCCGAGAGCCTGGTGGGCGGCTCGGTGGTGAACAACTCTACGTGTGCCGTGCAGCGGGCCATCCTGAACAACTCGGCGCTGTCCAGGGCGCGGCCGCTGCAGAGCCGGAGTTGGATCGATCTGTCCTCGGTTACCAGCGGCTGAGCGGCGATGGGCCGGCGACAGAGCGTGTGCCCGGGCTCCCGCCGGCCCCGTCCGCGTCCGTACAACAACAAATGTTTATCAAAACTTGGGGTTTTCATCATCGGGACATTCTTCTTGACAAGGCTTGACTTTCGGTAGTAAGCTGGTCGCAGCATTTCTGGGAAAATTTGTTCCCGCCCCTCACCTCTCGAGCAAGCGCATGGGTCTCTTCGGACGCAAGCGAACCTCCATCGGCCTCGATATCGGCTCCGGCTTCGTGAAGGTCGTCGAGGTGGATCATTCCGGTGATCAACCGGAGGTCTCCCGCGTGGCGATGCGGGCCCTCCTCCCCGACGCGATCGTGGAAGGCGAGATCATGGACTACGGCCTGATCTCCGACACGGTTCAGGGCCTGTTCCAGGAGTTGGGCCGCAAGGGCGCCGACGTGGTGACCGCCGTGGGAGGCCACGACGTCATCATCAAGAAGATCCAGATGGACCGGATGAAGGAGAACGACGCCCGGGAGGTCATCCGCTGGGAGGCGGAGCAGCACGTGCCGTTCGACATCAAGAGCGTCGAGCTGGACTTCCAGATTCTGAATCCGCACGAGGAGGGCCTCCAGATGGACGTCCTCCTCGTGGCCGCGAAGCGCGAGCTCGTGGACAACAAGGTCGGACTGCTTCAGGACGCGGGAGTCAACCCGGTAGTCATCGACGTGGACGCTTTCGCGCTGCATAATGCGTTCGAGTTCAACTACCCGGAGGCGATGGAGGGGATCATCGCGTTGGTCAACGTCGGTCACGAGACCACGAACGTGAACATCCTCGAGGACGGGGTTCCGATCCTGACCCGGGACATTCCGTTCGGGTCCCGACGCATCCGGGAGGACCTCCAGCGTGAGCGGGGATTGACGGCGGAGCAGGCCGAGGACGTCGTCCAGGCCCGTGAGACGGTGGACGATCTGGCCCGCTTCGTCGAAGCGTCCGCCGACGAGGTGGCCGTGGGAATCGAGCGGGCGAGCGCCTTCCTCATGACCAGGGACGACGGTGAGACCCTCGGCCAGATCTTCCTCAGTGGAGGAGGAGCACGCATTCCGGGAATGGCAGAGGCACTCGGGAATCGGATGAACGTCGAGACCCATCTCGTGAATCCCTTCGAGCGCGTTCCGGTACGGCCGGACGCTACCGGAGAGATCTCCATCGATGAAGCCGCGCCCATGCTGCTGTTGCCGCTGGGCCTGGCGTTGCGCCACTAGGCGTCCACGACGAGGCTGACCCTTGATCGAAGTCAACCTACTTCCGGGCGGAAAGAAGCGGTCCTCCAAGGGGCGCGCCTTTTCCTTTTCGCTGCCAAAGCTCGGCGGCGGCGGCGGCGGACTTCCTGCCGACCCGTACGTCCTCGGGGCGGTCGGGGTGGGGATCGTATCCGTCGGCATCATGGCCTGGCTCTTCTTCGGTGTCAGGCGAGAACGCGAGGACCTGCAGGTCGCCGTGCAGGAGGCGGTCCAGGACTCCGTGCGATTCGCCGACGTCATCCAGCGCACGAACCAGCTCACGCAGCGCAGGGATTCCATCGCTCAACGTGTGGGCATCATCCAGGACATCGACGCCGGGCGTTACACCTGGCCTCACATCCTCGACGAGGTGGCGCGGGCGCTTCCGGACTACACCTGGCTCCGGAGTGTCACGCAGATCGCCTCGGGCCCGCCCATTCAGATTCGGATCAGCGGGCGGGCGGGCAGCAACTTCGCCATCACGAACTTCATGAGGAGGCTGGAGGCCTCGGAGTTCCTGAGAGGCGTGCAGCTCGAGCGCTCGGAGCAGGCTCCCGCGGAGCAGAATCCTCAGGACATCGTTTACGTGTTCGAGCTGACGGTGAACTACGATCCGCCGCCGATGGACCAACTCCAGACGGTACCCTTGTTCGACACCGACGCGGCTCCGGCCGCCTCAGACTCGGCGGGGGGCTGACCGATGGCCAAGTACATCCCTGACGATCCGAAGCAGCGCAACGCGCTCTTCGTCGGCATCGTGTTCCTGGTGCTGCTCTACCCGTTCAACGCTTTCTACTACAAGGGTAGGAAGGCGGAGGTGGAGGCGATGCAGTCGCACCTGGAAACGCTTCAGGACCAGAATCGTCATGCCCAGGTGCTCGCGGCTCGAGGCGGCGGCGACCTGGAGCAGAACATGGCACTCTACGACCGGCAGGTGACCAAGCTGGAGCAGCTGATCCCTGCGGCGGAGGAGGTGCCCGCCCTGGTGGACGACATCAGCCAGCGGGCGCGCGAGGTCGGCGTGACCATGAACAAGATCAGCCCGGAGCCGTCTGAGGCGGGTTCGTTCTACACCAAGGAATCCTATCAGATGGCGGTCATCGGTGACTACGACCCGGTGGCCCGGTTCCTGACCGCGATCGCGTCACTTCCCCGGATCGTACGACCGGTCGAGGTGGACGTGGAGCCGTTCGGGCGACCGCAACTCTATCCGGACTACGACTCACCGGTGATCGTCAACTTCAGGATCGAGACCTATGTCCTTCCGGAAAGTGGCTCGACGCCATCCGCCGACAGTCCAGCAGCGGGAGGTTGAGCATGACACGTAGCGATCACCGCGGGCTGCTCCTTCTGGGCGCTGTGATGCTTCTGCTCCTGCCCCCGGTGGGGGGACTTTCGGGACAGCAGCAGGCTCAGCAGGCCACGTCGGATTCCACGCCTCGGCTCGTGTACGAGAGGGAGGTATTCGACTATCCGACGTACACGCGCAGGAACCCGTTCCAGCCGTTGGTGGGCCCGAACCAGGGAGGTCCGCGGTTCGAGCAGCTTCGGCTCATGGCGATCATCTACGACTCGGATGATCCCCACCAGAGTGTGGCCACGGTGGGGACCAGCACGGTCACGGTGTCGCCCGACGGGAGCAACGTCACGGTCCAGCCCGGCGAGTCCTGGTACCTGAAGGAAGGGCAGGCCATCGGTAACATGAGAATCGTCGCAATTCACGAGCGCGAGGTGGTCGTGGACGTCGAAGAATTCGGGCTGGCGACGCGCAAGATCATGCAGATAGAGACTCGGCGCCTGGGGGGAGGCACTTCATGACCTCGATGCTTGCATTGTGGGCGAGCGCGCTTCTGGCCTTGGGGGGGCCGGTCACTGAGGTGGCCATAGCTCCCGAGGCAGGCCAGACCAGCGTCATCATCTCCGTGGACGGCAACACCCGATATCGGGACTTCACCATGCAGGGGCCGAACCGCCTCGTGGTGGACCTGATGGGTGCCCGCCAGGCCCTACCACAGAACGACTATCTGGACGTCAACCGGGGCGGGATCGTCTCGGTCAAGAGCAGCCAGTATTCGTCCGACGTGGTGCGTGTGGTCTTCTACCTGAAGAAGATGGTGGACTACACCATCAACCAGGATGCCAAGGGTCTGCGCATCACCATGCGCACGTCCGAGGGAGACTTCGAGCCGTGGTCGTCGGGGCTCGCGGCCCCGGCGACGCCCCGGCGGACCGCGTCCAGCGCCCCGCAGCGGGACGCCGAGGATGCGGCTCCTCTCGGCCTGGGTACGGAGAGTCCTCAACAGGACCAGCGGAAACGAATCACGATCACGTTCACCAGCTCTCCGATTCAGGACGTGCTCCTCTCGTTCTCGCGCTTCTCGGGGAAGTCCATCGTCCCGGGCCAGAACATCGACCAGGTGGGCGTGATCACGGCCGACATCCATGATCAGCCGTGGGACGTTGCCCTGAGCCGGATTCTCGAGAGCCACGGTTTGGTGGCCACCGAGGACGAGTACGGCATCATCACCGTCAACAACATCCAGAACGTCAACGAGCGGGAAGCGATCTCGCCGATCATCACCAGGGCCTATCAGATCAACTACGCCACGGCCACCGAGCTCAATCAGGCGGTCACTCCTCTCCTTACCGGACGAGGCAAGGCGACGGTGGGCCAGGGCACGAATACACTGATCGTGTCGGACATCCAACGGGTGCAAGATGCGGTTACGAATCTCCTGAAGCAGCTCGACCGCCGTACACCGCAGGTGTCGATCCAGGCAAAGATCATCTACGTGAACCGCACCAGCCTCGACGAGATGGGGGTGAAGTACGAACTGAAGGATTCACGTGGCAACCAGCTCAACCAGCTCTCCGACGGGGCCGCGGACCAGAACGGCGACGGCGTCATCTCGCCCGACGAGACCGTGTCTCAGGGTAAGGCCGTGGTCCTTCTGGGAGGCAACTCGGTCGCCGCACTCGGAAACGCGTTCCAGACCGTACCGAACCCCACCCTCACGCTCCTGAGCTCTCTGGTCGTCGGACGCCATCAGCTCATCAGCTTCCTCGACGCGCTCTCGTCCGTGAACCTGAGCGACGTACAAGCGATGCCCCAGGTGACGACGCTGGACAATGTCCAGGCTCGCATCATGGTGGGCTCGGAGATTCCGGTTCGGACCATCGACGCCGGCGGAGGCGCCACGGCGGGAGGGGTCTTCCCGAGAGCGCAGGTGAGCACCGAGGAGACCGGTATCATCCTCACGACGACGCCCCACGTGACGTCGAACGGAAACATTCTGCTCGAGCTCGAGGCTGAGCGCTCGTCGGCCGATCTCGCCAGCTCCGACGTGGGCTTCATCAAGAACACGCAGAATGCGCATACGCGGGTTCTCGTGGAGGACGGAGAGACGGTCGTCATCGGGGGGCTCACGCAGAGCGAGAAGTCCGACGTACGAGCGGGTATCCCGCTGCTCATGGACTTGCCGGTGATCGGACGGCTCTTCCGCCACACCACGCACAATACGATCCAGCGTGATCTGATCATCCTCGTGACTCCACACATCGTGCGGAGCCCCAGCTGATCCGATCGATCGGGAGCGATCTCATGCGCCGGAATGAAATGATGGGAGGGCGCCTCTTTGGGGCGACCGTCGCCTTGACTGCAGTCCTGGTAGTGGCCGGCTGCGAGGGGAGCAACCTCTTCAGCGTCAATGGTCAGGCTGGAGGAGGCGCGGCGGCCGGTGAGGACACCGGCGCTCCTACGGTGACGATCCAGTCACCTCGAGGAGATTCCCTGTCGGCGTTGCCGGTCGGAGACTCCCTGCTCGTCGAGGCCCATGTGGCCGACGATATCGGTGTCACATCGGTCAGCTTCTACGGCATCGCGGAGCGCGGCGACAAGAACCTCGGTACCGACGAGGTCGTGCAACGCTTCCGGCAGAAGACGATTTTGCTGCCCGCCGGCGTGACCGATACGACCCTGACGCGCTATCTCGAGCCGACCGCGGACACCACCCGTGAGACGGTCGAGATCGTGGTCGAGGCCACGGATTCGACCGGGAACATGACCGCAGATACGGTTTCCATGATCGTGGGCGGTCCGTCCGTGCAGCTCGTCAACCTTCCGGATCCGCTCGAGGTCACACCCGGTAAGCCGTGGAACGTGTATGTCCTGGCCAAGGACCCGCTTGGGATCAAGGAGATCGGCGTGTCCATCTCCGGGCCGGCAGGGCTCGACACCGTGTTGGTAAGGACGCTCCCGGTGGCCCAGGACTCGGTCTTGTTCGACACGACCATGGTGATCCCGGCCTCGGACACGGGCACGATCTCGCTGCTTGCGAGCGCGACGAACGCCCTGAGGGTGACGGCGCACGATGGTCCCATCACGCTGCAGCTCAGAGCTGCAGCCGCCGGAGACACCATCCCACCACGGTTGATGCAGTCCTTGAGCGCTCCGGATCGGATGGAGCTCCAGGACAGCATCACGGTGAAGGTGACCGGACAGGACAACACGGGGGGCGACGGTGTCAAGCGCATCGGGTTCACCGTGCTCGCCATCTCTCCGACGAGGGGAGACACGGCCTACATGGACTCCTCGGTCGTGCTCGATTCCGCGGTCACGGGGACGATCTCGAGGACCTTCCGTTTCGCACCATTCAACGTGGACTCCCTCGCGCTGCCCGACACGCTCGTCTTCGAAATCAGCTCGTGGATGATGGACGCCTCGACCGGCGGGAACTGTGGCGTGACCGTCGGGGACACCTTGACGGCGCTCCCGTGCGGGACGCTGAACGGCATGACGGTCGCATCGGGCCGTTCAGGTGAGCGCCTCCAACGTCCCATCGTGGCAGGGAGGACGGTGGCACTTCCGGGCGGTGGTCGGATCATGGATGCGGCCGTCGATACCACCCCCGGCCGCAGGAAGCTCTATCTGTCCAACATCTCCCGGAATCGCCTGGAGGTGTTCGACATGGACTCGGACCAGTTCGAGACGGCCATCGGGGTGGGGTCGGAGCCGTGGGGGCTCGCCTTCAGCAGGAGTGGAGACTCTCTGTGGGTCGCGAACTCGGGTGGCACGAATCTGGACGTGGTGAGGGTGAGCACGGGCGAGGACGTGGGTCGCTTCTATACCCCGGATGTCCACCTCTTCGACGTCGAGCGTAAGCAGGGACAGTCGGGGGCCATCCAGTACCTCGTGACCACGTATCCACAGGATGTCGGCGCGTCCTTCTCCGACCGACCCCAGTACGTCGCTGTCGACTACTACGGCAACCTGATCTACTCGACCAAGACGACCGACATCGGGGATCTCGGCACGGCACGGAAGGCGTACTACCAGGCCGGTTGGGACGCGCCCGAGGCGAAGATGTTCGTGGAGCACGCGGACAACAACGAATCGGAAGACCACTGGGCACTGGCCCATATCGACTCGCTCATGAACATCAGCATCGGAGACTCGATCGGCGGAGGGTTCTTCGACCACAAGCCCGGGTTCCCGAACGACGTCATCACCACGACGCTGTCCAGCGCGGACGCCGACCCGGTCTGTGGGGCGGCCGAGCGGCTCAGGGCCGACGGCTCGGACGTGTATTGCCAGTCCGCGTCGACATGGAACATCGGGAGCGTGACGTTCAGGGATACGACCTATGTGGCCGCGTCCGGCGACGGGCGTTGGGTCTCCATCGGCGAGGGCGGGACGGAGCCGGTGGGGCGTGTCCTGACCTATCAGGCACGCCTGGCGGACACGACCTCGCTCACGAGGTATGGACAGGTCTCGAACCTGCTGCAGAACAGCGCGGAAGAGGTGCGGGGTCTCGGCCTGAACTACGACGGCACGTTGGGTGTGGTGCGGGGGCGGCTCGCGGCCTACTTCATCAGTCCGCGGGACCTCCTCCTCCAGGGGTCGACGGAGATTCCCAATGCGTCGAAGGGGCACGGTGCTGTGCTCCACCCCCTGCACGCGGATGCGCCCAATCTCGACAACCTGGGTGGGGCCTATCACCCGGATACGCAGCTCGCCTTCGTCGCGACCGGTGACTACACGATCGACGTCATCGACACGCAGCGCTTCACCCGGATCGGTCGCATCTACACCCGCGACCTCGTGAGCGGGCCGCTGCGCGCGGTTCTCCCGTTCCCGCAGGATAATGCGGGCCTGACGTGCGGGAAGCTGCCGGTGTATGACCGGAGGGGCGATTTCATCGGGAACGCGATCCAGCTCTACAACGGGGGTGACTTCAACAGTCCGATCCCACCGAACGGGAGCACGGACGACCGCTGCGTGGTGGTGAAGCTCTTCGGGGCAACGGACAGTGGCGGCGTGGTGGTGATCAACGTCCGCAAGGGTGAGATCCTTCGGGATCATCCGGCACGGCAGAACTGAGCGGCCCCTTTGTACGAGGGTGGCGGCGCCCCGGCGGATTTCCGTCGGGGCGCTCGTGCTTGCACCCGGCTCCATCGGAGCCCCGCTCCCTTGGTGGAAGCGGCGGCCTGACCTATATACTTGGGCTGCTCACGGCGCGGCCGGGTTGCAGGCAACCCATGGCGCGTCGCGGGCGACCCGGCGAGTCGCCGGGCCGTTGCCTTGTCGACGTCGAACGGCGCACACGGAGGAAAGAGGAACGGATGCAGCGAATTTCCTTCCACACGGCGGGAGAATCCCACGGTCGCGGCCTGGTGGCGATCCTGGAGGGAGTCCCCGCGGGGCTTTCCCTGGAAATGGAGCGGGACGTGGATCCCGAGCTCACACGCCGCCAGGGAGGCTATGGGCGCGGTCGACGAATGAAGATCGAGTCCGACCGAGCCGACCTCATGAGTGGCGTGCGGCTCGGCGAGACGCTCGGCTCCCCCATCGCGATGCTCGTGTGGAACCGGGACTGGGAGAACTGGCAGGTGGCCATGAGCCCCCTGACTCCCGAGGGAATCGACAATCCCAAGATGCTCCGGCCACACTATCTGCCGAGGCCCGGCCACGCGGACCTGGTGGGCGTGCTCAAGTACGATCGCCGCGACGTCCGGGACGTCCTCGAGCGAGCCAGTGCGCGGGAGACTGCGGCACGGGTCGCTTGCGGCGCGGTCGCCAAACGTCTCCTCACTGAGTTCGGGATCCGGATCGGGAGCCACGTGCGCTCCATCGGATCGGTGGAGGCGAGCGTGGAGGACGTGCCACTCTCGCTGAATGCCGCGGCCGACAGGAGCCCGGTGCGCTGTCTCGATCCAGACGCCGAGACCCGGATGATGGCGGAGATCGACGAGGCCAAGGAGCAGGGCGACACGCTCGGCGGAGTGTTCGAGGTCGTCGCCACCGGCGTCCCCGCCGGACTCGGTAGCTATGTCTCGTGGGATACGAAGCTGGATGGGCGTCTGGCCGGCGCGGTGATGGCGATCCACGCGGTGAAGGGCGTGGAGATCGGACTCGGCTTCGAGGGGGCGCGCCGGCCCGGCTCCGAAGTCCACGATCCGATCGTTCGAGCCGAGGAGAAGCCACGCACGGGGGGCCTGGGCCGGGCGTCCAACCGGGCCGGTGGCCTCGAGGGCGGGGTCAGCACCGGCGAGGCTCTGGTGATCCGGGGAGCCATGAAGCCGATCTCGACGCTGCGCAAGCCGCTTCCCTCCGTCGATCTGCGGGACGGGACGGTCGGCGACGCGGCGGTCGAGCGCAGTGACGTCTGCGCGGTTCCGGCGGCGGGCGTGGTGGCGGAGGCGATGGTCGCGTTGGTTCTGGCCGACGCGTTCCTCGACAAGTTCGGCGGCGATGCCATGAGCGAGGTGCGCAGGAACTTCGAAGGATACCTCGCGTACCTGACGGACCGGGGATTCGGGGAGCGATGACCCCCGTCGGTGTGCGACGCGTCCTCCTCGTTGGCTTCATGGGCTCCGGAAAGAGCACGGTGGGTCCTCTCGTCGCGAGCGGTCTCTCTTGGCGCTTCCTCGACTTCGACGATTCCATCGAGGACGAGGAGGGACGTTCCGTCGCGGATATCTTCCGCCAACGCGGGGAGGAGCACTTTCGTCGGGTGGAAGGTCGGATCGCCCTGCGGCTGTTGGAGGAAGATCACGTGGTCCTGGGCAGCGGAGGTGGCTGGGCGGCTGTAGTCGGCCGCCTCGACGCCCTGCCCGAGGGGACCGTGAGCATATGGCTTCGGGTGTCTCCGAACGAGGCCGTGAGGAGGGTGGGCGACGAGGCGAGTGTGCGTCCGCTCTTGGCGGGTACGGACCCACTGGGTGCGGCCGAGGCCCTTCTCTCGAAGCGCGCTCCCCGTTACGGTCAGGCCCACCTCGAGGTGGATACCAATGGCCGAACACCCGAGGAAGTGGCGGCCGAGATCCTGACCCTTCTCGAGCGAATAAGCTCGGGCGTGAACGTCGCGAACTGATGGACCCTCGCAGGTAAAGTCTGGATGACAGCGGAAAACGGCAGCAAGCATCTGGTCATCGTCGAGTCACCGGCGAAGGCCCGGACGATCGGCAAGTACCTGGGCCGCGGCTACGAAGTCGCCGCCTCGGTCGGCCATGTCCGGGATCTTCCCACGAAGGAGCTCGGCGTGGATGTCGACCGGGGCTTCGAGCCTCACTACGTGACGATCCGTGGCAAGGGAAAGATCCTGACCGAGCTGAAGAAGAAGGCCAAGAAGGCCGACAGGGTCATCCTGGCCACCGACCCGGATCGCGAAGGTGAGGCCATCGCGTATCACGTGGCAGAGCAGCTCGGCTACGACGGGAAGGACGGCGGGCGCTTTCAGCGAGTCCAGTTCCACGAGATCACGAAGGGGGCGGTCCAGGAGGCCCTGAATCACCCGGGACCTCTGGACATGAAGAAGGTGGAGGCCCAGCAGGCGAGGCGAATCCTCGATCGACTCGTCGGCTACCAGGTGAGCCCCCTTCTGTGGAAGCCGATTCGGCCAGGTCTCTCGGCGGGGCGGGTTCAGACGGTCGCGCTGCGTCTGATCTGCGAGCGTGAAGAAGAGATCCGGGCGTTCCAGCAAGAGGAGTACTGGTCGATCACGGCCCACCTGCGCCGCGAAGAGCAGGACTTCGAGGCCAAGCTGCACCAGATCGGAGGGAAGGCCTTCACGCTTCCCGACGAAGCCTCGTCGACGAGCGTGCTGGACGACATTCGTGGGCTCCCGTTCGAGGTCTCGCACGTCAAGCGCCGGGAGAGGCGGAAGAACCCGTCCGCCCCGTTCACGACCTCGACGTTGCAGCAGGAGGCGGCGAAGCGCCTGCGTTTCTCCGCCCGGCGGACGATGATGCTGGCGCAACGCCTGTACGAAGGCGTCGAGGTTGGTTCACGCGGAGCCGTAGGCCTCATCACCTACATGCGCACGGACTCCACGCGCGTTTCCGCCGTCGCCGTGGGGCAGGCGCGGGATTGGGTCAAGGACGAGATCGGGGAGCCATTCGTCGCATCGCAGCCCCGGTACTGGGGCGGCAAGCAGCAGAAGGGCGCACAGGAAGCCCACGAGGCCATCCGCCCGACCGACGTGACCATCCATCCCATCGAGGCGGCCCGCCACCTGGATCGCGACGTGGCCCGCCTGTACGAGCTCATCTGGCTGAGGTTCGTGGCCAGCCAGATGGCACCGGCGCTCTACGACACGACCACCGTCGATTTCGACCTCACGGGTACCAGCGGTCAAAGCTATCGCTTCAGGTCGACCGGCTCGGTCGTGAAGTTCGAAGGATTCACGCGCCTTTACGTCGAGGCGTCCGAAGTCGGAGACCACCGACGTCTCGACGATCTCGAGCCGCTCCCGCAGATGGATCCAGGCGACATAGGCGAGCTGCTTCGCATGGAGCCGAAGCAGCACTTCACGCAGCCACCGCCCCGGTTCTCCGAGGCCAGCCTCGTGAAGGAGCTGGAGAAGCTGGGAATCGGGCGACCGTCCACGTACGCCCAGATTCTCTCGACGATCGTGGACCGCGGCTACGTGGACATCGACCAGCGGCGCTTCACCCCTACCGACCTGGGGGAGGTCGTCGCCAAGCTGCTCGTTCGGATCTTCCCGAACCTCTTCGACGTGGAGTTCACGAGCCGGATGGAGAACGAGCTCGACCGTGTCGAAGAGGGAGACGTCGGGTGGCAGGCGCTCCTGTCGTCGTTCTATCCGCGGTTCCGCGAACGCCTGAAGGCTGGCCACGCCAACTCGGACGAGATCGTCAAGGAGATCCTCGCGGCGGAAGGCGAGGTTTGCGAGAAGTGCGGACGACCGATGCTCGTCCGCTGGAACAAGTTCGGCCGCTTCCTCGGCTGCTCCGGCTACCCCGAGTGCAAGAACACGCGACCGCTGGACGGTCCCAGTCCGGAAGGGGAGACGCTGGGTATCCATCCCGAGGTGGGCCGTGACGTTCTGCTCAAGGTTGGCCCCTACGGGCCCTATGTGGAGTTGGAGTCCGAGAACGAGGACAAGAAGCCCAAGCGGGTGAGCCTTCCGAAAGGGAAGGCCCCGGCCGACGTCGACCTCGAGTACGCCCTCAAGCTGCTCGCATTGCCCCGCACGGTGGGGGTGGATCCAAAGTCGGGCGAGGAGATCGTCACGGGAATCGGCCGGTTCGGTCCGTTCGTGAGACGCGGAAAGACGTTCGCCAGCCTTCGGGAGGAGGAGCAGCTCTGGACCGTGGGCCTCGACGAGGCCGTCCGCCTCATCGAGGCCAAGGCAGCGGGCAAACGTCTGCCTCTGAAGGAGTTGGGAGAGCACCCCGAGTCCGGTGAGGATGTGGTCGTCTTGTCGGGCAGGTATGGACCGTACGTAACCGACGGCTCGGTCAACGCCACGTTGCCCAAGGGTACGGAGCCGGAAGACGTCCGCATGGAGGACGCCGTGGATCTCCTGGCCGAAGCGGCGGCCCGGAAGGGCCGAGGCAAGCGAGGCGGACGGGGAAAGAAGAAGGGATCGCGGACCAAGCAGCGTTGACGCCGGAGTGCCCGTGAAGGACGCCGTCACCGTCGTCGGAGGTGGACTCGCGGGCTGCGAGGCCGCCCTTCAGCTCGCAGAGCGAGGCCACCCCGTGCGTCTCGTGGAGATGCGCCCGGAGCGTGCGACGCCGGCGCACCAGACGGGGCGTTTGGGCGAGCTGGTCTGCACCAATTCGTTCAAGAGCGAGGACCCGGCCAACGCTCACGGAGAGCTCAAGCGTGAGATGCGCGCCCTCGGCTCGACGTTGCTGGCTGCGGCCGCCCAGACTCGCGTGGCCGCGGGCTCCGCCCTTGCCGTGGATCGTCATCTGTTCGCCGAGGCGATGACCCAGGCCGTCGAGGGGCACCCCCGTATCACGGTCGTACGACAGGAGTGTGGCGCGCTTCCGCCCGGACCGGCGGTGATCGCCACCGGTCCGTTGACTTCCGAGGCCCTGACGTCGTCCATCGCCGGGCACCTCGGAGACGAGGGGCTCGCCTTCTTCGACTCGATTGCGCCCATCGTTCACCGTGAGAGCCTGGACGAAGACGTGGTCTTCGCCGCGGGCCGCTTCGGGGAAGACGCCGACTACCTGAATTGCCCCATGTCTCGCGACGAGTACGAGGCGTTCATTGGCGCTCTGAAGGAGGCCGATGTCTACGAAGGCCATGACTGGGAGGCGATTCCGTACTTCGAGGGCTGCCTCCCGATCGAGGTGATGGCGTCACGGGGTGATGATACGCTGCGCTTCGGGCCGATGAAGCCGATCGGGCTCACGGATCCGCGCACCGGGCATCGCCCATGGGCGGTCGTCCAGCTCCGTCGCGAGGACCGGGGAGGCCAGATGTGGAACATGGTCGGCTTCCAGACCCGCCTGCGCACCGGGGAGCAGCGTCGCGTGTTCCGCACGATCCCGGGGCTCGAAGACGCCGAATTCCTCCGGTGGGGCTCGATCCACCGGAACAGTTACCTGAACTTCCCGCGTTGCCTCGGTGCGCACGGAGGACTTCCGGAGCGTCCCGAGCTCGTGTTCGCCGGTCAGCTCACCGGGGTGGAGGGCTACACGGAGTCCGCGGCGAGCGGGATTCTGGCCGGGGTGAACCTGGCCCGGATCCTCTCGGGCGATCCTCCCGTGCTGCCTCCTCCGACGACCATGCTGGGTGGCCTGTACCGGTACTTGCGGGAGTGCGAGCCGGCACGCTTCCAGCCGATGAACTCCAACTGGGGGCTCGTCGAACCTCTGGGCGAGCGGGTCAGAGACAAGTCGGCCAGGCGAACGGCTCTCGGCGAACGGGCGTTCACGGACTTTCTGGCATGGATGGAAGCGTCGGGCCTCGAGGAGGCCGAGCGTCGCGTGGCAGCTGCGCCCGGAACGTGAGCGGATGACCGAGTCGGGTCGCATGGAGCCGGCGGCCGCCTCAGGGCGACGGGAACTCGAGGAGTTCCTGCGTCACCTGTCCGACGAGCGCCAGCTCTCTCCGAACACGGTGAAGGCCTACGGCAGGGATCTGGCGGAGCTGGTGGCCTTTCTGGACGACTACCTGGGCCGGTCCGATTGGGCATGGGAGGGCGTGGATCGGCTCGCTCTGCGCGGATTCATGGGTTGGTGTCGGCGTGGAGGTAGATCCCGGCGCACCGTGGCGCGCAAACTGTCGGCCGTACGGAGCTTCTTCCGATTCATGCATCAGGAGGACCGTATTCCGAACAATCCGACCCGGGCGGTAAGGGCGCCTCGCACGGAGAAGCGCCTGCCGGGTCACCTGACGGCCAGCGACATGAGAGCGGTCTTCCGGGAAGCGGAGCGTCGGGCGGCCGAGAACACGCTGGCTGGCACGCGGGACCTGCTGATTCTGGAGGTGCTGTACGGCAGCGGGCTCCGACTTTCCGAGCTGCACGGGATGGATCTGGAGGAGCTGGATTGCGAGGAACGGCTCGTGAGGGTGCGGGGGAAGGGGAGCAAGGAGCGCATCGTTCCCGTGTCGGGGTCCGCCATCCGAGCCTTGGATCGCTACCAACCACGGCGTACGGAAGCGCTCGCGCGCTCGAGGTCGAAGAAGGATGCGGCCGCGCTGCTCCTGAACGCCCGCGGAGGGCGTCTCTCTCGCCGCTGGATCCAGGAGAGCGTGCGTAGGTGCCTGAAGGCCGCTTCGGGGGCGAGCGGGCTCTCCGCGCACGCCCTGAGGCATTCGTTCGCCACGCACCTCCTGGAGCAGGGCGCCGACCTGATGGCGGTGAAAGAGCTTCTCGGTCACGTCTCGCTGTCGACCACGCAGATCTACACCCACACCACCAAGGAACGCCTCCTGCGGGTGTACAGGGAGTCTCATCCTCGGTCTTGAAGCGCCCGCCCCATCCCCCCCGACCGGCAGTGGTTGGGCCCGGGCCGCTCAGACAGCGAGCGGGCCCCAACCCCCCGGTCCCCGCGCACTCCGGACCCCATCTGCCAATTAGGCAGGCGCTCTGTTATCTTCCTATTTCCAACCTTCTTCCGAACCAGAGAACCCAATTCATATGACCCTTCCCGAAGTCCGAGCCACCACCGTGCTCGCCGTCCGCCGCAACGGACGCGTGGCCATGGGGGGCGACGGCCAGGTGACCATGTCGGACACGGTGGTCAAGCGTACCGCGCGCAAGGTTCGCGTCCTCAAGAACGGGCGGATCCTCGCGGGGTTCGCCGGCGCCGTGGCGGACGCGTTCGCACTCTTCGAGAAGTTGGAGGAGAAGCTCGAGCGCTACCCCGCGAACCTCACGAAGGCCGTGGTGGAGTTGGCCAAGGAATGGCGGACCGACCGGTACCTGCGGCGCCTCAACGCCCTTCTCGCGGTGGCCGACAACGAGCACCTCTTTCTCGTGAGCGGTGATGGAGACGTCATAGAACCGGACGATGACATTGTCGCCATCGGATCGGGAGGCACGTATGCTCTCGCGGCCGCTCGTGCCCTCATGAGCCATTCGGAGCTCGACGCCGTCGCGATCGTGCAGCACGCCATGGAGATCGCGGGTGACATCTGTGTCTACACCAACAAGGACATCGTTGTCCTCGAGTTGGATGGAGCCAAGGAATGAGCACGGAGTCCCTGCAGAGCACCGGGTCCGATGCGCCGGCCGTCGAGGGCGGAGACAAGCCAGAAGGCCCTTGGCTGGATGAGTTGACGCCGCGTCAGATCGTGGCCGAGCTCGACAAGTACATCGTGGGCCAGGACGAGGCCAAGAAGGCGGTGGCTATCGTGCTCCGGAACCGCTGGCGCCGTCAGCGCGTGGGAGAGGACCTCCGTGAGGAGATCATTCCCAACAACCTGATCCTCATCGGGCCGACGGGCGTGGGGAAGACCGAGATCGCCCGTAGGATGGCGCGCCTGGCGGGCGCTCCGTTCCTGAAGGTCGAGGCATCGAAGTTCACCGAGGTCGGTTACGTCGGTCGGGACGTGGAGTCCATGATCCGCGACCTGGTGGACATCTCGGTCAACCTGGTGAGGGCCGAGCGCGAGGACGAGGTCCAGGATCTGGGTGAGGAACGTGTGGAGGAACGGATCCTCGATCTGCTGCTTCCACCGGTGTCCTCGCAGCCCGCTTCGATGGAGCCGCAGAAGGAGGGGACGGGCTCGAAGGAGGAGGGCCCCCACGTGTTCATCGCCGGACCCGGGGGCGTGCAGCCCGGGGAGGGTGAGGGGGAAGGTACGGGCGACCGGCACCGCCGGACGCGCGAGAAGCTTCGCCAGCTGCTGAAGGACGGGAAGCTGGAGGACCGGGAGGTGGAGATCGAGATCGAGCAGACTCCCTCCATCGACGGGATGATGCTTCCGATGGGTGGCGGTGAGGGGATGGACTACAACTTCACCGAAATGCTCCAGGACATGCTGCCGAAGCGCACGAAGCGGCGTACGGTGAGCGTGTCGGAGGCCCGTCGCATCCTCCTTCAGGACGAGTTGGAGAAGCTCGTCGACATGGACGAGGTCGTGAACGAGGCGCTCTATCGAGCCGAGGAGATGGGGATCGTCTTCCTCGACGAGATCGACAAGATCGCGGGAGAGCGCGGGGGGCCGGGACCGGACGTGAGCAGAGAGGGCGTCCAGCGGGACCTGCTCCCGATCGTGGAGGGCTCGACGGTCGCGACCAAGTACGGACTGGTCCGGACGGACCACGTCCTCTTCATTGCCGCGGGTGCATTCCACGTCGCCAAGCCTTCCGACCTGATTCCGGAGCTCCAGGGACGGTTCCCGATCCGCGTGGAGCTGAGGAACCTCGGGGAGGCGGATTTCGTCCGCATCCTCCAGGAGCCCAAGAACGCGCTTCTGGAACAGTACCGGGCGCTCGTCGAGACCGAGGGCGCCACGCTCACGTTCACGGAGGACGGAATCGCGAACGTCGCGCGCATTGCAATGGAGCTCAACGAGCGGATGGAGAACATCGGTGCCCGCAGGCTTCAGACCGTGATGACCACACTCCTCGAGGACATCCTCTTCGATCTACCGGAAACGGGTGCCCGCACCTTGGAGATCGACGCGGAGTTCGTCCGCGAGCACCTGAAGGCCGTCGCCGACGATGAGGACCTCCGACGCTACATCCTCTGACCGAGGACCCCGCACGACCGAACTTCCGTTGACCCCCAAACCCCGGACCAGCCCGAAATGACATCCGGCAAGCGTGACTTTCTCGCTCTCTCAGACTACTCCGGCGAAGAGCTCGTGGCGTTCCTCGAGCGGGCGGCGCGACTCAAGGCGGGGGAGGAGGGGGGCGCCCTCCTGGCGGGCAAGAGCCTGGCCATGATCTTCCGGAAGAGCTCCACGCGAACTCGTGTCTCGTTCGAGGTGGGCATGACACAGCTCGGCGGCCACGCGCTCTTCATCTCGGATCGAGACAGCCAGATGGGGCGAGGCGAGTCGCTGCGCGACACCGCGGGCGTCCTGTCGGGTTACGTGGACGGCATCATGATCCGGACCTTCGCCCACGCCGAGGTCGAGGATCTGGCTCGCCACGCGTCGGTCCCTGTCATCAACGGGCTCACGGATCTTCTGCATCCATGCCAGATCCTCGCGGACATGCAGACGGTCCAGGAGGAGTTCGGCCCCGACCTCGGCGCACGCACCGTGGCCTGGATCGGAGACGGTAACAACGTCGCCAACTCGTGGATCAACGCGGCACACCAGCTCGGATTCTCGCTGCGTCTGGCTTGTCCGGAAGGGTACGATCCGAGTCCTGCCGTTCTTGGACGAGCCCGGGATGGAGCGGACATCCTGCTCACGCGTGATCCCGCCGAGGCTGTGGACGGCGCCGATGTCGTGACGACGGACGTCTGGGCGTCGATGGGCCAGGAGGGCGAGGCCCTGGCCCGGAAGGCGGCGTTCGAGGCGTACGTGGTCGACGAGACGCTCATGGCGCGGGCGTCGACGGACGCCATCTTCCTGCATTGTCTTCCTGCCCACCGGGGCGAGGAGGTGACCGCCGGCGTCATCGACGGTCCCTGGTCCCGGATCTTCCAGGAGGCGGAGAACCGCCTCCACGCTCAGAAGGCCATCCTGGTGGAGCTTCTTTGATGAACGAACCGACCAAGCATACGCCTCTCTACGACGAGCACGTCGCGTTGGGCGGGAAGATCGTGCCCTTCGCCGGCTTCGACATGCCCGTTCAGTATCCGACCGGTATCACTGCGGAGCACAATGCCGTCCGCGAGGCGGCCGGGCTCTTCGACGTCTCACATATGGGCGAGTTCACGGTCACGGGCCCTCAGGCGCTGGATCTGATCCAGCACGTTACCGTGAACGACGCGTCCATGATGGACGTCGGGCAGGCGCAGTACTCGGCCATGTGCCTGGAAGCGGGTGGCGTCATCGACGACCTGCTGGTCTACCGGTTCGAGGACCGTTTCATGCTCGTGGTCAACGCCTCGAACAGGGAAAAGGACCTGGCCTGGATCCAGCGCCACGCCACGGCCTTCGACGTGGACGTCCAGGACGGGTCGGATTCCACGGCGCTGCTCGCGCTCCAGGGGCCGGCGGCCCGCGAGATCCTGCGTCCACTCGTGGACATCGAGGTGGACGACGTCGCGTACTACCACTTCACGGAGGGTACGGTGGCCGGGATACGTGCCGTGATCGCCGGGACGGGCTACACGGGTGAGGACGGCTTCGAGCTCTACGTGGACGCCGAGGACGCGGCCGGGCTCTGGCGAGCCATCCTCGACGAGGGCAAGCCCAGCGGCCTGACGCCCGCGGGTCTCGGGCGCGCGCGACTCGCTCCGGCTCGAGATGGGGTACGCGCTCTACGGGAACGACCTGGACGAGGAACACACGCCTCTCGAATCCGGCCTGGGGTGGATCACCAAGCTCGACAAGGGCGAGTTTGTGGGTCACGAGGTCCTGGTGCGGCAGAAGGAGGAAGGGGTCTCGAGGCGGTTGGTGGGGTTGAAGCTGGTGGACCGTGGTTTTCCCGCGGCCCGGATACGAGGTTCTTCACGACGGAGCGCCCGTGGGCGTCGTGACCAGCGGGACGGTGAGCCCTTGCCTGAACGTTGGCATCGCGATGGGATACGTCCCGGCGGCGTTGGCATCCGCGGACACGTCTCTTCAGGTGGATGTGCGAGGCCGGGCGCTCGAAGCTCGGGTCCATCGTCCCCCGTTCTACACCCAGGGCTCGATTCGCCGGGGCTGAGACAGTGCGCGTCGGCGTGCTCACCGTCAGCGACGGTTGCTTCCGGGGAACCCGGGAGGACTCGAGCGGAGAGGCGATCGTCTCCTGGTGCGCGGAGGTCGGGTACGAAGTCGCGGCGCGGCGGGTCGTCCCCGACGATGCCACCGAGATCGTTCGGGCCCTCCTGGAATGGACTGACTCGCTGAGCATGGATGTGGTGCTCACGACCGGTGGGACCGGGCTCACCCCGCGTGACCTCACGCCTGAGGCCACCCGGGCGGTCATCGAGCGTGAGGCGCCGGGGATCGCCGAGGAGCTCCGCAGACGAGGGCTCGAGAGCACACCATACTCGATCCTGTCGCGCGGGCTCGCGGGCGTGCGGGGTCGGACGCTGGTCGTGAACCTCCCTGGGAGCACGGGGGGGGTGCAGGACGGGCTCGCGCTCCTCGAGACGATCCTGAACCACGCCGTGGCGCTCGTGCGGGGTGAGCACGCCTCCCATGCCTCGAAGGGGGATACGGCATGAGAGATGACGTCGTCCTCGTTTCGACCCACGATCTCGCGCGAGCCGGAGATCTTCGCCGGGGCTTCGAAGACGCCGGATACTCGACCGACCTGGTGACCCCCGAGGAGGACCTTTCCGGTCAGAACCAGGCCGTGCTCCTGGTTCTGACCGGGGGCCTGGAAGAGCAGGGAGGCACGTTGGCCAGGCAAGCCCGGGATGCCCTGAACGTCCCCGTCATGGCCATCGCCGGCGGAGATACCCTGCTCCCGGCGCTCCGCCCCGGCTTCGACGACGTGTTCGCCGGATCCACCTCGTCCGACGACGTCGTGCTGGTGGGGCGCACCGCGATCGAGCGGCGCCGCCTCCAGCGGCTGACGGGAATCGTCGGCGAGACCGACGCCATGCGCGAGGCGCTCGAGCGGGTCGTGCAGATTGCTCCGGTATTGGCTACGGTGCTGGTGACCGGGGAGTCTGGCACGGGCAAGGAGCTGGTGGCGAGGGGGCTTCATGCGCTCTCTCCTCGTCGTCACAAAGCCTTCATACCGGTAAACGTGGCAGCCCTGTCCGAGACGCTCCTCGAATCGGAACTCTTCGGACATGAGAAGGGCGCGTTCACGGGAGCGATCGACGCTCGCCGCGGCCTCTTCGAGCTGGCCCACGGTGGCACGATCTTTCTGGACGAGATCGGGGAAATGCCCCTGGCGACCCAGACCAAGCTCCTGCGGGTGCTCGAGCAACGGGAGTTCCACCGGGTCGGCGGAGAGAAGCCTCTGCGCGTGGACGTGCGCATCGTGACCGCGACCAACCAGGACCTCCGCCAGTTGGTTGCGATCGGCGAGTTCCGTCGGGACCTGTACTACCGCTTGAACGTGCTCCACATCGCGCTGCCTCCTCTGCGTGACCGCCGCGACGACATCCCGCTACTCGTCCAGCAGTTCGTGCGTGACGCTTCGGACCGGCACGACCGGGCGTTCCCTGGGATCTCTCCCGAGGCCATGGAAATCCTCAGGGACTATTCG
This sequence comes from uncultured Gemmatimonadales bacterium, assembly GCA_963751265.1. Taxonomy (GTDB): domain Bacteria; phylum Gemmatimonadota; class Gemmatimonadetes; order Longimicrobiales; family Gaopeijiaceae; genus SZUA-318. The sequence goes on along the minus strand of CAVVTU010000024.1, from coordinate 33,161 downwards.
TGGCCCGGAAACGTGCGTGAGCTGCGCAACCTCGTCGAGTCGATGGTGGTCCTCTCTCCGGGGAGGATCATCCGGCCGGAGGACATTCCGGACGAGGTGCGCGCGGGGCGTGGAGTCACGCTCCTGCCGGCTCGAATCCCACGACCCTCTTCCGGAGCCCTGGAGAAGCGGGAGATCAGGCCCGAGCTCGAGTTCATCTTCCGCACGTTGGTAGAGATGCGGGTGGACATGGATGATCTGCGTAGGGAGTTCGAGGCCTACCGACGTGAGCCTTCCGGGGCCCGCTTCGGTGACGCCTACGTCGACTGGGCGGGTGTGCGCGACGTGCCGGTTCAGCCCGTGCAGATCGGTGCGTATCCGCCACCGCCGGGTGAGCAGAGCGAAGAGCCTGGCGGTGGCGGCGCGCCGCCGGGATCTCCCGAGGGCTCGGCCCGGGCCGCTACCGGTGGGGAAGACGGTGTCGTGGTGTTCCGACCGGGCATGACGATGGACGACCTGGAGCGCGAGGCGATCGCGGCGGCACTCGCCTCGGTAGGTGGAAACCGTCGGAAGGCCGCCGAGCTGTTGGAGATCGGAGAGCGGACGCTCTATCGTAAGATCGCCAAATACGGCCTGGACAACTGAGGCCGCGGCGCCCTCAGCGTTGCCCGCCCGCCCGTGCCCGTGCCCGCGCCCGTTCGGCCTGGATACGCGGCAGGATCGCCGCCCACTGCTTGCTCTCGCGGTCGTCCCAGACCACCACCAGGTCGTCCGACTCGAGATCCACGTCTTCGGAGAACGCGTAAACAGCCATCTCTGTTTCGCGCTGCTCCAGGCGATGACGACCCCAGCCCGGCGTGATCGGTACGATCGCGGAGGGCCGAAACCGGATGCCCCCGGAGACGAGGTCGAGATCCTCGGGCGTGAAGCCCACCCCGGCGGCGTCCGAGAACAGGGAAACGAGGAAGAGCTGGGGCGCCCCGTCGGACGCTGCGGCCGCCGTCGCGCCCTGGGCCGTCACGAGGCCCTCGAGTCGCCTGTACGTGTCGGGGGCCGTAACGCGGATCACCGCTTCTGCCAGAGGAGTCACCTTCACGAGCAGGTCTCCGCTGCGCAGGTTCACGGAGACCTCGTCCTGATGGAGGGTGCCGAAGCCCGGGGGGGGAAGCGTCGCCGGACTCGCTGCCCCTCCCGTGCCGGCACCCGCGGTCGTGCCCGCCATGGCGCATCCGGCCAGAAGAAGGAGCGTCGATGCCACGGCGCGGGGAGTGGCTCTCATACGGCTTCATCCTCGCCCAGAAGGTCGTCCAAGGCCTCGAGGAGAAGGTCTCGGCCCTCTCCGGTCTTGGATGAGAACGGCAGGAGCTGCTCCTCGTCCACGCGCAGCTCTCGTACCGCTCGCTCGACCGCCTTCGTGCGCTCCTGGCGTTTCAGCTTGTCCATCTTGGTGAGAATGACCAGCGTGGGGACGCCCAACTCAGCGAGGAGGGCCACCATCGCACGGTCGTGCTCGGTCGGGCTCCGGCGGGCGTCCACCAGGTGCACGACTCCACGAATCGCCCGATCCCCGCTCAGGTATCGGTCGATGAGCGTCTGCCAGCTCGCCCGCACCCGCTCGGGCACCTTCGCGTAGCCGTAGCCGGGCAGATCGACCAGAAAGAAGCGGTCGTTGACGCGGTAGAAGTTGAGTGCTTGCGTCTTGCCGGGTGTGGCCGACACGTGGGCGATCTTTGCGCGGGTCCGGCGCAGGAGCGTGTTGATGAGCGAGGACTTGCCCACGTTGGAGCGTCCCGAAAAAGCGATCTGAGGCAACTCCCCCGGGGCCGCCCCCCCGGGCACGGCGACCGTGCCCGCGTACTCGACCGTGCGGATCTTCATCCGTGTGAGAGGGGCGCGCGGAGCTCCGGATCCACGCTGCCTTGTGGGCGGGTGTGGAGCGGGCTGTGGGCCAGGGCCGCAGCCATGACTTCGTCCATCGTGCGGACCTGGATGAAGTCGACGTCCTTCCGCACCTCTTCAGGGAGGAGCTCGAGGTCCGAAGCGTTCGCCGCCGGCAGCACCACGGAACGGATGCCGTTGCGCAGCGCGGCCACTGCCTTCTCCTTGATGCCACCTACGCCCAGAACCCGGCCCCGCAGCGTGATCTCCCCTGTCAGGGCCACGTCGGCCCGCGTGGGCGTATCGGTGAGGGCCGAGATCAGCGCGACCGCGATCGTGATGCCCGCGGAGGGGCCATCCTTTGGGGTGGCGCCTTCCGGAATGTGGATGTGGACATCGACCTTGTCGTGGAACTTCGGGTCGAGGCCGAGAAGCGCGGAGCGGGAACGTGCATAGGTCACGGCCGCCTGAGCGGACTCCTTCATGACGTCGCCGAGGGTCCCCGTGAGGCGCAAGCTCCCGCTCCCGGGGATCACCGCCACTTCCACGTCGAGCACTTCGCCGCCCGCGGCCGTCCATGCCAGACCGTTGGCGATTCCGATGCGCTCACCCGTCTTGTCCCGGTCCGGCGGCTGGTAGGGTGGAGGTCCGAGCAGCTCGCGGAGGTCTCCGGCGGCCACGTCCTTCCGATCCTGGCGCCCTTCGGCCATGCCGCGGGCCACCTTTCGAGCGATACGGGAGAGGCGACGATCGAGCTCGCGCACGCCCGCCTCCCGGGTGTAACGGTCGATGATCGAGTCCAGAGCCTCCGCGGAGAGGTTGACCTGCTCCGGGCCGAGCCCATGGCGCTCCGCTTGCCTGGGCCAGAGAAAACGTCGGGCGATCTCCCGCTTCTCGGTATCCAGGTAGCCCGGAAGACGGATCACCTCCATCCGGTCACGGAGCGCCTCCGGGACGCCCTGGAGCGTGTTGGCCGTGGCGATGAAGAGCACGTCCGAGAGGTCGAACTCCAGCTCGAGATAGTGGTCGGTGAATGAGCGATTCTGTTCGGGGTCGAGCACCTCGAGCAGTGCGGCTCCGGGATCGCCATGGAAGTCGTGCGCCAACTTGTCCACCTCATCGAGGAGGAAGACGGGATTGCGCGTGCCGATGCGGCGCATGCCCTGGATGATGCGGCCCGGAAGCGCACCCACGTAGGTCCGTCGATGACCGCGAACCTCCGCCTCGTCCCGGATGCCGCCGAGGCTGATACGTACGAACTCGCGGTCCAGGGCGTGCGCGATACTCCGACCGAGCGATGTCTTTCCGACTCCCGGTGGGCCGACCAGGCAGAGGATCGGACCACGCATTTCCTGAACGAGGGAAAGCACCGCCACATGGTCGAGGATCCGGTCTTTGACTTCGGTCAGCCCGAAGTGCTCCGCCTCGAGGATCCGCGATGCGTTTTCCACCCGCAGGTTGTCATCCGAGCGGGCGGCCCACGGAAGCGCCAGGATCCAGTCCAGATAGGTCCGGATCACGGCCGCCTCGGGAGCCACCGGGTTGAGCTTCCGGAGGCGTGCGAACTCCTTCTCGGCCCGGTCCCGCGCTTGCGGTGGGAGCTCGACGGTGCGCAGTACATCCTCGAGCTCCGACCATTCGTCGGCTTCCTCCTGCTGGACCTCCCGGTGGATCGCGCGCAGACCTCGGCCGAAGTCAGGGGCTTCGTCTTCCTCGAGTCGAAGCTGGATCTGGCGGTCGAGCTTGGCCTCGATCCGCAAGATCTCGATCTCGCGCACCAGAAGCTGATGGAGCAGATCGAGGTGCTCCGCCAGGTCGGCCTGCTCGAGGATCTCCTGTTTTTCGAGCGCAGGCAGGAGAAGGTGTCCAGAGACGAGGTGGGCCAGCCGGACCCGGTCCGACTGTGCCGACAGGACGCTCGGAAGCTCGTCGGGGATACGCTCGTTCAGTCGTGCATACTCCGTGTAGAGCTCCACCACGCGGGTCGCCAGCCGGACGCACTCCTCGGAGGTGGGAGCGCCCGCCTCCGTTTCCCGGGCCACCAACATCTCCACCGACCCCCGCAGCGCTCGAGTCGCGGTGGTCAGCCGACGGATCCGGGCGCGCCCCAGTCCCTCCAGCACGACGCGCGCCGTGCCGTCGGCGAGTTGGGACACCTGGACGATCCGGGCCACGGTCCCCACCCGCGCGAGATCCGCACTGTCCGGATCGTCGGTCACGGAGTCCTTCTGGACCACCAGCATGACGAGGCCGCCCCCTTCGCGGGCTTCGTTCAACGCGGCGACGGACCGGGGCCTGCCGATCAGCAACGGCAGGACCATGTACGGGAAGAATACGAGATCCCGGAGCGCGATCACGGGAAGGCGCTCGGGAATCTCGATGCGGTCGTCTACCCTGTGGAGGGTCGCCATCGCTCGGCCGCTGGAAGGGGTGTCGTCTCGCTCAGGCGCCTATCGTACGCCATGCGCCATCCCGTGAAAAGGGATGGCCCCCGGGGCATCGCGCCAACCGGGGGCCATCGTCGCCTGGGCGACATTCTTCAAGCGTCGAATCACGCCTCCAGCTTGCGCTCCTCCGGGTGCAGGACGAGGAGAGGAGACACGCCCTGCTCGACGCTCTCGGGCGTCACCACGACCTCGCGGACATCCTTGCGCGAGGGAATCTCGAACATGACGTCGCGCATGAGTGCCTCGATGATGGAGCGAAGACCCCGCGCGCCGGTCCCACGCACGAGCGTCTTGCGGGCGATGGCCTTGATGGCCTCGCGGTCGAACGTGAGCCCGATGCCCTCCAACTCGAACATCTTCCGGTACTGCTTGACCAGCGCATTCTTCGGCTCTTCCAGGATTCGCGCCAGCGCCTCTTCGTCGAGGCTGTCGAGATGGACCGTTACCGGCAGACGCCCCACGAGCTCCGGGATCAACCCGTATCGCTGGAGGTCCTCGGGTTCGACCTGCTCGAGGATGTTCTTGCTGCTCTTTGAGGTTTCCTCTCCCGCGAAGCCGATCCTTCTCTTGCCGATACGGCCTTCAACGATCTTCTCGAGCCCGTCGAACGCACCACCGCAGACGAACAGGATGTTCTTCGTGTTGATCTGGATGTATTCCTGCTGTGGGTGCTTGCGGCCGCCCTGGGGAGGCACGCTGGCGACCGTGCCTTCGAGGATCTTCAGTAGCGCCTGCTGCACGCCCTCGCCCGAGACATCCCTGGTGATGCTGGGGTTCTCGGACTTGCGCGCGATCTTGTCCATCTCGTCGATGTAGACGATGCCGCGCTCGCACTCGGCGATGTTGAAGTCCGAGGCCTGCAGAAGGCGAACCAGGATGTTCTCGACATCCTCGCCGACGTAGCCGGCTTCCGTGAGCGTCGTCGCGTCGGCGATCGTGAACGGGACCTGGAGAATGCGGGCGAGCGTCTGCGCCAGGAGCGTCTTGCCGACTCCCGTCGGTCCCATCAGGAGGATGTTCGCCTTGTCGATCTCGACCTCGTCGAGCACGCCTTGATGGTTGACGCGTTTGTAATGGTTGTAGACCGCCACGGCCAGCGTGCGCTTCGCCAGCTCCTGGCCGATCACGTACTGATCCAGGACCTCGTTGATCTCCTGCGGTGTGGGGCTCGGAACGATCGCTTCCTGGGCTTCGCGCTCCTCCTCCTCGGCAAGGATCTCATTGCAGAGCGAGATACACTCGTTGCAGATGTAGACATTGGGTCCGGAGATGAACTTCTTGACGCTCTCCTTGGACTTTCCGCAGAAGCTACACCGGAGATGCTTGTCGCTGGTCATGTCCTAACCCTCGTCGGAGTCACGAGGCTTCCCGTTGTTGGGGACCGGACCTTCGAGGACCCGGTCGATGATCCCGTAATCGAGCGCTTCCTCGGGGCTCATGAATCGGTCCCGATCGGCGTCGTCCGCGATGCGCTCGACACTCTGGCCGGTGTGGGCCGCGATGATCTCGTTGAGTCGCTGCCGGATATGGAGGATCTCCCTGGCCGCGATCTCGATATCGGCCGCGGTGCCCTGGGCTCCCGAGGACGGCTGGTGGATCATGATGCGGGAGTTGGGCAGGGCGTTGCGCTTGCCCTTCTCACCCGCCGCCAGGAGCACGGCGCCCATGGAGGCCGCCATGCCCACGCAGAACGTGGCCACCGGGGCCCGCAGGTGCTGCATCGTGTCGTAGATCGCCATTCCCGCGTACACGCTTCCGCCCGGGGAGTTGATGTACATATAAATGTCCCGCTCCGGATCGTCCGCGTCCAGAAACAAGAGCTGCGCCACCATGATGTTGGCAACGTTGTCGTCGATGGCGCTGCCCAGGAAGACAATGCGGTCCATGAGCAGACGACTGAAGATGTCGTAGCTGCGCTCGCCTCGGCTGGTCCGCTCGATGACGTAGGGCGGATAGATCGTCATGGATTTCCTTGTCGTTGGCCTGGCAGCCTCAGGCTGCCGGCGCGTCGGTGATGTCGGATTGTCCCTTCAGGAAATCGAATACCTTCCGCTCGGTGATCTCACGCTCGAGCGTCTCGAGTCGCCCCGCCTTCTGGAGGCTGGCGTAGACCTCGGCGGCGGTGCTGTCGTTTCTCGCAGCGATCTCTTCGATTCGCTGGTCGATCTCTTCCTCGGTCGCTTCCAGGCCCTGCGTATGGGCGATGCGGTCCACCAGCAGGAGACGTTTGACCGCACGTTCGGCCTCCGGCCGAACGCCTTCGCGGAACTCCTGTAGTCGCTCTTCTGGTACCCCGGACTGGTCCCCGGCGACCGCATCCACGTAGCGCTCGACCATCGAGCGCGGCACCTCGAAGGCGTTGGCTTCCAGGAGGAACTCCGTCAGACGGCCCCGCACCACGGATTCCGCTTGCTCTTCGGCATCCCTGGTGAGATCCTCCCGGACCTTGGCCCGGAGGTCGCCGAGGTCCTGGAAGTCGCCGAGCTGGCGGGCGAAGTCGTCGTCCAGCTCGGGAAGTTCCAACGCTTTGCGAGTCGTGACCGTGACCTCGATACGCTCCTCGTCACCCCGTCGGTCCTCGTTCGGGAAGTCGTCGGGAAAGGTAACCGTGAACTCGCCGGTCTCACCGATCGCCAGGCTCTTGACCGCCTCTTCCACGTCCGGAATGGCGTTGCCCTCTCCCAGGACGAGATCGTATTCACGCTCGGAATCCTCCTCCTCGTCGAGCTTGCGGATACGTACGCCGGCGAGGTCGCCGTCCTCGGGGCGGCCATCCTCCACCGGCTTCCACGCTCCGTTCTGTTCCCGGAGACGCTGCAGGACCTTCTCGACCTGCTCGTCCCCCACGTCCAGAGACGGACGCTCCACGGCGAAGCCGCCGAGCCGCGACACTTCGATCTCCGGCTGGACGTCGAACGAGATTTGAAAGGTGAGGTCCTGCTCCGGCTCGTACGAGAGATCCTCGATCTCGCCCTCGCTGATCGGGCTGAGGTTCTCGGAGGCGAGCGCCTGCCGATAGGCGTCGCCGATGATGCGGTCGAGGGTCTCCTGGCGGACTGCGGGGCCGAACCTGGACTTCACCACCCCGGAGGGCACGCGGCCCTTTCGGAATCCCTTCATCTTCACACGGGACGCCAGCTTCTCGGCCGCCCGGCGTTCCTCTTCCTGGACGTACGAGGCGAGAACCGTGACGCTGAACCGACGCCGCCAGCGTTCCTCTTCCTGGAGGGATATCCGGAGATGCGATGCGTCGATGCTCATACGGTGGACAGCTCTTTACGAAAAGGTGGCAGGGAAGTGCGAAAGGGGGGACTCGAACCCCCACGGCACGAGGCCACGAGATCCTAAATCTCGCGCGTCTACCAGTTCCGCCACTTTCGCGGGGCTCTCGTCCGCAAAAAGATACACCTGGCTACAAACCCGTTCAACGTCGTGACTTGCGAAGGGACCTGAAAAAGGCGGGGGCGGGGGCGGTGGACCGCCCCCGCCCCCGGGGTCTGCAGAGCCCGGTGAGCCTCACCTCGGCATGCGTACGTTGATCGTCAGGCCGCGGGCTTCGGGGTCTTCGAGGTGGAGCGAGACGACGTCACCGGCCTTCACGTTTTCGAAGGCGGATCGGACATCGGCGGGCGTTGCCACTTTCGAGTCGTTGACCGCCACCAGCTTGAGTCCCGGCCGCACCCCGCGACGGGCTGCCGGGCTGGCCTGCGCCACGTTCTTGATGATGACGCCCCCAGGCTCGGAGTAACCCAGCTGGTCGGCCATCTCGGCGTCGAGCGGCTGCACCTCGATCCCGAGCCGGGCCTCGGCGTGGACCGAGTGCTCGGCCGGTTGTGCCTCGACGTCATTGATCGGGGCTTCGCCGAGGCGGAGCTTGACCTGGATCGGCTTCTTGTCGCGGTACACCATGACCGTGACTTCGTCACCCGGATGATGCTCCGCCACCTTCGCCTGGAGCTCGGCAACGTAGCCGATCGGCTTGCCGTCGAGCTCGACGATCACGTCCTCGGGCCTGAGGTGCCCCTCGGACGGCCCGCCCTCCGTGACGTCCTGTACCAGCACGCCCGAAACGCTCGGGAGCCCGTAAACCTCCGCGTCCTCCGCGGTGACGTCCTGAATCTGCACGCCGATCCTGGGACGCTTCACGTGACCGTATTGGATGAGGTCCTGCATGATCCGGCGCGCCAGGTTGATCGGAATGGCGAATCCGTAGCCCTGGTAGTAACCCGTGGTCGAAGCGATGGCGGAGTTCATGCCGACGACCTGGCCCCGCAGGTTCACCATGGGGCCACCGGAGTTGCCGGGGTTGATGACCGCGTCCGTCTGGAGGAAATCCTCGATGGCGTAGCCGGCCATGTCCTGTCCGTACTTCGGATCGCGGGCAAGGTCGTTCTGCAGCAGGCGCAAGCCGCGCCCTCTGGCGCTGACGATGCCGGCCGTCACCGTGTAGTCGAGCTGGGTGGAATTCCCGAAGCCCGGATTGCCGATCGCCAGGATCCACTCGCCCACCCGGACCTGGTCCGAGTTGCCGAAGCTCAGCGTGGGCAGGTCGTGATCGGCCTCGATCTTGATCACCGCGACGTCGGTGAAGGGGTCCGCGCCGATGATCTTGGCGTCGTAGTAGCGCCGGTTGGAGAGATAGACCCGCACCTGGTCCGCGTTCTCGACGACGTGGTTGTTCGTGAGGATGTAGCCTTCGGGCGAGACGATGAAGCCGCTCCCGCCGGCCAGCTCACCCTGGGGCGGCGGCTGGTCCTTGTTCTGGTCCGGGATGTTGTAGAAGCGGCGGAAAAGATCCGGGACGTCACTCTGCTCGACAGGGCGTCGGCTCTCGATACGCACGACCGCCGGGGTGACCGTGCCCGCCAGGCTGACGAACGCGTCGCTGAGATCCGACGCGGGCTTCACCGCCTCCGCGGAGACCTGAGGCACCTCGCTGATCGTCGGCGCAGCCAGTGAGGGCCGGGTCCACCCGAGACCCGAGGCGATGCCCAGACCGAAGAGGAATGCCACGGTGCTGTAGAACACCACCTTCGCTTTGGCGCGGAGAGGGTCGTACATGACTTCCTGGGCTCCTTCGTGGATGGACGGGCGTCGACGGCCCGAAGGACCGAGGACAGGGGTTCCTACCCGAATTCCTGGCGAGCGTTTCCCGGGACCGAAACCGGACACCATCACTTGGATCCGGCCCGAACGGCTCTCGGTTGCCTCGGCCCGGGTGGTTTCGCTCGAACGAGGGGCGGCGGCTCGCCGGCCGCCGCCCCCGCAACTCCCTCGGCGTCTTGGACGAGCGCTACTTCTCCTCGTCCACGATCTCGTAGTCGGCCTCGACCACGTCCTCGTCGTCGGAACCGCCGGCCTCCTGGCCTTCGGCTCCGCCAGGAGACTCGGCGTCCGCCTGCTCGCGGGCGTCCTGGGGTTGTGACTCGGCCGCCTGGGCCTGGTACATCTCCTGGCCGGCCGCGCTGAACGCCTGCATGAGCTCGTCCCGCGCCGAGTTGAGGGCGCTCAGGTCGTCTCCCTTCAGTGCTTCCTTCGCCTTCGTGACGGCCTCGTTGAGCCGCTCCCTGGTGCCTCGCCGCGACCTTGTCGCCCCACTCGCCCGTGTCCTTCTCGACCTGGTAGACCAGGGAGTCGAGCTGGTTGCGGGCCTCGACCTTCTCGCGCCGCTCATCGTCTTCCTTGGCGTGCGCCTCGGCATCCTTGACCATGTTGTCGATCTCGGAGTCCGAGAGCCCGCTCGACGCCTCGATGCGGATCTTCTGCTCCTTGCCGGTCGCACGGTCCTTGGCGGAGACGTGCAGGATACCGTTGGCGTCGATGTCGAACGTCACCTCCACCTGGGGCATGCCGCGGGGTGCCGGCGGGATGCCGGTAAGCTGGAACTTGCCGATGGTCTTGTTGTCCATCGCCATCTTCCGCTCGCCCTGGAGCACGTGGATCTCGACCGTGGTCTGGTTGTCCTCCGCGGTCGAGAAGACCTCGGCCTTCTTGGTCGGGATCGTGGTGTTGCGCGGGATCAGCGTCGTCATGACGCCACCCAGGGTCTCGATGCCGAGCGAGAGCGGGGTCACGTCCAGGAGTAGCACGTCCTTCACGTCACCGGCCAGCACGCCACCCTGGATCGCGGCGCCCACGCCGACGACCTCGTCGGGATTCACGCCCTTGTGGGGATCCTTGCCGAAGAACTCCTTCACCACCTCCTGGATCTTCGGGATCCGGGTCGAGCCTCCGACGAGGATGACCTCGTCGATCTCGCCCGTGCTCCAGGCCGGCGTCCTTGAGCGCGTTCTTCATGGGCTGGATGGTCCGTTGCACCAGGTCGTCCACGAGCTGCTCGAACTTCGAGCGGGTCAAGGTATAGTTCAGGTGCTTCGGGCCCTCCTGCGTGGCGGTGATGAACGGCAGGTTGATGTCCGTCTGCATCGTGGTGGAGAGCTCCATCTTGGCCTTCTCGGCGGACTCCTTGAGTCGCTGGAGCGCCATCGCGTCCTTGGACAGGTCGATGCCCTGGTCCCGCTTGAACTCCTCCACCAGCCAGTCGATGATCTTCTGGTCGAAGTCGTCTCCGCCCAGGTGCGTGTCGCCGTTGGTCGACTTCACTTCGAAGACGCCGTCGCCCAGCTCGAGGATGGAGATGTCGTAGGTACCGCCGCCGAGGTCGAAGACGGCGATCTTCTCGTCGCTCTTCTTGTCGAGGCCGTAGGCCAGGGCCGCAGCGGTCGGCTCGTTGATGATCCTGAGCACCTCGAGGCCGGCGATCTTTCCGGCATCCTTCGTGGCCTGACGCTGGGCGTCGTTGAAGTAGGCGGGGACCGTGATGACGGCCTGGCTCACCTTCTGGCCCAGGTAGTCCTCGGCGGTCTGCCGCATCTTCTGCAGGATCATCGCCGAGATCTCGGGAGGCGTGAACGTCTTGTCCGCGTTGGGGATCGTCACCTCCACGCGGTCGCCCGCGTCGTGGCCGACCTTGTACGGAACGAGCTTCTCCTCCGCCTGGACCTCGGCATGCTTTCGGCCCATGAATCGCTTGATGGAGAAGACGGTGTTGGCCGGATTCGTGATCGCCTGGCGCCGCGCCACCTGACCGACGAGGCGCTCACCGTCCTTCGTGAACGCCACGACGGAGGGGGTCGTGCGCCCGCCCTCGGAATTGGGGATCACGACCGGCTCGCCGCCTTCCATCACGGCCACGACCGAGTTGGTGGTGCCGAGATCGATCCCGATGACTTTGCTCATCTCCACTCCTGGCAGGTTGCATAGGCTGTTTTACAGTGGCACGGAAGGTGCAACCATCGTGCCGGGTGGAGGGCCACAAAATGCCGCCATTTAGGCGCATTTCCTCGATTGTCTGCCTTTGTGGCAGCGTGGGCGATCCTCTTCGCGTGCGTTGCGGCAGGCCACGCCGCACGTCAGCTTTCCTGATCGCGGCCGATCCGGCCCGAGCCTCACCAGACAGGGCGTCCCTCGGGGCTCACCGACATGTTCCTTCCCATCCGTGACGAGAACCCGACCGACACCTTCCCGGTCGTCACCCTCTTCATCATGGGTGTGTGCCTCGCGGTCTGGATCTTCATCGAGGGCGCCGGCTCGTCCCCGACCGTGCTCGGCAACGCGATCTGTGCCTTCGGAGCGATTCCGGCGGAGATTTCGGGCCGGGTGGCGCCCGCCGTCGCCGGACGCGGTCCCTGTCGGCTCGGGGGGCTCACCTGGCAGACGCTCCTCACGTCGATGTTCCTGCACGGGAGTTGGCTGCACATCCTCGGGAACCTCTGGTTCTTCTGGATCTTCGGTAACAACATTGAAGACTCCATGGGACACGTCCGATTCCTGGTGTTCTACCTGCTCACCGGCCTCCTGGCGGCTCTCGCGTTCGTGTTCTGGAACCCGGGATCGGTTGGGCCGATGGTAGGCGCGTCGGGAGCGATCAGCGGGATCATGGGGGCCTACCTGGTGCTCTACCCGCGCGCGCGCGTCGATACCTTCGTCTTCGTGATCATCTTCTTCCGGATCATCCCGCTCCCGGCCTGGGTCATGCTGGGCTTCTGGATCCTCCTCCAGGGCGTGGCCTCGGCGATGGACCCGGCGGGTGCGGGCGGCGTGGCCTACGCCGCCCACCTGGGGGGCTTCACCTCCGGGGTGTTGCTCATCCGGCTCTTCGCCGACCCGACACGTGTCCAAGCGAAGAGGCTCAGAGTGGCCGCGCCTCGCTCGGGCCCGGGTGCACGCGGCTGGTGGTGAGCGGCTCCGACCTCGATATTGCCCGGCAACGGCAGCGTTGTCCGCTCGTTCCCACGCGAGGAGTGCCCGACCCATGAGCCGAGCAGCCCCCCACGCAGGCTGCGAAGCGCGCAAGCCGCGCCGACTCGAGAGACGGTCGAGCGCGGTGAGATGAGGCGCCCCGGGCCCGCCGTTCTCGCGCTTTGGGTGGCCGCGGCGCTCCTGCTCGGCACGGGAGCCTGGACCCATCTGCGGGCCGGGGACGGGACGAGCGCGGCCTCGGTGTCGGCGCACGTGGGCGGGACTCCCGCGCAGGTCGCCGGGCCTGTCCGGACCCTTCGGGTTCCGAGAGGGGATCTCGGGACCCCGCTGGCCGATCGTGCTCGCTCACTCGTGGGGCTCGTGCTGCTCACGGCGCTGGCGTGGGTGTTGAGCGTGGATCGCAGGAAGATCCCGTGGCGGGTCGTGCTCTGGGGGATGGGGCTGCAACTCCTCGCCGCGTTCGTGGTCCTGAAGACCCCGTTGGGTGAGCGGGCGTTCGATCTGCTCAACGACGCGGTGGTCGCCCTTCTCGGATACACCATGGACGGCGCGCGCTTCGTGTTCGGCAACCTCGTCGGGGACAACGTGCCCGTCGGAATCGGAGAGGTGGGGCAGGGGTCCTTCCAGGCGGCCTCTCACCAAGTGGCCCAGACGGGAGCGAGCTTCGCGTTCAGCGTGCTGCCCACGATCATCTTCTTCTCGTCGCTCATGACGCTTCTGTACCACGTGGGCGTCATGCAGAAGATCGTGCGCGGCGTTGCATGGGTCATGCAGCGGACGATGCGGACGTCGGGTGCGGAGACCCTGAGCGCGGCCGGCAACATCTTCGTGGGCATGACCGAGGCACCACTCCTCATCAAGCCTCTCGTGGCGGGCATGACCAGGTCGGAGCTGATGGCCGTCATGACCGCCGGCTTCGCGACGGTCGCCGGGGGGGTGATGGCAGCGTACGTGGGGATGCTTCTCAGGTACTTCCCCGACATCGCCGGCCACCTCATGGCCGCATCCGTCATGTCTGCGCCCGCGGCGCTCGTGGTGGCCAAGCTCATGGTCCCCGAGGACGGCCAGCCCCAGACGAGCGGTACGCTGGAGATCCACGTCGATCGCCCCGACGCGAACCTCATCGGTGCCGCGGCCCGGGGAGCATCGGACGGGCTGCAGCTCGCCTTGAACGTCGGGGCGATGCTCCTCGCGTTCATCGCGCTCATCTACATGGTGAACGGGTTTCTGGGTTGGGTGGGTGGGCTGTTGGGCTTGGGGAGCGTGACGCTCGAGGGGATCCTGGGTTGGCTTCTCGCTCCGTTGGCCTGGCTCATGGGCGTGAGCTGGCACGACGCGCCGACGGTGGGGTCGCTTCTCGGGATCAAGACCGTCCTCAACGAGTTCTACGCCTACCTCCGGCTCTCCAACATCCTGAGCGGAGAAACCACGCTCCAGCCACGCTCGATCATCATTGTCACGTACGCCCTGTCGGGCTTCGCGAACTTCGGATCGATCGCGATTCAGCTCGGTGGCATCGGGGGAATCGCTCCCTCCCGCAAGGACGATCTCGCGCGCCTCGGGCTGAGGGCGATGGTGGGTGGTGCGATCGCGGCATTCATGACCGCCACGGTTGCCGGGATGCTTCTCTGAGATGACCGATCCGGACGTCACGGAGGCGGGGCGCCGCCTCCGTTCCCGCATGGGGTCGGAACCCGAGGCGGTGCTGGTGCTCGGCTCGGGGCTCGGCGGCGTTAGCGCGCGCTTGGCCGACCCGACGGAAGTGCGGTTCGACGCGTTGCCCGGGTTTCCGCCGGCCGGGGTGGAGGGGCATGCCGGCAGATACCTTGTCGGGCTGCTTGCGGGTCGATGCGTTCTGGTGCAGGAGGGCCGCTACCATGCATACGAGGGACTGCCCGGCGCGGTCGTGGCGGCGCCGGTTCGGCTGGCCGCCGAGCTGGGGGTGCGCTTCATGTTGAGCACGAACTCGGCCGGAGGGGCGGATCCGCTCCTCGAGCCGGGCGACCTTGTGCTCCTCGGTGATCACCTGAACCTCATGGGGCGCCACCCCCTCACCGGACCGCAGCGCGAGGGCGAAGAGCGGTTTGGGGACATGAGCGCGCCGTACGACCCCGTGCTCCAACGCCTGGCGCTCGATGCCGCCGTGCGCCTCGGCATCCCGCTCCGTCGCGGAACCTATGCGGCCGTGTCCGGTCCTTCGTACGAAACGGCCGCGGAAGTGCGGATGATCCGTGGCGTGGGCGGCGATGTCATCGGGATGTCCACGGTGCCGGAGGTCATCGTGGCTCGGGCGCTCGGACTTCGCTGCATGGCGATCTCGGTGGTGACGAACAAGGCGACCGGCCTCGCGCGTCGATCGCTCCGCCACGAGGAGGTCCTCGAGAGGGCCCGCGTCTCGGGGGGGCGTCTGGAGCAGCTTCTGGTAGAGGTGGTGAGCGCACTGCCCGGGTCCGGCGACGCTCAGTCCGGTGACACGAAATGATCCACCGGACCATGTCCGCTCCCGAGGCCCGGTGCCGTTGCTATGGCCCTTGCCACGAACCGGATCGCCCGGTCGACGGCGGCCTCCAAGGGTCGGCCCTGAGCGAGGCCCGCGGCTACGGCGGCCGAGAGCGTGCAGCCCGTTCCGTGGGTGTGGCGCGTCTGGATGCGGGGCTTGCGCCACAGGCGCTCGGCGCGGCCGTCCCACAGGAGATCCACGGCGTCCCCTTCGAGGTGCCCCCCCTTCACGAGCGCGGCGCCCGCGCCCGACTCGACCAGCGCCCGGGCCGCAACGCGCATCTCCTCGACCGATTCGATCCGGAGGTTCGTGAGGATCCGGGCTTCGTGGAGGTTGGGCGTGACGAGCGTGGCGAGTGGGAGGAGCTCGGCCCGCAACATCGCCTCCGCCTCTTCGTCCAGGAGTCGGTCCCCGCTGGTGGCGACCATGACGGGATCCATCACGTAGCGCTCGAGCCGATGCAGGCGGAGGGCTTCGGCCACGGTCTTCACCATCCGCGCGGTGCCCAACATCCCCGTCTTCAGTGCCGTTGGACGAAGATCCGTGACCACCGCGTCGATCTGGGCGCGCACGACGTCGACGGGCACGGGATGGACGGCCTCGACGCCGAGCGTGTTCTGGGCCGTGATGGCGGTCACGGCGCTGGTGCCGAATACTCCGAAGCTGTGGAACGTCTTGAGGTCGGCCTGGATGCCCGCGCCTCCGCCGCTGTCGCTACCGGCGATGGTCAATGCGATGGGCGGGGTCGTTGCGTTCATGCGATCTTCCTCGATTCCTGCTTTCTTGCTTCTGTGGCCGCGTCGCGAAGCCCACGGTCTCCAGGACGTGACGGAGTGCATTCGATGTCCCAAAGGTGGAGTCAGGAGTGCCCTTGAGCCAGCGGCGCGCCGCGCTGATTCGGCGTCTCCGGAAACGGAAGGCACGAGAGCGGGAGGCCTCCGTCCTTGTGGAAGGCGTGCGCGCCGTCACAGAGGCGCTGGACGCGCGGGCGACCGCCCGATTCTGCGTGGCGTCCCCTCGACTCGACGGGAGCCCGGAAGGACGTGCCTTGAGAGTGCGTCTCGTCCAGGCGGGTCTCGATCCCGATCCGGTGGGAGACGACGAGTTGTCCGAGCTCTCCGACACCGAGCATCCCCAGGGGATCCTGCTGGTGTGCGCGCAGCCGACGAGTCGCGCAGACACCCTTTCGGGCTCGGGCCGCTACCTCGTGCTCGACGCGGTCCAGGATCCGGGTAACGCGGGCACGCTGGTCAGGGCGGCGACCGCGTTCGGCCTGGATGCCGTCGTCGCCCTGGGGGGCACGGTGGATCTCTGGGGAGCCAAGGCGGTACGGGCCTCGGCGGGGATGGCGTTCCGGATTCCCATCGTGGCGATGGCGGCCGAGGCTCTGGTGCGCCGAGCGTCGGCCGGTGATCTGGACCTGTGGGTGGCCGACATGGGGGGCGCCGACGTCGCCGGGTTCGTGGGGAGGCGGGGTTGGGCGCTCGTGGTAGGGAACGAGGGTGCGGGCCCTCGGGTCGAGATCGCCGCCGCAGGCGAGCGGGTCTCCGTCCCGATGCCCGGTCCCGCGGATTCGCTCAACGTGGGGATGGCGGGTGCCATCCTCCTGTATGCTCTCACTCGGGAGACCGTCGTTGGTGGATGATACGTGGCTCGTTCCGATCCTCGCGGGGCTCTTCGGATTGACGATCGGCTCCTTCCTCAACGTCTGCTCGCTCCGCTGGCCACAGGACGAGTCGGTGGTATCGCCTCCGTCGAGGTGCCCTCACTGTCTCGAGCCCGTGCGCTGGTACGACAACATCCCGGTGCTCAGCTGGCTGATCCTGCGCGGGCACTGCCGTTGGTGCCACGAGCCGATCTCGGTGCAGTACCCGCTGGTGGAGTTGGCCACCGGGCTCGTGTGGGCAGGTGTGTTCGCGGCCCACGGGTTGACCTGGGAGGCGTTCAGGGGTGGCGTCTTCCTGACACTGGTCTTCGGCATCTCGCTCAGCGATGCGCGCTTCTTCATCATTCCTGATGAGTTCTCGGTGGGCGGAACCGTCCTCGGCATCGCCATGGCCTTCCTGCCCGGTGGCATCGCGTGGGTCCAGGCGCTGATCGGGGCGGCGGTGGGCTATGCCCTCCTCTGGTTGGTCGCGGTGGGCGGAACGTGGCTGGTGGAGAAGCTCTCACCCGGACGCCTCGAGGAGGCCGGGGTGGACCGGGCCATGGGCGGGGGTGACGTCAAGATGGTGATGATGGTGGGCGCCTTCCTGGGCGCCTGGGGCGTCGGCGAGACCGTCTTCATCGGCTCGCTCCTCGCCCTGCTGGTCTACGGCCCGGTTGCGTCCCTGTCCAAGCGGCTCATCCCGCTGGGGGTCTTTCTGGCGGCGGCGGGCGCGATCTCCTACGCCTGGGGCCAGGCTCTGCTCGCGTGGTATCTCACGAAGATCGTGGGAATTCCGACGTAGGAGCCCAGGCGGCCGCTCGGAGGCGACCACCCCGCGGGCCGGTCCTCACGGGTCGGAGCAATCCCGCTGGTACCCGCACTGCTGGCAGACGAGCTTACAGTGCCGCTCGAGCATCGGGCCACCACAAAGGTCACAACGGACGCTCTGTCCGATTCCTTGTGCGAGGTAGGCGCGGGAGAGCTCGACGTAATGGGCTCCTCCTGCCTCGACCCAGCGGGCGGCGTTACCCTCCAGCGTCTTCTTGACCGTTCCCGGAACCCCGGCCACGAGGCTCCGCGGCGGGACCCGCGTCCCTTCGAGAACCACGGTGTTCGCGGCGACGAGGCACTCTTCACCGACGACTGCGTTCTGGAGGATGACCGCGTTCATTCCCACGACGCTGCGATCGCCGATCGTACAGCTTTCGAACTTCGCTCCGTGACCCACCGTGACATCCGAGCCGATCACCGTGGGTGCCCACCCACCGACGTGGACCACACAGTTGTCCTGCACGCTGGAGCGGGCTCCGACCACGATCCCATGGTCCGGATCGTCACCCCGCAGAACCGCCCCGAACCAGATGCTCGCTTTCGCTCCGACGGTCACGTTGCCGACCAGCACTGCGGTCGGGGCGATGAACGCCGAGGGATCGATCCTGGGTCTCAGTCCATCGAAGGGCAGGATGGTCGGCATCACGGCCGCTCGTCGGTCTCGGTGGCCCGATCTGCGGGAAGGCGCGTGAGGCGAGCCCGGACGACTTGCGCCTCCGTGGCTTCCACGATGTCGATACGCACGCCAGCCCTCTCGAACGACTCTCCGATCTCCGGTACGTAGCCCAACTCGTCGAGAATGAAACCGTTGAGCGAGCGGTGCTCCAGGAGAGGCAGGGACACGTTGAAGGAGTAGTTGATCTCCCGGACGTCGACGCTGGCGTCCGAGAGGATCTCGTTCTTCGAGACCCTCATCAACGTCTCCTGATCCACGTCGGTCTCGTCCACGATCTCACCCACGAGCTCCTCGAGAACGTCCTCGAGGGTCACGAGGCCGTCGATTCCCCCGAACTCGTCGGCGACGATGCCCATGTGGATGCGCCGGAGCTGGAAGTCACGCAGGAGCTTCGAAAGCGACAGCGAGCCGGGCACGAAGAACGGCTCGCGAGAGAGCTGGCTCAGGGGAACGTCCCTGGCTCCTTGCACGTAACGCTCGTAAGCCTCCCGCACGTAGAGAATGCCCGTGACGTCGTCCACGGATTCGCCATAGGTCGGAACGCGGCTGTATGGGACCGTGGAGAGCTCTCCTATGATCTCCTGCAGTGTGAGCGAGGCCTTCCATGCGAAGATGTCCACGCGCGGGACCATGACGTCCCACGCCGTGAGCTCGTCGAGCCTGAAGGCTCGCTCGACCAGGAGGTTCTCTTCTGCCTCGAGTATCCCGGCCTCCTGGCCGAGCTCCTGGATCTCCTTCAGTTCCCGCTCCTCGAGGGTCAGCTCGCCGTTGCCGCCGTTGCCGAGGGCGCCCTCGAGCCGGGCCAGCGGCGTGGTCACCATCTGGAGCCAGCGGCTCAGTCGATGCAGGGGCGGGGCGGCCACGAGCGCCATTCGCACGGGGTGGCGGGCCGCTACGGAGCGCGGGAGCACGTCCGAAACGAGGACGACCAGCGCGACGCCCAAGAGCAGATCCAGGATGCCTCCCGGGATCCCCCAGGCCAGAAGGCCGGCCGTCACCGCGATCCCCACCGCGAGGAGCGTCAGGATGCTCGTGAGCAGGCGGATGCCCGTGCGCACGCTCGCGGGTTCGGCGCGAAGCCTCACCAGAGGATCGGCGCCTTCGAATCCCTCCTCCTGGAGCGTGCGGAGTCGGGACGGACTGACCTGGAAGGCGGCGGCTTCAGCTACCACGAGGAGCGCCGAGAGCAAGAGCAGGGCGCCGGACAATGCCAGGAGCGCGCCCGTCACGTCGCGCCGCCTTTCTCGGTACTTCGACCGTCTACGTCCACTCCTGGGTTCCCCGACTCTCCCGTAGGAGGTTGCCGATCACGATGCGTGCCTCGAGTGGGCCGGACGGTCGGACGCGCCGCCATGTGGGCCCTCGACATGTCGGCTACCCGGCTCGACAGCCAGATGTTGCGCGACGCCGGGGTGGCCCACCCAGCGGCGTCCGGCCTTCCGCGCGCTGTCGACCCGCGGGAACATTGAGCGTAGCCGGTCACACCGTCAAGTTGAGAATAGCCTGAGAGGGAAGGCGCTCCGAACGCTTGCGTTTTTTTTCACAAGCGCTAGCTTGGGCTGGCTCGACGAGCCGGAGGGAGGAAAATCCGTGTCCCGAGACCCCGGGCGGATCGATTCGAAGGAGCTCATTCGGGCTTCTGGCCAGTACATGGGCTATGGGCTTACGTGGGCCCTCGCGGTCCTGCTCTTCCTGGGTGGAGGGGCGTGGCTGGACTCGAAGCTCGGGACCTCTCCGTTCCTCCTGGTGCTGGGCGCGTTCGTCGGTGCCGGCGCCGGATTCTACAGCCTGTACTATCACGTAGTGATCGAACCCCGTCACCGGGAAGACGACCAGAAGTGAAGGCCTCTCTCAGGTACGCGGCTACCGGCTTCTCCGTGCTGGTGCTCGTCATCGCGGTACTCTGGTACTTCCTCGGCCCGGCCGCACGCCGGGGCGTGGTGACGGCCGCCGCGATCGCCCTGCCGGTGCAGGTCGCGGCGTTCGGGCTGATGGTCCGGTACCGCCGTAGGTTCAGTCGATTCCTCGCGGTCTGGGCGGGAGGTACGCTCGTCCGGATGGCGATCGTCGTGGTGGTGGCGGTGCTCGTGACCCGGGCCCACGCCGAGGGTGCGGTCACCCTGCTGTTCGCGCTTGCGGGGTTCTTTTTTGTTCTGCTTCTGCTCGAGCCGCTCTACTTCCGGCTCGAGCCTGCTGACACGATCGAGGTTCGATGAGGCTCTTCGGCGTGCTGAATGCGCTTCAGGAAGCCGGCTCCCAGGTGGCTCCCCAGGGCGAGGACGGGTCGGCCCAGCTCCGTCACATGCTGCTCCACCACCTCTCCGACGGGAAGGAGGTCGACTTCCAGATTCTCGGACACGGGAAGTCGTTCGACCTCTCGGCGGTGAGCATTCCACCGATCCACCTCGGCTCCCTCACCCTCGACCTGTCGCCTACGAAGCACATCGTGTGGATGCTGGTGGCGGCCGTCGTGGTCGTGGCGGTCTTCGTTCCGCTGGCGCGTCTCATGCGGGCGCGGTACACCGAGCAGGCTCCGAAGGGATTCGCCAACGCGGTCGAGGCGATGGTCCTGTTCTTCCGCGACGAGGTGGTGCGGCGTGGCATCGGCGAGGGCGCCGACGCCTACACGCCCTACATCCTGACGCTTTTCTTCTTCATTCTCACGATGAACCTGTTCGGGATCATACCCTTCGCCTCCAGGCCGACGGGCAACCTGTCGGTGACGATGGCCTTGGCCCTGGTCTCGTTCATCGTGGTGGAGGTCTCCGGCATGTTGAAGCTCGGCTTCAAGGGGTACATGAAGACGATCTTCTATTCACCCCCGGGGCTGCATCCAGCGGTCGCGGCGGTCATGTTGCTGATCCTCACCCCGGTGGAGTTCCTGAGCAAGCTGACGAAGCCATTCGCTCTGATGATTCGTCTCTTCGCCAACATGCTGGCGGGCGAAACGCTGGTGCTCTCGTTGCTCGGAGTCATCTTCCTGTTCTCCAATCTGGCCCTCGGGAAGTGGGCCATCGCCGGGGGCTCTTTGGTGATGGTCTGGGGGATCATGCTCCTGGAGATCTTCGTCGCGTTTCTCCAGGCCTACATCTTTGCGATGCTCACGGCGGTCTTCATCGGATTGATCCGCCACGCCCACTGATTTCAACGACGCAGTCGAACCCCAAAGGACGGACACACCGACCATGCTCCACGCAACGCTCGCAGCCCTCCAGGAGACGGCGGCCACGAACGCCGATGTGGCCAAGAACTCGCTGAGCCTCCTAGGCGCCGGGATCGGCCTCGGCCTCGCCGTGATCGGCGCCGGCCTCGGCATTGGCCTGATCGGAAGCGGGTCCACTCAGGCGATCGCGAGACAGCCCGAGGCCGCGGGAACGATCTCGACGAACGCGATCATCCTCGCCGCGCTGATCGAAGGCGTGGCGCTCTTCGCGCTCGTGATCGCGGTCCTCTTCAAGTTCGTCTGACGAGGGACGGGACCTGCCGTCCGGGCCCCTTCCGGGCCGGGCGGTGCCCCACAGGGGCTCCCCTCCGCGGGCTTGGGGGCTCCTACCTTCGAGAAGACACGACGGAGAGGCGAATGAGAGCGAGTCGCATCATCCCGGCCACGATCGCGCTTCTGGCCATGTCGCCCCTGGCGGTGTGGGCCCAGGAAGAGGGTGCGAGTGGTGGGGGTGGAATCTTCAACATCAATGCAGGTCTCAGCGCGTGGACCATCGTGGTCTTCCTGGGGCTCCTCTTTATCCTCGGTAGGTTCGCCTGGCGTCCGATTCTGGATGCCGTGGAGGCCCGGGAAAACGGGATCCAGGGGGCGCTGGACGAGGCTGCCCGGCAGAACGAGGAAGCGAAGAAGATCCTGGAGGAGCAGCGCCAGCAACTCGCCGATGCGAGGCGTCACGCCACCGAGCTCATTGCGGAGGGCAAGGCCGCGGGTGAACGCGTGCGCAAGGAGATCGAGGAGAAAGCGCACGTCGAGGGCGAGGCGATCGTTCAAAGGGCCCGCCAAGAGATCGAGCGCGAGCGGGACGCCGCGCTGGATACGCTCCGCAGGGAGTCGGTGGAGCTGGCGATGGCCGCGACGGCCCATCTGCTCCACGAGAAGCTCGACCCGAGCCGGGACAAGGCCCTTATCGAGCGGTATCTGGATGACCTTCCGGACAGCGGGAGTGCCCAGGCGTGAGAGACGAAACGGTCGCTCGCACCTACGCCGGGACGCTCTTCGCGCTCGCCGGACGCCACGAGGGATTCGAGGTGTTCGGGGAACGCATCGAGACCGTCGCCCGGCTTCTGGACGAGAATCCGAAGTTCCGGCTCTTCCTGGAGACGCCCCGCGTCTCCGATGTAGACAAGAAGTCCGTGGTTCGTAAGGCGTTCGAGGGGAAGGTCCCAGAGAGCTTCGTTCGCTTTCTTCTGGTCACGATCGACAAGCGGCGCCAACGTCTTCTGCGCCGCATCGCACGCGAGTACCAGGTGCTGCTCGACGAGCACCTGGGCCGCGAGCACGTAGAAGTCACGGTGGCCCGTCCCTTGGACGATGAGACCCTGACCTCCATCTCCGAGGAGATGTCACGCATTCTCGGCAAGAAAGCCGTCGCACACGTGCGCACCAAGCCCGCGATTCTCGGGGGCGTCGTGATCCGCACGGGCGACACGATCTACGACGGGTCGGTACGCCGGCGCTGGGAAGGCATGCGTCGGCAACTCATGAGAGCTCGGATTCCCTCCGGGCCGACCGGATGACACTCAGGACTGAATAGGAACGATGGCCAACGACTCCCAGCTTCGCGCCAGCGAGATACAGGGCGTCCTCCTCAGTGAGATCGAGAACTACGAGGAGGAGCTCCACGCCGAGGAGATCGGCGAGGTTCTCGAGGTCAAGGACGGTATCGCGCGCATCTACGGCCTGACGAAAGCCATGGCCTCCGAGATGCTCGAGATCACCTCGTCCCAGACCGGAGAGACCGTCACCGCCCTGGCTCTGAACCTCGAAGAGGACAACATCGGAGCCGTGATCTTGGGTGATTGGACCCATCTTCACGAAGGCGAGCAGGTGCGGCGCACCGGTCGCGTGCTCGAAGTGGCGGTCGGGGCAGGTTACCAGGGAAGAGTCGTGGATCCCCTGGGAAGCCCCATCGACGCCAAGGGCCCCGTCGAACCCATCGAGGGCACGCGCCAGATCGACATCGTCGCCCCCGGCATCGTGAAGCGGCAGCCGGTGAAGGAGCCGCTCCAGACCGGCCTCAAGCCGATCGACTCGATGATTCCGATCGGGCGTGGCCAGCGCGAGCTGATCATCGGTGACCGCGGGACGGGAAAGACGGCCATCGCGGTCGACACGATCATCAACCAGAAAGAGACCGACGTCATCTGCATCTACTGCGCCATCGGCCAGCGGGCCGGCAAGGTGCGCAACGTGGTGCAGACGCTGGAGGAGCACGGGGCGATGGACTACACGATCATCGTGGCGGCCAACGCCTCCGATCCTGCGCCCATGCAGTACATCGCGCCCTATGCGGCGTGCGCCATGGCCGAGTACTTCATGTGGCAGGGCAAGCACACGCTGGTCATCTACGACGACCTCTCCAAGCACGCTCAGGCCTATCGCCAGCTCTCCCTGGTGCTCCGTCGGCCCCCCGGTCGCGAGGCGTACCCCGGAGACGTGTTCTACCTGCATTCGCGGTTGCTCGAACGGGCGGCCAAACTCTCGGACGAGCTGGGCGGCGGATCGCTGACCGCGCTGCCGGTCATCGAAACGCAGGCCGGCGACGTGTCGGCCTACATCCCGACCAACGTCATCTCCATCACGGACGGTCAGATCTTCCTGGAACCGGACCTCTTCTTCTCGGGTGTGCGGCCCGCAGTGAACGTGGGCATCTCGGTTTCCCGCGTAGGCGGCTCCGCCCAGATCAAGGCCATGAAGAAGGTCGCGGGCCGACTGCGCCTCGACTTGGCGCAGTATCGCGAGATGGAGGCGTTCGCACAGTTCGGCTCGGATCTCGATGCCGCGACCCAGCGTCAGCTCGCGCGTGGCTCGCGCACCGTGGAGGTCCTCAAGCAGCCGCAGTACCAGCCGATGCCGGTGGAGAATCAGGTCTGCGTGATCTACGCGGTGACCCAGGGCCATCTGGACAAGATCCCGGTCGAGCGCGTGCGCGCGTGGGAGCTCGGCTTTCACGAGCATCTCGCAGCGAGCCACCAGAGCCTGCTCGACTCCATCCGCGAGGGCAAAGAGCTGACGGACGAGATCACCAAGCGGCTGGTGGACGTGATCAAGGAGTACAACGACACCTTCGTGGTCGAGGAAGACGCTGCGGCGGACTCGCCCACCGCGGCCGCGGTCTGACCCGCACAGACGGCTAAAGAGGACGAGGCGAAGACGTGGCTGGCGCCCGAGATGTCAAACGGCGGATCAAGTCGGTCGACAATACCCGACAGATCACCCGCACCATGGAGCTGGTGGCGACCTCCAAGCTCAAGCGGGCGACGGATCGCGTGCATGCCGCACGTCCGTACGCGGCAGGGTTGAAGGAGATCGTCCATGGTCTGTACTTCCCCGAGCTGGCCGAGAAGTATCCGGTGCTGCGCCAGCCCAAGAAGGTGCGGCGCGCGGCCGTGCTTCTGCTGACGGCGAACCGGGGGCTGGCCGGCGCGTTCAACGCCAACCTCATCCGTGAGGCCCGCCATTTGCTGGAGGACCTCAAGGGCCGGGGCGCTGAGACCGAGCTGCACGTGGCGGGCAGGAAAGGGATCGCCTTCTTCCGTTTCCGGGGGGAGCCGATGGCGACGGCCAGGACCGACATCAGCGACTACCCGGCGGTGGAGGATGCCGAATCGCTCATCGCTCCCCTGCGAGCCTCGTTCGAGAGGGGTGAGGTCGACGTCGTCTACCTGATTGGCTCCGACTTCAAGTCTGCCATGTCCACGCCACCTCACGTGCGCAAGATTCTCCCGTTCGAGGTGGCCTCGCAGCGGTCGGCGGCGGACAGGTTCATCCTCTCGCCGAGCGCGGAGGAGATCCTGGAGCACCTTCTGCCGCTCTATCTGCGCAACATGGTCTACAAGGCGCTGGTGGAGAACGCGGCGGCGGAGCAGGGGTCGCGCAGGACGGCGATGAAGAACGCAACGGACAATGCGGGTGACATGCTCGAGAACCTGACACGCACCTACAACCGGGCGCGGCAGGCCCAGATCACACAGGAGATCGCCGAGATCGTCGGTGGTTCGGCGGCGCTCGAATAGACCGCCCCAGAGGCGGCGTTCACAGACGGGAAGACATGGCTGATCACAACATCGGTAGGGTCGTACAGGTCATCGGTCCGGTGCTCGACGTGGAGTTCGAGCCCGAGCACCTTCCGGAGATCTACAATGCGCTGAAGATCACGGGGACCACGGAGAGCGGTCAGGAGATCGACCTCGTGGCCGAGGTGGAGCAGCACATCGGGCGGAGCCAGGTGCGCGCGGTCTCCATGTCGTCCACGGACGGGGTGACCCGGGGCATGGACGTCGTGGACACGGGCGCCTCCATCACGGTACCCGTCGGCGCTCCCTCGCTCGGCCGAATCCTCAACGTGCTCGGTGAGCCGGTCGACGAGAAGGGACCGGTCGTCAGTGAGGGAGGAGAGGCGGTGGAGCGGTGGCCCATCCACCGGGACTCGCCGACGTTCGATCAGCTCGAGCCCAAGACCGAGATCTTCGAGACCGGCATCAAGGTGGTCGACCTGCTCGCTCCGTATGTGAAGGGCGGCAAGACGGGCCTCTTCGGGGGCGCGGGCGTGGGCAAGACCGTCATCATCATGGAGTTGATCAACAACATCGCCTTGGAGCATGGAGGGCGGTCCGTGTTCTGCGGGGTGGGGGAGCGTACCCGCGAGGGCAACGACCTCTGGCTCGAGATGAGCGAGTCGGGCGTGATCGACTCGACCGCGCTGGTCTACGGGCAGATGAACGAGCCGCCGGGCGCGCGTCTCCGCGTCGGCCTCTCCGGCCTTACCATCGCGGAGTACTTCCGCGACGTCGAAGGCCAGGACGTGCTCCTGTTCATCGACAACATCTTCCGCTTCACCCAGGCGGGTTCCGAGGTGTCGGCTCTGCTGGGACGCATGCCCTCCGCGGTGGGCTACCAGCCCACGCTGGCCACCGAGATGGGTGAGCTGCAGGAGCGGATCACGTCGACCCGACACGGGTCCATCACTTCGGTGCAGGCGATCTACGTGCCGGCCGACGACATGACGGACCCGGCCCCGGCGGCGGCGTTCGCGCACCTGGACGCGACCACGGTGCTCTCCCGCGCGATTTCGGAGTTGGGCATCTACCCGGCCGTGGACCCGCTCGATTCGACGTCACGCATCATGGATCCCCAGTTCCTGGGCGAGCGCCACTACAACGTGGCCACACAGGTGCAGGAGATCCTGCAGCGCTACAAGGACCTTCAGGACATCATCGCCATCCTGGGCATGGACGAGCTCACGGAGGAGGACAAGATCATCGTCGGCCGCGCCCGGCGTATCCAACGCTTCCTCTCTCAGCCGTTCCACGTAGCCGAGGCGTTCACCGGCACGGCGGGTAAGTACGTGAAGCTCGAGGACACCATCGAGTCCTTCGAGCGCGTGGCGGCCGGCGAGCTCGATCACCTGCCGGAGCAGGCGTTCTACATGGTGGGCGGGATCGACGACGTCATCGCTCAGGCCGAGCAGATGGCGAAGGAGGACTGAGGTGCCCGAAGGAGGCGTTCTACACGTCCGCCTGGTTTCGCCCGAGCGGGCCGTCTTCGAAGGCGACGTGGCTTCGCTGGTCGCGCCCGCCTGGGACGGCATGGTGGGGATCCTGCCCCACCACGCGCCGTTCCTCGCGCTGCTGGGCACCGGGGAGCTCACCGTCGATGTTCCGGGAGGCGGAAGGCGGTCCTTCTGGGTGTCGGGGGGTGTCATGAAGGTGGAGGACAATCACGTCACCGTCCTGACCGAGCACGCCGACACCGAAGCGCCCAACGCCGACTCGCACGCGGCGACCCTCTCCGGTGTAGAGGCGAGCGCGAGCGCCGCCAACCCTCTGGACTGACGGGGCGCATCGCTTCGGCCACCATGCATCTGGACCTCCACATTCACACCACGTCCTCGGACGGCGCCTGGTCGGCGGCGGACGTGGTGTCGGGGGCGGCCCAGGGAGGCTTGGACGTCATCGCGATCGCGGATCACGACACGACCGCGGCGGTGTCCACGGCTCAGCAGGCGGGCCGCGCTCAGAACGTCCAGGTCATTCCGGCGCTCGAAGTGAGCTCGACCCATGAGCGTCGCGACGTGCACGTTCTCGGCTATTTCGTCGATACGGAATCACCGGCGCTCGTCAGGCATCGTGCGCAGGCGTTCCGCATGCGGGAAGACCGTATGAAGGAGATGATCGACCGACTGTCTGCCGAAGGCGTCGACGTGACCTTCGAGGAGGTGGAACAGGAGGCCGGACCTGATCGCGTCAACATCGGACGCCCACACCTGGCCAAGGCGCTCGTGACGCGGGGCCACGCCACGTCGGTGCCGGGTGCGTTCGACGCCCTCATCGGGGATCACCGCCCGGCCTTCGTACCCACGGATCTCCTGTCTCCTCGCGAAGCCGTGGAGTTGATTATCGCGGGTGAGGGCATTCCGGTCTGGGCACACCCGCCCGCAGATCTACTGGATGCGCTGCTTCCCCGGATGATGGCCGCGGGGCTCGGGGGATTGGAGGTGTACCGTCCCACGCACCGAAGCGCGGACGTGCTGAGGCTGGAGAAGCTCACGCGCGCCAACGGGCTTTTCCGGAGTGGGGGGTCGGATTGGCATACCCCGGACGCAGGGAAGGCGCTCGGGGACTTCTTCGTTACGGCGGATGAGGTGGAGGATCTGCTCGCGGCGGGAGGGATGTGAGCCGCGGGTAGGTGGGTGGGGAATCGGAGCGCGCCACGCCGGACCCGTTCGCGCCCTAGATGATGTCCCTGGCGGCGCTCGCCGCGTTCGATGAGGCGCGAAGAGGGGGGCGTGGGTGCCGTCGTGGAGGGTGCGGATGGACCCCGCCGAGCCACGATTTCGCGTGCCTCCCTCAGCGGTGGTCCGATCTTCGTTCCGCAGGCTTCCAGAACGCGTTGACCCCGCATGCCCGTGCCTCTATCTTTACGTGCTCCGCAAGAAACTGTCGTAATGGTTTTGCGTGGAAATGCTTTTTGACAGCGAGGGTAGAGAGAGCAGGAAGAGCCTTAGGTAGGTAGGCCTGAGCGGACCTGGAAGGGTTGGTTTGGGTTTACGAAGCCAAGAAGAGAGAGAAGTGAGGCTTTCTGGTGAAGGCCAAGCAGGGCGTTATCGGGGGACCCGAGAGGGTTGTCGGATAGGGGACTGCTGGTCAAGCGGGAAAGTGCACAGGGTGGATGCCTAGGCACGAGCCGGCGAAGAAGGACGTGGCAAGCTGCGAAAAGCCTCGGGGAGCTGCAAGCGAGCGTCGATCCGGGGGTATCCGAATGGGGCAACCCGGCGCGGGTGATACCGCGTCACCGCGAGAGCGGAGCCAACCCAGGGAACTGAAACATCTCAGTACCTGGAGGAAGAGAAATCAAAAGAGATTCCCCAAGTAGCGGCGAGCGAACGGGGAGGAGCCTAAACCGGTGGGGTGAGAGCCCTGCCGGGGTTGAGGGGCCCGGAGGAATTGAACAGAAAGCGTAGCCGAAGGCGCCTGGAACGGCGGACCGGAGGGGGTGAGAGTCCCGTAGGCGAAACGCGAGTAAGGGAGAGTCCGGGTACCCGAGTAGGCCGGAGCACGAGGAATTCCGGTTGAATCAGGGGGGACCATCCTCCAAGGCTAAATACGAGCTCGTGACCGATAGGGAAGAGTACCGTGAGGGAACGGTGAAAAGAACGCCTGACGGCGAGTGAAATAGACCCTGAAACCGTGTGCATACAAGCGGTAGGAGCCTGGGAGCTGCTACGGCAGCATCGTGGGTGACTGCGTGCCTTTTGCATTATGATCCGGCGAGTTGCACCTCACGTGCGAGGTTAAGGCCTTAGGGGCCGGAGCCGAAGCGAAAGCGAGTCTGAACAGGGCGACGAAGTACGTGGGGGCAGACCCGAAACCGAAGCGATCTATCCATGGCCAGGGTGAAGCCGGGGTAACACCTGGTGGAGGCCCGAACCGTTGTGGGTTGAAAACTGCTCGGATGAGCTGTGGATAGGGGTGAAAGGCCAATCAAGCTCGGAGATAGCTGGTTCTCCCCGAAATATATTTTGGTATAGCCTCAGGAATTATCTGCGGGAGGTAGAGCACTGCATGGGTTAGGGGCCTTACCCGGTTACCGACCCCAAGCAAACTCCGAATGCCCGACAGAGGGACCCTGGGAGTCAGTGGGCGAGCGATAATGTCCGTCCGCGAGAGGGAAACAGCCCAGACCGTCAGCTAAGGCCCCGAAGTGCATGCTAAGTGAGAAAGGATGTGGATTTGCAGAGACAACTAGGAGGTTGGCTTAGAAGCAGCCATGCCTTTAAAGAGTGCGTAATAGCTCACTAGTCAAGTGGATCTGCGCCGATAATGGTCGGGACTCAAGCATGCCGCCGAAGCTACGGATGGAAACCTCCTTTCGAGGGGGTGAACATGGTAGGGGAGCGTTGCCTGGGCAGAGAAGCCGGCTCGGAAGAGCACCGGTGGAGCGCAGGGAAGTGAGTATGCCGGAATGAGTACGCGATAAACAGAGTGAGAATCTCTGTCACCGAAAGCCTAAGGGTTCCGGAGCCAGGCTTATCCGCTCCGGGTTAGTCGGTCCCTAAGCCGAGGCCGAGAGGCGTAGGCGATGGGAAACAGGTCAATATTCCTGTACCACAGCGTAGTGCGTTCGACCCTGAGGGGGGACGCGGGAGTGAAAGAACCGTCGGGTGGTGGAAGTTCCGATGCAAGGAGGTAGGCGATGAGGGTCAGGCAAATCCGTCCCTTTAGCCGAGCACCGATGCCGAAGGGGTCTTCGGACCCCGCCAAGGGTTCGTAATCATACCGCCGAGAAAAGCCTCGCAGGGGAGTGCTTGCTGTGACCGTACCGTAAACGGACACACGTAGGCGAGGCGAGAAGCCTAAGGTGCTCGAGTGATTTGCGGAGAAGGAACTCGGCAAAATGTCCCCGTAACTTCGGGAGAAGGGGAGCCCGTGTTAGGTGAACCGCGATGCGCGGGGAGCCGAAGCGGGCCGCAGAGAATCGGCCCAGGCGACTGTTTAGCAAAAACACAGGTGTCTGCGAAGTCGCTGAGACGACGTATAGGCACTGACGCCTGCCCGGTGCCGGAAGGTTAAAGGGAGGGGTTAGGGGTCTTCGGACCTCGAAGCTCTGAACTGAAGCCCCGGTAAACGGCGGCCGTAACTATAACGGTCCTAAGGTAGCGAAATTCCTTGTCGGGTAAGTTCCGACCTGCACGAATGGCGTAACGATCTGGGCGCTGTCTCCTCCGCAAGCTCGGCGAAATTGGAGTATCGGTGAGGATACCGATTACCCGCGACAGGACAAAAAGACCCCGTGCACCTTTACTATAGCCTGCCATTGGGTCTCGGCATTGTATGTGTAGCATAGGTGGGAGGCTGTGAACCAGGGCCGCCAGGTTCTGGGGAGCCAACGGTGAAATACCACCCTTGTGATGTTGAGGCTCTAACCCAGGGGAGTGAATCCTCCTCGGGGACCGTGGCAGGTGGGTAGTTTGACTGGGGCGGTCGCCTCCCAAAGCGTAACGGAGGCGCGCAAAGGTTCCCTCAGTGCGGTCGGTAATCGCACGAAGAGCGTAAAGGCAGAAGGGAGCTTGACTGCGAGATCGACGGATCGAGCAGGTACGAAAGTAGGCCTTAGTGATCCGGTGGTTCCGAATGGAAGGGCCATCGCTCAACGGATAAAAGGTACGCCGGGGATAACAGGCTTATCGCCCCCGAGAGTTCACATCGACGGGGCGGTTTGGCACCTCGATGTCGGCTTATCACATCCTGGGGCTGGAGAAGGTCCCAAGGGTCGGGCTGTTCGCCCGTTAAAGTGGTACATGAGCTGGGTTCAGAACGTCGTGAGACAGTTCGGTCTGTATCCGTCGTGGGCGTAGGAGTGTTGAGGAGAGCCATCCCTAGTACGAGAGGACCGGGATGGACCGACCACTGGTGTACCGGTTGTCCCGCCAGGGGCATCGCCGGGTAGCTACGTCGGGCCGGGATAACCGCTGAAAGCATCTAAGTGGGAAGCCCCCTCCAAGATGAGCACTCCCAGACCTTCGGGTCTC
Source organism: uncultured Gemmatimonadales bacterium (assembly GCA_963751265.1). Lineage (GTDB taxonomy): Bacteria > Gemmatimonadota > Gemmatimonadetes > Longimicrobiales > Gaopeijiaceae > SZUA-318. Next base: position 1,687 of record CAVVTU010000024.1, on the reverse strand, counting down.
GGAAGGGCCGTGCGAGACGAGCACGTTGATAGGCGGTAGGTGGAAGCGTGGCAACACGTGAAGCCGAGCCGTACTAATCGCCCGAGAGGCTTGACCGGCTTCCTCCCCACCTTGTTGGCCTCATCGCCAGAAGGCCGCACCTCTTTCACTTGGCTCCTCCTCGTCTCTCTCTACCCCCGCTGTCGTTGTTTACATCACTACTACGGGCCCCGAGCTGTTCGGTAGCTCAACGGCCCGCACCCATCTTGGTCGGTGGCTCTAGCGTGGGGGACACACCCGTTCCCATCCCGAACACGGCCGTTAAGCCCCACAGCGCGGATGGTACTGCCGGGGAAGCCCGGTGGGAGAGTACGTCGCCGCCGACCTCTCTACCTCAGCGCCCCCTGTCGCTTCTCTACCGCGACAGGGGGCGCCGTGCGTTCCAACGCTGAAGCCCCTCCGAAGGCTCGCTAGGGCGCTGGCGGCGTGTCGAAAGCGGCGAGCAACTGGCGGACGGCGTCCTCGGGCGCCCGCGCCGACATCACGGCACCCACGACGGCGATGCCGGCTGCCCCCGTCGCCGCGACTTCGTGCGCGCGTTCGAGGTTGATGCCTCCAATCCCCACCACAGGAATCTCGAGGGCTTCCACCACGCGACGGAGTCCGTCGAGCCCAATGGCTACGCCCGCGTCGGACTTCGTGCTCGTCGGGTAGACAGTGCCGCACCCGATGTAGTCGGCACCGTCCTCCACGGCCCGACGGGCCACGTCCGGGTCATCGGCTGAGCGTCCGACCAGGAAAGCCGGCGGTACCACCGACCGAACCACGGACACCGGAAGGTCGTCGGGCCCCACGTGGATGCCGTCCGCTTCGAGGGACATCGCCACATCGAGGCGGTCGTTGACCACCAGGAGCGCCCCCGCATCTCGCGTGAGGGAGCGAAGCTCGCGCCCGATGGCCAAGAGCTCGCGAGGCGCCTCACCCTTGTTGCGGAGCTGGATGCACGGTGCCCCCGCCTCGACCCCCGCGCGGACCACGTCGAGAAGGTCCTTCGGCTTCGCCAGCCCCCGGTCCGTGATGATCACCAGCCTGAGGCGCCGGGCTAGATCGTCTCGACTCACGGCCCGTTGCCGCTCGCTCCGCTGGAATCCCCGGCACCGGTATGACGGCTGAGGCTGTCCCAGGCACGCCGGGCTTCGGCCTTGGCGCGGTTGTGCTCCGCCAACGTCCGCGTGAACACGTGGGACCCGTCCGGACGCGCTACGAAGTAGAGGTAGCTCACCCCGGCGGGCCGCAGTGCCGCGTCGATGGCGGCCGCACCGGGAGCCCCGATCGGTCCTGGGGGCAGGCCGGGGTGGGTGTAGGTGTTGTAGGGGTTGTCCGCAACCGAGTCGATCGCCGCGAAGAGAAGGCGCTCTCGCGGACCGCCCAGAGCGTAGAGGACCGTGGGATCGGCCTGGAGGAGCATGTTCCGATCGAGACGGTTGTGGTATACGGCCGAGATGAGGGGCATCTCCTCGACATGACGTGCCTCGGCCTGGATGATCGAAGCTAGCGTGACCACCGCGCGCTCCGTCATTCCGAGTGAGTCGCGGGCGCTGATGCGCTCGGGGGTCCAGACGGCGCGGTAGCGTGCCACCATCGCCTCGATCACGGTCTCGACCGACACGCCCGGGGCGAAGAGGTAGGTATCGGGAAAGAGATATCC
>CAVVTU010000023.1:0-15397 GCA_963751265.1 uncultured Gemmatimonadales bacterium | reverse complement strand
ATTCGGCGGGGGCCTGAGTGGTCGGCGCCCCTGTCGAAGCGGAAGACGTCCTGGAAGACGACGCCCACGGCGCGGTGCCGCTGAGGCCAGCCTAGTTCGTCGAGATTCCGTCGGCCCGAGGTGTGATCGCGCCGTTGCTGAGCCAACTGGCTCGCGATTCCGCGCCGTAGTCCCAGTGCTGCTGCAACAGCGTGGCGGCTTCCTCGACGTTGCCGGCAGCCAGGGCCGCGATGATGTCCGCATGTTGGTCGAGCCCCGTGGTGCCCATGCGCCCGAAGTCGGCGACGTAGGCGTACTCGTACCGGTAGGCCCTCTGTCGGCAGAGCTCGATCAACTCCAGGAGTAGCCTGTTGGGGCAGCCCGAGACCAGGACCTGGTGCCACTCCATGTCCAGGCTGACCGCCCTGGCCGGATCGTAATCTTCGGCTCGACGAGATCGCCTCCGATCGATGTCGCGAAGCCGCTCCAATCGCTCTCCGCCCGGCCTTGGCGAGGCTCTCAGGGCCAGCCCTTCCAGGCCGCCGAGCGTGCCGTAAATGTCGCGCACGCTGTCCGGGTCCAGATCGGCGACGTAGAACCCCCGGCGCGGTCGGCTCTCGATGAGACCTTCGGCCGCCAGAAGAAACAAAGCCTCCCGAAGGGGAGTGCGGCTCACACCGAACTCCTCTGCCAGCTCGGTTTCGTTGATGCGGGTGCCGGGCTGCAGCCTGCCGGCCAGCAGGCGATCCAACAGAACCCGCCGTGCCGCATCTCGAATGGGCTCGGGCGTGATGGGGTGAGCCATCGTCCTCAGCTGTGGATAGCCGAATCGTCTGTCGGATCACGAACTTAACCGATTCTGAGCGGTGGCGCCTGCACTCGCGATTCGGCGGTGACGGTCCAGCGGGTCAGCGGGGCCCTGCTGGCTTGACGCCCCTTGCCGGATACGGTACAGTGTTCACTGTAGACAGCGTTCAGAGTACGGCATACGTGCCTCGAGGGCAACCTCCGAGGTCCGGCCCGCTTCGCCGAGGGCACCGCTGCGAAGGAGCTCGAGCCATGCGTCTCCGACTCGCCACACCCTGCTGCGTTTTCCTCCTGTTCCTCCTCGGGGCGGCTTGGCCCCAGGCAGCTCGAGCGCAGGAGGGCACCCTCTCGGGCGTCGTCAGCCAGTCGTCGGGCGCCACACTCGCGAGTGCCACGGTCAGATTACTGGGCACGGACGCGGGTGCACTCACGGACGAGAACGGACACTTCGTCCTGACCATCGCGCCGGGGACGTACCAGGTGCGCGTAACGCTCATTGGCTTCACGCCGGTGGTGCGCTCCGCCACCGTTCGTGCGGGAGAGACCACCACCCTGGACTTCACGCTCAAGCCCCAGGCTCTCAGCCTGGGCGAGCTGGTGGTCTCGGTGGCCGCCGCGGCGACCCGGAGGGAGGAGCTGGGCACGGACGTGGAGCTGCTGGACGCCGCCACGGAAGTGCAGAAGGGCGCCGTGTCCAACGTCTCCGATCTCCTCAACGCGAGGACGACGGGCGTCAGCATCGACCCGGCCTCGGGCGAAGTGGGGTCTGCCTCTCAGATCCGGGTTCGCGGATCGACGAGCATCACACAGGACAACAACCCGCTCGTCTACATCGATGGCGTTCGGGTGAGCAACGAGACGGGAAGCGGCCCCGGCTCGTTCGATTTCGGCAACGGGCAGACGATATCGCGGATCGACGACCTGAACCCCCAGGACATCGCAGACATCCAGGTCGTGAAGGGGCCTTCCGCCACGGCACTGTACGGGTCCGAGGCGGCGGCGGGCGTCATCCTCATTACGACCAAGCACGGACAGTCCGGCAAGCCCAGCTTCGCGGCTACGGTGCAGGAAGGGATGAACCGCGACGTGGCGAATTATCCGGCGAACTTCTACGACCTGACGTCCAACGCCGGCATCACGGATGTCGCGGATCCCACGTTCCAGCAGTGGCAGCCCGTGCTGAACCCCGTCACGAATCACGTGTTCGCGCAGAACAACCCGCTCATGAACCCGGCGACGCGACCCTTCCGCAACGGGTTGACCCAGGCCTACAACATGAGCGTCCGGGGCGGCACGGACGTGCTCGGCTACTACGGATCGATGGGGTATGATCACCAGAACGGCACGCTGCCGGACAACTACCTCCAGCGGTTCACCGGACGGGCGAACCTGAGCACCTCCGTCGGCAACCTGATCCACATCTCGCTGAACTCGAACTTCATCACGTCACACGTCCGTCTGCCGGACAATGATCGCAGCGCGGTCGGGGTCGTCACCAACGCGGGCGCCGGACTGCCGATCTACTCCCATGGGCTCCTGCCGAACGACACGAAGGGCGATTGCCTCGGCACGGTCGTGGCCGGTCTCGATCCCTCGCTCTGCGACGTTCACGAAGGGAACCTCACGGCGAACTTCCCCAAGCTGGAGACCATCCAGAATACGCAGGACTTGGGACGGTTCATCGGCAGCGCGGTCGTCCAGGCCAACCCCACCGGCTGGCTCACGGGCCGTGCCACGGCCGGCATCGACTACAGCCAGACCAAGAACCGGAACCTGGTGCCCCTGGACCCGGATCGGCCCTTCGGGTCGAATTCGAAGGGACTCGTGAACGATGGGCGGGTCACCGAGCGCATCACCTCGCTCGATGTGACGACGACGGCCAGCTGGCGGCTGACGGAGGCGTTGTCGGGCCAGACGTCGGCCGGCGCGCAGTACGTCAATCGTCACAGCGAGACCGTCGGCTGCAGCGGCCAGGGAGGATTCGCCAGCACGACCGCCATCGCCTGCGACGCGGCCCTCACCGCGACCGGCTTCTCGGATCTGTTGGAGGAGATCGAGGGCGGCGTGTTCCTTCAGCAGCAGCTGAGCTATCGGGACTACCTGTTCGTCACGGGTGCCGTCCGGGTCGACAACAACAGCGCGTTCGGAGTCAATCAGGGCGCGATCGTGTCGCCGAGTGCCAACGGCTCGCTGGTGTTGAGCAAGATGCCATTCTGGCACCTGGACAAGGTCAATGACCTCCGTCTGCGGTTCGCCTGGGGCAAGGCGGCGCAGGCGCCCAATCCGTTCGCGGCGGATCGCACCTTCCGTCCCGTTCGACTGCTTCAGAACGGCTCGGAGGTTACGGGGATCGCTCCGTTCCAGCCTGGCAATCCGGATCTGACCGCCGAGCGCAATGAGGAATTCGAGGGAGGCTTCGACGCGAGCCTGTTCAAGGGACGACTCAGCGTGAAGGGGACGTACTTCCACCAGAAGACGACCAACGCGATCGTCCAGACCGACGTGGCACCGTCCACCGGATACTACGGCGGGCGATTCGTCAACATTGGGGCGGTCACCAATCACGGCTTCGAGGGCCTGATCAGCGGCGCGGTCATCGCCAAGGACAACGTGTCGTGGGAGCTCGGGCTCAAGGTGTCCACCCAGGACTCCAAGGTCTCGAGTCTCGGCGGCCAGCCCACCATCCTGTTCGGGCTCAGCGCTGACCACCAGATGTTCAGGGAGGGGTATGCCCCAGGGGCCTACTTCGGGCAGTACGTGCAGTCGGCCGATCGCGACGCCCAGGGCAACATCGTGCCCGGCAGCGTCGTCATGGCCCCGGGCGACATTGGGGATCCGCTGCGGCCCTACGACAGCTATCTGGGACGCCCGGACCCCAGCAACGAACAGAGCCTCTCCACCACGCTCACCCTCGTCAAGCGCATTCGGGTTTACACCCTGTTCGAGCGCGCGGGCGGGTTCATGAAGATGGATGAGGGCGAGCGGTTCCGAACGCCCTTCATCCCGGGCTTCTCGACCTCGCGTCGCTTCGCGCTGCGACAGAACGAGTCGCCCGAGATGCAGGCCATGATGGAGATGAAGTTCAACACTCCATTCGTCCACGATGGCACGTTCGTGAAGTGGAGAGACCTGACGGTCAGCTATGACTTGCCCGAGGTGGTGACCCGGTACATGGGCTTCGTGAAGACCGCGAGTCTCATGGTCGGCGGTCACAACCTCGCGACCTTCACGAACTATCCGGGCCTGGATCCCGAGCTTCGCTTCGACGGGGGCACGGACTCCTACAACGCCGCCGACTTCTTCACCCTTCCGCCGGCCCGGTCGTATTTCGCCCGGCTGTCGGTCACCTTCTGAGGAGGGGCGTCATGTCTGCCACCAGCAAGAAGTCCCGACTCGACACGTCCGATCGCATTCCGGTACGGGACCATCACGCGTGGTTAGTGCGCGCCGCGGCCATGGGTCTCGTGCTGTTCGCGGGTTCCTCCATTGTCGCATGCAGCGGGCTGTTCGATGTGGATCCGAACCCGCATACGGTCAGCGCGGATCATCCGATCGGTCTGCAGGAGGCCCTGGTCGGGGCCACCGCGACACTCTACATGTCATACGACGCCAAGATCGTGTGGGGTGGTCTGTTCGGGGACGAGTTCGCGAACTCGGGCACCGCGCCTTCGATCCAGAACTACGACCGGCGCGACGTGGCGCCGGATCAGGTCGGTGGCGGCGTGGCACGAGGCACCGGCATCGGCGGGAGCTTCTACGGAAACCTGCAGCAAGCGGTGGTGGAGTCCGTGGACGGTCGCGACCGCATCAAGAACGGGGACTTCGAGGAGATCCAGGCGCCGGGGACCGACTCGCCGGAGTATGCCCGGCTGTCGATGTACACCGGGTTCGCCCGCACGTGGATCGCCGACCTCTTCTGCACCGCCGCCTTCGGTGGACACGGTCCGGAGCTGACGGCGAGTGAGGTCTACGCCATGGCCGAGAAGGACTTCGGCGAGGCCATTGGCGCCAGCGGGGCGGAGAGCGCCGTGAAGCAGGCCGCTCTCGTGGGCCGTGCCCGGGTGAGGCTGATTCTCGGGGACGACCAGGGTGCGCTGGCGGACGCGCAGGCCGTCGACCCCGCGTTCGAGCTCCTGGCCACGTACTCGACGAACACGATCGAGGAGGAGAACCGGATCTGGTATCGAGTCTGGGACTTCTCGAACTGGAGCGTGGGTCCCGCCTTCCGGGATCTGACGGTCGACAACACCGGCAACCCGGATCCACGGGTGGCCCTGGTCAAGAACCCGAAGCCCGCCTTCGATGCATTGCAGGATCTCTATGCGCCGCTCAAGGTCCCGGGAGCCAACTCTCCCCTTCGCATTGCCACGGGCGATGAGGCCCAGTACATTGTCGCCGAGATACAGGGCGGTCAGCAGGCGGTGGACATCATCAACGCCGTGAGGGCCCAGCACGGGATCACCACGCAGTGGACGCCCGCGGGAAGCGGTCCGAACGAGATCCGCGACAAGGTGATCGACGAACGCAAGCGGACGCTCTTCCTGGATGGCGTACGGATGGGCGACCTGCGCCGGTACATTGACAAGTACAATCTCGACTTCTTCCCGACGTCCACTCCGCAGGGCTTCCCGATGGGCAGCGAGACGTGCCTGCCGCTGCCCGACGTGGAGAGGAGCAACAACCCGGACATCTGAGCCGATCGCCGCACGAGAGGAGGCGTCTTGAAGAAGGCTTATTCGGGCTACGCGTCGTACTCCTATCTAGAGCCGGGAGTCGACTATCGGGCTTTCGAGACGACGGACACCAGCGAGCGGGTCGAGCCCTTCCGCGTCCCACTCGATGCGGCCGGAGAACAGAGGGTGGAGGATCTGGCCCGCCGCTGCGTCGTGATCTCGCTGCACGAGCACGTCGGCATCTTCCCCGACCGGGTCGAAGAGACTCCCGATTATGTCCGCGAGGGCCGGATGACGACGGCCTTTCGAGCCCTGGCGGAGTCCAGGCTGGACGCGGTCTTCGACAATCTCCTGGACGGACTCTGCCACATCGAGTCCAAGCACGGTTGGAAGTGGAACGACGTGGTCCACGACCTGGGCATGCGGTTGTGCGACCTGGCCCACCAGGCCTTCCTCGTCCCGGCGCGCGGGGTGGACGACATCCTGAGGGCCAAGGAGGAAGGAAGGGTGGCCTGGGTGCCTTCACAAGAGGGCGCGGCCATGATCGAGAACGAGCTCGATCGCATCGACATTCTCTACGGCTTCGGACTCCGGTGCCTCGGGATCGCCTACAGCGAGGCCAACGCTCTCGGCTCGGGACTCAAGGAGCCGATGGATGGCGGGCTCACCGTATTCGGGCGCAAGGCCGTCGAGCGCATGAACAAGGTGGGAATCCTGATCGACTGCTCGCACGCGGGGGACCGCACGACGCTCGACACGGTGGAGGTGAGCCAGAGACCCGTGTGCCTCACGCACATTGGGGCCAGGGCTCTATGGGACACGAACCGGCTCGCTCCCGATGAGATCCTCGAAGCCGTGGCGGGTTCGGGTGGCGTGATCGGGATCGAGGCGGCGCCTCACACGACGATCACCGAGCAGCACCCCAGGCAATCGATCGAGTCCTTCATGGATCATTTCGAGTACATCCGCGGTCTGGTCGGGATCGATCACGTGGCCTTTGGTCCCGACGCGCTCTACGGAGACCATGTCGGCCTGCATCGGGCCTACACGGCGAGCCTGTCGCTGCAGTCGGCGGAGCGCCGGGCCAAGACGCAGGGAGCGCAGGACGGCTACCCGCGTGTGCAGTATGTAGAGGGGCTCGAGAACCCGACCGAGGCATGGGAGAACATCATCCGGTGGCTGGTGGCCCGAGACTACTCGGATGAGGACATCGAGAAGGTCGTCGGGGGAAACGTGCTGCGGGTCTTGAGGGAGGTCTGGACATGAGGCGTGCTACGCTCGGCGGTCTCATCGCGCTTCCGGCACTGGCGGTCCTGATGTGGGTCACGCCGGTACGAGCCCAGGATCGTGGGCGGGACCTGACCCTGGAGAGCATGACCCAGGGCGTCCGGTTGGGCGAGCCGTCCTTCTCGCCGGACGGCCGGACCATCCTCCTGGCGTCCAACCGATCGGGCCATCCAGCTCTGTGGATGGTGGACCGCGATGGTGGCAACGCGCGCGCGATTCTCGATGACCAGGCGGGCGAGTCCGACCCCGTGTGGTCGCCCGATGGGTCGAAGATCGCCTTCCTGAGGCGGCAGAACGGGCATACGGACATCTGGGTGGTGGCCCGGGACGGCACGGGGGCGCGGCAGGTCACCGACGACGCCGACTTCGAGCGAGCCCTGCTCTGGTCACCGGACGGCACCCGGATCTTGTACGTTCGCGGTCAGCAGTGGGACGTGGGCGACAACCGGGGCCAGTCCGGCTACCAGGACCTGTATGTCGTCGATGTGGCCTCGGGTCAGATCGACCAGCTCACGAAGCAGACCAACCCCTGGGACGAGTACCGGTTCGAGCCAGCGTGGTCACCGGATGGCAAGTGGGTCGCGTACGAGAGCAACCGCAGCGGAACGTGGCTCAATGACCTCTGGCTGGTCGACCCATCCAGCAAACAGACCATCAAGGTCTCGTCTCAAGTCTGGGTCATGAGCACTCCCGTGTGGTCGCCCGACGGCGAGCACATCGCCTTCAACGGCGTAGACCGTCACGACTTCTGGTACGGCGACATGAGTGACATCTACGTCGTCGACCTGCCGAGCCGGCACGTCAGGAAGCTCGACATGAACACCTGGGTGAGCGACCGCAACGGCGGAATCCACCTGGCCTGGAGCCCCGACAGTCGGTCCCTGTTCTTTCGATACGAATGGGAGGGGAACGACGAGCTGTGGAGGGTCTCGGCCGACGGAGGCGTGGCCACGAAGCTGACGTACGGTGAGGGCACGTTCGGCAACTTCGCGGTCAGCCCGGACGGCCGAGCCATCGCCTACGTGCGATCGACCCCCGTACGGCGCGGCGAGCTGTACCGATACGACCTCGAGGGAGGAAACGAGGTCAGACTGACATCCTGGACGAAGCCGTATCGTGACATCGCCGCTCCAAGACGCATCACCTTCCCGTCGTACGATGGCAAGTACATCCTGGGCTACCTCTACCTGCCCCCGGGCTTCGATCCGAAGAAGACGTATCCCTCCGCAGTGCAGGTCCACGGCGGCGGGAACAACGCCTACGCGAATGGCTTCCACGCTCTCGAGCACCTGGTGTCCCACAACGGCTACGTGGTGCTGGCCATCGAGTACCGCGGAAGCGCCGGACATGGCCGGGCGTTCCAGGATCTCTCTCTCGCCGCCTGGGCCGCCGAGCAGGGCTGGGATGCGGTGTACGCCGCCAGGTATCTCCGAGCTCAGCCCTGGAGCAACGGGAAGGTCGGCATCTATGGCGGGAGCTACGGTGGCATCATGACCGGAGCCGCCGTGACCCGGGATTCGAAGGTCTTCGATGCCGCGGCGCCCCTGTACGGTATCTACGACTGGGGGAAGGCATTCGAGGGCGGCGACTACCTGATGCAGTTCTGGATCATCCAGGGTCATCTCGGCTTCAAGCCGGGTGAGAACCCCGACCTCTATCACCACACCGCCTCGATCGAGCATCTGGACGGCGTACGGAAGGACCTGCCTTTCCTCATCATGGCCGGCGAGCTGGACCGACGGGCTCCGTTCACGCAGTCCAAGTTGCTCGTGCAGCGCCTGCAGGAACGCGGGAATCCAGTCGAGTTCCACTGGTATCCGAACGAGCAGCACGGCTTCAGGCTCCCCGCCGATCAGATCGACGCGTACGGACGGCTGTTGCGCTTCTTCGGACGATATCTCAAGGGGGGCGGCTCATGACCCGCCTTCGGTGGGCTTGTACGGGGATGGCCCTGTGCGCGGTGGCCGCCACGGGCTGTGCGAAGGGCTCCGCCGGCGAATCGGGTGCGACGCAGCTGACGCTGCAGACCCTGTTCAGCAGTGGGAGAGGCGTCACCTCCGCCAGGCTGTCGCCGGACGGCACCGGGGCCGCGATCGAGGCGAGGGGAGCACGAGGCCCGGGGGTCTACCTGGTGGACGTGGGAGAGGGGAAGGCGGCCGCCCCCCGGTTTCTGGCCGGCGGACGGCAGGCCGCCTGGGCACCGGGCGGCGATCGGGTCGCGTTCGTATCGGGATCGCGCCTCTGGGTGGTTGCGGCGGACGGCGGGGAGCCCAGCGCCGTGACGGACTCGATGCCCGGTGTGCGGTCACCCGCCTTCTCGCCCGACGGCTCGACGCTGGCCTTCTACTCCACGGCGAGTGGCTCGCAGGACATCTGGCTCGCGAAGCTCGAGGGAGGGGCGCCACGCCAACTCACGCGAAAGGCCATGTCGGAGGACGACCCGCGGTTCACGCCGTCGTGGTCGCCCAATGGCGGGACCATCGCCTTCGTTTCCAACCAGGCCGACTACTGGTCCGACGACGTGTGGTTGGTCGACGTCGCTTCCGGAAAGACCCGCCAGCTGTCCCATGCGCTCATGGCCTCCTCGACGCCCGTGTGGTCTCCGGACGGGCGCAGCCTCGCGCTCATGGGGACGGCGAAGAACGAATACTGGTACCAGGACCTTGCGTACCTCTACGTGCTCGATCCATCCAGCGGCGGCGAACGGACCGTCGACATGCAGGTTTGGGCTTCGGACGATGAGTTTCACAACGACATCTTCTGGTCCAGGGATGGGTCTCGGATCTACTTCCCTTACATGCAACGCGGCGACTACGACCTGTGGTCCGTGCCAGCGGCGGGGGGCGTCGCGACCCGCGTGACCAACGTGGGTGGTGCGATGCGCTCGTTCGATGCGTCGGAGGGTGCGTCGCTGCTGTCGTTCACCCGGAGCAGCGCGGATAGCGGTTCCGAGCTCTATGTCGTCCCCCAGATCGGCGGGACGCCACGCCGGGTAACGCACGAGTCGCCCCGATTCAGTGGTCTGGTGGAGCCTGGCGAGGTCTCCTTTCGGAGTTGGGACGGGCTCTACATGCAGGGCTTTCTCTATCTCCCGCCCGGAGTCCAGAAGGGCGAGGCGTGTCCGGCCCTGGTCCAGGTGCACGGCGGGGGGACGAACTCGTACCTCCACGGCGAGAATCTCATAGAGCAGTACCTCGCGCAGCAGGGGTTCGTGGTGCTGGCCATCAACTACCGTGGCGGATCCGGCTTCGGCCGCAAGTTCCAGGATCTCGCCATCGAGGACTGGCTCAACGGGCAGGCCAAGGACCCGGGCGCGGCCGCCGACTACCTCCGCACTCTCTCCTTCGTCAACGGCAAGGTAGGAATCTACGGCGGCAGTTATGGTGGCATGCAATCGATGGCGGCCATCACCAGGACGCCGGGCAAGTTCAACGCTGCCGTTCCCATGCGAGGCATCTACTCCGAAGCTCTCACCTACCCCTATCAAGATCGGCTCGGCAAGATCTTCACGAAGACCGGGCACGGTGGCCTGCCGGAGCAGCGGCCCGAGATCTACGAAAAGACCAACACCCTCGACCGGTTCGATCGAATCCAGACGCCTCTCCTGATCATGCACGGCGAGGCCGACCACCGGGCACCGTTCGAGAACTACAAACTCGCGGTAGAGAAGCTCAAGCAGCTGGGGAAGCCGTTCGAGGCGCACAGCTACCCGGGCGAGGGTCACGGCTTTCACAAGATCGAGGATTACGTCGACATGTACGGTCGGTTGACGAAGTTCTTCGAGGAGCACCTGGGTCGGTGCGCGGCGACCTCCTGAGGTTCGCCGCATCGGTCCTCATCGCTGGCCTCCTGGCCACGTTGTGTGACACCTCCGTAGCGGAGGCGAGCGTCCAGGGCGTCGAGGGAAGGCTCCTCGAAGCGACCCTGAGCCTGCAGCGATCCGCCGACTCCGTCACCGTCCAGGCGGACTATCGCTTCGACCCTGGTACGGGCGCGCTTGGACTCGCGGCCATTCGCCTTCGAAAGCAAGGGCTGCGGGTCCTGTCGACGAGCACGGCCGGTGGAAGAGCTCCGGCCGGTCTGACGAGCGAGACTCGGGCCGGGCTCTGGGGCCTCAAGAATGGATCGTTCCTCCCTGGTGCGGGGAACGCTGAGCCTTCGCTATCGGGTCTACGGTCGACCGGATCGCGTCCCCGTCTTCGTCCCGACGGTTCCCACCGATCCGATCGAGAGCCAGATCACCATCCTTGTTCGGGGCTACCCGGCCGGCATCGAACCGGGGGAGACGTTTCCGCGGCTCGAGCCCGCGCCGGGCTCGGTGCTGGCCACGCACACCACCGAATTGCCCGGTCTGGTCCACATCGGCCGGGCAATTGGCGGGCTGACGATCGGCGCCGCCGCCAACGTTGCTGTCGTTCTCCTGATCCTGGCGGGACTGGGACTCTGGCTGCTGCTTCGGCTCAGGATCGCACGAGGATCACGTCCGTTGCGCGACCGGACCGGTGCGAGGGCCGCCGCGTCCCCCGGCAACCGCCAATCCCCTTAGGTCACGGGCGGGACGATGGGGGCGACTTTCTACGCCGTGCTGGGCATCTATGCGGCAGCCCTGGTCGGCATTTCGGCGTGGAGTTGGTTCCAGACCCACACGGAGGCGGACTTCCTCGCCGCGGGGAGGTCGATCGGACCCGTCGTGGGGGGGGCGGTGCTCGCTGCCACGCAGATCAGCGCCGGCACGTTCGTCGGCACGGCGGGACGCCACTATCTGACCGGCGTATCGTGGGCACTCGTGTGGTTCGGGGTGTGGGCCGGCTGGGTGGTATCGGCCCTCTGGGTCGCTCCCAAACTCCGTCGGTTCGGGGCGCTCACGGTACCGGACTATGTGAGCGTCAGATTCGGAAGCCGTGCCGCCGGCGCCCTCGCCGGGATACTCATCGTCGTATCCTACACCATCTATCTCGTGGCACAGTTCCAGGCCGGCGGCGAGATCGCCCTCGCGGTCTTCGGGATTCAGCCGCTGACAGCTATGCTGCTCATCGTGGCCAGCACGGCGCTGTACACGCTCCTCGGTGGCGTGCGCAGCAGCTCCTATATCGAGTTCCTTCAGACGCTCATCATGGTGGGCGCCCTGATCGTAGCCGTGCCCGTATTGCTGTATCACGCCGGCGGACTCGCGGCTCCGCTGCGCTTCCTGCATTCTCTGGATTCCCGGCTGACCGGTTGGTACTACGGGCCCAAGGACCTGTTCGCGTTCGCCATCGCCTTCGGGCTGTCGATCGCGGCGGCTCCCTACGAGCTCACTCGGTTCTACTCGATGCGTGACGAGAAGACCGTCAGGCGAGCTATCGCGATCTGCATTGCCTTCCAGGCCGTGATAGGAGCGTGCATCCTGAGCATCGGCCTGCTCACCCGGGTCCTCTTCCCGAACCTCGCTTCGCAGGACCAGGCCACGGCCATCATGGCGTTCGAGGTCTTGCCACCGCTAGTCGGTTCTCTACTGCTGGTGGCGATGCTCTCGGCCATCATGTCGACCGTGAACTCCATCCTCCTGGTCACGGGAGCGGGCGTGGCGCACGATCTGTACGGCAAGTTCGTTCGGCCGGAAGCCTCCGAGGCTCATCTGGTGCGCGTCAACCGCATCGCGATCGTGGTGCTGGCCGTACTCCCAGTCTACTTCGCACTGCAGAAGCTCGGCGACGTCCAGGCGATCGTGGTCGAGCAGTCGAAGTTCATTGCTTCGTTCTTCTTCGTGCCCGTCGTCGTCGGATTGAATTGGCGGCGCGGGACCGGAGCCGGCGCGATCGCGGCCATGATCGGAGGGTTTCTGGCGTGCCTCGTCTGGGAGTTCACCGGGCAGGCGTCCTTCGGGAAACTCGGCATCGATGCGGTCGAGGTGGGAGTCGTCACGAGCCTGGCGTTGTTCCTGATCGTCTCGCGCCTGACCCCTCCCGCCCCGCGGGAAGCGCTGCGGATCTTCTTCGACGGGTCCTGAGGCGGTCCCCACAGCCCGATCGCCCCTACCGGTACCCCTTCGCCTGCAGCTCGAACAGCTCCGCGTACCGCCCCCCCAGCGCCACCAGCTCCTCGTGGCTCCCGTCCTCCGTCACGCGCCCACCCTCCAGCACCAGGATCCGGTCGGCCATGCGCACGGTGGAGAAGCGGTGGCTGATGAGGACGGCCATCTTGCCGCGGGTGAGGTCGCTGAAGCGGCGGAAGACCTCGTACTCGGCCCTGGCGTCCAGGGAGGCGGTGGGCTCGTCCAGCACCAGGAGGCGGGCGTCGCGCATGTAGGCGCGCCCCAGGGCGATCTTCTGCCACTCGCCCCCCGAGAGGTCGGCGCCTCCCTCGAAGCGGCGGCCCAGCATGTGGTCGTAGCCCTGCTCGAGGCGCTCGATCACCCCGGCGGCCAGGCTCTTCTCGGCCGAGCTCCGGATGCGCGGCTCGTCCTCCCTCGCCTCGATCTTCCCGACGGCGATGTTCTCGCGGGCGGTGAGGTCGAAGCGGAAGAAGTCCTGGAAGATGACGCCCACGGCCCGGCGCAGGGCGTCGAGGTCGTAGTCGCGGAGGTCGACGCCGTCGAGGAGGATGCGGCCCTCGGTGGGGTCGTACAGGCGGGTGAGGAGCTTGACGAGCGTGGTCTTGCCGGCCCCGTTCTCGCCCACGAAGGCGACGCGCTCGCCGGGGCGGATGCGGAAGGAGACGCCCCGCACGGCCCACTCGTCCGAGCCCGGGTAGCGGAAGCCCACCCCTTCGAACGCGAACCCCTCCCGGATGGGGTCCGGGAAGGGGGCGGTCGCCGGTCCCGGCGATCCTCGGCTTCATCGGCCAGGAAGTCGAACAGGTCCTGGAGGTAGAGCCCCGCCTCGAAGCTCCGCGCGATGGACATGAGGATGGAGTTGATGAGGCTCCGGCTCCGCTGGAAGGAGCCGGTGAGGAAGGTGAGGGTGCCGAGCGTGATCGCGCCGACGACGGTCTCGTACACGATGAGCCCGACGGCGCCGTAGTAGGCCACGGTCGAGAGGGCGGTGAGGACGGCGCCCGTGGCGGCGCGGTGCGCGGCCACCCTCCGGTTCTCGGCCACGTACTCGTCGGCCAGGTCGGCGTACTTCCGGATGAAGTGGTCGGCCAGGCCGAAGAGCTTCACCTCCTTGGCCGGCCTGATCTCCGAGGCCACCCACCGGTAGTAGTCGAGCTCCCGCCGCTCCTGCGTCCACTGGAACATGAACGAGTAGGCGACCCCCGCGTAGGCGGTCTCCCCCAGGAAGGAGGGGAGGATCGCGCCGAACAGGATGAGGACGAGCCACGGGTTGAAGGCGACGAGCGCGGCGAGCAGGGTGAGCAGGGTGATCGCCTGCTGCGCCATTCCGAGCATGTCCGAGAGGAGCGTCACCCGGCCCATCGTCTGCCGGCGGGCGCGCTGCATCATGTCGTGGAAGTCGGGGTCCTCGAACTGCTCGAGGTCGAGCGTCGAGGCGTGGCGCATGATGCGGACGGACATCTGGTTGGCGAACAGGTCGCCGAGCACGCTCTCCAGTAGCGATGCCGCCCGCCCCAGGAGATCCGAGACGAGGGCGATGGCCAGCTCCAGCAGGACGAGCCGCGCCAGGTAGCCCCAATCGGGATGGGGGGCGCGGAGGTTCGCCACCACCCCGTCGATGACCAGCTTCCCGATCCACAGCATGGCCACCGGCGCGAAGGCGGCCAGGACGCGGACGGCCACGATCCCGGCCCCGTAGGCCGGCTTCGTGTCCCACACCATCTTCAGGAAGCGTGGCACGTGCCGGAACGCCTTCAGGCGCTCGCGCACCGGCGGCAGCGGCTCGCCCCGGCGGTTCCGGGGCTGGTAGAAGAGTTTCACGAGGGGAATGTACGGCGGAGTGGGGCGGAAGGTTCGGGCGGGGGACGACGGACCGCGCCCGCTGCCCCCCGTCGCCAGGTTGGCGCGCAGGGGCTAGACTTCGAGGACAGAGGTACAGCCGTGGCCCTGGGCGGGAGCCATGCCATGAGCTCATCGACAGTCGGCACCTCGGCGGCCGGTACGTCCGACCACCTTCGCTGGACCGAGACCGTGCTCCTGGCCGGCTTGCTGGGCGTGTTCGTCCCGTACGCCTTCGAGAAGGCCCAGGCGCTCCTCCTGCCGAACGCGTCGCTGACGGTTCCCACGGAGCTGCTCGCCGTCGCGTGGTTCTACGTCGTCGGCCGTCGGCTGGGTCGTCCCGGCCTCGGGACGGGCCGGCGGGCATCGCACGTGTGGGTCGGCGTCTACGCCGGCATCGCGATCGGAGTCGTGGTGTGGTCGGCCCTCGAGGATCTGGTCTTCCGGCACATCGGGAACGGGATGTTCCCCATCTACGAGGAGCACACGCTGTTCCCCTTCGAGATCCTCATCCTCTGGCTCGTGGCCGCCATCCCCCTGGCCCTCGGGATGTGGGTCGCCCGGAGAGCGGCGCGGGCCGCGGGGGAAGGAGAGGAACGCGAGGCCTAGAGCGGAGCTCGCCGTGGGGAGCCGCGGAAGGGAACGGCGGGGGGCCGGGGTCGAGGAGGCCCCGTGGTCCTCGCAAGGTCCTTTGCATTATGCGCGTGGAAGGACCCGAGCCTCGGGGAGCTGCGCGGGGGCGAGCCTCGGACCTGTGTCTCCATATGCAACCATCAAA
>CAVVTU010000022.1:0-6829 GCA_963751265.1 uncultured Gemmatimonadales bacterium | reverse complement strand
CCGTGCGACGCGCACGCCCCGAGGAGATCGCCATCTATGAAGGCCGCTGAGTTCGACCGGAAGTTCGACGAGGGAGAGGACATCACCCCCTGGCTCGATCTCTCCACCCTGCGGCGCCCCAATCTCGAGACGCGCCGGGTCAATGTGGACTTCCCGTCCTGGATGGTGGACGCGCTGGACCGTGAGGCGAGCCGCTTGGGCGTTCCCCGCCAGTCGGTCATCAAGGTGTGGATCGCGGAGCGGCTGGACACGCTGCGGCCGGGGGCGAGTGAGGGTCTTTCGGACGAGACCGCAGAGGAGTCATCCGGTAGTTGACGGAATGAGCGCGGGGCCATCCCGCGATCCAGCAGGCCCTAGCAGACATCCCCACGTCCTACGCTGGTTTCCATCGTATTGGAGGGACCGCCCGCGTCGGGCGCCATTCCTTGCACCGGCCTGAGCGGATTGTCATAGGGTAGTACTCAGTACTATACTTTACTCCAGAGAGAACCGATATCGAATTCGTCGCGACACACTGCTTCGTGTGATCTACTACCTCCTCGATCGACGGGACCGGATCTACCTGCTGCTCGTGTACGCGAAGGGAGCGAAGAACGACCTCACACGGGCTGAGGAGAATGAGCTTCGAAGGTTGGCAAGCGCATTGGAGGCGGAACGGTGACGAAGGCACGTAAAGAGGAGTCGTTCGGCGAGCGGCTCATCGAGTCTGCACGGGAGGCCGTGCGGATTGAGCGGGGCGAGGCGACGCCGGCGCGAGTGACGAGGTACACGGCGTCGGAGGCCCGAGTCGAGCCACCGCCCCAGTATCCCCCCAAGCGAATCAGAGGAATCCGGGACCGGATGGCTCTCTCCCAGCCTGTCTTCGCAGCCGCGTTGAATGTGAGCCCCGAGACCGTCCGAGCGTGGGAGCAGGGGAAGAGAGAACCCGATGGCGCCACGATGCGACTCCTGGAGGTGGCCGAGCAGTGTCCCGAGGTGCTGCTCAAGAGGGTCCGCCCGCGAACGCGCAAGGGCGCCTCCAAGGGGACACTTCCTTGAGAATCGTGTTGACGTCGCTCGATCTTCGTACGAGCTGGAGGGATTCGCCCTGGACGAGGTCGGGCTCGGCGCCAGTGACCGCCTGTGGGACAGGGGTGGTTTCCCTCGGTCCTTCCTGGCCGCCAACGCAGCCGACTCGTTCGAGTGGCGGCGCGGCTTCGTTCGCACGTTCGTCGAGCGAGACCTGCCGATTCTCGGTGTCCAGATCCCGCCACCCACGCTCCATGCATGCGGCCGGGGAGAGCCTCGGGCTCGATCGGATCGACGTAATCCACGCTGGGGAGCACACGTTCCCTTTGGCGAAAGGGATCCGGGCGGTGGCGTTCGAGCGAATGCTCGAGGACGTGGAGCCGCTCTAGCAAGCACATCCAGCTCCCCATTCTGCCTGCTCCGAACTTCCCCTTCCCCACCCATATCGCCAGTCCGCCCCCACCGCAGTACTTTGTCCCGACCCTCCTCCCAGATCACCGCCCAACCGAGGTGGCTCATGCCTCGCTTCGTTCGTTCGCTGCCCGTCGGCCTCGCCGCGTCGCTCATCCTCGCCTCCGTATCCGCGCTCCACGCCCAGCAGACCGCCAAGGCCGGGCCCGTCTTCAAGGACGGCCAGGCCCAGGTCGTGCCGGCCTTCGCCGACACCAGCCAGTGGATCCACCAGGAGCTGTGGGTGGAGACAGACTTCGACACCGACCACGACGGCAAGCCGGACCGCTTGCACGTCGACGTCACCCGTCCTCGGCAGACCGAGACCGAAGGGCTCAAGGTGCCGGTGGTGATGGGATCGAGCCCCTACTACGCGGGCACCGGACGTCCGCAGGTGAACTGGGACGTGCAGGTCGAGCTCGGGACCATGGTGACGCCGCGCGGGAAGATGAACAACCCGCCGTTCACCTCGCCCCGGCCCCGCATCTCGCGGGTCCTCGTCAACCAGTGGGTGCCGCGCGGCTTCGCCGTCGTGCACAACGAGGCGCCGGGCACGGGTCTGTCGTCCGGCTGCCCCACGGTCGGCGACTATCCCGAGCGCGAAGCGCCGGCCGCCGTCGTCGACTGGCTCAACGGCCGGGCCAAGGGCTACACCACCAAGACGGGCGACGTCGAGGTCAAGGCCACCTGGACGACCGGCAAGGTGGGCATGATGGGCACCTCCTACGAGGGCACGCTGCCGCTGGCCGCGGCGATCGAAGCCCCGAAAGGGCTCGAGGTGGTGATCCCGGTCTCGCCCAACACCAGCTACTACCATTACTACCGGAGCAACGGGCTGGTGCGCTCGCCCGGTAGCTATCTGGGTGAGGACGTCGACGTCCTCTACGACTTCATCGCGAGCGGCGACACGGCGAACCGAGCCACCTGCGACCGCATCTGGAAGAACGGCATCTTCGCGGGCAAGAAGGGCCAGGACCGCGAGAGCGGCGACATGAACCACTTCTGGCGCGACCGCGATCTGCGCCTGCACGTCTCGAACATCCGCGCTGCGGTGTTGCTGGCGCACGGCTTCAACGACTACAACGTCGTGCCCGAGCACAGCCTGCGCATCTACGACGAGATGAAGAAGGACGGTCTGCCGGTGTCGCTCTACCTGCACACCGGAGGCCATGGCGGCAACCCGCCGGCCGAGATGGTCAACCGCTGGTTCAGTCACTACCTGTACGGCGTGGACAACGGCGTCGAGAACGACCCGCCCGTGTGGATCGTGCAGGACGCCGGCATGCAGGATCCGGAGGGGGTGCGCAGGCTCGATTCGCTGAAGGCCTACCTGGTCGCCAACCCACCTAAAGAGGACACGACGACCGAGGAGGGGCGCATGCGGGCGCGCTACCGCCGCCGCTTCGGGCCCCGAGTGAACGTGGCGCCGACCCCGTTCGCGTCGTTCCCCATCCCCGGATCGGTGCCCGTGGTCTTCCATCCGGCGGGCGGTGGCAACGGCGTGGGCACGCTCTCGTTCTCGGCAGCGGCGTCGGGCGTGGAGACGCTCACCGACGACGTCGATTCCTCCGGAAGCGTCTACGCCATGGCGCCCAGCTCCCCTCACCGGCTGATCTACGCTACCGCGCCGTTCAACGACACGGTGCAGATCTCGGGCACGCCGCAGGTGACGCTGCGCATCGCCTCGAGCAAGCCGGCCGCCAACCTCTCGGTCTGGATGGTGATGCTGCCCTACGATTCGACGCGCGTCGGCTCGGAGAGCAGCGTGGGACTCATCAGCCGCGGTTGGGCGGACCCGCAGAACTACCGCTCGCTCACCCATGGCGGCTCCTACGAGTCGATGCTCCCGGGCGAGCCGCTCGAGCCGGGCAAGTTCTACGACCTGACCTTCGACCTCGAGCCGGACGACGAGTTCGTGCCCGCAGGCAAGCAGCTCGCGGTGATGATCATGTCGAGCGACCCGGAGTTCACGCTCTGGCCGAAGCCGGGCACGCAGCTTACGCTGGACCTGGCGCACTCGTACTTCACCATCCCGATCGTCGGAGGCGAGACGCGGGTGGTGTCGGCGGGGGGGATGTGATCGCACCGACCTAAGGAGGGTGGCCATGCGCATGTGGATGGCGGGTCTCGCAGCTTCGCTGGTGCTCGCAGGATGTGCCTCCGCACCACCGGCCGAGCCGGGCACGGGGCTCTTCGGGGCGACGATCCCCGTGGGCACGAGGGCCATCGTGGCCCCCGGGCTGACCTTCGAGCGCTTGAGCGTGACGGCCCGGGACCTCAATCTGTTGGTGTTGCCGGGCGGCAACGACGAGTCGTTCCGGGCCGAGCACCTCTTCGTCGCGGACAGCGCCGTCGAGGTGCGCATGACCTTCCACGCGCGCTCCGACGGGGTGGCCGTCACGGCCGAGTGGGCCTCGGTGTCCGACATGCCGCAGGGTCAGCGGGGCGGCGTCGAGGCCTTCGGCGGTGACGCCCGTCCCTGGAGGCGGATGGAGTGGGGAGGCCGAGGCGCCTACCAGGCGAGGGCCTTCAAGGGCGTGGAGGAGTTCCTGAGGAAGGCGGGCGCCCGCACGTTCTCCTACCAGGCGGACGCTTCGGGGTAAGGGCGGGGCGGCCGGGGGGCTCCCGGGCCCCCTCCGCTGTCACACCCCTCCCCTACCGTGGTCCCGTCAACCTCCAACGACGGAGACCGCATGAAGACCACCGTTCTGCTCGACCACGAGCCCGTCGCCGACGGCGGCTGGATGGTCCACGCGCTGCTGCGCCTCGAGGGCGAAGCGCCCGAGGACCGCGACCGGGTCCCCCTCAACCTCTCGCTGGTGCTCGACCGCTCGGGCTCCATGATGGGCGAGAAGCTCCACGCCGCCCGCAAGGCCGCCGCCATGCTGGTGCGCCGCCTCTCCCCCGCCGACACCGTGAGCGTCGTGGCGTTCGACGACACGGTCCACGTGGTGGCGCCACCGGCCACCGGCGAGGCGCAGGAAGAGCTTCCCGACCTCATCGAGTCGATCGAGTGCGGCGGATGCACGAACCTGAGCGGCGCGTGGCTGCGCGCACGCGACCTCATCGCGGAGAACTTCCGCGAGGCCGGCGTGAACCGGATCATCCTGCTGACCGATGGCCGGGCCAACGTCGGGCTCGTCCATCCCGGCCAGCTCGTGGGCCTCGGCCAGACCGGGATCCAGCGCGGCATCGGCACCACGACGATCGGCTTCGGCGAGGACTACGACGAGGATCTCCTCAAGGCCATGGCCGACGCCGGCCGGGGCGGCACCTACTACATCGAGAAGGTGGACCAGGCCTCCGGCGTCTTCGAGGAGGAGCTCGAGGGCCTGCTCTCCATCGCCGCGCAGAACCTGCGCGTGACGGTGGAGCCCGGCACGGACGTGAGCTCCGTGCAGGTGCTGCACGACTACCCGTCGCACGCCGAGGGCAACACGCTCACGCTCGAGGTTGGCGATCTCTATGCGCGCGAGCCCCGGCGGATCCTCATGGCCTTCCTCGTCCCGCCCCGCGAGCCCGGCGCGGACCCGAAGGCCCGGGTCGCCCACCTCGCGGTGAGCGCGCACGTGATCACCGAAAAGGGCGGCGTCGAGCTCCAGAACATCGACATCCCCGTCACGCTCACGCCCGAGGAGGGCGGCAAGGCGGAGCCCGAGGTCCGCAAGGAGATCCTGCTCGTGGAGGCCGCGCGGGTGAGGAAGGAAGCGCTCGAGGCCAGGGAGCGCGGCGACTGGGACGCGGCCGCCCGAGCGCTCCGGTCCTACTCGGACTCGGTGCGCGCATCCGGCATCCAGGACGCCGAGGTGGAAGAGGAGGCCCGCGACCTCGAGCGCATGGTCGGGGCCTTCGAGGAGCGAGCGGTCTACGACGCGGACGTGAAGTACATGAAGCAGCGCGTGTACTCGCGGGACCGGAGCCGCGGGGAGTCTTTGGGGAGGTTTCGGCGGGAGTAGGGAGGTCGTCCTGGCCCAGCACCTTCGGGGATCGGAGGTAGACTCTCTCCGCCCCCTGGAGGTCCCCCTCCATGTGGCGGAACAGGCCGATCCGGTCCAGCGCTCGGATTTCACCCCACGAAGCACCCATCCTTGCCCCACTATATTGTATACAGTATACAATACTCCATGCCTTCGCCCCCTCGCCGCCCCAACCTGAGCCAGACGGTCCTCGACGCGGTACGTGACCGTGTCGTCACGGGAGCGCTGCCCGCCTCCGGCCGCATCAACGAAGTCGCCCTGGCCGAGGAGCTGGGCGTCAGCCGGACGCCGCTGCGTGAGGCTCTGGTGGGCCTCGCGGCCGAAAAGTTGGTCGTCATCGAGCCGCGCCGCGGGTTCTTCGTCGCGCCCCTCGAGCCCGACGAGATCCGGGACCTCTACGAGATGCGGGCCATCCTGGACCCGGAGGCGCTGAGGGCCGCGGGCGTCCCGTCCGAGCGCCGGACCCGGGCGCTCCACGAGCTCATGGAGCGGATGCGCGGCGGCGCCGGCACACCGGCCCGGCTGGTCGAGCTCGACAACCGGTGGCACCGCACCTTGATCGAGCACTGCCCCAACCGGATCCTTCTCGAGGCCATCGACCACTTCGTTCGGCTCACCCGCCGCTACGAGCATCTCTACTTCCGCGAGACCTCCTCGGTGGAGATCGCACTGGCGGAGCACGAAGAGATCCTGGATGCCCTCGCGCGCGGTCACCTGGCCGCGGCGTGCCGGGCGCTGAGCAGGAACATGCTGTCGGCCGTGGCGCCCCTCAGGGCCTGGCTGGAGGGGGACCGATCAAGTTGAACGGAGTGAATGGGATGGGACGTGGACGGGTTTTGGGCGCGCTCTTCGTCATCGCGTTGACGACCAGCGCTTCGCGAGCCGTGGGCGGCGCCTCCGGCGATGCGACGAGCAGCCCAGGCGGGCTCGCAGGCCTCTGGGGAGCGGAGCGGACGTTCGGCCCGGCCGTGGCGGGCACCCTGCTCCTCGATACGCGCGGCGCGCGCTGGCACGCCGACATCGCCGGTCGCACCGTCATCGTCGCCCACGACCACGGGCGACTCCACTTCGAGCTTCCGGGCGGCGAAGGGAGCTTCCGGGCCCGCCTCGACCCGGCCCACCATGAGATCACGGGCCAGTGGATCCAGCCCCCGGGCCTCGTCAGCGCCAACGCCTACGCTACGCCCGTTCTGATGAGCGCCGTTGAGCCGGGCGTATGGCGCGGCCGCGTCGAACCGCTGCCCGACCGGCTCTCCTTGTACCTCTCGGTGACGCGTCGTGCAGACGCCGCCCTCGAGGCCTCGTTCCGCAACCCGGAGTTCAACTTCGGTCGTGACGATCCCTACCTCGTCACTGTGAAGGGCGACCAGCTCATACTCACCAGCGAGAAGCGC
>CAVVTU010000021.1:0-442904 GCA_963751265.1 uncultured Gemmatimonadales bacterium | reverse complement strand
CGCCAGCGCGGCGAGGACTTCCGGAAGAACCTCGTGGCCGCCCGCATACCGGTGGACGGGGAGCCGTAGCCCGAGGGCCTCCAGGCGCTCGCGCTCGGCGGCTCGCAGGACCCTATCGGCCAGTGCGCCGTCGTCGTCGCCCCTCACCAGCAGCAGTTCGGTATCGGCCCATGCCGCAACCGCGCGGGAGCCGTCGAGGTCCGGAGGGAGGAAGTCCCCCCACAGCATGAGACGCTGCGGGCGCATCGATCCCAGCGTCGTCCAACGCGCGGCCGTGGCGACTCCCTGAGAGAATCCGAGCACCACGGTCGGGATCTCCGATTCGAGGTCGGCCAGGGAGATCTCCGCGAGGCGGTCGAGATACCGCACGTAGTCGTGGATGTCCCGCTCACGGTCCTCACGCGTCATCCAGGTGCCCCCCACGACCGATGAGGGTCCGTGCCGCCCCGCTTCCCTCCCCACGTAGAAACGCGAGAGAGCCTCGGGTGCGATGATCCGACGCGTCCCGTCGTCGATCGCCGCGAAGCGGGTCAGGAATCGGCGCGCGAGCTGGCCATAGCCGTGCAGGACGAACCACACCTCGCGCGGGGAAGCGGTGTCCTCACCCAGCACCCAGTACCGCGCGGTACGGGAAACCTCCAGATGGTGCTCCACGGCAGCCATCAGTTGCCGGAGATCGGGAGGGCGACGACAGGGAGGTACCTCGGGGACATGGACAGTCGACCTCGGGACGGAGACGGGCAAAGGACTCGCGGGGGGAGCACCGCCCGGAGCCCGCTACAGGCTCGGAACATGCCGTTGGCCCGTCCCCTCGAGCAACGTCCGGCCCGGGCTCCAGTTTCCGCGACGTACCATGCTCGTACCAACAGCGTCGTACCAAGCACCACACGCGGGCGTCGGCCATCAACGACGGCTGCACCGTAACACATTCAGATACGCATTACCGCAAGTGCCGGGGGTGGGAATCGAACCCACAAGGCGTTAAGCCCAGAGGATTTTAAGTTCGTTGCGCACGCAGATAGGACGCGCATCCTATAGGTGGCACAAGGGGTTTCGGGTGATCCTATGGGGGTCTTCACACCCTATGTGGGCCGGTGTTTGGCACCAGATGGCACCAGAACGACTGCTGCCCCGCTGAAGGATCGGTCCCCCGAGGCCCAATGGCGTCACTCCCTGAGTCACACCACGCTCGGCCATGGCGACTCCGGCCAAGGGAGTTCCTCACCTGCCGGGCCCCCGCGCCCGGCGACGGCACGCAGATACCGACCACGACGTCCGAGCGCTGCCTGCATAGCGGCATCCTGGCCCACGGGTCCGCAAGGGCCGGGCGCCCAGCGAAGGTCGGTGGCGAGGACTGCGGCCACGAGCGCCTGATTGCCCTCGCCTGCAAGAACCGGGGGGAACCTGCCGTCCTGCGATACTGCGGTGCACAGCTCCGCCCCACGCAACATACGCTGCTCTTGGGTGCCGGGGCCGAACGCACCGCGTGTCTGACCGACCATGTGCTGGCCGACCTCCACGCGCGCCGATGGGTGCTCTCGCTCTTCAAACGCCTGGGGCCCTTCCTGCACCACGACCCCGGCATCTCCGGCGCCACCAAGACGGACGGGAAGTAGCTCCACGACGCTGTAGGACCTAGTCATCCGCAAGGAACACCCTGGATGCCCGAACCTCTGCTACTGTCCTAAACGCAACTCCATCCAGGGAGTGGCTTCTCGTACGGACCCGCATCACATACCGCGGGAACGTCGCCCTGTACGCGGAGCTCTCCTAAGGTCCCATGTCCCCGTGAACGGATCGGCTCGGTGAAGAGACGGCCAAGTAGTGAAGGTCCATCCCGTCGGAACCCCCTATCTATTGTATGACCTTATACGCCATACACTCCCCGACGGAGGTGTAACAATGCGCAGGAAGATCATCTCTCTGGCCCTCGCTGCCGCTGCGGTGGCCTCCGGGTCTGTGCTCGCGCAGACGCCGCCCTCCCCCTCGGCCAGCGGTCCGTCAGCCTGCGAGGCCGCTGCGAACTGGGTATCGGACCATGCCGACAATCTGCCGACCACGCTCGCCGCAATCGAGAAGCAACCGATCTCGGTCCGTCGCGCCATCGATGCGGCACTCCCTGCCGACCGGCGTACGCGACTCTGGATCAAACAACTCAGCGACTACCGCACGTCGGAAAACCTGAGTGCGGCTCAAGCTCGGTTCATCGACGCTCTGGTCGAGCGACTCCAGCATGGCTTCTTTTCGCTTCCTGCGGACACACGCCACGCTGTCCAGAAGCGCCTCGCCACTCAGGCGAATAGTCTGTTTGACGCCGCCACGCTCGGCACAACTTTCTCGATCTTGGGGAAGGTCGAAATGCCGAACCCGCGTCCTGATTGCGATTGCACATTGGGATGTCCAGCCATTGGCCTTGTGTGCGTCGAGGGCGGGCAGAACTGCGCGGGCAATTACTGTGGGCTGTTATACTGTGCAAGTCTCTGCGAACTGCAGTAGCTACCTACGGCGCGATGGAATCGCCGAGAAAGGATGCTCGTCTTTCAACCGAGAGGGGGGTGGAAGCCCCCCTCGATCCTGCGTGAGGTCATGATGATGCGACCTTCTGTCCAGATGGCAGCGCTCCTACTCCTCTTGCCGGCGACATCCGTCGCACAGCAAGTGGTCGATCTCGATGCCGAGCCGACCTGCGACACGTGCAGGATATCTGTTGCGCTCCGGGAGCGGTTATCCTTCGTGCATGCCGACGTGTCCCCCTACTACAACCCCTCCGTGGCGGGGCACCTGGGAGGTGTGTGGGATGTGGCGAGCTCACCTACGTACCCAGGGATCATCGTCCAGTTCTCAACCTCGGATAGCTCCCAACTGCTTGGGCGGTCTGGGAGCGGCCCGCGGGAATTGAAGGGCATGACCTTGCTTCGAACGGCCCCGAAAGGGGTCATTGCCTTCGATGGTGGGAATAGTCGGCTTGTCCGGATTCATGACGACGGGACGTTTGGTGCGCCTGTGCCGCTCCCGGCCTCCTCTGTCCGCGACTTCGCCGTGGTCAGTGATTCGGAAGTGCTGCTTGTGGGAGCACACCGGTACAATGGGTCATACTATGCGCTTATGAAGCTGAACCTCCAGACAGGAGAACGGTCCTACGGCCGACGCCTTGGCGAGAAGGACATCATGAATCCCGGACTCGGGCTGCCGGTAGTCGGCTTGGACGGGCGGGGCAACGCAACAATAGCCTATCGTTCTGGACGCACGATTTACACCGTTCGCCTCTCCGACTTGAAGACGGTGTGGGAGGGAGTCCTCCGACAGAAGGATTTGCCGAAGCAGGCAGGCAGCCCAGACGTCAACATCAATCGCGTTAGGCCGGTCGAGCAGGTCTTCGGGGTCGAGTACGATGCCGCCGGCAATCTCTGGGTCTTCGTCGCCGAGCCAGACAAGGACTGGCGTCCGGGAGGAGTGGATGGGGGGCGATCGCTTCACAGGCTAATGGACGTAAGTCTGTACGCGCTGGACAGCAGGTCGCACCACGTCAGGGCCCGAAAGCGATTCGACAACGTGGTCGTACCGGGGGATCAGGGCCTGGCCTTCGCCTACCTCGATGACATTGATGCAGTTGGGGTATTCTCGCTCAGACTCGTGCCGCGTTGAGCGCGCCGGCCTTCTGCTGACAATGTGCTCATGATGGCGTCGATCTCCGACCCCACAACGACGCGTGGATCGTAATCGTCCGCAACCACGAGAGAGTTGTGGGCTCCTCTGAGCGCCGTCTCTGGTAGCGAGTACGTCGAGTGTCTTGTCCCAAGAACCGTGACCGCTTCATGTCGCATCACAGGATCATAGTCGTACTGCCACGCATGCCTGCGGGGCCCTGGGAACGTCGCATGTTGGCGAGGCTACGGAATCTTGACTTCGACTATAGCCATGTGATGTCGATTGACGATTTTGCCCATGATGGCGGAGGCGTGCAGACCAAGACCCCCGTAGTTCTCTGTGCAAAGAGCCTGGTGGGCGTAGAAATGCCGCCAATGCCACTCGGGAATGAAATCCACGTTATCACGGATTGGGACTTGCACAATGCTCGCGTCTTGTTCCTCTGGCCGCTGGCTGTTCACGTCTACTTCGTGGGGGAGGAGGAGAGGCTCTGCGAGAATCTGCGCCGTCGTTTTCTTCCTTGGGATCTGAAGGACATGGAGGCTCGATTGGCTTGCATCGAAGAATCGGACCCCCTCGTGCACGCCACAATGTCTTGGCTGTTTCACTCCTGCGGGAATCGATCGTTGCGCAGGCCCGATGTCCAGATGATAGCACAACGCCTAGGCATCTCCTCGCGGCGATTGAGGGCTCGTGTGAGGGCGGTTGGCTTCGATCTTCGCGAAGTCATCGACTTGCTGACTGTGCTCCATTCCTTCTCCCTCCACCGCGAATATGGTGTTTGGGAGAAGGTCGCCATTAGGCTGGGGTACAGCAGCGGCAGCGGGCTCAACAACCTGTTTGCGCGCTTGGGCCTGCCCGCGCCTTCTCAGGTCTCGTTGAAGAACGCTCAGTTCGTGCGGCAACGGCTGGAGGACGCGCTTCGACTCGTGGGTTGACACATCGGCTTGGGCCAACGAAAGCATCTTCTGGGTGGAGCGTGGATCAATTGATGGCGTCCGAACTGCTCCCAAGGTCCGGGGTCGGGAGGCTAATCGGCAGGACGGCGAGTCCGACAATGGTCAGGTCTACGCCTCGTCCCGCGCGCTTGGCCACCCTGACCTACCGGTGCTCCCCTCAGAATCTCGCGCCTCGCGCCTGCCGCCGCCGTTGGTGTGCGCACAGGAAATGGCGCTCTTCTCGACAGCGCGGCTCCGTTGCCCCCGCAGCGGGAAGATGTCTTGGGGGCCCGTGAACCCAGGCACTGGTGCGTGCGCCGACAGAAGAGTGCGGGCGGGGTCTCGTACCATCCTCGTACCAACACGTCGTACCAAGCGTCACATGACGGCCGACAGCCATCCAGGGTCAACGTCCGTAACGCCATCCTGTAAAACAACTTATAAAGTGCCGGGGGTGGGATTCGAACCCACACAGGGCATCAAGCCCTAGAGGATTTTAAGTCCCCTGCGTCTACCATTTCGCCACCCCGGCCGAGCCTGAAGGGTGGCTCGCATGCGTCGCCGGGGCAACGGGTGGTTCGGATGAGATCCCCTGCCCCACACACGGCGGGAACCGATCCGGCGGGCCGGGAATTATCCCGAAGAAGCGGTCCCTGAATGCTGCCCCCATGCCCGAACCATCGTGCGACTACGAACGCCGTCCGTTCTCGTCCTCCTTGTTTCTCTCGCCTTGCCGGGATCCGTCCGCCCCCTCTCGGCCCAGGCCGGGATCGACCGTCGGCCCGCCCCCGAATTCACGTTCGGGCTATCGTTCCACGACGTCTCCGGGCGGCTCGGCAACGCCGCCGCGGTGGAGCTGGGCTACCACCCGGCCTGGCGGGTGTTCGGGGCGATCAGCCCGGACGCCGGGGCGATGGTCGCGTGGGACGGAGCTCTCTTCGGTTTCGTCGGCATCCGCGTTCCGCTCAGGCTCGGGTCGACGCATTCGCTGACGCCGTCCTTCGGCGTCGGGGCGTTCGGCGCGGGATCGAGCTCCGATCTCGGGAGCGTACTGGAGTTCCGCTCCGGTATCACGGTGACCCTGGACCTCGCGGAGGATCGTCCTGTCGGCGTCTCGTTCTACCACCTCTCGAACGCGGGCCTGAGCCACCCCAACCCGGGTATGGAAGTGGTGGAGGTGAGCTACACGGTGTCCTGGTGAGGACCGTCGACGCCCGGTCGCCGACGGCGCGTCGCTTGCGTGGGGGCGTTTGGGAAAAAACGCCCCCACGCTTCTGTCCTCGTCACCCGCCCGCGCCTTCCGGAGCCCTCTTGATTCCCAGGTTGTAGGCCTCGAACGCCCACACGTCGGTGGTCTGGGAGATGCGCTTGTCCGTGGGCATGTAGCCGTGGCTGGTCTGCGTCTCGACACGGATCAGCACCGGGTTGTCACATCCCTGATCGTACTGCAGCTTGGCCGCAAACTTGTACGAGTGGCTGGGCACCACCCGGTCGTCGTGGTCGGCTGTCGTGATGATCGTCGGCGGGTAGCAGGTCCCCTTCTTGACGTTCGCGACCGGGGAGTACGCTCGGAGCCACTTGAACGCCGTCGAGTCGTCCGAGCGTCCGTATTCGGGCGCCCACAGGTCGCCGCCGGAGAAGTACTGGTAGCGGAGCATGTCCATCACCCCCGCCCCGCCGTACGCCGCGCCGAAGAGCTCGGGGTGCTGGGTGATCGAGGCACCCACGAGCAGCCCGCCGTTCGAGTAGCCCTGGATGCCGAGGCGCTTCGAGCTCGTGTACTTCTGATCGATCAGGTACCGGGCGGCTGAGGCGAAATCGTCGAAGACGTTCTGCTTGTTACCGAGCATGCCGGCGTGATGCCACGCTTCGCCGTACGTTCCGCCGCCGCGGAGATTCGCCACGGCGTACACGCCTCCGAGCTCGAGCCAGACGGGGAGCACCGGGCTGAAGCTCGGGGTCACCGTGATGTCGAAACCGCCGTAGGCGTAGAGCATGGTCGGGTTCGTCCCGTCCAGCGCCACCCCCTTCTTCGCGACGATGAACATCGGAACCTGGGTGCCGTCCTTGGACGGATAGAAGACCTGCTTCGTCTCGTACAGGGACGGGTCGAAGTCCACCTGGGGACGGAAGAAGCTCGTCGTGTCACCGGTCTGGACGTCGTAGGCGTACACCGAGGTCGGATACAGGAACGACGAGAAGCCGTAGTAGACCGTCCTGGAATCGTCGCGCGCCGAGATCCCGCCCACCGCGCCGAGCGTTGGCAGCGGGACCGACGCGAGCGAGTCGCCGGTGGCGGAGAAGATCGACAGCTGGCTCTTCGCGACCACGAGGCGGTCGACCAGGAGCCGGCCGTTCGCCATCGCGGCGCCCTGGATCACGCCGTCACCCTCCGGGACGACGACCTGCCAGTGAGCCGGGTCCGGATCGGCGAGCCGCGTGGCCACGATCCGTCCCTTGGGGGCCTGGAGCGTGGTCTGGAGGAAGAGCGTACCTCCGTCGTTGCCGACGGGGCGGTACTGGGCGTCGTTCTTCGTATAGAGCGGCTTCAGCGCGGCCGTTACGTTCGGTGCTTCCGGACGACCGAGGTCGACGTAGAAGAGCTGGTTCTCCGGCGCCGTGCCGTTCACCAGCGATACGAAGAGATACCGTCCGTCCTCGCTCACGTTGCCTGCCACGATCCATCGTGGCAGGTCGGGCCTCTCGTAGACGAGCTTGTCCGCGCTCTGGTCGGTGCCGAGCCGGTGGTAGTAGAGCTTCTGGTCCACGACCTGCTGGCTGATCGCCCTTCCCTCCGGCGGCTCCGGGTAGCGTGAGTAGAAGAACCCCGCATCGTCATGCGTCCAGGACGGCCCCGAGAACTTGACCCACTGGACGCTGTCGGGCAGATCCTCGCCCGTAGTGACGCTCCGGACATGGATGGTCTGCCAGTCCGATCCTCCCTGGGAGAGCGAGTACGCCAGGTACTTGCCGTCGGGCGACGGCGCGGTGCCGAGGAGCGCGACGGAGCCGTCGGCCGAGAGAGTGTTGGGATCGAGGAGCTCGCGCGGCGTGCCCTCTGCCGAATCCTGGACGTACACCACCGACTGGTTCTGCAGCCCGGTGTTCCTGGTGAAGAAGATCCTCCCTCCCGCGACCTGCGTCGGCGTGCTCGTCTTCGCGTAATTCCACAGCATCGTGAGCCGCTGGTGGATCCAATCCCGCACCGGGATCTTCTCGAGATACGCGAAGGTGACTTCGTTCTCGGCGTCGACCCACTGCTTCACCGCGGGACTGTCGAGGTTCTCCATCCAGCGGTACGGAGCCGGGACCTCCGTGCCGAAGTAGTCGTCCACCACGGTGTCCCGTGGTGCCTGCGGATAGTGGAGGGCTGCCGCGGGTCCACGCTCGGGGCCGCTGCAGGCGGTCCCGAGGAGGACGGCGGAGGCCAAGGCTACGGACGCGACGCGCAGGGGGTGCAGCTTGTTCATGGGATCTCCTCGATGCCTGGCCTGCCGCCGCGCGGACGGAGGCCTTCCTGAACGGGCAGCGGCGACAGCATAGCCCGTTCGGGCCAGGTCCGCGAATCCGTTGCCGGGCTCGCCCTCACGTTCCCGAGGCCGCTCGGCTTGCCGCTCTCCGGTCCCTGCCCTACCGTGGCTCCGGGTCGCGAACAGGGTGGGTCGTGGCCCTCCAGCCCGCTGGCCTCTCAACCCACGGACGAGGTGGGAATATCTCATGCTGACACGAAAGACCACGCCTTCGATACTCGCGGCCACTGCGATGCTTCTGCTGGCCACCGCGCCGTTCAGCGCGGTCCAGGCCCAGCGGCGCGGCACGCCGTCCGATTCCGGTCCGTCCGACCCCTTCGCGAAAGCGGTCGGAAACCTCCATTTTCGGTCGATCGGTCCCGCGGTCATCTCGGGCCGGGTCATCGATCTGGCCGTCGATCCGAACCATCCGAGCACCTGGTACGTCGCCACGGCGGCCGGGGGACTCTGGAAGACGACGAACGCCGGCACGGACTTCACGCCGATCTTCGACCACGAGGGCTCGTTCTCGATCGGCTCGGTCGTGATCGACCCCAACAACTCCGACGTCGTGTGGGTGGGCACGGGCGAGAACAACGCCCAGCGTGCGGTCGCCTACGGCGACGGTGTCTACAAGTCGATCGACGGGGGACGCAGTTGGCAGAAAATGGGCCTGAAGGGCTCGGAGCACATCGGCAAGATCCTCATCGATCCTCGCAACTCCGACGTGGTCTACGTCGCGGCCCAGGGCCCGGTGTTCGGCGCCGGAGGCGACCGCGGCCTCTTCAAGACCACGGACGGAGGAAAGAGCTGGAGCAAGGTCCTCGACGGCGGCGAGTGGGCCGGAGCGGGTGACGCGGTGATGGACCCCGAGAACCCGGACGTCCTCATCGTCTCGCTCTGGCAGCGCGGCCGGAAGCAGTGGGGTTACGTGGCCGGCGGGCCCGAGTCGAGCCTGCAGCGCACGACGGACGGCGGCAAGACGTGGACGAAGGTGCAGCGCGGCCTTCCGGGCGGTCGGCTTGGCCGGATCGGCCTCGCCATCTCACCCGTGAACCACGACGTCGTGTACGCCATCGTCGAGGCGGGGGGAGAGCCGGGCGGCGGCTTCTACCGATCGCAAGACAACGGCGCCAGTTGGCATCGCATGAGCGACGAGTCGACCTCGGGCAACTACTACGCGGAGCTATTCACGGACCCGACGAACGTGAACCGCGTGTATTCGGTCGATACGCGCCTGATGGTCACGGACGACGGAGGCCGCTCCTTCCACTCGATCGCCAACGACAAGAAGCACGTCGACAACCATATCGTGTGGATCGACCCGAACGACGCGGAGCACCTGCTCGTGGGATGTGACGGCGGGCTGTATCAGTCGTTCGACGGGGGCCAGACCTACGACTGGTTCCAGAACCTGCCGCTCGGGCAGTTCTACCGTGTGGCGGTCGACAATGCCGAGCCGTTCTTCAACGTCTACGGCGGCACCCAGGACAACAGCTCGATCGGGGGACCCTCGCGCACGCATACGCGCATGGGGGCGATCAACGCCGATTGGCATCTGACCCAGGGTGGTGACGGCTTCTACTCGCGCGTCGATCCCCAGGACCCGAACATCGTCTATTCGGAGGCCCAGTACGGCGCGCTCGCGCGCTTCAACCTGGCCACCGGCGAGAGCACCGAGATCGGCCCCGAGCCCGAGCCGGGCGAGCCGGCGCTCCGATGGCATTGGGACGCTCCGCTCATCATCAGCCCCTTCTCGCACACGCGGCTCTACTTCGCGGCGCAGCGGCTCTATCGGAGCGACGACCGCGGTGATTCGTGGCAGCCCGTGAGTCCGGACCTCTCCAGCCAGATCGACCGAAACAAGCTGAAGATCATGGGCCGCGTCTGGGGGCCGGACGCACTCGGCAAGAACTCGTCGACGTCGACGTGGAACAGCATCGTGAGCCTCGCCGAGTCGCCCCTAAAGGAGGGGCTCCTCTGGGTCGGCACCGACGACGGCATGATCCAGGTGAGCGAGAACGGCGGCCAGAGCTGGCGGGCGATTCCGCACGTTCCGGGCGTGCCCGACACGACGTTCGTCTCGCGGGTCACGCCCTCGGCGTTCGACACGGCCACCGTGTACGCGTCCTTCGACAACCACAAGGACGGCGACTACCACCCCTACATCGCCAAGAGCACCGATCTCGGGCACTCGTGGAAGGTGATCTCGGGTGACCTGCCCGAACGGGGCAGCGTCTACGTGGTCATCGAGGACACGAAGAATCCGAGCATCCTGTATGCGGGCACCGAGTTCGGGCTGTTCGTCACGATGGACGGCGGTCAGCACTGGGTGCAGATGAAGGGTGGGTTGCCCACGATCCAGGTCCGTGACATCACGATCCAGAAGCGCGACGACGCGCTGGTGCTCGCTACGTTCGGGCGCGGGTTCTACGTGCTCGACCACCTCTCGGAGCTGCGCGCGCTCGACCCCGCGACGCTCGCGAGCGACGCCGCGCTCCTGCCGGTCGCGCGCACGCCGATGTTCATCCAGTCCACGCCCGATCCGGACTGGCAGGGCGAGCGGTTCTTCACGGCCGAGAATCCGCCCCACGGGGCCCAGATCCTGTATTACGTGAAGGACGCGATCCGCAACCGGCAGGCACAGCGCGAGGCGGCGGATCTGCGTGCGGAGCGCGCGGGCAAGGACGTCTACTATCCCTCGTGGGACACGCTCCGGGCCGAGGCCCGTGAGGAGAAACCCGCGATGGTGCTCACGATCAGCGACCCGGAAGGTCGCGTGGTGCGTGAGCTCACCGGACCCACGTCGGCAGGCATCCAGCGCGTGACCTGGGACCTGCGCTACCCCTCCATGAGTCCGATCACGAGTGGCGGGGGCGGCCGTGGCGGTGGCGGGTTCTTCGGGGGCGGGGGTGCCGGGCCGTACGTCGTGCCGGGCACGTACACGGTGTCGCTGGCCGAGCGCGCCGACGGGGTGACCACCCAGGTGGGACAGCCGCAGAAGTTCGAGGTCTACCTCCTCGACGACGGCAAGGTGAACCGCACTGCGGCGGCGCTGGCCTTCCAGAAGAAGGCCCAGGAGCTCCAGCGCGCCATGCTGGGTGCCAACGCGGCGCTCGGAGAGGCCACGACCCGGGCCGGACAGCTCCGACAGGCGCTCGAGCGCACGCCGAACGCCGACTCGCAGATCACGACCGACCTGAGGGCGCTGCAGGACAGCCTGGAGGTGATCCAGGTGGCGCTGAACGGCGACCGGACCCGCGCCCGGTACAACGAGCCCACGCCTCCCGCTCTCATGAGCAGGCTGCGGAGCATCACGGGTGGGGCGTGGTCGTCCTCGCTCGAGGGACCGGGCGGTGAGCAGGAGCATCAGTACGAGATCCTCTCGAGCCGGTTCGGGCCCATTCTGGAGCGTCTGCGCCAGTTCGTGGACGTCGACTTGAAGAAGATCGAGGACGCGGCCGAGGCCGCGGGCGCACCGTGGACCAGCGGACGCATCCCGCGGTGGCACCAGTAGGAGCCCCAAGCCCGAGGTGAGTCCGGGCGGGATCGGAACATTCCGATCCCGCCCGGCGGGGCTCCGACTCGACGCCCCCGGGGCCGCGGGATCCCGGGCCGGCGGGCCGGATGTCACAGATCTTCCCGCGGACTCGTTCTCTTCCCGGGGAGTCGAACGTCATTCGCCGGAGAGATCATCCATGCATCTCGCTTCACTACGCACGCGGGCTCGAGCGATTCTCGCATTGTGGCTCCTGGCCGCCACGGCCGCGTGCGGCCAGGACATCACCGGTCCCGAGCCTCCCATCACCGAGCTGCCCCGCGCGTTGACGCCGGCCGAGCGAACCCTGGTCAACGCCGGCAACGACTTCGCGGTCGACCTCCTGCGCCAGGTCCACGGTGCGGCCCCGGATTCGACGGTCTTCCTGTCTCCACTCTCGGCGTCGATCGCCCTCGGGATGACGATGAACGGGGCCGCCGGCGCGACGCGGGACCAGATGCGCGAAATGCTCGGCTTCGGTGCGCTCCCGATGGGCGAGGTCGATGCCTCCTACCACGACCTCATGGACCTTCTGAAGGGATTGGACCCCCGTGTGGACCTCCGTATCGCCAACGCGATCTTCCACGACCAGAACTTCCAGATGGAGTCGCCCTTCGTCGACACGGTGCACACGTTCTTCGACGCGGAGGTGGCCGGTCTGGACTTCGGCGCACCGAACGCGGCCGGCACGATCAACGGCTGGGTGAAGGACGCGACGGGCGGGCGCATCGACGAGATCGTGGACCCGCCCCTCGATCCGGACCTCGTGGCGGTCCTGCTGAACGCGATCTACTTCAAGGGAGACTGGGCGCAGAAGTTCGACGCCAACGACACCTATACGGGTCCGTTTCACGTTCCCGGAGGCGGCACCCCGAACGTCCGCCTCATGAAGAAGACCGATACGCTCTTCTATCGCTCGACCGACCAGTGGCAGGCGGTGGAGATCCCCTACGGAGGCGGGGCTTGGGTCATGACCGTCGTGGTGCCGCGCGACGGTGCCTCGATCGACGACGTGGCGGCCGACCTGGACCCGATCCTCGACCCTGGGGTCCAGTGGCCGAAGAGGAAGGTCGAGCTCCACCTGCCGCGCTTCAGGCTCTCGTGGGACCGCATACTCAACGGCGACCTGAAGGCGCTGGGGATGGTCGACGCGTTCTCGAGCCCGCCCGCCGACTTCACCCCCATGTACGCCCAGGGAGGGTTGTACGTGGGCTGGGTCAGGCAGAAGACGTTCCTCGAGGTGGACGAGGAAGGCACGACCGCCGCGGCCGTCACCGGCGTGGGGATGGAGCTCACCTCCTTGCCCCTGACGGAGGTCGTGAAGGCCGATCGCCCCTTCTTCCTCGCGATCCGCGAGCGGCTCTCGGGCACGGTGCTCTTCGCGGGCTTCATCGTGCAGGCACCCACGGACGGATAGCCGGGGCCGGCGCTTCGGCCAGACTCCGGCGGTGGAGCGGGCTTTGCCGGGGAGGTACCTTCAGGGGATGCGACCCCAGCGATTCCATCGGCTGAAGGCCGTCCTCACCCGGCGCCAGCCCGATCTGACCGTGCTCATGGAGCACGTCCACAAGTCCCACAACTTCTCGGCTATCCTGCGCAACTGCGACGCCGCGGGGGTGCTGGAGGCCCATGCGGTGTTCCCGGACGGAGGGCTCGACCTCCATCACGGAACGTCGGCGGGAACCAAGAAGTGGGTTCGTGTCCGCCTCCACCCGGGAGTCGGCGAGGCGGTGGCGTACCTGCGTGCGCGGGGGTTCGCGGTACTCGCCGCGCATCCGGCGTCGGAGGCTGCCGACTACCGGCAGGTCGACCTCACGCGGCCCACCGCGATCATGGTGGGCGCCGAGCTCCACGGCGTCTCCGACGAGGGGCTCGAGCTCGCCGACCAGCACGTGGTCCTTCCGATGGTGGGCATGGTGCATTCGCTCAACGTGTCGGTCGCCACGGCGCTCATGCTCTACGAGGCGATGCGCCAGCGCCAGGCCGCGGGCATGTACGACGCCTCTCGCCTGGACGAAGAGACCTTCCGGCGCACGCTCTTCGAGTGGGCGCATCCTACGGTCGCGGAGCTCTGCAGGGAAAAGGGCCGACCCTACCCCGATCTCGATGAAGACGGCGGGATCCTGAGCTGAGCGGGCGAGCGGCCCACCACCGCCGCGCCGCTACTCGGGACGCCCGAGTTGGAAGCGCAGCGAGTCCTCCACACCCTCGTAGAAGAACTCGAAGCCGGATTCCTCCGCCTTCCTGGGCAGCACGCGCTGCCCGCGAAGAAGCGCTTCCTCGGCGAGCTGGCCGAACATCGCCTTCAGCGCGAGCGCCGGCACCGGAAGGATGGTGGGACGGCCCAACACACGGCCCAGGGCGCTCGTGAACGTGTCGTTCGTCACCGGATGCGGCGCGGTGGCGTTGACCGGGCCCGAGAGCTCCGGCGTCCGGATCACGTGGAGGACCAGCGCGATGAGGTCGTCCGGGTCGATCCAGCTGAGATACTGGCGGCCGGTGCCGAGCCGGCCGCCGACGCCCACCTTGAAGGGCAGGAGCATCCGGCCGAGCGCACCGCCGGAGGGTGAGAGGACGACGCCGCCCCGGAGATGCACCACACGGATGCCCGCACGCTCGGCGGGTCGCGTCGCCGCCTCCCAGGCCCGGGTGACCTCGGCGAGGAAGCCTCGCCCGGTGGTGCTGCCCTCGTCGAGCCGCTCGTCGCCGCGGGTACCGTAGTAGTGAACGGCCGACATGGACACGAAGGTCCGAGGTCCGCCCCGGAGCCCGGCGAGGGTGCGGGCGAGCAGCTCCGTGCCCTTCGCCCGGCTCTCCAGAATCGCCTTCCTGCGCTCGTTGGTCCAACGGCCCGACGCGATCGGCTCGCCGGCCAGATGCACGAGCGCGTCCGCCCCCCGGAGGCCTTCCGCGTCGATCTCCCCGCCCCGGGGATCCCAGAAGATGTCACCGTCGCCCAACTCGCTTCGGCGCCGAACCAGACGGAGGACTTCGTGCCCGCCGGTGGTCAGGAAGTGGGTCAGGTTGCTGCCGATCAGGCCGGAAGCGCCCGTGATCGCCACCTTCAGCCGGGGCGCGTCGGCGTCGGCCGCGTGGCGGGCGAGGTCATGCTCGAGTCGGCGGTAACGGAAGGCGAACAGCCGGTCCAACTCGGACTTGATGACCGAAGGGGCGAGCGCCGCGCCCGCGAATCCGAGCGGAGGATCCAACTCGATCTCGTCCTCGATCAGCGTGCCACCGCCCTCCCGTGGGAGGAACCGGTGGGTGTGGCTCCAACGCCCGAAGGGCCCGTCCACCTGCTCGTCGCGGAACTGGCGACCTCGCTCGAAGCCGTGGTGGCGGAGAACCCACTTCAGAGACGTGGGGCCGACCCGGATCCTCAAGACCACACGGCCGCCGTCCTCGATTCCCCCTTCCCTCTCCTCGACGGTCACGTCGGCCCACGGGGGCGTGAGCCGCTCCAGCGCGCCCGGTCGCTCATGCCAGGCGAAGACCTCTTCGGGCGCGTGATCCTCGAGCTCGGTGCGGTAGGTCAGCTTCATGACGGGTCTGGGTCCGGTGATGTGACAAGACTCGGCCGGAGTACCCCGGACGCCCACGAGGGTCCCCGGAGTGCGGCCCGACCCACGCCGGGTGTGGCGATCACGCCCCGTCCTCGTCGTCCTCCCCGAAGGTGAAGCCCTTGCGTTGCATCTTGCCCCACCCCCTGACCCCTCGCAGAGCCGACACGGTTCCCTTCAGCCGCCACCAGGCCGAAAGCTGCCGGTACCCGAGATTCTCCAGCCCCGCCAGGAAGAACAGGCGCACGAGATCCGTCATCCTCGGGTAACGCCTGAAAGAGAGCTCCTCGAGGGCCACCGCCGCGACCGAAAGCGCGAAGCCGAGGACGACGGCCACCATGAGAAACGCGATCACATAGGGATAGTCGGCCCGCCCGGAAAGCACGGCCAGGGTAAACGACACGTAGCCGAGGGCCTCGATGACCGGCCCCATCATCTCGAGGAAGAAGAAGTAGGGGAAGGCGAGCATGCCGGGCTTCCCGTAGCGCGGGTTCAGCAGCATCACGCGGTGCCGCATCAGCGACTGGAAGAGCCCCCGCTGCCACCGGTCGCGTTGTCGGGAAAGGCCGGCGAACGTCTCGGGGCACTCCGTCCAGGCGACCGGGTCGGGAACGAAGTGGATCTTGTACGGGATACCGCGCTCTGCGCAGTACCTGTGGAGGCGAATCACGAGCTCCATGTCCTCGCCGACCGTGTCGGTGGCGTAGCCTCCGGCGCCCACGACCGCCTCCCGCTTGAAGATCCCGAAGGCTCCCGAGATGACGAGGGTGGCGTCCAGGGCGTCCCAACCCATGCGTCCGGACAGGAAGGCCCGCAGGTACTCCAGCACCTGGAACTGCGCCCAGAGGTTCTTCGGTAGGCGGACCTCCGTGACCTGGCCCTGCTTGACGACGCAGCCGTTGGCGATCCGAAGGATGCCGCCCGCGGCCACCGTACGGTCGTCCTCGAGGAAAGGCCGGACGATGCGGATGAGGGCCTGGCGCTCGAGGAGCGAGTCGGCGTCCATGGCGCAGAACAGGGGCGTCTGGCAGAAGTTGATGCCCGCGTTCAGGGCATCCGCCTTGCCCCCGTTGTCCTTGTCGATCATCCAGAGGTTCGGATGCCTCCGGCTCCTGTAGATCTGGCGGATGCGCTTGGAGGGGAGCGCGGCGGTGGGCAGGCGCGCGGCCGGCACGAGGTTGAACGCTTCGATCAGGCGTTCGGCCGTGCGGTCCGTGGATCCGTCGTTCACGACCAGGATCTGGTACTCGGGATACTCGAGCGTGAGGAGCGATCGCACGACCTCGACGCAGGTGGGCTCTTCGTTGTAGGCGGGCGTCAACAAGGTGATGGGTGGGGCGCCCGCAGATGTGACGAGCTCGTCCGGATCGAGCGACTTCATACGCAACGCGTAACGCCGCAGCGCTCCGAAGGCGAACAGGCTCGTCGCCAGATACACCGCGTTGAGGAGGATGAAGTAGGCGAGAACAACGTAGTTGAAGGCCGCAACCGTGCGCCACAGGAGCTCGGTCACGCCTCGCCCTCCTCCAGGAGGATCTGCCGGGCGAGCAGGGCCCTCGGATGGTCTGAATCCGCCAGGTCCGAGAGGAGCTGAATGGCGCCGGCCTCGCGCAGGCCACGGGCCGCATGGATGGCCACCCAGGGGGAGGGGTCGGCCATCGCGCCCAGGAGCCGTTTGACATCCTCCTCGTCGCCCAGGATGCCGAGGGCGCCCAGTGCGGCCGAGCGCACGGTGGCGTCCGGCGATGCGCACCTCACCCGGACGATCCCGGCGTGTTCGGGCCGGCCCACGACCGAGAGGAGGCGCAGAGCGGCGGCGAGCAGCTCCGGATCCTCCTCGGCTTCCACGACGGCAGCGGCCGGGTCGCCGGCCTCGAGGTCCTTGAGCGCGCGCAGCGCCTCTGCGGCCACCGCCCGTACCCACGGAGCCTCTTCGGCGTCGGAGAGCGTCTCCCGAATGGCCGGTGCGCCTTCGCTTCCGATGGCCGAGAGCATGGAGGCCAGGAATCCCCGACTCCAGGTCTCGAAGCGATGGAGTCGCCGCAACACGGCGGGTGCGTACTCCGGATGCTCTCGGGACGCGAGCGCCCGCGCGGCGACCATCGCCACGAGCGGAGAGGGATCGTCGAGCGCCGTGACGACCTCACCCGCATAGTGGGGGAGTCCCAACGTCCCCAGGGTCTGGACCGCACGGGTGCGGACTTCCTGACGCTTGCTCCAGACCCGCTGAGCGATGGGGGCGAGGTAGGGTTCGGCCAGCGTCCGCAAGGTTTCCCGCTCGTTGCCACGGACGCGGCGGGCGTAGTCGAGCACGAAGTGGACGAACTGCAGCCGGTCACGCTCGTCCACGAGGGCGTGCACCTGGGCGATCCGGTCCGGGTCGGCGAGCGCCACGAGTACCGGCTCCTGCCACCGGGCCGCCAGCCGCCGCCGGCGTCGCTCCCTGAAGTCGTTCTGGACGCGGAGCGCGACGGTGTAGAGCGCGAAGACGATCGCCAGAACGAGGAGCGCGGCGATGATCAGGGCGAGGACCACCAGCGCCGACTCGCGGAGGGACAGCGCGCCCAGGCGACCCAGGACCCCCGTCATTCACGCGCTCCTAGTGGACCGAGGTACATGAGCGTCTACCGTCCACTAACCGGCGCCGGCCGCATCGCCCCGGGCCAGCAGGCGTCGCACCCGTGCGACGAGCTCGGCGGGCGAGAACGGCTTGAGGACGTAGTCGTCCGCGCCAAGCTCGAGTCCGCGGACCACGTCCCCCTCGCTCCCCATGGAGGTGAGCAGAATGATGGGGATCCGTGCGTACGCCGGCGTCTTGCGGAGCCTCTGGAGCACCTCGAACCCGTCCATGCCGGGCATCTTCACATCGAGCAGGACCAGGGCCGGCGTCTGGGAAAGGGCCGACTCGTAGGCCTCGCGGCCGTTGGAGTGACGCACAACCAGGAAGCCTTCCTTCTCCAGCCGGTGAGTGAGGATCTTGGCCGTGATGTCGTCGTCCTCGGCCACAAGGACGGGGGCGCCCGGCTCCGCCTCGGACGGGCTCGCCATCGAGGTGACCACCCGGTTGCCGCCACCCGTCCGCGCCCGGAAGAGGCACGCTTGCGCCGCATCGAGGCGGCCCGCCACACGATCGGCCACGGTGGACTCCGCGAGCCCACCCGATATGGTCACCCGGAAGGTCTCGCCGTCTGGGCCCACCACCGGCAGCTCGCGTACCGCGTCGAGAAGTGCTTCGGCCATCTCGCTCGCACGCTCCGAAGAAATCCCCGCGAAGAGCGATCCGAACTCCGCTCCACCCCACCGCGAGAGCGGCACTTCGGAGGGAAGGGCCGCCCTCAGGACGGAGGCGACCTCGCAGACGATCCGTTCCGCGCTGCCCCATCCGTACCGCTCGGAGAGCCTGCCGAACCCGTCCATCCCCACCATCAGGACGCTATGGGGGGTTCCCGAGGGGATCTCCTCCAGGACCTCCATGAACCCAGCTCGGTTGAGGAGCCCCGTGAGCGCGTCTCGACTGGGTTCGCCCGGACGCTCTTCGATGCGCTCCAGGCGGAGCGACACCTCCGAGGAGATGCGCTCGGGCTCGAACGGCTTCTCGACGAACGAGTCGGCCCCGAGGGCGTAACACTCCTCCCGCACGGCTGCGTCGGACCGGGCCCCGATGCAGATCACCGGGAGCGTGGCGGTCGCGGCCCGGGTGCGCAGTCCGCTCAGGAGCGTCCGTCCATCCATGTCGGGGAGGATGAGGCCCAGGATCAGGATCCCTACGTCCCGCTCTTCGAGCAGCCTTCTTCCCTCTTCCGCGGTGCCGACGGCCACGATCTCCCGACCCTCGCCGGCGAGCACGGTGCTCAGGAGGTACTGGAGCCCACGGTCGCTTTCGACGACGAGGATCAGCGTCTTTACGGCTGGGACCCCGCCTTCGGTCATCCGTCGTCCCCGGGCTCGGCGAGCGTGAACATCGAATCCAGAACCTGCCGAAGCCGCCCTTCGCGGACGTCGGCAGTCGTCAGGATGCCGGAAGCCATGTCACCGAGGTCCTTCTGCTCTTCCTTGGTGAGATCCTTGGCGCTGAGGACCAGAACCGGGAGCCCCTGGTGAACCGGATTGGCCCTGAGCTTGCGGAGGAACCCCATGCCGTCCATGACCGGCATGACGAGGTCCAGGAGGACGGCGTCCGGCGCCTCGGTACGTACGGCCTCGAGTGCCTCCTCGCCGTTGACCGCCGTGGCGACCTCGAGGCCCAACCCCGCCAGGTAGCGTGAGAGCATCTCCCGCATCTCGTCCTCGTCGTTGACGACGAGGACGCGTCCACCCCGCTTGCGCACGAGGTTGCGCCACAGGACGCGCAAAAGGTCCTCACGCTCGAACGGCTTCGTGATCAGGTCGACGGCGCCGAGGAGGCGTCCACGTCCCTCACCGGCCACGATGCTGACCACGACAACCGGGATGCGGCGGAGCTCCGGGTCGGCCTTGAGCTGCTTCAGGACCTCCCACCCGGTCATGCCGGGCATCATGAGGTCGAGCGTGATCAGGTCCGGGTCGTGGGCTCGCGCGGCGTCGATTCCGTCCTCGCCGTTCTTCTCCTGGATGACCTGGCAGCCGAACTCTTCCAGGTAGTGGGCCATGAGGTCTCGCGAGTCCCGCTCGTCGTCGATGACCAGGACCTTGAAGTCCCTCATCCGGGGCAGCGAGACGACCTGGTCGGACGGGTGTTCCTCCCCTTCCCCCTGCCCTTCCTCGGCTTCGGCGACGGCCTCTTCGGGCCGTTTCTCGGGCTCTTCGTCCGCCTGCGGCATGATCGGCTTCCGGGCGCGTTCGCCCATGACGATGCTGAACGTCGAGCCCTTGCCCACCTCGGACTCGACGATGAGGTCGTAGCCCATGAGCAGGCAGATGGATCGAGAGAGCGCCAGCCCGAGGCCCGTGCCGCCGTACTTCCGGGACGTGCCCGCCTCCGCCTGCTGGAAGGCCTCGAAGATAGCCTCCAAGCGGTCTCCGGGGGATGCCGATCCCGGTGTCCTGCACCGAGATCGGCCACCGGCGTACGGCCGTCCGGCCCCAGGTCGAGGCGCACGGTGACGGAACCTTCGTGCGTGAACTTCAGCGCGTTGCCGACGAGGTTGATGATGACCTGCTTGAGCTTGGCCGAGTCGGTCTCCACCGTTGCCGCGCCCACGGGTACATCGGCCAGGAGGGCGACGTTGCCCTCCTTGACCTTGGCCTGCCCCTCGAGTTGGCCGACCGTCTCGGTAACGAGGTGGCGCGAGGTCGACGTCATCGATGATGAGCTCCATCCGGCCCGCTTCGACCTTGGCCAGGTCGAGCACCTCGTTGATGAGCTCGAGCAGGTGCTTTCCGTTCGCCAGCACGCGCTGGAGGAAGTTCAGATCCTTTTCCTGTAGGCGCTCGTCTCGGTTCTTCAGCAGGATGTTGGTGAAGCCGATGATGGAGTTGAGCGGCGTGCGCAGCTCGTGGCTCATGCTTGCGAGGAAGTCGCTCTTGGCCTTGTTGGCCGCCTCGGCCTCCTCCTTGGCCATGCGCAGCGCCTCCTCGGCTCGGACCCGGGGCGTGACGTCCTTGCCGAAGAGCACGGCCCCGTGGATCCCCTCGTCGCCCTGAATCGGGTTCGCGTAGATCTCGAAGAACCGGAGCTGCCCGTCGACCTCCTCGGTGCGGACGGCGACGTGCCGCTCTCCGCGCAGCGCCCGATT
The DNA here is from genome assembly GCA_963751265.1 of uncultured Gemmatimonadales bacterium. Taxonomy (GTDB): domain Bacteria; phylum Gemmatimonadota; class Gemmatimonadetes; order Longimicrobiales; family Gaopeijiaceae; genus SZUA-318. The sequence goes on along the minus strand of CAVVTU010000021.1, from coordinate 421,997 downwards.
GTAGAGGTCCTCATACCAGTCGGCGGCATCGGGGCCGAATGCATCGGACGGGAGCTGTCCCACGTCCGGCTCCCGACCCGTGCGCGCCTCCATCGCCAGGGCGAACGCCGAGTTGAAGGTGATGAGGCGGTGCTCTCGGTCGACCGACCAGATCGAGTCGCCCGTGTTCTCGACCAGGGCCGTGGTGTTGGCCTTGGATTCGGCAAGCTGACGCTCCGCGAGGCGCTGCTCGGTCACGTCCCGGAAGATGCCCTGCGTGGCGACTGCCTCCCCGCGCACCTGCTGGGCTGCCGCGCTGCCGGAGAGGACGACCGTGCGGCCGTCGGCCGCCGTGTACTCCACGTTGAAGCGGCGAGCCGACGCTCCCTCGAGCACTCTCGTGAATTCCTGCTGGACGAGGTCGCGGTGGGCCGCCTTGACCAGGTCGAAGAGGTTGAGGCGCTCGAGCTCGTCGTCGGTGTAGCCGAGCGTGCGCTTCCAGGCGCTGTTGACGTAGAGGATCTTCCCGTCCGGCGCCACACTCTGGATGAGGTCGTTGGCGTTGTCCAGGAAATCCTGGAGCCTGGCTCGACTTTCCTTGACAGCCTGCTCGGTTCTGGCCCGCACCGAGACCTCGCGTTCCAACGTCACCTTGGCCGCCGTGATCGCGCCCAGAGCCTGCCCCTCCCTTCGGAACGTCTCGTAGACACTGAACAGAAGGCCGGTGAGGATCGCCACGTAGCTGGCGATCTTCAGGAGGTGAGCCGCGTCGAACATGGCGTCGAAGCGCTCCTGGGACATTGCCATGTAGCCGGCGTGGGCCATCGCCGAGATCAGCAGCGATACGAGCAGCCAGTGCTCGAACGCGTCGGTCTTCCAGTCGCCTTTCGCCAGGTAGCCGAAGAACGCGAGCGTGAAGAAGACGGCCGGGACGAACTCGGCTGGCCGGGAGACCGCCAGGTCCGGGAAATGGGCGGCCTTCAGTGGCACCCACTCGAAGAAGAAGAGGTTGAGCAGGGTCAGGATCAGGGCCGTGGCGTAGACCGAGCCCTCGTGGATGACATCCCCATCCCCGTCCGCGGCCCGAACCTCCTGGCGCCACCCCAGGAGGGAGACGAACAGGAAGATCGAGAGGAACACCCGCTCCGAGGTCCAACTCCACGCGAACAGGTCCTCGGCCTCCATCCCGTGCTCGAGGATGAAGTAGTTGCTGGTGATGAGCGCGTGGTTGAGGTCCAGCAGGCCGGCACCCAGAAACCCCGTGCCGATGAAGAGGAAAGTGGCCTGCTTGCGGCTGTAGAAACGCACCAGGGAGAGGGCGCCCACCATGAAGCCGAGCACTGTGGCCACCGACTCCATGAGCGTGTGGACGCTCGGCCCGGTGTGCCACGGGCTGTTGCGCACCACGAACGAGCCGCCCAGGAGGAGCAGGAAGATGATCCAGTAGACCATCACGCGCTCCGACGAGCGGCTCCGCCCGGTCGGAACCACGTCGGAGGCCACGGGCAGGGTCGTCCAGGAGCTGAGCGGCCTCGGGCAACTCCTCCCGTTCGAGTGGAGTTGCGCTCAGGACGTCGGGCTCAGCCAACGTTCGATCGCCTCGGTCAGCACCGCCTCGTCGACGATCGGCTTCGTGACGTAATCGTTGAAGCCGGCCGCGAGGTACTTCTCCCGATCTCCCGACATCGCGTGCGCCGTGAGCGCGATGACGGGGGTATCCTTGAGCACATCGTTGCTCCGGATCCAGGCGAGAACTTCGGTGCCGTCCATCTCGGGGAGGGAGATGTCGAGCAGGATCAGGTCGGGATTGTCGCCCTCCAGCCCGTCGACGGCGTCGACCCCCGTTTCGTACTCCGAGATCTCGTAGGTGTCTTCCAGCAGTGCCTGAACAAGAAGACGATTGTCCGGGTTGTCCTCGACGACGGCGATACGCGCTGTCATGTAACTGTTTCCTCGTTCCCTCGTTCTACCGCTTCGAGTGCCGCGCAAGCTCTACTATAGGCTTCTTCCAGCGCGGGAAGCAGGGTGGAGGCCGATGCGAGATCCTCCTCTGCGGCCGCTCCCTCGATCTGCAGCGCGATCCTACGGACTCCCTCCGCCCCCAGGTTCGCCGAACTGGACTTGAGCGAATGGGCTCCCCGTTCGGTCTGCTGGGCATCCCCGCTCTGGAGCCCGGATCTGATCTGATCCATCCGCTGGGGCGAATTGGCGAGAAACAGCCGAACCATCTCCGCTACGAGCTTGTCTCCACCCCACTCGCGGAGACGCGCCACGGCTTTGCCGTCGAGGATTTCGGGGTCGCTCATCTCATCTACCCGGGTCGCCTGAAACATTCCGCCTTCCAGCCCGGAGGTATGACCGGAGGAATCGGATCAGTCTAGCCCACGACCACGCGACCAGCAATCGCCGGAATCCGCCGCCCGATCCTCATCGCAGCGCCTTCCAGAGCGCCCTCACCCCTTCGGTGGCTCCTTCCGGGTGCCGGAAGATCGCCGACCCCGCCACCAGGACGGACGCGCCGGCCGCGGCGACGCGCGCGGCGTTGGTGGCGTCGATACCCCCGTCGACCTCCAGTTCCGCGTCCGAACCGAGCTCGTCCAGAAGGCGGCGGGCGTGGCCGAGTTTGGGCGTGGTGGAGGAGATGTAGCTCTGGCCACCGAATCCGGGATGCACGGACATGACCAGAAGGAGGTCCAGCACCGCGAGCGCCGGAGCGACCGACTCGATCGGCGTGTCGGGATTCAGCGCGACGCCGGGACGCACCCCGAGGGCGCGAATCCGCGCGAGCGTGGCCGGGAGGTCGGCACAGACCTCCTGGTGGACCGTCATGCGGTCCGCGCCCGCCTCGGCGAACGCCTCGATGTAACGCTCGGGATCCTCGATCATGAGGTGGACGTCGATCGTGAGGCCGGTGGAGCGCCGAACCGCTTTGGTGATCGCGGGACCCACCGTCAGGTTGGGCACGAAGTGGCCGTCCATGACGTCCACGTGGATCCACGAGGCGCCACCTTCCTCCGCGGCGCGGACTTCCTCACCGAGGCGCGCGAAATCGGACGCCAGGATCGACGCGGCCAGCTTCACCCGGATCTCCCGCGGCTCGTCAGGATGCGAACGCCGTCGGGCCCGGCCAGGATCGCGTCGTTCGCCATGCCCAGGAAGAGGCCGGTCTCGAGGATTCCCGCCCGCCCTTCCAGAGCACGCGCGAGGGTCGCCGGGTCTTCGATTCCACCCGCGAAGCGGCAGTCCAGGAGCAGATTGCCGTTGTCGCTCATCACCGGGGTGCCGTCGTCGTGTCGTCGTAGCGCGGCCCGGGCTCCGAGAGACGTAAGGAAGGCCGTGTGGGACAGCCAGTTCCAGTCGATGACCTCGAGTGGAAGCTCAGATGCGGTTCCGAGTCCCTGAACGGCCTTCGACTCGTCGGCGATTATGACGAACCGCTCGGAGGCCTGAGCGACCATCTTCTCTCGCAGGAGCGCTCCCCCCATCCCCTTGATCAGGTCGAGGTCGGGGGTGACCTCGTCTGCGCCGTCCACCGTGAGATCCAAGCGCGGATGCTCCGCCAGGGTGGTCAACGGGATGCCCAGATCCCGGGCGGTCCGTTCCGTGCGTACGGACGTGGCGACGCCCACCACGTCGAGACCGTCGCCGACGGCTCTGCCGAGAAGCTGGAGGAAATGGGCGGCGGTGCTCCCGGTTCCCAGCCCGAGGACCATTCCGTCTTCGACATACTCCAGCGCCCGAAGCGCGGCCTGATGCTTGAGTGCCTCTACGTCGTCCGTCACGGGGTCCTTCGCATGGGAGATTCACCTTGTCGGCCCGCCGGTCGCCGGGAATGTACGCATGGCGTCTCGGAGGGTCCAGAGATCGGCCGTGCGAGTCTCGACGGACCGCACGGCTCCCAACCCGCCCGCCCTCGGGCGCTTGACAGGGCCGTGCGACCGGCGGATCGTTGCTGCCATGCCTTCACACGCACGTCGGTACCGGACCTATTGGTGGCACGCTCCTCTCGGGGGAGCCCGGTGCCGGTGCGCGACTGAATCGTAGAGCACAGCGCGAGATCGCGGCGAGCCGGGGCCCCCGACACGGTCGGGGGCCCCGGCTCGTTGAGTCCCGGCCGACCTCGGTCTCCTCGCGTCGGCCAGGATCCCAGGGAGAAGACGTATGATCATCGTCACCAGGAAGGGCGTTACCCAAGAGGAGCTCGATCACATCCGCGAGCGGATCGAGGCGGAGGGACTGAGGACCCACGTCTCGAGGGGGGAACACCGGACGGTGATCGGCTGCGTCGGAGACGAGGAACGCCTCCAGGGCCTACCACTCCTGTCGATTCCCGGCGTTGCCGAAGTGCACCCCGTGCTCAAGCCTTACAAGCTGGCGTCCCTGGAGTTCTCGGCCGCCCCGACCGTCGTGCCGGTCGGACGCGCCGGTCTCGGGAGCGATGAGGTGGTGGTGGTGGCGGGCCCCTGTTCCGTCGAGGGACTGGAGATGCTGCAGGACACGGCCCGGCACGTAGCCTCGCGGGGTGCCCGCGCCCTGCGGGGCGGGGCCTTCAAGCCCCGAACGTCACCCTACTCCTTCCAGGGGATGGGCGAGGATGGCCTGAAGATGCTCGCCGAGGTCCGGGCGGAGACGGGTCTGCCCGTGGTGACCGAGGTCATGGACACGCGCCAGGTCGAGATGGTGGCCTCCTACGCGGACGTCCTCCAGGTGGGCGCTCGCAACATGCAGAACTTCTCGCTGCTGACCGAGGTCGGCCGCATCCGCCGCCCGGTGCTTCTCAAGCGCGGCATGGCGGCTACGACGGCCGATCTGCTCCTCGCCGCCGAGTACGTGATGAGCCAGGGCAACCCCAACGTGATTCTCTGCGAGCGGGGCATCCGGACGTTCGAGACGGCCACGCGCAACACGTTCGACCTCGCGGCCATTCCGGTGCTGAAGCGGGAGACGCACCTGCCCGTCCTGGCCGATCCATCGCATGCCGGAGGCCGGCGCGACCTCGTCGGTCCGCTCTCGTTCGCTGCTGTCGCGGCCGGTGCCGACGGGCTCATCGTGGAGGTTCACCCGGATCCCGAGCGAGCCTCCTCGGACGGCGAGCAGTCGTTGACCTTCGAAGAGTTCTCCGACCTCATGGCCGGGCTGGCGCCCTTCGTGGCGGCGGCGGGGCGTACGCTCGCGAGCGAAGCGACGGCGCCCACGCCCGCATAGAGGATCCGTGCGGCCGATCCGGCGGGGCGAGGCCGGCCGCACCGCGTACGGGATCAGTCGGCAGAGAAGAGCTCCCTCGCCCGTTCGAGCTGTTGGACGATCGAACGGCGCGACGTTCCGCCGTCCGTGTCGCGTGCGTCCGCCGCAGCCCGCCAGTCGAACACCGCGCGAACATCGGACTCGAACGCCTCGTGCTCGGCCCGGAAGTCATCGAGCGGGAGGTCCGCGAGGCTCACCTCGGCCTCTTCGGCCCGCCGCACCAGACGTCCCACGATCTCGTGGCTCTGCCTGAATGGTACGCCCCGCCTCACCAGGTACTCCGCGAGGTCGGTGGCCAGGAGCTGTGCGTCCATCACCGTGGTCATGCGCTCGGGCCGGAAGGCCGCGGTCTCGATGGCTCCGGCCACGGCCGGCAGCGTCAGGAGGAGTGTGTCCACGGTATCGAAGACCGCCTTCTTGTCCTCCTGGAGGTCCCGGTTGTAACCAGTCGGCAAGCCCTTGAGGAGCGTCAGCACCGTGGACAGGTTTCCGACCAACCGACCGCTCTTGCCTCGTGCCAGCTCGGCCACGTCGGGGTTTCGCTTCTGTGGCATGAGGCTCGAGCCGGTGCTGTAGCCGTCGGACAGGCGCACAAAGGAGAACTCCATGCTCGAAAAGAGCACGAGGTCCTCTCCGAGACGCGACAGGTGCACGCCCAGCATCGCGCCGGCATAGACGAAGTCGCAGATCCAGTCCCGGTCCGCCACGGCATCCACGCTGTTGTCACTCACCCGGTCGAATCCGAGCTCCTCGCGCAGGAACTCCCGGTCGATCGGGAAGGGGCATCCGGCGATCGCACCCGAGCCCAGCGGGAGCACGGCCGCGGCTCGACGGGCCCGGCGCACCCGCTCCAGGTCACGCGCGAAGGCCCAGAGGTGGGCGAGCGCCCACTGAGCCGCCCGAATGGGCTGCGCCTGCTGGAGGTGGGTGTAGCCCGGCATCACGTGGTCGATGCCGCGCTCGGCCAGGCCGTGGAGTCCCGCGACGAGACGGAGGAGCACGGTCTCGACCCGGTCGGCGGACTCCATGCCCCAGAGCCTCACGCCCGTTGCGGACTGGTCGTTGCGCGACCGGCCCGTATGAAGCTTGCCGGCGACCTCACCCGCGGCTTCGCCGAGCATGCGCTCGACCACGGAGTGGATGTCCTCCTCCGGCGCTCCGGCGAGGCCCTCCCGTTCGATACGAGCGCCCACCTCGTCCAGCCCCTGGACGAGTATCTCGACCTCGAGCCCGGTGAGCACGTCCGCCCGCCCGAGCGCGCGCGCCCAGGCCACGCTGCCGCGCAGATCCTGGCGCCAAAGACGCTGGTCCACGTCCAGGCTGAGATTCAGCGGAACCATCTCGGGTGCCATACCCCCCGAGAACCGGCCTCCCCAGAGAGCCTTGCCTCCGGAGGGGGCGTCGGAGTCGGATGCGTTCACGGTGGCGTCCTTCATGAGTCGGTGGGGCCGGGGCGGAGCATACCTGGACAAGGGCGCCGTGACAACGCATGAAGACCGTCACGGCCCCTGCGGAAGCTGTGGCCCGGGGAGCTCCGGTAGGTCGTTCCCGCCGCGGCCAGATCCTCGCGGTACGGCGACCGCGGACTTGTCCGCGACGCGATGGTTCTTGAGCCCTCGCAGAGCTTCAGCTCGATCGTGCCCGTTGCGTTCGGCCCGGCGTCTCGCAGACCCCGCGGGACGTCGTGCCCACCATCGGGTCCTCGACGAGGTCGGCGCGCCCGATTCCGTGCCGTGCTCCGATCTCGTTCAGCGTGGTGGGCTGGGGCACATCTCCCAGGCCTTCTCCGTCGATCGCGACGGGGGGCCGATGCGCAGCGTGGGCAGTCCTCCGGGGTAGCCCAGAACGACCTTCATCGTTCCACTCCCGTAAGCCGTCCGGGCATATGAAAATCGGGCCGAGGGGTCAGGAGACCGATCCCTTCCCGCCGAAGGGTCGTGGGATAGTCCCCGAACTCCTGCCCCCGGGTCCCGTTTTTCCAGCGAGCGAAGCGAGCCCCCCCCGGGACTCGGCGACGCATCGCATAATTATGCACCCCTACTGCATGATGTCAAGCATCAGGTGAGCGCTCGGCGCAACAGGTCGACTCCTTCGTCCAACTCTTCGGGGGTCACGTTCAGCGGTGGGAGGAGCCGCACGACGTTCGGGCCGGCTCCCACGAGCAAGAGCCCGAGGTCACGGGCACGTCGCACCACGGGTGCCGCCTCTGCGTCGAGCACCACCCCCTGGATCAGGCCCCTGCCCCGGATCTCGAGCACGGAGTCGATGGAGGTCGCGAGGTCGGCGAGCTGCCCCACCAGACGGTCGGCGCGCTCGCGCACCGTCCGCAGGAACTCCGGTCGGGAGATGTGGCGCAGCACCGCCAGGGCCACCGAGGCCACGAGCGGGCCGCCTCCGAACGTGGTGGCGTGGTCGCCGGGGTGGAGCGTCTCGGCCACCGCCCCGTTCACCAGCGTCGCGCCCATGGGCAGGCCACCCGCCAGAGGCTTGGCCAGCGTCAGGATGTCCGGAACGATGCCCGTGTTCTCGAACGCGAAGAGCGTTCCGGTACGGCCCAGGCCACACTGGACCTCGTCGAAAACGAGAAGCGCGCCCGCTTCGTCACATCGCGCGCGCAACGCGGACAGAAACGTCGGGGGAACGGGACGAATGCCCCCCTCGGCCTGAAGGGGCTCGATGATCACGGCGGCGACGGAACCGCCGGAGAGTGCTTCCTCGACGGCCTTCAGATCTCCCACGTCCGCGAATCGCACACCGGGCATCAGGGGCTGAAAGGGCTCCTGGTAGGCCGGCCGGTCCGTAGCCGCGAGGGAACCGAAGAGCCTTCCGTGGAACGACCCCCGGAACGCCAGGAACTCGTGACGCTCGGGCCCGGCGATGGCACGGGCCCACCGACGGGCGAACTTGAACGCCGCTTCGTTGGCTTCCGCTCCGGAGTTGCAGAAGAAGACCGAGCCGGGGAAGGCCCGTTCCACCAAGAGCGCGGCCAGCTCCTCGCCGGGGCGCGTGCGGTAGAGGTTCGACGTGTGGACGAGCCCCGTGCGCAATGCGTCCTGGATGGCGGTCCCGACCACGGGAGAGCCATGGCCCAGGGCGTTTACGGCGATGCCGCTGGTGAAGTCCAGGTAGCCCTTGCCGTCCTCGTCCCAGACACGGGCACCTTCACCTCGAGCGAGGACGAAGTCGGGTCTCTGGTAGACACCGAGCAGTGGGCTGGAGGTGGTGGATGTGTTCTTCATGAAACCCCCGCGGTGACATCCGCGCCGAAGATCCGGGTCCCGGCGCAGAAGTCGTCGAGAATCGCCGCGTCTCCGATGGCGACCTCGACCCCGGCGTTGGCCGCCACGAGCGCCTGCCTGAGCTTCACGGCCATCCCGTCCAGCGCGATCCCGTCGTCCAGGAGTGTCCGTGCCTCGAAGGGCGTCAGTGTCTCGACAGTTCGCTCCTGGACCATGACACCGGGCACGTCCGAGACCAGGTAGATGCGTTGGGCTTCGAGTGCCGCGGCCAGGCTCAGCGCCGCCTCGTCGGCGTTCACGTTGAGGGGTGTCCCCTCGGGTCCCCGCGACACCGGTGACACGACCGGGACGAAGCCGGCACCGAGAAGGGCGTGCACCGCGCCGGGCCTCACCTGGACGATCTCACCGACCTCTCCGATCGAGCCCCCGTGCGCACGGCGCGCGTTGAGCAGAGCGCCATCTTCGCCCGAGATTCCGACGGCCGGCACGCCGACGTCCTCGAAGGCCTGGACCACCCGCTTGTTCATCCAACCGGAGAGAACCATGGCGGTGACCTGGAGGCTCTCCGGCGTGGTCACCCTGAGCCCTTCGTGCCAGGTGACCGGCAGGTCGAGGCGCCTCTGCCAGGCTGAGATCTCGGCTCCGCCTCCGTGGACCACGACGGTGCGGCCCGGCAGGGCTGAGACACGCACGGCCGCCGTGCGCAGGGCTGCCGGGTTCGCGGCGCTCTTCCCACTCAGCTTCACGACGTTCAGCACCGCAGCCCCCGTTCGGGCTCGAAGCCCAGCATCAGATTCATGTTCTGTACCGCCTGCCCGGCCGCACCCTTGCCAAGGTTGTCGAACGCCACCACCGCGGTGACGACGTCATCCACACCCAGGTTGTCCACGGCTCCGAGCGCCAAGAGGTCCGTGCCCACGACTTCGCTCAGGGCGGGAGCTCGCTCCTCGTGGATCCGGATCGTGCCGGCCCCGGAGAACGCGCGCTTCCAGGCGGCCTTCACCTGCGCCGCATCCACACCTGGCGCGACCGTCAGATAGATCGTCTCGAGAATGCCCCGCGCGACGGGAAGGAGGTGAGGCTGGAAGAGGAGCGGCATTCCGGGGAAGGTCGCCCGCATCTCCTTGAGATGTCTGTGGTCGTTCCCGATGCCGTAGGCACGGTAGTCTCCCGCGACCTCCGCGAACAGCAGCTCCCGCCGCGGCGTGCGGCCCGCACCGGTGACCCCGGAGGCGGCATCGACCACCACCGGACGTCCCGGCTCGAGGAGGCCCTCCCGAACCAGAGGATGGAGCGCCAGTGTGACGCCGGTGGGGTAACACCCGGGATTCGCGACAAGAGCCGCATCCCGGACCTCCTCACCGAAGAGATCGGACATGCCATAGACCGCCCCGCCCTCCCGGCCCGAGCCGGGCCGGTGGTCGGCGGTAAGATCCACTACCCGCGCTCCCGCGGCGAGCGCCTGCTCCGCCCAGGGGACGGCCTCACCGTGGGGAAGGCAGAGAAAGACGAGGGAGACCTCGCCGAGATCGGCATCCTCTCCCTTCGACAGCGGCAGGCCAGGAAGAGCGGAGGGACCTCCCGCCTCCCGCTCCGACGTGGCGAACGCTACCCGCACGCCTCCGTGCCGACGGAGGATTCGCAGGATCTCGAGCCCCGTGTAACCGGTGGCCCCGACGACGCCAATCGCCATCGGGGCCATATTATGCACTTTCATGGCATGAATATGCGGACGCCTCCCAAGGCCGTCAACACTATAATTCGCCTGTAAATCAATGGAATATGCGTGCTTGAGACCACGAAGGAGCCTGCTCACGCTGCTGTATATTGTTGTGGCGTTCCGGCAGCGCGGTCGATCGACTTCAGCGGTTTTCCGTTCCCGCCATCGCTTCGAGACGCTCCTGGATCGTGAGGCGGTACTCGTCCGCCCTGAGGATGATCAGGATGGTGTCGTCACCGGCGAGCGTTCCCAGGACTTCCGGCCACTCCTCCCAGTCGATGCCTGCAGCCACCGTCTGGGCACCGCCCTTCATCGTACGTACGACCAGTAGGTTCCTCACCCCGTCGGCCGAGTGGAAGAGCGCGGGAAGGAGGGCCTCGAGCGGGGGTGTGCTCTCCCACTCCTCCGGCAGGGAGTAGTAGGATGCACCATCCGCCGATGGGATCTTCACCAGCCGGAGCTCCCGGATGTCTCGCGAGAGCGTGGCCTGGGTCACCTCCGTGCCCTTCTCGAGCAGAAGCTCCCGCAACGCTTCCTGGCTCGTCACACGATGCTCCTTGAGCACCTCGAGGATCTGGTCGTGACGGGCGCGCTTGCTCACCCGAGGGCCTGCGCGGTCAGGGCCCGGACCTTGTCGGGCTCGAATCCCACGCTTCGCCCCACTTCCACTCCGTCCTTGAAGACGATGACTGTGGGGATACCACGGATACCCAGGCTGCCGGCCAACTCGGGCGCCCGGTCGGTATCGACCTTGGCCACGAGAAGGCGTCCCTGGTTCTCCCGGGCGATCTCGTCGACGAGCGGGGCCACCATCTTGCAGGGTGCGCACCAGTCGGCGTAGAAATCCACGAGCACCGGCGCCGATGCCTCGAGCACGGTACGCCGGAAGTCCTCGGCGGCGACCGAGACCGGCCGGTCCAGGAGCATCGGCTTCCCGCAGTTGCCGCAACCCGGCCGATCGGCCGCACGGCTGAGGTCCACGCGGTTCAGCGTCGAGCAGAACCCGCACCGGAGCGTCACGGGAATCCGCGCCTCCGTTGCCGTCGAATCGATCTCCATGGCTTCCTTCCCGGCAACTCGATGCCGGCGTTTCGACCCCTCACGGGGCAACGTATCGTGTTCAAGTGTCGTGCGGCTACCCCGCGTGGGGGCCGGCGTTTCGTCGGAGCGGGTCGAGACGGAAAGACGAAGCGACCCGGCCGACGGAATCCGTCGGCCGGGTCGCCTACCCGTCTCGTGACGCCTTCAGCGCGTCACCCCGCAGGAACGGTCCTGTCTCCCGGGTCCAGCATCAGAAGGCGTACTGAAGCTTTGCCAGGGCGATGCGACCGATGCGCGGAGCCCCGATGAACTCCTGGTGGAGGTCGTTGAAGACGTTGTTCACGGTCAGCGAAACCATCGCGCCCGAGGCCCAGGGAAGCTTGTAGGCGACGTTCGCGTCGAGGACCGTGTAACTGTTCACCGTGCCGACGTAAACGCCCGAATTCATCGGGAAAGTGTCGCTGTAGCGCACTCGCCCTTCCAGCGAGAAGCCGGCGACCTTGTCGTCGTATCGGGCTCCGAAAGAGCCCTTCTTGGTGGGTGCGTTGAGCGCCACGTCGCGCGTGCTCTGGCAGCTCCCGTCATTGTTGAAGTCGAAGCACTCCTTGCTCACGTATGAGAACGAGCCGTTGAAGCTCACCTTGTCCGTGGCGAGGAGCTCGAAGCCCAGGTCGCTGCCCCAGAGATTCACGTTGCCGAAGTTCCGATACGTGAGGATCAGGTCGGAGCCGTGACGCTGGTCGGGCGCCACCGTGCCGAGGGGCACCCGGGCGACAGTGTTCGCGATCGAGGTGGCGAGCTGCTGCGCCACCGCCGCAGGGATCCCCGCCCCCACCATCCGTGTCACGAGGTACGTGGCCACGGACTGGCCGGAGAGGAACACGCTCGGGGTCTCGACCCTCAGCGGACCTACGAAGTCCTTGATCCGGCTGTGGTAGACGTCCACGGCCAACCTCAGCCGGTCTCCGAGCACTCCCTTGTAGCCGACCTCGAAAGTGTTCGTGATCGTGGGCCGGATCCGCTCGACCGTCGTGGGCCCCTGGGGGTCCGGATCGAAGGTCTGCGTCTCCGGGTTCAGGCGGCCGAATCCGGACTGCAGATCACCCGCCCCCGGGTTCCCTACGATCTGCGCGAACTGCTGGGGCGTCAGGCCCATCTGGGCGAGGGCGCCCTGGAGCTGTGGGTCCGAGAGCGCCAGCGGCACGAGTACCTGGTCCCAGAGTACGGCACCGTTGGCCGGGAGGGCGCCGGGCGCGAAGGCCGAGTACATGCAGTATCCGGGTCCGATTCCACCCTGGCACCGGTCGTTGAAGGTGAAGCCGGTTTCGGGCACACCTTCGGTCCACACCTGGTAGCCGATCGTCGGAGTCAGCGGCACCAGCCCTGCCTTGATGTCCAGGAAGAGGTTGTTCGTCGTGGGGGTGCTGAACGCGCGGTTGAACGTCAGGCGGAAGTTCTGTCCCTGGACGGGCTTGAAGACGATCGCGGCCCGTGGCGACCAGATGAGGTTCTCGAGGTGGCTGTGGTAGTCGACGCGCAGCGCCGCGACCAGGTCGACCTTGTCCGAGAGCGACTCGGTGGTATGCACGTAGCCGCCGACCTCGTCCGTGTTGTCGTGGTTCTCGTTCGAACCCGTGATCGTGCCGTCGGTGATCGGGTTCGTGCGCGAGACGTCCACGCCGGTGATGACGTCGAGCCCCTTCGTCGCGGTGAAGCCGTATTGCACCTGGCCTGCCACCAAGGTCGAGCGATCCACGATCGGGTTGCCCGTGCGCAGTAGCCAGGTGTCTCCGGCGCTGCTCTTGTTGAGGAAGCCCTGCGCGAACAGGCGGCCCTTCTTCATCCGGAGTTGGCCGAACTGGTACGCCCAGTTCTTGGCCTGCCCGGCGCCCAGGCCCGTGAGCTCGATGGAGCTTCCAAGCTCGTTGAAGCCGTACGTCGCCACGACCTCACCGTCGCTCCACGGCCGCCAGTCGAGGCGGGCCGACCCACCGTAGTGCTCGGCGTTGAAGTTGCGGGCCCCGATGAGCGGGTTGGTGGGATCGGCGAGCGAGTCGGCATGCTCGACGGGATCCCGGTAGACGAAGTCGTTTCCGCGGAAATACTGGCCGGAGACCTTGAAGCCGACCTTGTCGTTGAACTTCCAGGCCTGGCGGAATGCCCCCTGGAAGATGCTCCTCTCCCCGCCCGACAGGCTGATCTTGGTCCCGGGGTCGTCGATCGGTGACGTCGTGATGATGTGGAGGACGCCGTCGGCGGCGTTCGGGCCGTACAGCGCGGCGGCGGGGCCGAGCACCACTTCGATGCGCTGGATGTCGAGAGGGGTGGTCGGAATCATGTTGTAGGCGTTCAGCCGGAGCGAGGGAACCCGCGCGTACCGATTGTCGACCATCACGAGAAGGGCACCGGAGAACACGTTGTTGAACCCGCGGGTGACGGTGTTGCTCTGGGTGATGCCCGTCTGCACGACGTCGACTCCGGGGAGTCCCTTCACGTAGTCCACGGGCGTCGTCACGGCCCGCTCCGTGATCTGCTCCACCGGCACGACCGAGACCGCGGCGGGCGCGTCGAGCGCCTTCTCCTGCTGGCCGCGTCCGACCGACACCACCAGCGGATTCAGCGCGAACGCCCGCGACTTCATCGTGATGGAGATATCCGTGGTCTGGCCACTCCCGACGTCCACCGCGTCCTGCCTGTAGGTCTCGTAGCCGACCATCACGGCGACCACCGAGTACGTGCCGCTTTGGAGGTCGACCCGGAACTGACCCGCCTGATTCGTGAGCGACCCACCGGCGCCGGCCTGTCCAGCTCCCAGGATCTGAACCTGCACTCCGGACATGGGTTGGCCCGACTCGGCGTCGCGCACCGTTCCCGAGAGCGTTCCCTGTTGAGCGGAGAGGGAGACGGTCGGGAGGAGCGCGATCAGGGCAGCACCGACGAAGCCAAGCAATCTTCCGCGCATGGATCATGCCTCGCGCTTGTTGGGGGAAGACAGTCATGGGAGGGTCTGGGCGCGAAACTACACCCCTTCGCCACGAGAGGGCAAACGTTTTTCTCGGATGATGGGCTGGCGGCGGCCCGGCATTCGCCTCATGATGGCGCGGCCGGCTTCCTCTCCAACTTCCTTCGCCGTGACCGCAACCGCGTTCGACCGTCGACGTTTCCAGACCGCACGTGCCCGCATCGCGCCGTCGGTGCATCGCACGCCACTGCTCTCCTCCCGGACCCTTTCCGAGAGGGTTGGGGCGCCGGTCTGGCTGAAATGCGAGAACCTGCAGAAGACGGGCTCGTTCAAGGCCCGGGGAGCCCTGCACCGCCTCCTGACCCTCGATCCCGAGGCACGGACTCGGGGAGTCGTCACGATCTCGGCCGGAAACCACGCCCAGGCCGTCGCATGGGCTGCAGCGGACGCCGGCGTGACGAGCGTCGTGGTCATGCCCGAGGGCGCGTCCCGGTCGAAGATCGAGGCGAGCCGCGCGTACGGTGCCGAGGTCGTGCTGCACGGCGACACCGGCGCCGCGTTCGAGCGCGCGTTCGAGATCGCCGAGGAACGAGGCCTGACGTTCGTGCATCCCTTCGACGACGAAGAGGTGGTGGCCGGTCACGGGAGCTGTGCCCTGGAGATCTTCGAGGATCTGCCGGACGTCGCGTGCATCGTGGTGCCGGTGGGCGGGGGTGGCCTGATCTCCGGCATCGCCGCGGCCGCGGCGACCGTGCGTCCCTCGACCTCGGTCTGGGGTGTCGAGCCCGAAGGGGCCGCAGCCATGTCCCGCAGCCTCGAGAAGGGGGAGGCCGTGCACCTGGATCGCATCGAAACCGTGGCGGATGGGCTGGGCGCTCCGATGGCGGGTGTGCTGAACTATGCCCTCGTGGCGGCGCACGCCCGGGGCGTGGTGACCGTGTCCGACGCAGAGATCATCGCGGCCGTGAAGCTCCTCCTCGAGCGGACCAAGCTCCTGGCCGAGCCGGCGGGCGCGGCCGGCTTGGCGGCGCTTCTGGCCGGGCGCGTTCCGCTGGAGGGCGATGGCCCGGTCGTAGTCGTGATCAGCGGCGGAAACGTCGACCTGGACCGGCTGGGCCGCTTCCTGGGGGGTGAGGCCGGCTGACGGGCCTCAGCCCCGCACCCTGCCGAGCACCAGGGCGAAGAGGCCACGGCCGTCTTCGGCCCATCGCTCCACTTCGAGCCCCGCCGCTCGGAAGAGATCGTCCACTACCGCCCGATCGTACTTGCAACTGATCTCGGTGCGGATGGTCTCACCGTCCCGCAGCCGCACTTCGCTTCCGTCGGGAAAGCGGACCGTCTGAGGTCCGGTCGACACGAGATGCATCTCCACCCGCCCTTCTTCGTGGTCGTAGCGCGCGTGGTGGCGGAACCCGTCGACGTCGAAATCGGCGCCGAGCTCCCGATTGAGCACGTGTAGCACGTTGAGGTTGAACGCCGCCGTCACCCCGGCCGGGTCGTCGTAGGCCGCCACGATCCGCTCCACGCTCTTCTCCGGTCCGGGGCGTCGGTCGACTCCGAGCAGGAAGCGGTCGTCCGTGCGCATCCGTGCCGAGACGCGGCTGAGGAGCTTGACCGCATTGGGGCGGGCGAAGTTGCCAAGCGTGCTCCCGAGGAGCGCGAACCACTTCGGTTCGGGAAGCTCCAGGGCGAGGTCCAGCGGCTGGGTGATGTCGGCCACGCGCGGCTCCACCCGGATCCCGTCGTACTCCTGGCGGAGACGTGCGGCGGTGTCGTGGAGGAACTCCGCGCTCACGTCGACGGGCACGTAGAGGCGTCCCGTCCCGTCCGCTTCCATGGCATCGAGAACCACCCGGGACTTGGCGGAGCTCCCGGCCCCGAGCTCGACGAGCGCGGCGGGACGGCCCTTTCCCACCCAGTCGGGCATCCACCGCTCGAGGAGCGCCCGCTCCGTTCGGGTCGGGTAATACTCATCCAGCGCCGTGATCGCCTCGAAGAGCTCCGAGCCCCGCGCGTCGTAGAAGTACTTGGGCGAGAGCTCCTTTTGCGGCTGGGAGAGCCCTTCGAGGACATCGGCCAGCATGACGTCCCGGTCACGAACGTTCTGAGGGGCCGGGCGCTCGACCACGGGATTCTCAGCCATCGAAGCGATCGCCTCGTTGTGGACGGAATCGTCGTGGACTACCATCCGAACAGCCGGGCCGCAGCCGCTCGACACGGGTGCCGTGCGGCACGCGATCCAAGGCGTCAGACGGGCGCCCGACGAAGCGCGCCTGCGCGAGCGCGCCTGCAGCAGGAAGATCCATGGAGATGCCTGTGGGGTTCGAGGGTCGACAGGGTAAAGAGAAAGCACCACAGACGCGGCCGTGTTCCCGCGTGGCCGTACCCGGGGTTCCGGAAACGTCGTGACCGGACCGGCCCTCGAAGCCCGTGAGGTCGACAAGCGCTATGGAGCGGTGCGGGCGCTCGAAGGCGCGTCATTCGCCGTGGCCGAGGGGGAATGCGTGGCGCTCGTCGGCGAGAGCGGCTCGGGCAAGACCACCCTCCTACGCACCTTCAATCGGATGGTGGTGCCGGACGGGGGAAGCGTGTGGGTGGAGGGCAAGAACGTCGCCACCGGCGATCCCATCGACTTGCGCCGCGGGCTCGGGTACGTGCAGCAGGAGGGGGGGCTCCTGCCGCACTGGACGGTGTTGCGGAACGCTGCCCTCGTGCCGCGCCTGCGCTCCATGCCGGACGCCGACGAGCGGGCCCGGTCCGCGTTGGATCTCGTCGGCCTCGATCCGGACCTCTACGGCTCGCGTTGGCCGAGGGAGCTGTCCGGAGGCCAGCGCCAGAGGGTGGCGCTCGCCCGCGCTCTGGCCGCGCGTCCCCGGGTCGTGCTTCTGGACGAGCCGTTCGGCGCGCTCGACGCGATCACCCGCTCCGAGCTCCAACTCGCGTTCTCGGATCTCGTCGAACGGCTGGGGGTCACGGTCCTCCTGGTGACGCACGACCTGCGGGAGGCCGCCCTCCTCGCGGATCGGGTGGCCGTGCTCCGTGCCGGCCGCCTGGAGCAGATCGGCCCGCCCGAGGAACTGCGCCGGGCTCCGGCCACCACGTACGTTTCGGAGCTTCTCGATCGCGCGGGGGTGGCGTGAGCGGCCGACGGGGGCTCCGGCTCATCGGGGTCGCCGCGCTCCTCGGCGGCGCCTGCGCGCCCCCCAGCCTCGCGGCCCAGACGCTCTCGCCCGTCGTAGTGGCCTCCAAGCCGTTCGGTGAATCGTACCTTCTGGCCGAGATGTTCGCCCAGCTCCTGGAGGCGCGGGGTATCGCCGTGGACCGGCGGCCCGGACTGGGAGCCACGGAGATCGCGTTCGGGGCCCTTCGGCGCGGTTCCATCGACGTGTATCCCGAGTACACGGGCACGGGCCTGCTCGCCATTCTGGGCGAGCGTCCGCCCGCGGATCCGGGCGCGGCCTACCGTCGCGTGTCCCGGGTGTTCCGCGAGCGCTGGGGAGTGCGCTGGCTGCCGCCCCTCGGATTCGAGAACACGTACGCCGTCGCCGTGCGTCCCGAGACGGCCGACTCGCTCGGGCTGAAGACCCTCTCGGACCTGGCACGGGTCAGCTCCCGTCTGGTCGCCGGCTTCTCGCCCGACTTCATCGGGCGTGCCGACGGGCTCGCCGGTCTCCGCGGGGCCTATGGCCTCGACTTCCGGGCAGTGCGGCCGCTCCTCCAGGCGGTCAAGTACCGTGCGCTGGCCGAGGGTGAGGTGGACGTCATCGACGGCTACAGCACGGACGGCGAGCTCGCGCGCTACGACCTCCGGGTCCTACGCGACGATCGGGGCTTCTTTCCGCCCTACCAGGCGGCGGCGCTGGTGAGCCGGCACCTTGCCGACGACCGGCCGGACGCTGTGGCCGCGCTCACCGAGCTCTCCGGGCTCCTGGACGAGGCCCGAATGCGGAGGTGGAACCAGCGCGTCTCGGTGGACCAGGAGAGCGTCGCGGCGGTGGCGTCGAATGCGCTGGCGTCGCTCGGCCTGACCGGCGACTCGATGGCCAGCGAGTCCGGGACCGTGCAGTCGTCCGGAGAGGAGCGGAGGTCCTTTCCGGCCTACCTGTGGTCCCGCAGGGCCGTCACGCTGCACCTGACACTGCGTCACCTTCTGCTGGTGCTGGTGTCGATGGGCGCAGGCCTGGTCGTTGCCGTTCCGCTCGGTCTGTCGCTCGAGCGAGTCCGGCCGGCGGCGGAGGGTACCATCCGCGCCGTCGGCCTGCTCCAGACCATTCCCGGCATCGCGCTGCTGGCCTTCATGATCCCCCTTCTCGGGATCGGGGTGGCGCCCGCAGTGACCGCCCTCTTCCTCTACTCGCTCTATCCGATGGTGCGCAACACCTACACCGGGGTGCGCGACGCCGACACCCTGGCCGTGGAATCGGCGCGCGCCCTGGGCATGACGGACGGGCAGCTCCTATGGCACGTACGGCTGCCCCTGGCCGCACCCGTGCTGATGGCCGGCATCCGCACCGCCGCCGTGATCAACGTGGGGACTGCGACCCTGGCGGCGTTCATCGGCGCGGGAGGACTCGGCGATCCCATTGTCACGGGCCTCGCTCTGTCCGATACCCGGCTCATTCTCGCCGGCGCGATTCCGGCGGCGCTCCTCGCCCTGCTCGTGGACGGAGCGCTGGGGTTGGCCGAACGCGCGCTCTCTCCGCCAGGCGTCGGCTGACGACCCGCCCGTGCCGCCGGGCGCACGTCCGCCCGGCGGGCCTTGCGGCGGATCCCCCGACACCCGTCCTCCCGGAGCCTCAGGCCTCCGCCCATCGGCTGAAGTCCCGTCCCGACGGTTGCTGGAAGGCACGCAGCCCGAACTCGGGCAGGATCGAGATCAGATGGTCGAAGATGTCGGCCTGGATCGCCTCGTAGCTCGCCCACGCCGTGTCATTCGAAAAGCAGTAGAGCTCGAGGGGCAGCCCGTCGGGCCCCGGCTGCAGCTGGCGCACGAGCAGCGTCATCCCGTCGTGGATTTGGGGATGCGTCTTCAGATACTCGAACACGTATGCGCGAAAGGTACCGACGTTGGTGAGCCGGCGCCGCTCCGGGATCGTGTCCGCGTCTTCGGGGCGCGCGTTGGCCTTCGTCAGCTCCTCGCGCTTTTCCTGCATGTAGCCGCGCAGGAGCTCGTGGCGGGAGAGCTTCGCGATCTCCTCTTCGGTCAGGAAGCGGATCGAGTTCATGTCCAGGTTCAGGGCGCGCTTGATGCGCCGTCCCCCCGACTCGCTCATCCCCCGCCAGTTCTTGAACGACTCCGTGATGAACTTGTGGGTGGGCACGGTCGAGATCGTCTTGTCCCAGTTCTGGATCTTGACCGTGTGCAAGGCGATGTCGATCACGTCGCCGTCGGCGTGGGCCTGGGGCATCGCGATCCAGTCGCCGAGCCGGATCATGTCGTTGGACATGATCTGCACGCTGGCCACGAGTGAGAGGATCGTGTCCTTGAAGACCAACATCAGCACCGCGGTGAGCGCACCCAACCCGGACAGGAAGAGCAACGGCGACTCGTCCGCGAGGATGGCCACCGTGACGATGCCCGCCGCCACGTACACGAAGATCGTGACGACCTGCAGGTACCCCTTGATCGGGCGATTCGCCGCCTCGGTGTAGCTCTCCCTGTAGATGTCGTCGACCGCCGCCAGGAAGGCGCTGGTGGCCATCGCAGTGGTGAGTACGATGAAGGCCAGGCTGACCCGGCGAACCAGCACCAGAAGCATTGCCGGGCCGCTCGCGGCGCCGGCCTCCAGATCGGTGATGGGTAGGCGCGCCCCGAGGGCCCAGGCGATGCCCATGTAGGTGACGACGGCCGGCGCGATGTGGGCGATCCGGTCGAAGACCTTCCGGTTGATGACGTGATCGTCCCAGGTGGAGCGGGTGTGGGCGGCCACGCTCCGGATGAGCCTCAAGAAGACCCGCTTCACCACGACGTCGGCCAGCCACGCGAGCACCACGAGGACCAGCACGCCTAGGAGTGCCCGCCCCCAGCCCACTCCGTTCAATGTCGTCGAGAGATGCTGCATCCCCTGCTCCTCGTTCATCCGCCGCCGACCCGTTCGAGGACGCGGCGGAACGCCTTCAGGGTGACCGCCCCATCCAGGCGGTAGCCGTTCACGAAGAAGGTAGGGGCGGCGTGGATCCCGAGCACGGCCGCGGCCGCGTTCCCACGATCGATGGCTTCGTCTTCCCCGCCCTCCTCCCAACAGCTCCGGAACGCGGCGCTCGAAAGGCCCAGCCGATCCGCGTATCGCTCGAAGTAGGCCTCCCGGTGGTCCGCGCCCCGCCAGGCGTCCTGGTTCCCGAAGAGGAGGTCGTGCATGCCCCAGAAGGCGTTCTCGTTCTGCCGGCCGGCGCACTCGGCGGCACGCGCGCCATCCGCGCCTCCGGAGGGGCCGAGCGCCACCGGGATGAGCTTCCAAACCACCTTCCCACTGTCCACGGCCTCCCGCAGGAGCCCGGGCCACGTGTCACGGGCGAAGTCGGCACACGCTTCGCAGCCGAAGTCGGCGAACTCCACCACCGCGATCGGCGCTTCGGGGTTCCCCCGGTCGTGGCCGAGGTCGGCCAGATCCAGCTTCTGGGCCGCGAGGGGACGCACCGCCGGCATGGACAGGAGCAAGGCCCACCCCAAGCCAGAGACCCGATCAACGCGCAAGAACACCTCGGAGACCTCCGCCCACCAGGCTCGATACGTGCGTCAGGACCCTCGGGAGCGCGAAGCCCCCGGGACCCGCCAGATAGCGGGGCTCCCACTCGGGGTCGAACTTCTCCTTGTAGGCCCTGAGGCCCTGGAAGTTGTAGAAGTGCTCACCGAGGCGGAACAACGTCGCGCCGAATCGGCTCCACGAGGGGGCGAGCGGACCCTCCGCGAGCCCGGACAGCGGAGCCATGCCCACGCTGAACCGGGAGAATCCCTCTTCCTTCGCCCAGAGGATGCTCTGGATGAAGAGATACTCCATGGCCGAGTCCGGAGAGGACGACGGATCGTAGCGCATCAGGTCCGGAGCGCACTCCGATCCGGGAGCGCCCACGAGGAGGTTGGCGAAGGCCACCGGCCGTCCTTCGACCCGGAGCAGCGCCGCCGGGAACCGACGGAGGTAGTCGTCCGAGAAGGAGCCCAGGGAGAAGCTCTTCTCCCGCGCGCTCTTGGCCTCGAGCCAGGCGTCGGAGATCTCCCTCAGTCGCATGAGATGGGAGGGCACCTCTTCCGGGGCAACGACGTCGAACGTACCGCCCGCCCGCTCCGTCCTGCGCAGCGTCTGGCGGAGTCCGGAGCGGCGGCTCCCCTCCATGCTGAACGGCGGAAGGTCGATGATCCCTTCCTCGCCCAGCTTGATGAGCGCCAGGCCGAGGTCGATGTAGAGCGGGAGGTGGTCCGGGGTGGCCTGATAGAAGACCGGCCAACCTCCGTGGCGCAACGCTCGGCTGCGGAAATCCCACACCAGATCCGGGAAGGCCTCCGGGTCGCCGACAGGGTCGCCCATGGAGACCCAGCTCCGCCCCTCCACCCCGAACATGATGAACGCATCGTGGGCGGTCGAAAAGAGGAAGGCCTTGTCGCCGAGGAACGCGAGCCGGGCGCTCGCTCGTCCCTGGCCGGCGACGATCTCGTCGACCTCGGGCGGAATCTCCTCGGCCGGCGTGGCCTCTTCCGGATCGGCCGGACGCAGGAGCCTTCTCACGGCGAACAGGAGGAGCACGCTGGCCGCCGCCACCGAGCTCCTCAGGAACCGGGGCGCGTCGTCCCGCAGCGCGAAACGCCACCACAAGTCGCCGGAGAAGGCCACCTCCCGGTAAGCGAAGACGCCCAGCCAAACGGTCGTGATGAGCACGGCGCCGACGCCCATGAGCCACTCGGGTGAGACCGGCTCGGCCGTGAGGGACGAACGGCGGATGAACTCCCCCCGCGCCGGGGCGAGGGCCACGAGGACCAGGAGGAGCGCCAGCGCGGTGACCAGTCCGCCGCCCCGGGCCGCAGCCAAGACGGCGCCGGCCGCCAGCAACACCAGCGTGGCGTGGTACGCTCCGTCCAAGCGGCGGGCGAGACCCCATGCAAGAATGAGGAGGAGGGCTCCGACGATGCTACCCAGGAAATGGGAGGCCTCGAGCAGGGGGAGCGGAAGCACCCGGAGAAGCCAGCTCAGGTGGGCCGCCTGCGGGAGCGCTCCCGTCGCGACCAACAACGCCCCCGCCGCGAACACCGCCGCCGAAAGGACGAGCGGAACCGCGCTCGAGACGCCGCCGCCCACCACCCCGAGAGCCCGGCCGACGACCTCGCGTCTCCTCCGCAGCTCGTATCCGCCGAAGAGGAGCGCCGCGAGCACGAGCGGCATGAGTTGGTAGACTGCCCGGAACGCGAGGATGGAGGCCACCGCGGTGCTCTCCGGAAGGCGCCCCGGCATCGCGAGGAGGAGCACGATCTCGAAGACGCCCAGTCCGGCCGGGACCATACTCATCAGGCCGATGACCTGTGCGAGCATGAAGGCCGCCAGGAACGGCGCGAAGCGAACGCCGTGCCCACCCGGGATCAGGACGTACAGGGTGGCCGCCGCGCAGGTCCAGTCCATCGCCGAGACCAGGAGCTGGCGTACACCCGTCTGCCAGCTCGGCACCTGGAGCTTCCAACCCCCGAGACGCAGCGGGCGCTTGCCGAAGACGCACCATGCCAGGTAGGCCGCGGCCACGGTCAGGAGGACGAGGCCCAGGGGGCGAACGAGGGCCGGCGGAAGGGAGAGCAGGTGCGACTCCGCACCTCCCTCCAGGACGAGCGCGGTTCCCGCGAGGGCGAGGAAGCCCAGCCAGAACGTGGTCGTGTACAGCGCGATGATCCGAGCTACGTCGCCCGCATCGACTCCCCACGACGTATACAGACGATAGCGCACCGGTGCGCCGGTGAGCACGGGGAAGCCCAGCGCGTTGCTGAACGAGTAGCCAGTGAACGAAGCCAGGCCGACACGACGCACCGTCAGATCGAGGCCCACGTACCGCACCGCGATGAGCTCCGCCAGGGCGAGCGCCGCGAACGAGCCCGCCGTGAAGAGCACTCCTTCCGCCAATTGGCGCAGGGGGATTGCCCACAGCCCGTTGAGGATGTCGGTCAGGTGATGCGCGCGGAGCTCGCGCCGCAGCAGAAAGAGCGCGAGAAACAGGAACCCGACCGCGATGAGCGGCGGTATCCAGCGACGGGAGAACGCCAACTTCAAGAGAGGTCAACTCCCAGCGAACGGAACGACCCACGGGGCACCGGCCGCCGGGCCGGCCCCCGCGACCGCGTGAAGAGTCGCTCCAACTTCCGGCGATTTCAAGCGGACGGAGGGCTTGCTTTGTCCTATCTGCTCACCATTTGCTTGACGACGAACCAGACGTTCGCAGGCCGTTCCGCGAGCCGGCGCATGTACCAGGGGAACCACGCCTCACCGTAGCTGATCAAGACACGGAGGGTGTGCCCGTTGCGCGCGAGACGTTCCTGCTCGGCTCGCTGGATGCCGTAGAGCATGGCGAACTCGTAGGCGTCCTTGTCGAGGCCGAGCTCGTGGGCGAGCCGGTTGGCTTCGGCGACCATGCGCGGGTCATGCGTTGCGATCACGGGCCGCCCCATCCTGCCCTCCTTGCGGGCCCGCAGCATCTTGCCTGTGATCCGGATGTAGTTCTGATCGACCTCGGACTTCTTCGGAAACGCGACCTCGGGCGGCTCCTTGTACGCTCCCTTGACCAGCCGAATGGACGGGTGGATGGGCAGGAGGGCGTCCACGTCGTCCATCGTTCGGTGCAGGTAGGCCTGCAGGCACAGACCGACATTCTGGTGATCTTCACGCACGGACCGATAGACGTCGAGGGTGACATCGGTGTAGTCCGAGCCCTCCATGTCCACCCAGACGAGCGAGCCGGGGTCGCATGCACGTACCAGGCGCTCGAGACGATCGCGAGCGCCGTCGGCGTCGAGATCCAGGCCCAGTTGGGTGAGCTTGAGCGAGATTTCCGTGTCGAGGCCGCGACCCTTCACGGTCTCCAGGACCCCCAGGTAATGGTCGAGAACGGCGTCGGCCTCCGAAAGCTCCTCGATGTTTTCTCCCAGGAGCGTGACCGTGGCGGGCATTCCCCCTTTCGCGAGGTGATCCGCTTCTCTCAACGCCTCCTCCAGCGTCTCGCCGGGCATGAAG
Organism: uncultured Gemmatimonadales bacterium; assembly: GCA_963751265.1. Classification (GTDB taxonomy): domain Bacteria; phylum Gemmatimonadota; class Gemmatimonadetes; order Longimicrobiales; family Gaopeijiaceae; genus SZUA-318. Next base: position 397,613 of record CAVVTU010000021.1, on the reverse strand, counting down.
CGGCGTACCGCCCGCTTCACGAACCGATAGCGCGGAAGTCGTCGGGCGAGAAACGGATTGGTCGAGGACCACAGGAGGACGTTCCTCAACATCGTATTCTACCTCGGAAAGGGTCAGGAGCCCGGACGTGGGCGGAAGGGACGCAAAATATTCTCTTTACCGTGGAATTCAACCGGGTTCCCGAGCACGAGGCTCCGCGCGTCTCCGAGGCGGAGACCGGGCTTCAGAACGCCAGTACGAGGGACAGATCGGCCACGAGATAGCGCATCCTGAGGACTCCACCACCGGGAAGGCCGGAGTTGACCGCGGTGAATCGCACCGCAGGATTGAGCGCGATCGCGCGAGAGGCCCCGAGAAAGACTCCGAAGCCCAGGTCTCCTCCGAACCCCAGGGACGACACCCCGGAGGGGGTCATCGCCGTGGCAGGCATCTCCACTCGGGTGGTGACGGCCCCCAGGCGGATCCACGGGATGACGGAGCCCAGGGTGAAGAGGCTCACCCGCGTGCCCACGTCCAGCCCCGTGGCGACGTACTGGCCCCCCGATGCGCACCCCGCAGCGCCGCACCCGAACCGATGCTGGCTGAACCCCACGAAGGTGGTGCGGCGGCCGGACCCGGAGAGCGCGAAGTCCACCCCGAAGCTCGGTCCGGCGCTCGTCCCCTCGGCCGGTCCGCTTCCGCTACGGAGCGAGCCCACCGGGATCGAGGCTCCTCCCTGGATCTCCAGAACGAGGGGAGCGGCCTGCGCTGAAGCCGTGGTTGGCTCCTGGAGGGCCAGGAGCACGAGCGTGACGCGCAGGATTCCTTCGACGTGCATCCTCGACATGGACGTTTCGGTCCCCGGTTCGCGATGGTCGTGGAAACGGTTGTATCCTACACGGCCCGTCCGGGCAACGCTACGCGCGCCGGGATTCCCGTCTTCCCCGTCCCTCGATGTCCATGATGCCTTCTCCGGCCTCCAAGCGGACCGCCACACGCACGCATTCCTTCACGGAATCGGTGATCCGCGAGATGACGCGGGTTGCCCACCAACACGACGCGATCAACCTCGCACAGGGCTTTCCCGACTTCCCCGCCCCGGCCCTGCTGAAGGAAGCGGCGTGCCGGGCGATCAAAGAAGACGTGAACCAATACGCGATCACGTGGGGTGCGCCCCGGCTGCGCGAGGCGCTCGTGCGAAAGTACCTCCGCCTTTACGGGATGGACGTCGAGGGTGACCGTGAGGTCACGGTGACCTGTGGTGCGACCGAAGCCATGGCCGCGGTGATGCTGGCGCTGGTCGAGCCCGGAGAGGAGGTCGTGGTCCTGGAGCCGTTCTACGAGAACTACGGGCCCGATGCCGTGCTCTGTGACGCGCGCCCGGCGTTCCTGCCCCTCGAGCCTCCGCGCTACCGACTGGACCCGGACCGGCTCCGCTCCGCCGTGACGCCACGGACCCGGGCGATCGTGCTCAACACCCCCAACAATCCCACCGGGCGGGTCTTCGATGGGAGCGAGCTCGACGCCGTCGCCGAGGTGTGCCTGGATCACGACCTCATCGCGGTCACCGACGAGATCTACGAGCACATCCTCTATGAGGGAGAGCACACGCCGCTCGCCACGCTGCCGGGGATGCGCGAGCGAACGGTGACGGTGAGCGGCCTGTCCAAGACATTCAGCGTCACCGGATGGCGTGTGGGCACCATCGTGGCCCCACCCAGCCTCACGTCCGCGATCCGAAAGGTGCACGACTTCCTCACCGTCGGTGCGCCGGCGCCGCTACAGGAGGCCTGCGCGGTGGGCCTGGACGAGCTCGGCCCCGACTACTACCGGGAGATGAGCGCCTCGTACCGGGAGCGAAGGGACGTTCTGGTGGCGGCGCTCCAGGACGCGGGCTTCGCATGCGTTCCGCCGGAGGGCGCGTACTACGTGCTCGCGGACTTCTCCGCGCTCAGCGAGGAGGACGACACCACGTTTGCCAAACGGCTGGCGCGAGAGGCGGGCGTGGCCTCGGTGCCTGGCTCCAGCTTCTTCAGACGGGAGGGAGGAGGCCGGACCCTCGTGCGGTTCGCCTTCTGCAAGCGGATCGAGACGCTCAAAGAAGCGGGAGCGCGCCTGCGCACCTTCGCGACGAGGGGTTCCTAGGCTGCTGGTCCCGCGCCCGAACCGGCCGACCCGTCGGCCGACGCCGTCGCACCCTCACCGGGAGTGGCCGACCCGTCAGGTACCCCTCCGAACGCGATCTCGGGCGACGTTACGCTCACGTCCGCCAGACGCCCTCGCCAGCGCTGCATCATCTGGATGAACGCGCGCGCGATGTCCTTGTCGAACTCCGGACCCGTTCCCTCCTCGATGATCTTCAGAGCGCGCTCGGTGGGCCACGCCTCTCGATATGGACGGTCTGTCCGCAGCGCGTCGAAGACGTCGCACACGTGCACCAGGTTGCTCGCGCTGTGGCAGGCTCTCGCATACTTCAGCGAGGGGTATCCGCCTCCGTCGATCCGGATGTGATGCTCGTACGCGACCACCGCCGCCAGGTCGAGATGCTGTTCGGTCTCGAGGATGATGCGTGCGCCTTCGACCGTGTGGCTGTTCATCACGACGCGCTCTTCGTCGGTCAGCTTTCCCGGCTTGTTCAGGATCTCCGTCGGGATCTTCACCTTGCCCAGGTCGTGCAGGAGGCCCGCGATCCCGAAGGTGCGCACCTCGGTCGGACTCAGACCGAGATACTCTGCCAGCGCCATGGTCAGGATAGAGACGTTGAGCGCGTGAGTGGTGGTGTACTGGTCGAATTCCTTGAGGCGGAGGAGCGGGATCAGGAATGCCTGGTCGCCATGCATCGCGACCGAGAGCGAGCGTACGATGGCTTCGGCTTCCAGAAGGTGGAGTCGGCGTTGGTCCTTCAGCTCGCCGTGGAGCCACTCGATGCCCTCGATCTCCTCCTTCAACGAGTACGCGACCGACGCGGTGTCGAGTCGCTCGGCGCCGGCACCCGGACCACCCTCCTCGCCCTGTAGCCCGACCTGCCCGTATCGGATGTTGGTCGGCCTTCCCTGGCGCACCTCGGCAGTGCTGACGGGCTGGTCGTTGAGGCGCACCCAGGCTTCGTCGAGGAACGCGATGAAGTCGTCGCGCGACACGCGGTCGATGAACTCGAGGCGTTGGATACCCGCTTCGGCCAGCCGCCCGCCCCAGTGCCAACTCTTCAACTCGTTGAGCGGGCGGGTGCCCATGACGATCTCCTCACCCAGGAAGGTGAAGGCCGGCGTGGGCGTTTCGTCCTGCAGGTCCGAGAGCGCGCCGTAGGCGTGGTCGATGGCTCGCTCGCGGGCCGGGTGACCTTCCTTGTAGAGGTTCATGGTGGCGAGGGCCTGAGCGAGGCCGGACAGGAAGGTGGCTCCCGCGCTCACTCCTCACCTCCGAAGCCGAACCTGTCCATGAGCTCCGGCGCGATCCCCGCGCGAACGGCTCCGCGGATCGCCGGGTCCTTCGAATGCGCGGCCATCTGGAGCACCGCGGTGGCCTGCGGATCGTCCGGCCAGCCATGGGCCAGAGCGTGGAGGACCGCCAGCAGCTCCGGAGAGTTGGGGGCGAGCTTGGCGCGCCCGAAGATGCTCTTGCCGGGGGACGCGATGTCGAGGAGCACGTTCAGGGCGAGCTGAGAATGCGTCCCCGCCAGGGTGCTGGCACCGAGCGCCCGGATCTCCGAGGTGCGCTCCTCTGATGCTACCACCCGGTTCACCAGGGTCGGGAGCACCCGCTCGGGCACCTTCTTGCCCCTCAGCACGAGCAGTGCCATCCGGACCATCCGCTCGTCTTCGTCCGACAGAGCTGCCACCAGCGCCCGGTCGCGACGCCGGGGATCGCGCAGGGCGAGAGGAAGCGCCTCCCTGCGGACTCGAGGATCCGGGTGCTCCATCAACGGTTGGGGATTGAAGCTCTCGGGGAGGGGATCGAGGCGCTGCAACAGAGTGAGCATGTTGCGCAGTACGAACCAGCGTCCGTCCGAGAGCCGCTCCACCGTGCGTTGGCCCACCCATGGCCCCATCTCAACGAGGGCGTCGAAGACCCGGCGGCGCACCGGCCGTGAGCCAGACTCGCCCAACACGTCCAGCAGCGGATCGACCGCGGCCGAACCCATCTGACCGATCAGGTTCGTGAGCGCCGCCTCGTCGACCCGTCCGGCGCTCAGGATCTCGCGAAATTGCGCGGGATTCGTGAGGTGCTGGCGGATCCGGTCAGCCACGGAGTTGCCCCTGGGGCTCTGGTCGATCATCTCGAGGAGGCGGCCGGCGCCCCCTTCCTCGATGAGGTCGGCCACCGCCTTCGAGACGATGGGCCCGTAGGCGTCGACTTCGAGGGCGGTCTCGACTACCCGCTCCGCCCCGGAGAGACCTTCTTCCACTCCGTCCTCCGCCGAGCCCAGAATCGGTGCGGCCCTGGACATCTCGTCCAGTAGCGCCGTGTAGGCCCCGGGGTTCGGGTCCTTCAGCTCCCAGCCCTCGATGAGTGACTCCACGTTCTCTCGCAGCGCCGTGTCGGCCCGAGGGCCGACGTGGGTCTCGTGGTCCTCCGCGTGTACGGCGAGCTTGCTCAGCAGCCGTGTCATGGAGTTGGAGATATCCTGGCCGGCGCTGGCGGCGGCGGCCCGCAGGATCTTGACCACCGAGTCCACGGCGAGACTCTGGTTGGCGTCGAGCAGGAAGCGCTTGCGCTGCGCGGCGTTGCCCCCGAACTGAACCAGGCGTGACAGGGTGTTGTCGTCCAACTCGTTCATGAGCCTGGAAACGCGTTTACGGACCTTGTCGGCCTCGGCGCCTCGCGTTCCCTTCAACTCCTCCGAGAGCTGGAGGAGATAGCCGAGGATCACCTGGTCGTAGGCCGTCTCCTTCCCATGCTTCTCGATCGCTCGTGCCATGGTCCCCGCGTCCGGAGACTCGGTCACGGGCCCGTCGCCCGCCATGGCCGCCTGGGCTAGCCCCAGCCAGAGCGCCGTGGCGCGGTCCACCTCCTCGGGCCCTTCTCCCGTGTCTCCGTGGATTTCGAGCTTCTCGTATCCGACGGGATGGATCCGGGCGTGCTCCCAGGCAGGGAGCTCGTCGGAGGAGAGGAGGCCGAGCGGCGTGCCGCCTCGCTCACTCTCTCGGGCGAGCGTCTCGAGGAGGCCGGACATCTCGGCCCCCGTCACACCCTTCTTGATCGAGATGGCTCCTAGCTGGTGTCCGTGGAGGCGACGGGCGAGGTCCGAGAGGACCGGGTGCTTCTGATCCGTGGCTACTCCTTCGATGACGAGTTGGCGCTGGGCGACGCCGATGGCGAGCGTGAGACGATCCTCGAACAGGCCGGCCAGGCGCCGCACGATGTTCTCCAGTACCGGCGCGAGGGACGGATGTCCGGACGGGTACATGGCGTGGCGGTGGACACCGATGGAGAACTCGACGAGAAACTCGGAAAGCTCCCGCGACAGCGCCGCCTGCCTGGCCTCCTGGATCGTGGCTGAGGTCTCACTCACTTCGGACTATTCGCCTGGGGGAAGGCCCGTCCTGCGGCCTGTCTCGAATGCTCGTTGGCCGCTTGCGGATGTCAAGCGCGAACCGGGCCGGGCTTGGACCAGAGAAAACGAAAGATACATTTCGAACTTCCGTACCGCACGAGATGCCCGTTTCGCCGGAGTCTGATTTCCGTGACTCAGCATACCGACCCTCCCGCCCGCCTCGAGCCCTTCGAGGCCCAAGCGCACGTCGCCCTCTTCGGATTCGAGCCCACCACCGCGACCCTCGACCTGCGCCCGCGCGCGCGCTCCTGGCGGGTGAGAGGTGTGGTCCGGATCCTCGCCATAACGATCGTCGTAGCCCCGGCCGTGGCCGTGATCCCTCCCCACGCGCCCTGGGTCCTTGGGGTACTCGCGGCGGGTATCATTCTCGCACGCCGGCGCTGGAAGGAGCACTTCACGCTCGATGCGGTGCACGGGACCTGCCCGCGTTGCGGCGGACCACTCTCGGCCAGCCCCGGCCGACTTCGCGCCCCCCATCCCCTCTCGTGCGACGCCTGCGGTCACGAGGTTTCGGTCGAAGTGGACGCCGAGGCCCTGGAAGGGCACGGAGACGCACACTCCTGACTCGGCGCGCTACTCCGGCACCTCACGCAGCACCGCCAGGGGTGACCTCCGAAGCAGGCCCCTGCTCCCCACGAGGCCGACGGACAGCGTGAGGCCCGCCACGATCAGCCAGATGAGCGCCAGTGGGCCCAGGTGGGTCGTGAACTCCAACTGGAAGACCCGGGGCACCACGAGGGCCGACGCGAACCACGCGAGCGCGAGGCCGGTTGCGGTCGCCAGCGTGCCGAGTGCCAGGTACTCGGTCAGGAGAATACTGAGCACCTGGCGCTTGCGTGCACCCAGCGTCTTGAGCAGCGCTCCCTCCCTCAGGCGCTGAACGCGCGAGGTGGCCAGGGATCCCACGAGGACGAGGATTCCGGCCAGCGCACTGAACAGGCCGAGGAACGCCACGGCCTGGCGCACGCGCGACAGGACCGCGTCCACCGCTTGCTGGACCCTGGAGAAGTCCAGCACCGAGACGTTCGGGAAACGGCTCACGAGCCTTCTCTGAAGGGCCGCGCGTTCGCCTTCGTCGGGCACGCGGGCCAACACGACGAACGTCTGTGGTGCGTCGTTCAGCGTACCGGGCTCGAACACGGCGAAGAAGTTCGGCTCGAGCCGGCTCCACTCGACCGAGCGCAGACTGGTCACGATCGAAGGGATCCGGACGCCGCTCACGTCCCAGGTGATGCGGTCTCCGAGGCCCACATGCAGGTCCTGCGCGATGCCGGATTCCAACGAGACCCGTGCGAGCCCCCCCGCGTCCACGCGGCGTCCGTCTTCCGTGCCGGGGGTGCCGTCCCACCAACGTCCGGAGATCAGGGTCTCCGCCGAGCCCAGCCGGGCCCGGTACGTGTTCCGGTAGATGCGCCGCAGAGCCCAGCCTTCCGGGCGCTCACCCCGGACGGTGTCGTGGCGCATTTCCTCGGGTGTGCGCCCGTTCACGGCGTCGATCCGAGCAGGCACGATCGGGGTCGTCTGCGCGGAGCGGCGAGCGCCCGGGGGCAGGAGTGTCACTACGCTGTCCTTCTGGGAGGCCTGGACGTCGAAGAGAAGCACATTCGGCTTTCCGACGCCGAACGAGACGGTCAGGTCGTCCATCAGGTTCGAACCCACCTCGACGACCGTGCCCACCACGAAGGCGCCGAACCCCAGCGCGAGCGTAACGGCCACCGTCTGGTTCTGGGGCCTGAAGAGGTTGGAGACCCCCTGCCTCACCGGGTAGGCCGCGCGGGACGGAAAGAAGCGGCGGGTGAGGCGCATGAGGACCCAGGCGGTGCCCGCCAGGAGCGCGACGCTCACCCCGAGGGCTGCGGCGAAGCCGAGCCCTACGTTGCGGTCCGGCGCCTCAAGCACGCACAGAAGAACCACGCTCGCCGCGAGCGCGGCCCAGGCGAGCCCGTGCACGAAGTCCCATCGCCGCGACGGACGGTCGAAGTCCTGGCGGAGCGCTTGCAGGGGAGGCACGTCCCGCAGCTGAAGGAGGGGAATCAGTGCGAAGATGAGCGCGACCCAAACACCGACACCGAGCCCCGCGCCCGCCGCCACCGGCGAGAAGCGCGTGTGTACGTCGACAGGCAGCGCCCCGGACAAGGCCACCGGGAGCAGGTACTGAACGCCCACGCCTATGACGACCCCGAGGATCGAGCCGAGGAGGCCGAGGGCTCCGGCCTGGATCAGGTATGCCAGAAAGATCGTCCACTGTCCGGCGCCCAGACACCGCAGAACCGCCACGCTGGTGCGCTTTTCCCGAATATAGACATGGATCGCGCTGGCGACTCCGATACCGCCGAGGAGCAGCGCGCCGAGGCCCACGAGCGCGAGGAAGCGCCCGAGGAATTGCACGCTCCGGGACAGACGATGGGCCTGCTCGGCAGCGAACGTGAGTCGAACTTGGCTACCTCGGAAGAGGGCCCGATAGCGGTCGCGGAGGGCGTCACGCGCGGCCTGATCGGGAAGGCGCAGATAGACCTCGTAGCGGGCGAGACTGCCGAACCCGAGCAGGCCTGCCCGCTCGAGGTCCCGCTGGGACAGGTAGATGCGGGGGCCCACCGCGGTCTCGTAACCCAGGTCCGTAGGGAGGTCCCTCACCGTTCCGACGATCCCGACGTGAATTCGGCCGACGGCCAGGCTGTCACCCACCTTCGTACGCAGCTGTGTGAGGACCGCGGGATCCACGATCACGCTTCCCTCGCCGGAAAGACGGTCCCAGATCCCCTCCGGCTCCGTGTGCATCTGTCCATAGAAGGGGAAGCCGCCCTCCACGGCCCGGACCTGGAGCAGGCGCACGTCCCCGCTCGCGGGTGCCATGACCATCGACATCACCGTGGTGACGCGCGACACGTCCACGCCCGCCGTAGTCAGCGAGTCCACCACCGACGTCACGGAGTCGGGGAGCGGCCGATTGGAGGACAGCCGCGCGTCCGCGCCCAGGAGGACGTCCGCCTGTTCCTCGACGGAGCGAGCCACATCGGTACGGAACGAATGGATGGACACCAGGGCGGCGACCCCGAGGGCGATGGAGGCCATGTAGACGCCCACGCGGCGAAAGCCGTAACGGCTCTCCCGCAGTGCCAGCCGAAAGGCGAAGGACGGCCTCATTCCCCGGCCGACCTCTTCGGCTCGTCGGAAACGATCGTTCCGCCGGTGAGACCCACGATGCGGTGGGCGCGTTCGGCGATCTGCGCGTCGTGGGTCACGAGTACGAGCGTCGTACTCGCCTCGCGGTTCAACTCCTCCAGCATCGACACGATGGTCGCACCGGTCTCCTGGTCCAGATTGCCGGTGGGCTCGTCGGCAAAGAGGATCTTCGGCTCGTTGGCGAAGGCGCGTGCAAGCGCGACCCGTTGCTGCTCACCGCCGGAAAGCTGAGCCGGGTAATGGCTCAGGCGGTCCTCGAGTCCCACCCGTTCCAGCAGGGATACCGCCCGGTGTCTGGCTTCCCGCCCGCGCCCGCGCAGCTCCAGGGGCACCAGCACGTTCTCGAGCGCCGTGAGCGTCGGCAGGAGGTGGAAGGTCTGGAACACGAACCCGACGCTGCGCGCGCGAAACTCCGCACGCTCGTCTTCGGTAAGAGCGAACAAGTCCTGGCCGTCCAGCTCTACCCGGCCCGCCGTGGGCTCGTCCAGGCCGGCGAGGAGACCCAGCAGGGTGGTCTTCCCGCTGCCGGACGGTCCAACGACGGCAACAAAGGACTCGGACGCCACTTCCAGGTCGATGGAGTGCAGCACCTGCAAGGGGCGCCCTCCACTCGTATAGGTCTTCTCGAGCCCCCGGGCCATGATCATCATGCCGAGCCGCCTCTCTCCTCTCCTGTGCGCCGTCGTCCTGGCGTGCGGGCCCTCGCAGCCGGCCCCGGACACATCGGCCGGGGGCCGGACGGAGGCCGCCGCACCGACCGATTCCGCTGCCACCGACGGGCGTCCCGTCGTGGTCTTTCTGGGCACCAGCCTCACCGCAGGACTCGGCCTGGCCCGCGAGGAGGATACCTATGTATCCCGTCTGGCGGAACTCGCCGACTCGGCCGGGCTGCCCATCCAAGCCGTCAATGCGGGGGTATCAGGTGATACCAGCGCGGACGGTCTGGCCCGCCTTCCCTGGGTGCTCCGAAACCGGCTGGATGTCCTGGTGATCGAGCTGGGCGCCAACGACGGCCTGCGAGGCCAGGACCCCGATGCACTGGCCGCGAACCTGCGTGCGGTCATCGAGAAGACCCGGACGGCCTACCCGAACGCCCGGATCATCCTCGTGGGCATGGAGGCGCCGCCGAACCTCGGGTTGAGATACACCGAGCGGTTCCGTCGGGTCTTCCCCGAAGTGGCGGAGGAGCAACACGTCGCGCTGGTTCCGTTCCTCCTCCAGGGGGTCGCCGGCGTTTCCGGGCTCAACCAGGCGGATGGCATGCATCCGACCGCGGAGGGAGAGATCAAGATCGCGCACAATGTCTGGCCGACGCTGGAAAAGGTCCTGCGGACCCTGCCGTCCGAGCGCGTGAGCGCCGCGGGGAGCGCCTGATGAGATCCCCGGTGAGCTTCGGCGCGCGCATCCTGGGCACGGGCGCGGCACTCCTCGGCCTCTTCCTGCTGGTCGGGTTCCTGCTCTCGGGAAGGTGGGAGGCGGATCGCAGCCTCGTCATCGACGCCCGTCCCGAGCAGATCTTCCCGCTCCTCACGTCACCACAGGCATGGCGATCCTGGACGCCCTGGCCGGATTCCGGTCTCGTGACGGGTGGACCGCCGAGCGGTCCGGGCGCCAGGCTCTCCTGGGACGATCCGAACCTGGGCGACGGGGTCTTCGAGATCGTCCAGACCGAGGAGCCTCGCCTCGTGCGCTACCGGGTCGCCGTGCAGGACAGCACCATGCGGACCGAGGGATCGTTGCGGCTGGAGGCCGATCCGGGCGGCACTCGCGTCTCCTGGGTCGAGCGGGGCGATTTCGGGAAGAACCCGCTCATGGGCTACTGGGCCCTGGCCATGCATCACGCCCAGGGACGCGAGTTGGGCAAGAGCCTTGCGCGGCTCGCGGCGATGGTGGGCGACAGCGCGGCGGCACGGAGGGAGGCGGCGGCCGACTCCGCCGAGACGAAGGAGCCGCCTTCCCCCTGATCCGCGGACCTCAGGCCTGTTGGCGCGCCCAGGTGATGAGGTCTTTGTTGGTGCTCGTCTTGCGCATGATGTTCAGAAGCTCCTGCATCCCCTCCGTCGGGCCCACGCCGGCGAGCTGACGGCGCATGGCTCTGGAGAGCCAGAGGGCGTCGTCGTCGAGCAGAAGCTCCTCCTTGCGGGTGGCCGAGGCGGTCAGGTCGATCGCCGGGTAGATCCGCTTGTCGGCCAGCTCGCGGGAGAGCACCAACTCGCTGTTTCCTGTTCCCTTGAACTCCTCGAAGATCACCTGATCCATGCGCGACCCGGTGTCCACCAGCGCCGTGGCGATGATCGTGAGCGAGCCCCCGCCCTGGTCCGGGCGCGATCTTGCGGGCGCTTCCCAGGAAGCGCTTCGGCTTCTCCAGCGACTGGGCGTCCAGGCCGCCGGAGAGCGTGCGCCCGCTTCCCTCCTCCACCGTGTTGTGGGCCCGCGCCAGGCGGGTGATGGAGTCGAGGATGATGACGACGTCCTCACCCATCTCGACCCGGCGACGCGCTCGCTCGAGCGTCATCTCCGCGACCTGCGTGTGCCGATCGGCCGAGCGGTCGAAGGTCGACGAGATGACCTCACCGAAGCCGCACGCCTCCATCTCGGTGACCTCCTCGGGACGCTCGTCCACGAGGAGGATCATGAGGTGGCACTCGGGGTTGTTGGTCACGATCCCCTCGGCCACGGCCTGCAGCACCGTGGTCTTTCCGGCCTTGGCCGGCGCCACGATGAGGGCACGCTGTCCCTTTCCGAACGGGCAGAAGAGGTCGATGACCCGGTTGGTGTAGTCGGGCTCCCCCCTCACCGTGCGGCCACATTCGATCCTCAGCTGATCGTCGGGGTGCATCGCGCTCAGGCGCTGGAAGTCCGGCCGACGGCGCAGCTCTTCGGGATCGCGGTCGTTGACGCGATGGAGGTAGGCCAGGGGCGGGCTCTTCCCGTTTCTGGGTGCCCGTCCCGCGACGCCCATGAGCTCGTCCCCGGTCCGCAGGCCGAACTTCTGGATGAGCCGCGCGCTGACATAGATATCGTCGCGGCTCGGCGTGTAGCCTGCCTCACGGAGGCGAATGAACCCGGAGCCGCTGTTGAGCACCTCGAGGAGGCCCAGCGGTCGAGATTCCGCAGCGAGCTCTTCCGGGTTTTCGGGAAGCGTGGAATCGGCGTCGTCGCCGCCACCGTTTCCACTTCCGTTGCCGTTGTTGCCCCCGTTGGATCTCTGGGAGCGCTTGCGACGAGAACGACGTCCACGCCGGCGGCCGCGATTGCCGCGTCGAGACTTGGACTGATCCCCATCGCCCATCTGCATTTCTGGCGAGTCGGGCACGTCTGAACCCATGTTTACCGGGAACGGCGTCATGACACCTTGGCGGTCATGCGCCTTCGGGAGGAAGCTCCGAGTTCGGAGAAGGTGAAACCAGTCCGATCAGTCGGGCCGAGAAGGCCGCTGGAGTCGACGGCGAACGTCGATGGACTTCCGTAACTTTCAACCTTCGCCCCCGCAGATCAAGCCGGGGGATCCGGATCATCCCTGATTTTCAGGATATGGTCAATCTACCTGAAAGAAGCTGGGATGCCACTGGGAGGTTCCACATCCTCTTACGCCATCGGCCTCCGCGTGTTTCCTCGGACCTCCACGACCCGGGTCGATCCTCGGCCCGGAACGTGTCTCGGAGACGATCGCCATGTGTCCCCAACGTCGGACACATCCATGATGGCGTGCCAAGGCACAATAGGCAATAAGTGAATGTGTGGCAATATGTTACGGTGATCGGTATCGGATGGCACACCCCATGCTGTAAGAAGGGTAGGCTCAACTGGAGGGAGGATACCGTGCGTACCGTGACTCGAACGACCCTGACTCTGGCGACGGTGCTGATGCTGTCGGCGCTTCCCGGCCGAGCTCAGACCGGCGTGTCTCTCTCGGTGGGCGTCGGATCCTTGTTCGACGGCGCGAGCTTCGGACTCGGTGTCTCGACGTTCCAGCCCGGCGCCCTCTTCTTCGGCGCTTCCCTGGGCTTCGGCACGTGGACGCCGTGGGCCGCTTCACCCTACGGCATCTATTCCGAGACCTATCCCGGGTGGGGCCGAGGCTACCTCGGGCACCACCGGTACGACGCCTACTCGTGCTGGGACCCGTACGGGTACGGCTCGTGGAGCTCCTACGGATGGTATGACGATTGCCTCGTGATGGGCTTCCACGGGCGCCATTCATACTGGGGTTCCCGGTGGTACGGTGCCTCGAGCGGCATCTACGTGTCGACATACTGGCGTGACCCCTTCTTCCCGCCGTGGGGGCCATACTGGGCCTACGACCCGTGGGGTTCGTACTGGAACGGCTTCTGGGGCCGTGCGGGCGATGGCTGGAATGGGTACTACGGCCGGTCGGGTTGGGGCCGGGTCCGGACCGTCTACGCACGCGGAGGGCGCCGTACGGCGACGATCTATCGTCCTTCCCCGCTCTCCCCGGTCAGACCCACCTACAAGGAAGATCCGGGCGCCCGGCGCACCGGTCGCACGGCCAGACCTCGTGCCGCCGTCGCGGCTCCGTCGAGCCCCACCGCCCGCGCACCGGCGGGCGCCAGGACCTCTCCCACTCGTGGACCGGCTCGCGTGGGCCGCCCCTCGGATCGTGTGAGACCGGGTGCCGCGCGTACCGGAGCTGAACGAGGATCTCCGGCCGTTCGCACCCCGGCGCGGCCGGGCGGAACGCCTTCGCGTGGAGCCGTCAGGGCCCCTGCTTCGGGCCGTCAGGGGGCGGTCGGAGCTCCCTCGAGACCGTCGGAACGGGCCACCCGGGGCTCGACGCCCGCGGTGCGCACGCCGACCAGCCGTGCGACGCCGACGGGACGGACGGCCCCCGCTACGCGGGGAGCGCCCTCGGCTCGCGCCCCCGTGCGCTCCAACACGCCCTCGGCCCGGGCCTCGGTGAGTGGGAGCAGGCCTTCGGTTCGAGCCCCCACCGCGAGGAGCGCCCCCTCGGCCCGGGCCCCGGTGAGTGGGAGCAGGCCTTCGGTTCGAGCCCCCGCCGCGAGGAGCGCCCCGTCCGCCCGGGCGCCGGCGAGGAGCCCCCGCACGACGCAGCGGGCGGTGCCCACTCGACCCGCACCCCGGGCCTCTTCGGCACCGTCCCGGCCGACGACCCGATCCGCCCCGAGCCGACCCGCGGCTCGGAGCCGGCCGGCCACCACGAGCCGACCCGCCACGCGGAGCCGCCCTGCCACGAGGGGCCGGTCCGCGGCACAGCGTGGCTCCACGGCGCGCAGACGAGGCGGAGGGCTCTGAGGCGACGATCGTACGGGAACCGCGCTCTCACCGGAGGGCCCGCGTCCAATTCTTCGGACGCGGGCCCTCGGTGCGTTCAGGACCGTCAGGGCCGATTCGGCACACCACCGTAGACGGTACGGACGCAGGGATTCCCCCCGAGCCAGTACGGGAGCTCCGCCGGCTCGTCGACGTCCCAGAGGGCCAGGTCCGCCCGTTTGCCCTTCTCCAGGGTGCCGACCTCGCCCTCCATCCCGAGGGCTCGCGCCGCCTCACGAGTCATGCCGGCCAGCGCTTCTTCGGGGGTGAGGCCGAAGAGCGTGCATGCCAGGTTGAGCACGACCAGCGGCGCCACCACCGGCGAGGACCCGGGGTTCAGGTCCGAAGCGACGGCGATCGGCACGCCGTGGTGCCGAAACGCGTCGACGGGCGGCCGCCGGCCGCCGCCGAGGAAATGGAAGGCGCCCGGGAGCAACACCGCCACCGTGCCCGCGTCGGCCATGGCTCGCACGCCGTCGGCGGACGTGTGCTCCAGATGGTCCGCCGAGCGGGCCCCATGACGGGCGGCGAGGGCCGCCCCGCCGAGATCGGAGAGCTGGTCGGCGTGCAGCCGCACGGGTAGCCCATGGTTCGCGGCGGTCTCGAACACCCGGGCGACCTCCTCCGGAGTGAATGCGATCCCCTCGCAGAAGGCGTCCACGGCGTCGGCCAGGCCCCGTGACGCCGCCAGCGGGATCATCTCCGAGCAGACGAGGTCGAGGTAGCCGGCGCGATCGTCACGATACTCCGACGGAAGCGTGTGCGCGCCCAGAAGCGTGGTCTGGATGGTCACGGGCAGGGACGTTCCCAGTGCGCGAGCCACCTCGAGCATCCTGAGCTCGGTGTCCAGCTCCAGGCCGTAGCCCGATTTGATCTCCACGGTGGTGAGGCCCGCGTGGCACAGCGCTTCGACTCGCCGTCGAGCCGTATCCAACAACAGCTCGTGCGAGGCCTCCCTCGTCGCCGAGACCGTCGACAGGATGCCACCCCCGGCTCGGGCGATCTCCTCGTAGGTCGCGCCGCCGAGCCGGGCCTCGAACTCGCGGGCGCGGTTTCCCCCGAACACGAGGTGGGTATGACAGTCCACGAGCCCGGGTGTCAGCCACCGGCCGCCCGCGTCCACAGTTGCGCCCGGCGCCCGACGCAGCTCGGCCGGGAGCTCGGCCTCGGGCCCCACCCATGTGATCCGTCCGGCGTCGATCACGAGCGCTCCGTCGCGCACGGCGCCGTACGCGACCTCTCCCGGCACCATCGTAGCCAGGTGCCCGCCCCTGACCAGCAGGTCGCACGAGCTCAAAGCCAAGCCCCTGAGCCGTCAGCGGACGCGGGTGGACATCGGGATCTTCAAGCCTGCCCTCCGGGCCGTCTTCACCGCGAGGTCGTAGCCGGCGTCCACGTGGCGGGCCACGCCGATGCCCGGATCGTTCGTGAGCACCCGCTCGATGCGCTCCCCCATCTCCGGCGTCCCGTCGGCTACCAGAACCTGGCCGGCGTGCAGCGAGTTGCCGATGCCCACCCCGCCCCCGTGGTGGAAGGCGACCCAGCTCGCCCCGGACGCCGTATTGAGAAGGGCGTTCAGGATGGGCCAGTCCGCGACGGCGTCGGTTCCGTCCTTCATCGCCTCGGTTTCACGGAAGGGAGAAGCGACCGAGCCGGTGTCGAGGTGGTCCCGGCCGATCACGATCGGCGCGCCGATCTCTCCGGACGCGACCAGGTCGTTGATGGCCCGACCGAAGCGTGCGCGTGCTCCCTGCCCCAGCCAGCAGATGCGGGCCGGAAGACCCTGAAAGGCCACCTTGTCGCGAGCCATCCTGATCCATCGGCACAGGTGTTCGTCCTCGGGGAACATCTCCAGCACGAGGTCGTCGGTCCTGTGGATGTCCGCCTGATTCCCGGAGAGAGCCACCCAACGGAACGGACCCTTGCCTTCACAGAAGAGGTCGCGCACGTACGCCG
This sequence comes from uncultured Gemmatimonadales bacterium, assembly GCA_963751265.1. Lineage (GTDB taxonomy): Bacteria > Gemmatimonadota > Gemmatimonadetes > Longimicrobiales > Gaopeijiaceae > SZUA-318. Next base: position 381,649 of record CAVVTU010000021.1, on the reverse strand, counting down.
GCACGAAGCCGGGATACGAGAACGCCTCGGCGAAGCCGGCGTCGCGGGCGGCACCCCTCAGGTTGTTTCCGTAGTCGACCGCGACAGCCCCGGCGTCCTGCATGGCCACGATCGCCTCGCAGTGGATCCGGATCGACTCCATGGCCCGCCGCACGTACTCGTCGGAGTCGGAGGCCCTGAGGGCGGCGGCCTCCTCCAGGGAGAGTCCCAGGGGGACGTAGCCGTTGAGCGGATCGTGCGCCGAGGTCTGGTCGGTCACGATATCCGGAACGACGCCCCGCTCCACGAGCGTCGGGCAAGACTTCCGCACAGTTGCCCACGAGGCCCACGGAGAGAGGTAGAGCGGCTGCGACCGCCTCGCGGACCCATGAGAGCGCTTCGTCCAGATCGTCCGTCGCGCGATCCAGGTAGCGGGTGTCCATCCGTCGCTGAATGCGGTCGGGATCGACCTCCACCGCCAGCATGACGCCCTCGTTCATCGTCGCGGCGAGGGGCTGCGCTCCACCCATTCCTCCCAACCCTCCGGTCAGGATCCAGCGGCCCCTGAGGGAGCCGCGGAAATGGCGATCGGCCATCGCGCCGAACGTCTCGTAGGTCCCCTGCAGGATCCCCTGGGTGCCGATGTAGATCCAGGAGCCCGCGGTCATCTGGCCGAACATCATGAGTCCGCGCCGCTCCAATTCGTGGAAGTGCTCCCAGGTCGCCCATCTTCCCACGAGATTGGCATTCGCGATGAGCACGCGCGGGGCGTGCGCATGCGTCCGGAAGATGCCGACCGGCTTTCCGGATTGGATCAGGAGTGTCTCGTCGTTCTCGAGGTGGCGCAGCGTGCGCACGATGGCGTCGAAGGACTTCCAGTCACGGGCCGCCTTGCCGGTGCCTCCGTAGACCACGAGATCCTGGGGCCGCTCCGCGACGTCGGGATCGAGGTTGTTCATGAGCATCCGGAGCGCCGCCTCCTGCGTCCATCCTTTGCAGGTCAGCGTGGTGCCCCGGGGAGCCCGGATCGTTCTTCCGGTCGTCGTCTTCATCGCTCTTCTCCCGCGGCGAGTGCCGCGAAGGCTCCATCACGGATCATCTTTCCAACCGATTCGAGATCCTCATACATGGGGCGATCCCCGTGCAGCGCCTCGACGCGTGCGCGGACCCTGGCCCAGGCGGCCTCGACCCCTCTGCCCGCCTTGAGGGGACGGCGATGCTCGATGCCCTCGGCGGCGCACACCAGCTCGGCCGCCAGCACGCGCTCCAGGCACGCCACCGCCCGGCGCGCCTTGCGCGCGGCGGCCATGCCCATCGACACGTGATCCTCCTGGTTCGCCGAGGTCGTCACCGAATCGACGCTCGCCGGATGCGCGAGCACTCGCATCTCGGCCAGACAGTCCACCGCCGTGACCTGGACGATCATCATGCCGCTCTGCAGACCCGGGCGCTCGGCCAGAAAGGCCGGCAAGCCCATGGACAGGTCGGGATTGAGCATCCGCTCGATGCGCCGCTCGGAGATCGCCGCCAGGTCCGCCACCGCGATCGCCAGGAGATCGAGCGCCTGAGAGACGATTTGTGCGTGGAAGTTGCCGCCGCTCACGATCGCTCCGGCCTCGGCGAAGACCAGGGGGTTGTCCGTGGCGCTATTCGCCTCGGTCTCCAGGATGCGGCGCACGTATGCGAGTGCTTCGCGGGCCGCGCCGTGGACCTGCGGCATGCACCGCAGCGCGTACGCGTCCTGCACCCGGGTGTCGCCCAGGCGGTGGGACTCCCTGATCTCGGAGTCTCGGAGCAGCGCTCTGAGGCGCGCCGCGCTCGTCGCTTGTCCCGCGTGGGGACGTGCGTCCTGGACCTCCCGGCGGAAGGCTTCGGGCGTGCCGAGGAGCGCTTCCAGTGACATCGCCCCGGCCACGTCGGCGGTCTCGACCGCCCGTTCGGCCGCCCGCAGAGCGAGAATACCGAGCCCGGTCGTGGCCTGGGTCCCGTTGATGAGGGCGAGCCCTTCCTTGGCCTCGAGGCGCAGGGGCTCGACACCGACCTCCGCGAGGTGCTGCGCAGCCTCGGCCCATCGCCCCCCCCGCTCCGCCCTCCCCTCGCCCAGAAGCACGAGGGCCACGTGAGCCAGTGGGGCGAGGTCGCCGCTGGCACCCACCGATCCATAGCTGGGAACGAACGGATTGACGCCATGGTTGAGGAGGTCGATCAAGCGCTCCACGACCTCCACACGACACCCGGAATGGCCGCGAGCGAGCGCGTTGGCACGCAGAACCATGAGGGCGCGGACCGCCGGGCCGTCCAACGGCTCCCCGACCCCGGATGCATGGCTGCGCACGAGGTTGTGCTGAAGCAGCGTGCGTTCCTGGGGCGCGACGACGACGTCGGCCAGCCGACCGAATCCTGTCGTCACCCCGTAGACCGGCTCGCCGGAGGCCACCTTCTCGGAGATGAACGCGTGCGCGGCCTCGACCCGCCCGCGCGCTTCGTCACTCAGCGATACGGCGACTCCCGGGTCCAGGGCGACGCGCTCGACGTCCTCCAGTCCGAGGGAACGACCGTCCAATGTGATGTGGGCGCTCATGGCCCGAGATCCTCCTGGGAGCCTGTCCGAGTGATCCGATTGGGCCGTGTCGGGAGGGTCGCGGCCCCGGACTTCAGGTGGTGCCCGGGCCGAGCGGAGCGAAGCCACCCAACGGCGGGAAGCAGCGCCTGAACACGAATCCGGCGACGGACACCAACGACGAAGATGGGGCCGGGCCGCCCTGCCCCGCTACCACCCGAGCGCGTCACGATGGCGCCGTCGGGCGGAGGGGCTCGCGGGGCGACGCCTCGCGGGGGTAACCTCGTCCGGTCCGGCGGCCGACGCCGGCATCGGGGCCGAGACAGGGTACCAGGGCCGGTAAACGCACCTGTCCGCTCGGTCGTCCCACGGGAGAACTCACACCGAAAGGGGAGCGTGGGTGAGCGGAGCCACCGGTCTCGGGGGGATCTCCCGGGAGTTGATCCGTGAGGCGCAGGACGGCGATCGGGCCGCCCTACGGACGCTCGTCACGCACGCCTACCCGACGGTGCGACGGTGGGCGCTGGCGCGTACCGGCGATCCCACCGAGGCCGACGATCTGACCCAGGATGTGCTCGTGCAGGTGATCCGGCGTCTCGACAGCTATCGCGGAACCGCTCGATTCGGCACCTGGCTGTATGCTCTCACACGTAACGCGGCCATCGACCGCCGGCGGCGTGAGGGGCGTCGGGAACGGGCGCGGGAGCGTCCGATCGTCGCGGCCGCGCTCGGGCCGCGGCATCCCGAGCCGCCGGATGAAGCGCTCGACCGGAAGCGGGTCGGAGCGGTCCTCCGCTCGTTCTTCGAGGAGTTGCCGGCCCGGCAGCGCGAAGTCTTCGATCTGGCCGACCTCCAGGGGTTCACGTCGCCGGAGATCGCCGAGATGCTCGGGATCGAGCCTGTGTCGGTGCGAGCCCATCTGTTCAAGGCCAGACGAACCCTGCGGAGACGGATCATGGACGGTCATCCCGATCTCATGGAAGACTTGTCATGACACGATGCAAGTCCTTTGTGGACAGTATGTTGTACGCATCTATGTCGGAGCTTCGGGGAGCAGGAGATTCGGCGCTCGCGCGCCACGTGGCCACGTGCCCGCACTGCGCGAGCATGGCGCGGCGGATCCTCGAGGACACGCGCTCGCTCGGCCGCATCCTGGAAGGTCCGGCTCCTGAGCTGGACCTGAACGCCCTTCTGTCACGAGCGGAGCGGGAAGCGGCCACCGAGGAGCCTCGGTCCAGGGGCCTTCCCCCGTCACGACGCGCCCGGCGCTTCCGACGGAGGAGCGGGTGGGTCGGAGTCGCGGCGGCGGCCGGAATCTCAGCCCTGCTCCTCGTGACCTACGAGAAGGATCGGGCACCGAGGGTCCCGCCGGACGGGGCGACGGGCACCGTGGCTGCCCGCGCGGAGGCTCCTCCGATCGTGGAGGCGGCTCCGGGCCACGACGTGGCCATCATCCCGACGGACAACCCGGACGTCACCGTCGTCTGGTACTTCTGATGAGGAGTCATCATGAAACGAGTCGTCTTCTTCGGCGCCCTTTCACTCGGCGTGCTGTTTCTGGCAGCCGGATGCCGGCGTGCCCCCGAGCTCGAGACTCGGACGTTTCCCCTGGAGCATCTCGGTCCCGGTGAGGCGCAGAGCCTGGTTCTGCCGTACGTCTTCACCGACCGCGAGGGGATGCCAGGCAAGCTGAGCGCGGCGGCGTCGGCCATCACCGTGCGCGAGACGCCGGACAACCTGGACAAGATCGGCCGCGTGCTGAAGGAGTACGACAAGGCGCGCCCGGACGTCCGCCTTCACTTCCGGCTCATCGAGGCGGACGGCTACAAGACATCCGATCCTCGTATTGCCGAAGTCGAGGCTCAACTGCGAAAGATCTTCCAGTTCGGGGGGTACCGGCTGATGGGCGAAGCGTACGTGGCGGCCACGGACGAATCCAACGTGCGCCAGGGCCTCAGGGGCCCGGATGATCCCTACGCGGTCTCCGCCGAGATCCACTGGGTCCATCCGCGGGTGATCCGCCTCCAGGACGTTTGGCTCTGGCACGGCTCCCACGATGTCCTCATTCAGACCACGGTCAACGTCCGTCCGGGCCAGACGCTGGTTCTCGGCACCTCCCCCGGTACCGCAACCGGAAGCTCGACCGGCACGCTCCTGCTTGCGGTCACGGCCGACAGCATCAGCTCCTGACCATTCCGGCCATGGGACCTTTGACGCTGACCCGGGGGAACTGCATCTTGGCGGTGTCGGTGGCGTGTGTGACACGACTCTCCCCCCCAGACGGAGTGGTACGACGTTGTCCGAGCGACTCGAGGGCCGAAGGAGCAGCGAAGATCGGCGGGTCGGCGAGCGAAGGACCGGTGAACGACGCGAGGGACAGCGTCGTCGACTCGTTCGCCGGGCGACGGTTGAGCCCGTGGACGAGGATCTGCGCAGGATCGTCGACCGGAGGCGGAGCGACCGGCGTGATGGCCCGGATCGCCGCAGCGGGGGCGATCGGCGTCTTCTGATTCGTCGCACGGTCCCGGACCGACGGGGGTTCTTCCGGCCCTGACAGGACGATCTCGTCAGGGGCCCCGGCGCGAGAGGAGCGCCGGGGCCCCTTTTTCGTTCTCGGACCTGGCGGGGAGGCCCCCCTGGATGTAGCGTCCCGCGTGCCCGCTACTCGCCGATTCCGTCTAGCCGCAGCCGCCCTGATACTGCTCGCGGCGGGCGTCTACTCCAATACGCTCAAGTTCGGAGCGGCCTGGGACGACACCCGCTTCGTCTTCCAGAGCGGCGCCACCGAGGGGCTCACGGCCCTTCCCCACCTGTTCACCTCGCCGTTCCTCACGGACGTGCCCCCCGCGCGTTCGCCCTATCGGCCCGTCACGGCCGCCAGCTACATGCTCGACTGGTCGCTCGGAGGGGGACGAGCCATGGTCTTCCACTGGACCAACGTGGCGCTGCACGCGCTCACCACCCTGCTCGTCCTCCTGCTTCTGCTTCGCCTCGGCGGGTCGCAGCTCGGCGCTCTGGTGGGCTCGGCCGTCTACGCGGTTCATCCCGTTCACGTGGAGGCCGTGGCCGACCTGGCGGGACGATCCGAGCTGTTGGCGGCGTTTTTCGTTCTCTGCGCGACCCTGGCCTACCTGGGCCCGGGACCACCGGCCGACTCCCCGAGAAGCCGGGGGTCCCATGCGGGGAGTGGCCCCGGCGCGGCGCGGGGTTTCCTGGTACTCGTGCTCTTCGCCCTCGGGCTCTGGACGAAGGAGAACGCGGTCGTCCTGCCCGGCCTCCTGGTCGTGGTCGAGGCGCTCCGTACCGACCGTGCCGGATCGGTGTGGCGACGGGTCCTCGCTCGCTGGCCCCTCTGGCTGGGCCTGACCGGCGTGGTGGGCCTGTACATGCTGACGCGCCATGCCGTGCTGGGCACCTGGGCCACCTACGATGTGGCACCGTTCATCGCTCAGCTTCCCACGAGGACGCGCGTCGTCACCGCCGTCGCCAACTGGTGGCAATTCGTCCGTCTCATGGTCTTTCCCGCGGATCTGAGCATCGATTACGGCCCGGCGCTCGTCATGCCGGCCACGGTGGCCGATCCGCGCTTCTGGATCGGGCTGGCGATGGGGGCCGGGGCCCTTGTTCTGGCGGCCGTGGCGTACCGGCGGGCCCGCCTGGTGAGCCTCGGGATCGCCTGGTTCGTCGTCGCGCTCCTGCCGACCACGGACCTGGTGGTCCCGATCGCCCAGTGGTTGGCCGAACGCTTCTTCTATCTTCCGTCGGTGGGGCTTTCCATGGTGGTCGCGGCGGCCGGGTCCTTCCCGACCGTGGCAGGTCGCCGGCGGGGGGCGGCGCTGTTCGTCTCGGCGGCGGTGTTGGTCGTGGGCGGGTTTTCCGTCCGTACCTGGACCCGCAACGAGACCTGGCGCGACACCTCCACGGTGGCGTCCACGCTGATCCGTGAGCACCCGGAGACGATGAGGGCGCAGTGGCTCATCGGCCGGGAGCTGCTCGAGCAGGGGCGCGTACAGGAGGGACTCGCCGCGCTGGATCGAGCGATCGCGCTCAACCCGAACGCGATCGAGCTCCATCTCGAACGAGCGGATTGGCTTCTCCGTCTCGGCCACCCGGCCCAGGCCGAAGGAGTCGTGCGAGCCCTGCCGGCCGGCATCCACCCCGGGCGCGGCGCGGACCTCGCCCGCAGCCTCGCGGCCCAGGGGAGGTGGGACGCGGCGGACTCCGCGATTGCCGGAGCGCTCGCCGCGTTTCCGTCGGACGAGGGTCTCGAGGCCCTTTCCGACTCGCTCTCGAGAGCCCGGCTCGCCCGTTCCGATGCGCCCGGTGGAGGCTGAGCGACTGACGGGCCCGCAGCCCCGTCACGGGGGCGCGTCCTCAGGCGTCCGCGTCCCCGACCATCGTCCGAGCCCGCTCCAGCCGCTCCGGCGTTCCCACGTCCGACCAACGGGCGTCCCCCATGTCCCAGGGCAGAATCCGCTCGCCGAGGGCCGCCAGTCTCATGTAGACCGGGATGATGGAGAACCTTCCTTTCTCCTCGATGAGGTCGAAGATGCGTGGATCGATCACGTGGATCCCGTTGAAGGCCCGAGCTCGCGTGCTTGCCACGGGGCGGCGCGCTTCCTGGATGGTCCCGTCCGCCCGGCGGCGCCCGCACAGGCCCTGCTCGTCGAAGAGGAGGAGCCGACTCGTGACCCTCGGGCTCACGGCCAGCGTGGCCAGTGGCCCCCGGGTCCGATGATGCGCATACAGCGCGCGCAGATCCGCCGTCGAGATCACGTCGACGTTGTGCACGAAGAAGGGCGCGTCCCGGCGGAAGTGCTCACGGGCGTGCTCGAGCCCGCCCCCGGTCTCCAGAGCCTCCGGCTCTTCCAGGCTGATCCGGACCTCCACCCCGGGATGGGACCATCCTTCCAGGAAACGGATCATCCGGTCCGCGTGATGATGGACGTTGATCACGAGGCGGTCGGCCCCGGACTCGATCAAGCGCCCCGCCACGCGCTCGAGCAACGTTTGCCCCCCGACGGGGATCAGCGCTTTCGGCAGATCGTCGGTCAGCGGCCGTAGCCGTGTCCCGAGGCCCGCCGCGAGGATCATCGCATCCATCGAGGCTGTTCCCGGTGCTCCACCTCGACACGGACCGTCGGATACTGCTCGCGCAGGTGCCTCGCGAGACGCTCGGCGAAGTAGACCGAACGGTGCTGGCCGCCCGTGCACCCGAAGCTCATGCTGAGATGGGCGAAGCCGCGCCGCAGGTAGTCCTCCACGTGGGCGCTCGCGAGCGCCTGCACGTGCGCCCAGTACGTCTGCACCTCGGGAGCCTGTTCCAGGTAGGCCACGACGCCGTCGTCGAGGCCGGAACGATCCTGGTACTCGGTCAGCCGGCCGGGATTCGGAAGGCCTCGACAGTCGAACACGTAACCTCCCCCGTGACCGTCCAGGTCCTCGGGATAGCCGCCTCGGTAGCTGAAGCTGCGGATCCGTACGGCAAGCCCTTCCGGGCCCCCGGGTCTCCCGCCGGTTCGGGGCCCCCAAGCGTCGACGATGCGACGGAACGTCCGCTCCAACTCCGGTACGTCCACGGGCAGGCCTTCCTCGAGGATCCGGCCGAGGTTGGCGGCCGCGAACGGGACACTCTGCAGGAAGCGGGGCTTCCGCTCGAAGAAGCCGCGATACCCGTAGGCGCCCATCGCCTGCATGATTCGGATCAGGACATAACCGCGCAGGTGCGTCCGGAAGCTCTGCTCGTCCACGTCCCGGTGCCCCACGAGCGCCCGCAGGTAGTGGCCGAGCACCTCCTCGCGGATCGGCTCCGGCATGTCGACCTTGGCATCGTAGAGGAGCGACGCGATGTCGTAGTGGGGTGGACCTCGCCGTCCACCCTGATAGTCGATGAAGCGCGCTCGGCCGTCGCGCACGAGGACGTTCCTCGACTGGAAATCACGGTAGAGGAATCCGTCGGCGGGAACCTCGAGGAGGTAGTCGACGAGCGTGTTGAAGTCCTCCTCCAACCGAGCCTCGCTGAAGGCGATCCTCGCGAGCTTCAGGAAGTGGTACTTGAAGTAGTTGAGGTCCCACAGCATCGACTGCCGGTCGAAGGCGGATCGGGGGTAGCAGCGGCCGAAGTCGACCACGCGTGCGCCCTCCACCTGGAATCGGGGCAGCACCTCCACGACCTGCCTGTACAGGGCGACGATGGACCGTGGGAATGCTTCGGGCTCCTGCTCGCGCGCGCCGGTCAGAGCACGGAACAGCGTCGTGTCGCCGAGGTCCTCTTCGAGCCAGACACCCACCTCCGGATCCGATCCGTAGAGCTCCGGCACAGGGAGCCCGATTCCCAGAAACGACCATGTGAAGGAGATGAAGGCTTCGTTCTCTTCATGATCCGGGCCGAACGCTCCTACCGCCGTCTGGTCGTCCGGCCCCGTCAGCCGCCAGTAGCTGCGACTCGAGCCGTCTCCTGCGAGCTCCAGGATCGCACTCGGAGACGTGTCGAAATGACGTTGGAAGAGCTCGGCGAGTCGGTTCTGGACCAGGGTCATGGATCGACGTCGTTCAGCTGATGCGGAACGGGGATGGTCCCCCGCAGGAGACCCATTCTAGTCGGAGGCGGTCGGGAACGTTACCCTGGTCCGCGTACGGGGTGCGTGGGGTCCGCCGCGGGGCTACGGATTCCGACGACACCGATCTCCCCATCTGCTCCCTCCGGAGTACCGAATGAACGTCCGACGCTCCTGCCTCACGCTCGTCGCCTCGCTGGTGGCGACCTCCTCCATCGTCCGGGCGCTCCCTGCCCAGCAGGTCGATCCCGCGCTGTATCAGGAGCTCAGTTGGCGGATGATCGGCCCCCATCGGGGCGGACGCACGAAGGCGGCCGTGGGAGTACCCTCCAGGCCGGGCGTATTCTACGTGGGCTATGTGAACGGTGGTGTGTGGAAGACCACCGACTACGGCCGGGTCTGGACGCCGATCTTCGACTCCGAGCCCACCGGGTCCATCGGTGCCGTGGCGGTCGCACCCTCCGATCCGGACGTAATCTACGTGGGCAGTGGCGAGGGGATGCAGCGTCCGGACCTGACCGTGGGCGACGGGATCTACCGTTCGGACGACGCCGGCAGGAGCTGGACGCATCTGGGCCTCCGCGACGGCCAGCAGATTCCCCAGATCATCGTGGATCCGACGAACCCGCGGAGAATCTTCGTGGCGGTGCTCGGCCATCCGTACGGGCCGAACGAGCAGCGGGGAGTCTTCCGGTCCACGGACGGCGGCCGAACGTTCGAGAAGGTGCTCTACCACGGGCCCGACGTGGGCGCCGCCGAGGTCGCGTTCGATCCTTCCGACCCGCAGACCGTCTACGCCGTGCTGTGGGAGGCGCGCCAGGGACCATGGGAGAACGGGGTATTCTCCGGCCCGGGGAGCGGCCTCTTCAAGTCGACCGACGGGGGCACGACCTGGCGAAAGATCGGGACGGGGCTTCCGACCGGTGAGGAGGGTCTGGGCCGCATCGGCATAGGGATCGCGCCGAGCCGGCCGTCCCGCATGTACGCGATCGTGGGCTCGCCCCGCGACATGGGCGGATTGTACCGGAGCGACGACGCCGGGGAGACGTGGCGCCGCGTACAGACCGACCCCCGCATCTGGGGCCGCGACGGCGACTTCAACGAGGTGAAGGTGGACCCGAAGGACCCCGACATCGTGTACTCGGCGAACATCGTCACGTGGAAGTCCACGGACGCGGGTGAGACGTTCCGGGCCTTTCGTGGCGCGCCGGGAGGTGACGACTACCAGCGCATCTGGATCGATCCCAGCGATCCCAGAATCATCGTGCTCGCTGCCGACCAGGGCGTGGTGATCACCGTCAACGGTGGGGAGACATTCAGCTCGTGGTACAACCAGCCGACCGGTCAGATGTACCACGTGAGCACGGACAACGCGTTCCCGTACCGGGTCTGTAGCGGCCAGCAGGAGAGCGGCTCGGTGTGCATCTCGAGCCGGAGCGGCGACGGCGAGATCACGTTCCGGGACTGGCATCCCGTCGGCGTCGAGGAGTACGGTTTTGTGGCGCCCGACCCGCTGGATCCCGATATCGTCTACGGGGGCAGGGTCAGCCGCTACGACCGGCGGACGGGCGACGTCCAGCAGGTGGGCCCACGGCCGCTCGGCGGGGACGACTACCACGTGGTGCGCACCCAGCCCCTGCTCTTCTCGCCTACGGATCCCCACACGCTCTACTACGCGTCGAACGTGCTCTGGAAGACTCGGGACGGGGGCCGTCATTGGGACCGGGTCTCTCCCGACCTCACCCGCAAGGACTCGGTCGTCCCGACGAACGTGGGCAAGTACTCGGACACACCGGGGGCCACGGCGCACCATCCCGGTGTGATCTACACCATCGCTCCGTCGTATGTGGAGGGTCGCTGGATCTGGGTGGGCACGGACGACGGGCTCATTCAGGTCACGCGCGACGGGGGCAAGAGCTGGACAGACGTGACCCCGGCCCAGCTGCGCGACAAGCCCTGGAGCAAGATCTCTCTCATGGACGCGTCCCACTCGGATACGCTCACGGCGTATGCCGCGGTCAACACGATGCGGCTCGACGACATGAGGCCGCACCTCTACGCGACGCACGACGCAGGGGAGACCTGGACCGAGATCACCCGCGGACTGCCCGACTTCGGCATCGCCAACGTGATCCGGGAAGACCCGGTGCGGAAGGGGCTCCTGTTCGCCGGTCTCGAGGAGGCGGTCTGGTTCTCCGTCGATGACGGGGCTAGCTGGCAGTCCCTGCGGATGAACATGCCGGCCACGGCCATCCGAGACCTGGTCATCAAGGACAATGATCTGGTCGTGGGCACGCACGGCCGGGCCTTCTGGATCCTGGACGACATCACGCCGCTGCGGCAGATCGACGCGACGCCGGCCGGTGGTACCGCCACGGACGCGGCCGTCCTGTTCCGCCCCGAAGACGCCTGGAGGGTTCGCTCGACGCAGTGGACCGATACCCCGCTGCCCCCCGACGAGCCCGCCGGCGAAAATCCCCCGGATGGGGCGATCCTGGACTACTGGCTGGCGGGAGCGCCCCGCGGACCCGTGATCCTCGAGATCCTGGACGCGTCGGGCAACGTGGTGCGTCGCTTCTCCAGCGACGAGCCGCCCGAGCCGCCCCTGGAGGGTCAGAACGTGCCTCCGCTCTGGATCGCCCCGGCTGAGCGCTTGGCGACCACGCGCGGGATGCACCGCTTCGTCTGGGATCTACGCTACCCGACGCCCCGAGGCGTGAGGCGGGGCTATCCGATCTCCGCGATCCCGGGGCGCACGAGACCCGAGCCCAGGGGTCCTCTGGCTCTGCCGGGGACGTATTCCGTGCGGCTCACCGTCGATGGCCGGATGCACAGCGCGCCGCTCACGGTGAAGATGGATCCGCGCGTGAAAACCTCTGCGGCGGGGCTTCGCCAGCAGTTTGATCTGTCGATGCGCTTGAGCCGGGCGCTCACGGCCCTCGCGCCACGGCGGACGGAGGATCCGGCGCTCGACCGTCTGGGCTCGGACCTGGAGCGGCTCTACCGGCAGCTCCAGCAGAGCGACGCCATGCCCACACCGGCGGTCGTAGCCCTGGTGAACGAGCGTCTCTCCGCCCTGGACAAGATGGTATCGGGCGGATAGCGGATCTGCCGCGGGGGTCCGGACGGCCTACCAGGCACCCAGGATCTGGAGCACGAGCCAGAGCATGATCGCGCCGGCCATCGAGCTGGCCGCGAACATCGTCACGGGCATCTCCTCCCAGAGCTCACGCACGAAGCGCGGGTTGTCGCTGAAGGGCTTGAGGAGCCACCAGGTGGCCAAGGCGCCCAGCGGAGGGGCGAGGAGCAGGATCCACGACATGGTTGGAGTGTCGCCAGGAACCGCTCCGGACGCCAGGCCTCAGGCCGGGTGCCATGCCAACCGTCAACGACGCCGTCGCGGTGATCTTCCTCGACCAGACCCTGGCTCGACGGACGTCTCGAGGTCACGACACCGTGGGGCGAGGGGTCCAGTCCTGCTGGCTCTCCGGGCGGCCCGAGGTTCGCGAGCGGCCGAAGCCGGCCTCGGTCCCCCGGCCCGATGGTCCGGGATCTGTCGCATTCCGCCACTTTTGGCCTATAATGTGCCTGATTACCGGGTGGTAACAGTCGGAGCACTATCACACTGGATAGCCGGTCGGGTCGTACGGTGTTCCGGGTACACCAGCGGCATAGGCGAGGGGTGGCGGGATGAATCGTCAGAGGGTACAGCATTTCGACAGCCTGGCCTCGAGGTTGCGGTGGGCCATCACGCAGCAACCACCGGATGGGAGGCGGCGCGGCCTCCGCCTCTTCCAACGGCGACTCAGCGCCGAAGCACCGCGGCTGGACGGCACCGCGTTGTCTTCGATCCAGGCCTACTTGAGCGGTGCGGTCACACCTTCACTCGGGTGGGTCGAGGTCGCGTCGGAGATCCTCGGTGTGCGGGCGGCGTGGCTGGCCTTCGGAGGTGGATTCCCCACGGACGAAGAGCAAGCGGAGATCGAGGGAGTGCAGGCCGCTCCGACCGGAACGGTCGAGAGGAACGGAAAGGCGCGCGATGCGGTGGGCGACTTCGTCACGTCGGTCCTCAACGAGGAGTTCCCCGTCTTCTGGCGGCTTCCGCCGGCCGCCCGGCGCGATCTGATCGACGCACTCGCCCGCCACGTCCGGCGAGTCGTGCGCCGGGGCGAGTCGTTCCACGCGACGTTTCGCCGGCATGTCCGATACCTCGAGGCTCCGTTCAGTGTGACCAAGGTGGATCCCGGAACCCTCGATCCGGCGGACCTGGCGCTCATCGTCGCCGGTCTCGTCAGGGCGATCGAGATCGCTTCCTGGAAGGCTGGGACTGAAGCCTGAGAGCCGATTCGCCGTTTGCGGCGGGGGGCGGCGCCTCTCACGACCCCTATGAACGCACGGAGCGCCCAGATCGTCTGACCTGGGCGCTCCGGATGAACTTCCTGCTTGTCGAGAGGCGCCGCCCGGACTCGAACCGGGGATCGAGGATTTGCAGTCCTCTGCCTTACCAACTTGGCTACGGCGCCTTGATCGTCCGGGACCACGAGCGCGAGCGCGCCGGCGCCTCGTCCGTGGCTCGGCTCCTTAAGCCGAAGGGGAGCCAACACCATCGGCGGCCCGATGTGTCGCCCCCCTTCGGTCAGAGCGGGAAACCGGACTCGAACCGGCGACCCCAACCTTGGCAAGGTTGTGCTCTACCAACTGAGCTATTCCCGCACGTAAGCGTACGAGGTACGAAACTAGACAGATGCCATCGGGGGGTCAAGCCGGATCTCGACCGCTCCGGGCCGAGTTCCTCCGCGCCTCGCTTCCCTTTATGTTTCGCGATGTTTCTCGCCTGAGCGGCCTCTTCGCGCTCTGCCGAACGGGCCTGGTTCCTCATCTCTCGAGCCGAGCGGCAGCCATGCCACCTGAACACCCTACGCGCCCCGGTTCCGCTCCCCGCGTGCGGGGCGTCGCTCGGGTCGTCCGGAGGTGGTTCGGGTGCGTTCTCGCGATGCTCGCGGGTCTGGCGGCGGTCGTACCCTCCGTTTCGGGACAGTCTCCCCTCGCTGATCCCAACCTCACCGATCCGGTGGTACCGGGGGGGTTCATGCGCCTCGATTTCGTGCCGCGATACAGCTCCTGGAACTCGCGGTACGGCCCGCAGGGTGACGTGGAGCCGCTCGGGGCCGACCTCACGCGACCCGACGCGGCATCGCTCTTTCCGGGCATCGCCTCGCTCGAGCAGAGCCTGCGCGCGATGACGGGGTCGTCCACGGATTTCACCCCCGTCCTGGGGCCCATCGCAAGCCGGGTCTCGAAGCAGGTCACTCGTCTGGAGTTCGGCGCTCGTCTCGGTGTCTTCAACTGGCTCACACTCGGGGTGATGATGCCGATCGTGAAGGCGCGCGCGCCCGTGGACGTGGCGTTTCGGCCGGACACGGCCGGCGGAAACCTGGGGCTCAGTCCAGTCATCGGGGGCGGCGATGCCGTGTCCGCGCTGTTGACTGCGCTGGCTGACGCGGTTGGCGCGGCCCAGGCGCGGGCTGCGAGCCTGTGCGACGCGAACCCGGGCGGCGCCGATTGCGCCGACGCCACGGCACTGTCCCAGCGTGTCGGCGCGTTCACGAACGAAACCTCAAACGCCTACAATGCCTCGCCGTTCTTCCCTCTCGAGGGTTCGGCGGCGGCCGCGGCGCTCACGAACGCGCTGGATTCGCTGAATCAGGACCTGACCGGGGTGGGGCTCGCGGCGATTCAGCAGACCTTCACCTTCCCTACCGAGCGCATCGACGCGAGCACGTTCGCCCAGATTCCCTCCAACCCGGCGGCCGGGATCCGGGGTTCGGGCTTGGAATCGGTGGAAGGTCTTTGGCAGATGGGCGACGTGGAGGTGTCCGCGATGGTCCGCCTCCTCGACGGCGAGGTCCGGGATTCGGGCGCCTTCGACCCGAGGATTGCCTGGAAGCTGGCAGGCGGCGTGCTCGTGCGGCTGGGAACGGGCCAGCCCGCCGATCCGGACGTCTTTTTCAGCGTGGGGAGCGGGGACGGGCAGACCGACATCGAGGGCCGGGTCTACGGGGCCTTGCAGCTCGGAGGCCACTTCGAGGTTCGTTCGATGGCGCGCTACGGCACGCAGAAGAGCACGACCCGGATCCGCCGGGTCGTGGCTCCGGGCGTGATCCTCGCACCCTACGCTTCGCGGCAATCCGTCCGGTGGACCCCGGCGTCGTATTTCGGCCTCCAACTGTCTCCTCGGTTGCACCTGACCGACCAGCTCTCCGCCTCGCTCGACTACGACTACTTCAGGAAGGGTGCCGACAGCTACGAGGCAGCTGCCGCCGGGTCGGGAGGCCTCGATGTCACGGTGCTGGAGCAGAACACGTCCATGACCGTCCAGCAGGCGGGGTTCGGGTTGACCTACGCGACACTCGGGACCTGGAGACAAGGCCGTACGGGCACGCCGGTCGAGATGAATGCCCGGCTCGTGCGGACAATCTCGGGCACGGGCGGCCTCACTCCGAAGGCGACGCGCTTCGAGATGGGGGTGCGCCTCTTCCACAGGTTGTGGGGAGGGTCCTGAGGGACTCAGCTCTCCCGGCCCGCCGCGAGGAGCTCCCGCGCGTGCTCCCGTGAGGTGGACGACTCGGGGTCGCCGCCCAACATGCGGGAGATCTCCTGGACGCGGGCGTCACCCTCGAGGACCCGAACCCCGGTGCGTGTCTCATCACCGGTACTCTGCTTCTCGACGAGGTAGTGGCCCCGTGCCCGCGCCGCGAGTTGCGCCAGATGCGTCACCACGAAGACCTGGTGGCGCACGGCCACCTCTCCGAGCTTCTTCGCGACCGCCGCGGCCACCCCTCCGCCGATCCCGGCGTCGATCTCGTCGAAGACGAGTACGGGCAGGCGGTCGACCTCCGCGAGGATCGACTTCAGGGCGAGCATGATGCGTGAGAGCTCTCCCCCGCTCGCGATGCGCGCGAGGGGCATGGGCTGGAACCCGGGATTGGGCGCGACCAAGAACTCCACGGCCTCGGCGCCCCCCGGCCCGAGGTGCTCCAGCGGGCGCAGGCGCACCTCGAAGACGGCGCCCGGCAGGCCCAGGTCGGGGAGGGTCTCCTCGACCGCCGTGGCCAGCCGCTCGGCCGCCGCGCTGCGTCGCTCGCTCAGCGCCTCGGCGGCAGAGGCGAGATCCGCCCGGGCCCGCTCGGTACGCTGCCGGAGGGCCTCGAGGTCGTGGTCGGCCTCCTCCATCTCCGCGAGCTCCTCCCGGAGCCGGCGGGCCGTGGCGAGGACATCGGAAAGCTCCGGCCCGTATTTCCGCTTGAGGCGGAAGATGAGGTCGAGACGGCCCCGGACCTCTTCCAGCCGAGCAGGGTCGTGGTCCACGGAGCTGGCGTAGTCCCCGAGTCTCCGCCCGACCTCGTTGATCGCGTGGAAGGCGTCGTTGAGAAGGCCGGCCGCCTCCTCCAACTGCTCGGGATCGAAGCGCGCGAGCCGAGTCAGCACGGTGCGCACCTCGGAGATGCGGTCCGCCACCGAGCCCTCGCCCGCGTAGAGGGTCTCGTGGGCCGAGCCGGTGCCTTCCACGAGCTCCTCTGAGTGCTCGTGGCGGCGCGCCTCGGCCTCCAGGGTCTCGTCCTCGCCTTCGGAGAGGGCCATCCCCTCGATCTCCTGGAGCTGGAAGCGGAGGAAGTCCGCCCGGCTCTCGATCTCGCGAACGCGCTCCTCTCGGCGCAGGCGCTCCTCCTGGAGGATCCGGACCGTCTCGTACAGGTCGTGAACCGTTTCCGCCTGCCCGGCCGCCTTCGCATAGGCGTCCAGGATCGTGCGCTGCTCCGCCGCGCGCAGGAGCGTCTGGTGCTCGTGCTGCCCATGGATATCCACCAGCGCGCCGCCCAACTCTCCCACGATCCCGGCAGTGGCCGGAGAGCCGTTCACCCACGCCCGATTTCGTCCTTCGGCGGCAACTTCCCTACGGAGGATCAGGAGCCCGTCCTCCGGCCGGAAGCCGAGCTCTTCCATGCGGGCCTGGACGTCGGGAAGCTCCGCGACGTCGAAGACGGCCTCGACCGTGGCGCGCTCCGTTCCGGTGCGCACCACCGACGACGACGCGCGCTCCCCCAGGAGAAGGGAGAGCGCTCCGACGATGATCGACTTGCCCGCCCCGGTTTCGCCCGTGAGGACGTTGAGACCGGGGCTCAGCGTGAGGGTGAGGTCCTCGACGACGGCGTAGTCACGGATGCGGAGTTCGACGAGCATGGCGGGACAAAGTAGAGCGCCGACCCGGGCCCCCTCAATGGCTGGCCGGGCAGAGGGCTCCGGCTGCCCCGATCAAGCGCGCTCCGGGGGGCGGGCCGCCCAGTTGAGCTTCCGGCGCATGGTGCGGAAGAATGTCTGACCCTTCAGATGCACGAGGGGCACGTCGTGTTCTCCGCGTGAGACGACCACGGCCTCTCCTGTGCCGAGCGTATGCGCCGCCTGGCCGTCGACGGTCAGATGGATCTCATGGTCCGGGTCGAGCGGCCGGACCGTGATCGGCTGACCCGCCGGGACCACCAGCGGCCGCACCGTGAGTGAATGGGGACAGATGGCGGTGACCACGATGCAGTCCATCGCGGGCACGATGATCGGTCCACCCGCCGAGAGCGAGTATGCGGTCGATCCGGTGGGCGTGGCGAGGATGACCCCATCGGCCGAGAAGCTGCCGATCTCCTCCTGGTTCTCGCCTTCCCCGATGACGAGATCCAACGGCGTGACCTGGACCGCACCTCGGGTGTGGATCACGAAGTCGTTCAGCGCGAAGTGCGAGGAGCGGACCGATCCGTCCGGACCCCTAACCACGGCACCGAGCGTTTGTCTATGCTCCATCTCCGCCGCGCCATCCAGCACCTGGGCCAGGCCGATCTCCATGTCCGCCTCGGCCGTGCTGGTGAGAAACCCGAGCTGCCCGAGATTGATGCCGAGCACGGGGATGTCCCGGCCCGCGACCAGGTGGACCGCCCGGAGCAATGTTCCGTCACCGCCCAGCGCGACGACGAGGTCGAGGGGCTCCCGGTCCAGGTCCATCGGCTCTCCGCCGGACGGCGCCAGAGCCAGATCCTTCCGCTCGTACCGGAGCTCCACGCCCCGGCCGCGGCAGAAGCTATCCAGTCTCACCAGGACCCCCGGAAGCTCCGGATTGCGGCGACGCAGCACCGCGCCGATACGCTTCAGGGGACGATCGATCGCCTCGCGTCCCCCGGTCCGGCTCACCGTCTCTCCACCGTCGTCCCGTGCTCGACGGCCGCGCAGAGCTCCTGCACCCTGGCGGCGATGCCGGCCGCGTCGAGCCCGAGCTCACCGAGCAGCACGCGGCGCGGTCCGTGCTCGATGAACCGGTCCGGAATGCCCATCGCGGCCATCCGCGGTCTCGCCGGCAGATCCAGCCCGTCCAACTCGCGGGCCATGAACGAGCCGAAGCCGTTCAGCAACTGCCCCTCCTCCACGGTGAGCATCACCGGGTGGCTGCGTGCCATCTCCTCGAACACGCCGCGATCGTACGGCTTGAGGAACCGACAGTTCACGACCGTGCAGCGGATCCCGTTCACGGCCAACGATTCCGCAGCCTCGAGGGACTGGAGCACCATGGTACCCACCGCGAGGATGACAGCGTCCGGGCCGTTGCGCAGAATCTCCCAGCTTCCCGGCTCCACCTCAGGAATCTCCTCGACCGGAGGCACCTCCGCCGGCACCGCGTCACGCGGCCAACGGACGCTCCACGGTCCCTTCTCCTGCTCGATGCCGGCACGCAGCAGCGCGAGCATCTCGGAGCCGTCCTTGGGCGCCGTGACGGTCATCCCCGGCACGGCGAGCATGTAGGCGATGTCGAGGACACCGTGGTGGGTCGGACCATCCTCTCCGGCGATGCCCGCTCGATCCAGGCCGAAGACCACGGGAAGGTCCTGGAGCGCCACGTCGTGGACGATGCTGTCGAACGCGCGCTGGAGGAAGGTCGAGTAGATGGCGACGACCGGCCGAACGCCGCGGGTCGTGAGTCCCGCCGCGAAGGTGACGCCGTGCGCTTCCGCAATGCCCACGTCGAAGTACCGGTCCGGGTGCGCCTTCTGGAAGAGATCCGTGCTCGTGCCGTCCGGCATGGCCGCGGTGATGGCCACGATCCTGGGATCGGCGTCGGCGAGCTCGACGAGCCCCTGCCCGAAGACCTTCTGGTACCGGGGCAGCCCCCCGCCCTTCTTGATGCCTTTGCCGGTCACCTTGTCGAACGGCCCGGAGGCGTGCCACGTCCAGGGATCGTCCTCGGCCCGCGGGAACCCCTTGCCCTTCTGCGTGAGCACGTGCACGAGGATCGGACCGCCCATGCTCCGCACCCGCGCCAGGGTGTCGACGAGGGCATCCAGATCGTGGCCCTCGACGGGACCGACGTAGCGGAACCCGAGCTCCTCGAAGATCAATCCGGGGGTCAGAAGATGCTTGACGCTCTCCTCGAGCCGGCCAGCGGCTTCCTGCATGGTGCCGGCGATGCTCGCGGGAGCACGATTCAGGATTTCCTTCACCAGGCCCCGGACCTTGTTATAGGCCGGATTCGTGATCATGCCGGTGAGGTACTTGTTCATGGCGCCCACGGGTGGGGCGATCGACATGTCATTGTCGTTGAGGACGACGATGAAGTCGCGGCCCGTGTGGCCGGCGTTGTTGAGCGCCTCGTAGGCCAACCCGCATCCCATCGCCCCGTCTCCGATGACGGCGACCACCTTGAAGTCCTCGTCCATGAGGTCTCGCCCCGTGGCGATGCCCCAGGCCGCGGAGATCGAGGTCGCTGCGTGGCCGGCCCCGAACGCGTCGTACTCCGATTCATCGCGGCGGCAGAACGGGGCCAGACCGTCCTTCTGGCGGATCGTCGGAAGGCGGTCGTTACGACCGGTGAGGATCTTGTGGATGTAGGCCTGATGCCCCGTGTCCCAGACGACCTGGTCCCTGGGGGTGTCGAAGACGTAGTGCAGCGCCACGGTGAGCTCGGCCACGCCCAGGCTCGCACCGAAGTGCCCCCCCTTCTGGGAGACTACGTCGATGTGGCGCTCGCGCACCTCGCCCACCACGCGCCGCAGGTCCTCGCGGGACAGCGTGCGCAGATCTCTCGGGTATTGAACTCGATCCAGGAGCGACACCGGATCCACTCCTTGCTGATAGCAAAAGTACAGACTGTGTAAGATATCGGAGCGCGGCGCGCCGAACACCCTGTGAGCCGCCGTGTGCCCCGTGATCGATCAGCTCCGCCGCTCCACCACCCAGCTTGCCAACGCTTCCAGAGCCCTCGCTTCGATTTCGGCTTCCGTCAACGCGGCGCGCGCACGCTCGGCCTCGGCGAGCGCCCGTGCGCTCGCGCCCTCGAGTCCGTGGAGCGCCACGTAGGTCGACTTCCCGAGCGCGGCATCGCTTGGATTCTTGCCCAGCACGGCGGCCGATTCGGTGGCGTCGAGAATGTCGTCGATGATCTGGAACGCCAGTCCCACGGCCCGTCCGTACCGGAGTAGCGCCTCGGTGACCCGGTCATCGGCCCTGGCGGCCATCGCACCCATCACGAGCGATGCCGCCAGGAGCGCCCCGGTCTTGCGACGATGGAGATCGTCGAGGTTGCGGGCGTCCAGCTCCCTGCCTTCCCCTTCGAGATCGAGCCATTGGCCTCCGACCATGCCTCCGGCGCCTGCCGCTTCCATGAGCGCGCCTACCACCCTCGCCGCTACCTCTGCGGGACATCCGAGGCAGTCGAGAGCCTGCCAGGCCTGCCAGGCCGCCCCCGGGATGAGCGCCAGTCCCGCCCGCATGGTCACCTCTTCGCCGTGCTCCCGGTGGGTGCTCGGGCGACCACGACGCAGGTCGGCATCGTCCATGCACGGGAGGTCGTCGTGCATCAGCGAGTATGCGTGGATGAGCTCGATGGACGCCGCGAGGTCGTAGAGCGCGGGCTCGTCGTCACCCGTCACCCTCCCGCCGCAGGCGCGGTACGCGGTGGCGCACAGGATCGGTCGGATCCGCTTGCCGCCCCCCAAGACGCCGTGCCGTGCCGCCTCGGCGACCTCGGGCGGCAGGTGCGGCCTCAGCCGGTCCACGGCGCGGGCCAGCGCCGCCTCGACCCGGGCCCGCTCCGCTTCCAGGTATTCGTGGAGGTCGAAGGCGCCGGTCCGACTCAACCTTCCTCCTCCTCGAACGGGCGGGTGCTCTCGTCGCTCAGGAGCTCCTCTACCCTGAGCTCCGTCCTCGCCAGGATGCGCTCGGCTTCCCGGACGTGGCGCACGCCCTCCTCGAAGAGCTCGAGCGCCCGCTCGAGATCCACCTCGTCCGCTTCCAGGCGGCTCAGGATCTCCTCGAGTCGCAGGAGCCGGGACTCGAGCCCCGGAGCGTCTCCGCCACCGGTCTCATCGAACATGTCGGGCACGTCACTCACTGGTGGTTCTCCTTGGAAGCTTCGTGGGGGGAGCGGGATACCGCCTCGCAGTGCACGCTCCCGTCCACCACCCGGAGCACGAACGCCGATCCGGGCGGAAAGTCGTCGACGCGCCGCAGGAGACGCCCGTCCGGACCTCGTGGCACGGCGTAGCCGCGCTCGATCGTGGCGAGCGGCGAAAGCGCCTCGAGCTTGCCCGAGAGGGCGGCCAGGCGCTGGCGGCGTCGCTCCATTC
The DNA here is from genome assembly GCA_963751265.1 of uncultured Gemmatimonadales bacterium. GTDB lineage: Bacteria > Gemmatimonadota > Gemmatimonadetes > Longimicrobiales > Gaopeijiaceae > SZUA-318. The sequence goes on along the minus strand of CAVVTU010000021.1, from coordinate 359,894 downwards.
CCTGACGTATGGAGCGTTCGAGCCGAGCCTCGCCCAGGTCGACGGCTTGCCGCAACGGCGCGACACGGCGCTCCATCATCCGGCGAAGAGCCCCTCGGCGGTCCGACACGGTGGCGCGCCTGCGTTCCACGGTCCCCTTCAGTCCGCGAGCGAGGCGCTCCGGCAGTGACCGGAGTTGTTGCAGGATGGCCTCCCCGTCCGGAGCCACGGACTCGGCGGCAGCCGACGGGGTGGGGGCACGCAGGTCCGCCACGAGATCCGAGATCGTCACGTCGGTCTCGTGTCCCACGGCGGATACCACCGGGACGGGGCACGCGGCGATGGCCCGGGCCACGGGCTCCTCGTTGAAGGCCCAGAGATCTTCGAGGGAGCCCCCGCCTCGACCGACGATGACCACGTCCGGCAGGCCGCTGCGCCCGAGCGCCTGCACGGCGCGTGCTATCTCGGCCGAGGCACCGTTTCCCTGGACCCGCACCCCTCGGACGACCACGCGGACCCACGGGGCCCTCCTCCTGAGGACGGTCAGGATGTCCCGGATTGCGGCTCCCGTCGCGGACGTCACGACACCCACGCAGGAGGGATAGCGCGGCAGAGGTCGCTTGCGCGCCGGGTCGAGCAGTCCCTCCTCCTCGAGCTTCCGACGCAGCTTCTCGAAGGCGAGCCGCCATAGTCCCTCGGCTCCCTCCGCCTCCAGCTTCCGTACGGAGAGCTGATAGTCGCCGCGCGCCTCGTAGAGGGTCAGCGAACCGAACGCGCGCGCGCCCATCCCCTCCTCGGGATCCGTGGGGAGCGCCTGCGCATCCTGCCGCCACATCACACAACGGAGCTGTGCCCGGTCGTCCTTGAGGGTGAAGTAGCAGTGGCCCGAGCGGGCTCGCTTCCAGTTCGTGACCTCGCCGCCGACCCAGAGGGCATCGACGCTGCTCTCCAGGAGGGAGCGGACCGCGCGGTTGACCTGCGAGACCGACCAGACGCGTGGCTCCGGCGCTTCCACGTGCCTGCTACCTGCGGGACTCCCCGGCGGCGCGTGCCGCCGAGGTCACGGTGTTGGCCAGCAGCATGGTGATGGTCATGGGGCCCACGCCTCCAGGCACGGGAGAGATGGCCGAAGCGACGTCCTTCACCTCGTCGAACAGGACGTCGCCGCAGACGCGGTAACCGCGCTCGCGGCTCGCATCGTCGACCCGGTTGCTTCCGACGTCGATGACCACGGCGCCGGGGCGGACCATGTCGCCCGTGATCATCTCGGGCCGTCCCATGGCCACGACCAGGATGTCCGCCAGACGAGTCATGGCACCCAGGTCCGTTGTCCGGGAATGGCAGACCGTCACCGTGGCGTTGCCTCCGGGCGCCTTGCGCATGAGGAGCGAGGCGAGCGGACGACCGACGATGTTGGAGCGCCCGACGACCACGACGTGCTTGCCGGCCGGGTCGTGGCCCGTCCGGGTGAGCATCTCCACGACTCCCGCGGGCGTGCAGGGCGCGAAGAAATCGTCGGAGCCCGTCGCCAGCCGCCCGACACTGATCGGATGGAAGCCGTCCACGTCCTTGGACGGATGAATGGCCTCGATGATCTTACCTTCGTCGATGTGGTCCGGCAGGGGGAGTTGCACGAGGATGCCGTGGATCACGGGATCGGCGTTGAGGCCCTCCACCACGCCCAGGAGCTCCGCCTCGGACGTCTCGGCGGGTAGCGTGATCTGGCGGGAGTGGATGCCCATCTCCCGGGCGGCCTTGTTCTTCATGCCCACGTACATCTGGGAGCCGGGGTCGTCGCCCACCAGCACGGTCGCCAGACCGGGCACCATATCGTGCTCTTCCTTCAGGGCGGCCACCCGGGCCTTGATCTCGGAGCGGATCTCGTCGGCGATCTCCCGACCGGAGATGATCTCGGCACTCATTGGTCTATGTAGGCTCGTAGGGGTTCGGCAGGTCGCTTGAGAAAAGGACCGGACCCGCGGGTTCGGTCCCACAAAGTAACACGCTCCGGGCCGCTCCGATCAGCGCGCGAAATCCACGGCCCGCGTCTCGCGAACCACGACGATCTTGATCTGTCCCGGGTACTGGAGCTCTCCTTCGATGCGTCGAGCCACGGCTTCGGAAATCTGGGCCATCTGTCCGTCGTCGACCTGCTCGGGCTGCACCATGATCCGGAGCTCGCGGCCCGCCTGGATGGCGAAGCATCGCTCGACGCCCGGATGCTCCATGGCGATCTCCTCGAGCCGCTCGAGGCGCTTGACGTAGCCCTCGAACATCTCGCGACGCGCGCCCGGACGGGAGCCGCTGATGGCGTCGGCAGCCGTGACCAGGAAGGTCTCCGCGAAGAAGTGGGGCTCCTCGTCGTGGTGCGCCCGGATCGCGTTGAGTACGAGCGTCGCACTCGTTGTGCTTCTTGCACAGGCGATAGCCCAGCTCGACGTGCGTACCCTCGTGCTCGTGGGTCATTCCCTTGCCCACGTCGTGCAGCACCCCGGCGCGCTTGACCCCCTGGACGTCGAGGCCCATCTCGGCGGCCATGTTGCCGGCGAGGAGGGCAACCTCCTTGGCGTGCTGGAGCTGGTTCTGGCCGTACGAGGTACGGAAGCGGAGCCGGCCGAGCGTCTTGACGATCTCCGGGTGCACGTTGTGGATTCCGAGCTCGTACAGGACCTCCTCGGCAGCCTGCACCATGCTCTTCTCGACCTCGGCGCTCGCCTTCTCCACCATCTCCTCGATGCGCCCCGGATGGATGCGTCCGTCCTCGATGAGACGCTCGAGCGCGATGCGGGCCGCCTCACGCCGCACCGGATCGAAGGCGGAGAGCACCACCGCCTCCGGCGTATCGTCGATGATGACGTCCACACCGGTCGCCTGCTCGAAGGCCCGAATGTTGCGACCTTCGCGTCCGATGATGCGTCCCTTCATCTCGTCGGAAGGAAGCTGGACGACGGACACCGTGGTCTCGGCCGTGTGGTCGGCCGCGAGGCGCTGAATGGCGAGCCCGATGATCTTCTTGGCTTCGCGGTCCGCGTCACGCTGTGCCTGCTCCCGGATCTCACGCAAGGCGTTCGCCGCGTCGGCCCGGGCTTCGTCCTGGAGGTCCTCGATGAGCTTCTCTTTCGCCTCGCGTGCGGACATGCCCGCGAGCTCCTGGAGGCGTTGGCGCGCCTCCTCCCGTTCCTTGGCGACGCGACTCGTCTCTTCGGCCAGGGCCTCGTGACGCCGATCGACCTCGAGGACGCGGCTCTCCAACTCCTCCTCTCGTTCGCTCAGGCGCTCGAACTGCCGGTCGAGCGCGTCGGAGCGCTCCTCGAGACGACGTTCGGCTCGTTCGGCCTCTTCGCGCCGACGGCCCTCTTCCTTCTCCCAGGCCTCCCGGAGACGGAAACCCTCCTCGCGTCCGGCCAGCTCGCCGGCTTTGCGGAGGTTTTCCGATTCCTCCTGGGCCCGTTTCAGGATACGGGCGGCTTCGTCCTGGGCCTCTGCTCGTTCCAGCTCGCGGCGTTTTCGTTCCCGACCTCGCGCAATGGACGCGCCGACCAAGCCTCCCAGCACAAACCCAACGACCGCCGCCGCCAGCGTAATGACCAGCGGGGATACCATGTATCGACTCCAAAATCGGCTTTGGGCGTAAAGCCGAAGGTGGGCGAGTTGAAAGACCCACCCTCCGGGTCCACCGGAGCGGAAGGGCTCTCTATGCCGATGAGAGAATAGAAGTTAGGGGTGTCCAAAAGCAAGCCGGAGGGCCCGCGGGGAGGCTGCTGTGGAGGGGCAGGCGCCGAGCGCCCCTAGCGTTCGCTCTCCGACGTCGAGGGTCCCAGCTCGGCTTCGATCCGCCGGGTAAGGTTGGTGGCCCGCGACGCGATCTCCTTGCGGACGCGTTCCAGCTCGTCGCGGGCCTGGAAGCACTCGTCGGCGATCGAAAGGGCCGCGAGAATCGCGGCCTTGTGGCCCTCGATGAGACCGGACTTCGTACGGATTTCATGGATTCGATCATCGACGAGGCGAGCGCACAGCTTCGTATACTCCGGCGCCGCGTTGGCTCGGATCGTGTGCTCCTCCCCGGCGATGCGCACGGTCACCGATGCCATGTCGGTACTCATCGCTGCTCCTCCAGGAACCGGATTTTCGCCAGCAGTCGCTCCACCCCTTCGCGTCCCTTCTGGACCCGGTCCCGGAGCTCGGCGTTCTCGGCTTCCAGGGTGCGCAGGCGGGTCAGCAGCCGGCCCGCTTCGCCCTCGTCCCCCGTGAAGCGCTTCAACATCTCCGAGAGCTCCGCACTCGTTCCCTCGGCGTGCGAGGCTCGGGTCCGGAGCTCCTGCATCCGGTCCAGGGCTTCTCCGACCGCGTTCTCGAGCTCCTTGAGCGCGGCGCGATCCGGCTGTTCGACCTCAGCTTCGGGCTTCGACACCCAACTCCTCCTTCAGCCGTCCGAGCACCGCCTCGACCGTCCGGTCGACCTCCTTGTCCTTCAGGGTCCGGTCCGGCGCGCGGAAACGCAAGCGGAACGCGATCGACCGCGTTCCCTCCGGGATACCGCGTCCCCTATAAAGATCGAACAGCTCCACCGTTTCCAGAAGGTCGCCGGCGCCCCCGCGGAGGAACTCCTGCACTTCTGCCGCAGGCATGCCGTCGGGAGTGACGAGGGCGAGGTCTCTCTCCACCGCCGGAAACTGTGGCGGAGGCTGATAGACGGGGACGGGAGCCGCCGGGACCCGTGCGGGCAGCGTGAGCTCGAGGGCCCACACCTCTCCGGCCCAGACCGGGGCGTCGACGACTCCGGGCCTGATGCGACCGCCCGAGCCCATCGACAGCCCCTCGCCATCGTGCACCCTGAACGCGGCGGTGCCGTCGTACGGCGCGGCCGGTCGGGGGTCCGGGTGCAATGTCACCGGGCCCCGAAGTGCCGCTCGGCCCAACTCACCGAGCATGCCCTTGAGATCCCACACGGAGATTGCCTCGTCGGGCCTGGACCAGTGCGGTGGCTCCTTCCTGCCGGTCATCACCACCGCGAGATGGTTCTCTTCCCTGGGTGCCTCGCCCGATCCCGACTTGCGGAACGACGTCCCGATTTCGAAGAGGCGCACGTCGCGGTTGCCCCGTGCAAGGTTGTACTCGACACGGCGCAGGAGCGACGGGAGGAGCGCTCGCCGCACGTACGGCTCCCGTGTGTTCAGCGGATTGGAGACGAGCACGCCTCCCTCGCCCTCGGGCACGAACGCCGGGGTGTGGGCTTCGAAGAAACCGGCCGCGGCCAGGAGGCGGCGCAGGTCGTCTTCCAGCTCGCACATGGGATCGTCCGGGACGGTTCCGGACCGATAGGGGCCTAGCTCCTCCGGGAAGCGGTCGTATCCGTGGGTTCGGGCTACTTCCTCGATGAGGTCGATCTCCCGGGTCACGTCGTAACTGCGGAAGCCCGGGACGCGGATCAGGAGCGCCCCGTCCGCCTCGCCCGTCACCGCGAAACCGAGCGGCTCCAGAAGATCACGAACCCGAGCCGCCCCGATCGGCACGCCGAGGACCGCCTCGATACGTGACAGGCGCAGCGCGACCGTCGCCGCATCGAACAAGCCCGGACGGACGTCGAGCACCGGCCCGTCCACGACGCCCCCGGACGTGACGAGGATCAGGGCGATCGCGCGTTCCACGGCCGCGCGCATCCCCTCGGGATCCACGCCGCGCTCGAATCGGTACGAGGCATCCGTCGACATCGCCAGCGCCCGGCGGGTCGAGCGGATCGAGGGCGGCGAGAAGAGCGCGCACTCGAGCAGGACGTCCGTCGTGCTTTCATCGACCTCGGAGTGGAGGCCTCCCATGACGCCCGCGATCGCGACGGGCTTTCGTGCGTCGCAGATCATGAGCATGTCCGGAGTGAGCTCGCGCTCCTCGCCGTCGAGGGTCGTGAAGCGCTTCTCGGCGTCGGCGGGTCGCCTCACGACGATCGACGAGCCTTCCAGCTTGGCGAGGTCGAACGCGTGCAGGGGTTGACCCAGCTCGAGCATGACGTAGTTGGTCGCGTCTACCACATTGTTGATCGGCCGGGCTCCCGCGCCTCGCAGGCGGGCCTGCAGCCAGGCCGGCGAAGGGCCGATCTCGACGCCGCGGATCACGGCTCCCAGATACCGGGAGCAGAGGTCCGGGTCGTCGATCCGGATCGAGACGGAGCCGGCGCGCACCTCCGGGGCGCCTTCTGAGTACGAAGGCACCACGTGAGGGTCGCCGGGGATGTCGGGCAGGCTCACCACGCCCTTGCCGAGGGTCGCGAGCTCCCGGGCAACGCCCACGTGGCTCAGGAGATCGCCCCGGTTGGCCGTGATCTCGACGTCCATCGTCACGTCGTCGAGTCCGAGCGCCCTCACGAAGGGCTCGCCGGGCGCGAAGTCACCATGGAGCTCGAGGAGACCGGAGTGGTCGGTGCCCAGCCCCAGCTCCTTGGGCGAGCAGAGCATCCCTTCCGAGTACTCTCCGCGGATCTTGGCCTTCTTTATCCGAAAATCTCCGGGCAGAGTCGCGCCGACCGGAACGAACGGATACCAATGGTCGGCGCGCACGTTGGGAGCGCCACACACGACCTGTACCGTGCCCGAGCCGGCATCAACGGTACAGAGCGAGAGCCGGTCGGCGTTGGGATGCGGACCGGCCGTCAGCACGCGCGCCACGACCACGTCGCCGAGGCCGTCGCCCAGGGCGCTCATGTCTTCGACCGGGGCCCCCCGCAGGGCCAGGTGCTCGGCCAGCGCCTCGGGCTCGAGGTCGAGTCCGGGCACGAGATCCGCGAGCCAGCGACAGGAAGCCTTCATTGGACGAACTGGGTGAGGAAGCGGATGTCATTCTCGAAGAAGGTGCGCAGGTCGTCGACGCCGTGCTTGAGCATTGCGATGCGCCCCGGCCCCATCCCGAAAGCGAAGCCGGTGTAGCGTTCGGCGTCGTAGCCGGCATTCTCCAGCACGGCGGGATCGACCATGCCGGCACCCATGATCTCGAGCCACTCGGTCTCTTCGCTGCGTGCCATCGGCCCGCACGATCGTCCGCTTCACGTCCACCTCCGCGCTTGGTTCCGTGAACGGGAAGAACGAAGGACGAAACCGGACGCGGGTGCCGGGCCCCCAGAAGCGCCGAGCGAACTCGGCCAGCGTAGCCTTGAAGTCGATGAAGGTGATGCCCTCGTCGACGACGAGTCCCTCGATCTGGAGAAAGGCGGGCGTGTGCGTGGCGTCGTAGGTATCACGCCTGTAGACCCAACCGGGCGCAATGATACGGATGGGGGGCTCGTGGGCCTCCATCGTGCGCATCTGCACCGGAGAGGTATGGCTTCGCAGCAGGACGGAATCCGCCAGGTAGAGCGTGTCCTGCTCGTCTGCGGCCGGGTGGTCGAGCGGGGTGTTGAGGGCTTCGAAGTTGTACCACTCCGTTTCCGCCTCAGGGCCGCGCACGCGTGCGAAGCCGAGGTCGCGGAAGATGCCCCAGATCTCCTCGATCACCTGGCTCACGGGGTGCAGCGCGCCCTTCCAGCGCTCGCGCCCCGGCAGGGTCAGATCGTCCCCTCCGCTCACGTCGGGACGGCTCAGCGCCTGTTCCCGGGCCTCGAGCGCCGCCTGGACGACTTGCTTGACCCGGTTCGCCTCCTGACCGACGGCGGGTCGCTCATCCGGGGGCAGGTTCCCGAGGCCCCGGAGGATGAGCGAGATCTGCCCATCCCTGCGGCCCAGGTAGCGCACGCGCGCTTCTTCCAGGGCGTGGGAATCGCCCGCGGCCTCCACCGCGGCCAGCGCCTCGCCCTCGAGGGCGCGCAGCGCCTCGATCGGATTGGTGTCGCTCATGGGTCCGGATCACCCCACGGGGCGCCGTGGCCGGTCCTGGCCACGGCGCCCGCTGGGGCCCTGCTCAGGAAGGGAGAAGAAGCTCAGCCCGCTCGAGAGGCCAGCCCTTCCCGGGCTCGGTCCACGAGAGCGGTGAAGGCCTCGGGGCTCCGCACGGCGAGATCGGCGAGCGCCTTGCGGTCGAGCTCGACGCCGATCTCCTTGAGGCCGCTGATAAATCGAGAGTACGACATGTCGCGCTCCCGGACCGCGGCATTGATCCGTGTGATCCAGAGCTTCCGGAAGTTCCGCTTCTTCTTCTTGCGGTCCCGGTACGCGTGCTCCCAGCCCTTCTCCACCGCGTCCTTGGCTGTGCGGTAGAGGTTCTTTCGGCCTCCGAAGTAGCCCTTGGCGGCCTTGAAGATCTTCTTCTTGCGCTTGTTCCGCGCTGAGGCGGATGTGGAACGAGGCATTGGGTCTCCTCCTTACCCGCCGTACGGGAGAAGGCGCTCGATGCGCTTGGAGTCGGCCTTGGAAACCAGCTTCGACTTGCGCAGGTGGCGCTTCCGCTTGGTCGTCTTCTTCGTGAGGATGTGGCTCTTGTTCGCCTTGTGCCGCTTCACCTTACCGGTGGCGGTCTTCTTCAGGCGCTTTGCCGCACCCCTGTGGGTCTTCATCTTGGGCATGTTGTCTCCCTTCTCCCCGGAGGCTCTCGGCCCCGGGGTCTTCGGTCCGGGACCTACTTCATCTTCAGAGGGGCCAGGACCATCGACATGGTCCGTCCCTCGAAGCTCGGTTGTGATTCCACCTTGGCCACGTCCTGGAGGTCTTCGGTCACGCGCGACTCAGGACCTCGAGTCCCAACTCCGGATGCGTGACCTGACGCCCCGGAACATCATGGTCAGCTTGACCTTGTTGCCTTCGTCCAGGAACCGGCGGGCGTGGCGGATCTTGAACTCGTAGTCGTGCTCCTCGATTCCCGGTCTGAACTTCACTTCCTTGACCTGGATCGTGTGCTGTTTCTTCCGCGCCTCGCGGGCTGCCCGCGCCGCTTCGTACTTGAACTTCCCGTAGTCCATCATCTTGACCACGGGCGGCCGGGCCTCCGGCGCCACCTCGACCAGATCCATCCCCCGCTCGCCGGCCCGAACACGGGCTTCGTCGATGGAAACGATGCCGATCTGCTCGCCATCGTCCTGGATCAGGCGAATCGGGCTGATCCGGATCTGCTCGTTGACGCGAACTCGCTTGTCGCTGATCTCACCTTCCTCCGTTGGAGTCCGTTCACCGGACGGGGAGAGAAGCCCCGGTCCCGCGTACTACACGAACGGCCCGAGATGCATCTCGGGCCGCGACCGGGGTGAGCGACCGGAAACAGCTACCGGCCTTCGACCCTCGCGACCCTCTTGGGAACCCCTCCCGGGACCCCGAAGGTGGAGCCGCCGGTCCAGCGGCTCACTTCCGGTTCTGTTTCACCCTCGTACGGTGATCGTCCAAGATGGCCGATGGCGGACGCCTCGTCAACGGCCCAGGATCCGCCGACGTCGCCGCCCGAGGCGACCCACGGCTGGCATGTTCCCCTCTTCTGGCTTCACCCGAGGGCCCGGCGCTCGATCTCGTCCACCACGAGCTCGACGAAGCGGCTCCGGTCCATGACCTCCTGCTTCTTGCCCGCCCCCCGGCGACGCACGGCCACCGTGCCGTCGGCGGCTTCGCGCTCGCCGACGACCGCCATGTAGGGGATCTTCATGGATTCGGCCGCGCGGATGCGGTAGCCGAGCGTCTCCCTGCTCTCGAGGCTCGTGCGCACGCCCGCGGCGCGCAGGTCGGCCGTCAGCGCGGCCGCGCTGGCTTCCCATTGCTCGGACACCGGCAGCACCCGCACCTGCTCGGGAGCCAGCCAGGTCGGAAACGCCCCGGCGTAGTGCTCGATGAGGATGGCGATGAAGCGCTCGAACGACCCACACACCGCTCGATGGATCACCACGGGCCGGTGCGTCGTGTTGTCCTCTCCCACGTACTCCAGGTCGAAACGCTCGGGCGCGTTGTAGTCGAGCTGGATGGTGCCCAGCTGCCACTGGCGGCCGAGCGAATCGGTGACGTGGAAGTCGATCTTGGGCCCGTAGAAGGCCCCGTCTCCGGGCTCCACCTCGTACTCCCGGCCGGTGGCTTCCAGCGCCTCCCGGAGCGCGCGCTCCGCCTCGTCCCACTGCTCGTCGCTCCCGATGCGCTGCGCGGGACGCGTCGCGAACTTGAGCGCCGAGGTCAGACCGAACGCGTCGTAGTGGCCGAGGATGAAGTCCATGAGGAACTTCACTTCCTCGGTGATCTGATCTTCCCGCAGGTAGATGTGACAGTCGTCCTGCGCGAACTGGCGCACCCGCGTCAGCCCCGACAGCGCCCCCGACAGCTCGTTGCGGTGCAGCACGTCCAGCGTGGCGTAGCGCAGAGGCAGCTCGCGATACGAGTGTGTCGTCGACGCGTAGTAGAGGTGGTGCGAGGGGCAGTTCATCGGCTTCAGAGAGATGTCGTGTTCCGCGGTCTCGTCGTCGAGCACGAGGAACATGTTCTCGCGGTACTTGCCCCAGTGTCCGGACTGCTCCCACAGGCGCTTCGTGTAGAGGAGCGGGGTCTTGATCTCGAGGAAGTCGTCGCGCTGCCGCTCCCGGACGAACCGCTCGAGCGTGTTGTAGAGCGCCGTTCCTCGCGGAGTCCAGAACGCCGCGCCCGGAGAGACCGGGAAGAACTGGAAGAGGTCGAGGGATCGTCCCAGCACGCGGTGGTCCCGCCTTCTGGCCTCCTCGAGCATGTGCAGGTGGGCCTCCAGGTCTTCCTTCTTGAAGAACGCGGTCCCGTAGATGCGCTGCAGCATCTGGCGGCGCTCGTCCCCCCGCCAGTAGGCGCCGGCTCCCGAGAGGAGCTTGAAGTGCTTGATGCGGCCCGTGCTGGGCACGTGCGGCCCCCGGCAGAGGTCGAGGAACGGGCCGTCGCTATAGACCGTGATGACCTCGTCGTCCGCGAACTCCTCCAGTCTCTCGAGCTTGAGCGGGTCGTCCGAGAAGAGCGCGCGCGCCTCGTCCTTGGTGACGCGCCGTCGATCGAACGGATAGTCGGCCGCGACAACCTCCCGCATCTTCGCCTCGAACGACTCCAGATCTTCCGGCGTGAAGGGCTCGGCCACGTCGAAGTCGTAGTAGAAGCCATCGTCGATGGCCGGGCCGAACCCGATTCCCGCGCCCGGGCGCAGGGCGCGCACAGCCGTGGCGAGGATGTGCGCCGCCGAGTGACGCAGGACCTGCAGGGCTTCGGAGTCCCTCTCGGTCAGAATGCGGATCTCCGCGTCGGACTCCAGCGGCGTCAGGAGGTCGACGGTTTCGCCGTTCACCACCGCGGCGAGCGCCGCCTTCGCGAGGCCCGGGCCGATGGACGCGGCGACGTCACCGGCCGTCGAGCCCCTGGGGAGCTCGAGGACCGTGCCGTCGGGAAGAGTGATGCCGATCTGTTCGCTGGACATGATTCTCGTCTGTTCGGGTCTGCCAGGCCTCCGCCCGGGGCCATGCACCCCTCATGCGACGACCCGTTCCGTGGAGGTTCGGTACCGCCAGCCCGGGGATCAAGCAAGAAGGCGCGGTCCCCGAGTGTCCGGGGGCCGCGCCTCGCATTCGGTCTCCGTTCAGCCTAACCGACGCGCCGGGCCCCGCGACCGGTCGTCCGGACGGTGGTCCTCGTAGTCGTGTCGGTCGTTCCGCGCAGGTACATCGCGGTCCCTCTCCAGGCCGAAGAATGTGGCCGAAGGCTAGGCACCAGCCGGACGAAGGTCAATGGGCGTCCCGGCGCGCCTCGTCGGGATCCACCGGCGGCTCCCTCACCAACCTGAATCCGAGGCTGAACCCGGAATCCTCCCTGGCGTGGAGGTAGCGCCGTCCGCAGCGTGCGGCGTTGGCGCTGAAGTACCAGCTTCCTCCGCGGATCACGACCGTGTCGGTGTCGCAGGAAGCCCGCGGGTCCACCCCGGATCCGGGCGGATAGGGGCAGTAGTCGTCGCGGGTCCATTCCCAGACGTTGCCCTCGAGGTCGAAGAGTCCCCAGGCATTCGGCGGAAAGGAAGCGACCGGCATAGTGCGGCCCGGAAAGTAGTCGAACACCACGCCATCGAACGGGATGCGGCCGTCGAAGTTGGCGTCCTCGGGGCGCAGGGTGTCTCCCTGCGCGTAGCGGGTCGTCGTGCCGGCCCGGCAGGCGTACTCCCATTCCGCCTCCGTCGGCAGACGGAAGCGCTCGCCCGGCTCGGCGCCGTTGAGGCGCCTCAGGAACTCCTGTACGTCGAACCAGGAGACCTGTTCGACCGGACAGTCGTCTCCGCAACTCGCGAAGTGGCTCGGAGAGGTCCCCATCACCTTTCGCCACGCGCCCTCCGTCACCTCGGTCCGAGCGAAGTACAACGGAGTCGTGAGACGAACCCGATGGGGCGGCGCCGGGCGAAGGTCCGACGGCTCGTCCGGCGAGAGTCCCATGAGGAAGTCTCCGGGCCGAACGAGCACGAAGGAGATCCCCGTCATGGGATCGGACCAGGTGGCAGGGGGCTCCCTGGCTGCAGCGCACGCCTCGAGAGCCACGAGTGCGAAGAGCGTCGGCCATTTCACGAGGTGCACCACCGCGTACTCCCTTCAGGGGGGGCGGCTTCATGTCCACAGCCGCCATGCTCGTCTACCCGGACTTCTTCAAGGTCGGGGTATCCAGCTCGGGCAACCACGACAACAACGTCCCGCCCGCGAACGGTCAGTCTGTGACCTGAAGACCGGCGGGAGGCAGCACCCGGGAAGGCTCGGGCTGGAAGCTCGTGCGGCCGTTGCCGACCGCGCCGGAGCCGTTGTCGCCCCAGCAGTAGGCGACGCCCTGGGGCGTCACCGCGCAAACGTGGGCCACACCCACGGAGATGCTGTTGAACCGCAGCTCGGGCGCGACCGGACCCGGGCCGGTGACGCCCCCCGGCAGGGCGTCGTAGATGCCGCTCCCCCAGCAGTAGGCCATGGCTTCGGTCGTGGTGCCACAGGAGTGGGACTCCACCGAGACCGACGTGAAGCGCAGCGGGCCGGACACCACGACCGGGATCGGGGAGGAGGTCCCGGAGTTGCCGCCGAGCTGTCCGTGGGATCCATCGCCCCAACAGAGGACCGTGCCGTCCACGACGAGCCCACAGGTGCTCGTGTCGCCGGCGGATACCGAGATGAAATCATGGGCTCCCACGACTCGCACGGGAATCGGAGACGTCTCCTCGGAGCCGTGGCCCAGTTGGCCGAAGTTGCCCGCACCCCAGCAGTAGATGGCGCGGTCCTCGGTGACCCCACAGGTGTGTGCGCCGGCCGAGATCGAGGTGAACACGTGCCCTCCCTGCACCCTGGTCGGAATCGGAGCGTCCACGTAGCCTCCGTTCCCGAGCTGGCCCGCGTAGCCCGCGCCCCAGCAGTAGGCCGCGCCCTCCAGGTCCACGGCACACACGTGGTACCATCCGGCGGAGATGGAGCGGAACCGATGGCCTCCCGAGACCAGCACCGGCACCACCGAGCTGAGGCCCAGGCCGTTGCCGAGCTGGCCGTTGTAGCCCGCACCCCAGCAGTAGGCTTGTCCCGTCTCGGTCAGTCCACATGCGTGGTACCAGCCCGCGGCAATGGTCGTGAACCGGTACCCGCCCGCTACGGCGACCGGCAGCACCGAATGGCCCCGCCCCTGCTCGCAGTCGAGCAGACCGACGCAGGAATCACCCGCTCCGAGCTGCCCGTCGCTGCCGAGACCCCAGCAGTAGGCCGCGCCGTTTTCCGAGAGCCCGCAGGTGAAATCGGAGCCGGCCGAGACCTGGGTCCACACGATCCGGGGGCCGTTGTCGGTGCCCGGGGCTCCCGGGCCCAGGTCCGTACAGGCCGCCAGGACCAGGACGACGCACATGCCCACGAACGCGGGTGAGGCCGCTCGCTCTCCGAGCGTGCCGAGCGCTCGGCGTGGTGGGGCCGGGCCGTGCGGGATCGAGTCCGTGGTCATATTCCGGGTAGGTGGGCATGAGACCCGTCCTCAAGTAGCGTATCTCTCGGCCGGAGCGCAACGGTCGAGCCCCCGGACGCCGTTGATCCCGCGCGAACGCGAAGGCCCGGCCACCCGAAGGTGCCCGGGCCCACGTGAAGCTCCCGACGGCGACGTCCGCAGGATGTCGCTGTCGAGGCGGATTTCCGAAACCGGCACATGGCAGGTCCGCGAGGACCGCCCAGCCGGTTTCGGAAATCCGCCGGCCGAGATTTGCGACGCGCAACATGCGCGTCGCAAATCAGATCAGTACATGCCGCCCATGCCGCCGCCGGGCATCGCCGGCGCCTTCTCGTCCTCCGGTTCCTCCACGACCACGGCCTCGGTCGTGAGCAGCAGGCCCGCGATCGACGCGGCATTCTGCAGCGCGGTGCGCACGACCTTGGTCGGGTCGATCACGCCGGCTTCCACCAGGTCTTCGTAGGTGTCGGTCTGAGCGTTGTAGCCGAAGGTCGCGCTCTTGTTGGCACGCACCTTCTCAACGACGATGCTGCCCTCCACACCCGCGTTGGTCGCAATCTGGCGGATGGGGTGCTCGAGCGCCCGCCGCAGGATCTGGATGCCGATGCGCTCGTCCTCGCGGTCGAGCTTCACCTTGTCCAGGGCGGTCTGCGAGCGGAGCAGCGCGACGCCACCACCGGGCACGATGCCCTCCTCCACGGCCGCACGGGTCGCGTGGAGCGCGTCCTCGACCAGAGCCTTCTTCTCCTTCATCTCGGTCTCGGTCGCGGCGCCCACGTTGATGACGGCCACGCCGCCGGCCAACTTGGCCAACCGCTCCTGGAGCTTCTCGCTGTCGTAGTCGGACGTGGACTTGTCGATCGAGACCCGGATCTCCTCGATCCGGCCCTTGATGTTGTCCTGGTCACCCGCGCCGTCGATGATCGTGGTGTTGTCCTTGTCGATCACGACGCGCTTGGCGCTGCCGAGATCGTTCACGACGGCGTTCTCGAGCTTGAATCCGACCTCCTCCGAGATCACCTGGCCACCGGTCAGGATCGCGATGTCCTGGAGCATGGCCTTCCGACGGTCGCCGAAGCCCGGAGCCTTCACGGCCGCGACCTTCAACGTCCCGCGCAGCTTGTTGACCACGAGCGTTGCCAGCGCCTCGCCCTCGACGTCCTCGGCGATAATCAGAAGGGGCTTGCCCATCTGAGCGACCTTCTCGAGGATCGGGAGCAGGTCCTTCATGGAGCTGATCTTCTTGTCGTGGATGAGAATCATCGGCTCATCCAGGACGGCTTCCATCCGCTCCGGATCGGTCACGAAGTACGGCGAGAGGTAGCCGCGGTCGAACTGCATCCCGTCCACGGTCTCGAGCGTCGTCTCGAGGCCACGCGCCTCCTCCACGGTGATGACGCCGTCCTTGCCCACCTTCTCCATGGCGTCGGCGATCAGGTCGCCGATCTCATGGTTGTTGTTGGCCGAGATGGCGCCGACCTGGGCGATCTCCTTCTTGCCTTTGGTGTCCGTGGAGAGCCTGCGCAACTCCGCGATCACGGCGGTCACGCCCTCGTCGATGCCGCGGCGGATGCCCATGGGGTTGGTGCCGGCGGTGACGTTCTTCAGGCCCTCCCCGAAGATCGCCTGGGCGAGCACCGTAGCGGTGGTCGTGCCGTCGCCGGCTACGTCGGAGGTCTTGGTGGCGACCTCCTTGACCATCTGGGCACCCATGTTCTCCACGGGGTCCTCCAGCTCGATCTCCTTGGCCACGGACACGCCGTCCTTGGTCACGGTCGGAGAGCCGAACTTCCGGTCGAGGACCACGTTCCTCCCCTTGGGCCCGAGGGTCACCTTCACCGTGCGGGCGAGCTTGTCGACCCCCGCCTTGAGGCGCGCACGCGCCTCGACGTCGAACTCGAGCTCTTTCGCTGCCATTCTTATGATCTCCTTAATCTCTTGCGATGACGTCGATATGCGTTCTTGGGCGTCAGAGGATTGCGAGGATGTCGGACTCGCGGACGATGAGATACTCCTCTCCGTCGAGCGTGACGTCAGTGCCGCTGTACTTCCCGTAGAGCACCTTGTCGCCGACCTTCACGTCCATGTCCAGGCGAGTCCCCTCGTCGGACAGCTTGCCGGGACCAACCGCGACCACTTCACCCTGCTGGGGCTTCTCCTTCGCGGTGTCCGGGATGTAGAGGCCACCCCGCATCTGCTCGGCCTCGTCCGTGGGTTTTACCACGACACGATCCGCCAACGGCTGGATCTTGACGGCGGCTTTCTTGGCCATCGAGCCTTCCTCCTGTAGAAAAAAAAATCGACCAACGTCGTCCCTTGTGTTAGCACTCTCGTTCGTTGAGTGCTAACGATACGCCGTAATCTGGTTCTGCCGGGAAGGATGTCAATGGGAAGCAACGATGGGCGCCCACGTCTTGGCCCGCAGCCGGACGAAAATCAGACCAGCGGTCACTCGGCCGTGGTGAGCGCCTCCATGCGCGCTACGCCGTCCAGGCCCACGATCGCGTGGACCACCTGATCCGCCAGCCGGGCGTCGAACCAGTGCCCGAGGGCCGTGAGCGTGCGGAAGGAAGCGCGCGCCTCCTCGTAGGCGAGCTCGAGTACCGCTCGCGCCGATTCCCGGAAGAGGCTTTCCACCAACCCCTGCTCCACCGGAGCTCCGCTCCAGAAGCGCTGGAGTTGGGCGCGCTCCTCGGGTGTTCCGTGGTGGTGGATGCGCGAGGCGAGCAGGTTGTGGCTGCGCCGACCGAGATCGAACTCGAAGTCCGTCAGGTCGTCCACGATCTGGAACGCGGTGCCGAGGCGAGCCACCGCCGGCTCCGCCTCCGCGATCCGTTGGGCCACCTCACCGGTCTCGAGTACCGACGGCGCGGCGAACGCCAAGGCGAACAAGGCCCCGCCGCGGACCCGGTGCACCCGCTCCAGCATCGCCTCGGGTGAAGGAATCTCGTCGACGCCGCCCTCCTCGGAGCCCTCGAGCGTTCCGATCGACGCCATCCGGTCCAGCAGCGAGCGCTGAATGGCGTCGCGTTGGGCGGCACTCACCCCGCAGGCCTCCTCTCCCCGGTCGAGCACGCGGCGAAGGAGGCGCTCGAAGCACATCAGCTGGAGGATGGACATGAAACGCGCCCCCGTGACGGGAGCGAGCGGGAGAAGGCTCTTCTCCTGGTCGTCGAAGAGGTTGTCCGCCGCCGTGATCGTACCCTTGATGCAGAAGTTCAGCTCGGTGTAGAGATCGAGCCGGGCTCCGGACACACCCAGCGAGCCGAAGATCGAGCGGAAGAGGATGAGGAAGAAGTACTCCTGGAGGAACTGCAGCCCTTCGGTCCCGGCCGCTTCACCGGGCTGCGGGACGACGGGATCCGGAGCCAGGAAATCCGGCCCGATGATCTCCTGAAGGTCCTGGTAGAGCGCGCGAACGGCACGGGCCTGCGCCTCGATGTCCGGAGCGAGGCGGCTCCAGACTCCCTGCTCGGCGAGGAGGCGCACCGAGGCCTCGGAGCGAAACACCGGTGAGAGCGTCATCGTCGGGGCAACTCCGCGTTCTTCTTTCCAGGAGCTCGTCCGCGTCGTGGAGCGAGCCGCGCCAGGGCCTGCGGCCCCTTGACCGAAGCGCAGTGGCTCCGGAGAGCGTCCAATGTAGCCCCGGGGAGGGTCCCCACGACACCCGTCGTCGGCTCACTCGCCATCGCCGATGCGCTCGCCCGCGAGCGCGAGCCCCAGGAGGGTGAGCAAGGGTTCGATCCGATCCACCGTCGTGAGGTGGGGGCCGAGCACGCTGGCGAAGCCCCCTGTCGCCACGACGAACGCGTCCGGCCGCTTCCACTCCTGCTTGATCCTGCCAACCAGGCTGTCGATGGCGTCGAGCGCGGAGTAGAACACTCCGCTCTGCATGCACGTCTCGGTCCTCCGACCGATGACTGTCGGGGGCGGCTGCAACTCCACGCGCGGCAGCTTGGCCGTGCGCTTGCCCAGCCAGTCCAGCCCGGCCGAGAGCCCCGGGGAGATGACGCCACCCAGAAAGACCCCGTCCGCCGAGATACAGTCGAACGTGGTGGCCGTGCCCAGATCAACGGCGATGGTGTCGTGGCCGTACAGCTCGCAGGCGGCGAGCGTGTTGACGATCCGGTCCGCACCCACCGTCAGGGGCTCCTCGACGTCCAGCCGGATCGGAAGCGGTGACGAAGGCCCGATGCTCAACACCGGACCGTCCACCATTCGCTCCAGCGTCTCCACCCACACCGCGGTGGCCGCAGGAACCACCGAGCCGATGACACCTCGGGCGAGCGGCTCGGCGCCCTCGTCGGATCCGGCGAGCAAGGCCCGCAGCAACACGACGGTCTCGTCCA
Source organism: uncultured Gemmatimonadales bacterium (assembly GCA_963751265.1). Taxonomy (GTDB): domain Bacteria; phylum Gemmatimonadota; class Gemmatimonadetes; order Longimicrobiales; family Gaopeijiaceae; genus SZUA-318. Next base: position 341,731 of record CAVVTU010000021.1, on the reverse strand, counting down.
CCGTTCGGGTCGCCACCGAGCTGATCCGCCAGTGCGCGGTGACCTTCCTGGGAGACGGAGAGAGGCCCACGACGGTCTCCGTGTTCCCGACATCCACGACGAGCTGCATGGTGATCCCCCTTCTTCGGTGACTTCCCCTCTGAGTTCGCCCCCTGGGCCCTGATCATACGGCCCTGACGCTGCCCGCCACCACACGGGTCAGGGATCCGTCGGGGCGCTCCAGAACCAGGGCGCCGTCCGGCGCGATGCCCCGCGCCGTTCCCCGCCCCTCCTGTACGGTGTCCACTGCTCTGCCGCGCAGGGCGTCCCGAGACTCCAACTCGAGGTGCGCCTCATGCGGCAGCGCGGCCGACGAGGTCGGGCGCCAGAGCCGCATCAGCTCGCCGGCGAGCGATCCCGCGAGCGTACGGCGAGAGACCCTCGCACCCGCGGCCGTCTCGAGGGAGACGGCGCGAGGCCGGATCTCCTCCGGAAAGCTGCCCGGCCTTTGGCGGACGTTGATGCCCACCCCCGCCACGACCCCGCCACTCGTGCTTTCGCACAGGATACCGCCAGCCTTCCGGTCGTTCACGACCAGGTCGTTCGGCCACTTGACCCCGACCCGAAGCCCGGTCGCAGCCCGCTCGACGGCCCTCGCTGCGGCGAGTCCTACGAGCACCGGCAGATAGAGGGGTACGGCACCGGATCGGGGCAGCAACATCGAAAACAGCAGACTGTCGCCCGGCGAGTCGTGCCAGGTCTGACCGCTGCGGCCGCGGCCAGCGGTCTGCTCCTCCGCCAGAACCACGCTGAACGGAGGGGCCGCCTCCGTGACCAGGTCGCGGATGCGGTCGTTGGTCGAGGCGATGCGGTCGTGGACCTCCAGGCGCGGGATTCCCCAGAGTCCGGCCAGCACCCCGACGGGCTCGCCCTCCCAATGCGTGAGCAGGCTCACGGCGATTCGAGGCGGAGCGACACGTCCGCGGACGGCGCGGAATGCGTGAGCGCGCCCACGCTGATCAGGTCGACGCCGGTCTCCGCGACGGTACGGACCGTCGCCAGCGTCACGTTTCCCGATGCCTCGAGGAGCGGCCGTCCGTCGCCCGCTGCGCGTGTGCGCGCGACTGCCTCTTCCATGGTGAGGGCATCCATGTTGTCGAGCAGAATCCGATCGACACCGAGCGGCAGCACCGCGTCCAGCTCGTCCAGCGTCCGGACCTCCACCTCCATCGGCAGCCCGAGGTCGTTCCAGTCCCGGGCTTCCGCCACAGCCGCGGCCACACCTCCCGCCGCATCCGCGTGGTTGTCCTTGATGAGGATCATGTCGTACAGGCCGATCCGGTGGTTCGTGCCTCCGCCCGCGCGCACCGCGGCCTTCTCGATCAGACGCCAGCCGGGCGTGGTCTTCCGTGTGTCCACGATGCGAGCGCCCGTGCCCCCGACCGCGTCGACGAATCGGCGCGTGAGCGTCGCGATGCCCGAGAGGTGGCCCAGGAAGTTGAGTGCCGTGCGCTCGGCGGTGAGGATCGACCAGGTAATGCCCCGGATCCGGGCCAGTACGCAACCCGCCTCCGCCGCGGTCCCGTCCGGCGCGCGCACCTCCACCTCGAGCTCCGGGTCCACCGACGCGAAGACGTCCTCCACGCACGCCATGCCCGCGACGACAAGGGATTCCTTGGCGACGATCACCGCGGACTCGCGGCGGTCGCACGGCACGGTCCACTGCGTCGTCCAGTCGCCTCGGCCCACGTCCTCGGCGAGGGCCGCCCGCACCAGCGCATGGCGCGCCCGAGCGAGCTCCAGATCCTGTCCTACCGACATGCTCACATCCTATCCGCCGATGGCGATCCAGCCGCCCATGGCCAACACCACGAACGCCGCGCTGAGCGCCAGCCGATACCACCCGAACACCGCCAGACCATGGCGATTGAGATAGTGAACCAGCCAGCGGATCGCGAGGGCGGCAGCCAACATCGCCACGAGGATCCCGACGGCCATCTGACCGATTCCGAGCTGCGCCATGACCGAGGGTCCGGGTCCCAGCACGTCCTTGGCGATCTTGAAGACACAGGCACCGCCCAGCGTCGGCAGCGCCAGCAGGAAGCTGAACTCGGCGGAGGCCCTGGGCTTCATGCCGACCAGCATCCCCGCGACGATCGTGATCATGGACCGGCTCGTGCCCGGCCACATGGCGAGGCACTGCATGAGCCCGATGAACAGCGCGAGTTTCCAGGTGAGATCCTCGATCTCCACGAACCCCTCGCCGTGCGCGGGCTCCTCCGGCGAGCCGGGCTCCGGCTCGTGGAAGCGCCGCCGCTGCCACCGTCCGATGAAGATCATGACCACGCCCCAGAACGCGAGCGCGGCCACGACGGCGGGCGGATTGAACAGATGCTCCTCGATCGGGTCGTCCAGGAACGGACCCAGCACCGCCGCGGGCAGGAACGCGACGACCAGGAGGCCGAGGAGCTTCAGCCCGCCCGCATCCCGGCCGAACAGACCATCGATCATGCGTCGTACACGCACCCGATAGAGGCCCAGCACGGCCAGGATCGCCCCACCCTGGATGACGACGTCGAAGGCGTCCACCGCAGCCTTTCGGGAGGCGGGCGCATCCAGGCCGAGCAGCGCGTTGGCCAGGATCAGATGGCCGGTCGAGCTGATGGGCAGGTATTCGGTGATGCCCTCGACGACGCCCAGGACAGCGGCCTGCAGCCAGGTCAGCTCATGCACGATGAGGTCCGCCGCTCACCCGATCTCTCCATTCAGAATCCGACGATAGTGGTCCTCGTACATCGGAACGACCGCGGACGCCGAAAAGCGCTCGACCGCGAGGCGCCGCCCTTCCGCGGAGAGGGAGCTCCAGTGCTCCTCGTCCGTGAGGATGCGCACCCCCGCCTCCGCCATCTCGTCCACCGCGCCGACGGGAAACAGATAGCCCGACGTCCCGTGTTCCACCACGTCCGGCAGCCCTCCCACCCGGGAAGCTACGACCGGCGCACCGCAGGCCATCGCCTCCAGCGCCGCCAACCCGAAGGACTCGGTCTCGGACGGGAGCAGGAAGAGATCGGCGCAGGCGAGCAGTTCGTCCACCGATGCGTGCTTGCCCAGGAAGATGACGTGATCCCGCACGCCGAGCTCCTCGGCGCATTGGGCCGCGTGGAGGCGCTCCGGCCCGTCGCCCACGAGGACCAGCCGGGCGGGCACCCGCTTCCGGATGCGCTGGAAGATCTCCACGACGTGGTCGAGTCGCTTCAGGGGCCGGAAGTTCGAGACGTGCATGACGATCTTCTCGCCTTCGGGCGCCAGGGTCGAGCGGTGGCAAGGCTCCTTGCCGGGGTGCCAGACCTCGGTGTCGATGAAGTTCGGGATCACCTCGATCCGTTCACGCGGCACGCCGAAATGACGCACCGTCTCTTCCCGCAGGAACTCCGAGACCGCCGTGATGCCCTGGGCGCGCATCACGGAGAACGCGGTGATCGAGTTGAACGAGGGGTGGAGCCCGATGAGCGTGATATCCGTGCCGTGCAGGGTCGTGACGACCTTCAGGTCCTTCTCGCCCTGTAGCATCTCGCGCGCGATCCACGCCGACGTAGCGTGGGGTATGGCGTAGTGCATGTGGACCAGGTCGAGGCCCTCGCGGCGCGCGGTATCGTGGATGGCCACCGCGAGTGCCAACGTGTAAGGAGGGTGCTCGAAGAGCGGGTAGTCTTCCATCTCCACCTCGTGGAAGAAGACCCGGTCGCGGAAATGGCCCAGTCGGAACGGCTGGGCGTAGGATACGAAGTGTACCTCGTGGCCACGGTCGGCGAGCTGGAGCCCCAGCTCGGTCGCGACGGCGCCCGATCCACCGTAGGTGGGATAGCAGGTGATACCGATCTTCACGAAGGCTCCTCCCTGGTCGTCGTCCTCGGGCCGGAGGGTTCGCCTCCCGCCTCGTCCCATGCCCTCAGCGTCAGGCGCACCTGCGTCTCGAGCGGCGCTGCGGCGTCGATGCGGCACGCATTGGGGGGGAGTTGGTGGCGAAGCCAGGTGAGCTGCCGGCGAGCGTAGCGCCGCGTGCTCCGGCGGATCTCCTCCACCGCTTCCTCCAGCGTGCATTCGCCCTCCAGATGACGGGCGATCTCCCGATACCCCGTAGCGCTCATTCCGGGTGCATCGGGTCCGAAGCCCCGCTCGAGGAGGGCACGCACCTCGGCAACGAGGCCCCGCTCGATCATCCGGGGCACGCGGGCGTCGATGCGCCGGTCCACTTCGGCGCGCGGCAGCTCCAGGACCACGACGACGCCTTCGGCACCCTCCCCGTCGGCCGGGGCGCGGCGGTGCCACCAGGAGAGCGGGTGTCCGGTCAGCAGCACGATCTCCAGCGTGCGGCTCATCCGCTGGGGCCCTCCCTCCACCGCCAGATTGGCCCGGCCCGGATCCAGGCGCCGAACCCACCGCGCCAGGCGCTCCCGCGGCTGCGCGCGCAGGTACGCTCGCAGCGCCCTCCGCCGCTCTTCGTCCATTGGGGGCTCGGCGAAGATCGGGCGCATGAGAGCCCGGAGGAAGAAGCCCGTTCCCCCGACCAGCAGCGGAACGCGCCCGCGATCGCGGATCTCTCCCATCCACCTGCGGGCGTCACGCGCGAATTGCCCGGCCGAGTAGCGGCGGTCGGGGTCCACGAGATCGAGCCCGTGGTGGGGAATGCCGGCCCGGTCCGCGAGGGGCGCCTTGTCGGTGCCTACGTCCATGCCGCGGTAGACCTGACGGGAGTCCATGGAGACGATCTCGACCGGCACGACCCGCGCCAGGGCGAGCGAGAGTGCAGTCTTCCCCGTCGCAGTGGCGCCGGTGATCGCGAGGAAGCTGGGTGATGCCACGACCCCGGCCGTCGTCAGCGCCCGAACTTCCGTGCCAGCTCGGCCGCCGAGAGGCGCACGATCGTGGGCCGGCCGTGCACGTCGTGGTGCGGCAGCTCGGTGGCGAAGAGCTGGTCGAACAACTCCTGCATCTCTCCTTCGGAGAGCGCCTGGCCCGCCTTGATCGCGCTCTTGCAAGCGAACGTCTTGGCGATGCGCTCGTGCTGATTGCGGGCCGAGCGCACGAGCTCCGAACCGTGGGTGAGCTCGTGGATCATCTCGCGAAAGGCCCGCTCGGCATCGAAGTACGGGTGGGGATTCGGCACCGCGTGGACGATGACCGTGTCGCCGCCGAAGCCCTCCGCTTCGAAACCGGCCCTGCTCAGCAGGCTTCGCCAGCTCCTCCACCTGGGAGAACTCCGGAGCCGTGAGGCGGAGCGTGAGTGGGAAGAGAAGGCGTTGCCCTTCCTGCCCTCCCCGCTCGAACGCACGCATGAGGCGCTCGAAGAGGACGCGCTCGTGGGCGGAGTGCTGGTCCACGATCAGGAGCCCGTCGCGGGTCTCCGCGAGGATCCAGGTGCGCAGAACCTGCCAGAGCCTCGGCCGCGCGCCGCCCGCCGGGATCTCCATAGGACTGCGTGTGTCCTCGTCCGCGTCCTCGGTCGGCGCCATGAAGAGGGCCATCTGGGGATCTCTTCCCCCGGACGGCCGGTTCGACTCACCTCCGCTCTCCCGCACTTCCAGCGGCGGAGCGGAGGGCCGCGCCTCGAACGTGGCGGAGCTCTCCTCGCCCTCGAGCGAGGCCCGCGTCGTGGCCTCGACGAACGCTTCCATCCGGTTCTGGTCCCGGAAACGCACCTCCGCCTTGGATGGGTGGACGTTCACGTCCACGTCGCCGTCGGGCACCCGAAGGTAGAGGAAGAGCCAGGGACGCACGCGGGGAGGAATCGTCGTGCGGTAACCGCGCTCGGCGGCACGTACCAGGGCGATCTCGCGGAACGGACGACCGTTCACGAAGAGATACGCCCGGCGCAGCCCGGGCCGGGCGGCGTCGGGGCGCTGGAGCAGACCCTGGAGCTCGAGGCCCCGGTCCGTCCCGCCCACCGGGATCAGCGTAGACGCTTCGTCATCCCCCCAGATCTGAGCCACGCGTCCCAGGGCATCCGAGGCGGCCGGAAGGTCCAGCAGCGTGCGATCGTCCGAGGTGAGCGCGAAGGTCACGCGGGGGTTCGCCAGCGCCAACGCGGTCACCGCCTCGCTGATCGCCCGGGACTCCGCGTTGACCGACTTGAGGAACTTGGCCCGGGCGGGTGCGTTGAAGAACAGGTTCAGCACGTCGACGGTCGTGCCGCGCCGGCGGGCCGCATCTTCCACCGCGACCATGCGTCCGCCTTTCATCCTCACCAGGGTGCCCACCTCCTCCCCGGCCTCTCGGGTCTCGACCGTGAGGCGTGACACCGCCGCGATCGAAGGGAGCGCCTCTCCCCGGAATCCGAACGTACGTACGCCCCGGAGGTCTCCGGCCTGGACGATCTTGCTCGTCGCGTGGCGATCCAGGCTGAGCAGGGCGTCCTCGCGGCCCATCCCGATTCCGTCGTCGGCGACCCTGATCCGTCGCCTTCCGCCACGTTCGATCGCCACCTCGATCCGGGTGGCTTTGGCGTCCAGTGCGTTCTCGACCAGCTCCTTCACGACCGAGGCGGGGCGCTCCACGACTTCCCCGGCGGCGATCTGGTTGGCCACCGCGTCCGGCAGAATCTGGATCCGTCGTGCCATCTCCCGCCCTCAGTCCACGCGGTAGAGACGGCGTGCGTTGGCCGTCGTCCGGCTCGCGATCGCCTGCGGAGTCGCGCCGAGGTGACGCGCCACGGCGTCCACGGTGTGGCGCACGAACGCCGGCTCGTTGCGCTTGCCGCGCATGGGCACGGGGGCAAGATACGGGGCGTCGGTCTCGACAAGCAGCCGGTCCTCAGGGACCTCGCGAAGGAGGTCCGCGGACGCGAAACTCTTGAACGAGGCGATTCCGGAGAACGACACGTACCACCCGGCGTCCATGCCGGCTTCGAAGAGCTCCCTTTCCCCCACGAAGCAGTGCAGGACTCCCTTCGTGCCCGTCGGCATGGCACGCAGGATCGCTGCGACGTCCGCGTCCGCGTCCCGGGCGTGGACGACCACCGGAAGCTCCAGCTCGGCGCCCAGAGTGAGGTGTGCCTCGAACAGGCGCCGCTGGATGGGCCGGGGAGAGTGGTCGTAGTGGTAGTCGAGGCCGGTCTCGCCGAGGGCCACCACTTCCTGGTTCTGGGTGGCCAGCGCCCGCACCTCGTCCAGAGCGTCCGGAGCTGCCGCCTCCGACTCGTGGGGATGCACGCCCGCGGTGCACCAGAGCGAGCTGCCCGATTCGACGCCCTCGCGCTCGCGAACGAGCGCGAGGGCATCCCGGGCGTCGGCCACGTCGGAGGCGATGACCACCGCGCGGGTGACGCCGGCCTCCCGGGCCCTGCGAAACACCGCCCCCAGATCGTCCTGGAAGGCGGCGTCCGTCAGATGGCAGTGGCTGTCGAAGAGCTCGATCACACCGTCGCTGGCTGAGGTTTCGACTTCTTCTTGCCGTGGGTCTTGCCCTCGCCCCAGCGCCTCTGGATCTCGAGGAGCGCGGGGGAGGCCACGAAGATCGACGAGTACGTCCCGACCACGATGCCCACGACCAAGACGACCGCGAAGTTTCGGATCACGCCGCCGCCGAGCAGGAGAAGCGCGAGCAGAACCGCCACCGTGGTGCCCGAAGTCAGCACGGTGCGCGGGAGCGTCTCGTTGATGGACTCGTTGATCAGATCGATCTGATCACGCTTGCGTCCACCCTTCTTGTTCAGGTTTTCCCTGATCCGATCGAACACGACGATGGTGTCGTTCAGTGAGTAGCCGACGATCGTGAGGATCGCGGCCACGGTGGGCAGCGACACCTCGACGCGGAAGGCCGCGAGAAAGCCGAGCGTGATGATCGTGTCGTGGACGGTCGCGATGATCGCCGCCGATCCGAATCGCGTCTCGAACCGGATCGCGATGTAGATCAGCGTGAGCAGGAACGAGAAGATGATCGCCAGGGCCGCCTTCTCCTGCAGCTCGCTTCCCACCTTGGCCCCCACCGCCTCGGTGCGCACGACCTTGAACGTCCCCGCTCCCATGCTCGCCGAGAGCTTGCTCTCGATGTCGGCCGCCACCTCGTCGATGGTCCTACCCTCGACGAGCGGCGCACGGATCACGAAGTCGTTCTCCTGGCCGAAGCGCGTGATGGGTGGGGAGTCGGCACCTCCCAGGGCAGCACGCAGGTCACCGGCGGTCACATTCTGAGTGAACCGGACTTCCACCAGAGTGCCCCCGGTGAAGTCCACGCCGTAATTCTGCCAGCTGCCGAGCTCCACGACGTTCAGGAGCATCGCCCCGATGGCGAGCAAGATGGCGGTGCCGGAGATGACGTAGGCGACCTTCCGGCGCTCGATGAAGCGGTAGTTGGATCCGCTGAAGAGTCTCATGTGCGTCGCTCAGATGCTGATGGGATCCGACGCCTTCTTGTTCCTCAGATAGACGAGGAAGAAGGATCGGGTCACGAAGAGTGCCGAGAAGAACGACGCCACGATACCGATCGACAGCGTGACGGCGAAGCCCCGGACCGGACCGGTGCCGAACTGGAACAGAATGAGGCCGGTGATGAGCGTGGTCAGATTGGAGTCCACGATGGCCGACAGCGCGTTGGCGAACCCTTCCTCCACAGCGGTTCGCGTGGCTCGGCCCGCCGCCATCTCCTCTCGTATTCGTTCGAAGATCAGGACGTTCGCGTCGACCGCCATCCCGACCGAGAGGATGAGGCCGGCGATGCCGGGTACCGTGAGCGTGCCGTTGAGACCCGCCAACCCGCCCAGTACGAGCAGCACGTAGACCCCGAGCGCCATAACGGCCAGGAGACCCGCGACGCGGTAGTAGCCGACCATGATGAGGACCACGAGAATGATGCCGACGATGCCGGCGACCTCACCCTGGTCGATCGAGTCCTGCCCCAACGACGGACCGACGGTGCGCTCCTCGAGGACGTTGAGCTTGGCCGGTAGTGCGCCGGCTCGAAGCACCAGCGCCAGATCCCGCGCGTCCTCCAGCGGCGTGCCCGCGCCCATTTCGATCTGCCCGCGGGCTCCGATACGGTCCTTGATGACCGGGGCGCTCATGACCTGATTGTCGAGGACGATGGCCAGGTAGTCCCCGATGTGCTGGCCGCTGAAGCGCTCGAACAGCCGTCCGCCCGCACGTGACAGCGTGAACTGCACCTGCGACTGGTTCGACTGGGGGTCCCGGCCCGCCGTCGCATCTTCCAGGTAGTCACCCGTCAGGAACGGCTTACTTTCGAGCACGTAGAGCCGCTTGTAGTTGCGGGCTCCGCGGCCGACGAGATCCTGCCCCCAGAGGAGCTCCTGCCCTCGGGGCATCGCCCGTTGGACCTCCGGAATCGCGAGGAACTTCTCGACCATGGGGACGTCTTCGGCCGCCACGAGGAACGTGCCCTCGACGTCACCGCGATTCAGGAGCGAGGTGAGCGGCCGGAGGGCGTTGATCTCATCCTCGGTCGCCTGCGCGGAGTCCTTGGGCACGTTCGCGCTCGACGTGTCCGTGCGCGCGCTGTCCGCTCCGGCGGTGTCGGCCGCCGTGGAGTCGCCCCCGAAGAGCAGCTTCTCCAACTCCTGGCCGCCTTGCGGGCCTCCCGTTCCGGCCGCCCCGAGCGCCTTGATGGAGTCCACCCCCAGAGCACCGACGATGGCCCGGTCCATCCGGGGCAACGCCGCCTCCATCTCCGTGGCGGGCTGGACGAGCTTGAACTCGAGATAGGCCGCTCGCTCGATGACGCCCTTGGCCCGATCCTCGTCGGTGATGCCCGCCAACTCCACGATGAGTCGGTCGCTGCCGACCTTCTGGATGAGCGGCTCCTCCACACCCAACTCGTCGATGCGGGTGCGGATGATGCGCTCGACCCGGTCGATCATGTCGGACTTGGCCGCCGTGGTGAGCGTGTTGTTGGGGTCGTCGACTCCGAGGACGAGGTGCATTCCGCCCTGGAGATCGAGGCCGAGCTTGAGCCCGTGGGAGTAAAGCTGCCAGCCTGCCACCACCATGATGATGAAGATGGTGATCAGGCGGCCGCGTAGGGTTTTGAACATGATCCAGCGCGTCGGTTCGGCCAGGAAGGGGCCCGTATCAGGGGCCTAGGATGACAGCCTGTAAACCTGTCCCGGGCACGAGGGCGTGTCAATCGCGCGCCCGGGCGGTTCCGCCGGCCTCCCGCCGGCGCATGACCCGGTGATATCCATGCACGGGGTGTCGTTGTTCCCTGCCCCGTCGCGCCCGGCCACCCCGGCGGCTCAGAACGAGAGGTACGTCTGTACCCTGAGAGATCGCTCCGCATGCCCCGCCCGGGGCGCGTAGACGTCCAGGTTGGCACCGATCTTGTTTCGGCCTCCCAGGTAAAGCATCAGCCCCGGAGTGACCAGCACCGCGCCGTCGGCCGATACCTTCGTGTCGGGATCCGCCAGGCTCACTCTCACCAGCGGCTCGACGCCGGACAGGCGCCCGGTCCGCGTCGGACGGTACCAGGAGGCCACCGCCTGGAGGGCCAGAAAGCGAGCCGGATCTCCCGCTCCACCGTCGACCATCCAATCGTCCCCGCCGACGACGGCGGCCTGGACGTGCGCCCCGTCGCGCCAGACGCCGTATTCGAGATCCAGACTCCAGGCTGATGCATATCGGGCCCGATCCGCCGCGTCCTGGTAGTCGTGCAGCGCGACCTGCGCCGAGACCTGCACCCCGCTCGTGGCCTCCAGGGTGATGCGTCCCGAGTACGAGCGGGTGCCGTTCTCGTCGGGGGCTCCCAGCCCGGTTCCGTTCGTGACGGTGGTCATGTAGCCGATCCGGCCACGTGCCCCCTCGACCCGGATGCCCTGGTCCCGTCCTGCGAAGCCCAATGCTTCCGTCAGCCTGCTGAAGGTGCGCGGGCCTCCGACGCCCGTGCAGGAGGACAGCCCCTCGACGCGGCCGTCGCGCTCGATCACGGAGAGGTCCATGACCGGCGCCAGCTCGAAGATGTCGAACGCTCGCTTGAACTGGCCGAGCCGGACCTGGAGCTCCCGCCCGAACTCGAGCCTCACGTAGGCATCGAGGAGCCGTACGTCGCCGCCGGCGAAGTCGGGCTGGATGCGGCCTCCGAGGAAGTCGTCGAGATCCACCTCGGCGATGATCCGCGCCCGCGGCACCATGAACCCTCCGTTGGCGCCGGGAACGGAGGAGGCGCTGTACTGGGCCTGGAGCTGGCCGCCGACCCGGAGACGCCGGGTACCGTGGGTGAGCTCGAACTGCGCGGTGAGGGGAACGGGTGCACACACGAGTGCCGCGATCCCGATCAGCATCAGACGCCGGCGGGTCATGTCGGGTAGGATGGCCTCGGGCGGGCGGTATCGTCGGCTACAGGAGCGCGCGCCGCAGTACGGCGTGGACACGCGCCATGAACCGGTCCGCGTCGACCGACTTCTCGACGTAGTCGTCCGCCCCGGCCTCGAGGAGCTCGGCTTCGATCGCCTCGCTCCCGGTCCCGGTCCGGATCAGGACAGGGAGCGCGCCGGTCTCGACCGAGCCCCGGATCTGCTGAAGGACTTCGCGGCCGTCGAGCCCGGGCATCGTCAGGTCGAGAATGACCAGGCTGTAGTTGGGGTCCTCCTGAAGGATATCCATCGCTCGGTGGCCGTCTTCGGCGTCCTGCACTTCGCAGCCATCACGCTCGAGGAGCGTACGCATGAGCAGACGTGCGTCCTCGTCGTCGTCCACGAGGAGGATACGCGGCGGTCCCTTCGCCCTCTCAACCTCGACCTCGTCGACGGCCTGCCCGAGCACGCGCTCCACTTCCACCAGCGTCGTGCGGCCCTCCTTGACCCACTCGAGCCCGACTTCGTGAATGGCGCGCATCCCTCCCTGGGCTGCGACCCTCGCCAGCGTGGACCACCCTTTCCGCTGCTCGATGGCCTGCTGGAAGCGCGGGCCCACAACCAGCACCTCGTTGGCCGGCAGCCGTCCGCGATAGCCGGTGAATCCGCACTCCGGGCAACCAACCGCGCGCACGACCGGCTCGATGCCATGGCGCTCCGTCAGCCGTTTCTCGTCGGGTGTGAGCTGTCCTCGCACGGGTTCGGCACAGGACGAGCAGACCCGGCGGAGGAGCCGCTGGGCGATGGCGCCGCGCAGCGTCTGGGCGATCGTGCTGAACTGGAGCCCCATGTCCGCCAGCCGGGCCACCGCGCTCACGGCGTCGTTCGCGTGCACCGTGGCGAGCACCAGATGCCCGGTCATGGCCGCCTGGGCCGCCGTGACCGCTGTCTCCTTGTCGCGGATCTCGCCCACCAGGATCACGTCCGGGTCCTGACGCAGCATGGCGCGCAGGGCCGCCGGCGAAGGTCACGCCCTGCTTGGTCTCGACCTGGGTCTGGGTGATGCCCGGGAGCTCGTACTCGATCGGGTCCTCGACGGTCATGATGTTGACCTTGCCGTCAGCGAGCTCGCGCAGGGCGCCGTAGAGTGTCGTCGTCTTGCCGGACCCCGTCGGACCCGTCACCACCACGATGCCGTCGCGGTGCGTGAGGAGCTGGCGCAGCCGTTCGAGCTCGTGCTTGGGCAGATCCAGGTCGTCGAGCGTGTGCGACGCGCTCGAGTCGAGAATCCGGATGACGCACTTCTCGGCTCCGCCCGCCGGGATCGTGGAGACACGCAGATCGTAGCTCCGGTTCCGGATGCGAACCCTCGCCTTGCCGTCCTGGGGCCGCAGGCGATCGGCGATGTCGAGGCGGGACAGCACCTTGATGCGTGAGATCACCCGGTTGAGGGCAGCCATGGGGAGATCCATGTGCTTGCGGAGCACACCGTCGACCCGGTAGCGGACCGTGCCCGTCGCCCGGCCCGGCTCGACGTGGATGTCGCTCGCTCCCGCACTGATGCCGTCGCGGATGATGAGGTTGGTCAGCTTCACCACCGGGGTGGCGCGGGCATCCTCTTCGGTGATCGACTCCGGGCCCATCTCCTCGACGAGCCTGAGCATGTCCTCGCTCTCGGCTTCGAGCGTGCCGAGAAGGGACTCCACCGCCTTCTCCGGAGAGTAGCGCTGGTCCATGGCCTCTTGGATGGACGCCGGCGAAGCCACCTCGAAGAGGGTGGCACGACCCGTCGTGAAACCCAAGGCGCGCTCCGCCTCGACGTCCGTCGGATCGCAGGTCGCCACTACGAGGTGACGGTCGTCTTCCACCAAGGGGTAGACATGGTGCTTGCGCGCCATCGTCTCCGGAATCAGGAGGACGGCGTTGGGGTCGGCCGACTGGAAATCCGCCACCTTGAGCCGGAAGTAATCGGCCACGAGCTCCGCCAGCCTGTGATCCGAGACTCTGTAGGCTCTCGCGACCGCGGTCCACGCCTCCGCGGCCCGCGCGCTCGGGGGCAGCCGTGGCAGATCGTCCGGACGGCCGCCGGCCAGGTCGGCGCGCTCCGCGATGCGCACCAGCCAATGCACCGCCGCCGACGGGCCTTCCCTCTCGCTGCGGTGGGGGGCGGGGTCGGTCATCGCAATCCCAGAACCACTTTGCGTTTGCGCCGCTTCTCATCGTACATGGCGCTATCCGCTTCGGTCAGCAGGTCCTCGAGTCGCGTCCGCAGTTCGGCTTCGTGCCGCGCGAGGCCGATACTCACCGACAGTTGGTAGGGCTCGCGGCTGAGGTGGTTGAACTCGGCGATACGCTCCCTGAGACGATTGATGAGGACCTGCGCGTTCTCGCCGGTTGTCTCCAGGGCGAGCACTGCGAACTCGTCTCCGCCGAGGCGGGCGATGATATCGGAGCGTCGGAACGTCGCCTTCAGGATGTCCGCCACCTTGAGGAGTGCGCGATCGCCCACGTGATGTCCCAACGAGTCGTTGATCGTCTTGAACCGGTCGATGTCGAGGTAGACCAAGGTCACCCCGCGTCCCTTGCGTCGCGCCAGCTTCAGATACTGTTCGCCGAGGTCGGAGAACCCGCGCCGGTTGTAGAGGCCCGTGAGGTCGTCGATGAGCGAGAGGCTTCGCAGCGCGGAGAGCAGGCGGTGGCGTTCGACCGCGTGCCGCACCGAGCGGGCAAGGACCGCCGGCCGAACCTCGTCCTTGATCAGATAATCCTGCGCGCCGCCCTGGACCGTCGTCATGGCGACGCTCTCGTCGTTGAGATCGGTGAGGACCACGATCGGAACGTCCTGCGCGAAGGCGTAGGTGCGCTCGAACGTCACGACGCCCTCACTGTCCGGGAGCACGAGGTCCAGGAGGACCACGTCGATTCCCCCTTGTGTGAGCCTGGCCAAGGCCTCGCTGAGCTCGCCTGCCCACTCGATCTGCATGTGGGCCGAGCGCACGTCTCCCAGCCGCTCGCGAAGCTCGTTCAGGTACGCGCGATCGGATTCGACCAACAGGACCTTGAGCGGGCGTTGGTGCAAGGGCTGCCTGTCGGAGAGGGTTTTGGGCTCCGCGCACCACACGCGGGCGTGGCGCGCAACTCGACAACCACCGTTGAGATCAAGGTAATGCCCAGGTGAGGGGCACGCCACGAGCCAAAACAGGTGTTTCCCATGCCGGACGACGGCGTGCGGGGGCCGAAAAAAAAACGGGCGGGCCGCTCGATCGGCCCGCCCGCGCGTCTCCGAAGCGTCGTGGTCCCGGGTCAGCCGCCTCCCCCCTTCACCAGGATATTCTCGAAGAACACCGGGACCCGAGGATCTTCGGACTGCGCCAGCCAGAACATCGCGGTCCTCCGGGTCTTGGCCTGCCGGGCCGTTCGCGCCAGGTCCATCAGCACCGGCACGGCTTCGGGCCCCGAGCGCTGGGAAAGCGCGAAGATGGCCGCATCTCGGACCGACTGGTCCTCGTCTTCGTCCGAGGCTACGTCCGCCAGCCCCCGAGTCACGGAGTCGGCCGCTTCCTGGCCGACCCAGAAGAGCGCGCCCTTGCGCGCGTCCCTGGGTGCGGTTCGGTCCCGGGCGATGTCCAGGAGGTCGCGCCACACGCCGTCGACATCGGCCAGAACGGCGGCGAAGATCGCGTGCTCGCCGGGGTGCCCGGGCGCGGTCCGCCCGAGTGAGAGGAGGTAGCGGGCGGCTCGGGGAGCGGACACCTCACCCAGATCCACCGCGCCCTGCGTCAAGCTCGTTCTCCGCCGGACGAGCTCGACGTTCCGCACCCTGCCGTCCCGAACCTCCAACTCGACCCGGGCGGGTCCGTTCCTGCAATTCGTCCCGTGGTCCCGACCGGAGTCATTCCACCCGACGTGGTCGTCGCCGATGTAGATGTTGTCGTCACAGATCACCACGGCGGGTCGGGTGGCGTAGGAGAACCGCAACGTGCCCGTGCCCAGGTCTCTCACGCTCTCGGCCAGGCGCTGGGCGGTGGCCGCCGTGGGTGCGGCGGCCATCAGCGCCACGACGGTCCAGATCCGGGGGCTCATTTGCGGATGAGCCCGAGCAGGAAGTCGGCCACCCGAGGATCCTTGCTCTGGCCGAGCCAGAAGATCGCTTTCTGACGCAGGTCCTTGTCCTTCTCCGTCCTGGCCACATTCATCAGGAAGTCGACCGCCCCCTTCTCGTCCTGCTGGGAGGCCACGAAGATGATCTGGCCCTTGAGCTCCGCGTCGTCCAGAGACCCGTAGAGCCCCTTCAGGTCGTCGAGGCTGAGGGTGCCCGTCTGGCCGGCCCAGAAGAGCGCGTTCTTGCGCAGCTCCACGGCTTCGTTGCGGTCTGTCGCGCGAGCCAGCAGCCAGCTCCGTGCCTGATCGCCCCCTCCCTGCGCGATCCCGAAGATCGCCTTCTCCTTGAGGTCGGGGTCCTGCAGTCGGCCGTAGAGGTCCATGAGGTAGCGTGGACCACCCGCCTTCTGGCTCTGCCCGATCCAGAAGATCGCCTTCTCGCGGAGATCCTTCGGCGCGTCGGCCCGCTCGGCATACTCGCGCAGGACCCGTACCGCAGCCTCGTCACCCTGCTGGGATATGGCAAACAGCGCGGTCTCCCGAAGCTCGGGGTCCTTGTTGTCCTTGAGAATGGACTCGAGTGCGGAGAGGGCGCCCGGTGTGTGGACCTGGGAGAGCCAGAACACCGCCTGCTTCCGGACCTCCGGATCCGGATCCGGATTGCGCTGCGCCAGGTCGAGCAGGATGGCCACGGACGAGTCGTTCATCTTCTGCGCGAGGAGGAACACCGCCCGCCGGCGCAGCTCGACCGAGCATTCGTCCCGGTTCTTCAAGACCTCCTGGAGGATGGGGACGGCACGTTCGGCGTTCATGTTGAGGAGCGCCCCCAGCGCCGCGAGCCGAACTTCCTGATCGCCGCCGCAGGGCTGCGACGCCTGCTCGGCGATCGCGGCCGCGCTCGATGCGTCGCCCTGGCGGGCGAGTTGACCTTCGATCCTGACGCGGAGCTGGGCTGCATCCTGCACGGTTCCCGCGTTCGGATACTCCTTCTGCTGGAGTTGAAGCAGCTTGATCGCGCGTGAGAGGGATGCGCGCGAGGCCTGCCGCGACAGAGCGAACGCCTGGTAGTAGTAGGAATCCGCGACGTATCCCGATTTCGGGTACCGGTTCCGGAGGGCCTCGAAGCCGTTGGCCGCCTCTTGGTATCTTCCGGCGTTGAGCGCTTCCCGCGCCGACTTGTACGCAGGAGCCCCCGGGTCTTCCTGGATCCACGCTTCGGGGGCCACCGTCCGCGGTCCTTCCGCGACCAGCGCCACGCCGCCGCCTCGCGCCACGGCCTGTGCTCCGGCCGACGCGGAGATCGTCAGGAGAGCCATCGTCAGCGCCACCCCTCTCGTCCCTGTCTTCATCGTGCGCATCGTTACCTCCCTCAAGTCCCCGAAAGTCCGAGCCCGGACGGCATCACCGCCCGGATACGGGACAGCACCGCTCGCTCGTCCATGCCATGTAGGGCCAGATTCAGCTCCGTCCCTGCGTCCTTCGTGCCCTTCACCTCGCTGTCCTCCGCTCCGACGACCTGCACGAGCACGAGCTCGAGGTCCTCGAGGAGGGACCGCATGGTGGGGTCTTCCCGCCCATCCTGGGGCGTGTCCAGCAGCAGGCGCGTCTGCGTGAGGAGGTCCCGCGCCAGGCCCAGCACGTGGGGGTCCACCCGTCCACTGCGCGCGTCGGCGCGGACGAGCGTGAGGAGCGACTCCGACCGACCCAGATGCTCCACCGTCACCATGTGGACGAGCGCCGCCCGCTCCTGAGGCGTGACCGGCGCAGGTCCCGATCCCGCGGGAGCCGTCATGCGGCCGATCCCGACACCCAGGACGAGGAGCGCCGCTGCGGCCACCGCCCATCCTGCGAACCGATGGAACGTCCCGGGCGCCGCCCGGCGGGCCCGATCGAGGGCGATCACCCCGCGTTCAGGAGAGCGCAGCTTCGCCTCCAACGCCGTCCACATCTCCTCCCGAGGAGTCTCGGGTGGAGCGTTGTAGTCGCGTGCCAGCGAAGCGATCAGTTCGTCCATCCGTTCATCCGACATCTCACACACGCTCCTCGATCGTGTCGCCCAACACCTCTCGCAGCTTGGCGCGGGCCCTGAACAACCGTGCCTTCGACGTTCCCTCCGCGATGCCCAGGCTCTCGGCAATCTCGCCGTGGCTGTACCCTTCCAGGTCGTGCATCAGGAACACCGTCCGGTACATCTCGGCCAGCCCGTCCACCGCGTCGCTCAGCCGGTCCTTCTCGTCGGGCTCGAGCCCGCCTTCCCGCTGGGAGACGCCGGCGGCGCCCTCCAGCGACCGCTCTCTCTTGCGGTGGCGATCAACCTTCCGGAGTCCGTTCAGGCTCACGGAAACCGCGATCGAATGCAGCCACGTGGAAAACGCCGCGTCTCCACGGAACTGATCCAGGCGCTCGTACGCACGCAGAAAGGCATCCTGCGTGAAGTCCCGGGCCAGATCGTCCTCACCCGCCATCCGGTAGGCCAGACGGTAGATTCGGTCCACGTTTGCGTCGTAGAGGGTCCGGAAGGCTTGTTGATCGCCCTGCCTGACCCGTTCGACCAGTTCAAGATCTGTCAAAGAAGAGCTCGTTGATCGCCGTTTCTCCCTCTTCCAACCCGTGAGACACGACGTCCCGCGGAACGGTTGCGTCCAGTGTGCGCCCCGGGGAGCAGTCGCGCGAGGATCTCGTCGGCAGGGTGCCGAGCGGGTGAGGGTCGCTTAAGTTGGATACCGCAGCTCCCGCGCCCTTCTGTGATGCACGCCCGTGTCCTCATTGAGCCTCCCGCCGCGGCCTTCGCGCCCCTTCGCGCTCCTGCTCGTGGCCCTCGCCCTCTCGGCGGGGGCGTCGGGTTGTCATGGCCCTGCACAGCGCGGCGATACGCGTCTCCAGGTTCGAATCGAGGTCGATCCCCCGGAAGTTCGGCAAGGGAACGCCCGCATTCTGGTCACGGTGGGCGACCTGGCCTGGAGACCGATCAACGGCGCGGCCGTGACCGTACGGGCTGTCGGGCCGGACGCCTCGGAGACGCCGGTCGTGGGGCGAGCGGTCGGAGAGGGCGCTGGCCACTACGCCATCAGCGCATTCCCGTTCGAGCGCTCCGGGAGCTGGACCCTCACGGTCCGGGTCGAGCTCCGGAGCGGACGTTGGACGGAAGTGGACCGACGAGTCGAGGTCGAAGCGCCCGGCTCCGTCCGGGACGGCGCGGGGAGTTGACGGAGGGTCCCTCAGGCCGTCGGATCCAGCGGAAGCGTCAGCCGGGCACACACCCCCGGCCGGTCCGTGCGGTTTTCCAGGACCAGGCTCCCCCCGTGACCTTCGGCGATCTGGCGCGAAAGCACGAGCCCGATCCCCGAGCCCCCCGGCTTCGTGGTGTAGAAGGGTACGAAGAGGTTGGCCGTGTCGCCGAGGCCGTGACCCTCGTCGTCCACCAGCAGATGGACCTGCCGCTCCCGCACGTACCATCGGATCGTCACGGAGCCGCCGCCCGCTTCCAGGGTGGCGTCCGCCGCGTTGCGAACGAGGTTGATCAGCCCCTGCTCGAGCTGGTCCGGATCAGCCTGGATCGTGAGGGCACCGTCGCCTAGGACATCCACGCTCACCCGGGTCTCGAGCTGCGCCACCCGCCGGACGAGGGCGGGCACGTCCACGGGCCCCAACTCCGGCTGAGGCAGGCGGGCCAGCTTCGCGTACGACGCCATGAAGCGACCGAGTGCCTCGGCACGACTCGAGATCACCTGCAGGCCGCGCTGTGCGTCCTCGTGCGTCTCCGAAGGGAGATCGGTCCTGGAGAGCAGGCGCTGCAGGCTTCCGCTGATGGACTTGATGGGTGCCAGCGAGTTGTTGATCTCGTGTGAGAGCACGCGGATGATGCGTTTCCACGCCTGGCGCTCCTCTTCGCGGAGCGCCCGGCTCAGGTCCGAAAGGGTCAGGAGCTGCAACGGGAATCCCTCCTGGCGGACCACCGATCGGCGCAACTCCCAACGCCCCGTTCCGCCCGGAAGGACCACCTCGAGCGTGCGCGGCGCCACGCCTTCCAGAGCGTCGGCCAGGTGGAGCTCCTCGGCACTCTTGCCGAGCAGGCGTTCGGAGTCCTGGCCGAGCAGACGCTCGCCCGCCCGGTTCACGAGCCTGAGCATGGGGCCGTCGTCGAAGGCGAAGACCGCCACGTCGATCTCCTCCAGCACCTTCCGGAGCGTCTCGGTGGCTTCGACCGCACCCAGGCGCTGCTCGCGCAGCAGCTCTTCGAGGGCGTTCACCTCCAGGTAGGCGAGCGAGAGCGCGTCGGAGGCGTCGCCCACGCGGGCACGGATGGAGAAGTCCCCCTCCCTCAACGCAGCCAGCATGTTGGCCAGGGTTCCGAGAGGTCGCACCACGTGCCCGCGTACCGTGGCGGTGAGCCCCAACCAGGACCCGAGGAGCAGAATCGTGCCCGTCCACTGGACCTTCGGGGAGAAGTCACCCAGCCACACGAACGCGAGCGAGACCGCCATGCCGGGAAGCCCCGCGACGACGGCGAGGACGACCACCCGGCGATCGTGGCTGAGGTGCCTCCACCACCGGGCCAGGGCCCTACCCTCCCATTTCGTGACGTTGGAGCCGGCGGTAGAGGGCGCTGCGGCTGAGCCCCAGCGCCTCTGCGGCCTTGCTCACATTGCCCTGGTAGCGCTCGAGCGCTTTCTCGATCAACATGCGCTCGGCCTCATCGAGCGTGAGCTCTTCCATGAGCACCGAGCCGTCGGGGCGGCGGCGCAGGCCGAGATCGGCGGCTTCGATCCTCGGGCCCCGGGCCATGAGGACGGCCCGCTCCACCGCGTGCTCGAGCTCCCGCACGTTTCCAGGCCAGGAGTGGCGCAGGAACGCATCCATGGCTGCCTGGGAGAAGCCCTCCAGTGCCCGGCCGTAGCGTTCGGCGTGTCGCTCGAGGAAATGCTGCGCCAGCAGCGGAACGTCCTCGCGGCGCTCGCGCAGGGGGGGCAGACGGATCTCCACGGTGTTGAGCCGATAGAGCAGATCCTCTCGGAAGTCGCCCGCCGACACGACCTCGGCCAGGTTGGCGTTGGTGGCTGACAGGACGCGCACGTCCACCTTTCGCACCTTGGACGAGCCCACCCGTTGGATCTCCCCCGTCTCGAGAACCCTCAGGAGCTTGGCCTGCTGCTGGATCGGCACATTCGGCGATCTCGTCCAGGAAGAGCGTGCCGCCGTCGGCGAGCTCGAAGCAGCCCACGCGGTCGGTCTTGGCGTCGGTGAACGCCCCCTTCACGTGGCCGAAGAGCTCGCTCTCGAACACCCCCTCGCTGAACCCACCCGCGTTGACCGGAACCAGCGGTCCCTTCGAGCGCCCGGAAACCGCGTGGAGCCAGCGCGCCACGACCTCCTTGCCGGTTCCGTGCTCGCCTCCGATGAGCACGTTCGCGTCCGAGGGACCGACCCGCTCGATCAACTCGAGGACCGGCTGCATGGTCTTGGAGACCGGCGATCAGCTTGGGCGCGCCTTCGCCCTTCAGATGGCGGTTCTCGCCCTCGAGCTTCTGGCTCCGGCGCAGCGCCCGCCCCAACTCGACGTGGGTCCGGATCGTCGTCAGAAGCCGCTCGTTGTCCCAGGGCTTCTCGATGTAATCCCGGGCGCCGCGCCGCATGGCTTCCACCGCGCCCTCGACGCTGCCCCACGCGGTCATGACCACGACGGGGAGCGTGCCGTCCAGCTCCCTCAGCATCGAGAGGAGATCCAGCCCCTCCCGGCCGGAGGTGGTGTCGCGAGTGTAGTTGAGATCGATGAGCGCCAGGTCGAAGTCACCCTTCTCGACGGCTTGCAGCACACCGGCCGGAGAGCTTGCAGTGGCGGCCTCGAATCCCTCGCCCTTCAGCAACAGGCGGAGCGCTTCGAGGACGTCGGGCTGGTCGTCGGCGACGAGGACTCGGGGGGCGGGAGTCACCGTGACGGCCTACTCGTCGACGATCCAGCCGTCCCGGAGCTGCACGATGCGGTCCCCGTAGCCGGCGTACTCTTCGTTGTGGGTCACCTGGATGATCGTGGTGCCTTCCCGGTTGAGCTGCTTGAGGAGGTCCATGATCATGCGTCCCTGGCTGGAATGGAGGCTGCCCGTGGGCTCGTCCGCCAGGATCATGGCCGGCTCGGCGATGATCGCCCGCGCCACGGCCACGAGCTGCTGCTGGCCGCCCGAGAGCTGGCTCGGATAGAGGTCCTTCTTGCCCACGATCTGGAATCGGTCGAGCGTGTCCGCCACGATGGCCTGACGCTCCTTGCGCTTCACGTTCCGGTACGAGAGGGGGATCTCGAGGTTCTCGTAGACGGTCAGGTCATCGAGCAGGTGGTACTGCTGGAAGACGAAGCCGATGTACTTCTTGTTGAGCTCGATGCGCTGACCGGGGCTTCATCGCGTGGACCGGCTTGCCCAAAGAGCTCGTACTCGCCCCGCCAATCGCTGTCGAGCATCCCCAGGATGGAGAGCAGCGTCGATTTGCCCGCCCCCGACGGCCCCATGATCGTGACGAACTCGCCCTGCCGGAACGCGGTCGTAGATGCGCCGAAGCACGAAGGTCTCGCCCGCGCCCACCTTGTAGGACTTCTCGACGTTCCTGAGCTGGATCATGCGTGCCTTTCGCCCTGTGCCGCGTTGCGCCCACTCCCTCTGCGACAAGCTACCACGAACGAGCGGGGGTGCCAGGGAGGAAGACGGCGCGCGTCGAATCGAAGCTCGGACGAGGCGGCGAGGACCGGGACCGAGCGGTGGCTCCCGCTACATCGCGGACTCCGTGCGCGGGGCCCGAGGCAGTACGAAACCCAGGTCGGGCGTCTCAGTGCATATCGAACCCGGCCTGCTCCATCTCCTGCGCCTTGCGCACGTCGTCTTCGCTGACGATCTGGCCGTCGAAGAGGTGGATCGAGCGGTCCGCCACGTGGGCGTAGCGCGGATCGTGCGTCACCATGCAGATCGTGGCCCCGTCGGCGTGCAGCTCCTTCAGCAGGTCCATCACCGCGTTGCCGTTCTTCGAGTCCAGGTTACCGGTCGGCTCGTCGGCCAGCAGGATCAGCGGCTTGCCCACGATCGCTCGCGCCACCGCCACCCGCTGCTGCTGACCGCCGGAGAGCTGGCTCGGATAGTGGCCCATCCGGTGCGCCATGCCCACGCGCTCCAGCGCCGCCTGCACCCGCTCCTTGCGCTCGCTGCCCGGCATGCCCCGGTACGTCAGCGGCAGCTCCACGTTCTCGTAGACCGTCAGGTCGCCGATCAGGTTGAACGCCTGGAAGATGAACCCGATGGCCTGGTTGCGGATCCTGCGCCCGCTGGCTCGCGCGCAGGTTCTCCACCGGCTCGTGGTCCAGCAGGTACTTGCCCGCCGGCGGGGAGTCCAGCAGCCCCAGGATCGACAGCAGCGTCGTCTTGCCGCACCCCGACGGGCCCGCGATCGAGACGAACTCCCCCGTCTTGATCTCCAGGTTGATGTTCGACAGGGCGTGGGTCTCCACTTCCTCCGTGTAGAAGACCTTGCTCAGGCCGTCCAGGTTGATCAGCGCGTGATCTCCAGCCATATCGGTCCCTCCTGTACTTCTCCGTGAACTCCACCGCGCCGGATCAGGGGGTGGCGGACTCCGCACCCCGACGCCCGACGCGCCCCCTCGTCTATCCCTTGATCCTGACCCTGTCGTAGTCGTCCCACTGGGACATGTCGGACAGAATGATGACGTCTCCCGGCTTGAGACCGTCCTTGATCTCGATCTCGTTCACCGAGCTCGCCCCCAGCTGGACCTGGACTCGTTGGGCATAGCGCCCGTCATCGACCAGCTTGAAGATGCTGACCCGCTGGTTCGCCTGCCCGAACGTCGGGCGACCCATGTAGACCACGTTGTCGAGCCGCTCGATGATCACGTTGCCGTCGATGCTCAGGTCGGGGCGTGCGGAAGGAGGCAGGTCGTTCGGCAGGCTCACGTCGATGGTGACGGTGCCGTTGCGCACGGCCGGGTCGATCCGGGTCACCTTGCCGGGGATCGTGTCCGTGCGCGTGTCGATGTTTGCCGTCTGACCGACCACGATGTCCTGCGCCTGCGTCTGGGGAATGCGCACCTCCGCCTTCAGGCGCCCGGGCACGACCACCCTGCTGAGCTGCTGGCCCGACTGCACCCACTGTCCCTCCTGGAGCGGGATGTCCAGCGGTGCCAGAACGCCCGCCACGGGAGCGGTGACGTCCATCGACTCGAGCCGGTCCTGGTTGAACTGCACCAGGTCCCGCAGCCGGCCGATCTGCTCCTTCTGCGCGCTCACCTGCTCGTCGGAGGTGTTCTGGAGGACCTTCAGCCGGTCCTCCTCGATCTGGACACGCGTCTCGAACTCCTGGAGCGTTTCCCTGGAGCTCTCCAGATCGGATCGCGCAACCAGGTCCGGATTCTCGTCGAAGAGCTTTTGGTTGGTCTCGTAGGTCCGCTTTGCGTCCAGATACTGGGTGTGAATCGTAGCGACGGTACCCCGCTGGGTGAGCTCCTGCGTCTGCAGGTTCGTGCGAAGCTGGGCCAGGCCGGCGACGGCCTCGGAAAGCTGCTGCTGCGTCTGGAGGAGCTGCACGTTCACGTCCGGATTGCTCATGCGCATGATGAGGTCGCCCTTCTTCACCGTGGTGCCCGGCAGCAACGCGATGTGCTCGATCCTGCCCGCCGTCACCGCCGTGATCCAGCGCATCTGCTCGGGCACCAGCGTTCCGGCACCACGGACCTGACGCACCATGGTGCCCTGCTCGACCGTGTCTCGCCAGACCGTGGCGCCGTCGACGGTGGGCACCGCCGTCGGAAGCGCCCGGATTCCCAGCGTGGCGCCCAGGACGGCGACGATACCCACCACGGCCCAGATGATCCGCTTCCTCTTCTTCTGAGGCTTCGTGTCGCGAATGATGTCCACGGTTCGTGTCCTCTATGCCTGCAGCACGGGTGCCGTCCGGCGGTCGCTCGGCCTCATCGGGCCCATAGCGGCCGACCCACGGATGCCTCGAGGCGGATCAGGTTGTAATGGAAGTCGTACAGGGCGTTCAGGTAGGACTGATCCGCCGTGCTGACGGTGGTCTGGGCGTCCAGGAGATCGAGGAGTGCCACCGCCCCGAGCGCGTATCGCTTCTGCTGCAGCTCCAGCTCCTCCGCCGCCACCTCCTGGTTGTGCTTCTGCAGCTGCACCACGCGGTACGCAGCGTCCAAAGCATCGAAGGCTTGTCCCACGTCCGTGCGCAGCTTGAGCTTCTCCGCTCTGAGGCTCTGCCTGGCGTCGTCGGCCGCGGCGGCGGCCTCGGCGACCTGGCGCTGACGCGAGAAGCCGGTGAAGACCGGAATCGACACGCTGAGGCTCAGCTGGAGCGGCTGCTTCGTGAAGTCGAAGGGGAAGACGCTGTTGGCCGCCAGCACCTGCCGACGATCCTGGGCCGTGAACTGGTAGACCGAGCAGTCCTTGGGATAACCGGACAGAGGCTCCGCAAGGCCCGAGCTGATGGAGTTCATCAACTGGCAGTTGTCCTTCTGGGACTGGACACTACTCATGGCGCTGTTGACCACGAAGTCCTTGTTGAGCGCCTGGAGCGTGTTGCCGTAGAAGCCGGTCGACACCTGGAGCGTGGGAAAGTAGGCGCTGCGGGCCTGACGGGCCCCCGCCACGCTGGCGTCCTTGGCCGCCTCCGCCGCCCGGAGCGCCGGATGGGACGTCAGGGCCTCCGAGAGGAGTGAATCCAGGCTCCACGAAGGCTGGAACACCTCGAAGTGGCTGGCGAGCTCCACACTATCGCCCAGCGGGGCGCCGATCTGCTGTCCGAGCGAGCGCTTGGCGTCGCCAAGGGTCAGCTGGGCCTGGATCAGGGCCACCTGAGCGTTGCCGAGGTCCACTTCGGCCCGCTTCCCGTCGATGCCTGCCGCCGCCCCGGAAGAGACACGGCTGTCCACGATCCGGGCGTTCTGGCGTGCCCGGTCCACCCGTCGCTGCGCCACCTTCACTCCGTCCTGCGCCCGGAGCGCCGCCGTGTATTGCAGGGCCACCTGGGATTCCAGGTTGAACTCTGCCGCGTCGATGCGCGCGTCGGTCGCCTTGCGCTGGGCCCGGGCGTTCGACAGCCCGAAGATGGTGCTGCCGTCGAGGGTCCAGGACAGGCCCAGACTGTACCTCGACGAGTACCAGTCCGTCTTCTGGATGCCGAAGTCCAGCGTCCCGATCTGCTGGCGCCCCGCCTGCGTGTACGCGCCCGCGAAGCCGGCATTGGCCGTGGGAAGGAACCGCCCGTACGCTTCCCGGACCCGCCAGTCGGCCACACCCTCATCGTTCTTCGTGCTGAGATAGTCCGGATTATGCCCGGTCGCGAGGCGTATGGCGTCGTCCAGGGTGAGCCGCTCCGGCACCTCCTGGGCGACCAACGTCGTCGCCGCGAGCGCAAGGAGGACCAGGGCTGCGGCGAGGGCCACCCGCAAGTGCCCCCTCTCGACCCGGCGCTCCGTCGTCATCCTCATACCACCCACACCCTCGTTCCTTTGGGGTCCGATGTTCCGTCGCAGGAACGAACCCGGCCCGACCGGAGTCGGCGGGCTGATCACCGACCCATCCACCCCTCACCACCACACGCTCCGGCCGGACCTCCTGGCCCGTTCCGGAAGCTTACCGTAGAAAGGTGCGTGCCAGGAGACGTGCACACATCACTACACGTTGGTGCACAATGACTTAACGGTAGTAATCTGATCTATTACGGTAGGTGCGGGGGACGGCGTTCTGTACGGCTTCGGGAAGCGTCGTCCCAAAACCGGACACCTCGGGGGAGGCGCCGTTCGCGTCGGTCAGGTCTCTTCCCCGGCGAGGATCCGACGGTGGTAGTCGATCTGTCCCAGGTGCCAGTTGGTGTGCGCCGACAGATGGACCAGGAACCAGTGGACGCTGCCGTGAAGCCGCGGGGGGAGCTCGAACGGGTAGGGCTCGGACATACGGGCGTCGTCGAGGGTTCGGAGCGTGGACACGACGCCATCGCGGCAGTGCTCCAGCCGCTGGATGATCTCGTCGCGGGGCACGTCCCGCATCTCGAACTCCGCCTGGCGGTCACGGACGTATGCGCTGCCGCCGAGCACCGACCCGACGAAGTGCTCGAGGTTGCCCACCGTGTGCAGGGCCAGCGTGCCCGCGCCGTTCTTGATCGTTCCGACGGTGCGCCACAGGCTCTCTTCGTCTGGATAGGCCCGGACCTGCTCGATCATCTTGTTCAGATCGCGGCCCAGAAGCCGTGCGAAGTCGGCCCCCATGATGCTGCTCATCGTGACCCCTCCCCTCCCCGCTTCCAATCGGCCCGGAAGCGGCGCTGCGCTTCGGTGAGTGTGTCGCCCGTGCGTTCCACGGGCACGGCGATCCGCGTGGGATCCTCGGAGAGCGCCACACGGGCGTGGCGCGTCTCCCCGCGGCTCTCGTACCGGAGATCGACGGTGTCTCCGGGTGCGTGGCCGGACAGGGCGGCTTGGAGGTCGCTCATGGTCGAAAACGTGTGATCGTCCACCGCCAGGAGGATGTCCCCGAGGTCCATGCCCGCCTCGTACGCCGGCGTCCCCACGCGCGTGCCGGCCACCTCGAGGAGGCCCGGACGGCCCGAGATGGGGCGCAGCGTGAGCCCGAGGGTCGGGCGCCCGGGGTGCGCCGGAGCCAGCCGGAAGCCGGCGGCCTCGAACAAGGGAACGAAGTCCTGGACGTCGTGGCCGAATACGTACCGGTCGAAGAACGCCTTCGCGAAGGCCGGGTCGTTCGTCACCGACGCCAGCGCCTTCTCGATGTCCGCATTGTCGTAGGGGACCTCGGGCGAGCCGTGCGTGCGCCACATCTCGCGCATCAGGTCGTCCAGCGTAAGGCCGGGAAAACGGGTGCGCAGGGTGAGATCGAGGCCCAGACCGAGCACCTCACCCCAGGTGTAGTAGGAGATGAAGGTGTTCGTGCGGTTGGTGGGATCCACGGAGACCGCCGCGTCCACGAACGGCGCCTGCTCGCTCATCTCGACCGGAGTGAAGAGCCGCTTGCCCGGGGAGCTTTGGACGGTGCCCACCGCACCCCCTTCCATCCGGGCGAAGCCGGCGTCGTCGATGACGCCGGCACGCCAGAGCGCGAGGTGGCCGTAGTAGTTCGTGACGCCCTCTCCGAACCAGAGCTCGCGCGACATGTCGGCATGCTCGAAGTCGAACGGCTCCAGTTCTTTGGAGCGGATGCGCTCCATGTTCCAGGAATGGAAGAACTCGTGGGCCACGGTGCCGAGCAGGCCCACCATGTTGTCGGCGAGCGAGGTCGTGCTCGTGAGCGACGTCGAGTTGCGGTGCTCCATGCCGTCGCCCGCGACCCAGGGGAGGTAGCACGAGAGGAACGTGTAGGTGCCGTAGTCGTAGGGAGCGAGCGTGCCGAAGATCCGGGCCTCGACCTGGACGATGTCCCGGGTCTTCTTCTCGAACTCCTCGGCCTGCGCCTCCGTGCCGGCGGCGTGCAGGGCGATACGCATCGTCTCGCTCCGGCCGTCCGGGCCCGGCTCCTTCCAGGTGTAGAGCCGGAAGGCGGAGACCTCCGTGGGGCTGTCCATCCAGTAGGAGAGGTCGCGCGCGGTGAACGTGTACGGATCGTCCGTGGGCACCAGTTGGGTGGCCACCTTCCAGTCGCTGCCGTCGGGCACGTGCACCGTGAGCTCCATCGGCCGGTCCTCGAGCCCTCGTGCCCACATGAACGTCGCCGGCATGTTGAGGTGGGCGTGTGTGCGGTCGATGCCCGTGTAGGTGCCTCCGGCGCGGTCTCCGTACAGGGTGTAGCTGACCCGGACCTCCCCTCCGTGGCCGGAAACGTCCCACTCGTGCAGGTTCGGACGCGTCACGGTCACGGCCCGTCCCCCCAGGCCCGTGACGTGGACGTCGTAGACGTTCTTCGCGAACTCGTGCAGGGCGTACCGGCCCGGAGACGTGCGGCTCATACGCAGCTCGATCCTTCCGGGATTGAGCTGCGGGAAGACCACCGTGATTCGAGCTTCGTGGTGCGCCCGGTTCGGGAAGGAGATTTCGTAGCGGATGGGCGCGGGCTTCTGGGCCGACAGGGCGGCCGGCAGTAGGAGCGCCAAGAGCGGGATGATGGTGGATGCACGCATGAGGGAAAGGAGGCAGGGGGTCTCGAGACGACTGGCTCACGGCCCGTTCGGCCATTGGGTGGGCCAACATACCCGGGCGTCCGGCAGGCCGCCAACCGTCCGGGTACCCCCTCCGTGACGCCTCGGCTATCTTCACGGCGCCCGGAACCCGTCCCTGCGGCGGGCCGGGCTCACGAGCCCATCGTGGATCGGCCCTAGCCCATGACGACGTCCCAGCAAGCGGTGATTCAGGCCCTCTCGGGCGCTCTGGACCCGGAGCGTCTGGAGCGTGACGTGCCGCTGGCCGCCCTCACCACGTTCCGGGTGGGCGGCCCGGCCGACGTGCTCTTCCGGGCCCGCACCGCGGACGAGTTGGCCTCGGCAGTTCAGGCCGCCAGGGATGCGCATGTCCCGTGGGTCCTCCTCGGGCGCGGCGCCAACGTCCTGGTCGGCGACACGGGGGTCCGCGGACTGGTGATCCGGAGCGAGGTGGGCGGCGTGCAATTCCTCGACGGGGACCGTGTGTGGGCCGGCGCCGGGGTCGAGACCTATCCGGACCTCATCGACGCCACGGTGGCGCGGGAATTGGGGGGACTGCACCATTTCGTGGGAATCCCCAGCACGGTTGGCGGGGCCCTCTGGCAGAATCTCCATTTCCTCTCCCCCGCCCCGGCCCGCGAGCGAACCGTCTTCATCGGAGAGCTCCTCGAGACCGCCGAGATCCTCACGGAGGAGGGCGAGCGACGAACAGTGGACGCCGAGTACTTCCATTTCGGGTATGACGAGAGCGTGCTCCATCACCGGGACGACGTGGTGCTGTCCGCCACGTTCCGCCTCGTACCCACCCCCTTGGAGGAGCTCAGGCGCGTGATCCGGGGAAACCTGGCCTGGCGAGACGAGCGCCACCCGGACCTGTGGCTATATCCGTGCGCTGGATCGATCTTCCGCAAGATCGAGGGGGTCGGGGCCGGCCGCCTCATCGACGAGTGCGGGCTGAAGGGTCGCATCCACGGCGGAGCCGGCATCTTCCACAAGCACGCCAACATCATCGTCAACCTGGGCGGCGCCACCGCGGCCGACGTCCGGTATCTGATCGATCTGGCCCGCGAGGCGGTGGCCCGGGAGACCGGTTATCGGCTCGAGACGGAGATCGCCTTCGTGGGGGAGTTCTGAAGACGCCCGGAGCGATGGAGGCCTACCTCCGCGACCACATTCCCCTGGCCGCCGCGATGGGTGTGCGCGTGGTGGCCATGGCGTCGGACGAGGTGATCCTCGAGGCTCCCCTCGAGCCCAACCTGAACCACCGGGACACGGCGTTCGGAGGAAGCGTAGCGGCGGTCGCGATCCTGGCCGGATGGACGCTGGTCCACCGACGGCTGCACGAGGCGGGCGTCTCGGGAAGGCGCACGGTCATCCAGGCGAGCAACGTGCGCTACGTCGCGCCCGTGGACACCGTGTTCCGGGCCACCTGCAAGGCTCCGGATCCGTCCGCCTGGGCGCGCTTCCTGCGTACGCTGGAACGCCGGGGCAGAGCCCGGTGCAGGGTGAGCGCCGAGGTCACCTGCCGAGGCGTGCTCGCCGCGACGTTCGAGGGTGCCTACGTGGCGCTCGGGGACTCGGAATGAGGTTCGTGACGCCTGCTTGGCTCGAACACCCGTAGGGGATCGAACGGATCCTGGGAGATCGCCGGCTCGGATCCTCCGTCCACCACATCCCGGTGCGGAGCGAATCGGGCTTCCACCTCCACCCGATCGATGCCGCGAGGACCCGCGCGCGGCGTCAGTCCGGATCGTCTGTGTCGCCACGCAGCGCCCGATCCCTGCGGATCTCCCGCAGGAGCGCTTCATCGTCTTCCTCGGGCGGCTCCAGTGCCGGCTGGCTGCCTTCTTTCAGGAGAAGGAAGGAGAGCCATGTGACGGGCGTGCCGAGCCAGAAGGAGAGGAGCCGCGTGAACCCATGGCGTCCTTTCCGCTTCATGTCGAAGTAGACCAGGTTGGCCATCACGGAGACGAGCACCGCGGCCGCGGCGCGGAGGAGCTCGCTCAACCCGGAGAGATCCACGGGAATCAGCGCTGCAGGTCCGCCAGGAACAGGGAGATCGCCGAAGCCAGCCCCGGCGCGTCCTCGATGTACGGAAAGTGCCCGCTGTCCAGGACCCTGAGCTGCCCGTTCGGGAGCGAGTCCGCGAGGGCTCGGGCCATGGCCATGGGAATGACGTCGTAACGTCCCTGCACGATCAGGGTGGGCGTCTGGATCTCGCCGAGGCGGTCCCACCAGTCGACGTCGCCCATGGACGCGCCCAGGAGCCGCGCCACCTTCGGTCCGTCTCGGGCGGTCCTGCGCGAAAGATCGAGGTTCAGAGCCGATTCCCGGGCGGGATCGTGGAACTCGCCGCGGAACTCGAGCCGGTACACCTCGCTCACGGTCGCCGGGTCTCTCGCCTTGAAGGCCTCGGACGCCTGCAGCTCGGCGAGCCGAGCCGAGTCGGCGGGGGCGAGCGCCTTGCGTTGCCGCTGCTCGGTCTCGGCCTTCCATCTGGACCCCGGTTCCACCGGATCCATGAGGATGAGGGCACGCACGTCGTCCGGATAGCGGCGCGCGTATTCAAGGCCGATGAGCGCGCCGAACGAATGCGCGAGCACGGTCACGCGGTCGTAGCCCAGAACCTGCCGTAACTGGTCCACGTCGTTGACGAAGGCGTCGAAGTTGATGCCCGCCGAGTCCAACTCGGCGGTGGAGCGCCCCGTGCCGGGCTGGTCGTAGTAGACGAGGGTGTGCGAGGAGGCCAGGACGTCCAGGCCGGGGCGAAGATAGTTGTGGTCCAGGCCCGGGCCGCCATGGATCACGATGATCGGATCGCCCGATCCCACCACCTCGTAGAAGATCCGGGCGTGGTCCAGGCTCAACAGCCCCTGGCGGGACGGCACGTTCTGGGCGGCGACGCCGGTCGCGACCAACAGTGCGGCGGCCGCAAGGCGACCGGCCCCAACCCACTTCGACACAGATCTCATCCATTGCCTCCGTCCTGTGCGCTCTCCGACCATGTCACCGGGCCTGCTCCGAACGTGGGGGAAGACACATACCCCACGCCAGCGACATCGCCCGACCAGCCGGCTTCGTCGAACGTGGGGCGAACCGCTCGAACCCGGTGCTGAGCGTTCTCACCGCCGGGCTTCTCCGAGCGCCGCCCGGCTGTAGCGCCTGAAGCTCAGCGCCAGAACGCTCCCCGACAAGGCGACGTTACCGAGCGCGACGCCCGTCAGCGGCGTGGGGAGCGGCCCGCCGGACGCCACGGCGTCGGGAAGCGACCAGATCGGAAGCAGCACGGCGAGCATGAGGAGGAAGAGATTCGCCACGCTCTCGAGCATCCCGACCCAGGGGGTGGCCTTCGGACGGGCCCAGCACAGGAGTCCGGCCAGAATCACCAGCGCGTAATAGATCGCGCGATGATCCGGGTCGTGCAGGCCCGCCACCCGGACCGGAAACCCGAATCCGAGGTCGGCCACGGCGAACACCGGCGTGGCCAGGTAATAGGCCGTCACCAGGTTCGGGCGCGGCTTCACGCCCCTACCGGCTCCGTGACGGGTCGGTCCGCGGCCGGGACTCCCCCTCCGGTGCCGCCGGGCGTCGCTTCGGATTCTTCCGGGGCTTCCTGCCACGTGAAGTGCTCGCGGAAGAACCCGGTGGCGTCGTCCACGAGCGAGTACATCACCGGGACGAGAATCAGCGTCAGGAACGTGGCGAAGAGAATGCCCACGATGACCGCCACTGCCATCGGACCCCACCAGGCCGCTTGCTCCCCGCCCCAGTAGATGTCGGGGTGCAGCGAGCCGAACAGGCCGAAGAAGTCGAAGTTCAGTCCGATGGCGAGGGGGACCAGACCGAGCGCCGTCGTGGTGGCGGTGAGCACCACCGGCCGGAACCGCGTCTTTCCGCCCTGCACCAGTGCTTCGCGACGGTTCATGCCGTCCCGGTCCCTCAGGACGTCGATGTAGTCGATCAGGATGATGGCGTTGTTCACCACGATGCCCGCCAAGGAGATCGTGCCCACGCCGGTCATGATGATCCCGAAGGGCATCCTGAATATCATCAGCCCGACCAGCACGCCCACCGTGGACATGATCACGGAGCTCATGATGATCAGTGGCTTCACCACCGAGTTGAACTGGCTGATGAGGATGAAGACGATCAGCAGAAGCGCCGTCAGAAAGGCCCCGATCAGGAAGTCCTGGGCCTCGGTCTGCTCCTCGTTCTGCCCTGTATACCGGATCGTGTAACCCGGAGGAAGGTCCTGGGCCTGGAAGCTCGCCAGGGTCTGCTGAACCTGCTTGAGCACCGCGTTCGAGTTCTGGCCCGACGCCACGTCGGAGCTGATGGTGGCCATGCGGGTCTGGTCCTTGCGGCGGATCGATCCGTAGCCTTCCTCGACCTGCCAGGTGGCCACCGAATTCAACGGTACCTGCGCTCCCTCCTCGTTCACCACCGTCAGGTCACGAAGGCTCTCCAGATCGTGCCGGTACGCCTCCGCCAACCGCACGACGATGTCGTATTCGTCGTTGCCCGTGCGGTACTTGGCCGCAACGGTGCCGTTGATCGCGTTGCGGATCGCGGTGCCGACCTTCCTGGTGCTCAGATCGTAGAGCGCCGCCTTCTCGCGGTCGACCGACACCGACAGCTCCGAGCGGGCCTCATCGAGGTCGCTCTCGAGCCCGACGAGCTTCCGTGACACCGGCGCGTCCCTCAGGATCTCGAGCGCCGAGTCCGAGAGCTCCTTGAGCTTGCCCGGGTCGTCCCCGACGATCTCGATGTTGACCGGCTTTCCCTGCTGGGGACCCTGTTGGGGCTGATCCACGCTCACGTCCGCTCCGGCGACCTGCGTACCGATGGTGTTCTGCAGCTCGGAGAGCGTCTTGAGCGCGTCGTGCTTCCGCTTCTGGAAGTCGACCAGGCTGATCGTAATGCGGCCGGACTGCGGTCCAGCGGGGCCGCCGGCCATCGGATTGCCGCCCCCTCCGCTTCCCCCCACCACGGCCACCGTCGACTCCCAGTCTTCGCGGCCCGGCGCAGCCTTGAGTTGTCCTTCGATCTGCCTGACCACGGAATCGGTTACCGCTGCCCGGGTGCCCACGGGCGCATCCACGTCCACCACGAGCTGCTGGGGCGGCATGTTCTCCGGGAAGAACTCGATCCCGTGGTTGAAGATGGCGAACAAGACGACGGTCGCGCCGAAGGCCCCGATCGTGCCGGCCACGGTGACCAGCCGATGGCTGAGGGCCCAGCGGAGCCGGCGTTCGTAGTCCCCGATGATCCTGGGGAGCACATTGTCCTGGAACCGGCGTGCCGCCTTGTCCAGGACGAAGCGCTGGAGTGCCCAGAGTCCGACGATGGTCAAGCTCAGGAGGGCGGCGGTGAGCGGGTTCGCCCCCGCCACGATGAGCAGCGTCAGCCCGAGCGCACCCAGGAGCGACCAGCGCGCGGCGGGTCGAAGCGGGCGGCGCGGCTCCCCGTCCAGCTTCATGAACATGGCGCACAGCACAGGCACGATCACGAGCGCCACGATGAGCGAGCTCGTCAGCGTGACGATCAGCGTCTCGGGCAGGTACTTCATGAACTCGCCGACATTGCCCGGCCAGAACATGAGCGGTGCGAAGGCCGCCAGGGTGGTCGCCGTCGAGGCGATCACCGGGAATGGCGACCTCGCCGGTGGCCTTCTTGGCGGCGAGGGTGCGGTCCCAGCCCTCCTCGAGGTACCGGTAGATGTTCTCCACTACGACGATGGCGTTGTCCACCAGCATCCCCAGGGCGAGGATGAGGCTGAACAGCACCACCATGTTCATGGTCACGCCCATGAGCCTGAGCGTGATGAAGGACAGGAACATCGAAGACGGGATCGAGACGCGCCACGAACATCGAGTTGCTCGCGCCCAGGAAGAAGAGGAGGATCCCGACGATCAGAATGAGCCCGGAGACGATGTTGTTCTCCAGGCTGGAGACCATGTTGTTGATCTCCTTGGACTGATCGGAAGTGATCGTCACCCGCGTCGTGGGCGGGAAGAGCGGGCGCATCTCTTCGACCGCGGCCTTCACCGCGGCCGCGGTCTCGATGATGTTCTCGCCCGAGCGCTTCACGATGTCCAGGGTGACCACCGGGTTCCCGTCCAGGCGAGCATAGCTCTCCCGCTCCGCGAACCCGAAATCGACCGCGGCCACGTCCCGGACGTAGATCGGACCCCCATCCTCGGTCGATACCACCAGGTCCGCGATGACGGACGGGTCGGTGAACTCCCCGTCGACGCGGACCAGGTACTTCTGGTCGCCGACGTCGATCGACCCGCCGGGGATGTTGACGTTCTCCTTCTGGATCGCCTCGACGACGTCGTTCAACGAGAGGCCATAGAACTGGAGCTTGTCCAGGTCCACGTCGACCTTCACCTCACGCTCCAGGCCGCCGCGCAGGTCGGCGCGCAGCACCGACGGGATCTGCTCGAACCGGTCCTGGAGGTCCTCTCCGAGGTCTTTCAGGCGCACCAGGCCGTATTCGCCGGACAGGTTCACCTGCATGATCGGGATCTCGGAGAAGCTGAACTCCACGATCACGGGATCGTCGGCGTCGTCGGGAAGGTCGGGCTTCGCGAGGTCCACCTTCTCACGGACCTTGGCCATCGCCTCATCGAGATTCACCGAGCTCTGAAACTCGGCCACGATGTTCGAATAGCCCTCGATCGACGTGGAGGTGAGTTCCTTCAGCTCGCTGATGTTGGAGAGGTCCTCCTCCAACACGCGTGTCACCTGAGACTCGACGTCCGCCGGCGACACGCCCGCGTACACGGTGCTGATGGAGATGTAGGGGATCGCGACCTCCGGAAACGACTCCTTGGGAATCGACCGGTAGGACAACGCCCCCAGGATCACGATGATGCCGAGGAGCACCATCATGCTCGTCCGGTGCTCCACGGCGAAGCTGGTGAGGCGGAACTCCTTGAATCGTTCCAGGAAACGGACGTCCTCCTGTCCGTTTCCTCCGCGCCGGTCTTCGCTCATGGCCTCAGTCCCTGGTCCCCACCACGTTGATCCGGTCACCGTCGGCCACCGACTTCTGGCCCACGACGATCACACTGTCCCCTGCCTGAATGCCGCTCGTCACCACGACCAGATTCCGCTGGGACGGACCCAGCGTGAGCTTCCGCACCTGCGCTATCCGCCCGCGCGGATCGCGGCCGGCCACGAAGGCGACGTATCCGCCCTCGACGCGCACAAGTGCGTCCTGAGGCACGACGATCGCCGAGTCGAGCACGCGCTGCGCCAGTGACAGGTTCGCGACCATCTCCGGCTTGACCAGCTCATCGGGGTTCCTGAGCTCGGCCTCGACGGCGAACGTTCGATTCTGGGGATTCACGGTCGATCCGACGTAGTGGACCGGTGCGTGGAACACGCGGTCAGCAAGAACGTCGAAGGTGATCTCCGCCTGGGCACCGGTATGCACGAATGCCGCGTATCGCTCCGGCACGCCCGCCTGGACCTTCACCGGATCCAGGGCGACGACCCGCCCGACCACCTGGCCCGGCGAGACCATGCTTCCGACCTCCACCCTGCGCTCGTCGAGCACCCCGTCGAACGGGGCACGCACGGTGGTGCGCTCCAGGCGCGCCTCGAGCCCCTCGAGGTTCGCCTGGGTCTGCTGGGCTGCGAATTTCGCCTGCAAATAGGCCATCTCGGAGCCCACCGAGTCCTCTTCCCACAGGCGCTTGCGGCGATCCCACGTCTGTTTGGCCAGATCGGCCTGGGCGCGGGCCTGGGCCACCTGGGCGCGCAGCACCTGGTCGTCGATCTTGATGAGCGCCTGGCCCGTGCGGACATGGCTGCCCTTGTCCACCAGCACCTCGCGGATCACCCCACTCTCTTCCGCCGCCACCTCGACGTCGTGACTGGCGGTCACCGACCCCGTGAGCCGGATCTCCTCCACGAACTTCCTGGGAGTGACGGGCTGCACCTCCACGTTGATCACCCGGGCGAAGGCCTCGTCCTTCACAGCCTCTTCTCCATCGGCTGACGAGCTCCCACACCCCCACGCGGTGCCGGCCAGCACGATCGCCAGAGCGCCCCACGTCCACGACCTCTTCATTGCCTTGGTTCCCACGCGCGCGTTCTTCACGTCGATTCTCACGGTTGCTGGGCGTCGGACGTGCCCACGTCCACCAGGGGCACGCTTCCGGTCGCCTGATCGAGTCTCGCCCTCGACACCAGGTAGTCGTAGACGGCCTGGGCGTAGTTGAACTCGCTCTGTCTCAGCGCCACCTCGGCGTCGGTCAGCTCGAGTTGGCTGCTCACACCTTCGCGGTACTGGGCGCTGGCGATTTCGAACCCTCGCTGCGCCTGGGTCACCGCCAGCTTCTGGCCGCGGGCCCGAAGAAGCGCCTCGTCGGCCTGTTCTACGAGCGTGGTGACCTCGCTCTTCGCCTTGGAGATCGCCAGGTCGGTCTGGGTCTCGGACTGGCGGAGCGCGGCCCGCTTCTCGTCGATGCGCGCGTCCCGGTTGAAGCCCTGGAAGATCGGCAGCGTCACCCTGAGTCCCACCGCGCGGGAATACGCCCGCTGCAGGTTCGTGCCGAAGAAATCCGGACGTCCGTTCTGCTGGGCCATGATCACGTAGTTGCCGAAGAAGGTCACCTTCGGCAGGTACTGGACCTCCTCCAGCCTCATCTCGGTCTTGTGCAGCGACTGCTCGAGCTCGAGCTGACGCAGATCCGAACGCTGTGCCTGGGCCGTTCGGATCGCTTCGTCGACCGCGCCTTCACCGGCGTCGCGGAACCCTACGAGAGCAAGCACCTGACGGTTCTGCGGAGCGTTCGCCGACATGGAATCCAGATTCATGGTAGCCAGCGAGCCTTCGACCTGGATCGGTGCATCCTCCGCCAGATCGAGCTGGATGGCGAGCTGCCGCCGCGCCTGCGAGACCGCGTTCACGGCGCGCCGGAGGTTGGGCTCGAGGTTGGCCAGCTCGACCTGGAGCCGAAGGACTTCGTAGTCCGAGGACAGGCCGGCCCGCTGCATCGCCTGCGTCTCCTTGAGCGACTCCCGTACCCGCCGGAGGGAGTTCTCCGTGAGGCGGTGCTGCTCCTGCGCCAGCAGAAGCTGATAATAGGTGAGCCGGACCTGGGTCACGACCGACTGCTTCCTGCCCCGTACGACCTCCTTCTGCAGGTTCTCGTACCTACCCGCGGCTCCGACCCCGATGAAGGCGGCGGCCGAGAAGATCGGCTGCTCCAGGCTGATGGAGGAGTTCCACTGGTTGTCGGCTCCGAATCGCACCGGAATGAGGTCGTTCGGCCCAGCGTCGGGATTGAAGATGATCGCGGGCAGGAAGTTGACCGCGGGCGACACGTTGCGTGTATAGCTCGCGTTGAAGTCGACCGACGGATAGACGTTGCTCCATGCCTGGGAGACCTGCTCCTGAGCCTGGCGAAGCCCGAGCCGCGCGTCCTGTACGTCACGGCTCTGCCTGAGCGCCATGTCCACCGCGTCCTCCAGCGTGAGCGTCTGCTGCTTCTCCTGGGCCGCGGCGCTCCGTACGCCTGCGCCCAGCAGGACCCACAGAGCCGTGGCTGCCGCCCACGCGCATCTCCACCACATCGAGCCCCGTAGGACCCATCTGGATCGTTCGCTCATCCCGTCCTCGCCCACTCTGGCGTCGCTATCCCCGAGCCCCGACCACCGAGGCTTCGGCTTTCTCGTTCCTCGCCGCCAGCTCGGCGGCGAACGTCTCGGTGGCCACGCCCGCCATCATCCGGGCGCCCGACTCCTGGAACGACTTCCGGAACGTGGCCTCGTCCATCTGGAAATGTCCGTGGTTGTACAGCGCGAGCATCCCATGGGCGTGGGCCCACATGGTGAGTGACACCTCCATCGGATCGCCTGGCTTGATCAGCCCCGCGTCCTGGACCTCCCGCACCCTGTCCACCCAGAACTGGTGCACCGCGCACCCCTGCGCCTCGATGTCGTCCGGCAGGCGTTCCATCCCCAGTTGCTCGGGCGAGACGAAGAGGATCTGATACCAGCGCGGGTGTTCGAGCGCGAAGTCCAGATATCCCTCTCCCGCCTTGGCAATCCGTTCGAGCGGCGTACGACCTTCGAGCGCGCGGTACAGGTACGCCGAGAACTCGCGGTACGCCTCCCGGACGACGTCGGCGATGACGTGCTCGCGGTTTTCGTAGTGTCGGTAGAGCGCCGGCGCCGTCACACCCACGGCCTTCGCGAGCTTCCGCATGGAGAAGCCTTCGAGGCCGACCTTCACGTAGAGGTCGCAGGCGCAGGCCAGGATGTGTTCACGTTGATCTGACATAAGTGAACAGTGTAAACAAATGCGCCTAGGTGGTCAACGGATACTGGTCTTTGGGCGTGTAACACCGTTTAGTACTGATTGGTGCGAGGTGGTTCGCCCGGTCAACGGGCGGGCTTGGAACGCACGAGAACCAGTGTGCTGCCCACCACGACTGCTGCGCCGCTCCAGGTCCAGGCGTCGGGGATCTCGTGGAAGAGGAGGAAGCCCCAACCGG
This sequence comes from uncultured Gemmatimonadales bacterium, assembly GCA_963751265.1. Taxonomy (GTDB): domain Bacteria; phylum Gemmatimonadota; class Gemmatimonadetes; order Longimicrobiales; family Gaopeijiaceae; genus SZUA-318. The sequence goes on along the minus strand of CAVVTU010000021.1, from coordinate 302,701 downwards.
CGGCGAACACGATCTGCAGATACCCCACCGCCGACGTGCGCCCGGCCTCCTCGAGGCGGAAGGCCCAGGTGGTGAGGACCTGCCCGAGATGGGCGGCGAGCCCCACGCCCAGGAGCACCAACGCGGTGGCGGGCCCGGGCATCACGGGGTGGATGACCATCAGCGGCAGGGAGGCCGCCACCGAGAAGGCGGCGAAATAGAAGACGATGAGCATCGGCGACTCCGCCCTCAAGCGCCGTACCAACACGTAGGCCACGCCGGTGAGGAGCGCGCCAAACAGGCCTACGCCGACCGCCAGCGGATCGAGCGCGGAGGCGTGGCCGAAGAGGAAGCTAGGGCGAGCCACCATCAGGACGCCCCCCAGGCTCGTAAGTCCGAGCAGCGTCTCGCGTAGACCGACGGCTTCGCTCAGGAAGAGGGCCGCGGCGAACGCGGTCCAGACCGGATTGGTGAACTGAAGCACCGTCGCGTCGGCCAAGGGTAGGTGCACGACGGCGTAGTAGACGCTGGTGAGCGCTCCGAAGCCCAGAACCCCCCGGAGCAGGAGGAGACCCGGCTCCTTCCCCCGCCAGCCGGAGCCGGAGCGGGCCACCGAGAAGCCCGAGAGCACCGCCACGACCATCGAGCGGGCGAGCACGATCTCGAAGACCGGGACCGAGTTGCCGGCGAGTTTGGCCAACGCCGACATCAACGAGAAGGAAAGGGCTCCGACGGCCATCAGCCGGAGCCCCCGCGGGATGTTCCTCAGCGGTTGGGCTCCACCGTGGCGTGCACGAGCCGGTCTCCCCGGCGGATCGAGTCCAGAACGTCCATTCCCTCCGCAACCCACCCGAACGCGGCGTAGTGCCCGTCCAGAGGTGGCTGCATGGAGTGAACGAGGAAGAACTGCGAGCTCTCTGTGTCCTTGCCCGAGCCCGACACGTCGCCGCCCTGGGCGACGAAGTTCGATACCGCCCGGTGGAATGGCGTGCCCTCATAGCGTCCGGACCGCGCCAGGCGGACCACCGTCTGCACGGTAAGCGGCACCTCCCCGGCTTCCAGGCGAACCACGATCCTTCCCCGGTCCGTCTCGAGTCCCACGCCCGGGAAGCGCCGGCCGCGCCGCTCGGAGGGGAGCGCCACGCTCATTTCCATCCGTGGACCATGGCGGCCGCCCGATAGAGCATGTCGGCCGACTGCTCTACCTTCTCGCGCAGGCGCTTGGGCAGGTCCGGGTTGCCGGCCAGGAAGGCGCGAACGGTGTCGGCGGCCTCGGCCTCGTTGTGCCCGCTCAGTGTCGCGTCGAGCCACCGCCCGGGAAAGAAGACGTCTCCCGTGCGCTGGATCTCCTGGATCATCTCCAGTGCCGGGCGGATGGTGGGGAGCGCGCTCCTCGAGCGGAGCGGGTGGTGGAGGTTGTCCAGTCCAGCGAGCACCCACGGCTCGCGCGTCCGGTTGGACGGGTCCTTCAGCGACTCGAAGAAGGCCAGCCGACGCGCCGGATCGGGCGACAGTGAGGGCCTCACGAATCGGAAACGCGCCAGACGATCCGGATCCTCGATCCGTCCCTCCTGCTCGTCCAGGATGCGCTCGGCATCCGGAACACCCCTCAGGGCCAGGGCGGTCGCCAGCGCGGTCCGATCCCGCTCCGACAGAGGAAGCCCCGGGAGCTTCTCGCGTCCCGACCAAATCCGGCGCAGACGCGCGACGCCGCCGTCCGTGAGCGCCATGCTCCGGTACGCGTTGAAGAAGGCCGAGCGCGCGGTGGCCGGAAGAGATCCGGTGACGCCGGTCCATAGAGCCTGCTCGACCGCGGAGGCGCGGGCGGTCCTGCGGTCGGCGGGTAGCAGGCGCCAGTACACCGTGCCGGCGTAGCCCAGGATGCGTCCGAGGTTCTGCTCGTCGGTTTCCGTGCCGAGCGCCCGCAGCGCCAGGTCCAGGAACGGCCCAGGCGGAAGCCTCCGGTCGAGCACCTGGTCCCAGAGGGTCACCCAGGCCGCCCCGCGGACGAGCGCGGGCTCGAGCTCCGGAAGGCTCCGAGAAAGGAACGCGAGGCTCGCCGAGTCGAGGACGAAGTCACCGTAGCCCATGGCTTCCCCATTGGGCAGCACGTACCGAAGCCCTTCCATGGAGAGGCCCTCGATCCGCGCCGGCGCAGCGTCCAGCTCGACGGGGATCAGCGTGTCGCCCTTCGCGTAGCCCAGCCTCACCTCCAGGCGCTGTGGCCACACCCTGCCCTTGCCCGCCGGGTCCTCCTGGCGGAGGACCACGGCGTCCTGCTCGCGCCTCACCGTGATCCTCGGCCGTCCGGGCTGCTCGACCCAGACTCCGCTCCAGGCCGAGAGGTCGTCGGGAGAGAGGCGGTCGAGGATGGCGATCAGATCGGGCCAGGTGGCATTCCCGTATGCGTGCGCGCTCAGGTACGCCCGCAAGCCGTCACGGAAGGTGTCTTCGCCCACGCGAGCTTCGAGCTTGCGCATCACGATCGGGGCCTTCTGATAGATGATGGCGCCGTAGAGGGAGCCCGCCTCGTCGAGGTTTTCGAGCGGCTGGCGAATCGCGTTGGCCCCCTCGGTCCGGTCCACGGCGTAGGCAGCGGGAAAGTCGGCCATCAGAAAGCGTAGATCGTGGTTCACGTCGGGGAACGACGGCGCGATGATCTTGCCGGCCATGAAGTTGGCGAAGACCTCCTTCGTCCATACGTCGTCGAACCAGTTCATCGTGACCAGGTCGCCGAACCACATGTGCGAGGTCTCGTGGGCGATCACCTGTGCGCGCCCGAGGATCTGGGCCTGGGTCGCCGATGCGTCGAGCATCAGGCTGCTCTGCTGGTAGAGGATCGCGCCGGGGTGCTCCATGCCGCCGTACTGGAACGAGGGGATGAGCACGAAGGCGAATTTCCGGAAGGGGTAGTCGATGCCGGTATAGTCGGCGAGCCACTTCAGGGCTGCCGCGTGCAGATCGAAGATGGCGTCCCGGTTGCGCGCGACCTTCGCCGAATCGGTCTCGCGGTGCAGCATGGTGAGGGTGCGTCCGTCCCGCACCGCCGTCTCCTCCTGGAAGCGCCCGGCCGCGAACGCGAAGAGGTACGTCGGAATCGGCTTGGTGGCACCGAAGGTGACGACCTCCTTTCCGTTCGAGACCTCGCGGCTCTCTTCCGGGCCGTTGGTCACCGCCTTCCACGCTTCCGGGACGTGCAGCGTCCAGCTGACGCGGGCCTTCAAGTTCGGCTGGTCGAACACGGGAAGGCTGTAATGCGCGCGGTCCGGCACGAAGAGGGTGTAGAGAAAGTCGTCGTGACGGTTGAGTGCGTCGTCACCCGCCGTGTACGTGATGTCCACGGCGTTCGCACCGTCCCGGAGCGCCGCCGCGGGAATCACCACGTGGTCGTTCACGGGCCGCCATTCCGTCTCCGAGCCGTCGACGCGAACGGTGTGCACCCGCTCGGCCGGATCCTTGAAGTCGAGGACGAGGTCCGCCCGATCCGGATCGCTCCACTCGAACGACACCGTGCTCCGGCCTTCGATGGGGCTGGTCCGGTCGGCCGGGAGGTCGAGGTCGATCCGGTACTGGAGCTCCGAGAGGGTTCGTTGACGATGCTGCGCCAGTGCCCACGGCACGCCGGGGTCCGTGGGTGGAGGCGTGGCTTCGCGAGCACACGAGCTTGTGAGGACGCAGACGACGGCGAGCATGGCCAGGCCTTGGGGTTTCAGCGCGGTGGACACGGCGGTGTGAGCTCGGTCTGGAGACAAGGTGTCCCGGAGTGGGCGATGCATCCGAAGGACTCTCGACGACTCGATAACGTGCCGATCGGAATCGGCGCCGTCCAGAGAGGGCCGGTCGGCCGCGCCGCCACGTCGGCCGCTCACGTCCGTCCGCCCGGGGTACGCCCCCACTCCGGTGACCTGTTAGTTTCGGCCTCCATGGACCCAGGCCGAGAGCTCCGCCCGGACGAAGGCTCCCCGTCCTTCCGAGCCCGCCCCTTCCGCCCGGCGCGGTGGGCGCCGGGGCCCCATGCGCAGACGCTCCTGGCGCGTGCCCTGCGGTCGCCATCCGGACCGAAGTTCCGGCGGGAGCGTATCGAGACCCCGGACGGCGACTTCCTCGACGTCGACTGGGCGCCCGATCCCGGGGAGCGAGCCCCCGTCGTACTCGTCATCCACGGGCTCGAGGGCTCGTCACGGAGGAGCTACATCCGCAGTGTCTGCCGGGATCTGCTCGCGCGAGGGATCCGGCCCGTGGCCATGAACTTCCGGGGGTGCGGCGGCGAGATGAACCGTGCGCCCCGATTCTACCACTCCGGCGAGACGGGAGACCCGACGTTCCTGCTGGAGACAATCAGGAAGAGATACCCGGAACGCCGGTTCGGTGCGCTCGGTTTCTCGCTCGGCGGCAACGTGCTTCTCAAGCTCATGGGAGAGCGCGGCGACGGTGGACGCGGACTTCTGGACGCGGCCGCCGCGATGTCGGTGCCCTACGATCTGGCGGCAGGCGCGGACCTTTTGGAGCGGACCCGCATGGGGCGGGTATACTCCGCGTACTTCCTGCGCTCGCTCCGGCGAAAAGCGCTCGCCAAAGCGGAGCTCCTGCACGGTCGCGTGCACCTCGATGGTCTCCGGCGGGCGGGCACGTTGCGGGCCTTTGACGACGCCGTAACGGCACCGCTGCATGGGTTCCGGGACGCGACCGACTATTACGAGGCGTCGAGCAGCGCCGCGTTCCTCTCGGGGATCCGGGTGCCTACCCTGCTGCTGCAGAGCCGGGACGACCCGTTCCTCCCCCCTGCCATGATCCCTCTGGACGCCATGGAGGCCAACCCCGTCCTGGTTCCCGCGCTCACGGCGCGGGGCGGCCACGTGGGGTTCCTGGAGGGTCTTCCCTGGCGGCCTCGGTTCTGGGGCGACGAGGAGGCTGCGCGCTTTCTGGGCGAGGTGCTGCTGCGGAGCTGAGGCCTCAGGTCCCGGCTCGCCCAGGCAGGAACGCCTTGCCATGCCAACTCGCCTGGACCGGGCGCTCCAGGCCATCTGTGCGCAGGTCGGCGATTCGCGTCAGGGTGGTGTCGAACACCCGGGTCTCCGGCCCCACCTCGCCCGAATCGGCCAGCGCGCGAAACTCGGTGCGCGAGAGGCTCCGGACTATCTCGCCGTCCCGGTAGAACACGGGCCCGTGGTCGACGAGGTCGGCGCCGATCTCCGAGCCGAGGGCTCGAAGCTGGTTCACGAGGGCATCGATCGAGCACCCCGAGGGGGCTTCGGCATCTTCGTCGACGCCGACCAGGAGAAAGCGTCCGTCTCTGAAGCTGCGTCCAGACCGGAGCGGGACGCCGTGCGCGGCCCATCCGTCCAGGAACTCATCGACGGCCCGGAGGAGGGCGTCGGCTTCGTCCGGGGAGAGGAACCGGCTCGCAGGGAAGACCCACAGTCGACCGTGGGCGGGCAGGTCGTTGAAATCCACACGTGGCATGTCCGACTACTCCATGGTTTCCTATGGCTGGAACGGCGGGCGTCGGGGCGCCGGCGCTACGCTACTTCGGTCGCGTCTTCAGGCTCGATCGCTCCGGGGTCCTCCAGCGCGCGGGCCGAGGGGGCCTTGTCGAGCAGCACCGCCACCCAGCGCAGGTCCCGGGTATGCTCCAGCCAAATCTTCACCACCACGGTGAGCGGAACCGAGAGCAGCGCGCCGAGCGGGCCCCACGCCCATCCCCAGAACAGCAGCGAGAGAACCACGACCAGTGTCGAGAGCCCCAGGCGGCGCCCCATGAGGTTGGGCTCGAGGATGTTGCCGAAGATCGTGTTCACCACCATGTACCCCATCGTCACGACCAGCGCGTTGGCGATCGTGCCATGCAGAATCAGGCTGAGCAGGATGGCCGGGACCGCTGCGATGATCGACCCGACCGTGGGGACGTAGTTGAGCATGAACGCCACCAACCCCAGCAGGACCGGGAAGTCCAGGCCCATGACGTAAGCCCAGGCGCCCAGGATCAGTCCGGTCGCGAGAGAGATGACGGTCTTGATGCCCAGGTACGTCTGGACCTCGCGGACGACCTTGGCCATCCGGTCCCGGTCGGCGGATTCGAAGCCGAAGATCACCCGGACCTTGTCCGGGAACACGGTGGCTTCCCCGAGCATGAAGATCATGATCAGGAACACGAGGAAGGTCATCGAGACAAACTGGGCGATCCGTCCGACGGCGCTACCCGCGAAGTCCACGACCGCCCCGGGATCGATCAGGTCCATCGTCAGGTAGCTTCCGACCGGCAGACCGGTATGGCCTTCCAGCCAGGTGATCCAGGACTCCTGCAGGTCTTGCAGGCGAACCGCGTACCGGGGAAGCTGGCTCTGGAGGTCCGAAAGTGATTGGCCCGCAAGGAGAAGCAGGAGGCTGAAGACCGCCATGACGACGCCGACGGTCACCGCGATCGCGATGACGGTCGGAACACCTCGGCGTCTCAGGCCCAACATCACCGGGAGGCTCAACACAGCGAGGAAGAGCGCAAATGAAGCGGGCAGCAGGATCGGCGCGGCGAACTTGATGCCGAAGACCACGATCACGAGGCACGCCAGGAAAAAGAGGAACCTGGCACCTGGGTGCTGTTCCATGCCTTCCAGGATCATGGAGCCGTCCATCCGGGGAGCCGACCTGAGAGCGCCGGACATTACCCCGAAATGGCAGGATGTATCCATCGGGGCGATACGTCGTCCACCTCTGGCCCGGAGCGTGACATGAGCGACGATGCGGACAGCCCTCCGCCGATCCCCGAAACGGACGAGGAGCTCCTGGCCGAGTGTCGGGTCGAGACGTTCCGAGCGGGCGGTCCGGGGGGACAACATCAGAACACGACGGAGAGCGGTGTGCGGCTGGTCCATCTGCCCACCGGCTTACGCGCGGTCGCCCGCGAAGAGCGAAGCCAGCACCGCAACCGGGTGGTGGCGCTCGGCCGCCTCAGGGCCAAGCTGGAAGCCCTTCACGAGACCGAGCCTCCCCGTATCCCCACCCGGGTGCCACCGCGGGAGAGGCGGAAGAGGCTGGAGTCCAAGAAGCGGCGGAGCCGCGCCAAGCGGCTACGAAAGCCCCCGGATCCCGACGTCGATTGAGGTCTTCCCGTCTTTCGCCACCCCCGCACCGGGGATAGCTTCGGGCGACAGCTTCCTCCTTAGCGCCCGTGCTCTTCCGAGGTGAGATGGCGAACGACGAACGGATCCGCATTCTCCTCGTCGACGACGATGAAGCCGCGTTCGCGCTGACCCAGGCGATTCTGGGGCAGATCCCCAATACCCGCTTCGCTCTGGACTGGGTACCGACCCTCGCGGAGGGCCACGACGCCATCGGGCGTCAGGAGCACGACGTCTATCTGATCGACTACCTCATCGGAGACGATTCCGGCATCGAGCTGGTGCGCCGGGCGCGCGCCGAGCTCATCCGGGCGCCCATGATCCTGCTCACCGGCAAGGGACGCTACGAGGTGGACGTCGAGGCCATGGAGGCCGGCGTCTCCGACTATCTGGAGAAGTCCAAGGTCGATCCGGACCACCTGGAGCGCTCGATCCGGTACGCGATGGAGCGGGTTCGTGCGGAAACGGCGCTGCGCGACAGCGAGGAGCGTCACCGCTCCATGTTCGATCACCTTCCGATCGGCCTCTATCGGACGTCGACCGACGGACAGCTTCTCGACGCGAACCCGTCGCTGGTGCAGCTCCTGGGCCACCCGGACCGGGACACCCTCGAGTTTCAATACGCGCGCAACTTCTTCGTGAACCCTTCGCACCGCGAGCGCTTCCTGAGCCGCCTCGACCAGTTCGGCGTCGTACGCGGCTTCGAGACCGAGCTCGCGCGCCCGGACGGGCGCGTGGTGCGGGTGCGCAATGCGGCCCGGGCACATCGGTCTCCCGAGGGAGAGACGTTGTACCTCGAGGGCGCCGTGGAAGACGTCTCGGACCAGTACGAGGCCCGGGACGTGCACGCTCAGGCTGCGGGATTCGAGTGGATCTGGGTGCGTTCGGGGCTGGCGATCGTCCTGTTGGATCTCGAGGGCGTGGTGCAGAAGGTCAATCCGGCATTCCTGCGGGCCTTCGGCTACGGCAGGCACGATCTGCACGGTCAGCACCTCGATAAGCTCTGCGAAGAGGGCGATCGTGACGCCCTGCGCGCGGAGCTCGCGCGGGTAGCGTCCGGAGTGCTGGAGTCCAGCGCATCCGAGCGGCGGCTGCTGGCCGCGGACGGCGGACCGCTGTGGGCGCGGGCGCGTACGGGGTTGGTGAGGGATCTGGCCGGCCACCCGGACCACCTGATGGTGGTCCTGGAGGATGTGGCCGAAGGATAGTCGAGAGTGGGCCCGGCAGGGCTCGAACCTGCGACCTACCGATTATGAGTCGGCTGCTCTGACCAACTGAGCTACGGGCCCGGCAAGGCAAAGATAGCGCCTACCCTCGAACCGAAAAGGCGCCATCCCGCATGGGCGGCAACGATTGGGGCTCACAACGGGCCCGGATGGTCGATATTCAGATCCGGCGACGCGGGATCACGAATCCGCGGGTGCTGGACGCGTTGGCCCGCGTCCCGAGGGAACGGTTCGTGCCGGCCGCCCTGCAGCACCGCGCCTATGCGGACCGGGCGCTCCGCGTGGAGCATGGCCAGACGATCTCACAACCGTACATCGTGGCCGCCATGACGGCGGCAGCCCGGATCGAGCCCGAGCATCGGGTGCTCGAGATCGGAACCGGCTCGGGCTACCAGGCCGCCGTCCTGGCGTACCTCGCAAGTGAAGTCTACACGATCGAAAGGATCCCGGAGCTGGCCGACCGAGCTCGCGCCGTCCTCGGTGAGCTCGGCATCGACAACGTGTACTTTCGCGTGGGCGACGGGTCGCTGGGATGGCCCGAGGCGGGGCCGTTCCAGGCGATCCTGGTCACCGCGGGAGCCCCCGAGCCACCCCCTTCCCTCCTTCGGCAGCTCGATCCCGACGGCAGCCGACTGATCGCTCCCGTCGGAGAGCACGAGCGGCAGAATCTCGTGCGCGTAGAGCGCCACGGCACGAGCCGCACCACGGAATACCTGCTTGCCTGCCGCTTCGTGCCCCTGGTCGGCGCAGAGGGCTGGAGCGGAGAGGAGAGCTCCTGAGTCCGCCCCGCTATCTCTTGATCCGCTCTCCCTTGTCCTCGTAGCGGAAGATCCACGCGGCCAGGCGACCGGGACGGATCCGCCCCGTCAGATCCCCGTACTCGTGGTCTCCCTGCGAACCGCGATCGATGCCCGGACACTCGCTGATCTCGCGATGAAGCCTCTGGCACCGATCCTTCCATCGCGTCCAGTTCTCCGCGCGCAGGTCCACCCACCCGCGATCTACGAGACGCGGGTCGCCGAGCGGAATGTCCTCCTCCGGCGGCACCTTGACCTGGGGGCCGCGAAACAGATGCCCTCCGTCGGGCAGAAGGATCGGCAAGCCGATGGATACGATGCGCTGGCGGAGGTCGTCGTCGCCCTGGACCAGCTCCAATGCGCGCTCGGCCGTCTCGTTGGGATCGAGCTCCGCGGCGGCGCCGAGGGTCTCGAATAGGCGCTCCAGGATCGAGCCCTCGAAGAGGAGCTTGGACAGCCTGGGCGGCCCAAGCATCTCGTAGGCAACCGAGCGCACGCCCGTCTCGCTCTCGAGCGCTTCCATGTGGTCGATCGCCGTGGAGCGCAGCACGCCAGCGCGGTAGGTCGGCCCCATCGTGGCCGCATCGAGCGCCGTCACCACGTCGAGACCGGTCGGGTGGGACAGGATCTCCCGGACCACCGCCTCGGCGACCTCTTCGGGGGTGACGAACTCCATGAGGCCGAGCGCGGTGAGCGCCTCGAACTCACCGACCGAGAACACGCCGTTCTCTCCGGCGTCGAGGTAGACGCCCTCCAGCGGCTCGTCGCTGAGGCGAAAGCCCCGGCCGGAGCCGTCGGCGAAGGCCTCGTCCAGGGGAAGCGCCTCGATGGCGTCCGCACGCTGAATCGGCCGCCCCCCCCGGTGCACCGGACCCTGCCCGATCGACTTCCAGCTGATGGCTGCCGTAGGCTTGACCTCCTTGACCGCCGGCGCTCCGGGCGTGCGCGCCATCAGGTAGAGGAAGAGCGTCTGTGCGCCGGCGATGCCCGACTTGGCGAGCAACACGCGTGACGGCCGCTCCTCGGAATGGGTGAACGGAATGTTGAGGCCCATGCCGCCCGTGCCCGCCGTACCGACCTTGACGTACACCTCCGTGTTGGCACGCCTCATCCCCTCCAGGGCGATCTGCGTGTGCCGGATCAACTGGGGCAGATACAGGGTGGTGAGGTGACTGTCGACTGCCGCGGCGTCGACCTCACCTGCGGCGGCCTTGGCGCGCAGTGTCGCGGCCGACGCGAACACGTTCTGGTAGGCGAGGGCGCCCGCCGTGTTCACGCAGTCCACGATGATCTGGGGACGAGTGTCCTGCAGGAGCGAGCCGAGCGTGGAGCGCTGGAACACCTCGTCGGTCAGCTCGCCGTAGAGGTCGTCCACCAGGCGTGCGCGAGCTTCGGGATCACCGAGGAGCTCGGCGCGTGGCCGGTCCTTCATCTCTGCCGGCACGAAGAGGTCGCCCCACACGGGGTCGAACTGGATCTGCCCCGCACCCTTCTCCCCACGGAGCAGCTCGACGGCCTCTTCGGCCTCCGCCTGCCGGAGCGAGGCGATCAGAATGCGAGAGGGTCTCCCGTCGAGCATCTTACGGGCTACGGCGATCCCTACGAGGCCGGCGCCACCCAGAATCAGGACGGTCTTATCTCGAAGATCCATCTTCCTCGCTCGTCATTGCCGCTACCGTTTTCGAGAGCGCTCCACGAGGACGCGGCGTTCCTCCTCGCTGAGCGTGCGCCATGTCCCCCGGGCCAGGTCTCCCAGCTCGATGGGGCCGAAGCGCACCCGGATGAGCCTCACAACCGCATGCCCGACGGCACCGAGAAGACGACGTACCTCGCGCTTGCGACCCTCGACCAGGACCAGCTTCAGCCAGCCCTCCTCTGCACCACGCTCGAGGAGCTCGGCATGCTTGGCCCGGGCCGGACCGTCTTCCAGCGTCACCCCCCGCATGAGATGCCGGAGGGTCTCGGGCGTCGGCACCCCCTTCACCCGCGCGGCGTACTCGCGCTCGACTTCCCGGCTCGGATGCAGGAGCCCGTGGCTGGCCTTCCCTTCGTTCGTGAGAAGGAGCAGCCCTTCGGTCTCCAGATCCAACCGTCCCACGTACCATAGACCGGACATGTCTTCGGGCAGGATGTCGTAGACGGTCGTTCCGCCGTGGGGATCCCGGCGCGTGCAAAGGACCCCCGGCGGCTTGTGGAACGCCACCCAACGAATCTCGGGCAGGACCACCGGCCGGCCGTCTAGCGAGACGGAGTCCCGGCCGGGCACGATCTTCGAGCCCAACTCGGTGACGACTTCGCCGTTGACGCGCACCCGCCCGGCGACCATGAGGCGCTCCGCCTCACGCCGGGACGCACGACCGGCCATCGAAAGATATCGCTGAAGGCGGATTCCCTCAGCCACCGCCCCCCGTCAGTCCCGGGCCTCGCGCCCGGATTCGGGATCGGACGGGTCGAGAGCACCCGGCTCCGCGGCGGACTCGGACGTACCATCGTCTTCGGGGCGCGAAGGCGCTTCGCGTGCGGCCGCCTCGTCCGACCCGACCCCGTCGTGGGTGGGCTCGACGTCGACCGCTCCCGATTCGCCGGCAGCATCGAGGGTGTTCCCCCCATGCGTTGGGGCACCGTCGGCCCCACCGTCGGCCGCGCCGTCCACGGCCTCGAACAAGGTCGGTTCCTCGCCTTCGCGTTCCTCCTCGTCCGACTCCGGACCCAGCGGGATCCTCTCGCGGAGCACCACGGGCAGATCTTCCGGCCTGGGCAGATCCTCCAACGACCGGAAGCCGAAATGCTCCAGGAAGAACCTGGTGGTCCCGTACAGCAGCGGCCGGCCGAGTCCCTCGGCGCGACCCACCACGTCGACGAGCTGCCGGTCCTGGAGCGTGTGGATCACACCGGACGATCCCACGCCGCGGATGTACTCGATCTCCAGACGGCCGATCGGCTGGCGGTAGGCGATGATCCCGAGCGTCTCGAGCGCCGGACCGGACAGGCGGGCCGGCCGTGGCACGTTGTCGAAGCGCTCGAGGTAGGGCGCGAACTCCGGCCGTGTCAGGATCTGGTAGCCCTCCGCCACCTCGACGATGTCGAAGGATCGTTGGCCGTCCGCGTACTCGGCACGAAGCTGGCGGAGTGCTTCCTCGACCTGGTCTTCGTCCAGGCTCTCGTCGGCTCGCGCCAACTCGTCCGCCGTGAGCGGAGCGTCCGAGGCGAAGAGGACGGCCTCCACGATCTGATGAGGGTTCAACCTTCGTCTCCTTCAGGGACGGTCTCTTCAAGCTCCTCTTCGGACGCCTCTCCGTCGTCCTCCCTTCGGTAGATCCAGAGCTCGGCGAACGGCCGCGCCTGCCGCAGGAAGAGTAGGCGTCGGCGGGTGAGCTCCAGCCCGGCCAGGAAGGTCATGACGCCGTGCATCCGGTCTCGGAAGCCACGGACGAGCCTGCTGAACTCGACGCGGCTGCTCCCGCGCAAGGTGTCGAGGATCAGCACGATCTTGTCCTCCATGGCCACGGTGCGCGGGGTCACGCGGTGTTCCCTCGTCGGCACGGGAAGCTCCACGCCGAGCGCGGCCTCGAAAACCTCGTCCCAGGTCGTCTCCAGGGGCGTGTCCTGGAGCTTCGGCCGGGGTCGAGGGGGCACGAATCCCTTTCCGAACCGGCGGGCTCGGTCGGCCTCGGCCGCCGAGAGCCGAAGAGAGATGTCGCGGATCTGCTCGTACTCGAGGAGGCGGCGCACCAGCTCGGCACGCGGGTCCTCGTCCTCGTCCTCGGAGAGCCGCGGAAGGAGCATCTGCGCTTTGATGTGCACCAGAGTGGCGGCCATCTCGAGAAACTCGCCGGCACTGTCGAGCGCGGTCGCGTCGATGCCGCGCAGCGCCAGGAGGAACTGCTGGGTGATCCGATGGATCGGAATGTCGAAGACGTCGATGTCCTGCGTGCGGATCAGATGCAGCAGGAGGTCGAGTGGGCCCTGGAATCGGTCGATCTCGACGAGGAGGAAGCCCTCCTTCGCGGCCGCTCCCTCGGCGAGCGTCAGATCCACAGGCGGATGAACGCGTCGGCCACGCCCATGAGCGCGGTCACCGGCCAGAGGAGGACGTCGAACACCTTCGGAAAGAAGAAGAGGAGCCCGATCATGATCGGGAGCCCGTAGCGACTCATCGCCCGGTACTTCACCGCCAGCTCCGTCGGAAGCAGGTGGAAGAGCACGTGCGAGCCGTCGAGCGGAGGGATCGGGATCAGGTTGAAGAAGGCCAGCACCAGGTTGATGAGGATTCCGTAGACCGCCATGCTGCGCATCGCCTCGAGAACGGCGCCGTGGGAGCCCATCGAGGTCTCGACCTTGACCACGACCGCGGCGGCCACGGTCGAGATGCACACGAGGATCAGATTCGCGGCGATCCCGGCCAGCGACACGCGGATGTCACCCCACTTCGGATCGCGGTAGTTGCGCGGGTCGACCGGCACCGGCTTGGCCCACCCGAAGAGGAAGCCGCTGTGGCTGAAGTAGAGCGCCAGCGGGATGAGGATGGACCCGATGAGGTCCAGGTGCGGTACGGGGTTGAGGGTAATGCGTCCGAGACGCTCGGCCGTGTCGTCGCCCTCGCGGCGCGCCTGCCACGCATGCGCGACCTCGTGGACCACGACCGACATGATGAGAACCGCGATGATGAGGATGGCGTCCATAGGCGGCCAAACCTACCTCCCAGAGGTAGGAAGGGTCCAGGGCGTATATTCCGGAAGCAGCACTTTTGAACGAGAACGACCAGGAGCGACCTTAGAGCCATGCGAACCTTCGCCCATATGCTCATCGTGGGAGCGCTCGCGCTTTCCGCCTGTGCTCCGTCCAACGACAAGACGCCGGACCCCGACCGACTTGCTCTGAAAGGCGTCGCTCCGGTCAGTCCCCTTCCCAAGGTTGATTTCACCCTCACCGACACCCACGGCCGGCCGTTCGACTTCCGCAAGGAAACGGACGGGAAGATCACGCTGCTCTACTTCGGCTACACGTACTGCCCCGACGTCTGTCCGCTGCAGATGGCGACGTTGGCGGCGGCCATGAAGGAGCTCGATGCCCAGGTGAGGAACCGCATCGAGGTCGTATTCGTCACCGTGGATCCCGAACGGGACACGCCCGAGCGGCTCTCGCACTGGCTGGGTTCGTTCGACACCACGTTCATCGGCGTACGGGGCACGGACGAACAGATCGCCAAAGCGCTCGCCTTCTACAACTTCCCCGCCCCGAAGCACGTCGGCTCCGAACCGAACTACAGTGTGAGCCACCCGTCGCTCGTCTACGCCTTCACCCCCGACGACCTCGGGCGCGGCATGTACGACAGCGAGACCACGAAGGCCATCTGGGTGCACGACCTGAACCTGATCGCAAGCCACGACTGGTCGAAGGCGGCCGGCGGAGTTGCCGCGACCGGCGCTGCGGACACCGGGGCGGCCGCGGGCGCGTCGGACCGAGCGTCGTCCGGACGGACGTCGGCTGTTTCGGCGACGGCCGGGCAGTCGGAGACCATCAAGGTGCTGGACGCCTACGCGCCCAAGCCCGCGGGCGGAAACATGACGGCGATGTACATGACCCTGCTGAACACGGGATCCGAGACCGACACGCTCCTGTCCGTCTCGAGTGGGGTGGCACGGTCCGCGAGCCTGCACGCGACCGAAACCAAAGGCGGGGTCGACGAGATGGTGCGGATCGACGACGTGCCCCTGCCCCCCGGCGATACCGTGCGGCTGAAGCCGGGCGGCTTGCACGTGATGCTCGAAGGGCTGGGCGAGGAGCTCCGGCCAGGAAGTACCTTTCCGGCGGCGCTGATCTTCGCGCGGGCCGGAACGGTCCCCGCGACCGTGCGGATCGTGACGTACGAGGAGATGGGAGGGGGTTGAGGGGGAGCGGGGAGTGGGTCGTTCGAACGGAGCGGACCTGCCACCACGCCGCGCCCCCATTGATCCCTAGCCCCCACGCTTCTAACTTTTCAGGCTCGTACGTCAGGGATACACGATCGAGGAACGTATGCCGAACATCAAGAGCGCCAAGAAGCGCATGGAGCTCAGCCGGGAGGCCCGGCTCAAGAACCGCTCCGAGCGGGGGCGCATCCGCACCGCCATCAAGCATGTCCGCGCCGCGGAGAACGCCGAGGACGGCCAGGCCCGCTTGCGCGAGGCGGTGGCCATCCTGGATCGGGCCGCCACCCGCCGGCTCTTCCATCCCAATCGGGTGGCGCGCCTCAAGAGCCAGCTCACCCGGCACGTGAACGGCCTTTCGGCCTGACCTGACCTGCGGAGGCCGCGGCCCGCACGGTCGCGCACAGCGCCATACAGAATGACCCGGACAGGGCATCCCGCCCCGCCGGGTCATTTTCGTGTGTCCGGCTCCAGCCGGGACTCTCCTACCCCTCCCAGACCACCGAGCCGCCCACCACCGTGTAGCGTGGGCGCCCCTTCAGCTTCCACCCCCCGAACGGCGTGTTGCGGCTCCGCGAGTGGAATTTCGTCGGATCCACGGTCCAGGCCGCCTCGAGGTCGAGCACCGTCACGTCGGCCGGGCTTCCTTCGGCGAGCGTTCCACCCGGCAGCTTGAACGCCCGGGCGGGCGTACAGCTCATGCGCTCGACCATCGTCGGCAGATCGATCACGCCCTCGGCAACGATGTGCGTCAGGACCAGCCCGACAGCGGTCTCCAGGCCCACGATGCCGCACGGCGCGTCCTGGAATGCGGCTTCCTTCTCGTCGTAGTGGTGTGGGGCGTGGTCCGTGGCGATGATGTCGAGTGTACCGTCGGCCAGCCCGACGCGTACCGCTTCCCGGTCGGCTTCGGTCCGTAGCGGCGGATTCATCTTCGCCTCGGTCCGGTACCCTTCCACCGAGCTCTCGGTGAGGATGAGGTGATGGGGCGTGGCCTCCGCGGTCACTCGGACCCCGCGCTGCCTCGCACGGCGGATCGACTCCACGCCGAACAGGGTCGAGACGTGCTGCAAATGGATGTGCCCACCGGTGAGCTCCGCCAGCAGGAGATCACGTACGACGTGGATCTCCTCCGACACGTTGGGTTTTCCAGGAAGCCCCAACCGGGTGGACACCAGCCCTTCGTTCATGGCACCCACACCCGAGAGCGTGAGGTCCTCGGGGTGATCGGCCACCGGGATCTCCAGCGCCGTCGCGTACTCCAGGGCGAGCCTCATCAGCCCAGAGTCCATGACCGGGTTGCCGTCGTCCGTGACGGCCACGGCTCCGGCGGCGGCCATCTCGCCGATGAGAGCGAGCTGTTTGCCCTGCCGCCCCGCCGAGATACATCCCACGGGATGGACGCGGGCGGCAGCGGCCTTGTGCCCTTCCGCCAGCACGAAGCCCACAGCCGCCGGATCGTCGATCGGCGGATCGGTATTCGGCATCGCGCACACGGCCGTGAACCCACCCGCGGCCGCGGCGCGTGCTCCGCTCGCGATCGTCTCCTTGTGCTCTTCACCCGGCTCCCTCAGGTGCACATGCACGTCGATGAGCCCGGGCGTGACAACCAGGCCCGAGCAATCGATCGTGCGGGTGCCCTCGGGGGCGTCCATGCCCTGCCCTAGCTGGGCGACCTTTCCGTCGGCCAGAAGCACGTCGCGCACCTCGTCGAGCTTCTGCGAGGGATCGACGACGCGTCCACCCTTGAGCAGGATCCGCTGGTTCACGCCTCACCTCCCGACTTCGCCGCCTCGGCCGTCTCTGGGTTCCCACCGGCCAGCAGATAGAGCACCGCCATACGCACGGCCACGCCGTTCGTCACCTGGTTGAGGATCACGGAGTGCGGCCCGTCGGCCACCGCGGAGTCGATCTCCACGCCACGGTTCATGGGTCCGGGGTGGAGGATCAGAAGGTCCTTGGGCGCCTGCTCGAGGCGCGGCATGGTCACGCCCCAGATGCGGTTGTACTCGCGCAGACTGGGAACGTAGCCGCCGTGCATCCGCTCGAGCTGGAGCCGGAGCACGTTGAGGACGTCGGCCCACTGGATCGCGTCCTCGACCCGAAGGAACACCTGTACGCCCAACTCCTCGATGCCCCGGGGCAGGAGCGTGGGTGGGCCGCACACGGCCACCTCCGCACCGAGCTTGAGCAGCCCGTAGATGTTGGAGCGCGCAACGCGCGAGTGCAGGATGTCGCCCACGATGCACACCTTGAGCCCCTCGATACGGCCCATGTGGTCCCGCATGGTCAGCATGTCGAGGAGCCCCTGCGTGGGGTGCTCGTGCGCGCCGTCACCCGCGTTGATCACGTTCGAGGGGATGCGGTCCGCCAGGAAGCGGGCCGCCCCGGAGGCGCCATGGCGCATCACGACCATGTCGATGCGCATCGCCTCGAGGTTGCGGGCCGTGTCCACGAGCGTCTCGCCCTTCACCACCGACGAGCTGCCGGCCGCGATGTTCACCGTGTCGGCCGACAGGCGCTTCTCCGCGAACTCGAACGAGACACGCGTGCGCGTCGACGCCTCGAAGAAGAGGTTGACGATCGTCTTCCCGCGCAGCACCGGGACCTTCTTGATGCGGCGCTCCGAGATCTCCTTGAAGGGCTCGGCGGTGTCGAGAAGGGAGACGATCTGTTCGCGGGAGAGGGGTTCGAGGCCGACGAGGTCCTTGCCGATCACTCCGCCTCCGATGGCTTGCGTACGAGGTCCACACCCAGGCGGCCGTCAAGCTCCGGGACGAGCACCTCGACGCTCTGGTGTGCGTCCAACACCTCCACGTGCCGCCCCACGACGTCGGGTTGGATCGGGAGCTCCCGTCCGTCCCGGTCGGCGAGCACGCAGAGGGTGATGCGGGAAGGTCGCCCCCAGTCCATCAGCTCGTTCAGCGCAGCTCGGATGGTTCGGCCCGTGAAGAGCACGTCGTCGACGAGGACGATGCGCTTCCCGTCGACGCCGTCGGGCGGAAGCTCCGAGCCGCCGATGATCGGACGGGGGCCGATCTCGTGGAGGTCGTCGCGGTACAACGTGATGTCGATGGAGCCGGTGGGCACCTGCACGCCTTCGGCGCGCTCGATCTCCTGGCGAAGGAGGTCGCTGATCTGGGTGCCGCGCCGGTGGATGCCCATGAGGGCGAGATCACGTGTGCCGCCGTTTCGTTCGACGATTTCGCGAGCCATCCGGGCCAGGGCCCGGCGGACGGCGGTCTCGTCCATCACGGCGATGCGGTCGGCGCTCATTGTCCCGGGTAGTCGGGGGTCCGCTGTGGCGGCGGAAAGCTAGAGGGACCGCGAGGGGGCGTCAACGGGCCCGCGCCGAGGCAGCCCGCGCCGGCGCGGTCGATGTCTCAGTCATGTCCGAACCTGGCGCGTCCGACCCGATCGAGGAACGGCGTCTGCCCCGCCGGGGAGCCATCGGTCACCGCCCAGTCGTAGGAGAACAGGACCACGCCGCCCACTCCCTCGCGGCGGGCGATGTCGATCTTGTCCAAGGTGCCTTCGAGACCGTTCAGATAGGCCCCGATGCCAGCCCATACGCGGTCCTGCCGCCCGGCCGAGACCGTCGCCTCACGGAGCTCCGCACGGAAGCGGTCGTCGTCGGGGGTGTAGGCCATCGGCACGGCCACGTCCAGGATTCGGGCGTCGAGCCACCCACGCCAGTCCTGGAAACGATTCTCATAGGCGTCCCGGGCGTCGGGGAACACGGCGGCCGAGACCACCATGCGCGGCCGCCGCGCCTTCACGCCGTTGTATCCGCGTTCCACCAATTCGGTGATCTGCGCCCGCCGGAACTCACCCCACGGGCCGGGCAGCGCGTCGACGAAAGCGTACGGGTCGTTCTCGAAGGCGTCGTCCAATTCGTCGAAGCGCGCCGGAGGAAGGCGCGGTCCGATCCACCTCCGGAAGCGCTCGAGCGCACCGCGGGAGTAGTCGAAATCCGGCGATGGATAGCGGATGTAGTCGAAATGGATGCCATCGAGGTCGTAGTGCTCGGTCAGATCCATCCAAACGTCGTAGACGCGCTCCTGGACCGCGGGATCGGACGGGCTCGTGTAGAGGCCCTCGACGGTCTGCGGATGGGCGCGTGCGTATGCGAGCAGAGCATCGACGTACCTGGGCTCGAACGGGCTGACGTCGTAGAGCTTCTTGCCCAGCTCGCGCGGCACGGCCAGCCAGTCGGGATGGGCGTTGACGAGGTGCTCCGGGCTCTTCGGCAGCGGGCCGGTCCCCCACACGAGGTGCGTGTCGACCCAGGCGTGCACGGCCATCCCGCGGGCGTGCGCCTCCGCGATGGTCAGCGCCAGCGGATCGAAGTCGGGTGGGCCCTCGATCGTCTCCGCTCGGGGCTCCCATCGCGAGCGATAGAAGGCGTCACCGCGCCCCCGCACCTGTACGAGCAGCGTGTTGAAGCCCGCGTCCGCGGCGTGCTCGACCATCCGGCGCACCTCCTCGGAGCTGGTGAGGCTCGAGCGTACGACCCAGAGACCCCGTACCTCCCGGAAGCTCCGCACCGGGTTTACGGTCGGCTCGCCCGTCTCGGGCCGTCCGCCGCGCCCACGCTCCGGGGCGCCCCCACCCTCTCTCGCCGGATGGGGAAGTCCCGCGGGCATGCCCACGACGGTGCACGCCGACACGGCCACGAGCAGCCCCAGCCAAGCCGTGCGCCTGATCTCGCTCCGCCTCACCGACGCTCCCGGAAGAAGGCCTGCAGAATCTCGGCGGACGCCTCGGGGAGGACCCCGGGCGTGACCCGGCAGCGATGGTTGAGGCGCGGGTCCTGCAGGAGGTTGCCGAGCGTGCCGCCCATGCCCGCCTTCGGATCGGCGGCGCCGTAGACCACACGCCCCACGCGGGCCAGAACCAACGCACCGGCGCACATCGCGCACGGCTCGAGCGTCACGTAGAAGGTGGAATCCGAGAGGCGCCAGTCTCCCAGGCGCGCGGCCGCCCGCCGGATGGCGATCAACTCGGCGTGGGCGGTCGGATCGGCGTCGGTGGCCGTATGGTTGTGCCCCTCCGAGAGGAGCCGCCCCTCGCGCACGAGAACGGCCCCTACGGGAACCTCGCCCCTCGACCAGGCCATCCGGGCCTGCTCGAGGGCACGCGCCATCCAGAGCCGATCTTCGGCCGATTCCGGCGTGGCTTCGAGTGTGGAATGCGGAGCGCGTGTCTCGGGCACCGTGCGGTCCCGGAGCGGACGTGCTAGTGATGCGTGAGGTTGATCGTGGCCGCGCTGGCGTCGACGCGACGATAGAACGCCGTGACGCGACCGAGCAGGTAGAGGCTCTCGCCGTCCTGGACGACCGTGACATCACCGCCGGGCGACAGCGACTCGAGCTGCACTCCGACGCCGTTGCGCTTCAGGCGGTGGTACCAGCAGCCCGTTCCGGTGCGCGCGACCACCACCGATCCATCCTCGACGTCGTCGAGGTCCGCGGGCTCCACCAGGATGTAGTCGCCTTCGTGCACGCCGAGCACGGCGAGGTCGCCGACTCCCGCGCGCACGAAAAAGGCGCCCTTGGCGCCGCCGAGCTTCCGATCGATCGAGAGGTGGAACTCCGCGTTCCCCGCGCTGAGACCGGTGCGTTCCTCCGGTATCTCGCTGTAACACGGAACGGAGACGGAGTCCCCACTCAGATCCACGCCCAGGATTCGCACGCCGCGCGAGCGTGACGGGTCTCGCTCCAGGAAGCCCTTGTCCGCGAGCGCCTGCAGATGTTCGGAGACGGTCTTGGTGCTCTTGATCCCGAACCGCTCGCCGATCTCGCGGATGGAAGGCTGGTAGGTGTTGGTGCGCAGATACTGCACCATGAAATCGAGGATCTTCCGCTCGATGTCCGTGAGCGGGGCGCGCCCGGCGTCGACACTACGACGGCCCGGGTGGGTCGGAGATTCTCGCTGCGCAGTCGGTTCTGAACGTGCCAACGTGGGACCTTGGAGAGCAGTGAACCCGCCCGAAATCCGCGGTGGACGGCTATCCTAATGTGCGCGTCGAAGCGGTGTCAAGAAAGGCTTTTCCTTCTGCGATGCGGCCGAGCGAACGATCCCGACCCAGCAGAACGAGCACATCGAAGATACCGGGACTCGACATCTGGCCGGTGAGGGCGACCCGAAGCGGGTGGATCAGCTTGCCCGCTCCGACCTCCAGCTCGCCGGCCAGCGCCCTGAGCGCGCCCTCCAGTGGCCCGGCCTCCCACGGGGTCGAGCCTAGACGGTCCGCCAGAGAATCCAGGCGCCGCGCGGTCTCCCGCGGGTCCTTGCTCCAGTGCTTCGCCACCGCGTCTTCGGCATAGGCCACCGCCTCGGTCACGAACGGACGTGCCTGCTCGATGACGTCGTCCACGGTGCGGGCCCGGACCTTGAGGAGATCGATCAGGCGCGTCATCCAGACGTCATCGCCTACGAGCTCGTCCAGGACCGCGTCGTCGCTCAGCCGGTCACGCACGCGGTCCAGGAGCCGGTCGGCCGGCGTTTCGGCCAGATGACGTCCGTTCAGCCACTCGAGCTTCCCCAGATCGAAGACCGAACTCTTCTTGAGGATCCGCTCCGGCGTAAACGCCTCCACGAGCTCGTCGCGTCCCATGACCTCACGCTCGTCTCCAGGGTTCCAGCCCAGGAAGGCGAGGAAGTTCATCATCGCCTCGGGCAGGATGCCTCTCCGCTCGTAGTCGCCCACAGCCGTCGCACCATGTCGCTTGGAGAGACGCTTGCCGTCGGGCCCGAGGATGAGGGGCACGTGCCCGAAGACCGGCTCCGGCAGCCCGAGTGCCCGGTACAGGAGCACCTGCTTGGGCGTGTTCGAGAGATGGTCATCGCCGCGGATTACGTGCGTGATACCCATCTCGGAGTCGTCCGAGACCACGGCCAGGTTGTAGACCGGCGTCCCGTCGCTCCTGAGGATCACGAGGTCGTCGATGTCGTCGTTGGGAAAGCGCATCTCGCCGTGGACCAGGTCCTCGAAGCGGGTCTCCCCTTCGGGCACGCGGAAGCGGACCGCGAACGGCTCTCCGGCCTCGGCGCGTCGCGCCGCCTCGTCCGCACCGGCCGTGTCGGCCTTCTCGCGGGCGACGCGGCTCGGGTGCATACCCCGCGCCTCGGCTTCGGCCTGGATCACCTCCGGGCTCGTGAAGTCGCGGTACGCCTTGCCCTCCCGCAGGAGTCGGAGCGCGGTCGCACGGTGGCGCTCGATGCCCTCGCTCTGGAAGTGAGGGCCCTCGTCCCAGTCGATCCCGAGCCAGGAGAGGCCATGAAGAATGGCCTCCGTGTGCTCCTCGGTCGAGCGCGCACGGTCCGTGTCTTCGATGCGGAGGACGAAGACCCCGCCCTGCTTTCGGGCCAGGAGCCAGTTGAACAGCGCGGTGCGCGCGCCACCCACGTGGAGGTAGCCGGTCGGCGAGGGCGCGAATCGCAGGCGGGGCCGGATCACGATCCGCTCTCCAGACGCGCTTCCAGGAGCGTGCGGGCGACCTTGGGATCGGCGGCGCCCCCGGTGGATTTCATGACCTCGCCTACGAAGAGGCCCATCAGGGACGTCTTCCCCTCCCTGTACTCGGCCACCTTGTCCGGCCACGCCTCGAGCACCTCGTCGACGACCGGCGCGAGCGTGTCGGTGTCGGCCACCTTCTCCAGGCCGAGTCGCGCCACGATCTCCCCGGGATCCCCGCCGCTCTTCGCCATCTCCGCGAGCACGTCTTTTCCCGCGCGCCGCGAGATGCGTCCCTCGGACACCAGCGCGGCCAGCCGGCCCAGCGCCGATCCTCCGAACGGGAGCTCCTCGAGGTCTCGCCCATCAAGCACACCACGGAGGTCGTTGACGAGCCAGGACGCCACCGTCACCGGGTCGTCGTGCTCCCCGAGCGCCTCCTCGAAGAAGTCGGCGAAGCCGTGGGAGCCGGTGAGCACGTCCGCGTCCTCGGGCGCCAGATCCATCTCGCTCACATAGGCCTCCATGCGGGACGCGAGCGCCGGGTCCGCACGCCGCTTTCCGGCGCGCTCCTCGCTGATGACGCTGCGCTCGCCCACCGGCGCCGGCACGGCGTGCGCGTTGCGCGGCTTCGAGGGGCTCGTGGCCGCGCGTTCGGCCTTGCGGGCCCAGGTGTCCTTGAGCGTGACGATCCGGTTGAAGACCAGGCTTCCAGGCGTGGAATCCTGCGGGTCGCGCCAGAAGTACCCGACCCGCTCGAACTGATAGCGAGTGTCGGGCGGGTCGTCGGCCACACTCGGCTCGATCCACGCCCTCTTCACGACCCTGAGAGAGTGTGGGTTGAGGTGGTCCGTGAGCGTCTCGCCCTCGTCGAGATCCTCCGGATCCGGCCGGTCGAACAGCCGGTCGTAGAGGCGCACCTCGGCGGGCAGGGCGTGCTCCCTGGAGACCCACTGGATGGTGCCCCGCACCTTCCGGCCGTCCGGGGTGTCGCCCCCCCGCGTCGCCGGGTCGTGCGTGCAGTGCAGCTCGCGGACCTGCCCGCTCACCGGGTCCTTGACCACCTTCTCGCACTTGATGACGTAGCCGTATCGGAGGCGCACCTCCCCTCCCGGCACCAGTCGCTTGAAGCCCTTGGGCGGGTCCTCCGCGAAGTCGGAGCGGTCGATCCAGAGCTGATGGGAGAAGGGGACGGGGCGGGTGCCTTCCCGCCCCACGTCGTGCGGATAGTACGGCGCCTCCATCTCCTCGGTGCGGTCCGCCGGATAGCTCGTGATGACCACGGGCAGCGGATCCAGCACCGCCATCACGCGCGGCGCACTATGGTTGAGCACGTCCCGGGTGGCGTACTCGAGCTTGCCGGGATCGGCCCACGAATCGGTCTTCGCCACACCGATCAGGTCGCAGAACCGGCGGATCGCCTCCGGCGGTACGCCGCGACGTCGCAGCCCGGCGAGCGTCGACATGCGCGGATCGTCCCACCCCGACACGTGGCCGGCCCGCACCAGGGGGCCGAGCTTCCGCTTCGAGACCACCGTGTATTCGAGGTTCAGCCGGTTGAACTCGTACTGATGCGGCCGTGGCTCCTCGAAGCCCACGTTCTCCAGCACCCAGTCGTAGAGCTCGCGATTGTTCTCGAACTCGAGCGTGCAGATCGAGTGGGTGACGCCCTCGAACGCGTCCTCCAGGCAGTGCGCGTAGTCGTACATCGGGTAGATGCACCAAGCGTCGCCCCGCCGGTAGTGCGTGGCGTGGCGGATCCGGTACAGGAGCGGATCGCGCATGATCATGTTCGGCGAGGCCATGTCGATCTTGGCCCTGAGTACGTGCTTTCCGTTTCCGAACTCACCCTCACGCATGCGCCGGAACAGGTCGAGGTTCTCTTCCACCCGCCGGTCACGGTAGGGGCTCGGCTTGCCCGACTCCGTGACCGTCCCGCGGCCCTCCCGGATCTGCTCCTCGGTCTGGGAGTCCACGTAGGCGAGGCCCTTCTCGATGAGGACGACGGCGCACTCGTACATGCGCTCGAAGTAGTCCGAGGCGAAGTAGAGGTGCTCACCCCAGTCGAAGCCGATCCAGCGAATCGCGTCCTTGAACGCTTCGACGTACTCCTCGTCCTCGGTCTCGGGATTGGTGTCGTCGAAGCGCAGGTTGCAGCGGCCACCGAACTCCTCGGCGATTCCGAAATTCAGGCAGATCGACTTGGCGTGGCCGATGTGGGGATAGCCGTTCGGCTCGGGCGGGAAGCGGGTCACGACCTGCCCGCCGTAGCGTCCCTGTTCGACGTGGGAGGCCACGATCTGGCGGATGAAGTCGGTCCCGGAGCGGCCGGGAGTGTCGTTGTCGCTCATGGTGACGTGGGCGCTGAAATGAACGGTTCTACGGAGGGGCCCCGCAGCCGCTCAAGATAGCGTAAAGCCGCCAATATCGTAGGTTTCCGGGCGCTCGGGGCTCAGCCTTCGACCCACTCGGTAGGCGACGGAGCCTCCCAGTGCGACAGGTCTTTCGAGGCCTTGCCATGCGAGCGCTTCCGGAGGAAGGCCCGCACACGCACCGCCGTGGCCACCACGGCGACGATCCCGCATACGACGATCCCCAGCTTCTCGGGATCCAGGTAGTTGATGGGCTGATCGGTCAGCTTGGGATCCAGCACCGCCCCGTGCCAGAAGAAGAGCGCTGCGCACGCGTACGACGCATAGTGCACCAGCTTCCACGACTTCCGGCCCATCTTCCGCCTCAGATACGAGGTCACGACGACCACCGCCAACAGATAGAACGAGATCGCGCCCAGCAGGTTGTCCACGGGTTGCTGGGGCGCGCGGGACGGCCAGAAGGCGTCCACCCAGCTCCACCCCGCCGTCGTCGAGAAGGGGAGCAGCACGATGTGGCCCACGACCAGCGCCAAAGCGATGTATCCCGTCCAATTGTGGAGCGCGAAGTAGTTGATCCGCTGGTGGGGCCAGCGCTTGTACGGGTTGTACTGGACTGAGAGCAGCAGCCCCATGAGGAGGTTCAGCGTGAGGAGCCAAACGGCGAAAAGGCCCAGCAGGGCGGAGAGCGAGACGGCGGTCATGGGCGAGGAGCTTGGGCAGTGGCGACGGCGAGGTGGCTTCGTGAAGGGGCGGAAGGTGCGCCGGGCCGGCGGATCGTGCAACCGAGACGCCGCTAGGGTCCCGCACCCTCGTCGATCCTGAAGACTCCTACCTGCCTGCCCCCACCGACGGTTCCCAGGATGTTCTCGTCGCCGACCGCGAGCACGTGGAGGCCCGGAGGCGTCCCGACGGTTCCGAGCCACCGTCCGTCGGCGTCGAACACCTCCCACGCCATGGGCGGCATCTGCACCCGCGGCCCCCGGTGCTTGCCGACCCACACGTGGCCGTCCGGAGAGACGAGGATGTCCGAGTAGGCGGGACGCTCAGCCGGCACCGGAATCTGTCCCATCGCCCTTCGCATGAGTTCGCGCACTGCCGGCTCTTTCACGTCCGCCAGGCGCGCGTCCAGGATCCGGGCCGCCATCGTGTCCGCGCCCGAGAGGTCGTAGCCTTCGATCCGGACGCGCCGCACGACCGTGCCGTCGAGCCCGCGAAGCTCGTACGCCATTCCTTCGTCCGTGCCCGTCAAGATGCGGTCGCCGTCGGCCCGGACCATCGTCTGCCGCCCAAGGGGTGGGATGCCCAGCATCGTGCGTCCACCCATGCTCTGCGCGAAGATCTCCAGGCCGGGCAGGATGGCGAGCGTCTCCGTGCGCCCCGTGTGGGGATCCACTCGGAGCAACGGGGTCGGCACGCGCTGTAGGCCGCCCACGCTCGCGTCGATCTCGGAGGTCGAAACGCCGAGCGTACCCACGAAGGTGCCGTCGTCCAGGAGGGCCACCTCGTCCCACGAGCCACCCTCCGGGGGCGCGAGGGAATCCTCTCGCAGGATGGCTCCACCGGTCGAGAGCCAACGCACGTGATCGTCTTCGTAGAGCGCGACGACGGTGTCCGGAGGGACCGCCCAGAGGCGGGAGGGCCCGGGCGCTCCTCCCGAATCGGGTTCGGCCGGGGTGATCTTGCCGAGGAAGCGACCGTCCGAGCCGAACAGGCGGATCTCGTCGCTCGCCTCGTCGGCCGCCGCGATGCGGCCGTCCGGGAAGCGTGCTGCGGCCGTCACCGCCGAGAACTCCGCTTCCGGTCCGGACGTCGCGGTCGTGAGGAGGAGCTCGGGCACCGAATCGACCGTCCAGCCGGCGCCGGGTGCCCACGAGGGGGTGACGTTCGAGACGACTTGGACGCCGGAGCTGTCCGCGGTGGTGAACGTATCGGACGTGGCGCCGGGGTTCCCGCGGGTGTTCCGGCCGCAAGCTCCGAGGGCACACGTCGCCAGGAGGGGGAGGATCCCGAGCTGTCGCAACCCTGGCCCTCCTTCCTTTCCCGCGTGACGACGCGCTCGAGCCCCGTATGGATCGCGCGGGCCGCCCCCATGCCCACCGCCAGGGCGAACGCGACACAGGTCCGGAAGCGCGGTCTTGACCCAGAGGTAACCGCCGCCCGCGTCGTGGAAGGAGGAACCCAACTCGGCGTAGGCCAAGGCGGTGAGCAGCGCCACGAAGCCGTTCAGCGCGAAGGTGATCAGGAGCGCCGGGCCCGCCTCACCCGCTGCGGTCCCGGTGAGCACGAAGATGCCGGCGCCGATCCCGATCATCGTGATGTCGGTCAGCCGCATCTCGCGGCTCAGGCGGACCTCGAACGGGGCGGAGGGTCGTTCCATGGCCCCCATGGTGAGGGACGCTGTGGTGGGCTGGCAAGGCCAGGGGTGGGAACGGCCCCTACGCGCGCGCCTCCGACGGGACCGTCGTAGCCTCGCGTGCATCCACCCTCACCCCCCGCACCTGCATCTTCCACCGCTCCAGCACGCCGTAGACCGCCGGCGTAATCGTCAGCACGAAGAGCGTGGAAGACAGCAGCCCGCCGATCAGCACCAGCGCGAGCGCGTCCCAGATGTTCGAGCCGGTGGGCTTGCCGAACAGCAGGAGCGGGAGCAGGCCGGCCACGGTGGTCGCGGTGGTCATGAGGATCGGACGCACGCGTTCCAGCGTGCCCTTCACGATCGCGGCGGGAAGGGCCATGGTCGGGTCACGTGCCCTCACCCCGTTCACGTGATCCACCAGGAGGATCGCGTTGTTGACCACGATGCCGAACATCATGATCACGCCGATGTAGGCTTCGCGTGTGAACGTCGTGCCGGTGTAGAAGAACACGAGGAAGACACCGATGAGCGCGAACGGCACGGTGAGCATCACGCAAAGCGGCTGCAGAAGCGACTCGAATAGCGCGGCCGTGACCATGTAGACGAGTACGAGCGAGACGGCGATGACCATGCGGATCTCGCCCTTCTGCTCGGCGCTGATGTAGAAGTAGCTGTCGCCCTTCTTCACGGTATAGCCCGGCGGCACCTGGGTGGCCTCGATCACGGCGTCGTTGATGACGTTGCCGAGCTTGGAGGGCCCGCGGAACTCGTAGGCGACCGTGCGCTGGTACTGTTGGTTCTCGCGTTGGATCTGGGAGAGCACGTCCCGTGACTCGATGCGTACCATGTCGCCCAGGCGCACCTGGCGGCCGTCGGGCGTGCCGATCAGCGTCTCGCGCAGCGCGTGCACGTCCATCATCTCGTTGTTCGCGAGCTTGACGTCGTAGCGGACCTCGTCGCCGCCGATCTTCAGCGTGCTCTTCAGCCCGGTCTGGCCCTGGATCGCGGCATTCAGCCGAGCCACGAACTCCTGGACGGAGAGGTCGTAGCGCGCCAGCCGCGCACGGTCGATCGTGACGGCGAACTCCGAGGCGCGGTCGCGCTGATAGAAGCGTCCCGAAGAGTTCGTGTCGACGTCGGAGACGCGGCTCAGGTGGGAGAGCCGGCGTCCCAGGTTCTCGGCGATGTCGCGCACCTTCTGATAGTTGTAGCCGAGGATCTGGATCGCGTAGTTGGGCGCGCTCGACCCCCCGCCGTAGAAGGATGGGCCGTATCCGATGACGCGCACCTGGGCTCCGGTGAACTGGTGGCTGTAGGCCAGCATCTGCTCCTTGATGGCCACGGGCACGGCGGTGTTCTCCAGCGAGTCCGGGAAGGTGACCTCGATGAGTGACCGGCTCGCGGACGGGTTCCACGTAACGTCGGTCTTGTACTGCTCGACCTCGGGCATCTGCGCGATCTTGTCCTCGAAGAAACGCGTGAGCTCGTCGGTGCGTGCGAGATCGGACCCGCGCGGCATCGTGATGTAGACCTGGATGTAGGTCTGCTCACCGTAGCCGCCTCCCCACATCGCCCCGACCGTGACGTACTTGTTGAACAAGTAGTACGAGCTTCCGAAGATCCCGACCGTCACCAGGAGCGCGAGCCACGGGTGACGGACGGTCTGCGAGACGATCTCGGAATAGAATCGGACGTAGAACGGGGACGGGCGGGACCCGGCCCGATCCTGCGCGGCCCGGGCGCGGAACGTGAGGAGCCTGGAGCCGAGGGCCGGAATGAAGGTGAACGCCACGAAGAGCGAGGCGAGCAGCGTGAGCGCCACCACGATCGCGAGGGGCACGTAGTAGATCCGCAGCTCGCCTTGGAGGTACACGAAGGGCACGAACACGATCAGCGTGGTCGCGGTGGAGGCCAGGATCGGGAGCACCACCTCCCGCGAGCCGATCTCGGCGGCCCGCTCCGCAGCCTCCCCACCCTGCCACCTTCGGTAGACGTTCTCGAGCACCACGATCGAATTGTCCACGATGAGGCCGAACCCCATCGCGAGCCCCATGAGCGTCAGGAGGTTGAGCGTCAGGCCCCCGAAGTAGATCAGGTTGAGCGCGATGAGCACGCTGAACGCGATCGTGGCGAAGATCACCGTGGAGGAGCGCAGCGAGCGGAGGAAGCCGAGGAGGACGATGAAGATGACCACCGCGCTGAACGCCGCGCGTGTACGCAGATCGGAGAGCTGGGCGCGGATGTCCTTGCTCTGGTCGTAGTCGAGGATCACCCGGCTCCCGTACGGATTGCGCTGCTGGAGCTGAGCCATGCGAGCCTTGACCGCGTCGGCCACGCGCACCGTGTTGGTGCCGATCTCCTTGACGAGGTAGAACGACACCGAGGGCCGTCCGTTGATGCGGTGGTATGCCGTGGCTTCCTCGTACGTGTCGTGCACGGTGGCGACGTCGGAGACCCGCACGAGCGTACCGGCTTTGGCGGTCAGGACCGCGTCGCGCACGTCCGCCGCGCTCTCGGGGCGGTTCACGATCGTGATCGTCGACTCCCGCCCGCCCTCGCGCACCACGCCGGCTTCCCGGACCAGGTCGAGGCTCGCGATCGCCTGACGCACGGTCGAGGGATCCAGGCCCAGGGCCCCGATCTTCTCCTCGTCCAGCTGGATCTCCAGGAGACGGTCGCGGCCTCCCTGGACCCGGACGTCCGCGACGCCCTCAA
The DNA here is from genome assembly GCA_963751265.1 of uncultured Gemmatimonadales bacterium. Classification (GTDB taxonomy): domain Bacteria; phylum Gemmatimonadota; class Gemmatimonadetes; order Longimicrobiales; family Gaopeijiaceae; genus SZUA-318. Next base: position 272,773 of record CAVVTU010000021.1, on the reverse strand, counting down.
CCTGGGCGAGCTCGGGCTTCAGGACGTCGTCGGCGTACTGGCGCAGCGCCTCCAGGGTGTACGGCCCGGTGAGCGTATAACTCAGGAAGGGTCGATTCTGCTCCGCGAACTCCCGCGGGACGTACGGCTGGACCTGCACGGGATCCACGCCGTACGGAAGATCCTCCTCGAGCACCGACAGGCGCTCCGACAGGTCGAGGCGCGCGAAGTCCATGTCGGTGTCGCGCCCGAACTCCACCCGGATCGTGGACGTCCCTTCCGAGCTCGTCGAGGTCACCTTCTGCACCCCCCGCACCTGTTGGACGGTGGCCTCCAGAGGCGAGGTGAGGAACGCTTCGACAGTCTCGGGCGAGGTGCCCCGCCAGGTCGCGGTCACCGTGAGCTGCGGAAGCTGCCGTGTCCGGCAACATCTCGATGGGGATGTTGCGCCACGCCGCGATGCCCATGAGCGCCACGGCCCCGTACGCCATCGTCACCGCTACCGGCCGCCGGATACTCGCGCGAATCATGGTCGCCCCCGGCTCAGTCGGCGCTCGCGGGCGCCGGCTCCGGCTCACCCGACTCGCGGCGGAGGCGCACCCGGACCCCCTCGACCACCTGGTACACGACGGGCACCACGATCAGCGTGAGCGCGGTGGCCACCGAGATGCCGCCGATGACCGCAATGGCGAGTGGGGCACGCAGATCCGAGCCCCGCCCGATCCCGAGCGCCATCGGCAGGAGGCCGAAGACCGTGGTCACCGTCGTCATGACGATCGGGCGCAGGCGCACGCGTCCCGCCTCGAGGATCGATTCGCGCAGCCGCAAGCCACGCGCCCGCGTCTGGTTGATGAAGTCCACCTTCACGATGGCGTCGTTCACCACGATCCCGACGAGGATGACGATCCCGATGAGGCTCATCGTGTTCAGGCCCTCCCCGGTGATCGCGAGCGCGGCGACCGCACCGACCAGAGCGAGCGGAACCGCGGTGAGGATGGTGAACGGGTGGACGAACGACTCGAACTGGGCGGCGAGGATCATGTAGACCAGGATCATCGCCAGCCCGAACGCGAACGCGAGGTCCCGGAAGGAGCGGCGCATCTCCTCGTTCTCCCCTCCCACGTCCCAGCGCACGTTCGCCGTGGGCGGCAGCGTGGCGAGGGTGGCCCGGATCGACGTGATCGCCTGGTCGAGCCCACCCTGCACCACGTCGGCGTACACCGGGACCACGCGCGCCTGGTCCTCACGGCGGATCTCGGACGGGCCGACCGCCTCCCGCACGGTCACGAGCTGGCGGATCGGGACGCCGCCCACCCGCAGGCCCTCCAGCGTCGTCATGGAGAAGCGCTGGCTGTCGGGATAGCGCACCATGACGTCGATCTTCCGGTCGAAGTCGACGAACTCGGTGGCCTGATCGCCCTGCATGGCGTTCTGGACCGTCTGGGCCACCGTGCGGGGCTCGATGCCGTACGTCGCGCACGCCGCCCGGTCGATCTCGACCTGTACCTGGGGTTGGCCACGCTCCGTGCCGATACGGACGTTGCCGAGGTCGGCGAGCCCGTCGAGGCGCCGCTCGACCTCCCCGGCCACGGCGTAGGCCTGGTCGAGGTCATCGCTCCGGACCCGCACCGACACGTCGGCCTGCGCACCGCCGAGCATCGCGCCGAGCGCGGTGGCCTGTCCGGTCTCCACGCTGAGCGCACCGGCCGGGAACCGGTCGGCCAGCTTGCGCATGCGGGCCGCCACTTCCTCGGTGCGCGCCCCGGGCCGCACCCGTACCTGGAAGTTCGCGGTCTGCAGCCCGGTGACCTGCTCTCCTTCCGTGACGCTGCGCACGTCACGGCCGATGTTGCTGAACACGGCCTCGACGTCCGGGTCGGCGTCGGCCGCCTTCTCGATGACCGCGGCCGCGTCGGCCGTGGTGGCGAGCGGCGTACCCTCGGCCAGCTCCAGGTGGATCTCGAACGCGCCCTGGTCGACCTGCGGCAGGAGATCGCGCCGGAGCGAAGCCGCGATCAGGAATGCCACCAGAAGTGCCAACCCCGACCCCGAGAGGATGCGCGCCGGGTGGTCCAGCGACCATTCGAGCGCCGCGTGGTAGCGCACCGCGAAGCGCTCGAACCAACGTTCGAAGCTCCGCAGGAACGGCGTGAACATCCGGGAGAGGGCCGAGCCGATCCCTCGACCCCAGAACGCCACCAGTTGGCGCGCGAGACTCCACGCTCCCAGGGCGAGTCGCTGGGGCACGCGCACGAGGGTGCCTCCCCACCAGCGGAGGGCCCCGATCCAGCCCACCCTTCGCTCGCGCGGACGGGCGGGCGCCGGGGCCACCTTCTCGACCACGGCCCCACCGAAACGCGCCGCCATCGACGGAAGCAGTGTGAGGGCCACGACGAGGCTCGCCATGAGGGAATACGCCACGGCGAGCGACAGGTCCTTGAACAGCTCGCCGGCCACCCCTTCCACGTACACGATCGGTCCGAAGACCGCGATCGTCGTGAGCGTGGACGCCGTGATCGCCCCCATCACCTCCTCGGCGCCCTCTGCCGAGGCTTGAAGACTACCCTGTCCCAGCTCCTCCCGATGTCGGAAGATGTTCTCCAGCACCACGATCGAGTTGTCGACCAGCATCCCGACACCGAGCGCGAGGCCGCCCAGGCTCATGATGTTGAGGCTGACGTCCGAGGCCTCCATGAGCGCGAAGGTCCCCACGACGGAGATGGGAATCGAGAGCGCGATCGCCACCGGATAGCGTGGGTCACGCAGGAAGAGGAAGAGCACCAGGAACGCGAGCAGACCTCCGAAGACCAGCGACTGCACGACGTTCGAGATCGAGTCGGAGATGAAGCCGGCCTGGCTGTAGGCAACGTCGACCCGGACGGCCGGATACTCCTTGGAGAGCTGTTCGAGCACGTCGCGCACCTTTCGGGCCACGGTCACCGTGTTGGCGCCCGCGTCCTTGTAGACCAGGAGGCCGACCGCCTCGGCGCCGTCGTACCGCGAGATCGACTGCCGCTCGGCGAACCCGTCCTCGACGGTGGCGACGTCCCTCAGGCGGACCTCGCGGAAGCTCTGGTCGGTGCCGGCTCGACCGGAGGCGGAACCTCCGCTCGCCCCTTGCCCCTGCCGGCGGGCCGGCGAGGGGCCCTGTGACTGGCGCGCCACGACCACGTCGGCGATCTCGTCGACGCTCTGGAACTCGCCGAGCGTACGGATCGGGTAGCGGTAGCGGCCCTGCAGGATCGTGCCTCCCGGCATGCTCACGTTGGCCTGCGCGAGCGCCTGCGAGATCTGCTCGATCGTGAGTCCATACGCGTCGAGCAGACGCGGGTCCACGTCGACATGGATCTCCCGGTCGAGGCCGCCCGTCACCGAGGCCTGCGCCACGCCGTCGAGCTGCTCGAGGCGGCGCCGGAAGACCGTCAGGGCCAGCTCCTTCGTCTGCCAGAGGTCACCGCCCCCCGCGACGCTCAGGACCATGATCGGGTCGGACTCGGGATCCACGCGCAGGATCGCCGGACGGGTTGCCGCATCCGGGAGCTGTCCTTTCAGGTTGTCCATCTTCTCGCGGACGTTGAGCACCGCGAAGTCCATGTCCGTGCCCCACGCGAACCGGAGCGTCACCAGGCTCACGCCGTCCCGCGAGACCGAGGTGACCTTCTCCACGCCCGGCACGCCCGCGCCGGCCGCCTCGATGGGGGTCGTGATGATCCGCTCGATCTCGGCGGGCGCCACGCTGGGGTACGTCGTGTAGACGATGAGCCGCGGATAGCTCACGTCCGGGAGGAGGTCGATGGGGAGCCGGACGTAGGCGATGCCTCCCAGGAGGATGACCGCCAGGAAGAGCATCCAGACGGCGACGGGACGCCGCGTGGAGGTTCCGGGAATCGACATGGTCAGAGCCCTCCCGGGGCGTCACCTCCGTCCGGAGAGGTCGGGCGCACCGTTGTACCCACGGCCGCCTCCAGGTCCAGGAGCGCGTCCACGAAGCTGTGGCGAGACTGGATGAGCTGGCGGCGTGTGTCGGCATCGTCCTGGAAGCTCTGTCTGAGCTCCTGGAAGGTCCGGCCACCGATCCGGTACTCCGCCCGGGCCAGGTCGAGCGCCTTCGCGGCGATCGCGGCGGAGCGCTGCCGGACCTGAAGCAGCTTCCACTGGTTGTTCAGGTCGAGCAGTGCACCACGAACCTTCTGTTCCGCCGTCAGGCGCTGCTGCCGCGCGCCCTCTCTGGCGTTGTCGAGCGCCACCGACGCCTGGACCTGGCGCTGTCGGGTACCGAAGAAGTCGTTGAGCGCGGGGAACGAAAGGAAGATCTGGAACCGCTTGTCCAGCGGCTCGTTCCAGCTCGCGTCGAAGAGCGCCTGGGTTTCGCTCTGGTAGGCTTGTCGAGTGACTTGCAGGTTCGCCGTCAGCCTGGGCCACCAGGACGAATGGCTCTCACTCACCCCCACCCGGGCGAGGTCCACGTCGGAGCGGGATTTGCGTAGATCCGGGTTCGCGTCGAGCGCCGTGGTCACGAGCGCGTCGGCGTCGAGCGATGTCGGATCGAAGATCGGCAGCGCCGTGCTGTCCATGCGAAACGGAGGGAGCTCGGCATCGCCGAGCTCCGTGCGCAGCGATAGAACGGCCTTGTCGAACGTAGCGCGCTGCTGCTGGAGCAACTGTCGCTGCTGCTCGACTGCCAGCTCGGCATGGAGCACGTCCACCTGCGAGACGGAGGCGAGCGTGAAGAGACGCTTCGTGACCTCCTCGTCGACCAGGCGGGCGTCCAGGAGTCCCTGCTCGGTCTCCAGGAGGGCGCGTTGACCGAGCGCGTCCATGTAGAGGCGCTCGACGTCGATGTATGCGGTGGAGCGCGCGCCCGACTCTGCGACGTCACGGCTCCGGTTGGTGACCTTCTGGCGACGGAGGGCGTTGACGATCGAGGCGCCTTGGAGCGACCAGCTGAGGTTCAGGCCCTGCTGGGTGTTGGAAAAGTACGCCCACTGTGTGACGGGCTGCTCGATCGGGTTGCCGAAATTGTCCGTGGCCCGGCGTGTGAGGTTCCCGGTGTAGCCGGTGGTGAAGAGGGTGAGGGTGGCGCTGGGCAGAACATGGTCGAACCACGCCTGCTGCATCTCCGGGCCGTTGAGGCGCGTATTGTTGATCGCCTGCTGATAGGTCGGGTTGTGCCCCTCGGCGATCCTGAGCGCGTCGTCGAGCGTGAGCGTGATCGTGTCTTGCCGGGCTGCGGCGCCCGTGGCGGCTCCTGCCTCCTGAGCCCGTAGGGGCGCCACAGCCACCAGCGCCAACGTCGTCAGCGTCGCCGCGACCGTGCCGGCGCCGGCACGCATGATCTCGATTCGCACCCTCCACCCCCGCCTCCTCATCGTCCCGGCCTCCCGCCGGCCGCCTCCACGTTCTCGACGAGCCGGATCGGTGTCCCGTGCGCCAGGTAGTGGTGTCCGTCGGTCAGTACGATTTCCCCCGGCTTCACGTTGTCCTCGGGCCGGTCGCCGGGCAGGATCTCGACCAGGCTGTCGTTCTCCTGTCCGGTGTTCACGTATCGCCAGTCGGCCGTGCCGTTCTTGCCGTCGGGGTTGGGCTTGTAGACGAAAAGCATGGTGCGTCTGGCGATTCCGCCGCTCTCCCGCTCGAGGATCGCGGCGCGCGGAACCAGGATCCGATCCGGCAGCGCCTCGGCGTCGAGCGAGACCTCCGCGTACATCCCCGGCTTGATGCGGCCGTCCGGGTTGTGGAGGACGACCGTGACGCGGCCCGTGCGGGTGTTGGGATCCACGACCGGATTGATGCTCTCGACCGTACCGCTGAATCGCTCGCCCGGGTAGGCCGCGAACGTCACGCGCGCCTCCCTGCCCTCCCTGAGGTCGCCGAGCTCGGCCTCGAGCACCTGGACCTCCACCTTGATCGGATCGAGGTCGACCACGGTCATCAACTCGGTGCCGGCGGCCACGTGCTGGCCCTGGACCACCTTGAGGTTCGCCACGCGCCCGTCGAACGGAGCGCGCACCTCGGTACGGTCCAGCTTGAGCTGAGCTTGCCGGAGCGAGACTTCGGCCTGATCCAGGCCGCTGGTCGTGCGGGCGATGCGGGCCCGCTCGTTCTGGACCGCGGAGTCCTCGATCTCGTCGTCGAAGAGGACCACCTTCTGGTACGCGGCCTGCGCCTTGAGGAGATCCGCCCGGCTCTGGGCGACATTCAAAGCGTACTCCGTCGTGTCGAGTTGCAGGACGCGCTGCCCCGCTCCGACCCGGTCGTTCTCGCGGACCGGCACGTACACCGCGACCCCTTCCACCTGAGCGGAGAGCGTCGCGCGTCGGTACGCCTCGGCCTGACCCGCGGCGCTCACGCGGATCCAGAGCGTGTCACGCACCACCTTCTGGCCCACCACCGGCTGCGGCTGATCGGCCGCGAACTGGCTGGCGCTCGACGTCACGGGGAGATCCGCGGCGGCGGAGTCGGACGTCTGGGCCGAAGCCGCTGCGGTCTGCGAGGCGTGGGCTCTGAGTCGCCAGACCACTCCGGCGCTCAGCGCGACCAGGATCATGGCGATGGTGAGGAAGCTCAGGGTTCGCCGGGAGAAATTCATGGGGCTCTCTCGCACGGTTGGGTGAGACGTGCGTGTTCCGTTGGCGTCGGGAGGGAGCGGGGCCACAGCCATCGCAGTTGAGACGCACGAGCGTCGCGGAGCGTTGCCGACGACACGTGTAGAAACAGCTCGGGGGAACCGGTCACGATAGTACGTGCGCATCACGGAGGCAGCAACGTCGCCGAAGGCGGTTCCTCCGGGCTCTGCTCTTGAATACGTTTGGGGCCGTGAACCCCCGGTCACCGTCTCCGATGCGGCGAGGACCCCTCGCCGCCGCGCTTCTGGTCCTGGCCACGCTGGTGGGCCTGGGGCTCTGGATGTGGCGCGAGGCCGGTGACCGGCACAGCATCGAGCAGGCGCTCGCTTCCTACGCCTCCGAGCCCCTACCCGACTCCGGCGCCTCCATCGACACCACACTCGCCGCCGTCGGCGCGCGCATCTTCAGGAAACGTTGTGCCGCCTGTCACGCCATCACGGGTGAGAGCCGCGCGGGGCCGGATCTGGCAGGCGTGACAGGCCGCCGCGAGCTCGGCTGGATCCGGCACATGATCTTGTCTCCGGACTCGATGACGGCGAACGACTCCGTAGCCGCCGCCCTCAAGGCGCGCCACAAGATCCAGATGATGCTGCCGGGCGGGGCGAGCCCTGCGGAGGCTCGTGCGGTCATCGAGTTCCTGCGTCGCGTGGATGGGGGGTTGGAGGGCTGAAGCGGGGGCCGAAGTCAGCCCTCTCGCCGGTAGGTCCGCGCCACATAATCCTGCAGGATCCCCTTGAACTCCTCCACGAGCCCCTCGCCCTTGAGCGTCATCGCGTGCTCACCGTCGATGTAGACGGGCGCCTTGGGCTCCTCGAAGGTGCCGGGCAGCTAGATGCCGATGTTGGCGTGCTTGGACTCGCCGGGACCGTTCACGACGCAGCCCATGACGGCGACGTCCATCGACTCGACTCCAGGATAGGCCTTCCTCCACTCGGGCATGCTGTCGCGGATGTAGGAGGTGATGTCCTCGGCCATCTCCTGGAAGAATGTGCTCGTGGTGCGCCCGCAGCCCGGACACGAGGTGACCTGCGGCTCGAAGTGGCGGATGTCGAGCGACTGGAGGATCTGCTGGGCGACCCGCACCTCCTCGGCGCGGTCGCCGCCCGGCTTCGGAGTGAGTGAGACGCGGATCGTGTCGCCGATCCCTTCGAGCAGCAGCGGGCGCGAGCGCCGACGTGGTGGCGACGATCCCCTTGGCGCCCTAGGCCCGCCTCGGTGAGTCCGAGGTGCAGCGCATGGTCGGAGCGCTCGGCGAGCATCCGGTAGACGGCGATCAAGTCTCGCACCGTGGAGACCTTCGTCGACAGGATGATGCGGTCGTGTGCCGAGCCCCGTCTCCTCGGCGAGCGCCGCGGAGCGCATCGCGCTCTCGACCAGGGCGTCGCGGAGCACCTCGCCGGCGTCCTTGGGTTCGTCGAGCTTCGCGTTGGCGTCCATCAACTCCGTGAGCAGGCGCTGGTCGAGCGAGCCCCAGTTGACCCCGATGCGCACGGGCTTGCCGTGCTCGATCGCGACCCGGACGATCTGCTGGAAGTTGTCGTCGCGGTGCTTGGTACCGACGTTTCCCGGGTTGATGCGCAGCTTGGCGAGCGCCGCGGCGGTATCCGGATACTTCGTGAGGAGGAGATGGCCGTTGTAGTGGAAGTCGCCGACGACGGGCGTGCGGTAGCCGTCGTCGCGGATGCGGGCGACGATCTCGGGCACGGCGCGTGCAGCGTCATCGTTGTTGACCGTGATGCGCACGAGCTCGCTTCCCGCGTCGGCCAGAAGCTCGATCTGGGTGACGGTCGAGGTCACGTCGGCCGTATCGGTGTTGGTCATCGACTGGACCGCGACCGGGGCCGGTCCTCCGACCGTCACGCCGCCCACGTCCACGGGAACGGTCTTCCTGCGTGCTGCCTGAGTCACGGAATCACTCGGATGGTGCGGATCTCGGCCCCCGTCGCGGCGCGGCGGCGGCCCCGACCCGTCGCGGGTCGGAGAACGCCCGGACCCCTCGCGGACCCGAGCGCAAGCTCGGTGCAATCTACCCCACGGTGCACGAGGGATCCAAGGTGAGCCGACGACTTCGCATCGCGGCACACAACGGGGCCCGTGGGTTCGGGGGCGGCGAGAAGTGGACGCTGCAGTTGCTCGCCGAGCTCCAGGCGCGGGACCACGAGGTGCATCTGTTCGTGCGAGACCACGCAATGGTCGAACGGGCCCGATCCTTCGAGGTGCCCGCCTCGGTCGGGCGCCTCGGGGGCCAGATCATGCTGCCGCAAGCGTGGCACTTCGCTCGGCAGCTCAGGGGATTCGCTCCGGATGCCCTTCTGCTGTCGACGTTCAAGAAGGTGTGGCTCGGGGGGATGGCCGCCCGGTTGGCCCATGTGCCCAGGGTTGTCTCGAGAATCGGGCTCGACTCGGACCTGCCCCGACGGAGCTGGATGTACCGCGTCGCCTACCGGCGCTGGATCGACGCCGTGCTGGTGAACGCCGACGGGATCCGGGCGCCGTTCCTCGAGGACCTTCCCGGCTACGACCCCTCACGGGTCGCCACGGTCTACGACGGGGTACGGCTCGAGAATGTCGCGAGCGTGTCCTCGGCCCGGCCGGAGATGAGGGCGGAGTTGAGCATCCCGGACGGCGTGCCGGTCGTGGGGACGATCACACGGCTGAGCATCCAGAAGCGGATCGACCGTTTGCTGGACGCCATGGCCCTCCTGCCGGACGCGCACCTGATCATCGCGGGTGAAGGCGAGCTGGGGAGCGAAATGCGGGCACATGCCGTCGAGCTCGAGATCGCAGACCGCGTGCACTTCCTCGGCTTCCGTTCCGACGTCGCGCGTGTCCTCTCCGCCTTCGACGTCTTCGCCCTCACCTCCGACAAGGAAGGCATGGCCAACGCGATGCTCGAGTCGCTGGCTGCGGGGGTGCCGGTCGTGAGCACGGAGGTGAGCGGGGCGCGAGAGGCGCTCGGAGGGGACGAGCGAGGGCACGTCGCGGGCCTCGTCGTGGAGACTTCGGCGGAGGCCGTGGCCGAGGGGCTTCGCGGTGTGCTTTCGGACGGCGTGTGGAGGGAGTCGATGGCGGGGGAGGCACGACGACGCGCCCGGGCGCGCTTCGACTTCGTGCGGATGGTGGACGCGTGGGAGGCGGTGTTGGGTGGAGAACGTGCGGTGGAAGTGCATCAGGGAACGTAGAGCGAAGCACGGGGCGTCGTCCCTCGTCTCGCGGACGTCGAGGGAAGCTCAGGAGTCTCCCTCGGGGGGTGACGGTCGGAACACCTGCGATCGGATGCGCCAGGTGCGGCCGTCACTCTTGTAGATCGTCAGCAGCAGCCCTTCCATGGCTGGTTCTCCGGCCGCAGCCGCAGGCAGCACGAACTGCTCCAGGGTCATCGCCATCCGATCGCTGGCATCCACATCGAGCAGGAACGTCTCCAACGCTCCGTACCTCGGAAGCGTCTCCTTCAGATAGACCGTGACGGAGTCTCGGCCTCTCACCCACCTGCCCTCGGGCGTGATGATGAAGGCCTCGTCCGCGTAGAGCCCTGCAGCCGTCGCGACGTCATCTTCGCGCCAGGCCGCGACCCACTTCGTGGCGGTGGCCCGTACCCCTTGGATGACCGCGTCGAGAAACTCCTCGTGTATGGCACTTCGGTTCGGGGGCGGCACTCCTGGAAGGATCTGTCCCTCAAGAAGCCACGGAACGAAGAATACAGCCGCGAAAGCCATCACCCATCGACGCATGCCACACCTTCCCTGCTCTCGAGTGGCAGAAGAGGAAGAAGAAGCCACCCTCGGCAACTGAAGGGCACGCTAGTCCGAGGGTGCGAGCGCGGCAACCCGTGACGAGAAGCCGACACCTGCCCGGCGGCGCATCCTCGCTCGTCTCGCGGAGGACCACCTCGGGCGCTCTGCGACATCCTTCCCGGGCCGCTCGGCTCGAACTCACGAGGCGCGCTTCGCTGAAGCGCGCGTGGGTTCGAACGGGAGGGTGGCGCGTCCGCGAAGTCTCGGCGAGCGCGCAGATCGGACTAACGGAGGGGGTGGGATGGAGCTGCGGTGCGCCTGGCGGCGCATCCTCGCTCGTCTCGCGGAGGACCACCTCGGGCGCTCTGCGACATCCTTCCCGGGCCGCTCGGCTCGAACCCACGAGGCGCGCTTCGCTGAAGCGCGCGTGGGTTCGAACGGGAGGGTGGCGCGTCCGCGAAGTCTCGGCGAGCGCGCAGATCGGACTAACGGAGGGGGTGGGATTCGAACCCACGAGGGCTTGCGCCCGCCGGTTTTCAAGACCGGTGCATTGAACCGCTCTGCCACCCCTCCAAGCGAGCGAAAGATGCTCCGAACGCCTCAAGCCCTCAACTGCCACCCCCGCGGGATCCTTCCGTTGGACGTCACCGCCCCGGCTCCTCGGCGCTCAACCAGCAGGTTGAGAACACGTTTCAGCTGAAACGTGTTTCCTTCCCATCGCCATCTACGACGACACTACTCAACTACCTTTCCGCTAGTAGCTTCTATGTCTTTATCTCATGTGTCACATCATATTCGAAACGTAGCACCGGTCCCTCGATTTCCGCGCACAACAGACACCTGGACGGCGACCGGGAAGACATTTCCGCGTCACCGTCGGTGACCCTCACGAGCGCATCACGGCCTCTGCCGGAAGTGGCCCGGATCCTATTGCGCTTCTCGCGTGTTCTGCCTGGTATGAGCGACTCCCGAGATCCTGCCAAAGAACGGGCGCCGAGACGCGCCATCTTCGTCTGGGCCGAGCGACTGGTGACGTTGGCGCTCCTGATCTTCGTCGTGGTGCGCCTCGCGCCCCAGGTCGAGGCGCTCACGGGCGTGGGTCCCGACCTCGGGCGAGCTCCGGCGATCAGCGTCCTCACGCTCGACGGCGCCACCATCCAACCCGCGGACCTGCATGGGAAGGTGGTCGTGGTCAACTTCTGGGCGACCTGGTGCCACTGGTGCCGCCTGGAGATGCCCTCCCTGGAGAAGCTCCACGAGGAGCACGCGGGAGACGATCTCGTGGTCCTAGGACTGGCCACCGACGCCGGAAGCGCCACCCCGATCCGCTCGTTCCTGGCGAAGCGCGGCATCACCTACCCGGTGGCCCGGGCGACGGCCGCCGTCGAGCGTGCGTTCGGGGGGGTCGGGGGAATCCCGACCACGTTCGTGCTGGATCGCGCGGGCACGGTGCGCTACCGCGTGGTGGGCTACTTCGCCCCGCCCGCGCTGAAGGCGGCGGTGTCGCGCCTCCTGGACGAGCGTCCGCCCGTTCAGGAGGCGCCGACCCCACCGGCAAATAGGCGCTAGAAGACGAGCCAGGTCATGAGATACAGCGTGTTGTTGTCCGCTGCGTCACGCCCCGCCCCGTCGTAGTTGTGGCTGGCGCCGTTGAACTTGGTGTAACCCACGTACTGGAGTCCCAGGCGGGTGTTCAGCCAGGGCATGAACGAAAGCTGCAGGAGGTAGCCCTGGCTGTTGGGGCTTCCGGTCGCGCTCCCGCTCACCGGATCGGAGGGATAGAGCAGCGGGTCCGTATCCCCGGTCGTGGAGAAGAGCCCGGCGCTGAATCCGACCCGTGACGACGTGTAGTAGGTGCCATCGGCGCGGAAGGTGCTGAGGTTGCTGCTGACGTTGGTCGCTCCTCCGTCCGCCGCGGTGGCGTCGAGCTGACGGTGCTCCACGATGCCCGTTCCATGGGCGACGAAGCTGCCGCCGTCCGGGAGCATCTTGTCGAACTGGGCGTCGAAGCCGTAGTCCGAGTACCGGTCTTGTGGCCCCTGGAAGCCGGAGGGGACCAGGTGGGAGATGATCCCGTAGGTGCCCACCTCGATCTGACCGCCTGCCAGCGAATGCTGCAGCGCTACACGCCAGTACGGCGAAACCCCGTGGATCGCGTTCTCGGCGCTTCCGTCCACCGGGACCGGCCCGCCCTGGAAGGCCGATCGGTAGAGGCTCACCTCGGTGTAGAGGAGGTTGTTCCACAGCGCATAGCTCCCGACCCCCACGACTTGCTGTCCCAGGTTCTCGTCGACGAGCGTCGACGCCATCGGCGTGGGCGCCACATCGGAGGAGACGTACGGAAAGCCCCAGACCGGGGTGCTGTTCCACACATCCTGGACCGTCGGCGAGTTGTTGACCGTGAAGCCGTAGAGGACGTCCTTGCCCCCCACCGAGGTGTGATCGGCGAAGCGGATGTCCGCGTTGTCGATGCTGATGCCGCCTTCCGCCGGGTCGTACGTGAGCTGGAGGAAGGTCCCGACCTTGGGCGTGATCGCCTCACCGATGAACAGTCCCAGCTCCTGAGGGAACGCCATCGACGCGTTCTGCTGGTCGGGCACTTGACGGCGCACCGACGAGAGCGAGGAGATCACCATCGCCGAGACCGGCGGGATCAGATCCAGTCGGAGCGACTGTCCGCCCGCGCTGTCTTGCTGCGTGTGGACCGTCTGCTGGGCCGTCATCGTGTAGCCGTTCAGCTTGAAGAGTCGGCCGAAGGGCGTGAGCTGAGGAAAGCTCGTGTGGCAGGCGCTGCAGGCGAGTCCCGTCTGGCGCGAGAAGCTCGGAATCGGCACGGATGGCGCCACCGCCTCCTCTCCCGCCGCGTGCGCCAGGTGGCTCACGTAGGCAGAAACAGCAGCGTCGGCGGGCCGTGAGGCCATCGCCGACGCAGGGGAGGCTGCGGGGGCAACCGTGGCGGCGCTGAGCGCCGCCACTGACATCAATGTCAGGGCGGTCATTGACCCTCCTTAGTCTGGAGAGCCGCCGAACCCCCGTCTGCCCAGTCATCGATTCTTGGGGTACTCGACGACTCCTAGAAATTAATGTTGCGTCACGATTTTAACATCGAAGTACTGGATTCCGAAAGTGTGGGCACGCGACCCTGCCGAGAAGGCCGACCGTCTAGTGGCGGAAGAGCCTACGTCCCGTGAAAACCATGCCCACCCCACGCTCGTTCGCGGCCGCGATGACCTCCTCGTCGCGGATCGAGCCGCCGGGCTGGACGATCGCGCTCACGCCCGCTTCGGCCGCGGCGTCCACGCCGTCCCTGAACGGGAAGAACGCGTCGGAAGCCAACACCGACCCCTGAAGGCCGAGACCCTGATCGCCGGCCTTGCGCACCGCGATGCGAGCGGCATCCACTCGGCTCATCTGACCCGCACCGATCCCCAGTGTGGCGCCGCCCGCGGCCAGGAGAATGGCGTTGGATTTCACGCCGAAGATCGCCGACCAGGCAAAGTGGAGGTCGTCCATCTCCTGCTCGCTCGGCGCCCGCTCCGTCACGACCTCCCACTCCCCGTTCCCCACGCCGTAGAACGGCGGCACCGGGGGCGTCTGCGCGAGCATACCGCCGTAGACACTGCGGAGGACCCGCGCGGTGGGCACACGGGAGTGCGCGGCGATGAAGCGGGCCACGCCCTTGAGCTCTTCGTCCGCCGTGCTCCACCAACCCCCCGTCGGCTCTGCCGGGTGGGGCTCGTCGAGGCCGGGAAAGGTCAGCAGACGTACGTTCTTCTTCCGCGTGAGGATCTCCATCGCCTCGTCTGAAAACGACGGCGCCACCAGGCACTCGATGAACAACTCCGTCATCTCCCGCGCCGCCTCGGCGTCCACCGGACGGTTCACTGCGATGACCGACCCGAACGCGCTCACCGGGTCGCAGCGGAGCGCACGCTCGTACGCGTTCACCAGCGTGTCGCCGACGGCGAGACCGCAGGGCGTGGTGTGCTTGACGATGCACACCGCGGGCCTCGGCGAGAACGCGAATGGAGAGAGGCTCAGCAGAGATCCGTCGAGGTCGAGGATGTTGTTGTAGGAGAGCTCCTTGCCGTGGTGCTGCCGCAGCGCCGCCAGGCCAGTGGGTGCTCCGTATCCGTAGAACGCGGCGTCCTGGTCCGGGTTTTCCCCGTAGCGGAGCGTCTGGAGTCGTTCCAGGGGCAGCTCGAGCGATGGCGGCAGCACCCCGTCGCCATCCTCCAGGTAGGCGGCAACGGCCGCGTCGTAGCCGCTGATGTGATGGAAGACCTTGGCGGCGAGCGCGCGGCGCAGCTCTGGCTGCTCCGTACCGTCGTCCAGCGCCCGGATCACGAGGTCGTAGTCCGAGGGGTCGACGACCACCCACACGTGCCGGTGGTTCTTGGCCGCCGAGCGGATCATCGTCGGCCCGCCGATGTCCACGTTCTCCATCGCTTCCTCGACGTCTACGCCGCCGCGCGCGATCGTCTCTCGGAAGGGGTAGAGGTTTACCGCCACGAGGTCGATGGGGGCGTAGCCCTGCTCTTCCAGCGCGGCCAGGTCCGCCGGCACGTGCCGGCGCGCCAAGAGGCCCGCGTGGATCGCGGGGTGGAGCGTCTTCACCCGGCCGTCCATCATCTCGGGGTGGTCGGTGATCTCGGAGGCGTCACGAACCTCGAGTCCGGCCTGCCGCAGCGCGCGGGCCGTGCCCCCCGTGGAGACGAGCTCCCACCCACGCTCGACGAGCGCTCGTCCGAGGTCCACGATGCCGGCCTTGTCCGAAACGCTCAGCAGCGCCCGCTTCATGGTCGGTCCTTTCTATCAAGTCAAGGTGAATGCATCACCGGAAAACGGGAGAGGGCCGGGCTCGCGTCCCTCCGCAAGCGCACGGCAGACGTGATCCGCAACGAGCGGATAAAGCCGATGCTCGACCTCGAGTACCCGGGCGGCCAATGCCTCGGGGGTGTCTCCGACCTGGACGGGCACCGGCCACTGGCCGACGATTCTTCCCTGGTCGTATTCCTCGTCGACGAAGTGCACCGTCGGACCGCTCAGCCTCGCGCCCGACTCGAGGACGGCCCTGTGCACGTTCATCCCATACATGCCCATCCCTCCGAACGAGGGGAGGAGCGCGGGATGGATGTTCAGGATGCGCCGGGGATAAGCCGACACCACCTCACGAGGCACGAGCTTCAGGTAGCCCGCCAGGAAGATCACATCGATGTCGTGCTCCCGGAGCGCGGCGAGCGTCTCTTCGGCGACTTCGTGGGGCCCCCTTCCCTTCGTCCGGATCACCCGGGTCGGAACGCCCGCCTCGGCCGCACGCTCCAGAGCTCGCGTCCCTTCCCGGTCGCTCACGACCAGCCGGATGCTCCAGGACGTGCCCGAGCCCTGATGGTCCAGAAGCGACTGGAGATTGCTTCCTCCGCCGGAAGCGAACACCGCAGCGCCCACCGCGCTCATGCCATCTCACCGCGGTAATGGGGGATGAGGAAGGGATTGCTAACCCGCTCGAACCCGACGGTCGTGGACGGGCCGTGTCCGGGATGGAGCACCGTCTCGTCCGGCAACGTCAGCACCTGCTCCCGGATCGAGCGCATGAGCGTGTAGAAGTCTCCGCCCGGCAGATCCGTCCGTCCGATCGCAGCCTGGAAGATCACGTCGCCCACGAGCGCCAGCCCCGCCTCGTGGCCGACCAGGATCACGTGCCCGGGGCTGTGTCCGGGAGCGTGACGCACCTCGAAGGCGCACGATCCGAAGGTGAAGCGCTGACCGTGCTCCAGCTCCTCGTCGGGTGGGGGCTGCGGCGTGAAACCCAGACCGAACATCGCGGCCTGATCGCCGAGTGCGTCGTAGAGCGCGCGGTCGGCGGGGTGGAGCCATAGGGGGGCGTCGGGCGCGAGAGCGCGGATGTGGTGGACCCCTTCCACATGATCGAGGTGGGCGTGGGTCAGGAGAACGGCCTGAAGGTCCAACCCTTCCGAGGCGACGAGCCCGGCCATTGCCGCCGCCGCGGCCCCCGGATCGACGATGACCGCCGCCCCGGTCCCCTCGCACACCACCAGATACCCGTTCTCCCCGAATCCGCCTCCCGTGAAGGTGCGGACGTTCATCGGATCATGCGCACCCGCACCCGCTCGGACGCACGCCGGCGAGCTCGAGCGCTTCTTCTTCCTCGGTCGGGGCGACCCAGCCGCCGGACAGGTCCAGCATGCGCCGCAGCGCGGCTTCAGCCCGGACCCGGACGTCTTCGTCCATCGTCGACCTCGTGCTGCACGTGGTCCAGCGACCAGGCCAGCTTGGCCAGCGTGTTGAGCTTCATGTTGCCGCACACCGCGGCGCCCGAGAGCGGAATGAACGTCTTCTCGGGATAGCTGCTGGTGCATCCGGTCAACGAGCCCCCGCTCGGTCCCGAAGATCACCACGTCGTGCTCGGCGGCGACATCGACCATGCCGGACGTGGACGTCACCACGTCGGCGCGGTCCAGAAGCTCGCGGCGCGCCTCGGGGTGCACGACCACGACCGCATCGGGATGCGCCTTCTTCGCCCGATCGAGCTCCTCGATCACCATGTCGTCGTGGACGTAGCAGTAGCCGTCCCACGCGATGATGTTGTCCCGTCCCGTACGCTGCTGCACGTAGCGGGCGAGGTTCCGGTCCGGCACGAAGATGATGGGCCGCTCACGCGGGATCGACTCGACGACGCTCACGGCGTTGGACGAGGTGCAGCAGATGTCCGACTCGGCCTTCACCTCGGCCGTGGAGTTCACGTAGGTGACCACCGCCGCGTCCGGGTACTCCGCCATGAGGCGCTTCAACGCCCCGGCCGTGACGAAATCGGCCATCGGACATCCGGCCTTCAGGTCGGGCATCAGGACGGTCTTGCCGGGCGAGAGGATCTTGGCCGTCTCGGCCATGAAGTGGACGCCGCAGAAGACGATGACGTCCGCGTTCGTGTCGGCCGCCTCCTGGGAGAGGCCCAGAGAGTCACCCAGGTAGTCGCTCACCTCCTGGATCTCGACCCGTTGGTAATTGTGGCCGAGGATGACTGCATTGAGCTCGTCCTTGCGGCGCTCGATGCGTGCCCGAAGCTCCTCGCGAGGAAGGGCAGCATAATCGAGCGTCGTGGGCAGCGCGTCCGCGGCGCTGTCCCGGGCGGAGCTCAGACCGTGAAGGAGCTCCCGCACCCGCAACCTCCCGTCGCGTTGGGATTCCGGAATGTGAATCCCTGTCCCATGAACCCGGTCACGTAGTCGATCTCCACACCGTCCAGGTACTGCGCGCTGAACGGGTCGACGAAGACCTTGACGCCGGCGACGTCGAGGATCTCGTCGTCGCCCTCGGGACCGTCCTCGATATTGAGGCCGTATTGGAATCCGGAGCATCCGCCGGGCAGCACCGCGACGCGTAGACCCGCGTCCGTGGCGACCCCGTGCTCCTGGATGAAGTCCTGAACTTTTTGTGCCGCTGTCTGTGTCAGCGTCAGCATGGCGAAGGCGCCCTCCTGACGAATCGATGGTGGCGGTCCGCCCCCGTTCGAGGGCGCCGCACCTTAGAAATACCCGATGGACATCCTGGGGTTTCGGCCCGGAAGGTCCGCGTCGGGGGAAACCAAAAAGTTATTCGAGGCCGTTGAGAGGGTCAACGCCGAGCGGTCAGAATGTAGCCGGCGGCGGCCGCGAGGTCGTCCACCACGGCCATCCCACCCGGCAGGCGAGACTCGTGCTCGCGCCCGTAGCCGGTGCGTACGAGGATTCCCCGCCCTCCCAGAGCCCCGGCCGGCAGCACATCGGAGAGCTTGTCGCCCACGTACCACGACGCCGACAGGTCCAGGTCGAGCTCCCGGGCGGCACGCCGGTACATCCCGATGCCCGGCTTCCTGCATGCACAAGGCCCGGTCAGGTCGGGATGATGCGGGCAGTAGTACGTGGCGTCCACGGGCGTACCCGCCTTCTCGAGGAGTCGGTTCACCCGCTCGGAGACCGCCTGATACTCGGCCTCACCGTAGAGGCCTCGAGCGATTCCGGACTGATTGGTCACGACCACCAGGGCGTATCGGGCGTCTCTCAGGGACGCAAGCGCATCCGTCGCGCCCGGCAGAAGGACGACCCCGTCGGGGTCGGCCAGGTACTCCTTCTGCTCGATCAGCGTGCCGTCCCGGTCGAGGAAGACCGCCGGCCGGGTTGCCTCGCTCACGACGCGCCTTCTCGGCCCAGAACCTCGAGGATCCGGCGCACCAAGTCCGCTTCTTCCTCCATGGACACGGTCCGGACGTCCAACACGACGCCGTCGTCCTCGATGCGTCCCACGACGGGAGGCTCGCCGGCGCGGAGCGAGGAAGCCGTCGCGTCCGGGTTCGCGGTCGTGATCCGCACCGTCCAGGACGGAAGCGTCACACCGGGATAGGTGCCACCACCCACCGCGCTCGATCCGGGGGCGGCCGCGACCGTATCGCCGGCCGCGGCCAAACGCTCCACCAAGGCGCGCGCGCGCCGCTCCAGCACGTCCAATGGGGCGGCGAGCGCGCGCAACGTGGGAATCTCCTCGAGTGCGCGGGCCGGGTCCCGGTACAGACGCAGGGTGGCCTCCAGGCCGGCGAGGGTGACCTTGTCCACCCTCAGGGCCCGGGTGAGCGGGTTGCGGCGCATCGCGCCCACGAGGCGCTCTCGACCGAGCACGATTCCTGCCTGGGGCCCACCGAGGAGCTTGTCTCCCGAGATCACCACCAGGTCCGCCCCCGCCCGCAGGGCGTCCGGTGCCCTGGGCTCCTCCGGGAGCCCCACCTCGGTCGGATCCGAGAGGAGGCCCGAGCCCAGATCGTAGACGAGCGGGAGCCCGGAGGCTCCGGCCACCACGGCCAGAGCCTCCAGTGAGACGTCTTCGGTGAAGCCGGTCATGCGGAAGTTCGAGCGATGGACCTTCAGCAGGGCGGCGACACCACCCTGCGCAACCGCCTCCGAGTAGTCGGATGCGCGCGTGCGATTCGTACTTCCTACCTCGACCAGCCGCGCGCCGGAGCGGATCAGGATCTCCGGGATCCGGAACCCCCCGCCGATCTCGACCAACTCACCGCGCGAGACTACCACGCCGGAGTCCCGCGCCACGGTGTTGAGAGCCAGCACGAGCGCCGCGGCGTTGTTGTTGACCACCAGCGCGTCTTCGGCACCCGTGAGCTCGGTGAGCAGGTCTCGGCAGTGATCGTAACGTGAGCCGCGCCCTCCGGCCTCGAGGTCGTACTCCAGATTCGTGTAGCCACGTGCCGCGCGCATCATGGACTCGAGCGCCGAGAGCGCCAGCGGTGCACGGCCCAGGTTGGTGTGCAGAACTACGCCCGTGGCGTTGACGACGGGCCTGAGCGACGGGATCTCCTCGCGGGCGAGCGCCTCTTCGACCCAGCGCGCGTATCGCGGGGGGCTGTCGACCTCTCCCGGCTGCTCGCCGGCCGACATGCGCGCGCGAAGCTCGTCGACCACCTGCCGGATCCCGCGCACGACCCGGCCGCGGGGGTGGCGCTCGAGGAGGTCGGAGAACGCCGGGTCGGCCAGAAGCGCATCCACGGCCGGGATCCTCCTGCGCTCGTCCTTCATTCGCTCGGACGGCGGCGCGGGCGCTCGGGTCCCTCGGAGGGGAGGGCCGGCGTGGTGTCGCCGGCGGTGCCTGATGTGTCGGCGCGACCCGGGACCGTGTCGGCGCGGGCGGTGTCGCCCGGCGCGCCTACTGCCTTGGTCGTATCCGCCGCCGTACTGCTGTCGGTAGCGGTGGAGTCCACGCCCGTCGTCTCGGTCTTCGCCGTGTCCGGCGGGGTCAGCACGACCGTTCCCTTCCCTCCACCCAGCGGGACCTGGTTGATGTTGACCACGCCGGTCACGGTCACCGTATAGGCCTCGCTGGGCTCGAGTGGCCGGTCCAGGATGGCAACGATGCGCCGACCGGGAAGAGGCGTGCCGTCCGGCGCCACATTCTGCTGGCTGCCTTGGGCTCCCCCGCCCACGCGACCCCCACCGCCGGAGCCCGGAAGCCTGGGCGGCACCCGGCGCGCGGAGACGGCCGCCGTGTCGGTTCGGGCCGATGCGGTGTCCACGACGCTCGTCCCGGTGTCGGCGGCGGCGACCGTGGTGTCCGTGCGGACCCGTCCCGTGTCCGCAGGTGCCGAAGCGGAATCCATCGCGGCCTTGGCCGAATCGGCCTTGATCCGCTCGACCCGGGCCTCCAGCGCCTGCGCCCGCTCCAGCGAGTCCAGCCGCGCGAACGAGTCCTGTACCTGATCCACGTACGCGCTGTATTCGGCTTCCTTGAAGACGCGAGCGATTCCCGGCCCGGCCGTGCTGTCCGGCCGCATCAGGTTCACCGTGACCCGCCCGGTCGGCGTCTCGGGATCCAGGTAGTCGTCGAATTGCACGACCACCGTCATGGAGTCGAGGGCGTTGGCGTCGGTGACCCTCGCCGGCGTCGTATCCGGGCGGAGCGTCGAGTCGTTCATGATCAGCGTGTCCGTAGGTCCGATCAGGAGCCTGCGGCGCCCCTGGAGCTCGCTGAAGTCGGGCCGGTCGTTCCGGTTCTGATCCTGAAAAGCGAGGAGGCCGTACCGGCCGGCCGGGAGGTAGCGGAAGGCGTAGACTCCGGCCGAGTCCGTCTCCGACCTGTAGACGAGGGAGTCGGAGTCGGAAGTCATCTCCACGAGCGCGGACGGAACGCCTTTCCCGGTGACGCGATCCCACACCATGCCGGCCACGGCGGTCTTGTTGAACGCGGCCCCCGTCGAGAAGACCAGATCGACGGGGTCGTGCATCCTGTTGTTGAAGAGGTCGCTCAGGACCGGCAGGAGCGTGATGCGATAGGTGATGTCGGGGCGGAAGCCACCTCCCATCGTCACGGAGATGCCCTGCCGGTCGTGGCTCACCCGGACGTTGCCCGTCTGGGGTGAGACCAGGACGGCGTCGTCGAGCGTGGAGCCGGACACCTTCTCGCTGATGCGCTCGTCGAAGACGAATCGCACCGGCCCCTTGAAGTCCGGAACCACGGCGAAGGTGTCGGGAACGGTCTTCACGAGGACAGGCGGCCGCCGGTCCACCGGCCCACCGGGCGGGGCGCCCTCCCTGGCGCATGCACCCACGAGCGCCATGATCCCGGCGGCGCTCCCGGCCATGATGACCCGATGGAGCCTCATGCGCCTTCCAGGGCGGAGAGCTTCTCGCGGAGCTTGGTCGCCCGTTCCCGCATGGACTCGGCCTTGGCCCGCTCCCGAGCCACCACCTCTTCCGGGGCGCGGGAAACGAAGCTCTCGTTGGACAGACGCGCGTGCGATCCGTCGAGCTGCTTCTGCAGCCGGTCGATCTCCGCACCGAGGCGGGCTCGCTCCCGGTCGAGGTCGATGACACCCTCGAGCGGCAGGAAGACCTCCGCACCGTTTCGGAGCACTGCGTGGGCTCCGATCCCGTCCCGACCGGCTTCCGTCACGACCTCGTCCACGCGGGCGAGGCGCTCCAGCGCCGACGCCTGGGCCGCCACCGTCTTGCCGAAGGACGGATCGCTGCTCACCACCCGGATCCGGACGCGCTCGCGTTCCGGCACCCCGTACTCCTTGCGCAGGCGCCGCACCTCGACGACGAGCTCCTGGAGCGCACCCATGCGTGCCTCCGCATCGGCATCGGACCACGCCGGCTCCTCGGCCGGCCAGGGGGCGATGATGAGGTCCGGAGCCCTCGTCTCGCCTTCCGGCACGGGCAGCTTCGACCAGAGCTCGGCGGTCACGAACGGGACGATCGGGTGCAGCAGCCGGAAGGCCCGGTCGAGGACGGAGACCAGCGTCGAGCGTGCGGCTTCCCGGCTCTCGGGATCGGCATCGGACGAGAGCCGGCCCTTCACGAGCTCGAGGTACCAGTCGCAGATCTCGCCCCAGAAGAAGTGGTAGAGGTCCCTCGGCGACCTCGTGGAGCCGGAACGCCTCCAGGTCCCTCGTCGACGCACGAGTGGCCCGGTCGACCCGGGAGAGGATCCAACGGTCCTCGAGCTCGAGTCCCTCCTCCACGTCCGAGAGGGCTCGGACGGGCCCGTCGCCCAGGCTCAGGAGCGCGAATCGGCCGGCGTTCCAGATCTTGTTGGCGAAGTTGCGGCCGTTGGCGAACGACCCCTCCACGTCCTCGTGGTCGAGCATGATGTCAGTGCCGATCGCGCAGGCGCTCACCAGCGTGAAGCGCATCGCGTCGGCGCCGAACAGATCGACGACGTGTAGCGGATCGATGCCGTTGCCGAGCGACTTCGACATCTTGCGGCCCTTCGCGTCCCGGACCGTGCCGTGCAGGTAGACCTGCCGGAAGGGCGCTTCTCCCTGGAACTCGTATCCTGCCATGATCATCCGGGCGACCCAGAAGAAGAGGATCTCGGGCGCGGTCACCAGGGTGTGGCCGGGATAGAACGCCTCCAGGTCGTCGCTCGCGCGGGGCCATCCCATGACCGAGAACGGCCAGAGCCACGAGCTGAACCACGTGTCCAGAACATCGGGGTCCTGCTCCAGCGATCCGCCGCCGCACTTCGGGCACGAGGTGGGATCCTCGCGGCTCACGATGGTCTCGCCGCAGGCGCAGTACCACACCGGAATGCGGTGTCCCCACCAGAGCTGACGCGAGATGCACCAGTCGCGGATGTTCTCCATCCAGTGCTCGTAGACCTTCTGCCAATGCTCGGGCGTGAACGAAACCGTCCCGTCCCTCGAGGCCTCGAGCGCCGGCTCGGCCAGCGGCTTCATCTTCACGAACCACTGCAGAGAGAGGCGCGGTTCGACCACCGTGTGGCACCGGTAGCAGTGCGGAACCGAATGGACGTGGGTGTCCTCGCCCGCCAGGAGCCCCTCGTCGCGAAGAGCCTCCAGCACCGCCCCGCGGGCCTCGAACCGGTCCATCCCGCGGAACGACACGGGCGCGTTCTCGCCCATGGTGGCGTCGGAAGTCATCACGTCGAGCACCTCGAGCCCGGTCCGGCCGGCGATCTCGAAGTCGTTCGGATCGTGGGCGGGCGTCACCTTGACCATCCCCGACCCGAATTCTGGATCCACGTGGGCGTCTGCCACGACCGGGATCGTCCGGTCGGTGAGCGGGAGGAGCACGTCGGCCCCGACGAGCCCGGCGTAGCGGCCGTCGTCGGGATGGACGGCCACCCCCGTGTCGCCGAGCATCGTCTCCGGACGTGTCGTCGAGACGGTCAAATACCATCCGCCGCCGTCGAGGCGTCCAACCGCCTCGGCTCCGGCAGCGACGGCTTGCTCGGCAGCGTCCCAGGCGGACTCTGCCAGGGGATACCGCAGATGCCAGAGACGGCCCTCGGTCTCTTCGCCTTCGGCCTCTTCGTTCGAGAGCGCCGTGTGGCAGCGGGGGCACCAGTTGATGATGTATTCGCCGCGATAGACCAGGCCCTTCTCGTAGAGGTGGACGAAAGCCTCCCGAACGGCGGCGCTCAGGTCGTCGTTCAGCGTGAAGCGCGTCCGATCCCAGTCACAACTCGCGCCGATGGCCTTCAGCTGATCCAGGATCGTCCCGCCCGTTTCGTGCACGAAATCCCAGACCTTCTCGACGAAGGCGTCGCGCCCGACGTCGTCGCGGGTGCTGCCCTCGGCGGCGAGCCTGCGCTCGACCACGTTCTGCGTGGCGATCCCGGCATGGTCGGTGCCGGGTACCCAGACGGCGGCCCTGCCCTGCATCCGTCGCCAGCGGACCAACACGTCCTGGATCGTGTTGTTGAGGCCGTGGCCCATGTGCAGGACCGCAGTGACGTTGGGAGGCGGAATCACGATGACGTAGGGATCGGCGCCTTCCCGCAGGACGCGCTCCGATGACACGTGGAAGTATCCGCCGTCCTGCCACCGTTGGTAGAGGGCGGGCTCGATCTCGCGAGGATTCAGCCGTGGGGCCAGCTCCTGGGACACGTCGGCTCCGGTGGTCTTGTTGGGTTCGGTTTCGGGGATCGTCCCGTCACAGGCGCCGCGGTCCAGGCTCCACCTCCGGCCGCGGCCTGGTGCGGCACGCCCGATCCCGGACGAACCCTTAAGATGGCAGGGTCCCGGGGCCTGCGGAACCGGTTTCGACTCGGAGGGTCTGCGACCGTCAGCGAACGGCGACGGCGCGCGCGGCCTCGCGGGGCTCGGAGCCCAGGAGGAACGGCGTGCTCCCCAGCAGCCGATCGATCCGCTCGGGGCGCTCGGGGGGCTCGGAGCGGATCGTCTCGAACAGGGTTCGGGGGAGAGCCAGGAAGGCGTCGGCCACCACGGGGCTGAACTGGACGCCGGCACCCTCCTCGACCTCCTTCAGGGCCGCCGGATGGCTCCGGCTGTCACGGTACGCGCGCCATGACGTCATGGCGTCGTAGGCGTCGCACACGGCCATAATCTGGGCAACGAACGGAATGTCATCGCCGCTCAGGCCTTCCGGGTAGCCGGTACCGTCCCAGCGCTCGTGGTGGTACTTGGCTCCGGTCGAGAGGTGTCGAAGCGACGGAATGGTCTCGAGGATCCGTGCCCCGTCGCTCGGGTGCCGCTTCACGACTGCGAACTCCTCGTCCGTCAATCGCCCCCTCTTTGCCAGGATGCGCACGGGCACGCCCAGCTTGCCCAGATCGTGCAGGTAGCCTTCGGCCCAGAGGGTAGCCTTCATCTCGTCCTGGAGCCCCATCATTCCAGCGACGGCCACCGCGAGGAGCGCGACCCTTCTGGAGTGCCCCGCGGTGTAGGGATCCTTGCCGTCGACCAGGTTGGCCAGGATCGCAAGGAACTGATCGATGGAGAGCGGAGGGACCTGTTCCGGAAGGACGTGTACGGCCGCCCGTTCCAGCCCGTGCCGGAATTCCGTCGCATCGAAGTCGGAAACGCCACCGGCCCGCCGCAGACGTCCGTACGCACCCGCCACGTCCGGCCCGAACTCGCGCCCGATCCCGCCCTCCACGACCTCCAGGACCTTCCGCCGCCCGATCCCCCGCCGGGCAGGACGATCCTGGGAGAGCGCGGCCACGGTGTCGGACAGCCGGAGGATCTGCGCTCCCGGTGGAATCTCGTCTCCCCGCAGGGCATCGGGATACCCGGTTCCATCCCACCACTCGTGGTGATGGCGCACCAGGGGTGCCAGCGCACCGAAATGGGGAATGCTCCGGATCCACTCCTCGGACCGGATCGGATGGCGCTTCACACGCGATCGTACGTGCGGCGGCAGCTCGGGAACGGCATGTTCCCATGCGTCCTCGGCGAGCCCTACCATGCCCATGTCCGCGAGAACGCCCGCGAAGAAGATCCTGGAGACCTCCTCACGGCCCAGCGACATCTCGTCGCCGATCCGCGCGGCCAGCATCGCCACCCGGGGACCGTGGTCCCTCAGGTAGGCGTTGGCCGAGCCCATGACTCGGGTCAGCGCCTCCAGCAGACCGACGTAGAACGCCCTTCCGTCAGGATGGTAGGTCACTTCGGACTGTCGCTCCGCTCGGGCGGTGCTTCATCGGCGGTCATCATGCGCAGGGCACGAGTCCGCCCGCACCGTTGGGAACATCCATGCCCGGGGGGGAGCCGCTGAACTTCAAAGGTACTACGCCGACCGACCCCACCACCAGAGTCACATGTCTTCGGGGCGTGGTCGGCTTTCCCTCCCCCTACTCACGGTTCGCCGTGGCTCAGTGCTTCACGCCCGAGGTATCGGCCTTGGCGGCCGCCCGCTCCTTGTCGCGTCGTTCACGGATGGCCTGCGCGCGCTCCTTCCATCCTTCCCTGATCGCCCCCTGCTGGGCGGCCCTGTGGATCTCTTTCCAGTCTTCGGTGCGCCGTTTGACCGCGTCCCGGTTTCCGGGCGTCGTGCCGAAGTTGAACGGGAGCGGTACGGTCAGGCCGCCGAGATGCAGCTCGCCGGGGGAGACCCCCCACTTTTTGCCCGACTTGTCCGTGTAGGTCCAGTCCGTCGCGTCCTCCGCCGCCGCGTCGACCGCCATGACCGAGTCCCTCCACTCGTCCAGCTTGCCGGCCAGTTCCAGCTCGAGCCGTTCCTTCGTCGTGAGCCGGGTCAGCGTGGGGTCCACCGGCCTCCAGAGTCGCTCGTCCTTCGGGTGGGGACGGAGCCGTTCCGCCGCGGAGAGCCGTGCACCCTCGTCCGTTGCCGTCTCGGCCGCCGCGCCCGTCTCTCGCTCATCCTGACGGGTTGGTGCGGTGACGGGGCGTGGCACGGGCTTCGGCAGCTCCTGCGGCTCCCTGCGGGTCTCCCGCTCGTTCTGCTCGTTCTGTTCGACGAGATTGAGGAGGCGGATCACGTCGATTCGCTGGAGCGGGGCACCGGAGGTTACCGGCATGCTGAAGGTGGCTTCGTCCGGCCTCAGGTGCTGCGCGAATAGCGGGTAGATGACGATCGCGGCGACGTGGATCAGGGCGGAGATGCCGAAGGAGATCCACACCACGCGGCCGGCCAGATGATGACGGCGGGAGCGTGCACCCCCGTCGGAAGGCGGAACCACGCTGCCGGCCGGATAGTTCATGTGCACTCGTAACCCGTGTCCGGAGTGTGGTTCCTGGGAATGCGCGGCCCCCAAGGGATGACCGTGCTCAGAGCAACCGACCCAGGCGCTCGGCAGCCATCACCAGGCGTTCCTCGGGCACTGTGAGGGCTACCCGGAAGAAGCCTTCCCCGCCACGACCCAGCGCGGAGCCGGGCATGATGATGACTCCCTCTTGCTCGAGCGCTCGCCGGGCGAACACCTCGGACGAGTCCCCCTGTGGGATGGGAATCCACAGGTACATGGTTGCCCGGGGAACGGTGACGTCGAACCCGGCCCGGGCCAGTGCGGCGGCGGCGGCGTCCCTGCGGGCCTGGAAGGTCGCCACGTTGGAGGGAACCCAGGTCGGCCAGCTCTGCAGGGCGGCTACGCCCGCGGCCTGGATCCCGAGGTACTGTCCGGTGTCCATGAACGACTTCACGCGGGACAGGGCGGAAATGATGCGCCGGTCCCCTACGGCCCATCCCAGACGCCATCCCGTCATGTTGTAGGTCTTCGAGAGCGAGTGGAACTCGATCGAGACCTCCCGGGTGCCGTCGAGCTCGAGAACGCTCCGCGGACGGTATCCGTCGAAGGTGATCTCCGAGTAAGCGTGGTCGTGTACGAGGATCGCACCGCGCGCTCTGCAGAACGCCGCTGCTTCCTCGTAATACGCGTCGGGCGCGGTGGCGGTCGTCGGGTTGTTCGGGTAGTTCAGATAGAGAAGCCGCGAGCGCGCCGCCACGTCCGCCGGAAGGTCTCCCAGTGGAACGAGAAAGTCGTGCTCGGGCCTCAACGGGACCGCGTGGGGCTCACCCCCCGCCAGCGTGACGCCGCCCAGGTAGGCCTGGTAGCCAGGATCCGGGATGACGGCCACGTCACCGGGATCGAGGAACGCGAACGGGATATGCGCGATTCCGTCCTTGGAGCCGATGAGCGGGAGGATCTCCTCCCAGGGATCGACCCGTACCCCGAAACGGCGCAGCATCCAGGCTGCGACGGCCTCACGGAACTCCGGGTCGCCGAGCTGGAACGGATAGCGCGAGTAGCGCTTGTTTCCCGCGACCTCGCGGAGCCGCTCCACCACGGCGGGCGGGGGCGCCAGGTCCGCGTCGCCGGTCCCGAGGTCGATCACGTCGACACCCTCGGCCTCGAGTCGGCGGCGAGTCTCTTTGGCCCCGGCCAGCGGATAGGCCGGCAGCGCGTTGAAACGACGGCTCGTCTTGTGCATCGGAAAAGGACTTCCTACTCGGAGCGCACCGGGTTCCTGAGCTTGCCTACCCCTGAGACCTCAACCTCGACGACGTCACCGTCGGCCAGGGGCCCGACCCCTTCCGGGGTGCCGGTGGAGACGATGTCGCCGGGCTCCAGCGTCATGATTCCGGAGATGTGGGCGATGATCCGGGGAATCGAGAACGCCATCTCGCCCACCGAGCCCTGCTGACGGACCTGACCGTTCACGCGCGTTCGAACCGACAGCGCCTCGACGTCCACGTCCGCGACCGGGACCGGCGTTCCCACCGGACAGAACGTGTCGAAGCCCTTGGCTCGGGTCCACTGGCCATCGGTCTTCTGCAGCTCGCGTGCGGTCACGTCGTTGAGGGGAACCACAGCCTCCACGAACGACCAGGCCTCCGACTCGGAGACTTTCCTCGCCCGACGGCCGATGATCACGCCGATTTCTCCCTCGAACTCCACGCGACCCGCTCCGCTCGGAAGAACGATGGGATCGCCGTCGTGGATCACGGCAGAGGGAGCCTTCAGGAAGATGAGCGGCTCCACAGGCACCTCGTTGCCGAGCTCTGCGGCATGCGCCGCGTAGTTCCGGCCCACGCATACGATTTTGGAGGGGGATGGCGAGGTCATGATCTTCTCGAGTGTGGTGGGTCGTGAAGAAGGCCGTCCGGACGCGCCCCGGACGGCCTTCCGTCGACGATCGGGGCTCCGGCGGCCCGCGCCCCGTGGTTCGGTGGTCCGTCTACGTCCTGCGCGGCCGGGTGTGGATCCACGTCCCGATGATGGCGCCGAAGCCGGCGACGCTCAGCAGCAGCGCAATGACGGTCCACCAGACACCGATGTCGCTGAAGCCGGTCGCCCAACCGCCGAGCGCACGCCTGAAGGAGAGGATCGCGAGCACCTGGTAGGCGAGGCCGATGATGATCCCGATGATCCGCTTCATGACGCTCCTCGTGGGTTCCTGTCTGGCTGCGCGGGCCCGGCCCGCCGGACGGAGCAATCTATGCCGCCGGGTCGGTAGGCTCAATCCGACCCGTAGAACTTGGCCACTCGCTGCCTGGTCTCGACCCACGGGCCTTTGACGAGGGGAGCATCCGGCATCGAGTCCCTCAGATACCGCCCGTACCGCTTGGTCACCAGACGGTCATCGAGGATCAGCACGGCACCACGGTCCGTTCGGGAACGGATCAGTCGGCCCATCCCCTGCTTGAGCCGAAGCGCCGCGTGAGGAAGCATGAACTGCTGGAACGCGCTGCCTCCGTTCCGTTCGATCGCCTCCATGCGTGCCGCGGCGATGGGCTCGGTGGGCACCTTGAACGGGAGCTTCTGGATCACGAGCCCCCGGAGTGGATGGCCCGGCACGTCGACGCCTTCCCAGAACGACGCGGTGCCCAGGAGGATCCCCCTGCCCGTCTCCACGAATCGGGCCAGGAGGCGCCGCCGGTCGTCCTCTCCCTGGACGAAGAGAGGCCAGGATGCATCGACGCCGCCGGCCCTGAGCATCTCCGCGACGCGCCGCAGCGCCGCGTGTGACGTGAAGAGCGCGAAGATCCCGCCGTCGCTCGCCGTGGCGAGGTCGTGGACGACCCGGGCCGTCGCCTGCTGGAACTCGTCGCCACCGAGCTCCGGTGCGGGAAGGTCCGTGGGTATGGCCACCAGCATCTGGCTCGGGTAATCGAAGGGAGACGCCACAACCCGCTCTTCCACCTCGAGGGGCTCGTCTTCGAGTAAGAGATCGTCCGCCGCGAGCCCGAGGCGCCCCCTCAGAAAGTCGAAGGTACGGCGCGTGGTGAGCGTCGCCGACGTCAGGATCGACGTTTTCGTCCGCGTGAACAGGGACTCCCGCAGGAGCGGTCCCAGCTCGATCGGCGCGGCGGCCAAGACCAGAGTCGCCCTCCGCCCCTGTCCGCGGACCTCGAGCCAGCGCACGTAGGCCCGGGCGTCCTCTCCCGGCATAAGGACCAGCCGGAGTCCCGCGGCGGTCGCCGCCAGTCGCCGCTCGACGCTCCTCAGATCCAGCAACCGCCCCTCGAGAAGCGCCGCCAGATCTTCTTCGATCTCGAGTTGGCGGCGTAGCCCCGCCAGCTCGCGCTCCAGAGCCCCGAGCGTGCCGATCACCGCCGCCAACCGCTCTCGAACCTCGTCGCGCTCACAGGGTTCGCCGATCCCCGAGGTCCCCAGACGCACGGTGCCTTCTGCGGGGGTGACGAATCCCTCCATCGAGTCGATGAAGCCCGCCAGCTCCGCCTGGGCGCGCGCGAGGGCCGGCCGGACCCGGTTCTCCACCCGCTCCCGGAGGGGACCCCCTTCGTCCGACGCGCGCAACGCGTCGTGCACGGCGGTCAGGATCCCCCGCCCCTTCCGGTCGAGCCGGGAGAGCATGCGGAAAAGCCCTCGCCGAGTGAGCTCGACCCCGAGATGTGACGTCGCGGCGTCCTCGACGTTGTGCGCCTCGTCCAGGATGAGGCGCCCGTACGCGGGCAGCACGGCCGCTTGCGTGTAATTTTGCGTGGCCCGCCGCACCGCGAGGTCGGTGAACAGGAGATGGTGGTTCACCACCAGGAGCTCCGCCGAGGCCGCCCGCCGTCGAGCGCGCTGGTAGAAGCACGCCTGAAAATGCGGACAGCGCGCTCGCAGACAGATGTCGGGGTCGCTGCGTACCTCTTCCCACGTGTCGTCCGCCGGGGTGAACGGGAGATCGGAGAGGGACCCGTCCTCCGTGGTCTCGATCCATTCGACCAGAGAGGCGATCTCTCCCGACCGGTCGTCCTCGAAGAGCGAGACCTGGCTCTCGGCCGCGAGGAGCGCGCGGCGGATGGACACGTAGTTGCCGCGTCCCTTCACCAGCGCCCAGTGCACGTCGTCGGCCAGAAGTCGCCGAACCAGCGGAAGGTCGTTGCCCGTCAGCTGCTCCTGGAGGTTGATCGTGTTGGTCGAGATCACCGTCTTCTCACCGTTGGCCCGGGCCCAGCGCGCCGCGGGAAGCAGGTAGGCCAGCGACTTGCCCGTGCCCGTGCCGGCCTCGACCACGACTACGCCCCCTTCGTTGAAGCGCTCCGCGACGGCACGCAGCATCTCGCGCTGACCGGGCCGATCCTCGTAGCCGTCGTGTGCGAGCGCCAGCGCACCTTCCGGGGCGATGAGCCGGTCGAGCTCCTCCGGATCCAGAGGGACGCGCTCGCGCGGCACGGGGGGCTCGACCACGACGTAGATGGAGATCGCTCCGTTGTCGACGATCGCGCTCCCGATCCCACGCTCGTAGAGCTCGGCCGCGATGCCGAGATCCGCCTCCGAGGGCTCCAGCGTGCCACTCGGGTGGTTGTGGATCATCACCCCGCCGGGCTCGGCGTCGCGCGCGGCCACCAGAACCGCGCCGAAGTTTCCCCTGGCCACGGCCCGGGGCTCGTGCACGACCCGTTGGGCGTCCACCGTGGCCAGGAAGCAGACCTCCCGTCCGCCCGCGCGGTCGATCTCTTGCCGGATCCGATCCGCAGCGTCGTCGGAGAGCCTGAGAGGCTCCAGGCCGGCCTTCGGGCCCGCACGCGTGCCGGTCTCGGCCGGCTCGGGCTCGAGCCCGTCCAGACCGGCCAGGACCGCACGATCGGGGTGAAGGGGAAAGCCCTCCGGGACGTCCGGCTTCACGTTTCCCCGTCGTTCAGGTCCTGCACGATGCGGTAGGCGCTGTTGCGCGCAACGCCGAGCGTGCGCGCGATCTCCTTGGCCGCCGCGCTCGGCCTCAAGCCTCCCGCCAGGAGGGAACGCGCCAGGGCCTTTGCCGCCTCCTCGTCGTGGAGCCCCTCCTCGGCCCCCGGCTCCGCCGGGGCCACCACCACGGTGACCTCTCCCCTGGGTGGGTGCTCCGTATAGTGTGCCGCAGCGTCGGCGAGGGTCCCGCGGAAGAGCTCCTCGTGGATCTTCGTCAGCTCTCGGGCGACCGCGACCCTGCGCTCCCGTCCGCATGCGTCGGCCAGGTCGGACAGGAGTGAGCCGAGACGCAGGGGGGACTCGAACAGGACCACCGTCTCCTCGGAGGTTGCGACCCGCTCCAGAAGACGTGCCCGTCCCTTGCCCTTCCGGTCGGGGAACCCGAGGAAGGTGAACCGCTCGGTCGGAAGACCCGAGGCGACGAGCGCGGCCAGCACCGCCGAAGGGCCGGGCAGCGGCACCACCCGATGCCCGGCGGAAGCCACTGCGTCCACGATGCGTGCGCCCGGATCGGACACGAGCGGGGTCCCCGCGTCCGATACCAAGGCCAGATCCTCACCCGCGTCCAGCCACGCGAGCACCTTCTGCGTCCGCTCGGCCTCGTTGTGGGCGTGCAGAGCCACCAACGGCGCACCCGCCCCGACGTGCTCGGCCAGGATGCGGGTGCGGCGCGTGTCTTCGGCCAGGATCCTGGCGACCGACGTGAGGACGTCGGCGGCCCTGGGGCTCAGGTCGCCAAGGTTCCCGATCGGCGTGCTGACGAGATAGAGTGTGGACACGTCGTAGTATACGGAGTCCGGGTGCCACGAACGACAAGGAGGCCGGCCCGGGACGTCCCGAGCCGGCCTCCGGATTCCGATGCCGTCGGCCTTACAGGTGCTCGCGGATCTTCTCCTCGAGGTGGGGGCGCGGAACGGCCCCGATCACCTTGTCCACCAGCTCCCCGTTCTTGAAGAAGAGGATGCTCGGGATCGAGCGCACCTGATAACGCGCCGTCACCTGCGGGTTCGAATCGACATCGAGCTTGCCGACCTTGAGCCCCTTCTCCCGGTACTCCTCGGCAAGCTCTTCGACGATGGGCTCCACCAAGCGGCACGGACCGCACCAGGTCGCCCAGAAGTCGACCATCGAAAGACCCTCGTTGCCTTCCACCTCTTCGGAGAAGTTCTGATCGTTGACCTCGAGGATCACTTTGCTCTCTGCCATCTACAGTCTCCTTGTCGCGTTCGCCGGGCGGGCCTACCATGCCCTCGGCCCGGCGTCCCACACCGCGCTTCGCAGCGCAAGATGCTCATGAATGATCTCTTTGCGGGCGACCGCCCTCTGGACCACGTGGCGATCGCCGTTCGTTCTCTGGACGAGGCCTGCCGCCTCTACCAACTCTTGTCCGGCAGCGAGTGTTCCCGGCCGGAGACCCTGGACGCCCAAGGCGTCCGCGTCGCGTTCGCCGGACCCGTCGAGCTTCTCGAGCCCCTCGATCCCGACACCCCCGTGGGGCGGTTCCTCGCCCGTCGCGGGCCCGGCCTCCACCACATCGCCTACGGGAGCCCTGATCTACGCGCCGACCTCGAACGGCTTCGGGCGAATGGCTTCCGCCTCATCGACGAGGAGCCTCGGCCCGGGGCCCGCGGGCATCTCGTGGCATTCCTCCATCCCGAAAGCACGGGCGGCGTGCTCGTAGAGCTGGTCGAGGATGGCGGATGATGCCGCGCCCGCCTCACTCTTCCTTCGCCATCAGCTCCTCTAGTCCCACCTGAACCACGAACCAGCGTCCGCTCGTCGACCTCACGACGACGAACGGGACATCCTTGACCCGATCTCCGTCGATGGTCATGTCCACGAAGACCCGAGTGCTCGGGTTCGATCGGCCCGCCACCTGCTCCTCGTGCGTGATCGTGTAGTCCTGGTGATGCAGGAGGCGCGCGATCGCGTCGAGGCGCACCTCCACCTGCTTGCGGGTCACGCAAGAGTGGCCCCCGAACCACGACCCGATCTTCTTGAAGAAGCACCCGAAGGTGCCTCCCGTGTCGCCGATGGGTCCGTCGGCCGTTCCGAAGATCTGGCTCATCGACTGGATATCCCGGTCGTTCGCAGCCTGAAGGAACCGCTCGACCGAGAGCTGCGGCGCCACCGCCGCCACGGCGCCGGGTTGCTGGACGATCGTCGTGCAGGCTCCGGACATCACCAGCACCGGAACCAGGGCTACCGTCACGAGCAACCGTCTCATCGGCCCTCTCCTTCAACCACCTTGGGAACCCACCCGAGCCGGGCTGGCTTCGGGCTCACCGCCGGCACGAACGCCGCTCGAATCTCGACAAAACGCGGACGTCGAGAAACCCCTGTCCGCACCGGCGCGGTCGCGGATGCGATCCTGGTCGTGCGACCCCGGCCGGAACATCCCGTGGTGGTGCCTATCCGGCCGGGGTCGCCGTGGAATCCGTGAGCGTGGGGGGGCCGAACACCTCGAAGGTCAGGCGATCGCCGTCCGCGGCCGGCTCCACCACGATGCGCGAGCCACCGGCGATCTCTTCCTCGAGGAGGAAGAGGGCCAACGGATCCTGCACGTGGCGCTGGATAGCCCGCTTGAGCGGCCGCGCGCCGTACACCGGATCGTAGCCCTCGCGAGCGAGAAACTCCTTCGCGTCGTCGGTAACGTCGAGCACCACGCCCAGATCCGCGGCCAGCGCAGCGACCCGGTCGAGCTGGAGGTCCACGATATGCCGGAGCTCTGCCTCACCCAGCGGTCGGAACACGACGATGTCGTCGACCCGGTTCAGGAACTCGGGGCGGAAATGCTGGTGGAGCTGGGCACGCACATCCCGCTCGACGGACTCCCAGTCTCCCGCCTGAGCGGAATCGAGGATGTACTGGCTGCCGATGTTCGACGTCATGATGATGACGACGTTGCGGAAGTCCACGGTGCGGCCCTGCGCGTCCGTGAGCCGCCCGTCGTCGAGGATCTGGAGCAGGACGTTGAAGACCTCGGGATGCGCCTTCTCGATCTCGTCGAAGAGCACGACCGCGTGGGGTCGCCGCCGTACGGCCTCCGTGAGCTGTCCTCCCTCCTCGTAGCCGACATACCCCGGAGGAGCGCCGATGAGACGGGCAACCGCATGTTTCTCCATGTACTCCGACATGTCGAGGCGCACCATCGCGCGCTCATCGTCGAAGATGAACTCCGCCAGGGCCCGGGCCGTCTCCGTCTTTCCGAC
Organism: uncultured Gemmatimonadales bacterium; assembly: GCA_963751265.1. Lineage (GTDB taxonomy): Bacteria > Gemmatimonadota > Gemmatimonadetes > Longimicrobiales > Gaopeijiaceae > SZUA-318. Next base: position 237,796 of record CAVVTU010000021.1, on the reverse strand, counting down.
CCCCGTGGGTCCCAGGAAGATGAACGAGCCCACCGGCCGGTTCGGGTCCTGAAGGCCGGCACGCGCACGGCGCACGGCGTTCGAGACCACCCGCACCGCCTCCGCCTGGCCGATGACCCGGCGGCCCAGGTGCTCTTCCAGATGGGTCAGGCGCTTCCGTTCCGACTCGAGCAGACGGCTGACCGGGATGCCGGTCCACTCCGCCACGACGGCGGCGATGTCGTCGGCCTCCACTTCCTCTTTGAGGTACTTCTTGTCCTTCTGCAGCTCCTCGAGGCGCGCCGACAGGGCCTTGATCTTCTCCCCGGCTTCGGGGATCTCACCGTAGCTGATCTCGGCAGCCCGGTTGAGCTCGCCGGTCCGCGTCGCCCGCTCCGCCTCGACTCGGAGCTCGTCGACCCGGGTCCGCAGAGCCTGGATCTGGCCGATCACGTCCTTCTCGGACTGCCAACGAGCCTTCATGCCCTGGCTCGTCTCCTTGAGCTCCGAGAGCTCGGCCTCGATCGCGGCCCTCCGCTCCGCCCCACTCCCCTTCTTCTCCTTCTGCAGGGCCTGACGCTCGATCTCGAGCTGCGTGATGCGCCGCTCCACCTCGTCGATCTCCTGCGGCAACGAGTCGATCTCGATGCGCAGTCGGCTGGACGCTTCGTCGATCAGGTCGATGGCCTTGTCGGGCAGGAAGCGCCCACCGATGTAGCGGTCCGACAGCCTGGCCGCCGCGATGATCGCGTCGTCGGTGATGCGCACGCCGTGGTGGACTTCGTAGCGCTCCTTCAGGCCGCGCAGGATGGCCACCGCGTCCTCGACGGACGGGCGGGGCGACGTACACGGGCTGAAACCGCCGCTCCAGCGCCGGGTCCTTCTCGATGTACTTGCGGTACTCGCCGAGCGTGGTCGCACCCACGACCCGCAGCTCTCCACGGGCGAGGGCCGGCTTGAGCATGTTGCCGGCGTCCACCGCGCCCTCCGCCGCGCCCGCGCCCACGATCGTGTGCATCTCGTCGATGAAGATCACGTAACGGCCGTCGGCCTCGGTGATCTCCTTGAGCACGGCCTTCATGCGTTCCTCGAACTCGCCCCGGTATTTGGCTCCTGCCAGCATGGCGGAGATGTCGAGCTGGAGCAGCTTCTTGTCGGAGAGCGTCGTCGGGACGTCGCCGGCGATCATTCTCTGCGCGAGGCCCTCGACGATCGCGGTCTTTCCCACACCGGGCTCCCCGATGAGCACCGGGTTGTTCTTCGTACGCCGCGCCAGGACCTTGATCACCCTGCGGATCTCCTCGTCCCGGCCGATTACCGGATCGAGCTTGCCCTTGCGGGCCAACTCGGTCAGATCACGGCTGAATCGCGCCAGCGCGCGATAGCTGTCTTCGGGCGTATCGTCGGTCACACGGTGCGACCCGCGCACGGACTCCATCGAAGCTTCGACCGCCTTGCGGCTCGCGCCGGCGTCCCTCAGGATCCGCCCGGCATCGTCCTTCTCCTCGGTGAGCCCGAGCAGGAGGTGCTCCGTCGAGACGTACTCGTCGCCGAGCTTCCGTGCCGCCGCCTCGGCCCCGTCCATCGCCTTGCGCAGGTCCCTGGAGAGGCCGGGCTCGGCCCCTCCCTCCACCCTCGCCATGCGTTCCAGGACTTCGCGCGCCCGCTCCTTCACGAGCCCTACCGGGACCTCGAGCTTCTGCAGGATCGGCACGACGATGCCCTCCTCCTGGGACAGGAGGGCGTCCAGGAGGTGCACTCCGTGAACCTCGGCGTGTCCGTCCTGGCGGGCCGTGGATGCCGCCGCCTGGATGGCCTCGCCGGCTTTGACCGTCAATCTGTCTGGACTCAGCATGAACCCCTCGAAATCTTGCGTCGGTCGCGTCGCACCCCACGTGCCAGACTGGCAGATGGGGCCGCGATCACCCTATGAAAGAAACAAGATCCGGGCCAAACTGCGCCCCACCGGATGGTCTAAGGGAACGGGCTTCCCTTCACCCGCTTCACGAGGGTACCCGCCGCCATGCGCTGCTCGGGCGTGACCCGGTTGATGCGGGCGAGCTCGGCCAGCGAGATCACGGAGGGATACCGCTGGTTGAACGTGGCCAGCGTCATCGCCTGGTCGAGCCGCACAATCTCGAGATGCCACGGCTGCACGTCCAGCACGGCCTGATCCGTCAAGGGAGCGAAGCTCCCCAGAGCGCTCGCCACCTGGCTCGCTAGGGCCGGCCACGCCGAGCTGGAGGCGTATCCCAGGATCCTGTAGAGCGTGCCGCCGAAGCGCAGGAACGCCGCCTCCCCGCTCACGTCCCCGCCGGATGTGGTGGCGGAGAAGGTGGCCCGCGCCCTGGTGATGCCCTGTCGGTCCTCCAGACGTTCCGGTCCTCCGGTGATCCCATCCTGGGCAAGAAACGCCTGGAGCGCCGCCTCCACGCTCCCGCTCCCCTGCACCGGCTCCAGGACCACCATTCCGTCCTGGGACGGGCTCACGGCCCCCACCGCGCTTCGCTGGTTCACACCCTTCCACCCGTCGGGAAAGCGCATCTGGAACTTCAGCTCGGGGTGCAGGAAGAGGCTGCCCTTGAAGTACCCTTCACGCGGGTTCTCGCCATAGACGATGCCGTCCACATGCTCGAGGAAGCGGGCGCGACCCAGCTTTCCGGTGGCGGGCAGGCTGTCCTCGGACAGCAGCTCGTTGATGTGCTCCTCGCGATTCTCGGGGTACGGGTGGGTGCTCTGCCACTCCGGTACCCTGCTGTCGGCGCTCCCGGACACGGACGCCAGCATCTCGAACACCCCCAGGAGGGCGTGAGGGTCGTACCCGTCGCGGCTCATGTAGCGGAAGCCGAGCGCGTCCGCCTGACTCTCGTCGTTCCGGGAGTACTTCAGGTTGAGGAGCCCCAGCCCGCCGGAGACCAGGTCCTTGTAGCGGCGTACGTCCTGCGACAGGATCATCCCGACCCCGAGCCCGAGCTGTTGGAGCTGCTGGCGGCTCATCTGGGTGACCGAGTGCCTCGCCGTCACGTGCCCGATCTCGTGGCCCAGCACCCCCGCGAGCTCGGCCTCCGACTCCAGGTCGGCCAGAATGCCGCGTGTTACGTAGATGAACCCACCGGGCAGCGCGAAGGCGTTCACGGCAGGGTCGTCCACGACCTTGAACGACCAGGGGAGATCCGGGCGCTCCGACACAGCCGCCAGCTCCCGGCCAACGCCGGACACGTAGGACTCGAGCGCCGGATCGTCCACCACGCCGATCGTGCCGGCCACGGACGAGTCGGCCTGCCGACCCATCGCGATCTCCTCATCACGGCCGATGAGGGAGAGTTGGCGCTCACCCGTGGCCGGATTCACGGCGCATCCGGCAGCAAGGAGAATCAAGGGGACGATCGGGAAGCGGCGCATGGGCTCGGACCTGTCGACAAGTTGCATGACGTGGATACAGCCGACGCAAGGAACATACCCCGGGTGCGCGTCAGGAGCGCACGCTTGTATGCGGGGCATGCTCCGCCGACCTTTATGGAACCGACCATCCTCTCGGAAGATCACGATCTTGAGCGCACGCACCCCCCCCGGCCACCAGAGGCCGTCCCCACGGACGGTGCCACCGAGGGCTCTCTTCGTCTCGTTCGGCGCGCTCGGCATTCCCCTGCTCGCGGCCTTCCTCTTCCCCGGGTGGATGCAGCACGACGGTGCCCTCCTGGTCTGGTTGCCGGCGCTCGTGCCTGCGTTTCTGCTGGCCTACTACCGGGGTTGGACCGGGGCTTCCCTGGCGCTCGCGGCCGGTATGGTGGTCCTCGCGCTCACTCAGGTCGAGGTCGCGGTCCTTCGTCTCGCAACGCCCGACTGGGGACTCCTCCTGGGAGTCGTGACCGTCCTCGTCACGGTCTCCCTGGGAGCGGGGGCGATCGCCGAGCTTCTTCATCGGCAGCGGGATTTGGCCGAACAGTACGTGCTCACGGACCCGCTGACCGGCCTGGCCAATCGACGCCATGCGGCGATCTTCTTGGAGGCCGGTTGGGCGATGGCGCTTCGCGGTGGGGACCTGGCCGTGGTCCTCTTCGACCTCGATCACCTCAAACGGGTAAACGAGCACCACGGCTCCGCGGAGGGCGATCGCGCGCTCCGCGCCTTCGCCGAAGTGCTCAAGGGACGCACCCGGCGCATGGACATCTCCGCCCGTGTCAGCGGAGAGCGGTTCATGACGGTCCTCCCGGACTGTCCTATCGACCGGGCCGAGACCTTCGCGGAGGAGATCCTGACCCAGATGGCGGACGTGGGTTTCGCGTGGGGAACCGTGACGGCGAGCGCGGGCGTCGGGGGGATCGAAGAAGGGATGGGCTCGCCCGACATCCTGGTCGCGACAGCGGACCGGGCACTCTTCGCGGCGAAGGCCCAGGGCGGCAACCGCGTTTGCCGGGCCGACGAGCCGTTCACGCCGGCGGTCACGTCCGACCGGACGCGGTCGCCCGCCGTGGACGTCCCTCGAACGATCGAGGGGTTGCGGGTGCTCGTGGTGGACGACGATCCGGCCACCCTGAGCGCCACGGCGCGCGTCATCGAGAGACTCGGAGCCTCCGTGACGTCGGCGGCGAACTCCCGCGCCGCCGTGGAGATCCTGAAGGGCGAGAAGCCCATAGACGTTCTGGTGACCGACATCGTGATGCCGGAGATGAGCGGCTTCACCCTCGTGGACCTCATGAACGAGTTGAGGCCCGGCCTTCCGGTCCTGTACATCTCGGGTTACCCCCAGGAAGAGGTTTACTGGGGTGGCACCCCCGGCGCGCGCAGTGCCTTTTTGGCCAAGCCCATGGAGATCGACGACGTTCGGGCCGCGATCCGGGGGCTCCTGACCACCGACGTGGCCCCCATTCCAGAGGGGGACGAGTCTCTCGGGACCGATGGAGACGGGAATGTGTCGGCTTCGCCCGGAGCACGGGGTCCCGTCTCCATCGAGGAGCACAAGCGGGAGCGTGCACCGTTGCCCGGCCGCATTCTGATCGTCGACGACGACGAATGGGTCGTACACACGCTACAGCGCCTCTTCCAGCGCGCCGGGTACTCGCAGCCGCTGGGCGTCACCGACCCGAAGGCGGTCCAGGGTATCCTCGAGCGTGAGGATGTGGACCTGGTCGTGCTGGACCTGCACATGCCGGAAATGGACGGCTTTCAGGTTCTCGCCTCCATCCAGCCGGCACTCGACCCCGAGGAGTACCTTCCCGTTCTGGTCCTGACGGGTGACGACGCGCCGGAGCTGCGTCGCCGGGCCCTCGCCGCAGGAGCCATGGACTTCCTGGCCAAGCCGTTCGACCCGGCCGAGGCGGAGGCTCGCGTCGGGAACCTGCTCTCTACCCGCTTCCTGACCCAGCGGGTTTCGCGCCACCGCGACGAGCTTGAAGAGCGGGTGCTCGAGCGAACCTCACAGCTGGCCGATACCCGTACCGAGATCCTGCACCGATTGGCGCTGGCCGCCGAGTACCGGGATGACGTCACGGGCCGACACGCGGAACGGGTAGGGCTGCTGGCGTCACTCCTCGCCTCGGAGCTCGGCATGGGCGCGAAGGACGTAGACCTGATTCGGCGCACGGGCCCCCTGCATGACATCGGAAAGATCGGTGTGCCCGACGCCGTATTGCGTAAGCCCGAGGCCCTGACGCCGTCGGAGTTCGAGCTGATGAAGAGTCACACCATCATCGGAGCCGAGATCCTGGGCGGCAGTCGCCACGAGATCCTGCAGGTGGCGCGTCGCATCGCGGAGTCACATCACGAGCGATGGGACGGCACGGGTTATCCGCACGGCCTCGTGGGTGACGCGGCCCCCGCAGAGGCTCGCATCGTGTCCGTGGCCGACACGTTCGACACCCTGACCCACGACCGTCCCTATCGGGAGGCCGTCGCACCGGAGGCCGCCGTGGCCGAGGTCGTCCGCTGCTCGGGAACCCAGTTCGATCCCGATGTGGTTCGGGCCTTCCGAACCATCTGTGATCGCGTGAGCCCGGCCGAGCTCCTGGGACTCGCGGATCCGATCGATCCTTCCAGGGATATCATCCGCTCCCAAGCCTCGCTGGAAGGTTGAACGGAGCCCTCATGCTAAACCCCGCCCGCCGCCGCCGACTCCGCCTCGCGGCCCTGCCCCTCCTTCTGGCGACAGGCCTCCTGACGACCGCATGCGGAACCGGCACGACACCGGACCAGGCGGACACGATCTCTGCCGATACCTTCGTGTCCACGTACGTGGAACTCAGGCTCGCTGTCCTGAACAGCGAGAAGCCGACCACGATGACCGACTCGCTGCGGGCCGCGATCCTGGCTCGTCACGGCGTGAGCGAGCGGGACCTCTTGGACTTCGCGAAAGCCCACGGCCCGGATCCCGCGTTCATGAAGTCGGTCTGGGACAGCGTGGAGGAGCGGATCAACGCGACGCGCCCGGACGCGGGTGTCTCGAAGCCCGGGCCACCGCGCGATTCAACGCCCCGTCCCGACCGGTAGACAAGCTCCGACCGCCAGGGCATCCCGCCCGCCGAGTGATGCGCCGATGCTCGCCACCCACCCCGTGGCGAGCCGGATGTCGAGACCGAGGTCCACGGAGCCCCTGAGGCTCGCGTGGCTTCCCCTGCGGGTGGAGAGGTCCAGAGCCACGTGCCCCCCCCCATAGGGGGCGAAGACGGCACTCTCGCTCTCGCCGGTCCACCCGACGACCAGCCCGACGGGGACGGACGCCGTGACCTCCGTCCCGACGCTCCCGCCCAGGCCGCTCCACCAGAGGACCTTGACGTTGGCGTCTTCGACGCCGTTGGCCAGGGCGCCCGAGATATCGAAACCCGCGTAAGCAGCCGCGTGGCCGGGTGCGTCCTGTCCGACGCCGACGCGGTACCCCAACCCGAACGAGGCGGTGTCATCGCGCCAGGTGAGAAGGGCACCGAGCTTTCCGCCGGGGTCCGGACGCACGAGAAACACCCCCAATCCCTGCGGCGACACGGGGCCGATCAACGGCGGGCCATCCCAGGAGAGCTGGGCCGACAGTCCACCGGACCAGAGGCCCGCCGCCACCAATACGCCCGTCAGAATCCTGCGCACCGTGAGGCTACTCCCATTCGATGGTGGCCGGAGGCTTCGAGCTGACATCGTACGTGACTCGGTTTACCCCCTTCACCTCGTTGATGATGCGCGTCGAGATCCGTGCGAGTACGTCGTGCGGGAACGGATACCAGTCCGCGGTCATCCCGTCACGGGACGTCACCGCCCGGAGCGCCAGCACGTTCTCGTAGGTGCGGGCGTCACCCATCACGCCGACGGACTGGACCGGCAGCAGCACGGCGAACGCCTGCCAGATCTCGTCGTACAGGTTCGCCTCGCGAATCTCTTCGAGATAGATCTCGTCGGCGTCTCGCAGGATGGCCAGCCGCTCGTCCGTGAGCTCTCCGAGGATCCGGATCGCCAGACCGGGCCCCGGGAAGGGGTGACGCCCGACGAATTCCTCCGGGAGGCCGAGTTCCCGGCCGACCTGGCGCACCTCGTCCTTGAAGAGCTCCTTCAGCGGCTCGACCAGTTCGAAGGGCATCTCTTCGGGAAGGCCACCGACGTTGTGGTGCGTCTTGATGGTCACCGACGGACCGCCCACGGAGTGCGATTCGATGACATCCGGATAGAGCGTGCCCTGCACCAGGAACTTCGCGCCCGTTCTTTCCCGGCTCGCCGTGCGCTCGAAAACGTCGATGAACGTATTGCCGATCCGGCGGCGCTTCTCTTCCGGCTCGACGATGCCGCTCAGCTTCGAGAGGAACGCCTCGGACGCGTCCTCGACCACGAGCTTCATTCCCAGATGGGTTCGGAACGTGCGTTCCACCTGCTCGCGCTCGTGCTTCCGAAGCAGGCCGTGGTCCACGAAGATACAGGTGAGCCGGTCACCAATAGCCCGGTAGACCAGGACCGCTGCGACGGACGAGTCGACTCCGCCACTGAGGCCGCATACGGCCGTTTCGTCCCCAATCTGATCTCGGATGCGGTGCACGGTCTCCTCGATGAAGGCGCCCGCCGTCCAGGTCGGCCGACAGCGGCAGACCTCGAAGAGGAAGTTCGAGAGGATCTCGTCTCCCCTGTGGGTGTGCGCCACCTCGGGGTGGAACTGCACCCCGTACAAAGGGCGGTCGACGGCGCGAAAGGCCGCAACCGGAAGGGTCGCGGTAGACGCCAGCGCCTGGAATCCCCGTGGAGGCTCGTCGACATGGTCGCCGTGTGAGCACCAGACCGTGGTCGCGTCTTCGGCGCCGAAGCCCTGGAAGAGGCCCTCGGGTCGCTGCACCCGGAGCTCCGCCCGACCGTACTCCCGTCGTCCCTGATAGACCTGCCCGCCCTCCAGGTGCGCGATGAGCTGCATGCCGTAACAAATGCCGAGGATCGGGATGCCGGTCCGGAAGAGCTCTCGGTCGATGGTGGGTACGTCGTCGTCGTAGACAGAGGAAGGGCCGCCCGAGAGGATGATCCCCTTCGGATTCCACTCGCGGATCCACTCCAGCGAGCGCGTGGGCGGATGGATCTCGCAGTAGACGCGCTCCTCTCGAATGCGCCGAGCGATGAGCTGCGTGAACTGAGAGCCGAAATCGAGGATGAGGATGCGGTCGTGGTCTTGGCTCATGATGTCTCTGCGGTTTCCTCTCCTCGGATCAGATCCTCCAGCGTCTCCCGCCGGCGGATGAGCATGACCCGTGAGCCATCCACCATGGCTTCGGCCGGACGACGGCGACCGTTGTAGTTCGAGGCCATGGTGAAACCATAGGCGCCGACCGTGCGCACCGCGAGAAGCTCACCCGGCTCGGGAACGTCCAGGGCACGCTCCCGAGCGAGGAAGTCTCCGGACTCGCAAATGGGCCCCACCACGTCCACGACATCGTTCGGACTCATCGTCCGCTCGTCCACCCGTTGGATGGCGTGGAACCCTCCGTAGTGGCTCGGGCGGATCAGCTCGCTCATCCCGCCGTCGACCACCACGAAGGTCTTGCCTCCACTCTTCTTGACGTATTGCACCCGTGTCAGGAGCAGTCCGGCCTCACCCACCACCGAGCGCCCGGGCTCCAGGATCAGCCGAAGCCCGACCTCTCGGACGCGCGGGACCACTTCCGCCGCGAGCGCCTCCAGGTCCATGCCGTCCCCGCCGTCGTAGCCGATGCCGAAGCCGCCCCCGATGTCCAGGTACTCCAGCTCCACACCGTCCGAACGGAGGTCGTCGGCCAGCCCCAGGACCCTGTCCAGCGCGCTCGCGTACGGGGCCGGATCGACGATCTGGGATCCGATATGAACGTCGAGGCCCCGGACCCGCAGCGACGCCCGACCCGCAGCCCAGCGATAGAGATCGCGCGCCTCGTGCAGCGGCACCCCGAACTTGGTGGTCGCGTGTCCCGTCCGGGTATACTCGTGCGGGGTGGGCGAAAGGACGTCCGGGTTCACCCGGATCGCGAACGGCGCACGAGTACCCAACTCGCGAGCCACCTCGTCCACGCGCTCGATCTCTCCGCGGCTCTCCACATTCAGCCCGTAGATGCCTTCGCCCAGGGCGTAATGGATTTCGGCCGCCGTCTTTCCCACCCCTGCGAAGACGATGTGCTCCGGGGGGATCCCGGCACGCCGTGCCCGGAAGAGCTCACCGGCGCTCGTAACGTCGGCGCCCGCCCCCCGCGCACCCAGCCGTCGAAGGACGGAGAGGTTCCCATTCGCCTTCACCGAGTAGGCCAGGAGGTGGTCGACGGCCGAGAACGCCTCGGTGAAGGCTTCGAATCGCGCCTCGATGTGGCGGATGTCGTAGACGTAGAGCGGCGTGCCGAACCGGTCGGCGAGCTCGGCGGCGCGAACCTCGCCGCAACGGATCTCTCCGTCCACCCGGGGGAACGGCGGCCTCAGTAGGCTTTCGCCCAAACCACCTCCATGCGTGACGGACGCTCTCCGGAAATGCACGTCTCCGGCGGGTTCTCGGACCGGAACTCCTCACCCGGGACCACCCTCGGGGTGGCCTTCGTGAGATCCTTGATCTTCTGCTCGACGGCCGGGTCGCCGCTCCAACCCGTGTACACGAAGCCGCCTCCGTTGTCGAGGATCTCCCGCAGCTCGCCCATCTCGGCGACGCCCCGGTAGGAATGTGCCTCGCGCCGGGCGATGGCGGCGTCCTTGAGGTCCGTCTGGAAGGCCGTCAGCCGGTCCGGGAGCTCCGCGATGGCCTGGTCTTCGGGAAGGAAGGCTTTGCGCTTCTCACCCTCCGGGGTGACCCGGCGCACCAGCGCGAGTTGGCCGTTCTCCAGATCCTTCGGCCCGATCTCGACGCGGAAGGGGACGCCCTTGCGCTCCCACTCGTAGTACTTCGCCCCCGGCGAGAGGTGGCCGCGGTCGTCGATGCGGACCCGCACGCCCTGGTCCGCGAGGCGCGCACGGACTTGCCGAGCCTTCTCCAGGATGGCCGACTGGGTCTCGTCGCCCTTCAGGATCGGCACGATCACCACCTGGATCGGCGCCAGACGTGGCGGCACGACGATGCCGGCGTCGTCGCCGTGGGTCATGACCATACCACCCACCAGACGCGTGGACACGCCCCACGACGTGTTCCAGGCGTATTCCTCCTGGCCCTCCTCGGTCTGGAATTTCAGATCGAACTGCCGTGAGAAGTTCTGGCCGAGGAAGTGCGAGGTGCCCGCCTGGAGTGCCTTGTTGTCCTGCATCATGGCTTCGCAAGCATAGCTTCGCACGGCACCGGCGAACTTCTCGGACTCGGTCTTGAGGCCCGTCACCGGCGGCATGGCCACCCATTCCTCCATGAAGCGCCGGTAGATCCCGAGGATGGTCAGCGTTTCGGCTTCGGCCTCGTCGGCGTTCGCGTGCGCGGTGTGTCCCTCCTGCCAGAGGAACTCCGACGTACGCAGGAAGAGCCGGGTCCGCAGCTCCCACCGCATGACGTTGGCCCACTGATTCATGAGAATCGGGAGATCGCGGTAGCTCTGGACCCACTTGGAGTACATCGAATAGATGATCGTCTCCGACGTAGGCCGTATGGCCAGCGGCTCCTCGAGCTCCTTGCCGCCCGCCTGCGTGACCACCGCGAGCTCGGGCGCGAACCCCTCGACGTGCTCCTTCTCCCGCTCGATGAAGCTCATGGGGATCAGGAGGGGGAAGTACGCATTCTCGTGACCCGTGGCCTTGAACATGTCGTCCAGCGCCCGCTGCATGTTCTCCCAGATGCCATAGCCCCATGGCCGAATCACCATGCAGCCACGCACCGGCGAGTAGTCGGCCAGCTCGGCGCGAAGGACCACTTCGTTGTACCAGGCGGAGAAGTCCTGGTCCCTCGGAGTCAGCTTCTTCTCATCAGCCATCGGATTCATGCGTTGTTGAGGAGATCTCGTGGCGCCGGTCCCGCTCCTCTCGCTTGAGGCGGCCGTACGACCACGCGGCGGGAACGACGAAAAGGAGTAAGGAGGCTACCATCCATGTGGCCCGGAAGGGAAGCCCCAGTGGGTCGGCGAGGAGGAGCGCCACCAGGGCGCCCGCCGCCGTTGCCAGCACGGCGGCCACCAGATAAACGATCCACTCCAGGATCTCGAGGCGCCGGGCCGCCCGAGCGGCGACGCGATGCAGTGCCCGGGCTTCTTCCTCGGCCAGGTCCCCCCGACTCATCCTGACAGGTCGGTCAAAGGAATCTCCTGCTCCTCTCCGCTGGCCATGTCCCGGACCACCACCGCACCGCGGACGAGCTCGTCGGGCCCCAGGACGACCGTCCTGCGCGCACCCTCCTGGGCTGCCGCCTTGAGCTGCTTCCGCACCGATTGCTCACGCAAGGCATACGCCACGCTCTGTCCCGCGTCCCGTAGCGCGTGCGCGAGGCGTAGCGCCTCGGGGCGCTGCGCCTCGCCGACGGTCACCAGGAAGTAGTCCACTTCGCGCTGGTAGTCCGGCACGAGGCCGCGCGCCTTGAGGAGCTCGCCCAGCACTACGTCTCCCATGCCGAACCCGACGGCCGGGAGCGGCTCCCCTCCGACAAGCTCCAACAGTCGATCGTATCGCCCGCCCCCGCAGATGGCCCGCAACTCGCCCTGGCGATCGAAGAGCTCGAAGACGATCCCCGTGTAGTACGCGAGCCCCCGGACGATGCTCAGGTCGACCTCCACGAAGTCGCCCAGACCCATCGCCTGAAGCGTTGCGACATACGCATGCAGCGGCTCGAGGGCTTCCGAGATCAAGGCGTTGTCGCCGTAGCGGGAGGCCAGCTCCTCCAGATCGGCCCTCCGGAAGACCTCGAGGAGATGCTCGGCGCCGGCACGGTCGAGGCCGACCTCCGCAATCACCTTGGCGACGAACGCCTCGGGCTCCATCCGCTCGATCTTGTCGATCAAAGCGAAGGCCGCGGGTATCCGATCGGGAGCGACCCGAAGCCCTTCGCTCAACAGGGCGGTCAAGAGGCGCCGGTCCGAGATGCGCGCCCGGAAGTCGTCGGACCCCAGCCCGAGCTCGCGGAGCGCGTCGATACCGACCGCCAGGATCTCGGCGTCGGCCGCCACGCCCGCCTCGCCGACGATGTCCACGTTCCACTGGAAGTGCTCGCGTAACCTTCCCCGCTGCTGGCGCTCGTACCGGAAAAGCTGGGGCATGGTGAACCAGCGGATCGGCTTGCTCATGGCCCGGCTCCGCTCGGCCAGGATGCGGGCGAGCGAGGGGGTCATCTCCGGGCGCAGCGAGATCTCGCGGTCCCCCTTGTCCGTGAAGTCGTAGAGCTGCCCGACGATCTCCTCGCCGCTCTTCTCGACGTAGAGGTCCAGCGGCTCCAGCGGAGGGCCGTCGTACTCCAGAAAGCCGTAGCGCCGGGAGACCCGGCGCCACGCTTCGAAGATGTGCGATCGGAGTGCGAGGTCCTCCGGCGGGAAGTCCCGGAAGCCCGGAAGCCTCGCAAAATCTGAATTGGCCATGGTGGCGCGGAATCTAGCGCGGCGGGCCCGTAGTTCAACCAGGACGCCTCAGGCGACCTCCTCCCCGATGAGCCCCACCACCCGGTCCAGCTCCTCGATGGTGTTGTAGATATGCGGCGAGAGACGCATCCAACCGTAGTCGTACTCGCTCACGACCCGGGTGCGCACGTTCGCCTTCCGGGCGAGGCGCCTCTGGAGCTCGAGCGATTCGATCCCACCCAGCTGGAAGGAGACCATCCCGGCCACGAGAGACTCGTCTCCGGGAGACGTGACCGTCACGCCCGGCAGCTCCGCCACGGCTTCGTGCAGCCGCCTCCTGAGCCAACGGTCCCTCCGCTCGATCCGGTCGATGCCCACCGCCTCCTGGAAGCGGAGCGCGGCATCCAGGCCCGCGAGACGGGACTCGTCCAGCGTCCCCAGATGGTTCAAACGCCGGGCGCCGAGAGACGTGTCGTCCCAGCCGCCCGAAGCGACGCTCGGCCAGAGGCGGGTACGCCACTGCTCGTCCATCCACAGGAGACCCGTGCCTTGCGGCGCACCCAGCCATTTGTGCGGAGAGGAGGCGTAGAAATCGGGTGGGCCCAAAGCCTTCATGTCCACTCGCATCATGCCGGGGGGATGTGCCCCGTCCACGACGCAGACGAGCCCCCGCTCCCGGCACAGGGCCACGATCTCCCTCACGGGCATGACGGTGCCGTTCGTGAAGGTCACGTGGCTGACGGAGATCACTCGCGTGCGCGGCGTGAGCGCCTCGCGGAACATCGCGATCAGCTCATCCTTGGACGTGGCGGGCGCCGGCAGCGGAAGCTGACGAAGACGCACCCCGCGGCGTGCGGCCGCGAGTTGCCAGCAGCAGAGGCCTCCGATGTGCTCGTGGTTCGTGGTCAGGACCTCGTCACCGGAGCCGAGCTCCAGACCGTTCGCCACGAAGTTCATGGCTTCCGTGGTGTTACGCGGAAACACCAGTCCCGCGGGATCGGCCCCGATGAAGCGTCCGACCCGGTCTCCGAGTGCATCCCAATCGGTGTGCGGGGGATAGGTCTGGGCCGTGCGGCGCGTGTGCTCGATCACGGCGTCCACCACCACGCGCGGCTGCGGCCCGAGCGTGGCCGGGTTCAGGAAGAGACGGTCGCGCGGGATCGTGAACTGCTCCCGCACGAGCGCCCAGAAGGCCTCTTCTTCCTGCCGGTCGGCCCCCGCCAAGCGGAGCGTCAACGCGTGCAGGCGCTCCGGCCATGCCACGGTCGCGGCCGCGGTGCCGGTGAGGGTGCGGAGAAAGGTCCGTCGACTCGGGCTCATGATGGGACGTCCTGTAGGGGTTGAGCCGCTCGCGCAGTCAGCCGGCCGCCGCGTCTTCTCCGGTAATCGTGAGGAGGAGCGCCGTGTCCTCCAGTGCCGTGATGTCCTGAGCGTGGTCCGGCGCGAAGAAGAGCACCTCCCCGTGCCCGATCTCGAATTCCCGACCGTCGACCCGGAACCGGAGGCGCCCTCCGAAAACCTGTACCGTCATCGGAGACTCCGCGCGATGCGTGCCGGCGTCGACGCCCTCGGCCAGCACCACCAGGGTCAGACGCAGCGCCCCCGACTTCACCAGAGTGCGGCCCACCCGGCCCGTCCGCACGTAGCTCTGATCTTGCCGAAGATCCTCGATCTGCTCTCGCAGATCGAAGGTGAGATGGGGGCCGGTCAGCACGCGAGACATCGGCGACATGGCGGTTCCTCCGGGCAACGCAGGTTCGTCCCGTCCGACTGACGATAGGACCGTGGGCCAGTCCTGCCAACTGCCGGCCGACCCTCGATCGCGGCTGCGCGGCTGCGCCTAGGGCTCTCGGTCCAGCGCGGTCAGAGCATTCCCCACGGTGTGGCACGACCCGGTCACGATCACCGTCCCCGAACCCGCGAGCTCGCGTGCGAGCGTCATGGCCCGCACGAAATCCTCCTCGAGGTGCAGTGGGCACGAAGGAGACACGGCGGCAGCCGCCGTGGACGGGTCCCATCGGCGCTCCGGGGGGGCGCTGGGCGGCTGGGTCAGGATCGCCGCGTCCGTCCGCTCGAAGAGAGGCGGCAGCATCTGGCGCCAGTCCTTGTCGCCCAGCACGCCGACCAACGCCACGAACGGACGCGGGAGATCCAGCCGGTCGAGCGTGTCCACAAGAGACGTGATGCCGGCCGTGTTGTGCGCGACATCGAAGAGCCAGGTGCGGCCGTCGATCGCCTCGACCTGGTCCCTTCCCAGGTGCCGCACTCCGGCCACTCCCTTCACGATCGCCTCGCCCCGAGGACGCAGGCCCTCCGGGACGTGCTCCAGGACCTCCACGGCCAACGCCGCGTTCGTGGCCTGGTGCCTCCCGACGAGCGGCGTACGGAGATCGAGCCTGCCCCAGGCACGCGTCTCGAGCCTGAAGGCCGTGTGATCCGCGGCGACCTCCAGGTCACCGACGCTCCGCCCGGGGTCCACCGCAGTCAACGGCGCACCGCGCTCGTCGGCGATGCGTCGAAAGAGGCCAAGGAGATCCGGGGCGGTCTCCGCGGTCACGAACGGCACGCCCGGCTTGATGATGCCCGCCTTTTCCCGCGCGATCTCGCCGAGGGTATGGCCCAGGAAGTCGGCATGATCGAGCGCGACGTTGGTCACGGCGCTCACTTCCGGGCGCACGACGTTCGTGGCGTCCAGGCGTCCCCCGAGACCCACCTCGACCACCGCGACGTCCACGCCCTCCCGCGCGAAGGCGTGGAAGCCCAGCACGGTCGCGGCCTCGAAGAAGGTGAGCCCGAAGCGGAGGACGACGTCACGCACCTCCTCGGCCCGTTCCAGGAGCGTCGCGTCGGACAGGGAAACTCCGTCGACCTGCATCCGCTCCCTGAAGGTGCACAGGTGAGGCGACGTGTAACACCCGACGCGCAGGCCCTCGGCCCCCAGGATCGATGCGAGCGTCGACGCCACGGAGCCCTTGCCGTTGGTTCCGCCCACGTGGAGGGTTCCGTAGGTCAGATGTGGATCGCCGAGCGCCTCGAGCGCCCTGAGGCTCCGCTCGAGCCCCCAGTGCACACCGGTCGCGAGCGGAGGGAACAGCCGGGGCACCAGAGGATCCGAGAAGGGACGAGCCAAGCGATCCGGCGCCCGGAGGGCCGCGACGGCGGCGTCTACTCGGGGTTCTTCCACTCGCCCGTCATGTGCCGGAGAATCAGCGAGACCTCTTCCTTCAGGTGCCGCCGGTCGACCACCCGGTCGACCATGCCGCGCTGGAGGAGGAACTCCGAACGCTGGAAGCCCTGGGGCAGCTCCTGCTTGATGGTCTCTTCGATGACGCGCGGTCCCGCGAACCCGATGAACGCTCCCGGCTCGGCGAGGTTCACGTCGCCGAGCATGGCGAACGAGGCCGTTACGCCTCCGCTGGTCGGATTGGTCAGGATCGAGATGAACGGTACACCCGCTTCATGGAGCCGGGCGAGCACCGCCGAGGTCTTGGCCATCTGCATGAGCGAGTAGATGCCCTCCTGCATACGTGCGCCACCCGACGCGCTGGCCACGATGAGGGGGGCCCCTTTCTCGAGCGCGAGCCGGCCGGCCCTGGCGATCTTCTCACCCACGACCGAGCCCATCGAGCCCCCGATGAAGGAGAAGTCCATGACGGCGATCACGACCTCGAGTCCGTCGAGCGCCCCGACACCGGTCACCACCGCTTCGGACTGCCCCTTCGCCTCCGCCTGGGCGATCCGGTCGCTGTACGGCTTCAGATCGCGGAACTCCAGAGGATCGGCCGATCTCAGATGGTCGTCGATCTCCTCGAACGTGTCACTGTCGATGAGCAGGGTCAGGTACCCCTCCGCCGAGATCCGCAGATGGTGCCCACAGCTCGGGCACACGTTGAGGTTCTGCGTGAGCTTCTCGCTATAGAGGATCTCTCCGCACCCACTGCACTTGTCGAAGACGTCGCCGGGCACGTCCCGCTTGTCCTGCGCCTTGAGCGGCTTCTTGTCCTTCCGGAACCAGGCCATGGAGCTCCTTCGGTCCGACCGGAGGCGTGTCGCGCTCTCCGGTCCTACCGTTCGTGAGCGACCCGAACGGCGATGGCGACCGCCACCCAGGACATCAACAGAAAGGTCCCCCCGTAGCTGACGAACGGCAGGGGGATTCCGGTGATCGGCACGATCCCTACGGTCATGCCGATGTTCACGAAAATGTGTACGAGCCAAGCACCGAAGATACCCAACAGCACCAGGCCGGCAAAGGGATCGGACGAGTCCTGGGCCATGCGCACGAGGCGCGCCAGGACGTATGCGAACATCGCGATGGCCAGCAGCGTACCCACGAAGCCCAATTCCTCTCCCACGACGCTGAAAATGAAGTCCGTATGCTGCTCCGGCAGGAAATCGAAGCGCTTCTGGGTACCCATGGTGAAGCCCTTGCCGAGGAGCCCGCCACTCCCGATGGCCACCTTGGACTGGATGATCTGGTACCCTGCCCCCTTCGGATCCACGTCCGGGTTCAGAAAGACCAGGATCCGGTTCTGCTGGTAGGTCTGGAGGGAGCTCCACAGCGGCCGGGCGATGGTGCCGGCAGCGAGGTTGGCAAGCACGACCGCCACGGACTCGAACAGGAAGAGGCGATACCGGTACAGGTACAGGAAGCCCACGACCGCCACGATGTACCAGGACCAGATCATCGTGTCGAACGAGAGGACCAGGCCGGCGACGGGGCTCGCCACCAGGAGAAGGAGCACGACCGGCGTGCCCGCCCAGTAGAGCATGGCGAACAGGATCCCGCCGAACGCCATCGCCGTCCCGAGATCCGGCTGGAGCATCACCAGGATCAGCGGAAGGCCGACGAGCGCGGCGGGTGTCACCATGTCCCGCAGCGACGTGAGTGGCTCCTCCCTCTGTGACAGGAGGCGTGCCAGGACCAGTATGGTCGCGATCTTGGCGATCTCCGAGGGCTGGAAGCCGAGGGGGCCGATGCGAATCCAGCTCTTCACGCCGGCGGCCGTGCCCGCTCCGGTCCCAATGACCAAGGTGGCCGCCAGAAGGACGAGCGAGAACACGTAGGCGGGGATCGCCACCCACTCGATCCAGCGGAGCGGCACGCGCGAGAGGCCCGAGAACACCACGAGCGCGAGAACGAACCAGACGCTCTGTCGGATCCAGGCGGTCTGGGTGACCGGGTTGGGAATGTTCACCACTCCGGCCGAGTAGATCATCGCGATCCCGAAGAGCGACAGGACAAGGATCGCCAGAACGAGGCGCGAGTCCACCGCCCACTTCTCGAGCAGACGGATCATCGGCTCTTGCCCCCGAAGCGCTCCCTGTACCAGGGAGCCGGCCTTCCCGCCCTCAGGTAGTCCATGTACGTCTGGAGCGTGTCGATGGGGATGCCGTACTTCTTGCGCAGATAGAAGTCTGCGGCCTTCGAGACGATGGGCGCCGCCATGCTCCCACCGTGCTGCCCGTGCTCCACCATCGCTACGATGACGATCTCGGGATCCTGACCCGGAGGGCCCGCCATTCCGGCGAACCAGGCGTGGTCCTCGGCGAGCCCCTGCACGCTCAGGCGGGTCTGGGCGGTTCCGGTCTTGCCGATCACGTCCCAATACTCGAGCGCGGTCTCGAGGTGGGCCGTGCCCCCGGGAGCCGTGGCTATGCGCAGACCCTCCCGCAGAGCCTGGAGGCTCCGGCGAGACAGGTGCAGGGACCAGGCTTCGCCGGTCTTCACACCCTTCGCGATGGAGGGCGCCGGAGCCGAGCCGTCGCGGGCGAGCGCTGTGTAGAATTGTGCCATCTTCAGCGGCGTCTGCGAGTTCGGCCCCTGTCCGATGGCGAGGTTGAGCACCTCGCCCTCCTGACCCTTGTAGTTCCAGGGAGGTCGTTCCCAGAAGGCGCGGCTCGTCGGGAAGACCCCCGTGTTCTCCTGCGGCAGGTCGATGTCGCACCGCTTGCTGAAGCCGATATCGGTGGCCGCCTTCAAGAAGCGGTCGAGGCCGATCTTCAGCCCCAACTGGTAGAAGTAGATGTCACACGAGTTCCCGATGGCCTGCTCGAGCGTCAGGTTTCCGTGTCCGGTGGGCTTCCAGCAGTGCCAAGTCCGGCCACCCCAGTAGAACGAACCGGTGCACGGATCCGGCATGGTGTCTCCGGGGCTGACCGCGCCCAACTCCAGCCCGATGGCCGCCGTGGCCAGCTTGAACGTCGATCCGGGGGGGTAGAGGCCCAACACCGCGCGGTTGATCATCGGGTGCTGGGGGTTGGAGTTGAGTTCGGCCCACAGGTCTGGAGCGATGCCTCCCACGAAGGCGTTGGGGTCGAAGGACGGCGCGGAGTAAAGCGCCAGCACGCCCCCGTCCGTGGGGTCCATGGCCACCACCGCCCCGGCCAGGGAGTCGGGGAAGACATGACGGATGAACTCCTGGAGCTCCAGATCCAGGTTCAATTGCAGATCCTGGCCGGGCTTCGCCGGATCGGCCGTGAACCCCCTGAAGTCACCTACGATGCGGCCTCTCGCATCCACCTCCACGTAGCGAAGTCCGGGGCGACCCTGCAGCGTCGACTCGTACTCCTTCTCGATCCCGGTCTTACCGACGATCATCCCCTGCTCGTAGCGGGCATCGGAGAACGCGGTCG
Organism: uncultured Gemmatimonadales bacterium; assembly: GCA_963751265.1. Taxonomy (GTDB): domain Bacteria; phylum Gemmatimonadota; class Gemmatimonadetes; order Longimicrobiales; family Gaopeijiaceae; genus SZUA-318. The sequence goes on along the minus strand of CAVVTU010000021.1, from coordinate 218,264 downwards.
AAGCGAGTTCGCCTCTGGTGATCTCCCCTACATAGCCGAGCACGTGGGCCGTGGCAGCCCCTCCCAGGTAGCGGCGCTTGGGGCGCATCTCGATGTACACGTCCGGGAACTCGGACCGTCGCTCCTCGATGGCGCTCACCACGTCGAAATCGGCGTCGGCGTCCACCACCAGCTCGGTGCCGTACCGCCGCAGATCGGACACCAGACGGTCGATCCGTTCCGGCGACAGGTCCACGTACCTGGACAGGCGCTGCAGAGTGTGCCGGATGGAGTCAGGGGGACCCGGCAGCAGGGTGATCGCGTATCCCGGCACGTTGTCGGCCATGATTCGACCGTTGCGATCGTAGATTGTGCCCCTGGGCGCCGGAAGCGGAAGCTGGCGGAGCCGGTTCGACTCCGCGCGCAACTCCCAGACCGAGGAACGCAGCACCTGGACGCGGAAGAAGGCGGCTCCGAGCGTGCCCATGAAGAGCGCGATGGCGATGTAGGCACCCTGCGCTCTGCGGCGACGGGCCTGCGGATGATGCGTCTTCATCCGGGAGATTCGCGCCAGAGACCCCAGATCGCCATCACCAAGATCCCGACCCCGGCCGCGTACACCCCACCGATCACGCCCTGCACCAGAACCTGGTCCAGGAATGGCCGTCTCAGCTGCTCACCGACCATCAGCCAATGGATCAGGTCGCGGAGCCACTTTCCGACCACGAAGTAGGAGACGAGAAAGACCAGCGAGTCTCCCACGAAGAGATCTCGGGTCAGCGCCCCGAGGACGCCCACCACGGTCATCGCCACGGTATTCGCGCCGAACGAGAGCACGCTGAGCGCGTCTTCCAGGAGCCCGAAGGCGAATCCGGTTCCGGCCGCCGCTCCCGGCCCCACCTCCCGCGCGCCGATGAGCAGGGCGACGGTCAGGAGATCGGGCGCGATCGGTCCGAGGCCCAGCCCGACGTGAAGGAGGAAGTGCACAAGCACAAGGACGACGACGACGCTCCACACCCGGAACCGGCCTCTCACCTTCCCCCCCCCGTGTCCGCCCGTGCTTGCTCCAGCAGACTCCGGAGCGCCCGCACGCTGTCGGCCAGCACACGCACGCTGTCCGTCCGGGCGCGGTCTCGGTAAAGAAGCTGCTCTCGAGTGGCGAGCGAGTCGATCGGCCAGGCATTCGAGACATCTTCGGGACTATGCTCGCCTATCGCGATGAGCACGTGCGTTACGGATCCCGGCTGTACCATGGGTTCCAGCCAATAGCTCTTGCGCCACTGGGCCTGCGCTTCGGCGACCCCGTCGATGCGCCCGATCGGGATTCCCCGCGGGAAGACACCGCCGAGTCCACTGGTCACGACGGCGGTTCCCCGCGGAATCGCTGCGTGATAGGCGACGCCGTTCAGCAGCAACCGATCCGCTTCCCGGAACGCACCTCTCCGGTTCTCGACGATCCCATATCCGCTTCCGTCGGCCAGCATCGCGCTCGCGCGGAAGTCGGGGTGGGTCCAGTCGATGCCCACCGACGTATGGGCTCGAACTTCCCGTATGACACCGACCAGCCCCTGGCGATCCACGACCGGCGCGCCCTCACGGACTCCGTCGCTGGCGCCCAGGTCCACGATGAACATGCTCTCCGAGCCCGGCGTCCCGGGCCTCAGAACCTCGGCGGGCCGGAAGCCCGGCCCGATCCTCCGCCTCAGCCCCAGGAGCGAGCGAAGGGTGTAGTTCTCGTCCTCGAGGGCACCCTGCGTGGCCAGGATCTCCACAAGGGAGTCCAAGCGCGCCCGGAGCACCTCCACGTCGGCCGCCCGCAAGCGGGCTGCGACCAGCCGCCGCTGCACCGCGATGAACGGGCGGAGCGCTGTGGCGCGCAATGTCGAAGCGATCTGTTGCTGTGCGGGACCCGGGATGTAGGACGTGGCCAACGCGACCACGAGAAACGTCCCCGCCACGGCGACCGTGCGGCGGCCGCGAGGGGCTTCGGGCTCAGCCCGGAAGGCCGGCACGAGAGCTCACCAGGGCGCTCACGCCACCCAGACGGTCCGATACTTCTGCAGGTCGTCGAGAATCCGCCCCGCGCCACGCACGACACACGTGAGGGGCTCCTCGTCCACGTGGATGGGAAGGTTGGTCTCGTGCTGCAGCAAACGGTCCAGCCCGCGGATCAGCGCGCCACCGCCAGTCATCACGATGCCGCGATCCACGATGTCGGACGACAACTCCGGGGGGGTGATCTCGAGCGCCCGCCTCACCGCCTCCACGATCGCCTGGATCGGCTCCTGGATGCACTCGCGGATCTCCTGGGAGTGGACGGTCACGGTCTTTGGGATGCCACTCACCAGGTCACGTCCCTTGACTTCCATCTCCCGTTCTTCGCCGAAGTCGAAGGCCGAGCCGATCTGGATCTTGATGGCCTCGGCCGTGGGCTCGCCAATGAGGAGATTGTAGTTCTTGCGGAGGAAGGTGACGATGGAGGTGTCCAGCTCGTCGCCTCCGACCCTGATCGACGTGTTCGACACGATCCCTGAAAGCGCGATCACTGCGATTTCGGTCGTGCCGCCTCCTATGTCGATGACCATGTTGCCCGTGGGCGTCTCCACCGGAAGTCCCACGCCCACGGCAGCCGCCATCGGCTCGTCGACCATGTACACCGCCTTGGCCCCGGCCGCCATCGCGGAGGAGCGCACCGCGCGCCGCTCGAGCTCGGTGATGCCCGAAGGGACGCCCACGACCACGCGTGGCTTGATGCGAAAGATGCGCTTGGCCGTCACCTGCTTGAGGAAATGCCGGAGCATCATCTCCGTGACGTCGACATCGGCGATCACCCCATCCTTGAGCGGACGGATCGCTTCGATCCCCTCGGGCGTGCGCCCCAACATGCGCTTGGCCTCGAGACCGATGCCCATGATGCGCTTGCTGCCACGCTCCACCGCCACGACGGAGGGCTCGTTGAGCACGATGCCCTCCCCTTTGACGTAGACCAAGGTGTTGGCCGTTCCCAGGTCGACGGCGATGTCGTTCACGGGGATGAGTCTCCCCGAGTTGAACCACGTGCTGAATGCGGACAATGGTCAGATGTGCCTGAGCGAGAAGACAGCCACCGGAGGCCCGGTGAACATACGTTTACGGCGTACGAAATGCCAAGAGCTACGTTGTGCCGGTGCTTCCGAAGCCGCCCGTACCCCGCTGGCTGTCCGAAAGCTCCTTCACTTCTTCCACGTCCGGGGACTCGAATCTTGCGAACACCAGTTGAGCGATGCGCTCCCCCCGACGGAGCGTCACCGCTTCCGACCCCAGATTCTGCAGGATGATCCGGAGCTCACCCCTGTAATCCGGATCGATCGTTCCCGGGCTGTTCGGAAGTGTTACGCCGTGCTTGAGTGCCAGGCCCGACCGGGGCCGGACCTGGCACTCAAGACCCTCTGGCAACTCCATGACGAGGCCGGTTCCCAGCAGGCGGATCTCGCCGGGCCGGAGCACCAGGTCCGCTTCGGCCGACCGGACGTCGTAGCCCGCCGCGCGTACCGTGGCGCGTGCCGGCAACGGCAGATCCGGGTTCGACGGTAGTCGAACGAAGCGGACCCCCGGGCTCACGTCTTCTTCGCGCCGGTCAGGAACTCGTCGGCGTTGCGGTACTCCATCCCGAACGCTTGGGCCACGAGGGGATGCGTCAGATGCCCCGCCACGGCGTTCAGGCCGAGCTTGAGTGCGGGATCGTTCAGGCACGCCTGTTGCCACCCGTCACCGGCCAGGGCCAATGCATAGGGAAGCGTCGCGTTGGTCAGCGCCAAGGTACTGGTCCTGGGCACGCCGCCCGGCATGTTCGCCACGGCATAGTGGATCACGTTGTCCACGACGTAGACCGGGTCGTGGTGCGTGGTCGGATGGATCGTCTCTACGCAGCCTCCCTGGTCCACCGCCACATCGACGATGACCGTGCCGGGGCGCATCAGGCTCAGGTCCTCACGCTTCACCAGGCTCGGGGCCTTCGCCCCGGGGATGAGCACGGCGCCGACTACGAGATCCGCGTCCTCGATCTGCTTGCGAATCGCGTAGCGCGTGCTGAACAGCAAGTTCACGTTGGCCGGCATCACCTCTTCCAGGTACCGGAGCCGAGGAAGCGAGATGTCCATGATGCTGACCCTCGCGCCGAGTCCGGCCGCCATACGGGCGGCATGGGTGCCCACGACGCCACCGCCGAGGACCACCACCTTGCCCGGCAGCACGCCCGGGACCCCGCCGAGGAGGACGCCGAGGCCGCCTTGGGGCTTCTCCAGGTACTTGGCGCCCTCCTGGACCGCCATCCGGCCCGCGACCTCGCTCATGGGCGTCAGGAGCGGCAACTCTCCCGACGGCAACTCCACGGTCTCGTAGGCGACCGCGATCGCACCGGACGCGAGGAACGCCTTGGTGAGGGCTTCGTCCGCGGCGAAGTGGAAATAGGTGAAGACGACCTGGCCCTCCCTGATCCTGGGCCATTCGACCTTGATGGGCTCCTTGACCTTCATGATCATCTCGGCCCTGGCCCAGACCTCGTCGGCACTCTCGACGATCTCCGCTCCCGCATTCTGATAGAAGTCGTCGGTGAAGCCGCTGCCGAGGCCGGCCCCCTTCTCCACGACGAGCTCATGGCCCGCGTGCGTGAGCATCTCTGCGCCAGCCGGGGTGAGGGCGACGCGGTATTCGTCGTCCTTGATCTCCTTGGGTACGCCGATAAGCATCTCTTTCTCGCTTGCCAGTATGGTCGACAAACAGCGGTCGGAGGGCCCCGAAAGCTAGTCAGGTGTCACGGACGTGTCACGGTCACCGGAGGGCGGATTCCCGAAGACAGGATCTCACCCGGGACCGAGCCTCAGGACCCGTTGCCGGTCAGGATCGAAATAACGGGCCGCAACGTCCCGTACCTCTTGGTCCGAGACCGCGTCGATGCGGGCGAGCAGCTCGTCCATGGCCATGAAAGGCTCGTCGTGAAGGGCGAACGAAGCGAGGCGGTACATACGGGCGCTCGTCGATTCCAGGGACAGGGTGATCTGGCCCTTGACCTGGCGCTTGGTCTGCTCCAGCTCCTCGGCGGGGAGCCCCTGCCCCGCCACCCGCTCCAGCTCTTCCATGATGGCCGACACCGCTCGCTCCGCGGTCGCGGGCCTCGTGCCGACGTATACACCGGAGACTCCCCCGACCCGATAGAACGACTGGAAGGTGTAGACGGAGTAACACAGCGCCAACTCCTCCCGGACTCGCTGGAAGAGGCGGGAGCTCATGCCTCCACCGAGCGCCGCCGACAGCAACACCAGGGGATAGCGCGCGGGATCGGAGTGGCCCGGCACGGTGCCCCCGAGCACGACGTGCGTCTGGGAGGAGTCCCGGTGGCGCCGCTCGTCCTCCGGGCTCAGCGCGTCGGCGGGCTTCGGGACCTCGACCGGTTCAGGGCCGGCAGGGACGGCGCCGAAATGCGCGGCGACCCGCTCCACCAGATCCTCGTGTCTTACGCTTCCCGCCGCCGCCACGACCAGGTTCCTGCCCTGGTAGCGTTCAGCGTGAAGACGTCTGAGCGCCTCACCCGGCATGGCCCGCACGGACTCCGCGGTCCCGAGAATCGATCGGCCGTACGGGTGCCCGTTCCAGATACGCTCGGCATGCAGCTCGAACACCTGGTCGTCGGGGGTATCCTCGACCTGTGCGATCTCTTCCAGCACGACTTCGCGCTCGAGCGCGAGATCCTCGTCACGCATCAGCGGTTCCACAACGAGGTCGCGAAGGACGTCAAGGGCCTCGGGCAGATGCTCGTCCAATACCCGTGCCTGGTACGACGTGTGCTCCCGGCTGGTGTAGGCGTCGAGCGAGCCTCCGAGGCTCTCCAACGCCAGGGCGATCTCGCGCGTGCTCCGGTGGCGCGTGCCCTTGAACACCATGTGCTCGAGCAGGTGGCTCACGCCGCCCTCGTCCGCGCGTTCGTGGGCCGAGCCGGTGCGAACCCATACGCCGGCGGATATCGAACGCACGCCGGGCATCTCTTCGCTCAGCACCTGGATCCCGTTGCTCAGCACGGTGGAGCGCATCGACTCTTCGGCCCCGGTCCGCTCACCCGAAACCGTCCGCGGGTCAGTCCCGGAACCGGAAGCGGAGAAGGGCACGGGCCGAGGCCCGTGCCCTTCTGGGACGAATCCTTCCAATCGGCTCGTCGTCAAGCGTCCGCCGCCACCGCCTCTTCAGCGAGCGCGGCCTTCCGGGAGAGCCGGAGACGGCCCTTCTCATCGATCGAGAGGAGCTTCACCCGTGTGATGTCGCCCTTCTTCAAGACATCCTCGGTGTTCTTGGTGCGGTCTTCCTGAAGCTCCGAGATGTGGCAGAGCCCCTCGACGCCAGGCAGGATCTCGATGAAGGCGCCGAACGTCGTGGTGTTCTTCACCGGGCCTTCGTAGATGCGGCCGACCTCCGGCTCCTGGCAGATCGCCTCGACCATCTCGCGGGCCCTGGCGCCGGCCTCGCCCGAGACGGCGGAGATCCGGACCAGCCCCGAGTCCTCGATGTCGATCTTGGCACCGGACTCGTCCTGGATCGCACGGATCGTCTTTCCCTTCGGCCCGATGATCTCGCCGATCTTCTCCGGGTTGATCTGGATGCTGATGATCCTCGGCGCGAACTGCGAGATGTCCTGGCGCGGCTCGGAGATCGCCTGGTCCATCAGGCCGAGGATGTGCATCCGACCCTTGTGGGCGCGCTCGAGCGCCTCCTTGAGGATCTCGACGGTCATGCCCTGGATCTTGATGTCCATCTGGATCGAGGTCACGCCCTTGCGGGTCCCGGCCACCTTGAAGTCCATGTCGCCCAGAGCGTCCTCGAGGCCGAGGATGTCCGTCAGCACGGCGACCTTGTCGCCTTCCTTGATCAGGCCCATCGCAACGCCCGCGCAGGCCGCCTTGATCGGCACGCCGGCGTCCATGAGCGCCAGCGAGGCCGAGCACACGGTCGCCATGGAAGAGGAGCCGTTCGACTCGAGGATATCCGACACGACCCGGATCGTGTAGGGGAACTCGTCGTAGGCCGGCAGGAGCGGCTGGATGGCGCGCTCCGCCAGGTTCCCGTGGCCGATCTCGCGCCGCGAGGTACCGCGGATAGGGCCTGCGCCTCACCGACCGAGAACGGCGGGAAGTTGTAGTGCAGCATGAACGACTTCGTCACCTCTTCGAGGGTGTCGATCGAGTCGATTCGCTGCTCGTCCCGGGAGGTCCCCAGCGTAATCACGCCCAGCGACTGGGTCTGTCCTCGCGTGAAGAGGGCCGATCCGTGCGTGCGGGGAAGCACGCCCACCTCGCAGCTGATCGGACGGATCTGGTCGAGATCCCGGCCGTCCGCACGCTCGCCCTGGTCGAGGATCTGCTGGCGCATCGTCTTCTTCTCGATGCCTCGAAGGATGTCTCCCACCGAGGATTCGTGCCCGGCCCACTCCTCGTCGTCGTCCCCGAGCTGGGACAGCACGTCTTCGCGCAGTGCCGCCATCGCCTGCTGGCGCTCCTGCTTGTCCTGCGAGGTTCAGCGCCTCCTCCACACGCGACGCCGCCAGGTCCTCGACCCTCGAGCGTAGGCTCGCTTCCGGGCGCGACCGGCGTCCACTCCATGTCGGGGACCTTGTGGTCCCGCAGGAACTCCTCCTGCAGCGCGCACCATCTCCTTGATCCCCTCGTGGGCGACCTGCAGCCCTTCGAGGATCTCCTCCTCGGGCACCTCGATCGCCCCGCCCTCGACCATCGTGATCGCCTCGGCGGAGCCGGCCACCGTGATGTCGAGCGTCGGAGTACTCGAGCTGCTGGAACGTGGGGTTGAGCACCCAAGTGTCCTTGATGCGCCCGAGCCGCACCGCGGCGATCGGCGTGTTGAACGGCACCTTGGACATGTTCAGCGCCACCGAGGCGCCGATGCAGGCCGAGGATGTCGGCGTCGTTCTCCTGGTCGGCCGAGAGCACGAAGCAAGCGATCTGCGTCTCGTTCATGAAGCCGTCCGGGAAGAGCGGACGCACGGGCCGGTCGATCTGGCGCGCCGCGAGGATCTCCTTCTCGCCGGGGCGACCCTCCCGCTTGAAGAACCCGCCCGGGATCTTCCCGGCCGCGTAGCTCTTCTCACGGTACTCCACCGTCAGGGGAAAGAAAGGAAGGTGGGTGGGGTGATCCTGCACCGTGACGGCGCACAGCACCACCGTGTCTCCGTACTGCACGAGGCAAGAGCCATGTGCAAGCTTGGCCATGCGGCCGACTTCTAGCGACAACGTCCGCCCTGCGAACTGACGCTCCATCCGCTGAATCATAGAATTCTACTCGCTTCGGTTGTGATCCCGAGTCGTCCGGGACCGTGGGGTCGTGCTTGCCGAAGCGTCGCGGAAACGGAGGAGAGAGCGACCGCCGCCCGGGGCACGCCAACGCGCGGCCCGTAGTTGCAGCCGAATCATGCTGAGAGGCCGTCTCTCACCCGAACAACGAGACTTTCGGCAATGTGAATCGGCGGCGGTCGCCCGAGGCGCCCGCCGCCGATGGAAACTCTAGTGACGCAGACCGAGGTCCCCGATGAGCTCGCGGTAGCGCTCCACGTCGGTCCGCCTCAGGTACTCGAGAAGGCGGCGGCGCTTGCCTACCATCTTCAGAAGACCTCGGCGGCTGTGGTGATCCTTCGAATGCTGGTCGAAGTGTGAACGAAGGTCGTCGATACGAGCCGTCAGGATGGCGACCTGGACGGGCACACTTCCGCGATCCGATTCGTGGATCTGGTACTTCTTGATGATGTCCTCTTTGACGAACGCCATGCGCGTCGCGCCTCCTCGAGAGTCTACGCTGCAAGGGAAGCCATGCAACAAATAAACAGTGGTTTTGACAGCCGTTGAGTATAGAAGAGACCTGCATCGAGTACAACCCGGCGCCGTCTACGAAGACTCCGCGTCCCGAGGGTCATTCCGAAGGATCGTGCGGGCTTCCTCGACATCGTCCCTCATTTGATCCACCAGCGCCGACACCGTTCCGAACGGCTGCACGTCCCGAAGAAAACGCACGAAATCGACGCGCACCGATTCTCCGTACAGGTCGCCGTCGAAGTCGATCAGGTGCAATTCGATGGCGGGAGGAGAGCCCTTGAAGGTGGGCCTCGGACCGAGATGCAGTGCGCCCGGGTACGTGCCCGAGCGCAAGACACCCCAGACGGCGTAGATGCCCGCACTCGGAAGGAGCTTGTCCCCGTTGGACACCATCAGGTTGGCGGTCGGAAAGCCGAGGTGCTTGCCGCGCCCGTCTCCACGGACCACCACCCCGCGAACCGAGTAGGGCCGCCCCAGACAGGCCCGAGCCTCTTCCATCCTGGCCTCGGCCACGGCCCGGCGGATGCGCGAGGACGACACCGCCCCACCGTCGATCTCCACGGGCGGCACCACCGCCACGTCGAATCCGAGCTCGGCGCCGATCGTCTCGAGCGTGCCCGCGTCTCCCGATCGATCCCGGCCGAAGCCGTGATCGTAGCCGATGACCAGCTCCTCCACCCCGAGCCGGGCCACCAGGATCTCCTCCACGAACCGGCGAGGCGCGTACCGTGACAGCGCCTCCGTGAAGCTGATGAACACGGCGTAGTCGAGCCCGCTCTCGGCCAGGATCTCCTTCTTCTCCACCGGGGTGGTCAACAAGCGCGGTGCGTGCTCGGGTCGCACGATCCGCAGGGGATGCGGATCGAACGTGACCAGAACGCTCCGCCTCCCCGATGCCTCGGCCCGGCGCCGAATCTCCTCGAGCACGGTCCAATGTCCGCGGTGGACCCCGTCGAAGGTCCCCACGGTCACGACGGTTCCGCGATCTCGGGGAATCCCCGGAGGCTGCACCCAGCGGACCGACGGATCGCTCATGACACGAATACCTTTCGGGGCCGGAAGCTCGCGTCCGAGATCTCTCCCACGGAGACGAGCCTGCCGTCGAATGCCGCGACCACGGACGGCGCCGGGGTCGCGTCGGGCATCGCCACCCGTTGTCCTTGCTCCAGAGCCGCGACCCCCACCGCGTCCACCTCCACGCGCGGCAGGTGGGAGAGCGCCGTGAGGGGTTCGATCCACGCCTCGCCGACGCGGTCCGCGTCCGCGAGGAGGTCGGGGCTCAAGGCCGCACTCACGTCGAACGTACCAACCGAGATCCTGCGCAGTTCGGTGAGGTGCGCGCCCACACCGAGCGATTCGCCCACGTCTCTCGCGAGCGCCCGCACGTACGTGCCGCTGGAGCAACGAAGTCGGAAGCGTACGAGGGGCAGATCCAGGTCGATCAGCTCCATCGCGTGGATGGTGACGGGCCTGGCCTCCAACTCGACATGCTCTCCCCGTCGAGCCCGCCGGTGCATCGCCACACCCTTCACCTTCCTGGCGGAAAACTGCGGAGGGACCTGCATCGAGGTTCCTATCAGACTCTGCAAGGCCTCTTCCACCCGGGCGGGAGCCAGCTCCGTCCATGCCTCGTCTTCGCCGACCACCTCACCTTCCCGGTCGAGCGTGTCGGTGCGGACACCCAGCCGGGCCACGGCTTCGTAGGACTTGTCGAGTCCGGTGAGGAATTCCGCGATCCGGGTGGCACGCCCCACACAGAGGAGCATCAGCCCGGAAGCGAACGGGTCGAGCGTGCCCGTATGGCCGACGCGTCTCTGCCGCAGCGCGCGGCGCGCGGCCTGCACGACGTCGTGGGAGGTGGGGCCTTCCGGCTTGTCCAAGGGAAGGACACCGTCCCCGTGGACATCTTTCACTCGTCCTCCGCCGTTTCGCCGTCGGACCCTTCCCGACGCGGGTCGTCGTCGTCTTCCTCCTCGTCGGGAATCTCCACCTCGGCGAGGATCTCCTCGATACGGCGGGCGCGTTCGAGCGAGCGATCCTCTTCGAAGCGCAGCTCGGGGATGCGCCGCACGTGGAGGAGCTTACCGAGGGTCCCTCTGAGGAAGGGTGCCGCCGCGTCGAGTCCTTCCATCGACTCGGCACGGTCCTTCGGCTCTCCGCCGAGTCGGACGAAGACCTTGGCCACCGCCAGGTCTCGGGTGACATCCACGCCGGTCACGGTCACGACGTCGATCCGGGGATCCCGCACGCGCGTCCGCAGGAGCTCCGAGATCTCACGTTTGAGCTGTTCGTTGAGTCGTGCAAGACGTCTGGATGGCATGGAATCGAGAGACTAGTAGAGGTCCCGGTGGACGCCCACGATGACCGCCCGCCCGTGCTCCTGCACGAAACGGTCCGCTTTGTCCAGCATGGATTCGGCCTGACGGCGGTCGGTAGCCACCACGGCCAGGGTCACGGCTGCGCGCGTGTGTGCGTCTTGATAGTCGGTCTCGGCCACGGACGCCTTGAACTTGCGGTGGAGCCGATCCTTGAGGGACCGAACCACGGAGCGCTTCTCCTTGAGAGAAGAGCAACCGGGGAGCGCGAACTCCCAGGTCTGCACCGCCACGACCATGATGGACGGTTAGTGTGCGCCGGCGAGCGTGCGCGCGATTTCCTGGACCGTGTAGCACTCGATGACATCGCCGACCTTCACGTCGTTGAAGTTGGCGATACCGATGCCGCACTCGAAACCCTCACGGACCTCCTTCACATCGTCCTTGAAGCGCTTGAGGGAGCCGATCTCGCCGTCGTACACGACGATGCCGTCCCGGATGACGCGCCCCCGACCCTTGCGGTCGATCCGACCTTCGGTGACGTAGCACCCGGCGATGGTCCCGACCTTCGATACCCTGAACGTCTCTCGGACCTCGGCGGCGCCCTGGACGGTTTCCTTCTTCTCCGGCGAGAGCATACCCTCCAGAGCGCGGCGCACGTCGTCGACAGCTTCGTAGATGACGTCGTAGACGTGGATGTCCACGTCGCCCCGCTCGGCTTCCACCCGGGCCGCCGTCTGCGGTCGGACGCGGAATCCGATGATGACCGCTCCAGCCGTCTTGGCCAGCAGCACATCGGACTCGTTGATGGCTCCGACGCCCCGGTGGATGATCTCGACCTGAACTTCCTGGGTGCCGAGCTGCTCCAGCGAGTCGGCCACGGCCTGGACCGATCCGTCCACGTCGCCCTTGATGACCAGCGGCAACGTAGATGTCCGGCCTTGTTCGACGAGCTGGGAGAAATCGCCCAGCTTCACACCACGCTCCCGGATCCGCAATTGCTTCTCGCGATCGAGGCGCTGACGGTTTTCGGCGATTTCCGCCGCCTTGTCGGCGTCCATCACCTGGAAGGTGTCACCCGCCTGGGGAACCCCACCCGCCCCGAGGATCTGGACCGGTAGGCCGGGGCCGACCTCGTCGACGGTGTTGCCGCGCTCGTCGAGCAGGGCGCGCACACGACCGTCGTAGAGTCCGCACAAGAAGGAGTCGCCGACCTCGAGCGTCCCACGCTGCACGAGCACGCTCACGACGGGACCCTTTCCGACGTCGAGCTGGGCTTCAACGACGGCGCCGCTGGCCTCCCGGCCGGGATTGGCCTTCAGCTCGAGGAGCTCGGCCTGCAGGAGCACCTTCTCCAGGAGATCGTCGATGCCCGTCCCGGTCTTCGCCGAAATCTCCGCGGAGAGCACGTCTCCTCCGAACTCCTCGACGTTGACCGTATGCTGGAGGAGCTCCTGCTTCACCTTCATCGGGTCGGCGGCCGGCAGATCGCACTTGTTGATGGCCACGATGATCGGCACGCCTGCATTGCGGGCGTGGCTGATGGCCTCGACGGTCTGCGGCATGACCGAGTCGTCCGCCGCGACGATGAGGATCACGATATCCGTGATGTTGGCACCCCGGGCACGCATGGCGGTGAACGCGGCGTGACCGGGCGTGTCCAGGAACGTGATGGCCTTGCCCCCGTCCAGCTGGACGTGGTAGGCACCGATGTGCTGCGTGATGCCACCGGCTTCGCCCGCGACCACGTTGCTCTTGCGGATGCGATCGAGCAACAGGGTCTTTCCGTGGTCGACGTGGCCCATAACCGTGACAACCGGAGGCCGTGCTTCGAGGTCCTCGGGCGCATCCTCCTCTTCTTCGACCTCCGGCTCCGCTCCGTACTCCTCTTCCCGCACAGCCTTGAAGCCGAACTCGTCGAGGACCATCTCGATCTGGTCGAAGTCGAGGCGTTGGTTGATCGTGACCAGCAGGCCGAGGTTCTTGAATGCCGACCCAATGATCTCGGTCGACGAGACATCCATGAGCTCAGCGAGCTCGGCCACGGTCAGGAACTCGTTGACGCGCACCGTGCGAGCCTCGCGCTCCTCCTCCTGGCGTTGCTGCTCCTCCTGGGCTTCCTGCTCCTCGCGCGAGCTCTGCTGACCGCGTCGGCGGCGCTTCTTGCCCCCACCGCCACCTTTGATCTCGGCCATGACGCGCTGGATGTTCTCTTGAACCGCGTCTTGATCGACACGCTGGCGCTTCTTGCCCTTCTTGCGCTCCTTGCGACGTCCGTCCGAGGTGTATCCTTCAGCCTGGATCCTCACCTGGCCACCCGGGCCCGCGCTGGCGGCGGGAGTCGGCTTGGTCGGCTTCTTGCGGATCACGCGCGAAGAACCGTTGGCCCCACCCTTCCGAGCCGGCTCCGGCCGTGCCGTAGCCGACTCCTCGCCGGCGCCCTCGGAGGACGCGCCTTCCGGCTCTGACTCGGACTCCGCCAGGGGCTCTTCGCTCGCCTCTTCCGTCGTAGGAGCCTCCTCCTCTTCCGGCTCCTCTTCGGCCTCGCCCGCCGCTTCCTCGGCGGTGGCCTCCTCGACTTCTTCCTCCTCCTCTTCCTCGGCCTCGGCTTCCGCGGCGACCTCCTCGACCTCGGGCTCTTCGTCCGAGGACTCGTCCTCTTCGTCCTCTTCGTCCTCTGCTTCCTCGGCCTCCCATTCCTCTTCCTCGGACTCGGCCTCGATCTCGGCCTCCTCCGATTCAAGCTCTTCGGCCTCGTCAACCTCTTCAGCCTCGTCGGCTTCTTCCGCCTCGCTCTCCTCGGCCGCATCCTCCGGCTCGGCGGACACGCGGCGGCGACGGCGGCGACGACGTGGGCTCGTCTGGGCCTCCTCCAGGGCGGCCTGGATCGCCTCCGCAGGGTCCTTGTGACCCGCGCGGCGCTCTCGCTCCACGCGCGCCAGAACCTTGGCCACCTGGCCGTCGGTCAGCGTCGCGTCGTCGTCGGAGATGGGAATCCCCATCTCCCTCAGGAGCTGAATGAGAGCCGCAGCGTCGACCTTGAGGTCCGTGGCAAGCTCGTTGACCCGCATACTATCTATCTTCCTCCACTTCGTTCGGCGGTCCGGCCGCCGTGGCCACGTCCAGCTTTCGCTGGATCTGTTCAGCGAAGGACGCGGCCGTCACGGCGAGCGCGGAGACCTGTTCCTGGCCCACCGCACCGCCCAACGTGGCCCGATCCCCCAGGAACGCCCAGGGGATCGGCCGGTTGCGCAACGCACTTCGAATCTTTCTCAACTGGACGCCCGAGGCGTCCCCCGCCATCAACACCAATCGCGCCTGGCCCCGACGGATCACCTGACGGGCGGCTTCGGTCCCGGGGACCACAGCGCCCGCCCGTCGGGCCAGACCCAGAAGTCGCAGAGCGTCGCCCTCAGCCCCCCGACTTCCCTTCATCTTCCTCGGTCTCACCGACCTCGGGTTCCTCTACATCAGTCTCTTCGGCCTCGGGTTCCTCTACATCGGTCTCTTCGGCCTCGGCGTCCGCCTCTTCATCCGTGCTCGACCGAGGCGGCTCTCCGCTGAAGTCCAGGAGCCCCGAGCCGTCGCCCTCGTCGGACGACCCGCTCTCGTCTTCCGCCCTGCCCGCCTCGCCCTCCGCGGTGGATTCACCTTCCACCACCGTGAGCTCGTCGATCACCTTGAGAAGGCGGTCGGTGTCCTCTTCTCCGATGCCGTCGATCCCCAGAAAATCGCGCCGTTCAAGGTCGATAATCTGTAGAAACGTATCATATCCGGCCGCCGAAAGGGCCGCCAGTGTGGCCTCCGGCAGTTCGAGCTCCGACAACGGGAAGTCCGCCGTCTCGTAATGCTCCTCCGGTCCCCCACCGAAAAGCGACAGATCCGCGCCCCGTTCGAGCCATTCCCGGGAACCGTACAGGTCGATCTGCCAACCGATGAGCTGCGAAGCCAGCCGGACGTTCTGTCCGTTGCGCCCGATGGCCAGGGAAAGCTGGTCTTCGTCCACGATCGCGGTGATCACTTGCCGCTCGGAATCGCTGAGCACCTTGGCCACCCGGGCCGGTGCCAGCGCTCGGCGGGCGAAGACTTCCGGGTCGGGGTGCCAAGGCACGATGTCGATCCGCTCTCCACCGAGCTCCGAAACCACGGCCTGCACCCTCGAGCCCTTGAGTCCCACGCAGGCCCCGACCGGGTCGATCGAGTCGTCACGGCTCGACACGGCGATCTTCGTTCTGCCGCCGACCTCTCTCGCGATCTCCTTGATCTCGACGATTCCCTGGTAGATCTCCGGGACCTCCAGCTTGAACAAGGCCGCGACGAACAGCGGGTCGGCACGAGAAAGGATCAGACGAGGCCCCTTCGGAGTCTCCTCCACCTTCTTCAGCACGGCCCGAATGGGATCGCCTTGCCGGAACCGTTCCCGAGGATTCTGGTCCTTCCAGGGAATGATGGCCTCTGCGTCCCGCGACCGGTTCATCATGACGACGAGCTTGCCGCGCTCGATCTGCTGGACCTCCCCGGACAACAGCTCACCGACCCTGTCGGCGAACTCGTCCCGGATGCGCTCCCGCTCGTTCTCCCGGACGCGCTGGACGATGCGTTGCTTGACGGCCATCACGGCGTTCCTGCCGAACTCGGCGAACGCCACCGGGATCTCCATGACGTCACCGACCTCGTAGGTGTCGTCGTCCCACCGGGCCTCTTCCAGCGAGATCTCGCAGGAGGGATCCTCCACCTCCTCGACGACACGCCTGAGCACGATGATGTCGAACTCGCCCGTGTCGTCGTCGATGTTGATCTCGGCTTGCACGTTGGGGCCATGGATACGGGCGAGCCCCGCCAAGATCCCGTCCTTGACGAGATCGTTCATCTCCTCGGGTGTCAGGCTCTTGGTGGCGGCCACATCCCGGAATGCCGCGACGATCTGGCCAGCGTTGGGCATCGTTCCTCTCTCACTTCCACGTGAAAACGAGGTTGGCACCCGCGATCTCCGCTCGCGGAATGCTCACCTCGTCACCATCGGCAAGCCGGAGCCGCACGGCCCCGCCCTCTCCCTCGCCCTCCTCCAGCCCGAGGAGCTCTCCCTCGAGCCTGCGGGCCCTGCCCGCCAGGACGTCGTGACCCTTGACGGCCACCTGCTCGCCCCGGAAGCGCCGGAAATCCCGACCACGCATCAGCGGCCGATCCACCCCCGGCGACGACACCTCGAGGACATACCGCGCCGGCATGTCCTCGTGGGCATCGAGCCACGACTCCAGCGCTCGACTCACGGTAGCACACTCGTCCACCGTGACGCCGTGGCCAGCGGTGGAATCAGGCCGATCGATGCGGATCCTCAGCCGGGGTCGGCGCGCACTCCCGCCCCATCGAACGTCCACGAGCTCGAAGCCCATAACTTCAAGCCGGGCTTCCATCTCACGGTCGATCTCCGGTACGGGCCGCATCATACGCGCCTCCCGCTGAACTCCTAACCACACCGAATAAAAAAGCGGGGGCCACCAACTCCCCCACTTCGCAATCTTGCCGCCCCGGAGGGCAGCTCTGCCGGTCCCGCAATATAGGATAGCGCCCGAACTCACTCAAGGGCGAGCTCGCGGTGCCCGCGAAGACCTCCTACGTATCGGTTCCGCCCTCTTCCTCCGAGCGCCCCGGCCGCACGCTCGTCTCGAGCGCTTTGACGCGATCCCGGATGGCGTCGACCGCCTCTTTCAGACCATCGAATTCCTTCTGGCTCACGAAGTCCAGGCGCTCCCTCGCTCCCTCGGCCGCTCCCTGCGCCCGCTCGAGGGCACTCTTCATGACGACCTTGGCTCGTTCGCTGGACAGGTCACCCCGTTCGCGAGCTTCCTGGATCGTCTCCTCCAGCGCATCCTTGAAGGCGGACAAGACGCCGATCCCCTGCTTGATGCCATCGGACACCTTGTCGCGTGCGCTCTTCTTCTGGTCGGTCATGGTCCTCCTCTCGTTTCGGGCGGTCGGCTCCCGATCCGTTGAGTATGCGTACCTACCTACGTGCTCCGGGCCCGGGAGGATTCAGGTCGCGCGTACATGCGGCTCCGGCCGACGGCTATTCCTCGATCCGTTCGATGTGCGCACCCAGGCTCCGTAGCCGCTCGTCGATCCGCTCGTAACCGCGCTCGATCTGACGGATGTTGCCGATCCGACTCGTACCTTCGGCGCTCAGGGCCGCGAGCAGCAGCGCCATCCCGGCGCGGATGTCGGGGCTGTCCACCACCTCCCCCTGGAGTTGGGAGGGTCCGACCACGACGGCTCGATGTGGATCACACAGGATGATCGAGGCTCCCATACCCACGAGCTTGTCGGTGAAGAACATGCGGGATTCGAACATCTTCTCGTGGACGAGAAGCGTCCCGTGGCACTGGGTGGCCACCACGAGGGCGATCGAGGTCAAGTCGGCCGGGAAGGCGGGCCACGGACCGTCATCGATCTTCGGGACGTGTCCGAACGCATCCTGACGGATGTGATGCTCACCTCGTCCGTGCACCAGCAGATCGTCTCCGTCGACCGAGCACTCCACCCCCAGCCGCCGGAATCCCAGCAACGTCGAGTCGAGATGCTCGATGGGTGCACCGTCGATCGTGATGTCGCTGCCCGTAATGGCGGCCAGGCCGATGAACGATCCCGTCTCGATGTGGTCCGCTCCCAGGCGGAACCGCGCGCCGCCCAATGAATCCACTCCCTCGATTTGCAGAATGTGGGTGCCGATGCCCTCGATCCGGGCCCCCATGGCGTTGAGAAGATGGCACAGGTCCTGGACGTGGGGCTCGGCGGCGGCGTTCCGCAGGCGGGTCGGTCCGCTCGCCCGCACCGCCGCCATGAGGGCATTCTCCGTACCGGTCACGCTCGGCTCGTCGAGGAACACGTCGGCCCCTACGAGCTGACGGGCGCTCAGGTTGAAGCCTCCGTTCAGCTCCACCTTCGCTCCCAGCGCCTCGAACGCGAGAAAGTGGGTGTCCATCCGTCTCCGCCCGATAACGTCGCCACCGGGCGGAGGAAGTCGGACTTGGCCGAACCGGGCGAGGAGCGGTCCGGCGAGGAGAAGCGAAGCCCGGATGCGCGTTGCGAGCTCTTTGTCGACCGCCTCGATCCCGATCCCCCGGGCATCGACCGTGACCACGTTCGTGCCGTCCCACGCGACCTCGGCACCGAGGGCTCGCAGGATCTCGAGGAACGTCACCACGTCGCGAATGTGGGGAACGTTCTCCAGCGTGACGGGCTCGGTGGCCAGAACGGTGGCCGCCAGACACGGCAGGGCGGCGTTCTTGTTGCCGGCGGGGCGAATCCGGCCGCTGAGCCGGTGCCCACCTTCGACCAGGAAGGTCGTCATGTTTTCCGAGGGGCGGGGTGCCGGGGACACGCGTGTGGACGGGATCCATCCCTCGTCGAGCTGGCCCGTCGGACTCCGAACATACCCCCTCCCGTCGTCCACCAGCAACCGCTCCATCCATCCCCCTTCGTCCTATCGCCGGGCCCGCTCGCCGAGCCCAGGTCCACCCAGATGCCGTTGCACGATGCGTGCCGTGCGCTTGACCCTTCGGTGCGTCGCATCTAACGTCGAATACGCCGATCTGCAGTCGGGCCGCCCACCTCCACCCCCGCGACCCATGCGTCTCAAGGAGTACCTGCGCGAGGACTTCATCGTGGCGCGGCTGGCCGCCCGCGACGTCGACGGCGTTTTGAGGGAGGTGTCCGCGAAGGCCGAAGCGGCCGGGGTCGGGTCCGCCAGCCTCGTCGCCGAGAAGCTCCTCGAGCGGGAGCATCTCCATCCGACGGTCATGGGGGCGGGGCTCGCGATCCCCCATGCCACGGTGGAGGGGCTGGCCGCCCCCGCCATAGGCGTTGCGCTCGCCGGTGAGCCGATCCAGTTCGGGCCACCGGAAGACGACCCCGTGCAGGTGTTCTTCGTGCTCCTCTCTCCCCCGGGTTCCGAGCGCGAGCACGTGAAGCTGCTGGCACGGATCTGCCGATTGGCACGCCACCACGACTTCATCGATCGTTTGGAAGCGGCATCGGACGAAGCCGGCATCCTGGCAGTCATCGAAGCCGTCGACGCCCAGCACATATGAGCGACGCTCCCGCTGCGCGCCTCCTCGTGGCCGTGATCAACGACCCCGAGAAGCTCGACGAGATCCTGTCGGGCTTCCTGGAACTGGGCATCACCGGTGCGACAATCATCAACAGCGAAGGGATGGGTCGACTCCTCTCCCACGACATCCCGATCTTCGCGGGCCTGCAAACCCTGATCTCCGGCTCCCGACCCCAGAACCGGACGATCCTCAGCGTCGTGCCGGAGGAGAAGGTGACGGAGGCCATCGATCTCCTGCAGGAGGTATCGGGGAACCTGGAAGCTCCAGCCACGGGCATCGTCTTCACGATCCCCGTCGATCGGGTCGTCGGTCTGGCGCCGGAGCTCGGGGACGCGAGCAACCCCATCTGAATCGGAGGGGCCGCTCTCCCGGCGGCTGATCCCATGGATCCTCTCTTCGCGACCCTGATCCTCATCCTCCTCGCGCTGCTGGGGGCCCGCTTCTCCTTTTCCACGGAACGCGTGACGCCGGGGCCCCGCCTCCTGTTCCGTACCGGAACCCACTTCCTTCTCATCGGCTTCGCCCTCGGTCCGGAGGGACTGGGCCTGCTCGGCCACCAGGCCATCGAGCAACTCTTCCCCTTTCTGGCCCTGGGACTGGGTTGGGTCGGATTCCACTTCGGGCTGCAGCTCGACCGACGCAGCCTCGCGCACTTCCCGCTCGCCTATCACGCGTTCGCAGTGGCCCAAGCCATACTCACCTTCGGGCTCTTCTTCGTGGGAGGGTGGGCGGTCTTCCGTCTCGCCGGCATCGAGGGAGACGCGTCGACCCTGCTCCTGCTGGGCGCGGCGGCCACCGCGGCGATCACCACTCCGGCCGGCATCGCCATGGTGTCGTCGAACTTCCTGGTGCGCGGCAACGTCCGGGACCTGCTCTTCTTCGTCGGGTCCCTCGACGCGGCGGTTGGCATCGTGGCGTTGCAGGTGGTATACGCTCTGTACCGTCCCGAGGCGATGGCGGCTGGCATTGGTCCGGTACCCCAGTTCGCACTTGTGGGTGTTGCCCTGGGGCTCGGACTCGTGTGTGGCATCGTCTTCCTCTGGCTCACGCGTGTCCGGCCGGCGGGCGAGGAGCTCGTGCTCTTCCTCCTCGGGATCTGTGCGTTCGCCTCCGGCGCGGCGTTGCGTTGGGGGCTTTCCCCCCTCTTCGTGTCGGTGACGATGGGTGCGGTCGTTGCGAATCTCGGCCGAGACCGCGAGCGGGTCTTTCGCGTGCTGCAGCGGTGGGAGAAACCGGTCTACCTCGTCTTCCTGCTGTTGGCCGGGGCGTTGCTGCGCATGCCGAACCTCTGGATCGTGCTCTTCGCAGTGGGCTATGCCTTGCTCCGCGCACTGGCGAAAGGGGTGGCCTCGGCCGGACTCGTCACCCTCATGCCCCTCGGCCCGGACATTCCGAGGAGGGTGGGCCTCGGTCTCATTCCCCAGGGAGGAATCTCGCTGGCGATGGCCGCTTCGGGCGTGTTGGTCTACTCCGACCTGCAGGTCGGCACGATGGATGCCGAGACGGCGCTCTTTACGGTGATCGTCATCGGCGTGATGCTCTCCGAGCTCGTCGGCCCTTTCCTCACCATTCGCCTCCTGCGGCGGGCCGGGGAGATCTCTCCGAGAGCGGAACAAGCCCTCGCCGAGGGCGACGAGCGGCGGGCCGAGCGCGAGGCCATCCGGCACAGCTCTACGGCTGACCGTAACGTCGAGGAAGAGGGATGAGCTCGCGCCTGCACGGGCCCCACGCGGCTCGCGACCTGGCTTGATGAGGGCGCCTTCGGTTACTCTTACGTCTATGGTTCCCGCACTTCTTTCGATGTTGGCTCAGGCTCCCCAGGCCGATACCGTCGTGGCTCTCGCGCCGCGGGACGGCCTCTCCCAGGCCGCCGACGTGGCGGTACTCGTCATCGGCCTGGCCGTGGTCGTACTGGCCATCGTCCTGGCCCGGCTCTTTCTCCAGCTCAACCGGACCGTGCGAGATCTGCGCGCCGGGGTCCACCAGAACCTCGGTCCCGTGTCGGATCGTGCCCGTTCGATCTCCGACAACGTGGAGTTCATCACGCAGGCCTTGCGCACGGACGTCCAGCGCCTGAACGCGTCGGTGCGTGCGCTCACGGACCGACTGCACCAGGCGTCCGACCGGATGGAGGACAGGATCGCCGAGTTCAACGCACTCATGGAGGTGGTCCAGGGCGAGGCCGAAGACATCTTCCTCGACACGGCCGCGACCGTGCGGGGGGTGCGCGAGGGCGCGCGAAGGATCGGCAACCCCGAGGCCGACGATGACTCGGCCGGGGACTCGCATGATGCGGAAGCACCGTCCGAGAAGGAGGATCTCTCGCCTCGGGAGGTGGCCGAGTCGAAAGGTGCGGCCTCTCCGAGTTGAGGATGCAGCAGGCCGCGTGATCCTCGTTCCCGCGCTCCTGGTCGCCCTCGGCTGGCTCTTTCTGGTACCCCAGCCGCTGCTCGCCTGGGGCCCCGGCACGCACGTCGCGCTCGGCGAGACCCTCCTCGCGTCGCTCTACCTCGTGCCGCCGGCGGTCCGTGCCCTCTTGCAGCGCTATCCCCTGCACTTCCTGTATGGCTCGGTCGCTGCGGACATCTCCTTCGCGAAGAAGTATGTGCCGGAGGGCCGTCATTGCCACAGTTGGCACGTCGGTGAAGAGATCCTGGCCTCCGCCGATACCGAGGCGCTGGCCTCCGTCGGGTACGGATACCTGGCCCACCTCGCCGCCGACACAGTCGCGCACAATGTCTTCGTGCCCCGCCAGCTCCTGCTCACGAGCACTACCCAGGCGCTCGGGCACACGTACTGGGAGCACCGGATGGACATGCACGTCGGAGAGGACTTCCTCGGAAAGGCGCGTCATCTCGTGATGGACAACGACCACTCGGAGGCCGACACGCTCTTCGACGACGTGCTGAGCCGCACCATCTTCAGCTTCCGCACGAACCGCAGGATCTTCCGCGGGATGATCCGATTCCAGGGTCACGACCGGTGGCAGCGCATCTTCGAGCGCGTCCTCGCCAATTCGCGGTTCGACCTTCCCGACCCCCTCGTCGATCGGTACTTCAGCACATCCTTCGACTACATCGTCGACTATCTCCGTGAGCGAGACGCTTCACGCCCGGGGATGCTCGACCCGGTGGGCGACCTCAACCTGAGGCTGTCCAAGAAGGTGCGCAGGCGGGGGCTCTCCAATCACACGGCGGAGCGCCCCGACGTCCTGGCGGAGATGGCCGAGGATTTCTTTCCGTTCCCCGAGCACGAGTTGAACTACTGGCGTTCCGTCACGGACGTGGAGTTCGCGGGAGGCATCACCCATCGGAAAGGTGATCGCCGGAAGGGGTAGGACTACGAGTGTCGGTGTCGGGCCGGGCGGTCGCAGGACTGCGCGACCGACGCGACGCACGAGCCCAATTCGGCATCAAGGAAGGAGCAGGACATGAAGATCGGAATCATCGGCGCCGGCCAGATCGGGAGTACCCTCACCCGCCGGCTCACCGGCCTCGGACACGATGTCTTCGTCGCCAACTCCAGGAGGCCCGAGACCCTCTCGGAGCTCGCCCGCGAGACCGGTGCCACGGCCGTCACGGCCGCCGAAGCGGCCCACGCGGGAGACGTGGTCGTCGTGACCATTCCCGAAGCGGCCGTGCGCGACCTGCCCGACGACCTATTCGAAGGGGTACCCCGTGACGTCGTGGTCGTGGACACGGGCAACTACTATCCGCGTCAGCGCGACGGTCGGATCGACCCCATAGAGAACGGAACGACCGAGAGCCGGTGGGTTTCGGAGCAGCTTGGCCGTCCCGTCGTCAAAGCGTTCAACAACATCCAGGCGCAGCACCTCATGGAGCGGGGCAAGCCCGCAGGGGAACCCGGGCGAATCGCGCTTCCAGTGGCCGGCGACCGAGCCGGAGACAAGGAGGTGGTGTTCGAGCTCGTCGACCAGCTGGGCTTCGATCCGGTCGACGCCGGCACCCTGGACGAGTCGTGGCGACAGCAGCCGGGCACGCCGGTCTACGCGGGCAACCTGGATGCGGACGGCGTCCGGCTCGCCCTCACGGAAGCAGCGCCGGAACGAGACCCGGAGTGGCGGGCGACGCGGGAGAGCCCGGACACGTCCACGGCACCGAACTGAGGGACACCGCGCCCGTGGCTCGAGGAGGGCCCCGCCCTCCCCGAAGGTCCGGCCGCCTACCCGAGCTTGTCGCGCAGGAGGTCGTTGACCCGCTTCGGGTCTGCTTTTCCACCCGATCGCCGCATCACGCCACCGACGAAGAAGCCGAGCAGGCGCGCCTCGCCCTCCGCGCAACGCCGAGCCTCCTCTGGATGCTCGGCGATCACCTCGTCGACCCATCGCTCGAGCCGCCCCTTGTCGCGGACCTGGGCAAGACCGAGCCGATCGACCACGGATGCGGCCTCTCCTCCCTCCTCGGCGAGGACGGCCAAGACCTTCTTCGCGGCCGCCTGGGAGAGGGTCCCGTCGTTGATCAGCCCCAGCAGCGCGGCCAGCGCGGCGGGACCCACGGAGAAGGTGGACGCGTCCTCCCCACGCTCGTTCATGAGTGCCTGCACCGGGCCCATGATCCAGTTCGAGGCGCTCTTGGCGTCGGACGAGTGGGCCATGACCGCTTCGAAGTAGTCGGCGGTGGCCGCGGACTGCGTCAGCACTTCGGCATCGTACGAGGGGAGGTCGAATGCCCTCTCGAAGCGCTGACGCCTGGCCCTGGGAAGCTCGGGAAGAGCCTCTCCCAGCGTCCGAACCCGTGCCTCGTCGAGGACCAGGGGCGGAAGGTCCGGGTCCGGCATGTACCGGTAGTCGTGGCTCTCTTCCTTCGAGCGCATCGGTCGAATCTGTCCACGGTGGTCATCCCACAGAAGCGTCTGCTGGTGGACGGTGCCGCCGGATTCCAGGATCTGTCGCTGACGCTCGATCTCCAGCGTGAGCGCCTTCTCGATGCCGGAGAAGGAGTTCACGTTCTTGATCTCGGTCTTCACGCCGAGCGCGTCGGCGCCCACCGGCCTCAAAGAGACGTTGGCGTCCGCGCGCAGGCTGCCTTCCTCCATGTTGCAGTCGCTCACATCCGTGTATTCGAGGATCTGCTTGAGCGTCTGCAGGAAGGTCCTCACGTCCGTGGGAGATCGGAGGTCTGGCTCGGTGACGATCTCCACCAGCGGAGTGCCCGCCCGGTTGAGGTCCACCGCGGTCCCGTCCCCGAACCGATCGTGGAGCGACTTCCCGGCATCCTCCTCCATGTGGATCCTGCGGATCCTGACCTCCGCCGGCCCGTCGCTACCGTCGAACACCACGAGACCGTCGGTCGCCAAAGGCCGCTCGAACTGCGTGATCTGATAGCCCTTCGGCAGGTCGGGGTAGAAGTAGTTCTTGCGAGCCCAGACGCTCGTCGAGTGAACCGTGCATGCGAGCGCCAGCGCCGTGGTGACGGCCAGGTCGACGGCTTCGCCGTTCGTCGTGGGCAGCGCCCCGGGTAGCCCCAGGCACACCGGGCACACGTGGCTGTTCGGCTCCTCGCCGAAGCTGGTTTCGTCTCCGCAGAAGAGCTTCTTCGCGGTGCGCAGCTGGGCGTGCACCTCCATGCCGATGACCGCTTCCCAGCCGTTCACGCCTCCTCCTCCCGCAGAGAGGCCTCCAGAGCGCCCGCCGCCGCCAGCATCGTCGCTTCCTCCCACCACGGCGCGAGCAGCTGCCCCCCGATGGGCAGTCCGCTCGCGGCGCCGATCGGGAGCGACATTGCGGGAATGCCCGCTAGATTCGCGGTCACCGTGAATACGTCGGACAGGTACATGGCGACCGGGTCGCTGCTGCGTTCCCCGATCGGGAAGGCCGGACCGGGAGTCGTCGGCGTGAACAGCACGTCCACCCCGTCCGAGAAGGCGTTCCTGAAGTCGCCGGAGATCAGGCTCCGGGCTCTCTGCGCCGTCCCGTAGTACTGGTCGTAGTAGCCGGCGGAGAGCGCATAGGTGCCCAGGAGGATGCGGCGCTTGACCTCGTCTCCGAAGCCGGCTGAGCGGGTCGCCTCCACCATTTCTCCCATCCCCACGCCGTCGCGGCGCACCCCGTATCGCACTCCGTCGTAGCGTGACAAGTTGCTGGAGGCTTCCGCGGGAGCCAGCACGTAGTAGGCCGGAATGGCGTAACCCGCGTGCGGGAGGGAGACCTCGCGAATCTCGGCCCCGGCGGCCCGCAACCGGTCCAGCGCGCCCTCCACCAGATCCCGGGTGACGGGATCGAGGGAAGCAGGCAGGTACTCCTTCGGGACGCCCACCACCATGCCCCGGACGCCGCGGCTCACGGCCTCCCCGAAATCGGGTACGGGCCGGGGCGCGGACGTCGCGTCACGGGGATCGTGACCCGCCACCACCTCGAGGAGGCGAGCGGCGTCGTAGACGGTCCGGCCCAGCGTACCCACCTGATCGAGAGACGACGCGAAGGCCACCAGCCCGTATCGGCTGACCCTTCCGTACGTGGGCTTGATCCCTACGACACCGCAAAACGCGGCCGGCTGCCGTACCGAGCCTCCCGTATCGGATCCGAGCGCCACCGGAACGAGTCCCGCCGCGACCGCGGCGGCCGAGCCCCCAGAGCTTCCGCCCGGGACACGGCTCCGATCCACCGGGTTGAGCGTCGGGCCGTACGCGGAGTTCTCGGTGGACGACCCCATCGCGAACTCGTCCAGGTTCGTCTTCCCCACGACCACCGCACCCGCCTCGACAAGCCTGCGCACGACCGTTGCGGCATAGGGCGACACGTACCCCTGGAGGAGCTTGGAGCCACAGGTGGTCGGCAAGTCCGTCGTGGCAAGGTTGTCCTTCACCGCGACGGGCAGCCCGGCCAGCGCACCGGACACGTCCGGCTCCACCAGGTGCATCTCGTCGGTGAGCGAGAGGAATGCGTTCAACGCCCCGGCGCCTCCCTCGCTTCGACGGACGGCTTCGAGGACCCCGCGCGCCGGATCCAGAGGAGCCACGCGCCCGGAGCGCACGGCCTCCACGATCGTCCGCACGTCGTTCACGGGCCGTCCTCCCCCACCCCGTCGCTCAGCCCCGGCAGCGACGGAACGACGAAGAAGCCCTCTCTCCAGTCGGGCGCCGCGGCCTCGGGACCCCGCACGAGCGGATCGGGCTCGTCGGCGGCCTGCGGGCGCGCGGGAGGCAGGCCCTCCATCGACAGGCCCACGTCGGGCAGGTCGGAGAGCTCCAGGCCCTCGAGCGCGACCACATGCTCGAGAATCCTGTTCAGCTCACCAGTCAGGCGCTCGAGCTCTCCCGTGTCGAGCCGAAGATGGGCGAGCGCGGCGATCCGTCGAGCTTCTTCGGCGCCGACGCTCACGGCCAATCCCTCTCCAGTCGGGCGTATCGCGCCACAAGCCGCTTCCTGCCGGCGTCGTCGAAATCGACCGTGACCTTCATATCGGCTCCGAAACCCGAGATCTCGACGACGGACCCCGAACCGAACGTCTCGTGCACCACGCGTTCTCCCTTCACCAGTCTGGGCAGATCCTGATTCATGCTCTCGTCCACGGAGAAGTCCGGGTCCGACGTCCAACCCCGGTCCTCGCGCTCACGTCGCGCCCCCCCGCGGTGGGGCGTCGAGTGTGCCGCGATGCGAAGTCGATCGCTCATCCGCTGCTCCAGGAGCTCGACCGGGATGGCGTCCACGAACGATGAGAGCGTGCCGTACGTGTAGTCTCCGGCCCTCCGGCGCTGGCGCGCCCAGCTGAACGAGAGCTTGTCCTGGGCGCGCGTGATGCCTACGTAGAAGAGGCGCCGCTCCTCCTCCAGGGCATTCGGCTCATCGTACGCGCGACCGAGCGGGAAGAGCCCCTCCTCCAGCCCCGCGATGAAGACGAAAGGAAATTCCAGCCCTTTCGCATTGTGCAGCGTCATGAACGTGACGCTGTCGGCATCCGGGTCGAGTCGGTCGACGTCCGCCACCAGGGCCACCTGCTGCAGGAACACGTCGAGGTCCGTGAGCCCCTCGACCTCCTCCTTCCCGAGCCCCTCGATCAACTCGGCGTCGAAGTCGAGCGCACCCGCGATCAGCTCGGCCACGTTGCGGGCGCGATCTTCGCCGTCGGGCCCCTCCTCAACGAGGTGGCGCATCAGGTCGAGCTCTTCGACCAGCTCTTCCAGAAGCTCGCCGGCCGACGCCTCCGCGGCCCGTTCCCGGTAGCGCCCGATCAGCTCCGAGAAGGCCCGCAACGCCCGCGCGCCGCCCGACGGGACGTCGGGCGATTCTTCGGCACGTTCGGCCGCCTCCAGAAGGTGCATCCCGGATCCCCGAGCCCAGGTGGCGAGCCGTTCCTGGGAGGTCCCTCCGATACCCCGGCGCGGATAGTTGACGATGCGGTCGAACGCACCGTCATCCCGTCGGTTCGAGATCAGGCGCAGGTACGCGAGGACGTCCTGGATCTCCCTGCGCTCGTAAAAACGGACCCCTCCCACCACCTGGTAGGGAATCCCACCGCGACGGAACGCGTCTTCGAGTGCGCGGGCCTGCGCGTTGGTCCGGTAGAGCACCGCGAACGAATTATAGGTCGAGGGCACACCCTCTTCGTAACGCGCCTTGATCTCGCCAAGGATCCAGCGGGCTTCGTCTCCCTCGTCCAGCGTCTCGGCCAGCGTGATGGGCTCGCCCCCCACGCGCTCGGTGCGCAGGGTCTTACCCTTGCGGTTGACGTTCTCCTGGATGACGGCGTTGGCGGCGTCCAGAATCCGTTGCGTGGAGCGATAGTTGCGCTCGAGGCGCACGATCTCCGCGCCGGGAAAAGCCTTCTCGAAATCGAGGATGTTGCGGATGTCCGCGCCCCGCCATCCATAGATGCTCTGGTCGTCGTCACCCACCACCATGAGGTTCCGGTGACGGGCGGCGAGAAGCTCCACGAATCGGAACTGCGCTCGGTTCGTGTCCTGGTACTCGTCGACCAGGAGGAACGCGAACCGCTCCTGGTACCGCTCGAGGAGGGCGGGGTTTTCCTCCAAGAGCTCCACCGGCTTGACGAGGAGATCGTCGAAATCGAGCGCGTTCTGGCTGCGGAGCTCCTCTTCGTATACCGGAAACACCTTGGCCACGTTGCGAACGAAGATGTCGAAAGAGCCTTCGTTGTCCCGTACGAAATCCTCGGCCGAGAGGAGCTGGTTCTTGGCGTTGCTCATCTCGGACCGCATCGCTTTCGGGCTCCACCGCTTCGGATCGAGACCCACTCGCTCCTGGACCCGCTTCAGGAGCCGCAGCGACTGATCCTGGTCGTAGATGCTGAAGGAGCGGTCCCATCCGATCCGGTCGGCGTGCCGTCGGAGCAACCGGGCGCCCAGCGCGTGGAAGGTCCCGATCCACATTCCCGCGGGCTCGGCGCCGAGGAGCGCGGCGATCCGCTCCCTCATCTCGCCGGCAGCCTTGTTCGTGAAGG
Source organism: uncultured Gemmatimonadales bacterium (assembly GCA_963751265.1). GTDB lineage: Bacteria > Gemmatimonadota > Gemmatimonadetes > Longimicrobiales > Gaopeijiaceae > SZUA-318. The sequence continues at coordinate 189,597 of CAVVTU010000021.1, read as the reverse complement.
TGACCGCGAGGATACGGTCCGGGGGCACCCCGTGCTCCATCACCAGGTGGCACACGCGCGTCGTCAGAACGCGCGTCTTACCGGATCCGGCACCCGCGAGCACCAGGATCGGCCCCTCGAAGTGCCGCGTCGCCTCGCGCTGCTCCGGGTTCAGCCCTTCGAGGTACGACGCTCCCGTCGACGTCCGGATCGAGGTCCCTTCAGGCATCGGCCACCGGCAGCCTGATTTGGAACGTCGTTCCCTCCATGCCCTCGAGCAGCTCGATGCGGCCGTGATGAACACCTTCCACGATACGGCGTGAAAGCGCGAGGCCCACGCCCCAGCCTCCCGATTTCGAGGTTACGCCCGGCTCGAAGATCTTGTCTCGGATCTCGGGGTCCACGCCCGGACCGGTATCCCGGATGCGCAGGCTCACCCAGCCTCCCCCCACCTCCCGGGCATACACGGAGATGCGTCCCCCGCGTCCCGCCAGTGCATCCAATGCGTTCTTCACCACATTCTCCAGAGCCCAGATCAGAAGCACTTCGTTCGCCTTGACCCGCGGAAGTCCGTCGGGGATGTCCACCACCAGGTCGATTCCCCTTCCCAGCTTGGGAAGGCGCGCCGCGAGATAGCGCTCGAGCCCCCGCACGACCTGGGGGAGCGAGAGGCTCACGAGCTCCGGATCACGACCGATGAGCTCGAAACGATGGCTGATCCGCTCGAGTCGTTCCAGATCCTCTTCGATCGCGTCGGCGACGTCGGTCTCTCCGAGCGAGCCCGGACGCTCCCGGGGCGGCAGCTTGAGGACCTCCAGCCATCCCTGCAACGAGGAGAGCGGGGTGCCCAACTGGTGGGCCAGCTCTCGGGCCATCGACGTCCAGGCACGCTCGCTCTCGGCGCGGCGTTGATACCGGATCAAGGTGAAACCGACGAACACCGTCAAGAGGAGGCCCCCGACCTGGAGCCAGGGAATCCACTGGAGGCGCCGCACCACCGGCGTGTCTCCGAAGTGGATGTTTCCGAGGTTGGGATCGCCCACGGGATGGTGTCGGGCGTCGAGGCGGCGAACGTAGGCCTTCACCCGATCCTGACCCTCGGGCGTGTGGAGGTTCGCGTCGAACGGGAGGTTCTCCACCGCGTAGACGGTGTCTCCGGGGCCCGTCCACACCAAAGGCACTCCGGATTCCCTCACGATCGTCTGCAGGTTGAAGAGCGCGTTGGTCGCATCGGAGTTCGGGTCGGCCATCCCGGCCTGGACCTCGGAGAAGACCTTCGTCAGCGTCTCTGCGTCGCCCTGGAGCGCGCGCACGATCTGCTGGGTGTAGACGAGGTACCACCCGAGCAGGAGGACGAAGAGCGTCGCGACGGCCAGGGGCCACTTGATGCGGATCATGTCCCCAGTGTGGCGGAGTTCTGCACCGGCGCGCCAGAGGGGCGCCCTACTTCAGACGATCCGTGCCCAGGTACGGGCGCAGGACCTCCGGAATCGTGACGCTTCCGTCCTCCTCCTGACCGGTCTCGAGGAGCGCCGCGACGATTCGTGGCAGCGCGAGCCCGGAGCCGTTCAGCGTGTGGACGAACTCGGGCTTCTCCCCCGGCGCCGGGCGGAAGCGCACATTCGCCCTGCGAGCCTGGTAGTCCGTGAAGGTCGAGCAGCTCGACACCTCGAGCCACGCCCCCACTCCCGGCGCCCACACCTCCAGATCGAACGTCAGCGCACTGCTGAACCCGAGGTCTCCCGTGGCCAACACGACACGCCGGTAGTGCAACCCGAGGCGTTCCAGGAGCGTCTCCGCGTGCCGGGTGAGCTCCTCGAGGGCAGCCCGACTGTGCTCCGGACGCTCGAAGCGTACCAGTTCCACCTTGTCGAACTGGTGAACACGAAGGAGGCCCCGCGTATCCTTGCCGGCCGCCCCGGCCTCCCTGCGGAAGCAGGGGGAGTAGGCCGTGTACCGGATCGGGAGGTCGTCTCCGTCCAGCAGCTCGTCTCGGTGGAGGTTCGTGACGGGTACCTCGGCGGTGGGAATCAACCAGAGGTCGTCGCGCTCGGTCTGGTACGACTCGTCGGCGAACTTCGGGAGCTGCCCCGTCCCCGTGAGTGTCTCGCGGGTCACCAGGTAGGGGACGCGCAGCTCGACGTAGCCATGCTCCTCGCCGTGGACGTCCAGAAACCAGGAGATCAACGCACGCTGCAAGCGTGCGCCGGCGCCGCGCAGGACCGGGAAGCCCGAACCCGAGATCTTGGCGCCGCGTGGAAGGTCGAGCAGTTCGAGCGCCTCCCCGATCTCCCAGTGCGGTCGGGGCTCGAACGTGAACGCGCGCGGCTCGCCCCACGTGCTCACGACCTCGTTGGCGTCCTCGTCGCCCTCTGGGACCTCCGGGAGTGGAACGTTCGGAACGCCGAGCAGGATCTCTTCGATCGAACCCTCACGCTCCTTGACCAGGTCGTCGAGTCCGCCGATCCGCTCACCCACCTCGCGCATCGACGCGATCAGCTCCTCCGCCGGCTCACCCGCCCTCTTGAGCTCACCGATGCGCTTGGAGACGTCGTTGCGGCGCGCCTTGAGCTCGTTTACCTGCCCGAGGGCTTCACGCCGCTCCTCGTCGAGGCTCCGGACCCGCTCGACGAGGTCCACGAGCTCCGGATCTCCGCGGCGGCCCAACTCGCGCGCGAGCGCGTCGGCCTCGTATCGAAACCTGCGGACGTCCAGCATGGACCGGGTTCAGCCCTTCGGGACGAGCGCCCGGTCGTTGCACCCCGGGTTCGAGTCGAAACGGAACGTGAGGGTCCCGTTCGCCACGTCGATGTCCAGCGGCTCCAACTTGGAATAGTACCTGCAGTACGTCCCGTAGAGGCCGACGCTGCGGCCGGACCGGATCACGTAGACGTTGCCCGTCTGGATCGGCACCGGCTCCTTGGTGTCGTAGAGCATCGTGTCTTTCGGGGCCTCCGTGGCCTGCTCGAGCGTGATGCCCGGCAGGACGGCGATTCCCGCACCGGTCGCGATGTTCAAAGCCTCGGGTGGCAAGAGGACGATTTGACCGTCACGCGTATCCACGGCTATGTCCCACGATCCCGTCGCATTGGGATCTTCCACCCGATAGCTGGTCCTCTGGTGGAAGCTGAACGCGGAGGGGAGGTTCAACTCGGGCCGGGCAAGAGAATACAGGACGACTGTATCCGGGATGGCGGTGTTCCAGCCGATGCCGTAAGGATTGGAATTGCAGCCCGCGGCGAGCGCGACCCCGAACGCCACGGCGAAGGCCGCGAACGCGGGCGTACGCAGGCGGCGTGAAGGGCGGGGATCTGTGGATACGGAGCTCATGAAGGCAGATTCCGGGAGAGCATGGTCGCCGGGGACGGGAGACGCGAAAGGTGTCTGAGCGGGAAGCATGGTGTCAACCCTTGAAACCCCGCGTCATTTGTTGACTTTACCCCACGTGCCGGGTAGGTTCCCCGCCCGTCGCGGAGGGCCCTCGTGCCTGGGAGGCACACGTGGCGTTCGAACCCCCTGAAGCTACCTTCCGCCGACGTATCCTCGTCGCCGATGACGAACCCCACATACGCCGGGTCCTGTCCACGCTTCTCGAGAACAATGCCTACCAGGTGGACGAGGCGATCAACGGCCGTGAGGCGCTGGATCGGGTCGCGTCCGAGACGGCGTACGACTTCGTTCTCCTGGACCTGATGATGCCTTTCGCGTCGGGTCTGGAGATCCTGGAGAAGATCCGGAACGACCCACGACGCACAGGCACCCCCGTCATCATCCTCACGGCCAAGGGGCAGGATACCGACCGCGAGGACGCCTTCAGGCGGGGTGCCGACGACTTCCTCACGAAGCCCTTCAGCCCCAAGAAGCTCCTTGCCCGCATCGAAGAGATCCTCGACGGACGCTGACGGCCACACCTGGATCGTCATCCTCGCCGGAGGCATCGGCTCCCGCTTCTGGCCGCTGAGCACCCGGTCGCGCCCGAAGCAGATCCTACCGCTGGTGAGCGCGCGGCCAATGATCGTGGACACGGTCGACAGGGCCCGCTCGCTCGTGCCTCCGGAGCGGTTGCGTATCCTCGCGGGTGCTCATCTGGCCGAGCCCTTTCGGCGCGCCCTCCCCTCCCTTCCGGAGGCCAGCTACCTGGTCGAGCCGATGGCCAAGGGCACTTGCCCGGTGCTCGCCTGGGCTGCGTGGGAGATCCGGCGCCTCGATCCGGATGCGGTGCTGGTCTCACTGCACGCCGATCACCTCATTCAGCCGCTGGAGGCCTTCCAGGACACCGTGCGCGAGGCCGTGCGCATCGCACGTGAGCGCGACCTGCTGCTGACCATCGGCGTGCACCCGGACCGAGTGGAGACCGGGTTCGGGCACATCGAGCCCGGGGAGCGACTCGAGACCGGCACCGATGCTTGGAGGGTTCGCACGTTCCACGAGAAGCCGGACGCCGAAACGGCACGGCGGTACATGGATGCCGGGTTCTTCTGGAACAGCGGGATCTTCGTGTGGAAAGCTTCGGCCTTCCTGGACGAGTTGGGGCGCCACGCGCCCGAGGTGGCCGCCGGCCTGTCACAACTGGGCCAGGGCGCGGCCTCCTTCTTCGACGCGGTGCCGGCGTGCGTGGTCGATACGGCCGTCCTGGAACGGAGCGATCGGGTCGCGATGGTTCGGGCGACGTTCTCGTGGGACGACGTCGGCGGCTGGGAATCGCTGGCCCGTGTGCGCGACGCGGACGGGAACGGGAACGTCGTGGACGGTGACGCGGCCGTGGTGGACGGGTCCGGGAACATCGCGTACGCCGACTCCGGGCGCCTCGTTCTCTTCGGCGTGGACGACCTCGTGGTCGTGCGCACCGGCGACGTTACGCTCGTCACGTCCCGGGCGCGCGCACCCGACCTGAAAGCCCTTCTGGCTCGCCTGGAGGATGACGCCTCGTGAGTGAAACACGCCTCTACCTCTTCGACGATCGTGTGGCTCGGCGTTGGGCCCCGTTCAGCCTCACGCGACCGACCGGCGAGCTCCTCTACGGAGCGATGACGCTCAGGGCACGTTCGGAGCGCGTCTTCGGCACCCGTTGCCGGGGGCATCTCTGTCGAGCCGATCTCGTGGGTTTCGACGAAGCCGGGGCCCCGCCCGGTATCACTCGTGAAGAGGTGAACCCCGCGGGCGTCAACGTCTTCCTGTCCAGCAGGGCGGTTCTCGAGTTCCAGAGCATCCCGGAGCTCGAGGCCCCTTCCAGCCTGTCGGCGGCGGGCGAGGTCGTCGGTTGGGTCACCCGCGACGGGGCACCCCCGCCCCCCGAGTCCTGGATACGGCATCCCGCAGAGGCTCCCGAGCAAGGGACGGGAATCGAGCTCGAGGGGCGGGTGCTCCCGCATCCGTGGGACCTGATGGCGGGCAACGCCGCCCGCTTGGCACGGGACATCGAGACGATCTGGCTCGACGACATCCACCCGGGTCCGCCGGGCGTCCACTGCATCGGTGACGGCCAGCTTTCGCTGGGGGTAGGGGCCGAGATCGAGCCGGGCGTGCATATCGACACCAGGGACGGACCGATCCGTCTGGACGACGGAGTGCGGGTCCAAGGTCCCGCCCGTCTCACCGGTCCCCTCTACGTGGGTCGTGACTCCGCCATTCTCGGCGGACGGGTCGGCGTGTCCAGCATCGGCCCCGTCTGTAAGATCCACGGGGAGGTCACCGACAGCGTCATCCTCGGCTACGTGAACAAGGCGCACGACGGCCATCTGGGCCATGCCGTGCTCGGACAGTGGGTGAACCTGGGCGCATTCACGACCAACAGCGACCTGAAGAACAACTACGGTACCGTCCGGGTCTGGACCCCCGACGGCGAGGTCGATACGGGGTTGATGAAGGTCGGCTGCTTCGTCGGGGACCACGTCAAGACCGGAATCGGGACCCCCATCAACACGGGCACCATCCTCGGCGCCGGGAGCAACGTGTTCGGGGGTGCCATGCCCCCCACGGTCGTTCCTCCGTTCAGCTGGGGATCGGGGACCGACCTGAAGGACTATCGCCTCGACCGGTTCCTCGAGGTCACCGAGCGCGCCATGGCACGACGCGACGTCGAGCTGACGCCCGGGATCCGCAGGGTCCTGGACCAGGCATGGACCTCGACGCGCACCCGCGGCGCCGAGTAGCGTGTCGGCGCTGCAGGGAGCGGAGGGTTGAAGGTCGCCGTCTTGGGAAGCGGAAGCTCCGGAAACGCAACGCTCGTCCAGGCCGGCAACACCCGGGTGCTGATCGACGCGGGCTTCAGCGCCCGAGACCTCGCCCGACGCCTGAGTCGAGTGGAGGTCGATCCGCAGGACGTCGACGCGATCGTCATCACGCACGACCACGGTGACCACACCAAGGGCATGGGTGTGTTCGCTCGCCGCCACGGTACGCCGCTGTACATGACGGATCGGACGCGCGAAGCGTGCGCGCAGCTCCTGCGCGGGCCGGAGCAGGTGGTCGCGTATCGTCCGGGACGCCCCTTCTCGATCGGGGATGTTCGGGTGGAGCCGTTCCTCACGGTCCATGACGCCGCCGATCCGGTGGGCGTCGCGCTGGTCGACGAGTGCACCGGCCATCGACTGGGTGTGGCCACCGACCTCGGTCGCCCCACCGCGCAGATCCGCCACGCGCTGGAAGCGTGCGACCTCCTGGTGCTGGAAGCGAACCACGACGAGGTCATGCTGCGCACGAGCGCCTACCCGTGGGCCGTGAAGAGACGCATCGCATCGAGCCATGGTCATCTCTCGAACCAGGCGGCGGCTCGTCTGGCGGTGGAGCTCCTCCACCCTCGTCTCGCCGGCGTGGTTCTGGCCCATCTCTCGAATCAGTGCAACCGTCCCGAGCTGGCGCTCCGAGCGGTCGGTGACGCCCTCGAAGACGCCGGATGGCACGGGCACCTGGAGGTCGCGCGGCAGGACGATCCTACGGGGCTTCTGGATGTGGAGCTGTTGCGGCTCGAAGAGGGTCCACCTCAGTTGAGCTTCCTCTAGTGCTCCGTCACAGCGCCTCGAATCGTCCCTGGAAGAAGCGGAGCTTCCCAGGCTCGTATACGAAGCGGAGGCCTCGAATCTCCTGCCTGCGAGCGTAGAGCCGGATGATGCCGTCGGCCACGGCCCTCATGTGGTCGTTCGTGTACACCCGCCTCGGTAGCGTCAGGCGTACGAGCTCCAGTGCCGGACGGTAGTTCTCACCGGTCTCCGGATTGCGGCCCTTCGAGACGTTGCCCCGCTCCATGGCCCGCACGCCCGTTTCCACGAAAATCTCCGCCGCCAGGCGCTGTGCGGGATACTCGTCCTGATCCAGGTGGGAAAGGAATCGCCGCGCGTCCAGAAAGATGGCGTGGCTTCCCGGAGGCGTGACGATCGGCACACCGGCGTCCAGGAGCATGCGTCCCAGCAGCTCCGTCTGCCGGACCCGCGAGCGGATGTAGCGGTCGTCGACCATCTCCTCCACGCCGCGGCTCATCGCGGCGAGGTCGGCCGTGGCGAGACCGCCGTCCGTGACGTTGCCCTCGTAGATACGCAGGAGCTCCCGGGCCCGGTCCGCCCACTCCTCGTTGTCACGGAACGCGAGCAAGCCCCCGATGTTGATCAGGAAGTCCTTCTTGCCGCTCACCGTGCAGCCATCTCCGTAGATCATCATCTCGCGGAGGATGTCCTTCACGGGTGTCTCGTGGTAGCGCGGATCGCGACTCTGGATCATGTACGCGTTCTCGACCACCCGGGTGGCGTCGAAGAACACCGGGATGCCCACGCCGGAACAGTAGGCGTAGACCTCCTTCATGTTGTCCATGCTGACCGGCTGGCCACCGGCCATGTTCACGGAGTGCTCGAACGAGACGTAGGCGATCTGCTCCGCACCGTGCTCGTCCACAAGGGCACGTAGCTTGTCCAGGTCGATGTTTCCCTTCCACGGATGGGTGCTGTCGGGTTGGTTGGCCTCGTCGACGATCACGTCGACGAACACACCGCCCGCGAGCTCCTGGTGCAGCTTCGTGGTCGTGAAGTACATGTTCCCGGGAACGAACTGGCCCGGCCGGATCATGATCTGGCTGAGGATGTGCTCGGCCGCGCGCCCCTGGTGCGTCGGGATGTTGTGCTGGTAGCCCAGCGTATCCTGGAGGACGCGCATGAGCCGATGATACTCGTCGCTCGTGGCCGCGCTCGCCCTGGTCCCCTCGTACGCCGCCCACTGATCCGTGCTCATGGCCGAGGTCCCCGAGTCGGTGAGCAGGTCGATGGTCACATCGGCCGACGGGAGGAGGAAGGTGTTGAAGCCCGCCGCGCGGATCGCTTCCTCTCGCTGCTCCCGCGTGAGCGCCCCGACCCGCTCCACCGTGTGGATCTGGTACGGGAACGTGTCGAACTCGAAGGGCTCCAGGTCCGGGAAGACCCAGTGGTAGGTCATCTCGTCGCGCCACTCGCCCTGCTCGACGATCTGCAGAGCACTGACCTCAGAGGCTTGCGCATGCAGCGCCACGATGGCATCCGCCACCTGGTCGAGCTGCTCGTTCGTCAGCGCCAGGCGGGGAATCTGGACGGGGACCAGCCCCTCCGAGCCCTTCCGGTGCTGGGCGACGGCCCTCACGCCGGACAGGAAATAGAGCGCTGCCGAGAAGGTGTCCCGGGGCGTCACCTCTACGTGGGGGAGGAACTCCCCGGCCCGTATGTAGGCTCCGTCGCAGCCCCGCTCGAGAGGAATGCCCGCATCGCGCAGCCGCTGGGTGAAGCGCTCAGTCTGGTGCATCACCCAGTGCACCTCGTCCTCTTCCACCATCTCGCGCAGACCCCGAGCGAGCACTTCCATGGTCCTGCCGGCCATGCCACCGTAGGTGTGAAGTCCCTCGAAGACCACGACCTCATTCATGAGCTTTTCGTGGTCGTCAGGGTTGTCGGTGGTCAGGATCCCTCCCGTGGGCGACTTGGGATCCTGCGCTCCATCGAGCTGCAGGATGTGGCTCGTCTTGACCGCTTGGCGGACGAGCGCGGCGATCGAGCGATCGGCTTGGCCGGCCTCGTGACACTGCACGTACCAGGCGTTCTCGATGATGCGGGAGCCGTCGAGGACCAGGCGTACGCCGAAGCGGTCCGCGAGCTGCCGTGAGGCCCGCAGGTTCTCGAGGCTGAACGGATGCTGGCCGTCCGCAAACGCCTGGAGATCGATCAGCGACACCCGGCCTCCTTCGAGCACCTCTTCGAGCCGCTCGAGATCGATGTTGCCCGTGAAGACCGGCTCCGACCGGTCCCGTACGTCGACCACCTCGACCTCACGAGGCACGAGAACGTCCATGCGGTCCCGGCCGTTGCTGGGGATCACCGAGCCCTGCGGAACCATCGTGGAGACGAGAAGCTTGATGGAGCCGAGGATGTTGTGCGTCGGGCACACGTATCCGTGGCCCAGAACATCGGCTACGGCATTCTGCAGGGACGCGAAGTTCCGGCTTCCCGCGTAGGCCTCGTCACCGAGGAGTTGACCTGCGAGCTGCTCCTGGCTGGAAGCGCTCGTCCCCGTCGAGCACATGTCGAACGTGATTTGGGAGGGCGCGAGGTTGAAGACGTTGAAGCGGGCCTCGGCCAGGTTCTTCTTGCGTTCTTCGGGGCTGGGAAAGGAGAGGAGGCGGACGGTCTTGATCTTGTGGGGCTCGGCCATCGGGCTCGAACGCGTCATCCGGTTGTGCTCCGTGTAGGTAGGCTCCTCCTAGAGGCCCAGCAACCTCAGGAAGTCGTTGGAAAGGGCCCACAGCATGATTCCCGCGACGATGATCAGGCCCACATTGCTCCACCGCAAGCGCTGCTCCAGAGAAAGCGCGCGGCCCCGCACCGCTTCGATGCCGAGGAAGAGAAGGTGTCCGCCGTCCAGAACGGGAATCGGCAGGAGGTTCAGGACTGCCAGGTTGATGCTGAAGAGGGCCATGAAGCTCAGAAACGCATCCATTCCGGCGCGAGCGGCCTGCCCCGAAGCCTCACCGATCGTGACGATGCTGCCCATCGAGCGAGGCGAGACGCCTCCGGTCACCAACTCCTTCAGGAAGCTCAGGATCGTGGCGGTCATACCCACGGTCTGGCGGTATCCGCCCGAAAAGGCCTCGGAGAGCGAGACGGGCGCGTATGAATACTCTCCCTGCGGCGGATAGATGCCGACCTTGCCCACCTTCGCCGTCGTCCCGTCGGGACGGTCCTCCTCCTGCGACTCCAGCGTGACCGGCCGGATGATCCTGTGGCCGTCGCGAAGCAGCGTGAGATCAACGCGCGCCCCCGGCCTCTTCTCGATCTGAGCGACGAACTCCCACCAGTTGTGAACCCCGACGCCATCCACCGACACCACGCGGTCCCCCGCCTTGATGCCGGCCTTGTCGGCTGGAGAGCCGGGATTGACCGCGCCGACTCCCGCGTCCCGCCACGCGGCGATGGAACCCACCATCGCCTGCCTCTTCGCTGCCGTACCCGGAATCCGGATCCCGACGGTCCGATTGGGATCGGTCACCTCGACCTGCAGCGATCCGGGGGGCGCATCGAGGAGGGCCTTCTGCACGTCACCCCAGTTCCTGACGAGGTGAGATCCGACCTTCACGATGCGTGATCCGGGATCGATCGACGTCAGCGCTTCGGTCCCGGCCGGCAGCGACGAGCCATCCACCTGGCCCACGCGGGTCGTGTCGAGCTGGGGCATCCCCCAATGGCCGATCACGAACGTATAGACGGCGAACGCGAAGACCATGTTCATGATCACGCCGGCCGAGATCACGAAGGTCCTCGCCCAGATCGGCTTCGCGTCGAAGTCGCGAGGTCCGGGGACGCGTGGCTCGTCCGAGCCGCCACCCTCGATCCGCTCCATGACCTCGTCGTCCATCCCACCCATCTTCACGTAGCCGCCGAGCGGGATCACGCTCACCACGTACTCGGTCTCACCCCACTGGAAACCCGTGAGGCGCGGGCCGAGCCCGATGGAAAAGCGCTGCACTTCAACGCCGACCGCCTTGGCGGCCAGAAAGTGACCGAGCTCGTGCACGAAGATGAGCACGCCGAGCACGATGACCGTGGCGAGGATCGTCATTACCTGCTTCCCGTCCTTGCTTCACCGAGACGTTCCGCCGCGTCGGCAGCCCGTCGTCGGGCCTCTGCATCCGCGGCCAATACGTCGTCCACACTTTCGATCGCGTGCCGCCCCACCCCATCGAGCGCGGCTCGCACCACGTCCGCCATCTCGGGAAAGCGGACCCTGCCCTCCAGAAACGCCCGCACGGCGATTTCGTTCCCGGCGTTGTACACCGCCGGGGCGCACCCGCCACGTCGGCCCGACTCGATTCCCAGACCGAAGAGCGGAAACGCGGCATGGTCCACGTCTTCGAACGTGAGCGGGGACGCCCGAACCGGGTCGTACGACCGGAGCGCCTCGTCCGCCACGCGCTCAGGATAACTCAAGGCGTAGAGGATGGGCAGCTCCATCGTGGGAAACCCCAGCTGTGCCAGCACGGATCCGTCGATGAACTCGACCAGTGAGTGCACGATCGACTGGGGATGCACGACGACTTCGATCCGTTCATACCCGATGCCGTAGAGATAGTGCGCCTCCACGACCTCGAGCGCCTTGTTCGCCAGGGTCGCCGAATCGACACTGATCTTCGCGCCCATGTCCCACGTCGGGTGATTGAGCGCTTCGGCGGGCTGCACCGTCCATAAGGATTCCGGGTCGCGCCCCCGGAACGGTCCTCCGGACGCCGTCAAGATCAGACGCGCCACCGTCCTTCGGTCGTGCCCCTCCAAGCACTGCAGGATCGCGCTGTGCTCCGAGTCGATGGGAACGATCTCCCCCCCGCCCCGCTCCGCCGCGTCCAGTACCAGCGGGCCGCCCGCGACGAGCGACTCCTTGTTGGCCAGCGCGAGGCGCTTTCCGGCCTCGAGGGCCCGCAGCGTGATCTCCAGCCCGGCCGCGCCCACGAGTGCGTTGACGACCACGTCGACGTCGTCACGTGACGCCGCATCCAGGAGCGCATCGCGCCCGAACGCCCAAACGACTCCTTGCTCTTCGGGTGAGAACGAGGCGTCTTCGTCGACCAGAACCGCCAACGCAGGGCGAAACTCGGACACCTGCTCCCGGAGCCGATCGAGTCGCTGGTGGGCGCCCAGGGCGACGACGGAAAAGCGATCCCGGTGACGCCGGATGACTTCGAGCGCGCTCCGGCCGATCGAGCCGGTCGAGCCGAGCACCGCGACCCGGATCACCCGAGTAGCCCCGCGAGCAGCAACAGCACGTAGGCCGACGGAAGCGCGAAGATCAGGGAGTCCGTGCGGTCGAGAACGCCCCCGTGTCCCGGAAAGACATTCCCGGAGTTCTTCACGCCGGCTTCCCGTTTCAGGAGGGACTCGGCCAAATCACCCAGCTGGGCCACGACCCCGAGCCCGGCACCCACGATCGCCACCTGAGCCAGTCCCTGCAACGGCATCCCCGAGAGGACCGGACGTGCGCAGGCGTACCAGCCCATGGCGGCGAGAGCCGAGCCCACCACGCCGGCCCAGGCCCCCACCCAGGATTTCGCGGGACTCAGCCGTGGAGCCATCTTTTTCCGGCCCCAGGCCGTCCCCAGAAGATAGGCTGCCCCGTCTCCGATCCACGTGGTCGCGAGCGGCAGCGCCACCACCGCTACGCCGGCCCAGGGAGACGCGGGATCACCTCCCCAGCCGAGGTGCGCCGGGAGCGCACGCAGAAGCGGAACGAAGGCGAGCGCCAGCCCTCCGTAGAGGGCACCGAAAAGCGTGACGGCCACCGCGCCCAACGGCTTGCCGTCGGGCCAGCGCCCGGCCATCGCCATGACGAGCGAGACCGCGACCAGGAGCGCGGCCGCGCCCAGCGCCCACGGGGCCATTGCCGAGAACGTCGAATGGCTGGAGGCCAGGAGCACGAAGCTGCCCGCGACGAACATGCCGAGCCAGCGGAAGGGCCGTACGTCCCTTGCCCGGGCCATGTCGTACGTCTCCGCCGCGGCCTGTGCCCCCAGCAGCGCGACAGGGACCGTCAGGACCCAGCCTCCGACGTACAGGGCCCCGACCACCGCAGGGACACCGACGACGACCACCGCCAAGCGCCGGGAGAGGTCAGCGGGTCCCATGCAGGCGCTCCTCGCCGGATCCGGGGCTCCGGGCCGAGTCCTCGCTCACGGCGTCGACACCCGCCCGAAACGTCGGTCCCGCCGTTGATAGTCGAGCACGGCCTCGAACAGGTGCTCGCGCGTGAAGTCCGGCCACAGCACCGGGGTGATGTGCAGCTCGGTGTAGGCGAGCTGCCAGAGCATGAAGTTGCTGACTCGATACTCGCCCGAGGTACGGATCAGAAGGTCCGGATCGGGCAGATCGGCCGTGAAGAGCGCGGAGGCGAAGGTCTCCTCGTCCAGGTCTTCGGCCGAGAGCTCTCCCGACACGACCTGACGTGCCAGCGCGCGGGTCGCGCGGAGGATCTCCTCCCTGCCCCCGTAGGAGATCATGAGGTTGAGACGAAGACCCGTGCCGCCCCGGGTACCCTCGACGATCGTGTCGACCGCCTTCCGGGTCGCCGCGTCGACGCGGTCGAGCTCCCCCAGCACGTGAACCTCCACCCCCCGCCGCTTCAGCTCTTCACGCTCTCGGCGGGCGTAGAGCTGGAGCAGTCCCATGAGCGCGGACACCTCACGTGCGGGCCGCTGCCAGTTCTCGGTCGAGAACGCAAACAGGGTCAGAATCCCGATACCGATGTCCCCGGCCCCTTCGATGCACTCGCGGACAGACTTCATGCCTTCGCGATGCCCGAGATGTCTTGGGAGCCCTCGTTGACGGGCCCAGCGCCCGTTGCCGTCCATGATGACGGCCACGTGCCCGGGGACGTCGCCGCTCAGACGGATGCGATCGGCAAGCTCGGAGGCCATGGGCTCGGGAGGAGACAAGGGCCCTTCTCAGATGGCCATGATCTCTTCTTCCTTGTGCTTGAGAAGCTCGTCCACCTTGTCGGTGTACTCCTGCGTGAGCTTCTCCAGCGCCTCCTCACGTCGATGACCCTCGTCCTCCCCGATCTCGTGCTCCTTGATGCGCTTGTGCAACTCGTCGCGCACGATCCGACGGGCATGTCGCACCGAGACCCGCCCCTCCTCGGCCATCTTGTGGAGGAGCTTCACATACTCCTTCCGACGCTCCTCGTTGAGCGGCGGAATCGGTACACGTACCACGTTCCCGTCGTTCGAGGGATTCAGTCCGAGGTCGGCGGTCAGGATGGCCCGCTCGATGTCGGCCACGAGACTCTTGTCGAACGGTTGGACCACGAGGAGCCCGGGGTCGGGCGTGTGCACGCTCGCCACCTGGTTCAAGGGCATCTTGGACCCGTACGCGTCCACGCGCACGGTATCCAGGAGCGACGGGGACGCCTTGCCCGTTCTGACCGTCGCGAACTCTCGGCGCATGGCATCCAGGGCTTCCTCCATCCGCCTTCTGGCGTCTTCCACCGTCGGCATCGCTGTCTCCTGCGTCGGAAGGTCAGTATTGAGCACCCGGCTTCCGAAGCGGATCACGGATCCGCCAGGACTCCGAGCGTGTTCCTACGATACAAGAGTCCCTACGTGCTCACCACGGATCGCCGCCGCCACCACACCCCGGTTCTCCAGGCTAAGCACGATGATGGGCAGACCGTTCTCCTTGCAGAGCGAGACGGCGGGCGCATCCATGACCCCAAGCTCCCGTGTCACGACTTCCTGGAAGGAGATTCGCGGGATGAACTCGGCGTCGGGATCCTTGTTGGGGTCGGCGGAGAAGACCCCTTGCACCTTGGTGGCCTTGATGACCACATCGGCCTCGATCTCGATCGCACGGAGCACAGCGGCCGTGTCCGTCGAGAAGTAGGGGTTGCCCGTCCCGCCGGCGAAGATCACGACCCGACCCTTCTCCATGTGGCGCATCGCCCGCCGCGGATGTAGGGCTCGGCGATCTGCTCCATGCGGATCGCCGTCATGACCCGCGTCTCGACGCCCTTGGTCTCCAGGAGGTCCTGGACCGCCAATGCGTTGATGACCGTGGCGAGCATCCCCATGTAGTCGGCCTGAACTCGATCCATGCCCTGCTGGGAGGCCATCGCTCCCCTCACGATGTTCCCTCCCCCGATGACCACGCCGAGCGAGATGCCCATTTCCGCGATGGAGCGGATCTCGTCGGTCAGCCGATCCACCACCGACGGCTCGATCCCGAACCCCAGATCGCCGGCGAGCGCCTCACCCGAAAGCTTGAGAAGCACTCGTCGGTACTTCAGCTCCCCTGCCTCTTCACTCATCGCGGGCTCTCCTGTGACGCTGGACGGATCCGTCAGTCGGTCTCGCCCACCTTGAATCGGGCGAAGCGGGCCACCTCGATCTTCTCGCCGGTCTTGGCCGAGACATCCATGATGAGCTGCTCGACGGTCTTGTCCTGATCCTTCACGAACGGCTGGGCCAGGAGAGTGTTCTCCTCGAAGAACTTACGGAGCTTTCCCTCGACGATCTTCGAGGCGATGTGCTCCGGCTTGCCCTCCTCCTTGACCTGCTCCATGTAGACGGACCGTTCCCGCTCGACCACCTCGGCCGGCAGGTCGTCCTTGGACACCGCGAGGGGTGCGGCCGAAGCGATGTGCAGAGCCAGATCCTTCGCGAGCGCCTTGAAGTCGTCCGTCTTCGCCACGAAGTCGGTCTCGCAGTTGAGCTCGACGATCACGGCGGTGCGTCCGTCGAAGTGCACGTAGCTTCCGATCGTTCCCTCGTTTGCCGACCGCTCGGAGCGCTTGGCCGCCTTGGCCGCGCCCCTCGCACGCAGGAAGTCGATGGCCTTCTCCATGTCGCCATCGGTCTCCTGGAGCGCCTTCTTGCAGTCCATCATGCCCGCGCCGGTGCGGTCGCGGAGCTCTTTTACGTCCTTCGCCTTGATCATTCGTCCGTACCGATCCTTCTATCACGTCGTCAATGCAACGGCCCACATCGTCGCGGGCTATGAAAAGAGGCGGAGGGAACGGCGGGTGAGTCGTTACCCGCCGTTCCGGCTGCCGCCTCAGTCAGATCTCCAGACCCGGTCAACCTGGAGACGGAACCGGGTCGTCGCCCGGCACGCGGACCTACTCCTCGCCCTCCGCCTCCGAATCCTCTTCGGACCCCGCCTCCGTGGCCTCGCCTCCGGGGGCGTCCGCCTCCGCGGCGTCTGCCGCGGCGGCCTTGCTCGTGCTCTTCTTGGAGGCCTTGGGCTTGGCCTTCTTCTCGGCCTTCGGGGGGGCCTTCTCGGAAGACGCCTCCTCGGCCGAAGCGCCTTCTTCAGCGCCGCTCTCCTCGTCGCCCTTGTCGTCTTTCTGATGCTGCGCGATGACCTCGGGGCGCGGACGCCGCTTGCGCCGTGGACGCCGCCGGGCCGGCCGCTCCTTCTCGGTGGTTTCGCCCGTCTCGGTGGAGTAGGTGGTGGCCTCCATCTCATCGGCACGCCGCCGCTCCTCGTCGGGCACCTCCTTGCGGGTCACCTCGATGGAATCCGCGATCGCGCCCGCGATGAGGCTCACGGACCGGATCGCATCGTCGTTGCCCGGAATGGGGTAGTCGATGGGATCCGGATCGGCGTTCGTGTCGGTGATCGCCACAACCGGGATGCCCAGCCGAGCGGCCTCCCGCACCGCGATGGTCTCACGCTTCGCATCAACCACGAAGACGGCGCCCGGAAGCCGAGACATGTCCTTCACGCCGCCGAGATACTTCTCGAGCTTCAGGCGCTCCCGCTCCAGCAGGAGCTGCTCCTTCTTCGTGTAGAACTCGAACGCATTCTCCTCCTGCCCGCGCTCCAACTCCTTCAAACGCCGGATCTGCTTGCGGATCGTCTGGAAGTTGGTGAGCATGCCCCCGAGCCAACGCTCGGTAACATAGAAGGCGCCACAGCGCTGCGCCTCCAGCTCGACTACGCTCCGGAGCTGCTTCTTGGTGCAGACGAAGAGGACCCGCTCACCCTTCAGTACGACCTCACGGACCGCCTGTTGAGCGGTCTGGAGCCGATCGAGGGTCTTGCGAAGGTCGATGATGTGGATGCCGTTGCGCTCCGTGAAGATGAACTTCCGCATCTTCGGATTCCAACGGCGGGTCTGGTGGCCGAAATGGACACCGGCTTCGAGGAGTTCGTTGAGACCAACTTCCTGCATGCGTGATCTTCTCTACTCAGGTGGGGCCGATTACGCCCCGATCAGGATGGATCGAAGCGATCAACGCTTCGAGAACTGGAACCGCTTGCGCGCCTTCGGCCGGCCCGGCTTCTTCCGCTCGACCTTCCGCGGATCCCTCGTCAGCAGGTCCTTCTCGCGCAGCGAATGCCGCACTTCTTCGTCATGGGTGACCAACGCTCGCGCCAAGCCCATCCGGACCGCATCCGCCTGGCCAGTGAGCCCGCCCCCATGCACCCGGACCTGCACGTCGAACTGTCCTTCGAGGCCGGTGACCTTGAAGGGCTCTACGATACGGATGCGGTGAGCCTCTCGCGGGAAGTACTCCGCCAGCGAGCGTCCGTTGACCTTCCACTCGCCCTTGCCGGCGCGAAGGAGCACGCGGGCCACCGACGTCTTGCGCCGTCCGACGGTCTGGATCTGATTCATGTCCTGGGCCATTTCGTTCGGGTGCCTCTCCTCAGATGCTCAGAGTCTCGGGCTGCTGGCTTTGGTGGGGATGCTCGGCGCCCGGATACACCTTGAGCTTCTTGCCCATGGCTCGCCCGAGCGTCCCCTTGGGGAGCATTCCCTTCACCGCGAGCTCGATCACCCGCTCGGGGTGTGTCTCGATCATGCGACGGAACGGGATATGCTGCTCGGCGCCCATGTATCCGGAGTGCCGGAAATAGGTCTTCTGGTCGGCCTTCTTGCCCGTCACCTTCACCTTCGACGCGTTGATGACCACCACGTGGTCACCCGTGTCGAGGTGCGGGGTGTACATCGGCTTGTGCTTGCCGCGCAGAATGCGAGCGATTTCGGTGGCGAGGCGCCCGAGCGGCTTGTCTGCCGCATCGACCACCCACCATCGTCGCTCGATCTCGTGAGCTTTGGGCGTGTATGTTCTCATGCCTGACGCGCGAAAGTGCGGTTAGAATATAGAGCTTTGAATGATATCCGAGCGTCCGGAGGGTGTCAACGGGACGGGAGGCCGCGCCACGGCTGGTCACGATGGCCGTCCTTGGGTATCGTTCGGACTCCGGTGGCACGGTCCCCAGACCAGAGGAGCCTGCCCCAAAACGATTACGAGCTACCACCGGGATCGCACCGGGTACCATGCCGACCAACGTATTCCCCACGAACGAGTGGGGCCTCATCCTGGGCGGATCGAGCGGATTCGGCCTCGCGAGCGCCCGCAAGCTGGCCCGACATGGCCTGAACCTCTGCATCGTCCATCGGGACCGACGCGGGGCCATGCGTCGCATCGAGCCCGAGTTCGACTGGATCCGTAGCCAAGGTGTCGAGCTCCACACGTTCAACGCCGACGCACTGGACCCCGACACGCGCTCCGAGGTGCTCGCCCACGTGGGCGAGCGCCTGGGCGACGATGGACGGATCCGGGTTCTGCTGCACTCCATAGCCTTCGGCAATCTCAAGCTGATCGCGCCGGAATCTCCGCCGCGTCCGAGCGCCGCCCACCGCCTGGCGGAGGAGCTGGGAGTCGAGCCTGAAGAGGTCAGGGCCGCGGCGGACCGCCTGTTCGACGAGGGTCTCGACGGCCTGCAGGGGGTGGCGGGCGCACCGGAATACTCGGCCGACGCGCTCATCGAGGACGAGGACATGGCCCGCACCGTGCACGCGATGGGGACGAGCCTGCTCGGTTGGACCCAGGCAGTCCATTCCCGGGGCCTCTTCGCGCCCGACGCCCGCGTGCTCGGATTCACCAGCGAAGGCAACGCCGTGGCGTGGAAGGGGTATGCGGCGGTTTCGGCGGCGAAGGCCGCCCTCGAATCCGTCTCGCGCTCCATCGCCACGGAGATGGCCCACTTGGGAATCCGGTCCAACATCATCCAGCCCGGAGTCACGGACACGCCCGCGTTGCGCCTGATCCCAGGCAACGCCCATCTGAAGGCCCAGGCTCGCCGGCGCAATCCGTTCGGCCGCCTCACGACGCCGGAGGATGTCGCGAACGTGGTGTACCTCCTGTCCCTCCCCGAGGCCGCTTGGGTGAACGGGGCGCTGATTCGCGTCGACGGCGGGGAACACGTCTCCGGGGTGTCCGGATGAGCCTCTACTTGCACGGGCTCGGGCACTTCCATCCCGAAGCGGAGATCACCAACCGCTTCCTGGAAGAGCTGGACATAGGCACGAGCGACTCGTGGATCATGGAGCGTGTCGGCATCCGCTCGCGCCGCACGGTCCTTCCGTTGGACTACATACGCCAGACGCGGAACCGGAACCCGAACGAGGCGCTCGACGCCGCGCTGTATACGCATGGCGAGACGGGCAAGCGCGCCGCCGAGATGGCGGTCGCGCGGGCCGGCCTCGAGCTGGCCGACATCGGGATGGTCATCACCGGATCGAGCCACCCCGACAGCATGTCGCCGGCGGACGCCTGCTACGTGGCGCACGCCCTCGGACTCGAGGTGCCCTCCTTCGATATGAACTCCGCCTGCACGAGCTTCTTCACGGCGTTGTTCATGCTCTCGGGCATGGGACCCGACGCCCTTCCCGACTTCGTACTCGTGGTCACGCCGGAAAGCCTCACCACCACCGTGAACTACGAAGACCGCTCGGCGTCGGTCCTCTGGGGTGACGGGACGACCGCGGCGGTGCTCTCGACGCGCGTTCCTTCGCCGGTCGAGATCGTCGGCAACACGCTGCATTCCAGTCCGGCGGGCTACGACAAGGTCGTGGTTCCCGTGGGCGGGCACTTCCGCCAGGACGGCCGCACCGTCCAGATGTTCGCCATCAAGAAGACCGTCCGGCTCCTGCGCAAGCTCCAAAGCGCCTACACGGAACCCGATCGTCGATTCCACTTCGTGGGACACCAGGCGAACCTGCTGATGTTGAGAACGGTATGCAATCAGTGTGACATCCCCGACGACCGCCACCACTCCAACGTCGAAGACTTCGGCAATACGGGGGCTGCGGGCGCTCCGTCCGTGATCTCCATGAACTGGCACTCCTTCGGTCCGGGCGATGACGTAGCGGTGGTGGGCGTCGGCTCGGGCCTCACGTGGTCGAGCTTCGTCCTGCGCTTCGGAGCTCCATCGTGACGTACGGAGAGTTTCGGGCGCGCGACCACTTCGACCACGAGGACATCCTGGCCATGGCGTACGGACGCCTGGTCGACGACGCACCCGACGGATTCGGCGCCCGGCTCCCCCTGCCGCCCATGCTCATGGTGGACAGGATCGAGCACATCTCGAAGAGCGGACGCAAAGGACGGATGGTGGCCGAACGGGACGTCCGCGTGGACGACTGGTTCTTCCAGTGCCATTTTTTAGGTGACCCGGTGCAGCCGGGCTGCCTCGGCGTCGACGGGGTGTGGCAGCTCATCGGGTTCTACTGCGCGTGGAGCGGCGCCCTGGGAACGGGCCGCGCGCTCGGGTGCGGTGAGGTGGAGTTCTTCGGCCAGATCCGTCCGCACGACGGGGTCGTCCGTTATGAGGTGGACATCGCCCGGTATCAGGAGCTTCCGAAGTCGGGATCGTCGATCGCCATCGGAGACGCGCGGGTCCTCGTGGACGGTGAAGTCATCTACGAGATCAGGCGGGCGAAGGTGGGCGTCTTCCGCGACATCGACTACCCCGACTATCCTTTTCGATCGAGGAACTCACGCGGCGGAAGGATGGAAGAGTGACCCAAACCCTCTCGCCCGCCGAGGTCCTGGCGTTGATTCCCCAGGTCGAGCCTTTTCGGTTTGTGGATGAGATCCGCGAAGTCGACGCGGATCACATCGTGGCGCGGTATCGCTTTCGGCCGGACGCCGACTTCTACCGTGGTCACTTTCCCGGGAATCCGGTCACTCCGGGCGTCATCCTCCTGGAGTCGATGGCCCAGGTGTCCGTGGTGGCCCAGGGGATCTACCTCTTGGCGCTGGAAGGCGGGATGCAGGAGGTCGAGAAGAGGATCGCCCTCTTTACGGACGCCGAGGTCGAGTTTTCGGGACTCGTGAAGCCTGGAGAGCGCGTAACCATCACGGCGAAGAAGCAGTTCTTCCGACGATCGAAGATTCGCAGCGAGGCAGAGATGCATCTGGACGACGGGACGTTGGTCTGCTCTGCGACGATTTCCGGCATCGGGGTGCTCCGATGAGCCGACGCGTGGTCATCACCGGCATGGGCGTGGTCGCCCCGAACGCAGTCGGCCTGGAGGACTACGCCGCCGCACTCCGCCAGGGACGCTCCGGCTTGCGCCACGTCCCCGTGATGGAGGAGCTCAAGTTCGGCTGCACGGTGGCCGGCGTGCCCCAGGGAGTCGACGAGATCGCCGAACGGTATTTCGACGAGGACGATCTGCGGGCGATGAACTCGAGCCACCGATTCGGAGCGATCGCGGCGGTCGACGCGTGGACCGACGCAGGCTTCGAGCGCCCGGATCCCCAGGACGATCACGTCCACTGGGAGGCGGGCGCCATCATCGGAACCGGTATCGGGGGCCTGGATACCACGGGAGAGAAGTTGGTACCGCTGACCGACGCCGGCCGCGTTCGACGCCTCGGCAGCACGGTGGTCGAGCAAGTCATGGGCAGCGGCGTCTCGGCGCGGGTGTCCGGCCTTCTCGCCCTCGGGAACCAGGTAACGTCGAACTCGAGCGCCTGCAGCACGGGCACCGAAGCGGTCATCGAAGGCCTGCAGCGCATCCGGTCGGGCATGGCCGAGCGCATGTTGTGCGGGGGAACGGAAGGCTCCAGCCATTACATCTGGGCCGGCTTCGACGCCATGCGGGTGCTCTGTCGGACCCACAACGACGAGCCGGCCGCGGCATCGCGGCCAATGAGCGCCTCCGCCGGTGGCTTCATTCCCGGTAGCGGGTCGGGCGTCCTGCACCTCGAGAGCCTCGATAGCGCCCTCGATCGCGGCGCCCGCATCTATGCCGAGGTGCTGGGAGGCGCGCTGAACTGCGGCGGCCATCGCAACGGCGGAAGCATGACCGCTCCGAATCCGGAGAGTGTGCAGCGCTGCATCCGGTCGGCGGTGGACGACGCGGGCATCAAACGTGACGAGGTGGACGCCATCAATGGCCACTTGACCGCCACGGGGGCGGATCCCCGTGAGGTGGAGAACTGGGCGGCGGCGCTGGAGCGAACGCCCGCGACGTTTCCGGCGATCCACTCCACGAAGTCCATGATCGGGCACGCCCTCGGTGCCGCCGGGGCGCTCGAGTCGGTGGCGTGCATCCTCATGCTGCGCGACGGGTTCCTGCACCCTTCACTCAACTGCGAAGACGTGCACCCAGAGATCGAACCCTACGCCGATTCGATCCCCCACCAATTCCGGGAAGCGCCCGATCTGCGTACCATCATCAAGGCCGGCTTCGGCTTTGGTGACGTGAACGCGTGCGTAATCTACCGACGCTGGAATTCCCAAGAAGCCTGAATGGATCTCCAAGGAGAGAGCGTGATGACGAGAGACGAGGTGTTCGCCAAGGTGGTGGAAATCATCGCCCCCTTCGCCAAGGACAAGGACGCACTGGAGAAAGTGTCCGAGGAGACGAACATCCTCCAGGAGCTCAAGGTGAACTCGGCCCGTCTGGTCGATGTGATCCTCGAATTCGAGGATGAGTTCGACATCGAGGTCGAGGACGAGGACGCCGACGCGGTCAACACCGTCGGCGACGCCGTAGAGCTCATCCTAGCCAAGATTTCCTGAGGCGCGCCCCCTTGGCTGAGCTATCGACTCGCACCCGGCTGGGCCTCGCGATCCAGCGACAGGTGGGCCGTCTCTCGGGGATCGTCTGGATCCCGCTCGCGGCGTTCGTCCTGCGTGTGCTCCTGGGCTATCGCATCCACAACGCCGCGGACGTGCGGCGGCGCTTCCGCATGCTCGTACGAGAGCACAAGGGCCCCCTGCTGATCTGCGCCAACCACCTGACCATGGTGGATTCCGCCTTGGTGGCGTGGGCACTGGGGGGGAGCTGGTGGTACGTCTTCAACTACCGCCGCATGCCGTGGAATCTGCCCGAGTACCACAACTTCGCCTTCAACTGGATCAACCGGGCGGCAGCGTGGGTCGCCAAGTGCATCCCGGTCGTCAGGGGGGGGAGCCGGGAGCACGTATCCGGGGTGCTCCGGCGCATCCAGCACCTGCTCTCTCGGGGGGAGACGGCCCTGATCTTCGCCGAGGGGGGGCGAAGCCGGAGCGGACGGGTTCAGGCCGACTCGGCTACCTACGGGGTGGGACGCATCGCAGGGTCCGTTCACGACCTGCACACGCTGTGCGTCTACCTGAGAGGAGACCGCCAGGCGAGCTGGTCGACCGTTCCGGCGCGGGGCGACTCCTTCTACGTGGATTTCGAGCTCTTCCATCCTCGTTCGGACCACGCGGGCCTACGGCAGTCGCGCGACCTCGCGCAGCAGATCGTGGCCAAGCTGGCACTCATGGAAGAGGCTTACTTCCAGGGCCGGAGACGCCCTGCCGCTACATGAAGGTCTCGAGGAACCTCGCCCGGGATGCGTGACGCAGCCGCTGGAGCGCCTTCTCCTTGATCTGACGAACGCGCTCCCGGGTGATGCCCAGCAGCGAGCCGATCTCCTCGAGCGTCATCGGCTCCTGGTCGTCCAGACCGAAGTAGAGCCGCAGGATCTTCGCCTCCCGCTCCTTCAGCGTTCCCAGCGCCTCCTCGATGGAGCTCTTCAGGGCGTGTTCGTACGCCTCGTCCTCCGGCCCCGGTGAGTACTGGTCCGGAAGGTAGTCCAGCAGACGGTTGTCCTCACCCGGCGTGAGGGGAGCGTCCAGGGAGAGATGGGACTGGGAGATGGCGAGCGTGCGCTCCACCTCCTCCTCTGAGATGTCGAGTCCCTCCGCGATTTCCTCGACGGTGGGCTCTCTGCCCAACTCCTGAAGCAGCGAAGAGCTGCGGCGGCCGATACGGTGCAGCGCCCCCGCCCTGTTGAGCGGAACACGGACGATCCGGCTTTGCTCCGCCAGCGCCTGGAGGATCGCCTGGCGAATCCACCAGACCGCGTAGCTGATGAACTTGATGCCTTTGGTCTCGTCGAACTTGTGGGCCGCACGGATGAGGCCGAGGTTCCCTTCGTTGATGAGATCAGAGAGGGGCACGCCCTGGTTCTGGTACTTCTTCGCGACGGAGACTACGAAGCGGAGGTTCGAGCGGACCAGCTTGTCGAGCGCACCTTCCTCGCCTTTCCGGATTAGCTGGGCTAGACGCACCTCTTCTGCCCGGTCGATCAGCGGGTACTGGCTGATCTCCTTGAGGTACTGATCCAGAGACCCTTCCCGGAACGAACTTCGCGAGGTGGAGAAGGCCATCGGAGCGTCAGGGCGGGAGGGATGATGTCAATGTTCGGGTCTCGACCCGCGCATTCGATCACCGAGCACGTTTCGTCGACTCCGACATGATCGGGAGCGGAGCCCGGACGCGCAACTACCCCCCCTGGATGTCGAGCGGGGAAAGCTGCCTTCGATGGTTGCGTATATTCAGCGGATCGGCTCGCCGATCCGCTTCCAGCGCACGTCCTTGAGCCACGGAATCTCGTCCGGGGCCGCCGGGTCGAAGGAGAAGTAGACGAACCAGGGCTTCCCGAGGATGGCGCTGCGCGACACGAAGCCCCAGTACCGCGAGTCCTCGCTGTTGTCGCGGTTATCGCCGAGCATGAAGAAGCTGTCGGGCGGGACGACGAGAGGCCCCCAGTTGTCTCGCGTCGGGTGATAGCTCGGACGGGGACCTGCCAGGAGATAGTTCGACTGCCAAAGCATGTCGGGATGGACGACGTCGCCCCGCCGGTCGATGTAGCGGACGTACGGCTCGTTCACCGGCTTTCCGTCCAGGAAGAGCTGCTTGTTCTTCATCTGCAGCGTGTCCCCCGGGACGCCGACGAGACGCTTCACGTAGTTCTTGTCCGGGTAGTCCGGCGGGATGAAGACCACGACGTCTCCGCGCTCGGGCTGCTCGAACGCGGGCAGGTGCAGGCTCGTGCCCGGGATCTCGGCGCCGTAGACCGCCTTGTTCACCAACAGGAAGTCCCCGACCATGAGTGTGTTCTCCATGGACGAGGTCGGAATCCTGAACGCCTCCACGACGAACGTCCGGATCACCAGGAAGAGAACGAAGGCCACGGCGATCGACTTCGTCCAGTCCCAAAGGACCGAAAGGACTCCGAGCGGGCCACCCCCGGTGGATCCGTCGCCGCCGTCCGCCCCTTCGCCGTGTTCGTGTTCGGGTTCGTGCACGCTCTGCTGCTCCTGGATCCGACCGCGCCGAGGCGGCGCGGAAGTTGGCTCTACACGAGGCCGGCCCGTGCCGTTCCCTCTCCACGGTACCACGACGGCCCGGTCCGCAGCCATGCTTTTCTGCGTCGTGGGGCCGCCCTACCTTTTTCCCACGTCCTCGACTCGTGAGGCCCGTCATGCCGGTGCCGTCGTTCCTGCGTCCAGCGCGCTCGACCAACCCGTTCACCCTGGTGGCCGGCGTCCTGACGATCGGCGGGCTCGCCTGGGTATTGCACGCCAGGACACCCGGCTCCAACCCGTCCGCCCGGGAGGGCGCCGGGCCCAACGCTTGTGCTCCTGGCGAGCCGTGCGCGCCGCCGGCCCCAGGGGCCGACACCGGCGTCTCTTCCCCCGTGAGGCCGGTCGTGCACGCCCGCGACGTCTGCCCCGACGCGGGCTATCTGTGCGCGCCCCTGACCCAGGCCGATCATGTTCTGGTCCAACACTGGACGGATTTCAGTGGGACGGTGGTCGTTCATGTGCCGCCTCCGCCGGGCGAGACATCGGCTGACGCCCGACGTCTCCAGCAAGCCGCCGAGGCCGGCATCCGCGCCTGGAACGGACAGCCTTTCCCCATCCTGGTGGACGAGCGTGGAACCCGGCCCGCGACCTTTTCCGTGACCTGGGTCCGCTCCCTGGGTGCCAAGAAGATCGGGCTCGCGAACACCCAGTGGTCGCGTGCCAAGGGTCTCCGCGTGATCTCGATCCAACTCGTGACCCGCAATCCTCTCGATGCCCAGCGCCTCCTGGATCCCCGTCAGGTCCAACTCGTGGCGGCGCACGAGATGGGACACGCATTGGGGTTGGGACACAGCGACTCGCAGCGGGACGTCATGTACCCGACGAACACCGCGACCTCGCTGAGCGCCCGCGACTATCGGACCATGGAAGCCCTCTACGGCCTGAAGGACGGGACCGAGATCGTTCAATGACGGTCGCGGAAGCTCAGCCTCCCGCTCCGAGCGTGACACGCCCTCCCACGAAGATCGACCGCCCCGGGGCGCGGAAGCCGAGCACCTCCTGGTAGGACTCGTTCAGCAGGTTCTCTCCTCGCAATGTCACTGCGAAGCCCGGCCGCCCGTGGCCGGGGGCCCACAGCCGGAGCTCCCCCCCAACCGTAAGGTCCTCGTAGCCCGGCAGCGTCATGCGGACCGCGGGATAGGTGCTGAAGTCCCGATCTTCGCGCGCTCCCACCATCGTCAGCTCGGCGTTCACCGACCCGCGCGGGCCGGCCGCCCAGCCAGCCCCCACCGTCACCGAGGATGCCGGTCGGCGAAGTAGCGGCCGACCCGTCACGAACGCGCCACCCGGCCCTGCGTCCAGCCCTCCGTCCAACACCCGCGTGCGCAGACCAGTCCAGGAGGCGTGCAGCGCGAGGCGGCCCAGGGTCGCGCGGCCCTCGACCTCCACACCGCGCGCGGAGGCCTCGCCCACATTGTAGAAGTTGGGCGCATCCGCCGAAGGTGGCGCGGCCGTGTACTGGATCAGATCTGTGAAGAGCTGCGAGAACCAGGACGCCCGAACGTGGACGCTTCCTCCGGCCGCGGACTGCTCCACGCCGGCCTCCCAGGAGCGCGAGCGCTCGGGAGCCAGATCCGGGTTTCCGCGGGCGAAACCCGTCGCGTAGTTCTCGTAGAAGGTCGGTTCCTTGATGCCGAGACCCGCCGAGGCACTGAGGCGCGGACCCGAGGGCCCCAGCGGCATCCATGCCCCGCCGACCTGCCACGTGCCGAGCGTTCCGAAGCGCTCGTTGTCCTCGAGGCGTCCGCCGACGTTGAACGCCCCTCGGCCGTGATGGCCCGTCAGGTACGCGTAATAGGCGCGATTCCACCGGTCGTACGCGCTCCGAGCCGACGAGGCGCCCCACTCGCTGGTGGACTCGGTGGACGAGTGTTGCCGCTCCTCTTCGAGCTCCCAGCCCAGCGTGGCGACCGCCCACTTCATGTGGTAGCTCGCCCGCAGATCGGCGGACGCGCGCCGAACGTGGTCCAGACTCGAGGAGGCGAAGTAGCCCAGAGTGTCCGCGGGGCCGTCCTGGGCATCTTCGGTGCCGCCGTCGGTCCGAGCGAGGCCGAGTTGGGCCCGGAGTTGCACAGCCCCTGACAGGACGCGTGTGGCTCCGAGACTCACGACGGCATCCGTCCCGTGGGTGAACTGGTTTCGGTCCACGACGTTGCCGGAGCCGTCCGTGGGGAAATGGAATGCACGGCGCCCGAGCCTCACCGCGATCCGGGCGCTCGTCTCCGTGTCGGGCCGGAAGTGCGCGCCCCCGCTGAGGACCGTGTGCACATTCCCGTTGTTGAAGGGCAAGACGCCGTCGGTGGACATCCTGGAGAGTCCGAACGAGTAGCTCCCCGTCCGTGCCCCTCCGGACAGGTCGGCCGCCCACTCACGGCGGCGATAGCTCCCCGCCCGCGCGCGGAGCCGGAGACGAGCGGGACCCTGGCCGCTGTTGGTGATGATCTGGATCACACCGGCCATGGCGTCGGAGCCGTAGAGCGCGCTCTGCGGTCCGCGCACGATCTCGATCCGATCCACGTTGTCCAGCATGAGTGTCGAGAAGTCGAACCCTCCTCCCGGTTGATTGACCTGCACCCCGTCCACCATCACGAGCACATAGTCGCTCTCTCCTCCGCGGAGGAACACCGAGGTGGACGCACCGGGCGATCCGGCCTCTGCCACGGCGATGCCGGCTACCTGTCGGAGGGCATCCTGGACGCGCGTGAGCCCTCGGGCACGCAGATCGCTGCCCCGAAGCACGGTGACGTGGGTCGAAAGGGACGCGAGTGGGCGCGGCGTCGGGCTGGCCGTAACCACGAGGCCCTCGAGGCGAAAAGGGTCGACCTGCGCCGCTGCGGGCAGGTGGCCGAACAGGAGGAGGAGGGAGGCCGCGGAGAGCGAGCGGAGTGTCATCGTAGAAGCGTCCCGTTCTGTTCCGAAGAAGAACGGGACGCCTCGAGACGTGCTCGATCCGGCCCGCCCCCCCTCGGAGACGATGGCGATGGCACGGATGGATCACGTCTCCTGGCTCGAGGCC
This sequence comes from uncultured Gemmatimonadales bacterium, assembly GCA_963751265.1. GTDB lineage: Bacteria > Gemmatimonadota > Gemmatimonadetes > Longimicrobiales > Gaopeijiaceae > SZUA-318. The sequence continues at coordinate 161,184 of CAVVTU010000021.1, read as the reverse complement.
GCGTTGCTCGCCTTCCCGGGGAGTTCCCCAGTGGCGTCGGTGAGCAAGCGTTCCGGGACGAATCCTCGGACCTCTCACAGTGGCGGGGCCGCGCCGGTCTCACACCGGCTTCCGTAATGACCCATCCGACGAATCAGATTGTGGAGCGAACGTACGATGCGCACCGAGCGGGGAGCAACCCCCGTCCAGGTGGTGCCGGGAGCTCGGCAACCAGACACCCCTCAGCCGACTCGAGGCCCTCGTGTGAACAACGTCCTCGTCACCGACAACTAATCCTCTCGCACCAGGCCGTACTTCTCGATCTTCTTGTACAGGTTGGAGCGTGGCATGTCGATGCGCCGCGCGGTCTCCGCAACGTTCCAGTCGTTCTCCCGGAGCTTCTGCAGGATGTAGGCACGCTCGGCGCGGTCCTTGAAATCGGAGAACGTCTCGGCCTGCAGGAGCTCGCCCGCCAGAGCGGCCGGCGAGGCGCCACCGGGGGCCTGGAGCTGCACGTCCTCGAGCCTCACGGCCTCCCCGCTCGCCAGGATGAGAAGCCGCTCCACGGTATTCCGCAGCTCGCGCACGTTGCCGTGCCAGTCGAAGCTCTCGAGCACTCCGATCGCCTCGTCCGTGAAGGTGCGGGAGTTCACCCGGTCGGACCGGACCATCTGATCGGTGAAGTGCCGGATCAACATGGGAATGTCCTCGCGCCGCTCCCGCAGCGGGGGAACGTGGATCGGAACCACGTTCAGCCGATAGAAGAGGTCCTCTCGAAAGCGGTCGGCCTCGATCTCCTCGGCCAGGTTCTTGTTGGTGGCAGCCAGCACACGGACGTCCACCTTGATGGCCTTGGCGCCACCCACCCTCGTCACCACACCCTGCTCCAGGGCTCGCAGCACCTTCGCCTGAGCCGCCAGAGACATGTCCCCGACCTCGTCCATAAAGAGCGTGCCACCGTCAGCCTGCTCGAACTTGCCGGCGCGATCCTGGACGGCTCCCGTGAACGATCCCTTCATGTGTCCGAAGAGTGCGGATTCGATCAACTCGGAGGGAATCGCGGCGCAGTTCACTTCCACGAAGGGGCCGCCCGATCGGCTCGAGAGGCGGTGGATCGCACGAGCGACGAGCTCCTTGCCCGTACCGTTCTCTCCCGTGACCAGGACCCGGGCGTCCGTGGGGGCGACCTTCTCGACGCGCTCCAGCACCTGGCGAATCGCGTAGGAGTTCCCGACGATCTCGTAGCGGCTCTCGACCTGGGTGCGGAGCGCCTCCATGCTCGCGGTGAGGCCCTTCAGCTCCAATGCGCGGCGCAGGGTGACCAGGAGCCGATCGGTATCGAGCGGCTTCTCCAGGAAATCGTAGGCGCCCTTTCGGGTGGCTTCCACCGCGGTGTCGATGCTCCCGTGGCCCGAGATCATGATCACGAGCGAGCCCGGATCGTCCTCCCTCAGCCGCTCCAGCACCTCCAGGCCGTCCATACCCGGCATCTTCACGTCGAGGAAGACGACATCGGGCCTGAACGAGCCGGACGCCTCGAGCGCCTCAGGGCCATCGCCGGCGGCCCGGACCTGGTGCCCCTCGTACTCGAAGAGCTGGACCAGGGCCTCCCGGATCGAGCGTTCGTCGTCGACGACGAGCAGCTTGGCCATGGACCGTCTCCTAGCGCTTCGCGAGAAGGACGAGGCTGTCCCGCTGGACGAACGCCGACTCCAAGCCGTCGGGAAGAGGCACCATCAACGCGTCCTTGGGAAGATTCTTCGCACGGTCCGCCCCCAGCCCGTCGAGAACGTCCGAGGTCATCCGCTTGGGGAGTGGAATGTGCGCTGCCTGGATCCGGTCCACCAGGAACGCGAGATGTTCCTGATCGAACCGGACCAGCGAGCCCTGCATCTCGATCAAGATCGTGTCGGGGAGCATGCCCACGACCTGGTCCAGGTGCGGGAGACGGGGGAACGCGTCCACCGCCACCTTCGCCGAGGCGCGGACCCGGCCGTCTTCGAGCTCCACCGTCGGCTCGCTCACTCCGGGCGGCACGATGCCGGGCAGAGCGTACCGCAGCACGGACGACAGCTCGTTGCTTCCGAAGCTCAGCCGGTCCCCTCCCTTGCCGTCACGGAAGCGCTCGAACCGGGCGAGCGTCGAATCGGCGAGCTCCGGTGAGGGTCCCCGAGGCGCCTCCACCCCGGCGGTTCCGGCCGACCGTCCGAGGAGGCGATCCAGGGGGGGAAAGACGAGATCCCCCCACCGGAAGCCTGCGTAGGCCACGGCGATCAGGACCACCACGATCACGAGCTTCTTGATCAGACCGAGCACCGAATCGCCGCTCCTATGCCAGCTTCGCGCTGGAGACGACGCTGTAACGCGCCCCCTCCCGGGACAGATGGCTTCGCATGAGGTCGAGCGTGCGGACCTGGATGGTGCCGTGGTACTCCAGGTCCGCCACCACTTCATCGAGTCCGCGGAACGATCCCGCTCCCTGGTCGTTCTCGGTCCGCCCCAGCGTGAGGTGGGGATGGAAGGCACGTGTCTCGGGGTCGAAGCCACAATCCCCGAGCGCCCACTCCAGATCCTGCTTCAGGCAGCGGAGCTCCGGGCTGGCTTCCACGCCCAGCCACAGGACCCGTGGCCGTCGTATCGTCGGAAACGCGCCGAAGCCCGTGAGCGCCATCTCGAACGTCCCGGTCGAGCCCGCCACACGACCGATCGTATCCTCCACCTCGGGAATCAGGTCGGCCCGGACCTGCCCGAGGAACTTCAAGGTGATGTGGAATGCGTCGGGATCGATCCACCGCACCGGAAGCTCCTCCTCCCGCAACGGGCGCGCCGCTCGATGAATGCGCTGCCGTTCCCTCTTCGGGAGGTTCAGGGCGATGAAGAGACGCATCTTCTTGGTAGCCTCCTTGGGGAATCTCAGGACGTCGCCACGGCCCGCGGACCGGCGATGGCCTCCACGCCTTCCAACGCGCGCTCCACGTCCTCCGTCGTAGTCGCCCATCCGACGGAAAACCGCACGGCGCCCGTCTCCAGGGTACCCAGCAGACGATGGACCTCGGGGGCGCAGTGCAGTCCCGCCCGCACCTGGACATCCCAATCACGGTCCAGCCGGGTCGCCAGGGTCGCCGGGTCCACTCGGTCCGTCGTGATCGTCACGATCCCGACCCCATCCGGTGCCGCAGGTGACCGTACACGAACACCTCCGATGGATGCAAGACCTTCGCGAAGGCGTGCCTTCAGACGAGCTTCGTGTTCCTGGAGCGCTTCGACGCCCCGCTCCAAGACGTAGGCGATGCCGGCCGCGAGGCCCATGATGCCGGGCGCATTCACGGTTCCCGCCTCCAGGCGGTCCGGCATGGCCGACGGCATCTCCCGCGACGTGGAGTTCCCTCCCGTGCCACCGCGCAGGAGCGGCTCCACGTCTACACCCTCCCGCACCCACAGCCCCCCCGTGCCCTGCGGCCCGAGCAGACCTTTGTGGCCCGTGAACGCCGCCAGGTCCACCCCGTCCGAGGCGCATCTGAGCGGAACGTGGCCAGCCGCCTGGGCAGCGTCGAAGAGTACCCGTGCTCCCGCGTCGTGGGCCAGCGCCGCCAGCTCGCGCAACGGGAGTCGATTGCCCATGACGTTCGAAGCACTGTTGACCACGAGCATTTTCGCACCGACGAGCAGACGTTCCGCCTCGGAGAGGTCCACCTCCCCGTCGGGGGTTCCCGAGAGCATGCGCACCTCGACGCCCCGGGTCAGCTCCAGGTAGGCGGCCGGCCGAAGCACCGCGTTGTGATCGTACGCGGAAACCACGAGCACGTCGCCTGGTCCGAGCGTTCCCCAGAGGGCGGTGTTGAGGGCGTGGGTGGCATTCTGGAAGAATGCGATCCGGCCGGGGTCACCGGTGGCACCGAGGACCCGCTGGAGGGCCCGCCGGCACACGAGGGCCCGCCTGCCCGCCTCGATCGCCGCCGCATAACCACCCCTGCCGGGGCTGGCCCCTCCCTCCAGAAGGAAGTCGGCCACGGCTTCGGCCACCGCGCGCGGACGCACGGCCGAAGTGGCGGCGAAGTCGAGGTAGTGGCTCATTCCCGGGTTCGACTCGTTCGACTCGAAGGGTTGACCCCCTGGTCGACGACCTGCCGTCCAGAGGGGCCGAAACCTAGGGGATCTTCCCTTCGCGCGACAACGGTGGCAGAGGTGCCCTGGCCTCTTCCTTGCCCTCGAGCGGGTTCAGGTAGACGCGCTGGGTGGGATAGGCCAAGTCAATGTCCAGCTCCTCCTTGAAGGAGTCCAGGATCCGCTCCCAGAGCGCCTGGCTGGTCCCACGCCGCTTCCTGGCTTCGCAGAGATAGCGGATGGTGAGCAGGACGCCGCTGTCCTGTACGGAGGTGTAGACCGTCGACGTCAGCGTTCGGTAGTGGATCAGGTACCTCCTGGCGGTCCGCTTGAGGGTCTCGGCAGCCCGTGAGCTCAGATCCGCCGTCTCCTCTTCCGCGATCTTCTCCAGCATGCTCTTGGCCTTGCGCCAATCGCTCTCGAAGGTCACGAGCACGGGAAGCTCGTTCCACAGAAAGGGGAACCCGGCCGAGTAGTTTGCGAGCGGCTGCTGGAAGACCAGGGAGTTGGGCAGGTGAATGATGCGTCCCGTGCTCTGGTCCGCGCCCACCCAGTTACCGATCTCCAGGATGGTGAATTGGAAAATCCGTATGTCGACCACGTCGCCGGCGTGTTCCCCGATCTGAATCCGATCACCCGGATCGAACGGCCGGCGCCACATCAGAAAGATCCATCCAGCGAGGTCGGCCACCAGATCCTTGAGGGCGATGGCCAGCCCCGCGGATACCAGCCCCAGGAACGTGCCGACCGACTGGATCGCCTCCAGCCAGATCTGAACGAGCAAGAGCAGCCCGACGACGAAAACCCCGTAGGACGTGCCCTTGGACCACTTGTAGCGGAGCCGCGCTTCGTGGACCTGGCGCTCGACGAGCGCCAGCACCCCCCGGCGGGCCACGATCAGCACCAGCACGAGCACCAGGGACTTCAGGATCTTCCACTGGACGTCCGGGTTGAGCGTCAGATCAGTGGGAAACCCTGACTGCATCGGAGTCCTCCGCTTTGGCTGGGCGTGGCGCTAACGGCGCGCGGGGCAACCCCTTCCCGCAGACGTGATCACGACGACCGCACCTATGATGATGGCGGCCGCAAGCAAGGAGCGGTAGGTCAGCGGCTCGCCGGCCAGCGCCCAACCCAGGAAGAGCGCGACCACCGGGTTCACGTAGGCGTAGGTGGAGACCCGCGCGGGCGTCGACACGGAGAGGAGCCAGATGTAGGCCACATAGCCCACCAGGGCCCCGAACACGATCAGGTAGGCGAGCGCCAGAGCCGACTTCGCGGAGACGGTGGTCGGATGCAGTGCCGAGACCTCTCCGGTGATGAAGGAGCCCAGCGTCAATACGACGCCCCCGGTCAGCATTTGCATCGCCACCCAGAGGCGCGGCCTCGGCGGCTTGGAGGCGTGCCGGGAGTAGATCGAGCCGGACGCCCAGGAGAGGGATGCGCCCACGAGGAGGAGACCTCCCAGCAGCTCCTGCCTTCCTCCCGCCCCCACCCCCGGGGAGCCCACGAGGACCCCCATGCCCACGAAACCGGCGAGGAGGCCCACGGCCACGCGGCGGCCCGGCCGCGCCCTGGAGCCCCAGCCCCAGTCCACCAGCACCATCCAGAGAGGAACCGAGCCCACCAGGAGCGCGGTGAGGCCCGAGGGGACCCACTGCTCGGCCACCACGACCCCCCCGTTGCCCACACCGAGAAGAAGCGTGCCCACGACCGCGGCATCCCGCCACTGTCGGAGCCCAGGTTTCGGGGCTCCCCGCGCGCGGGCCCAGGCGTAGAGAACGGTGCCCGCGACCAGGAACCGGACGGCCGCCATGCAGAGCGGCGGGATCGTCTCGATCGCGAAGCGGATCGCGAGGTACGTCGATCCCCAGATGAGATACACGGCCGCAAACGCGGCCACGACGGTCGCGGTGGACGGGGCGGCGTCGGCCGCCGGCTGAGCCACGGCTGTGGCGACAGGGGTACGCGGCATGGCCGGGCAAGGTAGCGCGCGTGTCAACTGCTGTGAACACCGGAGCCCGAGCTACGTCCTACGTCGCTCAACGAGCGAATGGTCGGTCGAAGACGCGCTTCCACGCAGCATAGGCCGGCTTCCGATGCAGATCCGTGTCGACGATGCCCATGTGGGCGAAGTTCGATAGTCCGGCCGTTCGATCCGGGTCGAGGCCGAACGCATCCACGTCGAGATCGGTGAACGTGAGCATCACCCAGGCGCGCGCGCGCACGCCATCGAGAAGCTCCTCGAACCTGTTCACGAACGCCACCTGCTGCTCCGGAGTGCCCTTCGACCAAGGAACGTCCGCCGAGCTCCACCCGCCTTCGACGAGGAGGAGGGGCAGGTCGGTCGCATCTGCGAAGACCTGGAAGTAGTCGTCAGGGATCTCGGAGGGGGAGTCGAACGCGAACACCGGATAGGAAGACAACCCGAGCGCGTCGATGTCGAACTGGTCGATCAGGCCGAAGTTGTCGATCGGTTCGGGCCCGAGCCGACCGTTCGCTTCGTCGGCCTGGAACGAGACGAAGACCTGCGACGAGGGGCTCACCGTGCGTATCCGGGGTGCGAGGTCGTTCACCATGGCCCGGATGGCGTGATAGAGCGTCGAGTCTCCGCGCGACGCGAGCGTGTTGATCTCGGATGCGAGCCCGAAGTACCGCGGTCGGATCCTCTCGGCGATCCGGAGCACCCAATCCTCGTGCATCGCGCGGATCGAGGGCTCGAGGATGCTGTGACCGGTGGCCAGCAGGCCGGGATCTTCCTTCCGTCGGTCGAGCCCATCGAGAGGATCGACGAGGAAGATGATGTCCATGCCCAGAGCGCGCAGGTGGGCAGCGACCGCCGCGCGGTCCTCCACGAGGCTGTCCACCGACGCACCGGCGAGGATCTCCTGCCACGGAACCGGCTGCTGCAAGATCGCGAGGTCCGACACCTGGGCCATCGAGTCCATCGTGGCCAGGATGAGCGACACGTCGGGTCGCGGAGCGGTCGGCGCCCACCCCAGGGCGTACGTGCGTGGGCTCCCCGGCTGCGGATCCGTTCCTGCGTCGCCGCCTCGGCACGACGTCCCCACCAGGACGGCGACGACGACGAGGAACCCCTTGCGTACGCTCATGCACCTCCCGACGGGTGTCTCCCGGATCGGGTTCCGAACAGCTACCTCCCTCGCCGGTCCAGCGCTCGGTATTGCAGCGCCTCCTGTGCGTCCTGTTCTCGAATATCATCGGCCCCGTCCAGATCGGCCAAGGTTCTCGCAACCTTGAGCACCCGGTGATAGGCCCGGGCCGAGAGCCCCATCCGGTCCACCCCCTCTTGCAGCATCCGCGCGACGCGCCGCGACGGTCGGCACCACCGGCGGATCTGTGCCGGGCCCATCTGGCCGTTGGCGTGCACGCCCTCGAGCCCCCTGAAGCGGTTCTGCTGTCGGGCTCGGGCCTCCACCACACGCTCCCGCACCGCCTCACTGGACTCCCCCGCCCGGTCGGCCGACAGGCTCCGGAACGGGACGGAAGGCACCTCGACGTGCAGATCGATCCGGTCCATGAGCGGGCCCGACACCCGTGACAGATAGCGGGCAACCCGAGTCGGGTCGCACAGGCACCGGTCCGAGCCGTCGCCGTGGTAGCCGCACGGACACGGGTTCATCGCTCCGACGAGGAGGAACCGCGCGGGAAAGCGAACCGATCCGCGGGCCCGTGAGAGATGGACCCGGCCGTCCTCCAGAGGCTGCCTCAGGACCTCCAGCACGTTGCGATGGAACTCGGCCAGCTCGTCGAGGAAGAGCACCCCGTGGTGCGCGAGGCTGATCTCGCCGGGCCTGAGTGGCACCCCTCCGCCCACGAGCCCCGCATTGCTGACCGTATGGTGCGGGGCACGAAACGGACGTCGGGTGACCAGGGCCCCGCCGTTCGGGATCCTCCCAGCGACCGAGTGCACCCTCGTCACTTCGAGCGCCTCGGTCAGCGTCAGAGGCGGTAGTATGCCTGGCAGGCGCCGGGCGAGCATCGTCTTTCCCGAGCCAGGGGGACCGAGCAGAAGGAGGTTGTGGGCTCCGGCCGCCGCCACCTCAAGCGCGCGCTTGGCGTGCTCCTGGCCGCGTACATCCCTCAGGTCGAGCCCTCCGGGCGCTCCGGCCTCGAGGAGCGCCGTCGGATCGAGGGAGACAGGCTCCAGACGAGGGCCGCCGTTCAGATGGGCGGACACCTCTCCGAGGGTTCGGGCTCCCAGGACCTCCAGCCCCTTCACGACGGCCGCCTCGCGGGCGTTGGCCTCGGGCACGACCAGCGTCCGCACGCCGGCCTGTCGGCACCGTGCCGCCACGGGGAGGACCCCGCTCACGGGTCGGAGCTCGCCCCCGAGTCCCAGCTCTCCCAGGAACGCCATTCCCTCGGTCCGCTCGCCGTCGAGGTGCTGGGCGGCCACGAGCAGGCCGATCGCAATGGAGAGGTCGAAGCCGCTCCCCTCCTTCTTCACGTCCGCCGGGGCCAGGTTGACCGTGATCCGCCTCTGCGGGAGCGGGTAGCCGACGTTGCGCAGGGCGGCGTGGACCCGCTCCCGGCCCTCGCGAACGGCCCCTTCGGCCAGCCCCACCACCGTGAAGGCCGGGAGCCCCGAGGCGAGGTTCACCTCGACCTGGACCAGATAGCTGTCGACCCCCTGGACGGCGGCGGTAATGACGCGTGCGAGCATGGTCGAAGTTGCCGCGAAGGGCGGGGCCCAGGCATGGCCTGATCGGCCCTGCCGTGAAGCGACCCCGCCGTAGGGTGCGATACCGCGAGGCCATCCGTCTCGGCCCGCCCTTCCACAGGGTCCTACACGGCGAACTTCGGAGGATGCTTCGTGTGGAAGCCCGTCGCGTCCTGAAACGCCTTCGCCACCAGGAGCGCTTCGGCGTCCGCCCAGAGCCGTCCCACGAACGAGATGCTCGTCGGCGTACCCTGATCTGAAAACCCGCTCGGGACCACCGCCTGCGGCTGGCCGGTCAGGTTCGTCATCTGCAGCACGCCGTCGTTGCGTCCCCCACCGAAGGACGGCGTGACGAAGACGTCGATTCCCTCCAGTGCCGCCTGGAGGGCCCCCATCACCATGCGGCGTACACGGTTCGCGCGCAGATATTCAACGGCGGGGATGAGTTGGGCGGTACGGAACTCGTTCGGCCAACTGTTGGCCGTCTGACGGGTCAGGAGATCGTCGCGGCCGGAGCGGGTGAGATCATCGAAGGCCGCGGCGGCCTCGGCGTCGAGGATGATCCCCAGCGCCGAGAGTGGATACTCGTCGGGGAGCTCCACGGGCACCAGCTCCAAACCGAGGCCGTTCATGACGTTCAACGCCGCCTGATCCATCTCCTTGCCGCGGTGGTCGTCCTCGAAGGCCTTCTTGAAGTACCCGATGCGCAACTCCGAGATGCTCCGTCCCACGTCCCAGTTGAAGGGGACGGTGCGCGCCGTGGGATCGACGCCGTCGGCCCCATGGATCGCGTTCATGACGAGCGCGCAGTCCTCGGCGCTCCGGCAGAGCGGCCCGAGCTTGTCCATACTCCAGGAGAGCGCCATGGCGCCCGCACGGCTGACCCTTCCGAACGTCGGCCGCAGGCTGCTGGTCCCGCACCGGGTCGAGGGCGAGATGATGGAGCCCAACGTCTCACTTCCGACCGAGAAGCCGACCAGCCCCGCCGCCGTGCAGGCCGCCGGCCCGGCGGAAGACCCGCTGGAGCCCTGCTCGAGGTTCCAGGGGTTCCGCGTGCGGCCACCGTACCAGTAGTCGCCCTGGGCCAGGGCCCCCAGCGTGAGCTTGCCCACCAGAACGGCCCCCGCGTCATCCAGGCGCTTCACCACCGCGGCATTCTCGTGGATCACCTGGTCGGCGTAGGGCTGGGCGCCCCAAGTGGTCTTGTAGCCCTTCGTGGCCAAGAGGTCCTTCGCGCCCCAGGGAATCCCGTGCAAGGGTCCGCGGTAGCGTCCGTTCGCGATCTCGTCGTCCGCCCGCCGAGCCTGCGTCATCGCCAGGTCCTCGGTGAGCGTGATGACGGCCTCCAGGGTCGGGCCGTACCGCTTCAGCCGATCCAGGTACATTCCCGTCAGCTCGACCGATGTGGCCTGACGCGTACGAATCAACGCAGCCAGCCTGGTCACGGGCCAGAAGGCCACCTCCTCGAGGTTCGAGGGCCGTTCGAGCTCCTCGTGCGTCATGCGGAAGGGTCGGGTCTCGGACGGGTAGGTGCGTCCCGGGAGCATCGGATCGAAGAGCAGCGCCGGCGCCACGTCGTTGGGGATGGGTCGCTCGTGGAGGGCCTGGTAGGACTTCAGATTCGCGTCCAGACCCCGCAGCATCATCTCGCGCTCATCGTCGCTGAAGGAGAGGCCGGCGACCTTCTCGGCATCGGACAGGATCTCCTTGGTCACCTCTCCCTGCTGCTGCGCCGCCGCCCAGAGCACCCCCGGGAGGAGCGTCCCCCCGAGTCCGGCGGCAGAGAAGTAGCCCATGAAGCTCCGGCGATCGAGGCGGCGCGCCTCGATATGCACCGGTGAGGCAGCTTCCGGCGCGGCTTCGATGGCCCGATCCACGCTTGCGGACTCGCTCATCACGCTCTCCTCCGGACGTGCGGTGAAAAGCGATACCTTGGGGAGGGACATCGCCCACCGCAAGCGTGGGGAAATCCCCGCTTGTGTCGCCCCGCGGCTCCGGATACCATTGGGCGCTCGGCCGGCGCGGGATTTGCCGGGAAAGGACCATTTCAGACAAATCCGGATCCATGAAGGGAGCGCGCCCATGAAGGTCGCCGTCCTCAAGGAGACACGTCCCGGAGAGCACCGCGTAGCACTGGTGCCCCAGGGCGTTCAAGCACTCATCAAGTCGGGGCTGGAAGTCACCGTCGAGAGCGGCGCAGGCGCCGCGTCCGGGGTGTCGGACGACGCCTACCGCGAGGCGGGCGCCACCGTCGCCTCGAGCCCCTCCGAAGCGCTCCAGGGCGCCGGGCTGGTGCTCAGGGTCAGTCCTCCGTCCCTGTCCGATCCGGACGAGATCTCGGGGCTCGCGGAAGGCACGATCCTCGTGTCGTTCCTCAACCCGCTGGTGAATCTCGATCTCGTGAAGAAGCTCGCGGCCGCCAAGGTCACCAGCATCTCCATGGAGCTCGTGCCGCGGATCACGCGCGCCCAGTCCATGGACGCGCTCTCGTCGCAGGCCACCGTCGCCGGCTACAAGGCCGTTCTGATGGCCGCGGACCTGCTGCCCAAGTTCCTTCCGATGTTCACCACCGCCGCGGGCACGATCCGCCCGGGCAAAGCGCTGGTGCTCGGAGCGGGCGTGGCCGGGCTGCAGGCCATCGCTACGGCCCGCCGCTTGGGTGCCATCGTGGAGGCCTTCGACGTACGGCCCGCGGTGAAGGAACAGGTGCATAGCCTGGGCGCGAAGTTCCTCGAGACGGAGCACGAGGTCGTCGCCGAAGGTGAAGGCGGCTACGCGAAGGAGCTCTCCGAGGAGCAGCACCAGAAGGAGCTCGAGCTCATCGCACAGCACATCGCGGACGCCGACATCGTCGTCACCACGGCGCAGATCCCGGGTCGCAAGGCGCCGGTTCTGATCACCGAGGAGATGGTGAAGTCGATGAAGCCCGGATCGGTCATCATCGACCTGGCATCCGAGAGCGGCGGCAACTGCGAGCTCAGCAAGCACGGCGAGACCGTCGTGGCCCACGGCGTCCGTTCGTCGGCCCGGACAACCTGCCCGCGAGCATTCCCGTCCACGCGAGCCAGATGTACTCCAAGAACATCGTGACCCTCGTGGGCGAGTTCGTGGACAAGGAAGGTGTGCTGAACCTGGATTTCGAGAACGACGTCGTGGGTCCCTCCACGGTGACCCACCAGGGTAACGTCGTGAACGAGCGGGTCGAGCAGGCGCTGGGTGCGTGAGCCCACTCCGCCTGTATCCCCACGATTACCGAAACGTCACGCCCAACTCCGAGGAGAACCCATGGGCGAGTTGATGATCGGACTGTACGTGTTCACCCTCGCGACCCTGGCGGGCCGCGAGGTGATCACCAAGGTCCCACCTACGCTCCACACCCCCCTTATGTCCGGCGCCAACGCCATCTCCGGCATCTCGATCGTCGGAGCGCTGATCGTGGCCGGCCGGGCCGAGGGGACGACGCAGATTGTGCTGGGCGTGATCGCGATCGCGATGGGCACGATCAACGTGATCGGTGGCTTCATGGTCACCGACCGCATGCTCGCCATGTTCAAGAAGCGGTAGGCGGAGGCTGACATGAGCGAGCATATCCTGGTCGAGCTGGCCTATCTCCTATCCGCGATCCTCTTCGTCGTAGGCCTCAAGCGCCTGCAGTCCCCCGCCACGGCCCGCGTCGGGAACGCGATCGCCGCGGTGGCCATGCTGCTCGCCATCATGGCGACCGTGGTGGACAACGAGATCCTCTCCTGGACGGAGATCCTCGTCGGCATGGCCATCGGCGGCGGCATCGGCGGGGTCTCCGCCCGCCTGGTGGAGATGACCGCCATGCCCCAGATGGTGGGGATCTTCAACGGGTTCGGCGGCGGCGCCTCCGCGCTGGTGGCGATCGCGGAGTTCCTGAACCTGCACGGGCAGGTGGAGCTGGACACGCACGGCGTGAGCATCATGCTCGGCACGCTCATCGGCGGCGTGACCTTCTCCGGCTCGATGATCGCCTTCCTGAAGCTCCAGGAGTGGATGACGGGCAACCCGATCACCTACCCGTTCCAGAAGACCCTCAACGCGATCATGTTCCTGGGGGTGCTCGTGCTGGGCGCCATGATCATGGGCGTCGGGGGCTACACGGGCTCGCCGATCACGCTTTTCTGGATCCTGACCTCCCTATCGCTGGTGCTGGGGGTGACACTCACGATCCCGATCGGCGGCGCCGACATGCCCGTGGTCATCTCGCTGCTCAACTCCTACTCCGGGTTGGCGGGCAGCGCAGCGGGCTTCGTGCTCATGAACATGGTCCTGATCATCGCCGGTGCCCTGGTGGGCGCCTCGGGCATCATCCTCACGATGATCATGTGCAAGGGGATGAACCGCTCGCTGACGAACGTCATGTTCGGCGCGTTCGGCGGAACCGCGCAACGTCGACAGGTCCCAGATCGGCAAGCGCCCGGTGCGCTCGGCCGACGCCGAGACGGTGGCCGCGGAGCTCGGTTACGTCCACTCCGTGATCATCGTGCCGGGGTACGGCCTGGCCGTGGCCCAGGCGCAGCACGAGCTGCGCAAGGTCGGGGACCTGCTCGAGGCAGCGCGGTGTGGACGTGAAGTACGCCGTGCACCCGGTGGCGGGACGCATGCCCGGCCACATGAACGTGCTCCTGGCCGAAGCCGACGTGCCCTACGACAAGCTCTTCGACCTTGACGAGATCAACGACGACGTTCGCCGACACGGACGCGGTGCTCATCGTGGGTGCCAACGACGTGTGCAACCCGGCGGCTCGCGAGCCGAACAGCGTCATCGCCGGCATGCCGATTCTCGACGTGGACAAGGCCCGGCGCACTATCGTCATGAAGCGGAGCCTCTCCCCGGGCTTCGCCGGCATCGACAACGACCTCTTCTACATGGACCACAACCTCATGTTCTTCGGGGACGCCAAGAAGTCGATGGCAGACCTGGTCAAGGCGCTGCGGGAGCTCCCGTAGGGCCCGCGCCGACGGGGACCGACGGAAGAAGGGGGGTGAGGCTCCGGAGCCTCACCCCCCTTCTCTCTTCGACCGTTGGAGCACCCGAGAATAGGCGCGCGGCTCCTCCCGATCAGGCCGCCCTGGCCACCTCTTCGGCGGCGGACTGCAGCAGCTCCCAGGCTCGCGCGACATGCGCCCGGGTCGTCTTCACGTTCCCGATGGCCATGCGGATCGTCATCTTCCCGCGCAGTACGGTGTGGGTCAGGAACGCCTCTCCGGACGCGTTCACCCGGTCGAGGATCTTCTGGTTCAGGGTGTTGGTCTCTTCGATCCCCATGCCGGCCGGCGCGTAGCGGAAGACCACCGTCGAGAACGAGGCGGGGGCGACGCACTCCCACCCTTTAGCCCGGTCGATCCACCCGGCCAGCTCGTCGGCCATGCGGACGTACTCCATCAGGCGGCGGGCGAGACCGGCACTCCCGAAGGTCCGCATCACCAGCCAGAGCTTCAGCGCGCGGAAGCGGCGGCCGAGCGCCACCCCGTAGTTCATGAGGCTGCGCGTGCTCCCCTGCTCCGCCGACCGGAGGTACTCGGGCACGAGCGAGAACGCCCCGGCCAATTCCTCCGGATGCCGGCAGAAGAGCACCGAGCAGTCCGACGGGGTGAAGAACCACTTGTGAGGATTCACGACGATCGAGTCCGCGCGTTCCCAGCCCGAGAACAGGGCCCTGAGCTCAGGCACGACGGCGCCGGATCCGGCGTAGGCCGAGTCCACGTGGAGCCACACGCCGAACTCCTCGGCCAGCGGAGCGATCTCCGCAATGGGATCCATCGAAGCGGTGGACGTGGTCCCGAGCGTGGCCACGACCGCAATCGGGCGTATGCCCGCGGATACGTCCTCGTCCAGGGCCTCGCGCAGCGCCTCGGGGCGCATCCGGAACCGCTCGTCCGACTCGATGGCGCGGAAGGACGTGGCTCCGAGCCCCAGGGTGAGGACCGCCTTCTCCACGGAGGAATGTGCCTGGTCCGATGCGTAGATCCGTCCGCGTGGCTGGCCGAAGAGTCCGTTCTCGCGCATGTCCGGGTAGATGCGCTGTCGCGCCGTGGCCAGAGCATAGAGCGTGGAGTTCGAGGCAGTGTCGTTGATCACCCCCTCGAATCCATCCGGCAGGCCCATCATCTGCCGCAGCCAGTCGGTCGCAACCTCCTCGACCTCCGTTGCGGCGGGCGAGCTCCGCCAGACCATCGCGTTGACGTTCAGGGCCGCGGAGAGCATTTCGCCGAGAATCCCGGGAGCCGACCCGCTGGAGGGGAAGTACCCGAAGAAGCCCGGGTGATTCCAGTGGGTCACGCCCGGGACGATGACGTCGCGCCACGTGGCGAGCGCGCTGTCGAGCGACTCTCCTTCCTCGGGTGCGCGGGAGGGAAACCGTGCACGCACATCTCCGGGTCGGACCCGGGCCTGGACGGGAAGGTCGCCAACGTTCGCAAGGTAGTCGGCGATCCAGTCGACCGCCTCGTGGGCGACACGACGGAACTCCTCGGGAGGGAGGTCACCGACCTCCCCGATCGGGGTCTTCTGGTTCATGATATCGATGGATAGATGATGTATGCTCGGGAGATCTCAGCCCTGCTCCGGGCCCTTCCCTCCGGCACCCGGCACGCGTCCGAGGATGCTCTCGAGCTCCGCGCGAAATGCGTCGAGCTGAGCCCTCACTTCGCGAACGAGCTCCGCCGGGGGCGGTGAGTCCGGGATTCCCGAACCCTCGAAGAGCGAGAAGAAGAGCGCGTCGGTGTGGCCGACGCTGGCATGGGTTACCCCGCGATCGATCGCCCGGTTCAGGCGTAGCACGTCGCGGAGGGACATGCGGGCCCGCCCGGCGACGGGGGGCTCCTGGTAGAGAAGGCGGATGACCGCCTCCCTGAGGATCTGGAACTCCTCGATGACCTCGCCGGCCGCCAGCCCTCTGCGCGCCGCCGTGGCTCCGAACAGCTCCGCCGCCTGCCTCCAGACTGGATCCACCTGATCCCGGTAGGGACCGAGCACGCCCGGCAGGAAGCTCACGAGGAGCTCGAGGAACTCGTCCAGCAGTCCGTTGATCTCGGCGTGCATCCCTTCGCCTCGACGTCGGACCTCCTCGCACCATCTCGAGCTCAGTCGGTCGAGGCGGCCCTCGATCCAGTCGGCGAGCTCCACGGGGTCGACCTTCCGATTGGGATGAGGGGACGCTTCAGGAATGGAAATGGCAGGAGTGGCGCGTGTCGATCTGGGTTCGGCCGCGTAGTTCCTCATCTCCGCCGGGGTTCTTGATCCATGCCTTGTGGGGACCGCCGACGGTCCCTCACGGGAAGCGAAGCTGAAGGCGGGAAGCTTCGCTGCAACACATTCAAGATGACGGATCTCGGGTGACGTCGCCACCCCCTTCCGCAGTCCCTCCGTCCCAGATCTGGAGGTAGAGGCTGACCCTCGTGCCCGCCCCGCGCGTGCTTTCGAGATTCAACGTCCCTCCCCACGACTCCACCAGCCGGCGCACGATCGACAGACCGAGACCGGTGCCGGTGGAACGGGTGCTGAACTGCGGCTCGAACACCTGTGGAAGCAGCTCCAGAGGGATGCCCACACCGTTGTCAACGACATGGACCGCGACGTGACCCCACGTCCCCGGGCTGGCCTCGATCCGGACAAGCCCGCCACCCTTCACGGCGTCCCTGGCATTCTCCAGGAGATTGACCAGCACCTCCTTGAGCTCCGCCACGCGCGCTCGTACCGGCGCCACGTCCCCGGGAATGTCGCCCTCGAAGCGCACCGGTCCGTCCGAGGCTTCGTACAGTGCCAGGACCTCCCGGACCACACCCCGGAGATCGACCGAGGTCAGGGGCTCCGCGCTCGCGTCGGAGGGCGCGCCGAAACGCGAGAAGCTCTGGGCGATGGCCGCCAGCCGGTCGATCTCCATGAGCATGGCATCGACGTTCTTGGTCAGAATGCTCTCGAAGTCCGGACGGCGGTCCTCCCAGGCCCTGCGAATGTGCTGGACACTCAGCTTGATCGGCGTCAGGGGGTTCTTGACTTCGTGGGCCACCTGGCGGGCCATCTCCCCCCACGCGAGGACCCGTTCCGTGCGCAGCTCGTCCGTGACGTCCTCGAACGCCACAACCGCGCCCCGTCCGCCCAGACGCCGCGCCCGAACCCGGAATCGTCGCTCGCCGGAGTGGAGCTCTCCGTTCGACTCTTCCACACCCTCGTCCAGGTACGAGGAAATCCAGCCCGACAGCTCCACCCCGAGCTTGCCGGCCACCTCGAGCGGTGCTCCGGCGGGAATCTGTGCCTCGAGGAGAGCCTCTGCGCGCGGGTTCACCAGCGTCACGCGCCCAGCCGAGTCGAGAGCCACCATCCCCACCGCGGCTTCTTCCATGATGGCACGGGTCCGGCGAGACGTGCGCACCAACTGTCGACGGGCTCTTCTCACTCGTCCCACCATCCGGTTGAACGCCCGGAAGACGGCCCCGAACTCATCCGCCCTGCCCTCCGGCAGGCGCAGCCCGAGATTGCCCGCCCCGACCCGCTCCGATGCGACCTGGAGCGCCTGAATGGGTCGCGTGAGTGTACGACCCACGAGGAGCGCCAGAGCGAGCGAGAGGGCCGCCCCGACAATCAGAGCGAACCCGAGCAGCTCGGCCAGGTCCGACGTGCGGATGGCCGTGGCCCCCGCCTGCAGCGGGACCTGGGCCGCGAGAACGTCACCGTCGGGAAGACGCCGGTAGGCCGCCACGTAGGCCCAGTCGCCGAGGAATGTCTCGGTGAAGTCGCCCATCCGCTCTCGGGCGTCCAGGACTCGATGCGTGGCGTACGGCACCCACCCCTCGTACACGCCGAGCTGCACCAGCTCCTCGACCGAAGCGTCCCTCAGCGCGCCACCCCTGTACTCCAGGAGCTCGGCACCGACCCTGCGGGCAAGCAGGTTCACCTCGCCACCGACCTGCAGGTACCACCGCGAGGCGTCCTCCACCACTCGCTCGGCCAGGACCCGGGCAGCTCGGTGGGAGGCTCCGTCGATGGTGCGGTACGCAAGTGTCCCGAAGATCCCGATCGCCAGCACGAAGAACCCGAACAGCGCCAGGGTGACCCTCGACCGGAACGAGATCACCAGGCCACTCCAACGCATCTCCGGAGGAGCGATGTCGCGGAGGAGTGCCCGACCCCCCAGCCAGAACGTCATGAACAGCACCATGTCGAGCAGGAGCAGGAGCGTCTCCCGAGCGACGGCGAGCAGAGAGCTCGGCAGGTCGACCGCATAGTGGGCGTGATAGGTGGCGTTCGGATACCGCACCGGCAGTTCGGCCTGCCAGCCCGCCCCGATACGGCGCCAGATCAGCGAGTCCGGCAGATCCGAGGAGCCCGTGGTGATGGGGATGAGGGTGAGCGAGCCCGGGGACGTGCCGGATCTTCCACCCTCCAGGAGTGGATCCAGGGGCGAAGACACGACCGGGTTCGCGAACGGCGGGGCAACGACCGTGAGCACGCTCGTGGCGAGCGGCGCGACCAGGACATAACGCGCGTCGTCGCGATCGTAACGGATCACCTTAGGGTGGTCGATCCCACCGTCCTCCTCCACGACCTGCGTCGCCAGCGCCGGGCGATCGGGCTGAACGCCCACCCTCAGCTCTTCCAGGGGGATTCCCGCGGTAGACCAGAGGGTGAGCCAAAGCGGCTGTCCCAGCTCCGCCAAACCGCTGCTGCGCCACGCGGCCCAGAGGAGATCGGCCCCGGAGCGACCCCCCTGGTCCAGGCGTTCGGCCTCACTACCCAGGTGGAAGAGGGCCCGGGCCACCTGCGGATCTTCCTCGGCCGAAACCTCGTGAAGGCGCTCGACGCCGAGCTCCATGCGAGCCTCGACCCGGTCTCCCCAGGCGGCTGGTATGGCAACCGCCCCGGCCAACAGACTGGCCAGGGTCCAGGCAGCCAGAGGGCGCTGCCAGCCGCGCCACGAGCCCATGGAGGCGGCGACGATGCCGACAGGCACGCCCGAGAGCGCCGGCCACCACACCGGCGCGGAAGCCGCCCTCCACATGAAGACGGCACTGCCCAGTCCGACGAGAAACCCGAGAACAACGCCCGCCGGGGCCAGCATCCCACGCCTTCGCCCACCTCGGGAGAGTACGAGGAGCGTACCCACCAGAATCGAGCTCAGGAGCACGGCGACGGCCTGATACACCACCCAGGAAAGCTGCCCTCCGGCCAGAGCTCCCGCCGCGGTCCCCCCGTGGATCCACGCGAGGAGGAACGGCAGCACCAGCGCCGCCACCGCACCCGCGACCCAGGCCGGAAGCCGGATGCGTGGACGCGGCGCGACGGCGATGGCGGTCACGGCCGCGAGGGAGAGAAGTCCCACCCGGCCGAGGGAAATAGGCACGGGTCCAGGCAGGGAAAAGAGACTCCGATCGAACAACGGCGCCAACTTCGCGATCCGGTCCAGAGGCAGGGCCCCGGCCAGGAGCAGCAGGGTCAGGGACGCGGTGGACGCCGCCGCGAGACGCGCCGCCCCTCCCCAAGCGAGCAGCAGCCAGGAGACGACGGCCGCGACGGCGACGACCCCACGCCACCGATCGAGCGTCTCGGCGATCCTCGCCGACTGAGAGGGACGCTCGGGAACCACGGTGAAGAGGATCTGATCCCCAAGATGGAGATCCCACCCACCTGTCTCCTCCGGCACCGGACCCCTCACGATCCGGATCCCCTCCCCTACCTCGCGGCGGAACTCCGTGGCGAAATCCGCCGCGTCGGCATCGACCTCCCACGGAAGGTCGGTTCGCAGAAGCAAAGCTGCCATCGCCGTTCCCGCACCGGCCGGCGCGGTCACGTACAGGTACCCGAAAAGGGGTAGGTCGCTGTACGCATACCGCCGGCGCCCACGCTGCACCGCCTCTGGGACCCGGCCGTGGTGTGAACCGCTCCACGCGACGAGGCGGCCCTCGCCGTCGTACAGTGCGACCGCCGTCACGCCGAAGCTCCGACGCAGCCTCGCGATGGCATCGGGGTTCTGGAGGAAGGCGGTATCGGCCGCCTCGGCGGCCAACGCATCCGCCGCCGCCTCGCCCGCGTCGAGCCGATTCGTGAGCGCGCGATCGAGTTGCTCGCCCACGCTCGCCTCGCGCTTCTCCCAGTAGCCGTTCCAGTCGGACCGTAGCGTGCGGACCTGGCGGTTCGCCACGAATCCCGCCAGGATGCCGAGCAGGAGGACGACGACGCCGGCGGCCCAGGTGCGGCTCGATCGCCGATTCCACGCCGCGGCCACCGCAACGCCCGCCGCCGCCAGCACCAACG
This sequence comes from uncultured Gemmatimonadales bacterium, assembly GCA_963751265.1. Taxonomy (GTDB): domain Bacteria; phylum Gemmatimonadota; class Gemmatimonadetes; order Longimicrobiales; family Gaopeijiaceae; genus SZUA-318. The sequence goes on along the minus strand of CAVVTU010000021.1, from coordinate 141,142 downwards.
GAGCGCCGGTCGGCGCGGTTGCCCAGAGCCCGAGGGCACCAACGCCAAGCCAGGGCCCGAGCCAGCCGGCTGACGCGGCAGCGTGGCTCCACGAGCCGGAGGCTTTCAAGGGTGATCTCATACGCGTTGGACCAGCTCAGTTGGCCCGAGGTCGGCCGCATCCTGGCCCGGGAGCCCCGGCTCATCTTTCCGGTGGGCGCGCTCGAGCAGCACGGACCGCACCTCCCGCTCGGGGCCAACGTCCTCATCGCGGAACGCGTGGCCGCCGAGCTCTCGGAGCAACTGGCTGTCCTCAGGGCGCCGGCATTCTTCTACGGCGTGGCCGTGGGCGGGGGTCCCTTCGCCGGCACCGCCGGACTTCGTCGAAAGACGTTCCATCGGGCGGTGAACGAGCTCCTGGCACGGTGGGAAGACCACGGAGTCACCGAGTTCATCATCGTGACGGCGCATCGCTTCGAGCCTCACCTGGAGGCCCTCCTCATGGCCCTCACGGACACCTCCCTGACCACCGTGTACGACCTCTTCCAGATCGACGTATCCGACCTGCTGGAAGGGGACCCCGAAAAAGAGCATGGCGGCGAGCTCGAAACCTCCCTGCTGCTGCATCTGGCCCCGGAGCGCGTCCGGCTGGAGAAGGCCACGGACTTCATTCCGGAGGCCCGGGCGCTTCGAAAATACACCCGGGGAAGGGTGCCGACACCCCCGCCCGAGTCCCGCGGCGTGCTGGGTCATGCTTCGCGTGGCTCGGCCGAGAAGGGCCGTGCGGTCTTCAGGAGGTACCTCGACACGCTCGCGGCCGTGATCGGAGCGAACGCCAGCTCCTCGAGGGGGTAGGATTCACAACGCCGGTGACACGCATCGGCGCACCGCGATTTCCGGAGACGAGCTTGCTCATGGCCCGGCCCCTCCCCTACGCACTGACCCTGCTCGCCATGCTGATGTGCGGCGGATCCGCCACCGCGCAGAGCGTGATGGTGGACGAAGGCACCTTCGCGCTCGCCGTGCATGGTAAGGAAGCGGGAACCGAGACCTTCTCCATTCAGCAGGCCGCCGCGGGCAACGAGGGAACCGTCATCGCGCACGGTATCGTGAAGCTCACGCTCCCGGACGGAACGAGCGAGATCCGCCCGCTTCTGGAAGCCGCGGGCCTGGACGGGACGGCCTCGAAGTACCAGCTGAAGGTCTCCGGCGCAGAGTCGATGGAGCTGCGCCTGACCCTGGCGGGTAACCGATACGTCTCGGTCATCCGGTCACGGGCGGGCGAAGAAGAGCACGAGTTCCTCGCGCGGCCCAAGACGCGGATTGTGGAGGAGGACGTCGCGCACCAGTACTACTTCTTGAGGAACGTACCCCAGGGAGGACGCGCCTTCGTCATTGAGCCCCGCACCCGCCGTCAGTTCCAATTCGTAGCCTCGTCGGTGAGTGACGAGGAGCTGACACTCAACCAGACCACGGTCCAGGCCCGCAAGGTCACCTTCTCCGCGGGCGACGACCAGCGGATCGTCTGGTTCGACCGCCAGGGGCGGGTGCTCCGCGTGGAAGTCCCCTCACGGGGCTACGTGGCCGAGCGGCAGGATCTGGTCGGCTGACGAGTCGCGGAGGAGCGCCGCGGCAGCGACCTCCAACGCCGAGGTCTGACCCGTCGTCGCATCCACCCGCCCAAGGGAACGGTGATGGCCTCCCTTGGTGTTCCCCCCCTTATCGTTAGTTTTCCGGAAGGTGCCAGGCACCCCGCGTTCGGATAGGATTGAAGAACGGCAGGGGTGACCACGTACTCGAACAGATGATCCACTCGTCGACTCGAGGCGCTCGACCCCGAATCCCTACCGGATCGGGTGGGAAGGCGGCCCGCCGGGAGAAGCGCCCGCGGGCCCCCGCCGGTAGGGACCGACGAGCCGAAACCCACAGGCCCTCCCCTGCGTACGGTCGAATGCCCGACCCGGCCGTCCCACCGCACATATCGACGGAGCTCGTGAGGATGAGGATTCGTGTGTTCGCGCTGGCCTCCTGGCTGGCCCTTGCTGCTACGGGAGCCGGTGCGCAGGAGCCGGTGCCGTCCAACCTCACCCTGGACGAAGCCCTTTCCATCGCGCGCCGGAACAACCCCACCTACCTCCAGTCCACGAACGACAGCGACCTGGCGGACTGGGACGTTCGCCAGGCCTGGGGCCAGCTCCTGCCCACCGCGTCGGCCAGCTCCACGGCAAGCTGGCAGGGACCGGGCAATCAGCAGTTCGGCGCCATCACGCTGGGAGACCTCGGCTTCGGCAATCTGCCTTCGTACTACACGTCGAGCTACCGGCTCTCACTCAACTACAGTCTGAGCTGGTCCAACATCCTGGCACCCTCCCAGGCCAACGCCTCCAGACGCGCCACCACGGCCAACATCAAGGTGGCCGAGGCGACGCTGGTCTCCCGGGTCACGACAGGCTATCTGGATGTCCTTCGACAGCAGGAGGGCGTCACCCTGGCTCAGCAGCAGCTCGATAACGCGCAGCTCAATCTCCGGTTGGCGCAGGGACGCCGGGAGGTGGGCGCCGCGACCGCCATCGACGTCGGTCAGGCCCAGGTGCAGGTGGGACGCGCCAACGTGACACTCCTTCAGGCGAAGAACGCGTTCACCACGGCACGCATACGGCTCCTGCAGCAGATGGGCATCTCGGGTGATCGTGATGACCTGACGCTTTCAACGAACTTCGAGCTGAGCGAGCCCGCCTGGACCATGGAGGAGCTCTACCAGGATGCGCTCGCCAACAATCCGACGCTGCAGGCCCGCCGCTCAACGAGGGAGGCGGCGGACATCGGGGTGCGCTCCGCGCGTTCGGCCTACTACCCAACGCTCTCGATCAGCACCGGCCTGTCGGGATTCACGCGCGAGGCGAGCAACACGAACCTTCAGCTCGCGCAGGCGCAGGCCCAGGTGTCGCAGTCGGTCGCCCAATGTGTGGCCACCAACGACATCTACTCGCGCCTGGCCGACCCCCTGCCGTTGAGGGACTGCACGCAATACGCGTTCACGGATGCGCAACGTCAGGCCATCATCAACCAGAACGATCAGTTCCCCTTCGACTTCCAGAAGTCGCCCTTCAGCGTGAGCGTCGGCCTCAGCATCCCCATCTTCCAGGGACTCTCGAGACAACGGAACCTGGAAGCGGCGAAGCTCCAGAGGCAGGACGCGGCCCAGCAGGTGCGACAGGAGGAGCTCTCTCTGCGGGGCGACCTCTCCGTGGGGCTGTCCAACGTCCTGACGGCCTATCAGAGCGCGCTCCTGGAAGAGCGCAACCAGCAGCTCGCCGCCGAGCAGCTCCGTCTGGCCAGAGAGCGCTACCAGGTGGGCAGTATCACCTTCCTGGAACTCGTGGACGCACAGACCGTCAAGGTGCAGGCGGATCGCGATCGGATCGCAGCCGTGTACGCGTACCATGACGCGGTGACCAACCTGGAGACGCTCGTAGGCGCCTCCCTCAGAGACTGACGATCAGGCAAGGGCAACGGCACCCAAGATGCAGACCCGAACGAAGGTCATCATAGGAATTCTCGCCGTCGTGGTCCTCGGTTCGGCCGCGGCCCTCAGCGTGACCCGGGCCCGCGAGAAGGGCATCGACGTGCGCATGGAGGAGGTGGCCCGGCGCGACCTCGTCCAGATCGTCACGGCGAGCGGCAACATCCGTGCGCGGCGCAACGTGGACATCAGCTCGGACGTCTCGGCCAAGGTGGCCAGCGTCGAGGTGAAGGAAGGCGACAACGTCCATGCCGGCCAGGTGCTGCTGCGGCTGGACCCGGCCCAGTACCAGGCGTCGCGGTCCCGGGCGGCGGCCGCGCTCTCGCAGAGCCGTGCTCAAGAGGCCCAGCAAAAGGCCAACCTGCTCCGGGCCCAGCGCGATCTCGACCGGCTGCTCAAGCTCGGGAGTCGCGATTCCCTCCTCGTCAGCGCCCAGCAGATCGACGATGCGCGAACGACGCTGGACGTGGCCAAGGCGACGCTCGAGGCCGCGGAGTACGGGGTCTCCCAGTCGAAGGCACAGCTGGACGAAGCCGAGGACATGCTCTCCAAGACGGTCATAACCGCACCGATCTCCGGAAAGGTCACCCGCCTCAACGTGGACGAGGGCGAGACCGTGATCATCGGAACGATGAACAACCCGGGCAGCCTGATCCTCTCGGTCTCCGACCTCTCGGTGGTCGAAGCGGTCATGCAGGTCGACGAGACCGACGTGCCGGAGATCGCGCTCGGTGACAGCGCAACCCTGCGGATCGACGCGTTCCCGGAACGCACCTTCACGGGCAAGGTCACCGAGATCGGCAACTCCGCCATCCACCCGCCGTCCGAGCAGACCTCCGGACAGCAGGCCGCCATCGACTTCGAGGTGGTCATCACGCTGGATTCCACCGACGCGCCCCTCCGCCCGGATCTCTCGGCCACGGCAGAGATCGTGACCGCGACCCGGAAGCAGGCGTTGGCCGTGCCGATCATCGCGCTGACGGTAAAGGAGCGATCGGATTCGACCAAGGCGGACTCTGCCAACGCCGGCACGGACGCCACCACGGACGGGGCCGCCGCCGCCGACACCGAAGGCGTCTTCGTAGTGCACGGCGGCAAAGTCACGTTCCAGCCCGTCGAAGTGGGCATCACCGGCCGGGAGTACTTCGAGATCCTCTCCGGCATCACCGCAGGGGATACCGTGGTTGCGGGTCCGTATCAGAGGATACGCGAGCTCAAGGACGGCGACGCGGTCAAGCGCGTCGAAGGCTCCACGGTCACCGAATCGTAGGAAGCGGATCATGAACTGGTGGGAGGGCGTCGTCCTGGCGATGACGCAGATCCGCAGTCAGAAGCTGAAGTCCTTCTTCAGCCTGCTCGGCGTGATCCTGGGCGTCATGTTCCTGATCGTCGTGGTGACCGTCGTGGAGGGGATGGACCGCTACGTCCGGGAGGACTTCACGTCGCAGGTGTTCGGCGTGAACACCATCACCGTGCGCCGCTGGCCCAGCGTCAACATCAACACCAACGAGGAGGACTGGCGGGCACGCATGCGGCGCCCGCGTATGCACTACGCAGACGCCGACGCCATCCGGGAGCAACTCGACGTTCCGTCGCGCGTGGCGGTGGAGAGTACCACGTCGTCGAGCGGTGAAGGCGACAATGGTCGCTCCGTCACGGGGATCGTCGTGGAGGGCGCCTCCCCCGAGATCTTCCAGATCCGCGACCTCAAGATCACGCGAGGTCGCATCTTCACGCCGCAGGAGGCCAAGGCGGGTGCTCCGGTCGTGGTGATCGGCTCCGAGACGGCCGAGAAGGTCTTCGAAGATCTCGATCCCCTCGGCCGAACCTTGCGGATCCGGGGCTTCCCGTACCGCGTGATCGGCATTCTCGAGAAGAGAGGATCTCTGTTCGGCCAGTCGCTGGACAACTGGGCGGTCGCGCCGGCTCGCTCTCCGATCCAGTCGATCACCAACCCGCACGGGGTAGTCGATCAGATCATCATCCAGACTCTGGACCCCGACCGCCTCGTGGAAGCCGAGGGAGAGGTAGAGGGCATCATGAGAGCGCGGCACCGCCTGCGTCCGACCGAAGCCGAGGACTTCTCGGTGGAGACCGCGGAAGAGGCGATCAGCTTCTGGAACAAGATCTCCAAGATCCTCTTCACGGCGCTGCCCGGGCTCGTGGCCATCTCGCTGGTGGTCGGTGGCATCGTCATCATGAACATCATGCTCGTCTCGGTCATGGAGCGCACGCGCGAGATCGGCGTACGCAAGGCCATCGGGGCACGCCGGCGCGACATCCTGACGCAGGTTCTGATCGAGTCGGCGACACTCTCGACCGTCGGGGCCATCCTGGGGGTGCTGGCCGGCCTCGGGGTAGCGTGGATCGTGGCCGCCGTTTCGCCCCTCCCGGCCGCGGTGAGCGTCGGCTGGATCTCCCTCGGAGTCGGGCTGGGGCTCACCGTGGGCATCCTGGCGGGCGTCTATCCGGCCGCCCGGGCTTCGAAGCTCAACCCCGTCGACGCACTGCGCTATGAGTGACGACGTGCGCCGAGACGGCTGGTCCGGCCTGCTCGCCATCCACGAGGGGCTCCTGATTGCCTGGGACGCCCTCAGGGCCAACTGGGTACGCTCGTCCCTCACGATCCTCGGGGTGGCCGTCGGTGTGTCGGTCGTCGTGGCCATGGCGGCCCTCATCACAGGCATCCGGTCCAGCGTCATGGAGGCCTTCCAGTCGGCGGGCCCGAACAACTTCATCGTCAGCCGCTTCGACTTCACCGCGGTACGCGTGAACGAAGGCGACGGACGGCCACCCTGGTGGAACAAGCCCCAGATCAAGCCGTTGGAAGCCGAGCAGATCGCACGTCTCCCCGGCATATACGAAGCGCTGTACAACTTCGGGTTCCAGGTCGACTTCGACTACGAAGGCCACAACGTGAAGGGGGTGAACGCCCAGGGTTATTCGTCGGGGTGGCCCGCCTACTCCCAGGGCGATTTCATCGCGGGCCGGGACTTCACCCCGGCCGAGGTTCGAGAGAACCGGCCGCTCGTGGTGATCTCGGACGCGCTGGCGGAGGAGCTCTTCGGGCAAAGAGATCCCATCGGCCGGCACATCCGGGTGGGTAGCGTGTTCCGAGGCACTCTGGAGTCATTCACGGTGCTGGGCGTGTTCGAACAGGAGCCCAACATCTTCAGCAGCGCGGTCAAGTTCTTCGCGATCTTCCCCTATACGGCCGCCAAGCGGCGACTGCGCCAATCGGACTGGCAAGCTCAGATCTTCGTGGTCCCGAAGGACTCCGTGAGCATGGGCGCAGCGCAGGACGAGGTGATCGCCGCACTGCGCACCATGAGGGGCCTCGGACCCCGTGAGGAGAACAACTTCGCGCTCCTTGCTTCTGCCCAGATCATGGAGATGTTCAACAACCTGACCGGGGTGTTCTTCCTCGTCATGCTCGCGCTGTCTTCGGCGGGCCTGCTCGTGGGTGGCGTCGGTGTCATCGGGATCATGCTCATCTCCGTGACGGAGCGGACGCGCGAGATCGGCATACGAAAGGCCGTGGGAGCGACCCGGCGGGAGATCCTTTGGCAATTCCTCGTGGAAGCCTCGGTCCTGACCGCGATCGGGGCCGCCCTGGGTATGCTGGGTGGCTGGGGTCTGGCGGCCGCCGTGGCCCACTGGACGCCCCTGCCCGCCCGGATCCCGCTCTGGGCCGTGCTCGCGGCGCTGGCCATGGCCGCGCTGACCGGGATGCTGTTCGGACTCCTGCCGGCCTACCGGGCCAGCCGCTTGGACCCGGTCGTCGCCCTCGGGCACGAGTGAGAACGGAGACCCAACGAGAGAGGTCGATGTGACGGAGTCCCGCGAGCTTGACGTTCTGGCCATCATGGCCCACCCCGACGACGCGGCGCTGTTGTGCGGAGGGGCGCTCAGCAAGGACGCGGAGGGGGGTCGACGCGTGGGCGTCCTCGACCTCACCGCCGGAGAGGGGGGCTCGCGCGGAACGGCGCAGATCCGCGCAAGAGAGGCCGAGCGCGCGGCGGAGATCATGGGACTGGCCGTGCGGCGGTGCGCGGGCCTCACGGACTCCCATCTGGAGAACGACGACGCCAGCCGCCGGACCGTGGTGGAGCACCTGCGGGCGCTCCGTCCGAAGCTGGTGGTGACGCATTGGAAGATCGGGCGGCACCGGGATCATCGGATCGCCGCCGAGCTCGTGCGTGACGCTTGTTTCCTTGCCGGCCTCAAGAACTTCGAGGCCGCGGGCGAGCCGTTCCGGCCACGGAAGCTGGTCTACGCCACCGCGTTCCGGGAGGATGCCGGCCCCCCCGACGTGGTGGTCGACATCACCGGGCAGATCGACCGGAAGCTCGACGCCATTTCCGCCTATGCCTCACAATTTCCGGGGGTCACGCAGGCGGGGGAGGTGTTTCCCGGTGGAAACCGTCCGCTCATGGACCAGATCCGCGTCCAGGCGGCCCACTACGGATCGCTCATTCGCGTAGCGTACGGAGAGCCCTTCCGGATGGATGAAGCGCTGGCCGTCGGAGCCCTCTCCGACATGGACGTGCCGACGTTCTAGCAGGTGCGGCAAGACACCTCGAGGACCACCCTGCGCCACGACGGCACGTCGGAGCCGCGCACCCGCAAGGCCCGCGCCTCGGCGATTCCTCCGCCGCTGATCCACGGCCAGAGCCACCGGCAGATCTCCGGGGGGAGATGCCCGATCGGCTCCCCCGATGGAAGGTGCACCCACACTTCCGGGTCGTCCTGCCCCGGAGGATCGGCCACCAACCTCAGCGGATCCCCTTCACCGACCGCCTTAAGGTACCGATCGCGCCCGGCGAACACCGTACCGTGGACCGTCGAGCGGAAGTGAGGCGGTTGTCCGTCCGGAAATGGCGGTGGGGTGTGGATCATGGTCCGGGCCGCGGTGGTACCTGGGAAGAACGAACCTTGAAGGACGTTCGGAGGGCGGGTGGGGCGCCCCTCCCCTGCTCGTTAACTTATGGATCCTCACGAACCAGGGAAACCGAGATCACCGATGGAAGGCATCTACCTCGATCACGCGGCCACGACCCCGATGCGGGAGGAGGTGCGCACGGCCATGGCGCCCTTCCTCGCCGAGCGGTTCGGCAACCCTTCGAGCACCCATCGATGGGGTCGTGAGGCGTCGGCTGCGCTCGAGGAGGCACGTGCCCGGGTGGCCTTGGCGCTCGGCGCCCGACCTTCCGAGATCCACTTCGTCCGGGGTGGTACGGAGTCGGACAACCTGGCCGTTCGCGGGCGCGTGAGTTGGGCTCGTGGCCAGGATACCCCCGGGGGAGTGGTCCTGAGCTCGATTGAGCACAAGGCCGTGCTCGAGGCTGCCGCCCAGGCCACGGCTCGCGGCGTCGGCCGACTCGTCACGCTCCCAGTGTCCGCGGAAGGGTCACTCGATCTCGACCTGATGGCCCGAGCCCTGGAGGACGGGCCGGCCGTCGTCTCGCTCATGTGGGTCAACAACGAGACGGGAATCGTCCTTCCGGTGCGAGACGCCGCGTTGCGAGCCACCGAGGCCGGCATTCCCCTGCATACCGACGCGGTGCAGGCGGTAGGCAAGGTGCCGGTCCGTGTGGACGAGGTCCCGGTGGGGCTGCTGACCCTCACGGGCCACAAGATCTCGGGTCCGAAGGGAACTGGGGTCCTCTTCGTCCGCTCGGGTGTGCGCCTGGATCCACTCGTTCACGGGGGCGGTCAGGAGCGCGGCCTTCGCCCGGGCACCGAGGATGTGGCTGGGGCCGTGGGTGTCGCAACCGCGCTGGAGCTCGCAGTCCGGGAGAGGGAGTCCGAGGCCGCGCGACTCGACGGGCTCAGGAGCCGACTGGAGGAGGGTCTGCTCGGCGGCATCTCCGACGCCCGCGCGAACGCCGGTGGGGCGCCGCGGGCGCCCCACATCACCAGCGTCGGAATCGACGGCATCGATGGGCAGGCGCTGCTTGCGGCCCTCGACCTCGAGGGAATCGCGGTCTCCGGCGGCTCGGCGTGCAACAGCGGCAGCACGGGAGGCAGCCACGTCATCCGAGCACTCTACGGAGCGGACGACACGCGCTCGACCGTGCGGTTCTCCCTCGGGCGCACCACCGGCGCTTCCGATGTCCAGCGGGCGGTGGACGTGACCTGCGGGGTGGTGGAACGGCTCAAGGCCGTCGGAGCCCGGCAGTGAGCCGGATCCTGGTGGCCATGTCGGGAGGCGTGGACTCCTCGGTGGCGGCAGCGCTCCTCGTCGAGGAGGGCCACGATGTGGTCGGCGTGACCATGAAGACCTTCTGCTACTCGGACGTGCCCGGTCACGGCAAGACGTGCTGCGGGCTCGACGGCATCGCCGATGCCCGGCGCGTCGCCGAGAGCCTCGGTATTGCGCACTACGTGTTCGACGTCGAGGAGGAGTTCACCCGCGACGTCATCGACGATTTCGTGTCGGAATACGCCCTCGGGCGCACTCCGAACCCGTGCGTCCGGTGCAACGCGAATACGAAGTTCCGGGACCTGCTAGAACGCGGGCGGCTTCTGGGCTGTGACGCCATCGCCTCGGGCCATTACGTGCGTATGGAGCACACGCCGCAGGATTCGGCCTTGCTACGCGGTCTCGACACCGACAAGGACCAGGCCTATTTCCTCTGGGGCCTCCCGCGGGAGATGCTCCCTCGACTTCGCTTTCCCCTGGGCGCCCTTACGAAGTCGGAAGTGCGGGAGCGTGCGCGCAGTCTCGCCCTCGTAACCGCCGACAAGCCGGAGTCCCAGGAGATCTGCTTCGTTCCGACAGGCGACTACAGGGATCTGCTCCGGCGAAAGCTCGGAGCGGTCCACCCGGCCCTCGAGCCAGGGCTCCTCGTCGACCGCGACGGCAATGTCGTGGGCGAGCACGGGGGATACGCCGGGTTCACCGTCGGTCAGCGCAAGGGCCTCGGCGGTGGCTTCTCCGAACCCATGTTCGTTCTGGAGATCCGGCCCGAGAGCCGGCAGGTGGTGGTGGGCACGCACGAAGATCTCTACAGCGCGGCCGTGGAGGTCTCCGAGCTCAACTGGCTGACCGATCGGCCCGGGGTGGGAAGCGAGGTGCGGGTACAGCTCCGGCATCGCGCGCCCGACGTGCCGGCCCACGTCGTCGGGGGCGCGGACACCCTCTGCTTGGCGCTCGTGGAGCCTCAGCGAGCCGTGACACCGGGTCAGTCGGCCGTCGTGTTCGACGGAGCGCGGGTCCTCGGAGGCGGACGCATCGTCCGAGCGCTCGCCCGGTCCGGGAGGGCGAACGAATGGACATATGAGACTAACGTACTGTCACTGTAGGACTTGCGACAGTCTTTCGGACCTAATGCTTTAAGCCTGCGGACGAGGCGAATTCCTCCATTCGTTTCCGTTCCTCATCGCTCAGCTTGTCCGGGACCTCGACCCTGACCTCGACGTACTGGTCACCGACACGGTCACCCTTCTCCACCCCCTGGCCCCGTAGCCGGAACTTCGTGCCCGACTGTGTGCCCGGTGGCAAGGTGAGCACCACCTTCTTCCCGGAGATCGTGCGCACCCGGATCTTCGAGCCGAGCGTCGCCTGGACGATGTTGATCGGTACGCTCACGTAGACGTCCAGCCCCTCGCGACGGAAGAACCGATGGGGCTGCACCTTGAACGTGATGATGAGATCACCCGGCGTGCCCCCCGCCCTGCCTCGCTCGCCCTGGCCGGAGAGGCGCACCTTGGATCCCGACTCGACGCCCTTGGGCACCGAGATCTGGATCTTCCGTTTCTGGCGTACCGAGCCCCGTCCGTCGCAGGAACGGCACGGCGTCACAGGCAGCATCCCACGACCGAAGCACGCCGGGCAGGGACGTTTGACCGCGAACCCTCCCTGGCCGAAGGACACATGGCCGGTCCCGCCGCACTCGGTGCATCGCTTCAGGTCAGTGCCTGGCTTGGCGCCGCTCCCGTGGCAAGTGGCGCACTCTTCGGTAATCGAGACGTCCACGGAGATCCGACCTCCCCGTGTCGCCGTCAGAAACGGGATCTCGACCACATACTCGACGTTCTGGCCCCGCTCGGGGCCGTGACGGGCTCCCCCCGGGGTCCCTCCCCCTTTCTTGCCGAGATCGAACAGGGAGCTGAACAGGTCGGAGATGTTGCCGAAGCCGCCCTGCAGGTCGTCGAAGGAGAAGCCGGGCTCCGCATCGATGCCGCCCCCTCCGGGTCGTGGTCCGCGGGACGTCCCAGATCCACGTCCGAAGCCGAACGCGCCCAGCCGGCGCATGTTGTCGTACTGCTTCCGCTTGTCCGGGTCCGACAGCACCGAGTAGGCCTCGCCGATCTCCTTGAACCGATCGGCAGCCGACGGATTGTCCGGATTGGCATCTGGATGGTACTGCTTGGCCAGCTTCCGGTAGGCCTTCTTGATCTGGTCCGGAGTCGCCTTCTCGGAAATTCCCAGGAGCTCGTAGTAGTCCTTCTTCGCGCCTGCCATGGGACGTCAGTCCTTCTTGTGCACGCTCACCCTCGCGGGCCGAACGAGCTGTCCCTTGAGGGCGTATCCCTTCTGGAGCACCTGGGCCACCTGGTCGTCCTCCTCGTCTGAGTCGGCAGGCACCCGCATCATCGCCTCCATGGTCTCCGGATTGAAGGGTTCGCCCTCCGGATCGATGATCTCGACCCCGGAATCCTCCAGCACGCGCATGAACTTCCGCTCCACCAGGTCGACGCCCTCCATGATGGCTTCCACCGTCGCGTTCGTGAGATCGAGTTGCGCGACCCGCTGTAGGTCGTCCAGAGCGTCGAGAAGCCGTCCGACCAGCTCGGCCTGGGCCCGGGCCCAGGCCTCCAGGCGTTCCTGCTCCACCCGCCGGCGGTAGTTGTTGAACTCGGCCGCGAGGCGGAGGTGCCGGTCGTTGAGGGTGTCCAACTCGTTCCGCACGGCCGCCAGGTCCAACTCGGCCGCTCCGAGCGCCTCGCCCTCGGCCTCCAACTGCTCGTCCAGAAGCCCGAGATCGGCTCCATCCGGCATTTCCTCATCATCGGTTCCGGCACCCGATTCCGGTTCCGTCTCGGCGGAGTCCTCGGAGGACGTTCCCTGGTCCTCCTGGTGCTCCATCTCTTCCGTCTTGGATTCAGCTTCGGTCATGGTTTCGTCGTTTGTTGGCTCGGCACGGAGCCCCCGTCCTCGATGTTCCCACCCGTGTGGTGGGGCGGCAGTTCGGCCGTTGAAGATACCACCATGCACGCCCAGGGTTCAGTCCCCCCCGGGGCCCGTCTCGGCGCTCCGTTACCGAACTGAGGCATCGTCCTCCTGGAGCAGCCGCAGCAAGAGGGCGAGCGCGGCCTGAGCCGACCGCTCTCGGACAGTCTCGCGGTCTCCCGGAAAGCGCTCACACCTCGCCACGGCCTCCCCCCCGAGGACCGCCGCATACCAGACCGTCCCGACGGGCTTTTCGTCCGTCCCCCCGCCCGGTCCCGCCACACCGGTCACTCCGATGCCTGCGTCGGCCCCAAAACGCTCGGCAACCCCGTGCGCCATGGCCAGCGCGACCGTCTCCGACACGGCTCCGTGGCGGGCGATGTCTTCGGGATCCACGCCGAGGTGCCGAACCTTGGCATCGTCCGCGTACGCCACGACGGCCCCCGCGAAGATCTCCGAGGAGCCGGGTCGGTCCGTGAGTCTCTTGGCAATGAGACCCCCCGTGCAGCTTTCGGCGACCGCCAGGGTGAGGACCCGCACCTTCAAGGCCTCGCTCACGGCCTCTACAAGGTCTCCCTGGGCCGCCTCGAAGCGCCAGGGGCCCAGGGCCGGACCCAGGGCCTCATCGAGACGTTCGAACCAACGTTCGGCTTCCTCGGCACCCACGCCCCGGGCCGTGAAGCGAAGGTCGACCCCGCGCACGTCCGGAAGGAAAGCCAGGCTCACCGGCCCCGTATCCTCGGGCAGATACTCGTCCACCCGCTGGGCAAGAAGTGATTCGGGGACGCCGGTGGTATGGATCACGCGAATCTGGACCGGTACCAACCGTGGTCCGAAACGTGCACGCACGAGCGGGACTACTCCCTCGGCAAAGATCCCGCGCAGCTCCCGCGGTACCCCGGGAAGGAGGACTACGAGAGATCCGCGGGCTTCCATCGCGAGTCCCGGGGCGGTTCCGTGGGGATTCGACAGTGTCGTCGCCCCCTCGGGCACCGTAGCCTGGCTGACGTTGTTGGGAGGGAGCTCGTCGAGGCCGCGCTCCCTGAAACGCCTCCGGAGGGCATCCAGAAGCTTCTCGTCGACGCGCAACGGGAGACCGAGTAGCCCGGCGACCGAGTCCCGGGTAAGGTCATCGGGCGTAGGTCCCAGCCCCCCGGACACCAGGACCAGGTCCGCCGTCTCCATCGCCTGGGCCACGGCGCCGCGGATCTCTCCGTCGAGGTCCGCCACCGTGTATCGGCGCGTCACGGGGATCCCCAGCTGCGCCAATTCCCGTCCGAGCCAGGCTGCGTTGGTGTCAACCGTCCGACCCAGGAGGATCTCGTCTCCCACCGTGACGATCACGGCCCGGGGAACACCTCTCTCCGGGTCCCTACCGACCGGCCTCGTCGCCACGTCAGCTCCGGATCCCCAGGACCGAGCGGTATCGCCAGACGTAGTCCAGCATCGAGTACACGCTCAAGACCAGCGCCACGGCGAGGGTGATGCCCACCCAGGCGCCGTGAAAGTGGCGCCAGAAGGTCCACAGGGTCCCCGTCCAACCTCGGGCTTCCGCGAACATCCGCACGGGGTACCAGAGGAGAAGGCCGCCGGAAAACAGCGACTGGAAGAGCGCCTTGCGCTTGCCGGTGATCCCGGCCGCGATGACCACCCCTCGCCCCACCGCATAGCTCCGGAACACCGTGATCAGGATCTCACGCCCGAAAACGACGATCATCACCCACATGGGGAGCTCGCCCCACCACGGGATGAGCCCGGTCTCCGTGCCTCGGTGTGAGATCAGGTAGAAGGGAATGAAGGTGGCCGCCAACAGAAGCTTGTCGGCAAGGGGGTCGAGAAGCTTGCCGAGGTTGGTGATCCAACCGTACTTGCGCGCCAGATGCCCGTCCCACACGTCGGACAACCCAGCCACCACGAAGAGGAAGAAAGCGCCCAACCGCATGCCGATGCCCGGAGCCATCGCCATGAAGAAGATGACCGGGCAGGCGACGATACGGGCGACGGTGATCGCGTTCGGGAGGGTCAGCCGGCTCCCCCGCACGACTGCCTCCTAGTGTGGTGTTCCAGAAGTGTCTCGGGCGCTCGAGCGCCGATCCAGCCAGCCCTGCCCCGTCGCTCCTCCTCGCATCAGCGCTGCTGTTCCTCGTTCTCGTGCCTCGAACGATCCGGCGCCCCGACGCTCACGGTACCTCGCGAACTCATGGAAGACCACACTGAGATCCGTTAGCTGAGGGCTTTCACGACCATCTTGCTCACGCTGGAGAGCGTCTCGAAGACGCCCTTCCCTTCGATGGCCACACCCTCGAAATCCGGTACGCCCATGGGATTGATCTGGGCGCGGAGCTCCTCGACGGGCAGGATGTTGGTCATGTCCCGTTTGTTGTACTGGATGGAGAACGGGATCTCGTCGGCGTCGTACCCGTAGCTCTCGAGGTTCTCGTACAGATTGTGCATCGCCTCGATGTTGGCCTCGGCACGCGTGGCCTGCGAGTCGGCCACGAAGATGATTCCGTCCACACCCTTGAGGATGAGGCGACGGCTGGCGTTGTAGTACACCTGCCCCGGGACCGTGTACAGATGGAATCGGGTCTTGAAGCCACGGATCTCGCCCAGATCGATCGGGAGGAAGTCGAAGAAGAGGGTACGCTCGGTCTCCGTCGCGAGCGAGATCATCTTGCCCTTGGTCTCGGGGTTCACCCTGGAGTAGATGTACTCCAGGTTCGTCGTCTTGCCTCCGAGACCCGTACCGTAATAGACGATCTTGCAGTTGATCTCGCGGGAGGCGTAGTTGATCATCGACATCGGTCGACTCTACCTCCCGAGACTCTGGGTTTCAAGAACGGCATTCCCCGTGCCTTCCGCAGCGAGTGCGCATCCCGCCCCGGAACACTCCCGGGGCCGACCATCGACACCGGGGTGGCCATGAGACTCCCCGCCCGATCGACGTCGGACGGCCCATAAGGTCGGGCAGCCGGAGCCGGCGGGCAAGATGGCGGGCTCACGCGACGCCGGAATCCGGCTGCAGGTCCAACCGGTCGGCCTCCTCCTCCATGCGGGCGACGATGGCTCTTGCACGCTTTCTCAGGAGGTTCCGGGGCTCCCAGGCGATGAAGTCCCGCAGAAGACGGATGGCGTCCACGGAGGCGGGCTCGCGATTCATGTGGGTCAGAGCCGCCAGACGCCGCAGCGGCTGCGGGCTGAACAGGTCGCGCCTGTGCCGCGTGATCTGATCCCGAATCACGAGTGCTGCGATCGCTCCCGCGGCCGCGGCCGCGAGCACGGTGATCCCTGCCGTACGAAGCTTCTTGTTCATCCTCACATCTCCCGTCGTCCCGCCAGCGCCTCGGCAATGGTCGTCCCGTCCACGTACTCCAGATCGCTTCCTACCGGAATCCCCCGTGCCAAACGTGTCACCCTGGGTCCGAGCGGCCGGATCAGCTGCTCGAGATATACGGCGGTGGCCTCGCCCTCCACACTCGCGTTCGTGGCCACGATGACCTCCTGGATCTCTCCGTCGGACGAGTCGATCCGGTCCACGAGCCCCGGCACGTTCAACTCGTCAGGGCCGATCCCATCAAGCGGAGACAGCCGTCCTCCCAGAACGTGGAAGACCCCACGATACTGCCCCGTTCGTTCGATGGCCGCGACCTCGTACGCTTCTTCCACCACACACAGCACGGACGTGTCCCGGCGAGGATTAGCGCACACCTCGCACAGCTCCTGCTCCGAGAAGTTACCACACCGACTGCATGGGCGGATCCGGTCGGCCAGATCGACCAGCGAGCGCGCCAGCCGGCGCGTATCGTCCTTCGAGCCCTTCATGAGATGATGCGTAAGGCGAAGCGCCGTCTTCGGGCCGATGCCCGGAAGTCGGGCCAACTCGCCGGTGAGCTGATCGATCACCGACATGCGCGGTATTCCACGTCGGAGAGGATCAGAAGAGCCCCGGGAGTCCGGGGAGGTTCATGGGCAATCCGCCCGTGGCCTTGCGCATCTCCTCCTCATAGGCGTGCCGAGCCTTGGACTGAGCCTCCGAGATCGCCGCCAACACCAGATCTTCCAGCATTTCCACATCGCGGGGGTCAACGCAAGTGGGATCGATCCGGACCTCACGGACCGAGCCCTTCCCGTCCACCGTGACCGTCACCATTCCCCCGCCGGACGAAGCGGTGATCTTCTGTGCTTCGAGGGTCTCCTGGAGCTTCGACATCTTCTCCTGGAGCTGCTGCCCCATCTGCATCAGTTGCTGAAGATTGTTCATTATCCGTCGATCCTACGAGCACGAGGGGCCCCGCCCCGGTTCGTCTTCCCAATGAGACGTCCGGGCGACACCCCCTCGGTCACGAATCCAAGAGTTCCAAATCGAGTTCTTGTACCGCCTGTTCCAGGCGGGGTTCCTGGCGGAACAGCGCCCTAAGGGTGTCCTCGCGCACCACGTCCTCCGTGATCCTCTCGACGGCGGTCGGTGCTACCGACGCCACCTGGACGACGAGCTCCGGAACGCGCCCGAGATAGGGAGCGAGCCCCTGTCTCACACGGTCCATCACCGTGGGGTCCCGGAGCCGCTCCTCGAGGGGCCCCGGAGGCGGAGTCATCACCACGATCCCGCCTTCATCCTCCCGCACGGTCGTCGATCGCAGAAACGCGCTGAGCCCGGTCGGCACATGCCGGCCGGCTTCGAGCCACCGTTCCCACGCAACCTGCACCGTGGCGGACGGAGCGATATCGTCGGCCGGGACCTCCCTCGCGAAAGTCGCGAAAGAGTGTCCGTTGGCGTCGGACGAGCCCCGGGGACTTCCCGATCTGGACGCCAACTCCAGCGTGGGCTGCCCACCGGCCTGCCGATTGGACGCGGAGGCGGGTGTCGTCCGAGGGGCCGATCCTCCGCCCTGCGAACCTCCCACGCCACCCCGAGGCGCCGGCGCGCCTCCCATGACGCGCAGGAGCTCCTCGAGGTCGACCGTCCGATCCAGATAGCTCAAGCGGAGAAGGAGCATCTCCACGAGGACGCGGGGATTCGCGCTGCGCCGCAGGCTACCCGTCCCCTCCAGCTCGGACGCGACGGAGAGCATTCGTACGAGATCGCCCGGCTCGAAGTGTGCCGCCTTCTCTGCGAAGCCTCGCCGAAGATCTTCACGAAGCTCCAGAGGGGCCTCGGGAGAGAGCCGCAACCTCAGCATCGAGCGGAGCACATCCAGCAGACCGTGGTGAAACTCCACCAGGTCGTAGCCTTCGTCCAGAATCTGCTCCACGAACGTGAACACCTCACCGTGACGGCCCTCGACGATCACGTCGAAGAGCTCCAGGTAGCGCTCCTCCTCGACCAGGCCCAGAACCGTGCGCACGGCCTCGGTGCTCACGTCGCCGCTGGTGAGCGAGAGGACCTGATCCAGGAGGGAGAGCGCGTCCCGCATTCCGCCTTCGGCCTTCCGGGCGATCAGGCGGAGCGCGTCCTCGGGCGCCTGCGCCCCCTCGGACTCCAGGACCTGCTTCAGCCGAACGACGATGTCAGCGACACCGATGCGGCGAAAGTCGAAGCGCTGACAACGCGACAGGATCGGAGCCGCCGACTGCTGGATCTTCTGCGGCTCCGTAGTCGCGAAGACGAAGATCACTCTGGGAGGTGGCTCTTCGAGGATCTTCAGGAGGGCGTTCCACGCCTCCCGCGTGAGCATGTGAGCCTCGTCGACGATGTAGACCTTGTAGCGATCCTCTTCGGAAGGCGCGTACATGGCGCGCTCGCGAAGGTCCCTCGCATCGTCCACGCCCCGGTTCGAGGCGGCATCGATCTCGATGACGTCGAGCGCCGTATGCCCGCCCCAGATACGGGAACAACTCTCACACTCCCCGCACGGCTCACCCTCCGAGGTCCGCCGAGGACAGTTCAACGCCATCGCCAACACCCGGGCCAGCGTCGTCTTTCCCACCCCGCGCGGGCCGCAGAACAGATACGCGTGGCCGACCCGACCACTGGCGACCGCCCTGCGGAGCGTCTCGGACACGTGCTCCTGGGTGGCGACGTCGTCGAATGTGCGAGGGCGGTACTTGCGGGCGAGGGCCGTGTGGGACAAGGGCGTCAGCGACCTGCGGAAGGTACCGGAATGAAAAGAAGATGCCCCAGGCTACCCGTAGCGACGATCACCGCACTTACCGCTGCTACCTGCGGGGTCCTGACGGGATTCGTGGGCTTTCGCCCTGCGGACCTGGGGCACACCTCGAAGCTACCGGGGCTCCCGGACGAGGTCAACGGGAGCCGGCTCCCCCCGGGGACGGATCCCGGGAGGACCGAACCCGACTACGACCACCCCGGCCGCCAGGCGTCGGGGATATGCTCGATGCGGAGCATCCTCCGGTCGCGGTCGAGCACGATACCCACGGCATCGAACCGGACCTCGACGTCCTGGAACGCGTGCCGAGCGAGGAACTGCGCGGCCACGGCCTCCACCTCGCGCCTCTTGAGCTCGGTGATGGCCTCCTGCGGCGCGCCGAACCCCGTGCCCGCGCGGGTTTTCACCTCGACGAACGCCACCACCCGCCCCCTGCGAACGACAAGATCGACCTCACGGCGCCCGAATCGATAATTCCGCGCCAGAACCCTCCACCCCCGCCGTTCGAGATGAAGAGCGGCTCGCTCCTCCCCCCAGCGCCCCAGGGCGTGGGCCGGGTTCTCCTCCGATCCGCTCATGACGAGCACGATGGCCCGAACCGATGGGCTCCACCATGGCCCGATGGGCCGCCTCGGGGACGCGGCCCGCCCGATCAGCGGATCGCGGGCTCCGGCAGTGGAGCGACCAAGTCGCGGCCGATCGCCCTGGCGATCGTACCGATCTGCTCCATCAACTCCGAGAACTGTTCGGGATAGAGGGACTGCGCCCCGTCGGACAGGGCTCGTGGCGGGTCGGGATGCACCTCGACGATGAGGCCGTCCGCACCCGCAGCCACGGCGGCACGCCCCATCGGGATCACCTTCGACCGGATCCCCGTCCCGTGGCTCGGATCCGCGATGATTGGCAGATGGGACAGCGACTTCACCACCGGGATCGCGGTGAGGTCGAGGAGGTTCCTCGTGTGCGTGTCGAAGCTCCTGACTCCGCGCTCGCAGAGGATCACGTCGGGATTGCCCTCAGCGAGGACATACTCGGCAGCCAGGAGGAGCTCGTCGAGCGTGGCCGACATGCCGCGCTTCAGCAGGACCGGCTTGCCGACCCTTCCGGCCCGTCGGAGAAGCGGGTAATTCTGCATGTTGCGCGCACCGATCTGGATGATGTCGGCATGCTCCGCGACCACCTCGACGTGTTCCGGGTCCAGCGCCTCGGTCACGACCACCATCCCGGTGGCCGCCCTTGCCCGAGCCAGGAGGACGAGTCCCTCCTCACCGAGTCCCTGAAAAGCGTAGGGGGACGTCCGCGGCTTGAAGGCGCCGCCTCGCAGCACCGTGGCTCCCATGGCGCGCAACTGGTGGGCGATGTCGAGGATCTGGCCTTCGGATTCCACCGCGCACGGACCAGCCATCACGGCCACTTCGGGCCCACCGACCCGCGTGCCGTTCGGAAGCGTCACGACGGTGTCCTCGTCTCGCCATTCCCGGGACACCTGCTTGTACGGATGGGTTACCGGGATGACCTCGAGGACGCCTTCGAGCCCCTCGAGCCGCGCCGAGTCCACGCGGCCGTCGTTCCCGATGAGCCCGATCGCCGTACGTTGGCCGCCGGGAATGGGCCGGGCCTGATAGCCGAGGGCCTCGATGGTCTCCACCACCGCCTCGATCTGGTCCGAGGAGGCGTTGTGCTTCATGACGACGAGCATGGTTAGCCTTCAGGAGCCGAGTGAGATCACTGGATTCCCAGTGATCCCAGAAGGTAAACGGGCGTTCCCCCGGGGTCCACGGCCTAGGCTCCGAAGGGCTGTGTCCGCCCGGAGGGCGCTCAGGCGCTGGCCGCGGTCTCGAGCGCGTCTTCCAGCTTCACGCCCACCACGGTGCTGACCCCGGCTTCCTCCATCGTGACCCCGTAGATCCAGTCCGCCGCCTCGATGGTGCGCGGATTGTGGGTGATCACAACGAACTGGGTCTGGGCCTTGAACTCCTGGAGGAGGTGGATGAAGCGGCCGATATTGCTCTCATCCAGCGGAGCGTCCACCTCGTCCAGCACACAGAACGGGCTCGGCTTGACCAGGTAGATCCCGAACAGAAGCGAGAGCGCGGTCAGGGCTCTTTCCCCTCCGGAAAGCAGGTCGATGCGCTGCGTCTTCTTGCCCTTCGGGGAAGCGTGCACCTCGATCGGCGATTCGAGTGGGTCCTCCGGATCCTGGAGCCAGATGTCCGCTTCTCCTCCCTCGAAGAGCCGCCGGAACGTCTCCCGGAAGTTGTCTCGGATCTGCTGAAAGGTGGTCTCGAACAGTTCCGTGGCGGTGTGGTTGATCTCGCGAATGGCCGACCTCAAGTCGTTGCGGGCCTCGACGAGGTCCTCCCGTTGCTCCGTCAGGAACTCGAGGCGTTTGCTCTCCTCCTCGTGCTCTTCGACCGCGAGCATGTTCACCGGCCCGATCCGGTCCAGCGCGATCACGATCTCCTTCAGCTCGGCCTGTAGCCCCTCCGGTTCCCCCTCGACCGGTTCGGCCTCGTCCAGCAGTGCCTCGAGGGTCCGGCCCCACTCCCCTTCCAGGCGTTCCCTGATCCGCTCGATCCGGCCCGACAGTTCCTGCCTCTCGAGCTCGAGGGCATGCCGATGGTCCGCGGCGGCCCGCTCGGCCGTGCGCAGCTCGCGGGCCCTCTTCTCAGCAGACGCCACGGCCTGAGCGACGCTCTGGAGGTTCTCGTCCTTGGCTTGAACCTCGGCCTCCGCCCGGGTCCGCTCCTCGAAGAGCCGCTCGGTGGCCTCTTCACCCCGGACCCGGATCTCGCGAGCCTCCGCCAGCTCGCCCTTCAGCACGTTCTCTTCGTCCGTCAATCCGGCCACGCGGTCTCGGGCCTGGGCTCCGGCGTGCGTGACCGATTCGAGACGCTCGCTGAGGCGCGTCACATCGCCGTCGAGGCGAGCCAGATCGACCGCGAGACGCGCCTCTTCGGCTCTTGCCGTTTCCCATTCGTCCTGTACGCGCTCGACCGCCTCCTGGGCGATCTGCCGCTCGGACACCAGGCCCTCCTCCTCCTCGAGCAGGACCGCCCGATCCTCCCTGGCCTCCTTCGAGCGCTCGAGCGCTCGAGCGCGTGCCGCACCGGTCCCCGCCACCTGACGGGCGAGCTCGTCACGGTGCCGGTCCATTCGGCTTCTTTCGTCAGTGTGGGCTTCGACCTCTGCCCGCGTGCGCCGATAACCGTCCTCGGCTTCGCGCAGGGCCTGCCGGGCCTCCTCCAGATTCTCCTCGGCCTCCTTGAGCGACGCCTCGGACGCTTCCCGCCTGCGCCGGCTCTCGGCGGCCGATGTGGCCGCCCGGGCGTGCTCTTCCGAGACCGACCGGAGGAGATCCTTCCGCTCCAGCACGCCGGTGACCCCCAGAGGGTTCCCGATCCGGACCGCTCCGGACCGCTCGGTAACCGTCCCGGAACGATCGACTCGCGCGGAAGTGCCCGACCCACCCGGCGCGCCCTCCTCCACGAGGTCCACCCCGTCCAGAAGCGCACGGACCCAGGGAGCGCCGTCTCCCCGCGCTTCGATCGCGTCGAGTAGCGTGCCCCGAGCCGAGTCCGCCGAGTCCGGCACACGGTCCATGGGAAGGAGGATCAATCCGCCTCCGCCCTGCCACTCAGTCCGAAACCACGTGCGCATGCGGGCCACGACCTCGCTGTCCCGCACGACCAGGGCCCGCCCGAGCGGTCCGAGATACGCCTCCACCGCATGCGCCAGATCGGCGCTCGCATCCACGAAGTCGGAGAGCGTCCCGAGCACGCCGGTCTCTCCCAGCCCCAGGGCGGCACGGTTCACGGGCTCCTCACCCTCCCGGTCCCGTTCCATGCGCTCCAGCGCCGCCTTGCGGGCACCCAGCGCCGCCGCCTCGTCCGCCGCCTCGAGCTCGGCGGCGCGCGCCCGCTCGAGGTCCGACCGGACCTCCGCCACGACGGAGGCGACGTCCGTCACCCTCTCTTGGGCGCCTTCCACCATCTGGGCCAGATCGTCCAGCCGACCGGAGAAGAGGTCTCCCTGAGACTGCAGGTCCGTGAGCGCGTCGGACGCGGTCTCCAGCTCCCGGGTGAGCTGCTCGAGACGGCGTTCGAGCTCCGCTGCCTGCCCTTGCGCCGCTTCCGCGTCGCCCTCCAACTGAGCTCCTCGTCTGGCCAGGCTCCGCTCTCGTGTCTCGACCTCCTGCAGCCGCTCGCGCGCTTCCTGCAGCCGCTCGCGAACCTTCTGGACCTCCGTGGTCTTGGCTTCCGCAACCTCACGAAGCGCATCGAGCTCGGCCTGCACGCGGTCCCGGCCCGACTCCAGTTCCTGCGCGTCCGCCTCCAGTCGCCCGGCCCGATCGAGAGCCTCCGAACGCTCCTCGTCGATCTGACCCAGGCGTCGTTCGGCATAGGTCGCCCGCTCGTCCGCCACGGCCCGGTCACGCTCCCAGCGCACCAGCTCCTCTCGGATCCCTTCGAGGGTCTTCGCGGCCTCGGTGCGCGCCTTCTCGGCATCGACTTCGCGAAGACGCAGCGCTTCGTACTCCGCCTCGGCCGTCTGGAGCTCGGCCACCATCCCTTGGCCCGACTGGGTATCGCCCTCGAGCTGCCGCTGCACCGACCGGAGCCGTGTTTCCAGGGTCTCGAGCTGATGGCGTACCACGGCCACCTCCACGTCGAGACGCCGTTTCCGGTATTCGATGTACCGTTCGGCCTTACCCTTTTGACGGGCGAGGGACCGCACCTTGGTCTGGACCTCGGCGATCACGTCTTCGAGTCTCTGAAGATCCATCTCGGCACGTTCGAGACGCCGGCTGGCGGCCTTGCGCCGGTCCTTGTACTTGCCGACCCCGGCCGCCTCCTCGAAGAGGCCCCGGCGTTCGTCGGCACGGTCCGAGAGGATCGCATCGATCATGCGCGTTTCGATGATCGCGTAGGCATTGGCCCCCAGGCCCGTGTCACGACAGAGATCGAGGAGGTCTCGAAGGCGGCAGGCCGACCGGTTGATGGCGTACTCGCTACCGCCGTCCCGGAAGACCTGGCGGCTGAGCTCCACCTCCTCGAAGGGTACGGGGAGCGAGCCGTCCTCATTGTCCACCAGAAGGGAGACCGACGCCCGGTTGACGGCCCTGCGGTTCAACGAGCCCTGGAAGATCGCCTCCTCCATCTTCGCGCCCCGGATCGCCGTCGGACGCTGCTCACCCAGGACCCAACGGATCGCGTCGCTGATGTTGGACTTCCCGCAGCCGTTCGGGCCGACGACGGCGGTGATCCCGTCGTGGAAGTCGATGCTGGTGGAGTCCGCGAAGGATTTGAAACCGTGCACGCGGAGGGCTCGGAGCTTCATTCAGGCAGACGACCGATCCGATCGGAGAGCGTGGTGTCCGAGAGCCCCATGGAAACCAGATGCGCTTCGAGCCAGGACGCTTCGTCCTGGTCCGCGAACGCACCCGCGTAGACTCGGTACCGCGTCGCTCCGTCCGCGAAGTCCACGGCCAGCAGGTACGCCGATACGTCGAGTCCCCGCAGCTCCTCGACGCGTCGGTTCGCAGCCTGGAGATCGTCCATCTCGCCCAGCTCGAACGCGAGCGGAGTGGGCCGGACGAGCCAGGTCGAGGCATTCGCCCCGATCCGGGCGGCAACCCGTTTCGCCATGGCGGAGGCCTCCGCCGCGCTCGATGCAGGGCCGAGGAGGACGCGGTACACGAGCGCCCCGTCGATCTCGACAGGAACCGCCGTGACCAGGGCGCCGGGGCCAGACCGTTCCAGAGACCTCACCAGCGCCGCCGCGGAGGGGCTGTCGCCGTACGCAGCCACTGCCACCGAATAGCCCTGCACCGAGGAGGTCGGTGGCGCAGGAGCATGTCTCACGGGAACGACCTCCACCGCCGGGCCCATGGCCTCCCCTCTCGCGTGGGTGATCCCGGGGATTCGGATGTAGCCGAGCCAGGCGGCCAGGAGGGCGCCCACCACGATCACAAGCAGCAGCAGGAGAAGCCCCGTCGTTCGGCTGGTGGATCGCGAGGACGACTTCCCCGAAAAAGCCGGAGCCGGGATGGACCTGGTGGCGGTGTCGGGCGCCGCGGCAGGGGCGTCCGCACCCGCCGGGCCCGTTGGGCCCCCTTCCGTCCACGACCCGTCCTGCGCCCCTTCGAGATCCACTTCCGCGGAGGGGGCGGCTTCCGGAGCCGCGGGCCCCAGCACACAGAGGACCGGGGCGTCCACCCCGTCCAGCAGCGGCGCTACATTCTCCGCCTCGTCCGCCAGAACGACCACATCCGTCGCCCAACCCGACGCGATGCGCCTGCCCGGCTCGTCCGCCGGTATGAATGCGGCGAGGAGCACGCCCGCATCGCGGAATCCCTCGCACAGCTTGCCCCACCGCGGGGAGCTCAAGGTCGCCTCGGTGTCGGCCACAACCGTGCCGGCGGAAACCAGGAAGTACTCCTCCCCATGGACCTGACGGGCGACACGCGCCAGGGAGGCACCGAATGTCAGAGCGTCCGTGAGCCCTTCGGCGTTGGACTCGCCCAGCTCCGCGTGGAGCGAGGGTCGGGCGAGACCCAGATCGGCCAGGACGACGCGCCTTCCCTCACGACTCCACGCCCCCGCCAGCCCGACGGCCAGCGAGGTAGCCCAACCGCCGGCGGAGGCGCCGGCCGAGGCCAGCAGAGCCACCACCCGTCCGGGTGGAGTTCCGGGCAGGTCGGGAAGCGCGTCCGGATCGAACGCAGTCCATGTGGGAAGATCGACGCTCATGAACTCCGTGCCCCGCGGCGAAGCAGGGATAAGCGAAGGCTCGGCCGCCAGCGCCGAGCCGGGTTTAAGTTAGGGTGCGGGGTCCTCGTCGGCAAACCAAAGCTCGGATAGCCGGGAAGCTCCAAAGGTGCCGACGTTTCACGCTCCTCAAGGACCTTCTTCGGCTTCCCAGCGGGGCGCGTCCCCCCACAGCGTCTCGAGCTGATAGAACTCGCGCGCCTGCGGGTGGAAGACGTGCACAACGAAGTCGATGTAGTCCAGGAGCACCCACCGACCTCCGCGGAGCCCCTCCACGTGGCCCGGTCGCGGGCCCCCGTCCTTCTTGAGCTCCTCGGTGATGTGCTCGGCGATCGAACGCACCTGTACGTCCGACGTACCGCTGGCGAGGACGAAGAAGTCGGTTGCGGACGAGATCCCCCGGAGATCGAGGGCCACGACGTCTTGCGCCTTTTGCTCCAGAGCGAGCTCCGTCGCCTGCCGGACGGCGGCCGGAAGCTCCGATGTCGCGACTTCGGTCCTCGACAAGATCTCAGCCCTCTTCGCGCTCAATGCGGACCTCGATCTCCGCGGTGACGTCCCCGTATAGGTGGATCGGCACCGTAAAGACCCCGAGGCTCTTGAGGGGCTCTTCCAGGACCACCGAGCGCTTCTCGAGCTCGAAGTCCAGACCGTTCGCGGTCGCCCTGTCCGCGATGTCCGCAGTGGTCACGGACCCGAAGAGCTTTCCGTCTTCTCCGGCCCGGGCGTGGAACGTCAGTGACATCCCGGTCAGCTGTGCGGCCCTCCTGCCGGCCTCCAGATGATCGCGACGCGCCCGCTCTTCGGCCCGCTGCTGCTCTTCCTCCAGCCGACGCACGTTGGCCTCTGTGGCCTCGTACGCGAGTCCCTCGGGAACCAGGTAATTGCGTCCGTAGCCGGGCTTGACGTCCACAACCTCACCGGTTTCGCCGAGGTTCGGCACCGCCTTCTTCAGGATCAGCTTCATCGTTCCTCCTACCCCAATTTCGTCAGGCGGCCGCCGCCCGAGCCCGGATGTCCAGCCACGTGTCCCCCAACCCGATGATCATCGCCCCGACCAAGAGCACGGGAGCGACGAATATGAGGCCGAAGGCCAGCAGGACGAATCCGAGGAAGGACAGGCCCCCGCTCAAGAACAAGACCACGGCCGCGCCCCGGAGAGCGTAGAGCGCACCCATGAAAACCACAGCATTGGAGCCGACGCGCCCGAGCGCGCCGCCCCACGTGACCACCAGGAGAACGAGGCCTCCGATGAAGACCCAGACCAGGTGATCGTTGAACCGGAACTCCGAAAGGGTACCGATGCCCCGGTCGTCTCCACGATCCAAGCGGAGGTACGTCCACCACGCCACCCCGAGCGCCGCGATCGAAGCGAGGCCCAGCATTGCAGGGAAGAACGTCACCACCTCCCGCGCGGTCTGGTCGAACGCCGAGACGACCGCCGCGGGCAACGCTTCTCCCCCTTGGACAGCCCGCACGTTCGCGACGGTCAGGAGGAACGCGTTGACGCTCCTCGAGACCCGTTCGCTCACAGCCCAGTTCACAACGCCCCACGTCCCCTCGCGGCCCAATACCAGAAGCGCGACGGTCGCTCCCGCACCGGCGACGGCCCCCAGAGCTCGCGTCGTGAACCGAAGCTCGGGCCTGCGAAGCGTGAGCGCCGTGAACCATCCGCCCAGCACCAAGGCCCAGGCACGCTCCACGTAGCCCATGCCGTCCCACGGACCCCACATCAGCGCCAACGCCACGGCGATCCCGAGGCCGGCGAACGCCGCGGGTCGGCGGACGCCCAGGACCACCGCGAGCACTACGAAAGGCAAGGCCACCAGTACCGGTGGCTGCGCGACCGAGGTCACCGCCACGACCAAGAACAGTCCCAGGGCCCGGAGCCATCCGTGACCCGGGCTGGTGGGTGAGGCCGCGGCGGAGGGGCGCTCGCCGGTCAAGGGAAGCTACGCCTCGTGCCTGCGGGTGTAGGGGATGAGCGCCAGATACCGCGCCCGCTTCACCGCACGTCCGAGCTGACGCTGGAACTGGGACGTCACCTTCGTTGTCCGCTTCGGGAGGATCTTGCCCTCCTCGGTCAGGAAGCGTGAGAGCGTGGACACGTCCTTGTAGTTGAGGAGCTCGATGGGCGGACCCTCCATCCTGCGCCGACGTGCCCGTCCGGCCTGGATACTCCGGCGGACTGCCATCGTCGTCCTCCTCCTCTTCGTCTTCGTCCTCGTCCTCCTCCTCCTCCTCCGCCGACTCGGGCTTCGTCGACTCCGTGACGAGAGACATTCCGGACGTCGGCTCGCCCTCGTTCAGGACCAGGAGGTAACGGAGCACCTCGTCGTCCAGCTTGAGGAGACGCTCGTATTCGGGGAGCGCGTCCGGCAGGGCCGTGAACTGGGCAACCACGTAGTAGCCCGCCTTCTGCTTGCTGAGGGGGTACGCCAGCTGGCGGTTTCCCCAGAGATCCACGGCGGAAACCTCTCCGCCGCCGGAGGTGGCGAGCTCGTGGAACTTCTCGAGCTTGGCCGTGATGGCGCTCTCGTCGAGCGCCGGGTCGAGGATGTAGACGACCTCGTAGAGCCGCATGTTCGATTCCCTCGGTCCGTGGGTTGACGGGCCCCACCACGAGCGCGCGCCTCCTGGTTGCGGTGGGGCGCGCGGGTGGAGCGGGATATGTCCTAAGCCGTATAACCTAGCAAATCGCGTGCACATGGTGAAGCACAGCGCCTTCCGGGGGAGGAGTGACCCACCCCCATCCCCGCCAAGCCGCTCCCGGCTCTATCGATCCGCGAGCGCGCGCTGCACGCTGGCGATCAACTCGGGGTGGCGTCCGAACGCCCACCTGGCCTCCTCCACGTCCAGTCGTTCCCGGTTGGTGTGCGCATAGCGCTCCTCGCCGGGTGCGAAGCCGATCGTGGGTATAGCGTGGATACCGCAACTCCACCCGCCGTCCGTGGCGAACCGCCACGGACGGGCCCGCGCCGGGGTCGAGACGTCCTCACGGCGTCCCACGGCCCGCACCGCCGCCCGGACCACGGGATGCTCGGCGTCCAGAAGGAAGCCGGGGGTCATGAGGCTCTTCTCCTCCTCGTAACCCGTATACGTGCGTTGCAGCTCGGAGGCCATTCGAACCTCCAGCTCGAAGCCAGGCGGGATCCTCGGAATCCGTTGCACTACGCCTTCGCGGATCCGCCGGAGCAGCGCGTCGTCCGCGTCACCCGGGAGCACACGCCAATCGAGCGCCAGAACGACCCGGTCCGGGATTACGTTTCTGCTCTGGGGCAGGGTGTCCACCGTGGTAGCCGCAAGCGTCGCGGCGCCCAGGGTCGGATCGGCGGGCTGCTCTCGGGCGACGTCGCGGACGGCTGCCAGGACTGCCCCGAGCAGGTCCAGCGCGTTGTGCGCGCGCTCCGGGGCGCTGGCGTGTCCCGCTCGCCCGTGAATGATGACCTCGATCTCGGCTCGGCCCCGATGCCCCAGGCACACGTCACCGTGGGTTGCCTCTCCGATCACGACCGCGGCCGGTACCACGCTCCCCTCCTCCAGGAGCGCCTTCATGCCCAGGCCTCCGCGCTCCTCCAGCACCGTATGGGCCACGATGACGTCGCCGGGGACCTTTCCCGCGAGAGAGGCCGCGGAGTACGTCTGGAGCGCGAGAGGCCCCTTGATGTCCATCGCACCGCGTCCGTGCAGGAAGCCGTCGCGGATCTCTCCCGAGAAGGGAGGGACCTCCCACTCGGACGGATCGCCCTCGGCCACTACGTCGAGATGGCAATTGAGGAGGATCGGTGGTGCCTCCCCCGTTCCGCGGGCGACGCCGACCACGTTGCCGACCCGGTCGACGCGTACGTCATCGAGGCCCAGCGCCTCCATCTCCCGACGGAGACGCTGGGCGACCTCCTCCTCGCGACCCGGCGGGCTCGGAATCCGGATGAGCTCCGCCGCGAACGCCAGAGCGTTCTCGAAGGTCGGCTCTATCGCCATTCCACCCGGTTCAGGTCCACGGAACCGCCTCGCCGTCTACCCGAAGATCCCGTGAAGGATGTGGCTCAGCCATGACACGCCTGCGCCATCCACGTTGAGATGGTGCACCCGGACGAACCAGGGGGCGAGCACCAGCGACACCACGCTCATGAGCTTGATGAGGATGTTCAAGGACGGCCCCGACGTATCCTTGAACGGATCCCCGACCGTGTCACCGACCACGGCGGCTTTGTGCGAATCGGAGCCCTTGCCTCCGTAGGCGCCAGCCTCGATGTACTTCTTGGCGTTGTCCAAGGCTCCGCCGGCGTTGGCCATGAAGAGCGCCATGAGCACGCCGGTCACCGTGGCGCCGGCCAGGAGGCCCCCCAGGGCTTCCACGCCCAGGAACCGGCCCACCAGGACCGGGGCCAAGATCGCAGTTACGCCCGGAAGGACCATTTCGCGGAGCGCGGCCCGGGTGGAGATATCCACGCAGCGAGCCGAATCAGGCTTGCCCGTCCCTTCCATGATTCCGGGAATCTCCCGGAACTGGCGCCGCACTTCGTCCACCATGCCCTGGGCCGCGCGGCCCACCGCCGTCATGGTCAGCGCGGACACGAAGAACGGCAGGATGCCTCCGATGAAGAGCCCGATCACCACCAGCGGCTTGACCAGGTCGATGCCCGTGTCCTGCAGCCCGACCTTCGACGAATAAGCCGAGAAGAGGGCGAGCGCGGTGAGCGCCGCCGAGCCGATGGCGAAGCCCTTCCCGATCGCGGCTGTCGTATTGCCGATGGCGTCCAGGGAGTCCGTGATCTCACGCGTCTCCGGGCCGAGGCCGCTCATCTCGCTGATGCCGCCCGCGTTGTCGGCAATCGGCCCGTAGGCGTCCACCGACATGGTCACGCCCACGGTCGCAAGCATGCCCACGGCGGCGATGCCGATGCCATAGAGGCCTGCGAACCAGAAGGACGTGAAGATGGCTCCGCAGATGAGGAGTACCGGGATCGCGGTGGATTCCATCCCCACGGCCAGGCCGGCGATGATGTTGGTGGCCGCGCCTGTCTGGCTGGCGTTGGCGATCCTCTTCACCGGACCTGCGCCGGTGTAGTATTCGGTGGCCAGGCCGATGGCGATCCCCACGAGCGTTCCTGTCACGATGGCAATCCACGGCCCAAGCGGGGAGTACACGCGCCCCGTCGCCGGGTCGGCGAAGGAGATCCCCAGGGCGTTGACCGCGAAGTACATCGCGCCCAGGAAGAGCACCGCGGCGATGAACGTGACATTCCGCAACGCACCGGCAGGCTTGGTGCGTTCGAGCACCTTCATCATACCGATGCCGATCAGCGAGGCCACCAGACCCACCATCACGGTCAGCAGGGGAAGCGCGACCGCCGCCGCACGGTCCTGGACCATCCCCGGGGCCGTGGCGCCAATCGCAATGGTCGCCACCACGGAGCCCACATAGGACTCGAAGATGTCGGCGCCCATGCCGGCCACGTCACCCACGTTGTCACCCACATTGTCGGCGATGGTGGCCGGATTGCGTGGATCGTCCTCGGGAATGCCGGCCTCGACCTTGCCCACCAGGTCCGCACCTACGTCCGCAGCCTTGGTGAAGATCCCACCTCCCACCCGTGCGAAGAGCGCGATCGAGCTCGCGCCCATCGCGAACCCGGACACGATCTCGGCGTAGTTGCTGAACTCGCTCCCTCCCACGGCATTCGCCCCGTAGAAGAGGTACAGGGTCCCGATGCCCAGGAGACCGAGGGCCGCTACCGCCAGGCCCATCACCGCCCCACCGAAGAACGCCACCCTGAGGGCCTTCCCCTGCCCATCCTGGTGGGCCGCGGCCGAGGTTCGGCTGTTGGCGCGGGTCGCGGCCTTCATGCCGAAGAAGCCCGCACCCACGGAACAAAGTGCGCCACCTACGTAGGCGAACGCGGGAATCATGCCGATGGCGAGGTTGAGCAGGATCGCCACCACGACCACGAACCCCGCCAGCACCGAGTATTCTCGGCGCAGGAAGGCCATGGCCCCGGAGTGGATCTGCTCCGCGATCTCGATCATCAGATCGGTGCCGGCGGGTTGCCTCTTCACATAGGCGTAGATGCCTCCAGCGGCGCCAAGTCCCAAGAAGCCGAGGAGCCATGCCCAATCAGTCAGTACGATGAGGTCGGTCATCGGAGCTGTTTCCCTTGGAGGTTTACCGGTTGAAGCGGTTCATGGCGGCCTCTGTGCCTTCGTCGAGCCAGACCTCCACCGCACGGCTCAATTCCGGGAGGAGGTCCACCACCGCTTGTTCTTCGTCTTTGGGCAGGGGGGAGAGAACCCAATCCGCCAGGTCCATGGTTCCTGGCTTGAGGCCCACACCGATCCTCAGGCGTGGATAGTCGTCGGAGCGAAGCGCTCCCGAGACGGACTTCAGCCCGTTGTGTCCGCCCGGGCTCCCGCTGGGGCGAAAGCGGATACGCCCCACGTCCAGCGCGGCGTCGTCGACCACCACCAGGAGGTCGGCCGACGGATCGAAGTCCGTGAGCTCGACGAGCGGCCGAAATGCCAGGCCGCTCCGATTCATGTATGTCGTGGGTTTGACGAGGCGTACTTCGCGCTCGCCCACCCGACCTTGCGTCACCCATGCGTTGCCGTCGCGCCTGAAAGGTCCCAGGTCCCAATCGTAGGCGAGCCGGTCCACCACCCACCATCCCACGTTGTGCCGTGTGGCGTCGTACTCGGGTCCCGGATTACCGAGCCCGACGATAGCCTTCATGAAGATCCCGGATAAGCCGGATCAGTCCTGGTCCTCGGTCGGCTCGGAGGCTTCCTCGCCCTCACCCTCAGCCTCCAGGGCCATCTCGCCCTCGACCCCCTCGCCTTCCTCTTCTTCCTCGACCTCTTCGACCACGACCCTCGGCATCGCGACGAGACAGACGACCCGATCCCCCGGGATCGTGATCTCGACGCCCTCGCCGAAGGCGATGTCCGAAACGTGGACGGAGTCGTCCAGCGCCAAGCCACTCACATCGATCTCGATCGCCTCGGGAATCTCCGAGGGAATGCATCGGACGGCAAGCTCGTGGATCATCTGCTCCAGGACGCCGCCCTCCTGCTTCACCCCCACGGGCGTGCCGACGAGGTGCAACGGGACCTCGAGCTCGACCTCGACGCCCTCCTGAACACGCAGGAAGTCGATGTGGACGAGGTCCGGCTTGTAGGGATGCGTCTGGATCTCGCGGACCAGGGTCACGAACGGCTCCTTGACCCCTTCCACCTTGAGATCGACCAGCGTGTTCTCCACGGAGATCGTCTGGAACAGGTGCCTCACGTCATGAGCGTCTACGGAGAGGCTCACGGGGCTCATGTCCTTGCCGTAGAGGACGGCGGGCACCCGACCGGTCTGACGGAGCTTTCGTGCCCCGCCCTTTCCGGTGCCTTCCCGCTTGGCGGCCTTCAAGATCGTCTTGGTCGTCATTGTCTCGTACCTGCTGTCCTGTCCCGTGTGGGACCGCTGCGCGCCGTCACTCGGCGCCGTACATGTCAGTTGTCCGTAGGAATCTCGAAGAGCTGGCTCACCGATTCGTTCGAGTGGATGTGCTCGATCGCCTTGGCCAAGAGATCGGCCACAGACAGGATTCTCAGCTTCGAAAACCTGCGCTCGTCCGGAATGTGGATCGTATTCGTCACGACCAGCTCTTCCAGTGGTGCTTCCCGTAGACGCTCGACGGCCCTCCCCGAGAGGATGGCGTGCGTGGCGCAAGCGTAGACGGCCGCGGCACCGCGGTCCTTCAGGGCGTACACCGCGTTCGCCAGCGTACCCCCCGTATCCACCATGTCGTCGGCCAGGAGGCAGGCCTTTCCATCCACCTCTCCGACCACGTTGAGGACTTCGGCCACGTTGGCCGAGGGCCTCCTCTTGTCGATGATCGCTAGCGTCGCGCCCAGCCGCTTGGCGAACCCACGCGCCATCTTGGCTGAGCCCACGTCCGGGGCGACCACCACCTGGTCCTTCAGCCCCAGGTCCCGGAAGTACTTGGTCAGGACCGGCGCTGCGTACAGGTGATCCACGGGGATGTCGAAGAACCCCTGGATCTGGTGCTGATGGAAGTCGATCGAGAGAACCCGATCCGCTCCCGCCGCGACGATCAGATTCGCCGCGAGCTTCGCTCCAATGGCCACGCGCGGCTGGTCCTTCCGGTCCTGACGCCCGTACCCGAAGTACGGGAGCACGGCCGTCACCCGGGCCGCCGAGGCGCGCTTGGCCGCATCGATGAGCAGAAGCAGCTCCATCACGTTCTCAGCAGGAGCGGACGTAGGCTGGATGATGAAGACGTCTCGCCCGCGTGCGTTCCTGTCGATCCGGACGAAGATCTCCCCATCCGAAAAATCTCTGATCGTGACGCCGTCCGGGGACTTCCCGATCCGTTCCCCGATCTCCGCGGCAAGGGGCCGGTTGGCCCGCCCGGAGAGGAGGAGGAGCGGTCCTCGCCTGAAGGTGTCGTCCATGGATGTCGGGTGGGTGGTGGGTCGCCGGACTCCCCATGCTCACAAGAGCCCAAAAACCTAGAGAGGGTACGCCGAAGCGTCAACGATACGGAGCACCTCCGCCTGCCGGGGCCTTGCCGTCTCTCACGACTTCGAAGGTTCGCCGTGACACGAGTGCGCTCCGCATGGAGATCCGCGCCTCCAGCCGGACCTCGTACCTGCCGGGGTCCAACTCGGGTAATTGCAGCGCGAGCCAGTGGAACTGCGGCCTCGGCCGCGCCGGTCCGGGCTCACTCCACGACAGCGCCAGCGTACGATTCTCCCCCGTGATGTGCAGCCATCGGCCCGCGCGTCCGAGCAGGCCCCGGTCCACCCGGTCCACGCTCAGACGGTATGTAACATCCTCGGGCCGCCAACCCAACCCCGAGACCTCCCAGGCTACCGCAATCCTCCGGCGGGACTCGAGGGTCGTCGAAACCAGAAGATAGGGGAGCGCGGCCTCCAGGGTGTGCGGCTCCGGCGTCCAGGCCTCGAGTAGAAGCAGATCGGACAGGGTGGCGACGTCGCCGGGCACCGAGTCTTCGACGAGACCCATGCGAAGACGTCCTGCGCGGCGACGAGCCGGGCTCCAGGACTCCGCCGAGACGAGGTAGCGGCCGGCGGGAGCCTCGAGGAAGAACCGTCCGCTCGTGCCTCCCGAGAGAATCCGGGAGCGCGTGCGCCCGCCCGCGAGTGGCACGAGAAAGAGGCCCACCTGATCCGGCCCCCCTGCCAGGGGATCCGGATCCAGAGGCGTCGGGGCACCCACCCCTTCGGGCCCCGACGAGGTGTCCGCCGGCAGATAGCTGGTCGCCACGACCGCGAATCGGTCGCCTCGCGGAAAGACCGCCACCTGGGCCTCGGCAGGAAGAAGCACGGGGGCGTAGGAAGGCGCGTACAGGCTTTGGGCCGGGCCCTCGTCAGCCTCGAGATCCTTCGGCCCCGCGAGCCACGGCGCCGAGAGGACCTTGCCGGACGGCAGGTAGCTCCTCCCCTGCGGCGGAGTGTAGCCGACGGCTCCGTCTCGCTCGAGGACCGGATTGGCGACCCGGTGACGCTCCCAGCCCACCTCCCACCCGTTCCGGACGAGGAGCTCTTCGAGGTCCGAACCCCACCGGAGCCCGTGCGGGTTGTGGGCGTCCTCCCGGACCCGGGCCACCGTCCGGCGCGCGTAGTGGGCCGTCTCTCGATCGTTTCCGGGCACGAGGTAGAGCGGATCGGCGAGCATCCACAGCTGCCGAAGACGCAACGCCAGGCTGTCGGCCGGAACCGGGCCGAGGAGTTTTCGGACCCCTCCGTCCACGACCGTGCGAAGGGCCCGCCAGTGGCCGGCCCGGGTCGAGTCCATGAGGGCCAGGGCGCGGTCGAAGGCCTCGCCCGCCTCCTCGAAGCGACCCAACCCGTGGAGCGCGAACCCTTCGAGCGCATCGCACCACCACGGCTTCGATGGGCCACAGTCGCGTGCCACCTCGAGGGCGTCGGTCCATCGTCCCGCCTCCGCGCGGTACCACACGCGCTGACCCAGAACCCACTCGTCTCCGGGAAGACGGGCGCCGACGCTGTCCAGCTGGCCGAGGAGCCGGTCCCGGAGCGGAGCGATGCCGGGAGGCTCCGGTTCCGGTAGCCGGTCGCTCTCGTCGTACCAGAAGCACATGCGCCCCACCCGTTCGTCGCACTCCTCCCGGGAGCTCGTGCGTGCGACCGGCGACAACCTCATGCGCTCCCACTCGAACCTGGCCTGGGCCTCGCGGGCCCGCTTCAGGAGGCGGGTGGAATCGGCCGCCGGTGTCCGACCGGCTGCCGCCGGTGCCGCCCGGACCTGAGCCCGGAGCTGCGCGGGCCCCACCATAGCGAGACCGAGGAGAACACATCGGAGGGCCGTGGAGATCGCCATCATGGCCGCGGAGACTGGCGGGACGCTGACCTGGGATTGGCCCGGGTGGATTCGAACCACCACCGCCGGTTCCAAAGACCGGTGTCCTGCCATTAGACGACGGGCCAGCGAAGGCGACCCGAGGGCCGCCGAATCCATCCTACCCGGACTTCCCGTGCCGGTTCAAGAGTGATCGGCCGGGCGGTCCGCGTTCAGGCAGCTTGAACCTCCGGTTCGGGGAAACGGCTCAGTGTCTGCGTCACCCGCGCCGGCCACCCGAGCTCCGACTCGAGCCCGCTCGCCGCCGCCCTCGCCGACGTCGGATCCGGATACACGCCGAAACAGGCCGCCCCACTGCCCGACAGAAGCGTGGGTCGCCCGCCGGTGCCACTCAGGGCCGCCAGGGCGCGGGCCACCTCCGGATGCAGCAGCGGCACGACCATCTCGAAGTCGTTGTGAGCGCGAACGGCGATGTCGTCCCAGCTCCCGGGCAGACGCGGTCCCAGCCTGCGCTCGACCTCCGGGGGGCCGAAGCCGGCCTCTCGTTGAACGGCCAGGGCCCCGTACGCGGGCCCGGTGGGCACGTGGACGGGTGGAAGGACCAGGACCACGGGACGCTCCTCCAGGGCCGGCAACGCTTCGAGCAACTCACCCCTCCCCCTCCCCAACGCCAGCGTGCTCCGGCCCAGGAAGAACGGGACGTCGGAGCCCAAACCCACCGCGATCCTCCCGAGGTCGAGGTTCCGGGCCGCGTCCGGGAAGAGCTCCGCCAGGCAGCGCAGGACGGCGGCCGCGTCCGACGATCCTCCTCCCAGCCCGGCCCCCGCCGGGATTCGCTTCGTCAGGTGGATATGGATCCCCGCCCGTTCGCCGGCCGCCTCCAGGAACGCCCGCGCGGCCCGGAACGCGAGGTTGCGCTCGGTCGGCCCGAGGTCCGGGCCCTCCACCTCCAACACGAGCTCGTCGCCCATCCGCGTCACCACCACGAGATCGGAGAGACCCACCGCCTGGAAGAGTGTCTCCAGCTCGTGGAATCCGTCGCCGCGGCGACGCAGCACGCGCAGGAAGAGGTTGACCTTCGCCGGGGCGTCCAGGGAGACGGATCCCGTCACGTCCCACCTCGCCCGTCGTCGGATCGAAGATGCTCCCGCTCGATGACGTCCTCGACACGCTCCTCGGCCTGACCCACCTCACTGAGTGAGAATCCGAGCTTCCACGCATAGACCAGGCCGATCACGGTGATTGGGATCCAGCCACCGAAGTGATAGCCGAACACGAACGCCAGCGCGCGCCCCGGCTCCACCCCGAACACCGTCGTGAGCGCGAACCTGGCGGACACCTCGAACGTCCCGATGAAGCCGGGAGCCGAGGGGATCGCCACGCCGAAGCCCACGACCGCCTGCGTAAAGAAGGCCGAAATCATCCCTGTGTTGATTCCGAACGCCTTCATCCCCAACCAGAAGGACAACCCGTTGTACGCCCAGAGCGCGAGCGTCCAGAGGAATCCGACTCCGAGGAGCCTGGGACTCCGAACCAGCGCCAGCGATCCCGTGAACGCCTCCAGCGCGTCGATGAGCGGACGGGACACCGCCTGCGGCAGGACCGTGGATGCGACGCGACTCGTCACCCTCACGAAGGCTCCCGGCCAGAGCGCCAGGAGCACGACACCCACGATGATCACGCTGACCAGTAGAACGGCACCCCGTAGCGCCGTCGCTCCGATCCCCTGCGAGAGCACGCCCGCCATGGGGAATCCCGGTGACAGCACCGGCACGACCAGGAAGAGGAGGAGGACCACCCCGTCCAGGGCCCGCTCGACGACCAGCGAGCCGAACGCCGCGCTGGCCGAGACCGGCTCCATGCGGCTCAGCGCATAGGCGCGCGCGAATTCCCCGACTCTGGCCGGAAGGACGTTGTTGGCCATGAATCCGATGCTGACCGCGGCCCAACGCGCACGCAGGGTGGTATCGGGTTTCACGGGCGCCAGCAGGATCTTCCACCGCAGGGCCCGGATCAAGAAACCCGACGTCGCGACGGCGATCGACGCCCCGAGGAGCCAGAAGTTCCCGTCGACGATATGCGTCCAGACGTCCTGGAAGCGCACACCGCGCAGCGCCACCCAGAGGAGCAGGACCGTGACCGTGAGCCCGACCAGGGCCTTGCCCCAGTGCTTCTTCAACGGGCGGCCCGTGCTCGGCGGATGATCTCGGCCATCTCCTTCACGGCCCCCTCGATCCCGGTGAATATCGCGCGGGAGATGACGCTGTGGCCGATGTTGAGCTCCTCGATCTCGGGGATCGCGGCGACGGGCGTCAGATTCTCGTAGGTGAGGCCATGTCCGGCGTGTACCGCGAGCCCGAGCTTGCGCCCGAGCGATGCCATCTTGCACAGGCGGTCGATCTGTTCCACGCGCTCCTGCCCCCTGGAGTTGGCGTACTCCCCGGTATGGAGCTCGACGGCATCCGCACCCAGGTCGAGGGACGCTCGGATCACGTCCTCGGTCGGATCGATGAACAGCGATGTGCGTATGCCCGCCCCGACCAACCGCTCGAGCGCGTCGCGCATGGCGGCCTGCTTACCCTTCGTCGAGAGGTCGAGTCCCCCCTCCGTGGTGACCTCCTGCCGCTTTTCGGGTACGAGCGTCGCCTGGAACGGGCGGAGCTCGCAGGCGATTTCGAGGATCTGGGAGGTGGCCGCCAGCTCGAGGTTCACCAACGTTCTGACCGTATCCATGAGCAGGCGCACGTCGCGGTCCTGGATGTGCCGCCGGTCCTCCCTCAGATGCACGGTGACCCCGTCCGCACCCCCCAGCTCGACCAGGACCGCAGCGCGCACGGGGTCCGGCTCATCCGTCCGGCGCGCCTGACGCACCGTGGCCACGTGATCGATGTTCACATAGAAACGCATCGGCATCATCGGTTCGTCTCTTCCTCGAAACGCTCCACGAGCACCCTTCGCACCTCGTCGTCCAGCTCGGCCCCGGCGATCCGGGCGAGCTCCTTTCCAAGCACCGCGTACAGACGGCGATCTCCGTCGTCCAGAGCGCGCAGGTGCAGCTCCACGGTCTCCGTGTCGCCACGGGCCACCGGGCCCGTAACCGCCGCGGCGAGGCCCAGCTCCTCGATGTTGGAGAGCGTACCGCGCACCAGCGGCAAGAGCGCGGGAAGCGCCTCGTCGTGGGGAACCCCCGCCCGCTCGAGAATCCTGCAGGCGGCATCCAGGAGCGGGGGCAGATAGTTCGAGGCCATGACCGCCGCCGCATGGTATTGGGGTCGCCAGACCTCAGGGACCGTCAGGATCGGTGATCCCATGGCCGCGGCAAGCCTCCGTGCCACCGCCACGGCCGTGGGGCTCCCGCTGACCGCGACGTAGGATCCCGCCAGACGCTCCGCCCCGGTCACCGGGTGCGCGATGGCCTGAAGGGGATGAAACGAGCCGATCGCGTATCCCCTCGCGTGCAGCGGCGAGAGGACCTCCGTCGGAAGCGCACCGGACAGATGGAACGCGGCGCATTCCTGCGCGGGGGGTCCCTGTCCGGCCAAGGTGTGCGCCATCTCAGGCACCACGGCGTCGGGCACCGCGAGGAAGATCGCCTCGGTTCCCGGCCTCGGCGCCTCGAGTCCGAAGACGTAGCGGGCCACCCCCTGGGTGAAGAGCGGGTGAGCGGGAGGGTCCTGCCGCCGACCACACACCGTCAGATCCTCGACGGCCCCCGCCTGAACCAATGCGTAGCCCAATGCGAGCCCGACCCGTCCGGGACCTACGATGACCACCCCGCGCGCCGCACTACTCATGCCACCTCCTGGACCTGGATGCCCAGGCGCCCCTCCAGGCGCCCTCTGAGCTCCACTGGAATGCGGGCCCGGACGGAAACGGTGGCGCCCTCGTCGACGCGTTCCATCACCTCCCCTTCTCGGTAGAGCGCTGCCAGAGCCTCACCGTCCACGGCCGGCAGACGGACCATGACGTACGCCAGACGGGCTCTCATGCGAGCCTTCAGCGTCTCGCGAAGCGGCACGAGGCTGTCCGGTACCAACGCCGACACGAACACCGCGGCGTGTGCCTCGAGCGTTCGGATTCGAGCCTCCATCGCACGTCTCTCCGGCTCCTCGAGCCGATCCATCTTGTTGAAGACCAGGATGGTCTCGCGGCCTCCGAGACCGAGCTCCTCCACGACCTCCGCCACGACCTGACGCTGCTCCTCCCGACCCGGATGGGAAGCGTCGATCACATGCAGAAGAACGTCTGCTTCCCTCGCCTCCTCCAGGGTCGACCGGAACGAGGCCACCAGATGGTGAGGAAGCTTTCGGATGAAGCCCACCGTGTCGGTCAGGAGGGCGTTGTAGCCGGCCCCCAGGTCGACCGTCCGCGTCGCCGAATCCAGCGTCGCGAACAAACGGTCCTCTACGAAGAGCTCGGATCCGGAGAGGGCCCGCAGCAGGGAGGACTTCCCCGCGTTGGTGTAACCCACGAGCGCCGCCCTGAACCGTCCTCGCCGCGACTTCCGTTGGACGTCGCGCGCCTTCGCCACCTCGCGCAGCTTGCCCTTCAGATCGGCGATGCGCGTTCCGATGAGCCTGCGGTCGGTCTCGAGCTGCGTCTCGCCCGGTCCGCGCAGTCCGATCCCGCCGCGGATTCTCGAAAGGTGGCTCCACATCCGACGCAGGCGCGGCAGCAGGTACTCGAGCTGAGCCAGCTCGACCTGCATCTTCGCCTCGCTGGACCGGGCTCGGGTGGCGAAGATGTCCAGGA
This sequence comes from uncultured Gemmatimonadales bacterium, assembly GCA_963751265.1. Classification (GTDB taxonomy): domain Bacteria; phylum Gemmatimonadota; class Gemmatimonadetes; order Longimicrobiales; family Gaopeijiaceae; genus SZUA-318. The sequence continues at coordinate 100,479 of CAVVTU010000021.1, read as the reverse complement.
TCAGCTCCGAGCGATCCATGACGCGGACGTCGAGGAAGTCCTCGAGGTTCTTGCCCTGAGCGGGACTCAGCTCCTCGTCGAAGATCACGAGATCGGCGTCGTTGCTCTTCACCAGGTCGCGGAGGTCCGAGGCTTTTCCCTCTCCCACGTAGAAGCGCGGATGGGGCCGTTCCAGCCTCTGGACGAGCGAGCCCACCACGCGTCCCCCCGCCGTGTCGGTCAGACGGCCGAGCTCCTCGAGATGCTCGTCCGCCAGGCGAGGGTCCACGCCCCGGTCCGGGGCGCCGATGAGAATCGCCCGATCCACGGGCGTACGCATGTCGATGAGCTGAGTCGGAATCCTTCACCTCCACGGGCCTGTCGGGGCCGGTTGACGAGCGCAAATCCCCGGTCGAAGGATACTCAAGCCCCCGGCCCGGAAGAAGTCACCGGCCCTACGACGCTCACTCCCGATCGGGCTCCTGCTCCTGCTCGCGCTCCGCAGCCTCACGTCGCCGCTCGGCCCACCAGCGCAGCCTCTCCGCCACCACCTTCTCGTGGCCGAACCGTCCGGGCTCGTAGAAGCGCTCTCCGGTTAACCGTCCCGGCAGGTACGTCTGGGCCGACACACCTTCGGGCTCGTTCGGATCGTAGCGGTATCCCGCTCCGTATCCGAGGTCCTGCATGAGCGGGGTGGGTGCGTTGCGAATGTGCAGCGGCACCGGCTCTCCCGGGGTCTCCCGGGCTCTGGCGAGCGCGGACGACCAGGCCGTGTATACGCGATTCGACTTGGGTGCCGTGGCCAGGTAGACGACCGCCTCTGCGAGCGCGAGCTCTCCCTCCGGAGAGCCGAGGAAGTGATAGGCGTCCCGGGCCGAGATGGCCACCGACAGCGCGGCCGGATCGGCGAGGCCGATGTCCTCCGAAGCCATGCGGACCATCCTCCGCGCGAGGAAGAGCGGATCCTCGCCTCCGTCGATCATGCGCGCCAGCCAGTACAGAGCTCCGTCCGGATCGCTCCCCCGCACCGCCTTGTGCAGCGCCGAGATGAGGTTGTAGTGCTCTTCGCCACCCTTGTCGTAGGTGGCGAACCGGTGCTGGAGCGCTTCCTTGGCGGTGCCGAGATCGATGTGGCCGCCGGCCCCCACGAGCCCGGCTGCGGCTTCGAGTACCCCCAACGCCCGCCGGGCGTCGCCGTCCGCGGCTTCGGCCAGGAACGCCGTGGCCTCCTCGTCGACCCTGAGGCCCTGACCTCCGAGTCCTCGCTCCCGGGAGGCGAGCGCTTCCTCGAGAATGGCGCGAACGTCCTCGGTGGACAGCGGGTTGAGCACATAGACCGGAGCCCGAGACAGGAGAGGGCGCACGATCTCGAAGGAGGGGTTCTCCGTCGTCGCCCCGATCAGGATCACCGTGCCCGCCTCCACATGGGGAAGGAATGCATCCTGCTGGGCCTTGTTGAACCGATGGATCTCGTCGCAAAAGAGGATCGTGCGCCTACCGGTGGCCTGCAGACGCGCATCGGCCTCCCGGATGATCTCCCGGACCCGGGCGATGCCCTCGGTCACCGCGCTGAACGGCATGAACGCTGCGTCGGTTTCGTGGGCGATGATGTGGGCAAGCGTCGTCTTTCCACTCCCCGGGGGTCCCCACAGAATCATGCTCGACGGCCGACCGTTGTCGAGCATCGCCCGAATGGCGCGTCCGGGGCCCAACAGGTGGTCCTGTCCACGAAACTCGTCAGGGGAGCGCGGCCGCATACGCGCGGCCAACGGCGCCACGGCCGCGGTCGTCTCGGCCGTCTCCGCCGGCCGCTCGCGTTCCTCGGACGGCGATCCGAAGAGATCGGGCTCAGCCACGGCGGACCTCCATGTCCAGGTCCCGGGCGATCTCTCCGGCTCTCTCCTCGAGTACCTCGGTCCGGTTCCTCGCCGGGGCCTCCAGGACCCACGAAAGGAGCCGGTCGAGAAGCTCTCCGAAACGCGGCCCCGGCTTGTACCCCATCCGAATGAGGTCCCGTCCGTCGAACGCGAGGTCACCGACCTCCAGAGGAGGGTGCGTCGCGCGGACCTCTCGGGCCCTTCGCCAGGAAGTGATCACCTCCGCCGTCTCTTTCCCCCCGGCCCTCTCCGGGACCTCGGCCCGGGCAAGTTCCAGGCGTGCAATCGCCGAAAGGCGTCGCGGGCCCACCGCGCTCAGCCAACGGCGAAACGCCTCGTCGTCGGCTACCGCGGGAGGCAGCGAGGGGGCCGTGGCGCGACGCAGGGTCTCGTCCACCTGGACCTTGGAGAGCCGTAGGCGCATCAGGACGGCGAGCGCCGCCTCCGCCTCCAGCTCCCAGAGAAGCGCGGCCAACCGCTGGAAGGGGTATCCGGGCGGGAGCCGGTCGAGCACCGACAGAGCCGTCGCCCACGCGCCGGCTCCCCCCGTTCCGTCCTCGCCGACCAGCGCGGCAAGCTCCGGAAAGAGCACCCCCAGCGCCCCGGAGGTCCGGTACAGATCGAGCGCAATCGAGGGTGTCCGGTCCGCCGCGAGGATCTTCACCAGCTCCTCGCGGATCCGCTCGGCCGAGAGACCCGGGAGGCGGTCCGCCGACGAAACCAGGGCAGACCACGTGTCCGCATGGATCCGCAGACGGAATCGTCCGGCGAAGCGCAGGGCGCGCAGGACGCGCAGATAATCCTCCGCGAAGCGGTTGGCGGGCGTGCCCACGGTACGCAGCACTCCCTCCTGCAGGTCGCCGATCCCGCCGAATGGATCCAGAAGCTCGTCGCGGAGCGGATGCCAGGCGATCGCGTTGATCGTGAAGTCCCTCCTGGCCAGATCCTCCTCCACCGTCTCGGCGAAGGAAACCACGGCGTGCCGTCCGTCCGTCTCCACGTCCCGCCGGAACGTGGTCACTTCGTACAGCGTCCCGTCCCGGGACAACACCCCCACCGTCCCGTGCTCGACGCCGATCGGGACCGTACGGTGGAACAGCCGTCGCACCTGACCCGGGCGCGCACGCGTCGTCAGATCCCAGTCGACCGACGGAAGACCCCGGAGCACGTCGCGCACGGCTCCGCCCACGACCCACGTGTCGTGCCCCGCCTCCTCGAGGGTACGGGCGATCCACCGGACCGCAGGTGGGGCGGAGGGGCGCGGCGGCGTCACCCCACGAGCACCGAGCCGCCGTTGACGTTGAGGATCTCGCCCGTCACGTGGCGGCCCAGTTCCGAGCAGAGGAAGACAATGGGGCCGGCCACGTCGGCGGCGCTGGCGATCCTTCCCAGCGGAATGGACGCGGCGATACGCTCTCGGGCCCCCTCCTCGTATGCGGGCTCCGCCATCTCCGTGTCGACCCACCCCGGAGCCACGCAGTTCACCGTGATTCCGCGCGGCGCCAGCTCCACGCAGAAGCCCTTGACCAACGAGATGAGGGCCCCTTTGGTGGCGGCATAGTCCGCGTGATAGGCCTCACCCCGCTGGCCCGCCGTGCTCGACACGAGCACCAGACGGCCCCCGTCCCGGAGACGTCGGGCCGCGGCCCTGCACGTATAGAAGATCGAGTCGAGGTTCGTTCTGACCGTCTCGTGCCACTGGTCATCGGACATCTCCTCGACAGGGACCTCCGGCAGCGGCCAGATCCCGTGATTGCCCACGAAGATGTCAAGCCCCTCGAACTCCTCGTCACACCGGCGCAGTAGGGCCTCGGCGTCCTCCACCCTCCCGAGGTCCCCACCCTGGGCCCACGCGTGCACGCCCAGAGCCTCGAGCTCCTCGACGACCGACTCCGCTGCGTCGCGCCGCGCCCTGTAGCCGATCCCCACCGAGGCGCCGGCCTCTGCCAGCATGAGCGCCGTGGCCCGACCGATCCCCCGCGATCCGCCGGTCACCAAGGCATTCTTGCCGCTCAGATCGATCCGGTGGCTCACGCGTCCTCTCCCGGTTCACGGGGTTCGCTCGATGCAGGCATCCACTTGCCACTCAACTCGTCCCGATGATGGCGCTCGGACGCCAGGATCTCGCGGAGCGTCGACTGCGTCGGCCCGTCCGACACGATCGCGACGGCCTCCTCGTACCAGGCCACCTCATCCTGTTCCCGGTGCCTGGCCACTTCTTCCCACACATCGAGCGAGATCTCGGGCGCGGCCGGGACCTCCAATGACTCCGGCTGCGCGCCGAGCTCCAGGAGCCGGGCCGTCAGGCGGGACAGATGATGCTGCTCGTCCGCGAGCAGGGCGTTGAGGCGCTCGCCGGCCACGGCGTCACCGGCATCCTCCGCACGTCCGGTCAGACCGCGGTAGAAGAGGGTCTGCGCCCGCTCGCGACGCCTGCCCTCCTGTAGCAGGGCGAAGATCGCGGAGTCGCTCATTCTGCTCGCTCCGTAATGGTGCGATCCACCAGATCGCAGACGATGTGCTCGACCGTCAGTTGGATCTCCTGCGCCCTGGCGGTCACGTCCGTCGGAATCACGAGCGCCAGGTCGACGCGAGCCGCGAGCCGCCCCCCACCTCTGGCGAGGAGTGCCGCCGTGCGGAGACCCCGGTCCCGGGCCGCGTCGGCCGCCCGGATCAGGTTCTCCGACTCCCCGCTGGTGGAATGAAGAATCAGCAGGTCGCCCTCGGCGCCCAGCGCTTCCACCTGTCGCGAAAAGACGCTCTCGAAGCCCCGGTCGTTTGCCTCCGCCGTGAGGATCGACGTGTCGGTGGTGAGGGCGATGGCGGCCAGCGCTCGGCGCTCCTTCGAGAACCGGACCACGTATTCGGCGGCGATGTGCTGGGCGTCGGCCGCCGAGCCCCCATTGCCGCAGATCAGCAGCTTGGCTCCCGCGGCGAGGGTCTCCTGCACCAAAGAGACCAACCTACCGACCTGCCCGGCGAGATCCTCGGAGACCACCCTCGCCAGATCCGACAACGCATCCAGCTGGACGCGAGCCTCCCGGCTCCAGTCCGACTCTTGGCTCACCGTCCCCCCATTCGCAGTGCGTCCATCATGCGGTTCCAGAAGCTTCGTTCGGCCGGAAGCAGCGGCACGGGCAACGGATCCTCGTCCCGGAAGACCCTTCCAGGGTTGGTTATGCACAGGGTCGCCAGGGACTCCGACGCGCCGAGCTTCGTCAACGCGTCCCACGCCTCGCGCTTGAACAGCTTCCGGTCCGGCCGCCCATGGAAGTCCGAGGCGAGGTAGCTGACCCAGCCCCGCCGCAGGAGCCGAAACGCAGTCGATCTGGCTTCGGACCCGAAGCGTCCGTCCAATGACCCGTAGTTGACCTGCAGATAGGCGCCCGCCTCGCACCACTCTCGCGCCAGCGCCAGGGCCGGGTCCATCCCGATATACCGCTCGGGGTGCGCCACGATCGGCCGATATCCGTCCTCCCGGATACGACGCAGCACCTGGGTCGTGCCCGGCGGAAGATGGAGCCTGGGCCACTCGATGAGCACGAAGGAAGTGCCGTCTAACCGTACCCGAGGATCCTCGAACGTCACGTCCGGCACATCCAGCATGACCTCGTGACCCCTACGGAACTCGACTTCCGGAAACCGCCGTCCGACTGCCGCCGCCGCCTCGTCCCAGGCCTCGCTCACCTCATCGAGCCGCTCGGTCAGCTCGGCGCGATCGAGACACAGGCTTCCGACGAGGTGCGGCGTGGTGACGATCCGTCGGATTCCTGCCTGAACCATACGTTCCACGGAGTCCAGAACCTCTTGCACGGTCCTGGCTCCGTCATCGACTCCCGGGACGAGGTGGCTGTGGATATCGGTCAGGGCCGCAGGATCTCGGTCGTCCATTCCACGTCCGAGGTCCTCCGAAGGCCTGGCAACGTCGGACCTTACAGGCTCCCGGATCACTCTTCCACGATCTCCTCGAGCACCCGAATGAATGCGACCGACGGATCGGAGGATTCGAGCGCCGCTTCACACGCGTAGGTCACGAAGGCGTCCGCCGCGAGAAGATGATACGCGCTCGCACGAACCGGTCCGAGGCCCGCGCGCGCGCGATCGAGCTCGGAGCGTCCCCGAGCGGTCAGGAATTGATGCGTCAGCCCCTCGGCGTCGCTCGGCACGAGCCACGCCCGTAGGCTCTCGGGAGGGATGGGCCGCCGCCGGCCGAGCCAGCCCGCCGCCGAGCTCACGTCCTCCCCTCCCCCAACAGCCCACGGACAACCTCGATACCGGACACCAGGGCGTCATCCAGACCGGCCGGGTCCTCGACCCCCGCCTGAGCCATGTGGGGCCTCCCTCCTCCCTTTCCTCCTACGACCGACGCGACCTTGCGGACCACCGCGTCGGCTCGGACTCCTCGCGAAATGAGGTCTTCCGTGACGAAGGCGAAGATCGCTTGCTTCTCGCCCGGCAGCTCCGCGCCCACCAGGGCGACGCCCGGGCGTCCGGCCGAGAGAAAGGCGTCGCCCCATTTGCGCGCGTCGTCCGCGCTGCGGGCTTTCAGCCTGAGCGCGCGGAACTCCGCACTCGCCCCGCCGTCCAGGGCCAGCGACTCGGACGACAACTCGGTCTCACCCGACCCACCCTGGTGTCGCAGCTCGTCGAGGAGCCTTTCCAGCTCGTCCTTCTCACTCAGGATCTGCTCGATTCGATGGGTCACGTTCTCGGACTGAGTGCGCAGTACGTGGGCTGCCTCGTCGAGCAACCGCTCACGCTCCTTCATGTGAGCGAACGCGAGCGGACCCGTGACCGCCTCGATGCGCCTCACTCCGGCCGCCACCCCGCTCTCGCCCACCAGGCGGAACAGGCCGATCTCGCCGGTGTGCCGAACGTGCGTGCCGCCACACAGCTCCATGCTCACGGGCGCAATCTGCACGACCCTCACCTCGTCACCGTACTTCTCACCGAAGAGCGCCATCGCGCCGGCCTTCACCGCGTCGGCATAGCTCCGGTGCCCGATCTCCACGGGATGGTCGGCCCAGATGCCCTGATTCACGATCGTCTCCACCCGCTCGCGCTCCTCGACGGTCATGGGCGCCGTGTGCGCGAAATCGAAGCGGAGCCTGTCGGGCGCGACCAACGAACCACGCTGGACCACATGCTCGCCCAATACGCGCCTCAGCGCAGCGTGGAGCAAATGAGTGGCCGTGTGGTTCCGCTCGGTGTCGTGCCGGACGTCGCGGGGCACGAGGGCCTCCACCGTGACGGGGCCCTCCGGACCCTCCGGGAACGTCCCTTCCACCGATCCGAAGAGCGCGGTGCGATCCCCTGTCTTCCGGACTTCTTCGACGTGGAGCGTCCACCCGTACCCCCGCACCTCACCCCCATCGGAGATCTGGCCACCGCTCTCCACGTAGAACGGGTTCTCCCGGAGCTGGAGCCCCAGATGCTCGCCGTCCCACTTGAATGCCAGAACTTCGGTCTCCACCTGGACCGTGTCGTAGCCCACGAACGACTGCATGTCTTCGCTCAGGGCCGTCCAGTCTTCCGAGTCGCGGTCCACCTCGACGGTGATGCCGGACCGAGCCCGGTCGGCTCGGGAGCGCGCACGCTGGGCGTCCAGCGCGTGTTCGAACCCCTCCACATCCACGTCGTAGCCCCGCTCCTCGGCCATGAGCTGCGTGAGATCGAGGGGGAAGCCGAAGGTGTCGTACAGGCGGAACGCCTCCTCTCCCGGGATCGTCGCCCCCCCGCCGGACGCCGTCCGGGCCGGCGCGAGCTCGTCAAAGCGGGAGAGCCCGCCCTCGATCGTGCTCAGGAAGCGCTCCTCTTCGGCGCGGGTCGTACGGAGGAGGTGCTCCTGTCGGTGGACGAGCTCCGGATAGGCATCTGCCATGGTGCCGATGACGGCATTCACCACATCCACCAGAGCGGGTCGGCGCAGTCCGAGGAGCCAGGCGTGTCGAACCGCGCGTCGCAGGATCCGGCGCAGCACATAGCCGCGCCCCTCGTTCGACGGGAAGACCCCGTCGGCCAGGAGAAAGGCCACGGCGCGCGCATGGTCTGCGAGAACCCGATAGCTCACGCTCTCATCCAGGGTCGGGTCGTAGGGGCGCCCCACGATCTCTCCCACACGCTCCAGGAGCGGCCGGAAGAGATCTGTGTGGTAGTTCGAGTCGGCGCCCTGCAGGACAGCCGCAATCCGCTCCAGACCCGCGCCGGTGTCGATCGAGGGAGCCGGCAACGGCTCCAGGTTGCCCTCGGCGTCCCGGTCGAACTGCATGAAGACGAGGTTCCACAGCTCGACGATCTCTCCCCGGTCTCCCGCGGCCACGAACGAATCGAGATCCATCTCCAGAGGCGGCTGGGACCTCAGGTCGTAATGCAGCTCCGAGCAGGGCCCACACGGTCCGGTATCGGCCATCTGCCAGAAGTTGTCCTTGTCCCCGAGCCGGAAGATCCGGCCGGAGGGCAGCCCGACCTCCTCCTCCCACAGGCGCGCCGCTTCGTCGTCCGAATGGTGCACGGTGGCGTAGAGACGGCTCGCGTCCAGCCCGAGCACGTCCGTCAGCAACTCCCACGCATACCGGATGGCGTCCCGCTTGAAGTAGTCGCCGAACGAGAAGTTGCCCAGCATCTCGAAGAAGGTGTGATGGCGCGCGGTACGGCCCACTTCCTCGAGATCGTTGTGCTTTCCGCCGGCACGCACGCACTTCTGAGAGGTCACGGCACGCCGGTACGGAACTTCGGTCTGGCCCAGGAAGACCCGCTTGAACTGCACCATGCCCGCGTTCACGAACAGGAGCGTGGGATCATCCTTCGGGACGAGCGAGGAGCTGGGACGGACCTGGTGCCCTCGCTCCTCGAAGTAGTCCAGGAACTGCTGTCGAATCTCGGCAGCCTTCATTTCGCCTGCGGGGTTCATGGCCCTGAGGAGTTCACTCGCGCCGGAGCCTTGCGAAAGTCCGGTGGAATGCAGGAGTTCCTAAGGTAACCGGACGGAAGGAGGCCCCTCAACGGCGGAACGCGCCAGGGGGTCGTCCCCCGTCCGCGAGATGATGGGCCGAGCCTTCACCCCCCCGGAGATCAGTCGTCCGACGAATCCCCCTCGTCGGCGGTGTCCCCGTCCGCGTTCGACGACTTGAGGTGGCCGGGCAATTCGAGCGCCGCCCGGAGCCTCGTCTCGATCTCACGCGCGATGTCGGCATTCTCGAGCAGGAACTGGCGAGCGTTCTCCTTTCCCTGTCCGAGGCGAAGGTCGCCGTACGAGTACCAGGAGCCCGACTTGTCGACGATCCCGTTGTCCACCCCGAGGTCGATGAGCAGACCGTTGTGGCTGATCCCTTCGTTGTACTGAATGTCGAACTCCGCCTGCTTGAAGGGCGGAGCGCACTTGTTCTTCACCACCTTCACCCGAGTGCGGTTGCCGACCACGTCCTGGCCGTCCTTGATCGCGCCGATGCGTCGTATATCCAGGCGGACGGAAGCGTAGAACTTGAGCGCCCGTCCACCCGAGGTGGTTTCCGGGTTTCCGAACATCACCCCCACCTTCTCCCGAATCTGATTGGTGAAGATGACGGCGGTGTTCGAGCGATTCACCGCGCCGGTGAGCTTCCGGAGCGCCTGGCTCATCAGGCGGGCCTGGAGCCCGACGTGCGTGTCACCCATCTCTCCCTCGATCTCCGCCCGAGGCACCAACGCCGCCACGGAGTCGATGACGACGACGTCGACCGCATTGCTGCGGATCAGGACCTCGGCGATCTCGAGCGCCTGCTCACCCGTGTCCGGCTGCGACACGAGGAGGTTGTCCACGTCCACGCCGAGCTTGCGGGAATACCCCACGTCCAGAGCGTGCTCAGCGTCGATGAACGCCGCGATGCCCCCGGACTTCTGGGCGTTCGCGATGATATGGAGGCAGAGCGTCGTCTTGCCGGACGACTCGGGTCCATAGACTTCGCTGATGCGACCGCGGGGCATCCCTCCGATCCCGATGGCCGCGTCGAGATTGAGCGCGCCGGTGGGAATGGCATCGATGTTGACCTTGGCGCCCTCCGCACCCATCCGCATGATGGCGCCCTTCCCGTACGAGCGCTCGATCTGTGTGATGGCAGTGTCGAGAGCCTTGTGTTTCTTGTCGCTGGTTTCCGTGGTCGCCATCTCGCCTCCGTCGGGTCGGGCTCCCCGCCGCGGGGAGCCGGCTCTCAAAGTACAAGACCCGAAGATAAAGCGAAAGTCCCTTTGGATATCTCCAGGTCCCACGAAACGCTCACCCGATCGGTCCGGACCAGCCGCACCCACGCGACCCGGATTCGAGCGAGCTTCCGCGACAGAACACTAGGGTAGGAAGCGGGTCTCGGGAATGCTCGAACAGGTGAGCCCGGGATCGTCGCCGCGGCTGGGCGAGGCACGGGTGCCACGGCCGGACCCATTCCCGTTCCGAAGCGAAGGCCTTGCACGGCGAGGGCCCCACAGCCGAAGTTGTCACTTCGCCTTGGGCCCCCACCGAGGATTCATGGAGCAGACCCCGATTTCCGAGGAGCGGCAGCGACTCCGCTTCGAAGGCTTGACCCACGACCCGCGAACCGACGGGAGATGTATGATCAGCGTCTCCCTGGAGTGGTGCGGCCGGATGCACACGGGCACGGCCGAGGGGATCGAGACGCTCCAGGGCAGGATCCGCACCTCCTCCATCGCGACGCTGAGCGCGGTGATGGAAGCCACGAGCAAACGGATGCATCTGGAGTTGCTCGGTGTGAAGGCCGTCCGCGCGTTCGATGGCTGGGTCGTCATCACCTCTCTGCAGGCCGAAGCGTCGGGTAAGAGCTACCGGCTGCTCGGCTCCGCCTCCTGTGAAGCGGACGACGGGCTTCTGCGTACGGCCGTTCTTTCCGTTCTGGATGCGAGCAACCGGGTGCTCGAGCGCTACGTCCGCTCCTGACGGCGGCGATTGTCCCGCGCCCGCGGCGGCCGTACTCTTCTCTCCCCTGCCCTCGCAGTCACCCCATTCATAAGGGCCCGAAGAGCCCGGAGGACAGGCATGCGAATCGCCCGACGACAGTTCATCCACACCGCGGCCCTCGGAGCGCTCGGCTGCGCCGGAGCCGGAGCTCCGGTAGGTGGATCGGAGGCCCGGGAAGACGACCAGGAGGTGCCGGCAGCTATCCAATCCCTGATGCCGATGACGGATGGGATCGTGCCGATCGGCCAGGACGAGCGCCAAGCACGCATCGCCAAGGCCCAGCGGCTCATGGCGGATCAGGAGCTCGACGGGATCTTCATGGAAGGGACGACGAGCTGTGACTACTTCGCCGCCATGCGTTGGGGGCAGAGCGAGCGCACGTTCGGGCTCGTGATTCCCGCCCGGGGCGAGGTGGCCTACGTCTGCCCCAAGTTCGAGGAAGCACGCGCCCTCGAGCTCATCACCTTCGGCGACGACGTGCGCACCTGGGAAGAAGACGAGAGTCCCTACAGGCTCATCGCCGACGTCCTCCGCGATCGAGGGGTACACCATCACCGCATCGGGATGGAGGAGCGCGTCCGGTTCTTCATCGCGGACGGGGTGCGCCGGGACGCTTCAGACCTGCAGGTGGTGGACGCCACGCCTGTGACGGCGGGGTGCCGGGTGTACAAGTCCCCGGCCGAGATCGCGCTCATGCAGCGTGCCAACGACGTCACGATCGCCGCGTATCGCGCGGCGCTGTCGACCCTGCACGAGGGGATGAGCCAGGGCGAGCTTTCAGCCAACGTCTCGGCCGCCTTCCGCCAACTGGGCTTCGGGGGGGGCGCCAGCGCGCAATTCGGCCAGTGGAGCGCCTTGCCGCACGGAAGCCGGACCCCGCAGAAGCTCGTGGAAGGCGACGTCGTCCTGATGGATGGCGGAACGAGCGTCGAGGGTTATCGATCGGACATCACCCGCACCGTGGTGTTCGGCAAGCCGACGCAGCGCCAGCTCGATGTCTGGAGCCTCGAGCTCGAAGCCCAGAACGCGGCCTTCGAAGCGGCCGAGCCGGGAGCGCCCTGCGAAGCCGTCGATGCCGCCGCGCGGAAGGTCCTTGTGGACGCGGGCTTCGGTCCCGGATACAAGACGCCGGGCCTACCTCATCGCACGGGGCACGGCGTCGGCATGGACGGCCACGAGTGGACCAACTTCGTGAAGGGAAACAAGACCCCACTCACCCCGGGAATGTGCTTCAGCGACGAGCCCATGATCGCCATCCCGGGGGAGTTCGGCATTCGCCTCGAGGACTGTCTGTACACGACCGAGACCGGCGCGCGTTTCTTCACCCGCCAGGCGGCCTCGATCGACGATCCGTGCCCGACCGGGGAACCCAGGGCGACCTGATCCGACGGATCCGGGAGGCGCCGGGCATGAAGACCGAGGCCCGCTCCGGAATTCCGGAGCGGGCCTCGTCGCCTTCCCCACGGGACGGACGCTCAGCCGCGCGTGCGGCGCAGACCGGTCTGATAGGCCTGCCAGACGCCCGGCCTGACGGGCACGTAGATCGTCCGGTAGGGACGGTCGGCACTCCGCTGGGCGAAGAGCGGGATGCCCAGCTTTTCGCCGATCTGCATGATCTCCGGGCAGTTCAGCCGCACTTCGTTGCCGGACTTGTCGTATGACCGCGTCTCGAAGGTTACGGCAGCGTCGTTCCGATACCAGTTCGCTCCTTCGGCGTACGCCCCCGCGAAGACGACGCCGGGCCTGAGCGCCCGGATCGGAACGCGGGTCGGTCCCACCAGCGTGTCTCCCTGCGCGCTCACACGCACCAGCACGGTCTCGCCCGTGGAGAGGCAGATGGACGAGGGCGTCCCATCCGGGAGCGGTGGCGCGACCTCACGCATGATGCGAACCGTGTCGGGCGGCGGAGCGGGCAGCTGCGTCACCCTGGGCTCCGGCCGCTCCATGAAATGCGGCTTGCAGAGGAAGCCGCCCGAGCCCGGGCAGATCGCGATCGAGGAGAGGATCCCGAACTTGGGCTTCCTGTACTCGCTGTAATACCCGCCGGCGGGCTCACCGTAGTTGATCGCCAGGTATTGCACGCCGACCCGAATGCCGTTCACGTCGGCCTGGGCGCCGACGTTCACGTCGAAGCCGTTGAACTCGCCCATCAGGCTGAGAACGGATCTGTCGCCCAACGGGAAGTGCACGGCGGAGCCGAAGAACCACCCCTTCGACGAAGCATAGTCGTAGAAATCGAGCTGGTCGCCATCCTTGAACATCCCGGACCCGTACCCTAGCGCGAAGGTCAGGTCGTTTGTAGGGAAGACGCCGCCCTCGAACCCACGGACGTGCGCGGACGCGACGCCGTAGAGGCTGAGCTTCGTGTTGACGTCGTCCAGGCCCGTGTAGGTGTGGCGGAAGCGGCTGTCGGGCCAGCCGAGCCGGTTGGGCTCGTAATCGACCCCGTCGCCGAAGTCCGGACCCCTGACGTAGCGCCCACCGACGGCCAGGGCGAGCCCCTGATTCGTGGGCCGGAGCAACTGCAATCGACCGAAGAGCCCCCAGATGTTGCCGCCATCCGTGCTGCTGCCGATCGATTGGATGGTCGCGCCGACCTCGGCGCGGTCGAACAGGCCGACGGCGACCGAGCCGTCCTGATAGAAGTCGTCCCTGCCGGGTCCGAAGCCGGTCACCGCTCCCGCGGCATTCACCCGCACCGTCCGATCCAGCTTCAGGAAGGAGCCGGAGTACGTTCCCGTGATCTCCAGGTGGGGCAGAATGCTGGCCACGGGAACATCGATGAGACCGGAGCCATACCGAAGCGTGCTCGGCATGGTGGTCGTTTGCGCCTGCACCGCCGGAATCCAAGCGATCAGCGCGAGTGCTGCGAGTCTCGCCCGGATCCATGCCGTCTTCATCGTCGGGCACCCTCCATCCTGGGACGGGGACCCCGCGAGGCGTTGGGGGGAGCCGAGGCCCCGGAGCCTCCGGGCAGCAGAGGTCCACCAATCTAGAACGATCGGTGCGACTCCACGACAGATTCGCTGGCCGCTTCCCTGGACCGAGACCGGGGCTCGGGAGCTCGGTCCCTCCACTCCGAGGCTATTCGCCCAGCCGATCGGAGAGGCGCGAGATCCGGCGTCCGATGGATACCACCCACCCCAGCACCAGGATCCACGCCAGGGCATAGGCCAGGAAGACGAAGTGATAGGGGCGCAGGCTCTGCCCGGCGAGCCCGGAAGCTCCCTGCTGGGCGACGAGGGGCAGCGGGACCAGGAGCGCCACCACTCCCAGCGAGAGGGCAAAGCGAACGACCGTTTGCAGTCTGGACGTCATGGATTCCTCCAGGTTCAGCCGGCGGCGCTGCGTTCCCGAACGGCCACGGTGTGAGACGCGACCTCCAGGGTGTAGCGATGCAGGAAGAGCCCCCAGAACAGGAGCGTGAACGAAACGAGCCCGACCATCAGCGTGACGAGCATCTGGGGCGCGAGGGTGGGCCCCTCGGGCTTCATGACGACGGGTCCTGGGTGCAGCGAGCGGAACCAGATCACGCTCAGATGGATGAGCGGGATGTCGAGCGCTCCGACGATGCCCACCACGGCAGCGAAACGCTTACCGCGCTCAGGGTTCTGTGAGGACGCGCGCACGAGGAAGTAGCCCAGGAAGATGAACCAGAGCAGGAGGGTCAGTGTGAGGCGCGGCTCCCAGGTCCAGTACGTTCCCCAGGCGATCTTACCCCACAGAGGACCCGTGAGAAGGACGATCGTCGTGAAGATCATCCCCCCTTCCGCCGCCGAGAGGGCGGCCTGGTCCATGTGATCGTCACCGAGCCAGAGGTAGAGCGCGCTGCAGAGCGCCACCACCCCGAACGCCATGAAGGCGACCCAGGCCGAAGGCACGTGCACGTAGAAGATCCTCTGGATCACCCCCTGGTTCAGCTCGGTCGGCACCCAGAAGAAGACCAGGTAGTGCAGCACGAGCACCCCGACGACCCCGAGGACCGCCAGCGCCGTGCCTGCCGAGCGCCATCGCTTGGACGTCATCATTCCTCCACCACGAAGCGGAACAGGGCTGCACCTGCCGCCACGGCGATCAGCGCGAAGGCGGCCAGCATACGAAGGTTCGCCGTGACCTCGGCGAGCGGTCGCCCCGCGAGGAGCCGCCCGGTCGCGGACACGCCGTAGATGATCATCGGGACCAGGAGCGGGAAGACCAGGATGGGCAGGAGCGTCTCACCCATCCGTGTGCCCGAGGATACCGCGCTGAACAGCGTCCCCAGGGCCACGAAGCCGAGGGCCCCCAGGCCCAGAACCAGGATCAGGACGAGGGGACTGGGTCCCAGATCCAGGCTGAAGAAGATCGTGAACACCCCGACGACGAGAAGCGAGACGAGGAACAGCAGGAGAAAGTTCGCGAACGTCTTGCCCAGGAAGATCGCGTCCTTGGGCGCCGGGCTCGTCAGGACGCCCTGGATCGCCCCATCCTGGGCTTCCAGGTAGAACGTGCGTCCCAGTCCCAGAAGACCCCCGAACACGATCGTCATCCAGATCAGGCCCGCCGCGATGTCCTGCGGTCGCACGATGGTCGAGTCGATCGAGTAGTTGAAGAGGATGCCCGCGAGAACGGCGAACGCAGCCATCGCGGCGATCCGCTCCCGGGTCCGAAGCTCGAGGAGAAGATCCTTCCAGACGATCGCGTAGATCTGACCGAAGTACGTCTTCATCGAGCCCCTGCCCGGTCCACCACGTCGTGGTAGAAATGCTCGAACGCCGCGGCGTCCATCTCGCCGCGGGCGCCCTCCCAGGCGAACCGCCCGTGCACCTGGATCGCCACGCGATCCGCGAGATCCAGGCCCTGCTGGAGGTTGTGCGTGACCATCACGACGGTGCGCTGACCGTCCGCCAACGAGCCGAGCACGTTGCGCAGCACGGAGGACGCGTACGGATCGAGGCCCGTGTAGGGCTCGTCGAGGAGCACCAGATCGGGATCGTGCAGGAGCGCCCTGGCCAGAGAGAGCCGCTGGCGCATCCCATGCGAAAGCTGGCGGGCCTCGAAGCGGGCCCGATCACCCAGTCCCACCTGCTCGAGGCGCGCCGGAATCCTCTCGTCCAGGTCCCGGAGGCCGAACAGCTTGCCGAAGAATCGGAGATTCTCCTCGACCGTCAGGTGTGCGTAGAAGTACCCCTGGTGGGAAAGGATGCCGATCCGACTCCGCCAGCTCGTCTCCCGGTAGTCCAGACGCTCGCCCGCGACCACGATCTCGCCCGAGGTCGGACGCAAGCTCCCTCCGAGCAACCGCAGCAGGGAGGTCTTGCCGGCACCGTTCGGGCCGAACACGGTCAGGAACTCTCCGGCTTCGAGGGCGAGATCGATCCCGTCCACGGCCACGACCACCCCGTACTCGCGGGTGAGGCCGCGTGCAGTGAGCACCGGTGCGGCCCCGGAGGCCACGGCGGACGCGGGGGCTGCGGAGGTCGCCACGGTGGATCCGACGATCAGCCGGCTACCTGGCTCAGCAGGGGACTCCCGCACGACGAGCAGAAGCGGCTTCCCTCCTCGTTGCCGTAACCGCAGGACGGACAGGTGACCTCGGCCCTGAGCCTGGCACGCACCTGGGCAATCTCGGCCTCCAGGTCGGCCTCGGCCGACGAAGAGGGCTCTCGACCCGCGAGCGCCGCCCGCGCCGCCTCGTCTTCCTCCAGAGCTGCCAACGCCTCGGCCGTAAGCTCCTTCTTCAGTGACCGGTAGTCGTCCTCGTCCAGCTTGCCGGAGAGGAAGTCGTACTCGACGTCGCGCAGCGCCAGCAGCGCCACCCTCTTGCGCGCCTCCGTGTCCGTGAGCTCGTCCTCCGCCCGAACCAGCGACGCATGCAGCCCCTTCACCACGGGCTGCAGGATGAAGAGGACGACGGCGGCGGCGACCAGTGCGGCCCCGACGAAGAAGCCCATGAGCTACCTCGATGCCCCAGCCATGACAGGCTGGGTGGTTTCGGTCTCCTCGATGAACCTCCTGCGCTCGGCGCTCGGCCACATCGCGATGATGCTCCCCAGCGCGAGCACGAGGCCCCCGTACCATATCCATCCGACGAGCGGCTTCACCAGGACCTGGAGGTCGATGCCCTGGGCGTCGGGGTTGCCCTGCAGGGCCCCGGACGTGTCGTCCAGAGCCGAGACGATCAGATAGAGATCCTCTCCGACGGTCGACCGGATTCCGACCTCGCTCATCGGCTGCTGAGTGGTGACGTACTGCCGCTTTTCGGCGGTCAGGTTACCCACCTCCTTACCGTCCACGGCCACGGACACGAGCGCGATCGCCTGCCACGACAGGTTGCGCTGACCCTGGCCCAGCGAGGTCGAGAGGCCTTCGTACGTGAGCGTATAGGTGTGGCCCCAAGGCGAGGACACCTGGATCGAATCACCCGGCTCCACGTGCTGGCGCACATCCTTGTTGTAGGCCGCGCCCGAGAATCCGAGGAAAACCATCACGATGCCCACGTGGACGATGTAGCCGCCCCAACGCCGGCGATTCCGGGTGACCAGGTGGTAGAAGGCCACGGGGAGGCCCTCTCCCTCGATCCGCGCGCGTGCCCGCGTGCCCTTCCAGAACTCCACCACGATGATGGTCATCACGAACGCCGACACGCCCCACGTCGTGAGCGCCACCGGTTGGCGGTAGCCAAGGACCCAGAACACCGTCGTGGCGATCAGGCCGAGCAGCATCGGCGCCAGGAAGTTCTTCTTGAGATTCTTCCTCGACGCACGCCGCCACGCGATCACCGGCCCGATCCCGACCAGTGCCAGGAGCACCAGCCCGATGGGAAAGTTGACCTTCTGGAAGAAGGGCGGTCCGACGGAGATCTTCTGACCCGTGACCCCCTCGGAGACGAGCGGGAAGAGCGTCCCCCAGAAGACCGCGAACGCCGCGCCCAGCAGGATCAAGTTGTTGAAGAGGAACGCGGACTCGCGAGACAGGAACGACTCGATCTTGTTCTCGGTCTGCAGGCTCGGGAGCCGGTATAGGATCAGTAGCGCGCCGCCGGCCGTGACCGAAAGGAGGAAGGCCAGGAAGATGTAGGCGATGCCCGTGTTCTCCGCAAACGCGTGAACCGACTCGATGAGGCCGGAGCGGGTCAGGAACGTCGCGAAGATCGTGAGCAGGAAGGTCAGAAGGACCAGGGACATGTTCCAGACCTTCAGCATGCCCCGGTTTTCCTGGATCTGGATCGAGTGCAGGAACGCCGTCGCCGCGAGCCATGGCAGCAAGGACGCATTCTCGACCGGATCCCAGAACCAGTAGCCTCCCCAACCGAGCTCCTCGTAGGCCCACCGCATACCCAGGATGATCCCCACGGAGAGGAAGAGCCAGCTCATGAGGATCCAGCGCCTCGTGAGGTGGATCCAGCGCGCGTCGAGCCGGCCGTTGAGAAGCGCGGCCATCGCGAACGCGAACGGGATGGCGAAGGAAGTGAAGCCCAGATACAGCATGGGCGGGTGGATCGTCATCCAGTAGTTCTGGAGCTGAGGATTAAGCCCCTGACCGTTCGCAGGCACAAACCCGAGCTGTTGGAAGGGATTGACCTTGGCGAAGAGCAGAACCACCAGGAAGAACGTCAGGATGCCCTGGAGCACGCCCACGACGTAAGGCATGAACTCCCGGTTCTTCTTCCGGTTGGTGAAGACCGCGACCGAGGAGAAGCCCGACAGCAGAAGCGCCCAGAAGAGGAGCGAGCCCCGTTGGCCCGCCCAGAGGCCCGCGACCTTGTAGAACGTCTCGAGCTCTCGGTTCGAGTAGTTGGCCACGTACCAATAGCCGAACTTGTCGCCGACGAACGCCGTGATGATGCCGGCTGCCGCCACAGCCAACAGGAATGCGACTGCATAGATGCTGCGCTCGGCGCTGAGGACCAGATCGCCACGCTGCCTGTATCCACCCGTGAAGCCGAGGACCATCCCCCAGAGCGCGACGGGCAGCGCGATCCAGAGGGCGAATTCCCCGATGACCGTCACTTTTTCAGTTCCTCCGGAGACGCCTCGTAGCGACTACCGCATTTGGTGAGCAGGGTGGTGGCGTGGAACACCCCGTCGGAGCCGAGCCTGCCTTCGAGGACGACGTCCGCTTCGTCCGTGAAGGTCTCGGGCAGCACGTCCCGGTATTCGACCGGGAACGTGACCGAGGGATCCTGCAGATCCTCGACACGGAACTTGTGAAGGAGCTGCCCCTCCACCCGCTGGTACGAGCCCTTCACGACCTTTCCACTCACCTTTACGCCCACGTTCCGAAACGATGGATCCGCTTCGACGCGCGCGAGAAGCTCGGACGGGGTGAGATAGTACACCATGGTCTCGCTCACCCCGGTCCAGATCAGGTACGACACCACGGCGGCCACGCCCACCAGCCCCACCATGAACCGGCCGTGCTTCATCTTCATGACGACTCCTTCGGATGCGATTCCGGGTGCGGAGCAGGCGACCCCTGCGCCCCGAAGTGGCACTTCCCCCAGAGCCGCCCTTCGCTGGCTCCGGCTCGCCCTTTCTTCCCCCGAACACGGGGGATGTTCCGGTCGGTGCGCGGAATCGCGCAGCCTCTTCCGACCGCGTGAAATTTAGCCGCCGGCGCCCGGGAGGAACCAGTCAGGAAACCCCCCATCTTCATCTCCGTAACAACACCTACTCCGAACCGGGTCTCTCCCCACGCCTTTTTCGGGCATTTTCCACCGCCCAGGCCGCGGCCTCCACCGGTCCCTCCAGGGCGGGTAGCCCGAGCCCCACCGCGGGCGGGGTCCCCAGCGTGCCGACTTCGAGGCCCATCGTCCGTGCCAGAGCGATCTCGGAAAGCGTGCCCCAGGCTCCCGCGACCGCGACAACCGCCTCCGCCGCCCGCACCACGAGCGCGTTGCGCATCTGTCCCATCCCGGTCGCCAGAGGCAACACGATCCACGGATTCGCCTCCCGAGGATCGCTCCCGGGAAGAATGCCCACCGTGAGCCCTCCCGCCTCGGCCGCGCCCCGAGCCACCGCCTCCATCACGCCGCCCCGCCCACCGCAGATCACCACCGCGCCCCGCTCCGCCAGGGCCGATCCGAGCCGCCGCGCCACGTCCAGATCCTCGACGGAGGCCCGGCCGCCTCCGATGACGGCGATCCGGTACGGGGGGCCGGAGCGATCGCTCATTCGCCGTCGCGCGCCCAATCCACGGCCGCACGCACCCCCCGGGCCCACCCTCGCAGGAGCTCGTCCCTGGCCGATCGACCCATGTTCGGCTCGAAGAGCGTGGACTCGCCCTGGGCCTCGATGAAGGCGTCGCCGTCCTTCCATACGCCCTCGGCGATACCCGCCAGGCCAGCGGCGCCGAGCGCCGTCGTCTCCACCTGCGCCGGGCGCCGCACCGGGATCCCGAGGATGTCGGCCTGGAACTGCATGAGCCAATTGTTCAGCGCGGCGCCCCCGTCCACGCGCAGCTCCGGGGCCGATGCCCCCGAATCGGCTTCCTGCGCCCGGAGCACCTCTTCGGTCGCGTACGCCATCGACTCGAGGGCCGCGCGCACCACGTGCGCCCGGGTCGTTCCCCGGCTCAACCCCACGAGCGTTCCACGAGCGTCCGGCTCCCAGTGGGGCGTGCCCAGGCCCACGAAGGCCGGGACGAAGTACACGCCGCCGTTGTCCTCCACCGAGCGGGCCAGATCCTCGGACTGCGGCGCGCGCTCGAGGATCCCCAGCCCGTCTCTGAGCCACTGGATCGCCGCTCCCGCGATGAAGATCGAGCCCTCCAGCGCGTAGGCCAGACCACCCCGCGCATCGCACGCCGCGGTCGTCAGGAGCCCGTGGCGAGACGTCACCGCTTCCGTGCCCGTATAGAGCAGGAGGAAGGCCCCGGTCCCGTACGTGTTCTTCGCGACGCCGGCTCGCCAGCAACCCTGGCCGAACAGAGCCGCATGCTGGTCACCGGCCACACCTGCGATGGGCACCTCGAGCCCCACGTGCCGACCGACGGTCGTGCCGAAGCGCCCCGAGCTCGGTCGGACCTCCGGCAACAGCTCGGCGGGAACTCCCAGAAGGTCGAGCAGCCAGGGATCCCAGGCGGCTTCGTGCAGGTTGAACAGAAGGGTGCGCGAGGCGTTGGTGGGATCCGTCGCGTGCACCGCTCCGTCGGTGAGCCGCGCGATGAGCCAACTATCGATCGTGCCCGCGGCCAACGCTCCGGCCTCGGCGCGCTCACGCAGTTCCGGGTGCTCGTTCAGGATCCAGGCGATCTTGGTGCCCGAGAAGTAGGGATCCAGGACCAGCCCGGTCCGCCCGCGGACCTGCTCTGCGTGCCCGGCCTCCTGCAAGGCGCGGCACGCGGACGTGGTACGGCGATCCTGCCACACGATCGCCGGGTGCACGGGCTCCAGCGTCTCACGGTCCCACAGGACCACGGTCTCGCGTTGATTCGTGATCCCCAGCGCACGGATGTCTGCCTCGCGCGTCCGGTCCATCGCCTCGGCCACGACCCGGCGCGTGACGTTCCAGATCTCGGTCGCGTCGTGCTCGACCCATCCGGGCCGGGGGAAGTGCTGGGTGAACTCGGAGTACGCACGACCCAGGACGCGCCCGTCGCGCCCCACGACGAGACAGGTGGAGCCCGTTGTGCCCTGGTCGATCGCCAGGACGGCTGGAACGCTCATGGCACCCAGTGTTCGAGGACGGAGCCCCTCACATGGACGGGCTCCGGGTCAGACCGGCTCCAGTGACCCGAAGGCGTAGCGCCAGCCAGCCTCCGCCAGGAGATCCAGGAGGCGACCCACGGGCAAGCCGACGACCGAATAGTAGTCCCCGTCGAGCCCCTCGACCAACGCGGCCCCGAGACCCTGGATCCCGTACGCGCCCGCCTTGTCCATGGGCTCACCCGTCGCGACGTACGCGCGTGCCTCCTCCCCTCCGAATGCTCGAAGGCGCACCTCCGCGCGACCCACGGCGCTGAGCGTCCCATGCGGACCGGCGAGGGCGACACCGCTCAAGACCGTGTGCGTTCGCCCGGCGAGAGAGAGCAGCATGGCCACGGCCTCGTCCGGATCGGAGGGCTTTCCGAGAATCATTCCGTCCCGGACCACCACCGTATCGCCTCCGACGACGAGCGAGCCGGGGGCCCCGGAAGCCACTGCTTCTGCCTTCTCGCGCGCCAGGCGCTCCACGTGCTGCTCGTATCCCTCCCCCTCCCCATAGTCCTCGTCCACACGCGCGGGCCTGATTTCGTGCGCGAGGCCCATCTGGTCCAGGAGCTCCGACCGGCGAGGAGATCCCGAGGCGAGAATGAGCCTGGGCTTCTGGCTCATTCCTTCTCCAGGATGAGGGTCACGGGACCGTCGTTGACGAGCTCCACCTGCATGGAGGCCCCGAACTCACCGGTCTCGACCCGCCCCGGCGCTCGCTCCCGCAGAACCGTCACGAAACGGTGGTAGAGCTCCTCGGCTCTCTCCGGAGAGGCCGCGTCCACGAAGCTGGGCCGTCGCCCCTTGCGCACGTCTCCGTACAGTGTGAACTGGCTCACGATCAACAGGTCGCCGCCGACGTCGGTGAGCGACAGGTTCATCCGGCCCTCTTCGTCGGGAAAGACCCGCAGCTCGAGGACCTTGGCGGCCATCCAGGACAACTGGGCTTCGTCGTCCGTCGCGTGGAGCCCGACCAGGAGCGCGTGCCCGCGGCCGATCCGACCCACGACGCCATCGTTCGTCGTGACCTGCGCCCGGGACACCCGTTGAAGGACGACCCTCACTCGACCGTTACGGACTTGGCCAGATTGCGGGGCTGGTCCACGTCGGCGCCGCGCAGCACGGCCACGTGGTACGCCAGAAGCTGCAGCGGAATCGTCGTGAGCACCGGAAGGAGCGAGGGGATGGTCTGGGGCACGCGGATCACATGATCCACCTTGTCGATGAGCTCGGCCGCCCCGTCGCTCACCACGGCCAAGATCCGTCCCCCACGCGCCTTAACCTCCTCGATGTTGGATACGACCTTGCCGTAGACCGCGTCCTGCGGCGCGAGGAACACGACCGGCATGTTGTCGTCGATCAGCGCGATCGGACCGTGCTTCATTTCGGCGGCCGGATAGCCCTCGGCGTGGATGTAGCTCACTTCCTTGAGCTTCAACGCGCCCTCGAGAGCCACGGGGAACTGGAACCCGCGACCGAGATAGAGGAAGTTGCTCTCGTCCTTGAAGCTGGCCGCGAGCTCTCGGATCTCGTCGTTGAGCGCAAGAACCTGCTCGACCTGTTCGGGCAGGTGCTGCAAGGCATTCACGATCTCTCTGCCCTGGATCACCGAGAGGCTGCGCCGACGCCCCATGCGGAGCGTGAAGAGCGCGAGAGCGACGATCTGGCTCGTGAACGCCTTGGTGGAAGCCACGCCGATCTCGGGGCCGGCGTGCAAGTACATGCCGAAGTCGGTGGCGCGGGCGATGCTCGAGCCCACCGTGTTCACGATACCCATCACCGGAACACCGCGCTGCTTGCCCTCCCGCAGCGCCGCGAGCGTATCGGCCGTCTCGCCCGACTGGCTGATCGCCAGCAAGCAGGGTCCCGTCCTCCAGCACCGGGTTCCGGTAGCGGAACTCCGACGCGTACTCCACGTCCACGGGGATTCGCGCCAGCTCCTCGAGCATGTATTCGCCGACCAGGCCGGCATGCCAGCTCGTGCCGCACGCCGTGATGACGATGCGCCGCACGTTCGCGAGCACGTCGCCTGGTGCATCGCGATCCCGCCCAGCCTGGCGTCCCCCTCCTCCTCGAGCAGGCGGCCGCGCATCACGTCGCGCAGGCTCGACGGCTGCTCGAAGATCTCCTTGAGCATGAAGTGCTCGTAGCCGCCCTTCTCGATGGCGTCCACGTCCCAGGTGACCCGGTGCACCGACCGACGCACCTCACCGTGTGTCGAGATGGTAGGTTCGGCAGCCGCCGGGCTCGAGGACCGCGTAGTCCCCGTCGTTCAGGTAGACGACCTCACGGGTATGCGCGATCACCGCGGCCGCGTCCGAGCCGGCCAGCATCTCGCCGTTCTGTCCGACGCCGACCAGGAGCGGGCTCCCGTTCCGCGCGACCACGATCTTGTGCGGGTCGCGACTGGAGACGACCGCGATCCCGTAGGTGCCCTCCACCAGACGCAGCGCGGCGGCCACTGCGTCCTCGAACGCCACTCCGTCCGGCCACATCTGGTCGATGAGGTGCACCACGGTCTCGGTGTCCGTCTCCGAGACGAACGTGTAGCCGAGAGCCTGGAGACGACTGCGCAGCGTCGCGGCGTTCTCGATGATCCCGTTGTGGACGAGGGCGATCTCGCCACCACCCGCCACTTGCGGGTGGGCGTTGAGCTGGGTCGGTGCGCCATGGGTCGCCCAGCGAGTGTGGGCGATCCCGCACGTCCCCTCCGAGTCGTCGTCGAGCAGGGCCGCTTCGAGCTCCGCGATCTTCCCGGTTCGTTTCACCACGTGCACCTGGGTGCCCCCGTTCAGGATGGCGACGCCAGCCGAATCGTAGCCCCGATACTCGAGTCGCTTGAGGCCCTGGAGCAGAATGGGCCCCGCCTTTTTCGGTCCTACGTACCCGACGATGCCGCACATCGCCCTTCTCCCCGCGTGTTGTGGATGGAATGGCTTCGACGATGAAGCCCTATAACAAGTATGGCGCACCCGGGCAGGGGCGTCCTAGTACTTTCTCGCGGGCGCCGGTCCAGCCGTGAGCAGGCGCACCCGAACCGCCTATACGACTCCGGCGAGCACCGCCGCCGCCCGATCCACCAGCGCCTGGGCGTGCTTCCCTTGCGGCGCCTCGGCGATGAGGCGCACCACGGGCTCCGTGCCCGAGGGACGCACGTGCAGCCACGCGCGTTCCTTTCGCCACGCGAGCCTCAAGCCGTCCGACTCGTCGCGCTCGTCCTCCCCGAGATCCTCCGAGAGGGCCCGGTAGGCGTCGTCCAGCGCCTCTCTCGGAAAGGCGACCTTGCTCTTCACGATCGTGTAGCTGGGCCACCTGGCCACCGCTTCCGAGAGCGTACACTCCTCGTCCGCCAGATGCTGCAGGATCAGCGCGGCCGCCAATGGCGCGTCCCTCGTGTAGTGGAGGGCAGGAAGGATGACCCCACCGTTGCCCTCGCCCCCGATCACCGCCTCCACGGCCTGCATCTTCCGGGCGACGTGGACCTCTCCAACCGGCGCCCTGACGACCTCGGTTCCGAAGGCGCGTGCGACGTCGTCCACCACCTGGCTGGTGGAGAGATTGGTGACCACCCGTCCAGGATTCCGTCGCAGCACCGCGGCGGCGGCGAGCGCCAGCGTGAGGTCTTCGCCCACGGGCTTGCCCGTCTCGTCGACCAACGACAGGCGATCCACGTCCGGATCGACGGCCAGGCCCACGATCGCGCCGGTCTCGCGGACCTTCGCGCCCAGCCCCCCGAGGTTCGCCGCCGTGGGCTCCGGATCGCGCGGAAAGCGACCGTCCGGCTCCATGCCCATCCCGTGGATCGTGCAGCCCAGCCGCTCGAGGATATCCACCATCACGGGGCCACCCGCGCCTCGCACGCAGTCCACCGCCACCACGAAGCCACGTCCGCGGATGCCCGCGACGTCCAGCTGCGGAAGCGCCAGGATGCGCTCCCGGTGACGTGCCCACGCATCCGGGTCCTCGGTCGCGGGCGCGAGCTCGTCCCACGCGGCCCGCGGCGGGTCGTGCTCGGCCAGGTAGGCACGGAAGCGCCCCGAGCGCTCCGCATCGAGGAACACGCCTTCGCCCGAGACGAGCTTGAGGGCGTTCCACTCCGCCGGGTTGTGGCTGGCCGTGACGGCGATTCCGCCCGCGGCGCCGCCCTCCTCCACGGCCAGGAGCAGCGTGGGGGTCGGCACCCTTCCCAATTCCACGACCGGGCAGCCGACCGACTGAAGGCCGGCCACCACAGCTCTCGAGAGCATCGGGCCCGAGGTCCGGGAATCCCGTCCGACCAGGACCGGCCCATCGGCGCCCTCCGCCCGCAGAAACGCCCCGAACGCCGCCGCGATACCCGCGACGAGCTCGGGTGTCAGCGGGTCCCCGAGGCGTCCCCGTACACCGGACACACTCACCATCAGACTGTCTGGAAGAACGATCGGCATGATCCGTGGCGACCTGCTGGGAAGGAGAGAAGCGACCCCGTCGGCGGTTCCGCCGGTCGACCGAGCCAACGTGCCGAAGGGTGTAGACCGACGTCAACGAAAGCACCGCAGGCCCTCCGAGTCCACCGTTCGCCGCTCACTCGCGGCGCACCCGGTGGGGCGCTGGGCTTCCCTGGCCAGCCCCTCCGGGCTCCCGGTACATTCGAGCGCATCGACAGCTGCTCCCTTCCCCTTCCCGGATGATTTCATGACCGAAGACCGTGCGGACCGACGGCGATTCGGCACGCTGGCCGTGCACGCCGGCGTCGAGCCCGAGCCCACCACCGGGGCCATCATGACCCCGATCTTCCAGACGTCCACCTATGTCCAGCCGGCCGTAGGCGAGCCCCTCGGTGGCTACGACTACGCCCGGACCGCGAATCCCACCAGGGAAGCGTTGGAGGCGAGTGTGTCGGCGCTGGAGTCGGGTCGACACGGGATCGCCTTCTCCTCCGGTCTGGCCGCCCTGGAGGCGGTCGTGAAGCGGCTCTCGGCTGGTGACCACGTGGTCAGCGAGCAGAACACGTACGGTGGCACGACCCGGATGTTCGACCGAATCCTGGCCCGTCTGGGGATCGAGTTCTCGTACGTCGACACCCGGGATGTCGACGCGGTGACAGGCGCCATGAAGGGCAACACCAGGCTGGTTCATCTGGAGACGCCGACGAATCCCATGATGCGCATCTGCGACATCAAGGAGATCGCCCGGGCGACGCACGAGGCGGGTGCGTTCCTCTCGGTCGACAACACGTTCGCCTCGCCCTTCAACCAGCGGCCACTCGAGTTGGGCGCGGACTTCGCGGTACACTCGTCCACGAAGTACCTCAACGGCCACTCCGACGTCGTCGGGGGTATCGTCGTGGTCCGCGACGACGCCCTGGCCGAGGAGCTTCGCTTCATCCAGAACTCGGCGGGAGCGGTCCCCGGACCGATGGACTGCTGGCTCTGCCTCCGGGGGATCAAGACGCTGCACGCGCGCATGCGTACGCACAACGCGAACGGCCTCGAGGTAGCCCGTTACCTGGAGGGACATCCGAAGGTCGGCCGGGTCTTCTATCCCGGTCTCGCCTCCCATCCCCAGCACGAGCTCGCCGCGAGACAGATGAAGGGGTTCGGCGGAATGGTCTCGGTCGACGTCGGCACGCTCGAGCGCGCCAAGGCGTTCACCGAGCACACGCGCATCTTCCGGCTGGCGGAGAGCCTGGGCGGCGTGGAGTCGCTGATCAGCGTCCCGGCCCTCATGACCCACGCGTCCGTACCCCGGGAACGGCGGGAGGCGATGGGGATCACCAACGGCCTGGTGCGGCTCTCCGTGGGCATCGAGGACGAAGAAGACCTGCTGGAGGACCTGGAGCGGGTCCTCTCGTGAGCGCGGACCACCCGATCCCACCCAGGGTACGCTGAGAGAGGAAGCGAGGGTGAAACCCCCGGCTCGTCCGTCCCGTAGTTGAGGACGAGCGCACCGCTCGCACGCTGAGCGCGATCAACGCAATGAGGATGACGCCATGGCTGACAATCAGGATCGCACCGACGAGCAAACGGGTGGAGACGCGCGGGCGCGTCGTATCCTCACCGACATCGCGCCCCGCGCCTGGGAGCACCCGGCGGACAAGGCGGCGCTGGCCGCGTTGCGCCGGCTTCCCGTCTTCGACGAAGTGCTGAAGAAGCTCTTCGGGTTCTTCGGAGAGAAGCCCGTCCGCCTGGCGTTCCAGGCCAACGCGGTCAAGGTCAGCCCCAACCAGTTCGGGCGGGTGCACGGCCTGTACCTCGACGTGCTCGAGACGATGGACTCCGAGGAATACCCGCTCTTCATCTCGCAGACGCCGATCGTCAACGCCGGTGCCTACGGGATGGACAGGCCCTTCATCATCCTCAACTCGGGGACGGTGGGGCTCCTCGACGACGAGGAGCTGGCCTTCATCCTCGGACACGAGTTGGGCCACATCCTCAGTGACCACGTGCTGTATCGCACGATGACCTTCCTGCTTCTCCAACTCGCCTCCATGGGCTTCCCGATCGTGGGGCTGGCGGCCCGGGCGGTCCTGGTCGCCCTTCTCGAGTGGCAGCGCAAGAGCGAGCTCTCGTCCGACCGCGCCGGGCTCCTGTCGATCCAGGATCCCGAGGTCGTGATGGGGACCATGCTCAAGATGGCCGGCGGCGGCAGCACGGACGAGACGAGCCTTCAGGAATTCATCGTCCAGGCCGAGGAATACCAGGCGGGTGGCGACGTGGCGGATCAGGTCTTCAAGATCCTCAACCTCATGGGCTCCACGCATCCGTTCTGGGTACTCCGAGTGAGCGAGCTGCGGTCATGGATCGAAGGGGGCGATTACGACCGCATCATTCGCGGCGAATACCCGCGGCACGCCGATCCGGACCGCGCCTACCAGGAGGACCTGAGGGAAGCGGCGGAGGCCTACGCGAAGGGCGCACGCGACTTCCTCGACCAGATGACGACGGCCGCGCGCACCATGGGCGAGCAGTTCATGAGCGGATTCAAGCGCTAGGGAAGCGCCCACCGCGAGCGCCGAAGGGCGGCCGGGCTCGATCGAGCCTGGCCGCCCTTTCACGTAGAGCCTCCCGATCCCGACGGGGCTCTCGCGCTCGGCGTTGACCCGTCCCGCGGCGTCTCCGATACTCCGGCCATGCGCATTCTCATCGTAGGAAACGGCGGGCGTGAGCACGCCCTTCTGTGGAAGCTCCGGCGGGACGCCCCGTCGGCCGAGTTCTTTGCCACCTCACCCAACGCCGGCATGCGGCCGTTCTGCACCCCGGTGGAGATCGCGCCGGGCGATGTCGAAGCCCTGTCGGGCTGGGCCGCCGCCAACCGCATCGACCTCACGGTCGTGGGCCCCGAAGCTCCCCTCGCCGTGGGAATCGTCGATCGGTTCGGGAGCCGGGGATTGCCGGTGTTCGGCCCCACGAAGGCCGCGGCGCGAATCGAGGCCAGCAAAGCGTACGCCAAGGAGCTGATGCGCAACGCGGGGGTGCCCACCGCCGACCACCGAACGTTCTCGAACTACGCCGCAGCCGAGGCCTACGTGCGGGAGCGCGGCGCACCGATCGTCGTGAAGGCCTCGGGGCTGGCCGCCGGAAAGGGTGCGATCGTATGCGGCACGGTCGAGGAGGCGGTTTCCGCGATCCGCTCCATGCTCTCCGACTTGAGCTTCGGCGAGGCGGGCAGGCAGGTCGTCATCGAGGATTGCCTGCAGGGTGAGGAGCTCTCGATCTTTGCGGTCTGCGACGGAGAGAGGGCGGTCCAGCTCCTGGCCTCCCAGGACCACAAGCGCGTCGGCGAGGGCGACGAGGGGCCCAACACGGGCGGTATGGGTGCCTACGCCCCCGTCGCGATCGCCACGCCCGAGCTCCTGGCCGAAGCGCACGAGCGTGTCTTCGAGCCCACCCTGCGGGCGCTCGCGGCGGACGGCTGCCCGTTCCGGGGACTCCTCTACGCGGGCCTCATGAACACGGCTGAAGGCCTCTCCGTGGTGGAATTCAACTGCCGGTTCGGGGACCCGGAGACGCAGGCCGTGCTGCCGATGATGGCGTCTTCCCTGCTGGACCTCCTCGCCACCGTCGCCCACGGGGGGTCCCTGGAAGATGCCGATCCCCGCTGGAGGGACGGTGCCGCAGTCACCACGGTGGTCGCATCAGGGGGCTATCCAGGCAGCTACGAGAAGGGAAAGGAGATCCGGATCCCGGCCCACCTGGAGAGCGAGGACCGTGTGGTGTTCCATGCCGGGACCGCGACGCGGGACGGCACTCTGGTCACCTCCGGCGGGCGCGTCTTGGCGGTCACGGCAGTCGCTTCCGACCACGCGGGAGCCGCCAGGCGCAGCCGTGAGGCAGCCGGAGCCATCGACTTCGACGGGGCGTTCTTCCGCGGAGACATCGGGTGGCGCGAGCTCGAGCGGCAAAAAGCAGGGAGCGCGTAGAGGGTCGTGCCCGAGCTGCCCGAAGCGGAGACGATCGTCCGCGGACTCCGGCGCACCGTCGTCGGCGAGCGCATCCGCCGCATCGAGGTGGTCCATGCGGACGTGCTCCGGGAGCCGTCCGCTTCCTTCGCGGCACGCCTGCGGGGACGGCACATCCGGACCGTGGAACGCAGGGGCAAGAACGTGGTCCTGCTTCTCGACCGCGAGCACGTCCTGTTGGTGAACCTCGGGATGACGGGCCGTCTGCTCCCCTTCGAGGTGCCACCACCCTCCGCCCTCCGCCCCACCCACCCCGCCCTGCGCTTCCGCTTCACATCCGGCGGTCTGCTCGTCTTCGACGACCAACGACGATTCGGCGCGGTGGAATGTCTGGACGCGTCGGGCTGGGTCGAGCGTTCGGCAAGGCTCGGGCCCGAGCCGCTCTCCCGCACCTTCAGCGCCCGGCGCCTGGCTACGGCCCTGGCGGCATCGCGGTCCCCGGTGCGATCGTGGCTTCTCGACCAGCGGCACATCGCCGGCGTGGGGAACATCTACGCCAACGAAGCGCTGCACCTGTCGGGGATCCACCCCCGGCGGCCGGCTTCGGGGGTGACGCCCGAAGAGGCGGCACGGCTGCACCGGGCCCTGCGCCGGGTACTCAGGGCGGCCATCGAGAACGGAGGCACGACCATCCGGGATTACAGGAACGCGGACGGGGGCATGGGCGCCTACGCCGACCGGCTCCACGTGTATGGTCGGGACGGCGAACCGTGCAGGGCCTGTGGCGACCCGATCGAGCGCATCGTCTTCGGCAATCGCTCGGCGTTCTTCTGCCCTTCCTGCCAGCCCGTGCGGCCCTGAACGGAAATGAGCGCTTCACGCCTCGGGCTCTCCGTGCTTCTCGCAGGACTCCTCTGGGCCCCCCCCGCGGTGAGCCAAACCGCCGCCGACCAGACGACGCCGGGCGAGCGACTGCCCGTGCACGAGCTTACGCTCGCCAACGGGATGAAGATCCTGGTGCTTCCACGCGCCGGGGCGCCGACGGTCGCGTTCGTCGTGGAGGTGGACGTGGGAAGTGTCGACGAGCACCTCGGCACGACGGGGATCGCACATCTCCTGGAGCACCTCCTGTTCAAGGGCACCACGACGGTGGGCACCCGGAACGTCGGCGCCGAGCGGGTCCTCTTCTCCCGCATGGACGCGGTCGAGGACTCGATCCTCGAGTCGAGGGGCGCCCTGCGCCCCGACTCCGCGGAGATCCGCCGGCTCGCCGCGCGACTCGACGCATTGGAGGACTCCGCCCGCACTTGGGTGGTCCCCAACGAGTTCGACAAGATCCTGAGCCGCGCCGGAGCTCGTGGGCTCAACGCCACCACGACCGAGGGGTCCACGACGTACTACGTCGAGCTCCCCGCAAACCGCGCCCAGCTCTGGTTCGCGATGGAGGCGGACCGGCTGCGCAACCCGGTCTTCCGCGAATTCTATTCGGAGCGCGACGTCGTCGCCGAGGAGCGGCGCTCGCGCATCGATACGAACCCCGGCGCGGCGTTGACCGAAGCACAGCTCGCCGCAGCATTCACAATGCACCCGTACGGGGTGCCCGTGGTCGGCTACCTGTCTGACATCCGTTCGCTACGGCGTCCCGACGTGGCCGACTACTTCCGCCGCTTCTACGGGGCACGCAATACCGTCGTCGCGGTCGTGGGAGACGTGGACGTCGATCGGGTCTCTTCGTGGGCGAGAGAATATCTCGGGCCGGTCCGTTCGGGCCGACGGGCTCCGCCCGTGCTCGCCGTCGAGCCCCCCCAACGGGGAGAACGGCGGGTCGAGGTCGTACGGGACGCCCAGCCTCAACTCCGGATCGGATGGCACGTGCCGAGCGCGCTCGACGCAGACGCGCCCGCTCTGGTCATGCTCTCCTCCCTCCTCACCGGAGGCCGCACGTCCCGGCTCTACCGGAGGCTGGTTCAGGAGGACCGCCTGGTCACCGGGGTGTTCTCCTCGATCGGCCCTGGCTCGCGCTACCCTCGTCTTTTCCAGATCGAGGCGGTCCCCCGGGCGCCCCACACGACCACGGAGGTCGAGCACGCCATCTACGCTGAGGTCAAAGAAATCGCGGATGCGGGCCCGTCGGAAGCGGAGCTGGAGCGGGTCCGCAATCAGGTCCAGGCGGGTTCTCTGCGGCGACTCGAGTCGAATCTCGGCCTCGCGATCCAGCTCGCGGATTCCGAGACACTCTGGTCGGATTGGCGCGAGACGTTCCGATGGTCGAACCGCCTGCGGGATGTGACAGCGGACGACGTACGCAGGGTCGCCCGGACGTACTTCACCCCCGAGAATCGTACCGTCGCCACCCTGGTCCGCTCGGAGGAGGGATCGTGAGCCGCCGAGCCGAGGGACGAGCGCTCCTGCTGCTGGTCGCGCTGGCGACCCCGTGGCCCCTCTCGGCCCAGGCCATCGGGCGGCAGGCCGTGGACTCCCTACGCTACCCACCGCTGCACTTCGCCCCGCCCCTCCCGGAGGTGCACGAGGTCCGGGGTGTGAAGGTCCTCTACCTCGAGGACCACACGGTCCCGCTCGTGGACGTCATGGCCCGGTTCAAGGGTGGCTACACCCGCTTCGATCGAAAGCTGTACGCGGCCGGCGTGGCGCTCTCCTCGCTTCTGAGGTTCGGCGGAACCACGGGCCTCTCGCCCGACTCGGTCGACGAGGAACTGGAATACTACGCGATCCAGACCGCCTTCGGAGAAGACGGTCAGAGCGTGTGGTCGTCCTTCAACACGCTCACGAAGAACCTGGGCGTGGCCATGGACCTCTGGGGCCGGATGCTGCGCAGTCCGGGGTTCGACTCGGCCGAAGTCGAGGTCTGGCGTGGCAACGAGCTCGAGGCCGTGCGCCGACGCCCCGACGACCCGGGCTCCTTCGCCGTCACGGAGTTCAACAGGCTCCTGTACGGCGATCACCCGATCGGGTGGGAGATGGGGCCGAAAGACCTGACCCCACAGCGGCTGACTCGAAGGACGCTCCAGCAGCTCGCCCGCCGGATCGTCTGCCCGGGCAATCTGGTCCTCGGAGTTTCTGGGGACGTCGCCTGGGACGAGGTCGAGCCTCTGCTCCAGCGGCTCCTCGACGCGTGGCCCTCCTGCAGCGCTCCCCTGCCCGATTCGCCCGTCCCACACATCCGGCGCCAGAGCGGAGTCTTCCTCATCCCCAAGAAGATCGCGCAGAGCGTGATCGTGATGGCCCATCCCACGCCGGTGCGCATGAGCATGGACCGGGACTACTTCGCGGCGAAGGTCGGGAACCAGATCCTCGGAGGAGGCGGCTTCGAGAGCCGACTCATGGGGCGCCTCCGCACGGAAAAAGGATACGTGTATTCGGTTTCCTCGGTCTGGACCATGCCTCGGCGTTTCGACGGGATTCTGGGTGCGATCACTCGGACGAGGCCCCTCTCCACCGTACCCGCTACACGGCTCATCTTGCAGGTGATGAAGGAGATGGAGGATCGGCCGCCGGATCCCGAGGAGGTGAGCACGGTCGTCGACCAGTTCGTGAACGGGTTCGCGTTCAACTTCCAGGACCCCGCCGAGATCGTGTCACGACGCATGTTCTACATGGCCGTGGGCCTTCCAGAGGATTGGCTCGAGCGCTACCTGGACGGACTCCGCCGGGTGAGCGCGACCTCGGTCGGAACGGTCCTCGCCGAGAACCTGCGCCCCGAAGACATGACGATCCTGATCGTCGGCGATCCCGATCGGATCGGGATGGACGCGCTGAGGGAGCTGGGCCCGGTCACCATCTGGCACCCGGAGCAAGGGCCCCCGGGCGATTCGGCACCGGCGTCCTCCGGACGCTAGCTAGCCTTCGGCCGTACCCCAGTGGATGGCCGCGATCCCTCCGGTGAGCAGCTTCCATCCAACGGCCTGGAAGCCCACTTCCCGGAACAGGGCGCCGAGATCCTCCGGCCCCGGGAATTCCCGGACCGATTCGGGCAAGTAGGTATAGGCCCACGGGTGGCCGGACACGATGCGCCCCACCAGCGGCAGGATCCGATGGAAGTAGAACAGGTATCCCGCTCGCATCAGCGGATTCGGGGGCGTCGTGAACTCGAGCACGACGAGTCGGGCTCCCGGGCGCAGCACCCGGTGCAACTCCGCGAGGCCACGTGCCAGATCCGAGAGGTTCCGGACCCCGAAGCCCACGGTCGCACCATCGAACGCACCGTCCGGGAAGGGCAGCACCAACGCATCACCGCAAACCGGCGACACGGATCGTCCGCTGACCTTGCCGGCCCCCTGGACCAGCATGGGATGCGCGAAGTCCGCGGCGACGACCCTCCCGACGAACGCGGAGC
Source organism: uncultured Gemmatimonadales bacterium (assembly GCA_963751265.1). Lineage (GTDB taxonomy): Bacteria > Gemmatimonadota > Gemmatimonadetes > Longimicrobiales > Gaopeijiaceae > SZUA-318. The sequence goes on along the minus strand of CAVVTU010000021.1, from coordinate 66,276 downwards.
GACCGACCAGCTCCAGAGCGAGATCGTAGGTGCCGGCACACGCGTCCAGGAAGGTCCCGTCGGCATGGGTCTCCCAGCCGAGACGGTCCACCGCCTTTCGGCGCCACGCCCGATCGATATTCAGGCTGAGAACGTGGTTCAGCAGATCGTAGCGCGGCGCGATTTCGGAGAAGATCCGCTGGACCTGCGTCTCTCGTTCACTGCCCGCTCGGGGGGCTGCGGGGTTCCGGGATTGCATGACAGGGACGGTCGACCTCAGTAAGATTCCGTGGGTCCCCGATCGTGACGTGAAAGGGTCCGAACTATAGGAGAAGGCGCCGGGGGGCTCAACAGTCACCTCCGAAACTCGTGGCCGACAGCGTGCGTAGGGCCGGACGATGTCTACCGCGACCGCACTGCCGCCGACCGGCGCCGCTCGGCTCACCTCGCCCAGGCAGGATTCGAGACCGCTGTCCGCGCCCAACTACTCCGACCTGGACGACCGTGCCCTCGCCACCCTCGCCGCGAAGGGGCGGGAGGGGGCGTTTCGCGAGCTCCTGAGCCGGTACGAGCGTCCGGTCTTCTCACTGGTGTACCGGATGGTCCGCGACCGCACGCTGGCCGAGGACCTGGCCCAGGAGGCGTTCATCCGCGCCTTCAACGCGATCTCCACTTACAAGACCAGCTACAAGTTCAGCAACTGGATATTCAAGATCGCCAACAACCACACCATCGATTACCTGCGCAAGCGGAAGCTCGAAACCGTCTCGATCCACGGTTCACCGCACGCCGGCACGCCGGAAGAGGTCGACCAGACCCGCCTGGTCCTCGAATCCAGAGACGAGACGCCCCAGGACTTCGTCGAACACCAGGAGCTGGGTGGGCAGATCGAAGCCGCGATCGGGGAGCTCCGGGAGGAGTACCGCACCGTCATCCTCCTACGCCACGTGGAGGGGTACGCGTACGACGAGATCGCCGAGATCATGGATCTGCCGCTTGGCACCGTGAAGACGTATCTCCATCGTGCCAGAGCCGAGCTCAAGGAGCTGCTGTCCGATGCCTGAGCGCGCACCGGTGGAGTTGAAACTCCGACCGAAACGAACCCGTAGGGACGTACGGCACAGGACGACAGGAGTCGGAACGTGAAGAATGAGCGCATCCACCAGCATTTGAGCGCCGAAGAGGTCCAGGCGCTCCTCGAGGGCGAGCTCCCCGTTCGGGAGCGGGCCCGCGCCGAGGAGCACGTGGCCTCTTGCGCCCATTGCTCGGAGGAGCTCGAAGCGTGGCGCCTCCTGTTCTCCGGATTGGGAGATCTCCCCGTGCTGGAGCCTCGGGAGGGATTCGCGGGACGGGTGATGGGTGAACTCGAGGTTCCAGAGTCGATTCCGCTCGCGGCGAGGATTCGCGCCCGTCTGGGCGCCCTGCTTCCCGCGGCGCGCGAAACGCACCCGGCCGGTGAACGGATCCAGGACTTCGTGGAGGGGTTGCTGTCCGCACGGCAGGCGGCCCGGGTCCGCACCCACATCGAGGGGTGCGAAGCGTGTGCCCGGGATGAAAGCGAATGGCGAAGCCTCATGGTTCGCCTGTCCACCCTGCCGAGTCAGGCGCCCGGCGAGGCGTTCGCGGACCACGTCATGGCCCGAGTGCGGATTCCTTCGGTGGCGCCCGCAGCCGCCCCGACCGCCCAGGTCGCACCGGTCTGGGTGCGAGCGCTGGCGTTCGCGGGCCGCCTGATCCCGAAGTCCCGCCGGGCCTGGGCCGCCATTTCGGGCGTCGCCGTGACGCCCGCCGTCACGCTCGGGCTGGTGGTCTACGCGGTCTTCTCGCACTCGGCCCTCACGCCGGGAGCGCTTTCGGCCTTCCTGTGGTGGAAGGCAAACGACCTGGCCGCCGCAACATGGAACGCCTTCGTCTCGCACATCCTGGAGAGCGCCCCGCTCTTCCAGGCCTATTCCTTCCTCGAATCCCTGACCAGGGCACCGTGGACACTGGTCGGCGGGCTTGCGGTCCTGTCCGTTCTCATGGGTGGCGCCCTCTGGGTGCTCTACAAGAACCTGATCGTCACCGACACCGCGGATGGTGGGTATGCTCATGTCGAGTCGTAAGTCCCTCCTGGCCCTCAGCTTCGCGCTCCTGCTGATTCCGGCCGCCCTGGCGGCCCAGGATCGGGCCGTGGTTTCCAAAGAGGTCTCGGTGGGGCGCTCCGAGTCCACCTTGCATCTCGAGTTCGCCGACAAGGGCCAGCTCGACGTCAGCTTCCGGGACGGCTCGGTCCTCGTGAACCACGAGACCGTCGGAGCCTTCCAGGCGGGAGACGCGCTCGATCGCGCCTGGAGAGAGCTGCTCGGCAAAGCGGTCTCGCTCGACGACGGGGCCCTCTCGGACATGCTCCGCTCGTGGAGCCCGCCGGCCGACCTGCCCGCCGACCGTGAGAGCACGGCGAAGGTCATCGACCAGGCAATCCACACGGCGCTCGCCCCGCCCGCGCCTCCCGCGGAGAAGGCGGAGGATCAAGCCGCATCCCGAGCCCCGAAGGCCGCGGCGGACAGCGCCGACCGGGATCTACTGCGGCAACTCCTCGAGCGCACCGACCACCTCGCGGAGCTCGCCGTCGCGCTCAAGAACGTGGATACGGACAACATTCAGGTCCACGTGGACGAGGATGTCGACGTCGCCGCCGGTGAGACCGTGAACGGGTCGCTCGTCTCCGTTGGCGGCCACGTGAAGATCTCCGGAACGGTGGACGGAGACGTCGTGGTCGTGAGCGGGAGCCTCGAGCTCCTCCCCGGCAGCAAGGTCGAAGGAGACGTCCGCCTGGCCGACGCCTCCGTGGACCGCAACGACGGAACCGTCAGCGGTGACGTGGTCGACGTGACGGCCAGCCAGCAGGATGCGGAGGACCAGATCCGGGATCAGGTTCGTCAACAGGTTCAGAGTGAGCTCCGGAACCGCGGAAGCGCGCACAGCGACCACGGCATTTCGCTCCTGTCGCCGTTCCGGGCGGTGATTCACGGGGTGGGCGGAATCATCCAGGATCTGCTGACCATCTTCATTCTGGGTCTGATCGGTGCGGCCGTGGTGGCCTTCGCCGGAACCAACATCGACGCCGTCGCCGAAACAGCGCGCCGCACCCCGGGTCGAGCGGCCATGGTAGGTGTGGCAGGCACGTTCCTCCTGATCCCCGTGTGGATCCTGGGCGCCATCGCACTGGCGGTCTCCATCATCGGGATCCCGGTCATGGTGGCATGGATCCCGCTCTTCCCGCTTGCCGCCGTCGCGGCTGCGATCCTCGGCTACGTGGCCGTGGCGCGGAACACCGGGGAGTGGTTGGCCCACAGTGATATCCGATTCACGGACCGCATCAGGGTCTCGAATCCGATCCACACGCTCGTCGGCGGACTCATCGGCCTCATGGCTTCGTTCATCGCCGCCAACGTCTTCTCGATGCTGCCCTTCTTCGGGTTCCTCGAGGGGCTGCTCATCTTCGTCGGAGTGCTGATCACCATCGCGGCCGTCCTGATCGGGTTCGGCGCGGTGCTGCTCACCCGAGCGGGCACCCGTCCCGAGTACCATCCGGCCGAATTCGACACCGACGCGGCCTGGCACGCGGCCATGGACGCCGCAGACCATGCGTCCGGTCATGCCCAGGCTGACATGACGGGGGGGGAGGAGGAGAGTGATGCGTAGGACGATGCTCCTGCCGTTGGCGGTGCTTCTTGCGCTGCCCATCGCCGGGTCGGCGCAGAGCTGGCGCACGATCACCACGTCCCGACAGGTGTCGGGCGAGCGGAATCTCGACGTCCAGATCAAGTATGGAGCGGGCCGCTTCACCGTGCGCCCGGCCTCGGACGGCCTTCTCTACCGGGTGCACCTGCGCTACGACGAGGACACGTTCCAGCCGCGCATCGACTACCGCGGCAACCGTCTACGGCTGGGCCTGGACGACACGGGCCACTCCATCCACCTCGGAGACAAACAGTCCGGGGGTGAGATGGCGGTGACGCTGGCCCGGAGTGTCCCGATGGACCTGGACCTGGAGTTCGGGGCCGTGCGCGCCGAGCTCGATCTGGGTGGAATGGACCTGACGAACCTCTCACTGAGCACGGGGGCGTCGAAATCCATGGTCGATGTCTCGGAGCCCAACAAAGCGAGCATGCGCTCCGCGAGCTTCGACGTGGGCGCGGCCGAGTTCACGGTGCGGCATCTCGGCAACCTCAACGCCAGGAGCATCGACGTCAGCACCGGTGTGGGTGCCGTGACGCTCGGGTTCGACGGCCAATGGCAGCAGGACGCATCGGTCTCGATCAGCATGGGCCTGGGCTCCATGGAGCTCCGCTTTCCCGAAGGCCTCGGCGTGAGCCTGCACAAAGACAGCTTCCTCACGTCCCTGGACTCGCAAGGGCTCGTCAAGAAAGGCGACACCTACTACTCGCTGAACTGGGACGAGGCGGACCGGAAGATCGATATCGACCTCGACGCGGCGTTCGGGAGCGTCAAGGTGGTCTGGGTCCGCTGAACCTTTCCGACCACCTCCGGCGTAGTGAGGAAGGGAGGACAACAGTCCGCCGAAAGGTTTTCAGGAGGCTACGATGATCGGCACGCTTCTCACATTCTTCGCCGTGGGTCTCATCACGTTGATCGTGGCCGGGATCGTACTCTCGATCGTTGGCACGGTCTTCTCCCTCACCTTCGGACTGGCGACTTTCCTGCTCTTCAAGGTTGCCCCGGTCCTGCTGGTCGGATGGATCGTCATGAAGGTCATCGAGAAGGTGAAGGGCAAGAGCGCCCTCTCCTCGTCCGACAGGAAGTGGCTCGAGGGAGAGTAGGAGCCGGAGCTCTCGGCCGTCGATGAACCGCGCGCTTCAGCGCACGCGTACCACCGCGCCCACCCCCACGCCCAGAGCCGAGGACGCCGAGCCGTCCCTGACGGCGACCTCCACTGTGCCGTCCGAGCCCACCACCGCGACGAGCGCACCCGGCGCCACGTCTCCGTAGGTTCGAGCGCACTGGATCTTGCGGCCCCCGATCTCGACTTCGGCGTCCGGCTGGAGCGCTTCGGAGGGAATGTCCGTGACGAGGTTGCCGAATCGGTCCACGGTTTGGACCGACCCCCGTCCCGATCCGGAAGACGGTTCCGGAAGCAGATGAAGCGCCTCGACCGGCGTTCCGAGCTCCTCTAGCGCGACCCCCGCGGCCAAGCGCGCTCCGGCCGGAGCGAAGACGTCGCGGCCGTGGAATGTCGTGCAAGCATCGGACGGGACCTGGAGTACCACCGCCCGCCACGAGCTCGCCATCCGTAGCACCCGGGTGAACACCCCGTTGTCCGGCCCCACCCCGAAGCGGCCCCCCGCCTCCACGGCCACCGCCCGGCGGCTCGTACCCACCCCGGGGTCGACCACGACGACGTGTACGGTGCCCACCGGATAGCGGTCCCAGAAACGGCTCAAGGCCCAGGACGCGTGGGCTACCTCGCCGCGTGGAAGATCATGGCCCGCGTCGTCGACCCGGACGTCGGGCGCAGCGCTAGCCAGCACCCCTTTGAGCGCCGCGACGTACCCGTCCGCCGTCCCGAAGTCCGTCAGAAGCGTGACGACGCGGGAAGGTTCGCCGCTCAAGGCACGGCGACGGCGACCAGCGCCTCTTCCACCTTCGCGGCCAGCGCCGCGAGGCTCTCGCCCGCCGCGGAGTCCGCGGCGGCCAGCACGGTGGGAATCCCTTCGTCACCGGCGGTTCGCACGGCCGGATCGAGTGGAATACGCCCCAGGAAGGGAAGCTTGAGCTCCGTCGCCAACCGCTCGCCGCCACCGGAGCCGAACACGTCCACCGGCTCTCCACAGTGCGGGCAGACGAAGCCGCTCATGTTCTCCACGATGCCCAGCACCCTGGTATTGACGCGCTCGAACATCTTCACACCGCGGCGCACGTCCCCGGTGGCGACATCCTGGGAAGTCGTCACCATCACGACCCCGTCGACGTCGATCGTCTGCACCAGTGAGAGTTGGGCGTCACCGGTACCGGGGGGCATGTCCACCACCATGACGTCGAGCGGCCCCCATGCCACCTGCTCGAGAAATTGCCGGAGGATCCCCGAGATCAGTGGACCCCGCATGATGGCGGGCTGCTCCGGATCAAGGAGAAAACCCAGGCTCATGAGGCGTACTCCGTGAGCCTCCAGCGGCTCGATCATCTCCTTGCCCTTCTCTCCGGTGACCCGTGGGCGCCGCTTCTCGCCGAACATCAGAGGGACGTTGGGTCCGTAGATGTCCGCGTCCAGCAAGCCGACCCGCTGGCCCGAGCGGGCCATCGCGGCCGCGAGGTTCACGGCCACCATGGACTTGCCTACGCCACCCTTCCCGGAGCTGACGGCCACGACGTGGCGGACCTCCGTGAGGATCCCCGGCTTGGGGGTGGGCGCCGGCACGGATCCCGGGTTCAGCCCCCCCTGGCGTCCACCGGATCCGCCCGTGGCAGCCTGGGGAAGCTGGACGTTGACCTTGACGCCCGAGACACCCCCGATGGCTTCCACGGCGCCGCGAGCCTGCTTCACGAGCTCACCCGGGTCGTCGGGCTGGAGGAGAAAGGCAAAGCGGACTTCTCCGGAGTCGTCCACCTCGAGATTCTGGACATGACCGCTGGCCACCAGATCCTTGCCCGATCCCGGATGTGCGATACGGGACAGGGCGGCCAGCACCGAGCTTCGCAGCTCGTCTACATTCATGATGAGTTCCGATCCTGGGACGGACGCGGTCCGTCCGGGGTGTGGGTCGAGATGAGGTGAGGAGGGGCTACTGGGCCATCACTTCGATGACGCTCGGCACCGAATGCTTGATGCGGCGCTCGATTCCCTCCTTGAGCGTCATGAGCGAGATGGGGCACGACTCGCACGCACCGAGAAGGCGGAGTTCCACGACTCCATCTGCTTCCCGGTAGTCGAGCAACTCGACGTCCCCTCCGTCGGCCTGGATGGCCGGGCGGATCGAGTCGAGTACTTCCACGATCTTGTCGCGTGCAGTCATGTCCACCTGTCTGTTGCTCCCGGGATCCAGCCGTTCACCGAGCCGGAACCCCCGAAAAAGCTACCGGCCGGTCAAGGTGGGCGTCAACTGAATCCACCCTGCTCAACTCCGGCCCGCGGCCGCTTCCCCATATTGCTTTTCGGCCGGCCCTTGCCAAGGTTGCTCTCGAGCCTGATATAGATGCTCTGCTCGATATGGTCTCTCCCAAGGATAGCGATGCGAACGGGCCTCACACATCAAGAAGGCACGGGAGCAGCCGTCCATCGATGAGCAGCGAGCCTACCCTCCGCCCGTACGGAGACTTGGAGCCGGAGCGCCTAGAGGGGGCGCCGCACCTGTCCGACTACTGGCAGGTGATTTCGCGTCGTCTCTGGATGGTGCTCGTGATCTTCACGGTCACGACGGCATCCTCGATCTGGGCGGTGTCCCGCCAGCGGGTCTTCTATCAGGGGCACATGACGCTCCAGGTCAACGACCCGCTTCAGCGTCAGCGAGGCCTGGTGACGGGCTCGCGGGTCTCGGGGATGGACATCTACGTCGACCCGATCCAGTCCGAGATCCAGGTGCTGCGCTCTTCGAGCATCGCCGCCGTGATCGTAGACTCGATGGGTCTGCGCCTTCGCAGGGTCCCCAGCGAAGAGCTTCGCTCGGAGTTGTTCCGCGACGTGTGGGTGGCGCCGAACGCGCCGAACGCCCGGTACCAGCTCGTCTATGACGCCTCCGGTCAAAGAGCGCAGCTTCGCACGAGTGACGGCGCAAAGCTCGGCAGCGCGCCGGTCGGCACTGTGCTGGACGCGGGCTTCGTGCGCTTCACTCCCCGGGGTCCTCCGGACGAGCGCAGGCTCTACGAGGTTGAAATCGTCCCCACCAGCGCGGTGGAAAGCGAGATCTCGGTGGCCGCGGCTCCCCGGGAAAACACGAACATCATCGACGTGTCCCTCGTCCACCCGGATCCCGTGCTGGTCCCGGGCATGCTGAACCAGGCGGGCCGGGCACTGCGCGAAAAGGGAGTGGACCGCATCCGGAAGTCGGCCCGAGCCAATATCGACTTCATCAACCAGCGACTCGACAGCGCCCGCCACAAGCTGAATGAGTCGGCACTGGCGATCCAGGACTTCAAGAAGACCCGGGCGTTTACGAACCTCTCCGACCGCGAACGGCAGCTCGTCGACGAGTCGCAACACGTGGCCCAGGAGATCCAGAGTTGGGATGGGCAGCGCAAGGTGCTCGCCGACCTCGTTCGCTCGATTCGGGACGAGGGCGTGGGCGAGGTCGATCTGGTCTCGGTCGTGGCCGGGCTGCCCTCGGGATCCAATCCGCAGGTGCGCTCGCTCGTGAACGCCATCCAGGACAAGAAGGCGGAGGAGCGGCGGCTCCTCACGGAGGAGCGGAAGAGCCTGGGTCATCCTCAGGTCGTCGCGGTCCGCGCCGAGATCGATCAGCTCAGTGGTCAGCTCACCGACGCGGCTACGGCGGGCCTGAACGTCGTCGAGAACCGCCTCAAGGACCTCACCGACCAGCAGGTCCAGCTCAGGGAGCAGCAGCGGCAGTTCCCAGAGTTGGAAGGCCAGCTCCAATCGCTCGAGGCCCAGCGTTCGCTCGACCGTGATTCGTACCAGTTCCTCGTGTCCCAACTCTATCAGGCGCAGATCACGCTGGCTGCCGCCTCTCCCTACATCGAGATTCTCGACCCTGCTGGAGGCGCGTCAAAGGTCCAGTCCCGAGGACGCGTGAACGTATTTCTCGGCGCTCTGCTCGGGCTGATCCTCGGCGTCGGCGCCGCTTTCTTCCTCGAGTATCTGGATCGCACGGTCCGCACCAGCTCGGACGTGGAGTCGCTTCTGGGGATCCCCGTGCTGGGTGTAATTCCCCGGCTCAGGCCCATCGGAGACGCTGGAGCCGAACCCGGGGAAAGAGGCGCCAGGGGACTACTTCCACTGGTCGTGGCGCTGGACCCGCTGGATGCCGCCGCCGAGGCGTATCGGAACCTCCGCATGAACCTGATGTTCATGAGCACGGAGGACGAGCCCATCCGAACGATCCTCTTCACCAGCCCCGGGCCGGCGGAAGGCAAGTCCACGACCGCGGTGAACTTCGCGGTGATGCTCGCCCAGCAGGGACAGAAAGTCCTCATGGTCGATGCGGACCTCAGACGCCCTTCCCTGCACCGGGCCCTCGACGTCCTCCGTGAGCCGGGGCTGACCAACCTTCTGATCGGCGATGCCGAGGCCCGGGAAACCGTGCGGCCCAACGTCCTTCCCAACCTGGACTTCCTTCCATCCGGGCCGTTCCCGCCCAATCCATCCGAGCTGCTCAACTCGAAGGGCATGCGCAGGGTCCTGGAAGAGCTCGAGGGACGCTACGATCAGATCATCGTCGACTCGCCTCCGGTGCTGGCCGTGACCGACGCGGCCGTTCTCGCGGTGCACGCCGACGGCGTCGTCCTCGTGCTCAGGTCCGGTGAGACCGAACAACGGGCCGCCGAACGCTCGGTGGACCAACTGCGACGGCTGGGCGTCCGGGTGTTCGGGGCGGTGCTCAATGAAGTTTCTGCCGCGAGCCCGGATGAGAGCTACTACCTCCAGTATTACTACAACTATCACCCCTCGGAGGAGAGCGGCTGGAAGCGGTTGCGTGAGGGTCTCTCGCGGGTTAGACTCTGGTGATTTTCGAGGCGTCGGAACCCTGACATCCGACTCCACACAAGGCCGCCTGCAGCGGCGCAACAGGGCGTGTGAACGAGTGCGGTTCGCCGCCCCGTTTTTGTCTTTCGCGCTGGGCCCTCCCGGCACCTACGCAAACCCCCCGGAAAACACAAAGACCATATGAACGGCAACGTGAAGGTACCTGAGCCCCGCAACGAGCCGATTCTCTCCTACGCGCCCGGCACCCCGGAACGTGCCGAGCTGAAGGCCAAGCTCGAAGAGATGGCTTCCCAGGTCGTCGAGATCCCCCTCATCATCGGCGGTGAGGAGATCCGTACGGGAGACACGCTGGACGTGGTCATGCCCCACGATCACGGTCACGTGCTCGCGAAGGCGCACAAGGCCGGCCCCGCCGAGGTAAAGAAGGCCATCGAGGCGTCGATGGAGGCCCACCACGAGTGGTCCCACACGCCGTGGGAGGATCGCGCAGCGATCTTCCTCAAAGCGGCCGACCTCCTCTCGACCACGTGGCGGGCGACCGTGAACGCCTCGACCATGCTGGGTCAAAGCAAGACGGCCCACCAGGCCGAGATCGACTCGGCCTGCGAGATGTGCGACTTCTTCCGCTTCAACGTGGCGTTCGCGGAAGAGATCTACAACGATCAGCCGATCTCCTCGCCCGGGATCTGGAACAAGATCCAGTACCGGCCGCTCGAGGGCTTCGTGTACGCCATCACGCCGTTCAACTTCACGTCGGTCGGTGGCAACCTCCCCGGCGCTCCGGCGCTCATGGGCAACACGGTCGTCTGGAAGCCGGCCCGCACATCCATTCTCTCGAACTACTTCACCATGAAGCTGTACGAGGCCGCCGGGCTGCCGGCCGGCGTCATCAACTTCATCACGGGCAACTCCCGGGAGATCACCGAGGCCGTCCTCGCCCACCGTGACTTCGGTGGAATCCACTTCACCGGGTCCACGAGCGTGTTCAACAGCTTCTGGCGCCAGATCGGCCAGAACATCGACACCTACAAGAGCTATCCGCGCATCGTGGGCGAGACGGGCGGAAAGGACTTCATCATCGCCCACGCGAGTGCCGACGTGGACGCCGTCAAGACGGCGATCGTCCGGGGCGGCTTCGAGTACCAGGGACAGAAGTGCAGTGCCGCGTCCCGCGCCTACGTGCCGGAGAGCCTTTGGAAGAAGCTCGAGAAGCCGCTCGTCGCGGACGTGAAGAGCATCAAGATGGGCGACACCGGTGACTTCTCGAATTTCATGGCCGCGGTCATCGACAAGCCGGCGTTCGACAAGATCAAGAGCTACATCGACGACGCGAAGGCGTCCGATGACGCAGAGGTGATCGTCGGAGGCGGATGCGACGACTCCAAGGGCTACTTCATCGAGCCCACGATCATCGTGGCCAAGGACCCGAAGTATACGTCGATGTGCGAGGAGATCTTCGGGCCGGTGCTGACGCTGTATGTCTACCCGGACGCGAAGTGGTCCGAGACGCTCGAGCTGCTCGACTCGACCTCTCCGTACGCGCTCACGGGCGCCGTGTTCGCTCAGGAGCGAAAGGCGCTGCGGGAGGCCTACGATGCCCTCAGGGACTCGGCCGGCAACTTCTATATGAACGACAAGCCTACGGGCGCCGTGGTCGGCCAGCAGCCCTTCGGCGGTGCGCGAGCTTCGGGCACCAACGACAAGGCTGGCTCGAAGTGGAACCTGCTCCGGTGGGTCTCCCTCCGGACCGTCAAGGAGAACTTCATCCCGCCGACGAGCTATCGCTATCCGTTCATGGACGGGAAGTAGCTTCCACGGCCCTGGCGGGACGCTTGCGTCCCGCCGGACCGAAGCGCAGAAAGGGCCGGGTGTCCGCGGACACCCGGCCCTTTTCTGTCACCGGCCTCCGGAGAGGATCAGTGGCCCCCACCCCCTCGCCGGTGCGCGGTCCGTCCCGTGGACGAGCCACCCGAAGACCGGCTCGCGCCGCCAAGACTGGAGGAGCCCCTGCTCGGTGAGGCCGCGGGTGCGCTCGATCCGGAGGAACCCCCCGAGCTGCCACGCGTGTAGCCACGACCCTTGATGACCCGGCCGTGGGAAGGTGGGTTGCTGTTCGGCTGCACCTCGATGAGGATCGGGGTGTAGCCGCCGTACCCGTAGCCGCCGTAGCCATAGCCGCTGTAGAGGCCGGGGTAGCCACCATACCCATAGTTGTAGCCGTAGTAGCCGTAGCCGTACCCGAAGCAGAACGGATCCCAGAAGAACGGATCACATCCCCGGAACCTCGAGCGGGGCGCATACCCCTGCGCGACGCGCGTGGGAGCCTGCTGAACACGCACGTTCCGCGGGCCACCGAGAGAGAACTTATGCGGGTAGCTTACGGCAACCATCACGTCGATGACGCCGCTGGGCACCCCGGCCTTGTTCATGCGGACGAGCTCGTCGGCATTCAGATGGAACGGGTCACCGCGCTCGGCGACCCAAGCCCTCACCGCCGACGCATCGACGACCTTCGAGGCCTCCACGACGTCATTGACGTCGATCGGTGAGATCGCCGCCATGCGGGCAGAGAAGATCGCCATGCTGCGGTTTTCCGCCAGATCCTCGAGGCCGGCGCCGCGCACCCTCGACGGAGAGGCCACAGCGTAGTGTTCGACCCAGGGTGTGCTCTGGCCCCCCACGTCGAGAGACTTCACGTCGAGCCACCGGTTCGGCTGCGTCAGCGACATGATGCCGGTGGTCCGGCGCTCCACGCCGCCCTCGCAGCGGAGATCGGCCACCATGAAGACCCGCTGTCCATCGGACGAGAACTGCGCCCGCGTTGTGCCGCTGCACCCCTCACGCTCCTCTTGGTGCGCCTGGCCGTCCGCGCGAACCACTCGGCGCGACGTGATCTCGGCTCCCTCCACGGACAGCATCTCCACGCCCGCCTGCCCCTCCGCGGGCCGGAAGCAGATCATGGGAGCTTCGTCGTCCGTGGTGCCGAGCGAGTCCAGGGGCTGCCAGCACCCCACCCATGGAAGCCACCGGGGATCGGTGTTCTGTCCACGAACCGGGCTGACGCCGGCCAGGAGCAGAGCTCCCACGAGCAGCCCGAGAACTCCGGCCGCAGTGGCGCTTCGGTGAGTCGTCATCCTCGTCTTCATCGTTCTCGTCCTCCTGGAGGCCCCTAGAACCGAACCCCAATTCCCAAGCTCATCTGCAAGCCGGACAGGTCCATCTTCTGGAATCCCACGAAATCCTGCCCCATGGATGCCTTCGCCCAATCATATCGGGCCTGCCCCGTCAACACGAGGCTATTGTTCAGCGTCACGTCCACGCCCGCGAGAGCATTCACCATCGGCGCGTGGCCTCGCGACCGGAACGTGTCCGAAAAGACGTCGAGAGTCTGCGAGTCCACGAAGTCGCCCGATTGCTCGAAGCGGTACCACATTACGCCCACCCCGGCGCCCACGTACGGCGACAATGTCGCAGGAATCCACGCGAAGCGTGAGATCGAGCGCCCCCGATCCGTCAGGTACCACTTGAGATCGAAGCTCAGGGGCACCCTCGAGAACTTGGTCTTCTGCTGGATCGGCAGGTTGTTGTTGTCCACCCAGTATCTCATCTCGGACGGACGCGTCCCACCCGCGTACGCGACGTCCAGCGCCGCGTCGAGGCGGTCCGTCATCCGGACGGCCACCTGGCCACCGATCGAGAATGCGTTGAAATCGCTCTTGTTCAGGGTCAGCGAGTCGACCACGAAGTCGTAGATGTCACTTCCGGCCCGCGCGACGGAATAACCCGTGCGAAGCTGGAGTTGGACGTGGGGCTTCTGGAAGAGGAAACCCGGGCCGCCGACCTGGGCCCCGAGCGACCCGGGGACCACCAGGGTGGCCGCCAATGCGGCCATGGCGAGACGTGTCCGCCGATTCATGAAGCACCTCGGCACATCGGGGGGAATGCTCCTGTCACACTACCCCGAAGCGCAAGACACGTGCCAGCGCCGAAAGTCCGGAAACCCGCGCAATTGTTGCATATCCGGACCTTCCATGCCCCTCCACACGGGACACATCCGTCCTCGCAGGAGGACACATCCGGACCACACCCTCCGCAGCTTCTCACGACAACGCCGCGTCGAAATCACGGATCAGGTCGTCCAGATCCTCCACACCCACTGAAATGCGCACGAACCCGTCATCGATCCCCTGCGCCGCCAGATCCTGAGGTGTCAGGCCCGCGTGGGACGTGTGGCGGGGCCGGGACACGAGCGTCTCGACCCCACCGAGGCTGGGGGCGAGCAGTGCCAGACCAAGCCCATCGACGAATCGGTCCACGGCTGCTTCTCCCCCCGCAAGGACAATGCTCACCATCCCGCCGAAGCCGTCCATGAGCTCCGACGCCACGGCGTGGTCCGGGTGACTCGGGAGGCCGGGATAGATCACGCGCATCACCTCGGGCCGATCGGAGAACCACCTGGCCAGCGCGAGCGCGTTCTCGTTGTGGCGCTTGACCCGGAGGTCGAGGGTGCGGATGCCGCGATCCAGCAGCCACGCGGCGTGTGGATCCAGGCTCGGACCGTAGAGCCTCGACATGCGGGTGACCTCGGCCACGAGATCCCGCGACCCTGCCACCACGCCGGCGATCAGGTCCGAATGGCCCCCCAGATACTTGGTGGCGCTGTGGATGACGACGTCCACGCCTACGGAGGCCGGCCGGAAGTTGGCGGGCGACGCGAACGTGGCGTCCATCGCCACCGCGATCCCTCGCTCGCGTGCGAACAGGACGATCGGCCTGGGATCGATGACGCGGAGTGTCGGATTGGTGGGCGTCTCGAGAAAGATCACCCGGGTCGTCGGGCGCACGGCCTCCTGCCATCCGTCCGCGTTCCCCGGATCCACGAAGGTGGTGTCGACGCCTCGGAGGGGAAGCTCGTTTCGCAAGAGATCCTGGGTAGCGCCATAGAGGCTGGACGATGCGACGATGTGGTCGCCGGCTCTCGTCAGCGCCAAGAGGGTCATCGTCGTCGCCGCCATCCCACTCGCGAGAGCCAGGGCCGCCTCGGTGCCCTCGAGCGCCGCGATCTTCTTGGCGAGCAGGAGCTGATTGGGGTTGTTGCCGTAGCGACTGTACCGAAGCTCCCCGTCCGTGGGGGCGCCCCAGAAGAAGGTGGCGCTCTGTACGATCGGGGGCACGACAGGGTCACCTGCGGCCCGGCGGGGCGCACCGGCGTGAATCGAGCGTGTGGACAGGCCCGAAGGAGGCGCGGGGAGGGATGTGTCGGGCTTCATGGGGACATCTCGTCGATCGAAAGGGAAACCGAACCCGATGGGGATGCCGACGGCCCGTCGACCGCCTCCACACCGGGAGCTACACCAGATGTTGGACCAAACGACTGAGCGCATGCACGCGACCGGTGATCGGGCTCCGAAACGCGAGACGGCGTGCCACCAAGCGCTCCAGCGCTTCCCGTTGCCTGTCGGTCGGAAGCAGCTCCGCGACCTCCTCCGGCACGACGAGGCCTCGCTCTTCCAGAAGAGCCCAGACGATCTCCTCCTCCGTGCTTCGATGCCCCAGAAGCTCGAAGCGCCCCGGTCCCGTTTCCGCGACCGTGCCCAGAGCCTGACGCCGCAGCGCCACCTCGATCTGGTCCCGGTGCGGCTCGGTGACCCCCCGAAAGACGAAGAACGCCTCCTGCGACTGGCCATCCGCATATCGCTGGAGCAGCTTGGCCACGACCTCGTCGGCGCAGGAGAAGTCCAGAATCGTCACCTCGGAAAGATCGATCAGCGACAATGAACGGGCACCGGCGCCAGCCAGCTGCGCCTCGATCGCGAGCCGTACGGCCCGGCCCGTCTGTCGCGTCACGAGGTGGGAGTAGAGGGACGCCACGGTACGTTGTACGAGGCTCCCGACGTCGATGGCGATCGGGTCGAGCGGGAGGTCCGTCACGCGCCCGGACCTCGCGCGGGCAGGACGATCCCGATCTGCGCGCCGGGACACGGGGCCAGCCCTTCCGTCATCGGCGGCGTGTCGTCCCACTCCGGGACCTGGCCGATGCGGGCCGTGCCGCTTCGTATCGTGATGGCGCCGTCCCAGCGCCGGACCTGGCGCCTGATCTGTTGGATTCCCTGCCCCCGCCCCGAATCCGGGAAACGGGTCAGCCCATGGAGGAACGCCGCCTCCAGCGCGGTGGCGTCGCCCCAGCGATCACCGTAGCGGGCCGCGTGCTCGTCCGAGAGTGAGCCGCGGAATCCCCGCCCGACGTCCATCACCGAGATGACGACCACATAGCGGCCGAGCCGCCTCGCCCAGTTGTAGGCCTGAGCTGCCACCCAACCCGGCCCGTCGGCATGCTCGATGATGTTCTGGCACACCTCCGAGAGAATGACCGAGAACGGCACGACCGAAGTGGCGGGATAACCCAGCTTCGATGCCAGGATGGCCCCCGCACGCGTCTGCACGCGGTCCACCACGCCGTGGACATCGTCGTTGGCCCGGATGGGGGTGATCTCCAGGAGAACGTCCGACGGCCCGGACGTCCGGCGCGGCACGCGCCCCTCGAACTCGAAGACCCCCTGCGCTTGCTCGAAGAAGCCCATGCGGCTCAAGTAGCCCTGCACGTCGGAGCTCTCCGGGAGCTCCAGCCGGGGAACCGCGCCCTGGCGGTCGCGCACGACCGAGCCGGCCACGAGGAGGGCCACCATGCCATTGGGGTCCACCCACCGGACGTGACGGGCGTCGAAGAGGCTCCGGACGCCCTCCAGAGCCAGAATCTCGTCCAGGAACGGATCGACCGTCTGCTGGTCCAATGAGGAGGGGATGGTGACGACGTTCAACTGCCCTCCTCCGTATGGGACAACCGCCCGGAGAGATGGCGAAAGAGGCCCCGCGCACCGCGGTGCTCGACATTCCGTGCAGCCATCCGGTTCGCCTCGCGCATCGCGCCGTCCAGGTCGCCCCCGCCGAGGAGCTTGGCGAAGAACGTCGCGCCCCAGACATCGCCACACCCGGTCGGGTCACCCGTACGCTCGGCCCCATCGAGCGTAATGCGTCCGCTTCGGGCCGGCGTCACCTCCGCGAGGGGTCCCGATCGCCTCCACCGGAACGGGTCCGGATCGAAATCGGCGCCGGCCACGTAGGCCGCGCCGCGTGATCCGAGGGTCACCGTGATGAGCTTGAGGTCCGGCCCCACGGAGTCGGCGGCCAGATGCCAAGGGTCTCCCCAGGCCCGGCCGAGAAGGTCGAACTCGTCTTCGTTCATCTGCACCGCGTCGAAGCAGCGCAGCCACTCCCCCCAGGACGGAAGCGCCCGGGGCACGCGCACGCCGCTCTGCCCGAGGCCAAGGAAGAGAGAGTGCAGATCCGTGTACGTCGGGCCTTCGTAGCCGGCTCTCAGCGCGCGGGCCACCTCCAGTCGCATCTCGAAGCCGGAGATGAAGTTCACGTAGAGCGCGTCACAGAGGTCCGCGAGCGGCGCGAGCTCAGGCCAGGTCCAGGGGGGCACTCCCCCGCTCAAGCGCTCCACCCGCCGGCTCGTCGACTCGTATCGGAGCTCCACCCGGTTGTTCGGTTGGGGCACGACGGTGACGGCGGACGGATCCACCGCGGGCATCTCCCGCAGGAACCGGTATGCTTCCTCCGCGAGATCGTTGCCCACCTTCATGATCGGAAGGATGACCCAATCCGGGGGGAGCGAGGCCTGAAGGGCGGCCAGGCCGTAGCCGATTCCACCCCACTCCTCCACCGGCGCATCACGTCCGTCGCGGTCGAGAATACGATCCCAGACCATCGTACCGATCACGCCCAGTGTGCCGCCCACGCCTCACTCCCCTCGGTGTCGGCCGGCCAGGAAGAGTCCCGCGGCGCCGATGGCCCCAGCGGTCTCGGGAAGCTCACCAGGCACGATGTCACAAGCGGCTTCGGCCGTCTTGAACGCCCGTCGACGAACCTCGGAGCGCAGAGGACCGAACAGATGATCGCCCGCCTTGGTGACTCCCCCGACGATGACCACCATGTCCGGGTTCAGGGTGTTGATCACGTTGGCGATGCCGGCGCCCAGTATCTTGGCGGTCTCGACCATGACCTCCCGGGCGTAGACGTCGCCGCGGACCAGAGCGTCGTACACCGTCACGGCGGTAATGCGATCGAGGTCTCCTCCGACCATATCGGAGAGGAGGGACTCCGTGCCGGCCTCCAGCCCCTCGCGGGCGCGGGCCGCGATGTTGGGTCCCGAGGCATACGCCTCGAGACAGCCGTAGTTGCCACACTTGCACCGACGGCCGGCGAAGTTGATCGTCGCGTGTCCGATCTCTCCGGCGGTCCCGGAGACGCCGTGGAGCACTCTGCCCTCCAGCACGATGCCACCGCCGATCCCGGTGCCCACCGTCACACCGACCAGGCACGACACCCCGCGTCCCGCGCCCTGCCACCATTCCCCATAGGCGGCGCAGTTGGCGTCGTTGTCCAGACTCGCCGGCAAACCCAGCACCTCGGAGAGACGGTCACGCAGCGGGAACCCGCCCCAGCCCAGATTGAACGCGTGCTGGACTCGACCACCCTCCAGATCGATGGGACCGGGACATCCGACGCCGACGCCGAGGACGTCCGCGCGGGCTCCGCCCTCGCGACCGAGGACCTCGCCCACCATCTCCTCCACCACCGCGGCGATCCGCTCGACGGCCTGGTCCGGCCCCTCCTGAGCCTCGGTCAGGAGGGAGCGCATCGCACCCGGAGCCCCACCCCCCTCGGGAATCACGCCCACGACGACACTGGTGCCCCCGATATCGATGCCGATCGCCCAGCGCCGGCTCACGCCTCCTCCCGCTCCAGCAATGCGACGGTCACATCCATCACCTCGTCCAGCATGATGAGCTTCATGCACTCCTCGTGCGCCTCAGGGAGAATGGTGCCGACTCCGCTCCGGGGACAGTGGTTCTTGAAGCACGGCTTGCACGGCAGATCCGGCCCCGTCACCCGGGCGTCCCGCGCTCCCACCGGCCGAACCTCCGCAGGAGAGGACGGCCCCCACAATGTCACGGTCGGGGTGCCGACGGCACCGGCGAGGTGCATGGGACCCGTGTCGTTGGTGACCAGAAGGTCGCAGACCCCGAGGACCGCCGCGAGATCCACGAGGTCCGTCTCTCCACCCGCATCCACGACGCCTTCCACCGAACCGGCCACCTCGCTCGTGAGCGCGCGGTCACCCGGTCCTCCGAGAATCACGACGTGAGTGCCCCGGGCGGCGAGCTTCTGGGCCAGGGTGCGGAAGCGTTCCGCCGGCCAGCGGCGCGAAGGCGCGTTCGAGCCCGGAAACAGCCCCACGACCGGCCCCTCGCCGAGCCGACGACGCCAAGCCGCCAACCGGTCCTCGGGCGGCTGGACGGGATGCACGTCGGGCTCACCCTCCGGATCCTGCTCGAGGAGGAGCTTGTACTGCAGGACCCTGTGTCGGCCCCTCAGAGCCTCTCGCGGAATCCGATCGGCGAGCAAGAGGCCGCGCGCGTCGGTATCGGTTCCTCTGAGACGGGCCACACCGCCCCAACGGAAAAGCCAGGCTGCCGAGAACGATGGGGTCATCAGCACCCCCTCCCGGTATCGCTCGCCACGGAGCATCGCTACGGCTCGCCGGAATCCCCGGAAGCCCCGCTCGAAGGGGAGGACCTGTCCCGGCAGGCCCGCCAACTCCAGCAAGGGCGCCAGCCACGATACCACCAGAACATCGGCGCCGTCAGCCGCGAGCGCGGGCAGCGCCATCACGACATCACCAAGGTGGTTCGGAGCACGGACGATCCGCCGACGTCCCCCCTCCGATCCGGATCTCATTCGTCGCTCAGGTTCAGCACGGCGAGGAACGCCTCCTGCGGAATCTCGACCGCGCCG
This sequence comes from uncultured Gemmatimonadales bacterium, assembly GCA_963751265.1. Lineage (GTDB taxonomy): Bacteria > Gemmatimonadota > Gemmatimonadetes > Longimicrobiales > Gaopeijiaceae > SZUA-318. Next base: position 46,775 of record CAVVTU010000021.1, on the reverse strand, counting down.
ACCTGCTTCATTCGCCGCTTCCCCTCCTTCTGCTTCTCCAGGAGCTTGCGCTTGCGCGTGATGTCACCCCCGTAGCACTTGGCCGTGACGTTCTTTCTGAGCGGCTTCACGTTGGTCCGGGCGATGACGTTGTTGCCGATGGCCGCCTGCAGGGCCACCTCGAACTGCTGCCGCGGGATGAGGTCCTTGAGCCGTCTGACCAGGTCGCGGCCGTACTGATAGGCCTTGTCCCGATGGATGATGACGCTGAACGCGTCGACGGGATCGCCGTTCACCAGGATGTCCAGCGCGCACCAGGTCGTCCGGGCCGCCACTCCAGGAACTCGTAGTCGAGCGCCGCGAAACCTCGACTCACACTCTTGAGCCGGTCGTAGAAGTCGAGGACGATCTCGGAGAGGGGAAGCTCGAAGTCGATCTCGACTCGCTGCGGGTCCAGGTAGCTCATCCCCTTGAAGACGCCCCTGCGTTCGTGACAGAGCTTCTGGATGTTCCCGATGTAGTCGGAGGGACAGAGGATCCTCGCCCGCACCACCGGCTCCGAGATGGACACGATGCGGACCGCGTCGGGCATGGCCGTCGGGCTGTCGAGCTCGAGGTGAGACCCGTCCGTCAGATCGACGTGGTACTCCACGTTCGGCACGGTGGTGATGAGGTCCACCCCGAACTCCCGCTCCAGGCGCTCCTGGATGATCTCCATGTGGAGGAGGCCCAGGAAGCCGCAACGGAATCCGAAGCCGAGGGCGGCAGACGTCTCGGGCTCGTAGTGCAGGCTGGCATCGTTGAGCCTGAGTCGCTCCAGCGCGTCCCGGAGGTCTTCGTAGTCGTCCGCGTCGGTCGGGTAGAGCCCCGCGAATACCATGGACCGGGCCTCCTGGTAGCCCGGCAGGAGCTTCTGCGGCGGTTGGTCTGCGTCCAGGATCGTGTCGCCCACGCGGGTATGGGAGACCTCCTTGATGGCGGCGATCAGATAGCCGACCTCGCCCGGCCCCAACTCTTCCTGGGGCACGCGGCCCAGCCTCATGTATCCGACCTCGGTCACCTCGTAGATGGTTTCCACGTTGCCGAAGGTAATGTTCATCCCGGGCGTGATCCGCCCATCCACCACCCGAATCGAGGGCACGGCGCCGAGATACTTGTCGTAGTACGAGTCGAAGATGAGGGCGCGCAACGGGGCCTCGAGACGGCCTTCCGGCGGGGGCACGCGGGTCACGATCGTCTCCAGGACCTCCGCCACCCCGATGCCCTCCTTCGCGCTGACCAGGAGCACGGTCTGGGGATCCACGCCCAGGAGGTCGGCCACCTCGTCCCGGCGTCGCTCGGGCTCGGCGCCGGGCAGATCGATCTTGTTGATCACCGGGATGATCTCGAGATCCGCGTCCAGAGCGAGGAAGAGGTTCGACAGCGTCTGGGCCTGGACCCCCTGGGTGGCATCGACCACGAGGACCGCCCCCTCGCACGCCGCGAGCGAGCGCGAGACCTCGTAGGTGAAGTCCACATGTCCGGGCGTGTCGATGAGGTTGAACTCGTACTCCTCGCCGCTACCCGACCGATACGCCATCCGGACGGCGTGCAGCTTGATCGTGATGCCCCGCTCGCGCTCGAGCTCGTTGTCATCCAGGACCTGCTCCCGCATCTGGCGCTTGTCGAGCGTCGCGGTCCTCTCCAGAAGGCGGTCCGCCAGCGTCGACTTGCCGTGGTCGATATGGGCGACGATGCAGAAGTTGCGGATGTGGTCGATGCGCACGGGCTGGGAGCTCGTCCAGGTCACGGGGTAGCCGCTTCGAGGAAGCCAAAAGTAACAGGTCCCCGAGCGGGGAGAGCACCCCCCGCGCGTGCCGCGGCTTCGGCTCCGTTCACCTGCATCCATTGGAGTCCGGCGGCCCATGACGCTCGATTGACGCGAAAGCGCCACGCAAGATAGTGTTCGGGACGCACATCGTCTTCGGGCTCGAGCTCGAGCCCCGGTCCCCCCGTGCCCCGGACGCCCCTTCCGGGGATTTCCACTCCGTTGCCGACCGCTCCAGATCCGACTTCCCCGAGAAACGCCTACATGAGCCCCCCACGCGCCGCGCTCGCCGCTCTGCTCGGGTTGATCGCGCTGGGCGGATGCGAATACCCCACGACGGCCCCCATCGTGGGACAGCGGTGGATTCTCCCGGCCGAGATAACGACCATCCGCGTGGCGCAGCTCCTTCCCCCCGGTGTCGCCGACAACGGGAACACCTTCGCCGTGACGGTCGCCCCTCTCTCGGCCAGCGAATCGCTGGCCACGCTCTGCGCATCGTGCGCGGATGGTGTGACGGCGCCCAAGCCCGCGTTCACCGGCGAGTTCGGGACCGGCACTTCGCTGCCTCCGGATGTGTCGGCGACCACGCTCAGCAGCGGCTCCGTCGCCGTCGCTGTGCACAACGGCTTCGACTTCGATCCGATCCGGCCGGGGGCGGGACACACCGGAACCCTGACGGTTACCCTCACCGACGGTCCTGACGGCCGGGAGCTCGGCCGCATCGTGATCGACGGCGCCACCGAGGCGCTGCCCCCCGGCTCTACGCTGAGCAGGACCCTGAGCCTCGAGGCGGGACCGTTCGGCCCCGTCCTCTACGCATCGGTCCGGATCGTCTCCCCGACCGGCGACCCGATTTCGATCGATTCGAGTCAGCGGATGACCGTCAGGGCGACGACTTCGTCCCTGCTGGTGTCGTCGGCGAGGGTCGACGTGGAGGGCCGCTCGGTCACCCTCGATTCGGCCTCCCTCGACGTCGCCGATATCGACCGGACCGTCGTCGATGCGGTGGAGCACGGCGGGCTCGTGCTCGACATCGAGAACCCGTTCGGCGTCTCCCTTGCCGCGACCATGCATATCGCCGGAGGCGGTATCACGCCGATCGTCAAGAGCTTCAACGTGCCCGCGGACGAGACTTCCACCGCGACCGTGAGCTTCACGGGAGAGGAGCTCAAGTCGTTCCTGGGCAAATCCGACGTCCAGCTCACGGGAGGCGGCGTGGTATCCTCCCCGCGTCCCGTCACATTGGGTCCGGCCCAGAAGATCAGGATCGAGGGCAAGCTGGACCTCTCGCTTTCGTTCGGTGGCTGAGGAGATCGCCGTGAGCCACCGCCCCGGGTTCTGGGGCCGGGTCCTCCCGGCTTCTCTGGCCGCCCTCGCATGCTGGGTCTGTCCCACCTCCGCGCAGCTCCAGAGCGCGAGTGCGGCCGGGCTGGGAACGGCCGACAACTACACGGCACGTGCACGCGGCTTTGCGGCACTGGGACTCAATCCGGCCGCACTCGGCCTCGCGAGCTCGCCGGACCTCAGCTTGGCGCTGCTCCCGGTGCGCATCCGAGCCGGACTCGATCCGATCACGCTCGGTGATCTCGCGAACTTCGAGGGAAAGCGGATTCCCGACGCCACGAAGAACGACTGGCTGGAACGCATCGCTTCCAGCGGAGGCCAACGCATCCTTGCGGGAGCTCGAGCGACGGCAGTCTCCCTGACCGTCGGCCATTTCGGCTTCCAGGCCTCGACGCTCGCGTATGCCCAGGCCAATCTCGCCGAGCCCGTAGCGGAGCTTCTTCTCTTCGGCAACGCGGGCCGCACCGGCTCGCCGGCCGACCTCGTCCTGACCGGCTCGTCCATGGATGCCTGGGCGGTAACCACCGTGGGCGCCAGCGTCGGGCTCCCTCTCCATACGAAGATCGGTGACTTCGGGAGCCAATCGTTCGCCGTCGGGGCGACCTTGAAGTACTCGGTGGGCAACGCACTTCTGATGGGCCGGGAGACGCGCGGATCCGTTTCGAGCGATCCGATCGAGGTGAACGTCGAGTTCCCGGTCATCCAGACGGAGAAAGCCGAGAGCGGCTACGACAACGGGACCGGTGTCGGGCTGGACGTCGGGGCGGCCTGGGAAGGAGGCCCCTGGTCGGTGGGGCTCGCCCTGCGCAACCTGCTCAACAGCTTCCGGTGGGATCGGAGCAAGCTCTTCTTCCGACCCGGCCGGGCGATCTTCAACGAGTCCGACAAGAAGACCGACCTCGACGCGGTTCGGGCGCAGAGCACGCCGGCGGCCGGATCTCTTCTCTCGGAGGTCGCCGGCCAGAAGTTCGATCCGACCCTCGCGGTGGGTGCCGCCTACGCCGTTTCGGCAACAGCGACCTTGATGGGCGAGCTGAGGAATCGATTCGGCCTCGGTATCGACGTCGGACCCAGCCTGCACATCGGGGCCGGCGTCGAGCTGCACCCCTGGTCCGTGCTGCGTCTGCGAGCCGGGGCCGCGAAGATCACGAACGGGCTCCAACTCGGCACCGGGGGAACGCTGACGCTAGGTCCGGTGAACGTCTCCGGAGCGTACCTTCGGCAATCGGGAAGCGTAGGAGACGCGTCCTTCGGGCAGTTGACGCTCTCCTGGGGAGGATTCTGAGCCGTCGGGCCCGCTCACGGACCGGACCCACCTCCACGTCTCTTCGGAACCGCGGTACGGCGGGGCCGGCCGCCACCCGATCCCGACGAGCGGGAGCGTGCCGCCGCTCCCTGCCCGCCGCCGGACCCACCCGATCTCCGCGTCGGCGGCTTCACCGTGGCTCGCCCCCCCGTCCGTGGACGCACGACCGGCGGGCGACTGGGTGGCGTGGAAGGACGAGCCGTCGCATTCGATCCGCCGCGCCGAGGGGGCGTGGAAGGACGAGTGGTCGGAGTCGACCCGCCGCTCCGGGAAGGCGTGGCCCGGGACGAGCCCGAGCCCCCTGGGCGTGTGATGGTCGTCCTTCCGGTCGAGCCACCGCCCCGCCGTTGCGCAGGCCGGGCCTGGTCGCTGGGCCGGACGCGTCCGCTGCCGGCGGTGCCGCGGCGCTCGAGCACCGGCCGATCACCGGTAGAGCCACGCGGAGTGACCGGAACCGCCCGACCTCGCTCCGGCACCGTCTGTCCCCGTTGCGGCTCCACCCGTCCCTGAGTCGTGGGGGGCCGTACGGTCCGGGTCGGCTCGGTGGGGCGTCCCTGTGAGGCCGTCCCGCGCATGGGTGGCGCCACCGAGCCGGACAGACCTCGCCCGGTGGCGGCGGCACCCCGTGATGGCGCCGTGGGCGTCACGGGTGTGGCCCTGCGGGTCACCGGAGGCCGGATCGTCGGCCGCGGCGCCACGGTGGGTTCGGAAAACTGCACGGTGTGCCGGGGAGGAGCTTCCCTCCGACGTACGAGAGGGGACCACGGCTCACCCGAAGCCCGTTCCTTGAACTCGAATCGAGCTCGGCCGGGCGCGGCCCGGGCGAACACCACCCGGGTCCCGCGGTATCGATAGGCTGGCGAGAAGTACGGATCGTCCCAGATCACGACCCGGAAGGTCGAGCACGCGTAGGAGTACGGATTCCAGTCGGTGTAGCTCCGGAACTCGTGGCAGTTGTAACAGAGAAACCGGGGGTACGGCTCCACCTCGCCCACGTAGTAGGTGAGGAAGTCCAAGGCGTAGGGTGCCGTCTTCCAGTCCGGAATCAGCCGGGCCACGTAGTCGTCCATGGCCAGGTAGGGATCGGTGTAGACCGTCCGGCCCACGTGGGAGAGATCCCATCCGCGCTCGTAGTGGGAGTACGCGAAATCCTTGAAGTCGAACGGCTCCTGCGAGGCCACGATGAAGTAGTATCCCGTTCCCGGGTACTCATCCACGTACCAGAACGCCGAACGAGAGAAGAGGAGCTGATAGTCCTTATTGCCCTGGGTGAAGTGATCGATGTCAGGTGATTGTGGATAAAGGAGTTGGACTGCCCCGTCAGTATCGATGTGGAAGATGGCTACGTAGGCGTCGGCGGAGGTCCGGTAGTAGATCCGGACGCGATCGCCCCGATTCACGACGGCGTCGTCACCCCGATCGAGCCAGATCCTGGCTCCAAGCGAGTCCTGCTGGCCTACATCCTGGGCTCCCGCACGCCCCACTCCGAAGGGGAGCAGCGCGCCGAGCACCAGCCATCGACTGAGGTGCATCACGACTCCGGGCTGAAAGATTCCCCTCTTCTGGGTCGCAGGACGCGTGCCACACGAATTCCAGCGAACGACGGGGGTCGCCTGCACGGTAGCGTCCCCGATCTAGGACATCCAGGGCGAGTCGGGAGGACACGTCCGGCCATTTCGGACCCGTTGAGTCCCCGGTCGGCCACCGATAGCTTCCGGGCCTTCCCATGAAGAGAGCGATTGCGAGTATCGATGCCGTCGGATAACGCCATCCTGGATGCGGTGGCCCGCTGCAGGGCCTTCGAGGAGCTGGCCCACCGCCTTCCGGTCCCGGGCACACGCCGGGCGCTCGGTGGCCTGGAGGGTTCGGCGGCCGTCTCCGTGCTGGCCGCGCTCCACCGCCACCAACCGGCACGGGTCTTCGTGGCGCTGGCCCCCGGACCGCGCGAGGCCACGTCCCTGGAGGCCGACCTCGAGGCCCTCCTCGAGGGAGCATCCGCCTCTCGACTGTATCCGCAGAAGGAGGCGCTCTCGTACCAGGAGGCAGAGCCGCACATCGAGATCGGAGGGCTCCGCGTGGAGGCTGTGGAGGCGCTCTTCTCGGGGCGTACGCACCTCATCGTGACCACGCCGCGGGCCCTTCAGGAACGGGCTCCGATCCCGGCTCAGCTCGCCCTGCTCCGCCTCAGCATGCGCGTCGGGGAGGAGGTGGATTTCGGCCGCCTCCCGACGCTTCTCGAGCAGAGGGGATTCGAGCGCGTTCCGCTCGTCGAGGAGGTGGGGCAGTTCGCGGTCCGCGGCGGCATCCTGGACGTGTATTCCGTCGGAGCCGGCGACCCGGTCCGCATCGAGTTCTGGGGCGACGAAATCGCGTCGATCCGCGCCTTCGACGTCCTGGACCAGCGCTCCACGGCGGAGCTCGGCGAGACGCACGTCCTTCCGGTGGACTTCCGTCGGGACCAGGACGATCGACAGACGGTGTCCCGCTCACTGCTCGAGCTCCTTCCGGCCGATGCGGTCATCACCGTGCTCGGCGGCTGGGATCTGGGTGAGGATGTCCGGAAGACGTGGAAGCGCGTCGTCGACCTGCACGAGGACCTCGTGGACTCCGGAGCCCAGGTGCCCGCCCCGGACGCGCTCTTCCTGGACCCGGCCGAGGTGGAGGCGATCGTCGGACGGCTCTGCCGCCTCGACCTCGGCCCGGACACGGATGCCGAGCTCGTGCTGGAAACCGCCGCCCCTCCCGCCATCGATCGGGACATGGCGCGCCTGGAAGCCTACCTGAGGGAGGGCGCGGCACGCGGACATGAGACCCTCCTCCTCTGCGACAACGACGGGCAGCTCCAGCGCCTGGAGGAGATCCTCGGGGGCCCCGGGAGAATCCCTCCGGGCACGCGGGTCGGCATCGGCGCGCTGGCGGGCGGATTCGAGCTTCTGGCCTCCGATCCGACGCTTCGCGTCCTCAACGACCACGAGATCTTCCGGAGGACACGGCGCATCCGGCGCGGCCGCCACTTCCGGGGTGCGGTGGCCCTCGAGAGCCTCGCGCAGCTGACCCCCGGGGACTTCGTGGTCCATATGGATCACGGCATCGGGCGCTTCGAGGGGCTCGAGCACATCGAGGTCGCGGGCGAGGAGATCGAGGCGCTCGCCATCGAGTATGCAGGCGGCGAGACCCTACGCCTTCCGGTGTACCGACTCGACCTGATCGAGCGATGGGTGGGCGAGTCCGAGGACGCCCAGCCGCCGCGCGTACACCGGATCGGTGGAAAGCGGTGGAAGACCCTGCGCCGCAAGACCGAGAAGGTCATCGAGGACATGACGGCCGAGCTCCTCGAGCTCTACGCCACGCGATCGAGGGCGGGAGGCTACGCCTTCCCCCCGGACACGCGCTGGCAGAAGGAAATGGAATCCTCCTTCCTCTACGAGGACACGCCCGACCAGCGCGCGGTCAGCGAGGACGTCAAACGGGACATGGAGTCGCCCCGGCCCATGGACCGTCTCGTGTGCGGGGACGTCGGCTACGGGAAGACCGAGATCGCGGTTCGCGCCGCGTTCAAGGCGGCCCAGGCCGGAAAGCAGGTGGCCGTACTCGCCCCGACGACGATCCTCGTGGAGCAGCACCGCCACACGTTCGAGGAGCGACTCGCCGACTATCCCGTGCGCGTGGGGGCGCTGAGTCGCTTTCGGACGGCCAAGGAGCAGGCAGATCTGCTGGCCGGCGTGGCGGACGGCACTCTGGACGTGATCATCGGGACGCATCGCCTCCTGTCCGAGGACGTCCTCTTCCACGATCTCGGCCTCCTGGTGGTGGACGAAGAGCAGCGTTTCGGCGTGAGGGACAAGGAACGCCTCAAGAAGCTGCGGGCGGGCGTGGACGTCCTCACCCTCACCGCCACGCCGATTCCCAGGACCCTTTACCTGTCGCTTTCCGGAATTCGTGATCTCTCCCTCATCCGGACGCCTCCGCGGGACCGCATGCCGATCTTCACCAACGTCCTCCCGTGGACCGACGCCCTGCTGGCCGAGGCCGTGCACCGGGAGCTCGACCGTGGAGGCCAGACGTTCTTCCTGCACAACCGGGTGGAGACGATCTACACGGTGGCCGAGGAGGTCCGGGCCCTGGTGCCGGAAGCGCGGGTGGACGTGGCCCACGGGCAGATGTCGGCCGGGGATCTCGACGACGTGATGCGCGCCTTCGTGGACGGCGAGCTCGACGTCCTGGTCTGCTCCTCGATCATCGAGAACGGTCTCGACGTCCCCAACGCGAATACCCTGATCGTGGACCGAGCCGACCGCTTCGGCCTGTCCCAGCTCTATCAGATCCGGGGACGCGTCGGCCGCTCCGACCGGCGCGCGTACTGCTACCTGCTCGTGCCCGAGGACGTAAGCGAAGAGGCGGAGCGGCGCCTGCGGGTGCTCGAGCACCATACGGAGCTGGGAAGCGGCTACGCGGTGGCCCTGAGAGACCTGGAGCTGCGCGGAGCGGGAAACCTGCTGGGGACGAATCAGTCGGGGTTCGCGCAGCAGGTGGGGCTCGACACCTACCTCCGTCTCCTGGAAAAGACCGTGGAGCGCCTCCGAAAGGGAGAATCGGCCGAGGAGTACCCCGACCCGGACGTCTCGCTCCCGGGACCCGCATTCCTTCCCGAGGGGTATGTTTCGGACTCGAGCCAAAAGCTCCATCTTTACCGGCGTCTTTCCAGAGTGAGAGAGCGCGCGGAGATCGATGGCCTCCGTCTCGAGCTCGCCGACCGCTTCGGTCCCCTTCCCCGCGAAGTCCAGCGTCTCCTCGACGCGACGACGCTGCGGATGCTGGGTCGCGCGGTGGGCGTCGAGCGCATTCTGGTCAAAGCCCGCACGGCGAGACTGAGCTTCCGGCCCGGGGTCGTGCCCAGGATGTCGATCCTGGATCGCCCGTTGCGGCAGCGCCAAGTCGAGATGGAGGTCCGCCGAATGGAGCCCTTGTCGATCGTACTTCACCAGGTAGGGGTCGAGCCCCTGCCGGAAACGCTGGTCATGGCCCTGGACGCGCTGCGCTCGGTCCATCGGGAAACGGCGTAGGCACCGTTCGGGGGCGTGACGACGGAGTTGGATGAGCTCATGAGAAAGTGGCTGATGTTGGCGGCGCTGGCGGGACTGACCACGGGCGCCACGGCTTGTGGTGGTCCCACGTCGAACGAGGGCCTGGTGGCACGGGCAGGCGACCACGAGCTGACCGTGGACCACGTGGTAAACCTCCTGGTCGACCAGGAATCGCTTCCGCCCCAGAAGCCGGTCGTCCAGGCGCTGGCGGACCTGTGGATCGACTACACGCTGCTCGCGAGCGAGGCCGCCAAGGACTCCACCTTCCACTTCCTCGACCTCGAGCCACTGATCCGCATGCAGCTCGAGCAGCAGATGATCGCGCAGTACGCCGATTCGGCCATCCAGGTCGACACCACCATCTCGGAGACCGCGCTCAAGGACCTGTACGAGCGCCAGGCTCCCAGCGCGCGGCTGCACGCTCGCCACATCCTCCTCGGGTATCCGCCCCAGGCAACCCAGGAACAGCGTGATTCCGTGCGCGCCGAAGCCGAGGCGCTACGCAAGCGCGCCGTGGCCGGGGAGGACTTCGCGTCTCTGGCCCGCCGGTACAGCCAGGACCAGGGCAACGCCCAGAAGGGAGGCGACCTCGGAGAGTTCAGCCGTGGGGACCTTCTGCCTGCCCTCGAGAACGCCGCGTTCGCCCTGCAACCCGGAGAGATCAGCCCGGTGGTGGAGTCCCCGTTCGGCCTACACATCATCAAGCTGGAATCCAAGACGGTCCCACCCTTCGACAGCGTTCGGAGTCAGTACCGTGCCCAGCTTCAGCAACAGCGCATGGCTCAGGCCGAATCCGTGTACGTGGCCGGGCTGGAAGAGAAGGCACAGCCCAAGCTCGCCGACGACGCGGCGGATCTCGTGCGTCAGGTTTCTTCGGAGCCGGACGTTCGTTTGTCGGAACGGGCGAGAAGCCGTGCCCTCGCGACCTATGAGGGAGGCAGCTACACCGTGGGTCAGCTCGTCCAGTTCGTGCAGACCCGCAGCGACCAGTGGCGGCAGTCCGTCCAGGGCGCGACGGACGAGCAGATCCAGGACTTCCTCAACGGGATGGTCCAGCGTGAGCTCATGGTCATGAAGGCGCGGCAGGCAGGGCTCGAGCCTTCCCAGGCCCACGTGGACTCACTGGTGCAGGACACCCGGACCCGCATCAAGGAGCTTGCCGACCAGATCGGCGTCCTCCACCTCGATCGGGCCCCCGGGGAGGCCCTCGCGCCGGCGGTCGATCGTGCGGTGAACGACGTCCTGGACGGGGTCGTGACCGGAGCCAAGGACGTAGTGCCTCTCGGGCCGATCGTCTTTCAGCTGCGGCAACGGAGCCACGTGGCTGTCTACGACTCCGGAGTCGGTGACGCGATCCTGCGGATCGCCCAGGTGCGAGCGGGTCGCGCGCCATCGCCAGCCGAAGCGAATCGCGACAGCACCCAGGCGACGCCGGATACGGTGAACAGATGAGGAACCCCGTACGGCGCGGAGGTTTACAGCAGGTGCACCACCCCTGGAAAACTGATCTCGGAGATCGCTTCATGTCGTTGCGCCGCCCGGCCCTCGTGCTCGCCACCGCACTGCTTCTGGCGCCGGCACCCCTGGTCGGCCAGCTCGCCCCCACGGATTCGACGCTCGTGGACCGAGTCGTGGCGGTCGTGGGCGACTCCGTGGTGCTCCTGAGCCAGATCGAGGAGCAGGTCGCTCAGATGCGCCTTGCGGGACAGAGCGTCCCGACGGACCCGGGCCAGCTCAAGAAGCTCGAGGAGAGCGTGCTGGACGACTGGGTCAACCGGCTCCTGGTGCTGCAGGCCGCGGCCAAGGACACGCTGGTCAAGGTCGATGAGAGCCACGTTACCAGCACGGTCAACCAGGACATCCAGCAGCGGACCCAATCGATGGGTGGGCCGGAAGCCATGCAGCAGGCGCTCGATGCGGAGGGCCTGACGCTGGGCGCGTTCCGTGACTACCTCTCGAGCCAGGTTCGCCAGCAGCAGATCCAGCAGATGTACCTCCAGCTCCAGCTCCAGAACGCCGCTCCCGTGGAGGTCACCGACCAGGAGCTCCACGACGCATTCCAGCAGGCGAGCACCCAGCTGCAGCAGCGTCCGAAGTACGCGAAGTTCCACCAGGTCGTCATCGCCCCGGAGGCCTCGGATACGGCCAAGGCGGCGGCCAAAGCCCTCGCCGAGTCCCTTCTGGAACGAATCAGGAACGGCGAGAAGTTCGACGAGCTGGCGAAACGTTATTCCGACGACCCGGGGAGCGCCCCCCTGGGGGGCGACCTCGGCTGGTTCCGCCGCGGCCACATGGTCAAGGAGTTCGAGGACGCGGCCTTCAGCCTGGCGCCCGGTCAGGTGAGTGGCATCGTCGAGACCGACTTCGGCTTCCATATCATCAAGATGGAGCGCGTGCGGCCGGGCGAGCGGAAAGCGCGCCACATCCTGATCGCGCCGAAGATCCACGAGGCCGATGTGCAGCGGGCCCGGAACGAGGCGGAGGCGGTAGCGGAGAAGGCACGGGCCGATTCGTCCATGGAGCAGCTCTACAACGAGTACGCGGACCCGCTCTCGCCCGACACCATCACCGTCGCCTTCGACCAACTCAACCAGCTCCCGCCGTCCTACGCCGCGTTGAAGACGGCATCCAAGGGCGATGTGATCGGCCCTCTGGAGTACCACCCCTCCGCCGACGAGACCCGTTTCGCCGTGGTCAAGGTGAACGAGATCCACGAGGCCGGGGCCTACACGTTCGACGAGGTCAAGGCCCAGCTCGCGCAAAACATCCAGCGTCAGAAGCAGATCGACAAACTGCTCAAGGACTTGCGGGAAAAGACGCACATCGAAATCCGCATGTGATGACGCCCCGCAAGGGATCCAACGCTCGGTTCGGACCGCTGCTTCCCTCAGCGGACCCGAGTGTCCGCGAGGAGAATCGGTGACGGCGATCGCCGTCACCCTGGGCGACCCTCGGGGCATCGGACCCGAGGTGGCCATGGGCGCCCTCGACCTCTGGCGAGCCGAGGATCCGGACGTAGACGTCGTCTTGTTCGGACCCAGCGAGTTGCGCCCCCCGGAGGTCGCGTTCGTGGACGTGGGACGATGGGACGGGAGCGAGGAGGACGCCGGGCGCGTGTCGGCCGATGCGATCCGACGCGCGGTGGAGATGGCCCTCGCCGGGGACGTCGAAGCGATCGTCACCGCTCCCCTCCACAAGCCGGCTTTGCGCGCCGCGGGCTGGGACGTGCCGGGCCAGACCGAGATGCTCCAGCAGCTGGCCGATGTCGAGCGTGTGGGCATGCTCATGGCCGCAGAGCGCACCGCACTCGGACCTCCGCTCCGGATCCTGCTCGCCACGACGCACCTCGCCCTGCGCGACGTTCCCGATCGGGTTACCGCGGACCTCCTGGTCGAGCAGAGTACCCTCCTGGCCCTCGCGCTCGAGGGGGATTGGCGCATCGAAAGGCCACGGCTCGCCTTGTGCGCGCTCAACCCGCACGCGTCTGACCGTGGGCTCTTCGGCGACGAGGAAGAGCGCATCTTCCGACCCGCGGTGGAGCGGCTCAACAACCAGGGAGTGCGAATCGAGGGTCCGCTCCCCGCCGACACGGTCTTTCAGAGGACTTTGGCGGGAGCGTTCGACGCGGTCGTCGCACCCTACCACGACGTCGGGATGGCAGCCTTCAAGACGGTCTCGTTCGGCTCCGGCGTCAACGTCACGTTGGGCCTGCCCTTCGTACGGACGTCTCCGGACCACGGAACGGCCTTCGATCTGGCGGGACGTGGCGAGGCGGATCCATCCTCGATGCTCGAGGCCCTGAGACTGGCCCATCGCCTCGCGCTCGCTCGTTTTGACACACCTGTGCGCCGGGGGTAGTCTTGTGCCCCGGAACCACCAGCAGTTCGCTGAGCCCCAGCCCCGCCCGGTCCCGTGATCAAGCTTCAAAACGTCTCCCGTGAATACCCGAAGCGCGGATATGCCCTCCGGGACGTCTCCTTCGAGATCGGAAAGGGCGAGTTCGCGTTCCTCACCGGTCATTCCGGCTCCGGCAAGTCCACGACGCTACGCCTCGTCCATCTGGCCGATCGTCCAACGTCGGGCGAAGTCCTCGTGACCGGCTACAGCTCGGACCGGGTCTCCTCAAGCGAAGTCTGGAAGGTGAGACGCAGGGTGGGCTTCGTCTTTCAGGACTTTCGCCTCCTGCCCGGGCGCACCGCGCAGGAGAACGTCGGCTTCGCCCTCGAGGTCACGGGCGCACAGCGGAAGGCGATCAAGCCACGATCCCAGCGTCTGCTCTCGCAGGTGGGCCTGTCCAGCAAGTCCGGCGCGCTCGCCCATGAGCTCTCGGGGGGCGAGCAGCAGCGGGTGGCCATCGCCCGTGCGCTGGCCAACGATCCCTTCGTCCTGCTGGCCGACGAGCCCACCGGCAATCTCGATGAGCGTGCGACCCGTGGCGTGATGGAGCTCTTCTGGGACATCAATGCGAAGGGCATGGCCGTGCTCATGGCCACCCACGACCTGGAGTTGGTGCGCCAATACCCGCAGGCGCGGGTGCTGGAGCTGGATCAGGGAACGCTCGTGTACGACTCGGCAGCGTAGACGATGTACGCCCTGCGAGAAGCGTTCTCCGCATTCCGTAGAGCGCCCGTGCTCACCGGGCTCTCGGGCGCGATGGTCGGGTTGGCCCTCTACGTGGTGGGATTGTTCGCGCTGGCCACGTACAACCTCCAACTCGCCCTGTCGGCCATCGAGGAGCGCGTGGAGGTCGTCGCCTATCTGCGTGACGACGCGCGTCAGAGTGAGATCGACCTGGCCCAGAAGGAGCTCGGGAAGCTACCGGAGGTGCAGTCGGTACGTTACGTCTCCAAGCGGGACGCGCTGGCGCGGGCCCAGAAGGATCTCCCGGAGTTCGAGGACCTCTTCGCGGGGCTGGACGTGAATCCCCTTCCCCAGTCGCTGGAGGTCGAGCTGCGCCCGGGCTTCCGGACCAAGGACGCCGTCGAGAGCATCTCCAAGGCTGCGGAGGCCTATCCGTTCGTGGAAGACGTTCGATACGGGCGTGACTGGGTCGACAAGCTCTTTACGCTCAGACGCGTGGGTGCGGTCACGGCCGCGGTGCTCGGCGCGGCGTTCGCGATGGTCGCAGCGCTGATCATCGGTACGGCGCTGCGCATCGCCATCTTCGCGAGGCGAGAGGAGATCTACGTGATGAGGCTGGTCGGCGCGAAGAACGGATTCATCCGCCGGCCGTTCCTCCTGGAGGGGGCCATGGCGGGATTCCTGGGCGGCCTCCTGGCCTGGTTTCTGACGTATGCGACCTACCGGAGCTTGTACGCCTACCTCTTCGCCCTGGCGTGGATTCCCAGGAGCTGGATCGCCCTCGGTGTTCTCGCCGGGGTGGTCTTCGGGGCGATGGCGAGTGCCTTCGCGATCCGGAGGCACCTGAGGGAGGTGTGAACGTGCGCCGAACGACCTCGCTCGCGCTCGCCCTCCTGCTCCTTCCGGCCTTCGCGTCCGCGCAGCAGACGGACCTCCGCAAACAGATCCAGGAGAGTCAGAAGCGCTTGGAGCAGATCAAGGCCGAGCGCACCCGTCTCCAGGACGAGATCGCCCAGGTGCGCGTGCACGTCCGCGACGCTTCTTCGGAGCTCGAGAACGTGGAGCGACGGATCTCCCAGTCACGCTCGATCCTGGCCGAGGTCAACCTCCAGGCAGACGCGATCTCCAAGGAGGTGCAGTCCACCACCGCCGAGCTCCTGCATACCCGAGAGAGGCTCGCCGAAAGCAAAGCGGTCCTGCACCGGCGGCTGCGCGACATCTACAAGATGGGGCCGCTCCACACGATGCAGGTTCTCCTGGGCGCTACCTCGTTCACCGATCTCCTCAACCGGTATCGGTACCTGGAGCGCATCGCCTCGTTCGACAAGGCGCTCGTCGGGCAAGTCACCGATCTGGAGTCCGACCTGGTCGCGGAATCCAACGAGCTCCACGATCGTATGGCCGAGCTCGGAACCCTCCGCGAGACCCGTCAGGCCGAGGTCGCCAGGCTGCGGTCGGTGGAGTCGGAACGGCAGACGGCACTGGCCGCGTACCGTTCGCGCGAGCGAACGGCCTCCAGCAGACTCGAGCAACTCGCGGACGACCAGGCGCGGATCACCAGCCTCGTCGACGACCTGGAGCGGCGGCGGCGCGAGGAGGAGAGCCGGGCCCGAAGCACTCGGTCCGAGACGGAAACCCTCTCGACCGCGGACGCGGGCTCACTCACCTGGCCGCTGGACGGCAAGGTGATCTATCGATTCGGGCGTCAACGTCGCCCCGACGGAACCGTCCTCCGGTGGAACGGTCTCGGCATCGCGGCTCCCACGGGGACCCCGGTTCGGGCGGTCAAGGCCGGGCGCGTCGTGCTCGCGGGGCCGTTCGAGGGCTACGGACCGACGGTCATCGTCAGCCACGGAGGCGGCTTCTACACCCTCTACCTTTACCTCGAGGACATCGGGGTCGTCGAAGGACGAGACGTGACGCAGGGGCAGGTCGTGGGCACGGTCGGGGGTGCGGAGACGCCGGAAGGTCCGCATATCGAGTTCCAGGTCCGCGCGCCCGTGGCCGGCGGATCTCCCGAGGCCCAGGATCCTCTCAAGTGGCTTCGCGCCCGGGCGGGCGGATGAGGCTCCATGGAGTACGGGGTCATCTGGAGGTGCGCCGCACACTGGCCCGAGCACGCCTCGGCGGCTCCATCCCGTCCTCCCTGCTCTTGCACGGCATGCGTGGGGTCGGAAAGCAGCGGCTCGCCCTCTGGACGGCCCAACTGCTGCTCTGCGAGTCGCCGTCCGGAGAGGGACCCTGTGGCGGGTGCCGTCCCTGCCGGATGGCGTTGAGCATCGAGCATCCGGATTTGCACCTCTATCTGCCAATCCCCCGGCCCAAGGGCGTGAGTGGCGATCGCCTGGGTGATGCCCTCGAGGCCGCTCGCGGAGAGGCGCTCGAAGAGCTCCGGCGTAACCCGTTGAGGCCGAGCCACACGGACGAGGTACGTGGGTTGTATCTCGACACCGTCCAGAGTCTGCGTCGCAGGGCCCACGTTCGACCCACCATGGCGCCCGTGCAGATCTTCGTCGTCACGGATGCCGAACTGCTCGTCCCTCAGGAATCGAGCCCCGAAGCGGCCAACGCCCTGCTCAAGCTCCTGGAAGAGCCGCCCGCCGACACGCATCTGATCCTCACGTCGAGCGAGCCCGGGCGACTCCTTCCGACGATTCGCTCGCGCACGGTGCCGCTGCACCTCGCCCCACTTCCGCCCGAAGAGGTGACCTCGTTCCTGACGGACACTGCGGAGGTCCCGAGCGACGAGGCCGCGCGGGCCGCGGCCCTATCCCAGGGCTCCATCGGACGCGCACTCGGCTTCCTTCCGGACGGAGACGACCCCGGCCCGCTCGAAGGCCTCCGCATGCAGGCTTTGGACCTGGTGGAAACCACACTTCGGGACGGGGGCGACGGCAGATTCTCGGCAGCGCTCGGCTACTCCCCGGTCAAGGCCCGCGGAATGGTGGACCTGTTCGCCTTCGTGGAGGAGGCGCTCCGTGACCTCGCGGCGGTCGCCGCGGGAGCCGAGCATCACGTGCTCGGCAAGGATGCCTTGCCCCGGTTGCGGCGTATCGTCGCGGGCTCGGGAGTGGAGGCCGGCGCGATTTCCTCGGCCCTCCCCATCATCGAGGAATCCCGGGAGATGGCACGAGGCAACGTGAACCCGCAGCTCATCGTGTCGGACCTCGTCCGGCGCCTCCAGCACAAGCTGCGACCCGGACGGGTCGCGGAAGCGAAGACCTGACATGAGCGACGAGGGACGGGACCTCACCCACCTGGATGCCGAAGGGCGTCCACACATGGTCGACGTCACGGACAAGCACATCAGCGTGCGTTCGGCCCGGGCCGAAGGCCGGATCCGCATGGCGGCCACGACCGTCGAGCGCCTTCGGTCCGGCAAATCGGCCAAGGGCGATGTCCTCCAGGTCGCGGAGCTGGCGGGCATCATGGGCGGAAAGCGCACGGCGGACCTCGTTCCCCTCTGCCACACGCTCCCGGGCGTGAGCATCGAAGTCTCCCTGGAGGTCGATCCGTCGCTTCCAGGGGTCGTGGCCCGATCCGAGGCTCGCGTCGCCAGCCGCACGGGTGTGGAGATGGAGGCGCTCACGGCCGTGTCGATCGCCCTCCTGACGGTCTACGACATGCTCAAGGCCATCGACCGGGGCATGCGCATCGAAGAAGTCCGACTGCTCTCGAAGGCAGGCGGTCGGTCGGGAAGCTGGCAAGCGGACCAAGGGTAGCCGAGCCGCTTCCTCGCCCGGCGCCGACCTCCTACCGGCTGGCTCGCGCGCCGGCGCGTGGAGCGATGGGCACGATGAGTCGCTGACCGATCTGAAGCCGGCGCGGCCGGATGCCCGGGTTCGCTGCTTCCAGATCGCTCAGGCGGATCCCGTAGCGCCGGGCGATGTGGGTCAGTGTCTCACCGCTTCGGACCCGATGCTCGACGAACGTGACGCGCCGCCGCGGAGGGATCTTCGCGTAGTTCTGCGTGAAGATCGCCCCACGCCCCACCGGCACCCGCAGATACGTCTTCCGCCCCGGCGGTGTGATGCCGCGCACCACCTCCGGATTCAGGCGCTCGATCTCCCTCTGATCGACTCCGGCCGCGTCGGCTACGACGTCCAGCGTGGTCGCATCCGGCACCGCCACCCGATCGAACGAGAAGCCCTTCGTCGAGTCGGGAACGTCGACCCCGTACCGGTTGGGATGGGCAGCGACCTTCACGGCGGCGAAGAACTTCGGGACGAAGTCTCGCGTCTCCCTCGGAAACCGGGAACGGAGAGCCCAGTACAGGCTGTCGGTACGGGGAGCGAGCGGCGCACGGTCGTTGAGGATCCGTTCGATGCGCGCGGGGCCGGCGTTGTACGCGGCCAACGCCAGGAACCAGGAGCCGAACTTCTGGTGCAGCGCGTCGAGAAAGGTGGCAGCCGCATCGGTAGACTTGAAGGGATTGCGGCGCTCGTCGAGAAGTGGAGACACACGGATGCCCAACCCCCGGGCGGTCGGCTCCATGAACTGCCAGAGGCCCACGGCCGACACCGGGCTGACCGCCCGCGGGCTGTACCCGCTCTCGACGATGGGGAGGTAACGAAGCGAGAGCGGCAATCCCCGGCTCGCCAGCACCGAGTCGACGGCCCCCTCGAACCAGCGCATCCGCTCGAGGTAATCCGGAAACCAGGGGGCCTGCGTCCACGTCTCGATCCAGTGGTCGACCTCCT
Organism: uncultured Gemmatimonadales bacterium; assembly: GCA_963751265.1. Taxonomy (GTDB): domain Bacteria; phylum Gemmatimonadota; class Gemmatimonadetes; order Longimicrobiales; family Gaopeijiaceae; genus SZUA-318. The sequence continues at coordinate 27,974 of CAVVTU010000021.1, read as the reverse complement.
TCCGGAAGTCCGGATCTCGCATCATCGGCGAGCGCAGGATGGGATCGTCGTCGAGCTCGCTCTTCCGAGGCGGCACCAGGACGCTCGGCGGCTTCGCGTCAGCGAGCTCGACCCGCGGTACCTCGATGGACGGAGGAGGAAGGGGCGCGGGCACCTCGAAGCCGGATCCTCCGAGGCACGCCGTCGTCGTTCCCGCGAGGACGGTGAGCCAGAAGGCGTGCCGCCGATGCAGGCCGCTCCCGTTCCTTTTCACCCTCCCTGGGCCAGCAACTCGTCGACCGCAGACAGAAGGCGCGAGACGTTCTCGTGGGTCGCACCCGCTCCCATCAGGCCGATCCTCCAGATCTTGCCCTTGGCCGGACCGAGCCCTCCGCCCACCTCGATGTCGTACTGCTCCAGGAGCGCCTTGCGCAGCGGTGCCTCCGGCCGGCCTCCGGGCAGCGCGGCGGCGGTCAGCTCCGGAAGGCGATGACCCTCCTGCGCGAAGAGCTCGAAGCCGCGCTCGACGAGCGCCGTCTGCAGCGCGGCCCCCACCTCCTCGTGCCTCCGGAACCGCGCCTCAAGGCCCTCTTCCTCTACGATCACGAGACCCTCGTGGAGGGCATACATCATGTTGATCGGCGCGGTGTGATGATACCGACGCTCCGAGCCCTCTCCGACGTAGTCGGCCAGCAGGCTCGCATCGAGGTACCAGCTCTGGCTGGGCCGCGAGCGACCTCGAACGCGCTCCAGGGCCCGCTCCGAGAACGTGAGGGGGGCCAACCCAGGTGGGACGCCGAGACACTTCTGGGTTCCCGAGTAGCACACGTCCACGTGGTTTGCGTCCACCTCCACCGGGATTCCACCCAAAGACGTGACGGCATCCACCAGGAAGAGCGTCCCCGAGTCGGCGAGCGCCTCACCGACCTCCGCGAGCGGCTGACGGACGCCGGTCGAGGTCTCGGCGTGGATGAGCGTCAGCACCCGCGCGTCCGGGTGCGCCCGATGGGCTTCGATCATTCGCTCGGGCTCGAGGATCCTTCCCCACTCCGCTTCGACCGCCACCACCTCGGCACCCATCCGGCGCGCCATCTCTGCCATGCGCGTCCCGAAGACGCCGTTGACGCCGATGATCGCCGTGTCCCCCGGCTCGAGCACGTTGGCCAACGCCGCCTCCTGGGCCGCGGATCCCGTGCCGGAGACCGGGAACGTGAGGCTGTTGCGCGTGCCGAAGACGTGGCGGAGCCGCTCGTTGACATCGTCCATGACTGTCAGGAACTGCGGATCGAGATGGCCAATCGTCGGACGGGCGAGCGCCTGGAGAATCCGATCCGCCACGGGCGAGGGCCCGGGACCGAGCAGAAGGCGCGGACGAACGGGGAACAGGTTGGCAGTCATATCGCTCACATTCGGTAGTTGGGAGCTTCTCGCGTGATGGTCACGTCGTGCGGGTGCGACTCGCGGAGGCCGCCCGAGGTCACACGGTTGAACCGGGCCCTCGCCCTCAGCTCCTCCAGGGTTGCCCCTCCGCAGTAGCCCATGCCGCTGCGCAAACCACCCACCAACTGATAGATGGTATCCGAGACCGGTCCTTTGTACGGAACCCTCGCCTCGATGCCCTCGGGCACGAACTTCTTCGATTCCTGCTGTCCCTCCTGGAAGTACCGGTCGGCCGAGCCCTCCTCCATGGCCGAGAGGGAGCCCATGCCCCGCACGGTCTTGAACCGCCGTCCCTCCAGAAGGAAGCTCTCGCCCGGCGACTCGTCCGTTCCGGCCAGGATCGAGCCCATCATCACGCATTCGGCCCCTGCCGCCAGGGCTTTCACGATGTCTCCCGAGTAACGGATGCCCCCGTCTGCGATGATGGGGACATCTCCGCCGGCACCGTCCACCGCGTCCATGATCGCGGTCAATTGGGGAAGCCCGACGCCCGTCACGACACGTGTCGTGCAGATCGAGCCCGGTCCGACGCCCACCTTGACGGCGTCGACCCCCCGCTCCAACAGGGCGCGGGCGCCCTCGACGGTACCGACGTTGCCGCCGACGATCTGCGCGTCGGGGAACCGTCCACGCACGCGCGCAACCGCCTGCAGGACTCCCTCGGAATGTCCGTGCGCCGTGTCCACGACCAGAACGTCGACGCCGGCCCCGACCAGGAGGTCGGCACGATCGAGATCGGATTTCGATGCCCCGATCGCGGCACCGACCCGGAGCCGTCCGTGCTCGTCCTTGCAGGCGTTGGGATACTTCCGTCGCTTGAAGATGTCCTTGACGGTGATGAGACCCTTCAGATCCCCATTCTCGTCCACGACCGGGAGCTTCTCGATGCGGTGTCGGTGCAGGAGTTGCTCGGCCTGGTCCAGCGTCGTGCCTACCGGAACGGTGACGAGATTCTCCGCCGTCATCACGCCGCTGATGGGCTGATCCAGATCGGTTTCGAATTGCAGGTCCCGGTTCGTGATGATGCCGACGAGCCTTCCCCCATTCTCCACGATCGGCACCCCGCTGATGGAGAAGTTCTCCATCAGGCGATGGGCATCCCGCAGCGTGGCGTGCGGAGCGAGCGTGATGGGATTGAGGATCATCCCGCTCTCGGACCGCTTCACTCGGTCCACCTCCTCGGCCTGCTTCTCGGGCGGGAGGTTCTTGTGGATGATCCCGATCCCTCCTTCGCGAGCCATCTGGATGGCCATGCGCGACTCCGTGACCGTATCCATGGCCGCGGACACCAGGGGGATCTGGATCTCGATCTTCCGAGTAACCCGAGAAGACACGTCCGTCTCCTTCGGGTGAACGTGGGAGTGGCCGGGAATCAGGAGCACATCGTCGAAGGTGAGCGCTTCCCGGACGATTGCATCCCTACGGCTGGAACCATCCGCCATCGATTGGCTGGCCTCGTGTTGTGGGCGTCTCATCGACAGAACGCCCGCCCTCCGAGACGCCGCGCTACGGCGTGTCGAAGAGACGGGCGCTCGCCCGCTCCGTGGAGCGTGACTCTATCCATAGGGGAGGATATTCGATGGGCGTCGGATGTGTCAACGGGGGCCGACGCCGACCTGGACTCAGACCTCCGACTCCTCTTCGGACGGCGGTTCGGTCCCTTTCGTCTTCTTCGGAGAGCGCCCCTTCCTCACCTGCTTCTTGCGCTCCTCCGGCGGGTCGACGGTCCCGCCCCCGGCCACCCGCTCCCCGGAAGCGTTCAGGTCCGCCAGGATCTGCCGTCCGGCCGAGGAAACGCTCGACAGCACCCGATCCGCCGCCGAGATGAGCTGGAAGGCCTCGCGGATCGTCCCGGGACTCACGGCTTTCTTGCGGAGCTTATCCTCCAACCCTTCCGCGAACTTCTGCAGACCGCTGCTCTCCACGGGGACGGCATCGGCGTACTTGGACTCCAGAAACTCCATGAAGTCCAGGACCTGATAGATCTGCTCGTCGGGAAGGCTCTCGATCTTGCGCAGGAGCCGCTGCCTGAGGACGTCGTGCATTGTCGGGATGCTGGGCACGGGTTCGCGAACGCGGGCACGCACACCACGGGCGCGCCCTGATAAGCTAACAGGTCGCTGGAGAAGCAGGGTGACCGTCGGGACGGGTCTTACGTGTCTCGGGCGAGGCAGAATCCCCACAGAGACCCAGCTCGTGCCGCGACCTGCAAAGGCACGAGGGTTCGATTCCTATCTCTCCTCATAGCGCTCCTTCAGACGCCTCACGACCTCCGGATCGGCGAGCGTCGTCGTATCCCCGACCGCCCGTCCCTCGGCGATGTCACGCAGGAGGCGTCTCATGATCTTCCCGGATCGCGTCTTGGGCAGGTCCGCCGTGAAGATCACCACCTCGGGCTTGGCGATCGCCCCGATCTTGTCGGCCACGTGCTGTCGGATCTCCTCCATCAGGCCGTTCCCGCCGTCGAAGCCTTCCTTCAGCGTTACGAACGCCGCAATCGCTTGACCCTTGATGTCATGGGTCTTGCCGACCACGGCGGACTCCGCCACGGCCGGATGGTCGACCAGCGCGCTCTCCACCTCCATGGTCCCGATCCTGTGCCCCGCCACGTTCAGGACATCGTCCACGCGCCCGAGAATCCAGAGGTTGCCATTCCGATCGCGCTTTGCGCCGTCACCCGGGAAGTAGATTCCGTCCCATTTCGACCAGTAGGTGCTCTTGTATCGGTCGTCGTCGCCCCACACCGTCCGAAGCATCGAAGGCCACGGCGACGTGATGGCCAGGTACCCCGCGTCGGTTTCTCGACCCTCGTCGTCGAGAATCGTCGCTTCCACGCCGGGAAACGGCTTCGTGGCCGTGCCGGGTGTCGTCTCGGTGACGCCCGGGAGAGGCGTGATCATGATGCCCCCTGTCTCCGTCTGCCACCACGTATCCACGATGGGGCACGACTCCGCGCCGATCACGCGGTGGTACCACATCCAGGCCTCGGGATTGATAGGCTCCCCCACCGTCCCGAGCAGGCGCAAGCTGGACAGGTCGTGCTTCGCGGGCCACTGGTCGCCCCAGCGCATGAAGGCCCGGATCGCCGTGGGTGCCGTGTAGAAGACGCTTACGCCGTACTTCTCGCAGATCTCCCAGAATCGACCCCTGTCAGGCGTGTCGGGAGCTCCTTCGTACATGAGCACGGTCGCCCCGTTGGCCAACGGGCCGTAGACGATGTAGCTATGGCCCGTCACCCAGCCCACGTCCGCCGTGCACCAGTAGACGTCGTCGTCGTGGAGGTCGAAGACCGCCTTGGTGGTCGCATACACCTGGGTCAGGTATCCCCCCGTGGTGTGGACGACGCCCTTCGGCTTCCCGGTCGTTCCGGAGGTGTAGAGGATATACAGGATGTCCTCGGCGTCCATGACCTCGGGGGGACACTCCTCCGAGGCTCCTTCCATGAGCTCATGGTACCAGAGGTCCCGTCCCTCCTTCATCGGTGCATCGACCTTCTCGGTGAGCTCCCCCCCCGTGCGACCACCACCACATGCTCCACCGTAGGGGATCGCTCGAGCGCGTCGTCCGCGTTCTTTTTGAGGGAAACGACCGAGCCCCTGCGCCACCCACCGTCCGCGGTGATGAGCACCTTGGCCTCGGCGTCGTTGTTGCGATCCGCAAGGGACTCGGGGCTGAAGCCTCCGAACACCACCGAATGGATGGCCCCGATGCGGGAGCACGCCAGCATCGCGATGGCCGCCTCCGGGATCATCGGGAGGTAGACCGCCACGCGGTCTCCCTTCTTGACGCCGAGGCCCTTCAGGACGTTCGAAAACTTCGAGACCTCGCGGTGAAGCTCCGTGTAGGTATACGTTCTGGTGTCGCCGGGCTCACCCTCCCATATGAGCGCAGCCTTGTCCCGCCGCGAACCATTCAGGTGACGATCGAGGCAGTTGTGAGAGACGTTGAGCTTACCCCCCACGAACCACTTGGCGTACGGTGGATTCCAGTCCAGGACTTTCTTCCAGGGCTCGAACCAGTCCAGTTGGGCGGCCCACTCGGCCCAGTACCCCTCCCGGTCGGCAGCCGCGCGGTCACGGATCCTCGGATCGGCGACCACGGCGCGGCGGGTGAACTCCTCAGAAGGTGCGAATCGTCGCTCCTCGGTCAGGAGGGCGTCGAGCTTGCCGCTGTTTCCACTCATGGCAGGAATCCTTTCTTGTGGCAGTTCACGCCTGACGCGGTGCCCCCGCTCGGGGCTCGTCCCGGTCCTGGTGCAATAGGTCCATCCACGGATCGGCACAAGCGGGGCATACCCTTCCAGACCAGAGCTTGTGCCAAACGGCTGGCTCGCTAAGTTATCTGGAATTATTCTTATTATGTATTCATAGGGAGAAGGATTTCCGGTGCCCGACGAACCGCTGAAGAAGGACGTCTGGAAGGCGGAGGCCGCATCCACCGTGATCTGCGGCCTTGCGATCGCGACCGGCTGGGGCCTTCGTCTCGGTGGTCTCCAGACGGCTTCCATGGCCACGCTCATGCTGGCCTACGCCGCCGGCGGTTGGGATACGCTGCGCCGCACCACCGGTGCACTTCGGCGGCGCGAGATCGACGTCGATCTTCTGATGCTGGTCGCGGCAATCGGCGCGGCGACCGTCGGCCATTGGCTCGAAGGCTCAATCCTGCTCTTCCTCTTCTCCACCGGAAACACGCTCGAGACGTATGCCTTCGGTCGCACGCGCAGGTCCATTCAAGGGCTCATGGAGCTTCGGCCGGAGGAGGCGTCGGTGCTCCAGGATGGCAAAGAGTCGCCGGTGGCGGTGGTGGACCTGGAGCCCGGCCAGATCGTCAGGGTGCGGCCGGGCGAGCGGATTCCGGTGGACGGCACGGTATCGGCGGGCGCGTCCCGTGTCGACGAGTCCACGCTCACGGGTGAGCCCACGCCCGTGGCCAAGGAAGCCGGCATGGACCTGTTCGCCGGGACCCTGAACGGCACGGGTGCCCTGGACGTGCTGATCACGAGAAGGGTGAACGACACGGCGCTCGCACGCGTCGTCCGCCTGGTAGAGGAAGCACGGGACGCTAAGGCTCCGACGCAGAGTTGGATTGAAGAGGTCGAAGGCCGCTACGCCCTGGGGGTCATCGTGGCGTCGGCCGTCGCCGTCCTCTTTTTCTGGCTCGGTCTCCGGTGGGACTTTCACGACGCCTTCTACCGGGCCATGACCCTGCTCGTCGTGGCCTCTCCCTGCGCCCTCGTGATCTCGATTCCCGCGACGATCGTCTCGGCCGTGTCCAACGGTGCCCACCATGGCGTGCTCTTCAAGGGCGGCGCCCACCTCGACGCGCTCGCCTCCGTGAAGGTGGCCGCCCTCGACAAGACAGGCACGATCACGATCGGACGCCCCGCTGTCGTGGGGGTGCTGAGCCTTCTCGACAGTCCCGAGCTTGTCGCGGCCTCCTCCGGGACCGTTGCTGTCGCCGACGATCCGGACTCCGTGCGCGGCATCGCGGCCGAACGCGACCTGATCCGTCTTGTCGCATCGGTCGAGGCACTCTCCGAGCATCCCCTGGGCACCGCCGTGATCCGGGCCGCGGAAGAACGGAGTCTAGACCTCTTGACGGTCGAGGGCTTCGAGGCCTTCTCCGGCCGAGGGGTCGCGGGAACCGTGGGTGGGGTGCACGTCCGGGTGGGACGCCGCCGATGGATCGAGCATTGTGTAGGAGTTCCCCTGCCCCCCGAGGCCAACGTCTGGGCCGAGGCCGGACGCCAACGTGCCGCCACGCCGGTCTTCGTCGCGATGGACGGCCGGCACGCCGGAGCCATCGCCATCGCCGACCAGCCCCGGCCAGGCGTGCGAGCCGCCCTCGAAGCCCTCCGAGCCTCGGGCGTCACCAACCTCGTGATGCTCACCGGCGACGATGCGGCCACCGCGCGCGCAATCGCCGACGAAGTGGGCCTGGACGAAGTGCACGCGGAACTGTTTCCGGAGGAGAAGAGCCGCGTCCTCGACGACCTGCGCGCCCGCTTCGGTCCCGTGGCCATGGTGGGTGACGGCGTGAACGACGCACCGGCGCTGGCGGCCGCCGACGTCGGCATCGCGCTCGGAGCCGCCGGAACGGACGTCGCCCTGGAGACCGCCGACCTCGTCGTCATGGGCGAGCAACTCGACGGGCTGGCCCACGCCGTCGATCTGAGCCACCGCGCGCGTCGGATCGTGCGTCAGAACTTGATCTTCGCGACCTCGGTCATGTTCGGGCTCGTCGTCCTGGCCCTGACCGGGCGGATCGGCCTCACCATGGGGGTCGTGGGCCATGAAGGCAGCACGGTCATCGTGGTCTTCAACGGGCTGCGTCTACTGAGGCACGAGAAGGCGTGACAGTGCCGGACTCAGTCTTGGGGCACCCACGGCCGAAGTCCCGGGCCATCCAGGAGATCCTGGAACGTACGGACCGTCGCCGAAGCCAGGGCCTCAACCGCCGCGGTCCCCGCCTGGAGGGCGGCACGCGGGATACGAAGCTTGAACCTGACTTCGGAGCCGGCTCGGGACGCCACGCCGGGACAGTCCTCCAGCCGGAACCGCAGGGATACCGGCGTGCGGTATCCCTGCGGAAGCGCGTCCTCCGCCAGACGTCCCAGCTCGGTGAGGAGGCCGGTGACGTCGCCGAGGGCGCCCAGAGGGTGAAGCTCCACGACGAGGGCGAGGTTGCCCGTGAGCCCGGAAGACGTCTCGTCCAGGAAGACGTCCACGCTCGCCCACTCCGGCCCGGAGGATCGGTGGAAGAACAGATACGCGCTGCGGGACGATTCCCCCTTCCAGCGCCCCTCGAATTCGTGGCTGGTCGTCTTCTGGAGACCGGAGAGGGCCCATCCGGAAGCTTCGACGCCGGACCGAATGGCTTCGATGAGGGGTTCAACAGTAAGAAGCGGGCCCTCGGAAGAGGCCGTCATCGCGCGATCGCCCGGGGCACGCGTTTTCCGCGGTTTTCGGAGCGTCGAATTAGGTTGACACGCATTTCGAACGTCCTTTAACGTGATTAATAATCAGCCGCATTCCGGCGAATGCGGATACGGAAGGAACTTGGAGAGAATGGTCATGAGCACCGAATCGAACGAGCGCGTCCTTCGTCAGGCCCTTGAGGCCGGAGGTCAGCGCTTCACGGAGCAACGAGCGGCCGTGTTCCGCTTCCTCGCCTCGACCGATCGGCACCCGACCGCCGACGAGGTCTTCCTCGGCGTGCGCCAGGACCTCCCGGGCATCTCCCTCGCGACCGTCTACAAGAGCCTCGAAACGCTCGTGGGGTGTGGACTGGCCGTCAAGCTGACCTACGGTGACGGGTCGGCTCGCTACGATGGGCGCACGGATCCGCACCATCACGCGCGATGTGTCGTATGCGGCAAAGTGAGGGACATCGCCGGCGATCTTCCACCGCGGGAGATCGACCACCTCCGTGAGCAGGCCGACGGGTTCACGGTCGTGGGCTACCGACTCGAGTTGTCCGGATACTGCTCGGAGTGTGCCCCTGGGCATGCCCGGAAGGCCATCTCCGCCTGAGCCCGCTCGGTCTCCTCTCCGGCCAGGCGTCCGTGCGCACGCATGCCCCGGATCCGCCCGGCGGCTTCCGGGGAAGCTTCATTTCCTCCGGCCTTGTCCGCGACGACTTCTCCGTCGGCGCGGGTCCTCTGCGCATACGCCCCGCGGGGGTAGCTCGTCCTGTGGACGCAGACGACCTGGCGCTGCTCGTTCGGTGGGCCTCCACCGAGGGGCATCCGATCGTCCCGCGCGGCGCCGGTACGGGGATGCCTGGTGGAAACGTGGGTCCGGGCATCGTCGTGGATCTCAGCCATTGGACGGACGTGCTCGACCTCGATGCGGAGCACCGGTCGGTCCGGGTGGCTCCGGGGGTCGTGGCCGACCGGGTGCAGGAGCGGGCGGCGCTGCACGGACTCTTCCTGCCACCTCTGCCTTCCTCGTCCGACCGATGCACCCTCGGAGGCATGGTCGCCAACAATGCGGCGGGCGCCCGCACATTCCGGTACGGAGCCACACGGAATTGGGTGGACGCCGTCGAGATCGTGACCGCGGACGGAGAGCGGGTCCGACTGGAGCGCGCCGTTCCCCCCCCGCTCGGTTCGCGCGACTGCGTGCGACGCTGATCGATGAGGTCGGAAGCCCTCGCCTCGGGTGGCCTTCCGTTCGGAAGAACTCGTCCGGCTATGCGCTGAAGGAGTTCCTATCCGCCGGCGATCCCGTGTCCCTGGTGGTCGGCAGCGAGGGCACGCTCGCGTTCGTGACCGGCATCGACCTCCGACTCGCGCCGGTTCCGGAGCGTCGGGCCCTCGTGCTCGTCTCCGTCGCCGATCTCGAGGCACTGGTCGAGGGGATCATGGCCGCAGACGCGGTAGGTGCTTCGGCCTGCGAGTTCTTCGGGCGCCGGTATCTGGAGATTGCCGATCTGGAGTCCGATCCGCGGACCGGGGGGCTCTGTCGCGGCGCCGAGGCCCTGCTTCTCGTGGAATTGGACGGATCGGCCGAAGAGACCGCCTGGGGACTCGACCACTTCCGCTCTCGGGCAGCGACCTTCGGTCTGGGCCTGAGGGAAGTGAAGGAAGAGCGCGAGCGCGAAGAGCTCTGGCGCATCAGGCATGCGGCCAGCCCCGTGATCGCGGCCCAGGCCGAGCGGGGGCTGGTGTCGATGCAGTTCATCGAGGATTCGGTGGTTCCCCCCGACCGTCTGTCGCGGTACCTCCGCGGACTGGACGAGATCCTCGCATCCGAACAGACCGACGCCGTGGTGTTCGGCCATGCGGGAGACGGAAACGTCCACGTAAACCCCCTGATCGACGTAGGCCGGGCGGACTGGAAGGCGCGTGTCCGGCGTATTCTGGATCGTACGGCCGATCTGGTGGTGGGGCTCGGGGGCACGCTCACCGGTGAACATGGGGACGGCCGGATCCGGGGCGTGTTCCACGATCGGATCTGGGGACCTGGGCTCGCCGGAGCCTTCCGCAAGGTGAAGTCCAGCCTGGATCCGGCAGGTATTCTGAACCCCGGGGTCATCGTTCCACTCGAGGGACAGGATCCTCTCGAGGGGCTCTCTCCGCTCGGAGGACGGCGATGACACCGATGGCCCGGTGGATCCCGATCCTGGCCGCGCTCTCGCTCGTCGGCGCCGGCGGAGGCGGAGGCTCGCACCCCTCGCGGACCAACCGTGCGAACGACGACGTCCGACGCCTCGATCAGGATCTCCAGCACTACCTGACGATCAGCCGCTGGCCGAAAGCCCGGTGGAGCGTGCTCGTGGTGTCGCTCGACAGTGGAGACACGCTCTTCGCGCACTCCCCCGACTCACTGGTGGCGCCGGCCTCCAACCTCAAGCTCCTGACTACCGCGGCCGCCCTCGAGCGACTGGGCCCGGACTTCCGGTTCCGCACGTACCTCCTGACCGACGGAACGGTCCAGGATAGCGTGCTACACGGAGACCTGGTGCTCTACGGCACGGGCGATCCCGGAATCTCGGACCGGTTCTACTCCTCCAAGACGGAGGTTTTCGAGCAGCTCGTGGATCGGCTACAAGCCCTGGGGATCCGACAGGTCACGGGCAACTTGATCGGCGACGCGTCCTATTTCACGGGCCCGTTGCGCCCCCGAGGATGGGATCCGCGGGATCTCAACGACCATTTCGCCCCCGCGATCTCGGCTCTGGAGTTCAACGAGAACGTCGTTTCCTTCCGGGTCGAGGCAGCTCCTCACAGCGGGCTACCCCCGACCGTGACCACAATCCCCGATCATTCGGGGCTGGACATCGTCAATAACGCCCTCACGGTCGACGGTAGCGCACGGCCCCGGCTCGCGATCCTCCGGGACCATCCGCTGGATCCCATCCGGGTCGAAGGTCGCATTCGCACAAACTCGCGTGACGTGTGGAGGCAGATGACGGTGCCCCGGCCGTCCGAGTTCGCCCTGTCGGTCTTCCGGAGTGTCTTGGATGAGCGGGGCATCGTGGTACGGGGCCACAACCGGATCGTCGATACTCCGGGCACCTCGTTGGTGACAGGCCGAAGAATCGTGGCTCCCACCCGCCAGGGCACACCCCGGGTTCGGACGCTGGCGACCCATGTGTCTCCGCCCCTCCGGGACTACCTCGCGCTGATCAACAAGAAGAGCAACAACCTCTTCGCGGAATCCGTCTTCCGCACCCTGGGCCGGGTCACGGAGGGCGTCGGCTCGCCCGAAGCGAGCGTGCGCGCGGTCACGAAAGCGCTGCACGAGCTCGGGGTCTCGACGGACGACGTGGTGCAGTTGGACGGGTCCGGGCTGTCGGCGGGTAACCGCGTCAATGCGTCGACCCTGGTGGACGTCCTGACGCAGCTGTCCGCCTCTCCGCTCTGGGAGACCTTCTGGGCGACGTTGCCGGAGGCGGGTCGGCCCAGGGAGCTGCGTCGGATGTATCACACGCGAGCGGCACGAAACCTGCGAGCAAAGACCGGAACCATCGACCGGGTGTCGGCCCTCACTGGCATGGTGCGGTCAGCGGACGGCGAGCGTCTGGTCTTCTCGATCCTCGTCAACGGGACACCCTCGACCGCACGGGCCAAAGGGATCGAGAACCGGATCGGTGCGCGCCTCGCCTCCTTCAGCCGAGGGTTCGAACGCTCGTCCGTAGTCGACGCGACCGTCGATGCGGCGGGGGCAACGGCCGATGATCCACCCGAGACGGTGTCCCGACACCGTGTGCGGCGCGGAGAGAGCTTCTCCGTCATCGCGAGCCACTACGGACTCACCCTGGACGAGCTCCTGCGCGCCAATCCGCGTGTGGAGCCGCGCCGCCTCCTCGCGGGTCAGTGGATCGTCATTCCCCACAGCAACTGAGCAGGACGAGCCCGCTCGCGTCGAGTCAGGAGCGGACCCCATCCAGGACCTGAATCACCCGCTCCATCTCGTCCACGGTGTTGTAGTAGTGTGGGGCAAGCCGAATCGCACCTCCACGAATGGAGAATACGACTCCTTCCCGTTCCAGCGCGGCCACGGAAGCCGCGAGATCCGGCGGAACGAAGGAGAAGATGCCGGCCCTGCGGCGAGCCTCCAGCGGGGTGATCGGTACCACGTCCGATCTGGCGTCGATCCATTCGAGCAGGGGTTCCTGGACGGCGAGGATATGGTTCCGGACGGCCTCTAGCCCCATCTCCAGGAAGATCTCGATCGACCGGGCCAGGGCCTGGTAGTCCTGCAGTCCCAGGGTGGCCAACTCGAATCTGCGCGCATCCGGAACCCAGTCGAGCTCGTAGTGGGGGACGCCCTCGAACCTCGTCGCCCCCTCCACCGAGAGCCAGCCAACCATCGGGGGCGCGAAGCGGTCCCACAGCTCCCTTCGCACGTATGCGAATCCCGAGCCCCAGGGAGCGCACAACCATTTCTGACCGCCGCACGCCAACACGTCCACCCGGCAGCGCCGCGCGTCGAGCGGCACCGCGCCCAGCGCTTGGATGGCGTCCACGCAGAAGAGGACGTCACGCTCACTGCAGGCACGGCCCAATCGTTCGAGGTCGGCCCGGAACCCCGTCGCGAACTGAACCGCCGAAACCGCCAGCGCGCGAACATCCTCCTGGTCGAGCGCTGATAGGAGTCGCTCCTCGAGGGGTAGCCCCCGTTCGTCCGTGGGAACGAGCTCGACCTCGAAGCCCCGCGGCTCCAAGGCCTTCCATGGAAGGACGTTGGCCGGGAACTCCCCCTGGCAGAGCACGATCCTGCCCGTAGCTCCTGCAGCCGTCAGGGCCGCGCCCAGGTTTACGCCGTAGGATGTGTTCGGAGCGAGCGCGATCTCGTCCTCGTCCACCCCCAGGAGGCGAGCCACCGCGCCGCGGCAGCGCCTCAGGATGCCACCGATCTCCTCCTCCCGGAAGCCGTCGGGCCGATTTCTGCGGAGGATTGAATCCGCTGCTTCTTCGGCGGCAGTTCGCGGGACGAGCCCCCAACTGGCTGTGTTGAGGAAGAGCCCCTCGCGCGGTTGAGGATATTCTCGAGCTCTGACCTCGCCAATCCGGGATTGAACACCGGTACGGCCGGGGGAGCTCAGCGTGCCACGGGCGCCTGTCCCCGCCCGAGGGCCGACCTCAGCCGCCGGCGGAGCTCCACGACGGACATCGTTTCGAGGGTTCGACGGGCCGTACGCTCGTTGTTCCAGCGCACGTCCTTCAACGGAAACTCCTCTACTTCGGCCTCGCTCTCCTGTCCGGACTGAAACACCAGGTAGAAGCGACCCTTGTAGTCCATCCCATCCTCTTCGCGGGCGGTCGCGATCCAGCCGCGACCTTCCCGATCCGTGAATTCTCTCATCTGATCCCTGTGTCCCTGAAGGAACCTCTAAGCAAGAAGCTCATGCCACCGAACGCCTCGGCCCGACTCTGCCCAGTCCGCAAACACCAAGGAAACGATCGAGCACGAACCGGAGCCCTCCGGCGTCCCGAACGGCGGTGGGCGTCGCTCCGACGTAATTCCGTAACGCCCTCCGGAACGCGGCCCCACTCGAGTAGTCCAGCTGACGCGCCACGCTCTCTGCGGTCCGGCCTGGATCGCTCAGCCATCGCCCCGCGAGAAGGAGCCGCGTCCAGACCAGCAGATGCCCCGCCGACGGGAGCCCGACGGCCTTGAGTCGCACGCTCAGGTGCGGTCTCGTAAGGCCTGCCCGATCCGCAAGATCGACTGCGTTCCAGCCGAGTTGGGCCCCCTCGAAGGCCAGCCTGATGGCCCTCATCTCGCGGGCCGGAAGATAGGGACTCACGACCCTCGCTACCAGTGCATACGCTCCTCCTGCGGACGCTCGTGACACCGCTCCCGGAACCTCGCGCTCGAGATCGTCCAACCGCACGAGAACCAGGTTGTCGATCCCCGCGCGGCCCAGGCGGAAGAGCGTATGCGGATCCGTGAATGGGCGCGCCACCAGAATCGGGGAGAGACTCGGGAAGCTGGACCTCAACTCGGTGAGCGACCCGTCGGGCCCCATGAACGTGGGCAGCGCGCACTCGTCGAGAATCACGCACGTTGCCGGACGCTCGCGCACGAGATAGACCAGACGTTCCCACGACGACGCATACGCGACGAGGTGGCCGCGCTTCAGCGAAGCCCTGATGGCGCGTTGGGCCTCGGAATCTCTCGTGAGCACAATACAAAACGGCATGATCTTCGAAAAAGGTATACCCCATCCATAAAATGATACGACGCCCCGGTCGGGCGCTCCCAAACTTATTCAGTGCAGAGGATGAAACACTTCATCCTACCTGAAGGAACCCGGTTCCCTAGGAAGGTCCACATGAAGACGATTCGTCGTTCCGCGTTCGCACTGGCCCTGGTCCTCTCCGCGGCGGCTTGCGGTACTGCCAGCATCACCGCACCCAACACGGACTCGACCGCCAACGGCGCGTATACGCCCGGACCGAATTCCTATACGCCCGGACCGAATTCCTATACGCCTGGACCGAATTCCTATACGCCCGGACCGAACTCGTACACCCCAGGTCCGAACAGCTACACTCCGGGACCCAACAGCTACACGCCGGGCCCGAACTCCTGACCCGGACGGCGCCCAGCACCTAGCCGGGCGCGCCCACGAGCTCGAGGCGCCAAGCCCGAAGGCCCTCTCGCACATCCTCTCTCGTCTCCGGCGGCGGCGGCTTCACGGTCGCTGCCGCTCGGGCTTGTGCCGCCTCATCGAGCGCCCTCAACGCCTCTTCGGCGCCGAAGAGCGTGCGGTTGAACGCGTGTTCCCGGGCAAAGACGATCGCCCGGTGCAACCACTCGCGTGCCTCCTCTTCCCTGCCCAGGGCGCTGTAGCTGAGCCCGCGGTAGTGCAGGATCTCCGCTTTGGCGGACAGCGGCCCAGCCTCCCACCCCATCGCGTCCGCCTCGGCCGCACGTCGCTCGAACTGCATGGAGTCTCCGCGTAGCGCGCCGATGTGCCCGAGAGCGTCGACCGCATAGAGGCGGTAGTAGTTGTCGCGATCCAGACGCAACACCACGTTCCAGGCGTCCTCCGCGGCATCGAGCTCTTCAAGGTCGGTCAGGACACCCGCGAGGTCGGCCAGGGCCTGCACGCGATCCTCCGATTCCTGATACGTCCGGACCGCGTCCCACCCGCTCGCGAGCGCCGTGTCCAGGGCACCCGCCATGTGCTCCAGAGCCATCCTCGAATGGTAGACCTGGCCCAGTGCCCTGGCGTCCCCCGACCGCTGCGCGTAGGGAAGAGCTTCTGCCAGAGTCGCACGGACCGCGGGGAGATTACCTCGCTCTCGCTGGATGTTGGCCACACCGATCAGGACCAGGGTGGTCTTCGCGTCCATCCCCGCGACTTCAGCGATCCGCCGCGCAATACCGTACCAGCGCTGGGCGTCTGCCCATCGAGCGAGTCGCCGGAGCACCCTTCCTGAGAAGCGGGCCGCCTCGACGGCCACGTCGGAGTGACCCACGGCGGCGGAAATCTCGTAGGCGGTGCGGTAGAGCTCGGAAGCACCATGATAGTGCCCTCGCACCTCGACCGACTCTCCCAGCTCGAGCAGCGCCGACCCGAGGTCCTCCAGGCTTCCGCTCTCGAACGCGTCCAGAACGCCCTCCCAGAGGCGTGCCTCACCACCGAAGTCCAACGTGCCGCCTTGAAGCGTTCGCTCGATCTCCTCCCGTGCGCGTTGGGCCTTCTCCTGAAGCCGTTCCGGTGAGCTCATGAGGTCGTCATCGACCAGCAACCGGGGCAAGCGCGCCACGATGAAACGCAGCGAGATCCGGCGGCTCTCCCCCTCGTCGTCCTCGCGGCCCTCGATGTCCTTCAGGATAGGCCAACCGGCGAACCCGGGCTTGCTGGCGTCGGTCGTCCCTTCTCGGCTTTCCAGGTCCCGGTGCAACACGACTCCGGAGCACTCGCCGGCCAGGAACATCACCCGACCCTGGACCTCCTCACTCAGAGGCTTGCGAGCCCCCACGGAGTCGGCCAAGAGGAACCATGCGCGGGTCCCGTCGCTTCCCAGTGCCACTACCATGGTTCCGCCCGACTCCGCCCCGAACCCCCGACTGCGGTCATCATCGTTGTGATAGACGCCCGGCACCCCGCTCTCCCACGCGAGTCTGAGCGGCTCGACCGAAAACGTCCGTCGCGGCCGGTCACTGGCGAGGTCGAGCACGACATGCGGATGGACCAGCCCGGGACCGTACTCGTCCACCCATACGGTGGCCGCCCGGCCGGCGGACAGAAGCGTGGCGAGCTCAGCGAGATGCTCGACGAGGGTATACCGACCTCGATCGGCATAGTGGAGCGCCGCGGCCAGCTTGAGGCGCTGGTCGCGCCGATCCCGGTACTCGTCGAGTCTCAGAACGTTGGAAGTGGACATCGAATGCCCAGAAAGTGGCAAGGTGGGGGGCACAATCCAAGGTAGCGACGATCGACCACCACGCACAACGCTTTTTTGCCGTCCCCCGCCGAGCGGCCCAATCCGGAGCCGCCCACCCAGCCCTCCCGAATGCGTCTAACTGCCTGGTGCGAGCTCGTCGCGGTGTCGGACCTCCGGGAACTCGTAGTATAGAATGCCCTCCCTGGAGATCTCGGACCGCACCCGGAATCCGTCGTCCATCGACGTCAGGATCTTCTCCGCCGCCGGCATTGAGAGGTTCAGCTCGGCCGCCACTTCCGTCACCGTGAGTGTGCCGCCCTTCAGGGTGGCCAACTGCAGGATCTTGCGTTGTAGGCCCTGCATGATCGCCTTCCGGCGCTCCTGCTGGGCGTGCCAGCCCCAGTAGAATCCGAGCGAGCCGGCAGAGCCCATGATCCCCCCGATAGCCACCATCGCGGCCTCAGTCTCGACGAACCCCATGACGACGAAGAAGGTCGCGAGGAGCACCATGAGCACACCCAGGACCCGGCGCGCCCCACCCCCGCTCGGAAGGGTCCCCTCCCCTTCGGCCTGGGCCATCCTGCGCTCCGGCTCCGGCCCGGTCAGGGCGAGGGAGCGCGAGGCATGCTCCCACCCCAGTCCGCACCGAGGGCAGATGAGGTGCTTTCGGCGCGCAAGCCAGTAGATGAGGCCGCCGAAGCCGTACGTGAACAGGCTGACACCGACGAGCAGACCCAGATGGCCGGCGCGCCGGAAGTACGGGACACCCTCGCCCTGGTAGCCGCACCGGGGGCAGCGGCGGACTCCGGCAGGCCTCAGCAAGGCCATGCCCACAGGGGTTTCGGCCCCGCACGTGGGACACCGGACCGTTCCGGGCTGCAACTCCTCACCGCATGTGGAACAGCGCATGCCAGCTCGATGGAAGAACGGATGACTCGGCCGCCGGGGCTCGAACAATCCTCCCTACGAGCAGGAAGCCCGTAAGATTCAGCATTCCGCCCTCCCCGTCAGCTCTCCGACAATCTAGTACGTCATCGACGGAGACCACAGCGAGCCCCCCTCAGGCGGCCATGCAGTGGGGGGGGCGAGTGGGGACGGCGGGCGCCCGTCATTTCCGTTCCTGGTCCCGCTCCAGCTTCAGGAGATCGACGATCGGGGTACCCGTGAGCGCGGAGGCACCCGTCCGCACCCGCCCCGTCACGAGGATGTCCTCGAGAGGGACGAGGCCCTGAACCTCCTCCAGCCTGTCCTGAGACACCGCCACGTAGACGAAGGCCCCCCCGGAGTCTCCGAACCGGGTGAGCAGGTACGGCTCACCTTCGAAGAAGTCCGTTCGGACCTTCTCGGCGCGCTCGAGCGAGATGAACTGGAGCTTCCATGCGACCACCCTGCCCCGGTACGCCTCCGGATCCTTCTTCAACGCGGCCGGCGTCAGGGCCGAGTCGGCCACGGCCTCTCCTGCTGAAGCGGAATCCCCGGTCGGCATCCACACCCACCCCTCCAGACGCACCCGTGCCCAGCTGCCCTCGCGCGAGACGACCTGGAGCTCGGCTCCAGGTCGGGTGCGGGCGATCGTATCACCACCGGTGGCGTTCAGGATTGCGGCACCACTGCTCCCGACCCGGGTGAACCCCTCTGGCTTGCGCACGGACACCGTGTCCTTGCCGGACCCGCCATGGCTCGCGGTCGCAGGTTCGGTGGCTACTCGACGCACCGACGCCGCCCATATCCAGCCGCGGCGCCGGACGCGCAGCCACCCGGGCTGACGATCGAGCTCGTTGAACAGCGCGCCACGCTCGAAGTGCCCGAGGACATCGCCCGACGGGGCCGAGCGCAGGTTCTCTCCACCTCCCGCCGTCAGCACCACGTTGAAGCCGGCCTTGTCGGTTCGCTGATAGGATCGGGTCCAGCTCCACCCCTCGACGTCCACCTCCAGCCACTGTCCGCGACGGCTCACCACGTTGAGTGGCGTACCGGGGTCGAGCTGCCCCAGAACGGTACCGTTGGGCGTCTGGCGGAAGTTTTCTTCGACTCGCACGTGGGCGGTGGTCTGTGCACCCGCGGGCATGCCGGCGACAGCCAACCCCACGACGATCCGGACCATTCCTGCACGGACTCGAGCATACCATGACATGGGATCTGAAACGATCGGGGTCCGAGAGGGTTACAGAGAGCCATTCACCGCCCGACGGCGGCCACGGCTCAATCTGTCCGGGCCGCCGCGGAGCGTCAATCTGATCACGTCGTGGGAGGGGAGTACGTCTCCGCCATGCGCGTTTCCCATCTGCTCCGTTCGTCGTCCGCCGTCCCGATCATCCTCGCCCTTCTGCCCGGGGCGCTTCGAGCCCAGACGATCCCGTCTCCGTACCGCTTCATCGAGACGAAGCAGGAGTTCGGGATCTTCTCGGGATACGGGAGCCAAGGCACCGGACGGTTCGGCTATGGCCCGGGCTCGGGGCTCCTCTTCGGCGGGCGGTACGCCGTTCGCCTCCATGGCCCCCTCGCCCTCGAAGCGTCCACGTCCCTGTTCTCCGGCAATCGGGACGTCATGGACCCGAGTCGGCCCGAGGGAAGCCAGAAGATCGGAGAAGCCGGATTCCTGATCAGCACCATCGACGTGGGGCTCCGCTTCTCGATCGTCGGCGACCGCACCTGGCATGGACTCGATCCGTTCATTGATTTCGGGATCGGATACGCGGTCGACATGGCGGGCGACAGGCCCACGGACAAGACCCTCCCGACCGCCGATCGATACAGCTTCGGCAGCAGCTTCAACGGGATTCTGGGTGGAGGGACCCGCTTCTTCCTGACGGACCGCTTCGCCCTGCGGGCGGACGCCACCTTCTCGTTCTGGAAGCTGAGCACACCTCCCGGATTCGCCGACCCGACCCGCGGCTACACGAACGTCTCCCGCGGAGAATGGGTCAGCGGCACGCACCTGACGTTGACCGCCCTCATCACCCATTAGCCGAACCTGATGACCGCGGAGAAATCCGGCGCAGCGTTCGAGGTCCGCACGCCCGACTGGCTCGGGCTCGATGAGGCGCGCACGCGGATCCTTCGCGGGGCTCGCCCCCTGGATCCCGAGCGGGTACCGCTGTCCGAGGCCCTCGGACGCGCCTTGGCCGAGTCCATGGTCGCGACGGCGACCCTGCCACCCTGGGACAACAGCGCGGTGGACGGATACGCCGTTCGAGTCGACGACATTTCGGGGGCGTCGCCCGGGGCACCCGTCGTGCTCCCCGTGGTCGGTCTGCTCCGGGCGGGGGATGTCCCATCCGCCAACGTCGAGCCCGGTGAGGCGGTCCGCATCATGACGGGGGCCCCGCTTCCGCCGGGCGCGAACCACGTGGTCAAAGTGGAGGATACCGACCGGGAAGCCACGCCCGGCACCGTGCGGATCCTGCGCACCGCGGACGCGAAGAGCCACGTGCGTCCCGCCGGTCAGGACATGCAGGTCGGCGACCCCGTCCTGGAGGCCGGGGACCCCGTTCATCCCGGAACGGTTGCCGTGTTGGCCGCGCTCGGGCGTTCGGAGATCCTCGTTCATCGGCGGCCGGTCGTGGCCATCGTCACGACCGGCGACGAACTCCGCACCCCGGATCGCTACCACGAGGTTCGGGCGGGCGCGGGCGTCCCCGAGTCCAATGGGCCCATGATCGCGGCCCAGGTCGCCCAGGCGGGAGGAATACCCCACTATCTCGGCATCTCCCCGGACGAGCCGGAGGCGTTGCGGACACTCCTCGAGGCCGGCGGCGAGGCCGATGCCCTGGTGACGGTCGGCGGCGCTTCCATGGGTGAAGCGGACCTCGTCAAGCAGGTGCTGGCTGGTCTCAATTTCGAGCTCGACTTCTGGAGGGTTCGCATCCGCCCGGGCAGCCCGTTCGGCTTCGGGTGGCTTCCCCGGGGAGAGGCTCGGCTTCCCGTGTTCAGCCTTCCCGGAAACCCGGCCTCGGCGTTCGCCACATTCGAGGTATTGGTGCGCCCCTACGTGCTCAGCCTCGCAGGCCATCGATGCGTCCATCGACGGACCGTGCGATGCGCCGCGGGCGAGGATCTGCGCGGCGCACCGGGTCTGACGTACTTCCTCCGCGTCGAAGTGGACAGTCGTACGGATCCGCCCTTCGCCACTCTCTGCGGCCCCCAGGGATCCGGGCTGGTTAGCAGCCTCTCCCGCGCGCACGGTCTTGCGATCATCCCGGAGGTGGCGGACGGCGTCGCCCGCGGCGAGAAGCTGGACGTCCTGATGCTGGACGACGCGCCTGCCGTCACCGAGGCTCCCCGAGAACGATGAGGTTACGCCGGGCCCTCTTGGTGTGTCTGGCGCTCTTCGCGACCGGATGCTCCATCCCGAGGTGGCCGGTCAGAGGTCCTATGACGTCCCCGTTCGGGCTACGCCTGCTCGGTTTCCGGCCCGGCATCCACCGGGGAGTCGACATCGCCGTACCGTCGGGGACCGAGGTCCACGCCATGGCGTCGGGTCGCATCCGCTTCGCCGGCACCATGCGAGGCTATGGAAAGGTGGTCTGGATCGACCATGGCGGTGCGGTTCTATCCGTCTACGCCCATCTCTCCGAGATCCAGGTCCAGACCGGCGAGGAAGTACGCGGCGGTGAGCCCATCGGGCTGAGCGGCAACTCGGGCGACTCGCAGGCGCCGCATCTCCATTTCGAGATCTGGCGTTGGGGACGCCAGGTCGATCCCGTACCGCTGCTGGGCGGACGACCCGGCCGCTGACGGGTCGCGGAACGTAACGTCGCAGCCCTGGCCCGGCCCCGGATCGGCCTCAGCCCCGTGCCTTGAGCGCGCGGAGCTCCTCGGTGAGGCGTGGCACCACGTCGAAGAGGTCCCCGACGATCCCGTAATCGGCGACGTTGAAGATCGGGGCGTCCGGGTCCTTGTTGACCGCGACGATCGTCTTGGATGTGCGCATACCTGCCAGATGCTGGATCGCTCCCGAGATACCGATCGCGAGGTAGAGCTGCGGGGAGACGGTCTTGCCCGTCTGGCCCACCTGCTCCCCATGCGGACGCCATCCCGCATCCACGACCGCCCGCGAGGCGCCCAGCGCGGTCCCCGGACCGATGGTGTCGCGGAGATCTTCGAGCAAGCCCCAGTTCGAAGGATCCTTCATGCCCCGGCCTCCGGAGACGATGACGGTCGCCTCGGTCACGTCGAGCTCCCCGTCCCCGGTTGATCTGCGCTCAATCACACGCACGCCCCAGGCCCCGGGGTCGATCTCGGGCGTGAACGTCTCGAGTGTCCCGGAGGCGGCGTGCTCCGAGGGTTGGAACACGTTGGGGCGAATCGACACGATGGCCGGAGTGGCATCCAGCCGAAGGTGGGCGAACACCTTGCCCGCGTAGGCCGGGCGCACCACGGAGACGATTCCGTCTTCCACGTCCACGCCCGTTACGTCGGTGGCCAAGGGGACGTCGAGGAGCGCGGCCACCCGCGGGGCCAGGTCCTTCCCGAGACCCGTGGCCGGGAAGATCACAGCCGCGTAGCCCCCCTGGCGGATACGCTCCGCCACAACCCGCGCATACCCCTCCGGCTGGTATTCCGCGAGCGCATCGTGCTCTCCCACCTCGATGACCTCCGCACCGTACGTGCCGAGGTCGGGCGCACCGGCCCCGATCCCGGGTCCGCCGAGCACCAAGGCCCTGGCTTGCCCTCCCAGACCGGAAGCCAGTCGGGCGGCAACGCTCACGGTCTCCCGGGCCGCGCCCCGAATCACTCCATCCCGCTGCTCAGCAAAAGCGAGCACGTTCGCCATGGCTCTTGTCTCCGGATCTTATTCGCTAGAGTGCGTTGGCTTCTTCTCTGAGAAGGCGGACGAGTTCGGGGACGGCATCCGGCCCCTCGCCCACCACCTTGCCCGCCGCGCGCTCCGGCGGGTATTCGTATCGGACGACGCTCAGGCGGGGCCCTTCGGTGGACACCTCCTTCTGGTCCAGCGGCTTGCGCTTGGCCGCCATGATCCCCTTCAGGGACGCGTAGCGTGGCTCGTAGGCACCCTTCGTGATGGTGACCAGGGCCGGAAGATCCGCCTCGACGACCTCGACGCCTCCCTCCACCTCTCGCTGACAGACTACCGTTCCGTCTCTGAGCTCGAATTCGGTCACCCCGGTCACGGAGGCGCGACCCAGCAACGTCCCGACCATCGGGCCGACCTGCTGCTGATCGTCGTCCGCGGCCTTGACCCCCATGAGGATCAGGGGGGCGTCGGCCTCAGAGAGCTCCGAGGCGAGCGCCTTGGCCGTCGCAAGCCCATCCATGCCGGGCGTGCCTTCGAGCAGAAGGGCCTTGTCCGCGCCCATGGCCAACCCGGCCCGGAGGGTCTCCTGAGCCGAGGCATCGCCGAGCGTCACTAGGGTCACCTCCCCCTCTCCCGAGCTGTCCCGGGTACGTAGCGCCGCCTCGATGGCGAACTCGTCGTACGGGCTGATGATGAACTTCACGCCCGAAGGATCGATGTCCGTGCCGTCCTCGCTGATTCGGATTCGGGTCTCGGTGTCCGGGACCCGCTTCACGCACACGATGATATTCACCGCAAGGTGCTCCCGCTTCAGGTTCACGCGTCCCGGCCAACGGTCCGGACGCTGGTGGATTGTGTTCCAAAATGGCCAGCCAGGGAGGGTCGCGCCCGCCTACCCCGCAACGGGCTCGCAGGTCCTGTCGTCGGGCGCTCGGACGTCCGATTCAGATCGTCGCTCCCAAGATGGCGAAGCACACGGCAGCCGCGCCCCCTCCGAGCAGGGCATAGGGCAACTGCGTCCGCACGTGATCGATGTGGTCCGTCGCCGCAGCCATCGATGAGATGATCGTGGTGTCGCTTATCGGCGAGCAATGGTCACCAAAGATACCACCGGAGAGCGAGGCCGCCACGAATGGCGCGACGGGCAAGGAGAGCGCCGTGGCGGCGGGCACCGCGATCGGCAGCATGATGGCGAAGGTCCCCCAGCTCGTGCCGGTCGAAAAGGCGATGCCCGAGGCGACCAGGAAGACCAGGGGCAGAAACAGGAACGGCGGCAGCCGGCCCGCGATCAGGCGGGCCACGTAGACGCCCGTCCCCAACTCCTGGGTCACGTTTCCCAGCGCGATGGCCAGGAGGAGGATCATCGCGAGCGGGACCAGTCCGCCGGCTCCCTTCAACCCCACCTTGACCAATTCGCTCTGGGTGAACGCCCTCTGAGCGAGCAGGAGCACCCAGGCCACGGCCAAGCCGAAGAGAACGGACCAGAGAACGCTCGTCGATCCGGATCCGGCCTCCAGATTCCCGTGTCCCGTAACGAACAGGCCGACGGGCATGAACAACACCATCGCCGCCACGGGCAGGAACATGTTCAGCGCTCGGGGGGGGATCCGGTCGTTGGGCTCAGGAGAGAGGACCTGTTCGTCGATCATGGGCGTGGAGCCGGGCCACATGAGGGTACCGTTCCGGGTCCGCTCCTGGGCCTTGCGCATCGGCCCGATGTCCCAGTCCCATATGATCGTGGCGAGCGTCAGGAGCACAGCGAAAATCGCATAGAAATTGAGGACCACGGCTTCCAGGAACACCGACAACGGGTTCTTGACCCCCAACCCACCGAGAATGCCCAGGTTGTAGGCACCCCATGCATTCATCGGAACGAGGATGCAGATGGGTGCCGACGTGGAGTCGATGATGTAGGCCAGCTTCTCCCGGGAGCAGCGATACCGGTCGCACAGCGGCCGCGCCACGGCTCCGGCCACCAGCACCGTGATGTTCGACTCGATGAAGATCACGACGCCGGTCGCCCAGGCCAGGAGCTGGGCTCTCCGTGACGAGGTGACCCAGTTCTTCCCTTCCAGATACGAGACGAAGCCCCGCACCCCGCCGGACGCCTCGACCGTCGCGATGAGCGCGCCCACGACCAGCGTGAAGAGGACGACGCGTGTGTCGTCTTGGTCCTGGAAGACCTCCACCACTCCATGGATGGTGGCCCCCATTCCCGCGACGGGGTTCCATGCGTGGAGAATCGTCCACCCCAGCCATAGGCCTCCAGCCAGCGACAGGTATACCTGACGGCTGGCGATCGCGAGAACGATGGCGAGAACGGGCGGGAGTACCGCGAACCAGGTTGGATCACTCATCGGCCGTCCCGCCGCACGTTCCCGCGGCCGGGCGATCCCGGCCCGCCTGGTGCCCACCCGTCGGGGCGGGAGACGCCGCGGCTCTTCCGGACGTAGAAGCGGTAGGGCCGATCCGCGGCCAGGCGAACGCCGACCCGTCCGGAGATCCCGACCATCGAGTCCGGCACGGTCCATCCCGCGGCGAGAACCAGCGGGAAGGGTCAGATCATGACCGTACAGCGCCCCGGTGATTCCCAGCGCCTCGCACAGACGCCCCGGCCCTGCCGCCAGCGGCCTTCGGCCGCCCCGCCGGTCGCTCATCGCGTCCTCTCCCTCGAGGGGCTCGAGGCCGCGAATGAGCACGGCCTGCGGGTCGCCCTCCCGACCGGTGACCACGTTCACGCACCAGTGCATCCCATAGCTTCGGTACACGTAGGCGTGTCCGCCCGGCCCGAACATGACCTCGTTACGGCTCGTCCGTCCAGCGCGGGTGGCGGCGTGGGATGCCGGGTCTTCCATACCCCGGTAGGCTTCCACCTCGACGATCACACCGGACGTGCGCCGATCATCGACGGTGGACACGAGCCGTGCGCCGAGGAGTCCGCGGGCAACCTCGAGCACCCCTCGATCGAAGAACCCGGGGGGGAAGAAAGCGTGCGGAGCGACGCCCAGGCGCCAGGGGGGCGCCGCAGTGCATCGGTCCCGCGCCGCAGGACTCAGTTCTGACGACCCTTGGCTCGCGTGACGCGGCGCTCGTAGTCCGCCTTCCAGGCCTCGAGCACCTGCTCGGCGCGCTTCGGGGTGACCGCATCCGTGACAGCCTTCGGGTTGTCTCGGAGCGTCGCGAACAGCTCGCCACCGAAGCGTTCCACCAGGGCCTCGGCGGTCTTCTCCCCGACTCCCCGGTAGCGGTGCGCCATGTACCGCACCATCGCGTCGGGATCGCTGGGAAGACCCAGGGACGAGAGATCGACGTCCTCCGATGTCTCCCCCCGTTCCCCCTGGCGGGCCGCGCGAGCGTCCCCGTCCGACCGGGACTCTTCGTGGCTCGGAACCGCCTGCCCCTGGAAGAGCGAAGGTGTGTCTTCCACCCCGCGGCGCCGCGTGGATCCACGGCGCGGTCCAAGGCGGAGACCCGAAGCCTCGACCTCGCCCGGGTCGATCTCCACCACGGCAGGTCCGTGGAGGGCTCTGCAGCAGCCTCCACCTTCTTGCGCGTGCCTTCGTGGTCGGAGCCCCTCGGAGCCTCGGCCAGCTCCGGCTCGGCGATCTCGGGCTCAGAAGCCTCCCGTGAGGACTCGTCGTCAAGAACGGCGGCCCCCGGCAGCGAGACCTCGTAGTTCCCGGCCTCGTTGCGCCTCAGCACGACCACGTCGTGATCGCTGGCTTGGGTCAGGAACTTCGTGAATTTGCTGAAGCCCAGCTCCGCCTCGTCGAACGACGAATCGAGCTCCAGCATCTTCCGCTTCACGTCCGAATCACGACCTTCGGGTACGCCCGCATCCCGCAACTCCTCCATGGATTGCGTCAGCAACCCGTAGGCTTCACGAAGTGGATCGCCCGATCCTTTCCGGCGCGCCTTCGGTCTTACTCGCTCTACATCTCGGAAGCCCGCCTGACCCCGGACGATCCGTTGCGATCCTGCCGGTCACGCCGCCCACGCCCCCGCTCGCGCCGCCTCGCTCTCTCCGGAGTCGGGCTTGCGGCCGCGGCCACCCTGTGGCGGCGCGACCTCGTACTGGCCGTTGTCGAGCTTCTTCAAGCTCACCAGGCCACGCGACGAAGCCTCGGTGAGGAACTTGGAGAACTTGCTGAAGCCCAGGCCCCCCTCGTCGAAGGTGGGGTCGATCTCCTGCATCACCTGCTTGAGCCGATCCGAGCGCATCACGTCGTCGCGGTCCGCCATCCGCTTGACCGACTGCGGCACCAACACCCAGGGGTCCTGGGGCTTCCGGTCGGACTCGGTGGTCTTCCGCAGCCCGGTGAGGGTGGTGTAGGAGTAGTACTCGTCGCAGTTCTGGACGAGGATGTCCGAGGTCGACTCCTGGATGCCCACGCCGATGACGTACTTGCCGTACTCCTTCAGCTTGAGCACGAGGCTCGAGAAGTCGGAGTCGCCGGTGAGCAGGATATACGTGCCGATCTCCGGCCGCGTGAAGACCATCTCCACGGCATCGATGGCCATGCGGATGTCCGTCGCGTTCTTCTTGTTGCTCCCGTAGGCGGGGGCGAAGATCAGGTCGACGGATGCTTCGGAGAGGGGGACGATGTACTGGGGATACCGACGCCAGTCGGCGTAGGCGCGCTGGACGCTGACCTTCCCCTTGATGACGTCGGAGCCGAGGAGGGTCTTCAGCTCCTTGGAGAGGTCGCTGCGCATCCCCATCGTGACGTTGTCGAAGTCGATGAGGAGCGCGGCGTGGGGCGAGTCAACCACCCCGGAGACGACGCCCCCCTGATGGGGCGCGCGCGTGTACGGATTGCTCATTCTTGTCTCTCGCAGACCGAATTGTGGTGGGCCGCGAGACCTCCCCACCTCGCTCACGTCCGGCGGAGCACGAACAAGGTCGGGGAAGCCTGGTCAGCACCCGTCGTCGACCCGCGGCAGGCCTACGCCGGCGGCTCTCCGTCTGGATCACTCGGGAGAGCTCGATCCGGCGGATCTTCCCGTCCCGGTCCGGGGAAGGCGTCGAGAAAACGAACCAGGTCGGGGATCTTGGCCTCCGCGAGCGTCCCGCGGCACCACTCCACCATCTCCTGGTTCGTCACGATCGCCCCCTCCACAGGGACGATGCAGGCGCAGGTGGCTTCACCGAGGAGCGCGTCGGCCACGCCGACCACCGCCGCCTCCCGTACCGCCGGGTGCGCCTCGAGTCGAGCCTCGACTTCCCGGGGGTACACGTTGAAGCCAGCCCGAATGATAACCTCTTTGCGCCTCCCACCAAATGGACATAGCCCTCTTCGTCCACGATCCCCAGGTCTCCGGTGAGGAGGTACCCTTCGTCGTTGAAGACCGCGGCGGTCTCCCCGGGCTGCCGGTGATACCCAGCATGACACCGGGCCCTTCACGGCGATCTCGCCCACGCTCTCCACCGGTAGCTCCTCGCCA
>CAVVTU010000020.1:0-28275 GCA_963751265.1 uncultured Gemmatimonadales bacterium | reverse complement strand
CCACGGTGACTATTTCCGGGGGCGGCATAGCGATAAATGCTATCACAGGGGCGCCGGGGAACGAGGGGCGCTGGGGGGCGCCACCCTTTGCGTAACGGCATTGCGGGGGCGTCGATTGGGGTGGACTGACTGCCTCCCGCCGGCTCCACCCAACACCCTTGGGCGCACTAGGGTGTCGGCACGTTCAGGCTCCAGGCGGCGGTGCTCGCGTCTTCGAAGCCGTCGCTGAAGATCGACTGGATGACGATGGATCCGCGCACCGGCCAGACCTTCATAATGGCGCTCTTACCGGTGGTGACGATGCCGTTGGTGGCGAGGTCCTCGTGGTCGGGGTTGAGGATCCACACCTGGTCCCTGAGCCCGTCCACGTCCACCGTGGTCGACGACCAGTAGCGGATGTGGATCCCGGTGACGTTGAGGAATGGGTTCCCCGGCGGCAGTGCCGGGTAGGTCCCCTCCCAACGCAGGCTCCGGACCTCGTTGATGTTGGGCATCCGCCATTCGCCCGGCCGTGAATCGTCGCTGAGGCCGCAGGACCCCGAGGCCAGCCCCTGGGCGGAGGCGAGGGCGTCCGCCCAGCTCTGGAAGCCGAAGCAGCTCGTGTCCCTGAGCCACACCAGGCCGGTGAGGTTGTCGGTGACCGTGCCGTCACCGTTGTCGGTGAAACGCGACGACGCGGGGGTCGTCCCCTCCTGGAGGTCTCCGTCCTCCCCCGTCCCGGCACAGGTCACCGGGTTCCCGTCGCTGTCCCAGCACTGGGTCTGCCCGGTTCGCATGACCTTGCTCGGAGCACTGGTGAGGATCGGGCCGCGCACCGGCCAGACCTTCATCACAGCGCTCTTACCGGTGGTGACGATGCCGTTGGTGGCGAGGTCCTCGTGGTCGGGGTTGAGGATCCACACCTGGTCCCTGAGCCCGTCCACGTCAACCGTGGTCGACGACCAGTAGCGGATGTGGATCCCGGTGACGTTGAGGAATGGGTTCCCCGGCGGCAGTGCCGGGTAGGTCCCCTCCCAACGCAGGCTTCGGACCTCGTTGATGTTGGGCATCCGCCATTCGCCCGGCCGTGAATCGTCGCTGAGGCCGCAGGACCCCGAGGCCAGCCCCTGGGCGGAGGCGAGGGCGTCCGCCCAGCTCTGGAAGCCGAAGCAGCTCGGGTCCCTGAGCCACACCAGGCCGGTGAGGTTGTCGGTGACCGTGCCGTCACCGTTGTCGGTGAAACGCGACGACGCGGGGGTCGTCCCCTCCTGGAGGTCTCCGTCCTGCCCCGTCCCGGCACAGGTCACCGGGTTCCCGCCGCTGTCCCAGCACTGGGTCTCTCCGGTCGCGATGACCATGCTCGAGAACCCGGTGCCCGCAGGCGCCCGAGGCTCGACCGGCCCGCTCTGCGCGGCGCCCCACACCGCCATCGCCGTGACGCCGAGCCACGTAATCGAGCTTCTCACCAGTGACATCCCACGATCCTCCATGCGTGCTCCGCCTCGCGGGCCGGGTGGACATTGCCCTCGTGTGGTGGCGTCCTCGACACCCGCCATGACAGGCGTCCCGGCTTCTCGAAGGAACCTCAATTGAGAGATTGAGAACATCTCTCTTATTTCAGCTCATAACGGGATTACGGGGCGGGTATTTCCGTCTGGCATGCGTGCCACGCCCACCAACTACTTAAAAGTTGGTTCTCGCGATTGGATCATGCTGCTGCTCGAGAGATAAAGGTTGCGTGCCTTGTTGTACTTACCGGCCCATTAGATTGTGGCTCGTGGCTCTCAGACTCGTCGGAAGCTCGCCCTGGCACACGCATCGGGTGTCGGGTAGACACCCTTCACAAGCCCGCCGCCAACCACCCGACCACGCTGGACTGCATGCACGGTTCCTCGTGGACCGGCAACGGCAGCGAACTCCTCGGCCAGCTGGCGGCCCCCCTCCGCCGACGAGCCCCACGGCGCCCCCCTCGGCACGTCGGCCTCGCGACGAAGCCGAGGGCGGCACCCGCGACGTCACGGGCACGAGTCCGGGTAGAACGTGAAGTTCTCGTCGTACACCCCCGCGCAGACCAGGCTTGCCGTTCCGGTTATCGTCGGGGGCCCGCCCGCGAGCCGGGAGCTGCCGACGCGCACGGACAGGCTCGTCACGCCCGAGAGGTCCAAGGTCGCCGTCGATCCCAGGATGGCAGAGCTCTCCACCGTGACGTCGATGGGCTCGGGTCCTCCCGACCCGACCATCAAGCCTGTCTCGGGAGATCCGCCCATCTCCACGTTGCGGAGCCTGATGGTGGCCTGCTGTGTCTGGTAGAGGTAGATGGCGGTCCCGTCCGTGTTCCACGTCTGGACGTCCCGAACCTCGAGGTCGTCCGGGCCCTCGAGCCAGATGGCTGTGTTCGCTGTACCGGCCTCGGCCCTCGCCCAGACCGACTCGAGCGTCGGCCTGTCGGCGTACCCCAGAATCGCCACGTTCTCGACCCCGCCGTGGGCACTCGCACGGACGTGGCTGAGCCACGCCGAGTCGCCGCCCACCCAGATGGCAGTGGCCTCGTCCGCCCCGGCCGTCCAGACGTCGGCAATTGTGTGCTCGATCACGATCCCCGCACCAGTGATCTGGATCGCCCTGCCCCACGTGGTAGCGTACTGCGAGTGCACGGACGTATCCCACACCGAGACAGTGTTCCCGGCTACGGAGAGCCCCATGCTGTACTGCAGGTCGCCCCGCACGAAGATCGTGACATGCCGGATGCTGGCCCAGTCGCCGTCGACGAGGACTCCAATCGCTGACGTGCCCGCACACGTGTTCTCGACGCCGAGGTCGCGCAGCTCGGAGTTGCCGGCGACGACCACTGCGGCCCCCGCCCCACACCAGTCCGCCGTGATCTGCGTCAGCTCGTACATCGACTTTTCTCCTGACCCCTCGACGTCGACCCACGGCTTCATCAGCAGGTTGGCCGATCCGAGGTCGTACAGCCCCGGCTCGATCTTGAGCAGCGCGGCCTCCTCCTGGCTGCTGGGCGTGGGGATGGATGCCAGCGCCGCGAGCAGGGCCGCCCCGTTCTGGGCGGCTGTGCCCGACGGCCCGACGACGTAGGTCCTGCTCAGTGCGGCCCCCGCCGACGAGCAGGTCCACGCCGAGCCGGTCCACTTGGCGACCTCACCAGCAGCACAGGCCAGCCCGCCGAGCACGTCGGCGTCGCCGTCGAGCAGGTCCGTGGGCACACCGCTCAGGTGGGACCAGTCGAGGTAGTAGCTCGGGCTCTGGCCGCCCAGCAGTGCCGCGTCCGCCGCGCTCGCGGCCGCGGTTGCGGTGGAGGCATGCGCGGCGTACGGCGCCGGGGTGAGCTCCTGGCGCGGCGCCAGAACGGTGTACGCACCGGTGCTCGAGCCCCCGCGCACCGAGATCTCGAGCCACAACGCCTCACCGTCGAACACCGGGCCGAAGTCCAGGAGCAGGTTGACGAGACCTCCCGTCACCCCAACGTCCTCGAGGAAGAGGGTATCTCCGACCTGGTCGCCGCCGTAGTCGGCGTCGAAGAGAGCACAGCGGAAATCGTAGACTCCCTCTGCGGGGGTCCCCGCGTCGGACAGAGCACCCTGATAGGTAAAGGCGGTTCCCACCGGCGCGGCTCCGACGCCTGCCGGAGCCAGCACCAGCACCACGACCGCGGTCGCGACCAGAAGACGAGTGGCCATCACGCACCTCCCTCGCGCCCCGGGCTCGCCGAACCGGGGGCCTTGCCTGAGGAGACCGCACTCCACCGGGCCATGTCGCCGGTCTCGAAGCCGTCGCTGAACACCAGGCCGGTCGGCTGCGCCGAGCCGTCGGACCAGAAGCCGCCGGCGAGGACGAAGGCGGCGGCGGCGAGCGCTTCTCCTTCAGGCTGACCGATGGTCGCGGTGAGACCGAACGTACCCCCGGCGCTCACTCCTCCCCCACCGTCGATGGTCCACCGGGGCAGCGCGTAGGCCTGGGCCGGCTCGCTGCTCTCGTCGGCTGGCGACGTGGGGGTCCCGGTCTGTGGTGGTTGGCTCGGCTGCAGGACTGCGGGAGAACCGCGCTGGGTCGGGCCGGTCGTCGTCGGCTGCTCGGGAGACACCGCGAGCAGCGCGGGCGCGGACAGGAGCACGATTCCCAGGAGGCCGATCACCCTGGCGTCTCGTACCATGGCATCCCCCCTCCTCGCGCTGCGGGGCGGCCAGCTCCGCCGACCGAGCCCACACGTTCAGCAAGCTCCCGGTTGCTACTCGAGCCTGCTCCGCTTCCTCGGCCTGACGCTCAGACGGTTCGACAGGGCGAGAACCCCATTTCGAGCCCAGCCGTGCGTCAGCAGGGATAGCCTGACAATACTTCGCCTTCTTCGACTAGCTGCTTTCTGAAATTATGCCGCAAACCCGAGACTGTCAAGTAACTGTCCAGCAATCTTCACGACACGAAGGACCGCCGCTTCCGCTACGGCGCCACCTACCGCGTGGTGCCATTGTCGGGACGGGTGCCACCCTTTGCATAACGGCATTGTGGGGGCATCAATCGGGGTAGCCTGACTGCATCCCCTCCCCGCAGGGGAAGTCCCCCATGCCGCGTCGACCCCGCCTGTTCGTATCAGGAGCGACCTATCACGTGCACTCCCGTGTCGCCCGCGGCGAGCTCGCTTTCGACGTCCCTCGCGAGGCCGACGGGTTCGTCGAGACCGTCCGGAAGTTGCGCGACCTCGACGGCTGGCAGATCCTGGCGTGGTGCCCGATTGGCAACCACAACCACCTCGTGGCCACGACCGGCACTGTCCCCCTGTGGCGGTCGATGCTGCGACTTCAGGCGCACGTGGCTCACTATTACCTCCCGTCGGGCGAGGTGTCAGCAACTCTCCACAGGGACCCGACGTCGGTCAGTCGCTGGTTGATGGCAGAGACGCGCCTCCAGCGAGAGGACGAGAGGTTTCGCCAACGGCTCGACGCGCTGGATCACGCCATCTCCCAGCCCGGAGAAGACAACCCCGCGGTGCCGAGTTCGACCCGATAGGCCTCTCAGCCACTCATCGCATCGCCCACCGGCCAGCCTCCAATGCCGCCATGCCAAGGGTGGCACCCTTCAGCGTCTCAACTTTTCGATAATTCTCGCACTCACCCAGAACACATCCTGGTCGTGGTCGGGTGTGCTCCGGGTGAAGAACAGGTACTTCCCATCCAGCGACACAGCTGGGAACCTATCCAATCCCTTGGAATTGATGGGTTCGCCCATATTAGCGGGTTCTGTCCAGTTCCCATCCGGCTGTCGGAAGCTGATGAATAGGTCGCCTTGATCAGACGCAGGAAGTCCTCGAGTCGAGCAGAAGATCAGGTAACTTTCGTCAGGAGCGATAAAGGGTGTCCAGTTGCGCGTACCGCCCAGAGTGTTGATACTGGGCGGCAGCAATTCGGGGTTTGCGTATTCTCCATTGATGAGTTCCGACCGATAGATGCCAATACTGGCCCACTGCCCCTCGCGGTAGCCCATAAAATAGAGTGTGCCGTTGCTCGTGATGGTGGGAAAATAGGCAAACCGCACCACTGGAAAACGACGAACAAGACCGACAGATTTTGGCTCGCTCCAGCCATCACCTGTCTTCTCAACAAAAGACAGGTCATCTCCCTCTTTCTTGCTCCCAAAATACAACCGATTACCGTCGGGAGAAAAGACAGGTGCATTGTCGTATGGCGATGTCTCTGATACCGCCCACCTGCCTCCATTACGCTTCATGGTCTTGTGAATTTCAAGCCAATTATTCTCTTCATCGACCCGGATTGTCCACCAGAACACCTCGTTGCCGTCGAGAGAGAACCTTGGTGCCCAGTGTTCTTTATAGTCCATTGAGACAATTCCGCGAGCAAAAACCACCGGCGTTTCTCCAGGTAGTTGCTGACCAAGGTAATCTCCATGAAGTTCAGTGAACTTCTCTCCAGCGGCGCGAACGTCCGCCTCTACGTCGTGAAAGTCATTGGTTCCAGCTGTTGGCGTAGTGCTCTCCTTCTTTGAGGAGCGCAATGTGGTACAAGCTGACAGCAAGGAAACCGCGATAATTACCAGGATTACAAATCTATTCGGCATTCGGAAGAATCCCATAGATCGACTGTCCTTTTTCTCTTCCAATGTTCCCTTGCTCTCTTGCAGCTCTCTGTTTGACAGTCTCGCGTACAAACCCTCCTCCACCATAACCTATTATCCCGCGCGATGGGTGGAAGCCGTATCACGTACCACAACTCTCACAACCCGCCCGATGTGTTCGATTGGTGCCACCCATCCGGGTAGTTCCTACGTGATTGGAGGCCTGGCCCTCGGGTAGAAGGTACACTTTCCGGCGGGGGGCCAGGGCGCTACCTTATACTTTAGGGTATGGAGACGGGCAAGCGGTGGGCCCTGGGCGGGACCTTTACCGTGAAGAGCGCACCGGGGAAAGGCGCCGCCGGGGTGGAGGCGATGAGCCATGTCGACACGCATCCTGATCGCTGACGATCACACGGTCGTCCGTTTCGGCCTACTGGCGCTGCCGGAGGTCGAGCTCGCGGTGATCAGGGAGGTCGGCGTTGCCGAGGATGGCGCCTGGGAGAAACGACGATGACGGCCGGCGGTCAGCTTAGGGTGCTGATGGTCGGGGCGGTCTCCGAGGACGCCGAGATGATCGCGTCCGAGCTCCGACGAGGCGGGCTCGACCCCGAGTGGCGCCGCGTCGACACCGCGGAGGGACTCGTTC
This sequence comes from uncultured Gemmatimonadales bacterium, assembly GCA_963751265.1. GTDB lineage: Bacteria > Gemmatimonadota > Gemmatimonadetes > Longimicrobiales > Gaopeijiaceae > SZUA-318. The sequence goes on along the minus strand of CAVVTU010000020.1, from coordinate 21,569 downwards.
ACGGGCTCGAGACGTTCCGCCCCATGGTCGTCCTCTTCGACCACGCGATGCCCGCCTTCCACGGAATGTCGGCCCTGAAGGTCTGCCGCGAGAGAGCACCCGGGACCCCGTTCATCGTCGTGACGGGATCGACGAGTCTGGAGACGGCGGTGGGGGGCATGAAACCCGGAGTTGCACACTGGGTCGCGAAGAGGCGCCTCCAGCGACTGGTCCCCGCGGTCGAGGAAGCGCTCCGGATGCAGCAGACGCGGGCGGCGAACGAGCGCGCCAAGAAGCAGCTGCGGCTTCAAGGAATCGCGATGGAGGCGGCCGCCAACGGCATCATGATCACCGACCGCGACGGCGTGATCGAGTGGGCGAATCCGGCCTTCACGGCGATGACCGGCTACCCCCTCGAGGAGCTGATCGGCCGCAACCCCAGCTTCCTCGGATCGGCTGTCACCAGGCGGGGCGTCTACCGCGCCCTCTGGAAGACCATCCTCGCGGGAGGCGTCTGGTACGGCGAAATCGACAATCGGAGAAAGGACGGAACGACCTACACCGAAGAAATATCGATCGCCCCCGTCCGGATGCAGGGCGGTCCCGTCAGCCACTTCGTCGCCGTGACGCAGGACATTAGCGCCCGCACGAAGGAGCGTAAGGAGATCCAGCGCCTCGGCACGGTCGACCCGCTCACCCGGATGCTGAACCGCGCTTCCTTCTCCGTGCGTCTGGACGCCGCCGTCGGCTACTCTCGCGGCGGACGCCCGGGGGCGGTCCTCTTGCTCGATCTCGACCGCTTCCATGTCGTGAACGAAATGGAGGGCCGTCCCGCGGGGGACCTCCTGCTGGTCCTCCTGGCCGAGCGCCTCGCGGCCGCCCTCCGGCCCGTCGACGTGCTCGCCCGTCTGGACGGCGGCGAGTTCGCCGTCATCTTGACGGACGTGGACCCCGCGGCGGCCATGGAGACCGCCGAGGTCCTGCGCGGGGTGATCAGCCGGTTTCGCTTCACCGTCGGGGAGCGCGCCTACGACCTGACCGCGAGTGCCGGCATCGTGGAGATCGACGGGACGGCTCGGGCAGAGCTGCTCCTGGCTCGCGCCCAGGAGGCGCTCCACGACGCCAAGGAGTGCGGGAGGAACCAAACCGTCGCCTGGGGAGCCAATCTGGAGGGGAGTACCCCGACGAGCGAGGCCAGACACTGGGCCGCGCAGGTCAAGGACGCTCTCCGGGACGACCGCCTGGTCATCTACTTTCAGCCGGTCGTCTCGCTCGGCGATGGACGCACGCTCCATCACGAGGCGCTTGTCCGGCTCCTGACGGAGGACGGGGAGATCGTGCTGCCGGGGGCCTTCCTCTCGGCTGCCGAGCGGTTCAGCCTGATGCCGAAGCTCGACCAGCAGGTGGTAGAGAAGTCGCTCGAGGTCCTCCTGCGCAGGCCCGACGTCAACCTCTTCGTCAACCTCTCCGGCGAGAGCTTCACGAACGAGGCGTTCCTCGCCTGGATCGAGACGACGATCGCAGGCTATGGGCTCGCCCCCGGGCGGCTCACCTTCGAGATCACGGAGACGACCGCGGTTTCGGACCTTCTCAGAGTTAAGCGGGGAATCCAGTGCCTCAGGAGGCTCGGCTGCGCCTTCGCGATCGACGACTTCGGCACCGGTTTCTCGTCGTTCGGCTACCTCCGCGCTCTCCCGGTCGACCACGTCAAGATCGACGGCTCCTACGTGCGCGACATCGACCGGAACCCGACGAGCCGGGCGCTTGTCAGCGCGATGGTTTCGGTGGCCCACGCCCTCGGCAAGACGGTCGTCGCCGAGATGGTCGACCGGGAGAGCGTGGCAGTTCTCCTCCGCGAGTTCGGCGTCGAGTACGGGCAGGGCTGGCGGTGGGGCCGTGCAGGCCCCGAGCCGGTCCCGGGGGACCTCTAGGATCCCAGGGGAGCCCGTACCACAAGTCTTACAACCCGCCCAATGTGTTGACAGAAGCAGGCTTCTACAACGCGAACGGGTTGCGGCCCGTGGCATGGCGAGCACCAGGGGCGACGATCTTGACGATCCGAGATGTGCCGAGGTCGGTGTTCTCGACGACCGCGGGTAACAGCGGGTGACCGCCCGGCCCAACGACCACGTTGCTACCGCCCCCCTCTACGACGATGTCCATCTCGCGGCGGTCGTCGGCGAGGCGCCGAAGGTAGACGCCTAAGGACCCCACGCACCGCGTTGTGCCATTGTCGGGGCGCTGACGGAGGTCTACCCCGGCGCCCGGTACGACGAGGTTCTTCGTGAGCTGAGCTGGTCCTGCTAAGGCACGCTGCTCGACCACCTCGAGTGGTTGCCGGTCTCGAGCCCGTCGCCGAAAATGAATGAAAAGCCGAGCAGTTGGCCGAAGATCTCGAACTCGTCGTCAACTGATGGAGAGGCGTTGTCGTCGCCCCACCACACCAGCAGGCCGTCGTCTCGATTGGCGCCCCAGGCGATTGCGGGATCGAAGGCGCTTCGCGACGGATCGCCGTTCGCCCCCATCGTCGTCAGCCGTGGGTTGATGAGGAGGTCGTTCACCAACGGATCCGCCGCGACATCCATGGTGAAGATCTCGAACTCGTCGTTGACCATGCCGAATGTGTCGTCGTCGGCGTGCCACACCACGTGGTAGGACAAGGGCCCCGAGATAACCGCAGGGCTGTGTGCCGAAAAGGAGGTGTCGCCGTCGGAAAAACCCATGGCGCTCAGCCTGTACTGCGTGCTGAGCAAGGTCCCGTCCCATGCTGTGAGACGCCCCCAGATCTCGAACTCCTCATCGACAGTCGTGCCCTGGTTGTCGTCTCCCACCCAGGTCACGAGGAAGTTGTCGAAGCCATCGTTGTAGGCAACGTCCGGATCGTAGGCGTCGAAGGCGGCGTTGCCGTTGCCGCCCCCCATGAAGCTGATCTGGAAGTTGTTGACGATGAAGAGTGAGATGTTCGGATCGCCGGGGACGAACTGGCCGAAGATCTCGACCTCATCGTCGACGAGGCCGAAAGAATCATCGTCTCCCTCCCAGACCACGAGGAAGCTGTCGTGATCCGCGTTCCACGCGACCGCCGGCTGGGACGCGTAGTACCCGGTGTCGCCGCTCGGCCCCATGACGCTGATCGCGTACTGGGCGCCGTCAACCGGAGTGAGCCCGGCCTGAAAACGCCGGCCCCAGACCTCGATCTCGTTGTCGACGTAGGGCGGGGTATTGGTATCCCCGGGCCAGACGACGACGTAGTTGTTGTCGGTCGCGTTGTACGCGACATCGGGCGCTATCCACCACTGGACGCCGAATGCGGGATCGGTGGGCGGTCCCATGGAGCTGAGCTGAGCCTGTGACGCCAGGAGCTGCCCGGTGGCGCTGACTCGGCGGCCGAAGACCTCGAAGTGGTCGTTGACCAGGGACCCGGTGAGATGGTCTCCCACCCACACAACCAGAAACTCGTTGTCTGTGCTGTTGTAGGTCACGGCAGGGAACAGTCCGGCGTAGTCAGCGGAGCCGTCAGGGCCCATGAAGCTGATCCGGAATCGACCGCCGACCAACGCGCCGGTCATGCCGTCGACGAGCTGGCCGAAGATCTCGATCTCGTCGTCCACGAGTGGAGCAGAGTCGTCGTCACCGAACCACACGACCAGGTACTGGTCGGTCACCGGGTTGTAGGCGACGTCGGGGGCCATCATGAAAAACAGGAACCAGAAGGCCCCGTAGCTGGTGTCACCGTTCGGACCCATCCAGCTGATGCGGAAGTCGTCGGGGGGTATCTCACTGGCTGCCGCCACAGGAACACCGACCCCCATCAGGGAAAAGACACTGGTGATGATGAGTACGCCACACATTGCCGCCGCCCGGATCCGGCAGGCGGGGAACCCGAGCCTGTGTGCCCTGCGCCCGGCGGGCAGAACATTCTGGGCCGGCCGATTGCCGCGAGGGGGCTGTGTCCCGGTCATGATTCCTCCTTGTTGCCTCGTCCGGATCGTCAATCCAGCCTAACACTTCGAGGCTGCCAGCGTCCTGTTTGGAAGACCCCAACGGACGCTTCGCCGGTCTCTCCGGCCCCCGGCGGCATTGCTCCTCTTCAAAGCGGTCTTGCTGCGACTCCGTCGTCGCGCATTGCCGGGAGCCACGCCGGCTGCGCGAGGATCACCGGCGACCACCCGAGCAGGTCCGGTGGGTGGCAACCATCTGGAGGCCTCTGTTCAAGGCGACACAGCTCGACCGCCAGCGTGCCGCGTGCGGCGTCGTGACCTTGCCGGGGAGGGGGCCCTGGGGGCCGGCCTCGCTCCCGCTATGCCCGGCGTTGCTCCAGGAAGTCGGGGAGACGCTGCTGGAGGAAGTACTCCCAGCCGGCGCGACAGCTCTCCGGCCTGAGCTCGGGGATCTCCTGGGGGAACGACTCGATGCCGGTGCAGGTCAGAACCAGCCGCGTGCCCTCGCCCGTGTCGAGCAGCCTCCACTCGGTGGCGCCCGCCCCCGGGTAGGCCTCGTAGCGCCACGTATAGGTCAGGAGCTGCATCGGTACGACCTCCGTGACCTCCCAGAGATGGCGAAAGGTCCGGACGCCGCTCACGACGTCGAACGTCGTCTCGAATCCCACCGCCGCCCGGAAGTCCGGGATCTGCACGAAGTACCAGCGCCGCATCAGCTCGGGATCCGTCACCGCACGCCACACTGCTTCCCGCGGCACCGGGAAGAACTGCTCCACCACGATCGGCTCGGTCATGCTCATCCTCGTCAACCCCCTGCTCGCGATCCTGGGTGATGCCGCTCTCGGCCCGGCGGTGATGCGGCGGCTCCGAGAATGACACCCGTCCGCGTGACCTGCAACCAAGCGAACCCGCAGCTGCTTCGCCCGGGAGTCGTTGCTGAACCAGGCCCATCAGCTCACTCCAAGGCGGCGGCCTCCTCATCCCACCAGATCGACGGGCCGCGGGCACGGGACCGGGCCGCTGCTCTCGGCGATCCTACCAGGGCTCAAGGTGGGGCCGTGCGGCATCGCCGGAGGCGCCGACAGAGGCCCGCCCCGGCGCGTGAGGAGGTCCCCACCTTCGCTTCGGGGGCAGCGCCAGCTCACGATGCCTGGCACCTGCGAGCCGCCAGGCGCCTTGGCACCCCCGGTGCGTGTCGGCGCTCAGCCGGGTCCAGCGTCGGGGCCCCGGGGGGCATCGTCACCGCCCTCGACGCTGACGATGCCCTCGCTCAGCAGCATGAGCAGGTGGCGGCAGATGACGAGGTCGGAAAGGTGGCACTCGTCGATGACATTGCGCACCGACCGATGGCGGGCGATGGCGGCGAGCACGTCGAACAGGTCGGGTGGCATCCGGCTGAGGACGAAGAAACGGTTCGGGTTGAACACCAGCATCGCGTCGTCCGACGGCAGCTCACCCCGGTACTGCGCGAACTCGTCGATCTCGGTCATCGCCGTCAGGAGGAGCGCATCGAGCGGTCCCTCGATGGTTGGTCGATCGGGATCGAAGCCGGGCGCCAGGAGCTCGAAGCGACCCCCGGCGCACCCCAGCAGCCGCGTCAGTGCCTTCATGCCGCGGGTCGCGCCGAAGATGGCGTCGTCCACGCGACCCTTGTAGAGGTGGAGCCGGCCGAGCCCAGGCTCCAGATCGAGCAACAGGCTGCCGGTGTTGCGGTTCACCTCGAGGATCTGAAGGAGGGACGCAAGGCCGACGCCCTCGAGGCTGCCGGAGAGGATGGTCTGCTGCACTACGACTGCGCCGGAGCCGCTCGGGGCGCCACGCAGCTTCTCGCGCATACTCGCCACCTGCTTCCGCACTTTCGAGTCGTCGTCGATCGGCGGCGCTGGTTGCGGCTCGGCCATGCTCCCCACGGTGACGTCGAACACCGCGGTGCCGACTTGGACGCGGTCGCCGGTTGCCAGCGCAACATCGTCGATGCGCTGACCGTTCACGAAGGTCCCGTTGGTGCTGGCGAGGTCGATCAGCCGTGGCTCGCCGACCTGGTGCTCGACGAGGGCGTGCCGGCGCGACACGTCGCCATCGTCAATGCAGATCGTCGAGGTATCGCTGCGACCGATGACGGCCCGCTGCAGCGGGAGAACGCGGAAGGTGCGCTCGGCTCCGGGGCCGGCGGTCTGGACAAGGTGAACAGGCTCCCCCTCCTGACGGGCGACGACTTCGTCCATATCGACGAGCTGAGTCGGATCAAGTGATTGGTCCATCGCCTCCCTCACGTCCGCCTCTCCCATCTTAGCGTTGTCGTCAAAGGACGCGACGCCCTACGAGCACATGGCCGTGTCGGGTCGACTCAGCCACAGGTCTCGCACCTGTGTTCGTCAGAGATCGAACGAAAGGGAATCTCTATCGACAGCGCGGCTCCGTCCCCCTCCGGAACCGCAGGCCGAAACGTCCGCTCCCTGCCTGGGCCGCACGCTTGTTCACGATATTGGTTATCAGTTCCTAACAACTCTTCGGGTTGATACCGGCGAGAAGGCCGGAAGGAAATACATTCAATTTGGGTATGGTTTCTTTGACCATGAGCACGAAGGCAGCACCCTGGACAACCTGGAAACCGGCGCCCATATTTGAGCGCATGAGTTATCACTTACTTACCATGGCACAACTGGGGCGGCCGGCGCTCGCAACGCTCCGCGCGGCCCGCCTCTCCATCCCGGGATGCCCCCATGTCTAGCGCTGACCGCTCCTCCCTCTCGCCGCGCCAGCGCGAGATCATCGACCACGCCCTCGACATCGTGGCCGAGGTCGGCCTCGCCGGGCTCAAGACCCGACGCCTCGCGACCCGCGTGGGGTTCTCCGAGGCCGCCCTGTTCCGCCACTTCGCCAACAAGCAGGCGCTGGTGCTCGGTCTCATGGACCGCCTCGAAGACATTCTCATCGGGCCCCTGCGCGGCATCGCCGGCGACGCCTCCCTGGACGCCTCGGCGCGACTGACCGCCATGATCCGCCACCACACCTCCCTCGTCCTCGCACACAACAGCCTGCCCATCCTCCTCTTCGCCGAAGCGGCATCCTCCGGCGACGACGTCCTGCTGGCGCGGATGCGCACCATCGTCCACGCCTATCTCTCCCTTCTCGAGGGGGTCATCCGCGAGGGCCAGGCGACCGGAGAGCTGGCCGCCGAGCCGACACCGGAGTGCGCGGCGCTCATGCTCATGGGCGCGCCCGCCGCCCTCGCCATCCGCCACCGGCTCCTCCCCGACCGCCGCACCGAGGTCCGCTTCGAGGAGCTCCTCGTCCCCTTTGCCGTGGGCGCCCTCAAGACGCCCGGAGGTGACCCGTCATGAACAGCACAGAACGCATCCACACCAGAGCCCTCGCCACGACGCTGCTCTTCGCCGTCGCCGCGGCCGCCGCGGGAGCCGCCGCCCCGCCGCCAGACGCGACGCCGCCGGCGACGCCCCTGCGCCTCACCCTCCAACAGGCGATCACGATGGCCGTCGCCGGCAGCCCCGGCCTCGCCGCAGCAACCCACCGGGCCTCGGGCGCCGCCGAGGACGCGAAGGCTGCGGCCCGCGCCCGCTGGGGCGAGCTCGACGCCGTCGCCCGCTACTCACGGTTCAACGACGACCAGATTCTGCGTCCCATCTCGCGGGAGCTGCTCTCCAAGGGGTTCGCCGGCCTGCCGTTCGACCGCAACCAGCTCCACTACGGCGCCCAGCTCGAGGTGCCGCTCTACGTCGGCGGCACGCTCTCCGCCCGCATCGCGGTGGCCCGCCTGGAGCGAGATAAGGCCGCCGCGCTGGCCGAGGGCACGCGCTGGCAGGTGCGCTTCAACGCCGCGTCGCTGTACGCGGCCGCCGCCGCGCTCGACGCCTCGATGAACGCCCTCGGCCGGCTCGTAGCCGCCCTCAAGAGCACCGAGTCGCGCCTGAACATCGCCGTCGAGGCCGGCAAGCGCCCCGAGCTCGACCGCCTCAAGGTCACCGAGGAGCTCGAGGACGCCCGCGCGCGCCGGGCCGCCGCCGGCGCGGACCGGGACCGCGTCGGCGCGCTGCTCGCGGCGCTGCTCGGCCGTGAGCCCGGGACGGTCCTCGAGCTCGCGCCCCTGCCCGCCGAAGCGCTCCGCACGACCATGACCCCGGACGAGCTCCGCACCCTCGTCGACGGCACCACCGCCGTCCGCCAGGCGCGGCTCGCCGCCGAGCAGGCCGACCGGCGCGTCGCCATCGCCACCGGCGCCTTCCTGCCCAAGGTGGCGCTGCGGGCCAACCTGATGGAGAACACCGCGCCGTCCCTGAGCTCGCCGCTCGGGACCTGGGAGGTCTCGGCCGGCGTCGCCGTCCCGCTGTTCGCGGGCGGCGCCCGCTTCTCCCGCCTTGCCGGCGCGAAGGAGCAGCGCCGGGCCGCCGCCAGCGCCCTCGACGCCGTGCGCCTGCGGACGCTCGCCGACCTCGAGGCCGCCCTGTCCGGTCTCTCCGCGGCCCGCTCGCAGCTCGCCTCCGGCGAGGCGCGGGTCGCCGCAGCCACCGAGGCCGCGCGCATCGAGCAGATTCGCTATGACAACGGGGCCGGGACCGTGGAGGACCTCCTTCGCGCCCGCGCCCGCGAAGAGGCCGCCCGGGCCGCCCTGGCGGGCGCCCGGAGCGCCGCGGTCACGGCCGCAGAGCGCGTCAACAGCATCGTCGAGAAGGAGTCAGTCCAATGAAAAGGCTCGCATGGATCGTGGTGGGTGTGGTCATCGTAGCGGCGCTGGTCGCCGTGCGCGCCAAGCGCGTACACGACGCCGCCGCCGTCCCCACCGTGGAGGTCGTCGCACCCACCGTCACCGTCGCCCGGGTCGCCCGAGGCGGGGTCGTTCAGACCCGTCACGTCCTCGGTACCGTCATCGGCGCCGACGAGACCGAGGTGGCGCCCCGGCTGATGGCGAACGTGGTGAGCGTGGGCGTCCGCGAGGGCGACCGGGTGCGCCGAGGCGCCGTGCTGGCCGTGCTCGACGGCCGTGAGGCGGAGGACGCCGTCGCCCAGGCCCAGGCACGCCTGGCCGCGGCCCGCGAGGGCAAAGCGGCCGCCGAGGTCGCCTACCAGGCCCGGCACACCGCCACCGCCACCGACGAGGTCCTGTTCAAAGCCAAGGCCATCGCCCAGGAGCAATGGGACGCCTCCCGCGCCGCGGAGGCCGCCGTGGCCGCCCGCCGCGAGGCCGCCCGCGCCGAGGTGGAGGTGGCCGGCAGGGCCGTGGACCAGGCGAAGACGAGGCTCGCCTACACGCGGCTCGCCGCGCCCTTCGACGGCGTCGTGGCCGCCCGCCTCGCCGACCCCGGCGACCTCGCGGTGCCAGGCCACCCGCTGTTCAAGCTCGTGCGCCAGAAGACGGTGCGCGTCCGGGCCGAGCTTCCGTCCGGTGACCTCCCCGCCCTCGAGACCGGGGCCCCGGTGACGCTGTCCCTCGCCGACATCCGCACCGAGGCCGCCATCTCCCGCATCTTCCCCGCCCTCGACGGGGCGCACCTGGCGGTGATCGAGGCCGACGTCCCCCATCCCCCCACGGGGTACGTGTCGGGGGCCACCGTGGGTGTGGACGTCCACCTGCGCTCGTCCTCCGGGCTGGTCGTGCCCGCGGACGCCCTCCTCGAGGGCGACGGCGGCAGCTGGGTGTTTCGCGTTGCCGACGGCGCCGTCCACCCGGTGAAGGTGGCCGTCGCCACCCGCTCCGCGGAGCAGGCCGTGGTCACCGGCGAGCTCCACGAGGGCGACGCCCTGGTCGTCGCCCGCCCGTCCCGCCTGATGACCCTCGCCGAGGGCACCGCGGTGCGCGTCGCCAAGTAAGGAGCGAACGATGCGATTCGTCGAGTCCTACCTCGCCAAGCCGCACCTGGTCACGTCGATGGTCCTGCTGGCCGCCGTCGTGGGCCTGGTGGGCTACCACCGGATCCCTGTCAACCTGTTCCCCGACTCGGAGCGGCCGCAGATCGCCGTGGTCACCGTGGACCCGGGCGCCTCCTCCCAGGACGTCGAGGCCGACGTGTCCCGTCCCATCGAGAAGGAGCTCTCCACCATCGGGCTCATGCGCCGCGTCACCTCGGTGAGCAAGGACGAGGTGTCGGCGGTGACGGTGGAGTTCGAGTACGCCAAGGGGCTGGACTCGGCCGCCACCGATGTCGCCACGGGGCTGCAGAAGATCGCCGCGCGGCTCCCTGCCGGCATCCGCCCGCCCATGGTCTTCAAGGTGTCCTCGGCGACGCCGGCGGTGCTCACCCTGGCGCTGCGGCCGAAGGCCGCCTCCCCGCTCGACCTCTCCATGGTCCGCCAGATCGCGGACAACCAGGTCAAGGAGCGCCTCCTGCAGCTGCCCCAGGTCGCCAACGTCGAGGTCTTCGGCGCCCACCAGCCGGTGGTCCGCGTCGACCTCGACCGCGACCACCTCGAGCGCCACGGTCTCACTGCCCCCGTCGTGCGTCAGCGCCTGGCGGAGTTCAACGCCAACCAGCCCGTGGGCCTCCTCATCACCTCCAACTCCCAGTTCCTTCTCAAGCGCACCGGGGAGTTCGCTACCGTGGCCGACGCCGGCCGCATCGTCGTCGGCCATAGCGCGGGCGGCGACGTGCACCTCGCCGACGTCGCCACCATCCGGCGGGGCGTCATGGAGCCCCAGAGCGCGTACCACGGCGACGGCGCGCCGGCCATCGCCGTCAACGTCCAGCGCGGCACCACCGGCCACGCCCTCGACACCATCGCCGCCGTCTCCTCCGCCCTCACCGAGCTCGAGCACGCCTTCCCCGGCATCGACTTCTCCATCCCCGACACCCAGGGCACGCTGATCTCGCTGTCCGTCGGCAACATGCTCAACGCGCTGCGCGACGCCGTCCTCATGACCGTGCTTGTAATCTTCCTCTTCCTCGCCGACTGGCGCGGCATGACCCTCGCCGCCGTCTCCATTCCCTTCACCTACCTGCTCACCTTCGCCGTCATGTGGCTCATCGGCTACGAGTTCGACATGGTCACGCTGACCGCGGTGATCATTGCCGTGGGCATGCTCCTGGACGACGCCATCGTCGTCCTCGAGAACATCGAGCGCCACTACCACGAGGTCGGCACCGACGTCCACGAGGCCGTCGTCGGCGGCACCCAGGAGGTCATGCTGGCGATCTTCTCCGGCACCTACGCTACGATCATGGTGCTGCTGCCCATCATCTTCATCGGCGGGTTCGTGCAGACCGTGCTGCGTCCGCTGTCGGTGTCGCTGGTGGTGGCACTGCTGGCCTCCTACGTCGTCTCGGTGACGGTCATCCCCCTGCTCGCCCCCCTGCTCCTACGGCGCTCCGCGGACGCCGAGCGCAACCGCTTCGAGCGCGTCGTGTTCCTCTTCGACCGGCACGTGGTCGAGCCCATCCGGGAGTTCTACGTTCGGCTCACCCGCACCGCCCTCGACCACAGGGCGCTCTTCGTCGTCGTCGGCCTCGTCCTGCTCGTCGCCTCGGCGGCACAGATCCCCATGGTGGGGCGCAACCTCATGCCGCCCATGGATACCGGCATCGTCAAGATCGCCTTCGAGACCGACTCCAACACCTCTCTCGGGTCCACAAGCAAGACCCTGTCGCAGATGGAGTCCATCATTCGCTCCCGCCCCGACGTGGTGTCCGTCTCCTCGGTGATCGGCTCCGAGCCCGGGGTCATCTCCTTCGGCGCCGGCCGCCTCCCACAGCAGGGCAACATCACCGTCCACCTCACCGACCGCTTCCACCGCAAGGCCACGATCTGGGACATCGAGAACGACCTGCGCGCCCGCTTCCAGCGCCTGCCGGGCCTCGCCAGCGTCGACGTCTTCGACTTCGGAGCCACCCCCCTGTCCACCATCCGCGCCCCCGTTGACGTGATGATCTCGGGGCCGGACCTGGCCACCCTCGACCGCCTCGGCGCCGAGGTGCAGAGTCGCCTCCGGACCCACCTGCGCGGCGCCACCTCCATCACGCGCTCGTGGACCATGGACTCCACCGAGGTGGGCTTCACCGCCGACCCCGAGAAGCTCGCCCTCTACCAGCTGCCGCCGTCGGCCCTGGTGGCGCAGCTCGGCGGCGCGGTGCGCGGCATGCCCGGCTCCGTGCTCCGGGTGCCCAACCAGGACGGCCTTCCCCTCTGGGTGCAACTCCCTGCCGGGGCGCGCGAGAACGTGCAGCAGCTCGAGACCTACCCGGTCATGACCCCGCGCGGCCAGGTCCCCCTGACCGAGCTGGGGCGGCTGACCTCGCGCGAGGTCCCCTCGGTGATCACCCGGCAGGGGCTCCAGCGCACCCTGGACGTCCATGCGTACCGCGCCCGGCGCCCCATCACCCGCCTCCAGACCGACGTCGACGCCGCCCTGGCGGGGCTCCAGCTCCCCCGCGGCTACACCATCACCAGCGAGGGCGAGATCAAGCAGCTCAACGAGTCGTTCGGCCGCCTCGGCCGGGCACTCGTCCTCGGCCTCGTCCTCCTCTACTTCTCCCTGGTTCCGGCGTTCAAGTCCTGGGTTCACCCCCTCACCATCATGGTCGCCATCCCCCTGGCGCTCATCGGCGCCGCCTGGGGCATGGTCCTCGCAGACAAGCACGGCTGCATGCCGTCGATGATGGGCATGATCCTGCTGGCCGGCATCGTGGTGAAGAACTCCATCCTGCTCATCGACTTCATCGCCGCCGCCCGGGAGCGCGGCGACAGCGTCCACGACGCCCTCATCGGCTCCGTCCGGGTCCGCACGCGCCCCATCCTCATGACCGCCGTAGGCACCTCCGTGGGCATGCTCCCCATCGCCCTGCAGTGGGCCATCGGCCTCGAGCGCCTCTCCCCCCTGGCCGTCGTCGCCATCGGCGGGCTCATGGTCTCCACCTTCCTCACCATGGTCTACGTGCCCATCTTCTACTCCCTGTTCGAGGACGCCCGCATCCGGGTGCAGCACCTCGTCGCCCGTGTCGCCCATCCACGCGAAAGCACAACCTCCTGATCCTCCTCCGCACCCCCCGGCCCGGGTCCCGCCCGGCGCCGGGGGGTGCTATCCCTCCGCCGGCTGGGACAGCACTCACGAGGAGGTGGACCGTGTCCCTGGAGAAGCGCAACGCCGCACTAGCGGCGGACGTCACCCGCGCGCGGCCGAACGGGCGCCGGTCAGGGGGGCACTGCGACCGTCCACCCGTCGCTGCCGGCGTCCTCGAAGCCGTCGCGGAAGATGGCCGCACTGTAGAGCACGACCACCCCACCCGCCCGGAACTGCCCGCTCACCGTCGCGCCCGGCGCCCCCACGGCGAGGTCGTCGCCGGTCCCGGGATCACCCTCGCTCCCGTTGAAGTCGCCGGCCGCGAGGCTCGATCCGAAGCGGTCGGAGTTCTCCGCATGGAGGCCCACGGAGGGGATCTCCTTGCTCCATGTTTCGCTCGACGGCACGTCACTCGCAGGATGGTGCACCACTACGACGGCACCCGCACCCGTGTGACCGTCAACCTCTTGATAGGGGGCCCCAACCACCAGCTCATCGATGCCGTCACCGTCAACGTCCGCAACGGTCAGGGCGGCGCCGACCAAGGCACCGGTGGTCGGCGACGAGAGCAGCTCGCCAGCGCTCCGCTCCCAGGAGTACCACTGGTTGGAAGCGACGCGCTGCTGCACCGAGACCTTGCCGGATTCCACCGGATCGCTGCCCCCCTGCCCGTTGGGCACCCCCAGCGCCGCGACGACCTGGCCGAGCTCGCCGAAGCGCCCCACGGCCACGGCTTCGCCCAGCGCTTGACCCGGATTCGACTCTGTCGCGTCGAGGGAGAGGACGTGGTACCAACCGGTGGCCGGAGAAAAGGCGGTCACTGCACCGCTCTGGAAAACGCCCTGGACCTCCTCCCCGGGCACGCCCACTGTGAGGTCGACGACTCCGTCTCCGTTGAGGTCACCAGACGCCAGCGAGGCACCAAACCGAACGTCCAGGCCAGGAGTGCCGGGGAAGTTGGTCGCTCCCTGGTACCACTCGCCGGTCCACCAGTCATCATGCACGATCACTGCCCCGGCGCCCGTGACATCGTCGATAGTGAACCCCGGCGCCCCAACGGCGAAGGCGTTCAGCAAGTCGCCGAAGTAGGGGCCGCAGGCCAGGGCGGCGCCGAACTCCGCATACGACTGGTTGAGAAAGCCCAACGTGGACATCGTCACGGTCCGGTCCCAGCGGCAGCTCGTGGTGCCCTTGTCACAGGTGAAGATCTGCACCATGCCGAAGTTCGTGAGCCCGTCGGCGCCGTCCTCGTCAGGGACACCGACCAGCAGCTCGTCGGCGCCGTCTGTGTCGAGGTCGCCCGCTGCCAGGGCCCAGCCGAAGTGGTCGTAGGCCCCGGCCGTACCGGGGACCCCGTCGCTGTCCTGGTCAATGATGAGATTACCGGCTGAACCGAGTCCGCCGGGCCCACCGAAGAGAAGGTTGACCGCCCCGGCAGCCGTCTCGCTTCCCACCGCCTCCCAGGGCACTCCAATGGCGAGATCGTCATATCCGTCTCCGTTGAAGTCGCCCGCCGCCAACGTCGTTCCGAACTGGTCGGAGGTCTCCGCACCACCATGGATCCCTGGCGAGTCCTGGGTCCACATCTGCACGCCAACGGTTGTGAGCTGAGCCGCTGCCGGCTTCACCGCCAGAGCTGCCAGAGTCGCGAGGATCACCGCTCGAGCTGCTTTCGAGGAACCGGCTCCGATGCGGCGCGGACGCCCCCGGGGTGACTGCTCTCTGGAATGAGTCATGACGAGCTCCTTTCGATCATTGCGAGGTGGCGCCCGGCGACACCGGAACCGCTCACGGCACGTGCAGCGACCACCGGGCCGGGTCTTGGTCTCGTCTTTACAGTGCGGAATCGGCGGCGAAGGAGCGCCACCGCAGAGTGGAGCGCCTCACGCTTCGGTGGCACTCTCGCTCAGCAGCAGGGGGTGCAGGCCGCCACCACGCTTCCCTGCGCGCGCCGCCCGCGACCTCGAAGCGGTGCCGCTCTTCTTCATGGCGATGGACGAGGGCGCCCCGGGTCCGCGCCCGACGCTCGAGCCGGTGGGCCTACGCCATGTCGTACGCCGGCCCGACCTCCCAGCACGCATGGCCGCGATCTTCGATCTTCGATCGCGAAGTCCCTGCGCACCGGGCACTGCCGCCGGCCGCGACCCTGGGCTGGACGCTGAGCGCGGTGCTGCGCGGCCGCCCCGGCATCCTGCGCGATTTCGTCGCCGCAGCCCGGCGCGGCGGCGAGCCGCGCGGTCAATCACCGCCGTCGCCTTCCGGCCGCGACTCGCGGCTGAATCGCGCTGTGGGTCAGGGCGAGGCCGACGTGGCGGCTGCGAACGTCGTCGGGTCCTGCGATCCGTTGGCGATCCGGGAACCGAACACGAGCGCTCGTCCTGCCCCCAAGGAGCCGATGACCTTCAGCCTGAAGTTGTCAGCCTTGCCGATGTTGTTGCTGAACAGCGCGTCCACCGACATCTGTTTCTGCTCGTAGGGTCGGAGCGTGACGGCGCTGACGATCCAGGGGTCCCCGGTGCTCGCGTAGAGCCGTAGCACGAGCACGATCTGGGCGCCCGTGGTCTCGACGAAACCCACGTTGTAACGGAAGTCGCCACCGGCGAGGTTGGTGAGCCCGACGAGGTCCGCCTCGTCCCCCACAGCGATGCCGCTCTCCGCCGGGCTGGCGGCAAAGAACTGGCCCGCCGAAGCGCGCGGCTGCTGGCCGGCGGCCTGGGAGTAGATGCGTCCCGCCATGTGGACCGGGAGATCGGACTCCGCGCGTAGCGCGCCAAAGCCCTGGATGCCGAACAGGGTGGCGACGGCGTCGTCGATCTGCCGGACCTCGCCCGGGCCCACGTCGAGGGCCGCCGTATGCTCGGGCGTGGTCGTGCTCTGGTCCCGGGGCAGGAAGCTGAGCTCCACGTGCGCCATGGCGCCGTTCGGGTTGAAGATCCAGACCGTCGTGTACCACACCGAAGGAGCCACCCCGGGGGCCGAGCCCACCGAGGGCAGGAAGAGGTCGGTGCCCGCGACGCCGGCGCCCAGCGGAGGGACCACACCGACGGACGCGGCGAGCACGAGCAAAGCGACGAGTGTTCTGCGGGTCATCGAGCACCTCCTTGACAGGGCGCGGCGGGACCGAGGAGCCGGGCCCGGCCGGTTCGTGGGTAGCTCCCGCAGCGCCCGGGACGGAGCAGGCGGCGAGGCGGACGAGCCGAGCCGCGGGGCCTCCTTACGATGCGCGAGCTGCCGTAACTCCACTATAACCGCAACGCAGCGCGACGATGGGTTACGCGGTCGCGGGCCGTGCGCGTGCCCGCAGGTGCCCGTGGAGAACCACCGCCATGCCGCCGACAATGAGGTACCGCACGCCGGCGTCGTTCAGAGCCCGCAGAACCGGTTCGAACCTCGCCACCATTGGACACCGCGCCATGAGAAGGCGGCGGAGTCGAGCGGAGCCACCCTCGCATGGCGGCATCGCATTAATGCCCACGACGGCACTCCCTAGGGGCCGGCGCCCCCACGAACGTGCACGACCACGGAGCGCTAGGCGCTTCTGCTCTTGGGCAGCTTCTCCTGCTTGCGCTTCTCCTCCTGCTTCTGCTTGTCGGCGTTCTGCTTCCGGTCCTTCGCCTTGTCCTTCCTGCCGCCCTTGTCGCCCATGGTGTGCTCCTCCCCTTTCCGCCCCCGTCCCCTGCGTGTGATCCCTTCACGAGAGTGTGGCGCACCATCATCGTACGCCGGACGCAGGCTGCTGGCTGCCGGCCGTCGGCGCAATACTGCCAGGCATCACGAAGTGGCGGAGATTTCGGATTCGGATCCAGCACCAACGGTCTTGACGTTTCTCCCAGTCGAGGACGCAAGACCAGAGCCCCGGCAACCTTGAAGACGAGAGCGTGGAGATGGCCGGCCCTGGCACTCTGTAGCCTTGACGG
Organism: uncultured Gemmatimonadales bacterium; assembly: GCA_963751265.1. GTDB lineage: Bacteria > Gemmatimonadota > Gemmatimonadetes > Longimicrobiales > Gaopeijiaceae > SZUA-318. The sequence continues at coordinate 4,725 of CAVVTU010000020.1, read as the reverse complement.
CGCTGACGGCTCCGCTACTGCTTGCCTCCCTTCCACCGTCGCAGGCGTTTGACCTCGTCGTGGAGCTGGCCCATGACCCGCTCGGCCTGCCTGCGTTTCCGCTCGTCGTGGCGAAGCTCCCACGCCCGGGCTTCTCGCTCGAGCTTCTGAAGGTGCCCGAGCCGTTCGGCCTCCAGCTCTCCTGCCTCAACCGCCGCCTTCACGGCGCAGCCCGGCTCGGTCTCGTGGCGGCAGTCACGGTAGCGGCAGCCAACGGCCACCGCCGCGATATCACCGAAGACGGCGTCGAGCCCCTCGTCATCGACCAGCTGCAGCTCGCGCATCCCCGGTGTGTCGAGCAGAAGGCCGCCGCCGGGGAGCAGAACGAGCTGACGGTGGGTCGTGACGTGGCAGCCTCGTCCGTCCCGTGCACGGACCTCACCGGTGGGCATTCGCGCCTCGCCGACGAGGGCGTTGACCAGGGTCGACTTGCCCGCTCCGGAGGAGCCGACCAGCGCCACCGTCATGCCGTCGCGGATACATGCGCGCACCGCCTCGATACCGTCGAGGCGCAGCGCGCTCGTCGCGTAGACCGGAACACCTACACAGAGACTTCCGACCTCGGCGAGGCGGCCGGCAAGGTCCCCGCAGACGTCCGCCTTGTTGAGGATCACGGTCGGCTGTGCGCCGCTCGCCCAGATCCGGGCGAGGTAGCGTTCGATCCTGCGGAGGTTGAAGTCGGCGTCGAGGCCGCACACGGCGAGCACGAGGTCGACGTTGGCAGCCACGACCTGAGCGCAAAGCTCACGCCCGGCTGCACCCCGGGTGAAGACCGTGCGCCGCTTCAGGACACCTTCGATGACGACCGTGCGTTCGGGTGGCGCGTCCTTTACGAGGACCCAGTCGCCAACTCCGGGGAGACCGGTCTCGTCGGCCTTGAGGCGAAGTCGACCGGCGAGCCGGGCGCGATCCGCACCCGTCCGGGACCACACCTCGTACTCACCGCGGTGCTCGGCAGCGATCCGAGCGGGAATGACCTCACCTTCATCCAGGGACTGGAGCTGTCGTTCGAAGAAGGGGCCGAAGCCCAAGGCAGCTAAATCGTGCACCATGACGTCCTCCATGCGCGCGGCTCGAGGCACGCGCGGTCAGCCGCATACGCAACCCGCCGAAGCGGGGTACGCGGACGGGGATCAGCGATTGAGGAAGGCGCGCCTGGCGGTCAGCGCCGACGGCGGCCGCGCGTCCTCACGCAAGATCCCTATGGAGAACCATGGTGGTCATCAAACCTCTCACGGAGCAATCCTGACGGAGCTGTCGCCACGTCCACCGCATTCTGCGCCATCCCGATTCACGGATCAACAGCGGGGCCACAGCCTGCCCCTGGGCACGGCGACGTCGCGAGGCCGATCAGTCGACGCTGTCGTCGACGATGAACGGGGTCTGGGGGGCGGTCCGGATGGTGAGCTGGAAGAGGTCCGGCCGCGAGTAGTGGCCCGCAACGTCGAGGCTCCGGCGAGCCACCGCGACCTGCGACGGATCGATGTCGGCGTAGAGGACGCCGTGCTCCTTGCGCAGCGGCCCGGAGGCGAGCTTCCCGCCGGGCTCGACGATCACGGAGTCGCCCTGGTTGATCCACTCGTCCTCGCTGGGGTAGAGCTCGGCCCGACCAGGGAGGTCGGCCGGGACGTCCGAGCCCTGCATCGAGGTGCCCGAGCCGACCACCCAGCACCTGGCTTCCCTGGCGATGTGCTGTAGGGTTCCGATCCATCCGTCGCCGCAGTCCCAGGTCGGCGCCACGTAGACCTCAACGCCCTGGGCGTACAGCGCATAGCGGGCCAGGGGCATGTAGTTCTCCCAGCAGATGAGGCTGCCGATCCGGCCACACGGGCTGTCGAGCACCCGTAGCCCGGACGCGTCGCCGAAGCCCCACACCATCCGCTCCGGGTTGGTCGGCATGACCTTGCGGTGCCGGTTGCGGATCTCACCGTCCGCGCCGATGGTGACGTAGGTGTTGAACAGGGTCGAGCGGCTCAGCCGGTCGTCTCGCTCGTCGATGCCGCACAGCACCCAGACCCCGTGCTGCCGGGCGGCGGCACGCAACCGGGCGAGGTCGTCTCGCGAGAGGTCGACCGCGCTGGCGATGAGGCGCCCGTGGATCTGCTCGGCGAGCCGCATGTCGCCACCAGGGCGGAGACGCCACACCCAGGCCGGGTACCCAGGGACGAACGCCTCGGGGAAGACGACCATCTCGGCACCGGCCCGAGCTGCCTCTCCGGTCAACCGGACCGCCCGGTCGATGGTTGCCTCGCGGTCGAGGAGGACCGGAGGATGCTGAACGACGGCTATCTTCGCCATGATCTACTCCCAGTGGTGACATCGGCTCGAGCGTTCGCGACGAGGGCCCCGGGGTTCGGTCGGTGCGCGTATGAGCGATCGCCATGAGCCTACAGGCAACACAGCTCTCGCGTCGCACCGTGGTGATGGTCTCGAGCCTTTCCCTCAGTGTAGCGCCTCTCGCCGCCGGCTACGAGGTGGCCAGCCCAGCGGATATCTGCCGGGTCGCGACGGTGGCGGGAGCGGTGCCGAGGCCGACGTCTTGACTCTTTTCCCAGCCGACTGCGCACGACCAGAGCGCCGCCGACCGTGAAGATGAGATCGTCAAGCTGGCCGGCCCCGGCACTCTGCCTGGGCCTGGCAGAACGCCACAGTGCGAACGGCGACACCCATGGCTGGCGCCGATGCGACGCGCTGCTCGCTGCCGGCTGTTCTGCGGTGCTCGGCAGCGTTACTGAGCTGTCCCGCCGGCTGAGCTGATCAGGGAGTCACCGAGCTCCAGCGGTTGGTCAGTCCTGACTCGAAGTCGTCTAAGAAGATGGCTTCCGAGATGACGGCGCCGTGGATGTCGACGTAGTTGGGAACCGGATCCCGCTCGTGCTCCCAGGCCACGAACCAGCTGCTGGCGCCAGCGGCCACTGCGGGTCGTGAGCACTCGATACTCTCATCGACGCGCGGGGTCCGTACGGCGACCGCGGGTCCCATGCTATTCATGGAATCCAGAGTGCGCGCGGAGATTCCATAGGGTCCGGTGACGCTGCTGTACTGCTGTTCCCAGGTGATGAGATAGGTGGAGTTCTCCTGGTACACGCCAATGTCGGGGTAGCTCTCGTTGCCTGCCGCACCATAGACATGCACAGGGGCCTCGGTAACGACAGATCCGCCGCCGTCCACCCAGAGACGACGGGCGAAGATGTCCTTCAGCATGCCTGGAACATCACTCTGCCACGCCACCGCCCATTCATCGGCGCTGCGCGACCCCGCCACCCGCGGCGCAGTTTCGGGGTCGGGCCAGGTGGCGATGCCGAACTCGCCGGTACCGATGATGGATCCGCTGGCGGTCAGCCGAACGCCGTAGACATCACCGCCGCCAGCGTCGAGCAACTGAAAGACGATCAGGTACTCATTGCGCGCCTGATTGTACGCGATATCCGGCACCATTCGCTCCTCGGGGCCGAAGGCCACCGCGATGGCGGCGCTCGGGATGACGATACCGGTGGGACTCACGTACTTGGCGGAGATGTAGCTGGCAGTCGTGTCGGTGTGCCCATTCCACCAGGTGACCATGAACGCCTGCTCGGTCCCGGCGTAGGCCACGTGGGGATTCAACTGCTTGGACGGAAAGGTGCAGATCGGGAAAGGGGTCAACGACGGGTTGGGGCCGTCGAAAGGGATCCACCGGCCATAAATGTCGAAGTCGGAGCCGTCTCCGAAGACGTCGTGGACATAGGTGAGCAGGTAGCGGTCGTTCACCGGGTCGTAGGCGATGTCGGGTTGGGCGTTGTCGCGTGTCTCTTCGAAGACCAGCAGATACTCGGCGATGAAGCTCCCGGTGGCAGTGTACCGCCGCCCCATGATGGACCTCGACTGGAGACCCGAGTCGTCGTGCCACACCACCATGAACTCGTTGCGGACGCTGTTGTAGGCCCCCGCCGCGTATTGCTCGTCGAAGTCCTGGGCCGAAACCACAATCTCGTCGCCGACGGTGAGCTGGGCCTGGGCTCCTGCCGCGAGCATCATCAGGGGCAGGAAAGCGAGCAGAAGATGATTGAGCGTGTTGCCGTGCATCGTGAACCTCCCGCGTGTCGTTGAGATCAAAGATGCTGCGGCACGCGGCGAATGTCCCGAGACCAACACGCCGAGTTCCGAAAAGTTCCGAAAAGTCCTGAACTTGTGGGCTCATCACTCTGTACCGGAGGCCACGGAAGGCCGCCGGGAACGAACAGGTCGAGGTCGCAAGATGCAGTGCCAAGGCCGATGATCTTGAGGGTTCCCCCGGTCGACTGCGCGAGACAGCGCCCCGCGCTCGATATCGAACTCGACGCCCAACTCGATGACACCCCTCGGGCTCTGTCTGGCACGACCCGCGCCACACGTGGCATGCTCCCCTCCTGGAGAGAGCTGACGCCAAGCCGCCCGGCTCTTGAAACCACCTTCACCAGCGATTCGTCAGGCTCGCTGGTCTCGCGCGCTGGACGGCCCATTGGCGGCCGACGATGCAGGCGCTGTCACAGAGAAGCTCGCGGTCCGAGCGACGTCCAGCGTCGGCGAGCACCGCCTTCGTCGACTCGCTGGCCACCGGCGTGGCAGTGCTCGTCAAGGCCCTGCTGTGACCGGCCCACACACGTCGTCGGCCGCTGCAGAATCCTGGTGACGAGCGCGGCTAACAAAGCTCCGGTTGACATTGAG
>CAVVTU010000019.1:0-3752 GCA_963751265.1 uncultured Gemmatimonadales bacterium | reverse complement strand
TGCGGGCGAGTAAGTGGCATGAGCAGACGGAGGCCCGAGTGGACAGGCTCGCCGACATCATGGAAACGGGCGTATGGACCTACTAACAACGGGGGAAACCATGTGGTGGTGCGCTATCCGCGTCTCGGCTTCGTGAAGGAAGCTGCGCGTGGCGTCGTATGGGGAGGGATCGTGTGGGGGATCGTGTGGGGGATCGTGCAGCTCGGGCGCTCGGTTGTGGGCATGTAGGCCCGGAGCGGATGCTTGCCAGCCAGAGCGGATTCCGTGCATGTTAGCGGCCCCCCACGATGCCCGAGCACGAATCCCATCACCAGGGGGGAACCTCATGAGACGCCAGATCCTCGCGGCCGTCGCCGCCCTTGTTGCCGCCGGCTGCCACGGCACCGGACCCACCGAGCCGCCCGTCGTCTCATTCTCTGGCGAATGGACCGGCACCGCCACGGACGGTACGATCGTCGACGTCGTCGTGAGTCCGCCTGCCGAGGCCGGGCTGGTCGGATGCGTCCGGTTTGGCTTCGATCCCGTACACCGTCCCGCCGACCGGATCATCGTGCCGATCTCGGGGACGCGGACCGAGTCCACTGTCTCCCTCGGCACCGATCCCGGGACGGCCCTCGCCTGGACGTTCGACGGCACCTGGGACGGGGCTGATCTCCTGCCTGGCTCGGAAATCCTGGACGGCGGGCCCGCCACCCAGCTCCGGCTCAGCCGCGCTGATCGGCTCGAGGGGTGCTAGGCCGGCAGCGCCACCGTAATCTTTCTGTCGCCGGAGGATACAATGAAGCCCTGGCCCATCCTCGCCGCCGGTCTCGTCGCCGGCGTCCTGCTGACCTGGTTCCTCGCGCCGCGCCCCGGGCCGGACACCCACGCGCTCGACGCGCTCCGGGACTCGGTGGCGGTCGCCCGGGCTCAGGCCACCCGCGACAGCGCGCGCCTCGCCGCGGTGGACGACAGCCTCCGGGCTGCCCGTGAGCACGCCGACAGCGTCGCCCGGGCCTCGCACGCGGTCGTGACGGCGGCCCGCCAGGAGGCCGCCTCTGCCCACCGGGATGCGGCTGGGGCCTCGGCCCAGGTCAGGGCGGTCCTCGATAGCCTGGGGGCATCCGCGGATGCGCTGGACTCACTCACGGCGGCCCACGCCCGGGAGATCGCGGCCCAGGACAGGGAGATCGCCGCCCGGGCCGCTGAGGCTGCCGCCCGCGACCGGGAGCGCGCGATCCTCTACCGCCGGGTGGAGGCGTCGGACTCGCTCGTCGGCTCGCTGCGTGGGCAGATCGCCCGGCATGAGGCCGTGGACGCCGAGGAGGCGCGGATCCGGGCCGCGCTCCAGGGCCAGCTCCGGGGGGCGCACATCCGGGAGCGGGTGGCCGAGGGGGCTGCGATTGCGGCCCTCGTCTGGAAGGTGGTATCGTAGGGCCGCCTGCCGGAAGCGGGTGAGCGGAGCGAAGTGGGTCGGGCCTCGGTGTGGGGTCCGGCCCATTCTCTTTGTGCTTGACCGTCGGCGGGGCATGGCCGTAGATTCACTGTGTCTCCTTGATTCCGGGCCCGAATTACCGAGACTTCTGAAGGACCCGCTGCGTTTCCCCGGCTTCGGCCGGAGCCCCCGCCCGGAGGCTGAGGAGACACGCAGCGGGTCCTTCGCTTTGGTGGTCGCGTGAAGCCCTACTACGAGGACGGGTCGGTCGTCACCAACCCAGCGCCGTGGCCGCCCGCTGGGGTAAAACCGTACTACCATGACGACCATGTTTGCATAGTTCTCGGAGATTGCCGGGAGGTGCTGCCGGGGCTCGGGGGGATTGGGCTCGTGGTCGCCGATCCCCCTTACAATGGAGTGCTCGGTGAAGAATGGGACAATCAGTGGCCGAACGACGCGGAGTTCATCCTATGGATCGGCGGGGTTGCGGCCCAATTGGCTGAGGTAACAACGGACAACGCAAGCGCCTATGTATTCTGCTCTCCGCGGCTATCTGCGCGGGTTGAGGTCGAGGTGTCCAACCACTTCCGCGTTCTCGCTAGCTGCGTGTGGGACAAGGGCCAAAGGCGCATGGGTGCGGCTGGGTCTGGGGTTGATGTAACCGCGCTTCGCACGTATTGGCAGTCGGGCACGGAACGAATCGTCTTCGCAGAAAAGCGCGGCGTGCTGTACGACGCAGCGGACGCGGACGCGAGGGACGCAAGCGGATACTGGTCGGCGTGTGAGGGCGTCAAGCGCTCATTGGTTGGCGATTATCTCCGCGACGAGTTTTCGCGGGCCGGGGTCACTAACCGCGATGTGGCCGCGCTTTTTCCGTCGCGCTCCGGCGGGCTGACCGGGTGCGTGAGCAATTGGCTGTTGGGATACAACCTGCCAACAGCGGAACAGTACGCCGCTATGCGCTCGTTCCTCAACCGGAACGGCGGCGGCGACTACCTTCGCCGCGAGTACGACTACCTTCGCCGCGAGTACGAAGACCTTCGCCGCGAGTACGAAGACCTTCGCCGCGAGTACGAAGACCTTCGCCGCGAGTACGAAGACCTTCGCCGCCCGTTCTTCTTGACTCCCACCGAACAATGGGGCGACGTGTGGCGCTTCGATGCTCCGTCCCGCCGCCAACACCCCGCACAAAAGCCCGTGGGGCTCATCGCCCACATGGTCCGCATTTCCTCGCGCGCAACAGACACCGTCCTCGACCCGTTCATGGGCTCCGGCACCACCCTCGTAGCCGCGAAGAACCTGGGCCGCAAAGCCATCGGCATCGAGATCGAGGAACGGTACGCGGAGATTGCTGCCAAGCGTTGCAGCCAAGAAGTGCTAGACCTGTAACGCACGACGCTTTGCGAGTGGCGGGGATAACCAGCCGGGGCGCAAGGCTTGGGGTCGCAACTGGGGACACGGCGACACGGTAGGGTGCAAGGTGGAAGGCCGGTCGGGCCGAGAGCGATTTCGGTAAAGCCACCAAGCTAGGATGCGCGCTCGCTCACTAGCCGATGAACGCCGGGGCTGGCTCCGAGGAAGGGACCGCTTAGGGCGTTTCAGAGCACCGCTTTCCACGGGATGGTTGTGCTCTGAAGCCAAGGCTTCACCAAGGAAGGGTCAGCACAGAAAGAGAGGTTGGTTGGGGGAATGGGACGAAAGATCGACCCGGAGATAAAGCGACTCGCCCACATTCGTGCTGGCGGCCGGTGCGAGCGATGCGGCAAGCCCGGCTCCCGCAAGAACTGGGAGCTGCACGTCCACCACGTCGTGACCGAACGCTACGGCCACGAACTGTTGGGAGATGTCGAGGTGGTCTGCCTCGCGTGCCACCAAGAGGCACACCCCCGTGCAACATTCACCAGTAGGGCGATGCAACAGGCGCGGGCGTACCAGCGCCAGCGGCGGCGCAAGAAGAAAGGGTCGCGTCCCAGCGCCGGGAAGGCGAAAAAGGCGCCCGCCAATCAGCGCAAGAAGAAGCCCGGACGGTGGGGAACGTTCTTCGGATGAACCATGTCTCTCGTCAACGCCCGTGGATCGCACGAACGCGCACGCCAAAGCGCGGCCGACTGGTTGAGATTCCGTGCACCCCGCGTGCACAATAGAACATGGCCCTTGACATCCCGTCGGGCCGCGCGTATCTATCAATCGTGCACGGTCACCACACGGACGGAGCAAGGCAGGCATGAGCAAGCCACGCAAGACGAAGCGCACCCCCAGGGGCGTCAGGGTCGATGACCGGATCTGGCGCAAGGTGATCGCCCGCGCCAAGATCGAGGACGAGGGCAACGTAGACAAT
>CAVVTU010000018.1:0-6201 GCA_963751265.1 uncultured Gemmatimonadales bacterium | reverse complement strand
GTGCGGTGGCAATCCTCGATGGCCCGGCGCACGGTGGTCGCCGGGATGCCTTCCACCCGGGTGACATCGTTCGCGGGCAGGTCGGCGCGGTGGATCATCAGGTGAGCGGGGATGGCGCGGCGCACCCGGAATGCCCTTGGCAAGGTGAGGTGCACCTTCGCTGGGCTGACATCCGAGAGGTCGCGGATCGCGAGAGCCAGACTAGTGCGCGACGATCCCCGGCACACCCGCGGGCCAAAGGCTTGCTTCCATGTACTCGGCGAGGGGCGACGCAGGGAAGGTCGGCACCCGATAGACGCCCCAGCTCACGCGCTCCAGGGCCCCACGCGTGGCCATCATCCTGAGCGCGTTGCGGCTGACACCCCGCGTAGTCTCATGGGACGTGGACACGTACCCGAACTGGTCGGCGGCGATGTCCATGACCTTTTCGTATTCGCGTCCGGGCATGAGATTGTTCCAGTCTGAAGGCACGGACGAATCTGCACGAAACGTGCGCTTGTGTCCACGGCGGGCGGCCCTCGCCTCGTCGAGAACCGACCTATGAGTACGAAATGAGCAAAGAGGGGACGCGGCCTGCCCAAGGTCCACATCGCTGGGAGTTCAAGGCACGCTTTCGCCGGCGCGCCTTTGGCTGGAGGTCGCAGGCTGGATTCAGCGGGTGAAGGAAGCTGTGAAGGAGATCAGGAAGGCCGCCCGCCGCGACCCAATCCTGGGCGCCGAAGGAGGCATGCTGTTCCTCGAGCGTGTCTCCGGGGCTCTGGAGCAGGTGGACAGCTCGTCGGGCGCCATCGGCGCGGCCGTGAACCGCGCCATTGAAGAGCTCGTCCCGATCGTCGCCGGTGCTCCGGCCGGGGCCGAGAAGCGACAGCAGTGGCTTGAGCAACTTTTCGAGGCGCATGCGGACGACGGGATCCCCTATATCGAGCTGCTTGCGGACCACTGGGGCGAGTTGTGCGCGTCCAAAGAGGTCGCCTCCGCATGGGCTGATGAGCTCATTGACATCACCCGGATGGCGCTGGGTCCAGACCCGGACCTGCGCGGCCACTTCCATGGCGCGACCGCCTGCCTGAGTGCTCTCTACCGTGCCGAGCGCTACGAGGAGCTCGTCAACGTGCTCGAGGCGGAGACCTTCTGGGCCTACGAGCGGTGGGCGGTGAAGGCCCTCGGCGCGATGGGGCGGAAGGCCGAGGCGATCCGTCTCGCCGAGGCTTCCCGGGGCCCCGGGACCAACGATGCGGACGTCGACCGTCTGTGCGAGGAGATCCTGCTCTCATCCGGGCTCGTCGAGGAGGCGTACACCCGCTACGGACTCCACATGAGACGAGGGACGTACCTGGCGACGTTTCGAGCTCTCGCGAAACGGTACCCGACCAAGGAGCGCGAGGAGATCCTCGCCGACCTCGTCAGGGAGGTGCCGGGTGAAGAGGGCAAGTGGTTCGCCACGGCCAAGGACCTGGGGCTCTACCACCTGGCCGTCCGCCTCGCATGGACCTCGCCCTGCGATCCCCGCACCCTCACGCGGGCCGCCCGGGACCACCTGGACGAACATACGGAGTTCGCTCTGGAGTCCGGATGCGCTGCCCTCCACTGGCTGGCACAGGGGTACGGCTACGAGATCACGAGTGGCGACGTACACGGTGCATACGCTGCGGCAATGAAGGCCGCCAGGGCGCTTGGTCGCGAGGCGGAGACGAAGGAACGCGTCCGGAAGCTCGTCGCCGGCATGGCAGCTGGCGGCTTCATCGCGCAGGTGCTCGGTCGCGAGCTCGAACGTGAGCGGCACATCTGAGTGCATGGCGGGATAGACGGGACATCGGTTCAGCGGTCAGCTCCCGCGCGGTAACGCTAGCGGTAACAAACCCCGCCAGCGCCAGGTGGCGCCACCTGGCGCCAGCCAGCGCTTCGGCCTAGAGTCTAAGCGCCACCTGGCGCCCGCTGGCGCCCGCTGGCGCCGGTCAGCGCCATAGAAGCCGCCTGATAAGCGTGAGGTCGGTAGTTCGAGTCTACCCAGGCCCATAGGTAAAGCGTGGAGCCGCAAGAAGTTACGCGGCTCCACGCTTTTTTCGTTACCGCGGTAACGAAAGGGTACCACAACCGCTCATGGGTTGGAGGGTCGGATCGGGTGGTGTTCCAAAACCCAGGCGAGGTAACGAGGAGCGAGGTGCGTCGTAGGTTGGTGCCCTGTTTCCGACGGTGGAGGAGGGTGGCAGTCTTGGCGGACGACGCGAAGCGATGACCACGCCGTTTCAGATGCTCATCATGATGTTCGCGGGATGGGTCAACGAGCATCAACGCAGCGTCATCGCCTACCTGCAGGAAGAGAACCGAGTCCTGCGGGAGCTCCATGGGAAGAAGCGGCTACGGTTCAACAACGACCAACGGAGGCGGCTGGCGGCGAAAGGCAAGGCACTGGGCCGGCGAGTACTTCGGGAGGTCGGAACGCTGGTGACGCCCGATACGATCCTGCGGTGGCATCGGGAGTTGATCGCCAGGAAGTACGACGGCAGCGAGGGGAGACGTCCAGGTCGCCCAGCCGTCGCTCGAGAGATCCGCGAGCTCGTGGTACGGATGGCGACGGAGAATGAAGGCTGGGGTTACACGCGGATCGTCGGAGAGCTGGCGAAGGTGGGGCATCAGGTCTCGCGTTCGACCGTGCGACGGATCCTGAAAGAGCATGGGATCGGACCGGCTCCAGAACGGCTACCGCACATGCCGTGGTCGAAGTTCCTGAAGGCACACTGGGAAGCGATCGCGGCAGCGGACTTCTTCACGGTAGAGGTGTGGACCGCAGTTGGGCTCGTCCGGTACCTGGTGTTCTTCGTCTTGGATCTCGCCACAAGGCGTGTGGAGATTGCCGGCATTGCCCCGGCGCCCACCGGATTCTGGATGAGCCAGGTGGCGAGGAATCTCGTCGATGAGTTCGACGGCTTTCTGAAAGGGAAGCGCTACCTGATCCACGACCGGGATCCGCTGTACACACGGGACTTCCGAGCGCGCCTGAGCAGTGCGGGCGTGGAATCGGTGCGCTTGCCTGCACGAAGTCCCAATCTGAACGCATACGCCGAGCGCTTCGTTCTCTCGATCAAGTCGGAGTGCCTGGACCGGATGGTCCTCTTGGGAGAGAGGCACCTTCGAAGGGCCGTGGCCGAATACGTGGAGCATTACCATCGGGAGCGGAGCCACCAGGGACTCGGCAACCGGCTGATCGGGGGAGAGCCGCAGTCGGGCTTGGGGCCTATTACCTGCCACCCGAGACTGGGCGGACTCCTGAATCACTACGCCAGACGGGCCGCCTGACCCTCGGCTGAATTTTGGAACAGGACGGGGTCGGAAGAGTCGCCTGACCGGGGTCGCCATGGCCCAGCGTGGAGCGACTCACCGAGCGCGGCCATGGGCGGATGGGCCCCCTCCGCGTCGTCCTACGGGACAGGCGCCGCGGCTATCTCAGCGATGAAGGCTCGTGCCTCCGCCGTGGCATCCTCGAGCGTGTTCGAGGACAGCCCCAGATCTGCGGCCAACCGTCCGAACGGCTCCTCCCAGAACACCGGGGGCTCGAAGTCGGGCGGCCAGGGGTGCGTGCCGCGGAGCGTGAATACTTCGACACAGGCCTCCCCAACGCGGCCGAGGTCTTGGGTTAGCTCACGCATGAGAAGCAGGTCAGCCAGGTCCCGGTAGCGCTCGTTCAGCGCATCGTCTTCATGCGGCGGTTGGGTCATCCCGTGGATCTTCTGTGCGATGTGATAGCGCAGAGAGAGAACCGGGAGGTCGGGCGGCGAAGCGAGCCCGAACGGCGCAAGGGCCAGCGGAGGCACCATCTCCACCTCCGTGATCGCCCCTTCCCGTCGCGATACGTCCACCTGGACCGTGCCCCAGCTCTTGTCCCGGTAGAGAAGCGCGACGTTGAAACGAGCCGAGCCGTTTGGCATGAGGTGCGGCTCGCCTTTCACTCTGAACGTGAAGTCCTGATAGGCCCCTGCGAGCGTCTCGCGGAGGATCCCCGGAAGATCCTCGTCGGGCGTGGCGTCGACGACGAGATCGATGTCTTTGGTCGCCCGCGCCTTCATGGGCAGGCGCATCTCGAGCGCGACGGCCCCTTTGATCGTGAACCGTGGTCCGGCGGCGGCAGAGCTGGCACGTTCCAGTTGGCCGCCCAGCACCATGTACGACACCCAATCCCTGACGCGCTTCCTCCCCAGCCCGCGCTCCCGAGCGTAGGCGTCGACCCATTGCGTGAGGACGCGAGCCGAGTGCGGCGCGCTCCGCGGTCGGCTCATGGGAGGACGAGCCGGCGGAGATCGTGAACCTCGTCAGGCGTGAGGTAACCCTCGCGCTGACCATCCTCGATCGCCTGGCGAAGAAGCGCCGGCCCCAGGTGTGTGCGGTGGCAATCCTCGATGGCCCGGCGCACGGTGGTCGCCGGGATGCCTTCCACCCGGGTGACATCGTTCGCGGGCAGGTCGGCGCGGTGGATCATCAGGTGAGCGGGGATGGCGCGGCGCACCCGGAATGCCCTTGGCAAGGTGAGGTGCACCTTCGCTGGGCTGACATCCGAGAGGTCGCGGATCGCGAGAGCCGACTCGTGCGAGACGATCCCCGGCACACCCGCGGGCCAAAGGCTTGCTTCCATGTACTCGGCGAGGGGCGACGCAGGGAAGGTCGGCACCCGATAGACGCCCCAGCTCACGCGCTCCAGGGCCCCACGCGTGGCCATCATCCTGAGCGCGTTGCGGCTGACACCCCGCGCCGTCATCTGGGACGTGGACACGTACCCGAACTGGTCGGCGGCGATGTCCATGACCTTTTCGTATTCGCGTCCGGGCATGAGATTGTTCCAGTCTGAAGGCACGGACGAATCTGCACGAAACGTGCGCTTGTGTCCACGGCCGGCGGCCCTCGCCTCGTCGAGAACCGACCTATGAGTACGAAATGAGCAAAGAGGGGACGCGGCCTGCCCAAGGTCCACATCGCTGGGAGTTCAAGGCACGCTTTCGCCGGCGCGCCTTCGGCTGGAGGTCGCAGGCTGCGATTCAGCGGGTGAAGGAAGCTGTGAAGGAGATCAGGAAGGCCGCCCGCCGCGACCCAATCCTGGGCGCCGAAGGAGCGGTGCTCTTCCTCGAGCGTGTCTCCGGGGCTCTGGAGCAGGTGGACAGCTCGTCGGGCGCCATCGGCGCGGCCGTGAACCGCGCCATTGAAGAGCTCGTCCCGATCGTCGCCGGTGCTCCGGCCGGGGCCGAGAAGCGACAGCAGTGGCTTGAGCGACTTTTCGAGGCGCATGCGGACGACGGGATCCCCTATATCGAGCTGCTTGCGGACCACTGGGGCGAGTTGTGCGCGTCCAAAGAGGTCGCCTCCGCATGGGCTGATGAGCTCATTGACATCACCCGGATGGCGCTGGGTCCAGACCCGGACCTGCGCGGCCACTTCCATGGCGCGACCGCCTGCCTGAGTGCTCTCTACCGTGCCGAGCGCTACGAGGAGCTCGTCAACGTGCTCGAGGCGGAGACCTTCTGGGCCTACGAGCGGTGGGCGGTGAAGGCCCTCGGCGCGATGGGGCGGAAGGCCGAGGCGATCCGTCTCGCCGAGGCTTCCCGGGGCCCCGGGACCAACGATGCGGACGTCGACCGTCTGTGCGAGGAGATCCTGCTCTCATCCGGGCTCGTCGAGGAGGCGTACACCCGCTACGGACTCCACATGAGACGAGGGACGTACCTGGCGACGTTTCGAGCTCTCGCGAAACGGTACCCGACCAAGGAGCGCGAGGAGATCCTCGCCGACCTCGTCAGGGAGGTGCCGGGTGAAGAGGGCAAGTGGTTCGCCACGGCCAAGGACCTGGGGCTCTACCACCTGGCCGTCCGCCTCGCATGGACCTCGCCCTGCGATCCCCGCACCCTCGCGCCGGGGCCGCCCGGGACCACCTGGACGAACATACGGAGTTCGCTCTGGAGTCCGGATGCGCTGCCCTCCACTGGCTCGCACGGGGTACGGCTACGAGATCACGAGTGGCGACGTACACGGTGCATACGCTGCGGCAATGAAGGCCGCCAGGGCGCTTGGTCGCGAGGCGGAGACGAAGGAACGCGTCCGGAAGCTCGTCGCCGGCATGGCAGCTGGCGGCTTCATCGCGCAGGTGCTCGGTCGCGAGCTCGAACGTGAGCGGCACATCTGAGTGCATGGCGGGATAGACGGGACATCGGTTCAGCG
>CAVVTU010000017.1:0-7136 GCA_963751265.1 uncultured Gemmatimonadales bacterium | reverse complement strand
TCTCACGGCTTGGGTACGACCACCGGCGGCATTGGCGACAACCGGCCAACGGAGGGGTCCGCCGTTGGCCCGCAGAGTGTCGCCGACCAGCGTTGCGTGTGCTCGGCGGACCAAGCCATATTGGCTAGCCGGGCTTCTCGTTGCCACCGAGATCGAATTGAGGACCATCGTTCCCACCACCCCTCCCGCCATCCGCTCCATGCTGGTCGTGCTGCACACTGGCTCCAACGAAGGCTACGCCATCGCCCCATTGGAGCGGGTCTTCCTCGCTGCCGCCCGCCGGGTGGTGGGGGCCGATTCGCGCATCCATTTCGCGTACAAGAACCTGAAGCGTGGCTTTCCGGGGACACTCCCTCACGGATTTCAGAACGTGGTCGCGCTTGACATCCGCGACCACTCGAGGGCCGCGTCGCATCGGGTAGAACAATACGTGAGAGCCCATCAGATCGATGGGACGTTGGTCTTCGACGGCAACGTGACCGGTCCCAACTATCGGGCTCTTCGCCGGGGGGGGGTGCGGACACTGGTCTCGTATTGGGGCGCGCCGATGAGCTCCCTCAACAGCGGCCTCAAGTTGCTCCTGAAGCGCTTGGAGGTTCGCCTCCGGCGCGATGGGCCGGATTGTAGGAGACAGCCCCAAGATACCGCTCTGGAGACATCCAGTTTTACGCACTTGGTGAGTTGACGGGGCCCGCATGAGCGGGTCCCCTCCGGGTCGACTCGCGACCCGGAGCTGAGTGCGTGAAGCTGACGAAGGAGCAGGTGATGGTGGCGAAGCAGATGAGGGATCGGGGGACGTCGGTCCGCCGACTCGCGAAGCAACTGCAGGTGACGGAAGGTGCGCTTCGGTACCGACTGAAGCTGCGGGGCGAGCAGAAGGTGGACGGACGCACGAGGCAGCCGACGGCGCTGGATGGGCTCGAGGACGCTGTGGTGGCGATCCAGGAGCGCCTGGACGACGGGCGGCTGAGCGGGGAGGGCCGGCCGTGCCAGGTGCGCGAGATCTACGAAGCGCTGGTGCGCGACCACCACTACCGGGGCAGCTACCAGGCCGTGGTGCGCCACGTCCGGCGTCGCTACGGGAAGCCGAAGATCCGGGCGCTGCGTCGCGTGGAGACGCCACCGGGCGTACAGGCCCAGCATGACTGGTTCGAGGTGCGGGTGCCGATCGGGCAGAGGCAGCGCAAGCTCCAGGCGCTGGTGGGCACGCTGTCGCACAGTCGGGCGCGCTTCTGCTGGGTGAGCCGGGATCAGAGCCAGTTGGCATGGCACACGGGACACCTGGAGCTGTTCGAGCGCTACCAGGGGGTGCCACTGTGGGTCCGGATCGACAACCTGAAGACAGGTGTGGCATCGGGCTCGGGTGGCCATGCGGTGCTGAACCGCTCCTACGAGATCTTCGCGCGCACGTGCGGGTTCGAGATCGATCCGTGCCGGGCCCGCAAGGGCTCGGACAAGGGCAAGGCGGAACGTACGGTGCGTACGTTCCGGGCCTCGTTCGGCCGCGTGTTCCGGCGGGGTGCAGGCTCTCTGGAGGAGCTCCAGCGGCTGCTGGACATCGAGGCTCAGGCGTTGCTGGACCGGCTCAAGTGTCCGGTGACCGGCACCTCGGTGCGCGAAGCCTGGCGGCAGGAGCGCGAGCTGCTGCAGCCGCTGCCCACCATGGCCGAGCCCTTCGATGTCGTGGTGAGCCGCAAGGTGGCCCGGGACTGCCTGGTCTCGTTCGAGGGACGACGCTACAGCGTGCCGTTTGCCTGGGTCGGACGTCGGGTGGACGTGTGGGGCACGCTGGCTCATGTGGTGATCCAGGCCGAGGGCAGTGAGATCGCGCGCCACGCACGGGGCACGCGGGAGCGCCTGCTCCTCGATCCCCGCCACTACGAGGGCGCCTCGACGGCGCGGGTCGAGCGACCGACCCCCCTGGGCCGGCGCGGCCGGCTGCAGATGGCGGGCCTGTCGGGCCCCTCACGGCGCACCCTCATCGAGCTGCCCGAACGGGAGCGCATCGTCCGGCCGCTGGATGCTTACGTCCAGCTCGTGGAGGCGCTCCGATGAGCGCCGCGCCGAAGCGTCGCAAGGTCGATCTCGACGTGATCTCCGAACGCTGCGAGGCGCTCAAGCTGGTGCATGCCGCGCAGTGTCTGCCTGAGCTCCTGGAGACCGCGAGCCGCGACGACCTGACCCCCATCCACTTCCTCGACCACGTGCTCCAGGAGGAGCTCGAGCGCAAGAACGAACGCCGCATCGCGACCTCGCTCCGCCTCAGCGGCCTGCCTCCGGGCAAGACCTTGGAGGGCTTCGAGTGGAGCTTCCAGCCGAGAGTCGACCGCGGCAAGCTCGAGGCGCTCGCGACCTGCGCGTTCATCCGCGAGACCGAGAACGTCCTGTTCATGGGCCCGCCCGGCGTGGGCAAAAGCCACCTCGCCGTGGCGCTGGGCGTGCGGGCCATCAAGAACGGCTTCAGCGTCCAGCACTACATCCTCGACGACCTCATGCACCTGCTGAAGGGCGATGCCGCGATCCCGCCGCGCCGGCTCCGCTCCAAGCGCTACCTGAACAGCGCACTCCTGGTCATCGACGAAGTAGGCTTCCGGCCGCTGAACCGCGAAGAGGCCAACCTCTTCTTCCGCCTGGTCAGCGCCCGCTACGAGAAGGGCTCCATCATCCTCACCTCGAACAAGCACGTGCGCGACTGGCCCGAGATCTTCGCCGGCGACGAGATCCTCACCACCGCGATCCTCGACCGGCTACTGCACCACGTGCACATCCTGCACATCGACGGGCGCAGCTACCGACTCCGCGAGCTCGACGGGCTCCTGGCTCAGCAGCCCGAGCCCACTACCCCCAGGAAAGGAGGTGAGAAGAAGACAGCCTGAGAGACACGGGTGCGTAAAACTGGGTGTCTCCCAACTGCGTAAAAGTGGGTGTCTCTGGACATCTATCCCGACACACCGGAGTGGGCCGTGGCTATGGGCGTCGCTCAGCACCATGTGGGCGGCCGCGAGGCCTCCGCCTATCTGGAACCGGCGCTGGCGGCCGCCGTCGATGCGTTGGCCCGCGAGGACGCCGAACGAAGGGACAAGCAGCGGGAGTTGGCCACCATCGAAGTCGTGCAGGGCGACATCGTGGCCATGGCGGTGGACGCGATCGTCAACGCCGCCAACACCGCTCTTGCCTCAGGCGGAGGAGTGAGCGGAGCCATCCACAAGGCGGCAGGCCCGGAGCTCGCCGAAGCATGCCACGAGCTCGAGGGCTGTCCCACCGGAGAGGCCCGCATCACCCAGGGCTTCGACCTCCCGGCCGAGCATGTGATCCATGCCGTGGGACCCCGCTGGAAGGACGGCACACACGGTGAGCCTGTCCTTCTGGCCTCGGCCTACCGCAGTGCTTTCGATTTGGCCGCGGAGTACGGCCTCCGCAGCATCGCCCTGCCGGCCATCAGTGCTGGGAGTTACGGATATCCCGTGGACGAGGTGGCCAAGATCGCCGTTCGCGAGGCTCGGGAGGCGTCCAAGCGCTCGAAGGACCTGGCCAGAGTCATCTTTGTATGCTCCAGCGAGAACGTGCGCCGTGCGTTCGAGGTGGCGCTGGCAGAGGATTGAGACCGAGTGTGTCCCATGTCCTGGATCTCAGGAGCGAGAGGGCGACCCCATCGCGAATCCTTGCCCTGAACATCCTCGCCGGCGGTGGGCCGAGGGTGCCTCGCATCGCGGAGGCACTGTTGTCCCGAGAGCCGGATGTCGTGGTCCTTGGCGAGTACCATGCGAATCGGGCCGAAAAGGAGTTGGCGGCGGCACCCTTCGAGTCGGCAGGGTTCAGCCCGGCGTTCGAGCGCGAAGGGGCCATGAGTCTCGCTCCGGTGGGTCCGCGCCGATGTCTGTTTCGATGGGATCTTAATAGGATCGTGGCTCTTCTCCATCGATGTCGACACCGGCAACGAACCCTGCGCCCCCCGCCGGCAGGTCGGCCAGTGGGCGGGCGACCCATCACTGGTTCCCGCTCCGCTAGTCTGGCAAGGCGACGAACGTGGCCATGCCCATTTGTAGTTCGTTGATCACGAACAGTGCCGCACCTTACCTTACATACAGCACATATAGTGCGTTGGGCGACATAAGCTGCGCAGTCGGTCTCCCTCCCAGCCTCGCACCGCGTGGTCCCTCAACGCCTCCCATCAGATCCAATGCGACCGGAGGGGGCCGCAATGAGTGGTCGCACGAAGAACCTGTACGTCATTCGCCTCGATGACGCAGTCGCGGACCTGCCGAAGTTTCGGAACGCTAATCCTGACTACAGGCCGGGGAGGCCCTGCATGTATGTAGGTGTCACATCACATGACCCGAAGGTTCGCTTCAAGCAGCATAGAGACGGCTACAAGTCGTCTAGGATCGTTAGGAAGTACGATCGATACCTGATGTGGAAGAGGTTCACGGACCGAAACCCGGTCCCCGCCCAACAGGCAGAGAGGGAAGAGAGGCGGTTGGCCCGGGACCTGCGACGGAAGGGGTATGGGGTGTGGCAACACTAACGGGCAATTTCCAGCGAGGGGGGTCAGTCCTCTGGCAACGCCAGCAATTCTCTCTTCTCAATCCACACAAGGTTGGCCGAGGTTATGAACAGCGCCTCGCGACCCGCCGCCACCGCGTTGGCGTGCAGTACGCCCGAAGCATTGTCGGACTGGACGGATCCGCGCGGCGGGCGGAGGCCCCGACGGCTCTGCACGTTTCATCGCTCGTAACCGCAGAGCTTGATGCGGTCGGAGGAGTGCCATGCAGGCCAGCGATCCAGAGTCCTTCTCGGAGCTCTTGAAAGCGTTTCTGTCCGATCCGACAATCCGGTCCTTGGTGAAGTCGGCCTCAAAGGGCCAGAGGAAGAGGCTGCAGCGTCGGACATCGAGAGTGTACGACCGATACCGGCAGCGCATCTCGAAAGCCGAGAAGGCCGGTGGCTGCGCCGATCGAGAATTGGTCGCCCGGGTCAGGGAGGTGCAGGACGCCATCAGCGGCGCCTTCCGCTCGGGCCAGTTCAAGCGCAGCAAGTCGAAACGGCAGAAGAGAAGAGGGGCACCGCCTACGATCTACTCTGGCGGGCTGCCAGGAATGGGAAAACGGAGGTAGAGTGCGCTGTTGCGATACCAGGTGATCGCACTCATCGCGAGCTCTGGGTCAACAGCAAAGCAACGAGGACGCGTGTAGGATATCAGAAGCGATACCGGCGTCAGAGACTAGAGCGCGTCGGACGCCGCGAGCGAGTACACTCATGTGAGTGGTCTTCAGTCGCTTCAGGTTGGGTGCCATTCCCGCAAGAACCGACACAAACCACTGGTAGAGCGCACGAACTACCGTTCTTGCCTCTCACTCATGCCGTAATCTGCCACCTCGAAACGGCCCAATATGGGGCTCCAATCGACACATGGAGGGACACGGCTTCAAAGGCGGCACTCTCCTACCGGGGAATTGGGAAATGACTCCGCTATCATCAGATGTACTTGGGCACGGGCGGGCGTTCCAATGTTCAGAATGTGGAACCGAAGTCGCGGAATCTGAGGCTATGTGGACATGGCAGTCTCTGGATGGCGCTGTGGTGGGAGGTCCTCTCTGCGCCAAGTGCACCGGGGAGCGGCTTGCGGCGGAGCTGAACGGCATTGTAGACGATCTTGAGCACGCGACCGATGATGTCGAGGACGCAGCCGACTGGGATAGCAGTGAAGGCCGGGATGAGTTTCTCCAGGATCGCGTGGACGACTTCCGGGAGATGGTCGGATGGTGGAGAGAGGACCGCGCTCCGTTTCTTGCGAATCCCTCTCCGTATGAAGCGCTCGCTCATGCGGAACAACGGGCGAAGGAGGTCGAGGCACGAGCAAAGGAGAAGCTGCGCGTCCTTCGCCGAGTACGCGCGAAGCCCCAGAACTGAGAAGCCGCCGTGGTACGTCGTTCGTTAGATGACAAGGGATGCTCGGGCTCGTAACGCCTGAGGTGTGTTGTCCGGATCCGCGACCTGCTCTCCACCGACAGTGGGAACTGAGGTAGCGGGTGGATCAACTCATTCGAATCAAGGATGGCAAAGCGATGGCGGTACCTGTTGTAGAGATTGAGTATGAGGGTCAAGTGTATTCACCCTTCACCGGCAGGCCGGCGTCAATCGCCGACGAAGAGCCGGACGAGACTGTGCTCATGGGCGGAGCAGAGAGGGACTCACGATCCGACGCGAACAGGAACTCCCGCAGGTCGGCCTGCTCGCCCAGCACGCGACCGTTCGTGCGGCGGATGAAGTGCGACCAGGCACCTTCCACGAGATCCAGCACGAGCGGATGGAAGATCCGGAAGCAGGCCGCCACGCCCGGCAGCAGCGTGATCTCGTCGGCACCCTGGTCCTGCTCGTACAGAACCTCTCGGACCTCGGAGCCCGCGGCTGGAGAGTCTCCAGAGGGGCATCTCCCGGACCGTCCGATCCACGGCGCGCACCAGGGAATCCCACCGGTCCGGCTCCTGCTGCAGCGCGGTGAGGTTGTCACCGTACGTCGCCCGCGCTTCGGCGACCTTGTTCACGATCGCCGCCTGACGCCCCGTGTTCTGCCGCAGCAGTTCCCGCTTCCCTGCGTTCCCGGGAACGGCACGACCTGGCGCCAGTAGAGCTGGACGAATCGCTCGGCGATGTCGCGCGTGGGAAGCGTCAGCGGGGCGCCCGAGTCGTCGCCCCGCTCCACCGCGAGGTCGGCCAGAGCGTGGATGAGCGCGAACTTGTACGTGGCGACGAAGCTCCCTTCGTCCAGGATCCTCTGGAGATCCCGCAGAAAGCGAACCTGGGCCTCTGCGGAGGGCACCCCCGCGACCCGCGTCCTCACGGCCCTTCGTCCGACGACCTCGGCGACCAGTAATCGGCCTTCTCCGGGATGAGGCGACGCACGCCTCCCCGCGCGTCGGGCACGTCACCCGTATTTCTTGGAATCAAATGTACGTGCGCATGAGGGACCGTCTGGCCGGCGGCCACGCCGACATTCACACCCACGTTGACGCCGTCCGCCGTGCGGAGCTCCTCGATCCCCCAGCGGACCCGCCGGACGAGCCGCCACAGGTCGTCCCATTCTTCCTGCTCGAGGTCGAAGATGCTCTCCACGTGCCGGCGAGGCACGACCAGGG
>CAVVTU010000016.1:0-19423 GCA_963751265.1 uncultured Gemmatimonadales bacterium | reverse complement strand
GGGGGATGAGGGGGAGGGGCTGTGCATCCTTTGCCGGATGTTGAAAGAATGTTCGCGCAAGGTGAGCGCCACCGTGGGTCGGCGACTCCACGGCAACTCATGGCCGGTATGGGACTTGTGGTAGAACGGTCGGCTCGCCCGATCTGGGGCCCGGAAGCTGAAGGGAGGGATGTTGCTCCCGCGGTCTCTCGGCGCATCGAGGGCTCCGCCTGCCAAGTCTCTCTCAGCCCCTGCGTGTGGTCGCGATGCCTCCTGTCCCGGGCCGTGCACCCAGCTCCGAGCGCCGTCAGCGCGTGCGTGGCGGCTCGCCGTCTCGCGGATCGACCCGTTCGGCGTGGAGCGTCATCGTGACCGGAGCCGGAATGGTCGCGGCCGTCGTCGTAGCGACTTGCACCGCTTCCCAGCCGCAGGGGCCGGACCCCAACACGACCGAGGGCTCGGCCGCTTCGGCTGCGGTGGTGACCGTCCGGGTCCAGCCGGCCCGGATCGCTCTGCAGCCCGGCCAGACTCTCACCTTCACAGCCACGGCCTACAACGAGGCGGGAGACACCCTGGCGGCGTCCCTGGTCTGGGGGGCGAGCGGCGGTTCGGTTAATTCGGACGGTGTCTACACCGCTCCTGACGGAGCCGGCACGTTCGAGGTCGTCGCTCGGGCCGGGTCGGGGGCGACGGATTCGGCTCGCGTCGAGGTGTCGTCGCCGCCGGTCGCCTCGGCCCCCGTCGTACAGAGCCGCTTCGAGCGATTGGCTCGCGGCGTGAATCTGACCTACTGGTTCTCGATGGGTGTATGGCGCCCGGACTACATGTCGGAGGCCGATCTCGTCCAGCTTCGTCAACTCGGGTTCACGTTCGTACGCCTGCCGATCCTCCCCGGCGTCATCTTCGACGAGACGGAACCGGGCCGGCTGGGCCCCCGAATCGGCGAGCTGGATCGTGCCGTCCAACTCATCCTGGATGCGGGACTCGCGGTCGTCGTGGACCTCCACCCGGAGGACGACCAGTTCCGGACCCGCCTGCAGTCGGACGATGGATTCGTCGCCGCGGTGGCCGCCTTCTGGAAGTCCTTGGCCTCGAACCTGTCGTCCTACGACCCGGACTCCGTGTTCCTCGAAGTCCTCAACGAGCCGCAGTTCAGCGATGCGAATCGCTGGAACCAGGTCGCGCGAACCCTCGTGGCGGCGGTCCGGCAGGGGGCCCCTGCGCACACGATCGTGCTGAGCGGCCCGGGCTGCTGTCAGGCCGAGGGGCTTGCCGGACTCACGCCCCTGTCCGACGCCAATGTCATCTACACGGTTCATTACTACATGCCCGCCGCCTTCACCCACCAGGGAGCGGACTGGATCGCTGGATCGGCCTACGGCGGCCTCCACGACCTCCCGTATCCCTCCAGTCCGGAGGCGTGCGCCGACGTGCTTCCGACGATCCCGGACGCGTCTCTGTCCCTCGCGCAGAACTACTGTGAGGCGCGCTGGGACTCCGCCAAGGTCCAGGGTGACATCGATCGCATCGCGAACTGGTCCAGGAGCCACGGCGACGTGCCCGTGCTCGTGGGCGAATTCGGCGTCTACCGGGCCGTCGTCCCGGCCCGGGACCGCGGCCACTATCTCGAGGATACGCGGCGTGCCCTGGAGCGCGATGGACTGGGCTGGGCCATGTGGGACTATGCGGGTGGCTTCGGCATGATGAACGTCGACTCCGCGGGGCGGTCCCTCGACTCCCTGACGGCATCGGGGCTCGGGCTCAAGGGCTACTGACCGCCTCTCCGGGCCTCGCACCGCGTCGATACGCGGCCGGTTCGGACCCCGAACCCGCATCGGTCGAAGTGCCGCACCCGGGTACCGAATCCCACACGCTCAGCGATACTCCCCGTTCCGGGCCGACGACCTCGGTGCGCCGATAGCAGGCCTCCGCCCCGAGCGCCGGTAGGAAGGTCTCTCCGCCAAACACGAAATCCCGGTCGTCGTACCATGGCGAGGTCGGCGCTATCTCCAGGACGAGGATCCGAGCCGGCGCATCCGCCGCGAGGAGCTCGGCGAGCAGCCGATCCGGCGTGCCGACGTCCGTTTGGTCGCGGGTCGGAGCGTGGTCCACCCAGAGCGTCCGCTCGGGGGGCGTGCGCTCGAGCGCACGGATCCACGCGTGCCGGGCTCGCAAAGGTGCCAACAAAGCCTGGAAGCGCTCCAGGTGATCGTCGGGATAGAGCAGCGTGGTCGGGTTACGCTCCAGGACGTACCACTTGGTGAGAGGGCTGCCCAACCCGCCGAACTCTCCCAGTACCAGGTTGTGCCGATCGGGGAGGATCCTCTGAACCAGCGCCGACCGGACCCGGGGAAAGGTGTCCGCCCGTTGCCTCGGTGTCGCGAACAGATCATGGGCTCGCGCGGCGAGCACCGCGCACAGCACCGCACCGACGCCCATCGCGACCGGCCATCCGCGGCCGCGACACCACTCCCAGGCGATCGATACGGCCCATCCCCCCAGGAGGAACAACCAGGGAACGACCTTCGTGATGTGTTTGGGGTCTTTGGTGTGGCTCAGCGTGTGGAGCCCGAGCGCCACCGCGACGTACAGCACGAGGGTGACGACGATCGGCGGGCTGCGCCGGAGGGCGGCCATGGCCACGGCGATCCCGAGGAGCGCCAGCATCCACCAGCCGCCCACGTCGTCAGCCAGTTGCCGTGGATGGTAGGTGAGGCCGGCCCAGGATAGGGGAGAGGGACCCTGGGCTCGGTTCGTCAGCGCGGAGAAAGTGGCGGCGATCTTGGGAGGGTACGCGAACCACAGAATGCCCACGACCACGATCGGAGCGAGGTACGCGACGACGCTGCGAGCGTCGACCCGAGGCCCGTCGTCGCTTCTCGCCCAGACCGCGAACGTGAGCAGAATCGATGGGATGAGCACGACGCCGAAGCCCGTCTTGGTGAGATAGGTGGCCACGCTCAGCAGGCCGACGAGCACGAAACGTGACCGTGTCGGGCGCTCGAGGGCCCCGGCGAGAGCCCACAAGGTCAGGCCGGTCACCGCGATCGCCGGACCGTCGGTGAGCGCCCGCAGGCCGATGGCTTCGATCACGGGCGCGGCCGTGAGCCACAGGCCGGCGGCGATGAACGACGCGACCCAGCCCGCCGTGGCGCTCAGGCGCCTTCCCATCAGCACCAGAACTCCGGCCGTGACCAGGAACGCGGCCACGCTCACTGCGCGCGCCGCCGTCGGCGTCGCACCCATCACGAGCATGGACGCGGCGAGGGCCCAGGAGTGCAGGAAGGGCCAGTACACCTGGCGGTAGCTGTCGAAGGCCAGCGAGATCCAGTTGGCACCGGCGACGTCCCGATACACCCGCAGACCCCACAGCGCGTGCGCCGCCTCGTCCCAGCCGAAATCACCGAGTGTCCGGACCTGGCCGCCCATCCAGAAACCCTCGAGGACCGCGAGGCCACCCACCGTCAGGGCGACGGCGAGCCACGGGCCGAGACGGCTCTCTCCTCCGGTTCGACTCGACCTGTCCAATTTCCTCGGCTCCTTAAGGCGACTTCGGCGCGGTCGCGACCGGATCTTGCATCGCTGATGCGGCGGCGCCACACGAGTCTGTCTCGTCGCGCCCAGGCCGGCTTCGGCAGGCAGGTCGGCGGACGAACGGGGCGCCGAGCTCTGGTCGACGGACATCCGCTAATCATCGGGTCTTTCCCGGCCGCTTCCGTCGCCGCGAGCCCCGGGGACCGGGTCGGAGGCGGCCGGCACGAGATTTTCGTGCAGCGCGAGCGGTTTCCGACGTTCGATGAGCTTGGCCCGCCCGGGCTCCCAACGTGTGCCTGGACTCACACCCTACTGAAACCCGGAGCGGAGGTCCATGTCATCCACCCCCTCACCTCCCTGGAAGGTGCCTGGAAGCTCCCTTCCTTCCCGCGTCCGCTCGCGTTCCGGCTTCACCCTGGCCGACCGGCCGGTCCGGTCGGGTTTCGAACCGGGCGACGTGGCCGCCTTCCTGTGGCGACGGCGATGGTCGATCGTCATCGGTTTCGTGGGGGTCATGGCGGTCGTGGCCGCTCTCACCTGGCTGCTGCCCGAACGATTCGAATCTTCGGCCTCCTTCCTGGTCGAGCCTCCGTCCGGCCAGAACGACACGGAGGCGCTGAATATCCTGCAGCGGCTGGACCGGGTCCAGAACACCGAGACCGAGGCCACGCTGCTGCAGGGTCGTCGCGTGATCGAACCGGTGGTGGAGCGCCTGCACCTCCAGGTTCGACTCGAAGGTGCCGACGATGAGACGGCGCCGGACTCGTTGTTTCCCGATTTCGAGGCCAGTCGCCAGGCCAGGGCGGGGACCTACCTGCTGAGGTGGTCCGGCGGAGCGCTCCAGGCCGTCGACGAGGATTCAGGAGGCGTCCTGGCCACGGGCCAACCCGGCGAGCGGCTGTCCTTCGCAGGGATCGGCTTCGAAGTTCCGAACGCTCCTGCGGCCGGTGTGGAGAAGCTCGCGGTACTCCCGTTCGAACAGGCCGTCGATCACGCTCGTCGGCGGGTCAGCGCCAAGCCGGCCGAGCAGCAGGCGAACGTGGTCCGCCTGACGTGCGACGGCCCGTCGGCCGTCTCAGCGCAGGATCTGTGTCGCGGCGTGTCGGACAGCTATCTGGCGCTCCGCTCGGAGCTCCAGACGGCGGAGGCGTCGGCCGCCGCCGACTTTCTCGAGAGTCAGGTGGTCCAGGTCCACGCGCGGCTCGCGACGGCCGAGGACAGCCTGCAGGCCTACGAAGAGCGGCGCCGTGCCGTGGCTCTTCAAGACCGGGCGACCGAGGAAGTGAGGCAGTATGCCGATCTGAGGGCGCAGCGAGAGCAGCTGGCGGCCGAGCATGACGCTCTGGCTTCCTTGATCGAGCAGATACGCAGCGGCGATGCGGGGCCTTCCGCGTACCGTCAGCTGGCCAGCTTCCCCACGTTTCTGAAGAACCAGAACAACGTGGTCGCCACGCTGGTCGAGAGCCTGGTGGAGCTGGAGAATCGGCGCAGCGACCTGGCGGTCAAGAGGAAGACGGCGAATCCAGAGCTGGCGGCCCTGGACGCCCGAATCGAGCAGATTGACGATCAGCTCCTGTCCGTCGCCACGAGCTACGAACGCTCCCTCTCGGCGCAGATTCAGTCTCTGGGCCAGGCTCTGGACAACCACGGGAAGGAGCTCGCGACGATCCCGGTCCAGGAGGTGGCGGTCTCGCGCCTTCGCCGTCAGGTGGACGTGCTGGAGAAGCTGTATCGATTCCTGCAGACCCGACTTCAGGAAGCCCAGGTGGCCAAGGCGGTCAAGCTTCCCAACGTGAGGATCGTCGACCGGGCTTCTCTGCCGTACCAGCCTTCGTTTCCGAACCTCCCGCTGAATCTGGCGATCGGAGTCGTCCTCGGTCTCGGGACTGGCCTGCTCGGCGCTCTGTGGCGCGAACACGCGGACGACAGGCTGTGGGATCGCCAGGAGGTGGAGGACTCCGGAATCCCGGTCCTGACCATGGTTCCACGCGTTCGGGGCCCCGTCGCCCAGGTGGTCGGGGCCGAGGGCGGGCGCACCCAGATCCTGCCCCCCGGCGACAACGGGGACTCCCGATCCGACCGGGTGGCCGAGGAGGCGTTCCGTAGTCTGGCCTTCGAGCTCGAGATCGCCGGGCGTCGTCTGGCCGAGGAGAACCTCCGATCCGTGTCGATCACCAGTTCGACACGTGGAGAAGGCAAGACGTTCTGCGCCTGCAACCTGGCGGTTCAGGCAGCCTGGTTGGGAAAGCGCACGCTCCTGATCGATGCCGATGCCCATGCGCACGGCGTCGCCCGGTGGCTCAAACTGGCCAGGGGTCGTATGGGCCTGGGCGAGGTGCTCAGAGGCGGAGCCGATCCAGACGTGGCGATCCAGCAGATCTCTGTCGGAGGCGGATGCAGCCTCGACGTGCTCCAGGCGGGGGAGTACCTGCGTAGATCCGCCTGGCTGCTGAGTCCACGACTCCAGACTCTCATCGACCTGGTGAGCGCCAAGTACGATCTGGTCCTGATCGACACGCCGCCTCTCAACGTGCTCAGCGATGCGGCCCAGGTCGCCAGCGCGGTGGACGGCGTCGTCGTCATCGTGCGGGGGGGAGTGACGGAGCGTCATGGCCTCGAACTGACGATGCAGCGCCTCGAGCGAGCCGGCGGCCGGGTGATCGGCGTGGTCCTCAACGACGTCGAGTTGCCGGACTACTACACGAGCTACAGTGGAGTGGCAGACGATGTCGGGTGACAGTCGATCGAAGACGCACACTCGTGAACGCGGCGAGCCCGGAGGTGGCCTGACGGCCATCATCCGAGTCGCCGCGTGCCTCAGCCTGTCGGTCGTGGTGGCCTGCGCGTCGAGCGGGCCGCCCGGTCCGTCGGTCGGGCCAGCGGTCGCGGCTCCGGCGCCCCTCGAGCCGGGAGACGCCGTCCAGGTGTCGTTCTCGCGCGAGCCCGACCAGAGCGGCCAGTACGAGATCGACGAGAGCGGACGCGTCGCGCTGCCCTTCCTGGACGAATGGAGCGTACAGGGGATTCCGCCGGACACGCTGCGGTCGAGACTGCTTGCGGCCTACCGGGCCCAGCTCCGCAATCAGACCATCGATGTGCGGTTGCTCCGAAGAGTCCGGGTCCTGGGGGCCGTTCAGAAGCCGGGCCTCTATCTGGTCGATGGAACGATGACGCTGGCCGACGTGGTGGCGCAGGCCGGGGGCGCCACGAGCGAGGGAAACCTGAACGACGTGCGGGTGCTCCGGAAAGGGACACAGGTCCAGGCCGACCTCCGTGGCGGGGTCATGGCCTTCGAGCAGTTGCACTCGGGTGACCAGGTCTATCTTCCCGAAAAGAGCTGGCTGTCTCGGCACGCGGCGACGATGATCGGCGCCACGGTGTCGGCGGCCGTGGGTCTCATTGTCGTGTTGACTCGTTGAGACGTGGCATGTCATGCAGCGGTCGGGGCAGCGAGGGGATGTACGAATGAGCGCCGGGAGTCGGGGCGATCGAGCTACTCCGGGAGCGCTGGGCAGACTCCTCGTGCTCCTGGATCTGGTCGGCATCGGAGTCGGATTCTCCGCGGCGGCGATCGTCTCGATCTCCCTACAGGATGGAGAAGTTCCGCCGGGCGGCGATCTGGTGGCTGCTGCGGCGGATGTCGCGGGCGTGCCGCCAATGGTGATCGCGGCGGTCGTGTTCGCCATCGTTCTCGTGGTCGTCTTCCAGCGACGGGGTCTGTACCGGCCGCGGCCGACCGTTCTGCACCTCGAGGAAATGGCATCCACGGTCCAGGGACTCGGGCTCGCGGGCCTCGTGATCCTCACACTCTTCTTCTTCGCGGGAGCCCTCGCGGCCGCCCGGGTCGAGGTGCTGCTCGCCCTGCTGGGCTCGGGCCTCCTGGTCTTCACGGGACGGCGTTTGATGGCCGGCCTGGCCCAGAAGCTCCGCCTGCGCGTCGAAGGACAGAAGCGGGTTCTGATCTATGGGTGCGGCGAGACCGGCCAGCTCGTGATGAAGAAGCTGATGCAGGCGGCCTACCTCGGCCGCACCGTAGTGGGGTTCGTGGACGACTACGCCACGGTCGGGAGCAAGATCGTGTGTCGTGTCGAACAGTTCCGCCGGCGCGTGCGGTCCATCCCGGTGCTCGGGCGCAGTCGTGACCTGGCCGAGCTCATCGATCGACACCGGATCGACGAACTGCTCGTCACCACGCCCGCGTCACGGTTCACCCTGCTCGACGACGTCACCGGTCGACTCGGCAAAGAAGGCATCAATGTGGCCTTTGTACCCACGCTCGGAGGCCTGAGAGCCGACCAGCTCGAGGTGCAGGACATCGGGGCCGTGCCCCTGCTCCATGCCTCCAAGCACGGTGTCAGCCTCGCCTACAGGTTCGTGAAGCGAGTGCTGGACATCTCGGTGAGCATGGTATCCCTGGTCCTGGCAGCCCCCATCTGGCTGGCGGCAGCGGCGGCCATCAGGCTGGAATCCGGTGGGCCGATCCTGTTTCGACAGTCCAGGGTGGGACTGCACGGCCGGCGATTCATCATGTACAAGTTCCGCACGCTGGACCGGCACGCCGACCCCTACGCTCCATCCACCAGCGTTCGGGATCCGATGGCGACCCGGGTGGGTGTCCTCCTGCGCGCCACGGGCTTCGATGAGCTTCCGCAGTTGCTCAACGTCCTCCGCGGTGACATGAGCCTGGTGGGTCCACGTCCGGAGATGCCGTTCCTGGCAGCGGGCTACGGTGATCTCGAGCGGCTGCGATTGGAGGTGAAGCCGGGAATCACGGGGGTCTGGCAGCTGAGCCCCGATCGCGAGGGAGCCGCCATCCACGAGAACCTGGAGTACGATCTCTACTACATTCGTAACCAGAGTCTCCTCCTCAATGCCCTCCTGCTCGTCGAGACCCTCTTCTTCACGATCGAACTGGTCGCCGTGGCCGTGTACGACTCCGTGAGGTACGGAGGCCGCAGGACCTCATCCGTGGCGGCCCCCGAGTCTCCATCGGCCGGCGCGGCGCTGGTGAGCTCGCTCCAGGGGTCGAGTGGCTACGTGCTGCTGGCGCTGGACCAGAGGCTCGACCGGGGAATGCCGGCGAGCTGGCGTGCCTGCTTCCCGGCGGCGCGGCAAATGGCCCAGCGGCGGGCGCTCCGGGTGCTTGCGGCTCGTGACAACGTGGCCGTGCTCGACAGGCTGCTCGATCGCAACGGCGAGCGCTCCGACGGTCATGGTGCGGACGTCCAGTTCGTGCCCTACGAGGATCGCAGCCTGGTCCAGCTGGCCGTCCGGAACGCCGACCTGGTGATCACGGATCTCCCGTACGTGCGGCAGTGGGCGGCGTCCGGCTCGGTAGCCGTGGTCAGCCCCGAAGAGTTCGCGACGCGATCGGCTTCCGAGGTCATCTCGGCGCGGCGTGTCCATCCCGCGCAGCGGGCGCGCACGTCGTGAGCGGCGTGATCAGCCCTGCGTCGAGCCGCGATGTCGACCGGCCGGTCGTGTCGATCATCATCGTGACCTGGAATTCGGCCGACCGCGTCGGAGCCTGTCTCGGCTCGCTCGAGACGCACGCCGACCGGCGCGCGACGGATGTGGTGCTGGTGGACAATGCGAGCTCCGACGGCACGGCGGAGCTCGTTCGCGAGTCGTTTCCGTGGGTTCGTGTGGTCGAGAACCGAGCCAACGTCGGCTTCCCCCGGGCCGTGAATCAGGGCGTCCGGATGTCGTCCGGGCGCTTCGTGCTGCTGCTCAATCCGGACGCCTGCCTCTCGTCGGACACGCTGTCCAGCCTCCAGCGCGTCTTCGATGACCTGCCGGACGCCGGCGCGGTCGGACCACACATCGTGAGAACCAGTGGCGAGACGGACGATTTCGCGGCCCGGGCGTTTCCGAGCCTGGGGAACGCCGTGCTGCGGTGGTCGGGCATCCGGCGTCTCGCGCCGCACAGTCGGTGGCTGGGCCGCGAGACGATTCGCGTGGACGGGAGGGAGCCGAATCCCGTTCCCTGCCTCACCGGCGCCGTGCTCATGGTGCCCCGAGCGCTGATCGAGGAGGTCGGGCTCCTGGACGAGACGATCCCCATGTATCTCGAGGACCTGGAACTGTGCCGGCGCATCCACGCGCATGGCCGCAGGGTTTACTTCGATCCGGGAACCACCGTGGTGCACGAGGGAGGCGCGAGCACGGCCAAGTCCCGGCACCGCGCCTTCCTGCGGGCCACGGAGAACGGTCATGCGCCCTGGCTGTTCATTCGTCGATGGCAGGGCACCTGGGCTTCGCGGGCTTTCGTGGCCGCCGTCGCGGTCGGGGCCGCACTCCGGGCGCTGTGGCACGGAAGCCGGGCCCTGCTGCTGCGCATGACGGGCCGCGACGCCTCGGAACGGCTCGTGGCGGCAAAAGACAACGTCGCGCTGTTGCGCTGGGCATGCGGATCCAAGGAGGCGTTTCAGCGCCGGCTCCGACTCCTGTTCACGGATCACGCGAGCGGCGGGCGCGGAGGTGACCTGGACGGGGAGGCGGCCCTGGCACGGGTCGGCACCTCGACATGACGGGACGCACGCCGGACGAGCGATACCGCCCGAAGGTGAGCGTGTTGATCCACAACCTGGACCGAGCATCGGCCCTGGACGGATGCCTGGCGTCCGTGGCGGCCCAGACCTATCGACCTCTTGAAGCCCTGGTGTTCGATGCGGGCTCCACCGATGGGTCGATCCAGGTCATCCAACGCTGGATCGAGCACATGCGCGCCAGTGGGGTCGAAGCGCGTTGGGAGAGCTGCTCGCGGATGGGCGTTCCGGCCTCGCGTAACCACGCGGCGGAGCGCGCAACTGGGGACCTCCTGGTGATGATCGACAACGACGCCTGCTTCGACGAAGACGATGCCGTGTCGGCGGCGGTCGGGGAGTTCCGGTCCGATCCCGGGCTCGGCGTGCTCTCCTTTCGCGTCCTGGACCGTGAGAGCGACGCCGTGGATCCTCGAGCATGGGTCTTCCGAAGACCGGCGGGCTCGTGGGCCGGCTGCCGGTTCGAGACCTTCACGTTCGCGGGGACCGGCTTCTGCGCGAGGACCGAGGCCTTCCGGGGGGCGGGTGGCTTCTGGGATGCCTTTCGATACGCTCGCGAGGAGGAGGACCTGGCGCTGGCGTTGTTGGACCGCGGCTGGCGTCTCGTGTACTCGCCCCGTGTCACCATCCGGCACTTCGCGGACCCGCGAGGCAGGGTCGAGCTGGCGGAGAGAAGGCGGATGGAGCTCCGCAATGGAGCGCTCGTGCTCCTCCACCGCCTTCCTCTTCCCGTCGCGGCGGTCGCGGTCGCGGCCCGGACCGCGACGATGTCCGTGCGTGCCCTGGCGCATGATCGGATCGGACTGGGCGCACTATGGCGGGCGTTGCCGGAGGCCCTGTCGCGACTGCGAGACCCGGACTTCGATCGCCGGCCCGTTTCACTCGGGACCGTGGGCCGCTACCTGGCTCTCCAGCTGCCTCGGCAGCCGACGCGGCCTGACGATGGGAGCTGGCGAAGGGATGGGGGAGAGCGTGCACGGGGTCGCCCGGGCGATTTGCGGCGGGATCAGGCGAGTTGACCATGGCCGGTTTCGAGCGCGTGGACATTCTCGGATGTCCCTTCGATGTCATCTCGTTCTCGGAGACGGCATCGGCCGTCGAGGCAGCGGTTCGAGACGGCGAGTGGCTCCAGGTCGTGCCGGGGAACGTCGACTTCGTCATGAAGGCGCGACGGAATCCGAACTTCGCCGAGGAGCTTCGTCGAGCCGATTTGATCGTGGCGGACGGCGTACCGATTACGTGGGCGGCGTCGCTCCTGGGCGTGCCGCTCCGGGGGAGAGTCAGCGGCACGGACCTCGTTTGGGAATGCGCGAGAGTATCGTCGATCAGCGGATCTCCCGTGGCGCTGGTGGGCGGAGCGCCCGGCGTCTCGCGGCGCGCCGCGCAGCGCATGCGGGAGCGACACCCGCGATCCCGGCTCCACGCGCTCGAAACGCCGACGCCGCTGGACGAGGAGGCGTCCGAGGAAGTGGCGGACCGGATTCGACGACTCGGCGCCGCGGTCGTGCTGGTGGCGCTCGGGGCGCCACGTCAGGAGCGCTGGGTGCAGCGCTATGCTCGCTCGTCGGGCGCCAGCGTCGGCATCGGTGTGGGTTCGGCCTTCGACATCATCAGCGGTGATCAGTCGCGAGCGCCCGCTCTCATTCGCGACCGCGGCCTGGAGTGGTTCCACCGGATGCTGCTCGATCCGCGGAGGCTGGTCCGCCGGTACCTGATCGAGGACAGTCCCTTCTTCCTCCATCTTCTTCGCGAGGTGGTGCGGCGGCGCATGCCGGGGCGGGAGACGTCATGAGCAACGGTCGGGCGCTGGTCACGGGCGGCTGCGGCTTCGTGGGCCGTCGGTTCGTCAAGCGTCTGGTCGAGGACGGCTTCCACGTCACGGTCGTCGACGACCTGTCGACCGGCAGAGCGCCGGAGGACTGGCCGGATCCGGTCCAGCTCGGGTCGGACCAGCTCCGGGACGTGTCGTGGGAGATCCGTGACGTGCGGAGTTGGATCGGAGGGGCCCGGCCGGACTTCGACCTGGTCGTGCACCTGGCCGCGGTGGTGGGCGGGAGAATGAACATTGAGGGAGATCCACTCTCCGTGGCCACCGATCTGGCGATCGATGCCTCCCTATTCAACTGGCTGGTTTCCGGTCCCGGGCCGCGTCCCAAGATCCTGTATTTCAGCTCGTCCGCGGCCTATCCGATCGGTCTCCAGACGCGGGAACGGAGCGTCCTCCTCTCGGAGGAGATGATCGATTTCTCCGATCGCCTGGGCGTGCCCGACATGACGTATGGATGGTCCAAGCTGACCGGGGAGTTCCTGGCTCGACACGCGGCCGCGAGCTATGGCCTGGACGTGGCGATCTACCGGCCCTTTTCAGGCTACGGAGAGGACCAGGACTTCACGTACCCGTTTCCGAGCGTGATCCGGAGGGTCGGACGACGGGAGAATCCCGTCATCGTCTGGGGAAGTGGTGAGCAGGGCCGGGACTTCATTTACATCGCGGATGTGGTCGCGGCCGTCCTGGCCAGCATGAGCTCGCTCGGCTCCGGCGAGGCGCTGAACCTGGCGACGGGCCAGCGGGTCTCCTTCTTCGATCTGGCGCGCACCGCCTGCGACGTGATCGGGCACGAGGCGACGGTCGCCAACGACCCCGACAGGCCCGAGGGCGTGTTCTCGCGCGTGGGAGATCCGTCGCGCATGCTACGCTTCTTCGAGCCCCGCACCAGCCTGAGGGAGGGAATCGAGATCGTACACAGATACCAGGTGGACCATGGCCTCCTGTAGGCCGTGGAGTGGGGACTCGAGCGACGAGCCGCCACCTTGAATCCGGTGCTCGTCCTGGGCGGCCTGCTGCTGTTCGGGCTTCTCGTCGGCCTGACCGTGGTGAGGCCGGTGTGGATGCTGGTGGCGGTCGTGGTCGTCGCGATCCTCGTCCCCGTGGAGTTGTCCGTGCACCCGGCGGGTCTGCCCAGGATAGGGCCCACCCGGATCGTGCTCGGGGCGTTCGTCCTGGGGTGGGCCGTCAGGGAGCTCCTTCGACGTGCGGGCGTCGGGGTCCGGGAAGCCAGCGATCGGCGGACCGTTCGTCCTCCGCTCGGCGTCCTCGCAGCTCTGGCTCTGTACTCGGCGGCGGCCCTGCTGTCGTCTCTGCTGTCCATCGATCGAGTCAAGAGCTTCTACTCCCTGGCCGACATTGGCATCCAGCTCGTCTTCTTCGCGGTGTTCCTCTACTGGCTGAGGCGACCGGGGGTCTGGCGGCGAGTGCGTGCGGGCCTGTACGTGGCCGCCCTGGTCGTGTGTCTGTTCGCCCTGGTCGAGTTCGTGACCAAGACGAACCCGCTGCTCGTCCTCCATCCGGGTGAAGCCCCGGCCTTCAGGGCCGGCATGCTCCGGGTTCGGTCCACATTCTATCATCCGATCGCTCTCGGCTGCTTCCTGACCTTCGTCTTCCCGTTCGCCGTGGTCGACCTCAGGAAGACGAGCCGCTTCGGGGCTCGACTGACGCTCGGGGCCTTCCTGGGCCTGATCGTCGTGGTGACGTTTCTCACGATCAGTCGCAGCCCGATCATCGCCCTCCTGATGCAGGCCGGACTGTTCATCGCGCTCTGGACCATCGAACGGCCCCTGCGGATCGTCGTGGCGGGCGCGGCGGTCATGGTGGTGGCCGGCGGCCTTCTGATCGCGGCGGCCAACCTCCGTCCGGTTCGCGACGCTGTGGTGGAGGTCGCGGACGTGCCGTGGCTGGGGAGCGGGGAAGTCAACCAGGCCTCGTCCGAATACTATAGGATCGCTCTCCTGACCGGAGTGCTGAATCGTCTGTCCGGGCCACGATGGTTGTATGGCTTCGGTCCCGGCACGTTTCAGAACGCGGGCGTGCAGGTGACCTACGCCGGAGACCAGCACGTCCTCACGGCAGCGGACAGCCAGTACGTGAAGGTGCTCCTCGAGCTGGGCCTCACGGGTCTGGTGGCCTTCTGCCTGTTTCTGGTGGCGGCCGTGTGGCTCGGGTGGCGGGCCGTGCGGCGGAGCCGGGGTGACCGTCGTTGGCTGGCCCTGGCGGCGACCAGCGCGATGATGGCTTTCGTGTTCGAGAACATCACGGTCAGCATGTTCTCGGTGTACGCGCTCGGGATGCTGTCGTGGATGTCGGTGGCGATCTCCGCGACGGTCGCCGGGGAGGTCGGAGCGGAGGCCGCAGAGGGCCGCGGCAGTGGATGGTCTGTGAGCCGGAGGATGGACGCCGCTCCACGCTGGCTTCCGGGAAGCTGATGCGAGACTTTACGCTCGGCGATCGCATCGCCTGGAAGCTCCGACGGACCATCGGCGGAGCGAGTCGACGACTTCTCAACTCCGGCAAGTCGTACCGGCCGATCTTCGTGACGGGAGCGGTGGGGAGCGGAACGACCTTTCTGGCGCTCAAGCTCGCGCGCAGCTACGAGTGCGCGGGCCTGGTCCTGGAGAGCGCTCACCACGTCAGGGCTCGTTCGGTTCTCCGTGTTCGGAGCCTGGCGAGCCTGCGGTCTCCGGCCGAGTACCTGGAGCGGGTCCGTCCCCGGCCCACATGGACGGCCCAGGAGATCGAGCGTGACCTGACGGCCCTGTACCGGTCCGTCGCGTTCCACCCCGGGTCGCGAGTCGTTGACAAGGGGCCCGTCGCCACGATGATGCGTGCGAGCCTGCTTCACCAAGCGTTTCCGCGAGCGGATTTCGTGCTGATCTATCGCGATCCAGTCGTGAACCTCGAGGGATTTCGTCGCAAGTGGGATCTGTTTCGACGGGCGGACCTCGACTCCCTCGTCGACTTCTATGCGACGATCCACCGAGAATTCCTCGGCTTCCGGGAGGAACATCCGGACAGGGTCACGGTCGTTCGGTACGAGGATCTCGTGGCCGGGGGAGGCGAGCGACTGGACGTGTTGGCCCGCCGCCTCGGGCTCGTGAGGACGGTCAGGGAGTTACGCCTTCGGGCCCCGCGCCACCTGGTCGAGGACGACCGGTCGGACCGGTCCATCATGGAGACGGCACGGCAGCGAGCCGCCGAGCACTTCTCGAGCGACGAGAGGAGGCGAATCGAGCAGGAGCTGGCCGGGCTCCTCCGGCGCCTCGAGTCGGCGTCGATGCGGGCGGGAGCTTCGTCGTGAGCGGGAGCACGCTGGCGGAGTGTGCGCGCGAGACGGACCGCAAGGGAGCACGGGGTCGCGTGCTGTACGTGGTGCCGACCTCCTTCCGCCTCGAGCACCACCTGGACGGACAGCTCGCTTACCTCGTGGACCGAGGCTTCGAAGTCGAGGTCGCCTGTCAGCTCGATGATCGCAGCCGCAGGGCGGCAGGTCGGGAGGGGGTTCCGCTCACTCCCATTCGACTTGCGGCCCGAAGTGCGCCCGCTCCGAGACCTGGTTTCCCTGTGGACGCTCGGCCGCCGACTCATCCGGAGCCGTATCGACGTGGTCAATTGCTCGACCAAAAAGGGCGGGCTGTACGGCACGATTCTGGGCCGCCTTCTCGGCCGATCGTCGACGGTCTATGTCGTCTATGGAATCAACCGCAGCTCGCCGGGACCCCTCAAGGGGGCGTTGTTCGCCTGCATCGAGTGGGCGACATGTCACCTGGCCGACCGAGTGGTGTTCCTGAGCCGGAGCACACGAGATTCGTTCCTGGATAGGGGACTCTGCCCGCCCGATCGCGCCGTGATCCTGTCCGGCGGGTCGTCGAACGGCGTCGACACCGAGCGGTTCCAGTGCTCTACGAGCCTGAGACAGCAGGGGACGGAGTTCCGTCGGGGTCTCGGCATACCGGCGCGTGGATTTGTCATTGGATTCGTGGGTCGGCTCACTCGGCAGAAGGGGGTCGAGGAGCTCAGGGATGCGTGGAGGGTGGCCGCGGCCCGCTCGGAGAATCTCTACCTTCTACTCCTCGCACCGCCCGAGGTGGATCCGGCCGTCTCGGACGCAGTGGAAGAGCTGTGGCGGCATTCCCGGGTTCACATGCTGGGCTTCCTTCGGGACCCGCGCATCGCATACGCGGCCATGGATCTGCTGATCCTCCCCTCGCACGACCAGACGGAAGGGCTGCCCAACGTCATCCTCGAGGCCAGCTCCATGGAGGTGCCGATCCTGGCGACCCGTGTGGCGGGCTGCCGCGACGCGATCTCCGAGGGCCGGACGGGAGTCCTTGTCGAGCCCCGCAACGCGGGTGCGCTCGCGAATGCCATGGTCGCCATCAGCCGAGACGGGGAGAAGGCGCACCGAATGGGCACCCGGGGCCGCACCTGGTGCCTGGAGAACTTCCGACAGGAGAGCATCTGGGAAGACTACGTGTGTCTCTACGACGATCTCGTCGGAGCGGGGAGCCCGCCTTGAGCTTGAGCTGGACGGCCGTTCCCCGATCCCGAGCACGGGAGCCGGGCGTGGAGTCCTGTCCCACGGATACGGGCTTCGAGCCTTCCGGGTCAGGTGCTCTCCCGGCCACTGCGCAGCGTGATCCGCAGGAGAACGAGCCCCGACAATCCGGCGAACAGCGTCATCGATATGACGCCGGAAACGTCAGTGCTGTAATGGCCCAGCCACGCGCGACGGATCTCCCAGATCGCTCCGGTGCCCACGATGATGACGGCCAGGGGTGGCAGGACGCTCCGCCAGGGGACGGACCACGTCAGGAGTCTCCGGCCACGGATGGCGACGACGAGCACGTAGCCCAGGTAGCTCGCCAGCGTGGCATACGCCGCACCTACGTATCCGAAGCGAGGGACGAGCAGCACGTTGAGTCCCAGGTTGAGCGCCGCCGCGGTGAAGCTGAGGATGAACAGGGTGAGGGTGCGCTCGTGGAATTCGAACGGCTTGTGCACGTACATGCCGAGGTTCCAGAACGCCACGCCCGCCACGACCAGGGCCATGATCCGGTGCCCCTCGAAGAACGAGGGGCCCAGGAACCAGCGGGCCAGGTCACTGGAGAACAGCCACGCTCCGGCGGTGGCCATGCCGCCGATGACGAGGAAGCGGCTGGTGATATGGCCCAGCCAGCGGGCGGCCCCGTTCCGGTCACCTCGTCCCCAGGCCTTCATGAGCAGGGGATGCGCGGCCAGGAGAATTGGCATGGCCAGCACGCTGATGCTGCGCGCCACGAGGTCGTAGCTGGCCGAATAGAGCCCCACCTCGGCCGGACCCCGATAGGCGAGCAGCACGTAGCGATCGCCGACATTGAGAAGCTGGGAACCGAGGAACCAGCCGACCATGGGTCCCCCATAGATCGCGAGGCTGCGGAGGACCTGGACGGCCCGGTCACGCAGCTGCCGATCCAGCAGGAACCGGGGAGCGCCGAAGCCCGAGGCGTGCCAGGCCGGGAAGATCAGGAGGAGCAGGGAGAGCGCTTCACCCCACAGCAGGTAGACCGGGCTGCGGGCCACCAGGAGCACGAGCAGGAGCCCGAGGCCCAACCGGAGCACGGAGCGCGCCAGCTGAAGGGTGCTGTAGGCTGCGGGGCGCATCTGGGCCTGGAAGACGACCGAGAGAGGCTCGTAGATCGTGAGGCCGGCCCAGAAGAGCGTGGCGGGAAGGAGGAATCCCGCCCAGGAAGGGGAGAGGTGGAGCAGCGATCCCAGGACGAGGCCGGAGACGATGATCACGAGGGCGACGGCCGCGAAGCCGAGGATCGCACCGTGGGCCACGCGGCTGGCCGCCGCATCGTCCACGGCGGCGGCCAGGTACCGGTTGATGCCGGTCTCGAGCCACTTGGCCGTGGCCACGGTCAGCATGCCCACCACGCTGAGCACGAGCGAGTACTGGCCGAACTGGGATGGGTCGAAGATGCGGGTGAAGACGAACAGGAACAGGAAGCTCAACAGGGCCGGCAGGATGGTCCCGGGCAGGTAGGCCGCGATGTGACGGCTCAGGACGCCGAACGTCAGCATGGGGCCCGGATCTCCCGGCGCTTCGCGCGCCGACGTCATGCCAGCGCCACGAGGCGACACGGCATTGGGGTCGAGGGGGGCCGACCGGAACCGGGCCAGCGGGAGCGTGGCTCCGACCCGGCGATAGGGAGTGCCTGCAAGAGTGCCTCGAGCGCAAGGATTCTGCGGTGCGGGTCCTGATGTTCGCCTATGCGTGCGACCCGTACCGCGGCTCGGAGAGCGCCGCGGGTTGGGGGCTGAGCCGCGCCGTCGCGTCGTTCGCGGACGCCGTAGTGTTACATGGACCGGACCACCGGGACAACATGCGGCGCTGGGTCGACGAGCATCGGGGAAATTCGGTCGAGTACCTGACCGTCGAGGAGCCCTCCTGGTGCAGGCTCGCGAACCGGTTCCGGATCGGACGCTTCCTGTCTTACATGGCCTGGATGCGGCGCGCGGGTGCGGTGGCGGCGCGGCTCCACGAAGAACGCCCCTTCGACGCGGTTCACCACGCTACGTACGCCACCTACTGGCTGCCCAGCCCGGTGCGCACCCTCGATGCTCCCAGGGTCTGGGGCCCGGTCGGCGGCGCGGTCACCACGCCGGTCCGGTTGTGGCCCGTCCTGGGCTGGCGCGGATTGCCGACGGAAGTCCTGGATCTCGTGGCCGTGCGCCTGGCGAGCTGGCTTCCGGCCACCCGCGCGACGTGGCGAGCGGTGGACATCCGACTGCTCCTGAACCCCGAGACGGTGGCGCGACTCCCGCGGTCCGTCCGGAACAAGGCCGAGATCCTGAACCATGTACTGTTCCTTGACCACGCGACGCTGCCGCGCGCTCCCCGGCGCGGCGAGCTGCTCTACCTGTCGCCGCTGGAGTTCCGGAAGGGTCCGGAGCTGGCCCTGCGAGCCTTCGCGCGTGCGCCCTCCGACCTGCGACTCAGGATCGTCGGCGACGGGCCGGAACGTCCCCGCCTCGAGGCTCTGAGTCGGCGACTCGGGCTGGCCGAGCGAGTGACCTTCGAAGGCTGGGTGGAGCTGGAGGCGCTGCCACGTGTGTACGCGCAGGCCGAGGCGGTCGTGTTCACGGGACTTCGCGAGGAGGGGGGCGCGTCACTGGCCGAGGCGATGGGCTGTGGAGCGCCGGTCGTCGTGCTGGCGCACGGCGGGGCCGCCACGGTGGCCACCTGCACGACGGATCCCTCGAGGGTTCGGCTCGTCGAGCCCGGATCGCTGAACCAGACGATCGACCGCCTCGCGGAGGCCATGAGCGAGTGGCCCGACGCCGCCGTCTTCGCACAGGGAGGGCACCTGGACCGTGCGGGCGCGCTGCGATGTCTCGAGACCGCGTTCGAGACGGCGATCGGAAGGGCCGGAGCCCGGCGACGACGGGACGGGGCACGGAGAGGTCTCCGCGACCGATCGGCTTCCAGCCGTTCCACGCCGGTCGCGAGGCGACCGACCGGAGCGCCTGGCCACGAGAGCCAAAGCTG
>CAVVTU010000015.1:0-85622 GCA_963751265.1 uncultured Gemmatimonadales bacterium | reverse complement strand
TGCGAGACGAGCACGTTGATAGGCGGTAGGTGGAAGCGTGGCAACACGTGAAGCCGAGCCGTACTAATCGCCCGAGAGGCTTGACCGGCTTCCTCCCCACCTTGTTGGCCTCATCGCCAGAAGGCCGCACCTCTTTCACTTGGCTCCTCCTCGTCTCTCTCTACCCCCGCTGTCGTTGTTTACATCACTACTACGGGCCCCGAGCTGTTCGGTAGCTCAACGGCCCGCACCCATCTTGGTCGGTGGCTCTAGCGTGGGGGACACACCCGTTCCCATCCCGAACACGGCCGTTAAGCCCCACAGCGCGGATGGTACTGCCGGGGAAGCCCGGTGGGAGAGTACGTCGCCGCCGACCTCTCTACCTCAGCGCCCCCTGTCGCTTCTCTACCGCGACAGGGGGCGCCGTGCGTTCCAACGTACACACCGCTCGTTGCCGCCGCCGCGCCAGTCCACGACCTTCCGGTCCATGAACCGCTCCTCGGAATCCCCCACGCGCGCCGGTTACGTGACCCTGGTGGGTCGACCGAACGCCGGGAAGTCCACGCTGCTCAACCAGCTGGTGGGGCAACATCTCTCGATCGTCACCGCCAAGGCCCAGACGACCTGGCAGCGTGTGACGGGCATTCTCACGCTCGACGATGCGCAGCTCATCTTCCTGGACACACCGGGGCTCCTGGACGCCTCGGACCTGCTCCAGCGTGCCATGCTGGGAGCCGCACTCGAGGCAATCCACGAGGCCGACGTCATCCTGGCGGTCATCGACGTGACCCGCCCGCCGAACCGCAGCGGCGCCGATCGCCTGGAGGCCGCGCTCTCCGACGCGCGCGCGCCGCTCCACGCCGCGCTCAACAAGATCGACATCGCCCCGCCCGCGCTCGCGGACGAGTGGTCGGAGTGGCTGACGCGCCGGACGCATGCGCATCTGCACGAGATTTCCGCCCTCGACGGCACGGGCGTCCCGGCGCTGCTCCTGGCCGTCCAGAACGACCTTCCGGAGAGTCCGTTCCTCTATCCACCCGACGACGTCGCCTCCGAACCTGTCCGCTTCTTCGTGGCGGAGCTCGTACGCGAGACCGTTTTCGAGCGGTTCCACGAGGAGATCCCGTACTCGGTCTTCTGCCAGGTGGAAGAGTTCAGGGAAGAGCAGGATCCCATTTACATCCACGTGAACCTCTACGTGGAACGTCCCTCGCAGAAGCGCATCCTGATCGGCGCCAAAGGCGCCGCGATCCGGGAGCTCGGACAGGCCTCGCGGGCCAAGATCGAGCACTTTCTCGGACGCCATGTGTATCTGGATCTCTGGGTCAAACCTCTCAAGGCGTGGCGAAAGAACCGGAGTCATCTCGGACGGCTGGGCTTTCGCATCCCCGAAGATGACGATGCGCGCGACTCATAACCTCTCCTCCCTGCTGCTCGCCGGCACCCTCGCGGTCCTGGTGGCGACCCCGGTGACCGGTCAGCAGCGGACGCCTTCGGGGAACGACCCATCCTCCACGGAGGGGGCGCTCTTCCTCTTGCTCCCCGTGGGAGCGCGTGCGGTCTCCATGGGACGCGCCATGACCGCGCTCCAGGGGCCGGAGTCCGCGTTTTGGAATCCGGCCGGCCTGGCTGGCGTGCGTCACAGCCAGATCGTTCTCTTCCGCGGCGACAACCCGGTCGGGCCGGCAACGGCCATCTCGGCGCTCCTCGTTCGCAACGGAGTGGGAACGATCGGCCTCTCGTATTTCCTGCTCGACGGCGGGAGCCAGGAGCTCCGTGACGCCGACGGTAACGACCTCGGCACGATCTCGGTCCGCAACCATCTCGGTGTGGCCTCCGCGGCCGCACGACTCGGGAGCCGGCTCAACCTCGGGCTGAACCTGAAGCTCGTACAGTTCCGCTTCTCGTGCCGGGGGCTATGCACGGACGCCGGGATCACCGCGACCACCTACGCGATCGACGGAGGCATCCAGTTCGTGCCGGGCGACAGCACCGATCTGCCGCTCCGGATCGGAGCGACGATCGCGCACCTCGGACCGCGCCTGCAAGTCCGTAACGCGGAGCAGGCCGATCCGCTGCCCACCCGCATCCGTGTCGCCGTGGCCTACGACGTCGTCAACTCGTTCTTCGACACCGACCAGCTCAACGGATGGGTGACGGTCGAGTTGCAGGAGAGAATGCGAGACGCGGGATCTCCCTCGGTCTATCTGGGCTCGGAGTTCACGGCAGGGGGCACGGATCGTCTGGCTCTGCGGGCCGGATATGTCGTCGGCGATCTCGACCAGGAGAACGGAGCCCGGGTGGGGCTCGGGCTCCACCACGAGCGCTTCGACCTCTCCATTGCCAAGTCCTTGGCAGTCTCGACGCTCACGGGTGAAACCGAGCCGGTATTCGTCACCTTCGCAGTCGATTTCTGATGCCGCTCTGCGGGAAGAGCGCGTCTCTCACGTTGCTCCTTCTGGCCGTCTGGGCGCGCTGCGGCTCAGCCCAGGGGCCCGCCTATGGATCAGTCTTGCCGGTGGATTCGGCGGGTGTGGCGTCGACGGCGGTCTCGCCTCTCCCGGACGAAGCGGACGCCTCGCTCGGCGCGGCGCTCCTGTCCCTCGCGCTGCCCGGGGCGGGACAGTATCGGCAAGGCCG
Source organism: uncultured Gemmatimonadales bacterium (assembly GCA_963751265.1). Lineage (GTDB taxonomy): Bacteria > Gemmatimonadota > Gemmatimonadetes > Longimicrobiales > Gaopeijiaceae > SZUA-318. The sequence continues at coordinate 83,003 of CAVVTU010000015.1, read as the reverse complement.
CGGCCGCGCATGGATGTACCTGGCCGTCGAGGCGACGGCCTGGGCGGTTCACCTGGCGGAGCAGGCTCAGGGAAGACGATACAGGGCCCGGTACCGTGATTTCGCGTGGACCATCGCTCGGGTCCATACGTCTTCCCGGCAGGACGGAGATTGGGCATACTACGAGGCGCTCACCAAATGGAGGCGGTCGGGTAGCTACGATCAGGACGGATTGCGTCCCGGAACCCAACCCGAGCTGGATCCGACGACCTTCAACGGTGCCGTCTGGGCACTTGCCCGTGACATCTACTTTCCCCCCGGCCAAACGGTCTCCGAGGGCGACCCGGCCTACACCCGGGCGCTGGAGTACTATCAAGCGCGCGCCTACGGCCCGTCATTCCTCTGGGACTGGAGCTCGACCCCCGGTGCGCAGGCGGAGTACGAACACCTCATCGACAAGAGTGACGGGGGATTTCGACATGCGACCATCGCTCTGGGCGCCGTCTTCGCGAACCACCTCGTCAGCTCCGCCGACGCCTATCTCACCGGTCGGGAGCCCGGAGAGCCCTCCCACCTTTCCATCCAGCCGGAGATGACGGGCCAGGGCACGCGCTGGACGGCCCACGTACGGATCCCGGTTTCCAGATGACGAGAGATCAGGAGGGGTTGGAGCGTCGCGTCCTCGAGGCTCTCCACGCATCCAGGCGGGGTCCCTTGAAGCCCAAGGACCTGGCGAAGAGTCTGGACCTTCCGTCCCGGGACTATCGCCGCTTCAAGAACCTGCTCGGGAGCATGGAGAGGGCCGGCAAGATCTACCGGGTCAAGGGGAACCGATACGCCGTGCCCGGCGCGATGGACCTCGTCGCGGGCATCACCTCGCTGACCCGCAGCGGCGACGCCTTCGTCCGACCGCTCGACGGGGGAAAGGACGTGTTCGTGCCGGCGGCGGACGTCGCCTCCGCGATGGACGGAGACCGGGTCGTGGTCCGGATCGAGTCTCGTCCCCGGGGTCGCAGTCCCGTCGCCCGCGTCATCAAGGTCCTCGAGCGAGCTCGCGGCACCGTGGTCGGCACGGTACATCGGGGAACGCGCTTCACCTACGTCGTTCCGCTCGACAAACGGATGTCCCGCAACGTGCTCATCACTCCCGGACAGGAGGGTGGAGCCGAGGACGGCGACGTCGTGGTGGTGAGGCTGGTCTCTTACGGCGACGGCACACTGGCGCCCGAGGGAGACGTCGAGCGGGTGTTGGGCCAACTCTCTGAGCCCGGCGTCGACGTGTTGGCTGTCGCGCACGGGTATGGGCTCTCGCTGGAGTTCCCCGCGGACGTCCTACGCGCCGCCGAGGAAGCGGCCGCCACCCTGGAGACCTCCTCGGAAGGGCGAACCGACCACACGCATCTGCTCGTGTTCACGATCGATCCAGCCGACGCGAAGGATCACGACGATGCGCTGTCGGTCGAGTCACTCCCGGACGGACGATGGAGGGTCGGGGTCCACATCGCGGACGTGGCCCATTTCGTCCCGAGGGGGGCGCCGGTCGATCGAGAGGCGATGGCCCGCGGGACGAGCGTCTACCTGGTCGACCGGGTGATCCCGATGCTCCCTGAGCGCCTCTCGGGAGACGTGTGCTCTCTTCGCCCCGACGTGGAGCGGTTCGCGGTGTCCGTGTTCCTGACGATGGACACCACCGGTGAGGTTCTCGAACGGGGGTACGAGCGCACGGTGATCCGCAGCCGCCATCGGCTTTCGTACGAAGAGGTCCAAGGGGTCCTGGACGGCCGACGCTCGGTGAACGCGGAGACGGACGACGCTTTGCGTCGGCTCGATGATCTGGCGAGGGCGATCCGCGAACGAAGGGCCGCCCGGGGCGCGCTCGATCTCGACCTTCCGGAGGCGCGGGTGATCCTGGACGATGATGGGATCCCGCTCGACATCCAGAAGGTCGAGCGCCTGGAGAGCCATCGCCTCGTCGAGGACTTCATGATTCTGGCCAACGAGGTGGTGGCCACCGACACTGCGAGACGTGAGCTCCCGGTGCTGTACCGGGTTCACGAGCCACCCACCAAGGAACGCGTGGCCGAGCTCGAGGAATTTCTGGGACAGTTCGGTCACCGGCTCGCGCGCAAAAGGTCCCTGGGGCCCCGGGATGTCCAGAAGCTCCTGAATGCAGTTCGGGGACGTCCCTACGAAGCCCTCGTCTCGATGGTGGTCCTGCGCTCCCTTCGGAGAGCCAGGTACGACCCGGAGAACCTGGGCCACTTCGGCCTCGCCTCCACCGCCTACCTCCACTTCACGTCACCGATCCGCCGCTATCCCGACCTCGTGGTGCATCGGGCTGTCGTACGCTCGCTCGTCCAGGAGCGTCCGGCGGAGGAATGGGATCCCGAGGAGTTGAGGAGCGTCGCGGAGCAGGCGAGCGCCCGCGAACGGGCTGCGGATGACGCGGAGCGGGACTCGGTGGCGCTCAAGAAGGTCGAGTTCATGGAACGACACCTTGGCGACGAGTTCGACGGGAGCGTGTCGGGTGTAACCGCCTTCGGCTTCTTCGTAACCCTGGACGCCTACTTCGTCGACGGGTTGGTCCATGTGAACAGCTTGCGCGACGATTTCTATCGTCTCGATGAGGGCGCCTACGCGCTGCGCGGAACGCGCGGAAAGCGCAGCTATCGGATCGGGGATCGCGTGCGCGTACAGGTGGTTCGAGTGGACAAGGAAGAGCGGCATGTGGACTTCCTTCTGGTGCGTAAGCTCGACGGTAGCATAGTTTGACACCGTCCTTGGCGGCGCGGTAACCTTTTGGCTTGCGCACGCCCCCCTGCGCGAGGTCGCATGACTTCGGAACGAACCGTCCTCTATTTCGGGCCGGGCCACCCAGATCCGTCCCCGCTCATCGCGCGTTTCGGGGTCGAGCACGGGCTGGTCGTCTTGCCCGTGCTCGACCCCGACGACGTGCGGGCGTTGCTGAACCGGACCTTCCCGCGGTGCCTCGTGGTCAACACGGGTTCGGACCCCGATACCGTCCTGGATCTGGTGCGGGGCCTGAAGCAGGACGCGTTCACGGGCATCGTCCCGCTCGTGGCCCTCGTTCCCGGAGGCGAAACCAGCTTGGCGGCCGAGTGCCTGGCCGCGGGGGCAGACGAGGTGATCCACGAGGGGCTACCGGAACGGGAGAAGGAGCTCAGGCTCGACCAGGTCCTCAATCGTGCCGACCGGGACGTGAGCGTACATCCCACCACGAGGCTTCCGGGGACGAACCACATCGCTCGTGACATGGCGTATCGGCTGTCAGCGGGCGAGCGGTTCGCGGTCTGCTATGCCGACCTGGATCATTTCAAGGAGTTCAACGATCGGTACGGCTACGCCTCCGGAGACAAGGTGATCCGCCTCCTCTCCCGTATCTTGCGCGACATGGTCCGGGGACTGGCTCCGGGAGGATTCGTTGGCCACATAGGGGGTGACGACTTCATCTTCAACGTGTCTCTCGGCGATCTCGAAGAGACCTGCGACGACATCATCCGGCTCTTCGACGAGCTCATACCGTACCAGTACACCGAGGAGGACCGGCGAGCCGGCTACTTTCTCGGTAAGGACCGCCGCGGGGAGATCCATAGGATTCCGCTGATGACCTTGTCCATCGGCGTCGTGACCAATCAGTTCCAGGTGTTCTCCCACCCGGGACAGATCAGTGAGCTCGCGGGTGAGATGAAGACGTACGCCAAGACGCTGCCCGGCTCGGTCTACGTGGTCGATCGGCGGCACCAGGCACCCACTCTGGAGACCGCTTCCGCCGGAGATGCGGAGATGCTGGCCGAATCCCGCTTGAAGGGACAGCCGGCAAAGTCCACCACCTGAACGCTGAAGAAGCTCCACATGGTCATCACGGTCCAATGCCCTTCGTGCGCGACCTCGTTCCCCGTGGATCCGGCCAAGGTCCCGGAGGGCGGGGTGAACGCCCGCTGCAGCGCGTGCAGCGCGATATTCCGCGTGGAACGGCCGGCCCAAGAGGACCCGGGCGCCCGGGAGGCGGTCGTTGAAGAGCCCGAGGTCGAGGAGGTAGTGGCGGAAGAGGCGGTCGTTGAAGAGCCCGAGGTCGAGGAGGTAGTGGCGGAAGAGGCGGTCGTCGAGGAGCCCGAGGTCGAGGAGGTAGTGGCGGAAGAGGCGGTCGTCGAGGAGCCCGAGATCGAGGAGGTAGTGGCGGAAGAGGCGGTCGTCGAGGAGCCCGAGGTCGAGGAGGTAGTGGCGGAAGAGGCGGTCGTCGAGGAGCCCGAGATCGAGGAGGTGGTGGCGGAAGAGGCGGTCGTCGAGGAGCCCGAGATCGAGGAGGTGGTGGCGGAAGAGGCGGTCGTCGAGGAGCCCGAGGTCGAGGAGCCCGAGATCGAGGAGGCAGTGGCGGAAGAGGCGGTCGTCGAGGAGCCCGAGGTCGAGGAGCCCGAGATCGAGGAGGCAGTGGCGGAAGAGGCGGTCGTCGAGGAGCCCGAGATCGAGGAGGCAGTGGCGGAAGAGGCGGTCGTCGAGGAGCCCGAGGTCGAGGAGGCGGCGGCGGAAGCGCCGGTCGCCCAAGAGGCTCCCTCCGGTTTCGGGCCCGAAGAAGACGCCCCCGAGCCCACGGAGGAGACCTTCGAAACCGACCGGACCTTCCCGCACGAGGTCGAGATCGAGTTGTCGAGCGGCCCGGTGGAAGTCGAACCCGAACTGCCGGAGACGGAGACAGTCGAGACGCCCCCGACCCACGAATGGGTCTTCGAGATGGAAGAGGAGATCGACGCCTCGGACATCGAGACCGAGCCGATGGGAACGGTGGAGTCGACCATGGAGGACATGCGTGAGACGGTCGAGGACGACTCGCTCTCCGCATGGCCCGCGAGCTTCGAGACCTCGGACACGGTGATGGGAGGCACCGGTGCCGTGGAGCAGGAGATCGAGCTCACGCCCTCCTTCGAGGTGGAATACTCAACGGAGTCGGAGATCGAAGCCCCGTCCGGGGACGAAGCGGAACCGGAGCCCGAGGCCCTCTCGGAGTTCGAGGTGCAGCGGGAGTACGACGCTCCGCCGGGGTCCGTGGCGACACCCGAGGCAGAAGTGTCGCCGGAGTCCGCGACCCCGCCGGAGCCGGAAACGCCTGCCGCGACGCCTCAGGGCTTCACCTTCGGTCATCGCGATCCTCACGACAAGGCCCGTCGCCTCGCCCGTGTCCTGGTCTCGGACATGATCATGTACAACCCCGATCGCCACGAGCGGGCGCTGGCCGCCGGAACCCTCCGCGCTGACTTCGAGGACGAGATCGCCAAGTCCTGGAGGGAATACGTGGATCAGATCGGAGATGAGATCGCCAACAGCACGAGCTACTGGGCGGACGCCCTGAACGACGTCCTCGCGAAGGGCGAACAGATCTTCTGAACCCTCGGGCCCGGCCGCGGCCGCCCTGCCGTTGATGGCTCCACGCCGCACAGGTATATTCCGTCCGTTGGGCCAATCGGAGGGGCCGTCCGACAGGGGCGGCCCCTTTCGTGCGTTTTTCGACCGAAACAACATCCGGACATACGAATGACCAACGAGCAGATGCAGGAACTCGCCGAGTTGGAGGAGAAGATCCTCGAGCTCAGGGGGTACCTTTGACGTCGACCAGCGCCGGGAGAGGTTGAAGACCCTCGAGCAGGCGATGGCGCGACCTGGCTTCTGGGACCATCAGGACAAGGCGCGTGCGACCATCGAGGAGAACAATCGACTCAAGGGCTGGGTCGATCCGTGGACGACGCTGCGAGAGAAGGTCACCGATCTCCAGGAGCTGGCTCAACTCCTGCGAGAGGAACCGGACGAGGAGCTCGAGAGGGAGTGGGCGTCCGAGCTCCGCAAGCTTTCGGCGGGCGTTGACGACCTCGAGGTCCGTACCATGCTCCAGGGCGAGGACGACCACAGAGAGGCGATCGTCACCATTCACCCGGGCGCGGGCGGAACGGAGTCGCAGGATTGGGCCGAGATGTTGACTCGGATGTACACGCGATGGTCGGAACGGCGCGGATTCGAGGTGCGCATGCTCGATCTGCAGCCCGGGGAAGAAGCAGGCATCAAGAGCGCGACGCTCGAGATCAAGGGAGAGAGCGCGTACGGATATCTCAAAGCCGAGGCGGGGGTGCACCGCCTCGTGCGGATCTCACCGTTCGACGCCCAGTCGCGTCGGCACACTTCGTTCGCCAGCGTGTTCGTGTACCCGGAGGTCGACGACGACATCGAGATCGACATCGACGAGGACGATCTGCGCATCGACACCTATCGGGCCTCCGGAGCGGGAGGGCAGCACGTCAACAAGACCGACTCGGCGGTACGCATCACGCACGAACCGACGGGGATCGTCGTGTCCTGCCAGCAGGAGCGCTCCCAGCACAAGAACCGATCGACGGCCATGAAGATGCTGCGCGCTGCGCTGTACCGTCATGCCCAGGAGCAGAAGGACAAGGAGCGCGAAGCCCTCGAGGCGACGAAAACCGACATCGCGTGGGGTAACCAGATCCGGTCCTACGTCTTTCAGCCCTACACGATGGTGAACGATCACAGGACGGAGTTGAAGATCTCCGACGTGCAGGCAGTCATGGATGGCGATCTCGATCCGTTCATCGAAGCGTATCTCAAAGAGTTCGGCGCCGTGACGAAGAGCTAGGAGCCCATCCCTCTGGGCTGCTCGCTGACAACCTCTCACCCTTCCGGACTGGGAAAGCCCTCAGCGAAAGGAAGGACGAAGAGCGGGACATGGAAGACCTCAATCAGGTGCTCAGGATCCGGCGGGAGAAGCTGGCCGCGCTCGACGAGCGGGGCATCGAGGCGTTCGCCTACAACTTCGACCCGACCCACGACTCCGCCCGGGCCATCGAGCTGTTCACGACCTCCGAGGCGGAAGGCGCGCTCACTGAGGGAGGAGCCACGGCCCCTGTTCGCGTCGGGGGCCGGATCGTGAGCTGGCGGTCTCACGGCAAGAGCGCGTTCGCGCACGTGGAGAACGCGGCCGGCCAGATCCAGCTCTACTTCCGGATGGACGTGCTCGGAGAGCAGTCCTTCACGGACCTGGACCTGCTCGATCTCGGCGACTGGATCGGCGTCGAAGGCCCTGTGTTCCGCACCCGCATGGGCGAAGTCACGATCCGCGTGGAGTCCTGGACGCTCCTGTCCAAGTCGCTTCGGCCCCTTCCGTTCGGCAAGGTCGAAACCGACGCCGAGACGGGTGAGCAGACGGTCCATTCCGGTTTCGCGGACACCGCGGCGCGGTACCGCCAACGGTACGCCGATCTCGCGGTCCATCCCGAGGTCCGCGAGGTGTTCCGCACCCGCGGCCGGATCGTCACGGAGCTGCGGCCTTCCTGGACGCCGAAGGCTTCCTCGAGGTGGAGACCCCCGCGCTGCAGCCCCTCTACGGAGGCGCGTCGGCGCGGCCCTTCGTCACGACCCACAACGCGCTCGATCGGACCATGTTACCTGCGCATCGCCGACGAGCTCTACCTGAAGCGGCTCATCGTCGGCGGCCTCGACCGCGTCTACGAGATCTCCAAGGACTTCCGCAACGAGGGGATCGACCGGCTCCACAACCCCGAGTTCACGATGCTCGAGTGGTACCAGGCGTTCGCCGACTACGAGGACCAGATGGACCTGGTGGAGCGCATGGTCCTCCACGTCGTGGATCGCGTGCTCGGGACGGAGGCCGTTCACCTTCGGATCGAGCATCGCGATCCGGCTGTCGAGCCGCCGTTCCCGCGCATCCGCCTGCTCGACGCCCTCTCCGAGGCGCTCTCGGACGACGTACGCGAGCTCTCCGACGACGAGCTTGCGCCGTCGGGCCGAGGAGCTGTCCATCCCGGACCTCGGCGGGAGCCGGCCGCGGCAAGCTGATCGACAAGCTCTTCGGTGAGCTGGTCGAGCCGGGCCTCGTGCAACCGACGTTCGTCATCGACCATCCACGGGAGCTGAGCCCTCTGGCCAAGCCCAAGCGGGGCGATCCCAAGCTCACCGAGCGCTTCGAGCTCTACATCGCCGGTATGGAGGTCTTCAATGCCTTCTCCGAGCTCAACGATCCGCTGGATCAGCGCCAGCGTCTCGAAGCCCAGGCGGAGCTGCGCGCGGCCGGTGACGACGAGGCTCAGCAGATCGACGAGGACTTCATCCGCGCGCTGGAGTATGGCATGCCGCCGACCGGTGGCGTCGGCATGGGCGTCGACCGTTTTGTCATGATCCTCACGAACCAATCCTCCATCCGGGACGTGATTCTCTTCCCGATCCTCAGGTCGGACGAGTGAGACGCGATCCGAAGGGAGGGGACCCACGGCCATGAAAGGGCTTCACTGGTACATTGCGCGCCACTACCTCGGCGCTGGCCGGAAGGGGCTCCTCTCCCTCATCACCTGGATCGCACTCGGTGGTGTGACGGTGGGCGTCACGGCCCTCGTGGTCGTCATGGCCGTCATGGCGGGGATGCAGGGCGACCTGCGCGCGAAGATCCTCGAATCCACGCCGCACATCATGGTTCTGGAGCAGGGCTCCAGCCTGCGGCTGGCCCACTGGAAGCCGGTGCTCGACACGATCGTCTCGGTGGACGGCGTGGTCGGGGCGGCCCCCTTCGTGCTGACCGAGGTGTCGCTCGTCCGCCGTGGAGATGACGGAGAGGACTACTCGCAGCCCGCGGAGCTGTACGGTGTCTCGATCGACACGACGCGCGGCGCACCCACCGAGATGGAGCGGAAGATCCTTCAGGGTGCGCTCGATCTGAAGACACCGGCTTCGGGGCTGCCACCCCTGCTCGTGGGAAGTGGTCTCGCCGACCGCATGCAGCTCTTCAAGGGCGACACGATCGTGCTCGTGGCGTTCGAGAACCTGAAGCGGGACATCATGGGCGGGCTCACCCCGACTCTGCGCCAGTTCCAGGTGACGGGCACGTTCACCACCGGCATGTACGACTACGATACCCGCAACACCTACACGACGCTCGCCGCCGCGCAGGAGCTGCTGGGCATCGAGAACTCGAACCAGGTCTCGGGTATCGGAGTGCGTACGGTCGATCCGGGAATGGCGACGGAGATCGGCGACACGATCCAGGCGCGCCTGGGCCTTCCGTACTACGTGACCAGCTGGATGACCACGAATCGGGAGCTCTTCAGCGCCCTCAAGCTCGAGAAGCTGGCCATGGGGCTGATCCTCTTCCTGATCGTGGTCGTGGCCGCGTTCAACATCGTGAGCACGCTCGTCATGGTGGTGGCCGACCGGACCCGAGAGATCGGCATCCTCAAGGCGATGGGAATGACCCGGAAGGGCATCCTCGGCGTCTTCGTTCTTCAGGGAGCCTGGATCGGCATCATCGGGACTGCGGCCGGGACCATCTTCGGCGTCACGCTGTCATGGGTTCTGGATCACTACCAACTCATCAAGATCCCACCGGAGGTGTACTTCGTGGACCACCTGCCGGTAACGCTCCAGTGGACCGACGTGTTGAGCATCGTCGCAGCCAGTGTCGTGGTGGCGTTCGCCGCCACGATCTACCCGGCCTTCCGCGCGTCGCGACTCGAGCCCGTGGACGCCATTCGCCATGAGTGAGGCCACCCGGATGCCGACGGCCAGCGGCGCTCCGCTCGAAGCGAGGGATCTGCGGAAGAGCTTCGTGAGCGGTGACGGAAGCGAGCTCGAGGTGCTGCAGGGTGTGGGCTTGCGCGTCGAGTCCGGAGAGGCGGTCGCGATCGTCGGCGCGAGCGGGGCGGGAAAGTCCACGCTCCTCCACATTCTCGGCGCGTTGGACGGGCCTACGGGCGGCGAGGTGCTGGTCGGTGGTCGGGCCGTGGCCGGCCTGGCCGACGAGGAGCTGGCACTGATCCGGAACCGTCACATCGGATTCGTGTTCCAATTCCATCACCTGCTCAGGGAGTTCACGGCGCTGGAGAATGTGATGATGCCGGCCCTTCTGGCGGGGACCGAGATGCGCGTGGCCCGTGAGGCCGCTCGAGAGCTGCTGGATGCCGTAGGTGTGACCCACCGGGAAGAGCACAAGCCGCGTCAGCTCTCGGGGGGCGAACAGCAACGGGTGGCGGTCGCGCGCGCGCTGGTGAATCGGCCGCTGCTGCTCCTGGCGGACGAGCCCTCGGGCAACCTCGACACCCAAGCGAGCGATCGGCTGCACGATCTCCTGTTCCGCCTGGAGGCGGAACGGCAGCTGTCCATGGTCATCGTGACCCACAACCGCGATCTGGCTCGCCGGGCCGACCGGATCCTTCTTCTGGCGGGGGGTCGGCTCCAACCGGCGACTGAGGTGTAGGGACGATCGGAGTCGGATCACTGAAGGGAAAAGTCCGGGACGAGCGAACGAAGGGGATATGGTCTGTGACATCTGCGGTTCCGGTGATGCGGTCGTCGAGTTGACCCAGATCGTGAACAACGAAGTGTCTACTTCTCACCTCTGCGAGAAGTGCGCCGCGGCCAAGGGCCTCGACACCACGCCGGAGCCCACGAACTTCCCGCTCACGGATTTTCTCGCCCAGATGGGAGAGGAATCCGTCACCGAGAAGCGAGCGTCGGACGCGCGATGCGAGTTCTGTGGCCTCACGTTCGCCGACTTCAGGGAGACGGGACGCCTGGGGTGTCCCCACTGCTACACGACCTTCGAGGCGCACTTGCGCGGCCTGTTGAGACGCATCCACGGAGGAACCCAGCACGTCGGCAAGGTCTACCTGCAGCCGGACCCTACCGCCAACGAGATGCAGAAGCGGCTCGAGGGGCTCCGGCGCAAGCTGGATCGCGCGGTCGACTCCGAGGACTTCGAGCTCGCGGCTCGGCTCCGCGACCAGATCCGCTCGCTCGAGCCCACCAGGTGAGCCCATGGACGATCTGACCACCATCCCGGATTACGGTCTCACCTGGCTGGAGGCGAGCGGATCGCACGCCGACATCGTTCTTTCGACGCGCGTCCGCCTGGCTCGCAACCTCCAGGGTTACGCATTCGGCCCACGGGCCCGCGTCAATGACCGCGAGGCGGTGCTGAGCCGCTTCCGGGACTCCACCAGGCGATCCGAAAGCCTGAACGGCGGGACGCTCCTCGAAGTGCCGGAGGTGGAGACCCGCACGCGCCGGATCCTTCTCGAGCGACGGCTCATCACGCGCGAGCTCCTCGGGGACCAGAAACGAGGCCCGGCCAAGGGCTCGGCGGTGCTTCTGAGCTCGAGAGACCCGATGAGCGTGCTGGTGAACGAAGAGGACCATCTCCGCCTCCAGACCCTGGTCTCGGGGCTGCGGCTGCAGGAAGCCTGGAGCATGGTCGATCGGGTCGACGAGGAGCTCGGCCAGGAGCTCTCCTACGCCTACCATCACGAGTTCGGGTTCCTGACGAGCTGTCCGACCAATGTGGGCACGGGCCTGCGGGCTTCGGTGCTCATGCACCTGCCGGGACTCGTCCTGACCAAGGAGATCGGGAAGGTCCTCCAGGGCCTGACCCAGGTGGGCCTCACCTTCCGGGGTCTGTACGGTGAGGGCTCCGAGGTCGTGGGCAACTTCTTCCAGGTTTCGAACCAGACCACGCTGGGCAAGACGGAAGAGGACCTGGTCGACCATCTCGACAAGATCGTGCGTCAGGTGATCCAGTACGAGACGCAAGCCCGTCAGGTCCTGCTTAGAGACGCCCAGGGAGTGACCGAAGACAAGATATGGAGGGCGTACGGCCTGCTCCGCTACGCACGTGCGCTTTCGTTCGAAGAACTGATGAATCTGTTGTCCGGAGTACGGCTCGGAGTGAGCCTGAAACTCCTTCCAGGACTACGGGTATACACGCTCAATAAGATGATGATCTTTACCCAGCCGGCTCATCTTGAGCAGGCGGCGGGCCGTGACCTCCCACCATCCGAAAGCGATGCGCACCGTGCGACGTACGTACGGCGCGTCCTCGCGACCGAGGGAGATGTCTCGTCAGGCGAGTCCGACGAGGATGCTTCCTCCAACCGCGCCTGAGGCAACCCGCGACCACCGAGAGGGGAGATGAACTACAACTTCACCGACCGGGTGCGGAAGGTGCTGGCGATGGCCCGTGAAGAGGCCATTCGCCTCCAACACGACTACGTGGGCACCGAGCACATCCTCCTGGGCCTCATCCGTGAGGGCGAGGGGGTCGCTGCCGCGGTCCTCACCAACCTCAACGTCGATCTCGACCAGATCCACGAGCGCGTAGAGGAGTCGGTGCGCAAGGGCAAGGCGACCATCGCGTTGGGCGAGTTGCCCTATACCTCGAGGGCCAAGAAGGTGCTCGAGTTCGCGATGGCCGAGGCCCGCGACTTCAACCACTCCTATGTGGGCACCGAGCATCTGCTGCTCGGTCTCCTCCGCGAAGAGAAGGGCATCGCCGCGCAGGTCCTGAACTCTCTCGGCGTGACACTCGAAGAAGCCCGCAGCGAGACGCTCAAGGTCCTCGGCTCGGACGTGGCACCCTCCGAGCCCGCGGGAATCGGGGCCGGGGCCTCATCGGTGGGCACCACGAAGCCGGGCGAAAAGAAGTCCAAGACCCCCGCCCTGGATCACTTCTGCCGAGACCTCACCGAACTCGCGCGGCAGAACAAGCTCGACCCGACCATCGGGAGGACCGGTGAGATCGAGCGGGTGGTCGAGATCCTCTGTCGCCGAAAGAAGAACAACCCGGTCCTGATCGGAGAGCCCGGAGTCGGCAAGACCGCGATCGTCGAAGGGCTCGCCCAACTCATCTCGCGGGGCGAAGTGACCGAGTCGCTCAAGGACCACCGGGTCCTCGCGCTCGACATGGCGGCGGTCATCGCGGGCACGAAGTATCGCGGCCAGTTCGAGGAGCGCCTCAAGGCCGTGATGAACGAGATCCAGCAGAACCAGAACGTGGTCCTGTTCATCGACGAGCTCCACACGCTCGTCGGAGCCGGGGCCGCGGAGGGCGCCATCGACGCGTCGAACATGCTCAAGCCCGCCCTCGCCAGAGGTGAGCTGCAGTGCATCGGCGCCTCGACTCTGAACGAGTACCGCAAGTACATCGAGAAGGACGGAGCGCTCGAGCGCCGGTTCCAGCCGGTCATCGTGGATCCGCCCATCGTGGATGAGACGGTCGAGATCCTCAAAGGGCTCAGAAGCCACTACGAGGACCATCACAGGATCGTCATCCCCGACGAGACGCTGGAGGTCGCGGCCAGGCTTTCGGATCGCTACATCACGGACCGATTCCTTCCGGACAAGGCCATCGACGTCATCGATGAGGCCGGCGCCCGGGCCCGGATCGCCAGCCAGGTCCCGCCGCCCGAGGTGGAGGAGCTCAAGGAGCAGCTCGCCGAGATCGCGCGGAAGAAGGAGGAGGCCATCGGCGACCAGGACTTCGAGCGCGCGGCCGAGCTGCGTGATGAAGAGCGGGAGCTGGGCCAGGAGATCCGTCAGCGTCAGGAGGCCTGGGAGGAGGAGCGCAAGCGCCACCGCCCGGAGATCTCCACCGAAGACGTCGCGTTCATCGTGAGCAGGTGGACCGGTATTCCGGTCACCCGGATCCGGCAGACGGAGTCCGAGCGCCTGGTGAACATGGAGGACGAGCTCCACAAGCGCATCGTCGGCCAGCAGGATGCGATCGAGGCGATCTCCCGGGCCATCCGGCGGAGCCGCGCGGGCCTCAAGGACCCGCGTCGCCCGATCGGATCGTTCATCTTCTCGGGTCCCACCGGCGTCGGGAAGACCGAGCTGGCGCGGGCGCTCGCGGAGTTCCTCTTCGCCGATCGCGAAGCACTCATCCGGGTGGACATGAGCGAGTACATGGAGAAGTTCTCCGTGTCTCGCCTCATCGGCGCGCCTCCCGGTTACGTCGGATACGAGGACTCGGGCGCGCTCACCAAGGCAGTGCGACGCCGTCCATATTCGGTGGTCCTTCTCGACGAGATCGAGAAGGCCCATCCGGACGTGTTCAACATCCTCCTGCAGGTCCTGGACGAGGGGCACCTGACGGACAACTACGGGCGGATCATCGACTTCAAGAACACCGTCCTGATCATGACGTCCAACCTCGGCGCGCGCGACATCACCAAGGGCGGGGGCCTCGGCTTCCAGTCCGGAGACGTGCAGTCGAGCTACGAGATCATGAGGGACAAGGTCCGCCAGGAGATCGAGCGCGCGTTCAACCCCGAGTTCCTGAACCGGGTCGATGACATTATCGTCTTCCATCCGCTCACGCGGGCGGAGATCGGCGACATCGTCCACATCCTGTTGGGTGACGTTCGGAAGCGCCTCGAAGAAGAGGAGTTGACGATCCACCTCACCCAACCGGCGATCGACTTCCTCGTGGAAAAGGGCTACGACGAGAAGTTCGGCGCGCGCCCGCTGAAGCGAGCCATACAACGGTATCTCGAAGATCCGCTATCAGAGAAGATACTGGTGTCGGAGTTCTCCGCCGGCGACGAGATCGAGGTGGATGAGGACCCCGAAGGCAACGGACTCACCCTGAGAGCGGGAACGGCTACGAAGACGTGAGGATCGGGAAAAACGCGGCGCTGCCCATGGGAACCGGGAAGGCCTCCGCGCTGGCGGCGGCCTTCTTCGGCGTCATGGCGCTTATCGCGCCCATGCGCGCAACGGCTCAGCAGGGCAATCAGCCTCAGACACCGGTGCACATCGACTCGATCGCGATCGAGGGCATTCATCACCTCACGCGGGAGACCGTGCTCACGTCGCTGGGCATCCAGCCGGGCTCCGACGTCACGTACCGGGACCTTCAGAAGGGACTGAAGAGCCTCTACGCGACGCATTGGATCAAGGACGTGAAGCTCCACGCCCTCGGCACGACCCCTCCGATCATCCTGGTGGTCCAGATCCAGGAGCAGCCGGAGATGAGGACGGTCACGATCCAGGGGCTGGAGCACGCTTCGGCCCATCAGGTGCGTGACACGACCGGCCTCAAGAACGGAGCGCCATACGATCCCCAGAAGATCCTCGACGCGCAGAACTTCATCCACAAGGAGCTCGCGAAGAAGGGCATCCCGTTCGCGTCGATCTCGGAGAAGCGGGAGTCCGTTCCCGACCATCCGAACCAGATCGACCTCATCCTGGACGTGGACGAGGGCAACCGCGTCACGATCGCCCAGGTCGACGTCACCGGGAACAAGGCGCTCACCGACGATCAAATCGTCGGCGCCATGAGCACAAAGCCGGAAGGCTTCCTCTGGTTCAAGACGGGCTCGTACGAGAACACCGACTTCAAGAGCGATCTGAGCGACAACATTCCCGCGCTCTACCGCTCGAAGGGATACCTCGATTTCAAGGTCGTCTCGGACACGGTCGTCGTGGATCCGCAGACGGGCAAGGCACGGGCCGAGATCGCGGTGGACGAGGGCCCGCAGTACCTGCTCCATTCCTTCAAGATCGAGGGCAACAGCCGGTTCCCGACGGATCAGCTCCGTGCCTACTACGAGCAGCAGGGCGGAGGGCTCCTCCAGTCTCTGGGGCTGAAGGGAGGAGGCGAGTCGAACGCGGAGGGCAAGGTCTTCGACGAGCAGGCGTTCAACGACGCGCTCGTGCAGATCCGCTCGTTGTACGCCAACGAGGGCTACCTCTACGTCCAGGCCAACCCGATCATCCACCGCAATCCGCCGGCGACGCCGGGTGAGCCTCCGACGGTCGATGCCGAGTGGCGGATCAGCGAGGGCTCGCCTGCGATCGTGAACCGGGTCTCGATCGAGGGAAACGACTACACCTACGATCGTGTGATCCGGAACCAGATCGCGGTCCTTCCGGGCGACGTATACAGTCAGGACCGGGTCCTGCGAAGCTATCAGAGCATTTCGTCGCTCGGCTTCTTCGAGACACCCCTTCCGTTACCCGACATTCAGCCTACGGAAAACGGCGACGTCGACATCACGTTCAAGGTCAAGGAGAAGCAGACCGGCTCGATCAACTTCGGCACCTCGGTGGGAGGCGGCGTGGGCCTGTCGGGGTTCCTGGGGTACGAACAGCCCAACCTCTTCGGCCAGGCCAAGTCGGGAAGCATCCGGTGGGACTTCGGGAAGTACTTGAACACGTTCGAGCTGGGCTACTCGGACCCCTCGCTCTTCCAGAGCCGGGTGTCGGGGTCGTTCAATCTGTTCAACTCGATGGACCGGTTCTACCAGTTCTCGACCGGCCGGAGAAAGCGCATCGGTACCAGCGTACGCTTCGGCGTCCCATGGCCCCAATCACGGTGGACGAGACTCTTCCTCGGGTACTCGATCTCACGCACGAAGTACGAGCTCTTCGAGAACGCCTCGGACGCCTCGCTCTTCGGCCGGCCTCCGGGCGTGCAGAGCCAGGTTTCGCTGTCGCTCGTACGTTCCACCCTGGACCATCCACTCTTCCCGACCGTGGGCGCGCGCCAGAGCATCACCGTCGAAACGAACGGTGGAATCCTGGGCGGTGACGGCAACTTCACGCGGACCCTCGTGGAGGGAACCTGGTGGGTCCCGGTCGGCCAGCTCGGCGGCAGCAAGCCGGGGAGTCGTCCGGTACGCTTCGCGCTCGGCCTGAGCATGAAGGGCGGGGCGATCTTCGGGGACGCCGCGGCCTTCCCGTTCGACCGCTTCTGGATGGGTGGAGTCCAGTTCGGGCAGCCGCTGCGAGGCTACAACGAGACCACCATCACTCCGCTGGGCTACTATCCCCAGAACACGAGGGGCATCTCGGACATTCAGCGGCTCGGGAACGCGTTCTTCAGCCTCACGGCCGAGTACGCGCTGCGCCTCACCGATCAGATCTCTCTGTCCACGTTCTACGACGCCGGGAACGTGTATCGGCAGCCAAGCGACTTCGACCCGACCAAGCTCTTCCGTGGAGCCGGGATCGGCGTTCAATTGGTCACGCCGTTCGGACCGATCGGGCTCGACTACGCGTACGGGTTCGACAAAGACGTGCCGGGCTGGCAGCTTCACTTCCGCATGGGGCAGGGGACCGGGAGAAGCCTCGGGTACTGAGGCAGGAATGAGGCCGCAACACGATGGAACACGGGAACCTGCAGGCGTTTGCGGCCTAATAATCGTTGGCCGTTTCCATCTGATATCCGCAAGCATCACTACGGAGCCGAAATACATGCGACGTATCGCGTTCGTCCCCTTCGTCCTCGCTTTCCTGCTGGTCGCGGGGGTCGCGCAGGCTCAGACGCCCAAGATCGGGTTCATAAACTCCCAGGAGATCCTCGCCTCCGCGCCCGGAGCCAAAGATGCGGAGGCGCAGTACCAGAAGGACCTCCAGGGCTACCAGGACCAGGTCCAGCAACTCCAGGGCGAGTTGCAGAAGATGCAGCAACAGCTCGATCAGCAGCAGCTCACGCTCTCGCCCGAGGCGAAGAAGAACCGTGAGCAGGAGCTCCAGCAGAAGCAGCAGGAGTACCAGCAGAAGTACCAGGCGCTGCAGGACCAGGCGAATCGCCGGCGCCAGGAGCTGATCCAGCCCATCATGGACAAGATCTCGGGCATCATCGAGAACATGCGGTCAGAGGGACACTACTCCCTGATTCTCGATGTCGCCGCCGGCTCCATCATCGCGGCCGACTCCACGCTCGACCTGACGCAGGAAGTCATTCGTCGGCTCAAGTCGGCCCCCACGTCCAGCGGGACCGGGGGCACCGGGTCCGGCGGGACCGGGGGAATCCGCTAACCGATCGGTCGAGACATCTTCGTGTGAGAGGCCCACAGGCGCCAGAGGATGCGCCTGTGGGCTCTTCCATTTTCATGGAGGTTCGTTCATGGGTGCCCCCATGCTGACCCTTGGGCAGGTCGCCGAAGTTGTTGGAGGCCGCCTCGTGGGTGACGCCGCCGTGCGCGTCCGGACCGTCGCTCCGATGGACGAGGCCGGACCGGACGAGCTCGGCCTCCTCGCCGCGAGGCGATACGTACGGTTCGCCCCCGAGAGCCGGGCCGGGGCGTTCCTCGTCTCCGCCGACCTGGAGGCCGCTGTGGAAGGCCGGACTCCCCTGGTGGTCGTCGACGACGCGCATCGCGCTCTTGCCGCGCTCTTGCGCCATCTCCACCCCCCCGAGCCGGTCGAAGCCGGGATCCATCCCACGGCCGTGGTCGGTGAGGGCGTACGGCTCGGGAAGGACGTGCGCCTGGGGCCGTACGCCGTCGTGGAGGACGGTGCGGAGATCGGAGACGGGTGCAGCATCGCGGCCCACGTTGTCGTGGGAAGAAACGCGCGTCTCGGAAGCCGGTGCACTCTGCATCCTCATGTCGTGCTCTATCCTCGTACCTCGTTGGGCGACCGCGTGATCGTGCATGCCGGCGCGAAGTTGGGCGTGGACGGGTTCGGCTACACATTCGAGGACGGTAGCCACCGCAGGGTCCCGCACGTGGGGCGTTGCGTCGTCGAGGACGACGTCGAGATCGGCGCGAACACGACGGTGGACCGGGGATCGATCGGCGACACCGTCGTGGGCAGGGGCTCCAAGCTCGACAACCTGATCCAGCTCGGTCACAACGTACGGGTCGGAGCGCTCTCGCTGATGGCCGCGATGGTCGGGGTGGCCGGATCCACGCGCATCGGAAAGGGTGCGCTCCTGGGAGGTCAGGCGGGCGTGATCGGACACCTCGAGATCGGAGACGGCGCCCAGATCGCGGCGGCGGCCCGGGTGATGCGGGACGTCCCCGCCGGAGCGACGGTGGCGGGGGACCCGGCACGCCCGAACCGGGAGTACCTCCGCACGCGAGCCCACGTGGAGCGGCTGCCCCGCCTTCTCGAGCGGGTCAAGGCCCTCGAGAAGGCGGTGGATGCGCTGCGCGGGCATGGTTAGCTTATTGGTTTTGGTTCCAGAGCGCGCCCCGCAGCCGTTTCCGGGTGCGTGACTTCCCCTTCAGAGAGGCGCATGAGCCGCGCGAAACAAAGGACCGTCGCCAGGGAAACGACGCTTCAGGGTGTCGGGGTCCATTCGGGTCAGGCCGCAAGCGTGACGTTCCACCCGGCGGCCGCCGATTCGGGAATCCGATTCCGGCGGGCCGACCTGGAGGGCGCACCCGAAGTAGCCGCCACACTCGACAACGTGATGGGCACCGAGCTCGGAACCTCCCTGGGCTCCGGAGAGGCCCGAGTGCTGACCGTTGAGCACCTGATGGCCGCGTTCTACGCGCTCGGCGTTGACAACGTCCTCGTGGACCTGGAAGGACCCGAGATCCCGATCCGGGACGGGAGCTTCGAGGACTACGTCCGGGCCATCGACGAGGCCGGCCTCGAGGAGCTGGGAGCTGACGCGCGGATCATCACCGTGAGAGAGCCCCTGACGGTGACCGGTGACGGCCAGGAATCGTACGTGGCCACACCGGGAGAGGGCCTGCGCGTCTCGGCGACCATCGACTTCACCCACCAGGCCATCGGCCGGATGTTTGGCACCTTCCGGGCCGAGTGCGACGAATTTCGGGCCCAGATCGCCCCGGCGCGCACGTTCGGGTTCAAAGCCGACGCCGAGACGCTGCACTCACGGGGACTGGCCCTCGGAGCGTCGCTGGACAACACCGTCGTCCTCGACGGGGACGGGGTCTTGAACGACGACCTGCGGTTTCCGGACGAGTTCTTGCGTCACAAGGTGGGCGACGTCATCGGGGACCTCGCGCTCCTGGGTGCGCGGCTGGATGCCCACATCGTGGCAGAGCGGCCCAGCCACAGTGGTAACGTGGCGCTGGCACGCGCGCTGGCGGTGCACATTCGCCGGTCCGGGGGCCGAATGCCGATCGTCGATGCGGCCAAGCTCATGCAGTACCTGCCGCACCGGTACCCGATGTTGCTGGTGGACCGGATCATCGACTTCGAAGCGGGAAAGCGGATCGTGGGCGTGAAGAACGTCACGATCAACGAGCCCTTCTTCCAGGGGCACTATCCAGGGCACCCGATCATGCCCGGCGTTCTCATCATCGAAGCCATGGCCCAGGTGGGCGGGCTGCTCCTCATGGAGGAGACGGAGAACCCCGAGGAGAGGGTGGTCTACTTCATGACCATGGACAACGTGAAGTGGCGGCGTCCGGTGACGCCTGGAGATACGATCGTATTCGAGCTGGAGGTGGTCCAACTCCGGCGACACACGTGCAAGATGCGAGGCCAAGGGTTCGTGGACGGAGCCCTGGTCGCCGAAGCCGATTTCATGGCAAGGATCGTGGACAAATGAATGAAGCCACCACGGAAACGCGGGCCGAGACCCTCATTCACCCGACGGCCCTGGTCGATCCGGACGCGGAGCTGGGCCAGGGTGTGGTCGTGGGCCCGTGGGCCATCATCGGCCCCCGTGTGGCGATCGGAGACGGCACCGAGATCGGTCCCCGGGTCCTGGTGGAGTGCGACACGACGATCGGCGAGGACTGCCGCCTCGCCAACGGGGCCGTCCTGGGCACGGACCCTCAGGATCTGAAGTTCAAGGGGGAGCGCACGGTGCTCGAGGTCGGAGACCGTACGGTGATCCGGGAGTACGCCACGTTGAATCGTGGGACCTCGGCGTCGGGACGCTCGGTCGTGGGCAGCGACTGCTTCTTGATGGCGTATAGCCACGTGGCCCACGACTGCGAGCTGGGGAACCACGTGATCCTGTCGAACTCGGTCAACATGGCCGGCCACGTCGTGATCGAGGACTGGGTCATCGTCGGCGGGCTCACCCCGATTCACCAGTTCGTGCGCATCGGCGCGCATGCGTTCGTCGGAGGGGCTTCGAGGATCACCCAGGACGTGCCTCCCTACTGTCGCGCGGCGGGGAACCCGCCCAAGCTGTATGGTCTCAACTCCGTCGGACTGGAGCGGCGGGGCTTCTCTCCGGAGGTCCGCAAGGCGCTCAAACAGGCTTATCGAGTGCTCTTCCAGTCGAACCTGAACGTGTCCCAGGCCGTAGCGCGGGCCGAGGAAGAAGTCACCACCATTCCCGAGGTGCGCCACCTGCTGGAGTTCATCCGGAACAGCGAGCGCGGCATCACACTCTGACCTCTCGTCCAACTTCTGATGGCGACATCTCGATGAGCTCCGTGGACAAGCCCCGCATCGGGGTCGTGGGCGTCGGCGCGCTCGGCTTTCACCACGCGCGCATTCTGGCCACCCTCGATGGCGTGGTCATGGCGGGAATCCACGACACGGATGCCGAACGCGCGGCGTTCGTGAGCCGTGAGCTCGGGGTTGCGACGCGGAACGGGTTGGAGGACCTCCTCGACCATGCCGACGCGTTGGTGGTCGCCGTTCCGACGATCCACCACGAGGAGGTCGCGTGTGCCGGGCTGGCGCGAGGCAAGCCGGTGCTCGTGGAGAAGCCGTTGGCGCCGGACCTCGGCGCCGCGGATCGGATCCTCGCACAGGCAAGGGCGACGGACACGTTCGTCCAGTGCGGTCACGTAGAGCGGTTCAACCCGGCCGTCCTGGCGGCCGAGCCGCACCTCGATCACCCGCTCTTCGTCGAATCCCACCGGATGGCTCCGTTCACGCAACGGAGCACGGACGTGGCCGTCGTGCTCGACCTCATGATCCACGATGTGGATCTGGTCGGAAGCCTCGTGGGTACCCCCATCGAGGAGATCGCGGCGGCGGGCGTGCCGGTGTTGACGCCCAACATCGACATCGCCAACGCCCGGCTCACCTTCGGGGGAGGGGCTGTGGCCAACCTCACGGCCAGCAGGGTGTCCCTGGAGCGGATGAGGAAGCTCAGGATCTTCCAGCGCTCCGGTTATCTCAGCCTGAACCTCGCCGACGGCTCGGGGGAGTTCCTGCGCCTGAAGCGCGACCTGCCCGCCTTCGACGGGCGCAGGCCCGAGGGGCTCACGGCCGTGGATCTGCAGGAGGTCGTGGAGCGGGTCCCGCTGAAAGGAGACGGTGCAGAGCCCCTGCGGAGGGAGCTCGAGAACTTCCGCGATGCGATACGGGGCGCGGGGAAACCTCTGGTCACGGGTGAGGACGGCCGCTCCGCCCTGTCCGTCGCGCTGGCCATTCAGGAACGGATCGAGTCTCATGTCGCTCATACACGTCCGGCGTAGGCGGAAGAAGCACTTCATCGACGCCCGCAAGGGCATGCCCCCGGGGCGCCTGCTCGCGCTTCTCGTCGGTGTGATCGTCCTGATCTGGTACCTCGGCTGGCGGTTCTAGCGCGTGGTCGCCCGGGAGTCCGGGTCGCGCCCGTGACATGAGCGAGCCGATGCCGCCCAGCGTCCTCCTTCTCGCGGGTGAGGCGTCCGGAGACCATCATGGTGCCGGAGTCGCCCGGGCCCTGCGCGCGCGCCTGCCCGATGTGCGGATGACGGGCATGGGGGGGCCACATATGGCCGCCGAAGGAGTGGAGCTCCTGGCGGGGCTCGATCAGCTGGCCGTCATGGGCTTCGCCGAGGTCGTCCGCCACCTCCGGTTCTTCCGCGACCTGGAGCGGCGTGTGAAGGGACTGCTCGACCAGGTGGACCTCGTGATCCCGATCGACTATCCGGGCTTCAACCTTAGGATCGCGCGCGCCGCCCACGATCGGAAGCTGCCGGTCCTGTACTACATCTCGCCCCAGGTGTGGGCGTGGAAGGCCGCCCGGGCCCTGAAGCTGGCCGAGTACGCCGACCGGGTCGCGGTCATCCTTCCGTTCGAGGTCGAGCTTCTGGAGGGGGCGGGAGCCCAGGTGAGCTTCGTCGGCCATCCCCTCCTCGAGCGGCCCGACACCGTCGCGGACCTGGAGTCGTTCTGCTCGCGCTGGAGCCTCGATCCCTCACGCCCGATCCTCGCGCTGCTACCGGGGTCCCGACGCCAGGAGATCGAGCGTCATCTCGACCTCTTCATTGCGGCAGCCGAGCGAGTGCGTCGGTCGCTGCCCGAGGTCCAGCCCGTCATCGGACGGGCCTCGTCGGTGTCCGAGGGGCGACTGTCGGGCGCGGCGATCCCGGTCGTGGACGACACCCGCGCGCTGCTCCACAACGCGCGCGTCGCTCTGGTGAAGTCGGGCACCTCCACCCTCGAGACAGCCCTCGAAGGAACACCGTTCGTCGTGGCCTACCGTACGCATCCGCTGACCTACCTGATCGCGAGAAGCGTGGTCCGGGTAGAGCACGTCGCTCTGGCCAACCTGGTCGCGGGCGAGCGGGTCGTGCCGGAACTGCTGCAGGGAGACGCGACGCCCGAGCGCCTGGCGTCGGCCCTTCTTCCGCTCTTCGATCCAGAGTCCGGGCCCCGTCGTCGGCAGATCCAGGGACTTGGCCAGGTCCGAGGGGCGCTCGGCACTCCGGGCGCCTCCGGACGGGTCGCCGATCTGGCGGTGGAACTCCTGGAGGAGCGCCGATGAACGAGCTCGGATACGGTGCGGCCGGCGTCCTCGGCCAGGGTGTTGCGGCCGCCCTCTTCGCGACCACGAGCGTCGAGTGGATCTGCCCCGAGCACTACTCCAGGTTCCGGAACAAGGGTGAGCCGGTGATCTTCGTGCTCTGGCACGGCCAGCTTCTCCCGCTCACCTACTTCCACCGGAACCAGGGCGTCGTGGCGCTGGTGAGCGAGCACGGAGACGGTGAGTACATCACCCGCCTGATCCGCAGGATCGGGTTCGGGGCCGTCCGGGGATCCAGCACGCGAGGGGCCACGAAGGGGCTCAAGGGGCTGGTCCGAGCCGCCCAGGGAGGGCGTAGCCTGGCGGTGACCCCCGACGGACCCCGGGGACCGGCCCGCGTCTTCAAGCCGGGAGCCTTGGCCGTCGCGCAGATCACGGGCCTGCCGATCCTGCCTTTGGCGGCGGGCGTCTCCTCGGCATGGCGACTGCGCAGTTGGGACGACTTCCTCGTCCCGCATCCCTTCTCGAAGATCCGGATCGAGTACGCCCCCCCCCGGTGGGTGCCCAGGGACGCGGGTCGTGCGGATCTCGAGCGGATCGGGCTGGAGATCCAGAACGAGTTGAACACGCTTTCGAACCGACTCGCCCCCGAGGGGGCGGCGTGAGGGCCCGACTCCACCGCTTCGTCAGAGGGTGGTGGGCCGGGGAGGCCGGCGTGGCGGGCGCGATCCTCGACGCGCTGACCGTCCCCGCCGAGCTCCTCTACCGGGCCGAGGTGACCCGGCGCCGGAGGCGATCCGACCGTCAGGAGGGAGCCCGCGTCGACGGCCTGCGGGTCGTGTCCGTCGGGAACCTCACCGTAGGGGGCACCGGCAAGACGCCCTTTTCGGCGTGGGTGGCGCGTGCCGTGGCGGGCCTCGGTGGCCGTCCCGCGCTCCTGGCGAGGGGCTACGGACGCGACGAGCTGCTCCTGCACGCGCGCTGGAACCCGAATGTGCCGGTCCTGGCGGACCCGGACCGGCTGGAAGCAGCGCGGCGAGCCCGCGAGGCGGGCGCCGATGTGGCCGTGCTGGACGACGGATTTCAGCACCGCCGACTCTCGCGAGACGTCGATCTCGTTCTCCTGGCGGCGGAGGACCCGTTTCCCGGGCGACTCCTCCCTCGCGGACCGTACCGCGAACCGCCTTCGGCGTTGGAGCGGGCCCACGGTGTCGTGGTCACCCGCCGCACCGCGGGGGTCGAGCCCGCAGCCGCCCTGGCGCACGAGGTGGGAAGGAGGTTCCCTCATCTCGTGACGGCCACGATGTACCTGGCACCGGGCGGCTGGCAGACGCTCAGAGGGGACGCCGCGTCGGCACCCCGGGGCGCGATCCTCGCGGTCACGGCCGTGGCCCGGCCTGAGGACTTCGCCGCCCAACTCTCCCGAACGTTGGAGGAACGGGTGGAGTTGGCGAGCTTTCCCGATCACCACGAGTACTCGATCCGGGACGTCCAGGAACTGAGGACCCGCGCACAGGGAAGAACGCTGGTCGTCACCGAGAAGGACGCGGTGAAGCTCGAAGCGTTAGAGGAACGATTGCCCCCGGTCAGGGTGTTGGCCCAGGAGGTGCGGTGGGAATCGGGAGATCCGGGCATTCTGGAGCTCCTGAGGGGCTTGGTAGCACAGGAGAGATGACGGTGGAGCGCACAACGGACATCCTGGTCGTCGGCAGCGGCATCGCCGGCCTGACCTTCGCCCTCAAGCTGGCGCACCGGGCCCACGTGCTCCTGGTGACCAAGAAGGAGCGCGCCGACTCGAGCACCAACTACGCCCGGGGAGGCATCGCCTCGGTCCAGGGGCCCGATGACCGTTTCGAGCTCCACGTCCAGGATACGCTCGTCGCGGGCGCGGGCCTCTGCCACCCTCGCGCGGTGGAGGCACTGGTGCGCGAGGGCCCCACCCGGGTCCGCGAGCTCATGGACTGGGGGACCCGTTTCGACCGGCAGGCGGAAGGACGGCTCTCTCTCGGCCGGGAAGGGGGTCATTCCCGACGCCGGATCGCGCACGCCGGAGACCACACCGGCCGAGAGATCGAGGGAGCGCTCCTGGCGGCCGTGGCCGCCCAGGCCAACATCGAGGTCCTGGAGGATCACCTGGCGCTCGACCTGCTCGTGGCGGCGGACCCGGCCGGAAGACCCGTCTGTCTGGGCGCTCTGGTGCTGGACCGCCGCAATGGCGAGGTCGACGTCGTGCGCTCCCGCTTCACCATGCTGGCGGCCGGCGGATGCGGACAGGTCTACCGGAACACTACCAACCCGCCGATCGCCACGGGCGACGGGGTGGCCATGGCATACCGTGCCGGCGCACGCGTGGCCAACATGGAGTTCATCCAGTTCCACCCCACGGCGATGCATCCCACCGAGGATCCGGCCTTCCTCATCTCCGAAGCGGTCCGGGGCGAGGGTGCCGTGCTGCGCGCGCTGGATGGCACGCCGTTCATGGACAGGTACCACCCTCTGCGCTCCCTCGCGCCGAGAGACGTGGTGGCCCGGGCCATCGACCGCGAACTCAAGGAGCGCGGAGACAGCCATGTGGTCCTGGACGTCTCACCCATCCCCACCGACGTCTTCGGGACCCGGTTTCCGGAAGCGGCACAGGGCTGCCGGGATCGTGGATTCGAGCCCTCGGAAGGGATTCCCGTGGTGCCCGCAGCCCACTACCTGTGCGGGGGCGTCCTCACCGACAGCTCCGGGCACACGAGCCTCGCGGGGCTCTACGCCACTGGAGAGACGGCGTGCTCCGGGGTCCATGGGGCCAACCGTCTCGCCTCCAACTCTCTGCTGGAGGCAGTCGTCTTCGCGGATCGGGCGGCCCGCACGATCTCCCATCGGATGGCCACCGACGACGGAACCCAGACCGACGCCCTGACGAGCCTTCCGTCCGCCCCCCGGCCGGGTGACGAGGAGCCCGACCTGGCGGGACTGGCGGCGCGGCGCACGGATCTGCGCAACCTCATGTGGGAGCTTGTGGGCATCGTGCGCTCGGACGAGCGTCTAGAGCGCGCCGAGGCCGAGGTCGCCCGGATGGCCACCGCCGAGGCAATCCGGTGGCTGCACACCCGCTGGACGGCCGAGGGGGCCGAGCTTCGGAACCTCCTGCAGGTCGCCGAGCTCATCGTCCGTTGCGGCCGGCTGCGGCGGGAGAGCAGGGGACTGCACTACACCATCGACCATCCCTACCGTGACAACGAGCACTCCCTCAGGGACACGGTGGTGAGCAGGAACGAGGGGCTGCCCTGGTGAAGCTCCTGGTGGCGGCGGTCGGCCAGGTGCGGGGAAGCCTGTCGGGCGCGGTGTCGGAGTACGAGGAGCGCGCGGGGCATTATTGGAAGCTCGAGATCGTGGAGGTGGACGCGGGCGCATCGGGACGGGATCCTTCTTCCGAGCGCGTGATGGCGGCCGAGGCCGAGCGCCTGCTGTCCCGCATTCCGGACGGATTCGAGATCGTGGCCCTCACCAGGACCGGAAAGCCCATGGGTTCCAGGCGCCTCGCCGACTACCTGCAGGAGCATGCCTTGCACGCGTCACGTGGCGTGGCGTTCGTGCTGGGCGGCGCGTTCGGGCTCGGCCGGGACGTGCTCGGGCGCGCTGCCCAACGACTCTCCCTGTCCGCAATGACGCTGCCCCACGAGATGGCACGTCTGGTCCTGGCCGAACAGCTCTATCGGGCCGGCACCATCACGCGGGGCGAGCCGTACCACAAGGGTCCGTAGCCCCACACCACCACCCGAACCGTACGCAGGAGAACGATTGGCCGACACGAAGCTGGAATTCATCCTCCGGGACCTTCCCGGCGCACGCGTGGTCCGAGACTATCTCGCCGGGTCGGAGACAGCCATGGCGTTCTACCGCCACCACTTCCGTGACGCAGACGCCTTCCGGCGCAAGGCCCAGGAGGTCGATCGACGCTTCGACACCGAAGCTCGCGCACGGGCCGCCGAGGCGATGTACGTGCCCGACGGCGGCGACCCGGCGCGTCTGGATCGGTGGGTGGAGCAGGGTGGCTATCTCGTGACGACAGGCCAGCAACCCTGTCTCTTCGGCGGGCCGCTCTACACGGTCTACAAGGCACTCTCCGCCGCCCGTCTGGCCCGGGAGCTCGAGGAGCTTCTCGAGCGTCCGGTGCTCCCGCTCTTCTGGATCGGCTCGGAGGATCACGACTGGGCCGAGGCGAACCACACGTGCGTGGTGGACCTGGACAACGAGCTGCATTGTGCCGAGGTCACACGGGAAGAAGAGACCCGTCCCGCGCTCAACCGGATCCCACTGCCCGACAGCGTGAGCGGGGTGGTGTCCTCGTTCATCGAGGCACTGCCCGAAACGGACTTCAGCCAGCCGTTCCTCTCGCTGCTGCATGATTCCACCACGCCTGGAACCACACTGCCCGAGAGCTGTCGGACCATCCTCGGAAGCCTCCTGGGCCCGTTCGGCGTGCTCCTGACGCACGCCGCCCACCCGGTGGTCAAGGAGCGATCCCGGTCCATCCTGTTCCAGGAGCTCGAACGCGGAGAGGAGACGGAGGCCATCCTCCAGGCGACCGGGGCGGAGCTCCGCAAAGCCGGCTATGAGCTCCAGGTCTCCCTCCTGGAGGAGGGGCTCAACCTCTTCTTCGAGGGCCCGGCCGGCCGGGAGCGTCTGTACCGCGAGGGAGATGAGCTTAGACTGCACACGTCTGGGAATCACATGTCGCGGGAGGAGCTCCACCGCCTGGTGGACTCCGATCCCACGGTTCTGAGCCCCAACGTGCTCCTCCGCCCGGTGGTCGAGAGCGCGGTCTTTCCGACCCTGGCGTATGTGGCAGGCCCCGGAGAGATCGCCTACTTCGCCCAGCTCGGCTCCTACTTCGAGGCCTTCGGCCTTACCATGCCCGTCGTGCAGCCACGCATGTCGGCCACGATCGTGGAATCCAAGATCCGCAAGGTGCTCGACAAGTTCGACCTGGAACCGGAGGAGCTCAACCGGCCATTCCATGAGCTGGCCGGCGATCTCGCCCGCGAGGAGATGCCCGAAGGCGTGCGGAAGGCCTCGGGCAGTCTGCGTGGAACCATCAGCAGAGGGGTGAGGGAGCTGCAGGACGAGGCCAAGCGGATCGACCCGACCCTCAAGGGACCCGCCGAGCACGTTCGCAACCAGGCGTTCATCGCGCTGGACGAGCTCGAGAAGAAGATCCTCCAGGCGCTCAAGCGTGAGAAGGAGATCGCGCTGGCCCAGCTCGAGAAGGCCCAACTCCATCTGTACCCCGGGGGCGGCCCCCAGGAGCGCGTCACGAATGCGTTCTACTACCTCTCGCGGTACGGTCGCACGTTTCTGGAGGAAATCTACGAGCGTAGTCCGCGGAGCCTGGGCTGACGCCCCGCTACAGCCGGACCCGGCCGTTGCTATCACGCATCCCGGGCGTCTAACTTCGGCTCATGTTCATAGAGCTCGTCGTGGTTCTCGCTCTCCTCATCCCGATCCTGGCGATCGTGCTCGATTCGCAGGTCGGGCGCGCCCTGGCGTCCCGCATGGAGCGGAGGGGTTTCAGCGAGCAACAGGATCTCGCAGCCGAGCGCCTCGCCTACCTCGAGAGCGAGGTGGAGCGCCTCGGCAAGGAAATCGGACGCCTCGACGAGGAGAGCCAGTTCCTTCAAAAGCTCCTCACCGAGCGGTCGTCCGCCGGAGAGGAGGCAGCCTTGCCGCCGGGTGACGACCCGACCTGAGGTCGCTCCCGCCGGGGCGAGCCGGGACACCCACGCCGCCGGGCGGGTCTTCGCGGGCATCTTCCTGAGCAGGATCTTCGGCTTCATCCGCGACCGGGTGGTCGCCTACTACTTCGGCGTCAGCCTCTATTCCGACGCGTGGCGGGCCGCACTGCGCCTGCCCAACGTCCTACAGAACCTCCTCGGCGAAGGCACGCTGTCGGCGTCCCTCATCCCGATCTACTCCACCTTCCTGGAAGAAGGCCGGGAGGAGGAGGCCGGTCGCTTCGCCGGAGCAGCGCTCGGGATCCTCACCGCCGTTGCGGCAGGGACGGCCCTCGTCGGCGTCCTGCTGGCTCCGGGCCTGGTGAAGCTCTTTTTCTGGAGTTGGGACCCCGAGAAGAGGGCGCTGACCACGACCCTGGTGCGCATCCTCTTTCCGATGACGGGGATCCTCGTCGTGTCCGCGTGGGCGCTGGGGATCCTCAACAGCCATCGCCGCTTCTTCATATCGTACGTAGCGCCCGTACTCTGGAACGTGGCGCAGATCGGCACGCTCATCGGCTTTGGCACCTACTTGGCCTTCGGCCGGCGCGACCTGGTGGTCGCACTGGCGGGGGGCGCATTGCTCGGCGGGCTCCTCCAGTTCGCCATCCAGGTGCCGTTCGTCGTTCCGTACATGAAGGGCTTCCGCCTCTCCCTGGGGCGGGGGGTCGAGGGGATCGACGAGGCGATTCGGAGCTTCGGTCCGGTGGTCGCCGCGCGGGGGGTCGTGAACCTCATGGGGTGGGTCGACATCATCCTGGCGGGGTGGCTGACCGCGGGGGCAGTGACGATCCTGAGCTTCGCACAGACCTTCTACATGCTTCCGATCGCACTCTTCGGGATGTCCGTCGCCGCCTCGGAGCTCCCCGAGCTCTCCCGTATGCGGGTCGAGACGGAGCGCGTCCTGTCGGTTCGGGTGTCGGCGGCGCTCGCCCGCACCGCCTTCTTCGTCATACCCTCGGCGCTGGGCTACTTCTTCCTGGGTGATATCGTCGTGGGAGCCCTCTATCAGACGGGGGAATTCCGCCTCACCGACACGTTGGCGACCTGGGGCGTGCTCGTGGCGTTCTCGCTGGGCCTCACGGCTACGGCCAGCTCACGTGTGCTCTCGTCGGCCTTCTACGCGCTGCGAGACACCCGGACCCCGGCCAGGATCGCCTACATCCGGGTCGCCGTGGCCACGCTCTCGGGCCTGGCCCTGATGTTTCCGCTGGACACGCTCGGGGTCGGGAGCCTGCGGCTCGGGGCCGTGGGCCTCGCCCTGGGCGCCTCCCTGGGCGCCTGGACCGAGTACCTGTTGCTCCGCCGGGCGCTCGAGGGCTACCTCGGGCCACACGGCCCCGGCACCGGCCCGATCCTGCGGATGCTCGTGGCCGGCGCCTTCGCCAGCGCCGTGGGCGTCGGGCTGCAGCTGGTCCTGCCCCCCGCCCACCCGGCGCTGATCGGCCTGGAAACGCTCCTGCCTTTCGGGGTAGTCTATCTGGCCTTCGCGGCGCTACTCGGAGTGGGAATGCCGCTCCGGCGAAACGGCTCGGCCTGAGGGCCGTGTTCGCTGCGCCGCCCCCGCTGACCCGATCCTCTCGCTCGTCGTGCCGCTGAACCTCGAAGCCCTGGGAACGCTCTCCATCAAGGCCGGAGTCTATCTGTTTCGCAGCTCCCGGGGCGAGGTGCTCTACGTCGGCAAGGCGAAATCACTGCGCACGCGCGTGCGCAGCTACTTCCGCTCCGGCGGGGACGCCTCGCCCAAGACGCGCGAGATGCTCCGCCACGCCGAGCAGCTCGAGACGCTCGTCGTGGGTTCCGAAGCCGAGGCGCTCATCCTCGAGGCCAACCTCATCAAGGAGCATCGCCCACGCTTCAACATCCTGCTGCGGGACGACAAGCGGTATCCCTACATCAAGGTCACCGTTCAGGAGCCTTTCCCGCGGGTCTACGTGACCCGCCGGGTGGTGCAGGACGGAGGGAGGTACTTCGGGCCGTACACGTCCGTCGGCCCGATGCGACAGGCCCTCGAGGTGATCAAGCGTCTCCACACGGTCCGCTCTTGCCGCTACGATCTCCCGAAGGAGCGCCCGGACCGCCCCTGCCTGGACTACCACATCGGACGGTGCATGGCTCCGTGCGTGGGCTTGCAGAGCGAGGCGGACTACCGTGTCATGATCGACGAGATCCTGCGCATCCTCGGGGGCGACACCGAAGGGATCCGCCAGGACGTGGAACAGCGGATGCGCGCCGCGTCCGACGCGCTGGACTTCGAGCGTGCCGCACGCTTGCGCGACGTGCTCCAGGGGCTCGATACCCTCGCGAGAGAACAGCGCGTGCACCGCACGCAAGGCGGCGACATGGACGTCGTGGGCCTGGCGAGAGACGGCCCGATGGCCGCCGGTGTCGTTCTCCAGGTGCGCGCCGGCCTGTTGCTGGGACGGCAGTCCCAGCGATTCACGCGTATCGACGACGAATCGGAATCCGATCTGCTGGCCTCGCTCGTGTCCCGCTACTACCTGAGCGCCGGCACGGGCCCGGTCTCCGGGCTTCCCCGGGAGGTGCTCCTCCCGGGGGCGTGCCCCGATCGTGACCTGCTGGCCCAGATCCTGAGCGGGCAGGCCGGCCGCAAGGTCTCGGTCCGCGTCCCACGCAAGGGAGAGAAGCTGAGACTCGTCGAGCTCGCGGCCCAGAACGCCCGCCACCTCCTGGAAGATCGCGTCACCGCGCTCGCCTACTCGGCCGATCGGGCCGAGGACGCGCTGTACAGCCTCCAGGACGAGCTGGACCTGAAGGTGGTGCCCCGCCTGATGGTCTGCTTCGACATCTCCCACACACAGGGCAGTGAGACGGTGGCCAGCGCCGTGGTCTTCGAGAACGGCGAGCCACGCAAGGCAGGCTACCGGCACATGCGCATCAAGGGCGACTGGGGTAACGACGATTTTCGATCGATGGCCGAGGCCGTGGGTCGGTATTTCCGTCGATACCGTGACGAGGGAGGACCGCTTCCGGATCTGGCGGTGATCGACGGCGGCAAGGGCCAGCTCGGCGCCGCCACGGAAGCGCTCCGGGCCCTGGAGCTCGGCCATGTCGCGGTTCTGGCCCTGGCGAAGAGGGAGGAGGAGGTTTACCTACCGGGACGTTCCGAGCCGGTGCGCCTGGACCGCCGCAACCGTGCGCTCCACCTGCTTCAGAGGATCCGCGACGAAGCCCACCGCTTCGCCATCCGGTACAACCGGAAGCTGCGGGGAAAGCGCACCCTCCGCAGCGACCTGGGCGATATTCCCGGAATCGGCCCGGCTCGGCAACGGGAGCTCCTGCGCCGCTTCGGCTCGCTCAAGGGCGTGCGCGAGGCCACCAAAGAGGAGATCGCGCGAATTCCCGGGTTCTCCGACGTCCTGGCAAGCCGCATTCTGACCTATCTGGGAAGGTGACATGACCGTTCGTACCCGATTCGCCCCGAGCCCGACGGGACGCCTGCACCTGGGTAACGTCCGCACGGCCGTCTTCAACTGGCTCTTCAGCCGCCATGGCGGCGGTGCGTTCGTGCTGCGGATCGAGGACACCGACGTCGCTCGCAACGTGCCCGGGGGCGAGGAAGGGATCATCGAGGATCTTCGGTGGCTGGGTCTGGACTGGGACGAGGGCCCCGAAGCGGGCGGAACCCACGGGCCCTATCGACAGAGCGAGCGCGGGGCGCGCTACCGTGAGGCCGTGCACCTCCTGATGGAGCGGGGCAGGGCATACCCCTGCTACTGCTCCGACGACGAGCCGGCAGACGCGGAAGGGACCACCCGGCGCTACTCGGGCCGCTGTCGGCGGCTGAGTCCCGGCCAGAGGGCCGAATTGGAGCGCGAGGGACGCACGCCCGCGATCCGCTTCGCCGTCCCGGACGGAGTCGACCGATTCAATGTAGAAGATGAGATATACGGACATATCTCATTTCCAGCACATGATATAGACGATTTCATAATCCGGAGAGCCGACGGGCGGGTCACGTACAATTTCGCGGTGGTCGTGGACGATCTCGACATGGAGATCAGCCACGTCATCCGCGGCGCGGGACACCTCTCCAACACGCCCAAGCAGGCACTCCTGTTCGATGCGTTCGAGTGTCCGCGGCCGGTCTTCGCGCATCTGCCCACGATCCTGGGGCCCGACGGCGGCAAGCTCTCGAAACGCCACGGCGCCACCGCCGTATCGGAGCTGAGGGCCGCCGGGTACCCACCGGATGCCGTGCTCAACTACCTGTCGCTCCTGGGATGGTCTCATCCGGAAGAGAAAGAGGTGCTCACGCGCCGAGATTTGATCGAGGCAATCTCGTTGGACCGCGTGGGGAGGAGCGATCCGCGCGTGGACCCCGAGAAGCTACGATGGATCTCGGCCCAGCACCTGGGCCGGGAGGACCTTCCGACGCTAGCGGCCCACGTCGCTCCGTTCATCGACCGGAACCGGTTCGGACAGGCCACGGGGCGCCTCGAGGCCGCCGTCGATGCAATCCGGACCCGCCTTTCGACGTACGGGGAAGTGAACGAGTATCTCACGTTGCTCTTCCCGGACGAAGGGCCGGAGTTGAGCGCGACGCGGAATGCGCTGGGTGGGGACCCGGCGGCCCGTGGCGTCCTCGAGCAGGTCAGATCGCGACTGGCCCGGGCGGAGCCCTGGGAAGCCGAGGCGCTGGGCACCGCGGTCCGCGACGCCGGGCGCGAGGCGGGTGTCCGTGGTGCGGCCCTATTCCATCCTGTCCGGCGGGCGTTGATCGGACTGGAGGACGGTCCGGATATCGGCAAGATCCTTGCAGCGATCGGAAGGGAAGAGAGCTTGAGAAGAATCGACCTAACCTTCGGTGGAGCGGTCGTTTGACGGTGTTTTACTGCGCTCCTATCTTAGTAGTCTATTCAACACATGACATTGAGGAGGATCCTGGATGAAGATCCGTTTCGGACTCGTCCTGAGCGTTGCGATGAGCATCGGCTCGATGGGCTGTGCCGCGGCCGCGTCTTCAGGAGGCGCGGGCGGTGCTGGTGCCTTGCCGCCCGGTGCCGAGCAGATCAGGCCCGGTGAGCAGCCGCGCCAGACGGACGATACGCGTGCGGCACAGTCGGCGCTCGAGAAGGCCGGCAACCTCGGCGACTCGGCTCAGGCCCAGGCGCAGCCGCTGTACCAGCAGGCCCTGACCTCCGCGAACGCGGCGATCGCGGCCGACAGCACGAATCCGCTCCCGTACCTGCAGAAGGGCCGCGCCCTCATCGGCCTCGGACGGTACGCCCAGGCCGATTCGGCTCTCAACCAGGCACAGGACCTGCGGCCGCTGTACCAGTTCGAAATCTCGCCCATCAGAGAGCAGGCGTGGATCAAGATCTACAACAAGGCGGCTCCCCTGGTGAACCAGGGTGACTATCAGGGAGCCGTTCAGGAGTTCGAGCAGGCGAACGCGATCTACAAGGAACGTCCCGAGGCCATGATCATCCTCGGCCAGATCTACGCCCAGCTCCACGAAGACGACAAGGCGCTCGAGAACCTGAGCATGGCGCAGAAGGTCATCGCCGATCAGGGCCAGTCGGTGGATTCCGCCACCCTGGCGTCGTGGAAGGAGCAGGCGAAGAACATCCCGTTCACCAAGGCGCAGGTCCTGGCGGACGCGGGTCGCTTCGAAGAGGCCATCAGCCAGTTCAGGAAGATCGTCGCCGACAACCCCGACGACGTCAACGCGCGGGTGAACCTCGCCACGCTTATGCTGCAGGCGGAGAAGAAGGACTCGGCGGTCGCGATCCTGGACTCGCTCATGGCCAATCCGGACCTGATGAAGCCACGCGATGTGTATCTGATGGGGCTGCGCTACTATCAGGCCGACCAGTACGAGAAGGCCGCCGAAGCGTTCCAGAGGACCGCCACGGCGGAACCCAAGAACCGCGACGCGCTCGAGATGTGGGCTCGTTGTCTCCGGATCGACTCTGCGTACGCCAAGGTGCCCCCCGTGGCGGATCGTTGGCTCGCGCTGGATCCGAACAACGCCAATGCCTACCTCATCATGGCTCAGGCGCTGAACAAACAGGGCACGGACACGGCTCGGGTCAATCAGCTCGTGGACCAGGTGCAGAACCTGAAGGTCAAGCTGGACAACCTGAGCTTCCACTACATCACGGACGGCGGTGGCTACGTGACGGGAGACGTCATCAACGTCTCGCTGGATCCGGGCACGCAGGTGACGCTCCACTTCACCTTCTACGGCGATTCCGGCAACACTCTGGGAACCAAGGACGAGACCGTCGCTGCCGGCTCTGCCAATCAGAGTACGACGTTCAGGGCAGATTTCGACTCGACCCAGCAGGTTGGCGGCTACGGCTACACGGTAGACGTCATGTGACGGAGATGTCGCTCGAATGAAGCGCCACGGGCGCTCCGGCCGCTATGCGGCCGGAGCGCCCGTCTTCCCCTTCGGGTGCAAGGGGCAGCGGCGTGGTCTTCCCGCAGGCCTTTGCGTCCATCGGGAACGCGCCTAGATTTCTCCCTCACGCGGGCGTAGCTCAGTTGGTAGAGCATCAGCTTCCCAAGCTGAGGGTCGCCAGTTCGAACCTGGTCGCCCGCTCTCTTCTCAAGCCCGACTAAAGCCCTGAGCCACAAGAAGTTCGTGGCTCGGGGCTTTGCACGCTACGGACCGACGGCACCCAAGCGGACAGCTATCGACCACCGAACCGAAACGATGCGCCGACGTCGGCGCCGACGTGCCAGACGCGTTGCACGCTCGACCCGCTACGGGCGCCTTCCGGTGCCTGAAGCGGCTGCAGACCCGTCGCCGTCGCGGGACCGGACCAGGCGGGCCGAAACGTAGCCGACCGATCCATCTCCGAGGCGGACGCGGTACCATTCGCCGGAACCGGCCAGAACCCTGAGCGCGTCGCTGTCCTCCAATTCCTGGAGGACCTCCGAGCGTAGGTCCGGTGCGGCCCTGAGCCGGATGCCCGAGTCCCGCACGTACGCCCACGCTCCCAACGACCCGAGGTCCGCCGTGAGGGCCACCGGACGGTGGCTGGGCGGCCGGACGAATGGATACGGATCCACCGCTCCCTCGCCCCGGCGGTAGAGCCCGAAATGAAGGTGGGTCGGGGTCGTGCGCGCGTTGCCGGTGTTGCCCACGAAGCCGAGGGTGTCTCCCACCGCCACCGGCTGACCCGGATGCACGACCTGACTGTCGAGATGGGCGTAGTACTCGCTCGCGCCTCGGACCGGATCGCGTACCCAGACCACCTTGCCCCCGATCGTCGTGACCCGGACCCGGCTCACCACCCCGGCAGCCGCCGCCAGCACCGGCGTTCCCCGAGGGGCGAAGATGTCGATGCCCTCGTGGCGTCTCCGCCCACCTTCGCGAGGTGCCCCGAACCCACTCTGGACGGCTCGGATCGTGCGCCCTTCGACCGGAAAGGCCAGTTGGGCCTCGAGGCGCAGCCTGACCCGGTACCTGCCTCCACGCAGGAGCTCCGGCTGCAGGCGCAAGATGAAATCTCCGGACCTCCACGGCTCGTGGATCAAGGGACCCGGGGTGGAATCGGCCCAGACGACGGGGCGAAACGGATCGGTCGAATCCGCCGGAATCCGGAAGAGCTCCACGAACATCAGGGCGTCTTCGTCGGACGACAGCGTCGCCTCGGCCCGGAGCTTCTGCCCCCGTCCGATGTGGATCCGGTACGCCATCGCCGACGGACGCTCAGCCGTAATGACGCCCTCCTCCTCGAAGGGGAGCGTAACCGGAGAGGGCCGCTCCAGTGCGCCCGCGCCCGCCTGCATCCAATCGTGCCCCAGAGCCGTCTCGGTCAATCCGGCCTGGCGGAGTGAGGCTGCGTATGCCTCCCTTGGAGTCACGTCACGGTAGTGGTCCTGGACCTTCTCGACCTGCTCGCAGCCGCCCAGGGCGAGGATCACGGCCAACGGAGCCAAGCCCCGCGTCGTCCATGTGCGCATCCGTCCTCTCGTTCCCACGTCGGCTCCGTTCCTGACCGTATCATCGACCCTGTTCGAAGCTTCGGCGTGCCCCTCGGCTCGGTCAAGCATGGGAGCCCCGGGGTCTCGATGCCTCGGATCCCCGGAGGCACGGCGGCTCTCGGGCGGCTGAACGCCCGTGGCCGCGTCCTGCGGGGCCCCCATCGCTCCGAGGCCCGTCAGCGTAAACCTCGCGTCCTCGGGGTACTCTCCCGCCAGTGAGCGACCTGTTAACTTCTCAGCGCCGCACCCCCACGTCCCGTCGATCCTGGAACCCCGTGATCCGCGTCTCCGCCACAACAACCGCACCTTCCGGGAGGAACGGGTGAGCCGCCTTCCGGTGGTTGCGGTGGTCGGCCGGCCGAATGTGGGCAAGTCGACCTTCTTCAACCGGGTCATAGGTCGGCGCCTGGCCATCGTGCACGATCAACCGGGCGTGACGCGCGACCGCAACTTCGCGCGCGCGGACTGGGCCGGCCGGTCGTTCCTGGTCGTCGATACGGGAGGCATGATCGAGGACAGCCACGAACCCATGGACCGCGCGGTGCGTGAGCAGGCCATGGCCGCGGTGACCGAGGCGGACGTGATCCTCTTCCTGGTGGACGGCAAGGACGGGACCCACCCTCTGGACCAGAAGCTCGCCACGGTCCTTCGGAAGACCGAGAAGCCCGTACTCCTGGTCGCCAACAAGATCGACAATTTGCCCCACGACCTCGCCTACCACGACTTCTGGGGACTCGGTATGGGTGAGCCGCTCCCCGTGAGCGCGATCTCGGGCAAGGGATCCGGAGACCTTCTGGACCGCGTGATCGCGGCGCTGCCCCCCGCCTCCGAGGAGGACCGCGAGGAGGGTGAGATTCGCGTGGCCGTGGTCGGCAAGCCGAATGTGGGCAAGTCGAGCCTGGTCAATCGCCTCTTCGGAGAGGACCGGGTCGTGGTGAGCGAGGCCGCCGGAACGACCCGGGACCCGGTGGACAGTCCGCTGCGCTACCACGGACATACGCTCGTCTTCGTGGATACGGCGGGGCTCCGACGCCAATCCAAGGTCAAGGAGTCGCTGGAGTACTACAGCGCGCTCCGCACGGAGCGGGTGGTGCAGGAGGCCGATGTGTGCGTGGTCCTGGTGGACGCCACCGAGGAGCTCCACGCCCAGGACATCCGCATCGTAGAAGACGCGTGGACCTCGGGCTCCGGTGTCGTCCTTCTGGTCAACAAGTGGGACCTCGTGGAGAAGGACACGCTCACGGCACCGCACTTCGAGAAGAAGGTCCGCGAACGGATCCCCTTTCTCAAATGGGTTCCGATCCACTTCGTCTCGGCACTGACGGGCCAGCGCGTGCGCACGTGCCTCGACGTGATCCTGAAGGTCCAGGAAGAGCGCGGCCGCAGGGTGGAGACCCGCGAGGTGAACGACGTCCTGGCCGCGCTTCTCTCGCATCAGCCCCCGCCACACCATCGGGGCCGTCCGGTGAAGATCAAGTACGGGACCCAGGTATCCACGCACCCCCCGACCTTCGCCCTCTTCGCCAACTTCCCGAAGGCCGTACCCGCGCACTACATTCGCTATCTGCACAACGGATTCCGCGAGCGATGGTCGTTCGTCGGAACGGATATCCGCATCCGCATCCGGAGCAGCCGAAACACGTGAGCTTCCTTCTCCTCGGCCTTTCCTACGTACTGGGCGCCACGCCCACGAGCTATTGGGTGGGCCGAGGAATGTACGGAGTCGATCTGAGAGAGCGGGGCTCCGGAAACCTCGGCGCCACCAACACCTTTCGGGTCCTGGGATGGAAGGCGGCGGTGCCGGTCGTCCTCGCGGACGTGACCAAGGGCTTCCTACCGGTCTGGCTGTTCCCGCAGATCGGAGGGACGCCGATGGCGTGGACGCTCGCCTTCGGGGCGGCGGCCGTCCTCGGACACATGTTCTCCTTCTGGGTCGGGCTGAAGGGAGGCAAAGGCGTCGCGACATCGGCTGGGGTCTTTCTCGGCCTGGCACCTTGGGCGGTTCTCGGCGGGTTCGTCGTGTGGCTCCTTGTCGTGCTCACGACCCGATACGTGGCGGCCGGGTCCATCGCCGCGGCCGGCTCCCTTCCGGTCCTGGTGTGGTTGACACCCCACCGTGGGGGGCGGGGCCTCGTCGTATTCACGGTGGCCCTGGCCCTCTTCATCATCGCCGCGCATCGCTCCAACATCCGTCGACTGTTCGGGGGAACGGAAAACCGTTTCGGCCGCGAGCCCGAAGGTGGCCTGGGGTCCGAAGGCATCGGCCCCGAAACGGCCGGGAAGGGGAATCGATGATGTCGCCGGTCCGGGTCGGCGTGATCGGCGCGGGAAGCTGGGGCACCGCCCTCGCCGCGCTTCTGAGCCGTCGCGGCCACGACGTGACGCTCTGGTCGTACGAGGAGAGCGTCGCCCGCTCCGTGAACGAGCACCGGACGAACCCGTATCTGCCCGACATCGTCCTGCCCCGAGACCTCCGGGCGACCCACGATCTGGTCGAGGCGATGGTCGAGGTCGACATGGTGGTCTCGGTCAGCCCCTCGCAGTTCGTCGAACGCGTCCTGTCGGAGGCGGCCCCCCACATCCCTCCGGAGGCCCTCGTGGTGAGCGCGTCCAAGGGGATCGAGATCGCGACCCTCCGACGCATGGACGAGGTCATGCGCGATGTGCTCGGTCCCGAGCGTGCGAGCCGCCTCTGCGTTCTCTCCGGCCCCAGCTTCTCGATCGAGGTGGCACGGGAGGCGCCCACCGCGGTGGTGGTCGCGAGTGACGCACCCGAAGCAGCCCGCCGCGTTCAGACGCTCTTCCAGACCGGCGCCTTCCGCGTCTACACCAACTCCGACATGGTGGGCGTCGCCCTGGGCGGCGCCATCAAGAACGTCATCGCGCTCGCGGCGGGAGCTACCGCCGGTCTCGGATTCGGCCACAACACCCTGGCGGCCCTGATCACGCGCGGTCTGGCCGAGATGACGCGTCTGGGCGTCTCCCTGGGGGCGGAGCGAGCCACCTTCTCGGGGCTGGCGGGAATGGGTGACCTCGTGCTTACGTGTACGGGGGCGCTCAGTCGGAACCGGACGGTCGGATACCGTCTGGGCAAGGGTGAGTCTCTGGACGAGATCCTGGCCGACATGACGGCGGTGGCGGAAGGGGTGAAGACCACCGAGGCAGTCCACGCTCTCGCTGCTCGCAACGACGTCGAGATGCCCATCGTGGAACAGGTGTACGCGATCCTCTACGAGGGAAAGGCTCCCTCGGAAGCGCTCCGCACCCTCATGCTCCGCGATCCCAAGCCGGAAGAGTGGTCATGAACGAGCCCGTCCAGGAGGTCGAGGTATCCGGATGAACGAGTCCATCGCGAAGAAGGCCTACTACTCGATCGGTGAGGTCTGTGACCTCACAGGCCTCAAGCCCCACGTCCTGCGCTACTGGGAGACCCAGTTCGACGTGCTGAGCCCGACGAAGAACCGCGCGGGCAACCGGGTGTTCCGTCCCAAGGAGATCGAGCTGATCCTGCTGGTGAAGCACCTTCTCTACGAGGAGAAGTACACGATCGAAGGCGCTCGCCGACGCCTTCAGGAGATGCGCCAGGCGGGTGAGCTCGAGGAGGAGAGGCAGGAAGTGCTGGAGCCCGAGTTCCTTTCGGGCATGAAGGCCGAGCTCCAGGAGCTGCTCCGCGTCCTTACGCCGGAGGAGAGGCGGACGCAGGAGTGAAGATCCTCTGCACCAACGACGATGGATATCTCGCCACCGGCATCCGTGTGCTCGCCACGGCCGCCCGCAGCCTCGGCTCGGTGATCACCGTCGCCCCGGATCGGGAGCAGAGCGCGACGAGCCACTCCCTCACGATCCACCGCCCCTTGAGGGCACGTCGGGCCCCCGATGACGTGTGGGTGGTCGACGGAACTCCGACGGACTGCGTGCTCATGGCCGTCAACGAGCTCCTTCCCGAGCCTCCCGACGTGTGCGTTTCGGGCGTGAACCACGGCTCGAACATGGGTGAGGACGTCCTCTACTCGGGCACGGTGGCGGCCGCCATGGAGGCCACTGTGATCGGCATTCCGGCGATCGCGCTCTCGCACATCGGCGACGACCACGACGACCTGGAAACGTGGGAGCCGGTGGTCCGCGCAATCCTGGAAAGGCTGGTAGGCCGGCGTACGGTTCCGCGCCATACGCTCTTCAACGTCAACCTCCCCTCGTGCCCGCCGGACGACGTGAGGGGAATCCGCGTGACCTCGCTCGGACGCCGGCGCTACGCGGACTCCATCACGCGGGCGAACGACCCCTCGGGTCGGGAGTATTTCTGGATCGGAGGAGGCGTCGCGGCCTGGAGTGGATCCGCCGAGTCGGACTTCAAGGCCGTCTCGGACGGCTACGTGAGCGTGACCCCCCTCCACCTGGACCTCACGGACTACTCCCTTCTCGAGGAGATGCGCGGGTGGGACCTGGACCTCTAGAGGACACCCGCTTCGTCGGGTACCGCCGCAAGCTCATCGAGGAGATCCGCGGACGGGGGATCGAGGACCTGGAGCTCCTGCAGCTCTTCGACCGCGTTCCTCGCCACATCTTCCTGCCCGAAGGTGTGTGGCCCCGGGCCTACGAGGACGCCCCCCTCCCGATCGGCTTCGGGCAGACCGCCTCCCAGCCGTCCCTTCAGGCGTATTACATCGATTTGCTCCGGCCCGGCTCCGAGGACACCGTGCTCGAGATCGGCACGGGAAGCGGGTACCTCACGGCGCTGCTCGCGCTGAGGGCGAACCGGGTCTACTCCGTCGAGCGCGTGCGTGAGCTGTCGCAGCGCGCACGCAGGGCTCTGGACCTGCTCGAACTTCGCAACGTGGCGCTCATGGTGGGCGACGGGACCATCGGATGGCGCAAATACGCGCCCTTCGACATGATCGTGGTTTCAGCCTCGTCGCCCGCGATTCCGTCCGCGCTCGTGGACCAGCTCGGGGAGGGTGGCCGCATGCTCATTCCGGTCGGCTCGAGGGAGTCCCAGGACCTGATACTGGTCCGGCGGGAGGGCGACGCGGTCACCGAGGAGGTCGTGAAGGGCGCGTGTACGTTCGTGCCCCTCCTGGGACGCTTCGCCTGGCAGGGGGAGAGCGGGGGGTGAAATGGGTCCGGCGGCTCTACGACTGGGTGCTCCACTGGGCCGAGACACCCTACGGCGTCCCCGCGCTCTTCCTTCTGGCGCTGGCCGAGGCATCGTTTTTCCCGGTCCCTCCGGACCCCCTGCTGATCGCCCTCTGTCTGGGTGCGCCACGTAAGTCCTTCAAGTTCGCCGTCACCGCCACGCTGGCCTCGGTGCTCGGAGGGATGATCGGCTACGCGATCGGGGTCGGCGCGTGGAGCATGGTTCAGGGGTGGTTCTACGCGTACGTACCTGGCGTGACCCCCGAGGCATTCGCCCGGGTCCAGTCGCTCTACGCCCGCTACGACTTCTGGGCGGTCTTCCTCGCAGGTCTCACGCCGATTCCGTACAAGGTGTTCACGATCGCCGCGGGGGTCTTCTCGATCAACTTCGGGGTGCTGGTCGCCGCCTCGCTGCTCAGCCGAGGTCTCCGTTTCTTCGCGCTCGCGGCGCTCATCTACCGATTCGGACCACCCATCGGACGATTCATCGAACGTTACTTCGAGGTCCTCGCCTGGACGTTCGGGATCCTGTTGGTGGGAGGCTTTCTCTTGATGCGCTACGCATTCTGAGGCAGCGGGAGTCCAACTTCATTTGTTTCCTCGCCGCATCGGCCCGCCTTATATTGCGGGAGTTGTGGGACGGCGTTACGAGAGGCGCATCGAGCCCCCGAACGGAGTCGAAGGATGAGCCAGGACGAAGAATACACCGGCTCGGCCCACCAGGAGGGGTCCCGGCCGCTCCCCGAGGGCCCCGAGCCTCGGGGCAAGATCAGGATTCCACCTCCGGCCTTTCCCCCGGGAGAGAGGCGGAGTCAGATCCACCGGAACCTGGGCAACCCGGAGAGAGGCTTCGGCGGCGCGTTCATATCCCCGGACGAGCCGATGCCGGCCCGGTCCCCGGTTCCGGAGGACGCGTTCATATCCCCGGACGAGCCCATCGTACGGATCGGTACCGTTTCGCCGGAGGAACTCGAGGCGGACGAGGTCACGGTGACGGGCATCGGCGACGATGCCCACCTCGACCCGCGCGAGCTGGTCGCGGG
This sequence comes from uncultured Gemmatimonadales bacterium, assembly GCA_963751265.1. Lineage (GTDB taxonomy): Bacteria > Gemmatimonadota > Gemmatimonadetes > Longimicrobiales > Gaopeijiaceae > SZUA-318. The sequence goes on along the minus strand of CAVVTU010000015.1, from coordinate 39,909 downwards.
TGACGACCCGTACCTGATGGCCGTGGTGGATCAGGTCGCCAAGCTCGCGGAAGCGCTCAAGCGACGGGGCGAAGCGGGACTCCACGTGACCCCGACCATGTCACGTCTCGAGGCCACCCTGCGAGCATACTGTGTCGGCTACCTCGCGGGCCGGCGGGCCGAGAACGAAGTGGAGTAGGTCGCTCCACCCCGATGACGGGGACATCGCTTCGGCAACCCGATTCGGCCCGGCCTCCGGAGGTGGACGCGATCCTCTTCCTTGGCCATCTTGCGATCCGGTCTACGCCCTCGTAGCTCAGGTGGATAGAGCGACTGCCTCCTAAGCAGTAGGTCCCGCGTTCGAGTCGCGGCGAGGGCATTCCCGAACCCTTCCCACGTCGATGCTCTATCCATACCGGATCCTGTTATCGGCGAACCGCCCGGTGGCGCTCGTGCGGCTGAGCGGTCCGTTCGACCTGGAGCGAAGCGTCAGCACACTCGCTTCGCTCGAGTTCCTGCCCTGGGAGCAGGAGTGGCGGGGTCTGGTGTGGGACGCCCGAAGGCGGATCGGATACCCCGACGCAGCCGAGGTGCGGGAGCTCGTGAGTCACTTCAGGCGCTGGGATCGCACAGCCATCGTGGCCGGTAGAGACGTTCAGTACGGAATGGGCCGAATGGCCAGCCTTCTTTCGGATCGTGTGATGGCGTTCTGGTCGGTTCGCGAAGGCATGAGCTGGGCACGCGGCGACAGTTCCTAATGGACTGGAACACATGAACGATGTGTTCCAGTCCACTAGTGAGAGGCGTACCCCCATCCAGAAAGGAAGAACACGTGGAGTATCGGCCGCTGGGACGAACCGGTTTGAGCGTGTCGGAGATCGGCTTCGGAGCCTGGGCGATCGGCGGAGATGCATGGGGTCCGACCGATGACGAGGATTCCCTCAGGTCGCTCCACCGGGCCATCGACCTGGGCGTCAACTTCATCGACACGGCCGACGTGTATGGAGATGGGCACTCCGAACGGCTCATCGCCCGTCTCCTCAAGGAACGAGGAGAGGAAATCGTCGTCGCCACCAAGGCGGGGCGGCGACTCGACCCCCACGTGGCCGACGGCTACAACCGCGAGAACCTGACGGCGTTCGTCGAGCGGAGCCTCACGAACCTCGACGTCGAGGCCCTCGACCTGCTACAGCTCCACTGTCCGCCGTCGGAGGTCTACGACCGACCGGAGGTCTTCGGCATCCTCGACGACCTGAGGGCCGCGGGCAAGATCCGGTTCTACGGAGTCAGCGTCGAGCGGGTGGACGAAGCCGTGCGTGCACTCGGGTACCCGAACGTGCAGAGCATCCAGATCATCGTGAACATGTTCCGCCTGAAGCCGACGGAGGCGCTGTTCCCTCTGGCTCGGGAGCACTCCGTCGCCATCCTGGCGAGGGTCCCGCTCGCGAGCGGACTGCTGACCGGAAAACTGCGGAGGGAGACCCGCTTCTCGCCGAACGATCACCGTGCGTTCAACCGCCACGGCGAGTCCTTCGATGTCGGGGAGACGTTCAGCGGGGTCGACTACGAGCGGGGACTGGAAGCCGTCGAGGAGCTGCGGGAGATCGTTCCGGCGGGAGCCAGCATGGCCCAGGCGGCGCTGCGCTGGATCCTCGACTTCCCGGAGATCACCGCCGCCATCCCTGGTGCCCGCAATGTCGCCCAGGTGGAGGCGAACGTCGCCGCGGCGGACCTCCCGGCCCTCCGGGAAGAGGCGAAAGCGCGTGTGCAGGCCGTCTACGACCGCCATTTCCGCGCGCGGATCCACGATCGCTGGTAGAGCGGCCCCGAACGGCGGCAGACGATCCGAACCGATCGTGGAGCCGCGCGAAGGCGACCCCGCATGTCTGATCCTTCCGAGCTTCTGGACTTCGAGCGCGCCCGCCGCGCCGTGGCGGAGGTGGCGCGCGTCACGCCTTTGATGGAGGCGCCCGAGCTCACGGATCGCGTCGGGCGGCCCGTGCTTCTCAAACTGGAAAACCTCCAGGTCACGGGGTCTTTCAAGGTGCGCGGTGCCGCGGCGTGCCTCGCGGCGCTCACGCCCGAAGAACGGCGCAGGGGGGTGGTCGTCTGCTCCAGCGGCAACCACGGGCGGGCCGTGGCGTACGTCGCCCAACGGTGGGGCGTTCCGGCCACGGTCTGCGTCCCGAGGTGGGTGGACCCCGTAAAGCTCGCGGGAATCCGCGCCCATGGGGCCGAAGCGGTGCTGGCCGGCGCCACCTTCGACGAAGCCGAGGCCCGGGCCATTCTCCTCGCTCGGGAGTCGGGCCGCGTGTACGTCTCGGCCTACGACGATCCTCGGGTGATCGCGGGGCAGGGGACCCTGGCTCTCGAGGTGCTGGAGGCCCTGGACGCGCCGCCTGCCGCATTCCTCGTTCCTCTCTCGGGGGGAGGACTGGCCGGGGGCATCGCGGCCGCCCTACGACGCCGTCTGGGTGCCGCGGCCCCGACGACCGTGGCGGTCACGGCGGCTCGAGCCGCCGTGATGCTCAAGAGCCTGGAAGCGGGTCGGCCTGTGGACCTTCCCGAGGAGGACACGCTGGCCAACGCCCTCTCGGGCGGCATAGGCCTCGACAACCAGCACTCGTTCGCGCTGGTGCGCGATCTCGTCGAGCGGCACATAGTTGTAGAAGAAGGTGAGATCGAGAATGCTATGGCATTTGCATTCAACGACTTACATGTCATCGTAGAGGGAGGGGGAGCGGTGGCGCTCGCCGCCCTTCTTTCGGGCCGATGGAGGGACGGGGCGCTCCCGCGGGAGCGCCCCGTCGTCGTGGTGGTCAGCGGCGGAAACGTGGACCTCGCCACCCTATCCGGCGTCCTGGGGCGCCGGAGCCTCAGTTGAGTCGGACGACGATGAGCCTCGATGGGGCATGCATCGTGAGCTGGAGCAGCGCTCCGGTGCCGGTGCCGTTCGACACGAAGTCGTGGATACGGATGCCCGACGCTCCGATGGGGCCCGCGTACGTGCCGCTCTGGAAGCCCGTGCCCAGAGGCGTCACCGGCCACGGATAGATGCCCGGCGTCTGGTTCTTCAGCAGGTTGCTCGTGGCGGACACGAAGTTGTAGGTGGTGTACGTGAGCGGCGGCTCGGGCGCTCCCGTGCCCGTCAGGCTCACCGCTACCACGTATTCCTCGAGAAGCTGGCCGAAGCTCTTTCCCGTCTTGCCCTGAAGGCCGTCGGGCTCCGGAGGCGTGGTGGAGTCGGTGAGCGCCCGGAAGAACGAAGAATCGGCCTCCGGGGAGTTCCCGGCGCCGCCGTAGGCGTCTCCCAGCCAGCGGTGGAAGCTCCACCCGCTTCCGTACACGTTGCTGGCGCTGTCGGCACCGAGAGGCGTGGACGTGAGGCTGTTGGGCTGGCTCGACAGATAGAAGATCGTGCGTGCCATGCGCAGGAGGATGCCGTAGTTCTCCGGCGTCACGTTGATGCCGCCCTGAGCGTTCGCGAGATCCGAGCGCGTGACCCGGGCACCCACGGGAGGACCACCCGTCGCGGCCCATGCGATGCGCGACGACATCTCTCCGGCAACCTCCGCCGTTCCTTCCTCGACCCAGCTGGGCTGGAACTGGCTCGTGTTGGTCGCCACGCTGGCCTGGAGCCGATTATAGAGCGAGACCACGTGCTTGGCCTCGTGCGCCACCGTCGCCAGCGCCTGATAGCTCGGGCTGCTGGCACTCAGGTTCGAGATGATCGCATTGCTGAAGTAGATGATCTCGCCTTCGTTTGACGCCGCGCAGTCCTGCGTCGAGAAGAGGTCGCCGGTCCAGACGAAGGCCGCCTCGTTGCCCGACACGACCGGAGAGATGAAGACGATCAGCTTGCCGTTCCCGTCGATGTCCGGCGGTGCGCCGAAGTAGGCCTTGATCATGTCCTTGCCGTAGGCCGAGTAGTAGTCCGACATCATCTTGAGATCGGCCGGGCTCGCGGGACTCGAGGCGTTCTGAGTGCTGTCCTGGTAGAAGACGAGATCGTTGGACTCGTAGAGCCGGATTCCCGTCTTCTTCTTGTCGGCGCTCGTCGTGCACTTTGCGTCGGTGGAGATGTCGAACACGCGCTTGTCCGGCGAAGAAGCCCCTGCCACCCGGGCAAGCGTGCTCCGCGGCGCGGGCAGGCGCAGCCGATGCTGGGCGATCATGTAGTCGACCAGGTCGCGCTCGCGAGCTCTCATGGCCAGGTGGAGACGCTCGGTGGCCTGGGCGACCCGGAGGGACTGGCGCAGGCTCGCCTCCTGCTGCGCCGAGAGCAGCGGCGGCTGTTCGACGGTGGATGGTGCGGCCTTGGCGGGCGGGGCCGCACTGACGCCCAGTCCCGTCACCTGCAGGCTCACGTGGAGCGTGTCCGAGCTCGTGGAGGTGCTCGGCTCGATCACCGCCACACGGTACCGATCGCCACTGCTTCCGGAGGGCAACAGGACGCAGGTGGACGTGCCCGCAGCGTCCAAGGACGTATGGTCCCCGACGTTCAGCGACACGGCCTGCGTGTCCGCGCACTCTCCGGTGGGCTGTGGAAGCGTCACGGTGAGGCTCGCCGTGCCCGATACGCCCGCGATGGTCGCCGTGACGATCGCGGAGCCGACGCCTACCGCGGCCGCCAGGCCCGTGCCGGACACCGTGGCCACCGTCTCATCGCTACTGGTCCAGGTGACCGTCTCTCCACTCACTGCGTTCCCGTTGCCGTCCGTGGCCGCCGCCGAGAACTGTTGGGTCTGACCCAGAGCCGTGAGCGATGCCGTCGAGGGGTTGACGGAAACGCTCGTGACCGTGGGGCCGGTGCTGCTCTTGCCACAGGCGGTCGGCACCAGCACGAGAAACGCCAAGAGAGAGGTCCACTTCTTCATGTACCCTCGCGGAGAGGAGGCCCGAAAGAGAGCGAGGAAAGGGCTCGGCGGACCCCACCCACGCCAACGCGACGTGACGCTCCTACACCCGAATGTCGCATTTGGATCACTCGAGCGGCTCCAAGGGCTCGGCGGCACGCGCCCGTGCCGGCCGGGCCCCGGCGTCCCTCAGTCCACAAGGGCGGGGATCACGTCCCCCGCACACCCGCGGATCGAGGCGACGGCGTAGGGCGTCAGCGGGGTGGGATGGGGGTTCACCTCGATGAGCACCCCTCCGGCTTCCAGGGTAGCCAGCGGAACCGAGGCGGCCGGGTGGACCACGGCGCTGGTGCCCACGACCAGGCACACCCCGGCAGCGCGTGCCTTAGCGAAGGCCTCGCCGAGGACCCGGGCATCGAGCGGCTCGCCGAACCACACCACGTCGGGCCTCAGGAGGCCTCCACAGTCCCTACAGCGCGGCACGGGTTCTCTCCCAGGGGCCGACGAGGCGACGGCTCCCTCGGGGCTCGTACGGGCGCCACAGGCCACGCAGCGGTCACGCATCAGGGCTCCGTGCAGCTCCAGGGGGAGCGCCAGGGTCGGATCCGCGTCGCCTGCCTGCTCGCGGGCGGCCCGCTCGTGCAGACCGTCCACGTTCTGCGTCACCAGGGTCACGTCCGGTCGGCCGAGCGCCAGCCGTGCCAGCGCCCGGTGGGCCGCGTTCGGCTCGCAGGCCGCCAAGCGCTCCCTGCGCGATGCGTACCAGCTCCACACGAGGTACGGATCGCGCCGAAAGGCCTCGGGCGTCGCGAGCTCCTCGACCCGATGGGAACGCCACAGACCGCCGGGGCCGCGGAAGGTAGGCACGCCCGACTCCGCCGAGACGCCCGCTCCCGTCAGCACTACGATCCCGTCCGCGGTTTCGAGGATCCGGCGCGCGCCTTCCGTCACGCCGCCGGGGCTCATCGTCGCAGGGCGCTCCAGGCGAGCAGACCCCACCCGATCAGAAACGCGACGCCGCCGAGGGGCGTCACCGCTCCCCACCACCGCTGGCCGCTGAGGACCAGCACGTAGAGGCTTCCCGAAAAGAGGACGATGCCCGCCACGAACAGCCACCCGGCCGTGCTCACGAGCGGACCTGCCCAACGTGTGCACATCCAGGCAACGGCCACCAGTCCGAGCGCGTGGTACATCTGGTAGCGGACACCGGTCTCCCAGATCGCGAGGTCGGCCGGATCCACGTGGGAGCGCAGGGCGTGCGCCCCGAACGCGCCGAACGCCACGGCAAGGAAGGCGAACACCGCACCGAGTCCTCCGAACGTGCGCTCCATCACAGACTCCTCGATTGGCCTCGTCGCTGGTCTGATTGGCTTCGTCCCCACCACCGTCCCCACCCCTCGAACGGGCCGGAGGCGGGCCGGTCCGAGCCCCCGGCTCCGGGAAAAGAGTCGCACAACGGCGGTCCGTCCACCATCCCGGAGGCACCCTCCGCGCGTCCGGGAGAACACGAGTGGTCGAGCCCCGACCGGGCAGTTATCCTAGGGACACTGCCCGACCAAGAAGTGCGTGGACGCTTCACGTCCTCGGAGAGCACCTCCCGTGCACGCCGTCGCCAACCGGAGCCGAACCAGCCCCCGCGCTCTTCAGAGCGCAGGTAGGGTGGCACTCGTCGTGGCGCTCGCCCACGCCCTCAACGATGCCTATGCCGCGTTCATTCCTCCGCTTCTCCCGCGGCTCATGGATCGCCTCGGCATCTCGATTGCGCTGGCCGCGACGCTGGCCATGACGTTTTCCATCGCCTCGTCGGTTCTGCAGCCGCTTCTGGGCTACCTTGCCGACCGTTACGGCCGAAGACTCTTTCTGGTGGCGGGTCCCCTGATGTCGGGCGTGTTCATCTCCCTCATCGGCGTCGCTCCGCGCTTCTGGATTCTCATGGGGATTCTCGCGCTCGGCGGCCTCGGGAGCGCGGCGTTCCATCCACCGGGCGCCTCTTACGCCGCCCGCGTCTCGGAGGGGAAGGGAAGCGGGCTGCGCCTTTCCATCTTCTCCTTCGGCGGCTCGGCCGGCTATGCCGTCGGGCCGCTGATCGCGGTCGCATTGGTACATTGGCGTGGCCTCGAAGGGATGTGGGTCGCCATGGCCCCGGCGCTCCTCCTGACCCCGGTCTTCTTCCTGAGCCTGCCCAGCGGACGGGCGGACCGCCGCGCCGCGACACCTCATCCTCCGGCGCCTCGTGAGCTCCTGGTCGCCCTAACGGGCCCGCTGGGCCTCGTCTTCGGGATCAGCGCGATCCTGGCGTTCGGACAACGGATATTCCTCACGATGGAGCCGATCATCGTGGCGCACGCCGGAGGGTCGGAGGCGCTCGGGGCGTTGGCGCTCACGACGTTCCTCGCCGCCCAGACGGCCGGCAGCCTCGTTGGAGGCTTCCTCACCGATCGTGTGGACCGACGCCGTCTCCTTCTGGCGCTCTGCATCCTCGAGGTTCCCGCGCTCGCCGCGGCGCTCGGCCTCACGCCGGGGAGCGTTGGCGCGCTCGTGTCCGCCGCCGCCGCGGGATTCGTGGGCATGGCCTGTCTGCCGCCCATCGTGGTCACGGCGCAGGAGATCCTCCCCCGAGGAGCCGCGGTGGGCTCCGGCATCGTCATGGGCCTGGCTTGGGCCGCCGGCTCGGTCGGCGTGCTCGGTACCGGCGTCCTGGCCGACTCCATCGGTCCGCAACCGGCAGCGCTCGCATCCGTCCCGATGCTCCTGCTGGCGGTATTTCTGGCGACTCGCCCGATGCTCGGTCCGGCCGGGCGCACCTCACCATGAGCACGTGGTGAAGGCCCGTGCCTTTCCGACTCGAGCCCCCCAGGGACCGCAAGCTCTTCCGCCTGGTCAAGCAGGCGGATCGGATCCATCTCGCCAGAGGGGAACGGCTCTACGCCCCGGGTGACGCCGCGCGGGAGGTCCATCTGGTCCGCCGCGGCCACGTCCGACTCGTGCTTCCGGGCACCGAGAGGGGCAGGGGCGAGCGTACCGTCGCCGTCGCCCTCCCGTGGGAGATGTTCGGAGATGAGGCGCTCGGCGGCGGTCACCGGCGCTACGGGGCCGTAGCCGGCTCCAGATGCCAGCTGCACCCCCTGCCACCCGCAGGCGTCCTCCAAGGCCTCAAGACGGCTCGCAGCAGCCTCCACGCCTACCTGGACGGCGTGGAGCGGGAGCTCCACCGCCTGCGGCACGCCCAGGGAGGCTCTCACGGTCCCTCCGCGGCACAGCGGTTGGCGGAGGTACTTCTGGACCTGGGGGACCGGTGCGGGGAGCCGACGGACCGGGCGCTGGGGCTGTCGGAACGGTTCACCCACCAGCTTCTGGCCGATCTGGCCGGGGCCCACCGGGCCACCGTCACCACGCTCCTCAACGACTGGCTCTACGAAGGCACGCTGCAGACGCAAGAGGGCGGGCGGCTTCTGCTCGCGAAACCCGCCGAGCTCTGGGCGCTGGCGGGCTACCACCCACGGGAGGTCCGGACGGACCGATAGGACGAGGCACCGTGCCTCGCGTCGAGGCCGGCCGGAGGGAGCACTCGGAGATCCGTTGACCGAAGTGCCTGTCACATCTAGCTTTCGGCGCTTTGTCCGCACCCATTCAAGATCCTCGAAACACGGTTGGGTCGCCCCATGGCGAGACGTCCTACAGGCGCGCGCAACAACGACCACGATCCCGACGACGCGTTCATCGCCAGGATTCTCCAGCTGAGCCAATGGACGCAGACCCATCGGCAGACGCTCTTCATCATCGGCGCGGTGGCGGTCCTCGCGGCCGGCGCCGGGCTGTACTACCGCAGCTACCGCTCGTCGCTCGGACAGGAAGCCGCTCAGAGCATGGAGCAGATCCATCAGTCGCTCTCGCTCCAGGACCGCGAAGGTGCCAAGAGTGAGCTCGTGACCTTCCTGCAGCGCTTCGACGGCACACCGTACGCGGGCGAAGCCCGGATGCTCCTGGGTCAGATCTATCTCGAGAACAACGATCCGCAGCAGGCCCAGGCCGTCCTCGAGCCGATCGCGGAGTCTCCGACCCAGCCCATCGAGCTGCAGGCCGCTGCGCTCCTCGGCGCGGCCTACGAGGCGGAGAAGCGCTGGGACGACGCCGTGCAGGTCTACATGCGCATCGCGGACCGCTCGAAGCTGGACTTCGAGGTGCGCGAGGCGCTGTCGAATGCGGCGCGGATCAAGGCCCAGCAGGGAGACAAGGCCGGGGCCGCCCAGATCTACCAACGGATCCTCGCGAGCCTGGACGCCAACGACCCCGACCGCGGACTCTACAAGATGCGGATCGAGGAGATGGAGGCTCAGGCAGTCAACGCCAAGTCCGGCAACGGCAACGGCTGAAGCCCGCCGGTTCGGGGCGCACACGGACGCCATCGCTCGGATCCGCGTCGCACCCATCCTCGAAGGGACGCCCGCACGGGCCGACCAGGCCCGAATTTCGCGACATTCAAGGTGTTTCGGGCGCGACTCCTGATCGAGATCATTACTTCGTATAATAATTATTATGTAAAGTTGCGCGGAAACGGGCACGGCGCTTCCGCCCCTCTTGCCATTCCCCGACGTCCTTCGAGCGCATCCGGGCGCCGCGGCCCTGCCTTCTTCTCCCGAGGAGTCGGCAGCTGCCTCTCTGAGCCCCGTGGAGCTCCCGAAGGCCGACTCAGCGCGCCGGAGGTCCGACGGCGCGCACGCTCACCCGGGCTGTTCCGCTCGCCACGATGCCGAGCTTGAGCGCCGCAACGTACGAGAGGTCGATCAGGCGGTCATCCTTGAACGGCCCGCGATCGTTAACACGTACGATCGCTTTCCGGCCGTTCTCCAAGTTGGTCACCTCGACGTACGTAGGTAGCGGCAGCGTCCGGTGCGCGGCGGTCATCTGGTACATGTCGAAGGTCTCACCGCTCGAGGTGCGCCGACCCTGGAACTTCGGGCCGTACCACGAGGCGACGCCCTGGGCCTGGTAGCCTTCGGAGGTCGCCAGGACATGGTACGTCTGCCCCTCGGCCTCGTATTCGGCCGGGTTTCCGTGGGGGCTGAGCGGCTCCTGCCTGGGCACGGCATCCGGGATCGACGACGGATCCGGCACATCCGAGGCCATGGAGGACGGCGCGGGAGCCGGCGGACCGCCGGCGGACCCGGACGGATAGCCGGCGAGCGTGCACCCGGTTAGTGCCATAATGGCAGCACTCAGGGCCGCGCCCGTGGGAACCCCGAAGACCCTCCTCACCCGCCCACCTCCTCGTACACGTGGGCTACGAACGCCTGTCTCTCGGCCTCTGTAAGATGAGCTAAGTGCGCGCTGGTGAATCGGTTATCCATTGTCACTTCATGTAGAATCGACACATCGTATGGAGGGTCGGGAATGGTCTCGTCCACGCGGGTCAGCTCGATCTCGAGCAAGGCGAGACCCGAGAGCGAGCCGACGAACCGGTCGAGCTCCCAGGGTCCGATGGGAAACCGCACCTTCTCCAGGACGCGACGCTCGGAGGCCGTAAAGAGGGCTTCGGCCACCTCGCGCGGCACGACCGTCTCCACCTCCCTGCGCTTTACGCCACTCCCGCTCTTGACCGTCAGAACGGGGCCACGAGGCTCTCCCGTACGGATCCTGACCGAGGCGGCCTTTCCTGCAAGGACGTAGCCCTGGCGTAAGCGGAGCCCGCCCCGGAGTCCCGACCAGAGCGCGTCGGGCACACGCACCAGGAAGCGCCGCTCGATCTCGTAGCCGGAGGGCATTGTGCCGACGCCCCCCTCAGGAAGACCCGGGAGAAGCGGAGCCCGGCTTGTGCCCCAGGACGGCGATCCGCCGTCTGAGCAGGGGCACGAGACCTTGCAGGACCCTCTCGACCGTGCGCAGCCCCGGAAGGTGCGATTCGGCGTAGTAGGCGCGCTCGATCTCGAACCCGGCGTCCCGCATCATCCCCGTCATTCGCGCCATGGGCTTGTAGTCGACATGGCTCACGTCACGCGGGATCAGGATGTCGTGGTTCTTGAGAATCTCCAGGATGTGGCCCCGGTGCGGCGTCCAAACACTGAAATGGCCGCCGGGCGAGAGCAGTCGGAAGGCCTCTCGTACCACTCGCTCGGAGTCGGCCGGATACAGATGCTCGAAGAGGTCGGCGGCGATCACCACGTCCCACGATCCGCCCTCGAGGCCGGTATCGCCGGCGTCGGCGCAGACGAAGCGGAGATTGTCCCGGGGATCCTCCCCGAGGCGACGATCGCAGAGCTCGATGCTCTTCTCGCTGAAATCGACGCCCACCACCTCCCCCACCCTGCCGGAAAGCACGAAACCGAACGTGCCCCATCCACAACCGAGGTCCACGACACGCTCACCCGGCCGCGGATCGTAGATCTCCAGCACCTTGCGCACACGATAGCGCTGAAAACGGCTCTGGAGGTCCGTGAGGTGGGCCGTGTGCCCCTCGAAGTAGTCGCTCCGGTCGTAGAACTCCTTGCCGATGCGTTCTTCACTCATGCCGCGGATTCCCTCGAGCCTGTGGATCGAGCCGTGAAGCCATTCTATAGCCGTCCGAAGAGGTCCTGAAACTTGAGCCACCACACCCGCCACACCGCTTCGCGTACGATCTTCTTCGACATCTTCGAGTCTCCGGTGTCACGCTCCGTGAAGAGAATCGGGATCTCGACGAGCTCGAAGCCCTTGCGCCACGCCCGGAACTTCAGCTCGATCTGGAAGGCGTAGCCGTTCGATCTCACGCGATCCAGACCGACGGCTTCGAGAACCTCCCGGCGCCAGCCGTTGAAGCCGCCCGTGGCGTCCCGAATGGGCATCCTGGTCACGGTGCGAGCGTACCACGATCCGAAGACGGAGATGAAGAGCCGGCTGATGGGCCAATTGAGCACGTTGACCCGCCCGCCCACATAGCGGGAGCCTACCACCACGTCGTAGCGGCGCGCAGCCTCGATGAGCGTGGGCAGGGCGTCCGGTGGATGTGAGATGTCGGCGTCCATCTCGAAGAGGAGGGAGTAGGGGCGCTCGAGCCCCCACCGGAAGCCTGCCAGATACGCCCGCCCGAGCCCGCTCTTGGCCTCCCGATGCAGGACGTGAACGCGCCCGTCGGCTGCCGCCATCTCGTCCGCCAGCGCTCCGGTGCCGTCCGGAGAGGCGTCGTCGACCACGAGCACGTCGATGCGGTCGTCCTGCGCGAGGATCAGCGGGACCTTGCGCGGGAGGTTCTCCAACTCGTTGTAGGTCGGGATGATGACCAAATAGCGCCCTTCACTCACCCGTCACTCCTCCTCCCCCGGCGGGCGCCTGGCCCGACGTCATGTGTCGAATCCAGAAGGCGGCGGCCGGCACGAGCTCCACCACGGTCGTCCAGACGCGCGCGATCACCGCGAGCGCCCCGGCCGAGGCCGCGCCCATCGAGGGCGTGAGCAGAGCCACTATCGCTCCTTCTCGCACCCCGATGCCCGCCGGCGCGAAGATCAGCACATAGCCGACCACGTAGGCCGCCGCGAAGGCGGATCCGACCATGACCAGGTCGTCGCGATGTCCGAACGCGGCTGCGAGCACCCCGAACGCCAGCGCGTACAGCGTCCAGTTCAGGGCGTACAGGAGCAGCCACTGGAGCGCGTGCACACTCCGGAGGCCTGCCGGCGGCTCCTGCCGGGCCAACCGGAACCAGAGGCCTGCGGCCCACTTGAAGACACCCGGCATCGCCACCAGGGCGACACCCGTGAGGAGCATGACCAGACCCGCCCACCCCCATCGGCGCATCGAGGGGCTCCCTCCCAGGAGCGCCCCCAACCCGACCGCCGTGGCGCCCAGGAGCGCGATCCCCTGCCCCAGGACGGCCGCGCCCGTGGCCGTGACCGCTGGAATGCCCTTCCGGCGCGCCAGAACGGCCAGGCCGGCAATCTGCCAGACCTTGCCGGGCACGTAGCGCCCCAGGTTGGCGATCATGAAGAGGCGGACCGCGTCGGCAACAGGAAGCCGCGGCCCGCCGAGGTCCACGACCAGCCGCCCCCACAGAGCGGCCGAAAACCCGTACCCGGCCACGAGGAGCACGCAGGCGGCCAACAGGAGCGGCACGTCCGGCACCCAGGCCGACGGATCCAGGGAGCCGAGCGCCTTCAGGCTCAACCCCGTCCTCTCGAGGATGAACCACGTCACGAGCACCGTCAGGGCGAGCTGCCCGAGCCGGACGAGCCACGTCTTCAAGCGGCGGCTCCTCCACGCTCACGCAGCCATCCCCACCCCACCCCGCCGAAGAGCAGCAGGAGCACCACGATACTGACCCACATGCTCCGTGCGACGATCGACGAGTGGTAGACCATGTCGACCGTATGTGTGCCCGCCGGTACCGGGACGGCCCGCAGCGTGTGGTAGGCCCTGAGGAGCGGCGCACCCTCACCGTCCACGGTCGCGTGCCAGGCCGGGTACCAGTTGTCGGCCACGATCAGAAGAGCGGCCTTGTCCGAGGTGACCGATAGGCGCAGCTCGTTCGGCGTGCGCTCCTGCCATGTCACGGAGCCCTGGACGGGCCCGCCATCGAGCGTCACCGGCGGCGCCTGACCGAGCACGACCTCCGAGTCGGGCTGGAACGCGTCGGAGAGCATGTAGGGAACCTGCTCGTCCTCGGGCTTCACCACCGCCTTCGCCACGAGACGGGCGCGAGCCAGGCCTGCGTCACCGTAGAGCGTCTCGAACGGCTGTCCGCGGTACTGGGTGCGGGTTATGATGTTTCCCTGCGGCCCTGGACCCTGCTGGTAGTCCGGCCAGACGATGTAGCGGATGTTCAGGAGGTGTCGAATCTTCGCGCTGGTCAGGAGGTTCTCGGGAAGCCCCGAGCCCACCATCCCGATCAGGTCACGGTAGCGCGCCAGGTCGTTCGGATGGTGTCCGGCTGCCAGGTCGATCCCGAACAGGGTCGGCTTGTCGTCCTGGCCGTTGTCGACGAGCGAGAGGAGGCGATAGGGCTCGTCGCTGCCCTGTTCCCGTTGCAGGATCGCCTGGATCGTCGGATCCGGTGCCGACCAGCGCTGATAGTCGACGACCTGGATGAACGTCGCGTCGACACGCAGCTCGTCGGCCACGACGAGGACCAGGAAGAGGGCGAGAAGCCCGGCCGGCGCCAGATAGTGCGCCCGGAGCGCCCAGGTGAGGCCGGCCGCGAAGAGCCCCATGATGGCTGCGATCCAAGCGCCGCGGGTGATGAACGGCGTGAGCGTCGCGAGCCTCTGGAGGCGGTTCGCGTCGACGTCTTTGTAGACGACCGATGTCCAGAACGACGTGAGGGCGCCGGACGAAGCCAGGAGGGCCAGCACGAACAGCAGGCCCGCTACCGACCAGAGGACGAGGAGGACGCGCTTCCAGGCGTCCGGATCGTCGCCCCGGGCGGTCTGGAAGATCCGGTCCAGGCCGAGCCCGGCGAGCGTTGCGGCCCCGAATCCGAACAGGAAGATGACGGTGGACGGCGCGCGAAAGAGACGGATCCCGGGCACCAGCGCGTAGAAGATGTGCCAGACGGGTGTCGTGGTCCCAAGCGCGAAGAGAAGCGCCACCCCACCGAGCCCCGTGAAGAACCATCGCAGGCCGCGCCGCGCCCCCCCGGCGAACGACACCGCCGCGAGGATCAGGACCAGGATGCCCCCGTACTCCGCATTGTCCTTGAAGGCGTTGCGTCCCCAGTAGGTGTCCGAGGCCCAGGCGGAGCCCCCGGCGTCGTTGCCCGCGAACTCCGGGATGAGGAGCCCCATGGCCTCCTCGGGGTGTAGCGACCAGGAGCTCGACCACTCGACACCGACCTGCCCGGCCTGCTCGCGCGTCGTCTGGGTGCGCCGCGAGTATTCGGTCACGTATTTGGCGGCTGGAACGAACTGAACCGCCGCGCCGCCCAGACCCACCAGAGCCGCGGCCAGGAAGAGGGCGAAGCGGAGGCCACCCACCCGCGGGCCCCGAGGACCTCCCTCCCCCTCGCCGGGGTCCGTGCCCCGCCAGAGCTGAACGGAGCGGAAGAGCGCGTACAGCCCGACCGCCCCGAACAGGAAGTAGGCCATCTGGAAGTGGGTGGTGAAGAGCACCAGGGCCACCACCAGCGCCACGCCGGAAAAGGTCCCGATGCGCGGGCGCACGAAGAACCGCTCCACCACCCAGAACATCAGGGGGGTGAGCGCCGTGACGAAGATCTTCCCGTCGTGGCCGGGATGCACCAGGCTCACCAGGAACGGCGCCAACATGTAGGCCGTGCCCGACAGGAGCGCGGCGGCCCTGGAGGCCCCGATGGTCCGGAGCCATCCGTACATGAAGAGGCCCGCTACCAGGATGTGGAGGACGAGCTTCCATCCGAGCGCGCGGAACGGCTCCATCACCACCAGCAGAAGCGAGGTGGGATAGAGCGCGTCTCCTCCGGAGAGCGCCTCCAGGAAGGGCGTGCCACCGAGGATCCGGGGGGCCCAGCGCGGAAACGTGCCGGCCTTGAGCTGACTCGCGTAGAACTCCCGCGCCACGTAGCCCAGGCTGAGGGTGTCGCTTCCGAACAGCATCTGGTGGCTGAACACGAAGGCGCGGAAGAGTAGGAGCGCGAGCACCGAATAGAGAACCGGGGGCAGCCACCTGGGCACACCGGGTGACGTAACCGACCCGGTGGAAGCAGCCTGGCTTCGTGTGCGGCCCTTCTCTCGTCTTCGGCTCATGGCCTCCCCTGCGCCTGCTTCGGTCGCGTGAGTCCTTCGTAGATCTCCAGATGCCGGGCCGCGAGACGAGCGTTGCTCCACCGCTCCACCACCCGCCCACGAGCGGCGGCGCCCAGCGCCGCAAGATCGTTCCTCTCGAGCAGTCCCACCACCACCCGAGCCAGATCTTCCGGATCGGCGGGCCGGAACAGCCCTCCGACGGTCTCATCCACGATTTCGGGGAGCCCCCCCACCCGGGAGGCGGCCACAGGGAGCTCACACGCCATGCATTCGAGCGCGGCGACGGACGTCGCCTCCATCAGCGACGGGAAGACCGCCAAGTCCGCGGACGACAGGAGCCCGGGCATGTCGCCGTGGGGTCGGGCCCCCAGGAACCGGATCCGGTCCGCGACGCCGAGCTCTCCCGCGAGCGACTCCAGCTTCGCCCGTTCCGGTCCGTCTCCGACCAGCACCGCCTCTACGTCGGTCCGCTTCAGGATGAGGGGCACCGCCCGCACGAAGTACTCCACCCCGTTCTTCTCGAAGAGACGCCGTGGAACCAGCAGCCTGCGCCTGCCGCTCGAGCTCGGCGGGAACGTGGGTGCCACACGATGGAAGATCGACGTCTCCACCCCGTTGGTGAGCGCCTCCACCCGCACGCCGGGCGCAATCGATTCCCCGACCCGGGCGATCTCCTCGCTGGCCGCGAGGTTGTGGTCCCCCGCCTCCAGGAAGCGGCGGAAGATGGGGCGCCAGAACGGCGAGTCGGCACGCCTCAGGAAATGGCTGGTGTGGTACGTGGTGACCAGGGGAGCATGCCCGAGTCCGCGGCCCAGGATCCCGGGAATCACCGCCGCGATGTCCTGGGCGTGGATCACATCCGCCTCTCGGGCCAACGCGCCGAACCTGGGCATGGAGCCGAACGCGTGCGCGGCCCAGCCAGGCGTGTTGCGGGCCGGCATCCACGTGCGCCAGACGTGGACGCCGTCCATGACCTCGCGCTTCGCGAGCCCCGGGCGGGACCGCGACGTCACCACGTCGACCCGGTGGCCTTCGCCGGCCAGAGCACGGCACAGGTAGAACACGTGGCTCTCCAGCCCGCCGACCTCGGGCGGAAAGTACACGCAGTGCATCAGGATATTCAGGTCGTCGCTCCTGTCTTTGAAACGAGGATGCTCGGCTCGGTCCGGCGCCCCACGCGACCCGGGCGACGCCCAGAATCCGCGCGTCCCCTCAGCCGCCCCAGTCTTCGGTGCTCCGCGCTCGCCCGGTGAGATCGGCGAGCAGGATGTCGGCGATGCGCTCGCCGGCCTTCCCGTCGCCATAAGGATTCGGCGGAGGCGCCCCGGACCGGCTCCGCTCCAGCGCCGCAAGCCCACGGCTCACGATACGCTCCCCGTCGGTGCCCACCAACTCGGCGACCCCGGCCTCCACACCCTCGGGCCGCTCCGTCACCTCCCGCAGCACCAGAACCGGCGTGCCGAAGGTGGGTCCCTCCTCCTGGATTCCCCCCGAGTCGGTGAGCACGAGCGCGGCCCGTTCGAGCGCCGTGACCAGATCGAGGTAGCCCAACGGCGCGGTCAGGTGGATGCGGGGGTGGTCCGAGAGGAGCTCCGCCGCGGGCTCACGCACGTTGGGGTTCGGGTGCACGGGATACACCACCTCCACGTCCGGAGCCGAGTCCGCGAGGGTCCGGACGGCGCGGAAGACCTCCCTCAAGGGCTCTCCGAAGGATTCCCTCCTGTGGGCCGTGAGCAGGACCAGACGTCGCTCGGAGGCGAGCACGCGCGCCAAGGTCTCGTCCTCGACCGTCCCATCGCGCCCGGCCACGGAGAGAAGCGCGTCCACCACCGTGTTTCCTGTCACGTGCACACGTCCCGGGGGCAAGCCTTCGGCCACGAGCGCGTCCCGAGCCCGACCCGTCGGCGCGAAGTAGTAGTCCGACAGCACGTCGCAGAGCCGCCGGAAGATCTCCTCCGGAAACGGCGCCCACTTGTTGTGGCTGCGCAGCCCGGCCTCGACGTGGCCGACCTTCACCCGCTCGAAGTAGGCGACCAGGGAGCCCACGAAGACGGTGGCCGTGTCCCCCTGTACCAGGAGCACGTCCGGACGGAGCTCTCTGACGACGTCGCGGAGGCCGTCCAGCGCCCGGTGCACCACGTCGTAGAGGCTCTGCCCCTCCCGCATGATGCCGAGCTCGTAGTCCGGCCGCAGAGCGAAGGCCTCGAGCACCTGATCCACGAGATCCGTGTGCTGTCCCGTGAGACAGACCCGTGTCTCGAGCTCCGGCGCCCGTCTGCGGAGTGCCTCGACCACGGGCGCCATCTTGATGGCCTCCGGGCGCGTGCCCACGACCACGAGAATCCGTTGAGACACTGTCGTCACCGACCCT
Organism: uncultured Gemmatimonadales bacterium; assembly: GCA_963751265.1. GTDB lineage: Bacteria > Gemmatimonadota > Gemmatimonadetes > Longimicrobiales > Gaopeijiaceae > SZUA-318. The sequence continues at coordinate 22,018 of CAVVTU010000015.1, read as the reverse complement.
TTCGACGCATGTCCTCCAGCTCGCTGCGCACTTGCGCGACCTGCTCCGAGACCAGCCCGAAGCCCACCAGCAGGACGCCGAGGGTCTCGAGCAGCATCACCAGGTACAGCAGGGGCCGGTATCCCATGGGTGGAATGTACGGCTCGAAGCCGAGCAGCGGGTGCAGAAAGCGCAGGTAGACGGCCACCGCCCCAACCAGGATTCCCAGCCCGACGAGCGCGAACCCGGTGGCACCGAAGAGCAGGAGCGGCTTGCGCGAGAACAGGAGCAGGAACCAGACGGAGAGCAGGTCCATGACCCCGATGAGGATCCGGAACGGGCCCTGGAACTTCGACTCCCCTGCCCTGCGTGGAAGCAGCTCGATGTCGATCTCGGTCACCCGGTATCCGCGGGCATGCGCCAGCACCACGAAGAAGCGATGCCAGTCGTGGCGTAGGGCGAGGCCATCGAGGATGTCGCGCCGGAACGCCTTCATGGAGTTGAGATCGGAGACGGGCACCTTGAAGATCCGCCGGGACAGGCGGTTGTAGACGGACGAGACGGCCCGCTTGCCGTAGGAGCCCAGCTTCCGCCCGGTGACGATGTCCCAGCCATCCTGGAGCTTGGCCAGAAAGCGGGGAATCTCTTCGGGGCGGTGCTGTAGATCGGCGTCGAACAGAACCAGGTAGGTCCGGTCCGTGTGCGCCGCCGCCGTGACCATGGCTTCCGTCTTGCCGAGGTTCCGCCGGTGGCTCACCACCGTGAGCGCGTCCCAACCGGAGCCCTCCCGCCGCGCGATGGCGGCGGTGTCGTCCGTGGAGCCGTCGTCCACGACGATCACCTGACCATGAAGGTCGAAAGATTCGAAGCAGGACCGGAGCTCGCGGACCAGGTCGGGCACGACCGGGGCTTCGTTGTACGCGGGCACCACCACAGCGAAGTCGTGGCGCATGGCCTCGGAGAGACTCGCCGCGGCGCGGCGTCCGGCCTCCACGTCCGGCGAGGAGTCGGGCTCGGTCATGGTCATACCCGCTTTCGCATCCGGGCCGGGAGGATACCCAGCTGGTCGCGGTACTTGGCCACCGTACGCCGGGCGATATTCACGCCGTCGGCTTTCAGGTGCTTGACGATCGCCTGGTCGGTCAGCGGCTTCTTGGGGTCCTCGTTGGAGACGAGGTTCTGCATCTTGTCCTTCACGCCGCGGGCCGAGATGTCCTCCCCGCTCGCCGTGGACAGGCCGCTGGAGAAGAAGTACTTCAGCTGAGTATACGCCGCGGGGAGTCTGCACGTACTTCTGGTTGGTCACCCGGGAGACCGTCGACTCGTGCATCTCGATGTAGTCGGCCACCTCGCGCAGGGTCAGTGGACGTAGGTGCTGAACCCCCCGCTCGAAGAACTCGCGCTGCCGGTCCACGATGAAATTCATGACCTTGAGCATCGTCTGCCGTCGCTGCTCGATGGCCTGGATCATCCAGTTGGCCGAGTTGAGCTTGCTCGAGATGAACTCCTTGTTCTCACCCTTGAACTTGTTCCGGTCCCGGGCCACCTCCCGGTAGGAGCGAGAGATCCTCAGGCGCGGCAGGCTCGTGTCGTTGACGAACACAAGGTACTCGCCGTCGATCTTCTCGACGATGAGATCCGGGATCACGTACTGTTCCGGGTCGGCAGAGTACTTCAGCCCGGGCTTGGGATCGAGCTGCGCGATCTCGTCCGCCGCGTCCTGGACTTCCTTGGGCGTGATGCCAAGGTCCCGGGCGATGTCGTTCCATCGGTGGTTGATGAGCGAATCGAAGAACTCTTCGACGATGCGGTACGCCGGCGTGTCGTTCATGTCCTTCTGCCGGAGCTGGATGAGGATCGACTCCTGCACCGTGCGCGCGCCCACCCCAGGGGGATCCAGCCCCTGGACGGTCGAGAGCATGGCCTCGGCCTCCTCCATCTCGTAGGGCCGGAAGACGGACTCGATGTCGCAGATCTCTGCCTCGCGCTCCTCCTCGTCCTCGATCTCTTCGGCCCGTTCCAGGATCAGAGGCCGGACTTCGTCGACCCACTCGTTGACCCCCCTCAGCACCTCCTCCAACGCGCAGGTGAGGGTCCCCTGATCGTCGACGTTACCGACCATCTCCTCGCCCAAGCGAAGCTCCCGCTCCGAGAGATCGAGCAGACGGAGCTGCTCGGTCAAATGGTCGTGGAGATCCGGGGTCTCCACCGGCGTCGGCTCGAAATACTCCTTCTGCTCGGTCTGCTGGCGGCGTCCACCCACGTCGAAGCCGTCCAGGAGGATCTCCTCCCAGTCGACCTCGTCACCCAGAGGCTCGTCCTTGACATCCTCCTTGAGCTCCACCTCCTGAGCGGCATCGGCGTCGGTCATCTCCAGGAAGGGGTTCTCCGCCAACTCCTGCTTCAGATGCTGCTGCAGGTCCAGCAGGGGCATGTAGAGCAACTCCATCGCCTGGTACAGGCGAGGGTTGATCCGCATCTCCTGCCGGAGCTGCGCGCTCTGGAAGAGCTTGGCGTTGAACTGGTTCATGGCTTCGGGTACCGGCTTCTCATCCGCTCGGTCAGCGTCGGTCCGAGATAGATCTCGGCAACCTCCTCGTTCCAGACGAGCTCGGAAACGGTGCCGCTGACGCGGATCCGCCCCTCGTACATGATGTAGGCCCGGTCGACGATCTCCAGGGTCTGCTCCACGTTGTGGTCCGAGATGATGGAACCGATCCCGCGGGCCTTGAGGCCTCGGACGATCTGCTGGATGTCGTTCACGGCAATCGGGTCGATGCCCGCGAACGGCTCGTCCAGCAGCATGAATTTGGGGCGCTGTACCAACGCCCGTGTAATCTCCAGTCTACGACGCTCACCACCGGATAGTGAATAGGCTTTGTGCTTCCTCAGGTGGTGGATCGAGAGCTCCTTGAGGAGCTCCTCGAGTCGGGCCTTCTCCTCCCGGCGGGAGAGCTTCAACGTCTCGAGGATGGCTTTGACGTTGTCCTCGACGGAGAGCTTCCTGAAGATCGAGGGCTCCTGGGCCAGGTATCCCACCCCCCGTCGGGCCCGCTTGTACATCGGGATGGTCGTGATGTCGTCGCCGTCCAGGAACACCCTTCCCTCGTTCGGAGGGATCAACCCGACGATCATGTAGAACGTGGTGGTCTTGCCCGCCCCGTTCGGCCCGAGCAGGCCGACGGTCTCCCCCTGGCGCACCGAGATGTCTACGTCGTTCACCACCGAACGGCCTCGGTAGACCTTGGTGAGGTCCTCCGCACGCAGGCGGCTTCCGTTCTCGAGAGGGGCCACCGCGGCGGGATCGACCCGGAACGCCTCTGCCCGCTGGGTTTCCAGCCGATCCACCGCCGCGCGCGTCCCGGCGAGCACGGCCTCCCGGTCTTGTCGGATCTCCCCCCACAGGCTCTGGTCGACGACGATCGCGTTCCAGGCCTCGCCGCTGCCCGAGCGCGATGCGACGTGCGCGGTCTCCAGCCGGACCAGCACCTGCTCTTCCAGAAAGTGCGTGAACGCCTCACCCTCCGCGCGCAGCATCGAGGCCCCGTGGCTGCCGAGCGCATCGGCAAGCTCCTCGAGGGTGTCCCGAACGGACGCCAGCCACACGCCCCGCTCCACCCGCCCTTCGTCGTCGGCACGGAGCAGAAGCTCACGCAGACCCGCCGCCACCGAGAGGTCGTGGGACTCGAGCTGATCCAGGTACAGGAAAAGCTCTTCTCTCGTCATCGGAGCCTCCCTTCTCGCGATGCCCGCGCCAGCGGCTCCCAAGCCCGGGGACCCCCGTCGGCGGCGCCCCCGGGATGGCGCCCGTCCCGATGCGAAGGACCCGCGACGGTCGGGGCCGCCCGCGACGTACCGGCGCGTGCGGCCACGCTGGTGTCGGACCGGGCCGCGGCCGTATCGCTCCTCGCTCCGAGCGAATCCGGGGAGGCCGCGGTATCGGCGGCGTGCCGCTGGAGCGGCTCGAGGTGCCATCCCTTCGTGGGCCCTTCGACCTCCATGCGGTCCACTTCTCCTTCCTTCATGACGATCGTGATCCGGCTGCCCGTCGCGTAATGGATGGCCGGCGGATCGATGCCCGGCCGGGCCGTGCTGTCCGATGGAAGCATCCGGTACAGTGAGCGCGCATGCCCCTCGGCCACCAGATGGTCCACTCTGTACTGGGCCTGGGCGGTATCCTGTCCCGGGGGAGGCGGCGCGACGGAGTCACTCGCCGTGTCCGGGGGCACGGGTACGAAGGTCACGATGACCGTGTCGCCCTCCACCCAGTCTCTGCGCGCAACTTCGGGAAGCGAGTCCACGTTCAAGGAGTCGCGTGCGTCCGATGCCCCGCGGGCATCGCCCGAGGCGAAGATCCTCCTGAGCTCCTGACCGGGGGCGTTCACCTCGAGCGAGTCGGCCGTGAGGTGGAACTTCTCGGCCACGGCGACGGGCCGGACCGCCTCGGCGCTGTCGCCGGCCGCCACTTCGGTGGAGTCCCTCAGCAGAGGAACGGCGACCAGCCGATCCAGGAGCCCGTCCTTCAGGAACATGTGGATGAGCGGCGACGTCAGGCGGAGGCTCCGGCCGAGCAGAACGGCCTGCCGCGTCGCTTCCACGTCCCGGATCGCGCCCCCCGGCACGCCGATGTCGATCCGGTCCGCGCGCAGGTCGTAGGAATCGCTCTGGACATGGGCCCGACCCTGGAGCAGGAGGCTGCCGGCCATCTGATCGTACTCGGCGGAATCCGAGTGCGCCTGCAGGGAATCGCGCCGGATGTCCACGCTCCCGATCGCCTTGAAGTACTGGTCGCCCTCCAACCGAATGCGGTCGGCCACCACGTCGTAGGGTCGGCGAACCGTGTCCGCGGCAGCCTCCGGGGCGGCAGGAGGCTCCAGTGCGGCACGGAGCGCCGTCGTATCCACCCGCGCGGCGCCGGTATCCCGGCGGAACGTGGCCGTGTCGTGGCGGAGTGCGGAGCTATCCGAGCGGACGGCGGCGGCCTGCCGGACGCCCGCCGTGTCCACGGTCACCCGGGTGGGTTCGGTGTCGACGAAAGTCGTATCTCGTCGCGCACGTGCGGTGTCTGCGGCGGCCGCGCCCGTATCCGCCCGGGCTTCCACGGCCGGCGCCAGGGTGTCGGCCTCCGGCCCGTTCACGGTGTCGGCCGCCAGCCCGTTCACGGTGTCGCCCGCCAGGGCCGTGGTGTCCTCGGCCGGACGCATGTACAGCGTGGCGTGCGGCCGGACGCCGTCCGCACCGGTCGTCACGATCATCTCCTCCTGCGGACGGAAGCTCGCCTTCCGAAGGTAGACCAGATCGCCATTCCGGATGATGGAGCCCTGTACCGTGTCCTCTACGAATACCGACCCGTGCGCCTGGAGGCGTGCCTCCTGGCTGAAGTACCGAGCATTGTCCGCGCGCAGCACCCGCTGCCGGTCGGTGTAGCGGACATGCCCCATGAGGTCGGAGTAGCCGAAGGCCGAGTAGGCCTCCGCCGAGTCGGCCCAGATCTCCACGCCTTCCGCGCAGACGAAATGGGGGCTGCTCAGGTAGGTGATGCGCCCTCCCCCCGGCAGGCTCACGGACTGGAAACTCCTCGTCCCGGAGCCGAACTGACAGCCCTGCTGGGCCGCGGCAGCGGCGGGAAGCGCCAACGCGGCACACGCCGCGAGGAGAAGGGCTACCAGAGCCGGTCGGCTCCTGGGGAAAGGGGAATCGGCCACGTCCGGGCGACTCAGTCGAAGATGTCGCCGCCGACGGCGCCGCGCGGGTTCTCGATCCGTACGTTCTTGAACTCGAGATCCGACTGGAACGCGGTGCCTCGGGTCACCTGCGAGCCGTTGTGCATGACGGTCGCCGAATCGCTCCAGATCCGGTTCAGGTCCGGGTCGTAGTGCAGCTCGGCCGATTCGATCTTCCGGCCGTCGGCCGCCACGACCAGCACCACGTTGCCGCGCGCGATCATCCGATCGCTCTTACGGTCCAGCTCGCCCCGGTTCGAGGTGACCGTGGCCTTCTCGCGTCCCTCGTCGTCGTAGAAGACCACGTGCATGCCGCGGACCTCGATCGCGGACGAGTCGTTGAACATGTACGCCGTGTCGGCCTGCACCCTGCCCTGCCGGATCCCCTGCGAGGTGAGGTAGCTCTCCATGCCGTAGAAGACGACGTCCGCCTTGATGCCTTGCAGGTCACTCGAAGCGACCGGCGTGGTCGGTGGCTGGGCGCACGCCGAGAGCACGCCCACGAGCACGCCCAGGAGGGTCATGCGCGGTATGTTCATTGTCTCTATCATCATATCTACCAATATCATACTGCTCCTGACCTCATGAGGTCATGGAGATGTACGATGCCGAGAAGGCGGCCGTCGGCGCCGAGGACCGGCAGCGCCATGACCCCATACCGCTCCATGCGGCGCACCGCGGCCGATCCGAGCTCCTCGGCGTGCGCGACCTTGGGCTCTCGCGTCATCACGTCTCGGACAGGCTTCGTCAGGAACCCCTCGTCCCGCTCCATGAGACGGGTGAGGTCCCCGGCCGTCACCACGCCGACGACCCGGCGGTCGCCGTCCACGATGGGCACGGTGCCCCGCATCTCGGCCAGCGGCACGATGCAGTCCTTCATGCGCGCCTCCGCGCCGAGCCACGGGTAGTCTTCGGCGACCATCACGTCTCTTACACGCACCGAGAGCTTTCGTCCCAGCGCTCCCCCCGGGTGCAGATCGGCGAAATCGGCCTCCCTGAACCCTTTGAGCTGGAAGACGACCAGCGCCAGCGCGTCGCCCATGGCCAGCGTCGCCGTGGTCGAGGAGGTAGGCGCGAGGTCCATCGGGCAGGCTTCCTCTTCCACCGCACAGTCGAGCACGGCCGCGGCGTGACGAGCGAGCGGGGAGTCCTTCCGGCCCGTCATGGCGATGATCGGCACCCCCACGCGCAGCAGATACTCGGTGAGTCCCTGCAGCTCCAGCGTGTCTCCCGACTTGGAGATCAAGATGGCGACGTCGTCCCGGCCGACGATCCCCATGTCCCCGTGGAGGCCCTCCACGGGATGCAGGAAGGTCGCCGGCGTCCCGGTCGACGTGAGCGTGGCGGCGATCTTGCGCCCGACATGGCCGCTCTTTCCGAGGCCCGATACCACCACACGCCCGTGCGCAGCCTGCACCAGACGACAGGCGCGCACGAACCCCCCGTCCAAGCGGCCTTCGAGCGCCGCGAGCGCGGTGGCTTCGACTCGGAGCACCCGGCGGCCCTCCGCGAGAAGCTCCTCATCCGAAACCTCGGCCCTCGCCGACCCTCCGTTGGGGCGGTCCGCGGGTGCCGAGCGACCCCATCCAACCTGCCAGCGGCCGGTCACGACCCGCTCCGTTCGTCCACGTACTCCCTCACGACCCGCTCCAGCTCCCCGCGCGCCTCCAGGAGCGCCTCGCAAAATTCCCGGGCTGCCCCTTCACCTCCCCGCCGCCGGCTGCGCCAGACGGCCATGTCGGCAATGACGGGAACCGAGTTGGCCACGGCGGCGGGCAGCCCCACGAGCCGGAAGACGGGAAGGTCGGGGATGTCGTCGGCCAACATGGCGATCTCGTCCCACTCGATGCCCGTGCGCGCCATGATCTCGCGTACGGCTACCAGCTTCTGGGCCTCGTCGTCCTGGTAGCACTCGATGCCGAGCTCCCGGGCCCTCAGGGTGGTCGCGGGAGACACACGGCCCGAGACGATCGCCACCTCGAGGCCCGCCCGTTGCAGGAGCTTCATGCCGAGGCCGTCCTGGATGTCGAAGCGCTTCAGCTCGACCGTCTCGCCGGAGGTCGTAGTCCCGACGTAGACCCCGGCGTCCGTCAGCACCCCGTCGACATCGAAGATGACCAACTTGACCCGAAGTGCGATCTCCTTCGGAAGAGGCCCCTCCAACTCACTCATGGAGCCTGCTCGGCGGCGGGGCCCGCCAGGGCGGCCCTGAGCGCGAGGACTTCGTCGAGCAAGGCGGGCACCCGGGCCAGCGGCAGCATGTTCGAGCCGTCCGACGGCGCCTTCGCCGGCTCCGGGTGCATCTCCAGGAAGAGCCCGTCGCACCCGGCGGCAACCGCGGCCCGGACCAGCGAGGGAATGTGCTCGGGGTCCCCCCCGCTCGAGCCGTCGGCCCTGCCTGGCCGCTGTACCGAGTGGGTCCCGTCGAAGACCACCGGCACGCCACAGGCGGCCCGGATGCGCGCGAAGGAGCGCATGTCGACGACCAGGTTCCCGTACCCGAAGAACGTGCCCCGCTCGGTTACCGTCACCTGGGAAGCGCCCGCCTGGAGCGCCTTATCCACCGCCGCCTTCATCTCTTCAGGCGCCATCCACTGGCCCTTCTTGATGTTCACTGCCCGCCCGGTCGCGCCCGCCGCGAGGAGCAGGTCGGTCTGACGGCAGAGGAACGCCGGGATCTGCAGCACGTCCACGACCTCCGCGGCGCGCGCGGCCTGCGGCGGCTCGTGGACGTCCGTGAGAAGCGGAAGCCCGGTTTCCTCCTTCACCCGGCTCAGCAAGGCCAGGCCTTCGTCCAACCCGGGGCCGCGCGGCGAGTCGAGCTTCGACCGATTCGCCTTGTCGAACGAGGCCTTGAATACGACCGGGAGGTCCCGATCGGACGCCCACCCCGCGAGGGCCCTGGCCACCTCGAGGTTCAGCGCGTCGTCTTCTAGGACGCAGGGACCGGCGATCAGTGTGAAGCGCTCGAACACGGGAAGCCTAGACCTGGGCCGGCTGCGTCGCGGCCGTGGACCGATCGCCGCGGGCATAGGCGACCGCGGCCTCGATGAACGACGCGAAGAGTGGATGAGGTCTCGTGGGGCGGCTCTTGAGCTCGGGGTGGAACTGGCCGGCGATGAACCAGGGATGCTCCGAGATCTCGATCATCTCCACGAGCCCGCCATCGGGTGAGGTGCCGCTCACGGTCATCCCGTGGTCCTCCAGGAGCGACCGATAGTGATTGTTCACCTCGAATCGGTGGCGGTGGCGCTCCGAGATCTCGTCCACCCCGTAGATCCCCGCTGCATGTGAGCCCTCGCTCAGGTGGCAGGGGTAGGCGCCCAGCCGCATGGTGCCCCCCTTGGTCGTGACCTGAAGCTGGGAGTCCAGCAGGCAGATCACGGGGTCCGAGGCGTCCTCCGCGAACTCGTACGAGTGCGACTCCTCCAGCCCACAGACGTTACGCGCGAACTCGATGACCGCGCACTGCAGGCCGAGGCAGATGCCGAAGAACGGCAGGTTGTTCTCCCGGGCCCAGCGAATGGCCATCAGCATCCCCTCCACACCCCGCGGACCGAAGCCACCGGGAATGAGCAGCCCGTCGTAGTCCATTGAGGATCTCCACGCCCCTGCCCTCCTCGAACTGCTCCGAGGAGAGCCATTCCGTGCGCACCTTGACGTCGTTGGCGATGCCCCCGTGGATGAGGGCTTCCTGAATGGACTTGTAGGAGTCCACCAACGCCGTGTATTTGCCCACGACGGCGATCCGTACCTCTCCCGAGGAGGGATGCTTGACGCGCTCGACCATCTCGGTCCAGGACGCCATGTCGGGCTCGGGCTCCTCCACCCCGAGGCGCTTCAGGATGACCTCGTCGAGGTGCTGGTCCCGCAGCGAGAGCGGGACTTCGTAGATCGTCTCGACGTCATTGGCCTCGATGACCCCTTCGAGATCGACGTTCGTGAAGAGTGCGATCTTCCGTCGGATCTCGTCGGACAGCGGCTGCTCGGTCCGGCAGAGCAGCACGTCGGGCTGGATCCCGATCTGCATGAGCTCGCGCACGGAGTGCTGCGTCGGCTTGGTCTTGAGCTCGCCGGCGGCGGCGATGTAGGGCACCAGCGTCAGATGGATGACCAGTGCGTTCTCACGACCCACGTCCACCCGGAACTGCCGGATGGCCTCGAGGAACGGCAGGCTCTCGATGTCGCCCACGGTGCCGCCGATCTCGGTGATGACCACGTCGTGCTCGGGCGCGAGCCGGCGAATGGCCGCCTTGATCTCGTCGGTGATGTGCGGAATCACCTGAACCGTCGAGCCCAGGTAGTCCCCCCGGCGCTCCTTGCTGATCACGGACTGGTAGATCCGGCCCGTGGTGATGTTGTTCGCCTGGGACAGCGACTGGTCGATGAACCGCTCGTAGTGGCCGAGGTCCAGGTCGGTCTCGGCCCCGTCGTCGGTGACGAACACCTCACCGTGCTGGAACGGGCGACAGCGTGCCCGGATCGACGTTGATGTAAGGGTCGAACTTCTGCAGGGTGACCCTGAGCCCCCGCTCCTTGAGCAGGCGTCCGATCGACGCCGCCGCGATGCCCTTGCCGAGGGAGGAGACCACTCCGCCCGTGACGAAGATGTACTTGGTGGACTTCTTCTGCGTTTGCGTCATGATGTCCGTCATGCGAGGGTGGTCACGCCCAACTGGCTCAGCTTCTCTTCCATGCGAAGTGCGTCGGCCGGAGTGTCGACGCCCGGATCGGCGGCACCCACCACGGCCACACCGATCCTCAATCCAGCCTCCAGGGGTCGGAGCTGCTCCAACAGCTCGAGGCGCTCGAGCTGTGATGGAGCGAGCGCCACCCAATCCTGGAGGGCCTCCCGCGTGTACGCGTAGATGCCGATGTGACGAAGGAACGGCTCGCGCTCCAATTCGTCAGGCGTCGGCTTGTCGTCCCGCTTGTAGGGAATCGGGGCCCGGGAAAAATACAGCGCCCGTCCGCTCGCCGCCCGTGCGACCTTGACCACGGAAGGATCCTTGCGAGCCTCCTCGCTCATGAGCGGCGTAGCGCAGGTGCCCACATCCCATCCCTTCTCGCGCACCAGGTCGATCGCGGCCCGAAGATGTGCCTCCTTCAGCAGTGGTTCGTCGCCCTGCACGTTGGCGATCAGATCGAAGCCGACGTAGTCCGGCCGGTTCGCCACCTCCGCCACCCGGTCCGTCCCCGAAGGATGCTCCGTCGAGGTCAGCTCGACGGGCGCCCCGAGGCGCCTACAGACCTCGGCCACCTCGTCGGAATCGGTCGCGACCACCGCGTGGTCCAGGACCTTCATGGTCGCCACGCGTCGCCACACCCACTCGATCAAGGGTCGACCGTGAAGCGGGTACAGGGGTTTGTTCGGGAGGCGGGTGGAAGCGAGCCGGGCCGGCACGATCCCCAGAACCTGGCGGTTCAAACGGCCCCCTCGAGGGTAGGTACGCGTGATTCCCATGCAATTTTCACGCCACGGAAGGTACCGAGAGGCGGGTAGGGGGGTCAAGCGATGGTCGTTCTTTCGGTCGCCCCGAGGGTGAGAAAGTTCTGCAACAGCCTCTGGCCGTGCTCACTGAAAAGCGACTCCGGATGGAACTGCACGCCCCACAATGGAAGCTCCCGGTGGCGCATTGCCTGGATCTCCCCTTCGTCGGCGGCGTCGAGGCTCCACGCCACCGGCTCCAGGGCCCGCGGCAGCGCCGCCGGGTCCGTGACCAGGGAATGATAGCGGGCCACGTCGAACGGCGACGGGATCCCCTCCAGGATGCCTTCGCCCACGTGCCTGACGGGTCCCGTCTTTCCATGCATGATGCGGCGCGCGCGGATCGTCCGCCCTCCGAACGCCTCGCCCATCGCCTGATGACCGAGGCAGACCCCCAGCATGGGAATCCCCCTTGGGCCCAGCACACGGAACGCCTCCATGCTGACGCCCGCTTCGCGCGGCGTGCACGGCCCTGGCGATACGACCACGTGGCGAGGCCCGAGATCGAGCAACGCCTGGGCGCTGTACGCATCGTTGCGCACGACCCTCGGCTCCGCCCCCAGATCCCCGAGGAACTGGACGAGGTTGAACGTGAACGAGTCGTAGTTGTCGATGACCAGCAACATGAGGTCGGTCGGGGTCCGGGACGCCGGGATGTCTCGGGAACGCGGGAATCTAGGAGCTTGTCCGGGTAATATGAATGGGGAGCGTCCCCACTCCGCCCGTGATGGAAGCCCGCTCCCGATCCGTAGGCCCTACGGGCGTGGCGCGTCCGCTGGTACTTTTCGGGGCGAAGCGCACAGGCGCTCCGTACCGAGCACGGAGAAACCGTTGTACACACGCTGTCTCGTTTGCTCGACCCCGTTCGAGCCCAACGACGAGTTGGAGCATTTCCCGCACGGTCGTCGCATCGCCTTCGACCCGGCTCGCGGGCGGCTGTGGGCGGTCTGCAGGGCGTGCAAGCGCTGGTCCCTGGCGCCGATCGAGGAACGATGGGAAGCCCTCGAGGAGCTCGAGAAGTTGACGACGGACCGAGCCAGGCTCCTGTCCCAGACAGACAACATCGCGCTCCTCAAGGCGGGCCCCCTGGAGATCGTGCGCGTGGGACGGGCCGGCCTCACCGAAGAGGCATGGTGGCGTTACGGTCGTGAGCTCACGTCGCGTCGCCGCAGCTACCGCAGACTCTCCGTCGCGGGAACCGTAGCAGCCGGCGCGGTGGTCGCTGGCGGGTGGGCGAGCGGCGGAATGACACTGCTCGGCGTTTGGCTCGTCATGGGACACGCCCCGGACTCCGTCACCGACGCCGCCCGTTGGCTGCGCTTCGGTGGCGCCGCGTGGCGTGGATCGCGAGCCTGCCCCAGGTGTGGGTACCGATTCCGTTCCCTGCGCTACCGGGATCGCGGTGGCATCGTGCTTCTCCCGGGAGACGAACCAGGGGACGCGCAGCTCTCGTATCGTTGTCCCCGCTGCGGCCACTTCAAGGAGGGCGGACTCCATCTCCAGGGGAGCGAGGCGGACCGGACGTTGCGCCGGGTGCTGGCGTACCACCACTTCGCGGGCGCCTCGGAGCGACGCGTCTTCTCCGCGGCGCGCCTCATCGAGGAAGCGGGCTCTCCGCGCGATCTGACGCGCATCGTCGTGCGTGACGGCCGGCGTCTCGGGGACATCCAGAGAACGGGAGCGATCGCCCTCGAGATCGCGACCAACGAGTCCGCGGAGCAGCACCTGCTCGAGATGGAACTCGCAGAGCTCGAGGCGCACTGGAAGATCGAAGAGGAGTTGGCCTCAATCGTCGACGGGGAGCTGACCCCCCTCCCCCTCCTGGAATCCCTGCGCCGGAAAGTGACGGGCTCATAGCAGCGTGAACTGTCGTATCGCCTCGAGGATCCTCGGGATCCTCGCCATTCCGGTCCTCGCCACCTGTGGGCGATCCTCGCCGGCGGAGGGACCTCCGCTGGTGGTCGTGTCCATCTTTCCCATGGCGGACCTGACCGCCCGGGTGGCGGGCGACGCCGTACGCGTGCGCACGCTCCTTCCCCCGCGGGCGTCGCCCGCGACGTGGGAAGCCACGCCGGCACAGATCCGGATGTTGGCCCGGGCCGACGGCTACGTGACCGTCGGGGGGGGGCTGGACGGTTGGCTGGCGGATGTCGAGCCAACCCATGCGGGGTTCGAGCACCTGGTCCTGACGGACGGGATGCAGCTCCACCGCTCGGGGCCCGAGGCCTCGGGTGATCCCCACGTCTGGCTGGATCCGATCCTGGTGCGCGACCGGCTCCTGCCGCGCCTGACGGACTTTCTGGTCTCCGTCGCCGGATCCGCGGACGAGGCCGCGATCCGAGGCAGGTCGGCCGCCCTCGCCGACACGCTCACCGCGCTCGATACCGACATCAGGAGCCTGCTGGCGAAGGCTCCTCGGCGCCGCTTCGTCGCCACGCACGACGCATGGGAGTACTTTGCCGCCCGCTACGGACTCGAGTCCGTGGGGAGCATCTACGAGCGACCCGGGCACGAGCCTTCGGCCCAGGCGCTCGCACATCTGATCGACACCGCCCGGAAAGACGGGGTCACGACGATCCTCGCCGAACCCCAGCTCGCCGAGACGGGTGCCCGAGCGCTCGCCGGAGAGCTCGGCGCCACGATTCGGGTCGTCGACCCGCTGGGTGGGCCGGACATCCCGGGCAGGGACAGCTATACCGCCATGATGCGTACGAACGCCCGGGCTTTCGCCCTGGCCCTGGGGGCCCAGTGAGAACGGACAAAGGGGCCTCCGACGCCATCACCCTCGAGGGCGTGCACGTGGCCTACGACGGTCGGGTGGCCCTGGAGGACGTTTCGTTCCGTGTGCCCGATGGTAGCTTCTCCGCGCTCATCGGCCCCAACGGAGCGGGAAAGAGCTCCGTGCTCCGCGTCCTTCTCGGGTTGGTGCAGCCGAGAGCCGGCCGCGCCCGGGTCTTCGGCCACCTGCCCGGGCAGAATGCCCGGGAAATCGGATACGTTCCGCAGAGGGTGGTGATTCCCCGCGGGTTTCCCATCTCGGTGCTGGATGTGACACTGATGGGTCGCTACGCGGCTCTCGGTGTGGGCCACCGGCCTCGCCGTGCCGACCTGGAGCGTGCCCGGACGGCCCTCGATCGGGTCGGGATGGCGGAAGCCGCCAACCGGCGTTTCCAGGATCTTTCGGGCGGCCAGCAACAGCGCGTGCTCATCGCGCGGGCCTTGTGCGGTGAGCCCCGCCTCCTCCTGCTGGACGAGCCGACCGCCGGCCTCGACAGCGCGGCGCGGGCTCGGTTCTACGCGCTGGTGTGCGATCTGCAGAGGGCACAGGGCCTCACCCTCCTCTGCGCGACCCACGACCTCGATGTCGTCGGAGATCACGCCGACGCCCTGATCCTCCTGAACCGGACCGTCCAGGCCAAGGGCACGCCGGCAGAGGTCCTGGACAGCGGAGCCCTGGGGAAGGCCTACCTCTTCCCGCCACCCCACGTCCACGAGCCATGACCGAGTTCCTCTCCTACGGCTTCGTGCAGCGAGCGCTCCTGACCGGCATCCTGCTCGGGGTGACCGGCGCGGTCCTGGGGTTCTTCGTCGTGCTCCGACGGATGTCGTTCGTGGGGGTCGGCCTTTCCCACGCGGCCCTGGGAGGTGTGGCTGTGGGCGTGGTGCTGGGCATCGCTCCCCTGCCGACCGCCACGGTCTTCGCCATCGGCGTGGCGTGGATCATCGGGTGGCTCGGGGGTCAGGGCGAGATCTCCGAAGACACCGCGATCGGCGTGTTCTTCCCCACCTCGATGGCGCTGGGAGTCGTGCTCATCAGCCTGTCGCCCTCGTACCGGCAGGACTTGATGGGGTACCTGTTCGGGAACATCCTCTCGGTCCGACCCGATGAGGTCCTCCCGATCGTCGGTCTGTCCGTGGTGGCTCTCGCGTTGATGGCCTTCTTCTTCAAGGAGCTCCTCTTCCTGGGCGTGGACGAGGAGGCGGCGCAGGCCTCGGGGATCCACACGACCGCGATGCGCTTCCTCCTCTTGACGATCCTCGCGGTCACGATCGTGGCGGCGGTACGGCTGGTGGGGATCGTGCTCGTCTCCGCCTTCCTCGTCATCCCTGCAGCCACGGGCCAGGCCGTGGCGCGCTCGCTCCGCTCCATGCTCGCCGTGGCCGTGGGATCGGCCGTCGTCGCCGTGGTTGGTGGCCTCTGGCTCTCGTGGACTTGGAACCTGCCTTCGGGCGCGGCCATCGTGCTCCTGTCGGCCGTGCTCTTCTTCAGTGCGTTCCTGGTGGGAAGGCGGCGAGCCGCGTAGGGGAATCCACCGTCCGGCGGTGCGATCCGAGCCCGGGCGTCGGTAGCGCCGACGCCGGCCCTGGTGGGCTGTGTTACAGTGCCCTAGTAGTCCACCGGCCGCAGGTAGAACTCCCCGATGGCGCTGGAGGACAGGACCGCCACCGTGGGCAGCTCGCGCTTCCAGTGGGTCGATTGGACCCGGCGCCACACCAGATCGACCGCTGCCCGGTCGAAACCGGAGCGCACCAGCTCATCGACGCCGTAGCCCTTCACGATCCAGTGCAGGATCGGGTCCGCATCGTGGTAGGAGATCCCCAGCTCGTCCTCGTCGTTGACATCCCGAACGAGGTCCGCGGTCGCCGGCTTGTCGACGATCACATCGGGGATGCCGAGGTGGCGTGCGAGCGCCCAGACCTGGGTCTTGAAGAGGTCACCGAGCGGGTTGATCGGCGGCGAGTCGTCGGCGTGCCACGTGAAGTAGCCCAGCAGCCGCTCGCTCTTGTTGCCCGTCCCCAGCGGAAGCGCGTTCAGGCTCGCCGATTGATCGAAGAGGATCACCGCGCGCAGGCGCGCCATCAGATTTCCTCTCCGGAGCGGTGAGATGTTCGGCTCGTAGGTCTCGACGTACCGGTCGATCGGCTCGCTGATGTCGACGGTGCGCGCCTGGGCCGCGCATCCGTCCAACGCGAGCTGGGCGTGCTCCAGGCTCTCGGGGCTCGATGTCCGATACGGCATTCGAAATCCGAACACGTTCTCGGGGCCGAGCGCCCTGCACGCCAGGAAGAGCGAGACCGCCGAGTCCACGCCGCCCGAAACCGCCACGACAACGCGCTCGAAGCCCCGCCGCCGCCGAACCTCCTCGCGGATGAACTCGATCAAGGTCCGCTCGACGAGAGCCAGATCCAGATCCAGGACGCTCGGATCGTGCAGGGTCGTCTCCCTCGTCGGCGACGAAGCGCCCCGCCCACCGAGCGTGGGTGAACCTGAGTCTGTCCGGACGCCGGCCTCCTCGTCGGCCGTCTCCCCGCGCTCGGCGGAAGACGCCGGGCCGTGGCTCGCTTCCAGGGAGCGTTGCAGGTGGGGCAGCATCTGCTCGAGGTCCGCGAGGAGCGGAGAGCTCACTCGGGCTCGGTCGATGGCCGCGGCATCGAGTCCCACCACCGTCACACCCTCATCGAGCAGGGGCCCTCTTGCCAGAATCTGCCCGTCCGGGCCAACGGCGAACGAGCCTCCCGGGAAGAGCTTGCCCCCCTCCGAGCCCACCAGTTGCGCCACGACCACGAACATCCCGTGCTCGATCGCCGCGCCGGGCGCCAACTGCTCCCACCGATCCAGGTTGGCCGGCCGGCCGTTGCCCGAGGGACCGAAGTCCCGGGCGGGGGACGCGCTCACGACGATGACGAGCTCCGCGCCACCCAACGCCAGGATCGTGGCGGGCATGGAGTGCCACATCTCCTCGCAGATCAACATGCCGAAGCGGCCGAACCGGGTGTCGAACGCCCGTAGCTCGGTCCCGGGCTCCACGAACCGAGCTTCGTCGAAGACCCCGTAGGTAGCCAGGAACATCTTGCGATGGACGTTGCGCGCCTTCCAGGCGCCTTTTTCGGGCGTCAGGTACGCCACGCTGTTGTACAGCCGCCGCCGCCACCGCTCGTAGAATCCCAGGGCCACGTCCGGTGCGTCGGCCGGCGGCGCCCCGAGCATCTCGCTCAAGCGCTCGACGTCGAGCGCGGCTTCGGCCACGCCCCCTTCGAGGAAATAGCCCGACAGCGACGCCTCGGGAAAGACCACCAGATCCGCGTGTGCCGCCTGCTCCGCGATGATGGCGCGCACGGCGTCCAGGTTGGCCCGCACATCCGCCTTCCGCGGCTTGAACTGGACCATGGCCACCCGAAAGGGCGGCCTCGCCTCAGCTTGATTCATGAACCGGGATCCGGGTGCACGTGTACCTCATCTAGGAGTTGCGGCTCAGCGCGACCTGGGCATGGACCGGCAGGGTGCGGTCGCCCAGCATTTCAAAGGTATGCGTTCCGGTTGACCCGTGCAGGTGGCGCCCCGCCCGGTGGCCATGCTCCCCGGAACGACGCCGCCGGGCGGGTGTTACAGGTTGGATTCCGGAGGAACCTCCAAGAGGCAGAGCACGCCCGATGACACGACGCATCCTGATCCCGGTCCTGACCCTGTTCCTCACGGTTTCGGGTCTCACCGCACAGCAAGGCACCACCCTCCCCTCCTCGGACGAGGCGGACGTGTTCGCCAATGCGTTCCGGGCGATCGAGCGCATGCACATGGGCGCCCCATCGGATTCCACGTTGCTGGCGGGCGCCATTCAGGGGATGATCCGGTCACTCAACGACCCGTACGCCGAGGTCTACACCCAGAGTGAGGCCAAGGCGTTCGACGAGGAGACGACCGGGAGCTATTCGGGTATCGGGCTCACGATCCAGCTCCTCAACGACCGCGTCACAGTGACGGCGATCTTTCGGAAGACGCCGGCGGCCGACGCGGGCATTCAGCTCGGAGACCAGATCGTCGGCGTCAACGGGCACGACGCCACGTCGTGGAGCACGAGCACCGCGGCGGACTCCATCAAGGGACCGGTCGGGACCTCCGTGCACGTGCAGATCCAGCGCCCCGGCTACGCCGAGCCCTTCGGCTTCGACATCAAGCGGGACTCGGTCCATGTGCCGGCCGTAAGCTACGGTGTCATCGACGGGGACATCGGCTACGCCATCCTCGACCGCGTGGCACGCAACGCCGCCCGGGAGATGGACGGCGCGCTGCGGGCGCTCAAGGACAACCGGGGCCTCATCATCGACCTGCGCGGAAATCCGGGTGGGTTCCTGGACGAATCCCTCATGCTGGCCGACATCTTCCTGAAGCCGGGCTCCACGCTGGCCAGCACGACGCAGCGGATCCCGGGCGGTACGAAGAGCCAGGTCACCACCGAATCGTACACCGGTCGCCTCCCGGCACGCGTCCCCAATCTCCCGGTCGTGATCCTGGTGGACCGATTCACAGCGTCGGGGGCGGAGATCTTCGCCGGCGCTCTCCAGGATTACGATCGTGCGGTCATCCTGGGTGAACGCTCCTTCGGCAAGGGTGTGATGCAGACCGTCATGCCGCTACCCCACGGCCAGCGGCTCCGCTTCACGACCGGCACGTGGCAGACCCCCCTCGGCCGTTCCCTGCACCGCCCCAGAGGGCTGGACGGGCAGCCGCTCCCCGAGGACCTGGACACCTTCCCCGAGGTCGAGACCCCCGGGGGCCGGATGCTGAAGGGCGGCGGGGGGGTCTTCCCGGACCTCCCGATCCAGGCCGACACGCTCACCCTCGCGGAGCGGGCGCTCCTCAAGGCCGCGGGCGAGGCGCAATTCCCGCTCATCCAGCGGATCAGCGAGTTCGCGCTCAACGTGGCCAAGGACCTCATCAAGGACGGCAGCCAGGCATCTCTGGACCAGCAGCGCTTCGACTCATGGGTGAGCCAGCTCGAGTCCCAGGGCCTGCCCACCGACGCCGTGGAGGCCCCAGGGGTCCGGGACTATCTCGCCTGGCAGGTGCGTATGCGGATCGCGCAGCGCATGGACGAGATCGGGCGTGAGGCGGAGTTCCGAATGGAGCGCGATCCGGTCCTCACCGAAGCGGTACGGCTGCTCGAGTCCGCGAAGACGCAGGATCAGCTCTTCGCAGAGGCGGACACGGCACGGCAGCACGAGGTGCAGGCGCAGAAGGGGGAAGCCGGGGCGGGTTGAGCTGAGCGGCGCAGGCCGGAGGGCGCTCCGACGGGAGAGAGGGGACGCTCCTCAGCACTCGCCCGCCCCCCACGCCTCCTACGCCCTCGGGTGGTACTTGCGGTGAATCTCGCGCAGGTATTCCCTGTCCACGTGCGTGTAGATCTGGGTGGTCGAGATGTCCGCGTGACCCAGCAGCTGCTGTACGGCGGCCAGATCGGCTCCTCCCTCGAGCAGATGCGTCGCGAAGGTGTGGCGGAGCGTGTGCGGCGAGACCTTCTTGACGATGCCGGCGCGGCGCGCCGACGTCTTCACCAGCGTCCACACCGCCATGCGGCTCAAAGGGCGACCTCGTGCGTTGAGGAAGATCCGGTTGGAGGATGCGCCCCGGATCAACCCGGGCCGGACCTCCCGCAGGTAGCGCCCCACCGCGCGTAGTGCCGGAGCGCCCACCGGAACCATGCGCTCCTTGGAGCCCTTCCCGAAAACGGTGATGAAGCCCTCGTCCGCATCGAGGCTGGACAGGGTCAGATCGACCAGCTCCGAGACCCGGGCACCGGAGGCGTACAGAAGCTCCAGAATCGCCTTGTCCCGCCAGTAGAGAGGTCGGTCGGGGTCGGGGGCGTCCAGGAGCCGGCTCACCTCTCTCCGGGTCAGGAAGTCCGGCAGCCGACGTCCCACCTTGGGAGATTCCAGCCGTTCGGTGGGATCGGCGTCCACGACGCCTTCGGCGAGCAGGAACGAGAAGTAGGTGCGTACGGCGGACTGGGCCCGACGAATGGAGCTGGCGGCGAGGCCGGCGTCCCTGAGCGCGAAGACCCAGTCGCGCAGATGTGCGGCCGTGACGTGCTCGGGGTCCCCGATCCCACGATCGCTCAGGAACGACACCCACCGATTCAGATCCCGCGTGTAGGACGACACGGTGCGCTCCGAAAGTCCCCGCTCGTAGCTGAGGTAGTCCTGAAACTGCTCGAAGCGGAACGCGCGCGGCTCACTCATGGTGCCTGGTCCGCCACCACCATGCCGCGATGACCGCCCCGACCAGCAGGGCCACGGTGAGGAGCACGTGGTTCACGTTCGACACCAGACCCCTCACCCGCCCCAGGTTCTCTCCGGCGAGGACGCCCAGACGCACCAGAGCGCCGTACCAGATCGCCGAGGCCAGTCCGAGGGGAAGCGCCACGGTCATGAACCTCTGGCGGGTCACACCCGCGAACACCGGCACGACCGCGCGGAGGCCCGGCAGGAACCGGGTGAAGAAGACCGCGAACACCCCCCAGCGATCGTAGAAGCGTTCCATGCGGCTCATCTGGGCGTCGTTGAGGATGTGACGCCCCCAGCCCAGCTCGAAGAAGACCCTGCCGTGCTTTCGGCCCACCCGGTACATCAGGAGAGCCGCGGCCACGTTACCGACCCAGGTGGCCAGGAAGACCCACTTCGCGTGGAGACGGCCCGTGGCCGCGAGGAGCCCACCCAGGAGAACGAACGTATCGGCTGGGACCGCGGGCACGACGTTTTCCAGCGCGGCGCCCGCGCCCAGGCCCAGGTACACCACGACGCCCGGAACATTCGAGACCCACGATACGAAGTTGTGAAGCACGGAAGCCCCCGCGTCAGCGGGTCGCCGACCTGCTAGGGAAGCTCTGCACAAGCGATGCGGAGCATGCCTGGCGGGGTTGAGCAAGTGTGATTCATGGGATTATGGGCTCCTGGTGGCCCCTTTGGGCTCCGGCCTCCTGCCGGAGCCCGCCCCTGTGACCTCTGATCGAGGTCACAGGGCACACGTCGCCCCTGGGGGCATCAGCTTTCGGCGTACCATGTACAGATTGGCGAGGGCGAACAGCGTGTAGGCTCTCGCTCGGTTCTTGGCGAGCCCTCGATATCGGACCTTGGTGAAGCCCCACTGTCGTTTCACCACTCGGTAGCCGTGCTCACCTCGAGCACGCACCCGAGATCGGCTTCGGTTGATCTTCTTCCATCGATCGCTCAGCGGATTCTTGGGGGTGGGCCGCCGGTTGACTCGATACCGCACGTTGCTGGCCTCGAAATGCTGGCGATCGGATTCCTTCCAATAGGCCTGATCGCCGTAGACCTCGCGTTCTTCGCCATGCAGCAGATCGGGCATCTGCTTGATGTCGGCCTGAGCTGCGTCGGTCACCGTCAGGCTGTGCGTCAGGCCCTGTTTGTCGGTGCCGGTGTGCACCTTCATGCCGAAGTACCACGCGTTGCCTTGCGCGTCTGCTTCATCTCCGGATCGCGCCGGCCTGACTCGTTCTTCGTCGAGCTGGGTGCGTGAATGATCGTAGCGTCCACGATCGTGCCAGCCTTCAACAGCAACCGCTTCTCCTCCAGCAGACTGCGGATCTCTTGGAAGATCGCCTCCGTCAATTCGTGCTCCTCCAGCAGGTGGCGGAAGCGTAGGATCGTCGACTCGTCCGGCACACGGTCGTCTCCCAACTCCACACCCACGAACCGCCGGATCGACTCCGAGTCGTAGATCGCATCCTCTGCCGCCGGGTCCGACAGATCGAACCACTGCTGCACGAAGTAGATCCTCAGCATCTTCTCCAGCCCCAGCGGCTGGCGTCCCTTCCCGGCCTTCGGGTAGTGCGGCTCGATCAACGCCATCAGTCGCTGCCACGGGATCACCGCGTCCATCTCTGCCAAGAACTGCTCCCGCCTCGTCACCTTCCCCTTCGTGCTCCACGCCAGTCCCGCGAACGTCCGCTGATGACCCATCGGATCCCCACCTTGCACGGTTGCTTATACGCGACTGGACAATATCGCGGATCCCTGGTCACTTGTGCAGAGC
>CAVVTU010000014.1:0-80638 GCA_963751265.1 uncultured Gemmatimonadales bacterium | reverse complement strand
ACCGTGAGTCAGCAGGCCGATCTGGCGGTGGCCAAGACCGGGCCGGCAAGCGCTGCCGCGGGCTCGTCGATCAGCTACACGATCGCGGTGAGCCATGTGGGCGGCACGAGCGACGCCAGCGGCGTGGCCGTCAGTGATGTGCTGCCGGCCTCGCTCACGTTCGTCTCGGCGACGGGTGGCGGGACCTACGACGCCGGCTCCCGCACGGTGACCTGGAGCGTCGGCGCACTCGCCGTCGGAGCCAGCACGAGCCTGGGGCTGACCGTGACGGTCGACGCCGCGGCCACGGGCAGCATCAGCAACACCGCGACCGTCACCAGCACGAGCACCGATCCGGTGGCCGGCAACAACAGCTCCACCGCGACCACCACCGTGAGCCAGCAGGCCGATCTGGCCGTGGCCAAGACCGGGCCGGCCACGGCGACTGCGGGCTCGTCGATCAGCTACACGATCGCGGTGAGCCATGTGGGCGGCACCAGCGACGCCAGCGGCGTGGCCGTCAGCGATGTGCTGCCGGCCTCGCTGACGTTCGTGTCGGCGACGGGTGGCGGGACCTACGACGCCGGCTCCCGCACGGTGACCTGGAGCGTCGGGTCCGTGGCAGTCGGAGCCAGCACGAGCCTGGGGCTGACCGTGACCGTCGACGCCGCGGCCACGGGCAGCATCAGCAACACCGCAACGGTCACCAGCACGAGCACCGATCCGGTGGCCGGCAACAACACGTCGACCGCCACGACCACCACCGTGAGCCCGCAGGCCGATCTGGCCGTGGCCAAGACCGGGCCGGCAAGCGCTGCCGCGGGCTCGTCGATCAGCTACACGATCGCGGTGAGCCATGTGGGCGGCACCAGCGACGCCAGCGGCGTGGTCGTCAGCGACGTGCTGCCGGCCTCGCTGACGTTCGTGTCGGCGACGGGTGGCGGGACCTACGACGCCGGCTCCCGCACGGTGACCTGGAGCGTCGGCGCACTCGCCGTCGGGGCCAGCACGAGCCTGGGGCTGACCGTGACGGTCGGGGCCGGCGCGAGCGGAAGCGTCAGCAACACCGCAACGGTCGCCAGCACGAGCACCGATCCGGTGGCCGCGAACAACAGCTCCACCGCCACGACTACCGTGAGTCAGCAGGCCGATCTGGCCGTGGCCAAGACCGGGCCGGCCACGGCGACTGCGGGCTCGTCGATCAGCTACACGATCGCGGTGAGCCATGTGGGCGGCACGAGCGACGCCAGCGGCGTGGCCGTCAGTGATGTGCTGCCGGCCTCGCTCACGTTCGTGTCGGCGACGGGTGGCGGGACCTACGACGCCGGCTCCCGCACGGTGACGTGGAGCGTCGGGTCCGTGGCAGTCGGAGCAAGCACGAGCCTGGGGCTGACCGTGACCGTCGACGCCGCGGCCACGGGCAGCATCAGCAACACCGCGACCGTGACCAGCACGAGCACCGATCCGGTGGCCGCGAACAACACGTCGACCGCCACGACCACCGTGAGTCAGCAGGCCGATCTGGCCCTGGCCAAGACCGGGCCGGCGAGCGCTGCCGCAGGCTCGTCGATCAGCTACACGATCGCGGTGAGCCATGTGGGCGGCACGAGCGACGCGAGCGGCGTGGCCGTCAGCGATGTGTTGCCGGCCTCGCTGACGTTCGTGTCGGCGACGGGTGGCGGAACCTACGACGCCGGCACCCGCACGGTGACGTGGAGCGTCGGCGCACTCGCGGTCGGAGCCAGCACGAGCCTGGGGCTGACCGTGACGGTCGATGCCGCCGCCACGGGCAGCATCAGCAACACCGCGACCGTGACCAGCACGAGCACCGATCCGGTGGCCGGCAACAACAGCTCCACCGCCACGACCACGGTGAGTCAGCAGGCGGACCTGGCGGTGGCCAAGACCGGGCCGGCAAGCGCTGCCGCGGGCTCGTCGATCAGCTACACGATCGCGGTGAGCCATGTGGGCGGCACGAGCGACGCCAGCGGCGTGGCCGTCAGTGATGTGCTGCCGGCCTCGCTCACGTTCGTCTCGGCGACGGGTGGCGGGACCTACGACGCCGGCTCCCGCACGGTGACCTGGAGCGTCGGCGCACTCGCGGTCGGAGCCAGCACGAGCCTGGGGCTGACCGTGACCGTCGACGCCGCGGCCACTGGCAGCATCAGCAACACCGCGACCGTCACCAGCACGAGCACCGATCCGGTCGCGGGTAACAACACGTCGACCGCCACGACCACGATCGGTTAGTCGGGGCACGGAGTCGAGTTACGATGACGCCGGAGAACGAGGTGATTTCGAGGCAGAGGAAGCCCTCGAGCGTCCCTTCACGAGGGAACGAGACCGGTGGATCGGCTGTATCGGTGGGCGACGTCGACTCTGACGAGTACTGCGACTTCTTCGGCGTGCCCCCATACACGCCGGTACGAGTGACCACCACGGCCAACGACGACGCTGGGCCCACGCCGGAACGACCGACCCCGAACGGCCATCACCGCTCCGACGGCCTGGGCTCGGCCTGCGACGGGCGACGCTGATGTCGGGAGAAGAACCGAGACACCCCGAGAAACGAAAGGTACCGGAGGGTCATGCGGCCCCGCTGATCCTCTTCGATGAGGAGAGGGGCTCCAAGCGCCGGACTCCGATGGAGTGGCTTCACCGTTACTCCGCTCTCGCCCTGTTGCTTCTGGCTCTCGCGGCGGCCTGGTGGGTCTACCACGTCTTCCACTCCTCCGACGCCTTCCCGGAAGAGGCAACCGTCCTGCAGTCGACGCAGCCATCGCCCACCGCGACGGGAGCCACGAAGCATCGGGAGGGAGTCAGTGCGCTCTCGGATTCGGTGGTGTCGGGGTCGGTGGGTTCCTCGGTGATGCTCACCGCGCGGGCCATCGGGCCCGGCGGGCTCCCGCTCGCCGACAGCGTAGTGCGCTTCCGTATCGTGGAAGGGTCCGGAAGCCTGGACCACGATACCGTACGCACCGACGTCGGAGGAGTGGCCCAGACGTCTCTGACACTCTCCGGTCGGGTCGAGAGCCTCGTAGTGACGGCCAACTTGGTGGACTCCAATCTTCCCGGGACCCGATTCCTGGTCTCGGCGCAAGCCGGCGCTCCGCGGAATGTGGTGATCATCCAGGGTGACCAGCAGTCGGCTCCGCCGGGAGAGCTCCTGCCGCAGAGCCTCGGGGTGAGGATCACGGATCAGGCCGGAACACCCGTGCCCGGGGTGGACGTGCGCTTTCAGGTCGTGGGGGGAGGGATGGTAGCGCCCGAGCGCACACAGACCGACTCAGCCGGACGTGCCTTCACGAGATGGCGACTGGGGAGCCCGCCGGGAGAGCAGCACGTGGCCGCCTTGGTACCGAAGATCGGCTACTCCCTCTTGACGTTCACGGCCACGGCGGAGAGCCCGAAACCGCAAGCAGGACCGAACCAGCCTGCGGAGAGCCCACGGCCCGTGAACGTGAGGACCCGGTCTTTCGTGGTGGGTGGCACGTTCGTGTGTGCGCTCTCCGGTGGGCACGTGTCGTGCCGAGGAGCTGATGATCGCGGTCAGCGCTTGCGGGGGTCGCCGTTGACCTTCGCCGCGCTGGCGGCAGGCGTTTCCCATGCATGCGGCCTCACTCGTGGTGGCCAGGCATCATGTTGGGGCGCCAATGGGAGCGGGCAGCTCGGTGACGGGTCCCGCCTCGATCGATCCGTTCCAGTCTCTGTCGCGGGGGACGCTCGGTTCACCACGCTCGCGGCTGGCGTCTCTCACACGTGCGGGCTTGCCGGCGACGGTCAGCCCCTGTGCTGGGGAAGCAACCTCGACGGGCAACTTGGCGACGGATCCCGTGACGATCGCACGACGCCCGGTCCGGTCACCGGAGGTCGGCGCTTCGTCCAACTGGTGGCAGGCTGGAGGCACACCTGTGGCTTGAGCGCCACGGGCGAGGCTTCCTGTTGGGGCCTCAACGACCATGGACAGCTCGGAGATGGAACGTTCGTGGACCGGCCGCTCCCCACCGGAGTCCGCGGACGTTTCCAGTCGCTGGTGGCCGGAAACGCACACACATGCGGGATTATGAGCGGCGAGGTGTTGTGTTGGGGAGACAACACGTTCGGGCAACTGGGCGACAGCTCGACAGAGAGCCGGCCCAATCCGACCCGGGTCCGAGGCCTCCCGGGCTCCGCCGTCCGACTGTCGGCGGGCGCCGTCAGCACCTGTGCCATCCTGGTGGATGGCCGCGCGTATTGCTGGGGACAGAACGTTCACGGCGAACTCGGGGACGGAACGCGGGAGAACCGCACTTCGCCATCGCCGGTGGCGGGCGGCCTGCGATTCCGTTCTATCTATGCGGGAGGCGCTCTCACCTGCGGCTTCACGACGGACGGCGCCCAGTACTGTTGGGGACTGAACCAGAGCGGAGAGCTCGGCGACGGCACGAGGGAGAGTCGATCAGTGCCCACCAGGGTGGGCTGAGGCACACCGGCCAGCAGGAACGGGACGACCATCCTGGTCCTGGCCGAAACCCTCCGGACTTCCTTCGATGTCCGAACGTCCGGGGGCCGGGTAGGCAGCTGCGGGGCCACCTCACGTCATCCGATTGGGCCTACGTGCGGATCGCGCAGCGCGGATCGCGCACCCTCTTCATCGATCGGCTGCCGTGCAGCCGCTGCCCAGGCGGGAACGGTTCCCGACGTCCGGGATCAGGTATTCCGGCGGTTGAGCGTGGCCTCGATCGCCTCGAGCGCTTCCCGTGCCTCGGTGAGCTCGGCGACCTCGGCTTCGAGTTCTTGACAGCGGGCCTCGAGCCGGACACGGTCCGCAGCCCCGGCTTGGAGGCGGCTCTCCATCTCCGCGAGCTGGACCGCACGTGCTTCCGTCTCCTCTCGCAACGCCGCCATCTGCTCGGCTGCCGACGCCCGTTCCTCGTCGCGGCGCTCGAGCACGGCCTCTGCCTCGGCCAGCAACGCCGCCTGCTCATCATCGAGCCGGCGCTGCTCGGCGAGCTCGGAGAGAACCTGGTCGCGCTCGGCCGCCAGCGCCTCCGCTTCAGTCACCGCATCCGCCGCGATACGTGCCCGTTCCTCGGCCTGTGCCTCGACGGCGGCGCGTAGCTTACGCTCCTTCTGGATGTCGCCCTGGGTGCGGGCCAACTCGGCGCGGGTATCGTCGAGGGATTGTGCCATGTCCGAGCGCTCCCGGATGGCTGCGTCCAACCGTGCCCGAAGATCCTGGACCACTTCCAGCACGGCGGTGGCCGTGCGCTTGGGCTCGGTCGTGGCGACCGGGGCGCGTGCCGCCCGGGCCAAGCGCTCGCGGAGCGATGCCACACGGTCCCTGCCCGCGGCCAGACGTGATTCGTCCCGCGCCGGGCCAGGCCGCACCTTCGTGGGGCCCGCTGCCTCCGTCGGGCCGGGCGTGGCCCCGGCCGCCTCCGCAGCGGCGTCAGGCTCCTTCCCGTTCTCGACGGTCGAGCCAGGCTCGGCCCCATTCGTGACCTCGGTAGCCGAGGCCAGAGTCTCTTCGGACTCGTCGGCGAGGCGTTCCTCCGATTCGGAGGTCAACTCGGCGAGCACCTTACCGATCCGTGTGCGCGGCTTGCGAGCCGGCACGTTCGCCTTGAAGCCACCCGTCATGCGGTCTTCTCCTGCTGACCTTCGAGAGGCACGCGCATCACTTCGTTGATGAGCGCGTTCGTGTCCTTCGCCCCCTTGCTCCTCGGATTGTAGCCACCGATCGGCAGACCTTCGCTGGACGCTTGGGCGAACTCGGTGCACTGGCGCACGATCGTCTTCAGGAGGAACTCCGGATAGTGGTCCTCCAGCGCGCCCCGGGCCTCCCGGGCGATCCGGGTGGTCGGGTTGTATTGGTTGAGCACGATGAAGATTCGCTGCAAGGTGTGGTCCAGGTCGTCCTCCAGGCCGCTCAGGGTCTCGAAGAGCAGCCTGAGCCCGTGAAAGGAGAGAAAGTCGGGAAGCACCGGGACGAAGAGGTCGTCGGCAGCGATCAGCGCGTTCAGGTTCAAGAGCCCCAAGGACGGGGGCGCGTCCAACACGATGAAGTCGTATCGGTCCCCGACTTCGCCGAGGGCCTTCTTCAGTCGGTACTCCCGCCCGGCCATGGGCATCAACGCGAGTTCCAGCGTGCTCATCCCGAGGTTCGCCGGGACGAGGTCGAGCTCCGCCAGCGGTGTCTCGACGAGCGCCTCCGCGATCGGCAGGCGCCGCACGAGCACGTCATAGAGCGTCCGATCGTACTCTTCGCCCTGGAACCCGAGGTGCTGCGTGGCGTGGCCCTGCGAGTCCAGGTCCACGAGGAGGACCCGGTGTCCCATCTCCGCCAGTCGGTAGGCGTAAGCAACGGAAAGGCTCGTCTTTCCGGTGCCCCCCTTGAAGTTCAAGAAGAGCTGGCGCCGAAGCGGCCGGCGAGGTGGTAGGCAGCCGAGGGCCCTGCGATAGGCGGACAGGTGCCTTGGCCCGTAGTCTTCGGGAGCCCCTCCGAGTGGCGCGAGATCCGGCCGTTCGTCGGCCTCAGCGAGGCGCTGGTCCGACAGGCCGAGAAGTCGTGCGAATTGTCTTCTCCGGTACCGGATATCCTCCATCAAGCCCTCAGCGTGCGGTTCGGGACAGACGGATCGCGAGCGGCCTCGGCCTGGCGGAGGACCTGCCGGATCACCCTGCGCACCTGCGGATCCGGGTCCTCTCGGAGTGGGTCGAGCAGCGCGTGGGAGGCCAGGCCGCGGGCGGTAGCCGTCGCCAGCACCACGCGACGGCGGACCCGCGCATCGGGGTCCGCGAGCCCCGCGCGCAAGTGAGGCTCGAGCGCGGCGGGCGCTCGCTCGAGGAGCCGGCCCAGCGCCTCGTAGGCCGCCGCACGTACCGATGGCTCCGAGGACTCCGTCCATGGATGGACCGCGTCCACGGCGCTCGCGTCGCCGCTCCGGCCGAGTCGCAAGAGAAGGTCGGCCTGAAGCGTGGGCAGGCCAGCGTCCCCGAGCGCGGCCTTCAGTGCGTCGGCCCGGCTGGGCGCAGCCATGTCCCCCGATGGCGTGAGCAGTGGTGGCTCGGCTGCATCAGCCGGCTCGGGGTCGTCCACGTTCTCTGCATCATCGAGCACCTCGGAATTCGCCCCGACGGCCGGATCTCCGGCATCTCCTACCGCTTCCTCCGTGGGAGGGGCCTTTGCGGCATCCCGTGGCACCGTCGCGGGTCCGTTGGACTCCGCCGCCCCCCCCTCTGCGGCCACCTCTTCGAGCTCTTCGAGCTCTTCGTCGGCTGCCGGACCGTCGGACGGCGCTGCCGGCTCGTGGCGGAGCACGGCCACGAGCTCCACCGTCTCGGACGGGACAGCCGCGGGAGCAGCCTCCGGCACCTCGGGGCCCGCGGTCGGCCGAGCCTCGGCCGACTCCTCGTCCGGATCGATGCCCGCCATCGCGAGTCGCTCCCGGAGCGCGGCCTCCCGAGCGGTGCTGATGACGTTCCGGTGCTCGAGATCCAGAATCTCGTGGCGGAGCTCTGCGAGGAACTCGGAGAGGTCGGCGGCTTCGGGTCCGTCCTCCCGAATCAGCTGCTGCCACTCGGCGATACGGGTAAGCAGGGTATCACGGCTGGAGACGAGCTCCTCGACCCTCTCCCGCAGGCGAGCCACGGTCCGGTCGCTGATGAGGGCCCGCTGATCGTCGGCGAGGACCTTCTGCCGGAGCCGGACGAGCTCCTCGCCATCCTCACGGGCGCCCGCCTCGAAGAGGTGCCCGGCGATCTCCTCCCGCAGCGCTTCGGAACGCTCGAGGTGCCGGTGCAACGTGGCGATCTCCGCGCGTGCTTCGGCAAGCTCCTCGTGGACCAGGCTGAAGCGGCGGGCGTGATCGGCTTCCCGAGCCGACGCATCGGCCAGCTTCGTTCGGGCGCGGTCCGCTTCGTCTCGAGCGGCGTCGAGTGCGGAGCGCATCTGCTCGAGCCGGCACTCCAAAAGAAGCACACGCTCACGATCCGCTGCCGCACCCGCCGGCGCCACGCCGTTCGCCGCACCCGGTGAACGCGCGGGTGCCTCGCGCCTGTCCGACATGCTCGAATGAACCCACGAGAGATCAGAGGAGGGAAGGGGATCGAGATGCCCCGTCGACCACGACGAAAGGTAGGCGCGGGCACCCGGGGTAGCAAGAAAATGCACTTCGCGGGCCTTCCACCTTGATTAGATCATGGACGGACGCCCCCCAACATGCCTATTTGGCAGGAATCCGGGGCCCACGGCGCGGAGATTGGCCCGAAAGCTCAGTTCATCTTCGGGTCGAACGGCATGCGAGACAGTCGGCGGTACTCCGGTCCCTTCCGCTCCAGAACGCGACTCCAGAGAGTCTCGGGAAGGTCGGTGAAGACGTCTTCTCCACGGGCAGGGTCGATGATCCACGAACCCTGCTTCATCTCCATCTCGAGCTGTCCCGGGCCCCAGCCCGAGTAGCCTGCGAACACGCGCGCCCTGCGAATGCCGGGCTCGACGTCGATCGAGATCTCGCCAACGAGAAAACCGATGGAGTCGAATGCCAGGATGTCCGCCAGCTCCGGATGCGAGAGCTCGGCCAACAGCACGGCACTGGACGGCTGCACCGGACCACCATGGAAGAGGAGCTCGCCCGGGTTCACGAGTGAGCCGAGGGCCGGAACTGCCTCCTCGACCGTAACGTCCAGCGGGCGATTCAGGACGACGCCCAGGGCCCCTTCGGTGTTGTGCTCGCCAACCAGCACCACCGTGTGACGGAAATTCGGATCGTACAGCCCACCGCCCGAGATCAGCAGGCGGCCCTTCAGGCTCTCCATGACGTCGCCGCGCCCCCCGATGAGAATTCCGGTCCGCTTCTCCACAAAGCTAGACGGCCTCCCGATGTCGCGCCACGAGGGGGTGGACGGCACGCCCACCCGGGTGCCCGCGCCTTGGGCTCGCACGTCTATCTTGCCCCGGGCCACGCCACGTGAGCCCATCGTCGGACGGAACGCGCGATGACCACCCGGATTGACGGCGGGTGAGAGGCCCGACCTCCACATCTGCTTCCCGCCCGAGCTGGTCACGAGGGAATCCGCCTTGCACGACCTTCCCGCGCCGACGAGCTTGGGTACGTTGATCCTCTCACCGATGACGCACCGCGGCTGGTGCGCACGCTCGTCTCCGGCGCCTCGGTCGCCGGCTCATGGTTACGGAGTCTCATGCGGTATCCGCATTCCGGCGCGGTGGCGTTGGTCATGGCGATCGTCGTCGTGGGTGCTCTTTCGGCTCGTCCGTTGCTCGGGCAGGAGCGAGACGGTGCCGAGACCGCCCGCAAACGTGCCGAATACTTCCTGAAGCAGCGCGAGTATCCATCGGGACGCATCCCGCCCGGAGGGTATTCCCGGGCCATGAGGGCGCTGCGCACGCTTCCGACCGGACCCACATTTCGTGCGCCGGGAGCGCGAAGCCGGTGGATCAGCGTCGGCCCCACGTCGATCGGGCCCAAAGGATTCGTAGGACGTGTGAACCGGTTGGCCGTCGACCCGCGTGACGACAACACCCTCTACATCGCGACGATGGGGGGAGGCGCGTGGAAGAGCACTGACGGGGGTGGGTCGTGGACCGCGCTCACGGACGGAGAATGCGCGCTGCCGACGAACTCGGTCGCGCTCGATCCTCTGAATCCGGACGTCGTCTACGCCGGAACCGGAGAGTACGATTCGCCGAGCTATCCGGGATGCGGGCTGCTGCGTTCGGACGACGCCGGCACAACGTGGACGAACCTGAACCCGGACGCCTTCGCCTCCCCGTGGGGAAACGGAGGGGTCAGCATCGACCGGATCGTGATCCTCCGTGGCTCCGGTAGCGCCACGTCGTCCACACTCCTCCTGGCCACGAATCGCGGGGTGATGCGCTCGACGGACGGCGGAGCGAGCTGGTCCAACCCGCTCGGCACCGGCTGGTATTATCCAGTCACCGATCTCGTCGTGGACCCTGGCGACAGCACAGTCGCGTACGCAGCGGCCCACGATCCCTATCAGGCGAACTCCAAGCTCACGGGCATCTTCAAGTCGATGGACGCCGGCGCGACCTGGAACCGCCTGCCGGGCTTCACATTGGACATCGGGGACACCTTCCTCGCGATCACGGCAACCGCCCCGGCCGTTCTCTATGTCAGCGCACATCACCGCGGCAATTCGTCGTGGGACGGGCTCTGGGAGACCGAGGACGGGGGCACGACATGGACGCGCCATTCCGCCGTCGGCCTCGCGAAGCCGCCCTGGTACCAGGGTCTCGTGACTGTGAAGCCCGACGATCCCGCCAGCGTGCTCGTCGGCTCGCTCGCGCCGTACCGCTCGTCCGACTCGGGCGAGACGTTCACCAAGGTCGGGCACATTCACGTGGACGTCCGTGGATTCACGTTTACCCCGGACGCGAAGACTCTCTACGTCACGAACGACGGAGGCGTGTACCGAACCCGTGACCTCGGCAACAACTGGACAATCCTCAACGGTGGATTGAGCGTCACGACCTTCTATCCCGGCCCGTCGATCGAGCGCGGCAGCCCCGCGCACGCTCTGGCGGGCACGCTGGACAACGGTGTGGACGAGTACACGGGCTCGACGCAGTGGGCCCGGCCCGCCGGAGGTGACGGGGGGTACTCGATTCTCGATCCGGAGATGCCGGGCACCGCGTTCAGCGAGTACCAGTGGCCCTATGGCCCCATTCGGCGGGTGGGCGGCGGCGCCTTCAAGGGCATCGTGTCCGGACTCGACCTCGAAGACAAAGCCCAGTTCATACCGCCCATGGTCCAGGCCCCGCTCGACCCGGCGGTGCTCTATTTCGGTACCTATCGCCTCTACCGGACCGACGACCGTGGTACGAGCTGGTCGGCGATCTCCGGCGACATCACCGGCGGGGGAAAGCTCACCGCGATCGCGCCGTCGCCCATCGACACGACGCTGATCTGGATCGGAGGCAGCAATGGCAAGGTGCTGCGCTCGGTGGACGGCGGTGAGACCTGGGCCGGCGTGTTGAACGGACTCCCCAATCGCCATGTGACCCATATCGCCCCCGATCCTCGCGACCCGGACATCGCGTACGTGACCGTATCGGGATTCGGATCGGGCCACATCTTCAGGACCGCGGACGGAGGTGGGAGCTGGAGCGACATCAGCGGGAACCTGCCGGATGCTCCGGCGAACAGCGTCCTGGAGCTCCCCGAGGCGTCTCTGCTCCTGGTCGGCACCGACATCGGCTTGTTCGCCGCCGATCCGCTCGGACAGACCTGGACCACGGACGCGGATCTACCGCACGTGGTCGTCAGCGACCTGACCGTCGACCCACCGACCGGGACCCTTCTGGCCACCACCTTCGGCCGCGGTGCATATACGATGTCGTTGGGTCCGACCACGCTGTCAGCGCAGGAAATAGCGGTGGCCGACACCTTCGCAGCGGATGACTCCGTCGCCCGCGTCGATTCCGCGATGGTGCCGCTCATGGGGCCGGCGAGTAGCCATGTGGTGTGGCGAGCCTCGGGCGCTGCGCCCTGGCTGACGCTCACGCGAGCGACCGGCGTGCGCGCCGCGCCCGTTCGCTGGACGGTGGACCCCGCCGGGATACCGCCCGGTCTCCACGTCGACACGGTGACCGTAACCGTACCGGGAGTCGTGGGGAGCCCGGTCAGCATCATCCAGACGCTGGCTGTCACGGGCGTGCAACTCTCGGTTGCGAGCCGGGCACACGGACGGAGTGTGGCGGTCGGCGACGGAACACTCGTGGCCGACTCCGAAGCTGTGACCCTCTTGGGGCTGTCGACCGACTCCGTGGCCTGGTCGGCAACCGCCGGGGACGCTGGGTGGCTCTCGCTGGAGACCGCTTCCGGCACCGGAAGCGGTATGCTGCGCTGGACGCTCGATCCCACCGGTCTCGAAGTGGGAACCTACGTCGACACGATCACGGTGCGCGCCGGAGGCGCACTTGGCAGTCCGGCCGAACTGGTCGACTCGCTGTCCGTCTTGCCGCCCTCGAGCGTCGCCGCGGCTCGCCTCGGCTCGCCCGACTCGGTGCCCTCCGGGTCGGTCCGGGTGCAGATGGATTCGGCCGCGGTGACACCTCTCGGCGTCGGTGCCACCGATGCGGCGTGGCGGGCCACCCACGGCGCGACCGCGTGGTTGAGCATGGTGGCGGACTCGGGCGTGGGCGACGGCACCGCACGTTGGTCGATCAGCGCTACGGGACTGGCGCCCGGAACCTATGTGGACACGGTTCTGATCACCCTCACCGGATCCTCGGCCGCGCCGGCCACGGTCGTGGACTCTCTGCGAGTGTTCGACCTGGCCGTGGACGCTGGTTGCGCGGTGGGCCACTTCCTCGGAAAGGCGTGTTTGTCTTCCGAGGCCGCCGGCTTCCTCGACGAAGCGGGCAACCATGACGGAACCTACGACGTCGGTGACCTCTTGAAATACCTGGACCGGAAGGATCTGCCGCTGGCCTCGTCGATCCTCTCGGCGCCCGAACGATCCCGTGGGGCGGCGCAATCGGGAGGGGAGCGATGATCAGGCGCATCGCGATCGCGGCGCTGAGCGTTGTGGGGCTCCCGCTTCTGCTCACGTGTGGCGGGGACCCCTCGGGGACCGGCCCCGTGCCGCCGGACCCGGGCCCGGTCGAGCTACGGCTCGTGACATCCAACTCGGACCTCGGAATCATGCGCATCGTCGTGATCGGAGGCACCGTTTCGGGCGTCCGTTCGCCTGCGTACGAGCTCCAGTGGGCCACGTTCGGTGCGGACTCCACCGTGATTCTGATTCGAGGCGACCTCGTTTCGGGTATCGTGGCGGAGCTCACCCTGCCCGACCGGGGCGCGTTGGCCGGCTATTCGGCCCGGGTCGATCAGGCGGCCTCACGCCAGACGTATCAGCGCAGAAGCGTCGCGGACGATCATATGGCCCTCGTGAAGCCCTGAGGACCGAACCGGGTCCCATTATACGCTTGCCGCCTGGGGACTCCGTAGCCTACCATCGTTCGGCCCGATGTCTGCGGGTCATCCCGAAACGGTGGCGCCAATGGTATGGTCCGTGGACGAGCTTAGCCTGTGAGCGACGAGGCCTCCCGCCTGGCGGCGGCGGTGGCGGACCGCTACCGAATCGAGCGAGAGCTCGGTCGTGGTGGCATGGCCACGGTGTATCTCGCTTTGGACCTGAAGCACGACCGGAGGGTCGCCTTGAAGGTCCTGCGACCCGAGCTCGCTGCCGTGCTCGGCGCCGAGCGGTTCATTCGCGAGATCACCACCACGGCGAACCTGCGCCACCCCCACATTCTCCCGTTATACGACTCCGGCGAAGCCGACGGCTTGCTGTTCTATGTGATGCCGTTCGTCGAAGGCGAGTCCCTGCGTGCCCGGCTCGACCGAGAGCGCCAGCTCCCGCTCGACGTTGCGCTCCGGATTGCGCGCGAGGTGGCCGATGCCTTGAGCTACGCCCACGCGCGGGGCCTCATCCATCGGGACATCAAGCCCGAGAACATCTTGTTGGACAGCGGGCACGCGCTGGTGGCGGACTTTGGCGTGGCGCTGGCGGTGGAGACCGCGGGTGGGGAGCGCATGACTCGAACCGGCGTCTCCGTCGGCACTCCCCAGTATATGAGCCCCGAACAGGCCGCGGCGGAACGAGCGATCGACGCCCGAAGCGACGTGTACGCGCTCGGGGCGGTGACCTACGAGATGCTCACGGGAGAGCCTCCGTTCCAGGGAGCGACAGCGCAGGTCGTCGTCGCCAAGGCGCTGACCGAGAAGCCGACGCTACCCAGCACCGTCCGCGACACGGTGACACCTGCGCTCGACGCGGCCGTGATGAAAGCCCTGGCCAAGCTGCCCGCCGATCGCTTCGCCACGGCGGAAGCCTTCGCCGCGGGCCTCGGCCCCACCGAGGGTTCCGTCCCCCTGGTCCCGAGACCCCGCCGGAGCCCCGGAACGCGCGGGCTACTCGCCGGGGTCGGCATCCTTGCAGCGGTCGCGGGTTCGTTCGCTCTGGGGCGCTCCCTGCGGGATGACTCGGAGCCGTCACTCGGACGTTTCGGTCGGGCGACCCAGGTCACGTGGGAAGCTGGCCTCGAGATCATGCCCGCCATCGCTCCCGACGGGAGGTCCGTGGCCTACACGGTGGGCGACGGCACCCGCAGCAGGATCTTCGTACGCCCCGTGATGGGTGGCCGCGCCGTACTGTTGACCGACGACTCGTCGGCGATCGAGACGGACCCAGAGTGGTCGCACGATGGGGGCCGCATCCTCTTCATCAGCAACGGAGATGTGTTCAGCGCTCCGTCCGGTGGCGGGCCGGCCCGCCAGGAGGTTCCGCGGCGTGGCGCCGACGTGGAATCGGCCACATGGTCGCCGGACGAGCGCCAGATCGCGTACGTGATCGCGGATACCATCCTCGTCCGTGACGCGGCCGGCCGCAGTCGGCCGGTCGCGACCGGGTCGGTCCCGGGGCTGTGCACCTGGGGACCGCGTGACCTCATCGCGTGCACGGAGGGGAACTCCTGGTACCTCAGGCCCGGAGTGGCCTTTGGCAACATGGCCCCGAGTTGGATCTCGGTCATCGACCCGGCCAGCGGACGGGTGACCAGCGTGACGGACAGCACCGCGAGCAACGTAGCGCCGCGTTGGGCAGGTGACGGACGCACGCTGCTCTATGTCTCGGATCGACTTGGACCGCCCGACATCTACGCGATCCGAGTGGACCGCCGCGGCGCCGCCGAGGGCGATCCCCGGCGGCTGACGGTCGGTCTCGACGTAAACTCCTTCTCGCTCTCGGCCGACGGCACTCGGATCGCCTACGCCGTGATGCGGACGGTTTCCAACATCTGGTCGCAACCGTGGAACGGCGGTGTGTCGGGCGGGGCCCAACCGACTCAGGTGACGTTCGGGGAGCAGACGATCGAGGGCTTCTCGATCTCCCGCGACGGCCAATGGCTCTATTACGACTCCGACGCGAGCGGCAACCCCGACCTCTACCGGATGCGGCTTCCCGCCGGCCCGCCCGAACACCTGACGACCGAGCCGACCTCGGAGTTCGATCCCGCCCCTTCCCCGGACGGGCGGCTCGTGGCCTTCCACTCGTTGCGCACCGGCACGCGGGACATCTTCGTCATGCCGCTCGACGGGGGCCCGGTGGTGCAGGTGACCCACTCCCCGGAACAGGAGCAGTACGTCTCCTGGTCGCCGGATGGCGAGAGCCTCGCGTTCGCGTCCCAGTCCGAGCCCCTCGGAGTCTTCGTGGCCCATCGAGGAAGCGACGGCCACTGGAGCACTCGCAAGGTCGCCGCCGCGGGGCACTGGGTCGCATGGTCACCCAACGGCCGATACCTGTCCTACGCAACGATGCTTCTCGGCGGCGGATTGATGGTCATCCCCTCGGCGGGAGGAGAGGCGCGGGCTGTCTACGACGAGGCCGCGCCCGGTGCACCATTGGCTGAGACGAGTCAGTGGAGCCCCGACGGGCGCACGATCTACTTCAAGAGCCACGACGCGGACGGCCAAGGTTGGATCTGGTCGGTACCGTCCCGCGGCGGGGTGCCACGGCGCCTTCTCGAATTGCGCGACGGGCGACTGCGGTCGGATCGCTACGGATTCCGCATAAGCCACGGTCGACTCTACTACACCCTGTTCGACCGGCAGAGCAACATCTGGGTCATGGAGTTGAGCCGATGAGGATGCGGCTCCACGCACAGATGCCGCGCTCGGGCCGATGCGCTTCTCCGGCGTCACGGCTGGACACGTAACACCGGACGAAGCCGAACGTCGCGCGACCCGTGTTGTGCATGCTTGCTCTCCGGATGCTCGCAGCCTACCGTGCACAAGAGCATCTCGAGACGACGATGTACTGCTCGTCTGCGTGTCCTTTCTGCCCACGGACTGCGATGCGGATAACGATCCCTGCCGACATCACCATCGTCACGCTTCGAGCACGCGGCACGCTGCTGCCGCAGCGGTGGGACGAGCGCTACGCGCGTATCGTCTTCCAGAAGGCCTCGGACCTGCTGCTCGCTCGAGCCGAGATCGGCTTTCGGCTCGAAAGGTGCGAACAGGTCGTCGCCGAGATGCCCGGAGGTGGGGCGGCGGACCGCGTGGACGTTCAGGGCTACAACTACCTCGTGGCCACACACCATGCGGGACGCGGCGTCCGCATCCTCCTGGTCGACCGCGTGGCGCGGCCGGAGCTGGGCGGTGAGTCCCGTGTCGGAACGCGCGTGTGCCTCGTCGCCTACGCTTCGAACGACTCGGCCACGGCCCGTAGGCTCGCCCACGAGCTGGGCCACCTCCTCGGGCTACCGCACGTGGACCACCCGAGCCGGATCGGCCCCGGCCACGAGCGCCAGCGCGCTGCATGGATGCGGAACTTGATGTACTCCGGAGCCCTCAACCCGGCCGGCGAGCTCATGACCGACCAGGTCGCGCTGGCGCGCGGTTCCGCCCTCGCCCGCCGATTCGGCGGCCCTTGAGCCGGGGCGAGCTCGGCGTACGTGAGCTTGAAACGGACCGGCTTCACCGCGGGCGCAACCTTCTGCGCCCCGGTCACGTCAGAACAGTTGGGAGGCACCGGCTCGAGGTGCTGCTTCGCCCGAGGGGGGCGGGACCGCCCGGCCGGTGCACCAGGACACGGAAAGGGAGGGAAGTCGGATGAGCGCGATGGGTACGGATGTCCTGGCGGCGGCGTGCATTCTCGGAGGAGCGGCCCTGAGCGGCGGAGCGACCTTCGCGGCCATGCATCAGAGCGGACAGGCAGATTGCTCAGTCCAGGCAATCGCGACCCCCAGTGTGACCGTGCGAATGGGAAGTCGTGGCCATGACGTGGTGGTCGGTGCGCGGAGCGTTCGGGTCCTGAAGGGGCCGGGCATGCACGGCTGCGCGGCGATCTTGGTGAACGACCGGGTGCTCGTTCGCACCGATGAAGCGCGCGCGAGGTTGGCCGACGCGTTGAGGCGCGCGGACGAGGCACGAGCCCGGGCGCGGGAAGTGACCGGGACTGTGGACGCGGCGCGAGTGCGTGCCGAGCGTGCCCGCCAACAGGTCGAGGCGACCGCGACCGATCAGTCGCCGGCGCAACTCCGCGAGAAGCTCGCTCAGCTTCAGAACGAGCTGGGACGGCTGGACGAGAAGGGCAATCGGTAGGAGGGGCCGGCGAGGTCCGACCGGTCTGCCGCCCATCCCCTCGGCGCAACATCCATCAGGGGCCCGATTCCGGGGTCAAGTGCCGTGTTGCGCCGCGGGGCTGTCAGAGCCGGGATGGGTCCGACGAAGGCGGGCGGCTCAGGCATTACCAGAAGACGTGTCAGGATGCGAAAGCCCAACTCCCCGATCCTTCCCAACCCGGGGAAGTTGATGAGCGCGACGTCGTCACCCGGGCCGTGGTACTCGTCGTGGAAGCCGGTGAAGAACCCAAGCCAAGGAATGCCGGCCTGCCAAAAACATGCATGATCCGTCCCGGTCGGAGCGCTGACCACCGGCCTGGAGATGAAGATCTCCGGAGCGTTGGCGTTGGCTACCATGGAAGTCCAGGCCTCCGCCGTTTCCTGCCCCGACACTACGAGTGCATCGTTCCTGAGTCGCCCGACCATGTCGAAGTTCATCATCGCCCGGGTCCGTCGCAGCGGCACCTCCGGTGCCTCGAATACGTAGTGGCACGATCCGAGCAGCCCCTCCTCCTCGGCGCCGAACGCGATGAACAGCACGGAGCGCCGATCCGTGCCTGCCATCCCTTCGAGTTCCACGTATTCCTCCAACAGTCGGGCCATCTCGAGGACCAGCACGGTGCCGGAGGCGTTGTCGTCGGCGCCGTTGTCGGGCCCCTGGGCCTCGTCGACCAGCCCCCGATATCCGATGTGGTCGTAGTGCGCGCCCACTACGAGCCATTCGTCGGCCAGACCGCCCGAGCCCGGCACCTCGGCCAGCACGTTTTGGGAGGAGAGCAGTGTATCTCCCCTGCGTGAGATGGCGTCAAAGGACTGGATCATGCCTCCCGCCGGTGCGTGCAGACCGTAGGCG
This sequence comes from uncultured Gemmatimonadales bacterium, assembly GCA_963751265.1. Taxonomy (GTDB): domain Bacteria; phylum Gemmatimonadota; class Gemmatimonadetes; order Longimicrobiales; family Gaopeijiaceae; genus SZUA-318. Next base: position 62,651 of record CAVVTU010000014.1, on the reverse strand, counting down.
AGAAGCCTGTCCTCGAGATAGCGAGCCGCGCGCAGCTCGTCCACGGAACCCGATAGGCGGCCCCGCATGCTATCGTGGGCCAGAGCCCCCAGGTGGCGGAGGAGGCTGTCCTGGCTCGGCATGGGGGGCGGCAGACCCCGGGTGGTGAAGGTCCACGAGATCGTGCCATCCAGAGGGACCCCCGAGCGGGAGGTGAGGCTCGGCGTCAGAACCACCCGGTACTCGGACCCGAAGTCCATGGGGTCGGCGGGCGTCACAACCAGAGTCCGGTCGTCCGAGAGCGAGCGCTCCACCATCACGGCCTGGCCTGCAGCCACCAACCCCACGCCCTCCGTCAGGCTGGCGGCGTCCACCTCTACACTGAACCGGATGGTGACGCTGGCCAGGACGGAAACCCCGGCGGCGGCGGCCGCCGGTGAGGCGGATCGTAGACTGAGGGGCCCCTCTCCGAACCCTACCGAGTCGGAGCACCCGACTTGGGTCAGCAGAAGTCCCAGAAGCACACACTCCGGGACGAAGCGTCTCATGGGAACTCCTGACCAACGAGCGTACTGTGCGACCGTTCCTCTCTACTGTACGACCGAAGCTGGAGTTTATTAGCGAGGACGCACTTCTACGATCGACTCACACCCATAGGAGCCCGACCAGGCCCACCACGGCCAGCCCGACCAGCAACGTGGCCGCCCGTACACCCGTTTCCCGGTCGGCGAAGCTCCGCGCGTAGACCGCCTTGATCAAGTTGTTGCTCGAAGCCGCGATGATGATGGCGGTCGCCCCGACGTGCAGAGCCAGGACCGATTCAGGCGTCTGCGTCACACCGAGGATGAACGGATCGACGTCGGTCACGCCCACGATGCCCGCCAGGGTGAAGAGGCCCGGTTGGCCCAGCGACTCGCGGACGAGCGTCGTAAGCACCAGGAGGGCCACGAAGACGACCGCGAACAAGAGGGCCGCCGTGAGCTCCAGCGGGTTCGTGGTCCGTTGCGCGGGCGCTGCGGCGGGCTCCGCACCGTCGCCACGGGACGACACGATCCAGCCGCCCAGCGCTCCGACGAGCGCCCCGATCGTAAACCCGGGAAGAAGCATCTCAGCGAGGGCAGCGTTGAAGAACGCGATCAAGACCAGGAACCGCGCGTACATGACCCCCGACGCGGCGAGGATGCTCCCGGCAAAGAGGTTCGGACGCGGCGACCTGCGCGCATCGCGGGCCAGCACCACCGTCGTGACGGTCGAGGAGTAGGCACCGCCCAGGAGCGCCGCAACCATGACGCCGCCACGGCCCTTGAGCACGCGCTGAACCACGTAGCTCCCGAACGACACACCGCTCACGGCGACAACCACGAGCCAGGTCCGGAACGGATTGAGGCGGAACCGCGTGAAGTCGTGGTGCGGGACGATCGGCAGGATGACGACCGTCAAGACCAGGAACTGAGCGACGGTGGCGATCTCGCCGGGGGCGACATGACGCGTGAGTCCTTCGAGCGCCTTCTTGAGGTCGAGCATCAGCACGCCGACCACCGCGATCGTCGCGGCCATCCAGTACTGGTCCTGGTAGACGAGCCCCGCGACGAGATAGGTGGCGAGCCCACTCATCTCGGTGGTGAGCCCCGCGTCCTCGATTCCGGTGAGCTTGCGCTGATAGGACAGCAGCATGAACCCACCGACCACCGCGAAGCCCAGCATCCAGCCCAGCAGATCGGGCCCCGACACCAGCGCGAGCGAGTAGCTGACGAGACCGATCAACGGAAACGTGCGGACGCCTCCGAATACCCACTTCCCCTCCATCTGCTTGTGCTCCTCACGTTCGAAGCCGATGAGGAACGACAGAAGGAGGACGAGCCCGATGTGGACCGCGGGCGTGGGGACGAAGGTCGACATGAACGAGAAGAATGTCGCGGAGGCCTTCGGCACGCCAGCCGTGCGTCTCCATCCACCCTCCGCCCGTGGCCGTCCTCCCCCTATCGATCCATCTTCCCGTCTCCGGAGTGCACCACTCAGATCAGGGAGGCAGCCATGCATGGACCGTCTCCGTCGGTCCGCCATCCGATCGAGGCCGCACAGCGCATCGGCTTTCTGAAGAACTTCATCACACGTCCGAACATCGAAGTGGGCGACTACTCGTACTACGACGATCCGAAGGGACCGGAGCAGTTCGAGAAGAACGTCCTGTACCACTTCGACTTCATCGGCGATCGCCTCGTAATCGGACGGTTCTGCTCCATCGCCGCAGAGACTCGCTTCATCATGAACGGCGGCAATCACGCCACCGATTGGTTCTGCACATACCCGTTCCCGATCTTCGGCCAGGGATGGGAGAGGGCGACACCGGAGTCATGGCCCCACCACGGCGACACGCTGGTCGGTCACGATGTGTGGATCGGCTACGGCTGCACGATCATGCCCGGAGTCCAAATAGGGAACGGGGCGATCCTCGCCACCGGGTCGGTGGTGACCAAGGACGTGGAGTCCTTCTCGATCGTCGGGGGCAACCCAGCCACCCCGATCCGCTACCGCTTCGACGAAGCGACGCGGGAGGCTCTTGCCGAGATCGCCTGGTGGGACTGGGACGCGGAAAAGATCACGCGGAACGTCGAGGCGATCTGCTCCCATGAACTCGCGGCTCTCCGGGCGGCCTCCTGACCGCGAGGCAGCGGTCCTGGCGGCGCATCGGCATGCTCAGTGCTAAACGTTCATGTGTTGCAGTCCACTAGTCGTCCCCTCGCTCCGTGGGCTCCCGGACCTGTACGAGGGGCAGCAAGCGGGAATCCTCGATGGCCGCTAGCCTGTGGCCCATGCCCACGAGGTAGGCCTCGTGCTGGGCGAAGGCCATGAAGGTCTCGACGCTGCGATGTCGCACCAGTAGCGCCAGGTCCCACCGCTCGTCCGCAGGACCGATGAGGAACGGGCCTCCCTCCGCTACGAGGTCGAGTCTCCCGCCCGACTCGAGCAGGAACGGAAGCGTGTGCTCCATATAGAGCTGGTAGGCGTCCCGCCCGGAGATGGGCTCCCTGGGCGCGAGCTCCGGGCTCGCCGAGTAGTCCGCGGTCTGGCGGAGACGGAGGAGATTGAGCATCACGACCTCCCCCTGAATGCCACGCAGGAAGAAGTCTCGGCCGGCCTCTTGCGACGGCTCCAGGTACGAAGTTCGATCGGACATGACAGGATCACCCGTTCTTGACGTGACGCCGAGCACCAGCCATCGCGACGGAGTCGATGGCCGGCGTTCATCGATCCGATCCAACGACAATACGACGGCGCGCGAGAGGCAATACCGTTGTCGACGGCGAAGGGATGACCACCTCTCTTGCGCATCTCCGGTACGCAGCGTACACCATGCGAGGAGTCCGGCGCCGCGTCCCTCCCCGGCGCGGCCACTGTGCCCACCCGCTCTGGCCCTTCGGCCCCGCCCTCCGGCCGATCCAGGCCTCAGGGAGTCGCCCCATGTCCCGTTCGATTCGGTCCGCGGTCCGGCTGGCCGTGCTCCTGGTCTCGGCTGCCGCTCTGGTACCGGCGTCCTCCGTACGTGCCCAGTCCGGGACGCAACCCGACGACACGGCCTACACGCGCCTGATCCACGAGTACCTCCAGGATCCGCGCATCACCACGGAGCTCGTCGACCACCTTCCGGCCTCGGCCACGGTGCCCACACCGCTCCAGTTCAACGGCTACATCGTCGGCACACCGGGCAAGCTCACATACGCCAAGGACATCCACCGCTACATGCGCGCCATCGCCGACGCGTCGCCGCGGGCCAGGGTCTGGTCGATCGGCAAGAGCGAGGAGGGGCGCGACATGATCGTGATGGCGATCGCCGATTCCGCCACCATCGCGAACCTCGATGCGTACCGGGGCATGTTGCACGAGCTCACCGACCCACGGGTCACCTCGGAGGAGCGCGCCCAAGAGATCATCACCAGGCTGGGCAAGCCCATCTACTGGATCTCCGCCGGGGTCCACTCCCCGGAAACGGGCGGGCCGGAAATGCTCCAGGAGCTGGCGTACCGCCTGGTGGTCGAGGACACCCCGTTCATCCGGGACATCCGTGACAACGTGATCACGTTCATCACGCCGGTCGTCGAGGTGGACGGGCGCGAGCGCGAGGTGGACACCTACCGCTTCAACAAGGACCGCCCCGAGGGCGAGCCCAGGCTTCCTCTGGTCTACTGGGGCAAGTACGTGGCCCACGACAACAATCGGGACGGCATGGGCCAGTTCCTCGACCTTACGAAGAACATCACGAAGACGTGGCTGGACTGGACACCCACGATCCTGCACGACCTGCACGAGGCCCAGTCGTATCTCTACGCGTCCACCGGCACCGGGTCCGTACAACGAGGCCTTCGATCCCATCACCATCGACGAGTGGTGGGCGCTGGCGGAGAACGAAGTCATCGAGATGACCAAGCGCGGCGTGTCCCGGCGTGTGGACGTACGGCTACTACGACGGGTGGACGCCCAACTACATGTTCACCATCGCCCACGCCCACAACGGGATCGGCCGCTTCTACGAGGTGCAGAGCTACGGGCCGGACAACCGTCCGAAGCTGCGGGCGGGCTCGACCACGACGAGTCGCGAGTGGTTCCGGCCCAACCCTCCACTCACGACCATCGACTGGGGTCCGCGCAACAACACCAACATCCAGGAATCGGCGATGCTGTTCTCGCTGAAATACACGGCGGACCGTAGGAGCTGGTTCCTGGACAACTACTGGCTCAAGAACAAGCGCCAGGTGCGGATGGGTAGGGAAGGCCCGGTCAACGCATGGGTCATCCCGGCTGCGCAGCAGCGGGCGAACGACGCCGTGGACGCCGTGAACGAGCTCCTGCGGCAGGGCCTGGAGATCCAACGGACGAGTCGGGACTTCACGGCCGGGGGCGTCCAGGTCCACGAGGGAGACTTCATCGTCCGGGCGGATCAGCCCTACCGCATCCTCGCCGACATGTACTTCTCCCTCCAGCGCTTCTCGCTGAACAACCCGCGGCCCTACGACGACACGGGTTGGACGTTCCAGCTCCAGCGGGACATCGATTTGTCGGAGGTCAAGGACACGTCGGTCCTCCGGGAGCCGATGACGCCGGTGGCCTATCCGGCGAAGCGTCCCGGAGGAATCACGGGCGGGGGCGACGTCGTGGTGGTGGACAACACCGCCGGCAACGCCGTCATGGCGTTCCGCATGCGCCACGCGAAGGTTCGCATGCTCGCCTCGGAGAAGGCCTTTCACATGGGAGGCCATGAGTTCGTCGCGGGCGCGCTCATCATCCCGAAGGCGAACCGTGACATGCTCGAGCAGAGCCTCACGGAGCTGGGCCTCTCGGCCTGGGCGGGCTCGATGCCCGATGTGCCTACGCACGAGCTCGACGTGCCGCGCATCGGGTACGTGCATTCCTGGCAGCGCACTCAGGACGAAGGCTGGGTGCGTGCCGCGATGGACACGTACGCCGTGCCCTATACGTACTTCGGCGACAACGAGCTGCGGAAGGGGAACCTGAGGGCCCGATACGATGTTCTCATCCTCCCGAGCATGGGAGGGAGCGCGCAGTCCCAGGTGAACGGGATGCCGATGACCGGCAAGCAACCGCTACCCTACGAGAAGACCGACGAATACCCGAACCTGGGCGCCCAGGACCAGAGCGACGACATCCGCGGCGGCATGGGCTTCGCGGGGTTGGTAGAGCTCGCGAAGTTCGTGGAAGCCGGCGGCACGCTCATCGTCGAAGGCTCCACGTCGAACATCTTCCCGACCTACGGCCTCACACCCGAGGTGAGTGTCGAGCAGCATCCCGACCTCGTCGCGCCCGGAGCGGTGGATCGCGGCGTGTTCGTGGACAAGGCGAGCCCGCTGGCGTACGGCTACCCCGGAGACGAGCTCCCCGTCTACTACAAGGGTGACGTGGTCCTGGCGACCGGAGTCGGCCTCGCCCGCTTCGGCCGGGGATTCGGGAGCGGCCGCTGGCAGATCATCACGCCGATGGCCAGCAGACCGCGGCTGAGCCCGTGGCCCACCGACAGCCTCGGAGCCCGGGGCAGGCAGGACGGCGAGCAGGCCGAGAGGACGGACATGTTCCGGCAGATGGCCCGCCGCGCTGGTGTCGGCATGAGGGAGGAGCGGGCCCGTGTGGTGTTGAAGTTCCCGGACGATTCCGATCGGATCCTCCTCTCCGGCACGCTGGACGGCGGCGAGGCGCTCGCGGGCAAACCACAGCTTCTCGATGTGCCCATGGGCAAGGGACACGTCGTGATGTTCGCGATCCGGCCGTACTGGCGGTGGCAGACGCAGGGAACGTTCTTCCTCGGATTCAACGCCATCCTGAACTGGAACGACCTGGATGTTGGAAAGGGCGAGGAGGCGGCTCCTGCGGACGGGAGAAACGGGGAGAGGTAGGAGCGCCCAGGGCGGCGTGGCCGTCCGTGGGCAACAGGTGGCACTACGAGCTTACGCGCCGGAGGTGATCCTCCCGATGATGCTCTTCGCGTCGACGGATCTCGCAGCTCGGATCGAGCGAGCGGAGTGTGGCCTCCTCCGGGATTCGATCCGTGCAATAGCGGGGCTGCGCCGGGAAAGGGACGCCCAGGCCATTCCCATGGCGGGAGGAGTCGCGGCCTACTCGGGAGAGGGCTCCCCCCTCAACAAGGTGGCCGGCCTCGGATTCGACGGCCCACCTGGCCAGGTCGAGCTGGAGGCCGTCGAACGCTTCTATTCCCAGCGGCAATGCCCCGTCCAGGTCGAGCTTGCCACCCTCGCCGATCCGGACATCGCGCGCATGTTCACCGGCCGGGGGTATCGGCTCGTAGGATTCGAGAACGTGCTCGGACGGGATCTGGGATTGGAGGTAAGCTCGTCGGGTGCCGCAGTCACCTCGGAGATCGAGGTCAGAGAGACGGACGAGACTGGCTTCGCCGCCTGGCTGGACACGGTCGTTGCGGGATTCATGACCCCCGACGGGGACGGCATCCCGGCCCACGAATCGTTCTCACGTGAAACGCTCGAAGAAGTCATTGGCGACATGGCCGGAGCTTCGGGCTTCGTCCGCTACTTGGCCTTCCGGGGAGGAGTGCCGGCTGGGGCCGCCAGCATGCGGATCCAGGGCGAGGTCGCTCAGCTGAGCGGAGCCTCTACCCTGCCCGCCCACCGCCGGAAGGGCGTTCAAACGGCACTGTTGGCTCGTCGCCTCGGGGACGCCGCTCGAGCCGGGTGCGGCGTCGCGGTCGTCACGACGCAACCCGGATCTACTTCACAGAAGAACGCACAACAACATCGGTTCGACCTGCTCTACGCGCGCGCGATTCTCGTGCTGAGCCAATACGACCGAGCTCGTCCCGGACGTTCCGGCTTCCGGGGGCGGTGAGGCGCGGCCGTCCCAGGCCGCGGTACCGGCAACGTCGATGATGGCCGCACAGGCCGGGTCGGCACCGCCCCGGCCGCAGGGCCCATGTGATATCTACGCTGCCGCCGGCGATCCGTGCGCGGTCGCCCACAGCACCACGTGCGCGCTGTACGCCGCCTACGACGGCCCCCTCTACCAGGTCATGCGTCAGTCGGACGGCAAGACTTTGGACATCGGCGTCATCCAGCCCGTCGCCTCGCCGGTCCCGGATGCGGGTGGATATGCCGATGCGGCCGCGCAGGACGCGTTCTGCGCCCACACGTATTGCTGGATTACCACCATCTACGACCAGTCCGGCAACGGCAACGACCTCGTCCAGGCGCGCCGCGGTGGATTCAGCGGCCCTACCATGGGCGGGTTCAACAACCTCCCGATCGCCGACATGGCGCCAATCACGATCATGGGCCACAAGGCCTACGGCGTCTTCATCGAGTCGGGCATGGGCCTTCGCTGGAATGACACGAAAGGCACCGCGGTCGACGACCAGGCGGAGGGGCAGTACTGGGTCATCAACGGCCATCACTACAACTCCGGCTGCTGCTTCGACTACGGCAACGCCGAGACCGACAGCCGTGACGACGACAACGGGACCATGGAGACCACCCACAACGGCAACGTCCGTGGCTGGCAGCGGGGGATCGCCCCTGGCCCGTGGATCATGACCGACCAGGAGAACAACCTGGCGGGCTGTGTGAACGCGGATGGATCCACGTACTGCGCGGACCTGGCGACCATCACCTGGCGATTCGTGACCGCCACGGCCGACGGTGAGCCGCACACTGGAGATCCATGAGAGGCGACGCACGGAAGGGCGCCCTGTCAATCATGTTCGACGGGCCGCGCATCAATTCCACCTACGACCCGATGCGCAAGCAGGGTGCCATCCTCCTGGGCAACGGCGGCGACAACAGCAACAGTTCGTAGGGCACCTTTTATGAAGGCGCGATGACGGCCCCCGGCACCTTCCCGACACAGAAGACCAATCAGCTGATTCAGGCCAACATCGTTGCCGCCGGATACGACGTGCCGCTGCTCCCTAGGGCACCGGCCTCGGCAACCGCAACCCCGCCGGGGCTCCAGACGTTCTCGCCGGGCTCCTCGCAGAAGAGCACCCTGACGTTCACTAATACGACGGTCACGCCGGCGAAGGGCGTCGAGCTGAGTGTATCCGTGCCCGCGGGGTGGACCTCCGTAGTCTCCGGCACGACCGAGAGGTCGAAGAAGCTCAACGCCGCGGTGGCGCCACGACCCTCCGGCAACCTCTCCCCGATGGTCCGGTGATCACGATCCCTGTCGGGTCGACCAACGTGCCCGTCGCGAGCGTGGCCGGCTTCGGGGTCGGCCAGAAGATGGCCATCGGCTACGGCGCCACCTACCCCACCGTCGCGGAGGCCGTCGAGAAGTACGAGGTGGTCACGGTCACCGCGGTCGGCAAGCCGGGTACCCAGGCCTGGCTTGCCGCGGACGCGAAGGCCGGCGACACCAACTTCAAGGTGACGTCCGTCGAGAACATCTCGGTGGGTGACGAGATCAGGCTGGACATCGCCAGCCTCGGTCACGGCGTCGATACGGTCACCGTCACGCGTGTGGGCACGCGGGGGAGCCGGGCGTCGCTCGCCGATTCCGCGGGCCCCGGCGCGACCCACGTGGTGTTGCGCACGTTCGGTCGCCGGAGCGACCAACATCAAGGTGGCCAGCGTGGAGGGCTTCGCCGCCGGTCAGAAGATCAGAATCGATGCGGGCGCGAACCTCAATACCGCCGTCATTACGGCGGTCGGCACGGCAGGCGCCACCACGGCGGACAGCGCCACGATCACCGTCGCCGCGCCACTCACGTCTGCACACGCGGTGGGTGCACAGGTCTCCGGCACCGGCATCACCCTCGCCCCTGCATTGACCCGGGCGCATGACAGCGGAGCACCGGTCGCCATCGGCGTTCCGACGCGCGGCGGGCCCAACCAGTATTACCGGTCCAGAAGCGAACGATAGAAGAGGTGCCGGCAGGTCCCCGGCTTCGCTTTCAATCGCGAAGCCGGGGGCCTGCCCGAGACATGGGGTCGGGTCTGCGGAATCCGCCGGCCAACCAGGCTAGAATCCCACGGGCCTCAGTCGCTCGATGAACGAGGCATCCATCCAGTAGATGCCGGCGTTGCCGATCTCGGGCATCATCCGGTACCCACGGATGTACTGCCACGTGAGCGTGTCGGGGATGCGATCCCGGGCGGTGAGACGCGTGGACATGAAGAAGAAGAAGCGGCCGTCGCGGGACACGAAGGGTGAGAACTCCCCGTCCCCGGGGGTGTTCACCTTGTCGCCGAGATTGATGGGTTCGCTCCACCGATCGTCGGGGCTCCGGAACGCCACGTAGTAGTCCGTACCTCCGACCGAGTCGTCCCGTCCCCCCGTGCAGAGAATGAGGTAGCTCTCGTTCGGCGCGATGAACGCGTTGAACTGGTTGGGGGTGGAGTTCACTTCCGGCCCCAAGCGTTCGGGCTCCTGATAGCGGCCGCCCTCCAGGCGGGACCGGTAGATGTAGCTCTCTTCCTCTCCTTCACTTGCGCGGGTGAAGTAGAGGGTGCCGTCCCGGGTCAGGGATGGAAAGAACTCCGGGGCCTCGGAGTTCACCGGACCGCCCAGGTTGTAGGGTGACCCCCAGTGATCTCCCTCCCGGTCCATGACCCAGATGTCCTGGTTGGACCAGCTTCGGATCTCGCCCTCTTCGGGCTCGCGACCCTCCACGCGCGTGGACAGGAACATGAACCTGCTCCCGTCGGGCGCGATGGCGGGCTCGAGGTTGAAGAATCGGGAGTCGCTGGAGAACGGGGCCACCTCTGGCTCGGTCCAGACCCCATCGCGTCCCCGGTGGGTCTCGACGATGGCGGACACGGGTCCCAGGAGCACCCCGAAGTAGAGCTCCGAACCATCCGGCGTCATGGCCACGTCACGGGTGTAGATCCCGGTGGTGACGAGTCCGGGCGCGAAGATTTCCGGCTCGTCACCCGGAACGGGCTGGCCCAGGTAGTCTCCCGCTGGCCCGTGCGGGTCCTGCGTGGCACACCCGGCAACGGCGAGGGCGAGGAGCCATGGAAGGCGAAAGCCGCCAGGGCGGAGTGAGGGGCACCGCATGCTCGAAGCTCCACAGTTCTCGGGGGGTCGCCATTTCTTACGACCGGACGCCGTGGATGTGTCAGGCAACGTCACGCGGTAGGAAGCGAGAAGAAGAACTGACTACCCCCACCGTCACCACCTTCCACACCTACCGTCCCGTCCAGTTTGGCCACGATCTGGTAGACGATCGACAGTCCCAGTCCGTGGCCGGTATGGTGCGCCCTACTCAGCTGGCTGAACGGGATGAACAGCTGGCCGCGGGCCTCCGGCGGCACGCCTGGTCCATTGTCCCGGACCCAGAACCGCGCCGCGCCCTCATGCGCGCTTGCTCCCAGCGCCACGCGCGGTGGGCACCCTCCGTGTTTGAGGGCGTTGGAGAGGTAGTTCGCCCAGACTTCCTCCAGCCACGGAGCATACCCGATGGCCGTCGGCCACGCATCCGCCACCACAACCTCCGCCGCGTATTCCCGGATCATGTCCTCCAGGCGGACCAGCACGCGGTGCACCACCGCGCCCATGTCCACCGGCCCGGTTCGCACGTCCGCCTTCCGAACCTCCGACAACAGGAGCAGACTATCGATGATGCTGTTCATGTCGAGCGCCGTCTGCGTGATGCGGCCGACCAGGTCGTCCCTCCCTTCCGGCGTCAGGCCGGGAGCCATGTCGATCAGCTCGCTGTTGGAGATGATGACCGTCAGCGGCGTCTTGAGATCGTGCGCCACCGTGTGGGCGTACGCATCCAGCTCCTCGTTGCGCTGCTGGAGCACGACGGCGTCCTCCCGCAGCCGGTCCTGCGTGCGTTGCAGCTCCAGGTTGCGTGCCTCCAGCGTGGTGGAGTACTCGCGCAGCCGGTCCTCCGACTGCTTGAGGTCCCGGAGCAGGATGGCGTAGGGTCGAACCAGCCCGGTCTCGATGACTGCCTTGTACAACGCGTAGAAGGCGGCCAGGCGGAAGAAGTGGCCAACCATGTTCGCTTCGCCGTACACGCTCACGTAGGACGTGAAGCTGATCTCCGAGGCGATCGTGAGAGCCAGGGACGCAACGAGCAGATGCCGGACCCTGGGCTCGAACGACTCCCGCTTCCACCACAGCAGTCCGATCGCGCCCAGGTAGAACGTCGATACGACGTACTCGCTGATCTTCTTGAACGCGGTCAGGCCCGATCCTTCCACATAGGCCGTCGGGAAGATGTCCCAGGCGAAGATGGCGGCGAGCAGGAAGCCGGTCACGAGGGCGAAGCCGACGACTGCGGCGTAGGGGCGCATCCTGCGGCCCAGGAGGAACGGAGCGACCAGCACCGACACGCCCTGGAGGTAGCGGCCCGCCGTCCACAGCTGAGTGGCCAGGTTGCTCGTGTCCTCTCCGAATACCCCCATGCCCTCGTACGCCAGGGTGTGCATGAGGTCCAAGAGCGCGACCGACAGAGCCGCGATACCCACGAACAACAAGTAGTTGTTCAAATAGTGCCGGGCGTTCCAGGCGAACCCGAACACGGCCACGGCCACGGCCACGGTGAACAGCTCGATCACGCTGTGGAACAGCAGGTAGCTGTGCAGGCTGGTCAGGTAGAGCGCGCCGATGACGGCCGCCCCGGTCAGGATCGGAGCGACTGGGGGCAGCGTCGTGGACTCTTGCGTCATGGGAGGCTCTCTCCAGGCTCAGGCGGCGAGCCGGATGACCTTCGCGCAAGATAGGTCCGGCCGGAGCCGGAGGCCATGAATGCCTCTCCCTCGAATCGTCTCGTTCTTCGAAGAGCCCGAGCGGCGACTCACGGCCCCGACGTGTGCTCCACCGCCACGCACCCTCTGAGGGGAAGGAGAATCGCCAGGGCAGAGATTCGTGAACGCCTGCGCACGTGGCCATGGCTCCCCCCTTCGTTCGATGCCCGAAGGAGTCCCCGGAGAGCCAGGAGACACGGATGGAATCCAATCACTTTGTGAGCCTTCGTCGCGGGTCACCCCACAGACTCCGGGGAGTTGGCGCCAGCGCCAGCCTCAGCTAGCGTGGAAAAGACCGGCGTCGAAGCAGCCGCCTTTGAGGCCGACGGCGCCTGGACGGCGCCACGGAGCGACCGGACTGGATCTGCATTCGAACTCAACCTGGATCTCGGATCATGCGCAGGACTTGCCGTTGGTGTCTCTCGGTGGCAGCCCTCACGGCCTCCTTGGTGGCGGGGACGGCGCCGGCTTCGGGTCCCGTGCTCGCCCAGAGCGGAGCCGAGGCGGCGCGCGCATACCGCGACGCCCACGGGCCGGCGATCCTCCGGGACTTCGCGGAGCTGCTCTCGTATCCGAACGTAGCCGCCGACTCGGTCGACATCCGCCGCAACGCGGCCGACATCCGCGATCGGCTTACGGCGGTCGGCGCGGACGCCCGCCTCCTGCAGGTGGATGGCGCGCCCCCGGTGGTGTACGGGACGCTCCGCGTGCCGGGCGCCAGTCGTACGTTGGGTCTCTACGTGCACTACGACGGCCAGCCCGTGACCCCGTCGGAATGGACGCACGGACCTTGGGAACCGACGCTCTACACCCGGGCCATCGAGTCCGGCGGCCAGCCCCGGGCCCTCCCCGCCGACGGCGAGCCCGTCGACCCGGAGTGGCGCCTCTACGCGCGTTCGGCCGGAGACGACAAGGCGCCCATCGCCGCGATCCTGACCGCGTTGCGCGCGTTCCGGGAGGGCGGCGTGCGGCCGACCTCCAACCTGGTCTTCCTCTTCGAGGGTGAAGAGGAGGCCGGATCTCCTCACCTGCAGGACTACCTGCAGCGTTACCGCGACCACTTCGATCCCGTGGACGTGTGGCTCTTCTTCGACGGCCCCGTGCACCAGAGCGGGCGCCCTCTGATGACCTTCGGAGCGCGGGGAGTCTTCGGCATGCAGGTCACCGTGTACGGAGCGAACCGGAACCTGCACTCCGGCCACTACGGGAACTGGGCCCCGGATACCGGCCTCATGCTGGCCCACCTGCTCTCGAGCATGAAGGCCGAAGACGGCAAGGTGCTCGTGGACGGCTTCTACGACTCGGTGGAGCCGCTGGGGCCCGAGGAGAAGGCGGCGCTGGCGGCCCTGCCCGACTACGACGCGACGCTGAAGAAGGAGCTGGGCCTGTCGTGGACGGAAGGCGAGCCGGCGAGCCTCGCGGAGCGCCTGTTGCTGCCCGCACTCACCGTCCGGGGCATCACGGCAGCCAACACGGGGGCACGCGCCACCAACGTCATCCCGGCCACCGCCACGGCCGCGCTGGGCATCCGCCTGGTGAAAGGCGACGACCCGGCGCACATGCGGGAGCTCATCGAGGCGCACATCCGAAAGCAGGGCTACCACATCGTCCGCGAGGACCCCGACCTCGCCACCCGACTGCGCTACAAGAAGATCGCCAAGGTCCTGGGGGGACCCGGGTATCCGGCGGCACGCACGAAGATGAGCGACCCGTACGTGAAGCAGGTCATCGCAGCGGGAAGAGCGGCGGCGGACCACGCGTTCGGCCAGGGCAGCCTGATCCTCGTTCCCGGACTCGGCGGATCCCTTCCCCTCTACCTGTTCACGGACGTCATGGGCAAGCCCGCGGTGATCGTTCCGGTGGCGAACTATGACGACAACCAGCACGCGGCGGACGAGAACCTGCGCGTCGGAAATCTCTGGTACGGCATCGAGCTGTACGCCCAGCTTCTGACGATGCCGACGATGACGTCGCGGTAGCGCCGCTCCACGGAACCGCACACCGCCGGCCATCGCGACCCCGCGGGGTGTGCGCGAGCCTTCGTCCCCCTAGGTTGCCCCGTTTCGCACTCTGACCGGGGGGGGGTCCTTGTCCAGTCCACGACCGTGCATCCGCGCAGCGGCGGCCTACCGTGCGTCGCCGCTCTTCAACGCCTCATCGCCCTTCCAGGCCGCGCTGCTCCTGGTGGCGATCCTGGCTCCCGCCTCCGTCGCGGCCCAGGGCTTCACGCTGGGGCAGGTGATGTCCTCACCGATGCCGTCGGGCCTCGTGAGCGCGCGGGGCGTGGGCGCCGTGGCGTGGGTCCAGGACGCGGAAGGCGTACGGAACATCTGGGCGGCCACGGCGCCGGACTACGTGGGCCACCAGGTCACGGCATACTCGGACGACGACGGGCAGAGCCTGACCGACGTGGAGTTCACACCCGACGGCTCCTCCATCGTGTACGCCCGCGGCGGATCCCCGAACAGCCGGGGGGAGCTGCCGAACCCGCGCAGCTTCGCGCAAGGCGTATCCACCGATATCTGGATCGTGCCGGTGAACGGCGGAGAGCCGAGGAAGCTCGCCTCCGGGCGCCCCGGCGCCGTCTCGCCGAACGGCGATGTTCTCGTCTACTCCAGCAAGGGAGACGTCTGGTCGGTCCCTTTGAACGGCTCTGCGGATGCGAAACGGCTCTTCACCGTCCGCGGCTCACCCGGCTCCCTTCGGTTCTCTCCCGACGGCTCCTTGCTGGCGTTCGTGAGCCGGCGCGAGATGCACGCCCTCGTGGGCGTGTACTCGTTCGCCGCGGATTCCATCGCCTGGATGGACCCGGGCATCTATGTGGATCGCTCGCCCGTCTGGTCCCCCGACGGTGTCCGCATCGCGTTCATCCGGCAGCTCACGGACCCCAACCACCTGCCCTTCACCCCGGTCCGCACGGCCGTGCCGTGGTCGATCCGCGTCGCCGACGTGAGGACCGGCACGGGCAGCGAGGTCTGGCGCGCGAAGCCCGGCATGGGCAGCGCGTTCTACGGCGTCAACGGGGACGGTCTCTGGTGGGGCGCCGAGGACCGGCTCGTATTTCCGTGGGAGGGCAACGGCTGGCTGAACCTGTACTCGGTGCCGGTACGGGGCGGTGAGCCGACACCGCTGGCGGTCGGTGACTTCGAGGTGCAGTGGGTGTCGATGACGCCGGACCGGCGTGAGATGATCTTCGACTCGAACCAGGGCGACATCGACCGAAAGCACCTCTGGCGCGTGAGCGTTTCGGGTGGCACGCCGAAGGCGGTCACCACGGGAAGCGGCATCGAATGGTCGCCTCTCGTGACCTTCGACGGGGCCGTTGCGTTCATGGCATCGGGTGGCACGACACCGGCGCACGCCGAGATCACTGCGGCCTCGGGCGAGCGCCACGCGCTGGACGCCCACTGGCTGCCCGCCCGGTTTCCGACGGACCAGCTCGTCACGCCCCGGCAGGTCGTCTTCTCGTCGGCCGACGGGCTCATGATCCACGGTCAGCTCTTCCTCCCGAAGAACATGAAGCGAGGAGAGAAGCATCCGGCGCTCCTGTTCTTCCACGGAGGCTCGCGGCGCCAGATGCTGCTCGGCTTCCACCACAGCGGATACTACCACAACGCCTACTCCATGAACGAGTACCTGGCGAGCCGCGGCTTCATCGTGTTGTCCGTGAACTACCGCAGCGGAATCGGCTACGGCATGAAGTTCCGCGAGGCGCTCGGTTACGGTGCGGCGGGTGGCGCCGAGTTCAACGACGTCCTGGGCGCGGGCGCGTACCTGCGCAGCCGGGACGACGTGGACCCCGACCGCATCGGGCTGTGGGGCGGCTCGTACGGCGGCTATCTGACCGCGATGGGTCTGTCGCGGGCGTCGGACATGTTCGCCGCAGGTGTGGACCTGCACGGCGTGGAAGACTGGAACGCCGTCATCAAGAACTTCGTCCCGAGCTACGACAAGGCGCAGCATCCGGAGTTCTGGAAACAGGCCTTCGATGCGTCCCCCATGGCGTCGGTGAACGGCTGGCGCTCGCCGGTCCTGTTCATCCAGGGCGACGACGACCGCAACGTGCCTTTCACCGAGACCATCACGCTCGCGCACGCCCTTGCGGAGCGCGGCGTACACTTCGAGGAGTTGGTCTTCCCGGACGAGGTGCACGGCTTCCTCATGCACGCGAGCTGGCTCGAGGCCTACCACGCGGCAGCCGATTTCTTCCAGCGGATGCTCGTGGAGGGCGAGGCGGCGAAGCTGAGGAAGGACTCCTAGGGAAGCTCTGCACAAGTGACCAGGGATCCGCGATATTGTCCAGTCGCGTATAAGCAACCGTGCAGGGTGGGGATCCGATGGGTCATCAGCGGACGTTCGCGGGACTGGCGTGGAGCACGAAGGGGAAGGTGACGAGGCGGGAGCAGTTCTTGGCAGAGATGGACGCGGTGATCCCGTGGCAGCGACTGATGGCGTTGATCGAGCCGCACTACCCGAAGGCCGGGAAGGGACGCCAGCCGCTGGGGCTGGAGAAGATGCTGAGGATCTACTTCGTGCAGCAGTGGTTCGATCTGTCGGACCCGGCGGCAGAGGATGCGATCTACGACTCGGAGTCGATCCGGCGGTTCGTGGGTGTGGAGTTGGGAGACGACCGTGTGCCGGACGAGTCGACGATCCTACGCTTCCGCCACCTGCTGGAGGAGCACGAATTGACGGAGGCGATCTTCCAAGAGATCCGCAGTCTGCTGGAGGAGAAGCGGTTGCTGTTGAAGGCTGGCACGATCGTGGACGCTACGATCATTCACGCACCCAGCTCGACGAAGAACGAGTCAGGCCGGCGCGATCCGGAGATGAAGCAGACGCGCAAAGGCAACGCGTGGTACTTCGGCATGAAGGTGCACACCGGCACCGACAAACAGGGCCTGACGCACAGCCTGACGGTGACCGACGCAGCTCAGGCCGACATCAAGCAGATGCCCGATCTGCTGCATGGCGAAGAACGCGAGGTCTACGGCGATCAGGCCTATTGGAAGGAATCCGATCGCCAGCATTTCGAGGCCAGCAACGTGCGGTATCGAGTCAACCGGCGGCCCACCCCCAAGAATCCGCTGAGCGATCGATGGAAGAAGATCAACCGAAGCCGATCTCGGGTGCGTGCTCGAGGTGAGCACGGCTACCGAGTGGTGAAACGACAGTGGGGCTTCACCAAGGTCCGATATCGAGGGCTCGCCAAGAACCGAGCGAGAGCCTACACGCTGTTCGCCCTCGCCAATCTGTACATGGTACGCCGAAAGCTGATGCCCCCAGGGGCGACGTGTGCCCTGTGACCTCGATCAGAAATCACAGGGGCGGGCTCCGGCAGGAGGCCGGAGCCCAAAGGGGCCACCAGGAGCCCATAATCCCATGAATCACACTTGCTCAACCCCGCCAGGCATGCTCCGCATCGCCTGTGCAGAGCTTCCCTAGTGGACTGCAACACGTGGAGGTTTGCAATCCACCAGCACGTCAGTCGGTGAAGAGGAGCGGTGCCAGCGCGATCAGGTTGCGACGCCACACCTGCCACTGGTGCGCCCCGGGCGTGGTGACGAACGTGTGACGCACCCCGTGCTGGTCCAGCAGCTTCGCGAACATCTCGTTCGGCGGATACCACGCACGGTCGTCCGTGCCGCAGGCCGTCCATAGGAGCTTCAGCGTTTCGTTCGCGCGGGCCGGATCGTCCAGGATTCCGGAGAATGTCCGCTCCAGGGCCTCCTCCCGGCGCGGGATCGCGGCACTGAAGCCGGCCACCCAGTGGAAGAGCGCGGGATGGGTCAGCCCGATCTGCAGCGACTGTCCGCCTCCCATCGAAAAGCCCGCGATGGCACGGTGATCCGCGTCGGTGAACACGCGGTACGTACGCTCGATCAGCGGCATCACCGTCGTCAGAAGATCCTGGCTCACGAGCGCACGATCGCGGGCGGGCGGCTCGTTGAAGCCGAGGGTGGTCGCGGTCTGGGGATGGCCGGACGGCATCACCACCACCATCGGCTTCACCTTCCCCTGCGCAATGAGGTTGTCCAGGATGAGGTTGGCCCGCCCCGTGGTGGTCCATCCCGCCTCGATGAAGCCGGCGCCGTGCATGAGGTACAGGACCGGGTACCGCTCCCGTCCCGTCTCGTAGCCCGGGGGCGTGTAGACACAGGCGGCGCGCAGCCCGCCCATCGCCTCGGAGTGATACCAGTCGATGTGCACGGTGCCGTGCGGCACCGGCTGCGGATCCCACGGCTGGGGCCCCTCACCCGGTACCTCGATGAGGCTCGAGGAGGTGCGCGGCCCGAGCGTGACGCTGGGATTGACGGGATCGAGGACCGTCGCGCCGTCGATCTGGAAGGTGTAGTCGTAGAGGTCCGGCACGAACGGCCCCATCGTCACGCTCCAGACACCGCTCGACTCCTTCGTCATCGGACGACGCGGCTGGTCCTGGATCATGTCGCCGCCCACGCTCACCGACGAGGCGCCGGGAGCGTACACGCGAAACGTGATCGTGCGATCCGCGTTGACCTCGGGCGAGCGCACCGGAGCGCGGCGCTGCTGGCCCTGTGCCGCCAGGACGTGGGGCGAGCCGACGACGGCCGCGGCGAGCAGGAGGGCCGCCCCCCTCCCCGCTCTCATCGCTCGTACCCCGCGGGCATTCGGCCCTGAAGCGTCCGATACCGCTCCAGGAGCGCCTTCTGCCGGTTGTCCCCCGGCATCTCCTTGCCGCCGATGAACACGTGCTCGGCCCACGTCATGACCTCGAACGGGTCGCCGTTCCAGACGACGACGTCGGCGTCCTTGCCGGGCTCCAGCGTGCCGAAACGGTCGGCCACGCCCCAGATCCTCGCGGGATTCAGCGTCACCGCCGCGAGCGCGGCGTCGTACGGCATGCCGTAGGACACGGCGTTGCCCGCCAGGTAGCGGACGTTGCGGGCGTTGGCGGCGTCGAACGTGGCGAACGCGACCTCGACACCGGCCTTGGATAGGCGTGCCGCGTTCTCGAGTGTCGCGCCCAGCTCCTCGAACTGGGGAATGTCCGTGAGCGGGTTCATGACCACCGGCGCGCCCGCCTTCGCGATGTCGTCGGCCACCTCCCACCCCTCCGCGGCACCCATCAAGATCAGCTTCAGGTGATCGTCTTTCGCGAGCTGCAAGGCGTTCTCGATGTCGGACGCGCGGTTCACCTCGAGGGCGAACGGGAGCCGTCCCTCCACCACGGGCACGAGCGCCTCGAGGTCGAGGCGGCTGGCCCCGTACCGGTATCGGCCGTTGGCCTCGAACGAGGCGCGGTTCGTGGCATAGTCACGGGCGTCGTCCAAAAGCTCCCGCATACGCAGAACCGCGTCTCCGCGGGCGCCGCCGGCCCGTGCGGCCGCGGCCGCTCCGAGGATCCCGAACATGGCTACCGGGTCCTTCAGCACCATCTCCGACGCCCGGTCGCCCGTCAGCTGGATCAAGGCCCCACGTCCTCCGACGAGACCGGCTCCGGCACTCGGAGCCACGATGGCGCGGGTGATGCCGCCGGTGCGCTCGATCGGGATGAGCGTGGAGTTGGGATTCAGCCCGTAGACGACGTCGAAGGCGGCGGTGATGCCGTCATTCTCGCTGCCGGTGTCGTTGGTGCCCGAGACGGCGCCCACCTCGACGATGCCGACCTGCGTGCTCGAATTGAGGAACCCGGGCGTGACCGTCTTGCCCGTACCGTCGATGACGCGCGCACCGGCCGGTACGTCCACGTCGGCGCCCACGGCGACGATCTTGCCTTCCCGCATGACGAGGGTCCCTCCCTCGATCGCCGGGCCCGAGACCGGAAGGATACGAGCGTTCGTGATGGCTACGGCCTGGCCCGACAGCGCGGCGGGGAGCACGAGCGTCGCAGCCAAAGACGTCACGATCGCGAGCGAGGCCGAGGCGTTCATCGCGCACCTCCCGTGTGCTGGCCCAGCATGAAATCGCTCACCGGACGGAGCCCGGTGTCGCGGTCGAAGACGAGCGCGCCGTCCAGGTAGACCTTCTCCGCCTTGCTGTAGACGCTGAACGGGTCGCCGGACCAGAGGACGACATCGGCGCGCTTGCCGATCTCCAGCGATCCCGTCTGGTCGTCGATGCCCAGCATCCTGGCCGGGTCGATCGTAATCCACTGGATGGCTTCGTCTCGGTTCAGGTGGATGCCCGCCTCCAGCCCGGCCTGGAGCGCCTTGGCGGCATCCTGGTTCATGCGCTGGATGCCGTCGGGGTCGTCCGTGTGCAGCACCGCGCAGCCGCCGTCCTCTGCAATGAGCGCGATGTTCTGACGGATCCCGTCGTAGGCCTCCATCTTGAAGCCCCACCAATCCGACCACATCGCCGAGCAGATGCCTTCCTTCTTCAGGAGGTCGCGGATCTTGTAGGCCTCCACGGCGTGATGGAATGCGGCGACCTTGTAGCCGAACTCGTGCGACATGTCGATGATCTGCGCCATCTCGTCGGCCCGGTAGCAATGCATCTGCACACGGGTCTGGCCGTCGAGCACGCTCATCAGCGTCTCGAGCTGCAGGTCTCGGTGGGGCCTCTTGGCGGGATCCGCCCCGCCCTCGCGCCACTCGTCCCACTTGCGCTTGTATTCCTCCGCGGCGATCCAGCCCTCGCGGTACCCGGCCATGTTGCCCATCTCCGTGGATGGGGCTCGCCCCTTCTGCCCGTATACGCGCTTCGGGTTCTCGCCGCACGCCATCTTCAGCGCGTACGGCGCGCCCGGAAACTTCATCCCCTGGACCGTGCGAGAGGAGATGTTGCGGACCACCACGCCGCGTCCGCCGAAGAGATTGCCCGAGCCCGGCAGGATCTCGATCGTCGTGACGCCACCCGCCAGCGCGAGCCCGAACTGCGGATCCTGCGGCCAGATCGAGTGCTCGGCCCAGACCTGCGCGGTGTTGGGGTTCGTCAGTTCGTTGCCGTTGGACAGGGCGGCCACGCCCGGTGCCGGGTAGACGCCCAGGTGTGAATGCACGTCGATGATACCCGGCGTGACCCACTTGCCCGCACCATCCACCACGGTGGCGTCCGCGGGCGCGCTCACGCTTTGCCCCACCGCGGCGACCTTGCCATCCTCGAACAGCACGGAGGCGTGCTCCATGGTCGGCCCGGCCGCCGTCATCACCGTCGCGTTGCGGATCAGCACCGGCCCGGAAGGAATCGGTTGGTATGTCGACGGATATGCGGTCGTGCTGTTGTTGATGGGTCCACCCTCCTCGGCCGCCCGAAACCGGCCGGAAGGCGAGGTGGGACTGCCGGGATCGAACGACTCGTGGTCAGGCCGCGCTGTCGCGGACGTCGGCGCCAGAGTCGGGTGCGCAGACGCGCAGCCCGTCGCTCCCAGGAGCACGAGCGTCCACAATAGGGTGGCTCGCAACGGCATGATGGCCTCCGTTCAGTAGGGTCCCGCGTGACTCGAGAATCGCGGTGGGGCAAGTGGGCCATCCTAATGCCGAGGGCGTGCGACTGCGAGCTTCGTTGGCGGCCCACCAGCCGGTCGGGTGCAGTGGGACGGCCGGACGATGTCCGTCTTCGTCGCAAACGCCGATGGGTCCGGCCCGACGATGCCCGTCGGACAGGCCACGACAAAGCCGTTGTCCAGGACCGCGGGCCACGGCCTCCCTCTCTCACCCTGTTGAGCTAGTCCCTCAATCATCCATCCAGACGATAGTGTCGCCAGCGCCCGCCGGTAGATTCCATGAGACGAGAGAGTGTCTACCGACCCGACCCCGGGTCGGTCAGGGGGCTTAGCCTGCCTGAGACGCTCTGCAACCGGAGGCTCCGAAAAATGTCGACGCTATTGATCGTGCTCGTGGTCCTTCTCCTGCTCGGCGGCGGCGGTTGGGGCTACTCGCGCTCTCGGCGCTAAGGTGCAGGAGGTGGTGGGCAAGGCCGAGAAGGCTCTCCGAGAGTAGCTCGGCCTCACGACCTCGCCCTCCGCTCAAGTGGGTAGCCCAGCAAGAGTTGGCACCGCCGGGCGTCGACTTGAACGCCCCGATCCTGCTGCTACTACCGCACGGAGAGGTCCCCGAGGGCCGGTATTCGTATCGTTTCAAGGCGGCAGGTTCCGGTGTGGTTTGCCGACGTGCTTCCCGTGGCCGCGTATCATCCCCCCGTGGACACGACCCGGTCAATTTTCTATAATGGAGATATAAAGATCATATCTAGATGATTATTTCAGCTTTATTCGGCCGACCCTCGATGGCCGGCCTTGGAAGGGGGAAGACGATGAGCGACGAATCCAGCAGCGGACGCGGCACGTCCCGCCGCATCTTCCTGAAGCGGATCGGACTCGGGGCGGTCGCCGGCGGGGCCATCGGCGTCGGTGGCACCGTGGGCGTGCAGGGTCGTGGGAATACGGTGGGTGATACCGCGGCACCGGCCGAGACTTCCGCCCCACCGAAGGCCGCCCGAGGCGCTCCCGCCAAGCCGGTGGACACCCAACGCGTCGCGGCGGAGCCGACGGAGATTCCTCAGCCCATCCACCGGAGCGCGCCGAAGCATCATGACGTGGTCCTGGAGACGAAGGAGCTCTCGGCCGAGATCGAGCCGGGCGTGACGTTCAGCTACATGACGTTCGGCGGGCAGGTGCCGGGGCCGATGATCCGGGTGCGGCAGGGTGACACCGTCCGGCTCACCTTGAAGAACGCGTCCACCAACATGATGCTGCACAACATCGACCTCCACGCCGTGTACGGCACGGGCGGAGGGAGCGGCGCCACGCTGGTCGCTCCGGGACAGTCGAACTCCGTGGAGTTCAAGGCGATGTACCCCGGAGCGTTCATCTACCACTGCGCGGTCCCGAACCTCGACTGGCACATCAGCGCCGGCATGTTCGGGATGATCTTGGTCGAGCCGCCGGAGGGCCTGCGTCGGGTCGACCACGAGTTCTACCTCGGGCAGAACGAGGTCTACACGACGCAGCCTACCGGACAGAAGGGACACCACGATTTCGACTACACGAAGATGGCCGCTGAGGACCCTACCTACGTGCTCCTCAACGGCGAGAAATACGCGCTCACCGCGGACGTGCACGGTCCGATGAGAGTGAAGGTCGGCGAGACCGCGCGGGTCTTCTTCGTCTGCGGGGGTCCGAACCTCACGAGCAGCTTCCACCCGATCGGCAACGTCTGGACGAGGGCGTGGTACGCCGGGTCGCTCGCCAGCGACCCGATGCGCTACGTGCAGACGATGACCGTGCCCCCGGGCAGCTGCGGCGTCTTCGAGATGGAATTCCCGGTCCCCGGGGAGGTCAAGCTGGTGGACCACGCGCTCAGCCGCGTGGTGCGCAAGGGCATGCTGGGCGTGATCGCGGTCGAGGGTGCGCAGAACCCGGCGATCTTCCGGCCGAAGCTCCCCGGGGATCCTTTCTGAGTGGACCCGGGACGCGGCGCGACGGACCGTCCCCCCCTCCGAGGGGAGCGAGCCCCGTGGTAAGCGCGCTCGCGGCGATGGATCGCCAGTTGCGCCCCAGGTCGGTGGAACGGAAGACGGCGCCGAACCGGTGCTCGAAGTAGACGATGCCCGGCTCCGGGGGATCGGAGCGCGTGGCACGGCCACCGGGGGTCCCGCGCGGGCGCCTCACGCCTCAGTTCGCGCGTGGCCCCGGCGGCAGGTGCGCGAGCAGGTAGCGCACCATGTGCAGGCGCATGTGCAGCGACGTGCCTTCGCCCCGGCTGATGCCGTGGTCGCGGTTGGGGTAGGTCATGTAGTCGAACGGCTTGCCCAGCGCGATGAGTCGGTCCACCAACCCTTCGGTGATCTGGATGTGCGTGTTGGTCTCGCCCGTGCCCTGGATGATCAGGAGGTCGCCCCGCAGGCCCTCGGCGAAGTTGATGGGGGCCGAGCGACGGTAGCCTTCCGGGTTCTGCTCCCGGGTGCGCATGTAGATCTCCTGGAACCATGCGTTGTAGAGGTGCGGCTGGGGCTTGGGCGCCACCGCGATCCCGACCTTGAAAACGTCGGGCCTGCGGAACATGGCGTTCAGCGTGTTCGACCCGCCGCCGCTCCAGCCCCACACGCCGACCCGGGACAGGTCGATCCAGGGCCGGGTACGGCCCAGCTCCAGCACGCCGGCCGCCTGCTCCTCCGTGGAGAGCGGTCCCAGGCTGCCGAAGATGGCGCGCCGCCAGGCAGCGCCCTTGGGCGCCGGGGTGCCGCGGTTGTCGATGGAGACGACGACGTAGCCCAGGTCGGCGATGGTCTGGTGGTAGATCTGGTTCCCTGACCAACGGTCCAGCACCGTCTGCGCGTGGGGCTCGCCGTAGACGTAGACAAACAGGGGGTACGATCGGCTGGGGTCGAAATCTCGAGGCTTGATCATCCAGGCGTCCATCACCACACCGCCCCCGATGTCGAGCTTGACGAACTCGGAGGCGCGGGAGAGCGCCGGCGTCACCCGGTCGCGCAGCGCCTTGTTGTCCTCCAACCCCCTCACCACCCGGTGCGAGGGCAGCGCCACCAGCTCTGTGAGGGGCGGCGTGTCGAAGGTGGAGTACGTGTGGAAGGCCCAGCGCATGTCGGGGGAGAACTGGTAGGTGTGCGTGCCGGGCTGGTCGGCCGGCGTAACCCGCTCGGGCGTGCCGGTGCCGTCCAGGCGCACCCGGTACAGGTAGCGCTGTGTGGCATTGTCGGGCGAGGCATAGTAGTAGAACCAGCCGCCCGCATCGTCGACCCGGCCCCGCTCGATGACGTCGTAGTTGCCGGGCGTGAGCAGGGCCAGCTCCTCGCCGCTTCGGGCGTAGACGTACGCGTGCCGCCACCCGTCCTTCTCGGTCAGCAACACGAATGCCCGTCCGCCGCGGATCCACTCCAGACCTCCGTTGGTCCGGTAGCTGGCGATGACCCAAGCGGGGTCGCTCTCGTGGTACATGGGGGTGACGGAGCCGGTCCGGGTGTCCGCGATCAGGAAGGCGCGTGCGTCCCGGCCGCGACTGCGCTGCTCCACCAGCACCTGGTGGGCGTTGCCCGCCCAGCTCAACGCCCCCAGGTAGAACCCTTCCTCGGGGGAGGGAATGGGGAGCCAGGTCGTCTCACCGCCTTCGACGCCGACCACGCCCACCCGCAGCGTGGCGATGGTCCCGCCGACGCGCGCGAAGCGCAGCTCGCGCACCTCCGGGTAGGAGGGATCCCCGGGCTCCAGCATCTTCCTGATGCGTACGTGGGAAGCGTCGGAGCGGACGAAGGCGATGCGGCGCCCGTCCGGACTCCAGACCCCGCCCCGGTTGGAGATGGCTTCGTCACTGCCGTCGTGGGTGAGGCGAACGGTGTGGGCTCCGCTGCGGTCGGTGACGTAGAGGTCTCCGCCCCGAGGGAAGAGGATGTGCCGTCCGTCGGGAGAGAACGCGCCGTCCAGCGATCCGGAAACCACGCCTTCGGCCACCTTGTGCAGCGCCCCCGAAGATCGCTCCAGGGTCCAGTACTCGCCCACCCTGCCCCGCCCATCTTCGTCCGGGCGGCTGTTGGTCGAGAAGAGCAGGACGTCGGGGTCGGGGGAGAGCGCATAGCTCTCCATGGCGAGGGGTGCGGCGGCTCCGGGCGGGACGAGTTGGGACGGGGACACGAGCACCGTCCGCCTTCCCGAAGCCGGGTCGTAGCGGACCAGCGCTCTCCCCGCGGCGCCCTCGACCCGCTCCAGGCGCGCGTACCCCGATCCGTCCGGCAGCCAATCGGCTCGGAAGGAGCGGGCAGCGAACGCCCCCTCTTGGTAGAGCGCACGCAGGCGCGCCTGGGCCTGGGCGGGAACCTGCGCGGCTGCCTGCCCGCCGGCGAGCGCAAGGGCGGCAGCAGCCGCCAGTGCGAGAAGGGGAGAAACGCGCGAGCTCTTGGACATGATCCGGGTTCCATGGGCACGAGGGACGACTGGGCGCGGACGGGGACCTCGGGGGATACGAGGGGCAGTCGCCCCCCTCTCGCTGCCAGGATTGGAGATAGGATTCGGCGCGAGCGCCCGCGGCGCAACCGTGGAGGGGCAGGCCCGCGCTATCGACCCTCACGCGGCGACCATGGCGCTGGCCGACGCCAGGGGACGGGTGGAGCGCATCAGCGGGGGTTGGTCTGCTCGTCGAAGTTCGCAAAGGTCACGGTGTCGCCCCGCGGTCACCTTCCATGGGGTAGCCGCCTGCAATGCAAAACCCCCCGCAGAACCGTGGCTTCCGAGTCCGCGGCGGCTCCCTGCCCAAGAACCGCGTTGGCCCGATCGCTACGGGACCCTGCGAGGGGTAGTGCAACATCTCACACGCACAGCGCCCGCACCATCCGGCAGATGACAGTGCCGGCGAAAAGGCACGCAACTCGCGCACCCGACGTCGCGTCTCTGGACGAAAAGGAGGAGGCAGGAGGTCGTAGGCGGGGGCCCGTGGCCGCTTCCGCGTTTCGTGCCCCATCCCGCCCCATGGCGCCGCTCGGTGCGTCGCCTCACGCTCCGCCACGGCGACTCCTGCCACGGCCGAGTGCCGAAGAGATGGAGCACGACCTCTTGTGGCGTATGACTCGCCATCTGCCCGAACGCGGGCGGATCGGTATCTTCAATCGTTCCTACGACGAGGAGGTGCTCGGCGTCCACGTCCACCCGGAACTGCTCCGCGCCCCGCGGGCTCCCGGAGGAGCTGCTTCCCGAGAAGACCATCTGGAAGGAGCGCTATCGTTCCATCGTGAGCCTGGAGACGCATCTGCACCGCAGTGGCCCCCGGATCGTCACGATCTTCCTTCACCTGTCGAAAGTAGAGCAGCGAGGGCGACTCCTCGAGCGCATCGACGATGCCGGACAAGAACTGGAAGTTCAGCCTCTCGGACACTCACGAGCGGAGCTACCGGAATCTGTATATGACGGCGTATGAAGCCTGCCTGAGTGAGACCGGCACGCGTCGGCTAACCGGCCGCACGGCGCATCCGGTAGCCAATCTCGAACGATGAGCGGCGAGCCCCGACGCCTGCCGGCGGACCGTAACGCTCCTCCGGCGCCTGCGCCCAGGGCACCCGACGTGCCGGGGCCCCGCGGGCCGTCGTTCGCCCGGGCGCTATGGCGGATCGGGGCGGCGGACGTCTCCCCCGACAACCAGGTGACGTTGTTCGGAGACGGGGACGCGACCTTCGACGCGATGATCGCGCTGATCGAGGGTGCGAAGGAGTCCGTCGCGCTGGAGAGCTACATCCTCCAGGACGACAGCGTTGGGCGACGCTTCGCCGCGGCGCTGACCGCCGCCGCGGTAGCCGGCGCCCGCGTCCGCGTCCTCGGCGACTGGGTCGGCATGCGGGGCACATCCTCGCGCTTTCGGCGCAACCTCCGCGGGCAAGGCGTCGAGGTGCGGGTGTTCAACCCGCCCGGATTCCGTGCCTGGCTGGGCCTGGTCCCCCGGGACCACCGGAAGTTGCTCGTGGTGGACGGGAAAGCCGGCGTCACGGGCGGGATCGGCATCGGAGAGCAGTGGCAGCACGGGCTCATCCTCAAGCGCCGCTCGCCGTGGCGCGACCGCTGCGTCCGCATCACGGGGCCGGCGGCAGCCGACATGGAACGGGCGTTCGAGCACATGTGGCACCGCGCCGAGGGCCATCGGCCCGCGCGTGAGGAGCGGCGGTTGCGGCGCCGTCCACGCAACGCCCACCTCGACCCGGCAACCGCCACGCCCTCGTTGGTGGGCATCGTCGAAGGCGAGCCCGGTCGGATGCGGGTGGCGCGCGCGCTGCACCTGCAGGCCGCCGCCGCGGAACGCTCAATCTGGCTCGCCAGCGCGTATTTCGTGCCGTCGTTCGCGGAGGTGGATGCGCTGAGCGGCGCAGCCCGGGATGGCGTGGACGTGCGCCTCCTGGTGCCGGGCAGGAACGACCACCCCTGGGTCGGGTCGCTGACCCGGCGCTATTACCGGCGGCTGCTGCGCAACGGCGCGCGGGTCTGGGAGTGGCGCGGGGACATGATGCACGCCAAGACCTCGATCGTGGACGGTCGTTGGATTCGCGTCGGCTCCACGGACTTCAATCCGCTCGGCGTGGCCATCAACTACGAGCTCGACGCTTTCATCGAGGACGCGCGCGTCGCCGCCGCCGCCGAGGAGATGTTCCTGCGGGATCTGGACCAGTCGCACGAGGTGAGGCTATCAGGGCGTCTTCGGCGACCTGCTGGCGGATAGGCTTCCGGGCGTTCGATGCTGTCCAAGGACAGATCCACATCCAGATCTGGCCAGTCGTCGAGAATCACGAAGGAGACCCCGAAGCCGACAAGAATCGCCGTTCCCGGGAACTCACAGGCGAACAGCGTCCAGCGGACCTTCATGACAGGATCGCCATGACCACCTCGCCCGTGATCTCCTCTTGCTTCAACAGGAGGGCCGCGATCCGGTCGAGCGTTTTTCGGTGGCTCTCCAGAGTGCCCTCAGCCAGCTTCGTGGCCTTCTCCAGGTCGTCTTCTGCATCACTCGTGGCCGTGTGGAGGATCGGCCTTCTGCCCAAGAGAGCAGCGAGTCTATTCCTGAATGCAAGCGCCGTTCCCAAAGGGATGCGCGTATCCAAGGATATGTGACCAGGTTCACGCTCTCTCCATAGGTGGCCGGGGTGGAGGGGTGTTTAAGCGCCAATGGCACGACGCCCTCGGCATCGCGAGGATGCGGAGCTCCCGGCTCGATCCCAGCTCCGCCGAGCACGGAGTCCCGAAGGACCACGAGAGACTCGGTTCGCTCGTCTTCCATGAGGCTGGGTAGACTCGAACGTCCGAACTCGCGTCTCGTCGTGTGCGACACCCCCCCTATGAAGGCTATATTTTCAGATATACTACTCCGAGGATTCGAATATGAAGAAGTCGGCTCGCCGCTCCGATCCCAAGAAGCAGGCCACCTCGGAGGCTCTCCCCACGACCTCGTCCGCTCCTGCTCGCATCGTCGGGATCGGTGCCTCCGCCGGCGGCCTCGAAGCCCTGGATGCCTTTCTGGGGAACGTGCCGCCAGAGCCGGGCCTGGCATTCGTGGTCGTTCAGCATCTGGACCCGACTCGCGCGGGTATGCTGCCCGAGCTGCTGCAGCGGAGCACCGTCATGCCGGTCGTTCAGATCGAGGATCGGATGAAGGTGGAGGCAGACCACGTCTACGTGATCCCACCCAACCGCGACCTGTCGATCCTGCACGGCGTCCTGCACCTGCTGGAGCCGGCCGCGCCTCGGGGGCTACGCCTGCCCATCGACTTCTTCTTCCGCTCTCTCGCCGAGGACCAGCAGGAGCGTAGCATCGGCGTCATCCTCTCCGGCATGGGATCGGACGGAGCCCTCGGGTTGCGGGCCATCAAGGAGCGGGCGGGAGCGATGTTCGTGCAGAGCCCGGACTCCGCCAAGTTCGACGGCATGCCCCGCAGCGCGATGGACGCCGCGAATGCCGACGTGGTTGCCACCGCGGACGAGCTGCCCGGTCGGATCCTGGATTTCCTGCGGCATGTTCCCAGGCTCGGCCGCCGCGGTCGGCCGCGGCGGAGGAGGACCGGAGCGGCCTCGAAAAGGTCGTCATCCTGCTTCGTGGTCGGACGGGTCACGATCTCTCGCTGTACAAGAAGAGCACGATCTATCGTCGCATCGAGCGCCGGATGGGGATCCATCAGCTGTCGCGGATCGACGAGTACGTGCGCTACCTCCGGGCCAATCCCGCAGGAGTGCGACCTGCTCTTCCAGGAGCTGCTCATCGGGGTCACGAGCTTCTTCCGCGATCCGCCGGTGTGGGAGCAGCTGAAGGAAGAGGTGATCCCGGACCTCGCCGTGCGCGGCGGTGTGGTGCGGGCCTGGGTTCCGGCCTGCTCCACCGGGGAGGAGGCGTACTCCCTCGCCATGATCTTCAGGGAGGTCGTGGATCGGTTGGCCCCACCCCGGGGGGTCTCGCTGCAGGTCTTCGCCACCGATCTGGACAAGGGCGCCATTCAGAAGGCGCGCGTGGGAACGTACCCCGCCCAACATCTCCGCGGATGTCTCTCCCGACGCTTAGCCCGTTTCTTCGTGGAGGAGGACGGAGGGTACCGGGTGGGCAAGGAGGTTCGGGAGCTCGTCATCTTCGCTCCGCAGAACCTCGTGATGGACCCGCCCTTCACCAAGCTCGATCTGCTTCTCTGCCGCAACCTGCTCATCTACCTCGAGCCGGAGCTCCAGCGGAAGGTCCTTCCCCTCTTCCATTACAGCCTGAATCCAGATGGTGTCCTCGTCCTCGGCACGTCGGAGAGCGCGGACGGGTTCAGGGAGCTGTTCTCCGCGCTGCCCGGGAAGAATCGGATCTACCGGACTCGGGAGCATGGCACCGGTCCGACATCCATCGATTTCCCCCCGGCCTTCGCGCGCATGCAGCCGGCCGACCGGCTATCGTCGTCCGCATCTCCAGTCGCGCGATCGACGGCCTCGAGCCTTCAGGCGATCGCGGAGACGTCGATCGCACGGCACTACGCCCCGGCTGCCGTGCTCGTGACCGAGAAGGGTGACATCGTCTACATCAGCGGCAAGACCGGCAAGTACCTCGAGCCCGCCGTCGGCAAGGCCAACCTCAACCTCTTCGCCATGGCTCGTGAGGGCCTCGCCCGCGAGTTGGCCGACACGTTTCGCAGAGCGCTCATGGAGCGGGCGGTGACCGTTGCCGACCGGGTTGGCGTTGTCCACGACGGGGCCACTCAAGATGTGAAACTCACCGTCCATCCCCTGTCCGAGCCGGATGCCGTGAAGGGGATGGTGCTCGTGGTGTTCCAGGACCTCGCGTCGGCACCGATTGCCAACGCTCGCGTTCGCCCCCGTGGGGGGAACGAGCGCGAGACGGAGCTGCTGGAAGAGCTCGAACGAGCCCGCAAAGAGGCGGAGGACACGCGCACGGCGATGCAAGCCTCCGAGGAAGAGCTCAGGTCCGCCAATGAGGAGCTGCAATCCACCAACGAGGAGCTGCAGTCCACCAACGAGGAGTTGACCACCTCGAAGGAAGAGATGCAGTCCATGAACGAGGAGCTGCAGACGGTCAACCAGGAGCTGCAGGCCAAGGTGGCGGAGTGGTCGCGCGCGAGCAGCGACATGAGCAACCTCCTGAACAGTACGGATATCGCCACGCTCTTCCTCGACGAGGATCTTCTCGTACGCCGGTTCACCACGCCGGCCACCGAGGTCTTCAAGCTCCTTCCGGGAGACGTCGGCCGGCCCCTCTCGGATCTCACCACCGGGCTGGAATACCCCGAGCTCTTCGAGGACGCCCGCTCGGTCCTGCGCACGCTGGTCCACCGGGAAAAGGCCGTATCCACACGGGACGGACGTTGGTATACCGTCAGGATCATGCCGTACCGCACGCTGGACAATCGTATCGACGGCCTCGTGATCACCCTTGCCGACATCACCGCGACCAAGGAGCTGGAGCAGGAGTTGCGTGCCACGGGGGAACGCCTGCGTGCCTTGCTGAAGGGAACGCAAGGTGGAGCTGAAGAGTCCTGAAGCGCCTCGAAGCAAGCGAGGGGAGGAATGGCACGATGAAGACATCCGATCCGGATCCTCCGGAGGAGACTTCGCTCCGCCAGGAGGCCGAGGCACGCCTTCGGAGTGGACCGCCGTCCCCACTGGACCTCGGGTCCGATGGGGATGCGGAACGCCTGATTCACGAACTGCAGGTGCATCAAATCGAGCTGGAGATGCAGAACGAAGAGCTCCGGCGCACCAACGCCGAGGTCGAGGCCGGCCTGCACCGCTATACAGACCTCTTCGACTTCGCGCCCATAGGGTATTTCAACCTCGCCGCAGACGGATCCATCCTCGCCCTCAACCTCGCCGGGGCACGCCTTCTCGGGCTCGATCGAGCCGAGCTGTCGGGCCGGCGCTTCTCGGCCCTGGTCGCCCAGGCTGATGTCGGACGCCTCAACGCATGCCTCGAGAAGGCTCTTTCCGAAGGGAATCGCGAGGTCTGCGAGGTGCGCCTCTTGAGGGCCGACGAGGCCACCGCCTTCGTCCACGTGGAGGTGGCGTCCGTGCGCCCCCCCCCCCCCCCCCCCCCCCTCCGCGCCCCGCTCGCCGCGCGCCCGTGCGTCCGCGTGCGCGGCGAGGCCCGAGGCTGCCTGCCGCCGGGGCCTCCTGCGTCGGCGGCGCGCGCCTGGAGGCGCGGTGTAGACCGTCGAGCTCTGATCGGCGTTCGGTACCGGAGAGGCGTGGCGTCGTCCAGAGCGGAGTGACGCGGTCGAGTTCGTCCTGGACGAGCCAGAGAGGCCTCGAGGAAGTCCATTCTGTCGACCTGAGGCGCGGCTCAGGGTGCGATCATGCCGAGAGGCGCAGGTGCGCAGGCGCGTTCCAGCTCAGGGATCGACATGGGCATGGGGGAGCTCCTGCGGGCGTGGATCTGGGAGTGTCGTCCCAGAAGGTCTGGTATCGGCGACGTGCGGATGGGGGGCCGGACTGGGTCAGGGTGGGCTCGGGCGGAGGCGCGGCGGCGGCGCGACGCTCCAAGGCCTGGCGCAAAGCCCGGTAGGAGAGACAGCGGGCCTCCAGGAAGCGGGCGCTCACCGCTTCGATGTCCTCGCAGCGGAAGGTGCGCGGGAGGTGGGTCAAGCCGTACAGGGCCTTCTGGCCGGGGCGGCCCAGGGTGGCGAAGAGAAGCTGGCCGAGCTCGTGCGTCTTGGGACCGATCCGGGCCGCCTTCTCCAGGAGCCGGGCCGTCTCGCGGGAGGGGTTGAAGATGCGGTCGCCCTCCTCGAGCACGAACCGGCCCTTGCGTTCGGCCTTGGCGTGACGGCGCAGGACCGCGCCGGAGGCGTCCAGGATCTCGATCTCGCCGGCGTAGATGCGGACCTGGACCTCGCTGTACAGGGGGGCGGGCATCGCCGCGTAGTAGGAACCGCCGACCTGGACCAGGCCGGCGTCGTCCACGGTGCGGGTCTCCTGCTGGAAGGTGCGGAAGCCCTCCAGGGGCAGGGGGAGCAGGTGGGGCTGCTCCTCGCGGAACATCTCCAGGACCTGGCGCTTCTTGCGGCCGTGGATGCGGGGCGCGGCCCAGCGCTCCTCCCAGTGGGCCAGCCACGCGTTCTGGGCGTCGAGGTCCTCGAACCGGCGCCCCTTCAGGGCCGTCCCCTGCGTGTGCTGGATCGCGTTCTCCACCGTCCCCTTCCGGTTGGGATCGGCGACCCGGCAGGGGTCGGCCACCACCCCGTAGTGGACCAGCATCGCCGCATAGAGCGGGTTCAGCTCCGGCTCGTAGATGTCGGGGGAGATCACACCCTCACGTCAAGTTGTCCAGCACGACGTACCGGCAACACCCGCCGAAGCTCCGCCAGGCCTCCTCGTGGAGCCGGGCCCAGATCTCCTGGTTCGTCTTCCACACCACCTTGCGGAAGCTCTTGCCGGAGTACTTGAGGGTCATCACGAACAGGTACGGGCCGGCGGTACCGTCCGGGACGGACCAGGGTCAGCGCCCCCTGGCCGAAGTCCACCTGGCACTCCTCGCCCGGCAGGAACTCCAGCACGTCGAAGCGCTCCGGCTCCCGGGCCCTGAGCCGGGCCACGAAGCGCTTCACCGAGCCGTAGCGCGTGCGTGAAGCCGTGCGTCTCCACCAGGTCCTGGTAGATGCTCACGGCGTTGCGTCCCGAGCTGCAGCTGCGACTCGATCCACGTCCGGTGCGCCTCGCATGCCGACGGGGTGTCCCCACCCCCGTTCCCTCCGCCGGAGCCGGTGGCCAGGATGGGGGATTTGGTCTCCGCCCCTCCGAGCCGGTGGCCGGGGTGGGGGATTTTGCCCGCCGGCCAAACGGCGGATGGTCTTGCGGTCCACGCCCGTGCGTCGCTCGATCTCTCGCTGGCTCTCCCCCCGTAGCAGCGTCTCCACGGTCGTGCGTAGGGCGGCTTCAAGACTGGGGATCACATGAGTGTCGCGCAGCCGTGCTGGACGTCACGGAGCGGCATCGCGCCGACGCGGAACGTCAGTTGCTCATCGAGCAACTGCAAGGCGCCCTGGCGGAGGTGAAGCTGTTGACGGGCCTGTTGCCGATGTGCGCCGGCTGCAAGAAGATCCGTAACGACGAGGGGGAGTGGGAGGAGGTTCACGCCTACATCACGAGCCGTTCCGAGGCCGTCTTCTCTCACGGTCTCTGCCCCGACTGCCAGCGGACCCTCTACCCCGACTTCGCGGACCAGGAATAGCCGGGGGGCGATGCCCGCCTGCCAAGTGTAGCCCTACCCCTCCTTCGGCTCCGGCGCCTTTGCCGGACGGCCAAAGCGCTGGCGTGGCACGGCAGGCTGCGCACGGACCCACACTCGATGCTCATAGTACGCGACGATCCGGGCCTGAACGGAGCCTCGTGTGTCCTTCGCCGCCGCCTCGAACGGCGCATACCGCTGCGCATCGTTCGATACCGTGAACCACCACCAGATGCCTCGGGACGGATCCCCGAGCGCTTCGGGGGTGCACTCGTACGTGCGACCACCCTCCTCGAACGTGAACGCTGAGAGCATCGGCATCACGCCGAGACCCCGAGCACACCGTCTGCCGCCCTGCCCTCGCAGATCCGCACACGGCAGAACTCGAAACGCTCAGCGGAGGTGAACCACACTACGTCGCCCGCCTTGATCATGTCCCACTCCTTGTCGTGCGTGCAGTGGCCGGAGTCATACCGCGCCGCCGCCAGCGTGGGCCCCGTCACTCGCGATCGGACTCGTCCTCGGCGGGAGTGTCCGCATCCTCCTGCTCTTTCCGGTCGATGGCCTCCTGACGCTTCTTTTCGGCCTTCGCTTCGTTCTTCTTCTGTTTCTTGATCTCCCGCTGCCGCTTCTCGAAGCCGTAGTTCGCGCGTCTCCCCATACCACCTCCGCGGAATCAGGAATGAAGCCGAAGAGGGTCCGCGTGCATTCGCACGTGTGGCCCTGACGGTCGGACAACCTCATAAAGTTACCGCAATCTCGTGCGAGGAGTGCTTCACGCCACTCGAGAGGGTCGCTGGCGGGATTCGGGCACCCACGGATGGCGAAGACCTCTCGGGGTGAACAGTCTGCCTTGGTTGACCCCCAAAGCACGCGCAGATAGCGCCGCCGGCCGCGCGAACAGACGCCGCGACTGCGCTGAATCGTCTGGTTTGCGGAAGGCACCCCGGCGGCCCGGACCCGAGCTACGCCGTGGGGCGGAACGCCGGCTCGTTCTCGTCGAAGTGCCAGATGTGCGGCGGCACAACCCCAGCAAGGCGCGCGTAGACATAGAGCTGGCCGCGGTGGTGGAGGAGCTCGTCACGCATCAGGTGCAATCCCACCCAGCCGGGAAAGGTCATGCCCCAGGGCGTCGGCACCATCGCATTGATCTCGGCCTCACCCAGACCCACCGTCGCGGCGTTCGCCTCGTCCCAGCAGGAGCGCGCGTAAGCGATCACGTCCGCCTTTGTCGGCAGGCCCGCCGCGATCTCCTTTTCCACGGACTCGTCGGCCGCGATCTCGCCCTGCGCGATCCCTACGGCCACGTCCCGCACGCATACTCCGGAGACATGCGTCACGAGCTCCGCCGGCGTTCGCATGTCCGGCACCAGCTGATCGTGAAAGTGCTCCTCGGGAATCAGCTCCAGAAGGTGGAGATAGATCCCGTACCTCTGCCGGACCTGGTCCCACATCTGGTCGACCGTCGCTTTGTCCATAGTCGCCTCGTTCCCCTGTGCCGTGCGTAGAACCCATGGGAAGGAAACATTGAAGCTTTAATCATCAAGGACCGGAGTCAAGAACGTCTCGGAACGAGGGACCGCCTGAGCTTGAGGCCGACTTCCAGGCTTCGTCCCGCCAGGATTCCTCCTTGCGGGCCAAACCGAACGGTGAGATCGTGGTTGGCCGTCCGACCAGCCCACCAAGCCGAGCGTAGAAGTGGTCTCCCCGCACGGCACGTCGTCACCACCCGGAGGTCATGTGAGTTCCGATCGCGGCAAAGCCGACCGAATCCTCGACGCGGCCCAAGAGGTCCTGGCAGCAGATGGATTCGCAGGCT
Organism: uncultured Gemmatimonadales bacterium; assembly: GCA_963751265.1. Classification (GTDB taxonomy): domain Bacteria; phylum Gemmatimonadota; class Gemmatimonadetes; order Longimicrobiales; family Gaopeijiaceae; genus SZUA-318. Next base: position 26,508 of record CAVVTU010000014.1, on the reverse strand, counting down.
TGACCATCGCGAAGGTGGCACGCGAGGCGAATGTGAGCCGGGGACTCCTCCATTACTACTTCGACAGCAAGGAGGACATGCTGGCGAAGATGCTCCGAAGGAGCACGGAGGAGTCCTGGGAGATTGTCAGTCGCCTCATGCGGGAGTCCTCCTCCGTGGACGACCTGGCAGACACGCTCGTTCAGGCGATGCGAGAGTATGCGCACACGCACGGGAGCTCTCTGAGCCTACTTGCCGAGGGTCTGGCGGTGGCGAGGAATTACCCCCGGATCCGCGACGAGATGTCTACCCTTCACCGCGAGGGGCAGGACGTCTTTTCGGAGGAGCTCGACGCGATGCGGGCGGCGGGCAAAGCGCACTTCACCGGCTCCGCCAGGGGCCTCTCCACGATTCTGATCGCCCTCTTCGACGGCCTGGGCCTAGAGCTCCAGACGATCTCGGCCCTGCGACAGGACGAGGAGATGTGGACCTCCTTCGGTGAGAGTCTGAGACGGCTGCTCCGATGATCGTGTCCCGCAGCGACTGACGGAACCGGTTCTCCTCCTGGGCATCCTGCGCCACTTCGTTGCTCGAGAGCGTTGGCAACGGGGTTGACTATTGCGTCGGTCGGCGCAGATTATTGGTTGGTCGACCAACCAGTATTCGGGTGGGGTGGATGGGAATGGGCGACACACGACGCGGCATCTGGGACGTGTGGCTTACTGGTCTTACCGCCGGCGTAGCCCTGGCGGGCTTCCTCCTGGCGGCCTTTCCCGCCTCGGGCCCCGTGAACGCCCTCGTCAACAGCTACACCGATCCCGTGTTCTGGCCGGCCGGCGACCCGACACCGTCGATGGTGGCCTACCGGAGCTGGGTCTTCGGTGTGACCGGCGCCGTGATGGGCGGATGGGGGATGCTGATGGTGTGGGTCGTGCGCGGCCCGTTCCTGAGGCGTGAGCGCTGGGCGTGGCTCGCCATGGCGGTGCCCCTCTCGTGCTGGTACGTCGTGGATACGCTGGCCTCGCTGGCCCACGGCGTGGTCTCCAACGCCATCCTGAACACGGGGATGCTGGTCCTCTTCGTGCCCCCCCTTTTCGCCTCCGCCGGCGACTTCCTGCGTCCCCGTAACTGAGAGGACTCAAATGTTTCGTGCTCTTCTGTGCCTCGCTTTCTGTCCCGCGATGCTCTCGGCCCAAAACGCCTACGTGGGAGTTCGGGCCGGTCAGAACGTCGCCCAACTCCCGGACAATGGAACGCGGTCCGGGCCCGCGATCGGGATCTTCACGCAGGTGGACCTCTCGGAACAGCTGGGCCTCGGCTGGGACGTGGGTTGGATGCGTTCCGCCGTGCTCGACTCCGTCGAGCCGTGGCGCTCCGAGATGTGGTCGGTTGCCCGACCCGAATATATGCTGACGGATCTCGTCGCCCGCCTCTCCTTGTCACACTCGTTCCTACGCTCCTCTCCCACCACCCTCGGCGTGACCATATCGGGCGGCGGCTGGCTTGGTGCGCGGACGGGAGGACATTTCGTGGCAGCGAACCCGAGCGTCTTGGACTTCGGGCACGTGTGGGGGGTGTCGTTCTTCGTGGCTCGCAGAGCCCTGAAGCTCGAAGCGACCCTCCGGGCCTACCACGGTCAGCGAGGAATATGGAAGGGAGGCCCCCAGCAACGAGGCTCCCCGGCGTTGATCGGTATCGCGTACCGGGTCCGGTAGCCTGATGCCGTACGCTGCCGGACGAGTGCCGACGAGGTAGCGAAGAGGCTTCGAGTGGCCACTTCGATCGGCCATGGACTCGCCGGATGGGCGCTCGGCGCAGCCACCGACCCGGAGCGCACGAGTCGCCGCTTCGCCACCGCCTGTGCAGCCGCCGCGGTGATCCCGGATCTGGACGTCCTGCTGCGCTTCCTACCCGGCTCGACGTACGCGGCGTTGGGAGGGCATCGCGGCATCACCCACTCCCTCTTCTTCGCCGTGGTGGCGGGGGCCGTGATCGCCCTCATCGCCTTCCGCCGATCCGAGCTGCCGCGCCTGCGGGCGTGGGTGGGGCTCGCAGGAGCCTTGGCGTCGCACGATGTGCTGGACATGCTCACGTCGTACGGAGAGGGCGTGACGTTGTTCGCCCCGTTCTCATGGAGAGTGGTGACCCTGCCGTGGCACCCCCTCGATCCGGACGCGGCCGCCCACGCCGCCTCCACGGCATGGGGTCAGGTCGGCCTGGCGGTGGGAAACGAGGCACTTTGGGTCTGGTTGCCCGCCCTCGCGGTCGTGGTGGCGGTCCGGGTCTTCCGCCGACACGTAGAGGAGAGGCCGCCGGGTTCTCGAACGCGAGGTGGTCGAGACGACGCACGGTGAAGCGAAGGAGCGCCCACAGCCCAATCGAAGCCGGGGACGGATACCCGTCTGATGGTAGGGTCGCTTCGACCCTGCCCACCATCTCCAAGCGGGGTGGTCCTTTCGAGCTAGTTCCAATTCAGCCCGTACGAGCGATAGGCGGCGCCGCGACTTCCCGACAACGTTGAGATGTACTGTCGGGCAGAGTGCCTGGCACCCCGTACGGCAGAGTAACCGAACCTCGAAACACATCCTCGTCGCCGACAATGTGGGCAAAGGCCAATGGACGAATCGGCTTCCTGCGGTGGTGCCGAGGAGGCCGATCATGGTCTATAGCCTGGACGGAAGGTGGTGATATGCTGCGGCTCCAGCGAGTCCTGAAGGGTGTGGTTCGGGTAGCGGTCCTCCTCGCGTTTGTATGTGGTCCAACGGCGGCGCAGACCTGGCCGGACTCCACCATCACGCAGGCGATCGAAGCGTACCGGCCGGGGCAGTTCGAGAAGGCGTCGGAAGGGCTGCGGCAACGGCTAGCCGAGCCCCTGTTGGACCGAGATCGAGCGGTGGCGCCGGTGTATCTGGGACTGATTGATTTGGCCAATCAGCGAGATCCCACGGAGTACTTCCGTGATGCGGTGCTGGCAGACTATGCGCTGAGGGCAGATCCGCAGATCCATGCGCCGAGCCGAGTGGAGCAGTACCGGGCGTTGCGGGCGAGGGTTCTCGAGGTGGGCTCGTTCGACGTCTTCCTGTCGCAGGGGTCGCTCCCGGTGGGTGGAGAGCTGCAGATCACGACTCGGATCCGTAACACGGATGGCATGGCGTTGCAGGGCCTGCCTGTGCGGTACTTCGCCGAGGGACCATCCGGGGTGGTGCGACTATCGGAGACGGGCATCGCTCGAGGCCTGAGGCCTGGCCAGGTATTCTTGGGTGCGGAGCTGGACATCATTCCTCAGGGAATGATCTCGGCGCTTTCGCCCGGTGATGCCGGGGTGTGGGCGTCGAGTGGACCGATGGCCGATTCCCTCTCACTGGAAGTGTTGGGGGCTTCCCGGAGCATGGGCTCGGCCTTGGCCCTCGGGTTTCTGGTGCCAGGGGGTGGGGAGTTCTATGTGGGGAATACGGGTCGGGGGATCGTGGCCCTTCTGCTTGGTGGGGGAGCGTTGGCGTGGGGGCTGCTATCCAGTGACGTCACGGTGGTGTGTGCGGAGCCCTTGGTGGGCGGGACCTGCCCGGCAGGGTCGGTGCTGGAGGAGCGGAAGCGAAGCAAGTGGATGTTGGGGGCAGCGGCAGCGGGAGGGGTGGCGCTGATTGCCGCCATCGATGCGGCGAGGGTGGTGTCTGCGGCGAAAGGGGTGGGCCGGAGTGTTTCGTCGGCCCTCCGTCGCAAGTGACGATCACCCACGAGAGAGACCGGACCATGCCCTGCATGCGTATGGGGCTCTGGACGAGCCGACCGATCCAGTCTCTGAAGGTGGGGCTCCTGTTGGGGGTGGCGCTGGTAGCGGCGTGTGAGACGACCACGTACGTGGTTCCCGGGGTGATCGCGATGGCGATCAGCCCGGCGAACCGCACCCTCGTACAGGGAAAGTTGGTGATCGAGCACGGGCGCTCGGAGGCGCTACGGGTGACACTCCGGGACTCGGAGAACCGGGAACTGACGGGCCGGGCGATCACTTGGTCGGCATCTGGTGTGGTGGCCGTGAACCCGGCGACGGGGGCCACGACCACGGTGACGGCAAACGGGGTGGGAAGCGGGTCGGTGACGGCCAGCGTGGAGGATCAGAGTAGCCCTCCCCTCACCGTGGTGGTGCAACCGAAGCATGTGGATCGGATCGATGTCGATCCGGCGACGGGGGAGGTGATCGAGGATAAGGAGTTCACCCTGACGGCGCGGTTGTACGCGTTCGATGGGACGGAGTTGACGGACCGAACGGTGACGTGGACATCGGGGAACACGGCCATCGCACGGGTAGTGGCGACGGATCAGTCGGGTTACGTGGCAACCATCCGAGGTGCGAGTCCTGGGACGACGGCGATCGTCTCGATGAGTGAGGGGGTGTCGAGCCCGGTCCCGCTGGAGGTGCTACCGAAGCCGGTGGAGCGTGTAGCGATATCGCCGTCGAGTCCCGAAGTGGAACGGGGGTTCACAGCACAACTGACAGCGACGCTGTACGCCTTCGACGATGAGGTGCTGACGGGCCTGGACGTGAGCTGGGTGTCGAAGAACACGGGCGTGGCGACGGTGGACGGGGACGGGTTGGTGACGGGAGTGGCGGTGGGGACGGCGGAGGTGTGTGCTGTGTCGGAGGGGATGGAGGAGTGCGTCACGGTGACGGTGGTGGCAACGCCTGGGAGCGCGGTGGTGGCGGTTGGGTTCTCTCCGATCCAGCGTGGACAGACGGTGCAGGCGGTGGCCCAGGTGCTGGCGAAGGACGGAGGGGAGTTGACGGGCTGGGCGACGACGTGGGCGTCGAAGAGCACGGGTGTGGCGACGGTGGACCAGAACGGCGTGGTGAGGGGTGTGGCCGTAGGGACGGCCGAGATCTGTGCCACACCGGAGGAGGCGGAGGGGATGGAGGGCTGCGCGGCGGTGGCGGTGAGGGTGGATGTGGAGAGGGTGAAGGTCAGGGGGGCTCAGCAGGTCTACCCCGGCGCGACGATCCAGTTGACCGCCACGGTTTATGCCTGGGACAAGGGTGAGCTGGACCGGCCGGTGACGTGGAGGTCGAAGAACGCGGTTGCGGCGACAGTGGCTCGCAGAGGGTTGGTGACGGGGGTGGCAGAGGGCGCGGCCGGGATCTGCGCCAAGGCGGAGGGGATGGAGGGCTGCTTGACCGTGACGGTGGTGCGGATCGCGGTGGACCGGGTGGAGGTGAGCCCGACCACGGCGGATATCTTCGTGGATGCGACGCAGCCATTCACGGCCACGGCGTATGCCGCCGACAACACGGTCCTGACAGGCAGGACCGTCACGTGGACCAGTTCCGACAGTTCGGTGGCGGGGGTGGTGCCGAGTCCGCCCGGGACCTCGACGACGGCCACCGCCATAGGGCCGGGCTCAACCCTCATCCGGGCTACCGTGGAAGGCACGACAGGATCAGCTGCCCTCGATGTCTGGCCTGTAGGTGAGCTCGTCGCCAACGGTGACTTCGAGACCGGGGACCTCACGGGCTGGACGGTCACGAGCGGCGGAGGGGGGGCAATCTTTGCTCTATCAGGCTGTTGCGGTCCTATCAGCGGCTACCCTGTGCCACCTCCACCGCAGGGGGCATACGCCGCCGTCGTCGACCAAGACAGGCCGTCAACGCTCATCCTCCACCAGGACGTCTTCGTTCCTCCGATCGGAACCACCGTCTTCTCCGCCATCATATGGGTGGAGAATCGGCACCCCTACTACTATGTGGACCCCGAACTGGGCCTGGATTATCAGGGGGGTGGTCAGAATCAGCACTTCCGTGTGGACATCGTGAATCCTGCTGCGTCGGTGTACGACGTCGGGGCCGGGGTTCTCCGGAACGTGTATCTGACCGAGCCTGAAGACCCCACCTCAATCGGATACTCAGTGATCGGGGTGGACCTGACGCCTTTCAAGGGTCAGACCGTCCGCCTGCGGTTCGCGGTGGTGGACAACCAATACTGCTTCAACGCCGGAGTGGACGTGGTGTCGGTCCGGACCGGGGCTCCTTCGCCGGGGGCTCCTGAGATTCGCCTTCCAACCCCTGTCCGTCCGCCACCCGGCTGGAAACCGATTCGACCCTATGGCCGCGGTGGTTGAGGGATGGCCGAGAGGCCAAGCCGGTTGGCGAGCGACAGGCTCGCCTTGGAGTGAACTCCTCCCAAGCCCTGCGCGCCGGGAGTAGCGGTGTGGGTAGCGAAAAGCCCATCGCGGTGCGAGAACGGCCGACCGAGGCCCCTCGAGACGCCTGCGGTGAAGCGGTGGGCTGGATCATGCGCCCAGGCGAGGCGTCGGAGAGGGGGCAAGAGATCGTTCAATGCCTCGCTCGCGACGGCGAAGCCTGGTAGGGGCACACGACGGTCTGCGTCCGGCGGACAGGACGCGGAGGACAAGCTCCTTTGGTGGGCCGGAAGATCAGGCAGCGCGCCGCGCGTAGCGGTGATGGAGCCCGCCGACCTGCGGCCGCGCGACTACCTCGCCGAACGCGGGGGGCTCAACTTCACGGCCATCCGGGGAGTCGCCGTCCAACGAACGATGAGTTCGCGACGCGTGGTAGTAGGAGGCGTAGCTGCGAAGTAACCGCAGGAGGTGTCGTTCGTTGAGCACGACGACGTGGTCGAGGCACTCCCGACGGATGGAGCCGATCAGGCGTTCGCAGTAGGCGTTCTGCCATGGGGATCCCGCCGCGGTCAGCACTTCCTCGACGCCCATCGACCGCACTCGCGGGGCGACGTCGCCGGCGAAGCACTTGTCCCGGTCGTGAAGTAGGAATCGAGGCTGGGTGTCGTAGGGGAACGCCTCGATGAGCTGTCGGGCGGTCCAAGCAGCGTTGGGTGACGTCGTGACGTTGAAGTGCAGGATCCGCCGCCGGTCGTGCGCCATGATCACGAGCACGTAGAGCATGCGGAACGTGGCCGTGGGAACGACGAAGAAGTCCATGGCGACGATGTCACCGAGGTGGTTTTCGAGAAAGGAGCGCCAGTTCTGGGATGCCTGCCTGGGCCGCCCCGGCCGATACCGCCGAACCGTGGAGTCGCTCACATCGATCCCGAGTTTGTGCAACTCGGCCTGGATGCGCGGCGCGCCCCACGTCGGGTTCGAACTCCACATGTGGCGAATCAGGCGTCGCACCGATGGATCAATGCGTGGCCGCCCTCCTTTCGGACTGCTCTTCCAGCGCCAGTAGGCCCGGAAGCCTCTGCGGTGCCAGCCGACGACGGTAGCCGGTTCGACGAGAACGAGGGCCTGGCGCCAACCTGGCCAAACACGCCGAAGCCAGATCCAGAAGACTCGATCGCGGTTCTTCAGGTGCACCTTGGCCTTCCGTCGCTGGAGCACCATCAGCTGCTGTCGGAGAGCCAAGTTCTCGAGCGCCAGGGCCCGCCGACTCCTGAGCCCTGAGAGGAGGCCCCACACCGCAATACTGACCCAATCCCCCATCGCCGCCCGCCTTCGCCGAGGCCTTAAGAAGCCAGTAATCTCGCGGCTGACGAGGTTTTCGCTACCCACAGGATGGCGGATCGACGATGGATCGGCCGACGCGCATTATCAAGGCACAGGTCACTTGTTGTCAACCGATTATGCATCCTCTATGGTCCCAGTTGTGACGTACTCGTAGGTATGGTCAGTGCGACCAGGAGGGGTTACGCCTGCCGGTGGAGGCCCATGGGGGCGCCACTACAGCGAGCTCTACGCATTGCGTCGTCTCCCGCGCGTGGGCAGCTCCCTCGGAAGCCTGAGTGAGCCCACGCTCAACGGCTCGAACATCGGGTCCCCGGTCATCGGATTTCTCGCGAAGGAGGATTCAGCCGCACACTACCGTGAATCCGCCACCCCGTCTCGCGTCACTTCAATCACGACGCACCTCGACGAAGCGCGCCAGCTCCGGGGGGCACCGGACGAGCCGGCCGTCCGGTTTGCGGAGCACGCGCGTCGAGTAGCGACCTCCGCGCACGCTGACCCGATCTCCCTCACGAAGCCCCAGCTTGGCACAGCGGGCTTGCAGACACTCGAAGAGGACGCGCCGCCCGGTTACGACCTCATCCGGCGCGACCTCCGCGAGACTCCGAACAGGATGGTCCATGATCCCCTCACCTCGTGTCGACCGCCGTCGTCTCCGCCTCTCGGCTCACGCCGGTCCCCTCGTCTCGCGCGCCCGTATCGGTCAGTGAGTCGAGCGTCTGCTCGAGGTCGGCCAGCAAGTCCTCCCGGTCCTCGCAGCCGACCGAGAGTCGCACCAAACCGTCGGTGATGCCGGCCGAGAGTCGGTCCTCCCGATTCACGGCTGCGTGGGTCATGGAGGCGGGATGCTGGATCAGGCTCTCCACACCTCCCAGGGATACCGCGAGCGCCGGAATGCGCACGGCTTCCAGCACCTTCCGGCCTGCCTCGATCCCGCCCTTCAGATCGAAGGAAATCAGCGAGCCGGGACCTGCCATCTGACGAGCGATCACGTCGGCATGAGGATGACCGGGAAGACCGGGATATCGCACGCGCTCCACGGCCGGGTGGGCGACCAGGAGCTCGGCCAGGGCCTGTGCGTTCTGCTGAGCTTGGCGCACGCGCATGGCCAGCGTTCGGACGCCCCGAAGGACCAGCCACGCCTGGTGGGGATCCATCGTGCCACCCAGGTAGTGGAGCACCGACCGGACCTTCTTCATCAGAGCCTCGTCCCGGAAGACGAGGACCCCGCCTACGACGTCCGAGTGTCCGTTCAGGAACTTCGTGACCGAGTGGAGGACGATGTCCGCGCCGAAGCGGAAGGGCTTCTGCAGAACCGGACTCATGAACGTGTTGTCTACCACCAGCAATGCCCCCGCTTCGTGGGCGATGTCGGCGGCGCGGGCGATGTCGGTCACGGCGAGCGTCGGGTTGGCCGGCGTCTCGACGAAGACCACCCGGGTGCGGTCGGTGATCGCGCCCCGGAGCGCGTCGAGGTCACTGGTGTCCACCATCGTCGAGCCGATGCCGAAGCGGGCGAAGTCGCGCTCGAGAACGACCCGGGACGGACCATAGACGGAGGCGCTGCAGACGACGTGGTCCCCGGCGGAAAGCAGCGCGAAAAAGACCGTGGAGACCGCGGCCATTCCCGAGGCGGTCGCGAGCGCGAACGACCCCTCCTCCAGAGCCGCCACGTTGGCCTCCAGCATGGCGATGGTCGGGTTGCCCATCCGCGTGTAGATGTAGCCCGGGTCCCGTCCGGCGAAGCGCTCCGCTCCCTCCTCCGGTGTGGAGAAGACGAAGGTGGATGTCTGATAGATGGGAGGCGCCACCGAGCCGAACGCCGGATCCGGCTCCGGACCGGCGTGGATGCATTCGGTGTCGATCTTCCAGTTGGCCCTACCGTCTTGCTTCATGACTACGTCCTTTCTGGGGGACGGGCTGCGCCCGGGTCCTCCCCAGGATGATCTTCGATTGACCCGTCTCCGTCTCGATGCGCTCCACGGTCGCGAAGTGACGCCGGAAGAGCTCCTCCTCGCTGCCCAGGATCTCGAGTGCCTTCCCCAGGCCCATGGACAGGAGGCGAACGTAGAAAAGGAGGCGGACGAGTCGCTTTCGCGGCACTTCATGCTCCATCATCAGGAATCGGCCGTCGGGCATGAGCACACGCCCGACTTCCTCCAGCGCCAGCTCGGCACTTTCGCCCTTCAGCTCGTAGAAGGCGTGGGAGCAGGTTGCGGCGTGAAACGAGCCGTCGCGGAATGGAAGCCGCTCCGCGTCCGCCCTGATCAGGGCGACTGCACCCTTGTCCGTAATCTTCCGCCTCGCCTGCGCGAGCATTCCACCCGAGAAGTCGATCCCCACCACCAGGCCAGTCTCACCGGTGCGACGGGCCAGCGCGCGAAGCATGGCGCCCGTCCCGGTAAAGAGGTCGAGGACCCGGTCACCGGGGCGGAGCGCGGTGCGTTCGGCGAGAACGTCCCTCAGCCGTCCCTCGCGGTCACTCGAATGGGCCGCGACGAACCGGTCGTAGACGCGCGAGAACGCGTCGTAGTAACGGACACGGTAGCGAGAGCGCACGGCGTTCATGGCAAGTCCGCTCACCTGCTCGGCGGGACGGAAGGCGTCGATCTCCTGTCCGGTATCTCAACCTCGTCCGTATCCATGGTGGTGTCCATGACCATGGCCGTCTACATGCCCGTGTCCGCCCCCTTCACACGCGGCTTCCCATGACATGGAGGCCAGCCTTCCTTCGCGGAAGTCGTCCAGCGCTTCGGCCACGGTCCAACCTTCCGTCACCAGGACCTCGATCCCGGCCCCGTTCAATGCGGCCAGGGCGCGACGGCCGAGGCCCCGACACACCACCGCTGCCACCCCTCGGCCCTCCAAGCCCCTTGGCCGGCTCGCACCGACCGTGCTCATGACGGGCGTGCTCGTTGAGAATCACCGACGCCTCCCCCGCTATCGCTCTCGATCACCGTGTGATACGGAGCACTTCCGAAATGCGGCGAGAGGCGCGCCGTGAGCCCACGCTCATTGATCGTGGGGATGCACAATCTCATGATCCGCTCCTTTTTCGATGACCAATGCGGAAGAGTCCACCAGAGCCCGCAGAAGCTTGGCGCGCCCGGACTTGCAACAACCGCTGCACCGTCCCTCTGGACACGCCCATGCGCCGTCCTGCCGCCTCCTGGTCGTGCCCGTCGAGATCGCACAGACGCATCGCCTCGAACTCGTCCAGGCGAAGGGCGACGGTCTCGAGCTCCCGCATGGGGATGCTCCGAGGCTTGAACACGGTATCGCCGTCGAACTCCCTGCAGATACGCTGTTTTCGCCGTCTCGGCACCGCTCGCTCCTCCCGCATTAATGTGCATATGCACAATATCAAAAGCCTGGTCGAGGCGTCAACTCTCCGCGCCGGACTCCTCGGGAAGGAGGACGTCGGCGGTGAGGCGCGCCGCCTCGGCGCACACGAGCGGACAGACCTCGAGCCCGCCCCTCCGATACCACGCCTCCCGATCCTCTTCCTTGAAGAAGTCGAAGCTGCGGCCCAGCCGCTCCTCCTGGATGTCGCGACAACGTGTCGTGCCGAACTCCCGTTTGAATCGGTCGAAGATCTCGGCCGCGACCTGCATCGTGGCCACATACGCGTCGAAGTCCCGCGAGGTCCTCGCGGGCCAGGATCTGACCCGCGAACATGAGGCCGCCCAGCAGGGCGCCGCACGTCTCTCCCATGCGCGCCACGCCTCCCGCCATGGCCGTGCTCGCACGTAGTGCCCCGTCGTCGGGGCGTCGCATATGGGTCTGGAGCGCCCAGAGCACGCATCGGCTGCAGCCCTTCGTAAGCTCGGTTGTTGTCGTAGGCGGCCTTGGCGATTACGTCCAGGAGCTTGGCTCGTGAGCCGGGCGGGCTCTCCCGTGTCGTGTAGACGGCCCGCTCGGCGGGTCCGGGGATCTTCGGGACAGCTCTATCGGTGTTCATGCTCGAATTCCTCCTTCGAGAACGGCCCGGCGCCGCGGCGAGAATCGACTCCCCACGGCGCCAGACCTCATGTGACCCGCTCCACCTCCTCATGCGGAGGCTCCCGGCGGCTCCCCAGGAGGAGGAGAGACACGCCCATGGCTCCCGCCGTGAGAACGAACGCGACGTCGAAGCCGAAGAGATCCATGACCGCCCCTCCGAGGATGGGGAGCACGACCCGCGAGAAGTTGAGGGTCCCATTGATCCCCACGTAGACGGTCCGCTGGTCTTCGGGGGCCAGGTCCAGGAGATAGGGATCGAAGCCCACGCTACGCCCACTCATGACGAATCCCACCAACACGAAGACGAGCCCGAACGCCGCGGGTCCCAGGGCTCGGAGGGCCAGGGCCAGAAGGGGGATCACCCCGCCCAGCACGATGCACGTCCGAACGACCGAGCCCGACCCTCTTCGGCCGCTGAGGAAGCCCCAGATCAGGTTGGAGACGATCGCCCCTCCGATCTGGAGCATGAGGTAGCGCCCCACCCAGACCGAGCCGACGTGGAGCTCATCCCGGGCGAAGATCATGTAGAACGGGAGCAGCATGAGGCTGAAGCTGCTCAGGTTGCTCGCGAGGATGAACCGGAGGAAGGCGCGATCCCGATGGATGATCACCGGAACCCGTCTCAGGAACGCGCGGAGCGTCTCCGGCGGCCCGACGTCCGGCGCACGCGGATGCTCGCGGATGAACCAGAAGCCCAGGGAAGCAACGACCAGGCCTACCGCGCCGATGCCGAGGACCACCGCGTAGTTGCTCGGATAGGAGAGCGACCGGAAGCGGAAGGCTCCCACCACGACGAGTCCTCCCACCAACATGGCCACGCTGGCCGCGAGCTGCTTGGCCGCGTAGAGGCGACCCCGGGTGCCCCTGGGCATCAGCGTGGCGACCAGGTCCGCATAGCTGACTCCCGCGAACCCCCCGCTGAGCGAGAAGAGGAGGATCCATCCGAAGAGGCTTCCTGCCACAAGAAGCGGTGCCCGAGCGGCGAAGAGGAGTGTGAAGATGGCCATCCCCAGGAACGAGAGCGCCCGGAGATAGATGCCCGAACAGCAAATACGGCTTCTTCCTCGGCTTTCCGATGCAGGAAATGTCCGAAGGCGATGTTGAAGATGAACGGCCCGCCGAGCATGACGGCATAGAGCACGCCGAAGAAGGTCTTCGAATCCACCAACGAGCTGACCAATGCCGGAAAGACGGTGTTCGGATCCAGCATGGTCTTGGTGAGCGCCAGGAAGAAGCCGTGCCACACGAAGATGGCGTACGTGCTCCTTCTGGGAGCGCCGGACTCGTCCGATCTCGCTCGGCCCCGGCGGCGGAAGTCCCTTCTCCCTCCCTTCAGCTCCCTCATGGCTCAGTTTCCACCGCCATGCTCAACCTCCGAGGGCCATCAGAGCCGCCCCGACGGCGAGGCCCACGACGAGGTTGATGGCCTTCACCCGCAAGAAGTCCCGCTCTGGACTGCGCGAGGAGCGGGAGCATGCCGTGGCCATCCTGGACGATGGAGCTCGCGGCGAGGACGCTCAGCGGAATTCCGCCGGTCGCGTAGAGCGAGACGAAGACCAGGTGGGGCCCCGACTCGGGGACCAAACCCAGGAGTCCCGCCAGTCCCAGCATCGTCCATGGATTTCTCTGCACGTACCGTGCAGGTCCGTCGACATGCGTCAGCAGGGCCATCCCCACCAGCACCGCGGCGGTCCACGCGAAGATCCGGGGCACGTGGCGCTTGGCCACGTGGAGCCACAAGTGCTCCCGCAGGAAGTGGTCGGGAACCGTGCTCACCACGAAGGCCCCGAACAGCCCGACCAGGAGCAGCGTCACCCGCACCCAGTTCCACTCCGGCGGCATGCCGCCCCGCCCTACGACGACCCACGCACCATAGCCGATGGTCCCGAGGGTGAGAAGGACCCGCATGACGCCAGCCCTCCGCCACTGGGCGAAGAGCAGACGGGCTGTCGAAGCAGTCGCATTCTTCCCGGTGAAGCGTCAGATCGCCGCATGCGCCGAGGCAGTAGCGTCCCTGCCCCGCCCATCGGTCGACCACGGCGGCGCCGCAGCGATGCCCAAGGACGGTCAGGCCGACCATCAGCAAGAGCGCCTTGCCGGGAAAGAGCCCGAGCATGACGAACGCTTCGTCGCCGCTCGTCGCGATCATCGCGGCGACGAGCGCTCCCACCGTCACGACCCGGTGGGCGTAGAGTGCGACGACGGTGAACGCACCCAGACACCCGGGAACGGCACCGAGCAGGGCGGCGACGACGTACTGCAGCAGCGGCGATCCCCGCATCGCGCCTTCCAGCGTTCCCTGCGTGAGGACGTTCAGGTACTCCACCGCCATCATCATCACCGCCACGAACGCGGTGATCATGAGTGCTTGGGTGAAGGCGGCCTGAAGCTCCTGTGCCATGCGCGGATTTCCTTAGGTTCCGCGGACATACTCTCGAGTATCTCTTCCCTCGAATCCTAGCGAATCTGTCAACGGTCTCAACCGGAGTGTGCTCATTGACCTCTATGTCATTTGTGTTCTAGGTTGAGGTGGAGCCCACGGAGAGGAGATACTCTTGAGTACGAACTCGGTGTCAACCGGGGGAGCCGGTGCGGACACTCGTGCGCCCGAGGCCCTCCTGGACGCCGCCTTCCGCACGTTCGCCCTGCACGGATACAGAGCGACGCGCCTCGAAGACGTGGCCGAGGCGGCGGGCGTGACCAAGGGAGCCATCTACTACTACTTCGACGGGAAGGAGGACCTCCTCCGTCAGGCCCTCGAGATGCGCCACCGAGCGATCTTCGCCGAGATCGAAGAGGCGCTGGCGACCGAGCGGGCACCGGCATCCGCGAAGATCCGGTTCGTGCTCAGGAGGGTCTGGCGGCACTGGATCGAGCCGGGGTGGGGTCCTGCGTTTCGCCTGATGCTCGGCGAGATGAGCGTCGAGTTCCCGCCGCTCTTCCGGACCTGGGCCTCGGAAGGACCCATCCAGGGGTGGAGGCTCGTCGGCGATCTCATCGACGTAGGGGTTCGGCAAGGCGAGTTCCGCCCGGACGTGGATGCGGAGGTCGCGGCGCGACTCGTGATCTCCGGGCTCATGCTCCAGGTGGCGCTCCACGTACACCTCGGGCTGGACGAGCTCGCCCCCTGTGATCCGGACCGGATCTTCGACTCCGCCGTCGATCTGTTTCTGCACGGCCTGTCGGTGACCCACCGTCCCCCGGATCTCCACGGTGACACGGACCAGCGCACGGAGCCGAGCTGATGTGGCTCCCCGCCGATGCCGCCTGGCACGCGAGAGCCACAAGGCGCGAAGTGGACCAACTCGCGATCGTCCACTTGGGCGCTCCGATCCTGCGCCAACGCACCGCCGAGGTCGAAGAGGTGGACGACGAGGTGCGAGCGCTCGTCGAGCGGATGTTCGCGACCATGTACGCCGCGGGCGGCCAGGGCCTCGCGGCGCCCCAGGTCGATGTCTCACGGCGGATCGCGATCGTCGACGTGCCGCCACAGGGAGGTGCCGTCTACACGCTGATCAACCCACGCGTGGTCGCCGCCAGTGACACGCTCGCCCGGGAGGTCGAGGGCTGTCTCAGCATTCCCGGCGTCAGTGAGACCGTGGAGCGGCCGGAGAAGGTCGTGGTGGAGGCGCTGGACGTTCGAGGAGAGCCCTTCCGTCTGGAGGCGGACGGAGAGCTGGCCCGGTGTGTCCAGCACGAGGTCGATCACCTGGACGGCGTCCTCTACATCGATCACCTCTCGCCCCTCGCTCGCCGCATGCTGCTCGATCGGTACCGCAAGGGGAAGAAGGGAGCGCGAAAGTGAGCATCCCCTCCGGACGGACGGTGCCCGGCGACCGAGCCGTGGTCGAAGCGCCGAATCGACCCTCGGCCCAGAACGAGACCTTGGACCGTTTACGGAGCCTCCATCACCCCCGCTGCTTCGTGGCGAGGGAGGAAGAGGGCTTCGGATTGGGCGTCCGGTTCTCCGTCCGGCCCGACTCGGGCGTGGAGGCCGTGGTGTCCTGCCCCGCCTCCTGGGAGGGCTATCCAGGAATGGTGCATGGCGGCATTATCGCTTCGCTCCTGGACGGGGCCATGACCAACGCCCTGTTCGCCCGTGGCACGGTCGCCGTCACCGCGGAAGTGACGATCCGCTACCGGAATCCCCTGCCACTCGGTGGTACGGCCACCGTCGAGGGCCGGGTCACGCAGCGTGAGCCGCCGCTCTACCTCGTCGAAGCGCGCATCACCTCGGGGGACGTCGTGCACGCCACCTGCACGGGCAAGTTCATGCGCATGGAGGTGGCGAAGGAGCTGTGAGGTCCGCCATCCGGATCGCCGACTACTCGAGGCATTTCTGGCGAATCGCGAAGCTGGAGAAGCGACCGGACTCGGAAGTGAGGAAGTCATCCATGAGCAGCGACTGGACGGACCGATTGGAGAAGATCCGCAGAGGCAAGGACAGGTTCTTTCGGGAGAGTCGGCAATCGCCCCTGCCCGATCAGGACCGCAAGACGTTCGAGGGCCTGAACTATTACCCGCTGGACGAGGCCTACCGGTTCGAGCTCGAGCTCCGAGAGCACGATGACAAGAGGATCGTGACCCTCGATGCCACCGGTGGAGACGAGCGGAGCGTGGCGCGCTGGGGCGAGTTTCGGTTTGTCGTCGACGGAAGAACATGGACGTTGCAGGCGTACCGAACGGACCCCGGCGAGGGACGCCTGTTCGTGCCGTTCAGAGACGCTACGGCCGACACCGAAACGTATCCCAGGGGCCGCTACCTCGACCTCGCCCCCCCGGTCCACCGAACGGCGGAAGGAACCTGGATGCTGGACTTCAACGAAGCCTACAATCCGTGGTGTGCCTACACCGATGGATATTCATGCGTGATTCCGCCGCCTGAGAATTCTCTCGACTTGTCGATCCGTGCCGGAGAGAAACGGTACCGGCATCCCGACGACCACTGATGTAGATGCCAGCCAGCGCCACGGCAGCAGGAATCGAGTGTCGCCCCTGCCCACATCATCCACGAAAACGGTACGGGACGGAGATGAACGCGAGCGTTCAGTGGCGTGGAGGCCTGAGCTTCAAGGGAACCGCAGGCAGCGGTTTTGAGATCGATCTCGGTGCGGACCCCGAGGTCGGTGGTGACGACGACGGCTTTCGCCCCATGGAGCTGATGGCTTTGAGCCTGGCTGGGTGTACCGCCATGGACGTCATCTCGATCCTCCGCAAGAAGCGGCAGGAGGTGACGGCCTTCCACGTGTCGGTGAAGGCCAAGCGGGCCCAGGAGCATCCGAAGGTCTTCACGCGTGCCGACATCGAATACGAGATCACGGGCCGAGGAGTACGGGAAGCTGCGGTGCGGCGCTCCATCGAGCTCTCGGCGGAGCGATACTGCCCGGCTCAGGGAATGCTCGCCAAGCTCATCCCCATCAGGCTCGACTACAGGATCTTCGAGGGAGACTCTCCAGAAAACCGGGAGTTGAGAATCGAGGGACGTTGGGCCCCTGAAGACTCCGCCCCTCGGGAAGCCCCAGGTAGCTGAAGGCTCGGG
This sequence comes from uncultured Gemmatimonadales bacterium, assembly GCA_963751265.1. Taxonomy (GTDB): domain Bacteria; phylum Gemmatimonadota; class Gemmatimonadetes; order Longimicrobiales; family Gaopeijiaceae; genus SZUA-318. The sequence goes on along the minus strand of CAVVTU010000014.1, from coordinate 9,518 downwards.
ACAGGAGCGCGAGAACCGAAGAGAACCGACGAACGGAGGGGGACTCCTTTGAACGCGTTGACCATCTCGGAGCCATGGCTCGCCAGGCTCCTCCCCCAGAGTCGGCACCTCGGGACCTCCACCCTCATCACCGGCTCCGGAGGATCGTTCCCCTCATCTCCTCCATCTGAGTTGCTCAGAGTCTGGCCGCGTCGAGAGAGAGTGTGAGATCGATGAGCTCCGCCGCCTCCTTTCCGGACAACAGCATCCCTCCGAAGATCGGTCCCATGCGAGGGCCACCCAGGACCGCGGCGACGCACATTCCCGTGATCCAGAGTCCGGGATACACCTCCGCCACCTCCTCGACCACGAACGACTCCCCTTCCGCGGCATTCATGGCACCTTCACCGGGAAGGAGGATGGATTCTCCCAACAGCCCTCGCCTGTGAAGCATGTGTACTAGGGCCGCGTCGTGCCCTGTCGCATCCAGAACGGCATCCGCCTGGAAGGAGAGAGGATCCACGGGCAGACCATCGTTCAGCCCGGTGCGATTCGCCACCACACCAGACACCGACCCGTCGTGCACACAGAGGTCCTCCACCGTGGTCAGGTTCAGCACCACGACCCCAGCCTGGAGAGCCGTCAAAGCGAGCGCGGACGCCAACTCCATGGCGTCGATCACCAGGAGCCCACCCCCCGTCGCCCTCGACCGGACGGGAATACCCTCCAGGGCATGCAGGGCCTCTTCCTGGATGACGACCTCGTTCATCCCCATGGCTCCGCCCCATATGCCACCTCCTGGGAAGAGCCGCTTTTCGAGCACCGTGACCTTGCGACCCTTCGCCGCCAGGTCTATGGACGCCATCAGACCCGACGGCCCGGCCCCGACGACGAGTACGTCTCCAACCAGGGATGTGGAGAGTTTGTCGCGGTAGGCATCCAGGATCGCCCTGGCGATCCGGGTCTCATAGGAATCCGACATTGAAGATCGTCCCTCCTCCCCCGGACACGTTTCCCCTCAAGGGATGTGCGACGGCACCGGGAGCGATAGGATGCGCCTGTCTCACTCCGTCATGACCAGAGCCGGCGTGGCCATGTCCGGAGGCTCGGTGAAGCCGCGGCGTGCGATGGCCCTGGCACAGGTATTCCACCGCAGGATCGCATCGTCATCCCCCGGTGGTCGAATGACCTCGGCCTTTTCATACCACGCCATCGCCTCCCGCAGGGAGCGATTGGCGTAGTCATCGGAACCCGGGCCACCCCGGCTCAGCTGGGCTCTTGCCAGCCGCTCGGCCACGATCCCGGAGTAATAGAAACGCTCATACTCGTCCTCGAGCGCAGCGACGCGCGTTGCCGCCTCGGCCACCCGACCGAGGTCCATCCGGAATTGATCCGTCAGTGACAGAATCAGCAGCACTCGGGCCTCGTGGTCTTGCGGGTCCACCTCCAGGACGTCGGTGCAGATGCTCTCAGCCTCACACGGCTCGCCGAGGAGGCGGTACCGTTCCGCCTTCCGCATCGCGTTGGCCACGCCATCTACGTTCAGCTTCTTCAGCTCGTCCATGAATCCATCCTCCTTCCCGCACCCTCGGTCGTTCCCGTCCTGTCGTCAGGCCCTCACCGGTGTGGGCCCGAGCTCGGCGACCGCCACAGGGCCGTCAATGCCAGGCTCTCCATCTGAGCGTCGGTCAGAGGCTCCCCGAAGAGGATCTGAATACTGTCCGGGCCGGACTCCAGGAAGGACCAGATCGTTCCCCCGGGCCGGTCCAGGTCCACGAAGTCGAATCGAAGGGCCGTCCGGTAATCGGGGGGCACGGGCACCACCCCTTTCACGTGGTCCAGCATTCTGGAGGCCTCCTCCCACCAGGCGACGTTGATCACCCCGTCATCCAGATAGTCCCTGACCGCCGCGCTTCCGTGGCAATCCAAGCACTCCCGGGCCTGCCGTGAGACGGTGTGCGCGTAGAACGGTGCGAGGGCCACGAAGGTATGGTCGCCGTGCTTCACCGCCTGGAAGTTCGCCGCGTGCACCTTGCCGTTCCTGTTCATCAGGAAGACCCAGTCGCGGAGCTGCCCGTACGCGACCTTCCGGTCCAGTTGGAGCTCGGTCTCGAAGTGGCAGTTGTAGCAACTCACCACGCTCTGGACGTGGCAGGCACTGCAGTCCACCGTCTCCTGGTGAATGGTATGAGCCGGGATCTGCGACAGGGTGGCGTGGCAGACCTCGCACGCGGCGTCGATAGCTCCCTCCTCCAGCATGGACGAGTAGTGCCGACCATCCCCCATCACGTCTTCCCTGCTGTGGCACGCCAGACAGCCCATGCCCAGGTCGCGATGAACATCCGAGTAGTGGGCAGCCTCCGCCACCTGACGGCTGTGGCAACCCCCGCAGACCCCATCGAGAGAAGCATTCACATGGACCCCGACATGAGGGCTCGTCGCACCGTGGCAGGCCGCGCAGCCCCCCGTCGCGCTGGGTTCGTGGCAACTCTTGCAGGACAGCTCGTCGTACGGTACCCCGGTGAAATGCTCGAAACCGAGGTTGGCCTCGTCATACCAGGTCTGCATGCCCTGAGCAGTGGCATGGAGGCTGGTGGGGAAGTTCCGCGACCAGCACGAGCTGTCGACCGGGGGCGCTTCGAGCGCCTCACCCTCGGAAACCGCGGAAGCCGACAGCCCATCTTCCTGCCGTGGGAGCTCCGGATTCATGCTGGGGGCGCCTCGAATCCCGCTGAAAAGGGAGGCCGCAAGCGCTGCTCCCACCAGGAGCGACAACACCGTCCTGGCCATCCTGTTTCCCTCGCCTCGGTTGGACATGAGTGACTCCGTCGTCTCCGGGCAGCGACCTCGAACGGTACGGGCAGGTCTTCAGCCTCGCTTCGGCTCAATCCCGGCTCAACAGCAACTCACCCGCCAACTCGTCCCAGCTCTCGGGTGCCAGCAATCGGGCGAAGCCCTCACACCCTGCCGGCGTGCCACCCTCCCGCAGCCCCAACCCCGACCCGGAGGTCGGCAGGGCACGCGCACGCATGTCGAGCACGTTCTGCTCCATCCACGCGCGGGCCACGTCGCCGCACAGGAGGTTCTTCTGGTTTCGCTTTCGGTCCGGGACCAGGACCTTCAAGAGCCAGCCTCGCCCGTAGGGGTCCGAGCAGAGGATCTCGGGAGAGTCCAACACCACGCGATTGACTGCCACCACCTCCCCCTCCACCGGCGACAGCATGCCGACCGTCCTCGAATCGACCCTGATCGACCATGCTCTCTCGCCCTGCGACAGGTGGCGGCCCACCTCGGGCAGATCGAGGCCGGACACGGGCCCGAGCAGCCACCCCGCGAACTGGTCGATGCCGACTCTCACGACATTCTCCGTCTCGGGGATGGCCCAGGTATGGCCCTGATGGTAGCAGTACGGCTCCGGGACATTGAACCAGCCGACCATGCGGCGAGCCGGCCGCGTCACCGTCCGCGACTCTCTGCTCAGCAACAGGGTACCCGCCACCACCTGCCAATCGTCGGGAGCCACGGCCCGGGCGAGGCCATCGCATCCCGCCTCGGCTCCGAGCTCCGGGAGAACCAGACCCAGCTCGATCCGCATGGCTCGGAGCTGCTCCTCCAGCCACGCTCGGGCCAGAGTACCGCACAGGAGGTTCTTCTCGTTCCGCCTGCGATCCGGTACCTGCACCCTCAGCAGCCAGCCCCGCTCGTAGGGGTCCGAGCAGAGGATCCCGGGAGAGTCCACCACTTCGTAGTTCACCCCCACCACCTCGCCTTCCACCGGGGACAGCATCTTCACCGCGGTCGAGCCCATCCTGATCGCCCAGCCAGGCTCGCCCTGGAACAAGCGGGTGCCCATGGCGGGCAGCTCGACCGCGTCGGGCCTCCCCAGCAACCTGTGGGCGAAATCGTCCATGCCCACCCTCACCACGTTCTCGTCTTCCGGGATCGCCCAGCTGTGACCCTGGTGAAAGCAATACTTGTCAGGCAGGACGAACCAACCTCCCACACGCCGCTCGGCACCTGTTGCCGGCGTCGACGCTCCGAAAAGCCTCCAGACGACGACCAGAACCACGAGGTAGCCGATCACGAGGAGGTACTCGATCCCCTTGGTCGCGAACAGGTCCGGAGGTGTCACGTCCATGTCTCTCCTCCTTCCTCAAGCGACGAGCTGGAGTCCTCCTTCGGCACCCTTCCGCCGCACCTCTCCCGCTGCGGCCAGAACCGGCATCCGGTTCACGACCCAGCGGAACACCCAGAGCTCGGCACTCACCACGGCCAGTGACACCACGACCTCTCCCCAGCTCGGGACGTAGTGATTCGGCGCGTACCACTTGAACGCGATGACGGACACGTTGAGCCGGTTCAGAAGGATTCCGGCCAGGGTCAGCGCTGCCGCTCCTCGTATCAGCGCGAGATTCCGGCGACGATAGGCGAGGAGGAACAACCCGGCCGGCACCGCGACGAGCCCGACGACCTCGAAGAGATACCACAGGCCCCAACCGGTGCCCAACAACGACCAGTGCCGGCCGTGGGCCAGGACGAGGAGCTCCATGAACAGGTACACGAACATCGTGCCCGCGCAGATCCGGGCGAGTCCGACCAGGATATCGTCATGCGACCTTTCGAGTCGGGCCCCCACCCGATGGTGGAACACCTTGTGGGTGATGGACCCCTCGAAGATCACGAGCGAGAGTCCGGCGAACACACTGGAAACGAGGAACAGGAAGGGGATGAACTCCGAGTACCAGAGCGGGTGGATCTTGTCTCGCGCCATCAAGTACAGCGCCCCCAGCCCCGACTGATGGAGTGTCGAGAGCGTGATCCCGAAGATCACGGCCCCCAAGGTCAGGCCTCCGAGCGCTCTCCGCACTCGGCGCCAGCCGAGCCACTCCGCCACCGCGGGGGAGAACTCGATGAACTCGGCCGTCATGTAGAGCAGGAAGTGCCAGGCAACCAGGAAGAGCACCGAGCTCACGCCGAAGGAGTTGCCGATAATGGGGTTGATCACCTTCCATGGGCGCCCGAGATCCAGCAGCAGCGCTCCGGCGTAGAAGACGTATGCGAGGAACCCGTTCAGAACGGTCGCCCGCACGATGGGGCGATAGCTCTCCTGGCCCAGGATGTAGACCATGAAGGTGAGAACGTACGCGCCGCCGGCGAACGCCACGCCCGTGATCACGTCGAATCCGATCCAAAGCCCCCAGGGAAACTGCTGATCCAGGTTGGTGATCGAACCGAGCCCCTGCGTGAACCGTATCGTCAGCAGAACGGCGCCCACCGCGATGAGCGAGGCGGTGATCACGTTGAACGGCGTGAGCATCCTCCCCTTCGGCTTGAGCTCGTGGATCAGGAAGCTCACGAATCGCCGAAATTCGGTGCCCACCTGCGTCGCGCGCGCCGGTCTCGTATTCATCTCATGCGATCCGAGTCTCTTCCACCCTCGTCCGCCGACCCGCTGCGGCGGGCCTTGGCCATCGCGAGCAAAAACGGCGGCAGCACGGTCAGCACCAACGGCACCGCGTACAGAAACTCCCGCGTGTAGGTCGGATACGGAGTGGTATCCAGGTGGGTGGGGAAGCCCAACTGCTCGAACGGTACGGGAGCCAGATACAGGAAGCTGGTGCCACCCGCCTCGTGCTCACCGTAGATGTGATGGACGTAACGATCGGGACTGCTGTAGATCCGCCGCCGCGCCTCATCGAGCAGCTCCGTTCGCCGTCCGAAGGTGAGCGCCCCCGTCGGACAATTGGCAACACACGCGGGCTCCCCGCCCTCCTGCACGCGCTCGAAGCACATGTCGCACTTCCGGATGCGTGGGTTGGCGCTGTCGTATTCGAACCTCGGCACGTCGAACGGACACGAGATCATGCAGAACCGGCATCCCATGCACTTGTCTTCGCGCCAGATCACCGCCCCCTCCGGCGTCTTTTTCATCGCCGCGGTCAGGCAGGCCGCCCCACAGGCTGGCTGCAGGCAATGCATGCACTGCCTCTTGACCGTCACGCGTCCTCTTTCCGTCAGGTATGCGTTCACGACAGTGAGGCGCTCCGGCGAGGTCGTCCGCTCCTCGAACAGATCGACTTCGCCTTCGGGCGACGGCATACCGTTGGCCTCCGCGCAGGCTCGCTCGCACGCCCGGCATCCAAGGCACATCGTGGTGTCCACCAAGACGCCCATGGCCTCGCTGCCGCCCCCGACGGGCGCGCCCTCCTGGGCACACAGGTTCTTTCCGACCAAAGCGGAGGCTCCGGCCACACAAACCGTCTTCAGGAGATACCGTCTGTCCATATCCGCACCCGACCTACGTAGTCTATGCGCTGCAGAATGCTCGATTGCTCAGCACGGCCCTGGCCTATCCTCACTCGCGGACGGGCAGGGATGACTGGGGCTGGTCGCGGGGAAGCGCACGTTACGGGCCTGCCTCGGCACCGTGGCCGAGGCAGGCTCGGCGGACTACCTGCCCCCGTAAGGGAAGGTCACTTCGTCGCAACGCCAGCATCCTTGCGCCCTGAGGTCCCGGTCCTTGTCGATACCCTTGTCACAGAGCCAGCCGTTTCCGTCCTTGTCCTTGACGTACTCCAGCGGTCGGCCCGGATACTCGGGTTCGTAGTAATCGGGATACTCGGGCATGATGTCCTTCTTCGTCTTCATGGCCCACCTCCTTGGCTGATCGGCTACTGCCTGGCAGGGCAGCAAGTGTGCCAACACGGGTCATCCGTCGGTTGAGCGCCGAATGGCCGCATGGTCGGAAGGATGGAGGCGCCGGGTGGGTCGCCCCGGGTCACGGAGAGCGTTGCGAATCTGCGACTCCCGGAAGCCCCGGGGTCGCGATTCTGCGCTCCTTCGAATCCGATCGGCGGGCAGATCGGAGGCCGATCTCCTGGCCGTCTCCTTGCAGGGAATCGGTTGGGGACTGGCCGCTCCGGCGAAAGGCCGGCTGGGTCGGTCCAGCCGACTTGGGACTCACCGCATGGCGGGTGGCCTGCTGGAAAGGAGAGTGGACCATGCTCGAGATCACCTTGGACACCAACCGCATGGCATGGATCGAGGCGAGCTCGTACCCGGAGGGGACCATGATGAAGGTCCTTCGGCACGAAGGGGACGTACGCTCGGTCCTGCTGAAGCTCCCTCCGGGGTTCCGTATGGGGGCTCATTCCCACACCTGCTGTGAACAGCACCTGGTGCTGGACGGCGAATACGAAATGGTGGATCAGGAGTGCGGCGTCGGTACCTACCGGTGCATCCCACCCCATGCCGACCACGGACCGTTCTCCAGCCGGGATGGGGCGGTGGTGCTGGTCGTCTGGGCGTAGGGCGAAGCCTCGCCCCCTGGCGCGGGATCGACTCGGAACCCGGGACGGCTTACCTACCTCACCTCGGTGTCAGCTCCCTGGGGGCGGTGGAAAGGAGGCCCAAGCGCCGCATCTTCCGGTAGAGGGTGGACTTGTGCATGCCCAGCTCCTGCGCGGTGGCCGCCCGGTTCCCGTCGTTCCTCTCCAGGGTCGAGAGGATCACCCGGCGCTCGCAGTCCTCCAGACTGTTCATCGAAGCAACGTCCCGGCTGGTCTCCACCAGCCGGCGGGGCAAATGCTCGATACCGATGAGGGGGCCGGTGGCCAGGACGAAGCCGTGTTCCACGATGTTCTCGAGCTCTCGGATGTTGCCCGGGTAGTCGTGGGCCATCAGGATGCGCCACACTTCGGGGGTGACCCCCTCGACAGGCTTGTCTTGGAGCAGGGTCAGTCGCTCGATGAAGTGCCTGACCAGGGGCAACACATCTTCGGAGCGCTCGCGAAGAGGCGGCAGATCGAGTTCGATAACGTTGATGCGGTAGTAGAGGTCCCGCCGAAACGTACCTTCCTCCACCATTGCGGGTAGGTCCTGGTTGGTGGCGGTGACGATGCGAGCGTTCGTCCGAAGGGTCTTGGTGCCTCCCAATGTCTCATAGGTCTTCTCCTGCAGCACCCGCAGGAGCTTCCCCTGAACTGCCAGGGCCAGGTTCCCCACCTCGTCCAGGAAGAGAGTCCCGTCCTCCGCCCTGGCGAAGCGACCCTCTTTGGCTCGATCCGCCCCTGTGAATGCCCCCTTTTCGTATCCGAACAGCTCGGAATCGACGAGGGTCTCGGGGAAGCACCCGCAGTTGACGGCAATGAAAGGTCCGTCTTTCCGCGGGCTCAAGTTGTGCACCGCCCGGGCGAGGAGCTCCTTGCCTGTTCCTGTCTCGCCTCTGATCAGGATCGTACTGTCGCTCTCCGCCACGACCGGAAGCATGTCCAGGAGGTCCCGGACCGGCGCGTTCCTGCTGACGATATCTCCCGCGGTGTAGCTCTTCTCGACCTGCTTCTTGAGTGCTTCGATCTGGCGGAGATCCCGGAAGGTCTCCACCCCTCCCTTCAGCCGGCCGCTGCGCGTCGCGAAAGAGAGCCGTCGAGACGCTCACCGGCACCTTCCGGTCCTCCGCGTCCGTGATGTACACCACCAGGCCGGTGACGGGCTTCCCGGTCTCTAACGTACGCCGGACCGGGCATGCCTCGTGGCAGAGGTCCGAACGCAACACCTCGTAGCATAGCCGGCCCAGGACTTCGGAGCGGCGGTAACCCGTGATCTCCTCGGCAGCCCGGTTGAAGCAGGTGATGCGCCACTCCCTGTCCACCGTCATGACTCCGTCGGAGATGCTGTGCACCACGGCTTCGAACCGCTCCGGCGAGAGCGCTACCCGAGCTAGCACCTTTCCCCGCTCCGTCCCGGGATTCTCGCCTGCCGAGGCCTCGATGTTTCCTTGCCATGTTGTCCCGCCCCCTTTCTCCTGAATGATCCTCGGGACAGGACTCCCTCGATCACCCCACCCGGCTTCCGCCAAACGGCCGATTAGCGATGGATGCCCGGCTCCCGGGCCGTCCGCGTCCGTTTCCCCTCGTTCCTGCGGATGGCCTCGGCGAGGACCTTCTATTCCTACCCCCTTGCTTCCCATATGCGCCCCTGCGGCAAGTCCCCCGGAACGCAGGATCGGCCAGGAAGTCCCCGTGCGCGACGATGAGATCCGCCGCCCTGCCCGGCTCGAGCCATGAAGGGTCGCCGGGGCAACGCGCCGCAGGGCCGACCCCCGGTGCCGGCTGGCACGATTCCCGACGGCGGGGCGCTCGATAGACGCTCCTCACAGCCAACGCCGCACTCTGGCCGACGCGCCGAGCGCTCGCTCGCCGTCGGGGGTCAGGTGGTAGTACCGGCGGGCAGGGCGCCCATCCTCCCGGGCGACGGACTGCTCCTCCCACCGGGACTGGACCAGGCCGCGCCTTCGACGCCTGGGCCTACGCCCGCGGTGTACAGCTTCTGTTCATCCAGCCCGGGCGGCCGGTCCAGAATTGCTTCATCGAGAGCTTCAACGGCACATTTATTGTTGCTTCCTCCTCCTATTGTGAGCTCTAGGCCCCATCTGTCTTTTGCATGCTGTCCTCTAACTCTCCTCCCCTCTCCCCTCCACCTCCTCTATGGCCACCACCTCCACTATCCCCCAAGCCTCACACATTGTCTCTCCTAAGTGC
>CAVVTU010000013.1:0-512586 GCA_963751265.1 uncultured Gemmatimonadales bacterium | reverse complement strand
GGTCAAGGACAACGACGGCGCGTCGGCCTCGTTCACCAGGAGCGTGACCGTCGGGGCAGGGAACGTGGCGCCGACGGCGAGCTTCACCCAGACGTGCACGGGCCTGAGCTGTCAGTTCACGAACGCGAGCACCGACAGCGACGGCTCGATCGCGAGTCGCTCGTGGACGTTCGGTGACGGCGCCAAATCGAGCACGAGCAACCCGGCGCACAGCTATGCCTCGGCCGGCACCTACACGGTGAAGCTCGTGGTCACGGACAACGACGGCGCGTCGGCTTCGTTCACCAGGAGCGTGACCGTCGGGACGGGAAACCAGCCGCCGACGGCGAGCTTCACGCAGACGTGCACGGGCCTGAGCTGTCAGTTCACGGACGAGAGCACCGACAGCGATGGCTCGCTCCCGGTTCACTGGTGGACGTTCGGGGACGGTGACGGCTCCGGCGGGCTCACGCCGACCCACACGTACGCCTCGGCCGGTACCTACGAAGTGAAGCTGGTGGTCAAGGACAACGACGGGGCGTCGGCCTCGTTCACCAGAAGCGTGACCGTCGGGGCGGAAACGTGGCGCCGACGGCGAGCTTCACCCAGACGTGCACGGGCCTGAGCTGTCAGTTCACGAACGCGAGCACCGACAGCGACGGATCGATCGCGAGTCGCTCGTGGACGTTCGGTGACGGCGCCAAATCGAGCACGAGCAACCCGGCGCACAGCTACGCCTCGGCCGGCACCTACACGGTGAAGCTCGTGGTCACGGACAACGACGGGGCGTCGGCCTCGTTCACCAGGAGCGTGAGCGTCGGGACGGGGAACCAGCCGCCGACGGCGAGCTTCACGCAGACGTGCACGGGCCTGAGCTGTCAGTTCACGGACGAGAGCACCGATAGCGATGGCTCGCTCCCGGTCCACTGGTGGACGTTCGGGGACGGTGACGCGTCCGGCGGGCTCACGCCGACCCACACGTACGCCTCGGCCGGCACCTACGAAGTGAAGCTGGTGGTCCAGGACAACGACGGCGCGTCGGCGTCGTTCACCAGGAGCGTGACCGTCGGGGCAGGGAACGTGGCGCCGACGGCGAGCTTCACCCAGACGTGCACGGGCCTGAGCTGTCAGTTCACGAACGCGAGCACCGACAGCGACGGATCGATCGCGAGTCGCTCGTGGACGTTCGGTGACGGCGCCAAATCGAGCACGAGCAACCCGGCGCACAGCTACGCCTCGGCCGGCACCTACACGGTGAAGCTCGTGGTCACGGACAACGACGGGGCGTCGGCCTCGTTCACCAGGAGCGTGACCGTCGGGACGGGGAACCAGCCGCCGACGGCGAGCTTCACGCAGACGTGCACGGGCCTGAGCTGTCAGTTCACGGACGAGAGCACCGACAGCGACGGCTCGCTTCCGGTTCACTGGTGGACGTTCGGAGACGGTGACGGCTCCGGCGGGCTCACGCCGACGCACACGTACGCCTCGGCCGGCACCTACGAAGTGAAGCTGGTGGTCAAGGACAACGACGGCGCGTCGGCCTCGTTCACCAGGAGCGTGACCGTCGGGGCAGGGAACGTGGCGCCGACGGCGAGCTTCACCCAGACGTGCCAGGGCCTGAGCTGTCAGTTCACGAACGCGAGCGTCGACAGCGACGGATCGATCGCGAGTCGCTCGTGGACGTTCGGTGACGGCGCCAAATCGAGCACGAGCAACCCGGCGCACAGCTACGCCGCGGCCGGCACCTATTCGGTGAAGGTGACGGTCACGGACAACGACGGGGCGTCGGCTTCGTTCACCAGGAGCGTGACCGTCGGGACGGGAAACCAGCCGCCGACGGCGAGCTTCACGCAGACGTGCACGGGCCTGAGCTGTCAGTTCACGGACGAGAGCACCGACAGTGATGGCTCGCTTCCGGTTCACTGGTGGACGTTCGGGGACGGTGACGCGTCCGGCGGGCTCACGCCGAGCACACGTACGCCTCGGCCGGCACCTACGAAGTGAAGCTGGTGGTCAAGGACAACGACGGCGCGTCGGCTTCGTTCACCAGGAGCGTGACCGTCACCGCTTCCAACTGACCGAGCAACCTAGAGCGGCGCGGTCTCGCAGTCCCGGGGTGGCGCGCCTCGCAGGGCTGCCACGGTGCCCCTAATCCGTGTGTCGGCTTGGCGGGCCAGCCCTACGTGGCAAGATTCCCATCGACCGTTGCGGCGGGCTCCCTTGGCAGACCCCCTCGAGAGAGGATGTGATTGACGCTTACATCCACATCGCGAGTGTGGGTGCCTTGCGATCCAATGGCACCGAGGGTATGAGAGAAACCAGTGCCTTCAGTGTTCCCACCGTCGCCAAGTTGGCTCCATATATATAAGAGAGTGCCGGCATGACACTTCGAACCCACTGCGTCCCATCCTTGCCCAAGTTGAGTTGGCTGGCGACCCTCAATCTCGAGACCTCCAGCCTCAATGTTGTCCACGGGACCCATGTGGAACGGGGTGAGGACTGGCTCGTCGAAGGCGTCTGGGACGGGGATTTCTCGTCGGGTGGATTCCACCACAGCGAGAACTTCTTCGGTAGTGGGATTCGAGTCCAGGGTGGGGCTGTCTATTTTGTCCCATCCTCGAGTTTGGTTGATCGCCTGGTGTACTGCATTCATCAGAGCGAGTTGTTGGTCTCCAACAGTCTGCCCCTGCTGCTCGCCTCCACGGGCGCGCAACTCGATCCTGATCACAATTATCACTATGAAAGCTACGCTATCGTAAAGGGGCTGAAGAAATACGACAAGAGATTCGTCGTCTTGCATCCTGAGATTGACTGCTTCTTTCAGTTATACGAAGAGAATATAGTTGCCACAGATGGCAAGATATCCTTCGTCTCGCGGACACAAGCCCGTCATATCGATTCCTTTTCTGCCTATGTGAAATTGCTTCAGGAGACGCTGCAGGCGATCGAAGCAAACTACCAGAGCCCGTCTCGCAGATTCCCAATCACCGCGTTTAGCGCCGTGTCCACGGGCTACGACTCGCCGGCCGTCGCGGCTCTCGTAAGAGACATCGGCGTTCAGACCTGCTTCACGAGCCGTAGATCGACCTCTGGCATGCCGGTCTGGATGAGCCGGCAGGCGGCGATAGACGACGCTAGACCGATTGCCGATCGTCTGGGAATGCAGACGATATATCTTGATCGCAGCCGATCGAGTATCAGTGAAGACGAGTTGTACTTCCTGGCCACGACAACTGCTCCTCCCGAAATCATCTTCCATTCGATGGGTAAGTACCTCGAATCACATTGCCAAGCCGCCTTGCTGTTCACTGGATATCACGGCGACAAGGTGTGGGATGTGCATTTGCAGGGTAAATACCTGACCGATGAGATGATTCGGGGTGACACATCTGGGTTGAACCTTGGAGAGATCCGGCTGAAGACCGGCTTCATCCATGTGGCCCTGCCCTTTATGTTTGCCAAGAGCACGAGGAGTATTGCGGCTATCTCACGGTCTGCTGAAATGCAGCCATGGACCCTAAAGCGTGCGTATGACCGTCCCATTCCGCGCAGAATAGTGGAAGGTGCCGGTGTGGAGAGGGATTTATTCGGCAACCGCAAGAAGGGAGCCATTTATAAGTACAGCTATCCCATCAACCGCGCACTGCGAGAATCCTTCTTCGAATTCGTACGGGAGAACTACGGGGTTCGGCCAAGTACCGTGTACGGTGTCGATCTCGCCGAGAGGTTCGCGACCACCTTTCGCTCTCTTGGTGCCAGATTGAGAACCATGGCCACCGGTGCTCCCTCCATGTCACATCCGGTGGTGCTCCGAAGGGAGTTCGACCTTTCACGTGTGATGTTGCTTTGGGCACATACGACACTGGCTGAGAGACTGCGGACTGCTCTTCAGGAACACAGCCCAATGTGACCGCCGGCGTGCTTCCCTTTCCCCAGCCTCTCTGCCAACTCAGACGCCCCCTTCTTGCCCCTCGGCAACCCTCAGCCTACCCTGCGCCTCAGTCCCACAGGGGATTACGTCCCCTATCCCTACCTACTGTGCCGCAGTTCTTACCTGTTCACTGAATCGGGATAAGTCTACGGGGAGCACCGCACATGCGTGGCCGCATTTGGATCAGTTGGGAACGCCAAAGGAGGTCGAGGGTGTTGGCGGAGCACTTCGAGTGTGCCTTCTTCGAGATCGTCGAAGGTGGTGGGTTGAGATACCCGAAGAGCATTGTACGGACCCTGCGGCTCTTGGCGCGAGAGCGTCCGAAGACGCTCGTGGTCCAGAATCCCTCGATGATTCTCGCCACCCTGGCTGTCCTCTGGGGGTGCGTGACGGACACGTTCGTGGTCGTGGATCGGCATACGACGTTCCTTCTGAACCGAAAGTACCCGCTGACGCCGTGGCTGGTGCTCTTCAGAACGCTCAACCGCTTCACGCTTCGTTTTGCGGACGTCACGGTTGTGACCAACAACTACTTGGCGGACCTTGTGAAGGCCTCTGGAGGGACCCCCTACGTTCTGCCGGACAAGCTTCCGAGTCTGAGCGGCTGTCGAGACGACCCATACCCCGTGGAGCATGAGGGCAGGAACGTCCTTCTGATCTCGTCCTTTGCCCCAGATGAGCCGATCGAGGAGGTATTCGGCGGCCTTTCTCTTATGTCCGATCAGCACGTGCACGTCTACGTGTCGGGAAGCTTGAAGAATGCGCCTGGGGAGTTGCGTGAGAAGGCGCCTGCCAACGTAACGTTCACGGACTACCTGCCGGACGCGGACTTCAATCGCCTCTTGTGCACGGTCGACGTCGTGGCCGTCCTTACGACGGCAGACCACACCATGCTCTGTGGATGTTACGAGGCGGTGGCGGCGGGCCGGCCTCTCGTCACCTCCGACAAGAAGGTTCTCCGGGAGTACTTCAAGGGGGCCTTCTTCGTTGACAATACGCCCGCTGCGATTGCAGACGTGTTGGCCCGACCGGACCCGGAGCTTGACGCCTGCCGGACTCGGATGGCATCGCTGAAGACGGAGATCGAGCGGTCGTGGCATGCACAGGCCGCGGGCTTGGATTCGTTGATCTCTGGAGAGGAATAGCGGTGTTCTCGGAAAGCCATCCTCTCATTCGACGCGCGGTCCGGTTCCTGCTCCTCCCGTACTGCTTCGTCCGCCTCGTGAACTGGCGGGAGTGTACGAAGTCGAAGTGGAGTGTCGCGCTCGATCTACTCTATATCTTCTTCGTGCTCAAGGACTATCCGGACAACTACGGGGCCTGCCGACTGTGGGAGCGAGACCGGTCGGAGTGGCCCCGGTTCTATGGGTCCAACTACAATCCATACCAACGAGATAGACTCCGTCGAGAGGTGCATCCGCGCGAGTTGGAAGACGTGTTCCAGGACAAGGAATTCTGCGACGCCCTGTTTCGTGGCTTTGGGATCCCGACCCCCAACACCGTTGGCATATTGAGGCCCGAAGAAGATCTGGTCGCACAGATGGAGTCCTTCTTTGAAGAGACCCCATCGGATCGACTGATCATCAAGCCGGTCCGAGGCCATGCCGGTCTGGGTGTGGGCCTCGCTTTGCGCAAATCCGACAAGATCGAGGTTCGGCAGGGTGGTAGCGTTCTTGCGCTCGAGAACTATCGGACTTCTTCGCGGTGCATCGTGCAAGAGGTGGTGGTCCAGAGCCCTGCTTTGGCGCGGGTCGCGCCATCCTCGCTGAACACGCTCCGACTCCTCACGATGCTCACCAGGTCGTCGGACGTGATCGAAATTGGTGCCAGCATGCGCTTCGGTGTGGGGGACTCCTTCGTAGACAACTGGAGTGCCGGGGGCGTCGCGGTCGGAGTGGACCACGAGCGGGGTCGGCTGATGAAGTTCGGGTACAACAAGGTGGGAGACCGGTTCACGCACCACCCTATCTCACGCGTCGAGTTCGCAGACCTCGAGATCCCCGGATGGCGAGAAGCGGTGGAACTGGGGAAATTCGTCCAACGGTCCTTCCCGTTCTTCAAGTTGCTTGGCATGGACCTTGGGTTCACCGCGGATGGCGTCGTGCTGATCGAGATCAACAGCGACGCCGATCTCGTCTTTCAGGAACAGACCTCCGGTCCGCTGCTCGCGTCCCGTCGAACGTGGGATGCGTTCGGCGAGTACCGATTGTTCTACAATCGCAAACAGAGGGGACTATTCGACGACAGGCCGCCTCGAGGACGAAAGTGACGGAGGGTCGGTCTTCACGACCTCGACCCAGGATCTCTCAGAAATGCTCCCGCACTTCTTTGGCGTGATTCCTCAGGTGGCCGACCCCACCGGGAACGCTTGCACGCTCAGGTTCCTCCGCTCTCGATGAGCCCAGCGTACGCGTTCAGCATCGACCTACCAATGATGTGCCAATCATACAGCTCCTGCACCGTGGCACGCCCCCCGTGGCCGAGATGCTCCCGCAGGCTGACGTCGTCGAGGACCCGAAGCACGGCGGCGGCGAAGGTCTCCGGATCGTCCGCCACCAGCATGTTCTCCTCCGGTTGCACGTCCAGCCCCTCGCAACCCGCCGAGGTCGAGACCACGGCCTTACCCATGGCCCAGGCGTCCAGGATCTTGAGGCGAGTCCCCCCGCCAACGCGGAGAGGTACCACGAAGCACGCCGCACGGCTCACGTAGGGCCGGATGTCTTCGACGTAGCCCGTGAGGTGGACCCCCAGCTCGGCATAGGTACGGCGGATCTCTTCCGAAGCACGGCCCACCCAGGTCACCTGTACCTCTTGGTCGCGCTCCCGGATCAGCGGGAGGATGTCACGGACGAAGAACTCCATCCCGTCACGATTTGGAAACCAGGTATGGCCCCCCACGAAGACGATTTCCCGACGAGGCGCCACGGGACCGGGCGTGAACTCCCGCGAGTCCACGCCATTGGGGACCACCAGCGTGCTCACACCCGGGGCTACGCTCCGCAGCGTCTCGGCGTCCTCACGAGATACGACGACGTTGAGGTCCACGCGAGGGCACCATCGGCGCTCTTCTCTGTCCAGGAGCTTGGCCTGAAGCTGCAGATACCGGCGCCGCAGGCCCGTTTCCGACTCCGCCCTTCGGCGCAGGAGCTGGGATTCCACGTTGTGGTGCGAGAGCACCACGCGCCGCCCCTCCAACCGGGGCAGATACGCTACCAGGTCGAGACTGTCCACGTGGACCAGGTCGAAGCTGCCTTGGGCGAGCTCCCGATCGAGTTGCTCTCGAAAGGCGGTCGACTCGTAGGTCCATCGCGTGTAGGCCCGGCCCGATACGACGCTGAACAGATGGTCCCGCAAGAGTCGGAGAGAACCCGCGTCCTGCGGGATTTCGAACACCTCGATCGTCTCGACGAGGCCCCGTAGCACCTGGGTCGCCGCCTCGATGTCGTTCCGTGACGGCCGGGTGCTTCGTCGCACGAAGCAGAGCGCGCTCACCCGGAAATCCTCCGCCAGGAGGCGAAGCGTGTGGTAGCTTCGGATCGGAGCCCCCGCATCCGGGGGGTAGGGCAGATTCTGGCAGAGAAAGAGGAGCCGCAGGCGCTCGCGTCGCCTCAAAGCCGGCTCTCGAAGTACTGCATCTTACGGGTCGCTCGGTCGAAGCTGTCTACGAATCGAAGGTCGATGGAGAGGTCATCCGCGAAGTATTTGCGCAGCTCGGCCCGAACCATGGGCTCATGGATGCGGTTTTCAGGCCCCTCGATGTTGACCACGATCGAGCCAGGCTCCTCTTGCAGCGCTTTGTAGTTGAGCAGGACGGACTCCTGCAGCGCGAGGTTCTTGAACACGTAGTAGAAGGTCAGAGCAGGATACCGTTTTTCGCGGCCCTCCACCGTGGCCCCCTTCCTTCCGAGAATCTCCGCGATGACCGGATGGGCCCGACCACAGGAACACGGCTCGTCGCTCAGCCGGATTGCATCGCCGAGGCGGTATCGAACGATCGGAAACGAACGCGAGGCCAGATTGGTCACGATGATTCCTCCGTCCGGATCGGTCTCGACGACGACGTCCTCCACGTTGATGTGCATACTTCCCTGCGGACATTCGAAGGCGATGAGTCCTGCCTCGGCTGCCCCGTACTCACTGACGATTCGGCGCCCGAACGCCTTCTCCGCTTCCGGCTGATATGAATCCAGGATCATCTCGGAGGTTCCCTTCACCATCTTCAGCTGGGGGCACCGCAAGCCGGATTCATTGATCAACTTGGCTACCTCGTAGATCATCGAAGAGTAGCCTGCGACGTAGGCGGCCGATTCCAGCTTCGCCGCGAACTCACGAACCGACTCGCGATCGTACGTGAAGATCCTGAATCGGTTCTGGAGGGCGTCGAGCATCCGGGTCTTCCGCCTCTGGGCCGGGGCGATATCGTAGCCCCAGAGATATCCGTTTCGGGACCACGGCTTGACGCCGTACCAATCGTAGCCTCGCATGAGGTAGGCGCGGTTGATCGAGTCCCAGCGTTCGTCCTTCCGAAACTCGAGAGCGCCTCCCGTCGTGCCCGAGGTTTCGGCATTGAAGGTCCCGCGAAACGGAAAGTCGGTGTGAATCTCCTTAGTCGCGGCCATCAGCTCGTCCTTGGTGATCGCAGGCAGGATCGCGAGATCCTCGAGAGAATCGATCCGGCGAGGATGGAAGCCCCGTTCCCTGAACAGCTTCCGGTAGTAAGGGGAATGCTCACCCGCGAAGTCGAGAAATGCCACGGCCCGTTGAAACTGCAGCTCGTCGAGGCTCTTTCGGTCCAGCCCCTCGGACTCCTTGACCCGCCTGTACTCGGCCTCGAGCGACGGGTTGCGCCGCTTCGCTCCCAGATGGAAGATGGCGCCGGCAATCGTATCATGCATGGCGGTGGGGGTAGACGGTTCGAGAAGGACGAACACCGGTCCCGAGGGTACTCACCGTCTCGGCGGCCAGCGCCCGGCCGGAGCTCGTCAGGAATCGGTGCGTCGGCAGCGTGACCAGTTCCGCTACGATCCGCGCGGCACCCGGAATGGCCGACGCTTCGACCCGGCGCTCCCGCGCCGCCGGCAGCTCCGGAAGGGGTCGTGGATAGCCCGGCATCACTCCCAGGCTCCGGGCCGCCTCGGGGTCCGCGAACCCCGACATTCCACCAGCCGCCAACACCGGCAGCCGAAGGTAGCCCGCCTCGCCGTCCGGTGGAGGATGGAGGAGCGTGAAGGAGCTGGCCGCCTCGGAGGCCTCGAGCTGGCCGAGCAGCTCCGCCGCATTCCGCTTCCGCACCTCGCACTCCCTCAGTGCCTCACCGTCATGGGCGAGCACCAGGGACGCGGCCAGGCGCGGCATGGTCTGCGCCTCCGTCGGTGGGTGGTACACGGTCTCTCCGAGGGCCAGCCAGGGCAGGCTCGCCGGGATCCAGTACGTGCGAGGCCGCCCGAGGAGCCACTGGGCGGCGGCGCGAAGCGCCACGCCCGCGTCGGCTTCGGCCCGCACGGAAGGAAGCGGCGCCGGCCTCCTCGGAGCGCGCTCGAGGAGCGCCCCCCCCGTACCGCCCGTCCACCCCTTGCCTCGACCGAAGCTGAGCACCGACACCTCGCCCAAGCTTCCCACCGGCCGACCCCGCCAGGAGGCGCCCATTCCCTGGGCGGCATCTTCCACCAGCAGCGCCCCGCAAGGAGCCACGGTGTCTCGGACGAGGTCCCAGTCCACCGGGATCCCGTACAGGGGGGCCACGACCACGGCGTCGGGTTTGCGCTCATCGCAAACCTCGGCGAGGGACTCGAGGTTCGGAGACAACGTCAGTGGATCCAGGTCGTAGAAGACCATGCGCGCGTCCGCGCCCACGGCCGCGGAGACCACGTCGTAACAGGCGTAGGCCGGAAGCGCCACGACCGGAGCCCGGTCCTCGGGCACCGACGCGCGCAGCGCCAGCGTGAGCGCCTGGGTTCCACTGCCCGTCAGGACCACCCGCCGCGCTCCGTACCGCCCTGCCAACAGCTCGGCGAGCCGCTCACGCGGCCGGGATCGGGCTCCGCCGACGCCCGAGATCAGGCCCCGGAGGGTCAGCGGGGAGTAGGCGGGAAGCTGTCGGCGGAACATGGCCTGGGATTCTCGATTCACTTTACGGGATCGAGCGCGCGAGCATGGGCCCGATCCGGTTGGTGAGCGCGAGTGGCAGGCGCTGCCACACGGCCACCGCCGCCCGGAACTTCGGGCTGTCCGGAGAGGGGGTGCTCACGACGCCCGAGGGCGACCACTGGCTCCAGGGCAGGGGCTGGTCGCGACCGCCCCACTGCAGCTTGAAGCGGTGGGTGCCCCCTCCGGGCGTGCACCGGCCGAAGTTGAAGACGGACAGGCCACGCCGGATGGATTCCTCCATGAGCGACCAGTAGAGGAGCATGTTGGGGGCCAGGCGGTTCAACTCGCGCAAGGAAGACGCCCAGGTCAGCTCGAATTCCCCACCGAACACGAACCCGCAGCCGCCCGCCACGGCGCGCCCCTCGTGCTCGACCACGCAAACGATGAACTCGTCGCCCAGGTGCCGGGCGAGCGCCTCGAAGAACCGGAACGGGAGCACGGGCGTGCCCAGGTCTCGCATGTTGCGGGTGAAGACCTGGTAGAAGGCGCCCAGCTGTTCGTGACCGAACACCGCGGTCATGTCCTCCTTCATCGGACGTCGGACCTGGCTGCGCACTTTCGCCTTGAGTGCCTTCCACAGCTCGTCGGGATCGTCGGGAAGGTCGAGCAGCACGGTGATCTTCCGGTCGCTCCGTACCAGGCCCTCGGCCTCCAGCGGCGCCTGGTTCCGGAGCTCGAGAAGGTCCGCGCCCAGCTCCTTCGCCAGCTCGCGCGCATGGTCGGCCAGCAGTCGGCGAGCCGGCTCCGAGCCCACCGGGCCTCCGTAGTTGATGAACGGCATCGACACCAGATAGTGGCCGAACAGCCGGCTCCGCACCTCGACGAGCGGGAGCACACCCTCCAACCGCGCTCCCTCGGTGGCCACGAGACCGTGCCAGGGGTGAGCCATGGACTCGGCGAACACCCGGCCCCACTCGAGCCGGTGGGCGTAGGTGGCCTCCGGTCGGCCCCGCACGAAGTCGTTCCATCCCGCCTGGTCCAGCGCCGCGGGACCCACGCTGAGGCTCACGCCTCCGGGCTCCCGTTCACCAGCCCCCGTCCGGCTTCGGCCAGGAGCGGCTCGATCGAGCGGTCCACGCGGTCGAAGGAGAACTCGGAGAAGAGCTTCGCGAGCCGGCGCCAGGTGCGTCCACGCCCGCTGAACGTCCGCACCCGGTCCAGGAGCGGGGCATCCACGTCCGGGGCCCACGCGTCCAGCTCCCACGGGTGGACGTAGAACGTGCCCGGCGTGCCGGCCCGGGTCGCCTGCCGGAACCCGGCGCGCACCAGACCGTAGGGGAGCAGCCGGAAGTACGCGCCCCCCGCCGCCGGCACGATCTTGCCGAACAGCTGCAGCGTCGCGGCCGGTACCTCCACCAGCGTGCCGGAGGGTCTACGGAGCAGAAAGGGGTGCCGCTCCACACCGGGGTATCCGTAGACGGGATGCTGCGTGATCGGGAAGAGGCTCGCGTCGTACGTGTATCCCTCCTCCAGGAGCACGTCGAACGCCCACTCCATCCCCGGCAGGATGGAGAAGCTCGGGGCCCGGTAGCCTCGCACCGGCTCGCCCGAGATATCTTCGAGCACGCGCTTGCTCCGGCGTACGGACGAGCGAAACCCCTCGGGTCCCAGCCGAGCCACCAACTCGTGCTCCCAACCGTGGGACGCCAGCTCGTGTCCGGCCGCGGCGATGGAGCGCACCACGTCCGGCTCGTGCTCGGCCAGCCATCCCAGCACGAAGAACGTCCCGCGCACGCCTTGGTCCGCCAGAAAGTCCAGGATGCGGGGCACGACCTCGGGCGACCTGCGCGGCAGGCTCTCCCACGTGGCCATCGGATAGCGGGGCGCCATCACCGTGGGATGGAAGTACTCCTCCACGTCGACGGTGAAGTGGTGCCGGACGCTGGCGCTCTCTCTCAAGGTGCTTCCTCCAGGCTCGCGGCTCAGGCCGGGAGTGCCCGGTAGACCGCGGGCTCGATCCGGACGGCGATCCGCTTCGCGAGCTGGAGCGCCTCGTCCTCGGAGCCGGTGATGGGCACGACGATGCGCACGAGCGCCTCGTCGGTGCGGCGCTTCAGAATCGCATCCCTCAGCAGGTCCCACTTGACCAGGTACTCGTCGTGCGCGACCCGGCCCCGTCCCTGGTACCAGTACAGGACGAGATCTCGGGCCTCTCCGTTCTTGAGCACGTAGCGGTTGACGCTCACCGTGTCACCCGCCACGGCCAGCGGCTCCGTGCCCGCCGAGAGCACCTCCCACCCGGCGCCCGGCAGGCAGTTCTTCGGGGAGTGGATCGTGTGGCCGCGGGTCTGGTGGTCGTAGTAGCCGAGGTAGATCGAGGCCAGCGGGGCCGGGATCGCGCTGTCCGGGCTCTGGTAGACGCGTAGCGCGTAGTCGGTGAAGCCGGCCACCACCGCCTCGCCCGCCGACACCTGGGCGTCGATGCCCGGAACGCCCTCGACGGTGTCGGGCAGAGCCGACGCGAGCGGCATCCTCAGCTCCGGCGTGATCTGAGCCCCGGCTCCGAGCGAGAGCAGGCAGCCCACGCCGAGGACCGCGACCGGCGTCCACCTTCTGCCTCGCCTCTTCACGTCGCCACCGGGGAAGAGGCGCGCGACCGGAGCGTTCGCAGACCCGATTCCGTCACCGTGAGGGCCCAGGTGACGCCGCCGAGGATCCCGAAGGCGATGACGAACATGACCCACCCCTCGGTCAGATGCATGAAGCCGTCGCCGGCGGTGGGGCTCACGAAGAAGACGAGGAACCCCGTCAGGAAGACGCGGATCCCGTTGATGAGCATCGCCACGGGAATCGTCACCATGAGAAGCAGCACCCTCAGGACCGGAGCCGTGAGCCAGAGCCCACCCATCAGCACCCCGAGCGACAGCAGGGCGGTGAGCGAACGGAGACCCGAGCATGCCTCGGCCACGAAGAGGGAGCGGCCCGGGAGGTGGATGATGTTGCCCGAGAGCTGGACCGGCACGTCCCGCCACCGCAGAAGCGCCGCGCCCAGGGCCGAAGCCCGGAGTTGGAGCGGAAGCGCCACCGTGGACAGGACCACCGCGGGAATCGGCACCGACAGAACGAGGAGGGCGATCGGAAGCCACCAGCGCCGGATCTGGGGGAGTCCCCAGGCGAAGATCACCAACGCGGCGCCGGCGCCCATGAGCGACATCCTCATCGTGAAGAGCTCGGCGGCGAGCCCGGACACGATCCGGAGCAGGACCGCCCCGGTGAGCACGAGTGCTCCCAGCACGGGTTGGGGTCGTCTTTGCTCCGCGAACCCGGACCGGTACGCCAGGTAGACGGCGAGCGGACCCAGGAGGAGGCCGTGCGCCGCCTCCGGATCGCTCCACCAGTCGCGCAGCAGCGTGGCGGCCGGCTCCCAGAAGAGCCAGGTGAAAAACAAAGCCCCCAGAACGATGGGGGCTTTGTCGGAGACTCGTGATTCTCCGGGTGCGATGCTCTGGTCGCTCATACGGACAACACTACATCCACACCCTCCGGAACACCATCACCGGCATGGTCTTCGCCATGATCGTCAGGTCCTCGAGCGCGGAGCGGCGCCGGATGTACTCGAGGTCGAGGCCGACCTTCCGGCGCACGTCATCGACGGACCGGTCGTAGCCCATGCTCACCTGCGCCAGTCCGGTGATCCCGGGAAGCACGCGTTGCCGGTGACGGTAGTCTCCGACGTTCTGGCTGAGCTCGTCGAAGATCTCCGGCTGCTCCGGGCGCGGCCCGACGATGTTCATCTCGCCACGCAGCACGTTGAAGAGCTGCGGAAGCTCGTCCAGGCGGGTAGCGCGAAGGAACCGTCCGACGCGCGTGATGCGCGGGTCGTCCTGGGACGCCCATACCTGCGGGCTGCCGTGATCCGAGCGCATGGTCCGGAACTTGTACATCGTGAAGATCCGACCACCACGGTCCTTGCCGCGCCGCTGGGGGCGGCCGGGACGCTCGGCACGGTTGAAGCGGCGCCGGTCCGCGCTGCTGCGCCGGTCCAGGCCCACGCGGGGCTGCTTGAAGATGACGGGGCCGGGCGACGTGAGCTTGATCAGCGCCGCGATGACGAGCATGAACGGGGCGGAAAGGACGAGGCCGACGATGGCCACGGACACGTTCAGGATCCTGCAAGCGCGGTCGCGGGCAGCGTGATCCGACGCACGCCGCCGGCTTCCGTTCTGTACATGGAGCTCGAGGTGAGGGCGGGACCTGGCACCGGCCAGAGGCGCGAACATTCGCGACTCGGGATCGGCATAGCCGGTGCTCGCT
This sequence comes from uncultured Gemmatimonadales bacterium, assembly GCA_963751265.1. Lineage (GTDB taxonomy): Bacteria > Gemmatimonadota > Gemmatimonadetes > Longimicrobiales > Gaopeijiaceae > SZUA-318. Next base: position 498,275 of record CAVVTU010000013.1, on the reverse strand, counting down.
GGGAGGGGCGGGGTCACGGCCTTGGGTCTCCTTGCTGACTTTGGGGGGGTGGACACATTTGGCTGTGTGCCGTCCCTTGGGTGCAAAGGCCGTGCTCGTCCCGAGGGCAGGGTGTCGAAGTCGTTGAAGTGCTTGTGTTACAGCGCCTTATGGACTTTGGCGCCGCGCCGGATGGTTTCCGTGAGGGGATGTTTCTGTGGACGCGGGTCTACGTTTGTAGGATTGATCCAACACTTTGCGTCGGGGGGCTCCGCCGCGCACCCGGGTCAAGGCCTGAACCGGTCACGAACGTGTATCCATTCGGCGCGGGCGAAGCGGTCGGGCGGGTCCGAGGATCGGCAGCCTCAGCCCATGGGCAGGGTGTCGACCACGAAGAAGAACCTGGAACCCCAGTCCGGCGCGCTCTCCAATTGGAGATCCGAGCCGATCGAGCGCAAGATCCGACGCGCGATGGAGAGGCCGAGCCCCGACCCCGAGAAGAACTGACCGCCGCCTCCCTGCCGCCTCTTCATCGGTTGGAAGATCTCGCTCTGGCCCTCGGGCGTGATGCCGCGCCCGCTGTCGCGGACGAAGTACTCCATGCGTCGGTGCCCGTTGCGTTTCGCGCCCACCTCCACGAATCCCTTGTCGGTGAACTTGATGGCGTTCGTGGTCAGGTTGAGCAGCACCCGGCTCAGCGCGACCGGATGGCCCCACGCGTGGTCGTAGTGGGGGTTCGGAGGCGACAGAAGCAGATCGATCTGCTTCTCTTCGGCCATCGGCCGGACGATCTCTTCCACGCCCTGGAGGACGTCCTGCACGGAGTAGCTCTCCGATCCCTGGTCGGCCCACCACTCCTCGTCGCGGGCCAGGTCCATCACGTCGGACGTGATGGAGGCCAGGCCGAGGGCCGCGCTGTAGATCAGACCGAGCTGGCCGCGTTGGATCTCGTTGAGCTCCCCGCTGTGCCTTCCGCGGAGTGTCTCCGACAGGAATAGAATCGAGGTCAGCGGAGAACGGAGGTCGTGCGCGATCTCCAGGAGGAGCTGGAAGGCGTCGGGCCGCGCCATCAAGGCCCGGAGGTCCTCGGGGTCGTCTACGGTCACCGCCTGGAGCAGGCGCTCGATGGCCCGGAGCAGCGTGAGGACGCCCGCGGCCGATGCCGGTGGCACCTCCAGATCGAGGACCTCGGCCCGGAGCACGTGGATCAGTCGGATGCCCGCGGGGGTCGAGACGAAGCCCCCGCTCGTCTCGACCGGCCCGTCACCGTCGAGAATGCGGCCGACGGACCCGGAAAGGGCCTCCAGCCTCTCCTCGATTTCGTCCCGGTCCGTCGGATCGGCCTCGGCGAGATCGCCGGCCCGTTCCAGGAGGCGCGACACCGCCTTGACGAGAAGGGCTCGGGCCGAGGAATCCACCTCGGCGCGTTGTCGCATCGTGCCTCCCGGCGCCCCTAGTGGAGCGGTTGCGCGTCCAGTTCGTCGTCGCGCAACAGCTCGGACCGACGCGTGCCGTGCTTCTCCATGAGGCGGTACAGCGTGGTGCGATCCACCTGCGCGAGGCGGGCCGCGTCCGAGATGTTGCCGTCCGACATGGCGACGACATGCCGAATATAAGCGCTCTCGAAGTCGGCCAACACGCGCTCGCGCGCGGTGTGATAATCCAGTCCCAGGAGGGATGGGGGAATGAGGGTCTCGCCCCCGTCCTCCATCTCCAGGTCGTCCATGAACGGGATCTCCCTGGCCTGGATCTCGGCTCCCGGCGCCGCGAGGACCACCATGTGCTCGATCACGTTGCGGAGCTCGCGGACGTTGCCTTGCCACGAGGCGTTCAACAGGGTCTTCATGGCCCCGTCGGACAGCGTCGGAATCGAATCCACGGGCTCGCGATGCTGTCGCCAGAACCGCTCGAGGAAGTAGGTGGCGAGGAGCGGAATGTCCTCGCGTCTCTCGCGGAGCGGCGGCACGTTGAGGGGAACCACCCTCAGACGGTAGAAGAGGTCCTTCCGTAGCTGACCGTCCCGGATCGCCCCGACCGGATCACGGTTGGTGGCGGCGATGAAGCGAACATTGACCACCGCGTCGGTCTTCGTGGACCCCACGCGGCGCACGACTCCGTCCTGGATGACCCGGAGGAGCTTCGCTTGGATGGGCAAGGGCATCTCGGTGAGCTCGTCGAGGAAGAGCGCGCTCCCGTTGGCCACCTCCAGCAGTCCGGGCTTCTCCCGGACCGCGCCGGTGAATGCCCCCTCGACATGGCCGAACATCTCCGACTCGAGGAGGTGCTCCGGCATGGCCGCGCAGTTGAGGGAGATCAGCGGCCGGCTTCGGCGCCGGCTGTGGGCGTGGATGTAGTGGGCGATGACGTCCTTGCCCGAACCGCTTTCGCCGGTCAGGAACACCGAGGCATCGGTGCCCGCCACCATGCGTGCCGTGTCCAGGAGGTCGCGGAACGCCTTGCTCTGCCCGAGAAGCACCTCGTTGCCGGCGCTGAACTGCGTCGGGTCGGCGCCCTTTCCGTTGCTCTTCTCGTTGGCCTTCCGGCTCTCCCTCGCGACCACGACGGCATGTGCCGCCCGGCCGATGAGAACCTGGAAGTGGCTGGCGGAGAACGGCTTGGGCAGATAGTCCCAGGCGCCCTCCCGCAAGACCGCGATGCTGGATTCCACGCTCGGGTTCCCGGTCATCACGATCACCAACGAATCCGGCGAGAACTCCAGCGCGGCCCGCATGATCTGCTGCCCGGACGCCTGCGTCATGTAGAGGTCCAGGACCAGGATGTCGAAGCGTTGACGCTGGACGAGCTCCAGGGCCTCGCTCCCCCTCCCGGACACCGTGACCTGAAAGCCTTCGGTGTTGAGCAGTGACGCGCAGCTCTCCCTCAGCGAATGCTCGTCATCGACGATCAGCACCTCGATGGAGGAGCGCTGCTCTTCATCGAGAGCCACGAGGTCGTATGCGGGCTCGGCGGGAGGTGTTGCGAACATGGGGCCCGTTGATCGCTGGTGGTGAAGACGGCTCGCCGCGCGAGCGACTGGGGGGGGCGCTGGCATTGTGTTGGCCTCGGACGTGTAATGAAGCTTGTGCCGGACGTCCCAGCAATAGAATGTTGAAGATCCACGGCGTGCCGTCCATGGTGACCATGGGCACGAGCCCCGAGCATCCAGATGCCCGGGCCGGCAACGCCATCATTGAAACGTTTGTCCGAACCCGGCCGAACACAAGGTTGTTGGTTCCGGACGAACGGAGACCCTCTGCGCCAGATGCCTCACGACAACCTGATTCCTCCCACGCCTCCATCGGACGAGCGCTCCCGGTCGGGTGGGCTCGTGCCCTCGGTTCCCGCCGGGGGAGTGGAGTTCGCCTACGACGACGAGCCGTACCGCGAACGGGGAGGAAGTAGCGCCAACCTGCAGCGGTACCTGTGGGCCGTCTGGCGGCGGAAATGGATGCTGGTGGTGGCGCTCATCTTGGGAGCGGCGGGGGCTGCGGGGGCGTACACGTTCCTCAGCGTCCAGTACACCGCGGACGGACATGTCTGGGTTCAGGTCGACCAGAGAGGGAACGCCGGAGACGTCGGTCCGATCCAGCAGGGAGAGCTTCTCCAGTCCTCGGCCTGGATCGACCTGCTCCGCTCGTACGCGGTGCTCGATCCGGTGGCGGTGTCCCAGCATCTGTACCTCTCCGTGCCGCCGGAGCAGGCGCCCGCCTTCGACTCGTTCAGCCTCGCGGACCGCTTCGCGCCGGGCTCGTACGTCCTCGAAGTCGCTCCGGACGGCCGCCGGTTCACGCTCTCCGCGGACGGCGGCGCGGTGATCCAGAGGGGCACCCTCGGCGATTCCATCGGAACGTCCCAGGGCTTCCTCTGGAAGCCCGGGCCCTCGGCGTTCGACGCGGGGGCCGAGGTCCATTTCCGGGTGGAGAGCCCCCGGGACGCGTCCCGCACCCTCCAGGACCAGGTGCGTACCGGGATGGACAAGAACGGGAACTTCATCTCGCTGTCGCTCTCGGGGCCGAATCCGACGAAGATCGCTCGGGTGCTGAACGCGGTGATGGATCAGTACGTGGAGGTGGCCGCGCGGCTCAAGCGGGCCAAGCTGGACGCCCAGCTCAAGATCCTGCAGGATCAGCTCGGCAGCACCGAGGAGGCGCTCAAGGATGCGGAGCGGAACCTGGAAGATTTCCGCGTGAAGACGATCACGCTGCCCTCGGACGCCAGCACGCCGATCGCTCCGGGACTCGAGATCACGCAGAGGCCCGTCTACGACCGATACTTCCAGATGAAGGTGGACCTCGAGCAGACCCGGCACGACCGCGAGCAGCTCAGGCGGGCCGTGGACTCCCTCTCCCAGGGCAGCGTACGGATCGAGTCGCTGGAGGCGGTTCCCGAGGTGAACAACTCCTCCGAATTGAAGCAGGCGCTCGACGAGCTGGTGCAGCTCCGCTCGCAGCTGCGCGCCCTGCGCAACAACTTCACCGACGAGTATCCACCCATCCAGGATCTGCTCAAGCGCATCGCCACGCTCGAGCACCAGAGCATTCCCCGGATGACGAGCGCGCTCATCACCGAGATGGGCACGAAGGTGACGCGCCTGGCGACGATGGTGGATTCGGCTTCGGGCGAGCTCACCCAGATCCCGCCCCGGACCATCGAAGAAGCGAGGCTGCGCCGCCGGGTCAGCATCCAGGAGACCCTCTACAACGACCTGCGCAGCAGAGTGGAGACCGCTCAGCTGGCCTCCGCGGGCACGATCCCGGACGTCCAGATCCTGGACCGGGCCACGGTACCCCAGGTGCCCACGAGCGACCAGCGCCTCCGGTTCGCGATCATGATCCTCTTCGGGTGCCTCGGCGCGGCCGTCGCTCTGGCCATCCTCCTGGACCTCATGAACCGCAAGATCCAGTACGCCGAGGAGGTGGACAGCGAATTCGGGCTGGAGATCCTCGGCTCGATCCCACGGATCCGGCCCGTGGCCAGCAAGAACTCCGAGGACAACGCCGCTCAGGTGGTCGAGGCCTTCCGCGAGCTACGGGTCCAGGTGTCGTTCGCCCACGGCAGCGCGGGCCCCGTCGTGCTCGCGATCGGCAGCCCGGCGGCGGAGGAGGGCAAGACGCTCGTCGCCACCAACCTGGCGGTGGCCTTCGCCGAGATGGGACGGCGAACGCTGCTCATCGACGCCGACACCCGGCGGGGCGACGCGCACCGGCTCCTCGGCACGCAGCGGAAGCCGGGCCTGACCGACTACCTGCTCGACCGCACCGGGGGCGACATCATCCAGAAGACGCCCTACGAGCACCTCGAGTTCATCGGATGCGGGACCCGTGGCTCGACCACCCCCGAGCTGCTCGCGTCGCACCGGATGGCCTCGTTCTTCGGGACGCTCAAGCGGGCCTTCGACGTCATCATCATCGACTGCCCACCGCTCGCGGCGGGAGCCGACACGCTCGTGCTCAGCGGACTGGCGGGAAACCTGGCGGTGGTGCTCAGGACGGGCTCCACCGACAAGCAGTTGGCCGTGGCCAAGCTCGACACGCTCTCCCGGCTTCCGGTCCGGGTGCTGGGGGCGATCCTCAACGACGTGGAGCCGAAGGGGTCGTACTACAGGTACTACAGCTCCTACCTGCCCGGATACCACACGCAGTCGGAAGAGGACCAGCAGCAGGAGGAGGGCGCGTACGACAACTCGCGGCTTCTCTCGGCTCAGGCGGGAGCGAAGGAATCGGCAGACGACGCCGACTAGGCCGGCTCAGGCGTCGAACGACTCCACTTTGAAGTTGCCGTTCGCCGCTACCTGGGCCCGGCGCAGGGCGATCGTCGCCCTCGACAGGAGATGCTCCGGGTCCACGGTGTCGTGCTCGGGCGTCACGTAGACGCCCGCCCGCAGCGGCACCGGCGCCTGTCCCGGCATCCATGACCCGGCGTCTTTGGGCGGCGGGGTGCGCTGCAGGTTCTCCAGGATTCGGTCGGCGAGCCGGGTGGCCCCCGCCTGGTCGAGACCCGAGGCGACGATGACGAACTCCGACGGTCCCATCTGTCCAACGGCGTCGGACTCCCTCACCGCCGAACGCACGGCGTGGGCGGCTCCGGGAAGGAACTCCATCAAGGGCGGCTCCGGTACGCTGGACGTTTCCGTCTCGACCCGCTCCGAAGACCAGGCCGGTCCGACGGCGATGCAGGCCATCGGCCGACCGGAGCGGAGCGAGTCGGCTCCGATCTCCTTGGCCCTGCGAAGTACCCCCCGGACGTTGTAGAGGCCCGTGGTCAGATCGGTGATGATCTCCCGGCGGAGCCGGTCCCCCTCGTGCTTGGCCCGGACGAGGTTCTCCAGCCGGAGGATCAGCTCGGCGGGGTCGAGCGGATGATGGAGGATCTCCCACGCGCCGGCATCCAACGCCTCGAGCCGCTCCGCCCGTCCCACCCGGTTCGTGCTGACCATGAGCATGGGCGTGACGGGACTGACGATGTCCCGGCTGCGTAGATCGCGCACGACATCGATCCCGTCCATGTCGGGCAGGTGGAAGCTCACGATCCCCATGTCCGGCTCCGTCTTGCTGGCCAGCTCGAGCGCCTGCCGCCCGGTGTAGGCCTTCACGACGGCATAGCCCCGCGGGCGAAGGATGCTCTCCACCGAGCGAATCGTCCATTCCTGGTCATCCACAATGAGCACGGTGTTGACCAGGCCTTCCTGGAGCTGGGGCATCGGCAGTCCTTGGGGGTTCGTCTTGATCTGGGTTGGGGGTGCGGACTGGCCCTGGGGCGGGCATCCGTCGGATGCAGTGCACGTGGAATCGTCATGGACAGATGCAAGAAAAATGCTAGGAATGGCGGGGCTGGGGTTCCGTCGGCGGTTATGCCTGCTGCCATGGGGGAAAGCGCCACGATCGGGGGTCGACGGGAGGAAGGGGCCGGACCCGCAATGTGTGGCATCGATACCCCTACCTTGTTGCACGTGCGCATTCGACGGATCGGGAGCGCTCCGGCTTTACCCCCCGCGGTTCGGGGACTAGATTCGTTTCGCCTATGCCTCTCCGTCAATCTACCCGGGCACTCGTCTTCGCCCTCGGCCTTCTCGCCCCCGTCCTCGCCCCCCTCGGTCTCCGAGCTCAGGTGTTGGACGCGACCGCGTCGGGCGGGGCCATGCTTTCCCGTGCCGACCTCACGAAGCTGCTCCAGCAATACCAGGCGGCCTTGGAGTCTCCGGCGTACTCGGGCCGGATCAAGGACGAGATCCGGTCGGCGGCGCAGCGGGTGCAGGACCGCCTCCAGAACGGCGACTTCCAGCCAGGTGATCGGGTCGTCCTCTCCGTCCAGGGACAGCCCAACCTGCCGGATTCCGTGGCGGTGGAGCCGGGTCCGAAGATCACCCTCCCGCTGTTCGGGGACATCTCCCTCAAGGGTGTTCTGCGCTCCGAGATCACGGACTATCTGACCGAAGAGCTCGGCAAGATGATCCGCGACCCGGTGGTGCACGCCCGGGGCCTCATGCGGCTGTCGGTGCAGGGGGCGGTCGGAAGACCCGGCTACTACGTGGTGCCCACGGACATCCTCGTCTCCGAGGCGATCATGAACGCGGGCGGCCCGAGCTCCAGTGCCGATCTCAAGGACCTCCGCATCGAACGCGGCACCAAGGTCATCTACCAGGGCCAGGAGCTGCAGACCGCAATGCGGTCGGGGCGGACCCTGGACCAGCTCAGCCTGCAGGCCGGTGATCAGATCGTCCTGCCTGCGCAGACGAAGAGCATCTGGGGCTCCGTGGCCCGGTACGGCATCATCATCGCTTCGACCCTTTTGCTGGGCGTGCGGATCGGCCGCTGACGCGACCCCCCGGCCCTCCCCCCGGATCGGGCCGCCGTCATCCCTCAGCTCGAAGACCCTGACGGGCGAGGCTTGTCCTTCCTCTGCTTCATCACGACGCCGGCGTGCTCGCTCGCGTCCTTCGACGCTCGCGCCGCCAACCGGCTCGCGGTCCTCCAGCTCCCGATTCCCAGCAGGCCCAGCACGGTCGCGGCCGAGAAGTGCTTGAGGATGGCGATGAGACCGCCGGCCAGCACGACCCCCTGCGAGGCCTGAGGACGGGAGGCCCGCACCTGGACGAGGTCGAGCGCGAAGGTGGCCATCACCACGATGAGCCCCACGGCCATCAGGATCTCGAACGCGGATAGAACCCGGAGCGTTCTGGTGTGACGGAGCCAGTAGGCCAGGATCGTCAGGAGCACCAGGCCGAGCGTCGGCGTGTTGAGATAGGCGGCCATGAGACCCGCGAAGCCATAGCGCCACTGGAGGTTGCCCGGCTGGAGCGGCAGCGCGTTGGTCACGAGGTCGGTGAACGGCCAGAAGAAGAGCAGCACGCCGAAGAGATACAGAGCGACAACGCTCCACGACGACGGCGAGGGGGTGTTGGATTTCATCGTGACGAGAACCCGGGCTCGGGGTTTGCTGGACGCGGATGGGGCACGGTCCTTAAAAGAATCGGGGGTGCGGGTCCGTGGACCCGCACCCCCATCCTGTCCCCTCGCGTTGGCGTCGCTTCAGGCGATGCTGGTCGACTGCCTCCGGCGCAGGCGGCTCACGCCCAGCAGCATGAGCAAGCCCGTGAGGAGAAGGACGTAGGTCTCGGGCTCGGGGGTCACCGTGGTGGTGCGCACGAGGTACTCCTGCCCGGCGTCCCGCACGTTGCCGTTCACGTCGGAGAGGACCGACCATTCGTTGAAGGTCATCCCCGTCCCGGAGAACTTGGCGCTCGCCGCCGAATTCGCCATGCCGTAGAACGGCTCGGACATGGCCTGGGCGAGATCGGCGTTGAGGCCCGAGAACCCGTACGGGAACGCCTGGCTCGTACCCTCCGCCATGATCCTCCAGATGGCGGCGTGGATGCCGGAATAGACGGCGCTCTTGGTACCGAACGAAGTGCCGCTCCCGTACGTGAGCCCCGTATAGGAGTTCCAGGAGCTGAAGAGGGAGGCGAGGAACGCCGCTTCCCGGTACTTCGTGAGATCGTTCGCGAAGGTGTTGCTCAGGTCCGGGCCGGCGCCCCCGATGTTGGTGACGTTGACGTCCCAGTTGTCGCCGGTTCTCACGTCGTGCGCGTAATCGACGCAGTAGAGCGAGAGCTGTGGGATCGTCGGGTCTCCGGACGTGATCTTCCCGTCGTACGGTCCGATGTAGACGCCCGCCCAACTCGCGACGACACCATCGCCCACGCCGGTGAGCTTCAGGTGTTCCTGGGAGGCGAAGGGTCGGGGCAGGACGTCCTGAGCAAGCAGGGACGTCGGCGCCAGGATCAGGACCGCCAGAAGAACCGAGTGGAGTGAACGCCTCATGGAATACCTTTCGCCCTCGTGGAGCGTCGGTCGGACCGCGATGGACATCGTGCAACATCGTTTTGGCGATGCAATTCGTGCGCCTGCCACTCGATCGGGGCGCATGAGAGCGGACAATCGCTCGAGGTGAATCGAGCAAGTGGTTGGACGGCAACGGTCTGAGGAAGTGCGTGACCCGCGCATCCGGTTGGAGCTCGGGACATCACCCGTTGACGGGGTGGAGGGGAATGTTGGATGCACCCAACAGGATTTGCGCGCGCTCCGCAACGGGCGACCTTGGTGTTCGGGCCATCCTTCGCTCCGTCGTCTTGCTGGCCCCGATGCGGGACGGTACCGTTGAGCCGCAGTCACTCCACCTCCCACCAAGCCGCTTCCATGACCAAGCCTCCCATCGAGCGCTTCAGCACCGGCCAGATCACCCTGGGCGTCGTCGGCCTGGGCTACGTCGGCCTCCCCCTCTGTGTCGACGCGGCCCACGCGGAGGCCGGCGGGATCAAGGTGTTGGGCCTCGACCTCAACCAGTCCGTGGTCGACGGCGTCAACGCCGGCCGCTCCCACATCCAGGACGTGCCCTCGGAGGAGGTCGCGCGCTTCCGCGAAGCGGGTCTCCTCGAGGCTACCACCGACATGGGTCGGCTGGCCGAGTGCGACGCCGTCTCCATCTGCGTGCCGACGCCGCTCTCCAAGACGCGCGACCCGGACGTCTCGTTCATCCTGGCGGCTACCGAATCCGTGGCCGCGGCGCTGCAGCCGGGCCAGCTCGTGGTGCTCGAGTCCACCACCTATCCCGGCACGACTCGGGAGATCATGCTCCCCGCGCTGGAGCGCGCGGGCATGAAGGTGGGCGAGGACTTCTTCCTCTGCTTCAGCCCGGAGCGCGTCGATCCGGGTAACCCGACCTGGCAGACGAAGAATACGCCCAAGGTCATCGGGGGCGTGACGCCCGTGTGCTCGGAGGTCGGGGCGGCGCTGTACCGGCGGTTCATCGACACGATGGTGGCGGTGTCGTCGGCTGAGGCCGCGGAGCTGACGAAGATCCTGGAGAACACGTTCCGGGCCGTGAACATCGGGCTCGTGAACGAGACGGCGATCATCGCCGACCGGCTCGGGGTGGACGTTTGGGAGGTCATCGAAGCGGCCGCGACCAAGCCGTTCGGGTTCATGAAGTTCACTCCGGGGCCGGGCCTCGGCGGACACTGTATTCCGGTGGACCCGCACTACCTGTCCTGGAAGATGCGGACCCTCAACTACAAGACCCGGTTCGTGGAGCTGGCGTCGGAGATCAACGCCGAGATGCCACTCTTCGTGGTGGGCAAGGTGCGCCAGGCGCTGAACCGGAGCCGCAAGGCGGTGAACGGCTCTCGGGTGCTCCTGCTCGGCGTAGCCTACAAGCGCGACATCGACGATGTGCGTGAGTCGCCCGCGCTGGATGTCATGAAGCTCCTGGAGGCCGATGGCGCCGAGGTGGACTACCACGATCCCTTCGTGCCGGTCTGGAGGGAGGACGACCGGGAACTCGAGTCCGTGCCGTTGACGGACGAGGCGCTCTCGGAGGCCGACGCGGTGGTCATCGTCACCGACCATACCACCATCGATTATGGACGTGTGGCCCGGCTCTCCCGGGCGCTCGTCGATGCCCGCCACGCGGTGGCGCGGGCGGGGGTGGGCGACGTGCCGGCCGGACCGGACAGCTGGATCGTGAAAGGATGACGACAAAAAGGCTTTGATTGCGACGCCATCGCTTGGTCAACACATTGCAGTGTTTCCGTATGCATAAGGGCGACGCCACGAACGGTAGCCGCGTCCGGGCGGCGACGGCTTTTTCCGGCCAGCGCGGTGGCCGAGCGTGGCGTGACCCGGGATGCGCGAGTGAGGTGGGGTATGAGTGATCCTTCGGATACATCAGGAACCGGAAAGCGGCCCCCGGTGGTCTTCTTCGTCGATGACGAAGAAGCCGTCCGCAACGTCTGGTCCAATCTGCTGCGCAGGAACGGCTACCGAGTCCTGGAAGCGGGTACGGCGGAAGAGGCCATCTGGTTCATCGAGGCGTTCACCGAGCCCATCGACGTGCTGCTCATGGACGTCAATCTCCCGGACGGATGGGGCGCGTCGGTGGCCCAGGGTCTCCGCCAGGTCCACCCCGAGATGGCGGTGGTGTACACGACCGGATACGCCACGTCCGACCCGATTCTCTCCGGGGCTCTCAGCGACGCGCGGTTCGTGATCCCCAAGCCCAGCTCCACCGCGGACGTCCTGCGGATCATCGAGGAGGCCATGGAGGCCGGGCCCTCCTCCTGACCCCCGAGCCGGTTCCGGCGGTGGAGGGTTTCTCGCTCGGGGGTGGCGTGACCGTTTCTTAAGAATTATTATCATCGACACTTCTTCGCGGCCCTCCCGCCGTGCAGCGCCGTCTCGCTCCCGCAAGGGACCGAGGCGGCGCGTTGTTTTTGGGGTGGGAAGAGCGAACCCGGCCACGCTACACGCCGCCTCCCAGGCCCGACATTGCCCCCACCGCATTCGCCGGTGACATTTCCGGGTCGGATGCTTTCCCCCCCTCGACCCCGTTCGCATGCGCACCCTCCGCTTCCGCGTCCTTCTCCGATTCGCCGCGCCGATTACCGTCGGCCTGCTCTGGGCCTCGGCGTGCTCCTTGCCCGACAACGAGCAGGGCCCCACCCCCGGCGAGCCCACGTTCGATGGCCAGAAGGCGATGGCGTTGGTCGACACGCAGGTCGCGTTCGGCCCCCGCGTGCCGGGCATGCCGGGCCACGCGGCGCAGGCGGCCTGGATGATCGCGCGGCTGGATTCGGTGGCCGACGAGGTCCAGGTCGACACCTTCGCCCACCAGACACCCACGGGCGAGACGCTGCACCTCACCAACGTTCTGGCGAGGTTCCGGCCCGACCAGACACGGCGCATCCTTTTCCTGACGCACTGGGACACACGGCCGCAGGCCGACCAGAGCCCGGACTCGGCCGATCGGGACAAGCCCATCCCGGGAGCGAACGACGGCGGATCGGGCACGGCCGTCCTCCTGGAGCTCGCCGGCTTGCTGGCCGACACCGCGCCGCCCATGGGGATCGACCTCCTCTTCGTGGACGGGGAGGACTACGGCCCCGGCACGGAGGAGATGTTCCTCGGCGCGACGCGCTACGCCAACTCCCTGGACTCGCTCTCGCGTCCGGTCTACGGGGTCCTGCTCGACATGGTGGGCGACGCCGATCCCGACTTTCCCGTGGAGTCCAACTCGGCGCAGGCCGCACCCATCGTCGTGCACAAGTTCTGGCGTGCCGCGGCCAGGCTGGGGTACGGCGAGTACTTCCCGGACCGCGTCGGCCCGTCGCTCTACGACGACCACATCCCGCTGTTGCAGGCGGGCCTCCCGACCATCGATGTCATCGACTTCCAGTACGGACCGAACAACCGATACTGGCACACGCTCCAGGACACGCCGGACCACATGAGCGCGCGTACGCTCGGCATGGTGGGCCAGGTGGTGGTCGAGCTCATCTACTCGGGTGGCTGAGCGTACGGTGCCGGAGACCACCCCCGGCCGGTCGATCGCGCAGGCGTGGCCGTATCTGCTGCTCGGTTGCGTGCTGCTCGGGGTGGGGCTGACGGCGTGGCAACCGATTCCCGCCGGCGTATGGCACGACGACGGCGTGTACATGCTGGTCGGACGATCGCTCGGTGAGGGAGGGGGGCTGCGCTACGCCGGGGTACCCGGCCGTCCGCCGGCCGTGAAGTTCCCTCCGGGCTATCCCGGGCTCCTCGGGCTCCTCTGGCTCGTCTTCGGTACGCTGGGGTCGGTGACGCTCGTAGCGGAGCTCCTCAACCTCGCGTTCCTCGCGGCCGCGGGACCTCTGCTGGCCTGGGCGTTGGTGCGGAGCGGCGTGCTGTCGAGGAATCGCGCGCTGGCCGTGGCGGCCCTCGCGTTCCTCTCGGCCGACCTGTGGCGGGTTGCCCTGATCCCGCTCTCCGAGCCGCTCTTCGTCGCGCTCCTCGCCGCCGCTCTGGCCGCGTGGAAGCCGGCCGAGGATCCCGAGCGCCCCGGCGGGTGGATTCCGTTGGCGTGCCTGCTCGTGGCCCTGGTACTGACACGGGAGGCCGGTCTGGCGGTGGTGGTCGGTGTCGGCGTCGCGCTGCTCTGGCGTCGGCGCGTGCGCCGGGCCTTGGCGGTCGTGGCGCCGGCGGCGGTGGTGGTGATCGGGTGGAGCATCGTGGCCGGGCGCCAGGCTCGGGCCATTCCCCCGACTCTGCGGGACCTGCTCGGACCGTACGGTGGATGGCTCGAGGCCGAGACGCTCGGAGCCCCGATCGCGTTCCTGAGAGGGCTGCCCCACCAGTTGCTGGGCGTGGTGGGCGAGGTTGTGTCGTTCCTGGTCCCGGGCGCGCACGGCAACGCAATTTGGGTCGCGGCCGTGCCTCTGGTGGCCGTGGCCCTCGTGGGCATCTTCCGTCTGGCGCGTCTTTTTCCACCGATCCCGTGGATTCTGGGCGCCTACCTGGCCATGGTGACGCTCTGGCCGTACCTCGACCGGAGACTCGCGGTGCCGGTGCACCCTCTGGTGGTCGTGGCGCTGGCCGTTGGGGCGCTGGATCTGCTTCGGTACGCGAGGGCTCGGGGGCCGCGCGTAGCGCTCGTGGCCGCGGCCTTCGTGTGGGTCGCGGCATACAGCACCGTTTCGGCGGGTCGCATCAGCCGCGGATGGCCCGCCAACCCCTATCGGGTACGCGCGCAGCGACTGGCCACGGCCGTGGAGGCGCTCCAGCGCACGGTGGGGCCCGATGCGGTGGTGGGGGCGCCGGAGTTCTGGGCGGCCCTGCATCTGCACGGCGGCTGGGAGGTCGTTCCGAGCGCCCGCTTCGCGCCCCGGACGGACGACGGGTCCGTCCCCGTGTGGGGCACACCGCGCCAACAGCTCGAGACGTGGTGGGCGGCGGGCGTCGATCACGTGCTCCTCGAGCAGGGTGGCGAGATCCACGGGGAGGCGCTCAACCTGCTCGAGTCACATTGTCCGGGCGCGGTCCACGTCTTGGCGCGTATGCCCCCGCAGTTGCTGGTTCGGCTCGACTGGGGCACCGAGTGCGCGGTGGCGCTCGGACTGGATGGCAGCAGGACGGGAGGGAGTGCGGCGCCCGGATCCGGCTGAGGGGGCGGGTCGGGCGGAGAGGCGGGGGCTACGCCGGGCGCGTGGACGGACCCTGCGGCCCGCGCGCTACCACTCGATGTTGCCCTGCTGGGTCGTGTCGACCTGCTCGGCGGTCCCCTCGCCGAAGAGCACCTGCTCGGTTTGCCCGTAGAGGAACGCCTTGGACTTCGGATCCCTGGGATCGAGCCCGTAGTGATTGATGAGCAGCGTCTGGTGCTGGAGCCAGTCCTGCCAGCAGTTGGTGCAGATCTCCCGCACGATCCGGTCGCCCAAGTCGCTACGGAACGGTGGCTTGGGCAGGGGAGGGGCTTCCTTGCCGCACCGGCGGCATTGGATTGTCGGGTCGCTCATGTTCTATCTTTCCTCGGACGCCATGGACTCTTCGGAGCTCCCCGGCTTCGGTTCCAGGGGGCGAGGATGTACCCGAAGGGGCCGCCACGGGTCCGAGATCCCTAATCCACTTTCTCCAGATCAATCCTCTCCCGCCGGAGGTCCCGTGCCTCACAGCGCTATCGTCGGAACCGGCTTCTACGTTCCCGAGCGCGTCGTCACGAACGAAGAGCTGACGCACCTCATGGACACGTCCGACGAATGGATCGTCGAACGTACCGGGATTCGGGAGCGGCGTTGGATCTCTCCCGGCATGAGCGGGGCAGAAATGGCCCGCCGGGCGAGCGAGGACGCGCTCGAGGCGGCCGGCCTGGAGAGCTCCGAGGTCGACGCGATCGTGCTGGCGACCCTGAGCCCCGACCACTTCTTTCCCGGCACGGGCGTGTTCCTCCAGCGGGAGCTCGGCCTCGCGGGTGTGCCGGCGCTGGACGTGCGCGCGCAGTGCTCGGGCTTCCTCTACGGTCTCTCCGTCGCCGACGCGTTCATCCGCTCGGGCCAGTATCGGACCATCCTCCTGGTGGGGGTCGAGATCCATTCCACGGGTCTCGATCTCACCACGCGGGGGCGGGATCTGGCCGTCCTCTTCGGCGACGGCGCGGGCGCCGCGGTGCTCCGCGCGACCGAGGACGAAGGGCGGGGGGTGCTCTCCACGCACATCCACGCCGACGGGCGCTACGCCGAGGTCCTCTGGGCCGAGTTCGAGTCGAGCAAGCATCATCCACGGATCGACGCCGAGATGCTCGCGGAGGCACGGCACTACCCGAGCATGGTGGGTCGGGAGGTCTTCAAGCACGCCGTCGTGCGCATGCCGGAGGCGGTCCAGGAGGCATTGGCGGCCAACGGCCTCGGCACGGAAGACATCGACCTGCTGATCCCGCACCAGGCCAACCGGCGGATATCCCAGATGGTCCAGCGTCGTTTGGGGCTCCCCGAGGAGAAGCTGGTCGACAACATCGAGCGCTACGGAAACACCACGGCCGCCACGATTCCGATCGCGCTCGCCGAAGCGGTGCGCGATGGACGGCTCGAGCGCGGAAACCTGTTGTGCATGGTGGCGTTCGGCTCGGGCTTCACGTGGGGTTCGGCCTTGGTGCGGTGGTGAGGGTACGCGTTTACCGAGATGTTTGAATTGATTATCTTTTACGGCTACGATAACCCCGCCTTTAAGAGACGGATATGGCGCTCACAAAGAAACAGCTGGCGCACATCGAGAAGCGGCTCATGGACGAGCGTGCCCGTGCCCTCAAGGCACTGGGCCTCTTCGACGAAATGGCGAAGGCCGACCGTGAATCCGGGGACTCGGACCTGGCTGTGTATACAGACCATATGGCCGACCAGGGTACCGAGGCCATGGAGCGCGAGAAGGCTGCGGCATTCGCGACGAAAGAGGGTCGGTATCTCTATCGGCTCGAGGAGGCGCTACGCCGCCTCTACAACGATCCGAAAGAGTTCGGCAAGTGTCACACGTGTGGTTCCGACGTGGGCTTCGAGCGACTGGATGCGCTTCCGCATGCGCGCTACTGCATCGACTGCAAGCTCAGGGAAGAGGACGTCGCCTGAGCAACGCCCTTAGACGCCCCTACATGACTTGGAGAGGGGTCCCGGCGCTGGAGCGCCGGGACCCCTCTCGTCGTTGTGGAAGGATCGTTCCCGATCGCTGGCGCCCCGGGCTCAGCCGGCCTGGCGAAGCACGGTCATGAGCTCCCGGCCCATGACCTCCATCTGCCAACGGCGCATGCCGTCGACGGCGGCCAGCTCGGCTTCGCTCGTCGGCTGACGCATCGCGATGGCCATGAGGACCGCGTTGGAGGGGAGCGCGGCCCGGTCCAGGCCGAGCTGGTCCGCGCTCCGGTTGCGCACGGCCTTGAGCTTGCTCGCCATCTCTTCGACCTCCGGTGGCGGACGTCCGGGGCCCCTCCTCTTCGGCGGGGGATAGGGTTGCAGCTCGTGGTCGGCGAGTCGGGCCACACGCTCGAGCCGCTCTATCAGCGCGGCCCCCTCCTCGCGGGCCAGACCGCGCGGGAAGCCCTTGATCGCGATGAGCTCTCCGGGTTCGCTCGGCTTCTGCGCGACGGCCTCGATGAGTGGCTTGTCGCCCACCACACGGAACGGCGCCCGGTCCCGCTCCCGGGCGATCTCGTCGCGCCACTCCAGGGCCTCACGCAGCGCTGTCACCTGTCGTGGAGGGAGGTCGCGCGCACCCTTGACCCGCACCACGAGGTCGTCCGGCCCGGAGTCCTCGTCTTCGGAGCGGAAGGTGGCCGTGCGCTCGAGCAGGCGGCACTCCTCATCGACCCACGCCTCGCGGCCGGCGGTGATCACGTCGGCGCGCAGGAGGTCAGCGAGCGGCATGAGGTGGCGCGTGTCGTCGGCCGCGTACTCGAGCATTTCCGGATCCAGGGGCCGCTGGGCCCAGTCGGCGCGCTGGTACTTCTTGGAGAGCCGGACCCCGAGCCGTGATTCCAGCAGCGCGGCGAGGCCGAGGCCGGGCGCGCCGATGAGGGCGGCGGCGATCTGGGTGTCGAAGAGGCCTTGTAGGCGGATGTCCAGGTCACGGTCGAGCAGGCGCAGGTCGTAGTCGCTGCCGTGCATCACGATCTCGACGTCGGGGTCCTCGAGTGGCGCGCGCAGGAGCTCGCGCACGTCGAAGGCCAGCGGGTCTACGATGTAGGTCCCCTCGGGTGTGGTGATCTGGACCAGACAGAGACGGTCGGAGTAGCGGTGGAAGCCGGCGGCCTCCAGGTCGAGTGCGAAGCGGCGGATCCCGGCCAGATCCTGCGCGAGCCCCTCGGCGCCGGCTTCGTCCTTGATGTGCTGGTAGGGCATGAACGGGTGTCGATTCTCCTTCTCGTTCGTCGAATGTCGGAAACCGAAAAGAATCGGACTCGCCCCGGGACGCCAGTGGAGACCGAAGCCGAGCCGCTTGCCCACCCCCTCCGTGCCCGCGACAATTCGGTGGCCCAACGACAAATCCCTATCTCCCATCCTCCTTCCCACAGGGCGATGCTTCGTACCAAGATCGTTTGCACCCTCGGCCCCTCGAGCTCCTCTCCGGACATCATTCTGGAGATGGTGCGATCAGGGATGGACGTGGCGCGCATCAACATGTCCCATGGGGCCGCGGAAGGTCATCGCGCGGTCGTCGAGACCGTTCGCGCGGCCGCCGACGAAGTGGGTAAGCCGGTCGCGATCCTCGTGGACCTGTGTGGGCCCAAGATCCGCGTGGGCAACCTCGACGAGCCCATCGTGCTCGAGCGGGGCCAGACGGTGACCATGGCGCCCGAAGAGACGGCCGGTCCGGGCGAGATTCCCACCACGTACGCACCCCTCGCCCACGAGATCGAGGCCGGCAAGACCGTCCTCCTGGACGACGGGCTCCTGGAGCTTCACTGCGTGGGGATCGAGGGAGATCGAGCGCAGCTGGAGGTCGTGCGCGGGGGCCTCCTGAAGAGTCGCAAGGGCATCAACCTCCCGGACGTGAACGTGAGCGCGCCCTGCCTGACGGAGAAGGATCTCCGGGACCTGGAGTTCGCCCTGGATATCCGGGCCGAGTACATCGCGCTCTCCTTCGTGCGGCGCCCCGAGGACGTCATCGACCTGAAGTCCCGGGTGGACGGACGCGCGCTGGTCGTGGCGAAGATCGAGAAGGTCCAGGCGCTGCAGGCCATCGAGGAGATCCTGCCCGAGACCGACGCGGTCATGGTCGCGCGGGGAGATCTGGGCGTCGAGCTCCCCTTCGAGCGGGTACCGCTGGCCCAGAAGCGCATCATCCAGTTCGCCAACTACTATGGGCGTCCGGTCATCACGGCGACGCAGATGCTCGAGTCGATGATCGAGCATGCCGCGCCCGACACGGGCCGAGGCGTCCGACGTGGCCAACGCCATCCTCGACGGATCCGACGCCGTGATGCTTTCCGGTGAGACCGCCGCCGGCAAGTATCCTCTCGAGGCGGTGGAAGCGCTGGTGCGCATCGGCCACGAGATCGAGCGGAGCGGCGTTCTGGAGCGTGGCCCCCGCTATCTGACGCGTCCGAGCCTGCGCTCTCGGGGCGGCGCTTCTCCCCGAGAGCACGCCGTCGCCAGCGCCACGGTCGAAGCGGCCCGGCAGTTGGGGGCGCCGGCCATCATCGTCATCAGCCGCTCCGGGTTCTCGGCACGGCTGGTGTCGAGCTATCGTCCGTCGGTGCCGGTCTTCGCCGTCACGACCGATCCGTTCACGCACCGCCAGCTCGCAGCCGTCTGGGGCGTCGAACCCGTGCTCGCGGAAGGCGAGGAGGTCAGCTACGAGGGCCTCACCGACTTCGGCCGACGGCGCGTGCTCGAGAGCGGCCTGGCCGAGCGTGGGGCCTCGGTGGTGGTGACCGCGGGCTACCCCTTCCACACGTCCGGCACGACGAACACGATGCGTCTCGAACGACTCTGATACGGTGAAGCTCACCTTCCTCGGCACCGGCACGTCCTTCGGCATTCCCGTCATCGGGTGTGATTGCGCGGCGTGCACGTCGAGCGATCCGCGCGACGCGAGGACCCGCCACGGCGCCATCGTCGAGGCGGAAGGAGGAGGGCGGCTGCTCGTCGACGCTCCACCGGAGCTGCGCCTCCAGCTCCTGGCGGCCGGCGTGGATCGCCTCGACGCCGTCTGGTTCACGCACGCGCACGCGGACCACATCCACGGGATCGACGACCTGCGCATCTTCACGGTCCGGCAGGGTGATATGCCCGCCTACGCCGCGCCGGAGCACCAGGGCGCCCTGACCCGGTACTTCCCATACGTGTTCGACGACGGCTACGAGCCTCCGAAGGGAAGCTCGAAGCCGCGCCTGAAACTGCACGACTTCCATGCCGGTGAGTGCGTCTCCATCGTCGGCCAGGAGTTCATTCCCCTCGCCGTGCCGCACGGCCCCTCGACCGTCTACGGCTTTCGCGTGGGCCCCCTGGGCTACATCACCGACGGCAAGAGCCTTCCCCCTCCGACGATGGAAGCCCTCCGTGGCGTGCGCGTGCTCGTCCTCAACGCCCTCTGGTTCGGCAAGGCACACCCGTCGCATTTCAACGTCGAGGAGGCCGTGGAGGCGTCCCGGGAGGTGGGTGCCGAGCGGACGTTCCTGACGCACCTCACGCATCGTGTCACCCACGCCGAGCTCCTCGAGCGCCTTCCGTCCGGGGTCGAGCCGGCGTACGACGGCCTGACTGTCGAGATTTAGTAGCATCCCCGCCAGGAGGACTGACGTGGCCTCTCTCAAGGTCGACTTCTCCAACCTCCTCTCCCCCCACGTGGAGGGAGGAATCGAGCCGGACCGGCTCCAGGGCGATCTGGCGAGCCGCTTCGCGGAGGCGCACGCTACGGTCGAGAGCCGCCGCGCCGCCGGAGAGATGGGCTTCTTCGATTTGCCCTACGCTGCGGACACGCTGGGCCGCGTTCGCGAGCTGGCCGACGGCTTCGGACAGTGGTTCGAGGACGTGGTCGTCCTGGGAATCGGAGGCTCCGGGTTGGGCGCGATCGCGCTGCGCGATGCGCTTCTGGGCCCGTTCTGGAACGAGCGGTCCGGCGAGGAGCGCGAGCATTTCCCCAGGTTGCACGTCCTGGACAACCCGGACCCGGTGACGTTCAAGGCGCTCCTCGACCACGTCGATCCCGCCCGCGCGCTCTTCAACGTCGTGAGCAAGTCCGGCTCGACCGCCGAGACCATGGCGCAGTACCTGGTGGCGCGGGAGCGAGTGGAGGCGGCGGTGGGCGCCGAGCACGCCCGCGGGCATTTCCTCTTCACGACCGATCCGGCCGTGGGCGCGCTCCGCCAGATCGCGGAGGCCGAGGAGATTCCCGCGCTCCCCGTGCCCGAGAACGTCGGCGGCCGCTTCTCGGTGCTCTCGCCCGTCGGGCTCCTTCCGGCGGCCGTGTGCGGCGTGGACGTGTCGGAGCTGCTGGCCGGCGCGGCGGACATGGAGGAGCGCTGCCGCACGGAGGAGCTCGCGGCCAACCCGGCCGGTGTGCTCGGCACGCTCCTGCACGTCGCGGACGTGGAGATGCGCCGGCCCATCCACGTCATGATGCCCTACTCGGATCGCCTGCGCTCCCTCGGGCTCTGGTTCCAGCAGCTCTGGGCGGAGTCGCTCGGCAAGGCGCGGCGCATGGACGGCGGGCCGGGGCCGGTGGGACCGACGCCGCTCGCCTCCTTGGGCGCCACGGACCAGCACTCGCTCCTGCAACTCCTCATGGAAGGCCCGCAGGACAAGGTCGTGGTCTTCGTCGCGCTGACCGATCCCGGTCTCGACGTCTCGATTCCGCATCGTCACCCGGGGATCCCGTCGCTGGCCTATCTCGGCGGGCACACGCTCGGCGAGCTCCTGGACACGGAGCGCCGCGCCACGGCCGAGGCGCTGCGGCGCGAGGGCAGACCGAACGCCACGCTCGTGCTGGAGCGGCTTGATGCGCGCGCCCTCGGTGAGCTCCTCATGCTTCTGGAGATCGCGACCGTCTATGCGGGGTCGCTGTACGGTGTGGATCCCCTGAACCAGCCCGGTGTGGAGCTCGGCAAGCGCCTGACGTACGGCCTGATGGGCCGTGAAGGGTACGAGGAGCCCGAGTTGGACCCGGGCGACCCGAAGTGGGTGGTGTGAGGCGGTGGGTTCCCTGGATAAGCGGACCGCACCCTGGTTAACTTGCAGATGAAATCCGCCGCGGTGACGCAGAAGAAGGGTAACGGGAGGCATCCATGCGCGAACACGACGAGGTCCCCACAGTCATCATCGAGCGAGGGGGAGGGAGCGGAATCGGCTCCTTCGTCCTGGGTGCCCTGTTGGGCGCCGGGCTCGCGCTTCTCTTCGCGCCGAAGTCGGGCGAGGAGACCCAGGAAGATCTGAAGGAGCAGGCTCGCCGACTCCGCAGCTCGGCGGAAGACCGTGTTCGTGACGCGCAGAAGCAGCTCGAGGAGCGCCTCGAGGGGGCACGCAAGGGCGTGCAGTCGCGCGTCGAAGACGTGAAGGGCGCCGTCGCGGCGGGTCGCAAGGCCGCCGTCGACGCCCGCGGCGACCTGGAGCGCAAGCTCGATCGGTCCAAGGCAGCCTACCGCGCCGGCGTCGACGCGGCCAGGCAATCCGTCGCCAGCACCTCCGAGGGTGAGGCGGACGAAGAAGAGGCCTGATTCCGGTGGGCCGTCCGTGAGCGGCTCATCGAGCTCCCGCGGTCTCGAGTACCGGACGCGCGAGTTCGCCCGCCGCCTGTGGGACAAGACGATGGAGGACGACGTCTTTTTCATGGCGGGGGCCGTGTCGTTCAACCTCATCATCGCCATGGTGCCGCTGCTCATTCTGGGCATCGGCGTGGCGGGCTACATCCTGAGCGCCCGCTTCGGCGATCCGACCGAGGTGGTGTTCTCCCTCATCGCCAACAACCTGCCGGTGCTGGGCGGCGGGGTGAATCTGGCCGACGCGATCCGCTCGTTCGTGTCGAAGTTGCTGGCGAGCCGCGGCGGACTCACGCTGGTCGGCGCGCCCGCGTTCATCTGGCTCTCCGCGCGCCTGGTGAGCTCTCTGCGCATCGCCCTGCGCGAGATCTTCGACATCGGCCAGCGCCGGAGCATCATCCGGGGCAAGATCTTCGACATCCAGGTCGTGATCGTCGGGGTCCTCCTCGTCACCTTGAACATGGGCGGGACCGTCGCGATCGAGGCCGTGATGCGCTTCGGCGTCGAGATCGTGGGTCTCCAGGGCGGCGTTCTCAGCCTTGCACAGCGCCTGGCCGGCTACGCGCTCGCCGTCGGCTCGATCTGGGTCCTCTTTCTGATCATGTACCGCTACCTCCCGGCGCGCCGCATCCCGTGGAAGTCGGCGTTGGTGGCGGCCACGTTCGCGGCCATCTTCCACGAGTTGCTGAAGGAGGGCCTTTCCTGGTACGCGACGGAGGTTGCCGACTACCGCTCCACGTTCGGCAATCTGGCCACCGTCGCGGTGCTTTTCTTCTGGATCTATTGGGAGTCGCTGGTGTTTCTTCTGGGCGGTGAAGTCGCCCAGGTGTCCTCCATGCGAAAGGCGAGCCGAATCCAGGCGCGAGAGACGTTCGAGGTGGGCGGGTGAAGCCGAGTCGCTCGTGGCCGTGACGCTCCGTACATGGGTCGGCGGCGCCCGGGGCCAGGAGCTTTTCAACCCCGACGGGGGAAAGGTCCGCTCCAGCGCCGAGATTCCGGCGTGCGAGGTCCCCGAGGATCGGCGTGTATCCCACGGATGTATCCGCCTGACCAACGAGGCGGCGTGCGCGCTCATGCACGCGGTGCGCGTCGGAACGCCCGTTCTCGTCTACCGAGGAGTCCAGTGAGTCCGGAACACGGGGTGCGGCGGTGAGCGACGAAAGCCGAAAGGTCGTGGCGCGCAATCGGAAGGCGCGCCACGAATACGACATCCTCGAGACGTTCGAGGCGGGCATGGCCCTGAAGGGTCCGGAGGTGAAGTCCCTGCGCGACGGCAAGGCGTCGTTCCAGGACGCGTTCGCACGGGTCGAGGGCGGCGAGGTATGGCTCTACAGCCTGCACATCTCCCCCTACGAGCAGGCCAACCGCGAGAACGTGGATCCGCTGCGCGCCCGCAAGCTCCTGCTCAATCGGCACGAGATCCGGTCGCTGGTCGGCAAGGTCGAGGAGAAGGGCCTGACCCTCGTTCCGCTGGAGATCTACTTCAAGCGGGGATACGCGAAGATCCTCCTGGCGCTGGCGAAGGGACGCAAGCTGCACGACAAGCGCGAAGAGCTGAAGCGCCGCATCCAGGACCGTGAGGCGCGCCGAGCCATGGAGACCAAATGAAGCTCCTCGCGTTCCGTTCCGGGCCGGCGTTCCTCGCCCTGGCGTTGCTGGCCGCGGCTCGAGGTCCGGCCGTCGCCCCGGCAGCGGCTCAGACGCGACCGGTGCTGACGATCCGGGACTCCGCGGGCGCCGTGGCCTCAGTGCCGGTCGCGACCTCAGCCGGCTACCGCGCGGTGCCGCTCACGGTCTTCGATCGTCTGGGATGGACGGTCGGGGGTGGGGGCGGCGGCGGGCGGTCCTCGGCGACCGCCCCCGACGGGGGCGAGCTCCTGCTCTGGTCCGGTACCGCGTTCTTCCGTTGGAAGGGACGGGTGTTCCAGCTGGCCGACGTTCCGTATCCGGCGGGCGACAGCCTGCTGGTGCCGCTCCAGCTCTTCACCGACTTCCTGCCCCGGTGGTATCCGGACCGCTACACGCTCGATACGGCGAGCCTCACGCTGCGGGTGCGCGAGCCGGTCGAGGACACGGCCGCAGCGAGGAGCGCGGCCGCGTCGAGGGATACGACTGCGCCGAGGCGTGCGGCCCCGGTGGCCGCCCGCGGGTCGGACACCGTCGCGCTGCGGGCGCCGGGCCGCTACGACGGGAAGAAGGTCGTGGTGATCGACGCCGGCCACGGCGGGATCGACCCGGGCGCGATGAGCAGCTCCGGCCTCAAGGAGAAGACGGTCGCCCTGGCCATCGCCCGGGACCTGAAACGCATCCTCTCGCGGGACTCCACCCTGGAGATCCACATGGTGCGTGACGACGACCATCTGGTTCCGCTCTGGAGCCGGGGGGCGGAAGCCACCAAGTGGAAGGGAAAGCGTCCCGGCGTCTTCATCTCCATCCACTGCAACTCGTTCGCGTCCGACACCCGGGGCTTCGAAACCTACTTTCTGTCGGAAGCACGCACGGAGCATGAGCGCAGGGTGGCCGCCAACGAGAACGCGCCCCTCCAGCTCGAGGACGACAAGCCTCCCAGCAAGGACCTGGACTACATTCTGCACCAGTTGAGGAACCTCGACTACCAGCACTGGTCGGCGCTCCTGGCGCAGATGGTCCAGGCGGATCTGGCCAAGGTCCACCCGGGCCCCGACCGGGGGGTGAAGCAGGGGCCACTGGCCGTGATCACAAACGCCCTGATGCCCGCGGTCCTGGTGGAGGTCGGGTATCTGTCCAACCCGCGCGAGGCGCGGCTGCTCGCCACCTCCGCGTTCCAGACCAAGGCCGCCGGCGCGCTCGCCGACGCCGTGCAGGACTTCTTCCGGCGCTATCCTCCGGGGGGCGCCCAGTCCGGGGCCGGGGAGGAGCGGTGAAGAGCCGCGGCGCCGCGCTGCTCGGCGTCGCCACGCTCCTCTCGGGGTGTGTCTACTACAACGCGATCTACAACGCCGAGCGACTCTTCGACGAGGCAGAGCGAGCCCATTGGGCCGGACGGGACTCGGTGGCCGACGAGCGCTACGAGGAAGTGATCGACAAGGCGGGCGACGGCTACCGTCGTGAGCCCGATGGGGATTGGGCCGACGACGCGCTCTACCTCATCGGCCGGGCACACTTCCGGCGTGGCCGGCTGCGGGCCGCGCGCGCCGCGCTGCAGCAGGCGGTCGCGGACGCTCACGACAAGACCACCCGCCTGCAGGCGCTCGCCTACCTGGGAGCCGTGCACGTGCTGTCCGGGGATCCGCGCGGAGCCATCCCACTCCTCAACGAGGCGCTCGAGGGCATACGCAAGGGACCGGTGGCGGCCGAGGCGCACCTGTGGCGAGCGCGGGCACTCCTCCACGAGGGGCGCCGGGACGAGGGATGGTGGGACCTCGACCGGGTGGAGGACGCCGATGGACGCCTGCGCGTGGCCTCAGCGCTGGAACGCCTGCGCTGGGGCACGAGCGTAGGAGACCACTTGCGCGTGCACGAGGCGGTGAACCGCCTTCTCAGCTACCCGGAGGCCAGCACGCAGACGGATTCCATCGTCACGCTCATGGCGGCGGTGGCCGCACGGTGGGGCCCGAAAGACGCGGCCGAGCTGCTGGCGCACACCGACGGAGCGGCCTGGGAGCGTACGGACCGGGGCGAGATGAGACTCGAGCGCGCTCGGTTGTTGCGCGTGGGAGGAGACAGCGCCGCAGCGGAGGTCGAGGCCCGCGCGGTCGCCGCGGGCATCGGAGCCTCGGCGGTGCGGGCCCGGATACTGCTGGCCCACTGGCAACTCGCCCGGGCGCAGAGCTTGTCGGAGACGCGTGACGTGGTGGCCCTCCTCCTTCCGGCCGAGCGGGATTCCGCGGTGGCCGCGCTCCTCTCGAAGATCCAGGCGGTGGACGAGCTTTCCCAGATGGGCCTGGAAGATCCGTTGGCATGGTTCGCCGCCGGCGAGCTTGCGCGGGACAGCCTCGCCGCCCCCCGTCTGGCCACAGGCCTGTTCCTTGCATATGCGGATGCTGTACCCGACGAGCCGTGGACCTCGAAGGCGCTTCTCGCGGCGCTGGCCATCGCCCCGAGCGAAGGGACCCGGGCCTGGTTGCGTGGGCGTCTGGAGGGAAGGGCCGGAAGCCCTTACGTTCGGGCCGCCCGAGGTGAGCCCGCGCCCGGGTTCGAGGCCTTGGAGGAGGAGTTGGGCGAGCGCCTGACGGTCGTTCGGCGTGAGCTCGCCTCCAACGACTCACTGACGCGTCGCTGAGACCTTCGCCACGAGGTCCGGACAGAGGGAGCTCTAGAGGATGAGGGAGCGTTGAGACTCAGCACCGAGATCTTCGGAGTCACCTTCCAGAACCCGATCCTGCTCGCGGCGGGCACGTGCGGGTTCGGCCTCGAGCTTTCCGACGTTCTCGACGTGGATGCTCTTGGGGGGTTCGTGACCAAGTCCG
Organism: uncultured Gemmatimonadales bacterium; assembly: GCA_963751265.1. Lineage (GTDB taxonomy): Bacteria > Gemmatimonadota > Gemmatimonadetes > Longimicrobiales > Gaopeijiaceae > SZUA-318. Next base: position 471,801 of record CAVVTU010000013.1, on the reverse strand, counting down.
TCACCGTCGAGCCGCGCCGGGGCAACAGCGCTCCGCGGGTGACCGAGTTCGGTGGCGGCATGCTGAACTCCGTCGGGCTCGCGAATCCCGGCCTGGAGCGGGTACGCCGCGAGAAGATTCCCTGGATCCGTGACAACGTGCACCGGGCACGGGTCTTCGTCAGCGTCGCGGGACACCGGGTCGACGAGTTCTTTCGGCTCGTGGAGGGGCTCGACACCCAGGAGGGCTTTCTCGGGTTCGAGATCAACCTCTCCTGCCCGAACGACCTGAACCGGGATGGTCCACCCTTCGCGCTGGACCCCGACTCCGTGTCGGCGATCGTGTCGGGGTGCCGAAGCCGGACGGATCGGCCGCTGCTGGCCAAGCTCGCGCCCAACGACCCGGATGTGGCCGGCACCGCACGCCACGCGGCGGAGGCGGGTGCCGACGGCCTGACGCTCGTCAACACGTTGCCGGGGTTCCTCCTCGACGGCCGGACGGGCCTGAGCAAGCTGGGTGCGGGGCAGGGGGGGATGAGCGGGCCCGGACTGCTGCCCTCCGGGCTCCTGGCCGTCAGGAAGGCTCGCGCCGCCACGGACGTTCCGCTGGTCGGTGTGGGGGGCGTCGGCCGGGCCGAAGACGCCGTGGCCTACGCCAGGGTGGGCGCCGCGTTGGTGCAGGTCGGGACTGCCTCGTTCGCCGATCCTCGTGCCGGACCGCGGATCGCCCGGGGCATCGAGCGCTACGGGCGACGCAACGGGGTATCGTCGTGGGAGGAGCTGGTCGGTCCCCACGTTGCCGCGGAGATCTCATGACGGACGTCATCGTCGCCTTGGACAGCCCCTCGCTCGAGACCGCCCTCGAGATCGTGGATCGTGTGGGCGCGACGGGCTCCTGGTACAAGGTGGGACTCGAGCTCTTCAGCCGGGCGGGCCCGCGCGTCGTCGAGGAGCTCGCCGGCCGCGGCAAGCACGTCTTCCTCGATCTCAAGCTGCACGACATCCCCAACACGGTGGCCGGTGCGGTGCGCGCCGCCGTCGCGCTGGACGTCGAGCTCCTGACGGTTCACGGAAGCGGTGGAAGGCGGATGCTCGAAGCAGCCCGGGACGCGGCGGAGGGACGGGTGAAGGTGTTGGCCGTGACCCTGCTCACGTCACTGACCCCATCGGAGGTCGAGTCGGTCTGGGGGCGGGAGATCGTCTCGATCCGCGACGAGGTCGGCCGCCTCGCGGAGTTGGCGTCGGACGTCGGCATGGACGGGGTGGTCGCGTCGGTCCTCGAGGCGTCCTGGCTGCGGCCCGGGCTCGAGGACGGATTTCTCATCGTCACCCCGGGCATCCGGCCGGCCGGAGGGGATCGGGGCGACCAGAGGCGGGTAGCTACCCCGACAGACGCCGTGAAGGCGGGCTCGGACTACCTCGTGATCGGGCGTCCCGTCACGCGGGCCGACGATCCCGGGACCGTCCTGGAAGCGATTCGCGCCGAGATCGCCGCGGCGCACACCTCCGAACGCTGACCGACCCCAACCGAACCGACCCGCGAGATGGCACTCAAGGTCCACAATACGCTTACGCGCTCGCTCGAGCCGTTCGAGCCGCTGGAGGAAGGCCGCGTCCGCGTGTACGCGTGCGGGCCGACCATTTACGACTACGCGCACGTCGGCAACTACCGCGCCTTCCTCTTCTACGACCTGGTGCACCGCTACCTCGAGTGGAGCGGCTACGAGGTCCGGTTCGTCATGAACCTCACCGACGTGGACGACCGGACCATCCAGCGGGCCGCGGATCGGGGCGTGAGCGTGCGCGAGTATACCAAGCCCTTCGGGGAGGCATTCCTCTCCGACGCGGAGACCCTGGGCATGAGGCCGGTGGACAGCTACCCACGAGCCACGGGCTACGTGGACCGCATGACGGAGTTCGTGGATCGGCTGATGAAGTCCGGTCACGCGTATCAGGCCGACGACGGAGCGGTCTACTTCTCCATCGCGAGCTTCCCGGACTACGGCAAGCTCAAGGGGATCGATCCTTCCACGCTTCGAGCCGGCGCCCGGGTCGCGCAGGACGACTACGAGAAGGAGGACGCCCGCGACTTCGCGCTCTGGAAGGCCGCCTCGGAGGTGGACGAGAAGGCCGGGGCCGTGTGGCAAGCGCCCTGGGGTGAGGGCCGCCCCGGATGGCACCTGGAGTGCTCGGTCATGAGCGTCACCGAGCTGGGCGACACGCTCGACGTCCACATCGGTGGCGAGGATCTGGTCTTCCCGCACCACGAGAACGAGATCGCGCAGTCCGAGGCGGCCACGGGCAAGCCCTTCGTCCGCTACTGGCTGCACGTGAAGCATCTTCTGATCGAAGGTCGGAAGATGTCCAAGTCGCTCGGCAACTACATCACCGTGCGCGAGCTTCTGGACCGGGGTTACGATCCCGCGGCCGTCCGCCACCAGCTCATCTCGTCCCAGTACCGGCGCGAGCTGAACTTCACCATGGAGGGGCTGGACGCGTCGAAGAACGCGATCCAGAGGCTCCTCGACTTCGAGGCTCGCCTCGAGGCGTTGGAGACATCCGCCGACGCGGAGCCGTCGCCACTGGCCGATCTCGCGGACAGGGCCGTGACGTCGTTCCGCGAGGCGATGGACGACGACTTCAACTCCGCCGACGCGCTGGCTTCGGTGTTCGTGTTCGTGAGCGGGGTCAACGCCGCTCTCGACGCCGGGCGTGCGGTATCACCCGCGGACCGGGAGACCGCGCTCGCCGCGCTCCACTCCATGGACGAGGTGCTGGGATTGCTGGAGGTGGCGCACCGGAACCGGACGCTGGACGAGGAGACCACCGCCTGGGTGGAGCGGAAGATCGAGGAGCGTAACGCCGCGCGTGCGGAGCGGGACTTCGCCACCGCGGACGCGATCCGCGACGAGCTCGCCGAGAGGGGGGTCGTGCTCGAGGACGGAGCGGGGGGCACCCGATGGAAAGTCGTGACGTGAGGGGGCGGGTGAGGTAGAGTGGTACGGTCATCCTGTCCGACCGGCTCTCTCCCGGTGTCCGCTGGCGTAGCTCAACTGGTAGAGCAGCTGCCTTGTAAGCAGCAGGTTGGGGGTTCGAGTCCCTTCGCCAGCTTGTCCGCCACCACAGGGCTTCTTCGTCCGGCGCCGACCCTCGCGCACGAGCGGACGTGGGTGGGCTCGCGTGCGTCTTCCGGACGAGCCCGGGACGGCGAGCCGGCCCCCGAAAATCCACGGATTTCGGGCCTTGATGAGCCCCATGAGCCGGGTTACCTTTCAAAGCTCGTTCATAGAAGGCCGTCTCTGCCGCCCCGGAGACGGCTCTTTTCCACGTCATGACGGATGGCCTGGAGAAGGGGTGTAGAGCCCGGACGAATCGTTTCGGGTGAAGGACGCGGTGGGGTACCGAAGCGGTCAAACGGGGCAGACTGTAAATCTGCTGGCAGAGCCTTCGGAGGTTCGAATCCTCCCCCCACCACTTCGAGCCTCCGCCCGCGGGATGCAGGGCGAGGTAGCGGCAAGCGCGGGAGTAGCTCAGTTGGCTAGAGCATCAGCCTTCCAAGCTGAGGGTCGCGGGTTCGAGTCCCGTCTCCCGCTTGCTGGGCAGGACGAGGTCGAGAGACGGCACCGAGGGAATCGCTCTGGTAGCTCAGTGGTAGAGCGCATCCTTGGTAAGGATGAGGTCGCGGGTTCAATCCCCGCCCAGAGCTCTGGTGCAGCTGCACCAGCCGCGCAGAGGGTGCGACACCCGAGAGAGGGGGCGGAGGAGCCCGCCCACGGCAGCCTGAACGCAGACGCATAGAGGATAGCAATGGGCAAGGCGAAGTTCGAGCGGACGAAGCCGCACGTGAACGTGGGCACAATCGGGCACGTGGATCACGGGAAGACGACGTTGACGGCGGCGATCACGTATACGCAGGCGAAGAAGTTCGGGGGCGACTCGATCGCGTTCGACCAGATCGACAAGGCACCGGAAGAGCGGGAGCGCGGGATCACGATCGCGACGGCGCACGTGGAGTACCAGACGGAGAAGCGTCACTACGCGCACGTGGACTGTCCTGGGCACGCGGACTACGTGAAGAACATGATCACGGGTGCGGCTCAGATGGACGGGGCGATCCTGGTGGTGAGTGCGGCGGACGGACCGATGCCTCAGACGCGGGAGCACATCCTGCTGGCCCGGCAGGTGAACGTGCCCTACATCGTGGTGTTCATGAACAAGACGGACATGGTGGACGATCCGGAGCTGTTGGAGCTGGTGGAGTTGGAGGTACGGGAGCTGTTGAGCGAGTACGAGTTCCCGGGCGACGATCTACCGGTGATCAAGGGGAGCGCGCTGAAGGCGCTGGCGGCAGAGGGCGAGGGCGAGGACGTGGCGTGCATCCAGGAGCTGATGGATGCGCTGGACAGCTACATCCCGGAGCCGGAGCGCGACATCGACCGGCCGTTCCTGATGCCAGTGGAGGACGTGTTCAGCATCACGGGCCGGGGGACGGTGGCGACGGGCCGTGTGGAGCGCGGGATCGTGAAGCAGGGTGAAGAAGTGGAGATCGTGGGGATGGCGGCGAGCCGCAAGACGGTGGTGACCGGGGTGGAGATGTTCCGGAAGCTGCTGGACGAGGGCCGTGCGGGCGACAACGTGGGCCTTCTGCTGCGGGGTGTGGGCAAGGACGAGATCGAACGGGGCCAGGTGTTGGCGAAGCCGGGCACGATCACGCCGCACACGAAGTTCAAGGCGGAGGTGTACGTGCTGACGAAGGAAGAGGGAGGGCGGCACACGCCATTCTTCAACGGATACCGGCCGCAGTTCTACTTCCGGACGACGGACGTGACGGGAGCGGCGAGCCTTCCGGAGGGAGTGGAGATGGTGATGCCGGGCGACAACGTGCAGATGGAAGTGGAATTGATCACGCCGATCGCGATGGACCCGGAGCTTCGGTTCGCGATCCGCGAAGGCGGCCGCACCGTGGGTGCCGGGGTCGTCACACAGATCATCGAGTAGCACCGGGAAGGAACATTAGACGATGCCCCGCGATAGACTGATCCTCGCCTGCTCCGAATGTAAGGAGCGGAACTACACGAATACCAAGAACAAGCGGCTGCATCCCGAGCGCGTGGAGTACGTGAAGTACTGCCCCAGGTGCCGAAAGCACACCGCGCACAAGGAAACGAAGTAGGCCATGGCGGTCGTCGATACCTACAGGAACACCCGGACCTTTCTCGAAGAGTCCTGGACCGAGCTCAAGAAGGTCACGTGGCCGGACCGTGATCAGCTGCAGAACGCCACGCTGGTCGTGATCGCGTTCACGGTGGCCATCTCGCTCGTCATCTGGATCATGGACAGCGTCGTTCGGCTGCTCGTGGCCCAGATCATGGGAATTTTCGGGGCCTGATGTCCGAGACGCGGTGGTACGCGGTCCAGACCTACTCGGGCCACGAGAACAAGGTCCAGAAGCTCATCCAGCGGCGGATCGAGGAGGACTCCGAGTCCTCCCAGACGCCCGAGCTCCTGGAGGTTCTCGTCCCGACCCAGGAGGTCGTGGAGATCCGTAACGGGAAGCGTGTCACCGTGACGAAGCGGCTCTACCCCGGCTACGTGCTGGTGCACATGGTCCTCAACGAGCGGACCATGCACACCATCAACAACATCCAGGGCGTCATCAAGTTCGTGGGCTCCGGCAAGGCGCCGCAGCCGCTGCGCGAAGACGAGATGAACAAGATCCTGGGTGTCGAGGTGGAGGAGGAGAAGGAAGCCCACGAGGAGATTCCGTTCCACGTGGGGCAGGTGGTGGAAGTGATGCAGGGCCCGTTCACGGACTTCTCGGGCACGATCCAGGAAGTCTACGCGGACAAGGGCAAGGTGAAGGTGGAGGTGTCCCTCTTCGGACGGCCGACCTCCGTCGAGCTCGACTATACACAGCTGAAGGGCTACTGAGACCATGGCGAAGAAGGTCATCGGGTTCATCAAGCTCCATGTGCCGGGAGGCCAGGCCAACCCGGCTCCGCCCGTGGGCCCCGCGTTGGGCCAGCACGGCGTCAACATCATGGAGTTCTGCAAGCAGTTCAACGCGAGAACCCAGGACAAGCAGGGGATCACCACGCCCGTCGAGATCACGGTCTACGCGGACCGGTCCTTCACGTTCATCACGAAGACCCCGCCCGCTTCCGTTCTGATCCGACGTGCCCTGGGGATTCCGAAAGGCTCGGGCGTTCCGAACCGGGACAAGGTCGCGAAGATCACCCGGGCCCAGCTCCAGGAGATCGCCGAGGCGAAGATGCCGGACCTCAACGCCGCCGACATGGACGCGGCGATCCGGATGATCGCCGGGACCGCCCGCTCGATGGGTGTGGAGGTCCAGGGCTAGCGGTTGGCTCGATGTAACAATAAGGGGGGGCTATGGAACCTCCCCCACCTCAACCCGCGTACCACCGTCTGAGAGCCGCCAGCGGTGGGAGGGTAAACGAGACGGCTCGAGTGCGATGCCAAACCACAGCAAGCGATTCGCCGCCGCCCGCGCCGCGGTGCCGGCAGGCATCAAGTTTCCTCCCGACGAGGCGGTCAAGCTCGTCAAGGAGTTGGCGTTCGCGAAGTTCGACGAGACGGTCGAGGTGGCCACCCGCCTCGGCGTCGACCCCCGCAAGGCCGATCAGATCGTTCGCGGCACGGTGGTGCTCCCCCACGGAACCGGAAAGTCCGTGCGGGTTCTGGTCATCGCCCAGGGCGACAAGGCCCAGGAGGCCGAAGATGCCGGGGCCGACTACGTCGGGGTCGAGTTCGTCGACAAGATCAAGGAGGGCTGGCTCGAGTTCGACGTGTGCGTGGCGACGCCCGACCAGATGGGAAAGGTCGGACCGCTGGGCCGCGTGCTCGGGCCGCGTGGGCTGATGCCCACCCCGAAGGCCGGGACCGTGACCATGGACGTGGGACGGGCGGTCTCGGAGATCAAGGCGGGTAAGATCGAGTTCCGGGTAGACAAGACGGGCAACGTGCACGCGCCCATCGGCCGGGTCTCGTTCAGCGAAGAGCAACTCCGCGACAACCTGGTCGCCTTCATGGATCAGATCATGCGCGGCAAGCCCTCGGGTGCGAAGGGCACCTACGTGAAGAGTGTCACGGTCTCGAGCACGATGGGGCCTGGCGTGGCCATCGACCCGAACCTGTACCGGAGAGCCTGAGATGAACCGCACGAGCAAGGAGTCGTTCATCTCGGATCTCGCCGAGAGGCTCAGTCGGGCCCCGGTGGTCTATCTCACCGACTTCTCGGGACTGGATGTGAAGTCGATCACGGTCCTTCGCCGCTCCTTGAAGGAGTCGGGGGCCGAGTACCTGGTGGTGAAGAACCGCCTCGCGAAGCGAGCGCTCGGAGACACCGAGCTTCCGGATATCACCGAGAGCCTCGTCGGACCGACGGGCATGGTGCTCGGCTACGACGACGTGGTGTCGCCCGCGAAGGTGCTTTCCGAGTTCGCGAAGACGCACAATGAAAAGCCGGCGTTCAAGCTCGCCGTCCTGGAGAACGAGGTTCTCCAGCCGGAGCAGATCGACCGGATCGCGAAGCTTCCGTCCCGGGAGCAGCTCCTGGCGGAGCTGGCCGGCGCCATGCAGGCGCCGGTGGCACAGCTCGCCTGGGCGCTCGAGGCGAAGCTTCAGGAGATGGCCGGCCTCCTCGACGCGCTGAAGCAGGAGCGCGAGCAGGCGGGCGGTTAGCACAGCCCGTGAAGTCGAACTGGCAATATCCAAACGCCGGCTGAGGCCGGGTCAATCAGGAGGATGCGGTAAGGATGGCTACCAAGCACGAAGAGCTACTCGAGACCATCGGGAACATGACGGTTCTCGAGCTGTCGGAGTTTGTCGACGCGTTCAAGGACAAGTTCAACGTCCAGGCGATGGCCGCCCCGGCCGCCGCCGCGGCTGCTCCGGAAGCTGCTGCCGAGGAAGAAAAGGACGAGTTCGACGTCGTGCTCGAGGGCATCGGCGATAAGAAGATCCAGGTCATCAAGGTCGTGCGCGAGCTGACCGGTCTGGGGCTGAAGGACGCCAAGGACCTGGTCGACGGTGCGCCGGGAACCTTGAAGGAGGCCGCGTCGAAGGAAGATGCCGAGCAGATGAAAGCCAAGCTCGAGGAAGTCGGCGCCACCGTCGTATTGAAGTAGAGGCTCTGGAGACACTGCCCGTCCGTGCCTGGACGGCAAACCCTCCCGAGTCCGACGCGACGCATACGACGCCATGGGGTCGAGCGGTTTCGACCACTAGCCATCGGGCTGATTGCGCGGGTCCCCACCGTGGGCACCCCCGGGTTCGGGGTGTGCCGACGGGTCGGGGATTTGCGCGCTTGTCCCATGTCGAACACGAGACGCCCGGTGCCCGCCCGCGCGGGTGACCGGTAAGGGGGACTCACGTTGGAACTGCGGAAAGACAACAGGCCGATCGTAAGCTTCGCCAAGCTCAAGTCGGTCATGCCGATGCCGAACCTGCTGGACGTCCAGGTCCGCTCGTTCGAGAAGCTGGTCGAGACGGCGGCCGACCCTGAAGAGCAGTGGGATTTCGGGCTGGATCGCGTGTTCGGCGAGATCTTCCCGATCTCCGACGTCAACGGAAATTTCACGCTCGAGTTCGTCTCGGCCACACTGGGTGAGCCGAAGTACTCCGTGGAGGAGTGCATCGAGCGGGACATGACGTACGCCGCGCCGCTCAAGGCGACGCTGCGCCTCGTCGTGTGGGAAGAGCTCGAGGAGGGTGAGGCGAAGGACGCGGAGCGGCGTCCGAAGGACATCATCGAGAAGGAGGTCTACCTCGGTGATCTGCCGCTGCTGACCGAGCTCGGGACCTTCATCATCAACGGGGCCGAGCGGGTGGTCGTGAGCCAGCTCCACCGCTCTCCGGGCGTGGTGTTCGAGGAGAACATCCACCCGAACGGCACCAAGCTCTTCAGTGCGCGGATCATTCCGTTCCGCGGGTCGTGGGTCGAGTTCACCATCGACATCAACGACATCTGCTACGTCCACATCGACAAGAAGAAGAAGTTCCCGGCCACCGCGCTTCTACGCGCGCTCGGGTACTCCAGTGACGCAGACGTCTTCCGACTCTTCTACGACGTCGAAGTGGTCAAGCTGCCGAAGAAGGACCCCGGGGTGCTGGCCGGCCTGGAAGGCAAGGTCATCGCCGAGGAGGTCGTGGATCCGGAGACGGGCGAGATCCTGGTCGACAACGCCCAGGAGATCGACGAGGAGGTCATTGGCATCCTCGAGCGGCTCGGGACCAAGAAGATCTCAATCTACAAGAGCAACCGGCAGACGACCCGCGGGGAGAGCCCGCTGGTCAAGAACACGCTGAAGAAGGACCCGACCGACAGTGAGGAAGACGCGCTGCACGCGATCTACTCGCTGCTCAGGCCGGGCGAGGCCCCCAATGTCGAGACGGCGCGGGCGGCGCTGGAGCGCGTCTTCTTCAGTCCGAAGCGCTACGACCTCGGACGGGTGGGGCGCTACAAGATCAACCAGCGGCTCGGCCTCAAGGTGCCCAAGAGCAACACGGTCCTCACCTCCGAGGACTTCGTGGCCATCGTGCGCTACCTGATCGGCCTGAACGAGGGGCGGGGCTTCACGGACGACATCGACCACCTGGGCAACCGGCGGGTGCGCACGGTCGGCGAGCTCATCGCCAACCAGTTCTCCGTGGGTCTGAGCCGGATGGCGCGCCTGGTCAAGGAGCGCATGTCGATCAACACGGACCCCGAGAAGATCAACATCGACGACCTGGTCAACGCCCGGACGGTGTCCGCGGTCATCCAGGCGTTCTTCGGGTCCAGCCAGCTCAGCCAGTTCATGGATCAGACGAATCCGCTGGCGGAGATGACGCACAAGCGGCGCCTGTCGGCGCTCGGGCCCGGCGGCCTCACCCGCGAGCGGGCGGGCTTCGAGGTGCGCGACGTGCACTATTCGCACTACGGCCGGATGTGCCCGATCGAGACGCCCGAAGGTCCGAACATCGGGCTCATCACCTCGCTGACCTGCTACTCGCGGATCAACGACCTTGGCTTCGTGGAGACGCCGTACCGCAAGGTCTCGGACGGCAAGGTCACGAACCGTATCGAATGGCTCAGCGCCAACGAGGAGGAGGAGGCCCGCATCGCGCAGGCCAACGCGCCTCTCGAGGCGGACGGGACGTTCCGCAACGAGTTCGTGCTGTGCCGCGAGCGAGGCGACTTCCCGCTCCTGACGGGACAGGACATCGACTACATGGACGTGGCGCCCGACCAGTTGGTCTCGGTGGCCGCCGCGCTCATTCCGTTCCTCGAGCACGACGACGCGAACCGGGCGCTCATGGGTTCGAACATGCAGCGTCAGGCCGTGCCGCTCCTCTATACCGACGCGCCCCTGGTGGGCACCGGGCTGGAGGGCAAGATGGCCGTCGACTCCGGGGCCGTCATCACGGCGCGCCGGGGCGGAAAGGTCCTGCACGTGACGGCCGACGAGGTCGTCGTCGACACCGGCACGGTCAAGCCGGGTAGCGCGGACCAGCCGCTGGCCAAGCTCGCGCAGTTCGATCGGTACCGGCTGAAGAAGTTCTGGCGCACGAACCAGGACACGGCCATCAACCAGCGGCCGCTGGTGCGTGCGGGCGAGGAAGTCGGGTCCGGCGACATCATCGCCGACGGACCGAGCACGGACAACGGAGAGCTGGCGCTGGGCCGCAACGTGCTCGTGGCGTTCATGCCGTGGTACGGATACAACTTCGAGGACGCCATCGTCATCAGTGAGAAGCTGGTGAAGGACGACGTCTTCACCTCCATCCACATCCAGGAGCTCGAGCTCCACGTACGCGACACCAAGCGGGGGATGGAGGAGATCACGCGTGAGATTCCCAACGTCGCCGAGGAGAGCCTCGTCGACCTGGATGAGCGCGGGATCGTGCGGGTCGGCGCCCGGGTCAAGAGCGGCGACATCCTGGTGGGCAAGATCACGCCCAAGGGAGAGACCGAGCTCAGCCCCGAGGAGAAGCTGCTGACGGCGATCTTCGGCGAGAAGGCCAAGGACGTGAAGGACTCGTCCCTGCGTGTGCCTCCGGGCATGAGCGGCACGGTCATCGACGTGAAGATCTTCAGTCGGCGCATCGACGACCCGCTCCTCGAGAAGGAGCACGGCGCGAAGATCGGTGGCTTCCGCGCGCTGGAGAAGGAGGAGATCCAGCGGATCTCCGAGGCCCGCGACGAGGAGCTGCGTGACATCCTGCAGCGCCAGACCGTCTCGCTCATGCTGAAGAAGGGCACGGTCGAGCCGCTCTTGGACGAGGGGACCAAGGTCAGCAAGACGGAGATCGACGAGCTCAACTTCAACAAAGTCGATCTCACGACGCTCAAGGTCGTCAACAAGGAGGCCAACGAGCGGATCCGCCGGGTGGTCGACGAGTCACAGCGGCGCATCCAGCGCGTGCGCGAAAAGACCGAGGAGCAGATCGACAAGGTCTTCCAGCCCGACGAGCTGCCGCCCGGAGTCGTCCAGCTCGTAAAGGTCTACGTCGCCGAGAAGCGCAAGATCAGCGTGGGCGACAAGATGGCCGGACGGCACGGGAACAAGGGCATCATCGCCCGGATCGCCCCCGAGGAGGACATGCCGTTCCTGCCCGACGGGACGCCGGTGGAGATCGTGTTGAACCCGCTTGGCGTGCCGTCCCGGATGAACGTGGGACAGATCCTCGAGACGCACCTAGGCTGGGCGGCCCGTATCCTGGGATTCGAGGCCAAGACGCCGGTCTTCCAGGGGGCCACCGAGAACGAGATCGGCGGCCTGTTGAAGATGGCCGGAGTGAAGTGGCTCAAGGAAGCGCTCGACGTCCACGCGGACGTGCCGGCCGGTCTCGAGGAGATCGACGCGGTGCTCACGGGCGCGGGCCGGCTGCCGGTCGTCATGGCGGGCACGAACGGCAGCAACGGGAACGGAAACGGGAAGGCGAGCGGAAGCGCCGCGCACTCGCACGGCATTGGGCAGTCCCTGGACGCCTATCTCGCGCTCGACCTGACGAAGAAGCAGCAGAAGGTGTTCGACCAGCTCATCGACTTCCTGCTCGCGGCCGGTGAGGAGCTGGCCGAGCGCAAGGGCGAGAAGCTGGCCGACCTGTTCCCGGCCATTCAGAAGCTGAAGGGCCGCAAGAACGTGAAGACCGGGCTGGACGAGGCTGTGGTCGAGCTGATGGAGTACGGCCAGATCCTGCCCAACGGCAAGGTGTGGCTGCGGGACGGGCGGAGCGGACGCCGCTTCGACTTCCCCGTCACCGTCGGGGCCATCTACATGCTCAAGCTCAGCCACCTGGTCGACGACAAGATCCACGCCCGCTCCATCGGGCCTTACTCGCTGGTCACGCAGCAGCCGTTGGCCGGTAAGGCGCAGTTCGGTGGACAGCGGTTCGGAGAAATGGAGGTGTGGGCTCTGGAAGCATATGGCGCCGCCCACACGCTCCAGGAGATCCTCACGGTGAAGTCGGACGACGTGCAGGGCCGCTCGAAGGTCTACGAGGCCATCGTAAAGGGCGACAACCTGCCGCAGCCGGGCATTCCGGAGTCGTTCAACGTGCTGGTGAAGGAATTGCAGGCGCTCGGACTGAGTGTGACTCTCGGCGAGGAAGAGTAAGCGATATGATCGATTTTCCGAGGACTCGGGACCAGCGCAGCGCGGACTTCGACTTCATCCAGGTGAAGCTCGCTTCACCGGAGGAGATCCGCGGCTGGTCTTTCGGTGAGGTCACCAAGCCCGAGACCATCAACTACCGCTCGTTCAAGCCCGAGCGCGACGGGCTGTTCTGCGAGCGTATCTTCGGCCCGGTCAAGGACTGGGAGTGTCACTGCGGGAAGTTCAAGCGCATCCGTTTCCGCGGACACGTGTGCGACCGTTGCGGCGTGGAGGTGACCCTCTCGAAGGTGCGTCGCGAGCGCATGGGCCACATCGAGCTGGCCGTGCCGGTGGCCCACATCTGGTTCTTCAAGACGTTGCCCAGCCAGCTCGGCTATCTGATGGGCATGACGCTACGCGACCTGGAGAAGGTCATCTACTACGCGGCGTACGTCGTGACGCACCCGGGCAAGCAGGACGTGAAGTTCCAGGAACTGCTGGACGAGGACGAGTACTACGACCTGCGTGTGAAGGCGCGCGACGAGGGCGACGAGCACTTCAAGGCCGAGATCGGAGCCGAGGCGGTCCGGACGCTGCTGCGCATGCTCGACACGCCCGACCGCAAGATCCGCGACCGGAACACCGACGGCCGGGGGCTCGATCGCCTGGCCGAGTGGCTCCGCCACGAGATCGTCACCGAGACGTCGCAGCACCGGAAGAAGAAGAAGCTCAAGCGGCTCAAGGTCGTCGACGCGCTTCGCAACTCCGGGGCCACGCCCGACGAGCGCAACAAGCCGGAATGGATGATTCTGGATGTCGTGCCGGTGATTCCACCGGATCTGCGTCCGCTGGTGCCACTCGACGGCGGCCGGTTCGCGACGTCGGACCTGAACGATCTGTACCGCCGGGTCATCAACCGGAACAACCGTCTCAAGAAGCTCATCGAGATGCGCGCGCCGGAGGTGATCCTGCGCAACGAGAAGCGCATGCTCCAAGAGGCGGTCGACGCGCTCTTCGACAACGGTCGCCGCTCCAAGGCGATCCGGGGGCGCGGCAAGCGGCCGCTCAAGTCGCTCTCCGACATGCTCAAGGGCAAGCAGGGCCGGTTCCGTCAGAACCTGCTCGGCAAGCGCGTGGACTATTCGGGCCGCTCGGTCATCGTGGTGGGCCCGGAGCTCAAGCTGCACCAGTGCGGTCTGCCGAAGGCGATGGCGGTCGAACTGTTCAAGCCGTTCATCATCCACGAGCTGGAGAAGCGGGGCGAGGCCGAGACGGTCAAGCGGGCCAAGAAGATCGTCGAGCGCGACGATCCGAAGGTCTACGAGGTCCTCGAGGACATCATCAAGGACCACCCGGTGCTCCTGAACCGGGCGCCGACGCTTCACCGCCTGGGGATCCAGGCCTTCGAGCCGGTCCTCGTGGAGGGTAAGGCCATCCGGCTGCACCCGTTGACCTGCGCGGCGTTCAACGCCGACTTCGACGGTGACCAGATGGCCGTGCACGTGCCGTTGTCGTTCGAGGCGCAGCTCGAGGCGCGCGTCCTCATGCTGTCGTCGAACAACATCCTGCTTCCGTCGAACGGGCGGCCCGTCGCGGCGCCGACCCAGGACATGGTCATCGGGGCGTACTACCTGAGCAGCCCGGGCCTGACCATCGGCGACCTCGAGAAGTCCGCCACGGATCCGAAAGTCGCCAAGAGCCGTCGGCAGAAGGCCGAGGCCGAGCTCGACAAGATCTACGAGAAGGCTCCGCGTTACTCCACGTTCGGCGAGGTGGAGATGGCGGTGGCTTCCGAGAAGCTCCTCTTCCACACGCCGGTGTGGTTCTGGGCGGCCCATCAGGAGGACGAGGAGGGCAACGTCATCGGGCGCTGGATGCGTACCACGGCCGGGCGCGTCCTGTTCAACTCGATCATCCCGGAGGATCTGAGCTACCTGAACCGGACGTTCGGCAAGAAGGAGCTGGGCGACCTGGTCTTCGAATGCTTCACCCGCGTGGGGCTCAAGGAGACGACCGAGTTCCTCGACGCCCTCAAGGACTTCGGCTTCCGTTACGCCACCATGGGTGGTATCAGCGTGGGCATCGAGGACCTGGAGGTGCCGATCGAGAAGGCCGAGATCCTCTCGGACGCCGACGAGCAGGTGACCCGCTTCCAGAAGGCGTACGCGAGCGGGTTCATCTCGAATGGTGAGCGCTACAACAAGGTCATCGACACCTGGACGCACGCGAACAACGACGTCGCGGACGCGATGGTGCGCCACCTGGAGCGCTCGAAGGACGGGTTCAACCCGGTCTTCATGATGATGACCTCGGGTGCCCGGGGTAACCGGGACCAGATGCGCCAGCTCGCGGGCATGCGCGGCCTGATGGCCAAGCCGCAGAAGAAGCTCACGGGTGGCATCGGCGAGATCATCGAGAGCCCGATCAAGTCGAACTTCCGCGAGGGACTGACCGTGGTGGAGTACTTCATCTCCACGCACGGCGCGCGGAAGGGCCTGGCCGACACGGCGCTGAAGACGGCCGACGCCGGCTATCTGACGCGCCGGCTGGTCGACGTGGCCCAGGACGTCACGGTCACCACGGAGGACTGCGGCACGATCCTCGGCCTCGAGATGGCCGCCCTCAAGGAGGGTGAGGACATCATCGAGCCGCTTTCGGACCGTATCGTGGGCAACGTGGCGCTCGAGGACGTCTACGACCCGATCGACGGTGAGCTCCTCGTCGGTGCCGCGACCATGATCGACGAGGATGCCGCAGCCGATATCGAGGATGCCGGCATCCAGACGGTGAAGATCCGCTCGGTCCTCACATGCGAGGCCAAGCGCGGCATCTGCCGCAACTGCTACGGCCGCAACCTGGCCACCATGAAGATGGTGGACATCGGCGAGGCCGTGGGCATCCTGGCCGCGCAGTCGATCGGCGAGCCGGGCACGCAGCTCACGCTGCGTACCTTCCACATCGGTGGTACGGCCGCACGTATCGCGGCTCAGACCCAGCGCAAGTCGAAGATCGACGGCCGGGTGGCACTCGAGCGCGTCACCACCGTGGAGACGCCGAACGAGGAGCACATCGTCACGTCTCGCGAGGGCCAGATCATCCTGAAGACCAAGGAAGGCCAGATCCGCAGCCGGCTCTCGGTGCCCTACGGCGCCCTGCTGGCAGTGGAGGCCGACCAGGAGATCGAGGCCGGAGACCTGCTCTTCAGCTGGGACCCGTACTCCGAGCCGATCGTGGCCGACGCCGTGGGTGTCATCCAGTTCCAGGACATCGTGGAGGATCAGACGATGCGCGAGGAGCTGGACGAATCTACGGGCCGCCGGCAGATGACGATCATCGAGGATCGGGAGAAGAAGCTCCACCCGACCATCCAGCTCCGGAAGAACACCAAGAAGCGCGAGAAGCTGAAGGAGTTCATCATCCCGGTGGGCGCGCAGCTCACCGTGCAGGACGGAGCCGAGGTCCAGCCGGGTGACACGATCGCGAAGATCAGCCGCGAGGTCTACAAGACGCGCGACATCACGGGCGGTCTGCCCAGGGTGGCGGAGCTGTTCGAGGCGCGCCGTCCGAAGGACCCGGCGGTCATCACGGAGATCGACGGCGTCATCAGCTTCGGCGACATCAAGCGCGGCAAGCGCGAGGTGCACGTCACGCCCGAGACCGGGCCGAGCCGGACGTACGACGTTCCGGTCGGAAAGCACATGCGCGTCCACGAGGGCGACCAGGTGCGGGCCGGTGACCGACTGAGCGAGGGCCCGATCAACCCGCACGACATTCTGCGGATCAAGGGACCGCGCGCGGTCCAGGAGTACCTCCTGAACGAGATCCAGGAGGTCTACCGCCTGCAGGGCGTGAAGATCAACGACAAGCACATCGGCGTGATCGTCCGTCAGATGCTGCAGAAGGTGCGGATCACCGACGCGGGTGAGACCGACCTGCTCGAGGGCGAGAACGTCGACCGGATGGAGTTCCGCGAGACCAACCAGCGGGCGATCCAGGACACGCAGAAGCCCGCACGGTCGGAGCCGCTGCTCCTCGGAATCACGAAGGCGAGCCTCACTACCGAATCGTTCATCTCGGCGGCCTCCTTCCAGGAGACCACGAGGGTGCTGACCGACGCGGCGGTTCGGGGTGCGCGCGACGAGTTGGAAGGACTGAAGGAGAACATCATCATCGGCCACCTGATCCCGGCCGGGACCGGTATCCATCGGTATCAGGACGTGGAGTTCATGGTCGAGCAGTCCTACTACGACGAGGAGATCGTCCCGCTCACCGAGCCCGGAGAGTTGGTGCCGGGGTTGGTGCTGGGGGAGGTTTCGGACAAGGAATAGGATCGCTCGGCGCGCAGGCGGGCTGTGCCTGGAGGCGTCCCACCGTTTTGGGTGGGGCGCCTCTCTTTCTTTGTGGTGGTGGGGTGCGTGGCGCCGGTGTTCGCGCTCCGGGGCCGCTCGCCCTGCGGTTCCGGGGTTCTCGTTCGGGGGCGAGCTATGCTGCACGGCGCGTCTTTGCGCTCGACTCCTCCTTCATATTCCGCTGCGCCGCGCAGAATGCCCCGGAGCGCGAACACCGGCGCCACGCACCCTTCGACCGTCACGGTAGGGCGCCCCGGCACTGCGTGCGGGGGCCTCCGGCGTCGGCCGGATCCTCGGGCTGGGTCCTCGCGGGGCCGTGGCGCTCTGCGGGTGCTTCGGGGGGGGGGGCGGGCGACCCGGCGGCAGTGTTGCGACCCCTGTCTGCCATCTGTTTGGCCCACCACCGTGCTGCATTCTGACCCTCCACGTGCGGCGCTCAGGCTTCCACCGTGCTGGTGGGGCACCGGGGCTCGGCGTTCCTCCTCCGGGGTATCGGCGCGGTGCTGCGGACGACTTCGGCGGACGCGAGCAAGCCGGATGCGCCGCGTCGCTTAGCTCGCCCCCGAGGGAAGGGGCAGTAATGTGGACGAGCGGCCCTGGAGGAGGAACGCCGCGTCCCGGTGCCCCTTCCACAGCTCTCTCCCTACATTCCGATTCATGCATCCTCTCACCCGCGCACTCCTCGACGTGATTGCCGGCAGTCCCCCCAGATGGGAGGGAGATGATGAGCGGCTGGTGCGTGGACTCGAGCATCGGGGGCTCGGGGCGCTGGCGGTCTCCGACGCGCGGTGCAGGGAGGCCGCCGGGGAGCCGGCGGGGCTGGCCGAGGCGGTCCTGGCCGGACTCGGGCCGGTGTACCATGCCTCCGCGCTCCACACCACGCTGGTTTCGGAGGCGGCCGAGCGGGCGGCCGGGGCGCTCGAGGAAGCGGGGATCGGGGTCCTCTTCTTCAAGGGCGTGGCACTCCTGTGCGAGGGTGTCTACTCCGACCCGGGCGCCCGACCTGTGCAGGACGTGGATCTCCTGGTGCGCCCCGAGGACACGCCCGCCGCGGTCGAGGTGCTCGGCGAGACGGGCTTCGAGCCCTGGGCTCCATGGGAGGTCTCGCGTATGACGTGGCTGTCGTCGTTCACCTTCGCGGATGCGACGGCGCCGGAGCGCATGCGCCCGGCCCTCGACCTTCATTGGGCCACCCCCTATGCCGATCTGAGGTTGGCGGGTCCGTGGGGCGAGGATCCGCTCTGGGAGAGGTCGTCGGGCCGGCTGCCGGCTCCCGAGCCCCACTTCGTGCTTCTGGCCGAGCACCTCCTGAAGCACCTGCGGGTCCTCTCGCACCTGAGGGGGCTGGCGGACCTCGTGCGTCTCGCTCCGCGTCTCGGCGACGCTGAGCTCCTGGTGAGGCAGGCCCGTCGGCGGGGCAGCCTGCCCGGGCTCAGGAGTGTGATGGCGCTGCTTCGCGAGCACCTGGGCGTAGTGCTCGATGACGCCGTGGTCCGGCGGGTCGGGGCGCGGAGCGCGCTCCGAGGTCGCGCGGCGCGGCACCTCGATCCGGAGGGCCTGATCGGGACCGGAAGCGGCGACCGGCCGAGGCTCGGCGGCGTCCTTGGCTCGTGGATGACCATCGGCTCTCCGGTGCGCTCGGCCGCCCGGTTGGCCCGCGTGGTGGCTCCTCCGGCCCGGTGGCTGCGGGCACGGTATCCGGACGAGGGGCGCCTCGGGCGCAGGACCCGGTACGTGCGCGAGCTGATCCGATGGACGAGAGGGAGAGGGATCTCCCCGCTCGCGCCCAATCAGGAGGAAGGGGAGTGACGCTGCGCTTCGGCTGGCGAGACCACGCGGTGACGGTCGAGGTGGAAGACCCGGCGCTCGCGGACACCGTAGCCGGGCTGTTCGCTCCGCTTCGACTCGACGGAGACGGGTTGGACGCAGAGCCGTCGATCGAGGTCTCTCGAACCGGGAGGGGATATCGCCTTCGGGACCGCGGGTCCCCGGAGACCGGCGACGCCGGGCGTCGCTTCGGCAGCATCCCGGACGTGCTGGCCGGGCTGGAGCACGCGGTCGTCCTGCATCTTCTGGACGGTCGGAGAGGCGAGACCCATCTTCACGCGGCGGCAGCGGTCCTGGAGGGCCGGACCGTCGTGGCGACGGGAAGCTCCGGGGCGGGCAAATCGAGCCTCGCTCTGGCCTGGTCTCTGGCCGGATATCCCATTCTTTCGGACGACATGGTCCTGGTGGACGAGGAGGGACGGGTGAGTGGATTTCCCCGCCTGGTGAAGGTGGACCGCCGCCAGTTGCGCGAGCACGGGCTGTCTCCGTCCGAGACGGTGGCGCCGCAGCGCTCGAATCCGGAGGTTTGGTGGGACCCGTCCCGGAGCGGGGGGTGGGTGGTGGATCGAGTTGCGCCGGCGCTGGTGGCGCGCGTGCAGTTTCGACCGGGAGCCGTGACCCGTGTCACTCCTTTGGCCGAAGTCGAGGCGCTCCGGATCCTGCTCGACAACGTGTTGGCAGGGGGCCTTCAACCCGAGGAGAGTGTGGACCGTTTCCTGGAGATCGTGCGATCCGCTCGATTGGTGGACGTGAGCTTCGGATCGGGGCGAGAGGCGGCATCGACGCTGTGGAAGCTCGCGGCCTTGGAGGGACCGTGACGGCGGCCGGCTCCGCCGCGCGCGCCACGGCCCGGGCCGACGTGGTCTTCCGCGCCCTGGCGCGGGAATGGGTGATCTACGACCCGCAAACCCGGAAGCTCCATGTTCTGAACCTCACCGCGGCCCTGGTCTGGTCCCTCTGCGACGGCGAGCACGACCTGGAGGCGATGACACGATCGGTGCGGGAGACTCTCGAGGACCCGCCCGACGAAGCTACGGTGCGGTCCCACGTCGGCGAGGCGGTGGACACCTTCGCCCAGGAGGGGCTCCTGCGATGACCGAGCTGGACTACTACGCTGGCCTCCTGGACAACGAGAGCCGTCTGCGTGCGTTCCAGGACGCGATCGGCGCCGTCGTGCGTCCCGGAGACAGGGTCTTGGATCTGGGCACGGGACTGGGCACCTATGCCTTCTTCGCCGCCGCGGCAGGGGCGGGCACGGTCTGGGCCGTGGACCGGGATCCGGTGGTCCATGTCGCGGAGCAGCTGGCCCAGTTGAACCCGAACGCGGAGCGCGTGGAGTTCATCCGGGGAGAGCTCCCCGAGGTGGACCTTCCGGATGAGGTCGAGGTCCTCATCTACGAGGATTTCCCCCTCCTGCTCCTCGATGCGCCCAGCTTCGAGCTTCTGACCATGGTCCAGGCCGACCATCTCGCCATCGGCGGTACGATGATCCCGTGCTGCGCGCGGGTGTGCCTCGCTCCCGTCCAATCCGAGGCGCTCCACCGCCGGATCTTCCCTCTCGACGGGAAGGAGGAGGGATGGCTGGGCCTGGATTGGACGCCGCTGCGTCCCTATCTGGCGAACTTTCCCCGCCGTGGCAACGTCCTGCCCGCAGACCTCCTGGCGACCCCGCTGCGGACGCCTCCGTTCTCGCTCCTTCCCCTCCCGGGTCCGGAGGCCTTTCGTGTGGAGGGTGTCTGGGAGGCCAGCGGATCGGCCACCGTCCATGCCCTCGCTCTCTGGTTCGACCTGGAGACATCTCCCGGCATCTGGATCTCCAACGAGCCGAGCCCGTCGCCCGAGCCCTGGGGCCAGATGATCCTCCCGCTGGACCCTCCGTTGGAGGTGCGCGGGCCGGGCCCCGTGGAGGTCGCGGCCTGGCGCGAGGGCCTTCCCTCGGGCGCCCCCGGGTGGCTGGCGTGGACGATCGATTGCGGAGGAGACCGCCGGCAGGGCCATCAATTCGCGGGGCTCGCTGCCGGGCCGAACGACCTCGACGCGGGAAGGCGTGCTCGATAGGTGGGGGACGACCCCGCCGCGGCGAGGGGGGGGAGGCGGACCGCCGCCGGCCCACCATGGTTGACCCTGCACCCCACTGGATGGATCTTTAATGGCTGGTGTGCCTTCGCGAGATGGATGGCATACCGCCCGTTTCCCAGCGCGACGAAAGGAGGAGAGGAGGGCCGGCCGTGGATTCTTCCAGACGGAATTTTCTGCTCAAGGTGGCGAGAGGCGCGGCGTATGCCGTGCCCGTGATCGCCTCTATGTCCGCCCCCGAGGCGCTGCTGGGGCAGCCGACTCCGTCCGAGAAGATGGGGGGGATGTCGAAGGGCATCGGCAACAACCCGGACCTGAACGCATCGGGCCTCGAGTTCCAGACGGGTTCGGGTGCCGCGGAGGCTCCGTGGTCCAAGCCGCCCGGAGGCGGGACCAAGGCGCCTTGGAGCACCTCCCCGGGTACGAGCGCGGTCAAGCCTCCCGACAAGCGCTGAGTCGGTCTCTCCCAGCGTTCCCCCGCGAGCCCAACGAGGAGCTGTTCGACCCGCGGGGGAGGGAATGGGAACCGACCCGAGCTCTCCCGGAGGAGGGCTCGATTCGCTCAATTCGACCCGGTGGTCGCGTCCGGGCTCGCGAAGATCGCCACTTCGATGCGTCGATTCGCCTGTCGACCGGCCTCGGTATCGTTCGATGCCACGGGCTCCAGCTCACCCCGGCCGGACGTATGCGTCCGACTTGCGGCGACGCCTTGCATGGCGAGGTACCGGGCCGCGGCGTCCGCACGTCGCGTCGATAGATCCTGATTGTAGGCCGTGGCGCCCTGGGAATCCGTGTGGCCGACGATCAGCAGGTCGGTGTTCCCGTACTTCTTCAGGCTGGCGGCGAGGTTGCGCAGGTTGTCCGCCGCCGCGGGGCGAATGGCGTCCGAATCGAAGTCGTACAGGAGACCGGAGGCGAACGTAACCTGGATCCCTTCACCGATCCGCTCCACGGTCGCGCCCGGGATCTCCATCTCCAACTCTTTGGCCTGCTTGTCCATCTGGTTTCCGATGATGGCGCCGGCGGCGCCACCCACCACCGCACCGAGGATGGCCCCGCGCGCGGTCGATCCGTTGTTGTTGCCGATCATGGCGCCGATGGCCCCACCGGCGCCCGCGCCGATCGCCCCACCCTTTGTCTTGTTGCTCAATGCG
This sequence comes from uncultured Gemmatimonadales bacterium, assembly GCA_963751265.1. Lineage (GTDB taxonomy): Bacteria > Gemmatimonadota > Gemmatimonadetes > Longimicrobiales > Gaopeijiaceae > SZUA-318. The sequence goes on along the minus strand of CAVVTU010000013.1, from coordinate 449,815 downwards.
CAGGCGGTGGACGCCAACATCACGCCGACGAACAAGGTCCAGCGCAGGGTGCGGGTGGCGTTGACGGCCGAATGGGTAGTGCTCATGTGACACCTCTTGTGATGGATGCTGCCTGCGTTCTCTCTCCGCTTCGCGCCACCAAAGGCGGCACGACCATGAACGGCCGGAAGAGTTCATTCGGAAGGACAGATTCGCCTTCTGGAGCGTGCCCCGAAAAGCTCTTCATGATGCGGCTTTTGGCGGTGGCGGTTCCGTCGGGTCGGCCTCCACGGCCATGGGGACCGACATCGAGAACTCCATCTTCAATGTTCTCAGCAGGGCCTCCAGCCTGCGATTGACGTCCCGATTCTGCTTCGGGTTGTCGCTCACCACCAGGATCTTGTTCGTGCGGCGCCCGATGACGAGCCTCCCGCTCCATACGCGCGCTCTGGCGTGCGCGGCCATGTGCTCCCGGTCGAGGAGCGTTCCGATGTCGTGCAGGGCATCCTCTTCCTGGCCCTGCGCCCGAGTGACCTCGTATGCATACGCCCACAGCATCTTAGGCTGCGCGCTGCCATTGGTCCTCGTCATCTTCTGTTCCCCACGTGTCCCTGGGGTTGCTGACTGCCGAGCCGGCGGAACCAAGCCGACAAAGCGGAGACTAGCCATAGAAACGGCCGTCTTCTGAGAGTACCCGGAGCGCGTCTGGCGGGTAATCGCCCAAACGTGTGAGAAGAGGGGTAGGCTCTCTCCTCGCCAGAGTCGGGCCCGGGGCTCCGCTACCCTCTCTTGACCGGCACGAGCAGCAACCCTCCGCCGATGACCACGGCGATGATGCCGGCCCAGATGGGGATGGCTACCGTCTGCCTGTCCTTCACGACCATCGAGAACGGCCCCATCTGCGTTTCGTGCGTGGTCTTCGTGTAGGTGAAGCCGCCATAGGCGAGCCCGAGGGCTCCGGCGACGATTAGCACGATGGCCACGGTCTTGAGTGGGTTCATGTCTGCTGTCTCCATTGAGAGAGGGCGGCGCACCGTGCGTCGCCGTCTGCCGACGCTCTCCTACGGGTAGACCCCGGTGGGAACGTCAGCGCGTGGGCGGTGCGAGATTGCCGCAGGCCACGATCGTCTGGGTGTTCGCCGCCGACGCGTGCACCACTACGAAATATTCGCCGCTCCTGGGGGTCGGCAGCGCGACGGTCGCGGTTCTGCTCGCGCGGCCGTCGGAGTCGACCTCGAGGGGCTGGTAGGCGTCGATGAGGCCGAAGACCCCGTAATCCCCGCCGGCTCCGCACCGTCCCCTGTGCGCTTCCCACGGGTGACGACCGCCGGGGGAGGCATTGGCCAGGTTGATCGTGATGAGGGTGCGGGTGTCGCTCGCATCGGGCGCCATCGACGCCGAGCCGTTCATTTGCACCGCGCCGGCGAGGTTGGCCGGCGAGGCCAGGTTCGCGTGCCAACGGGTGTTGAGCGTCGAATCCAGCGTGCTCATCTCGACGGCCTGACTCCGATGGAAGGGATTGCAGGCGGCCGCGGTGAGAAGGGTCAGGGTGACGGCCAAGAGCCGGGACGTAGACATGGGACCTCCCATATGAGAATCCGTCGCACCGGGACTGCGTGGGCGACGGTTCGGGCATGATGTGAAATCTACCGGGAACGCCCCGGGCTGAAATCCGCCGTTGGGCTGAGTCCGGGTCTAGTCCGAAGGGACTAATGAACGTTGCCGGGGACCCGTGGGTCGGTCACTCCGCGACCGTCGATGTCGCTACGCCGAGCACGCCCGGCCGACGGTTCGGAGCATGACGCCGTCATCCCGCGGCCGTCTCGATCTCAGCACGTCTGCCCGGGGGCCTGCTCCATCCGGCTGACGATCCAGGCGGCGAGCCTCCGCAGGAAGGCGAGCTGACGCGCGCTCCAGGAACGAGGCTTGCGATCCACGACCGAGAGCGTGCCCACCGCGCGGCCGGTCGGGGCGACCAGCGGCATGCCCATGTAGGCGACCACCGCCCCGTCGCGCACCGCCGGGATGCCCCGGATCATGGGGTCCGCCCGCCCGTCGCCGATCAGCAGGGGCCCGTGCGAGGCGACCACCCGCCTCATGAACGGCCAGGACATGAGAAGGGCGATGGTCTCGGGCTCGCCGTAGCTGCTCACGAACAAACCGCGCTCGGCGTTCACCAAGGAGAGGCACACGACGGGAACGTCGAGCATCAAGCCCGTGAGCTGGAGGGCTCGGTCCAGCGCCACCGGCGTTATCCGGGGGCGCTGCGGGGTGACCCTCACAGGACTCTACGTCCCTGAATCACGCGGATCAGGAGCACCACGACCGCGACGACCAGCAGGAGGTGGATGAGCCCCCCCATGGTGTACGAACTGAGGATCCCAAGGACCCACAAGACGATCAGGATCAGTGCGATGGTCCAAAGCATGATTCCCTCCTGGGAAACTGTTGCGGAGTGGGGCTCAATGCCCGAGCGCTTCCGTAAAGGCCCGGGCCCGCGGCGGGTCCGCGGCGATCTCGTAGATGAGTGAGTCGAAACCGGCTCGCGTGAAACCGTGGGCCGTGAGGATCGAGTCCGTGGCCTCAGGCGCCGCCTGGATCGCCCGCGCGGCAGCCACGACGTGCTCCTCGGTCGAGAGGGTGGGAGACCCACCGGGCTCGCTCGCCGCCGCACCTTCCCCCGGTCGACTGCATGCAGCTGCCAGCAAGAGTGCCGCGCCCACGGTCAGGTTCCGGATCCTGACGTTCATGGCCACCTCCGCTCTGATCCGGCGGTGTCCTTCTTCTGCGGCTTCCGCCCTTCCGAATGGCCACCGCCGCGGGCCTGATGCTCGGCGTGGATCGCTTGGGCCAGGGCACGGCCGCGGAGTCCGGCATCGAGCTGGCTCTGCACGAACGCGCCAAAGTTGTCTTTGGGCCCGCCATCTTTGACGGCTTCGACTTCCTCCTGGACGACCTGAGCCGCCTCGCCGGCGGGGAGGCCCCTCCGGCGAAGCCTGTCGAGCACTTCGCCCACCGCCACTTCGGAGACGCCGACCTGCCGGGCTTCGGTCACCAGCGCCGGAAGCCGGAGCGCCCAGAGGATCCCTTCCGTGGCCGTGTCGACCTGCATGAGCGGGGCCGAGAGCAGGAGGGCGATCAGCGTCGAGATTCGAAGCATGCCTGCATCTCCTCAGCTTGCCGTCACGGTCAACGGCTGCCTCAAGGTCAGCAGCAGGTGCGCGCCGGCGGGCAGGACGATGTCGACGTCCTTGACCAGCGCGGAGACGGCGGCCCCCACGGCCGCCCCGGAGACGGCCCCGATGACCGTTCCCTTGTCATTGCCGCCGATCACGTGGCCGAGCACCGCTCCCACGGCCGCGCCTCCGGCCACCCGGGCGGCGTCGGCCTTTTCGACCCCTCTCGTCTCGTCGACCGTAATCAGGGAGTCGATGGAGGCATTGATGACATACGTCCTCCCCCGCACCGTCATGCTCGAGACGGCGAGGGTGAGCATGCCCGTGGACCGGTCGCTGGAAGCCGGGTGCACCTCGGTGATGGCTCCCTGGACCGTGGAGCCGGCGGGGATCGTCACCGAGCCGTCGGGACTCCTCACGTCCGCCACCACCCGGGCCGTGAAGGCGTCACCGGCGAGCCCGGTGCGCGAGCTGATGGCGTTGTCGATCGTCGCGTCCACGCGCGCTCCCGCCGTAAGGGTATGGCTCGTCGGTGCCGCCGGCCGGGCGTCCGCGGGGAGATCGACGGTCGAGGCGTCGCCCGGCGGGGGGGCCGACTGGCCCCGGGCGCAGGCGGCGAGCAGGACGGCGGCGGCAGTGAGCAGCCTCTGGGATGAGCGTTTCATGGTGCTCCTTTACGCGGTGCTCAACGGAGATACCTGAAGAGCCCGACGAGGCCGATGACGCCGCCGGCGACCATCACGATCGTTCCGGTGTCTCCATCGATGAGGGAACCGACCACCAGCCCGGCGCCGCCGACGATCATCATCGCGACGTTCTCGCTCTGACGTTGCTGCGGAAACGGCACCATGGACGGAGCGAGGGTCGTGGTCGAGGCGTGAAGGCCGAGCGCGGAGTTCTCGCTCGTCGGCGCGACCGACGTGACCGGCTCGGGGGTGAGCGTAGGCGTATTGAGCGCTGTGGGCGCGATCGTGGGAGCGGTCGGAACAGAGGGCGTTGGAGCCAGCCTTGCGGCGGCGGATGCGCCCTGCTGGGCGGATGCCGGTGTGGCGAGCGCAAGCGCCGCGATGAGCGCGATGGACCAATGATGAACGGATGACATCAGACTGACTCCTGGGTCAGGGAAACGAGCGGCCTTCGCGCCAGCGGCGCGAAGGGAAAAGGGGGGCGATCACGGACGTTGCCGGGCCGTCGTCGGCCCGATAGGCCACGAAAGGGAAGGTGTTGTCTGTGCGGGTCCGGTGACCCACTTCACCAGCCGCCCGGAAGCCAAGGGCGTATCGAGCCCGACCTGGTTGATGAGGGCGAGCGTTTCGGCGGAAACCGGAGAAGACCGTTGTCGCGCGAGCGCGGCGATGGTCGTGGCCTGGCTGAGCTTCACGATCTGCATGCGCTGTGGCTGCTTGTTCAGCGCCGAGGGATCGGTCAGGGTCTGGAAGCTCCGCAGGGAACGCTCGACCACGGCTTGGTAGCTCGACCAACGATTCTGCGGAGCGTAGCCCAGAATCCCCAAGACCGCACCGCCGTGTTCGACGAACAGCACCATTCCCTGGAGCGCGCCGTCCGCCGTCGTGGCGGAGAAGGGCGCGCTCACCGTCGCGAGGCCGTTCAGGTTCGCACGGGAGGCGGTTCCGCTCTTGATCCCCTCTTGTCCGAGGAAGGTGCGGGCCGCCGCGTCGGCGCTCGTCCCTTCCGCGGACGCGAGCTCGACCATCGCGTCCTGGCCGGGGCTGAGGGCAACCACCGCCTGCTTCCCGTTCTGCGTAGCCCATCCCTGGGGGAAGGTGAGCTGGAAGCGCATGGCGGGATGGAGGAAGTGGCTTCCCTCGAAGTACCCTTCGCGTGGGTCGGCTCCGAACACCTGCCCGTCGAGCCGGCGCAGGAAGGAGTCGCGATTCACCACGGTACCCGAAAAGTTCTGCGGCAGGGCGGCGATCTGCGAGGTGATCGCGGAGATGCGATTCGCGGGGCTGGGGTGCGTGGACAGCCAGGCGGGAAGTTGGCCGCCCCCCCCCGCCGCGCTCATCTGCTCGAGCATCCGGAATACCTCGGGCATCTCACGGGGATCGTAGTTCGCGCGGCGCATGTAGCGCAGGCCGAGCTCGTCGGCCTGGCTCTCGTCGTCCCGGGAGTACTTGAGGTAGAGGATCCCCAGGGCTTGGCTCGCGGCGCCGGCGTATTTCGCGACCTCGGAGCTCGCCATGCTGCCGAGCGCGAGACCCGCGCCGATGAGCTGCTGCTTGCTCATCTCCGCGGCAGAGTGGCGGGCCGTGATGTGGCCGATCTCGTGGCCGACGACGGAAGCCAGCTCCGCCTCGGAGGTGATATGGGAGAGGAGCCCCCGCGTCACGTAGACGAAGCCGCCGGGGACGGCGAAGGCGTTTACCGCCGGGTCGTCCACCACCCGAAAAGTCCACGGGAGGTCGGGGCGCTCCGAGGTGGCGGCGAGGCGCTCGCCGAACTGTTGTATGTAGCTTTGCCAGGCGGCGTCCGGATAGAGCCCGATGGTCGCGATGATGGCGGTGTCGGCCTGCCTGCCCATCGCGATGCCTTGATCCTCACTGACCAGCATGAGCTGGTTCTTGCCGGTGGCCGGGTTGATGGCACAGGCGGCCGCGGCGAGACACCCCAGGAGCACGAGTCCGCCGCGGGTGCGGATGCGGCGGCCGGGGGCAGGGCCGATAGGAGTTGTGTCCATAGGAGTACGTCCGGCGAATCCGGGAGCCAGCTGACCATGTTGCATAGTCGCGATTCGTCCGGTCCGCTGACATCGCTCTGCAGGGTGAAATGCGGATTAAGCTCTGTGGATCAGCGGAGGAGGATCCTACCCGTCCAAAGAGCTAGTCCCTTCGGGTGAGGGATGCGCGGGAGTGAGCAGTGTGAGATCGGACGTAGCCTCGACGGGCTTGCATGCCGATCAGCGGAGGGCTCGAGGGACCAGGCTGTTTCGCAGGAGGCGGGTGCTCGGCGGAGTAGGGCGGCGAGCGCGGGGGGCCGCTTTAGCGGGTTTCCGGCGTTTCCGGCGTCTTCCCTTCGGTCTTGTGGGTCTTGTGCCAGTACGCGGCCACCTGCAGACGACTGTGCAGCGCCAGCTTCTCCAGGATGTTGCGCACGTGACTCTTGACGGTGTGCGTGGAGATATGGAGTCGCCTGGCGATCTTCTTGTTGCTCAGGCCCTCTGCGATCAGGTCGATGACCTGCCGCTCACGCTTCGTCATGCGCACCGCCCGCTTCACGCCTGCGGCGGGAAGTGTGGCCGCGTGCTCCGCGATGTGGGAAAACAGGGAGGTGGTTAGGGTCGGCGGGAGCACCTCATCGCCTGCTGCGACCGACCGGAGGGTCTCGATGAAGACCTCGACCGTCGCCTGCTTCACCACGAACCCCGCGGTTCCGCGCCTGACGAAGTCGATGACGTCTTCCGGGTCGGGCAGCACATCCATCACGACCACGCGAGTCTCGGGAGCCAATTGGGCAATCCGCTCCACCAACTCCTGGCTGTCGCCATTGCCCAGCCCCGCGTCCACCAGCACCAACTGTGGCTCGGCCTCGGGCAGGCGGCTCAGCGCTCCGTTGGCGTCGCTCGCGACCGCGACCACACGGAGGTCGCCGCGCTCGGACAGGATGGATACGATCCCTTCCTGGAGCAGCTCATTGTCCTCCACCACCATGATGGTGATCGCGTCGGGATCGCACGGGGCGCGTCCCGGGTCCTCGCTCGATCCCCGAGCCGATTCGGTATCAGGCGCGTCGTTCGCCATGAGCGTAAGCGGCGATCTGCAGTCGTGTATGCAGCGCCAGCTTCTCCATGATGTTGCGAACGTGACTCTTGACGGTGTGGGTCGCGATGTGGAGCCGCTTGGCGATCTCCTTGTTGCTCAATCCCTCCGCGATCAGGTTGATCACTTCTCGCTCGCGAGCGGTCATGCGCACGGAATCGAGCGCGATCGGCCGACCCTTGGCGACAGCGTCTCTGGCGATCTGGGAGAAGAGCGTCCCGGTCATCTGGGGGGGGAGGACGTGGGCACCCCCCGCCACCGAGCGGATGGTGGCCGCGAGATCTTCGAGGGTGGCGTCCTTCATGATGAAGCCGGAGACGCCCGCATTGACGAACTCCACGATCTCCTCCTGCACCGGGAGCAGATCCATCACGACGACCTTCGACTCCGGAAACTCCCGATTGACCGTCTCCGCCACCCTCAGGCTGTCTCCGTTGCGCAGGCCGAGATCCAGCAGGACCACCTGGGGCTTCGCCTCCCTGAGCAGCTCCGAGTTGCTGGAGGATGCTGCGGCGACGACCGTGAAGTCCGGGAGTTTGTTGAGGAGCGCCGCGATCCCTTCGCGCACCAGACGATTGTCTTCGATGAGCGCAACGGAAATCGCTGTCGTGTCGCTCATGGTGCCCCCCAGGGGAAAGACATCAAAGACATCGAGGATCACCGGGTGAGCACACGGTGATGACAATTACTCACCTACATTATAGATGAGGTCGACGGGAAGTGCTACTCCTCTGTTTGCCCGCTCCGGTCGGACCGGGCGCCACCCGAGGCCCGGCCGGGGCGCCACCGCCGGCAGCGGGGCCATCCCCTCAGCTCAGCGCTTCCAGGCGTTGACACCCCCCCACACGATTCCTAAGTTATCAAGCTCGGTCGGAACGGCTCCCGGGAAACATCTGACGGAGCCTGCACGGCGCGCCGATGGCGCGTTTTTTTATCAGAGGGTCCATGCCGACGATAAGCCAGCTCGTGAGGAAGGGCCGCCAGGCCGTTCAGAAGAAGAACAAGGCCCCGGCGCTCCAGAAGAACCCGCAGAAGCGCGGGGTATGCACGCGCGTCTATACCACGACGCCGAAGAAGCCGAACTCGGCCCTTCGGAAGGTGGCCCGTGTGCGTCTCACGAACGGCTACGAGGTCACGGCCTACATCCCCGGCGAGGGACACAACCTCCAGGAGCACTCGATCGTGCTCATCCGGGGTGGCCGTGTTAAGGACCTTCCGGGCGTGCGCTACCACATCATTCGCGGGACGTTGGACGCTTCCGGCGTGGACAGCAGGAAGCAGGGACGTTCCAAGTACGGGGCCAAGAGGCCCCGGTAGAGAGCGGGACTGAAGAGATGAGCCGTCGTTCCCGGGCCGAGCGCAGGGAGACCCCTGCCGATCCGCGCTTCGAGTCGCAGACCGTCACGAAGTTCATCAACGCGTTGATGAACGACGGGAAGAAGTCCACTGCCGAGAGGATCTTCTACGAGGCGATAGAGATCCTCGAGGAGCGCTCGGGGCAGCCGGGTCTGAACTTGTTCCAGACCGCGCTCACCAACGCCAAGCCGGCGCTCGAGGTGAAGAGCCGGCGCGTGGGTGGTGCGACGTATCAGGTGCCCATCGAGGTTCGCCCGGAACGGCGGACCGCGCTGGCCACCCGGTGGCTGATCGGGTTCGCCCGCGGTCGCTCCGAGAAGACCATGTCGGAGCGTCTGGCGGCCGAGCTCCTGGCCGCGAGCCGGGGTGAGGGCTCGACGATCAAGAGGAAGGACGACACGCACCGCATGGCCGAAGCGAACAAGGCGTTCGCGCACTATCGCTGGTAGCGGGTCTGCTCGGGCGGCTTTCGAGTCTCCCGGGCGAGCAGGGCACAATAAGAGTTAGGCGACGCGCGATGGCCTGCGGGCCCTCTCCGGTCCCTGGGAGCGCGGTAACGAGACTGCGGCCCGCCGGGATGGGGGCGCAGAGGCGAAGGCCGCGTTCCCTTTTTTACGCTGAGCCCGGGAGCGAATGCCCCGCGGACGCTCATTTGGAAGACGCTGGTTTCGGAACCAGAGGGACCCTATAGATGCCCAGGATTACGCCACTGCCGCAGTTGAGAAACATCGGCATCATGGCGCACATCGATGCCGGCAAGACCACGACCACCGAGCGCATCCTCTTCTACACGGGGCGGGTGCATCGGATGGGCGAGGTCCACGAGGGCGCGGCGACGATGGACTGGATGGAGCAGGAGCAGGAGCGGGGGATCACGATCACCTCCGCTGCGACGACCTGCTTCTGGAAGCGGCAGGGCACGGACTACCGCATCAACATCATCGACACTCCCGGGCATGTGGACTTCACGGCCGAGGTCGAGCGCTCTCTGCGGGTGCTCGACGGCTCCGTGGCGGTGTTCTGCGCCGTGGGCGGTGTCGAGCCCCAGTCCGAGACGGTCTGGCGTCAGGCCGACCGCTACAACGTCCCACGCATCGCCTTCGTGAACAAGATGGACCGCGTGGGCGCGGACTTCACGCACGTGGTCGAGCATGATGCAGCGACCGGCTGGGCGCCAACGCCCACCCGGTCCAGTATCCGCTCGGAGAGGGTGAGCTCTTCACGGGCGTCGTCGACATCGTGAGCCGCACGGCCATCGTCTACGAGGACGAGCTCGGCTCGAAGTTCAGCGAGGCCGAGATCCCGGACGGGCTCAAGGACACCGATCGAGGAGCTGCGTCACCAGCTTCTCGAGGCCGCCGTCGAGCACGACGACGAGCTCATCGAGAAGTACCTCGCGGGTGAGGAGCTCACCGACGAGGAGTTCCGCCACGCCATCCGGGCGGCCACCATCAAGGGCGTGCTCTTCCCGGTGTTCTGCGGCTCCGCCTTCAAGAACAAGGGCGTGCAGGCGCTCCTCGACGGCGTCATCGACTATCTGCCTTCGCCGCTGGACGTTCCGGCCATCAAGGGACACCTCCCGCACCACGACGAGACCTTCGAGACCCGCGAGGCGTCGGACGACGCGCCGTTCTCGGCGCTGGCGTTCAAGATCGCAACGGACCCGTACGTGGGTAAGCTCACGTTCTTCCGGGTCTACTCGGGCTCGCTGCCCTCGGGCAGCTACGTCCTACAACGCGACGAAGGACAAGCGCGAGCGCGTGGGCCGCATCCTGCAGATGCACGCGAACAAGCGCGAGGAGCGGGAAGAGGTGTTCGCCGGCGACATCGCGGCGGCCATCGGGCTCAAGGACGTGAAGACGGGCGACACGCTGTGCGTCGAGACGGACGCCCATCATCCTCGAGGCGATGAAGTTCCCGGAGCCGGTGATCGACGTCGCCATCGAGCCGAAGACCAAGGCCGACCAGGACAAGCTGGCGCAACGGCCTGGCCAAGCTGGCCGACGAGGACCCGACGTTCCGCGTGCACACCGACCCGGAGACGGGCACAGACGATCATCTCCGGCATGGGCGAGCTGCACCTGGAGATCATCGTCGACCGGCTGCGCCGGGAGTTCGGCGTGGAGGCCAACATCGGCCGTCCGCAGGTGGCGTATCGCGAGACGATCCGGCACCGCGCGGAGAAGGTCGAGGGCCGGTTCGTTCGCCAGACGGGTGGCCGTGGCCAGTACGGGCACGTGGTCATCAACGTCGAGCCGGGCGAGCCGGGCAGCGGCTTCGTGTTCGAGGACAAGATCGTCGGCGGCGTGATCCCGCGGGAGTACATCAGCCCGGTCGAGGCAGGGCATCCGCGAGGCGCTCGACAACGGCGTGCTGGCGGGCTACCCGGTCATCGACGTGAAGGTCGAGCTCGTCGACGGCTCGTACCACGACGTCGACTCGAGCGAGATGGCGTTCAAGATCGCGGGCTCCATGGCCCTCAAGGAGGGCATCCGCAAGGCCAAGCCGGTCCTGCTGGAGCCCGTCATGGATGTCGAAGTGGTCACCCCGTCCGAGTACATGGGCGACATCATCGGCGACCTGTCCTCCCGCCGCGGTCGGGTGGGAGGCATGACGGAGCGGGCCGGCGCGCGCGTGATCGGCGCATCGGTGCCCCTCGGTGAGATGTTCGGATACTCGACGACCCTGCGCTCGCTTAGCCAGGGCCGCGCGGTGTTCACGATGCAGTTTGCGCACTACGAAGAAGTCCCGAAGTCGAAGGCGGACGAGATCATGGCCGCCAACGGCGGCGGCGACTGAGCGCGAATCCCCCAAAGCCAACCGCGACGCACAGAGGACAGCATGGGCAAGGCGAAGTTCGAGCGGACGAAGCCGCACGTGAACGTGGGCACGATCGGGCACGTGGACCACGGGAAGACGACGTTGACGGCGGCGATCACGTATACGCAGGCGAAGAAGTTCGGGGGCGACTCGATCGCGTTCGACCAGATCGACAAGGCACCGGAAGAGCGGGAGCGCGGGATCACGATCGCGACGGCGCACGTGGAGTACCAGACGGAGAAGCGTCACTACGCGCACGTGGACTGTCCTGGGCACGCGGACTACGTGAAGAACATGATCACGGGTGCGGCTCAGATGGACGGGGCGATCCTGGTGGTGAGTGCGGCGGACGGACCGATGCCTCAGACGCGGGAGCACATCCTGCTGGCCCGGCAGGTGAACGTGCCCTACATCGTGGTGTTCATGAACAAGACGGACATGGTGGACGATCCGGAGCTGTTGGAGCTGGTGGAGTTGGAGGTACGGGAGCTGTTGAGCGAGTACGAGTTCCCGGGCGACGATCTACCGGTGATCAAGGGGAGCGCGCTGAAGGCGCTGGCGGCAGAGGGCGAGGGCGAGGACGTGGCGTGCATCCAGGAGCTGATGGATGCGCTGGACAGCTACATCCCGGAGCCGGAGCGCGACATCGACCGGCCGTTCCTGATGCCAGTGGAGGACGTGTTCAGCATCACGGGCCGGGGGACGGTGGCGACGGGCCGTGTGGAGCGCGGGATCGTGAAGCAGGGTGAAGAAGTGGAGATCGTGGGGATGGCGGCGAGCCGCAAGACGGTGGTGACCGGGGTGGAGATGTTCCGGAAGCTGCTGGACGAGGGCCGTGCGGGCGACAACGTGGGCCTTCTGCTGCGGGGTGTGGGCAAGGACGAGATCGAACGGGGCCAGGTGTTGGCGAAGCCGGGCACGATCACGCCGCACACGAAGTTCAAGGCGGAGGTGTACGTGCTGACGAAGGAAGAGGGAGGGCGGCACACGCCATTCTTCAACGGATACCGGCCGCAGTTCTACTTCCGGACGACGGACGTGACGGGAGCGGCGAGCCTTCCGGAGGGAGTGGAGATGGTGATGCCGGGCGACAACGTGCAGATGGAAGTGGAGTTGATCACGCCGATCGCGATGGACCCGGAGCTTCGGTTCGCGATCCGCGAAGGCGGCCGCACCGTGGGTGCCGGGGTCGTCACACAGATCATCGAGTAGGATCATGGCAGAGAGAATCCGAATTCGACTGAAGGCGTTCGACCACTGGGTAGTCGACCAGACGGCCGCTGATATCGTGCGGACCGCGCAGAAGACCGGCGCGACGGTACGGGGACCCATTCCCCTTCCGACCCGTCGGCAGCGTTGGACGGTCCTTCGCTCCCCGCACATCGACAAAAAGAGCAGGGAGCAGTTCGAGCTTCGCACGCACAAGCGGCTGATCGACATCGTGGATAGCCGCCCTCAGACGATCGACGCGTTGACCAAGCTGGATCTACCAGCCGGTGTCGACGTCGAGATCAAGGTCGATTGACGGAGGAAGTCCGGAGATGCCCGGATTGATCGGAAGAAAGGTCGGCATGACGCGGATCTTCGATGAGGAGGGGATACAAGTCCCCGTCACCGTCATCGAGGCCGGGCCGTGCCCCGTCGTTCAGGTGAAGGCGCAGGACGGACCGGACGGGTACCGTGCGGTGCAGCTGGGCTTCGGTGCCCGCAAGCCCGCACGCGCAACCCGGGCCGAGGCGGGTCACGCCGCCAAGGCGGGACTCGATCTGACGCCCCGCCTTCTGCGCGAGTTCGCCGCGGTCGACGGAGAGGACTACGAGGTGGGCCAGCAGCTCACCGTAGAACAGTTCGAGGCCGGCGACCGGATCAAGGTCACCGGCCATTCCAAGGGGCGGGGTTTCCAGGGTGTCGTGAAGCGCCATGGATTCGCCGGCCGGCCGGGGGGACACGGGCATCCGATGTCCCGCAACCCCGGCTCCCTGGGTCCGGGCACGGATCCATCTCGCGTCATCAAGGGGAAGCGACTCCCCGGGCGCATGGGCGGGACGCGCACCACGATCCGGAACCTGCAGGTGGTCCGGGTCGACGGTGAGCGCAACCTGCTTTTCGTGAAGGGCGGCGTTCCCGGCGCCCGTGACGGCTACGTTCTGATCTCGAAGTGAGCCATGTATAAGGCGCGCTACTACAAGGCCGACGGCAAGAAGGGGAAGGCGCGGGCGCTGCCCGACATCCTCTTCGACGGCGTCGTGAACGAGAGCGTCATGCACCAGGTGGTGAAGGCGTATCTCTCGAACCAGCGGCAGGGCAACGCGGCGGCGAAGAGCCGAGGCCAGGTGGCCGGCGGAGCCCGTAAGCCGTGGAGGCAGAAGGGCACCGGTCGGGCCCGTCAGGGCACGATCCGTGCGGTCCAGTGGACCGGCGGTGGTGTCGCGTTCCCGCCCATTCCGCACGGATGGCGGCAGCGCGTGCCCAAGAAGGTTCGTGCACTTGCCCGTCGCTCCGCGCTGAACGACCGCGCCGGGAGCGATCGTCTGCTTCTGGCCGATCTGCCCACGTTCGAGCGGCCGAAGACCAAGGATCTGGTGGAGTTCCTCCGCTCGATCGAGGCCGAGGGCAAGGTGCTGATCCTCACCGACGGCGTGCACGGCAATCTGCACCTGTCCGCTCGGAACCTCGCGGACGTGAGCGTGCTGCCGTTCGGAGACGAGTCGGTCTACGACGTGCTCTGGGCGCGGACCGTCATCATCGAGAAGAGCGCCATGGATTCGGTGGGCGCCGATGCGGCTGCCACGGACGGCGAGGAGGACGACGATGCGTGAGCCACGCGACATCATCATCGCCCCGGTGGTGACCGAGAAGACCAGCGAGCAGATGGAGGCGAAGAGCATCTACACGTTCATCGTCGCCAAGAACGCGAACAAGATCGAGATCGGCCAGGCCGTCGAGCGTCTCTGGGACGTGACGGTCCGGGATGTGCGGACGATGCGCTATGCGGGCAAGGCACGGCGGTCCTTCATGGCCCGGCTCAGCAAGAGTCAGGCGATGGGGCGTCGGCCGTCGTTCAAGAAGGCGGTGGTCCAGCTCGGCGAGGGCGACCACATCGAGCTCTACGAGGTCGGCTGAGGATAGGACCGAACCATGGGAATCAAGAAGTTCAAGCCGGTGACGCCTGGGTCACGCTTCCGCTCCACGCTGGACGGAGACGTGATCACGCGCCAGGGCCCCGAGCGCTCCCTGACGGAGTCGGCGGGCTCGAAGGGTGGACGGAACCATCACGGTCACGTGACGGTGCGTCGTCGGGGGGGTGGCCACAAGCGTCGCTACCGCCGCGTCGACTTCAAGCGTGACAAGCATGGCGTGCCAGGCGTGGTGGCCGAGATCGAGTACGACCCGAACCGGTCGGCGGACATCGCCCTCGTCAACTACGCGGACGGGGAGAAGCGCTACATCCTGCACGCGCGCAACCTGAAGGTGGGTGACAAGGTGATGTCGGGTCCGACGGCGGACGTGCGGATCGGGTCGGCGCTGCCGCTCGAGCTGGTTCCGCTGGGCACGACCGTCCACAACGTGGAGCTCAAGCCGGGCAAGGGCGGGCAGATGGCCCGCAGCGCCGGCGCCGGCGTCCAGGTGGTGGCCAAGGAAGGCGACTTCGTCACGCTTCGCCTGCCCTCGACGGAGGTGCGGCGGGTGCGCAAGGAGTGCCTCGCGACGGTGGGGGAGGTCGGCAACAGCGACCACGAGCTCACCGTGATCGGCAAGGCGGGCGCGAACAGGTGGCGCGGGCGTCGTCCGAAGGTTCGTGGCGTGGCCATGAATCCGGTCGACCACCCGCTGGGCGGTGGTGAGGGTCGCGCTTCGGGCGGACGTCCCCCTGTGTCTCCGTGGGGCAAGCCCGAAGGCAAGAAGACCCGGAAGCACAAGAAGGAGTCGAGCAAGTACATCGTGCGCGGTCGTAGGCGCGGGAAGTCCACGAAGTAGGCCGATGATCCGTCAGATCGAGACACCGAGGTCAGTATGCCGCGGAGCGTAAAGAAGGGCCCCTACATCGACGACAAGCTCTTCCTGCGGGTCGAGACCATGAACTCGCGCGGGGAGAAGAAGGTCGTGAAGACGTGGGCTCGTGCATCGACGATCTCCCCGGAGTTCGTCGGCCACACCGTGGCCGTGCACAACGGGAACAAGTTCATCCCCGTGTACATCACGGAGAACATGGTGGGTCACAAGCTCGGTGAGTTCTCCCCGACCCGTCTCTTCAGGGGACACGGCGGCAAGCTGGCCGACAAGCGGGCCAAGCCGAAGTAGGAGCCAGAACCCGAAATGGAAGCCAAGGCGATAGCCCGACACATCCGCATGAGTCCCCGCAAGGTGCGGCTCGTGGTGGATCAGATCCGGGGCCGGTCGGTGAACGAAGCGTACGCCATCCTTCAGTTTTCGAAGAAGGGTGCGGCCGAGACGGTGGAGAAGACGCTCCGCTCGGCGGTGGCGAACGCTCAGGTGAAGGCCCAGGACGGCGGCGAGCGGCTCGATGTCGACGAGCTCGTCGTGAACGAGGCCTTCGTGGACGAAGGCCCCACGCTGAGACGGTGGCGTGCGGCGGCCCAGGGCCGACCCGCACCCCGCCGGAGACGCACGAGCCACATCACGGTGGTGGTGGCAGACACCAAGGACGCCTGAGGGCGGCCCGAGGACAAACGATATGGGACAAAAGACACATCCCCACGGTTTCCGGCTCGGCATCGTCAAGGATTGGCGAGTCCCGCTGGTACGCCGAGCGCGATTTCCCGCGCCTCCTCAAGGAGGACGAGACGATCCGCAAGTATCTGCGGCGACGGCTGAGCCACGCGGCGCTCGCCAACGTCGAGATCGAGCGGAAGCCGAGCAAGATCGTCGTGACGCTTCACACGGCTCGTCCCGGGGTGGTGATCGGGAAGCGGGGGTCCGAGGTGGACAAGCTGCGCGACGAGTTGGCCGTGCTCACGAACAGTGAGATCTCCGTGAACGTCGAGGAGATCAAGCGCCCGGAGGTGAACGCGTATCTGGTGGCCGAGAACGTCGCCCATCAGCTCCGCCAGCGGATCTCGTTCCGCCGCGCCATGAAGCGGGCCGTGCAGTCGGCGATCCGCACGGGCGCGGAGGGCATCAAGATCCAGTGCGCGGGACGGCTGGGTGGTGCCGAGATCGCGCGCACCGAGGGCTACAACGAGGGCCGGGTGCCGCTGCACACGCTCCGGGCCGACATCGACTACGCGCAGATTCACGCGTTCACCACGTACGGGTGTCATCGGAGTGAAGTGCTGGATCTTCAAGGGTGAAGTCGTGGAGGAGCGGCGGGGCCGCACCTACTCGACGGGCGCCTGACTTCGTATCTGACCAGGAACACTGACGATGCTAGCGCCGAAGAGAGTCAAGCACCGCAAGACCCACAAAGGCCGGATGCGGGGCACCGCCTCCCGGGGAAACAGGGTTTCCTTCGGGGAGTACGGGCTCCAGGCTACCGAGCCCGCGTGGATCTCGAACCGGCAGATCGAGTCCGCCCGTGTCGCCATGACGCGGCACATCAAGCGTGGCGGCAAGGTCTGGATCCGGATCTTCCCCGACAAGCCCATCACCTCGAAGCCGGCCGAGACCCGGATGGGTAAGGGCAAGGGAAACCCGGAGGGCTGGGTCGCCGTGGTGAAGCCCGGCCGGATGATGTTCGAGCTCGAGGGAGTGACCGAGGACATCGCCCGGCGTGCCATGCAGCTCGCCGAGGCCAAGCTCCCCATCAAGTGCCGCTTCGTCATTCGTGACGAGCAGCTCTAAAGGGAGACGACGATGAAGGCCGACGACATTCGAGAGTGGGACGAGGTCGAGCTCAAAGCCCGACTGGACGAGTTGAAGGAGGAGCAGTTCAGGCTCCGGTTCCAGAGTTCGATGATGGAGCTCGAGAACCCGAGCCTCCTCCGTAATAACCGGCGCGACATCGCGCGCCTGAAAACGGTTCTTCGCGAGCGCGAGCTCGCTCAGAACGGGTGACGCAGGAGACCATGAGCGAGAATGAGGCCCCTCAGGGCGAGACCGGAACGGCCGAGCGCGGGCGCAACGGACGCAAGACCCGGATCGGCGTGGTCGTCGGCCACAAGGCGGACAAGACCGTGACCGTGGTGGTGGAGCGTCGGGTGGCGCACCCGCTGTACGGTAAGGGCGTGCGGCGCACCAAGCGCTACCACGCGCACGACGAGAACAACGAGTTCCTCGAGGGGGATCGGGTCCGGATCATGGAGACGCGCCCGTACTCGAAGACCAAGCGTTGGCGCGTCGTGGAGCTCATCGAGCGCCCAGAGTAATGGACGCGACGCGGTATCACGCGCCGCCAATACATAGAGATCAGGTAAGCGAGAAACCGAGATGATCCAGCAGGAGTCGATCCTCCGCATCGCGGACAACACCGGGGCCAAGACGGCCCTGTGCATCCGTGTGCTCGGCGGGTCGCGGCGCCGCTACGCCGGAGTCGGGGACCTCATCATTGCCACGGTGAAGGACGCGATCCCGAACGCCGGCATCAAGAAGGGCGATGTCGTGAAGGCGGTCGTGGTCCGGACCGCCAAGGAGACGCGCCGCAAAGACGGCACGTACATCCGCTTCGACGACAACGCGGCGGTGATCATCAACCCGCAGGGGGAGCCGCGCGGCACGCGCATCTTCGGACCCGTGGGTCGTGAGCTCCGAGAGAAGAGGTACATGAAGATCGTTTCCCTGGCACCCGAGGTGCTCTGATGGCCATGGCGGCGAAGAACACGAGGCGGGTCGCCAAGCCCCGGATCATGAAGGGCGACCACGTCCGGGTGATCCGCGGCAACCACCGCGACCTGGAGGGTACGGTCCTCGAGGTGATCAAGGACAAGGGCCAGGTCCGCGTGGAGGGCGTGAACATGCGCAAGAAGCACCAGCGCCCAAGTCAGGCCAACCCGGACGGTGGCATCATCACGTTCGAGGGGCCGATCGCGCTGTCGAACGTGATGCTCATCGATCCCACCACGGGTGACCCCACCCGGGTGCGGACGAGGATCGAAGAAGACGGCACCAAGGAGCGGATCTCCGTGAAGAGCGGCAATCCGGTCCCCAAGCCGCAGTAAGAGGACGACGATGCAGCCCAGGCTCAAGACGCACTACGAGACCCACGTACGGACCAAGCTCCAGGAGGAGTTCGGCTTCGCGAATCCGCATCGCATTCCGCGGATCGTGAAGATCGTGCTGAACGTGGGCATCGGCGAAGCGTCCAAGGACATGAAGCAATTGGACAGCGCGGTCGAGGAGTTGGGCATCGATCACGGGCCAGAAGGCCAACGTGAACCGTGCTCGGCGCTCCATCTCCAACTTCTCCCTGCGAGAGGGGATGCCCGTCGGAGCGTCGGTGACGCTTCGTCAGGACCGGATGTGGTTCTTCCTCGATCGTCTGATCACGACGGCGATCCCGCGCATTCGTGACTTCCGGGGGCTGAGCACGCGCTCCTTCGACGGCCGCGGCAACTACACGCTGGGCGTCAAGGAGCAGATCATCTTCCCGGAGATCGACTACGATCGGGTCAACAGGATCCACGGGATGGACATCACGTTCGTGACGTCCACCGACAAGGACGACGAAGGCGTTCGCCCTTCTTCGTGAGCTCGGATTCCCGTTCCGCGGTGCGATTCCCGTGCAGATCGGCGCCGGGGCGGCGTAATCAAACACTACGAGGGGTTATTCGATGGCCAGGAAGGCACTCGTCGAGAAGTCCAAGCGCAAGCCGAAGTTCGGCGTGCGCGCCCGCAACCGGTGTCAGCGCTGTGGACGTCCGCGCGGGTATCTTCGGAAGTTCGGGCTTTGCCGGATCTGCTTCCGAGAGATGTCACTCCGCGGCGAGATTCCCGGCGTCCGCAAGTCGAGCTGGTAGGGAGACCAGAACCGCTATGATGACCGATCCCATCGCGGACATGCTGACTCGCCTGCGCAATGCGGCCACGGCCGGACACAGGTGGGTGGACATGCCCGTGTCCAAGCTGAAGGTCGAAGTCGCGCGGCTGCTGTCGGAGAGCCATTTCGTCCACGCCTACAAGGTCCTGGATGACGGCAAGCACGGTCTGCTGCGCGTGTACCTGAAGTATCATGACGGCCAGCCGGTCATCCGCCATCTGGAGCGGGTGTCCCGGCCGGGCCGGCGTCACTACGTCGGGCGCGGGGGACATTCCGCGAGTCCGCAACGGGCTCGGAATGGCCATCCTCTCCACGTCGGACGGTATGCTCTCCGATCGAAGCGCGCGCGAGCGCGGTGTCGGCGGTGAGCTGATGGCACTGATCTGGTAAGGCGGGATTTACGATGTCGAGAGTCGGAAAGGTGCCGGTCGCGATCCCCAAGGGGGTCGACGTCAAGCTGGCCGGGGTCACGGTGACTGTGAAGGGCCCCAAGGGCGAGCTCGGGATGGACGTACACCCCGCCATGAAGGTGACGGTGGACGACGGCGAGATCCGGGTGGAGCGTCCTTCGGACCAGAAGCAGCATCGTGCGTTGCACGGGCTCACGCGCGCCCTCCTCGCCAACATGGTGGAGGGGGTGACCAGCGGCTTCACGAAGACGCTGGAGATCGTGGGTGTGGGCTACCGGGCCGAGATGAAGGGCAAGAAGCTCAACCTGAACCTGGGCTTCAGCCACCCCATCGACTACGAGCCGCTCGAGGGTGTGAACATCGAGTGCCCGAACCAGACGACGGTGGTCATCTCGGGCGCCGACAAGCAGAAGGTCGGCCAGACGGCCGCCGAGATCCGAGGCCTCCGACCGCCGGAGCCCTACAAGGGCAAGGGCGTCCGGTACCAGGGTGAGCGCGTACGCCGCAAGGCCGGAAAGACGGCTGGAGCATGATGATCAAGCAGAGCAAGCTGAGGAGGAGCCGACACCTTCAACGGCGTCGGCGTCACCTGCGGGTTCGGAGGAAGATCGAGGGTACGGCCGAGCGGCCGCGCCTGGTCGTCTTCCGTTCCCTGAAGAACATCGAAGGTCAGATCGTCGACGACGACGCCGGCCGGACACTGGTGGGCCTGTCGACCCTCGCGCCGGATCTCAAGGCGTTCGAGGCCGAGGGCCCGAACGTCCGCGTCGAGCAGTCTCGTGCGGCGGGGAAGCTCATCGCCGAGAAGGCGCTGGCCGAGGGGATCAAGAACGTCGTGTTCGACCGCGGCGGGTACAAATACCACGGCCGGGTGAAGGCCTTCGCAGAAGGCGCCCGTGAGGGAGGTCTGGAGTTCTGATGGCCAGGGACAAGAAGCAGAACCAGCGCGGACGCGACAGCGACCTCGTCGAGAACGTGATCCACATCAACCGCGTCGCCAAGGTGGTCAAGGGCGGCCGGCGGTTCTCGTTCTCCGCGCTCGTGTCGGTCGGCGACCAGAAGGGCCAGGTCGGCATCTCGCTGGCGAAGGCCAACGAAGTGTCGGAGGCCATCCGCAAGGCGCTCGAGCGTGCCCGCAGGAACATGGTCAAGGTGCCCATCCAGAACGGCACGCTCCCGCACGAGATCGTGGGACGGTGGGGTGCGGGGCGCGTGATGCTGCGTCCCGCCGCTCCGGGTACCGGCGTCATCGCCGGCGGGCCCGTCCGCGCCGTCCTCGAGGCGGCGGGTGTACGGGACGTGCTCACCAAGAGCCTGGGAACGAACAACCCGATCAACGTCGTGCGCGCCACCATGGACGGCCTCACCCATCTCGTCACCGCCGAGCAGGCCGCCGAGGAGCGTGGCGTGCCGGTGGAAGCCCTGGGGGTGCGCCGTGGCTAAGAAGAAGGCGGGCAAGATCGAGATCACACAGGTCCGGAGCGGCATCGGGCGGGTGGAGAAGCACCGCCGCACGCTTCGCGCCCTGGGGATCAGACGGCACCAGCAGAGCGTAATCCACGAAGACAATCCCGCGATTCGTGGGATGGTCGAGCAAGTCAGCCACCTCGTCTCGGTCCGCGAGATCGAGGAGTAACAGGGCAACCATCATGGCCGAGCTTCATGACTTGAGTCCCACCAAGGGCTCGCACCGCAACCGCAAGCGACTGGGCCGGGGTCCCGGCTCCGGCACCGGAAAGACCTCGGGCCGCGGCGAGAAGGGCCAGAAGGCCCGCTCGGGCGGCTCCATCCACGCGTACTTCGAGGGCGGGCAGATGCCTCTGGTACGCCGGATCCCGAAGCGTGGCTTCACCAACCGCGACCGGGTCGAGTACCAGGTGGTCAACGTGCGGGAGCTGGAGCGCTTCGACGGCAAGGTCGATCTCACGACCCTCCGGGCCGCCGGGCTGGTGGGCTCGACCCAGCAGCCGGTGAAGATCCTGGGGGAGGGCGAGCTGACCAAGGCCCTCGAGGTCGAGGCTCACGCCTTCAGCGAGAGTGCACGCAAGAAGATCGAAGCGGCCGGGGGCTCGGCGAGCCTCGTCGGCGCCGGGGACGCGGCCTGAACGGCCGCTGAGAGCGAACCATGGCGAATCCGGTAGGAAACCTCTTCAAAGTCCCGGAGCTCAAGGAGAAGATCCTCTTCACCTTGTTCATCCTGCTCGTGTACCGGATCGGTGCGCACCTCACCGTTCCGGGCCTCGACGTGGGCGTGCTGCGCGAGCAGTTCGGGAATCTCCAGAACACCTTCTTCGGCATCTACGACATGTTCGTGGGGGGCGGCTTGCGCCGGGCGACGGTCTTCGCCCTGGGCATCATGCCCTATATCTCGGCCAGCATCATGTTCCAGCTGCTGGCCGCGGTCTTCCCCACCGTCGAGAAGATGCAGAAGGAGGGCGAGGACAGCCGGAAGAAGCTCGAGCAGTGGACCCGCTACGTCACGGTCGGTCTGGCCGCTGGTCCAGGCGTTCGGCTACGCCAAGTTCCTCGAGTCGATGCCCGGCGCGGTCACCACGCCCGGCTTCGTCTTCACCTTCACGACCGTCCTCGCGCTGACCGTGGGCGCGGTCTTCGTGATGTGGCTCGGTGAGCAGATCACGGAGTACGGCATCGGCAACGGCATGTCGCTCCTGATCTTCTTCTCGATCATCGACAGCTTCCCGGCCGCCGTGGCGCGGACGTGGGAATCGTTCATGGTCGGCGAGATCGGCGCGTTCAGTCTGGTGGCCCTGCTGGCCGTGATCGTGGGCGTGTCCGCGGGTGTGGTGGCCATGACCATGGCGGCCCGCAAGATTCCCGTCCAGATCCCGCGCAAGGTGGTGGGACGCGGGCGGATCCAGGAGGGCCAGAAGAGCTTCATTCCGCTGCGCGTGAACTCGGCGGGCGTGATGCCGATCATCTTCGCGCAGTCGTTCATCGTGGTGCCGGGTACGGCCGCCGCATTCGTCCAGTGGCCCTGGCTGCGCTCGCTCGCGGATATCTTCACGCCGCAGACGTGGCCGTACTACCTGACGTACTCCCTGCTGATCCTGTTCTTCACGTACTTCTACACGGCGATCATCTTCAATCCGATCGACCTGGCGGAGAACCTGAAGAAGCAGGGGGCGTTCATCCCCGGCGTGAAGCCGGGCACGCGCACGGCCGAGTACATCGACCGGGTGCTGACCCGGGTGACCCTCCCGGGCGCGATCTACCTCGCGCTGATCGCGCTGATTCCGTTCTGGATCTTCGACTTCTTCAACATCCAGACCTTCTTCTTCGGCGGTACCAGCCTCCTGATCGTGGTGGGTGTCGGCCTCGATACCGTCCAGCAAGCTCAGCAGCTCCTGTTGCTGCGCCACTACGACGGATTCATGAAGAAGGGCCGGGTCAAGATGCGGGGCCGCCAGCGCTACATGTAGCGCTCGGTCCCCGGGGTCTCGGGCTGAGAGGGAATATCATGGTCGTCATTCTGTTGGGGCCTCCCGGAGTCGGGAAGGGAACCCAAGCCGTTCGCCTGAGCGACTGCGTGGGCTGGGAGCACCTCTCCACGGGAGATCTGCTGCGTGCCGCGCTGCGCGACGGGACCGAGCTCGGCAACAAGGCCAAGGGGTACATGGAGGCCGGCGAGCTCGTGCCGGACGACCTGATCCTGGATCTGGTCCGGGAGCGACTCGCCGGACTCGCGCCCGAGGCGGGCATCCTGTTCGACGGGTTCCCCCGTACCACAGCTCAGGCAGACGCGCTCGGCGAGGTGCTGCACGAGTCCGAGCGCGAGGTCGGGCGGGTGGTCGTGTTCGAGGCGCCGGCCGAGACCCTCGTGAAGCGACTGAGTGGGCGTAGGAGCTGCCCCGACTGCGGCGCGGTGTACAACGTCTACTTCAATGCGCCGTCGAAGGAGGGCGTGTGCGACCGTTGCGGAGGGACGCTGGTCCACCGCAAGGACGACACGCCGGAGACGGTGAAGCACAGGCTCGAGGTCTACGAGACCCAGACGGAGCCGCTGATCGCGTACTATGAAGCGCACGAAGCGCCGGTGAATCGTATCCGGGCGGACCGGGCCGTCGACGAGGTCCAGGCGGACTTCAAGCGGGCGGTAGAGCTGGCATGATCCATCTTCGGACCCCCGAAGAGGTCGATGCAATCGCGCGAGGCGGGGCGATCATCGCGGGGCTCCTGGAGGACGTGCAGGGCCAGGTTCGGCCGGGCGTGAGCACGGGAGAACTCGATCGGTTCTGCGACGGCTACATTCGCGATCACGAGGGAGCCGTTCCGGCCTTCAAAGGCCTGTACGGCTTTCCCGGCAGCGTGTGCGTGTCGATCAACGAGGAGGTCGTGCACGGGATCCCGTTGACGGGACGGGTCCTCGGCGAGGGGGACATCGTCTCCATCGACGTGGGTGTCCGCCTCGACGGATGGTGCTCGGACTCGGCCTGGACGTTTCCGGTCGGGGAGATCGATGCCGAGGTGCAGAGGCTCCTGGACGTCACACAGCGGTCCCTGTCGGCCGCCATCGAGGTCACGGTGCGTGGAAACCACGTGGGTGACATCGGAGCGGCCGTCATGGGAGTGGTCGAGGGCTCCGGCTTCGGCATCATCCGGGATCTGGTGGGTCACGGCGTGGGGCGGGACGTTCACGAAGAGCCACAGGTGCCGAACGTGGGACGGGTCGGGTTCGGTCCGCTCCTCCGTGAGGGGATGGTGGTGGCCATCGAGCCCATGCTGTCGGCGGGATCCGCCCACATCCGCACCCTGGAGGACGGGTGGACGGTGACCACGGCCGACCAGCACGATGTCGGCGCACTTCGAGCACACGGTGGCGGTGACGGCGGATGGCCCGAGGGTCCTGACGGCAGCACCAGTTGCCGAGAGCGCTTGAAGGGCTTTCGGAGCCTGATTATACTACAAAGCTCTACCACAAACGGACGCGGAGACTGAAAACGTGAAGGTCCGTAGCAGCGTCAAGCCGATCTGCGAGCACTGCAAGGTGATCCGGCGCCGAGGCGTCGTACGCATCATTTGCTCGCGGAACCCGAAGCACAAGCAGCGCCAGGGCTGAGATCTATGGCACGTATTGCTGGTGTCGACCTCCCCCGCGGAAAGCGGATCGAGATCGCGCTCACGTACATCTACGGAATCGGCCGCACGAGGGCGCGCAAGATCGTCTCGGCGTGCGAAGTCGATCCGGATCGGCGCGCGCAGGACCTCACCGACGACGAGGTGAACCGTCTCCGCCGCCAGATCGAGAGCAACTACAAGGTCGAGGGCGCGTTGCGCACCGAGACGTCCATGAACGTGAAGCGCCTCATGGACATCGGCTGCTATCGAGGTCTGCGCCATCGGCGTGGCCTTCCGGTACGCGGCCAACGGACGCATACGAACGCCCGGACCCACAAGGGCTCGCGCCGGCCGGTGGCCGGGAAGAAGAGGGCGCCGAAGAAGTAGGCGGCAATCCGCCCCGGAAGGGGCTCATGTTAGTCGATGCGGCGTCCGCCACGGGCACGTTCCCGTGGTCGCCGCATCCGCGTTGTTGGTGACCAGCATCAGGTAACGAACCGTGGCCAACCCGAAGACCCGTACCAAAAAGACCAAGAAGAGTCGTGGAGGCCGAAGGCGTCGCCTACATCAAGGCGACCTTCAACAACACGATCATCACCATCACCGACCGGCAGCCGGGAACGCCGTCATCGTGGGCCAGCGCCGGCAAGGCCGGCTTCAAGGGCTCCAAGAAGTCGACCCCGTTCGCCGCCACGATGGCCGCCGAGCAGGTGGGCCGTGAGGCCGCCAGCCTGGGGGTGAAGCGCGTCGACGTACGCGTCCAGGGCCCGGGATCCGGCCGCGAGTCGGCGATTCAGGCTCTCGCGACCTCGGGTCTGTTCATCAAGTCGATCCAGGACGTGACCCCGCTTCCGCACAACGGATGCCGGCCGCCCAAGAAGCGCCGCGTTTAAGGAGCCCGAAGAAAAGCAATGGCACGCTATAACGGACCCGTCTGCAAGCTCTGCCGCCGCGAAGGGCAAAAGCTCTTCCTGAAGGGGCAGAAGTGCTACACCGAAAAGTGCCCCGTCGAGCGGCGCGCCTACCCGCCGGGCCAGCACGGTCCCGCGCAGGCCCGCCGCCGCAAGCAGTCCGAATACGCCGTTCAGCTCCGCGAGAAGCAGAAGGTGAAGCGGATCTACGGGCTGCACGAGAAGCAGTTCCGCAACCTGTTCGTGCAGGCGGCGCAGGTGCCCGGGATCACCGGTGAGAACATGCTCATCGCGCTGGAGTCCCGTTTGGACAACATCGTGTTCCGGATGGGCTTCGCGTCGAGCCGCAGCCAGGCGCGTCAGCTCGTACGCCATCGCCACGTGGAGGTGAACGGCCACGTGGTGGACGTGCCGAGCTCGCGTGTGAAGGCCGGAGACCAGATTTCGGTGAAGGCGAAGTCCAAGGATCTGTTGAGCGTCCAGGTGAGCCTGGAGGCGCGCACGCGGCCCAAGCTGCTGGACTGGCTCGCCCTGGACGAGGGCGCGAAGGTCGGGCGGATGGTGCGACGGCCCACGCGAGAAGACATTCCGCTGGCGGTGCAGGAGCAGCTCATCGTCGAGCTCTACTCGAAGTAATCAGCTGGCGACCGATACACAGCAGGAGGAAAACGTGGAGATAGATCTGACCGGATTGGTGCTGCCAGAGCGTGTCGAGGTAGCCGAGCGGTCCGAGGACGGACACTCGGCGCGGTTCGTGATCGAGCCCCTCGAGCGAGGCTACGGCTATACGCTCGGTAACTCGGTCCGGCGCGTTCTGCTCTCCTCGCTCCGGGGCGCCGCGGTATGGGCGTTCCGCATCGACGGGGTGGTGCACGAGCACCAGACCATTTCGGGCGTGGCCGAGGACGTGCATCAGGTCATTCAGAACCTGAAAGTCGCTCGTGATCACGCTCGACCCGGACGTCGACGAGGCCGTGCTGGAGATTCACGCCGACAAGGCGGGCCCGGTGACCGCCGGCGACATCCAGGAGTCCTCGGGCGGGAGCATTCTGGATCCGGACCACTACCTGTTCACGCTGCAGGAAGACCGGACCGTCAACGTCGAGCTCCATGTCAACAAGGGCCGCGGGTTCGTCCTGGCCGACCAGCACGCCATCCCTCGGGGCGCCCCGGTGGATCTGGTGCGCATCGACGCGATCTACAATCCGGTGCGGCGCGCCAACTTCTCCGTGGAGGAGACGCGGGTGGGTCAGCGCACCGACTTCGACCGGCTCACGCTCCACGTGGAGACCGACGGCTCGGTCGATCCCGAGGAAGCGGTGGCCTACGGCTCGGAGCTGGTCCGGAAGTACATGGAATACATGCTCTACTTCGGCGAGGGTGGCATTCCGGAGGTCACGCCTCCTGGAGCCGTGGCCGTGCCGGAGCGTCTTCAGGATCTGTTCGCCCGACCCATCGAGGATCTGGCGGAGCTTTCGGTTCGCTCGCGCAACTCGCTCCAGAAGGAGAACATCCGTTCCCTGGGCGACCTCGTGCAGCGCTCCGAGGACGACATGCTGCAGATCGAGAACTTCGGCAAGAAGTCGCTCAAGGAGATCTCCGACTTCCTCCAGGAGCACGGGCTCCGGTTCGGCATGACGCTGGAGGAAGGTGAGGATGGTCGTCTGTTCTTCGTGGAAGAGCAGCCCGAGACGGCAGGGAGTGGCGAGGAATAACGCATGCGGCACCGTAAGAAGGGGAGAAAGCTCTCCCGCACTGCAAGCCACCGGAAAGCGACGCTCCGGAATCTGGCCACGTCGCTCATCCAGCACGAGCGTATCGAGACGACGACGGCGAAGGCCAAGGAGTTGCGTCCGTACGCCGAGCGTCTGATTACGCTGGCCAAACGGGGCGACCTGCATGCCCGGCGCCTGGCCGGAAGGAAGATCGCCGACCGGGCGGTCCTGGGCAGGCTGTTCGACGATATCGGGCCGCGTTACGCCGAGCGACCGGGCGGCTACACCCGGATTCTGAAGCTCGGTTCCCGCAGAGGGGACGCGGCAGAGATGTCGCTCATCGAGTTGGTCGATTAAGTTGCCCCGTCTTTTCGACCCATGACGGGTGACCACCAACCGGACAGGACGACGGAAATGGCCGACAACGCTTCCCGGCGCGGTGCCGCGAACCTTGGCGTTCCCTTGATGATCGTGGCCTTCGTGGCCATGGCGGTATTCCTGTACTGGCTCAGCCTGCAGGCAGGCACGGACCAGAACGTCGCGGTCTCCGAGGACAGCACCGCCGCCGATACCGTAGGCGTCAGCGGGGCGACGACGATCTCCGCGACGGACCTGCAGACGAACCCGGCACAGTTTGCGGGGCAGTTGGTGCGGGTGACTGGTCTGACGGTCGCGAGCGGCCTCGGCCAGCAGGCCTTCTGGCTCAGCCTGCCCAGCGGTAGCCCGTTCCTGGTGTCGCTGTCCGGACCGCTGCAGGCGCAGGGCATGACCCCGAAGAGCGGGCAGATCGCGAGCGTGGTGGGCACGATGCGGCAGATGTCCGATTCCGTGGTGTCGGCGTGGACGGAGGCCGGAACGATCAGCGAGGGTGACCGGGCCGCGGCGGGTTTCGCGGAGTACTACATCGATGCTCGCCGGGTGAGCCTGAGGCAGGCCCCCGGCAGCTCGTCCGCCGGCGGTTGACCGGCGGCCTCACGAGGTAGACAGAGAAGCGGGAAGAGATAGAAATGGCCCGAGTGTGCTACGTGTGTGGCAAGGCGCCCGGAACCGGGAACAACGTCAGTCACGCGAACAACAGGTCCCGGCGGCGTTGGCTCCCGAACCTCCAGACGGTCAAGATCGTCGATGAGAAGGGAGAGCGCCGGCGTGTGCGTGTCTGCACCTCCTGCATCTCGGCAGGGAAGGTCAAGAAGGCCCCGCGAATAGCGAAGCCGACCGAAGCCTGAAGAATCGCCCGAACCGGGAACAGCACCCGGCGTCGGGAGAGACCTACCGAGTCCCGCTCACGGACACGGTGAACGGACCGGCGAGTCCTCGGTGACTCGCCGGTCCGTCGTCGTGTTACGGAGATGAGCCTTCTCCGAGCGGCGGCGGGCGCCCCGTGACGGTACGGGAGGTCGTGAGCAGGTGTCGGCAGGCCTCCACCACGGTGGACACCCGAACCGCCTGCATGCAGGCGGCGTGGGGGCATACGGTGTACAGCGGGCATTCCTCTCCGTGGCGCGGCGAGCAGATCACCGGCTCGCGGACCACCGTCACCAGATCCTCCGGGTAGCCGTAGTAGCGGGCCGCTCCCGGCCCGACCAGCACGACCGTCGGCCGCCCCATCGCCACCGCCAGGTGCATGGGGAAGGAGTCGTTTCCCACGAAGAGATCGGCCGTCGCGAGAGTGTCGCGCAGCGCTTCGAGGGTGGTCTCTCCCGTTCGGTCCACCACCTGGACGCCGTCGGTCGTGATCCCGAGCCCGGGCACGATCTTCGCTTCCTCGGACGTTCCGACCAGCACGATGCGGGCGCCCTCTCCGTCACGCAGCTCCCGGATCAGGGCGCCGAAGCGCTCCGGCATCCAGCGCTTCTGTGGTCGGGAGGCTCCCACGTGGATCACCACCTTGGGTCCCGGAGGCCCCTCGAGGCCGCGTCCGCCGCCTTCGGGTACGCGGGGGAGCCGGAAACGGGAGGGTGCGGCGACGGACGCCGCCAGTGAGAGGAGCCGGTCGATCTCGTGCCAGTCTGCCGGCCCCGCGGGCGCCGTTCGATGCAGGAACGGGAGGTCGGGCTGGTGGACGCTGAGCCCGCAGCGCCATGCCTCCGGAGCGAGCGAAGCGATCCTCGCACCGAGATAGGACTGGACGGGTCCGTCCAGCTGAGTGGCGAAGACGAGGAGGTCCGGCGCGTCTGCGCGCCACCGTGCGGCCAGGTCCTCCAGCGAGCGCTCGAGCGCGGCTTCTCCCGGTCGGGCCCACCCGCTGTCGGTTCGTACCGCGAGGGGGATCACCGCCAGGGTCGTCCGCTCCGCCATCCACGGAGGAACGTGGCCGGACTCGTCGACGACGAGGTCGAACGACGCCTCCCCGAAGTGCTCTTCCAGGGAGGCCAGGAGGGGATCGACAAGCAGCTGGTCGCCGAGGAATCCGAAGCGCACGACGGCGATGCGGCGGGCATCGGCCGGGGCTGGACGGGGCCGGGCCGCCGGGGCCCGTCGGGTCTGCAGACGTGCGTGCCACGACCAGTACAGACCGGATCCGGGCCGCCGCGCGACCCGCGGGATCGGCCGTGCCAGCTCCGCAGCGAGATGGAGCTCGGAGAGCACCCGTTCGGTCACGGTCGCCCAGCGATGGGCCCGTGCGACGTCGCGGCCGGCGGCCGCGAGCCGTCCTGCCAGCTGGTCGTCGTCCAGAAGGCGGCGAAGCGCCGAAGCCAGGTCGTCCGGGTCGTCGGGTCGCACCAGGAGGGCGTTCACTCCGTCCCGGGCGAACTCGGTAATCCCGCCCGCTCGGGTGCTCACCACCGGCAGCCCGGCCGCCATCGCCTCTA
This sequence comes from uncultured Gemmatimonadales bacterium, assembly GCA_963751265.1. GTDB lineage: Bacteria > Gemmatimonadota > Gemmatimonadetes > Longimicrobiales > Gaopeijiaceae > SZUA-318. The sequence goes on along the minus strand of CAVVTU010000013.1, from coordinate 419,850 downwards.
GGATGGCCATCCCGTAGGACTCACGCCTGGAGGGGAGCACGAACACGCGCGAGCGGGTCACGAGCTCGCGGATGCGCCGGTGACTCCGGTGACCGGAGAAGTCAACGCGATCCGCGATGCCGAGATCCTCGGCCATGCGGTGGTAGGCGCGCTCGCGCGGACCCGTGCCTACCAGACGGACCGATACGCCCGCCATCGTCTTCGAGGCCAGTGCGCGGAGCAGCACGTCCACGCCCTTCTGCTCGTCGAGGCGCCCGACGAAGAGGAGGTCCGCCGCGGGGTCTGGCGGCGGGGCGACCGCCTCGAACCACTCGTCCGCCACACCGTTGGGTACCACCGCGACCGGCCGGTCGGGCTCCAGGTATCCACGCTCGAGAAGCGCGCGCCGGCTCCAGTCGGACGGGACGGTGACATGATGGGCGCCCCGCAGGAGCGACGCGTGCAGCCAGGCGTTCTGGAGCCGGCGCAGATCGCCGAGCGCGTGCAACGGCCGCGACGTCCAGTGCAGGGCCGGCAGCGGGGGAGGGTCGGGATGATGCATCGTCGCCATCAGACCCACCCCGTCCGGGAGCGTCCGTGGGATGAGCCCACCCTCGGCGGCGCTTGCATATACGACGTCGGGATTCCACCGTCGGGCGAGGTCCCGGACAGATCGGGCCACCCGCAACGCGTTGACGAAGAGGCGGGCGCTCTCGATGATCTCTTCGGTTTCGTACTCCAGTGACCTCGGGGTACCCTCGCCTTCCGTACCCACGTGCAGCACCTTCACCTCGTGTCCGGCCCGGGCGGCGTGCGTGGCCAGCTCGTGGTTCACCCGCTGGCCCCCACCGGCTCGCGGGTCCCAGATTGGGTGATTGTGCACGAAAAGGAGTCGCATGGACGACATGTTCGCCGGTTCCGGGAGGTCGTGGCAAGCGTGACACTCCCGACGCCCGATTGCCCGGTCTGCGGTGGGACCGACACGAGTCCCCGCCCGGTGGCCTGGGACGTGCCCATCCGTGCGTGCGCCCGTTGCCGCTCGGCGTTCGTTTGGCCGAGGCCGGAAGCACACGAGCTGAGGCTGCGATACGAGGACGAGCATCGCGACGGGAAGTGGGCCGAGTACTTCGACCAGGAGCCTCCCGACGTGTGGAGCGAGCGGATCGCGCTCCTCGATCGGCTCACCCCCGAGCGCGGCCGTGTTCTCGATGTGGGCTGCGGTGCCGGGCAGTTCCTGCGGGCGGCCGCCGGTCACGGGTGGTCGACGGTCGGAACCGAGCTGGCCCTGCCTCCGCTCCTCGATGCGCGGCGGGGCCGTGCGCGCTCGCTCCTGGCCGTGGCCGAGATGTCCGCGTTGCGGGCCGCGCCGGACTATGACGCCGTCACCTTCTGGGACGTGCTCGAGCACGTGCCCGATCCGCTGACGCTTCTCATCGAAGCGCGTCGACGGCTCCGTCCCCGCGGGATCGTGGCCGCCACCATGCCCAACGCGCACGGGACCACCGCCTGGCTCCACGGCGGCCACTGGAAGTACTACGACGTGGCCGAGTACGGCCATCTGTTCCACCTGTCGCTGCGGGGCCTGTCGACGCTCTTCCGGCGGGCCGGCCTGGAGGTGGCGCTCGCCCGCACGATCGGCTCGACCGATCTGCGCTACGTACCGGAGGTTCGGGGTCACGGGGCGCCGGCCGCCCCGACCCGTTGGGTGCTCGACCGCCTGAGCGGGCTCCTCGCCCTGGTCGCTCCCCGGATCGGATACGGCAACACACTCGTGGTCGCGGGCCGGCTCCCGTGATCCTGCTCTCGGGCAACATCTCTCCCGCGGCCGGGGGGGTGGAGCGGTCGGTGGCGGCCATGGCCCGGGCGCTCCAGGACGCGGGCCAGGCCACCGAGTACCTGGAGGTCCATTCCGGCACGGCACCCGAGGGCGTGACGGTGGCACCGGCCAGGGTCCGGTGGGCACGCGGCCTCATGGTCCCACTCAACCCCGGCCGTCTGCGCCGGGCCGTGGCAGCCCTGTTGCGCAACCGACTCGGAGCTCTCGAGCAGGTCTGGGCCCGAAGCCCCGTGGTGGCTGCGGTTGCCGCGGACGTCGTGCCCGACGTGCCGCTCGTCTACATCCCCCCGGGCATCGCCTCGGAGATCCTCCCCTGGGACCGAGTGCATCGGGGCCCGGGTGTGCGTGGCCTCATGCGCGACGCCTACTGGAGGCTGGTGGCCGAGCCTGCCGAATACGCCACCGAACGACGTGCCCTCGAGGGAGCCGACGTGGTCGCGGTCTTCAGCGAAAACCTGAAGCTCTGGCTGGCTCGCGACTATGGGGCTCCAGTGGCGTCCAAGGTGTCCGTCATCCGACCCGGGGTGGAGTTGGACCGCTTCAGGCCGGCGGGCCCGGACGAGGCGGATCCGGCCGAGCTCGTGGGCCTCGCCCGCCCGCGCGTGGCGTGGGTCGGACGGATGGAGGAGCGCAAAGGGGCGATCCTGGCTCTCGATGCGCTCGCACGGCTGCCGGACGTCGCGGGCGTGTTCGTCGGCACCGGCCCGAGGGAGGCCGAAGCGCGGGCGCGCGCCTCCGCGCTCGACCTGGACGGCCGTGTACGCTTCCTGGGGCATGCTCCGGAGCCGGAGCGGTTCTACAGGGCCTGCGACGCGTTCGTCATGAGCTCGACGGTCGAGCCGTTCGGCCATGTGATGCCGGAGGCTCTGGCCTCCGGTCTGCCCGTCGTGGGGTTCTCTCGTGATTCGGGCGCTCGCTCGGCCGTCGAGGACGTGGTGGACGACGGAGTGACCGGGTTCCTCGTGCACGAGGCGACACCGGAGGCGCTGGCCCGAGGCCTGCGGCGCGCGATCGAGGCCAGGGCTGCCGATCCCGAGCTGCCCGCGCGCTGCCGGAGGGAGGCCGAGACGTACCGGTGGTCGAGCTTCGTGGAAGGGGTCTCGAGAACGCTGCCGAGGAGCATGGCCCGATGAGCGGGCATCGAGAAGCGCCGGCGCCGCAGGGCTCCCTGACCGCCAGGGTGGCCACGGCCGGGGCGTGGGCCTTCGGATTTCGCATCGCCGACCGAGGCGTCGGTCTGCTGCGTACCGTCATTCTCGCGCATCTCCTCGCCCCGGACGACTTCGGGATCTTCGGCCTCACGGTCCTCGCGCTCTCGGCGCTCGACACGCTCTCTCAGACCGGCTTCGACGAAGCGCTGATCCAGACCCGGGAGGAGCCGGAGCCGTATCTGAGCACGGTCTGGAGCGTACAGCTCGTGCGCGGCGCGGGGTTGGCGATCGTGCTGGTCGTGGTGGCGCCGTGGCTCGCCGCCTTCTTCGGGGAGCCGGGCGCCACGGGCATCTTCCGTCTGGTAGGGGCCTCGGCCCTGCTCAACGGGCTCACCAACCCGGGTGTGGTCCTCTTCCGGCGCGACCTGGACTTCCGCCGCCAGTCCTTCCTGCTCGCCGGTGGAACGGTGACCGAGCTGGTCGTCGCGGTGGGCATCGCCCTGGTCGCACCGAGCGCTTGGGCCCTCGCGCTCGGCATGGTCGCCCGGTCTGCGGGGCGGTCCTTCCTGTCCTACCGGATCCATCCATTCCGCCCGCGCTTGTCCTTCGACGTGGCCCGCTTCAACGAACTCCACCGGTTCGGCCGCATGGTTCTGGCCCAAGGGATCGTGCTCTTCCTGCTGACCCAGGGTGACGACGCCTTCGTGGGCAAGGTACTGGGCACCGCGGCGCTCGCCTTTTATCAGATGGCCTACCGCTTCTCCAACCTCGTTGCCACGGAGATCGCGCACGTGGTGGGCAGCGTCACCTTCCCCGCGCTCGCGGCGCTGCAGGAGGAGCGGGAGCGTCTGGGGCGGGCATTGCTGCGGAGCATCCAGCTCACGACCCTCCTATCGCTCCCCCTGGCCGGGGCCATCCTCGTGCTCGCGCCCGACTTCACCATGGCGGTGCTCGGCCCCAAGTGGATGCCGATGGTTCCCGCCATGCAGATCCTCGCGGTGTTCGGCGCCCTCCGCTCGATCGGGGCGTCGCTCGGACCGGCGTATCTCGCGACGGCGCGCCTCGGCGTCCATCTTGCCTTCGGGCTCGTACAGCTCGCGCTGATGGTAGCGAGCATCTACCCACTCTCGATGGGATGGGGCATCCAGGGCACGTCGATATCGGTGACGGCGGCGCTCGCCGTGGGGGTCCTCCTGAACCTCTGGGCGGTGCGCGGGATCGCCCGCGTCACGGGAGGCCAGCTGTTCGGAGCCATCGCCCGGGGCCTGGGGATCTCGGTAGGTGTCGTCGCGGTCTCGATGGGGGCCCGCGCCCTCCTCGAACCGGCGTCGGCGTGGACGTCGCTGCTGGTCGTAGGAACGTGCGCGGTGGCCGTCGGCGTGGTCCTCGCCGCGGCGGTCCAGCGGATCTGGGGCGGGGTGCCCGCCGAGCTGTTCGGCCTCGTGAAGGCCGTCGTGGATCCGGTCCGACACCGGGCACGCCGGGATGCGGCGCCGGCCGGGCGGGCCGAGGAAGATACCCGAAAGGACGGAGGCGCATGACGGACCTCACCGAGTACTGGGACGAGCGGGCCCGCAGCCATCCGCCGCACTATGCCGTGGGCTTCCTCGGGGGCCGCGTGGAGAACTGGTTCTACAGGCGGGCCCACGTGTACGCCATGCGGCACCACGTCCTGCCGCTCCTCGAGGAGGTGGTGCGCGAGCGGGGAACCGTCTCGGTGCTCGAGGTGGGCTGTGGGTGGGGACGATGGGCGCGCGCATTCACCCGATGGCTTGGGAAGGGAAGGGTCCGCTATGTGGGCGTGGATGCCAGCGAGGCCATGATCGAGAGGGCACGAACGCTGAGCGCGGTGCCCGGAGCCCAATTCCTCCACCTGCCCGGGACGCGGCTCACGGTGTCCGGTCCGATCGACGTGGCGTTCTCGTTCACGGTGCTGCAGCACCTCCCCTACGAGGACCAGCTCGAGACGCTGCGCCGGATGCTGACCTCGCTCGGGCCCGGGGGGCGGATCGCCCTGGTCGAGCTCCTGGGCGAGAAACAGGAGGCGTTCCACGTATTCCCTCGCACCGTCGAGGGTTGGCGGCACGCGGTCGAGGAAGCGGGCGGAACGGTGGTCTCGGTCGCGGGGGCACTCCATCTGCGCGCGGAGGTCGTCGCCTGGAACCGCTCGCGCTGGGGCAACCTGCTCAACCGCTCGACCAACCTGCTCAAGATCCCCCTGTATCCATTCCTCGAGGCGGCCCGCGCGAGCCGGGACGCCTCGGAAGCGTCGCACGTGGCGGTGCGCGCCGTGTGGGGCGGGGTGGAGGGCGCATGATCCTCCTTCTCCACGCGGTTCGCCGCGAGGAACGTTGAAGCCACGATGCGCGTCGTTTTTCTCGCGCTGGACTTCAAGCCGCGGCCGGGTGGCGTGGCCGAGATGACCCACCGCCTGGCGGTCGAGCTCGAGCACGCCGGAGACGACGTCACGGTGCTCGCGCTCTCGAATCCCGATGCCGGCTCGTTCGACGCCGGTGCTCCGTACCGGATCCTGCGTGGCGTGGGGGGGCTCGAGGACGGGACCCGTCTCGCTCGGGTCCGCTCCATCAGGGAGGTATTGGACGCGACGGCGGCCGAGGTCCTGGTGGCCAACCACGTGGAGCCGGCGGGCCATCATGCGCTTCTGGCGGCCCTGCGGAGCCGCGTTCCCCTGGTGGTCATGGCCCACGGTACCGAGGTCAACCGGCGGCGCGGTCACGGCGCGGGGTCCACGGCGCCGCTCGCCGAGCTGCGGGGAAGGCTCTGGAAGGGCTTGGCGCTGAGGGGCGCTACGCGCGTGACCTGCTCGAGCGCCTACACGGCCGACCTCGTGCGTGGCTGGGGCGTGGGTCCGGGTCGGATCCGGGTCGTGCATCCCGGCGCAGACCCGGTCCGCGAGGACGAAGCGACGCGCCGACGGGTGCGCTGGCGGGCGCGACTCGGCGTCGGGCCCGACGATCCGCTCGTGCTCTTTCTCGGGAGGTTGGTCCGCCGCAAGGGTGCCGATGTGCTCCTGGAGGCGTTCGCCGAGGTGCGTGCGCGCGTGAAGGGCGCGCGGCTGCTCGTGGCGGGGGAGGGGCCGCTTCGCGCGGAGCTGGAGGACCGGGCCCGAGCCGCCTATACGGAGGGCGCGGTCCACTTCCTCGGTGCGGTCCCGGAGGAGGAAAAGGACGGGCTCCTGTGCGCGGCGGACGTGCTGACCATGCCCAATCGAGAGCTGGACGACGGAGACGTCGAGGGATTCGGAATCGTGCTGCTGGAGGCCGCAGCGCGTGGCGTGCCTTCGGTGGCCGGGCGGTCCGGTGGTGTGCCCGAGGCCGTGGAGCACGGGCGGACCGGATTGCTGGTGGACGGATCGTCGCCGTCGCGGGTCTCTGAGGCGTTGGTCTCGCTCCTCTCCGACCCGGAGCGGACCAGGCGGTTGGGAAGGGCTGCGCGCGCGCGTGTGCTCGCGGGAGGGACCTGGGCCTCCGCGGGGCGCTCGTTCCGGCGCGTCTGTCTGGATGTCTCCGGTAGCCGGCTTCGTTGACCCTCGGAAGGCGCGCCTGGTACTTTCCTGCGTGCCCGCGACTATGCAGAAACGCAGACGGTTCGCTCTCTTTGCTCCCGCCCCCCTGCTCGCAGTGGTCGGGGTGGTGGTCGCGTCGGTTGCGACGGCGGAGACCGCGTCCCGCATCGCCGTGCCCCTGCTCGGGGTCCTCGGCCTGCTCGTGACGGTGGGTATCGCGCGGCTCCAACGCGACCGCGAGGCGGGCGTCTACCTGATGGACGTGATGCTCATCTCCGTCGGTGTGCGCTTTCTCCTGATCGCGCTGATCCACGAGTCGGTGGGCGCGATGGTCTTCGCGCCCGACCAGGTCTCCTACCAGCAGCTGGGTGACGCGTTGCTGAGGAGTTGGCAAGCTCTGGGGCCGACCCCGGCCAAGCTGACGGGGACGCTCCAGATCGGCTATCCGGTCATCAACGCCGTGCTCTCCCTGGTCTTCGGCCCGGCCCGCGCGGCCCCGGCGGTCCTGAACGTCTTCATGGGTACCTGGCTGGCCGTGCCCATTTACTACATGACGCTGCTCATCGTGCGCCAGAATCGGGCCGTGGCGCGTTGGGCCACCGTCCTGGCGCTCTTCTTCCCGTCGCTCCTCCTCTGGTCCGTCCTGAACGTCCGGGAGGCGCCCACGATCCTGGCCGTTGCGCTGTGCGCGTTCTTCTCGGTCCGCGTCCAGCGACGAGCGGACCTGTGGGACGCCGTGGCGGCCCTGGTGGCCCTGGCCGTGATCGCGTTCTTCCGGGAGTACCTGACCGTGCTCGTCGGGGTCTCGGCCGGCGCGGGCATCGTCATGGGCAAGAGCCGGTCGCCGGTGCGCTCCCTGGTGCTCGGCACGGCGATCATGGTGACGCTCGTATTCGCCGCGCAGCAGGCGGGCCTGGGCGGCACGCTGACGCAGGAGCCCTCGCTCCAACTCGTGCAGTACCTGCGCCACGACCTGGCGCTGGGTGCCGGGTCGGCGTACGGGCAGGGCGCCGACGTTTCCACGGTCGGAGGGGCGCTCGGATTCCTTCCGGTCGGACTCACCTACTTCCTTCTGGCGCCGTTTCCTTGGGCGATCACCTCGGGGCTGCAAGCGGTGACGCTCCCGGAGACGCTTCTCTGGTATCTTCTGATTCCGTTCGGGCTGCGAGGCCTGTATCTGGCGCTCCGTTACGACGCGCGCGCCTACACGGTGCCGCTCTCGATCCTGTTGGTGGTCACCTTCGCATACGCGATGGTCGAAGGGAACGTGGGCACCGCCTACCGGCATCGGGCCCAGATTCTCCCGCTGGCCTTCGTCTTCTGCGCGCTCGGCCTGCGCGACGTCTACGCGGTCTGGGCGCAGCGGCGCGAGGCCCGTCAGGAGCGGCGGCATCACACCCGACGTGCGGTCTCCGAGCAGGGCACGGGCGGGCACGCCGCCCGGACGGGCTCCTAGAGCCATGGCACGCAAGGGCATCATCACGGTGGTGGAGTCGCTCGGACGCGGCGGGGCGGAGCGACTGGTCGTCACGACGATGGGGCGGCTCCAGCGTCACCGCTTCGAGCCACGGGTGGCGACGCTCTTCGGGCCGTCGGATCTGGCGGACGAGCTGCGCGCCATGAAGGTCCCCGTCCACGAGCTGGGCATGCGAGGTCCTCTCGACATTCCCCGGACCGCGCTCGCGCTGCGCAATCTCATCCGCCACACGGGAGCGGAGGTGGTCCACACCCACCTCTACTTCGCGAACATCGTGGGTCGCCTGGCGACCTGGAGCGGGACGGCGAAGCTGGTGACCACGCTGCACAACCCCGACTACACGCACGATGCCGGGCGGGGACCTCGCTTCCGGATCCGAAAGGCGCTCGACCGGCTCACCCTGCGCCGCCCCGGCCACCTGCTCGCGGTGAGCGACGAGGTGCGCCGCGACTACCACAGGCACTTCGACCTGCCGCGGATCGAGGTGCTCCACAACTTCATCGACCTGACACTCTTCCGGGACCGCCTGCTCGAGATCGACCGGGCCTCGGCGCGTCGGGCGCTGGGCGTGGAGGAAGACGAGGTCGTCGTGTTGCACGCCGGCCGCTTCCACCGGCAGAAGGCCCAGGATCATCTGCTGCGCGCCTTCGAGGTGGCTCGGGTCGAGTTCCCGAAGCTGCGGCTCTTCTTCGCGGGAGACGGCGCCGAGCTGGCACGGGTCCGTGACCTGGCCCTCGAGATGGATGTCGGTGACTCGGTCGTATTCCTCGGCTCCGTCGCTGATGTGCGCTCCCTCTACAGGGCTGCCGACATCTTCGCCTTCCCGTCTCGCTTCGAGGCGTTCGGCATGGCGCTGCTCGAGGCGATGGCGGCGGGGCTGCCTTCGGTCGCAACGAGGGCGGGCGGCATCGCGGAAGTGGCCACCGAAGAGACGACGCTCTTCGTACGGGTCGACCACGAGGCGGAGTTGGCGCGGGCGCTCGCCCGCCTCGCTTCCCAGCCGGAGCTGCGTGCCCGGCTGGGAAGGGCGGCGGCGGAGCGGGCTCGTGCGTTCGACTTTGGGAAATGGCTCCCGCGCCTGGAGGAGATCTATGAAGAGGCCTGACGGCCTCCCCAACGCGGGCCTCTTCTGGATCTTCGCACTCGCGCTCCTGGTTCGTCTCGCCGTCGCCTCGAGTTGGGCGCCCGGCCTCGGCGGAGACGCGGCCGACTACGACCGGCTCGCGCGGGATCTCGTCGAGGGTCGCGGCTATGTAACCCCGTCCGGACGGCCCACGGCATGGCGCCCACCGGGCTATCCGGGGTTCGTTGCCGCCGTGTATGCGGTGGCGGGCGAGCACCCCGAGGCGGTGCGCGTCGCCCAGGCCGTCCTGGGGGCGGCCACCGCGGGGCTGGTCTACCTGCTCGCATCCTGGTTCCTCGGTCCGGGCCCGGCCCTTCTGGCCGGAACGCTCGCGACCGTCGATCTGGCGCCGCTCTTCGCGATTTCACGGCTGCTGTCCGAGACTCTCTTCACCTTCTTCCTCCTCCTCTCCGTCTGGCTCGTGGTGCAGGCCCTGGAGAGCTCCGGCCGCGCCGCACGAGCGTGGGCCTTCGGCGCGGGCATCGTGCTCGGGCTCGGCGCGCTCACGCGCGGCGTGCTGCTCCTTTATCCGCTCGCGCTGATACCGGCATGGCTCTGGAGCCGCCGCGGCTCGTGGCGGACACTCCTGGCGGTGGTCGCCGGCTTCGTGCTTACGCTGACGCCGTGGACGGTGCGCAACGAGCGTGCGCTCCATGCGTTCGTCCCGGTGGCGACCCAGGGCGGCCTGACCCTCTGGGCCGGCAACCACCCGGTCGACGGATGGATCTTCGGGCTGGTCCCGGAGGACTCGACCACGCGGGCCGCCGCGCGCCTTCCCGAGCCCGAGGCGTCGAGGTACCTGGTGGGAGCGACCGCTCGGGACCTGGCCTCGAACCCGGTGGACCTGCCTCGCCTCATCGGCCTCAAGACGGCGTTCTTCTGGGTGCCGCTCGATTGGGAGACCCTGCCCTGGTACGGCGCGTTCAACCCGACGTACGCGTTCGAGCTGATCTGGTCGGTGCTCCTCGTCTGGCTGCTCTTTCGGGAGCACGACGCCCGGACCCGCGTGCGCGATGCCTGGCCGCTATGGCTGCCGGTCGCCTACCTGTTCGTGCTCGCGTTGCTGTTCTACGGGAGTCCCCGGCTCCGCCTGCCGATCGAGCCGCTCCTGACGCTGGGCGCCGCGGCGGGCCTGGCGCGGCTCGGTCGGGTGCGCGGAGTGGGCGCCGCAATGCGATGGGCGCTCGCGACCGTGATGACCGTGCTTCTCTTCATGGTGGCGGCCGGGCCCGTGAAGGAAGCCGCGCGGAGGCTGCTCGGGTGACGGCGGGCGCCTCCGGCCGTGCCGTGCTGTACGTCTCGTACGACGGGGCGCTCGATCCGCTGGGGCATTCACAGGTCGTGCCGTACGTGGAGGGCCTCGCCGCGCGAGGGTACCGCTTCCATCTGCTCACGTTCGAGAAGAGGTGGCGGTGGGGCGACGAAGCCGCACGCGACGCGATGAGGGAACGGCTGGAAGCTTCCGGTATCACGTGGCATCCGCTCCCCTACCACAGGCGTCCGCCGGTGGCGGCGACGGCGCGCGACATCGCCGTAGGGTTGGGTGCGGCGGGCCGGATACACGCCGATGATCCGCTCTCGCTCGTGCACGCGCGCTCGTATCCGTCTGCGCTGATCGCGCAGCGGCTGGGTCGGGCCACGGGCGTGCCCTTCGTCTTCGACATGCGGGGCTTCTATCCCGAAGAGCGCGTGGACGGCGGACTCTGGCACGAGGGCGGGCCGCTCTTCCAGGTCGCCAAGCGCCTCGAGCGGGACTTCCTGCGAGAGGCGGCCGCCGTCGTCACGCTCACCGACGCGAGCGTGCCCATCCTCGAGGACGAGATGCGAGCGGCGGGGAGCCGGGCGCCCCTCGCCGTGATTCCGACCGCGGTGGACCTGGACCGGTTCCGGCTCCGTCCACCTCCCGACGGCCCGTTCCGGCTCACCTATTTCGGCTCGATCGGCACCTGGTACCTGCTCGACGAGATGATGGCCTTCGGGGCCGCGTGCCTTCGGTCGGTTCCCGAGAGCGGCTTGGAGTTCGTGGTCAACGGCGGCGATGACGCCGTGCGTGCATCGGCGTCCCGTCTGGGCATTCCGGACGACCGCCTCGAGGTGGGGGGAGTCCCGCACGATCGGGTGCCGGAGGCGCTGGCACGAGCGTCCGCGACCTTCTTCCTGATCCGTCCGGACGGCAGCAAGATCGCCTCGGCCGCGACCAAGTTCGGCGAGTCGTTGGCGGTCGGCCGGCCGGTCGCGTCGAACGCCGGGGTCGGCGACACCGCGAAGGTGCTGCGCGAGGAAGGCGTGGGCATTGTCGTCGAGCCCGGCGCGAGGCACACCTACGCGCAGGCCGCGGCCCATCTGGTCGATCTCTCTCGCGTCCCCGGCATGGCGGAGCGCTGCCGCTCGGTGGCGGAGCGACGCTACGCGCTCGCGGGCGCCGTGGAGCGGTACGCGGAGCTCTACACGACGATCCTCGAGGAACGGACGGCACCGTCCGCGACGACCGGAGGGAGCGGGTGAGCCCCGCGGGCGCGACCTCCGGCGAAAGCCCGCCGGGCGGGGGAGACCCCGTTCCGGAGGGGACGAGAAGGCTCGTCGTGCTCTGCCCCTATCCGGAAGGACGCGCCCCGAGCCAGCGCCTCAAGTACGAGCAGTATTTCGACGACTGGCGCGCTGCCGGCTGGATCGTGGACGTGCGCCCGTTCTGGGACGAGCGGGCCTGGAACGTCCTCTACCAGCGGGGGCGGGTGGGAGCCAAGACGCTCGCGCTCGCCCGAGGCCTGCTGCGACGCCGCCGTGACCGGCGGGCCGCTCTCGCGGCGGACCTGGTCTACGTACACCTCGGCTCGGCGCCGGTCGGGCCGCCCCGACTCGAGCGGGAGGTTCGTCGCGCCGGGATCCCGCTCATTTACGACCTCGACGACCTGGTGCACCTCCCGCACGCGTCGCGGGCAAACCCGTTCATGCGCCGGCTCAGGCCGCCCGACAAGGTGCCCGAGCTGGTCGGGCTGGCCGACGAGGTCGTCGTTTGTACGGCCTACCTGGCGGAGTGGGCGCGCCGCTGGAACCCGCGCGTGACGAACATCTCTTCCACGATCGACACGGACGCCTACCGGCCGCGCCCGCACCGGGAGCGCACTGCGGGGGTGGTGCTGGGGTGGAGCGGGAGCCACTCCACCTCGCCCTATCTGCATCTGCTCGACGGGGTGCTTCGAGAGCTCCAGGAGAGCGAGGGGGTGCGGATACGGGTGATTGGAGATGCATCGTTTCGCATCCCGGGGGTCGAGGTGGAAGCACTGCCCTGGAGACGGGAGCGTGAGGTGCAGGACCTCTCGGCTCTGGACGTCGGCCTCTACCCCCTCCCCGGCGAGGAATGGGTCCGGGGAAAGAGCGGACTCAAGGCGCTCCAGTACATGGCGCTCGAGATTCCACCGGTGGTGCAGCGCATCGGCACCAACCTGGAGATCGTGCGAGACGGTGTGAACGGCCTGACGGCCGACACGGAAGAGGAGTGGCTCAGCGTGCTCCGCCACCTGGTCCGTGACCCGGCGTTGCGCCGGCGCCTCGGGCAGGCCGCGCGCACGACGGTCGTGCAGCGCTATTCGGTGAAGGCGAATCGGGCGCGCTACCGGGCGGTACTCGACGCGGCCGGCCGCGCGGCCCACGCCACGGCTGGGGGCGCGGTCCCCGGCGAGCATGGACCTCATGGCCCCGCACCTGAGCAGCCGGTACCTTAACAGGTCATGTCATCCACGCCGCTTTCCGGCGATGCGCCGGAGCCCCGGACTGGCTCATCGACCGGCCGCTTCCTGCTCCTCCGCGCGCTCCGGCCCCACCAGTGGGCGAAGAACCTGCTCGTGTTCGTTCCGGCGTTGGCCGCCCACCGGCCGCCCGGTCCCGCCCTCTTGTTCGCGTTCGTGTCGTTCTCGTTTCTCGCGTCGGCAGTGTATCTGACCAACGACGTAGCCGACCTCGATCACGATCGGCTGCATCCCCGGAAGAGGACCCGGCCGATCGCGTCGGGCGCGCTCGCGCCGACCGTGGCACTCTGGGTGGCCCTGCTCCTGTTGGCGGTCTCGCTTCTGATGGCCGTACGTCTCCCGCGCGCCTTCCTCTGGGTGTGGCTGGCCTACCTGGTCGTCACCTCGCTCTACTCCGCGGGACTCAAGCGGAGGGTCGTGCTCGACGTGCTCATCCTGGCGGGGCTCTACACGGCCCGGGTCGTGGCCGGCTCGGCGGCGGCGCACGTGCCGCTGTCGCGCTGGTTCCTGGCATTCTCGGTGTTCGTATTCACCTCGCTCGCCCTTCTCAAGCGGGCCGTCGAGGCGCGCGAGGCGCGCGCGGGAGACCGCGACGCGTTGGGCGGACGTGGATGGCGGGTCGAGGACCTGCCCGTGCTGGCCGCTACCGGGGTGGGGTGCTCGGTGGCGGCCGCGCTCGTGTACTGCCTCTACATCACCGGCGAGGACGTGCTCGAGTTCTACTCGCGTCCCGACGTGCTCTGGGTCGGTCTGCCCGTGCTGCTCTACTGGCTGGTACGCGCCTGGGTCATGGCGCTGCGCGGCGAAGTGCACGACGACCCGCTGGTGTTCGCTCTGCGCGATCCGACGAGCTATCTCGTGCTCGCCATCATGGCGGTGTCGGTCTGGATCGCCACGTGAGGCACGTCTTCCTCGTCGGCGCCACCGAAGGCATCGGGCTCGCGCTGGCCCGCGCCTATGTGGAGCGCTCGTGGCGGGTGGCGCTCCTCGGACGGCGGCCCGACAAGGTCCGGAGCCGGGTCTCGGAGCTCGAATCGGCCTACCCGGGCTCCCTGGTGGTGGGAGGCGTGCTCGACGTCACCGACCGCCTCGCGGTCGTGCCGGCGCTCGAATCCGCGCTCGCGGACCTGGGGCAGATCGACCTGCTCGTATACTGCGCCGGCACCATGAGCGAGGAGGACCCCGCCGGCATGACCGCCGTGAACTTCCTCGGCGCCGTGGAGACCCTCGAATGGGGCGCGCGGTACTTCACCCAGGCCGGAACGGGACGCCTGGCCGCGATCGGTTCGGTCGCCGGTGATCGCGGCCGCAAGGGGAGTCCGATGTACGCGGCCACGAAGGCGGCCCTCCATCAGTACCTCGAGGCCCTTCGCCATCGGCTCCACCCCGCCGGCGTGGGCGTCAGCACCATCAAGCCCGGCTGGGTGAGCACCCGGATGCTGGGCACGGTCCCGTCGTTCCCGCCCGCCGTCACGCCCGAGGGTGCTGCGCGCCTGATCGTCAGAAGGCTCGATCGTGGCCGGGACGCTTTCTACGTTCCAGGCTGGTGGGGCGCCATCTCGCTTGCGCTCCGCCTCACGCCACGACCCATCTACAAGAGAATCGCGCCGCCGTGAATCGTCCCGAGACCCGCGTTCTGCACGGTTGGGGTATGGCCAACCACGCTCGCTCGCTCGTCTACAGGCCGATCGACGGCTCGGAGGCCGGCGAGGCGCTGGCCGACGCGCTCGACCGGGGTTTGAGCGTCACGGCCCGTGGCGCCGGCCTCAGCTACGGCGACGTAGCGCTCAACCAGGGCGGCGCCGTGCTCGACCTCTCGGGAATGAACCGGGTGCTGGATTTCGATCCCGAGGCGGGCCTCGTGCGCGTCGAGTCCGGCGTGACCGTCGAGGATCTCTGGCGCCACGTGCTTCCGCACGGATGGTGGCCGCCCGTGGTACCCGGCACCATGAAGGCCACGCTCGGCGGATGCGTCGCCATGAACGTGCACGGGAAGAACCACGCGGGCGCCGGCGCCATCGGACGACACGTCGAGGCGGTCACACTCCTGACCGGAAAAGGCGAGGTGCTCACGCTCGGTCGCAACGCCCAGGCGGGCGGGGATGGGCTGTGGGGCTTCGGCCTGCACGACGTCGTCGGGGCACAGGGCCTGAATGGAACGCTCCTCGACATCACGCTCTCGCTCAAGCGCGTCCACGGCGGCCATCTGGAGGTCGAGGCGGAGGCAACGGGCTCGCTTCCCGAGACCTTCGATGCGCTGGACCGGGGGGTCCGCGAGGCCGACTACACCGTGGCGTGGGTGGATTGCACCGGCATGCGGGCGGGCCGAGGCGTGCTGCACCATGCCTGGTACCTTCCGCCCGACCACGCGCTAGCCGGTCAGGCGCTCGATCCGGTCGAGCAGAGACTCCCGGCGCGTATCGCGGGCGTGCTGCCCCGCCGCTACGCTTGGCTCGGGCTTCGCCCGTTCACGAATCGGATCGGTATCCGGGCGTTGAACTTCGGGCGCTACCGGTCGGCCTCTCTGCGCGGCCGGCGGCGCTACCGGCAGACGCACGCGGCCTTCCACTTCCTCCTCGACTACGTGCCCGGCTGGAAGCGCGCCTACGGAGCCACCGGCCTCATCCAATACCAGCTCTTCGTTCCGGCCGCGGCCGCGCGCGAGGCGTTCGCGGAGGCGCTCCAGCAGCAGCGCAAGCTGGGCGTGCCGAGCTACCTGGGCGTCATGAAGCGCCACACCTCGGAGGACTCGGCGGCGGGCTACTGCCTGGACGGGTACTCGCTCGCGCTCGATTTCCCCGTCGGACGCGGCGATCGCTACAGCCGGCTCATGCGCCTGTGCCGCTCGCTCGACCGGATCCTGGCCGCCCACGGCGGCCGCATCTACGCGGCCAAGGACGCGGTCGGTGTCGGACGACTGCCTGAGCGCCGCGACGCGGCGTTCAGCTCGAACCTCGCGCGCCGCTGGGAGCGGGGCGGAGCCTCCTGATGTGTGGCATCGCCGGGGTGGTGCGCCTCTCTTCCGACGCCCCGCCTCCCACCCGGGAAGAGGCCATGGCGATGGCCAGGCGGCTGGAGCATCGCGGGCCGGACGAGCGATCGGCCTGGGTGTCGCCTTCGCGCGGGTGCGCGCTCGGCCACGCGCGCTTGAAGGTCATCGACCTGGAGACCGGCCATCAGCCGATGACCAACGAGGACGGTTCCGTCCAGGTGGTCTTCAACGGCGAGATCTACAATTTCAAGGAGTTGCGCGCCGAGCTGGAGCGTGCCGGCCACTCCTTTCGAACGAAGAGCGACACCGAGGTCATCGCGCACGGCTACGAGGCGTGGGGCGACGCGCTTCCCCTCCACCTCGACGGGATGTTCGCATTCGCCGTGTGGGACGAGTTGAAGGAGCGCCTGTTGCTGGCCCGCGACCGAGCCGGGCAGAAGCCGCTGTTCTGGACTCACACCGGTGCCCGCTTCGCGTTCGCCTCGGAAATCAAGGCATTGCTCGCGCTCGATTGGGTTCTCGACGAGATCGAGCCTTCGGCCTTTCCATACTACCTGGCCTACGGGTACGTGCCGGCGCCGCGCACGTTCTACCGTGGGATCTCCAAGGCTCCGCCCGCCAGCGCGATCGTCGTCGAGGGTGGCCATATCGCCCAGCGCCCGTACTGGCACCTGCGCTGGAGCAACGACCACCGGATGGATGGAGACGACGAGGCTCGCCGCGCCGTGCGGACGCTCCTGGGCGATGCGGTGGAGCGACGCCTCGTGGCCGACGTGCCTCTGGGCGCGTTCCTGTCCGGAGGGATCGACTCGACGCTCATCGTCGGTCTGATGCGCGAACGGAGGGAGGGAGTCATCCGGACGTTCAGTCTCGGCTTCGCCGACGACCCCACGTACGACGAGACCTCGTACGCCCGAATCGCCGCGCGCCGCTTCGGCACCGAGCACACCGAGTTCACCGTCGAGGCCCACGCGGTCGAGCTCGTCGACGAGCTGGTCGACGCGTACGACGAGCCGTTCGGCGACTCCTCGGCCATCCCGACGCATATCGTCTCGGGCCTCACGCGGGAGCACGTCACGGTGGCGCTCACCGGCGACGGCGGAGACGAGATGTTCGCCGGCTATCCCCGCTTTCAGGCGATGCTGCTGGCCGAGCGTATCCCGCGCCCGCTCGTCGCTCTGGGCGACGCCGTGGGCCGCCGCCTTCCACACCACCCGAACTTCCGCCACCCGAGCCGGCGTGCCTCGCGCTTCTTCCGGGCCGCGGCGCTCCCGGCCGAAGAGCGCATGCTGCGCTGGATCGGCTTCTTCCCGGAGGGGCTGGAGGAGCTGCTCGGACCCGAGCTTCGGGGCAAGGTGTCGCGAGCCGCGCTCCTGGAGAGCTTCCGGACGCCCTGGGCCGAGCACGCTCGGGAGTCGTCGCTCGCACGCACCCTGGCGCTCAACTTCGAGACGTATCTGCCCGAAGATCTCCTGGTGAAGGCGGACCGCTGCTCGATGGCGCACGGCCTGGAGCTTCGCTCTCCGTTCCTGGACACCGCGGTCATGGAGCTGGCGGCCTCGCTGCCCGACCGCCTACGTATCCGGGGCGGGCGCCTCAAGTGGCTTCTGCGCTCCGCGTTCGACGACCTGCTGCCCCGGGAGATCGCCAGGCGTGGCAAGATGGGGTTCGGCGTGCCGCTCCCCCTGTGGCTGCGCACACGCTGGAAGCCGCTGTTCGAGGAACGCGTCCTCGCGCCCGACGCCCGCCTCTGGCGGTGGCTCCAGCGGGGTCCGGTGGAGCGCCGGTGGGCGGAGCACCAAGCCGCCGCCGCCGACCATGGCCACCAACTCTGGGCGCTGCTCACGCTGGAGACCTGGTTGCGGCGGCGGGCCTGACGGCTCGATCTTGGACCCTTCACCACTAAACGGAGGCCCAGTCCCCCTCATGCGGATTCTCGTCACCGGCGGCGCCGGGTTCATCGGCTCCCATCTCGTGGAGCGCCTTCTCGAGCGTGGCGATACCGTCCACGTCGTCGACGACCTGTCTACGGGATCGCTCGAAAACCTCAAGGCGGTCAGGCATCATCCGAACCTCCACCTCAACGTGGACTCGGTGCTGAACTGGCCGATGATGCACGAGACGGTCGAGCGCTGCGAGCAGGTGGTGCATCTGGCGGCAGCGGTAGGCGTGCGCAAGATCATCGACGAGCCCGTCGATACGATCACCACGAACGTGCGCGGCACCGAGATCGTCCTCGACTGCTGCGCTCGCCACGGGGTCCCGCTCTTCATCGCCTCGACCTCGGAGATCTACGGGAAGGGCGGCGACCGGCTGGACGAGGAGCACGACCGCGTCATGGGCGCCACCACGCACCGCCGCTGGGCGTACGCCTGCACCAAGGCACTGGACGAGTTTCTCGCGCTCGCCTACCACGACGAGAAGGACCTCCCGGTGGTCATCGGACGGTTCTTCAACACCGTGGGTCCCCGCCAGTCGGGCCAGTGGGGCATGGTCCTGCCCAGCTTCGTGGGCAGAGCGCTGAGCGGGGAGCCGATCGAGGTCTATGGCCCGGGCACGCAGCGCCGTTGCTTCTGCCACGTGCACGATACCGTACGCGCCGTCCTCGATCTGCTCCGGCATCCCGAAGCCTGGGGCCGGGCGTTCAACATCGGCTCGGAGGACGAGATCACCATCGCCGACCTGGCCGAGCTGGTGAAGGCCCGTGTCGGCGGGTCCTCGCCCATCGAGCGCATTTCCTACGAAGTCGCCTACGGCGAGGGCTTCGAGGACATGGAGCGCCGGCAGCCCGATACCAGCAGGATCCGGGAGTTGATCGGCTGGACGCCGACGTTCACTCTCGACGAGATCATCGACGACACGGCGGATCATCTCCGGGAGGCCGTCCAGGCGTGAACCGGGCCGTGGGCACCCGGCTCATCCACCGTGTGATCGCCCGCCTCAACGTGGGTGGGCCCGCCATGCACGTGGTGAACCTCACTCGCGCGCTCGGTGACGGGCCGTGGCGCAGTCGGCTCATCGCCGGGAGCGTCTCGGACAGTGAGGGCGACATGGAGTACTACGCCCGAGAGCGCGGCGTGGAGGTCACGCACATTCCGGGCCTGTCCCGGGAGATCAGTCCGCTCGAAGACCTGCGCACGCTCGCCACGCTCACGCGCCTGTTCCGCCGCGAGCGCCCCGACATCGTCCACACCCACACGGCCAAGGCCGGGACGCTCGGACGTCTCGCCGCACTGCTCGCCGGCGTGCCGGTGCGCATCCACACCTACCACGGCCACGTGCTCGGCGGCGACTACTTCGGCCCCCGAAAGACGCGCCTCTTCCTGGAGATCGAGCGTCAGCTCGCGCGATTCACGAGCCGCCTCGTGGTGCTCACGGAGCGCCAGGCGGGGGAGATGGCCGACGGGCTCGGCGTGGCCCCGCGCGCGAAGTTCGCGGTGGTGCCGCTCGGCCTGGAGCTCGAGCGCTTCACGGAGGTCGACCGGGAAGAGGAGGGGCGGCGCCAGCGGCAGGCCCTGGGTATCGACGGCGACGAGTTGGTGGTGGGGATCGTGGGGCGCCTGGTCCCCGTCAAGAACCATGAGCTCTTTCTCGAGGCGATGGCGTCGCTGGCCGAATCCTCCGGACGGCCCGTGCGCGGACTCGTGATCGGCGCGGGAGACCGCGACGCGGAGCTGAAGGCGCGTGCGCTCTCTCTCGGCCTCGCGCAACGGATGGTATGGCTCGGGTGGCGGCGCGACCTGCCCGAGCTCTATACGGCCATGGACGTCGTCGCGCTCACGTCCCATGACGAGGGAACGCCTGTGGCGCTCCTGGAGGCGCTTGCGTCCGGCACGCCCGTGGTGGCCCGCGACGTGGGCGGAGTGGCCGAAGTGCTCGAGCACGCGGGTGCCGGTGCGCTCGTGGCCAGGGTAGCCGGTCCGAGCACCTGGGCGAGGGCGCTCGAGGCTGGAGCCGAGCGGGGCGCGCTCGGGCACGAGGTGCGCGCTCGCGTCGAAGCGTACTATTCGGTCATCCGGTTGGCGACGGACATGGCGGCGCTCTACGAGCACGAGGCGAGGCGGGCGACCGGCGACCCCGACTCCGGTGCGGGGCCCCCCGATCTTCCCTAACTTGCATGCTTCTGGCCGTTCCACACCCCATCTCACCCAAGGAATCCCACGTGTCGCGTACCGAGGACCTCGACCGGATCCGCCGTGGCCTGCAGGCCGCGGCCGTGGCCCTGAAGCCGTTCACTCCCGGAGACATCGGTTTCGAGCGGAAGGAAGCGCGTGGAGACCCCGTGACGGAAGCCGATCGCGTCGTGGACCAGGTGCTGCGCGAGACGTTGCCCGCCGAAGGCGAGGGATGGCTCTCTGAGGAGTCGGCGGACGACCGCTCCCGGCTCGTCAGCCGGCGGGTTTGGATCGTGGATCCGATCGACGGTACGCGCGAGTTCGTCGAGGGGATCCCGGAGTGGTGCGTCTCCGTTGGGCTGCTGGAGGACGGCGAGCCGGTGGCGGGCGGCATCTACAACCCGGCCACCGACGAACTCATGCTGGGCTCCAGGGAGACCGGCGTAACGTACAACGGCGAGGCGGCCGGCCTGTCCGACCCCGGGGACCTGGACGGGGCCTCGGTGCTGGCCAGCCGCTCGGAGACCCGGCGCGGCGAGTGGGAGCGCTTCCAGGCCGCGCCCTTCCGGGTCCGCCCGTGCGGGTCGGTGGCCTACAAGCTCGCGCTCGTGGCGGTCGGCCGGGCGGAGGCCACGTTCACGCTCGTGCCCAAGCACGAATGGGATGTCGCAGCCGGCGCGGCCCTCGTGCTGGCGGCCGGCGGTGCGGTCACGCACGCCGACGGCTCGCCGGTGCGCTTCAACCAGGAAGTGCCGCTTCTACCCAACCTCGTGGCGGCGGGCCCACGCACGTCGGCGGAGCTCCTGTCGGGGTGGCTCGAAGGCTAGGAACGGCGCAACGATGAGCCCTTTCCTCCTGATTGCGATCGTCGCCGCCCTGGCGCTCGTGCTCACGGCCGTGCTCACGCCCGTGGTGCGGGGGGCGGCCATCGCGGGCGGAATGGTGCGCCAGGTCCAGGCCGACCGCTGGCATCGACGCCCCACCCCGGCGATCGGGGGCGTGGCCATCTACCTGGGGTTCGGGCTCGCGGTGGGGGTCGGCTACATGCTCGATCCGACGGCCGCCCAGGGTCTCGCGTTCCGGCCCCCTCAGGCGGTGCTACCGTGGTCGGTATGGGAAGGGCTGGTCATGGGCGCCACGGTGGCGTTCCTGGTCGGGCTCGTCGACGATTTCGTGCACCTCTCGCCCATCCCGAAGCTGCTCGGCCAGATCGCCGCGGCACTCGTGCTCCTGCTGAGCGGCATCGGTGTCTGGCTCACGGGCTGGTACCCGGCCGACGCGGTCCTCTCGCTCTTCTGGTTCGTGGCCATCACCAACGCCGTGAACCTGCTCGACAACATGGACGGGCTGGCCGGAGGGATCGCGGCCATCGCAGGCGCCTATCTGGCGCTCCTGTTCTTCCTGGAGGGCTCGACCGGGCTGATGGTGCTGGCCATCGGGTTCACGGCCGCGCTCGTGGGCTTCCTGGCGCACAACTACCCGCCGGCCCGGATCTTCATGGGCGATTCGGGCTCGCTCTTCCTGGGCCTCTTCCTGGCGGGACTGGGCACCGCGCCCGCGCCCGGCTTGTCACGCTCGCTGGCGGCGGTGCTGGCCGCGCCGGTGCTGATCCTGGGCGTGCCGATCCTGGACACGACGCTCGTGACCATCGGACGCATCCTCGAGGGCCGGCCGGTGAGCCAGGGCGGCAAGGACCACACCTCGCACCGGTTGGTGGATCTGGGTGTGCCCGAGAAGCGCACGCTCTGGATGCTCTGGGGTCTCGCGTTCGTGGGCGGTGGGATCGGTGTGCTTCTTCGCTCGGCGGCGCGCGGCACCGCGCTCCTGCTCGGCGGCATCCTGGTCGGCGTGCTCACGCTCGTCGGCGCCTACCTCCTCGCGGTCCGGTTCCGCAAGCTCGAAGACGGCGGCGCCGAAGGCCTGTCCCTCTACCGGTTCCTGGTGGAGAGTCAGGAGCGTTATCCGGTGTTCGCGCTCCTCATGGACGGGGTCTGGTTCGGGCTGGCCTACTATGCCGCGTACCTCATCCGATGGGACCCGCGGGAGCTTCCGGCCCAGCTCCCGTACTTCCAGCGCTCGGTGACCATCTTCGTCGGCGTGAAGCTTCTCGCGTTCATCCTGAGCGGCACGTACGGGTCGCGCTGGCCCACGTTCGGCCTTTACGACGCACTGCGCGTGCTCCGCTCGAACGTGGTCGCCACCCTTCTGGCCGCCGGGGCGCTCTTCGTGGTGGAGCGCACCGGGCTATCACGGGGTGTCGTGGCCATCGATTTCCTCGTGTGCTCGATCCTGACCGTGGGGAGCCGGCTCTCGTTCCGCCTGATCGAGGGCACGACGCGTCGTTGGGCGGAGGACGGTGTGCCCGCCGTTGTGTTGGCCACGCTGGAAGAGGCCGAGCTCGCGGTACGCCAGCTCGAGCGCCTGCGCGTCCCCCGCCTGAGGCCCGTTGCCGTGGCCTGGCCCCCCGCGAGGGCCGCCCGGACGAGCCTCGGGGCGCTTCCCCTGTTCGGCGGTCAGGCGGCACTTCGCCACGCGCTGCACGAGACGTCGGCCAGTACCGTAGTGCTCGTCGCCGGCGGCGAAGGGAGTCGGTCGGGCGACGAGACCCTCCGGAGCCATCTGGAGACCGAGGGGGCGGTGGACGTGTTCGTGCTCGAAGTGCGAGTCCGCCGGATGGAGGACGGCGGGGAGGGCTGAGGCCGCGCCGCAGCTCCCCGGTCCCGGCTCGGCGCTCCGGGGACCGCCCGTCGGCCGGTGTGGTGGGCGCGACCCGGTGGGAGGCCTCCCTTCGCCCCCCTTACCGCACCCTGAACGGTACGGTCGCTCGGGTATTCTCCCACTCCATCGCGATCGTGCCGCCATTCGGACCGGTCGGAGTCACGGTGATGGTGAATCTCTCGACCGGCGCATCGAGCCGGCTCACGGAGAGCGGGATGCGCGCCAGGTCCTGCTTCGCGTCGTGTTCCGTTCCCCACTGTCCGTGCTGGCGGTTCACGATGAGCGTCCACCCGTCCGGCGTGGGCAGGCCCCAGAGCGAATAGGTCCCGGCCGGCACGTCGGTGTCCCCGATCGTCAGGTCACGGTCCGTGATGAGCTGGGTGGCCGCATTGGCTCCCAGGCGCCACAGCTCGTTCCAGGGTACGATGCCACCGAACACCTTGCGGCCCCGCATGGCCGGCCGCCCGTAGTCGATGTCCACGTGCGCGCTTCCCACCTCGGCGCTCGCCGTGTCCCGCGGCGAGAGGATGCCCGGCTGAGGGCGCGCGGCCCATGCCGTCGCCGTCCGGTCCGCGTCTACGGAGGCCACGCGCTCCACCATGTACTTGCTGGTGGTCCCGGTGAGGTCCAGGTGGTCGAGGCCCCCGTCTTCGCCGAATCGGGCGTGCCCGGTACCCCACTCGGGGAACCCGAAGTCCGCGGCCCGGTCGCTGCGTCGCTGGAAGGCGATGGGGAGCAGGCTCCGCCCCGTGGTTGTGGCGAAGGTGGCGCTGTCGGCCACACCCGCCATCTCCCGGCGTAGGGCCAACTCCCAGAAGACGAACAGATCCTCGTAGAACGGTAGCGGGCGCGCGCCGTTCGTCGCCACGGCATAGTGCCGGGTGAGGGTGTCACGCCGCACGTCGACCGTCACGCTGTCGGCCGTGTAGGTGAAGTCCGCCGTGCTGGCGGGGGCCGCGCCGGGTCGCCCGGTGGCGAGGCGGATGTGCTCGACTTCGCCCGAGGAGCCGAACGTGACGTCGTAGGAACGCATGGTCGCCCGGGGATAGGCGGTCACGCTCACGCCGGTGAGCCGGTTGCCGGAGCGCGTGTAGTGCTCCACGGCGACCGTGTCGTTCGGGCCGAGCGTCGCCACGAAGGAGCCGGTCGGGGGCGCGGCCTGCGCCGCCACCGAGGCTGCCGGGGCGGCCAGCATCGAGACGAGGACGGAGAGGGTCTGGGCGCGCATGGTGCCTCCTGGGGCGGGGGACGAGGGGGGTCGCCGAAGGACGTGCCGGGAGCCTGTGCGCCACCCCCTTCTAGATCTTCTTCTTCTTGCCTTCCGTCGAGTAGTAGTACTGGTAGTAGTAGCCGTACTTCCCGTAGCTGGTGCTATAGCGTGAGTCCCGGCGGAAGTCGACGTCGTTGAGGACGACACCGAGCACGGCCGCCCGCACCGCACCGAGCTGCTCCACCGCGTAGGTCATGGCGCCCTTTTCCGTGGCGTTCGCGCGGGCCACCAGGACCACTCCGTCGGCCTTGGTGCCGAGCACTGCGGCATCGGTCACCACGGTGAGTGGCGGTGAGTCGATCAGGATGAGCTCGTGGCCCTCCGTGAGGGTCTCGAGCAGTCCACGCATCTTCTGCGAGCCGAGGACCTCGGCCGGGTTCGGGGGATAGGGGCCGGACGGCAGGAAATGGAGCGTACCGCTCTCACCCAGGTCGATCTCGCGCACGGCGTCAGCGATGTCGCAGTTGCCGCTCAGCACCGTGGTCAGGCCGGGCTCGCGCTCCACCCCGAATACCGAGTTCAGGATGCCGCGTCTCAGGTCACCGTCGATGAGCAGCGTCCGGATCCCCTGCTGAGCGAGCGTAATCGCCAGGTTGGCGGCGGTGGTGGACTTCCCGTCCTGGGGAAGGGGACTCGTGAAGACGATCGTACGCGGAGGCTTGTCGGGGTTCGAGAACGTGAGGTTGGTCCTCAGGCCCCGATACGCTTCGGACACGGGATTGCGCGGATCGCGTCCGGCCACGAGCCGAGCGCCCAGCACCGCCGAGCCGGAGACCGCGGGGGAAGACCTGCCCCGGCCGTTGATCCCGGTCTCGCGGATCCGGGGAATCATGCCCAGCACGGGCGCACCGCGCGTGGAGAGCTGGACGTCTTCACGAGTGTGGATCGTCTCGTCCATGTACTCGCGCGTGAACGCCAGCCCCACGCCGAGCATGGTGCCGAGCAGGACGCCCAGCAGCAGATTGAGCATCGTGCGTGGCTTGACCGGCCTGGCCGGCAGGATGGCCGGGTCGACCACGCGTACGCTGGCGTCGTCGACCGCCTCGAGGATGCGTGCCTCCTGGAGCCTGTTCTGCAGGTCCTGGTAGACCGTGGTCAGCACGTCGGTCTGGCGCTTGAGCCGGGCCTGCTCGACCTCCTTGGCCGGGATCTTCTCGAGCTCGGTGCCGAACTGTGCGAGCGTCTTGTCGTACGACTGGACCTGGTTCGTCAGGCCCTGCAGATACGTAAGCGCCGTATTGCGGAGTTGGGTCTCGATCTGGCGGATCCGCTCGGTGAGCGCGACCACGTCCGGGTCCTCCATGGTGCGCTGCTTGAGGAGGTCCGCCCGCTGGCTGTTGACGTCGTTGAGCGCCCGAAGTAGCTCCGAGGCCGCCGGGTTCTTGAAGAGGGTGGGGAACGAGATCAGCCTGACCCACGGAGAGGGCGCGGTCGGATCTGCCGTCTTGGCCTCCTGCTCGACCTCGTCGACCAGGCTCTGGAGGGCGCCGCGCTCCGCGTCGATCTCGTTGCGATTGGCCTGCAGGTTGCTGAGCTGCGTCACCTGCGCGTCGGCCTCGGCCTTCAGGCTCACGACCTGCTGGCCTTCACGGAACTTGGTCAGCGTGTCCTCGGCGGCCCGGAGCTGGCGCGAGAGCGTGTCGAGCTGCGTCTGGATGAACGCCACCGTGCTGCGGGCCTCGGTCTTGCGCACCGACTTCCCGCGCGAGATGAACACCGAGGCGAGCACGTTCGGCACCGTCTGGACCAGAAGGGTATCGGTCGACTGGTACTGGACCGTGACGATGTTCGCCTCACGGTTCGGCCGCGACACGGAGACTTCCCGCTGGAGGTCGGAGACGGCCTTGCTGAACGCCTTCACGTCGACGACGATCTCGTCGTAATTGGTGGCGGCGGGCAGCAGCTCGAACGTCGCACCCGGGAGCGCCGCGGCCGTGGTCGTCGAGACGGTGCCATAGGCGGTGCCCGACCCCTCCTCCTCGATCGAGTACGTGTCGTCGGCCTGGCGCGTGAGCACGTACGTACCCCTGGGAGCCCAGCGCTCCACGAAGATCGAGCTCAGCAGGACCGAGCGGGCCACGCCGCGCGGCGCGGTCAACGAGATCTTCAGGCCGAGGGAGTCCACCACCTCCTCCGCCACGGTACGGCTGCCCAGGACCTCCATCTCCGTCTCGACCTCGTCCGCGCCGGTGCCGAGGTCTTTGAGAACATCGAGGACGGGCAGGTTGGTCGTGTTGTTCCGCTCCTCGATGCGGATCGAGGTCGTCGATTGGTAGACCGGGACCGTGTGGTAGGTGTAGGCGGCCACGGCGCCGACGACGACCACGAGGCTGACGGCGATCAGCAGCCAGTTGCGGACGAGGAGATTCCAGACGTCCCGCAGGTGGATCTCGTCTTCTTCGGGGCGCGTTCCGTTGGTCGGCAGGCCGGATGGCTGGTCCATGGGTCTCCGAGGCGCCTCAGTGACGGATGAACAGGGCGATGATGAGGCTCACCGACGCGGCGATGGACGTCGCCACGACGTTGGAGTTGCGGCTGAACCAGCTCCGCTCGGGCACATAGATCTGGTCCCCGGACTCGATCGGGGAGTCGGCGATGCGCGTGTTCTGCGCGAGGTTCACCGCCACCTCCGCGCCGTTGCGGATGATCCGCACCTTGTCGGGGTCGCCGATCGGTGTGGCGCCTCCCGCCATGGCCAACGCGTCGGCAAGCGTCACGGTCGGGTCCACGGGATAGAGCCCGGGGCTGTTCACGGCACCCATGATGCGCACGCGCCTGAGCACCGTTACCTCGATCGAGGGGTTCCTCAGGTACTTGCGATAGTCGACCAGCAGCCGCTCACGTAAACTCTCGGGCGTGTCCTCGAGCACGTGGTATTCGCCCACGCGCGGAAAGACCACCACGCCGGCCTCGTCGACGGGGTACTCCCCCGACATCGTCGGCTCGCGCCAGATCCGCAGTTTGACTACGTCACCGGGGCGGAGCGTCCGATCGTGCTTCGGCGCGTCGGGCGTCTGGGCCCGGGCCGGCGAGACCACCAGGGCGGCCGCGAGAACCATCATGCACGTGCGGAGTTTCACGATCCTACCTGGGTGATCGAGAGGAAGGGGGTCGTCGCGTGGGGCCGTTTGATCTTAGAATTTCGAGTCCAGACATTCAATTTACCACCGCCCGTCGGGACCAACAACGCGAGCGAGGGTTCCCGCAGATGCGGAACTTGCCTACGGCCTGACGGTACCTCGTGACATCATGCTCAAGACCGCCATCAAGAAGCTCCTCGGTTCGCGTCACGCGCGCGAGGCCCGCAAGCTCCAGCCGCTCATCGACGAGATCAACGAGCACGCCGACAAGCTGCAGGGCATCTCCGAGGAAACGCTCAAAGCCAAGACCGAAGAATTCAAAGCGCGCATCCGCGCAGCCACCGCGGATCTCAAGGAGCGCATCGCCGCGCTGAAGGAAGAGAAACGGCACTCCGAGGATGCCCTCGAGCGCGAGAGTCTCTCGATCGAGATCTCCGAGCTCGATCAGCAGGTCCTCGAGACCGTCGAAGACACGCTCGAGGAGCTGCTTCCGGAGGCCTTCGCGGTGGTCAAGGAATCGTGCCGCCGCCTCGTCGGCCAGGAGATCAGCGTCACGGGTCAGAAGATGACCTGGGACATGGTGCCCTACGACGTGCAGCTCATCGGCGCGATCGCGCTCCACCGTGGCCAGGCGGCCGAGATGGCCACCGGTGAGGGCAAGACCCTCGTGGCCACGATGCCGCTCTACCTGAACGCTCTGGCCGGCATGGGCTCGCACCTGGTTACCGTGAACTCCTACCTGGCGCAGCGCGACGCCGAGTGGATGGGCACGGTCTACAACTACCTGGGCCTCGACGTGGACGTCATCGACCTCCACGAGCCGGGCTCGCCCGAGCGCCGCCAGGCCTACGGCGCCGACATCACGTACGGCACCAACAACGAGTTCGGGTTCGACTACCTGCGCGACAACATGGTGCACTCGCTGGAGCAGCGCGTTCAGCGGGGCCACCACTACGCCATCATCGACGAGGTCGACTCGATCCTGATCGACGAGGCGCGCACGCCCCTCATCATCTCGGGCCCCGTGGGCCGCGACACGTCCACGCCGTTCAAGCAGTACAACCCGATGGTGGCGAGCCTCTACAAGAAGCAGCTCCGCATCACGAACGAGCTGGTGAGCGAGGCCCAGAAGGAGCTGGAGGCCGGCAACCAGTTCGAGGCCGGCGAGAAGCTGCTGGCCGTCAAGCGCGGTACGCCCAAGCACAAGCAGCTCCTCAAGATGTTCGCCGAGGACCCGAGCCTGCAGACGCTCGTGAACAAGACCGAAGCCGAGTTCATGCGCGACAAGCGGCTCCACGAGGTCGACGAGCTGCTCTACTTCGCCATGGACGAGAAGGGCCACAACGTGCACCTCTCGGACCGCGGACTCGACGAGCTGAGCCCCAACGATCCCGAGGCGTTCGTCGTGCCAGACGTCTCCGAGGCGATGGGCGAGATCGAGAAGGACGAGTCGATCACGGTCGACGAGCGGCGCGAGAAGGTGCAGGCGCTGGAGGCCGAGTATGCGGCCAAGAGCCAGAAGATCCACGTCATCCACCAGCTCCTGAAGGCCTACGCGCTCTTCCAGAAGGACGAGAAGTACATCATCGCCGAGGACGGCCAGGTGGTCATCGTCGACGAGTTCACGGGCCGGCAGATGCCGGGCCGGCGGTGGAGCGACGGGCTGCACCAGGCGGTGGAGGCCAAGGAAGGCGTCGAAGTGCAAGGCGAGACGCAGACCATGGCCACCATCACCATCCAGAACTACTTCCGGATGTACGACAAGCTGGCCGGCATGACCGGAACGGCCGAGACCGAGGAGAACGAGTTCCACCAGATCTACGACCTGGACGTGCTCGTGATCCCGACGAACCGGCCGGTGATCCGCGACGATCGCAACGACCTGATCTTCCGTACCAAGCGCGAGAAATTCACCGCGATCATGGACGAGATCGAGCGCCTGCACGCGCTCGAGCTGCCCGTGCTGGTGGGCACCACCAACGTCGACGTGTCGGAGACGCTGTCCCGCATGCTCAAGCGGCGGGGCATCACGCACCAGGTCCTCAACGCCAAGCATCACAAGAGCGAATCCGAGATCGTACGCGACGCCGGTCAGCCCGGCGCGGTGACGATCGCCACGAACATGGCCGGGCGCGGAACCGACATCAAACTGGGCGCGGGCGTGACCGACGCGCGTACGGTCGCATGGGCGCGGGGCAGGGGGCTCGACCCCGAGGAGATGCTCCCGATCGATCCGGTGCGCGCCGAGAAGATGGATGTCAGCGACGACGACGAGATGCTCGAGTGCGGGGGCCTGCACATCCTGGGCTCCGAGCGCCACGATTCACGGCGTATCGATCGCCAGCTCCGCGGCCGCAGCGGCCGCCAGGGCGATCCCGGCGCGAGCCAGTTCTTCCTGAGCCTGGAAGACGACCTCATGCGCCTGTTCGGGAGCGAGCGCATCGCCAACGTCATGGACCGGATGGGCGCGCAGGAAGGCGAGGTCATCACGCACGGGCTGGTGACGAACTCGATCGAGCGCGCGCAGAAGCGGGTCGAGCTGAACAACTTCGAGGCCCGCAAGAAGCTGCTGGACTACGACGACGTCATGAACCAGCAGCGCGAGGTCATCTACGACCTGCGCCTCTTCGCGCTCGAGGGTGGTGAGGACCTCAAGGGCGAGATCTGGGAGATGATCGAGCACGCCGCCCGGGCGCACATCGACGAGTACGCTGCCCGAGGACGAGCTGCGGGAGCGCTGGGACCTGGCGGGACTCCGCCGCCGCATGCTCCTCGACCATTTCGTCGTGGTCGACGAGCTGCCGGAGGAGAACGACCCCGAGCACGAGTTGGAGCGCGAAGACGTCGAGACGGCGGTCATGGAGGCGTTGCGAGCCGGATTCCACCGCAAGCTCGAGACACTGGGTGAGCACGCCGAGCCGGTGATGAGCTTCGTCATGCTCAGTCGTGATCGACGACAAGTGGAAGGACCACCTCTACGACCTCGACCACCTGAAGCAGTCGATCACGTTCCGCGGCTGGGGCCAGAAGGATCCACTCATCGAGTACAAGCAAGAGGCCTTCGACATGTTCGTGGACCTCATGACGGCGCTCAGGAAGAGTGTGGCCCAGTTCTTCTTCCGGGTCCAGTTCGGCCCGCCACAGCCCCAACCCCGCGCACCGCAGCGACTCGTGTTCTCGGGACCACAGGAGACCGCGACCGCGGGAGGACCCGTCGGCCCGGCCGCCCGGCTCCAGCCCCTGCGCCGTCAGAGCCAGCCGCAGCCTGCCGCGGCGCCGGCCGGTGTCGACGAGTTCGGCGTGGCACGCAGCGCGCAGGCCGGCCCGGATCCTCGAACGCTCGCGACCAACCGCGGGGGGGACGAGGAGCAGAAACAGCAGCCCGTGCACGTCGAGAAGGAGCCGGGTCGGAACGACCCGTGTCCGTGCGGAAGTGGGAAGAAGTACAAGAAGTGCCACGGGAGGTGATGTAGATCCGGTCGGTGGGCCGGTTGACGCCGCCTTCTCGACCCCTTCTACTACGTGCCATTCTCACATCCGAAAATCAGGATCCCGCCAGCGCCTCCCCCCAAGCGCCCGGGCTCCGAGGGCGCGCCCCCACGCCGGGTGCCGCGAACCTGAGCGAGCAGAAAGGGGAAGACGGGATGGAGCAAACCGAAGACGGCCCGCGGGTCGTGTACTCTCCGGGGCGGGCGCTGCGCGTGGCGCTCATCTACCTCCTGGCTGGGCTGCTCTGGATCCTGGCTTCCGATCGGATTCTCGAGGCTCTCGCCTCCGACCCCGAGTTGCTCACACGTTTGCAGACGCTGAAGGGTTGGGCGTTCGTCGTGTTCTCGGCCGCGCTCCTCTGGGCGCTGGTGCGCCACGAGATCCACGGCCTCGAGCAGGGTGAGCGTCGCTTCCGCGCGTTGGTGGAGCAGTCGCTCGCGGGCGTGGGCGTCGTGCAGGATGGGCGGATCGTGTATGCCAACCCC
Source organism: uncultured Gemmatimonadales bacterium (assembly GCA_963751265.1). GTDB lineage: Bacteria > Gemmatimonadota > Gemmatimonadetes > Longimicrobiales > Gaopeijiaceae > SZUA-318. The sequence goes on along the minus strand of CAVVTU010000013.1, from coordinate 388,862 downwards.
AAGCTCGCCGGGATCCTGGGACTCACGATGAGGGAGTTGCTCGCCCTGGAGCATCCCGAGGAGATGGTGACCGAGCCACACCGCGCCGCGGTGGCTGATCTCTGGGCCGGCGGCCCGGAGCTCGGGGGACCCGAGTCCGTCCGCAAGCGGCACCGGCGCACCCTGAGGGTGCGGGCTGCGGATGGGAAGGAAAGACCCGTCGAGATGTCGTTCCAGGAGATCGACTGGCGTGGCCGACCCGCCCGGATTGCCCTGGTGCTCGACCGAAGCGGAGAAGAGGCGCTCGAGGAACAGCTCCGCCACGCGCAACGCATGGAAGCCATCGGACGGCTCACGGGCGCCGTGGCGCACGACTTCAACAACCTGCTCACTGCCGTCAACGGCCCCATCGAGCTCGCGCTGCTCGAGCTGGACGAGACGCACCCCGTGCGGGCCGACCTGACCGAGGCGCTCAAGGCCGTCGAGAGCGCGAGCCGGCTCACGCGCCAGCTCCTCACGTTCAGCCGCAAACGGGTGTCGCGCCCACGTCCGGTGGACGTCAACGACGCTCTCACGGCGCTGCGCCCCATGGTCGAGCGGCTCGCGGGGAAGGGGATCTCGGTCGCCTTCGAGGTCGGTCCCCCCGACGGCCGCGTGCTGATCGACCCGGCTCATCTCGAGCAGGTCGTCGTCAACCTCGTCGTCAACGCACGTGACGCCATGCCGGAGGGTGGGGCCCTCACGATCCGCACGCGGATCGTGCCGGGTGACCCCCAGACCCTGCGTCACCGGGACGGACTCAGCCCCGGCGCGCACTCGGTGCTCGAAGTCGCCGATACGGGGCACGGCATGAGCGAGGACACACGCAGGCGCGCGTTCGAGCCGTTCTTCACCACGCGTGAGAAAGGTACGGGGCTGGGGCTGTCGACCGTGTTCGGGATCGTGCGGCAGGCCGAGGGCTTCATCCGAGTGAACAGCGGGCCCGGCCAGGGCACGACGATGCAGGTCCACTTGCCCGTGACCGACGCCGAGGTCGAGGAGGCAGCCCCGGCCGAGGACGTGTCCGTCTCCCGGACGGGGCCGGCGGCCGGGCGATCGAGCCCCGTTGAGCGGACGATCATGGTGGTGGAGGACGAGGCATCGGTGCGGCGCGTCTTCGAGCGGGCGCTCGGCCGGGAGGGCTTTCGTGTCCTGGCGGCCGGTGACGGGACCTCCGCCCTCGAGATCATGCAAGCTCACGATGGGGACATCCATCTGCTCATCACCGATGTCATGCTCCCGGGCATGAGCGGAGTGGATCTCGCTGCCGAGGTGTCGCGCCGGCATCCGGGGGCCTCTGTCCTGTACGCGTCGGGCTACTCGGAGGAGAATCTCAGCCGTCAGATGCGCATGACGCCGGAGCTGGATTTTCTGGAGAAGCCCTTCCAGATCGACCAGCTCCTGACGCTCGTGCGCCGGGCTCTGGGAGACGAAGCCAGAGCCTAGGGCGAGGAGGGGGACGGACCTCGACCGATACGAGAAGTGGCATGCGAAGCGGGGCGCCCATACAATGGGTAGTGTCGTCGGGGTGAGGGCGGGTCGTCTCGCGCGGACGTGCGGACCGTGCGATGCGCGCCGCCGCCCCACCAGTCCAAGCGTTGCACGGTCTATGGCCCCCCGCTAAAATTATGGACTGTGTGCCATGATAGTGGTCGCGGGGCGGCAAGGAACAGTGGCACGAGTCTCCCCGGTCTGCCCTGAAGAGCCTTCTCCTCGTGAAAAGCTCTAGGTCCTACGCTGTCTTCCTGGGCGAATTCAGAGCCCGCCACCGCAGAGCGGTGGCGGCCGTTGCCTATTCTCTGATCACGGCGGCGTCTCTGGCCTCGGCATTCCTGGTGCGCTTCGAGTTCGACGCTGGAATGCTGCGCACCCGGATGTTCGTGACGGCGCTGGTCCTGCTCGTGCCGATCCGGATGGGTATGGACCACATCTTCCGCCTGGGCCGAGGCAGATGGCGCTACGTCAGCATCCGGGATCTGGTGCGGCTCCTTTCGGCGGTGACCGTCGGCTCGATCGTGTTCTTCGTCGCGGACTGGACCATCCCCGGCATCGCCCGCACGCCACGTTCCGTGATATTGCTGGAGTGGGTGTTCAGCGGCTATCTGATCGGCGGTGTCTGGGTCCTCTACCGGCTCGTCTACGAGCTTCTCAAGGTGCGTCAGGCCTCGGGCCACACCCGGGTGCTCGTGGTGGGCGCCGGGGAGGCGGGACACCAGTTGGTGCGCCAGATGCTGCGGTCCAGCTCGGGCCTGCTTCCGGTGGCGCTCGTGGACGACGATCCGTTCCGCTGGGGTACCCTGGTGCACGGAGTCGAGGTGGCGGGCGCCGTTCGTGACATCGCCAGGATCGCGCGGAGCGAAGGAGCCGAGCAGATCCTGCTCGCGATTCCGAGCGCCATGCCCGAACAGTTGCGCGCGATCGTCGCGACGTGCGAGGAGACCGAGCTGCCGGTCCAGATCCTCCCGGGCATCGAGGAGGTGCTCACCGGTGAGGCTCACTTGAACCAGATCCGCAACATCGAGCTCGAGGACCTGCTGGGCCGCGAGCCCGTACGGTTCGAGCTTCCCGAGCTGGCCGAGGACCTGGGTGGGAGAAGAGTGCTGGTGACGGGCGCAGCCGGGTCGATCGGCTCGGAGCTCGCGCGTCAGGTGGCGGCCCACGACCCCGCCTGTCTGGTGCTGTTCGACCAGGCTGAGACGCCGCTCTATTTCCTGGAGCTCGAGCTCCAGCGACTGTTCCCGAGCGTGCACATCGTCGCAGTGGTAGGAAGCGTCAGCGACGCTCCGACCCTTACCGCCGTCTTCGAGACGCACCGGCCCGAACGGGTGTTCCACGCCGCCGCCTACAAGCACGTACCGATGATGGAGAGCAACTCCCGGGAGGCGGTCCGGACGAACGTCCTGGGCACCTACCTGGTGGGACGCGCGGCGGGCGAGCACGGTGCCGGCACGTTCCTGCTCATCAGCACCGACAAGGCCGTGCGGCCGTCGAGCGTCATGGGAGGGACGAAACAGCTGGCGGAGCGGATCTGCCTCCTGCTGCAGGCGTCCTACCCGGCCGTGGCGTTCCGTGCGGTGCGATTCGGCAACGTACTCGGGAGCAGCGGCAGCGTCATTCCGGTCTTCCGGCAACAGCTCGAGCGAGGTGAGCCGCTGACCGTGACGCACGAGTCGGTCACGCGCTACTTCATGAGCATTCCCGAGGCGGTGCAGCTCGTGCTGCGCGCCTCGACCCTGGAGGAGTCGCGCGGAAGGGTGTCCATGCTCGATATGGGTGAACCGGTGCCGATCCTCGAGTTGGCGAGACGTCTGCTGAGGTTGTCGGGCCAGCCCTATCGCCCCGGGGAGAACGTCGTGATCACCGGGCTGCGTCCCGGGGAGAAATTGCACGAGGAGTTGTCGGCGCCGGGCGAGGAGTCCTGCAGCACGTCCGTGGAACGCGTGTCCATCATCGAGCTGGCGGCGGACTTCACCGAGTTGCCCATTTCCGTGTTGCAGGCCCTGCACGAGGGCGACGTCGACGTTCTGGCCGAGTTCCTGTTCGCCGAGTTCCCGCAGCTCGAGCGAAGGGCGAGGGCGAGGAAGGTGGTGAGTGCGTGACGAACTCGACATCGGCTCGTGCCAATGCGTAGCGAGTTCCTGTCATTCTCTCCGCCCTACATCGGCGACGAGGAGATCGAGGAAGTCGTAGCGGCGCTGAAGTCGGGCTGGATCTCGAGGGGTCCGCGGACCGCCGCCTTCGAGGAAGCTTTTCGCGCGCGCGTGGGCGCGCCGGCGGCGGTGGGGCTCAACTCGTGCACGGCCGCGCTCCACCTCGCGCTGAAGGTGCTCGACGTAGGGCCCGGCGACGAAGTCATCGCCCCCACGATGACGTTCGCGGCCAGCGTCAATGTCATCGAGCACGTCGGGGCCCGCCCCGTCCTCGTGGACGTGGAGCCCGACACCCTGAACCTCGACCCCGCAGCGGTCAGGGCGGCCCTGACGCCTAGAAGCCGGGCGATCATGGTGGTACACTACGGCGGCCATCCGGCCGAGATGGATGAGTTGGGCGCGCTCTCCGAGCACCACGGCGTTCCGCTCATCGAGGACGCCGCCCACGCTTTTCCCGCGAAGTACCGGGGGCGGATGGTGGGCGGGACCGACAACCTGACCGCATTCAGCTTTTACGCGACCAAGAACCTGACGACCGGAGAGGGAGGCATGCTCACCGGTCCGGCGGAGCTGGTGGATCGCGCGCGGGTGCTGGGTTTGCACGGGATGTCGGGCAACGCCTGGTCACGCTATTCGCCGGGTGGGGGATGGTACTACGAGGTCGTCGAGCCCGGATACAAGTACAACATGACCGACATCCAGGCTGCACTGGGACTCCGTCAACTGGATCGGTTGGATTGGATGCAGGAGCGCAGGCGCGAGATCGCGGCCCGGTATGCCCGAGCCCTCGGCGGGGTGGACGGACTCGGACTTCCCGCTGCCCGGCCGCACGTGGACTCCGCGTGGCATCTGTTCCCCGTTCGTGTCCGTTCGAAGGCGAGCTCCCTGGACCGAGACCACTTCATCGAGGAGCTCGGTCGTCGCAACATCGGGACGTCGGTGCACTTCATTCCGGTTCATCTCCACCCCTTCTACGCCCGCAAGTACGGGTATGGCAGAGGGGACTTTCCGGTAGCCGAAGCCGCGTTCGACGAGTTGGTGAGCCTACCCCTGCATCCCGGGCTCTCGGATCTGGACGTAGGGGATGTGACGGAAGCGGTGACGGAGTTGTGTGCGTCCTAGTGGACTGCAACGCATGATTTCCCTGCACACTCCGGCAGGGCGGTTCCTGAAACGATCGGTGGATGTGGTGGCTGCTTCTCTGGGGCTGGTGCTGTCGTCTCCCATCTTCCTGCTGGTCGCGCTCGCCATCCGGCTCGATACGCCCGGATCGGTCTTCTTTCGGCAGGTGAGGGTGGGCCGCGGCGGGAGGCCGTTCCGGATATGGAAGTTCCGTTCCATGACAGAGGGGGCGCACCTGCAGGGACCGAGCATCACCACGCGGACGGACCCGAGGATCACCCGGGTGGGCAGAGTGCTGCGCGGCACCAAGCTGGACGAGCTCCCGCAGCTCATCAACGTGGTGCGCGGAGAGATGAGCCTGGTGGGGCCGCGCCCCGAGGTACCCGAGTACGTGGCGCTCTACACTCCGGAGGAGCGGTCCGTGCTACGTGCCCGTCCGGGCATCACGGATGCCGCAACGCTCGCGTACCTGGACGAGGAAGCGCTTCTGTCCGAGTCGCATGATCCCATCGGCCTCTACCAGAAGACGATCATGCACGACAAGTTGGCCATCAATCTGGAGTATCAACGCACGGCGACCGTCACGTCCGACATCGCCGTCGTGCTTCGCACCCTCGTCCGCCTCCTCCGGTAGGGGTGGCGGGGTGACGGATCGGCGCATGGATTCGAGCAAGGAGGTCGAGCGGTGGAGATGAGGGCGTCGGGCCTGCTCGTGCTCGGCCTGGCCATGGGTGCCTGCCTGATGGGCCTCATCGACGTCCGGTTGTTCCTCCCGTACGCGATCGCCGCGGTCGCGTTGGTGGCCTCGTTCAGGGTGCTCAGGGTCCGGCAGGATACGGGGTCCCTGCCGCTGTTCGTGGCAGGGTCCCTGGCACTCGTGTACTTCGTTCGACCCCTGGTCCTGGCCGGGGTCCCGGGGCTGTTCATGTATCCGGCCCTCGGCTCCGTCGGAGCGCCGCAGATCGCCCATGCGCTCCGCTGGCTCACGGTTCTGGCGCCGGCGCTCGTCTTCGGGGTCATCGTGGGCTTGCGAGCGGCTCGCCACCGCGGGGTCGTTTCCAACCCCACCACGACCCCCGGACGCTATCTGTTGCGCGGCCGGTTGATCGTGGACGCGCTCCTGGTCGTGACGCTCGCGGCCAAGGCGGTCCTGACACTCAAATACTCCGTGGGCGTGCGCGGCGTGCAGGCGGAGACGAGCTTCGGGTTCCTGCTCCGCCTGGTGCCCGAGGCTCTCGTCTACCCTGTTCTGGCGCTCATGCTGCTGAAGTACCGGAGGACGCTGACCCGGGTCTCTGTGGCCTGGTACACGTTCGTGCTCTTTTCGCTCTCGGCCCTGGTCTTCCGGCAGGGAAGCCGGATCTTCGTCTTCGAGCTGCTCGTGCTCCTGGTGCTGTACTCTTTGCTCAAGCGCGGAGACTTCCGCATCCGGGTTCCGCGGGCCCTGATGATCTCGGTGGTCTCGGCGCTCGCCCTGCTCGGCAGCTACATCCTCGGAACCGCCGCGCGCCAGATCATTCGTGGACGAGCGAGCTTCAACGACGTGGCCGTGCTGTCGATGGAACCGAGCGAGGCCCACAAGATTCCCGGCCTCGTATGGTTCGAGGGGCTGTGGGCGACCCGGCGCCTGCAGGGATTCGACGGGATGCTGGCGGTCAACCGCCAACGTTCCCCGCAAGTCCTCCGGGCGTACCGCCCCACCGCGTTCGCGGAACGGTTCGTCGACCAACTCCTCCCGATGTCGGGAAACGGTCCGATGAGCACCGGCAAGGTCGTGGCGCTGTACTACTCCAACCTGTCCCCCGACGCCAAAACGGCGGGCAGCCTCGGGTTGATCGGGACGCTCCAGCTCATGCTGGGTCGGTGGGGGATGCTCTTCGGCCTCTTCGGCCTGGGGGTTGGTATCGGGATCGTGTGGCGATGCGGAGACTGGATACGCGATCCGGACGCTCGCTTCGTTTTTCTGTTCGTCACGGCCTACCACGTTCTCTGGGTCGTTATGGCCGGCAGTCTCGACATGATCGGGGCGCGGTACGTGACGGCCCTCCTCCAGCTTGCCGGACTCAGCGTCGTGATGCGCGTGACGACGGTGGTTTTGAAGCCGTCGGTCGATGACCCGGGCGGAACGGCGAGTTCCCACGGGAGCCAGGGCGCATCCACGGCTCACGACGTCGGCTTGGCGACGTGAACGGGCGCTGATGGGGAGAACACACCCGTCGCCCGAGGCCCGGGTCGGTTTGGGTGCGCTGGTGGGCGGCCTGCGACGTGAAGCGGGCGGAGTCCTCCTGACGAAGCTCGGCGGTGCCGCGTTGGCCTTCGGGGCCCAACTCGCGCTGGCCCGGCGGCTCGGGGTCGACGGTTTCGGGGCCTACGCGCTGTCGATGGCCGTGCTCAACAGCCTTCTCGTGTTCAGTCGACTCGGATTCGACACCTCTCCTTTGCGGCTTGCCACCCTTTTTCTGGCGGATCGCGATTGGGGTCGCCTGAGGGGCTTCCTGAACCTGTGTCGCCGCTTGCCGCCGGCGGCCGGCCTCGTGTTGGGGGGAGGGACAGCGCTCTTCCTCGAGATGGCCCTACCCGCCGGCTCGGTGCGTACCGCGCTGATGGTCGGATGCGTGGCGGTGCCCATATGGACTTCGCTGCTCGTCGACCAAGCGACGCTGCGCTCCCTCGGGCGAGCCGCGCTGGCGTTCACGGCCGGCGAGTTGGTGAGGCCCGGTGTACTGCTGGTCTCGATCCTTCTGTTGGGTGGTACGCTCCTGAAGACGCCTGCCGATGCCCCGCGTGCGGTGGCGATGCATCTGGTGGGCATCACCGTGGGTGCGCTCCTGAACGTAGCCCTCGTATGGTGGACCATGCCGGCCGACGCAAGGCGCGCCGAGCCCGTGCTCGAGGTAGGAAGCTGGGTGCGCACCAGCGTGGCCCTGGGTGCGGTGACCGGCGTCGCGGCCCTGCTGAACCAGGTCGACACGCTGGTGGTGGGCAGTCTGCTCGATCCGGCCGACGTCGGGCTGTTCTCGCTGGCCAGGCGGATTGCGACCCTTTTGTCATTCGGGTTGGTCGCGGTCAACGCGGTGGCCGCCCCGCGCTTCTCGCGGCTGCACCGCGACGGTGATCGTGCGGCCCTGGGCGACTACGTGCGCCGCGCGGCCCGCCTGGCGATGGCGGCTACCTTGGTACCGGCCGTCGTCATTGCGATGTTCGGTCGTACGATCCTGGGGTGGTTCGGCCCGGAGTTCGTGGCCGCCCATACCCTGCTCGACATCTTCCTCGTCGGTCAGGTCGTCAACGCGTCGTGCGGGCCGGTCGCCCTGCTACTCGCTCTGACGGGGCACGCACGCGTAACCACGCATGTGTTCGGCGTCTCACTCATCGTGTTGTTGGCAGGCTGTCTCGTCGTCGTCCCGCGGTTCGGAATCCTGGGGGCCGCCGTCGTGTCGGCGGCCGTCCTGATCGGGTGGAACCTCACCATGGTCTGGATCAGCTCGAGGAGGTTGGGTGTTCGTGGATCGATCTTCTGAGGATGGGGGCGGTCCCGTCTTCGTGGTGGGCCCGCCGCGATCAGGCACGCACCTGCTCCGCTTCTGCCTGTCGCGGCACGACCGCCTGCACGTGGCGCCCGAGACGGGCTTCTTCATCAAGATCTACGGGAATCGCCGTCTGGTGCGACCACGCGATTTCCCGGCCCGGGCCGAGCGCATCGTAGACCTGTTCCTGCGCTCGGGCGATCCCACTATGGACGACGTTCGGCCTCTGCGCGCCGAGCTCGTCGAGGCCGTGCGCGCGGGCCCCGCGGACTACCGCGCACTGGCCGAGGCGTTGATCGGCCGCATCGCGCGGGAGGCCGGCAAGGAGCGTTGGGGGGAGAAGTCGCCCCTGCACGTGCTGTACGTCGATCAGATCCTCGGGCTCCTTCCCGATGCCCGCATTCTGGTGCTCGCGCGGGACTCGAAGAACGTAGTGGCCTCGTACCTGAAGAGCCCGCTGCTGCCCGACGACTTCCCGCTCGCGCTGGCGCAGGTGCGCATGTGTGTGGATGCGGGGGAGCGGGCGGTGGCGCGGGGCCAGGCGCACCTCGTACGCTACGAGGATCTGGTGACCCAGCCCGAGCGGGTGCTCCAGGAGGTGGCGGCCTACGTTGGCGAGGACTTCCAGCCGGCGATGCTCGAGCCGGGCATGATGGACTCGTCGTTCCAGGGGCCGATCATGCAGCGCAGGGAGGGCCTGGGGATCGTGGCCGATCCGGACGAGGCGCGCCGGTGGACGCGCGCACTGAGCCCGGAGCAGGCGCGCGCGGTCGAGATCCTCGTCGACGGCGCCCCGGGGCGGGTCAGCCGGGAGCTCCGGGCCGCGGTTCGTCGACGGCTTCTGTGGCAGCGGGGAATGCACGTCCGCAGCAAGCTGGGATTGTTCGGGCTGAGGCTTCCATTCGGACGCAGGGGATCGGGATGAGGGCATCGACCGCCGGGAGCGGGCGCGTGCGCGCGTCGCCCGCGAGGACGAGGGCGCTCTTGAGGGGGCTGGAAGGGTGTGGCAGGTTGTCAGGCATCGTTCGTGCATTCACAACTGCCCTCACCACGGCCAGAGGCTGCCCCGTGACCGTTCGATCTCGCGCACCGCTCCGCCAGGGGCGTTTCACACGCCCGGGTGGCCAGGTGTGGCAGGTCCCGGAGGGGTCGAGCAGGTGAGCCTGTCGGCGTGGCTGAGGGCCTGGTTCTTTCGGCTGCGGGACGGCGCGCGGGTGGAGGCCGAACTCGTAGACCGGGCTTCGAGGTTGGGCCGAGGCAGCGTGATCCGTCCCGGCGCCGTCGTGGCGCGCAGCACGCTCGGAGAGGGCGTCTACGTGAACCACGGGGCGCTCGTGCTGTCGGCCGACGTCGGCCCGTACTGCTCGCTGGGGCCGAGCTGTCAGGTCGGACCGAACGAGCACCTGCTCACGGAGCCGTCCACCAGCTCGTACCTCTACCCGGCGGCCGCGGCCGAGGAGATGCGGCGGCGGAACGCCGTGCGTACGACGCTCGGCGCGGACGTGTGGATCGGGTCGGGAGCGATCGTGCTCAAGGGGCGCACGGTGGGCGTCGGCGCGGTCGTGGCGGCTGGCGCGGTCGTCACCGGAGACGTGGAGCCTTACGCGATCGTTGTCGGCGTGCCGGCGCGGCCCGTGCAGACGAGGTTCGACCCGGCGGTGTGCCGGGAGCTGTTGGAGTCCGGCTGGTGGCGTCGCCCCTCAGCCGAGGTGCGCAGGGCGATGGCCGTGCGCGACCGGGACGCCAGCGCCGACGAGGGGGCGCGTGCCTTTCTGGAGGCCCTCGGCAATGACGAGATGCCGGACTCATAGGAAGGAAGAACTGTGGCCACGTGGCTCATCAAGTGCGGAGCTCTGGGAGATGTGGTGCGCACGACCGCGTTGCTCGCCCCGATCAACGCAGAGTGGAACACCGATGTCGTCTGGGTGACCGCGGAGGAGGCCGCACCCTTGGTCGAGGGGCTTCCGGGCGTCAGCCAGGTGGTCGACGTGGAGCGCCTGCAAGCCACGTTGTCGTCCGGGACGAAGACCGGACTACCAACGGTGGACACGGTGGTGAACCTCGATGACGGTCGCCGCGAAGCGAAGCTGGCGAGCAGTCTTGGCGGAGTGCTGCACGGGGCATACTGGGATTCAACATCCGAGACGGTCCGATACACGCCAGATCTGGAACGTTGGTTCGGAATGGGGCTTCTGCGGCCCCAGTCGGCCGGAGGGTTGGCGGAAGCCAACCGACTGAAGAAGGCGAATACCAGGTCGATGCAGGAGATACTCTACGACTGCTTTGCGTTCAACAGTCCCGTCGCACGCCCGAGCGTTCCGATCACGGAAGGTGACCGAGGCGAGACGGCGAAGATGCTTGGCCAGTTCTTCCGGCCGCGACAGACCGTGGTCGGCGTGAATGTCGGGGCGGGTGGCAGATGGAAATACAAGTCGTGGCGCGACGACTACGCCGTGCGCCTGTGTAGATCGCTGGTGGACTCGGGCGTTGGGGTAGCGCTGCTCGGCGGCCCCGGGGAGCTCGACCGCAATGTGCGGATCGCCGAGCTCACCGCTTCACCCTCGGTTCGCATCATGCCGCATGATCTGACCGTGAGCGCTTTCGCCGCCCTCATCGGGGGCCTCGATTGCATCTTCAGCACCGATTCTCTCGCGTTGCATCTCGCGATCGCGATGGGAACCCGATTCGTCGCGTACTTCGGTCCGACCTCTGCTTCGGAGATTCACACCTACGACTTGGGTGAGAAGATACGTGCCGACGTGCCGTGTCATACGTGCTATCTGGCCACCTGCCGCAAGGAGTGGCGTTGTGTCGATGCGGTTGGTCCACGCCTCGTTTTCGACGCCCTCACGCGCCAGCTCGAACTGGCGACCGCGGCCGATCGCCCGTCCCTAAGTCGGGGTTGAGCCCGAGCAGGTCGCGGAACAGCTCCGCGTGTGCCCGCGCGACCGCATCGAGGTCGAAGTGGCGCTCCAGCTCGGAGCGCAGCGTGGCCGCGCGGTGTTCGATCGTCTCGTCGCTCCAGTCCCGCACGGCCTCGAGGCCCGCCCGCACGGCCTCCGCGTCGGCACCGATGCGCACGGCGCCGCCCTCGACCAGCAGCTCCGGCACGTTGCAGCCCTCGGTGACGAGCGGGACGAGACCGCGCGCCGTCGCCTCGAGGACGGACATGGGAAGCCCCTCGCTCCACGACGGCAGAACGTAGAAGGTGGCCGCGTCCAGGAGCGCGTCCTTCTCCGCCCCGTAGACGGGGCCGACGTAACGCATATTCGTGCTGCGGGCTACACGCCCCTCGAGCGCCTCGAGCTGGCCCTCGTCGGGCCCGGCGACGACGAGCTCGAAGGACGGATCGTCGTTGCAGGAGGAGGCGAGCCACGCGTCCGCCAGGCGCAGCGGACCCTTCTTCTCGTGCAGCCGGCCGAGGAAGAGGAACGTGCGCGGCCGCGCGCCGGGCTCGGTGCTGCCGCGCCCGCCGGAAGACCGCGTGGTGCGCTCCGGCACCGCGATGCCGTTTCGGATCAGTTCGATTCGGTGACGAGGGAAGAGCGCGAGCAGGCTGCGCTTCTCAGGGACACTGAGCGCGCGCATGGCGTCGCTCCGCGACGCCATGCGCCGCTCGAGGGTGCGGAAGTAGAGCCACTTCCGGACCGGCTTGTGGTGCAGCGACCACGGCTCGAGCGCCCCGTGCGGCACGTAGACCCACGGGTAGCCCAGGCGCGAGAGCGCGCTTCCCCACGACGTCTGGTATCCCCACGGGCCGTGCGTCACCACCACCGTTTCCGCCGGGTCCAGCCGCGCCTCGCGCATCGTCTCGCGCAGGACGGCCTTCGAGCCGCCGCGCAGCGAACGGCAGCGGACGGCCGCCGGCTCGGACGGGAGGTCGGGACCCCGGTACCAGAGCTCGCTCTCCACGCCCTCGTCCATCAGAGCGGGCGCCATGTCCGTGGCCGAGCGCACGATGCCGAGACGCCTGGGATCGACGTCCCGCATCAGGTTGACGACGCGCATCGTCATGACCACTGCGGGGCCCGGCCGACGATCGCTTCGACCCTCTCCGCCTCTCCCTCGAACAACGCGGCGAGCCGCGCCAGGGCAGCCTGCTCCTCGTCCCCGGAGCGCGCACCGGTGCGCGTGTTGATCCATCGGTACAGGGGGGAGACGAACCGGCGCCACGGGCCCGCGGCGCCGCGCATCAGCGCCGAGCGCGTGGAGGCTCGAAAACCCAGGCCCCGCAAGGCTAGGTAGGCGCTCCGCAGCCGCTGGGAGCGCACGGCCACCGTGACGTTGTGTGCCTCGAACGGCTGCCCGGCGACGGGCGTGGGATCGAGGCCGGCCCACACCGTCAGGGCCGTCGCAACGCTGCCAGGATCGGCGATGAGCTCCTCGAAGAACACGACCCGGAGCGCCTCGCGCGGAAACAGCGCGTAGTACCGCTCGAGAAAGGTGCTGTAACGTCCGGTCGTGTAGCCCATGAGGCTGGGATTGACGGCGCCTTGGTAGGCGACCGCCGCGTCGATGAACTCCTCCAGAGTCATGTCGGTGGCCAGCGACCCTTGCTGCTTGCCGAAGCGGAACAATGAAAGCATCCGCTCGGCAGGATCACGCAGCACGAACACGACTCCCGCATTGTCGCCCAACAGGGACCGGATCCGCCCGGGGGTCCCGGGCGAGAACAGGTACTCGGGGGAAGCGTCGAGCGTTCGCTGGCCCGGACTCCGGTGCGCGAAGAACAGGCGCTCGTAGGATCCCGGCTCCGGGGAATACGGATGGAGCGAGCGCAGTCCGAGGCTCTCCTGGAGCTCGGAGTCGAGGAAGTAGAACGACTGCTTCACGACGGACGTGCACACGTCGGGATGCACCGCCAGGTAACGATAGAGGGACGTGGTCCCCGCCTTGTTCGCGCCGCCGATGATCAGGTGCTCGAAGCCCATCACTCAGCTCCAGCGCCGCCAATCGCGCGTACTCGCGTAGCCGAGCTTTACGAGTTGCTCGCCCGCGAAATGGTCGAACACCTGTCGTGCCTCGAGGCTGAAGTGGTTCTTCCAGTCGCCGTGCACGCCGCTGCGCAGGAAGCTGTTGGGGTCCGACTCGCCGGGCTGCCGTCCCGTCTGCCGTGCGAAAGAGAACCTCTGCAACACGGCCTCGATGCGCTCGCGGGCGGGCACCTCCAGGCCGTGGTGCTCCAGGACCCTGCGGAGCGCGTCGACACCGTCCACGAGGAGGTCTTCGTAGCGGACATATGCCGCGTCGCGCCCCTGCCAGGAATCCACGAACTCCGACCACGTGAAGTCGTAGAATCGGTGGATGCGCCGCGTATACATGTACTCGATGAAGCGCGGCATATTATCCGCGCTTTCCGAGACGTTGACGATGCCGGCTCGCCGCCGGTGGCGCTCCGCGTCGGCTCCGCGGTTGGCGTCATGGCCGCCCAGGTAGTGGAAGTAGGCCGAGACCATGATGTCGCGGCCGTCGCGGTGCATCACCGTTACGTTGCGGAAGCGACGATCCCAAAGCCTGTGGCCGTGGATCACGCTGGGCTCGATCCGCGGACGGGCGTTTCGCGGGTAGGGAAGGTCCAGGAGCGTCGAGAGCAGTTGGCAGAGCCACGTACCCCCGGACTTGGGGAACTCCGTGACCAGGTACAGGGGCGTGCGCCCCGAGGCGTACCGCCACAGCACGTGGCGCCAGGCTGCCGACAGCAGGACGGCGAGCCTCGAGCGCCGCGTCGCCTCAGGCATGGTCGAGCCCACCCTGCCGGATCGCGTTCTGGGTCGCGTGCAGAATGCGGTCCGCCCGGTCGCTCCACGAGAGCCACTGCCGTGCGAATGCCCGCCCGTGCTCGCGAACGCTCTCGTAGCGATCGTCGTCCGAGAGGAGGGACACCACCTGTTCGGCGAAGTGCTCGGGGGTGTCGCCGCACAGCGCGTCCCTGCCGGCCTTCGCACCCGCCAGCGTGGACAGCGCCGGCTTCGTCGTGACCACGGGCACGGCGGCGGCCATGGCGTCCAGGATGCGGTTCACCATGCCCGAGGAGTGCAGCGTAGGAACCACCGCCACGCGGATCGAGGCGAGCAGTCCGGGGAGATCCTCCACCCATCCGAGGTGCCGGGCCCCTGCCGGGGGGCCACGCCAGCCGGAGCGCTCGTCCGGGGGAGTTCCCACGAGGAGCAGCTCGGCCTCCGCGTCCCGCCTCCTGATGAGCGGCCAGACTCGATCGAGGAACCACCTCGACTCGCGGGCCCGACCGCCGGCGATGTGCGTCATGAAGAGAACCTTGCGTGACCGGGTGCTCCGGCCCGGCAGGGCCAGCAGCTCCTCCTTCACGCCCGGGGGTGCGACCACAACCTCGGGACGTCGCTTCGCGCCGACCGTCACGCGACGCAGCTTCCGCTCCTCCGCGGGCGTCGGCACGTGGACGAGTTGAACGTCGCGCAGGTAGCGCCGCTCCGCTCTCAGGATGAAGGGCGAGCGAAGCGACTTGTACAGGCGTCGCAGGTCGAGGCCGTAACGGCCGCTGAAGAGCTCCGTGCCCGCATCCAGGTACATCGTGGTCTTTACGTCGTCGAGGCTGAGGGCAAGCAGACTCGCCAGCGGGCGGCCCTGTCTGCGGTACCAGTCGACCGCGCCCATCACGCTCACCGGACCGCACCACGCGAGGTCGTACGGTTTCCACGGGCTGCGCTCGGCAGAAGCCGGATCGAGCGGGTGGGTCAGCATGAACGTCGGGCGGCCGCGCAGCATTTCGTTGAGGGCCCCCCACGGCAACGCGGAGGTCTCGAAGGGAATGTGGAACACGGACGAGAAGAACGCGGGACAATCGTCGGGTTGGGAGGGGCCCAGCGCGATCAGGTCCAGCGTGTACCGACCCACCAGCGACTCGGCCACCCGCAGGAAGCTCAGCTCGTGGCCGTTGCGCGGTACCACGGACAGAGAATCGGTGACGATCGCGATACGATGGGTCATTCCTCTCCTAGGTGTTGGACCACCTCGGGGTACCTGGTCGGGCGTGGTGCGCCGCTCCCGTTGGAATTCCGGTGCGGGCATCATAACATCATTGATTCCGGTGCGGTGTCCACGTTCCCACACCACAGCCACACGAGGAAATCGACTTGGCGGATTATTCGGACCAGACCGTGCTCATCACCGGCGGCACCGGCTCGTTCGGGCGGACGATGACCGAGTTCCTGTTGAGCCGGGGGGTCGCAGAGCTGCGCATCCTCAGCCGGGACGAGGAAAAGCAGGACGCCATGCGCAACGAGCTCGACGACGCGCGCACGAAGTTCATCATCGGGGATGTCCGGGACGCGGCCACGACCGACAGCGTCATGCGCGGCGTGGACTACGTGTTCCACGCCGCCGCGCTCAAGCAGGTGCCGTCCTGCGACTTCTTCCCGATGGAGGCGGTGCGTACGAACGTGCTGGGCAGCGCCAACGTGATCCACGCCGCCGTCGAGCACGGCGTGAAGACGGTGGTCGGGTTGAGCACCGACAAGGCGGTGCTTCCCATCAACGCGATGGGGCTGACCAAGGCGCTCATGGAGAAGGTGGCCCAGTCCGTGGCTCGGGAGATCGGCGACGGTGACACCGTCGTCTCCACGGTGCGCTACGGCAACGTGATGTGCTCCCGCGGCTCGGTGATTCCGCTCTTCATGCGCCAGATCCGGGAAGGTCGTCCGCTCACGATCACGGAGCCCACGATGACGCGCTTCCTGATGCCGCTCCGGGACGCCGTGGACCTGGTCGACTACGCGCTGTCGAACGCTCGACAGGGCGACCTTTTCATCCAGAAGGCGCCCGCTTCGACCATGGGCGACCTCCTTCGGGCGATCGTGGAGCTGTTCGAGGCGCAGGACGTTCCCGTGAAGACCCTCGGGATGCGACACGGCGAGAAGCTCTACGAGACGTTGGCGACCGGCGCCGAGCTACGCCATGCGGACGACCTGGGGGGCTACTATCGCGTCCGCATGGACACCCGCGACCTCAACTACGGCGCGTACTTCGTCGAGGGGGACATGGACATGAAGGAGATCGACGACTTCCATTCCCACAACGCGACGCGTCTGTCGGTCGAAGAGATCAAGGCACTCCTCCTGAGCCTCCCCGAGGTCACGGCCGAGTTGGACGGGGCCGGCATCGCGCATTGACGCCCCGGATCGGCATCACCGGGGCGGGGGGGCTGCTGGGGTGGCATCTGCGCTGCTGCCTCCGCGCGCTGACCGACGTGGAGCCCGCGCTGGCGAGCCGCCGGACGTTCGACGACGAGGCAGCCCTCTCCGATTTCGCCTCGGCCGCGGACGTCATCGTGCACTATGCCGGGGTGAACCGCGGGGATCCGGCGGAGGTCGAGGAGGGGAATCCGGCGCTCGCCGCTCGCCTCGTGGACGCATGCGACCGGGAGGGCGGGGCGCCCCACGTGATCTTCGCCTCCAGCGTCCATGCCGAGCGCGACGATCCCTACGGACGAGGTAAACGGCGCGCCTCCGAGGTCCTGGGAGCGTGGGCGGAGCGGAGTGGAGCGAGCTTCACGAATCTCGTGTTGCCGCACGTCTACGGCGAGGGTGGACGGCCCTTTCACAACTCCGTGGTCTCCACATTCTGCCACCAACTCGCGCACGGGGAAGAGCCGCGCGTGGAGGTCGACGCGCCGCTCGAGTTGCTGCACGCCCAGGATCTCTCGGAGCTGGTGCTGGAGATCATCCGGGAGCGGCGTGTGGGCGAGCTTCGCCCGGGTGGCGTGCCGGTCGCGCGGGTGTCGGAGCTGCTGGAGCGGTTGCGCACGATGGCCGACGCCTACGATCGCGGGCTCTTTCCCGATCTCGACGACCCCTTCGACATCCGGCTCTTCAACACGCTCCGGTCGTACATGTATCCGGATCGCTTTCCTGTTACCGTTCCCCTGCATCGGGATGAGCGCGGGGGGTTGTTCGAGGCGGTCAAGGGCGGCTCGGGCGGGCAGACCTTCGTCTCCTCGACCCGGCCGGGCATCACTCGGGGCAAGCACTTTCACCGTTTCAAGGTGGAGCGGTTCCTGGTCCTGAGCGGCAGCGCGCGGATCCGCGTCCGCAAGCTCTTCGGCGACGAGGCCTGGGTGTTCGACGTCCGCGGCGACGAGCCTGGATACGTGGACATCCCCACGCTGCACACCCACGACATCACGAACACCGGGGACGACGAGCTGATGACGCTCTTCTGGGCGAATGAGATCTTCGATCCCGAGCGCACCGACACCTACCCGGAGGACGTGTGAGCCAGCTCAAAGTCATGACGATCCTGGGCACGAGGCCGGAGATCATTCGCCTCTCCCGCGTCATCGCGGCGCTCGACCGGCACGTCGACCACGTCCTGGTCCACACAGGGCAGAACTACGACTACGAGCTCAACGAGATCTTCTTCGAGGACCTGGGGTTGCGTCGGCCGGACCACTTCCTCGAGGTGGAGACCTCGTCGCTGGGCGCCGTGCTGGGCAACGTCCTCATCCGCACCGAGGAGGTGCTGCGTGAGGAGCGTCCCGACGCGGTCCTCGTCCTAGGCGACACGAACAGCGCGATCTCGGCGATCATGGCGCGGCGGATGAAGATCCCCGTGTATCACATGGAGGCGGGCAACCGATCCTTCGACCCCAACGTCCCGGAAGAGGTCAACCGGCGCATCGTCGACCACACCGCCGACTTCAACCTCGTCTACACCGAACACGCGCGCCGTCATCTCCTGTCGGAGGGCCTCCCGCACCGCCGCATCTACCTGACCGGCTCTCCCATGCGCGAGGTCCTGGACCACTACCGCGACCGTATCGACGCCTCACGCGTCCTGGATGAGCTCGAGCTGAAGCCGCGGGAGTACTTCGTGGCGAGCCTGCACCGGGAGGAGAACGTCGACAGCCGCGAGCATCTGCGCATCCTCGTCGAGGCCCTCAACGGGCTCGCGGACGAGCATGGGTATCCGGTCGTGGTGTCGACGCATCCCCGGACGAGGAAGAGGATCGAGGAGACGGACCTCGAGATCCACGACCAGGTGCGCTTCCTCAATCCGTTCGGGTTCCATGACTACAACCGACTCCAGAAGTCGGCCTTCTGTGTCGTGTCGGACAGCGGCACCGTCGCCGAGGAGTCGGCGATTCTCGGGTTCCCCGCCGTCACGCCGCGAAACGCGATCGAGCGGCCGGAGGCGCTGGACGCGGGCACGCTCGTGATGACGGGCCTGCGTACCGATACGATCTTGGCCGCCGTGAGGTTGGTCACTTCGCCACGCGAGGGCCCGAGGACGGTTCCTATGGAATACGAGATCACGAACACATCCGAACGCGTCGTCAATCTCCTGGTGGGAACGGCCCGGCTGGGGCATCTGTGGGACGGCCTACGACGTCACGACCACGACTGATGCGACCGGTGCACGTGTCCGCCATCTGAAGATACCCGCCGATGTCATCTCCCGTGATCATCCTCGGTGCCGCGCGCTCCGGGACCAAGTTTCTTCGTGATCTGATCGGGACGAGCCCCGGAGTGCCCGTCGTCCCGCACGACGTGAACTATGTATGGCGCCACGGGAACGAGTCGTATCCCAGCGACGAGCTTCCGGTCTCGCGCTACGATGAGCGCATCGGCCGCTTCATCCGGCGGCGCTTGGCCAAGCTCGCCGGCGCGGGGGAGGATTCGGACGACCTCCTGGTCGAGAAGACGGTGAGTAACACCCTGAGGGTCGACTTCGTGCGTGCGGTCTACCCCCGGGCCCGATTGATCCACCTGGTGAGGGATGGCCGGGCCGTCGTCGAATCGTCGATGCGACAGTGGAGAGAGAGGCCCGATTGGAGACGCCTCGCCGTCAAGGCGCTCACGGTGAGGAGGGCGGACCTCCGGTACGCGCTCTGGGTCGCCGGCAACCTGGCGCGAGGGCGTGCGCGCGGGAGGGGCGGAGGGCATGTGTGGGGTCCGCGGTACGAAGGCATCGACGACGATATCTCCAGCCTTCCATTGCTGGAAGTCTGCGCACGCCAGTGGAGTGCGTGCGTCGAGCGCACGCTGGAGGGTCTGGAGCGGGCGCCGCTCGAGCTCGTGCACACGATTCGCTACGAGGACCTCGTGCGGGGCACCGAGGCGCTCGAGCGGCTGACGAGGTTCCTGGCGCTGCCCGACCCGGACCCCGTGCTGGAGCGGTACCGCGAGGCCCGTATTCCGGATACCGACCGCAAGTGGCAGGCAGCGTTCAGCGCCGAAGAGCAGGATCAGGTGGCACGGGTGGTCGGGCCGGTCATGGACCGTCTGGGGTACCCGATTTGACCTCGGCCGCCGGAGCCCGTGACCGCGGTTTGAAGGTCCTCCTCTCGCACCGCTATTTCTGGCCCGACACGCCGCCGTACGCGTCCATGCTTCGAACCATCGCCGAAGGACTCGCGGCCGAGGGGCACGACGTAACCGTCTTTTCGAGCCAGCCGTCCTACCGGACGAGTCGGGCCGCTCGCAGGCCTCGAGTGGAGCACCTGGGCGGCGTCCGGGTGCTCCGGATCCCGGTGCTGCCCGAGCGAGGACGCCCGGTCGCTGTGCGCGTTCTCAACAACGCCTGGTACGTCACGGCCCTGTTCTCCCACGTGATGGCTCGGAGCTACGATGTGGTCGTCGCCGCGAGCTTCCCGCCGATCGTCGCGGGGCGAGCCACATCCGTGGCGGCGCGCCTCAGGCGTACACCGTTCGTCTATCACTGTCAGGATCTTCACCCGGAGGTCGGACGGATCGAGGGGATGCTCGCGGACGGCATCCTCTTCCGGCTGCTCCGACGGGTGGACGAGCACACGTGTGACGCGGCTGCCCGCGTGGTAGTCCTGTCCGAGGACATGCGTGCGACGCTGGCGGCGCGGCCCGACATGGACGCCTCGAGAGTCGTCGTCATCAACAACTTCCTGCCCGAGACGTTCGAGGACGGGGTGCGAACCCCCGCGGGCCTCGAGGACCCGGACGCCGACGCCGCGCTTCCCGGTTCCACCGGGGACCGAGGCGAGGAGAGCCATGCCGCCCCCGTGCTGCCCGGCGTGGGCTTCCATGTAGTGTTCGCGGGGAATCTGGGCCGGTTCCAGGGATTGGAGGCCGTGGTGGACGCCGCCCGTCTCCTGGCCGAGCAGGAAGATGTCCACTTCGTCTTCCTGGGTGGAGGTGTGATGGAGGGCGAGCTGCGACGGCGCGCGGGCCCTCTTCTCGGTCGGACCGTGCACTTCCTGTCCCACAAACCCCAGAGCGTGGCGCAGGAGCTGGTCCGGGCCGCGGACCTCGCACTCGTGCCGCTGAGGCAGGGCGTTTACCGGGTCGCCTATCCGAGCAAGACCCTGACCTGTCTCGCCATGGGGGTTCCTGTTCTTGCCGCGGTGGAGCCGGAGAGCGAGTTGGCGCGGATGGTCGAGGCCGAGCGCGTCGGCTGGGTCGCTTCGCCCGAGGATCCCGATGGCCTGGCCGCGGCCGTGACGAAGGCGCTTCGGGAGCGCGACGCTCTTCCGCGGGCTCGCGATCGCGCCCGGGAGCTCTACGAGCGACGCTTCTCCGTCGGGCATTCGCTCCGGGCATGGGCCGGCCTCGTGAAGGAGGTGGCTCGTTGACGGCGGCGATCCGCGTGCTCGTGGGCGTGACGGCCGTAGCCTCCGTCTGGTACGCCGGGACGATTCTCGCGGGACGGCCGGAGGCCGTGGATACCGTTGTCGCGGGCCCCGCCGGAACGCCGCCCGACACCTCGGTCGCCGGTGGGTCGCTCACCCGCGGGCAGGCGCTCCGGCCGGCGCTCCCCGCCTGGTTCGATTCGGCCCGGGTCCAGGGACACACCCGGCTGGGGTTGGGTCCCCGCACCGACACCGCGGCCTACCGGAACGCACCCGTCCGGTTCCTCGGACTGGGCCTGAGGGTCTTCACCCGCCACTTCAAGTCCGCGTCGGGGAGCCCCTTCACGGTCATGGCCCCCGGAGACGACGTCCGGCTCGGAGCGGACAGCGCTCTGATCCGGTCGGCCTTCGCGGAGGCGCATCGGGCCGGCCAACATACGATCGCGTACGTGTGGATCAGCTCGGACTCGGCGATGGAGACCCGACATCCCGACTGGGTGTGTCGGGGGCCCGACGGACGGACGCCGGTGACGATGCGCCGCGGTGACTTTCTCGACATCACGTCACCCTATCGCGAGTTGGTTCTCCGCGAGCTCGAGGCGCTCGCTGCCCAGGGAGCCGACGGGTTCTTCTTCGACGCGAGCCACATGCCGGCCGGCGGATGCTGGGGCTCCCACCTCGCGAGGGCGTTCGAGGAGCGGACGGGACAGGCCCCGCCCAAGAGGCGCCGAGCCCGTGATCCCCTGTACCGTGCCTTCCTGGCTTTTCAGGCCGAGCAGGTGGAGGAGACCCTCTCCTGGTGGCGCGACCGGGTCCACGAGGAATACCCGGGCGTGGTGTTCGTCACGAGCGTGGCCACGCTTCCCACGCTCATGGACCCGCGCTTCCCGACGGGACTGGCCGGCGCCGGCGACGTTCCCAAGACCGAGTTCGAATCGCCTGTTCGTCCCGCCTTCGGCGGATGGATGCCCGGAGGCGACAGCGTGCCCCGCGGGGTGCGCATCGCGGCCGGTTGGACCCTGGTGCGTGACGCGGCCGGGGGAAGGCCGCCGGTGGTCTGGGCCCTGGGTTTCGCGGACTCGGCCCGCGCGGAGGCCTTCGTGGCGGCGGTGTTGACCCACGGGGGTACCGCCAGCCTCGATGTGGCCGATGCGATCATGGCGGGCCGCGCGGTGGCTCCGCACGCGACGCCGGTGTCCGCCTTGAAGGACGCGGCGGCGTTGGGTGATCGGGTGGCGCCCGGCCTCGCCGGGACGCACCCGCAGGCCTGGGCCGGCATCCACTTTCCCGAAGCCGCCAGGGATCGGCTCATGGGCGACCCGGACCACGCCTGGAACCGCGCGGTCCTTCCTGCCCTCCGAGCCTTCGAAGCTCTGCTCTGGCAGAGGGTTCCCTTTCGCTGGGTGACCGATCACGCGCTGGCCGCGGGTGAAATCGAGGATCTCCGGGTCCTCGTCCTGCCGGATTCCGCCGACCTCACGACGGCGCAGGCCGAGCGAGTGGCTGCGTTCCGCCGACGTGGCGGGCGTGTGGTCACCATCGGCGATCCGGGCTCGCCGAACGAGCGTCTGGGGGCGGAACTGCCGGGTGTGCCCATTCGCGTGCTCGGCGGGCCCGCGACGCTGCACGTCGGATTCTTCACCACTGCGGACGATGCGCGCACCACCGTGCTGCTCACTCCCGATTTTTCCTGGGTGCAGCCCCTGGCCCTCAGGGAGCGACCCCGTAGCGAGGCCCCGATGCCGTCCCAGGTGAGCGGGGTGCTCGTGAAGTTGACGCCGGGCTCGTATTCGGCGCCTCCTCGGGCGAGGGAGCTCGTGACCGGCGTTGATCTGCCGGTGACCAGAGCCGCCGACGGAGGGTACGAGATCCACCTTCCGTCCTTCCGGATCCTGGCGGCGGTCCTGTTGAGACGATAGCCGCCATGCTTTTCCTTTCACGACGCAAGGTGGCGCTCGTCGGTGTGTTCACGCTGATCTCGGCGGGTGCCCTCTCGGCGCAGGCCACCACCTATGTTCCCAATCTCGATCCCGCCTATCGGGACCTGGACGCCCTCGTCGTGGCGGGGCTCGTCCGGGGCGAAATCCATGGGGACCGGCCTTACTCCCGCTTGACGTTCGCCCGGTACGCGGTGGAGGCCCGCCGAGTGCTGAAGGAGGAGACGGGGGAGCCCCGGGCGCGCTTCGGCGAATCCCTGCGACGGCTGGAACGGGAGTTCGCGGCCGAGATCGCCGCGCTCTGTCCCGAGGGGCGAGCCGCCTGCGAGGCGCTTCCTCGGACCCCCGAGTGGAGGAGCGTGCGCACCGACATGACGATCGGTGACAGCCCGAGCCGCCGCGCTCCGATCGCGTACGCGCAGAACAAGATCGACGCGAACGTGAATCCGCTCCTCCAGGGGAACCAGGGACGTGAGCTCGCGGACGGATGGACGCTCGCCGGAGAGGGCTCCGTGGACATCGCTCTCGGACGGCACTTCGCGGCCGAGCTGTACCCTCGGGTGTGGGTCGCCCGCGCGCGGACGGGCGGGACGGGCGGGGGAGCCACGCTGCAGGACGGATACGTCCGCGCCCTCTTCGGCAACCTCGCCATCGACCTGGGACGAAACCAGGTCGAACACGGCCAGGCCCGGGAGGGTGGGTCCCTCCTCTCCTACAATCCCCGAGGGCTCGACCTGGCGCGGATCTCGCTCGACCGTCCCGCTCGTCTCCCGTGGGTGTTCCGCGCTCTGGGGCCCTTCCAGGGGAGCGCGCTCGTGGCGGATCTGGGGCGCGGCTCCGACAATCCCCACAGCAAGCTGATCGTCTTCAACGCGAGCATTCGTCCGCACCCGAGCTTCGAGATCGGCGCGACGCTCCTGAATCACCAGGGAGGGCGGAACGCCCCGGGCGCGACCTTCCTCCAGCGCCTCGACGACATCTTCATGATCCATCCCGGACGGGACGAGATCTCGGACAAAGCGGTGAGCGTGGACGCGCGCCTCACGCTTCCACGCTTGAAGGCAGAGGTATACGCCGAGGCCATGACGACGTTCATCCAGGACTTCCGGCTCACCGGCGCGGCCCGTTCGCTCAGGATCGACGGCCTCTGGGTCGTTGGAGCGCGCCGTGTCGGACTCGGGCCGCGGGGTCGCTTCGACGTCTGGGCCGAGGGCAGGAAGTCGGGCGTCTATCCGTACACCCACGGTCAGCTCACGAGCGGGTTGACGTTGGACGGACGCATCCTGGGTGACCCGATCGGCCCGTTGGCGGGGGGAGCGTCGGCCGGGGTGGACTGGACGGGACCCGGGAGTCGGCTGTCGGTGACGGGCGCCTGGGAACGCTACTACGGGGATGCCTACGTCACCCGGTCCGGGACCAACACCGTGCGCACCGCCGACGGCCCCGACGAGACCCGAACACGCCTCACGGTGGACTGGACGACGGATCCGGGGCCTTCGCGTCTCTTCACCCGGCTGCGACTGGGGATCGAGCACGTCGACCAGTTCCGATCCACACCCGGACACGCCCGGAACAACGGAATGGTGCAGGCACAGGTCGGGTGGAGGTGGTGAGGGCGCGCGTGGCCGCGCCCGCGCCCGCCGTCAGGCTGGCTGGGAGCCGCTCGGAGCCGCGGGAGCCTCGGGACCTCCCGCCGCCCTACTCCCCGTCGCCGATGAACCCTTCCTTCTCGAGGTGGAGGATGATGCGGTGCGCGGCCTCCTCGGGCGTCAGATCCGTGGTGTCGATCACCAACTCCGCGTCCTCGGGCTCCTCGTAGGGATCGCTGATGCCCGTGAACTCCTTGATGATGCCCGCCCGGGCCTTGGCGTAGAGTCCCTTCCGGTCGCGCTGCTCGCAGACCTCGAGCGGGGTCGCTACGTGGACCAGCACGAACCCACCGCCGGACTCCACCATCTCCCGCACCTCATTGCGCACCGCGTCGTACGGAGCGATGGGGGCGCACACCGCGATCCCGCCGTTCTTCGTGATCTCGCTCGCCACGAAGCCGATTCGACGGATGTTGATGTCGCGGTGCTCCTTGCTGAACCCGAGCTCGCTCGAGAGGTGCTTCCGCACCAGGTCGCCGTCCAGGAGCGTGACGGGCCGGCCGCCCATCTCCAGGAACTTGACCATGAGTGCGTTGGCGATGGTGCTCTTTCCCGAGCCCGAGAGCCCGGTGAAGAAGATCGTGACCCCCTGGCGATGCCTCGGCGGCGAGGACTTCCGGAGCTCCTGTTCCACGTCCGGGAAGGTGAACCAATCGGGAAGCTCGATGCCGAGCTGCAGCCGGCGGCGCTGTTCGGTGCCGGAGATGTTGACGGTCTCGACGCCTTCGGGAACCTCGTCGGCCGGGTAGTACGTGCCATGCTCGGGCGCGTACACCATGAGCTTGAATGGCACCATCGTGATGCCCAGCTCTTCCTGGTGCGCGTTGAGGAGCTCCTGGGCGTCGTAGGGCCCGTAGAACGCGGTGCCGTTCGAGTCCTTGCCCGGCCCCGCATGGTCGCGGCCGACGATCAGGTGCGTGCAGCCGTGGTTCTTGCGGATGATCGCGTGCCAGACCGCCTCCCGCGGACCGCCCATGCGCATGGCGAGCGGCAGGAGCGAGAGCATCGCCGTGTTCTTCGGGTAGGTGGGCAGGAGCGCCTGGTAGCAGCGCACCCGGGTGTAGTGGTCGACGTCGCCGGGCTTGGTCATGCCCACGACCGGGTGGATGAGCAGGCTGGCCTCGACCTCCTTGGCAGCCCGTAGCGTCAACTCCTGGTGGGCTCGGTGCATCGGGTTGCGCGTCTGGAACGCGACCACCTTCTCCCAGCCCAGCTTGACGAACTGCGCCCGCATCTCCTTCGGCGTCAGCCGAAGCGTGCGGAAGTCGTAGTGCGAGGGCAGGTCGAGGCCCTCGACGCGTCCGCCCACGTACACGGGGTTGGACTGCGTCCGCAGATAACGCACCGCCGGGTGCTCCTCCAGGCTCGCGCCGGTGTCGCTGCCGAAGACCGCCTCGGCCTCCCTGTCGAGATCCGGCTTCCAGATGTCTTCGACGTGCAGCACCGCGACCATGACGCCCTCGGGATCACGCAGCGCCAGGGTGTCGCCCTCCGAGAGCCCCTCGGCCGCCGCCTCCGTCACGTCGAGCGTGATCGGCATGGGCCAGAGCGTGCCGTCGCTCAGCCGCATGTCCTCGAGCACGCCCTCGTAGTCCGCGCGGGTCATGAACCCGGCCAGCGGGCTGAATCCGCCGTTCAGCAGGAGCTCGAGGTCACAGGTCTGGCGCTCGCTCAGGTCCCAGGAGGGCCAGTCGCGCGAGGCTTCCTTGAGCTCTCGGGTACGGTCGTCGGAGGAAACGAGGTCGAGGAGGGCGCCCCCGTGGGGCGCGATCAGATGATCGGACATGGGCAAGCGTCGTCGTCGAAGGCAGGTGGAATCAACGAAAAATCGGGAAGAACCGCAGAAGCACCAACATAGCAGGAGACCCGCTCGGGGAAAGGCGCCGGCCTACCCGCCCACCACTCCGCCCGACAGGATCAGGATCAGGACCACCACGAGCACGGTCAGCGGCAGTCCCAGGCGCGCGTAGTCGCTGAACCGGTAGCCGCCGGGCCCGTAGACCATGAGGTTCGTCTGGTAGCCGATCGGCGTCAGGAACGAGGCCGATGCCGCCACGGTGATCGCGATGGCGACGGTGCGCGCCGCGAGCCCCAACTCGCCGGCCGTGGAGAGGGCCACGGGGAGCATGAGCGCAGCGGCCGCGTTGTTCGTGATCACGGCCTTGAGCGCGATCGTCGTGAGCACGAGGCCGGCCAGGACCCCCCGCGGACCGAGCCGCCCAAAGACGTCGGCCATGACCGTGGCGATGCCGTGCGCCAGTCCCGAGCTGTCGAGCGCGGCGGCCAGCCCGAACGCGGCCGCGATGGTCAGGATCACGTCGAGGTTCACCGCGTTCTTCGCTTCGCCCGGTGTCAGCGCGCCGAAGGCGACGAGCGCGAGCGCTCCGAGAAGTGAGAGGTGAAGGATCGGCATCACCCCGAATCCTGCGCCCAGCACGATGCCGGCCGCCACGAGCACGACCAGCCCTCTCTTGCGGGGAACAGCCGGGGGCGTGCCGCCGAGCCGCGACACGAGGAGGAAGTCGGAGCGGTCGCGCCACCGCTCCCGGAATCCCTCGTCGGCGATCAGGAGGAGGGCGTCGCCGCCTTTGAGGGGCACCTGACCGAGCTTGGCGCGCACGAGCTCGCCGGCCCGGTGGATGGCAACCACGGCGGCCTGGTATCGGGAGCGGAATTCGACGTCCTTGAGGGTCTTGCCGGACAGGGCGGAGCCGCCGCCCACTACGGCCTCGAAGAACGTGTGGCGGGGTCCGTCGAAGTCCAGGAAGTGCGGCTCTTCCGCCGAGGCGAGACCGGCCATGGCGTGCAGGTCGACGATCGTATCGACCTGGCCGACGAACATGAGACGGTCCTCGCCCGACAACTCGGTGTCGGGCGCGACCGGGGCGATCGTCTGGCCGTCGCGCTCGATCTCCACAAGGAACACGCCCTGGAGATGCCGGAGTCCGCCCTCCTCCACGCGCTTGCCGTCGAGCGGCCCACCGGCGACCACCTTCATCTGCACCGAGAAGCCCCGCGCTCCGGCCTCGGCCTGCTCCCGGGCCGCCCGTCGCTCGGGCAGGAGCAGGGGTGCGAGCAGGACGATGAGCACGAGTCCGCCGCCGGCCAACGGGAGCCCGATGTGCGTCAGCTCGAACATTCCGAGGGGCGCCATGCCGTGCTGCTCGAGCAGCCCGGACACGACCAGGTTGGTCGAGGTCCCGATGAGCGTGACCACGCCGCCGAGGATCGCCGCGAACGAGAGCGGCATCAGGTACCGTGACGGCGACTGTCCGTTACGGTCGGCCCAGTCCGTGACCTGTGGCACGAGCATCGCCACGATCGGCGTGTTGTTGAGGAACGCCGAGGCTGCCGCTACCGGGAGCATGAGGCGCGCGAGCGCCGTCCGAGGCCCGCCCTCTTGTCCCATGAGCCCGCTCACCATGGGCTGCAGCACACCGCTCTTCTCCACGGCCCGGGCCAGGATGTAGAGCGCGGCCACGGTGATCGGGGCCGGGTTGCTGAAGCCCTGGAACGCCTGGGCAGGGGTGAGCACCCCCACCACCAGGAGCACGATCACCCCTGCCAAGAGCCCGACCGCCGGCGAGACGCGGTCGCGTGCCAGCGCGACCACGACCGCGGCGATGACGGCCAGCGTGAGCCATGCTTCCCAGCTCATGAGGACTCCGGATCCGAGGGGGCCGCGATCCTTGAGCGTTCTGGTGTGTATATGGATCGCTGAAGGTCGGCAACATAACGTGGCGGGGCGGGGACGTCAGGGTGGGGAGGTCGGCGCGGCGGGCGCCTGAAGGCCCTTCCCCTCTCGCCCCCACCACGCTTCTCTTCTTAGTTTGAGCTTGCCATGGCGACGGCCGCCTCCACCTCCCGGCCGACGTCCACGATCCGCGGTCTCCCCCGCCCACTGGCACGTGCGCTCGAGACGTATGCGGATCGGTTGGACGTCGACAAGATCCGCGACGCCTATGCGGTCGCGGTCGACGCGCACGCCGGTCAGCGGCGTGCGTCGGGGGACCACTTCGTCAGCCACACGGTGGAAGTCGCCACGATCCTGGCCAAGTTGCACCTCGACACGGACACGATCGTCGCGGGCCTGATCCACGACACCGTCGAAGACACGGCCACCTCGCTGGCCGACATCGAGCAGCGCTTCGGTCGCGAGGTGGCCACGATCGTCGACGGGGTCACCAAGCTGGGCCGCGTCGAGTTCCGCACGAACACCGAGCAGCAGGTGGAGAACTACCGCAAGCTGCTCCTCTCCATGGCCGACGACGCGCGCGTGATCCTGGTCAAGCTCGCCGACCGCCTCCACAACATGCGCACGCTCGAGCACCTCAACGTCTCGAAGCAGCACCGCATCGCGCTCGAGACCCGCGACATCTACGCGCCACTGGCGCACCGTCTGGGAATGGCGGCGACCCGGTGGGAGCTCGAGGACCTGGCGTTCAAGTTCCTCGAGCCGGATGCGTACGAGGCCCTGCGCAAGAAGGTGCGTCAGCGGCGCAAGGAGCGGGAGCGCCAGATCCTCGAGATGGAGCGTCCGCTCAAGGAAGCGCTCGAGGAGGCCGGCATTCCGGTCGAGGTCAGCGGCCGGCCCAAGCACCTCTGGTCCATCCACCAGAAGATGGTGAGGCGCGGAAAGCCGTACGAGGAGATCTACGATCTCATGGCCATGCGCGTGCTCACCGACACGGTGCAGAACTGTTACGCGGCCATGGGGATCATCCACTCCCGCTGGACCCCGGTACCCGAACGGTTCCACGACTACATCGCGACGCCCAAGTCGAACATGTACAGCTCGCTGCACACGACCGTGTTCGGCCCGAGCGGGCGACGCTACGAGATCCAGATCCGCACCGAGGAAATGCACCGCACCGCGGAGTACGGGATCGCGGCGCACTGGCGCTACAAGGAGGACCAGCCCGGCGGCGGCGAGCCGGACGAGGTCGACGAGGCGCTGACCTGGTTCCGCCAGGTGCTCGAGTGGCAGCAGGACACGCGGGAGCCGGAGGAGTTCATGGAATTCCTCCGCATGGACCTCTTCCAGGGCGAGATCTTCGTGTTCACGCCGAAGGGGGAGGTGAAGGCGCTGCCGATGGGCGCGAGCCCCATCGACTTCGCGTTCAGCGTGCACACCGAGGTCGGGCTGCACTGTGCCGGCGCCAAGGTGAACGGGCGCATCGCGCCGCTGTCGCGCGAGCTCCGGAACGGCGACACCGTCGAGATCATCACCCACGCGCGCCAGCACCCGAACCGCGACTGGCTTGGGTTCGTGAAGACGAGCCGCGCACGGCAGCGCATCCGCCAGTGGATCCGCAAGGAGGAGTTCGACGCGGCGCTACAAGCTGGGCAAGGACTTCCTGGACCGCGAGCTGAAGAGGGCCCGGCTCTCGGTGCCCGATGACGAAGACGTGCTGGAGGAGGCGGCGAAGGTTCTCAGCCAGAAGGACTTCGACCACGTCTACGCAGCGCTCGGCCGTGGCGACGTCGGGCCTGCAGCCGTGATCAAGCAGCTCCATCCCGACCACGATCCTGCGGCGGCGGCCGAGCGCGGGCCGAGTGCCCTGGAGCGGCTCGCCGAGCGGCTCCGGATCTCGGGCCGTGGGGTGCGCATCCAGGGGATGGACAATCTCATGGTACGTTACTCGCGCTGTTGCCAGCCGGTGCCCGGCGACAACGTGATCGGCTATGTGACGCGGGGCAGGGGGGTCTCGATCCATCGCACCGACTGTCCCAACGTGCTCTCGCTCTCGCGCGACCCGGAGCGGCGCGTAGAGATCGAGTGGGCCGCCGAGAAAGGCGATCGCTTCTACGTGAAGCTCTACATGCGCGGCACCGACCGGCGCGGGCTGCTTTCCGATGTGGCCAAGGCGATCGCCGACACCGGCACGAACATCCAACACGCCGACATGCGTGCCACCGAGAGCGGGATGTCGGGCGAGTTCATGGTCGAGGTGCACGACTTGTCGCACCTCGAGAAGGTGCGCCGGGCCATCAGTCGGGTGAGGGGCGTGCTCATGGTCGAGCGCCGTGAGCACTTCGACGACGAGGACCTGGGCTGGGCGTGACGAGGGCATGGCCGACTTCGAGCTGATCGCCGCCCACAGGCCCGCCGGCGACCAGCCGCAAGCGATCTCCGAGCTGGTCGACGGGCTCGAGCGCGGCCAGAAGAACCAGGTCCTGCTCGGCGCCACCGGCACGGGCAAGACGTTCACGTTCGCCCACGTGATCGCGCACCACGGGCGGCCCACGCTCGTCATGAGCCACAACAAGACGCTCGCCGCGCAGCTCTACGGCGAGCTCAAGTCGCTCTTCCCGCACAACGCGGTCGAGTACTTCATCTCCTACTACGACTACTACCAGCCCGAGGCGTACGTCCCCTCGACGGACACCTACATCGAGAAGGACGCCTCGATCAACGAGGACATCGAGCGGCTCCGCCTCCGAGCCACCTCGTCGCTCATGGAGCGCGACGACGTGATCGTCGTCGCGTCGGTTTCCAGCATCTACGGCCTGGGCAACCCGGCGGACTACCGCGGCCTGATGCTCCACATCCGCCAGGGAGAGGAGTGGCCGCGCAAGAAGATCCTGCGCGGGCTGGTCGACATCCAGTACAAGCGCAACGACTACGTCTTCGAGCGCGGCACGTTCCGCGTGCGGGGTGACACCGTGGAGGTCTTCCCGGCCTATGAGGACCAGGCCGTGCGCATTGAGCTGTGGGGCGACGAGGTCGAGCGCATCAGCCGCTTCGATCCGCTCACCGGCAACGTGATCACCCAGCTGGAGCGCACGGCCATCTACCCGACCACCCACTACGTGACGAACCGGCGCACCATCGACGAGATGGTACCGCTCATCCGCGAGGAGCTGAAGGGGCAGCTCGAGCGCTTCCGCGAAGACGGCAAGCTGCTCGAGGCACAGCGGCTGGAGCAGCGCACGAACTTCGACATCGAGATGATGAAGGAGATCGGCACCTGCCCGGGCATCGAGAACTACTCGCTCTACACGAGTCGCCGCCGGTCGGGCGAGCGACCCGCCTGCCTCATCGACTACTTCCCCGGTGACTTCCTGACGATCGTCGACGAGAGCCACGTGAGCATCCCGCAGATCAACGGGATGTACAACGGCGACCGCTCCCGGAAGCTGACGCTCATCGAGCACGGGTTCCGGCTGCCCAGCGCGCTCGACAACCGCCCGCTCAAGTTCGAGGAGTGGGCCTCGGTTGTGGGCCCGACGGTCTTCGCCTCGGCCACGCCCGGCGACTGGGAGCTCGAGCGGGCCCGCGGGGTGGTGGTCGAGCAGATCATCCGCCCGACCGGGCTCGTCGATCCCGCCATCGACGTGCGTCCGGTCAAGGGTCAGGTCGACGACCTCCTGGCCGAGATCCGCGAGCGCGAGAAGCGGAACGAGCGCGTGCTGGTGACCACGCTCACCAAGCGCATGGCCGAGGACCTCTCGGAGTACCTGCAGTCGGTGGGCGTGCGCGTGCGCTACATGCACTCCGAGGTCGACACGATCGAGCGCATGGCCATCCTGCGCTCGCTCCGGCTCGGTAAGATCGACGTGCTGGTGGGGATCAACCTCCTGCGCGAGGGGCTCGACCTGCCCGAGGTCTCGCTCGTGGCGATCCTCGACGCCGACAAGGAGGGGTTTCTCAGGGACGGCCGCTCGCTGATCCAGACCATCGGACGCGCCGCGCGCAACGTCGGTGGACGCGCCATCATGTATGCCGACCGCATCACCCGCTCGATGGGGCACTGCATCGACGAGACCGAACCGGCGGCGCGCCGTGCAGATCGCGTTCAACCAGGAACACGGCATCACGCCGGAGACCATCCGCAAGAGCATCGAGGAGATCGAGTTCAGCACGCGCGTGGCCGACGCCCGCCTCGTACCGGCCAAGGTATCCGAGGCCCCGGCCAGCTACGCCGACGAGATCAACCGCGAGGAGTATCAGAAGATCCTCGAGAAGGAGATGGCCGAGGCGGCGGAGGCGCTCGACTTCGAGCGCGCGGCTCTGCTCCGGGACGAGATCTTCGAACTGAAGGCCAAGGGCGGGACGACTTCGGCAGCGAAATCCTCGCTGGAGAATTGACGGGGGGGTGCGGATGCGCAGGTTTGGGTGACCGTCACGATCCACAGGGAGGTATCCGTTGGCACACTCGCCCGTCCCGCTTCTCGATCTGATCCCCCAGTATCTCTCGATCAAGGAAGAGCTCGACGAGGCCGTGCGCGGCGTGATCGAGAGCCAGCGCTTCGTGCTCGGCCCCGAGGTCGAGGCGCTCGAGTCCGAGATGGCGGCCTACCTGGGCGTTGAGTACGCCGTCGGGTGCGCGAGCGGCACCGACGCGCTCCTGCTCGTGCTGAAGGCGTTGGACGCCGAGCCGGGCTCGGAGGTGATCGTGCCGGCGTTCACCTTCTTCGCGACCGCTGGCGCGGTGTGGAACGCCGGCTTCCGTCCGGCCTTCTGCGACGTCGATCCGGACACGTTCAACGTCACCGCCGACACCGTCGAAGCCGCCTGGACGGACCGGACCGTGGCGGTCGTGCCCGTACACCTGTTCGGACAGATGGCGTCCATGGCGGAGATCCGCGCGTTGGCGGCGCGTCGGGGCGCGTTCGTCCTGGAAGACGCCGCCCAGGCAGTGGGCGCCAAGTCCGCGGACGGCATGGCCGGAGCGGTGGGCGATGCCGGCGGATTCAGCTTCTTTCCGACCAAGAATCTGGGCGGCTTCGGAGATGGCGGCCTGATCGCCACGAACGATGCGGAGTTGGCCGAAAAGGTCGCCAAGCTTCGGGTGCACGGCGGCCGGCAGATGTATCACCACGAGATGGTGGGCACGAACTCGCGACTGGACGCTCTGCAGGCCGCCGTGCTGCGCGTCAAGCTCAGCCACCTGGACGAGTGGACCGCGGTGCGCCGCGAGAACGCCTGCCGCTACGAGGGAATGCTGGCCGGGGTGTCGGGCATCCGTCCGCCGGTGGTGGCGGAGGGCGCCTTTCACGTCTATAACCAGTATACGGTGCGGGCCGAGCGACGCGACGAGCTGCGAAGCTGGCTCGCCGAGCGCGAGATCGGATCCGGCGTCTACTACCCGGTACCGCTCCACCTGCAGGCGTGCTTCGCCTCGCTCGGCGGCCGCAAGGGGGACCTGCCCGTGAGTGAGGCGCTCTGTGAAGAGGTCCTTAGCCTGCCGATCTTCCCCGAGGTAGGGGAGGACCGTCAGGAACGAGTGACCGAGGCCGTACGCGCCTTTTACGACTGACATCTCCAGACGAAAGACGGCACACCATGAAGGTAGGCGTCATCGGGACCGGGTACGTCGGGCTGGTCGTGGGCGCCTGTCTCGCCGAGACGGGCAACGACGTGATCTGTGCGGACATCGTCGAAGAGAAGATCGCGTCCCTGAAACGCGGGGAGGTGCCGATCTACGAGCCCGGCCTCGAGCCGCTCATCGAGCGGAACGTCACGGCCGAGCGGCTCACGTTCACCACCGACGTGCGCCGGGCCGTGCGCACCTCCGACATCCTCTTCATTGCCGTGGGCACGCCCCCCGACGAGGACGGCTCGGCCGACCTGAAGCACGTGCTGGCCGTTGCGCGCTCGATCGGTGAGGCCATGCAGGGCGAGAAGATCGTCATCACCAAGAGCACCGTCCCGGTGGGAACGGCCAATCTCGTACGCGAGGAGATCCAGAAGCACACCGAGTGCCAGGTGCACGTCTGCTCGAACCCCGAGTTTCTCAAGGAGGGTGCAGCGGTCGACGACTTCATGAAGCCCGACCGCGTGGTGCTCGGCGTGGACTCGGAGTTCGCCGCCGAGACGCTGCGCGAGCTGTACGCGCCGTTCGTGCGCTCGGGCGCCCAGATCTTGATCATGGACGTGCCCGCCGCCGAGATCACGAAGTATGCCGCCAACGCGATGCTGGCCACCCGCATCAGCTTCATGAACGCGATCGCGCAGCTCTGCGAGAAGGCCGGTGCGAGCGTGGACGCCGTACGCCGAGGTGTCGGGACGGACGGGCGCATCGGGGCGAGCTTCCTCTTCCCGGGTGTGGGCTACGGGGGCTCGTGCTTTCCCAAGGACGTCAAGGCGCTGGTCCGCACGATGCGGGAGCTCGGGGCCGACGCCTCGATCCTCGAGGCCGTGGAGTCGGTCAACGAGAAGCAGAAGCGGCTGCTCCTGGACGGCGTCGTGGAGCGGCTGGGAGAGGACCTTTCGGGCCGCACCGTGGCCGTGTGGGGACTGGCTTTCAAGCCCAACACCGACGACATGCGCGAGGCGCCCAGCCTGGTCACGATCGAAGGATTGCTCGGGCGAGGCGCCCGCGTCGTGGCGCACGATCCCGTGGCGATGGACGAGGCGCGCCGTCATTTCGGCGACCGCATCGAGTACGTCGCGTCCGACTACACGGCGCTGGAGGGTGCGGACGCGCTCGTGATTCACACCGAGTGGCTTCCCTACCGGCGTCCGGACTTCGAGCGCATGAAGAAGAGCCTCACGACCCCGCTCATCTTCGACGGGCGCAATCTGTACGATCCGGAGCGCATGGCCTCGATGGGCTTCGAGTACCACTCGGTGGGCCGCCGTCCCGTGGGAACGGGCGTCTGATGCGGGTCCTGATCACGGGAGCCGCCGGCTTCCTCGGCTCGCACCTCGCGGAGCGCTTCCTGGCAGAGGGCCACCAGGTGCTCGGCCTCGACAATTTCGTTACCGGGTCGAGGGAGAACCTGGAACGGCTCGACGGCTACGACACGTTCGAGTTCATCGAGCACGACATCTCCGATCCGATCGACATCGCGGGAGCTCTGGACGGCTTGCTGCACTTCGCATCGCCCGCGAGCCCGGTGGACTACCTCGAGCTGCCCATCCAGACGCTCAAGGTCGGGAGCCGCGGGACACACCACTGCCTTGGCATCGCCATGGCCAAGGGCGCCCGCTTCCTCCTGGCGTCCACCTCCGAGGTCTACGGCGACCCGCTCGTGCATCCGCAGCCCGAAACGTACTGGGGCAACGTCAATCCTGTGGGATCCCGGGGTGTGTACGACGAGGCGAAGAGGTTCGCCGAGGCGCTGACGATGGCCTACCACCGCTACCACCGGGTGGACACGAGGATCGTGAGGATTTTCAACACGTACGGGCCGTTCATGCGCCCCGGCGACGGCCGCGTGGTCTCGAACTTCATCGTACAGGCGCTGCGGGGCGAGCCGCTCAGCGTCTACGGTGACGGGAGCCAGACGCGCTCGTTCTGCTACGTGACGGACGAGGTCGACGGCATCTGGAGGCTCTTCGGATCGGCGCGAGTCGAGCCCACGAACGTCGGCAACCCGAACGAGTTCACCATACGTGAGCTGGCCGACCTCGTGCGCGAAGAGACGGGCAGCGACTCCCCGATCGAGACGCTCCCACTGCCGGCGGACGACCCCAAGGTGCGCAAGCCGGATATCACCATTGCCCGCGAGCTGTTGGGCTGGGAGCCGGCGGTCGATCTACGCGACGGCATCCGTCGCACCATTCCCTGGTTCCGCCGCCTCCTGGAGCGTGACGGGGCGAGGGCGCGAACGTTGCCTTGAGCGTCGGCCGACGACCATTGCCCTTCGCCGCCGAGGGGGCCACCGTATCTCCATGAGCAACGATCTCGCGCTGGTCCAGGACGTCATCGCCCGAGGGGTGAGCGCGTGGGAGCGTGACGACTTCGAGTCCGCGCTGCTCACCTTCGTGGAGGTCCTGCGCGACCATCCGGGCTTCGCGGACGTGCACAACAAGGCCGGCCTCTGCCTGGCGATGCTCGACCGCCCCGAGGAAGCGCTCGAACACTTCGACGCCGCGCTCTCCCTCAACGCGGCGTACGCGGAAGCGCACCTCAACCGCGGTATCATCCTCAACGAGCTGGGCCGCCACGAGGAGGCGCGAGACGCCTTCCACCGGGCGGAAGAGCTCGACACTCGGGACTCCCGGGCGTTCCCCTCCGATGTCGGTAACCGGATCGCGGTGACCCACGCTCAGCTCGGGGACCTCTACCTGGTCGCGAACCACCCCAAGGAGGCGGCCGAGCACTACGCCGCCGCGCTCTCGGTGCGGCCCCGGTTCATGGACATCCGGACCAAGTTCGCGGAGTCGCTCCTCGAGTTGGGCGAACTGGACCGAGCGCGTGAGGAGCTCGAGACCATCCTCGGCGCGCGTCCGGGATTCGTGGGCGCGCGGCTGCGCCTGGGGGTGGTGCGCCACCGCCTCGGCGACGACGACGGAGCCATCGAGGACTGGACGCGCTGCGCGGTGGACGATCCCGACGACATGCGACCTCGGGCCTACCTCGCGTCGGTGGGTGTGAGCTTTCCTGAACCTCACGGGGATTAGGAGTTCTGTCCGAGTGCCACGGCGGGCGACCGGCGGGCGGTCGACGCCTCTTCCGGCGCGCTCCTTGCTACTATATTCCCCAACCGTGGAGCCGCCCAAATCGATCCGCCCCTCATCCCCCCGACCATGCCGAGCCTCCGTTCCCGGATTCTGCCCGTCGTCCTCGCGGCCGCCACGGTCGTGAGCGTGTCGGCGTGCCGGTCGAGCGCAGCCGAGGAGAGCGCGTTGCGCCGGGGTGACGAGGCGTTCGCGGAGGGCAAATACGAAGCGGCGCTCTCGGAGTACCGCTTGGCGGTGAGCCAGGGCGCCGACGATGCGGAGACCCTGGCCCGTGTGGCACATACCTATGCCATGATGGGCCGGGTCGACGAGGTGGGAAGCTTCTACGAGCGGGCGGTCGCCGCGGACTCGAGTGTCGCCAACCTGGCCGTCGCCGACCTCATGCGCCTGGCCCGCGAGTCGCTCAAGAACGGCGACACGTTCGCGATGGCGTCCGCCGTGGAAGATGCGTTGAAGCTTCGGCCCGGCCTGGGCGTCGGCAACATGGCACTTCCGCTCGCGCGACATTACTACAAGAACGGCCAGTACGGGCGGGCGCTCCCGTTCTACCTGAAGGCGATGGGCAATCCGGCAACCGATTCGACCGCCGACGTCGTCTTCGAAGTGGGGCAGGTCTACGATCAGATCGGGGATTGCCAGCACGCGCTGGTCTTCTTCGAGCGCTTCCGGAAGATGGTGCGGCCCAGCCAGCGCGGGGAGGTCGATTGGCACATCGGAACCTGCGCGTTCGACGTTTCGAAGGAGATCCGGGCCCGTAGGCCGGTCACGCCCGAGGACCTGGACGAGGCACTCCGGTTGGTCAATCGGACTCTGGAATTGGGCGAGCCGCGGAACATCCTGGCGCAGGCCTGGTTCGAGAAGGGTGAGATCCTTTCGGATCTCGGGCAGTGTCAGCAGGCGATGGACGCGTACAGGCAGGTGCGGTTCGCCGATGCGTCCGGATCGCTGGCGGACCGGGCTCAGGATCGCTTCGACGAGATTCGCTTCGGCCAGGGCCTCGAGTCCCTGCGCGACGGCCGATGCCGGTAGGAAACTTCTAGACAACCTCGGGTAACCACAGGGATGTATCCCACAACGCGACGATTCCTGGTGCTGGCCGTGTCCCTGCTCGCCATTACGGCGTGCAGGTCGTCCAATCCCTACAAGGGTCTTTCGGACCAACAGCTCTATGACATGGCCGTCCAGCAGTACAAGAAGGGTGACTACTCACACGCGATCCGGCTGCTCAACCATCTCACCCTCACCTTCGGGAACTCCCCGCTCGTTCCGGAGGCCCAGTTCCTGCTGGCGCAAACGGACTTCGCCGCCAAGGACTATCTGACGGCGCACGCGGACTATCAGACGTTCCTGCAGCGCTATCCGACGGATAGCAGGGCTGGTCAGGCCGCCCTGGGCGCGTGCCGGTCCATGGCGAGGATGTCACCCATCTCCGAGCGGGATCAGACGTACACGCACAACGCGATCTCGCTCTGCAACAATGTCGTGGCGGACTATCCTGGGACCGACGAGGCCAAGGAGGCGTCGTCGATCGCCGCGGACATGCAGGACAGGCTGGCCAAGAAGGAGTACCAGGACGCCGAGTTCTACCTGCGTCGCAACCTGTACGACTCCGCGATCAAGTACTTCGAGTTCGTCGTCGACGACTATCCCCAGAGCGATTGGGCGCCCAAGGCGCTCATGGGCGTCTACAAGGCCAACATGGCGATCGGCTACAACGATCTGGCCGAGCAGGCGAAGCAGCGGCTCATGGACAAGTATCCCGATTCCGCCGAGGCCAAGTCGCTCCAGGACGATGGATCGAACGGCTGACGAACGGCCGCCCCCGGGGCCGCGTCTCGGGGTCTTCGGGGGCACCTTCGATCCGCCGCACAATGGCCACCGCATCGTCGCCGCGGACGTGGCCGATCATATGGGGCTCGACCGCGTGCTCTGGATTCCGGCCGGCGAGCCGCCGCACAAGACCGACGATTCGGTGACGCCGGCCCCGGTACGCCTGGCGATGGTGCGCGCCGCCACCGGCGAAGATTCCCGTTTCGAGGTCGACGATCTGGAGCTTCGGCGCTCGGGGCCTTCGTACACGGTCGACACGCTGGCCGCACTGGGTCGCCAGCATCCGGGCGCGGCCCTATTTCTCATCGTGGGGGTGGACCAGTACCGTGCTCTTGCGAGCTGGCGCCGGCCCGAGGAGATCCTCGCTCGGGCGACCCTGGTGGTGATGGACCGTGAGGGCGAGGGAGGGTGCGACGTGGTACCGGACGTTCCGGGCGCGGGTGCCGCTCTCGTGGCTCCGGTGACACGGATCGACATCTCCTCCACCCGTGTGCGGGAAATCGTGGCGGGCGGAGGTTCGATCGGAGACCTGGTGCCTCCGGGCGTGCTGGCCATCATCGAGCGCGAAGG
The DNA here is from genome assembly GCA_963751265.1 of uncultured Gemmatimonadales bacterium. Classification (GTDB taxonomy): domain Bacteria; phylum Gemmatimonadota; class Gemmatimonadetes; order Longimicrobiales; family Gaopeijiaceae; genus SZUA-318. The sequence continues at coordinate 349,570 of CAVVTU010000013.1, read as the reverse complement.
ACTCTACCGGAAGTAGATTGCCCGACATGTCATTCGAAGGTCAGACGGTTCTCGTCACGGGTGGGGCCGGCTTCATCGGTTCGCACCTGGTCGAGCGGCTCCTCGCCGAAGGCGCTCACGTGCGCGTGGTGGACGACCTGTCCACCGGGCGGCGGGAGAACCTGGCCGATGTCGGGGGAGACATCGAGTTGCACGAGGCGTCGATCGTGGACCCGGACGTTTGCGATCGGGTGTGCTCCGGCGCGACCTGGGTATTCCACGAAGCCGCGCTCCCTTCCGTGGCGCGCTCCGTCGCCAACCCGCGTGCCACGCACGAGGCCTGTGCGACCGGAACGCTCAACCTCCTGTCGGCCTCGGCCCGCGCGGGTGTGCGCCGCTTCGTGTACGCCGGTTCGTCGTCGGCTTACGGCGATACGCCCACGCTACCCAAGCGCGAGGAGATGCCTCCCCGGCCGCGCTCGCCGTACGCCGTGGCGAAGCTCACCGGAGAGCAATATGCCGTTGTCTTCCCGGACCTCTTCGGTCTCGAGACGGTCGTGCTGCGCTACTTCAACGTGTTCGGACCTCGACAGGATCCGACCTCGCCGTACTCGGCGGTCATCCCGCTCTTCATCCGGGCTGCGCTCGAAGGACGGGCGCCCACGATCGAAGGCGACGGAGAGCAGACGCGCGACTTCACCTACGTCGGCAACGTGGTGGAGGCGAACCTGAAGGCGTGCAAGGCACCGGCCGACGGGGTCGTGGGCCAGGTCTTCAACGTGGGATGCGGAGAGCGAATCAGCGTCAATCGGCTCTGGCGCCTGATCCGATCGCTCTCCGGCGCCGAGGTCGACGCCGTCCACGGCGAGGCGAGACCCGGAGACGTGCGTGACTCCCTGGCCGACCTGACCCGCATCCACGAGCGGCTCGGCTACGAGGGCGAGGTTGGCCTCGAGGAGGGCCTCGAGCGCACGGTGGCCTGGGTGCGCCAGGAGCTCGCCGGAGCATGAGGCTCGACGAGAAGGGGCTCGTGCGCTGGGGCAACCGCATCGGTGAGACGGTGGACACGCCCGTGTTCCTGCTGCTGCGGGGACCGCTGGGGGCAGGGAAGTCGGTGTTCGCACGTGCGGTGGGACAGGGGGCGGGGGTTCGCCAGACGATGCCGTCGCCCTCCTTCAACCTCTTCTTCCGCTACCCGGCACGCCTGGGTCTCGACGTCGTGCACATGGACCTGTATCGTATCGAGTCACCCGACGAGCTGTGGGAGCTGGGGTGGGAGGAGTTGGGCGCGGACAACGAGGTGGTCCTGGTCGAGTGGCCCGAGCGCGCCGAGGAGTTCCTGCCGTCCGACTACTGGCTGATCGAGCTCTCCACCCCGCCAGGCACCCCTCTGCTGCGCGACGTCTCGGTCACACGTGTCGGTGCTCCACCCGAGTTGGCGGGCTTTCCCATGTCGGTGTCGGGGCCGGGACGATGAGCACCGCCACCTTCGTTCCGGAGGGCCTCTACCTCGCACTCGACACGTCCGGCCCGATGGGTACGGTCGCCGTGGCCCGTGGAAGCGAAATCCTTGCCAAGGCGACGCTGGAGCGGCAAGGCGCGCACGCGTCCCTCCTGGTGCCGGCCGTTTCCGAAGCCCTCGAAGCGGCGAGCGTGGACGCCGGAGAGCTCGCGGGTGTCGTCGTAGGTGAGGGCCCCGGATCGTTTACGGGCGTCAGGGTGGCGGGAGCCACCGCCAAGGGGATGGCACATGCGCTCGGGATCCCGCTGTGGGCGGTGTCGAGCCTCGCGGCCGCGGCGCTGTCCGGCGACGAGTGGGGGCGTCCCATGGTGCGCTACGTGCTATTCGATGCCCGCGGCGACCGCGTCTACGGCGCATGCTACGGAATCGGCTCGGCGGGCATGGAGACGCTGGTGGCTCCTCATGCCGGACATCTCCGTGACGTGCTGGCCGACGAAGTACCTTCGGGCGCCGTCTTCGTCGGCCTGGGCGCCGAGCGGCACCACGGCGCGATCAACGGTGCGGGGTTCGCGGTCCAGGGCGCTCCAGCGGGCCAGCCCAAGGCGGACGCGCTCCTCCGTTACCTGGGCATGCATCCCGACACTCCCGCGATCGGCTCCCTCTCGGCCTGGGAGCCCAGGTACCTGCGCGCGTCCAGCGCCGAACGGGCATGGCCAGCGTAGAGACCGCCGAGGTTCGACGCATGGTGGCGGGGGACGTGGCCCGCGTCGCGGCGATCGAAGCCGAGGCCTTCACGAGCCCCTGGAAGGAGAACACCTTCCGCTCTCTGCTGGCCCGGCCCGGGGTGGATCTCTGGGTGCTCGACGCCCCGGACGCGGGTGTGGTGGGTTACGCCGTGCTCTGGTGCGTTCTGGACCAGGGAGAGCTCGCCAACATCGCCGTGACGACGAGTCACCGGGGCAGGGGTTTGGGTGGCCGACTGCTGGGCATGATGCTCGAACTGGCGAAGAAGCGGGGGGTGGAGACGATTTACCTCGAGGTCCGCGTTTCCAACCAGCGGGCGGCCGACATGTACCGGCGCTTCGGGTTCGAGGAGATCGGATCTCGAAAGGGGTACTACGATCACCCTAAAGAGGACGCGATCCTCATGAGGATGAGGCTGTAGAGCCCGGCATTCCTTGGTGGGCGGAGGGGGAGCCGGCGCCGTCCCGACTGACGGGGCGGGATGAGCCTCGGTCCTCCAGCCGTGGGTGCGTCGTCCCTGGAGAGCCCGCGGCGGGGAGCGGGCCGGTCGGGGCATTCCGGGGTCCCGGCCTCCGCCTCATCATGGACCATGACATCCTCGGACCCATCCCCGCCTTCTCCGCGTCGCTCGGCGCCGATCCGCTCGTGGGTGGTGCACGATCGTCCGCGCGAGCGGTTGCGGACAGTGGGGGCGCGGCATCTTTCAGGTCGCGAGCTGGTAGCCTTGCTGGTAGGAAGCGGGGGGCGGCACGGGTCGGCGTTCGACGTCGCGGAGCGGATCCTGGAAGGAGCGGGCGGCTCGCTGCGTCGGTTGGCGGCTTTCGATGCGGGTCGGCTGAACCGGGTGGCGGGTGTGGGGACGGCCACGGCGGGGCGGATTCTGGCGGCGCTCGAGCTGGGCCGTCGCGTCGCAGTCGAGGGTGCGGGCCTCGAGGATCCGATACGGGGTCCTGCGGATGTGTTCCGGCGCATGGGGCCGCGCCTGAGGGATCTGGCGCAAGAGGAGTTCCACGCCCTCCTGCTCAACACCCGTCATCGCGTCGTCCGCGAGGTCGCCGTTACGCGGGGGATCCTGGACGCTTCGCTGATCCACCCTCGCGAAGTGTTCAGGCCGGCGGTGGTCGAGGGAGCGGCGGGGGTGATCCTGGTACACAATCACCCCTCGGGTGACCCCACTCCGTCGGCGGAGGACCGGGCGGTTACGCGCCAACTCGCGGAGGCGGGCCGGGCGCTGGGCATCGCGGTTCTGGACCACGTGATCGTCGGCGATGGCGTCTACGCCTCTCTGGCGCAGGAGGGGGGGGTTGCGGAAACATTTGACGCCAATTCGAAAAAAACGCGTTGACCCCTGTTTTGGCGAGGCGTATCTTCGAGAAGTGCAATAGGCTGAAAAGCCCCGTCCCACTTGCCGAAGGAGCCCCTATGGTTCGCTCGGCCGCTGCCGTTCTGGCCTTCCTGATTCTGCCAGGTTTTCTCAGTGCTCAGCAGACTTCGCCCGCCACCCACAAGGTGGTGAGGGGCGACTGTCTCTGGAACCTGGCGGACCATTATTACGGGAACCCGTTCGACTGGCGGAAGATCTGGAATGCCAACAAGGACAAGATCAAGGATCCGAACCTGATCTATCCGGGCCAGGTGTTCGACATTCCCGGGCGGGAGACCGCCGAGGTGACCGGGGTCGCCGTCGAGCCGGCCCAGGGCGGGGCCAAGGCCGCGGTCGAGCGGCCGGCACGCACGGCTCCCGGGACCGATATGGCTCACCGGCATACGATCTTCTATCAGGACACCAGCCTCTCCGAGGAAAACGCCGCGGGCATGGAGGCGAACCTCGTCGCCGTGTCTCGAGGTCAGGTCTACGCCGCACCCTGGCTGACCCGGGGTGTGCAGGACCCGGGGCACCTGGGCGTCGTGGCGGGACGGTCCGATCTGCCCAATCCGTCCCAAACGCTTCGCACCTACGAGCGGGTGACCCTGGATCTTCCGGGCGCGAGCCCGGGCGTGGGTGACGTGTTCCTCCTGTATCGCGTCACGCGGACCATCGATAAGGTGGGTCGCGTCGTGAGTCCCACGGGCACCGCGACGGTCACCGACGTCGGACCCAACGGCGTTACTGCCGTCATCACCCATGAGTACGGGCGCATCCTCGTGGGCGATCTCGTCGGGCCGCTGCCGGACTACGGGCTCACGCGCGGCGAGTCCGCCAGTTCGGTGTCGGACGGTCCGGAAGCGATGATCATGGGCATGGCCGGATCCTCGGTGGTTCCGGGCCTCGAGAGCATCGCGTTCCTGGACCTGGGCTCGGACGACGGTGTGGCCGTGGGTGACGAGTTCGAGCTCCGCGATTGGAGCGCGACCGGAAACGTGGTGGAGGGCCGCTTGCAGGTCGTCGGGGTCAAAGCGCGAATGTCCTCGGCCCGCGTGGTCAACCTCCGCGGCGACGTCTTCCGCCAGGGAGTGGTCGTCAAGCTCGCCAAGAAGATGGACTGAAGATAGACTCCGGAGACCGAGGCGCGGTTCTTGCCCCGGTGTCCCAGGGGAAATCGCTCCGCTCGGCCGGGGTACCTCGCAGGGTGCCCCGGCCCTTTTCTTAATGAGAGCCAGATGAACGACAATCGACTCAGGGTCCTCGTGACCGGTGGCGCGGGCTTCATCGCGAGCCACGTCGCCGACGCCTACCTCGCCCGGGGTGACCAGGTCTGGGTGGTGGACGACCTTTCCTCGGGGCGGCGGGCCAACGTGCCGGCCGAGGCCGAGTTCGTGGAGATGAACGTGGCCGATCCCGCGTTGCGTGACCTCTTCCGGGACGTCCGTTTCGACCTGGTGAACCACCACGCCGCGCAGATCGACGTACGGATCTCCGTGGAGGATCCGATGCGCGACGCGCGCACCAACGTTCTGGGCTTCCTCAACGTATTGGAGGGTGCTCGGGAGGTGGGAGCTCAACGGGTGGTGTTCGTAAGCAGCGGTGGCGTCGTGTACGGGGAGCCCGAGGTGATTCCGACCCCGGAGACCGCGCCCAAGCTCCCACTCTCTCCATACGGCGTCACGAAGCTGGGCGGGGAGTTCTACCTCCACTACTATCGCCACGTCCACGGCATGAAATGCGTGGCGCTGCGCTACTCCAACGTGTTCGGCCCGCGTCAGGATCCCCATGGGGAGGCGGGTGTAGTAGCGATCTTCTCCAACCGGCTGCTCAGCGACGAGCCTCTCACGATTTTCGGAGACGGCGAACAGACCCGCGACTACGTCTTCGTGCGCGACGTGGTGTCTGCCAACCTGAAGGTCTCCGACCTCGTCCTGGACGAAGCCGGTGGCCTCGATGCGTTCGCCTTCAACGTGGCTACGGGGGTGGGCACGAGCGTCATCGGCCTCGCCGACGCGCTCGAGGAGATCGCCGGTCGCCGGCCGGGGCGGGAGCACCGCCCCGAGCGGCCCGGCGAGTTGCGGCACAGCACGCTCGACTGCGCCCGGTTGCGCGCGCAGGGCTGGGCCCCGCGCTTCTCCCTGGAGGAGGGCCTCCGGGAGACTTACGAGTACATCAAGAACCAGAGGGCGGAGGCCCCTGCATGACCTTGACCATGCTCCTGCTTCAGGCCAGGCCCCCCCAGACTGCCCTGGACATGGTGGCAGCGGGCACGATCCCCACCAAGATCGTGCTCACGGTCCTGGCCATATTCTCGCTCGTCTCGTGGTGGCTCATCTTCCACAAGTGGCGTCAGTTCCGCGAGGTTCGCCTTCAGGGCGACCGTTTTCTCGAACAGATGGAGCGAGCCCAGCGCCTGGAGGACGCCTACAAGGCGATCCTGACGCTGCCCGAGTCGCCTTATGGGCGAGTGTTCCGTCAGGGCGTCAACTTCTTCACCGAGCTTCGTCCCGGCGCGTTGCGTGAGCCGGCCTCCGAGCGCAAGGGCCTCTCTCTCACCCAGCTTCAAACCCTGCGTATGGTGCTCGAGAAGGAGGAGTCCGAGGAGCGTGACGAGCTGGCTCAGGGCCTCACTTGGCTCGCGGTAATCGGCTCGGTGTCGCCACTTCTCGGCCTGCTCGGCACCGTCATAGGCATCATGAACACCTTCTTCGGGATCGCCGCGTCCGGCTCCGCCAACCTGAGCGCGGTCGCACCCGGCGTGGGTGAGGCGCTCATCACCACGGTGGCCGGGCTCTTCGTCGCCATTCCGGCGGTCATCGGGTACAACCACTTCGTGGGCCGGCTGAATCTGGTGACTGGGGAGCTGGAGGGCTTCTCCAGCGAGTTCATCGGGACGTTGGCCCGGGAGGGACGCGTGTGAGAGCATTGGGTGGTCACGGAAGGGGTGCCAATCGATCCGACCTTCCGCTCAACGCGGAGATCAACGTCACCAGCCTGGTGGACGTTGCGTTCACCCTGCTCGTCATCTTCATCATCACGGCCCCGATCCTGCAAGGTGGCATCGACGTGGCGGTGCCCAAGGCGGACGTGCAGCCGATCACCGCGCCCAACGAGAAGCCGTTCTTCGTCACCGTGACCAAGCAGGGTGAGGTCTACATCGAAGACAGCCAGACGACCGCGAGCCAGTTCGAGAAGAGCTTTCCCCAGATGGCGAAGGCCGGAAAGCTCGAGCACGTTTACCTGCGAGCCGATTCGCTGGCCGCGTATGGGCCGGTCCTGAAGGTCATCGCCACGTTGGCCAAGAGTGGCGTGAAGTGGTCGCTGGTCGGTGAGCCCTATCGGGGAAGCTGACCCGTGGCGAGGAAAGGCAGGGGACCGGATGGCCTGTCGGCGTTCGCTTCCGTGACGGTCCACGGGGTCGCGCTCGCGCTGGCTTGGTACAGCACCACGAGTCGTCCAGAGCCCTTCCAGTTCCTCAGCTACCAGATCGACCTGGCGTCGCCCCCGCCGTCCGTGCAGGCCAAGGAGGAGGCTCCGGCCCAGAAGAAGCTGGTCGTGGAGCACCCCGAGCCGCCGAAGCCAGAGCCGGAGAAAAAGGAGACCCCGCCCCCGGTGACGGAGCCGGAGAAGAAGAAGGTCGAGCCGGAGAAACCCAAGACCGAATCCGCGCCCACGCAGCCCAAGCCGGCCGAGAAGGAGACGAAGGCCACGACCGCCGAGAAGCCGGCCGAGAAGAAGACCGAGTCCGGCGATGACATCCGGGTGCGCATGGAGGGGCTCCGGCGGGACTACCCCGAATACTACAACAACATCATCCGACAGATGACGCGCTGCTTCCGGTGGCAGCAGGGGGGCAATTGGGCCACCGTCATCGACTTCGTGATCAGGAAGGACGGGAGCGTGACGGACATCAAGGTGGCACAGCCCTCGGGCAACCCGGTCTTCGACATCCAGGCAATGGGCGCGGCCGAATGCGCCGGCGAGGGGCGGCTCGATTCGCTTCCGCCGGAGCTGCCCTTCGACCGGCTTCCAGTACGCTTCAAGATCAACCCGAGTGGTGGTGGCGACTGATGAGGCTCCGATTCTTCCCTGTCCTGTTCCTTCTGCTCGCCACGACCGGGCAGCTCGTCGCCCAGCAGCGAGACTCGATTCCCGGTGTGACGCTGGGGATGGTCTACGAGTCGGCCTACCAGCCGGCGCTGGGGATCAAGCCGTTCACGGGGCGCTTCGGCGGAGCCGGCGTGGCACCTCAGGCGGAGGCGATCATCGGACGGGATTTGCGCAACTCCGACCGCTTCCAGGTGCTCGACTCCTTGCCTGCAGGCCTCATCGGCGAGGGCGTCGACTACAAGCTCTGGGACCGGCTGGGCACGGTCTGGCTCGTCACCGGCCAGGTGGAGGGAGCCGGAGACGGATACGTCCTGGTCCTCGAGCTCCACGACGTGGTCTATGCCAAGGTCAAGGAAAGCGCGCGCTTCCGGCTCCCCGATCCGGCATCCGAGGCGTTCCGCATGGCGGTCCACCGGGTCAGCGACCAGATCGTGAAGTGGGCCACGGGCGATCCCGGGATGGCGGCCAGCCGTATCGCGTTCTCGCTGCCGACCTCGGACTCGACGAAGGAGCTCTACGTCATCGACTCCGACGGTGAGAACATGCACCGTCTCACCAACCTGCACAGCATCTCGATGTCGCCCGCCTGGTCGTGGGACGGCACCGAGTTGGCGTTCACCACCCTCAAGCCCGGCGACCGGCATCTCTACGAGCTGAACCTCGCCACGGGCGACCTGAAGACGTTCGATCCGTTGCCGAGCGGCCAGTACGTGACGCCGGCGTTCTCGCCCGACGGGCACACGCTGGCTTTCGGCTCGCTCGGAGGCTCCCGCCACGGCATCTTCACCTACGACATCGTTCGTGAGTGCTGTCTGAAGCACCTGACGGGGGGATCTTCCTGGAAGGATCTCTCGCCGACCTTCTCGCCCGACGGCCGCGAGATCGCGTTCAACACCGACCGTTTCGGCACCACGGTCCCCCAGATCATGATCATGCCCTCGGGTGGCGGCGACGCCGAGACGCTGTCACCGCTCTCGTTCGGCAACGGCGGGTACTACACGTCTCCCGACTGGTCTCCCATCGGAGATCTGGTGGCCTTCCACGGGCGGATCAAGACCGGGAGCTACGAGATTCTGGTGGCCGATCTGAAGAGCGGTGGCCGCCGGCTGCGCCAGCTCACCTGGGAGGGTAACAACGAAGACCCGACCTTCGCGCCGGACGGCCGGCACCTGGCCTTCGTGGGCGAGCGGGAGTGGGGGTTCGGACTCATGGTAGTCGACGTCGCGACCGGGCGGATCCGCCTCGTGGTATCCGGACGCAGGGTGGGGGTGCCCGATTGGTCACCCGCGCTCGCGCCCGAGACCCCGATGTCCGATGGAAGCGGTTCCGGATAAGGCAGGACCGAGTCGGTGAACCGCACGAAAGGTGTGCGGCAGACGTTGCGCCGGAGCCCGGAAACGGGTATATGGCAGGAGGTCTTTTCCCACCGCGAAAGCGCGTTAGGTTCGTTGTGTAATCAGCACGGCATCCGACCGACGCCGTGGGAGTACAAACAGTTCGCTCAACCCGGGAGCAGGGATGATCGTCCGCCGCTTCGTCGTACCGGTTCTCGCCGCCACCTTGCTCGTGGTCGCGTGCAAGAAGGCACCCCCTCCGCCACCCGCTCCGACCGGTCCGACCGCTGAGGAGATCGCCCAGCGCAGGGCCGACTCCATCGCGCGGGTCAGGGAGCAGGAACGGGCCGCTGCCGAGGCTCGCGCCAAGGCCGAGGCCGCAGCCGCTCGCCAGCGGGCCGTGGCAGAGGCCAAGACGACCCTCCAAGCGATGGTCTTCTTCGACTACGACAAGTCCGACATCCGTCCCGACGCCGCGCAGCTCCTGCGCAGTAAGGTGGCCGTGCTGCGTGCGAGCCCGCAGGTACAGATCCGCATCGAGGGTTACGCGGACGAACGCGGATCGACGGAGTACAACCTCGCGCTCGGGGAGCGCCGGGCCGAGGCGGTCCGTGACTTCATGACCGGGTTCGGCCTGTCGGCCTCGCGCTTCAGCGTGTTCTCGTACGGCGAGGAGCGTCCTCTCGTCGACGAGCACAACGAGGCGGCGTGGGCCAAGAACCGGCGGGCCCAGTTCGTGATCACCGCGGGCTCGGATGCGATCAACCCGCCGAACACCGGCGACTGAGCCAAACTCTGGAACGAGCCCCCTCCGGCGGCGCCAAGAAGCCGGAGGGGGCACTTGGATATGACGATTCGTAAAGACCGGTCCGCGGCGGCCCGCGTCCTCGTGACGGCGGCCGCCGTGCTTTCGCTGGGCGGTTGCGCCACGAAGCACGACGTGCGCGACCTCCACGACGAGCTCCGGGAGATGGCGATGCGCCAGGACTCCCTCATCATGGAGCTGCGCGCTCAGGCGCGGGTCACCCAGGACACCCTTCGTGGGCAATCGGGGCAGATCGTGGATCTCCGCGGCGAGATCCTGCACCGGCTCCAGCAGCTTTCCGAGACGCTCTCGCAGGTCCAGGCTCTGGTTGGTGAGAACCAACGGGGGATCGCGGGCGTGCGCGACCAGCTCGTGAACATGAGGCGTGTTCCGGGGGCGTCGGCCACGGTCGGTGAGGAGACGCCGGATTCCGGCATGGTGGCGCCGGGCGGAAATGTGGCCGTGGGCGGCGAGGTGACCGCCGGGAACTCGCAGGACATGTACAACGCGGCCGTGCAGCAGTTTCAGCAGGGGCACCTGTCCACCGCCCAGGCCGCGTTCAAGGGCTTCCTGGATGCCTATCCGAACGACACGTTGGCGCCGGACGCGCACTATTACCTCGGTGACATCCTCGCGCAGGAGCAGCATCCGGAAGAGGCGCTCACGGAGTTCGGGAAGATCACCACGAACTTTCCCGCGGCCGCCAAGACGCCTGACGCCTTGTACCGGATGGCGCGTCTCCAGCTTCAGCTGAAACGGTCCAAGGAGGCCAAGGCCACGCTCCAGCGGATCGTCAACTCGTACTCCGGGACGGACGCGGCAAAGCTCGCCCAGGCCGACCTCGACTCGATCGGTTGAGCTCCCGCTCATGGAGCGCTGAGCCGTGCGGTGCCCCCAGTGCGACGCGACCGAGAACCGGGTGGTCGACACCCGGGCCAGCCGGGGAGGCCGCGCTGTGCGACGCCGACGCGAGTGCTCGGTGTGCGGAGCGCGCTTCACCACGTACGAGTACGTCGAGGAGCGCGCCCATCCAGGTGCTCAAGCGCTCCGGAGCGATCGAGGACTTCGACCGCACACAAGCTCCTCGCCAGCGTGAAGATGGCGTGTGCCAAGCGCCCGGTTTCCGGCCTCCGGCGATGGAGGCCTTGGTGGACGAGATCGAGGATCGCCTCTCTCGCTACGCCGGGGCTCGAGGTGCCCGAGCGAGAAGCTCGGCGAAATGGTCATGGAGCGGCTCCGACCCTCTCGACCGGGTGGCGTTCGTTCGCTACGCATCCGTGTACCGGAACTTCCAGGACGTGGGTGAGTTCCAGGAATTCGTCGACGAGATGACCGCCAGGCAGGAGCGCGAGGCTCTCCGCCGCAACCAGGTGGAGTTCCCCTTCTGACCGACCGAACCCGCAGGCAGGAACCCTTCCAAGGACTGCTCCACCGATTCATGGGTGCTCGGAATCCGCGCGGAGAGATGCCGTTCCTCGATCATCTCGAGGAGTTGAGGTGGCGTATCCTCTGGTCGATCCTGGCCGTGGTCGTGGGCACGCTCGTCGGCTTCGGGCTGGTGGTGCACTTCGATGTGCTGGAGCTGCTCGTCGAGCCCGTGCGCAAGGCCAGCGGCGACCCGAACCTCAGCTTGATGACGCTGTCGCCTGCCGACCCGTTCTTCATCACGCTCAAGCTCTCGATCGTGGTCGGGCTGATCCTGGCCTTCCCGGTCGTACTCTACCAGGTGTGGGCGTTCCTCTCGCCGGCGCTGGAGAAGGATGAGAAGCGGGCCATCATCCCGGCCCTCTATCTCGGGCTCGTCCTCTTCATGTGCGGCGTCACGATGGCGTACTTCGCCATGCCGCTGACACTCAAGTTCTTCGCCACCTTCTCGGGCGAGTCGCTCCACATCGGCTACGAGGCAGGCAAGACGCTCAGCTTCATCACCAAGATGCTTCTGGGCTTCGGCATCCTGTTCGAGTTGCCCGTCGTCATCATGATCCTGACGGCGCTGGGGCTTGTGACGCCCACGTTCCTTCGCCAGAAGCGCCGCCACGCCATCGTCGTCATCACCGCGCTGGCGAGCATCATCACCCCAGGCGACGCGGTCACGCTCACGGTGATGCTGATCATCCCGCTCTTGGCCCTCTACGAGATGAGCATCTTCCTGTCCGCCCGCATCTACCGTCGGCGCCAGGAGCGCCTGGCGGAGGCGCTCGAACCCTCGGACTCGCCCCCCGAAGGATCGGTCGAGCGGGGTGAGCCGGCCATGACCCCGGAGGCGGGCGACGACGCATGAGGCGGGCGCGGGTGGGGTGGGGATGGATCGTGCTCGTGGGGCTGAGCGCCGTCTGCGGTGCGCCCGGCCACCTCGTTGCGCAGCAGAAGGGGCAAGGCGAGGAGAAGGTGGACTCCGTGCGCCTGAAGGCGCAGAAGCTCCTCCAGCGACTGGCCCGCCCCCCGGGTGCCGACAGCGTGTTGTACCTGCAGGATTCGATCGCCCAGGCGCGGCTCCGCGAGAACCGCCCGATCGGCACGGCGTCGGGCGGCGACTCGACGCTGAGCGCGCTCATGCGGATGCACGGGTACTCCGTCACCGAGTACCAGGGGGCGGAGGCCACCTATTCGACCGAAGACAAGACGCTCACCCTCATCGGCGAGGGCGGACAGAGCCGCGCCAGCGTCCAGCGTGAGGGGATGGAGATGACCGCGGATTCCTCGATCGTCTACAACGAGGAGACCGGGCTCATGCTCGCCCGTGGGAACCCACTCACCACGACGCCGGGCCAGGGCGATCCGGTCCAGTCCCGGGAGCTGATCTTCAACACGAAGCAACGGCGCGGCACCGCGCTGGGCGCCAAGACGTCGTACAGTCAGCAGGGCACCAAGTGGATCGTCGGTGGCAACATGCCGTGGGTGGGACAGGACTCGCTTTTCCTGTCCCACGGGACGTTCACCTCGTGCGACCTCGACGTGCCGCACTACCATTTCGAGACCGACGAGATCAAGATCGTCGGCGGCAAGGTGCTGGTCGCCAGGCCCGTGCGTCTCTATTTCGCGGACGTGCCGGTAGCCTGGCTTCCGTTCATCGCCCAGAGCCTCTCGCGCGGGCGGGCGAGCGGCATTCTGACCCCGCGCTTCAGCGTCAACGACATCGTGCGCACCTCGGGGGGCTATCACCGCAGGATCAGCAACGTCGGGTACTACTGGGCCATGAGCCAGTACACGGACGCCACGATGGCGCTCGACTGGTTCAGCGACAACTGGCTCAGCCTGGAGGGCGATTTCCGGTACCGGATCAACCGCCAGTTCCTCAACGGAACCCTCAATGTCCGCCGCTACTGGAGGTCCAGCGGCTCGAAGGAGCTCTCGTTCAGCACGAACCACTCGTGGCAGCCCGACGAGCGCACGCAGCTGCGCATGTCGGCGAACTACACCTCCAACACGAGCATGGTCAGGCAGAACTCCTTCGATCCCCAGGAAGTGACCCGATCGATCCGTTCCGAGGGAGGCATCAACCGGAGCTTCGACTGGGGCACGATGACGATGTCGGCCAACCGGTACCAGTACCTGTCGGACGACCGCGTGGAGTGGACGCTCCCGTCGGCCAGCGTGAACCTGTCCACCATCACGCTCTTCAAGGCGTCGCCCAGCCAGGCCCACTTCTGGAACAACATGACCTGGTCCGGCAGCGCGAACATGAAGCGCACCAAGGTCGACCGGGTCGCACCGGACACCTTCTCCGTGGCGCAGGCGAGCACGGCAGCCCGCACGCTCGGGGCGAGCAGCAACCTCAGCATCGGAAACCTGACATTCAGCCAGCAGGTGAACCTGCAGGAAAAGACGATCAAGGGGGTGCCCGAGGCCTGGATCGCCATGGGTGACACCGCGCCCCCCGATGCGCTGGTCAACGGCGTGCCGGCGCGCGACGTCACGGACGCGAACCTCAGATGGAGCCTCTCGTTCGGCTACCAGCAGCCACTCATCGCGTCCACCACGCTCACACCGAGCCTCGGGATCTCCGGCACCGCGTTCCGTTCCGACACGTCGACCTACGCGAAGAACTTCATCGCCACGCCCTCGCGGATGAACATCGGCGCTTCGCTCAAGACCGACCTCTATGGATTCTACCCGGGCTTCGGAAGCTACCAGACGATCCGTCACAAACTCTCGCCGTCGTTCACCTTCTCCTACAGCCCGAAGGTGCAGCCCACGGCGGTGCAGAACGCGATCTTCCACCAGGATGCGAGTCGAGCCCAGAAGACGCTCGCGTTTACGGTTCGGCAGACGATCGAGGCCAAGGGCAAGCAGCCGACGGACTCCACGGCCGCCGACACGGCGGCGACCGGCAACGGCCCCAGAAATCCACCGAAGGCACCGATCACCACGCTTCTCGCGCTCTCCACGAGCGTGGTCAACTACGACTTCATGCGAGCAGACTCGCTGGGGTTCTTCGCGGCGGGCTTCACGACCACACAGCTCCAGAACCAGATCTCCTCGGACTTCCTGCGTGGCCTGAACCTTTCCATGACCCACGACCTGTTCGAGGACGAGAGGAATGACAAGGGGCAGCTCATCCGGCGGCAGCTGAAGCCCCATCTTTCCCAACTGAACATGTCGTTCTCGCTCGGATCGGAGTCGAGCATCTTCAGGTGGCTCGGCCTGCACGGGGGAGGGGGCGCCGAGGCCGCGGACACCTCGGGCGCCCAGGAGCCGGAGGGCGAGGGTGAGGGCATCGGCTCCGCGGCCATGACGGACGAGGCTTCCATCATTCCCACCGGCAGGCAGCGGGAGCCCCGGGCCGCACCGACCCGCGGCGGGGTGGGCGGTTGGCGTGCGCAGCTCTCCTATTCGCTCCAGCGTCCGCGCAATACGTCGAACCGCCAGGTCAACCAGATGCTCCAGATCAACCTGAGCCTCAAGCCCACGGAACACTGGGACATGCACTGGCGCACCGCCTACGACCTCGAGGCGGGCCGCTTCAACGACCATGCGATCTCGCTCAGCCGCGACCTGCACCGTTGGCAGGCCAACTTCGACTTCCTCCAGACAGCCACGGGCAACTGGACGTTCCGCTTCGAGGTATCGCTCAAGGACAACCGGGACCTCAAGCTCGACTACAGCCAGCGGAACCAGAACTTCGGCCAACAGAGCAGCCAGTTCCGATAGGCGGACGCGGAGCGTCACTGCTCCCGAGCGGGAAGCAGGAGCGCGCCTTCCGTGTCTATCCGCCTACGCCCGAGTGTCCCTCCACGGGGACATATTTGTGGCCATGTTTCTCGTAAGTCATTGTACAGCAATTGCTTGAGATTTCGGCACGCACCGTGCTGGATTCGTTCGCAGATGATACGCAGCGGTACCGGCGGCCCCCACGCCGGACCTTTCTCTGGAGAGAACGATGAGACGTGTGGTCGTGGGAACGCTGCTCCTGTCCTGGACCCTGGTGGGTTGCCAGTCCAACGACATCCTGGTGGGGGTGAACCCCCCCGCGCCGCCGCAGAACGTCGATGCGTCGTACTACGCGGGTGCCGTGACCGTGACCTGGGAGCTGGCGTCGGGCTGGAGCGGTGAGACCTTCCGCATCTACTCGAAGCGGGTGAGCGACGCGGACTACTTCCTGATCGCCGACGTATCGAATTGCGCCCAGGGGCTCTGCTCCTACGAGGATCGCAACGTCATGGCGGGCCAGACCTACGACTACTACGTCGCGTCGGTGGACCCGGACACAGGGGTCGAGACCGCGAGCGATTACACCGTCGAAGTGGCGGTCCCGCAGCCGGTGCCTCCGCCGGTTCCAACCGGCCTGGAGGTGGTCGGCCTCGATCGCGCCGTCTACCTGCACTGGTCCGACAACGCGCGTAGCGCAAATGACTTTTCGTTCTATCGCGTCTACCTGGACGCGTCGGACGGGACGCAGTATCTGCTGGGGAACACGGACTCCGAGGGGTTCCTCGACGGGCTCGCGGCCAACGGAGAGACGTACTCCTACTATGTGACGTCCGTTGACGACCAGGGCCACGAGAGCGCTGCCGGTGTGGAGGTGTCGGGCACGCCGCGTCCCGACTACCACGGGGAATGGCTGTACGGGTTCTCCGACCAGCCAAGCTTGTCGGGATTCCGTTTCCAGACCGACGAGAGCATCGACCCGGTCGTGCCCGGCACGTCTCCGGACCGACACTTCCGGCTGGAGGTCGACACGCAGGGGTGGTGGCTGGTGCCCTCGTCGGAGGCGAGCGTCTATCCGACCGACTTTGCCACCACGGCTCTACGGTGCGGTGTGGGCGCCGACGCCTCATGCGTGGACCTGCCGGTCGCGCCCACCTCCGGGTACGTGTCGCAGGCGGTCGCCCTGTACGCTCAAAGCAGCTACGTGCTGCGCGTGAGGGGGGATGACGGACTCTCGCACTACGCGGTCATTCGGGTCGATCTGCTGGGCTATGATCAGAACGGGTACGCCATCATGATCTTCGACTGGGCCTATCAGCTCCAGCCGGGCAACCCCAGCCTGGCCCCCGTCGGGCAGGTGGACTTCTCTACGGAGTAGCGCTCCGGAGCAGCACCCGCCATCGTTCGAAGAGGCTTCCGGCCCCGTCGCCGGACACGAGGGATGCGCGTCGCCCTTGTGCTTCCGGCGTCGGCGGTCAGATTACACCGTCTCGACCGTGCACGACCTTGCGCCCGCCCTATCCCGGCACTCGCGGCGCCCGCATCCCGGTCGCCGGGACGGGTCATGAGCGGGTAACCAAGACTCCGGACAACGCTTCATGAGCATCGAATCGCTCAAGGAACAAGCCCGCCGCCACGAGCAGAAGGAGGAGTGGCGGAAGGCGCTGGATCTCTACGGCAAGGCCATCGCCAAGTTGGCGGAAGAGGACTCGCCCGACATCGGGCTGTACAACCGCGTGGGCGACCTCGACATCCGGCTCGGAAACATCGAAGAGGCGGTCAATCACTACGAGCAGGCGGTCGATCTCTACGTCGAGGCCGAGCTCCCGAACAACGCCATCGCGGTCTGCAAGAAGGTCATTCGCAACCTGCCCAACAGGCACTCGATCTACCTCAAGATGGGGCAGATTCGGGCCGAGCAGGGCTTCATCTCCGACGCGCGCACGAGCTTCCTCACCTACGCCGAGCGGATGCAGCAGGCTGGCGAGCTGGACGAGTCGTTCCGCGCGCTCGTCGAGTTCGCGGACTTGGCGCCCGAGGACGTGGGCGTACGCCTTGCCGTCGCCGACCAGATGGCCTCGAACGAGCGCATCGACGAGGCCGTCGAGCAACTCTCGATCGTCTACCGGACGCTCATGCTCAAGGGCGAGGAAACGGAGGCCGAGGCGGTCGAGGCCCGGATCCGCGAGCTGAATCCCGATGCCGACCTCTCCAGTGTGGCCCTCGTGGGAGGGCAGGAGCTGGCCATCACGGGGAGCGGCCTCCCCGATGACGACATCTTCGGCTCGTTCGGCGCGGTCGAACTGGGCAGTGGCCACGAAGTCCGAGATCGGGAAGGAGAGGTCGAGGACGAGGAGGCCGGCTCTGCCACCGACGGTTTTGACATCGCCCACGGAGACGAGGAAGTCCGAGCAGAGGACGCCGAGGAAGAAGAGGAAGAGGCGCTACCCACGTTCGGATTCGACGGTGTGGAAGAGGCTGAAGCGGTTCCGGCCTACGGTGTCTTCGAGGAACCGGAAGACGCAGGCGCGGAGCCGTTGCCGACCTTCGGGCTCGATGATGAGGAGGAGCCCGAGCCGCTTCCGATCCTGGACGCCGCGGAACCGGAGGAGCCGGAGGACGCGTCGGCGACCGAGGAGGCCGGGGTCGTTGAGGTCGAGGCGGAGCTGTCGTTGGAGCACCGGGACTCCGGGTCCGATGCAGCCAGGGAGGCGGCCTTCGAGGAAGGCGCGGCCGAGACGGCCCCCGAGCTCACCCTGGATGCCATACGCTCGGAGATCGAGGCTTGTCCGGACGACGTATCGGTGCGCCAGAGATTCGTCGAGCTCGCCTATCAAGAGGGTGACGAGAAGGTCATTACGGAAGCGTACCTGGGTCTCGCGGACGCACTGCAGCGCGGCGGACAGGCGGCGCGGGCCAAGGCCGCGTATCAACAGGTACTGCAGGTGGACCCCTCCAACGAGACGGCGCTGGCGGCGCTGGACCGGGCCACCCCGACGACGGCTGATCCGGTCCAGGAGGTAGCGTCCTCCGAGGATTATGTGGATCTGGGGTCGATGATTCTTGGCGACGAGCGGGAGAAGACTACCCGGTTCGTGGTCGCTTACGAGGAGCCTTCGGGTGACGAGCAGGCGGACTTCGCCAAGATGCTCAGCCAGTTCAAGGAGAAGGTTTCCGAGAACCTGGATGCCAGCGACGTCAGGGCCCATCACGATCTCGGGACGGCCTATATGGAGATGGGCCTCCTGGACGAGGCCGTGGCGGAGTTCCAGCAGGCGTTGCGCGGCTCGGCCAACCACCTGCCGACCTACGAGTTGCTCGGCCAGACCTTCCTCGCGCTCGGCAAGCCGGACGCGGCGGTCCGCTCCCTGGAGCGCGCCCTGGAGTCCCCGTTCGAGGTCGAGGACGAGCTCGTCGGCATTTACTACTATCTGGCGCGCGCCTACGAGGATCTCGGTAAGAAGGACGCGGCCCTGGAGTATTACGATCAGGTGTTCTCGCTCGACATCAACTTCGCGGACGTCACTGAGCGCTTGCGAGCGCTCAGGTAGTCCGTGATGTCTTTCGTCCCCCTCAAGGCTCCGGCGCTCGACGCGTGTCCCAGCCCGCTCCCTTGGATCCGAGCTTGACTACCCGGACCGTTCGCGACGCGCGGCCTCGGCTGTCGGCGCTTCAGGCCCCGGTCCGGGAGGATCTCGACCGTGTCGGTGACGAGATCCGGCGCATCGTGCTCTCCGACTTCGGGATGATCGAGGAGGTCAACGAGCACCTTCTGTTCATGAAGGGCAAGCTGTTCCGCCCCACCCTCCTGCTGCTGTCGAACCAGGTGGGAGGAGATCCTCGCCCCGAAGCGGTCACCCTCGGTGCGGTCGTCGAGCTCGTCCATCTGGCTACGCTGGTCCACGACGACGCCGTGGACCATTCGGTGTTGCGCCGAGGGCTCCCCACGGTCAACGCGCTCTGGACACACCAGGTCGCGGTGATCATGGGTGACTACCTGTACTCCCGGGGGGTCTCGGAGCTGACCCGGCTGGGCAATCTCGAAGCTCTGGCCGTCCTGGCGCAGGCGGCCAACGAGATGAGCGTGGGCGAGATGCGCCAGCTCACCTCCTACGACGCGCTGGACTTCTCGGAGGACGATTACTACCGGCTCATCGCGGCCAAGACGGCTTCGCTGATGTCGGCGGCCTGTGAGATGGGCGCTCTGGCGGGAGCTCCGTCCTACCGGCGGACGCTCGCGTCCTTCGGACACAATCTCGGCATGGCATTCCAGATCGCCGACGACCTCCTGGACTACACCGGGTCCGAGGCCGTGACCGGCAAGCCGTCCGGTCACGACCTTCGGGAACGGAAGGTGACGCTTCCGCTCGTGGGCGCGTTGGGCCATGCCTCGAGCTCGGAGGAGGCGGAGATCCGCACGTTCTTCACGCGTCTAAACCCCGACCAGAGGGAGATCGAGCGTGTCATCGAGATCGTACGTGAGCGGGGTGGGCTCGAGTACGCTCGGGCTCGGGCCCGTGAATTCGCCGAGCAGGCCGAGGCGGCCCTCGACGGACTGGTCGACAGCCCTGCCGTGGACGCGCTACGCGATTCGGTATCCTATGCGGTGGACCGGAGTCGTTGAGGGAGGTCCGGGGAAGCTCCCCGGACCTCGTTCAGGTGGGCTCCGGCCGCATCGCGGCCGGAACTTCGAGACGGGTGGGCCAGTATGCTAGTCGACACCCGACGACGGAGTATCGTCAGACTCCTCTGGACGCTGGTGCTGGGGCTGTTTCTCGGCGGGCTTCTAACGACGCTCTGCCAGACGTTCCTCCCCGACAGCGCGGCCAGAGACTTCCTGACGACGTCGGTCAATGCGTCCTTGGGACCGCTGTCCATCGATCTCGTAGCGGTGGCATTGACCCTGGGGCCGATAACGGTCACGCTGAACGTGCTGACGCTGGTAGGCATCGGGATCGTGGCGCTCATCGCACGCTCGTTGATCTGAACCGAATCTGACACAATGGAATGCCAGGACCCAGCGGTCCTGGATTGGAGGAATCGAGCGATGGGTATCGGTGGACTCGGCATGGGGGAGATGATCCTCATCTTCCTGGTCGTGCTCCTGCTCTTTGGCGCGAAGCGCCTTCCCGAGATCGGATCGTCCCTGGGCAAGGGCATACGGGAGTTCAAGAGCTCCATGCGGGAGATCGAGGGTGAGTTCAAGTCGATGGACGAGCCACCGAAGCGCCAAGTGCCGCCGGCGCAGTCCCAGAGCACGGAGGAAGAAGGAGAGCCCCGCAAGTTGAGTGACGGCGCCGCCTGAGGAGGCGAGCCGAGCGATCGACCCGCCGTAGCCGGGACCACGCGGGCCGAGACACATAGAGGCAGGATAGGCAGAATAGAGAGCGGGGTCGGGAGCGTCGTGTGAACGCTCCCGACCCCGCTCTCTCGTGTTGCCCGCGCCCACCCCCGCCGACGGGGGGGAGGGGCAGACGCCTACCGTCCGCCCGGCATCCCGTACGGCGACGTCGAGGCGGGCGTCTGCTGCTGGCTGTTGTCGGAGCCGGCCGGCTTCAAGACCTCGTCGCGCCGGTCAACGATCGTCGCGGCCGAGCGGAGGGCGGCGATCCACTGCTGGAGCCGCTGCTGCTGCTCGGTGCTGACGAAGGACTGTCGCTGCTGCTGCTTCTGGTCCAGCCAGGCGGTGGAGTCCGCCGGAATCCGGTTGATGTTCTCGATGACGTACACGTTCGAATCGGTCGTGACCACACCGCTGACCTGACCGGGCTGGAGGCCGAACGCCGCCCCTATGGCAGCATTCTGACGACCGATCCCGGGCACGAAGTCCTCCCGGCTGAACGGTCCGGCGTGGCGCATCTCGAGGTGCAGGTCCGACGCCACCTTCACGAGCGGCTCCCCACCCTCGACCTTGTCGACCACCTTCTGGGCCTCCGCCTCGGCCATCTTCATCTTCTTCTGCATACGGAGCGTCTGGACGATCGAGCTCCTGGCCTGATCCAGCGGGAGCACGCCCGCCGGCTGCCTGCTTACGAGCTCCAGCGAGTAGAACGCCTGGGCGTTTTCGAAGACCGGGCTCACATCACCGGGAGAGGCGTCTTGGAAGGCCCACTCCGAGCCCTCTCCGATCTGGCCCGCACCGGCGAGGATGGGCAGGGTCGACGTGATGTCGGCGTTCACCACGTCCAGGCCCAGATTGGAGGCCGCTTCGGACAGGGGCATGGTCGCGCCCATCGCCTCGAGGGAGTCCGCCGCGTCCAACAGCGCGAGCTCGCTGGAGTCCGTACGGGCGATGGGGATGAGGATGTGGCTCACCTGGGCGCTGTCGGCGTGCCATCGCTTGGTGACCTCGACGATGTGGTATCCATAGCCGGTCTTCACCGGGCCGGTCGCTCTGCCGACGGGACTCGCGAAGATTGCGGAGTCGAACGGGGCGGGCGTCTGGCCCTTGGCTACCACGCCGAGGCTGCCGCCCTGGGCCGCCGAGGCCGAGTCGGTGGACTCACGCTTGGCCATCTCGGCGAAGTCCACACCTCCGCGGATCGAATCGAGGACCGCGCGGGCCTTGGCCAGCGAGGCGGCGCTGTCGGCGGCCGTGGGGGTCTTCGGCAGCACGACGGCCTTCACCGTGGCCTTGGCGGGCACCTTGAAGTCGTCCTGGTGGGCCTGGTAGTACGCCTGGATCTCCTCGTCGGACACCGAAACGGAATCGTCCGGAAAGCGCGTCGACGGATCCAACGGGATGTAGCGGATCTCCACCTGCTCGTGCTGGTCCTTCCAACTGCGCCAGAGTTCTCCGTCGGGCGGGTAGATGCCCGACGAGACCTGCCGGAGAAGCTTGCCGCGCGGGATCACGTCCCGGTAGTAGCTCTCGAGGGAGAGCAACTGCTCCTGCGAAAGCTGCGAGAGAGTGGTCTGCCACGCCTGGAGGTCGAAACGCCCGGTGCTGTCGGTGAACTGAGCTCGCACGTCGGCCGGAGGGCTGTACTTGGCGGCGTCTTGGATCTCCTGATTGGTGACCGAGATCCCCCGTCGATCCAACTCCTGCTGGATGAGGATCTGGTTGACCACCTGGTTGAACGCGGCGTCTTCGAGCTGCTTGTTCTGTTGCGAGGTGATCGGGGACTGGGACGACTTCTGGGCTTGCTCGTACATGTTCCGGTACGCGGACATGTAGTCGTTGTACATCACGGGGGTGCCGTTGACCTTACCGATCTCTCCGTAGCTTCCCGAGCTACGGCCCGTGATATCCATGCCCCATTGGAACACCATGAGCGCAACGAACGCCGCTGCGGTGAACAGCATGATCGGCTTCGTGGCTTCCCGCATCTGACGCATCATAGAGCAGCGTCTCCGGCGACCTCGTCGAGGTTCAGAACGTTCGTGGAAAGACCAAACAGTTTAATGGCTTACGCACCTTCGCTCAACTTCATATCCGGTCGCCGGGCGAATGTTTCCCACCACCGTCCTGACGCACACCCTGACGCCCACGTTGACACTTTTTCTTGCCGGTCCGTATCTTCGAGCTTCCCTACGCCCCCAAGTTCCAGGTCGTGTTCCCCCTCCGAGTCCGGAGCCGTCAGGTGACCGAATCCCCCGAACGCGAGATCCGGGAGCTCCGTTCCCTCTTCTGGTCCGATCGTGATCCGGATGGGCGTGCCTTCGCGCCCCTCGCCGACGCGTACAAGCGCGCGGGCGACCTCCGGCAGGCGCTGGAGCTCCTCAAGGATGGCCTGGATCGCCATCCCGGCTTCTCGACAGGCCACGTCGTCTCCGCGCGCGTCCATTTCGCGGGAGGTCTGATCGAAGAGGCCGCGCTCGCGGCCCGGCGGGCCCTCGAGCTCGACGGGGAGAACGTCGACGCGCTGTACACGCTCGCCGAAGCGCTCGACGCGAACGGCGACTCGGCCGGCGCCGCCGAGATGAGAGGTCGTCTGAAGGCGCTCGATCCAGACTTGGTAGCGGAGCCGGCGAGGCCGGCGGAGCACGCGGACGCGGCGGGCGAGCGGGCCACGGCCGAGCCGACGCTGGATATCGCGGCGTTGGCTCCCGACGAGCCCGAGGAGGCGACAGCGACCGAGGGGCCCGTGTGGGATGTGAGCGCGTTGGCGCCCGATGAGCCGGAGGAGGCGGCGGTGCTCGACATCGGCGCGTTGGCGCCCGACGAGGAAGTCGTCCCGGGTGGAGCCGCCCCGGGTTGGGAAGCGGCCGGCGATGAGGGATCGACGGCCGCCGAGGCGCTCGAGGAGTCGGTCTGGGACATCGACGCCCTCGCACCCGAGGAGGCCGTTGAAGAGGCTGGACCCGAGGTCGAGTCGGTCTGGGACGTCGACGCTTTGGCCCCCGAAGAGCCCGAGGAAGCCCCGGCCGTCGCCGCCCGGCCGCCCGAGGAGCCGGCGTGGGACATGAAGGCGTTGGCTCCCGGAGAGCCCGAGGAAGAGTCGGCGACCGACTCGGCCGACGAACCGGCCTGGGACGTCGACGCCCTCGCGCCTGCGGAGGCCGTCGAGGAGGCGGTGCCCGAGGAGGAGTCTGCCTGGGACCTCGAGGGGTTTGCCTCAGAACCTCCGGAGGGGGAGCCGGACGAAGGGACCGAGGCGCTCTTCGCGGACGACGGCGAGACGATGTACACTCGGACCATGGCCGAGCTCTTCGTTCGCCAGGGCTTGGACGACCGGGCGCTGGACGTCTACCGGCACCTTCTCGAAGAGGACCCCCGAGATCCGGATCTCATCGACCGGATCGCGCGGCTCGAAGCCGGGTCCGGGGCGGAACGCGAGGAGGAGGAGGAGTCGGAGATCCAGGCGCGCCACCTCGCCGCCTCCGGTGAGGGAGGCCACGACGTGGACACGCCCTTCACGTGGACGGAGGACGAGGGTCCGGAAGGGCGTTCCGCAGGTCCCCCCATCGGCGAGTACTTCCGCCGCATGCTCGCCTGGGCCCCGTCCGAGCGGGACCCCGCCGAGGGACCCGAATGAAGATTGCGGTGATCCACGGCCCCAACCTCCGTCTCCTCGGTCGCAGGGAGCCCGAGGTCTACGGGACCGAAACCCTCGAGGACATCAACGCCGCGCTCGATCGCGTGGCAGCCGAGCTGGGGGCCGATCTCGAGTTCTTCCAGTCGAATCACGAGGGTGAGATTCTCGACTTCGTGGACGAGGCCGCGGGCCGGGTGGACGGGTACCTGATCAACCCCGGCGCCTTCACTCATACGTCGGTGGCTCTAAGGGACGCCCTGTTGGGCGTCGGCCGGCCGTTCGTGGAGGTTCACCTGTCCAATACGGCGGGTCGTGAACGCTTCCGGCGCCACTCCTATCTTTCCGACGTAGCGGCCGGCGTGGTTTTTGGATTCGGAGCCGACAGCTATCTTCTAGGGCTCCGGGGGCTACTGAGCGCCCTCGATTCGAGCCGATAAGTCACAAAACATCGATAGGATTGCATGGCGAGCACAGCGGAATTCCGCAACGGTATGGTGTTGGAGATCGACGGAGAGCTCTGGGCGATCACGTATTTTCAGCACGTGAAGCCAGGCAAGGGTGGAGCCTTCGTCCGCACCAAGCTCAAGAACGTCCTCTCGGGCGCGGTGGTCGAGAAGACCTACCGGGCCGGTGAGAAGGTCACCGACGTGCGCCTCGAGCGGCGCCCGGTGAACTACAGCTACACGGACGGCGACATCTACTACTTCATGGACGCGAATACCTTCGAGATGATCCCCATCTCAGGCGACCTGATCGGCGAGGACCAACTTCAGTATCTCAAGGAGAACATGGAGTGCGAGGGACTGGTCCACGACGACAAGGTCATCAGCGTCGAGCTCCCGAATTTCGTGGAGCTGAAAGTGGTGAAGACCGACCCGGGACTCCGTGGAGACACGGCCCAGGGCGGAACGAAGCCGGCCACGTTGGAGACCGGCGCGATCGTTCAGGTGCCCCTCTTCATCGAGGAGGGGGACGTCCTGAAGGTGGATCGTCGCGAGGACAAGTACCTCTCCCGGGTGTGACGGTATGATCGATCTCGAGTTCCTCGAACGACTCATTCAGGCCATCGACCAGAGCGGTCTCGACTCGCTGGAGATCGAGCGCGGCGGCACGCGTATCCGCCTCTCGAAGACGCCTCCGGCCGCTCCAGTCCATGTGGACAGCACGCACTCGGCCGGTCCTGGAGCCACGCACGAGACGACCGTCTCCACGGGGGCGGGCGGGGACGGGGCCCAAGCGTCCGCGGAGGCGTCCGGCGCCGAAGCGTCCAGATCCAATCTACTCGAAGTGCCATCGCCGATGGTCGGCACCTTCTACCGGGCCCCGGCGCCTGACGCGCCGCCCTACGTCGAAAAGGGGCAGAGGGTGAGCAAGGGGGATGTCGTCTGCATCATCGAGGCGATGAAGCTCATGAACGAGCTCGAGTGCGAGGTCGAGGGCACGGTCGTCGAGGTCTGTGTCGAAAATGCCCAGCCCGTGGAGTACGGGCAGGTGCTCTTCCGGGTCGACCCCTCGTAGAGGAAGAGGGTATCGCCTACGCTGATCGAGCGCTCGAACCGACGGATTCTTCCGGCCCGCGCCCGAGCTCCTGGAGAGCCGGGCGCGCTGCCATGAGAGGAGCCTGCCGGTCAGGCTCCCAGGAGGGAGATACTTGTTCAAGAAGGTCCTGATCGCCAACCGGGGCGAAATTGCGCTCCGCATCATCCGCGCCTGTCACGAGCTGGGCATCCAGACCGTGGCCGTCTATTCGGAAGCGGATCGTGAATCGCTCCATGTGCGCTTCGCGGACGAAGACGTGTGCATCGGTGGCGCCCCGGCCGCGGAGAGCTACCTGAACATCCCCCGGATCATCGCCGCCGCGGAAGTCACCGGAGCCGAGGCGATCCATCCCGGCTACGGGTTCCTGGCCGAGAACGCGGAGTTCAGCGAGATCTGTACCCGCTCCGACCTCATCTTCATCGGTCCCACGCCGGAGCAGATCCGTGCGATGGGTGACAAGGCCACGGCCCGACGGACGATGATGGCGGTCGGGGTGCCGACCGTGCCCGGATCCGAGGGCATCGTCGAGCGACCCGGACGAGGCACTGAAGGTGGCCGGCGAGATCGGCTTCCCGATCATGATCAAGGCGTCGGCCGGCGGGGGCGGCAAGGGGATGCGTATCGCTCCCGGAGCCGAGCTCCTTCCTGAAGCTCCTGAACGCGGCGCAGGTCGAAGCCAAGGCCGCGTTCGGAGATCCCGGGGTCTACCTCGAGCGGTGCATTCTCAAGCCGCGCCACGTCGAGTTCCAGATCTTCGGTGACCAGCAAGGCAGGGTCATGCACCTGGGCGAGCGCGACTGCTCGATCCAGCGTCGGCACCAGAAGCTGGTGGAGGAGGCTCCCTCGCCCGCGCTCACGCCCGAGCTCCGGCAGGTGATGGGCAAGGCGGCGGTGGATGCAGCGGCGGTGATCGACTACGTGGGCGCCGGCACCGTCGAGTTCCTGCTCGACGAAGACGGGTCGTTCTACTTCATGGAGATGAACACGCGCATCCAGGTGGAGCACCCCGTCACCGAGGTCACGACGGGTTGCGACCTGGTCAAGGAGCAGATCCGCGTGGCGGCGGGAGAGCCTCTGAGCTTTCCCGAGGGGGAGGTGCATCACCGCGGCCACGCCATCGAATTCCGCATCAACGCCGAAGATCCCGACCGCAACTTCGCGCCGGGTCCGGGCACCGTGCATACGTTCCACTCGCCCGGCGGACCCGGCGTCCGATTGGACACACACGTGTATGCGGGGTATACGGTACCGCCGAACTACGATTCGCTTCTTGGAAAGCTCATCGTCAGCGGCTGCGATCGGCAGGAGGCCATCGTTCGGGCACGGCATGTGCTGGATGAGTTCGTCATCGAAGGCGTGCCCACGACGATTCCGTTCCTCCGCCGCATCGTACGGAATGAAGAATTCGTCCGAGGAGAGGTGGACACGGGCCTCGTGGCTCGCCTCATGGCCGAGGAGGGTGAGAGCGCTTGACCATCGACGTGTATTTCACGACGAAAGAGATAGAGCCCGTCGGGTTCCAGGACGCCACCGCGGTCGTCATCGACGTCGTGCGTGCCACGACGAGCATCGTGGAGGCGTTGGCCAACGGGGCCAGGGGGATCTTTCCCACCACCTCTACCGAAGAGGCCGTAAAGCTCGCTTCGTCGCTGGGCCGGGAGGACACCCTGCTGTGCGGCGAGCGGAAGGGCATCAAGATCGAGGGCTTCGACCTGGGCAACTCGCCGGCCGAGTTCACACCCGAGAGGGTCCGGGACAAGCGGCTCGTGATGAGCACGACCAACGGAACGGGTGCCTTCGTAGCAGTGCAGGAGGCCGACCGGATTCTCGCCTGTGCGCTCACCAACCTGGGCGCGGTCGCTCGAGCGGTGTCCGGCGTCGACCGGCTCATCATCCAGTGCGCCGGCCGGCAAGAGCGGTTTTCGCTCGACGACGCGGTATGCGCGGGGTATCTCGTGCGGAGGATCGTCGAGGAGGGTGCCGACGATGCCGAGCTGAACGATGCGGCGAGCGCGGCGCTTACATTGGCGAACGGCGTCGAGCTCGGCCCGGAGTTCCTCGCGAACACCACTGCGGGGCGCGCGCTCGGGCACATCGGTCTCGGCGCCGACCTGGAACTCTGCGCGCGCGTGGATCTGCATGCCATCGTTCCGGAGATGCAAGACCAGGCGCTCACGGTCACGAGGTGAGACGATGTTGAGTCGGGAGCAGCAGCGGGAGATGCTGTCTCTGGGCCTTCTGGCCCTGGCACTCTTCGTGGTGCTGTCGCTCGTGCCGGTCGCGGTGTTCGGCGAACGGGGCGTGGAGTGGTTCCCCTCGGGGAACCCCATGGGCGTCGTCGGCGCGACGGTCGCGGCCCTGCTGGGCGCGTTCGTCGGGGCCGCGCGCTACCTCGTTCCGACGCTGTTGGTACTGGGAGGGCTCTGGGCGGCTGGGTGGCTCTCCGTCTCCTGGTCCGTCCGGCTCCTGCTGCTCAACGTCGGGGTGCTCATCCTGGTGCCGATCGGCGTCCACGCCGCCGCGCCCGAGCTCGGGGCCGGGGGCTGGCTCGGCGCGTGGGTAGGCACCCCGCTCCAGGAGCTGCTGGGCTGGCTGGGGGTGATCCTCCTCGACGCGGTCGCGCTCGTGGCACTCTGCGTGGCCACGCTGCGCTGGAATCCCCTGCGAACGGTCGGTCGGGGTGTGGCCGCCGGCGGCGGCCTGGCCGGCCGTGCGGCCCGCACCGTGGCGGCGAAGCGGCGGGCACGCGCCGAGGCGCGGGCGCTGGCCGCGGGTGAAGCCCCGGCGACCGAGACGGATATCCTCGAGGAGCTGGCCGAGTACGAGGCGGCAGGTGATTCACGCGACGCCGCGCCGACCGACCTCGAGGGAGTGGACGTACCGGACGCCGGGGAGTCGAAGAACGGGAAGAAGCGGTCGAAGAAGAAAGGCCGGAAGAGATCCAGGAACGAGCCCGAGCCACCCGACGACGAGGAGTTCCCCGATCCGCTCGTACCGGGACCGCGGGGCCAGTGGGTGCCGCCGGTAGACCTGCTCGCGGCGCCCAGCAATCGCGATCGGGCCGACATGGAACGGCAGCTCGACGAGCTGGGACAGGTGCTGGTGGAAAAGCTGCGCACGTTCAACGTAGAGAGCGAGCTGGGCGGACGGACCACAGGCCCGATGGTCACGCAATTCGAGGTCGTGCCCGCGCCGGGGGTGAAAGTGAACCGCATCGCGAATCTGGATGCCGACCTGGCGCTCGCCATGAAGGCCCAGAGCATCCGGATCGTGGCGCCCATCCCGGGCAAAGGCGCGGTGGGCGTCGAGATCCCGAATCCTCAGCCCGAGATCGTCACGCTGCGCGAGGTGATGGAGTCGTCCGCGTTCCGAAACGCGAAGGGCGAGCTCCCGCTGGCGCTGGGCAAGGACCTCACCGGTCGACCCTACGTCACGAATCTCGCCAAGGCACCCCACCTGCTCATCGCCGGAGCGACCGGCTCGGGCAAGTCGGTCTGCCTGAACACGATCATCACGAGCCTGGTCTACAAGCACACGCCCGAGACGCTTCGGCTCCTCATGATCGACCCGAAGATGGTGGAGCTCTCGGTCTATTCGCAGCTTCCGCACCTGCGTCACAACGTCGTGACCGATCCGCGCGACGCTGCGGGGGTGCTCAAGTGGGCGGTCATGGAGATGGAGCGACGCTACGCGCTCCTGAAGGCCAATCATGCCCGCTCGATCGGGGAGTTGAACCAGAAGGTACGCTCCGACACCGTCGTGCGCCGGGCCGAGCCCTCTGGAGCGGAGGGCGACGAGGACCGCTGGATCTACGACGACGGCGTGCTGCCCTACATCGTGGTCGTGGTCGACGAGCTGGCCGACCTGATGATGACGGTGCAGAGCGAGGTCGAGAAGCCGCTCACCCAGCTCGCGCAGAAGGCACGCGCGATCGGGATCCACCTGATCGTTGCGACCCAGAGACCCTCCGTGAACGTCATCACCGGCCTCATCAAGGCGAACTTCCCCACGCGCATCGCGTTCCGGGTGGCCTCGAAGACCGACTCGCGCACGATCCTGGATCAGAACGGTGCCGATGCGCTGCTCGGCAACGGTGACATGCTCTTTCTGCCGCCGGGCGAGAGCGAGCCCGTGCGTATCCAGGGCGCCTATCTCCCGACGGAGGACACCGAGCAGCTGATGGGATGGTTCCGTACGCTGCAGGAGCGCCTCGAGGAAGAGGGGCAGGACGCCGAGCTGCCGCCGGCGCCGGTGCTGGAGCCGGATATCCTGGATGAGGTGCGCACGCACGAGCTCGACGAGGCCGCTTCGGTGGTCGAAGAGATCGCGGGCGAGTGGGACGAGCTGTTCCGCGCGGCCGGAGAGGTCTGCATCCAGAACGGCGGGGGCTCCACGTCGCTTCTCCAGCGGAGGCTCAAGATCGGCTACGGCCGAGCGGCACGCATCGTGGACCAGCTCGAGGACGCGGGCGTCCTGGGGCCGCAGGACGGATCGAAGGGCCGGGAATTGCTGATCACCCTGGGCGAGCTGGAAGCCCTGTGCGATCCCGCGGCGTCGACGGGGGGCGACCAATGAGGCGCCGGGAGTGGATCCTCCCGGGCGCCTTGCTGCTCGCAGCAGCATTCCATGCGCCGGTGGCGGGCCAGGAGAACCGCGCGCTCCAGATCCTGTCGGCCGCGGCGGCGCGCTACCACGGCGTGTCCACCCTGTGCGCAGACTTCGAGCAGCACCTCGCCGTGCCACTCCTGAAAGAGGATCGGACGGGACGAGGACGGCTCTGTCAGCAGCAGCCGGACCACTTCGCGATGCGCTTCACCGAGCCGAAGGGCGACGCGATCGTGGCCGACGGCACCTCGCTCTGGCTCTACTATCCGAGCACGGATCCCAAGCAGGTCATCCAGATCCCGATGTCGGACGCGCCGGGCAGCTACGACTTTCACCGGGCCTTCCTGGAGAACCCGGGGCAGAAGTACGAAGCCTCGTACGTGGGTATCGACACGGTGGCCGGGCACCGGTGTCATCACCTGCATCTGGTGCCCAAGGCGGATGACGTCTCCTACCAGAGCGCCGAGGTGTGGATCGACACGGGAAGCACGCCCGTGCTGCGTCGCATCCGGACGGACGAGGAGAACGGGTCGGTGCGTACCGTGACGCTGACGCACGTGGAGACGGATCCGAAGGTCGACCCGTCCTGGTTCACCTTCACGCCGCCGCCGGGTACGCAGGTGCTACGCAGATGAGGATCCGCGACCTGCCGGTCTTTCCGCTCTCGTCCGATCCGGTCCGCACGGATGTGGCGCCCGACGTGACGGCGGTGCGGCTCGACATCGAGCCGATCGGAGCTTACGGTGGGCCGCGCATCGCGCTCGTGACGCTGGGCTGCGACAAGAACACCGTCGATTCGGAGCGGATGATGGCGGCCCTCGTGGGCCACGGGGCGCAGGTCTCTTCGGAGGTGGAAGGCGCCGACGTCGTCATCGTGAACACCTGCGGCTTCATCCAGGAGGCGAAGGAGCAGTCGATCGAGACGATCCTGGAAGCGTGCCGGCTCAAGGAGGAGGGGGCCTCAAGGCCGTGGTCGCGGTGGGCTGCATGGTGCAGCGCTACGGCGACGAGCTCCGCGAGGAGATCCCGGAAGTCGATCTCTTCCTCGGGCCTGAACGAGCTGTCGGGCCTGGTGCCCGAGCTGAGGGCACGGTCGTTGCTGCCCGACCAGGCCGAGGGCGTCTCCACCATGGAGCGACCGCTGCGGGTCCTGTGCAGCGAGACGCCGCACACGTCCTATCTCAAGATCAGCGAGGGGTGCGACCACACCTGCGCGTTCTGCGCGATCCCGCTGATGCGCGGCCTTCACCGCTCCCAGCCCCTCGAGGAGCTGGTGCGCGAAGCCGCTGCGCTGGGCACGCAGGGCGTGAAGGAGATCAACATCGTCTCCCAGGACACGACCTGGTACGGCCGGGATCTGCGCCGTGGGCCGATGGGCAGGGAGGCTCCCCTGTTGCCCGACCTGCTGCGTGGGCTCCTCGCCGGAACCGAGGTGCCGTGGTATCGGCTCTTCTACATGTACCCGTCGGGCGTCACTCGCGAGATGGTGGAGCTTCTGGCGAGGGAGCCTCGCCTGCTTCCGTACCTGGATATGCCCATCCAGCACGGCAGCGACCGGCTCTTGGCGCGTATGCGCCGGCCCGAACGCCGGGCCACGATCCTCGAGCGCGTCTCCTGGCTGCGGGACGCGATTCCGGATCTGACCCTGCGCACCACCGTGATCGTGGGCTTCCCCGGTGAGACCGACGAGGACTTCCGCCTCATGCTCGACCTGCTGGAAGAGGTGGAGTTCGATCGTGTGGGGGCCTTCACGTACTCGGTGGAGGAGGGCACTCGCGCGGCCGAGATGGACGGGCATCTGCCCGAGGCAGTGATGCGCGAACGCATGGAGGAGCTTACGGAGCTCCAACGCGGCATCTCGCTGGACCGGAACCTGACGCTCGTCGGGCGCACGTTTCCGGCGCTGGTGGACGGCCTCGTCGACGACGACCCCGAGTTCGACGCGGTCGCGCGCACCGTGGGACAGGCACTGGACGTGGACGGCGTAACCCACATCATCGGGGGAGGCGGGTTGAAGCCGGGCGCCATGGTCGAGGTCGAGATCGTGGACGCCCGCGACTACGATCTGGTCGGGGAGGTGCGACGGTGAGCTGCATGGAGGGGGTGAAGGGTAGGGCGTGGGTCGCAGCGCTGGTGGGGCTCCTGGTGGTCGCGGGGCCGCTGTCGGCGCAGGATCTGGCCGACTACGACTACGAGAACCTCTCCTTCCGCGGGGTCGGCGTGGAGTGGGGCTATCTCGTTCCGAGTCGCGTCGAACCCACCCAGAGCATCGGGTTACGTATGGACCTCGGATATCTCGGGCCAGGGCTGCGCATCCTCCCGGGCATCACCTATTGGTCGTCGAACTTCAAGCAGAAAGAGGTCACCGATCTCGAGAACCGGGTGGCGAGCCTCGTCCGGACCCAGACCGGTGAGTCCCCTCCTACGGTGGACCTCGGCACCATCAAGTGGACCGACGTCGCCCTCTCGCTCGATGCCCAGGTGGTGTGGAAGGTTCCCTACGATATCCTGACCTTCGCCGGAGTGGGGGCTTCGGCCCATATCCTCAACGGATCCGGGGAGGCCGTGAACGGCACCTTCGTGGAGGATCTGCTGGACTCGGTGGCGGCGGGGTTCAACCTGAACGCCGGGCTGGAGTACCCGCTGAAGGACAACCTCCGCGTCTACGGAGCGGGTCGCTACGAGGTCATGGGAGATCTCCAGTACTTCCAACTCCGCTTCGGCACGCAGATTATGGTCGGCAGCTCCCTGACCCACGGAGGCGGGGCACCATGAACGACGCCAGAGAGGCGGCACGGTTCGTCGTCTTGGGCACCGGTGCCATCAGCCAGGTGGTCCACGTTCCGATTCTCGCCGAGCGCGAGGACGTCGACCTGGTCGCGGTGTCGGACCGGGACCGTCACAAGGCGGAGACCGTCGCCCGGCGCTTCAACGTCCCGCAGGTGGTGGACCCGGACGAGGCCATCTCCCGCCAGGACATCGATGCGGTGGTGATCTGCACCCCCAACCATACCCATGAAGAGCTCGCCATCGCCGCGCTCGAGGCGGGCAAACACGTCTACGTGGAGCGGCCCGTGGCCATCTCCTCGGGCGGCGTCGAGCGCGTGCTGGCCGCCGCCCGGTCGTCGAGCCGGTGGCTCGTGGCCGGGCTCCCCCACCGGTTCCGGCCCGAAGTCGCCGCCCTTCGGAGCTTCGTAGCCGGCGGCGACCTGGGAACGATCTACACCGTGCGCGGGAGCTGGCTCACCCGCCGGGTCCCGGTGTCTCGACCGACGTGGCGGCAGCACCGGTCGCTGGCCGGCGGTGGCGCCCTCGTAGATCTGGGTGTGTCGGCGCTCGACCTCTGTCTCTGGCTGGTCGGCTACCCGCCCATCCGGCGGGTCCGATGCGTCGTCGCGCCAGGTGATTTCGAGGTGGAGGACGCGGCCACGGTCATGGCGGAGGCGGACGGGATCGTGTTGAACGTCGAGGTCAGCACCCGGTACTTCGCGGGTGGAGACCGTTACCACGCGCGGGTCATGGGTACCGAGGGCTCGGGCTCCCTGCCCCCGCTCGAGGTCTACAAGCAGCTCGGTGGGCGGCCTCTGGAGGTCACGCCGAGGCAGCCCCGGCCGCGTGGAGGGGAGAACCCGTACACGAACGCCTACCGGCGACAGCTCGACCAGTTCGTCCGGAGCGTGAACGGGATGGGTGAAGCGGCGCTCCCTGAGGAGCAGGCGATGTTGTTGCGCCTGATCGAGGCGGCCTATCGCTCGGCGGAGGAGACGCGGGAGGTGGAACTATAGGAGGTCTCAGGAGCCTCCTCTGGCCCAGGCCCGGGGAACGGCTGCTCCCAACCGTCTCCGCCCTCCTGCTGGTGGTCTCGTTCCCTCCGCTGCATCCCCTCGTGACCCCCTTCGTGGCGCTCGTCCCGTTCGCGCTCTTCGTGCAGGGGCGGGACGGGGGCGCGGAGGGCAGGCGGTCCACGGTGCGGGGCTCGCTCCTCTTCGGCCTGATCTACTTCGGGCTACTGCTGTACTGGATCCTCGTGGCGCTCATCTGGTTCAGCAAGCTGGCGATTCTCGCATATGCGGCCACGATCCTGGCGCTGATGGGCTTCTCCGCGCTCTTCGGATGGATGCTGCACCGGTCGGTCCACCACCTGCGGGTTCCGCTTTGGCTGGCGCTACCGATCACGTGGACCGCCATCGAGTGGCTCCGTGCCCACCTTCCCGGCTCGCTGGCCTTTCCCTGGCTGGGGCTGGGTACCTCGCTGACCGGTTACCCGGAGTTGGTCGGCATCGCGGAGCTGGTGGGCGCGCGCGGCGTCACCTTCTGGCTGGCGCTGGCCAATGGCGTGGTGGCCGTGCTCCTGCTCCGCCTGCGGGAACGCGGTCGTTGGCTTCCGGCCGCCACCTCTCTGGCGCTCGTGCTGGCCGTGCCGATGGGTTGGGGCGTCTGGCGGGCTCACACCCTCGTGCTGAGGCCAGCCGCGAAGGTGGCCGTTGTCCAGCCGGACATCCCCGAGGACCTGAAGCTCGACCTG
The DNA here is from genome assembly GCA_963751265.1 of uncultured Gemmatimonadales bacterium. Lineage (GTDB taxonomy): Bacteria > Gemmatimonadota > Gemmatimonadetes > Longimicrobiales > Gaopeijiaceae > SZUA-318. The sequence goes on along the minus strand of CAVVTU010000013.1, from coordinate 314,975 downwards.
GCCGCCTCGCTCGACAGCACGGGTGCGTCGCTGCACCGCCTCTTGCCGCCCCTCGCGGGTGACTCGGTGGATCTGGTGGTGCTGCCCGAGGTCGCGATGCAGGTGTACCCGCGCTCACAGAGCCAGACGGCCGCGGGCGCCATGATCGTGCTCAATCACTACAGCCGGGACCTCGACGCACCGATCCTGTTCGGGGCCCTCGGTTTCAGCGCGGACGGTCACGGCGGCTACATCCCCTACAACTCCGCGTTCCTGATGAGGCCGCGTGAGCTCTCGGACTGGGAGTACGACAAGCACTACCTGGTGCCGATGGTCGAGCGCGTCCCCTGGGTGCCCGGAAGCTGGCTCCGCGGGCTCCAGTACTTCGGGAGGTTCGGGGTGGGGAAGGGCTGGCCGCTCGCCTACGTGCACGGGACGGCGTACGGTGTGCTCATTTGTTACGAGTCCTCGTATCCCCAAGGCTCGCGACATTTCCGGCTCGAGGGCGCCGACGTGTTGCTCAACATCACCAACGACGCCTGGTATGGACGCAGGGCGTGGTACGCCCGTACGACGGCTCTCTGGCAGCATCCGGCGCATATGGTCATGCGTGCCATCGAGAACCGGGTCGGGGTGGCCCGTGCGGCCAACACCGGGATCAGCATGTTCGTCGATCCCATTGGCCGAATCCACGATGCGACGCCGCTCTTCCAGGCGGCCACGCGCGTCGCCACGGTCTACACGAGCGACGTGCGCACCCTCTACACCCGGTTCGGCGACGTGGTGGGCGACGGCTCGGCGCTGGCGGCGCTCCTGCTCGTGTTGGTCTCCCTCTGGGTGGGTCGTCGAGCGCCCACCCTGGACCCGTCCGGCGGGCACGATTAAGTTTTCCGGGCTATAGAGGTACGTCGCCCGGGCATGCGGCGACGTCAGTCGGACCTACCGGGCCAGGGGCCTCAGGGCGCCCAGGCCCGTTCCAATTCGGCCCGCGGAGTAGAACATGAAGCAGGATATCCATCCTGAGTTCAAGAAAGCGATCGTCACCTGCGCCTGCGGCAATCGGGTCGAGACGATGTCCACGGTCGAAGAGATTCACGTCGAGATCTGCTCGGTGTGTCATCCCTTCTACACGGGCAAGCAGCGTCTCGTCGACACCGCCGGCCGCGTCGATCGGTTCAAGAAGAAGTACGGGAACGTCGCCGCAAAGTGAGGCGGTGGGCGAGCTTCCCGCCCGCCCCCTCCTTCGGACAGGCCCCTGAGAAGAGGTTCCCTCGGAGCCTACGTCTCCAGCTTCCATGAAATCCCCCACCTTGGACCCACTCCTCGATCGACGCCTCCAGGAGGCGGAGGAGCGCTTCGCCGGGGTGGACGAAGCCCTCGCCCGTCCGGAGGTGCACTCCGATCCCGACAAGCTTCGGGATCTGGGACAGGAGCGGGCCCACCTGGAGGACGTCGTAGGCACCGCCCGTGAGCTGCGCCAGGCCCTCGACGAGCACCGGCGCACGGTGGAGCTTCTCGAGGCCGAGGACGACGAGATGCGCGCGATGGCCGAGGAAGAGCTGTCCGAGCTCGAGGAGCGTATCGAGAGGCTCTCGGGGCGTGCACGAGAGCTGCTGATTCCGAAGGATCCCCTGGAGCACCGGGCGGCGGTGGTGGAGATCCGCGCCGGGACCGGCGGCGACGAGGCCGGGCTCTTCGCGTCGGATCTGATGCGCATGTACCAGCGCCTGGCCGAGCGGGAGGGCTGGAGCGTCGAGCTGCTGAGCCTCTCGGAGGGCATTCCCGGACTCGATCAAGGAGGTCGATCTTCACGGTCCGGGGCCGGGGCGCCTACGGGCGGCTACGCTACGAGTCCGGGGTGCACCGGGTCCAGAGAGTGCCCGAGACCGAGAGCCAGGGCCGGATCCACACCTCGGCGGCGACCGTGGCCGTTCTGCCCGAGGCCGAGGAGGTGGACCTGAAGATCGACCCGGGCGACCTCCGCATCGACGTCTTCCGGTCGTCGGGACCGGGCGGGCAGTCGGTCAACACCACCGACTCCGCGGTCCGCATCACCCACCTTCCGTCCGGGCTCGTCGTGACGTGCCAGGACGAGAAGTCTCAGCACAAGAACAAGGCCAAGGCCTTGAAGGTGCTGCGCAGCCGCCTTCTCGACCGGATGATCGCGGAGAAGGAGGCCGAGCGCGCCCGAGAGCGCAAGACACAGGTCGGCACCGGGCGACCGGTCGGCCAAGATCCGCACGTACAACTTCCCCCAGAGCCGGGTGACGGACCATCGCATCGGGCTCACCCTGTACCGGCTCTCCGACGTGCTCGACGGCGACCTGGAGGAGCTGATCTCCGCTCTCCGCCTCGCCAAGGAGGAAGAGCGTCTGGCGGGCCAGACGTGAGCTCCATGACCGCGAGCACGGGTGGCGGCGGCCCGACCGTCTCCGGCCAGGGGCGTGAGGGTCAGGTCTGGAGCGTGCTGCGGCTCATGCGCTGGAGCGGTGGGTATCTGGAGTCGAAGGGGGTCGAGCGCGGCCGCCTCGACGCCGAGCACCTGCTGGCCGGGGCGCTCGGCATCGAGCGGCTGCAGCTCTACCTGCAGTTCGACCGGCCGCTGACCGCCGAGGAGCTCGACCGCTTTCGGCCTCTGCTCCTGCGACGGGCGAACAGAGAGCCTCTCCAGTACATTCTCGGGCGGGCGGCCTTCCGCGAGCTCGAGTTGAACGTCGATCGGCGCGCGCTCATTCCCAGGCCCGAGACCGAGGTATTGGTGGACGAGGTCCTGACGTGGGCGCGTGCGACGGGCAGGGACGACCTCTCGGCCGTGGATCTGGGCACGGGCGCCGGCGCCATCGCGCTCTCGCTCGCGCTCGAAGGGCCGTTCGACCGGGTCGTGGCCACGGACGTCTCGGCCGACGCGTTGGCCCTCGCCCGGGAGAACGCCCTGGCATCGGGTCTGCAGGAGAGAATCGAATGGCGCGAGGGTGAGCTCTTCGACGCGCTGGGAGCGGAGGAGATGTTCGACCTCGTGGTCTCGAATCCTCCCTATGTGACGGACGCCGCGCTGGAGGCGCTCCAGCCCGAGGTCGGCGAGTGGGAGCCAGCGTTGGCGCTGGCCGGTGGTCCGGACGGCATGACGGTGCTGCGCGCCATCATCTCGGGCGCGGCAGGCCACCTGGGGGCGGGAGGCCTCCTGGCGCTAGAGATCGGGGTGGAGCAGTCGGGGCCGGTGGTGGCTTTGGTGGAGGAAGCGGGACGATACGACGACGTGCGCGTACGGCGGGACTTCACCGGCCGCGAGCGCATGGTCCTGGCGCGGCGAGCGGGCCGGGACGTGACCTGAAGGGTGATCGGACGAGGGCGTCGGTTCACCCTGCTGAAAAGGCAAGGAAGAGGGCATGGCAGGCATCTACGACATGGCGAAGGATCTGGGCGCGGCGCTTGCGCGCACGGACGAATACCAGGCGCTGCAGCGAGCGAGCGAGGCCGTGGACGGCGAGCGTGAGCTCGTGGAGCTGCGCAACAAGCTTCGGGACCTCGAGGGGCGCCTCGAGGCCTCTCTCAGGGCCGGGAAAGAGCCCGAGGACGAAGTGAAACAGGCCTACAACGACGCGGCCGAGGCGCTCCAGGGGAAGTCCGAGTTCCAGAAGCTGGTGGCGGCCCAGGCCAACTTCGAGAAGGTGATGTACAAGGTGAACGAGACGATGGCCCGGGGGCTCCAGGAAGGCGCCCAGAGCCGCATCATCCTCCCTTCTTGAGCACGTGACCCCAATCCGAAACGAGGGATTTCAGTGAAGCAACCTTCAGAGATCCGCCCGGCCATCCGGCCGGCTCGGCGTCCTCCTGCCCGGCTTCGGGGCGGTGGCGACCACCTTCGTCGCCGGCGTGGAGTCCGCCCGGCGCGGCCTGGCCAAGCCGTTCGGCAGCCTGACCCAGATGGCCACCATCCGCCTGGGCAAGCGCACCGATGGGCACACGTCCGCTCATCAAGGACTTCGTGCCCCTGGCGGGCTCGACGACCTGGTGTTCGGGGCCTGGGATCCGATCCCCGACGACGGCTACGCGAGCGCGGTCAACGCGGGCGTGCTTCGCACGGAGCACCTCGAGCCGATCAAGGACTTCCTGTCCTCCATCAAGCCCATGCCGGCGGCCTTCGACACCGCCTACGTCAAGAAGCTGAACGGACCCAACGTCAAGAAGGGCGCGAACAAGAGGGAGCTCGCCGAGCAGATCCGCGCCGACATCCGGCGCTTCAAGGAGGAGCACGACTGCGACCGGCTGGTGATGGTGTGGTGCGGGTCCACCGAGATCTACGTCCGGCCCGCGCCGGTGCACGAGACCCTCGAGAGCTTCGAGAAGGGGATGGAGGACGACGATCCCTCGATCGCTCCGAGCCAGCTCTACGCCTACGCCGCGATCATGGAGGGCATCCCCTACGCGAACGGGGCGCCGAACCTGTCGGCCGACTTCGCGGCGCTTGGAGAACCTGGCCGTGGAGAAGGGCGTGCCGATCGGCGGGAAGGACTTCAAGACGGGCCAGACCCTGATGAAGACCATCCTGGCCCCGGGCTTCAAGACCCGGATGCTCGGGCTGAACGGGTGGTTCAGCACCAACATCCTCGGCAACCGGGACGGCGAGGTGCTCGACGACCCGGAGTCCTTCAAGACCAAGGAGGTCTCGAAGCTCGGCGTGCTGGAGCACATCCTCCAGCCGGACACGTACCCCGACCTCTACGGCAAGCTCTACCACAAGGTGCGGATCAACTACTATCCGCCGCGTGGCGACAACAAGGAGGGCTGGGACAACATCGACATCTTCGGGTGGATGGGCTACGGGATGCAGATCAAGGTGGACTTCCTCTGCCGTGACTCGATCCTGGCCGCGCCTATCGTGCTCGACCTGGCGCTCTTCATGGACCTCGCCTCGCGCGCAGGGCTGAAGGGGATCCAGGAGTGGCTCTCGTTCTACTTCAAGAGCCCGCAGACCGCCCCGGGCCTGTATCCGGAGCACGATCTGTTCATCCAGCACTGGAAGCTGAAGAACACGCTCCGGTGGATGATGGGTGAGGAGCAGATCACGCACCTCGGGGTCGACTACTACCCGTAAGGGAACCGAGGAGCCGGCGAGAACGTGAGCGCACGATTCATCGTGTTGGAGGGTGGCGAGGGGTCGGGCAAGACGACCCAGGCCACCCTCCTTTCGGCCTGGATGGACGCGCTCGGGGTCGACCATCTGGTCACCCGCGAGCCGGGCGGCACCGCCGTGGGCGAGGCGGTGCGCGAGGTGGTGCTCGGCCGTACCGACCTGGAGATGCCCGCAGCCTCCGAGCTCTTCCTCTACCTCGCCTCCCGGGCGGCCTTCGTGCGCGACGTGGTTCGGCCTTCGCTGGCTTCGGGCCGGGTCGTCGTGGCCGACCGCTTCGATCTGTCGACGCTCGCCTATCAGGGCTATGGACGGGGGCTCCCGCTCGAAGAGGTCCGCCGTGCCATCGCGCTGGCGACCGGGGGGCTCGAGCCGGATCTGACCGTTCTGCTGGACGTTCCCGTGGCTGACGGGATCAACCGCCAGCGGGTGAACGAGTTGGATCGGGATCGGATCGAGCAGGAGGGGGACGTCTTCCTCCTGCGTGTTCACGGAGGATACCTGACGCTGGCCAACGGCGATCCGCGGATCCGGGTGGTGGACGGCCTGGGCTCGCCGGACGAGGTGCAGGGACGCATCCGGGCCGTGCTGGTGGACGCATTCCCGGAAACCTTCGCCCATCGCGGGGTTTAGGGTAAGCGTATAGGGGGGGTAGAGGGATGAGGTCGTCACGCAGGGAGGAGCGAAGGTGAGCGTACGAAGAGGAACCATGGTGCCGCTGCTGGTCGTGGCCGTTTCCGCGGTCACGGGTGGCTGGCTCCTCCAGCGTGGCGTCGACCGGTCGGAGAACGTCTACACGAAGGTCCGCGTGTTCCAGGAAGTCGTGGACCGCGTCGAGTCGAGCTACGTCGACTCGGTGGACGAGACCAAGCTCTACGACTCGGCCATCGACGGGATGATCCAGGATCTACACGACCCGTACTCGGTCTTCATGCCCGCCTCCGAATACGAGGACCTTCGGATCCGCACGGAGGGCAACTACGGCGGGGTCGGTCTCGAGGTCATCAAGCGCAACGGTCAGGTCACGGTCGTGAGCCCCATTCCGGGCAGCCCGGGCGCGCGTGCGGGCATTCGGGCCGGCGATCAGTTCTATGAGGTCGGCGGCAAGGATGTCACCGAGCTGGATACCAATGCGGTGGTGGACTTGCTGCGCGGCAAGCCGGGCACCGAAGTCCACGTGAAGATGCTTCGTCCCGGTGTCGACGATCCTATTCCCTTCACCTTGAAACGGGCGGCGATCCAGCTCAAGGCGGTTCCGTTCGCGTTGATGCTGAAGGACGGTGACGGCGCTTCGTCCGGTCATATCGGCTACGTACCGTTCCAGACCGTACGAGAGACCTCGTCCAAGGAGATCCGTGCCGCCGTGGACTCGCTGAAGAGCCTGGGCGGCCTGCAGGGCCTCATCCTCGACCTGCGCAATAATCCGGGAGGCCTTCTGGACGAAGGCGTGGCTGTCTCGGACCTCTTCCTCGACCAGGGTGACGGAATCGTCGAGACCCGTGGGCGGACGCCGGATCAGAACGACAAGTACGTCGCCCAGCATCCCGACGTGTATCCGGGGCTGCCGGTGGTGATTCTGGTGGACGGAGGAAGCGCGTCGGCAGCGGAGATCATCTCGGGGGCGCTGCAGGACAACGACCGCGCCGTGCTCGTCGGACAGAGCACGTACGGAAAGGGCGTCGTTCAGAGCCTCTATCAGCTGAGCGGTGGAAACGTGCTCAAACTGACCACGGCCCACTGGTATACACCCGTGGGACGCGGCATCCAGAAGCCTGACAGCCAGCGCGTGGCCGAGGGGAAGGACCACGACCTGACGCTGTCCGGCCAGATCGCGGAGACCCGCGACATCGAGGGACGCCCCACGTTCAAGTCGAAAGGCGGGCGAACGCTCTACGGCGGCGGAGGCATCCCGCCGGACGTCTATGTCGCTCCAGATGTGCTGAGCCCGTCGGAAGAGCGGGGTGTCCAGGGTCTCTATCGTCAGGCGGGAGCGTTCAACGTGGCGCTCTTCAACTATGCGGTGCGCTACGTCCAGAATCATCCCGGCCTGCGGGAGGGGTTCTCCCTGACCAACGCGGATCTCGAGCGCTTCTACCGCGCGCTGCCGGAGTGGGACGTGACGGTCGGCCACGGGGACTTTCTGGCTGCCCGGCGCTTCGTGCGGTACCACCTCGAACGCGAGATCGCGCTGCAGGCGTGGGGGCAGAAGGGCGAGTTCGAGCAGATGCGCAAGTACGATCAGGCGCTGGCTCGTGCGCTGGACCTGCTCCACGGCGTCACCGACCCGGCCGCTCTGATTCGGAAGGTCTCGGCTGCCGGGGGAGACGGGGCCGCGGGCTCCTGAGTCGCCCCGCGAGGACGCCGAGCCCGGTGCGGGCCCGTCCCAGGCATCGACGGGCCGTGGCCCGGGCGTCCCGGCGCGTCATTCCCGCGGCTCGGCGGTGGGTGTTCACTTGAGAGCGAAGGGCAACCTCACGCAACGAGAGCGGGCATTGGTCGGCGTTTCGGTGGCGCTGGCCGCGCGCGATGAACGGCGCCTCGGGATGGCCCTGCGAGACGCACTGCGGGATGCCGAGCCCGCCGAGGTCGAGGAGGTGATCCTACAGAGCTACCTCTTCGTCGGCTATCCGGCGGCCCTGGGAGGCTTCTCGGTCTGGAGGGAGCTCACCGGCGAGGGACCGGCGCCGTTGGTCGAGGATGCCGAGCACTGCGCGCGCCGGGGAGATGAGTTGGGAAGTACGATCTACGGCCGTCCCTGGGAGCGTCTGAGGGTCAACGTCGGGAAGCTGCACCCCGACCTGGCTCGGTGGATGGTGGAGGAAGGTTACGGGCGTGTGCTGGGCCGACCCGGGCTGGACCTCATGACACGCGAGCTTTGCGTGGCGGCGTTGCTGGCCGTGCTGGACGTGCCCCGCCAGCTCTACGCCCACGTACGGGGCGCCCTTCGGGTGGGGGCGTCGCCGGGGCAGGTCGAGGAAGCCCTCGGGATCGCGTACGAGGGGAGTGGACCCGCGGCGGAGGCAAGCGCCCGGGAGACGTGGAGGGCGGTGCACGAGCGTTTCCTCCGAGGATCCTCGGACCCGGATGCGGGTCGGGAATAGAAGCTCCATAGAAGCTCCAAGGGGCCAGCATGTTCATCGATCGGGCGGTCATCGAGGTGCGAGCGGGCGACGGCGGCTCCGGAGCGGAAGCCTTCCGGCGAGAGAAGGGCGTGCCTCGGGGAGGCCCTTCGGGCGGCGACGGCGGGAAGGGCGGCGACGTGATCCTCGAGGTCGACGCGCAGCTCTCCACCCTGTTGGACTACAGCTACCGCCGTCGCTATCAGGCGGACAGGGGGCAACACGGTGAGGGGAGCAACAAGACTGGACGGTCCGGGGAGGATCTGGTGCTCAAGGTGCCCCCGGGCACGATGGCCGTCGATGCCGACACCGATGAGTTGCTCGGCGAGCTCCTCGAGGACGGCCAGCGCGCGGTGATCGCCAGGGGCGGCCGGGGCGGCCGGGGCAACGCCCGTTTCGCCACCGCCACGGAGCAGGCACCCCGCCGGTGGGAGCGCGGCGGGGAGGGAGAGGTCCGCAACGTGCGCCTCGAGCTCAAGCTCATCGCCGACGTGGGGCTCGTGGGCGAGCCCAACGCGGGCAAGTCGACGTTTCTTGCGGCGGTGACGGCCGCTCGGCCCAAGGTCGCCGACTATCCGTTCACGACGCTCACGCCCAACCTCGGGGTCGTGCAGCTCTCGGACTTCCGGAGCTTCGTCATCGCGGACATCCCGGGGATCATCGAGGGCGCGCACGAGGGCAAGGGCCTCGGGCACCAGTTCCTGCGCCACATCGAGCGCACCCGGACGCTCGCCCTCATGGTACCCGTCGATGCTCCGGATCCCCAGGCCGAGTACGAGTCCCTCCGTGCCGAGCTCTCGGCCTACGCGCCTCTGTTGGCCCGGACGCCCCACTGCCTGGTGCTGACCAAGGCGGATCTGCTGCCGCCCGACCAGGCACCTCCGGTCGTCCGGGCTCCGGAGGCCTGGGGGACGTACCTCCTGTCGTCGGTGGCGCGGCGGGGGGTGCCGGAGTTGCTCGAGGCCCTCTGGGAGAGGAGTCGGAGGGCGGAGAGTGCCGATGCAGAGGACGAGGACGTGTGGTGAGCGATCCTGGTCTATCGAGCATCGTACCGGAGCGCCGGCGCCGCGAGATCATGGCGCTGCTCAGCCTGGATGGCCTACCCGGCGTGGGGCCCGCCACCGTGCGCAAGCTGGTGAGGAGGTTCGGCTCCGCGCATGCGGCGATGACCGCTCCGGCCCGGCCGTTCGCCGCTCTGGCCGGCTCCACCGCGGCGTCCGCCCGGTCCAATCGGGAGGCTACGGCACGCGTGGTCGAAGGGCTCGCCCTGGCCGAGCGCCTGGGCATGGAGATCGTGGTCCTCGGTGACGACGCGTATCCCCCCGACCTGCTGAATCTCGCGGACCCGCCCCTCGTGCTCTTCCTGAGGGGCCGTGCGGAGTTGCTGGCCATGCGGGGCGTGGCGGTGGTCGGGTCGCGGCGCGCCACCGCGAGGGGGCGGGACGTGGCGACCCGGCTCGGCCGAGCGCTCGCCGGGGCCGGCGTTCCCGTCGTGAGCGGACTGGCCCTAGGGGTGGACGGAGCGGCCCACCGGGGCGCCGTCGCGGTGCAGGGCCCGACGGTGGCCGTGCTCGGCTGCGGAGCCGACCGACCCTATCCGCGCTCGCACGCCCGGCTCTTCCGCAGAATCCTCGATCACGGGCTGTTGATCAGTGAGTTCCCGCCTGGTACGGACCCGCTTCCCTACCACTTCCCCCGCCGCAACAGGGTGCTCGCCGCGATGTCGCGAGCGGTCGTGGTCGTCGAGGCGGGACGGCGCAGCGGCGCCCTCATCACGGTCGACCACGCGCTGGATCTGGGGCTGGACGTCTACGCAGTGCCCGGTCCCATCGACCAGCCGGCGTGCGAGGGGAGCAACCGGCTCCTCCAGGACGGGGCCCGAGTACTGGTGTCGATCGACGGCTTTCTGAGTGAGATTCTCGGCGAGTCCGAAGCTGCGGACTCGGTCGCGCCGAATCGTCCGGGTGGGGACGCGGGACGGGTCCTGTCGGTGCTCGACGGGGGGGCCGTTCATGTGGACGAGGTGGCCTACCGCCTCGGCCTCGACGTGGGCAGCACACTCGCGCTTCTGACGACTCTCGAGGTCCAGGGGCGGGTGGAGCAGAAGCCTGGAATGCGCTTCCGTCTGGCCGGCTGAGGACTCGATGGCCGAACCGGTGACGGTTCACTCCGTCTATGTGCACGCTCCATTCTGTGCGCGGCGGTGTACATACTGCGACTTCGCCGTCCAGGTGCGCCGCACCGGCGGCTCGACGGAGTGGCTCTCGGCGCTGGCCGGCGAGGTAGGCGCGGTGGAGGCGGAAGGGACGTTCGGCATCGGTGAAGCGCTCGAGACCCTGTACGTGGGCGGCGGCACTCCGTCCCTCCTGGGTGCGGAGGCGATGGAGGGCCTCGCCGGAGTCCTGGGGTCCGGGCGCGTATCGTCACCGGGGCTGGAATGGACGGCGGAGGCCAACCCGGAGAGCTTCACGCCCGACGTCGCGGCCGGGTGGCGGGAGGCTGGCGTGAATCGGGTGAGTTTCGGCGTGCAAAGCTTCCACCCGGAGGCCCTACGTTGGATGGGCCGTCTCCACGGGCCCGATGGGGCCGGAACGGCGGTGCACCGGGCCCGCCGGGCGGGCTTCGACAACGTGAGCGTGGACCTCATCTTCGGGCTGCCGCCCGGGCTGGGGCGTTCGTGGCGCGCCGACCTGGAGCAGGCCTTGAGCCTGGACGTGGACCACGTGAGCCTCTACGGCCTCACCGTGGAGGAAGCGACGCCGCTCGGCAGGGCGGTCCGCGAGGGGCGGGCACCCGCCGTCGACGAAGAACAGTACCGCGAGGAGTTCCTGCTCGCCGCGGATGTGCTGGGTTCGGCTGGCTTCGAGCACTACGAGGTCTCCAACTTCGCGCGCCCGGGCAGGGCGTCGCGGCACAACGCCGTGTACTGGGACGGTCGCCCCTATCTGGGGTTGGGCAACGGCGCCCACAGCTACGCCCATCCGTTGCGGCGCTGGAACCTCCGGGACTGGAACGCATACAGCCGGAAGGCGATGTCGGGGAAGTTGCCGGAGGACGGTCGCGAGAGCGTGGGCGCCGATGAGGCTCGCCTGGAGCGGGTCTGGTTGGCGTTGCGCACGGCCGCGGGACTTCCGCTCGGCGAACTCTCCGACGGCGGAAGGAGCCGCGTGGCACGTTGGGAAGAGGACGGTTTGGCCGTCCTGACGGAGCGCGCCGTGCGCCTGACTGCCGAAGGCTGGCTGCTTCTGGATCGACTCGCGATCGAGCTGGACGACCTTCCACCGACTTGAGCTTTCGGGGCGCCGGGCCGATTTTCGAGACTGGCATGACTGACGCATACGAACGAGGGCTGGCCGGGAAGGACCTGAGCGAGCGAGAGCGCCAGGTCCTCGAGGCCGTGGTCCGCACCTACGTGGAGACCGCCGAGCCGGCGGGGAGCCGCAATGTCTCCCGCCGCTTCGATCTCGGTGTGTCTGCCGCCACCGTGCGCAACACCATGAGCGACCTGGAGGACAAGGGGTATCTCCTGCACCCCCACACCTCCGCCGGACGCGTGCCCACCGACCTGGCGTACCGCTTCTTCGTCGATCAGCTCATGGAGCCGTCCATCCTCTCGCTCGCGGACCAGGAGATCTTGGCGCGCGAGCTCGGGGCCGCCGGGACTTCGGCGGTCGAGCAGCTGATTCATCACGCGACGCGCGCCCTCAGCCTGATTTCGAACGAGCTCGGCATCGCCGTCGCTCCGCACCTGGAGTCCGCGATCCTGGAGAAGCTGGAGCTGATCCAGGTCTCTACGAGCAAGGTCCTTCTGGTGGCGACGATCCGGGGCGGGGTCGTGCGCACGGTCTACGTCGACGTGCCCGTCGAGGTCCCGCCGGACACGTTGGTGACCCTGATGCTCGTCCTCAACGAGCGACTGGGCGGGCTGTCCCTCGACGAGATCCGGCGTACCCTCCCGGAGCGTCTCCGCGATGCCCACAGCGGCGAGCACGGCGCCGACGAGCTTCTCAATATCTTCGTCCAGTCCGGCGCCGAGCTGTTCGACCTGCAGAAGCTCGACGCCACGGAGATCCACCTCGGGAACGCGAGCGTCCTGGCGGCTCAACCCGAATTCGAGAGCGGAGCAAGGCTCAAAGGGCTCATAGAGCTGACGGAGCGACGGGACCTTCTGGCCCGTGCGATGGGTAACCGCGAGCACCGGGGCCAGCTCAAGATCACGATCGGGGGCGAGAATGACGTGCTCGACCTCGCTGAGTTCACGCTGGTCACGGCCGAATACAGGGTCGAAGGGCTCAAAGGAGTCATTGGCGTGATCGGCCCGACTCGCATGCCTTACGAGAAGGTAGTGACGATCGTGGACTACACGTCCACCCTGGTGTCGCGGCTTCTCGGGACCTGACGGAGATCTTTAGCCCCATATGGCCGATTACTACGAGCTGCTCGGTGTCTCGCGTTCAGCAGACACCGAGGAGATCAAGAAGGCGTACCGCAAGCTCGCGTTGAAGCATCATCCGGACCGCAACGACGGCTCCAAGGAGTCGGAGGAACGGTTCAAGGAGATCACGCAGGCCTACGAGGTGCTGCGCGAACCGGAACGCCGCGCCGCCTACGACCGCTTCGGCGAGCAGGGGCTGCGTGGCGGGCCCGGACCCGGTGGCTTCGGCGGAGGCTTCGACTTCGCCGACGCGCTCGAGATATTCATGCGTGACTTCGGGGGCTTCTCTGGCATCGAGGACCTGTTCGGCATGCGGGGCGCGCGCTCGAGCCGATCGGCCCATCGCAAGGGCCAGACCGTACGTCTCAGGCTCCCTCTGACGCTACAGGACGTCGCGAGCGGCGTTAAGAAGACGCTGCGGGTTTCGCTCCTCGAGCCGTGCGAGGAGTGCGGTGGTACGGGTGCCGAGGGCGGCACCGAGCCCACTGTCTGCAACGTGTGCGGAGGGTCGGGCGAGGAGCGCCATGTCCAGCGGTCGGTCTTCGGTCAGTTCGTGAGCGTCCAGCCTTGCCGCTCCTGCGGTGGGGAAGGGCGGGTGATCGAGCGGCCCTGCGCGGCGTGCCGCGGAGATGGACGCATTCGCCGGGAGCGCGAGGTCGAGGTCGAGGTCCCGGCCGGGGTGACGTCGGACAACTTCCTCACCCTGAGGGGTCAGGGGAGCGTGGGCCCGCGAGGTGGCCCGCGAGGCGACCTGGTCGTGCTCCTCGAGGTCCAGGAGGATCCACGCTTCCATCGGGACGGAGCCGATCTGGTCTACGAGCTGCCGGTCACGTTCGCGCAGGCCGCGCTCGGGGAAGAGGTGGAGATCCCCACCATAGAGGGGAGCGCCCGCGTGACCGTGCCCGCGGGCGTCCAGAGCGGTGAGTTGCTCCGTCTGCGAGGACTGGGCCTACCCGAGCTCAACGGCCGAGCCCGTGGAGACCAACTCGTGCGCGTCCTGGTCTGGACGCCGGACCGTATCACGGACGAGCAGGAGGAGCTCCTCCTGCGGTTGCGGAAGATCGAGAGCGCTCCACCCGAGCATGTGGGTCGCCGGTCACACAAGGGCTTCTGGTCGCGTGTGAAGGAGGCCTTCACCGGCTGATGGGCCCATCCCCCCGCCGTTGGCTCGAGATGGGGGTTCGGAGTCCCCCAGAGGGAGAGCAGGGTTCTCTTCTCGCCGAGGGACTCCTCTCGCTCGGAGGCCGCGCCGTCGAGGAGAAAGACGGCTGGTATCTTACGCATGTGCCCGAGCCTGAGGACGTGGAGCGCTTCATCGAAGAGGCGCGCGACCGCTTGGCCCATCTGTCCGGCGTCGCCGACGTGGAGGTGCGCACGCGCTGGCACTTGCACGAGGACTGGGCGGAGAGCTGGAAGCGTGGCTTGGCGCCCCGGAGGATCACGGGGCATCTGATCGTGACACCTTCGTGGATGGATCCCGACCCGAAGCCGGGCGACGTGGTCGTGGTGATCGACCCGGGGATGGCGTTCGGAACGGCGGAGCACGGCACGACCCGGGGATGCCTCCGGCTACTCGATCGCGTAGGCGTGGAGGGGGCTCGCCTCCTGGATATCGGAGCCGGCTCCGGCATCCTCTCGATCTCCGCCGTGAAGCTCGGAGCCGCCGGCGCGGTCGCCGTGGAGGGTGATCCTCTCGCCTGCGAGGCGCTGACCGAGAACCTCGAGCGCAACGGAGTGGCCGACCGCGTGGATTGTGCGGCGGTGTGGGCGGACGCCAAGGCCCTCGCCGATCTCGGCCCCAGGGACGGCGTGGTCGCGAACATCGAGACCGGTACCCTGCGCCCACTCCTTCCCGGGTTCCACGCGGCGATCCGGCCGGGTGGATGGTTGATCCTGTCGGGCATCACCCGAGAGGAGTGGCCGGACATGCTCCGCGATACCGAGGCGGCCGGCTTTCAGCTTCGCGAGAGTGACGCGGATGGAGATTGGATGTCCGGGCTGTTCGTTCGGTCCGAGTGAGGCCGGAGGCCGGGCCGCCTTTGCCTGGGCGAGTGCTCAGGCGGCCCGGCGCAACAGGATCACACGGGCTTCGCCGGACGCCATCATCAGGGCGTGCCATCGGGCAAGCTCCCTCCTGGACCGCGGATCGACGCCACGCGCCACCCAACGGACGCTCTCACGCAGCCGCGCGGCAGGCCGCGGGTCCACCAGGTCCTGGTCTCCGGGATCGGTGATCACGACCACCCAGGGATCGTCGCCTTCTTCGCCGGCATCCCGTGCGATGCCCGCGAACCTCCACGGCCCCTGCCAGGGATCAAGAATGCGGAAGCGCTCCGGGTGCTCCTCCAGAAGGGTGCGGAGCAGCCGTCCGTCGAGGCTCTGGTTCGAGGTGCTCTCACGGACCAGGCGCAACAGCTCGTGCAGTCGTAGGGCAGGCGCGGGGTGGCGGCGAAGGGCCGTCTCCGCGTGGTGCAGGATCTCGTGCATGTCGGCCTCCCAGGTAGGTCACCCGTGTGAGGAATCGGGGTCGAATGGCCAAGGTGATCCTCCAGGATGGGCACCACCATGGTCCGCTGGGACATCGACACGCTTCATGGTTCGCGACGACAGAACGCGCGGACTCGTGTGCGCGTTGCGCGTGGTCCCACCCTCCACCATGATCGGGTGGGAGGGAACCATCAGGCTTCTCCCCCCACACCCCAATGGAGGCGCGAAGAAGTGACCGAGCCGGATTGTCTGTTCTGCAGCATCGCGGCGGGCCGCATCCCGGCCACGTTGGTCCACCAGGACGACGCACTGGTGGCGTTTCGGGACATCAACCCCCAGGCTCCCGTCCACATCCTCGTGGTGCCGCGGGAGCACGTCTCGTCGTTGGAGGAGGCGGGTGAGGACCACCGGGAGCTCCTCGGGCGCATGCTCCTCACGGCGCGGGACCTCGCTCGGGACGAAGGTCTGGCCGACGGCGGCTACCGCGCGGTGCTCAACGTGGGTAGCGACGGGGGCCAGACCGTGCCGCACATCCACCTCCACCTGATGGGTGGGCGGGCGATGGGCTGGCCTCCGGGTTGAGCGGGACCGACCGTCGTTGACCGTTTCCGGGCCCACGGGGTAGCTTCGACCCGCGGGTGGTGTCCCGAGCCCGCGACGACCCCGGGAGACCGAGAAGCAGAACCGTGTCCACCGACCTCAAGAGCCGTATCCAGGCCGACCTCGTTGAAGCGCGCAAGGCGCGAGACAAGGCGCGCGTCCTCGTTCTGTCCACCATCCGTTCCGACATTCGCAACCGCGAGATCGACTCAGGCGGGAGTCTGGACGACGATGGCGTCGTCCAGGTGATCAGCAAGGCGATCAAGCAGCGCAAGGACGCCGCGGATCAGATGCGGTCGGGGGGGCGCGAAGAGCTCGCCCAAGTGGAAGAGGCCCAGGCGGAAGTGCTCCAGGCCTACCTCCCGGAGCTTCTCACGGAGGGCGAAGTGCGCGCCCTGATCCGCGAGGCCATCGCGGACGGCGTGGATCAGATGGGTCCGCTGATGGGCCGGATCATGCCGCAGATCCGAGGTCGCTACGATGGCAAGGACGCGAACCGGATCGTACGTGAGGAATTGGGGAAGTGACCCGAAGGGAAGGCGAGGAGCCTCGAGGGGCTCCGCCGTCCAGACGACAGGCGCGGGCGCGGCGAGACAGCCGGCGCCCGTACTTCGTTCCTGGGCAGCCTTTCGGCACAGATGAGTAGGCACGCGCTCGAGGTCCTCGAGTTCTCCCGCGTGCTCGAACGGATCGCTGGACGTGCGTCCTCGACGCTCGGCGCCGAGCGCGTCCGCGGTCTGGTCCCCTCCACGGAGGCGGCCTCAGTGCGTTCCGAGTTGGCACGGGTCGGCGCCGTGATGCGGTTCATCGACGAGAAGCCTTCCTGGGCTGTGCCCGCAATACCGGACGCTCGCGCCGCCCTGAGTGATCTCGGTGCGGTCGGATCGGTGCTCGAGCCCGCGCAGCTCCACGGCCTTGGGACCTTGCTGGCCGCGTCCCGCCTGCTCGGCCACGAGCTCGACGGGTGCGCGGACGACTGGCCCGAACTACGCACGCTGCGTGAGCTGTTGTACGCGGATCGTGATGCCGAGGACCTGCTTACACGTTCGGTGGACAGCGAGGGCCATGTTCTGGACACGGCCTCCAGGGAGCTTAAGCGCATCCGCGATCGCCTCAAGGGCGCGCACGGGCGTGTCGTGCGGAAGCTCGAGGCCTACATGCGCACTCTGCCGGAACGCTACATCGTGGCGGATGCGTCGGTGTCGATCCGGGAAGGACGGTATGTCATTCCCGTGCGTCGGGAAGGAAGGGGGGAGGTGGGCGGCATCGTCCACGACGAGTCGCATACCGGAGCGACCGTCTTCGTGGAGCCGCCCGTCGCGGTCGAGTTGATGAATCAGCTCCGCGACCTGGAGCGTGAGGAAGGGCGCGAGATCCGCAGGGTGCTGGGGGCCCTCTCGGATGACCTGCGACCGGCTCGAAACGCCCTGATGGGGGCGCTCGACGCACTCGTCGACTTCGACGCGCTCCACGCCCGTGCGCGCACGGCCCTCGCCTGGCGGGCCTCCGTGCCGGAGATTCTCGGCCCCGGATCGGATACCCTCACCATCGTACGAGGACACCACCCTCTGCTGGACGGGGAGGAGGGCGGGCCGGTCGTTCCGTTCGACCTGGAGATCGCTCCCGGCGAGCGGGGGCTGGTCGTATCGGGGCCCAACACGGGCGGAAAGAGCGTCTTCCTCAAGGCCGTCGGCCTCCTTGCGGCGTTGGCACAGTGCGGCGTCGTGCCGCCGGTGGACCGCGGCACCCGACTCCCCGTCTTCGAGGCGTTCTACGCCGATATCGGCGACGAGCAGTCGATCGCGCGGAGCCTCTCGACCTTCTCGGCCCACCTCGGGAATCTCTCGGACATTGTCCGAGGAGCGGACCGGAACTCGCTGGTGCTCATCGACGAGATGGGCACGGGCACGGATCCTTCGGAAGGAGCGGCTCTGGCGCGGGCCGTCCTTGAGGAGTTGGTGGAGCGGGGTGCCCTGGTCATCGTGTCCTCTCACCTGGGGGAGCTCAAGCGCCTGGACACCGCGGCCAGCGGGATCGTGAACGCCTCGCTCCAGTTCGACTCCGAGCACATGGAGCCCACCTATCAGCTCGTGAAGGGCCGTCCCGGCCGGAGCTACGGACTGGCCATCGCGCGCCGCCTGGGCTTTCCCGCGGAGGTCCTGAATCGTGCGGAAGGGTATCGCGAACACGGCGAGACCCGGATGGAGGATCTCCTCGAGCGATTGGAGCGTCGCGAGCGCGAGGCGGACGAGCTCGTGGCCCAGCTGGAGCGGGAACGGCGGGAAGCCGCCCGTCTGAGAGAGGATGCCCAGCGCCGGGAACGAGCGGTACGAGAGGCGGAGCGCACGTCCGAGGCGCGCACCCGGGAGGAGGCGAGGCGGGTGTTGCTGGAGGCGCGTGAAGAAGTCGAGGAAGCGATTCGAGAGGTTCGCGAGGCCTCCGAGGCCGGCACCGATCTCGAGGACGTGAGCCGCCGGGCGCGTCAGCGCGTGGAGAAGGCGGCACGCCGTCAGCAGAGGCGGACCCCGAAGAGGGACCGAGAGCGGGAGCCGGCAGATCTCACCGTGGGCGATCGCGTCCGGGTCCACGCCACCGGAGCCAAAGGCACCGTCGTGGAGCTGCGACAGGATCGTGCCGTGGTGGAGGCAGGTGCCCTGCGGCTCGAGCTCCCCGTGCACGATCTGGATCCGGTCGAGGGAGGGGCGCCTCCTGGGCGAGTCGAGACTTCCGGCGCCGGAGGGTGGAGCGGCCCCACCCCCGACCAGGCGCGGCTGGAGGTCGACCTCCGCGGCCTTCGCGTGGACGAGCTCGATATCGAGCTGGGTCGCGCGCTCGACGAGGCGATCCTGGAAGACCTGGCCGAGCTGCGTATCATCCACGGGAAGGGTACCGGAGCGCTCCGCCAGCGCGTGGGAGAACTGTTGGAGCGTGACCGTCGCGTGCGTTCGCACCGTCTCGGTGGACCGGGCGAGGGGGGAGCCGGAGTGACCGTGGCCGCGTTCCGATGATCCCCGACGACGTGGTGGACGAGGTCCGGGCCCGCGCCGACATCGTCGATATCGTGGGAGAGCACGTTCCCTTGAAGAGGTCCGGCAAGGACTTCAAGGCCAACTGCCCCTTCCACGAGGAGCGCACGCCCAGCTTCTACGTGGTGCCGGAGAAGGGCTTCTACAAGTGCTTCGGCTGCGGCAAGTCGGGCGACGTCTTCAGCTTCGTGATGGAGCGGCTGGGTCTGGACTTCGTGGACGCGGTCAAGCACGTGGCAGCGCGCTGTGGTGTGGAGGTACGGGAGGTCAGCAAACAGCGGCCCGAAGACGATCCGCACCGCCCGCTCTACGAGCTGAACGCATTCGCCCGGGAGTTCTTCCGGGCGCGTCTCCTGGACGAGAGGGAAGGGGCCGTGGCCCGCCGGTACCTGGAGGGAAGGGGCATCGACGCGGAGGTGGCTGAACGGTTCGGATTGGGCTACGCCCCCGACGAGTGGCGGGCTCTGCGGGACGCGGCGGCGAGGCTCGGGCATGAGGAAGATCTGATGCTGGAGGTGGGCCTCCTTGGGACGAGCGAGCGGTCGGCGGAGCCGTATGATCGCTTTCGTGCACGTATCATCTTCCCCATCGAGGGACTTTCCGGACGGGTGGTGGCGTTCGGAGGGCGCATCCTGCCGGGCGACCACAAGGACGCGCCGAAGTACCTCAACTCTCCGGAGAGCCCCATCTACCACAAGGGGACGACGCTCTATGGGCTGTCCTGGGCCCGTCACGCCATCAGGCGGGAGGAGTGCGTTCTCGTGGTCGAGGGTTACATGGACGTGGTGTCGCTCGCCGCGCACGGCTTCGAGAACGTGGTCGCGCCTCTCGGTACGGCGATGACCTCCGACCAGGCACGGCTCCTGGACCGGTATACGGACCGGGTGATGCTGCTGTACGACAGCGACGCGGCGGGGCTGCGCGCGACGTTCCGGGCGGGCGACGTCCTCCTGGAGCACGGGCTCCATCCCGCCGTGGTGACGTTACCCCCGGGAGAGGACCCCGACACTCTGGTCCGTCAGCAGGGCGCCGAGGGGCTACGGGGATTCCTCGACCAGGCGGTGGATGTTCTGGACCGCAAGCTGCAGATCCTGGAGGAGAAGGACTTCTTTTCGACGATCGAGCGCACCCGCTCGGCGGTGGATCGGCTTCTGCCCACACTTCGGGCCGCGGCGGATCCGGCGCTCCGCGACATCTACGTCGCCAAGGTCGCCGATCGGACCGGGGTCCGGAGGGAGACGCTGGAGGCCGAGTTGAGACGCGCGGACGCTTCGTCTTCGCATCACGCCGGAGGCGCTCCGACACCACCGTCTCCTGCCACCTCCCCGCGGCTTCCGAGGGCGGGGGGTGGAGAGCGCACCCTTCTCCTTCTGATGACGAAGAGCCCGGAGTTCGTCGAGCGTGCGGGCGAGCGCGTTTCAGCGCGAGACTTTGTCGATGCCGCCTACCGCGCCATCTTTCAGGCGCTTCTCGATGAGCCGGAGCTCCGCCGTCCTCCACCCGGGATGGATCCCGTGGCCGCACGCAGGCTCGACGAGCTGCTCGCCGATCCCGAGGAATTGGGCCATGCGGCCAAGGTCTTCGAGGATTCGGTGGCGCGGATCCGGATCGCGACGCTGGACCGGCGAACCCAGGAGCTCGAGCGCCGCCTGGCGCTGGCGGACGACGACGACGAGAAGCGGGCACTGATCGAAGAGAAGGTCCGGTTGGCCGGAGAGCGTCGCGCTCTGGGGCCGGACGATTGGACGACGACAGCCCGGAGATTCCGGGCGAAGCCGAACCCCAACGAAGCGGATCGATGACCGAACACATGCGCACCGACCTCAAGGAGCTCCAGAAGCTCGACCAGAAGATCATGGCGGCACAGAAGCAGGTCCGTGACTTCGACCCCCTGTTCGAGGAGGTGGAAGAACCGGCGCTCTTGCTGGAGAGCGAGGTGAATACGACCCGCAACCGTCTCCAGGAGATGAAGGTGGAGGAACGGCGGATCGAGCTCGCGACCGAAGAGAAGCGTGGCCGGGTCAAACGCCTGGAGGAGCGTCTCGGGTCGGTGCGCAACCTGCGCGAAGAAGCCGCCGTGAGCTCCGAGCTGGACATGGTCAAGCGATCTCTGCAGAACGAGGAGCAGGAAGCGCTCACGTTGCTGGAGCAGATCCGCAAGCTGGAGGATCGGCTCGCCGAGCTGGAATCCGCGTACAGTGAAGCGCAGTCGCAGGTGGAACCGAAGAAGCAGGATCTTCTCGACCAGCGTAAGGGAGTGAAGGAAGAGCTGGCGGGCATGCAGAAGGAGCGCGAGAGCTTCGCCTCCGATCTCGATCCAGATGAGCTCCACCTCTACGAGGGCATCCGTTCTGGAGGCCGGCGAGTGGCCGTCGCCGAGATGACGTACGACGGGGCGTGCGGCAACTGCTTCTCCGTGATCCCGCTTCAGCTTCAGAACGAGATCCGGCACGGGGACACGCTGATCCGGTGCGAGGCCTGCGGCGTGATCCTCGCGGCCCCGGAGGAGCACGCGAAGGAAGAGTCTTCCGAGGGGTGATCGTCTCCCCGGAGCCACGCTGGGCTCCACTCCCACTCGCCGACCGGGACGCGGTCGCCGGCTTGATGGATGCCCTGCGGCTCCCCGAGACCGTTTGCGCGCTTCTGGCGGGACGGGGATACGGGGATCCCGACGACGCGAAGCGATTCCTCCGTCCCCTCCTCGAACACCTCCACGATCCAGCGCTCCTGGCCGACGGGACCCGGGCCGCCGAACGCTTGGCCCGGGCGGTGGAGCGGCACGAGACCATCCTGGTGCACGGCGACTACGACGTCGACGGCGTCTGTGCGACCGCTCTGTACACGCGATGGCTTCGTGCCCTGGGGGCCGACGTGGTGCCGTTCGTGCCCCACCGTTTGCGAGACGGCTACGATTTCGGGGAGGCGGGCCTGGACGCCGCCCGTCGTGCCGGCGCCGCGCTGATCCTCACCGCGGACTGCGGCACGGTCGCGCACGAGCCCGTGCGGCGCGCGCGGGAAGAAGGCCGGGACGTGATCGTCACGGACCACCACTCGGTGGGTGCCGCGCTGCCGCCCGCCTCGGCCCTGGTGAACCCGCAGAGACCGGACTGCGCCTATCCGGACGACGGGCTCTGTGGAACGGGCGTGGCATTCAAGATGTGCGAGCTCGTAGGGAGGGCCCTGGGCGCGGACACCGGAGCACTCCACGCGTACCTCGACCTGGTAGCGCTGGCCACCGTGGCGGACCTCGTCCCGCTCCAAGGAGAGAACCGGGTGCTCGTGCGTCATGGGCTGCGTCGTTTCGCCACGACGGGCGTCCCGGGGCTGGCGGCTCTTCTGGACGTATCCGGCGTCGAGCCCGCCGGGGTGACGGCCGGAAGGCTCGGATTCGTCGTAGCACCGCGCATCAACGCGGCGGGGCGGATCGGAGACTCGGCGGACGCCCTCCGGCTCCTTCTGACCGAGGACGGGCCCGAGGCGACCGAGCTGGCCCGGAAGCTCGACGAGTTGAATCGGCGGAGGCAGGACGAGGATCGTCGCACCCTCGACGAAGCGCTCGAGATCCTGGACGCGGGATACGACCCGGAACGGGACTTCGGCGTGGTCCTGGCGGCGGAGGGATGGCATCCGGGGGTCATCGGCATCGTGGCGTCGCGTATCGTGGAGCGTATCCACCGGCCCACGGTCCTTCTGGCGCTGGACGGAGAGGCGGCGCGAGGAAGCGCGCGCTCCATCCCGGGCTTCAATCTCTACGAGGCCGTGGCCGCCTGCGCGAACCATCTGCGCCGCTTCGGCGGACACCGCCAGGCTGCCGGGATGGACGTGGATCGAGCGTCCGTACCCGCGTTTCGGGAGGCGTTCAACGCCGAGGCGCGCCGACGCTTGTCGGAGGTCGACCTGCGTCCCGTGCTCAGGCTGGACGCCGAGCTCCCGCTGGCGGCTGCCGACCTGCAGCTCGTGCACTGGCTCGAATACCTCGGGCCGCACGGCATCGGGAATCCTCGCCCGGTCTTCATGGCGCGCGGCATCCGACTCGACGGTGCCCGTATCGTGGGCGAGACCCATCTCAAGGTCGGTCTCCGTCACGAGACGGGAGCCGTGGACGCGATCGGGTTCGGCCTGGCCGGTCGCCACCCGCCGGACGGCCTCGGGCCAGAGGGACGCTACGACGTGCTGTTCAAGCTCGAGCGCAACGAGTGGCGCGGCACGGCGAGGGTGCAGGCTCAGATCCTCGATCTGCGTCCTTCGGCCGGCACGGAGCGGACCGCGTGAGGATCATCGCGGGTCGGTGGAGAGGCCGTCGCCTGGGCTCGCTCAGGGGCCGGAGCGTGAGGCCCACCACGGACCGGGTGCGAGAGGCCTGGATGTCGGCGCTGGGGGGCTCCCTGGGCGGCCTCACGGTCGTGGACCTCTTCGCGGGCTCCGGCGCCCTGGGGCTGGAAGCCCTGAGCCGGGGGTGCGAGCATGTGGTGTTCGTCGAGAGATCGCGCGGCGCGCTTCGGGTCCTGGAGGCCAATATCGCCCTCCTAGGCGCCGGGACGGAGTCCACCGTGGTCGGCGAGGACGTATTCCGCTATCTGGGGAGGGGCACCCCGCACACGTTCGACGTGGCGCTGGCCGACCCGCCGTACGGCAAGGGCGATGCCCAGCGATTGGTCGAGGTTTTTCGGGAGCGTCCGTTTGCGCGAGAGCTCTGGGTGGAGCATGCTTGGCGTGACGAGTTGCCCACTCCGCCGGGCGGGGCCGCCACCCGCCGATACGGAGACACCGCCCTCACCACGCTGATGGCCGACTCATGAGCCGCCCCGACACCCTGACCGCGATCTATCCGGGCTCGTTCGATCCGATCACCAAGGGCCACGAGGACATCATCCGGCGCAGCCTGAGGATGGTCGACCGCCTGATCGTGGCGGTGGCCCACACCTCGACGCAGGTGAAGAGTGGCCTCTTCGGCGTCGAGGAGCGCGTCGAGCTCATCCGTAAGGTCTTCGAGGATGAGGATCGGGTGGACGTACAGGCGTTCGAGGGGCTCCTGGTGACGTTCGCACGGGCCCGGGACGCGACGATCGTCATCCGAGGCCTGCGCGCCGTCTCCGACTTCGAGTACGAGCTCCAGATGGCGCAGATGAACCAGGAGCTCTGGCCGGATTTCCAGACGATCTTCCTGGCGCCTGAGGTCGACTTCTCGTTTCTGTCGTCGTCGCTGGTGCGGGAAGTCGCCGCGCTCGGAGGCGACGTATCCCGTTTCGTTTCAGCCCCCGTGCTGGCCGGACTGCGCCGAAAGCTCGGGAAATAGCACCCCGCGCACGACCCACCGCATCTGCGCCCTGGGCGACCCCCTGCTTGCCACGACATTTGTTTCTCTTTTATCATTGTGCGTCTCATCGGGGCATGCGTGCGTCTCCTCCCACCGGCGCACCGGCCGTCGAGCCTCATGACCGGGAGCGGATAATCCATGAGCTTTCAGGTGTCGAAGAGCGGTGACGTGACCCTGGTGGAGGTCGAGGGTCAGCTCATCGTCGGCAACCGTCAGGAGCTCAAGCAGAAGGTGCTCGAGCAGTTGGAGAACGGTGATCGCAAGTTCGTCATCGATTTCTCCGATACCGGCTACATCGATTCGTCGGGCTTGGGCGTCCTCGTCAGCCTCTCCAAGAAGATCCGGGAGCAAGGTGGCGAGCTTCGCCTGTCGAGGCTCAACGAAGATCTGCGAACGCTCTTCGAGCTCACGAAGCTCGACACGTTGTTCCAGATCGCGGACACGAAGGAACAGGCGCTGGAAGGGTTCTAGCCGCGCGATGGATAGCGAACTCGTTCTCGAGCTGCCCACGGACGTTCGGTCCATAGAGCACGCCGTCGAGTACGTGATGCGACGGTGTCCCGGGTGCGACAACCGAGCGCACCGCATGAGTCTGAACTTCCGCGTCGGCCTCACCGAGGCACTCTCCAACGCGATGCTGTACGGCAACGGCCACGATCCCTCGAAGCGGGTACGGGTGGAGGTTCTGGTCGACGACGGAGCCATCACGGCCCGGATCACCGACCAGGGTTGCGGTTTCGATCCGACCGCGGTGCCCGATCCCACGGCGCCGGAGAACCTGCTCAAGCCCGGCGGACGGGGCCTCTTCCTCATGCGAGAGCTCCTGGACGAGGTTTCGTTCAACGACGAGGGGAACTGCGTGACCCTCGTGCTTCGCCTGGAGTCGGGTACCTCGCTGGAGGGCGGGGCTCCCGCATGAGCGCACCGGATCGGCTCGTCCTCGGGACGCTGCCGGATCCGGTCTACCGAACGCTGGCCGACTTCGAGGACGCGTTCGGTCTGACGCTGCGCCTGGCGGTCGCGCACTCCGAGCCGGGTGCCGCCGCCGAAGTGCTCTACGTCAGTGAGGGATACGACCCCTCCGTGGCAGGGTCCGGTGGACCGGACCGCATTATCGTCGAGCCACGCGACGGCCCGACCCTCGTGCTCGAGATCGCCTCGGCCGAGCACGGCCGCCGTGACGTGATCGCCGGCGTGCTCGCGCCGGTGCTCGAACGCACATTTGAGGCGGCCCGGGAGGCTCGCTTCTTCACGTACGAGCTCTCCGAGCGGTACGAGGAGATCAACCTCCTGTACTCCATCAGCGAGACGCTGGGCTCGATCCTGCGTCTGGACGACGCCGCCCGGGTGATCCTGCGAGAGGTGTGCGACGTCATGGGGGCCAAGCGGGGCTCGCTCTGGGTGCACTCGCCTCACGACCATCTCCTGCATCTCACCGCCTCGGTCGGCGACGGAGGACTCGACGGGCCCCTCTCGGCGGACGATCCCGGGGCCGTGACGTCGATGGTCTTCCGGGAGGGACGCTCGGTGATCGCGTCCCGCACGCTGGGCTCCTCCGAGCGGGATCGCCACGGCGATGGCGACTCGCTCCTCTCCGTCCCGATCCGCTACACGCCGCCGGCCGGGGAATCGAGGACCGTCGGGGTGATGAACCTCGTCGGCCGCAAGAACGGAGGGAGGTTCAGCGCGGCGGACCAGAAGCTGCTGACCGCCATCGCCTCGCAGGTTGGCGCCGCCCTCGAGAACAACCGGCTGATCCAGGAAAGCCTGTCCAAAGAGCGGATGGCGCGCGAGATGGAGCTGGCCCACGATCTCCAGATGAAGCTCTTGCCGGCGGCCGAGCGTTTTGCCGGGGCCGAGGCGGCCGCCCGCGTCCAACCTGCCGAGCAGGTGGGGGGCGACTTCTACCAGCTCTTCAAGCTGAGCCGCGGCAGGGTGGGCGTGATGCTGGGCGACGTCTCGCTGCACGGGTTTCCGTCGGCGCTGATCATGACGCTGACCATGAGCGCCGCCGGTATCTATGCCCGGGAATCCAACCAGCCTGCACGTGTGCTGAGGGACCTGGACGACGCGCTACGGGACGAGTTGGAAACCACCGAGATGTTTCTCACCCTCTTCTACGGCGTGATCGATCCCAACGAGGGCCGGCTCGTGTACTCCAATGCCGGCCATCCGCACGCCTTCGTGGCTCGCGAAGACGGCCGTTTCGATCGCCTGTTGGCCACGGATCCCCCCGTGGGCTTCGCCGGCCCGGACGCCTACTCTCAACGGGACGTCGAGTGGCGCACCCACGAAGACCTCCTGCTCCTCTTCACCGACGGGCTCTCCGACACGCTGGCCGGCTTCACCCGCGGAGACGGAGAGGAGCGCGTTCTGAGCAGCGTGGCGGAGCACCGGCACGAGGCGGCCACCTGCATCGTCGACGCGCTCTTCGAGCTGACCGCCGGCGCGACCCCGCGGATCACCGGGGACGACCGGACCGCCTTGGTCGTTCGGGCCTGACGGCTCGTCGCGACCCGTCGGCGTCATGGAGCGTCACCGTCCGAAGCGCTCTCTGGGGCAGAACTTCCTGGTCGATCCGAACCTCCAGCGCAAGATCGTGGAGGCCCTCGGCGCGGGGCCCGCGGACGAGGTCGTGGAGATCGGACCGGGGCGAGGTGCCCTGACGCGGCATCTGGTCGGTGCCGTCCGCCGTCTCGTCCTGATCGAGCTCGACGACGCGTTGGCCGGCTCGCTCGAGGCGGAGTTCGGCGACCGCGCCGACGTCCAGGTCGTTCACGCCGACATCCTGGATGTCGCTCTGGGAGAATACGTCGCGGACCCGAACGAACTACGGGTCGTGGGCAACATCCCCTACAACATCACGACTCCGATCCTCTTCCACCTCCTCGAGAGGCCGCGCCCGTTCGAGATCGTGCTTTTGGTTCAGCAGGAGGTGGCCGAGCGCATCACCGCGCCCGCAGGGACGAGCGCCTACGGGGCGTTGGCCGTCGGCGTGCAGAGCGTCGCGGACGCCGAGCGGCTCTTTCGTGTCGGGCGAGGTGCATTCCGTCCCGTCCCCCGCGTCGATTCCGAGGTCATTCGTGTCCGGCCCCGGTTGCCCCCGCCACTCTCCACGGCGGAGGAGACGCGTCTGCGCACCGTGGTGAGAGCGGCCTTCCAGTGGCGTCGGAAGCAACTCGGCAAGATCCTGCGCGACCACCCGGATCTGAGCGTTCCTGCAGGGCGGATCGGGGCGATCGCGGCGGCCGTGGGCTTCGACACGACGGACCGTCCGGAGCGCCTGACGCCGGACGATTTCGTCCGGCTCATGGCCCATTTGCCCTAGTCGTCATGGCCGCCTACTATTGTGAATGATTTCACAAGCGGCGGCCTCCCCCGCCGCGAGGGTCCACTCGGACTTCGCGGAGCCCCGTGCACAAACACGTTTCGGATTCGACGATTCGCCGGCTGTCTCACTACCTTCGGGCTCTCGAGAGCTTCGAGCGGGAGGGCCCGTTCACCGTCTCCAGCGAGGAGCTCGCCGAGCGGGGTGGGACCACGGCGGCTCAGGTGCGCAAGGACCTCTCGCACTTCGGCTCGTTCGGTAAGCGTGGTCTCGGCTACGCGGTCCCGCAGCTCGCGGCGAGGCTCCGCGGCATTCTTGGACTTGATCGCCGCTGGCGCGTGGCTCTGGTGGGTGCGGGCCGAATCGGCTCGGCGCTGTTCGCGTACCCCGACTTCAAGCTTCGGGGCTTCGACGTCGTGGCCGTCCTGGATTCGGATCCCGCGAAGGTCGGCCAGTGCTGGGGTGAGGTGCGCGTGACTCCGGCGGATCGGCTCGAGGAGGTCGTCCGGGCCCTGGGAATCGAACTCGTGATCCTGGCCATACCGGTCAGCAACGTCCAGGAGGTCGCGGACCGGGCCGTCGCGGCCGGAGCTCACGGCATCCTCAACTTCGCACCGCGTCAGGTGCGTGTGCCGAAGGGCGTGCACCTGAAGCACGTGAATCTGGTCATGGAGCTCGAGGCGCTTTCGTTCGCGATCAGCCAGGACGGCTTGCGAACGTGACGGATGCGTCGGCCCCGTCTCTTGTTCGCACGGCCTTCGAGCGTCTGAGCCGTGGCCCGGTCCACACCCTCGATCTGGCCCGGGACGTGCTGGGGCTCCGGGGCAACCCCGGTGCCATGTCCGCCGCCGTCTTCCAGCTGCTCGGGAGCGACGCTCGTTTCCACGTCGATGGCGAAGGGGTGTGGAGCCTCGATCCTTCGGCCCCGCTCTTCGGGCCATCGCTGGCGGACCTCCGGTTCGCTGTCGTGGATGTCGAGACGACCGGAGGACCGTTCGACCGGGGCCACCGCATCACCGAGCTGGCCGCCGTCGAGGTCCGGGGCGGCCGGATCGTCGACGAGTACCGCACACTGGTGAATCCGGGACGCCGGATTCCGCCTGCGGTCTCCGCGCTCACTGGCATCACGGACGCGATGGTCGCCGAGGCTCCCTACTTCGACCACGTCGCGGACGAGCTCCTGCGGCGCCTCGAGGGAAGGGTCTTCGTGGCGCACAACGTCGCGTTCGACTGGCATTTCGTCTCGGCGGAGCTACTGAACGCCGTCGGCGAGGTACCCGACGTGCCACGCTTGTGCACGGTGCGCATGGTCCGTCGCCTGGTGCCGGCCGTACGTCGAAGGAACCTGGACGTGGTCGCGCGATACTTCGGAGTGGAGATCCAGGGGCGGCACCGGGCCTACGGCGACGCGCTGGCGACGGCGAGGGTCTTTCTGCGGCTGCTGGATGAAGCCGCCGGGCGGGGCATCCACGACCTGGATTCCCTGGAGGAGCTTCTGCAGCGAAGGGGTCGGGCGGCACGCGCCGATCCGAATCAGACCGCGCTTCCGCTCGGTGCGCGACACGCGAAGAAAACGAAGGGAGGCAAGGCGTGAGTCACGACCTGGACGATCTGCCCCTGGTGCGATCCACGAAGGTAGGCTCCGTGCGTATCCACGCGATCGAGGCGGGCCGGCAGTGGCTGGACGGGGGCGCGATGTTCGGGGTGGTGCCGAAGCCCCTCTGGGAACTCAAGATCCCCTCGGACGACCGGAACCGCATCCCGCTCGCACTCCGCTGCCTCCTGGTGGAGGCTCCCGGCGCGTTGGTGCTGATCGACACGGGAATCGGCAACAAGGAGAGCGAGAAGTTCCGTGACATCTACGGAGTCGACAACGCCGGCACGCCCACCCGTCTCGAGGACGGAATCCGGGCCGCCGGATTCCAGGTGGAGGACGTCGATATCGTGCTGAGCACGCACCTCCATTTCGATCACGCCGGGGGCAATACCGTCCGCGACGAGGGAGGCTCGGTCGGACCGTCGTTTCCCAGAGCGCGCTACGTGGTGCAGAAGGGCGAGTTCGAGTTCGCGCACTCCGGCAACGAGCGGATCCGCGCCAGCTATCTGGGGCACAACATCGATCCGGTGGCCGAGGCCGGCCTGCAGGACTTCGTGGAGGGCGAGGCCGTGGTGACCGAGGGTGTTCGCGTGATCCCGTCTCCTGGGCACACGCCCTACCATCACTCGGTCCTGATCGAGAGCGAAGGCCGCACGGCGTGTTTCCTGGCGGACGTCTGCCCGACGTCCGCGCACCTTCCGCTCGCGTGGATCATGGGCTACGACCTGGAGCCACTGGTGACCCTCGAGTCCAAGCGCGGTCTCTGGGACCGGACGCGTGCCGAGGACTGGCTCCTGGTCTTCGAACACGACCCCGTCCTGGCCTGGGGGCGTCTGGATCCGTCGTCGGAACGGCCATCGCTCGCGGCCGTGGACGAGAAGCCCGAAGGGGCCTGAACCGACCACCACGACGTGACCGAACCACGTCGTTGTTCTATCTTCCACAAGCTGTGACGCCCTCCCGCGCTGCCCAAAACATCCGAATCGAATACTGCGGCCAGGAACGGACCATGACCGATAGATCCAGGACCGCCGTCATCCTCGAGGGAGGCGCTCGCACGCCCATTGGAAGATTCCTGGGCGGTCTCGCAAGCCTTCCCGCCAGCGAGTTGGGCGCCGTCGCCGTACGTGCGGCGGTCGAGCGCGCGAAGATCGACGTCGGCGACATCGACGAAGTCATCATGGGGAACGTCATCCAGGGTGGGGGAGGCCAGGCCCCCGCGCGTCAGGCGGCGATACGCGGCGGGCTTCCGGCCACGATTCCCGCCTTGACGGTCAACAAGGTCTGTGGCTCCGGGCTCAAGGCCGTGATGCTCGCCGCCCAGGCCATCAAGGCCGGCGACGAGAAGCTGGTCGTGGCGGGCGGAATGGAGTCGATGTCCAACGTCCCCTACTACGTGCGTGGTCTGCGCGGGGGCGTGAAATTCGGCGATCAGACGGTCCAGGACGGCCTCATCCTCGACGGCCTCTGGTGCTCGTTCGGGGACTGCCATATGGGCGGCTACGCGGAGTACACCGCGCAGAAGGCCGGTGTGACCCGTGAGGATGCCGACGCGTTTTCGCTGCGCTCCCACCAGAAGGCCGTCGCCGCCATCGAAGAGGGTCGGTTCGCGGACGAGGTCGTGCCCGTCGAGGTGAAGGGTCGCAAGGGCGTCACCGTCGTCGATACCGACGAAGGTCCCCGCGCCGACACGTCCATGGAAGCATTGGGCAGACTCCGTCCGGCCTTTCCCCGGGACGCGCCCCCCGACATCGAGAACCTCGTCGTCACGGCGGGCAACGCGCCGGGCCTCAACGACGGGGGGGCTGCCGTGGTGGTGGCCTCCCACGAGTACGCCGAAGCCCACGGACTGGCGATCGACGCCGTGGTCACGGCCTACGCGGTCGGAGCCACCGAGCCGCGCGACCTGTTTTTCGCGCCCATCCAGGCGGTCGAGCGTCTCATGGCCAAGGAAGGGAAGTCCATCGGCGACTACGAGCTGGTGGAGATGAACGAGGCGTTCGCGGTCCAGGCCATCGCCGACATGAGGGCGCTCGGCGTGGACGAGGACCGCCTGAACGTCAACGGCGGCGCCGTGGCCCTGGGCCACCCCATCGGTGCGTCGGGCACCCGTATCCTGATCACCCTTCTCCACGCCATGCGCCAACGTGGCGTGGCGACGGGTCTGGCGACGCTGTGCCTGGGTGGGGGCAACGCCGTGGCGTTGTCCGTGGAGCGAATCTGATTCACCGAGCCTTCGAAACCGAGCCGAGAGGAAGCGCATGAGCACGATCGCGAACACGCTGAGGACGTGGGCGACTCACGAGGTGGTCACCGATCGCCGGGCGCGGTCGGCACTGTGGCTCGCCGCGTTCGTGTTGGCGATGGCGTTCGGAGCCCAGGTGGCCGTTCCGGTGCCTTGGACTCACGTGCCGATGACCCTGCAGGTCCTGTTCGTGATCCTGGCGGGCGCGGTTCTGGGGCCGTGGCTCGGGGCCGCGGCCATGGCTGCCTACCTGGCGATCGGCGCGGCGGGTGCCCCGGTCTTTTCGGCTGGAGGTGCCGGTCTGCCGTGGCTGATGGGACCCACGGGCGGGTACCTGGTGGCCATGCCGGCGGCCGCGTTCCTGACCGGTTGGATCGCAGGCCGGAATGGCACCACGTGGCGCCTCCTGCTCGGCCTGACGGTCGGCGTCCTCACGATCTACGCGGGTGGGGTGTCCCAGCTCTTCATCCTCACCAAACAGGAGCCGGCGATCCTCCTCTCGGTCGGGGTATTCCCCTTCCTCGCCGCGGATGCCACGAAGATCCTCGTGGCGCTCCTTTTGGCCCGGATGATCCGGACGAAGAGCCTCGGGCGATAGCCCGGGGCCTTCTTGTAGATGGGCGGGACGAACGCTTTGGGAATGCCAGGCGGGGGCCGGGTGCTGCGAGCCCCGTCGGGGCGGCTCCGCGTCGGCTGGCGGATCGCCCTGTTCCTGGGGCTGACGGCGACGCTCGCCAGCGGGATCGGCGTGCGGCTCCCGCCCGGCATGGTGTGGGATTCGCTCGCGATCCTGGCGGGGGGACTGGCCGCCTCGTGGGCGGTGTTGCGGCTGGACCGTCGCGGCCTGGGTGCCCTGGGCTTCTACCTGGCGCCCTCGGCGCCGGGAGAGGCGCTGGGAGGGCTGGGAGTGGGGGTGGGTGTCGCGTTGCTCGTGGTGGCGCTCATGGCGGCCACTGGGGCCGTGTCCTGGGCCCCGGAGGGCGGCTCGCTCACCGGGTGGCTGGCCGGGGCGGGGCACGCCGCCGGAGTGCTGGTACTGCCCGCGGCCTCGGAGGAGGTCCTGGTGCGCGGTTATCCGCTGCAGGCGCTGGCGGATGCGTGGGGCTCGGGCCGGGCGCTGATCGCCACGTCGCTCGTATTCGGCGCGGCGCACATGGCCAACCCGGGCGTCACTGGATTGGCGGTGGCCAACGTGGCCGTGGCGGGCGTCTTCCTGGGCGTGCTCTACCTGCGCACCGGGAGCCTCTGGTGGGCGACCGGTGCCCACCTCGGGTGGAACTGGGCGCACGGCTATCTGGCCGACCTGCCGGTGAGCGGCCTGAACGTGGCCGACGCGCCTCTGGTACGGGGGGTGGTGCATGGGCCGGGCTGGCTGACGGGTGGGGCGTTCGGTCCCGAAGGCAGCGTGGCGTCCACGATCGTGGTGTTGGCGGCGGCGGCCGTGTGCTGGTACGGCCCGTGGCTCAAGCCGTCCCGTGCGGCGCTCGAGGCCCGGCCGCTGACGCCGCTGTCGGCCAACGACGGGAACGAAGGAGAGAGAACCGCAGCCTAGCGGATGAGGAGTAGACGATGAACATAGATCGGATCGCCGTCGTGGGGGCCGGCACCATGGGCAACGGCATCGCACACGTGGCGGCGCAGAGTGGCAAGTCCGTACGCCTGCTGGACGTTTCCGGGCCGCTTCTCGAGAGCGCCCTGGCCACGATCGCGAAGAACCTCGACCGACAGATCAAGAAGGAGCTCCTGCAGGACTCGGACAAGGAAGCGATC
The DNA here is from genome assembly GCA_963751265.1 of uncultured Gemmatimonadales bacterium. Classification (GTDB taxonomy): domain Bacteria; phylum Gemmatimonadota; class Gemmatimonadetes; order Longimicrobiales; family Gaopeijiaceae; genus SZUA-318. The sequence goes on along the minus strand of CAVVTU010000013.1, from coordinate 281,941 downwards.
CTGGGCCGAATCCGAGACCGGGACCGATCTGGCGGAGGGCGTGGCCGACGCCGATCTGGTCGTCGAGGCCGTGCCGGAGAAGCCCGGGCTGAAGGAGGAGATCTTCCGGATGCTGGACGCGTCCGCTCCGAAGACGGCCATCCTGGCCAGCAACACGTCATCGATCTCCATCACGAGATCGCGCGCGTTCACCGGGCGGGCCGAGCGCGTCATCGGCATGCACTTCATGAACCCGGTGCCGGTGATGAAGCTCGTGGAGGTCATCCGGGGACTGGCCACCAGCGACGAGACGACGCGGCCGACGGTGGACCTCGCCCAGGAGCTGGGCAAGACGCCCGGTGGAGGTCAACGACTTCCCGGGCTTCGTGTCCAACCGGGTCCTCATGCCGATGATCAACGAAGCCGTCACGGCGCTCATGGAAGGCGTCGCCGAGGCAGAGGCCATCGACACGGTCATGAAGCTCGGCATGGCCCATCCGATGGGCCCGCTGGCGCTCGCCGACCTGATCGGGCTGGACACCTGCCTGAACATCCTCGAGGTCCTGCACCGGGAGCTCGGGGACGACCGCTACCGGCCTTCGCCGCTGCTGCGGAAGTACGTCGCGGCGGGGTGGCTGGGCCGCAAGAGCGGCCGCGGCTTCTACGCCTACGACTAGGAGTCGGCCCAAGGGCATGCTCACGACTCGAGCAGCTCGAGATCCAGGCACTCGCCCGGGACTTCGCCCGTGGCGAGCTCCGGCCGCGGTCCGCGGCCTGGGACGAGGCCCGTGCCCTCGACGAGGGTGTTCTGGGGGAGCTCGCCGAGTTGGGCTTTCTGGGCATGCTGGTGCCGGAGTCGCACGGTGGGCTGGGCTTCGACCCGAGGACATGGCTGATCGTGCTCGAGGAGCTGGCGTGGGGCGACGCCGCGGTGGCACTGTCGGTCGCGATCCACTCGGGTCCGGTGACCGACCTGCTGGTTCGACTGGGCACGGATGAACAGAAGGACCGCTGGCTGCCCAAGCTGGCCTCGGGTGAGGTGCTGGGGGCGTTCGCGGCCTCGGAGTCCGAAGCGGGGAGCGATCTTCGCTCGCTCGCGACCCGAGCGAGCCGGGAGGGGGAGGGCTGGCGGCTTCGGGGCAGCAAGCGGTGGGTCACGAACGGCGCCCGGGCGGGGTTGGTCGTGACACTCGCCCGCACCGGGGAAGAGGGCGGAATGAGCCTCTTCCTGGTCGAGCCCGGAGCCGACGGCTACGAGGTGCGAGGGCGAGAGAAGACGCTGGGGCTACGCGCCTCGGAGACTGTGCGCGTGGCCTTCGACGGCGTGGCCGTCGGGAGCGACGCCCTTCTGGGTGAGACGGGTGGCGGATGGGACGGGGCGCTCGCGGCGTTGGACCTGGGACGCACGGGTGTGGCGGCACAGGCCGTCGGAATCGCCCGCGCGGCTCTGGAGCACGCGAGCGCGTACGCGCTGGAACGCCGGCAGTTCGGCCAGGCGATCGCCGAGTTCGGCGCGATCCGGGCCAAGCTGGCGGAGATGGCCCGGAGGGTCGCGGGCGGCAGGGCGCTCGTCCGGGAGGCCGCCGAGGCGCTCGAAGCCTCGCGGAGCGGCCGGGAGCAGCCGGGGCGTGGGCCCGACGGGGTTACGGCACTCGCCGCTATCGCCAAGTTGTCGTCGAGCGAGGCGGCGACATGGGTGGCCGACGAAGCCATCCAGATCTTCGGAGGCTACGGCTTCATGCGGGACTACCCCGTGGAGAAGCTCCTCCGGGACGCGAAGGGAACGGAGATCTACGAAGGAACCAACGAGGTCATGCGGCACGTCATCGCCCGGGAGATCCTCAGGGCGGCGAGGGAGGACTGAGCGAGGCGGGGCTGAGCACTCACTCATTGCGGCCGACAAGCACGAAAGGCGTGGAACAAGCATGGAAATCTTCGAACTGATGACCGAGCGGAATCATGAGCAACTCATGTTCTGGAACGAGCCGAGCCTGGGGTACAAGGGAATCATCGCGATCCACGACACGACGATGGGGCCGGCCCTGGGCGGCACGCGGTTCTGGAACTACGAGTCCGAGGCGGAAGCGATCGTGGATGCCCTGCGCCTGTCGCGGGGCATGACCTACAAGGCGGCCATCACGGGCCTGAACCTCGGGGGCGGCAAGTCGGTCATCATCGGCGACAACCGTACCAAGGACCGGGAGATGATCTTCCGTGCCCACGGACGCGCGGTCGAGTCGCTGGACGGCCGCTACATCACCGCCGAGGACGTGGGCACGTCGCCGGACGACATGGAGTTCGTCCACATGGAGACCGAGCACGTCGTCGGGATGGTGGGCCGGTCCGGCGATCCGTCGCCGGTGACGGCGTACGGTGCGTACCGCGGCATCAAGGCGTGCGCCGCGCACCACTACGGGGACGACTCGCTCGAGGGCAAGCACGTCGCCGTCCAGGGGGCGGGCCACGTCGGCTACTATCTCTGCCAGGACCTCGCCGCCGAGGGCGCGAAGCTCACCATCACGGATATCGACCCCGAGCGGGCCCAGCGGGTGGTCGACGCGTTCGGCGCCAAGGCGGTCGAGCCCGACGCCATCTACGGAGTCGAAGCCGACATCTTCGCCCCGTGCGCCCTCGGAGCCGTGGTCAACGACGACACGATCGATCAGTTCAAGTTCGACATCGTGGCCGGTGCGGCCAACAACCAGCTCGCGCGGTCGCATCACGGAGAGGCCCTGAAGGAGCGGGGGATCCTCTACGCCCCGGACTACGTCATCAACGCGGGCGGCCTCATCAACGTGTACGGTGAGATCGAGGAGTGGTCGGCCGAGCGCAGCAAGCGAAAGGCCGGCGACATCTACAACACGTTGCTGCGGATCTTCGAGCTCGCCGAGAGCGAGAACCTGCCCACGAGCGAGGCCGCGGACCGTTCGGCCGAGTCTCGAATCATGGAGGCGCGTCACCTCCAGCGCACCTACCGATAACAGGCGAGTAGAACGCGACATGATGGATCACCTGAAGAAGACCGACCCGCAGATCTACGACGCCGTCATTGCCGAGGCCCGTCGACAGGCCGACGGTCTGGAGCTGATCGCATCGGAGAACTTCGTCTCCAGAGCGGTCCTCGAGGCGGTCGGCACGGTCCTCACGAACAAGTACGCCGAGGGCCTACCATCCAAGCGGTACTACGGCGGATGCGAGTACGTCGACGTGGCCGAGGATCTGGCCCGTGATCGGGCCAAGCAGCTCTTCGGAGCGGACCACGCCAACGTGCAGCCCCATTCGGGGGCGCAGGCCAACATGGCGGCGTATTTCTCGCTCCTCGATCCCGGAGACAAGATCCTGGGGATGAGCCTGAGCCACGGCGGCCACCTTACGCACGGCTCGCCGGTGAACTTCAGCGGACGTCTCTTCGAGGTGGTTTCGTACGGAGTGCGTGAAGAGGACGGGCGCATCGACTACGACGCGCTCCGGAAACAGGCCCGCGAGGAGCGGCCCCGCATGATCGTTGCGGGAGCGAGCGCCTATCCGCGCATCATCGACTTCCCGGCCTTCGCCGCGATCGCCCGGGAAGTCGACGCCTGGCTGATGGTGGACATGGCGCATTTCGCGGGTCTGGTGGCGGTGGGCGAGCACCCCTCGCCCGTGCCCCATGCCGACATCGTGACCACCACCACACACAAGACGCTCAGGGGACCGCGCGGAGGCATGATCCTCTGCAAGGAAGAGCACGCCAAGGCGATCGACAAGGCGGTCTTCCCGTTCACGCAGGGTGGCCCGTTGATGCATGTCATAGCTGCCAAGGCCGTGGCGCTCCGCGAGGCGTTGCAGCCCGAGTTCAAGGCGTACGGTGTCCAGATCGTGAAGAACGCGAAGGCCCTGGGCGTGCGTCTGGCCGAGCGGGGCTTCCATCTGGTGAGCGGTGGCACGGACAACCATCTCCTCCTCGTCGACCTGCGCCCGAGTCACGAGGAGCTCACCGGCAAGGACGCGGAGCGGGCGCTCGAGTCGGCCGGCATCACGGTGAACAAGAACACGGTCCCCGGCGAGACGCGGTCTCCGTTCGTGACCTCGGGGCTCAGGATCGGAACGCCGGCCCTGACCACCCGGGGCATGGCGGAGGACGAGATGCGGCGGATCGCCGACTGGGTCGCCGAGATCCTGGCCGCGCCGGACGACGAGGGTCGGATCTCCAAGGTCCGTGGCGAGGTCCGCGAGCTTTGTGCCGCCTATCCTCTGTACGAGGAGTTGGCGGGCGGAGACTGACGGAACGTAGAGGTCGGTGGGGGTACGTGTGCATCGGAAAGGGACTTCGTCTTTCCTATGGCGTGGGGCCCGTTCGGGAGGGTCGCCCCTGGCGAACGGGCGCCGAGAGGCACACATTTGCGCGCATGACCGAGCTTCAATTTGCGGACGAGATCCTGGATCAGCTCCAGGAGCGGAATCCCCGCTTTCACGCGAAGGCCTATCTCTTCGTGCTGGCAGCGCTGCATTCCGTGATCCAAGGCCTGGACGAACCGCGGCACATCTCCGGCCGCGAGCTCACCCAGGGTGTCCGCACCCTCGCGCTCCAGCGCTTCGGGCCGATGGCACGGACCGTGCTCGAGCACTGGGGCATCCACGAGACTCGCGATGTGGGAGGGGTGGTGTTCGCTCTGGTGGAGCAGGGGATCCTGATCAAGCAGGAAGGGGATCGCCTGGAGGACTTCGAGGACGTCTTCGACTTCGAGGAAGCGTTCGAGCAGAGCTACCCCTGGGAAGCTCGCCCCTGACGAAAGAGGCCCGGCAGGGTGCCGGGCACGATCCTTCAGCCGACCCGGCCAGTCCGGGCACGTATGCGGAGCGCGACGTCGCTGCGCCGATGGGAGGGGTTGCACATGGAGGAAGATCGCGGGTTTCCGCGTTGCCTGAAGTGCGAGACCGGGATCCTGCTGCCGCTCTCGGACTACGGGCGAGACGGCGCACCGATCCGGTACAAGGCCTGGGTGTGCTCCAATCCGGATTGTGGGTTCAACATCCGCATCGACAACGGCGAGATCACGCTAGGCCGAACGATCGGCCAGAGCTACAAATAGCCCGGTTTCACACCGGGGCCCCCCCTCGATCGAACGGAGGGTCCCCACAGCCCCGAACAGCGCGAGACAGCACCCCACGGGTCCCAGCCCGCGGCGGTCGTGCGTCCGTGTCATGAGCTCCCATCCGCCGATGCGGCCGTTCGGACGCGCCGAGGTGTTCGCCCCGACCGGAGAGGAATCGGCCGAGTTCGATCGCCGCGCCATCGAGGATCTCGGCGTACCCCAGCCGGTGCTCATGGAGAACGCCGGGCGCTCCGCCGCCCAGGTCGTGGCCCGCCTGTTTCCGGACGGCCCGGTGGTCGGGTTCGTCGGAGCGGGCAACAACGGAGGCGATGCGCTGGTGCTGCTGCGGACCCTCACGGCCTGGGGCCGAGAGGTCAAGGCGGTGCTCGTGGCCGATCGTTCGCGGCCGGAGCCCCTCTTGCACGGTTGGCCGGTGCCCACCATGATCGATGCCGACCTCGGCGAGCGTGACGAGGCGTGGGACGCGCTTCTCGGTCCTGCAGCGCTCGTGGTCGACGGAATTCTGGGGACGGGGGTGCGAGGGGCGCCCAGGGAGCGTCAGGCCCGGGTGATCCGTCGCATCGGTCGGGCTCGTCGACCCGTGCTCGCGATCGACATCCCGTCGGGCGTCGACTCCGGAACGGGGGCCGTGCCCGGGGAGGCGGTCCAAGCAGACGTGACCGTGTCGTTCGGTGCCCCGAAGCTGGGTACGCTGATGCATCCGGGTCGCTCGCGGGTGGGGCGGCTGGTGGTCGTCGAGATCGCGTTCCCGCCCATGGAGCCGGAGGCTGGTTGTGCCCGGGTGGTGACGCCGGCGTGGGCACAAGCGCACCTTCCCCGCCGAGGTCCCGACACCCACAAGAATGCCGTGGGACGTTTGGTGGTGGTGGCCGGAAAGCCCGGTATGGCCGGCGCGGCGGTGATGTCCGTGCGAGCGGGGCTACGCGCCGGTGCCGGCCTCGTGCAGGTCTGCTCCTCCTCTGAGAACCGGGTGGTGCTCCAGTCGGCGGTTCCGGAAGCGATCTTCGTGGATTCGGCCGACCAGGGCGCGGTCGAGGAGGCGCTGGCGGAGGCCGATGCGGTGGCCGCGGGCCCGGGACTCGGGACGGATGCACGCGCCGAGGAGCTTCTCGCCCGTGTCCTGAAGGGGAGCTCCGTTCGGACGGTACTGGACGCCGACGCCCTGAACCTGGTGGCGGCGGGGAAAGTACCCTCCCCGGACGCGCTTTCCGCAGAGCGTCCTCTGCTTCTCACGCCCCACCCCGGAGAGATGGGCCGGCTCCTGAGCCTCGTGGGAGAGGAGCTCGGAGAGAACCGGGCCCGGATCACCGCAGAGATGGCCCGGCGATGGAGATGCGCGCTCCTCCTCAAGGGCGCGCCTTCCCTGGTGTCGGACGGGGGAGCGCCGGTCAGGGTCGACACGCTCGGATCGTCGGACCTGGCGGTCGCGGGGATGGGCGACGTACTCACCGGAGTGGCGGGTGGGCTTCTTGCGCAGGGTCTGGCGCCGGCCGAGGCCGGATCCGTGGGGCTCTACCTGACGGGCCGCGCGGCCATCCTCTCCGATCGGGGCAAGTCGCTCACCCCGGGCGACGTGATCCAGTGGCTCCCGGCCGCCCTCGCAGAACGGGGGCCCGGTTTGACCGAGCTGGATCTCCCCTTCCTCGTGTTCGACCAGGACCCGGCGCGGTAGTCATGGCCCCGGCCAGCGAGGGGCGGGGCCGGATCAGACTGGGTCCCGGGGGCGAGTTCGACCTGATCCGCCGGCTGCTGGGCGAGGAGGAGCTGGATCTTTCCGGCGTCGAGCTCGGTCCCGGAGACGACGCAGCCGTGCTCGAGGGTGGATGGGTGTTGAGCACCGATCTCTCGGTCGAGGACGTGCACTTCCGCCGAGACTGGCTGAGCGACCGCGAGGTGGGCTACCGGGCGACGGCCGCCGCGCTGTCGGATCTCGCGGCAATGGCAGCCGAGCCGGTCGGAGTGCTCGTCTCGCTCGCCGTGCCGGCCCACGGTTTCGACGTCGAAGCCGTACAGGCCGGGGTGCGTGAGATGGTCAGCGCCTGCGGTGGCGTCGTACTCGGCGGCGACCTGTCCCGCTCGCCCGGCCCCCTCGTGGTGGACATCGTCGTGGTGGGACGCGCCGCCCGCCCGGCGACGCGCGCCGGCGCGCTCCCCGGCGACGAGGTGTGGGCGACCGGCGCGCTCGGTGCCCCCGCCGCCGCGGTGGCCCTCTGGCGGAGTGGCCGCCAGCCGGACGAGATCCTGAGGGCCGCCTTCGCGCGGCCCCGGCCCCGTCTCGATGAAGCCCGTTTCCTGGTCGAGGGTGGTGGGGTCCACGCGCTCATCGATGTCTCCGACGGACTCGGGGGCGACGCGGGCCACTTGGCCGCGGCGGGGGAGGTGCGGGTGATCCTGGAGACCGGACGTCTCCCGGTCTCCGAGGCCGCCGTCGCAGCCGTCGGGCCGGAGAAGGCCTGGAGCCTGGCGATGCACGGGGGAGAGGACTACGAGCTTCTTCTGGCCGCCGAGCCGGGCGCCGTCGACCCGGCTTCCTTCGGAGCGCGCTTCGGCCTGGCGCTGACCCGGGTGGGGCGGATCGAGGAGGGCCAGGGCGTGTGGACCTCCGACGACGCAGGGGTTCAGCGCCTCGAGCGGGGCGGATACTCCCACGTCGAGGGTGCCGGCGGATGATCGGACTCCTGCGCGTCGGCCTGGTGGCGGTGCCGCTCACCATCTGGTACGCGTCGCGGATCCTGTGGGCGTCCTACCGTAACCGTCCGGATCGGCAACGGCTGTGCGAGGAGCTTCCTCGCGAGTGGGCCCGCCGCCTCCTCGAGCTGGCACGGGTGGATGTGGAGTTCGAGGGCGTCCACGTCATCGATCCGACCGCGCCGCAAGTGCTGGTGGCGAACCACACATCGTGGTTCGACGTGCTGGCGTTGGCGGCGTTCCTTCCGGGGCCGTATCGGTTCGTCGGCAAGCAGGAGCTCGGCCACGTGCCCTTTTTCGGGGCGGCGTTCCAGGCGTGCGGGCACATCACCATCGACCGCATGGACCGTGAGCGAGCGTTGGAGTCGATGGCAGAAGCGAGGCGGAAGCTCGAAGAAGAGCGGCCCACGATTATCTTGTTTCCGGAGGGGACGCGCTCATCCACCGGTGAGCTACGTCCATTCAAGAAGGGAGCGTTCGTCCTGGCGATCCAGACCGGGGCCGCGGTGGTGCCGTCCGTGATCGAGGGGAGCCGGGCGGTCATGCCGAAAGGCTCTTGGCTCATCCGGCCGGGAACGATCCGGGTCCGTTTCGGGGAGCCGATCCCCGTCGATGGGCTTGCGCTGGAGGACCGGGACGCGCTTACGAGAAGTGCCTGGGAGGCGGTTTCCGCCTTGCAGAGGAACGTTCCACCCAACTGACGACAGAATGCAAAGGGAGGAGATATCGTGTCGGCCATCGTCGACGTTCGTGGCAGAGAGATCCTCGACTCACGGGGCAATCCCACCGTCGAGGCGGAGGTTACGCTGGAATCGGGTGTGCGGGGCCGTGCGGCCGTGCCGTCCGGCGCGTCCACCGGCATCCATGAGGCGGTCGAGCTCCGGGATGGCGACAAGAGCCGCTACCTGGGCAAGGGGGTCCTGAAGGCGGTCGAGCACGTCAACACCGAGCTGGCCGAGGCCGTGCGAGGCTTCGAGGCGCGGGAGCAGATGGACATCGACCGCACGATGATCGACCTGGACGGGACTCCGAACAAGGGAAGGCTGGGCGCCAACGCCATCCTGTCGATCTCGATGGCGGTGGCCCGGGCGGCGGCCCTGGAAAACAAGTTGCCGCTCTGGAAGTACCTGGCCGACCAGGGCGGGGCGAACCTGCTGCCGGTTCCCCAGATGAACATCCTCAACGGCGGAGCCCACGCGCCCAACAACGTGGACATCCAGGAGTTCATGGTGATGCCTCTGGGTGCCGAGAAGTTCTCCGAGGGGTTGCGGATGGGTGCCGAGGTCTTTCACAACCTGAAGAAGGTGCTCTCCTCAAAGGGAAAGAACACGGCGGTCGGTGACGAGGGAGGCTTCGCTCCGGACCTTGGGAGCAATGAAGAGGCCGTCGAGGTCATCCTCGAGGCCATCGAGAAGGCCGGCTATCGGCCGGGAGAAGATGTCGCGCTGGCGGTGGACGCCGCGGCTTCGGCGTTCTACGAGGACGGCGAGTACGTCTTCAAGTGGTCGGGTGGCGAGCGGCGCGACGTCGCCGGCATGGTCGAGTTCTGGAAGGGTTGGGTGGACAAGTACCCGATCCACTCGGTCGAGGACCCGTTCGACGAGAACGATTGGGAAGGCTTCAAGGCCATGACCGACGCGCTCGGCGACAGGATCCAGATCGTCGGCGACGACATCTACGTGACCAACATGGAGCGCCTCGAGCGGGGGATCCGGGAAGGCTGCTCGAACGCCATCCTCATCAAGCTGAATCAGATCGGCACGCTCACCGAGACGCTCGACTGCATCCGCATGGCGAGCGAGGCCGGCTTCCGGTCGGTGATCTCGCACCGGTCCGGAGAGACCGAGGACACCTTCATCGCGGATCTGACCGTGGCCACGGGCGTGGGCCAGATCAAGACGGGCAGCGCCAGCCGTACCGATCGAATCGCCAAGTACAACCAGCTCCTGCGGATCGAGGAGCAGCTCGGCAGCAAGGCGAGGTACCTCGGCAGGAACCTCTGGTCGTCCTGACGGGAGAGGAAGGAACGCCGTGGGCAAGCTGAAGAAGCTCCTCCTCCCCGGGATCCTCCTGGCGGCCGTGTACTACGCCGTCTTCGGGGGGGAGTACTCGGTCTTCGCGCTCAGGCGCGCGAAGACCGAAGACCGCCTGGAGCAGGCCGGCCTGCAGGAGCTCCACCGGCAGATCGATTCGATGCAAGCCCGGGCCGATTCGTTGAAGACCGACTCGGCGACCCTGGAGCGCATTGCGCGCGAGCGCTACGGGATGATCCGGGACGGCGAGACCCTCTACAGGTTCGCCGAGCCGGAGGATTCGGGTCGCGCGGGAGAGCCCGACTCGAGCGGCACGCGGCAGCACTGACCGCTCAGGGCTCGGGCTCCTCTCCGACCCCGCCACCCGTCCGGGAGGCGGGGTCTTCTTCGATCAGGCGCGCGATCTCCATGGCCAGGAGCTCGATCCGCCGGCAGGCCCGGCGCTGAGCGCGCCTCCAGAACGGTCGTGCGAGCAACACGGGAAGAAGTGCCGGAGCGACCAGCACCAGCAGAGGGTTCAAGGCGCCGAGCATCGCGAGTCCCTCGAACTGGCTGGAGATGGTGCCGAGCGTCACGAACGCCACACCCCAGAAGAGCAGATACCGGCCCATCCGGTCCGACTGTACCTCTAGGGTGAGGCTGCCCTCCTCCTTCCGGATCGAGACACTGTCCCGGATCAGGGTGCGCACACCCTTCCATACGAATCGGTTCGGGTCGCTTTCGACGACCTCTCCGGAGCTCCCGAGGGCGTCTTCCACGGTTTGGACGAGCGTCTGCCGGCGTTCGGGCATCGGTGCGAACAGGCTCCCCCGCACGCGTATGCTCTCCTCGGCCCCGAAGAGCAGGGCAGCAAGGCCGGTGTCGGGGACCGGGGTGATGGCGGCCGCCCGCCGGACCACTGCGGGGTCCAGGCCCGCTTCCCGCGCGGCCTCGGCCAGGTCCTCGACCGTCGGGTCGTGGGGCGCGGGCAAGGTGGAGGCGGCCTCCACCATGGAAGCGCGCCTCAGGACGGCGGACACCTCTTCCTGGGAAAGACGGCGGGCCGGGCCGGGCAGCCCCCCGGCCCGCCGCTCACCTTCGTCCGTCACGGGGGTTAGCCCTCGTGACCGCCGCCCACGTCCTCGGGAGCCTCGCGCTCGACCACCTCCACCTGCTGGATGGGGGTGTCGTCCGGGTCCAGCCCCATCAGCTTGCGCGCGGCGGCCTCGATGGCCGCTTTGTCGCCCCCGTCCGGCAGCGCCTCCAGCATGGCCTCGGCCGCGAACTGGAGCGCCCGCTCGCTCGACTCCTTGGTCCCCGTTCCCCGCTCGATGAGCGGGCGGAAGAGCTCGATCGGGATCGGGAAGAGCGTCGTGGAGTTGTTCTCGGCCGCTACCTCGACCACGGTCTGCAGGAACCGGAGCTGGAGGGCCACAGGGAACTCCTGCATGACCTGCGCGGCCATCACGAGCTTCCGGGCCGCCTGGTGCTCGCCTTCGGCCGCGATCACCTTGCCGCGCCGCTCCCGCTCCGCTTCGGCCTGGCGGGCCATGGCGCGCTTCATCTCTTGCGGCAGGTCGATGTCCTTGATCTCCACGCCGGTCACGTTGATGCCCCAGGGGTCGGTCCCCTCGTCGATGATCTCGCGCACCACTTCGTTGATGCGCTCGCGTTGAGCCAGGAGCTCGTCGAGCTCGGACTGGCCGATGACGGAGCGCAGGGTCGTCTGGGCGAGCTGGCTGGTGGCGAAGTAGTAGTCCTCGATCTCGACCACCGCCTTGGTGGGGTCCGAGACGCGGAAGTAGACGACCGCGTTGACGCGCACGCTCACGTTGTCCTTGGTGATCGTGTCCTGGGGCGGGATGTCCAGCGCGACGATGCGGAGGTCCATCTTCCGCATCCGCTCGATCCCGAACGGCACGAGGAAGATCAGGCCGGGCCCTCTGGCCCTGGTGAGCTTGCCCAGGCGGAAGACGACGCCGCGCTCGTACTCGAAGAGGACACGGAGGCTCGTGAGGAGCCCCATGCCGAGGAGGACGGCGATCGGGATCAACACGGCATTGAGTTCCATGGACGTCTCCTTGAAGGTGGCGCGTGCCACCTGTTTTGGAAGTACGAACTCGGCTTCCCTGGATACGTGGGGGAGAGATGGGGCCTTCATCACGCGAACGCCCCCTGCCGCGCACCGACCGCGCGGGTTCACCCTCCGACTCGGGCAGGTCCCTGAGCGTGGGCCAGAAGCCGGCCTTGCGCAAGGCTTCCGCCGGGTGTTCCTCCGCCAACGGGCCGTGGCCGCGAAGGGCCGGCCCGGGCAGGTTGACATCGCCTGATCCGCGGATGAGCTTTTGGCCCACGCCGGAGTAGCTCAGTCGGTTAGAGCAGCGGAATCATAATCCGCGTGTCGGGGGTTCGAGTCCCTCCTCCGGCATGGTCGAAAGGGAAGGCGGCACGGGCGTTTTCGCCCGTGCCGCCTTTTTCGTCGAGGCACTCGCCGGTTCCGCATCGTTCACGCCACGATCCGTGCCGGCGCGGAGTTGGGGTTCCAGGAGTCGAAAGTCCTTGCCCGCCGAGGACGAGTGGATGTATCGATCGTGATGAATCCTGTCCACGACCCCGGAGATCCCATGACCCCCGACGCATCCACTCCTTCCGGCGGCACAAGCCGCGCCCAGCCCGAGTCCTTGCGCGGTCGCAGCCTTCAGGCGTCGCTGACCGTGAACGATCTCGCGAAGAGTCTGGCGTGGTATCACGAGGTCGTGGGATTCGTCATCGGCGATAAGTACGAGTGGGACGGGGAGGTGAAATCGGTGTCCCTGATGGCCGGCAGTGTGCGCATCCTCCTCAACCAGGACGACGGGGCCAAGGGGTGGGATCGGGTCAAGGGAGAGGGGTTTTCGCTCCAGATCACGACGGCCCAGGACGTGGACGAGATCGCAAGGCGGATCGAGGAGCTGGGCGGCACGCTCGAGTCCGAGCCGGCCGATATGCCCTGGGGAGCACGCCTCTTCCGTGTGAAGGACCCGGACGGGTTCACGCTGGTGATCTCGTCGGAGCGGTAGCCCGAACCGCCGGCGCCGGGCGTCGTCCACCATCGCCGTCCGGGGTTCTTCCGGGCGGCGCCGGCCGCTCACCGCGGCGTCGCGTTCTTCCGGGGCGGGTTCTCCCACGCCATGATCTTCAACACCCATGCGCCCAAGGCGAGCGCCGCGATCATGGCTGCGATGCCCGCGTGGCGGAAGAAGGCTCCGATCTCCTGGTCCTTCGACAGCTTACCCCACTTCATGAGCATCACGGTCCAGTCGTGGCTGTCCACGTCCACCGGACCGAACGGGCTGACCAGCGGCAGGCTCTGGGCCCGCGCGTCCGCGGCGTAGAGCCCGATGCCCACGAGGGCGGTCCCCAGCCAGAAGAGACAGACGGTGGCGCCGAACGGGTCCCGCTGCTTGTAGAGCAGATAGAGGCCCGCGGCGATGGGAACCACGATCTCGAAGATCGTTCCGCCCATGGTGGTCAGCATGCGGTCGCCAAGCCAGAAGAAGGCCGCGTGGCCCATCTCGTGGAAGCCGAGGTTGAGCCCCTCGAAGATCGTCGGATGTGAGGGCTCGGCGAGCTGATGCCGGAGGATCCATGCGAGGACGAGCAGCAGGGGCGCGCGCGCCCACCAGCGCTTGCCGGCGACTCGCGCGCCGATCCAGTCGCGAACGCGGCCGATGCCCATACGCGGCCCGGTGGCTTCCTAGCGAGCGCGCGTGGACGATGGCGCTCGCACGACCTGGCCGCCCTTCATCACCAGCTCGACGTTCCTGAGTGCCGCGATATCCTTCGTGGGATCGCCCCGCACCGCGACCAGGTCGGCGAGAAGCCCGGGCCGTATGCGCCCTCGGTCGGCGAGCTCGAAGACGTCGGCGTTGCCCGCGGTGGCGATGTGCACGGCCCGCAGCGGGCTCACCCCGTACGCCACCATGTCCTCGAGCTCTCGAACGTTGGTGCCGTGCGAGAAGACGCCGACGTCACCGCCGAAGACCAGCGTCACGCCCGAGGCGAGCGCCGCCGCGAAGCTCTTCTTCTTCTCGCGAATACGCTCGGGATCCGGGTCCACCCCCTTCCGCCATCCCGAGTACTCGAGGATCGCCTCTCCGGCGGCGATCGTCGGACAGAACGCTACTCCGTGCTGGACCATGAGGTCGAATACCTCTCGGGTGCCGGCGTCTCCGTGCTCGATCGTGCGCACGCCCGCCAACGTCGCCCGGCGCATCCCCTCCGGCGTAGTGGCATGCGCCGACACGTGCCTTCCCGAGCTCTCCGCGACCTCGACCACCGTGTGGATCTCCTGCTCGGTGAACGTCGGACGCGCCTGTCCACGGGGGCCCCACCGGTAGTCGGCGTAGACCTTCACCCAATCGACACCTCTACCGATCTGCTCTCGGGCAGCCTTCACCAGCCCGTCGTAGCCATCGGCCTCCTGTGCTCCCTTGGGCAGGTCCCATTCGGGAGCACCCTTGGGTCCGTAGCTTCCGGTGGCCACGATCGCGCGGCCCGCCACGAGCATCCGGGGACCGGGGACGATCCCCTTCCGGATCGCGTCGCGCAGCCCTACGTCCGCGAATCCCGCGCCCTCCGTGCCGAGATCACGCTCGGTGGTGATGCCCGCCATCAACGTTTCACGGGCGTGCACCGTGGCTCGGGCCACACGCTCGGCCAGCGACTCGAAGAGGACCTGGTCGTTCCAGGGCGTCTCGTCGTAGGGGTGGAGCAGAAGATGACTGTGGCCCTCGATCAGCCCGGGCAGAAGCGTACTGCCCGCGAGCCGGACCTCTTCGGCCCCGTCAGGGGCGCGAACCGAGGGGCCGGCCTCCGCGATCCTGCCGTCCCGGACCAGGACGGCCCACCCTTCGTGGAGGCTGTCTCCGTCGAAGACGCGGTCCGGACGCAGGACGACGGCCTGCTGGCCCGAGAGGGGTGGGGCGGCTGACGACATCCAGGCGCCGGCGATCGCGAGGGCGAGGAGCAAGGAGACGCGTTTCATGGGTTGGATCCGGGGTGACTCGTGTCGAAGGAGCCGATTTCTGGCAACATCGGGGGTGTGGCTGATCCACGCCAGCGGGACGCACAGGTTTACCAAGCGGGGACCACCTGCCTATCTTGCCCGCTACGAAGCACTGACCGTACTGCCTGGGTGAGATGATATGACCGATCGTGTGAGCACGCTTCTGGGTGGACGCCGCGAGCGCCTCGAGCGCCTCCTGGGGCGCGCGATGGGCGTGCCCCGGACGGGGCCACGCCCATCGGTGTCGGACCGCATCCGGGGCTTCCTGCGGGAAGAGGCCGAGGATCTGTACTGGAACGAGCTGGAGTGGGAGAACATCACGGACGAGGAGGCCCTGGAAGAGGGACCCCTGACCGAGCTCGCGTTTCCCGGCCTCCTCGCGTTCGTGCGCGGACTGCTCCTGCGCGAGGTCATGCCGGACGCCAAGGCGCCCCCGAGCCCGCAGCCGGAGGTGGTGGAGGACATCCTCCGATTCCTGGCCGGGCGCGTCGTGGAGCTCGAGGACCGGCTCGCCGACCCCGACACGGACCCGGACACGGATGAGGAGCCCTCGGTGCGCCGGGAGCTGGACATGACCAGCCGCCTGGTGGATCTGGTGCTTTATTTGTTCCACGGGCTCGGCTCCTCCGACATCGAGAGGATCGAGGCCGAGCGGCTGACTCCCGGGTAGGGAGATCCCGCCGAGCCGCCGCCCGCCGGCGAGACGCGATGTTCAGACCCTCCATGCGGCCGGGATGCCCGTACGTGGCCGGCGCTCCGCACCTGGTGGCCCATCGAGGCGGCGCAGCCGTCGCGCCCGAGAACACCCTCGCGGCGTTCCGGAGCGCTGTCGAGGACTGGGGGGCCGACATGCTCGAGATGGACGTGCGCCTCACCAGAGACGGGGAGGTCGTCGTCATCCACGATGCGACGGTCGACCGCACGACGGACGGGAGCGGTCCCGTCGGGAGCTTCACCTATCCCGAACTGGCGCGTCTGGATGCGGGCGCCCGATTCGTCGATCCCGCGGGGAACGCCTCGTTCCGGGACCGGGGGGTGAAGGTCCCCCGGTTCGAAGACGTGCTCACGGCTCTTCCGAAGGCCCGTCTGAATGTTGAGGCCAAGGAGCCGCAGGTCGCCCACAAGCTGGTCGAGGTCATCCGCCGACACGGCGCGGAGGGCCGAGTCCTGGTCGCGGCCGAGTTCGAACGCTCTAGGCGCTCGGTGCGCGGCTACGCGGGCCCCTGGGGCGCCAGTCGCCACCATGTGCTGTACTTCCTGCTCTCGAGTCGCTTGCCCGGCGGAGGGCCCTACACGCCCGGGGCGGACATCCTCCAGCTTCCGGAAGTGTGGAAGGGCGTTCGGATCGTGACGTCCCGACTCGTGCGGGAGGCTCATCGGCGCAACATCCCCGTCCAGGTGTGGACGGTCGACGATCCGGATGACATGCGTCGTCTTCTGGCCATCGGGGTGGACGGCATCCAGAGCGACCGGCCCGACGTCCTCGCCGACGTCCTCACGGAGGTGGCGGGGCGCCCCCCCGCGCCGGCACGGTCCGTTCCGGGTCCTCGATGAGCGGCGCCGAGGAGGTCCGGCACCGTCTGGGACACCGCCTTCGCACTCGAGCCGGGATCGGCGACGGAGACAGGTTGGTGGCCGCCGTCTCCGGCGGATTGGACTCGGTGGTCCTCCTGCATCTGCTCCGCTTCACGCCCGGCCTCCCCGATCTTCGGATCCTGGTGGCCCACGTGGACCACGCGATGCGGCCGTCCAGCGCCGCAGACGCGGCTTGGGTGCGGGGCCTGGCCCGTGCCTGGAACCTGCCGTTCCGGACGACTCGACTCGATCCGCCCCCGACCACCGAGAGCGCGGCGCGGCGGGCGCGCTACGCCTTTCTGACGGACGTCATGGAGGAGGAGGAGGCACAGCGTATCCTCACGGCCCATCATGCGGACGATCAGGCGGAGACGGTGCTCTTCCGGGTGCTGCGCGGTACGGGAATCCGAGGTCTCGCCGGGATCCCCGAGCACCGGGGCCCCGTGTGGCGGCCCCTTCTGCCGTTCCGCCGCTCGGAGCTCGAGGGGTACGCGCGGGCGGTGAGACTCGGATGGCGTGAAGATCCATCCAACCGCGACCGGAGCTTCACCAGGAACGCTTTGAGGCACGAGGTGATTCCCGCGCTGGAATCCGGCGTGGCGCCCGGCGCGCGGCGCGCTCTGATCAGCCTCGCGCGCCATGCCCGTCAGGACGAGGAGGCCTGGACGAGCCTCCTGCCCGATCTGCTCGAGCCTCTCCATGTACGACGCGAAGAAGGCCGAATCTCCCTGTCGTGGGATGGCCTCCAGTCGTACCATCCCGCCGTGCGGGCGCGTCTCCTGCGCCGCCTCGCCCGGGCGCTCGGTCCGCCTCTGAAGGAGGCCGGAACCCGTGCGGCACTTGAGTTTACTAGCGGTGGCAGCAGTGGGCAGGAGCGGCACCTGTCGGGAGCGTTGGCGATCCGGCGGGAGTTCGAGCGGCTCTTGCTCGTCCGGACGGGGGCTCCCGAGGACGATCACAGTGTGTCGATCTCCGGTCCCTCGGCCGGCGCCGGCCGCCTGGAGGTGGGAGGGAAGCTCTTCGACGTCAGCTGGGGAAGTCGGCTTCGGTCCGGCCGCTGGCAGGAGGCGTTCTCCGTGGAGGGCATCCGGTTCCCACTGACGGTGCGAGGCTGGGCCCCGGGAGATCGCCTACGACTCACCTATGGAACCAAGAAGCTGAAGCAGGTCTTTCTGGAAGCCCGGACCCCAGCGAGCGACCGGCACCGTGTGCCGGTGGTCGTGGACGCGGCCCAACGCGTCATGTGGGTGGCCGGGGTAGCCCGGTCGTGCTTGGCGCGACCGGAGACCGGAGTAGAGGTTATCCACATCGCGATCAACGATGCCGGCACTGACTGAGAACACGCAGCTCGGGGGCCAGAAGCTCAAGCGCGTCGTCTTCACCCAAGACGAGGTGCAGCGGCGCGTCCGCGAGATGGGCGCCGAGATCTCGAAGAGCTACGGCGCCCGGGACCGCTTGTTGGTCCTGGGACTCCTCAAGGGGTCCTTTCTGTTCCTCGCGGACCTCGTGCGGGCCATCGACCTGCCGCTCCACGTGGACTTTCTCATGGCGGCGAGCTACGGAGCCGGGACGGTGTCGTCGGGGGAGCTCCGGCTCCTCCATGCGCCGGAGGCGTCCCTGGCGGGACGAGCGGTAATCGTGGTGGAGGATATCGTCGACAGCGGCCATACGCTGAACCGGCTCCTTCCTCTGCTCAGGGAGCGGGGGCCATCGAGCCTCGATGTTTGTGCGCTCCTCCACAAGCGCATCCATCCGTTGAAGTGGGAGCCGCGCTGGGTGGGCTTCGATGCACCCCATGAGTTCCTTGTGGGGTATGGACTAGATTATGCAGAGGACTTCCGTCATCTGCCCTACATCGCCAGCCTTTAGCGGAAGCGAAGGCGGCGTACAAGCGATTTCGAATGCCAGATCCCGATCCGATTCGTCCTGACCCCGGTTCACGCTGGGCTAGGCTATCCAAGACCACCGCGTTCTGGATCCTCATGATCCTCATGTTCGTGCTGGCCATTCAGTTCGTGCGCGGCCAGGACAACGCGAAGGTGGAATTCAGTTACACGGAGTTCCACAAGCAGCTGGAAGCCGGCAACATCCACGAAGTCACGGTCATGGACCGGAAGATCGAGGGTGAGCTCAAGGCCCCCGTGGTCAGGGAGGGGCAGGACATGGTCGCGTTCAAGACCATGCTTCCCGGCGACATGACCGACGGCCTCCTCAAGGAGCTCGAGGCCAAGGACGTGATCGTGAACGCCAAGGCGCCCGAAGGAGGTTGGGAGACCTTCCTGCTCGGGGCACTGCCCTGGCTCCTCTTCATCGGATTCTGGTTCTGGATCTTCCGCACCATGCAGGGCGGCGGAAACCGCGCGTTCCAGTTCGGGCGCTCGAAGGCCAAGTTGATCTCGCCGGACACCCCGAAGGTGACATTCGCCGACGTTGCGGGCGCAGACGAGGCGAAGGAGGAACTCCAGGAGATCATCGAGTTCCTCAAGGACCCCGGGCGCTTTTCCCGACTCGGAGGCCGATTGCCGAAGGGTGTTCTCCTCGTTGGACCTCCGGGCACGGGCAAGACGCTCTTGGCGCGCGCCGTGGCCGGAGAGGCGGGGCGGCCGTTCTTCCAGATGTCCGGCTCCGACTTCGTGGAGATGTTCGTGGGCGTCGGCGCCTCCCGGGTGCGCGACCTCTTCGAGCAGGGTAAGACGCACGCCCCGTGCATCATCTTCGTCGATGAGATCGACGCCGTGGGGCGGCATCGTGGAGCGGGGCTCGGCGGCGGTCACGACGAGCGTGAGCAGACGCTCAACGCGCTCCTGGTAGAGATGGACGGATTCGAGAGCAACGAGGGCGTGATCCTGCTGGCCGCCACGAATCGGCCCGACGTCCTGGACCCGGCGCTACTACGCCCGGGGCGCTTCGACCGCCAGGTCGTCGTGGACGCTCCGGACGTGAAGGGCCGTGAGGGCATCCTGCGGGTCCACGCCAAGAAGCTTCCGCTCGCCGAGGACGTGGATCTGGCGATCATCGCGCGCGGCACGCCCGGCATGAGCGGAGCCGACCTGGCCAACGTGTGCAACGAAGCGGCCCTGCTGGCCGCTCGTCAGGGCACGGACCGGGTCGCGATGGACGACTTCGAGAAGGCGAAGGACAAGGTCATGCTCGGCACGGAGCGGCGCAGCCTCGTCCTCAACGAGCGGGAGCGGAAGCTCACGGCCTATCACGAGGCCGGACACGCCGTGCTCGGCCTCAAGATTCCCGGGATGGACCCGGTCCACAAGGTCACGATCGTGCCGCGCGGACGCGCACTGGGCATCACGTCCAGCCTTCCCGAGGAGGATCGCCACTCCTATACGAAGGAATGGCTGGAGCACCAGCTCGCGATGCTCTTCGGTGGACGCGTGGCTGAGGAGATGATCTTCGGGGCCGAGGACGTGACCACGGGCGCGGGCAACGACATCGAGCGTGCCACGCAGATGGCCCGACGTATGGTGACGTCCTTCGGGATGAGCGAGGTGATCGGGCTCGTCGCCATCGGCGACCAGGAGCACGAAGTGTTCCTGGGCAGGGAGATTTCCCAGCGGCGCTCGGTATCGGAGCACACGGCCCGGCTCGTGGACCAGGAGATCAAGCGCATCCTGGACACGGCGCACGACATGGCTCGCACGGTGCTCGAGGAGAACAAGGATCTGCTGGAACAGATCGCCCGGGCGCTGCTCGACCGCGAGACGCTCGACCGGGAGCAGATCGAGTTGCTGGCCCGTGGCGAGCCGCTTCCTCCCATGCCACCCGCCTCCGAGCCCGCCACGGTACCCGGAGCGCAGCCCC
Source organism: uncultured Gemmatimonadales bacterium (assembly GCA_963751265.1). Classification (GTDB taxonomy): domain Bacteria; phylum Gemmatimonadota; class Gemmatimonadetes; order Longimicrobiales; family Gaopeijiaceae; genus SZUA-318. Next base: position 261,728 of record CAVVTU010000013.1, on the reverse strand, counting down.
GGCACGCCCCGTCGCCCGCGTCCCCGCTGAGGCTGCCCGGTGGAGAGGGTCCGTTGCCGGGTGCCGCGCCGGGCATCCGCCCGTCCGACGACGAGGAGGGCGCTGCGTCGTGACGCCGGGAAGGGAGACGCCGGAGAGGACCCGGGGGGGCCGGGGCGCGTGAGCCGCCCCGGTCCCCCTTCGTACGGCTCCGGACCCCGGGCGACGTGGGCCGTTCGGGGGAACACGATCTCCCTGGAAAGGCCGGTCGTCATGGGGATCATCAACCTCACGCCGGACTCCTTCTCGGACGGCGGTCGCTTTCGGGGCGTGGAGGAGGCGCTGGCCGAGGCCGAGGCCATGGTGGCGGCCGGCGCCGGCCTGATCGACGTGGGTGGGGAATCGACCCGCCCGGGAGCCGAGGTGGTTTCCACCGCCGAGGAGTTGGCGCGGGTGCTTCCCTTCGTGGAGGCTGCTGGAGCGCGCCTCCCGGTGCCCCTCTCGGTGGACACCCGCAAGGCGGAGGTCGCGCGAGCGGCGTTGGACGCGGGAGCCGCCATCGTCAACGACGTCTCCGCGCTGCGTCACGACCCGACGTTGGGGGAGGTAGCGGCCGAGGTGGGTGCGGGCGTGGTGCTGATGCACATGCGGGGCGAGCCCGCGACGATGAGGGAGCTCGCGCGCTACGACGACGTTCCCCGCGAAGTGGCCTCCGAGCTGGGCGAGGCGGTGGAGAGGGCGCGGCACGCCGGGATCGCGGACACGTCGATCGTTCTCGATCCCGGAATCGGGTTCGCCAAGACCGCCACTCACTCCTTCGCCATCCTGGCGCAGCTCGAGCCCCTTTTGACACTCGGGTTCCCGGTCATGGTGGGACCCAGCCGAAAGAGCTTCCTCGGCAGCGTGACGAACGCCGAGCCGCAGAGGCGTGCACCCGGGACCGTGGCGGCTTGCGTGGCCGCTTATCTTCAAGGAGCGCGCATCTTTCGCGTGCATGACGTGGAGCCGGTGATCCAGGCGCTCGCGGTGGCGGAGGCGATCCACTTCGCGGCAGGGAGGACCGGAGAGCCTGCGGGGGACGAGCGGTGAGCAGGATCTGGATGGATCTCCATCTCTTGAGGCCGGGGTGGGGCGATCTCGTCGAGATCCTCATCGTGGCGTTTCTACTCTATCGGCTCCTTCTCGTCATCCAGCGCACGCGGGCCCGCCAGATCCTCCTTGGCGTCGTGCTCCTCGCGTTCACCTATGGTATCGCGCGCCTCCTCAACTTCATTCTCATCCGAACCCTTCTGGAGACCTTCTTCCAGTACGGGGCGATCGCCGCGCTCGTGGTCTTCCAGCCCGAGCTCCGGGCGGCCCTGGCTCGTCTCGGCCAGAGCCGTATGATCCGGGTCTTCCAACACCTGGAGGGAAGTCGGGTGGCCGACGAAATCGTGGAGGCGGCCGAGCGGCTGTCCCGCTCTCGCATCGGCGCCATCATCGCGGTGGAACAGGACGTGGGTCTGGAGGAGTATGCTCAGACGGGCAGCAACGTTCAGGCACGCGTTTCCGCGGAAATGCTGACCACGATCTTCACCCCCTACTCACCGCTGCACGACGGGGCGGTGCTGATTCGGGGAGATCAGATCCAAGCTGCCGGAGCGATCCTCCCGTTGACCCAGTCCTCGGTACCGGACCGTTCCCTGGGGACGCGACATCGGGCGGCGCTCGGACTGAGCGAGGAGACGGATGCAGTAGTCATCGTCGTGAGCGAGGAGACGTCGCTCATCTCCGTGGCCCTCGGCGGACGGCTCGAGCGGGACGTGGATCCGGATCGCCTCCGGGCCATTCTCGCCGGGGCCCTTCCGGATCAGGAGATATCTCTGGCTCCGGCAGGTACGAAGTCCTGAAAAATCGGCTTTCCGTGGCGTGTCGTCGCTCGGGAAACCTCGTTGACACGTTCATCCCGACTCTCGTAGATTGCGCGGGTCTTTTTTCCGGGTCACGTCCTTCAGGGACGGCAACGCAGGAGCGAGTCCTCCGTGGGCACCCAGTACCAGCTATTGACGCTATTCAAGGACGGCGGATGGATGATGTATCCGCTCGTCCTTTGCTCCCTGATCGGATTGGGGGTGATCATCGCGAAGGCGTGGACCCTCCACATGGCTCACAGCGGCACCAAAAAGGTGCTCCAGGACGTGGAGGATGCGACGCGTGCCGGGGACCTCGACGGCGCGATCGCGATCGCCATGGAGACCCCGGGACCCACCGCCGCGATCCTCATCGCGGGGCTGCGGCGGATCCAGGCCGCGCGCTTGGCCGAGGGCGAGCTCGAGAAGGCGGTGGCGACCACCGGCACCATCGAGCTCGGCTTCCTCGAACGAGGTCTCGTCATTCTGGCCACCATCGCCAACGTGGCGCCCCTCATGGGCTTCCTGGGCACCGTGATGGGTATGATCCTTGCGTTCGGCGCCATCGAGCGCGCCGGCGAGGTGGAGCCGTCCCTGGTGGCGGGGGGCATCAAGGTGGCGCTTCTCACCACGGCGGCAGGGCTCATCATCGCCGTGCCGGTGAGCATCGGCTACAACTTCTTCGTGACCCGGATCGACCAACTGATCGTCGATATGGAACAGGGATCGCAGAAGATCATCAACTTGGCCTGGGACCTGGAAAAGGACGGACGCCTCACGATCATCAAGAAGGAGCCCGCGAGGTAGGCGTCAGGAACCTTTCCAGACCGTTCCAGTACTTCTCTTCAGAGGAGATGAGGAAACGCTGACATGGCGATTCTGAACAAGAAGAAGACGAAGGTCACGGATGAGATCCCGACGTCGTCGACGGCGGATATCGCGTTTCTGTTGCTGATTTTCTTTCTGGTGACGACGGTGTTCCCGAAAGACAAGGGGCTGCAGATCGTGTTGCCCGAGGAGGGAGTGACGGCCAGCATCAGCTCGAAGAACATCCTCTTCCTCATCGTCCGTCCCGACGGTGTCGTGGACGTGAAGCGCGGCGAGAGCACGTCGATCCAGCACGTGCAGCCCGAGGAGGTCGAGGGGCTGTGGCGGCAGGAGGTCGCGGCGAACCCCAACCTTATCGCGGCCGTGAAGACCGATCCCGACGCGCCGTACAAGGACATGATCGCGGTAGTCGACGCGCTGCACCTGGCGAAGGCCGATCGCATCTCCCTCCAAGTCCTGGAGAAGTGACCGATGGCCATCAAGCAAGGTGCGCTCGAGAGAAAGGCCAAGGCGTCGAGCGAGATCCCTTCGTCGTCACTGGCCGACATCGCCTTCCTTCTGCTGATCTTCTTCATGGTCACGACGGTCTTCCAGCGGGATAAGAATCGGAAGATCGTGTGGCCCGAGGCTCAGGCCGCGGAGAAGATCGACGAGAAGCAGAAGAACATCATGAACATCTGGATGGAGCGGGACGGGACGGTCTACATCAACGACCAACGGACGCCCATGCAGGACGTGACGTCCATCGTGGCCCCGCTCTACGCACAGTCGCAGAGGCACCTGGTCATCTCCATCCGGGCCGATGCGGAGGTTCCGTACCGCTACGTCGACCAGATCCAGAAGCAGTTGGTCGCCGCAGGCGTCGTTCGGGTGGTTTTCGCGACCAAGCTGGAGCAGAAGATGCAGAGGGTGAGACGATGAACGCTCAGGCTCAACCGACCGTCACTGTGCCGACCGTCACCGCGAATGAGCGCCTCAAGCGGTCGTTCAGTTCCGTGTTCTGGGGCGCCATGATCGTGGCGACGGTGCTCCACTTCGCCGTCTTCGCGCTCTGGCCCGAGTTGAACGCGAAGGACGTCTCCTACACGGCGGACGAGGTGGCGACCGTGAACCTCCCTCCGGACGTGGAGATTCCGCCGCCGCCGAAGGCGATCGCGCGGCCGGCGACGCCGGTCATCGCCTCGACCAAGGTCGATCAGGACATCACGATCGCTCCGACGACCTTCGACCAGAACAAGGTCGAGGACCTGCCGCCGCCCCCGAGCGAGAAGAAGACCGACATCTCCGCCCAGCCGACCTTCACCCCTTACACGGTGGGCCCGTCCATCCTGAACAAGGACGAGGTCATCCGGTCGATGGAGCGGAACTACCCACCGCTGCTTCGTGACGCGGGCATCGGTGGAACGGTGATCGTGTACTTCTTCATCAACGAGAGCGGGATCGTGAAGGACACGCGGGTCTTCAAGAGCTCCGGGCACGCCCAGCTCGACTCCGCGGCCATCAAGGTTGCGAACGTGTACAAGTTCTCGCCGGCACTCAACCGCGATAAGAAGGTGCCGGTGTGGGTGCAGTTCCCGATTACGTTCCAGGTCCACTAGGCTGAGCGGGTTTCGGCCTGAGAGGACCCCGCTGGAATTCCGGCGGGGTCCTTTCGTTTGTGGGGTGCCCGTCGTTCATTTCATGTCGGACGGGCACGGATCGGGGATCGCGATGACTGCGTCTGGCGAGATATGGTCCTAGAATACGGGAAGATGCTGGCTGAGACGCTGCCGCGCGTGCGGGAGCGGATGGAGTCGGCCGCGCATGCGGCCGGCCGGCCGTCGGGCTCGGTGCGCTTGGTGGCCGTGACGAAGGGTCACCCGCTGGCCGCGATCCGGGCGGCGCTCGACGCCGGCCTCCGTGATCTGGGTGAAAATCGGGTCGGCGAGTTGGAGCGGAAGGCGCAGGCTTTGGGCTCCGAGGAGGTACGGTGGCACATGATCGGCCACCTGCAGCGGCGGAAGGCGCCGCGTGCGGCGGAGTTGGCGGATCTGATCCACTCGGTGGACAGCAACCGGCTCGCGGAGCGACTTTCCAGGGTTGCAGGTGAAGAGGGGCCGGCCGTGCGCATCCTTGCCCAGGTGAACACCTCGGGGGAGCAGAGCAAGGGCGGGTACGGTGAGGCCGGCGCGGTGGAAGAGATCCACCGGGTGGCCGAGCTTCCGGGCCTGCGCGTCGAGGGTTTGATGACGATGGCGCCGCTCGCGGCGGAGGACCCGGTCCTGGCGCGGACCTTCCGGCGCCTGCGGGAGATTTCGGAGACGCTTCGATCCCTGACCGACGAGGTGGGGCCGGAGCTCTCGATGGGAATGACCAACGACATGGAGATCGCCATCCGGGAGGGAAGCACACTCGTCCGGATCGGAACGGCACTGTTCGGGGAGCGGGTCAAATGATCGACCTTACACCGCTGGACGTCCGCAACAAGCGGGGCGACTTCAAGAAGAACCTCCGGGGCTACGATCCCCAGGAGGTCGATGTCTTTCTCGAGCTCGTGGCCGAGCGCTTGGAGGCTCTGGTGCGGGAGAACATGCGGCTGCAGGAGCGGTCTCAGGCGCTCGATCGACAGGTGAGCTCGCAGTCCGGCAGGGAGCGTGCCGTCCAGGAAGCCCTGGTTACCGCTCAGGAGCTGAGAAGCGACATCCGGGCCCAGGCTCAACGAGAAGCGGAGCTGATCCTGGACGAGGCGCGGGCGGCCGCCCGCCACACCGCCGCCGACGCCGAGCGGAAGGTGCAGGCCCTCACCGATTCCATCGCGGAGCTGGAGAAGCGGCGCCTGCGCTTTCTCAAGGCGTTCCGCCAGCTTCTGGAACGCGAGCTCGATGTCGTCGAGGTCGAGGAGGAGCACGCGCCTCTGGAGGAACATCCCCTCGAGATCGAGCTCGGTGGCGGCAAGTCCCGGCCGGAAACGGATGAGCCGAGGGAGTCGGAGAAACCTCGGGCCTCCCTCGCGGGCCCGGGTGAGCTGGTGCCCAACCTGGTCGACGCCTCCGGCGAGGTGCGGCCTCCGCTCGACATCTCCATAGAAGAGCTGAATGCCGCGTACAAGGCGTCGGAGCGGGTGCTCGAGAATGCCGAACTCGTGGGCGAGGATGAGAGGAAGTCCGCGCGCGAGCTCGTGCTTCCGCTCCAGGACGATTCCGACGCGGCCGAAGACGACGCCGCTCCGGGTTGATCGTCCGACACCGACCCGAGCCGAACACGAGACAACCCGAGCCTACATCTGCCGTGTCCGAGACCGCAGACCTTCTGTCCCGCCTGGATGCGGCCGTCGTCGCCGTCCGGGAGCGAACTGATTTCGTGCCGCTGGTGGGGATCGTGCTGGGCACTGGACTGGGTGCGCTGGCCCACGAGATCGAGCCGATCGCGGAGATGGCCTACGGGGACCTCCCGGGGTTCCACGACCCGACGGTGGAGACCCACAATGGCCGTCTGATCCTGGGTACGCTGGACGGTACCCCGGTCGTCGCCATGCAGGGGCGCTTTCACCGCTACGAGGGCTACACCCTCCAGGAGGTGACCTTCCCGATCCGCGTCCTGCGACGTCTCGGAGCCATGACGCTGGTCACGTCGGGTGCCGGCGGTGGACTGAACCCTCTGTGGTCTCCCGGGGAGCTGGTGCTCCTGGACGACCACATCAACCTCCTTGGGGACAATCCGCTCATCGGACCGAACGTCGAAGCGCTCGGGCCGCGCTTCCCCGACATGTCGGAGCCCTATGACCGGGACCTCCAGGCGCTCGCGATGCAGAGTGCGATGGAGCTGGGCATCCGGCTCAATCGCGGCGTGTACGTCGCAGTCCCCGGCCCAAACCTCGAGACCCGGGCCGAATACCGGATGCTCCGTATGATCGGGGCCGACGTGGTCGGGATGTCCACCGTGCCCGAGGTCATCGTGGCCCGGCATATGGGGATGCGCGTGCTGGGCCTGAGCATTATCACGGACGCCTGCCTCCCCGACGCTCTCGAGCCGGCGGACGTCGATACGATCATCCGAATCGCCACGACCGCGGAACCCGGACTCACGCGCCTGATCCGTCGGGTCGTGGGCCAGCTCACATAGAAATCGAAAAGAACCACCGTCCATGTATCCCGATCTGCCGAAGACCCTGCTCGATGTGGAGGAAGAGACCCTCGCCCGCTGGAGGGAAGAGGATCTCTTCAGGCGCACCCTGGAAGCCACCGCTTCCGGTGAGCCATTCGTCTTCTACGAGGGCCCCCCGACCGCCAATGGTCGTCCGGGCCTTCACCACATCATCAGCCGCACCATCAAGGACCTGGTCTGCCGACACCGGAGCATGGAGGGCCGTAGCGTCACACGGATCGCGGGCTGGGACACCCACGGCCTCCCCGTGGAGATCGAGGCCGAAAAGAAGCTCGGCATCAGTGGCAAGCCCGAGATCGAGGCCGTGGGCATCGCACGCTTCAACGAGGTCTGCCGGGACTCCGTGTTCACGTACAAGGAGGAGTGGGAGAACCTTTCGGAGCGCATCGGCTACTGGCTGGATTATTCACGACCCTACGTGACCTTCCACACCGACTACATCGAGTCGGTGTGGTGGGTCCTCAAGGAGCTCGCCGACAAGGGGCTGCTCTATCGTGGCCACAAGAGCGTGCCCTACTGCCCGCGTTGTGGTACGGCGCTCTCCTCCCACGAGGTGGCTCAGGGCTATCAGGACGTCGAGGATCCGTCGCTGACATTCCTCGCGGAGGTGTTGGACGAAGACGGCGCGCCGGATTCCGACGGGCGGGCGTTCCTGGTATGGACCACGACGCCGTGGACCGTGCCCTCGAACGTCGGCCTGGCGGTCCATCCCGGGCTCGACTACGTCGAGGTCGCCCACGAGGGCCGCCGTCTGATCGTAGCCGAGGCGCTTGCGTCGACCATCTTCGGCGAGGACGCCGAGATCGTGGCGAAGCACCGGGGGGCCGCGTTGGCGGGCTGGCGCTACCGGCGGCCGCTCGATCTGGTCCCGGAGCCCGAACGGGTTGGCAACGCGTGGACGGTCGTGGCCGAAGAGTTTGTGAGCGCCGATGACGGGACGGGGATCGTGCATATGGCCCCCGCGTTCGGGGCCGACGACTACGCGGCCGGGCAGAGGCACGACCTTCCGATGCTGAACCCGCTCGACGAGGCCGGCCGCTTCGTCGAGGACATCCCCTTGGTCGGTGGAATGTTCGTGAAGGATGCGGACCCGCTGCTCGTGGACGAGCTCCGCGCACAGGAGCGGCTCTTCGACGTGCGAACGTTGGTCCACAGTTATCCGCACTGCTGGCGGTGTGAGTCACCGCTCCTGTATGTGGCGCGCGATTCGTGGTTCGCAGCGACCTCTACCCTGAAGGATCGGATGGTCGCCAACAACGACCAGGTGTCGTGGTATCCTCCAGAGGTCGGCGAGAAGCGCTTCGGAGAGTGGCTGCGCGGCAACGTGGACTGGGCCCTGTCGAGGGATCGCTACTGGGGCACGCCCCTTCCGGTGTGGATCTGTGATCGCCGACCTGACCACCTGATGTGGATCGGCTCGCTGGCCGAGCTGTCCGAAGCGGCGGGCGGGCTCGACGGCGACTTCGATCCTCATCGGCCCTTCATCGACGAGATCACCTGGGGATGCGCGCAGTGCGAGGGAACGATGCGACGCGCGCCCGAGGTCCTGGACGTCTGGTTCGACTCGGGGTCGATGCCGTACGCCCAGTGGCACCACCCCTTCGAGAACGGTGACGAGTTCGAGCGGCATTTCCCCGCCGACTTCATCTGCGAGGGACTCGACCAGACCCGCGGCTGGTTCTACTCGCTCATGGCGATCTCCACGATGCTGGGTCGAGGCCCCGCCTACCGGAACGTGGTGGTCAACGATCTGATCCTCGACGCCGAGGGTCAGAAGATGTCCAAATCCAAGGGAAACACCGTGAACCCCTGGGACGCGATCGCCGAGCATGGCGCGGATGCGGTGCGCTGGTACCTGGTGACGTCGTCCAACCCGTGGGTGCCGAAGCGCTACGACCCGGACGGGGTGGGGGAGGCGGCCCGGAGGTTCTTCGACACGCTGTTCAACACCTACCGGTTCTTCGCTTCGTACGCGGCCCTGGAGGAGTGGCGTCCAGGCGACGACGATCCCGCGCCGGCCGAGCGAGCCCTGGTGGATCGGTGGCTCCTCTCCCGCCTCGACACCGTCGTCGGCGTGGTCCGAGAGGAGCTCGACGCCTACCAGATCACACGGGCGTACCGGACGCTGGGCGAATTCGTGGTGGAAGACGTGTCGAACTGGTACGTGCGCCGGAGCCGACCCCGGTTCTGGGGCAAGACCGACCCGGACGACGCGCGTGCGGCGTTCAGGACGCTGTGGGAGGCACTGAGCACCGTGGCACTCCTGGCGGCCCCCTGTGTGCCCTTCACGGCCGACTGGCTGCACCGGGCGCTGACCGGCGAGAGCGTGCATTTGCAGCGCTACCCGGCCCGGCCCGAACGAATCGACGAGGCGCTCGAGGCGGACATGGATGCGGCCCGCTCGCTGGTGTCTCTGGGCAGGGCGGCGCGCGAAGAGGTCCAGATCCGGGTGCGCCAGCCTCTGCGCAGGCTCCATGTGGTGACCCCGGGGGGCCGGGTGCTCGACGGTGACCTGCTCGAGCTCGTGCGCGACGAGCTCAACGTGAAAGAGGTGACCTTCATGGCCTCGACCGACGAGCTCGTGCGCCTCGTCGGGCGCCCCAACTTCAGGGCGCTCGGGCCCCGGTTCGGCAACGAGACGCAGACTGCGGCGGGGGCCGTCCGCGCGCTTTCCCAGGAGGATCTCGCAGCATTCCGCGACGGGGGTACCGTCACCATCCAGGTCGATGGGAGAACCCACGCGCTCGGACCCGAGGATCTGGAGGTGGGTGAGGAGGCGCTCGGCGAGCTCGTGGTGAAGGGTGAAGCGGGCTTCACGGTGGCGCTGGATCCCGCGCTGGACGAGGAGCTGCGGTCGGAAGGGCTGGCGCGGGAGCTGGTCAACAGGGTCCAACGTCTGCGCAAGGACGCCGGTCTGGAGATCACCGACCGCATCGAGCTCGCGGTCGGCGGGCCCGAGCCGGTACAGAGCGCGGCGCGGGCACATGAAGGGTTTCTCACGGGTGAGACGCTCGCCGTCACGCTCACCGTGGGCGGAGACGGAGCGTGCGAGGGCTTCGCGGAGACTCGCGAGGTGGACATCGACGGCGCATCGGTCCGGATCGGGCTGAGCAAGGCGGTCCTCTGAGCGTCGTGATGGACGCGAATCCGGGCTCACGCGGTGCCACGCGCACGGAGTTGGATGTCGTGACCGGGGACGCCGGCCGCCTCGACCGATTCCTCGCCGCCAGGCTCACCCTTTCCCGCACCCGCGTCCAGAAGCTCATCGAGGATGGGCACGTAGCCGTCGACGGGCGCCCGGCCAAGAAGTCCGAGACGGTCGAATCGGGCTCGCGCATCGTCGTGACCCTACCCCCGCCCGAGCCGGTCGACATCGAGGCCGAGGATCTTCCCCTGGAGGTGGTCTATCAGGATGAGGTCCTGCTGGTCGTGAACAAGCCGGCCGGGATGGTCGTCCATCCGGCGCCGGGGCATCACTCGGGAACCCTCGTGAACGCCCTCCTCTTCCACGTGCGGGACCTGGCCGGTGTGGGCGGACGGTTGAGGCCCGGGATCGTCCATCGCCTCGACAAGGACACGTCGGGCCTTCTCGTGGTCGCGAAGACCGACCTGGCGCACGCGAAGCTCTCCGAAGGGCTGCGCAAGCGTCGTGTAAAGCGGTTGTATCGAACCGCGTGCTGGGGCCATCTGTCGGAATCACCCGTGACCGTGGACCAGCCTATCGGGCGAGATCCCCGGCACCGACAGCGCATGGCCGTGGTCGAGGGTGGGCGCCGGGCACTGACCCGGATCCGCGTGCGCGAGCGATGGGAGCGCGCCGACCTCCTGGAGGTGTCGCTCCAGACCGGTCGTACGCACCAGATCCGGGTCCACCTCGCCCACATGGGACATCCGGTCGTGGGCGACGAGGTGTACGGGTCGGGGTGGGAGAGGGGCATGGGTGGGCCCGCGCGAGCCTGGGCGCTCGAGTTCGCGCGACGGGTGGAGCGTCAGTTCCTTCACGCAGCCGAGCTCGTCTTCGAGCACCCCGTGAGCGGCGAGCGAATGAGGTTTCGAGCCTCCCTGCCCGATGAGCTGCGACGCGCGGCCGCGTGGGCGCGCAAGACGACGGGAACGAAGTAGCATGACGTTTACGAAGTCTCCCCGCCAGCGCCGCACCGATACGTCCGGCCCCACCCCAGGGGCTTTTTTTCAGGCCGGGTGTGGCCGATACTTATCCCTCACCTTCCCGCCGACATCAAGCCGCGTCCACGAGGAGTCGTTCCGCGCAATGTGGATCGCGCGAAGGCGTTCCCAGCAACGGTGCTCATGACGGATCTCGATCCGAGACTCACATTCGATTCATTCGTCGTCGGCCCGGCGAACAGGCTGGCCAGCGCCGCGGCCCGTCGTGCCGCGGATTCGCCGGGCACCAGCTACAATCCCCTCTTCGTGTATTCCGCGTCGGGATTGGGGAAGTCGCACATTCTCACCGCCATCGCGCACCAGGCACGGAAGGCCGCCGGGGACCGCAAGGTCGAATACATGGCGCTGGAGGGCTACCTCGAAGAGCTGACGAAGGCGCTCGAAAGCGGTGCCCGCGACGCATTCAAGGACAAGTACGGAGATCTGGACATCCTGCTGCTGGACGATGTCCAGTTCCTGACCGGCCAGCCCGAGGCACAGGAAATGCTGCTTCGGACCCTGGACCAACTTTCCACCGCCGGTAGCCAGATCGTGCTCGCGAGCGATCGGCCGCCGGCTGAGATCAACGGTCTCGACGCCCGGCTCCTGTCGCGATTCTCCGGTGGTCTGATCGTGGACATCGGTTTGCCCGAATACGAGACGCGGGTGGCGATCATACGGAAGAAGGCTCAGGAGAGGGAGCATGGGCTCCTCCCGGGCGTCGCGGAGGCGCTCGCACACTACCCCGCGAAGAACGTGCGAGAGCTCGGCGGCGCTCTGAACAAGGTGTTCGCGACCCAGGACCTCGAAGGTCGCCAGGTCACCGCGGAGGACGTGGCGGCCATGATGGGCGAGGACATCCTGGAGACGACGGTTCCCGAGAAGAGCGACGATTTCGGCTCGTTCCTCAATGACCTGAGCGAGACGGTCGCCGAGGCCGTCGAGGAGCAGGAGGAGCCTTGGCGGAAGGCCATGCGCGAGACGGCGGACGGTGTCGAGCGCGAGGGCTATCTGGCGAAGCGGCTACGTGGGTATCTGTTGGGCTCGAAGCCCGAGACGTGGAGGGAGATCGTCGACGGGTTCAAGGCCGATATCCAACGGTTGCGCGAGATCGACGCGGAGCTGGACCGGCTGGGCAACCCGTGGCCGGATGCGGCTCACGCCATCCTGAAGGACCCCGAGCGGCTGGACGAGGCGGAGTCCCTGCTCACGTCGGTGCGAGAGCGGCAGCGGCCGTTTCCGAAGCTGGGAGACGGTCCGACGCTGGATCAACTCACGGAATTTCCCAGGATGGCCGTCAAGGCGGCCGAGCAGCTGGTGACGGCCGAACGACCGGAGTACAACCCGCTCTACGTGTGGGCTTCCCGTACGGAGCTGGGGCGCACGTTGCTCGGAGCCGCGGGCCGCACCTTCCAGGGCGCCAACCCCGAGACCCGCATGGCGGTGACTTCGGTGAAGGAGTTTGCCGAGGACTTCATTCGTGCGCTTGGCGCGGGCGTCGCCGGAGCATGGCGGGAGCGATGGTGGACGGTGGACCTGCTACTGGTCCACGGGATCGAGGCCTTGTCCGACACGGAACGGGCGCAGGACGAGTTCTTCCACCTGTTCGAGGCGCTGAAACGCCGTGGGGCCCGTGTCATGCTGGCCGCGGACCGGACTCCCTCGGGCATCAACGGCATCGACGAGCGGCTGCGCTCCCGCTTCGAGGGCGGACTCGTCCTGGAGGTGGACGCAGGTGCCGGAACGGGAGAGCTCGAGCTCGTAGCGGCCGACGAGCGGCCGGCCGCGGAGTCGCCCCTCTGGGTGGAGACGGGTGAGAAGGAGGAGCGGGTGATTCCACCGCTCGAGGAGCTGGAGCTGGGCGAGCGGGGCGGGCTCTTCATCGATCGCTCCCAACGGGCGGAACAGGCCGCGAGACTGCGGGGGCCCGCTCCGCTCGCCTCGCCGCGGAAGAAGGGTGGGGCCTGGTTCCCGTCCTCCGAAAACATGGTCATCCACTGGCCGAAGATGGAAGATCTCCTGCAGGAAGAGCTGGACTGATGTCTCGACCGAGAACTCCTCCTCCGCCCGGGAGCCGCTGATGGCCATCGAAGGTTCCCTTCAGGACGTAAACCTGGCCGACATCTGCCAGCTCCTCGGCATGGGGCGCAAGACCGGGTGTCTGAGCATCACGGACCGCTCCAACTTCGGCTACATCTATTTCGAGAAGGGCCGGGTGATCCATGCATCCGTCCTGAATCGGCCGGACCGTCTGGGTGAGCTCCTCGTCCGCAACCACGTGATCACGCGCAAGGACCTCTCAACGGCGATGGAGAGCCAGTCCTCGCAGAAGAGCAAGCGGCTCGGAGAGCTCCTGGTGGAGCAGGGGAGCCTCGGGGAGGACGATCTGCATCACTTCATCCAATTGCAGATCGAAGAGGCGGTCTACCACCTCTTCACGTGGAATCAGGGATCCTTCCACTTCGACCCGGACCAGAAGCCCGACGAGGAAGGGGTCTTCCTGGTCAACATCAACGCGGAGTCCCTCCTCATGGAGGGAGCTCGCCGCGTGGACGAGTGGAGCCTGGTCGAGAAGAAGATCCCATCGTTCGACGTCGTGTTCCAGATCGACCGGAACCCGGACGAGAGCGACGAGGACGTGGAGCTGACCGCCCCTCAGCGCAAGGTGCTCCCGTTCATCGACGGCGTGCGCACGGTGTACGAGATCATGAACGAGGCGGGTCTCGTCGAGTTCGATACGGGCAAGGCGCTCTACGGGCTGATCCAGGGTGGCTTCGTCAGCCGGGCTGGTGAAAAATCGACGACCGACGAGACGGGCGGCGACGAGTCGCTCCAGCAGCACCTCAACCTCGGGGTCGCTTTCTACCGCTCCGGCATGATGGAGGATGCCACGCGGGAGTTCGAATCGGCGCTCCTTGTCGATCCGGAGCAGGCTCGGGCCAACTTCATGCTGGGTCTGATCGCGTTCCGGGCAGGACGGCTGGAACACGCGCTCCAGCATTTCGACGCGATGCCGGAGGCCCAGAGGAAGGTCTACTCGGTACAGAGGAACCGGGCGCTCACGCTCGAGCTCCTGGGACGGTACGACGAGGCGCTCGAGGCCCTGGCGGGAGCAGCCGAGGCGCGACCCGAGGACCACGAGGTACACCTCGCGCGCGGGATCCTTCACGTGAAGGCGCAGGATGCGACCAAGGCGTTGGTGGCGCTCCGGGAGTACCGCACCTCTCCGAAGGTGAAGAAGCCATCGCCCCTGTACTATGCCTACACGGTGTTGGCGTCGGCCGTCGCCGGAGACCTCGACTACGCCGTGGCGGTGGGGCGGGAAGGGCTCGGACATTACCCCGAGTCGGGACCGATCCTCGTGAACACGGGGGCGGTTCTCGAACGGCGCGGAGAGATGGAAGCGGCAGAGGCGCTGTACAAGCGTGCGTTGGCGGTCAGCCCCACTCCACCGCAGGCTCACAAGAACCTCGGCGACCAGGCGTATGCCCGAGGTGACTCCGAAGGGGCGCGGATCCAGTACGAGAAGGCCGTCAAGCTCTCACCGCGACTCGGGGACGACGTGTACCTGCGTCTTGGAACCATCGCGTACAAGGACAACGACCGGGACGTTGCGCTCCTCCTGTGGCGCCGGGCGCTGGACCTCAACCCCACGAACGAGGCGGTCCGCTCCAATCTGGAGATCCTGGCGGGAGAGTGATCCCCCGGGTGACCTGGGTCGCGGCATTGATACTCGGCGCGGGCATCCGACCCTGCGCCCTGGCCTGCCAGCAGACGTTCCCGGACACCCTGGACGGCCGGGTCTATCACGAGCTGGCGGGGCGACGGGTTCGAGTCCGCTTCGCGGCGCGCGACTCCCTGATCGCGTCGCGGGTCTCGGCGCTTCTCGAGGCTGAGCCGCCGCTTCCGGGGTTGCCCGATTCGGTCCCGTCCGGCGTCGTGGCCATCCTGCCCCACAGCCCTCGCGCCTTCGATCTGCTCACCGGTGGGACGGTACCCGAGTGGCGTGCAGGCGTGGCCATCCCCTCCGAAAACCTGCTCGTGGTGCCGACGGACGAAGTGGGCTCGCTCCTGCAGACTGAGGGCCGAAGGGTGCTCCGCCACGAGTGGGCACACCTGGGCCTCCATCAGTACTTGTCGGGCGCGCGCATTCCGCGATGGTTCGACGAGGGGTACGCTCAATGGGCGTCGGGCGGGTGGGATGCGAGCGAGGCGTGGCGCCTCCGCATTCTGCTGGCGCTCGGTAAGGCGCCTCCCCTCGATTCGCTCAGCCTCGTGTGGCCTCGCGACCGAGCGTCCGCCGAAGCCGCCTATCTGCTCGGCGCCTCGGCGGTCGGCTATCTGCTGGGGGAGAGCGGAGAGCAGGGTCTGGAGCTGTTCCTCGTCCGGTGGCGTCGAGGAGGATCGTTCGAGCGAGCGCTGCGTGGCACGTTCGGGGTCACGAGCAGCCAGTTCGAGGAGGATTGGCGACGGTACGTGAAAACGCACTACGGTTGGGTCTTCGTACTGTCGCACTCGGTGATCTTCTGGATGCTGCTCGCGCTGATGCTCCTGCTCATGATGCGTGTGCGATCGAAACGGAACCGCGAGCGGATGGCTCGCCTGCGGGCGGACGACGTGCCCGATCAACCCGAGTTCTGGATGGTGGATGAGGGGGCCGGCGGATCCGCCGAAGAGGATCGGGGTTAAGTACGTCGCCCGAACATCCCCTGCCCGAGATCCACCCCGGGAGCCATGAGCGAGCGAATCTTCCTGGTCGACGACGACACCGATGCCCTCGAGGTCTACAAGGCCCAGCTGACGCATGCCGGCTACGAGGTACAGACCGCGGACAGCGCCGAGGGTGCGCTGAGTCAGGTGCATGCGTTCGATCCGGGCCTCATCGTGACCGACGTCCGCATGACAGGCATGAGCGGCCTCGAGCTTCTGGAGCGGATTCGGGAAGCCATGGCGGGGGTCGACGTGGTCGTGATGACAGGTCACGAGGACATGGAGACGGCGGTCCACGCCATGAAGTCCGGGGCCTTCGACTTCCTGGTCAAGCCCGTGGACCCGAAGAATCTGCAGGCCTTGGCGGAGCGCTGCTTTAGAGAGCGTGCCCTCGCGCGGGAGTTGGAGGCGGAGGAGCGGCCCGAGGCGGAGGATGAGACCCTTCCCGGAAGCACGCTGGTCGGCCGGGATCCCCGAATGGTCGACATCTACAAGACGATCGGGATGCTCGCGCGGAACCGGGCCACCGTGCTGATTCGGGGTGAGACCGGTACCGGCAAGGAAGTCATCGCCCGCGTGATCCACCGGCATTCAGCGCACGCGGAAGAGCCGTTCATCGCCGTGAATTGCACGGCGCTGACCGATACGCTTCTGGAGTCGGAGCTCTTCGGGCACAGCAAGGGGGCCTTCACGGGGGCCACTTCGTCGCGGAAGGGCTACTTCGAGCTCGCGAAGGAGGGCACGATCTTCCTCGACGAGATCGGAGACACGAGCCCCGAGTTCCAGACCAAGCTCCTTCGGGTACTCCAGGATCGCAGCTTCTACCCGGTCGGCGGCGAGACTGTCCTGACCACGGACGCGCGTGTCATCGCCGCGACCCATCAACCGATCGAAACGCTCGTGGAGGAGGGACGCTTCCGTGAGGATCTGTACTTCCGACTGAAGGTCGTTGAGATCCACGTGCCCCCCCTCCGGGAACGAGCGGGGGACATATCACGGCTGGCCAAGACACTGCTGGCCCGGATCCGGGACCAGACCCACGGCCCGGCACGCCGGATCTCCGGCGAGGCCATGAAGTGCCTCCGCTCCTACGAGTGGCCCGGGAACGTCCGTGAGCTCGAGAACGCGCTCATGCGAGCGGCCATCCTCGCCAGGGGGCCCGTCATCGCGGCCCACCACCTGGGGATCGAGGGCGTCATGTCGTCCGACGAGGACCTGTCCCTCCAGTCGGCCGTCAAGCGGCACGTGCGGCGCGTCCTCGACCGCGCCGGAGGAGACGAGTGTGTGGCCGCGGATCTCCTGGGCATCAGCGAGGTCGAGCTGAGTGAGCACCTGAAGGCGACGACGGACGATGCATGAGGCACCTGCCGGATACACCTCACGTTGACCCCCGCGACTCGTTCTGGTAGCATTGGCCGCTATGGCGAAGAAGACCGCTCCATCCGGCTCGGGCCCGTCCGGACCCATCTCGCTACGATTCACCCGTGTGAACGCCATTCTCGGCGTCGCGGGCCTGATTTTCCTGACCCTCGGCTACTGGCTCCTCGCGAGAGGCTCCATCACCGCCGCCCCGCTCGTGCTGGTGCTGGCCTACGTGGTGCTGCTCCCGCTGGCGATCATTCTGTAGGGTTGCTCACGGGCGCTTAGCTCAGCTGGTCCAGAGCACCTGCCTTACAAGCAGGGGGTCGGCGGTTCGAATCCGTCAGCGCCCACATGATCGAAACCCTTGGGGCTCGAAGGCTCCGAGGGTTTCGTCTATCGATCGAATCGTGGATCGGCGCCGACGCGGGTCGGAGCCGCGAGGCCGCTCCGGCCCGGTAGCTCCATGACGGCCGGTTCCACGGACACTGCTTGACAGGGGTGCCGACTGCCACCTCATATGGGGCACCCGGGGATCGGTATGCCCGGCAACGGTCTGAGGAGCCCACCAGAGATGCTTGACCGGTTCTTCCCCGATCCGGAGCGGACCGAGCGGCGGGAGCGCATCAAGCTCCTCGCCATGATGGGCCTGTACTTCCTGGTCCTGTTCGCGGTGGGGATCCTGCGGCCGATCCGCAACGCGCTGGCTCTGGACGGGCTCGCGGACACCCGGTTCTACCAGGTGTATCTCGTGAGCGGAGTGGTGATCCTGGCGGTGCCGCCTTACAACCGCTTGGCCGACCGGGTCCGCTGGCGCGTGCTCATTCCCGGCGTGGCGGCCTTCTTCGCGGTCACGTTGCTGGTGCTCCGGCTCCTCTACTCGGAGGGGAGCACCGCGTTCGGGATCGTGTTCTACGGCTACTACGATCTCTTCGCGGCCGCTCTCGTGACCCAGTTCTTCATGGCGGTCCAGGTCTTCTTCAACGCCAGAAACGCCAAGTCGGCGATTCCCCTCGTGATCATCGGAGGCTCTTTGGGAGCCACGTGCGGGGGATTCACGACGGGCCTTCTGGCCAAGACGCTGGGCGCCCCGAACCTGATGCTGGTGGCGGCACTCTTCATCGGTGCGTTCGCGGCCGCCCTCCCGTTCGTGTGGGCCGGCTACCCCCCGATCAAGCCGCCGGGGAGGACGGTGGGTGCGCGAGGCTTCTCCGCGGGGGAGTTCTTCCGGATCTTCTCACACCGTCATATCCGACTCATCGCCTCGCTGGTCCTGATCACCGTGCTGGTCAAGACCTTGGTGGACTACGAGTTCAACGAGGTCTCCAGGCTCTACGCGGGAGATCGGGACGCGATCTCCGCGTTCCAGGGATGGGTCTTTGGCGCAGTGAACTGGCTTCCGATCCTCGTGCTCGTGGCGTTGAGGCCGATCCTGAAACGTTGGGGCGTGGGGATGGCCGTGCTGATACTCCCCGTGGTCATGCTCCTGGCCAGCGTAGGGCTCGGGCTCGCCTTCGGCGTGGTGATGGCCGTGGTCGCCAAGGCCTCGGACGGAACGTTCCGGTACTCGGCCGAGCGCACGGCCCGGGAAGTTCTGTACGTTCCGGTCCCCACGGACCTGAAGCTCCGCGCCAAGGCGTACATCGACATGGCGCTGGAGAAGGGGGTCGGAAAGGTCCTTTCCGCCCTCGTAATCTTCCTTCTCCTGCTGGGCATGGACCTGAGCAGGATTCCGTGGGTGATCGCGGGCCTCTGCGTGGTCTGGATGTTCGCGGCCCTGGCGGTCCGACGGGAATACCTCGCCACGCTCGCTGCCTCGATCCAGGGGCGGTTCGCGAGCCTCGAGGGGAGCTTCGCCACGCTCACCGAGCGGAGCACCCTGGCCTTCATCGAGGAGGCGCTCCGCGGCGATCCCGTGCAGGCCGCGTTTGCGCTGGATCTGGTGGACGAGGCGGGGCGGGTGGATGCCGAGCCTCTCGCCGACGAGATGGAGATGCTCCTCGATCACGAGCTACCGGACCTGCGCGAACGGGTCCTGCGTCTCTTGGCTCGCTTCCCGAGGCTCGTGGGGGAGTCGCGTATCCGAGCGTGCCTGTCCGATTCGTGCGGTTCCGTGAGGGAGGCCGCGGTGGTGGCGCTCGCGGCGGCGGCGTCCGGTGAGGATGAGCGGATCGGAGTCCTGCGCGAGCTTGTCGACTCTCCCGAAGGCGCCGTGCGCCACGCCACCCTGACGGCATTGATTCGGGGCGACGTGGCCTGCGACCGCAGCGCGGTCGTCGGCCTGGAGTACGTGACGGCGCGGATGGCGAGTCTGTTCGAGGGTAGGCCGCCCACCGAGGGAGCGCCTGATCGAGGTGACGATCGTGTCGGGCCGCTGCCCGCGTCGCCAGAGGCTCGCGAAGAGCTGGCGTTGGCCCTGGGGCTCGTGCACGGCGACGATCCGGCTCCCGGCCTGCTGGAGCGACTCCTGGGGGACCCGGAGGCCGGAGTGGCCCGAGCCGCTCTCCTGAGCACGGGCGTGCTCGGGCGGCTCGATCTGGCGGGGAAGGCCGTCGCTGCCCTCGGTGAGCCGGGACTGCGCGATGCTGCGCGGGACGCTCTGGTCCGGCAGGGCGACGGAGTCGTGGAGCGGCTGGAGGCTCACCTCGCCGATGAGGAGTGCCCCACCGTGGTGCGCCGTCAGATTCCGGGAGTGATGGCCCGTGTGCGGACGCAGGGGGCCGTGAGCGCGCTCCTGCGCGTGCTCGAGAGCCCGGAGGCGGATCTCGAGGTGGAGACACGGATCCTCGAGGCGCTCGGCAAGCTCCGCAGGGACGGGGGCTTCGAGTTCGACTCTCTTCGGGTGCTTCCCTTCGCACGGAAGCAGGCGGCGCGGGCCGGACGCTACGGTGTTCTTCAGGGCTGCCTGGACGGTGTGGAACGTCCCCACCCGGGAGTCGACCTCCTGGGGCGGGCGCTGGACGAGGCACGACAGGACTGTCGGGAGTCGGTCTTCCGCTGCATCGAGCTGGTCTACCCTCCGAGAGAGGTCCGCCGAGCCCACCTGGCGCTCGTGGGAGGGGACGAGCGGGCTCGTGCGAACGCCGTGGAGTGGCTGGAAGAGACGCTGGGCCACGACCTCTTCATTCGTCTGGAGGCCGTCCTGGGCCACCAGGAGCCCCGCGGGAGGAAGCGGCCCGCACTCGGGCTGGAGGAGGCGTGCACCGAGTTGGCCCGCGACCGGAGCCGATGGTTGTCCGGGTTGGCAGCGTGGAATCTGAAGATGCTTGACGGATCCGAACGCGAAGACGGGAGCGAGACGATGGATCGCATCGAGAAGGTGTTCCTCCTCCAGAAGGTGGATCTCCTCCAGGAAGCGAGGAGTTCCCATCTGGCGCTGCTCGCCTCGATCGCCGAGGAGGTCGAGGTGGACGAGGGAGAGGAGCTGATCCACGAGGGCACCCCGAGCGAGTCTCTCTACGTGGTGATCCACGGTTCGGTCGAGTTGCGCGGAATGGGCGACCAGCGGATCGTCGCGGGGGAGAATACCCCCTTCGGGACCTGGGCGCTCATCGATTCGGACCCGAGCGTGGTCGGCGCCCGGGCGGCCGAGCCTTCCCGGCTTCTCAGGATCACCCGCGAGGACTTTCAGGACCTTCTGGCCGACCAGCCCGAGCTGGCCATGGGCATGCTCCAGGGCCTCGCTCGTCGCCTCCGCGCCCTTGTGGCGTGAGTACCCGGGGCCCGCGGAGGGAGAGCGAGCATCCACGCACGAGACCAGCCATCGAGACGAGGAGAGAGTGATGACCGAGGACCACTCCGCCACCGTGCTGATCGTCGACGACGAGGAGATGGTGGTGCGGTCCCTCCAGAGCTTCCTGGAGCTGGAGACACCGTACGAGGTGCTGACGTTCGTGTCGCCCCTGTCAGCTCTCGAAACGCTCGCGACGCGACAGGTCCAGGTTCGTGGTGGCCGACTTCATGATGCCCGAGATGGACGGGATCACGTTCCTCAAGAACGCGCGGGAATTCCAGCCGGAGGCCACGCGCATCCTGCTCACCGGGTACGCGGACAAGGAGAACGCCATCCGGGCGATCAACGAGGTGGGACTGTACTACTACCTCGAGAAGCCCTGGGACAACGATCACCTGAAGCTCGTGATCCGCAACGGCGTGGAGCGCTCCACCCTGTTCAACGAGCTCTCCTCCCGTATTGCCGCCCTGGAGAACGCGAACCTGGAGATCCAGGGGTTCCGCGAGAGGCTGGTGAAGGCCTTCCTGTGAGCGGATTCCTGGTAGGGGCTTTGGCCCTGTTAGCGCTGGTCCTGGCCGGGGTGGCCCTGGGGTCGATTCGAGCCGGCCGCCGCAAGAGCCGCGAGATCGGTGCGCTGCGAGCACGGCTGGACGAGATGGGGCTGGAGCTGGAGCGCTCCCGGGACTCCTCCGACGAGGCTTATGCACGACTGCAGAGGACCCAGGCCGAGCTGGTGAGCTCGGCACGCCTCGCCTCGCTCGGGGACCTCATCCGTGGGGTTGCCCACGAGATCAACACGCCTCTCGGTGCCCTCTCGAGCAACTACGATGTCACGCGGCGCGCGTTGGAGCGTCTTCAGATCATCCTGGAAGACGAGGTCGTGGACGAGGACGAGCTGGTGGAGGTGCGCAAGATCGTTGCGGCGGTCGAAGGGGTCCAGGAAACCAACGCCATGGCCGTCGAGCGCATGGTGAAGCTCGTGCAGAGCCTCAGGACGTTCGGCCGGCCGGACCGCTCGGAAATCGATCATGTGGACCTTCACGAGGCGCTGGAAAGCACCCTCAGGCTCGTGAGCCACGAGCTTGCCGACCGAATCCGGGTCGAGAGGGAGTTCAGCGACATCCCTCGGGTGGAGTGTTACGGACACCAGGTGAACCAGGTGTTCATGAATCTGCTGGTGAACGCGATCCACGCCATTCGTGGCGAAGGTACGATCACGATCCGCACGCGGGCGGAGGGAGACCGCGTCTTGGTCGAGGTCGAGGACACGGGGATCGGGATTCCCGTCGACAGCCTGGAGCGCGTCTTCGAGCCGGGATTCACGACGAAGGGGAAGCGGGTGGGGATGGGTCTCGGCCTGCTGATCTCCAGGCAGATCATAGAGCGGCACGGGGGTGCCCTCTCGGTGCGGAGCGAGGAGGGACGGGGCTCGACCTTCACGGTTGCGCTGCCTCACCGACTTCCCCGCGACGACGCCGACGGGGGCAACGACACCATGATGGCGCAGGCGGGACACGAAGGGGCGTCCACCACCTGATCCAGTGGGAGGTTGGCACGATGAGACCGAGAGCATACGCGAGCATCTCGACGGTTGTCCTGGCGCTGGGGGTTTCCTTTCACGCCGTTTCCGCCCAGGACCCGAACATTCCACTGTCGGTCGATTCTCTGGAGTATCTCCTCGGGCGGGCCCCCTTCGCGTTGCCCGACACGCTCGTGGGGACGCGCTTCGCCGAGGATCGTACGCAACGGGTGCCGCTCTTCTTCGATGACGGGACGGCCGTGCTGGTCAAATGGGCGCGGGCGCCGAAAGGTGGCGGGGAGTTCAACAACAATCCCCGGTACGAGATCGCCGCCTACGAGCTCCAGAAGCTCTTCCTGGACAAGGCCGACTACGTGGTGCCTCCGACCTTGCCCCGGATGATGCCCATCGCCTGGTACCGGACCGTGGCCAAAAAGGTGGTCCCGACCTTCCGGGCCGGTCAGTCCGTGCTCGTGGTCCTCCAGTTCTTCCTCTACAGCGTCACGGCCGACGACGTATTCGATGAAGAGCGGTTCGATGCGGACTCGGTCTACGCCCGGCACTGGGCCGACGCGAACCTCCTGACGTACCTGATCGACCAGATGGACCAGAACAAGGGGAACCTCCTGATCTCGACCGACGCCGAGAACCCGCGGGTCTTCTCGGTGGACAACGGCGTAGCGTTCCGGAGCCGGGCGAGTGACCGGGGCACGCGCTGGAGCAGGCTCCAGGTCGAGCGGTTCCCCCATCGGACCGTGGACCGGCTGCGCGCGCTCACCGAGGACGATCTCCAACGAGCCCTCGGCGTCCTCGCTCAGTTCGAGCTGCAGGGAGACCAGCTCGTTCCGGTGGGGCGTTCGGAGAACTGGGACCCCGGCAAAGGGGTCCGAAGTAGAGAGGGGGGTGTCCAGCTCGGGCTGACCGAACGCGAGATCTCGGACGTGTGGAGGAGGGTGGAAGACTTCCGGAAACGAGTGGACCAGGGGCGGTTGAAGGTCTTTTGATCTTCCTGTGCAGCCCGGTCGAGGAATGAGTGCCGTGAAACGAATCGTACTGCTGGTCGCCGGATGGCTCACCTTGGCGGGGCCCGCGCCCCTGCTGGGGCAGTACCACCTCGAGGGAGAGTATGGCCTCTGGGTGACGGAGCGAGGAGGAGAGCTCCACGTCGGATGGCTGACCGACACGCCGAGCCGGGGCGTGCTCGAGGTGCTGCGGAACGGCAAGCGGCTCCATCGGTTCGAGACGCCCCTCTCGGAGGGGCATTCGGCCGATTTCCCGAGACCCCCGGACGGTCCGTTGGTGCTGCGCTACGGAGCGCTGGACGGGTCCGGGAAGGACCAGCAGGACCTCTTCACCACGACCGTCTACCTCGTCACGAAGGAGTCACCTCCAGCGAGCGTCCTGACCGGTGTGGACTCCCTCTTCGTGGTGGGTGATACCCACGGCGAGTACGACAACCTGCGGCGCCTCCTGGCGGGCGCGGGCCTGGTGGACGCCGGCGGCCACTGGTCCGGGGGACACAAGCACGTGGTATTCCTCGGAGATCTGTTCGACCGGGGGCCGGACGTGACGCGCGACCTCTGGTTTCTCTATCGGCTCGGTCGGGAGGCGAAGCAGGCGGGGGGCGGCGCCCACGTGATGATCGGCAATCACGAGACCATGGTCTTCACCAACGACCTCCGGTACACGTCGCCCAAGGAGAGGCTCGTCGCCGCGCTCCACGACACGAAGTACCCTCGCCTCTTCGACCTCCGCCACTCGGTACTCGGCCGATGGCTGGCGGTGCAGCCGGGCCTGATGAAGGTGGACGGAATCCTCCTGGCGCACGGAGGCGTGACGCCCCAGTACACCCGTTACGGCGTGAAGGAGTTCAACGATTCGCTCCGGACGTTCCTGGGTGAGGATTTCTTCTATTACATGGACGCGTTGTTCGACCCCGCCGACACGACCGTGAAGCTGGTTCCGGATTCGTCTCTCGCCAAGCGCTTCCCGGGCTCCCGGGTGGTGGTGATGGACAAGGCCACGGCCGCGCGACGGCTGGACTTCTTCTTCGCCGACACGAGCGTATTCTGGTTCCGGGGATATCTGGAGTCCGATACCGGCGTGAGCATGGTGCAGGGAAAGACGGCTTCATCGCAACGAGCCGATGCCGCGGCCCTATCCTCGGAAACGAAACGTCGGGCCGCCGAGCTGGACACGGTGCTCGAGCGCTTCCACGCGGACCTCCAAGTCGTCGGCCACAC
Source organism: uncultured Gemmatimonadales bacterium (assembly GCA_963751265.1). GTDB lineage: Bacteria > Gemmatimonadota > Gemmatimonadetes > Longimicrobiales > Gaopeijiaceae > SZUA-318. Next base: position 237,161 of record CAVVTU010000013.1, on the reverse strand, counting down.
TCCCGGAGAAACGGTCCGATCTCGCTTCGGAGGACGCCTGATCGCCGTGGACCTCAACCATCCCGCCACCGAGATGGTGCTCCTGGTTCGAGATGGGAGCGCCTACCGCGCCTATCGGTACACCTTCGAAGGTGCTGCCGGGCCCGTGCCCGAGGATCCGGAGGGCAAGCCGATGAAGTCCGGGGGCTAGCGGTTCAGGGCGTCGAGCCCCCGGTCGTGAGTGGATGCGGTTGGCTCGTGACCGTGCTCTCGGGCCACGACTCGTGCTCGTGGACGATCCGCCACTGCCCGTCGTCGGCGCGAATGAGCACTTCGGTCAGGGCCAACGCCGGCTGGAGTGTCGAGCTCCCCCGCAAGACCACGACGGCCACCGTCGGGCTAAGCACCTGCGTCTGTACGATCTGGTATCGGACCGTCACATCCGGGTGCGTCGCGTACCACTGCTGCGTGGCTCGCCGGAACGCCTCGTAGCCGAACTGGACGTCCGTGACACCCACGTAGGTGAGCCGCTCGTCCTGGGCGTAGTGAGCGAGGACGGCCGTGCTGTCGTGTGCGTTCATGGCGTCCACGAGGGCCGTGACCGAGCTGTCCACCTCGGAGCCGAGCGCAGCGCGCTGTTGATCGGTAAGAGGGCGAGCGGCGCTCTGGCATGCCGAGAGGGTCAGAGCCGCCAGGAGGTAGAGGGCAGGGGAGCGCATGCAGTTCACCTTGCGAGCAGGAGGTTGGAGGGGCGCAATGGGCGGGCCCAATCCATCACACTACGGGCACCCGCCCCCTGGAGGAAGTCCAGGTGACGGGTGCCCGTGTCGAGCACTGCGATGGCGCGTCGGCTCTACTTCGCCAACGGCGCCATCTTCTCGATCGTGTTCTGGATCAGGGCTTCCGTGTACGGCGGATTGTGGATGCCCATGCTCTTGTCTTCGTTGATCATCTGGAAGTTGATCGCGGCCGCGGCCACGTTCGCCGGGTACGTTCCCGGGACGAAGCTGTCCGAGCCGGCGGACATGATCCCGATCTTCTTCAGCAGAACGCGGAGACTGTCCATCCTCGTCTCCATCTTCGCCTTGAAGCCCAGGAAGTCGAAGTCGGCGATCGTGTTGTGGCAGGCTTTGCACCCGGCCACGTTGTCATCGACGGCGCCGTGGTACAGATAGGTCATGTTCCACGTGTGTCCGCCGGCCTGCGCCCCGAACGGCTGGGCCATGTGGCACTGCGGGCACCCGTTGCCGTCGTAGCCGTGGGCGCTCGGGCCCCCGGTGATCGTCATGGAGCCGCTGAACTCGAAGCCACCCGTGCCGCCGAGCACCTCGGCCTGTGGGCCGTGGTGGTATCCGTACCGGCTCGAGGTGAAGGTGACCGGATCGCCGTCGATCGTGGGCGTCTCGGCCGCGGTCAGGGGCCTGGCCTGGTGGCACTGGGCGCACAGGTTGCCCTGACCGAAGTCGACCGTGCCGTTGACCGCCCAGAGCTCCACGGGTGCGGTCGTGGTCAACGCGTAGTCGGCGTCCGTGTACGTCGTGTGGATCTGGTGGCAGGTACGGCAGTTGATCGGAGAAGGATTCGGGATGTCCGCCGCCGTCGTGTGCTGACCCGTCGCGATCCGCTCCACGAACCCTTCATGCGTGTGGCACGGCGCGCAGTCCGTCGTGCTCCGCTCGAAGTTGCCTCCGGTGTAGTGGACCGAATTCTGGTATTCCACCTGCCGGGCGAAGAGCTCGGTGTCACTCGTGTGACACTCTGTGCAATTCTGATTCGCATTCGACCCGCTCTGCCCGGCAGGTCCGGCGGGCCCCTGCGGTCCTGCCGGTCCCTGCGGTCCTTCCGGACCCGTCGGGCCCTCGCAACCTGCGACCATGAAGGCGAGGATTGCGGCCCCGGCCAGGACGGAAAATCGCCGTCTCATAGGCTCGTCTCCAGTATGTCTCCCCCCTCATTAGGCTTCCGGAGCCGGCGTCGCACATTGACTCGTCGGCCCGCGGTGCGTGGTCGAGCCCCGGAAGCGCCTAAGGAGGGGGGAATGATCTGGCTCGTGCCGCCGGGACCCGACCACGACAACCGGAAGGTCCCTCCACGGGGGGCTTGGAACAATCGCCCGTAGGTACGGTGACGACGGGTACGAAAGTACCTATCTTTGAGGGGCCGCTCGCGGGTGCGCATTCACCTGCCGTCCTGGTCGAAGACCCTCCCCTTCGAGCAGGCCCCGAAAGCCCTGCTCACACCCATGGGAGCGTGTCGATGATCGACGTAGTGGTAGCGCTCGAGGATCCTCTCGTGCGTCTCGGAGTGAAAGCCGTGCTGGACGGCTCCGAGGACTGCCGGACGGTGGCTTTGCCCGAGGATCTTGACCAGCTCCGGACGGTCATGGAGGAGATGGACCCGGACGTCCTCATCCTGGACGTCGTCCATCGCAGGGCCGACGAGTCACTCCTGCCGGAGCTGACGGAGCGCCATCCTTCCTGCAGCGTCCTGGTTCACGTCGGCCATTCGTCGCTCGAGTGTGCGCTCCGGCATCTCCTCGACCTGGGTAGTCGAGCCTATCTGTCCGACGACGCCGTACGCCGGCTGGACGAGTGCTGCCTCACGTCGCTCAGGACGGGAGCTCAGGGGTGTCTGCCGCAGGAGGTGAATCCGGAGTCGCTGTTGCGCGCTGTGCGCTCCGTCGCCGCCGGAGAGGTCGTGGCGGCACCATGGCTGACCGCCGTTGCCCGGATGGGGGCGAGCACCACGGACCAGGACCGGGCGCGCCGAGCCATCACGCCCAGAGAGCTCGAGGTCATCGCCCTGCTGGCGCAGGGACTCGGCAACAAGCAGATTGCCCGGCGTCTGGGCATCCGGGAGCAGACGGTCAAGAACCACGTCACCCGGGCCATGGACAAGCTGGGCCTCGGGAGCCGTCTGGAAGTCGGACTGATGGCTTCCCGCATGAACCTCGAGCTCACCGAGGATCCATCGTCCTGAATCGCTCGGGGTCCTTGTGCGAACCCGCCTCTCCGGTGACAATACCGCTCCTGCAAGGTCGAAGCTCCGTCAACTGAATCGTGGCTTTCAAGAGATATCGGTGCGCCCGGTGTCGATCCTGGATCGACACCGACCTTCACGAGTGTCCGTTCTGCCGTGAGGGAGATCCTCTTCGCTACCGCCGATCCCGTCGGCGCCTGATCGGTGCCCTGGCGATCCTGATCGCTCTTCTGGCCACGGCCTGGGTCATCATGCCTTGACCGCCCGGAGCGATGGCTCGGGAGCCCGGTGCGGAGAGCGGGGTAGCTGAAGAGGGGAAACAGGACGATCCGCCGTCTCGCGAGGTCGCACCTGCCTTGCACTTCGAGATCGGGGCACGATGAGCCAACCCAGCTTGCTCTCCGAGGGTACCGTCCGGAGGCCCTCCCGAACCGGCTGGTTCTGGGGCATCGCGTTCGTGGTGGTGTCTCTGCTGGCGCTCGTACTCGTGCCCGTGTATCTCGGCCAGAAGACCGAGGCGGCCCAGCGGCGGACGGTCGAGGTGATCGAGCCGGCCCGGGCCCTGGCGACGCACCTGGCTCTCATCCAAGCGCGGCAGATGTCCCGCTTTCAGGCGTTTCTGCTCACCGGCGACGGGCAGTACGAGAAGCCATACAAGGAGGCGCACCGGGAGGAGAATGACTCCACCGCGCGCCTGCAGGGTTTGATCAAGGGCATGGACCTGGGGGTGCGCGAGCGCCTGGCGAACCTCTCGACGCTATCCTATCGATGGTACCTGGGCCACCTGACCGTCTTCGATTCGCCATCGGCGCGACGGCAGGTACTCGCGCATCTGTCCGACGAGCAGGCGCAGTACGACCAGCTCCAGCAGGCGGCCATCGAGCTCGAAGGGGCGATCCAGGACGAGATGGACAAGGGCCGGGCACTCATCGAGCGTACCCGGACCCTGCAGGCGGACATCACGATCATTCTCGCCCTGCTCGCGCTCGGCGCGACGTTGATCGTGGGCGTCGTGGGTATCCGGCTCCGAATTCTCACCATCGAGGCGGAGTCACGGCGCGGTGACTCCCTGCGAGCCCGGCGGGACATCGACGCGCTCATGGACGCCACCAGCGACGGGGTTTTGGGCATCGACCTCGAGGGCCGATGCATCTCCCTGAATCGGGCCGGGAGCGAGCTCCTCGGCTTCTCCGAGTGGCAGATCCGGGGGCGGGACGTCCACGACACCGTGTACCACTCCAGGCCGGACGGCTCTCCCCGCTCGCGCGACGCATCGCTGATCCTGCGCGCGTTGCACACCAGCATGAGAGCACGCTCTCCGGATGGAGACGTGCTATGGCGGCGGAAGGGAGACTGCTTCCCGGCGCAGTGGACGCTCCGTCCGCTCGTGGACGGGACCGAAGTCCGTGGTGGCGTGCTCACGTTCACCGACATGACCGAGATTCGCGAGAAGGAGGACGCCCTCAAACGCGCGTTGCGTGCCAGGGACGAGGTGGTGTCCATCGTGTCCCACGATCTTCGCAACCCGCTGGGGGTGGTAACGGCCGCGGCCGATCTCATCCTGGACCTTCCGCTCTCCGAGCCGGAGCGCCGCAAGCAGGCGGAGATCATTCGCCGCTCAGCAGCTCGGATGGCACGCCTGATTCAGGACCTTCTCGACGTCGCCCGCATCGAGGCGGGCGCGTTGCGCGTGCGTCCCGACGTACACGAGCCCGAGACCGTCCTGGAGGAGACGAGGCTCGTCTTCGAGCCCCAGGCCACGGAGCGCGGCATTTCCATGGACGTGCACGCCGACGAGGGCGTCCCGTGCGTGCGGATCGATCGCGACCGGGTGGTCCAGGCGCTGACCAACCTCGTCGCCAACGCGCTCAAGTTCACACCCAGAGGTGGCCGCATCACCGTCACCGCGTCCGCTCGTGATGCGATGGTCGCGTTCTCGGTGACCGATACCGGTCCTGGCATTCCGGAAGAGGCACGAGAGCGGCTGTTCGACAGGTTCTGGAGGGGCGACCGAAACGACCGCCGAGGAGCGGGCCTGGGTTTGGCCATCGTCCGGGGCATCGCCGAGGCGCACGGGGGCACCGTGGAGGTGGCGTCTCAGCCGGGAGAGGGAGCGACCTTCACCATCCTGCTGCCCTCCGCAGACGTTGCGGAACCCGACCCGGTCCAGGAGCGGGCGGGGACCTGAAGCACAATCCCGGCGTCTGCGCCGACCTGGCGTGGAGACGCGCCCCCTGGTGTTCTGCAACGGCGCACGAACACCAACGAACTTCCGGGGCACGACACTAGATCTGTCCGTTCCTCCAGGACAGGAGTGCCTCGACCTCGTTCGTCGTAAAGCGGCGCACGCCCATCTCCAGGAGGCGTGCGGCGTCACGCGGCTCGTCCACCGTCCAGACGCAGAGACCGCTGCCGCCGGCGAGGGTCCGTTCCGCGAGTGAGGGGCTCGACGTCAGCAGGCCCGCACGGAAATCGACCAGGGCGCGCGCATCGCCTTCCGCCTTGTCCAGAGCCTCTTCAGCGCGGTCGCTCTCGTCGACGATGTAGCCGATTGCCAGGGAAGGGTTCTGGCTCCGTATCCGGTCCAGCAGCGTCCAGTTCAGGGAGATGAAGACCGTGTCGTCGATCACCCCGGCGTCCCCGGCGACGCGGACCATGCGGTCCACGTCCTCGAGCTCGCGGTAACCCTTCACCTCGGCGTAGATCCGGCCTACCCGCCCCCTCACGTGCTCGAACGCTTCCTGCAGCGAGGGGATGCGGGTGCCGGAGAAGTCCGCCGAAAACCAGCTGCCCGCGTCGAGACCGCGGAGTTGTTCGAAGGTGCGTCGGCTGAGCGGACCGACCCCGTTGGTCGTGCGGGAGAGCATCGTGTCGTGGAAGAGCACGGGCGTGCCGCACGCCGCGGTGTGGATGTCCCATTCGAGGGCATCCGCACCGGCTGCGATGGCGGCGTCCAGGGCGGGCAGCGTATTCTCGGGGGCCCGCGCGCTGTACCCGCGGTGCCCGATGATCTCGATGGATTGCTTCAGGGGACCTATCTCTCCGTTCCGGGGCAGGGAAGTTCGAATCTCGTGACCTTCCGAAACGAGAGCAATACGGGAGCTCCAGGCCTCAGGAAGGATGGCCCTGCCCGCTGCCCGTCTCGTCGGCGGGCTTGGGGCCGGCCAGTGCCCTCTGGAATTCCGTGGCCTCCGCGATCTGGCGGACGGAGCCCTCCATCGTCTCGATCTGCTGCTCCATGAGCGCCATGCGACGCTCGAGGATGCCAACGGTCTCGTCCAGATCTCTCCGGTCCATGAAACGCCCGAGCGCTTCCACCGTAGGCTTGAGGGCGAAGCGTGCGGTGATCCCGAGGATCGGCACCAGAACTATGGAGATCCCTCCTATCACGGCGACCAGGGCCGTGAGATCGATCGGTAGCATCTGCATGGGTTGACACGCCTCTCGGGGAGATGGTGAGTGCCCAGCATGGTGTCGAGCGATCCTGCCGGGCGCAAGCGCCGGCAACGATGTCGGCCAACTCTTCCAACCGGCGGGCCCGTCATGCCGTCCAAGTTAGCGAACATCTCACGGGATGAGCCCGAAGATCGGGACCGGATGAACCGTGACCGGGGCCAGTCGGTGCCTGCACACACGGAGACGATGGACGTACAGTGGGCCGTGGGTGGGGACCACGAGGCCTTCGAGCGTCTCTATAACGCGCACGTGCCGCGCGTCTATGCACTGGTACGTCGCATGACCGGAGAGGACGTGGCCGAGGACCTGACTCAGGAGGTGTTCATCCGGGCGTGGCAGAAGCTGGCGACGTTTCGCGGGGACGCACGCTTCGGGACCTGGCTCCATCGACTCGCGGTGAACCACGTCCTCACCCGGAGGGAGACGATTCGGAGACGCGAGGCTCGCAGGGTCGAGGAAGACGGCATCCTGGAGCGCGTGGCAGCTCGGGTACGGAGGAACTCGGGGGTCGCCATGGACTTCGAGACCGCCATCGAGCGGCTCCCGGAGGGGGCGAAGCGGGTCTTCGTCCTCTATGACGTGGAGGGGTACGGGCACGAGGAAATCGCGGACATGATGGGCATCTCGATCGGGACATCCAAGTCCCAGCTTCATCGGGCCCGCATGCTGCTCCGCAGACACCTGGATCGACCATGAGCGAGGCACATGAGCGCTGGACCGACCTGCTGTCGGACTACCTGGATGGGGAACTGTCCGGGGACGAGCGACGGGAGCTCGAAACGCACCTGGAGTCGTGTGACGACTGCAGGCGCGTGCTCGGTGAGCTGAGCGAGGTGGTGCGCCGGGCGCACCACCTCGCTCCGGTGCTCCCGGCCCGGGACCTTTGGCCGGGCGTCGCGGACGGGATCGGGGCTCCCGCGGTGGATGCGGCGCGACCCGTCGACCCCCATATGGGAGGAAGCTTCTTCGGACCGTCGAGTCGACGTCCAGGACGTCGGGGCGTCTGGCTTTCTGTGCCGCAGCTGGCGGCGGCCTCCGTCGTGCTGATGCTCGGTTCCGCCTCGCTCACCTGGTGGACGGGGCTCAGGCTGGCTCCGAACCGGACGGCGACCGGACCGGCCGAGTCTTCGCTCGTCATGGCGTCGAACGCCCGCGGTGCGGCCCCGGGGATACCGGGAGCCATCGCGGCGCAGCTCCGCGAGCTGGAAGATACACTCGCGGCTGCCCGGAAGACGCTGGACCCGACGACCGAGCGGATCATCCGGAGGAACCTGGGCGTCATCGATCGGGCCATCGCCGAGTCTCGGGACGCGCTCGCGGAGGATCCCGGCGACGCCTTCCTCAAGGAGCATCTCGACCGCACCTACGAGCGGAAGGTGACCTATCTACGGGAGGCGACCCGGATCGTGCGGGGCTCGAGCGCGCCGTGAACGGACTCCTCGCGGCCGGCCTGATCCTCGTGGCGGTTGCACCACCGCGGGACACCACGGTGTCCCTGCGGCAGGGTGACCGCGTCGTGATGCAAAACTTCTCGGGTCGCATTTCCGTACGGGTGTGGGGCCGCCCGGAGCTCCTGGTGCGCGGCGAGGACGACGACGAAGCGGAGGTGGATGTGCAGCGCACCGGGAGCCGGGTGGCCCTCGTGCCACGGGAGCGGGGGAGCGGGCGGTATGCGGATCTTGTGTTGCGCGTTCCGGCGTGGGCGGCCCTGGACATCCAGGGAGGTTCGGTGGATGTCGACGTGCGCGGAGTCTCCGGAGCGGTGGACGTCCGCAACATGAGCGGGGATATCCGGGTCGAGGGCACGTCGGGACCCCTCAGCCTCTACTCGGGGGATGGGGAGGTGAGCGTGCGCGATGCGCGCGGAAAGATCTCGGCGCGCTCCGAGGGCGACGACGTCTCCCTGGCGCGCGTGAAGGGCGAGGTGAGCGCCGAGAGCGGGAGCGGGGACGTTCGGCTCGTGGACATCGACGCCTCTGTCGTGCACGCCGGCACCCTCGACGGGGAGGTGGATTTCGACGGGGCGCTCCATCCACGGGGGACCTACACCTTCTCGGTCCATGACGGCGACGCGGTGCTGACCCTGCCAAGGGACGTGGGGGCGGATGTGACCGTGTCGACGTTCGACGGTGAATTCACGTCGGAGTTCCCGGTCACCGTGGACAGCCTCCACGGGACGGGGCGCTTCCAATTCACGCTGGGCGGAGGCGGGGCGGACGTCCGGATCGAGGTGTTCGACGGAGAGATCCGTCTCTTGAAGCGGCGGTGACGAAGACTCGAGGGAGGAGGGTGACATGAGAGGGTCGTGGAGCGGAGTGATACTGACGGCACTGCTGGTCGCGGCGGCCCCGGGCGGGACCTCGGCCCAGCAGGGCGCCGACGGATTTCGCTGGACCGGGCGTTTGGCGGACGGCAAGACCCTTGAGATCAAAGGCGTGAACGGTCCGATCCTCGTGGAAGCCGCATCGGGATCCGAGATCGAGGTCACCACGGAAGCGCGCGGAGACCGGAGCGATCCCTCGACGGTGCGCATCGTCAGGGTGGAGAGCGGAGACGGTGTCACGTTCTGCGCCCTCTACCCCACGCCCGCCGGGAGACGTGACAACCAGTGCGCACCCGGGTCGGGCGGGCGAATGAACACATCCCGCAACGACGTCGAGGTCACCTTCCACGTTCGCCTTCCCGCGGGGCCACGCTTCAGAGGCCGGACCGTGAACGGCCGCATCGAGGCGACGCATCTCGCGAACGACGTCGACGTGGGCACGGTGAACGGCGACGTGGACGTGTCGACCTCCGGATTCGCGGAAGCATCCACCGTGAACGGGAGCATCGAAGCTGCGGTGGGACGGACCGATCCCGAGCACGGCCTCACCTTCAAGACGGTCAACGGGAGCATCACGCTCGACGTTCCGGACGATGTGAACGCCGACGTGAGCGCCCGTTGGGTGAACGGGGGCCTGGACACGGCGTTGCCGTTGACGCTGAAGGGACGCCTGACGCGGCAGGCCGCCCAGGGAGTTCTCGGCCGCGGTGGCCCGACCCTCACGCTGTCGACGGTGAACGGCTCCATTCGTCTGCGTTGAAACGATCGTCGAGCGTGAGGAGGCTCGGAATGAAGAGATACGGGATGGTCGCGGTGGCCGGATTGGCCACGCTGCTCGTCGTGTCTGGAGTGGAGGCCCAGGAGACGTTTCGGCTTTCCGGCCCCGACGTGTCCGTCTACAACCTCGCGGGCAAGGTGGATGTGGTGCGTGGGAGCGGCTCCGACGTGGTGGTGCGACTGACGCGAGGAGGCTCCGACGGGAGCAGGCTCGAGGTACGCACGGGGGAGATCGGCGGACGCCAGACCCTCCGGGTGATCTATCCGGACGACCAGGTGGTGTATTCGGGGATGGGGCGGGGCTCCAGCAGCTCGCTCCGGGTGCGCGACGACGGCACCTTCTCGGATCGTGACGGCGGCGGAGGCCATCGCGTCCGGATTCGCGGATCGGGAAGTGGACTCGAGGCGTGGGCCGACCTGACGGTCGAAGTCCCGGATGGGCGCGATTTCGCGCTCTACGTGGCGGTGGGCGCTCCCGACGTGAGAGGCGTGAAGGGAACGCTCCGCATCGAGACGGGCTCAGGCTCCGTGGCGGCCACCGACGTCGGTGGCAGCCTCACCGTCGATACCGGCTCGGGCTCGGTGCGGGTCACGGGCATGGACGGGATCCTCGCGGTCAACACGGGCTCCGGCGGTGTGGAGCTGCACGACGTGTCCGGCGAGCGCGTGGAGATCGACACCGGCTCCGGTGGTGTGCGGGGATCGGGCGTGCGCGCCGAGCAACTGCGCGTGGATACGGGCTCGGGGGGCATCCGCCTCGAACAGGTGAGCGTGCCCGACATCTACCTCGACACGGGGAGCGGCTCCGTGGAGGCGGAGCTGCTGGTGGACGTGACGCGGCTCGACGTGGACACGGGCTCCGGCTCGGTGACCATCCATGCCCCGAAGGACCTGGGTGCGGAGGTCGACATCGAGACGGGAAGTGGAGGCATCGACGTGGACTTCCCGGTCCAGGTCCGTAAGGTGCGGCGGGACCTCCTGACGGGCACGATCGGAGACGGAAACGGCCGGATCCGGATCGACACGGGCTCGGGGGGCGTGCACCTGATTCGCAACTGAAGACGGCCGTCTCCCCCCTGAGGAGGGCGGCGGCACGGGCTCAGCGACGGACGATCGGAATCCTGAAGGTTCGGTCCTCCCACTTGTAGACCAGTTCGCCGCGTTGGTCCGTCTGGCGGTCGAAGGTGAACGTCAGGGTGTCGACGAACTCGTCCAGGTGCCCGGGCTCGACCTCGAACTGGCCGATGTCGCCGGCTCTCACCTTGTCGTTGATGGGGATGCCCCAGCTGGTACGATCCACGTTCCCGTTGACCACGACGGTCCAGCTCTCTTCGGTCGGGATGGCGTAGATCCGGTAGGCTCCCGGATCTACCGCCACACCCCCGATGGTCGCGGAGAAGGGGAGGTGCAGGGTCGTCGGCTCGTTGGCGCCCATTCGCCATGGGTGGCCGAAGGGGTCCTGACCACCCACCATCGTTCGGCCCCTCGCCGAGGGCCGACCGTAGCAAAGCTTCCCCACCGCGTCCCCGAGCGGAATGCTCACCGAGTCCAGTGGGCTCAACCTGGTGGCGAGATCGGCGGCTCCCCGGACGAAGCACGTGGGCGTCTGAGCTCCGGCGCTCGGGGGCAGGAGCGCGAAGAGTCCGAGCCACACAACTGTCGCACGCATTCCAACTCCAGGTCGTTCGTGACGGCGGCACCCGCCGGGGTCGTCGCGAGTCTCTATATAGTGACGCCCTCCCACCGACGCTACATCCAGAGCCCGACGTCCGGGACGACCCGCTCTTTCCTCGCCTGCCCGGTCATGAGAGAATGGCCGGGACGCGACCATTCCCAGAACCCGGAGCCAGACCGTGGCAGCCTCGAGGGACGATCACTTCCGCCACCCGGTGGCGGTCCGCTTTCGCGATATCGACGTGGGGGGCCACGCCCATCACTCGGAGGCGTTGATGTACTTCGAGGAGGCGAGGGCGGCCTACTGGCGGGAGGTCGTGGGCCGGCCGGGGATCGGCGACATCGACTACGTGGTCGCTGAAGCGGAGATCCAGTGGCACCGGCGGGTGCTCTGGCCCCAGACGGTCTCGGTGGACGTGCACGTCAGCCGGCTGGGACGGAAGCACTTCGAGATGGAGTACGAGGTCCGAGGCGAAGAAGACGGTGACCTTCTGATCAGCGGTCGCACGGTGCAGGTCATGTATGATTATGAACGGGGCTCGAGCATGTGGCTCCCCGACGAGGTCCGATCGGCGGTCGAGGCCCACGAAGGTCCGTTCAACAGGCGAGGGCTGCCCTCCGACTGACACCCTGGCGTAACAAGGGGGTGGACGCGGAGGCGAGATTCATTTAAAGTGCGCGCGCTACCTGACGTACATCCAAGCGAGGGAGAAGGAAGCCGACGCGTGTGTCGTCCGTGACGTCTGGCTCCCGTCACCTCGAATTGAACTCGTTCCCGACCTCATGCGTCGGAGGCAATCGGACCTCCGCCGCATGAGTGGTTTATTCATCATGTAGTTCAACGTGCGTTCGGCCGACGCCGAACAGCCGCCGCCGTGCTCGAGTGCCCGGCAGCGCAAGACGACGGGGAGACCCCCAGGGAGATCAAGGTCATGGTCGGACGGTTCAAGCTCATCATCCTCACCCTCGCAACGGCGGGCCTGGTGCTGGGCCCGGCCACGGCTCTGCGGGCCCAGGAGGGCAGCAACGGAGTTGGTGGCCGGTTCCGGGTGCTCATTCCGCCGTTCGAGCCGACGCAGGATGCCAAGGACAACTTCGGCAAGGACGCGGCCAAGAAGCTCCGTAATCTCGTCAACGGTCTGGCAACCCACCAGCCGGTTGAAGAGAAGGAGATGAAGAACGCGGTCAAGCGGTTCAAGCTGAAGATGGAGGACCTCGACTGCATCCGTACGCGGCAGCTCGCCTCGCAGATCAACGCGCAGGTGGCCCTGTGCGCCCAGTACCATGACCAGGGCGACAAGCAGGAGGTCGTGAACGCCACCTTCTACGATGTGGGGAGCGGCGAGTCGTTCAAGGTCGATCAGAAGACCTTCAACGAGGACAAGCCCGACTCGGCTGCGGCGTACATCTTCAACGCGTTCGACACGTACGTGCAGCAGATTCGCGCGGCGCAGTTCTGCAACGAGTATGCGCAGAGCCAGGATTACTCGAACGCGATGACGCAGTGCGACAAGGCGCTGAAGCTCAATCCGGACGCCATCGGCGCCCGTTATACGCGAGCGAACATCCTCTTCCAGCAGGAGAAATACGACGAGGCCCTCCAGGAGCTGCAGCGGATCCTCGACCAGAACCCGAACCACGAGGACGCGCTCCAGCTGGCGGGCTACATCTCCGCCAAGCAAGGCAAGGACGAGCAGGCTCGTGAGTACTACCAGCACTACCTCGACCTCAACCCGTCGAATGCCCAGGTTCGCATGTCGATCGCCTACAAGCTCGCGCAGGCGGGCGACCCCGTGGGCGCCATGCACCTGATCCAGGCCGGACTCGACGTGGATCCGAACAACACGGACCTGCTCGAGCAGTACGCTGGCTTCGCCTTCAACGCCGCCATCAACGCCGACCAGCAGAATGGCGACCAGAACGGCGGGGGCGTAGCCCCGGAGGCGGTGAAGTACTACAAGGACGCGGTGCAGGCCGGTGAGAAGGTGTTCGCGGCCAAGGGCGAGGAAACGTCCGTCTCGCTGCTGCGCAACTCGATCGCCGCCTACCTGAAGCTGGACGAGGCGGCCCAGGCGCTCCAGCTCGCGAAGCAGGCGGTCGCGACACACCCGGACGAGGACCAGATCTGGTCCGTCTATGCGGACGCCCTCCACGAAAACGGCCAGCTCGACCAGGCGATCGCGGCGTTGGACTCGGTGAAGAAGCTCAACTCCTCCGACCAGAACGCGAGCCTGAAGCAGGGGAACTGGCTCATTCAGGCCGGGCGCCTGGCCGACGCGGTGAACGTGCTCAAGGCGAGCGCGTCGATGAGCCCACAGGACGCCGACCGGGCCGGGAGGATGGTCTTCGCCGACGCCTACACCAACGGCATTCAGAAGGACAAATACGACTACGCCGCCAAGGGGCTCGCGGCCGCCCAGGAGCTGCCGAACCTGAGCGCGATGATGCAGCATCAGCTCAACTTCTGGCAGGCCTACGCCATCTATCAGGGCGCCATCGCCCAGCAGAAGCCGAACACCGTGGCTACGGCCAAGGCGACGCTGCCGAAGTTCCAGCAGGCGAAGACGCTCCTGGCGAGCGTCGGGGACTATCCGAAGACGGTGAACGTCGATTTGAAGCAGATGATGGACAACGTCAACACGTACATCGACATTCAGCAGGCGATCATCAAGCGCGGCGGCTGACGATCGGCCGACCGCTCGAGGAGGTCTGAAGCGCCCCGGGGCCAACACCTGGCCCCGGGGCGCTTTCTGTTGCCTTCCTGCCCCGCCGGATCCGTCGGAGGACGAGGGGTGGTCCGGGGATCTGGCCTTCTCCACTCGGCTGGGCCGGACTCGGACTACCTGATTCTTCCCACTTCTTCCCACATGAACCGGAGAACCGAGATCTTCGGTACTTTCGGTTTTCTTTCGGATTCAGATTCTCTCCAGCTAGGGCGTACCTTCTGATCATGCGCGCCTGACTTGGCTTTCCGAGGGTCCGCAGTCCTCCGCGAATCTCCAGAAATTTCAAAAAAATTACCCTTGACGCCCCTTGGGATTTGGGCGTATTATGGCTCCACGGTATCCCACTCCTACCCACTCTCTCCCACCGGCGTCCTCGTGTGAACGGCTTCATCGGTCAGTTCGAGCACCAGATGGACGAGAAGGGGCGTGTCAGCCTCCCCGTGGCGTTTCGCCGCGAGGCCGAGGAAGACCGCTTCATTCTCCTCCAGTGGGAGAAGCCGTACCTGACCCTTTTCCCGGAAGCCAAGTGGATCGAGGTGCAAGCACGCTTGATGGAGTTCAGGAAGAACAACCGCGAGGCGTGGAACCACGTTCGCGTCATCGTTTCCGGAGCCGTGGAGGTGAGCACCGACAAGCAAGGGCGCATCCTCGTTCCTGCCGCGCTCCAGAACGCAGCGAGCCTGTCGGGCACGGTGCTTCTCAGTGGGAACATCGACCGTGTCGAGCTCTGGGATCCGGATACGTATCGCGCGGCCGTCCAGGAGCAGGTCGGTGACATCGAGCAGTTCGCCCACAGGCTCTTCGGCTGAGTAATGGCGAGCGAGAGCCGAAGGTCCGCAGAGGGGGCTTACGTGCCGAAGGGCGACGGTGCCCGAGTTCGTGGCTACCACGAGCCGGTCCTCGTAGCCGAAGTGCTCGGGTTCCTCGATCCCGTGGACGGGGGACTGTTCCTCGACGGTACGGTGGGCGGCGGCGGGCATGCGGAGCGCCTGCTGGCGTTGTGTCCGGGGTGCAAGCTCATCGCCGCCGACCGGGACCCGGAGGCGCTCACGGTGGCCCGCGAGACCCTGGCACCGTTCCGGGACCGTGTGCGGTTCCTGCACTGCCGCTTCGACCAGGCAGCATCGGACGTCGAGGTGCGCGAGGAAGGGCTGGACGGCGTCCTGCTCGATCTCGGCGTGAGCTCGCACCAACTCGACGATGATCGGCGCGGGTTCGCGTTCCGCAGGAGCGTGGCGTTGGACATGCGTATGGACACGAGCGAGAAGGAGGACGCCGCAGGCTTCCTGGCCGAGGCCGGAGAGGAGCGCCTCACCCGGGTCTTCCGTGACTTCGGGGAGGAGCCCCGGGCTCGGCGGGTCGCCCGTGAGATCATCAAGCGACGCCGGACGGAGCCGCTCCGGAGCGCGGACGATCTCGTCGCCGCGCTGACGGTAGCGCTGGGCCGGTCGCCTTCGGCCCGTGATAAGGCCCGGATCTTCCAGGCCGTCCGGATGGCGGTGAACGAGGAGTTGGAGACGTTGGAGAGAGCGTTGCCGGCGCTGCGCGAGGCCCTGAAAGAAGGCGGCGTGCTGGTCGTGATCGCCTATCACTCGCTCGAGGACCGGCTGGTGAAGCATGCCTTCCGCGAGTGGAGCAAGGCTTGCATCTGCCCGCCCGAGCTGCCGGTGTGCGTCTGCCGTGGCGAGCCGCTCGGCGAGACGCTGACCCGCCGTCCCGTACGTCCCTCCGAGGAGGAGGTCGATACCAACCCCCGGTCCCGCAGTGCCCGGTTGCGCGCGTGGAGGAAGGCGGCGTGATGAGCTTCACGGGCATCCTCAAAGCCGGACTCGCGGTGGTCGTGCTGGTGGCGTCGCTCGCACTGGTGACCTGGCGCCAGAGCCGGGCCTTCGAGGTTCTGGAGCGTCTCGACCGCGTCCGACAGGAAACGTCGGCCTCCGAAGCGGAGCGAGCTGATCTGGAGCGCACGATCCAGAGGCTCGAGAGTCGCGCCTATGTCGTGCCGGAAGCGCGCGCACGCCTCGGAATGCACACGCCCGACGCTTCCGAGTTGGTGATCTTGCCCGCGGGGACGACCTCGTGAACCGGCCGGAGCGACACACGGGCGCGGGGCCGATGCGGCGACGCCTGCTTCTTGCGGGCTGGTTGACGGCCGCGCTCGCCATCTGCGCGCGCGCAGGGCAGATCCAGGTGCTCGAAGGAAGCCAGTGGAATCAGATCGCGGAGAGCCAACACCGCAGTGACAAGACGGTCGCATCGGCTCGGGGCACGATCCGGGACCGCGACGGCACGCCTTTGGCGGTCTCTCGCGAGATGTTCCGAGTGGGCATCGCGCCCAAGGAGCTCCAGAACCCGCGCGAGGTTCGCTCGCTCCTCTCCAAGGCGCTCGATCTCTCGCCTTCCGCGGCGGCTCGCCTCACTTCGACCAGGCGGCGTTGGAGCATGGTGCCGGGACGGTACCCTCCGTCGATTCGGGAGCGGCTGTCCCACATCGCCGGCCTCTATCCGCAGCGTGAGCTGGAGCGGTACCACCCGCACGGCGACCTCGCCCGCGGCGTCCTCGGTGCGGTGCTCGATGGATCGGGCCGCGGCGGGATCGAGCAGGAGTTCGACGGGCTCCTCAGGGGCCGACCCGGCCGCGAGGTCGTGGCGCGGGACAACGTGGGCGATCCGCTGCCTGGAGAGACCTACCTTGTGCAGCCCCCGGTTCCCGGAGGCGAAGTCGTCTTGACGCTCGACATGGACCTGCAGGAGATCGCCCGGCAGGCCCTTCAGTCCGCGATCGACAAGACCGAGGCGCGTGGCGGGGACGTTCTCGTCACCGATCCGGGCACCGGGGAGATCCTCGCGATGGTCTCCATCCGAGGCGGCCAGACGGCGGGGCTGTCTGCCATCAACACGGCCTACGAGCCGGGCTCCACGCTCAAGCCGTTCACGGTCGCCGGGATGCTCACGCACCATGTGGCCTCGCTCTCGGACACCGTGGACGTGGGAAACGGGACGTGGAAGGTGGCCGGTCGCGTTCTGCACGACGTCAGCGAGAAGGGTCGCATGAGCGTCGCCGACGCACTGCGACTCTCCTCCAACGTGGGCATCGCAAAGGCGGCGCTGGGTCTGGCCTTCGCACGTGGGGACGAATCCGACGGCGAGGGCCTCACTCCGGGTCAGCAGTACGAGAACCTGCGCGACTTCGGCTTCGGCACCCCCACCGGCATCCAGATTCCGGGAGAAGCGTCGGGGACTCTGCGACGCCCCGATCGGTGGTCGGGTCAGTCCCCTGCTTCTCTGGCGATCGGCTACGAGATCGCGGTGACACCGCTGCAGATGGCGATGGCCTACGGCGCGCTGGCGAACGGCGGGATTCTGATGGAGCCGCGGCTCATCAAGGAGATCCGGGGTCCCCGAGGCCGTGTGATCCAGCGGTTCGAGCCCCGGGCGGTGCGACGGGTCGTGAGCGAAGGCGTGGCACGTGCGGTCGGCAGGGTCATGGTCTCGGTTGTCGAGGACGGCACGGGCACGGCAGCGCGCATGGCGAACTTCCGGGTCGCGGGAAAGAGCGGGACGAGCCGGGCGTTCTCGCCCGACGGAGGCTACGAGCGCGGTGACTACTACGCCTCCTTCGTAGGCTTCTTCCCGGCCGACGCGCCGCAACTGGTCGTGTACGTGAAGCTCGATCGGCCCAAGGGCGACTACTACGGAGGCGCGACCGCCGCGCCTGTCACTCGCGCCACCATGGAGGCCGCGCTGGCCGCGCGCAGCACACCGCTGGATCGCAGGGCGCTGCTCAGGGCCGAGCGCGGACCTTCGGTCGAGCTCACCCCGGCCGCCGTGAGGTTCGCAGAGCAGCCGATCGATCCCCCGCCTCCCCCGGCGCGGGACGAGTCCCGGGACGGAGCGGACTCCGGTGACGCGGAAAGCGTGACGCTTCCGGACGTCGCGGGCCTGCCCTCACGGATCGCCGTGCGCAGGCTCCACGCGCTCGGCTTGAGAGTGAGGGAGTCCAGGGTCGGCGACATCCTGGGCACAGTTCCGCGAGCGGGATCGCACGTCCAGCCGGGGGACACCGTCCGGCTCGAGGTGCGGCGGAGGTCGGATGACTGAGGGTTCCGTCAAGCTACAGGCGGTGGGCGAAGTCCTCCGGTCGGCCGGCCTCCTACGGGAACTGCTCGGCGCGGAGGACGTCGCCGTTTCAGGCGCCTCGCAGGACTCCCGCACGACACGACCCGGAGACCTGTTCCTGGCGTGGAAGGGCACGGCGACGGACGCCCACGAGTTCGTGGCTGCCGCCGTCGAGGCGGGCGCCGTGGCCGCGGTGGTGGAGCATCCGGTCGGGGTGGATATCCCGCAGCTCGTGGTGCGAGATGGGCGTCAGGCCGCCGCGCTGGCCGCGGACGCGGTAGTGCACTCTCCCTGGGCGCGGCTGTTCGTGGCCGGTGTTACCGGCACGAACGGCAAGACGACGACGGCGCTCCTGGCGCGCCACCTGCTTTCGACGCGAGGCGAGGCGCGTGCCATCGGTACGCTCGGCCTCGTGGACGACGACGGCTCGATCCGCGCCGGGACCGGGGGGCTCACCACGCCTGGACCCGTGCAGGTCGCGATCTGGCTGGCCGAGGCCGCGGACGAAGGGGTGGCCTCGGTGGTCATGGAGGCGTCGTCCCACGCGCTCGAGCAGCGCCGCCTCGACGGGATCCGATTCGACGTGGCCGTATTCACGAACCTCACGCAGGATCACCTCGACTACCATTCGGACGTCGCATCGTACTTTCGGGCCAAGGCCCATCTGGTGGACCTCGTGAAGGCCGGCGGGACCGTCGTTGTCAACGGCGACGCGCCCGAGTGGCGGGGACTCGATCTCGACGATCTCCGGGTCCGCCGGTTCTCCGTGGCCGGAGAGGCCGAGGTGAGAGCCCTGGACGTCACGCCGCGGGCGGGCGGCACACGCTTTACGCTTGAGATCGACGGTGGGCGCGCCGATGTGAGCTTCCCGCTTCCGGGCCACTACAACGTCGAGAACGCGCTGGCGGCGGCGGCCGTGGCCGCGGCGGCGGGCCTGGGCCTTCGGGAGATCGCGGAGGGCCTCGGGGCGGCTCCCCAGATCACCGGCCGGCTCGAGGTCGTGCGTCGCGAGCCGTTCACCGTCCTCATCGACTTCGCGCACACTCCGGGAGCCCTGCGTGGGGTACTCTCGGCGGTCCGCCCGCTCACCGAGGGTCGGCTGATCGTGGTGTTCGGAGCCGGAGGGGACCGGGACCGGGCCAAGCGCCCGCTCATGGCCCGCGAAGTGCGCAAGCTGGCGGACGTGATCGTCCTCACCTCCGACAATCCCCGCACCGAGGATCCCGAAGGGATTCTCGACGACGTCGCCAGGGGGCTGGAGGGCGCGACCTATGATCGCATCGTCGACCGGCGGCTGGCCATTCGGAGGGCCCTGGAAGTGGCTCGGCGTGGTGACACCGTGCTGCTGGCCGGCAAGGGCCACGAGACGTACCAGACGATCGGCCACGAGAAGCACCCCTTCGACGAGCGGGTGGTGGTGCGCGACTGTCTGGCGGAGCTGGGGGTCGCGTGAGCGCGTTCGTGTGGACCGACGCCGAGGTGCGGGCCGCGCTGGGCTTGCGTACCGAGCTGGCAGATGATGACGTGCGCTTCGCCGCGGTGTCCACCGACTCCAGGACCATCGGCGACGGCGATCTCTACGTAGCGCTCGTCGGAGACCGATTCGACGGACACGACTTCGTGGCCGATGCCTTGGCACGGGGCGGCCGCGGCGCGGTGGTCTCGAAGTCCGTCACCGGAAATCCGGAAGCCCGTCTCTACCCGGTCGACGACACCCTGGACGCGCTCGGAGCCCTCGCCGCGCATCGACGCCGGAGGCTCACGGCTCCCGTGGTCGGCATCACGGGCTCCTCGGGAAAGACGACCGCCAAGGACCTGATGTGTGCGGCGCTGGCGGATACACTGCGCGTCCATGCCACTCCGGGCAATCTCAACAACCGTGTCGGCATGCCCCAGACGTTGCTGTCCTGCCCGGACGACGCCGAGGTGGTCATCCTGGAGATGGGCACCAACGCGCCCGGTGAGATAGCGGCCCTCGCCTCCGTGGCCCGTCCCGACGTCGGCGTGGTGACCACGGTCGGTGAAAGCCACCTGGAGGGTCTGGGATCGCTGGAGGGCGTGCTCGACGAGAAGCTCGACCTGTTGCGCGGTCTGGCCCCGGGGGGGCGGTGCGTGGTGGGCGACGAGCCGCCCTCTCTGGTCGAGGCGGCGCGGGGCGTCTGTCAGAACGTCCGCGTTGCGGGATGGAGCGAGCGGGCCGACGAGACCCTGCGACCCGACACCGTCGAGGTGGACCACTGGGGCGCCTACAGCTTCGGATGGCACGGCGAGCGGGCGACCCTGGCCCTGCGTGGGCGCCATGCGGTCGCGAACGCACTTCTGGCGCTCGCGGTGGCGGACCTGCTCGGCGTGGCCGACGATCGAGCCGTCCAGGGTCTCTCTACGGTCGAGGTGCGGGCGCTGCGGGGAGAGTTACGCCGCGTCGGCGATCTCACGCTCCTCGTCGACTGCTACAACGCGAATCCACAGAGTGTGCGCGCGGCGCTCGACCTGCTGGAAGAGCAGGCCGAGGCTTCACGGCGTGTCGTGGTGCTCGGGACGATGCTCGAGCTCGGCCGGGCGGAGGAGCGCCTCCACCGGGAGGTGCTCCAAGACGCGCTGGCCCGCGACGTCGACCTGGTGGTCGCCACGGGAGCTTTCGCGGAGGCCGCCGCCTCGGTGCACGGGGCCGAGTCGGTGACGATCCTGAGCGCGCCCGGCTGGCGGGAGGCCTATCCGGCGCTGCGGGACCGGCTCGAGGGTCACGAGGTGATCCTCCTGAAGGCGTCACGGGGCGTGGCGATGGAAGGGATGCTCCCGCTCCTGGAGGCCGATTTCGGGTCCGGGGCCGCCGCAGGGGAGGGCAGCTGATGCTCTACCACTTCCTTCCCCGGTTCGCGGACGTTCACATCGTCTTCAACCTCTTCCGCTACATCACGTTCCGCGCGGCCGGAGCGGTGGTGACGTCGCTCCTGATCGCCTTCTGGGTGGGACCCGGGTTCATCCGGTGGCTCACGCGGCTGAGGGTCGGCCAGGTCGTGCGAGAGTACGGCCCCGAGACACATCTATCCAAGGCCGGGACGCCCACCATGGGTGGGCTGATCATCATCACGTCCGCCACCGTGTCTACGCTTCTCTGGGCGCGACTCAGCAACGTCTACACGATCCTGGCGCTCGTCTCGCTCCTGTGGATGGGGGGGATCGGCTTCCTGGACGACTACCTCAAGGTCGTGAGCGGCCGTCCCGAGGGGCTCGTGGCCCGCTACAAGATGATCGGGCAGACGGTATTCGGATTGGGCCTGGGCGCCCTGCTGATCTGGCATCCGATCTCGAGCTATCCGACCACGTGGACCGGCGTCCCGTTCTTCTCGGACTGGGTCGCCTCGTTCTGGGGTCCCGCCTTCGTGGTCTTCGTCGCCATCGTCGTGGCCGGCACCTCGAATACCGTGAACCTGACCGACGGGCTCGACGGCCTGGCGGCCGGACTCACGGCCATCGTGGCGGCGACCTTCGGGATCCTGGCCTACGTGACGGGCCGCATCGACACGTCCCACTACCTCGGCCTGATGTACCTGCCCGGTGCCGGCGAGCTGGCCGTGTTCGCCGTGGCGCTCGCGGGCGCCGCCCTCGGCTTCCTCTGGTTCAACTGCCATCCGGCCGAGGTCTTCATGGGAGACACCGGATCGCTGGCGCTGGGAGGGGCGATCGGGGTGATGGCCATTCTCCTCAAAGCGGAATTCCTGCTGGTCATCGCAGGTGGCGTGTTCGTCATGGAGGGCATGTCGGTGATCCTCCAGACCAGTTGGTTCAAGTACACGGTGCGCCGCTTCGGGGAAGGGCGGCGGATCTTCAGGATGGCCCCCATCCACCACCACTTCGAGAAGCTCGGCTGGCCCGAGACCAAGGTGGTGGTCCGCTTCTGGATCCTCGGAATCCTGTTCGCGATGCTCGCGATCGGGAGCCTGAAGATCCGATAGCGGAAAGGATGCGGACGGATGACGGGGCCTGCGAAGGGTGAGCGTGGAACGAATGGAGTGGATGGAGCGAAGGTCGCAGTCGTCGGACTGGGGGCAAGCGGCTTGGCCGCGGCCCGGTTGGTCCTCGCAAAGGGAGGAGAAGTCTATGTCTCGGATACGCGCACTGACGCCCAGACTGCAGCTCGTGGAGCCGAGCTCCGATCTCGTGGGGCCGAGGTCGACGTGGGAGGGCACGACGTCGAACGCGTGGCGCGAGCCGACCTCGTCGTCGTCAGTCCCGGAATCTCCCCGGACGCTCCGGTGCTCCGCGCGCTCGAGGGTCGTGGTGTTCGGTGGATCTCCGAGCCCGAGCTCGCCATTCGGTTCTTCGATGGTCCACTGATCGCGATCACCGGAACGAACGGGAAGACGACCACCACCGTGTTGATCGCGCACCTCCTCGAGGCGGCGGGACGCCGCGTGGCCCTCGGAGGCAACGTGGGCGGCGGGATGGCTCCGCCCGCGTGCGAGCTCGCGCTCGCCGATACGCGCCCGGATTTCTACGTCCTGGAGTTGTCGTCCTTCCAGCTCGCCGGTATCGAGCTTCTCCGGCCGAACATCGGGGTGGTCACCAACCTCTCGCCCGATCACCTCGACCGGTACGCCAGCGTAGACGAGTACTACGCCGACAAGGCGCGCCTCTTCGACAACGCGGACCACGAGTCACGGTGGGTCCTTCCGGCGGACGATCCGGCCGTGGAGGACATCATCGGTGAGACGCCCGGGCGCCGGTACCGGTTCGGCGAAGACGGCGCCGCGGGCGTGCACGCCTACCTGGAGGACGGGGTGCTCACCTTGCGGACGAGGACCGCGGTCCGCGCGGTCCTGCCCGCAGCGGAGCTTCCCTTGCTCGGCCGCCACAACCGTCTCAACGCGTTGGCCGCCATGCTGACCGCGGGTCTCGCGGGGACGGACGTGGAGAGCCTGGCCCAGGGACTGCGTCAGGCCCGCCCGCTGCCCCATCGCCTGGAGCCGGTCGTCGAGCGCCGCGGCATCCTGTGGGTCAACGACTCGAAGGCCACGAACGTGGCTGCGACCCGGAGTGCGCTGCAGAGTCTCGAGCGTCCTGTCGTCCTGCTCCTGGGAGGAAAGGACAAGGGCGAAGACTTCGGCACGCTGCGTTCCGCGCTCGCCGGCCGGGCCCGTCAGGTGCTGGCCTTCGGGGCGGCGGGCGCACGCATCGCGGCCGAGCTCGAGGGTGCGGCCCCGCTCGAGCTCGTCGAAGGGACGCTCGACGAGGTCGTGAGGAGGGCGTCCGAGCGCGCCCGTGAAGGAGATGTCGTGCTGCTCTCTCCCGCATGCTCGAGCTTCGACATGTTCGAGAACTACGAGGACCGCGGGCGCCGGTTCGCCGCCTTGGCGGCGGAGGTGGCCTGATGCACCGACCCATGGACGTCGCGCCCGCCGGGCCCGTTCGGCTCCCCGAGTCGGGGCTCGGGCGTGGATGGGAGCCGGCCGCGGTGATGCTGCTCACGCTTCTCCTGCTCTCGTTCGGCCTCGTGACGCTGTACAGCGCGTCCTCGGTGCTCGCCCTGCGGCAGAACCTGCCCGACACCTACTACGTGCTCCGGCAGGCCGGCGGCGCCGGATTCGGGCTCCTCGTGTTGGGCGTGTGCGCCTGGCTGCCCTATTCGATGTGGGAGCGCCTCGCGTGGCCGCTGGTGTGGATCACGTTCATCGCGCTGGTCGTGGTCGTCCTCCCCGGAACCCAGGCGATCGCTCCGGAGATCAACGGGGCGCGGCGCTGGCTGCGCATCGGCGTCACCATCCAGCCGTCCGAGTTCGCGAAGGTCGCCGTCGTCGTGTGGACGGCCGCGATCGCGGTGAAGAAGTCCGAGCAGTTCACGAGCCTATCGCGCGGGTTGGGCCCGTTCCTCGTGGTCTGGGGACTCCTGCTGCTGCCCATCGCGCTGGAACCCGATCTGTCCACCGCTTGCCTCATCGCGCTCCTCGGGCTCCTCGTGGTGTTCGCCGCGGGGGCGCGTGTCGGACACTTCCTCTTTCTGGGTCTCCTGATGCTGCCGGTCCTGAAGAACCAGCTCGAGGTGGGGTTCCGGGCCGGCCGGATCGCGGCCTTCCTGAACCCCGCCGGCGACCCGGCCGGGGCTGGGTTCCAGGTGCGGCAGTCGCTGGTGGCGCTGGGATCCGGAGGGCTCGCCGGGGTCGGCTTCGGGGAAGGCCGGCAGAAGTTCGGATTCCTACCCGAGGCCCACAACGACTTCATCTTCGCCATGGTGGGCGAGGAGTGGGGTTGGCTGGGCGTGGTGTTCCTGGTCACCCTCTACGTGGCCATCGTGATGGTCGGCTTTCGGGTCGCCCGGCGCGCTCCGGACCGCTTCGGGGAGCTCCTGGCGATCGGGCTGACCAACCTCATCGCCCTCCAGGCGGTCCTGCACATGGCCGTCGGGCTCGGCCTGGTGCCGACGACAGGTCTCGCGCTCCCGCTCGTCTCCTACGGTCGCTCCAACCTCGTCGTCACCCTGGCGGCTCTAGGCATCCTCATGGCGGTGGCCCGCGCCGCGTCCAGCGGAAAGGGGGCCCGTGCATGAGAGCCGCGGTCCTTGGGTTGTCTTCTCGGGAGGGGGCACGGGCGGCCACCTCTATCCGGCCCTGGCCCTCGCCGACGCGCTGCGACGGATCCGTCCGGACGTGCGCGCCTTCTTCGTGGGGGCGCGTCGGGGTGTTGAGGCTCGCGTCCTTCCGGAACGTGGAGAGGAGCACCTCCTTCTTCCCGTTTCGGGCTTCCAGCGTGGGCGTTGGCTGGGGAACTGGAAGACGGTTCCGGCGCTCGCAGGCTCCATCGCGCGGGTGGGGGCGCTCTTTCGCCGGCTTCGCCCGGAGGCGGTGGTGGTGACGGGCGGATACGCCGGGGGACCGGCCGGGCTCGTCGCGGGTGTGATGCGCATCCCGCTCGTCCTGCAGGAGCAGAACTCGGTGCCGGGCCTGACCACCAAGGCCTTGAGCCGGTGGGCGAGGCAGGTCCACGTTGCGTTTCCGGAGGCGACCGAGCGGTTTCCCGATGCGGTGCGGGACCGCACGCGCTGCACGGGGAATCCGGTCCGGCCGACGCTCGAGATCTCGGCGCCCGAGGCGAGGGCCCGCTTCTCGCTTCCGGCCGACGCCACCGTCTTGCTCGTCGTGGGTGGGAGCCAGGGCTCCGTCGCGCTGAATCGGACGGTGCTGGACGCGATCGGTGCCGCCGTTCGGCACGAGGCGGCACACCCGCAGGATCTCCACCTGCTCTGGTCCACCGGGCCGAAGCACTATCCGGCCATCGCCGGGTCCGTCGAGCGGCTCGGGGCGCCCGGCTGGGTGCGGGTGGTCCCGTACCTGGAGGACATGCCGGCGGCGCTGGCCGCGGCCGACCTGGCCGTGAGCCGTGCCGGAGCGATGGCCACCGCGGAGCTCCTCAACCACGGCGTGCCCGCGATCCTCGTGCCGCTTCCGACCGCGGCGGCCGACCATCAGACACGAAATGCCGGGACGCTCGCCGAGGCGGGAGCGGCCGTGGCCCTGAACGAGCTCGGGCTCACGGGCGCGGCGCTGTGGGATCAGGTCCTCCGCTTGGCCCGTGACGAGGCCCTCCGCGGTCGCATGTCCTCTGCGGCTCTCGAGCGCGCGCGACCGCACGCGGCCGACGAGATCGCGGCCGCGATCGCCGCGCTCCTTCCTCCGGAAGCAGGTGCGCGATGAACCCGGTCGATCTCCGGACGCTGGCCGCCTCGGGCCCCGTGCATTTCATGGGGATCGCCGGATCCGGCATGTGTGCGCTCGCTGAGCTCCTGCTGAGGACGGGGGGGCAGGTGACCGGATGTGACGTCAAGGACGGGCGTGCCCTGCGCGATCTCGAGCGGCTGGGGGCGAAGATCTACATCGGACACGACGCCATGCACACCGAGGGCGCCACCGCCCTGGTCGTCACGTCCGCCGTGCCCATCGATCACCCTGAGCTGCTGCACGCCAGGGAGCGCGCACTTCCCGTGCTCAAGCGCGCCGAGGCGCTGGGTGCCTGGGTGAACCGGGGCCGAGTGGTGGCGGTGGCTGGCACGCACGGCAAGACCACCACGACGGCCATGGCCACCGAGATCCTCGCGCTCGCGGGAGAGGACCCGACGGGCTTCGTGGGAGGGCGCGTGGCAGGTTGGGGCGGGAACCTGCGCTTCGGCTCCGACGACCTCTACGTGGTCGAGGCCGACGAGTACGATCGCTCCTTCCACACGCTCCGGCCTCATCTGGCGGTGGTCACGAACCTGGAGGCCGACCACCTGGACATCTACGGCGATCTCGAGGGGGTGCGGGAAGGGTTTCGCGTCTTCCTGCGCGGCGTGCGCCCGGGTGGCGTCGTCATGGTGTGCGCCGATGACACGGGTGCGTCATCTCTGCTGGCCGGACTGGACGGTGCCGGCTACACCTACGGCTTGTCGGCCGGGAGTCAGCTCCGGGCGGTCGAGGTGGAGGTCGACACCTCCGCGACCCGCTGCCGGGTCGTGGAGGACGGGGCCGAGGTGGGGGGGCTCTCGCTCTCGCTCGGCGGAACGCACAATCTCCGCAACGCGTTGGGCGCTGCCGCGGTGGCCCGGCATCTCGGGGTCGGCTGGGGCCCCATCCGTGAGGCGCTCGCGGGCTTTCGGGGTGTCAGCCGTCGCTTCGAACGGCTCGGCGAGATGGGCGGTGTGACGGTCGTGGACGACTATGCGCATCACCCGACCGAAATCCGTGCCACGCTGGCGGCAGCGCGCGCCAGCTTCACCGGCAACCGCCTGGTGGTGGTGTTCCAGCCCCACCTCTACTCCCGCACCCGGGATTTCTCGGGCGAGTTCGGGAAGGCGCTCTCCAGCGCGGACGTGGTCTGGGTCACCGACGTGTTTCCCGCCCGCGAGGCGGCCATCCCGGGCGTGACCGGAGAGGTCGTCGCCGAGGCGGCAAGAGGGGCGGGGGCCGGGGAGGTTCGCTACCACGCCGAGCTTGCGGGGCTCGCCGAAGCGGTCACGGCGAGCCTCCGGGAAGGAGACGTCCTGTTGACGCTCGGCGCCGGCTCCATCGAGATGCTCGGGCCGCAGGTGCTGGAGCGGCTGGAGGAGCGGATCCATGCGTAGCCAGGTCCGCATTCTGGTCGGGACGCTCGCTCTGGCGGGGCTCTGGACGGGCGCGCGCCGCATTCCCGGGGCATTGGCCTCCATGGACACGTTCCGGGTCACGCACGTGGAGTTCCACGGGCTTCGCTTCCTGGCGCGATCCGAGGCGCTGGCGGACCTAGATCTGTCTCCCGATGCGACGGTCTGGATGGATACGAAGCCGCTCGTGCGGCGGTTGGAAGCCGATCCGCTGGTGAAGGGCGCCCGGGTTCGGCGGAAGATCCCGTCCACGCTGGTCGTGGAGGTTACGGAGCGGCAACCGGTAGCGCTCGTCCCCACGCCCACGCTTGAACCCGTCGACGCGGAAGGCGTCCGGCTTCCCATCGATCCGGCGAGGCATCGGCTGGACCTCCCGGTCATGGAGTCGCCGGTCCGGCCCGCACGAGGGGTTCGACTCCTCCCGAGCCGGTCCCGGCGACTGGCCGCCGAGGTGGGCCACCTGCTCGAGGCGGACACCGCCTTCCATCAGCTGGTCTCGGACGTGTCGGAGCCGGATCCGAACACCGTGCTCGCCCGGTGGAGCAGCCCGCGAGTGGACTTTCTTCTCCGGCCGGACACGCCTCCCAGCCGGCTCAAGGAGGGGCTGGTCGTGCTGGCCGACGCGATCGGGCGCGATCCGGGGCACCCCCCCACCGTCATCGACCTCAGGTACGCGGACCAGGTCGTCGTCCGCCGATCACGCTGAAACGGAAAGATCATGCGAGCCAACCTCATCTGCGGCCTGGATATCGGAACGACCAAGACGTGCGCCGTCATCGGTGAGATCATCGGCGACCCGCGCCGGCCGGGCCTGACCATCCTCGGGGTGGGCCAGGCGCGGACGGGTGGGCTGCGGGGCGACCTCGTGACGAACATCGAGGAAATCACGGAGTCGGTCCGGTCCTCGATCAAGGAAGCCGAGCTGATGGCGGGCTCGAGCGTCGACCGCGTGTACGCGGGGATGGGGGGTGACCACGTCCGCGCCACCACATCGATGGGCGTCGTGGCGGTGGCCGACGACGAGGTCACGTCCGACGACATCGAGCGCGTCCACGTCGTGGCTCGCGCGGTCGCGCTTCCGCCGGACCGGGAGATGTTGCACGCGATTCCCCAGGAGTACCGTGTCGATCACCAGCGGGGAATCAAGGACCCGCTCGGCATGAGCGGCGTGCGACTCGAGGCCGAGGTCTTCCTGGTCACCTGCGCCGTGACCGCCGGAGCCAACATCCGCAAGGCGGTGAACCGGGCCGGCTATCGGGTCCAGGAGCTCGTGCTGGAGCCCCTCGCGGGCGCCCGGGCCGTGCTCACCGAAGACGAGAAGGAAGTGGGCGTGGCGATGGTCGAGATCGGCGCCTCGACAACGGACCTGGCCGCGTACTACGAGGGCAAGATACGCCACGTGGCCATCCTGCCGTTCGGCGGCGCCACGCTCACCGGAGACCTGGTCCGGGGGCTGTCGATTCCCTACGCCGAGGCGCGCAAGGCCAAGGAGCACTACGGAACCGCGTTCGCTCAGCTCGTCGACCCTCGCGAGACCGTCGAGGTTCCGGGGCCGTCGCCCGGCCAGAGACGGCACGTCGCGCGTGAGCTCATCGCGCACATCATCGAGCAGCGCCTCGACGAGATGTTCGGCCTGATCCAGGGCGAGCTTCAGGACCAGGGACTTCTCGAGAAGCTCGGCGCGGGCATCGTGCTGACGGGCGGGACCGCTGCGATCCCGGGCATCGTCGAGCTCGCACAGCAGATCTTCGCGGCCCCGGTCCGGCTGGGCGTGCCCCGCGAGGGGCTCGGTGGGCTCGCCGATTCCGTGGCCCGGCCGAAGTTCACCGTCGCGTCGGGCCTCGCCCTGTGGGGCGCGGATCGCTTCGACGAGACCGGGCAGGGGGCCTCGACACTCACGTCCGGCGTATTCACGAAGCTCGGTACCTGGCTCAAGGAATTCTTCTAGCCCGACATCGAACGTCGCGCGGAACATACTCTTGATTTGATCCCCACGAGGGAGGAGAGGAGACGATGATGATCTTCGAATTCGAGGAGACCCCGATCCAGAACGCCCGCATGAAGGTTGTCGGTGTGGGCGGGGCCGGAGGGAACGCGGTGAACAGGATGATCGACGAGGACCTCGAAGGTGTCGAGTTCATCTCGATGAACACCGATGCCCAGGCCCTCAAGGGCTCCCGTGCGCAGCTCACGCTCCAGATCGGCAAGAAGCTGACCCGGGGTCTCGGAGCGGGGGCGCGTCCGGAAATCGGGCGGCAGGCGCTCTCCGAGAGCGAGGAAGACGTGCGCCGGGCCCTGGACGGCGCCGACCTCGTCTTCGTCACGGCCGGAATGGGCGGAGGCACGGGCACGGGCGCCGCACCGATCGTGGCGCAGATCGCCCACGACATGGGCGCGTTGACGATCGGCGTCGTGACCCGTCCGTTCTCCTTCGAGGGCAAGAAGCGCGAGCGACAGGCGCAGCAGGGCCTCGCGGAGCTCCGCCGCAGCGTCGACAGCGTGATCGTCGTGCCGAACGACCGGCTTCTGTCGGTCGTGCCCAAGGGCACGTCCTTCAGGGACGCCCTCAAGAAGGCCGACGAAGTGCTGCTGCACGCCACCCAGGGTATCAGCGACCTGATCCGCGTGAGCGGCGAGGTGAACGTCGATTTCGCAGACGTGCGCACGATCATGGCATGCCGCGGACCGGCGCTGATGGGCTCCGGCTTCGGCGAGGGGGACAACCGGGCCCAGGAGGCCGCTCAGGAGGCGATTTCTTCGCCCCTGCTGGACGATGTCTCCATCGAGGGGGCTCGCGGCGTGCTCATCAACATCACGGGCGGCCTTGATCTCGCCATTGACGAGGTGACCCAGATCTCCTCCATTATTCAGGAGGAGGCGGGGGACGAAGCCGAGATCATCTTCGGGGCCGTGCACGACCCGGACCTGGAGGGCAAGGTCCGCGTGACGGTCATCGCGACGGGGTTCGACACCGCCGACGAGGAGAAGGTGATCCGGCCCGATTTCCGCCGTCAGCGCCTGCAGCCGCAAAACGCGGCGCAGTCTGTCCCGCGCCACTCGGCTCAGCCGACCCTTCAGGATCGGATCGAGGAGCGCGTGGCCGTGGGTGGGGGCAGGGCGGAGCCGGTGCTTCCGCTGAACCGATTCCCCGAGCGCGTCGTTACACGCGAGCAGCTCGAGGAGTTGGATATTCCTACGTTCATCCGCCGTCAGATGGACTGAGCACGATGGCAAGACCTGTGGGCTGATGCCCGGGGGGTATCGGAAGAGGTGAGTTCTTCAATGCATGCGTTGCGTTGGCGCGGGCTCGCGGTCGTGGGAGTGGCCGCGGCGCTGGGGGCGTGCTCCGGTCCCGCGCCGGACGTCGGCATGCTCGATCCCGTCTACGCCAAGCCGGCCGAAGACGTCCAGGTCCTTTCGTTGCAGCGGGGCCAGACCCTCGGAGAGTTGCTCGCCGGCTCGATCGACTCTCGGGAGCAGTACGACCTCCTGCTCGCCTTCCAGCAGCAGGCGAGCCCGCGGAGAATGCGGCCCGGCACGGAGATCACGCTTCGCCGCCGTGAGAATGACGGATGGCTCCGGAGAGTGGATGTGGAGCTCAGCCGTGACCGAACCGTGCGGTTGATGAGGGATCCGACGGGGTGGAGCTCCAAGACGATCCAGACGCCCACCTTCGTGGACACCCTCTATGCCGCCGGCGAGATCGAGAACTCCCTCTGGGAGTCCGTGGTGGGCAATCCCGATCTGGCGGGCCTGCCGGTCGGAGACCGCGTCGGGCTTATCGACGATCTGGATCGGGTCTTCCAGTGGCAAATGGACTTTTCACGCCAGATCCGGAATGGCGACACCTATCGCTTCGTTTTCGAGGAGCAGGTGCGTCCGGACGGCTCCCTGAGGTCGGGCACGTTGCTGGCTGCCGAGATGGTCAATGCCGGGACGTCCTATTACGCCGTGTACTTCGATCCGAACGGGGACGGTGAGGGGTCGTACTATGACCTCGATGGGAAGTCGGTGCGTCGGGCGTTCCTTCTCAAGCCTCTGCAGTATCGCCGGATCTCCTCCAGGTTCTCGCTCGGCCGGTACCACCCGATTCTGCATAAGATCCGCGCCCACAAGGGCATCGACTATGCTGCGGACCGAGGTACCCCGGTGATGGCGACCGCCGACGGAGTGGTCACGTTCCGGGGCCGCGACGGCGGCTACGGGAATCTGATCGAGATTCGCCACCCCAACGGCTGGAGAACCCGCTACGGGCATCTCAACGGCTTCGCTCGGGGTCTGCACGTGGGCACTCGGGTGCACCAGAGCGAGGTGATCGGGTACGTGGGCATGACCGGCCTGGCGACCGGACCGCACCTCCACTACGAGATGATCCGCGGCGGGAGGCAGATCGACCCGCTGTCGGTCGACCTCCCCGCCGGAGATCCCGTGCCGGACCAGGCCGAGGCTCGCTGGCACGAGGCCATGACGGCCCGGCTGGCCCTCCTGCGGTCGATCCCCGGTGCCGGCCCCGTGCGGACCACCGTGGCTTCCGCGGATGCGTCTCCCCAACCACCGCCCCCGCCGACACAGGGGCCACAGTAGCCGTCGGGTTCCCTATCTTCCGATCCGGAGTTCGCCTCGCGCGAACCGGAAGCGGCACGGCGGGTCCCGGGTTGGGCGGACCCGCTCCCCATGCCGAAGATGAGCTGAAAGGTCGCGCCTCGGGGATCCCGGCGCTCGCAACGCGGTAGGCTTCCCACGTCGGCGACCTCTCCAACCCTGTCGAGGCGATGGCACGCCTGTTCAAGAAGAAACCGGAGAAGAAAAAGGGGATCTGGCGCAGGGTCGTCGATCTCGCCCTCACCGACGTACGCGTGGTTGCGGGCGGGATGGACCACGAGTCCCTCGAGGACCTGGAAGAGCGTCTTCTAGCCGCGGACTTCGGGGTCGGAGCCACCCTGCGTTTGGTGGACCGGGTCGAAGAGGAGGCGCGGCGGGGCAGGGCCCGAGGAGCGAGCCGGCTGCGTGACGTGCTCGAACGCGAGATCCTGGAGATCCTCACACCCTCGGCCGAAGCGGAGCTCGCGGCCGCGGATACCCCGCCGACCGTGTATCTCGTGGTCGGGGTGAACGGGGTGGGCAAGACCACCTCCATCGCGAAGCTGGCGCACCATCTGGTCCGCGAGGGCCGCAGCGTCATGGTGGCGGCCGCCGACACGTACCGGGCCGGTGCGGTCGAGCAGCTGGAACGGTGGGCTGATCGGATCGGAGCGGATTTCCTACGCGGTCAGCAAGGAGGAGATCCCGCGGCCGTCGCGTTCGATGCCATCGACGCCGCCGTGGCACGCGGCACCGAAGTGGTGCTCATCGACACGGCCGGACGCCTCCACACGAACCGCGGTCTGATGGAGGAGCTGAGAAAGATCGACCGTGTGGTACGACGCCGCCTGGAAGGCGCTCCGCACGAGACGCTCCTGGTCCTCGACGCCACCGTGGGCCAGAATGCCATTCGACAGCTCGAGACCTTCAGCAAGGCGGTGGACGTGAGCGGCATCATCCTCGCCAAGATGGACTCCAGCGCTCGGGGAGGCATCGTAGTCGCGCTCCAGCAGGAGCATGGCGTTCCCGTGAAGCTCGTGGGCGTCGGTGAGGGGGTGGAGGACCTCGAGAGCTTCGACCCGAAATCGTTCGTGGAGGGCGTCTTCGCGACGTGAGCCGGTACTCGCAGCTCGATCGCCCCGTCCAGTTTCTCAAGGGGGTGGGCCCGAAGCGGGCCGACGCCCTTGCCCGCCTGGGCATCGGAACGGCGCGCGATCTCCTCTACCACGTGCCCCGCCGCTACGACGACGCGTCCACGGTCCATCCCATCGGGACGCTCCAGGTCGGGATGGATGCCACCGCCGTCGGGCGCGTGCGCAGCAAAGGGGTGATTCCCACCCGCACGGGGCTGCGCATCTTCCAGGCGGTGCTGCAGGACGAATCGGGCATGATCACGGTCGCCTGGCCGGGCCAGCCGTGGCTGGACCGCAAGATCCGCGACGGCGACGTGCTCCTGGTCACCGGGCCGGTGAAGTTCTTCCATGGCCGCCAACTCCAACCGCGAGAGTTCACCGTTCTCTCCCGCGGCGGGCGGGACGCGGAAAAGAGCGGTACGATCTTCGTGACCTACCCCGCATCCGAGGACGTGCCCCAGTGGGTGCTGCGCACGATCTTCGAGAGGAACCTGGACGCGCTCCTTGGATGGGCCGACGACGACGAGTACCTGTCGTCGGAGGAGCTGCGTGACCTCGGACTTCCGGGGCTCCGCCACGCGTTCACCTCGCTGCATCGGCCCGACAACCTGGCGGACGCCGAGGGGGGGAGGAGACGGCTCGCCTTCGACGAGCTCCTCTTCCTGCAGCTCGTCCAGGCCCAGGCCCGGCACCGTCAGACCGAGCTGGTGCCCGGGATCGCCCACCGCCGGACCAACGAGCTCGTCAAGCCGCTCCACGAGTCGCTTCCGTTCGAGCTGACCGGGGCCCAGACGCGGGTGCTCAGGGAGGTCTACGCGGACCTCACGTCGCCACGCAGAATGAACCGGCTCATCCAGGGCGACGTGGGCTCGGGCAAGACGATCGTGGCGCTCTTCGCGATGCTCCTCGCGCTCGAGGGAGGATACCAGGCCGCCCTGATGGCGCCGACGGAGATTCTGGCCGAACAGCACGCGCGCAACCTTGGGGCTCTGCTGGAACCGCTGGGGCTCGAGGTGCTCCTGCTCACCGGGAGCCTGGGTGCCGCTGCGCGGCGGCAAGCCCTCGAACAGCTCGCCACGGGGGCCGCCCGGCTCGTGGTGGGGACGCACGCCTTGATCCAGGGCGCGGTGAGCTTCCACCGCCTAGGCCTCGTCGTCGTGGACGAGCAGCACCGCTTCGGCGTCCGTCAGCGCATGGCGCTGGGAGAGCAGGGAGCGGAGCGGCCGGACATCCTGATCATGTCGGCGACGCCGATTCCGCGCTCGATGGCGATGGCGCTCTACGGAGACCTGGACCTGAGCGTGCTCGACGAGATGCCGGCGGGACGCAAGGAAGTCCGCACGGCATTGCGCCGGCCGTCCCAGCGCGAGGCCGTCTACCGGTTCGTCGATGGCGAGCTGGAGCAGGGTCGGCAAGCCTACGTGGTCTATCCCCTCGTGGCCGAGTCCGAGAAGGTGGACCTTCTGGCGGCAACGGCCGAGTACGAGCGGCTGGGCTCGGCCGTCTTTGCACACCGGCGTCTGGGGCTTCTGCACGGTCAGCTCCCCTCCGAGGAGAAGGACCGTGTGATGCGCGCGTTCCTGGCCGGGGAGATCGATCTTCTGGTCGCCACGACCGTGATCGAGGTGGGGATCGACGTTCCCGACGCCTCGGTGATGATCGTGGAGCATGCCGAGCGCTTTGGCCTCTCGCAGCTCCACCAGCTCCGGGGACGGGTGGGCCGGGGCGCGGCGGAGAGCCACTGCATCCTGATCGCCGAGGCGGGCGAGGAGGCCTTCGAGCGCCTGAAGATCCTGCGCGACACTTCCGACGGATTCGAGGTCGCCCGCGCCGACCTGCGGATCCGGGGCCAGGGTGACCTGTTCGGTGCTCAACAGCACGGACGCGATCCCGTTCTGCGGTTCGCCGATCTCCTGCGCGACGAGGACCTCTTGATACGGGCGCAGGGATCGGCGCGTACGCTCGTGGAGGGAGATCCCGAGCTGGCCCGTCCCGAGCACGCGACGATCCGGGAGCTTCTGGAAGCTCGCTACGGAGATCGCATGGAGATGTTCGAGGTCGGTTGATCGACGCGTTCCCGATCCGCTAACGTTCGCGGCCGCCCCGGCGTGTGGTGTGCCGGGGCCTTCACATCGAGCCGACGAGCCATACCGAGCCATCCATGGTAGAGATCAGAGAGCTGAACGAACATGTGGGAGAGAGCGTCGAGCTCTCGGGTTGGGTGGAGACCACCAGGGTCCACGGGAAGGTGGCGTTCGTGGTCTTGCGGGACGGGACCGGCATCGTGCAGGGCGTCCTCGTCAAGAAACAGCTCGACGAAGCGACCTGGGACCTGCTCGGTGGGCTCACCCAGGAGTCCACGATCACCCTGGCCGGCGAGGTGCGGGCCGACGAGCGGGCACCCGGAGGCTTCGAGCTCGGCGTGGAGAAGCTCGACGTCGTGGCTCTGGCCGAGGAGTACCCGATCCAGCCGAAAGAGCACGGAGTCGAGTTCCTGCTCGACCACCGTCACCTGTGGCTGCGCTCCTCGCAGCAACGGGCCGGCCTCAAGGTCCGTGCCGAGGTGGAGCAGGCCATCCACGACTTCTACTACGGGCGCGGGTTCGTGCGGATCGACACGCCGATCCTCACCGGCTCGATCGGCGAGCACGCCGGTACGCTCTTCGAGACGGACTACTTCGGGCAGCGCGCCTTCCTGGCACAGACCGGGCAGCTCTACGTGGAAGCGGCATCCGCGGCGTTCAGGAAGGTGTACTGCTTCGGCCCCACCTTCCGGGCAGAGAAATCCAAGACTCGGCGCCACCTGACGGAGTTCTGGATGGTGGAGCCCGAGGTGGCGTTCGCCGACTCCGACGACAACATGCGCCTCCAGGAAGACTTCGTCTCCTACCTGGTGGAGCGCGCCCTGGAGAACTGCGCGGAGGAGCTGAAGGTCCTGGAGCGCGATACGACACCGCTCGAGGGCATCGCACCCCCCTTCCCGCGGGTGAGTTACACGGAGGCCGTGGAGCGCCTGCAGGCTGGAGGCAGCGAGGTGATCTGGGGGCAGGACCTGGGCGCGCCGGACGAAGTGGCCCTTTGCGAGGGCTACGACAAGCCGGTCTTCGTTTACAACTATCCCAAGACGGCGAAGGCCTTCTACATGAAGGAGAACCCGGAGGACCCACGCACGGTGCTCTGCAACGACTTGTTGGCGCCGGAGGGCTACGGCGAGATCATCGGAGGGAGCCAGCGTGAAGACGACCTCGACCGTCTGAGGGCGCGGATTCGTGAAGAGAAGCTTCCCGAGGAAGCGTACGACTGGTACCTGGACCTGCGGCGGTACGGGACCTTTCCCCACTCGGGATTCGGCCTCGGGGTCGAGCGCACGGTCGCGTGGATCACGGGCCGCCACCACGTACGCGAGTTCATCCCGTTCCCGCGCCTCATGAACCGGCTGACTCCGTAGGAGGCAGAATGCCGCGAGCCGTCCTCGACATGAAGGACCGCCGCATCCTGTGGGCGATGCCCGCGTGGGTCGCCGAGCGGATCGGCGAGGCCTTTCCCGACGATTGGGACCTCCGGGTGCTCGACGAGGAGACCGACGGCTCCGGCGACGGCTCCTCGCGTCTCTCTCCGGCTCTCCGGGACGCGGTGGGGGGGGCCGAAGCCTACTTCGGGTTCGGGGTCCCTCCCGAGCTCCTGTCGGCGGGTGAAGACCTCAGGTGGGTGCATTCGGGCGCCGCGGGCGTCGGCAGTTCGCTCACGCCGCGGATGAAAGAGTGCGACGTGATCTTCACCAACTCGGCCGGTATCCACGCTCCCCCCATCGCAGAGACCGTCGTCGGGATGATCCTCCACTTCCTGCGAGGACTCGACTTGGCGACGGAAGCGCAGCAACGCGGCGTTTGGGCTACCGAGCCCTACGAGGAGCTGCGGCCGAGGGAGCTCTCGGAGTGCACGGTCGGGATCGTCGGCTTCGGCGGAATCGGCCGTGAGGTCGCGCGGCGGGTCGCCGCGCTGGGCGCGCGCGTCGTCGGCAGCAAGCGAACGCCCGCCAGCGCAGCCGACGCCGATCTCG
The DNA here is from genome assembly GCA_963751265.1 of uncultured Gemmatimonadales bacterium. Taxonomy (GTDB): domain Bacteria; phylum Gemmatimonadota; class Gemmatimonadetes; order Longimicrobiales; family Gaopeijiaceae; genus SZUA-318. The sequence goes on along the minus strand of CAVVTU010000013.1, from coordinate 200,245 downwards.
AAGCGCCGGCCGGCGGAGGGCGCCTCGGGGACCGGATCGAGCTGGGGCACGGTCCCGATGGGTTCGAGCGCGTGCTGCGGGAGAGCGACGTGGTGGTCCTCTCGGCCCCGGAAACCGCCGAGACGCGTGAAATGCTCGACGCCGACGCGCTCGGCCGAATGAAGGACGGCTCGATCCTGGTGAACGTCGCGCGGGGCAAGCTGGTCAACGAGCGCGCGCTCGAGGATGCGCTTCGCTCGGGACGGATACGGGGGGCCGGCCTGGACGTCTTCGCCGAGGAGCCGCTGCCGGAGGGCCATCCGTTCTGGTCGTACCCCAATGTGCTCGTCACGCCCCACGTCTCGGCGTTGACCAGGGGATTCTGGCAGCGTGAGACCGCGCTGATCGTGGAGAACGTCGGGCGCTACCTCGCCGGCGAGCCTCTCCTCAACACGGTCGACAAGGACGCGGGCTACTGAGGGGTCTTCACCTGGTCCCAGAGCCCGTCCAGCACTTCCAGGGAGGACTCCTCGATCCGGATGCCCCGTTCCCGGGCCAGCGCCTCGAGCCGCTCGAAGCGTCGCCGGAATTTTCGGTTGGCCCGTTCCAGAGCCGTGGTGGAGTGCGCGCCGGCCAGGCGGGTCAGGTTCACCACGGAGAAGAGGAGGTCGCCGAGCTCCTCCTCGACCGCCTCGGCGGCCCCATCCTCGAGTGCCTCCCGGACCTCCTCCAACTCCTCGGCGACCTTGTCCCAGGCACCGTGGAAGTCCTCCCAGTCGAAGCCTACGCCGCTGACACGCTCCTGGATGCGATGGGCCTTCGTCAGAGGATCGAGCCCCTTGGCGAGTCCACCGAGCACGCCCTCTCCCTCCGCTCGCTCGGCGGCCTTGAGGGCCTCCCAGTCCTGACGCTCGCCGTCGCCGAAGAGGTGGGGGTGGCGGCGGACCATCTTCTCCTCGAGCCGACGATAGACGGTCTCCGCTCCGAAACTGCCGGCCTCCTCGGCGAGCACGATCTGGAAGGCGAGGTTGAGCAACAGGTCTCCCAACTCTCCCTCGAGGTGCTCCACGGAGCGCTCCTCGATGGCGTCCACCACCTCGTGGGCTTCCTCGAGGAGGTGGGGGATGAGCGTGCGGGGGGTTTGCGACTGGTCCCACGGGCAGTGGACGCGCAGGAAGCGCACGAGCTCGAGCGAACGGTCCAGCATGCCCGGGCCATCGAAACGGGGGAAGTCGGCAGCGGGTGTGGCGGGGGAATCGTCCATAGGGCAGGAGTCCGTCGGATGTCGTACGCGGGACGGCGTCGTGAGCGCTGGGGCGGGTCCCCCAGCGTCGTGGGTTGCTCCGCCGCTGGTGTTTCGCATCTTTCCCGTTCTATGTCAACGGATCGCCGCATACGGGCCTGGGTCGAGGTGCGATCCGAGGCCCTCCGTCAGAATCTCGAGCGAATTCGCGCGTCCGTGGGTCCAGCCGTCAAGCTGGTGCCCATGGTCAAGGCGGATGCGTACGGGTTGGGAATGGGCGGCGTCGTCGAGGCGTTCGAGCCCGCCAGTCCGTGGGCCTTCGGCGTTGCGACCGTGGACGAGGGGCTGGAGCTCCGCGCGCTCGGAGTGTCCCGGCCCGTGTGGGTGCTGAGTCCGACGCTGCCCGGCACGCTGGAGGCGGCCGGCGAGGGGGGGCTTACCGTATCGGTGTCCCACCCCGCGACGTTGGCGCGACTCCGAACGTTGGCCCCGAAGGTGGCGACGCCGGTCTTCCACCTGGAGGTGGACACGGGGATGGGAAGGGCCGGCTTCGCCTGGAACGATATCGATCCGGCGGTCGAGGCGGCGCGCGCGGCCGAGGCCGCAGGCGCTCGCTGGGAGGGATGCTACACCCACCTCCACTCGGCCGATGAGGCGCCCGGCACCATCCGGGACCAGTGGGAGCGGTTCCAGAAGGCGCTGGCGCGTATGGGGGGGAGCCCGGATCCGCTGCTCATCCATGCCCTGAACAGCGCCGGCGCCTTGCGCAGCCCCGAGTACGCGGCGGATGCGGTGCGCCCGGGGATCTTCCTGTACGGGGGCCGTGTGGGGCCGGAGACTCCCGATCCTGCCGAGGTCGTGGCCGTGCGGGCCCGAGTGGTGCACGTCCGTGACGTGGCGCCCGGCACGAGTCTGGGGTACGGAGCGACGTACCACGCGCGGGGTACCGAGCGGTGGGCCACGGTTTCGATCGGGTACGGCGACGGACTCCCGCGGGCCCTCGGCAATCGAGGCAGCGCTCTGGTGCGCGGTAGACGCGCCCCCATCGTGGGACGGATCTCTATGGACGTGACGGTGGTAGACATCACCGGCGCATCGGCGGTGGAGATCGGAGACGTGGTGACGTTCATCGGCACCGACGGCGACGAGCGCATCACATTGGACGAGGTCGCGGAGCTGGCGGGGACTATCAGCTACGAGATTCTGACGGGGCTCACGCCCCGGCTGCCGCGCATCTGGCAGGGAACAGCCTTCAAAGCATCGGGAACCACGTGATACGGATGAAGAAGATGGGCCTCGCGGGGCTCCTGATCGTCTCAGCGATATCGTGCACCGAGAAGATTCCGACCTCGGTGGACGGAGCGCTCCTACCCGACAAGCCGGAGACGATCGAGATCCGTCTTCCTTGGAGCGAATTCGGGTCCGATTTCAACGTCTACGGGGGCTTCGGCTACGCCTTCCAGCTCCAGAAGGGGCTGTTGGCGCACACCTACGGGGGGACGCTCGAGGCGCGGACCCTGGCGACGTTCGGCACCTTCAACGTGGAGCCACTCGTCCGGGACTCCGCGGGAAGCCTGAAGACGGACACGGCCCCGACCATCGTCGGTGGACGGGTGGTGGCCCATTTCGACACGCTGTCCAGCACGGTGTCCGGGGTGGTGACGGTGCAGGTCAGCGCGATCCAGGAGCCGTGGGACCCGAAGACCGCGAACTGGGACATGGCGGTCGATACGACCGGGAACCGGACGCCTTGGTCGACGCCGGGGGGTGGCGAGCTGGTGCCGCTCACCACGGCGGACTGGTCGCCGCCCGATGGCGATTCGGTCGTGATCGAGATCGACTCCGCCGCGGTGGCGTCGCTGGGCGACACCTTGAGCTTGACCCACGGACTGTCGGTCGAGGTCCTCACGGGAGGCGTTCGGCTGAATCTGACCAACCTCGATCTCAGCTTCGTCGCGAAGACCAAGATCAACCCCGATACCACGCTCTACCTGTCGAGCAGCCTGGCGCACCTGACGTTCATCTACTCGCCCTCACCGGGCCCACCGAACGGTGCGATGCGCGTCGGCGGCGTCCCCGCCTGGAGGACCGTCTTCAAGGTGACGCTGCCGAAGGAGCTCAACGGTCCGCCCGCCTTGTGCCAGGCCGTGGGCTGTCCGATGACATTGAGGCCTGACCAGGTCAACTACGCGTCGCTGATCCTGCGAACCCAGCAAGGGGATGAGGCGTTCCGACCCGTGGACAGTCTCGGGTTCGACGTGCGCGAGGTCCTGAGTCCGACGGAGCTCCCCAAGTCGCCATTGAGCGGGTCGCTTCTCGCGGACCCCAATGGCGTTCGCGTTCCGGCCTTCAAGTTCAATCGACCCCAGGGCGAGGACATCGAGATTCCGGTGACGGGCTTCATACAGGATCTGGTTCGCGGCGAGACCGCGAGCGGCCGGCCGGTGTCGAGCACGGTGGCGCTCCTTTCCCCGTCGGAGCCCGCCTCGATCTCCTTCGGGACGTTCCAGGGACCCGGCGGCGGAGTCCTGGCTCCCACCCTCAAGCTCATCGTGACGGCCGGCAAGACGGTGGTGCTCCCATGAATCGTACGTTCTGGCTCGCGGCGCTCCTGGTCCTGGCCTCCGCGAAAGGGCTGGCGGCCCAATCGCTGTTCAACTCGGAGGGGATCGGCACTCCGGCCGATGCGCTGGATGCACGCTCCAGGGCGATGGGCAGCATCGGCGTCGGCCTGCTCGGTGGCGTTCTCCTGCCCACGGACCCGGCGGGTGCCGCGGAGTTGTCGCTCCCGACGCTGGTCATGACGGCACAGCCGTCGTGGGTGGACTATCGGAGGAGCACGCCTGAGGAGGCCGGGAAGTTCAGGGGCAATCGGTTCCCTCTGCTCGGGATCGCCTACCCGGTGTTTCACTCGGGAGTCGCCACGCTGACCTTCGGATCCGTTCTGGATCAACGCTATCAGGCCAATCGCGCCGTGGATGTGCCGCTGTACGACACGACGACCACGGCTCGAGACGTCTTCGAGTCGAGCGGGGGCGTGTCGTCCGTACGGCTCGGCTTTGCCCGCCCCGTGGTTGGCGGGCTGTCGGTCGGCCTCTCCTACGGACGCTACACCGGAACCTTGCTCCGGCGCCTGCAGCGGATCTTTCCACAGGATACGTCCATCGCCTCGTACCAGTCGGGCGGATTCTGGTCGTACTCGGGACAATCCGTCACGGGAGGGGTTTCCTATCGACTCGGCCAGGTCGCCCGGATCGCCGGCAGCATGACCTGGTCGGGGACGCTGCACGCCAAGGCGTCCAGCGACACCGAGGGTGGCGACGGCTCCTACGACCTTCCTCTGGAGTACCGGATCGGCGCCAGCGCCGTGCTCATGCACGGGCTCAACGTGACGGCCGGCCTGGCCCGGGCCGACTGGGGCGCGGGCAACCTCCGCTTCAACGACGGAGGAACGGCCAGGACGACCACGAGCTATGGTCTCGGGATGGAGCTCACCCAGGCGTCCATCTTCGGCAAGACGGCTCCCATCCGGATCGGGTATCGCAAGAGCGATCTCCCGTTCCTGGTGAGCGGTCAGGGGATGCCCACGGAATCGGCGCTCTCCGGAGGACTCGGTCTGAGGTTCCGCGAGAGTGGTGACTTCACGCTGGCGGGCCTGGATCTGACGCTCGAGCGAGGGACGCGCAAGGACGACTACCTGAAGGAACACTTCTGGCGCGGGACCCTGTCCTTACGCGTCGCCGGCTTCTAGCCACCTCCCGGCTCGGCGACGAATCCGTGCGGGTCTACTACCACACGTTCGGCTGCAAGGCCAACCAGTACGACACGGAGCGGATGCGCCAGGAAGGCGAGGCGCACGGCACGACGACGGTCGGTACCCGGGCCGACGCGGACGTGTGCGTGGTCAACACCTGCACGGTCACCAACCAAGCCGACGCCGAGGCGAGGCGCTTCGTCAGACGGCTGCGCCGGGAGAACCCGGAGGCACGCATCGTCGTGGCCGGATGCTCGGCGGCTCTCAAGGCGCCCGAATACCGCGCGATGGACGAGGTCGCGGCGGTGGTCGAGGGACACGATCCCGTGGCCGTGGCCGGCGCCCTCCGGAGATCGGTTCCCGTACAGATCGAGCTGAGATCATCGCTCGACCGGATCGACAGCGAGCCGATCGGAGGAGCGCTGCTGCGTCGGCGCAACGGCGCCACACGAGGCTGGCTCAAGGTCCAGGACGGCTGTGACCGGAAGTGCTCGTTCTGCGCCACGCGGCTGGCGCGCGGAGCCTCCCGGTCCCGGCCGCCCCGGGAGGTCGTGGCGGAGGCGCGGGCCCTCGCCGAGGTCCATCCCGAGCTCGTGATCACCGGCATCCACATCGGGCACTACGGCCGCGACCTCGAGCCGCGTTGGACGCTGGCGCGCCTCCTGGCCCGGCTCCTCGACGAGGTGCCGGACGTGCGATTCCGGCTCGGTAGCGTAGAAGCGACGGAGGTCGACGATCTCCTGCTCGACCTCCTGGCCGACTCGGACGGGGCGCGTGGCCCCGCACCTGCACATGCCGCTGCAGAGCGGCGCCGACCCGGTGCTTCGCAGGATGCGACGGTGGCACACCCGGGAGCAGTACCGGCGACGCGCCTTCGAGATCGCCGAGCGTGTCGATCCCCTCGGGCTGGGCGCCGACATCATCACGGGGTTCCCGGGCGAGACCGAACGAGATCACGAGCGCACGCGCTCGCTCGTCGACGAGCTCCCGTTCACGTACCTGCACGTCTTCCCGTTCTCGCCGCGCTCCGATACGGCCGCGGAAGGGTTGCCCGATCCCGTGCCACAGCGTGTGGCGGGTGAGCGGAGCCGCGAGCTGCGGGCGCTCGCGCAGACCAAGGGGCGGCGTCACCGCGAAGGTCGCGTAGGGCAACGCGGTGAGGTGGTGCTCGAAGGCGACGGGGCCTCGGCGCTGACCGGGGACTACCTGCGCGTCGGCGTGCCGACCCCTCCGTCCGAGCGGACGCGGGCCGTCCGCGTGGGTACCCTGCGGGAGGACCGGGGGCATCTGTATATTGCGTGGCCCCGCTCAATCCACCCCAATTGATGGCATGATCCACACAGGCCCACTCAAGCGCGCGTACATCGAGACCTACGGGTGCCAGATGAACATCAGCGACGGCGAGCTGATGCAGGGTGTCCTCGCCGAGCGCGGATACGAGATCGTCGCTACGCCCGACGACGCGGACGTGGTGCTCGTGAACACGTGCGCCATCCGCGAGCACGCGGAGCAGCGGGTCCTCGGACGGGTGGCTCAGCTCGGCGCACTCAAGAGCGAGCGTCCGGACATGGTGCTCGGCGTCACGGGATGCATGGCGCAGCGTATGGGCTCCGATCTCCTGGAGCGCGCGCCCCACGTGGACCTCGTGATGGGGCCGGACGGGTACCGGAGCCTGCCGGAGTCGCTCGCGGCGCTGCGGGCTTCCGACCACCCCGAGACCCCTCCCGCTCCGCGCAGGTTGACGGTGCTGGATCTGAACCTGGGTGAGAACTATCAGGGCCTCGAGCAGCGCCGACCGGAAGGCGCCTCGGCCTGGGTCACTATCCAGCGCGGGTGCAACCACCGCTGCACGTTCTGCATCGTGCCGTACGTGCGCGGCTCCGAGAAGAACCGTGCCGCCCGTGAGATTCTCGACGAAGTGCGGGGACTGGTCGAGGCGGGCGTGAGCGAGGTGACCTTGCTGGGCCAGACGGTGAACTCCTACGTCTGGGAGGACTGGAGCTTCGCGAATCTGTTGCGCGCCGTCGCGCGGGTGGACGGGATTCGCCGCGTGCGGTTCACGTCGCCACACCCCAACGACGTGACTCCGGAGCTCGTGGAGGTCATGGCCGTCGAACCGGCCGTGTGCGAGCAGCTCCACCTCCCCGCACAGTCGGGGAGCGACCGGATCCTCAAGCGGATGGTCCGGCGCTACACTGTGGCGACCTTCCTCGAGCGGGTCGAGCAGGTGCGCGCGGCCGTCGCGGACGTGGCACTCTCCACGGACATCATCGTGGGCTTTCCCGGTGAGTCCGACGAGGACTTCCGGGCGACCCTGGACCTCATGAGGGAAGTCCGCTTCGACGACGCGTTCACCTATAGGTACTCGCTGCGCGACGGCACGCCCGCGACGCGTTTCCCCGAGGAGGACTTCGTTCCCTCCGACGTGGCGCAGGCCCGGCTCGAGGAGCTCATCGAGGTAGCCCGCTCGATCCAGGCCGGGATCAACGAGTCCGAAGTCGGGCGCCTGGAGGAGCTGTTGGTGGAGAAGGAGGCCCGCGGAGAAGGGCAGATCCTGGGGCGGACGCGCCGGAACAAGGTCGTCGCCTTTCCCGGGGATCCGGATCTGGTGGGCTCGTACGTGCGTGCGCGCCTCGAGCGCACCACCGGCGCCACGTTCGTGGGAAGCCTCGCGGTCGAGCCCGAGCTCGCGGGGGTAGAGACATGAGCCGGCTGCTCGCCGCGACCGGGGCGCTCCTCGTGGTGGTCCTCGCCATGGCCTTCGCGGCGATCAACAACGGGCAGTACGTTACCCTTCACCTCGGTTTCGCCACCTTCTATCGCGTCTCGCTCACGACGGTGGCGTTCGGTGGGCTCATCTGTGGCATGATGATCATGCTCGTGGCCGGGATCCGCTCGGATCTCAAGGTCCGAGGCATCCTGCGGGCCCGACTGCGGGAGGAAGACGAGGAGGAGCGGGCGCGATTCGTCGATCGCTCGCAGCGCGACCTGTTCGAATCCGGAGCTCAGGAAGACACCGACGAAGGAGCGCTACTCGACGATTGAGCGCTGACGGCGCACGCCGGGAGGTCCCACCACCTTGAGGTGGACCGGGCTCCCTCCCGTGGCGCGGCTGGCCCTGGTGTTCGCTGGGGCGGCCGCTCTCTTCCAGCCCGGCGTCCCCCGACCTCTGACGCCGCTTCTCCTCGCCCTTCTCGCGCTGCCCATCCGGACATCCCGTCGTCCCACCGACCGGGCCGTCTGGACCCTCGTGATTCTCGTCGGCCTCTGCGCCGGCGCCTCCGTACGCTTCGCCCGTCCCGAGCCGGCCGGTACCTCCGCGGTCACGACCGTCGGAGCCCCGGCCCACGCCGACGCCGCCACGCGGTGGAGGGGACGCCTTCGCCACAGGATCGAGTCTCTCTACGGCGATCGCTCGCCCACGGTCGTTGCGCTCTCCCTCTCGGACAAACGGGGACTGGACCCCGAGCTGCGCGACGCCTTCGCCCGCTCAGGCACGGCGCACCTACTGGCCATCTCCGGCTTCCACGTGGGTGTGGTGGGCGGGCTGCTCTTTGCGCTCCTCAGTGGGCTGGGCGTGGAACGGCGCCGCGCGGGCCTCGGCGCTGCCGGCGGCGCGTGGCTCTACGTGGCGCTCATCGGCTTCCCGGACGCCGCCTCGCGTGCCGCGCTGATCCTGACGCTCCTGGCCCTCTCGCGTGTGCGAGGGAAGCCAGCCGCCCGCTGGGGTGCGCTGGGATCCGCGTTCCTTCTTCTGGTGGCGCTCGATCCCCGGCGCGTCGGGAGCGTGGGGTTTCAGCTTTCGTTCGCGGGTGCGGCCGGACTCACGGCCTGGGCGGGCACGGTTCGACGGACACTCACCCGGCTACGCTGTCCTGCGGGGCTGGCCGCAGGAACAGGGGCCGGTGTGGCGGCCACCCTCGGCACGCTCCCGATCGTCGCGTGGCACTTCGAGAGGATCTCGTTGGTGGGGATCCCGGCGACGCTTCTGGCATCTCCCCTGGTGGCGCTGGCGTTGCCCGGGGTGCTCCTTTCGCTCGGTCTGGACTTCATCTCCCACGGGGCGGCCACCTTTCTGGCGGGTGGGGTGGACCTCGTGCTGGCTGGACTCACCGGAGGAGTGCGGTGGGCGGGATCGCTCCCGTGGGCCAGCGTGTGGGTGCCGAGGAGCTGGGTCTGGGTGGCGGCCGTCGGCTCGTTCGTAGGCGTCGCGGTTCTGGCCGGGCCCCGCATCCGACCACGCGTGCGCAGAGCCGTGGGCGCGCTTACGGCGACGGCCGCGGTCGTATTCTGGCCCGTGCTGGTCACACTCCAGGCGAGGGACACGCTGGAGATGATCGTGATCGACGTGGGGCAGGGCGACGCCCTCGCGATGCGCACGCCGGGCGGACATTGGCTCGTGGTCGACACGGGGCCCGTGGACCCGGAGGAACACGACCCGGGCAAGAACGTCGTGGTGAGGACGCTCCGCCGCCGGGGCGTGCAGCGGATCGAGCTCCTGATCCTGACGCATCCCGACTTCGACCACATCGGGGGGAGCATCGCCGTGCTGAGGTCCTTCGACGTCGGCACGGTGATGGATCCCGCCTACCCCGCCGCCAAGGCGTCCTATGTCGCGATTCTCGATACCGCCAAAGCACACGGCGTTCCCTGGCGCAAAGCCCACCACGGCGAGGTGATCGACCTGGACGGCGTGTCGCTCGAGGTCATGGCGCCGTGGCCAGGGGGCGTCGGCCCGCTCGAGCCGGGGGAATCCCCCACCAACGCGGTATCCGTCGTGCTGCACGTGCGGTACGGGGGTTTCGACGCGTTGCTCACCGGCGATGCGCCCAAGCAGGTCGAGCGGGCGCTGGCGCCCGAGCTGCACGGGGGAATCGAAGTGCTCAAGGTCGGCCACCACGGGAGCGCCACCGCCACCGACTCCGTCTGGGTGGCGCGCGCACATCCGCAGGTGGCTCTCATCTCGGTCGGGAGACACAACCGCTACGGGCATCCGTCCCCGCAGGTGATCGCGCGTCTACGACAGGCCCACGTGCCCATCCGACGTACGGACCGGGAAGGCACGCTGGACGTCGTCGCCCGACCGGACGGGCGCTTCACGGTCACGGCCGAGGGGCTTCCCGTGCGGACGCGCGGTCGCTCCTTTGCTGCGGGCCGTTGACCCGTTTGGGGGGGCGGTCTATCCTGGTGGACGAGCCCATGCTTCACCCTCCCGCCCCCGCCACGGCCCATGCCCGAGAGCTCCGTCGTCACCATCTCACGCTTCCTCGTTGAACAGGAACGTCTTCATCCTGAGGCCACCGGCACGTTCACGGACCTTCTGGAGGACATCGCGCTGGCCGCGAAGGTGATCTCCCGCGAGGTGAACAAGGCCGGGCTGGTCGACATTCTCGGCCAGACAGGAGACGAGAACGTGCACGGCGAGGAGGTCCAGAAGCTCGACGCGTTCGCGAACGATGTGCTCTACCGGGCGCTCGACCACACCGGGCGCCTCGCGTGCATGGTTTCGGAAGAGAACGAGGATCCGGTGGGCATTCCCGAGCGGTTTCCTTCGGGGCCGTACGTGCTTCTCTACGATCCGCTCGACGGTTCGACCAACATCGACGTGAACGTCTCGGTGGGCACGATCTTCTCGATCCATCGCAAGATCAGCGCAGGTGAGAGAGGTACGTTGGAGGACTGCCTCCAACCCGGCTCCCGGCAGCTCGCCGCGGGCTATGTGGTGTACGGCTCGTCCACGATGCTCGTCTTCACGACCGGGACGGGGGTGCACGGCTTCACTCTCGACCCCTCGATCGGCGAGTTCATCCTCAGCCACCCGCACATGCGGATCCCCGATCCGCCGGCCAGGGTCTATTCGGTCAACGAGGCCAACTTCCACAAGTGGTCGAGGGGCCAACAGCGGCTTCTGGCCCACCTCAAGGGACCGGATGGAGGCTTCAACTCACGTTACATCGGCTCCATGGTGGCCGACATGCACCGCACGCTTCTGCTCGGCGGGCTGTTCATGTACCCCGCCGCTTCGGATCGGCCGAACGGAAAACTCCGGCTCCTCTACGAGGCCGCGCCCATGGCGATGATCTGCCGGGAGGCCGGGGGAAGGGCGAGCACCGGCGCCGGCGATATCCTGGACGTACAACCCGAGTCTCTCCACCAACGAACCCCGGTCTACATCGGATCGGCCGAGTTGGTTTCCCTTGCCGAGCGCTTCCTCGGCGAAGGCTCAGAAATCTGACGATCCTCGGTTATCCGAGGCTTCCGGCCCAACCCGTTGAATATGTAAGTCATTGTGGGACAATGACTTGCTAGGGCGGCATTTCTGGCACTGCTCTTGCTCATTTTAGAGCCGGCAATATCCGCCCATACTGGGCACATTTTCACTCTTCATGGGATCAGGTGACATGAAGTCTCTCAAGTACTTGGCTCTCGCTACGCTCGTAGCGTTCGCAGCCTGTAGTTCGGACGGGGGCACGACCCCTGCGCCGGAGACGGGCTCGATCACGGGCGTAGTCACGATCGAGGGCACAGGAGCTTCTGGCGTTACCGTATCGCTGTCGTCGGGGGCAACCGCGACGACGGACGGTTCCGGGGCATACTCCTTTGCGGACGTCCCGGCCGGTGCGTACACGGTGAGCATCAGTGGCTACCCTTCGGACGCCACCTTCTCGACCTCTGCCAAAGCTGCGGTGATTTCCAGCTCCGGCCAGGTCGTGTCGGTGAACTTTGACGGCTCCTTCATCCGCACGTCGGCCATCGTCGGCTCCGTGATGACCGCGGATGGCACGGGCATGTCGGGGGTGACGGTTTCGATCAGCGGTCAGGGCGCTTCCTCCAGCAAGACCACGGGCAGCAACGGGCAGACGGATCCGTTCACCGGTCTTCGCGCTGGAAGCTACACCGTGACGATCTCCGGCTATGACGCCACGAACTACACGTTCGCGGAGACGTCGAAGACGGTGACGCTGAACACCGGCGATCTCCAGATCGTCTCCTTCGAGGGAACCCCGAAGACGACGGCGTCGATCGTCGGCTCGCTCTTCCTCGACGTTGCTACTCCTGCGAACGGCGTTTTCGACACGAACCTCGAGACCAAGCTCGCGGTCGCGAACGTCCCGATCTTCCTCGAGGGCTCGGTCAACGACACGATGACCGTCCTGACCGACGCGAACGGCGACTACAGCTTCCCGAACCTCACCGCCGGTAGCTACCGGGTGACGTACAAGGGAACGCCCGCCGATCTGCCCTCCGCGGTTTCCTTCAGTGGCGATGCCTCTCAGACGGTTACGGTCACGACGGGTGCCGCGGCGACGGTCAACTTCCCGTTCATCATCACGCAGCAGACGATCGACGTCTACGCGTTCCTCGGGACCGACGCGAGCGTGTCGGCCACGCCCGGACCGGGCGTCGCGCCCATCAAGGGCTGGAAGATCGATCTGTACGATACGCAGGCGAATGCCGCGGCCGGTGGCGCGACGGGTAGGCTCACCTCCACGATGACCACCGACGCCAACGGCAAGGCGACGTTCCAGTTCCTGCGCTCCGCGGACAAGGCTCCGTCCGGAGGCGTCTCGGACAACATCGTCTTCGCGCGCAGCAACGCGGTTCCGAGTTCCACGTACTCGATGAACGGCGAGAGCATCTTCGAGATCCATTACGACGCCACCGATTCTCTCGGCATGGCGCCCGACACCTTCGACGCGCTGTACAACCAGATGGTCGTCAAGGTGCACGCGGCGGAGATCGACAACGACACGCTGGCCGGTTGGAACATGCTCATGTTCTCCAACGCGGACACTGCTGGCATCGTTTCCACTCACCGGGTCACCGTCCCCACCAACTCCAAGGGTGACGCGTACTACACGGTCAATCGCTCGGCGCTGAACAACACCGACAGCGACCACAACCTGCCGGACACGCTCTGGTTCCGGCTTTCGGGCGGACAGGCCGCGGCCAACGGGCACTCGTACATGTGGGCCCCGTCCGCCATGGACGCGATGGGTGCGGGACAGTACCTGATGTACGTCTGGGAAGGCACCGTCGCGCCCGAGGACACCCTCGACGCCGGTGCGGAGCTCGTCACGTACAAGGACGCGGATCTGACCTTCGCGGCCCACCACGAGACGGACGACTCCACGGACGTCGCGACCTTCACGATGGGCGACAACCTCACGTTCGTTCCGAACGTTGAATTGCAGCTCTACAAGGTCAACAGTGACGGTACGGAAACGTCCGTGTCCGGTCCGACGGCCGCGGCCGGCGGAACCGGAGCGGTGACGTTCGCCAACATTCCGACCGGTGTGAGCTACAAGGTTCACGCTCGCGCGACCGCCACGACGCTGGTTGTGCTCAACGACACCACGATCGCGATCACCGGCGACGGTTCGGACCAGACGTACGTGGACTCCACGCTGGCAGGTAGCGCGGGTGCGTCCTCGTTCGCCTACAAGTTCAACAACGGTGGCATAAACGGCACCATCCTCTCGGCGGACGGTTCGACGCCGGTGGCGGGCCTGCGGGTCATGATCCAGGCCACGGCGGACAATATCCAGCCGAACGCCCTGGGCACCGACTCGACCGTCGTGAAGACCCGGACCACGGGCTACTTCACGATGGCCGGTATGCGTGAGGGCCCGTACACGGTCTCCGTCGAGGATTCGACGGGCGTGTGGTCGTTCTTGACGACCCTCGACGCTCCGGCAGCTGGTGATGCGGACAACATCGACGCCCACTCGGCGCTGCGTGATGTCCAGAGCGCCGGCAACTACGGCACGGCCAACTTCCAGGCCTACCGGATGGACACGAAGATCTCCGGTCTGGTCTTCAACGACCGTGACAAGGACAACACTCAGGATCCGTCGGACGCGCTGTCCGGCGCCGTCCTCGAGCTGTACCAGGACAACAGCGGTGCGGTCGGCCGTGACACGCTCGTGACTACGGCTACCACCGACGCCAACGGTGCGTACTCGTTCACGGGTCTGCGCGAGGGCCAGTACATGGTCCGGTGGTCCATGGACACGCCGGACAGCACCCAGCGCGTGCTCCGCGCGCTGACTCAGGACAGTGTCATTGTGACGACGACGGCTGCGGCCAACGTCGGCTCGACGACCCCGGCGACGCTGCCGGAGTGGGACTACGCCACCACGACACCGGCGGTGGCGGGAGCCGCTGACTTCCTGTTCCTGGCGAAGAACACCATCGCCAAGGGCATCGTGAAGGACAACGGCACGGGTGATCCGATCGAAGGCATGACGGTCTCCCTGCGCCGCTGCAACGCATCGGCCGGCCCGGCCAAGCCGCCGGCAGCCGGGACGTGCACCACGTACCTCGGTACGACGCAGACCACGACCACGGACGCGACCGGTGCGTTCGAGTTCGACAACCTCGAAGAGGGCGTGTACCAGATTTCGCCCCAGCCCGGAACGGTGGGCACGTACACGACTTCGGTCCCGGCGGATGCTCTCTACCTCCAGCAGAATCCTGGAGACGTCGAGACGCTGACCTATATGATCAGCTAGGCTGGAATCGAGGATGAAGTAGGCTCGGAAGTCTCGAGCAGCGACGCCCCCGTCGGACTTCGGTCCGGCGGGGGCGGTTCGCGTTCATGAGCATGGGAACCGCAAGGTACTGGGGGACCGAAGAAGAGCCGTTGCGCGCTCCCTCCGACCAGGACGGTTGGGGGAGCTATGGGTCGAGCAACTGCGAGGGTTCGACCCCACCCCTGCGGCGCCGCGAATCAGGAGGGGGCCTGGGGAGGCGCTCCCAATCGGAGCGCGCAACCGCGGCCCGCGAATGGAGCGAAGTCGAGGCGGTGTGCCGGGAAGGGGGAAGACCGCCGCGGAGAGGACGCCCGCGAAGCCAGAAGATCCGCGAAAGGCCCGCGGCAGGGACGAAGACGATTCGGTGGAGTGCGGAGAAGGGGAACGCCTCCCCAGGGCCCACCCGTGAACCCGAGGGTCCAAAGGTGGGCCGAGACCCTCCCGCCTACCGGATCACCTCAGCAGCTCGGCGGCCCTTCTTCGATCGTCGTGAACCCCCGCTCCACATCCACCAACGGTGCCTGGTAGTCCCCCGAGAAGCACGCGGTACAGTAGGGCCCTCCCTCCACCGCCCCGACCATGCCCTCGAGCGACAGGTAGCCGAGAGAGTCGACCCCGAGCGTCTCGGCGATCTCCGCGATCTCGAGCCGGGAGCCCATGAGCTCGCTTTTGGTGGGCATGTCGATTCCGTAGAAGCACGGGAAGCGCACGGGCGGACTGCCGATGCGGAAGTGCACTTCGGTTGCGCCAGACTGGCGAAACATGCGCACCAGGCTCCTGCTCGTGGTGCCGCGCACGAGCGAGTCGTCGACCACCACGATTCGCTTGCCGTCCAGGACCTCCCGGACGGGGTTGTACTTCATTCTGGCCCCGAAGTCCCGGTCCTTCTGCGACGGCTGGATGAAGGTGCGCCCGACGTAGTGATTGCGCAGCAGACCCAGCTCGAACGGGATGCCGCTCTCCTCGGAGAACCCGAGCGCGGCGGAGTTGGCGCTGTCGGGAACGGAGACGACCGCATCGGCCTCGACCGGGTGCTCGCGCGCGAGCTGGCGGCCGAAGGCTCGGCGGGCCCGGTCGATGCTCATGCCCCAGATGCTCGAGTCGGGGCGGGCGAAGTAGACGAGCTCGAAGATGCACGGCGAAGGATTCGCCGCGGGCGGGAGGGGGCGCAGCCGCCTGACCCGACCTCCGCGGATCTTCAGGACCTCTCCGGGCTCCAGGTCGCGCACGTAGTCCGCGCCGACGATGTCGAGCGCGCACGTTTCGCTGACGACGATGTGGCCATTTCCCTTCTTGCCGAGGATCAGGGGTCGGAACCCCCTGGGATCCCGCACCGCGTAGAGCGTGTCGTCGATCGACAGCACCAGCGAGAAGGCGCCCTCGAGGTAGGTCAGCGCGTCATCGACCTGGGCGTCTACGGTAGCGTGACGAGACTTGGCGATGAGGTGGATCGGGATCTCCGAGTCCGAGGACGTCCGGAAGATCGCGCCTTCGTCCACCAGGCGATTCCGCAGATCCAGGTGGTTCGTGAGATTGCCGTTGTGGGCCAGTGCCATGACACCCTGGGAGTATCGGGCCTGGATGGGCTGCACGTTCTCCAGGCTGCTTCCTCCGGCCGTCGAGTACCGCACGTGGCCCACGGCCGTGGAACCCGTGAGGCGCGCGAGCGTCGCGGCGTCGAAGACCTCGGAGACCAACCCCACACCCTTGTGCGCGAGCGAGGTACTCCCGTCGACGGCAACGATGCCCGCGGACTCCTGTCCCCGGTGCTGCAGGGCGTAGAGCGCCAGGTACGTGAGCTCCGCGGCATTCTCGATCCCACTCACTCCAACCACGCCGCACTCCTCGTGGGGACCCTCGTCCAGGTGGTGGGCCGGCAGATCCACTGCGTGGTGGACATCCGCGTGATCAGGAAGTGCGGGTAGGACCGTCAGCTCGCGACGGGCAGAGGCCATCTTCGTCAAGCTCCCGAGGTGGGTGGAGCGTCCATGATTCGGGGTAGGGCGTTCAGGTATGCGTCGACCATTCGGTCCGTGGGCGCCTCGATCGAGCCGCCACGGACGGTGATGCGGAAGACGCCGCCCTCGGAGCCGACGTGTCCGATCGCGCGCGCCGGCACTCCGTGGCGGCGTGCCAGGTGCAGCACGTCTTCGGCCTGCTCGGGTGCGCACGAGATCACGATCCGGCCCTGGCCCTCGCCGAACAGCGCGGAGACCGGGGGAAGGTCGTCGTCGAGCTCCGCCGTGAGTCCGAATGGAGTCTCGCCGCTGCCGATGGCGCACTCGGCCAGGGTGCAGGCGAGCCCCCCGTCCGCGCAGTCGTGGGCCGAGCGGACGTGTCCTTGCTGGATCATGGCGAGCACGGCGTGTTGAAGCCGACGCTCCGCCAACAGGTCGACCGCCGGTGGCGCGCCTGCCACGCGTCCCTCGATCCGGTAGAGGTACTCCGAACCACCGAGCTCGTCGGTGTTCTCCCCGAGGAGGATCACCGTGTCACCTTCCTGCCGGAACGCCTGGGGCGTGATGTGGTCCACGTCCTCCACGACCCCCACCATGCCGACGACGGGGGTAGGGTAGACGGCGCGCCCGTCCGTTTCGTTGTAGAAGGAGACGTTGCCTCCGGTGACCGGCGTCTCGAAGAGCGAGCAGGCTTCCGCCATTCCCAGCACGGATTCGCGGAACTGGTAGTAGATGTGGGGCTTGAGTGGGTTCCCGAAGTTCAGGCAATTCGTGATCGCCGAGGGAACCGCGCCTACGCAGACCAGGTTCCGGGCCGACTCGGCCACCGCCGCCGTCGCACCCTTGCGCGGGTGCAGGTACGTGAAGCGGCCGTTACAGTCGGTGGTCACGGCCACCGCCTTCCGGGTGCCGCGAATCCGGATCACACCGGCGTCGCCTCCGGGACGAACGGCGGTGGAGGTACGCACCGTGGTGTCGTACTGGTGGTAGACCCAGCGCTTGGACGCCACGTTCGGCGATCCGAGCAGTTCGAGGAAGGTCTCGGTCAGATCGCCCTCTCTCTTCTTGGCATCCGAGATGTCCTCGTCGCGCAACGCCTGGATGTGGGCGCTTTCCACGCCTTCCCGCTCGTACGTGGGGCAGCCCTGCGTGAGCGGCAGGGCGGGGATGTCGACCACCACCGCTCCGTGCTCCAGCACGCGGAAGCGCCCATCGTCCGTGACCCGGCCGATCACCGCCGATTCGAGCTCCCACTTGTGCAGGATGCGGTGGACCTCGTCTTCGCGGCCGACCTTGGCCACGACGAGCATGCGCTCCTGGGACTCGGACAGGAGAATCTCGTAGGGAGTCATCCCCTTCTCCCGAACGGGGACCGCGGCCATCTCGATCTCGACGCCATTGTCGGCGCGTCCCGCCATCTCCGTGGCCGAGGACGTGATCCCGGCCGCGCCCATGTCCTGGATGCCCGTGATGGCGCCGCTCTTGATCAGCTCCAGACTCGCCTCCAGGAGGAGCTTCTCGGTGAACGGGTCACCGACCTGTACCTGGGGCCGACTCGCCTCGTCGGAGTCCTCGGAGAGCTCCTCGCTGGCGAACGTAGCACCGTGGATTCCGTCGCGTCCGGTCCGGGAGCCGACGGCCATGAGCGTGTTGCCCACCCCGGAGGCGGAGGCCGTGATCAGCTCCTCCTTCTTCATGAGCCCGACGCACATGGCGTTGACCAGTGGGTTGCCCTCGTATCCCCGGTCGAAGACCACCTCTCCGCCGATGTTGGGGATGCCCATGCAGTTGCCGTAGTCCCCGACGCCCTTCACGACCCCGGCGAACAGATAACGGACTCGGCCGCTGTCCAGCTCCCCGAAGCGGAGCGAATCGAGCACGGCGACGGGGCGCGCCCCCATCGTGAAGATGTCGCGGAGGATCCCGCCGACGCCCGTGGCGGCTCCCTGGTAGGGCTCAACCGCCGAGGGGTGGTTGTGGGACTCGATCTTGAAGGCAACCGCGTAACCCTCACCCACGTCGATCACCCCGGCGTTCTCGCCGGGCCCCTGGATGACCCAGGGTGCCTTCGTGGGAAAGAGGCGGAGCATCCGCTTCGAGTTCTTGTAGCCGCAGTGCTCGGACCACATGGCGCTGAAGACACCCAGCTCCGTGAAGGTCGGCGTGCGGCCCAGGAGTTCGCGAACCTGGGCGTATTCGTCATCGGAGAGCCCGTGGTCGGAGACGAGCTCCGCGGTGATCTCCGGATCGCCCGGGCGAGGCTGAGCGGAGCTCTTGGTCGCCGCGCCGCCGGGGGCCGTGCCCTCAGCCATGCTTGGGGTCCTTTGGTTCTTGCTGGTGGAAGGGGTCCATCTGACTCGGTCGGATGTTCACGAGGCCCGCGCGGGTGAGAGGCTCGCCAGGAGGGAGGTGAAGACCTCCACTCCGTCGGAGGAGCCGAGAAGCGGCTCCATCGCTCGCTCGGGGTGGGGCATCATGCCCAGCACATTGCCCCGATCGTTGATGATTCCGGCGATGTCGTTGCGCGAGCCGTTCGGATTGGCACCGGGAGCCTGCTCGCCCCGGGCATCCACGTACCTGAATACCACTCTCTGGCTCTCCTCGAGCTCCCGGATCGTCTCGTCGTCCGCCTCGAAGTTCCCGTCGCCATGGGCGATCGGGACCCTCAGCACTCGGCCGGCCTCGTAGCCGCTCGTGAAGATCGTGTCCGCTCGCTCGACCCTCAGGAAGACGTCGTGGCCCTCGAACCGGAGCGCCGTGTTGCGCACGAGCGCCCCCGGCAGAAGGCCTGCTTCACAGAGGATCTGGAATCCGTTGCAGATCCCGAGCACGGGGCGTCCTCCCTCGGCATAGGAGACCACGTCTTCCATGATTGGGCTCATCCGCGCGATGGCGCCGGGGCGCAGATAGTCCCCGTACGAGAAGCCGCCGGGGAGCATCACCGCGTCGAAGCCGGCCAATCCACGCTCACGATGCCAGACGAAGCTGGCGTCGCCCCCGACCTGCTGGATGGCCTTGTACAGGTCGTAGTCACAGTTGGAACCGGGAAAGGTGATGACGGCGACCCGCATGCTCATGCGGAGGCTCCCTCGCGCTCGCCGACGACGGCCACCTGGAAGTCCTCGGTGACCGGATTGGCCAGGATCTTCCGGCACATGGTCTCGGCGGCCTCAAGGGCCGCCCCCTCCGAGTCGGCGTCCAGGTCGACGTAGATGGCCTTGCCCACGCGCACGTCTTCGACTCCGGACCAGCCGAGGGAGTGGAGCGTGCTGTGGATCGCCTTGCCCTGGGGGTCCAGGAGGCCCGGGCGCGGCTTCACGAGAATCTCAAGCAGGAACCGGCTCAATCGTCATTCTCCGAAGTAGGGACGCGGTCGGCGTCCGTGTTGCTCTCGCGTCGGGATCCGAGGTCGTAGTCCACCGCGCGCACCTCCGTCCGACCCTCGAGGGTGTCCTCGTCCTCGTCCAGAAGGGGATCCCCTCCCGGAAGTCGCTCGAGGAGGCCCAGAAGGACGGACTTGAGGAGTCCCCACATCGCGTAGAGGAGGAGCGCGGGAAAGAAAAAATAGCGGGGCAGCAGTATGGCGGCGAAGAAGCAGGCCAGCAGAAAGGCCGTATTCAGCAGACCCGTCGCCGTGCGAAGGCCGATCCTCGGCACCTTGGCGTAGGGAACGTGGCTCACCATGAGCACGGAAAGGAGCACGATGCCGACGCCCGTAATCTGTGGCCAGGGAAGGGTGCCCAGATACGTCTCGAACAAGGGCGTCTGGCGGAAGGGATAGAACGACGCCAGCAGCATCCCTGCCGCGGGGGAGGGCAGGCCGTGGAAATAGCGCTTCGCTTCGCCTCCCTGTTCGATGTTGAAGCGCGCCAGCCGCACGACCACGGCGGTCACGTACACGAAGGCGAGCGTCCAGCTCCACTGCGTGTCCGAGAAGAAGAGCTCGTACATGATGAAGCCGGGCGCCACACCGAACGAGATGGCGTCCACCAGTGAGTCGAGCTCCGCTCCAAAGCGCGACCCCGTCCGGGTGAAGCGGGCGATACGCCCGTCGAGCATGTCCAGGATACCGGCGACCACGATGAACCAGCCGGCCCACCCTAGATCTCCACGACTTGCCGCCACGATCGCGTAGATGCCGAAGAAGAGGTTGCCGAGGGTGAAGGCAGAAGGGAGCATGATGATGCCCCGCTCCAGCGTCTCCCGGCCGGGCGGACGTGGTGTCCTCATCCCGAAACGAGCGCGGGCTGGCGCGCCAGCGTGGTGACTCCGGCCACGGCTCGATCGCCCACGGCACACGTGACCTCCCATTCGAGCGGGAGGAAGAGATCCACCCTGGAGCCGAAGCGGATCAGCCCGATCCGGCCACCTCGCTCGACGTGGTCCCCTTTCGAGGGATCCGTGACGATCCTGCGGGCCACGAGCCCGGCGATCTGGCGCACCAGCACCTTGCCACGGGGGGTTGTGATGCCGATCGACGCCTGTTCGTTGTCGTCCGAGGCCTTCTCCAGCCACGCCACGGCGTACGTGCCCGGCCGGTAGGTGCGATGCTCCACGACGCCGCTCACCGGCGCCCGCTGTACATGAACGTCGAAGATCGACAGGAAGATCGAGATCCGGCGGCACGCGCCGCCGAAGAAGGTCGGTTCCTCGACCTCGCGAACGTCCACGATGCGCCCCTGTCCCGGCGCGAGCACGGCCGCCGGGTCCGCGGGGAGCGCGTGCCGCGGATCCCTGAAGAAGAAGGCCACGAAGACCGCGACGACCGTGAGCACCACGGCCGTCGCCAGCAGGGTGGTGCCCCCGGGGCCCAGCGTGAAGCCCGCCCAGGCGGCCAGAGCCAGCACGGCTCCGGCCGCCATGAACGGGGTCCCCTCGGGAGCGAATCTCAACGGTCGGTGTCGAAGAGCGGAGGACGGTAGTCGTCGAGCGAGGTACCCGTGAGCCGCTGGAAGACATCCTGGTACCGGTTGGACGCGGCCTCGATCACCTCCGGGGGGATCGTCGGGGGCGGGGGCGTCTTGTCCCAGTCCTCGAGCGCATCCAGCCAATCCCGGATCGGCTGCTTGTCCAGCGACGGCTGGCCCCGTCCGACGGCGTATTGTTCCTTCGGCCAGAAGCGCGACGAGTCCGGCGTCATGACCTCGTCGATGAGGAGAAGCTCGCCGTCCGGAGCGATGCCGAACTCGAACTTCGTGTCGGCCAGGATGATGTCGTGCTCACCGGCCACGTCGCGGCCGAACCGGTACACCTGCTGCGAGAGCTTCTGCAGGCGCTCCGCCAACTCGGCGCCGAGCAATTCCTTCGTCTGCGCGAACGTGATGTTCTCGTCGTGGCCTTCCTGAGCCTTGGTGGCCGGCGAGAAGATGGGAGGATCGAGCCGCTCGCTCTCCCGCAGACCCTCCGGCAGTGGCTCGCCGGCGAGAGTCCCGTGGTTGCGGTACTCCTTCCAGGCCGAGCCTGACAGGTAGCCTCGCACCACGCACTCGACCAGGACCGGGTCCGTGCGCCGGACGAGCATCGAGCGGCGCGCCCAGATCTCCCGGCTCGCGGCCAGGTCCGGATGGCGTGAGACGATACGATCCGGGTCGACCGCCAGGAGGTGGTGCGACAGGCTCTCCTCGAGCTGTTTCAGCCACCAGGCGGTGATGAGCGTGAGCACCTCGCCCTTCCGGGGGATGGGCTCGGCCATCACCACGTCGAAGGCGCTGATGCGGTCGCTGGCCACCATCAGGAGTGTGGAGTCGTCCACCTCGTACACGTCCCGCACCTTGCCGCGGTGCAGGAGGGGAAGGTCGAGTTCGGATTGAACTACGGGCTTGGTGTCAGACATGGATCTCCGGAGGTTGAACGCGTTCGGCTTCGCTTCCGTATCGTTCGAGGACCGGCGCCACCCGGTCTTCGAGGAATCTCGTCACCTGCTCGGGGGCTCGCCCGACGAAGCGACGGGGGTCCACCAGCGCCTCGAGCTGGTCGGCCGAGAGTCCGAACGCCTCGTCGTCGGCGATCCGCTCGAGGAGATCGGCCCGGCTCCCGTCTTCCTTCATCTTGCGTGCGGCGGCCATCGAGTGCTTCCGGATCCGCTCGTGGAGCTCTTGGCGGTCCCCGCCCCGAGCGGTCGCATCCATCAGTATGGTCTCCGTGGCCATAAAGGGAAGGTGCTCGGCCAGATTTCGCCGTACGACCTCCCGGTTGACGATGAGGCCCCGGGCCACGTTCTCCACCAGCACCAACGTTCCGTCGAGCGTCAGATACGCGTCGGGGATCGACAGGCGACGGTTGGCCGAATCGTCGAGCGTACGCTCCAGCCACTGGGTCGCGGCCGTGAAGGCGGGGTCCTGGGCGAGTGTGATGACGTGGCGGGACAGAGCGCAGATGCGCTCGGCCCGCATCGGGTTGCGCTTGTACGGCATGGCCGACGAGCCGATCTGTTCCTCCTCGAACGGCTCCTCCACCTCCCGCAGGTGGGCCAGGAGACGGAGGTCGTGACCCAGCTTCGAGGCCGAAGTCGCCACACCGGCGAGCGTTGCCTGGATCGCGTAGTCGACCTTTCGCGGATAGGTCTGACCGCTGACCGGATAGGTTTCCTCGAACCCGAGGCGCCGACCGACGGCCCGGTCGAGGAGGTCGACCTTCTCGTGGTCGCCCCCGAAGAGCTCCAGGAAGGAAGCCTGGGTCCCGGTGGTGCCCCGAACGCCGCGAAACCTCAGGACGCCGAGGCGGAACTCGATCTCCTCGAGGTCCAACAGGAGGTCCTGGATCCACAGGGTCGCCCTCTTACCCACGGTCGTGGGCTGCGCCGGCTGGAAGTGGGTGTAGGCCAGCGTTGGGAGCTCGGCGTGCTCCTCGCGCGAAGTCCGCCAGCGCCGCGACGCACCGCACCACCCGGTCACGGATCAGACGGAGTGCCTCCCGATGGAGGATCAGGTCCGTGTTGTCTCCGATGAATGCGCTCGTGGCGCCGAGGTGGATGATCCCCTTGGCCCGGGGCGCGTCGTCGCCGAAGAGATGGACGTGCGCCATGACGTCGTGGCGGAAGCGTCGCTCGTACTCGGCCGCACGCTCCAGGTCGAGTGTGTCCAGCGCGCCGCGCATGTCCTCGAGCGCTCCGTCGGGGATTGCCAATCCCAGCTCCTGTTCAGCTTCGGCCAGTGCCAGCCAGAGCCTGCGCCATGTCCCGAAACGGCGCCCGGGAGAGAAGATGCGCTGCATCTGCCCCGAGGCGTAGCGCTCGGAGAGAGGATGGGTGTACCGGTCGTGGGACTCGCTCAAGGAGGGCTCCTCAGCTCCGCCAGAAGAAGTCACGGACAACGATGCCGCCGTTGTGCTCGAAGTAGATCCGCACCTGTCCCGATCCCCGGAGGTTGTCGAAGATGCGGGCCGCGTCCTGCGCGGTCCGGATACGCGTGCCGTTGATCTGCAGGAGGACGTCCCCTTGGCTCAGTCCGAGCTGTGCGGACAGCTCACCGGAGATCGAGGTGATCAGCGCGCCGCTGTCGCTCTGGAGGCCGCGTTCCCCCTGAATCTGCGGCGTCACGGTTACGAGTTGGATGTCCTTCAGGACGGTGACTCGCGGCGCGCTCACCGACGGAAGGGCCGCGGCTTTCATGTGCACGGGCCCGGCGTCTCCCTCGATGTTCAGGTCGAGCCCGTCGCCGGAGCGCAGATCGAGCAGGACCGCCTCGAAGTCGAGCGGCCCGGTGAGCGGCCGCCCATTGGCGGCCAGAAGGCGGTCCCCCACCTCGATGTGTGCCTCCGAGGCCGGTGATCCCGGCGCTACGCTCGAGACCAGAACGCCCCGGGAACGGCCCCAGGCGTCGGCCTCCGCCGCCTTGACGTGCAGACCGACCCAGGCCCTGCGGACCCGGCCGTACTTCAGGAGGTCGTTCGCCGTCCGGATGGCCCGGTCGATCGGGATCGCGAAGCCGAGCCCCTCACTTCCTCCGCTCCGGGACACGATCGACGCGTTGATGCCCACGACCTGGCCGAGGGCGTCGACCAGGGGTCCACCCGAGTTGCCTGGATTGATGGCGGCGTCGGTCTGGATCATCCCGAGATAGAAGCCTTCGTCGTCCGCCGAGCGGCTGGAGGAGGGAACGATGTTTCGGTTCGTGGCCGAGACCACGCCGGCCGTCACGCTGGGCTCGGCCCCCGAGAAGTAGTTGGCGAAGGGATTGCCGATCGCGACGACCCACTCGCCGATGAGGAGGCCCTTGCTCGAGCCCACCGGAGCCACCGGCAGGCTGTCTCCGTGGATGCGCAGCACCGCGATATCGGCCACCGGGTCGGTGCCCACGAGCTCGGCGTCGAAGTCGCGTCCGTCCGGAAGGGTGACCTTGATCTTGTCCGCGTCCCGGACCACGTGGTTGTTGGTGACGATCACCCCGTCCTTGCGGATGATGACGCCCGAGCCGAACCCGGCGGTCCGGCGACGGGTGCTCCCTCCGAACCCGAAGAAGCTGGCCCACGGGTCGTTGATCGTGGCCGGCTCCGAGCCGATCACGGCCACGTTGACCACCGCCGGAGCCACCCGGGCCGCGGCCCGCACGATGGCCGTACGCCGACTTGCATCGACGCTGTCCGAGATCGCCGCGGCCTTCGGTCGGGCGGCCTGCGCGACGGGGAGGGGGTCGGCCGACCCGGGCGTTGCCGCCTGGTCGGCCTCCGCCGCGGACGCCACAGAGCTACCCTCGGAGCCGCACGCGGCCAGCGCGAGGAGGGTCAGGAGCGGGACGAGGGCCGTGCGGGTCGGCTTCACTAGATCTCGGCTCCCAACTTCTTCCAGTCGGCCAGGAAGCCCTCCAACCCACGGTCCGTCAGGGGGTGCTTCACGAGCTGCCAGAGGACCTTCGGGGGCATGGTGGCACAGTCCGCCCCGAGGAGCATGGACTCGACGACGTGCATCGGGTGACGGATCGAAGCCGCCAATATCTCGGTGGCGAATCCGTAGTTGTCGTAGATCTGCCGGATCTGATGGATGAGCTGCATCCCTTCTCCCGACACGTCGTCGATCCGGCCCACGAATGGGGACACGAACGTGGCACCGGCCTTGGCGGCCAGTAGCGCCTGGGACGGAGAAAAGCAGAGCGTGACATTCGTGCGGATACCGGCCCCGCTCAACGTCCGGCATGCCTTGAGGCCGTCCTCCGTGAGCGGAACCTTGACCACGATGTTGTCGTGTAGCGCGGCGAGCTTGCGGCCCTCCGCCACCATCGTGTCCTTGTCGGTTGCGACGACCTCCGCGCTGACCGGACCGTCGACCGTCTCGCAGATCTGCCGGTAGATCTCCTTGGGGTCCGTGTCCCCGGCGACCTTGGCCATCAGCGACGGGTTGGTCGTGATGCCGTCGATGAGACCTGCTTCGGCCGCGCGCCGAATCTCGGCGAGGTCCGCGGTGTCCAGAAAGATCTTCATGCTGGGGCCGTCCTCCGTTCAGAGGGATGGGCAACGTGAGTCCGCGCCGCGTCGTGGGGATACTCCACATGGGCCAGGAAGAGCCCCTGGGGCGGCGCGGGAGGTGAGCATTCGAGTGTCGTTTCGGGATCGAGAAGCGCGCGCACGTCCTCGAGTGGTCTGCGTTCCCGGGCGACATCGACCAGGGTACCGACGAGGTACCGTACCATGCGGTGCAGGTAGCGATCCGCCGTAATGTCGAAGCGGAGTCCGAGCGACCACTCCGACCAGGCCGCGGCGGAGACGGCGCACCGATCTCCGCGCTCGGGCTGTCCGGATTTCGCGAACGAGAGGAAGGAGTGCTCGCCGACGAGAACTTGGGCTCCCCGGTCCAGAAGACTCCGGGTCATGCGCTCGGGGTACACCCAGCACCACGGTGCGTGGAACGGGGAGCCCGCCTCCGGGTCGATTCCGATCCGGTAGGTGTACGTTCGGGCCACGGCGTCGTACCGGGGATGGAAGTCCGCCGGTGCCCGACGCGCCGAAGCGACCCAGATGTCCCCGGGGAGGATGGCGTTGAGGGAGCGTTGGAGCTTGGCGGGGGTCCAGGACGACGGCATGTCCACCGATGCGACCTGGCCGGTGGCGTGGACACCCGTGTCCGTGCGACCCGATCCGATCACCGTGCGCGGTCGGTCGGCCAGGCGGCTCAGCGCAGCCTGAAGATCCCCCTGGACGGTCCGTTGGACTGGCTGAAACTGCCATCCGTGAAAGTCGGACCCGTCGTAATGGAGGGTGAGCTGCAGGCGGATCGTGTCCCCGGTTTCCACGGCGGAAAGGTACGGGGGAGGGGGTGGATGTCAAGCTGGGACGATTGACCGAAAAGCCGCACCGCGATTAGGATTTCCTCTTCCCGCAGACCAAGTGGCCCGGTTCGGGATCATCCTCGTGAACCAGGCCGCCAAAGGGGGTAGCCAGCATGGTGGAGGGCGCGACCGAACCGAACGATGCGGTGGATCTCGGCCGACTCCTCGAGAAGGTGGCCGACGGAGAGGACCTGAGCGCGACCGAGGCCGAAGGCGCCTTCGACCTCTTCATGGACGGGACCGCTGGAGAGATCCGGATGGCCGGGCTCCTCATGGGTCTGCGTGCCAAGGGGTTGGTGCCTTCCGAGGTGGCGGGAGGAGTGCGTGCCCTGCGCAAGGCGATGAAGCAGGTCCCCAGCTCCGATCCGCTCGCTCTGGTGGACACCGCGGGGACGGGTGGGGGCGGCATCACCACGTTCAACATCTCCACCTGCGCCGCCCTGATCGCTGCGGGCGCCGGCGTGCCTATCGCCAAGCACGGGAACCGGTCGTTCACTTCGCGCAGTGGGAGCGCCGACGTGCTCGAGGCGCTCGGTGTGCGTATCGAGCTGAGCCCGGAGCGGATGGGCGAGATCCTGGACGAGCAGGGCATCGTCTTCATGTTCGCGCCGCTCCTCCATCCGGCCATGCGCCACGTGGCGCCCGTACGGCGTGGTCTCGGTTTCACGACCATCATGAACGTGCTCGGGCCGCTCACGAATCCGGCGGGCGCGCGCCGGCAGGTCATGGGGGTCGCCGATCCCGCGCTTCTGGATCTCGTGGTACGCGCGCTGGCCGAGTTGGAGCACATTCGTGCCCTTGTCGTGCACGGTGAGCCGGGCATGGACGAAATCACTCCGGAAGGCCGGACCCGTGTCGCCGAGCTCGCCCACGGACAGATCCAGGTGCAGGAGATCACCCCAGACCAGCTGGGGCTCGAGCCCGCTTCTCTGGAGGGCTTGGCCGGCGGAGATCCCGAGGAGAACGCGGCACTCATCCGGCGCATCCTCGAGGGAAAGGAGCAGGGAAGCGGGCGTTCCGCGTGCGTGCTCAACGCCGCGGCGGCCATCTACGTAGGGGAGGAGGCTCCGTCACTCGAGGACGCCGTCACCGTTGCCGAGTCGGCCCTGGATTCGGGTGCGGCCCTGGACGCGCTGGAGCGGCTGAAAGACGCGACGAACCGGTGAGGCCCGTGCCGCGTCAGTATTTGCGGATGACGCCGACCACGATCCCCTGAATGCGTACGTCGCGATGCATCCACGATGATGGGGTCCATGGTGGGGTTGGCCGGCTGGAGCCGAATCCGGTTTCCGGGTTCCCGGTAGAGCTTCTTGACCGTCGCGGAGTCCCCGTCCACGAGCGCCACCACCATCTCGCCGTCTTCGGCCGTGGACTGGGCCTGAACCACGATGTAGTCACCGTCCCGGATCTGCTCCTCGATCATCGAGTTCCCTTCGACACGGAGCACGTAGTTCTCCCGTCTGACGGCGGACCATGTCCGGGGGCACGGTCAGGCTCTCGGTGTCGGGAATCGCCTCGATGGGCAGGCCGGCGGCGACCGTTCCCAGGAGGGGAAGCGTCGATGCTCGGCTCGCCGCCGTCCGAGCGGACGAGCTCGATGGAGCGGCTCTCGTTGTAGGACTTTCTTATGTAGCCCTTGCGCTCCAGATTGCTCAGGTGCTCGTGCACCGTCGCGAGGGAGGCAGTACCCGAAAGACTCGGCGATCTCCTCGAAGCTCGGCGCGTAGCCCCTGTCTTCGATGAACCCGTCGATGTAGTCCAGAATCTCCTTCTGGCGCTTCGTCAGGGGCATCTGCCCGACCTCCATCCTGTAGAAACCCGAACAGGAACCGAAAAAAGGATACCCGAACGTTGCCCGAAACGCAAGGAGCCGGCGCTCTGCCGGGGATCCTGTCGACCATCGTGC
The DNA here is from genome assembly GCA_963751265.1 of uncultured Gemmatimonadales bacterium. Lineage (GTDB taxonomy): Bacteria > Gemmatimonadota > Gemmatimonadetes > Longimicrobiales > Gaopeijiaceae > SZUA-318. The sequence goes on along the minus strand of CAVVTU010000013.1, from coordinate 171,610 downwards.
GGACGAAGGAGGAGGAGCTGGAACACCTCCGCGGCCGCACCAGCGAGTTGGAGCGTCGAGCGGCCGATGCCCCGGAGCCGCGGGACTTCCGAGGCGGCATTGAGGCGCCGGGACGTCGCGCTGATCGCGGAATGCAAGCGGCGTTCGCCCGGGGCCGGGGAGATCCGGCCGGGACTGGACGCCGCGCGCCTGACCCGCGAGTTACGAGGAAGCCGGTGCGTCCGCCGTGAGCGTCCTCACCGACCGGACGTATTTCGGGGGGGCGAACGATGATCTGGCGGTGGTGAAAGCCGCGACGCGGATCCCGGTTCTGCGCAAGGACTTCACTCTCGATCCGCTCCAGGTCGTGGAGGCGCGGGGCGTCGGCGCCGACGCCGTGCTGCTCATCGTCCGGATCCTGTCGGACGCCCTCCTGCGATCGCTGCTGCGGGAGGCCGCGGGAATGGGAATGACGGCCCTCGTGGAGACCCACGACCTCGACGAGGTACGGCGGGCCCTGGCGGTGGGCGCGCGGGTGTTGGGCATCAACAACCGGGACCTCGCCACGTTCACGAGCGACCTGGATACGACGCTGCGCCTCCTGGAGGAGATTCCTCCAGAGCTCACCGTCGTGTCGGAGAGCGGGATTCGGGTCCGCGAGGACGTGGAGCGTCTCGGAGCCGCCGGCGTTCACGGCGTGCTGGTCGGGGAAGGCTTGTTGTCGGCGTCCGATCCCGGGCGGGCCGCCGCCGCGCTGGTCGGTGTCTTGCGCGGACCCCGGACGCATGACTGAAGGCGACCGGAGCGGGGTCGGGGACCCGCGGGTGATGGTGAAGATCTGTGGCCTCATGCGGAGAGAGGACGTGGAGGTCGCAGAGAGCGCCGGCGCCGACTATGTTGGCGTCATCCTCTCCGAGGGATTCGGTCGGAGCGTGGCGCCGGAACGGGCCGCTGACCTCGTCCGGGGCGTCACCCCGACGCCGGTCGCCGTCCTCGTGGACGAAGAACCGGACAGCGCCGCGGCGCGGGCGACGACCCTGGGGGCTCGCGTGCTCCAGCTCCACGGTGAGGAGCCGCCGGAGGTTGTGCGGGAGGTGAGCCGGCGCGGTGAATGGAGATTGTGGAAGTCTGTGAGGGTCCGTGAAGCCCGCGACGTAGTGACGGCCGTGGACCTCTATGGGGATCTCGTCCACGGGATGCTGCTCGAGGGCTTCCGGCCGGGCGTCGTCGGCGGGGGCGGGGCGCGTCTGGATCTCGACAAGTTGGAGCGGATCTTGCTCGGAGTGCCGGCGCACCTCGAAGTCATCCTGGCGGGGGGGCTGACACCGGACACGGTGGGTGCGGTCGTGGCACGCTTTCGCCCGGCCGTGGTAGACGTGAGCTCGGGAGTCGAGCACGAGCAGGGCCGAAAGGACGCCGAGCTCGTCCGCCGTTTCGTGCGTGCGGCTCGGCGCCCTTCTCCACTCTGAACGAACAGTGACACCTACTGAGAGATCGGGGGCTCACCCTTGACCGAAGCTATGGTGCTCGACGGCCGGTTCGGCCCGTACGGCGGACGTTACGTCCCGGAGACCTTGATCGGTGCCCTGGACGAGCTCGTGCAGGCATACGAGAAGGCGCGGGCGGATGCGGAATTCACCTCCGAGCTCGACGCGCTCCTGGCCGAGTTCGTCGGACGGCCAACGCCCCTGTACCGCGCTCGTCGACTCGAGGCCGAAGCGGGACATCCCACGGTCTATCTCAAGCGCGAGGACCTCAACCACACCGGCGCGCACAAGATCAACAACACCTTGGGCCAAGCGCTGCTCGCCCGACGCATGGGCAAGCATCGAATCATCGCCGAGACGGGTGCGGGTCAGCACGGGGTCGCAACCGCGACGGCGTGCGCATTGTTCGACATGGAGTGCGTGATCTACATGGGGGAGGAGGACGTGGAGCGCCAGGCGCTCAACGTCTATCGGATGGAGCTCCTGGGAGCCGAGGTGCGCCCCGTGGGATCCGGTACCAGGACGCTCAAGGACGCCACGAACGAGGCCATCCGCGACTGGGTGACGAATGTCGAGAGCACGCACTACATCATCGGGTCCGTCGTGGGCCCCGATCCCTTCCCGCGCATGGTCCGGGACTTCCAGGCGGTCATCGGTCGCGAGGCGAGGTCCCAGATGCTGGAGGTCGAAGGGCGCTTGCCCGGCGTAGTGGTCGCTTGCGTGGGCGGCGGCTCCAATGCGATGGGGATCTTCCACGAGTTCGTCTCCGACGGAGACGTGGGGCTCGTGGGCGTGGAAGCTGCAGGCGAGGGGTTGGAGACCGGGAGACACTCGGCTTCCCTCGGAAGGGGCGTCCCCGGTGTCCTGCACGGATCTCTGAGCTATCTTCTCCAGGACGATCATGGTCAGGTGGCTCCGGCTCATTCGGTGTCGGCCGGGCTGGACTATCCGGGTGTGGGCCCCGAGCATTCCTTCCTCAAGGATCGGGGCAGGGCCACCTACGCGTCGGTCACGGACGACGAGGCACTGACCGCCTTCCACCGCCTTGCGAGGTTGGAGGGGATCATCCCGGCGCTGGAATCAGCCCATGCCATAGCGTATGTGCTACGGGACGGACCGACGTACATTGACAAGGGACCGATCCTCGTCTGCCTGTCCGGACGAGGGGACAAGGACGTCGCGCATGTGGCGCGCATAGAGGGAGCAGGCGAGCTGCTCTCCGGGAAGAAGTCGTGACGGACGTCACCACTGACGGCAGCGATCAAGGGACCACGGCCCAGGAGTGGGCGACGGACGAGCCCGTCAAGAAGGTTCACGATCTCTTCGTGACCCTCGGCAAGGCATTCCGCGCCTACCAGCTGTACGACGAGAACAACCCCGTTCGCCGACGTTTCCTCGAGAGCCTCCGACAGGCGTTCCAGGTTGTCTGGACCGAGCTCGACCGGCTCACCCTCCTCGTCGAGGAAGATCGGATCCTGCTGTCCGGGGAGGAGATCTACCGGGCCGAGACGCGCGCGGACTCGCTCGCCTTCCTCTTCTACAAAGACGGGGTCCGCGAGATCACGTTCATGCCGGGCCTCGAGGAGGTGGAGCTGGAGCGCTTCCTGGGCGTCCTGCAGCGGGCGCGCAAGCTCCTCCCCGAGGGGGATGATCTCCTGACCGTGCTCTGGGAGGAGGACCTCGAGTACTTCCAATATCAATACGTCGATTTCCTGGCAGAGGGCGTCGACATGCCGGTGGCGGGTGCGGGCAACTCCGAAGACGAACTGCGCAACGTCCTTCGGGTGGAGGTCGCCGAGGCGGAGGAGGAAGAGAAGGCCGAGGAAGAGGAGGCCGCCGAGACCCAGGAGGACAAGAGTGAGCCCGGATCCCAGACGGTCAGCAAGGACGACTTCAATCCTACGCTGTACTCACTCGACCCCCGCGAGATGCATGTGCTCAAGGGTGAGATCGACAAGGAGCTCCACCGGGACCTCCGCGGCGATGTCCTTTCTGCGCTCTTCGATCGTCTGGAGGAACCGGAGCGACCGGACCGCCAGTCCCAGATCCTGGGGATCCTGGCGACGCTGTTGCCGAACTTTCTCAGCCGAGGGGCTCTGGTGGCCGCCACACGGGTCCTGTCCGAGCTGAGGACGCTCGAGGGCACCGACGGCGTGTTCGACGAGCAGCGTGTGGAGGAGTCCCGGGCGCTTCTGGACGAGGTGAGCACCCGGGAGACGATCGGCGAGCTGATCCAAGCGCTCTATGACGGAAGTATCCGGGCCACCCCACAGCAACTCGCCGACTTCCTGCAGTTCCTGCGATCGGGTGCCCTGGCGCCACTGCTGAGGGCCTCCGAGACCGTGGAGCACAAGGAGTTGCGGGCCGTTCTCCGAAAGGCCGTCCAGGGGATCGCCTCAAGGAACAGGAGCGCCGTGGTTCGCTTGCTGACCGAAGAGGATCCAATCCTCGCCTCGGGGGCGGCCCGACTGGCGGGAGACATGGAGATCACGGAAGCCGGCCCTGCGCTGTCCGACCTGCTCGCCAGCCCCGACGCCTCGGTGCGACTCGCCGCGGTGGAGGCCGCCGTGAGCCTGCGGGCGTCCACGGTGGCCGGGGCGCTCCAACAGACGTTGGACGACCCGGAGCGCGACGTCCGCATCGCCGCGGCCAGGGCCCTGGGAGCGCTCCGGTACCGGCCGGCGGCCCGTCGACTGGCGCACATCGTGTCGGGCAAGGAGATGCGGAGCGCGGACATCACGGAGAAGGTCGCGTTCTTCGAGGCCTACGGACTCGTGGCTGAGGACGCGGCCGTCGGCTTGATGGACAAGCTGCTCAACGGGAAGGGCTTCCTGGGCAAGCGCGAGCCCTCCGAGGTCAGAGCGGCCGCCGCACTCGCGTTGGGCAAGGTCTCCAGTGCGGGTGCGCAGGCGGCGCTCTCGAAGGCTACCCAGGAGGAAGATCCGGTCGTGCGCAGCGCCGTGAACCGCGCCCTGCGGAGCGAGGACTAGGGCCGTGGCATCGGGGAGCAACCTGAACCTCCAGGAAGAGGGCCGCCGGATCCTCACGGCTCTGTACGGAACGCTCAACGCGCTCAAGCTCTATCCGGTGGAGAACGAGACGGTGCAGCAGGCCCTCGACGAGCTGCACGGACTGATGAACAAGATCGTCCAGCTGGAGGGCTCGGCCGAGATCCGGATCGTCGGCGACTTCTTCTTCCTGAACGAGACCCGGCTGCGCCTGGATCTCGCCAACTTCGCGACCTTCGGGTCGTTCGCGCGCGCGCTCCAGGATCACGGTATCGGTGCGGTGGAGGTGTTCCCCGGGATCGAGCGCAGCGAATGGGCTCCGTTCGTGTCGATGCTGCTTCGCAAGCCTGCCGAAGGGGATCCGTTCGACGGCTTCATGGAGGGGTTCGCCTCGGCGCCGGTCGAACATATCGACCTGCGACCCGAGAAGGACGTGCAGGCGCCCGAGCAGAACGAGGAGTCGCTGTCGGCGGCCAAACGCACCTATGCCCAGTCGGTGAAGGTCGCCAAGGACGTGCTGGGCGACGTTCGCCTGGGCAAGGCCGTGAACGTGCGCAAGGTGAAGCGCGCGGTGCAGGGTATCGTGGATCAGGTGCTGTCGAACGAGTCGTCGCTCATCACGATGACCACGTTGCGCGACTTCGACGAGTACACGTTCACGCACTGTGTGAACGTCTGCATCTTCAGCGTCGTCATCGGCCAGCGCCTCGGCCTCGACAAGCTGCAACTCTACGATCTGGGTCTCGGCGCGCTCTTCCACGACATCGGCAAGCAACGAGTCGCCCTACGACATCATCACCAAGCCCGGCGGCCTGACCGATGAGGAGTGGAAGCTGCTCAAGGAGCACACCACCGAGGGGCTTCTCGTGCTCTTCAAGCTGCACGGGTTCGCGGACGTGCCGTACCGGCAGATGCTCATCGCGTACGAGCACCACATGAAGCTCGACCTGAGCGGGTATCCGACGAACAAGCGATCGCGCGAGCCGACGCTCTTCTCCAGGATCGTCTCGGTGGCGGACGCATTCGACGCGGGGACGTCGGTGCGCAGCTACCAGTACAATCCGTGGCCTCCGGACGCCGTCCTCAAAGAGATGCGGGACAACCCCAGGAGGGGGTTCGACCCCCTTCTCGTGAAGGCGCTCATCACGGCGACCGGCGTCTATCCGATCGGCACGCTCTGCATCCTCGACACGCACGAGCTCGCGGTCGTGGCGCAGGTCAATCCCGAATCCCGATCTATTGCACCGGCCGAAGGTGAAGGTCATCTCCGATCCCATGGGGGTCCCCCTGGGCGAGACGGTGACGCTCGACCTCGCCAAGGACGACCCGGCCACCGGGCGGCCCGTGCGCACCATCATCAAGACGACGGACCCGCAGAAGTACGGGATTCGCGTGTCCGACTACCTGACGGCCTGACGACTCGATTCCATCCATGAACGGCCTGTCCATCTCGGAGGTCTTCGCCGATCGCCGGGGCAGGGGCCAAGCGGCCCTCGTCCCCTACCTCACCGCCGGGTTTCCCGAGGCGGGGTCCACCGTGGACGCCCTTTCCGCGCTCGCCGAGGCGGGCGGAGACGTCCTGGAGCTGGGGATCCCGTTCTCGGATCCTCTCGCGGACGGTCCGACGATCCAGCGATCGTCCTTCACCGCGCTCGGCAACGGGACCACGGTGGCTTCCGTTCTCGAAGATCTGCGGACCTTCCGTTCTTCGAGCGACCGCCCGGTGGTTCTGTTCACGTACCTGAACCCGCTGCTGCGCTACGGGGTGGGGGCGTTCCTGGAGGATGCGGTCGAGGCGGGGGCGCAGGGCATCCTCCTGACCGATGTGCCGATGGGCGCGGACCCCGAGCTCGAGGCGAGGGTGAGGGACTCCGGCCTCGATCTCATTCGCCTGGCGGCACCGACCACGCCCCTCGAGCGCGTGCGGCGGATCGCCGAGCAAGGATCGGGATTCCTCTACTACATCTCGCGCACGGGGGTCACGGGGGCACGCGTTGAGCTTCGCGCGGGACTGGCCGACGAGGTGCGGCGCCTGAAGACCGCCGTGTCGATGCCGGTGGCCGTGGGGTTCGGTATCTCCACGCCCGAGCAGGCGGGTGCGGTCGCCTCGGTCGCGGACGGTGTCGTGGTCGGCAGCGCCCTGATCCAGGCCCTCGGCCGGGAGGGTATCGACGCCGCCCGTGCGTTCGTCGCGTCGCTGCGACGGGGGATGGACCAGACCGATCGGCCTGCCTGAGGCTTCGGTCCGGGGGGTGTCAGCCACTGCCGTCCCGTTCCGAGAGCCGATCCTCGACGCGTGGGTCCGGCTCCACGAACAACGTGTGGACGCGCTCCATGGCCACCCTGCCGGGCGGGGATCCCTTCGGCTTCCGCACATACTTCCGGAGCGTCCAGTCCACGGGGACGCTTCCCGACGTGCGAGCCTTCGAGTGAAGCGCGGCCAGGACCGCGGCCTCGGCGAGATCGCGGGCTGGAGGATTGCCTGGACCGTTCCAGCGGAGCACCACATGCGCCCCGGTGGCGTGTCGGGCATGGAGCCAGACGTCCCCCGGGGCCGAGTGGTGGAAGGTCAGGTCGTCGTTGTGGCGTGCGCCACGTCCCACCCGGATCTCCAGGCCGCCCGTGCTGGTGTAACGCCGGTACGGTAGAGACTCGGCCTGGCCACCGGCCGCGGCTCGGTTCGACGCCGGTCGGGTGGGGAGACTCGCGCGGATCTCCTCCTCCGTTGTCGTTCCCTCTCGGGCGCTCTCCAGGAGGCGCTCCAGAGTGCTGGCGCGCGTCCGAGCTCGTGCGAGGAGCCCAGGAAGACGCTCCCTCGCGCGCTCGACGCGCGAGGCCCGGTCGTAGAGCCTCGAGGCGTTTCCGTGGGGCTGGAGGCCGGGGTCGAGGGGGATGCGCACGGGTGTTCCGTCGAAGCCCTGCAGGACGACCTCCGAGGCCCCAGCGCGAATCTCGCCGTAGTGGGCGAGCAGAAGGTCGGCCGACGAGCGCAGCGCCGCCGCATCCTCCAGTCCCTCGAGCTCGGCTTCGAGCCGGGTCGCGCGTCGGAGGCTCCCGTCCACGGCCGACTCCAGCTCGGCGAGCAGGCCAGGAGGGAGGAGCGCCAGAGACGCTCCCGTGCCCGGCTCGCCCGTCGATACCGCGGAGCGCTCGAAGGCGTCGAGCAGTGTGTCCGCGTCGCGCGAGGGTAGCCCGGGCAGGGGGTGAGGATAGGGTTGAGGCCCACGCTCGAGGTCGAGGATCACGGGTTCGGGCGATATGGCACCTTCCGCGATCCTCCGCCACACCTTCCAACCGGCCTCGAGGGCCTGGTGCGCTTCCTCTCCCGTCCTTTCGGCTGCCGGGCCGAGCAGCGCGGTTGCGTTGATCGAGGACGCATACGCGATCGACGACACCAGAATACTACGCCGGCGTTCGGGGGGTGCGGGCTCGAGGAGCTCCATCCAGCGCTCCCGGCCGAGGTCGCCTCCGCTTCCCTCCCGCTTCGGAGGGGAGGGAAGCTCCCAGGTAGCGCCCACCACGCGGGCCGGGGACACCTCGCGGCGGACGAGAACATGCCGGATCGTCCCGTCCGGACGCTCGGCAACGACCGCGTTCCACTGGTTGCCGAGGAGCTCGACGTAGAGGTCGGCCGCCCCGCGGCGCCCCCGAACCGGGAGTAGCTCCAGGCGCACGAGCCGTTCGTCGTCCGGAGCAGTGACCCGCCGTACCCTGGCGGCGAACGGGAGGTCGTCGCCCGACGGCTCGCGGGGAGGAAAGAGCAGGGGGTGGCCTCGGCTCGGATGGAGACGCCACAGCAGCGTCCGCTCCCTGAAGAGGAGCACGAGATCCCGACTTCCTCCGTCGAGACGGAGCGCGCGCAGACGGCTGCCGCGGAGGAGCTCGTCGAGCTCCTCCGCGAGCCGTCGCACCAGAATCGGGTCCCAGCGAATGGACATGGAGAGAAGCTAACCGGGGACCCCGGCGGTGTGCGACGCACGGCGGGAGAAGGCCCGGCGCATGGGTGTCCCCTTCCTGCGAAGGGCGCTTCTCCCCCATGTTTAGCGGGTCGTGGCCTCCGCGGTCTTCCCCGCGTCAACCGAAAGTCGTTTCAATGGACAAATCCGGAAGCGCCAGTCCCAAGAAGGGTCGCACCTCGGTTCACCGGCTCCTGGAGATGAAGCGCGAGGGCCGGCGCATCGTGGCGATGACCGCCTACGACGTCCTCTTCGCCAGGCTTCTCGAGGAGGCGGAGATCGACATCATCCTGGTCGGGGACTCTCTGGGGCAGGTGGTGCTGGGCTACGAGTCGACCCTTCCGGTGACCCTCGATCAGATGATCCACCACGCCACCGCCGTCCGCCGCGGAGCGCCGAATTCGTTCGTGGTCCTCGACCTGCCGTTCATGACCTACCAGGTCAATGCGGAGGAGGCGCTGCGCAACGCGGGACGGGCCCTGAAGGAGACCGGGGTGGAGGCCGTGAAGCTGGAGGGTGGGAGCCCTCGAGCCTGTGAGACGGTCAAGGCGATCGTCACCGCGGGTATTCCCGTGATGGGCCATCTCGGGCTGACGCCCCAGTCCGTGCATGCGCTCGGCGGCTACCGGGTGCAGGGCCGTGGCCGGGAAGAGGCGGCCCGGCTCCGGCGGGAGGCCCGCTCGCTGGAAGAGGCCGGTGCCTTTGCCCTCGTCCTCGAGCTCCTGCCGGCCGATCTGGCGGCGGAGATCTCCGCCGCGCTCACGATTCCCACGATCGGAATCGGGGCGGGCGCAGGGTGTGACGGACAGGTGCTCGTCCTGTACGACGCCTTGGGCCTCAATCAGGGCTTCGAGCCCAAGTTCCTCAAGCGCTTCGCCCAGCTGCACGACGAGGCCATGAACGGGGTGCGTCGGTATGCCGAAGAGGTGCGAGCCGGCACCTACCCGGGCCCGGAGCATTCCTTCCAGAGCTCCTGACCGCTTCCGAAGTCGACCTGTCGTGATCATCGCACGTACCCGAACGGAACTCGCCGCGGCGCTCGAAAGTCTTCGCCGTGACGGCGCCGCGGTGGCGCTGGTGCCTACGATGGGCTTTCTGCACGAGGGGCATCTCTCGCTGGTGGATCGGGCCGGGACACTGGCAGAGCACGTGGCCGTGTCCATCTTCGTCAATCCCCTCCAGTTCGGTCCCGCGGAGGACTTCGACCAGTATCCGAGGAACGAGGCGCGCGACCTCGAGCTCCTGGAGGAACGGGGCACGGAGCTCGTCTTCATTCCCACCACCGAGGAGATGTACCCGGCCGGAGAGCCGCTCGTCACCGTGGACCCCGGCACGCTGAGCGAGCATCTGTGCGGAGCCTACCGCCCGGGCCATTTCCGGGGGGTCCTCACGGTGGTGGCCAAGCTCTTCGGGCTGGTGCGCCCGGACGCCGCCGTGTTCGGCCGCAAGGACTTCCAGCAGGCGGTGCTGATCCGGAGGATGGTTTCGGATCTCGATCTGGGCGTCGAAGTGGTGACGGGCTCCATCGTGAGGGAGCCCGACGGATTGGCCCTCAGCTCGCGAAACAGCTACCTGTCACCGGAAGAGCGAGCTCAGGCGTCCGCCATTCGGGCGGGGCTGAGCGCCGCCGTCGAACTCTTCGGACAGGGAGAGCGTGGGGCCGCGCGGTTGCTGGACGCGGTTCGCGGCGAGATCGAAGCGCGTCCTCTCCTGCGTCTCCAGTACGCCGAGCTGGTGCACCCCGATGCGCTTGCGTCCGTCGATCCCGCCTTCGAGGGTGCCGTGCTGGCCGTTGCGGCTTTCTGCGGGGCCACCCGCCTGATCGACAACGCGGTGCTCGGGGAGGCGCCCACGTGAGCCTCCCGCACATCGTGGAGCGCGCCGCGTCCGGTGAGTTCCCCGCCTGGACGGAGGCCACCCCCGGACGGCGAGCCCACATGGCGCGGGTCTCGGCGTTGCTTTCCGAGTGGGCCGAGGTTGCCCACTTGCCGTCCGAGGAGCGCACCCGGTGGGCCTCGCTCGGTTACCTCCACGACGCGCTCCGCGACGCGGACCCCACGACCCTTCGCGCCCTCGTTCCCGAGGAGCTGGACACGCTTCCGGACGGGCTGCTCCACGGTCCCGCCGCGGCCGAGCGCCTGCGTGGGGAGGGGGTCGACGACGAGGAGCTCCTTGATGCCGTGGCCTACCACACTCTGGGCCACGCGGCCTTCGGGCGTATGGGGCGGGCGCTCTACCTGGCGGATTTCCTCGAGCCGGGGAGGGACTTCCGGAACGGGTGGCGGGCCGAGCTCCGGGCGAGGGTGCCCGCCGACCCGGACGGCGTGACGCTCGAGGTCGCGGCGGCGCGCATCGATCATCTCGTAGAGCGGCGCCTGGTGCTCAGGTCCGAGACCGTGGGCTTCTGGAACGCTCTGGTCCGGAAGGGATGATGGGTGGGCGTGTCCAGGCCTTGGTCGTCGGAGCCGTGCTCGTCGGGGCCCTCGTGTTCGCGTCGGCGCTCTTCCGGCGGGGAAGTGAGGCGCCCGCCCGGGACGGGGCCGCCGGAGCACCCACGTCCGCCACGGGCGGGCGGGTGCGCGTGGAGGTGCTCAACGCAGGCGGAACGCGAGGAGCGGCGCGAGACGCGACCGAGCTTCTGCGCAGACGGGGCTTCGATGTGGTCTATTTCGGGAACGCGGACAGCTTCGGCCAGGACTCGTCGGTCGTGCTCGATCGGGTGGGCAGGCTCCGGAACGCCCAAAGCGTTGCGGAAGCGCTCGGAATCCCTAACGTCCGAAGCGAACCGGACCCGAATCTCTATCTGGATGTATCCGTAAGATTGGGAAGGGAGTGGCGTCCCATCGACGCTGCTCCGCGAGCTTCAGGCGGGGGTTCCGAGCACGAGCACCCTTGATGGGATCCGCGGGGCCGGCTCGGGCACTGACGTGCCCGGGGGAGCCCCGACGAACCAAGAGAATGGATGACGAAGCGAGCTGACGAAAAGAACGGGAACGCCCGGCGGCACAAGAATGCGCACAACAAGAACGCCGACGCGTCGCAGCGCCCCAGTGCGGTGGCCGAATGGACCAAGTCCATCGTCATCGCCGCGATCCTGTTCCTGTTCTTGAGGACGTTCATCGTCCAGACGTTCGTCATCACCTCCGGGTCGATGGAGAACACCCTTCTGGTCGGAGACTTCCTCCTGGTGAACCGCGCGGCCATCGGCTCACGAGTTCCCCTCACGAGCGTGCGGATCCCGGGCTATTCGGAGCCGAAGCGTCAGGACGTGCTGGTTTTCCAGCCGCCGCCGCCCGACGACACCACGATGAAGCTCGTGAAACGGCTCATCGGCTTGCCGGGTGATACGATCGAGATGCGCAACCGGGTGGTCTACATCGACGGCAAGCGGCTCGACGAGCCGTACGTGAGACACACCGACGAGCCGGACGACACGCATCCGTGGATGCAGTGGCAAAAGGACTATCTAGCGCCTGGAGTCGCCCGCAGCACCTATGCCCCCACCCGCGACAACTGGGGACCGTTGGTCATTCCGGCTGGCCATTACATGATGCTCGGAGACAACCGCGAGACCAGCTTCGATTCGAGGTACTGGGGTCTGGTCGAGGGATGGCGCTTCGAGGGCCGGGCAGAGTTCCTTTATTTTTCGTACAACAAGGAATCGTATCGGCCGTTTCCCTGGCTCAGGGAGATCCGGTGGGGCCGAATCGGCGACGTCATCCATTGACATGGCCATGGCACCCGGCCGACGCTTCCGGGGGTCCCACGCCCTCGCTCAGGGCCTTGGCTCGCCTCCCGGGGCTTCCGACGGCTCCTTCCCGCCCTCGATCTGCACCAGCGTCTGCGCCCTGAGCTGGCCGCACGCGGCGTCGATGTCCCGGCCCCGCGTCTCGCGTACCGCCACCGAAACGCCACGCTCCTCGAGCACCTTCGCGAACGCCCGGATCCTTCCCGGAGGCGAGGGCTTCCAGGGCTGATAGGGGATCGGGTTGTAGGGGATGAGATTCACGAAGGCCCCCACGTCGATCGCGAGCATGGCCAGCTTCGGCGCCAAGGTGTGCGCGTCGTTGACCCCGTCGATCATCGTGTACTCGAAGGTGATGCGCTTGCCTCCCGCCGCGTCGAAGCGGCGCAGCGCTTCCATGACCTCCTGCAGCGGGTGGCGCCGCTCCAGGGGGATGAGCTCGCCGCGCAGCTCCGATTCGGGCGCGTGCAGCGAGAGGGCCAGGCGGAACTGCTCGGGCCGCTGGGCGAGCTCGACGATACCCGGCACGACCCCGACGGTCGACACGGTGATCCTCCGCGCGCCCACCTCGTAGCCCTGGTTCAGGATCGTGAGCGAAGGGTGTACCGCCTTCCGGTTGGAGAGCGGCTCGCCCATGCCCATGTAGACGACGTTCGTGATCGGACCCATCCCGCGCTCTTCCGCCCAGCGTCGCGACGCCCGGTACTGTCCGACGATCTCTCCGGCGGTGAGCTGGCGGTCGAAGCCACCCCAGCCGGTCGCGCAGAAGGTACATCCCATGGCGCATCCCGCCTGAGACGAGATGCACAGGGTGAGCCGCCGATCGGTCGGGATCAGCACGGACTCGACGAGCTCTCCGTCGTCCAGACGCCAGAGGTGCTTGACGGTTCCGTCTCGGCTCTCCGAAACGCGCTCGATCGCCGGGTCGGCCAGGTCGAAGGCTTCAGCCAGGGCTTCACGCTCGGCGAGGGGCAAGTCCGTCATCTCCTCGATCGAGCGCGCCAGACCCCCGTAGATCCAGCGGCGGGTCTGTTCGGCGCGGTAGGCCGGCTGGCCACGGCTCGTGAAGTGGTCCGAGAGAGCGGCGTCGAGCTCGCCGGGAGTCAGGGAAAGCAGGTCGGGGCGCTGTACGTGGGTCATCGGTGGAGGGTCGGTCCGAAGCCCGTCCTAGAGGCGGGATGAGCTCTCGGACGGCGTTTCTTGAATCGGGTCATGGCGCGGCTTAACTTAGCCGCGAACCGGAAGCCACTGAAGGCGAGGCTGGACAAGAACAGAGACGGTGATCAAATCTCTGCGCGCGTGGGGACCCTCCGCTGTTTGGGCGGCGGTCCTTTTTTTGTTGAGTGCCTGGACCTACGCTCCCGAGCCGGGCTGGTTCCCGGGGAGCGACAAGGTCGCGCACTTCTGCCTCTACGCGGTGTTCGGCGCCGCACTGGCCTGGGGGGGGAGGATGACCTGGGATCGCCCACCCCACGTTCTTCTCCTCCTTCTCGGCTCGCTCTACGGAGCGAGCGACGAGTGGCACCAGTCGTTCGTCCCGGGACGGGATTCTTCTCCGTGGGACTGGGCCGCCGACAACGTCGGCGTGCTGGTGGGGTATGTTGTCTTTCTCCTTCTTTTGGGCGGGATCGCGAGGTTCCGGAGCCACGAGCCGGACGCGACCACGACGAACAGGGCACGGCCTGATGTCTGACATATCGAACGAACGGACCGCAATGCGGAGCCGCATGGTCGGGGCACTCACGGCGGCGGACGCGGGATCCACTCTGAAGCTCGTCGGCTGGGTCCATCGTCGTCGCGACCTGGGCGGACTCCTCTTCGTGGACCTGCGCGACCGCAGCGGGCTCCTCCAGCTCTCCATCGGGCCCGATTGGACTGACGCCGCGTCCCTGGAGGCGGCACGCGGCTTGGGTGCCGAGGACGTCATCGCCGTCGAGGGACGGGTGGAGCTGCGTCCTCCCGGAACGCGAAACGAGGAGATGGCGACCGGTGAGGTCGAGGTGAAGGTGGTGAGCCTCGATCGCCTGTCGGCCGCGCGCACGCCGGCCATTCCGGTCTATCGCGCACCCGAGGAAGAGCTTCCCGCCGAGGAGCTGCGTCTGCGCCACCGGGTGCTCGATCTACGTCGAGGTGAGCTCCAGCGGGCGCTGACCCTGCGCCACCGGATGATCCTGGCGGTGCGCAACTACATGGATGGGCTGGGCTTCGTCGAGATCGAGACACCCATGCTCACCAAGCCCACGCCCGAGGGCGCGCGGGATTACCTCGTGCCGAGCCGGGTCCATCACGGCGAGTTCTACGCCCTTCCTCAGAGTCCCCAACTCTACAAGCAGATCCTGATGGTGGCGGGCTACGACCGGTACTTCCAGATCGCCCGCTGCTTCCGCGACGAGGATCTGCGGGCCGACCGCCAACCTGAGTTCACGCAAATCGACGTCGAGGCCTCGTTCATCGCGCCGGACGACATCCTGGGTTGGATGGAGGGCCTGATGGCGGTGGTGGCCGGAGTCGCGGACGTCGAGGCGACTCTGCCGTTTCCGCGCATGTCCTGGGCGCAGGCGATGGACCGGTTCGGCTCCGACCGGCCCGACATGCGCTGGGAGCTCGAGATCGAGGACTGGACCGCGGCAACGTCCGACGCGGAGTCGCGGATCCTGCGCGACGCGGTGGCGTCCGGCGGTCGCGTGAGGGGGCTGCGTCTGGAGGGCGGCGCCCGGCTGTCGAGGAAGGAGATCGAAGGCATCGAGGCCGAGGCGAAGGCCGCGGGCGCGCCGGGGTTGTTGTGGACGAAGCGCACGGACCAGGGTGCTTCGGGGCCATTGAGCAAGTTCCTGGGGAACAGTCACTTCGAGAGCATGGGCGCATCCCCCGGAGACCTGCTGTTGGTGGCCGCGGGCGCCGATCGGGTCACTTCGCCGGCGCTGTCGGCCGCCCGCCTCGCGGCCATCCGGACACTCGATCTGCCGATGGTGTGCGAGCACGCCTGGCTCTGGGTCACGGATTTTCCGATGTTCGAGCTGGCCGACGGGGGACTCGTTCCGGGCCACCATCCCTTCGTCATGCCCCACCCGGACGACCGCCACCTCCTGGACGACGATCCGGTGGCCGTGCGGGGCCAGGCCTACGACCTGGTGTACAACGGCTCGGAGTTGGGCTCAGGCAGCATCCGTGTGCACGAGCCTGGCCTGCAGAGGAGGATCCTGTCCATTCTGGGACTGTCCGACGAGGAGATCGACCGGAAGTTCGGGTTCCTGCTCGAGGCGCTGGGCGCGGGCGCGCCGCCGCACGGGGGAATCGCCCTGGGCATGGATCGCATCGTGCAGCGCTTCGTGGGGGCCGGTAGTTTACGGGACGTGATCGCCTTCCCGAAGACGACGGCGGCGCGGGCCCTCTTCGAGGGCGCGCCGACACCCATGGGCAACCAGGAGCTCAGGGAGTTGGGACTGCAGCTGGCGGGGAAGAGAGCGTAGGGAGAGTCGACAGAACCGACGCGATCGGGGATCCGCTTCGACATCGGGCGGCTTGCCGACATCGCTCAGGAGAGCACGTGGCGAACGGAGAGACCATCGTCGAGCACCGCCTCGACGCCGAAGGCGCGGATCCGCTGATGCTGACCGGCGTCAACGACCGGAACATGCAGGAGCTCGCCCGCCTCTTCGGGGTCCGCCTCGTCCTCCGGGGGGACCATCTGATTCTCTCCGGCGAGCTGGAGGCCGTGGAGCGGGCCGTACCGGTCTGTCAGCATCTCATCGAGCTGTCCCGGCTGAGGGTCCCCTTCGACGCCTCCGACATCGTCCGCTTCTCGGATGGACTCGAATCGTTGGGTGAACGGGGCCTCGTGGCGCCGTCCGACGAGCTTCGGCTCGCTCTGCCGGGTTCGCGCCGGGTGATCATTCCGAAGTCGGACGGGCAGCGGCGCTACCTGCAGAGCGGTCCTCGACAACGACATCGTCATCGGCATCGGGCCGGCCGGAACGGGCAAGACGTACCTGGCCGTGGCGTGCGCAGTGGACGCCCTGTACAAGAAGCGGGTCAAGCGGATCATCCTGGCTCGCCCGGCGGTGGAGGCGGGGGAGAACCTCGGCTTCCTGCCCGGGGACCTGCAGGAGAAGGTGGATCCGTACCTGCGCCCCCTGTACGACGCCCTCGAGGACATGATGCCCCACGACCGGGTGCGTCGGGCCCTGGAGGACACCACCATCGAGATCGCGCCGCTGGCCTACATGCGCGGCCGCACGCTGTCCGACGCATTCGTGATCCTGGACGAAGCCCAGAACACGACCACGGCGCAGATGAAGATGTTCCTCACGCGCCTGGGGCTGAACTCACGTGTGGTCATCACCGGGGACAAGACCCAGATCGACCTGGCCAGTCGCGACGACTTCCGGACTCCTCGAGGTCGAGCGGATCCTCGCGGGTATCGAGGGGATCGACCTCGTCTATCTGGATGCAGCGCGACGTGATCCGGCACCGGTTGGTGAAGGATATCATCCGGGCGTATGCGCGGGCGGACGAATCGGGCGGACCCGACGGGGAGGAGCGCACGTGAGCGCCCGGGTCCGGGGTCGCTCGGCGCATCCCCGCCGCCGCGATCTCCCATGAAGCGGCCGACGGATCGCCAGCAGGCGGGCTCGGTCCTGCAGTCTCCGTCCGGGGCGGAGCCGCGTCGGACCCTCGGAGATGCACTGGCCTACCACGGCGCCCGGGCCGGGCTGCTCGTCGTGGTGTCCGCCGTCATCACGGCACTCTTCCCACCCACGGGCCGGATGAGCGTCGGGCGCTACCAGGTCGGCATGGTGGCGCCCGAAGATGTGATCGCCCAGGTCCCGTTCAGCGTGCCGAAGGGGCCGGACGAGCTGAGCCGGGACAAGGCGTTGGCCATGGAATCCGTCCCGCCCACCTTCAACTTCGTGCCGGCGGCGGCGGACACGATGGCGGCCCGGCTGCGCACCTTCTTCGACCGGGTGGATTCGATGGCGGCGGCCGGAGACCGGGCGGGGCTGAGGCACTTTCTGGAGGCCGGCTCGATCCTGGCCACGCCCTCCCAGGTCGATCGCCTGCTGGACTCCGACACGCGCCGGACGCTTCGGCGTGTCGCGCTGCGCGCAGCGACGGAGATCCTGCCGCGGGGCGTCCTCGATTCGGGACAGGCTTCGGACATCACGACGGCGTCGATCACGGTGAGGGAAGGGGAGGGGCCCGGGCAGTCGGAACGTTCGGTGCCGTTGTCCAAGGTCCTGACCGCGCGTGAGTTCTTCGACGCCGCGCTCGACCTTCTCCCTTCGTCCACGCCGCCGGAGGTCGCCGATCTCCTGCGCCTGATCCTGATCCGTCACATCGAGTACAGCTATCGGCTCAACGTGGTCGCCACCGAGTCGGACCGCGACGCCGCGGCGCGCTCGGTCCCGACGACCAAGGCGAACGTACTCCAGGGCGAGGCCATCGTCCGGGCGGCCGATCCGATCGGGCAGGAGCAGCTCGACCGGCTCGACGCCTACCAGGGGGAGCTGCGGCGCCAGGGGCTCCTGCAGGCTCAGGGCCCCCACATTGTACCCCTGGTGGGCTCGGCGCTCCTGACCGTGATGTTGCTGGGCATCTTCGGCCTCCTCCTCTTCTTCTTCCGGCGCGACGTGTACGCCAACTTCCGGTGGGTCGCGCTCATCGCGCTCCTCGTGACCGCCTACTTCGGGGCGGCGGCGGGCATCGCGCGCAACAACCTGTCGCCCGAGTGGCTCCCCATCGCTTTCGTGGCACTTCCCGTCGGCGTGCTGTGGGACGGGCGTATGGCGCTCGTGCTGGTTCTCGTCCTGGCCGCCGTCACAGGGTCGTTGCCACCCTTCGCGAGCTACAGCGTGCCGCTCGTGGTGATGACGGGAGGAGCGGCGGCGGCCATGAGCGTACGAGCGGTCCGGCGCCGCTCCGAGACCTGGGTGTCCATCGCCATCATCGCCGCGACGACGGGACTGGTGCTCCTGGCCCACAGCCTGGCGACCTCCCAGGATCTGGGCGGGGTGGCGCGCGGGAGCCTCTACGCCGCCGGGAACGCCACCGTCTCGGCGCTCCTGGCCATGGGCTTCCTCTGGGTCTTCGAGCTCTTCACCGGGATCACGACCGACCAGACGCTGCTCGAGTGGGCGGATCCGACGCGGCCGCTGCTGAAGCGACTCTCGCTCGAAGCCCCGGGCACGTACGCCCACTCGATCAACGTGGCGAACCTCGCGGAGGCGGCGGCCAACGCGATCGGAGCCAACGGGCTCCTGTGCCGAGTGGGCGTCTACTACCACGACGTCGGCAAGATGCTCAAGCCGCACTACTTCGTGGAGAATCAGCCGGACGGGCGCAATCCGCACGACAAGCTCAAGCCCGAGACGTCGGCGGCGATCGTGCGGGAGCACGTCACCGAGGGCGTGCGCCTCGCGCGCGACGCGAACGTGCCCGAGATCGTGACCCGGTTTATCCTCGAGCACCACGGAACACAGCGCATCGGCTTCTTCTTCGAGAAGGCGCTAGAGGAAGCCGAGGGGGGAGAAGTGGATGTGGGGCGCTTCTCGTATCCCGGGCCGAAGCCGCAGTCACGCGAGACGGCGCTGGTGATGCTGGCAGATTCGTGCGAATCGGCGACTCGCGCGCTCAAGGATCCCACCCCAGGCCGTGTGCGCGACCTGATCGGCAACATCATCGACGGCAAGATCGGGGATGGACAACTCGACGATGCGCCCCTGACCCTGGCAGAGCTCGCCCAGGTGAAGGAGCAGTTCGTGAAGATCCTCACCGGGGTGGTGCACCGCCGAATCGACTACCCCGCCACGAAGCACCTGACCGACGCGCCGGCGGAACGATCCGACGAGGAAGCCGGAGGGGAAGGGCCCGGGAAGCCGGAGGAACCGACTGAAGACGAAGGGCCCGAGACGTCTGGAGCAGCCACGTCGTGACGGAGATCCACATCAACCTCGAGGGCTTCCCGGAGGCCCCTCGCGCCCGCCTGGAGACGGCCGTGCTGCGTACGCTCGAGGTGGAGAAGGTGCCCGACGCCGAGATCTCGCTGACCCTCCTGGACGACGACGCCATCCGTGACCTGAACCGGAGCTACCTGGGCCGCGACCGGCCGACCGACGTGCTGTCGTTCTCGATCGGAGAGGAGGACCGCCCCCTCGGGGACGTGTACGTGGGGGTGGAGGAGGCACGGCGTCAGGCCGAGGAGCACGGCATCACGGTGGAGGAGGAGCTCGTCCGGCTCGCCGTCCACGGGACGCTGCACGTGCTCGGATACGATCACCCGGAGGGTCCGGAGCGGGAGCAGAGCTCGATGTTCGTCCACCAGGAGGCGCTGGTGAGGTCCGTTCTGGAGCGCCCGTCCGGAGAGACGACATGAGCACGCTCGATCTCGAGGAGATCCGGGAGCGCCTCGACGAGGCGATCTCCAAGGGCGACGTGAACGCCCTCCACGAGATGGCGGCCGAGCTGCATCCCTCCGATCTGGCAGACCTCGTGGAGTCCCTGGAAGAGGACGAGCAGGTCCGCCTCCTCTCCGCGCTTCCGACCGAGCTCGCGTCCGAGACCCTCGTCGAGATGGAGGATCGCGAGGACCTGCTCGCCATCCTTCACCCGGAGAAGGGCGCCGAGCTCCTGCACGAGCTTGCCGGACGACGACGCGGCCGACCTCATCGGGGAGCTGGAGCCGGAGGACCGCAGACGGATCCTCGAGGCGCTCCCCCTCGACGAAGCCGGTGACCTCCGCGGCCTCCTGCTCTACGACGAGGAGACCGCCGGTGGCCTGATGACCACCGAGCTGGTCTCGGTGGAAAGCACCCTGTCGGCCCAGGAGGCGCTCGAACAGGTGCGCGTCCAGGGCCGGGAGGTCGAGGACTTCTACACGGTCTTCGTGGTGGACGAGCGCCGCCGACTGGTGGGCACGCTCCGTCTGGACGACCTGGTGATCTCCGATCCGGGCGACCGGGTGGAGGAGCTCGTGGAGCCGGTCGCCGCGTCCGTCCTTCCCGATCTGGACCAGGAAGAGGTCGGCCGGCTCATGTCACGCTACAACATGGTGGCCGTGCCGGTGGTGAACGAGTTCGGGGTGCTGCTCGGACGGATCACCTTCGACGACGTCATCGACGTGCTCGAGGCCGAGCAGACCGAGGACATCCTGCGCCTGGCGGGTGTCGGCCCCGACGAAGAGGCGCTGCGCCACACCTGGTTCGAGTCCGTCCGTGCGCGGCTGCCGTGGCTCTTCGTGAACCTGGCCACGGCGTTCGCCGCCGCCGGGGTGGTCTTGTACTTTCAACAGACGATCGCGAGTGCCTCGATTCTGGCGGTCTTCATGCCCGTGATCGCCGGCATGGGCGGTAACGCGGGCACACAGGCTCTGGCGGTGACCGTGCGCAGTATCGCCGTCGAGGGCGCGGCGAGCAGTCGGGCGATGGAGGTCGTCCTGCGGGAGGTGGTCGTAGGGGTGGTCAACGGCGGTGCGCTGGGGGCCACCACGGCCGTCGTGAGCTGGTTGGTGCCGGGCGGCAACCCGCGCCTTGGACTCGTCGTCCTTGCCGCAATGTGGGGGAACCTCGTGGTGGCTGGCTTCGCCGGGTCGTTCGTTCCCGCCGTGCTGGACCGTTTCGGGATCGACCCCGCGATCGCGTCCTCGATCTTCGTGACGACCTTCACGGACATGTGCGGGTTCTTCCTTCTTCTCGGCCTGGCCTCGGCGTACCTAATGTGAAGCGTCTGGTCCGGACCTTCTCGGTCCTCTTCCGGCTCACCCCTTTCATCCTGGCGTTCCTGCGGGATCGGAAGTCGTGGGTCCTGTTTGGCCGGCCCGCGCGGCGCGGCGCCGGACATCACCAGCGCCGGGCGGAGCGCCTGTCGTCCCGCCTGGCGGCACTCGGCCCGACGTTCATCAAGCTGGCCCAGCTCTTCAGCTCCCGGGCCGATATCCTGCCGGAGCCGTACCTGACCGAGATCTCGAAGCTCCAGGACCAGGTGCCGCCGGATCCGCCCGAGGCCATCCTGCGCGTGATCGAGGAGGAGGAGGACGCACCCGTCGGCGAGCTCTTCGAGGACTTCCAGCGCGAGCCCATCGCGGCCGCCAGCCTCGGCCAGGTGCATGCCGCGACCGTGAACGGGCGCCGGGTGGTCGTGAAGGTCCTGCGCCCCGGCGTCGAGAAGGCCGTGGCGCTCGACCTGGACATCTCGTTCCGCCTCCTCTTCTGGCTCAACATCGTCTTCCCGAACCACCACATCAGGGCGCTCACGAACGTGGTGCGAGAGTTCAGCGTCAGGGTGCGGGCCGAGATGGACTTCCGACAGGAAGCAGAGAACATCGAGCACTTCCAGCGCAACTTCCGCAACGATCGCAGGGTGCGGGCGCCCGAGGTGCTGTCGGACTTCACGTGTCGTCGGGTCCTGGTCATGGAGCACTGCGAGGGCACCAAGATCGATCGGCTCCACGACCTCTTCCGATCGGGGCGTCTCTCGTTCAAGCAGGTCATGGAGCGGGTCACCGGCGTGTACCTGCGGATGATGATGGTCGACGGCTTCATGCACGCCGACCCCCACCCGGGGAACCTCCTCGTCGAGAACGACGGAACGCTCGTGGTCCTGGACTGGGGCGCCGTGCTCGAGGTGCCCCGATGGACGCGGGAGTCGATCCTGAACGCCGCGCTGGCTCTGGGCCGCGAGGATATCGACTCCGTCATCAACGAGATGTACCGGCTGGGCATGATCAGTCCGGAGGTGTCGCGGGGCGAGATCCGCGAGGCCGCGACCGAGATCCTCCGGATCGTCGAGCGGGCGAAGACGACGAACCGGCAGCGGATCGTCGAAGAGATCGTGGGTCAGATGCTCGACACCTTCTACACGTGGCCCCTGATGCTTCCCCAGGAGCTCGTGTACTTCCTGCGATCGGCTGCGCTCCTGGAGGGCATGGCCTTCCGCTACGACCCCAACTTCGACGGGCTCGCGTTCATCCGGGGCGTGGTTCGCCAGCACCAGTCCGAGCTCCTGCGCGTCACGCACCACCAGCCCGCCCAGATCGCGCGCAACTTCGTCGACGAGGCGCAGACCACCGTACGCTCGGTCCGGGACCTCGTGACCCGCGCGGAGCGCGAGGAGCTTCGCGTGCGCATCCATCCGCGTGACATCCAGGTGCAGGAGCGCTTCCTCCACCTTCTCGCCAGGCGCCTTCTTCTGAGCGTCTTCGCGTCCGCGACCGCGGTCATCACGTCCATCCTCTTCCTGGCGCTGCACAACTGGTGGCTGCTGGGCGCGGGGCTCTTCGCGTCGCTGATGATGTTCATCGTGGTTCTGTTCCTGCCGGCCCACCTTCTGGAGAACCCGCTCCGACACGCTCGAGGGATCCGTCCCGATGAATGGCGTTGAGGCGAACGTGACACGGGTGACCTCCGGCCTCCCGGCGTCCCTGGCGGAGCTGCTCGGGCGCTTCCGGAGCGGAAAGATCGCCGCCCTGGCGCGGGCGATCTCGGTGGTGGAGGACGAGCGCCCGGGCTTCCAGGCGCTGTTGCACACCGTGCTCGCCGACGGACCGAGCGCGGCGCGCGTGGGATTCACCGGCCCGCCCGGGGCCGGCAAGTCGAGCCTGGTGTCGGCGGCGGCCGTCGCGTACCGGGCCCGGGAGGAGCGGGTCGGCATCGTGGCCGTGGACCCGACCTCGCCCTACTCGGGTGGAGCCCTGCTCGGCGACAGGATCCGCATGAACGACCTGGCCACGGATCCGGGGATCTTCATCCGATCGATGGCGACGCGCGGATCTCTCGGGGGGCTGGCGATGACGTCGAAGGAGGTCATCGACCTCATGGACGCGTTCCGCTTCGAGCGCGTGTTGGTGGAGACCGTCGGGGTGGGTCAGAGTGAGTTGGAGATCACGACCGCGGCCGACACGGTGGTCGTCGTGCTCACGCCCGAGTCCGGCGACGCCATCCAGGCGATGAAGGCCGGACTCATGGAGATCGCCGACGTCTTCGTGGTGAACAAGGCGGATCGGGCCGGCGCCCCACGTCTGCTCAAGGAGATCCGCCAGGCGATCCATCTACGGGCCGGCGACACGCTGCGTGACGTTCCGGCGCACCACGGGGTGGACCTCACTCGTCTGGTGCGGAAGGAGCCGCGGCCCGAGGCCGCGGCCGGCGAGCAGGAGGGATGGGAGATCCCCGTGCTCGCCACCGTCGCGCAGACAGGGGAGGGCGTGGACGAGCTTCTCGAGGCGGTCGACCGCCACCGAGTCTGGCTGGAGGAGAGCGGGGGGCTCGCGACGCGCCGACGTGCGCGCGCGCGCCGACGCGTCCACGAGGTCGTGGATCGGGAGCTCAGGCGCGTCGCCTGGCGATCCGAGACGGTCGATGCCCTTCTCGAACGCGGTCTCGATCGCGTCCAGCACGGCGCCGCGACACCCTACTCCGTAGCGGGCGAGATCCTGCACGCGCTCCTGCCGCAGGACTGAGAGAGCTCGGCGCCTTCCCGGGACGCGCGTTGACCCCCTTCCCGCTCTCTGGACATCTTCCTTCGACGCGGGGGTTCCGGACGACAGTGCCGTCTCACGTGCCCGTCGCCCCGCGATGCGGACGGGAATTCAGGAGCGATGCATGTCGACGATCGAGAAACATCTTGCCGGGTCCGGCGATCTGGAGCGTCTCGTCCGTGAGCGGGAGGCGGAGATCGAGGAGCTGAAGGAGCGCCTCTCGGAGTGGGAGAAGGCGTACGGAGCCGTCCCCAAGCGCGACGCGCTCTTCACGACGATCTCCGGCCAAGAGGTGAAGCCCCTCTACACGCCCCTCGACCGGGCGGAGGCCGACGGCTATGAGGACGCGCTCGGCCTGCCGGGCGAGTACCCGTTCACGCGCGGTCCGTACACCACCATGTATCGGACGCGGCTCTGGACCATGCGCCAGTTCGCCGGGTTCGCCACCGCAGCCGAGACCAACCAGCGCTACAAGTATCTGTTGGCGCAGGGCCAGACCGGCCTCTCGGTCGCGTTCGACTTCCCGACGCTGATGGGCTACGACTCCGACCATCCCCGATCGCTCGGTGAGGTGGGCGTGTGTGGGGTGGCCATCTCGTCGCTGGCCGACATGGAGAGGCTCTTCGACGGCATCCCGCTGGACCAGGTGTCGGTCTCGATGACGATCAACGGGCCGGCGATCATCCTGTTCTGCTTCTACGTGGCCGCGGCGGAGAAGCAAGGGGTCTCGCCCGAGATTCTCCGAGGGACGGTCCAGAACGACATCCTGAAGGAGTACCAGGCACAGCACGCGTGGATCTTCCCACCGAAGCCCGCGCTGCGCTGCATCGTCGACATGTTCGACTGGTGCACCCACAACGCCCCTCGCTACAACCCGATCTCGATCTCGGGTTACCACATCCGCGAAGCGGGCTCCACGGCCGCGCAGGAGTTGGCCTTCACCCTTCGCAACGGTTTCGAGTACGTGGAGCGCGCGGTCGCGGCCGGCCTCGACGTCGATGCGTTCGCGCCCCGGCTCTCGTTCTTCTTCGACGTGCACAACGACTTCTTCGAGGAGATCGCCAAGTTCCGGGCGGCGCGCCGCATCTGGGCGCGCGGCATGAAGGAGCGCTACGGGGCGAAGGACCCCGAGTCGTGGCGGCTGCGGACGCACGCGCAGACGGCGGGGGTCTCGCCTGACCGCCCAGCAGGCGGAGAACAACATCGTGCGGGTGGCCTACCAGGCCATGGCCGCGGTGCTCGGCGGCACCCAATCGCTGCACACGAACTCGATGGACGAGACGTTGGCGCTACCGACCGAGAAGGCCGTGAGGATCGCGTTGCGCACGCAGCAGGTCCTGGCCTTCGAGTCGGGTGTGCCCAATACGATCGATCCGCTGGCCGGCTCCTACTACGTGGAGACGCTGACCGACGAGCTGGAGCGAGAAGCCCTCGAGCTCTTCCGGGAGATCGACGAGATGGGCGGCGTCGTGCCGGGCATCGAGGAGGGCTGGTTCCAGCAGGAGATCGCCCGCTCGTCCATGCGCCAGCAGCGCGACATCGAGCGTGGAGCGCGCGTCGTGGTGGGAGTGAACGAATTCGCGGAGGGCTCCGAGAAGATCGAGATCGACGTGCTGAAGCTCGACCCGACGGTCGAGGAACGTCAGCGCCACAGCATGGAGGAGCTGCGCGGACGCCGCGACGACGAGCGCGTGAAGCGTACGCTCGCGGAGCTGGAAGCCTCGTGCCACACTGAGGACAACCTCGTGCCGCGCATCCTCGAGTGCGCCCGCGCGTATTGTACGCTCTACGAGATCCGGGAGGCGATGGAACGGGTCTTCGGCTCGTACAAGGAGCCTGTGTTCTTCTGACTTGCTTGGGTACGTCGCCTCTGCGGGCCCACTCCTCATGAGGCCGATCCGCTCGGTTCCGGTATCGCTCCGGACCCTCGAGCCGCTGGACCGGGGCATCTTCGAGCGCTGGGTTCGGCGCGCCATCCTGGTGACGACGGTGGCCTACGTCGTGGCTCTGGGCGCCGACCTGAGCATCCTCTCGGCCGGCACCGCACCGTTTGCGGCGTCGGCGGAGTTGGTGGTGGTAGTGGCAGGGGTCGTAGCCCTGGTGCTGGTCAGGGGCGGTCGGGTCCAGGGTGGCGTCCTGGTCCTGTTGTCCGCGGTCTGGTTCGAGCTGCACGCATGGCTCGTCCAGTTCGGACTGCCCAGTACGGCACTGGTCGCGTTTCCGGTGATGGTGGCGGCGACGGGGATGGTCCTGGGAGGACGCGTCGCTTTCGTGCTCTGCGGGGTGTCGACCCTCACGATCTCCGGGGCCGGACTCGTCTCGCTCGTGATGCGGGGCGAGGCGGGGACGCTCGCGCCACAAGCGCTGTACTGGGTGGTCATCACCTCTGCCAGCATGTTCGCCACGGCGGCGCTCCTACAGGTGGGACTCGACTCCCTCGGCCGAGCGCTCATGGCGGCACGGACCAACGAACAGCGACTCGCCGACCTTCTCGAGCACTCACCCGACGGGATCATCGCCACCGACGCCGACGGCGGGATCTTGACGGTCAACCCCGCGGCGGAGGAGATCCTGGGCCAGCCACGGGAGCGCCTCAAGGGCCGTCGTCTGGCGGACGTCCTCGGCGAGGCCTGGGTCGGGGCACGGGACGACTGGAACCCGGCGACGCTCCTCGCCGGCGGCCACGGTGAAGCAACCGCCCTCCGCTTCAGAGACGACTCCGAGTACCCACGATGGGTCGACGTTTCACTCGGGCGTGTGCCCTGGGCCGACGGCACCGTCGGGTTCCAGATCGTCGTTCGAGACGTCACCGAAAAGCGGGAGGCCGAGGAGACCCGCCAACTCCTCCGATCCCGGATGGAACAGGCGCAGCGCCTGGAGGCCGTCGGGCGACTGGCGGGTGGTGTGGCGCACGAGTTCAACAACATCCTCACTTCGGTGGGTGTGTCGGCCGAGCTCCTCATGGAGGACGGGCGTGGGGAGATCCTCGAGTTGGCGCGTCAGATCAAATCGGCCCAGGTGCGCGGCGCACGCCTCACCAGACAGCTCCTGGCCTTCGCCCGGCGCGAGCTCGCGCAGCCCCGGAGGATGTCGGTCCCGCGCGCGATTCGAGAGACGGAACCGTTGCTCCGCAAGGCCCTCGGCGACCGTGTGAAGCTGACGCTCGATCTTCCCGCCGACGCTGAAGTGGTCGCGGATCGCACCCAGCTCGAGCAGATCCTGGTCAACCTGGTCCTCAACGCCGAGGACGCCATCGCGGGTGAGGGGGAAGTGACCGTGGGTATGGCTCCGCCCGGCGCTGAGCGGAGTTGGCGGGACGGGACCTCGTGGACCGTGGAGCCCGGGACGGTGGAGATCCGCGTCGAGGACGATGGCTGTGGGATGGGGCCGGAAGCGATGGCACGTGCGTTCGAGCCCTTCTTCAGCACCAAGCCGCCGGCCGTGGCGGCGGGGCTGGGACTCGCCACCGTGCACGGGATCGTGATCCAGAACGGAGGACGGATCCGGCTGATGAGCGAGCCGGACGTGGGGACGGCCGTCCTCATCACCTGGCCCCTGGCCCCGGAGGCCTGAGGTGGAGTCCGGCATGAACGGTCGCGTGAAGGTGGTCCTGTTCGACGCGGGCAACACCCTCGTCTACGTCCATCCGGGCAGGGTGGCCGAGATTCTTCGCGCGGCAGGTGCCCGGATCGACGCAGAGGGCGTGCGCGGGGCCGAGAGGCTCGCGCGCCGGAGACTTCACGACGTGATCGACGACGGATCACTCGGAACCGAGCCGGAGGTGTGGCGGGACTACTTCTCCACGCTGTTCCGTGAAGCGGGGGTCCCCGAAGCGGCCCTCGACGAGGCGGGCCGGCTCCTGCACGAGGCCCACGCACGCGAGCACCTCTGGACGTGGGTGGAGGACGGGACCGGAGAGGCGCTGGACGCGGTGGCCGCCGCCGGCTACCGGCTGGCGGTGATCTCCAACGCGGACGGGAGGGTCGAGGGCGTGCTGCGGGACGTGGGCCTCCGGTCGCGATTCGAGTTCGTGATGGATTCCGACGTCGTGGGGATGGAGAAGCCTGACCCGGCCATCTTCCTGGAAGCGTGCCGCCGCCTGGGGATCGCACCGGGGGCCTGCCTCTACGTGGGGGACCTCTATCCGGTGGATTATCTGGGCGCGACCCGTGCCGGTCTGCACGGGGTGCTGCTCGATCCGTTACGCCTTCACGAAGGCCGCGCGCCCACGATCGCGTCCCTGGGTGAGCTGGCGGCATATCTGAAGGGCGGAAGGCCCGGGCCCGGGCCCGGGTTTCCCCATCCGTCCGAGGATTCCTAGATTCCTTCGCCTCTCGCTCTCGCCGATTCCCTTCGAGCACGGAGCGGACGAATGTCCGAAGAACGCAAAATCCGGGTCCTGGTGGCCAAGCCCGGCCTGGACGGGCACGATCGCGGCGCGAAAGTCGTCGCCAGCGCCTTCCGGGATGCCGGTTTCGAGGTCATCTACACGGGCCTGCACCAGACGCCCGAGATGATCGTCGCGGCCGCTGTCCAGGAGGACGTCGACGTGGTTGCGATGTCGGTGCTCTCCGGCGCGCACATGACGCTCTTCCCTCGGGTCAAGGACCTCCTCGACGAGGCCGGCGCCGAGGACGTGCTTCTGACCGGAGGAGGGATCATTCCCGAGAAGGACATCGAGGCGCTGGAAGGCAAGGGGGTCGGCCGTCTCTTCGGGCCGGGCACGCCGACCTCGGCGGCCGTCGACTACATCCGGGAGTGGGCTGCGGCCAGGAGCGCGGACGAGTGAGGCGGTGGAGCGCACGCCCGACGCTCGGAGGGGCGCCGGAGGAGGGGGGGCCATGAGTCGATCCGGGCCGGACCGGCTCGCGGAACTGTGCGCCGAGTTGGTGGACCTACGCACGCGGCTGATGGAGGGTGGTGGAGCCGGTCGGATCGAACGCCAGCACAAGCAGGGCAAGCTCACCGCCCGCGAGCGGGTCGATCTTCTTCTGGACGACGGCGCCCCCTGGCTCGAGGTGGGGCTCTTGGTGGCGCACGACCGGTACGAGGGGCAGGCGCCGGCGGGGGGCGTGGTGACGGGAGTGGGCGTGGTCGCGGGCCGCGAGGTCGTGATCGTGGCGAACGACGCGACCGTCAAGGCGGGGGCCTGGTGGCCGGAGACGATCACGAAGATGCTCCGCGCCCAGGAGATCGCCATGCGCTGCCGGATTCCCATCATCTACCTGGTCGATTCGGCGGGCGTGAACCTCCCCTACCAGGGCGGGGTCTTCCCTGGTCAGTACGGGGCCGCGCGGCTCTTCTACTACAACTCGATCATGCGGCGCTATCTGCGTGTGCCCCAGCTCGCGGCGGTCATGGGACCGTGCATCGCGGGCGGCGCGTACCTGCCTGCGCTCTCCGACGTGATCCTGATGGTCGAGGGCACCTCGTTCATGGGCCTCGGCGGCCCGAACCTCGTGAAGGGCGCCACGGGCCAGTCGGTGGGAGCCGAGGAGCTCGGCGGTGCTCGCGTCCATACCGAGGTCAGCGGGGTGGCGCATTTTCGCGTGCCGGACGACGAAACATGTGTCAGAGAGCTTCGCCGGCTGGTGGCCGAGCTGCCCTCCCGCACGGCCGGCACTCGGGCCCGGGAGGTCAAGCCGCCCCGCAGGCCGGCCGAAGATCTCTACGAGATCCTCCCGGCCGACCACCGTCAGCCGTACGAGACACGCCAGCTCCTCGAGACGATCCTGGACGGCGAGGAGCTCGACGAGTTCCAGCCGGACCACGCCCGCGAGATGATCTGCGCGACGGGCTTCCTGGGTGGGATCGCCGTCGGAGTGATCGCCAACGCCCGGGGCATGATCAAGGACCGGAAGGGTGGGCCTCCCCGCTTCGGCGGCATCGTCTATACGGAGAGCGCGCGCAAGGTGGCCTACTTCATCGAGACGATGAGCCGCCATGGCACGCCGCTCCTCTTCGTCCAGGACGTATCGGGCTTCATGGTGGGCACCGAAGCGGAGCATTCGGGCATCATCCGCGCGGGTGCGGAGTTCGTCGAGGCGATGGCCACCGCGACGGTGCCGAAGCTCGTGCTCACGGTGAACCACGCCTCCGGCGCGGGCTACTACGCGATGGCGGGCCAGGGCTTCGACCCCGACTTCATCCTGTCTCTTCCCACCGGGCGGATGGGGGTGATGGAGGGCGAGAGCGCGGTGATGGCCCTCTTCAGCGCGCAACTCGAGGAGCTCGATGCGCACGGCCATGAGCCCGATGAGGCGCTCACCGCCCGCATGGACGCGGTTCGCGCCGACTACGAGCGACAGCTCGACGCCCGCTTCGCTGCCGCACGCGGCTTCGTGGACGAGGTGTTGATACCCGAAGAGGTGCGGCCGGCGCTGATCCATCTGCTGAAGGCCTCGCTGAACAACCCAGGGCCCCACGTGGGGGCCTTCCACCTCCCCGGGTCGGTATCGTGAGGCGAGAAGGCGAGGCTTCTGCTCGCGACCTGATTCGGATCGCGGGAGGCCAGGGCTTCTGGGGTGACGACCTGGAGGCGCCGGTGCGCCAGGTCGAGGGCGGA
Organism: uncultured Gemmatimonadales bacterium; assembly: GCA_963751265.1. Taxonomy (GTDB): domain Bacteria; phylum Gemmatimonadota; class Gemmatimonadetes; order Longimicrobiales; family Gaopeijiaceae; genus SZUA-318. The sequence goes on along the minus strand of CAVVTU010000013.1, from coordinate 141,400 downwards.
CCGATCGACTACCTCATGCTGGACTATCTGGCCGAGGTGACGATGTCCGTGCTGCGCAAGCTCAAGGCGCGGGATCCGTCCGCGGGCTACGCTAGGGACTTCGTCCCGCTCATGGAGCGCATCTTCCCGACGTGCGTGGAGCGGGGCATCCGTGTCCTGGCCAACGCTGGAGGGGTGAACCCGGAAGGGTGCGCCGAAGCGCTGATGGAGGCGGGTCGGTCGGCCGGCGTGAAAGGCCGGGCGCGCGTTGGCCTCGTCACGGGCGACGACCTGACGGAGCGGCTCGAGGAGCTGCTCGCGGGTGGGCATGCTCTGGCGCATATGGAGACGGGCCGGCCCCTGTCGGACATCCTGGACGCCGTGAAGAGCGCCAACGTCTACCTGGGGGCGGAGCCGATCGTCCGCGCGCTGTCTCTGGGCGCCGACGTGGTCGTCACGGGGCGCTGCGCCGACGCGGCGCTCACCTATGCGCCGATGATCCACGAGTTCGGGTGGTCCCTAGAGGATGCCGACCTCGTCGCCGCGGGGGTCGTGGCGGGCCACATCAACGAGTGTGGGGCCCAGAGCACGGGTGGCAACTGCCTCGCCGACTGGTGGGAGATCCCGGACCTGGCGACGGTGGGTTTCCCGATCATCGAGGCGAGGCCCGACGGCTCGTTCGTGGTCACCAAGCACGCGGGGAGCGGCGGGCGCGTGACACGCGCCTCGGTGACCGAGCAGATCGTCTACGAGATCGGGGATCCACGCGCCTACGTGACGCCCGACGTGGTGGCGGACTTCACGACCCTCCGTCTTAGCGACGAGGGCGAGAATCGTGTCGGCGTGCGTGGCGTCACGGGTCGGGCGTCCACGGATCTCTACAAGGTTTCGATCGCGTATTCGGCCGGATGGAAGGCCGTCGGCACGCTGACGTACGCCTGGCCCGACGCGGTTGCCAAGGCCCGCGCGGCGGACACGGTGCTGCGCGAGCGTCTGGACCGTCTGGGACTCCCGCTGGACGAGGTCCGCACCGAGCTCGTGGGGTGGGACTCGACCCATGGGGCCCTCGCGGGCGAGCCGCCCGCCGACGTGCCCGAGGTGCAGCTCCGTGTGGGCGTGCGCAGCCGGGATCGCGCGGCCGTGGACCGATTTACCCGGGAAGTCAGCCCGCTCGTGCTCACCGGACCGCCCACGGTCACCGGGTACGGCGGGGGTAGACCGCGCGTGCAGGAGATCATGGCGTTCTGGCCGGCGCTCGTGCGCAAGGATGCGGTAGACCCCCACGTGGCCGTGGAGGTGCGCGAGGTATGACGCGGATTCCCCTCGTGCACCTGGCGCACGCCCGCTCCGGCGACAAGGGCGATACGGCCAACGTGGGTGTCATCGCCTACGACCCCGACCAGTACGGTCTCCTCGTCGAGCAGCTCACCGCCGAGCGGGTGAAGCGCCACTTCGGCACCATCGTGAAGGGCGATGTCGAGCGATTCGAGCTTCCGAACCTCGGCGCTCTCAACTTCGTGCTTCACGAGGCGCTCGACGGCGGAGGCACCGTCTCGCTCATGAACGACGCTCAGGGTAAGGTCCTGAGCACGGCGATCCTTCGCATGGAGATCGAGGTGCCCGACGACGTGGCGGCGGCCGCGCGAGGACGGGGCAGGGTGCCGGCCGGGTGGACACCACCGAAGCCGAGGGGCCACGATGGCTGACACGCTCCTGAGGTACGAGGTCGGCGGAGGCGTCGCCACGCTGACGCTCGACCGGCCCGAGAAGCGGAACGCGCTGAACGGAGCGCTCGTCACGGCGTTGAAGGAAGGCCTGGAGCGAGCCGCGGCCGACAGCGCGGTTCGCGTCGTGGCGCTCCGTGGGGCCGGACCCGATTTCTGCTCAGGGGCCGACCTGACGGAGCTCGAGCGGGTCGCCGAGATGGGGGAAGAGGAGAGCCGGGCCGACGCGCGCTCCCTGGGCGACCTGTTCGTGCGGATGCGCCGCCACCCGCGGCCGCTCGTGGCGGTCGTGCAAGGCCGGGCGCTCGCAGGAGGTTGCGGCCTCGCCACCGCATGTGACATCGTCCTCGCGAGCGCGGACGCGGAGCTCGGCTACCCGGAGGTCCACCTCGGCTTCGTGCCTGCCATGGTCATGGCCATCCTGCGCCGGAAGGTCGGGGAGGGACGCGCGTTCGAGCTCGTGGCCCGGGGGCACCGCATCACGGCTCCCGAAGCGGAGCGGATCGGACTGGTCAACCGGGTCTTCGCGGCCGAGTCGTTCGAGGAGGAGGTGGGCGGCTACCTCGCGGATCTGGCGGCGCGGCCGGCATCCGCACTCACGCTCGTGAAGGGCCTGCTCTACGAGTTGGACGACCTGGGCTTCGAGGATGGGATCGCCCGGGCGGCCGACGTCAACGTCGAGGCCCGGCGGAGCGAAGCATGCCGCCAGGGCGTCCGGCGTTTCCTCGAACGTCGCTCGCGCGGATCGTGATGGCCTTCTTCCTGCGTGCCTCCAGCACTCCGGACACGCGCTTCCTCGAGTGGAAGGTGCGCTTGTTCACGATCGGCGCCGTGCTCGCGCTCGCGGGAATGTACCTCGAGCTCCACTGGATGGTGGGGGTGGCGATCGGGTTTCTGGTCGCAGGGTTCTCGCTCCGGTTCGCACGCGCCGGGAGCGGGGATGCGGGCTCGCGCGAAGGCTCCGAGGAGGAGGATCCGACCGGAGATACCGAGGGGGGCTGAGCGACAGCACTGTCGCCGGATGGCCCCGCGGTTGCCCTTTCGAGCCATCCCCTCGTCCCGTGCGCCGCTGCACCTTCCCCAGGGTGCAGACTGATCCCGTCCAGATTCTCCGCCGCTCGCTAGGCTATCCAGGATTCCGTCCCGGCCAGGAGGAGCTCGTGCGTGCGGTCCTGGACGGCCGCGATGCGCTGGGGATCTTGCCGACGGGAGGAGGCAAGAGCGTCTGCTATCAGGTCCCGGCGCTCGCCCTCGGAGGACTCACGCTGGTCGTCTCGCCTCTGATTTCCCTCATGGAGGATCAGGTCGGCCGGGCTAGGGCCGCGGGGCTTCGCGCCGCACACTTGAGCGCGGACCAGTCCACGACCGAGCGACGCGATCTCTCGGCCCGGGCGGCCCGCGGTGGGCTGGATGTTCTCTTCGTTGCCCCGGAACGCCTGGAGATCGCCCCCTTCCTCGACATGCTCACGGGTGCGGACGTACGGCTTCTGGCGATCGACGAAGCGCACTGCATCAGTCAGTGGGGCCACGACTTCCGGCCGGCGTACCGCCGGATCGGGCGGCTCGGGAGGACGCTTTTCTGCCCGGTGATCGCGCTCACCGCGACGGCCACGCCCGAGGTCCGTGAAGACATCCTCCAGAGCCTCGGTTTGCGGCGGCCCGTCCGGGTGGTCCGGTCGTTCGACCGGCCGAATCTGTCCTGGACCGTCCTGAAGGCCGGCACGCACACGGAGCGCGTGCGTATGCTGTACGACCTCCTTCGCTCCGTCCCCGGCACGGCCATCGTCTACGCGCCCACCCGTCGCACCGTGGAGACCGTGCGGGATGCGTTGGCGGCGCGCGGGCTGCGGACGGAGGCCTATCACGCGGGCCTGGACGGGTCTGAACGCACCCGCGTCCAGGAAGGCTTCATGGCCGGTGACTGTCGCGTGGTGGTGGCGACCAACGCCTTCGGGATGGGCATCGACAAGCCCGACGTGCGCCTGGTCGTGCACACGCAGCTTCCCGGGACGCTCGAAGCCTACTATCAGGAAGCCGGCAGAGCGGGGCGTGACGGCAGGCCTGCGAGGTGCGTCGCCTTTCATCATCGGCGTGACCGCAGGCTCGCCCAGGGCTTCGTGGACCGGGCCCACCCCGCCACCGGCGTGCTGCGACGGCTCCATCGCGCTCTCGACCGCCGGGCGGACGAGCGCCGGGTGGCGCGAGTCAGGGCGTCGACCCTGACACCAGTGCTCGGCCGCTGGGCCCATCCGAGCGAGGTTCTTCAGGCCCTGGCGGCTCTCGATCGCACGGGGGCGGTCCGTCTCCTCGACCTGCCCCTACCCGAAGGGGTGGGAACCGGAGGGGCACCTTCAGGGTCTTCTATGCTTCGGGTCGGCGTTCGCTCCCGGGTCGACCTGACCCTCGCGGCCACACTGCGCGGGTCTGCCCTGGCCAAGCTCGATGCGGTCCATCGCTTCGCGCGGGGCCGGGGGTGCCGGAGGCGGGCCCTTCTGGCGTATTTCGGCGAGGAGGCGCCCGAGCGGTGCGGTGCATGTGACCGCTGCCGCAGCGTCCGGCCGTGAGCGAGACCCTCCCCAGAGAGAGAGCCGGGACCATGGATCGATACCTGAGCTCGGAGCACGTCCGACTCCGGGACGAGGTGCGCGCGTTCGGCCGTGAGGCGATCGAGCCCGTGGCACCCGATCTCGACGAGTCGGCGGAGTTCCTGTGGGAGAACGCGAAGAGGATGGGCGAGCGTGGCTGGCTGGGGATCCCGGTGCCGCGCGAGTTGGGCGGCATGGGACGCGATACGCTCAGCTTCATCGTCGTCATCGAAGAGCTGGCCAGGTTCGACGCGAGCCACGCGATCACGGTCGCGGCGCACACGACGCTGGGCACTTCTCCGATCCTCTCGTTCGGAACGGAGGACCAGAAGCGGCGCTTCGTGCCCCCTCTGGCGTCGGGTGAGGTGCTCGGGGGCTTCGGCCTCACCGAACCGGGCGCTGGGTCCGATTCCAGCGGGACCCGGACGAGGGCGGTCCGGGAGGACGGAGGCTATCGCCTGGACGGCTCGAAGATCTTCATCACCCACGCGGGCGTGGGTGAGATCTTCACCGTGACGGCGGTGACCGACCCTGAGGCCGGGACGCGCGGCATCTCGAGCTTCGTGGTGTGCAAGCCGACCGTCGACCTGGATCGGGCGAAGGCCGTGGGGTTCGGCCACAGGGACGACCTTCCGTTCACGGAAGGGGTGCGGGCGGGCAGGAAGGAAGACAAGATGGGATGGAGAGCTTCCGATACGCGGGAGCTCCATTTCGAGGGGGCCCGGGTCCCCGAGGACCAGCGGTTGGGCCGGGAGGGTCAGGGGTTCATCAACTTCATGAAGACGCTGGACGCTGGCCGCATCGGAATCGCGGCGTTGTCTCTCGGTCTGGCGGAGGGCGCGTTCGAGACCGCCGTTCGCTACGCGGATGAGCGGGAGCAGTTCGGCCAGAGGATCTGGGATCTTCAGCAAGTCCAGTTCAAGCTCGTCGACATCGCGACGGACATCGAGGCGGGAAGGCACCTGACGTATCACGCCGCGTGGCTGAAGGAACGAGGTGAGCCCTTTTCCAAAGAGGCCGCGATGGCGAAGCTCTTCTGCTCGGAATTGGCGATGCGTGCGACCCTGGATGCCATCCAGGTCCTTGGCGGCGTGGGGTATACGAGCGAGTATCCGGTGGAGCGCATGATGCGCGATGCCAAGGTGTGTGAGATCGGAGAAGGCACCAACGAGATTCAGCGGTTGGTCATCGGCCGTCACCTGTTGACGGAGGTGATGGCCGACCCTGCTTTGAATTCACCGCCTCGATCGACAGGGGAGTCAATCGAGGCTCATAGCTTCTGACAGAAGTCGGGCCGCGAGCCAGTAGCGCCGGGCGGTCGCCGACCCCCGCTTCTTCGGCCGTGACGGTGGTCGAGGGGACGGGGCCGGGACGTGCCCGGAGCACCGAGGCGGGTGTGCGCGGAGCCGACTCGAGAAGCGGAGAGAGACGTTGTGAGGCGAGAAATCCTTGTGAGCGCCACGCCGCAGGAGTCGTGGGTCGCGCTGCTTGAAGACGACCAGCTCGTCGAGATCATGTTCGATCGTCCCGATCGGGAACGGATCGTCGGCGACATCTTCCTGGGCCGCGTCGATGCGGTGCTGCCCGGGATCCAGGCGGCCTTCGTGGACATCGGCACGGAGAAGGCCGGCTTCCTGCATGCGTCGGACCTCAACTTCGAGGACGACGACCTGGAGGACGAAGACGACAACGGGAACGGCAACGGCGGACGCCGCCGGCGAAGCCGCAAATACCCACCCATCCAGGATCATGTCAAAAAGGGCCAGCAGATCCTGGTCCAGGTCACGAAGGAGCCGATCAGTACGAAGGGACCACGCCTCACCGCGCAGGTCTCGCTTCCCGGGCGCTTCCTGGTCTACATGCCATACGCCTCGTCCCACGTCGGCGTGAGCCGTAAGATCGAGGGACGGGATCAGCGGGCGAAGCTCCGTAGGATGGGCAAGGAGATCCTGCCCAAGGACAGCGGAGGAATCATCATCCGCACCGTGGGCGAGGAGGTGAATCGGGGTACCCTCGACAACGAGTTCAAGCGCCTCCACGCACAGTGGAAGAAGATCCAGCGCAGGGCCGAATCCCAGCAGCCGCCCTCCGCGGTCCACCGCGAGGCGAAGCTGATCAGCGGCGTCATCCGGGACCTGTTCAGCGACAAGTTCGACGCGCTCCGCATCGACTCGAAAGCGATCTACAACGAAGTCACCGAGTATGTGAAGAGCGTCGACCCGGATCTGATGGATCGCCTGCACTTCCACGGTGGCCCGGACCCACTCTTCGACCGCTATGGGGTCGAGGACGAGATCCAGCAGACGTTTCGCCGCAAGGTTGGACTGAAGTCGGGGGGCCACCTCGTCATCGAGCCGACCGAGGCACTGGTCTCGATCGACGTCAACACGGGACGGTTCACGGGCAAGGGCAAGAAGGACCCGGAGCAGACGATCCTGCGCACGAACCTGGACGCGGCCCGGGAGGTCGCTCGCCAGCTTCGCCTCCGAGACGTCGGCGGGATCATCGTGGTGGACTTCATCGACATGGAGTCCCAGGAAAACCGGGACAAGGTCGTGCACGAGCTGCGGAGCGCCCTGGGCCGCGATCGAGCGAGGACGAAGGCGTTCGAGGTCTCCGACCTCGGTCTGATCGAGATGACGAGGCAGCGGGTGCGGCCGTCCCTCTTCCAATCGCTCACCGAAATCTGCTCTCTGTGCGGCGGATCGGGCCGTATCTACACGGCAGCGACCGTGGTCCGCCGGATCGAGCGCAGCCTCAGACGGGCGGCCTCCACCAAGGAGGAGCGCCGGATCGTGGTGCGTGTCCACCCGGAGGTGGCGCTGCAGGTCATGGAGGAGGAGCCGGACTTCCTCAAGCGTCTGCGGACCCGCACCCGCCTCGAGCTGGACTTGAGGGACGATCCACTGATGCGCCAGGACGAGTTCCGGCTGCTGTCCGGGCCGGCCGAGACCGACGTGACGGAGAAGTACGTGGCCATCTGAGCGGGTGAATCTCGGGGGACGCCTTGACCGCTCGTCGGTCTACGTTGAAATTTTATGGCTGATGCTGAATATCCGACCCTGCGATCGGGAATCTGTATGTACGCGGTATTCGAAACCGGTGGCAAGCAGTTCCGGGCCGAGCCTGGAGCACGCCTGCGTATCCCCAGCCTCGAAGCGGAGCCTGGCGACGTTGTGACGTTCGACCAGGTGCTCCTCACCGGGGACGGGGAAGAGGACGTGCGGGTCGGTACGCCTGTCGTGGATGGCGCCAGCGTGAAGGCGGAGGTTCTCCGTCACGGACGTGATCGCAAGATCATCGTCTTCAAGCGCAAGCGTCGTAAGGGCTACCGCAAGAAGCAGGGCCATCGACAGGGCTTCACCGAGATCCGGGTCGACGAGGTCGCGCTCGCCTGAGCGCCTCGTCCAGGCCCGAAACGAGAGACGGAAGCGACCTATGGCACATAAGAAAGCGGGAGGCTCGAGCCGAAACGGGCGCGACAGCAACGCCCAACGACTCGGCGTCAAGCGCTTCGGAGGACAGCCCGTGCGTGCGGGCAGTATCCTCGTGCGCCAGCGTGGGACACGGTTCCATCCCGGACGGAACGTCCGGCGGGCCGGTGACGATTCTCTGTTCGCGACCACTGACGGCGTTGTGAAGTTCGAGCGCCTTCGCCGTAAGCAGGTGATTTCGGTCTACCCCTCGGAATAGGCAACAGTCCGCGATCCGTGAAGGTCCGGCGCACGGCATGGCCCGCGCGCCGGACTTTTTCCATATCGTGGAGGGAACCTGCGCGAGGTTCCGGGCGTTCTACACCATGTGTTGACCTCTCGCGCAAGCCGGGCGCGGCTCCATGCCGACTTCGACGGCATCGGAACGACGCCCATCCCCCCCAACTCTCCCCTCTGATCCGAAGTCAGCGTTTCCGCGGTTCACTGGGCAGAGAGTACGCAAGGGAGGTGGACGATGAACATCGTCGACCATCGCGGGCCCGAAGCGCGCAAGCGGGCTCGTCTGAATAGATTGGGCTCTCTCACGGAGCTCTGGCATAGCAGCGGCACTTCGGTGACCGCACCGTCGTGGCGGTGGCTCCCGGTTCTGGCGGTTCCGCTCCTGTTCACGGGACGCGGCGACCGAGCTCGTCCGGACGAGCGACCCCCACCGGCGGACGAGAGCGCCGTGCATGCCGCCGCGGCTCCGGTCCTTCCTCTCCACATGAACGCCCGCGTGGAGAAGTGGGTCCATCGGTTCCGGACCGACCAACGGCCGATCTTCCAGGAGCTCCTGGACCGGGAAGGTCTCTACGCCGGCATCATCCGCAGGAAGCTGAGAGAGCGGGGCATGCCGGAAGATCTCCTCTACCTGGCCATGATGGAGTCGGGGCTCAAGCCCCGAGCGGTCTCCGGTGCCTCCGCGGTGGGTATCTGGCAGCTGATGGTTCCCACTGCGCTCCAGTGCGGGCTCCGCGTCGACGAATGGGTGGACGAGCGTCGTGACCCCGTGCGGGCCACGGACGCGGCGCTGGACTACCTGCAGTGGCTGCATGATCGCTACGGCTCATGGTACCTGGCGGCGGCGGCCTACAACGCTGGGCCGGGTCGCCTGGACCGCGTCCTCCAGCGCTACGCCGATGGCCGCTCCGGCGACGAGAGCCTGTACTGGAAGGTGATCGGCTACCTGCCTCCGGAGACTCGGGACTACGTGCCGCGCATGGTCGCGGCGACCTACCTGGCGCAGTACGCGGATGCGTTCGGGTTCGAGAGCAACGAGGTCGCGCCCTACCGGTACGATCGAGTCTTCGTGCCCGGCGGGACGACGCTGGCGAGCGTAGCGCACAGCCTGGGTCTGACGACGCAGGTGCTGCGCAAGCTCAATCCCCACCTCATTCGCGGGGTGACCCCACCGGGCGAGACGTTTCCGGTGCGCGTGCCCGTGGGGGACTCCGATCGGGTCGTCGCGTCGCTCGACGTCAGCAGGCAGCTGCACCGCGCCGACTGATCGGCGGCCTCAGCGTTCATCTTCCGGGAGGGGCGGGCCCCATGAGGTCCGCCCCTCCTGCACGTCCCTGGCCGATGCGATGATGCGCCAGATCACGTCCCGAGTGAGCTCCTCGTCCACGCCGAGCTCCCGAGCCGTCTCCGCGGCCCTGCGCACGACTCTTGCCTCCTGAGGTGGGTCGAGCACGGGCAGGCCCAACTCCCCCTTGAGCCGTCCGATGTCCAGCACCAGCTCGCGGCGTTGGCCGACGAGGCGGATCAACTCTCGGTCGACCTCGCGGATGCGCGTGCGAAGGGCATCGAGACGCTCTCGAGTCGGCCGACGATCGTCATGCGTCATGGACGGATCCTACGAAGGCTTCGACGTGCTCGGGGTCCTGGGACCGTGTCGCCAGGCTAACCGCGATCAGCACGGGAACGTGAACGATCAGACCCAGGATACCTTCGTGCATACCGAAAGGCTTCAGGGCCGGATTCAGATAGAAGAACCCCGCGGTGGCCCATCCGGCGAGGAGCCCCGCCACGACCCCGGCGGTCGTCGCGCGCCTCCAGTACATCGCGGCCACGATGGGCGGCGCGAGCTGCGAGATGATTCCGTACGCGGTGGCGAGAAGCTGGACGAGCGAGGAGCGCGCGTCCAGCGCGCCGGCGTATGCCAGCGCCCCGACGCCGATCACGAGCAGGCGCATCAGGACGCGCTGAGTGCCGTCGCTCAAGCTCCGGAAGGGTCCGATGCCGTCCTCCACGACGATGGACGCGGCGGCGTGCAGGAGGGCGTCGCCCGTAGACATGGAGGCCGAGAGAGCGCCAGCGCAGAAGAGCCCGACGACCAGCACGGGCAGGTGGGTGCGTAAGATCATGAAGGGCAGGATGAAGTCCGGGTCGCTCGGCGACTCGGGGAAGAGCACACCCGCGAAGCCGATCAGGAAGACCGGGATGAGGAAAAGCTGGAAGGTGGGGAAGAGGATCACCGTGCGGCGGAGCGTATCGTCGTCGCGCGCCGTGAATGCCTTCATGAACAGATGCGGCCACATCATCAGTCCGACGGCGCTCACCAGGATGAAGGTCGAGTACGCCCCCCAGCTCCACGGATCGCCCGAGGCGGTGAGTCCGGGAGGCGTGAGCATCTCGGGCCTCGCGGCGGCGATACGCTCGAACATCGCTCCCACGCCACCGTAGAGGTGGTAGGGCAGGTAGAGGCCGAGCGTCCAGGCGATCGCCACCATGACGATTCCCTGGAAGGTGTTCGTCCATCCCACCGCCATCGCACCGCTGACGAGCACGTAGACGATCACGATACCGTACGCCACGAGCGCGCCCAGCCAGAGTGGGACGTGGCCCTCGGTGACGGCCTCGATCACGATGCCGGCGCCGCGGATCTGGATGGTCACGTACGGCACGAACGCCACGAGGCTCATGAGGGCGACCAGCGCCGAGAGGCCTCGGGACGGAAATCGGCCGCGCAGGAGCTGCGCCTGCGTGACGAATCCATGCCGGCGCCCGAGCGCCGCCGCACGTGGGCCCATCCAGTAGAAGGGGGCCATCCCCAGGGCCCCGTACGAGAGGATGTAGAAGGCGGCTGCGCCCCGTGAATAGGCCCACCCTGGCCCGCCCAGGAACGCGAAGGAGCTGAACACGGTCGCGCCCGTGACGAAGTACATCACGAGGAGCCCGAAGCTGCGGTCCGCCGCGACGTATCCGGCCACCGAGTGCGACGCGCGGCGGCCAGCCAGCAGGCCGATGACGAGGGTCGCGGCCAGGTAGAGCCCGATGATGCCCGTGACGAGAACCCAGCGGTCCATCAGCGACGGCCTTCCGTCACCGGCCGTCGCGATGGCGGCGCTCGACCCGGTCCAGCAGGTAGAGGACCGGAGCGCCGAGGGCGACCCAGGCGGCGGGCCAGAAGAAAGAGAAGGGGAGTCCCAGCACGAACGGGCGGATCCGTGACGCAGGCACCGCACCGGGCCACACCACGGCGACGGCCATGAGCACGATGTACGAGGCGGTGAGGAAACGTGCGCTACGCAGTGACATGCTCGTCGCTCCTACCTACGGTCGAGGGCCCGGTCGGCCTGCCACGATATCGCCTCCGGCCGCGTCGCGCAGCCTCCAGGGTCGCGTCCGGCCTCGGCGGCGTGGCACCAGGGGACGGTCCCTGGTTCTATCGTGACCTTGACCACTGGATGTCGGAGGTGTGCTTCTGTTCACCTCCGGACCGTCCGGCGCTTCTTCGCGACGAAGCTGGAGCTCGTGCACTGGTCCTCGTTGCCCCAGTTCGTGAGCGACGGGACACTCGGGAACGCGAGGCAGTATTTCGTGGTCGAGGCGCCCCTGCGGACCTTCGACCGCACGCCCGCACCCGGCTCAGCGGCCTTTGAACTCGGGCCGGCGCTTCTCGACGAAGGCGCGCACGCCCTCTTGCCCGTCCTCCGACGCGAACGCTTCCAGGAAGAGCTCCCGCTCACGCGCCAACCCGTCCGAAAGCGGTCGCTCGAACGCCGCGCGCACCGCCCTCTTCGCCGTCCCGAGCGCCACGGGACTCCAGCGGGCCATTCGAAGGGCGAGCTCGAGCGCCGTCTGGAGGTGCTGGCCCTCTTCGGTGAGCATCTCGACCAGACCGATGCGATGCGCTTCGGCCGCGTCGAGCGGGTCGCCGCTGAGGACCATGCGCAGCGTCTGGCCGGGCCCCACGAGTCGGGCGAGGCGCTGGGTGCCGCCGCCGCCCGGGATGAGGCCGATGCGGATCTCTGGTTGCCCGATACGGGCCGTGGTGTCGGCCACGCGGACGTCGCAGGCCAGGGCCAGCTCGCAGCCGCCACCGAGACAGTGCCCGTGGATCGCCGCGATAACGGGCTTGGGGAAGTCGGCTACCGTTTCGTAGATCCTGCGCCGGGCGTAGACGGCTCGCTGCTCCTCGGGCGTACGCGCCGCGAACTCCGAGACGTCCGCTCCGGCGACGAAGGCCTCGTCTCCCGCGCCGCAGAGGACCACTACCTTGACGTCGTCGTCGTCCGCGAGCGCGTCGAAGGCGTCCATGAGCAGCCCACGGAGCTCGGCGTTCATCGCGTTGAGCTTGTCGGGGCGGTTGAGCGTGACCACGGCGACCGCGTCGTCGCGTTTCCCGACGAGGAGCGGCGCGCCGCTCATTCGTCGTCCCACCGGTAGAAGCCCTGTCCGGACTTCCTGCCGAGCTTGCCCTCGGCTACCATGCGCCTCAGGAGCCGGGGTGGCCGGAAGGCCTCGGATCCGAGCGTGCGATGCAGGTAGTCGGCGATGTCCAGGCGCACGTCGAGGCCCACCAGATCGGTCAGCTTGAGTGGACCCACCGGGTGGCGGTAGCCCATCTCCATCACCCGATCGATGTCCTCCGCCGCAGCTACGCCCTGCTCCACCATGCGGATCGCCTCCATGCCGAGCGCGATGCCCAGACGCGACGACGCGAAACCGGGCGCGTCCTTCACCACCACCGGCTCCTTGCCGAGCCGGCGGACGAGCGCTACCGCGGTCTCCAGCGTGCCTTCGGCTGTCGCTGGACCCCGCACGACCTCCACCAGCTTCATGAGGTGGACGGGGTTGAAGAAGTGGAGGCCCAGGAAACGGGCCGGGTTCGCCAGCACCTCGCTGATCTTCCCGACGCTCAGCGAGGACGTGTTCGTGGCGAGGATCGCGTCGGCGGGCGCGGCCGCATCGACCAAGCGGAAGATCTCTTGCTTCAGCGCGAGCGATTCCGGAGCGGCTTCGACGACCAGATCGGCGTCGGTGACGGCCGCGGGCAGAGACGTGACCGCCCGGATGCGGCCGAGCGCGGCTTCGCGGGCCGGAGCTGTGACCTTTCCGAGGCTCACGCCCTTGTCCAGGTTCTCTCGGATGCTCGTCAGACCTCTGCCGATGGCCTGGCCGTCCACGTCGTGCAACGCGACCTCGCAGCCGGCGGTGGCCGCGACCTGGGCGATACCGTGGCCCATCGTGCCTGCGCCGAGCACGGCGACGCGCTCGACGACGCTCACGCGCGCTCCACGAGCAGCGCGATTCCCTGGCCGACACCGATGCACATCGTCGCCAGGCCACGGCGGGCGTCCCTGCGCGCCATCTCGTGCAAGAGCGTCACCAGGATGCGCGCGCCCGAGCACCCCACCGGGTGTCCGAGGGCGATGGCCCCTCCGTTCACGTTCACGGCCTGCGCGTCCAGCTCGAGCTCCCGCATGCATGGGATCGCCTGGGCGGCGAACGCCTCGTTCAGCTCGATGAGGTCGAGATCCCCGGCCCGCCACCCGGCGCGCTTCAGAGCGATACGCGTCGCCGGCACGGGCCCGATGCCCATGCGGTGCGGTTCCACACCCGCTACGCCCGTGGCGATGATGCGGGCCATCGGCTCGAGCCCGAGGGCGCGGGCCCGCTCGGCCGACACGACGAGGAGCGCTGCCGCACCGTCATTGATGCCCGAGGAGTTGCCCGCCGTGACCGAACCCCCTTCCCGGAAGACTGGACGGAGCCGCGCCAGCGCGCTTCTCGTGGTTCCGGGGCGCGGATGCTCGTCGGTGTCGACAACCAGGGGTTCCGCCTTGCGGCGAGGTACGCGAACGGGAACGATCTCCTTCGCGAAGCGACCCGCCTTCATCGCAGCGGCCGTGCGCCGCTGGCTTTCCGCCGCGAAGGCGTCCTGCTCGTCACGGGAGACGTCGAACTCCTCGGCGATCACCTCGGCGGTCTCCCCCAGGCCGATCGTCCACTCGGGGGTGAAGGCCGGATTGGGGAATCGCCACCCGAGCACGGTGTCGGCCACCTCGGGCACGCCGCGCGCGTAACCCGATTCGGGCTTGAGCATTACATAGGGGGCGCGGCTCATGCTCTCGACGCCCCCGGCGATGAAGATGTCGCCCTCGCCGGTCCCGAGCGCGTGGAAGGCCGAGGCCACGGTCTGCAGACCCGAGCCGCACAGGCGATTGATGGTCTGGGCCGGCACCCTCACCGGGAGGCCGGCCCGCAGAGCGGCCATGCGCGCGACGTTGCGGTTGTCTTCGCCCGCCTGATTGATGCAGCCGAACAGGACGTCGTCGATCGTCGTGGGATCGAGCTCCGTCCGTTGGAGGAGGGCGTCGATGACCAGGGCTGCCAGATCGTCGGGGCGCACGGGTGCGAGCGCGCCTCCGTGGCGCCCGATGGGCGTGCGTACCCCGTCGATGATCCACGCTTCGTGCATACTCCGGATACTCCCTTGGTCGCCTACCCGCTAGCGGTCGATCGCCACCCAGACGCTCTTTACCTGCGTGTACTTCTCCAGCGCGGCCTCGTAGCCGAGGTCCCGGCCGAATCCGCTCTGCTTGTAGCCGCCGAACGGGGAGCCGGAGTCGTACTGGTTGTATGTGTTGACCCACACGGTACCCGCGTGGACCTCCGACGCCACCCGGTGCGCCTTGCCGATGTCTCGAGTCCAGATGCCTGCCGCCAGGCCGTAGATGGTCCGGTTGGCCGTGCGTACGGCGTCGTCCAGGTCCTCGAAGGGGATGAGGGCCGCCACCGGACCGAAGATCTCCTCCTGCGCGATCTTCATGTCCGGGTCCACGTCCGCGAAGACCGTCGCGGTCACGAAGTTCCCCCGTCCGTCCACGGTGGCACGCTCGCCTCCGGCGACGAGGCGGGCTCCGTCGGCTTTGCCCGACTCCACGTAGCCGAGCACGCGCTCGAGTTGCTCCTCGCTCACGATCGCCCCCAGGCGCGCATCGCGGCTCATGGGGTCGCCGACCGTCATCTTCTCGGCGCGTGCGGCCATGGCTTCCACGAAGTCGTCGTAGACGGACCGCTCCACGAGAATCCTGGACCCGGCGGCGCACACCTCGCCTTTGCCGTAGAAGATGCCTGTGGACGCACCACGTACCGCGTCCCCCAGGTCAGCGTCCGCGAAGACGATGTTGGGTGACTTTCCTCCCAGCTCGAGCGAGACCTTCTTGAGCGTCTCGGCCGCCTCGCGCAGGATCGTCTTGCCGACCGAGGTCGAGCCCGTGAAGGCGATGGCGTCCACGTCCGGATGGCGGACGAGCGCCGCACCCGCGGTCTCTCCGAAGCCGGGGACGACGTTGAGCACCCCCGGCAGGGAAGCCCACGCTCGCCGCCAGCTCACCGAGCCGCAGGGCGGTAAGCGGCGTCTGCTCGGCCGGCTTGAGCACGACCGCGTTTCCGCACGCGAGCGCCGGGGCCACCTTCCATGCCGCCAGCGAGAGCGGGAAGTTCCACGGTACGATGCAGCCCACCACGCCCACGGGCTCGCGGAGGGTATAGTTGAGGAACGGCCCGGCGACCGGGATCGTAGCTCCCTGGATCTTGTCGGCCATTCCGGCGAAGTAGCGGAAGTTCTCGACGACGCTGGGCAGGTCGACCTTCCGCGACTCGAAGTACGTCTTGCCGTTGTCCAGCGTCTCCAGAGCCGCGAGCTCGTCGGCCTCCGCCTCGATCGCGTCGGCGAGCTTCCAGAGGAGCTCGGAGCGTCGGTGCGGGTTCATGCGGCGCCACTCCGGGTCGGCCATCGCTTCCCGCGCGGCCTGAACCGCGCGGTCCACGTCTTCGGCCTCGGCTGCCGCCACCCGGGCGACGACCTCACCCGTGGCTGGATTCGAGGTCGGGAACGTGCCGCCCGCGGCGGCGTCCGCCCAGCTGTTGGCGATCCAGAGCCGGTCGGGGATCGTGGGCGTCATACTCGGGCCGTCCGGCATGGCGTGACGCGCCTCACCGACCCTTGAACTCGGGCTTCCGCTTCTCCACGTACGCGGCGAGCCCTTCCTTGGCGTCCTGGCTGGCGAAGAGCTGCTGCTGGAGCTCGCGCTCGAGCGTGAGCGCCATCTCGAAGGGAAGCTCCGAGCCGGTCTGAACCGACCGCTTGATGAGACCGACCGCCTTGACGGCCTTGTTCGGCGTCGTGAACTGGGAAGCGTACTCGAGCACCTTGTCCAGGAAGTCTTCGCGGCTGTCCGCCGCGACGACCTCATTGATCAGGCCGAGCCGCTCGGCCTCCTCGAAATCGAACACACGGCCGGTCGCCATGAGCTCGATGGCCTTGGCCTTTCCCACGTTGCGCACAAGGCGTTGCGTACCACCGGTGCCGGGCAGAACGCCCAGCGTGACCTCTGGAAGCCCGCACTTGCCGCCGTCGCGGCGGGCGATGCGCATGTCGGCGGCCATCGCGATCTCGAGGCCGCCGCCGACCGTGTGCCCGTTGAGCGCGGCGATGACCAGCTTCGGGGTGTGCTCCAGCCGGTTGAGGGTTTCGTTGGCGTGCAGACAGAAGCAGTACTTGAAGCTCGGGGTCACCGCGTTGAGCATGCCGATGTCGGCCCCGGCACAGAAAAACTTCTCGCCCGCGCCGACGATGACGATCACCTCGACCTGCTCGTCGAAACGAGCCTGCACGATGCGGCCGTCCAGATCGCGCATCATGTCGTGGGTGTAGGTGTTCGCCGGGGGGTCGTCGAGCGTGAGCACGGCGACCTTGTCGCGAACCTCGTAGTGGACCAGCTCCTTGTCAGGCATTCGGTTCTCTCCCTCGGGTGGGTCACGCTCCGGCGAAGCGAGGCTCGTCACATCTCTCCGCGCGCCATCTTCCTGAGCACCGTCTGTAGGATGCCTCCGTTCCGGTAGTACTCGACATCCACCTCCGAATCCAACCGCGCTTTGGCGTGGAACCGGGTCTCGGTCCCGTCCTCCGCGGTAGCCGTCACGTCCACCTGCGATCCCGGACCCAGGCGGTCGGCGATGCCCGTCATGTCGAATGTCTCGCGCCCCGTGAGCCCGAGCGACTCGGCGCTCTCTCCGTCCACGAACTCCAGGGGGAGCACGCCCATCCCAACGAGGTTGCTGCGGTGGATGCGCTCGAAGCTCTCCGCCAGGACGGCGCTCACGCCCAGGAGGATCGTGCCCTTGGCCGCCCAGTCGCGGGAGCTGCCCGTGCCGTATTCCTTGCCGGCGACGACGACGAGCGGCGTGCCGTCCTCCTCGTAGCGCATCGCGGCGTCGTAGATCGGCAGGACCTCGTCGGTCGGGAAGTGGATCGTATATCCGCCTTCCTTACCGTCCAGAAGGCGGTTCTTGATGCGGACGTTGCCGAAGGTGCCTCGCATCATGACCTCGTGGTTTCCACGCCGGGATCCGAAGGTGTTGAAGTCGAGCACCTTCACATCGTGCTTCCGCAGATAGCGTCCGGCCGGCTCGTCCTTCGGGATCGCTCCCGCAGGCGAGATGTGGTCGGTCGTGACCGACTGTCCGAGGAGCGCGAGCACCCGGGCGCTCCGGATGTCGGAGACCTCGGGCACATCGGGCGGCATCCCCTGGAAGAAGGGAGGACACCGGATGTACGTCGACTCGGGGTCCCACGCGTAGAGGCTGCTCTCCTCGGGCAACGGCAGGGCCCGCCAGTTTTCGTCGCCCTCGAAGACCTCCGCGTAGCGGCGCGAGTACATCTCCGGCTCGAGCGCCGTCTCCACGGTATGGCGGACCTCCTCGGAGGAGGGCCACAGGTCGGCCAGGAAGACCGGCTTGCCTTCGCGGTCGTGGCCGAGTGGCTCGTTGTAGAGGTCGATGTCGATGCGGCCGGCCAGCGCGTACGCCACAACGAGCGGCGGCGAGGCGAGGTAGTTGGCCCGCACGAACGGGTGGATGCGGGCCTCGAAGTTCCGGTTTCCCGAAAGGACCGATGCCACCACGAGCCCTTTGTCCTTGACCGCCTCCTGGATCGCGTCGGGAAGTGGGCCGCTGTTGCCGATGCAGGTGGTGCAGCCGTAGCCCACCACCTGGAATCCGAGCGCGTCAAGCGGCTCGGTCAGCCCCGACGTGGCAAGGTAGTCGGTCACGACCTTGGAACCGGGCGCCATGCTCGTCTTGACCCAGGGCGGCACGCTGAGGCCCCGCTCCACGGCCTTCCGGGCGAGAAGCCCGGCTCCCACCATCACCGACGGGTTGGACGTGTTCGTGCAACTGGTGATGGCGGCGATGACGATCGTGCCGTCGCCGATCTCGGCGGCCTTGCCGTTCAGCTCGATCGACGTGGCACGGCTGGGAGTCCCGCTCGCGCCCTTCGCGGACATGACTCGCTCGCCCACCTTCACGGGGACGTTCCCACCTTCGCCCGCCCAGCTCTCGGCCGAGCGCTGGCCGCCCTCGCCGGGGGCGGTCGGGGGGGCCGGGAGGCTGAAGCCCGAGGGTACGAGGCCAGGGAGGTCCCGCTCGAAGGCTCGCCTGAGGTCCTTCATCGGGATGCGGTCCTGCGGGCGCTTCGGCCCCGCGAGGCTCGGGACGACGCTCGACAGGTCGAGCTCCAGGCTCGATGTGTACTCGGGATCCGGCGTGTCGTCCGTCCGGAACAGCCCCAGCTCCTTGGTGATGCGCTCGACCCGTTCCACGAGCTCCGGGCTCCGTCCGGTCCCCCTCAGATACCGGAGCGCCTCGGCGTCGACCGGGAAGAATCCGATCGTGGCGCCGTACTCCGGAGACATGTTCGCCAGCGTAGCCTTGTCCGGCAGCGTAAGGCTGCTCAGGCCGTGGCCGTAGTACTCTACGAAGCGACCCACCACGCCGTGCTTTCGCAGGAGTTCGGTCACGCAAAGCACCAGGTCGGTCGCGGTGGCGCCCTCGGGGAGAGCGCCGGTGAACTTCACACCCACGACCTCGGGAAGCAGCATGTAGTAGGGCTGGCCGAGCATGACCGCTTCGGCCTCGATCCCGCCGACACCCCAGCCGACCACGCCGAGGCCGTTGATCATGGTCGTGTGGGAGTCGGTGCCGACGAGCGTGTCGGGGTAGGCCAGCCACGAGCCGTCGTGCTGCCGGCGGTGCACCACCGAGGCCAGGTACTCCAGGTTCACCTGATGGACGATCCCCGTGCCCGGAGGGACCACGGAGAAGCCGTCGAAGGCTTCCTGTGCCCAGCGCAGCAGGGCGTAGCGCTCGTGGTTGCGCTGGAACTCGCGCTCCACGTTCAGCCGGAAGGCGTCGGCGCTTCCGAAGAAGTCGACCTGGACCGAGTGGTCGATCACGAGGTCGCCGGGAACCACCGGATTGATCTTGGCCGGATCGCCGCCGAGCTCGGCCAGCCCATCACGCATCGCGGCGAAGTCCACCACGGCCGGCACACCCGTGAAGTCCTGGAGAACCACCCGGCTCGGCATGAACGGGAAGTCCGCACCGGCGCTCGTGGGGCTCCAGCCCGCGACGGCGCGCACCTGCTCTTCGGTCACGTAGGGGCCGCCCGCGTGGCGCAACGCATTCTCGAGGAGGATGCGGATGGAGAAGGGGAGACGGTCGAGGGACGGTACGAGACCGTCCTCCTCGAGCTTGGCGAGACGGTAGAAGGCGGTGGTTCCTTCGGGTAGCTCCGCATGGGACAGAGCGCCGAAGGGATCGTTCCGAGAGTCAGCCACGATGGCTCCAATACGTTCCGGTGTTGCTGTTCGAAGGGAGCGCCGACAACTCGCCCCCGCGGTCCTGGGGAGTCTTTTCAGCCACTAAGAATAAGGAAACTGACGAACCGTTGCAGGTCTGGCACGCCAGGACCCGTTGAGTCGTGGCCGACCGTCGCGTTAGCTTGCTGAACCATCGAGCCGGGGTGGCGGAACGGTAGACGCGGCGGCCTCAAAAGCCGCTGCCTTTCGGGGCGTGCGGGTTCGAATCCCGCCCCCGGCATCTGGAAGGAGCCCCGGGCCCGATCGCCATCGGGTCGCGGCGTCTCGGCCAGCACCCTCCCTCCCTTGAGAATTCGGTGAGATCGCAGGCTCTCCGAGGTCGCCTCACGGAGAGCGCCACCTTGGGACCGTCCTCGAGCCTGGGTATAATACAAGGCTGCTTTCAGAATTCCGGGTGAGAAGCTCCATGTGACGAAACGGGCCCACGACCCCGATGGAGAGGACATGGGAGACCAGGGGAGAGACGGGAAGAACACGCTCTCGGTGCGCGACAACCGCACCGGCCGAGACTACGAGATCGACATCCTCGACGGCGACGTGATCCGCGCCATGGACCTACGACAGATCAAGGTCCAGGACGGTGACTTCGGGATGATGGCCTACGATCCCGCGTTCACCAACACGGCGTCCACGAGGAGCACGGTCACCTACATCGATGGCGGCAACGGCATCCTCCGCTACCGAGGCTACCCCATCGAGCAGCTTGCGGAGCGATCCTCCTATCTCGAGGTCGCGTACCTCGTCCTCAAGGGTGAGCTCCCGACGCAGACTGAGTTGGACTCCTTCGTGCACGACGTGACGTTCCACACGTACGTTCACGAGAACATCGTCAAGCTTCTGGGAGGCTTCCGCCACGACGCGCATGCCATGGGCATGATGATCAGCGCCGTGGCCGCGCTGTCGACGTTCTATCCGGAGGCCAAGGACATCGAGGATCCCGAGAACCGGTGGATCCAGATCGTCCGGCTCGTGGCCAAGATGCCGACCTTGGCGGCGTATGCGTATCGCCGTCATCGTGGACTCCCGTACACGTACCCGGAGAACGAGCTCTCGTACACGGCCAACTTCCTCAACATGCTCTTCCGCATCGGTACGAGGGAGTACAAGCCCAATCCCGTGCTCGAGCGTGCCCTCGAGGTTCTCTTCATCCTCCACGCCGACCACGAGCAGAACTGTTCGGCGACGGCCATGCGTGTGATCGGCTCCTCCCAGGCAGACCCCTTCTCGGCACTGGCCGGGGCGATGGCGGCGCTGTACGGCCCGCTCCACGGTGGGGCGAACGAGGCCGTGCTCCGGATGCTCAACCGGATCGGAAGCGTGGACAACATCCCGGACTTCATCGCCAAGGTGAAGAACCGCGAGGAGCGCCTGATGGGCTTCGGCCATCGGGTCTACAAGGCGTACGATCCTCGGGCGAGCATCATCAAGCGCACCGCCGACGAAGTCTTCGAGGTGACCGGGCGGAGCCCCCTCCTGGACATTGCCCTGGAGCTCGAGAAGATCGCGCTCAACGAGGACTATTTCGTGGAGCGCAACCTGTACCCGAACGTGGACTTCTACTCGGGCATCATCTACCAGGCGATGGGCTTTCCCGTGGAGATGTTCCCGGTGCTCTTCGCAATTCCGAGAACCGTCGGGTGGCTCGCCCAATGGCAAGAGATGCTGACCGATTCCGAGCAGAAGATCGCCCGGCCGCGACAGGTCTTCATGGGGGCCGACACGAGGGACTTCGTCCCGATCGGGGATCGGGGTTGAGGTTCGTCGCGCCCGGGCTCCCGGGAGCCCGCGAAGGGGGACACGAAGACGGGGGGGCGCTCTGCGAGGGTGCCCCCCTTCGGTCATCCGTGCAGGAAGGCCGATGAGCGACGAACGCCTCTGCATAGACCTCCTTCACCTCGGACTGGAAGGGGCGATCGGGGCTTACCTGCTTCCCGGGCCCGAGCCGACGCTCGTGGACCCCGGGCCCAGCACGACCTTCGAGCATCTGAGGGATCGGCTCGCGGCCATCGGGGTCGGCGCTGCGGATCTGCGCCACGTCCTGCTCACCCATGTCCACCTCGATCACGCGGGGGCCACCGGTCATCTCGTAGACGTGTTTCCCGACGCGCTCGTCCACGTCCACTTCGAGGGAGCGATCCACCTGGTGGACCCCAGGAAGCTGGTGGCCAGCACCCGCAGGACCTTCGGGGAAGCCCACGACCGTCTCTGGGGCGAGGTTCGCCCCGTGCCCCGTGACCGGATCCGGCCCTGGGAGCCGGGTGCTCGAGGCGCGTGGCGGGGACTGAGGCCCTTGTCCACACCCGGCCACATCCGCCACCACGTGGCTTACCTGGACGAACGTGACGGGACACTCTACGCCGGAGACGCCATGGGCATCATCGTGAGTCCGGACGCCCCGACGCATCCGGCCACCCCGCCACCGGCGGTGGATCTGCGGGCCTGGGAGGAGACCCTCTCGGAGATCGAAGCGGTGGACCCGGAGCGGTTCGGTGTGGCCCACTTCGGCTTCCATGGGAACGTCCGGGCACGTTGTCGACTACTTCAAGAGCGCCTGCACGCGCTCGAGGCCCGCGTACGCGCGGCCCTGGATGCGGGGGACTCGGGCGATGCCGAGAGGTACGAGCA
The DNA here is from genome assembly GCA_963751265.1 of uncultured Gemmatimonadales bacterium. GTDB lineage: Bacteria > Gemmatimonadota > Gemmatimonadetes > Longimicrobiales > Gaopeijiaceae > SZUA-318. Next base: position 119,063 of record CAVVTU010000013.1, on the reverse strand, counting down.
AGAGGTGCGCGACGAGCTCGGGTCGCACGTGGATCGGGAACGGGTCGATCGGTACTTCGACACGTTCAGCGCAGCCACGGACTGGGCGGGCGTGAAATTCTATGTCGAGCGCAATCCCTGAAGTGAGGAGCGAGATGATCGGGTCGGGTCGACTCAGCGATATGGCGACGAAGGGACGGGGGCGGGGCATCCGCCGCCTCCTGGCGGTGGCCCTGGTCTCGGGCATGATCGCGGGCTCGGTCGCGCCAGGGTTGGCAGGCCAGGAGTCGGCCGTCCCGGAGGACACCGTTCGCCGGCCGGTGCCCGCGCCGGTGGTGCCGCCACCGTTCTTCCAGAAGGCGGTCGCCGCGGGCACCCGGACCAGGGACGGCAGCCCCGGGCCGGACTACTGGCAGCAATGGTCCACCTACGACATCCAGGCGAAGCTCGATCCAGCGACCGCTCGTCTCAGCGGCTCGGTCACCATAGCCTACGAGAACCGCTCACCCGAGACGCTGCACCAGCTCGACCTCCATCTCTATCAGAACCTGCAGGCGGAGGGCGTGGCCCGTCGCGATTCGGCGCAGGTCACGGGTGGCATCACGCTGAATCGGGTGGTCGTGGACAGCCAACAGGTCTCGGAGGGCGATCTCTCGAAGAGCCAGGGCCCCGCCTATCACGTCGACGGAACGGTCATGACGTTGCGACCCGGGTGGCCCGTCGAGCCCGGGGATACCGTGCGGATCCAGATCGACTTCGATGAGACGCTGCCCCAAAGCGGGGCCGGGCGCATGGGCTATTCCGACCACGACGTCTACCTGGTCGCGTACTGGTTCCCGAAGATGGCAGTCTACGACGACCTGCGCGGCTGGGACGCCCAGCCGTATCTCGGCCGGGCCGAGTTCTACGAAGGGTACGGGGACTACAACGTCTCGCTCACGGTGCCGGCGGGTTGGACGGTCATGGCCACGGGAACGCTGCAGAATCCGACCGAAGTCTACACGGAGCAGACGCTCGGCAGGCTCGCGCAGGCCGATACGTCCGACGATCGCGTCGTCGTTGCCACGCCCGAGGAGATCAAGGCCGGGGTCGTGACCGCGTCGGCGCCGGCGGGTATGCTCACGTACCGCTTCGCGGCCGACAGCGTGCGCGACTTCACCTGGACGACCTCGGACGTTCAGGAGTGGGACGCCACGTCGGCGCTCGTGCCCGACCGTGACGGGGACGGCAAGCAGGACCGGGTGCGCATCGATGCCTTCTGGCGCGTGGATCGCGCGCCCCTCTGGTCGCAGGAATGGAAGTACGCGAAGGAGGCGATCGAATTCCACTCGCAGTACACGGGCTTTCCCTATCCCTGGCCGCACATGACGTCGGTCGAGGGGGCCGACATCATCGGAGGTGGGATGGAGTTCCCCATGATGACGCTCATGGGCTCCTACCAAGGGCGCGATCCCGCGAATCTCTTCGATGTCACGACCCACGAGCTCGGACATATGTGGATTCCGATGATCGTCGGGAGCAACGAGAACCGGCACGCGTGGATCGACGAGGGCTCCACGACCTTTCTCGAAGATCAGAGCCGAATGAAGTACTGGCCCGGCGTGGACCACCACCGGCTGGAGGCGCAGACGTACTACGGGGCGGCCAAGGCCGGGGAGGAAGAGAGCATGATGCGGGCGGGCGACTACTACGAACCCGGTCCCGCGTACACCATCGCGTCCTACAGCAAGCCCGCGACGCTCATGGTGGCGCTCCGCGAGCTGATGGGACGGGACACTTGGGAGAAGGCCTACCGCGCGTTCATCTCGGAGTGGGCGTTCAAGCATCCGACGCCCTGGGACTTCTTCGACACCTTCGAGCGGTTCGCCAAGCAGGACCTCGATTGGTTCTGGACGTCGTACTACTACGAGACGTGGACCATGGACCAGGACGTCGTCACGGTGGAGACCGGACAGACCGACGGGCCCGTGGTGGTGCTGCGAAACAACGGCTTCGCGCCGTTCCCCTCCACGCTCCGCATCACGACCACGAACCAGGGTATCATCGAGCGGACCGTGAGCGTCGAAGAGTGGTTGAAGTCCGATGGCCGCGTGGAGGTTCAGCTTCCCGCCGCGGTGGGGGCCGTGAGCCGTATCGAGCTGGATCCCGAAGGGTACGCGCCGGATCTCGACCGCACGAACAACTTCTGGCCGCGAGGCTGATGCAAGCACGCGCCGGGCTCCTGCTCCTCGGCGTGCTGGCCTGGGGCTGCGGGGGCGCATCGGACGATGCGCCCCCGCAGCCCTCATTAGCTCCATTTCGGGCAAAGCCGTCCCCGGGCCGTCTGGTGCTCATCGGGGGAGAAACCTCCTCTCCCGACCCCGAGATCTACCAGGCCATCCTACGGGGCCGGCTCGGCGACGGTCCGATCTGCGTGTTTCCGACCGCGAGCTCGGCTCCCACCTCGGTGATGGAGTCGACCCGCTCCATTCTGGACGCGCAGGGTGGGACGGGTACCGCTTCGACGGTCTTCCTCGCGCAGGAAGACGCCGAGCGGGCCCGTGATCCCCAGATCGGTGTCGAGATCTCCCGCTGCTCGGGGTTCTTCTTCACTTCCGGCAGTCAGACGCGCCTGCTCGACGTCCTCCTGCCGCGGGGTGACACGACCCTGGCCTTGCGGGCCATTCTCTCGCGGTATCGGGCCGGCGCGGTCGTGGCCGCCACGGGAGCGTCCGTCATGGCGCTCGGTCGCGTGGCGATCGCCGGCGGGGACAGTCCGGGCGCCATCTCCGAAGGCGTGACGACGACGGAGGGGTCCGATGGTCTCTTTCTGCGTCGGGGTCTGGGGATCCTCGATCGGGCGATCATCGATCCGAGCTTCTTCTCCGAAGGCCGCATCGGGCGGCTTCTCGTCGCCGTTCTGGCCACGGACTCCGTTCCGGTCGGGCTAGGCGTCGACGAGAACACGGCGCTGGTCGTGGACGGTGACAGCGCAGGCGTGGTGGGACGCTCCGGCGTCGCGATCCTCGATGGTCGGGGCGCCGTGAAGATCGGCCTCCGCTTCGGACGCGGTGTCAGGGTCGTGCTCGCCGGGGCCGGGGACCGGGTCGACCTGCGCTCCCTCGAAGTGACCCCGGCCTCCGACAAGACTCCGCTGCAGGGCGGAGCCCGGAAGCGACGGGTGCGCGATCCGTTCGCCCGTTGGGGATTCCTGCACGTCATCGGAAGGCTGGCCGCCTCCGACAGTACCGAGGCCCGCTTCACGATGTCGGGCGCGACCCTCACACTGCGCGAGGCCGACGGCTTCTCCGCCGTGGGTCGAAGCTCGGAGGGCGTGCAGGGAGAGCCCGCCGGTCTGTCGGCCGGACCGTTCGTCCTGGATCTGCTTCCCGTCCGACGATAACCCGCCTTCTTCGAGCAACCGGGGCGGGCGCTATGCCCCGCTGTGCGCGGCGAAGCCCACGAGTGTGCCGCACGGGGCCATCACGAAGATCTCATCCATCCCGTAGAACGTCCGGCGCCTGGGCACCACCACGTCAGCGCCCTCGAGCGCCTCGACCACGGGATCCAGCGCGTCCACCTCGATGAAGAGCGTGCTGGGGCCGTAGGTGAGCTGGGCCACCAGCCCCCCGTGCCCGGCCGCCTCGGCGGCGGGCCCGAGATCGCGCTCGATGCTCGCGCGGCTCTGGTACATGAGCTCCACGTCGCCCTTCTGGAGGATGGCGAAGCCGATGGCGTCGTCGTGCGGCACCGTGACCGTGACCTCGAAGCCCAGTCGGTCGGTCCAGAAGGAGAGACAAGGCTCCACGGCCTCGACGGTGATGAGGGGGGTCAGCTTGTTCATTGGGAGGGTGCCTGTGCGGAAGGATGTTCGGGTTCGTCTCCGCCGAGCGGACAAAGTACGCTGCCACCCCGGCCCACATGCAACCGTGAGGGTGGAGGGGAGACCCGAGCCCGGGCTCGGGTGGCGGTGCTCGCAGCCGCCCGCAGGGCTACTCGTGTCGACCCGCCGCGCGTCCTTCGAATTGAACGCGTGAGCGCCGAAAAGGCCGCCTCCCCCGCATCACGAGGGACGTCGGCGCTCAGCCGTTTGCCGGCCCCTCCTTGAATCCGATGAAGAAGCAGAGCGCGAGCAGCGCGAGGTTGTTGGCGGCTCGTGAGTAGGATTCGGCATTCACGATGAGATGTCCGCTGAACGAGGTGATCACGGCCATGATGAAGGCCAGGACCGCGAGGGCTACGCACGCCTTTCCGATACTCGCCATCAGTGTCTCCCGGTGCAGGAAGCGACCTCTTCTCCCCATCCTCCCGAACCATGCTTCGCGCAGGCCGGGCGCAGCGCAAGGGAAACCTATGGGGCGGGAGCCTCGTGTGCGGGGTGGCGACCGGCAGTGGAGGCGCGTCTCTACCCAAAACTCTTCACTCCGGGTGGATTCTGGCGCAGGGCGGAGAGGTATCCGAAGGGGCCGGGAGACTGCGTGGCGACTCCCGTGCGCCCGGAATGCCGCGCGGGCGCTCCGGGCACCCTGAGGGCACGGACCTGGTGGGCGATGACATTGAGGGTGGCTCCGTCCTTCTGGAGCTGCCCTTCGACAGCGAGGAAGGGCTCGAGCCGCACGGCGGTCCGGTCCCTCTCGTACACCTTGGGCTTCACGATCACGTTCACGGCCCCGTGCTCGTCTTCCATGAGGATGAACACGTAGCCTTTCGCCGTCTGGGGTCTCTGCCGTGCCGTGACCAGTCCCGCGACCCGAACCGTGGCGTGCTGGCGCAGCTCGGGGAGACGGTCCGACGTGACCGTGCCGGCAGGCAGGTGTCCATCCAGGAGCGAGAGGGGGTGGAGTTCCGCCGAGAAGTGAAGCATGCGGTATTCGGAGACCATGCGCTCCGCCGGATCCAGATCGGGGAAGGAAAGCCCGGCGTAGGGGTCGGCGAGCTCCAACTCGGTCTGGGCGTGGTCGTCGCGGCCGCCTGTACGCGCTTCGTCGGACTCCGGACCCAACCAGAGCCCGGCTTGCCAGAGGAGCTCACGGCGCGTGAGGCCGAAGTCGCCGAAGCCCCCCACCCAGACGAGATTCTCCACCGCCGGACGCTTCAGTGAGGCCGGCGTGCGCCTGAGGAAGTCGGCGAGGGAGCGGTAGGGGCCTCGGCGCTCCCGTTCCTCGACGACCCGCTCCGCGACGTCCGAGCCCCACCCGCGCACGAAGCCGAGTCCGATGCGCAGGTCCTCATCCTCGGCCGTGCATGCCACACGGCTCCGGTTCACGTCGGGAAGGAGGGTGAGAACGCCGTTGCGGCGAGCGTCACGGCCGAGCGCATCCAGCGAGTAGAAGCCCATGGGCTGGTTGTTGAAGAGCGCCACGTAGTACTCGAGTGGATGGTAGTGGCGCAGCCACGCCGACTGGTAGGCGAGAAGCCCGAACGCGGCGGCGTGGGACTTGGGGAAGCCGAACTCGCTGAACGCCGTCACCTGCTGGAAGACCTCGCGGGCCAGCGCTTCGTCCACCCTGCGTTCGCGGGCCCCGTCGCGGAACGCCTCCCAGTGGCTGTCCATGGCCTCCCTGGAGCGCTTACGGCTCATGGCCCGGCGCAGCTGCTCGGCCTGGCCGTCGGAGAAGCCCGCCATCGCCTGGCACACCTTGAGCACCTGATCCTGGTAGATGATGACGCCCAGCGTCTCTTCCAGGGCTTCCTTCAGACTCGGGTGGGGGTAGGGGACCTCGTAGTCCGGGTTCTGGCGGAGCATCTCCCTGCGGCGCACGTACGGGTTCACCGCGCCGCCCGACGATCGGGCCCGGGCGCACGATGGCGACCTGCACCGCCAGCTCCTCGAGGTTCCGGGGCCGGGTGCGCCGGAGCATCTGGATCTGCGCCCGGCTCTCCACCTGGAAGAGCCCGACGGTGTCACCCGCGCAGATGCGGTCGTAGACGGCCTCGTCTTCGAAGTCGATGCGGGACAGGTCCGGAGGCTCGCCGTCGCGCTCGGAGATCAGGTCGACGGCGTCCTCCACCAGGGAGAGCATCCCCAGTGCCAGGAAGTCGATCTTGATGAAGCCCGCGTCCTCGCAGGAGTCCTTGTCCCACTGGCAGAGCACGCGTCCTTCCATCGCGGCGGGCTCCAGAGGCACGATCTCCACCAACGGGCGGCTGGAGATGATCATCCCGCCTACGTGCTGGGAGATGTGGCGGGGGAGGCCGGCCACGTCCTCGGCCAGCTCGCCCAGGAGCTTCCAGAGCGGTGCGTCGGCCCGCTCCTTGAACTCGGGGAGCGCGGCGATCTCCTCGGCCAGACCCGAGGCGGAGCGGTGCTCGGCCAGCTTGGCCAGCTTCTCGAGCTCGCCCATGGGCAGGTCGAGTGCCTTGCCGATCTCCCGCACCGCGGAGCGGAGCCGGTAGGTGGGGAAGGTGCACACCAGCCCCGTGTGCTCGGAGCCGTACTTCTCGTAGACCCTCAGGATGAGCTGCTCGCGGATGTCTCGGGGAAAGTCCAGGTCGATGTCGGGCACGCTCTGGAGCGCCTCGTTCAGGAAGCGTCCCAGGAAGAGGTTGTTCTTCACCGGATCGATGTGCGAGAGGCCGATCAGGTAGCAGATGATGGAGGACACCGAAGAGCCCCGGCCGCGTCCCGGTGGGAGGTTGGAGCGAGCACGGGGAGCGTCGCCTCGCACCTTGCGGGCCACGTCGCGCGCCAGATCCATGATGTCGCGGTAGACGAGGAAGAACCCCGCCAGCCCGTGCAGGTCGACCAGTCTGAGCTCCTGGTGGAGCCGGTCTTCGGCGTCTCGCTCCTCGGCGGAGCCGGGCCGGTAGCGCCGGGAGATCTCCGCCAAACAGATGGCGGTGAGCGTCTCCAGCGCGCCTCCCCGCTGCGAGCCCTCGAAGTCCGGAAACTCGTAGCCGAGGTCCTCGGTGAGGTCGAAGGCCGCGCACCGCTCGGCGATGAGGAGCGTGTTGGTGAGAGCCTCCGGGCGGCTTCGGAAGCGGTGGCGCATCTCCCACGGCTCGACCAGGTGGAAGAGGCGGTTGGGCCGGCGTACGGCGTGGGCACCATCGAGCGTCGTACGGCTCTTGATGGCGATCAGCACGTCCTGGAGCCGGTGTCGGGACGGCCGGTGGTAGTGGACATCTCCGGTGGCTACCACGCCGAGCCCCAGGCGTCCCGCCAGACGCCCGAGCGACCGGTTCCGGGAGCCGTCGCCCTTCACCGCATTGTCCTGGAGCTCCACGAAGACGCTTCCCGGTCCGAAGGCCTGCACCAGGCGGCGCGTGAGGGCTTCGCCATCCGCCACGGAGGACTCGAGCGCCGCGGCCACGGGACTCTTGCGGCAGCCGGTGAGCAGGATGAGGCCCTCCGGCCGCGCGAGCAGGGAAGGGAGCGGCAGGCGTGGATCCTCTCGGGGCGACGTCATGTGCGCCTCGGTGATCAGCCGACACAGGTTGGCATGACCCTGCGGGGTCTCGGCCAGGAGCGTCACATGATGGCCGTCTTCGGGCTCGTCCACCCCCGGGAAGCAGTCGCGCAACGTGATCTCGGCGCCGGTGATCGGCTGAAGGCCGACCGCGCGGGCCTCGTGGGCGAACTCCATGGAGCCGTAGAGGCCGTTGTGGTCGGTGAGCGCCAGCGCGGGATAGCCCAGCTCGGCGGCGCGCGCCACCAGCTCTTCGGGGTGGGAGGCGCCGTCCAGGAAAGAAAAGCCGGAATGACAGTGGAGCTCGACGTAGGGGAAGTCCATGACCCGAACATAAACCGAACACGCGGACGGAGACAAGGTCGTGATATCGACCAGCGGTCGTACATATCGCAGGGGAGGAGCCTGCGTTTCCGGACGTTCCCTCGAACGGACATCCCTGGCACGTTTCCCGGTGCTCGTGCATCTTGGCGTTCATGTCGGACGTCCCCTCCCGCCTGACCGCGGCCCTCCAGGGCCGCTACGCCATCGTGCGCGCGCTCGGTGAGGGTGGCATGGCCACCGTCTACCTGGCCACCGATCTGAGGCACAACCGCCAGGTCGCCCTGAAGGTGCTCAAGCCGGAGTTGGCCGCGGTGGTGGGCGCCGAGCGCTTCCTCGCCGAGATCGAGACGACGGCGAATCTCCAGCATCCACACATCCTGCCGCTCTACGATTCGGGCGAGGCCGATTCCTTCCTCTTCTACGTGATGCCCTACGTCGAAGGGGAGTCGCTCCGCGACCGGCTCGACCGCGAGAAACAGCTCTCGATCGAGGAGACGATCCGGATCGCCAAGGCGGTCGGTGGGGCTCTGGACTTCGCTCACCGGAAGGGCGTCGTGCATCGGGACATCAAGCCCGCCAACATCCTGCTCCAGGACGGGCAGCCGCTGGTGGCGGACTTCGGTATTGCCTTGGCGGTGGCGCAGGCCGGAGGCGGTCGGCTGACCGAGACGGGCCTCAGCTTGGGCACGCCCTACTACATGAGCCCCGAGCAGGCCACGGCGGACCGGGATCCGGACGCACGTTCCGACGTGTACTCGCTCGCGTGTGTGGTCTATGAGATGCTCACGGGTGAGCCCCCCTATCTCGGGAGCAGCGTTCAGGCCGTGTTGGCGCGCATCCTCACCGAGACACCGCGTCCCGCGCGAGCGACACGCAGCAGCGTGCCCCCGCACGTTGATGCGGCTCTGGAGAAGGCCCTCCAGAAGCTGCCGGCCGATCGCTTCGACACGGCGGCGGACTTCATCGCCGCGCTCGAAGGACGGGTGACGGTCGCTACGGGACCGGTACCGGCTGCATCCGGACTCACGAGCGGCGCTGCCGCCGGCCCGACCCGTCGGTGGCTCCTCGCGGTTGGTACCCTCGCCCTCGCGGTGGGCGCGGTAGGCGGATGGCTGCTCCACCGGCCGGCTCCGCCGCAGGCCTCGCCCGTCGTGCGCATGTACGTCCAGGGAGACTCCACGTACGCGGTCACCAACATGTGCTGCGGACCCTCGCTAGCGATCTCGAGGGATGGCACGCGTCTGGTGTTCATGGTCCAGACATCCGAGGGCCGGATGCTGTACCGCAGGGACCTGAGCGACGTGGAGGCGCATCCGATCCCGGGGACGAAGGAAGCGCACACGCCCTTCCTGGATCCCACCGGTCGGTGGGTCGGCTTCGCGAGTGAGGGGCGGCTGAAGAAGGTCGACCTCTCGGGTGGAATGCCGATCTCCATCGCGGACCTCGGCACGTCCAGGATCTGGGGCGCGACCTGGGGAGACGACGGCTTCATGTATTTCGGCTCGGAGAGCGACAGCACCCCGGGCATCTTCCGCGTCAGTGCCGAAGGAGGAACGCCCGAGCTCTTCTCCGCGCCCGACACGTCCGTGGAAGCGGCTCGGGCGAGTCCTGCCTTCCTTCCAGGTGGCCGGGGGCTCCTGTACGTCAGTTGGCCCAAGACGGGTGGCGACAGCAAGGCGTGGGTCGCCGTGCTCGACTTGAAGAACCGGTCCACCCACCGGCTCACGCAGGGCATTCAGCCCTACTACTCGGATGGTCATCTCGTATACGCCCTCGCCGACGGTTCGATCATGGCGCGCCCCTTCGACCTGAAGACGCTGCAGGTCGACGGCCCTGTCACCCGGATCGGAGGCAACGTCATCACGCACAACGCATCGGACACCGAGTACGCCATCTCGGCGTCCGGAACGCTCGTGACCCGACATGGAGGGGGCACAGGGGGCGGGACGGTGGGCACGGGGGGCAGCATGCCGAGGCTGTTCGTGTACTCGCTCACCGGCGCGGTCGTCGGTTCCGTGGAGTCCGAGAGCCAACAGCTGCCGCGCGGGATGCCAACGGTGTCGCCCAACGGCCGCTACGTCGCCTTCGTCCAGACCGGGAATGAGGGTGGGAGCATCGACCTCTGGGTCTTCGACCGCAGGACCCGGCTGGACAGCCGCCTCTCGGCCGGACGGGGCGGGTATGCGATCTCGCCGGTCTGGAGCGCGGACAGCCGCGAGGTCCGGTGGCTTCAGTCCGGCCTGGCGGACATGGGCTCGGGAGTCCGTCTGATGAGCCGTCCGGTGGATCTCAGAGGTCCGCCCACCCCGTTCGGATCGAAGGAGATTTCCAAGCTGGGCAATGGGGAGAAACCGCTCCTCCTGGGGTTGCCGTCCCGTTCCGGCGGCCCGATCCCGTTCACCGTCGAGGGTTCGAAGGACCACGGGGAAGACCTCTGGATCATGGATGCCGACGGCACCGATCCGCGTCCCTTCCTCCAGACGCCCGCCAACGAGGCGAACGCCTCCGTGTCACCGTCGGGGAAGTGGATCGCCTACACCTCGGATGAAACCGGGGAGAACCAGGTCTGGGTGCAGCCCTTCCCGGACGGCGGACCTCGATTCCGCATCTCGAGCGACCGCGGCGACTACCCCGTGTGGGTGTCCGATCACCAGATCGCGTTCATGAGCCGATACGTGGCGATGCTCGCCGACCTGGACACCAGCGGGGGGCAGGTGCGCGCGACCGGATATCACACGTTGGTGAACGACGTCTCCCTGGACTGGGATACCCGTCCCCTGGACGCGACCGCGGACGGAATCGTCGTCGCGAGCAACACGGGCACGGCCCGGATCCTGGTGGAGACGAACCGATTGGAGCACTTGGCGAGCACGGCGCAATGACGGATCCCGTCTCCCGCCTCACCGCCGCCCTCTCCGACCGCTACCGCATCGAGCGCGAGCTCGGCGAGGGCGGCATGGCCACCGTCTACCTGGCGACCGACCTTCGCCACAACCGCAAGGTGGCGCTGAAGGTGCTCAAGCCCGAGCTGGCGGCCGTGGTGGGCGCCGAGCGCTTCCTCGCCGAGATCGAGACCACGGCCAACCTCCAGCACCCCCACATCCTCCCACTCTTCGACTCCGGCGAGACCGACTCCTTCCTCTACTACGTGATGCCGTACGTGGAGGGAGAGTCCCTCCGCGACCGGCTCGATCGCGAGAGGCAGCTCCCGGTGCCCGACGCGGTGGTCCTCGCCACGAAAGTGGCCGGCGCGCTGCAGGTCGCCCACGACCACGGGATCGTGCACCGGGACATCAAGCCCGCGAATATCCTCCTGTCCCGCGGAGAGCCGTTGGTGGCGGACTTCGGCATCGCGTTGGCGGTGGGCAGCGCGGGGGGCGCGCGTCTCACGGAGACGGGGCTCAGCGTGGGAACGCCGTACTACATGAGCCCCGAGCAGGCTACGGGCGATCAACACGTAGGCCCGGCCAGCGACATCTACGCCCTGGGGTGCGTGCTCTACGAGGCACTCGTCGGGGAGCCTCCCTTCGGGGGAGGCACCGCGCAGGCGATCCTCGGGAAGATCCTCACCGGCGCTCCCGTCTCGCCCGCCGGGCACCGTCCCTCCATTCCCGCCCATGTCGACGCGGCCATCCGCAGGGCGCTGGAGAAGATCCCCGCGGACCGCTTCGGGACCGCGGACGACTTCGCTCGGGCGCTGGGCGATCCGGGCTTTCGCCATGGCGATGAGCGGACCGCGCTCGCCGTGTTGCCCGCTCGCGCGGGAAGGGTCGTCACCGTCGTTTCCCTGGCGGTCACGGTGCTCTCGCTGATCACCGCGGCGTGGGCGCTGACGCGGAAGCCCACCGGCATTCGTGATCTGGGCCTGCCTCCCTCCAGCCCGGCTGTCGTGAACGAGTACCGGACCTTCTCGATCTCTCCCGACGGCTCCTTCCTGGTCTATCTGGCGCAGAAAGGAGCCACCCAGCAGCTCTGGTACCGGAGCCTCGAGGGCGGAGGCGACGGGGACGGGAGGCCCATCCCCGGCACGGAGGGCGGGAGCACCACGCCGTGGATTTCCCCCGACGGAACGCGCGTGGCGTTCACCGACGTCGGCCGGCAGTTGAAGGTGGCCAGCATCGACGGAGGAGCCGTGACGCCCCTGACGTCGGTCACCGTCCCGTTCGGCGGGTCGTGGACCGAAGAAGGACAGATCTTCTTCAGTGACGACAACGGACATCGTGTACGCTGGGTGGACGCCCAGGGGGGCGCATCCCGCGACGTCGTGGTCGGAGGCTACTGCATCCAGCCCGCGCTGATGGCGGCGGGGACGCAGGTGCTGTGTGGTGGTGGGGCCGACAAGTTCGCCTCCACGCGGGACCTCGCCGACCCCGAGCGGATCCGGTACTGGCATCGCGCGGGCGGCGGCGAGGACGGCACGGCCGCCCTGTTGCGCGGTGCGGACTTCCGCGTCGTGGACGGCAGGTACCTGGTGTACATGGGGATCGACGGGAGCATCATGGCGACGCGCATCGAGAGCGCGGACTCCCTCACGGTCGGTCGCTCGGTCTCCCTCGTACACGGGGTGCGCCGCGAAGACTACACGGGCTTGGGGCAGTTCGACCTGACCCCGGACGGCACCCTGGTCTACCTGCCGGGGGGTAATGCGGAGGTGGGGCGCCTCGTCCGTTTGACGCCGGAGGGCCGTGTCGAGCCTCTCGGGATCGAGGAGGCCATCTTTCTCCGGTTCCGGGAGGACCCCACCGGCCGCCGCCTGGCCGCGGTCGTGGAGGGGCCCGAGCGCCAGGAGTTGCGCGTCTACGACCTGGAGACGGGATCGCAGCAGACGCTGGCCGAGGGCTTCTTCATCGACGTGCCGGTGTGGAGCCCCGATGGGAGCCACATCGCGTACGCGGTGAGCAAGGAGCCCGGGAAAGAGTCGGTCGTCTCCCGCCGCCTGGACGCCACGGAGAAGCCCATCGAGCTCGCGACGACCACCCCGCCCACGACGTTTCGGCCGTCCATGTACCTTTCGGAAGACTCCCTCCTGGTCGGCTTCCCCGGAGGTGAGTCGGCGATGATCGTCGATGCCTCCGCGCGATCCGATCGGGTCGACTCTCTCGGACTGAGCACGGGCCAGTTCGTCTCGATTTCGCCCGATCACCGGTGGATCGCGTATTTGGGAAGTGCGTCGGGGGATCTGAGGCTCCAGCCGTGGCCGAAGCTGGACCGCCGCTACTTCGTGGCGACCATCGCGCAGGAGCCTCAGTGGCTCTCGTCCACCGAGCTGGGCTACATGCAGATCGCCCCGGACGGCGAGTGGAAGTTCATGAAGGTGGCGATCCACCCGGGCGCGGATCCGCCCGTCGGAACGCCCGAGCTCATCGGCGTAGCCCCGCAGTTCAGCCAGACACCCGGCTGGTCCTGGGCGGTCGGCCACGGCGGAGACCTCATCTACCTGCAGACGCCTGCGGAGCGGACCGAGCACTACTTCCGGGTGGTGCCGGGGTGGGTGAAGCGGATGGAGCATGCCGTGGACAAGGCCAACCGGTGACGAGCCCCGCCGAGCGCCTCACCGCCGCCCTTTCCGACCGCTACCGCATCGAGCGTGAGCTCGGCGCGGGGGGGATGGCCACGGTCTACCTCGCCGAGGACCTGAAGCACCAGCGGCAAGTGGCCATCAAGGTGCTGAAGCCGGAATTGGCCGCCGTCCTCGGCGCCGAGCGCTTCATCCAGGAGATCACCACCACCGCGCAGCTTCAGCACCCGCACATCCTGCCGCTCTTCGACTCGGGCACGGCCGACGGCTTCCTCTTCTACGTGATGCCGTACGTGGAAGGGGAGACGCTCCGGGACAAACTCGACAGGGAGACGCAGCTCGGCGTGGACGAGGCGGTGCGCATCACGCGTGAGATCGCAGACGCGCTGGACTACGCCCACCGGCACGGGGTGATCCACCGCGACATCAAGCCGGAGAACATCCTGCTGCACGACGGCAGGCCCATGGTGGCGGACTTCGGGATCGCCCTGGCGGTGAGCGCGGCGGCAGGTGGCCGCATGACCGAGACGGGCATGAGCCTCGGGACGCCGCACTACATGAGCCCGGAGCAGGCGACGGCGGACAAGGAGATCACCGGGCGGAGCGACGTCTACTCGCTGGCGAGCGTGCTGTACGAGATGCTCACCGGGGACCCGCCGCACGTGGGCAGCTCTGCGCAGCAGATCATCGTGAAGATCATCGCCGACGAGGCGCGGCCGGTGGGGGAGGTGCGGAAGTCGGTGCCGCCGAACGTGGCGGCGGCGGTGGGCAAGGCGTTGGAGAAGTTGCCGGCGGACCGGTTCGAGAGCGCCCGAGCGTTCTCCGACGCGCTCGCGGATCCCCACTTCACGACCGGGAGCGGGGACGCCGTGGCCGGCGCGGCACCGGCCGGCGCGCGTGGCTTTCGGTGGTGGATTCGCAGCCCCTGGTCATGGGGGACGGTCGCGGTCGCCCTGGGCGCAGTGGCGCTGGCGATCGTCGGCGCGCGTCGCCCGGCGCCCGCCTCGCCGCCGTGGTTCACGGCCCGGACGTTCGACTCCCGCTCGATCTTCAACGCGCGATTCATGCCCGACGGGCAGACGATCGTGTTCAGCGGCCTGCCCGACGTCGGGGTCGTCTCGCGCCTGTACGTCATCCGGGCCGACCACCCGGATCCGGTCCCGTTCGGACCGGACTCCACGCACCTGCTCAACGTCTCGAGCACGGGAGAGCTCGCCGTCCTCACGCACGCGAGCTACCTCGGTAGCCATCGGCTCTTCTCGGGCACGCTGGCGACGTTCTCGCTCGGGGGTGAGGCACCCCACGAGGTGACGACCGGTGTGCGAGAGGCCGACTGGGGCCCGGACGGCAAGACCATGGTCGTGATCCGGGACAGCAGCGACACGGACGTGCTCGAGTACCCGGTGGGGACGGTCCTCGTCCGGTCGCAGGGCTACCTCTCCGATCCCAGGATCTCGCCGGACGGAGACGCGGTCGCCTACCTCGAGCATCCCGCGAAGTTCGATGACCGTGGCTTTGCCGTCATCGCCGATCGCACGGGTCGTACGGTGGCACGATCGGGGGACTTCCCGGGCATCGAGGGCGGTGCGTGGCGGCCGGACGGGAAGAGCATCTTCTACTCGGCCCCCGGGGGAGAAGGTGCCGGGGTCGCCGACTACGCGGTGCGCGAGCTCGACCGGTCCGGGCGGGACGGCTGGGCCCTTTCAGGTCCCGGCGGCCTGACGGTACAGGACGTCTCCCGGCAGGGTCGTGTGCTGCTGACCGACGATCGCCAGATGTTTCGCATCGTCGGACGGGGGCCGGGCGCCACCGAGGAGACGGACATGGGTGTGCGCGATCTCTCGGATAGGCCGGTGCTCAGCGGCGACGGCCGCTACCTCGCGTTCAGCGACCAGAGCTCGATGGGCGGTACGGACTACTCGGTGCTGTGGCGGAGGACGGACGGCTCTCCTCCGGTCCGCCTCGGCGCGGGGAGCCCGATGGTGGTGTCCCCAGACGACGGCCTCGTCCTGGCGACCGTCGTCACCACGCCGGCGAAGCTCATGCTCTATCCCACGGGCCCGGGCACGGCGCAGCGGCTCGACTCCGGCCAGTTCCGGAATCTGGACATGCGCGGGGGCGACGTCCGTGTGGCTGGGCGTGACACCATCGTCTTCTTCTGCGGAACGGAGCCGCAGCGAGCTGGGCGCTGTTACATCGACACCTTGTCCCACGGCTCCCCGATCCCGGTGACGCCCCCGGGAACGTCTCAGGCAGTCATCTCGCCGGACGGCCGCCGCGTGCTGGCCCGGGTCGGTGACAGCGTGGCGATCTACCCCCTGGGGGGTGGCGCGCCCCGACCTGCGCTCGGAGTCCGTCCAGGCGATGACCTGATCCGGTGGAGCCCGGACGGACACGACGTCTGGGTGTGGACGAATCGGAGCTCCGCATCGAGCCTGGACTTCGATCGCGTCGATCCCGTCACCGGCGCGCGCACGCCGCTCCTGAACGTCGTGCCCCGCGAGCTGGGCGGCGTGCGCGGCTTCGACTGGACGACGCTGGCGGACGACCCCCAGGTGTACGCATACAATCAGTTCCTCTACACATCGCTGCTCTACACCGTGGATGGCCTGCGATGACCGACGTCGACCGACTGACGGCCGCCTTGGAGGGTCGCTACCGCATCGAGCGCGAGCTCGGCGCGGGTGGGATGGCGACCGTGTACCTGGCCGAGGACCTGCGCCACCAGCGCCAGGTAGCCATCAAGGTGCTGAAGCCGGAGTTGGCCGCAGTGCTCGGTGCCGACCGCTTCGTGGTGGAGATCAAGACCACGGCGGCGCTGCAGCACCCGCACATCCTGCCGCTCTTCGACTCCGGCACTGCCGACGGCTTCCTGTATTACGTGATGCCGTACATCGAGGGTGAGACGCTTCGCGATAAGCTGGATCGTGAGACCCAGCTCGGCATCGGGGAGGCGGTGCGGATCACCAGCGAGATTGCCGACGCCCTCGACTACGCGCACCGGCAGGGGGTGATCCACCGGGACATCAAGCCGGAGAACATCCTGCTGCATGATGGGCGCCCGATGGTGGCGGACTTCGGGATCGCGCTGGCGGTGAGCGCGGCGGCGGGCGGGCGCATGACGGAGACGGGGCTCAGCCTGGGCACGCCGCACTATATGAGCCCCGAGCAGGCGACGGCGGAGAAGGAGATCACCGGCCGCTCCGACGTCTACTCCCTGGGGACCATGCTCTACGAGATGCTCACCGGGAACCCACCCCACGTGGGGGCGTCGGCGCAGCAGATCATCATGAAGATCGTGACGGAAGAGGCGGCGCCGGTCACGAAGTACCGCAGGTCGGTGCCGCGGCACGTGGCTGCCGCGGTGGCGATGGCCGTGGAGAAGCTGCCCGCCGATCGGTTCGCGACCGCCGCCGATTTCGCCGAGGCGCTCGCCAACCCGGCCCTGACGATGGCGCGCACCGGTACTGGCCCGGCGGCTCGCGTGGGGTGGCGGGCTTGGTTGGCCGGGGGAGCGGTCGCCGCGCTCGCCCTGATGGCGGGGTTCGTGCTCGGCGTGGGTCGGGGCGATCCAGGCAGCGTGTCCCGCGGCGATGTGGTCCAAGGGGCGCTGCCACTCGGGGACAGCGTGGTGATCCGGTCATTGCCCAGTCTGCGCTTCGCCGTCGCACCTTCCGGTCGGCGGGTCGCATTCGTCGGTCCCGATGGCTCCGATACCCAGCTCTGGGTGCGGGAGCTCGACCAGCCCGCGGCCCGGCCCCTTCCCGACACGAAAGGCGCCTTCGCTCCGTTCTTCTCGCCCGACGGGGCGTCCATCGGCTTCTTCGCCGGATCGGGCGCCCACACCGCGATCAAGGTCGTCCCGGTCTCGGGCGGTGTGGCTCGCATCGTGGTCCAGGATTCCGCGGCAACCTACGGGGGGGGCTCCTGGGGCGATGACGGCCAGATCTACTTCACCCGCGCGAACCGGGGCCTGGGCCGTGTCTCCTCCGCGGGCGGCACGGTGACACAGGTCAGTTTGCCCGACACCGCCGACGGGGTCCAGGAAGCGGACTATCCCGATGTCCTTCCCGGTAGCCGGCATGCCGTGGTCATGCTCTGGAGGGGTTCGCCCAGCGCCAACCACGTGGCCGCCGTCGACCTCGCCACGGGGGTCGTCACGGACCTGGCGCCCGGTACCATGGCTCGCTATCTGCCGCCGGGTTTCCTGGTGATCGGGAACGCGGACGGGCAGCTGTCGGTGGCGCGATTCGATCCCCGCAAGGCGGTCCTGACGGGCCCACCCGTGCCCATGCTGCAGGGGGTTCAGACCGAGGCCGCCAACGGAACCGTGCAATTCGGGGTGTCCGCCAACGGCATCCTCGTGTACGAGGCCGCCGGGACAGGCAAACGGGGGCTCGTGTGGGTGACACGCGATGGGAGTCGGGCTCCGGTGGACAGCGCGCTCACCGGGATGTTCCAGACGGTGGGGCTGTCACCCGACGGTACCCAAATCGCCGTGGCCCGCAGCGGGGCCGGGTCGACCGATGTCTGGGTGCTGCAGTTGGCAACCGGAGCGTTCAGCCGTCTGTCATTCGATCTGGGCACGGCCGACCGCCCGGTCTGGACCCCGGACGGTCGCGGGGTCGCGTTCCTCGGTACCCGCAACAACCGGCGCACGGCCTGGATGCGGCGCGCCGACGGCACCGACAGCGCCCAGGCGGCCGCTCCCGGCGAGACCCAGCTCGACGAAATCGCGTTCGACCCGTTGGGCCGATTCACGCTGCTGCGGTCCTACGGCTCGGGCGCGGGCACCCGCCACCTGCTGGTGATGGAAAACGGCGAAGACACCGTGCCCCGGATGCTCCTTTCGTCTCAGTTCGATCACTATGCACCGGCCGTGTCCCCCGACGGACGCTGGCTCGCCTACGTCTCGGAGGAATCCGGCAAGCCGGAGGTCTACGTGCGGCCGTTCCCCAACGTCGACTCGGCGCGCTTCGCCATCTCGGTCGGCGGGGGCACGGAGCCGCTGTGGAGTCGGGACGGGACCGAGCTCTTCTTCCGGAGCATACGCGGCGACGAGATGTTCGCCGTACCCGTCCGCACCGGACAGAGCTTCCAGCACGGCTCGCCCACCCTCCTGTTCAATGCCACGGGCCTGGCCGTGGACGGCTATCACCGGGCCTACGACGTGTCGCCTGACGGAACACGGTTCCTGATGGTGACGTCGTCCGGTGAGGGCGACGCGAGCGAGCTGCAGGTGGTCTTCAACTGGCTCCAGGAGCTCGCCCAGCTCGAGGACACACCGAAGTGACGCGGGCGCCCGAGCGCCTCGCCGCCGCCTTCCGTTGAACGCCATCACCTTCCGGGGTGTCGAGACCCTCGCCTACGAATCGGTCCCCGACCCGGTGCTCTCCGAGCCCACCGACGCGCTCGTCCGGGTACGCCTGGCGGGCATCTGCGGCTCGGACCTGCACCCCTATTTCGGCCGGGAGCGCGGGCTCGACCCGGGGACCGTCATGGGCCATGAGCTCCTGGGGGAGATCGTCGACGTCGGACCCGAGGTACGCACGTTCGTGCGAGGCGACATCGTGGTGGCGCCCTTCAGCACGAGTTGCGGTGCCTGCTTCGCCTGCCGGAGCGGCCTGACCGCGCGCTGCGAGCGTGGCCAGCTCTTCGGGTGGGTCGAGGAGGGCAGGGGGCTCCATGGAGCCCAGGCCGAGTTGGTGCGCGTTCCGCTCGCCGACACCACGTTGGTCGGGGTGCCGGCGGGGCTGGACGAGACCGCGGCGCTCCTAGCGGGGGACATCCTCTCGACGGCCCTCTTCGGAGCCGACCTCGCCAACGTAGGACCGGGCGACCTGGTCGCCGTGGTCGGGTGCGGGCCCGTCGGCCTGTCGGCGATCCGCGCGGCCCTGGCTCGAGGCGCCCGAGAGGTGATCGCCATCGATCGGGTTCCGTCACGTCTGGAGATGGCCGCGCGGTTCGCCGCCACGCCCGTCCATTTCGGGCACGATGATGCCGTGCACATCGTCCGGGAGCACTCGCAGGGCCACGGTGCCGACGCCGCCATCGAGGCCGTCGGCTCGCCGGAGGCGACGCGTCTCGCCGCCGACCTCCTGCGGCCGGGCGGTGCCCTGGGGGCCGTCGGCGTGCACAGCGAGCCCCATCTCGCGCTCTCTCCCGGTGAGATCTACGACCGCAACCTCCGCTATGCAGCCGGCCGGTGCTCCGCGCGCCACTACATGGGCGCTGCGTTGGAGCTCGCAGCGAAGGAGGAGGCGCTCATCGGATCGCTCGTTTCCCACCGACTTCCCCTCTCCGACGGCGTCGAGGCGTACGCCCGGTTCGCCGCCCGCAGCGAGGGTTGGACCAAGGTCGTGCTGACGCCCTGACCGTCGCCCGGAGAGCGGCCGCCCCGACCGACCCGGGCCCGGACGAGAGCGGGGAGTGCGGAAGAGCCCCGGCGGGCGCGGGCCCGGCCGGGGCTTTCCACCTCCCTCACCCCATGAAACGCAAACGTTTCGTGGGGGGCCTGATACTCTGCGGGTCTACTTGATCCCCGCGGTTTCCTCGAGCATGGCCGTGGTCAGCGACTTCGGCCTCTCGATGGGATAGCCGAGCGCCCGGTCCCACGTGATGTTGGCCAGCGTCCCGATGGCGCGGCCGATACCGAACAGCACCGTGTAGAACGAGTACTCGGTGACACCGTAGTACCACTGGATTACGCCGGACTGCGCATCGACATTGGGCCAGGGGTTCTTCGCTTTGCCGTGCTCCTTCAGCACGTCCGGCGCCACCTTGTAGATCATGCTGATGACCTTGAACAGCGGGTAGTCGGGCAGGTTCTTCAGACAGAACTCCCGCTGCGACATGTAACGCGGGTCCGTCTTACGCAGCACGGCGTGCCCGTATCCGGGGACCACCTGTCCGCTGTTCAGCGTGTCCCAGAGCGCCTCGCGAATCACGTCCTCGGTCGGCTCCTTGCCGCCCAGCTTCTCTATGAAGTCCTGCGTCCAGCGCAGCACCTGCTCGTTGGCGAGGCCGTGCAGCGGGCCGGCCAGGCCGTTCATCCCCGCCGACAGCGCGTAGTATGCGTCGGACAGCGCCGAGGCCACCAGGTGGATCGTGTGCGCCGAGACGTTGCCGGACTCGTGGTCGGAGTGCAGGCAGAAGTACATGCGCGACACATCATCGTACGGCGGCTCGATGCCCATCATGTGGGCGAAGTTGCCGCCGAAGTCCAGGTTGGGATCCGGGGCGATGATGTCGCCGTTCTTGAACTTCAGGCGATAGATGTAGGCTCCGATGGTCGGCAGCCTGGCCAGGAGGTTCGAGGCGTCCTCGTACGTCGGGTCCCAGTAGTCCATCTTGCTCAGGCCCTCGTTGTAGGCCTTTGCGAAGACGGACTCGCGCTGCATCGCCACGATCGCGCTGGAGAACATCGCCATCGGATGGGAGTCGGCGGGCAGCGCACGCAGGACGTCCCAGACGTACTGCGGGACCTGGGAGCGCTGCTTGAAATCCTCCGCCACCTCCTGCGCCTGCGCCAGCGTCGGGACCTCACCCGTCAGGATGAAGTACCAGAAGCCCTCCACGTAGGGGTACTCGCTGCCGGGCACCTTGGGCAGAGCCTCGAAGGTCTCCGGGATGGTCTTGCCCCGGAAACGGATGCCCTCCATGGGATCGAGATAGGAGGTATCCGTCACCAGGCACCTGACTCCGCGAGCTCCACCGATTGCCTGACCGATCGTGACCTCGCCGACTTGACGTCGGAGTATTCCTTGAGAAGCCTCGTGGTCCGGGGACGATGCTCCTCTATCTTCTGCCGCAGTGTTTCCTTGAGGGTGGACATTGAGACCTGTCTCCTTGGGCTTGTGTTCACTCATCCGCGAGTCTCGGCCACAACGGCCTTTCTCGTCGGCGGACTGGGGTACGGGTTCCTGCACGGAAAAACGTTCTGTCATCACGAATCCCCTTCCGAGGTCAGCCGCTGTTTCGCCAGCAGGTCGAGCGGAAAAGGCTCGGTCTCCAGGAGTTCCGTGCTCTCCCGGAAGAACTTCTGCACGTCTGTGAGATGAACGCCGATCTCGGTGGGCAGCCCCGTGTCGATCAGCTTGCGCGCGATGCGGACGTACTCGTCGTGGACCATGGCGACGAACCGGTCGGCGCTGCGGTCCGCTTCGGGAACCTCCCTGAAGTCGAAGTACTCCCGCACGCTGATGGGCGCCTTGAGGATCAGGACCGGGGTCTTGTCTTCGTCTTCCTCGAGCCGCCCGCGCACGGCGGCCTCGAAGAGCATGGGCGAGAGATCTTCGTGCGTGATGTTCCACTCCCGCTCGTAGGGGCGGTGCGTGAAGAAGTCGATCCTGTCCTCCTCGGTCACGCCGACAGAGAAGATGCTGCCGGGGAACGGCGCGTCCGAGATCTTGTAGTCGGCGAAGATGATCTCGCCACAGGTCGCGTTGCGATCGTCCGGGGAGGCCTCGCTCTTCTTCGCCCAGGCCGCCTTGCCGCTCGAGCGCACGTCTTCGAAGTCGCGGAGGATCTCGAACTTCTCGCACTCCCAGTGGCCGGTCCGGGACATCGGTCACCCCCTGGATGTACGGAAGCGAGACGGTGATCGTCGTTCCCTTGCCCACTTCGCTCTCGATCGACAGGTCGCCCGAGAAGTCGGCGACGGTCTGCCTCACGAACACGAAGCCGAGCGAGTGGAGCTCTCCATCGAGGCTCTTCCGGTCCGTCAGGAGCTGCTGGATCTTCGCCTCGGGCATTCCCGAGCCGGTGTCGCGCACCCGCAGCACGACCCGGTCGCCATCAACCGTCGCGCTGATATTCAGAATGCCGACCTTCCGGTCCTTCATCCCGTCGACGGCGTTCATGACGAGATTGAAGAACATCCTGCGGAACCGATAGAGGTTGCCTTTCAGGACGGCGGAGTCCATGCGGTCGACCTGAATCTCCACTCTGGCGCCGCTCTTCTCGGCCACGTAGCCGCGGATGACGTGACGGACGAAGTCCTGGATCTCGGTGGCTATGTCGAATTGCCGGGACAGGTCCTCGTCGCCCTTTTCGTCCCGGAAATGCTGGATCCGGGTGTGGACGCCGCAGATCCAGCGGATGCAGTTCATGTAGTGGGAATGGGATCGCACGCTGCGCGAATCCGGCGGCAGGAACGACAGCACCTTGTCGCTCCGACCCCAGCGGGGATCGAGGATCAGGTCGCAGATGTCGTAGACCGTGTCGATGTAGCTCCTACCCAGCGCCAGAATCGTCGTGTCCGGCGAGAAGCTCTTCACGGCGTTGGAGTATTCCTGAAGCTTCTTGCGCTGGTTCAGCGCCCGGGTCTTGAGCTCCTGCACATCCTCCGCGTGAATGGCCTGGACCTGGCGTACGTTGTGGACCTCCAGATCGGTATTGACCGTGACGTGATAGTGGATGACTTCGTTGATGAAGCTCTCCACGCGCAGGTCGTGGATCAGGAACTTGACCTCTGCGACATCTCTCTTGATGTCTTCCAGATCTTCGATCATCGCCCTTTCAGTGCGGACTCGAGCGCCGCCAGGGATGAATCGTCGTGAGGATTTGGGGGCAGGAGGCCCTGAAGCCGCATGGGCCCTAATGAACATGGTAGGGTGTGGGCCGACGGGCAACGAGGGGCGCCGGTGGATGGGCCCGGCGTGTGGTCGAGGAGGAAATCACGCCGAGGCGGGGCGCGCGCGGGAGTGAGGGGCGGGGGTTCGGGGGCAGGTCGGTGTGGAGGTGCCCAACTACGTCCGGGACGTCCTGAAGGACATGCCCGAAAGCGCGCGCCCGATGGACGTGCTGATCACCGCGATCACCATCCTCGAGGATCGGTCCGCCTTCCGCCGTCGCCATGACGAGGGCCTAAAGAGTGCCTGAAATTCGTCCTCGGCTTCAGGGAGCGCTTCGGCGGCGCTGGTCCGGCCGGCGTGTAGAATCCTACTGTCCCGAGACCCCCACGACCTCCCGGTGGAACGCGTCAGGCATGTTCTGGGAGAAGCCCGGCTCGGGGAGTCGATAGTGGCAGAACGCGCAGATGCCCCTCCGGGGCGCGCGCCCGATCGAGGGTGGTGTCGGCGCCTCCCGTCCGACGTCCCGGTACGCCCGGCCTGCGTCCGCCAACGCATCTTGGAACAAGCGGTGCGTCAACGCCACGTTGTGCGTGCCTCCACCGCGGCGGATGAGGTCCAGTGAGGCACGGGCTTCGCTCACCGCCTGCACGGCCGGATCGTGACCGCCGCGGCCCTCGACGGCAGACTCCGCGCCGGCCAGATAACGACTCACCATGCTCATCCGCTGGTCCACGCCTTCCTGCCACCAACCCAGGATGGCCCGGAACTCCGGGCGGTGACACCCCACGCACGCCTGCGACGAAGCCCGTCCCTGGTCCTGAGCGCGGTGGCAGGAGCGACACGTCAGCCCATCCATGAAGTGGGGGGAAGGCATGGCCTCGTCTCCGCGGGGCAGAATCCCCAGCAGCATGCGTTGCGGCGCCTGGTGCACCGTCCGATGGCACGCGTCACACGAGCTCGAGGTCAGCGGACCCCGCTTCACCTCGACGCCGTGCTCCGTCGTGTGGCAGTCGCCGCAGGACAGGTCGACGGCCGAGCTCATCGCCTCGATCCGATGGCTGTCCGCCTCGTGACACGAGATGCAGGCGATGCCCGAGTGCGTGGGATGAAGATCCTCGCCGATGCCGGCCTTGGCCACGGCCGCCACGTCGTCGTGGCACGCGCGGCATCGGTCCATGGACACGTCGTGGACGGGTTTGGCCACGGCATAGTGACAGCGCAGGCAGCCACCTTCGATCCACGGAAGGCCCTGGTGGGGGATGGCGAGGCCCTGGCTCGTCATGCCGATGTGGGAAGGCGCCCGGTGGCAGAGGCGGCAATCCTCTCCGCTCGTGCCCGTGAGCTCCTTCTGGTGGCAGAGACCGCACGTGTCTCCACTGCCCGCGATGGGCTCGTCTCCCGAGGCGTGGGTGTGGCAGCCGGCGCATTCGGGGGTGAAGGGTCCCGTCGATCCATGCTGGCGATGCGTGAAGGTCACCGTCGCCAGCTTGACCTCGGCGGGAACGTTCTCGCTGTGACATCCGGAGCGCGTGCAGGCCTCTTTGGGAACGGACGGCATCGATCCGTCCGCCAGCCCACCCTCGTGGCATTCGGTGCACGCCAGGCTCGTGTGCGCGCTCGGAGCGGGTGTCGACATCGTCCCCGACGGGGCGGCGGACGCCGAATCGCGCCCGACCGAGGCCGCAGGCCGGTCGGATCGGCACCCGAGCGCCGCGAGGGGGACGAGGATCAGCAGAGCGTAGCGGCCCATAGGATCATTCCAATCAGCATGACGCCCACGGCGAGGGCGAGGAATCCGAGTGCAGCACTGACGAGCGAAGCGGTGCGGGAGGGTGGAGGGGCCGGGGTATCGGGCACCTGGCTGTCGGAGGGTCCTTCCGAGGCGTGCGCGTCGACGCTGTCGAGGATGAGCGGGTGCTCTTCCTCCATGTAGTCCCGGGTTGCGCGGCCCGTGAACATGACCGCGTCCAACGGGAACTTCTCGGGACGCAGATGCACGTGGAAGAAGTGGATCGTGAAGATGAAGCTCGCGGCCAGCAGCGCCTCGTCCGCGTGCACGATCGTGGCGATGTTGAACAGCCACCCTGGCACGAATCGGGCGAAGAACTCCGGGAACCACAGGAGCAGTCCCGAGGTCCCGATGATGGCCACGCCCCAGAACACGGCGAAGTAGTCGAACTTCTCCATGTAGCTCCAACGACCGAAGCGAGGCCGCGGTCCCCTTCCGAAGAACCACCGGATCTGTGCGAGGAAGTCCGTGACGTCGTGAAGCTGGGGCACCAGGGAGTCGTGTCCCCAGAAGAGGCTCCATTTGTCCTTGGTACGCACGAACTTGAGCCCCAGCAAGATCAGGTGGGCAGCGAAGTAGCCGAAGGTGATGATTGCGCCGACCCGGTGCAGGCGGCCCGCCATCTCGACTCCGCCCAGAAGGCGCATCAGCGGCGCCGACCAGAAGGCGCAGCTGAACCGGAGAGGTAGGCCGGTGATCACCAGAAGGAAGAACGAGACGATCACGGCGGCGTGGGTCAGCCGGTGGACGATGTGGAATCGCCACACGAAGTGACCTCGTCCACGTTGTGCCGCGTCCAGGGGCAGGGACCCTTCGGAGGATTGCCGGGGCATGGTCAGTCTCCTCCCTCGGCGGTGTCCCACCAGGCGTCCTTGGCGAGGCGGGCGAGCCAGAGTGCGGTGTGCGCGCCGAAGAAGGTGAAGACACCGATCAGAAGGGCAGTCATGAGATGGTAGGCCCAGTAGACGAAAGGATACTTGGCCCGGTCGCCGGGGTCGGCATGCGGCTCGAAGGCCGCGAAGCGCTGGGTGGCGGCCGGATGGCACTTCCTGCAGGTCTCCACGAGATGATCCGGCGCCACGGTCGAGCGTGGATCCGAGGCGGGATAGACCGCGTGGGCGGAGTGGCAGTCCTGGCATGTCGCGACCGCTTCGGAGCCCAGCGCCGTGGCCTGGCCGTGGTAGGACTCGTCGAACGTCTCCGCGTAGTGCTCGTGACAGGTGGAGCAGCGAGCGACCATACTCTGACCGAACTGCGGCGCCGAGGGGGCCAACATACCGTGCGCTCCATGACAGGCGGTGCAGGCCGGGGGTGCGGACTCCACCGTATCGGCCACGAGGCCGTTCTCGGAGGCCAGCCTGCGGACCGCCTGATAGTGGACGTCCTGGCGGGCTTTGGCGGCGACCGCCTCGTGGCACCGTCCGCACGTGGTGACCTGGTTCAGGACGTTGACCTGGGAGGCCCGGTCCGATGGGGAGAGCGTGCGGTGCGGTTCGTGACAGCCCGTGCAGGCGACCGAGTCCGCGTGCGGATCGTCCTCCGGAATGCGGGGCTCGAAGTGGCACGACGCGCACGCGGCCCTCATCCTGCGGATTCCGGGTCCCGTGGCCATGCTGTCCACGGACAGGACGTCGTGCACGCCGTGACAGGAGGTGCAGCTCGCGCCCGAGCTCGACCCGTGGACGCCCTCGGCCCATGCCGTCTCCTGTGCATCGTGGCAGTAGGCGCAACCACGCGTCTGGAGCGCGTCGCGGTGCGGGTAGTGGCTGAAGCCGATGTGGCAGTCCGAACAGGTCAGGCTCCCGTGGGCCGACGCCGCCAGGGTGGCGGCCGGGGCGTAGAGCGCGCGGGCCGAGTCGAGGGTCTCCACATGTTGGCGGAGCAGCTCGAGCTCTCCGTGGCAGGCCTCACAGGTCGGCCTGGCCCGCTCCTGGCCGACTGCCGGCGGAGCGAACGCGTAGAGCAGGAGCAGGAAGGGCGTGGCTCGAACGATGGTCATGACGAGGGAAACCCTCGGAATTCGGTGGTTTTCGGGACTCACGAATCGACTCCGTACTTCTTGAGGCGGTTGCGGATCTGGTGCCTGCTCAGCCCGAGGAGTCGTCCCGCCTCGGTCCGGTTTCCTTCCGTTCTGCGCAGGGCCTCCATCAGAAGGTCCTGCTCGAGCTCCTCCAGGTCGACGCCTTCCGGACCGAGCGAGACGGCTCCCGTCTGCTCCTGAACTTCTTCTCCGCGGACCTCGCGGGGCAGGGATTCGACGCCGATCCGCTCACCCTCGGTGAGGAGGACGGCGCGCTCCACCACGTTGCACAGCTCCCGTACGTTTCCGGGCCACTCGTAACGCTCCAGGACCGCGAGGGTCTCGGGGCCGAACCCCTCGACGCGCTTGCCGAACTCTCCGTTGAAGCGATCGACGAACTCGGACGCCAACAGCGGGATGTCCGAACGTCGATGCCTCAGGGGAGGGAGCTCGATGGGCAGCACCCGGAGCCGGTAGAAGAGATCCTGCCGGAAGCGACCCTCCGCGACCTCCTCTTCCAGGCGCCGGTTGGTCGCCGCGATCACCCGGGCGTCGACCTTGATGTCTTCCGTGCCGCCGACACGGCGGAACGTGCGGTCCTCGATGAAGCGGAGCAGCTTGCCCTGGAGGCCCATGGAGAGCTCACCGATCTCGTCCAGGAAGAGCGTGCCGCCGGTGGCGACCTCCGCGAGGCCCCGCTTCAGGGTGCGTGCGTCGGTGAAGGCACCTTTCTCGTGCCCGAAGAGCTCGGACTCCATCAGGCTCTCGGCCAGCGCCGAGCAGGTTACGTTGACGAAGGGACGGTCCGCTCGTGGACTCATCCGGTGGATGAGTCTTGCCAGCACGCCCTTTCCCGTGCCGGTCTCACCGAGCAGCAGCACCGTCGCCGAATCTGCGGGAGCCACGCGCTCCACGAGGTCGAGAACCTCCCTCATGGCCGGGCTCGCGCCGATCACGTCGCCCCGTATCTCGCCCTCGCGACGGAGTGCGCGCACCTCCCGGCGGAGGCGTGTCCGCTCGAGGGTGGCGGCCAGAGTCGCTTCGAGACGATCCAGCGAGAACGGCTTCTCCAGATAATCGTCCGCGCCGAGCTTCAAGGCCTCGACCGCGGACGCCACCGTCGCGTGGGCGGTCATCATGACGCACGGCACCTCGGCCTCCGACACCAGCTCCTCGAGGAGCTCCGTGCTCTCTCCGTCGGGAAGACGGATGTCCAGGAGGGCCGCGTCCGGATGGGCTCCCGCGACGGCGGCCCGTGCTTCTGCCAGGGACCCGGCGACGGAGACCTCGTAGCCTCGCCTTCCAAGACGTTCGGCGACGAGGGTCCGGAGGAGCTCGTCGTCGTCCAGGACCAGAATTCGTTCGGCCACCTTCTAGGCTCCTTGCGAATCGGGGTCGGGAACCAGCGGAAGCGTGATCCGCACGGTCGTGCCCGCGCGCGGGCGGCTCTCGATGGCCAGCCCTCCCTGGTGTGCGGCGACGATGCGGGCCACGAGCGGCAGACCGAGGCCCGTGCCGGCGGGCTTCGTGGAGTAGAACGGCTTGAGCGCCTGCTCCACCGCTTCGGGATCGAGGCCCGTGCCCGGTGTCGGTGATCGATACCTCCACGCATCCGGGCTCCGAGGGCCGGACCGACACCGTCAGCGTTCCCCCGCCCGGCATCGCCTCGACCGCATTGGCCAGCACGTTGAGGAACGCCTGGCGCAGACGGCGCGGATCCCCGGGGATCTGCCGGCCCTCGTGGCCGTAGCCGCGGTGGATCTCGATTCCCTTCAGGTCGAGGAGCCCGGTCAGCTCGGTCAGTGCCTCGTCCAGCGCCTCGGCCAGCTCGACGGCGGCCTCGGGCAGGACGACGGGCTTGGCCAGGGAGAAGAGGTCCTGCATCGTGTCGTACAGGCGCTCGAGTTGTCCGTCAACGGCGATCAGCACCTGCTTGCCCCCCTCGTCGAGCTCGTACTCCTGTTGAAGCACCTCCACCGCCGTGCGGATGGAGGAGAGGGGACGCTTGAACTCGTGCGCCATCTCGGCCGCGAGCTCACCCACCTGGGCCAGGCCCTCCTGGGCGTTGGCCCGGGCCTGAACCGCCTTCTCCTGTTCGATGAGCTGCGTGACCGAGCGCTCCAGATGCTTGATCTCGTCGCGGTTGGCGGGCCGGAGTCGGCGGCCGCGCTCGGCGCGAAGGAGTACGTCGATGCGCTGCAGGGGCCCAACGACCTCACGTTCGAACATCGTCATGATGATGATCGCCACGGCGAGCAGCGATCCCGCCATGAGCCCGATGCCCAGCCGTGCCCCGCGCTGCATCGCGGACTTGGTGTCGGCGACCGAGAACTCGACCTCGAGCACGGCGGGCTCGGGCACCGAGAGCGGGAGGAAGGCCCGGACCGAGCTCCCGTCGTCGGAGGTCTTGACGATGCCGGTCCGGGAGAGCTCGGAGGGGTCGGGAATCCAGACCGACGCCGCGCGCCGGCCTTCCTCGTATCGATCCGCGGACAGGAGGATCTTCCCGTGCGGTCCGTAGACCCTCGCCGACGTGATCGTCCCCTCTTGACGGAGGCGGACGAGACTGTGGCGTGCGGGCTCGGGCTGCCCCATACGGAGGGCGGACTCCACCGTGGCCTGCGCGGAGGAGGCCGCGAGGAGCGCCTGCCTCTCGGCGGCGGACAGGGCTGCGTCCTGCCAGTACCTGAAGGACAGGTACGTGGAAGCGCCCAATACGGCGACTGCGGCACCGAGCACGGTAAGAAGCAGCTTGCCTCGAACCGGCAATGCACGCAGGCGCACAATCCATCTCATGTGGAGCCGTCCTCTGGGCGGCGACCACGCGAGGAAGTGTTCTTTTGAGATCCGCCTAAAGATACTCGCGAGGGGAGGGGCGTAGAAGGGGTTGTGCGCGAATTCGCGCAGGGTGTCACGAATCCGTATACACCCCGATTCGTGCCACGCGGATCACGCGTCGCGGAGCGGTCGGCGAATTGCCGAAACCGGGTAGGACGCAGCGGCTCGAGAAGCCACCCGGCGCCGCCCCCGGGAATCCGCCGGTTGCCGACGGCCTGTGCGCAAGATTCGGGGCCCCGGGAGGAGATCCCGGGGCCCCGAGGGTCGACCGCCATCCGCATCGTCAGGAGGCGAGCAGGGCGATGGCGATGAGGGCGGTCGCGTCGGCGACGAGCGCCGTGGCGAGGCCGCGCTTCCAGTAGAGCACTCCGAAGGCCACCGCCGGCAGGGCCACGGCCACCGCCAGGAAGGCCACCGTTCCGGTCCAGGAGGGGAAGCCCACCGCGAGGGCGCCGGGCAGGTAGAGGGCCACCTGGAGCAGCGCGACCGCCGCGACGGATCCCACCGCGGCCTCATCCGCGTGCACCCGGTGCCAGCGAAGGAGCAGCCAGGCTACCGCAGAGACCATGAAGAGCCGGAGAAGGACCTCGTTGACCAGCGCATGTCCCACGCCGGCGACCACGCTCCCGGCGAACGCCGAGGCGACCGAGGGCGCCATGGGAGCGGTGAAGGGCACCGCCAGGAGCCCGACCACCGCGCCGATGACCAGACCGATCACCAGATCGGTGGGCGTCCAACGTCCGGCGGATCGACCGGCCGAGCGCCACGGGGTCGGGAGCTGGCTCGTCATCCGCAGCGCGAGCGTGATGAGCGGACCGGCCACCCAGAGGGTCAGGAAGACCGCCAGGAGGACGGCACCCGTCTCGGTGACCCGCAGGCGCAGGCCCCATAGCTCTGGCCGGTCGGCCAGGAAGGTGATGAGGAGCGCCGCGAATGTCGCGCCGACAAGCAGCGTGCCGGCGCGCCGCTCCGGCCACCGGGCGAGCGCGTTGCTGAAGGCCCGCACCACCATGACGGCTGCCGTGCCGAGGATCGCCGCGGCGGCGATCCAGCCGAGCGCCACACCAAGGAGGGCGCCGATCCGACCGGTGTAGTAGGCGATGAGCGTCATCGCAACCCAGATCGAGACCAACCAGGCCACCGCCAGGCCGGGGACGGCGTAGAGACCCGCCAGGATGAGTTGGCGGAGGGCGGTGGCGGGGCTCGTGTCGGCCGGGCGGCCGAAGTAGCCCAGCACCGCGCCGTGGATGAGACCGAGCAGGGCACCCACGATGAAGAGAGCGGTGGCGCTCATGAAGAGGGCATGGCCGCTCAAACGGCCGGTGAGGGTCATCGCCGCGACGAGCACGCCGCCCGCAGCGACGCCACCCGCCATGGCCGAGAAGACCGCCACCCGACCGTGGAGTCCAATGGTCCGCGACAGTGCCTTGTCGCTGGCTTCTGTCGAGTGCGTCGTCGGGGCGTTCATGGTTTTCTCCTGAATGTTGCGGAGGCTTTCATCTCTGGTTCCGTGCCTCCGTTCGCCCATAAAGAGGTACAACCTCCGTGCCCCGAATTTGTCTTATTGTGTAAGTCATTCACAATCAACGACATATGGTGCGTTACATCGTGTTACGCGTAAGGTCTAAAGGTCGAAGAGTGCGTGGAAATGCGCGGAGTGCGCGCGCGAAACCGCGCGCCTTCCGTCGAATTGGGAATGTCCTGCGAAAGAGGGCGGCCGGCCGACGGGGCACCCCGCCGGCCGGCCGCGCGTCAGCCGACCGTGACCGAGCTGTGACGGCGCTCGTGGGCCAACGCTTCGAGGTAGGCCTTGATCCCGCGGTACTGACCCTCGCCGTCGAGGCCGGCTTCGTGGACGACGGCAGCGCCCGAGCCGCTCCCCAGGTAGTGCCCTGCAAGGAACGGATACAGCGTGTGCGCCCGGCCCAGGTCGGAGCGGATCCAGCGGTACATCGTCGGCAGGGTGAAACCCGAGATACCCATGGCTTCTCGCGACTGCTCCGCGGGGAAGATCTCCTCGCGCCGCTCCGGGTCGAGCCGGTCGAACAGCTCGGCGCTGGCCACGTACAGGATATCGAGCTCTACGCCCTCGGCCTGTAGCATCGGGAGCGCCCCCTGGATGAATGCATATGCGACCTCGGATCCCTGCAGGACCACCGTCCCCTCACGGGCTCCTTCAGCCTGTCGAAGTCGGTATACTCCGGTCGCCGCCGCCTCGGGCGGCGCGAGGCCGAGTTGCTCACGGTCGAGGATCGGCTCGGACGGACGGGTCACGAACGGGGCGATCAGCGCCGGTCGCGCGCGCAGTGCGGCGGCCATCGCCGGCCAGATCTCCTGAGGGTCCCAAGGCGTGAGGCTTACCATCGTACCGGGTACGAAGTTCTCCTGCAGGAGTTGCAGAGCCTGGGGATCGGCGTGTGTCGGCCCGTCTTCTCCGGTCTTCATGCCGGTGTGCCCGCAGATCCAGATGTAGGGGCGGAACGGCGCGTCCGCGCCCTCGACCTCGCGGCGCATCTGGTTCCCGATCGCGTGCAGGCGCGCCGCGATATGACCCAGCGGAGCGATGAAGGCGCCGTACGAAGCTCCGGCTCCCAGCTGGAATCCCATGCCCGCTACACCGGTGAGAATGCAGGACAACCCGTCCTCGCAGATTCCCCCCGCGGAGAGCGTGCGGCTCCCCGGGTTTGTCTGATAGTGGAAATACCCCGCTGGGAAGCCCTTCGCCGTGCCGGAGACCGCAGTGGAGTCCAGGAGGTCGGCGGCCGCGATGATGATGGCCCCGCCGCTGGCCTGGTTCAGGTATCCGAGCACGTTGCCCAGCTGCTTGCGCAAAGCGATCGACTTGCCGGGCTCCAACGCGAGCGATTCCGGAAGCTCGGTCGGCTCCGCCGCGGCGAAGATCCGCTCCACGTCCGGCGCGTCCTCGCGCGGCGAGCGGCCGCGCGCGTTCAGCCGGTCCCGAGAGCGTTCGAGCCGACCGGTCATCTCCTCGCACATCGGGCGATTGCTCTCGAGGAGGGAGCGCACCCGCTCCAGCGTGAGCCAGTAGCAGGATTCGGCCTGGTCCTTGTACTGGGCACCTGCGCACCGCTGGCCGTTGACTCCGTTGCTTCCGCAGTGCGGCAGTCCGGGCGCGTCTCTTCCGAAGAGCGGCTCGACGGCCTCGAAGTACTCGGGGCTGCACAGCTTGTGTCCGCCCCCGTGCGACTTCTTACCAGTGATCCCGTAGCGCCAGCCCTTCTCGGTCCGGTAGACGATGGCGGTGGGCTGGCCATTGTCGAACGTCAGGGCACGCCGTTGGGCGGCGAGCACCATCCTGAAGTCGAATCCATCCGGGACCTCGACGACGTTCCAATCATGCAGGTAGAAGAACTCCATCGGATCCCACTGGACGTATTCACCCCAGGACGATCCCTCACGGGTGACCCGATCGGAGTCGATGGCGGCCTGATTCCAGTCGAGGTGGCAGATCACGTGCGAGAGCCCGGACGTGCCGGCACTGGCGACGGCTTCGTAGGCTCGGCCGGGTGTGAGCCCTCCTTCACCCTCGATGATGTGTACGCGCGGGGCGTCGGTCCCGTAGTAGTCCGCCACAGCGTACGCGAGGCCGAGGGAGCTGCCCATCCCCACGCCCGAGGCTCCGGTGGCGAGACGCACGAACGGGGTCGCGGGAGTCGGGTGGCCATCGAGCGGCTTGGATCCGAACTCGCGGAACAGGGGCGTGAACGTCGTGGGATTGCGCCGAAAGCCCAGCAGGTCCTCCAGGCGCAGCCGGTGCCGTACCTCGTCGGGAAGGAGCTTGGCACGCGCGATACGCACGACCTCGTCCCGCAGGGCCCACATCGCATACAGTCCGGTAGCCTTGTGGCCGGCCGCGTACGAGATGATGTCGGCGTCCCGGCGAATCGGATCTCCGATGTCGTAATCCATCGAGTCGAAGAGGACGCTGGTCACGATGCGTCCCGAAGAGATCGACCCACCGGGATGCCCGGACTGGGCAAAGTTGTAGAGGATGGCGCACAACGTCCGGTAGACCAGGTCGTAGTACTCCAGGTGGGATACGACCTCGTTGGAAACCGGATCGGCTCCCGGCCCGTCCACAACGATCCACTCCGCCCTGCGTGGGCCGAACTCACGACTCATGGGTGCTGCTCCCTTCGGCTGGTACGACGCTTGTGGTCGGTGTGACACCGTGCTCACGAACCCGACCCGGGATGACTCCGCTCGTCCGGCTCCGGACTCGTGGCCCGAGGGGGCGAGCGATGCTCATAGGGTGAAGCGGCGCCCGGATGCGATGAAGTCCCGGAATCCGTCCACGTCCTGCGCGGCCTCCGCGATACGGCTGACGGCCTCGGTCAACTCCTCGTCACTGTTGGCGATCGAGATGCGGAGGAAATGCTGTCCCTCACTCCCCAGCGTGCTGAACGAGCGCCGGTCCATGGTCGCGACGTGGTAGCGGTACAACAGGAAGAGCTGGAAGAGCGTGGCAGGGCTGGAACGCTCGCGCACGTGTGTGGGAAGCGCCTCGTAGGCTTCGATGGCTCCGAGGCGCTCCACGGCTCCCGACACGTTGGGGAAAGCGTAGAAAGCCCCCTTCGGACTGAGACATCGTACCCCGTCGATCTCGTTGAGCGCCGCCACCACGAGGTCGCGGCGGCGCTGGAACGCATCCACCATCGCCTTGATGGCGACGGCGCTCTCCGGGGACTCCAGCGCCTCGATGGCGCCCCACTGGTTGTAGGGCGGGATCGACGCGAAGTAGTTCACGTTGAGATTCCGGTGAACCAGCGCCTCCTCCACCGTCGGATAGACGGCCCAGCCGACACGTCCTCCCGTCCACGAGTACGTCTTCGACACCCCGGACGCGATGATGGTGCGTGCCTCCATTCCCGGAAGCGACGCGATGGAGAGATGCTGCTCTCCGTCGAACACGATCGACTCGTACGCCTCGTCGGAGTAGACCCTCACGATGTCGGACGTCTTGCTCAGGATCAGCTCGGCCAGCTCCTCGAGCTGGGCGAGCGTCGCCACGCCTCCCGTGGGATTCGACGGGAAGTTGAGGAAGATGAGCTTGGTGCGCTCGCTCAGAAGGGGCTCGAGCTCCGCCCCCGTGAGGCCGAAGCCGTGCTCCTCCCGAAGCAGGACGGGCACGGGCGTCGCCCGCATGTACGGGATGAAGGACTCGAACAGCGGATAGCCCGGCGAGGGATAGATGACTTCGACACCTGCTTCGCAATACGCGATGTGGGCGAAGGGGATGGGGGGCCGCCCGCCCGGATAGACGACCACGCGAGCCGGATCGATGTCGATCCCGCGCTTCTCCCCGACGGAACGTGCGATGGAAGCCCGAAGCTCCGGGATCCCCTGGGGGTCACAATAGGTGGTGAGTCCACGGTCGAGGGCACGCTGAACGGCGCGCACGATGTGCTTCGGGAGCGGAAAGTCGGGTTGGCCGAGGTTGCAGCGGATGACGCGGTCTCCCTCCGACTCCACCTCGTGGATAAGGGCGCCGAGCTTGAACGCTTCCTCGGTGCCCAGGCGGTATACACGATCGGCGAATAACGCCGGGGGCGCGACGGCCGGGGCGAAGCTCATCGTCGGGTCTCCATGCCAGGGAACGGGCTCGACCGAGCACCGACTTCACGGCGAGCCTTCGTCAAAGATAGGTCCGATGCCCGACGCTGCTCTGTCGGGGTTCACCACAAAACGATCGTCGGGGAATCCCCCGCAGGCAAGGCACATTGCGACCGCGCGGCCCTTCACGGATCTTCCGGCCTATGAATCTGTCCATTCCCGCCACTGCCATGGGTGAGCTTGCCCCGGCCTATCTCCAGGCGATCGTCACCCTGGGACTCGCCGTTGTCTGCCTCTTCCTGTACCAGCGCTACCAGAAGCCCTACTTCGGCTGGTGGGCGGTGGCCTGGACGCTCTACGGCACACGCCTCGTGGCCATCATCAGCTTTCTCTACACGGGTGCGTCGGGATGGCTCTACTGGCACCAGGTGACCACGGGGTGGACGGCGCTCGCCCTGCTCTGGGCGGCGCTGGTCTTCTCACGGCAAGCGACCTGGAGGCCGGCCTATCTTCTGGTGATGCTGTTTCCGCCGGCCTGGTCCTACGTCGCCATCTACCGCCTGGACAATTTCTTGCTCGCCGCGGGACCGGCGGTCGTCTTCCTGAGTGCCGCCACGGCGTGGACGGCCTGGGCACTGTTCCGGTACGATCGGGAGGTGGGCTCTCCGGCGGCCCGACTCCTCACTGTCACGCTTGCGCTGTGGGCCCTGCACCACCTCGACTACCCCTTCCTGCGGGCACGAGGGGTGTGGAGCCCGTGGGGCTACTACCTGGACGTCGTATTCGAGCTGGGGATGGGACTCGGCATCCTCTTCCTGGTCCTCGAGGATCTCGATCAGGGGTTGCGCACGCTCACCGCTCTGTCGGGAGAGCTGCAGGACCGGGGCCGGAGCAAGGAGAGCGTGCCGGAGGCGGTGTTGCGGCGGGCGCTCGGCCTTCGGGGTGTCCACGGCTCGGCCCTCTTCCTCGGAAGCGGACCGGAAGGCTCCTTCGTGCATGGGGCCGGCGTCTGTACGCTGTGGCCGTATGAGCGCCCGCCGGCCGCGGCGACGAGGGCGGTCGACCGGGTACGCACCACGG
Organism: uncultured Gemmatimonadales bacterium; assembly: GCA_963751265.1. Taxonomy (GTDB): domain Bacteria; phylum Gemmatimonadota; class Gemmatimonadetes; order Longimicrobiales; family Gaopeijiaceae; genus SZUA-318. Next base: position 82,978 of record CAVVTU010000013.1, on the reverse strand, counting down.
GCATGCCCGAGGTGGTTCAGGAGTCCGGGGACGGCGCCGGTTCCAGGTGGGGCCATCCCTATGCAGCGGCGCTTCCGGTTCTTCGAGGCGAAGAGGTCGCGGGGGCGCTCGTGGTGGTGGGCGAGGCGCGCGACCCGTTTACGGCCCTGGACACCCCGTTTCTCGTGGCGTTCGGGCAGCAGGTGGGTGCAGCGTTGGAAAACGAGGACCTCTATCGCAACCTGGCGGCGCGCACCGCCGAGCTCGAGCGTCTCCAAGCCCTCATGGTGCGCCAACACGAAGACGAGAGGGAGCGCCTCTCGAGGGAGTTGCACGACGAGACCGCGCAGGTGCTCGCCGCGGTGAACATGCAGCTCGGTGTCCTGCGTGAGCAGGGCGACGCGGACATGGCCGAGGCCCTGGATCGCGCCCGCTCGCTGGTGGGCGCGGGCATCCAGAGCATTCGAAACGTGACGAGGAACCTGCGGCCCACCGCCCTGGACGATCTGGGCCTGCTTCCCGCACTCCGGGCGCTGAGCCGGGATTTCGGTGGCCAGAATCTCCTCCAGATCGACTTCGACATGCCGCCTGCGCTGCCCAAGCTGGGCGACGGGGCGGAGCTCGCGCTCTACCGCACATTGCAGGAAGCCCTGGCCAACGCGATCCGCCATGGCGAGTGTACGCGGGTGTCCGTGAAGGTGGAATCGGTCGACGGAGAGGTTCATCTCGCGATATCCGATGACGGTATCGGATTCCCCGAAGAAGGGTCGGCCTCGCTCCACCGTGCTCGAGGTGGCTTGGCGGGTATCCGGGAACGGATCACGCGGGTAGGGGGCGGCTTCGAGCTGGGGAATGCGCCCGAAGGAGGGGCGAGAGTGCACGTCTGGGTGCCGGTCGTCGCCGGCCAATGAGAGGGTGACTCGTGAGTGAAGAGCAGATCCGCGTCGTCATCGCCGACGACCACACGGTCGTGCGTCAGGGTATACGGCACGTGCTCGATCGCATCCCGAATCTCGAAGTCGTGGGGGAGGCGTCGGACGGCGACGAAGCGCTTCGGCTCGTCGAGGAGGCGGGGCCCAACCTGCTGGTGCTCGACATCTCGATGCCCGGCAAGACCGGGCTCGAAGTCGCGCGCGAGCTACGCGCCGAGGGCTCCGAGGTGGCGATCCTGATCCTGTCCATGCACGACAATCCGGAATACGTGCTCGAGGCCGTTCGGGCCGGAGCCGACGGGTACATCCTCAAGGACGTGGGCCCCGGGGAGCTTCGCGAGGCGGTCGAATCGGTGCACGGTGGCAAGGAGTATTTCACCGAGCGCGTCACCCATCAGCTCGGCGTTGCCCTCCGGGAAGAGCTCGAGCGGGAGCAGCAACGTACGCGCCTGGAGCAGCTCACCGCCCGGGAGCGGGAGGTGTTGGTCCGCGTGGCCGACGGACGGACGAACCGCGAGATCGCCGAGGAATTCGGAATCAGCCCCCGGACCGTCGAGACGCATCGCGAGCGGGTCATGGCGAAGCTGCGGATCCGGACCGTCGCGGGGTTGACCCGCTTCGTGGTGGAGAACGAGGTGGGAGCGGAGGACGAAGCGGAAGCTTGACGCCGCTGCCCTCAGCAGAACGCCCGAGCGGTTCCCACTATTTCTTTCCCAAGCGCTTCAGGAGCTCGAACGGGCTCGGCCCCGTCGAGCAACCGGAATCGGCCGGCCTCGGGGGCGGTGGTATCTTGGGCGGCTTCGGGGTGCAGGGTGGCTCAGGCATCCTGAATGGACGCTTCCGATCCCTGGGCGTATGCTGGCGGCGGTTCTTGGCCATGAGTCCCTCCTTTGAGTCCTTCTACGTCGGTCGGACCTCGAAAGATTCACCCATACGGGGGCAGGAGTCCGGTGGGCGCGTGCAGGAATTAGCTTGCCTCCCGACGCATCGCGGCCCAACAGTTCAAGAGGGGCGGAATCGATCTGCCCCCGAGACTCGTCGGCTCCCCCACCATCCCGCCGGCAGGCCCGAAGGCTACCGATACGCCCTGGAGTCGAAATGCCCGAATCGTCGCCCGTGAAGGTCCTGCTCGTCGAGGACCTTCCCGAGCACGTGCTCCTGGTTGAGCAGGCTTTGGGGGCCTCCGGTGAGGCGGCGGGGTTCGTCGTGACCCATGCGACGACGCTGGAAGAGGGGCTCCGCCGCCTCGAATGGGGTGCCTTCGACGTGGTCCTCCTGGATCTGCTGCTTCCGGATGCCACCGGGCCGGAGGCCGTGCAGGCGGTGCGGGCCCGAGAATTCCGGATGCCTGTGGTGGTGCTCACGGCGGTGGAGGGGGCCGGCCTGGCACTCGAGGCATTGCAGGCCGGTGCTCAGGACTACGTCTCCAAGAGCCTGCTGGCCGCGGGGGGGCCGCTCCTCGGTCGGACGCTGAGGATGGCCATCGAGAGGGTGCGTCTGGAAGCCGAGTTGGCCGAGGCGCGCAGCGCCGTCGAACGCAGCGAAGCGCAGTTCAATCGGGAGCGGGAATTGAACTCTGCGGTGCTCGACGCCGAAGACGCCGTCGTGCTCGTGGTGGATCCGCTGGGACGGATGGTGCGGCACAACCAGAAGGCGGAAGAGGTCCTGGGTTCGCTGGGGCGGCGGCGCGGTCCCCTGCATGTTTCGGACGTGCTGGAGCCACTCCACGAAGGGGGTTCGCTGGACGAGCTCCTCGAGTTCCTCCCTCCGAACGGCTCGGTCGGCGCGGTCGAGACGGAGTTCAAGGGCCCCGACGGAGACGATCGTACGCTCGTCTGGCACGCCTCGTCGATTCCGCTCACCGGAGGCAGCTCACGCTACACGGTGCTCGTCGGCACCGACATCACCGAGCACCGGCGTCTCGAAGCCCGGCTGCAGGAGCGCCAGAAGCTGGAGGCGCTCGGAGAGCTGACCGGGGGAATCGCGCACGATTTCAACAACCTGCTGAGCATCGTCACGATCAACGCCGAGATGATCGCCGATGACCTGGCCGAAGCGGACCCCTCGAAGCGGGAGGCGGTCCAGGAGGTCCTCACGGCCGCGGGTCGAGCGCGCAACCTCATCGCGCGCCTGTTGGTGTTTGCCCGGAAGGGATCGGATCAACGGGAGGCGGTCGACGTCACGGCGCTCCTGCATGATCTGGAGAAGACGCTTCAGCGGGTCTTCCCCGAGACCATGAGCCTCCAATTCGAGCTGCCCGACGAGCCCCTTCCAATGTTGATGGCCGACCCGGTCGCCCTGCAACAGGCGGTCGTGAACCTCGCCAACAACTCCCGGGACGCGGCTGACGGGGCCGGGAGGATCTGGGTCACGGCCGAGCGGGTGACGGTCGGACCGGAGGACGCGGAGGTCTACCCGTGGACGCGCCCCGGGCCGTTCCTTCGCATTCGTGTCCGCGACGACGGCGAAGGCATGGACGCCGGCACACGCTCTCGCTCGCTCGAGCCGTTTTTCACCACGAAGCCGGTCGGGAAGGGGACGGGACTGGGGCTGCCGACCGTCTACGCCACGGCGCGTCAACACAAGGGCTTCGTCACCATCGAGAGCACCCTCGGTGTCGGCACTTCCGTGGATCTCTATCTTCCGATCCGCCGGGAGCTCGGGGTGCGCGAAACGCCGGAAAAGGATCGGGCGCCGGGCGTGTCGGGGGGCTTCGAGACGATTCTTCTCGTCGAGGACGAGGCGGCGTTGCGGCGCGCGGCGGTTAAGGTGCTGGAACGCTTCGGGTATCGGGTTCTCACCGCCGTCGACGGGGAGGAGGCCGTCCAGACGTGGCGTCACCATCGTCACAGGATCGACCTGGTGATCTCCGATGCCGTGATGCCTCGCATGGGTGGACGCGAGTTGGTCGGGGAGCTGCGCTCGCTCGGATGCCGTGTCCCCTTCATCCTGACGTCCGGATACGGCGACCGCGGCGCGCCTGCCTCGCGTCCGCGCCTCGACCAGGTGACCATGACGTTGCCCAAGCCTTGGTCGGTGAACGCGCTCGCCGGTGCGGTGCGGAGGGTTCTGGATCCGGCGGGATAACCCCGGGGTCGGCGAATCAGAAGAACCAGGAGACCGAGACGTAGCCCATGCCCGGGACGGATCCATACTCCGAGCCCAGGTGAAGGGAACCGTTCGCGCCCTTTCCGAAGCCCGTGAAGATCCCCACCCGCACCGTCCCCGCGGCGGTCGCCAACCAGGAGGCACCGGGAGCCAAGAGCAGGCTCCCGTCGGACAGATCGGCGAGTCCCATCAGGTCCAGAGCCACCAGGGGGTGGATCTGGTAGGAGGCCTGGAGCGCCGCCTCGGCGCGGCCGAGCACCTGCATCTCCCCGCGCGCGAAGGGTTTGGACGCGAGAACCTCCGTCAGGCCCGACGCCGACGCCGCACCGAACCCGTCCACTTGCACCTCGGCCACCGCGAACAGGTCGCGTCCCGCCAGGGAGAAGCGTCGGTCGACGCCTACCGCGCCTCGCGCCGTGACGCCGCCGGCCGGATCCCGACGTAACGCCGCCTCCCCCCGTACGGCGGTTGCGCCCACGGCTCCCGTCGCGAACACGGCGCCAGCCGCTTCGTCGTGCAGGACCCCTCCCCAGGCTCCGAGGGCCCAGCTGCCCAATGCGGTTTGCCCTCGCGCGAGGGCCGTGAGCGTCGTTCCATCCGGCGTCTTGGTGGGTCTCACGACCCCCTCCATCTCCGTGAATGCCCCGGCCGAATACCGCACACGCAGGGCGTCGACGCCTCCCCGGTACTCGCGGAACGGATCCGACGGATCGAAGGGCGAGAACGGGTCCGCAGGGGTCAGATAGAGCGTGGTCGCCCAGGAGATCGCCTGCCTGCCGGCCACGACCTCCACGGGCCCGGCGTCGACGTGGACGGCCAAGCGGTCGAAACGATGGCGCCAAGAGCTACGGGACGTCGTGCGCACCGTCCAGTCGAGCCCGAGCCAATCTCCCGTGCCAGAGGCGCCGGTCCCACCCGGTGTCGTGATCGCGAACCCGCCTCCCGGCGGGGTGCGCTGGATCAGATGCTCGTAAGCCGACTCGATGGAGATCGGTCCCTGGCGCCACGTCACCATCAGACGGGCACGGCCCAGCGAGGAAGTTCCTCCCGGGCCCAGATCGCCGGCCCGCGCCCGCGCCACCACGCCGAGCGCGTACCCGGAGACGTCCATAGACTGGGCGATGGCCGGACCGCGCAGGGCCGCGAGGGTCGCCACGACGAGGGCGAAGGCTCGGGTCACGGGGTGACCGAGGCCGGGGCGCGCCGCTCGTCGGAGGCGATTCGTCCGTCCACCAGCCGAACGAGGCGGCGAGCACGTTCCATGACACGGGGGTCGTGGGTGGAGAAGACGAACGTCGTGCCATGCTCCTGATTGAGGCGTTCCATGACGTCGAGGAGCGAGTCGGAGCTGACCGAGTCCAGATTCGCCGTGGGCTCGTCCGCAAGCACCAGGGCCGGCTCGCCGACGACGGCCCTGGCCACCGCCACGCGCTGCTGCTGTCCCCCGGAGAGCTTTCCCGGACGTCGGTCACCCAACGCTCCGAGACCGATCTCCTCGAACAGCGCACGCACCCTCCGGTGCCGTTCCTCCGCAGGTACGCCGCGGAGCAGGAGGGTGAACTCGGCGTTCTCGAGCGCCGTGAGCACCGGCAGGAGGTTGTACGCCTGGAACACGAACCCGATACGCTCCAGGCGGAGCCGCGCGAGCTGTTTGGCGTTCAGGGCCGTGAGTTCTTCGCCTCCCACCCAGATCCGGCCGCGCGTGGGGTGGGTGAGGGCCCCCATGAGGTTGAGGACCGTGGTCTTGCCGGAGCCCGAAGGACCGGCCATGGCGACGAAGTCTCCGGGGGCGATGTCCAACGTGAGACCCCGCACGGCCTCCACGGGACTCGGCTCCTGGGGATAGATCTTCCAGACGTCTTCGGTGCGAACGGCCGATCCGTGTGATTGGGTCATTGTTCGAATTTCATGGCTTCGGCGACGTCGAGCTTCGACGCGCGGAATGCCGGATAGAGGGAAGCGAGCGTCCCGATCACGACGATGGTCGCCACGGACAACAGAATCTGCTGGACGCGGAAGACGGGAACGATGACGGGGTTGATCACGCCGCCCGATGCGGTCATGCCCTCCATGAACGCTCCGAAGTTCAGCCCGTGGCGGAAGAAGCCCCACGTGAACGCGAAGCCCAGAGCCATGCCCAGCAGGCCTGCCGCGGCCGTCAGGAAGAGTCCCTCGCCCGAGGACCACGAATCCGGTCTCACCGCCCGTGAGGCCGAGCGCCTGGAGGATACCGAACTCACGCCTCCGTCCCAGCACGGACATCATGACCGCGTTCAGGATGGCGAGTGCGATGATGGCGAAGAGGATCACGTGGAAGAGGTAGTCGCCGTAGTCGTCGATGCGAACGGCCGAGTCCATCTCGGGTGACGCCGTGCGCCACCCCAGCACGCGGATTCCGTCGGTGCCGTCCAGCTTCCCCCGGAGCGTTCGCACCATCGCATCCGTTTCGCGCGAGTTGTCGAGGAGCACGGCCACCGTGGTGACGGCCCCCGCGACGCCCAGCCAGCGTCGTGCGGTCTGGATGGGCACATGGATTACTCCTTCGTCCATCTCCTGGATTCCCGTGTGGAACGTGCCGGCTACGCGCATCATCTGGCCCTCCACCTCGCCCGAGGCGGTTTGCGCCGTGAGCACGAATCGGTCACCGACCTTCAGGTCCAGCCGGCGGGCCAGCTCCACACCCACGAAGGCGCGAAGCCGATCTCCGGGCTCGAGGTACCGGCCCTCCCGCAAGTGGTCGGGAAGGGTCGAGAACACGCGCTCCCGTTCGGGGTCGACCCCCACGATGCTGACCGGCAGGGCCGAAGACGCGGAGCTGGCGAGTCCGCCCACGGTCAGCCGTGGAGCCCAGGTCCGGATCTCGGGCGCCACGTCGGGCTCGCCGAGGGTCCGGATCACCCGGCGCACACGAGTCGAATCGAGACGGTGCTCCAATCGCGCGGTCTCGAGGTAGTCCGGAGCCTGGATGGCTATGTGGCCGGTGCCGAGTCGGACCGCCGATTCGATCCACTGTTCGTGTCCGCCTTCGGCGATCGCGCGCGAGAAGATGAGGAGCGCGAGGCCGAGGGCCATGGCCGCGGCGGTCAAGGCACTGCGCCGCACGTTGCGGCCGACGCTCCGAAGCGAGAGCAGGAGGAGGGCGTGGATCTTCATCGGTCAGCCAGGGCATCGGCGGGCGGAATCCGAGTGGCCTTCCACGCGGGATACAGGGCGGCGAGTACCGAGGTGAGGAAGAGGGCCACCGCGCTGACGATGGGCGTCTCGACGGAGTACTCGACCCTCAGGATCGGCCGCCATTGCGACCCGCTCCACGAGAAGCTACCCACGATCGAGCTCAGGTCCGGCGGGACGTTGTGCCACCACCACATGACGGGTGCCGTGATCAGGGCTCCGGCCACCAGCGCGAGCGCCCCGAGCGTGATTCCCTCGTAGACCACCGTGCGGCCCACGCCCATCGGCGTCGTGCCCAGGGCCCTGACCACGGCGAACTCCTTCTTCCGCTCGAAGGTCCCGATGATCATCGTGTTGGCCACTCCGAAGACGGCCATACCGAAGATGATGATCACGATGAGGAAGTTCATGGAGTCCATGAGATCCACCGACTGGGCGAGCTCGGGCCGGAGCTGCCTCCAGGAGCGGACCTGTACGGAGGGGCCGCTGCCCTGCATCCGGCGCCCCAGCCCCGCAGCGATGGCGTCGATGTCCCAGGGCCGGTCCACGCGCACGGCGACCTCGTGGATCCGTGTCGGCCCCATGACCATGAGGGTCTGCAGGTCCTGGAGGGGGAGCACGGCGTAGGAAGCGTCGATGCTCGGGGTTCCGGAATGGAAGATCCCCACGAGGGTATACAGATCGTTGCCGAGCGAGCCGTCGGCGGCCGGGGCCACCAGGACGATCTCGTCGCCGAGATTCACCTGGAGTTGGCGGGCCATCTCGGATCCCAGCGCGACCTCGTGGGCGCCGGACCGGGGAATCCGCCCTCCGTCCATGGTGGACAGAAGCGTGGTCACCTCGGGCTCGCGCCGGGGATCGACGCCCAGGAGGAGCCCGGCCTCGGTGCGCTCGCCCGCAGACACGAGGCCCCCGCCGTAAAGGCGGGGCGCCGACGCCACCACGTCGGGATCCGCATCGATACGGGCCAAGAGGTCCCCCACGTTCGTGCCCGCATCTCCGCCGATGGTGTGCTGCATGTTCCGGTCGGGCAGGTAGCCCGTGGCATGGACCTGCATCTGTCCGCTGATCAAGCGGGTACCGTTCTCAACGAGCTCCGCGCTCATGCCGTCGTCGAGGCCGACCATGACCACGGCGGCCAGGTAGCCGAATGCCAGGGCCGAAGCCGTGACCAGGGTACGTCCACGGTTCCGCCAGAGATTTCGCCAAGCCACCCGCCACCACACCGCCTCGCGTCCCTGCATGTCAGTGGCCCTGCGCCCTCAGGTTCCTGAGGCTGAAGAAGTCCTTGGTGAGCGGGACGTCGAACTCCAGCTCGTGGTAGATGAGCGTAGTGCTCTCGTCGGGCTTGTCCGTGGGGACCACCTGCATCGTCGCGGGAACGAGCCGGCCACCCATGCGCTCGTAGTCCGAGAACGTCATCGTCCTCACCAGGGTTCCATCCTCGTCGTAGTACCGGACCCAGGTCGGCATGAGGTCGCTCTTGCGCACCTGCTCCACCACGCGCCCCCAGACCACGGCGGCCTCGGGCTTGGGCGTGAGCGTGAATTCCCACACGTCGACGCCGTCGCGCGTTCCCTCGAACGAGATTTCGATATCGTAGTCGTCGACCATCCGGCTCTCCTTCACCAGGTCGTCATTGGTGAAGTGGGAGCCCATCCACGAGCCCATCATGAGCGAGGGCGGGACCTTGATCGTGCGGTCCACTCGCGGGAGGTAGTTCCACACCTCCTGGCCCGCCTTGAGCGTGGCCGTGCCTGCCTCGCGGGGTGGGGCGGTCACCCGGACCAGCGAGTACTCCGTCCCCAGGGACCAGACTTCCATCGAGATGTTCCGCGACCAGTGCTCGGTCTTGATCTGCATCTCCACCTTGCCGTGGCTCGACGAGCCCCTAAGGAGGCGGTCCACCCGGTCGACGATCTCCTTGGCGGATTGAGCCCCGACCGGAGCGGCGAAGACCGTTGTGGACGACAGGGCGACGAGCGCCAGAATCATGCGGCGCACGAGCCTCCCGGCCGCGACGGGATGAGTGCGTGTCACGAGGATTCCCCGGTTTGCTGAGCCGCAACGAGCAGCTCGGTGAAACGGTTCCACGCGCGATCGAGCATCTCGTGGTCTCCCATGGCCAGATGGTGCAGGGCCAGGCCGTCCAGCATGACCTCGACCATTCGGGACGCCACTTCGGGGTCCTCGTTCGGGCCCAGTCCCGGGGCCAGCGCCGCCATCGTGCGCCGATGCAGCTCGAATGCACCCCGGGCCAGGCGTTCCCGGAACCGTGTGTCGAACATCCCCTTGATGAAAAACACGAAGTAGGCGTGCAGAAAGCGCTCGTCGTCGACCCAGAGCCGCATCTCACGACCGAAGTCGTCCAGACGTTGGGAGAGGGGGGCGTCTCCGCTGGTCATGTCCCCGATGAACTGGAAGAAGATCTCCTCCAGAGCCGCGAGCGGGATCTCATCGAGGGTGTCGAAGTGGTGAAAGAGCGTCGCCTTGCTGACCCCGACCTCGCGTGCGAGCGCCGATGCCGTGAACCGGTCGGGGCCTTCGCGGCCCATGAGCTCCACGGCGGCGTGCAGGATGCGGGTGCGCGTGCTTCGATCAGCGTCCATGCCGTGGATACTAAAGTTGACCGACCGGTCGGTCAACCCCCTTCGACGTCGCCGGAGTCGCCGGATTGGGGGCCTTCGCGCACCCGGCTCAGGACGACGTCCACGGCGCCTCGCAACGCGTCCCCCCGGAAGCCGCGTCGGGTCAGGTATCCGTAGAGGCGGCGCCGGGCCTTTTCGCGTTCCGGGTCATGTGGCTCCCGGGCCAGCGCTTCGACGACGGCGTGGCCCTGCCGCGAGAGCCAGCTGTCGGCCGCTTGTCGGGCGAGGGTGGTATCCGTCACCTCTTCGTCGTCGAGGACCCGGTCCACGACCTGCCGCACGACGGCCGGGTCGACCCCTTTGGCGCGCAGCTCGGACGAGAGGCGGACCCTTCCCCTGGGACGATGGCGGAGGCGGTCGCGGACGAAGGCGGCCGAGACCGCGGCGTCGTTCACGATTCCCTTCTTCTGGAGGGCATCCAGACACGGGTCGACGCGGGCGGGCCGGAAGCCTTTCGCGAGAAGTCGGCGACGGAGCTCGTGACGTGTACGGGCCCGCCAGGAGAGGAGAGAGAGCGCGGCTTCGCGTACCTGGATGTCCGCGTCCGCGTTCAGGAGATGGTGTCGGCGGTTCGAGGGAAGGGGGTCTCCCACGCCGAGTCGGCTCCGTTCCAGGGCTTCGAGGGACAGCTCGAGGGGTTCACCCCGGTCCAGGTGGATGCGGACGCGAAGCCCTCGGGGCTTGAGCGGCTCGATGCGTAGGATGAGGGGATCGGAGCGCTCAGCTCTTTTGGGCATACCATCGTCCGTCGAGAAGGTCGTGGTAGAGGGTGACGGAGCGTCCATCGTCCAGGACGACGGTACGGTAGTCCCGGGAGATGGGACGGCGCCACCACTCGTCGTCGATGCGCCAGCGTTCCCGCACGACCTCCACATGCCGGGACGGACGTCCGGGAAAGCGCACATGGCGTGGCTCGCCGTCCTCATCTGTTCGGACGTCCACGAGACGTGGCTTCGCGAGGGGGACCAGGCGGGGGGCATCGCTCATGGATCGAAGCTGAGGAGGGCGTAACGACGCTCGGGAATCCGGGACCACGGATCCACCTCGACCACCCGATACAGCGGAGAGTGTCCCAGCTTGAGCTTCAGCTCCTTGACCGCGTCCCTGAGGGAGGGTGGGACCTCTCCCCGGGCCAGATCCCGACCTCCCGAGGAGCGGCCCGCTCCGTCCTTGCGGTCGAAGAGGCCTTTCTGGGCCGCGGATGCTCCGAACTGGAAGAACTCCAGGGAGAGGGTCTCCACGGCCCTGGGAGGCGGAGAAAGGCTCATCTTCGCCCGGAGGGGAGATGCGATCCGCTCCCGTTCCGACGTGGGCTCGCGGAGGACGGCTTCCACGAACCACGATCCTCCTCCCTCCATGCGAGCGCCCATCCGTGCGCTCGCGATGCTGCGGCCTCGACGGGCAGGGCGGGACAGGGCCCGCTCCACCAGGCGATCCAGGGCGCCGTGGAGGGTATCCGTGAGGCCCACTGGGGTGGGAAAGTCCAGGGAGACGCGAATGGGACGTGGGCGATGCCAGGGTCGTACCGGATCGATGCGCCGGCCTGTGGCCCAGGCCAGAGCCGCGCGGCCCTCTCCTCCGAACTGGGCCACCAGGGAGGGTTCGGGCAGGCGTCGGAGATCGCCCAGGGTGGAGACGCCGAGCCGCTCCAGGCGTCGGATCACCAGGGGATCCACGGGGAGCACGCTCACGGGACAGCGAGCCAGAAAGGCATCCAGATGCTTCTCGGTGACCAGAACAGGCTCGCCCGGCCGTCCCGACGTGGCGGAGACCCATGCTCCGAACTTTCCCGGGGCCATGCCGGCCCGCGTGGCGGCCACCAACGGCGGGGGAAAGACCTGGAAGAGACAGCGGAGCGCCCGCTCCGCCTGTTTGGCCGGCGAGCCGAAGAGGCGTTCGAGCCCGTCCATGCCCAGGAAGACCCGTCCTCGTCCTGCGGGCTCGATCACGGGGGTCAGATCGGTGAGGGACTCGAGCATGGCCTCCATGGCCGCCTCGTAGTGGGCGGGATCGGGCTCGAGGAGCGTGAGGGAAGGGCAGAGCGAGACCGCCTGGGAGACGATCTGTTCCGGTCGCACGCCCGCTTCCCAGGCTCTTTCCGAGACCTGCCAGATGGTTCGGCGCACGCTCTCTCCGGGTGATAGGAGGGCCACGGACGTGGCGTCCAGCTCCGGAGACCGGACCAACTCGAGACGGAGCTCGAACGTGGGGAGCCAGAGACACAACGCCCGTCGGCTTCCCCGGGAAGGCGAAGCGGTCGGCGTGGAAGGAAAGGCCGAGTACGATCCGTGTCTGCCGGTCCAGGTGTCCAGAGCCCACCCACTGCCTGGGTGGGTGGGAACACCATGCGCGCTTGAGCGGGTCTCGGACATGGCCGGATGGGAAGATACGCGAGAAAGAAGAAGGCCCCCGGTGCCGACGACGTGAGCGAACAACCCTGCCACCCTGCCGTTTTGCCAACGGCCACCACCCACTCCTGACGAGCCGTCGGATGAACCGGGGACCTGAATCGGGAGGTGAGCCGGCTTCGCGCACCGTGCGCCGACGACCCGAAGATAAACCGAAGACACCCGCCGTGCAAGAGAATCTGGAGGGCTCAGTGCCACCGGTATGGATGATCGTCGCTTGAATGTGACGGGCACGTCGGAGACATCCCACCACCAAGTCCGTGCCCGTGGGGTCGTCGGCGCCGGTCGCGGTGCGGTGGTGGGTGGTCGTCCGGACGACCTCAGCCGTCCCGAAGCGCGCGCACCGCTCCAGCCAACTCGACCTTGGTGAAGGGTTTGGAGAGAAGAGGTTCGATGGGAACCTTGCTGTTCTCGACACTGGATGGGTCGAGATAACCCGATATGAACAGAGCCTTCAAGTCTTCGCGCTTGATACGCAATCTCCGGATGAGCTCGAGACCGGAGATCCCCGGCATGACCACGTCCGTGACCACGAAGTCGATGGGGTGCGGACCGCTATGGGGCCAGAGCTCGTCATGGAGCTCCAGAGCCTCGTCCCCCGAGGATGCTTCAGTGACCGCGTAGCCGAGATCGCGGAGAATCCTCCCCGCAAGCTCCCGTACCCGCGGCTCGTTTTCTACCAGCAGAACGTGCTCCGTTCCGCCCGTGACGCTTCCGGTCCGGTGCCCTTCAGGGATCGGAGTCGGGAGGCTGGACGCCTCGATGCGGGGGAGGTACACCCGGAACGTCGTTCCCACACCAGGCTGGCTCGTGACCCAGATGGTTCCGCCGCTCTGCTTCACGATGCCATAGACCGTGGCCAGACCCAGCCCGACCGCGCCCCCGTACTCCTGGGTGCTGAAGAACGGCTCGAAGATCCGCGCCTGGGTTTCCTCGTCCATCCCGCAGCCCGTGTCCGTGACACTGAGCATCACGTGGGGTCCCGGATTGACCGACGTGTGACTCCGGGCGAAAGCCTCGTCCAGAACCGCCTCCTGAACGGCGACGACGAGGCGTCCACCCCCCCTCATCGAGTCCCGCGCGTTGACCACCAGATTGAGCAGCACCTGCTGCATCTGGGCCGGGTCCGCGCTCACCGCCGTCATCCCGTTGGCCAACTCGATCGTCAGGTCGATGTCCTCGGGGAGCGTACGCCGGATGATGCCCTCCATCCCCGCCACCACGTCGTTGAGCCTCAACGGACGGGGCTCCATCATCTGCCGGCCGCTGAAGGCCAGGAGCTGGCCGGTGAGCTCTCGGGCACGCAGACCCGCTTCGGCGATGATGTCCAGGTCCTCGCACGCGTCTTCTTTGTCGGCCAGCTGCTTCCTGAGCGACTCGGTCGTCAGCATGACGGCGGAGAGCAGGTTGTTGAAGTCGTGTGCGATGCCGGCCGCCAGCCGCCCCACGGCCTCGTGCTTCTGAGCCATCCAGAGTCGGGCCTGCAGCGTGCTGCGGTCCTGCTCGGCCCGATGCTCGTCGCGTACGTCGCGTACGTGGAGGGCCAGGAGCGTTCCTCTCGTGCCCTCGAGCGGAGTCACTCGGGTCTCCACGGTGATCTCGGCGCCACCTTTCGCCCGGAACGCGTGACGGCGCACAGGTTGTCTTTCGGACCTGACGGCCGCGAGGAGGTGTTCTTCGACGTCGCTCGGGGGAGCCGTGTCGAGCTCGTCCATGGACAGCCGCACCAGCTCGTTTCGGTCGTAGCCGAGCAGGCCACAGAAGGCCTGATTGACTTCGACGATCCGCCGCGAGTTCTCGTCGACGAGGGCGATCGGCACCGGACTCCGCCAAAACAGGCCGTATAGGGCCCGCTCCGGGTCGAACGTCTCGTCGCGTACAGATTCGGTTTCTGGGATGGGAAGGCTCATGGCGCCCGCTGCTCGAGAGCTGAGTCCCGCCCCGGGGGAGGTGGTGACGATCGACAGCAAGTTCCATACCTCTGTCGAGGGTCTCGGACGAACCGATCGAGCTCGGTGAAAAGCCGAGCTTTTCCTTCCGGCGCACGGCGCCCTCTCGTCCCGGAGACCGGCCCGGACGCCGCGAGAACGTTCCGGGTGGTCCGGGTTATAGTAGGAAGGATGTTCCGACCCCCACCCAGGCCTGCCCGGGTCGATCCACCCGGAACCCGTCCGCGGGAGGCCCCATGAAGGCTCCGTCCCTGACGCTCGGGATCGAAGAAGAGTACCAGATCGTCGATCCTCGTACGCGGGAGCTCTGCTCCTACATCACCCACGTGCTCGAGGGCGGCCGCGTCAAGGTCGCAGGGGTCAAGCCGGAGCTTCACCAATCGACGGTGGAGGTCGGGAGTTGCGTCTGCGAGACGGCCGCGGAAGCTCGGCAGGAGATGATCCGGCTGAGGCGGGTGGTGAGCGACCTGGCCGGCCAGCGCGGTCTCCGGATCATGGCTGCGGGGACCCATCCGTTCTCTTCCTGGATCGACCAGCAGATCACGCCGCTCGAGCGCTATCTCGGCATCGAGGCGGATCTCCAGGATCTCGCCCGCAAGAACCTGGTGTTCGGGCTCCACGTGCACATCGGGATCGAGGATCGGGAATTCCTTATCCACACCATGCGCATCGCCCGCTACTTCATGCCCCACGTTCTGGCGCTGTCGGCCAGCTCTCCGTTCTGGATGGGCCGCGATACGGGGCTGAAGTCGTACCGCAGCGTCCAGTGGCGCAACTTCCCCAGGACCGGAACGCCGCCTGATTTCGAGACCTGGGCCGATTATGAGTACCTGATCTCGACGCTCGTACGGGGCAAGGCGATCGAGGATCCGTCCAAGATCTGGTGGGATCTGCGACCTTCGCACTTCTACCCGACGCTCGAGTTCCGCGTCTGTGACATGTGCACGCGCGTGGACGAGGCCGTGACCATCGCCGCCCTCTTCCAGGCCATCGTGGCCAAGCTCTGGAAGCTTCGGTGCGACAACCTGACGTTCCGTTCCTATCCTCTGACCCTCCTGTCGGAGAACAAGTGGCGCGCGGTGCGTTACGGTCTCGATGGCAAGCTCATCGACCTGGGTCAGCAGGGTGAGGTCCCGATCCGGCACCTCATCGACGAGCTGGTCGGCGGCTTCCTGGACGACGTCCTCGACGAGTTGGGCTCGCGAGAGCAGGTGGAGTATGTCTCCAGAATCCTCTCGGACGGCTCGAGCGCCGATCGACAGCGAGCCGTCTTCAACCGCACGGGCGAGTTGGACGCCGTCGTCGATCATCTGATCAGGGAGACGGGCTCCGACCTGTCTCCGCCCGCCACCGCGCCCCGCGAACGGCGCTCCCGACGGCGGGACCGACCTCACCCCAGGCCCGATTCCGGGGAGGACGTCGTCTTGCCCGGCCCGCGAGATTCGGAATAACTTCCGGCCTCCCCACGTTGCCCCGCCGGGCACGTTCGACTCTTACCTCGACAACCCGTGGAGACGCGTCCTTGGGATGCGTCTCCGATCCTTGGTCCGGAGATTCCATCCATGCAGGTCCGTTATCTCGACTCCGATCCCCTGGCGCAGGAGACTCCGCTGCTGGCCGTCGCCGTGCCGGCGGGGACGGTCGAGCCGTCCGGCTTTCTGGAACGCCTCGACGCCCATCTGGACGGGGCGGTGTCCCGGGTTCTCTCCGGAGGGGACCTCACGGGCCGGCTGGACGAGCGGGTGGTGCTCTACGGATCCGGAAGGGGGCCGGAACGTATCTTGCTGGTCGGCTCCGGCAAGCCCGAGAAGATGGACGCCGAGATCGTGCGGCGGGTTCTCGGCTGGGCGGTGCGCGTGGCCGAAGAGCTCCGCCTGGACCATGTGTCTGCGTGGCTGGACGGGGCCGGGAAGGTCGAGGACGGCCTGCTCGGTCAGGCGGCCGCCGAGGGGGCGACTCTGGCGAGCTGGTCGTTCCGGGAGCTGAAGACGGTCGATGAAGACGATGCGCCGCGCGTCCAGGTCGAGGGGGTCGACCTGTTCGGGGAAGGAAACGGGAAGGCGCTCGCGGAGGGGGTGGCGGTCGGTGCGGTGATCGCGGACGCGGAGAACTTCGCGCGCACGCTCCAGGCGCGTCCCGGAAACGTGGCCACTCCGTCGCACCTCGCGGCCGAGGCGGAACGGGTCGGGGCGGAGGTGGGCTTCCACGTCACGGTCTTCGACGAAGGACGCCTGCGTGAGGAGGGAATGAACGCGATCCTCACCGTGTCGAGCGGCTCGGAGGAGGAGGCCCGCCTCATCATCATGGAGTATCGGGGCGGCCAGGAGGGGGAGCCTCCCCTGGTCCTCGTCGGCAAGGGCCTCACGTTCGATGCGGGCGGTATCTCGCTCAAGCCTCCGAGCGGGATGGAGGAGATGAAGTTCGACATGTCCGGCGGCGCGGCGGTCATCGCCGCGCTGAAGGCCGTAGCCGAGCTGGGCGTGAAGGCGAACGTGGTCGGTCTCGTCCCTTCCTCGGAGAACCTCCCGTCGGGGACGGCCGTGAAGCCGGGCGACGTCATCCACACGTTGGCGGGCAAGACCGTCGAGGTCGTCAACACCGACGCGGAAGGTCGCCTCATCCTCGCCGACGCGCTTGCCTACGGGGCCCGCCTGGAGCCTGCCGCCATGGTCGACTGCGCGACGCTGACCGGGGCTGTCATCATCGGTCTCGGCCATCATGCATCGGCCGTGTTGAGCGCCGATGAAGGCCTGGTGGAGGAGCTCCGGGCCGCGGGTACGCGCTCCGGCGAGCGCTGCTGGCCTCTTCCGCTCTGGCCGGAGTACCGCGAGCAGCTGAAGAGCGAGACCGCCGACCTCCAGAACATCGGCGGACGACCGGCCGGCACGATCACCGCGGCCTCCTTCCTGTCCGAGTTCGTAGGAGACGTGCCGTGGGCCCACCTGGACGTGGCCGGAACGGCCTTCGGAGGCGAGGTGAAGCTCTCCTACCGGCGGAAGGGGGGGCACGGCGTGCCCACCCGGCTGCTGGTCGAGTGGGTCCGGAGCCGAGCCGACCGCCGGTGATTCCTGCGCCGTCTTCCTCTCCCCGGCGACCGGCCGGGGCGTTTGTGCGGCTCGGCCGCGAGATCCCTCTGATCCTCGGCGTCCTCCTCGTCCACGCGGTGTCGGGTGCCGCGCAACAGAAAGCTGATACGCTGCGGCAGAGGTCCGACACCACGGCCGTCGACACCATCCCGGTCCGTCCCGGCGCCGCGGGCCCGGAAGACACGGTGCCCCCGGCGGCATCCGACACGGTGAACGCCGACACGATCTTCTACAACCTCCCCCATGTGGAGGGAGAGGCGCCGACCGGCTGGAGCCGGGACGTCTGGACATGGGATGCGGACGAGATCCAAGCGTCGGGAGCCACGACGCTGGCGGAGCTCGTGGCCGACGTCCCGGGCATGCTGCCGCTGCGGGGGGGCGACTACGGTGCGCCTCTGGGCCTCAGCGCGTTCGGACTCGGAGGCGGTCGCGTACGGATTCTCAGAGACGGTTTCGAGGTGCTGCCGTTGGAGGGGGGAAGTACCGACCTGGCCCGCGTCGGGCTCGGCGGAATCAGCAGGGTCCGCCTCGAGCGCAATCCGGGGGAGATCATCATCAGGATGCGGAGCCTCCAATACGACGATGGACGTCCCTATTCGCTGGTGGAAGCCGGAACCGGAGACCTAGACACCAACTTCTTCCGCGGGACCTTCGCGGATCCCGCCACCTTCAAGGGGAGCGTCGCGCTCGCGCTGGAGAGGAACGACACGCGCGGTCCCCGCGGCAACGAGCCCGGCAACAGGAACGGGAGCTGGCTCCGTTACCAGCTTCACCACGGCGACGCGGCGGGGCTTTCGGTCGACTTCCGTCGTATGAGCAACGAGACCTCGATCACGGACTACGCGGCCAAGTCGACCCGCACCGACTGGGCCGTGCGCGGAAGCGCGCGCCTCGCTCCCGGTCTGGTCGCCGAGGCCTACACGGGCAAGTCGATCTACTCGGTCGACGATCAGCGGACCGCCTACGCACGGGAGGGGGGGAGCGTCTCCCAGACGGGCGTCCTCACATCCTTCCGCAAGGACGGCTTCTGGGCCCAGGGTCAGTACCGACACTTCGGGGGTGACGGGCTCCCCTCGCAGCGCCTGGACCTGTCCACGGGCGCGGACACCCGGATCGGAGGGTGGTCGGGCGAGCTGGAGCGTTCCTCCTGGAAGGGAACGGGCACCTCGGCCAAGCGTGTCCGGGCCTGGACTGCCCCGATCTTCGGCGTCCTGTCCGCTTTCGGATCCTGGGAGTCGGGAAGTTACGGCGCGCGTACCGGCCCGATCCTCGGACCCCCGCTTCCCGACACGACATCGACTGATTCGACGACGACGACCCCACCGGCCGATGCGACCACACCGGGTCCGCTGTTCCGGGTGAGCGATCGGACGGCCTCCCGGGTCGGCGCCGAGTTCTCGTGGCGGGGCTTCGACCTGTCTGGCGCGCGGTTGCGGGAGGAGGCCGACTCGCTCCTTCCGCTCGGCCTGCAGATGGACCGTGGCGAGCCGGCCTTGCCGGGGGGGCGGCGCTCAGGCTGGGAGCTGTGGGCGAGCATCCCGATGCCCCTGGACGGACTTCATCTCGAGGGCTCGCTTCAGAAATGGGATCAAGCCTGGTCGTATCTGCCCAGGAGGATCTACCAGGGGGCGTTCGTCTTCCACGACACCTTCCTGAGCACGGGCGACCTGGAGCTGTGGTTCACGGTGGGCGTGCGGGGGCGGGATCCGATGTCCGTGCGACGCGTGTCGAGCCAGACGACCGATCCGGAGACGGGCGCGACCTCCATCGAGCTGGCCGGGGTCCCGTTCTACCAGGACTGGTACGGCCTCATCCAGATCCGCATCGTCACGGTCCGTCTCTTCATCGGGTGGGACAACTTCGCGATCCGGCGCAACTTGCAGGACTTCCCCGACCGGGTGCTTCCCCTCACGCGGTCGTACTACGGCGTCCGCTGGACGATGTGGAACTGAGCCAGGGGCTCGACGGACGACGATCGGCGGGGCCTGGGGGGCGGGCGGGAGTCGCCGACCATCCGGTCGATCGAGCACTTCGGAGCGCGGCCCGCGTCCGTTATCTTAAATGGCTGTAGACTGACAGCCACCGGGGCCTGGAGACCTGGATGATCCGGAGCATGACCGGGTACGGAGAGGCCGAGCGCGATACACCGGCCGGCCGCTTGAGGTTGGAGGTGAAGACGGTCAACCACCGTTTCTTCAATACCAGCATCAAGCTGCCCACCGGGTTCGATCGGTACGAGCGTGACATCACGGAGGTTCTTCGCAGGCACCTGTCCCGCGGGCACGTGAGTGCCCACCTGTCATTGGACAGGAGGAGGGCCGACGAGGGCTCGGTCGCCCGCGTGGACATGGACAAGGCCCACCAGTTCCGTGATGCCTTGGAGGCGCTTCGGGCCGAGCTCGCCATCCCGGGGGAGGTGGATCTCTCGATGATGACCCGGTTCGGCGAGGTGTTCCGGCCACCGGAGCGCGAGGAGGCGCCGGAGGTCGGTACCGACACGCTTCTGGACCTAGTGGACGAGGCCGCTCGTGCGGTCGTGGCGCTTCGGGAATCCGAGGGTGCCCGGCTCCACGACGACCTCGAGGAACGGTTAGCCGCGATCGGCCCCGAGCTCGAACGGGTCGAGAAGAGAGCGCCCGAGCGGCTCATCGCCGAGCGAGACCGGCTGAGGGCCCAGGTCCGGGAGCTCGCCGAACAGGTCGATGTGGACGAGGACCGTCTCGCCCATGAGATCGCGTATCTGGCCGAGAAGTGGGACATCAACGAAGAGGTCGTGCGGTTCCACTCGCACGTTGTCGCCTTCCGTGAGGCGCTCGACACCGAAGGCGCGGAGCCCGTGGGCAAGCGGCTGTCGTTCCTGGTCCAGGAGATGCACAGGGAGGCCAACACGATCGGCTCCAAAGCCAACGACGCCGAGATCGCGCGGGCCTCGGTGGCGCTGAAAGAAGAGATCGAGCGGTTGCGCGAGCAGGTGGAGAACGTCGAGTGAAGAGTCGATCCGACCCAGTCTTCCCCCTCGTGCTGGCCGCGCCGAGCGGTACCGGCAAGACCACGATCGCTCGTGCTCTGGTGCACGGATCCGATGGATACACGTTCTCCGTCTCGGCGACCACCAGGGCGCCGCGCGAGGGCGAGCGCGACGGGGTGGACTACCACTTCGTGGAGCGGGCGAAGTTCCGAGAGATGGCCGACAGCGGCGAACTCGTCGAGTGGGCGGAGGTCCACGGGCAGCTCTACGGGACGCCTCGCTCGGAGCTCGCCGCCGCGCGAGCGCGTGGTGAGCACGTCGTGCTGGACATCGACGTCCAGGGCGCGCGCCAGATCCGCCGCGCGGTTCCCGAGGCCGTGCTCGTCTTCGTGCTCCCGCCGTCGGTGGAGACGCTGAAGGTCCGACTGGCGGGCCGGGGGACCGAGAGCCGGGGTGAAGTCGCCGCTCGGCTTCGCACTGCCCTGAGAGAGCTTGAGGCGGCGGCGGAGTTCGACTACATCCTGGTCAACGATGATCTTGATCGGACCCTGCAGGATGTCTGGGGTATCGTTCGGGCCGAGCGTCGCAGGACGCGGCGCGCAGCCGGGCTGGAAGAAGATCTCGAAGCGCTCCGGACGGCGATCGGGCGTCTTCTGGAGAGCGAGTACTCGAACATCAACGTCACAGGATAGGAGAAGCGCATGCGCGTTTTCACGCCGGACGAGGTCGCCAAGGGCACCGACAGCAAGTACCTGGGTGTCTTGGTGGCCGCCAAGTACACGCGTGAGCTCAACACGCTGCCCCGGGAGACGTTGCCCCTGGGGGAGGAAAAGAAGCTTACGACCCGTTCCCTCGAGGCCCTGACGTCGGGCCAGATCGAGTTTCGGCTCGTCAAGCGTCGCCGCCGCGAGGAGTAGCGGTGGCGGGAGCCGCGGTGTCCGAAGGCTCGTCGGGGTCCCTGATCCCTCGCCGCCCATGGCGGCGAAGGCGCATCGTCCTGGGCGTGACCGGAGGAATCGCGGCGTACAAGTCCGTCCAACTGGCACGGGACCTCACTCGGCTCGGTGCCGAGGTGGACGTGACGCTTACCGAGGCGGCGCAGCGTTTCGTCGCCCCACTGTCCTTCCAAGGGGTGACGGGCCGGCCGGCGCTCACCGACCTCTTCTCTTCCGAGGGCGCGGCCTTGCACATCCAGCTGGGTCGGGAGGCCGACGCCATCTGCGTCGCTCCGGCCACGGCGGATTTTCTGGCTAGAGCCGCGCATGGCCGGGCCGACGATCTGATCTGCACGACCTTGCTCGCCACGCGGGCGCCCGTCGTCGTCTGCCCCGCCATGAACGACCGCATGTTTTCCCACCCCCAGGTGCAGGCCAACCTTGCCCATCTGCGCGAGCGTCTGGGCTACGGTGTGGCGGGGCCCGCGGAGGGTGCGCTCGCGATCGGAGAGGGTGAGGGCCCCGGACGGATGCTGGAGCCGTGGCAGATCACCGAGCACGTGGGGCGCGCCCTGGGCCGTGATCCCGCCTGGTCCGAAGCTCGGGTCCTGGTGACCGCGGGGCCGACACGCGAGCCCCTGGATCCGGTGCGCTACCTGAGCAACCACTCGTCGGGCAGGATGGGGTACGCGCTGGCCCAGGCCGCCTGGCGGCGCGGGGCGCGGGTTACGCTGGTGAGCGGGCCGAGCGTGTTGGAGCCACCGGTGGGCGTGGATCTGGTGCCGGTAGAGACGGCGCTCGAGATGCATGACGCCGTGATGGACCTCGTCGCTCAGGCGGACGTCTCGATTTTCGCCGCGGCCGTGGCCGACTACCGTCCGTCCGACGCCTCGGACGCCAAGATCAAGCGTTCCGTGGCGGGAGCGTCCCTCTCCATGACGCTCTCGGCCAATCCGGATATCGCTGCCGAAAGCCGTGAGCGTCGCAAGGCCGGAAGCCTCTCCGTGGGCTTCGCCCTCGAGACGGACGACCTCCTGGCTCACGCCCGGCAGAAGCTCGAGGCAAAGGGATTCGACCTGTTGGCGGCGAACGCGGCCGGCGTCGAGGGTTCGGGCTTCGACGTCGACACGAACCAGGTCACCCTCCTCTCGAAGGGGGGGCGGGAGGAAGCCCTGCCACTCCTGGACAAGAACCAGGTGGCCGAAGAGATCCTGGACCGGGTCGCCGCGCTGCGGGGGAGCAGGTGAAGGACCGTGCGGCGGAGCTGGCCCGGCTCCTCCGCCAACAGGAGGAGGTGGGGGGCTCCCGCCTCTTCCTGGAGGGGATGTCCCGCGAGGAGGCACTCCGTCTGGCGCGATCGACTATGGCGCCGAAGGCCCCCGGTCCTTCGCTGCCCGAGCCCCGGCCGAACCTGGGTGCGTCCCGGAAGCGGCCCGAAGTTCCGTC
The DNA here is from genome assembly GCA_963751265.1 of uncultured Gemmatimonadales bacterium. GTDB lineage: Bacteria > Gemmatimonadota > Gemmatimonadetes > Longimicrobiales > Gaopeijiaceae > SZUA-318. Next base: position 60,348 of record CAVVTU010000013.1, on the reverse strand, counting down.
CGGCGACGGTGGAACGGGGAAGGGTGAAGCGGAGCTCGCGGTCCTGCCCGACTCTTACGATGAAGTTCGCGCGATCGCCCTGGAGTGCACGCGGTGCCGGTTGGCCGAGGGAAGGACCCAGGTCGTCTTCTCCGATGGGTCGCCGGACGCCCGCCTGGTGGTGGTCGGGGAGGCTCCGGGTGCCAACGAGGATGCCACGGGATTTCCGTTCGTCGGGGCTGCCGGAAAGTTCCTCGACCTGCTCCTGGCGACCGTCGATCTGTCCCGGCGTGATTCCGTCTACATCTGCAACGTCCTGAAATGCCGCCCTCCGGGCAATCGGAATCCGTTGCAGGACGAGATCGAGGCGTGCTCTCCCTTCCTCCGCAAGCAGTTGGAGCTTATTTCACCCAAAGCGCTGCTCGCCGTGGGGACCTTCGCCGGCAAGCTCCTCACCGGTCAGGACAAGCCGCTGGGGCGGTTGCGGGGCGACGTGCACGGTTATCAGGGCATTCCGCTCGTCGTGACGTACCATCCCGCGGCGCTTCTGCGGAATCCGCGCTGGACGCGTGCCTTCTGGGACGACCTCCAGCTTCTCCGTGAGGTCATGGATTGATGGAAGCCTCTCCCAACTTCGCAGAGAGCGTATTCGATCGGACGCCGCCGTTCTCACTGGAGGCGGAGACGGCGGTGCTCGGAGGGATGCTCATCGACCGGGAGGCGGTGAGCCGCGCCATCGAGCATCTCAGCGAGTCGATGTTCTACCGCGAGGCGAACCGGCGCCTGTACCGCGCCATGGTCCGACTCTACGAGCGGGGGGACGTGATCGACGTGATCACCGTCTCCGAGGAGCTCAAGAAGACCGGCGAGATGGAGACGGCCGGGGGCTTCGATTACCTCGCGGCCCTGGTCGATGCGGTGCCGACGGCGGCCAACGTCGAATACCACGCGCGCATCGTGCGGGACAAGGCGCTGTTGCGCCGACTCGTGGAGTCGGCATCCCAGATCATCCGGGACGTCTACGACCAGGGAGAGCGTCAGGTCGAGGAGCTTCTCGACCAGGCCGAGGCCCGTGTCTTCCAGGTGGCGGAGAGCCACAAGCGCGAAGGCTTCGTCTGGATCAAGGAGATCCTCTGGTCGACGTTCGAGCACATCGAGCGTCTGCAGGCCTCCGACTCGGGCATCACGGGTGTGCCCACCGGCTTCCCGGACCTCGACCGGATGACGACGGGCCTGCAGCGAGGGGATCTGTGCATCGTCGCGGCCAGGCCCTCGATGGGGAAGACGTCGTGGGTGCTCAACGTGGCTGCCAACGCCGCCATCACGCACAACATTCCGGTGGCGCTGTTCTCCCTCGAGATGTCGTCGGAGCAGCTTGTGCAGAGGCTCCTGTGCTCGGAAGGGCGCATCGACGCCCAGCGGCTCCGCAGGGGGAAGCTGTCGCAGGAGGAGCACCAGCGGCTGGCGGCCTCGGCCGGCCACCTCAACACCGCTCCGATCTGGATCGACGACCAGCCGGGCAGCAACGTGCTGGAGATCCGTGCGAAGGCGCGGAGGCTCCAGTCGGAGCTGCGGTCCAACGAGAAGGACCTGGGCCTCGTGGTCATCGACTATATGCAGCTCATGTCCGGCACCGCACATGCGGAGAGTCGGGTCCAGGAGGTGAGCCAGATCTCCCGCGGCCTGAAGGCACTGGCCCGAGAGCTCGAGGTTCCGGTCATCGCGCTTTCACAGCTCAGTCGTGGGCCCGAACAGCGCACCGACAAGCGTCCGATGCTGTCCGATCTGCGCGAGTCCGGATCGATCGAGCAGGATGCCGATCTGGTCATGTTCCTGTACCGCCCCGAGTACTATGCTCCTCCAGAGAAGAAGGAGGAGCTCGAGGGGAAGGCGGAACTCATCGTGGGCAAGCAGCGCAACGGTCCTACCGGCTCGATCGAGCTGTATTTCCAGAAGAGCTACACCCGTTTCGACTCGATCACCCGGGCGCCGGGATCGGGCCCGTCGTCCGGGAATGCGGGTCCGGGCTACGCGACGTGACCGCCCCTGGGGGCACGCGCTCCCCGGGGCTTCGCGTGGGTGTGGCCGTGCCGGCGGCCGGGTCGGGTCGGCGCATGGGCGGGGCACGCAAAGCCTTCCTCGAGCTGGCCGGTGAGCCGGTCCTCGTCCATGCTCTGCGGCCCTTTCTCGCCGACGAGCGCGTGGTTGCCGTAGTGGTGGCGTTGGGAAGCGACGACGCGGCCGATCCTCCCGCGTGGCTGCGGGATCTCGATGTTCGGGTGCGGATCGTGGAGGGTGGCGCGACACGCACCGACTCGGTTCGGAGCGCCTTGGCCGCACTCCCCGGTGACCTCGACGTGATCGCGGTCCACGACGCTGCCCGGCCCCTGGTCACGCGCCGGGTCGTCGAAACCTGCATCGACGTTGCCGGGCAGGGGGAAGGCGCGGTGGCCGGCTGCCCCGCCGTGGATACGATGAAGATCGTGGATGAGGGGAAGCATGTCACCGGGACGCCGGACCGTGCGCATCTGTGGCATGCCCACACCCCCCAGGCCTTCCCGGCGAACGTCCTTCGGCGAGCGTACGCATCCACCGCGAACGGCTCGACCGACGACGCGGGGCTGGTCGAGTCGCTCGGCGCGCCGATCCGCATGGTGGACGAGGGCGCGGGGAACCTGAAGATCACGCGCTCCGAGGACCTTCCGCTGGCGGAGGCGATCCTGCGAATGCGAGCCGCGGGGCGGTCGTGAGCGACGGGATCCGGGTGCTGGATGTTCGGTCCACCCTCCCTGAGGATGCGGACCTGGAGGGCGTGTCCCGCCACCTGCGCGGCGGCGGCGTTCTCGCCTACCCGACCGAGACGGTCTACGGACTGGGCGGGGTGTGCACGCCCGCGGCGGTGGCCCGGGTGAGAGCGTTGAAGAGGAGGGCGGAGGACAAGCCCATGCTCGTGCTCGTCGAGAGCACCGAGGCCGTCGCCGATCTCGCGTGGTCACTCGAGGCCCGGGAGCTGGCGGGCATCTTCTGGCCCGGCGCGCTCACGCTGGTGCTGGCCGATCCCCGGGGTATCTTTCCTCTTGGAGTGAGGAGCGAAGCCGGCGCGGTGGCGGTGAGAGTGAGTCCGCACCCGTGGGTCCGGGCGCTCCTGACGGCCGTCGGGGAGCCCATGACGTCCACCAGCGCCAACCCACCCGGATCTCCGCCGGCCCGCACCGGGCGGGACGCAGTTCGCGTGGGACGAATGCTGGGCGCAGGCCCGGAGCTTTTCGTCCTGGATGCCGGGGAGTTGGAGCCCTCCGAGCCGTCCACCATCATCGACTGCACGGGTAGACACCCCGTGGTCGTCCGCGAGGGGTCGGTCCCCGTAGGTCGGCTGCGATGCGTGCTCCCGGAGATCTAGCAGGTCGCCGAAAAAGGGGAGTACCCCGCGCGCATGGCGCTTTCGCGCGTTCACGCGAGGAACGACGACGAGTCGTAGCGACCACCGCCTTCGGCGGCGGTGCCCCTACGGCGAGGAGGAGAGACGATGGATCAACTGCGGAACCGCCATGCGCCCATCACGTTGCCGTATAATACCTTAGCCGGTTGTGAGTTGGGCCGTGCCGCTCCCAACGCGGGGTGCTCCCCTTTTTCAACGACCGGCTAGCCGAGTGTCAGAGGCCCGCATGGATGAACGAGTGACGGACCGGGAGCCGTTCCGGCTCCTTTTCGTCTGCACGGGCAACACCTGCCGTAGCCCCATGGCGGAAGTGCTGGCGCGCAGGACGCTGGGGACGCTGGGATGGGACCATGTGGAGGTCCGCTCGGCGGGGACGGGAGCCGCGGCGGGCGTTCCGGCGTCGGAGGGAGCGATGCGCGCTGCCGAGAGGAACGGCCTGGACCTGAGCGAGCATCGCTCCACTCCCCTCACGGACGACGTGGTCCAATGGGCGGATCTGGTGCTCGCCATGTCCGCCAACCACCTGCTGCGGGTCGTTGCGTTGGGGTACGGTGACAAGGCCGCGCTCCTGACGTCGTTCGCGGCGGGCGAGGGCCCGCAGGGCGTCCCGGAAAGCGTCCGGGACCCCTTCGGTGGCTCCGACGAGGAGTACGAAGAGACCTTTCGCCTCCTGGAGCGTCTCGTGGAGCAGGCGCTCCGCCGTCTGGAACCGATCCTGGCGCCATGACCACGAAGATCACGTCTGCCACGCGCGTCATCGCCCTCCTGGGGGACCCCGTCGCCCACTCGCTCTCACCTGCCATCCAGAACGCGGCGTTCACCCACGCCGAGACGGATGGCGTCTATGTCGCCGTCCGGTGCGGAGGCGACGACCTGATGGGCTTCATGAGGGGGCTCGCCAGGGCGGGGGGCGGGGGTAACATCACCCTCCCTCACAAGGAAAAGGCGGCTGCGCTGCTGGATCTTCCCTCCGACGCGGTGCGGCGCACGGGCGCGTGCAACACCTTCTGGGGCGATCGGGACGGCAAGGTCCACGGAGACAATACCGACGTGGCGGGATTCCGCGGCGCCTTGAGCGCCTTTCTCGAGGGCTCGCCGAGAGGCATTCGCGTCCTGCTCCTCGGCGCGGGGGGGGCGGCACGGGCGGCGCTCACCGGGCTGCTGGAGGAGGGCGCGGACGAGGTCGTCATCCACAACCGGAGCAGCGAGCGAGCCCGGGCCGTCGCGCGACGCATCGGGGGAGAACGGGTACGCGTCTCCTCGGTGGTCGACGAGCTCCGGGACCAGTGCTTCGACCTCGTGGTGAACGCGACCCGTCTCGGCCTCTCGCCGGATGATCCGATGCCGCTGAACTTCGAGATCCTGGGTCGCGCGGGTGCGGCGATCGATCTCGTGTACGGCCGGGAGGCGACCTCCTTCGTGCAGGCCGCGGAGTCGTTCGGCGTTCGTGCGACCGACGGCGCCGAGATGCTCGTCCGGCAGGGGGCGGCCTCGTTCGAGCGCTGGTGGCGGACGCCGGCTCCCCTGGAGGTAATGCGGGCGGCCATGCTCGAGAGCCGGGGGCCGTGAAGGGCGACTCGTGGACGAACGACCTGCTCGGCCTGCTTCTGCCGGCTGGGTGCGCAGCCTGCGGCTCATGGATGCCTCCGCGAGGACATGACTCTCTCGTCTGCGGGCGATGCCGAAGTCGGCTGCGTTCGGCACCCTGGCCCCGGTGCCGCCGATGCAACCACCCGTCGGGAACAGGTCGGCCCCCACCGGAGACCTGCCGTGAGTGCGCGGGGTGGCCGGAGGCGCTTCATGCGGCGCGCTACGCCTACGTCCTGGAGCCTCCCGCTTCGGATCTGGTGCACGCGCTGAAATATGGGGGATGGCGTGAGCTGGCCGACGAGATGGGGGCGGCGCTGGCACGGCTGAAGTTGCCGCCCGAAGCGGTGGGGCCCACACCCCTGGTGGTGCCCGTTCCCACCACCCGCAGGCGGGCGAGAGCGAGGGGATACAACCAGGCCGAGCTCCTCGCGCGGAGCCTCGCCCGCCACGCCCGTTGGCGCTCGGCGAACGTGCTCATCCGCACGCGCGCGGGCCCCACCCAGGTCGCCTTGCACCCCTCTCAGCGCAAGGCTAACGTCAAGAACGTCTTCACCGCGCGGGATGGCTCCGCCGCCCGCGTGCGAGACGCCCGTATCGTCCTCGTGGACGACGTGCTTACTACCGGGTCCACCGCAGGTGCCGCGGCGACCGCGCTCGTCAGCATGGGAGCGCGCTCCGTCATGTTGGTGACCTTCGCGCGGGCGTTGCCGTTCAGGCAGCGCCTCGCGAGCTGAGGTCACCGGGCCGACGCGGGATTCCCGACAACCGAGTTTCCAGGAGTCCAGTAGCGATGGCCATTCGCGTAGCGATCAACGGGTTCGGACGCATCGGACGGAACGTCCTACGTTGCGCCAAGCAGTCCGGCCGTACAGACATTGATTTCGTGGCAGTGAACGACCTCACCAGCCCCGAGACGTTGGCCCACCTCTTGCGATACGACTCCGTCCACCGCCGCTACCCGGGCACCGTCGAGGTGACCGGTGACGGTCTCCGCATCGAAGGGGACGACGTCCGGGTGTTCAGCGAGCGTGATCCGGGTAGCCTTCCCTGGGCCGACCTCGGTGTCGACGTCGTCATCGAATCGACGGGCATCTTCCGGGACAAGGAACGCGCCTCCAGGCACCTCGAGGCCGGAGCCAAGAAAGTGATCATCTCGGCGCCGGCGAAGAACGAGGACATCACCATCGTCCTCGGGGTGAACGAGGCCGACTACGATCCCGACAATCATCACGTGATCTCGAACGCCAGCTGCACGACGAACTGCCTGGCGCCGGTCGCGAAGGTCCTGGTGGATCGGTTCGGCTTTCGTCACGGCCTGATGACCACGATCCACTCCTACACCAACGACCAGAACATCCTGGACCTGCCGCACAAGGATCTGCGCCGCGCACGCGCAGCGGCGATGTCGATGATTCCCACGACGACGGGCGCCGCCAAGGCCACGGCTCTGGTGATTCCGTCGCTGAAGGGGAAGATCGACGGCATGGCGATCCGGGTTCCCACGCCCGACGTCTCCCTGGTGGACCTGGTCGCCGAGCTGGAGACGGACACCACGGCGGAAGAGATCAACGCTACCTTCCGCGAGGCGGCGGCCGGCCCCCTGAAGGGAATCCTCGGCGTGTCCGACGAGCCTCTGGTTTCGGTCGACTATACGACGGACTCCCACAGCTCCGTGGTTGATGCGCTGTCGACGAGCGTGATGGACGGGCGCATGGTCAAGGTGCTGTCCTGGTATGACAACGAGTGGGGTTATTCCGCCAGGGTCGTCGATCTGGTGAGCTACGTCGGTGAGCGTCTGCCGGCCTCCGTGGGAGGCTGACGGGAGGCACCGACGGCGGCGCGCGGCCGGGTCGCCCGTCGCGCACGAGGAGGTACCATGAGCGGGTCCGCGGAAGAAGGCCGAGGACCGGCAGCGGGATGGCACAGCTATCGGTGTCCGGTATGTGGCCATGCCGACGAGGTCGAGACCGCCGGAGCGTCCGGGACGATCTCGTGTAGCCATTGCGGAACGGACCTCGAGGTCGAGGTCCGTTCCGCCGACCGGACGGCGGTGGCTTCCAGAGTGGCGCTTCGGCGCAGGAGAAGGCGCTGAGGGGCCTCCAGGGATCCGTCCGCGGCGGACCCCTTCGACGGTAGCGGTAAGGGCAGCATGTGGTGGCCGGCGACGGAATCCGGCTGCCGGAGCACGGCACGTATAGATGTAACTCGACCTGGAAGCCGTCGTATGTCCGCACGATGCAGACAGAACAGCGAGCACCCACCATGGTGACGCGCCGGGCACCGAGCCAGCCGGCGACCGGGCTCCCTCCCGATTTTGCGGAGTGGTATCGGGAGCACCGGGGTACCGTCTATCGCTATATCCGCTTTCGGGTCGCGACCCGTGAGATGGCCGAAGACGTGACCTCTGAGGTCTTCATGAAGGCCCTTCGGTCGCTGCGCCGCTACAATCCGCACCTGGCGGCACCGAGGACCTGGCTCCTTCGGATCGCGCGCAATGCGGTGACGGACCACCTTCGTTCCCTCCGAAGGCGGGGGTCCCTGCACGTTTCGCTCGACCGGGTGCCGGACCTGGTCGCGGAGGTCCCCTCTCAGGAGGAACGGGTCATCAAGCAGGAGCGCATCCAGCGCCTGCTGAACTGCAACCAGACGCTCCGGAAGAGGGACCAGGAGATCCTGTCGCTGCGCTACGGCGCGGGACTGTCCAACGGCGAGATCGCCGAGCACCTGAACATCAGCAACAACGCGGTCGCTGTTCGGCTCCATCGTGCGTTGAAGCGCCTCAAGGATGCCGTCCAGGACGCCGAAAGTGACGAGATGGCAGGGCCATGAACGATAGATTCCAGGACGAGGACCTCCTGCGTTCACGCGAGCTGGTGGAGTTGGATGCGGAGCTGTCCTCCTTGAGATACGAGGAGCGTCCGTCCTTCGGACCCGAGCTCGAAGCAGAGCTGGCGAGGGCATGGCCTCGTATTCTGGCACGAAGGACCCCGAAGGTGCACGAGCTCGCGGCGGCCGCTGCGGTGGTTCTGCTGCTGGTGGGCGTCGGCGTGCCGCAGGCCCGAGCTTCGTTGGTCCGGTTCGTGACCGGCCTTCAGGTGGAACACGCGACGCCGTCCCCGACTCCCTCCGCGCCACAGACGCTTCCCCTGCTTCCCTTCGCTCCGCCCACCGCGTCGGGTGGAAGTGTGGTCGATTCTTCGGTGTCCGAAGACGAAGGTGGCTCTTCCACGGCGCGGGCCCGGATCGTGACGCCGTTCAGGGGCCCGAAGGCCGTGTATCCCGAGATCGTGGATCGCCCGGGCACGGAAGCGCTGATCCAGCGCTATTACCCGATCGATCTTCAGAAGGCCGGAGTGGGGGGCACGGTGACCCTTCGCCTCTGGGTCGATTCCGCCGGAACGGTGGACTATGCGAGCCTGGGGGCCAGCTCGGGCGTTCCCGAACTGGATCGAGCGGCGCTCCGGGTTGCCCCTCGCTTCCGCTTCGAGCCCGCCCGCCGGCTCGGCCGACCGGTGGGAACCTGGGTGCAGTTCGGTGTGGAGTTCCGGCCCAGGCCCGCATGGGACGATTCGTTGCCTTTGCCGAGCGTGAAGCCGCTGCCCGCACCTGGAGCCCCCGACACCGCGTCACCCGATCTGACGCCCGAGTGGGAGAGCGGCCTCGTGCTCTCGTCGCCGGCGGGGCGAGGGGCGGGAGATCTCCTCAGAACCGCCATCGGCGACGAGCGCCTGCTCGACCGGCTCGGCCCGATCGAGGGCATACTTCAGGGTGAGCCACCGGCCGGAGCCGCTCCGACGCAGTGGCGGATCGAGGTTGGAGAGGCCCTCGAGCGAGCGATGGCTCGCGACCCCGACAACCCCGCTGTCCTGCTCGCTCTAGGACGCCTACGCCGCAAGCAGGGCATGCGCGCCGAAGCTCGAGGCCTGTTCGAGAGGGGAATGAGACGGGCGACGAGAGGCGGCACCCCGGCCTCGTCGACGCTCCTGGCTGCCCTCCACTACGAGCGCGGAGTTCTCTTCGAGGAATCGTGGCTCGCAGCCCGCAACACCGGCCGTGTCTCTACGGACGCGCTTCACGACGAACCGTGCGCTCAGGTGCGCACACCCCGCACGACGGATGTTCGCTTCGCGTCGACCGATGAGCTCGTGGCGTGGAACTATATGTGCCCCGGCGAGCTGGAGAAGGTCTGGAGGGCTTCGTTCCAGCCGTCGAATGGCGGCGGCGTGAACGACTTCGATCGCATGATGGCCTCGTTCCGTGCCGCGGTGACCGCCGACCCCACCCACGTGGGGGCGAACGTGGGGTTGCTGTTGGGATTGGCCGATCAGGGGCGGTGGGAGGAGACGCTCGCGAGCGCACGCCGATTCGCCTGGGTCACGCGCGGGCATCCGGACGGGTTCCTCCTCAGCGGGCTGGCGCTCGAGCGGGTGGGGCTTCCCGAGGAGGCGGAAGCGCAGTTCGATTCGGCGCTCGAGCGCTTGCCGGAGGGGGAGGTCGCGGAGCTCGAGGATATCCACGCCGTGGCCACTCCCGCGCAGATCTCCGAATACGCGAACCTGCCCATGGCGGATCGGCCCCGGTGGCTGGAATCGTTCTGGGCGCCGCTCGACCCCGTGCTGTCGACGTCGGTCAACGAGCGAAGGGTGGAACATCTGGCGCGCACGGCCTACGCGCATCTCCGGTTCGGGAGCGCATTCTCGGATCCCGGGAGGGTTTGGGTGCGGTACGGCCGACCCGATCGGATCAGGGCGATCGCGTCGGGACCCGAGGTGCGGACCGAGTTCTGGGACTACGGGGAAGGGCCCGACATAACCTTCCGCGGCATGACCGCGCCCACCAACCTCAGCCTGACCTCGGAGGGCCGCGCCTACCTCAACGACCTCGAGCAGGTCTTGCCCCATCGATATGGGCACGCCGGCCGTATCGTCGAGCCGTTCCGCGGGCAGGTCAGCCGGTTCCGGGGACCGGTTCCGGGGAATACGGAAGTGGAGATCGACGCACGGATTCCTCCGGTGCTCGGGGGCGACGGGGCTGACAGCCTGGAGTTGTACGTCTATCAGCTCGGCGCCGAGGGAGAGAAGCTGTCGGTCACCACCCGCCGTGTGTTGCCCGAGTCCGCGCCGGTATCCGTCTATAGCCTCGCGCCGGCGGACGTCGCGCAGGTAGCCGTGGAGGTTCTGGACCGGAGGACCGGCCAGGTGGCCGCCATGCGCGCACCGGCCCACTTGCAGCCACCGACGGGGCGCTCGTCCTGGGCTTCGGACCTTCTCGTCACCACGGCCGACGTACCCTCCAGGTGGGAGAAGGACCACAATCGCCTGTGGCTGGAGCCGAGGACGCTCGCCGGTCCGGTTCCGGGCGGCGCGGTCGGTGCGTTCTTCCAGCTCTACGATCTCCCTCCTTCGGTGTCGTGGTACCAGTTGCGCGCGGAAGTAGAGGACCGTGTGACGGGCGAGATCCGGAGCGTGTCCTTCCGCCCTGCATCGAGGACGGAGTTCCGATCCACGTGGGATCGCCGGCCTTCAGGCTCCGGCACGACCTCCGACCTTCTCATCGTGAAGCTGGACGATGTGCCTCCGGCGCCCTACGCCCTGCGCATCCTCGTCGACGTGCCTGGGGAACCCTCTCCGTTGATCGTCGAGCGGAACGTCGATATCCGGCGCTGAGACCAACTGAGGAACGGCGCGCCGACCGGTAGACGCGCCTGTGCGTCCTTCGGTAATTTCAGGTTCCCTCAGAGTCCCGCTACCCCATAGCGCCATGACTGCGAAGACCCTTTCCGACGTTGATTCGTCGGCCTTGTCGGGGCGCACCGTGCTGGTGCGTGCCGACCTCAACGTTCCCCTCGAAGCTGGCCGGATCTCCGACGATCGCCGGATCCGTGCGACGCTACCGACCCTTCAACGCCTCGTGGACGCGGGGGCGAAGGTCGTCGTTCTGTCCCATCTCGGGCGTCCCAAGGGAGAGGCCAAGCCGGAATTCTCTCTGGCGCCGGTGGCGACGCGCCTTTCGGAGCTCCTTTCGCGACCCGTCCGCTTCGTCCCGGAGCCGAGCGGCGCCCGCGTGAGCGAGGCGGTCGCGTCGTTGGCCGACGGCGAGGTCGCCCTGCTCGAGAACACGCGCTTCCTTCCCGGAGAGACCGCCAACGATCCCGAACTGGCGGCGGCGTGGGCCTCTCTGGGGGATCTCTTCGTGAACGATGCGTTTGGCACGGCGCACCGGGCCCACGCGTCCACCGCCGGCCTGGCCGAGGCCATCCGCGCTCGAGGTGGCGAGGCGGTGGCGGGGCTCCTGGTGGCACGCGAGCTCCAATTCCTCGGCGACGCGCTCAACCGGCCCCAACGGCCCTTCGTGGCGATTCTCGGCGGTGCCAAGATCTCCGGGAAGATCGACGTGGTCGACGCGCTCCTCCCGCGAGTGGATCGCCTGCTCATCGGAGGCGCGATGGCCAATACGTTCTTCCGGGCGCTCGGACTCGATACGGGTGGATCCCTGATCGAGGAAGACCGCATCGACCTCGCCCGTGAGACGCTGGAGCGGGCCGGGGACAAGCTCATCCTCCCGGTCGACTGCCTGGTCGCGACCGAGATCGCCGCCGGAGCCTCCACGCGCAACGTGGATCGCGATCAGGTGGGTCCGGACGACAGGATCGGCGATGTCGGTCCGGCGACGATCGCCGTGTACGAGAGGGAGATCGCCGGTGCGAAGACCGTGGTCTGGAACGGTCCCATGGGTGTGTTCGAGGTCGAGGAGTTCGCCGGCGGGACGCTGGCGGTCGCCGAAGCCGTCGCGAAGGCGTGTGACGGAGGCGCGGTCGGCGTGCTCGGAGGTGGAGACTCCGCGTCCGCGGCGGAGCGGGCCGGGGTCGTCGATCGTCTGACCCACGTCTCCACGGGTGGAGGTGCGTCGCTGGAGTTTCTCGCGGGCCACGTTCTGCCGGGCGTGGCCGCTCTTACGGAGGTGGATTGAGATGGCGGTCATCGCGGGCAACTGGAAGATGCACATGGGGCCGAAGGAGACCGTCGCCTTTTTCGCGGGCTTCGAGACCCCGGCTTCGAGCCACGAGCTGATCGTGTTTCCTCCCGCGCTGTCGTTCGCGGCCGCGGTAGGTTGTGCGGACCGCCCGGCGCGCGTGCAATTGGGTGTTCAGAACATCCACTGGGAGGAACAAGGCGCGTTCACCGGAGAGGTGTCGGCGCTGATGGCCGCCGAGGCGGGAGCCGACTTCGTTCTGGTCGGGCACTCCGAGCGACGGCATGTGTTCGGGGAGACCGACGAGCAGGTGGCCCGCAAGACCGCTGCCGCGCTGCGTCACGGGCTCGTCCCGATCGTGTGCGTGGGTGAGACGCTGGATGAGCGGCGCGCCGACCGGGTAGCGGAGGTCATCCTCCGTCAGCTCGACGCGGCTCTCGAGTCCCTGACGGCGGGGGAGGGTCGCTTCCTCATCGCCTACGAGCCGGTCTGGGCCATCGGGACCGGAGAGACGGCGACGCCCGACGACGCGTCGGCTGCCCATGCGACCCTGCGCGCCCGCCTCGAGGAGCGACTCGGGGTCGGTGCGGCCGCGCGGGTGCCCATCCTCTACGGAGGGAGCGTGAAGCCGGGCAACGCGGCGGATCTGCTCGCCGCATCGGACGTCGACGGCGTTCTCGTGGGAGGCGCCAGCCTGGACCCGGAGTCGTTCTCGGCCATCGCATCCGCTCGCGGCTGACGGACGGCGTGCCGGGCCATTGAGCCACCCGGAGGAGCGTACCCGTTGACACCTCCTCCGGGTGGCTCGACGTTTACGACTGACCTTTGACGCTGGAAACCAGATACGATGTACGGATTTCTGCTTGCCATTCTCGTCCTCGACGGCCTCTTCCTCGGGGTGGTCATCCTCCTCCAATCGGGTAAGGGGGGTGGACTCGCCGCCATGGGCGGTGGGGCCGCCATGACCGAGGGCATCCTCGGCGGACGCCAAGCCACGACCGTGCTCACACGCTCCACCTGGATTTCCGGCACGATCTTCATGGTGCTGGCCCTGGTGTTGTCCATCATGTCCTCCAGGGCACGTCAGCCACAGTCGGTCATCCAGGTCAATCCTCCCGCCACGGCTCCGGCCCCCGAGCCGGTGCTGCCTGGTGGCGGCGCGGCGAACGAGGGAGCCCAGGGAACCAAGGGTGGAGCCCAGGGCGGCACCCAGGGTGGTGGCTCCGGAGCGACGGGAAACACTGGCGGCAACTGACCCGCCGGCCTCCGGCCCGGATGGTGGCGTCCAACTCCTGGACCTCTATCGCTGGATGTATCTCGCCCGGGCGTGCGAGGAGCGTCTGGAGCTCCTTCAGAGGCAGGGCCACGTAACCGGCAACATCTACCGCGGCCTCGGTCAGGAGGCCGGTGCCGTGGGCGCCGCCTGGGCACTGGACCGCCGTGATGACGGTACGGGAGACGTGCTCGCGCATACCGTCCGTGCGAGCGGTGCCCTCTTCCTCTTCGGGGGCACGCCCATCGACCTCTTCCGGCAGTATCTGGCCAGGAGCACGGGCCCCACGAGGGGACGTGATGCGAACGTCCACTGGGTGGACTATCGGACGGGCTTCATCGGGCCCGTTTCCTCTTTGGGGACCATGCTGGAGGTGATGGCCGGCATCACTCTCTCCTTCCGGTTGCGCGGCCAGGAGCGGGTGGGGATGGTCTTTTGCGGCGACGGTGCCTCGTCCACCGGCGCGTGGCACGAGGGGCTGGGCTTCGCGGCCGCTCGACGCTGTCCTCTCATTCTCATGGTCGAAGCCAACCAGTGGGCCTTCTCGACGCCCACGTCGAAGAACACGCGGGTAGCGACCTTCGCGGACAAGGCACCCGCGTACGGTATCGAGGCCGAGTCCGTCGACGGAACCGACGTGGTCGCGGTCTACGAGGTTACGCGCCGAGCGGCGGCGCGGGCCCGTCGGGGCGAAGGACCCCAGATGGTCGAATTGCGTTACTTCCGTCGGCTCGGTCATGCACAGCACGATCCTCAGGACTATGTGGATCCGGAGATTCTGCGAGCGTGGGAGAAACGAGATCCACTGGATCTTCTGGGCGGCCGCCTGCTCGAAGAGGGAAGAGCCACGCAAGAAGATCTGGACCGATTGAAGGACGACGTGGAAGCCGAGGTGCGGGAGGCGGCGGACCGAGCGGTCGCCGAGGCCCCACCCGCGGGAGAGGACGCGCTGGACGGCGTGTACACGGACGTGCGCATGCCCGTCCCCTGGACACGCCGTGCCATCGTCGACCGGAGCGCCTCGTAGGAGGCGTCGCGTGGACGCCAGGGGAGGACCCATGGAGCGAGAGCAGCCCGAACACCTGACCAGGACTCGCCGGGGGGAGCCCGTGACCTTCCTCGAGGCCATCGCCGAGGCGCTGTTCGAGGAGATGGCGCACGACGACCGGGTGTTCCTCCTCGGAGAGGACATCGGTGCCTACGGGGGGGCGTTCAAGCTCACCAAGGGCTTCCTCGAGTACTTCGGCTCGGAGCGCGTCATCGACACGCCCATCGCCGAAGGCGGATTCACGGGCGCCGCTGCGGGGGCCGCGCACATGGGCCTGCGACCCGTCGTCGAGATGCAGTTCATGGACTTCATCTCACCCGCATACGACGTCATCACGAACTATGTAGCTACCTCGCTGTACCGGGGCGCCGGACCGATGCCGCTCGTCATCCGCGGTCCGGTGGGGGGAGGGAATCGCGGCGGCCCCTTCCACTCCCAGAACGTGGAGATGGCGTTTTTCCACACGCCGGGCCTGAAGATCGTTTATCCGAGCACGGCTTACGACGCCAAGGGTTTGCTCAAGGCGGCCATCCGTGACGACGATCCCGTGATCTTCGAGGAGCACAAGGGCCTGTACCGAGCACCGAGCTTGCGGGAAGTCCTTCCCGACGAGGACTACGTCGTGCCCCTCGGGGAAGCCCGCACGGTCCGGGAGGGAACGGACGTGACCGTGGTTACCTATGGTGCGATGGTGCAACGGAGCGCGGAAGCCGCGGACGTCGTGCAGCGCGAAGATGGCATCTCCGTGGAGATCCTGGATCTCCGCACGCTCCTGCCGCTCGATGAAGACGCAATCGTGGAGAGCGTGAAATCGACCGGAAAGCTCCTCGTTGTGCACGAGGACACGCGTACGGGCGGCATCGCCGGGGAGATCGCGATGCGGGTCAGCGAGCGGGCGTTCGAGTGGCTGGACGCGCCGATGCTGAGAGTGACGGCCATCGATGCGCCCGTGCCGTATTCCGCGAGTCTCGAAGACTACTTTCTCCCACAGATCCAAGACGTCGTCGCGGCGGTGCGCTATCTTGCCAGGTATTGAATCGCCGCGATGCATCGGCGGCTGCCCCCGCGGTCGTGGCACCGGACCGAACGCCGGGCCCGCGGGTACCCGACGCGTCCCGGCAGGCCAAGCGGACCCAAGCGGACCAACGGACCTTTCGAACGCCATTCAGCGAATCCGGAGAGACGAGCGTGGCTCGGATTGAAGTATCCATGCCCCAGATGGGTGAGTCCATCGCGGAGGGTACGGTTTCCAAGTGGTTGAAGCAGGTGGGCGACGTGGTGGAGCGCGACGAGCCCATCCTCGAGATCTCGACCGACAAGGTGGACGCCGAGATTCCTTCGCCATCGTCGGGGACGTTGGTGGAAATCTCCGTGGACGAGGGAGCCACCGTGGAGGTGGGGACGGTCGTCGCCTACATCGATCCCGAGGGAGGTGCCCCCGCGTCCTCTTCGGAGGCTCATCCCGAGGAGGCCGCGGCAGTGGAGGCCGCGGCGGAGGGAGGGCCGGAACCCGAACTCGAGCCCGAAGCTCAGGCCGTGGAGACCCCCGATGCTCCGGCCGCCGAACGCGCCACCGCGGCTGCCTCGACGCAGGATCAAGAGCAAGAGCCCTCGGGCGAGCCCGAGTCGGCAGAGGATCGCCTGCGCACCCGGTCGACACCGGTCGTACGCAGGATTGCCGAAGAGCAGGGAATCGACATCTCGGCCGTGTCTGGAACCGGTCATGCCGGACGGGTGACCAAGCAGGACATCCTCGACTACATCGAGTCCAAGCCGCGGGAAGAGGAAGCGGTGAGCGCGGCTCCCGCGGCGGCGGCCGTGGCTCCCACGAGACCGTCCACGCCGGAGGCCGCAGGCGGGGCTTCGACCCCTTCGGAGTTCTGGAAGCTCTTCTACGGCGAGGTGCGGCACCCCGAGTTCGCGGTCCGTGAAGCGGACCGGGTCGAGCCGATGGACAAGATCCGGCGGCTCACCGCCGAGCACATGGTCCTGGCGAAGCGGGTGGCGCCCCACGTGCACTCGTTCATCGAGGTGGATTTCTCGGCGATCGACCGCATTCGTGTGGCCAACAAGAAGAAGTGGGCGGAGCAGGGGGCCAGGGTCAGCTACACGGCGTTCGTGGCCTGGTGTGTGTCCCGTGTGCTCCGGGAGTTCCCGATGGTGAACGGGCTCGTGTCCGGGAACAACCTGGTTTACCGTGGGAACGTGAACCTGGGCATGGCCGTCGACCTCGACCCGGGGCTGATCGTTCCGGTGATCCACGATGCGGACGACCTCAGCCTGGTCGGGCTGGCCAAGAAGCTCGTGGACCTGGCCGAACGGGCCCGTGCCCGCCAGCTCGTACCCAGCGAGATTCAGGGCGCCACGTTCTCCATCACCAATCCCGGGGTCATCGGCACGCTCGTCGGGATGCCCATCATTCCCAAGGGTACGTCCGCGATCCTGGGCACCGGAGCGATCGAGAAGCGGGTCGTCGTGGTCACGGATCCCGAGACCGGGACCGACTCGATGGCCATCCGCAAGAGAGCGCTCTTCTCGCTCGGCTACGATCACAGAATCGTGGATGGTGCGGACGCCGCACGATTCCTCGCCCGACTCAAGGAGATGGTGGAGCGCTTCCCCGAAGACGCGTAGGCACCATGGCGGAACCCTCGGCCGTCCTCCGGACTCTCGCGGTGCGCCGCCTGGGGACGCTCCCGTACGCGGACGGGGTCGCGTTGCAGACGCGTCTGGTGGAGGAGCGCCGGGCGGGAGCGATTCCCGACACGCTCCTGCTCGTCGAGCATCCTCATGTGATCACGATGGGCACAGGGGCACACGAGGAGCATGTGCTCGCCGACGAAGCCCGCCGAGCCGAGATGGGCATCGAGCTCTTCGAAGTCGGGCGGGGGGGGGACGTGACGTATCACGGGCCTGGTCAGCTCGTCGGGTACCCGATCCTCGACCTCAAGCCCGACCGCAAGGACGTGCACCGGTATCTGAGGGACCTCGAGGAGATGTTGATCCGGGTGGCCGCTTCCTTCGGGGTGGAGTCGGGTCGCACTCCCGGCCAGACCGGCGTGTGGACGGCAGCTGGTAAGCTGGCGGCGATCGGTGTGCGCGTCTCGTCGGGCTGGATCACGTCGCACGGCTTCGCCCTCAACGTCTCCACCGATCTGCGCTACTTCGAGACCATCGTTCCCTGCGGAATCGCGGAGCGCGGCGTGACGTCCCTCGAGCGTGAGGTCGGGCGGTCCGTTGGTGTCGATGAGACGGCGGATCGCGTGATCGAAGCGTTCAGCGCAGTGTTTGGCTGCGATATTGTTGTTGCCTAGCCAACAATTACAGCCCTCCGTCTCCCATCGTTCCGGGCTCGAACCGTCGCACGTTTTCCAAGTTCTTGCCGGCGTGATCCATATGTTCAGGGAAGAAATGTTCCCGGAATCGTTTGTTTACGGTCGATCCCGAAGAGAATTCGAAGTCGCCGCTGTCTCGCGGTATAAACAATTACTGGATAATAGGTTACGGCGTCTTTGCGGCCATGGGGTGTCCCGCCGCCGAAGACTCTTGCCTCCGGGATCCGGACCCCGTATTCATAAGTCGCGTTTCGGATGCGGCTCGTCGAGATCGATGGCGATGGTCATCCCTCAGACGAATCCGAGACGGAGCTGCCGGGTACGACGGTGCAGCGGTGGCAGGCGAACCGGAGCTTGGGAAATCCGGGAAGCCCGGTGAGGAGGTCGCTGGCCTTGCCGAAGCAGCCCCCAAACAAGAGCTCGGGGGCGCCCCTGGTCGCGGACCGCGTGACGGAAAGGGGAGAAGGGAATCAGGCCCGGTCGCCCACACGTGGGCGGACCCAAGCAGGGCAGGACTCCCGCCAGCGCAGTGGAGATGCTGCCGGACGCAGCGTGAAGCGACCGAACGGATCTCCCGAGTAGGAAACGGCCCGAGCGCTTCGTGCGTCTCGGGCCGTTTCCCTTTTCGGGCGCTCTGCCGCTCAGGAATGTGGTGGAAGAAACTCCTGATAGTCCAGGTAGCGTCCCTTCTCACGCTCGCTGTCGAGCCAGCGCTCGAACCCCGAAGCGATCAGCCCGCCGGAGCTCGACTGTTCCTTCGCGGCCCGGGTCGCCAAGTGATTGGCATACTCGTTTCGAGGATGGCCGGCGTGGCCCCGCACCCACTCGGTTTCGACCTCGTGACGCGCCAACTCCCGATCGAGCTCTTGCCACCGCTCCAGGTTCTCGATCGGGCCGGCCTTGCGACGCCAGCCGCGTCTCTTCCATGAGGGCATCCACTCCCTTATGCCTTTGACCAGATACTGGCTGTCTGACACGAAGTGGACCTGGCAGGATCGCCTGAGCGCACGCAACGGCTCGATCGCGCTCCGCAGGGCCATGCGGTTGTTGGTGGTCGCCGGCTCCGAGATCCAGAAATCCCTGCGCTCCCAGGCCCCGTCGTTCCACACTTCGACGAGGCCACCGGCGCCCCCCGGGCTCTGCCGGTCCTGGAACTGGTTGCCGAGACAGGACTCGTCGGCATGGACATAGACGAGATCGGCGGACATGCGTTCTCCAGCGCTCGAGCAGGGTCCGTATCTTCAGTGGGGAGAAGCTAATGAGGACCCCGCCGAGGTGGGACCCCGACCCTTCCACCGTCGTGCCGGTCGCGTCCGGTGGCCGTGACACGGCCTCACGGCCGCACTAGCTTTGGCGCGGCGCCACACGGGCCCGGCGTCCCGCGAACATCCCTGCCAACCGAATCGAGAGGAACGCTTCCATTGCAGCGACCTGCCTACCTCCTGCTCGAAGATGGCCGCAGGTTCGAGGGCGTCCTTCTCGGCGGCGAAGAGCTCGCTCTGGGAGAAGTCGTCTTCAACACATGCATGAGCGGCTACCAGGAGATCCTCACCGATCCTTCCTACACGGGCCAGCTCGTCACCATGACGTATCCGCTCCAGGGCAACTACGGGGTGAACGGTGAAGACCGTGAGTCCGACGGTCCCCAGGTGGCCGGGTTCATCGTTCGCGAGGCGAGCAGGATGACCAGCTCATGGCGCTCCGAAGGAGCCCTTGATGGGTACCTGCGCGAACACGGAATCACCGGGATCGCCGATGTGGACACGCGGGCGCTCACGCGCCACATCCGGTCCAAGGGAGCGATGCGGGGCGCCATCGCACCGGCCGAGGTCCCGCAGGAGGAGGTCGCCGGCAGGATCCAGGCCCATCCCCGAATGGAGGGTCTCGACCTCGCGTGTGGCGTGTCGACGGGCGAGCCCTACGAGGTTCCGGCAGTCGGAGCAGAGCGCTTCCACGTGATCGCATTCGACTTCGGCGTGAAGGCGCACTCCCCGAAGCTCCTGGCCGAGCGGGGGTGCCGGGTGAGCGTGATCCCGGCGGACACTCCGACGGAGGAGCTTCTCGACAGCCCACCGGACGGGCTTTTCGTGTCCAACGGGCCGGGCGACCCCGCCGCGGTAGAGCAGGCGGGACGGGCCATTCTCGGGTTGGCCGAGATGGGGGTGCCGGTATTCGGGATTTGCCTCGGTCATCAGCTCATCGCCCGGGCGTACGGAGCACGGACCTTCAAGCTTCCATTCGGCCATCACGGTGGGAACCACCCCGTGATGAACCTGGACGAAGGAACCGTCGAGATCACATCCCAGAATCACGGCTTCGCCGTCGAGGGTGAGGA
Source organism: uncultured Gemmatimonadales bacterium (assembly GCA_963751265.1). Classification (GTDB taxonomy): domain Bacteria; phylum Gemmatimonadota; class Gemmatimonadetes; order Longimicrobiales; family Gaopeijiaceae; genus SZUA-318. The sequence goes on along the minus strand of CAVVTU010000013.1, from coordinate 40,377 downwards.
AGGGGACGAGATTCCCGGTGCGCCGGATCTGCGGCTGACCCACGTGAACCTCTACGATGGGACCGTGGAGGGGGTCGCGCACCGCAGCTTGCCCGTCCTTTCGGTTCAGTACCACCCGGAGGCTGCGCCGGGCCCTCATGACAGCCTGTATCTATTCGATGCCTTCGTCGGACTGATGAAGCAACGCTAAGTTCCGCATTGGCAACGACTCAGGGAGCCTTGCGGCCCCCGCCGACCCGGGTTACCGTGCCCCGGCCCGAGGCGTAAGGACGAGCCGACGGAGCCCCCACAGACAGCTTCAGGGAGGAAGGAATGACGAAGGCGGACCTCGTCGAGCAGGTGGCCGAGGCCATCGGACCTGGCATCACGAAGAAGGACTGCGCGCTCGTGGTGGACGGGTTCCTCAACGCGGTGAAGCTCGCTCTGACGCATGGGGAGAACATCGAGATCCGTGGGTTCGGCACCTTCAAGGTCCGCAAGCGCAAGACCCGTATGGCCCGCAATCCCCGCACCGGCGATGCGGTTCGGGTCCCGTCCCGCTCCGTTCCCGTCTTCAAGCCCTCCAAGCATCTGCGTGGCCGCGTGGCTCGTCTGGACACCCAGTCCGACTAGCGGAGTGCGACACGCCCATCCCGGTGCTGATCGTTCACCTGTCCCAGTCCGCCAGCAGCTCACCGGGGTTCTTTAACGAGCACGCCCTTCCCGGCGTCTGAGTATCGGTGAGCCGCGACGAGCAACGAGATTCGGATTCGGTGTCCGACCTGGACTTGGTCCAGCGGAGCCGTCACGGCGATCAAATGGCATTCGGCACATTGGTGGAGCGCCATCACGGTGCCGTGTACGGGCTGGCGTTGTCGATGGTTTCAGATGGAGACCTGGCTCAGGATGTGGTTCAGGACGCCTTTCTCAAGGCTTTTCGAGCTCTCGACGGGTTTCGGGGGGACGCGGCCTTCCGCACATGGCTTCTGACGATCACGGCCAACGAGGCACGTGGAGCGATCAGACGGCGCGGGCGGCGTCGCGAGGCCGCACTTGAAGACGTCGAACCCATTGCGAGTGACGGCCGGAGCCCCGAGGAAGAGGCCACGCTGGCCCGCGAGTCGGCCAGAGCCCGAAAGATGCTCGAGCAGCTTCCGGAGAAACAGCGGCTGGCGGTTGGGCTGCGCATCGATGAAGGGCTCAGCTTCAGGGAGATCGGCGAGATCATCGGATCGAGCGAAGGAGCCGCGAGGGTGAATTACTTCCACGGCATCCACAGGCTGAGGGAGTTGATGGAATGAACGAAACGAGTTGCGCCTGGGTGGCCGAGCACCTCCCGGATCGGGCGGCGGGCACGCTCTCCGAGCCGGAGGCGGCCGCCCTGGACGCCCATCTGGATGGGTGTGGGTCGTGCCGCGTGGACGCCGAGTTGGTGAGGCTGATCCGTGCGGGCCGGCCGGCGGTGCCCGACGGACTCTCCGAACGGATCCGGCGTGGAATTCGATACGAGCGCGACACGGTGTCACGTCCCTGGTGGGGTATCGCGGCGGTGGCGGTCGCGGTGCTGGCCGTCGGGATAGGCGTGATGTCCGACCAGGGAGGTATGGCCTCGTTGACGGTGCCCGCCTATGCCGCAGCGGACACGACGGAACGCACCATGTGGCTCAGTGACGACGGACTGATTGCCGGTGCTCCGGCGCTGGACGGACTGTCGGACCAGGCTCTCGAAACGCTGCTGCAGGAGATGGGTGCATGAACGCCACGTTTTGGACGAGGGGCGTTGGGCGGTTGGCGATCACCACCGCGCTCGCGGCCGTCTTCGTGCTGCCCGCTTCGGCGTCGGCCCAGGGCATGCCCGGCCGGAGGGGACGTGCGGACCTGGAGCAGAGAGTGCGGGCCCGATTCGGCCAGATGGTGCGGGAGCGCCTCGGTCTGACCGACGAGCAGGCACAACGCCTGGAGCACGTGGTGCAGGGGTTCCAGGCCGATCGAATGGAGCTCGCCCGCAATGAAGAGTCGGTCCGGCGCCGGGTGCAGGCGCTTCTCGTCGAGACGCAACCGTCCGAGGAGGAGGCGCGTGCTCTGCTGAAGCGGATGTCCGAGATGCACGAACAGGAGGTTCGTCTCTCCGCCCAGGAGGAGGACAGCCTGCTCACGGTTCTGTCTCCGAGCCAGGTTCTGGAATTCAACGTCCTGCGCGAGGAGATGGGCGCCCGGATCCGGCAACTCAGGCGGGGCTTCGGGTCGCCGGGTCGGGGAACGGGTCGGGGCGGTGGTGGTCCCCCCGGCGGAACGTTGCCGTCGCGGGGGGGGTTCTTCTGACGAGTTACACCTCCGTCCCTGGAGCCCCGTAGGCGCATGCCCGTTTCGGTCAGGACACTCTTCTTCGCCGCCCACCGTGAGTTGCTGGGCCGTTCGGAGCTCGAAGTCGAGCTTCCGGATGGAGCGACCGTGGCGGATCTGGTGGAGTGTCTGCGGGGAAGGGGAGCCCCCTTCGATGGGCTCCCCGCCCACCCCGCGGTGGCAGTCAACCGAGCCTATGCTCCGCTGACCGCGCCACTGGATCCGGGAGATGAAGTCGCATTCATACCTCCGGTTGCCGGCGGGTAGGGGGGACCGCCTGCCCGAGTGCCCGAGAATCCCGCGGTCCACGCCGAGATCGTCCACGATCCCATCGACCCGCTCGCCGTCCTCGAGCGGGTGGGCAGCGACGGCGACGGGGCGGTCCTGCTCTTCCTGGGTGTCGTCAGGAACCGGGCGGACGGGCGGTCGGTCAGGGGCATGCGTTACGACGCCTACGAGGAGATGGCCGACGAAGTCGTTCGCGCCATCGCCGCCGATGCCTGCGAGCGCTTCGGGACGGATCGCATCGCGGTGATCCATCGTCTCGGAGAGCTGCGTGTCGGAGACGTCAGCGTCGCCATCGCGGTGTCGAGCCCGCACAGGAGTGAGGCGTTCGAGGCGTCGCGCCACGTGATCGAAGAGATCAAGAGACGCTTGCCCGTCTGGAAGAAGGAACGCTATGTGGAGGGTGACGACGCCTGGGTAAAGGGAACCGTGCCTCCACTGGACGCCACCTCGGGAGATGCCCCGTGATCGATGGATTCGGACGAAGGGTCGAGTACCTCCGGATCTCGGTGACGGACAAGTGCAATCTCCGGTGCGTCTACTGCATGCCGTTGGAGGGCATGCCCTGGATGCACCGCGCCGAGCTCCTCACCTACGAGGAGATCGAGCGCATCGTGCGCCTGATGGCGGGGATGGGCCTGAAGCGGGTCAGGATCACCGGGGGCGAGCCGCTGGTCCGGCGGGACGTCCCGGAGTTGGCGCGCATGCTCTCCGCCGTCCCGGGGATCGAGGATCTGTCGTTGTCCACCAACGCGGTGCTCCTGGCGCGGTTCGCCGACGAGCTGCGCTCCGCCGGCGTGCGGCGGGTGAACGTGTCTCTCGATTCGCTTCGTCCCGACCGTGTCGAGGTCATCGCACGGCGTCAGGGCTGCTACGACGACGTCATGGAGGGACTGGACGCGGCGGAGCGCGTCGGCTTCGATCCGATCAAGATCAACGTCGTGTTGATGCGGGGCGTGAACGACGACGAGATCGCCGAGTTCGCCGCCGTGACCCGTGAACGCCCTTGGCACGTTCGCTTCATCGAGCTGATGCCCACGTCGAGCAACCTCGACCTGAGCACCCGCCGGTTCTTCTCGTGTCAGGAGGCGCTCGCGCGCCTGCGAGAAGTGGACCGACTCGAGCCGGCCGAGGGACCGGCCGGCAATGGACCGGCGACCTACTACCGCTTCCCCGGGGCCCCGGGCACCGTGGGCGTCATCACGCCCATGAGCCACAATTACTGCGACCGCTGCAACCGGATGCGGCTGACGGCAGACGGCCATCTGCGTCCGTGCCTCTTCGGCGACATCCAGGCCAACCTGCGCGATCCGCTGCGCGCCGGGGCGGACCTCACCCCCCTGATCGAGGAGACCCTCCGCATCAAGCCGGAGCGGCACTACCTTATCCAGGGGAGTGACGAGGGCTCTGGAGGCCTCGTGGCCCTCTCTCAGACCGGTGGGTAGGGAGAAGAGGGTCGGGTTTTGACACCCTCGCGCACCCCGAATACGTTCGGGCTGCCACATCCACCAAATCCTGCCAAAGCGGACTTCGTGATATGAGTGCCAACAAGATTACCGTGGTCGGTGCCGGCCACGTCGGAGAGCACTGTGCCTTGCGTGTGGCTGAGACGGAGCTTGCGCGCGAAGTGGTCCTCGTCGACATCGTCGAAGGCATTCCCCAGGGGAAGGGCCTGGACCAGTGGGAGAGCGCACCGATCTACGGCTACGACTCGCGCGTGCACGGGACCAACAGCTACGACGACGCGGCGGACTCGGACATTTTCGTCGTTACGGCCGGAATCGCGCGAAAGCCGGGTATGAGCCGTGACGACCTGCTCAAGACCAACGCGAGCATCGTCGAATCCGTCTCCAAGGAGATCAAGCGAGTCGCCCCGAACGCCATCGTCGTGATGGTGTCGAACCCCCTCGACGTGATGGCCTACAAGGCCCTCAAGACGACAGGCTTTCCCCGCGAGCGCGTCATCGGCATGGCCGGAATCCTGGACACCGCCCGGTACCGGTCCTTCATCGCCCTGGAGCTGAACGTGTCGGTGAAGGACATCCAGGCGTTGGTCTTGGGTGGCCATGGTGATACCATGGTGCCGTTGGCCAGCTACACGTCGGTGAGTGGAATTCCGCTCACCCAGCTCCTGGATCAGGAGCGCATCGACGCGCTCGTCGATCGGACCCGGAAGGGCGGCGCCGAGATCGTCGGATACCTGAAGACCGGAAGCGCTTACTACGCTCCGGCGGCAGCGGCGGCCCAGATGTGTGAGGCCATCGTGCGGAACCAGCGTCGCATCCTCCCGTGCGCCGCCTACTTGCAGGGCGAGTATGGGATGAAGGACATCTTCCTCGGCGTGCCGTGTCAGCTCGGGGAAGGTGGCTTGCAGAAGATCTTCGAGGTCGACCTGAGCGACGCAGAGCAGGCGGCTCTGGCCAGCAGCGCCGAGCACGTCCGTTCCACGATCCAGGCCCTCGAGGCACTCTCGTAACAGCCGGATTCAACCGCTGACAGGGGTGGCTTCGCCGGGCGGCACGGTCCGCCCGGCGAGCCGCCGGCTTCCGACAGGAGTAGCGATGCGACGGGTCGCAGCGCTGTACAGGTCCTCCGTGGGGAAGAAGGTCCTCATGGCCGTGACCGGGTTCATCTGGTTCGGGTTTCTCATCGGCCACATGGCGGGAAACCTGAAGGCCTTCCAGGGCGCCCAGGTCTTCGACACATACGCTCACCACCTCCGCACCATCGGAGAGCCCATTCTCCCTCGCATGGGCTTCCTCTGGGCCTTCCGGGCCTTGATGCTGGCGGCATTCGTCATCCATGTCCTTCTGGCTTGGCAGACCTCTCGTCAGAGTTGGGGCGCCCGCCAAACGGACTACCGGAAGGAAGAGAACCTCTCCTTCGACTTCGCGTCCCGTTGGATGCGATGGGGCGGGGTTCTGATCGGGGTGTTCCTGGTTTTCCACATCCTGCACATGACGACCGGAACGCTTCACCCGGACTTCGTGGAGGGTGATGCCTACCACAACCTCGTGACGGGCCTGTCCAATCCGTGGATCGCGGGCTTCTACGTCGTGACGATGCTCGCCATCGGCCTGCACCTCTTCCACGGGGTCTGGAGCATGTTCCAGACGCTCGGGGCCGCCCATCCGAAGTACGCACGTTATCGTCGCCCGTTCGCCGTCTTCATGGCGATCGTGGTGTCCCTTGGGTTCATCTCGATTCCGGTCGCGATCCTGACCGGAATCGTGTCGATGTGATGGAGGCCTCGATGCAACTCGACGCCAAGATTCCGGCAGGCCCCATCGAAAAGAAGTGGGACAACCACCGCTTCGAGATGAAGCTGGTCAACCCTTCGAACAAGAGGAAATACGACGTCATCGTGGTGGGAACCGGGCTCGCCGGAGCCTCGGCCGCCGCGACGATGGGTGAGCTGGGCTACCATGTGAAGGCGTTCACCTTCCACGACTCACCGCGCCGTGCGCATTCCATCGCGGCCCAGGGCGGGATCAACGCCGCGAAGAACTACCAGGGTGACGGGGACTCGATCTTCCGCCTCTTCTACGACACGGTGAAAGGTGGGGACTACCGGTCGCGGGAAGCGAACGTCTATCGCCTGTCCCAGGTCAGCCTGAACATCATCGACCAGGCGGTGGCTCAGGGCGTTCCGTTCGCGCGCGAGTACGGCGGGCTCCTGGCCAACCGGTCCTTCGGAGGAGCGCAGGTCTCGCGGACGTTCTACGCCCGCGGCCAGACCGGCCAGCAGCTCCTCCTGGGGTGCTACCAGGCGCTCCGGAGACAGATCGCAGCCGGAACGGTGGAGATCCATCCCCGCACCGAGATGCTGGACCTGGTCGTGGTGGACGGGGTCGCCAGGGGGATCGTCACGCGGGACCTCGTGAGCGGCAAGGTGGAGACCCACGCCGCCCACGCGGTGGTCCTCGCCACGGGAGGATATTCCAACGCCTTCTTCCTCTCCACCAACGCAAAGGGGTGCAACGTCACGGCCACGTGGCGAGCGGCGAAGCGCGGCGCCGGGTTCGCCAACCCGTGCTACACGCAGATCCACCCCACCTGCATTCCGCCTTCGGGCGACTTCCAGTCGAAGCTCACGCTGATGAGCGAGTCGCTGCGTAACGACGGCCGTATCTGGGTGCCCAAGAAGCCGGGTGACGACCGGCGGGCGCGTGACATTGCCGAGGACGAGCGCGACTACTACCTCGAGCGCTTCTACCCGAGCTTCGGGAACCTCTCGCCGCGTGACATCTCGTCACGCCGGGCCAAGGAGATGGTGGACACCGGCCACGGCGTCGGTCCGATGAAGAACGGCGTGTTCCTCGACTTCAAGGACGCCATAGGCCGGCTCGGCAAGCAGGTCATCGAGGAGCGCTACGGCAACCTCTTCGAGATGTACGAGAAGATCACCGGCGACAACCCGTACGAGGTACCGATGCGGATCTACCCGGCACCGCACTACACGATGGGCGGGCTATGGGTGGACTACAACCTGATGAGCAACGTCCCCGGCCTCTTCGTGATCGGCGAGGCGAACTTCTCCGACCACGGGGCAAACCGGTTGGGCGCCAGCGCGCTCATGCAGGGTCTCGCCGACGGTTACTTCGTGATTCCGATGACGATCGGCAACTACCTCGCCAACCTGCCGCGGACGCCCGTGACCACCGAGCACGCGGCGTTCCGTGATGCGCAGCGCGACGTCGATGAGAAGACCAACCGGCTTCTCGGTCTGAACGGGAATCACACCGTCGACGAGTTCCATTCGGAGCTCGGCAGGCTTCTCTGGGAGAAGTGCGGCATGGAACGCAACGAGGAGGGCCTGAAGGAGGCCCTCGAGAAGATCCCGGAGATTCGCGAGCGCTTCTGGGCGGAAGTACGCGTCCCGGGGTCGGGAGACACGCTCAATCAGTCGCTCGAGAAAGCGGGGCGCGTGGCCGACTTCCTGGAGTTCGCGGAGGTCATGTGCTGGGACGCCCTGACCCGCAACGAGTCGTGTGGCGCACACTACAGATCCGAGTACACCACCGCAGAAGGTGAGGCGGCCCGGAACGACGAGGATTTCGCGTTCGTCTCGGTGTGGGAGCACAAGGGCGTCGGTGAGAAGCCGGTGCTCCACAAGGAGCCGCTCGAATTCGAGAACGTGAAGCTCTCCACCAGGAGCTACAAGTGATGAACCTCACGCTCCATGTCTGGCGGCAGGAGGGTCCCGATGCTTCCGGCCGTTTCGAGACCTATCAGGCCAGGGAGGTGAGCGAGCATGCCTCCTTCCTCGAGATGCTCGACCTCGTCAACGAGAATCTGACGCGGGAGGGCAAGGAGCCGATCGCATTCGAGCACGATTGCCGGGAAGGCATCTGCGGCTCGTGCGGGATGATGATCAATGGTGTGCCCCATGGTCGCAGGACCATGGTGGCCACCTGTCAGCTCCACATGCGCACGTTCAAGGACGGTGACGAGATCTGGATCGAGCCGTTCCGGGCGACCAGCTTCCCGCTGATCCGGGACCTCGTGGTGGACCGGAGCGCCTTCGACCGTATCATCGACGCGGGCGGCTTCATTTCCGTGCGTACGGGAAGCGCACCGGATGCGAACGCCATCCCCATCCGAAAGCACGAGGCCGACGTCGCGATGGACGCCGCCGCGTGCATTGGGTGCGGGGCGTGTGTGGCGGCGTGCCCCAACGCGTCGGCCATGCTCTTCACGTCGGCGAAGGTGAGTCACCTCGCGCTCCTGCCGCAGGGACAGCCCGAACGCTACACGCGGGTTCTGGACATGGTCGAGCAACACGACCTGGAGGGATTCGGGTCGTGCACGAACCATGGCGCCTGCCAGGAAGCCTGCCCCAAGGGAATCAGCGTGGACTTCATCGCGCGCCTGAATCGCGACCTGATGGTCGGGAGCTGGAAGGCGGCGGGGGATTGATGAACGGCCCCTTGACCCGGCCCCCGTTCGGGGCGATGGTTTCCGCCATGTTGCTTCTGCGCGGGAATTCGAATTTCAATCCCAATCGATGCCGAGGACGCGGCCCCGGATCGGTGTAGAAGCGCATACACGGATGCTTGAAACGGCCGCGATCCCCGGGGATCGCGGCCGTTTCGTCTTCTGGGCGTCCGACGAGGACCGTTTGGGGTGTAGCTCAACCGGCAGAGCGCCTGGCTGTTAACCAGGAGGTTGGAGGTTCGAACCCTCCCGCCCCAGTACGAACGAGCCCGGGTCCGAAGCTTCGGACCCGGGCTCGTTCGACGTTCTCAGGTCGAACGGCTACCGGTACGGATCACATACCGCCCGCAGACGTCGATCCACCATGATCGATGACGAGAACCACGCGCCGATTCTGCCAACCCGTTTGACCGGGGCCGTGCGCACCCGGATCCACGAGCCGCGCGGTGCTCTCTCCGTAGCTCACCGTCCGAACGCGATCGGAGCCGAGCCCCCCCTGTGACAGGAGATACGACTTTACGGCCTCCGCGCGCCGCTTGCCGAGCCGCAGGTTGTAGGCGGCGCTGCCGGATGGGTCGGCGAAGCCTTCCACGGTCACGAGCGCGCCGGGGTAGTACTGCGTGACCACCTGTCCGAACCGCTGAAGCACCGCCTTGTCCTCAGTGCGCAGCGAATCCTGGTTGAAACCGAAATGCACGGGCACGTCGAAGCGAAGGGCGGTCTGCATCTTCTCGATCTTCATACTGAAGTCGCTCCGCATCGCGTCGAGGTCACTCTGCAGGCCGTCGACACGTCCCTCGAGATTGCCGATGCGCGTCGCCAGGCTGTCGTCCCCTTGCTTGATCTGGGTCTGCAGGTCCTGACGCAGCGACGCCAACCTCGTGTCCAGCTCCTCCGGCTTCACGTGGGCGCACGCGGTGGTCATGAGTACCAGCCCTGCCATAAGGGCGAAGCCCCGCGCTGGCACTGGGAGCTCGATCATTATGGGCCTCCTCAAATTGGGCGAAAGAATCATTCGCTGGGTCGCGCCATTGCGTCCCAGATTATACTGATGCACGTCGCATGCCAACCTTGATAAACCTACCTCCTTAGCGGCCAGAGGGTGTAGGGGTGGACGGTGGCCGCGCACGGGGGTACAGTGAGGCGGATCCTGAACGGGACGGCACGGAGAAGCGCAATGCGCATTGTTCGATGTGGGGGGAACGGACGTAGATGGGGTCTGGGCGTCGGCTTGATCGCCCTGGCCCTGCTCGGCTCGTGCAAGTCCTTCCTGGATCCGTATCCCCCGCCACAGGTCATCTCCGAGACGAACTTCGATCCGAGCCTGGGCATCGACCTGTCGAAGATGACGGTCACGGCCTCGGGGCTCTACTACCAGGACATCGTGGTCGGGGACGGCGCCCAGGTCGGACCCACGGACACCGTCAAGGTGGACTACGCCGCGTGGCTGAGCGACGGGACCCCGGTCGACTCGGGCACCGATGTCGCGCTGCCCGTCCTCAGGGTGATTCCAGGCATGGCGGAGGGACTGGTCGGCATGAAGGAGGGGGGGAGCGGAAGCTCGTCGTCCCCTCGGACCTGGCCTACGGGGACATGGGAAACGGCCCGGTCCCCGGCGGAGCGATCGTCGTCTTCGACGTGGTGGTCAAACAGGCTACGGGCGTGAGCCTGTCGGGGTGAGGTCGCCGGAAGACGAGCGGCCACGATCCAACCCCGCGGTGCTCGGGTCCGGAGGGTCGGCGCGTCGCCGCCCGCCGCTATAGCTTCGGCAGCGTCACTCCCCGCTGGTTCTGGTACTTGCCCTTTCGGTCGGCATAGGCGATCTCGGGCTCTTCGTCACCCTCGAAGAAGAGAAGCTGGGCGATGCCTTCGTTGGCGTAGATCTTGGCCGGCAAGGGGGTCGTGTTCGAGATCTCCAGCGTCAAGTGCCCCTCCCAGGTGGGCTCGAGCGGCGTGACGTTTACGATGATCCCGCAGCGGGCGTACGTGCTCTTTCCGACGCAGACCACCAGGACGTCGCGCGGGATGCGGAAATATTCCAGCGTTCGCGCGAGGGCGAAGGAATTCGGCGGAATGATGCACTCCGCTTCGTGGATGTCCACGAACGAGCGGTCGTCGAAGTCCTTGGGGTCCACCACGACGTTGTGCACGTTCGTGAAGACCTTGAACTCGGGTGCGACGCGGATGTCGTAGCCGTACGAGGACAGACCGTACGAGATGACCCCATCCCGTATCTGACCGGCCTCGAAGGGCTCGATCATCCCGTGCTCCTCCGACATCCTGCGGATCCACTTGTCGCTCTTGATGGGCATGAAGATGGGTGTGGCTATGAGGGAAACGAACCTCCTGGACGGTCCGGTCCGGGGAGGGTCTCGAAGCCCGGGAGCGGGCCGAGGGTCCGGCCCGCCGGACTCGCGCGGCGGGCCCCAAGATAGGCGAGAGACCGAGCCTCGTGCAAACGGGCGAAAAACCACGAAAAACGGGTTCGTGCCAGCTTGACACTTCTCCCGCCGTCCGGGTACCTTTTCGGGTCCGTACGTGAAGAATTTCACATACATTCGAACAACATCGGCGACGCCATGTCGGGAGCCTATCTTCCCCTCCTCGTGCTCTTCGCGATCTCCGCGGTCACCGCGGTCGGAATGGTCGTCCTGACGCACATCCTCAACCCACGCCGTCAGACCGCCCAGAAGGAGATGCCATACGAGTCGGGAATGATCCCGTTGGGCGACACACGTGCCCGCTTCTCGGTCAAGTTCTACATGGTGGCCATCAGCTTTATCGTCTTCGATCTCGAGACGGTCTTCCTGATCCCCTGGGCCGTGCAGGCGAAGGCCCTCGGGTGGGGCGCGTTCGTGGCCATGCTCATCTTCGTGATCGTGCTGGCCGTCGGCCTGTTGTACGAATGGAAGAAGGGAGGTCTCGAGTGGGACTAGAGAGCAAGCTGCCCGGCGGAGGGGTCAGCGCCCGCTCCGGGGGGCTCTTCGGTGCCGGAAGCCCCACGTTCCTGACCTCGAAGATCGATTTCCTCGTCAATTGGGCCCGTCGTAACTCGCTGTGGCCCATGCCGTTCGGAACGGCGTGCTGCGCCATCGAGATGATGGCGTCGTTCGCTTCCGACTTCGACCTCTCGAGGTTCGGAATGGAGCGGATGTCGTTCAGTCCGCGCCAGGCCGACGTCCTCATCTGCGCGGGCCGGGTGCCCTACAAGCTCGCCCCGGTGCTGCGGCGGATCTGGGATCAGATGCCGCAACCCAAGTGGTGCGTCTCGATGGGCGCGTGTGCCTCTTCGGGGGGCGTGTTCGACGTCTACTCCATGGTGCAGGGAATCGACACGATCGTTCCCGTGGACGTCTACGTGCCCGGTTGCCCCCCGAGGCCCGAGGGACTCATCTACGGCCTGATGATGATCCAGGAGAAGATCCGCGAGGAATCGCTCGCGCACCACTACGAGCTTCGGACCGAGGATCCCGCGATCGTGGCCCGACCCAGGGCCTCCGACGACGAGGTGGTCGCGCTCTCGGGGCCCTTCGGCAACTCTACGCGCCAGAACAAGCTCGCCGGGGCCGTCGAGACCGATGCTACCGATCGTCCCCGAGACCGGCGTCCCTGAAAGGCTCCCGACTCATGACCGACAAACCCAGCAGTGGGCTGGACGCTGTCGACGAGGGGCCCGTCTCCTCCGACGTGACCGGCCCCGAAGACACCGGCGTGTCCGCGAATCCGGCCGATCATCCGACGGTGGCCGCCCTGATGGAGCGCTACGGCGACGCGGTGCTCCATCACGAAGTCGTGTCGGGCGACCAGCACGTCGTCCACGTCGACCCTGAGCGCAACACGGAGATCCTGGGCTGGCTCCGGGATGCGCCGGAGCACCGCTACGACCTGCTCGCCGATGTGACGGCGGTCGACTTCGGCGGGGGAGGACCGCTCCAGGTGGTCTATCAGCTCTGGTCGATCCCGCACCGGCGAGGCCTCCGGGTGAAATGCCTCCTCGATCTCGATGCCCTCGAGATCGACTCCGTGGCGCCGCTCTGGCATTCCGCCGATTGGCTCGAGCGAGAGGTTTACGACCTCTTCGGAATCACCTTTCGCGGACACCCGGACCTCCGCCGCATTCTCATGCCCCACGACTACGCGGAAGGCCACCCCCTCCGGAAGGACTTCCCCCTACGGGGCCGGTTCTCCCGGGCGGAGCAGACGCGGCGGGCCCTCAACCAGGACGTGGAGCGTTTCTACATTCCCGAGGAGCGTGCCGTCGGCCGCGAGCCGCAAGAGGTGACGTTCCCAACTGTCCCCGAGTCCGAAGAGGACTCGGATTCGGACGCCTGAGAGCACGCCATGGCTCAGAAGAGCGTTGAGTTTACGGTGGGCCGGAATCCCGAGATGGGGATCGACGGCCTGCCCACCCGGAGTCCGACGGAGCCCTTCGAGGTCAGGGAGCCCGATCTCGACTCCGAGCACATGCTCATCAACATCGGCCCGCAGCATCCGGCCACGCACGGCGTGCTTCGGTTGGTGTGCGAGCTCGATGGAGAGACCATCGTCAAGGTCACGCCCCACATCGGGTTCCTGCACTCGTCGTTCGAAAAGCTCGGCGAGTACCGGACGTGGAACCAGATCGTGCCGCTCACCGACCGCATGGACTATCTGGCGCCGCTCATCTACAACTGCGCCTACGTGATGTCGGTCGAGAAGCTCATGGGCATCGAGGTCACCGAGCGGTGCAAGGTGGTCCGGGTGATCCTGATGGAGTTGGACAGGATCTTCTCGCATCTGCTCTGGCTCGGAACGACCGCCATCGATGTGGGCGCGTTCACGCCGTTCCTGTACACGTTCCAGGAGCGGGAGCGCATCTACCGGATGCACGAGTCCTACACGGGTGCCCGCATCACGACGTCGGCCACCCGGATCGGCGGCATGATGGCCGATCTGCCCGAGGGATGGATCGACGACCTCAAGCACTTTCTCGAGACCTTCCCGAATACCCTGGCCGAGGTCCATCGGCTGCTGACCAACAACGAGATCCTCATCGGGCGCATGCAGGGCGTGGGCGCGATCAGCCAGGAAGATGCGATCAACTGGGGTCTCACCGGTCCGAACCTGCGTGCTTCGGGCGTGACGTACGACGTTCGCAAGGACAACCCGTACTACGACTACGAGACATACGATTTCGAGGTGCCCGTGGGCGAGCACGGCGACTCGTACGATCGCTACCTGACGCGCATGGAGGAGATGGCCCAGAGCGTGCGGATCCTGTGGCAAGCCATCGAGCGTCTGCCGGGCGGACCCATCAACGTTCAAGACCCTTACATCTCACTCCCCTCCAAGACCGACTGCATGTCGGACATGGAGAGCATGATCCACCACTTCAAGATCATCACCGAGGGAATCAAGGCGCCTCCGGGAGACTGCTACTTCCCGGTGGAAGGCTCGAAGGGAGAGTTGGGCATGTACGTGGCAAGTGACGGGGGCACGAAGCCGGTCCGATGGAGGATCCGGCCGCCTTCGTTCGTGAACCTCTCCGCGATTCCGAAGTTGGCCGAAGGCCACCTCATCGCGGACCTGATCGTCATCAACGCGAGCCTGGACATCGTTCTGGGGGAGATCGACCGATGAGTGACGTCCCCTTCAGGAATCCGGGCTGGGCGGGCAACACCGGGGAATTCGAGCTGGACGAGGCCACCGTTCGCGGCGACGAGTTCGTGGGCGAACGTCCCGTGGCGGGAGGACACCCCTCCGGGGCTTCGACCTACCCGTACATGCTGCCCGACAAGGATCCCGACGCGCCCCTCTTCGAGGGTGCCTACAAGGAGCGCTTCGAGAAGATCCTGAGTCGCTATCCCACCAAACGCGCGGCGGTCATGCCCGCGCTGGGGTTGGCCCAGGAGGTTCGGGGTCACGTGAGCCCCGAGACCATGGATCGGGTCGCCGAGCTCCTGGAGCTCGCCCCCGCCTACGTCCGGGGGGTGGCAACCTTCTATACGATGTACAACAAGCGGCCGGTCGGCCGCTTTCTCGTTCAGGTCTGCACGAACATCTCCTGTAATCTTTGTGGCGCCGACGACGTTCTGGAGGCGTTCCTGCGCTACACCGATACGGGGCTGGGCGAGACGTCCGAAGACGGGAACTTCACCATCATCGAAGCGGAGTGTCTGGCCGCCTGTGGTTTCCCCACATGCGTCCAGATCAACTCCCGCTACTACGAGAACGTGATCCCTTCGAGCGTGCCCGAGATCATCGAGCACCTCAAGGCGACGGCCCCGGACGGCTCCGGGGCCGCGGACTGACGGAGCCGAGCGATGGCCTATCCCTACGTCTCGGACCGCGAGGTCCGGATCCTGAGCAGCAACTTCGGAGACCCCCTCGCGCGGCGCATAGACACGTACGTCGAGCGCGGGGGCTACTCGGCGCTGAAGAAGGCCTTCGAGATGGGCCGGGATGCGGTCATCGACGAGGTGAAGGCGTCGGGTCTGAGAGGCCGGGGCGGCGCGGGCTTTCCCACGGGTGTGAAGTGGTCGTTCATGCCCAAGGAGCCGACCAAGCCGCACTACCTCCTCTGTAATGCCGACGAGTCCGAGCCCGGCACGTTCAAGGATCGGGAGCTCCTTCGGTGGGACCCCCACAGCGTGATCGAGGGTGTTCTCATCGCGGCGTTCGCCATCCGGGCGAAGCACGCATACATCTACTGCCGCGGCGAGTTCTTCGAGACCACGCAGATCCTGGCCAAGGCCCTCGAGGACGCGTACGGGGCCGGTTGGGTCGGGCAGGACATCCAGGGTTCGGGCGTCGACATCGACGTCACGATCCATGTGGGCGGCGGGGCCTACATCTGTGGCGAAGAGACCGGCCTCATGAACTCCCTGGAAGGCCGGCGGGGCCAGCCCCGCGTGAAGCCGCCCTTCCCGGCGGCCGTCGGCGCGTTCGGCATGCCCTCGACCGTCAACAACGTGGAGACCCTTGCCAGCGTGCCGCACATCGTGAACAACGGTGGCGCCTGGTACCGTGAGAACGGGACGGAGAAGAGCCCGGGCACCAAGCTCTTCTGCGTGAGTGGACATGTGAACAAGCCGGGCAACTACGAGCTTCCGCTCGGCTTTCCCCTCATGGAGCTCATCAACGACGTCTGTGGTGGCGTCCGTGACGGGCACGCGCTCAAGGCGGTGATCCCGGGTGGCTCTTCCGTGCCGATCCTCACCGCCGAGGAGTGTGAGGGCTGCATGCTCGACTACGAGGGGGTACAGGCCGCCGGCTCCATGCTGGGCTGTGCGTCGGTGATCGTGATGGACGAGACCACCGATATCGTCAAGCAGGTCCGGCGCATGGTGCAGTTCTACGCGCACGAGTCGTGCGGGCAGTGCACCCCGTGCCGTGAGGGGACCGGCTGGATGACCCAGATCTTGAAGCGCATCGAGGAGGGAAGGGGGACCGAGGAGGATCTCGACACCCTGTTGGACATGAGCCGGCAGATGACGGGAACCACGATCTGCGTGCTGTCGGATTCGGCGGCCGCCCCGGTGGTGTCCTCAATCCACAAGTTCAAGGACGAGTATCTGGCCCTGATCCGTAGGGGCGAACGCGTCGGAGCGGCGTGAGAACGATGAAATCGGTGGCTGCCTTCGTTTCGCTCCGCGCGCTGACCTGCGACGTACGAACGAGTACGCCTCGGGCATCGTGCTCCCGCGCCTCGGCAGCCATCCGATTTGATCGCTCTCGAAAGAGCTGAGAGACCATATGGCAGACAATCCCAACACGGTCACGCTGACCATCGACGGCCAGGAGGTCATGGTCCCCAAGGGGACCACCCTGCTCCAGGCCGCCAAGGAGGTCGGCAAGGAAGTCCCCCATTACTGCTACCACGCGGGACTTTCGTCGCCGGCGATGTGCCGCCTCTGCCTCGTCGAGGTCGAGGGTGCGCCCAAGCCGATGCCCTCCTGCGTGACGCAGGCGATGGACGGACAGGTGGTGCATACCGACTCGGAGCTGGCCGTCGAGATGCGCCGGGGAGTGCTCGAGTTCTATCTGGTCAACCATCCCCTGGACTGTCCGATCTGCGACATGTCCGGGGAGTGTCATCTCCAGAACTACGTGCATGCGGGCGGACGAAAGCACGGGCGGTCGCGCGAGCCCAAGCGGGTCTTCGGTCGGGATGACTTCGGCGGCGACGTGGTCTTCTACGGTGACCGGTGCGTCATGTGCACCCGGTGCGTGCGCTTCATGAACGAGGTGGAGCAGGACACTCGCCTGACCGTGGTGGAGCGCGGGAACCGTTCCGTGATCGACACCTTCTTCGAGGAGGGCCTCGAAGGCACGTACTGGCATGGCAACATCGTGGACCTGTGCCCCGTCGGCGCCCTCGTCTCGAAGGATTTCCTGCACAAGGCGCGCGCGTGGGACCTCGATCACACGCCCTCGATTTGTCCGAACTGCTCGCAGGGCTGCAACATCGAGCTCCACACTCGGGACAACCTGGTTCAGCGCCTGAAGCCGCGGGAGAACCTGGACGTCAACGCCTTCTGGATGTGCGACTACGGCCGGCTCAACTACGAGTGGATCAACCGTGGCGACCGGCTGGAGGCGCCCCTCGTCCGTGACGGGACACAGATGAAGGCGATGGGGTGGAAGGAGGCGCTCTCCGGGTTGCTCCAACGTCTCGAAAGCGCCGATGGGCCGGTGAAGGCGGTGGCGTCACCCTTCTCCTCGAACGAGGATCTCGGGGCCCTGAAGACCTTGGTGGATCATCTGGGCGGAGGTGAGATCGTCTACCGCTCCCCCCGCGCCGAAGACGAGATCGTCCTCAAGGGCTTCCCGACGCTGGCCCGGCGAAGGGACCTGGCGCCCAACGGCAAGGGAGCCGATCTCCTGGGGTTCGGGCGAGTCGGCTCGGACGACGCTACGGGTGGCCTCGAGGGCGTGGCCAGTCACCCCGGGATCGTGATCGTCCTCGGCGACGAGCTCGCGGATCAGGCCGCCGATTTCGGCGGGAACGCCTCCCTGTACGTCGTCCTAGGAACACGCGCCGGACCGGCGACATCGGCGGCGGACTTCGTGCTCCCCACGACCACGTTCGCCGAGCAGGAGGGGACCTTCACGAATCTAGAGGGTCGGGTGCAGCGCTTCTGGCCCGCCCTGCAGGGGCCCGGAGCGGCGCGGCCCGGGTGGTTCGTTCTGGGCGCGCTGTTCGCGGAGCTGACCGACGGAGAGGCTCCCCGCAGCGGCGCGGACGCATTCGCGCAGCTCGCCGACCACGCGGCCGCGTTTTCGGGCCTCACCTACGACGACATCGGAAGCCGCGGGGCGGTGATCAACGAAGCCGTCTCGCTTTCGGGAGACTAGATCCGTGGATGCTCTTCACCCGATCTCGGGAATTCCTGGCCTTGTGTGGATGGTGGCCAAGGTCTTGGTGGTCTTCGGCGGCGTCCTGCTGGTGGTGGCCTACTCGACGCTGGCCGAACGCCGGATCTCGGCATGGATCCAGGACCGGTCGGGCCCCAATCGCGTTGGACCGTGGGGGCTGCTGCAGCCGATCGCGGACGGGCTCAAGAACATCCTAAAGGAGGAGACGCTGCCGGCGAAATCCTCCAAGCTGGTGTTCCTGCTGGGCCCCATGCTCGCGGTCGCGCCGGCGTTGGTGACCTTCGCCGTGATCCCGTTCGCGGCTCCGCTCCCCACACGCTGGGGTGTCGTGGACATGATCGTGGCCGATGTGCCGATCGGGATCCTCTACATCATGGCCCTGAGCTCCCTGGGTGTGTACGGGATCGTGCTGGGCGGCTGGGCCTCGAACAACAAGTACTCCTTTCTCGGCGCTCTCAGGGCTTCGGCCCAGATGGTCTCCTACGAGGTCGCGCTCGGTCTCTCGGTGGTGGCCGTCCTCATCCTGGCGGGCAACGTCACGCTTCCGCAGGTGGTGTGGCAGCAGCAGCAGCTCCACCTCTGGTTCGTGTTTCCGCTCTCCCTGGCCTTCATCTTCTTCGTGGCCTCTGCCTTCGCCGAGACCAACCGGCTTCCGTTCGACATGCCCGAAGCCGAATCGGAGCTCGTGGGAGGCTACCACACCGAGTACTCGGGAATGAAGTACGCGATGTTCCCGATGTCCGAGTACGCCCACATGACGACGTCCTCGGCGCTGATGGCTACGCTCTTCTTCGGGGGATGGGACCTCCCCGGAAGCTGGGACAACGCATTCTGGTACCACGGCCAGCTCATCAGCGGCTTGGGCGCCGACGGAAGCGTGATCCTGGCCCATCCCGCGGTCTGGAAGACGCTTCTCACCTTCGCGGGCTTCGCATTGAAGACGGCGTTCTTCATCGTGTTCTACATCTGGGTCCGCTGGACCGTGCCACGCTTCCGGTACGATCAGGTGATGGCGCTGGGCTGGAAGGTGATGCTTCCCGCCGCGCTCGCCTACGTCATGCTCGTGGCAGGCACGGCCCTGGTTCTGGACGATCTGGGCGTGAGCTGGGGGTTCTGGTACGGCCTGGCGCTCACGGGCGTGAGCGCCATCGCGACGGCCGGCTTCCTGTTCTTCATCGATCGTGGACATACGATCTCGGGTGCCGCATCCGGGGCGTCCCGGAGGAACAGGGCCGCCGGAGCCCTGCGGGCATCCGCCGCCCCCACGGTGGTCGGGGACTGACGTGACGGGCGTGTCCCGCACGATCCGCTAAGAGAGAGGAACGAAGGACGATGGCGATATCGGTCAAGGTGATGAGGCGCCCGGAGCCCGAGAAGAACTCCTATCTCCGGGCGACGATCAGCGGCATGGCGCTCACCTTCAAGCACCTCGTGAACCCGAACAAGGTGACGCTGCAGTATCCGGAGGAGAAGGCGGACCTCTCTCCGCGCTGGCGGGGCACCCACCGCATGGAGGTCCATGCCGACGGGCGTCCGAAATGCGTGGCGTGCGGGCTCTGTCCCACAGTCTGTCCGGCCAACTGCATCCGGCTGGTGGGTGGGGAGGACGACCACGGGAATCGGTATCCGGTGGTCTACGAGATCGACGAGTTCCGCTGCATCTTCTGCGGTATGTGTCAGGAGGTGTGCCCCGTCGAGGCGATCCACGTGGGTCGGCACTTCGAGAATGCCGAGTTCAACCGCGACCGATTCGTCTACGACCTGGACCGCCTGATGGAGCAGGATCATCCGGTGACGCTCCTGTGGGACCCCTCCGACCCCCGCTCGGAGTGACCGATGATCGACATTGTCTTCTACGTGTTCGCAGCCGTGGTCATCGGCGGCGCATTCGGCGTGGTGCTGTCCCGCAGCCCCGTGGGGAGCCTCCTCTTCATGGTCGCGACGCTGGCGAGCCTCGCCGGGATCTACGTGCTCCTCGAGGCGCATTTCCTCGCCGCGGTCCAGGTCATGGTCTACGCAGGCGCCATCATGGTCCTCTTCCTGTTCGTGATCATGCTCCTGAACCTCGGGCATGACTACCGCAGGGACCTGAAGGGAGGCGCCTTCGCCGTCATCGCCTTCGCCGTGATCGGTGCACTGGCCGGTTTGCTCGTGCACCAGGTGGGTGGCGCGGGCTCGGCCGCCAACACGGTGATGACGAGCGGTGGGCGCTCGATCGACCTGGCCGTCGCCCGCTACGGAGCCGTGGGCGCAATCGCCCGACCTCTCTTCACCGAGTACGTGGTGCCCTTCGAGATCACGGGGATTCTTCTCCTCGTGGCGGTCGTGGGCGCCATCGCGCTCGCGAAAAGGCGCGTGTCATGATCACCCCGAGCCTGATTCTGAGCGCCATCCTGTTCGTCGTCGGGACGTTCGGCGTTCTCGTGCGACGCAACGCGATCATCATGTTCCTCTGCATCGAGCTGCAGCTGAATGCCGTGAACCTCACGTTCGTGGCGTTTTCCCGGCTCATGGGCATCGAGGGGCAGGTGTTCGTCTTCTTCGTGATGACCGTGGCGGCCGCGGAGGCGGCGGTGGGCCTCGCAATCATCATCTCGATCTTCCGCCACTACGAGACGGTGGACGTGGACAACTTCAACCTGCTGAAGTGGTAGGGGCATGAACGCGATGATCTCGCTGCTCCTGAGGCAGGCCGTACCCGAAGCCGGTGGCGGTTTCGAGCCCTTCCTCCCGGGGCTCGTCGTCCTGCTTCCGCTCTTCGGATTCGCGGCCAACGGTGTGCTCGCCCTCATGCAGGCGCGTCGCTCGGCCGACGCCGTACGCGCCGGAGGTGAGCTGGACCTCGACGGCCCCGGTGGGCCGCCTCTGACCCAGAGGCTCCCCACGCTGATCGGGCCCGGGGTTCTCCTGCTCGCGTTCCTCATCGTGCTCGTGAACTTCACGCGCATGCTGGGTTCCGGCCTCGAGGAGCCGGTGGTGAGGACCTACTGGACCTGGATTTCCACGGGCACGTTCAAGGTGTCCGCGGCGCTCCAGCTGGATCAGCTCTCCATGGTGATGATGTTGGTCGTCACCGGAGTGAGCTTCCTAATCCACGTGTTCAGCATCGGCTACATGGGGGAAGATCCGGCCTATGCCCGCTACTTCTCCTACCTGAACCTCTTCGTCTTCTTCATGCTCGTGTTGGTCATGGCATCGAGCTACCCGCTCATGTTCGTGGGCTGGGAGGGCGTGGGGCTCTGCTCGTATCTGCTGATCGGCTTCTGGTTCACCGACCGGGAGAAGTCCGACGCGGGCAAGAAGGCATTCATCGTGAACCGGATCGGGGACTTCGGGTTCCTGCTCGCGATGTTCCTGCTCTTCCGCACGTTCGGTACGCTCGACTTCGTGCCGGTCTTCCACGACGCGCCCTCCACCCTCATGTACGGTGGTGGGATCGTCACCGCGGTAACCCTCTTCTTCCTCCTGGGAGCGACCGGAAAGAGCGCGCAGATCCCGCTTTACGTGTGGCTCCCGGACGCGATGGCGGGCCCGACGCCCGTGTCCGCGCTGATCCACGCTGCCACGATGGTGACGGCGGGCGTCTATATGGTCGCGCGCTCGTCCGTCCTCTTCTCGCTCTCTCCCGTGGGGAGCGTGACCGTCGCGGGCATCGGGGTGGCGACGGCGTTCTTCGCCGCGACCATCGCGTTGGCGCAGTACGACATCAAGAAGGTCCTGGCCTACTCCACGGTCTCCCAGCTCGGCTACATGTTCCTCGGGGTGGGCTCGGGCGCGTACGCGGCCGGGATCTTCCACCTCATGACGCACGCGTTCTTCAAGGCGTTGCTCTTCCTGGGCTCGGGCGCGGTGATCCACAGCATGCATCACGCGCTCCATCACACGCATTCCGATTGGGATGCGCAGGACATGCGGAACATGGGCGGGCTCAGGCGCTTCCTCCCGGTCACGTGGATGACCATGTGGATCGCCACGCTGGCGATCTCGGGGGTGTGGCCCTTCGCCGGGTTCTTCTCGAAGGATGAGATCATCTGGTCGGCAGGGGCCGCCGCGGTCGGCCCGTTCGCCGGTTTCTACCGCGTCTACTGGATTCTCGCGCTGGCCGCCGCGATCCTGACCGCGTTCTACATGACACGGCTGATGGTCATGACCTTCCATGGCGCCAACCGCACCGGCCCGGAAGAGGCGAAGCACCTGCACGAGGCGCCCTGGACCATGACGGTGCCGCTCATGACGCTCGGGGTCCTCTCGCTGTTCGGCGGGTGGATCAACGTGCCCGAGGCTGTGCAGAAGTCGTTTCTCGGGGGCTTCGGAGCCCTGCCCATGAGTGGATGGCTCCATCACTGGATGGAGCCCGTCACCGCGTCGGCGCACCAGATCTACGTGAGCCACGTCGGCGAGGTTGCCGAAGCCGCTCCGTTCGGCGGGGGGGAGGTGGCCTGGGGGGTCATCTCCACGCTGTTGGCCATCGCGGTCGTAATCGTGGCCGTGACGGTGGTGCGCGGGTGGAGAATCGTGCCGGCCACGGAGTCCGCCGAGCCGAGCGGATTCAAGCGCGTCCTCTACCACAAGTGGTACGTGGACGAGCTCTACGACGCGCTGATCGTACAGCCCGTCGTGCGGACTTCGCGGTTCTGCTGGAGGGTGATCGACGACGGAATCATCGACGGAATCGTGAATGGAGCCGGCTACCTGGCCCGCGGCGTCGGGTTCGTCGGGAGCATGTTCCAGACCGGCACCGTGAACACGTACGCCTTCATACTCACGGTCGGGGTCCTGGTGATCCTCGGCTCGGTAATCTTCTAGGGGGACCGGGACGATGACCGCATTCCTGCAGTCCATCGGCTACACCGGTTGGGTGCTGCATGCCCTGATCTGGCTTCCCATCCTCGGCATGGGCCTGGTGCTCTGGGCCGAGGAGGAGCGTGCCAAGCATCTGGCGTTCTGGTGGTCGCTCGGGGTGCTCGTGCTCAGCCTCGGCCTCTGGTGGGCGTTCGACCCGAGCCAGGCCGGCATGCAGATGCAGAGCCGGGTCCCGTGGATCCAGGCTTGGGGGATCAGCTATTCGCTCGGAGTGGACGGGATCAGCCTCTTCATGATCCTGCTGACGACCCTCACGACACCGCTGGCCGTCCTGGGTTCGTGGAACTACATCAAGAAGCGCGAGCGGGCGTTCTACGCGCTCATGCTCCTGCTGGAGGCCGGCGTGGTGGGGGTCTTCACCGCGACCGATCTCTTTCTCTTCTACGTCTTCTTCGAGCTGACGCTCGTCCCCATGTACTTCATCGTGGGGATCTGGGGGGGGAGCGGCGCATCTACGCCGCCATCAAGTTCTTCCTCTACACGGCGCTCGGATCGCTGCTCATGCTGGTGGGCATCCTCTATCTCTTCTTCAAGGCGAAGACGCTGCTGGGGATCCCGACGTTCGCGTATTCGGACCTGCTCCAGATTCCGCTCTCGGGTACGGAGCAGATCTGGCTCTTCTCCGCCTTCGCTCTCGCGTTCGCGGTGAAGGTGCCCATCTTCCCCCTCCACACCTGGTTGCCGGACGCACACGTCGAAGCGCCCACGCCCGGCTCCGTCGTCCTTGCCGCCGTGCTCCTGAAGATGGGCACGTACGGGTTCTTCCGGTTCCTCCTGCCGCTCTTCCCGGTGGCGGCGAAGGATCCGACCGTGGTTGCCGTGATGCTCACGCTCGCCGTCGTCGGGATCCTGTATACGGCGTGGGTCGCGGCCGTGCAACCGGACGCCAAGAAGCTGGTGGCCTACACGTCGGTCGCGCACATGGGCTTCGTGATCCTGGGTGTGTTCGCCCTGACCGTGAACGGACTCCAGGGTGGCCTGATCGTCATGATCTCCCACGGCATCAGCACGGGCGCCTTGTTCCTTCTGCTCGGGATGCTCTACGAACGACGCCACACCCGCACCATTGCGGAGTTCGGAGGCATCAGCCGGGTTACGCCGTGGTTCGCGACCGCCTTCATGCTCACCGCGCTCGCGTCCATCGGCCTGCCGGGGACCAGTGGCTTCGTCGGCGAGTTCCTGGCATTGCTGGGGACGTTCGAGACCCACCCCGTGGTGGCATTTTTCGCGGCCGGCGGCGTCATCTTCGCAGCGTACTACATGCTGCCGATGGTTCAGCGCGTGTTCTTCAATGCGCTGGACAAGCCCGAGAACCGTGAGATGAAGGACCTCACGCGGCGCGAGATCGCCATCCTGGCGCCGCTCTGTGTGCTCATGATCTGGATCGGATGGAATCCCACGCCGTTCCTCAGCAGGATGGAGCCGAGCGTGCGCTCGGTCCTGGAGCGCGTGGAAGCCGCCGGTCCTCCCAACGCGATGGCGAACATGTTGCATACGAGCGGGACGGCCGTGCTTCCCACTCCCTCCCCGACGCGGCCCGCTGGATCCCTCGGACTCGTGGCCAAGAGCACGGACGGCGACTGACCCATGGAACTCAACTTCACCAGCAACCTGGACTACGTCTGGGCGCTTCTTCCGGAGATCATCCTCTGCATCTGGGGGATGGTGGTCCTGATCGTCGGCGTCTCGGGCAGGTACGGCCCCGGCCGGGAGGATTCGCCCGGCGGCGACGATCCGACGTTCGGTTCAGGTACCGTGCTGGGTTGGATCGCCCTTGTTGGCGTGCTCATGGCCGCGGCGGCGAACGGGTGGCTCTACGGGGTGCGACAGGCGGACCGTACGACGATGATCGCCGTCGACGGTCTGCGCCTCTTTGCCAACTGGATCTTCCTGCTGGCAGCGGCGATGACGATCCTGATCTCGTTCGCCTACGTGATCCGTCAGCGCCTGCAGGCCGGCGAGTTCTTCGGCCTGGTGCTCCTGGCCACGGCGGGAATGATGTTCATGGCGGGGGCCCGCGATCTGATCGTGGTCTTCCTTGGCCTCGAGGTCATGTCCGTCGCGGTCTACGCCCTGACGGCATTCAACCGCCGGGACCGCAAGTCCGCGGAGGCCGGTCTGAAGTACTTCCTTCTGGGCGCGTTCTCCACGGGCTTCTTCCTCTACGGAATCGCGCTCGTCTACGGCGCGACCGGCAGCACCAACGTCTTCGTCATCGGCAACACGGGCGGCAGCCTTCCGGCTTCAGCGGGTCTCCTGGCCATAGGGGTGGCGCTCCTGGCGGTGGGGTTCGCGTTCAAGGTGTCGGCGGTACCGTTCCACATGTGGACGCCCGACGTCTACGAGGGTGCGCCCGCGCCCGTGACCGCGTTCATGTCGGCCGGGGTCAAGGCGGCCGCTTTCGTGGCGTTCCTGCGAGTCTTCCTCGTGGCGTTCGACGCCTCCTACAAGACCTGGTTCCCGATCCTGTGGTGGCTGGCGGCGATCACGATGATCACCGCGAACCTGATCGCGCTCGTCCAGTCGAACGTGAAGCGCATGTTGGCCTACTCCAGCATCGCTCACGCCGGCTACCTCCTGGTGGCCCTCACCGCGGCGAACGAGACCGCCACGGCGGGCATCCTCTTCTACCTTCTGGTATACACGCTCATGAATATCGGCGCGTTCGCCGTGGTCATCACCGTGGGCCGGCAGGGTGAGGAGCGTCTTCAGATCGAGGACTACGCCGGGTTCGGATGGTCTCAGCCGTTCCTCGGCGTGCTGCTGACCGTCTTCCTGTTCTCGCTGGCAGGGTTCCCCGGCACGGGGGGGTTCATGGGCAAGATCTACCTGCTCCAGGGAGCAGCGGATTCGCAGCTCTGGACCTTGGCGGTGATCCTGGTCCTCAGCACGGTAGCGTCCTACTGGTACTATCTGCGCGTGGCGTGGTTCATGTGGATGCGAGAGCCGAACAGCGCGAGCGAGCATGACGGGGTGATGTCTCCGCTGCCGATGCGTCTGGCGCTTCTCGTTAGCGTCGTGCTCATCTTCTACCTCGGGATCTTCCCGGGTTCGGCCATCGAGTTCGCGCGTTACAGTGTGCACGGTCTGGGGGGTCCGGGTGGTGGACTGCTCAGCCTGGGGCCCTGACGGGTGCCGAAGGAGGGAGGCAACCGCTTCATGACGTCAGACAGTCCATCGGAGCACATCTTCCGGCAGTACGACATCCGGGGCATCGTCGGTGAAGACCTCGATGCCCACGTCGCGGAAGCGGTGGGGCGGGCATTCGGCTCGCACCTCCGTGCCACGTCGGGCAAGGCGAGGCCGCGTGCCGCGGTCGGGCACGACAACCGTCTGACATCTCCGGAGTTGGCCGAAGCGCTGATCAGCGGGGTCCGGGCCTCTGGCGTCGACGTGGTCGATGTGGGGCTCGTGCCCACGCCCACGCTCTACTGGGCTGGCGCCACGCTCGACACGGACGGCTCGGTACAGATCACGGGGTCCCACAATCCGCCCGAGTGGAACGGGATCAAGATGACCGCGGGCGGAGACTCGCTCTACGGCGACGGGATCCGGGACCTCAGGCGGAGGATCGTCGAGGGCGATGTCGAGTCGGGGCAGGGCGGACACGAACGCGTGGACGTTCTCGATCGCTACATCGCCGACGTAAGCGCTCGCTTCGAGCTTTCGAGGCCGTTGCGAGTCGCCGTGGACGCCGGCAACGGCACGGGCGCCATCGTGGCCGTTCCTCTCCTCGAGATGCTCGGCGCCGAAGTCACGCCGCTCTTCTGCGAGTCGGACGGCACGTTTCCCAACCATCACCCCGACCCGACGGTCGACGAGAACCTCGAGGTCCTGATCCGAACGGTGAAGGAACGGGGACTCGACCTGGGCGTCGCCTTCGACGGCGACGCCGATCGGATCGGCGTGGTGGACGAGGCAGGGACCATCGTGCGCGGCGACGTGATTCTCCTCCTCTTCGGCCTCGATCTCCTGGAGAAGCGGGGGGCCGGACAGAAGCTGATCTTCGACGTGAAGTGCTCGCAGGTCCTCCCTGAGGTATTCGAGAAGGCCGGGGGCGTGCCGGTGATGTGGAAGACCGGCCACTCCCTCATGAAGAAGAAGATGAAGGAGACGGGGGCCCTGATGGCCGGGGAGCTTTCGGGCCACATCATGATCGGAGACGACTACTACGGCTTCGACGACGCCCCCTACGCGGCTTGCCGGCTCATCGATCTCGTGGCGCGCGCCGGCCGCCCCCTGTCCGCTCTGACTGCCGAGTTTCCGAGCTACGTCTCCACGGCAGAGATCCGCATCGACGTGACCGAGGAGCAGAAGTGGGAGGTTGTCGAGGCGGCGGTCGAGCACTTCAAGCAGGATCATGAGGTCATCGACGTGGACGGCGCGAGAATCCTCTTCGGAGACGGTTGGGCGCTCCTGCGGACCTCGAACACGCAGCCGGTGATCGTCTCCCGGTACGAAGCCCGGACCGAGGAGCGTCTTGCCCAGATTCGGGGCGAGGTCGAGCGCTGGCTCGAGGATCAGGGGGTCGATGCCTGAGGCCCGGGGGTCCTTTCCGGCGCTCAAAGGCGGGCGGCTGATCCTGGCCGTCGTCGTCGCTCTGGGTCTCGTGATGATCCTGGGGAGGCTGGCGGCGGGTGCCTACATCGAGATCCTCTGGCAGGCGGGGGCCGGATTCAGCAGCGTCTTCTGGAGCCGGATGGTCTGGGAGTGGGGGGCGCGACTCGTGGGCGGGCTCATGGTCGGCCTCCTGATCTTCGTGAACCTCCGGCTCGTCTCCGGGACGTTGACCGGCATCCAGATCAAGCGTCGATTCGGAAACATCGAGATTTCCGAGCAGCTTCCCCACAGCTACGTCTTCTGGGCAATGATGGGGACCGCGATCCTCCTGGGGAGCTGGTTCGGCGCCGCCGTGCCGTCCTCGGTGGGCATCCAGACCCTTCTCCTCGCCAAGGGCGCCTCGTGGGGCATGCAGGATCCGGTCCTGGGCAAGGACCTCGGGTTCTACGTTTTCACGCTCCCGGTCCTGGCCAGCATCATCACCTTCGGCCTCATCGTGGCCTTCCTGGTCTTCGCCCTCATCACTGCGGGCTATGCGGCAACCGGGGCGCTGCGCTGGGGTCGGGGAAAGGTCGTGGCGCAGCATCCGGCCCGACTGCACATGGGAAGCGTCCTGGCGGCCTTCCTCCTGCTCCTCGCGGCCAGAATGTGGCTGGGGCGTTATCTGCTCCTCCTCCACGGCACGTCGGGGGTCCAGGGGATCTTCGGTTATACGGATGCCCAGGCCCGAGTCCCGGCCCTGCAGACCATGACCATCCTCTGTGTCATGGCGGCCGCCGTCGTCTTCTGGGGCTCCTGGAAGAATCGGGGCTGGCCGGTCGTGGGGTCGCTGGTTTCGGTCGTCGTGGCGTCGTTGCTCATCCTCGAGCTCTTTCCGGCCTTCGTGCAGCGCTTCCGCGTCGAGCCGAACGAGCTGGAGCGCGAGACGCCCTACATCCAGCACAACCTGGCCTACACCCGGCTGGGATTCGGGTTGGACAGTCTGGACCGGCGCCGCTTCCAGTACCGCGCCGAAGAGGGTGTCGACTGGGATCTCGCGGCCCGCCAGTTCTCGGGTCTCCCGGTGTGGAACCAGAATGCGCTCCTGACCACGTTCCGCCAGGTGGAAGCCCGCTATCCGTACTACGACTTCACCGAGGTCACCATCGACCGGTACCCCGGGGTGGACGGCCTCGTACCGGTCGCGCTCTCCGCGCGGGAGGTCGATCCGGACGGAATCAAAGACCCCAACTGGCAGAACCTGCATCTCAGGGAGCTCTATATCGAAGGCGCCGGCGCGGTGGCGAGCCTGGCCGCCAGGCGAACCCCCGAGGGGCGACCGTCGATGATCATCTCGGGGATCTCCCCGGACTCGACCGGTCCGAACCTGAGTCCCTCCGGAATGGAGCTGGACACGACGGCGCTCCGGTTGACCAGGCCGCAGGTGTTCTTCGGGGCGCGCCCCGAGCCGTACGCGGTGGTGAACCCTTCGTCCAGCCAGTTCCTGGCGCCGGGCGGTGCCCCGGGCGAGATGGGCGTGGACTTTCCCCCGGGCATCGATCTGTCCTCGAAGCTCAGGACCCTTGCGCTGGCATGGCGGTTCCAGGACGCAAACCTCTTGTTCTCCTCGGAGATCTCGTCGGGAAGCCGCTTCGTCTTCCGCCGACGGATTCTCGATCGGGTACGGGCGGTCGCACCGTTCCTTCGCTACCCGGAGTCGCCCTACCCGGTGATCGCGGACGGGCGCATCGTTTGGATTCTCGAGGGGTTCACCGCGACCCGCGCGTTCCCGCTCTCGAGCGCGAACAACCTCCAGCTCCTGCGGCCGGTCACGTACGTCCGCAACAGCTTCAAGATCACCGTCGACGCGGTGACGGGCGTGATGCACTTCTATCGAGTGCCGGCGCCCGACCCGCTGGCCGACGCCTACCAGGCGGCGTTCCCGGGACTCGTCCAGCCGATCGACCAGATGCCGGAGACTCTACGCCGGCACCTGCGCTATCCGCGGGAGCTTCTGGACGTGCAGGCCCAGGTGCTCCTGCAGTATCATCAGGAAACCGCGCCGGCTTTCCACCGCCAACAGGACGTGTGGGCGGTTCCACACGAGCTCGCGCAGGGGACCAGCCCGGTTCCGTACAGATCGGAGTACGGACTCTATTCGTTGCCCGGCGAAGATTCGGTCCATTTCAACCTGACCACGGTCTTCGTTCCGGCGGGACGCCAGAACCTGACGGCGATCCTGGTCGCGCGCCAGAACGACCAGGGGGCTCCGGACCTCGTGCTCTACGACGTGCCCGCCGACGACCAGGTGCCGGGCCCGCGCCAGATCGAGGCTCTGGTCGAACAGGATCCCCAGATCTCGCAGCAGTTCTCGCTCTGGAGAACCGGGGGCAGCGACGTCTGGACCGGACACCTCCACCTCGTGCCGGTGAACGGACGTCTCCTGTACATGGAGCCCGTCTTCCTGGCGGCCACGGCCGACGCCATTCCGGAGCTTCGAAGGTTCGTCGTCAGCGACGGCCGTCGCGTCGCGTTCACGGACAGCCTGGCGGGCGCGACCGCCCGCCTCGCTGGACGGGAAGCTTCCACGGCGCCCGAGAGCGCGCCAGACACGACTCCGGGCTCCGCGTCCGGCCCCACGGCGAGCTGGCCGAAGGCCGCGCTCCAGCTTCTGGACGAGGCCGACACGCACCTGCGGGCGGGCGAGTGGCAGGCGTACGGCGATGCCTTGAAGAAGCTGCGCGCGCTCCTCCAAGGCCTTCAGGGCGGCGGTTCCGGGGGAGGACGTTGATCACCCCGGGAGGCCCTGGTAGCTTCAACCGACTCCCTCCCATCCCGAGATCCGGCGTGCGTCGCCGGCAAGATCCGGCGCTCGCCGCCGGTCCACGTCCATGAACCCGAAGACCTCATGAATATTCACGAATATCAGGCCAAGGAGCGCTTCCGCGCCGCCGGCATCCCGGTACCCCCGGGCGAGGTCGCCACGACGCCCGACGAGGCCGAAACCATCGCCCGGAAGTTCGGCGGTGTGGTGGTGGTGAAGGCCCAGGTCCACTCCGGAGGGCGCGGCAAGGCCGGCGGGGTGAAGCTGGCCAAGACCGCCGAGGAGGCACGTGAGCACGCGTCAGCGATCCTCGGAATGCAGATCAAGGGCCTCACGGTGGAGAAGGTGTTGGTCACGCCGGCCGAGGACATCGCCACCGAGGCGTACGTCGGTGTCCTGATGGACCGGAAGACCCAGGCGCCCACCTTCATGGTCTCGGCGGCAGGCGGGATCGACATCGAAGAGGTGGCACGCACCAACCCGACCGCCATCCGCAAGCTGACGGTCGATCCGAGCTACGGCCTGCTTCAGCACCAGGCGCTGTGGCTTGCGAACTTCCTCTACGACGATCCCGGCCTCATCAAGCAGGCGACCAAGGTTATCGGGCAGCTCTACAGGGCCTTCGTCGACTCGGGGGCCTCGATGGCGGAGATCAACCCGCTCATCTCTACGACCGACGGCGAGATCAAGGCGATCGACGCCAAGATGAGCATCGACGACAGCGAGCTCTTCCGGCGCCCGGACGTGGCGGCCATGCGGGACTCTTCGTCCGAGCCCTGGGCCGAGACCAGGGCGCGCGAAGCTGGCCTCAGCTTCGTGAAGCTGGAGGGGAACGTGGGGTGCTGCGTCAACGGCGCCGGCCTCGCGATGGCCACGATGGACCTCGTGAAGTATTACGGCGGTGAGCCGGCGAACTTCCTGGATATCGGTGGCTCCTCCAACCCGGAGAAGGTGATCGCGGCGTTGGAGATCATCACGGCCGACCCCAACGTGAAGGTCATCCTCTTCAACATCTTCGGGGGCATTACCCGCTGCGACGACGTGGCGCGCGGCATCGTGGAGGCCACCAAGAGTATCGATATCGAGCCCCCCATCGTCATCCGACTCACGGGGACCAACGAAGAGCAGGGAGTCGGGATCCTTTCGGACGCAGGCTTCTCCGCGTTCACCTCGATGGACGAGGTGGTGCAGAAGGCCGTGGCGATGGCAAAGGCATAGGGGCGAGACCATGGCGATATTCATCGATCGGAACACCCGGCTCGTCGTCCAGGGCATCACAGGACGTGACGGATCGTTCCACACGCAGCAGATGATGGAGTACGGCACCCAGGTGGTGGCCGGCGTGACCCCCGGCAAGGGGGGCCAGACCTTCGAGGGGCCGGACGGACAGTCGGTCCCCATCTTCAACACCATGGACGAGGCCGTCGGGCAGACCGAGGCGAACACGTCCGTGGTCTACGTACCGCCCGCGTTCGCGGCCGGGGCGATCATGGAGGCCGTCGACTCGGGCGTGAGCCTGGTGGTGGCCATCACCGAGGGCGTCCCGGTGCAGGACATGGCCCGGGCCCACGCCTTCGCCCGCGACCACGGGGTGCGGGTGCTCGGACCGAACTGCCCAGGCATCATCTCCCCGGGCAAGTCCAAGGTTGGCATCCTGCCCGCGCAGATCGTGAAGGAGGGGCCAGTGGGGGTCGTTTCCCGGTCGGGAACGCTGACCTACGAGGCCGTGTTCCAGCTCACGAACGTGGGGCTCGGGCAGACCACCTGTGTCGGTATCGGCGGCGACCCCCTCATCGGGACGAACTTCGTGGACTGCCTCGAGGCGTTCAAGAACGACCCCGATACAGAGGCGGTCGTGATGATCGGGGAGATCGGTGGGACCGACGAGCAGGAAGCGGCCGCCTGGGTCAAGGCGAATCTCGATATTCCGGTCGTCGGCTTCATCGCCGGTCAGACGGCGCCTCCGGGGCGTCGGATGGGTCATGCGGGCGCGATCATCAGCGGCGCTTCGGGCACGGCCGAGGAGAAGATCAAGACGTTCGAGGAGAACGGTATCGCGGTGGCGAAACGCCCCGTCGACATCGTGGGTCTACTCCAGGAGCGGATGGCGTAGAGGAGGCTGCCCGGGGCGCCCCATCGCCCCGGGCTCTCCC
Source organism: uncultured Gemmatimonadales bacterium (assembly GCA_963751265.1). Classification (GTDB taxonomy): domain Bacteria; phylum Gemmatimonadota; class Gemmatimonadetes; order Longimicrobiales; family Gaopeijiaceae; genus SZUA-318. The sequence continues at coordinate 8,097 of CAVVTU010000013.1, read as the reverse complement.
CGGCCATCGACAACCGCTCCTTTTCGGAGGGTCGTTCCTATGAGGCTCGTGGATCTCGTCGTAGACTCGTGGGCCGTGGTTCCACTCGAGGCCGCGGACCTAGGCGAAGCCCTGCACGCAATCTTCTCGCGGATACACGAGCAGGGGTTGCTGGATGATGAGAGAGCGTCGAAGTACGCGCGCGATCTGGCTTTCGGGAGCCAGGGCGAGGTGGTTCGCGTCAACGATGACATCGTGGTCGTCGTCGGCACGCTCGAGACCGTCGAGAGTCCGGCGATCGGGGTGGGGGTAGCGCGGGAACCGTTCACGGTGACCGCGGAGGGGCGCCCCGTGCGCGGAGAGGCTCGCGCAGTGATCCTGCTGCTCACGTCCGGCAAGCTGACCGGAGCCAGACAGCAGATCGTTCCGGCCATCGTGAAGGCGCTCCGGGATCGCGGTCGGACGGAGCGACTGCTCGCTGCGCGTTCGATCTCGGAGATTCACGAGATGAAGGAGCTGATGGACACCGAATTCCGGACGAGGCTCCTCGTCGAGGATGCGCTCGTGCCGGTCAAGTACCGTGTCTACCCGGACACACCCTTGGCGGAGGTCGTGGACCTCATGACACGGCGTGGAATACGTGCGGTTCCGGTCGTCGGGGAACAATACGAGGTCCTGGGCATTCTCACTGCGGGGGACGCTCTGGGTCACCTGCTCCGCGCCGGACGTCAGGGCGAGGAAGAACAGTCCGTGGATCGGGGCACCGCCAGGGCTCGTGAAGTCATGACCCGCACGGTCTTGTGCGTGTCGGAGGACCAGGCGTTGGTCGAGGCGGCGACCATGCTCGTGAACCGGGACGTGGAGCAGCTTCCGGTCGTTCGCGACGGTGAGCTGATCGGCTTCGTTACGCGGGACACGGTGCTGAAAGCCCTCTTCGGCGTGCACGATCTAGTGAGTCACGACCAACAACCTGAGGAGTGATCGCTCCGATCACCCTCCGATACAACGAAAGCGATTCATGAACCAGACATTGGCCATCATCAAGCCCGACGCGGTGGCGTCGGGCAAGGCAGGAAAGATTCTCGCCCACCTGGAGGAGGCCGGCTTCCGGATTCGAGCCCTCAAGATGACGCGCCTGACGGCGGACCAGGCCGGTGCCTTCTACGCCGTCCACAGGGAGCGACCCTTCTATCGGTCGCTCGTGGAGTTCATGACGTCGGGTCCGGTCGTGCCGCTGGTGCTGGAGGCCGAGGACGCGGTCACCAAGCTGCGTACCACGATCGGGGCGACGGACCCGGCCGAGGCGGCCGACGGGACGGTCCGGAAGCTCTACGCGGAGTCCAAGGAGCGCAACGCGATCCACGCCTCCGATTCCGACGAAAACGCGGCGGTGGAGATCCGCTTCTTCTTCTCCGACCACGAGCGGATCGGGATCTTCGGCGACTGAAGCCGTTACGCCGGGGCCCGGTCGCAGTGGGAAGAGCCCGAAAGAAATGCGGTCCAGAGGTAGACACCCTCCAAAGCCCCGGCTAGTTTTCACGACTATGCTCAGGCTCGATCTCGCTCAGCTGGCGCGAGCAGGATCCGCCCAGCTCGAGGCTACGGTTCCCGCGGACGATTCCCTCTGGGACGATAGTGAGGTGACGTTCTCAGGACCCGTTGAGGTCCACCTTCGCGCGTCGTACGCAGGCAGCGGGGAGGTCGTAGTTCGAGGAAGGCTCGAGGCAGACCTCCGGCAGGAATGCCGTCGCTGTCTCGAACCGGTGGCGGGCAGGCTCGAGACCGAAGTGACGATGACGTTCATCCCCGGGGATGTAGCCGGAACCGAGGACGACGGTGAAGTCCGTACCTTCGATCGGGCCTGGGGAGAGATCGATCTGCGCGAACCGGTGCGCGAGGAAGTGATCCTCGGCATTGATCCATACGTGGTATGCAATCCGGAGTGCAAAGGGCTCTGTCCACAGTGCGGGACGAATCTGAACGAGGATTCGTGCAACTGCACGCGGGAAGAGGCCGATCCCCGATGGGATGCGCTCCGGAGTCTCAGGGAGGAGTGAGTCGGACATGGCTGTCCCGAAGAAGCGGACTTCGAAGCAGCGCAAGCGCAAGCGGCGTACGCACTACAAGGCGGAGCCGGTGTCGGTCCATGCTTGCCCCAATTGCGGGGATCCCAAGCTGACGCATCGGGTTTGCCCCACCTGTGGTTATTACCGCGGTGAGGCCGTGCTCTCGGTCGAAGTAGAGTGAACTCCTAGCTGATCGCGACGGTGCGTATCGCTCTGGACGCGATGGGTACTGACGACGCTCCGGCGGTCGAGGTCGCCGGCGCCGTCGAAGCCCTCAAGGAGTTGGAATCCGACATCGAGATCGTCCTGGTCGGCGACCAGGCGGTCATCGAGGCCGAGGTGGCGAAGTATCCCGACGTTCCTCGGGACCGCCTCCATATCCAGCACGCTTCGGACCGGGTCACGGCGAGCGATCCGCCGGCGTCCGTCCTCCGGCGCAAGCCCGAATCGTCCATCGTGGTCGGGCTCAAGCTCCAACGGGAGGGCAAGGCCGACGCCTTCATCAGCGCCGGGTCCACGGGCGCGGTGATGGCCACCTCTCTCTTCACGCTCCGTCCACTCCCCGGCGTCGATCGCCCGGCCGTCGGCACGATTCTTCCGACCGCCAAGGCCCCGTGTCTCATGCTGGACGCGGGCGCCAACGTGGACTGCAAGCCACAGCATCTGGTGCAGTTCGCCCACCTCGGGAAGGTTTACGCCCGCGACCTGATGGGGCGCTCCAATCCCAGAGTGGCTCTTCTGAACATCGGGGAGGAGCCGGAGAAGGGTGATGAGCGCACCGTGGAGACCTACCGCCTGTTGGCCGAGGAGAAGGGACTGAACTTCGTGGGCAACGTGGAAGGCCGCGATCTGATCCGCGGCGAGTGCGACGTGGTAGTCTGCGACGGCTTCGTGGGCAACGTTCTCCTGAAGTTCTACGAGTCCGTCGCGGAGTTCATCGTCGGGCTCCTGGTCGGCAAGCTGGAATCGACACCGGAGACGATGAACCTCGGAGAGGTGTTCAGCGTGCTCGACTACGCGGAATACGGGGGGGCGCCTCTGCTCGGCGTGGACGGCGTGTCCATCATCTGTCACGGGGGGTCGCCACCGAAGGCAATCCGGAACGCGGTCGGCGTCGCGGCCAGGTCGGTCCGGGCGGGCATGGTGCGACACGTCGCCCGGGAGATGCCGGGCCAGATGGGGTTGGAGGAGACGCAATGAGAAAGCCGAAGCCGATCGTGGAGATTGTCTCCACGGGCAGGTTTCTCCCCGACCACGTGATGACCAACGAGGATATCGCGAGGATCGTCGATACTTCGGACGAGTGGATCAGCACCCGCACCGGCATCCGCGAGCGGAGGATCGCGCCCGAGGGCCTGAACGCCGCGGAAATGGGTGCGCGCGCGGCCCGCGTCGCCATGGAACGAGCCGGGGTTCGCCCGGGGGAGATCGATATCCTCATCCTCTCGACGGCGACGCCGGACCGCTGGCTGCCCTCCACCGCATGCGACACGCAAGCGCTTCTCGGGTGCACCAATGCCATGGCGTTCGACATCATGGCGGCATGCAGCGGATTCCTGTACGGCCTGACGATGGCGGAGGGATATCTCACCGCGGGGCGCGGCGAGGTTGCCCTGGTGATCTCCACCGAGAAGATGAGCTCCATCGTCGACTGGACGGACCGGTCCACGTGTGTGCTCTTCGGAGACGGCGCGGGGGCGGCCGTGGTGCGGCCCGCCAACGGCTCGGGCCGGGGCATCATCTCCAGCCACATGCGGTCGGATGGCAATCTGGCGGAGCTCCTGTACCGGCCCGCGGGCGGAAACACCGAACCTCTAAACGAGGACGTGCTCGGGCGCCGCGATCACCTGATGCGCATGCAGGGCAGGGAGGTGTTCAAGCATGCCGTCCGATCCATGGCGGAAGCCTGCGACGTCGCGCTCCAGCACGCCGGACTCACAGCTAAAGACGTCGACCTCCTGGTGCCCCATCAGGCCAACGTCCGGATCATCGAGGCTACCGCCAAGTACGCGGGAATCCCGATGGAGAAGGTGTTCGTGAACGTGGACCGGTACGGCAACATGAGCTCCGCCTCGATTCCGGTGGCGCTCGACGAGGCCCTGGAGCAGGGCCGCATCGGCCCAGGCTCCAACGTGCTCTCCGCCGCCTTCGGCGCGGGGCTCACGTGGGGTGCCATGGCGTTCAAGTTCTAGAAGGGACCAACCTTCTAACTCCCCGAGCCCGAACCCTCTCATGACACTGGCGCTTCTCTTTCCAGGACAGGGATCGCAATACGTCGGCATGGCTCGAGACCTGGCCGACGCCTACCCGGAGGCCGCGGCCGTGCTCTCGGAAGCGGACGACGTGCTGGGCTTCGACCTCTCCGGCCTCATGGCCGAAGGACCCGAGGACGAGCTCACCGCGACCCGCAACGCGCAGCCCGCCATCCTCGCACATTCCGTTGCCGTCCTGAGGTTGGTCCAGGATCGGCTGGGACCGGTCGCGTTGGCCGCGGGGCATTCCCTGGGTGAATTCAGCGCGCACGTGGCGGCGGGCACGCTCTCCTTCCGGGACGCGTTGGAGGCGGTGCGGCTGCGCGGCGAGCTCATGTTCCGCACCGGGGAGGAGCGCCCCGGGGCCATGGCCGCCATCCTCGGGCTCGACGACGCCGTGCTCGAAGAGGTGTGCGCCCGGGTGGAGGAGGGCATCTGCGTTCCGGCCAACTTCAACTCTCCGGGACAGATCGTGATCAGCGGCGACGTCTCCGGGGTGGAACGGGGCATGGAGCTCGCGCAGGAGGCTGGTGCCCGCAGGGTGGTCCGGCTGAACGTTTCGGGCGCCTTCCATTCACCGCTGATGGCACCGGCGGCTTCGGGCCTGCGCGAGAAGCTGGAGTCCCTCGAGGTGCGCGATCCGGACTATCCCGTGGTGTCGAACGTGACGGCGGTGCCCGTGGCCACCGGTGCCGAATCCCGGGACCGTCTCGTCGAGCAGCTCACGTCCCCGGTGCGGTGGTCGAAGTCGGTGGCGACCATGGTGGAAGCGGGCGTCGACCGGTTCCTCGAACTGGGACCCGGGAGCGTTCTCACGGGCCTGAACCGGCGTAACGCGAAGGGCGTGCCGTGCACGTCTCTCGGAGAGCCCCGAGACATCGAATCCTTCGGCACGGAGTCATGACGATGAGTGAGTTGGACGGGAAGGTGGCGCTCGTCACGGGCGGTTCCCGTGGCATCGGTCTGGCGATCGCCCGAGCGCTCGTCGAAGGCGGGGCGCGTGTTGCCGTCCTCGCCCGTGACCCAGTACGCGCGGCCGCCGCGGCCGCCGGCCTTCCGGGGGACGGCCACCAGGGCTACGCATGCGACGTCGCCGACCCCGAGCAGGCTCGCGGAGCGATCGAGAAGGTGGAGGCGGAGGTCGGCCCTGTGGCGATCCTCGTGAACAACGCGGGCATCACCCGGGACAACATCCTCCTGCGCATGAAGGATGAGGAATTCGATGAAGTGATCGCTACCAACCTCAAAGGCCCCTTTAACTTAACTCGTGCCATCGCCCGTGGGATGATGAAGCGCAAGGATGGCGTGATCATCAACATCACCTCGGTGGTGGGCCTGATAGGCAACGCCGGCCAGTCCAACTACGCGGCGTCCAAGGCCGGGCTCGTAGGCTTCACGAAGAGCGTGGCGAAGGAACTCGCTTCCCGCGGGGTTCGGTGCAACGCGGTGGCGCCCGGATTCATCCGCACGGACATGACGGCCGAGCTCTCCGAGGAACAGGTGAAGAGCCTTCGGGAGCACATCCCCCTGGGAAACCTCGGGGAACCCGAAGACGTGGCCGGTGTCGTTCGCTTTCTCGCGGGCCCCGCGGCTCGCTACATTACCGGCCAGGTCCTGGCAGTCGACGGCGGAATGGTCATGTGACGCCGGTCGGCGAGCCGATCATCGACGAAGAGACACAGCCGACTTCATTCAACAACACCCTCAAGGAGGTCACATGAGCGAGCCCACCGAGGCCAGGGTCAAGGAGATCATCATCAACGAGCTGGGCGTCGAGCCGGAGAAGGTTTCCAACGACGCTTCGTTCGTGGAGGACCTGGGGGCGGACTCCCTCGATACAGTGGAGCTCGTCATGGCGTTCGAGGAGGAGTTCGGAATCGACATCCCGGACGAGGACGCCGAGCAGATGCGTACGGTGGGCGACGCCATCGCATACCTGAAGGAGCATTCGAACGCGGACTGAGCGAACGCGTCGACACGGCACACGGCTATGACGAGCGGAAGCTCAGGGGTCGCAGACGCCCGTCGGGTGGTCATCACCGGCATGGGTGTCGTCTCCCCCGTGGGAAACGACGTCGAGACGATGTGGGGCGGTCTTCTGTCCGGAACCAGCGGCGGCGGCCCGATCACCGCGTTCGAGGCGACGGACGATTTCGCGACGCGCATCGCGTGCGAGGTCAAGGACTTCGATCCTCTGGTGTATGTCGACAAGCGTGATGCGCGCCGCTTCGACCGGGTGTCGTTGTTCGCGCTTGCCGCGGCGGCGCAGGCGATGGCTTCCGCGGGCCTCGAGGGGGTGCCCGAGGGCATGGATCCGCATCGGTTCGGTGTGATTTTCGGCAGCGGCATCGGAGGTATCGCAACGTTCGAAGAGCAGCACCGAAAGCTCATCGAACAGGGCCCGAAGCGAGTGAGTCCCTTCTTCGTCCCGATGTTCATTCCGGACATCTCGGCGGGGCTCATCTCGATCCGGTACGGGCTCAAAGGACCGAACTACGCGACCGTTTCGGCGTGTGCCTCGTCGGCGCACGCGATCGGCAACGCGATGCGCCACATCCGGTACGGAGACGCGGACATCATGTTGGCGGGCGGGGCCGAGGCCACCATCACCCCGATGACGGTCGCCGGCTTCGCCGCCATGAAGGCGATGTCGACCCGCAACGATGATCCGCAGCACGCGAGCCGCCCCTTCGACCTCCATCGAGATGGATTCGTGATCGGCGAGGGCTCGGGCGCGATCATTGTCGAGGAGTTGGAGCACGCACGTCGGCGCGGAGCCACGATCCTGGCCGAGATCGTCGGCTACGGTGTGTCGGGGGACGCCCACCACATCACGGCTCCTCCCCCCGACGGCCACGGAGCCCAGGAGGCCATGCGCGTGGCGTTGCAGCACGCCGGGGCCGAAGCCGAGGACGTGGACTACATCAACGCGCACGGCACGTCGACGATGGCGGACGCGATCGAGACCGCGGCCATCAAGGCGGTTCTCGGGGATCGTGCCCGTGAGATCGTGGTGGGCTCCACCAAGTCGATGACCGGCCACCTGCTCGGAGCGGCGGGTGCCGTCGAAGCCATCGTGTGCGTGCAGGTTTGCCGGGAGGGGCGGATCCCTCCGACCATCAATTTCGAGGAGGCCGACCCCGAGTGTGACCTCGATTATGCCCATGGCGGCGTAGTGGAACGCCCCGTGGACCTCGCCCTGACCAACTCGTTCGGCTTCGGTGGGCACAACGCCTGCCTGGCCCTGAAGCGGTGGGAGTGACGGCGGGCGCCTGACATGAGGATCGGACAGGGATACGACTCGCATCGGTTCGCCGAAGATCGACCACTGGTTCTGGCGGGGGTCCACATTCCCGACCATCCCGGTCTGATCGGCCATTCGGACGGGGATGCGGTGGCTCACGCGGTCATCGACGCGCTGCTCGGCGCCGCCGCGACGGGCGACGTGGGGACCCATTTCCCGCCTTCGGACGACACGTGGAAGGATGCGGACTCGATGGCGCTTCTGCGGCGCATCGTCTTCGTACTCGAGTCGAAGAACTACCAGGTCGTGAACGTGGATGTCACGGTGGTGTGTGAGAGCCCTCGAATCGCTCCTTACGCGGGCGACATGCGGCAGCGCCTGGGTGAAGCGCTCGGGATCGGACCGGGTTCGGTGTCCGTGAAGGGGAAGAGCAATGAGGGCATGGGGTGGATCGGGGCCGGAGAAGGGTTGGCCACGCTCGCCGTGGTCCTCATCGACTCCATCGGCGGGTTCGACGGCACCTGGGGGGCAACCGACGAAGGTCTGCCGCTCTAGG
>CAVVTU010000012.1:0-73319 GCA_963751265.1 uncultured Gemmatimonadales bacterium | reverse complement strand
GAAGCTGTCCCGCTTTGGTGGACGGGTGAACACTGAGGTCTACACTGCCTCCCCCACCTTGGGGTGAGGGGAGCTTCCCCCGCGCAGCGGGGGAGTAAAGGTGGGCCCGCTTAGGCTGCGACGCCATGGAGCCGCTCGAAGTTGACAGGGGAGATCTGACCGAGCGCCGAGTGCCGGCGCCGCGGGTTGTAGAAGCCCTCGATGAAGTCGAAGACGGCCATGCGAGCTTCGGCCTGGGCCGTGAACCGAGTCCGATCGAGCAGCTCGCACTCGAGCGTCGCGAAGAAGCTCTCGCACATCGCGTTGTCGTAGGCGTCTCCAACCGAGCCCATGGAAGGCCGGACGCCGAGCTCCTTGCAGCGGAGCCCGAACGCAATGGACGTATACTGCCCAGGTCGGAGTGGTGAATGACTTCCTTCGGCCGCCGCTGCCAGGTGGCCATGTCCAGGGCCTCGAGCACGAGCTCGGTGCGCAGATGCGTGGCCATGGCCCAGCCGACGATCCGGCGGCTCCAGGCATCCAGAACGACCGACAGGAAGAGGAAGCCGGCCGAGGTCGGGATGTACGTGATGTCGGCGACCCAGAGCTGATCGGGGCCGTCGGCCGTGAAGTCCCGCTCCACCAGGTCAGGCGCCGGCCGCGCATCCCTGTTGCGCCGCGTGGTCTTCGGGCCGCGCCTCCGCCGGCTCGCCCCCTGGATGCCCTCCTGCCTCATGAGGCGGCCCACACGCTTCTCTCCGACCTTCTCGCCCGCCTCCTTCAGGTCCGCGAAGATCCTCGGGCGCCCATAGACCTTTCGGTTGCCGTCGAACACCTCTCGGATCTTCGCCACCAGTTCGGCGTCTCGCTTCGCTCGCTCCGACGGCGGGCGGTTCAGCCAGGCATAGTAGCCGCTGGGGGAGAGACCCAGCACACGGCACATCGCCAGGACGGGGAAGTCGGCCTGATTGGCGTTCACGAACTCGAATCCCGCTCGGGGATCGAGTTGCTCTCCCGAGCGAACCAGGCCGCGGTACCGTCTTTGTCAACTTCTCAACTTGTGCTCTCGATGGCTGACTGATCGAGAAGCTGGAGGTCGGCACGGAGCCGGTAATACACGACGGTGGCAAGTTGGCGCTTTAGACACCGCATGGCTGCACGGTGAGTCTTCCCCTCGCTCCTCCGTCGTCAGCCCATCGCTGCGGATGCCTTCGTCCAGGTCAGTCTGCTTGACCCAGGTCCGGATCGCTCCCGCTGAGGGCTCGAACTCCTTCGCCAGCTCTTCTGGGGTCCGCCCCGAGCGCACCAACTCGACGATCTGGCGCTTGAACTCCGGCGGGTACGCCGCATGATGTCCTGGCATCGTGGACTCCTCCTTTCCACTTCACTCATGAGGTGTCCACCAAACCGGGTCAACTCCAGAAGGACAGATCCCCCGGCCCTTGCACGAGAAAGGGATCAGTCGCTCGTGGCCGCAATCCTCACAGCGAGCCCGAGCGAACCCGTGCGCGAGAACCCTCCGGCCCGCGAGTTGTCGAAGACCTACCGAGGCTGACCGGAGGCTCTCCGGAGCGAAGCGGAGGTCATGCCGCACCGCAGGTAGGCTCGGAAGTCCTTCTCGACCCACCAGGGGACACCGTGGCCCAGGGGATCGGCCTCGGCGGTCCGGGCGAGGAAAGTCTCCAGATGGTGCTGGACGACCGGATAGAGCGGCGTGGCAGTCGGGCGCCGCGGTCGGTAGGTGGGCGCCGTCGCCCGATGCGGAGGCCGTGCCGGTGCGGGATGGGGCCTGAAGAGTCGCTTGGCCGGAGTCGCCATGGCCCAGCGTGGCGTCAGTGACCGGGCGGCGCCATGGACCGATCGCCCGCCTGGGGCCGTCCACTCAGCTCAGAATTGGACCGACCTTACAGGCTTCTGATCGTGCCTGGCCCTGACCGGTGTCGTGTGGCGCCGAGCGCGGTTGGCCAGCCGGAATCCTGGCGTTGTGATGAGGGTGCTACCGCTTGCGGTGCTTCCTGTACTCCACGGCCTCAAACCCATCGAAGTCGCTGTCCTGGGTCCACAGCGTTGCCTCCGCAGCCCGGGTCGTAGCCAAGATGATGCTGTCTGCAAGTGGAAGCTTGAGTCCGATGCTCAAGTCTGCGGCTGCGATGGCGATGTCGGCATCAAGATCGACGACCTTTCCCCGCTGCATCTGTCCGACGGCGTAGAGTGCCGCCTCCGAGTCACGCTGAACCTGGACGCGTTTGAAGACCTCGAAGAGGGTAATCGAAGGTACGAGCAGATCTTCCGTCTCAGCGATCACCGGTGCGAACTCTTGGGCATTCGGACCGTCTGCGAAGTACTCCAACCACGCCGAGGAGTCGACCACATTCATACCCGGTCACCCTCCCGCGGCACCGCGGTGTCGATTCCCCGGAGAAAGCCGCGTGAGGCCTCGATCGGCTCGAGGGGGATCAACTCCACGCGTCCCTTGAACGGAATCGCCTGGAGCTTTTGCCCAGGCTTGAGCTGGAGCCGCTCCCGCACTTCCTTCGGGATGACGACTTGGTAGCGCCGCGACACCGTCACAATGCTCATGGTGATCTCCGAGTAGTACGGTACGTCATATGATTGATCAAACGCTTCGGCGTACGATACTATACTACTCAAACGGGATGTCATATGACAAATCGGGGTCCACGCGAGCGACCGTGTCCTGTTCCAAAACACGATCGACGATCAGGACACGGTCGACGATCAGGCCGCCTTTCGGCGTTGGTGCATGGCTCGGAGCTAAGACTGGATTGCCCCGCCTCCGAAGTTGGGAGTCACTCAACCCGGTAGCTCTCCGGCATTCCGAGCTCGGTCATGGTGTTGAGGATCCCGCACGCCAGCTTCACCTCAACTCGTTGGCCCGCCACGCCGCGACTTCTCATCTGTCGGCCGATGATCGTCTTGTACCTGTAGACGGCGTTCTCCACCATGCTGCGTCTGCTGTATCCTGAACGGGCGTACCACTCCCTGTGACCGAGCGCTCGAATCGAGCGGACGTTACGATTTCTCTCCTTCAAAGCCGGGGACGGCCTGGGCAAGGCGTTCCGGCCTGGTGGAATGAGGACCCTCGCCGATGGTTGCGAGCCCCTTGATTGGACCGCCTCGTAGACTCTCGCCGCATCGTAGGCACCATCGGCCGAGACGGCCATTACTGGATGCTCGACCTGTTCAAGTAGAGCAGGTACTCGCGTGCAGTCATGCGTCCGACGACCGGTCAGGTCCGAGGCGACGATCTCTCCGGTGCGGGCGTCAACCGCAAGGTGCAGCTTCTTCCAAGCCCTGTTCCTTGGCGGCCTCCGCAGATGGCCAACGTGGATCCTGAGCCCCGTGCTATCGATCAGCAGGTGGATCGGTCGATCGGTAGCGAGCCTCTGGAACTGGATCTCTCCGAGCTTCTGCAGACGCCGCGACAGCGTCGTGTGATCGGGGATAGGAAGCTCTAGGTCGAGCAAGTCGACCAGCGAACGCAGGAAGCCCTCGGTCTGCCGAAGCGGGAGGTTGAACACCATGCGGATCGTCAGCGCGGCTTCGATCGCGATATCCGCGTAGGTGCGCTGGCCACCGGGTTTGCCACTGGGCGGCGCCCTCCAAGCATCAAGCGCGGCATCGGAAAGCCAGACGGTTAGATCGCCCCGCCGCTGGAGGCCGGCTTCGTACTCAGCCCAATTCCGTACCCGATACCGAGACTTCGCGTACTTGTACTGGCTCCGCTTCGGATACTTCAACGGTGACGACTCCGGCTCAGGGGGCTTCGCATGACCATGAACCTACACCAGGAGCCATGCACCAACGCCGTGCCGACTCGGGCCTCCAGGGGTCCGGTTGGTGCCTGACTGGCGTCAGATCCGTTCCGGCTGAGTTCGTTGATTCGATCCGGCCTTCTCAGACGCTCCCAGCCGAGGTAACCGAGAGCGAGGAGCGTCGTAGGTTGGTGTCCTGTTCCGCCGGTGGTGGAGTGTGCCAGTGTCACCCGACGCCGCGCCGTGGCCGTCGCCCTTCCGCGGCGTCGAGCGCGGCGCCCTCAACACGGGGAGCGCCGTCCCTGCGCCCCGCAACGCGGGCAGGCGCGTCGGCGCCTTCAGCCCCCCAGCAACTCGAGCACCCGGCGGTGGAGACCGGCCACGGCCGCGACCTGCTGTGTCGTAGGTGTGGCCATGGTCGAAGAGTTGCCGTCGGTGCCGCCGTACGAGGCGCCGTAGAGAGAGTTGTACTGAGCCACGAGCGCGCCATTCAGCTTCAGCAGAGCGGGCTTGTCCTCCCCCTTGGCCTTCGCCTGTCGCAGTGCCTCGTAGGTCCGGTCCATGTCGTGACTGAGCTGCATCGCCAGCCGGAACTGCTGTGTGAGGCCGGCCATCGGTGTCTTGTTCCGCGGATCCATGCGCACCGTCAGCGGCTCGGTCCAGGTACGTCCGTCCACCGTCAGCTTGACCGTGTATCTGCCCGGCAGCGCGGCCGGGCCCAACGGTTCGATGGGTGAGTCGTGCAGGATCACGGAGATCGAGACCTCCGGACGGAGCGTGTGCGGTGACGGATAGTGGAGGTCCCACACGAACCGGTGCATCCCGGGCTCCGCGGACAACGTCCGTGGGGGCCGCAGCCAATACGTCGGGAAGTTCAGCTCGTCGGGATCGACCGGCGTGGGCTTGTCCGTCGAGGCATAGCGGCGCACCAGCTTGCCGGTCGCGTCGAAGATCTCGAGTGTGACCGGTCCCTTCGCCGGCGCCTTCAGGTCGTAGTCGATGATCGCGCCACTGGGTGGGTTCTGGCCCGCCGGAAACTCCGGCGGCAGCTGTGTATCGCTGTAGGTGTTCCGCGGCACCTGATACGCGGGCGTGGGCTCGTAGAGGAACGCCGATTTTGCCGCCGCGGCAGCCGACAGCTGACGCAGGGGCGTGATGTCGTCGAGGATCCAGTCGGAGCGACCGTGGGTCCCCAACACCAGGTCGTTGTCGTGCACGACCAGGTCCCGCATCGAGGTCACGGGCAGGTTCAGTTGCAGGGACTGCCAGTGTGCCCCGTCGTCGACGGAGAACCAGACGGCCCGCTCGGTACCGGCGAACAGCAAACCCCTACGCACGGGGTCGGCGCGCACGACGTTCACCGGAGCGTCGTTCGGCAGCCCGTTCACGATCAACTTCCAGGTCTTTCCGCCGTCGTGCGTCGCATAGATGTACGGCTTCAGATCATCGAGGAAGAACTGGCTGACGGACGCGTAGGCGGTCTCGTCGTCGAAGTGCGAAGCCACGAGCTGCGTCACCGTGCTCCAGGACGTCATGCCCGGTGGCGTCACGTTGTTCCAGTGCGCCCCGCCGTCGCGCGTGACCCAGATGAGCCCGTCGGTGGTTCCGGCCCAGATCGTATTCGCGTTCTTGAACGACGGCCCGATGCTGTAGATCACACCGCGGTGATGGGGCGGTGTCACGTGCGCCCCGAAGGGCCCGAGATTGTCGGGGGTGCCCGGGTCGGCTCGTGAGAGATCCGGGCTGATGACCTGCCAGCTGTGGCCGCCGTTCGTGGTCTTCAAGAGGACGTTTCCGCCAAGATACAGGACGTGCGGATCCACCGGTGAAAAGAGTAGCGGGCAATAGGGGCTGAACCGGTACTCGCCGTCGAAGCGGGCGACCTGGGGGCCCACGAACTGGCTCTCCCCGGTCACCCAGTCGTACCGAACGACGTGGCTCGAGTAGATGATGTTCGGATGCAGCGGGTCGGGGGCGATATAGCCGTCTTCGTCTGCCGCGACGGGGTGCCAGTCGCGGAAGGTGATCTGACCGTCGTTGCTACGGCTCAGGATTCCGAACGAGCCGGCGTCCTGCTGTGCGCTATAGACGCGGTAGGGGAATTGATTATCGGTGACGACGTGATAGGCCTGAGCGGTCGGCTGGTTGTACCACGAGCTCCACGTCTCGCCACCGTCCACGCTCAGCGATGCGCCCTGGTCGACACCGACCGCCATGATCTTCGGATGGGCGGGGTCGATCCAGAGGTGGTGGTAGTCGTTTCCGCCGGCGGCGCCCCGGATGGCGGTGAAGGTCTCACCTCCGTCCGTGGAACGGTACAGGGACGTCTGGCTGGCATAGAGCTCGTCGGGATTGTCCGGGGAGACCGTGAGGAAGCCCCCGGCCGTACGCCTGTCATGGCTGACGCGCTCGAACGTCCGACCCGCATCATCCGAGCGATAGATCGCGTCGGCCGCGCTGGCGTAGACACGGTCGGGATTGCCCGGGGCGACGGCCATCCGGATCCGACCCAGGCCCTGTGCCACCGTCGGCAGCCCCTTGCCGATCTGGTGCCACGTATCGCCGCCGTCGGTCGACTTGAATAGGCCGCTGCCCGCGACCCGGGACATCTGCACCCCGGCCACGACGGCAGGCGCGTTTCGTGCCGCCCACAACACGGCGAAGACCACGTTCGGATCCGACGGGTCCAGCACCACTTCGGCGGCGCCCGTGTTCTCATCCTTGTAGAGCACCTTCTGAAACGTCCGTCCACCATCCGTGGAGCGGAACACGCCGCGCTGTTCGTTCGGCCCGTAGGGATGACCGAGGACGGCCACGAAGAGCCGCTCCGGGTTGTGGGGATCGACCACGATCGAAGCGAGCTGCTGGCCGTCGCGCAGGCCGAGGTGCTGCCATGTCCTGCCCGCGTCCGTGGACTTGTAGAGGCCGTCGCCGATGGACAGGTCCGGCCGCTGCGTGGCTTCGCCGGAGCCGGCAAAGATGACGTTCGGGTCCGACGGGGCCACCGCCATCGATCCGAGAGAATTGTTCTCGTCGCCCTTGAAGAGGGACACCCACGTCAGACCGTAGTCGACCGATTTCCACAGCCCGCCGTTCTCGGCGTCCATGTAGAACACACCCGGCTGACTGGGTATCCCGACCACCGCCGAGACCCGCCCGGCGCGAAAAGGACCGATGAGGCGCCAGCGCATCCCGTTGTAGAGATCGGACTGTGCGTTGGCCCGCATGGGGAGCATGAGAAGTGCGGCTGCCACAGAAGCCAGGAACACGGACCACTTCGACCCGACGCGGCTGCGCGATATCACGGACATACCCTCGCTCGACGAACGTACACTGGCCTGATTCCCGGAACGGGACGGCTCCCAGTCTACGGTCCCGGGAGGGTCGACGACACCGGAGGTGCAGGAACCTGCTCAGTCCGCTCCGGCCGGCTGAGCCGCGGCATCCCCCACCAGCCGTCTGGACGGAGTCGCCATGACCGACGGTGGCCGACCCCCACGGGAGTGGCAATGGAGCGCCCACCCCAGACTCGGAGCCCTACGTCCGCCGCGAGCTCGAGGGTCCCACCCCTTGGCCCCCACCCGGGCTCCAGTATATTTTGTGCATACGCACACAACGGAGGAGCCTTGCCCCGCCCCAGGAAGCGCCGCTCGTGCCGCGCCTTCGACGGAGATCCGGTCTTCAAGCCCAGGAGCGTCCCCATGACCGAACTGGACGTCGTGGAGCTCCGCTTGAGCGAGCTCGAGGCCCTGCGCCTCTGCGACCTCGAGGGGCTGGACCAGGAGACGGCGGGGGAGCGCATGGGCGTGTCCCGGGGGACGGTGCAGCGGCTCCTCAAGAGCGCCCGGGCCAAGGTGGTGGGTTGCCTCGTCGCCAGCCGTGCGCTGCACATACGCCAAGGAGAGGAAGATGCGCATATGCGTTCCCACGGCCACGGATGACGGGCTGGATGCGGCCGTACACGGGCATTTCGGCAGTGCTCCCTATTTCAGCATCCTGGACACCGAGACGGGAGCCGTGGAGGCCGTCCGCAACGCCAACGAGCACCACGAGCACGGACAGTGCAATCCGGTGGGCGCCCTCACGGGCCTCAACCCCGACGCCGTGGTGGTCCGGGGGATCGGGCGGGGTGCCCTGGTGCGGCTGACCCAGGCAGGCATCGCAGTCTACGTGGCCGAGGGTGCCACCCTCGCGGAGGTCGGCGTTCGGTTCCAGTCCGGTGACGTCCGCGCCATGGACTTCGACTCCGCCTGCCATGGCCACTCCCACGGGGACCACGGTCACGACCATCACCATCACCACCACCACGCCTGACAGGGCCGGTGGAAGGGGGAGCCATGAGGCTCGGCATCATCATCTGTGACCGCTACCGCACCTGCGGAGGCGGGAAATGCCTGCGTTCCATGCGGGAGCGGGCGGGCGCCTTCGCCCCCTACCCGGAGGATGAACCTCTCGAGCTGGTGGGGTACTCCACCTGCGACGGCTGCCCCGGCGGAAACATCGAGTACGTGCCGGAGGAGATGATCAAGAACGGTGCCCAGGTCATTCACCTGGCCACTGGCATGGTGGTCGGGTACCCTCCATGCCCCTACCTGGACTACTTCAAAACCTTCATCGAGGAGCGGTACGGCGTGCCCGTGGTCGTGGGCACGCACCCCATCCCCGAGAAGTACCGCCGCGCGCACCAGGGGCTCAGGTCGCTGCCGGTGCTCGAGGCGCATCCCTCCCTCATGGCCACCGCCGAGGTACGCCTGGCGTACGACTGATCCCCTGCGGTATGGGCCCTCGTATCGGGGCTGAGGAGTCGGCGGAGCCTGGCGCTCGAGAACTTGGCCCTCCGACAGCAGTTGATGGTCCTTCAGCGACTGAAGAGGACGGTGCGCTTGAAGGACCGCGACCGCCTCTTCTGGATAGGGCTCCGGCGTGTCTGGCCGGGTTGGCGCCGGGCCCTCGTTCTCGTCCAACCGGCCACCGTCGTCGGCTGGCACCGCAGGGAATTTCTGGCCTACTGGCGCTGGGGAGCGTATGGGGCAGGCCGAGGCCCTGGGCCGCCCACCGCTCCAGGCCGGCGCGGGGGAGCGACGTGCGCAACCCCGGGACGCGAGGAGGCGGAGCATCATCATTGCATTGCCGCCCCTGGGGCATGTACCCTGCCCGCAATGCCCAGCCCCACCGAACGCCTGTCCACCGCCGTGTCCCACCGCTACCGCATCGAGGGCCACCTCGGTGAGGGGGGGATGGCGACGGTGTACCTGGCCCACGACCTGAAGCACGACCGCAAGGTCGCCCTGAAGGTGCTGAGGCCGGAGCTGGCCGCGGTCATCGGGGCCGAGCGCTTCCTGGCCGAGATCCGCACCACGGCGAACCTGCAGCACCCCAACATCCTGCCGCTCTTCGACTCCGGTGACGCCGACGGGCGACTCTTCTACGTGATGCCGCACGTGGAGGGGGAGACGCTCCGGGACCGTATCGAACACGAGAAGCAGCTCCCGGTGGACGACGTGGTGCGCCTGGGGGCGGAAGTGGCCAGCGCCCTGGACTACGCGCACCGCCAGGGCGTCATCCACCGGGACGTCAAGCCGGAGAATATCCTGATCCACGACGGCCGCGCGCTGGTGGCGGACTTCGGCATCGCCCTGGCGGTGTCGACGGCGGGGTCGCGGATGACGGAGACGGGGATGAGCGTGGGGACGCCGCACTACATGAGCCCCGAGCAGGCGATGGGGGATCATGAGGTGACGGCGAGGAGCGACGTGTACGCGCTGGGAGCGACGCTGTACGAGGCGCTGGTGGGGGAGCCTCCGTTCACGGGGGCGACGGCGCAGGCGATCATCGCGCGCATCGTGACGGAGGATCCGAGGCCGCTGACGGTGCAGCGCAAGACGATCCCGCCGCACGTGGAAGGGGCGGTGCTGACGGCGCTGGAGCGGCTGCCGGCGGACCGGTTCGCGACGGCGGCGGAATTCGGGGAGGCGCTGGAGGGGCGAGGGAGGGTGCCGACCAGGGTGGCGAGGCGGACGGTGTCAGGGTCCGCCGTTCCCGACCGTGGAGTGCGCGTACCTCGCTGGACACTCCCGGCGCTCGGAACGGTGCTGGTCGTCCTCGCCGCCACCGGCGTCTGGGGCTGGCTCCGTCCAGGTCCTGACCTACCCGTCGAGTGCGAGGTGATCGCGGTGGGTACCGAGGCGGGTCCCGTGGGCTTCTACTCCGCCATCGCGCCGGACGGCTCCGCGATGGTCTACGCCAGGCTGGAGGGAGGCAGAGGCAAAGGAATGTCCCTGTGGCTCAAGGAGCAGAGCGAGCTCGAACCGCGGAAGCTCGCGGACATCCCTCCCTCCGGTGCCATCCTCTCCCCCAGCTTCTCTCCGGATGGCCAGTGGATCGCGTACACCGACGGCAAGCTCGAGAAGGTCGCCCGGACCGGTGGCGTGCCCCGGACTCTCTCCGACTCCGTGGCGGATCGCGGCGCGGCTTGGTTGAGGGACGGCACCATCGTGTTCAGCGGCGGGGGCAGAGCGATCTTCCGTGTCGCCGCCGACGGGGGCCCCACCAGCGTGGTCCTGGACGCTGACGCCGCCGGCGGGGATCTGGCTCGTGTCACGGCGGTGCCCGACGCCGATGCCGTTCTGGTGGTGGTGTCTCCGCGCCGGGATCCCCACGTCGTCGGGCTGGATCTGAAGACCGGAGCCATCCACGTCGTGGTGAAGGACGCCATGGGAGGGTGGGTTCTTCCGGGCGGGGTGTTGGTGTACGTCCAGGGGGACGGCACGGTCCTGGCCGCGCCCTTCGATTCCGATGCCCTCGAGGTGCGTGGCCCTCCCGTCACGGTCGCGGAGAGCATTCGGGTCTTTCCCCAGTTCGGACCGGATATCGAGGTGGGGCGCGACGGGACCCTCGTCTACGGTACTGGGACTACCTTGTCTCGTCTCGAGCTGGCGTCCGTCGGGTTGGACGGCTCGGCGGTCGCCCTGGACAGCATGTGGACCGTACGTTCGGGGACGCTCCCGGCATTGGCGGTCTCTCCCGACGGCGGGCGGGTGGCGGTGGACGTGACCGACAGCACCGGCCGGCGCACCGACGTCCACGTGGTCGACCTCCCCGTCGGTCCGGAGCGTCGTCTGACCTTCGCCGGCATCCTGAACACGCACCCCGCCTGGTCCCCGGACGGGAAGGCGGTTCTCTATTCCTCCGACGCCGGCGGCCAGCTGGAGTTGTGGAGCGCACCCGCGGACGGGAGCGGGCAGCCGACGCGCGTCGCCTCGGAGCGTCGCCCCATCCAGGAAGGCACTTCGTCCCCTGACGGGGCCTGGATCATCTATCGGACGGACGACACGTCTCCGGGAAAAGGGGACATCCTCGCCGTTCGCGCGCGAGGGGACACGACGCCGGTGCCCGTGGCGGCGACGCCGGCCCGGGAGTACTCCTTCGACCCGTCCCCCGACGGACGCTGGCTCGCCCTCACGTCCGACATCTCCGGCCGGCCGGAGGTGTACGTGGTTCCCTTTCCCGGCGGCTGGCCTTCGGGGCATTGGCAGGTGTCCACAGACGGCGGTTGGGAGGCGCGCTGGTCCCGGGACGGGCGGCGGCTGTTCTACCGCAGCATCGACGCCCGGATGATGGTGGCGAGCGTGGCCGGAACAGATTCGTTCCACGTGGGTGAGCGGAGAGCGCTCTTCGACGCCTCGGGCTACGCCGCAAACCCTCCCGTCCACAGCTACGCACTGTCCTCCGGACGGCCGCGGATTCGTGATGCTACGGCCCATCCAGGGGTCGGCCGCGGGCGTCGGCGGCCGTGTGGTCCGAGTGCGGAACTGGCTCCCGGAGATCAAGGTGAAGCTGAAAGGGAAGTAGGGCGGTGAGCTCTCACTGACCGCTGGACTGCCGAGCCGGGACGCCAGGGCGGAACCCGTGGTGTTTCAAGACCCAGCCGAGGTAAAGGGTGAGGCGCCACGGGGCTACCGGAGACCGATCCAGTTGAATCACAAGGGCTCCGCACTTTCTCCCCTTGAAGCTCCTACCCAGCGCGGTGCCGAACCGGCGGACCCAGTCGCGACGCACAAGTGCGGAACAGGGCGGGGGGGAGAGGCGACTCGAGAATCCCACACCCCACCCCACACTCTCGCGGCCGAGACGCCCCGGATGCCTCGCGGCAGTGGCGACATCGCCGGATTGGCCCCTCACGCCCACACCGGTTCGACTCCCGCCGCCTCCACTATGCAGGATCCGCAGCCTGCGAGAGAGCCGTCCGGCCAGAATTCCGAATTTTCTGGCCGGGCGGCTTGGCGTTGGTGCATGGCTCCCGCTTTGGTTACCTCATGAAGACGAAACATCCCTTGGCCGAGGTCGGCACCGAATGAAGTACCCGAAGCGCAGCCAGTACAAGCACGCGAAGTCTCAGTATCGGGTGCGGAATTGGCCGGAGTACGAGGCTGGCCTGCGGAAGCGTGGAGATCTCACGGTCTGGCTTTCGGATGAAGCGCTCGATGCCTGGCGCGCGCCGTCCAGTGGCAAGCCCGGCGGCCAGCGCACCTACGCGGACCTGGCGATCCAAGCTGCCCTGACGATCCGCATGATCTTCCATCTTCCGCTTCGCCAGACCGAGGGCTTCCTCCGGTCGCTGGCCCAGCTGCTCAAGGTGGATCTACCGATCCCCGATCACACCACGCTGTCGCGGCGCCTGAAGAAGCTCCGGGTCACTGGCCGTCGCCGGCTCGCCACAGGTCGACCGGTACCACCTACTCATCGACAGCACGGGCCTCAGGATTCACGTCGGTCACATGCAGAAACCGCCCAGGGACAGGGCGCGGCGCAAGCTGCACCTCGCTGTCAATGCTGATACAGGTGAGATCGTCGCATCAGACCTGACCGCTCGGCGGACGCATGACTGTACCCAAGTTTCCGCCTTGCTTGAGCAGCTCGATGACCCAGTGGCATCGGTCTCCGCGGATGGGGCATACGACAGCAGGGCGGTTTACGAAGCCGCCTATGAGCGAGGCGAAGAACGAGCGGTGCGGGTGCTGATTCCACCTGGACGGGGTGCCCAGCTCAACGCGCAGTCTTCGGTCGCGCTCCAAGAGAGAGATCGCAACATTCGCTCGATCCGAGAACTCGGGCGGCGCGATTGGCACACTCGCTCAGGCTACAGCCGGCGCAGCCTGGTGGAGAACACCGTCTACCGGTACAAGACCATCATCGGGCGAAGTACGCGAAGTCGATTCTTCCACGGACAACGCATCGAGGCACAGCTGGCTTGTGGGATCCTCAATACGATGACTCGGTTCGGAATGCCCGACAGCGATCGAGTGCAGTGATCCTTGGTCGGGTAAGGGGAGGATACGTTGTCACTTCGGAGCCATGCAGCAACGCCCCCGCGCTGCCGCACTCGGCACGCCAGGGGCCGTGTCCGGCATCAGGTCCGGGACAGCGCCTCGGTCATCAATTGCTTCAGCGGCTTCAGCTCCGAGGTGTCGCCCAGGCCTCCGGTGAACATCAGCCGGAGCACGGCGTCGCCCTTGCGCGCCCACAGCTCGTGCTGCCTCCCGGCGACCATGGCCTCGTCGCCGACCCCGGACACCGGCTGCTGGTTCGGCACGATCTGCTTCTGGAACGCGAAGAAGGACCTGGCGGTGGGGAAGCGGCTGGCGAGCGCGGGGTTGGGCCCCACGACGATCAGCGTCACGATGCCCACGTGGCCCACCAGGGCCGAGCCGCCGGCGTCGTAGGCCGCGGTGGTCCAACTGCAGCCCCGGGACCCCTCTCCCGCGTCCTTGTCCGTCTTGCCCGGGTCCACCTTCATCCCGAGGACCGCGGCCACCTGGTCGGCGGTGAGCAGGGAGCAGGGGTCCAGCGACGCGTTCGGGAAGGACCCCCCGGTCCCGCTCGCGGACGCCGGGGGGGAGCTGGACGAGGCGTCGGCCTTGCCGCCGCCGCACCCGCCGGCCGCGATCGCGACCGCGGTCCATAGGGCCACCGATACTGCCATCGACGCTGCGCGCATGACACCTTCCCGGGTGGAGGGATCTCGTGGGCCTGCCCGACCTGCCAAACGTAGACGGGTGTGGATCGGCTCGGCAAACGGCGGAAGGCGCGGCGCGGCCTCCCGTACCGATCGCCTCCTGACCCTTCGGGTTCGGGGAGCCTCGCACGGTCCCGACGTATCGGACTGGTCGCGGAGCGGTCCGACGACCCTCCATCCATCGATCCCTCCGCGGTCTACGGCCGCTCCGGCCACGCCAGCGAAGCGGTGGGCTGCTTCACGTTGCGTCACCAGGTAAGCATCTCGCTTCTGCTCCTGACGTCGAGGGCACTGCAGCCGTCCGGGAAGCAGCCCGAGACGTGCCACGTCACTCCCTCTGCGAAGACCCGGTGGTCTCTGGCAGCCGCCTCGGATCGACCGATGATAGTGCGATGACGGATGTTCTTAGCATGCATAAGCATGTGACCCGGTCGCTCCGGCGAGAGGGACACGTCCTCCCAGGCTTACTGTCCCTCCATGACCCCGGCGCCTGACCGTGTGCGCTTCCGCGGATCGTTCCGACGGAAGGAACTCCAACCGCCCTGGGGTTCTGAAAAGCAGGGTAGGGGGCGGGCCGGGGAGGGGCAAGCCGTAGAGTGGTGGTGGTAGCGGGCAGGGTGCGCAGCGAAGGAGGAGCAATCGGTAGGGAGGATGCTCCACTGGCCGAGGGGATGGAGGGGTGGGCGGCGAGAGCCGAACCCGAATGAGTGCCCCCGTGGAGAGGGATCAACGTGTCAGGGGTCAGTCCTCGAAGCCGGGAGGCAGAGACTGGTCGAGCAGGAAGCGACGCTGAGGCGGAGCGCACGGATCCCGGCATAGACACCTTATGACACGGTAGTACTAGTCGTCGTCCACGAAGTCGGGGAAGTCTCTCTTCAGGCAGTCGGGACAGATTCCGTGACTGAACATGGCAGGGGAGTGCCTGGAGATGTAGCTCTCGACCTGGTTCCAGAACCCCTGGTCGTCGCGGATCTTCTTGCAACTGGAGCAAATCGGGATGATGCCGCTGAGGGTCTTGATCTCAGCCAGCGCGGTCTTCAGTTCTCCAATCAAGCGCTCGCGTTCCGCCTCGGCGCGTTGACGCTCGGCGATCTCGAGCCGCAGGGCGTCGTTGGCGCCCTGCAGGGCGGCCGCCTCCTGCTCGAGCCGGACGCGCAGGTGACGCAGTTCGACGTGGGTGTGGACGCGGGCGAGAACTTCCTCCCTTCGGAAGGGCTTGGAGATGAAGTCCACGGCGCCGAGCCTCAATCCCTCCACGCGGTGGCCCAGGTCCGTAAGGGCGCTGATGAACATGACCGGGACGTCGCGCCCCGCCTCGAGGGCCCGGAGGCGGCGATATACCTCGAAGCCGTCCATCTCCGGCATCATGATGTCCAGCAGAATCAGATCCGGCATCCGTGCGGAGAGAAAGGCCAGAGCGAGTTCCCCGCTGTCGGCGAGGTGCACTTCGTAGCCTTCCGTCTCCAGAGTACCCATCAGCAGCTTGAGATTCGCCGGGGTGTCATCCACCACCAGGATCGTGCCCTCGTTGGTCATGTCGCCTCCTGGGTCCCAGATCCCGTGACGGCTTGGACCGCTCGCAGAATGAAGCTGTATTCCATCCGGTCCGCATGGCGCGCCAGGGTGCCGCCCAGGTCTGGAGCCACTGCGGATACGCTCTGAATCGCGCCGGCAATCCGGACGCGGTCGAGGCTGACGAGCGCATCGACCAACTCCCCGCGCAGCTCCTGTGACAGCATCGCCATCGCATCCGGCTCCAGCAGTTCGCCGCGATCCGGGGCGCCGGTCCCCTCCGCTTCGACTACGCGCGCGCCTGCGGGTGCCGACAAGATCTCCATCGGTATTTCGACCCGGAACTTCGAGCCGTGGCCGCGCGTGCTCTCGAGTTCGATGGCGCCACCCATGAGCTCCACGAACTGACGCGTGATCGTCAGGCCAAGCCCGGTCCCTGTCTGATCCGATTGGGAGAGTTGAACGAAGGGCTCGAAGATGCGCCTCCGGTCCTCAGGGGCGATGCCGCGGCCGGTGTCCTCGACCTCGATGACCAGTCCCGGACGGTGAGACTCTCCCACGGAACCGCTTGCGAGTCGCAGCGTCACTGTACCACCCGAAGTGAACTTGACGGCATTTCCCACGAGATTGATGATGACTTGTCGGAGCTTGGTTTCATCGCCACGGACCTCCGCCGGCACATCTGCGGCCACCTCCGGCACCATCTGCAACCCCTTGGACTCGGCCCGCTGGCGCATGAGCGCGTCGATGTCGCGGATCGTGGTGCGCGGGTCGAAAGACGTGATCTCGAGAACGGTGCGCCCGGACTCGATCTTGGCCATGTCGAGCACGTCGTTGATCAGACCGAGCAGGTGCTCGCCACTTGTGTTGATGATGTCGAGTGATGCGTGTTGCTCCGGGGACATCGACGGGTCGCTCCGCAGCAATGTGGAGAAGCCGAGAACGGCGTGCAGCGGCGTGCGCAACTCGTGGCTCATATTCGCCAGGAATGCGCTCTTGGCGCGATTGGCCGCTTCAGCCGCCTCGGTCTTCAGCACCAGTTCACGAGCTTCCTGATTCTTCTGACGGAATTTCTCTGCTGCGCGGGCGAGCGCTCCCATCTCGTCGCTCGAATCGCCACCAGGGATGGAAGACATCACCTCGTTGTCGGACAGCGAGCGAAACGTGTCGGTGATCTGCGAAATCGGCTCGAGGATGCTCTTCGAGAGCCAACCGGACAGGAGCGGGGCGAACAGCACGACGAAGAGGAAGGTCCCGATGAGCGCGATCATGGTCAGTGTCATCGAGGCCCGGGCCTCTTGGTATCCCCGAATCGCCGCGTCGGCCGCGGCGCTTCGCAGTCTATCGCTCTTGTGGAGGAATTCCGCGATTTCCCCGGCCATGACGACATCGGTCAGATAGAGGTAGCCCCGGGTCGCCTGCACCACCTGCAGCATGGCTGCCTGGTAGGCATCTGTCGCTGACACCGCTTGGTCCAGGGCGCTCGCGGCCGCTCCCTCCTTCCGCGCCAACGCTTCGAGTTGCCGCCGAAGCATCACCAGATGGGCCTTTGCGGAATCCACATGTCGCGAATCCAGCTCCTGGAAATACTGATTGGCGTCTGCCTGAGCCTCCAGGAATTGCAGTCGACACGCCAGGACGTCCTCGACGGCAATCGTCGGGTCTCTCGACAGTTCCTCGAACGTCTCGTCGAGCAGGGCCTGGGCCTGCGGCAGGGCCTGCTTCACCAGCGTCGTGCGGAGGAGCCGTTCCTGGATGCTGGCCTGAAACGTCCGATCGAAGCTCGCCACGTGCTCTTCCATCTCGAGGTACACGCGGGTCATCGCAGGGCTCGGCGTGGTCGCGCGAATCTCCGCCAGGTACCTCGTGAGTCGTTCGTGGTGTAACGCGACGCGGTCCACGGACGAGGGGCGCCCCTCGGACGCGAAGCGCTGCGTCTCCTCGGCTATGGCGGATACCTCATACGAAGCCTCGTCCTGCAGCAGCACCTGGCGGTTGATCCCCTCCAGGGCCGCCATCCGGCGGGACGTTTGGACGAACCCGACGATTGCGACCGTCGTCACCAGCGCGAACAGGGCCAGGAGCAGCGCCAGCCCGAGGTGAATGCGTCGCGCAAGCGATAGTTTCGAGAGGAAGGCAGCGGCCATGGATTTACCCGAGCAGGAGGTCCTTCCATCGCAGCAGCAGGTATTCGTACTGATCGATGACGGTGTTCCATACAGCGACGTGTTCGAAGCGCGTCGTATACGCGCCGCCAGAGCGCGTCTCACCACGCTGCACGGCTACCTTTCCGTCGGTCCCATGCAGATCAGTCGCGGCAGGCATTCCTTCGTACCAATAGTCCCATTCCTCCGGAGTCATCAGCGGTCTGGAGCGTTCCGGATTGGAGATGTAGTAGCCCTGGCGGGCAATGAAGGCGCCTGGCCATCCCGAAAGCCACCAGTTCATGTACTCGTAGGCCGCATCTTTGACGGGGCCGGACGCCAGCGCCGACAGGCACATCACGCCTTGCCAGGCGCGATAGCCCTCCTTGGGCGCCGCATAGACACAGGGCACGCCCATTCCCGTCAGCTCCGAAGCCGCCGGCGAGAACATGCTCTCGATCACGACCTCGCCGCTGGCCATCAGTTCGACGGATGTGGGAACCGAAGACCAGAATCCGCGGAAATGGTTGCGTGATTTGTATTCCAGCAGGATCGCGATCAAGCGATCGACTTCCTGGCGCGTCAGGTTTCCGATGTCGGCAAAGTCCATCAATCCCTTCGCTCGGGCGGCGAGGGCAGCGTCGAAGATGCCGATGCTGGGTTCGTTGATCAGCGCTACCTTGCCGCGGTAGCGCTCGTCCAGGAGCCAGGACCAGCTCTCGGTCTGGTACGGAACCCCGCGGGGGACGTGAGCCGCGTCGTACCCGAAGGCGTCGGTGTTGTGAACGTAGGGAAGGAAGCTGATCCGGGCCGAGGCGTTGGGACCGAGACCGCCGTCGGGCTGAACGAACAGGAGTTTGTGGGGGGAGTCGCCTGCACCGATCGGTGCCTCGGGAGTCAGGCGTCCCGTCTTGCTCAATCCGTTGATCTCGTTCCAGTAGTGGATGTTGCCGATGTCGAGCGGCTGGATGGTGCCCGCCCGCCACAGCACCTTGATGCTGTTGGACCATTGCTCATAGACGTCGAACGATCCGGGCTGCGTGGACGCCTGATGGAGAATCTCGGCATCGCCTCCAGGAGAGAATTCGAGGTTGATGCCGAGGTCGTTCTGGGCTCTCGTCCGGATTTCGTCGCGCAACGTCACGTGCGTGCCCAGGACCCGCAGGGTGGGTCGAGACCGCGTGCGAAGGTTCGGGGCGGGAAACCGGCTGGTGACCAGGGCCGCCGCTCCAGCCTTCAACAACGCCCGTCTATCCATGTGGCACGCCGCACTCTCCCGCACGTGGTCAGTTTCGGGGATTCTCGCGCGCGGACTCGAACCGGCCCTTGGGAGCACACGACACCCAAGATGAATGCATAGCCAGGTCGGTGGCGGGTAACCATCGCCCGATCGGGCTAGGCCGATCGGGCGATGGCCGCCCACCGTGCATCCCGCGAGCGTTCTCTTGCGCGTTCTCATCATGCAGCAGGCCCGACCGGAGCGCGCCGGCGCTCCGGCTCGGTTCGGTCGACGCTCCGTGCCTCCCTCTAGAGCGGCGGTCGACGATGCTAGCCTCTCGATTCCCTGTCGTTGCCGTCGCCGGGCTTGCGCTGCTTGCAGCCCCGTTGTGCGAACGGCTCGGTGCCCAGGAGAGCCCTGACTCCCTCATCGAGCTATCCCTCGAGCAACTCATGCAGTTGGAGGTGAGCAGCGTCTCGCGCCGGGACGAGCGTCTCTTCAACGCACCTGCGGCGGTGTATGTGCTGACCGCCCAGGATCTGCGTCGCGCCTCCGTCAACACGCTACCGGAGGCCCTGGCGATGGTGCCCGGCCTGCATGTCGCCCAGGTCAACGCGAACGAGTGGGCGGTCGGGTCGAGGGGCCTCACGGGCCTCTACGGAAACAACCTTCTGGTCCTCCTGGACGGCCGTTCGGTGTATTCGCGCGTTTTCGGTGGGGTCTACTGGGAGGAGGTGGATATCCCCATGAGCGAGATCCAACGGATCGAGGTGATCCGCGGGCCGGGGGCGACGCTGTGGGGATCCAACGCGGTCAACGGGGTCATCAACATAGTGACCCGCCCAGCTGCCTCCGACGATGGCACCGCGGTCCACGCCCAGATCGGCTCGACTCGAAGGGAGATCACAGCCAGCCACTCGATCTCGTTGGGCGACGGTGCTGCCGCACGGATATACGCGAGCTACAAGTCCATGGCCGAGTTGGAAGCGGCCACAGGCGGCCCGGGTGAGGACGGTTCCTGGATCAGGCGCGTGGGTGGACGGTTCGACTGGAGCGGCGGGCGGTCCACCGTCACCGTGTCCGGAGACGTGTTCGACAGCGACTTCGGAAGTCTGGTCTCCTTCCCCGTGGCGACCCCTCCGTTCGTTGCGGTAGTCGCCAACTCGAGTCGGAACAACGGCGGCCACGTGCTTGCCCGGGTCCGGCACAGCTTCGAAGGCGGTTCATCCCTCACGCTCCAGGCGTATTTCGACCGGAAGTCCCGGCCCAGCACACGACTCGACGGGAAAGAGCAGACGCTGGACGTAGAGATCCAGCACGACGTGGGTCTGGGGGCGCGGCAGAACCTGATCTGGGGGGTCGGTTATCGGCACGTCGCCCAGGAGGACACGTCCGACACCGAGTTCGGTTTCAACTTCGAGCCGGCGCGGCAGAAAGAGGATGTCGTCAATGTGTTCGCGCAGGACCAGATCTCGCTCGCTTCGGACAGGTTGCGCGTGACCCTGGGCACCAAGGTGGAGCGGACCGGCTACACAGGGTGGGAAGTCCAGCCCAAGATCAGTCTGCTTGTGCTGCCCTCTCGAGAGCAGACCCTCTGGGCGAGCGTTTCCCGCGCCGTACGGGTTCCCACGCGCCTGGATCACGACGCCAGCTTCGACGTCGCGATCTTCCCCGTCTCCAGCACCCAACTGGCCTATGTGAGCCTCCAGGGCGGTGACGTGGGTGTCGAGCGACTGACGGCCTATGAGGTAGGCTATCGACTCAACCCGATTCCCCGGCTGACACTGGATCTGTCCGGGTTCGTGAACCGATACGATGGCCTGATGGTCTTTGGGTCGGATGCTCCCGAGTTCACGCCGACGCCTCCGCCCGGCTATTTCACCCTCCGGTTGCCTGTCGTCAACGGCGGGGAGGGGAGCGTGATCGGTGGTGAGGCCATCGTGCGTGTCGAGCCCCTCACCGGATGGGTTCTGGAGGGCTCGTATGCGCACATGGACGACCACTTGAGGTTGAAGGACGGCGTAACCGAGGCCGCCACGGGGCTCGCCCAGGGCAGGGCGCCCAGACATCAGGTGCGGTTCCGCTCGACGGCAACCCTTCTCGGTGACCTCGAGGCAGATGTCGCTGTTCGGTACGTAAGCGCACTGAAGGGGCTGGGTATCGACGGCGGCACCGCGATGGACGCGAAGGTCAGTTGGGCCGTGTCGCCTTTCGTGGAGGTCGCGGTGAGTGGTCGCAACATGTTCGCCGGCGAACGCCGCTGGTTCGTTCCCGAATTTGGGA
This sequence comes from uncultured Gemmatimonadales bacterium, assembly GCA_963751265.1. Lineage (GTDB taxonomy): Bacteria > Gemmatimonadota > Gemmatimonadetes > Longimicrobiales > Gaopeijiaceae > SZUA-318. The sequence continues at coordinate 52,391 of CAVVTU010000012.1, read as the reverse complement.
CGTCGTTCGCTTCGCTGATCCCGCCGAGCTTCTCGACATCCCTTTCGGTCCGCTTCTGAGGGCCCGCCGAGTGAACGTCTTGCGGCATCGGGTCGGCTCGAGCAAGAGCCGCCAACTGTCGGCGGCGTTGCTGCTGGCTGTGTTGCTCCCGGCGGGGATCGCCGCCCAGGACGCGACAGACGCGCGATTGCGAGCGGCCTTTCTCTTCAACTTCATCCAGTATGTCTCATGGCCCTCCGACCCTGTTCCGACCCACAGAGCTTCGCTCCTGATCGGAATCTACCAAGACCCCGAACTCGCGGCGGCCGCCACCTCGATGGTGGAGGGGCGGACCGTGGGCGGGCGGACCATCGAGGTCCGCGTGCTCGTGCGCCTCGATCAGGTGGAAGACCTCTCCGTCCTGTACATGGGGTCGACTGATCCGATCGAGATCGCGAGGGGCCTCAAAGTCGTGGAGGGGCTCCCGGTCCTCACGGTAGGCTACGCAGACGGCTTTGCCGCGCGGGGAGGGATGATCAACTTCGTGCTCGAGGACCGGAGGATGCGGTTCGAAGTGAACCGCAGAACGACGGAAGAGTCGGGGTTGCGCCTCAGTTCCCAGTTGCTCCGCCTGGCCCGAATTGTGGGAGACGAAGCAGGACCTCGCTCATGAAGCGGTTCGGGGACCTTCCCATCACGTGGAAACTGACGTTCGTCGTCGTGGGCATCACGGCACTGGCGCTGTCACTGTCGTCCGTATCCGTCGCCGTGTTCGACCGGGCGACGCTTCGCAACGACCTGCCACGCCAACTGGAAAGCCATGCCGCAACCCTCGGCGCCAACCTCCTGGCGCCCCTGGACTTCCTCGACGTGGGCGCGGCCGAGCAGACGCTCGCGAGCTCGACGTACGAGCGGCATGTGACGGCGGCCGCCGTCTACGACGCATCCGGAGCGCTGTTCGCGGTCTATACGCGCCCTGGGGCCGACGTCTCGAAGGTGCCGACGACCTCGTTGGAGCCCGGGCACTCATTCGAGTCCGACCATCTGGATGTCTTCTGGCCGATCATGCGCGGCGGCGACCGGGTCGGCATGGTCTACCTGAGGTCCGACCTCACGGCCCTGCAGGAGCGCCTGAGAAACCTGTTGGGCATCATGGCCATGGTGCTGGCCACCACGACCGGCCTGGTGCTGGTGCTGTCGCGGCTGTTTCAGGGCACGATCACCGGATCGATTCGGCATCTGGCCGAGGTCGCGAGTCGCGTGCGGGCGGGGGGTGACTATTCGTTACGCGCCGTCAAACACAACGACGACGAGGTAGGGCTTCTCACGGATGCATTCAACGGCATGCTGGGGGAGATCCAGGCCAAGGCCGCCGCGGTGAACGAGGCCCGGGACACGTTGGAGGTCAGGGTGATCGATCGAACTGCCGAACTCATGGAGGCCAAGGAGGCTGCGGAGGCTGCCGTCCGCGCCAAGAGCGAGTTCTTGGCGACCATGAGCCACGAGATCCGTACGCCCATGAACGGAGTCCTGGGGTTTACCGAGCTTGTGCTCGATACCCCTCTGGACACGGAACAGCGGGAGTACGTCGAGACCATCCGGAGGTCGGGAGACGCCCTGCTCGCCATCATCGACGACATCCTCGACTTCTCGAAGGCGGAAGCGGGGCGGCTCTCCATCGAGCATATCGATTTCGACCTCTTGGCGACCGTCGAAGAGGCCGTGGGCCTCCTGGCACACAAGGCGGCAGACAAGGGCCTGGGCGTCGGGTGCATCATCGAACCCGATGTGCCGAGAGGGGTGTCGGGCGACCCGAGCCGGATCAGACAGGTGCTGCTCAACCTCCTTGGTAACGCCATCAAGTTCACGGAAGAGGGCGAGGTCAGCGTGGAACTCTCGGTCCTGGAGGCGTCTTCCGATGACGTCATGGTTCGCATCGCCATCACGGACAGCGGCATCGGGATTTCCCCGGAGGTTGTCCGCACTTTGTTCCAGCCGTTCACGCAGGCTGACAGTTCGACCACCCGCCGATTCGGTGGCACCGGCCTCGGCCTGGCGATTTCGCGAAGGCTGGCGGAGCTGATGAGCGGAGAAATGGGTGTCGACAGCGAACCGGGTCGAGGAAGCACGTTCTGGTTCACCGCTCGCTTGGGCAGGCGAGACGACCTGGTGGTGCCCGTGGAGGTTGAAGGCACGATTCCCCTCATGGGTCGCCGCGTCCTCGCGGTGGATGACCATGACATCAACCGCCGGATCCTCGTGCGGGCGATGGAATCATGGGGCATGCGCCCGGAGGCCATCGCCCTACCGGGGCTCGTCGTCGAGATGGTCCGGACGGCGGCAGCCCGTGGCGAGCCCTACGAGCTGGTCATCCTCGACCTGCAGATGCCGGGAATGAGCGGGTTCGATGTCGCCAGAGCACTTCGAGCCCAGGACGATTTCGTGGCCCCGGGTCTCTTGCTGGCGGCCTCCGAGGTGGGGCCGAGCGAACGTCAGACCGCATCGGACCTCGGCTTTGGCGACTTCCTGGCCAAGCCCTTCCGGCAATCTGAACTGCGGCGCGCCGTGGTGGCGTGCCTGGGCGGGGAAGTGCGTGAGGTCGAACGGGAAGTGCCGGTTGCCGCGCCTGCCAAGGCGCCCGGGACGGGCATGCCTGGCGCGCGAGTCCTCCTGGCGGAGGACAACGAGGTGAATCGGATGCTGGCCACCCAGATGCTCGAGAATATGGGCCACCACGTCGCCGTCGTCGCGGACGGGCAGGAGGCGCTGAAGAAGGTGGCCACGGAGTCGTTCGACATTGTCCTGATGGACTGCCAGATGCCGGTGATGGACGGGTACGAGGCCACCGAGCACATCCGCAGGATGAGCGGTGACGCGCGCCACATCCCCATCATCGCCCTGACCGCGAACGCGATGCAGGGTGACAAGGAGAGGTGTCTCGCCGCGGGCATGAACGGCTACTTGTCGAAGCCGTTCAAGTCCGTCGAGCTGTCGGCTGCGCTCGGCGAATGGGTACCCAAGCAGCCTTCGGCGGTCCCTGCCAAGTAAGCATGCCGGGGGCGGTCCGTGGTCGGCGTTTCACCTGCACGACACCAGCGAGGCCGCCTCGGCGAAGTCGACGCCGAGCATCGCGGTAGGCGCGGTCCCTTGTGGGTCGGAGTGAGCCCCCCCGGGCGCGATTGGAGCCGGTGACGTAGGTTGCCGATCGTGGAGCTGGGACCGGAGCAGGGCGAACCACCACACGACCGGAGTTTTCTGCGATGTCAGACAAGGAGCTGACAGTCCGGGGACTCGTCCTCGGTGTGATCATCACGGTGATCTTCACGGCGGCCAACGTCTACTTCGGTCTGAAGGCAGGCATCACGTTCTCCACGTCGATCCCCGCCGCCGTGATCTCCATGGCGATCCTGCGCAGCTTTCATGACTCGACCATCCAGGAGAACAACATCGTGCAGACGGTGGCCTCCGCCGCCGGCACGCTGTCCGCCATCATCTTCGTGTTGCCGGGCCTGATCATCGTGGGATGGTGGACGGGCTTTCCCTTCTGGGTGACGTTCGCCATCTGCGCCTCCGGCGGCGTGCTGGGGGTGATGTACACGATCCCGCTCCGCCGCGCGCTGGTGACCGACTCGGACCTTCCCTATCCGGAAGGCGTCGCGTGCGCGGAGCTGCTCAAGGTGGGCGCCGGCCAGGAAGGACACGACGCCCGACGGATAGGCTGGGGTGGGCCGCGCGCAGGTGCGAGGGGCGGGGGTTTGTTGGGAAGGTCGAGGTGAACGAGGATGGCGGAGACGACCGGCCGATCGGTGATGAAGGCGAGGATCTTCATGGACCCACTGCGACCACGCTTCGCGCGGTGCCCGGGCAGAGGAGCGGCAGGACCTCATAGATCCGGGCGAGGAGCACGGCCCAGCGGATCCGCGCTGGGCTGGCGGAGCGAGGAAGCTCATCCAGGTCACCGGGCACGGGCTGGGGTGTTACACCATCGGCAGGGCAGGGCATCTCGGCCGGGGATCGACCGATAGCGACGACGACGGCGCGCAGGCGGGCATGGGGCGCCAGGACGCCGTGGTAGCGGTGGCGGTGCATGCGCGGCGGTGGCACGAACGCAACGAGGCGCTCGAGGAGCTGGAGAGGCGAGAGGACGATCTCGGTGCGCCCGTCAGACCCACCTTCGGTGGGTGCCCTGGGTTTGGGAAACCGATACAGAAGGCGCGCGTCGGGAGAGGCCAGGGATGCCAGGCCGGCGAGGGCATGAAGGCGTTCGAGAGCGAAGGGCGGGCGGGCACAATAGCGCAGGAGGCGCTCGAGGCCGGCGCGGTCCTCACCCTCGATGCGCACAGAGGCGCCCTACCCCACGCAATGCATGCATTGCGCGGGGGCCCCGCGTCGATACTGAACCCACCGGAGCCCTGCCAGGAGAGCATGTCGAGGGTGTGGAGCTCATCGAGTAGTCCGTGGTTGCGGAAGTATCGCAGGACGCGACGCTGAAGGACGCCTTGGAGCCGGAGCCAGTGCTCGGGCTGGAAGAGGCTGGCTTCGCGAAAGTGAGCCTCCCCGTCCTCGCGCCGGGAGAAGACGCCGTCGAGCACGACCACGTGGAAGTGGGGATGGGCGTTGAGCGAGGAGCCGAAGCGGTGCAGGAAGCTGACGGCGCCGAGCTGGGCGTCGGAGGGCGCCCCGGGGCTGGCGTGGCGGAGCGTGGTGCGGATGGCACGCAGGAGGGCACCGCGCGAAGCGTGGTCGCGGAGGACGGCGCCCGCGATGTCAGGGTTATGATGCAGGAAGGGCCGGAGGCGCTTGGGGACCGAGAGGACCCACTGCCTGATGGGGAGATGGGGCAGCACGTGATCCGTCAGGTGAGCGGCGAGTTCCGCCATGCGTCGCGTGTTGCAGGAGGGGCAGATCCCGCGGCCCTTGCCGGAGAAGGGGATCAGTCGCTCGTGGCCGCAATCCTCACAGCGAGCCCGAGCGAACCCGTGGGCGAGGACGCCGCAGCGCAGGTAGCCCCGGAAGTCCTTCTCGACCCACCAGGGCACGCCGTTACCCAGAGGGTCGGCTTCGGCGGCGTGGGCGAGGAAGGTCTCCAGGTGGTGTTGGACGACCGGATAGAGCGGCGTGGCAGTCGGGCGCCGCGGTCGATACGTGGGCGAGGTGGCCGGACGCGATGGCCTGGCAGGTGAGGGAAGGGGCCGGAAGAGTCGCTTGGCCGGAGTCGCCATGGCCGACGGTGGCCCGGCTCACCGGGCGACGCCATGGGCCGATCGGCCCTGGATGGACATGCGTCTACGCCTCGGGGATCCCACACCCGACCTCACACCCTTGGAGTCGAGACGCCCCAGATACCTTGCGGCAGTAGGCACATCGCCGGATTGGGCCGCTCACACCCACACCGGTTCGACTCCCGCCGCCTCCATGATCGGCCCGGGCCAACTGGCCCGGGCCTTTTGTGTTTCTCGGCGGGAGGAGAAGCCGCGCGGACTGCGCGCAACGCAGGACGCAAAGCGGGGGCGAGCCGAGGAGCACAGAGCGTCCTGCGCCAACCCGGATGCTGGCACAAACCACGGTGGCGTCGCATCTTGCCGACGCCGATGACCGACCTGCCCTCCCGCCTGACCAACGCCCTCTCCGACCGCTACCGCATCGAGCGCAAGCTCGGTGAGGGCGGCATGGCCACGGTGTACCTCGCCGAGGACCTGAAGCACCAGCGCCAGGTGGCCATCAAGGTGCTCAAGCCCGAGCTGGCCGCCGTCCTGGGCGCCGAGCGCTTCGTCCAGGAGATCACCACCACCGCGCAGCTCCAGCACCCGCACATCCTGCCGCTGTTCGACTCGGGCGAGGCTGATGGGCTCCTGTTCTACGTGATGCCGTACGTGGAGGGCGAGTCGCTGCGCGACCGGCTCGACCGCGAGAAGCAGCTCGGCGTGGACGAGGCGGTCCGCATCACGACGGAGGTGGCCGAGGCACTCGACTACGCGCACTCACACGGGGTGGTACACCGCGACATCAAGCCCGAGAACATCCTCCTGCACGATGGCCGTCCCATGGTGGCGGACTTCGGGATCGCCCTGGCGGTGAGCGCGGCGGCGGGTGGGCGCATGACGGAGACCGGCCTGAGCCTCGGCACGCCGCACTACATGAGCCCGGAGCAGGCGACGGCGGAGAAGGACATCACGGGCCGGAGCGACGTCTATTCGCTGGCGAGCGTGCTGTACGAGATGCTCAGCGGGGACCCGCCGCACACGGGCAGGACGGCGCAGCAGATCATCGCCAAGATCATCGCCGAGGAGGCACAGCCGGTCACGAAGCTCCGCAAGTCGGTGCCGCCGAACGTGGCCGCTGCGCTCTCGAAGGCGCTCGAGAAGCTGCCGGCCGACCGGTTCGAGGGCGCGAATGCGTTCGCCGATGCGCTGGCGGACGTGCACTTCTCCACGGCGACGACGGGCGCCCTCCCGGGCGGTGCCGTGACGGTCGGCAGGTTGACCCGTCACCCGCTTGTGCTCGGCCTTGCGGCGGCGCTGGTGGCCACCGCCGGGCTCGCGGTGTCGCAGTGGCGCGCCGCCCACCGCGAGGCGCCGCGTCCCGTGGTGCGGCTCAGGATCGGGTTGCCCTCGACGATGCTCATCACCAACGCGGGCCTCGGCACGAACGTGGCCGTCTCCCCGGACGGAAGCGTCGTCGCTTACGCGCTTCAGGATTCGACGGGTACGTCGCGGTTGTACCTCCGGCCGCTCAGTGAGAGCAATGCCCGCGTGATTGCCGGTACGGGCGGGGCACAGCAGCCCTGCTTTTCGCCCGACGGCAAGTGGATCGCCTATCTCGCCGGAACCGTGGTCTGGAAGGTTCAGGCTTCGGGGGGCGCACCGGTGCAGGTCGGCGACGCCGGGGCCCCTTCCATCGGGATATCGTGGAGCGCGTCCGGTGTGATCATCGTCGCCGCCGCGCCCGGCCTTGTCGTGTTTCCGGAGGACGGCGGCGCGTCGCGGTTGCTGGCCAGGGTGGACTCCCCCGCAAGTGAATCCTACAGGCAGCCGCTCGCGCTGCCGGACGGAAAGACGGCGCTGTTCACCATTACGCGGGCGGAGGGGCTGGCCGAGACCCGTCTGGCCGAGGTGACGCTGGAGACGGGGGCGGTCCGACGATTCGACATGACGCTCCTGGATGTGCTCGGGTACATGGATGGGACCCTCGTCTACGTCCTGCCCTCCGGCGCCCTCATGGGCGTTCCCTTCGATCTCGACGGCGGAAGGGCGACGGGCACGCCCGTGGCCCTCGGGCCCACGATCGCCACGACGCTGGCCGGAGCCAGCATGTCGGCCATGTCGCCTACCGGGACATTGGTGTACCGGCCGGCAACCCGGGATGGGACGCTGGGTTGGGTGGATCTCCAGGGTCGATTCACTCCGCTGCTGTCCAAGCCGGAAGCCTACGCCTTCCCTCGGCTCTCCCCGGACGGGAAGCGCATCGCGGTGGCGGTGGGGTCCGAAGGGCGCTCGGATATCCTGCTCTACGACCTCGCGTCGCGCACGCCGACGCGGATCACCAATTCCGGCACCCAGAACGATCGCCCCGAGTGGACTCCCGATGGCCGTCGCGTGCTCTATCGTTCGGATCGCGGCGGCCCGACGGCGATCTGGTGGCAGCCCGCCGACCAGAGCGCGCCGGCGACGCCGTTGCAGGCGGCCGAGTCGCACAGCTTCTTCGAGGGCGTGATCACACCGGACGGCAAGACCCTCGTCTACCAGGTGGACGATGGGGGGGTGACCCAGGCCGATATCATGTATCGGGCGCTCGAAGGCGACACGGCGTCCCACCCCGTTGCGGCGACGCGATTCGTGGAAGCGCAGCCGCGCGTCTCCCCCGACGGGCATTGGGTGGCATTCGTGACCGACGCATCGGGAACGTCGCAGGTCGTGGTGCAACCGTTTCCGGGCCCCGGCGGCCAGGTGCAGATCTCCGTCTCGGGCGGTACCGAGCCCGTGTGGGCGCGGGACGGGAAGCGGATCTTCTACCGCGACGGTCGCCATGTCGTCGCCGCATCCGTGAGCAAGGCCGGCGGATTCACCGTCACCGGTCGCACCGACCTCTTTGCCGACACCTACGCCTTCGCCCCGAACCCACACGCCAACTACGACGTATCGCCGGACGGCACCCGGCTGCTGATGGTCCGGAGTACCCGGACCCCGGAGTACGACATCGTCTACGGATGGGGCAGCGAACTGGCCGCGCAAATGGGCCCCTCCGGAGGTCGATGAGCCGATGCGGATGAGCACCCGTGGATAGCGTGGCGGAGCGAGTGGCTCAGGCCCTGGCCGACCGCTACCGCATCGAGCGCGAGCTCGGAGAGGGCGGCATGGCCACGGTGTACCTGGCCGAGGACCTGAAGCACCAGCGCCAGGTGGCGATCAAGGTTCTGAAGCCCGAGCTGGCGGCGGTCCTGGGGGCCGAGCGCTTCGTGCAGGAGATCACCACCACCGCCCAGCTCCAGCACCCGCACATCCTGCCGCTGTTCGACTCGGGCACGGCCGACGGATTCCTCTTCTACGTGATGCCCTACATCGAGGGCGAGACGCTGCGGGACAAGCTGAACCGTGAGACGCAGCTGGGGGTGGACGAGGCGGTGCGGATCACCCGCGAGGTGGCGGACGCGCTGGACTACGCGCACCGGCACGGGGTGATCCACCGGGACATCAAGCCGGAGAACATCCTGCTGCACGACGGCCGGCCGATGGTGGCGGACTTCGGGATCGCCCTGGCGGTGAGCGCGGCGGCGGGCGGGCGGATGACCGAGACGGGCATGTCGCTCGGCACGCCGCACTACATGAGCCCGGAGCAGGCGACGGCGGACAAGGAGATCACCGGCCGGAGCGACGTGTACTCGCTGGCGAGCGTCTTGTACGAGATGCTGACCGGGGATCCGCCGCACACGGGGAGCTCGGCGCAGCAGATCATCGTGAAGATCATCGCCGACGAGGCGCGGCCGGTGCGGGAGGTGCGCAAGTCGGTGCCGCCGAACGTGGCGGCGGCGTTGTCGAAGGCGCTGGAGAAGCTGCCGGCGGACCGGTTCGAGAGCGCCAAGGCGTTTGCCGACGCGCTGGCCAATTCTGGATTCCGGCACGGAGCGGAGGCCGGCAAGGCCGCGAGCGGCGTCGGCGAAGTTCGCCGCTGGAAGCGCGTGGCGGCTGCCACGGCGGCCCTCGCCGCGCTCGCGGTCGCGGCCCTCGCGGTGTCGCTGTGGCCGACGCGATCCGCCCGCCGCGCGCTCACGCCGCCGATGGTGATGGAGGTCCCGTTCGGTGAACACGACTCGATTTCCGGTACGCCGCTCGACCGGGCCCGGAACGTCGGCCGTCCCTCGCGCACGGCGTTCGCCTTCTCGCCGGACGGACGCACGCTCGTGTACACGGGTCCGGGCGGCCGCCTCCTGCTGCGCCCCCTGGACAGTCGGACGTCCACGGCCATCCCCGGCGTGACGGACGCCCAGTCTCCCTTCTTCTCGCCCGACGGGCGCTTCATCGGGTACTGGTCCGCCGGTTACCTGCGCCGGGTGCCGGCGACCGGCGGACCGTCCACCGCAATCGCCGCGATCGGCAGGATCACGGGCGCGAGCTGGGGCCCCCACGACCGTATCGTGGTCGGGCTCAAGACGGACGGGCTGGTTCTGCTCGGGGCCGCGCGGCCCGACACGCTCCTGGGTCCGCAAGCCGTGCTTCCGCACTTCCTCCCCGGGGGGAAGTCCCTGTTGTTCACACATATCACCCACAACGCGCCCTTCGACTCCGACGTGGAGTGGCTCCCGCTGAACGGCGGCCGGCCCAGGATCCTCGTCCGGCACGGGGCGGACGCCCGCTTCGTACCCACCGGGCACCTGATCTTCGTCCGCGACGGCACGCTCATGTCCGTGCCCTTCGACCGCCGGACCCACGAGGTCACCGGGACCCCCTTCGCCGTGCTTCCGGACGTGATGGAATCCGCCAACAGCGGCTCGGACGACACCTCCACCGGGGCGATGCAGGTCGCGTTCTCCCCCCTCGGCCAGCTGGCGTGGATTCCCGGGGGCGTCGACCCGGACAGCCGCCGCGAGGTCGTGGAGCTGGACCGGCACGGGCACACCACCCCGCTTCCTGGCGCTGGCCAGCATTTCTTCCTCTCCGCGCGCCTCTCTCCCGACGGCCACCGGCTCGCCCTGGCCTCGATCGGCTCGCACCCGTCCCTGGAGGTCTACAACCTGAGGCGCGGCACGGCCCACACCCTGCCGACTCATGGGCTGCAGTTGTGGACGGTCTGGTCGACGGACGGCCGCCGGGTCGTCACGATGGTCGGGGGTGCGGATTCCACGAGGCTCGTCTCGCTCCAGGCGGACGGCGCCGGGGAGCCACGTGATATCGGGCGCCCGTTTGCCGGTCAGGTCTATCCGGCGTTCTCCTCGCCCGACGGCTCGAAGGTCTATGCGATGCACCCCTCCCGTCGTCGGCTGGTGGCGCTCGACGCCTCCGACGGCGCGCCGGACTCCGTCCCGGACCTGCCGAAGAGCGCAGAGTACCCGACGCCCTCGCCGGACGGGAAGTGGCTCGCCTACGTTGCGACCGAGCCGCAGAGCGGTCAGCGGGACGTCTTCGTCTCTCCGTGGCCCACGCTCGACCGCCGCTGGAAGGTGTCCGCGGAAGGCGGCATCTCGCCGGCGTGGACCCGGGGTGGCAGGGAGCTGATCTACCTCGAGAGCTCGACGACGGCGGACAGCCTGGGGAATGCCGAAGTCCGCGTGATGTCCGTCGCCGTGAGCGCGGACACCAGTGTGGCGCCTGGCGCCGCACACCTGCTGTTCACGTCGCACCTCTCCGTCGCACAACCTCTGCGCATGTACGACGTGAGCCGCGACGGCTCGCGGTTCTTCGCGCTCCGGCGTCTGCCGATGCCTCCAGCCTCCGACCACCTGTACCTGATGACGGGCTGGTTCGCGAGGCTGAAGCGGCTGTCCGCCGAACAGGAGTCGGGGAAGTGAACGGGCCCGAGGCGTGGGCTACGCCCACAGGTTGGCCGACCGCCGGCCCGAGGGACGCCCATGGCTGACGTTGGCGCCCGCCTGTCCGCCGCCCTGTCCGGCCGCTACTCGATCGAGCGCGAGCTCGGTGAGGGCGGCATGGCCACGGTCTACCTGGCCGAGGACCTGAAGCACCAGCGCCAGGTGGCCATCAAGGTCCTGAAGCCCGAGTTGGCCGCCGTCCTGGGTGCCGAGCGCTTCATCCAGGAGATCACCACAACGGCGCAACTTCAGCACCCGCACATCCTCCCCCTCTTCGACTCGGGGACGGCCGACGGATTCCTCTTCTACGTGATGCCCTACATCGAGGGCGAGACGCTGCGGGACAAGCTCGACCGTGAGACGCAGCTGGGGGTGGACGAAGCGGTACGGATCGCCCGGGAGGTGGCGGATGCGCTGGACTATGCGCACCGGCACGGGGTGATCCACCGGGACATCAAGCCGGAGAACATCCTGCTGCACGACGGGCGTCCGATGGTGGCGGACTTCGGGATCGCGCTGGCGGTGAGCGCGGCGGCGGGCGGCCGGATGACCGAGACGGGCATGAGCCTCGGGACGCCGCACTACATGAGCCCGGAGCAGGCGACGGCGGACAAGGAGATCACGGGCCGCTCGGACGTCTACTCGCTGGCGAGCGTGCTGTACGAGATGCTGACCGGGGACCCACCGCACACGGGGAGCTCCGCACAGCAGATCATCGTGAAGATCATCGCCGACGAGGCACGACCGGTGGGGGAGGTGAGGAAGTCGGTGCCGCCGAACGTGGCGGCGGCCCTCGCCAAGGCGCTGGAGAAGCTGCCGGCGGACCGGTTCGAGAGCGCAAAGGCCTTCGCGGATGCGCTGGCGGATGCGGCGTTCCGGCACGGGGCGGTGGGAGCGGCCGGCGCCGGGCCGGGGGCCGCGAGGGCGACGTGGAGGCAGCGCGCCGCGATCCCGTTCGCAGGCGCTGCGGCCGTCCTGCTCGTGGCTGCGATCTGGGGATGGCTCCGGCCGGGTCCGACGCCGGCTCCCGCCTCCCGCGAGACCGTCCTGCTGGGCCCGACGCTTCCCGGCATGATCGCCGGGGGCGCTGCGATCGCGCCGGACGGCTCGGCCATCGTGTACACGGACACTGTGGGCGGTCGGAAGCTCTGGATCAAGGAGCGCGGAGAGGTCGATCCGCGCCCCCTCGCCGAGCTGACGCACCAGGCCGGCGGCTTCGAGCCGGCACCATCGTTCTCGCCGGACGGGCGATGGATCATCTACGCCGACCTCAGACTGATGCGGTTGGCGCGCGGTGGGGGCGCGCCCGTCACGATGTCGGACTCCGCGGCGGGCTATGGCACGGCGTGGCTGGACGACGGCACGATCGTCTTCGGCGGTCGCTCCGGCTTGCGGCTCTTCCGCACCTCCGCGGACGGTGGGGCGACGACGCTCCTGACCGACTCGCTGGGCGGAGCCCTCATCTACAAGCACATGGCGCCGGTACCTGGATCCAACGCGGTCATGGCGGCGGTGGGCGGAGGCACGCGGGGTGCGAACGAGATCGTGGTCGACGTCTCGACCGGTGCGGTGCGCACGCTCGTCCAGGGAGCCACGGGAGCCTGGGTCGTGCCGGGCGGGGACCTCGTCTACACCAGCACCGACGGAGGGCTCTACGCCGCCGCCTTCGACCGGGGCAGGCTCGAGCTGGCAGGCCCGTCGGTGTCGCTCCTGGCCGGCGTCGGCGACGTCGCCCTCGGCCGGGACGGCACCATGCTGTACGTCCGGGGTGGGACGACGACCGAGCAGGCTTCCGAGGTGGTCGCGGTGTCCCGCGACGGGTCGGATGTGGTCCCGCTCGACAGTGGCTGGAGCGCGCCGGTGGCGGCGACGGGTGGCCTGGCGCTCTCTCCCGACGGCGCGAAGGTCGCCCTGAGTGTGCGGGACAGCACGACCGGCCGGACGGACCTCGTCGTTGTGCCGGTGCGAGCCGGGCCCACGACGCGTCTCACCTCCCTGGGGGCGGGAATCAATATCCGGCCTGCGTGGTCGCCCGATGGGCACAAGGTGCTCTACGCCTCGGGGAGCAGCGATGCGCGCCTATGGGAGCGCAGCGCGGACGGCGGCGGGCGGCCCGCGCCTGTGCCGATGGCGGAGAAGCGTGCCGTTTGGGAGGGGCTGTGGTCGCCCGACGGGCAGTGGATCGTCTACCGTACGAGCGACGGAGACGCGGGCAACGGGGACATCCTGGCCGTGCGCACGAGCGGCGACACCACGCCGGTGCCCCTGGCCGCCACCGGTGCCCAGGAGTACGGCCCGGCCCTGTCGCCCGACGGCCGCTGGCTCGCCTACACGTCCTCGTCCTCGTCCTCGGGGCGCATGGAGATCTACGTGTGTCCGTTCCCCGCCACGGGGGACGGGCTCTGGCCCATCTCGAGCGACGGCGGCACGGAGCCCGAGTGGTCGCACGACGGGCGCCAGCTCTTCTACCGCAACGCCGCCGGGGAGATGATCGCCGTCGACGTCACCGCCGGCTCCACCTTCTCCGCGGGAGCCCACCACCGGCTCTTCGACGCCCGCGGGTACGCGGCCAACTTCCAGAGCCACTTCTACGCGGTCACGCCCGACGACCGCCGGTTCATCATGGTCCGTCCGGTGGCGGACTCGGCGAATGCTGCCGCCCCGCCGGCCCGCCTCGTGCTCGTGCGCAACTGGTTGCCCGAGCTGCGGGCCAAGCTCAAGGGGCAGGGGGGCTCATGAGCGAGATTCCCGCCCGCCTCGCGGCCGCCCTCGCCGACCGCTACTCGATCGAGCGCGAGCTCGGCGAGGGCGGCATGGCGACGGTCTACCTGGCGCGCGATCTCAAGCACGACCGTCAGGTCGCCATCAAGGTGCTCAAGCCGGAGCTGGCGGCCGTTCTGGGCGCCGAGCGCTTCGTGGCGGAGATCAAGACGACGGCGGCACTGCAGCACCCGAACATCCTGCCGCTCTTCGACTCGGGCGAGGCCGACCACTTCCTCTACTACGTGATGCCGTACGTGGAGGGCGAGTCGCTGCGCGACAGGCTCGACCGCGAAAGGCAGCTCCCGGTGCAGCAGGCGGTGCACGTCACCACCGAGATCGCGGAGGCGCTCCAGTACGCACACGAGCACGGGGTGGTGCACCGCGACATCAAGCCGGAGAACATCCTGCTGCACGCGGGCCGGCCGGTGGTGGCAGACTTCGGGATAGCGCTGGCGGTGAGCGCCGCGGCCGGCGGCCGGATGACCGAGACGGGCATGAGCCTGGGCACGCCGCACTACATGAGCCCGGAGCAGGCGACGGCGGACAAGGAGATCACGGGTCGCTCGGACGTCTACTCGCTGGCGAGTGTGCTGTACGAGATGCTCACGGGCGATCCGCCGCACACGGGAAGCTCCGCGCAGCAGATCATCGTGAAGATCATCGCCGACGAGGCGCGACCGGTGGCGGAGGTGCGCAAGTCGGTGCCGCCGAACGTGGCGGCGGCGTTGTCGAAGGCGTTGGAGAAGCTGCCGGCCGACCGCTTCGAGAGCGCCAAGGCGTTCGCCTATGCCCTGGCGGATCCTGGGTTCCGGCATCAGGCGCCTGGGGTCGGTCTGGACGCCGCCCGCGACGGCTCACGCCGGAGCGCACGCGGGTGGATCAGCATGACGATCACCGCGGCCGCGATACTCGTTCTCGGAGTCGCCCTGGGGCACGCCTTCGCCGGAAAACGGAAGCCCTTCGACGTCGGCCTGCCGTTCAACGCGCCGATGGCGGTTGCCCTTGCCCCGCAGCCGATCTTCGCCCTGTCACCCGACGGTTCCTTCGTGGTCTACGTCGCCCGCAAGGCAGACGGGACGGGGGAGCTCCGGTACCGGAGCCTCACGGGGTCGTCCGCCCGTCCTCTCGCCGGCCCCGCGGCGTCCCCGTACATGGCCCCGAAGATCTCGCCGGATGGCAAGCAGGTTGCATTCATAAGTCCGTCCGGCGGCCTGTGGGTGATGCCCATCGCCGGCGGCGCGGCCAGCAAGGTGTCGGAGTCCCCCGACGCATGGGGGGGAGGCTGGCTGCAGAACGGGACGCTCTTCTACGCCGACCATGACAACTTCGGGCTGCGCTGGGTGGATCCCCAGACGGGACCGGTGCGAGATCTGCCCGTGAACTACTGCCCGTGGCCTTCGTTGCTTTCTACGAGCCAGGTGATCTGCGGGGGCGGCGAGGAGAAGTTCGCGGTGGTCGGCAACGTGGATCAGAAGCCTTTCACGTTGCGGCCCGTCATGCAGATCACGGCCCGAGGCGAGCGCGTTCCCCTGAGAGGCGCCGGATTCCGCCCCTTCGACGGGAAGTACCTCGTGTACACATCCATCGACGGGACCGTCATGGCGACGGAGTTCGTCGACCGCGACTCGCTGCTGGTCGGACGCTCGGTGGCGTTGGTTACCGGCGTGCTGGCCCCGGTCTACACCGGGGCCGGGTTCTGGGACGTCAGTCGGGACGGCACGCTCGTGTACGCACCGGGCGCCAACATGCAGATGCAGGTCATGGTGCGCCGCGCCCTCGATGGTAATCGTGAGATCCTGCCGGTGGGCCCCGCGGAGTACCTGCGCTTCGCCATCGGCCCGCACGGACGCGAGTTGGCAAGCGTCGTCGAGGGAGTGCGCGATCAGGAACTGCGCCTCTACGATCTCCAGACCGGGAACTACGAGATGCTGGACCAGGCCCCGTACCTGTCGACGCCGTTCTGGGCATCCGGCGGCCAGGACCTGGTCTATCTTCGCCAGCGTGCCGATTCCTCCCAGGTCGTGCGCCGGCGTCTGAACTCGTCCGAGCCCCCGAGGGTCCTGCTGACGTGGCCCAATGACGTGTCGCGCAAGTGGCTCATCCAATACGTGGATCCGTCGCTGATGTTGATCAAGAACGGCGACGCAGGTGTGATCGCGGTCGACGCTTCGGTGAAGCCGGCTCGCATCGACACGGTGATCCCCGAGAACACCGGCTTCGCCCGGATCTCACCCGACCGGCACTGGCTGGTCTGGGCCGACAAGGCGAACAACATGTACCTGAGCCCGTGGCCGAAGCTGGATCGGCGCTGGACCCTCTCGACAGGACAGCCCTACGAGCCCTACTGGCTTCCCGACGGAACGCTGTTCATCCGCCAGGTGGATGGGCGGACCTACACGATGGCCATCCATCCCGGTGCCGACCCGCCCAACGGACCGCTCACGCCGCGCTTCGACGACGCGCGCATGGGGGAGGGTTCGGGCTGGTCCAATTCGATCACCAGTGACGGCGCGGTGATCTATCCGCTGGTGCCGGATCAGCCCTATATCGACTACTTGCGCGTCATACCCCACTGGGTGCGCCAGATGGAGCGCGCCGTGGACGAGGCGAACAAGTGACGAGCCTCATCGACCGCCTGGGCGCTACCTTCTCCGACAGCTAGGTGTTGGCGACAAGGACGTTGTTACGGATAGGCATCGAAAGGCCCTGTTGGGCCGAAGGACACGGTAGGCTGTAGGTAGGCTCGGAAGTCCTTCTCTACCCACCAGGGGACACCGTTGCCCAGGGGATCGGCCCCGGCTCACCGGGCGACGCCATACGCCGACCGGCCCTCGCCGGACATGCGTCGGCCGCTGGCGAATCCCACACCTCACCCCACACCCTCGCGGCTGAAACGCCCCAGAGCCATTGTGGCAGTATCCGAAACGCCCGATCAGGCCCTTACGACCCACACCGGTTCGACTCCCGCCGCCTCCACTATTCAGGATCCGCATCCTGAAAGAGAGCCGCCCGGCCAGAATTTGGACTTTTCTGGCCGGGCGGTTTTCGTGTTCTGGGATCGGAAGTCCACACCGGAGCCCACACGGGATTGTGTGTGGCGAAAATTCCATCCGAGTGGGGAAGGCGCACGGATGGCTGACGGACCGGGTGCTCGTGGCCCGAAGATCCGGCCTGGGACGAGCCGACATCGTAGTGGTGTCGTGGCCGACCCACGCTGACCGAGGCGTATACCGATTGGGGGCTCGAGCACCCAAGAGAAGGTGTCCCGCCACGTGCACGCGGAGGATCGATTCTCGGCCGGCCGCGCCGGCGTCCGCTCTTTGCTGCCGACCGAGCACCACCAGTTGCTGCCGAAGTGCCACGTTCTCGAGCACAAGATCCCGTCGGCTCCTGAGCGCGGAAAGGACGCTCCACCCTACGATGCGGACCCAATCTCCCATCGACGCCTGCTCTCGTTGAAGCCACGAAAGGCCAGCAATTTCGCGGCGGACTAGTTTTTCGCCACCCACAGGCGCAGACGCTCGTGGACGCGGCCCTGGGATAGCTCCCTTCGTGCAGGACTCGAGCGTGGACATCCGCGTTGACACCGGGGTGTCCGTCCAAGATCCTACTCAGACGGTCTTTCCCTATCCGGCTCCGGAGGTTGTGATGCGCCGCTTCATGTCGACGGCTCTCGCGTCGCTGGTCTCGCTCTCCACCCTGCAGGTCGCCGCCGTGCAGGCCCAGGCGGGCCGGGCCCAGTTCACGGAGGACTTTACCCAACAGGAGTTCGCCACGCGGCGCGCGCGCGTGGGAGAGGCGATCGGTCCCATGGGTCTTGCCCTGGTGCAGGGGGCACCCACCACGCACTCGTCCGGGCTCTTCCGGCAGTCCAACGAGTTCTTCTACCTGACCGGCGTCGTGGTGCCGCAGGCGTACATCCTCATCGACGGCACGGGGCACAGCGTCCTCTACCTGCCCCACGCCGACCCGGCCCGCGCCCTGACCGAGGGCGATCTGCTGAGCGCGGACGACCCGCAGGCGGCGGTCAAGGCAACGGGTGTCGACGAGGTCAAGGGACTCGAGGCCATCGCCCTCGATCTGAACTCACGCGGGCGTCCCGGCACCGTGCTCTATGCGCCCTTCGAGCCGGCCGAAGGCATGAGCGAGAGCCGCGACGGCGCGCGCCGCCGCAACGCGGACGCGGCGGCGGACCCGTGGGACGGGCGTGTCAGCCGGGAGTCCAACTTCCTCTCGCTGATCCGCTCGCGCTTTCCGTTCCTGGAGCTGCGTGACCTGTCACCGATCGTGGACAAGATGCGCGCGATCAAGAGTCCGGCGGAGGTCGCGCTGATCGACAAGGCCACGCGCATCGGGGGGGAGGCGATTCTGGAAGCGATGCGCAGCACCGAACCCGGCGTGCGGGAGAACGAGGTCGACGCGGTGGCGCAGTTCGTCTTCGTGAGAAACGGCGCCCAGGGCGAGGCCTACCGTGACATCGTGGCGGGCGGCATCTCCGCCTGGAACCCGCACCATCGCGCGGCGCATCGCGTGATCCAGGACGGCGAGATGGTGTTGATGGACTTCTGCCCCGACCTGGGCTACTACCGCTGCGACGTCACGCGCATGTGGCCGGCCAACGGCAAGTTCAGCCCCTGGCAGCGCGAGTTGTACGGTTTCTATCTGGGCATCTACGAGGCGATTCTCTCCGAGATCAAGCCGAACATCACCGCACAGGCCGCGCTGCAGGCGGCGGTCAAGAAGATGGATGTGATCGTCGCGGGCACGAAGTTCTCCAAGCCGGAATACGAGAGGGCCGCGCGCGCGTTCGTGGACTCCTATCGCAGTTCGGCACAGCGGCCCACGGCCGGTCTGGGCCACGGCATCGGGATGTCGACGCACGACATGGGAGGGGGCACCGGAATGTTGACGCCCGGGCTCATGTTCACCATCGAGCCGCAGTTTCGCGTGCCTGAGGAGCAGCTCTACTTCCGAGTGGAGGACATGATCGAGATCACGCCCACCGGCGCTCGTATCCTCTCCGACTGGGTGCCGCGCGACATGGACGGCGTGGAGCGGGTCATGGCCGAGCCGGGCCTCCTGCAGAAGTACGGACCGATCCGGTTCACGACCCGTCCGGGGACGTAAGCCGGTGCGGATCTGGACGGACGGCCCGACGCGACCGCCTCATGGCTCAGGGAGCTGTAGCTGAGCAAGGTAGATGACCGTCCGACGTCGTCCGACGCGTTGGTGCTGTTCGGTGTGACCGGTGATCTGGCCCACAAGATGACTTCTTCCGCGCTCTACGCGATGGTCGAGTGCGGTACCCTCACCGTCCCCGTCGTGGGTGTGGCGTCCACGCAATGGACGCTGGCGCAGCTACGCGAACGGGCCACCGAGAGCCTCCAGGCTTCCGGCACCGTGGTGAACAAGAAGACGCTCAGCCGCCTCCTGTCTCTACTACGCTATGTGCCCGGAGACTACACGGACGCGAAGACGTTCCAGGCACTGAAGGAAGCCTTGGGATCGGCGCGCCGTCCCGCCCACTACCTCGCCATTCCTCCTTCGTTGTTCGAGACGGTGATCCTCTCCGATGGTGACGCGGTGCTGCAGCCGCGCAAGATCCAGCGCTCCGGGCTGTGGGCCGCCGTGGAAGGCCGGGTGCTCATCACCATCCACAACGAGCAGATGCTCGACGTGGTGGCCGAGCGCCATCCCGCCCGGCACTACGTCCAGTTGCCGATCACACCATTGCGCCAGCCCAACGGTGAGTTGCTGCGCTTGGAGATCGCCTTGCCTGGATACTCGGTCTGGCTGCGGGCGTGGCAGGTCCAGGTCGGCAGGGTGAAGCTCTACCTGCTGGACAGCAATGACGCGGCCAACTACCCCGCCCATCGTGGGGGCGAACCCCGGCGACGCGACACTGTCGGGCAGGACGACGCAGGCTCCTTCGGGCGGAGTGGCGACCTTCGCGGGCCTGAAGGTGAACAAGCCAGGTGAGGGCTACACGCTGGTGGCGCGCGCGTTCATGTTGGCATCGGCGACGAGCACCCCGTTCACCATCACGGTCGGGCCGGTCGCCTACGTGGCGAGCACCGGGAGCGACGACGTCTCCGTGATCGACGTCGCATCCGGAACGGTGACGAAGACGATCCGCGTTGGCACCCACCCTTGGGGTCTCGCAATCCGCTGAGCGCCTGCGGCTCCGGCCCGTTCAGGTGGAGGCGAGGATATCGGTGTTCTCCGCAACCGCACCGTTGACAGGCTCCGAGGAGCTCCCGATGTTGCCGAGCCTCCCGCGGATGGAAGACAGACAATGGGCATCCCGAAGCCTCCCCAGCTCCCTCACGTTCCCGATTCTCATCGCCCCGAGCATCCCGGTCCTCCCCGACCGGCCGTTGGCCATTCGCTCGCGCCGCCCCCCAACGGCGTAACGATGCGGACGTTCAACCGCTATCAGGTCGACGAAACATCCAACGCATGGAAGCAATGGTGTTTGCCCTATCCGTGCACGCCTCAAGTGAAGTTTCCCGGCTACGCAACGAAGGTCATACCACAGGGTTCACTCGGGCCCAATGTGATTGTCCAACTGTGGAAGGGGCGATGTGAACGGCTTATGGGAGGGACCGTGGCGAACCATGCCTTCCCGGGCGGTGTCGGCGCCGAAGTGGGGATCTACCGCAAACGCGCTGCCGCAGCTCATGAATGGTACCCCGCGCCGGACCTGAACACGAAGATCGAGTGGGCGCTCCTGAACCCGGTCGACGAAAGCGTGTTCCTGGCTTCCGGACCAGAAACGACGTACTGGTGCAACGCGTGGATGACGGCCTCGAGCTATCACTCGTATGTTCGGTTCTGTAACACCCACACGAATGAGCCCAACGGACGGGGCGTCCCTTCCAGCTATGTGGACTACACGCTCATCTACACGATCAACGGACACCTGCAGCAGCCCTGGGGGCGGACGACCTATCCACTCTCGGCGATGCTGGACATAGTCAGGCACCCCCTCAACTACGTTGTGGCCTGAGCCTGCCGTGGCAACCCACGGTTTTCCCCTCCCTGTGGGTGGCGAAAACCTCTTCGGACCCGAGATTACTGGATTCTTCGGTTCTCGGTGAAAGCGGGTGGCGATGGGGGATTGGATCAGGATGGGGGAGCTGGCGAACCTGCTGCCCGCGGACGATCCGCGCGTGCCGGTGCTTCGGCGGCTCGCGGCCATCCGGGTGGAAAAGGGATTCCAGGTGATCGGCGCGGTCGGCTACGCGGGCTCGCACTACTACGCCACGTTCGCGACGCTCTATCTGCTGACGACGTCGTAGCTGGCGGCCGCGTTTACCTCGCTGGTGCCGGTCTTCTTTGCCGCTCCGCGACCTGCCCCTTACTTTGATTTTTCGCCGACGGATCTCCTTCCCTCCCGGATCTACGAGGTCTCCGCCATGGCGTACTCGATCTTCGCGCTTCGTGCCGCGTTGAAGGCGATCGGGGTGAGGAGGGGCGACAACCCATTCATATGGGAGGAGCAGAGGGGCGCCCTCGCTCCGCAGCTTGCCGCGAAGTTCACCGTCCACCGACCGGTCAAGAACTTCGTCAACGATCTGACTGAGTACTGCTGGCTGGTCTACTCGAAAGCGCTCAGGGCCGCTGGGCCGCAGCTGATCGGACGTACCGGAGACCTATGGGTCTCGGAACACCTGCAGAAGGCGGGCATCGATCTGACGGCCAAGCAGAACCTCTGGGACCCGCACGCGCGGGGAAACATCCAGGTCATGGACAAGTGGGCACCGACGGTGAACGACTGCTGGGTGCTCGGCGGTGTGCACCGCCAGGCCGACTTCGAGCTCGTGTCGGTCCGCAGCATCGAGAACCTCTGGGACTTCAAGGGCGTGCGGCACGTGGTGACGGCGAGAGAGATCCTGGGGCTGCTCCACTTTGGCTACGAACCGGAAAAAGAGCCGAATCGCGTGAGGTTCATCTGTCGTAACCGCGGAGCCGCACAGTCTGCGACCATCGAAGCCTACGACGCCCACATGAAGGTGATGGAGGCGAGGGGCCCGGCAGGTATCCTGCCCCTGTTCGAACGCTAGGCGTCGCAAACCGTCCTGCCCGCCCGGCGCGGCAGCCGTGATCCTGGATCCACTTCGAAGAGGAGGAGGGCATGAGAACCGGCATCCGATGGGGCGGTGCAGGGATCTTGATCGGAACGCTGGCATCGCTGGCCCTACCTCGCGCGGGCACCGCGCAACAGTCGGACCAAGCGGCCGTCATGGCCGTCGTTCGCACTCTGTTCGACGGGATGCGGGACAAGGACTCCACCAAGCTGGCCAGTGTGTGGCATCCCGAGGCGCGGCTCCAATCGACGGGTCGGGACGCACAGGGCAACCCCACCGTCACCAACATCGACGTGCGGGCGTTCTCCGCGCGCATCGTGTCCATGAAGCCGAAGGTGGACGAGGTGACGTTCGACGAGGAGGTCATGGTGAACGAGGACCTGGCCATGGTGTGGGCACCGTACAACGTCTTCGTCGACGGCGAGTTCGGCCACTGCGGTGTGGACGCCTTCCAGATGGTGCGCACGGCCGACGGATGGAAGATCCTGCAGCTTGCCGACACGGAGACCCAGAAGGGCTGCGACCCGTCTCGACGAGGAGGATGACGGGAAGACAGTACTACTTCTTTGAGATCCAGTGCGGCCAGGCGCCGTCTACTCTGCCGCCAAAGCCCGCATAGGATCGACTTTGGCCGCGCGCCGGGCGGGGAGGTAGCTCGCGAGGATCGCGGCCCCCACCAGTACACCGATCCCCACCATGGTGAACGCGATCGGGAGCCGTGGTGCGAACAGGCTCAAGGCGGACAGGATGGCCCGGTGGACCAGAAACGCCAACGGCGCACCCAAGGCAAGGCCCACCCCCGTGAGAGTCAAACCCGTGCGGGTCACTCGCCCGACGACTTGAGCCGCCCGCGCGCCCATGGCCATGCGGATGCCGATCTCCCTGCGCTCCTGGAGGACGGCGTGAGCCATGACGCCATAGATGCCCATCGCCGACAGGATCATCGCCAGGAGGCCCAGACCACCCACGAACGCCTCGATGAACACGATCGAGGCCAGTTGCTCCCGAATGTGGTCCGTCAGCGTCTTGAGAAGCCCGATCGGCTGGTCCGGGTCGACCGACCACACCGCCTTGCGCACGTCACTCGCCAACGCCTGCGGCTCACCCGCGGTGCGCAGCGCGTAGAAGGGTGCCTGCGAGGGGCGCTGGGCGACCGGAAGATAGAGCCCGCCGTCGACGCGCCCGTCCAGGGGGACACGACTCTGTGCGATGTTGTCCACCACTCCGACGATCGTCCGTTGCGCACCGAAGACGTCCAGGCTCTTTCCCAGGGGATCCTCACCCGGGAAGTAGCGACGGGCGAACGCCTCGCTCACGATCACGACGGGTGAAGTGTCCTCCCGGTCCGAATCCAGAAAGAGGCGCCCGGAGCGGAGGGGAATGTGCAGGGTCCCGAAGTACTCGGGGTTCACCGCTTGCCACATGACCTGGGGTCGGTCGTTCGCGTCGGCGGTCTCGTGTCCGACCACCTGGAAGGGGGCGGAGGGGTTGCCCATGCTGCGAGGGAGCGTGGTCATCATCGCCACGCCCTCCACACCGGGCACGGCGCGGAGCGTTCGCTCCAGCTCCCGCTCCACCGACCTGCGTTCGGCCGGTCCGGGGTACTTGTACTCCGGCAGCGAGATCTGGAAGGTGAGCAGTCCCTTGGGCGTGTATCCCGGAGGGGTGGTCACCAGGGAGCCCATCGCCCGACCCAGGAAGCCGGCGCCCGTGACCAGGGCCAGGGCGACAGCGATCTGGCCGACGACGAACGCTTGGCGTACCCGCCTCCTCGCCCGCGAGGATGTCCCTCCGCGGCCGCCTTCCCCCAGCGCCTCGCGCAGGTTCCCGCGCACCGCGTGGAGGGCAGGGGCCAGGCCGAACAGGATCCCCGCCGTGACAGCCACGGCGACGGTCGCGACGAGGGTAGGCACGTCGAGGGTGGGAAGGAACGTCTGGGGAAGGACCGGGGGCATGGCGGCACGCAAGGCCCGGATCACGTAGACTGCGAGCACCGTGCCGACGGCCCCCCCCACTGCGGCGAGGAAGAGGCTCTCGGTCAGGAGCTGCCGCAGAATACGGACCCTTCCGGCGCCCATGGCCGTCCGCACCGCGACCTCCTTCATGCGCGTCTCGGCCCGTCCCAGAAGGAGGTTCGCCACGTTCGCGACCGCGATGGCGACGCCGAAGAGCGACACGGCGATCAGGACGAGGATGAGCTTGGTGTCCGTGGGGCCAGGGAAGACGTCCCGGGCGGATTGAACCAGCACTCCCCAGCCACGATTCGCGCCGGGGTACTCCGACTCGAGGCGTGTCGCCAGGCTCGTGATCTCCCCACGGGCTCGCACGACGGTGGCGCCCGGACGCAGGCGGCCGTAAACGATCCAGTTCCTCGCGGCCCGATCGTCCAGCCCGCTCAGATCCGTGGGCCGGAAGGCCTGCGTGCCCGCCGGGAGCATCTCGAAGCCGTCCGGCGTCACGCCGATGATCGTGCAGGGCTCGCCGTTCAGCGTGAGTGTGCGGCCCAGGATCTCCGGATCGTCGTTGAAGCGCCGTTGCCAATACGGATAGGTGATGACCAGGACGTTGCCGCCACCGGCGGCGGCCTCCTCGGGCCGGAACGTCCTCCCGAGCGTCGGACGGACGCGCAGTACGTCAAGCAGGTTGGGCGTCCCTTGCACAATCTGGATCTGTTCCGGCTGATCACCACCCGTGACGTTGACGGTCTCCGTGCCGTAGGCGGCCATTCCCTCGAACGACGTGGCACCCGCACGCCAATCCAGGAAGTTCGGCGCCGACACTCCTGCGGCCATGTCCCTGGATTCGCCGTGCCGCAGCTCCCGTATCATGACCAGGCTCTCCTGGTCCCCGAACGGCAGGGGCTCCAGCCAGAAGGCGCTCGCCACGGCGAACATGGCCGTAGCGGCCGCGATCCCGAGAGCGAGCGAGAGCGCCGCGACCGAGGTGAGCATGGGGTTCTTCAGCAACATCCTCCACGCGAAGCGGAGGTCCTGCAGGAGGCTGGACATCGCGCGCCGACTCTCCCCGGGGAGTTGGGAATCCACTCAGGTCCCTACGTCCGCCCGGACGGCCCGGTTTCCGTCTCTGGGAGCACCTCTAGCCGGCTACCGTGCCGAGAGCCTTCCTACGACGGAAGCCGGAAGCGTGACACGAACGCCCAGACCTCCTCGGCCGCGTCGATCAGCCTGGTGTGGGGACCGACGAGCCGCTCGGGGAGGCGACTGCTGGTGTCGCCCGGCCAGGCGTGGCCGACACCGGTGAGCTTCCAGTGGAGCACCTCCGCCCCGGAAGCACAGGGGCACCACGCCAGCAACGTGGCGGTCTGGCCCTCGTTCGGTGTTCACGGCTTCCCTTCGATGCGGCGCACGCTGAAGCCTACCTGAACGCGGCCAACGTACCGCGCCCGTCCAGCAACGGTGGGCCAATGAGCGGTGGCGGTGCATGCGGGGTGGGGGCACGAAAGCGACGAGGCGCTCGATACCGGCGCGGTCGTCACCCTCGATGCGCACGGAAGCGTCGATGCTGAACCCGGCGGCCGTCGATGGTGGTCGGAGAGCGATGCGCTGGACCGCCGGCTCTGCGAAGCTCACCCGCCGGATCCCTGCCAAGCGAGCATGTCGCGGGCGTTGAGGAAAGAGCCGAAGCGGTGCAGGAAGCTGACGGCGCCGAGCTGGGCGTCCGAGGGCGCGCCGGGGCTGGCGTGGCGAAGCGGAGGTCATGCCGCAGCGCAGGTAGGCTCGGAAGTCCTTCTCCACCCACCGGGGGACACCGTTTCCCAGGGGGTCAGGTCAGTCCCCAGGGATCACCGATTCCGGGGCTCTGCCCGCCTCTCGAGCCTGAGCGTCAGGTGCCTCTTCACGTCGGGCCACTCCGCGGCCAGAATGCTGAACATGACGGTGTCCCGCACGGTTCCGTCACGACGCGGCCTGTGGTGTCGGATCACGCCGTCACGCCTGGCGCCCAGCGCCGCAATCGCTCGCTGCGAGACGAAATTGAAGTTGTCGGTGCGTAGCCCGACCACTTCGCACCCGACGGTCTCGAACGCGTGCTCGAGCGAGAGTAGCTTACACGCGGTGTTCACGTGGCTGCGCTGCCAGCGTGCCGCATACCAGGTGTAGCCTATCTCCACCCGGTCTACCTCGGGCAGGACGTCGTGGTAGCGGGTGCTCCCGACGATCGCCCCGGTGGATAGCTCGCGCACGGCCCAGGGAAGCATGTGCCCGGCCTCTTGCCCCGCGAGCGCTTCCGCAATGTAGGCCTCCACCGCCGCCGGCTCCGGCACGGCCGTGAACCAGAGCTCCCAAAGGCGGCCGTCGGTCACCGCGGCGGCCAGGTCCTCCGCGTGCTCGGGCACGAGGGGCTCCAGGCGCACACCATGCCCTTCGAGCTGGACTGGATGGAGAGCGATCAAGCGATCCTCCTCTGCGCGGATTCGGGAGGGGTTCTTTCGAGCACGTCGGTGCGAAGCGGCATGTCCGTCGTCACGAGGTCTCTCGGTTTGCGGGAGAACGTCGGCTTCCGGTCAATGTAGTGTGGTGTCTCAGAAGAAGCTCTGCACGAGCACGGCACCCCGCGTTGCGAGCGCCACGGCTCGGCACTGCCGCCACGGCGTTAGCCCTCAGGCGGACCGATGACTCCATCGCTTCCCTGGCGCCCGCATTCCCCTCGGCGAGGATAGCGAGGCCGCCGCGTTCTGGTGACCGTTCGGCGCGTCCCTATCCAAGACCAGCCGACCGGTCTATCCTGCGGGTGAAACGCGACTCCTGCCCTTTCTTTTCATGAACTCGTATCGCATGGTCAACGCTCGCTCCACGTCGAGGTGTGAGCGTGGATCGTCCCGGAGAAGCCCAATGCATGACGTGATACCGAGCCGCCGCGCCATTCTGAAGGGTTGGAAGGGTGAGCGATCGGCGATCGGGCCGGCGCGGACAACGCCGACCTGGTTGAAGGTCGCCGCAACCGTGGTGCTCGCCCTACCCCTGGTCGCGTTCCAGGCCCCCCAGGACGTCGACCAGGTGATGGTCGCGAAGATCCGCGAAGAGGGTCTGCAGCACTCGCACGTTATGGACTACGAGGGCTACATCGCCGATGTGCTCGGCGCGCGGCTCACCAACTCCAAGGACATGCAGCGCGCGCAGCAGTGGCTGCTGGGTCAGCTGACGCGGATGGGCCTCAGCAACGTAGCCGCCGAGCCGTACATGGACTATGGCGTGACCTGGGACAACGAGTACACCTCCTTGCACATGCTCGAGCCCGACTACCAACCGATGGTGGGCTACCCGATCGCGCACACTCCGGGTACCGACGGGACGCAGGTGGCCGACGCGGTAATCGTGGAGCTCGCGTCACGTGCCGACCTCGATCGGTACCGCGGAACGCTCCGGGGTAAAGCTGTCCTGGTGACGCCACCGGCCTCCATCGACCTCGATCGCCTCACGAACGGGGTTCCGAGGCTGACACAAGCCGACCTCGACCGTCTCGAGCACACGGTCATCAGGCCGGAACGGCCGACCCCACCCCGCACACCGCGTAATCCCGACCTGCTCTCCGCCATGGAGAGGATGGCCTTCTTCAAGGCGGAGGGCGTGGCAGCGGTGCTGGAGAGCCCGAGCGGCTGGCTGGGCGCGGTGCGCGGATACTCGCGGCCCGGATCGAGGGCGGACGGGTGGTCGCGCGAAGGCGACCTGGCCTCGCCCCCCATCATCGCGATCACGCCGGAGCACTACAATCGGATGTACCGCATTCTCCAGCGGGGCATTCCGGTGAAGGTCGAGGTCGAGGTGCGCAACCAGATTGGCGAGGAGACCGTGCAGGCGTCGAACATCGTCGCCGAGATTCGCGGATCGGACCTCGCCGACGAGATCGTGATGCTGGGCGCGCATTTCGATACGTGGCACGCCAGTCCCAACGCCAGCGACAACACTTCGGGCGTGGCAGTGGCACTCGAGGCGATGCGCATCCTGAAGGCGATAGGCGCCAAGCCGCGGCGGACGATCCGGGTCGCGCTTTGGAGCGGCGAGGAGCAGGGCCTCTACGGCTCCCGCGCGTACGTGCGCGCCCATTTCGGGGATCCCCGGGACCCGGCGGTCGGCGTCAAGCCGGCCTACGAGAAGTTCTCGGTGTACTTCAACCAGGACTACGGAGCGGGGCAGTATCGCGGCATCTACCTGCAAGGGAACGAGTCCGCGCGGGCACAGCTTACCGCGTGGATGGAGCCGTTCCACGACCTGGGGATCGCGACGGTATCGAACCAGAGCGTGGGGAGTACCGACCACGTGGCGTTCGACGAGGTCGGACTCCCTGGCATCCAGTTCCTCCAGGACCACATCCCCGGCACCGGCGGACACACCAACCTGGACTTCTACGACGCCATCCAGGCCCAGGACCTGATGAAGAACGCGACGATCATGGCGTCGTATGTGTATCATGCGGCCATGGCCGACCAGCGGATGCCGAGGAAGAGGGGAAGGTAACCGGCCGCCCCGAAGACGGAGGGACCAGACCTCTCCACCTACATCTGCAGGGTGTACGCACCGAAGCGGGCCTCATCGTTATGGCGCGCAGGAAGATCCGGAGGACGGCCCCGGCGATGTCAGGGTGGTGATGCAGGAAGGGCCGGAGGTGCCGCGGTCAAACAAGCGAGCTTGTTCATCGATTCCTCCACCACCAGCGGCGCGCCGATGGACCCGCCTCTAGACCCTTCCCGAAATGGTCTTCGCCAGGCTCTCGAGTTTGTCGACGCTGTCGGGTGCGTGATTCGTGGCGCCGGTGCTGATCTCGATGTAGTCGTGTTCATACACCAGGCTGTACGTCTTTCCGTTCTGCACCCACCCAATATTCATCGACTTGAACTGGCCATGAGCCAGGATATAGCCGTGGTCGCCGATCTGGAGAGAATCAGCGCCGTCGGGGGGACTGTAGTACTGGGGCCCGTTCCATACGATGAGTTGCACGCCCTTGATCTCGGAGACCTTTGTGTCGGGGTTCTTCCACTGCCAGCTGCATTTGCCCAATTGATTCGGAACCAGGTCGCTGGTCGGCTTGGAAGTGGCGGGCTCGCCGAACAATCCCGAGGCGTCTGCCTTGGTGAGCAGGGCACACGCGTCCACGGCCCCGCCCGCACTGGCGGCGGATGCGTCGGCGTGGGGAGTCTTTCCGCCGCCGCACGCCGCGAGTCCCAAGAGAAGCAGGAAAGCCGTCGCCGTCAGGCCGGTACTTGCCGCAGATCTTGTAGACATTCGTTTCGCCCTCCAGTTGGTTGTGTTCGTCCTCATCACTTCGCCGCGTCGGCCGAGTACACCACCTTCCCGCCCACGATCGTGTAGAGCACCTCTGTGCCGAGGACCGAATCGGCCGGCACGGTCATGATGTCGCGGGAGAGGACCGCGATGTCCGCGCACGTCCCCGGGCGTGAGTGAGCCGGTCTGCTTGTCGTGGAATTCAACGTACGCGCCGTTCAAGGATCACGCGTACGGCGTCGCCTTCACCGCACGCTGCACGCCGCTCCGCCGGGCCGCCCTATGCCAGTTCAGGCCGCCCACCAAGCGGTAGAGCCACGGCGGGATCGCGGGTCGGCCCAGGAGCGCCTCCGCTTCCGCCGGAACCGGCCTGCCTGCAGCCAGAGACCCGGCAGTCAGGTCCAGCGCCTTTC
Source organism: uncultured Gemmatimonadales bacterium (assembly GCA_963751265.1). Classification (GTDB taxonomy): domain Bacteria; phylum Gemmatimonadota; class Gemmatimonadetes; order Longimicrobiales; family Gaopeijiaceae; genus SZUA-318. The sequence continues at coordinate 22,885 of CAVVTU010000012.1, read as the reverse complement.
GGAGGCGAGCGGCGCGGCCCCCCAACTCCTCCAGGGGCATTCCGTGGACCAGGCCCTCGCCTCCGCCCAGCCCCAGCCCTCCGGCCCACGCGAAGCCCGACTCCCGGGCGAACTGGGCACAGATGGCCAGGGGTGTTTCGGTGTGTGCGGGCTCGGGGAATCCGCAGTTGGACAAAGCTACGAAGCGCTGGGGTCGCCGCGGCGGCGTCTGCCGGCGGTGGAGGGCGATGCGCTCCAGCGAGGCTATGACCGGAGCGGGCAGGCTGTCCACGTAGACCGGGAATGCCAGGACCACCAGGTCGGCTTCGTCCACATGGTGGAGGAGCATCGCGCGGCGCTGCAGCGACTTCTGGACCGTATACAGGCGCACCGTTTCCGTGGCGACACCGCGCTCCTCCAGCCGGTCCAGAAGGAAGCCCCCCAGGGCCTGAGACGTGCTCTTCTTGCCCCTCGGGCTCCCAGTGAGGAGGAGGACGCGCTCCGGGGGAGCACCCGCCGGGGCCTTCTTCACAGGTGGGAGCACCGTGGGGATGGGTCCCGAGCCCTCCAGCGCTTCCCGCAGCCGGCCCACTACGACCTCCCGCACCCGGCGCGGTTCCCACCTGGTGTGGATCACGCAGCTGACGGCGGCAGGAGGATACATGTTCAGTGCGTTGCGTGTGACCAGGTTGTGGAAGACGCCCTCGGCCACGGGGTCTTCGGCGGGGCACCATCCCACGACCAGGATCCGCGGATACTCGGGGTAGCGCCTGGCGTGATGGGTCTCCCCCCCAGGGTGACGAAGAATGGGGAGATGTTGGGGATGAGGTGGTCCAGGGCCCGCTTCAGCTCCGACGAGTACCCGCCGAAGATCACCGGCGTGAGGAACACCACCAGGTCGCTCCCCACGAAGGTCCGGGAGATCTCCCGGTTGTCGTCGTCCTGGGTGCACTCGCCCGGCGAGCGGGTCCAGCAGAAGAAGTCGCCCATGCACGGCCCGATCCGCCTCTCGGAGACCCGTACGGAGCGCACGGACATGCATTCGCACCTGGGGACCCCGCACCTCACCCCACACCCCACCTCGGATGGCCCGCCTAAAGCTATATGCGATAACGCGATAGACCGTTGCATCTCGGAACGTCACAGAGGGGTTCGACTCCCGCCGCCTCCACTCGGCCCTACCGGGCAATTCCCGGTAGGGCCTTTGTGTTTCTCTAAGTGGAGGCGGCGGGAGGAGCGGGGACCCGCGCGAAGCGTGGGTGCGCGCGGGCTCGGCGCAGCCGAGGACGCCGAGCGAGGTTCGAGCCGTGAACCTGGTGGCGTACACCGACGTGGTGCGGGGTCAAACCTACGTCCAACGCATGAACGCCCAGATGTTCTCGGTGCTGGCGATCCTTAAGGCGGAATGATCCGTCACCGCCTCATCAGTGAGGCAACGCCGTCGGGTTGTCCGCCAACACGTACGCCATCACGGCCATCGTCGCGATGCAGTGCCGGAACTGGTCAAGGTCGATCACGGTCATCATGTCGGCGTCGGAGTGGTGGTACCAGAAGTACGTCGAGTCGTCGACGTTCAGGGCGAAGCCCGGCACCCCCTCGCGGATGATCGGCCCCACGTCCGCTTCCCCATCCCCGGGGGCCACCTGCCCAGCCCCAATCCTGTCCAGGAGCACGCCGATCTGTTTGGCCATGGCCAGCCCGGCCGCCGAGCCCTGAAAGCGAAAGCCGCTGGGCGTGAACACGCCGTTGTCCGACTCCATGGCCGCCACCGTCTTCGACAACTCGGCCTCGTGCTGGTCGCGGTACGCCCGTCCGCCGCGGAGTCCGTTCTCCTCGTTCACCCACATGACCACGCGCAGGGTGCGCCGCGGCCTGAGGCCGAGCTCCTTGATGAGCCGCACCGCCTCCCAGGCGGCGAAGGAGCCGCCGCCGTCGTCCATGGCGCCCTCCCCCACGTCCCACGAATCGATGTGGCCGCCCAGCACCACGACCTCGTCGGGCTTTTCGGATCCACGTAGCTCGGCGACCACGTTGCGCGAGGGCACGTCGGGGAGGGTGTGCGCCTGCATCTTCAGGGTCAGGACCACGGGCTCGCCGAGATCCTGCATCCGGTGCAGCATCTCGGCGTCCTCGATGGACAGCGCGGCGGACGGAATCTTCGGCACGTCCTCTTGGTAACGGAGCGAGCCGGTGTGGGGCGACTGCTGCGAATGCGTGGCCACGGAGCGGATGAGCGCCGCCACAGCGCCCACCTTGGCCGCCGCCGACGCCGCACCGCCACGATACGCCACGTTGATCCCGTACCCCTCCATGGGCGGCACGTCCGTCGGGAAGGGGGAGTCGAAGAGCACGATCTTCCCCTTGGCCTCGGCGGCGCGCGCGCTCAGGTCGTCGAAGCTCTTCACCACGAGCACCGGGGCCGTGATCCCTTCCGGGGGGGTCCCCACGCTTCCGCCCAGACCGAGCATGTGGAGCTTCCACGGGCGCGGCGAAACGAGGGTGGCCGACTCCTTCCCGCGCACCCAGTGCGGCACCATCACCGGCTCGCCGCGCACGTTGTCCAACTGGTCGTCGTGCATCCGGGCCAGCACCCAATTGATGGCCCGTTCGAGCCCGGGGGATCCGCTGAGCCGGCTTCCGTACGCGTCGGTCATCGTGGCGAGGCGACGGTAGGCCACGGTGTCGGCCAGGGCGGCGGAGATGATGCGGTCGGCGGTAGCTCGGTACCGGCGCGCGACGGGATTGCCGGCGTCCTGGGAGCGCACCGGCGAGGGGCCGAGCAGGAGGGCGGCCGCGGCGAGGCACGCGAAAATCGAGGGCGGTGGAGGGCAGCGCATGGATCGGGCGTCTCGGACGAGGGGGAAGGGCCGGCCCATCGGTGGGCCGCAGAAGCGTCGCGCAAGCTACGCCCCCGAGGCAGGCGGCTCAAGCGGTGTACGACGGGCGCCCACGGCGCGCCAGAGCCAGCGCCACGATGCCTCCTATCGCGGCGGCCCGCCACGATGGGTCCGCCCAGCACGGAGAGGGATCATGCCCCGCAACAGCGCGTCGAGACGAACGGAAGGTGATCGAAAGGCCCTGTTGGGCCGAAGGACACGGTAGGCTGTAGTCCCAGGAGTGGCAAGCGGTGAAGACGCTCACCGGCGGGAACGAGAGTGACAGGACGAGAAGGGGCGAGAACAGAAAGATGCTGGTAGGGGCCGAGGCCATGGGGGGATGGGCGGTGAGCGGCAAATGCCGAGTGGGCATGTCCGAGGGGCGGAGCCGCTGTCACTCGCCGAAGTCGTCGGGCAGAGAACTGGAAGTCGGGGACGGGCTCGGGATCGGCGGGGTCGAAGCTCGACGTCTGGTCGAACATGAAGTCACGCTGGGGTGGGCCGCGAGGAGGTGCGAGGGGCGGGGGTTTGTTGGGAAGGTCGAGGTGAACGAGGATGGCGGAGACGACGGGCGGATCGATGATGAAGGCGAGGATCTTCATGGACCCACCGCAGGCGGGGCAGAGGAGCGGCAGGACCTCATAGATCCGGGCGAGGAGCACGGCCCAGCGGATCCGCGCCGGACTGGCGGAGCGAGGAAGCTCGTCCAGATCACCGGGCACGGGATGGAGTGTCACACCATCGGCAGGGGAGGGCATCTCGGCCGGGGATCGACCGATAGCGACGACGGCCGCGCGCAAGCCGGCATGGGGCGCCAGGACGCCGTGGTAGCGGTGGCGGTGCATGCGCGGCGGCGGCACGAAGGCGACGAGGCGCTCGAGGCCGGCACGGTCCTCACCCTCGATGCGCACGGAGGCGCCCTACCCCACGCAATGCATGCATTGCTCGGGCGCCCCGCGTCCATGCTGAACCCGGCGGCCGTCGATGGTGGTCGGAGAGCAATGCGCTGGACCGCCGACTCTGCGAAGCTCACCCACCGGAGCCCTGCCAGGAGAGCATGTCGAGGGTGTCGAGCTCGTCGAGTAGCCCGTGAGTGCGGAAGTATCGCAGGACGCGACGCTGAAGGACGCCTTGGAGCCGGAGCCAGTGCCCGGATTGGAGGAGGGCCGCTTCGTGGAAGAGAGCGCCACCGTCGTCGCCTCGGGAGAAGACGCCGTCGAGCACGACCAGGTGGAAGTGGGGATGGGCGTTGAGGGAGGAGCCGAGGCGGTGCAGGAAGCTGACGGCGCCGAGCTGGGCGTCGGAGGGCGCGCCGGGGCTGGCGTGGCGGAGCCTGGTGCGGATGGCGCGCAGGAGGGCACCGCGCGAGGCGTGGTCGCGGAGGACGGCACCCGCGATGTCGGGGTTGTGATGCAGGAAGGGCCGGAGGCGCTTGGGCACCGAGAGGACCCACTGCCTGGCGGCGAGATGGGGCAGCACGTGGTCGGTGAGGTGAGCGGCAAGCTCGGCCATGCGCCGGGTGTTGCAGGAGGGGCAGATCCCTCGGCCCTTGCAGGGGAAGGGGATCAGTCGCTCGTGGCCGCAATCCTTGCTGGACGATCGGATAGAGCGGCGTGGCAGTCGGGCGCCGCGGTCGATACCTGGGCGAGGCGGCCGGACGCGATGGCCTGGCAGGTGGATGTGGAAGCCGGAAGAGTCGCTTGGCCGGAGTCGCCATGGCCGACGGTGGCCCGGCTCACCGGGCGACGCCATGGGCCGATCGGCCCTGGATGGACATGCGTCGGCCGCTGGAGAATCCCACACCCCACCCCACACCCTCGCGACGGAAACGCCACAGATGCCTTGCGGCAGGGCCGACATTGCCGAATTGCGCCTATCGCGCCCACACCGGTTCGACTCCCGCCGCCTCCAGTCGAGATGCTCAAAGACACCTAGCAGAGATACGTTGGCATTCGAGCGCCGCTGCATCCACCGTGGCAGCGTTGCTCCTCCTCCAAATGGCGCTGCCATTCCTTGTCGCCCGCCTTGCCACGGCTGCGCATCGACGCTCTCGGTACTCAACGAAACTCTGCTACGGAGCACCAGGAGCGGGAGCTGAGAGGCGGCGAGATACCCAGCGCTTCCAACCCGGAATCACCACCCACAGGTTGACACTGACGGTATTGAAACTATAGTTGTCATCACTATAGTCGTCTTCTCCGGTCAGGCACTCATCTTCACCTCGAGGCGTCCATTGCCCCCTTCCACAACCGGCGACGGCACACTTCCCGAGCTGGCCTTCAATGTCCTGCTTGCTTTGGCCGACGGCCCTCGTCACGGCTACGCCATCATCCAGGACATCGAGGAGCGTACCGGAAATCAGACCACGGTTCGCTCCGGGACCCTGTATGCCGTCCTGCGCTCCTTGGACGCGCAGGGGCTCATCGAGGAGTCGCGAGCGCCTGAGGGTGTGGACAGGCGCCGACGCTACTACCGTATCACCGAAGCGGGACGGACCGCGGCGGCGCGCGAAGCGATGCGCCTTTCGGCGTTGGTGCGCCGGGCGGTGGAGCTCTGTCTGGTGCCGGAGACTCCGGAGCCGGGAACGGCCTCGTGACAGGCAGGATTCCCGCGCTCCATCGGGTGCTCCTCCGCCTGCACCGGTACCTCCTCGCTCGCTTCCCTGAGACGTTCCCCGAGCCGTGGGCCGACGATGCCCATGAGACGGCACGCCAGCTCGTCGTACGGGCCCTCCGGCGGGGGAGGTTGCCGGCGTTGGCCACGGCGCTGGCGGAGTGCTTCGACGTGGTCCGTCTGGGACTGCGCGATCTCGGCGGCGCTCCGGTTCGGGCCGGGCGCGACATACGGCACGCGCTGCGTCGCCTCCGCGCCCGGCCGGCCCGGGCCGCATCGACGGTGCTCATGCTCGCGGTGGGAATCGGCGCGAGCACCGCGGTGTTCAGCGTGGTGAACAACACGCTCCTCCGCCCCATGATGCTGCGGAACATCGACCGTCTGGTGCGCGTCGACGACGTGGTGCCCGACGGCTCGCAGACCTCCAACGTCTCACCACTCAACGCCTGGACCCTGACGGAACGCACCTCCACCCTGGATCCGGTGATCGTCCAGGACTACCGCCCGTTCGTGCTCACCGGGGACGGAGAGCCGGTGCGGGTGCGGGGGGCGGGGGTGTCCCGCGGCTTCACGGAAGGCCTGGGCGTGGATCCGGTCCTCGGGCGGGCCTTCACCCGCGAAGAGCACCGCGTCGGTGAGGGCGCCGGCGTTGCCCTGGTGAGCTGGGATCTGTGGAACGAGCGCTGGGGCGGAGCTACGGACGTGGTGGGCGCGACCGTGATGCTCAACGGAGCGCCGCGCACCGTGGTGGGGGTCATGCCACGCGGTTTCCATTTTCCCTACGAAGCCGACATCTGGGTCCCCCTCGACTATGAGGCCAGCCGAGCCGAACCTCACTACTTGCTGGTGTTCGGGCGCATGGCGCCGGGCCGGGACATCGACGACGTGCAACACGAGCTGGATGGGATCTCGTCTCGGCTCCGTGATGCCGCCCCCGACGCCAACCGCGCCGTGACCCTGCGCGCAATGCCTCTGCGCGACAACCTGGTGCGCGGGTACGACCGCACGGCGCTGGCGCTTCTCTCGATGGTCGGGTTCCTGCTCCTGGTGGGTGCGGTGAACGTCGCCTCGCTGGGTCTGGCCGACGCCCATACACGGACCCGTGAGATGGCCATTCGGTCGGCGCTGGGCGCGAGCAGGCGTACCCAGATGATCCAACTGCTGGCGGAGTCGGCGGTGCTGGCAGGGCTGGCCGGCGCGGTGGGGATGGGCCTCGCCGTCCTGATGCGCCCTCTGCTCTCGCTTCTGGTGCCTCCGGTCATGAGTGTGGAGTTGGCCCAGAACGACATCGTCCTGGATCATCGCGTCTTGCTCTTCGCGCTGGGGGCCTCGTCGCTGGCCGCCCTGGTCGCCGGGCTGATCCCCGCACTTCGTGCGTCGGTGCGCGACCCTGCCGGGACCCTCAGGGCCGGAGGGTGGGTGAACCGAGAAGGGCGTACGGGATCGGGCATGGTCATCGTCGGTGTCGAGCTGGCCCTGGCCATGGTTCTCCTCACCGGGGCCAGCGCCGTGACCGCGGCGTTCGTCCATGACCGGACCCGTCCCCTGGGCTACCACGCCCGAGGGGTGCTGACGCTGCGCGCATCGCTACCGGAGGATCGCTATCCAGGTGAAGCGCGCCGGACTGAGATCGTCGAAGCCCTGCGGGAGCGGATCGACAGGGTTCCGGGGGTGGCGTCGGCCGGGATACAGACGGGAAACCCGGCGAGGGGTGGCTGGGTGGTGCGGGCCTCCAAGCCGGAGCGTCCCGGTGCAGAGGCGTCGGTGCCGGTGTACATGCGCTTCGCGACGCCCGGAGTACTGGAGAGCCTGGAGGTGCCACTCGTGGCCGGCAGAGCCCTCGACGTCCACGACGACGAGGGTCCCCCAGCGGCGGTGATCTCCCGAAGGCTGGCCAGACGGCTCTGGGGCGAGGCGCGTGACGCCGTGGGGCGGACGCTCCTTCTTCCCGACGCGCCCGCTGACGCCACCGAATGGAGGGTGGTGGGCGTGGTCGGTGACGTGCGCGAGCAGGGTGATGTCACCTTCGCGCTCTACCTGCCCTACGCGCATCACAGAGGGCGGCTGCCGGCCCAGGAGATCGATGTCTTCGTGCGGGCGCAGGTGGGGCCGGCGGCGGCGATCGCGCCCACGGTGCGTTCCGCCGTGCACGCCGTCGATCCCGATCTGGCCGTCTACGGGGTGGAGCCCCAGGCCGAAGTGCGAACAGCGGCGCAGAGCCTCGAGCGCGCCGGGGCGGTGCTGGCGACCGGGCTCATCGGCTTCGGACTCCTCCTCTCGGCCATGGGGGTCTTCGGGGTCATGTCCCAGATTTCGACCGGAGCGACGCGGGCCATGGGGGTCCGAAGGGCGTTGGGCGCCCGACCGCAGAGCTTGCTCGCCAGGGCCATGGTGCCCGCCGGCAAGGCGACGCTGGTCGGCATCACGGTGGGCGTCGCGGCCGCATGGGCCGTGAACCGCATGCTGGCCGCCCGGATTGCCGGACTGCCGGCCGCGCAGGGTTGGCTCTACGCCCTCGTCGCCACCGTCCTCGGGACGGTGGCCCTCGGTGCGGCTCTGTGGCCGGCGGTCCGGGCGGCGCTGGTCGATCCGGCCCGCGTGCTCCACATGGACGCGCTCCTGGTGCTGGCGCTCTTGGCGATCCCGGGACATCTGCGGGCGCAGGAGCCCCAGGGACTCGCCCGCCAGCCGCGGAGGGCGGCTACGTGTCCGTGGTCCCGGAGCCACCCCTACGTAGACGAAGGCCTTTCCCTACGCATCGAGACGCACCGCTTCTCCTCCGGCAGCGGAGGACGGCGCCCGCGATGTCGGGGTTATGGCGCAGGAAGGGCCGGAGGCGCTTGGGCACCGAGAGGACCCACTGCCTGATGGGGAGATGGGGCAGCACGTGATCCGTCAGGTGAGGGGCGAGTTCCGCCATGCGTCGCGTGTTGCAGGAGGGGCAGATCCCGCGGCCCTTGCAGGAGAAGGGGATCAGTCGCTCGTGGCCGCAATCCTTGCTGGACCACCGGATAGAGCGGCGTGGCAGTCGGGCGCCGCGGTCGATACGTGGGCGAGGTGGCCGGACGCGAGGGCCTGGCAGGTGAGGGTAGGGGCCGGAAGAGTCGGTTGGCCGGAGTCGCCATGGCCGACGGTGGCCCGCCTCACCGCGCGCCGCCATGGGCCGATCGGCCCTGGCCGGACATGCGTCGGCCGCTGGAGAATCCCACACCCCACCCCACACCATCGCGGCCGAAACGCCCCAGATGCCTTGCGGCAGTAGCGACATTGCTGGATTGCGCCTATCGCGCCCACACCGGTTCGACTCCCGCCGCCTCCACCCTGAGAGCTCCCAAACGCAGCACGCGTCCGGGGGCTCCTGGTTTCGAGGCTCCTTCCGTCAGCGGCGGGAGGAGAATCCGCAGCAGCTGCGGCTCGGGAAGACCGCAACATGACGATCGAATCGGCGCTTCCCTAGGGCATCCGGAACTCCGGGGCGGTAGCAGAATCGCTCCACCGGATGATCACGCCCAGGGCCAACGCCGCCATGATGCTCGTGGCCAGCCAGCTGACGAGGGCACCGCGATCGACCAGCCCGCCCGTCAGGTTGAGGCTGAGGTGGAAGAGCACCGCGGCCAGCACGCTGCGGTGGCTGTTGTTGTAGATCCACGTGAGCAGGATCGTGCTTACGAAGAGGGTAGCGACGAAAAGGACCGGCTGTGCGCTTCCGCCACCCGCCATCCAGAGGAACGGAAGGTACCAGAGCGCCCAGACGGCACCCAGAAGGAGGCTGGCGGTGAGCGCGTTCCATCGGTCCTGCAGCGCATCGAGCAGATAGCCGCGCCAACCGATCTCCTCAGGCAGCGGCCCGTAGAGAAGCGACCCCAGGACCGCGGAAATGAGCATGACGGGGTTGCTCAGGAGCTCGCGCGCCTCCGATACGTCCAGCAGGGGACCCGCCGTGCCTGCGGCGGCTGCGAGCGCAGCGGCACCCACCAGTGCCAGGACGGGAATCAGAAGGGCCACCAACAACCAGCGGAGCCCGATCCGGCGGAGCGATATGAGGCGAAGACCGAGCTCGCCGAGGGCCGTCCGCCCCCCGGTGACGCCACTCATCACCAGACCGCCCAGCATCGGGCCCAGGCCGCCCACCAGCAGGAGCTTCAGCCCCCACCCGCCATGGATATCCCACCCCTGCACGGCTACCACCCCCCAGAAGGCCCAGGTCCAGCCGTGCGAGAGGAGAAAGAAGGGGAGGAGCGGGCGGACGCCCGTCGTCCTCGTCCGGCCTTCATGAGGCGGGGTCGGGTCGTCCCGCATCTCGTCCTCCTGATGTTCGTCGCGTGGGAAAGGCCAAGAGCGGAAACGGACAGGTGGTCGGCGCGCCCTCTTGGACCAAGAGGGGGGCGCTACCCTCCGGAGGTCGTGACGACCTCCCGGTAGCGTTCGGGATCCCACTGCGGGGGCCGGCTCTGGTTGGCGATCCCGACCGCTACGTAGAAGACCAGCTTGGCGAGGCGGTATCCCTTGTCGCCTTCGAAGTTCTCGACCTCGTCGCTGGGTTGGTGGTAGTCCTCCTGATTCCCGTCCCAGAGCGCCAGGGAGGGCACGCCCTTGCGGGCGAAGTTGAAGTGATCGGAGCGGCGGAAGTAGTTCTGTTCGGGCCAGCGGTCACCGATCGCCGTGATGTGGAGCTCCGGATGGGCCGCGCTCACCCGGTCGAACGTGGCGCCGAGCTCCGAGTACTCCTTGCCGATGGCGACGATCGTGTCCGGCCAACTGCGGGCCACCATGTCGATGTTGAGGTCGGCGACCACCTGGTCCAGAGGCACGGTCGGGTGGTCCGCGAACCAGGCGCTCCCCCAGAGCCCCTTCTCCTCGCCACTCACGACCAGGAAGAGCACCGAGCGTGCGGGGCGCACCGGTAGACTCGCCATGGCACGGGCGACCTCCAGGACGGCCGCGGTGCCGGAGGCGTTGTCGTCGGCGCCGTTGTAGATGCTGTCCCCGCTGGCGTCGGGGGCGCCCACCCCGACGTGGTCCATGTGCGCGGAGAAGAGCACGTACTGGTCTTGGAGCTCGGGGTCACTGCCGTCCAGGATCGCCACCACGTTGGGGGCGCTGCTTGCGCGGGTGTGGCTGCGCAGGGTCAGTGTGGCGCTCAGGCCCCCGACCCGATCCACGCGCAGCTCCTGATCGGCGCGCGCCGCCAGGGCCTCCAGGGAGATGCCGTGGGCTCCGAGCAGCCGGTCCAGGGAGGCCGCCCGCACCTGGAAGGTGGGCACGGTCGGTCCCGCCTGCCCCGTGGAGGTCCGACGGACGGAAGGGCGCATCCCGCGCGCCGCCAGGCCCGCCCACCCTGCGTCGTCCAGGGGGGTGACCATCAGAATGGATGCCGGCCGCGCGGCGCGCAGCGCCGAAAGGATCGGCCGCAGTGCCCTCGGCCCTCCTTCTCCCGAAACCACGACCGCATGCGTGCCGCTCAAGGCTCCCGGTTCCAACGCCAGGCTGGAATCGGGTGATCCCGAGATGACCACGACCCCCCCCTTCACCTCACCGTCCGGTGCGCCTCCCCGGCCGCTCGGGATGAAGTCGGCTCCCAGGGTGAGCGTCGTGCCGTCCGAGGCCCGCAGCCGGGAGGCGGTGGGATCCGGGGTGCTTACCTCCAGCGGATAGCGCTGGATGAACGACCCGTCCTCCATTCCCCCGCGCAGCCCGAAGCGCTGGAACTCGGCCGCGACCCACTCGGCCGTCTGGTCCAGCTCGGGGCTGGGAGTATCCCGACCGCGCATGGAATCGGCCGAGAGGGCGCTCACCCTGTCGATATAGCCTTCGTAGGTGATGAGGGAGGCCGCACGATCGATCGGTGTACCCTGGGCGCACGAGGCCAAAGGTGCACAAACGGCCACCAGGCCCATCACGAGGAGCTTCTTCATCGGAGTTCTCCGGGGGGTGGTGGTCCGGCGGGAGGTTCGTTGATTCTGCGGCTCCGCGCGCCCACGCACCAGAGCCGATCTCACCACCGACGGTCCTCCCGCCCCCACCCGGTGGCGATGGCGAGCAGGATCACCGCCAGCAAGGCCCAGGAATGGACGTTGTGCAGCCCCGCCGCCCAGGGCGAGAGGCGCGGGGCCGTTTGGAAGCCCCCGGTCAAGGCAGAGGCCAGGATGGTGGGGATGAAGAAGGGGAGGAGGAACGGATACGTGCACACCGTCACGTCCAGGATGTTGGCCCGCCGGTACGGCCCCAGTCCGAAGGTGGCGCCCGCCTCCTTGGTGAGGGGGCCCACGGCCAAGATGGCCACGACCGCGTGGGTGGTGAGGATCGCCGCGGCGGAGACCGCGGCGAAGATCCACCCCTCCGCGCTGCGCGGTCCTCGCGCCCTGCTGCGGGCTACCTCCAGGAGTCGGTCCATCAGTCCGGAGGCCTCGATGCCGCCCACCAGACCCATGAGCAGGAGGGTGAAGATCGAGATACCCACCGCCCTGCGCATGCCCTCCAAGAGCAGCCCGGTGGCGATGAAGTTGGCGTGATCGATGCCCAGCAGATCGGAGGGCCGGAACGCTCCGAACATCAGGCCCAGCACGACGGCCAACAGCACCCCGGCCATGAGGGATTCCATCAGGCCCCGCCGGCGCAGGAGGAGGCCCAGGACGACGAGGGGAACCAGGAGCATGACGGCTCCGGCGATGGGGGGAGCCTCCGGGGCCCCCGCGAGCGGAGTGGCGCCACTCCCGCCGCCCCCGAGCAGGAGCGCCGCCGCCAGAGACACCGCCGCGGCCGGCAGCGCGTAGCGCATGCGGCTGCGCACCACCCCGGCCAGGTCGGCGCCCTGCGTGCCCGCGGACGCGATGGTGGTGTCGGAGATGGGAGAGACGTTGTCGCCGAAGGTGGCACCTCCCAGGATGGCGCCCAGCAGGAACGCCGGGTCGGCGCCCAAGGCGGGGCCGACCGGGTAGAGCAGGGGGGTGCACACCAGAAGCGTGCCCAGGCTGGTTCCCGTAGCCGTGGAGAAGACCACCGTGACCAGGAAAGCGACCGCGACATAGCCGCCCCCCGACACGCCCACCGAGCGGGCAGCCCACACCAGGGTCTCCACCATGCCGCTCTCGCGCAGGAGCGTGCCCAGCACTCCGGCCAGGATCCACGCCAGGACCATGATCATGACCAGGGGTCGCGCCATGCCCGCCACCACCGCTTGGGTGTAGCTCTCCTTGTCTCGGGAGAGCAAGATCCCCAGCGTGAGGGCGGCCAGCAGGACGGGCCAGAACCCGGTCTCGTCCGGCGCGCCCGACAGGCCGAGCCAGCTCACCCCGGCCAGAAAGAGCCCGAGGGGCGCCAGGGCACCGGGCGTCCCACCGCGGAAGCGCAGGGGCGGAGACCCGCCGGGCGAGGGCATGGGGGCGGAGAGGCTCATGGATCGAGGAAGATGGGTGGGGGGGACGACGACGCCGTTACGGCGGAGAAGCTAGGCCCGCCGTGCCGCCACAGAAAGGAAGGGCACGTGAATGATCGCGACGATACCTTCGAGCTCTGGGATCTACGGGTCGAGGTGGTCCAGGGAGAAAAGCCCATGGTGTGCAACCACCCCGAGGGAAGCTCTTTCGAGCTGCACGGGGAGAACCTGATCTTCCCCGACGGGCAGAGCTTTCCGCTCTATCCCCTGGCCGCCCTGCTGCCCATCCTGACGGCCAAGCAGCGCGACAGCCATCCCAACGACTGGGTCACCACCGACACCGACGTCGCCTGTCCGGACCCCAACTGCGGAGGGATCTTTCGAATCACGCGCACGGGCCGGCGGACGTTCCGGCGGGCGGACGTGACGGCGGTGCCCCTGCCGTGAGGGAGGCCCACCGCTGCGAGTTGGCGCCAGGCTACGAGATCTCCCGGCTCGTCGTCGGGGGATGGCAGCTCTCGGAAGGTCACCACCGAGAGCCGGTGGCCGCGAACGAGGCCGTGGAGCGTCTGGTGGCACTGGCCGACCTCGGGCTGGATACCTTCGACTGCGCCGACATCTACACGGGTGTGGAGGAATTGTACGGCCGCTTCCTGAAGCGGTGGCGGACGACCTCGGGTGGGTCGCGCCCCATCCGGATCCACACCAAGCTGGTGCCCGACCTGTCCGCGTTGGCGTCGGTGGACCACGCCTACGTCGAGGAGGTCGTGGACCGGTCGCTCCGGCGCCTGGGCGTGGAGGTGCTGGACCTGGTGCAGTTCTACTGGTGGGACCCGGCGGTGGGAGACTGGCTGGGCGCCGTGGGCGCCCTCGCCGACCTGCAGCGAGCAGGCAAAGTCCGCCACATCGGTGCGACCAACCTCACCGCCGCCGAGCTGCGCGCCATCGAGGAAGGGACCGGCGTGAAGGTGGTGTCGGACCAGGTTCAGTACTCCCTCCTGGACCGCCGGCCGGAGCACGGGTTGGCGGCCCACTGCGCCAGCTCGGCCATCCGCCTGCTCGCCTACGGGGGACTGGCGGGCGGGTTCCTCACCGACAGGTGGTTGGGGACTCCGGCGCCCGCGGAGCCACTACCCAACCGCTCGCTCACCAAGTATCGGCTGATCGTGGACGAGTTCGGGGGGTGGGACGCCTATCAGGCGCTCCTGGTCGAGATGGCCGACATCGGCGCCGAGCGCGGGGTGGATGCCTCGGCCGTGGCGCTCCGCTTCGTGTTGGACCAGCCCGGGGTGGCGGGGGCCGTCACCGGCTTCTCCTCCCTGAAACGCATGCGCGCCAACCTGGCCTCGCTCGACCTCGAGCTGAGTCCGCAGGAACACGCCCGTTTGCGCGCCCACCTCGACCGTGCTCCCGGGCCCGCGGGTGACGTCTTCGGCCTGGAGCGCGACCGGCAAGGACCGCACGGGCGGATCATGAAGTACGATCTGAACGCGGAAGGCTGAAGAGGGTGCGGTCGGCCGCATCCCGAACCGGAGTGGTGGAAGTGGGTTTGCTGGGAAGGTCGAGGTGAACGAGGATAGCGGAGAGGACGGGTCAGCCTTGCGGGGGTCAGCGCTTTCCGGCTTTCAGGGACCGCCACGGCCGGAAAGCGCCGGCCGGGGCAAGCCACTCGCCCCCGGCCGTAGCTTTCCTCGTGAGCACCCCGCAGCACACGACCTGTCGGTGGGGAACAGCCGAAGTTGCGGGACAGGTGGAAATCCCCTCCTCCCCTTCATCGAGCGCCAGGGTGTCGTCGTTCTCGATGGAGGAATGGCCACGGCCCTGGAAGCCCGGGGCTGCGACCTGGTCGACGCGCTCTGGTCGGCGAAGGTCCTCCTGGAAGACCCGGACCTCATTCGAGACGTTCACCTCGACTACCTGAGGGCCGGGGCGGACTGCATCACCACATCCAGCTACCAGGCCAGCCTGCCCGGCTTCCGAAAACGGGGCCTGGACGAGGACACTGGAAAGGATCTCCTGAGTCTCTCCCTCACGTTGGCCCTGGAGGCCAGGGAGCTTTTCTGGGCAGAGGCATCCAATCGGGCGGGGAGGCTGGAGCCTCTGGTGGCGGTGAGCATCGGGCCGTATGGAGCGTTCCTGGCCGATGGGTCGGAGTACACGGGCCGCTACGCCGTCTCGGATGCGGAGCTGTACGAGTTCCATCGGGGACGCTGGGATGTCCTGGCGAAGGGGAAGGCGGAGCTCATGGCCTGCGAGACCATTCCCACCCAGAGGGAGGCGGAGATCCTTCTTCGCCTCATTGCCGAAACCCGGGGCCAGCGGGCCTGGGTCAGCTTCTCCTGCCCGGATGCACGTCACGTCTGTGACGGGGGTCTGCTCCGGGATGCGGCCCGAGCCTGCGACTCGGAGCCAGGGGTGGCCGCGGTGGGGATCAACTGCACCGCGCCGGAGCTGATCGCGCCCCTGGTCGATGAAGCGCGCAAGGGAACGGACAAGCCCATCCTGGTCTATCCCAACTCGGGCGAGAGGTGGGATGCCACGGAGAAGAGATGGTACTCGGCCCCCTCCGCAATCCCCTGGGAGAAGGCATCCAGGCATTGGGTCCGGAGTGGAGCGACCGGGGTGGGCGGGTGCTGCCGGGTAGGGCCCGGGACAATCACCGAGATCCGCCGGGGCTTGTTGGGTTGAACGGACGCGAAGGCAGGGCAGGGCGGGAGCGAGGCGATGCGTTCCGTTGCCCCGCGAGGATGGGCCGTTCTCCACCTACGGGCCGTGCCGGGGGCGATCCCTCGTCGCCCCCGGCACCGCCCTGGAATCAGGCGCCCGTCAGCGTCCCTGCACGGGCAGCGGGCTCACGGAGAAGGTGCGCCAGTCCGTGAGAACCTCATCCCCACCGGGACCCACACGCACCAGCGCCGCCTCGAAGGACCCGGCCTCGAGGGGCACCTCCGTGGTGCGGTTGTCGCCCGCTCCTCGGCGGCCGCGCTGGCCCGCCGGCCGCTCCACCGTGCGGCTGATGCCCCACGTCGCCCGGCCCAGCCCGGGCGCCGGATCCTGGAGCACGATGCGGTGCAGCTCATCGCCACCCTCGGCCTCCTCCGCATCATGATGTCCAGCAGAATCAGATCCGGCGTCCCTGCGGCGAGAGAAGCTAGAGCCAGTTACCCGCTGTCGGCCAGGTGCACTCGATATCCTTCTGTCTAAAGAGTACCCACCATCAGCTTGAGATTCGCGGGGGTGTCATCCACCACGAGGATCGTGCCCTTCGTCGTCATGTTGTTTCTTGGGCCTCAGGTGTCGTGCTGTCCCGCACAGCTCGTAGCATGACGCTGTATTCCAGCCGGTCAGCGTGGTGTGCCAAAGCGTCGCCCAGGCCCGGAGATGTTGCGGATATGCTTTTGATCGCGCCGGCAATCCGGACCCGGTCGAGGCTGACCAGCGCATCGGCCAGCCTCCCGCGCAACTCCTGCGACAGTCTCGCCATCGCGGCCGACCTCAGCGGCTCGCCGCGATCCGCGACGCAGCTCGTCTCCCTGTCCTCCTCGGTGAAGCGGACGCCGAGGTGCCGAGCGAGGCAGTCGTACAACTGATCGAACTGGATCGGCTTGGGCAGGACATCGTCCGGTCCCGCTGCCAGCATCTGCTCCCCCTCGGCCTTGAATGCCGAGGCAGGTGCGTCATTCCACCCTACATCGCCACGAACGCCAGTAGAATCAGCATGTTGTGGTCCGGACGTTCAGGCCTGGCGTACCCCATGAAGCCGACCTGGGCAGGAACCGCCAGCATGGCGTAGCCGCGCACGCGCGCCCCCGCCAGGGGCCGCACGGACCACGCACTGGCGAAGCAAATGGCGAAGCAAATGGCGATGAACAGCAGTGGTGATATCAGGACCTTCGAGAGTCGGAGAGCTCCGCGGAGGCCGAGCAGCGGCTGGGTCAGCCACGCCCCGACCAGGATGAGGACGTCCAACGGCCGTGTCCAATGAAGGGTCGAGTCGAAGGGCGGATTGCTCCTCGGGATCGTGTTGTCGAACCAGGCTCCGGATTCGGCGAGCCGTCGGACGCGAACCAGGCGCATATAGCCGTCCGGGCCCACCAAATGTCCGTGCAGAACTTCGGGAAGCAGGTAGATGACGAGTACGGTGAACAGCCCGATCATCACGGCCACACACACCAGGTCACGCCTCCAGGTCGAGCCCTTCGCCATCTCGGCGGGAGTGGGCAGGCGCGAAGGTCGATCCACCCCGGCTCGCCCGTTCACAAGGTCAACATCCGAGTGCCGTCCTCCAATCCCCAGTGTGCAAAATCGCTTCCCTGATTCCGGTCTTCCGGTGCGGTGCGAAACGAACCGCGTCAATGCCACCAGCCGCGACAGAGTACCGAAACGGAGAGCCGAAAACGCGCATCTGCCCCGCTCGCTTTCGGCTCACCTCCTGTTCCAAGACTGGGGCGACAGGTACGAAGAGTGGCTCTGCGACCTCCAGGACCGCCAGAAAGCCAGGTCGTCCTATCGCGGCTGGGTTTAGGAACAGGACGGGGTGCCCGCGCCGGATTCGGAAGGGGACGCACAGCCCCATGGAACACCATGAGTCCGGACGCAGCCCGTTATCGGCCGGCGCCTGCACAACCACGACGCACGAACCCCACCCGGCGCCTTGACGCTGAACTCTCGACTTCCAGTGGGCGTGGGTAGACTCGAGCTACCGACCTGACTCGCGCGGGCGCATGAGCGCTTCGAAGTCCTCGCGGCCAGCCAGCGGGCGCAGCATGGCGGCGGCGCGAAGATGGACACCGAACGGTAGACCCACCGCGAGCGCGCGTTGCACCGTGGTCACAGCCTCCTCCGGCCGGCCGAGCGCAGCTTGGATGCCAGCGGCGAAGAAGAGATGGCGACCGCTGGAGTACGGGTCGGACCACCCCTCCAGGCGGTCGATGGCGTCGGCCGCCGCCACAGTGTCCCCGCAGCGAGCGGCGACCATACCGGCGAGCCCGATTCCTTCCAGGTCCAGAGGGGGCGGTGGCGGGGTTCGGCACGGCCTCTTCGGGTCGCCGGCTTCCAGGAGCAGCCAGCTCCGTAGCGAGCGTTCCTCGTCTTCCGCGGCTTCTTGCCGGGCCAGCCATGCGAGAGCGCGGCGGCGCGCCGCCGCGGCGGCAGCCTCTTGACCATGGGACGAGAGTTCCAGAGCGGCGTCACGGGCGACCCCCGTCGGGCTGATCTGGCCTGGAGGGAGAGTCATGGCCTCGTCGATGAGCCGCGAAACCGAACGGGATTGGCCGAGCGCGGCGCGTGCCCGAATCTCCGTACGGATCAGGATGAGCGATTCCGGGAAGCGTGCGCGGCCGGCCAGCGCCGTCGAGAGTTCGGCCTTGTGGTCCCCGATCAGGTGCAGCGCGTCGCCCAGGACCTCCCAGTATTCGGTCCAGTTCCGGAACCATCCACGCTCGAGATCGAGACCCTCGAGGATGCGCACCGCTTCCCGGGGCCGGTTCATCCGCAGAGCCTCCCGGCCCGCCACGAACAAAGTCGGCGAGCTGGGTCCGAGGCGCGCCCACTCCCCTGCGGCCCGATAGGCCTCCGGCCGTCGACCGTGGAGGTCTGCCAGGAGCCAGTCCCCGAAAGCGCGCTCGTACGGAGTGAGGCTGGGAGCTTTCGCCATGGCTGCCGTCGCGACGGAGTCTGCCGTCGCGGGGCGGCCCGCGTAGGTCAGTGCGATGCCGGCGAAGAATGCGGCTTTGACGAAGCCGGGATCGATCTCGTGGGCCCGGAGCATGTGACGCGCCGCCTCGTCGAACCCACGCTGCCCGAAGAGCTCCGAACCCTGGACATACTCCTGGTATGCCTCCCATGAAGGCGTCTCGATCGTCGGGTCACTCTCGGGGATCAGTGCGACCTCGAATCGAGGGTCATAGTGGGATGCCACCGACGCGAGGACCCGCTCCACCAGGGAATCCAGGGCGGCATCGTCCGGATCGTCCGGAGACAGCAGCGCGGCTCCCGGGATCTCCACCAGCCGTCCCCCGTCCCCCGGCTCTGCGAGTCGCGGAAGGACCTCCACCAACTGCCCCCGGCGGTACAGCGTCGTCGAGACTACGGCAGTCAGGTCAGCTCTCTCCGCGCCTGCAACGACATCGACGAACCCGGCTTTGGCGAGGCCCTGCCCGAGCCGGTCGGTGACCCTCTGGCCTAGCGCGTCAAAGACCGACTCCCCCGTCTTGTTCACCGCTGGCATGAGTCCGATGACCGGGCGAACCAGCGCCGACGGGCCCCTCGGACCCGCGCGTGCGAGGAACATCGTGGCACCGATCAGGGCGGCCAACGCCATGGTCGACATCGCGACGAAGAGCGTGCGAGTGCGCTTGGGCCAGCCAGTACCTGGACGGGCCTGGTCCGGTCGCGTCGCGGGGGCCGATAGGACAGAGCCCCGAGGCAACGATTCGCCGCAGTCGGGCGTCACGGCCTCGACCGGGGGTCGGAACGCCTCCTCCCGCTCCCGTATCTGTGACACCAGCTCCTGCGTTTCGGGTGACGGCTCGACCTCCAACTCGTTCCGCATGGCCGTCACGAGAGAATCGTACGCTATGAGGGCTCCCGCCCGGTCGCCCGAGCGGTCCAGGAGCGCGATGAGGTCCCGCCAGCCGGTTTCGTCGTACGGGGCCACCTCGAGCATCCGGCGCGTCCACGAGATTGCCCCAGCAAGATCCCCGGTCTTCTCCGCCTCCTCGGCCAGCCGGCGCGCGGCCCCGGTGGCGCCCTGCGCCAAGTGAGCCCGCCTCTCGTCCACCCATCGCTCGAACTCGCCCCCGTCGACGTGCAGCCCGGGCAGGAACTCGCCTCCGTACAGATCGAGGGCCGAGGCTTCCCGGTTCTCGCCAAGGACAGCCTCGAAGGCCCCGGCGTCGCACCACAGACGCTCCCCGTCGACGCCCACGGTGTCCTCGCCCTTGCCCACCAGCACTCCCGCGCCCAGAGAGCGACGGAGCAAGTAGAGCTCCTGCCGCAGCGCGCCGCGAGCGTGGGCGTCGTCCAGCTCCGGCCAGAGCAGCGCAGTGAGGGTCGCGCGGCGGTGCGGGCGCGGTGGATGGAGGGCGGAGAGATAGGCCAGGAGCGCGACGCGTTTCGGATGGGCCAGCACTGATCGGAGGCTGCGCTCGTCATCCGCTCGAAGGTCAAGTGTTCCTAGAGTTCGGAACTCGAGCATGATGGTACCACCAGGCCCAGGCGGCGGCCGGCAGTGCTACTGACGGTCCGCTGACAATGTATTCACAGCACCGTGACGGTGCCACGCCAGCTTTCTCTTGGCAACGTAGCGGCGCCCTGCACCCCCGTCCAGAACGGCGTCGCGCGCGGGCGCCGCAGTCGCGCGCGACCGAAACGAGGAGGCGAATATGACTCGCAAAGGCTGGGCTGTCGCAGTGACCATCGCCGCGTTTCCGGCGTTGCTCGCAAGCTGCATCGACGAGAATCCGGTGGCCGTCCAGGACCCGGCTTCGGTGGGGGCGATGTCGTCCGCGCTCGCATCCGAGGCCCGCGCCGACGGGGAAGTGATGGTGACGGACTTCTTCGGTCTGTACTTCCCGGCCGGCATGCAGGGTACGGGAAGCGAGTGCCCGTACACCTGGCAGGATCCCTTCTTCTGCGTGATCGACCCCGGGTCGTGGACCGAACTGGCGAGCGGACGCGTGCGCCTCCGTGACATGACGGTCTACGAGCTCGCGTTCTCGTGGCGCGACGGTGGCGAGGTCGAGCCCCGCAAGACGGGCTACGACATCGTGGTGGCCAACGCCAACCTCGATGGCTCCCTCAGCGGGCCGACGTGGGGGACGTGGAAGCTCTACAGTTTCGCAGACGAGTTGATGTTCTCCGGAACCTTCACCGGCAGCTTCTTGAACGGCATCCCAGCGGTCCACTTCGTCGGCAAGGGGACCGGGAGCTATGCGGGCCAGCAGATGCGCGGCGATGTCGGCCGGACCCTCGATGAATCCGGGTACAATATGTACGGGCGGATCTTCGAACCCGGCACGCATTGACCTGCGGCTCGTGTCCGCTGGACGTCGGGGCCCGGTCGGCTTCGACCGTGGCCCCGCGCGCGCGGGCCGCCCCGGCCGGCGCGAACATGCTCAAGACTCCATGGAGTCGTGAAAAGAGGACGTGATGATGCCTCACCTCTACGGCAGCAGACCGCAACGTGGCGCGAGACTGGGCAAGGTCGGCATCCATGAAGCCGGATTCACTCCCGCCGTGCCTGCGCTCGCCACGCTCCTGATCGCGGGGGCGCTCTCCACGGGTTGCGGGAAGGTCGATCCTCGCACGCGACTCGAGGCTCAACTGCAGCGCTATGTCGAGATGTGGAACACGACCGATTTCGAGGGCATCGAAGGGCTTCTGACCGATGATTTCGAGCTCCTCGAAAGCCCCGGCTTCGAGCCGACCGGCGGGATCGACAACTTCAAGGAGACGGTGCTCGCCTACCACGGGTCTTATCCCGATTTCCATATCACCGTCGACGAGGCCATCTACGGGAGTGACAGGGTGGCGGCGATCTGGACGATCCACGCGACGAACACAGGTGCGGGGCCACGCCCGCCGACCGGGAAGCTGGTCGAGGTGACTGGGATGAGCGTGATCCACTTCAGGGACGGCAGGATAGCGGACGAGTGGATCGCAGGGAACGAATTCGAGTGGTACCGGCAGCTCGGCTACGAGCTGGTACCGGCGCGAGGTGGAGGGAGCTCGTGAGGAGTGGGGGGCAATCAGGGGCCACTCCTGTGGGTAGCGAAAAGAAGCGACCAGGCGATGCCGGTCGGAGAGGAGGTCAGGATGTAGGCCGAAACTCTGAGGAGTCGTCTTGTGGGTGCGAGCCCCACCCAGCCAAAGCGTAGCCGGCAGGCTGGTAGCCAGGCTTGCAGTCGTCTTCGTGAGGAGGCGGTTGAAGCGTAGCCAGGCGAGTGAGTGGGCCACCCGTGTCAGCCCCGAAATACCCTACTTCCGGTGCTCAAGGGAGTTTTCGCCTGGAAAGCAGCACTCCCGGAGGCGCGAAGGGCGAGTCGAAGGGAGACCGGCGGGGTGGGTGGCGGTGGCACGCTCAAAGAGGACGGCCCGGTAACCTGGGAGACTCCTGACTGTCCTGCTGGAAGATCCGGGCAACGGAGAACCGGTGACCCACTCCGACGCGCCGTCGGCAGCAAGCGGACCGACGGCCGGCCACGTGGCAGGAAACGCCACCGGGCACAGAATCAACGCTTGTGCAGCGGGTAAGGCACGACCGAGGGCGAACCGGAGGCGTGCCGAAGCGGCGGGGGAGTCGGATGGCCGCATACGAGCGATGAAGGTGGGGAACGGATTCGGCACCCGGACCCAGCTGAGCAAAGGCGGCCAGTGTTGAGGCAGAACTTCAGGAGGGAAACATGGCCCCGAGCTCAGACTGAGGATCCCCCATGTCCACGGGACTTCTGAAGGTAGCGGAGAGAGCAAAGCGAGAACCGGACGCCCGATTCAACTCGTTGGCGCACCTTGTGGATGAGGCGGCGCTGGGACGGGCCTTCAACCGGATCCGCAAGGATGCGGCGGTGGGGGTCGATGGCATCACGAAGGAGCAGTACGGACAGCAACTGGAGGAAAACCTCCGGGAGCTGCACGAACGGCTGAGGACGATGCGGTACCGGCATCAGCCGATCCGACGGGTGCACATCCCGAAGGCAGGCGGCAAGACGCGGCCGATCGGAATCTCCAGCTTGGAGGACAAGATCGTACAGGGTGCGTTGCGCGAAGCCCTGGAAGCGATTTACGAACAGGACTTCCTGGAATGCTCGTACGGGTTCCGGCCCAAACGCAGTGCACACGACGCGCTTCGAGCCATGCACCAGATGGTGTTCCGAGAAGGGATCGTGGTGATTCTGGAGGCCGACATCCAGGCGTACTTCGACAGCATTGACCGCAAGAAGCTGTTGGAGCTACTCCAGATCCGGGTAGCTGATCCGTCGTTGCTGCGGCTGATCGGCAAGTGTCTGAATGTGGGGGTCCTCGACGGCGAGGAGTTCAGTAA
>CAVVTU010000011.1:0-353685 GCA_963751265.1 uncultured Gemmatimonadales bacterium | reverse complement strand
GGTAGTGCCCATGAGGCGTTCCTCCGGTTGCAATTGAAGCGGATGTGGAGCTGGTCCTTGGTAAGCCGGTCTGCATGCTCGCGCCCGGAGTGCCAACGCCGCATGCACAGACGAGTCGCCGGTGAACCGACAACGAGAAGAGCCACATGCTCGATGCGAACAGTACCGCGAATGGATGCCGGGAGGTATCGCCCAAACGGGTGACAGACACATCACGGCCGATCGGCACGATCGAGCAGATTCCCGGCGCAGCGCACGGGGTGCCAACCACCGAGTGCGCATCCCTCGTCACGCGCGTGACCGGGTACGGGCTCCACCAGATGAAGCCGGGGTTGTTCGGCGGCACGGCACCGTAGCGCGGCACGGACGACTTCGACATTGCCTGGTCGGAGAAGGCCGTGTTCTACACCGTGTGCCTGTCGGCTCGAGCCGCTGCTTCAGGCGCCGCGTGCGTGTACGCGGCCCGACGTCACCGCCGTCCCATCGTCTCCGGTGCGGGTGGACGGGGCAGCATCTCGTCCCGCTGGGCCGCCTGCCAGACGAAGCCCGCCACGACGGCGGCGTTGAACTTCATATCGTCGGGTTGGAGGTGCTCGTAAACGTCCTGGTTGGTGTGATGCGTGAAGTTGCCGTAGTCGAGCGGATCTTGGATGAACTGGAATCCGGGCAGACCCACCGCGATGAACGAGAGGTGGTCGGTTCCCCCGGTGTTGCGGATGGTGAGCGTGTTCATCCCCTTGGCGCGGAACGGCCCCATCCATGCGTCGAAGATCGGACGCTCGGCCCCGATTCCCTGCAGATACACGCCCCGGATCTTGCCCCCGCCGTTGTCCACGTTGAAGTACGCGGCCAGCTTCGCCTGCTCCGCGGTGGGGTGAAAGCCCGAGGCGTCGGCGTAGCCGAAGTGGGCCCGTGTGTAGGCCCGGGATCCGAGCAGCCCTTGCTCCTCTCCGGTCCAGAGGGCGATGCGGATGGTCCGACGCGGCTTCAGGCCGAGCGACGTGAGGAGCCGCACGGCCTCGAGCATCGTTCCCGAGCCCGCTCCGTTGTCGGTTGCGCCCGTACCGGCGTGCCACGAGTCGAAGTGTCCGCCGAGCATCACGACCTGATCCTGCAGCTCGGGGTCGGTGCCGGGAATCTCGCCGATGATGTTGAAGGAGCTCGTGTTCTTCGGGAAGAACCGGTTCCGCATGTTCAGCTCGAGCTGAACGGGCACGTTCTTGTCCAGCATGCGCGTGATGCGTCCGTAGGATTCCATGGCGACGTGGACGAACGGGACCCTGGGTGGGTTGGCCATGCGTGGGGACCCGTTGTCCGTGCCGATGTCCCCGCCGCTGTGGCGCGTGTCACCAAGGAGCACGGCGGCCACACCCTGGCGCTCCATCCACCGGAGCAGGGTGGTGTCGTTCATGTTGAGGCCGCTGCGCACGTAGAACCTCCGGGTGCCGTTGGCCATGGCGGCCGCTGCTGCCGCCGCCGAATCCCGCGCGAACTGTGCCTGGCAGACCGCCGAGCGCTCGCGCTCGCCTTCCCGGCCGCGGTAGCGTCCGCGCCCGCCGCCCTCGTCGGGCGAAGCCGCGGCCATTTCGGCCAGGTCCGTGTCGGAGTCGCGCCGGGCCGTCGGATCGAAGTCGGTGACGGGATGATCGACGGCGGGGGCCGGCAGCACGAAGACTCCCTCGAGCTTGCCGGCGTACTTCTGCGCCAGCTCGTCCGAGCAGCCCGCATCGACCCTCATGGCCGGTCCGGTGACCGTGCCGTCCGTGCTCGCCGACCAGGCGCGCGGAACGGCCTGGACGATGAAGGACACGGGCGATGTGGCCATGAACGAGAACCGCTCGTTCTCCCAGCCGATGCCGGGAGGATCGGTCCATGACTCTTCGCGCACGTTCCGGAGCCCCCAGGACTTCATCTGCGCCATCGCCCACTGGGCGGCGCGCTCGGCGTCCGGCGACCAGGTGAGCCGCGGACCGTACACGTCCGACAGCCAGCTCATGATGTCCATGACCTGCGAGTGCTGGTCCTCCTCCGCCACGATCCGCTCGATCGTGGCCACGTCCACCTTCTCCTGAGCGGCCAGCGGGAAGGCCAGGGCGAGGAGAAGAAGAAAGCCGATAGGGCCGGTTCGGAACCGGCGTGAGGCGGTGCCGGAAACGCCGAAACGTGACATGGTTGATCTCCGTGGGGTAGGGAGCTCGGTGGAGGCGCGCGGTCATTATGCGCTTGAGAGACGGGATTGTCACGGGCTCGACAACCCGGCCGTCCGGAAGCCTTCGGCCAGTGGCCTGGGTCCCCGCGGTGTCGCCCGGGCCGGGGACGAGGTCCCGGTTCGAGGAGGTTGGACAGAGTGATCGCTCGCACGTAGTGTGCTGCTTCGGGCCGGCCGTACCTCGACGACGGACGGTGGCGGCAGCGAACGTGGAATTCTCAGGGGAGGTCCGGTGTCTCGATCCGTGGGAGGAATGCTGGCCCTGTGCGCGCTCCTGGTCGCTTGCCGAGCGGGCCGGCAGAGCGGGGGTGTGGTTGACCCGACGTGGCAGGTTCAGTACAGGGACTCTTCGGCCCTCTTCATCGGTATGGCCGCGGTGGATACGAGCACGGTCTGGGTGTCGGGGACGGGAGGACGCGTGGCGCGCACCACGGACGGTGGGGTGAACTGGACGCTGACGGTCGTGCCCGGCGCCGACAGCCTCCAGTTCCGGGACGTCGCGGCGTTCTCCGACCGGGAGGCGTTCGTCCTCTCGATCGGGAACGGGCCGCAGTCGCGCATCTACCACACGACGGACGGGGGCGCGACCTGGAGCCTCTCGTTCCAGAACGAGGATCCGGACGCCTTCTTCGATTGCTTCTCATTCTGGGACAGGGAGCGGGGATTCGCGTTCAGCGATAGTCACGACGGCGAATTCACCCTGATCCGCACGACGGACGGTGGCCGCACGTGGCAGCGGATCGATCCGGCCCAGGTGCCCGGCGCCCGGCCGGGAGAGGGTGCGTTCGCGGCGTCGGGCACCTGTGTGACCACACGCCCGGGTGGCAGGGGCTGGTTCGGCACCGGCGCGTCCGCCGTGGACACACGTGTGTTCCGTACGACGGACTACGGCGCTACCTGGCGGGCGTCGCCCACGCCGATGGCCAGCCCGTCGACGACCGCAGGCATCTTCTCGATCGCGTTTCGCGACGACCTGCACGGGGTGATCGGCGGGGGAGACGACGGCCATCGCGACTCGCTCTATGACGACATCGCCCTGACGAGTGATGGGGGCGTAACCTGGACGATAGCCGGCCGTACGAATCTCCCGGGGGCCGTGTTTGCGGTCAGTTGGGTACCGGGCACGCCTGAGCCGACCCTGGTGGCGGTCAATCCGCAGGGTTCGGCCTATTCCGTCGACAGCGGGGCCACCTGGAGCCGGATCGACTCGCTGAACTACTGGACGGCCGCGTTCGTGAGTGCCGACGCGGGATGGGCGGCCGGGCAGGGTCGCATCAGTCGATTTCGAAAGGGAACGTCCTGAGGCCGGCGTCGGACGAGAGAGGAACCACGTGGAGGGGCCGGAGGATTGAACAGGCCCACGGGAGTCGAGCAGAATCGCCTGAGGCGCCGCGGTCGAGCGGCGGCCCTGGAGGCGGGCATCCGCCGATTGCTGCTCTTCTCGTTGCTCGCGGCCAGCCTCACTCCGTCACCGGCGCGGGCACAGCGGGACACGACGTCGCTCCTGCTCCGCGGCGTGACGTTGGACGCGGAATCCGACGCTCCGGTCCAGCACGCGAGCGTGCATCTCCTGGACGAGGCCGGACGGCTCCTCGGGACCGTGACCACCGACAGGGAAGGCCGCTTCATCGCGTCCGCGCCGAGGCCTGGCACGTACCGCCTCCGCGCGGAGAGGATCGGCTACCATCCCGGGGAGAGCCCGCCCCGTACCGTCTCGAGGGAAGATACGGTCTTCGTGCGGCTCCGTCTGAGCCCAACGCCGTTCCTGCTCGATACCGTCCGGGTGAGCGTGGCGCGCGCGACCAGGCCGCTCCGCCAGGGAGAGGAGTTGATCACGGGACGCCTCCTGGACGACGAGACGGGAGATCCGATCCCGTACGGGACCATCCGGCTCCTCTGGAGGGGCAAGTCGCCGATGGCCACGGTGCTCAGCCGGGACGACGGCACGTTCCGCCTCGCCAGCCCCCAGGCCGGCACCTACAGGCTCCGGGGCGAGGGGATGGGCTACAGGACCAGCGTCAGCAACGATCTCTATCTTCGTGTGGGTGACACGCTCGACGTCGACTTCAGACTGGCGGTCGACGCCGTCATGCTGGATCCACTCACGGTCAACGTCTCGGCCAAACCGTGGGAGAACCGGTCCGAGCTCGTCGGGATGGACCCGTTCTTCCAGCGTTACAGCCAGTTCTCGGAGACGGGCTTCGCCAAGTTCATGACCCGCGACTCACTCCGTCACTGGCAGAACCGGGTCCAGAACACCGGAGAGATGCTCCAGTGGAGCACCCCGATGGTCCGGAGCGCGGATCCGATCACCGGTGCGATGACGATGCGTGGACGGTGCTCGCCGGCGTACTACCTCAACGGAATGGAAGTCCCCTACGAGGACGTGCGCTCGTTCAGCCCCGTGTTACTGGAGGGCATCGAGGTCTACATTCGGCCCGCCATCCCCGTCGAGCTGGGTCGGGGCGACCCGTGCGGGGTGGTGGCGTACTGGTCGCGCCAGACGCCTCCGGACACGCTTCCGGAGAGCTCGGTCGGGCGGAAGCTGGCGATCGGGACCGTGATCGTGGGCCTGATCTACCTCCTGATTCCGCACTGAGCGGGCTGCCGACCCTTCGGTCCGTCCACGACCTTCTCAACCTGCGTCGGCGCGGACCTTTTCCCGGTATAGGCCGAGCAGGTGCGAGGTCACGGGCCCGGGCCAAGCACTTCCGATCCTCCGTCCATCGACGGAGGACACGGGCGTGAGTCCCCCGAAGGTGCCGGTCACGAAGGCCTCGTCCGCACCGTAGACCTCGGCCAGCGAGAAGTCCTTCTCGCTGGCCGGGATTCCGGCTTCGGCACATGCCTCCAGGACCACCCCGCGGGTGATTCCCTTGAGACAGTACCGTCCGGTCGAAGTCCATACCTCTCCGTGGCGCACGATGAAGAAGTTGGTGGCGTTGCACGTGCTCACGAACCCGTGTGGATCGAGCATGAGCGCCTCGTCTGCGCCCATCTCGATGGCATCGACCATGGCGAGGACACAGTTCAGCTTGCTGTGCGAGTTGAGCCCGGGGTCCTGGACGTCGGGACGCCCGCGCCGGATGTGTGTCGTCGCGACGGCGAGCCCGCCGGCTTGCTCCGCCGAGACCTTGTGCTCCGCGATGATCACGATCGTGGAGCCCCCGACGTTCAGCCGCGGGTCCTGCGACGGTGACCTCTTGAGGCCGCGCGTCACCATGAGGCGCACGTGGACACCGTCGTTCATGTCGTTGGCCGCCACGGTGCGGTGGAGCGCGTCGGTCAGCTCCGCCCGGCTCATCCCGATATCGAGGGCGATGGCTCTGGCGCCCTGCTCGAGGCGGTCGAGATGCCGATCGAGGAACGAAAAGCGTCCGTTGTGGAGGCGAAGCCCTTCCCAGACCCCGTCGCCCAGTAGAAAGCCGCTGTCGAAGACGGAGATCATGGCTTCGGCGCGCGGAACGAGCGCTCCGTTCACATAGACCAGGACGCTCTCGTTGCGGCCGTCTTCGACGTAGTCGTGGGTGCCCTTCGCCATTCAGACCTCTCGGATGGTTGCCGGTTTCGTGGGAGGGACGCGGCGGCCTTCGCTTCTCGCCACCACGCACGCGACAACGGCGTCCCCGGTCACGTTGGTTACCGTGCGAAGCATGTCCAAGATACGGTCGACGCTCAGCACGAGCGCCACCCCGGCCGTCGGGGCGCCGATGGCCGCGACGATCGAGATCAGGAACACGATGCCGATGCTGGGCACGGCCACCGCGCCGATGGAGCCGAGGACGGCCATCATCACGACCGTCCACCGAGCGGACGCGTCCACGGGCGTACCGGTCGCCTGAGCGATGAACAGGGCCGCCACCACCAGGAACATCGCCGTGCCGTCCATGTTCACCGTGGCGCCGAGCGGCACCACGAACGACGTGACCTCGTTGGGGATCTCCAGATCCTCGTTGCAGGCCTCGAGCGTGACGGGCAGCGTCGCCGCGCTCGAACTGGTGGAGAACGCCACGAGCTGGGCTGGAGCCATCGCCTTGAAGAAGCGCGCCACCCCGACGTTGCTGAAGACCCGGAGGACGAGCGGGTAGACGCCGAACGTGTGGACCAAGAGCGCCCCGACGAGCGTGAGCGCGTAGAGCCCGAGCGCGCCGAGCAGCGTCCACAGCATCCCCGGTGCGCTCACCGGAACCGCGCCGATCGTGTCGGCGACGAGCGCGAAGACACCCAATGGAGCGATCATCATCACCAGATCGACGATCTCGATGATGACCGCGAACCCCGCCTCGAACAGTGGAAGGATGCTGCCCGTCACCTTCTCACCGGCCTTGACGAGGGCCACGCCGACCAACAGGCAGATGAAGACGATCTGGAGGAGGTTCCTGTTGCTCGACGCCGCGGCCACGACGTTCTCCGGGACCATCTGCACGAGGGGTGCGAGCGGCCCGGCCGCCCCGACTTGCTGTGCCTCGGTGGCGCGGTCCGCCACGGCCTGTCGGTAGGTCTGCACGAGCGACTGCCGGACCTGCGGCGGGAGGGAGCGGCCCGGCCGCACGAGGTCGACCGCGACCAGCCCGATGAGCGCCGCCACGATGGTGGTCGCGAGAAAGAAGGCGACGGTGCGCCCACCGATGCGCGACAGGTCCGCCAGGTTGCCCAACGAGGCGACGCCGGCCACCAGGGAGAGCACGACCAGCGGGACCGCGATGATCTTGAGGAGGTTCAGGAAGATCACGCCCCAGGGGGCGATCCAGTCGGCCGTGACCTCCTGCCAGCCCAGCTCGACCGAAGCCACGCCATAGGCCAGCCCGAGGACGATCCCCGCGAGGATCTGCCAGTGGCGCTTTCGGAACCAGGGTCTGTCGGCGTTCAAAGCGTGCTCCCATACGGGCGTGCGGCCATGCGGGCGCGGACGGGCCACGGTAGGGAGCCCCTCGGGGTGGGGCAAGGATCACGACGGGCGGGATGGTCCTTGACTCGACGGCGGTCGCCGTGGCAGCGTGGCCGTGACACCTTTCCTCCGGAGTCCCGAGCCTCATGTCCGATTTGCGTCGCATTCCGGGAGTGGGACCCTCGATCGAGAAGGACCTCCAGGACATCGGAATCGTCGGCGTGCGGAACCTGAGGGGCCGCGATCCCGACGAGCTCTATGCCCGCCTGTGTGCGTGTCAGGGCACGACGGTCGATCGTTGCGCACTCTACGTGCTGCGCTGTGCGGTCTACTTCGCCGAGGTCACGGACCCCGACCCCGAGCTCCTCAAGTGGTGGGCATGGAAGGACGCGGCTCGTCCGCCTCTCGACCTGCTCTCCTCGAATCGCGGCACCGTTTGAGCGGCTGACGGCGCCGCCCACTGCACCGACCGATCGCGACCGGGTATCTTACTTATCTGGCGTGTTGAGCCTTGGGGCCTCTCCTGTTCCGGCCCTCCCGATCGGGCACCGGTCGTGCCCTCTGGCGCATCTCGGTGTTTCCGCGTACCGAACAGCTCACCCTCGATATCCTGCCCCAGCCCGACGACGTCACGTGCGGGCCCACCTGTCTACACGCCGTCTACGGGTACTACGGGGACCACCTCCCGCTCGAGCAGGTGATCGGGGAGGTCACTCCGCTGGGGAGTGGCGGAACCCTGGCGGTGTTCATGGGCTGTCACGCCCTGAGCAGGGGATTCGATGCCACGCTCTACACATACAACCTCGACACCTTCGATCCGACCTGGTTCGCGGACCGGGGAGCCGGCCTGGCCGAACGTCTCCGCCTGCAGGCGGAGGTGAAGCGGGGGCCCAAGCTCGCGGTGGCGACGCGTGCCTACCTGGACTTCCTGGAGCTGGGCGGGCAGATCCGCTTCGAGGAGTTGCGCCCGGAGCTGATCCGGGGCCACCTGATGGAGGGACGGCCGCTCCTCACCGGGCTGTCGGCCACGTACCTCTACGGATGTGCGCGCGAGATCGATCGCGACGGCAAGCTGGCCTATGATTCCGTGGCGGGTGAGCCGACCGGCCATTTCGTGGTCGTGCACGGCTACGACGTGGCCACCGACTCGGTGCTCGTGGCCGATCCTCTCCACGAGAACCCGCGCTTCACCTCCCACAACTACCGGGTGGGCATGCTGAGGCTGATGGGCGCGGTTCTCCTCGGCGTGCTCACGTACGACGCGAATCTCCTGGTGCTCGAGCCGAAGGAAGAAGCGTGATCCCGCTCGTCGTGGTCGAGAATCCGAAGCTCTGGCCCTTCGAGATCGAGGGTGTCGAGGTCGTGCCGGCGCGGGCCTACCTGGTGGATCGCCGCTACGCGGAGCTGAAGCGGGTGACGGTGTTCAACATGTGTCGGCGGTACGGATACCAGAGCGTCGGCTACTATGTGTCGCTGCTCGCGGCCGCCCGCGGGCACCGCCCACTGCCCTCCGTCGCCACGCTGCAGGCGGTTTCGCTGACTTCGCTGGTGCGCATCGCTTCGGAGGACCTCGACGAGCTCATCCAGAAGAGCCTGGCGCCGCTGCGCTCCGACGACTTCCGTCTGAG
Organism: uncultured Gemmatimonadales bacterium; assembly: GCA_963751265.1. Taxonomy (GTDB): domain Bacteria; phylum Gemmatimonadota; class Gemmatimonadetes; order Longimicrobiales; family Gaopeijiaceae; genus SZUA-318. The sequence goes on along the minus strand of CAVVTU010000011.1, from coordinate 344,960 downwards.
CGTCTACTTCGGCCGCAATGTGGCGAGGCGCTACGACCGCCTGAGCCGGGCGCTCTGGAACCAGTTTCCCGCGCCGTTCCTGTCGGCACGCTTCTCCCGTCTGGACGACGGCCACTGGCGCCTGGCGGCCATCCGGCCGCTGCCTGCGGGTGACGTCCCGGAGCCACACCGGGACTTCGTCCTCGAGCGGGCCAGGGAGTACTTCCTCCGCCCGACCCGGCACGCCCCGCGCACGCAGGAACATCGCTACGACATGGCGATCCTCCTGTCCGGGGAGGATCGCCATCCTCCTTCCAACGAGCGTGCCATCCGGCGCTTCGTGCGCGCCGCGGCACGTCAGGGGGTCGGCGTGGAGACGATCGGCCCCGACGACATCGGCCGCTTGGCGGAGTTCGACGCGCTCTTCATCCGCACCACCACGCAGGTCAACCACTTCACGTACCGGTTCGCGACCCGGGCCGCCGCGGAAGGGCTGACCGTCATCGACGATCCCGAGTCCATCGTCCGATGCAGCAACAAGGTCTACCAGGCAGAGCTCTTCGATCGGCACGGGATCCCGTGCCCGAAGACGCTCGTCGTTCACGACGGCAACGCCGGCGAGGTGGCGGACCTCGTGGGGCTTCCGTGCGTGCTCAAGAAGCCCGACGGGTCCTTCTCTTCCGGGGTGGTCAAGGTGTCGACCGACGAGGAGTTGGCGGTTGCCCTCCATCACCTCTTCGAGGAGTCCGAGCTCGTCGTGGCGCAGGAGTTCGCGCCGTCGACCTTCGACTGGCGGGTGGGCGTGCTCGATCGGCATGTCCTGTACGTCTGCCGCTACTACATGGCCAAGGGACACTGGCAGATCGTGCAGAGCGACGGAAAGGGAGAGCGCCGCTACGGGAAGGTGGAGTCGGTCGCCGTCGAGGACGCTCCCGCGGCCGTGGTGGAGACGGGACTCAAGGCGGCTTCGCTCATCGGCGACGGCCTGTACGGAGTGGATCTGAAGGAGGTGGACGGGCGGGTCGTCGTGATGGAGGTCAACGACAACCCCAACCTCGACGCGGGCTACGAAGACGGCATCCTCAAGGACGGCCTCTACGATGAGGTCATCCGCTGGTTCCGCGTCCGGCTGGACCGGCGAGGCCGGGAGGGTGCCGCGTCGTGACCGACGAGGGAGGCAAGCCCACCACCGTGCTCCCTCCCCGGGAGCGCCCGGGGCTCTTCGAGGCATATGGGGTCGAGATCGAAGCGATGATCGTCGATGCCGATACCCTCTCCGTGAAGCCGGTGGCCGACGAGCTGATGGCAGCCGTGGCGGGCTCGGCCGAGTCGGAGATCGAGCTCGGGGAGCTCGCCTGGTCCAACGAGCTCACGCTGCACGTGATCGAGTTCAAGACGAACGGTCCGGCGCCCACGCTCGTGGGGCTCGCCGGCAAGTTCCACGAGAGCGAGCTGAAGGCGAATGCAGAGCTCGCCACACTCGGCGCGAGGCTCATGCCCGGGGCGATGCACCCGTGGATGGATCCCGGCGCCGAGACGGAGCTCTGGCCGCACGAGTACACCGAGGTCTACCACACCTTCGACCGTATCTTCGGATGCGCGGGCCACGGGTGGGCGAACCTGCAGAGCACCCATCTGAACCTCCCCTTCGCCGACGACGAGGAGTTCGGGCGGTTGCACGCCGCGATCCGGCTGGTCCTTCCGGTGATCCCCGCGCTATCGGCGGCCTCACCGTTCCAGGACGGGCGGCACGGGTCCGCGTTGGACGGGCGGCTCCTGGCGTATCGGGACAACGCCCGCAGCGTGCCGTCGGTCACCGGGCTTGTGGTGCCCGAGCCGGCGTTCACTCGAGCGCAGTACCAGGCCGAGATCCTCGGCCGCATCTACGCCGACCTCGCGTCCCACGATCCTGCGGGGGTGCTCCGCTACGAGTGGGCGAACGCGCGGGGGGCCATCGCCCGATTCGACCGGGGCACGGTGGAGATTCGGGTGATCGACGCCCAGGAATGCCCGTCGGCGGACCTGGGCGTGGTTGCGGCCGTGAGCTCGCTGGTCAGGGCACTCGCCGTCGGCGTGCTCTCCGAGCGCGAGCCCCGTGAGGATCCCTCGACCGAGGAGCTCGCCTCCGTGCTCGAGGAGACCATGCGTCATGCGGAACGCGCGGAGGTGCGGGCGCCCGGCCTCCTGCGGGCGTTGGGTCTTCCCGCCCGGCTAACCACCGCGGGGGACGTATGGCGGCGGGTCCTCGACCGGTTTCCCCCGGACGACCCCGGACATGAGTGGACCAGGCCGCTCGAGACGATCCTCGGCCGCGGCCCGCTGGCGCGCCGGATCGTGGCGGCTTCGGGGGAAGCGCCCGACCGGGCGCGCCTGCGGGACGTCTACCTGGGGCTCTGTGAGAGCCTGGAAACAGATCGTCCCTTCGATGGAGGCATGTGAGCGCGCCCGCGCGTAGCCGAGCCGGCCGGGCCCGCCCCGGGCGTCCGTCCGGAGGACCCGCGACGATGGTGCTGGTCACCTGCGAGCATGGTGGCCACCAGGTTCCCGCGCCCTATCGTCCCCTCTTCGGCCACCTCGACGATCTTCTCGTCTCACACCGGGGTTGGGATCCGGGGGCGCTTCCGTTGGCCCGTGTGCTGGCCCATGCGCTGGGCGCGCCGATCCGGTTCTCCACCACGACGCGCCTGCTCGTGGATCTCAACCGGTCGCCCCACAACCCGGCGGTATTCTCCGAGGTCACGCGCCCGTTGGTTGTCGAGGAGCGTCTCCGGATCCTCGACCGGTACCACAGACCGTACCGTGACGACGTGGAGCGGGACGTGGACGAGGCGATCGAGAGAGGCGAGCGGGTGGTCCATCTCTCGGTACACACCTTCACGCCGTTCCTGAACGGATCGGTTCGGCGCACGGACGTCGGCCTGCTCTACGATCCGGACCGCGCCCCGGAGCGGATGTTGGTCGGCGCGTGGGTGGCCGGGCTCAAGCGGAGGCTCCCCGGCTCGAGCATCCGCCGCAACCATCCCTACCGGGGTGCCACGGACGGGCTCACCACATGGCTTCGCAGGACCCATGGGCCGGATCGCTACCTAGGCATCGAGATCGAGGTGAGCCAACGGCTGCTGGACGGGAGAAGGCGCGTTCCGAGCCGCATCGTCGGGGCGCTCGCCGAAGGTGTCGCCTCCAGCCTGAGTACGCTCGACTGAGCCTCCTCAGCGGCCGAACGTCCGTTTCAGGGCCGCCCGCGCCGCGTGGTAGCCGCACATCCCGTGGACACCGCCCCCCGGGGGTGTGGAGGCGGAGCAGATGTAGAGACCTTCCACGGGCGTGGTCCATGGATCCAGAGACCACCGGGGCCGCCCGAACGTCTGGGCCAGCGTGAGCGCGCCTCCGTTCACGTCACCTCCCACGAGGTTGGCGTTCCAGGCTTCGAGTGCACGGGGACCGTGGGTCCGACGCTCGAGGATGCACGACCGGAAGCCCGGCGCGAAGCGCTCGATCTGGGCTTCGATCGCCGCGGTCGCGTCGCCATCCCAGCCGTTCGGCACATGGCAGTAGGCCCAGGCCGTGTGCTGGCCTTCCGGGGATCGACTCGGGTCGAACACGGTCGGCTGCGAGAGCAGCACGAACGGACGCGCGTGTGCCACGCCACGCCAGGGAGCCGCTTCGGCTTCGGCGATCTCCTCGAGCGTGCCGCCCAGGTGAACGGTGCCGGCGCGCCGGCACGCCTCGGCGGTCCACGGGATGGGTCCGTCGAGCGCCCAATCGACCTTGAAGGCTCCCGGCCCGTACTTCCACGCCTCCATGCGGCTGCGGTATCCAGCCGGAAGGTGCGTGCTGGCCAGCGTCGCCACCTGGTGGGGGGTGAGATCCAGAAGCACCGCGCTAGCCTCCGGGAGGTCGTCGAGCGAGCCTACCGGCACCCCGGTCTCGATGACGCCGTCGAGCGCGCGAAGGTGGCTGGCCAGCGCTCGGGTGATGGCCCCGGCACCTCCACGCGGGGCGGGCCACCCTACGGCGTGTGCCGCCACCATGAGCACCAGGGCGACGGCTGCGCCCGGAGACTGGTCGAGCGGGAGCGCGGCGTGGGCGGCACTGCCCGCCAGGAGGGCCCGGGCCTCCGGCGTGCGGAAGGTCGCGGTCGCCAGCTTGGTGGTCGGGCGGAGCGCCCGCAGCCCGAACCGTGCCATCAGCACCGGGTGTCGGGGAGGGCGGAGCGGCGTATCGAGGACGTGTTCGGCAAAGGTGGGCCACGCGTCGGTGAAGGGTCGGAGCAACCGGATGTACCTCTGAGCATCGAGCCCGAGTCCCCGGGCGGTCTCCTCGAGAGAGCGGGTGAGGACCACGGCGCGGCCTCCGTCCAGCGGATGCGCCAGCGGAATCTCGGGATGGACCCACTCGAGACCGTGCTCGACCAGCGGGAGTGACGCGAAGAAGGGCGAGCCGATGCCCAGGGGATGGATGGCCGAGCCGAGGTCGTGGTGGAAGCCGGGACGCGTGATCTCGGCCGTGCGGGCGGCGCCGCCCACCTCCTCGGCCGCTTCGCGCACCAGGACCGAGAGACCGTGGCGCGCCAGCTCCACTGCTGCGGAGAGGCCGTTCGGGCCGGCTCCCACCACGATGGCATCGTACGGCGCGCGCTTCATGGGCAGAGCATAGAGGAGCCGCCGCGCCGACGCGAGGAGGGAGGGGTCGGCGGGAGCCTCTGATCCGGCGGTCGGGCGAGACCGCCGTCGGACAGGGCGAGCGCGAACCCCGCGTCGGGTGGGCGGGTAGCACTCTCAGAGTGTGCGAGTGAGGATCGCCGGTCGGGGGCTTCGCCCGCCGGCCGGAGGAAAGTCCGAGCTCCGCAGGGCAGGGTGCCGGGTAACGCCCGGGCGCCGCAAGGCGACGGAAAGTGCCACAGAGAGCAGACCGCCGATGGCCGCGGCTCGCCGCGCGCACAGGTAAGGGTGAAAGGGTGCGGTAAGAGCGCACCGGGCTCCTGGTGACAGGGGTCGCACGGTAAACCCCACCCGGAGCAAGGCCGAATAGGGGACGAGGGGTCGCCCGCCCCGTCCGAGTCCCGGGTAGGCCGCTCGAGGCCGTCGGCAACGACGGTCCCAGATGAATGATCCTCCCCCGCGACGGGGACAGAACTCGGCTTATTCCGCGCGCTCGCCTCCGCGCCCGCCGTCGGATCGACGGCGGGCGCGGTTCTGTCCGCCTTCGGGTATCGTCACGAAAACGGTATCATACGTTTTTCACCTCGTGCCGGCTCGCTCCATGTCCAACTCGGATCGCCTTGCCATCGTCACCGGAACCAGCCGCGGCATCGGTCGCGCCGTAGCCTCCCTCCTCCTGCGGCACGGCTGGGACGTCGTGGGCGTCTCACGGGCCGACCCCGGCTTTCCGGACGGAGGCTACCGGCACGTGGAGCTCGACCTGTCCGATCTCGACGCCCTCGTGGAGACCTTCGAGCGCGACGTGGCTCCTCTGGTTTCGGGGGATCGTCGGCGCGTCGGTCTGGTGAACAACGCCGCCGCAACCGGGCGATTGGGTACGCTCGAGGGGACGGACGCTCGGGAGACGATGCGCACCTACGCGATCAACGTCGTGGCACCCGTCTGGTTGATGGGCTTCGTGGCCCGCCACGCGAGGAGGGACGCCGCGCTGCGCATCCTGAACGTGTCGTCCGGCGCCGCGAAGCACCCGGGTCCGGGCATGGGCGAATACACCGGCACCAAGGCCGCTCTGAGGATGGCAACCCTCAACGCGGCGGCCGACTTCGACTCCGAGCCCTTGAAGGGCCGCATGGCTTCGGACGTGGCGGTCCTCTGCTACGAGCCCGGTACGGTCGACACGGCGATGCAGGCGGCGGTGCGATCGGCTCCCACCGAGGAGTTTCCCGCGGCGCCGATGTTCCAGGAGTTCCACCAGAAGGGCGCGCTCGTCGTCCCTGAGCGCCCCGCGAGGGAGATGGTCGGGTTCCTGGAGTCGGTCGAGGCCCCGCTCATCGAAGAGCGGCGGCTCGGAGACGAGTGAGCCCGGCGGGTCCGGATGGCCCTCACAGGGCCGCCACCTGCTCCGTCGGTGTCAGGACCTCTACGTCCGGCGTGTAGAGCATGGTCATCTCTTTCCGGTCCAGCGCGGACGCGGCATCCAGGAGGATCGGATCGCCGGCCATGATGGTGTACTCCGCGGGTGTCGAAGGTTCGGCTCTGACGCCGCATGCGTGTCCCAGCTCACGAATCAGCACCCGGGCCTCCGGCAGTGAGCCGTCATCGGCTCACTTGATGCGGATCGACGCCTTGTCGAAGAATCCCGCGCCCGTCCTGCCGGAGTCCAGGATCGTGGTCGAAGCCGGTCGGGCGATCGTGTCGTCCTGGTAGACGGTGATGTACTGCTCCGCTTCGAAGGGCATCGGTCGACCATCGGGGTCGTCCTGGCCCAGCACGATGTCCGCCACGTATCCGCCGAGGAAGTCTCGTGCGTACACCCAGATGAGTTCCGCCATGCGGACCTGCTCCTCCCTGGTGAACGAGCCATTGAACGATCCTCCCGTCTGCTCCGGGTTCGTGCGGGTGACGTAGAATCCCTTGAATCTGAACGGGTGCCATTTCCGGATCTGACCCTGGAACGCCTCGTTCATGTAGATCACGAAGTCCTCGGGGGTGACCCCGGCCTGCAACCCGCCGAAGGGGATCGCCCGCACGTTGACGCTGGGGGAGTTGGCCAGGTCCTGGGGGGTGAATTGCAGCGTCCGCCAGTAGCCGTCGATGGCCCCGTGCCTCGTGATCCGGAATCGCACCGAGTAGAGATCGGCCGGCCCCTTCGCTTCCACGGCGAACCGCCCTTGGTCGTTTGGATCCATCCCACCTCGATAGGGGATGGTGTGTCCGTCCTGATCCAGGAGCTGAATGGTCCCCGGGGCGGGTATGCCGGTCTCGCTGTCGTAGAGTCTGCCGGACAACGTGAGCCGCTTCGCCCAGTACGTTACCGCGGACGACGTGGACGTGAACGAATCCGCCGTGGCCAGGGCGGTCAGAGCGTGGTTGCCCGGAGTGTTCTTGTCCGACGGGATGCTGCCGCTGAAGTGCTGGACGGCCCCGAACGCCGTCAGTTCCGTTCCGTCGAGCTGCACGACCGAGTTGGAGGGACTCCGTGTTCCTCCGTCACTGGACAACGCCTTGGCCGTTCCCGAGAACGGTACCAATGCGTAGACGGGAGCGTCGGATATGTCGTCCAGGCTCACCTCGACGCCCGTGAGATCGGCCGGTCCACCGACGAGGGTGTCGCGGGAAGCGGAGTCGGCGGGGTCCGTGCAGCAAGGCAGCAGTTGGGACGCCGCTGCGGCCGCGATTCCCTTCAAGAACGCTCGTCTGCTCGGGGTCGAAGCGACCGATGGAGTGGGATCGTCCATGGGCGTTGCGGGCAGGGGAAGACGAGCCCACCGACCTGTCGACGCTACAGGGGGATCATGCGAGCGGCAAGGACGGGCCGGGTGGCGGATATCCCGGCAGACTTCCCGCGGTGTCTGGTCGGCCGGGTCCGACGTATCTCTTCGATCGAGGTTGCGCTCGCGGCGCCCGCGAGCACCGAGCCGGCGGCCAGGTCGTCGCCCGTTCGCAGGTCCCGCTACCCTTGCCCCCGCCCGCCCCTCATCTCACGGAACCCCGACCTCCAGGATGTCCTCGAGCCCGTCCGTCAGATTGCGCAGCGCGCGCTGGTGCTCCCTGGGCGCGTCCAGGCCGGCGTCGGTGAGCGTGAAGAGACGTGCGGGATTGCCGCCCCGCTCCGGCGTCGAGGGCTCGACGCGCCACGTCAGGAAGGCTTTCGACTCCAGGCGGTCGAGGGCGGAGTAAAGTGCGCCCCGCGATACGCCTCGGCCGGCCTTCTCCTCGAGCGTGCCGCTGATCGTCGGGGCGGTGGCCGCCTCTCCGAGTCCGAGAATGGCCAGAAGGACGAGTTGCTCGAACTCTCCAAGTGAGGCGTGTCGTGTCATGAGTCCATCCCGCAGAGTCTACGATACAGACACAGCATGGATTGCAGACACATTCGGGCAAGGAGCGCACGGAATCGGAACGGCCCTGCGGGGAACCCGGGCCGCTCAGCCGCTCGCCCGCGTCCTCGGTGGAAGGCCCCCGGGCATCGCGCGGCTCATTCGTCGGGCACACACACCACCGCGCCCGCCGTCGATGACGGCGGGCGCGGCTCCCATCCCATGCATGCGCCCTGCGCTCTACCGCTCCGACTCGCCCGAGCCAGGGTCGATCATGGCGGTCGATGTCGTCCACGTTCCGACCTCCTCCTCGAACACGCGGGCCAGGGCGACGAGGTCGACTTCGTCCGAGCTGGCGTCACCGACGAGAGGCTCCACGCGAGCCAGGCTGACGGCCGCCTTCTCGTTCGTGCTGTCCACGCTCAAGGCGGCGCGATACGCGTCCACCGCGGCGGCTTTGTAGCCGCATCGCTCGAGCGCGATCCCGAGGTTGTTCTGAAAGAGGGGCGATCCGGGCTTGAGCTGCACGGCGAGTGCCAGCGGATTCAGAGCATCCTCGTACGCGCCCGTCTGGATCATCAGCAGACCGAGGTTGTTCATCGTCCAGCTGTCCTTCGGGTCGATCTCGAGGGCCTCTCTGTAGAACGCGGTCGCCGAGTCGGCATGTCCCAGCGCCGCCTGCACGTTGCCGAGCACGCGCCAGACGTCGCCCGACTGCGGCGTCAGGTCGACCGCGTGCTTCAGGTGCGGCGCCGCCTCGCCGGGGCGGCCGTCTTCCAGGAGGACGCGCCCGAGGTTCGTGAGCGCCTTCACGTTGTCGGGGTCGATCTCCACGGCCCGTTGGAGCGCCTGCTCCGCGACGTCCCGGTCCCCGGCCTTCCACGCCGAGATCCCCTGCATGTAGTAGCCCCAGACGTTGTCCGGCTTCCGGTCCGTGTAGGCCTCGAAGAGGTGTGCGGCCCGGGCGTAGTCACCGTCCCGAAAGACGGACTCCGCCTCCTGATACGTCACCGGCTCCACGGTCGAGGGGGCCTTCGAGGGGACGATGGGAGCCTCTGGCGTCGACAAGCTCTCCGCCGCCATCCGTGCGGGCGCCTCCCGGGGTGTGCTCGTACGAGCGACGGGCTCTCGCGCCGTCCGCGCCCTCTGCGTTCGGCCGCTGTCCTTCCCTCCGCACGCCGCCGCACCCAGGGCGAGAACCGTCACGACCGCCGCGAACGTTGTGTGTCGTCGAGCGGTGCCGATGGTGATGAGATGCTTGGCCGACATGGTGCCTCCTCTCTTCGTGCGTCCGTGGACGCCGTTCGTGTTGAACTCCACGACGTCACGTAGGGGCAAGGGGTCGGCCACGATCGTCCAAGGTGCCTCATGTCGACATAATATGTTGTCACCAATGCACTTGGATGCGGTGGAGGGGGGGCGAGGGATCTCCTGTATGTGTCCCGTCAGACACGTTCTTGCGGTGTGTGTATGTGTCCTGACGGACACGCACGGGGCGCAGCCTTCACGAGCCGCATCGACCGTCATCGTCACGGCGCGAGGCCGCACGCGACGGTCGCGGGCCGCGGCCGGTCAATCCCTCCGGATGCCCAGGCGGCGCATGATCTTGAGGAGGCTGGCGTGGTCGGCGAGGCCTAGCTCCTCGGCCGCGCGGGTGACGTGGCCTCCGGCGCGGTCGAGCGCGGCCAGCACGATCTCGCGCTCCGCGTCGGCCTTGCGCTCCGCGAACGTTTGCGGCGAGCCGGCCGCGGAGGGCGGTGCAACGCCCCGAATCTCGGGTGGGACATGCTCGGCGCGCACCATGTCGTCCTCGGAGGCGATGACGAGACGCTCGACGATGTTGCGCAGCTCGCGCACGTTGTTCTTCCGCCAGTCGTAGGTGGAGAGGATCCTGAGCGCCCCCTCGTCGATGGACTTGGGGCGTACGCCGAAGCGCTCGCACACGCGGGCCAGGAAATGCTCCACCAGGAGCGGGATGTCCGAGGTACGTTCACGCAGGGGCGGCACCCTCAGTACGTGGACGTTGAGGCGATAGAGAAGGTCCTGCCGAAAGCGCTTCGACTCGACGTCGGCTTCCAGGTCCCGGTGCGTCGCGGCCACCACGCGGGCGTCCACGGAAATGGAGCGCTCACCACCGAGGCGGACGAGCTCTCGGCTCTCGAGCACGCGCAAGAGCTTGGCTTGTGTGGGCAAGGGCAGCTCCCCGATCTCGTCCAGGAAGAGGGTGCCTCTCCCGGCCTGCTCGAAGGCGCCGCGGCGCACCCGGTCGGCACCCGTGAACGCCCCCCGCTCATGCCCGAACAGCTCGCTCTCCACGAGCGTCTCGGCGAGCGCCGCACAGTTCAACGGCACGAACGGCTCGCCCTCGCCCTCTCGCAGCGCATGGAGGTCCCGGGCTACCAGCTCCTTGCCGGACCCGCTCTCGCCGAAGATCAGCACCGGGCTCGGGATGGGCGCGAGCCGCCGGATCTCGTCCCGCAGCCGCTGCATCGCGGGACTCGTCCCGATGAGCGATGTCTCCGTGTCGACCCGCGCGCGCAGAGCCTGAACTTCGGAGGCCAGCCGGCCACGCTCGAGCGCGGAGCGTACCTCGTGCGCGACGCGCTGCATCGACTCGGCCTTGTCGATGAACCCGTAGGCCCCGAGGCGGATGGCCTGCGCACAGCGGTCGAAGTCACCGGTACCGGTATAGACGATGACGGGCACGTCCGAATTGCGCTCGCGCATGTGCCTCAGGACGTCGAATCCGTCGAAACCGGGCATCTCCAGATCGAGGATGACGCAGTCGATCGGCTCCTCGGCCAGGATCCCCAGGGCCTCGCGCCCTCCGGTTGCGACCCTCGTGTGATAGCCGCCGAGGCGGCGCAGGTCGTAGGCATACTGCTCGGCCATGGTAGCCACGTCGTCGACGACGAGAACGTGCTTCTTCATTGCGTCTCCTCGTTCGCGCCTTCTCCGGGATCGAGAGAGGGCAGCTCGACCTGGAACCGGGCGCCTCGACCGGGCTCGCTCTTCACCTCGATGCGGCCGCCGAGGTCGGCCACCAGGCGTCGCACGATCGACAGGCCGAGACCGGTTCCCTCCGGCTTGGTCGAGAAGAAGTCCTCGAAGATGCGCTCCACCCGCGCGGGCTCGATTCCCCGCCCGGTGTCGTCCACCCTCAGCGTGACCGCGGACCCTACCGGCCCGCGCTCGGCGTGCGTCCCGACCACGACTTCTCCCGTGCCCTCGAGACTCTCCAGGGCGTTCACCACCAGGTTCTCGACGATCCGTCGCAGGACGACCGGGTCCGCGGCCACGCGAGGCAGCGCCGCGGCGAGCTCGGTGCGTAGCCTCGTCCCCACAGGCACGGCGGCAGCGCACGCCACCTCCCGGACCACTTCGTTCAGGTCGGATGGCCGCCGTTCGGGCCGCGGCGAGAGTCTCGCGTACGTGGACGCCAGGCTCTCGAGGTACGCGATGCCTCCGTCGAGGGTGCCCTGGCGCTCCACGAAGACCGGCGCGAGCTCGGCGGGCGACCGTTTCGCGACCTCCGTCAGGTGACGGACGACGTTGCGGATGGGGAGAAGGCCGTTCTTGATGTCGTGGTTCACCTGCCGGGCCATGTCGCCCACGGTCGCTCGCCGCTCCGCCTGTTTGAGCTGTGCGACACTCGCTTTCAAGCGCTCTACCATGGCCCCCAGGAGCCGGGACAGTGTGCCGATCTCGTCGATCCGGCTCGAACGGAAGTCGACGTCCAGGCGGTCGAGGTCCAGTTGCCGGGTCTTGCCGGCCAGCTGGGTGAGCGGGCGGCTGACGCGCGTCGAGACCGCTTGGGCAATCAGCGCGGCCAGCATCAGCGCAGCGAGGAGCCCGCCCGCGAACCAGACGTCCATGCGATGCTCGAGCGCGACGAGCGGGGCCAGCGAATGTGTGACCACCACGTGTGCGGTGTCGATGACCGGCTCGGAGGCCGCGTCGTCGATGAAGGGCAGGCTGAGCTCAGCCGTCATGGCCTCGTCTCCCGGGTGGAGCCGGAGCTCCGAGCCCCTGTCTCCGGAGCCTTGCCCGCGGCCCGCTCCCGTGGCGCTGTCGGTGGATCCGGCCGAGCGCTCCGGCCGGACGAGCGTGACGGACAGATCGCCGGCGCCCTCCCGGCGCGCCAATCGGTCGAGGAACCGGCGGTCCACGGCGAGACCCCCAGCCAGGAAGAACCGTCTCTCGCCCATCTCGAACGCATGGCCCCGCGCCAAGGTCAGAAACGAGCCCTCCGCCGTGCGCGCCTCCACCAGGACCGGACCGTCCGTGCGCCCGAGAAGAGAGTCCAGCGTGGCCGCGCGCCGGTCGTACTCGTTGCGGAAGTGGCCGGAGCTGAGGATGCGTCCGGACGGGTCGAGCAGCATCAGATAGTCCAGCCCGGCGAGGGGCATGGCGTGCCCCGCCCAGTCGAGGACCTCGGGGCGCTCCTCACCGAGGAGGAGGGCCGCGCGCACGTGCGCGTCTCCCGCCACCCCCTCCGCGAGCGCCGTGAGCCGAGCGTCGATGGATTGGCTCTGGCGCGTGACGTCTTCGTGGATCACCGACGTGAGCGCTTCGACCCTCGCCCGATACTGCGTTGTGAGGGTCCGATCGACCTCCTTGCGGATGCCGAACGTGAGCACGGTCAGCGGGGCGACCGCGACGACGATGCACGCGATGAGGACCCGCGCGCGGAACGTCATCGTGGCGTCTCCCCGGGGTGGAAGACCAGGGTCCCGTCACCGTCGATCCCGATGCCGGCGATCCCGCTGCGGATCACGACGGAGGAGCGTACGTCCAGGAGCGGCGTGATGCGGAGGCCCGACGCAGGAGCCAGCGCGATCCTGACCACGTCGTCCTCCTCGCCCAGCGATGCCGAGACACACGGGCCTCCGGGGGCTCTCGGCACGGGGATCACGAAGGCCAGGGCCTCTCCCTCCCGCGTCGCCCAGGCCAGGGAGACGGGATCGAGCTCGGCCGCGACCGGTGGCGAGGATGTCGCGTCGAGGGCCGGGACGGCCTCGCTGAGCCACGGAGGCGACGCCGATCCGAGGCCGGCCAGGCCCACCAACCGCTCCGCGATCGCCCGGGCCACCGGGTCCCCGGCAGGATAGACGATGCGCGAGGCGGCCCCGGCCGACAGGGTCCGGGAAGGGGCGGAGTCTTGCGGTTGGGTCGCATCAGCCCGTGTGGTTTCGGAATCCGAGCAGTTCTCGTCCCGCCACCAGAATGGCGGCCGGGCGGGGCGCGCCGCCGCCCGCACCGCACCTCGCGCGAGCCGATCCAGAGCGTCGGAGGGGATCCCGCCTCTGGGCCTTCCGGCCGCTTCCGCGGCGGCCACGACGTAGGTTCGCGACCAGGGCAGAGGTTCGGTGGTGAAGCCGGGAAGCGCGCGGGCGTACGCGAGCACCTCCGGGTCTTCCGACACCAGCACGTCCACCCCCCGGTCGAGGGCGCCCCGCGCGTCGGCGTTTTCCGGGTGCCTGAACGTGATGGAGGTGGGGGTCCGGGCCGAGTCTTCGGCGACTACGCGCACCTCCCCTGGAGACGCCTCCGGCTCCATCAGGGGCCGGTAGGGTCCGCTTCCGAGGGGCCAGCCGCCGTACGTTCCCGCTCCCGCCACGGCCAGGGCGGGACTGGCGAACATGGCGGCCTCGGTGGACGGTTCCGAGAGGAGGACCGTCAGTTCGCGCTCGGACACGACGCCCACCGAGGCGATGAGAGGCTCGCCGCCCCTGCCTCGCCTGGTCGCGTCCGAGGAAGCCCAGCTGCGGGCCACGGCCTGGGCGCTCACCGGTGTCTCATCCCAGAAGTGCGCTCCGGGGCGCAGCGTGAACCACCAGCGCTGCCCGTCCCGATCGTGGGACCAGGAGGCGGCCAGCCCGGGCCGCGCCCGACCCTCGCAGTCGATCCGGATCGCTGTCTCGTACAGCTGCCGGAACACCAGGCGCTCGCTCTCGTCCCTGGCGGCCGGAGCGTTGGACGGGTTCACGGCCCTCCGTAGTGCCACCTCGACGTCCCTGGATGCGTCGCCGTGGTCCGCGTCGGGCGCCGAGGTCGGCCGCTTCGGCGCGACAACGCAGGCCGACGCGCTCACCGCCGGGGGCTCGGGCCTGGGGTGAGAACCCGAGCACCCGAGGACGAGCACGGCCTGAGCCGTCGCGAGGAGGGGCATCGGTCTGATGGATCCAGACATGGTGGCGGTCCGGGTACGTGGTCGGCCGCAAGCTACGGCCGCCGCATGGTACCGTACACCGCCCCCACGGAGAATGTCCTGGCGTCGTTCCGGATCGAAGATCGGCGGCGGCCCCGAGTCTCGCGTCGGGACGGACTCGCAGGAGTCGGCTCCCGTTGCGGGCAGCTCCGTGGGGTGATGCCGCTGCTCAGCCGCGTCCGTTCGCGAGGCGCACCGCGTCGGGGGATCGCTTGAGGCGCCACATGGCCCAGCTTCCGACGGCAGGCCCGAGCGCGAGCATACCGAACGCCCACCTCCAGTCGCCGTGTGCGACAATCTCGGGGACGAGGCGGATCGAGCCGAGGGTCAGAAGAAACCCCATGGCGGTCTGCGTGGTGAGCATGGTGCCCATGTATTCGGGCTCTGCCAACTCGCTCACCGCGGAGCTGAACTGTGCGGAGTCCGCGACCACGGTGAAGCCCCAGACGAGTGCCAGGGCCGTGATCGCGGCGCCCCATCGTTGGGGGATGTATCCGATGGCGAGCGCGCAGCTTCCGCTCGCCAGCATGCATGCGATCGTCGTCCGGGTGCGGCCCCAGCGGTCGGCCAGGTAACCGGCGACGACACTCCCCGGTCCGCCCGCGGCGATCACCGTGAAGGCGGCGATCGCCGCGGCCCGCTCGGGCCACCCTGCCGCCGCATAGCGGGCGGTGAGGAACGCGGGGATCCACGTCCACATCGCGTAGAGCTCCCACATGTGTCCGAGGTATCCCAGATTGGCGAGGCGGACGGGGCGCACCGAGAGGGCGTGGCCCATGAGACGCCAACGGAACCGCGGTGCGGCGGTGCGGTAGGGCCCCAGGGAGCCGATCGTTCCCCCGAGGACGGCACCCACGGCCGCGAGCCCCGCGGCGAGATAGAGCACCGGGCGCCAGGCGTCGATGTCTCCCCACGCCCGCAGCAGATGGGGCGACGCCGAGCCCACCGTGAGCGCGCCGACCAGGACGCCGAGACCGAGGCCGCGATCCGCCTTGGTCCACGTCGCCATGATCTTCATCCCCACGGGATAGACCAGGGCCAGCGCCGCGCCGATGATGAAGCGAACGACCACGCTGGCGTGAAAGCCGAGGCCGAGGAACGGGATGGCGGCCGTGAGAAGGGCGCCGGCCGAGGCGCCTGCCGCGAATACCACGCGGGCCGGCCAGACGTCGGCGAGGTTGAAGAGGGCGGAGAGCAGGGCGCCTCCCACGAAGCCGAGCTGAACGGCCATCGTGAGCCAGGCGGCCTGCCCGGTGGTGATGCCCCATTCACGGGTGAGCGCCGGCACCACCGCGCTGGCCGAGAACCAGAGGCCCAACACCAGCAGCTCGGCCGCGGCGAGCAGCAGGATGACGCGCCAGCGCCGGGACGTGCCCGGCGAGGGTGGGGATGACGGATCCATGAGACGATGAGCTCCTCGGGGGCCCACGCCGGTGGCCGACGCGGTCCGGCGAAGCTACCGCGGGGGCGCGGGGAGTGCCATCGGCTCTCGGATCGTGCCGGCTCCGCAGCCCGATGGTGCCGTCGTCAACCCGGAGGAGGCTCGCGCTTCTCCCGCAGAAGAACCTCCCCGTCGCGCGTGACGGCCGCACCGCCGGAGGTGGAGGACCCGGGTCTTCCGGCCCGTGCCGGAGGACTGCCAGGAGGTCGCGGAACGTTGGAGCCTTCCGGCCGGTCCATGGTGATGGAAAGGGAATTGCTGGGATGGCCCTGAGCATCCTGGAGCGTGAACGTGTGGGTCACGCTGGTGGCCGCGCCGAATACGTCGCAGACGTAGGATGTGATGGTACCGCTGTATCCGTTCCCGCCCACGGTCAGGCCTGGTTGGGGAGGCTGCTCGAATTGGCCGCTCGAGCCCGGATTGAACTGGTAGGCCACCGTCAACACGGCCTGGTCCTGGTTCACGTCGCCGTCGGGATCGGTGTAGCTGAAGCTGAACCGAAGGAGACTCCCCGGTGGGCTCTGGTATCCGCAGAAGGTACTGTCGTTCAACTGTGCCAATTTGCCGGACACCCCCGAGATCACCGGGTTGGGGGTCTGCACGGTGAGCGTAACGTCCACGTTGCTTCCCGTGTAGCTGTTCCCGACGTAGACCGTGGCATGGTAGCTGCCCGGGTCCAGGTTGTTGTCGATCACCGACAGGGTCAGCGTGCCCGGGTTGAGCGTATCGATGACGGTGCGATCGATGGTCGCAGACAGCCACTCCGCCACACTCGGCGAATAGGTCGTTCGGACGGACACGTCGCTCACCGCGCGCTCACCGATGTCCGACACCGTGATGGTCTGCGAGGCGGGCGTCGGCGTTCCACCCTGAAGCATGGTGAAGGTCGTGGCCTTGGGATCGACCGAGATGAGGCCCGGGGCGGAGAACCAGGCCCTCACCGTGCGGTCCTGATCCATTGCCACCACACAGGTCCGGCTCGTGGTGCAGGTGAAGCCGCTCCCCGTGCCGAACCAGGACTCGAACAGAAAGTCGGGACTCTCGTCGGTCGCGGTCAGTGTCACCTCGGTGCCGATCGGATAGGTCTGACTGCAGGTGGCCGCGAAGCAGTTGATGGTGGGCGTCACGCCCGACGAGACGACCGATCCGAGTCCATCGACGGTCACGGTGAGCGTGACCTCCGTAGCGCCCACCGTGAATGCGGTCGACGCCGTGTTGTTGCTCTCGCTCGATTCGCTCACTTCACCGGCGTAGTCGACGTCGAGCGTGGCCGTGTGCGTCCCGGCTGCGTACGGGCCCAGCTTGGTCGCGTGCACCGTAGTGCTTCCATCCGGTTCCAGGCTCTGGTCGCCGCTCGCCACCGTCGTCGTACCCACCCGTATGCGCCACGCGAACGGTCCGGACACCACGGTGCCCACGTTGGTAATCGATGCCTGGATCGACACGTTCTGGGTGGTGGTGGGACTCGCCGGCGTCACGATGGGCGCGCCCGCCACCAGATCCGCCACCGGAGCCGGGTCGACCGTGATCTCGGCGGTGCCGCTGAGCCCTTTGGCCGAAGCGGTGATCAGGGCCATTCCGGGGGTTCGCCCCTCGGCCACGCCGGAGGAGCTCACCGTGGCGATGGCGGCGTCGCTGGTGTTCCACTGGACCGGCCTGCTCACGATTTGGCCCGAAGCCGTCCGGAGTCGCGCCGAGAATCGAGTGGTTTGTCCAACGGTGACACGAGCTGAGGAAGGGAGGACCTCGACGGATGTGACCGGATCCGGTACGACCGTAATCGAAGTGGTCGCGCCCATCCCCTCCACGGTGGCGGTCACGGTCGCCTGGCCGGCCGAGAGTCCGCGTGTGAGGCCCGACTCGTCGACGCTCGCGACCGAGGCGTCGCTCGAGCTCCACGTCGCGGTCCTCACGAGGGAATGGCCGTTCCGGTCGCGAGCGTCCGCAGAGAGTTGGATCTCCTCACCGATCCCGATCGTATCCGACTCCGGGGAGACCGTCACAGTCGCAACGGCCGCCTGCACGTGCACCGAGGCCGTGGCGGTCACCGTCCCCACCCGGGCCACCACGGTCGTGGCGCCTTCTCCGTGCGCCGTGACCGTTCTGCCCGAGACGCTCGCGACGGCGGAGTCGAGCGTCGTGAGCTGTGGATCGACGGACCGAGCCGTGTCCCCGGTGGTGAAGAGCGCGGCGACGTCGACGGTGACCTCGTCGCCCAGAGCGGTCAGCGTCAAGGTCTCCGGGGTGATCTGGACGCTCGCGACCACCGGGTGGAGCGTCATGTCGACCGACGTGATCTCGCCCTTCCGGGCGGTAAGGGCCGAACCGCCCTCGAACAGAGCTTGCCCGCCGGACAGGAGCTCGACGGTCAGGTCGAATTCCTCGACGTCTTCCGTGAGATCGATCTCGATGGTCGTCCGTCTGTCCTGTCCCGACCCGCCCAGGTCGATCGTCTGATCGTATGGGACGCTGCCGTCGCTTTGGCGTTGCAGAACGATGTGGGCGGCGTCGATCTTGTCGAACGCCTCGGCATCTCCGCCGAGCGCGGAGCCGACCGTGAATGCTACGGCCATCGCGGCGGTCCGTGGCGTGGACGACGAGGTGACGGAAATGCCGTCGCAGGCGCCGAGGCAGACCGTAATGATCAGGGCCAAAGTGCGCGCTGCGCCACGGATGGCACGCAGCTTCATCGACCCTCCACGGCACGAATCGCGGGCTCCGCATCCAGCAGCGGCGACCGGGTCCCCAGCGGAGATCGCCTGGGCGGGGGCGCGCTCGTCGGCGCGCAGGTCTCGGGCCAAGACCTGCGGCGTCCAGCGACGAGCTGCTGCATTCGCACGGTCCATCGTGGATGAGCCGAACGCCAAGCCGGCGGGTTGCGGCGGCTGCCCCGGAGGGTCGACCCGACAGGACTGAATCACTCGACCGCCGTTGACGGGACCATTCAACGCCGCCCCCCGGAAGTCAAGGACCCTGGGCGGAGCATTCTCCCGGGTGCCGCCACGACGGGAAGGAAGCCTGTGCGTCCCTCGCTCGATCATCGTACATTCGGCCGTTCGGTCGGTGCGTGACACCCGGCACGATTGCCCGACGAATCCAACCTCGAAAATGCGGCAGCCCGGCGGGAGAATGCCGAAGGAGGGATCGAATGAGACGGTCGTCCGTCTTACTGATGCTCGCGGCTGCGGTGCAGCTCACGGCGTGCGGCGGTGGCGAGAGCACCGATCAGGTGGCTCGGGCCGCCGACCACCATCTGACCGTGTCCGAGGCGGTCGACATCCTTTCGCAGGGCAGCAACCTCCCGAACTGGAGCGACGCCGCCCGTGAGATGGCCAATCTCTGGGTGGACTACACCCTCCTGGCCAAGGCGGCCGCGGAAGACACCACCATGTCTCAGTTGGACGTCTCGCCCATGGTCAGCACCCAGGTCGAGCAGGTCATCCTGACTGCGCTGCGGGACTCGATGGTCAAGGTGGATCCGGGCATCACCGACCAGCAGCGACGGAGTCGGGCCCTGGCGGCGGCGGAATCGGTATACGTGGCGAAGATAGAGCGGCAGGCCCAACCGCGGATCACCGACGGGGCCGCCGACGTCGTGCGTCAGCTGGCCCGAGATCCGGAGATGAAGCTCGACGAGCGCGCGCGGAACCGTCCCCTCGTCACGTACGAGGGTGGAATGCTGACGGTGGAGGAGGTCCGTCAGTTCCTGGAGACCCGACCCCCGCCGTTCCGACGCCAGATCGCGGACCAGGCCCAGGATTCGCTTATCGACTCCGGTGTTCTCGACCTCCTCACCCGCCGCGAGCTCCTGGTGGCGGAGGCCCGGCGGCAGGGATGGCAGGTCAAGGCGGAGGACCGTGAGCCCCTCGTGTCCCGGTCGAGACAGATCGTGAGGAGCACGGCCCGTGAATTGGGTCTGTTCTCGATCGAGCCCGCGTCCGGGCAAACGCAGGCCCAGGCGATCGACAAGGCCGTGAAGGAGCTCCTCGTCAGCATCGTCAAGGGAGAGCGCAACGCCACGAACATGGGTGCGGTCTCCTACGTTCTCCGGGAGCACTACCCGGCCGACGTTTCCCAGAGCGGAGTCGATCAGGTGGTGGCCCGGATGGTGGCGACCCGGTAGTGGCGGAGGAGGTGAGCCCGAATGGACGCCGAGAACGAGCGGCCGCACCAACGAATCTCCGACCGCGTTCGGAACGCACCCTGTCGCGCGGACCCGACAGTTGTGGTGCAGCACCCACATCGCTCTGGACGTGGCAGGGCCCAAAACGGCGGAAAGGGGCCATCTTGCAGGCGATTGTCGCGGAGGTACGGGCGGAATGGGACTTGCTGTGTTGGAAAGGCGGAGATTTTCGTCCCGGTTGCGTGAGAAGCGAGTAACCGGACGGCCGCGAGCACTTCCCCCCCCCAGGAGGCACGATGCGACCCGTTCATTCCCTGGTCCGCGCGACGGCAGCCGCTGTAGTCGGCCTAGCCTTCGCAGCGACAGTCCAGGCCCAGACCATCGATCCGGCCAGCGTGAACGCCACGCTGTCGGTCGGCGCGTCAATAACCATCCACAAGACGATCACGCTCGGCGAGGGCGGCGCGACCAACGTCGACCTGTTCTTCCTGGCCGACAACACGGGGAGCATGTACAGCGTCGTCAATGCGGCGAAGGCTGGGGCTTCCGCCATCCTCGACGGGCTGCCCAGCGGATATCAGTTCGGCGTCGGCCGGTACGTGGGTGATCCGGTGGAAGGTGTGAGTCCTTCCTATTCGTACGTCCAGAATACGGCGCTCACTACGGACAAGACGGCGGTCCAGGCCGGCATCGACAGTTGGTTCGCGAGCGGCGGCGGTGATACCCCCGAGGCCAACTTCTACGCCTTGCAGCAGGTGGCGAACACCGCCGCGTGGAGGCCCGAGGCCCAGCGGCTCATCGTCTGGTTCGGTGACGCTCCGTCGCACGATCAGACTACGACCGAGGCGCAGGCGACTTCGGCGCTCGTTGACGCCAATGCGAAGGTCATCGCCTTCAACAGCGGCAGCCAGTACTACGGCATCGACGGTGGCTATAATACCAGCTCGGCCGGAGTGGCAGGCCGGATCGCGTCCGCCACGGGCGGAAGCCTGACCAACAACTTCACGAGCGGGCTGGATGCCGCCGCGTTCACGAGCAAGGTCCAGGCCGCCATCGCGTCCGCCGCCTCTACGGTCAATCTGATCTTCGGGACCAGCTACATGGGCTCCGGCCTGGCCTTCTCGTTCACCTGCACGGATGCACTGGGGTGCACGGACGTTGGAGCGGGCCAGTCCCGTACGTTCGACGTGACGATCACCGCGATGGCCGAAGGCACCTACGACTTCAACGTGTTCGCCCAGGGCATCGACGCCATGGAGACCGACCATATCGTCGTAGGCAGCGGCGTGGGCGTACCGGAGCCGGCCAGCCTCTTCCTGCTCGGCATTGCCCTTCTCGGGCTGGTGGTCTTCCGCCGCCGGAACGACGAAGGTTCATTGCCGGCGTAGTCATGCGGCCGGGCGGAAATCCCCTGGCGCCCGCGGACGGAAGCCGTCCGCGGGCGCCTTTCCACTTTCATGCGATCGAGTTCCATGCGCCTTCGTAGACTCGCGATCCCGGCCTACCTCACCGTCGTCGCCCTACTCGTCTTTCCGCTCATCGATCTGATCGTGGCCACCTGGCCGCTGCGAGCGGGCAGCGTCGCGTGGCGATTCAGCACGGTGAGCGTGCTCGGGCGGACCCTGATCAGTCCCCTTCTGGGCCTCTTCCTGGCTGCTGCGGTGGCCACCCTCCTGGAGCACCCGCGTATGCTCCGGGTGTTCTCGGTGCTGAATGGTCTCGTTACCGTCGGCTTCCTGGGCCTGGCCGGACTCTACGTCCTCGACGTGCTTCAGTTGCGGGACCAGGTGGGCATGGAGCAGGAAGCCCGTTTCCGCATGGGCGCGGCGGCGACTCTGGGCAAGCTGGGCCTGGGTGCCTTGCTCACGCTGTCGCTGGCGTGGATGGGGTGGCGGATCTCGACATCCGTCGCACGGAAGCTCCGCCGTGAGCAGGCCGACGATGAAGGCGGGCGGATCGTGACGGGGGTGAAAGCACGCCCGTCCCCAACCATTCCCCAAGCCTCTCCGGAGGGGCAATAGTTCCGGCCCGGGAGCGTGCGGTGTCGGACGACCCCGGCGGTCCCTCGGAGGCCCCGGTGGCAGCGTCCGAGAAGCTCGAGCGAGCCGGGCAGAGACAGGTGCTCCTCGTCGGCGGATCGCTGCTCTTCATCCTGGCGGCCTTCTGGCCGACGCTCCTCAGCTATGGCTCGGTCTGGGACCGCTACACGTACTCCCACGGCTATGCGACGGCGCTGTTGACCCTCTGGCTCCTTTGGCGCCGGAGAGACGCGCTGCTCGACGGCCGTCCGTACTGGGCCGCCGCCATCCCCTTGGTCGGCCTCTCCCTGACCTGGGTGGCGGCGACCGTCATGAACATCCAGGTCGTCCATCAGGGCGTACTTCCGTTGATCCTCGTGGCCTGGGCCGCCACGGTGGCCGGGCCGAAGGCCGCACGCCGGTTCGCTCCGGGGCTGGTGATCTTCCTCTTCGCGGTGCCGTTCTGGGAGGTCCTCATTCCGCCTCTGCAAGCCCTCACCATCAAGGTGAGCGGAGGCATCGCGGGAGGTCTGGGCATCCCCGCCACGATCCGCGGCGAGTTCATCACCACTCCCGCAGGGACCTTCCATGTGGAGCGAGGCTGTGCAGGGCTCGCCTTCTTCATCATCGGCGTGCTGATCGCGACCCTGTATGCCCACCTCTTCCTCGAGCGGTGGAAGACGCGGATCGAGGTCGTTGCCCTGGGCGGCGCCATCGGAATAGTGGGCAACTGGGTGCGGGTTACGGGTGTGGTCTTGATCGGCTATGCCACCGAGTTGAAGTCACCGCTGATTCGCCATCACGGCATAACCGGGTGGGTGATCTTCGCGGTCGGATTCCTCTTCGTGTTCTTCCCGGTGGCGCAACGACTCGGGAAGGGGGAGAGAGGTAGGGGCGCCGGAGGCCCGGCCTTGGGCCGACCCGGCCTGTCGCCTGCCTCCGGAAGAGCTGGAGTGGCGCTTCCGGAGCTCGTCCTGGCCACCGCTCTGGCCGTGGTCGGGCCGCTCGCCTACTTCGGTATCGCGGCGTTACCGGCCGCCCCGCCCGAGACCGCGCCGCTCCGCCCTCCACCGGCGGCGTGGCGAGAGCTTCCGGCTTCCCATCCGAGACCGTTCGATTGGTCGCCGGACTTCCGGGACCCCGACGTCACACAAACGAC
The DNA here is from genome assembly GCA_963751265.1 of uncultured Gemmatimonadales bacterium. GTDB lineage: Bacteria > Gemmatimonadota > Gemmatimonadetes > Longimicrobiales > Gaopeijiaceae > SZUA-318. The sequence continues at coordinate 322,051 of CAVVTU010000011.1, read as the reverse complement.
GGGATGGACGAACGGATCCAAGGAGGTCTACCGTGAGCGGCTCCTGTATCGGGAGGAGCGACAGGGAAGGGAGCTGGTCGGAGGTGGCAACCGGATCGCGCCTCCCGCGAAGCTGCTCGCCGACGGGACCATCTGGCTCCGCGCCGAAGATCTCTGGGTTCGACAGGCCGCGGTGGTGGAGCCCGACGACCGGGTCGTGCTCGTCTGGTATTGGTACCGTGTGGGCGGGGTCCGGGCGGTTTCGCCCGGGTGGGCGAAGGTGCTGGAGTTGTGGGCCTTCCTCCGGAGACGGCAGAACTCTCAAGTCGTCTCCGTGAGCACGCTCTGCCACGAGGACGACTGTGGAGACGGAGTGGCGACGCTGAGGGACTTCATACAGTGAGGGTGAGCCCACTCAGCGGCGTCGAATGAAATTCCGCACCGTGGAGGCGGACTCCCGGATCGCCTGCCACAGCCAACTCCTGACCGACGAAGTCCGATAACTCCATTCCCGCCCGACCTCGATGACGTCCTGGGTGAAGCGCCGCTTGAAGTCGGCGATTCCGCCGCGTGGGTCGTGGGAGTCTCCGTGGGTACCCTCGGAGATCCCGCCCAGGTCGAGCCACGAGCACCCGCTCGCCTTGGCCCAGCGGATCAGGTCCCAGAGGGCTGCGTAGGAGACGGACACCGTCGTGTCCAGATGCCGTGTCGAGGCACCGTCACTGTAAACGGCATGGTCACCGTTGTTCATGCCGCATGAAAATGCCACCAGCGACTCGGTCTCCGGGTAGCCCGGGCCGAAGGTGCCGACGATCCGGAACAGGTCAGGGTGGTTCCGGGCATAGGCGATCCGAGGTGCCCAGCTCCGCTCCGGAGGTGTCATGTTGGTGCGGGCGAAGGTCTCGTGCCAGAGCTGGTTCATTCGCGGCACCCACCGGGCGTCGGCGATGGCCTCCACTCGATATCCCTTCTTCGCGGGATCCCGGATGCCGCGTCGGCATTCTCCGCTGAACGAGGCCAAAAGCTCATCCTCGTTCCCGAGGAGGTCGAGCCGTGCCGTCCGGTGGTAACGGCGAGACGGCCGCGCCGGAAGGAATCCCAGCGACTGGGCGACCTCCTCGATGCCCACCCGGAGATCCCGATCGGTGGCGAACACCTCGACGTTGACGTCCAACAGCTCGGGTCGGCTTCGCACGAGGCTCTTCAGTGCCCCGAGCAAGGTGGCCACCTCCGCGACTCGTGCTCCGCACCCGAGGTGGGTGACTCGAAGACGGTAGTGCCCCGGAAGCGAGCGAGTCGAGTGGCGCAGCGCGGGAAGCGCAGCCCGGACACCCCCGTCCGCGCTCCTCAGGACCACGAACCAGTGGCCGGTCCCCGCTATGTCACGAAGCCAACTCCACCGGTGCTCGAGTGGCACCGACACGTCGCGCTGCACGAGGAGGTCCTGGACGCGTTTCCACCGCTCCAGGTCCGAGAAGAACACCTCGACGACTTCGCCCGTGGTCGTTTCGGCGGTGTCCACGATGTCCGGGTGTCGACTCACCGGCCCTCGACTCTGGACTCGGGTATTCGGAGCATGCGGATCTTCGAGGAAAGGGAAATGCGTCGGAGGTGCTGCCTATCGACCCAGCCCCCATCGATATCCGGGGAGATCACCTGTAGTCTGCGAGGATCGGACGAGAAGCACCAGTCATTCGATTTCTCCCGAATCTCGCGGGTGGGGAATCCAAGCGCCTGCCCGGCGGCGGCGCTGCAGAAGGGAGCGGATGGGGTTGACCGTACCCCCCCAACCCATCGGGCGCTGGGGGGAGAACCCCTTCGGTACCTTGACCGCGCCTCCCAAACGGCGATCTTGAGCGTCCAAGCGCCCGTAGCTCAGTTGGATAGAGCGCGTGCCTCCGGAGCACGAGGTCACAGGTTCGAATCCTGTCGGGCGCATGAGGCGGGCCCCCCCTGGGACCCGCCTTCTCATTTGCCGACAGGGTTCGGACCTGTTCGAGCCGAGCGGGCTGGTGGCGTTTCGAAGATCGGGGCGGTCATCCGCGAGACGAGCGAGGATCGCGAAGCGAACGCAGCTCCATCCTGTCGGGCGCATGAGGCGGGCCCCCCCTGGGACCCGCCTTCTCATTTGCCGACAGGGTTCGGACCTGTTCGAGCCGAGCGGGCTGGTGGCGTTTCGAAGATCGGGGCGGTCATCCGCGAGACGAGCGAGGATCGCGAAGCGAACGCAGCTCCATCCTGTTGGGCGCATGCGTGCTTGCCGGGTCGACGCCCGCAGCCTACCGTGCTCTTCAGTACCCCACTCCCGCTGCATCCTCCATGCATCGACGCGGGGGACGACGGGTGTTTCCGGCTTCGCGCAGTACGCACATCTTGAGAGGCTCCGTTCAACACCCCAGCCAGCAAGGTCAGGGACCTATGATCCGCCATTCCCGGGCTCCGGTCTCCCTCGCAGTTCTCGTCCTCGCCCTCACCGCATGCGCCGGCGGAGACGAATCATCCGAAGCTGGACTGGTGGCCCGCGCAGGCGACCAGTCCTGGACGGTGGCGGCGGCGGCTGCCCTCCTGGCACCGGACACCGTGCTTCCAGCTAAGCCGGAGGCGATCCGCGCGCTGGCCAACCTCTGGATCGACTACACGGTCCTGGCGCGGGCGGCGATGGCGGACACGACCCTCTCACAGGTCGACGTGTCACCTCTGGTGAACGATCTGGTGGCCCAGCAGATGATCACGGCCCTCCGGGACTCGGTGATCTCCGTTGAGCCGATCGGCGGCGACGAGCTCCAGCAGCGCTACCGGCGGGAAGGCTCTGGCTCGCTCGTGCGGGCGCGTCAGATTCTCCTGACCTGGCCGGATGACCCCACCCAGGCGCAGAAGGACAGCGTTCGGCGGATCGCGGACGACCTCCGCGCCAGGATCGTGGATGGAGGAGGCGACTTCGCCGCGCTTGCTCGTGAGCACAGCCAAGACCCCGGCAGCGCCGGCCGAGGAGGGGAGATGGGGGTGATCCGGCGAGGGCAGATGCTGCCGTCGATGGATTCCGCCCTCTTCTCGCTTCAGCAGGGGGAAGTGAGCCATCCCGTGGACTCTCCGTACGGCCTGCATATCCTCCAGGTCGAGGAGCGTCTGTCGCCGACCCTCGCCCAGTTCCGCGCCGACCTGATGAACCGTCGCGCCGCCAAAGCGGAGTCGGTGTTCGTCGCAGGACTCGAGGCTCGGGCATCTCCGGAGATCCTGGAGGGGGCCGAGCAGCGGGTCCGGGATCTGGCCAGGAACTACCGTGCTCCCCTCTCCCGCGGGGAGGAGGAGCGTCCGCTCCTGAAGTACCAGGGAGGGTCGGTCACGGAGGGGGAGGTCTTGTGGTACCTCCAGAGCCAGCCGCCCGAGACCCGGGTACAGGTGGCCGCGTCGCACGACAAGAGCATCGCGGATCGGATCCTGCGTGCCGTGGAGCACCGCGAGCTCCTCCAGGCCGAAGCGCGCCGGCGCGGATGGTCCGCGCCCCAGGGGGCTCGCGAGCGGGTGGCAGCCACGGCCCGCCACAACCTCGTGGAGGCCGCCCGTCAACTGGGCCTGCTACACGTTGAGGTGGCTCCCGACCAACAGCCGGGCCACGCCGTGCAGGTGGCGGTCTCGGGCCTCCTGTCGGACATGCTCACGGGGCGGCGCCGGGAAGTCACTCCCCTCGGGCTCATGTCCTATGTGCTGCGACGCCAGTATCCGGCACACGTGGTGGAGACCGGGCTCAACGAGGTTGCCGCGCGGGTCGAGCAGATCCGGCGGAGTCCGTGAGGCATCCAGCCCACTGTGTTGGGCGACCACCACAGATTGTTGTGACTTCTCGACAAAATCTTCGGGCGCTCGAGGCTTACGAGGCTATCTAAGTCATTGTCGGACATGGGCTTTCCTCGATGAATGACGTCGGCATGTAATTTGCCTCGCATAGTACTGGCATCCTATTCCCGTCGCCCTCACCAGGAGAGCCCCTATGCACCTCAAAGTGTTAGGCTCGGTGACTGCGGCCCTGGCGGTGGTGTTCGCCTCCACCGCCCAGGCCCAGTCGATCGACCCCGCCACGTTCAGCGGCACGATGTCCGTCGGCGAGTCGATCACGATTCACAAGACCATCACGCTGGCTGCAGGCGGAGCCGACCTGGTGGATCTCTACATGCTGGCCGACAACACGGGGAGCATGGGAGGTACCATTGGCCAGGCCAAGACCGGTGCTTCGGCGATTCTCGGTGCGCTTCCCACCGGGACCTGGGTCGGTGTCGGCGACTACCAGGGCGACTGCTATGAAGGCGGCCTCGCTGCCGGGTGCAGGGAGGAAGCCACCACCTATTATGGCTTTGGTGAGAAGCAAGCGCTGACGGGCGACCTCACGGCCGCGCAGAACGGCATCAACGGGTGGTTTGCCGGGTACGGCGGCGACTACCCGGAGGCCAACTTCGACGCGCTCCGCATGGTTGCGGAGGGCACGGCCTGGCGGTCCGGGTCGCAGCGCCTGGTCGTCTGGTTCGGTGACGCGCCGTCCCACACGGAGAGCACGACCATGGCGGGCGCCATCGCGGCGCTCAACGGCGCGGGCGTCACCGTCCTCGCTTTCAACAACACCTCGGCGGGCAACGGCCTCGACGGCAGCTACGGCTCAGACGCGAACCAGGCCTCCACCGTCGCCTCCTCGACCGGCGGGAGCATCTTCAACAGCTTCGGTGGTCTGACGGGGACGGATTTCGTCAACGCCGTGAACGGTGCCATCAGCACGGCGACGTCGACGCTCGACCTGTTGTTCGGGTCGTCGTACGTGGGTTCCGGCCTGGCGTTCAGCTTCACCTGCACCGATGCGGCCGGCTGCATGGACGTGGGTGGTGGCGAGTCGCGGACGTTCGACATGACCATCACGGCCCTGGCCGAGGGCACGTATGACTTCACCGTCGGCGCAGACGGTGTGGCCGCCCGCGAGGTGGACCACATCGTGGTCGGCAGCGGGATGGGCGTTCCCGAGCCTTCGACGGGGCTGCTGCTGGCCAGCGGCCTGCTGGGCTTGGGCTTCATGGGTTGGAGGCGTAGGGAAGAAGAGGCTGCGTGACCTCATAGGTCCGCGTCATGATCCGCCCCCGGGCCATTCCGGCCCGGGGGCGGATTTCTTTTTCCGGAGCCGCAGGGCGCGCACCCGGAGTGTCGCCAGCCAACGCCTCACGCGGCCATGCGGGCCATCCCAGAGCCTCCGGCACTTCCTCACCTCATCTGGTCGCCCCTCTTCTTCCAGGGCCAGAAGACAATGACGTACATGAGGCCCAACGCGACGAGCAGCGCGCCCCACCATACACCGGCATGAAGACCGGGCAGGACGACGTCCGGCTGATGAGCGGAGCTCAGGAGCGCCGGAAGGCTCGCCACGAAGATGATGACTCCGTAGACCGTCAGCAGTGAGCCGATGAAGAACCAGATCGAAATCCTGTTGTCGTCAACCATCTATCCATTCCCCCAAGTCGTTCGCGGCGCTTACCAGAAGATGATCTGCAGAACGATGAAGACTGCGAAGACCACGCCTGCCCAGAAGATCGGCTTCTTCATGAGCGGCAGGTGACCCTCGGACGGGATCTCGGTACATCCGCGAACCAGCCCGACCAGTTCGGCCTCCGGCCTCGGCTTGGTGAAGAAGCTGACCACGATCGTCACGGCCACGCAGATGAGCCACGACCAGAGGGCGCGGTACATGTCCTCGGCCATGGCCTTCGCGTCGGGAGAGCCGGCGATGATGCTCAGGGCGGACGGATCGAGCCTGACCCAGGCCCACATGCCGATGGACGAGCTCATCCCCGCCAGCAGGCCCCAGAAGCCGCCCGCCGAGGTCATCCGCTTCCAGAGCATTCCGAGAATGATGGTTCCGAAGAGAGGCGCGATGAAGAAGCTGAACAGCGCCTGCACGTAGTCCATGATGCTCGCGGACTGCTCCACGAGATAGGCGGTACCGATGCTGATGAGGACGCCCAGGAAGGTGGCCCAACGCCCGATCTTCACGGAGTGGGCGTCGCTCACTTCCCTCTTGGTCAGCATGCGGTGGAACGGCCTGTAGATGTCGTAGGTCCACACGGTGGCGAACGCGGTCACGTTGCCCGCCATGCCCGACATGAATCCCGCGATGAGGGCTGTGATGCCGAGACCCAGGAGACCCGGACCGAGGTAGCGCGCCATCATCAGGGGCAGGATCTCGTTGTAGCTCTGGGCGCCCGTGGCCACGGCCTGGCTCTGTCCGACGAGCCCCGGCATCACGGCCAGACCGAGGAGTCCGGGAAGGATGACGATGAAGGGCACGAACATCTTGAAGCCCGCGCCGATGATCGGGGCCATCTTGGAGGACCGCAGGTCCCGCGCCGAAAGCACCCTCTGGACGACCAGAAAGTCGGTCGTCCAGTACCCGAAGGAGATGATGAAGCCGAGGCCGAACACGATCCCGATCCAGTTGATGCCCATCGGGTTGTCCGTGTAGTGCCCCAGCGTGCTCCACATGTGGGTGTAGTTGCCGCCCACGTTCTGGTGGATCTTGGCGACCATCCCGCTCCAGCCACCGACCTCGATCATGCCGATGATCGGCACGAGAAGGGCACCGAGCCAGATGAGCATGAACTGCAGGACTTCGTTGAAGATCGCCGATAGAAGGCCACCGAGAACGACGTAGATCATCACGGTGATCGACGAGACCCAGATGCTGAAGTTCAGGTCCCAGCCCACGACCACCTTCATGACGAGCGCCATGGCGAACATGTTGACGCCGCTCATCAGAACCGTCATGAAGGCGAACGAGATCGCGGCCAGCATGCTCGACCCTTCCCCGTACCTCAGCTTGAGGTAGCCCGGTACGGAGTGGGTCTTCGAGATGTAATAGAACGGCATCATGATGATGCCGAGGAAGAGCATGGCCGGAATCGCCCCGATCCAATACCAGTGCGCGGCGAGAATGCCGTACTGGTAGGCCGACGCGGCCCAGCCCATCAGCTCGAGAGAGCCGAGATTCGCCGATATGAACGCGAGGCCGGCGATCCAGGCGGTCATCTGCCGGCCGGCCAGGAAGTAGTCGTCGCCCGTCTTCGTGAAGTGCATCAGGTAGTAGCCGATGCCCAACACGAGGGCGAAGTACAGACCGATGATCAAGAGATCGGCCCAGCCCAGCGTCGCGATGCTGGTCTGTTGGGCAGCGATCATTAAGAACGGGGCCCCGAGACCCGCCATTGGGAATCCTCCTGCATCTGGTTTGAAGAGTCCAGCGACAGTAGAGAGTCCAGGGTCGGGCGGCAAGCGGCGAGGATGGCGTTTACGTCACGCTCCACATCCGCTGGCGCGATGCCTGGGCGACGGTGCCCCGACGGTGACGCACCTCGGAATTGCCGAGGGCTTGCAACGCTCGACTCACGCACCCGGACGTGGCATTCTAATAGACTTCGTTCTCGTTGATTCGCGCTCGGTGGCTGCTCGGCATGCCGAGCCCGGAGCCGCTCGTGCACGAATCCGTCCGGCCTCACGACACCGCCACATGACACACGACGATCGACAGCGAGATGTTCCCGGAGCCCGGTCCTCCCATGCGCTCTCGGTCGTGGGCGTGTTCGTGGTGGGGATCGTCGGCTCGGGCTGGCTGACCCGGTGGCTCGCGGGCATGGACGTCTTCTACGGCCTCCTTCTGCCCGGATACGTCGCGGTCACGCTCATCCACGAGTTCGGACATGCGCTGGCGGGGCTTCTGTCGGACTTCAGGGTACCCTTTCTCTACATGGGACCGCTGCGCGTCGAGTGGCCCAAGGCTGGAGGGATGAGGATCGAGCCCAACCGACGGCTCGGCCTGTGGGGTGGCGCCGTCCTCGTGCTCCCGCGGTCGCATCCAGGCAGCGACGGTCTCGAGACGTTTCGGAGACGCATGATCGCTGTGTTCGCGGCCGGGCCCGGCGCCAGCGTTCTGGCAGGGGTCATCGGGCTCCTGGTCTCCCTGTTCTTCGCGGGTTCCTTTCCCGTTCCGCCTGGGCAGGGACTGTCCTGGCTGCAACTCCTGTCCCTGATGTCTCTCGCCATCGGCCTCGGTCAACTGGTCCCGATCAGGATCGGGAACCAACGCAGCGACGGGCTTCGGGTCCTTTCGCTTCTGAGGGGGCGGCGCGGCACCGATCAGACGCTTCTCGACGCGATGATCGTCGCCAACGCGGACGGTGTGCGGCCGTACGACTGGCCGCTACCCGAGCCGGATCGGTTCGACGCCATCACCGATCTGACGACGTTGATGTTGATGTACTATGCGTTGCTGGACCGGGGTCGCCACGCCGACGCCCGGTCCGTGCTCGATCGGCCCGCCGACGGCGGCCGAGGCAGGAGCGCCGACGCATGGCGCGCGGTACGGGAGATCGAGCGTAGCTATATGCGGACCGTCTACTTCAAGGATGATGCGCCGGCGGCGGCGCCGCCGGACATCCCGCCGAGCCATCGCCACATCTCCGAGCTGAGCCTAGCCAGGGCGCGCGCCGCTCTGATGGTCGCCCGCGGGGAAGTCGATGAAGCGATCCGCTGTGCCGACTCCGTCCGGCACCTGCGCTCGCTGCCGAGCTCCTCGGGCCTCACTCAGTTCAATCTCTCCGAGCTCGACAAGATCCTCGGGGCCGTGGATGTCCCGAGGGGCGACGGACGGGACCGGCCCGTTGGGCCGAAGCCCTGACCGGTCGCTGAACGCGGCGTGTGATCGGCGCAATCCCGAGGGGGCTTCCGACCTCGCGGTTCGACATCAGGTGCTTCGAAGCGTCACCGAGAGGTAGGGGGCGAGGGGCAGCTGGTCCAAACGACGGCCCGTGAACAGGTCGTAGTAGAACATGTTCCGCCGGTCGTAGGCGTTGATCGCCCCAGCCTGCACCTGGAGCTTTCCGAACGAAAGGTCGAAGGTGCGCTCGACCGACACGTCCAGCCGGTGCATCACAGGCAGTCGACCGGTGAACGGCCGGTCCAGCAAGAGACGTGTGGTGCCGAGGGCGTTGTGGACGTCATAGAGGTTCTTCGAGTAGTCGAACGCCTCGTCGAAGCCGAGGGGGCGTGTGAAGGGCAGCCCCGAACCGAGCTGCCACCGGGCCGAGATCTTGTAGTCCCCGAGGTTCACGCTCGCGAGGGCGTTGATCTGGTTGCGGCGGTCGTGCGGCGGGTGATAGCTGAGCACGGGCTCACCGAACCAGTCGCCGAATTCCGCCTGCGCGGCCTCGTACAGGGTCCAGCTATAGCCGTATCCGAGGAAGCCGTAGAAGTGGGGGCTGGTGTACTCGAGCCTGGCGTCGGCCCCGTGCACGTTCCCGTCGGCGCGACCGAGGCGGGTCTGAAACTGAGCCACCCCCTGCAGGATCGGCACGGGGACGTCCCACAGTCGCTTGTAGTATCCCTCGAGCGACCAACGGAGCCCACCGCCGAGGCTCTGTTGCCAGCCGAGTATCGCGTGCATCGCCGTCAGGGGCTTTCCGTCCGGTGCCTTCAGCCAGGCGGTGAACACGGAGCCGACGTCGCGCATGTCACTCGTTCCGATGACGCTCTGTCGATAGAGGCCCAAGGCGCCCTGCAGGGTTCCGCTCGAAGGCCCGAACGGCTCCCAGCTGGCCCGCAATCTGGGCTCCACGCCGGCACGCGGTGACAGCACCAGCGCCACGCCCGGCCTCACCTCGAGCCCGCTTCCAACGGGTAGGCCCGCCTCCACGTACCCGCTGACGCCGAACACCCCGTCGGAACGACGAGCCTGGTCCGTGAACAGCTCCGCCAGATCGTACTCCATGTTCTCGACGTACAGGTCGTAGCCGATCTGCACCGGGATCGAGCCGACCAGGCCGCTCGCGTGCAGATCGTGCTGCATCCGCCAGATGCTCGAGCTGAGCCGGGACGAACCGCGGTTCACGGCGTCGCTGCTGGACCCGCTGTAGCTCCAGTTCACCTCGATCCGTTGCCCACTGGGACGGAGGGTGATGCAGCGCAGGCCGAGGAGCAGGTTGGTCCACGAGACGTGCGACTCGGTCTCCTGAGGATCCAACCGCCCACGGTCCGCGGTGTGCAGGGCGAGGATGGAGCAACGCCTGTCCTTTCTTCGGATCGACGTCACCTTGAGGAGCTCGCTCTCGAAGGAGACGGGCTCGGGGGCTCCCATCAGCGTTCCGCTCGTCTGGTCGACAAGCGAGCGCCGCGCCGACGCGATCCAGGTCGAGCCCCCTGCCGGGCCTTCGACCAGCGCTTCGGCGAGAAACGGACTCACTGATACCGTCGAGCGGAAGCCGTTCGGATCGCCCTCGCGTAGATGAACGTCCAGCACCGAGGAGGTCCGGCCCTGGTAGCGAGCACCGAAGCCGCCTGCGTAGAAATCCGCGCTGGAAACCAGATCCTCCGGAAACACCGAGAAGAAGCCCAGGATGTGGAAGGGCTGGAAGATCGGGATCCCGTCCACGAGTGCCAGGTTTCCGCTCGGGGTACCTCCGCGGACGAAGACCTGCCCGCCCTGATCACCGGTGGTCGTCACGCCGGGCAGCGTCTGCAGATAGGTGGCCAGGTCGCCCGAGCCACCCGGAATGGGCACCACGTGCAGATCCTGGGGCGTCACGATCTGGCGGCCCAGATCGCGGACCGCTGCGCCCTTCTGCGGCGACACGACGATGCCTTCGAGCTCGACGGGGGTCTGAGCCAGCAGAAAGTTCTCCGTCAGCTGTTGACCAACCGTCACGGTGACGACCTGCTCGTGCCGTGCGTAGCCGATCAACCGGCCGCGGAGCGTGTACGTGCCCGGCGTGATCCCCTGGATCCGGTAGACCCCGTTCCGGTCCGTGAACACCCCGTAGGCTCGCTTCCCGCCTGTCTCGAGCGTCACCGCCACGTCTTCCAGCGCGCGGCCCGTGCTCGCTTCGGCCACGGTTCCCTGAATGGCCCCCTCCTGGGCGGTAGCGGCCATGGGCACGCAACATAGGGCCGCCGCGGCCACCATGACACGCAGCGGGGGGGCAGTGGGCGCGCCGACGGCCCGCCGCGTCTCCCTGCTCAACTCTTGCATTGGGGACATCCCCGGTCCGGCTTGTCGGGACAGTAGGTGGTTCGCTGAACGGTGACGTCGGTCTTGCGCTGTTCTCCCGGCATGAACTCCAGGGTGTCGACGGGAAGCGTGTGGATGGGGACGTCCCCCCAGAAGGGGTCGATCTCCGGCAGGGCGCTGTCCCTGACCATGTAGCGCACGGCCTGCTCCAGCCCTCCCATCTCGAATGCCCCGGTCGGGTCCGTGAAGATGGTCCGGACCCTGGCGGGGTCGCGTTCGAGCTCGGTCAGACTCACCGTGACCGAGTCCATCGGCCCGTCGCCGCAACGCGTCTCGGTGACGGTCTCCGGAAGATGATCCGGTCCTGCGAGGTCAGGTGCAGGCGCCGGAGAGGCATGACACGAATCCACTGGGTGTCCGCGGAGGCGTCGAGGTAGCCGAACACGGGGAGCAGCGTTTCGCCGCGTGCCGCGATCGGCTGGAAGGTGTCGTCACAGGCTTCGGTGAGCGCCGACATGGCCGCGAAAATGCACACGAGCCATCCCATGCGAAGCACGCGTGGGTCGCGGCGGCCCCAGACCACCACACCGCTCGGCGGAGTTCTCGCGCTCGAGGATCGCATCACGGCTTCTGGTCGCACGGGATCAATCGCTGCAGGGCCACGTCGTATCGCCTGTGCTCTCCCGGCGCGAACGTCAGCGTGTCGTAGCGCAGCGTGTAGATGTCGAGCTCTCCTCCCCCGAAGACCGGCAACGGCTTGGCGCGCGCCTTCAGGGCGTAGGGCGTCCCCGGCTCCAGCGCCGCGATCTCGAACGCTCCGTCCGGGCCGGTTAGGTAGGTTCGGATTTCGGGAGCCACCGGGTCGATCCGGGTCAGCTGCACCGTCACGGAAGGGATCGGTCCGTCGCCACAGCGTGTCTCCGTGACGGTGCCACTCAGCGTGGCCGATTCCTTGTCGTAGCGAAGCTGGCAATAGTTCGGTACCGCCGTTCCGCCAGCCGCGAACGTGCAGTTCTCGTAGGGAGTGACCTTGGTGAGGACACCGCCGAGGAATCCGACCGCATGCGTCACGTTCGACGTCAGTTCCGTCGCGCCCACCCCCTGGGGTGAGTACTGGCTCCCGGACGGCCAGGTCGAGTCCGACCCCACGAGCCAGAAATCACGGTTCTCCGGCACCGGCGATCCACAATACCCGCCGCCTCGGGGCGGGACCGCCACCTTGTCGACCGGAATCGTGTAGACGCCGTCGTCTCCCGCTGTCCCCTTGTACCGGACCGTATCCACGCCGGCGCCACACCCGTCGTGGAAGTGGATGGTCTGCGCGACGAACGGGAGGTGCCTCAACCCGAGGACCCGGAGGTAGTCGGAGCCGTATGCCTGGGAGTAGTGGGGTGGAGGTTGCGCGATCCACACCTCGACCTCGTAATCCTGCGGGATCTTCACAACCGCCTCGGCGGGCTCGTCACCCGCGTGCGTCACCGACAACCGGTACGAGGCGCCGGGCTCCATCTCGTGGGTCGTCCAGAAGTCGTGAACGTACGCGCCGGCGGAGCCGAGCGTGGAGTCGGCGTAGTGTGTGAACGTGAACAGCGAGTCCCTCAGGGGGATGATCTGGTTGGTGCCCAGGTCCTCGAGGGTCACGGTGGCTCCGGATGCGTCCGGTGAGGTGAGCTTTACGGGACGGATGGGCATGACCCGGATCCACTGCGTATCCGCCGAGGCGTCGAGGTAGCCGAACACGGACCACTGGGCCTGACTCGGCGCGAGCGGCTCGAAGGTCTGGTCGCAGGCCCCCGCGACCGTCGCCATGACGCAGCACACCAGCAACGAGCGGAACGAGGGCGCGAGAATGACGGGAAGCCGTTGGCTCTTGGCGCGATGCGCCCGCTCGCGCAGCCGGCCGATGACGTCCGAGCAGCCCCGGGGCCGGATCGGCCGATTCGTCCGGCGACCCAGCCGGTCAGGTTCCATCAGCAGTGCACTGGTGCCGTGGGGGAGCCTTGTGATTCGGAGCCGCGGTGGTCGGTGTCATCGGCTCGTGATGCCGTGAAGTACCACCGGTGTGCCAAGCGCGCAACGGGAGGCCCCCGCCAGGTCGGGACCCTCGAGCTTCTGGCCCGCTTGCCCTCGCACGGTTGGTCCTGAAGCAGAATCGCCATACGATTAGTCGGCGTCGCGGGAGTGGTGTCCGGCGTTGCGCATGCGGTGCTCATGATGGATGCGGAATGGCGGTGCGCGGTCGGAGGCCTCGAAGCCCATTCCGGAGGAAGGCGAATGAGAGCAAGAAGAGTGTGGCTGCTGATTGTGGGCGCGGGGGGGCTCCTCGGATGCGGAGGGGATCCGGCCGGGCCGGCGGATGCGTGCATGCTCAGCGATCTCCCGCTGCAGAGCGAGTCGAGCGGCCCCACCGTGACGGATGTCGCCCTCGAGGACCAGGGGGGGCAACGCATCGTGGTCCAGGTGACGGCCACCGACCCGCAAGGGAGTCCGGATCTCGTCGATGTGGTTCAAACGGTGGGGGTCTTCCGCAACGAAGAATGCGCGGGTGCCCCGATCGAGCTGCAGGACGACCTGGCCGGCTCCGGCATCGAGGAGTCCTTCGGGACGGCGGTGGACGCGAGCACCGACCCCACGTTGTACGGGAAGATCTCCGGATCCCGGACGTGGCCCGTCGAGCTCCACTTCCTCGATGCCGGAGGACATGCCGTCACGGGCCGGGTGGCGGCGCGCGTCTTCCGTTAGGCGGGCCCCGGGGATGGTGTCGAGGCCACCTCATCGATAGTCTTGCCCGGCGACCTCGCTCCGGTCCGCGTGCGAGTGGTCCATGGACCGACGAGGGCCGCCGTCCAGCGGTTCTTCGCGCGAACGCTGAAGCGAAAGGCCTGCCCGCAGCTCTACTCCCATTCCAAGGAGATCGGCGGTGACGACGAGTAGACGGGACTTCATGAAGCTGTCCGCGGCGGCAGGTGGTGTGCTCGGACTTGGTGGGATGCCCGCCACGCTCCTGGGCGGGGGCCGACGCGCCAGGGCCGGAGATCCGACCCTCCCCGAGGTGCCGGCGGCCGACCGGCCGCTGAAGATTCTCATCCTGGGCGGCACCGGGTTCATCGGGCCGTATGAAGTACGCTACGCCGTGGCCCGGGGCCACACGGTGACGGTATTCAATCGCGGGCGCAGTCAAGCGGACCTGCCGGCTTCGGTCGAGCACCTCGTCGGCGACCGCAATGACGATCTGGAAGCGCTGAAGGGACGGGACTGGGACGTCGTGGTGGACAATCCCACGACACTGCCCAAATGGGTACGCGATTCCGCATCGCTCCTCGCGGGTCACGCCGGCCAGTACGTGTTCATCTCCACCATCTCGGTGTACGCCGACACCAGCAAGCCGGGCATGGACGAGAACACCGCGCTGCTGCCGTACCAGGGCAGCGATCCGTACGCGGAGACGCGGGTGACCAACGAGCTTTACGGGCCGCTCAAGGCATTGTCGGAGAAGGAGGCGGAGAAGTGGTTCCCGGGCCGGACGACCGTCATCCGTCCGGGACTCATCGTGGGCCCCGGCGACCCCTCCGACCGCTTCACCTACTGGCCCGTTCGCATCGATCGCGGCGGAGAGGTGATGGCTCCGGGCAAGCCCACGGGGCCGGCCCAGATCATCGATGCACGGGACCTCTCAGAGTGGACGATCCGGATGTGCGAGCAGGGCGACGTGGGCATCTACAACGCCACGGGCCCGCGAGCGCCGCTCTCGTTCGCCGAGATGCTCTACGGATGCCGGGCCGTCACCAGCGGCAGCAACGACATCCGCTTTACCTGGGTGGATGCGGACTTCCTGGGGGCCCACCAGGTACGCGCCTGGGCCGAGATGCCGGTCTGGGTGCCCGACACCCCGGAGAACGCGGGCTTCTCTCGGGTCAGTATCGAGCGCGCCGTCGCCAAGGGGCTGACGTTCCGTCCCCTGGCCGTCACGGCGCGGGATGCTCTGGACTGGTTCAAGACGCTGCCCGCCGAGCGCCAAGCGAAGCTGATCTCGGGGATTGCGCCGGATAAGGAGAAGAAGGTGCTGGAGGCGTGGCACGCGCGCACCTGAGCACGTGGTGACCTGAGCACGTGGTGAAAGGTCAACCGGACCGTGGCCCGCCTGCCCGGACCGCCATCCCCACGAGGATCAGCACGGACAGCACCGTCAGGCTCGTCCCTAGCACCTCCGCCCAGGTGGTGCCGAACCGTAACCGGACATCCGGGCGGGTCGGGACCACGCTCATGAACGTGCCGGTCGGCCGGGGCTTCGTTGCGCCCTCCGCCTTCCAGTTCGGGAAGTACGAGACCATGATCCGGTAGGGCACGCCGAGCGAATCGGCGCGGAACCGGATCTCCCCCTCGGAGATGTGGACACCGGTAGCCGGAGCGGCGCCCGCCGGGGCTTGCACGAGCGGCTCGGCGGGGATCTCGAACAGGGTGAAGGGGCCCGTGGTACCTACGGCTCGGACTCCGGGAACGGTCCGGAGCGCGGCGGCGGAGCCGTCATGCACGGTGATGAAGTAGCGCACGCCCAGGGAGCCCAGCTCGGTCACGATCCCGGGCCAGAGCGAGGCGCCGGTCTCGGCGTTCCCGGCGCTCGCGATCCTACGATCCAGCTCTGCCACGGTTCCGGCCGTGGGTGATGACTCCACCCAGAGGCCGCCCAGGGCGTCGTGCCCGGGGGCCCAGTACGGAAGCAGCGTGAGGACGTGCCTCGATCCCAGGCTGCTGAAGAGACCGGCGTCGTCCTCCCAGTAGAGCCGGCCGGGCGGGAGGCCGCGAAGCGCGCCCGCGAGTCCGTCGAGGATGGGCCAGGCCGTCTCACGCTCGAAGCCGCCGTACTCACGGCCGGCCCACGCGTGCAGGTAGCCGTAGCGGAGCGCACCGTGGAGCGGCACGAGGGCCAGGAGGACCCCCGCGGCCGTCAACGCCATCGAGCGTCTGCGGAGCGCGGCCTCGAGCACGAGGCCCGCCGCCAGGCCAGCGAAGATGAAGAGGACCAAATACCAATAAGGGAGGAACCTCAGCGCGAAGAAGGCTCGCTGGGGAACGGCCGCGGCGAGGAGGCTCACGATCCCGAACCAGGCGAGGAGCCGTGCGGGACGCGAGCCGCGCAGCGCCCACAGGCCGCCCAATGCGGCGGGTGCCACGACGGCTACGGACAGCGGCAAGGCGCGAGGCCCCATGGGCGTGGTTCCGGGGAACGGAGACCAGAGGAAGCTGGAGCGGGCCAGGAACGGAACGGACCAGAATGCCGTCAGCAGGAAGCCCAACGTCCACGACACCAGCACGGGCATCCGGCTCCGGCGTTCCAGGAGGAGCGGAGCGACCCCGACCACCACGGCCAGCGTCGTGATCGTATGCGAGAGTGCGGTCGCCGCCAGGAGGACCGCCGCCAGCCCCATCGGCCCGACCTCACCCGGCCTCCTGGTCGCCCGCAGCAGCGCCGCCAGGTAGGCGAGCGACGAGGTCAGCGAAAGCGCGTAGGCGAACTCCCCGCCCAGGGTGGAGGGGATGTTGCCGCCCAGATCCACGTAGCGGGTGAGCACGAAGCCGGACGCGGCCACCGTAGCGGTTGCCGTCGCAACCTGTCCGAGACGGAGCTCGCACAGCAACCAGTAGACGGCGAGGGGAAGGGTGGCCACGCCCATCACCGACATCACCTTGAACGCGGGTGAGAAGCCGAGCAGCGGCGTCAGCGCGGCCGTGACGTAGGCGGGGAGCGGAAAATAGAAGTAGAAGAGTGGAAAGCCCGCGAACCATCCGTTGCTCCACCCGTGGATGTGGCCGCTACGCAGCAGGTGCCGCACGCCCAACCAGAGCGGGTAGACGTGCCCGCTCAGGTCGTAGCCCGCGGGGGTGGTGTCGGTGAGGAGGAGGCGGGGGTGGAAGAGCCCGACGATCGCCCCGACGCACGCCAGTGCGACGAGCAGGGCCCAGCGGCGAGGCGGGACCCGCGCACCCGAGCCTTCGGCCTCCGGTTCGGTATTCGGGCCAGGCTCGGAGACTTCGCCGCCCCGCGACCGGGAGCGCGAGAGGCGGCCCAGCCCCCGCAGCAGCTCGAGCGTGACCGGGGCGATCAGGAGGCGGCCCGCGCGCCGCGTTCCCGCCGTCACGGGAATCTCACGCACCCGGCACCCATGACGGGCCAGGGCGACCAGAACCTCCGTGTCCCAGAACCAGCCCGGGCACTCCACCGACCGCGCGAGCGCCGCCGCGTCTCCACGGAAGAGCTTCATCCCGCCCTGATGGTCGGCGTAGGGCGTGCCGAGCAGGATCCGCACGAGCCCGTTGTAGACGGCCGTGGAGAGGCGACGTCGAAGTGGCCGACCCCCGGCGCGGTCGGTCTTGGACGCGATCGCTGCGTCCGCGCCTTCGTCGAGCGCTCGGACGAACCGGGGCAGATCTTCGGGCTCGATCTCCAGATCGCTGTCCAGGAAGCCCACGTAAGCGCCTCGCGCCACCCGGAGGCCGGCCCCGATCGCCGCGCCCTTTCCGGGCTCGTCGACCCGCACCACCCGGACGTTCGGCTCCTGCATCCGCCGGACCCGCTCTCCCGTCCCGTCCTCCGAAGCCGAGTCGGCGACGATGATCTCCCACGCCCGCCCGAGGCGAGCCAGGACCCCGGATACGCGACGGACCGAGCTCTCGATGATGGCGGCTTCGTCGTGGGCCGGGAGGATGATCGAGATGTCGGTTCGGGACCGATGCGTGTCCGTCGGAGGGTCGCCTTCGGCTGTGCCGTCGGCCGGAACGCGGGCGTCACCGGGAAGGCTGGCGGGACGGCTGCGTCGCACGTTGGCTCGCGTGTGGAGGGAAGGGAAGGAACGACCGGAGCGCCGGGCGCTCTGTGAGGCTGGAAAGCACGGTAGGACGCGGCCCCCGGAGCGGCAACCGTTCGGAGGTCGAAGGAGGCCGGGATTCCATTCCGAGCGGCGCATCGCCCCCTCGATCGCACGGGTCTCTCGACCGAACGAAGGCCGGGTCCGACGTCCTGGCCGCCCCATGACACCTACGGTATGTTACACACCTGAAACCTGGTCGGAGACCCCTGGAGGATCCCATGTGCGATTGCGATTGTGATAACGCTAACAAGCAGGACATGACCCGTCGTGAGATGTTGGGCACGATGGGCAAGGCGGCCGTGGCGACCGTAGCACTGCCGCCGCTGATGAACGACGCTCTCGGCATGACCGATCCGACGACGGGTGCGGCGCCTCTCCAGGCGCTCGCGGGTCCGGACCGGGTCGTCGTCCAGCCGGGCAAGACGTACATCAACAGCTGGGCCGGCTACGGCGTGCCGCCGTGGCAACGGCGGCGACGCTTCCGCGGCCAGCCGGAGCCGGAGCCGACCCCGACGGGGCCGGAGCCCGGCGTGACCTGGAGCAAGGAGTCCGGCCCGGGCCAGGTGACGTTCGACAACCCCAAGGCCTTCGCCACGACGGCGACGTTCTCCGCTCCCGGCGCCTATGTGCTCAAGATGGTCGCCGACAACGGGCAGGAGCAGACCACCTCGAAGTTCAACGTCACGGTCAAGGAGGACGACACGCCCTCCGACCACATCCAGGCCGTCCTGACGAAGGGCTACAAGATCAACGACCCGATCTGGAGCCGACAGGTCAAGAACCTGATGGTCAACTGGATCCCCCACTGCATCGCTCAGATCGACCGCACCGATCTGGAGCTCGGTCCGGGCGGGATCGACAACTTCATCGAAGCCGGCAAGGCCCAGCGCGGTGAGCCCCACGGAAAGCACAAGGGCTACGTGTTCGCCAACGCGTGGGTCCACCAGACGGTCGAGTCGATGAGCGTCGCGCTCATGATCGATCCGCAGGGCGACAAGGAGATCATGGCCGCGCAGGACAAGATGCGGAAGACGCTCGAGGAGTGGATTCCCATCATCCTGGCCGCGCGCGAGCCGGACGGGTATCTGCAAACCGCGTACACGCTGCGCGACAAGAGCCGGTGGCACGAGCGCTGGACGCCCGAAGGCCGCGGCAATCACGAGGGGTACACGCAGGGCTACTTCATCGAGTCGGGCATCGCGCACCACGTCATGACGGGCGGCAAGGACACGCGCCTCTACGACGCGGCGAAGAAGTGCGCCGACACCTGGTACGACCATATCGGGCCGCCCCCGAAGCAGGAGTGGTTCGACGGCCACCAGGAGATGGAGCAGGCGCTCGTGCGCTTCGGCCACTACGTGAACTCGGTGGAAGGTGGGAACAAGGGCGACAAATACGTGCAGCTGGCCAAGTTCCTCCTGGATTGCCGTCAGGGAGGCAGCGACTACGACCAGAGCCGTCTTCCGGTCACGGAGGAGTACGAGGCGGTCGGGCACGCCGTCAGGGCAGCCTACACGTACTCGGGGATGGGCGACGTCGCGCTCTCGACGCACGACACCGACTACCTGAGCGCGGTCAATTCCATCTGGGACAGCGTCGTCAACAAGAAGTACTACCTCACCGGCGGCATCGGGAGCGGGGAGACCAGCGAGGGCTTCGGGCCCGAGTACTTGCTACCGAACCACTCGTACTGCGAGTCGTGCTCGAGCTGCGGCGAGATGCGCTTCCAGGTCAAGATGAACCGACTGTACAAGGACGCGAAGTACGCCGACCTCATCGAAGAGACGGTCTACAACGCGCTCCTCGGCTCGACCGACCTGGAGGTCAAGCACTACTACTACGACAATCCGCTCGACGCGAACGTGCCACGGTACGAGTGGCACACGTGTCCGTGCTGCGTCGGCAACATCCCGCGCACGCTCCTCATGCTGCCGACCTGGATGTACGGCACGGCGCACGACGGCCTCTACGTAAACCTCTTCGTCGGCAGCACGGTGAACGTCGAGAACGTGGCCGGCACCCAGGTCGAGGTGACCCAGGACAACGGGTATCCGTGGAGCGGCGACGTCGCGATCACGGTGAACCCGAAGGTGAGCAAGGAGTTCGCCATCCGGGTGCGCATGCCGAATCGCATGGTCAGCAAGCTCTACGAGGCTACGCCGAACGCGGACGGCATCACCTCGATCAAGGTCAACGGCTCGAAGGTCAGTCCGAAGGTCGAGAACGGCTACGCCGTGCTCACCCGGACCTGGAAGAAGGGCGACAAGATCGAGCTCGAGCTGCCGCTGAAGGTCCAGAGGATCAAGGCCGACGAGCGGGTCGAGGCCAACCGGGGCCGGGTGGCCCTGAAGTACGGGCCCCTGGTCTACAACATCGAGAAGCAGGACCAGGACATCGACAAGGTGCTCGATCCCAAGGCCCCGCTCACGACGGAGTGGCGTGGGGACTTCCTGGGTGGCGTGACCGTCATCAAGGGCGCGTTCACCGACGGGTCGCCGATGGTGGCAATCCCGAACTTCGTCCGGTACAACCGGGTGGATGGCACCTACGCACCGATGCGGCCGGAGCGGCCAGCCGACGGTGGCCGTCCGCAGCCGTTCGCCCCGACGTCCATCATCTGGATGAAGGACGTATAGGCGTCGAGAGGCCTTTCCAGCGGGGAGTGAGGCGCCGCCCCGGGCATCCCCATGCCCGGGGCGGGCCGCGCGGGGCTAAGCCCGCGCAGCCGCCAGCGCTTCCTCCAGGTCCGTCAGGATATCGTCTATGTGCTCGATCCCCACGCAGAGCCGGATCATGTCGGGCGTGACACCCGCCATCGTCAACTCTTCTTCGCTGAGCTGCCGGTGCGTGGTCGACGCGGGATGCGCCGCGAGCGACTTGGCGTCGCCGATGTTCACCAGCCGCTTGAAGAGCTTCAGCGCGTCGTAGAACTTCACGCCCGCTTCGTAGCCGCCCTTCACGCCGAACGTGAGGAGCGCCGAGGGCCGGCCGTTCGTGTACTTCTTCGCGAGCTCGTAGTAGGGCGAGGAGGGAAGGCCCGCGAAGCTGACCCACTCGACCAGCTCGTGCTTCTCCAACCAGGCGGCAACCGCCAGGGCATTGTCGCAGTGGCGTTCCATCCGGAGCGGGAGCGTTTCGATGCCCTGGAGCAGGAGGAACGCGTTGAGCGGACTCAGGGCCGAGCCGGTGTTGCGGAGCGGCACCGTACGTGCCCGCGCGATGTAGGCCGCGGCCTCGAACGTCTCGTTGTAGACGACACCGTGGTAGGACGGCTCCGGTTGGGCGAGCATCGGGAAGCGATCCGAGTGTTCCGCCCAGGGGAACTTCCCCGAGTCGACGACGAGGCCGCCGAGCGAGTTTCCGTGACCGCCCATGTACTTGGTGAGCGAGTGCACGACGATGTCGCATCCGTGTTCGATCGGCTTGATGAGCGCAGGTGTCGCCACGGTGTTGTCCACGATCACGGGAACGCCGTGGCCGTGCGCCATGACCGCGATCGCCTCGAGGTCGGCGATGTTGCCGGCGGGGTTGCCGATCGATTCGCAGTAGACCGCGGCAGTACGGTCGTCGATGAGCTTCTCCAGGTTGGTTGGATCATCGTCTTCGGCAAAGCGTACTTCGATCCCCTGTTTGGGCAGCATATGCTTGAACAACGTGTAGGTCCCGCCGTAGAGGAGCGGCACCGACACCACGTTTCTCCCGGCCTCCGCGATGGTCAGGACCGAGTAGTTGACCGCTGCGCTACCGGCGCTCACCGCGAGCCCGCCCAGACCACGCTCCAACTCCGCCACGCGCTGCTCCAGCACCGCGTTGGTGGGGTTCATGATGCGCGTGTAGATGTTGCCGGACACCTCGAGATTGAAGAGGTCGGCGCCGTGCTGGGCGTTGTCGAACTCGTAGGAAACGGTCTGATAGATCGGGACCGCCACCGAACGGGTGGTCGGGTCGGTCTCGTAGCCTGCGTGTATGGCGAGCGTCTCGTCTCTCATGGGATGGTTCCTCGTTGGGCAGTGGCGATCCGACGGCGTGTTCGTGGGCCCCGGATCGATGGGGAAGCTTCAGCGGCCCGCCAATCCCAGCGGGTCCTGTGGATCGACACCCTCCATGAACAGCTCGTGCCGGTCCATATGGGTCAGCCGGTAGACCCAGCCCAGCCAGTTGTTGAAGAACGCTTTGCCGGTGTCTCCCCAGGTGTTGTCCAGAAGGGACAGCATCACCGACTCGGGAAAGGGGGGGATCTCCTTGCCGCGGTCGCGTGCGGCTTCCGACTCTCCGATGTAGCGCTCCGCGAGCGCGGCTGCGTCCGGAGAGAAGTAGTTCTCAGGATAGGGCGGCAGCTGGTCGAGCTCTCCGGCGAAGTAGCGCTTGAGCTCCCGGACGTACTCCTTGAGCAGGCTGTTGATGTCGTACTCGGGGTGGCCCTGGAAGTAGATGACGCGGAACTGGTCCGGGCTCACCGCAAGGTGCACGTCCCCTGCGTCGCTCTCGGCCAGCACGGTCAGCCCCGCTTCCCGGAACTGCTCCGGGGTGATCGCGTTGTAGCGCGAGTGGGGTACGTCGAAGCGCGTGTTCACGTCACGCAAGAGCGGGTGCTCGGGGTCGTCGACGCGGTGGCTGTAGACGCCCCAGCGCTTCCGTGGAAGTCGAACCCGGTCGATCCGGTAGAAGTGCTTGAGGAGCGCGTGGGTGGCCAGACAAGAGCACAGGACCGAGGTGACCCGTTCCGCCGCCCACTCGACGACGTCCTGGAGCGGCTTCCAGAACGGCTCCTCCTCGAGCGTAGGGTTGGCCACGTTGGCGCCAGTGATGATCAGCGCGTCGAGGCCGTCGTCCCTCAGCTTCTCGAACGTCGTGTAGTACCGGTCCAGGTAGGCGCGCGTCTCATGGCTCCTCGGCAGGCCGGGCACCGAGAACGGGTGCACGTAGAACTGCGCGATCTGGTTGCAGTTGCCGACGAGGCGAATGAACTGCCGCTCCGTGACTCGAAGCGCGGCGTCGGGCATCATATTGAGGAGGCCGATGTGCAGCTCCCGGATGTCCTGGTGTAGCGCACGGTCGAGGGACAGCACTTCCTGGCCCTGCTCCCTCAGGGTCGCGAAGGTCGGTAGCGGCGAATGGGCGACGATCGGCATGAGCAGGATCGATCCTGAAGGCTGCGTGACGCCCCGGCCCGGGGCCTCGGCGGTGGCGGGACAAGGACTGTAGAAAGGTGATGCCCGGCAAACAAGCCTCCGGCCCACCCTTTGCGCACGCACGAGCCGCGCCCTTAGGATGCGCACGTCGGGGCCATGAGGTCCCGGAGCCGGGAGATCCTTTCATGAGCGATGCCATCGATCGTCGTGGCTTCATCCGTCATTCCGCTCTGGCGGGTGCGGGCGCGGTCGCGTTGGGACGGATGCCGCAGTTGCCGGATGCACGCCTGCGCGTGGCCGCCGACATTCCCATCGTGGTCACCAGCCACACCAACCAGACCGGCCACAACGCCATGGTGGCCGCCTGGGACGTTTTGACCTCGGGCGGCTCACCGATGGATGCCGTGGAAAAGGGCGCCAACACCATCGAGGTCGATCCGGAGGATACGAGCGTCGGTTACGGTGGGCTTCCGAACGCCGACGGGGTGGTGCAGCTGGATGCGTCCTGTATGGACGGGCGGAGCTACAACGCCGGCTCGGTGGGCGCGCTCGAGAACATCAAGACTCCGTCGTCCGTGGCGCGCGTGATCATGGAGCGCACCGACCACATCATGCTGGTGGGGAAGGGGGCGCTCGAGTTCGCCAAGGCGTACGGGTTCGAGGAGGTTGATCTGCTGACACCGAAGGCGCGCGAGATGTGGCTTCGGTGGCGCGAGAACCTGAGCGACTCGGACGACTACGGTCCGCCCGACCACCTGAGGGGGCATCCCGAGCTCGTCGGCGCGGCCGCCGGCCCGATCGAGTCTCACCATGGCACGACGAACGTTTTGGCGGTCGATGCGAAGGGCGACATCGCGGGGATCACGACGACCAGCGGAATGAGCTGGAAGATTCCGGGCCGGGTGGGCGATTCCCCGATCATCGGAGCGGGCCTTTACGTGGACAACTCGGTGGGCGCCGCCGGCGCGACGGGCAGAGGCGAGGACGTCATGAAGTCGTGCGCGTCCTTCTACATCGTGATGCGCATGCGTGAGGGCCGATCTCCTCGGGAGGCTTGCGAAGATGCAGAGGACATGATTATGGAACGCTACCGGGCCGTGGGGCTCGACTACGTGCCCGGTGAGAAGTTCGTGGCCATCAACAAGGACGGCGAATACGGATGCTCCTCCATGGCGAGTCGTGGAAGACCGCGCATGACCGTGCGCACGAGGGCGGGACTGAGCGTTTACGAAGGCAGCGCACGGTACGTCGGGTGACGGCATTGGCGACATCGTGACCCGGCGGAATCACGGAGGTGCCGACGAGGGCCCGCAAGTCCCCGGCGTCGCCGAGGATCTCCACCAGGGCAAACCGTTCCACTCCCTCGGGCAGGAGGTGCTGCTGTCGCTGCTGCGGACGGCCGACGCCGTGAAAGGGCGGCTTACGAGCCTCCTGGCCTCGGCCGACGTGACGTTCCAGCAGTACAACGTGCTGCGCATCCTGAGGGGCGCCGAGCCCGACGGGCTTCCCACGCTGGACATCGCCACGCGCATGGTCGAGCGTACGCCCGGCGTCACGCGGATCGTGGATCGTCTGGAGCGGAAGGGGTGGGTGAGCCGGACCCGGGACACGGAGGATCGCCGGCGGGTCTTTTGTCGGATCACATCGAGCGGGCTGGAGCTTCTGGAGTCACTGGACGAGCCGGTGAACCGCACCGACAGCTCGATCTTCGCACGGGTCGACGAGGCTGACCTGAGGGAGCTCGTGGCACTCCTCGACGAGCTTCGCGCATGCGTGAACGGACAGGCCGCGGAAGGGGTTTGATCCCTTTCCGCCTGTTGGCTGATTGGTCGATGATGCTAGTCGCATCGATGGCGAGGTCCGACCTGTCGAGACTGCCATGCACACCTCCGAGCTCGAGGCCATGAAGGGCAAGGACGCCAACCGGGAGCGCGAGGAGGACCTCTCCGGGGATATGGGCAGCACGTTCGTCGAGGAGCGGTTCTTCAAGGCCGCTTGAGGCGGAACGGCCTCCCGGGCATCTTTGACGTCCCGCCGCCACCTGCATCCGGATCGACGTCATGCCTTTCCATGATCCACCTCGCTTCCCTCTCGGCTTCCGGTGTGCCTCCACCCACTGCGGCATCAAGGCCGAAGGGGAAGGACGGGACCTCTCGCTCTTCGTATCCGAGGTGCCGGCCACCGCGGCTGCGGTGTTTACACGCAATCAGGTGCCCGGCGCGCCGGTACAAGTGGGACGGGAGATCATCGCGGCGGGCCGCTTGCAGGCGGTGGTGGTCAACAGCCGGGTGTCGAACGTGGGCCGGGGTCGGGAAGGCATCGCCCGGTCCAGGCGGATGGGCGAGGCGACGGCGGAAGCCCTGGATATCGGTCCGGACCTCGTGCTCATGAGCTCCACCGGCGTCATCGGGGTGCCGCTTCCGATCGAGAAGATCGAGCGTGCGCTCCCGGCGCTCGCCGCATCCCTCCAGGACGATCCGATGGTGGGCGCCGAAGGGATCATGACCACCGACACCCACCCGAAGGCGGTGTCCGTGTCGGTGGGCGACGCCACGATCACGGTGGTGGCCAAGGGATCCGGTATGATCGAGCCGAACATGGCCACCATGCTCGTCTACGCCTTCACCGACGCGTCCCTGGAGCGGGCGGTGCTGGACGGAGTGCTACGCCGGGTCGTGGACGACACGTTCAACATGCTCTCCATCGACACGGATACGAGCACGTCGGACACATGCGCGATCCTGGCGAACGGACTTGCCGGCTCCGTGCCGGAAGGGGCGTTCGAGGACGGACTCCGCGAATCGTTCACGCGCGTCACGGAGATGCTGGCCCGCGACGGCGAAGGGGCGACCACGCTCCTCCGGGTCACGGTGTCCGGCGCGGCCAGTCGTGCCGACGCGCGCAAGGTGGCCAAATCCCTCGTGAATTCCCCCCTGGTCAAGACGATGGTGTATGGGGGTGATCCGAACGTCGGTCGGATTCTCATGGCGGTGGGCAAGTGCTTCGACTGCCGTGTCGAACCGGGTGCCATCGAGGCCGGCATCTGTGGGGTGGACGTCCTGCGCGCGGGGCTCCGGACCGGCTTCGACGAGGCGGAGGTGAGGCGTCTTCTGAAGGGAGATCCCGTCGATCTGGAGGTGGATCTGGGCGTCGGGCAGGCCCGGGCACGCGCCTGGGGCTGCGACCTCACACACGGCTACATCGACGAGAACGCGGCGTACTACTCCAGCTGAGCCGGGTCGACAGCGGCTGTCCCGCTCGCTCCCCGCACACGTGGTCGCCCGGAAGAAGAGCCCGGGCAGGTCGGGGTCTCGTCCTACCTTCGTGGCGCGATCCTTGTATCTTCAAGGCCTGTGAAGGCCCCGGGCGTCGCGCCCGGGTGGATGAATGCGCCGGTTGCGAGGGGTGGCTCCGCAGCCGGCTCGCTTGCTCAGCCACCCAGACAGGAAACCAATCATGAAGCGCTTTTTGATTTTGCCGGCCGCCATGCTGGTTGCGCTGGCCGCCTGTGGGGGCGGCGAGTCCTCCAATCAGATGCCCGCCAATCAGCCCGATCAGTCGGCGGCACAGCCGTCCCAGCCAGCCGCGGCCCAGAGCACTCAGGCCGATCCGTCGAGCGCCCCGATGACGACGCCCGACTGGTTCCACTACGACGCTTCCGCGAAGACGGTCCAGATGACGATCACGGCCGGGCTCACGGACGCCAAGAATCACTGGAACTTCAACGGCGCCCACGACGGCGACATGATCATCACGGTGCCCGAGGGCGCCAAGGTCACGATCGACTTCAAGAACGCTGATCCCGCCATGGCCCACTCCATCGGGATCGTGGACAAGACCAGCGGCTTCTCCGCTACGCCCACCGACGAGCCCGTGTTCGCGGGCGCGGTCTCGACGCCGCACACGGCGACCGAGGGGCTCGATCCGGGCAAGAGCGAGACGATCAACTTCACGGCCTCCAAAGCCGGCAACTACACGGCCATCTGCTACATGGCCGGCCACGCGGCGACGGGCATGTACGTGTTCTTCAACGTCTCCGCCGACGGCAAGGCGGGGGTGCAGAGCGTCGGGATGTAACCAGCCGGCGCGATGTCGAGCGCTCGCGGCGCCGTTCCTGGTGGGCCAGGGGCGGCGCCGCTTTTCATCGTGCGATAGAATAGACCCCATGGACGAACCAATGCTTCACGCGCGATTCGAGGCGCTGCGGTCGTCGGAGTTCAGCCGACTCGACGACGGCGGCCACGTCTATCTCGACTACACGGGAAGTGGGCTCTACGCGGGATCGCAGCTGCGCGAGCACGAGACGTTTCTCGAGCGCCACGTCCTTGGCAATCCCCACTCCGAGAACCCGGCCTCCGCGGCGGCCACCCGGATCGTGGAGCAGGCACGCAACGCGGTGCTGAAGTTCTTCCGTGCCGACCCGGTCGAATACGCGGCCGTATTCACGGCGAACGCCTCTGCGGCGTTGAAGCTCGTCGGCGAGTCCTATCCGTTCGAGGCGGACTCGCGCTTCGTCCTGCTGCAGGACAACCACAACTCGGTGAACGGGATCCGCGTGTACGCCGAGGCGCGGGACGCGGAGGTGGTCTATCTGCCCCTGGACGCCGACACCCGGCTCCGGGCCGACGCGGAGATCCCGCCGGTAGGCGGCTCACCAAGCCTGTTCGCGTTTCCGGCACAGTCGAACTTCTCGGGGGTGCAGCATCCGCTCTCGCTCGTGGAGGAAGCGCGCGCGAGGGGCTACGACGTGCTCCTGGACGCGGCGGCCTACGTGGCCACGAGCGTGCTCGACCTCTCCCGGGTGAAGCCCGACTTCGCGTGCGTCTCGTTTTACAAGATGTTCGGCTTTCCGACCGGGGTGGGCGCGCTGATCGCGCGAAGGGACGCCCTTGCCCGTCTGCGCCGCCCGTGGTTCGCCGGAGGTACCGTGGAGTACGTCTCGGTACAGAACCGAATCCACCAGCTCAGGGTCGACGAGGGTGCGTTCGAGGACGGGACGCTGAACTTCCTCGGGATCGCGGCAGTGCCCGCCGGCCTCCGCTTTCTCAAGCACGTCGGCGTGGAGGATATCCATCTGCGGGTAGGCCTCCTGACCGAGCGTCTGCTGGAGATCCTGACCGGACTCCGGCACGCCGACGGGCGCCCGCTGGTAGCGCTCTACGGACCACCATCGACGGAGATGCGAGGTGGAACCGTGGCCTTCAATCTCCTGGACCCGGACGGCCGCATCGTCCCGTTCGGTATCGTGGAACGCGAGGCCAGTGCACAGGGGATCTCCCTGAGGGGGGGCTGCTTCTGCAACCCCGGCGCGTCCGAGGTCGCCTTCGGGCTGCCGGCCGGCTCGGCCCTGCGATGCTTCCAGTCGATGGGTCCGGGCGAGTTCAGCTTGAAGGGACTCGCCGACTGCTTCGAGGACGACGTGGCGGTGGGCGCGCTACGCGCCTCGGTCGGCATCGCGACCAATGACGCCGATCTCGACCGCCTCGAACGGTTCCTGTCCGGGTTCCGCGACCGCGCGCTCGAAGACACGGCGACTACGCCTCGAGGCTGAGGCCGACGGAGCGACGGGCCCGAGCGCCTCGCCGTCCCGCCCTGCGCTCAGGAGCCCGCTTGACCCGGCTCCTCCCAGGACGGCCCCCTCAGGTGCACCGGCGCCTTCCGGCCGCGTCCGGCCTTCATGTTCAGCGACTCGACCAGGATCGAGAATCCCATGGCGAAGTAGATGTACCCCTTGGGCACATGCTGGCCCGCCCCCTCCAGAATCAGCGACAATCCGATCAGGAGCAGGAAGGAGAGCGCGAGCATCTTCACGGTCGGGTGTGAGTCGATGAAGCGGGCCACCCACCCGATCGAGAAGATCATGAATCCGACCGCCAGAACGATCGCGATGATCATGACGGCCAGGTGATCCGCCATGCCGATGGCCGTGACGACCGAATCCAGACTGAACACGATGTCGAGGACCGCGATCTGGAAGACGACGGTGAAGAACGAAGCCGCGGGCCTCCCCTCATGGTCTCCGGTGCCTTCACCCTCCAGCTTGTCGTGGATCTCTCTGGTCGATTTCCACAGGAGGAAGAGCCCCCCCGCGAGAAGGATGAGGTCGTGTCCCGACACGGAGTGTGAGCCCACGGAGAAGAGGGGCCCGGTGAGCCGCATGATCTCCACGATGAAGACGAGCAGGGCGATACGGGTGAACATAGCCAGGAAGAGCCCCCCCTTGCGAGCGCGGGAGCGGAGCTCGGGCTTGACCCGCTCGGACAGGATCGAGACGAAGACGATGTTGTCGACACCCAGGACGATCTCGAGGATCGTCAGGGTGAGAAGCGCGATCCAGTGGTGGGGGCTGGTGATCCAGTCCATAGGTCGGGACGAGCTCTGCTTGGGAGGTCGGCGTCTGCTGCGGCGGGCAGCGGATTCGAGGCACGAAAGCTAGGGCACCTCGGCGAGGATGGGGTAGGGCCAGCCGGTCACCCGCCCGTTTGGTGCGCCGATCTACTCCGTTCTGAGAGCCCGAATCGGATCGACGCGGGTAGCCCTCAGCGCCGGGATCCAGCTCGCGGCGAGACAACTGAGCAGCAACGTCAGGGTCACTCCCGCGAACGCCCACGGATCGAAGGGGCTCACGCCGTAGAGGAAGAACGCCAGGAAGCGGGTCGTGCCCAGTGCGATCGCGAGGCCTCCGACGATGCCGACGGCTGCGAGAAGGGCGCCCTGGTGGAGCACGAGGCGAAGCACGTCCGCCCGTCCGGCGCCGAGCGCCATGCGAACCCCGACCTCCCGTGTGCGACGCGCCACGGAATACGCCATCACCCCGTATACGCCCACGGAAGCCAGCAGGAACGCGAGTGCCGCCATCACGCCCAGGATCCCGGCCATCGCCGACGAGCCGCCCAGCCAATCGTCGAGCAGCTGACGGGCGGTCTCGATCGAGTAGATCGGTTGGTCGGGATCGAGGGATCTCATCGCGTTCCGCAACGACGCGACGAAGGTCGCCGACGCCCGGTCCGTCTTCACGACCAGCGTCGCGCCGCTCCAGTCCGACTGGTAGAACGGGTCGTAGATCACGGACGGTGCGTCCTGATCCGGCCCGAAGTCATGGGTATCCTCGACCACGCCGACGATCTCCCGGACCGAGGAGTCGATCTCCACCTTCTTGCCGAGGGGGCTCTGGCCGGGCCAATGGTGTTCGGCGAAGCGCCGGTTGACGATCAGTACCCGGGGCGCCCCCGCCATGTCCGCCGTGGTGAAGGCGCGACCCGCCAGGAGCGCCATCCCCATCGTCCGGAAATACTCCGGTGTGACGTCGCGGAATACCGTCGTGGGGCGCCGCGCCGGCTCCACCGGGCCCTCGTCCGGGATCGTGTAGTAGGTGCTGTTGGCGCCCCGCAGCGGGAACTGGCTCGTCAGGCCGACCGAGGTCACACCAGGGAGCCCCGCCATGCGGTCTTCGACCTCCCGGAACAACTCCCGGCGCTGCTCGCCAGTCGGATACTTGGCGACCGGGAGGCTCAGCCGGGCGGTGATGCGATGGTCCACCTCGAATCCGAGGTCCTTCGTTCGCAGCCCCGAGAACGCCTGCACCAGGAGCGTGGCGGAGACCAGAAGGACGAAGGAGAGTGAGATCTCGGCGACGACCAGCGCCCGTCGCATCCGCGCCCCGGCGCCGGCGTGGCTCCCCCGGCCGCCTTCCGACAGCGCGCCACGCAGGTTGGCACGCAGACCCTGGAGGGCGGGGGTCAGTCCAAAGAGGATGCCCGCCCCGAGGGAGATCAGCAGCGTGAAGAAGACCACGCGGGGGTTCAGCACGATCTGGTCCACCTGGGGGGAGATGCCCGCGAGCATCCCCCGAATCCAGCCAATGCCCGCCACCGAAAGGAGCATTCCCAGAGTACCACCCACGAGCGCGAGGATCACGCTCTCCGTGAGGAGCTGGCGTAGGATGCGGCCCCGGCCGGCGCCCAGCGCGCTCCTCAAGGCGAGCTCCTGCTCTCGCACGGCACCCCGGGCGAGGAGCAGATTCGCCACATTTGCGCAGGCGATGAGGAGCACGAAGAGCACGGCCACGCTCGAGATCACACTCCCTTGCCGGAACCCTTCGTCGAACCAGTCCCTCTGCAGCGCGATGATCCGTGCCGACATCCCGCCGTCCGCATCCGCGTAGGTGGCGGCGAGGCGAGCCTGGAGGGCGCGCATCTCGCTACGGGCCTGCTCGACCGTCGTGCCCGGCCGAAGCCGGCCGACGACCCGGACCCAACGGCTCGCCCGGTCCGGGTCCGGCCCGGGGCGCAGGGGGACGAGAAGATCGGCCGGACCGTTGAACTCGAACTTCGGGGGCAGCACCCCGACGACTTCGAAGGGGCCTCCGTCGAGCTCGACCGTCCGTCCCACGATCGACGGGTCGGCGCCGAAGCTCCGCTGCCAGACCGCGTTGCCGAGAATGACGACGTGGGACGCGGACGTCTCCTCGTCGTCGCGGACGAAGGTCCGACCCAGCTGAGGAGTGACTCCGAGCGTCTTCAGGAATCCCGCGGACACCTCGAGCCCGTCGAGTCGCTCCGGCCGATCGCCGCCGGAGAGGTTCACGCCGGTGCCATGGTAGCCGGCCAGCTCGAGCGAAGTGGCCTCGCGCCTCCAGTCGGCGAAGTCCGGCCACGAGGAAGGAGCGTCCGTCCAGCCACGCTCCGGATTGGTCGTGTAGACGCTCACCAGGTCCTGCGACTGCTCGTACGGCAGCGGCCGGATCATGAAGACGTCCACCGCGCTGAAGATCGAGGCCGACGCACCGATCCCGAGCGCCAGGGACGCCGCGGCGATGAGCGAGACCGCCGGGTTCTTCACGAGCGAGCGGAAGGCGAAGCGGAGATCCTGCAGGAGTCGGTCCATGGAGTCTCGGGCAGTGGAGATGACTCGAGCACCGAAAGTCGGCCCGCGTGCGCGCTCCCGCAACGCTCACGGCGCCGCGCACTCTCTCTGGAGCGGACCCGAAGCGCGTTCCGACTTCTTTCTCCATACGATTGAAAAATAACATTGCTGTGACACATAAAAATATATACGATGCTCCAAAATTGAGGTGACACAGCTTGATCGGGGAGATTGCCTTGTCCGACATCGACACCGTCCTCAGCGCGTTCCCCCGTATCCGGCACGCGTGCCGACAGAGAATGGTTCGGGATCCGACGGACGGGCGCGCTGTGAGCGCCCACCAGGCCAACCTGCTCGGATATCTGGACCGTGAGGACCCGACGATGGTGACGGAGCTGGCCGAGCACGCAGGGGTCACTCCGTCGACCATGTCGCTCACGCTCAAGCGCCTGGAGGCGGCGGGCTACGTGCGCCGGGACCGGGACCCGGCGGATCGCCGCGTGACGAACGTTCGGCTGACCCCCGCGGGCGAGCGGGTGCGTGACGCGCAGAGCGTCCTGGATCCTGAGCGGGTGGCTCGGATGCTCTCGGTGCTCGATCCCGCTTCACGGGCGGCGGCGGTCCGCGGGCTGACGCTTCTGGCCGAGGCTGCGGACGCGCTCCAACAATCGGCCCTCCACCGGTATCCAACCCCATGACGCAACGAAACGACGACGATCGGGAGGACATGGAGTCCGCTGCCGCACGCACGGAAGAGCCGGTGACCGCATCGAGCGCAGAGACCGTGGAGGCGCTGGTGGGACGTGCCCAACGGGGCGACTCGCGGGCGTTCGAAGAGGTGTACCGACGCACGGTAGACCGGGTGTACGGCCTCTGCCTCCGCATGTGCGCAGACGCGGAGGAGGCCACCGAGCTGGCGCAGGATGCCTACGTACGGGCGTGGGAGCGCCTAGGCTCCTTCCGAGGAGAGAGCCGGTTCGCCACGTGGATGCACCGCCTGACGGTGAACGTGGTTTTGCAGAGTCGACGCACGAAGGGGAGGAGGAGGACGAGGGAGATGGCGGACGTCGATCTGGACCGGTACGGACGGGCGGCGGTGGCGGCGATGCCCGGCACTCGGGTCGACCTGGAGCGCGCCATCGCCGGCCTGCCGGAGAAGGCGCGGGAGGTGCTCGTGTTGCGGGACGTGCAGGGATACAGGTACGACGAGATCGCGGATATGACGGGCGTGACCCTGGGCACCGTGAAGGCCCAGATCCACCGGGCCCGAAAGCTGATGCAGGAGGCGCTGGAACGATGAGGGACCACCTTTCGACGGAACGGCTGCACGACCTCCTCGACGGGCTGCTGTCGCCCGAAGAAGAGGTTCGCGCCCGGGCGCACCTGGAGACGTGCACGAAGTGCCGGACGGAGCACGAAGCGTTGGCCGGCCTGTTGGCCGACCTGGGTGCGCTTCGCCCGGACGCGAGAGCGCCGGGCGGGTTGTGGGCCGGAATCGAAGCCCGCATCACCGCCGGGATCGCCGTGGATGGGTCCACCGACAGGGCCGGCGGCGATGAAACGGCGGCTCCGGAGGTCGCGTCCATCCTGGATCTGCCGACCGAACGGGTCGAGCGGCGCCGTCGATTCTCCTTCACCGTGCCCCAGCTCGCGGCTGCGGCAGTCATCGTGTGCCTGGTGTCGGCGGGCGGGATGTGGACGGCCCTGTCGAGATTCGGCACCGCCGATCGGGCGCCTGTGGCAACCGCCGCTCCGGGTCGGGAACCGGGGACGGTCGCCCGCATGGCGGCGTCCGGAGACGTTGCCTACGACGAGGCGCTCCTGGAGCTCCAGACCCTGGTGGACCAGGGAAGGGACGTTCTGGCGCCGGAGACCGTGGAGACGCTCGACCGGTCGCTGAAGGCCATCGACGACGCGATCGCGGACATCCGGGGCGCGCTGGCGAAGGATCCGTCCAGCGAGCTCTTGACCAGGATGCTCATCAACCAGCAGAGGACCAAGCTCAGGGTGCTGCGTCAGGCGGCCGTCGCCATGCAGGCCCGTAGCTAGAGAAAGGGGAACGACGATGAACGGTGTGGTGATCGGGGCTCTGATGGCCCTCAGCATGGTTCAACAGACCGACACGGTCTTTCCGGCCGGCGACGCGCGGAGGCTCCACGTGGAGAGTCCCGGCGGCAGCATCGTCGTGAACGGATGGGACCGGAACGAGATCCGCGTACAGGCGAGCCACTCGCATCGGACGCACGTGTCCATCCGGAAGAGCGGCGATCGCATCTCGGTGGAGGGCGAGGCCAATCGTGGCCCGGCGAGCATCGTGGACTTCACGATCTCGGTGCCGCGCGCGATGTCGGTCAGCCTGGAGGGGATGTACACCGACATGACCGTCGACGGCGTCAACGGCGACGTGGATGCCGAGACGCTCCAGGGCGACGTGACCGTGAAGGGAGGAACCGGATCGGTCAAGGCGTCGGCCACGACCGGTAAGATCCTGGTGCAGGGCGCGCAGGGCAGGGTCGACGTCGAGAGCGCCGCGAGCGAGATCCGACTCGTCGACGTCGGGGGAGACGTGACCGGGGAGTCGGCGGGAGGCAGCATCACCTTCGAGAACGCACACGCGAAGTCGGTGGATGTGGGTACGACCGGGGGGAGGATCCGCTACGAGGGCACGCTCGATCCGAAGGGCACCTACTACTTCGGGACCTTCGGAGGGTCGGTGACCCTCGTGCTCCCCGAGGGGACCGGGGCGTCGTTGAGCCTGGCGAGCGTCCACTCGAACGCCGTGACCAATCTCGGAGGAGAGCTGCAGCGGTTCAGATCCGGCGACCGTCATCAGGTCGAGGTGAACGGTGGGGGCGCCATCGTTGAGATCGAGAGCTTCGGGGGCCGTATCGCGGTGGTGCGGAAAGGGACCGAGGACAGCGTCGGCGGAACCAGTGCCGAGGTGGTCGGCTCGGGTGATCTGGTCGGCCTGGGGCATCTGTTCGGCCCCGGCCGGCCGGGTGCGGATCTCCACCTGACCGGCCTGGTCGATCTGGCCGGTATGGACGCCGTCATTCAGCAGAGCGTCCACGAGGCGCTGCAGCGCGCCGGAGGTGGCGATTGGCAGCGTCACGGGGGCTGAAGGAGCACTTCTTCGGACGCGTCTGCAACTAATCGACCTCGGATTCCGTCTATGTGAACATGGGCGGGACGGTCCGGTGGCAGGTGGGCGGTCCTCTCGAGTCAGGTTCGGGCGAGCGTGTGGAAGTAGGATGGGGCGGATGAAGACTGAGCGAGCCCGTGCCGAGCGAGTGGGGATCGTCCACCTGCCAACCACAACCGCGAGAGATCAACGCAGAGGGATGGGGGGAAAGAGATGTCCGGAAACGGCGTGCTGATTCAGCTGGACGGGCTGGGCAAGGTCTTCTACACGGAGGAAGTCGAGACCCACGCCCTGTCCAACGTCAACCTCGGGATCCGGACGGGGGAGTTCCTCTCGATCGCGGGACCCTCGGGATGCGGCAAGACCACGCTCCTGTCCATCCTCGGGCTGCTCGACAGCCCGACGCTTGGCAAGTATGTGCTCGACGGTGAGCCGGTGGAGAGCCTGTCGGCGAGCCAGCGGGCGCGCATCCGCAACCAGGCCATCGGGTTCGTCTTCCAGGCGTTCAACCTGATCGGCGACCTGACCGTGTACGAGAACGTGGAGCTGCCGCTCACCTACCGCGGCATGGCGGGCAGCGAGCGCAAGGAGCGGGTGCAGGCGGCGCTGGAGCGCGTGGGCATGGCGCACCGGATGACCCACTATCCGAGCCAGCTCTCCGGCGGTCAGCAGCAGCGGGTGGCGGTGGCGCGTGCGATCGTGGGCAAGCCGCTGATCCTGCTGGCCGACGAGCCGACCGGAAACCTGGACTCGAAGAACGGCAACGCGGTGATGGGCCTGCTGAGGGAGCTGCACGCCGACGGGGCGACCATCTGCATGGTGACGCACGATCCGCGCTACGCACACGTGGCGGACCGCCAGGTCCACCTCTTCGACGGCCAGATCGTCAGCGAAGACGACGCCAAGGCCCACGAGTTGGAGGAAGCCGGCTTCGACGTCGCCTGAACGGGCGGACGCCTTCCCGACCGGGAACATCGCGGAAGAAGCCCGGAGGGCTCGGCCCTCCGGGCTTCTTCATGTTTGCTGGTGGACCGTTGCCGACGTTCGTTGGCATTCGTGCGCCGCCGCATCCACTGGGGCTGCGTTGGGCCTCCTCGAAACAGCGCTGCCATTCCTGCGTCGGACCGCCTCGTCCTGGCGGCGCATCGGCACTCTCGGTGCTAAAGCTTCACGTGTTGGAGTCCACTAGCTTTCGTCGACACGGTGGAATACGTGGATGCCGCGCGCGCTCAGGTGGTCCAGGACCGCCTGGTAGCACGCCTCGTCGCGCCCCACGATCTCCGGGGGCGCCACGCCGGGCTCCTTCCACAGCCCCGACGCGATCAGATGGACCATCGCGGTGCACGAGTAGCCGGTCGTGCGCGCCATCGAGGAGGTCTCGGTGTCGGGGTCGTAGTAATCGAGGATGTTGTAGACGTGCCGGACGTTCTTGCCGTCTTTCACGCCGTTCACCTCGACGCGCATGACCGTGAGATCGGGCTCGCCTTCGTCGAACCGCCACGCATGGACGAGGAGCGCCTCGGTGATGTCCCGGGGGCGGACCCGTCCAGATGCGGTCTGGATCTCCTGGTCGGCGAAGAAGCCCGCTTCCCTCAGGACCCGCATGAGCTCCGCGTGTCCGGGATAGCGCATGGTCTTCTCGACCATGTCGGGCGTGTTCGAGGTCTTGAGGAGCGAGCGCAGCCCGTCGGTGAGGAATGCCTCCAGCGTGCCAAGCCCGGGGAAGTTGACCAGCTCCACCTCCGACAGGGCCGGGAGCGTGACCTCCTCGCCGTTGCGACGGAGCCGCGCGGGACGCACGTACTCTTCGATCACGTCTCCGGGAGAGAACGGAGCCTTGTAGTCCCAAGGCCAGGTCCGTTCCACGGGCAGCCCGCCAACCAGACAGTGGAAGGAGTGCGTCTCGTCGAGCTCCTCCTCCAGACGGCCCAGGACGAGGTGCGTGAATCCCGGCGCGATGCCACAATCCACCAGACAGGGGACGCCGGCGGCCAGCGCGCGGTCCTGGAGTCCGAAGGCATCTTCCGGGAAGAATGAGATGTCCACGATCGGAACGCCCTGCTCCAGGACCTGCTCCAGCATGGCGTAGCCCAGGTAGCCGGGTACGGCGCCCACCACCAGGTCGGCTCCGGCCACGGCATCGCTCAGGTTGTCCGCATAGGTGAGGTCCACCGGCAGCGTCCTGGCTCCTGCCGCCGCGAGGCGCTCCAGGGCTACCGGGTCCACGTCCGCCACGGTCACCGAGAAATCGTCGACGGCCGTAAGGTCACGCACGATGGCGCCGCCTACCCGGCCGCCTCCCAGAACCACGATGTTCAGGATCGCCTCCTTGTTCGGTGGATGTCCGAACCCGGAATGAGGGTGTTTGGACGACGGTGTGCAAGTCCCCCGCCCGTAGGCGTCATATGGGTCGACGACGACACCGAACCGGGAGGGAGCATGAACGGGTCACTGAGGGTCGTGTCCGCGGTTCTGACGTGGGGTGGGCTGGTGGTCGGGTCCATTCTGGGGTGTGCCGTACCCGCGGCCGCGCAGGGCTGGATCGAGCCGCCCGTCCGGGCCGGGGACGAGTGGGCGGTGCACAAGGTACGCAGCGATGTCCAGGTCCACATCCGGGGCCGGGTGGCCCGGGTGGAGGTGACCGAATGGTTCCGCAACGACGGGGGACGCCTGGCCGAGGGCGAGTACCTGTATCCCCTTCCCGGGGAGGCCGTCTTCCAGGGGTTCTCGCTCTTCCAGGGCGACGCCGAGCTCCGCGGCGAGATCATGGACCGCGACCGCGCGCGTGGCATCTACGAGGAGATCGTGCGCCGGCGCCGGGATCCCGCGCTCATCGAGCTGGCGGGCCAGGGTCTCCTGCGCGCACGGATCTTCCCGATCCAACCCGGCCAGGAGCGCCGTGTAAGCCTTCGTTACACGCAGGTGCTGGAGCGGGCGGGCCAAGCGATTCAGCTGCGCTACCAGGGGGCGGTGGCGGCCAGAGTGCTCCATCGAGCGGCGCCGCAGGCCGAGCACCGTGACGTCCCCCGGGCCAGGACGTCGCACTTCCGTGTCGTGGTCGAAGACGGTGATTCGTTCCTCGAGCCGTTCTCGCCGACGCACACGCTGGAAGTGCACCGGTCGGGCGGGCAGATGACGGTGGAGGTGCCCGGCGAGCTCACGGGCCGCCTCTCGCTCTTTCTCCCGTTGAAGGGCGGTGCAGTCGGCCTCTCGCTCGCGACCCACCGGCCACCGGGGGAGGACGGATACTTCATGCTCACGCTCTCGCCCGGGGCGACCCGCGTCGACGCCGAACCCCGCGACGTAACGGTAGTCCTCGACGTGTCCGGCTCGATGTCGGGCGAGAAGATCGAGCAGGCGCGCCGGGCGCTGCACGGGATCCTGGGCACGCTCGGCTCGTCCGATCGTTTCCGGCTCGTGGCCTTTTCGAATGCCGTGCGCGTGCAGAGCACCGAGTGGAAGCGCGCGCGGGGGCGGGATCTGGAGCAGGCGAATCGCTGGGTTGACGCGCTCGTGGCCGATGGCGGCACCAACATCGGCGCCGCGCTCGACGAGGCGTTTCGCCTCGAGAGCCCGGCGGAGCGACTACCGGTGGTGATCTTCCTCACCGACGGACTTCCGACCGTGGGCGAGACTTCTCCGGAACGGCTGGCGGACCGAGCCGAAGCGTGCGCTGGGCGTGTCCGGGTCTTCGCGTTCGGGGTGGGCCACGACGTGAACACGATGTTCCTCGACCGATTGGGCGAAGCGGGGCGCGGGAGCACGGAGTACGTGGAGCCCGGCGAGAACGTCGAGCGAGCCATGAGCCTGCTGGCGGCCAAGATCCAGCACCCGGTTCTCACCGACCTGCAGATCGCGCATGCGCCCGTCACGCTCGACGAGATCTACCCGGTGCACATTCCCGACGTGTTCGCGGGCGAGGAGCTGGTCCTTTTCGGGCGGTACCGCGGCCAAGGAGAGGGGCGGCTCGAGGTGCGGGGGAGTCGTGGCGGCGATGCGGCCTCCTTCGCGACGGACGTGGCATTCCCGCGGCAGAGTGACGCCAACGGCTACATCCCGAGACTCTGGGCCTCGCGCAAGCTCGGGTACCTGACCCGCCAGATCTGGACCGAGGGCAAGACGGAGAGCCTGGTGGAGCAGATCCGGACGCTTGCGCTCCGCTACGGGCTGCCGAGTGAGTACACGTCCTACCTCGTGCAGGAGCCCGAGGTGGTGCTTGCGGGTCACGGAGGCGTCCCGGGCAGGCCGCAGACGTCGCGCATGGGGAGGCCGGGGAGCCCGGTCGCCGCACCGACCACCGGGGGGGTGGCGGTGAAGCGCGCCGCCGAAGCGAAGGCGCTGAGGGACGTGACGTCCATGGGCAAGCTGGCCGCGGCCGAAGCCTTGCTCGAGGAGCGGGTGCGACAGGATCGGGACGCCGCCTCGACCCGCATGGTGGCGGGTAGGCTCTTCCGCCTCGAGAGCGGTGTATGGAAGGACGTGGCGATCACGGCGGACAAAGAGGTGTTGCGTGTGAAGGCGTTCAGCGAGGCCTACTTCCAGATCCTGGGCGCGCTCCCGGAGCTGAAGCCCCTCTTCGGAACGCTGAGTCCCGTGGTGGTCGGGGGGCGCGAGATCGCCCTCGAGGTGGGAGACGAAGGCATCGAGAAGCTTGAGCAGGGCCGGTTGCGGGAGCTGGTGGCGCAGTTCCGTGGGCCCGGTGGAGCGCGGTGAGCGTCGATTGGAGCGAGTTGTATCGCACGACCTTTCCGGACCTGGTCCGGTTCCTCCACCGAAAGGTGTGGGATCCGGACCGGGCCCGTGACCTGGCGCAGGAGGCGTTCGTGCGCGCCCTGAGCCACCGCCCCAGGCGCGCCCGGGCGTGGCTCTTCCAGGTGGCGGCGAACCTGGCGCGCGACGAGGCCCGGACGGTGCTACGTCGGCGGCGGCACCTGGCGCTGCTGAAGAACGAGGCCGAGGAGCGACAAGCCTCGGTCCCCGATCCGGCCCGGGCGCTGGAAGATCGGGAGCGGTGGCGCGGGGTGCGCGCGGCGCTGGAGGCGCTCACCGAGCGGGACCGCGAGGTTCTGCTGCTCTGGGACGCCGGGCAGAGCTACTCGGAGATCGCGGAGCAGATGGGCCTGGCGGTGGGCGCGGTAGGGACGACGCTCGCCCGGGCACGGCGGAGGCTGGTGGAAGCGTATGAAGCGACGGAGGAGAGCCATGTCGCACTTGACTGACGGCGAACTGCACGCCTGGCTGGACGGCGCCCTCGACGAGCTCGGGGAGGCCGAGGCGGCGCGTGTGCGCGCGCACCTCGCCGAATGCGAGGCGTGTGCGC
The DNA here is from genome assembly GCA_963751265.1 of uncultured Gemmatimonadales bacterium. Lineage (GTDB taxonomy): Bacteria > Gemmatimonadota > Gemmatimonadetes > Longimicrobiales > Gaopeijiaceae > SZUA-318. Next base: position 281,721 of record CAVVTU010000011.1, on the reverse strand, counting down.
GGCGTCTGGAGGAAGAGCGCGCCGTGCGGCAGGGCGCCGCCGCCATCCTGGCCTCGACGGCCCCGGACGTCCGGCTTCCCACCCTGGAGGAGCTGCGCTCCGTGGCGGCCACGCGAGAGTCGCGCGTGCGCTCGGGACGCCGCGTCGAGCGTGTGGCGTGGGCGGCCACGGTGGTGGTGGCGCTCGGCACGGGCTGGCTGCTGCGAGGAGAGCGTTCGACCGTTCCGCCCCACTCCGTGGTTCCGTCGCCGGAGTCGTCGATGACGGCGCGAGCGGAGGCCGGCGAACCCGAAGCGGCCGGGCCCGCGGAGGCGGCCGAGCAGAAGACGGCTCGGCAGGCCGTTGTCCCCAGGAAGGCGGGGTCGGAACCGGCCGCCACACCGTCGTCGGTCTCGGACGAGAAGGCGTCTGCGGATGCCGCTCGTGCGCGTCCGGCCGTGCCCATCGTTGCCCGGAAGGTATCGCCGGATTTGGACTCGAAGTCGTCGGACGCCGCTCGTATGGGGCAGGTGGACACGGCCGGCTCGGCCGCCAAGCTGACGGCCACCTCTCTGGCCGAGAACGTGGATGTGACGGCTCCGACCTCGAAGGCTTCCATGCCGTCGCTCGTCCGCACGGACTCGGTCGCGAACATCGCGCCTCCGAACCTGTTCCGTCGAGCCGGGACGCGGGATGCCGAAGCCGCTCGCGCGGGCGGCGTCGCTGCGGCGCCCCGACCCATGGCGGTGCCGGCCTTCGGCGTATCCGAGGAGCCGCGGGCGTCGCTCGAGGAGTCTTCGCGTTCGCTGGCCGTGCCGGGTCTTCCGGTCCTGTCCGTGACGCGACTCGACGCGGACGGAGCTCCGGGGGGCGTGCGGGTGCGCCAACTCCTGATGTCGGGCGACACGCTCGAGCTGATCCACCTGCCCCCCAACCGTCCGCCTCGCTTGGGGGACCGAGCCGGGGCGGGGCTCACCGAGCTCACGATCCCGCAGCCGGACGGCTGGCTGGTCGCTCGCGCTCGCTTGCCGAGGGACTCGCTGCAGGCCCTCGTGGAGCGGTTGGGGCGGCGATAGGGGGAGGCCGGGCTCGTACGTACCTCGTCGCTGCCCTCGTCGCGAGCCCGGACGCCGCGGGAGCGTCGACCTCTGCGCCCACCCCCTGGTGCGGGCGCGCTCCGCTCCCCACACTGTCCGGGCCTGCCCACCGACGTTCGTAATTCCGGACGGCCCCGCTGACTCCGGAGCCGCGTCGTCTCGATGCGGCCGACCGTACCATTCGGACAGGTGCCCAAGATGAAGAAGCTCTTCCTGACGGGACTGGTGGCGTTGCTTGCTCCGGCCGCACTTCTGGCCCAGAGCACAACCCAGAGCGCAACCCGGAGCGCGGCCGCGGACCGGGCAGCCGGCGTGATCACCAAGCAGGACTACCTCTGGAGGGTCGGGGTCATCTCCGCGGACTCCATGAGAGGACGGAACACGCCCAGTCCCGAGCTCGACCAGACGGCCGAGTGGATCGCTTCCGAGTTCGCGCGTATGGGGCTGCGTGGTGGCCTCGCGGACGGATCCTTCATCCAGCGCTATCCTCTGGAAGAGACGACCGTGGATACGGCCGCTTCGAAGCTCACGGCGTCCGACGGCACCGTGCTCAGCTTCGGAGAGGACTTCGTCGCCGGCGGACGTGGGGGAGGGGGCGCCGCGGACGCGAGCGGTGAGTTCGTGGTCGTCTCCGGCTCGCCCGAATCGGGCGTGGATCTGGACCCTGCCACCTTGGCCGGCAAGCACGTCGTTCTTCTGGTGGGCGGCGGCAACTTCCGGGCGCTCCGCCCCATCCTGACGGCGCTCCGTACCGCCGCACCCGCGTCGATCCTCACCGTGGGCGGTGGCGACGACGCCCAGTGGGCGAGCTTGGCCGCGCGGGGCATGCGGCCATCAGTCCGGCAGGTTTCCGAGGACGGCGCCTCGGGTGCGGCCGCCGGCATCCCGATGCTCCAGGTGCGGGCCGCGTCACTCTCGCGGCTGCTGGGCGCCCATGGAGTCGCGCTCGCTGCGCTGCAGGCACGGGCCGACGAGCCGCTCCGCGTGGATCGGGTTCCCGACCTGAGCGCCACGCTCACGATCCGCACGGACGGGCGGCCCGCCAGCGCGCCCAACGTGGTGGCGATCCTGGATGGCAGCGACCCGGTGCTGAAGAACGAATACGTTCTCTTCAGCGGGCACATGGACCACCTCGGTGTGGGCGCGCCCGACGCGACGGGGGACAGCATCTTCAACGGCGCCGACGACGACGCATCGGGAACGGTGTCGGTCATGGAGGTCGCGCGCGCGATGGTCGCCTTGCCGGTGCGCCCCAAGCGCTCGACGATCTTTCTGGCCGTGAGCGGGGAGGAGAAGGGACTCTGGGGCAGCTCGTACTTCGCGGACCATCCCGCGGCGCCGATCGACCGGATCGTGGCCGACCTCAACTCGGACATGGTCGGCCGGAACTGGCCGGACACGATCGTGGCCATCGGCAAGGAGCACTCGGATCTCGGTGCGACGCTCAACCGCGTGAACGCCGAACATCCCGAGCTCGACATGACCGCCATCGACGACCGTTGGCCGGAACAGAACTTCTACCGGCGCTCCGACCATTTCAATTTCGCCAGGAAGGGTGTTCCGATTCTGTTCTTCTTCAACGGGACGCACGAGGACTACCACCGGGTCAGCGACGAGGTCTCCAAGATCGACGGCGACAAGGCCGCCCGGATCTCGAAGCTGATCTTCTATCTGGGTCTCGACGTGGCGAACGCCGCACAACGGCCCCGCTGGAACCCCGAGAGCTACAAGGAGATCGTCACCGGCGGGTTCTGATCGCGGGGGTTGCTCCGTCCTCCGGAGGGGACACCTCCGGCATCAATTCAGCGCACCGCTCGAGCCCGGATAGGGCCGGAAGAGGTGGGTCAGGCCCAATACCCTGAGCACGTGCGCCGTGGCCGGCGGCAGTGCCCGGACCCAGACCCGGTGGTCCGGGCCGGCCTGCAGGCGGGCCGTCAGAATGAGCGCCAGGTCCAGCAGCTCCGGGCGGTGAAGCCCGGTGAAATCGTAGACGAAGTCGTCGTTCTCGCTCGGCCGGCGCGGCTCCGCTGCCTCCACGGGCGCGAGGAATCCGGCGCTGTCCTTGAAGCGTCCGTCGTCTCGTCCGTTGGTTCCCATGGTGGCCTCCCCGCCGATGTGAATTCGCCTGGCCCGGCCAGGTCTCACCCCTTCATAGCTCAAGAGTCGTGCCAACTCCGTTGCGTTAAGACCTGTCAGTATGGCAGGAAGTGTCGCGGACGGGATGGGGCGACTCCATGGCCGGATACGACGCTCTGGCCCCAAAGGTGTAGAAGTCGAAGATTGGATGTACGAGACGCGTTCATCGGGAGGGATCTCATGAGCACGATGACACGGACAGCGACGGTCACTCTGATTCTCGCGTGCACCGCGGGCGGACTGGCTGCACAGGAAGGTGGCCAGGCCGATCGGGCGGCCTACTTCCGGGCCGTGGCAGACTTCTACAAGATGCCGCAAAAAGAGATCTCGATTCTGGGCGATTGGCAGCTCCCACCCGACCAGCTTCCCGTGGTCCTCTTCATCGCCCGGCATGCGGGCGTCTCCCCCGAGGCCATTCTCGCGCTCCACCGGTCGGGGAAGAACTGGGTCGAGCTCTGCCGCCGCTACAAGGTCGAGGCGGCGCAGCTGCACGTACCCCTCTCGGATGCGGCTTCTGCCGGGCCGCTGGCCAAGGTGTACGCCCGTTACCGGGAGCTTCCTCCGGATCGGTGGAACGAGATCGAGCTCACCGATCAGGACATCCTCACCCTGGTGAACGTGCGCCTCCTGGCGCAGACGCTGAGGATGTCTCCCGCGCGAGTGCTCTCCGCGGCGTCGGGGGGTGGCTCGTTCGTCGCCGTGTACGCGAGCTTGATCCACCACAGCTCCGGATAGCGCCGCCGCGGCGCCTCCGGCATCCACGCGTCGACGGAGAGAGGCCATGCCCCGCGCCCGATTCATTCCGCTGCCCGGCTACGAGGAGCTCCCGGAGGCCGAGATGCGCGCCAGGGCGGCGGCCTTCCTGGCCCGCATGCGTCGACGTCGCACGGTGCGGGACTTCTCCGACCGTCCGGTGCCGCGGGACATCATCGAGCTCTGCCTCCGGGCGGCCGGCACTGCGCCGAACGGCGCCAACCGGCAGCCGTGGCGCTTCGTGGTGGTGGGTGATTCGGACCTCAAGCGCCGTATCCGCGAAGCAGCCGAGGAAGAGGAGCGGGCGTTCTACAGGGATCGCGCACCCGACGAGTGGCTCGAGGCGCTCGAGGAGCTCGGTACGGATGAGCACAAGCCCTTTCTGGAGCGAGCGCCCTGGTTGATTGCGATCTTCGCGGAGAGCTACGAGGTCACCGAGGCGGGGGAGCGGCTCAAGAACTACTACGTGGCCGAGTCCGTGGGCATCGCCACGGGTATCCTGATCACCGCGCTCCACGACGCCGGGCTGGTCGCGCTGACCCACACACCTTCGCCGATGAAGTTTCTCAATCGCATCCTCGACCGGCCCGACAACGAGCGGCCCTTCCTGCTCCTCGTGGTCGGCCATCCGGAGGACGACGCCACCGTTCCGGACCTCACCAAGAAGGCCCTCGAGGAGATCGCCGTCTTTCTCGAGTAGGCCGGTCGATGGGGGCGGCAGGGCTTCGGTTCGAGCCTGCACCCCCGCTCCCCGCCGCCGAAAGAGGTTCCCTCGCGGCCGTGCAGGCGCTACGGTGTGCTTCTGAACCCTCCGACAGGCGCTCCGACCATGGGCAGGGACATCACTAGCGAGAGAACGCCTCCCGAGGCCGCCCGTGCGTTCACCAAGGCGCTGCTCAGGGATTTGCAGGCGCTCGAGCGCATGCTCGAGGACGACCTCTTCGAGGCCGGCGTCCACCGCATCGGTCTGGAACAGGAGATGTTCCTGGTCGGTGCTGGATGGCGTCCCGCACCGGTCGCCCCGGAGGTCCTCGAGCGGCTGGGCGACACCGAATTCACGACCGAGTTGGCGCGCTTCAACCTCGAGGCCAACGTCGAGCCGGAGGTACTCCGCGGAAGATGCTTCTCCGAGATGGAGGAACGCATCACCGCGCTCGTCCAGCGGGTGCGGGAGGCCGCGGCGGGCCAGGGCGCCGACGTGGTGCTGACGGGGATCCTCCCGACGCTCGCCCACTCGGACCTGACCCTCGACAACATCACTCCCCGCGCACGGTACTACGCCCTCGACGAGGCGCTCTCGAAGATGCGGGGGGGCGAGCCCTACAAGCTACGCATCGAAGGGACCGACGAGCTCTACATCGAGCACGACTCGGTGATGCTGGAGGCCTGTAACACCAGCTGCCAGGTGCACCTGCAGGTCGATGCGGCGGACTTCGCCCACATCTACAACGTCGCGCAGGTCGTGACCGCTCCGGTGCTGGCGGCCGCCGTGAACTCTCCCGTGCTCTTCGGGAAGCGGCTGTGGGACGAGACACGCATCGCGCTCTTCCAGCAGTCGCTCGACACGCGCAGCGCCACCGTCCACATGCGCGAGCTGGCGCCCCGGGTCCGGTTCGGCGAGCAGTGGGCCATGGACGGCGTGACCGAGCTCTTCCAGGAGGACATCGCACGCTTCCGGGTCCTCCTGACCAGCGCGGTGGAGGAGGATCCGCTCGAACGCCTGCGTAAGGGGAAGGTCCCCCGTCTCGAGGCGCTGCAGCTCCACAACAGCACGATCTACCGGTGGAACCGCCCGTGCTATGGTGTCGGCGGAGCGAAGCCGCACCTGCGCATCGAGTGCCGCGTCCTCCCCTCGGGGCCCACGGTCGTCGACGAGGTGTCCAACGCCGCGTTCTGGATCGGCCTGGTCATCGGGGCGGCCGCGGAGCACGAGGACATCACCCGGCGGATCGACTTCGATGAGGCGAAGGCCAACTTCCTCGCGGCTGCCCGTCACGGCCTGAAGGCGGGATTCCACTGGCTTGACGGCGGGACGTTCAGCGCGACCCGGCTCATCCTGGACGAGCTGTTGCCGCTCGCCCGCCGCGGGCTCGAGGGCACCGGCGTGGCATCCGCTGACGTCGACCGCTACCTGGGCGTGGTCCACGATCGAGTGGAGAGCGGCGTCACCGGATCCCAGTGGATGCTCCGCTCGCTCGGCGCCATGAAGGACCAGGGCACGCGGGCGGAGCGCCTGGCGGCGGTCACGGGGGCGACCGCGGTCCGCCAGCGCGACGGCCGGCCGGTCCACACCTGGGAGACGGCGGACCTGCACGAGGCGGGCGGGTGGCGCTTGAACTACATGAAGGTCGAGCAGTACATGACTACCTCGCTGTTCACGGTCCACGAGGACGAGCTGGTGGGTATGGTGGCCTTCCTCATGGACCGCAAGCAGATCCGGCACGTGTTGGTCGAGGACGACCGGCATCGGCTGGTCGGACTCGTGTCCTACCGCTCGGTTCTGCGCCTCATGGCCGAAGGGCTCGAGGGCTCCGCCGAGGAGACGCCGGCGGTGCGGTCGATCATGGAGGCCGACCCGATCTCGGTCGCTCCGGAGACGCCGACCCTGGAGGCCATCGACCTGATGCGGCGACACCGTGTATCGTGTCTTCCCGTGGTCAAGCAAGGAAAGCTCGTGGGTATCGTGAGCGAGCGGGACTTCATGCCCATCGCCTACGAGCTTCTCGAAGAAAGGTTGAAGGACGATTAAGGAAGCCCAGCCGACGATGAAGAAGGTCCGCACCACGATCATCCGCCTCCTCTCCTCCATGGCCAGCGCCAGGGAGATCCAGCTCTATCTGAAGCGGTTCTCCCAGCTCGACGCGGACCGCTTCGCGGTGGTCAAGGTCGGGGGGGCGGTCCTGAGGGACGAGCTCGACCCCCTGGTCTCCTCGCTCGCGTTCCTGCAGCAGGTGGGGCTGACGCCCATCGTGGTCCACGGCGCCGGTCCACAGCTCGACGAGGAGATGGCGACGGCCGGGATCGAAAAGAAGATCGTGGACGGTCTGCGCTACACGTCGCCCGACGCGCTCTCGGTGGTGCGCCGCGTCATGCGTCGGGAGAATCTCAGGCTCGTCGAGGGGCTCCTGGCGGTGGGCGTGCGTGCCGCCTCGATCCACTCCGGCGTGTTCGAGTCGGTGTTCCTGGACCGTGAGCGCTATGGACTGGTGGGCAAGGTCGAGCGCGTCGACATCTCGAGCATCGAGGCGGCCATCGAGGTCGATTCGATTCCCGTGATCGCATCGTTGGGCGAGACGGCGGGCGGCCAGATCCTGAACGTGAACGCGGACTGGTCCGCCAACGAGCTCGTGAAGCGGATGCAGCCCTACAAGATCATCTTCCTGACGGGCACCGGGGGCATCCTCGACCAGCGGGGCAAGCTCATCGAGTCGATCAGCCTCAGCACCCAGTACGAGCACCTGATGTGCCAGCCGTGGATCCACTCGGGGATGCGTGTGAAGCTCGAACAGATCCACGATCTGCTCATGGACCTGCCACCCTCGAGCTCGCTCTCCATCACCACGCCCGACGAGATGGCCAAGGAGCTCTTCACGCACCGCGGCTCCGGCACACTCGTGCGCCGCGGTGAGCACATCCACTCGTTCGAGAGCTGGGACGGTGTCGATCTGGCGCGGTTCCGCGAGCTGGTGGAATCGAGCTTCGGGCGACAACTCACGCCCGACTACTTCGAGACCACCTCGCCCCACCGAGTCTACGTCAGCGAGCACTACCGCGCCGCCATCGTGCTCCTGCGTGTGGGCGAGCTCACCTACATGGACAAGTTCGCGGTCGGTGAGGAGGCCCAGGGCGAAGGGCTGGGGCGCGCGATCTGGGACGTCATGCGGGCCGAGAACCCCGCGCTCTACTGGCGGTCGAGGAGGGGTAACGGTGTGAACGACTTCTACTTCGCCCACGCCGAAGGCGCCCGCAAGGAGGGCAATTGGACCGTGTTCTGGTACGGGATCACCGACTGGGAGGCGATCCGCTCGGCCGTGGAGCACGCGGTGGCCAGGCCGGCGACGCTGCTCGGCTGATGGAACGGGTTCTGGGACGCGTACGTGGATTGCGACCTGGTCCGACGCTCGTCGGGCTGGCGGCGCTGCACGGAAACGAGCGTGCCGGGCTGAAGGCGCTCCGGTCGGTGCTGGTCGCGCTGGAGTCCCGGCGGGAGGCGATCTCGGGGGAGTTCGTGGCGATGGCGGGTAACCTCACGGCGCTCGCGGCCGGGAAGCGCTACATCGACCGGGACCTGAACCGGGTGTGGAGCAGCGAGCGGATGGACGTGCTCCGTCGGACGGGCACGGTGGACGGCAGCGTGGAGGAGCGCGAGCAGCTCGAGATCCTCCGGACGCTCGAAGAGGTCGTGGAGCTCGCGCGAGGTCCGATGTACGTGCTGGACCTGCACACGACCTCCGGAGGGGGAGGCGCCTTTTCGACCTTCGGTGACACGCTCCCGAACCGCGACTTCGCGGCGCATATCCCGGTGCCGATGGTCCTCGGGCTCGAGGAGTTGATCGAAGGGACGCTCCAGGGGTTCCTCGGCTATCACGGTGTGGTCGCGGTGATCTTCGAGAGCGGTCAGCACGACGAGGAGGCGGCGGTGCTCCGGGCCGAGGCCGCGACATGGATCTCGGTCGGCAGCGCGGGGCTCCTGCCCGAGCGCCTCCTTCCCGAGGTGACCACGGCGCGCAAGGTCCTGCGTCGGGAGACCCGCGGGCTGCCCGAGGCGCTGGAGATGCGCTATCGGCATGGCATCACCCCCGCCGACGCCTTCAGGATGAAGCCCGGGTTCCGGAACTTCCAGCCGGTGACGCGCGGCCAGGTAGTGGCATCGGACGTCCGCGGGAAGGTTCGGATGCCGGGGTCCGGGCGGATCCTCATGCCTCTCTACCAGGAGCAGGGCGAGGAGGGGTTCTTCCTGATAAGGGAGTTCCACCCGTTCTGGCTGAGGCTGTCGTGGGCCCTGCGGCGCGTGGAGGTCGACCGCATGGCGCTTCGGCTTCCCGGCGTGCGCCGCCACCCGGGCTTCCCTGACGCAGTCCTGGTGGACAAGCGTGTCGCCCGGTGGTATGCGGTGCAGGTCTTCCACCTGCTCGGCTTCCGGATGCACGAGGACGCCGGGACGCACATCCTGCTCAGGAGACGTCGCTTCGACGAGGCGAGCCTGGTCGAGACGGGCCCGCGCCCGCAGCCGCTCACCTGATGCGCTCGCTCGCCTCGTCCGACGGTCCGATGGGTGCGCCGCGCTCCGGTCGGGAGCTCTGAGGGGCCGTGTGCGGTCGCTACACCCTCACCGCCGGCGGCGACGAGCTCGTCGAGACCTTCCACGTGCCGGAGCTCTCGTTCGAGCTGCGGCCGCGCTACAACGTGGCACCGGGGCAGGACTGCCCCCTCGTGGCGGTAGACCGGAAGGGGCGGCGCATGGGGCTTATGAGCTGGGGCTTCGAGCCGGCGGACCGCGCTCCGGATCGCGGAGGCTGGATCAACGCGCGCTCGGAGTCCGTCATGAGGCGAGCCGCGTTTCGTGAGGCGTTCCGCCGCCGCCGGTGTCTCGTGCCGGCCGACGGGTTCTACGAGTGGCGGCGAGAGGCAGGTATGAAGACGCCGTACTGGTTCCACGCGCCCGACCGTGGCCTCTTCTCTTTCGCGGGCATCTGGGAGGGGCGCACGTTCGCGATCCTCACCACCGAGGCCAACGAGGACGTGGGGGCCGTGCACGACCGGATGCCCGTGCTGGTCGCACCGGACGACCGCGATGCCTGGCTCGACCGGGAGGCGACGGTTGAGCGGCTCAGGCGGATTATGGCGCCGGCACCCGCCGGCACGTTGGCGTCGCATCCGGTCTCGAGGCGGGTCAACCGGCCCGACGATGACGATCCGTCGTTGGTGGAGCCGGTCTGAAGCCGGCTCAGTTCGCCCGCACCGTCCGCCCTTCCGCCCAGGCCCGAAGTGCCTGCACGTTCTCGCCCATGGTCACCGAGAGCGGCACCGTATGCCCGATCTCGGTCTGGAGCGCCGCGGTGTCCACGGAGGTGTGGTTCGAGAATGCCGTGTAGAGCGTCGAAACCACCACTTGCTCGATCTCCGAGCCACTGAAGCCGTCGGCGGCCGCGGCCAGGGCCCGTAGGTCGAAGGTCGACGGGTCGTGGCCACGGTGGCTCAGGTGGATGCGGAACACCTCGGCACGCGTCTCGGCGTCGGGCAGGTCGACGAAGAAGATCTCGTCGAAACGTCCCTTTCGGAGGAACTCCGGCGGCAGACGCTTGATGTCGTTGGCCGTGGCGACCACGAACACGTCTCCCCTGCGGTCCTGCATCCAGGTGAGGAAGGAGCCGAGGATGCGCTGGGAGACACCCCCGTCCTCGGACCCGCCCGAGGTCCCGAAGGCCTTCTCCAACTCGTCGATCCAGAGCACCACCGGAGCCATCTGCTCGGCGGCCTTCATGGCGCGCTTGAAGTTGCTCTCGCTCTCGCCGATGTACTTGTTGTAGAGGTTGGACGGGTCGAGCTTGAGCAGCGGCAGCTCCCACTCGTGGGCTACCGCCTTGGCCGACAGGCTCTTCCCGCAGCCGGGCACGCCGAGGAGGAGCATGCCCCGCGGAAAGCTCAGCCCGAACTGCTCCGCCTGCTCGGGGTTCGTCACCACCGCCTTCCTCTTGGCCAGCCATTCCTTGAGGGTCTTCAGGTCCGCCACGCCCGACATGGAGGTCTCGGCCGGATAGTACTCGAGCAGCCCCTCCCGCTCGACCACCTTCCGCTTGGCCTCGATCACGTAGTGGATGTCCTTGGCCGTGAGCGAGCCGTCCTCGATGATCGCCTTGGTGAGGATCTTGCCCGCCTCCATCAGCGTGAGCCCCGAGAGGTGCTTCACCAGGCTGGTCATCTCGTCACGGGAGAGCTCGACCTGGACGTCCTGCTTCTTCGACATATCCCGCACGATCTGGGAGAGGAGCGCGCGGAATTCCTCGTCGCTGGGTCCGGGGAGGGTGAGGTAGGCGGCGCGCTCCTTGAGTGGGGCGGGCAGCCCATCGTCCTCTCCCGTGAGCACCACGGCGCCCTCGATCTCCTCCAGACTCTTGGCGGCGTCGCGGATGTAGGAGACCAGGAGGTCCTGACCCGCGAGGCTGCCCGCCAGCGACGCGAAGTGATAGAGCGCCTTCGTCGGTGACGCCGTCACGTTCCGGAACGCCTTCACCGGATCGCGACTGTCGTAGATGGCGCCGTCCTCGTCCACGCGCACGAGCCCCTGAGAGCGCGACCAAGAGAAGAACGGGATCCGCATCGCGTCGGCCACGTGTCGCAGCAGCCCTGCCGCGCGGTCCTCTTCGGCGGTCTGCAGGTACACGAGCCCGCAGCGCGAGCGCAGGAGGAGCTTGAGCTCGGAGAGTGCGTCCGTGGGCACGTTACGAAGCCTTCTTGAAGCCGGTGAGCGTATCGTCGACGACCGGATCGAAATGCACGTCGACCTGCGGGAACGCAATGGTGATGCCGGAGTCGGCGAGGGCGCGCCATATCGTCTCGTGCAGGTCCGAGGCCGCGCCGCGGGCACCCCATGGGTCGTTGGTCCATACCGCCACCTGGAAGTTCACCGAGGAGTTGCCGAACTCGGTCATGTAGACGCGCGGCTCCCGGCGCTCGGACTTCCACTCCACCGAGTCGGCCGCCCGCTCCAGGACCTCGCGCGTCTCTTTCATGTCGGACCCGTAGGCGACGCCCACCGTGACCGTCACGCGGTAGTAGGAGTCCTCCATCGTGTAGTTCTTCACCGTTCCCTGAGCCAGCAGGGTGTTCGGGATGATGAGCTGCTCGTCGTCGCGTGTGCGCGCCACGGTGGAGCGGATGCGCATCTGCTCGACCTGCACCACTTCGCCCTCCACCTCGAGGACATCGCCCGGTTTGATGGAACGCTCGAAGAGCAGGATCATGCCCGAGATGAAGTTCTGGGCCACGCTCTGGAAGGCGAAGCCGATACCCACCGCGAAGACGGCGCCCGCGGCCATCAGCGCGCCGAGGTTGATCCCGACGTTTTGGACGGCCAGCGCGAAGCCGATGACGAGCACCGACCAGTGGATGAGGCGCTCGGCGATGGCCCGGGTGCCTCGATCCTCGATCGAGCGGCGTTCCATGGCGGCCCGTGCGCTGCGCCGCAGAAGTCTCGAGACGAGCAGCGTCACGAAGATGAAGAACGCGAACGTCACCAGGTCCACCAACGTGATCGTGTGGTCCTGGAGGCTGAAGAGTGGCGCGGTGACGATCACGTGCACGAGCTTGGCGATCTCGGTGAAGCTCATGAAGGTCTCCCAGGCGAGAGGAACGGGGCTCGCCGGGATTGTGGCGGGTCGATCAGTCGGAGTCCAGTTCCGGGTCCGCCGGAGCCTGCAGGTGGTCGAGCGCCAGGTCCACGGATCCGACAACGCGCTTCCATCGAGCCGCCGACCTGTTGTCGGAGAGCCGTTGGCACTGCCTCGCCATCAAGGATGCGGCATCCCTCGCCGTCGGTCCGGACCCCGTACCCACCGCGATCGCGTACGCGCACCGGCACAGCTCGGCGGCGCCCCACCGATGGTCCATCGTGGCGGCATGGTGGGCGAGGGCCAGGGTCTCATCGCCCAAGGCCGGGAGCCCACCCGAGACGAGGCACGTGAGGACGGCCTCCCAAAGAGCGCGCTCCGGGTCTTCCGGGAACTCCTCACCTATCTCCGCGCGGGCCGTTTCCACCGCGTCCGGCAGCTCGGCGGTCGGCACCAGATCTTCATCGACCGTGATCGAGATCAGTCGGGCGACGACGAAGCGGAGGGAGATCCGGCGCTCCACCGCCGAACCGCGGTGCTCGTCCAGATCCTTCAGAATGGGCCAACCCGGGAGGGGCTCTCGCTCGCGACCCGGCATCCCGGCCTTGTTCTTGCGAGCATCGAGGTCACGATGGAGCACGATGCCGGAGCAGCGCCCGCCGAGGTTCATCAGAACCCCTCGCTCCGTCGGGGAGAGCGGCGGCCTCGGCGTTCGACCGTCCGCGATGACGAACCACGCGCGGGTCCCGTCACTCCCGATCGCCAGGACCGCCAGGGCTTCGGGCCCCTCCCGGATCGCGTTCCGCCCTACGAAGTCGACAAGGCCGGGCACGCCGAGCTCCCAAGCGTCCCGGAAGACCTCGTACGAGAACGATCTGCGGGGGCGCTCGTTTCCGACGTCGAGCACGGCGTAGATGTGCGGCACCGCGGCCCCGTACTCGTCCACCCACACGATGGCCGACCGGTCCGCCTCGGTGACGGACAGGATGGCGTTCAGCTCGGGAACGACGAGCGCCCGCTGAGGATCGGCTCCGTACAGCGCCGTCGCCAGCTCCAGGCGATGGTGCCTGCGGTCCCTACGCTGATGGAGACGAGGAACGCGGCTCTGGGACACGGGTGACCGTGGGATCGGGTGGAACGGCTCCTCCACCAACGTATGGTACGGGTCCGGGCCTCGCACGACTGAGCGATGAGCCCTGTCCCGGCGCTCGCCCTACCCCACCTCGTCGAACGCCTCTCCGATCCGCCCCAGCGCCTCGCGCAGCTCCTCGGCGGGGTTACCGAATCCGATCCTCAGGTACCGGTCCATCCCGAAATGGTCGCCGGGCACGACAAGCACGTCCTTCTCGGCCCGAAGCTTCTCGGCGAAGACGCTCGAGTTCACATCCGCGTCGTATCGTACGTAGCAGATCGCGCCGGCGTCCGGGGGCTGGTAGGTGAAGCGCCCTTCCTGGGCGTCGATCCACGCTCTCAGGAGGTCGAGGTTGGCGCGTACGATTCCGCGGGTGCGCTCTAGGATGCGTGCCCGCGTAGCAGGCTCGAGCGCCAAGGTCGCCAGCGTATCGGAAAGCGAAGCCGGGCTGATCGTGGTGTAGTCGGTGCGGCCCCAGAGCTCGGCGGTGACGTCGGGCGGGGCGACGACCCAGCCGAGCCTGAGCCCCGGCAGGCCGTACGCCTTGGAGAGCGAATTCGTTACGATCACGCGCTCGTGCCGGCCCCAGAAAGAGGGCGTCTGCTGTCCCTGGGCTTCCGCGCCCGCATAGACCTCGTCGGCCAGGATCCAGGCCTCGTGGCGCTCGGTGAGCTCGACGATGGCGTCCATCGCCTTCTCGGTCAGCACGGCTCCTGTGGGGTTGTTCGGGTTCGTCACGAGGACGAAGCGCGCTCCCTGGTTCAGCGCGCCGGCCAGGGCGTCGAGGTCGGGCTGCCACGCATCCTCCTCTACGAGATTCACCGGCAGCAGACGGGTGCCGAACGACCGGAGCAGCCCGGGGACCTGGCCGTACGTGGGCAGCACCACCGCGGCCTTGCCCTCGGACTCCATGAGGTGCCAGAAGCTCGCGAAGTTGGCCTCGGCTCCGCCTACGGTCACCAGGACCGAGGCATCGTCGGCGCCGGGATAGAGCGCGGAGATGCGGGCGCGCAGCGCGTCGGAGCCGTTCGACTGGCCGTAGCCGAGCAGGACGTCGTCCACCCCCTCGTCGACGCCGGCAAGGTCGAGGAGCTCTCGCACCGTGAGGGGATGCACTCCGCTCTCGGAGAGGTTGAAGCGGACGCGGTGCTCGTAGGTGGACTGCCAGCGCTCCATGCGGAAGGGGACGTAGCGCATGGGAAGCCTCCGGGGTCGGGGTCGCCGACGGCGGTGGGCGGCCGCGTCGGGGTCGTATGGGCTCGGTCTACTTTCATGAATCTGACAGGGTCGAGTGTCGAACGGGAGGGCGGCCCCGGCTTCCGGGAGGACTCCCGGGCCCGGCGGGGCCGTGCGTTGGACCCCCTCGGCACCCTTGCTAGATTCCAGATTCGCTTTGCCCTGGAACACGACGCGGCGCCGCTCCCATGAATTTGGCGCCTCTGATGGAGATCACGGCCATGTCTGAAGTGGTATTTCCCGACGCCCAGGTGCATCGTGGACACGATGCGCGCATCGTCCTCCTGGTGATGGACGGCCTTGGCGGCCTGCCGCACCCGGATCACGGCAAGACCGAGTTGGAGATCGCCAAAACGCCCAACCTGGACGCGCTCGCCGACCGCTCGTCGCTCGGCGTGCTCGACCCGGTGGGACGCGGCATCACCGCTGGGAGCGGGCCGGGCCACCTCTCGCTCTTCGGCTATGATCCCACCGAATACGTGATCGGGCGCGGGGCGCTGAGCGCGCTCGGCGTGGGCATCGAGCTGCGGCAGGGCGACCTGGCGGCCCGCCTGAACCTGGCCACGTTCGACGATCGGGGTCGGGTGACGGACCGGCGCGCGGGACGGCCGAGCGACGCGGAAGGCCGCCGGGTGGCCGACATCGTCAACGAGCAGCTGAAGCAGCCCGAGGGCCATACCATCACCCTGACGCACGAGAAGGAGCACCGTGTGGTGCTGCTCATCCGGGGCGAAGGGCTGGGCTCGGACCTCACCGATACCGATCCGCTCGAGCACGGGGTGCCCGACCTGAAGTGCGAGGCCACGGCGCCCGACTCGGAGCTCTCGGCTTCGCTCGTGCGGGACTTCCTGAAGCAGGCGCGCGAGATCCTCTCCGACGAGCCGAAGCTCAATGGCTTCCTGGCGCGCGGATTTGCCGCCTTCCAGCGGATCCCGACGCTCGAGGAGCGTTTCGGCCTGAGGGCCGTGGCATGCGCCAAGTATCCGATGTACCGGGGTGTGGCCCGTCTGGTCGGGATGGAGGTGCCGTCCATCCCGGGCAGCGCCGAGGAGACCGCCGCGCTCTACGAGCAGCACGGTCCGGGCTTCGACTTCTCGTTCATCCACTTCAAGGATACCGACACCCGGGGCCACGACGGGGACTTCGACGGCAAGGTCGCCGCCATCGAGGAGGTCGACGGCCTGCTCCCCCGCGTCCTGGCGACGGAGCCCGACGTCCTCATGGTCACGGGGGACCACTCCACGCCCGCTCTCTACAAGGAGCATTCCTGGCACGCGGTGCCTGTGCTGTTGGCGTCGCGGTGGGCGCGTCCGACCGGTGGCGGCTTCGGTGAGTCGTCGTGTCGCCGGGGCGACCTCGGCCGCTTCCACGGCACCGACCTCATCTCGATGGCGTTGGCCCACGCGGGACGACTCGTGAAGTTCGGCGCCTGACATGGATCTCACGGGGCTTCTCGACAAGGCCCTCGATCTGGGCGACGAGGGCGATTGGGAGCGTATGGCGGAGCTGCTGCGAGAGCATCTGGAGGAGTTCGAAAAGGAGCCGGCCGTGCACTGCTGGCTCGGCGTCGCGGAGCGGGAGCTGGGCCTGGACGGCATCGCCTACGAACGGTTCAAGCGTGCGCTCTCGCTCGATCCCGTGGATCCGTACGTGCTGGCCACGGCGGGCAACGGGCTCGCGGCCTTCGACGATCCGGAGGCGGAGCGTGCGCTCCGGACGGCGGCGCTCACCGCGCCGCAGGTGTCGATGGCTCGCTTCATGTACGGGGCCTACCTGTCCCGGGAAGGCCAGCACGAGAAGGCGCTCGAGGAGCTTTCGGCGGCGAGGGAGATCGATCCGAGCGAGCCGCAGATCGCGTACGAGCTGGGCGTGGCGCGCGCGCTGGCCGGGGACCGTCCGGGCGCGATCGACGCGGTCGCCGACGCGGTGACCATGGATCCGGACGAGGGTTGGATCCGTGTGGTCCTGGGCCTCCTCCTGCTCGAGGAGGAACGCTTCGAAGAGGGCCTGGGGGAGCTCTCGGAGGGCGCCCGCCTCTCGCCCGACGACGTGGAAGCGCAGCTTCTGGCGGCGCTCACGGCGGCGGCCGTGGAGCGGGAGGATCTCGCCTACGAGATGCTCGAGCGCGGACGGATGCGCGGGGCCGAGGGAGACATGCCGCTGGTGCGCGAGGTGGAAGAGCGCCTGGACTCGGGCCCGAGCTTCGCGCGTAAACTCCTGACGGAGGAGGCGGTGCCGGACTCTTTGCGGAGCCGTCTGGCCGAGCGCCCGTAGGCGCGGTGTCGCAGGACCCCGGGGCCATGCCGACGGCGGACCGGGACATTGACCCGTGATGAAGCCGGATCCCGCAGGAGGACAACACGGATGAAGTGGTGGATATGCTCCGCGATGGTCGTGGGGGCCTTCGCGGGGCCGCCCCGGCCGACGGTGGCGCAGAAGAGGGAGAGCGTGGACGTCTACATCCCCTACACACAGTTCGCCCTGAACAACGGGCTCAACGTGCTGATCCACCGGGATCCGTCGTTGCCCGTCGCGAGCGTGAACCTCTGGTATCACGTGGGCTCGAAGAACGAGAGCCCCGGGCGCACGGGATTCGCGCACCTCTTCGAGCACATCATGTTCGAGGGCTCGGCGCACGTGCCGGAAGGGGACTTCGACAACCTCCTCGAGTCTGCCGGCGGGGTGAACAACGGCTCGACCTCGACCGACCGCACGAACTACTGGGAGAACGTCCCGCCGAACGCGGTCGAGCTGGCGCTCTGGCTGGAGGCCGACCGGATGGGCTGGCTCCTGCCGACCATGACGCAGGAGAAGCTCGATCTCCAGCGCGACGTGGTGAAGAACGAGCGCCGCGAGAGCGTCGACAACCAACCCTACGGTCGCGCGTTCGAGATGGTCTACGCCCACCTGTACCCGGTGGACCACCCCTACCACTCGCCCGGTGATCGGCTCGATGGACGACCTGTCGGCGGCCACGTTGGACGATGTGAAGGCCTTCTTCCGCACCTACTACACGCCCAACAACGCGAGCCTGGCCATCGCCGGCGACGTGAACGTCTCACGCGTGCGGGCTCTGGTCGAGCAGTACTTCGGTGACATCCCCTCGGGTCCCCCGGTGCCGAAGATCACGGTCCCGGAGGTGACGCTCTCCGGCGACCAGACCCTGCTGCTCGAGGACCACGTCCAGCTTCCTCGGTTGTACGTGGCCTGGCACTCGTCCAAGGTCTTCACCGACGACGACGCGGCGCTGGACGTGCTGTCGGCTGTCCTCACCGAAGGGGGGAAGAGCTCCAGGCTCTACAAGCGGCTGGTCTACGACGACCAGATCGCCCAGGACGTGAGCGCGTTCCAGCAGGGCCGGGAGCTGGCGGGCTCGTTCTGGATCGTCGCGACGGCCCGGCCGGGGGTGGGGCTGACCCGGATCGCCGAGGCCATCGGGGAAGAGATCTCCAGGGTGGCACGAGACGGCGTGAAGGCCGAGGAGCGTCAGCGGGCGGTCAACGGGATCGAGACCGATTTCGTTCGCTCACTCGAGCATGTGGGCGGATTCGGCGGCAAGGCGGACCTTCTGAACGAGTACCACTTCCTGACCGGCGATCCGGGCTATGTGCGCAAGGATCTCGCCCGCTACCACGCGGTGACGGCCGGCGACGTGGCGAGCGCGGCCGGACGCTACCTGGTGGGCGAGCCCGCGGTCTGGCTGAGCGTGGTCCCCGAAGGGAAGACCGATCTGGCGGCTTCGGAAGCGAACGAACGATGAGCGAGGGAGTGCGTATGCTTGCGGCCTGGACGGCGATTTCCTTGACGGGATGCGCGGTGGGCATGTCCGTCTCCTCCGACACGGAGTCGGGCCACGTCGCGGTGGGCGTGGGTGCCGGTGGGGCCGGGACATCGGGCGCCGCCCTCGACCGGAGCCGAGCGCCCGGTGTGGGCCAACCCCCCACCATGGAGATGCCCGAGATCCAGGACTATCGGCTCGACGACGGCATGCGGGTGGTCCTGGTCGAGCGGAGCGAGCTGCCGCTCGTGAGCCTCGAGCTGCAGCTCCGGGGAGGAGCATCCGCGCACCCGGCCCGGAAGGCCGGCCTGGCAGCGCTCACGGCCGACATGATGGACGAAGGCACGCGCACGCGTTCGGCGCTGCAGATCGCGGACGCCGTGGACCTCCTCGGGGCGAGCCTGTCGAGCACCGCGGGCTACGACGCGAGCTCGGTGCGGCTTTCGGTCCTGAGTCCCAGGCTCTCCGAGGCGCTCGACATCCTGGCCGACGTGGTCGCAGACCCGACCTTCCCGCCGGCCGAGCTCGAGCGGATCAAGAAGGAGCGACTCGGCCGGGTAATCCAGCGTTCCGACCAGCCGGGCGCGCTGGCCGACGACGCGTTCGCGCGGGTCCTGTACGGGCCGGAGCACCCCTATGGCGAGCCGCTGCTCGGGACCGACGCGACGTTGCGGGCGCTGACGCGCGACGACGTCGTGGCCTACCACCGGGCGCGCTACGTGCCGGGAATGGCCACGCTGGTGGTCGTCGGAGACGTGACGCGCGCGGTGCTGGACAGCGTGCTCGGGACGGCATTCGCGGGGTGGTCCGGACACGGCGAAGACGTGCCCGCGCCCGCCGCCACAACGGCTAAGCCCGGGCACCACATCTACATCGTGGACAAGCCCGGAGCGGCGCAGTCCGAGATCCGGATAGGTCGGGTCGCGGTGAGCCGGAGCACGGACGCGTACTATCCGCTGGTCGTGTTGAACACCGTCCTGGGAGGCTCTTTCACGAGCCGGCTCAACCAGAATCTGCGCGAGGAGAAGGGCTACACCTACGGCGCGCGCTCCTTCTTCGACATGAGGCGTGGGCCGGGCCCGTTCGAGGCGTCGGCCGCCGTCGCCACACCGGTGACCGACAGCGCGGTGCTGGAGTTCGTCCGGGAGATCGACCGGGTGCGGGACGAGCCCGTCCCGGCCGAGGAGCTGGCCCGTGCGCGAAACTACCTCGCGCTCAGGCTCCCGCAGCACTTCGAATCGGACGCCGACGTCGTCCGGATGCTTTCCGATCTGGTGCGCTACGACCTGGCTCCGGACTTCTACTCGGGCTACGTGAACGCGGTACTCGGGGTGAGCGCCGCGGACGTGGCCCGGGCCGCGGACCGGGAGCTCGGCAGCAGCCGGATGGCCATCGTGGTTGCGGGCGACCGCGCCGCCATCGAGGAGCCGCTCGAGCGGCTCGGGGTGGGGGAGGTGACCGTGCTCCCGAAGGCGGCAGGGGGAACCTCGACCGACGCGGAAGGGGGTGGCGCATGAGCATGCTCGACGTACCGGTCCGACGGTATCGCCTCGACAACGGCCTGAAGGTCGTGCTTTCCCCGGATCGCACCGCTCCCGTCGTGGGGGTGAACCTCTGGTACGGCGTTGGCTCGAGGAACGAGCAGTCGGGTCGCACCGGCTTCGCGCATCTCTTCGAGCACATGATGTTCCAGGGCTCGGCCCATGTGCCCAAGAACCGGCACTTCGAGCTGATCGAGCGGGCCGGCGGCTCGCTCAACGCCACCACCTGGTACGACCGCACGAACTACTTCGAGACCGTGCCGTCGCACCATCTGGAGCTGGCGCTCTGGCTCGAGTCGGACCGGATGGGCTGGATGCTCCCGGCCATGACCCAGGAGAAGCTCGACAACCAGCGTGACGTGGTGAAGAACGAGCGCCGGCAGCGCTACGACAACCAGCCGTACGGCGACTGGGACGAGCGCCTGCAGGCGCTCGTCTATCCCGAGGCCCATCCCTATCACCACACCGTGATCGGATCGATTGCGGACATCGACGCCGCCACGCTCGATGACGTGGAAGACGTTCTTCCGCACCTACTACGTGCCGAACAACGCCGTACTTACGGTAGCAGGCGACTTCGAGGCGGCCCGGGCCCTCGAGCTCGTCGAGCGGTACTTCGGGGAGATCCCGGCGGGCTCGCCCATCCCGCCGCTCCCGGGCGAGCCGGAGATCGCGCCCGTGCTCGGCTCCACGGTTCGCGAGCGCGTTCAGGCCGACGTGCCGCTTCCGCGCGTGATCCTCGCCTTCCGCATCCCGCCCTACACCGACGACGCGTTCACCGCGGCCGAGGTTGCGCGTGCCGTGCTCGGCACCGGACGCGCCTCCCGCCTCTACCGCCGTCTCGTGCGTGAGCGGCGGGTGGCCAAGGACGTGGTGGCCTACGCGTTTCCACTGCTCACCGGCGCGGCGATGATGCTGGTGTGGGCGACGGGCTATCCGGGCTCCTCGGCGGAGGAGATCGAGGCCGCCCTGGCGGCCGAGGTGGAGGGTGTGGCAGACGCGACGGCCGCGGAGGTGGAGCGGGCGGTGGCGCTCTCGGAAACGGATATAGTGCACTCACTTGAGCGCGTCGGCGACCGGGCCGATCTGCTCTCCATGTTCGAACTGTACTTCGACGATCCGGGCCGGCTGAACGGGGAGGTCGAACGGCTGCGCTCCGTGACCCCGGACCAGATCCGCGCGTTCGCGACCCAGCAGCTCGGGCCGGACAACCGGGCCGTGCTCATGTACGAGCCGGGAGAAGAGTAATGAGCGCCCTCGACCGTAGCCGGGCGCCCGAGCCCGGGCCGATGCGTCCCTTCGACTTTCCCGACGTGACGCACACCGTGCTCCCCAACGGCCTCGACCTGAGGGTGGCCCGGATGTCGCGCCTGCCGGTGGTGAGCGTGAACCTCTTCATGCGGGCCGGCGAGGCCGAGCTGGACGAAGACCGGGCGGGTCTGTCGGTTCTGGCGGGCGACGCTCTGGAGGGCGGAACGCGGCGACGCAGCGGGAGCGATCTGGCAGAGGCCCTGGAGCGGATCGGCACTCGTCTGCACGTATCCACCGGATGGGAAGGGACGAGCGTGTCACTCTCCTGCCTGGCGGATCGCCTCGCGGAAGCTCTGGGCCTGCTGGCCGAAGCCGTCCTGGAGCCCGAGTTTCCGGAGGGCGAGGTCGGCCGGGCGCGGGAGCAGCAGCTCGCCGCCATCCGCCAGCGGCTGATGGATCCGGCGGCGCTCGCGTCCGATCGGGCGGCGCGCCGCTACTTCGCTTCGGGGACACCCTACGCACGCCCGATCTCGGGGACACGGGCGTCGGTCGATCCCCTCCGACCCGCCCACTTGCGAGGTTATGCCGACGCGTACTACCGGCCAGGAACCGGGGGTCTGGTCGTCGTCGGGGACGTCGCGATGGCCGAGGTGGCCGACCTGGTCGAGCATCACCTGGGGAGTTGGACCGGAAGCCCGCCCGAGCCTCGCGGCTTCGAGGTGCGGCCGGTAACGAAGGAGCGCCGGATCACGGTGGTGGACCGGCCGGGCTCCGTACAGTCCGAGATCCGCGTGGGGCACGTGGGCGCCGCCCGCTCCGACCCGGACTTCTTTCCTCTCATGGTCCTGAACCTGCTCTTCGGGGGCACGTTCAGCTCCCGCCTGAACCTGAACCTGCGCGAGAGGAACGGCTTCACCTACGGCGTGCGCTCGCGCTTCTCGTTCCGGAGTCGGCCGGGGCCGTTCGAGATCTCCACCGCGGTGGCGGCCGACGTCACGTCGGATGCCGTACGCGAAACGGTGTCCGAGCTCGAGCGGATCCTCGAGGGGGGGCCGACCGAGGACGAGGTCGCGGCCGCGCGGGACTTCACCGCCGGCGTGTTCCCGCTCCGTCTCGAGACGGCGTCCCAGGTCGCGTCCCGAGTCACCGAGCAGGTGGTCTACGGCCTTCCGGACGACTACCACAACACGTATCGCGACCAGGTGCGTTCCGTGACGGTGGCCGCCGCGGCCGCCGCCGGGCGCCGTCACATTCGCCCCGACGAGGCGCAGATCGTGGTGGTCGGCGACGCCGGGACGGTCGCGTCCGGCCTGGAAGGCCTCGAGCTCGGACCCGTCGAGGTGGTGGCGCCCGACGCTTGAGGCTCCGGCAGGCGACCGACGAACCCTTCGTGCAACGGCGAGGGCCCCCTTCCGTATCCAAGGGAGAGATGGCAGGGTGGCGCCGCCCGCACGCAACCAATGGATGGCCGTATGGATTATGATGTGAAGGGCGGCGCGACCGAGCCCGGCAGGCTCGACAGCAGGATGGTCCACGACGGGCGCATCGTGCATCTGAGCGTGGACACCGTGCGGTTTCCGGACGGTTCGGTGGGAGAGCTGGAGCTGGTCCGGCACGACGGAGCTTCTGCCATTTTGCCGGTGATGGGGTCGCTGGACGAGGAGGACCCCGACGTGCTCCTCCTTCGGCAGTACCGGTATGCGACCGGCGGCTACCTCTGGGAGGTGCCCGCCGGAATGCCACGGGAGCCGGGCGAGCCGTGGGAAGAGTGCGCGAGCAGGGAGCTGGAGGAGGAGACGGGCTACAAGGCCGGCTCGCTCCGTCCGCTGACCCGGATCTACACGACGCCGGGCTTCAGCGACGAGGTGATCCGACTCTTCGTCGCGACGGATCTGAGCGAAGGACGGCGGAATCTCGACGACGACGAGTTCGTGGAGGTCGTCCGCATGCCGCTGTCCGAGGCGGTGGAACGGGTGCGGCGCGGGGACGTGATCGACTGCAAGAGCATTGCCACCATCCTGTACGTGGCGCATTTCCTGGCCGGGCGTGGTCGGTCGGACCGTGCATGAGGTGTCACAACCGCGCACGTCGACACGTCCCACAGGTAGGACGGTGGGCCGGAACAAGGCGCACGGGACAGGCACTCCGCGGATGGCACGGAGCCTGCATAAAGGGATGAATGTAAGGCGCTTGTCCGCCAAGGTGGCGGGCGCCCCGAACCAGAGAGGTGATGAGCGTGGCCAGAGCGAGGGCACCGAAGGTCGAACAGCACGCGGGAACCGGTGAGGCCCGGGAGCACCGGAGGCTGTTGGAGGGGCTCACGGACAGCGAGGTCGTGCAGGCCTGTCTCGACGGCGATGCGCGGGCGTTCGGCGAGCTCGTCTCCCGTTACGATCAGCGCCTTCTGAACTTCGTCTACCGCACCATCGGAGACCGGGAGCGGGCGCAGGATCTGGTGCAGGAGACCTTCGTGAGGGTGTACCGCCACCTCGAGCGTTTCGACCAGAGCAAGAAGTTCTCCACCTGGATCTACACGATCGCCAGCAACCTGGCGAAGAACGAGTTGCGCAACCGGTCCCGGAATCCGCTGGTCCTTTTCCAGACCATCAAGAAGAACTGGGACGCGGACCACCGGCCGCTGGAGTGGGAGGACACCCAGTACAAGCCCGATGATCTCTTCCGCAAGCGCCACCTGAGGGAGAAGGTGGAGGCCGCGGTGGAGCAGCTGCCCGAGCACCACCGGATCGTGTTCGTGCTGCGGGAGCTGGAGGGAAAGACGTACGAGGAGATCGCCGACATCACCGGATGCAATCTCGGGACGGTCAAGAGCCGGCTGAACCGGGCGCGGAACAACTTCGCGAACATCATTTCCCCGATGATCGACTGAACCCCCTCGGGGTGCGGGGACGGGAGGGGTGGGGAGAGGGCCCCGCCGGCGTTGGCCGGCGGGGCCTTCGCACGCTCCGGCACGAGTATGGAACCCGCCCGCCGGACCGGCAGTATCATCCCACCATGAACTGCAGGGAATTCATCACCCGCTTCTCGGAATACTTCGATGGCACCGGACCTGAGGACTTCGTCCGGGCGGCCAGGAAGCACGAGGCTACCTGCGAGCGCTGTGGACGCTACCGCCACGTCGTCGAGGAAGGATCGGCGCTACTGAAGGAGCTTCCGGGTGTGGATCTCGAAGAGGACTTCACCCCGCGCCTCCAGCACCGACTCTACCACGTGGACGAAGACCGGGCGCTGGGCCGTCAGGGCTCGTCGGGCACGACCGCGCTCACCGCGCTGGGGATGGCGATCGTGTTGACCGTGGTCGCGTGGTCGCCCGCGCTGATGCGCGAGCCGGTGGTGGAGCTCGATCCGATCGAGGTGACGCGCCCGCCGGCGCGGGCACGGCCCACGAACGCCTTGTCCACCGGACTGCTTCTGCAGCCGCCAAGGACCCGTGAGCTGCGGGCGCCGCTCTGGGATGATGCGCACGCGCTCCTGTACGAGTATTCTCCGGTTCGGCGGAGGTATCGGCACGGCAGCTCGTACCGTCAGACGGGGCTGGACCAGAAGCCATAGGATGAGCCCCGACCTGTCCCCCCCGGGAATGGTGGCGACCTCTCCAAGGTGAATCCTCTCGACGACATACCGGGCCTGGCCAAGGCACGTGGAGGTGTGTTCTACCTGCACGGCGAGGACGAATTCCGAAAGGAAGAAGTCCTTCGCGCCCTGGTCGACGCCCATCTCGATCCCTCCACCCGAGACTTCAACTTCGACCCCCTTCGCGGCACGGAAGTGGACGCGGAGACGCTTGCCTCCATGCTCGGGACGCCGCCCCTGATGGCCGAATGGCGGGTGGTGGTGTTGAGGGAGGTAGAGGGTCTGGCGTCGAGCGCGCGCACCCGTGACATCCTGCTGAAGACGGTCTCCTCTCCGCCACCGGGACTCGCGCTCGTCATGAGCTGCACACCACCGCAAGGATCCAAAGCCAAGTTCTATCGCGAGCTGGCCCGAGCGTCCCGCTCGGTGGAGTTCCAGCCCTTCACGCCGGCCGACGTGCCCGGGTGGATCCTGGCGCGGGGGCGCGAGCAGCACGACCTCGAGATCGAGCCGGCGGCGGCCCAGGCACTGGGGGCGGCCATCGGGACCAACCTGGGCATTCTGGCCAAAGAGCTGGAGAAGCTCGCAGACTACGTCGGAGACCGGCGCACCGTTACGATCGCGGACGTGGAGGCCGCCGGTACCCGGCTGCCGTCGCAGGACCGTTGGCGATGGCTCGACCTGGTGGGTGAGCGGCGCTTCGACGAGGCGCTCGCCACCCTCGGCGTGCTGGTGGGGCAGGGCGAGCGCGGCGTCGCTCTCGTGATCGCCCTCACCATGCACATCTTGCGCATCGGCGTCGCGGTGGCCGAGGGCCCACGTGCCCTCGAGGCTGCACTTCCGCGGCATCAACGGTGGCTCGCCAGCCGCTTGGCGGGGCAGGCCAAACGATGGACGGTCGGTGACGTGGATGTGGCGCTCGAGGGACTCGTACGGGCGGACCGACTCCTCAAATCGAGTCCGCTGAGCGACGAGCACCTCCTGGCGGAGTGGCTTCTGGGTCTGATGGCCCGCAGGCGGGCCGCATGAAACGGGGGGCGCTCGTCCTGGCCGTCCTGGCGACCGTGTGGTCGGGCGGAGGGATGGGAGCCCAGGAAGTAGCACCTCTGCAGCGCGTCGAGGATCTCACCAGCATGGGCAAGACGGACGACGCCCGAGCCCTTCTCCTGTCCTGGTGGGACTCGACCGGATCGTCAGCGTCCCGAAGCGACCGCCAGCGTGCCCTGTGGCTCCGGGGACGGCTGATCGTGGATCCGATCCAGGCGGAGCTCGACTTCCGTCGCCTGACCATCGAGTTTCCGGGCGGGCCCTACTCCGGTCGCGCACTCTTCCGACTGGCGCAATCGGCGTTCGCCGCCGGCGATGCCGACGCAGCGCGGCAGAGGGTGGCGGGGCTGGTCCGGAGCTACCCGGGTAGCCGTGTGAGCCGAGAAGCGGAGGACTGGCTCGCGCAGGTGGGCGATCCACCCCCCCCGCTCCAGCTGCCACCGAGCGACACGACCTCGCGTCCGGCCGTGCGTCCATCCACCACTCCGGCGGCGCCTACGGAGTCGGCCGCCGCCAACCGCCAGGGGAGCTATGCCGTACAGCTCGGGGCCTTCAGTGGCACGTCACGGGCGCAGACGCTGGCGACCCGAGCACGGGAGGCTGGCCTGCGCGTGCGCGTCGTGCGAGTCGAGGGTAGCCGGCTGGTGCGCGTCCGGGTGGGACGGTTCACGTCGCCCGAGCCGGCGAACGAACTCTTGAAACGCGTGAAGGATCTCGGGTTCCAGGCCGCGCTGGTCCGGGACGCGGACCAAGAGGAGGAGGGTCGGTAGATGGCCAGGCCCCACGAGCGCAAGTGCTGGAACGTGCTACTCGCCGAAGACGACGACGACCACGCCCTGCTGATCCAGATGGCGCTCGAGCGCGCCAGTCGGATCCCGGTCGAAGTGCATCGCGCCCGAAACGGGGACGAGGCGGTCCGGATCGTGGGAGACGTCTCGCCCGACCTCATCCTGCTCGACCTCAAGATGCCCGGACGCTCCGGTCACGAGGTGCTCGAGGCGATCAAGGGTGACGAGAACCTCCGCCGGATTCCCGTGGCGGTGCTGACCTCGTCGGATCGCGACGAGGACGTCGCGCGGAGCTACGGGCTCGGAGGCAACCACTTCATCACCAAGCCCGAAGACCCCGCCGAGCTCGAGAGCCGGCTGCGCTCGCTTCTCAAGAACGTTGAGGAGCTTTCCGGCATTCGGCGAGGCTCGCACGGGCTCGGCGCCACGGGGATGAGCGCGGTCGGCCCCGGCAGCGTCACCGTGCGGAAGGCGGCCGTCTGGGGCGCGCTCGTGCTCGTGCTGGCCGCCCTGGTGATCTTCGCGTACGCGCTCGGCGTGCTGGGACGGTAGCCCTACCCGTTCCCCCGAGCTCCCGAGCCGTCCCCGCGGACCGGGATCTCCTGCGTCAGTGACCTGCAACAGTCCACTAGAGAGCCGCGACCACGCGCTCCATGCGGGCCTTCACGTCGCGGGCCACCGGCGCCATGTCGTCGCGTCCCGCCACCGAAAGTTGAAGCTCCGGATCCAGGATCGATACCACCGCCGTGCCCGCTTCGTCCCCCTCGTAGACGACCACGTTGCAGGGCAGGAGCAGACCGATCTCGATCTCCTCCGACAGGGCCTTGTGGGCCAAAGGCGGATTGCAGGCTCCGAGGATCCTGTAGGGGCGGAAATCGACGTCGAGCTTCTCCTTCAGCGTGCTCTTCACGTCGATCTCGGTGAGGATCCCGAAGCCCTCCTTCTTGAGCTCTTCACGAACCTTCGCGTCGGCTTCGTCCACCGAGACGCGGAGGGTCTTGCTCATCGCGTAGGCCTGCCTGTCCGTCATGTCATGAACCTCGTTGCTGTGCAGCGACCGATGGGGTCGAACGTCGTCCTGAACGGTAGCGAAATGGCACGCCGGAGTGTAGCAGAGGTGCCGTGCCCCGCCCGGGGCGTTATCATGCCGCAACCGGCCACGCGATCGAGGTCTCCATGAGCACGACCGCATCCCACCCCGGCGAAGAGGCACCCGGCCACGGCTTCGGCACCGGTCCCGTCTTCCTGGCGAGCATCAGCACGATCCTCGGGGCCATCATGTTCCTGCGGTTCGGCTACGCCGTGGGGAACGTGGGCCTCGTGGGTGCGTTGGTCATCATCCTGCTCGGGCACATGGTCACCGTGCCTACGGCGCTCGCCATCGCGGAGATCGCGACGAATCGGCGGGTGGAGGGCGGTGGAGAGTACTTCATCATCTCCCGCTCCTTCGGGAACACGATCGGCGGAGCCATCGGCCTCTCGCTCTACATGTCCCAGGCCATCTCGGTCGCGTTCTACATGATCGCCTTCGCCGAGGCGTTCCGGCCCGTGGCTCCCTGGTTCGAGAGCACGATCGGCTTCTTCGATCCTCGCATCATCTCGCTTCCCGCGCTCCTGGCCCTTGTCGCGCTCGTGCTGACCCGGGGAGCGAACCTCGGTGTGAAGGTGCTCTGGATCGTCGCGACGGTGCTCGCGGCCTCCCTGCTCATGTTCTTGTTCGGATCGGCGCCCGAGGAGCTCCGTCCGGATCGGATCCCGCTGGTCTCGGACCTGGCGAGCCCCGACCGCTTCATGCTGGTCTTCGCGATCTGCTTTCCCGCGTTCACGGGCATGACCGCGGGTGTGGGCCTCTCGGGTGACCTCGCCAATCCCCGCCGGTCGCTCCCGCTCGGCATCATGACCGCCACATTCACGGGGCTTGTCGTCTACGTCCTGGTGGTCTTCAAGCTGGCTTCGTCGGTGAACTCCGTCGCGCTCGATGCGGACCAGCTCATCATGAGTCGAATCGCCGTATGGGGGCCGATCATCCCGCTGGGGCTGGCGGCGGCCACGCTCTCGTCCGCCATCGGCTCGATCCTGGTGGCTCCGCGGACCCTCCAGGCGCTCGGCGGTGACAGTGTCGTGCCGGCGCCCGGCGTCAACCGCTTCCTGGCGGCGGGCACGGGCGAAGCCAACGAGCCCCGCAACGCGACCCTGCTCACGTCGACCATCGCGCTGGTGTTCGTCGTGGCGGGCAACGTGAACCTGGTGGCGCGCATCGTGTCGATGTTTTTCATGGTGACCTACGGTGCGCTGTGCGCCATCTCGTTCCTGGAGCACTTCGCCGCGAGGCCGTCGTACCGGCCCAGCTTCCGGTCGAAGTGGTACCTGAGCCTCATGGGCGCCGTGATGTGCCTGGTGCTCATGCTGCAGATGGACCTGGTCTACGCCGTGCTGGCCATCGTGGTCATGACCGTGCTGTACCAGGTGATCCGCAAGAGCCGGGGCGGGGTGGACGACCTCGCCGCGATCTTCCACGGCGTGATGACACAGGCGACGCGCTACCTTCAGATCCGCCTGCAGAAGACCCCGCCCGACGACTGGCGTCCCAGCGTGATCATTATCACGCCGCGCACGTTCGACCGATCGGCGCCCGTGCAGATGATGGAGTGGCTCTGCCACCGATACGGGTTCGGCACCTACCTGCACTACATCCCCGGCCGGCTCGTTGCGGAGACGTTTCAGGAGAGCCAGGCCGTGCAGGACCGACTGATCCAGTCGATGGAGGAGCGCCAGGGCGCGATCTACGTCGACACCATGATCAGCCCGTCGATGGCTTCGGCGCTCGCCCAGTCCCTCCAGATGCCCGGTGTCTCCGGGATGGAGAACAACACCATCCTCTTCGAGTTCGGCGCGCACGATTTGCCCGAGGTCCTGACCGAGGTTCGCGAGGGCTGCACGATGGCGGGCGTGCCCGCGATGAACCGGCTAGTCCTCCGACACGGAGACAACTTCTTCGGCGCCCGCAAGGCCATCCATGTCTGGCTGACCTGGCACGATCACCGCAACGCCAACCTGATGATCCTGTTGGCCTACATCCTACTGGGGCACAAAGACTGGAAGGGGGCCGAGATCTCCATCTTCGCCGCCTATCCGCGGGGCGAGGCCCAGGAGCGCACCGAGGAGCTTCGCGAGATGATCGCCGACGGGCGACTGCTCATCAGCGAGAAGAACGTCCTCGTCATCGCCACCGACGACAGCATCGACTTCCAGAGCCTGGTGGCCGCTCGCTCGAGCACCGCCGACCTGGTGCTGATGGGCTTCACCGACGTCCGCCTGTCCCAGAAGGGTCCTCAGCTCTTCACGCGCTTCCCGAGCTTGCGCGACGTCCTCTTCGTGTCGGCTAATGAGACGATCTTCATCGACTGAAGCGGATCTCGGTTGATACGCTTCGGCGCCCCCGGTATCCTTCGTCCCACGCCCTGACGATCACGGTTCCCGGCCTGCGCTCCGCCCGGCTCGACCACGATGACGACGCCCGACGACACCCCTCTCATGCAGCAGTGGCGCGATGCCAAGTCCCGGCATCGTGACGCCCTGCTCTTCTTTCGGGTGGGGGATTTCTACGAGCTCTTCAACGCCGACGCGGAAGAAGGGGCCCGGCTCCTCGGGCTGACCCTCACCTCGCGCAACAACGGGGCGGCCGCGCGCGTGCCGCTCGCGGGCGTTCCGGCCAAAGCGATCGAAGAGTACCTGGCGAGGTTGGTCAAGCTGGGCCGCCGGGTGGCCATCTGCGATCAGGTCGAGGATCCGGCGCTCGCCACGGGGATCGTCCGCCGCGAGGTCACCGAGACGATCACGCCCGGTACGGTGCTGGCCGACTCGCTCCTCTCGGAGCGGCGCAACAACTTTCTGGTGGCCGTGGTGCCCGACGGGGCCGGAGCGTTCGGCGTGGCCGCGCTGGACGTCTCCACCGGCGAGATGACGGTCAGGCTCGTGGCGGAGGCCGAGCTCGGCGCCGAGCTGGGTCGCCTGGAGCCCTCCGAGCTGCTCATCCCGCGCGCGCTGGACGACCGTGGTGGTGCCGGCCCCTCGGCCGGGGAGGGCGGCCCCGCCCGCACCGTCCGTGACGACTGGATGTTCGAGGTCGACATCTGCGCGGACGAGCTGGCGCGCCTCTACGGAGTGCAGTCGTTGGACGGATTCGGCTTCCAGAGCGGAGACGCCGCGCTGGTCGGGGCCGTGGGGGGCCTGGTGCAGTACCTGCGCGAGATCCGCCCGTCGGGTGCCACGCATCTGAGGCCTCCCCGGATCCTGAGACCCGGCCACGTCATGCTCCTGGACGAGATGACGCGCCGGAACCTGGAGCTGGTGGAGCCGCTGCGGACCGGTGAAGAGGGCGGGACATTGCTCGATGTCCTGGACGACACGGTCACGGCCATGGGGGCCCGCCTGCTGAGGCGTTGGGTACTCGAGCCGCTCGTCGCGCCGGAGGAGATCTGGCGGCGCCAGGAAGGAGTCGCCGAGCTCGTGGATCGGCCGGAGCTGCGACGGGCCATTCGGGAGTCGCTGGGAGGAGTGAGCGATCTGGAGCGCCTGGCGGGCAAGGTCGGGACGGGCCGGGTGAGCCCGCGCGAACTCCTGGGACTCAGACGCTCCCTCGAGCGTCTCCCGGCCGTGCGGGACGCGGGCTCGGACGCGACCGCGGCCGTGCTCCGCGACCTCACCGGGGGGGTGGACTGCCTGGAGGATCTCGCCGAGCTGTTGGGGAGGGCGATCGCGGACGAAGCGCCCGCCACGCTGCAGGAGGGAGGCGTGATGCGGGCCGGGTGGTCGGAGCCGCTCGACGAGCTGCGCGAGGTGAGAGATGGCGCCCGGGACTTCATCGCCCGCCTCCAGGCGCGGGAGCGGGAGCGGACGGGCATCGGGTCGCTCAAGGTCGGATTCAACAAGGTGTTCGGATACTACCTCGAGGTGACGCGATCCAACCTGGACCGCGTTCCCGAGGATTACGTCCGCAAGCAGACGCTCACGAATGCCGAGCGCTATTTCACGCCCGAGCTCAAGGAGTGGGAGGAGAAGGTCTTCGGAGCGGAGGACCGGATCGCCCAGCTCGAGGCCGAGCTCTTCGGCGAGATCAGGCGCCGGGTCGCTCAGGAGGTCGCGCGTCTCCAGGAGACGGGTGGCCGGGTGGCCTCCCTCGACGTCTTGGCCACGCTGGCGCAGGTGGCGGAGCGGCGTGCTTACGTCCGCCCGGAGGTGCACACCGGCTTCGATCTGGAGATCAGGGCTGGGCGCCACCCGGTGGTCGAGACGATGATGCCGCGCGAGGACTTCATCCCGAACGATCTCGTCCTCGACGAGCGCGGATGGATCGTCGTGCTCACCGGCCCGAACATGGCGGGCAAAAGTACCGTGTTGCGTCAGGTGGGACTCATCCAGCTCATGGGCCAGATGGGAGCGTTCGTCCCGGCCGATCGAGCGCGACTCCCGGTCGCGGACCGGATCTTCACGAGAGTGGGCGCATCCGACAACCTGGCGCGAGGACAGTCCACGTTCATGGTCGAGATGAGCGAGACGGCCGCGATCGTGCACGGCGCCACGGACCGCAGCCTCGTGCTGCTGGACGAGATCGGCCGGGGCACGTCGACGTACGACGGCGTCTCGATCGCATGGGCGGTCACCGAGCACGTGCACGAGCACCTGGGAGCCAAGACGATCTTCGCCACGCACTACCACGAGCTCACCCAGCTGGGCGATCTGCTCGACGGGGTGAAGAACCTGAACGTCTCGGTCCGTGAGGTCGGCGACGACATCGTGTTCCTGCGCCGTCTCGCCGAGGGCGGCGCGGATCGCTCGTATGGAATCCAGGTGGCGCGCCTCGCGGGTCTTCCCGACGACGTCGTCGCGCGGGCTCGGGAACTTCTCACGGAGTTGGAGGGAACACATAGCCATGGGGGGGAAGGACTGGGGCGGCGCGGTGCCCACCGTCCGCGCTCGGAGGCCCCTCCGGACCAGTTGTCCATGTTCCAGGTGGAGCATCCCGTGGTGGATCGCCTTCGTGCGCTCGACCCGGACGGCCTGGCACCGAGGGACGCCCTCAACCTGCTCTACGAGCTCATGAAAGACGTGAAGACCGGCGGGAGCGATGCGTGACGCGTGACGACAGAGGTGTGGGCCTCCGGAGGATCCTGGGGGGGCTCGCCGTGGCGAGCTGGGTGATGTCGAGCGCGGCATGCACCTCCGACGGTGAGATTCAGCAGCCGGCTCCCCTCTACGGGGACGTACCGATCGAATATCCCCTCCAGCTCTGGGACCAGGACCAGGAAGGACAGACGCTGCTGCGCGTCCGGGTCACGGAAACCGGCGCGGTGGACAGTGTCGTGGTGGAGCAGTCGTCCGGGTACGCTGCCTTCGATTCGGCCGCCGTGGCGGGGGCCAGGGAGATCCGCTTCCGGCCGGCGCGCCGCAAGGGAAAGCGGATCGAAGTCTGGGCGGAGGTTCCCGTCCACTTCTCCAAGAAGCCGAGACCCGATACGCTCCCCCCGCTTCGTTGAGCGGAGGCCCATGACCGGGCCGGCGGAGCCTGAGCTCCGTCCGCCACCTCGCGAGCCAGCACATGCCTCTCTACCTCGGACTCGACTGCGGTACCCAGAGCCTGAATGCCCTGGTGATCGAGGTTGAGGGCGCCCGACGCGAGGTCGTGCTGGAACGGTCGCTGCCCTTCGACGAGACCTTTCCGAGGTACGCCACGGTCAACGGGGTGCTGCCCGACGACGATCCGCTGGTGGTGGAGGCTCCGGCGCTCCTGTGGGCTGAAGCGCTGGATGCGATGATGGCCCTCGTCGCGTCGGAGCTGGGATCGGACCTCCGGCGTGTGGCGGCGGTGTCGGGCTCCGCGCAACAGCACGGCAGCGTGTATCTGAGGGAGGAGGCCGCCGCGGTTCTGGGGAGCCTCGATCCGGCGCGGCCCCTGACCGAACAGATCCGGGGGATCTTCGCCCGCGAGCGGGCTCCGATCTGGATGGACGCGAGCACGTCAGCCGAGTGCGCAGAGATCACCGCGGCGGTCGGCGGGGCACACGCGCTCGCCCGGCTGACGGGCTCGTGTGCCTTCGAGCGGTTCACCGGACCGCAGATCCGCAAGCTCTCACGGAGCGATCCCGAGGTCTGGCGACGTACGGGACGCGTGCACCTGGTGAGCTCGTACCTCGCTTCGCTCCTGGCCGGTGCGTGGGCGCCCGTCGACGCGGGCGACGGCTCGGGCATGAACCTCCTCGACCTCGGCACCGGGGACTGGGCGCAGGAGGCGCTCGACGCTACCGCTCCGGACCTCCGCGAGAGGCTGCCGGAGGTGGTTGCTTCCGCCACGGTCGTCGGGACGCTGTCGGACTACTGGGTTCGGCGCCACGGCTTCCCCCCCGCCGAGCTGGTGGCCTGGACGGGGGACAACCCATCCAGCCTGGTGGGCGTCGGTGCGGTCGAGCCCGGCCTCGCGGCCATCTCGCTCGGTACCAGCGACACGCTCTTCGCGCCTATGGCGGACCCCACGCCCGACCCGTCGGGGGCCGCGCACGTCTTCGGCGCGCCGACCGGGGGCTTCATGAGCCTCGTGTGCTTCCGCAACGGCTCGCTGGCGAGGGAGCGGGTGCGCGACCGCTTCGACCTCGATTGGCCCGGGTTCTCGGCCCTGCTCCGGGCCACGCCTCCGGGCAACGGAGGCGCGCTCATGCTGCCCTGGTTCGAGCCCGAGATCACGCCGCCCGTTCTCGAAGCCGGTGAGCGAACGCGCGATCTCGACCCGGACGACGCGCCCGCCAACGTCCGAGCGGTGGTCGAGGGTCAGATGATGGCGATGGCGCGCCACTCCCACTGGGCCGTGCCCCGTGCGCAACGGATCCACGCGACGGGGGGTGCGGCGCGCAACGTCGAGATCCTCCAGGTCATGGCCGACGTGTTCGACGCGCCGGTCCATCGGATCGAGGTGGCCAACTCGGCATGCCTGGGTGCCGCGCTGCGCGCCCTTCATGCCCACGAGGGCTCCACCGGGCGCAGGCCGACCTGGGAGTCCGTGGTCGCCGGGTTCGCCTCGCCCCGGCCGGACAGCGTCGTCCGCCCACGCCCGGACGCGGTCGAAGCCTACCGGAGGCTCGGACCCGAGCACGCGGCGTTCGAGGAAGCCTCCCTCAGGCGTCGGGGGCGCCGATCTCCCCGAGGGGCGTGAGGAGCCCGTCGATGCTCCGGCCGTTGTGCTCCTTTCGATAGCGGTCCAGACCGGTCTTCCGGTCCTTCTCGGCGGCCCAGCGGACGAGGGTATCGCGCTGGCCCACGTACTCCATGATCGGTACTCCGAAGCCGCACGAGGTGTTCACCCCGGTCACGTCCGCGACCACGATCTGGCGTGTGCCCGGCGTCTCGTCGAAGTGCGAGGCCAGCGAGGCCCACTCCTCGGACGAGGGCAACACCGTGCGGCCCCGGCCGTAGACGCGCACGATGCGTGGGGTGCCGGTGAACGAGCAGAACATGAACGTGACGCGTCCGTTCTCACGCAGATGTGCCGACGTCTCGTTCCCGCTCCCGGTGAGGTCCAGGTACCCGACCTGCGTCGGCGAGAAGACACGGAACGCGCCGAGGCCCTTGGGTGAGAGGTTCACATGGCCGCCGGCATCGAGCGGTGCCGTCGCCACGAAGAAGACGGGCTGGGCTTCGATGAAGGCCTGGAGATCCGCAGTGAGACGATCAGGAGGGTTCTTCATGGCTCGGGCTCGTTCGAGGAAGCAGGCGGATCGGCCGGGCCATGGATCGGTCGGCCGACTTCAGCATACCCATATAAGGACAGACCTCCGACGGAGGCGAACGTTTCTACTGCGACCGAGGACGACCACATGGCGAGCGAAGGCGTGACCACCCTTTTCCTCGACATCGGAGGCGTGCTCCTGACCAACGGGTGGGACCACCATGCCCGCCGGCGGGCCGCCGAGGAATTCGATCTCGACTACGACGAGATGGACGGGCGACATCGCATGACGTTCGGGACGTACGAAGAGGGCAAGGTGAGCCTCGACCGTTATCTCGACCGGGTCGTGTTCCACGAGGACCGTACGTTCGACCGCCGCGCCTTCAAGGACTTCATGTTCGCGCAGTCCCGGAAGCTGCCCGATACCTTGGACCGTCTGATCGAGCTCAAGCAGCGCCGTGGGCTCCGCGTCATTGCAGTGAGCAACGAGGGGCGCGAGCTCACCGAGTACCGGGTGCGCGCGTTCGAGCTTGGCCGGCTCATCGACTTCTTCGTCTCTTCCTGCTTCGTACACGTACGCAAGCCGGACGAGGACATCTACCGCATCGCGCTCGATGCCGCGCAGGCCCCGCCCGACCGAGTTGCGTACGTGGATGACCGACGCATGTTCGTGGAGGTGGCGCGCGGGCTCGGCATCCGGGGGATCCACCATACCGGCCCCGACGAGACCATGGCGCGTCTGGAATCGTGGACGAAGTGACGAATCCCGAGGAGAGCGCAGGGAGGTTTCCATGACGAGACGAGCGAGAGGCATCCCGGCCGTCCCACGCATGCATGCGCGCCGCCTGGCGCGGATCGGTGGATTCCTGATCCTGGCGGGGCTCTCGGACGCTTCGGGCGTCGTCGGAGGGGAGGTGCGTGGGCCCGCCAGCGGTGGCGAGGCGTCTTCCTCATCGGCCGAGGATCCGGGCGGCCTCCGGATCGTCCTCGTCACGGGCTCGACGGACGGGCTCGG
Source organism: uncultured Gemmatimonadales bacterium (assembly GCA_963751265.1). Classification (GTDB taxonomy): domain Bacteria; phylum Gemmatimonadota; class Gemmatimonadetes; order Longimicrobiales; family Gaopeijiaceae; genus SZUA-318. The sequence goes on along the minus strand of CAVVTU010000011.1, from coordinate 245,331 downwards.
CCGCGAGGTCGCCCGCGCCGTCGCTGCCACGGGGGCGCACGTCATCATCCATGGCCGCAACCGTGAGCGTGGCCAGGCGCTCGTGGACGAGATCGATCGAGCGGGGGTGGGCAGCGCGCGCTTCTACGCCGCCGACTTCGCCTCGCTCGACCAGGTGCGTGAGCTCGCGGAGCAGATCAAGCTCGACTACGATCGCCTCGACGTGCTCGTCAACAACGCGGGCGTCTGGCTCGACGGCCCGAAGCGTCAGCTCAGCCAGGATGGGTACGAGCTGACCTTCCAGGTGAACTACCTCTCCGGATTCCTGCTCACGCGACTCCTGCTGCCCCTGCTCGTCGAGAGCGCACCCGCCCGCATCATCAACGTCTCGTCGATCGCGCAGCGTCCGATCGACTTCGACGACGTGATGCTCGAAGAGGGCTACAGCGACTCGAGGGCCTACGCGCAGAGCAAGCTGGCGCAGGTGATGTTCACCTTCGATCTCGCCGACGAGCTGAAGAATACGGGCGTGCTCGTTGAGGCCCTGCACCCCGCGACGATGATGGACACGCACATGGTGCTGTCCCGCGGGGCTCAGGCAAGGAGCTCGGTCGAGGAGGGAGTGAAGGCGGTGCTCCATCTCATCGACGAACCCGACCTGGAGACCGGGCAGTACTTCAACGGGATGAGCCCGGCCCGGGCCACCGACCAGGCGTACGACCGGGGCGCTCAGGTGAGGCTCCAGAGGCTGAGCGCGCAGCTGACCGGAGCCCCGGTGGAGCGGAGGTAGCGGCCGAGCGCGCCCGGTCCACTAGGTCGATGCCTCGCGGCCGCTTCGTTCGGAAATCCGCACGGCGAGCACGAGGAGCGCGAGCGTGGCCACCAGCGTCACCAGACCGGCCCCGTGCTCGATCGGCGTGGGCGCGTGGAAGAGACTGCGGAGCGCCCGCAATCCGGTCACGACCAGGGCCGCCATCACCCATGCCCACGCGCAGTACGGAGCCCAGTAGCGCAGGAGCAGCCATAGACCGACGAAGGTGCCCACCACGAACGACACGCCGACGATCCAGAGGCTGGCCCCTTCGGGAGCTGCGGCCAGGGCGAGCCCGAGAAGCGGGAGGAAGTACAGCGCCCCCATCAGCCCACGACCCCGTGTGGTGCGCGCCGCCCCCACCAGGACGAGAAGCGGAATGGCGATCGCGGTGACCGCCATGACGGTGTTCAGAGGAATCGAGAATACGGTGCCCAGCAGCGGAACCACCTGACCGAGCATCGTATTCGGAGCGCCGGGCACGCCCTTGTGGGCGAATAGAGGTGACAGGAGATCGCCGAGCGCCAGCAAGGAACCCATGCCCAGCCCCGCGAGCAGCAGGTCCCGGCGCTGCTCGCGACCCGCCCCTTGAGGGAAGAGCCGGATGCCGACCCGCCTCCGCAATGCCCCGAGCGCGAACCAGAGCGCCAGCGCGATGAGCGCCTCGATGATCGGCGCGATCAGGCCGGCGAGATTCAACCCGAGGAAGTTTCGCCACGGCATGGCCGTGTCGTAGGAATAGAGGATCCGGGGCAAGCCGTTGAGCACCTCCGCGATGCCGAGGACCGTCAGGCCGCCGACGAAGAGCACCGTCCTGCGTCGGTTGAGAAAGCCATCGAACACGATCTCGTCGCGTCGTCTGCCGATGAGGATGCCTCCCACGACGATCGTGCCGAGGAAGAGCACCCCGCAGAATGCCATGAGGAGCGCGCGCCGGTTGGCTCGCTCCCGCTCTGCGCGCTGGAACGTCTCGGGTAGCTCGACGCTCCGCCGCACCTGCACCGGCTCCGTGCCGGCGAGCGTCACCGCGACGCGCGCCTCTGCGCCCGAGGGCAGGCTCAACGTGGTGTCCTTGTACGTGACCGTCACGTCTCGCCGGTTGGGGCGCACCGTGTGCTCGAGATCCGACTCGACCAGCGCGAGCGTGTCGAATCCGGCGCGAGCCACCGCCGAGCGCGCGAGGCTTCGAGCCTCGGCGTCGCTCACCGTGTCGCGGGCGAGCGAGTCCGGCAGGACGTGGTGGACGTCCAGAGGCGTTCCATCGGGCCGGATCCGCACCCGCCACTCCTCCGCCCGATCGGCCGGGGTGCCCCCGGTACGCACGTAGCGGACCACCCACCACGCGGGAGGCGCGTAGCGGGCCGCCAGGATCGCCGCGAGCGCTTCGTCGTCGTGCTCCACGAGGAACCGTCTGAGCTGCGTCGTCGAGGTGGACACGGGGCGACTGAGTCGGGTCCAGCCCGAGGTGGACACCCCGCGCTCGGCCAACATCGAATCGGCGGTGGCCAAAGCCTGCGACCGGATCGCCGTGAACGGATTCCCGAGCACGGGAGCCGACGGCAGGAGTGCCGCGAGCAACACGGCCGCTGCGCCGAGGATCAGCGCGAGCTCCCGGGCCCGTTTGGACAGGGCCTTCGTGCGCGCCGGGGGCGCCATCGGCGCCTCACGCACCTCCGGGGTCGGGCGCCAGGCCCCGAAGCGGGCGGCGTCGGGCAACTCGGTGAGGCCGCGCTGGCGAATCCAGCGCCACGCGACGGCGAGCGCCGGCGAGAGCAGCACGATGAGGATGACCGCCGCCGTGACGTGATAGGGCAGGGCGCTGCCCGACGCCGCGAACGACCCGAAGAGCACCAGGTCGTAGACGAAGTGGACGAGCACGGTCACCAGGAGACCGAACCAGAGGAAGAGCACGGCCCAGAGGCATGCGTCCAGGAAGATCTCGACACCCCGCGAGTACGGCGGCCACGACGCGTAGTTGGAGTGGGCGAACCCGAACACGATCGCGGTCGCCACCACGCCGAGTGCCAGCCACCAACGTCGATTCGCGCGCCCTCGCGTCCAGATGGCCAGCAGCGACAACGGGAGCGCGCGGAAGAGGGACTCCTCCCACACGCCCGCCTGCAGCGACACGGCCACACCCGAGACCCACGGAAGAGGGGTGGAGATCAGATTGGGGTCGTCGATCATCTCGGTCGGCACCCACCAGCCGAGCAGCTTGCGCGTGACGAGGTAGAAGAGCGCCACGTACGCGAATGCGAAGGCGGCTCCGGCGTAACCACCGGCCACCCGCCCGGCCACCGCCCGGGTGCCCCGGTACGTTCCGATCTTCCACCAGTCCAGATGGTCCGGAAAGGCGTGCCGCGCCGCCGCCTCTGCCGCCGCGAGCGTCAGGCCCACCAGGATCGCCATGCCGGTTCCGCCGAGGATCGCCTCCAGGACGATCATTCCCCGGAAGGTGGCGGGTGAGGTGGCGGTGTCGTAGCCGAACCAGCTTCCCGGGAGCTGATTGAGGCTGGCCGCGGCGATGAGCGCTCCGATGACCCCCCCGGCGATCAGCGCCGGTCGCCAACGCACCGAGTGCTCGAGCGCGTAGTGACGCAGGGCGAACGCGCCGATGATCAGAAGGGCGAGCATGCCGATCTGCGCCAGAACCGCCAGGAGGTCGTTGGCCGAGCGCATCTCGCCGTATCGGCGGTGGAACGACTGTGGAATCACGACGTAGGGGTGCGCCTCGGTCGGCAGGTCGCCCGAGATCACGACCTTGAGGCGGATCGGTGCCTCGTCGATCCGGCGGACCTTCCGTTCGAAGGTGAGCGTGCGGTCCACGCGCCCGCTCGTCTTGCGGGTCTCGTACGACTGCGATGAGAACGCCCAGAGCGTGGTGTCTTGCCCGATCCAGTCCGCCATCACTCCGGTGGCGAGCGTCCGGGCGGAGTCGGGGCTCACTTCCGGACGCTCGTCGGCTTCGGCGAGCCGGCGCCGGAATCCGACGACACGGCCGTCGGGCGCGAACTGCACGTACGCTTCGTGCGGATCGTGCGGCACGAACGCCCGAACACTCCAGGTGAAGAGCGCGAAGTCGTCGCCCCGCAGCAGGGCGTTCAGCGTATCCCTTCCGCCGCCCGCGAGGTCGACGTACGTGCGCAACGAGTCGTTACCCTGGAAGCGCACGGCGCGGCGCGAGCCTTCGGGGGCCAGGTCGTGGGCCCGGAAGAACGAGTCCGCGCGCTGGAGCGCAATCTGGCGGGTGAGCTGTTGCCGGAGCGCGAGCGTGGGCATGGCGCGGGGGAAAAGCCACGCGGCAAGCCCCCCCGCGACGACGATGATCGCTCCGAGCAACAGGCCGGGGCGCCGAAACTTCGGAAGGCTATCCATAGGTGGGCTCAATCTCCACGCTCATCGGTTGGGCGCAAGCTCGGCCTTGTGGACCGCCGTGCTGCACGGGAGTTTGAAACGTCCGAAGCGGCCCGAAGTCAACGGCCGCTGGGTCCGATCCAGCATTCCGCCGAGCCCCATGCCGAATCCCATCGTCGAGTGTGTACCGAACTTCTCCGAGGGCCGCGACCAGGCGCTCCTCGAGAAGATCACCAACGCCATCGCAGCCGTTCCCGGGGTGACGCTCCTGGACGTCGATCCGGGAGCCAACACCAACCGCACGGTCGTCACCTTCGTGGGTCCGCCCGACGCCGTCGCGGAAGGAGCGTTCCAGGGGGTGGCCAAAGCCGCCGAGCTCATCGACATGCGCCGCCACCACGGCGAGCATCCGCGCATGGGCGCGACCGACGTGGTTCCGTTCGTTCCGGTCTCCGACATCACGATGGAAGAATGCGCCGAGATCGCCCGACGGGTGGGCCGACGCATCGGAGAGGAGCTCGGCATCTCCGTCTATCTCTACGAGCACGCGGCTTCACGCCCCGAGCGCCGGAACCTCTCCCGGGTCCGTTCGGGACAGTACGAGGGGATGTCCGAGAAGCTGAAGGACCCGGAGTGGAAGCCCGACTTCGGCCCGACGGAGCTGAACGCGCGGGCCGGCGTGACCGCGGTCGGCGCCCGAGAGTTCCTCATCGCCTACAACGTCGACCTCAACACCACCGACCGCCGGTACGCCAACGAGATCGCCTATACGCTGCGTGAGCGGGGGCGCTGGAAGCGCACCGGCAATACCGACCCGTTCTACTACAAGGGCGAGATCGTCCGCTTTGCGGTCCGACGGACGTTATCCGTGCGGTCCCTGCGACTTCGTGGGCGACTCCTTCGAGGAGCTCGAGGCGCACTACCGCGAGGTCCACGGCGGCGACCTGCGGGCGCGCTACCGGGCGCTGGAGATCGATCCGGAGGATCCCGAGGGACCGGTCTTCGACGACGGGCATCTTCGAGGACGTGAAGGCCATCGGCTGGGTCATCGAGGACTACCGGCCGCGCCCAGATCAGCATGAACCTCACCAACTACAAGGTGAGCCCGCCCCACGAGGTGCTGGAGGCCGCGCGCGAGGAGGCGCGCAAACGGGGCATCGTCGTCACCGGCTCGGAGCTGGTGGGGCTCGTCCCCTACGAGGCCATGAGGCGCGCGGCCCGCTTCTACCTGCGGCGCATGAGGAAGTCGACCGGCATTCCGGTTCCGGACCTGATGGAGACCGCGATCCAGTCGATGGGGCTGCGCGACGTGTCGCCGTTCGAGCCGACCGAGAAGGTCCTCGCGCTGCCGAAGGTGGAGGGGCCCCTCGTGCACCGTCCGACCTGGGACTTCGTCGACGAGGTCTCACGCGACACCCCGGCGCCCGGCGGAGGCTCGGTGGCGGCGCTGGCGGGCGCGCTCGGCGGGGCGCTCGCCTCCATGGTAGCCAACCTCTCGGTGGGGAAGGGCGCGTTCGACGATCGCTACGAGGTGCTCTGCTCGATCGCCGAGCGGGCCCAGGAGGTGAAGGACGCCCTCGTGCGCGGGGTGGACGAGGACACGGAGGCGTTCGACGCCGTCCTGGCCGGCATGCGCATGCCGCAGGACAGCAAGGAGGAGAAGGCCGAGCGGTCCCGCGCGATCCAGAAGGGCTACAAGGAGGCCACAAACGTGCCGCTCGCCACGGCGGAGCGCTGTCTGGACGCGATGAGGCTCTGCAGGGAGATGGCCGACATCGCCAGCGAGCAGATGATCAGCGACGTGGGCACCGGCATGCACCTGGCGCACGCAGGCCTGAAGGGTGCGGCATACAACGTGCGCATCAACTTACCGAACATCACGGACGAGACGTTCCGGTCCGACGTCCGTGACCGGCTGGACGCTTTTCTGAAGGAAGCCGAGGAGGTCTCCGTGAAGGTGGAGGAACGAGTCGAAGCGGCCCTGGGGAGCCCATCGTGAGCGCGCCGAGGAGGCGGAACGAGCGGCCCTACTCCGACGTGGTCGGGATGATCGGATGGACGCCCCTGGTCCGTTTGAACCGGGTCGTCGACGGCGCGCGCACGCCGGTCTACGCGAAGTGCGAGTTCATGAACCCGGGCGGCTCGGTGAAAGACCGCATCGGGCTCGCCATGATCGAGGCCGCCGAGAAGGACGGGCGCCTGAAGCCCGGCGGCACGATCGTGGAGGGCACGAGCGGCAACACGGGCCTGGCGCTGGCCATGACGGCCGCCATCAAGGGCTATCGATGCATCTTCACGATGCCCGACAAGATGAGCACCGAGAAGGTGAAGCTCCTGCGGGCTTTCGGAGCCGAGGTCATCATCACCCCCACCGCGGTGCCGCCCGACCATCCCGAGAACTACGTGATGAAGGCCAAGGCGATCGCCGAGGAGCTCGACGGCTCGATCCTCGCCAACCAGTTCTACAACCAGGCCAACCCCGCGGCGCACTATGCGAGCACGGGCCCGGAGCTGTGGGAGCAGAGCGAGGGTGGGATCACCCATTTCCTCGCGGGGGCCGGCACCGGAGGCACCATCACGGGCACCGCCCGCTTCCTGAAGGAGAAGAATCCGGAGGTGCGCATCGTCGGCGTGGACCCGGACGGCTCGCTCATCGGCCCGTACTTCAAGACCGGCGAGAAGATCGAGGGCCACCCCTACAAGGTGGAGGGGCTCGGCAACGACAAGATCCCCGGCACGCTCGACCTGGACCTGGTCGACGACTACGTGACGGTGAGCGACGGCGACGCATTCCTCATGGCTCGCCGCCTTACGCGCGAGGAGGGGCTCTTCGCGGGTGGATCCTCTGGGCTCATCACCCACGCGGCCGTCGCGCTCGCACGGGAGCTGGACGACCCCGACGCCTTCGTGGTCGCGCTCCTGCCGGACTGGGGAGAGCACTACCTGAGCAAGTGCTTCGACGACGACTGGATGAGGGAGAACGGGTACCTGGAGCGTCCGCGGCGGAGGAGTCTCACGGATATGCTCCGGCTCAAGGAAGGGGCGCCGAAGCTGATCACCGTCGGTCCGGAGACCTCGGTGCGCATGGCGCTCTCGACGATCACGGCGCACGACATCGGGCAGCTTCCGGTGGTCGCGAACGGGGAATGTGTGGGCTCGGTGGCCGAGGGCGAGCTCATGGCCCGGGTCATCCAGGAGCCCGAGCTGCTGGAACGGCCGATCGAGTCCGTGATGGGCCCCCCGTACCCCGTCGTCGACGCGCACGTCGACGCCGACGAGGTGACGCGCCTGCTCCAGCGAGACAACGACGCATGCCTCGTTCGACAGGGTGGAGCGCTCGGCGGAATCGTGACGCGCTTCGACATCGTGAAGACGCTGACCGCGGCGGTGTCGTGACCGGCGTTCCGGTCCGGAGGCGGACCGTATGAGGATCGCCGTGCTCATGGGGGGGACCTCGGACGAGCGCGAGGTGTCGCTCTCTTCCGGTGCGCAGGTGGCCCAGGCGCTCCGTGACGCGGGCCACGAGGTGGTCGCGGTCGATACCGCCCACGGCGCGCTCTCTCGCTCCGAAGAGGCGCGCCTCCTGACATCGGGCGTGCGCGCGGCGCCGCCCGGCCACGAGGATTTGACCCGCCTGGACGAGGGCCATACGGTCGCGCTCACGCGTGACCCCTCCCTCGGGGAGGTGGACGTCTTCTTCCTGGCGCTCCACGGTGGGAGCGGTGAGGACGGGACCATCCAGGCGCTCCTGGACGTCGCGGACGTCGCCTATACGGGAAGCGACCGGCTCGGCTGCTCGCTCGCCATGGACAAGGAGGTGACCAAGCGCCTTCTGCGGGACGCCGGGATCCGGACTCCGGACTGGCTCTCGGGCGATCCGACCTCGGACGAGGTGATCGACGCGTTGGGGCTGCCGGTCATCGTGAAGGCGGCCGGAGGCGGCTCGTCGCTACGTCTGCTCCTGGCCCACGACCGTGCCGAGCTGGAAGCCGCGCTCGAGGAAGCGCGAGGGTTCGAGGACCTGGTCCTGTTCGAGCGCTACGTACGGGGTCGTGAGCTCACCGTGGGCATCGTGGGCGATCAGGCGCTCCCGGTCGGGGAGATCATCCCGGCGCACGAGATCTTCGACTACGAATGCAAGTACCAGCCGGGGCTGGCCCAGGAGATCTTTCCGGCCGACATCCCGGCCGAGCTCGCCCGACGCCTCCAGGAGCTCGCGTTGAAGGTCCATCGGGCGCTTCGCATGCGCGACTTCAGTCGGGTCGACTTCGTCGTCGACGGCGAAGGAACCCCCTGGTGTCTGGAAGCGAACGCGCTGCCCGGCATGACGGCCAACAGCTTGCTGCCAAAGGCCGCCCGGGCGGCGGGGATCTCGTTTCCGGAGCTCGTCGACCGCATCGCACGCTTCGCATCGGCAAGGAACTCAGGGGCTCGATCGTAATGTTGAACAGGTAGGAACCTGCCTCCGGGGCGGGGGTTTGAGAGGGAGTCCCCGGCAGATCCACGCATGGCCACGCGATGGCATACTCGTACAGGACCTTCAGATTCGGTGGGATGCTCACCCCCGTGGTGAAGCGTCTGATGATCGCCAACGTGGTGGTGTTCCTCCTCACGCTGGTGATGAATCAGGCCGTCGGTCCGCAGTTCATGATCGACTGGTTCGCGTTCCAGCCGACCAGGATCTTTCTGCGGCCCTGGGGCGTGTTCACCTACATGTTCATCCATGGCGGCTTCTGGCACATCGCCATGAACATGTTGGTCCTCTTCTTCTTCGGGCCGCCGCTGGAGGCTGCGTGGGGTGGCCGGGAGTTCTTCAGGTACTACGTGATCTGCGGGCTCGGTGGCGTGGCGCTCAGCTACGTGTTCTTGCCCACCGCGATCATCGGGGCCTCCGCCGCCATCTACGGACTGATGCTCGCGTTCGCCTTGAGCTGGCCGGACTCACCGATCTACATCTGGGGCATCTTCCCCATCAAGGCGAAGTGGCTGGTCGGGTTCCTGTTCCTGCTGACGCTGTTCAACGCGCTGTCGGCACCGGGAGCGGGCATCGCGTACTTCGCGCATCTCGGGGGCTTCCTCACCGGCTTCCTCTACCTGAAGAGCGACTGGCATGGGGCCAGGGGGTTCGAGCGGCTTAAGAAGGCGGTGCGCACCCACCCCCGGCTGGCCATCGTGCCGCACCACGCCAAGCGTCAGGAGCGCCAGAGCTCCGTGAAGCATGAGGTCCCGGAGACGAGGACCCAGAAGGAAGAAGTGGCGCTCTACGACGCGGTCGACCAGGTGCTCGACAAGATCTCCGAGCACGGGATCGGATCGCTCACGGCCGCCGAGCGCAAGCTGCTCGACGACGTTTCCCGGAAGCACCGGACGAACTGACCGTTCCGCCACCGCGGGTCCACCCCATCGTGCCTTGACGGGGCTCCAATATATAGTGATATATCTATCTGTATATTCTAACTCCGGAGGCTGCGGTGAGCACTGACATCCTACCGACGATTGCCGTGGAGGACACCGCGCGATTCTTGCGGTGTCTCGGCCACCCCGTGCGCCTGCAGATTCTCGACCTTCTGGAGCAGGCGGGGGAATGCAACGTCACCGAGGTGTACGAGACGCTCGAGCTCGAGCAGGCGGTGGCGTCACAGCATCTCACCGTCATGCGCGACAAGGGGATCCTGAAGCGCCGCAAGGACGGAGTGCACGTCTACTACCGCCTCGGAGACGAGAGGGCGCTGAAGGTCCTCGATTGCGTTCGTCACGGGAATTGCTAGGGAAGCTCTGAGGGCCTGGATGGGCGATCCACTACGCCTTCCGCCTGCACGCCCGAGCTTGGACCCCTTCTTCCCGGTCTCACCCGGGCCCGCATGCGGCCCGGCCGACCTGCCCCCCACCTTGTTCGCCCCAGCCCGCTCTACCAGGTTTCCGGGACGATCCATCGAACCCGGGAGCAGTGAGGGGCTATGTCAGAGCTTGGGATGAAGTCGATGTTCGGTCGGGTACGGGGTGGCCTGACCCTTGGGGGGATCCTCTTCTTGGGCGCATGTGGTGGAACGGCGGCGGTGAGCACGCCGGCGCCGCCGGCTCGCACCCAACCCGTCCGGTCGGATACGGCCGTGGTCATTCCCGAACGGACCGACAAGGGGCCGGGCCAGGCGGTGCAGCCCGGACTCTTCAACGTGAACCTGGACACGGTCCACGCCGGCGAGTTCGACCAGGGCAAGATGTGGACCTTCGAGTTTCCGCCCACCGACTACTTCTCGCAGACCTACGGCTTCCGTCCGGACAGCGCGTGGTTCGCGAACGCGCGGCTCGGGGCGCTGCGCATCTCGGGATGCTCCGCCTCGTTCGTTTCGCCCAACGGCCTGATCCTGACCAACCACCACTGCGCGCGGGAGTTCGAGGCCAGCGCCCAGCACGAGGGTGAGGATCTGCTGGACGACGGCTTCTTCGCCAAGAACCTGGCCGACGAGCGGGCGGTGAAGGACTTCCACGCGGACCAGCTCATCGACCTGCTGGACGTGACCGACGAGGTCAACGCGACGCTGGACACGGTGCCGCGCGACAAGCGTGCCGACGTCCGCAAGGACGTGCTCGATTCCATCCAGGCCCGGATCCTGAAGGCGCGGGGCGGCAAGGACGCGGGGATCGTCGTCGAGATGGTCTCGCTCTACAACGGCGCACGCACGTCGGCCTACGTCTTCCGGCGCTACACCAACGTGAAGCTGGTCGGGGTTCCGGAGCTCCAGATCGGCTACTTCGGGGGCGATCCCGACAACTTCACCTATCCGCGCTACAACCTGGACTTCTCGCTCTTCCGGGTGTACGGCGACGACGGCAAGCCGCTCCACACGCCGCACTACTTCCGGGTGGACACGCTGGGCCTCCATGGAGGAGAGCCGGTGTTCGTCGTGGGTAATCCGGGCTCCACGAGCCGGCTCCAGACGGTGGCGCAGCTCGAATTCCGCCGCGATGTCGGTGACCGCGACATCCTGGATCTCCTGCGCTCCCGCATGGCGGTCCTGGACCACTACATCCAGGCGCACCCGGACATCGCCGAGAAGCGGGACCTGCGCAACCAGTACTTCGGGCTGAGCAACTCCGAGAAGGCCTACACGGGGCAGGTGAAGGGTCTCGAGGACCCGATCATCATCGCCCGGCGCCGTGATGCCCAGCGGACGTTCCAGCAGGCGATAGAGGCAGACTCGACGCTGAGCTCCAAATACGGCAGTCTGATCTCCCGGATGGCGGACCTGCAGAAGCAGAAGCGGGCCCAGGCCCCGGGCTTCGGCGCCTTCATCGGGCTCACGAGCTCCAGCCTGGCCTCGGCCACGCTGCACCGGGCGCTGCTCGCCTTCCAGATCCTCAACGTCCAGGCCGGCGGCGGGAACGAGGACGCGCTGAACAGCCTCATCGCCGAGATGGACAGTGTGGGGCAGCAGCCCCCGGAGCTGGACGAGGCGCTCATGGCGGCGCGCTTCCAGGACTTCGTCCACTACTACGGAGAGAACAGCCAGCTCGCCCGGTCCGTGCTCCAGGGGCGGACGCCGGAGGCGGCCGCGGCCGCGGTGGTGAGCGGGAGCGTCCTGTCCGATTCCGCCAAGGCCCTGGCGGCGGCGAAGAGCGGATCTCTGACGATGAGCGATCCGGCGCTGGGCGTCGTTCGGGCCTACCTGCCCACGTTCGCGCAGTTCCAGCAGATGGTGTCCCAGGTCTTCCCTCAGGAGGCCGAGATCGCCGCCGAGCTCGGCCGCGCCCGCTTCGAGGTCTACGGCACCAAGGTGCCTCCGGACGCGACCTTCTCGCTTCGGATCTCCGACGGCGTGGTCAAGGGCTACGACTACAACGGGACCGTCGCGCCCTGGCACACGACGTACTACGGCCTCTACAATCGGCACTACTCGTTCCAGGACCGGGACGAGTGGGCTCTGCCGAAGCGGTGGCTGACCCCGCCGGCCTCGTTCGATATGTCGACGCCGCTCGATTTCGTGAGCACGGCGGACATCATCGGCGGGAACTCCGGATCGCCGGTCCTCGACAAGGACCTCGACCTGGTGGGCGTGGTCTTCGACGGCAACATCGAGAGCCTGCCGGGCGACTACATCTATATGCCCAAGGTGAACCGGGCTGTGGCGGTCGACGTGCACGCCATCCTCGAGGCGCTCGATGACATCTACGATGCGGACCGGCTCGTCATCGAGATGAAGACCGGCCGCCTGGTGGCTACGGAGGCGGCGGCGGATCGCCGGTAGCGGGCCGGGACGGTCGCATCGACCCCAGAACGGGTCGCGCCGGAGCCGGCGCGACCCGTTCGGTTTCCCCACATCCGTTGCGGCCGGGGAAGAAGAGCCACACCGTGCTCGTACGGGGGGTGCGGGACAGGATCTACTCCGAGCCGGGAGGAAACCCATGGCGGGCAGGTTCTCGAACAGCTGGACGCTGGTGAAGGCGAGCACGAAGGTGCTCAAGCTGGACAAGGAGCTGATGGTCTTTCCGCTTCTGTCCGGCGTTGCGTCGATCCTGGTGGTCGCGAGCTTCGTCGTCCCGATCGCCGTGACGGGTGGGTGGGGGTTCTTCTCGGACGGGGATCACCGCTACGCGGGCTACGCCCTCGCGTTTCTGTTCTACCTGGTACAGTACACCGTCATCTTCTTCTTCAACTCGGCGCTCGTGGGCGCGGCCCTGATCCGGATGGAGGGTGGCGATCCCACGGTCAGCGACGGGTTGAGCATCGCCATGAGCCGGCTCGGCACGATCCTCGGCTACGCGGCCATCGCCGCGACGGTGGGGATGGTGTTGCGTGCCATCTCCGAGCGCTCGGGCTTCATCGGCCGGATCGTCGTCGGGCTCGTGGGCATGGCCTGGACGCTGGCGACCTACCTCGCGGTTCCGGTTCTGGTCACGCAGAACGTAGGGCCCATCGACGCCGTCAAGGAGAGCGCGGGGCTCTTCAAGCGCACCTGGGGCGAGCAGGTCGTCGGCAACTTCGGGATCGGCGCGGCCATCATGCTCATGGGATTGTCGTGGACTCTGGTCACGGTCGGCCTGATCTGGTTCGGGGCCTCCGTCGTGCCCGGGGCGTTGATACCGGCGGTCGCCATCGGCGTGCTGGGCTACGTCTTCCTGTGGTTGTTCTCGGCGGCCTTGCACGGGGTCTACACCGCCGCTCTCTACCGCTACGCGACCCACGGGGAGGCAGGGTTGTTCGACGCCGGCATCATGGGTCAGGCGTTCCGGCCGAAGTAGCGTCGGGGATCGGGAGTACTCGCCGGGCGTCCCCGGGGCTCGTGTAGGGAGTCTCCCCGCTTGCCCCCCTCCTGAGGCCTTTCTAGAATCCGGGTCCCCATGAACACCCTCGGGGCTCCGCCACCAATTCGTGACGGGGGCGGGGGCCCCGATGCATCGCTTGAAGGAGCGTCAGGATGGCATCGGCCAAGGAATACCCCACGGACCGCATCCGCAACGTTGCGGTCCTGGGTCACGGTGGATCGGGCAAGACCAGCCTCGTCGACGCGATGTGCTTCGTGTCCGGAACATCGAAGCGGCATGGCAACGCGGCCGAGGGCCACGCGCTCACGATGCACACGCCCGAGGAGCAGGCGCACGGCATCTCGATCCAGCTCACGCCGGCCTACGCCGAGCACCAGGGCACGAAGATCAACCTCCTGGATACGCCGGGCTACCTGGATTTCACGGGTGAGGCGCTCTCGGCGGTGCGTGTGGCGGACGCCGCCATCATTGTGGTCAGCGCCACCTCGGGCGTCGAGGTGGGCACGGAGCGGGTCTGGGACTACTGCGAGAGCCGGGGCATTCCCCGGATCTTTTTTGTCTCGATGATGGATAAGGAGCACGCCGACTTCGACGGCGTGTACCGCCAGATCAAGGATCGACTCTCCGACAAGGCGCTTCCGGTCGAGATCCCGGTGGGCTCGGCCGAGGACTTCCACGGCATCATCAACCTCTTCAGCGAGAAGGCGCACCTCTTCAAGAAGGGGACGCTCAACGGGGAGTACGACGAGACCAGCATCCCCGACGAGCTGAAGGACAAGGAAGCCGAGTGGGAGACCGAGCTCCAGGAGACGCTGGCTACCACGGACGAGAAGCTGCTGGAGGCCTATCTCGAGGGTGGCCACATCTCCCGTGAGGAGGCGATCGAGGCGATGGCGCGGGGGATGGCGCGCGGCGAGATCTTCCCGGTCTTCTGCGGCGCACCGCCCCTCACCTACGGCATCCGTGCGCTGCTCGAGAAGACCGTCGAGCTCTGCCCGAGCCCCGCCGAGGCCGGCGCCGAGAAGGGCTCGCGTCCCGGTCTCGACCAGGAGGTCGTGGTCCGGGCGGAGGACGACGGTCCGCTCGCGGCACTCGTGTTCAAGACCGCGGCCGAGCCCCACGTCGGCGAGCTCTCCTTCTTCCGGATCTTCTCCGGCACCGTATCCAACGGCTCCGAGGTCGTAAACGCGTCGGACGAGCAGGCCGAGAAGCTCAACCACCTGAGCATCCCGCTCGGCAAGGAGAGGGTGGAGGTGGACAAGCTCCACGCCGGAGATATCGGCGTGGTGGCCAAGCTCAAGCACACGCACACGAACGATACGCTCTGTACCAAGGACCGGCCGGTCGCGCTCGAAGGCATCAAGTTCCCGAGGGCCGACATCGCCGTGGCCATCAAGGGCGCCTCGCGCAACGACGAGGACAAGCTCGGCGAGGTCATCCCCAAGATCCACGAGGAGGACCCGACCTTCAGCGCCGAGTTCAACGGGGAGTTGCACCAGACCATCGCCCGCGGCGTGGGCGAGCTACACCTCGACGTCCAGTTCGAGCGCATGGCTCGCAAGTACGGCGTGAAGGTGGAGACGGAGCAGCCGCTTATCGCCTACCGAGAGACGATCACCCGTCAGGCCGAAGGGCAAGGACGCCACAAGAAGCAGTCCGGCGGGCGTGGTCAGTTCGGCGACTGCTGGGTCCGCCTGATCCCGCGTCAGCGTGGCGAGGGCTACGAGTTCATCGACTCGATCAAGGGAGGCGTGATCCCCAACAAGTACCTGCCTTCGGTCGATCGGGGCATCCAGGAGGCGGCGGACCGCGGTGTCGTGGCCGGCTACCCGCTCGTGGACTTCTCCGCGGAGTGCTACGACGGCTCCTACCACAGCGTCGACTCATCGGACATCGCCTTCAAGCTGGCCGGATCGCACGCGTTCAGGAACGTGGCCCAGAAGGCGGGCGCCATCCTCCTGGAGCCGATGATCGAGGTGAGCGTGACCACGCCCGACGAATACATGGGCGACATCATGGGTGACCTCACGTCGCGCCGGGGCAAGGTCCTGGGAATGGACCCGGACAGCGGACGTACCCGCATTCGCGCCATGGTACCGGAGGCGGAGCTCTTCAAGTACGCGGCGGCGCTCCGCTCGATGACGCAGGGCAGGGGCCACCACACCCGCACCTTCGCGGGCTACGAGCCCGTGCCCGACCACATCGCGCAGAAGATCGTGGCCGATCGGAAGAAGGAAGACGAGGAGGAGTGAGCCGTCCGGTGGTGAGATGAACGAAGAGGGGCGGCACCCGCTACGGGTGCCGCCCCTCTCGCTCGTTCGTCCGGCGCTCGTAGAACGCTACCGGGCTCAGGTGGTGGTGGCTTCCTCGGTGCGCACCTGCTCGATCACCTCTTTCAACGCCTCCTTCGGGTAGGCGCCTACCACGGCTCCGACGGCTTCGCCGTCCTTGAAGAATCCGATGGTGGGGATGGAGCGGATCCCGAACGTTCCGGCGATCTGCTGGTTGTCGTCGACGTTTACCTTGGCGAACCGAACCTGTCCCTCGTACTCCTCGGACAGCTCCTCGATCACCGGGCCCACCATGCGGCAAGGGCCGCACCAAGGTGCCCAGAAGTCCACCACGGTCACGCCCTTCTCCTTCCCCACCTCGGCGTCGAAGGTGGCGTCGGTCAGCTCGATAACGGCCATGTCCTATTCAACTCACGTCAAGGGTCGCAGACTGATGTTCCAGCGAACACATATGAACATATATATACACTTATTTTCCGCAAGGGAGAAGGGGGTCAGGGGAAGCCGCCCACCGACGCCCTCAAGCCGGCCGACAACGCTCGACCCGCCGCGGGCTTTCCGGAGACGTCGAGGTAGTATGCGGCGCCCAGATTCGTGCCGCTGACGAACACCGCACCGAACGGGGTGGGCCAGCTCAGACGAGCGTCGACCAGCACGACGCCGGATTCGCCTCGACGGGCGCGCTCGAGCACCTGACCGCTCAGGAGCAGCCCGCCCGGCAGGACGCCGGACGCCGTAGCGGCGACCGTCCGCACGAGGGGGCGGAGCGCGTACTTGGACGTGAAGCCCGAGGGTTCGTCGGCGTGCACGGTCAGCCAGCTTCCCCGCGCGCCCAACGAGACTCCGCCGAGCCGCAGCCCACCCAGCGAGAGCTCGAGGCCGTGGAAGACGGCCGACTGCACATTCTCCGTTTCCCACGGCGCCGAGGAATCGCTCGCGGGTCGCACCCAGTCGATCAGGTCGTCGGTGTGACGGGTGAAGGCGGTTGCACGCGCCAGGATCCCCGCCGGAAGGGCGGCGTCGGCACCGACCTCGGACGACCAGGCCCGCTCGGGCGCGAGGTCCGGATTGCCCACGTTGGCGGGGTCGGTGTAGTAGCGTTCCGTCCAGGTCGGCGTGCGGAAGGCTCGGCCCGCAGCGGCCCGGAGACGGAGATGCGCGCCGGCCGGGACCGCCATGGAGGCCGAGGGCGAAACGAAGGGCGCGAGCCCCTGGCGCCAGTCGACGCGCAGCCCCGCGCGCGTCTCGATGGCGCCCGGGTGCCAGCCCACCTCGCCGAACAGCCCCGCGCGGTCCTGGTGACGGTCTCCGAGGTTGTTGCTGGTCAGCGACTCCCGCGCCCACTCACCGCCGAGGGCGAGCGACGAGGACGTCGACACCGGGAGACGGGCCACGAGATCGCCACCGGCCTGCGTGGACACGTGGTGGTTGTGGTAGAACTCGGGGTCGTCGCGATGCAGGAAGAAGTCGTCGACGTGGCGGCGGTAGGTGAGACGCGGCGTGATGGAGACGCCATGGGCAGACGAGGCCTTCCACGAGACCGCCCCCGTGGTGGTTCGTGTCTTCTCGTACGCCGGGAAGGGGCCGTAGAAGTCCGCGGCGCCGAAGTCGCGACGCGCGCGGCCGGCCGACCAATTCAGGCGTCCGGCCCCGAGGCGCCCGTCGCCGCTCCCTCTCAGGTCGAGGATCTCGAAGTCCGTACCGTCGCGGTGGCCGTCCGAGCGCTCGTAGTCGGCTCCGGCCGAGGCCCCCCAGACGCCCCGCCGATCCGACGCCGTGCCCGAGAGCGCCGAGGTGCCGAAACTACCGCCCTCGATGCGGATCTCCGCTTCGGACTCGGGCGTCTTGGTCACGATGTTGACCACGCCGCCGACGGCATCGGCGCCGAAGAGCGCCGACGCCGGGCCGAGCATGACCTCGATGCGCTGCACCCGGTCGAGCGGTACGGCCAGGTCGAGGTCGAAGTGTCCCGTCTGGGGGTCGCTCATCCGTACGCCGTTCACCAGGACGAGGACCTGGTCGTACGACGCGCCCCGGAGCTGCAGATCGGCCGAGGCGGGCGAGCGCTCGAGCACGTCCGCGCCCATGGCCCAGTGAAGCGCTTCGGTGATCGTGCGCACGGGCATCCGATCGAGCGCCCCCCGGTCCAGCACCGTCACGTACCGTCCGACCGCACCACCCTCGAGGTGCGAGGCGACCTGCACGTGCAGTGTGTCCAGGGTGAAGGGGGTTTGCTGGGCGGCGGCAGGCGCCGCGGTCGCACCGAGCGCCAGCCCGAGTGCGGCAATGGTGCGGCGGTACGTTCTGGCTCGCGGGAAGAGAAGGTCCAAGTGCCCGACAGCCAGGCATGGGAGGGTCGGTGACTCGAGCATCGATCGTCGGTCCCTTTCTCGCCGAAGATGACCCGTGGTGGCGGGCACCGGATTCGGCGATCGAGGTGGCGGGAGAAAGAAAAAGGTAGCCCGGACGACGAAAGAGTCGAGATCCTGGGCCGTATGGGTACCCGGGTGTACACGTCCCGTCCGTTGAGGAGGCCCGCGTGAGGAATCGGCGGGTACCGTGCGCGGTACGACTCGCCGCGTTCCTTCTGGTTGTTCCGACTTCGGTCCACGCGCAGACCGTGTCGGGCCGGGTGCTGGACAGCCTCACCAAGAGGCCCGTCCAGACGGCCGTGGTCACGCTTCTGGACTCCGCCGGCACCCCGGTCGACCGGGGTGACAGCGACACCGCAGGCTTCTTTCTCCTGAGGGCCCCTCGGCCGGGTCGGTTCCAGGTCTACGCGGATGAGTTGGGCTACCGCGTCTTCATGAGCGACACCTTCTCGGTGGAGGAGGGCGGGCACCTCGATCTGCTGGTCCGCCTGGAGCCGGAGCCGGTGGCGCTGGACGAGATGGCGGTGAGCGTGCGCCGCACCGAAGAGCGACTCAGACGGATCGGCTTCGATCGCAGGCGCCGCGCCTCGATGGGGTACTTCGTGACGCCCGAGGAAGTCGAACGGCGGAAACCCTTGATCGCGAGCGACCTGCTGCGAGCGGCACCCAGGGTACGGCTGTCCTGGAGTCAGGCGCGCCACGCGTATCTCGTCACGCTCAGAGGCGTCTCGAACAGCCTGGCCTGCCCCATGAAGATCGTGGTGGACGGAGACCCGGTGATGGAGGGCAGCCCACTCGACGACATCGTGCACGCCCGGGACGTGCTGGCCGTGGAAGTCTATGCGAACCGGGGGGGCGTCGGAGCGCCGGTGCAGTACCGTGGCGCCGGAGCTTACTGCGGCGTCGTCCTCGTGTGGACGAAGGACGAGTGATGACCGGGGCGGGAACGCCGACACGCCACCCGTGAAGAGAAGTACGACGGGGCTCGTACTCGAATCACACCTTCGTGTCACTCCGCCCGGAGCCGATGTCACGGTTCGGGGCTTCGGGTGTAGGATGACGAGCGTGGCCTCCACGCATCCTCTCTCCCAGGACAGGGAGTCCGACATGATGCTCTCCCGGAAGGAATGCGACCTGCTCGGCGGTGTGACCGCCCTCCTGGCGTTCGTGCTTTGCGATGCGCTCTTCGTCGCGCGGATGGTGAGCCATCCTGGGATCCAGAGAGGCTTCGGCCTGATCTTCCTGGCCCTCTTCTTCCCCACGTTGTACCTCCTGTTCGCCGCGTTCCAGCATCGACGCCCGGCCGTCTACTTCGTATGGGTCGTCCTGTTTCTGGCGTTCCTGGTGGTCGAGGCGCTCCTGGACTTCGTGCTGCACGTGCCGTTCCGGGAGGTCCAGTGGCAGGTGATCCTCTACGTCGTGCTCTTCTTCGGCGGCATGGGCGGGATGATCGGGGTGGCGAGGCGCGCCGGCCGACGCTGGGGGACCGCCGCGATCGTGGGCTTCCTGTCCACGGCCGTGCTGGCGTTCGTCCATTACCGGGAGACGGGTCTGTAACGACCCGTCGGGCCGGTGGGTCGCAGGATCCGGGGTGCGGCCGGAGAGCGCTGGAGCCGCCGAGCCGTCCAGGTGGATGATTCCGTGTCCAGATTCCGGTAGCACCGACCGGGCGCGGTCGTGATCTTGCGTCCATGAATGCACATGAGCTGCCGCCCCGGGAAGAGATGCTGAATGCCTTCATGGCCGCCGACGCGAGCTACGAGGGCGTTTTCGTCACCGCGGTCACGACGACGGGGATCTTCTGCCGGCCGAGCTGTCCGGCTCGCAAGCCGAAGCCGGACAACGTGGTCTTCTTTCCCACCTGTCAGGACGCGCTCACGGCGGGCTATCGCCCGTGCCGACGGTGTGAGCCCCTTGAACCGCTCGGTGGCGCACCGGGGTGGCTCCGTCCGCTCCTGCGGTCGGTCGATGAGGATCCAACGCGCCGGTGGCTCGATGCCGACCTGCGCGCGATCGACCTCGACCCGGCACGCGTGCGTCGCTGGTTCAAGCGCCACCACGGGATGACCTTCCACGCCTATGCCCGCGCGCGCCGTCTCGGCGAGGCGCTCGGCCGCATACAACGGGGGGAGACCGTGACCCGCACCGCCTTCGACGCCGGTTACGATTCGCTCTCCGGGTTCAACGAGGCGCTCAGAAAGCTCACGGGTGAGGCTCCGACGGCGAGCGCGGGGGGGCGACTCGTGCGAGTGACGCGGATCCCTACGCCGCTCGGCCCCGTGGTGGCCGCGGCCACCGATGAAGCGGTCTGCCTCCTCGAGTTCGCGGATCGGCGGGCGCTGTCCACGCAACTCCGGGGGCTGGACCGCCGCGTACCGGCGGTCTTCGCGCCGGGCGACAACGACGTGCTTCAGGACCTGGGCCGCGAGCTCCATGAGTACTTCGCGGGCGAGCGGCAGAGATTCGACGTGCCGCTTCTCGCCCCAGGCACGCCGTTCCAGGAGCGGGTCTGGACGGCGCTGCGCGAGATCCCCCCCGGCCAGACGCGGAGCTACGGCGAGCTGGCACGCTCGATCGGGCGGCCCACGGCGGTGCGCGCGGTGGCCCGCGCGAACGGGGACAACCGGCTCGCCATCCTGATCCCTTGTCACCGGGTCATCGGGTCGGACGGCTCGCTGACCGGTTATGGCGGTGGGGTGTGGCGGAAGAAGCGGCTGCTGGATCTGGAGCGCACCGCGTGCGCCTGATGGTTGCCCCCGAGCCCCCTCCTGCGCAGCTTGCCGCTTCGACTCGGAAACGGCTGCGGCGCTAGCGCGCCGACACCAAGGGCCGAAGCTCGCGCTTCCAGGAGGACACGATGGGCCGCAAGAAGGCAGACCAGGATCGGACCGCGCTCGACCGCAGGGCGTTCATCAAGGTGGGTGGGCTCGGCGCAGCGGCGCTGGCCGTGGGCTCCACGGGATGCTCGCCCGCCGACTCCGATACGGCTCAGGATGCTGCCGCGGCCCCCTGGTGGACCCGGGAGTCCTTCGAGTTGGAGGAGATGACGCTCGCCCAGCTCCAGGACGGGATGGTGTCCGGCCGCTGGACCTCGCGCGATATCACCGAGATGTACCTCGACCGCATCCGGCGGCTCGACCGGGCGGGTCCGAAGCTCCGCGCCATCATCGAGACCAACCCCGATGCGCTCGACATCGCGCAGTCGCTGGACCAGGAGCGCCGCGACGGAAGCGTGCGCGGACCACTCCACGGGATCCCAATCGTGGTCAAGGACAACGTCGGCACGGCGGACCACATGACCACCACCGCCGGCTCCTGGGCGCTCGAGGGCTCGATCCCGCCGGAAGACAGCGGGGTGGCCGCCCGCCTGCGGGCGGCAGGCGCGATCATCCTGGGCAAGGCCAATCTCTCGGAATGGGCCAATTTCCGCTCGGCGCACTCGACCTCGGGATGGAGCGGGCGGGGCGGCCAGTGCGGCAACGCCTACGCCGTGGACCGCAACCCGTGCGGCTCGTCGTCCGGCTCGGGCGCCTCGGCTTCGGCCAACTTCTGTGCGGCGGCCATCGGCACCGAGACCGACGGCTCCATCGTCTGCCCGTCCTCTCTGAACGGCGTCGTCGGGATCAAGCCGACCGTGGGCCTGGTGAGCCGCGCCGGCATCATTCCGATCTCACACGTCCAGGACACGGCCGGCCCCATGGCACGAACCGTGACCGACGCGGCGGCGATCCTCGGCGCGCTCGCCGGTGTGGATCCCCGGGACCGGGCGACGCAGGCATCCCAGGGTCACATCCAGACGGACTACGCACAGTTCCTCGATCCGAACGGGCTGAACGGGATGAGGATCGGTGTGGAACGGAGCTTCTTCGGACATGACGACCGTGTCGACGCACTCATGGAGGCCGCGCTATCGGTCATGTCGAAGGCCGGGGCGACGATCGTCGATCCGGCGAACCTGCCGAACCGCCGCCGCTACGGCGGGCCGGAGTGGGAGGCGCTCCAATACGAGTTCAAGGCCGACATCAACGCCTATCTGGCCAGCCTCGGCCCCGCGGCGCCGATGAAGACACTGGCCGACCTCATCGCCTTCAACGACGCGAACGAGGACCGGGAGATGCCGTTCTTCGGCCAGGAGACCTTCCTGGCCTCCGAGAAGAAGGGCCCGCTCACGGAACAGGCGTATGTGGATGCGCGAGCCGCGGCGAGCAAGTACTCGCGAGAAGAGGGCATCGACAAGCTCATGGAGGAGCAACGGCTCGACGCGATCGTCGCGCCCACGTCCGCGCCGGCGTGGACCACCGACCTCGTCAACGGGGACTCGAACGCGTGGGGCAGCTCGTCGCCCGCCGCGGTCTCCGGGTATCCGAACGTCACGGTGCCGAACGGGCTCATTCATGGGCTGCCTGTAGGGATCTCGTTCTTCGGACGCGCCTGGAGCGAGCCGACGCTGCTCAAGATCGCCTTCGCGTACGAGCAGGCGACGCACCACCGCACCGCCCCCAAGCTGCTGCCGAGCCTGGATCTGAGGGACGCGGTGGCGTAGGGGAACGCGACTTCGCCCGCCCCTCCATCTTCCGACATCCGCCGGTCGTGTCCTCACAACCGGTCGGAAAGGAGTGCTCCCGGTGAGAAGTAAGTGCCGAAGATCGGGGCGCTCAGGCCTCTGTGGGTCGAGGCGAACCGACAGGTATACGCCTTCTTAAACCGTTATCGTACAATCACTTACATCGTGTAAACATCTGTCCCCCCGGCGACGGTACGTCCGTTGCCGAAGAAATGTGACCGCACAGCTTCATAACGCCACGAGGCGTGTGTGCCTGAAACAAGGCTCATGGCCCACACGCCGAATGCGGTGGGCAGGAGTGTCACTGAAGGGGGGGAGGACACGATGAAGGACCTCATGCAGCATTTCTGGAACGACGAGTCGGGGCAGGGGCTCACCGAGTACGCCCTCGTTCTCGCGCTCGTCTCGATCGGCCTGATCGCCGTACTCGTGCTGTTCCGAGATGCGATCGGGAAGGTCTTCAGTCGCTTGGTGGACGTGCTGGACACGGCTCCCGAGGGCGGCTACACGCCCTGACACAGGGCGCACAGGCTGAGTAGGAGAGTTGCCGGAGGCGCTTTTGCGCCTCCGGCGCTCCCTACCGGTCCGTCGGGTCGATCCGACGGTCCTCCTGGCATCCTCATGGAACTCGTCCTTGCGGTCGTGCTGTCGCTTGCCGTGGTCTACGACCTGCGAGAGCGGCGAATCCCGAACGCCCTCACGCTGGGCGGAGCCCTCGGTGCGCTCACCCTGCGGCTGCTGATCGACCCGGCGCTGGCCCTGAACGGCTTGATGGGGGCGGGGTTGGGATTGGCCATCGCCGTCGTGCTGTTCGCCATCGGGGCGTTCGGCGCCGGTGACGGCAAGCTTCTGATCGCGGTCGGGGCCTTTCTCGGGATCCAGGGCCTGCCGACCGCGCTCCTCGCGACGGGCGCCGTGGGAGGCGTCATGACCGTCGTGGTCTCCTGGAGGAGAGGGGTCTTCATTCCCGTGCTCCTCCACGTCAAGGACCTGGCGCTCTGGTGCCTCACGTTCGGCCGGTCGGGGACGCGTTGGAAGGTCTCCGACGCGGCGGCCATCACGCTGCCGTACGGCCCGGCCATCGTCGTGGGCGCAACCCTGGCCTGGGTCATACGCCCGGTCCTGCCATGAGCTCCCCTACGAGCACCCAGGGCCGCCGTGAGCGGCGACTGCACCGGGACCGATCCGGCCAGGCGTTGGTCGAATTCGCGCTGGTGGTTCCGCTTCTGCTCGTTCTGATCGTGGGGGTGGTCGACTTCTCGCGAGCCTGGTACGCCCATCAGGTGATCACGAACACCGCCCGCGAGGCGCTGCGATCCGCGGTGGTCGACAATCCGGCCTTCACGCAGGAGGCCATGCAGGAACAGATCGACAAACAGCTCCAGCTCGCATCGCTCGACCCGACGCGGGCTCAGGTCTACTTCGACGGCTGGAGATCCGGTGCAGGCAACCCGGCCACCATCGAACTGACGTATCGCTTCGACTTCGACATCCTCGGACCGCTGATGCAGTGGGCCGCAGGCGATCGAACGGTGACGCTCCACAGCCGGTTCGTCATGCGCAATGAGTAGCCCCGGGCAACGGTGACCCATGAAGAACAAACGTGTCTGGTTTACGCTGGCCGGTGCTCTCGGGTCCGGTCTTCTCGCTGGATACCTCGCCCTGACCTACGTGAGCGTGGATACGCCCTCGCTGGTCGCCGCTGAGCCCAAGGGGACGCAGGTCGTGGTCGCTGCGCGCGACCTCCCCACCGGGCATATCGTCAGCCGAGAGGATCTCCAGGTCATCGACTGGCCGTCGAAGAACGTCCCAGACGGCTTCTACACCCAGCCGGGTGAGGTCCTCGGGAGGGGGGTGATCTTCACCGTACATCGGAACGAGCCCTTCCTCGCCGTCAAGCTGGCCGACAAGAGCGCCGGCGGTGGCATGCCGCTCGCGATCCCGGCGGGCAAGCGGGCCGTAAGTGTCGAGGTCGACGAGGTCATCGGCGTAGCCGGGTTCGTCCTGCCCGGCACCCGGGTGGACGTGCTCGCCACGGTCATGCCGAACGCGAACCGCAGTGAGACCACCACGCGCATCATCCTCCAGAACGTCCCGGTCCTGACTGCCGACCAGTCCTATCGCCAGGACCCGAACGAGGACCCCAAGGTCGTGACCGTGGTCACGTTGCTGGTGGCGCCCGACGAGGCAGAGGCGCTCACCCTCGCCGCGACCGAGGGCAAGATCCAGCTCGCGCTCCGGAATATGCTGGACGTCGACTCCGTCTCCACCAACGGCATGCGGATCGCGGGTTTGGTGCACAGCGTCAGGAGGCCCACGACAACGTCCAAGCGGGGTCCGGTCACGCCGCCCCAGCCGAAGGTCGTCGAGACATACAAGGGCGGTAGCCGTACGCTCATCAAATTCAATACGGGGGGACGCTGATCATGACCTGGAAACCTCGAGTCGGGTCCGGGCGGACCAGCCTGCCCGTCCTCGTGGCGGCGCTCGCCCTGATGGTCACCGCGCTGGCCGCGCCGGGGAGCCTCCACGGACAGTTGATCCTGTCGACGCCCGAACGTGTGATCACGCTGGCCAAGGGGACGTCGGCACTGATCCAGTACCCCGGCGAGCTGACGCGTGTGTCGGTGACCGATCCGAATGTCGCCGAGGCGGTCGTCATGTCTCCCACCGAGGTCCTGGTGAACGGAATCGGGCTCGGGACGACGAGTCTCCTCCTTTGGGACACCGCGGGTGCGCGACGTCTGTACTCCGTGGAGATCACGGCGGACGTCGCATCGCTCCAGCGGTTTCTCGACGTGCTGTTTCCCAATGAGGGCATCCAGGCCACCGCCCGGGGGAATACGGTCATCCTCTCCGGGCAGGTGAGCGAAGCGCGGATCGCGGATCGCGCGAACGAGCTCGCGAAGGCTACGGGCGCCCAGGTCCTGGACAACCTGCAAACCCCCGCTCCCCGCCAGATCCTGCTGGAGGTGCGCTTCGCGGAGGTGAGCCGTAACGCGCTGTCCAGCCTCGGGAACAACGTTCTCCAGGCCGTGAATCCGCACAAGCTGTCCACGGACGGGACCTGGTCGGCCGGCACGGACAGTGACGGCCATATCGACCTCTCGCTCATCAACACCGACGCGCAGCTCAGCGCGCTCATCCGCGCTCTGAAGTCGCACGGCGACTTCCGCAGCCTCGCCGAGCCGGACCTCATCGCGCTCGATGGCCAGGAAGCCTCCTTCCTCGCGGGCGGAGAGTTTCCCTTCCCGACCATCCAGGGTGGGTCGGCAAGCAACGCCGTCACGATCCAGTGGCGCGAGTTCGGGGTCCGCCTGGATTTCACGCCACGCGTGACGAACATCGGCAACATCCGGCTGACGATCGCTCCCGAAGTCTCTTCGCTGGATTTCGCGGGTGGCTTGAGCATGGCCGGGTTCCAGATCCCGACGATCCTGACCCGCAGGGCGGAGACCGAGATCGAGCTCAAGGAGGGCCAGCATCTGGCCATCGCCGGGCTCATGGACAACACGATGCAGGAGAACATCGACAAGCTCCCACTGCTCGGAGACATCCCGATTCTCGGCGCGCTCTTCCGTTCCAAGGAGATGCGGCAGAAGCGCACCGAGCTTCTCGTAATCGTGACGCCGCGGCTGGTGCAGCCCAGCGACCAGGCCATCCCCGTGCCCACCGGTGAGCCTGCGGACTGGAAATGGGACAAGAAGATGCGCGGGCCGCCGTTCGATGTCGACACGATCGCCGTGCGGACCGGAACCGGAACCGGCGGCTGAGGCGTGTACCCACCGTCCGCCGACACGTCCACCCGAACCGAGGAAGCCACCATGCGACGCCGACTCAAATCTCTGTGGTCCGATGACCGCGGATCGGCCGTGGCACTGGTTGCCGTCAGCCTGGCGGCGCTGGTGTCGCTGCTGGCCCTCGGCATCGACGTGGGCATGCTGTTCAATGCACGGAGCGAGGCACAGCGCGCGGCGGACTCGGCCGCACTGGCGGGTGCGAGCGCATTCCTGGACTTCCCGGCCCGAGAGGCGGTGAAACCCGCCCGGGAGCGTGCCGTCGCCTACGCGATCCAGAACCGTATCCGGAACGAGGGGATCACGGAGTCCGAGGTCAGTGTGGTCGTCAACCCAGACAGCGCCACGGTCACGGTGGGCATTCGGCGGGCCGGCGTCTCCACCTGGTTCGCTCGCCTCATCGGGGAGACGGAGGTCCCGATCGGCGCCCAGGCCACCGCGCAGGCGTCCGACGCCGGAACGGCCCAGTGTCTGAAGCCGTTCGCCGTTCCCGACATGTGGGACGAGACCAACGACGACACGAATCACAATCGGATCTGGGACGACGGCGAGATCTGGCATTTCGACCCCGGCCGTGACCGCTACGAGGGCTACTCCGGCGATGGCGCCGGGGCCGGGGCCGAGACCGGGTACGGCAGCGAGTGGCGGGACTTCTTCCCGGATGCGAGCGGCGCGAGCTATCACAAGGACTACGGGCGCCGGATCATGATCAAGGCGACCGATCCGCACTCGGCCTTCGTCCCCTCCTTCTTCTATCCCTGGGTGCTGCCGGTCGACGCGAATCAGCCCGATTGTGGTGAGGATCGGGCCGGAAACGACGTCCTCGGCAGTGGAAAGGGGAATGGGAACGGTGGCAACGCCGGTGGCAACGCCGGAGGCAATGGCGGCGGCAATGGCGGAAACGGTGGAACAGGCGGCAACGCCGGGGGCAATGGCGGCGGTAACGGTGGAACGGGCGGCAACGCCGGCATGGCAACGGTGGCGGAAACGGTGGAGGCAATGGCGGCGGTAACGGGCGGGGGCAACGGCGGCGGTAATGGTGGAACGGGCGGCAACGCCGGTGGAAGACGGTGGCAACGGGTGGCAACGCCGGAGGCAATGGCGGTGGCAACGCCGGAGGCAATGGCGGTGGAAACGGTGGCGCGGGCGGCAACGCCGGCGGCAATGGCGGTGGCAACGCGAACGGTGGTGGCGGCAACGGCGGCGGAGGTCCCAAGGGCCGTGGCGGTGCCGCGTACCGCCGGAACATCTGCAGCTGCAACGCCTCCCCGATCAATCTGGACACGGATTACGAGATCGAGCCCGGGAACATGGTGGGCCCCACGGCGGACGGGGTGGCCGCGCTGATCGCCCAGGACCCCGACGCCTATTGGGACGACGGCAAGAACCGCGTCGTCAGCTCGTTCGGCAACCACAGTCCGCGGGTCATCACGGTGGCCCTCTTCGATCCCACCGAGATCGTAAAGGGAGGACGCCAGACGATCCGGTTCAACAACTTCGCCCGCTTCTTCATCGAGGAGCAGGCGTCCCCGCACGATCCGGTCGTGGGACGGTTCATGTACTACGTGGCCGCCTCGGGCTCCACGTCCGACGCGGGGACCCGGACCGGCTCCCTCGTGAAGAGGCTCCGGCTCATCCGATGAAATCTCCCAACGAGGCCGCAAGGATGACGAACGACGGAACTAGCGAGCCGGTCCGCGCCGCGCTCATCGCGGCAGACGAATCGCTCCGGGCGAAGGTGCACGGCGTCGTGGAGGCGACGCGCGGCCAGGTGGATGTCGGCCTCGAGACGGACTCCACTCCGGACGCACTTCTCCGCGAGCCGATGAGCCCCATCCAGCAGTACGATCCCCGGGTCGTCTTCCTGGACCTGGGACCGGATCCGGACGATGGGATCCGGTTGGCCGGCATCCTCATGCACACCCTTCCGGGCGTGGGCATCATCGCCTTGGGACCGGAGCTCTCCCAGAGCCAGCTCCTGGAGGCGATGCGGTCCGGCGTATCGGAGGTATTCGAGAGACAGTCTCCCCCGGACGAGCTCGGCGACGCTCTCGACAGGGTGCTCCACAGGCTGGGCCTGGCCGGCGAGGGATCTTCGCGTCGAGCTCCAGGCAAGGTGCTGGCATTCTTCAGCCCCAAGGGCGGCACGGGATGCACCACCGTGGCCATGAACGTCGGCATCGAGCTACACCGATTGACGGGCCGGAAGACCCTCCTGGTCGATCTGGACCTGGAGCTCGGCGAGATCGCGTCGTTCATGGGCCTGAAGCCCCGGTTCCACCTGGTGGACCTGCTCAAGAACTTCCACCGGATGGACGAGGACCTGCTCGCGTCCTACATCGAGCGGCACGAATCGGGCGTGCACGTACTGTCGGCTCCGTTCGAGCCCGAGACCGGGCAGGCCGTGACGCCGGAACAGATCTCTTCCGTCATCTCGTTTCTGCGCCACCAGTACGACTACGTGGTCGTGGACACGTCGAAGTCGCTGGCGCCGCCGGCATTCGCGGCCATGCGCCCCGCGGATCACATCTTCGCGATCACGAATCTCGACCTGTGCTCGTTGCGCAACCTCAAGCGCTGCATGCCCATCCTGAAGGAGATGACGCCGGGCGGCGAGCAGCGGATCCGGTTGATCGTCAACCGGTACAGCCGAAATGCCCTGGTGTCGCTCGACGACATCGAGTCCACCGTGGGCCTTCCGGTCTATGGCACCCTGACCAACGACTTCAGCACTGTGATCGAGTCGTTGAGCACTGGCAGGCCCCTGGTGCTCCACGGAAGGACGCATTACGCGCAGGAGATCGCGGAACTCGCCGCGAGGATCGCCGGTCGCTCCGGAAAGGTGAAACGACGGGGCAGC
Source organism: uncultured Gemmatimonadales bacterium (assembly GCA_963751265.1). Taxonomy (GTDB): domain Bacteria; phylum Gemmatimonadota; class Gemmatimonadetes; order Longimicrobiales; family Gaopeijiaceae; genus SZUA-318. Next base: position 216,039 of record CAVVTU010000011.1, on the reverse strand, counting down.
CTGTTCGGGCGGCTCTTCGGGGCTGCCTCGGGCCGCCGCATCGACACGGCTCGCGAGGCGATGAACCATGCCTGAGTGGCGCATGAAGACGACGCCCGCGAAGCCCGCGCCGACGTCTCTCGACGACGGCGTCGGCCTGCCGGATGAGCCCAAGGGGCATGCCCTCGACAACAGCGCCAACGGGGCTTTGGGAGACAAGCACCGCCCCCGGGACGTGAAGACGAGGATCCACCGACTCCTGCTCGAGCGGTTGAACCTCTCCAACCTCGACCGCCTGGACCGGAACGAGGTGAACCGCACCATCGCCGGGGTGGTCAAGGACCTCCTGGAGCAGGAGGCCATCCCTCTCAACGTCGAGGAACGGGACCGGCTGATCTCCCAGGTTCTGGACGAGATCTTCGGTCTGGGCCCGCTTCAGCCGTTGATGGAAGACCCGAGCGTCTCGGACATCCTGGTCGATACGTACTCCCACGTGACCGTGGAGCGGGGCGGGAAGCTCTACGACACGGATGTCCGCTTCCAGGACGACCGGCATCTCATGCAGGTGATCGACCGGATCGTCTCCGGGGTCGGCCGCCGCATCGACGACTCCTCCCCCATGGTGGATGCCCGTCTTCAGGACGGATCGCGCGTCAATGCCATCATCCCTCCGCTTTCCATCGACGGACCGCACCTGTCGATCCGGAAGTTCAAGGACGATGTCCTCACCGCCCAGGACCTCGTCGACATGGGCACGATGACGGCGCCGCTCGGGGAGTTCCTGAACGCTGTCGTAAAATCGCGCCTGAACGTTCTGATCTCGGGGGGCACGGGCGCGGGCAAGACGACGTTGCTGAACATCCTGTCGTCGTACATTCCGCCCACCGAGCGGATCATCACCATCGAGGACTCGGCGGAGCTCCAGCTCCGCCAGCCGCGTGTGGTCCGGCTGGAAACTCGCCCGCCCAACGTCGAGGGACAGGGAGCGGTCGGCCAGCGGCAACTCGTGATCAACGCCCTGCGCATGCGCCCGGACCGGATCGTGGTGGGCGAAGTTCGTGGGTCGGAAGCCATCGACATGCTCCAGGCCATGAACACGGGGCACGACGGCTCCCTCACGACCCTGCACTCGAACTCACCGCGCGACGCGCTCAACCGGCTCGAGACCATGGTTGCGATGGCGAACCTCAACCTCCCGGATCGGGCCGTGCGCAACCAGATCGCCAGTGCCGTGCACGTAGTCGTCCAGCTCGCGCGGTTCTCCGACGGGAAGCGACGCCTGGTACAGCTGTCCGAGATCGTCGGGATGGAAGGTGAAGTGATCACGCTCCAGGAGATCTTCCAGTTCCGACAGGAGGGTATCGACCAGGACGGAAACGTGATCGGCCAGATTCGCCCGACCGGTATCCGGCCGAAGTGCGCCGACCGGCTCAAGGCGAACGGATTCGCCCTGCCCGCCAGCATGTTCAGCGACCTGTACGCCGCGACGGCCTAGGAGACGCGACATGTCCTCCGATCCTCGGGTCTTCGCGATCCTCTGCGCCCTGGCGGCGGTTCTCGCCGTGCTCTCGGTGGTGTCGGCCACGAGCGTCATGCGAGAGTTGCGCAACCGTCGCTCGGTCTCGGAGGCGCTTCGGGACCTCGAGAATCTACGCACGGAGGCGACCAGCCAGCCCGTGTTGCGCCCCCCCGAGGCCGAGCGCCCGCTGCAGCGGTTGATCAGCATCATGCCCGGATTCCATGGGGTGGAGGACAGGATCGCCCAGGCGGGCCTGCACTGGCCCGTCGAGCGCTTCGCGCTGTACACGACGCTGTTGGCGCTCGTCTTCGGCGTCTTCCTCTGGCTGGCGACGCACGCTCCGCTCGCAGCTCTCGTGGGCCTGCTCGTGGGCGCCTGGCTCCCGCGACTCCACGTGAATCGGAAAGCCGCCAAGCGGGTCGCGGCGCTCGAGGCACAGCTCCCCGGGGCGATCGACCACCTCAAACGGGCGGTCCAAGCGGGACATCCGCTCTCGGCCGGCCTCAAGATGCTCGCCGAGGAGTCGCCCGAGCCCGTCGCCTCGGAGTTCCGCGCCGTGTTCGAGGAGCAGCGGTTCGGCCTTCCCTTCGAGGACGCCCTGCTGGGACTCGGCGACCGTATCAATCTCCCGGACGTGAGAATCCTCATCACCGCGATCCTCGTGCAGCGCGAGGTCGGCGGGAATCTGGCCGAGACCCTGGAGCACGTGGGCGCCACGATGCGCGCCCGCTTCACCATCCGTCGGCAGGTGAGGGTCTACACGGTGCAGGGCCGCATGAGCGGGTACATCCTCGCTGCCCTGCCCATCTTCGTGGGCGTGTTCATCTTCCTGGTCAACAGGGACTACATGAACATCCTCCTGACCCATCCCATCGGGAAAGCGCTTCTCGGGCTCGCGGTGCTCCTGCAGCTCGTGGGGTTCCTGTGGATCCGCAAGATCGTGGCCGTGGAGTACTGAGCCATGCCCTACGTCGTCGCGCTCTTCGCAGGTCTTTCGGCCACGCTGGTGATGGTGGGACTGTTCCAGATCTGGTTCACTCCCGCGCGAGCGGTGAACCGTGAGCTCACGCACCTCCGGGAGGTGGGGGTCGGGCCGTTTGCGGTCGGTCAACGCCGCCGCAGGCGCAAGCAGCGGCAGCGGCTGGAGGCGGTGCTTCGCCAGATCGGAGAACGGATCGAGCGCGGTCAGCCCGAGATGGACCACATGCGGAAGCGACTGGTCCAGGCGGGCTTCTGGGATCCGGACGTCGTGCGTTACTACCTGGGCGCGCGGGTGCTGCTGGCGGCGATGCTCGGCGGCGGCGTGCTCCTGGCAGGTGGCATCGTGGGCGTCCGGCTGGCGGGCCTTCTGTTCCTCGGAGCCTGGCTCGCTGCCCTCGGGTGGATCGTTCCACAGTGGTACGTGGCGAGACGGAGGACGCGGCGTTGGCTTGAAGTACAGCTCGCACTTCCGGACATGGTCGACCTGCTGGTGGCCTGCGTGGAGGCCGGCATGGGGCTCAATCAAGCGCTCGTGCGCGTGGCCGAAGAGGTGCGTCACATGAGCCCAGTGCTGAGCGCCGAGCTGGCCATGGTGAATCTCGAGATCCGGGCGGGAACCCCGCGGGGCGAGGCACTGTCCAGGCTGGGAGACCGGAGCGAGCTCGAGGACGTCCGGTCGCTGGTGACCATGCTCGCGCAGGCCGACCGGTACGGGACCTCGATCGCGCAGTCTCTGCGCGTCCACGTGGACGCCCTTCGGACCAAGCGGCGGCAGGCCGCCGAAGAAGCCGCGGCGAAGACGACGATCAAGCTGGTGTTTCCGCTGGTGCTGTTCATCTTCCCGGCGCTCTTCGTGGTCATCCTGACGCCCGCCGTGATCCAGGTCCTGGAACAGCTTCTGAACCTCTGAGACGGGGGCCCCATGAAGATCGTACGGGTCAGAAACGGGAGGTCGGGCGCCGAGGTGGCGTCGTGGGTCAGTGTCGCCGACCGCTGGTGGAGACGCGCCCTCGGCCTGCTCGGCCGACGCACCCTGGATCCCGACGAGGGCATCCTGCTCGCTCCGTGCAACGCAGTCCACACGATCGGGATGCGCTTCCCCATCGACGTCGTCTTTCTCGACGGCGACGGATGTGTGGTCTCGACGAGGCCGGCCCTCGGGCCCGGACGGCTGGCTCGCGGAGCGCGCGGCACGGAGGCGACCCTGGAGCTGCGCGCCGGCGAGTTGGCGCAGACGGACACACGCCCCGGTGACCGTCTCATCTTCCAGGAGGAAGTCCTGTGACGTCGACGTCCGCCGTGCGGGAACGGCTGCCAGCCGCTGCGCCAATGGCTTATCCGCCGGCGATCGGCTCTCTGGAGGATACGGGCCTCTCCAGGGAGTTGGTCTCCGGCCTGATGCTCAAGACGCTCCACCAACGCGAGGGGCTGAGCGGGTTCGAGCTGGCGGACGCGGTGGCCCTGCCTTTCGTCGTGGCCGACGAGCTGCTGGGAGACCTGCAGTACAGCCGCCTCGTGGAGGTCCGCGAGACCGACGGGCCCTCACGCAGCTCGTATCGATTCGCCCTGACGAGCGCGGGTCACGTCCGTGCCCTCGAAGAGTTGACCGCGAATCGGTACGTGGGGCCCGCGCCCGTGCCCCTGGCGCAGTACCTGGAGAGTGTCGCTCGACAGTCCGTCTCGTCGGTTCGCATCGAGCGCGACCGGCTGGAGGCCGCCTTGTCGGACCTCGTCCTTCCCGATGGCTTCCTCGACGTGCTCGGGCCCGCCGTGAATTCGGGAAAGTCGCTCTTCCTCTACGGGGACCCGGGCAACGGGAAGACGCGAATCGCGCGGGGGATCGCCGATACGTTCGGGGACGCGTTCTTCGTTCCGTTCGCCGTCGAGCTCGACGGGCTCACGATGGTGCTGTTCGACCCGGCCCATCACGAGCTCGTCGAAGAGTCCGACGACGCTTCGTCCGGCCCGGCCCTCGTGCGTGACGTGGCGGAGCACGACCGCCGATTCGTTCTGGTCAGGCGGCCCGTGGTGGTGGCGGGCGGAGAGCTGGACCTGGATCAGCTCGATCTGCGCTACGATCCGTTCAGCCGCACCTATCAGGCACCGATCCATCTGAAGGCCAACGGGGGCGTCATGGTCATCGACGACCTCGGTCGACAGAGGGTGCCTCCGAGGGAGCTGCTGAACCGGTGGATCGTGCCCCTCGAGCACCGCGTGGATCACCTCAGCCTGCACAGTGGCAAGAAGATCACCGTGCCCTTCGATTGCCTGGTGATCTTCTCGACCAACATCGAGCCGTCCGAGCTCGTCGAAGAGGCGTTCCTGCGCCGGATCCACTACAAGATCCATGTGCAGGATCCCGAGCCCGACCAGTTCGATCGGATCTTCGCCATGTGCTGTGACCAGCGCGGCCTGGACTACGACGCCTCGGCGCCCGAGTTGATTCGTCGGGAGTACTACGCCACGGGACGGGCCTTTCCGCGGGGATGCCACCCCCGGGACATCGTCGACCACGTCTGTGACATCGCGACCTTCCAGGGGTCCCGTCCCGAGCTTTCGGCGGAGCTGCTCCGCCGCGCGTGCGAATCGTACTTCGTTTCCATGGGGCGCTCGGGTGGCGCTCCTCGTCCAGCAGAGGGGTGATGATGATGAACGAGGCCTCCACCGACGCCGAGTACCGGCTGCGCGAGCTGCGTGCCGGTCTGGAGCGACGCATCGAGGAGCTCGAGGCACGTCAGGCACGTCCGGGCGTCGCCCGCTGGTCGCCCGCGCTGGGAGGTGTCGCGCTTCTGGTTGCGCTGGTCGTCGCCTTTCAGACGCGAGACACCATCCATGCGGGGACGGTGGCCCCCAGCGTCGAGGCGGGCGCGTTCGTGCTGAAAGACGGCGACGGTGTCGAGCGGGCGACTCTCGGGCTTCGTGACGATGGAGGGACGAGCCTCACCCTGTCCGACGCGGGTGGCCGCCAGAGACTGCGCGTCTCGGTGCTCCCCGACGGATCGCCGGGAGTCAGCCTCCTGGATCAGGAAGGGGAGGCCCGGGCGATCCTCGGGCTGCTCGCCGACGGAACCACGACGTTGGTCTTCGCCGACCGCGGGTCGGTCGCTCGCGGGGTGTTTGCCCTCACCCCGGACGGGTCGTCGCGGATGATCTTCAGCGACCCCAACGGGGTCACGCGCACGGCGGTGGGGGTGGACGGGTCCGGTGAGCCGGAGATCAACACGATCGCCGTGGGCTCGGACCAGGGCTCGGCGAGCGGGAGTGGGGATGGAGGAGGGTGAGCGGAGCCGGTCGGGCCCAGGGAAGCTCTGCACAAGGATGGTCCTAGGGCCGGCTCGCCAGGGTGTCTGAAAGACAGAACAACCTCCCCACTCCTTCGGGTAGGGAGTCCGCTCGAGGCCCGTCCACGTAGCCCACCGCTCCTTTCGTGCGCGCGACGAAGAGCAGCACCGCCTTTTCCGACGCGACGCTCAACGGTGGCCGGGTCCCGTGGAAGTAGCGTTCGTTCCAATACGGTGCGAGATCCTGCACCGACTCATCGAGCACGGCGAGCGAGAAACGCTCGCGAAGCGGTGACGACGCGGGCAGGTTGACCGGGTGGGCCGGGGTCCCGTCCGGCCAGAACCGCTGGCGCAGCAGAAAGATGCGCCGGACGAGGGTAACGCGGGCGCCGAGGGTGTCCTCGGGCACGTGCGCCACCACGCAGAGCGAGTCCTGGACGGCGGGCGGCGGACGCGTGGTCCCCGCCCCCGCGCTCAGAAGAGCGACGAGAAGGAGAGGAACCATCCGTCCGGGATGCGGTGCGAGGGTCGGCTCGTGAACTGGCGTCCCAGCTTCACGACGAGGTGGGGCCCGTGGCGATAGGTGAGACCGCCATAGCCCATCGTGACTTCGTATCCGTCCACCGGGCTGTACACCTCGCCCTTTCCGACGGCCCAGAGCGAGCCCGCGACCCGTAGAGAGGCCAGGAGGTAGGCTCCTCCCTCGTACGGGGCGTCTCCGCGCGCCTCCAGCCAGTTGCCTTCCGCAAGGAGCTCGGCGCGGGTGCTGGTCCAGCGGAGGTCCGCGCCGACGAGCGTCCGGTCGGCGTGGTCCTCCTGGTCGATCGGCTCGGGCACGCCGTTCGTCTCGTCCAGGTAGATCGGCCTCGACCTCCGGACGCGGGCGACGCTGACACCCAGGTACAGGTCCGGGTGGAGCTCGGAGGCGACGCGGGCGCCCACGGCCTTCACGAACGAGCTCTCTTCGGAGGACTCGATGTCGTTGTCGAAGTCGAGGCCCGGCGCCCAGAAGAGCGCATAGCCCGTATCGTGGCCCTTCAGCGAGCCCTGGCCGGCGAGCAGGACGCCCGTGAGGCTCTTGGCGAACGGGCGATAGGTGGCCAGGGGGCGAATGGGGGTCCAGGTGAGCGGCTCGACGTGGATCTCGTTCCACTGGCCGATCGGCGTGAGGAAGCGTCCGACGCGGAGGCGCAGGAGGTCGTTGGCCGCGTATTCCAGGTACAACCGCACCGGAATCAGGTCCTCTTCGGTCTCGCGCCCGGTCCAGGTCTCGGACGTGCGCTTGGCCATGTCCATCTCGACGAAATAGCTTGCACGTCTCGAGAGCTCACCCCAGGCCATGAGTGCGGCCGCCAACTCGCTGACGTCGTAGCGCTTTCCGTTGGCTCGCGGATGGTCGGAGTGATTGAACGTGACGCTCGCGTAACCACCCCATACGAACGGCGCCCCGGCGGTCACGGCCGGTGCGGGAAGCTGAGCGGACACCGGGTGTACAAGGACCAGCAGGGCGGCGAGGGCCGCCCCGAAGACCGAAGCCCACCGGAGCCGGGACGTTCCGGCGGAGGAGAGAGCGCGTCTCTGGTGCACCGTGTCGAGTCCTTGCCTGATCGTGCGGCGGGTCCGCTGCCGTGGCTCGGGTCGCTGGGCGGAAGGCTCGCGCTCCTCCTCGCCGTGTTCATGGTTCTGGCCACGGTGGCCGTCGCCGTGCGCGAATATCGCGTGGGCAGGGAGCGCTTGGTAGACGAGACCTATCATACGCTCCAGGTCAACGCGGGCGTGGCCGCCGAACGCCTGGGCGCGGCTCTGGCCGAGCGGGCGCGTCTGACCTCGGTCTGGGCGGGTCTCGAGACGTCCCAGGACCTGGCCGTCGACGACGTGGACAAGCGACTCTCCGGCTCGTTGGCCGAGCTCGCCGGCATGCTCGACGAGAATACCCAGGCCGTGGCGATGCGGCTCCCCGACCGTCTGCTGTCGGCGTCCGACCCGGCGCGGCTGGCCGGCACGGCGCCACCGCTCCCCGCCGTGGTGCTGCACGCGGTGGACGCGCCCAGGCCGGGCCTCACCGTCCACGGGTCCGGGTCCGGGTCCGGGTCCGGGGACGGAACGCTCGTGTCCACGGCGGACGTCGTCTCCCGGGTTGACGGCGGCGTGCTGGGTCGCGTGGCGGTCTGGACCCCGTTGGAGCGATTCCTCGCCGGAGCGCTCCCGCTCGAGCTGCGAACGCTCGAGCTTCGGGACGCGAGCGGCGCCGTGCTCTTTCGGGGTGCCGACGTGCGCGGCTCCGTGGACGACTACCTCTGGGCGCGCGATACGACCGAGACGGTCGCCGGCCCCCTGAGCGTAGGGGTCGCGAGGGCCCGCGCCGAGGTCACCGCGGAGCTCCGGGCGAGCGGCACGCCAGCTCGTCACGCTGGCGGCGGTCTTCCTGTTGCTCACGCTCCCCGGCGCGCTCCTGGTGGTCCGGTCGGCCACCTCGGGCCTCGGCCGCCTGACCCGTGCCGCCCGGGAGCTCGATGCCCGCAGTCCCGAGCCCCTGCCCCCGGTCTCCCGGTGGGCCCCCCGACGAGGTCCGGGTCCTGGCCGACGCCATGGACGCCATGATCGTCCGCCTCGAGCATGCCAGGGAGGAGCTGGCCCGGAGCGAGTCGCTGGCCGCGGTTGGCATGCTCACCAAGAGCCTGGCCCACGAGATCCGCACGCCCCTGTCCGTGCTGCGGGCCGGGCACCGAGATGCTCGCCCGCTCGACCCAGGCAGACGCGCGCCAGCGCGAGGTGAGCGAGATGCTCCAGATGGAGGTCGAGCGCCTCGCCCGTCTGGTGGACGACCTCCTGGTATTCGGCCGCCCCTCCGCCCCCGTACTGAGGGCGATGGATCTGCGCGCGCGTCTGCGAGGATGCGCTGTCGCGCTGGAGGCCGAGGCCGCCGAGAAGGACGTGCGGCTCGTTCTGGACGGCGAGCGCCACGGCCCTCGACGGGGACGCCGACCAGCTCCGCCAGGTCGTGGTCAATCTGGTGGTCAACGGTGTCCGCGCATGTGAGGGTGGGGGCGTCGTCACCGTGTGCACGGCCCACTCCGACGGGTCCGTGGTGCTCGAAGTCGAGGACGACGGGGTCGGCATTCCTCCGGAGCACCTCGCCGAGATCTGGACGCCGCTGTTCACCACGCACCGTCCGGGACGGGTCTGGGGCTTCCCATCGTGAGGCAATTGGTGGAGGCTCATGGCGGAACCATCGAAGTTGAGAGCGAGCCGGGGCGGGGGACGCGCGTCAGCGTGACCCTGCCCGTGGATGCGATCGGAGAAAGGATGAACGAGACACTCCTGGTGGTCGACGACGAGCCGCGGATCCGGCGCATCGTGGAGATGGCGCTGGAGGACCGGGGCTTCAGCGTGCTCGACCGCGGCTTCGGCGGAGGACGCCCAGGAGCTCATGACCCGGGAGCCGGTGGATCTGGTCGTGGCCGACCTCCAGCTTCCGGGACGCTCGGGGCTCGAGCTTCTGGCCGACGTCCGCCGCGAGCGTCCGGATGTCCCCGTCATCCTCATCACGGCCTACGGCACCGTGGAGAGCGCGGTGGAGGCCATCAAGGCCGGCGCTTTCGACTACGTGCTCAAGCCGTTCGGGATGGAGGAGCTCGAGGCGCTGATCGTGCGGGCGCTGGAGGCGCGTCGCTCCGAGGTCGAGGCGGCCGACCTCGAGGAGGTCGCCGGGCCCGAGTCCGGGGGAATCGTGGCGGAAAGCCGGGCGATGACGCGCGTGCTCTCGCTGGTCGGGCAGGTCGCCGGACAGCCCACCACGGTGCTCGTCACCGGAGAGACCGGGGTGGGCAAGGAGGTCGTGGCCCGTGCGCTCCACCACCGCTCGGGCCGGCGCGACCGACCGTTCGTCGCGGTGAACTGCGCGGCCATCCCGGGCGAGCTGCTCGAGGCCGAGCTGTTCGGCGCCTCGCGCGGTGCCTACACGGGCTCCGTGAAGGACCGGCCGGGCAAGGTGGAGGTCGCCGACGGCGGCACGCTCTTCCTGGACGAGATCGGCGACATGCCGCTCGCGTTGCAGCCCAAGCTCCTGCGCGCGCTGGAAGAGGGCACGGTCGAGCGGTTGGGCTCCAACGTCACCCGCAAGGTCGACGTGCGGGTGATCGCGGCGACACACCGCGACCTCGAGGCCCTGGTCGAGCAGGGGAGCTTCCGGAGGGACCTCTACTACCGCATCAACGTGTTCCCGGTACAGATCCCGCCGTTGCGCGAGCGACCCGAGGACATAGACCATCTGGTGCGGCTCGCGCTCGACCGCTTCGGCCACCGGTTGGGCGTCAAGGCCCGGCTGGGACCCGGCGTGCGGGAGAAGCTTCGCGCGTATCACTGGCCGGGAAACGTCCGGGAGCTCATGAACGTGGTGGAGCGGGCCGTCATCCTGTCGGACGACGGCCTCGTCGAAGAAGCGGCCGTCGAGCTCTATCCGGCGGGCAAGGGCCCGGGCTCCGCTCCGGCAGGAGCCGGTAGCGTCGTGCAGCTGAGCGATGCCGTCGCCTCCGCGGAGCGCGCGGCCATCCAGGCCGCGCTCGAGCGGACGGGCGACAACAAGACCCAGGCCGCCCGTCTGCTGGGCATCAGCGTCCGTACGCTCTGGTACAAGCTCGAGAAGCTCGACATCCGCTGAGGGACCCCCGAGTCCCGAGGCCTCCGACACGGGAGGCCCGAGGCACGCCGGACACGGACCGGCCCAGAAGCTGCCTACGCCTTGATGGTGAGCGTGCCGGCCTGCGCGTCGTAGATGGTCTGGTAGGATCGCAGGTTCCCCGTGGGTTGGCCCCCCTGCCAGTTCCCCTGGATGCCGAAGCGCGCTCCGTGCACCGTGCACATGAACTGATTCCCGGTCCATTGCACCAGACCGCCCTGGTGCGGGCAGACGAGCGAATAGGCGCCGTACGTGCTGCTTCCCAGGTTGGCGACGGCCAGCGGATAGCCGTTCTGGTTGAAGCTGATGACGCCGCCCTGCTGCCCCAGCGCGGGATAGTCGGACAGCTTGATGGTGACGTCGCTGCCCAGGCTCGGCCCGGTCGGTGAGCCGAGGTTGCCGCACGAGGCAGCCAGGACCGAGAGAACGGCGATCCGGATGCTCTCGGTCAGGAAGCCCCGGCGATCCACGCCGTCGTCTCGGGGGCCGACGACGTCGTCGTGGCCGCCCAGCATGGGCAGGGTCAGGCTCCTGGATGCGGTATTCTCGTTGTTCATGGTGCGGGCACCTCCGCTGAGGCCCAGCCTTGGGGGTCGTCGTCACTGTGGAAGACCGTGCTCTTGTCCACCACGATCTGCCCGTTTTGGATCGAGATCGCGTAGCGGTCCATGTTCCGGGTGGCGCGTCCCTTGAGGTAGACGCCGTTGGGGGAGTACTCGGAGTGGTGCTTCGAGCACCGGAAGATCTGGTCCTTCTCACGCCAGTGCAGCATCGCCCGCTGATGCGGGCACGAGAGCGCGAACGCCGCGAGCATCCCTTGGTAACGCACCAGGATGATCTCCTGGTCGCGGTCGATGTGGACCCCATCCTCCTCGGGAACCGGATAGCGTGGCTCGTCGTCGTTGCCTCCCGTCGCCCGGATCCAACGGACGGGTGCGGCGGCAAGCGCCTCGGGCAGGGTGGCAAGGACGGCGGCCGCCACCGTCGCGCCCAAGCCGACACGCAAGAATTCCCGCCGCCCGAGGCACGAGCCACACGCGTCGCACGTCTCCTCCGCCGGCTCGGCGGACTCGACGGATGGTAGCTTCAACATCGTCATATCGTTCAGAGCTCCTCGTATCGTCAGCAGGTCAGCCGTACACCGTGAGGGCCACGCCGGCGAGCACCGTCACGGCCCAGAGCCCCATGCTCCTCACGGCGGCCCTTCGCAGCCGCCTGAAGGCGGTGGGCGCGTCCGGCTCCTCGACCAGACGCTCACCGGCGCGCTTGAGGAACCAGCCGTTGGCCAGCAGGAGCAGCACCGCGCCCATCTTCACCCAGAAGATCTTGGAGACCATGTAGGTCTTGGGATCGGCCGCCGTCATGGCGAGGCCGCTCAGCGCGACCACGCCGAGACCGAGCAGGATGGCCTTGTGGGCGTGTCCCATATCACGGGCCACGTCCTCGCGGCGAGGGAGGGGGTGGCGCCCGCTCCTGAGGACCGCACGGTCCAGAGCGAACGCCAGCCCCCCGGCGGCGAACAGGCCTCCGAGATGGAGGAACGTCACCACCGTCTCGGCCGCGCTCGAACCTCCGTAGTAGTCGATCCACGGACCGAAGAGGTCCGCGAGATGCTTGGCGAGGGCGGCCACGTCAGTCCTTCCGGAACGGCGGGAGCATGATCGCGTAGCTCACCAGCGCCGTGATCATCGAGGCCATCGCGATGTGCTGGTGCCGCGCTCTGTTGTCATGACCGAGGAAGGCGTATTGACCCCGCAGGTGGTAGCCCGTGATGCCGGTGGCCACGAAGCCCGCATCGGCGAGCATCATGAGTCCCGCGTGGATGAAGCGGCGCGTGCGTCCGTAGGGATCGTGACGACCCTCCCACAGATTCATGCCGCCGGTGATGGTGTTGACCACGAAGAGCGCCGCCACTCCCCCCGCCATGGCACGGTGCGTCGGACGAGCCCAGCTGGGAGCGGGGTTGTCCTTCAGCAGCTTGTTGCCGGTGTACCACTCCCCCACGAACAGCGGAAGCGTGAGGTAGCTGGCCCACTTGTGGATGGCCAGCCGGGTGTAGTAGGCGTCGCTGTAGTCGATGATCTGCGGTTCCGCGCCCGGGGCGCCGGGGGAGGCGGCGGCCCGGACGGGAAGCGCAGGGGCCTGGAGCACGTGGGCAGTAGCGGGCTCGAGGCCGACCGCCGTGAGGGAGGACACGGCGGGTTGGAGACGTTGAGCTGCAGGCACGCTGTCGGGATGCGCGGGCCCCATCGGGGCGAGGACGATCCCGGCCGCGAGAAGAATGGGTACGATCATGAAGGGCTTTCGTCGAGAGCTCGAAGGTTCGATCCAGTCGTCTTCGAGAGTGGCAAGGGGCGCGCCATGAGGGTGCATCCATCGTAAGTCGTTTCTGCACAGACGATTAGCCTATAGACAGGACCGGCTGCATTTCTCCGGAACCGTGCAAGACCCTGCACGGGTGTGCGGGCCGATGCACGCTCCCGGTGACACGCCCGGACGAAGGTACGCCCCGGCCCGTGGTATCCGCGGCGCGGGGATGGATTCCCGCGTCCCCCTTCTGCCCTGCCGGTGACCGTCGTAGGTTCAGGGTGCCGCCAGGGGCATCCCACAGCGGGATTGAGAACGACCCTTGGAACCTGATCCGGTTGAAACCGGCGGAGGGAGAGCGGCGACGTGGGCTCCCCGGAGCCTTCATCCCCTGGTGGCCGCGGGGCGGGCACCGCCGCGAGGCGGTGGTCGCGTCGTCCGCGGCCGTTTTGTATCTCTCTCGTCCGCCGTCCGACGATTCGTACCTGCCCTGGAGGGCGCAGCCATGAGCGAGATCCACGACCTACCCGTCGCGAATGGAAACGGCCGCAGGGTCGCTCCCGAGACACCCGACATGGGTACCGACTATCCCGGAGCCTTCCCGAATTCCCACAAGGTGTGGGTGGAAGGGAGCCGAGGCGTCCGCGTACCCATGAGGGAGATCCATCTGAGCGGCGGTGAGCCGAGCCTGCGCGTCTACGACACGAGCGGCCCCGCCGACATGGACGTGCGCCAGGGGCTGCCGCTGCTCCGTGAGGAGTGGATCTTGGAGCGCGGAGACGTCGTCGAGACCGAGCGTACCCGGGAGCCCGCCGCCGAGGTGGAGATGCCGGAGGGGCTCCGCCGTCGGACGCTGCGCGGAACCGGCGGCGTGACGCAGATGGTCTATGCGCGTCGGGGCGAGATCACCCCGGAGATGGAGTTCGTGGCGCTACGCGAGGGCATGGAGGCGGAGTTCGTGCGCTCCGAGGTCGCGCGGGGTCGCACGATCATTCCGGCGAACATCAACCACCCCGAGCTCGAGCCGATGACGATCGGGCGCGCCTTCAAGGTGAAGATCAACGCGAACATCGGGAACTCGGCCGTGTCGTCCTCGATCGAGGAGGAGGTCGAGAAGCTCCGGTGGGCGACCCTCTGGGGCGCCGACACCGTCATGGACCTGTCGACCGGGAAGAACATCCACGAGACCCGCGAGTGGATCCTCCGGAACTCGCCGGTACCGATCGGTACGGTGCCCATCTACCAGGCACTCGAAAAGGTGGGCGGCGTGCCCGAGGAGCTCACGTGGGAGATCTATCGCGACACGATCGTCGAGCAGGCCGAGCAGGGCGTGGACTACTTCACCGTCCACGCGGGCGTGCTCCTTCGCTACATCCCGATGACGGCCAATCGGCTCACGGGCATCGTCTCGCGCGGCGGCTCGATCATCGCCAAGTGGTGCATGGCGCATCACCAGGAGAACTTCACGTACACGCACTTCCGCGAGTTGTGCGAGATCATGGCGGAATACGACGTCTCGTTCTCGCTCGGCGACGGGCTCAGGCCCGGAAGCATCCGCGACGCGAACGACGAGGCGCAGTTCGCCGAGTTGAAGACCCAGGGCGAGCTGACACGCATCGCCTGGGAGCACGGCGTGCAGGTCATGAACGAAGGGCCCGGCCACGTGCCCATGCATCTCATCAAGGAGAACATGGACAAGCAGCTCGAGTGGTGCGACGAGGCCCCGTTCTATACGCTCGGGCCGCTCACCACGGACATCGCGCCGGCCTACGACCACATCACCAGCGCGATCGGCGCGGCGCAGATCGGGTGGTACGGAACCGCCATGCTCTGCTACGTCACGCCCAAGGAACACCTGGGCCTGCCCGACCGCGACGACGTGAAGCGCGGGGTCATCACCTACCGAATCGCCGCCCACGCCGCCGACCTGGCCAAGGGCCACCCGCGCGCTCAGGAGTGGGACGACGCGCTCAGCAAGGCGCGTTTCGAGTTCCGCTGGCGCGATCAGTTCAACCTGGCGCTCGATCCCGTCAGCGCCGAGGAGTACCACGACGCCACCCTCCCGGCGGAAGGGGCCAAGGTGGCCCACTTCTGCTCCATGTGCGGACCTCGCTTCTGTTCCATGAAGATCTCCGCGGACATCAAGGACTTCGCGCAGGCGGGAATGCAAGAGAAGGCACGGGAGTTCAGGGATTCGGGCGGGGAGCTGTACGTGCAGGAAACCGCGAAAAGCTGATCTGTCATGGGCTCCTGGGCGCCACTTCCGGAGTGGCACCCGGGGCCGGTCCCACCGCCGGAAGCTGTCCGGTAGGCATCGCCTGGAGGGCAATTCGGATCGCCCGGGGGCGCTCCCGACGTGGATGCCCCCGCCGCTCTGCTTCATGACCCCGTAGGCCATGGATAGGCCGAGTCCCGTGCCCCTCCCCTTCGTGATGAAGAAGGGCTCGAAGACGTGCCCCTGGACGTCCCCGCTCATTCCCGCGCCCGCAACCAAGAGCTTCGCGTAGCGCGGCGCTCGTGGCTGCCATGATCGCCACCAGTGGAGATGAGGCATCCGTCATGCCGGGCGTGTTCCCCGGACAGGCGCTCCTGCTGATGCTCGGTCTCGCCGCGCTTGGATTGGCGGTGGCCCTGGGGGCGGACCGGTGGGCAGGGGAAGGTCGGCGATTGACACCCGGAGCGCTTCGTAGTACTGTGCATATGCACAGAAAGGAGAAACGGGCACAGTACCGAGACAGTGAACGCAGCTTATGCGCCTGATCTTCGATGGCGACACGGTGCTGCGGTCGATCGTCTCGCGGTCCGGCCCGCGGATCGTCGACGGCGCAAGGGTGACGAAGAGAAGGTGCGTCGGGACGGATTCACTCACACGCCGGAGGGAGGACGAGCTCATGGCCAACATCGCGATCCTCTTCTGCAAGAGGATTCAGGACCATTCCTGCATCGCCTGCGCGAAGTGCCACAAAGCCATGGACGAGCTCGATGGGGAGTTCGCCCGGTACGCGGACGACGAGATCCACCTGGTCGGAATGACGGATTGTGGAGACTGCCCGGGCCTCACCGTGCCCCGGGTGAAGCTCCTCCGGGAGGTGGCCGCCAATCTGGAGCGCCCCATCGACGTGATCCACCTGGGGACCTGCATGAAGCTCGCCATGGAGACGGCTCAGTGCCCGATCGACTTCGACGAGATGCAGATCTTGTTGGAACGGGAGTTGGGCTACGAAGTCGTCCTGGGGACCCACTCGTATTGAGGGTGGCCCGGGAGACGGACATCATGAGACTCTGCATCCCCACCGAAGGTGAGGAGGGCCTGGAAGCCCGCCTCAGCGACCATTTCGGACAGGCGCCGGCGTTCACGGTCGTGGACACGGCGACCGGGAGCCTCGAGACCTTCGAGAACCCGGAGCGCCATCACGACCACGGTCGGTGCGTGGTCACCACCCGCCTGGCCGGCTACGCCCTGGACGGTGTCGTGTGCCGCGCGATCGGCCGCAACGCGCGGGCGTCGCTCGAGGCGCTCGGCATCGAGGTGTACACCACCGAAGCGGCTACCGTGAACGACGTGCTCGAGACCCCGCCTCTCCGCTCCGGGTCAGCGCCTGCCGGATCACGCCGAGCAGCCCCTCCGGAGTGAACGGTTTCTGGAGGAAGGCCACATCCCTCGGGAGCCCGCTCCGGTGTCCGGGGGACTCCGCGTCGTAGCCCGACATGACGACGACCCGGAGGTCGGGTGCGGTCTTCCGGACATGCTCCGCGAGCGTCCGCCCGCTCATCCCCGGCAATATGAGGTCGGTCAGCACCACATCCACCGCGCCGAGGCTCTCGATGAGCTCGAGGCCGGATTCGGCGTCCGGAGCCGCGCTGACCTGGAAGCCGGCCCGCCGCAGGATGGTCTGTGTCACCCGCCGAACCGCGTCGTCATCCTCGACCAGCACCACGGTGCCCGTGAGTTCCTCGACCGGCTTCTCCCGCGCCGGCGCCACCGTGAGGTCCTCCGGCTCTCCCGTGACCGCGGGAAAGCGAAGGTCGAACCGGCTCCCCGAGCCGGGGACGCTCTCGACGTGGATGCCCCCGCCGCTCTGCTTCATGACCCCGTAGGCCATGGACAGGCCGAGTCCCGTGCCCCGCCCCCTCTCCTTCGTGGTGAAGAAGGGCTCGAAGACGTGCCCCTGGACGTCCCCGCTCATTCCCGCGCCCGTGTCCGCGACCGAGAGCTTCGCATAGCGGCCGGGGACCATGCCCGGCAGCGCTCCGGCCTCCTCGGGACCGAGCGTCTCCCCGCTGGTGGAGATCGTGAGCTGGCCTCCGTCCGGCATGGCGTCCCGCGCGTTCACGGCCAGATTGAGCAGCACCTGTTCGAGTTGGGACGGATCCACCTCGACCGGTGGTAGACCGTCGGCGAAGCGGTAGACGATGCTGATGTCCTCTCCGAGGACCCGGTCGAGCATCTTGCCCATGCTGCGCACGACCTCACCCAGGTCCACGACGCGCGGCATCAGCACCTGTTCGCGGCTGAACGCCAGGAGCTGGCTCGTGAGCCCGGCGGCCCGATCCGCGGAGTCCCGGATGAGCTCGATCTCGGCCGCCAGCGAAGGGTCGTCGAGGTCGAGAAGCGTCAGATCCGCCTGTGCCCGAATCACGGTCAGGATGTTGTTGAAATCGTGGGCGACACCCGCCGCCAAGCGCCCGACGGCTTCCATCTTCTGGGTCTGACGCAGCCGCTCGTCGAGGTGGATGCGCTCGGTCACGTCCCGGGAAGTCACCACGATGCCGCCCACGGCCGGATGGTCGAGCAGATTGCGGGCAACAGACTCGAAGTGGCGCACCTCTCCCGTGCGGATCACCACCCGATAGTCGGCGCGAACGGTTGCGCCTGGCGTGGCGCCAATCTGGCGGAGCACGGCGGCGACCCTGGGCCGGTCGTCGGGGTGCACGAGGACCAGGGCGTTCATGTTCTCCAACTCCTCGGGCGTGTAACCAGTGGCCCTCACTCCGGAGGGGCTGGTGTACAGCGTGGTCCCGTCGGGCGAGAAGACCGAGATGATGTCCGTGATCTCCCGGCTCAGGACCCCGAAGCGCTCCTCGGCGCGCTGGGCTTCCGCTTCCACCCGCCGTTGCACCGAGATGTCCCGGATGACACTCACCACGCCCCCTTCGAGGCCCTCTTCCGGGTCCAGGAGCGTGACGGTCTGTTCCGCCTCGAAGATCGTCCCGTCCTTGCGTCTGAGGGGATAGGAGGTATGGAAGACTCCCTCGGTCTCCAAACCCGGATCCCCCTCCTCCGCGAACCTCTGGAACGACGCCCGATCGACGTGCAGCTTCTCGGTCGTTTCGCCTACGAGCTCGTCCCGCCCGTACCCGAAGATCCGTTCGGTCGCCGGGTTGACGTCACGGATGCGTTGCCCGCCGTTCCGCGAGTCGATGACGATGACCGCCTCGGCGAGGCTGGCCACGGTCTGAACCAGGACGCGCGTCAGGCGGTCCCGCTCGAGGGAGTCCGACACGGTCCGGGCGAGCGTCTCGAGGAGTTCCACCTCCTCGGCCAGGAAGGGGCCCTCGTCCTCCTCCGGTCGCTCCTCCGTGAGCACCACGTCGAGCCGGCCCGGCTCCTCGCCCGGGATGTCTGCGCTGAGCATCCAGGGGGTCTCCCGGAACCCCTCCGTGGCGACCGTCAGATCATCGAGGACGATCCGGGCCTCGGTCACCTCCAGGTGCTGCCATCCCGTAGGAAGAACGTCCACAAGCTCACGCAGGCGATCCTCGAGCGGCTTGACCTGCTGATTGATGATCTGGCCCGCCCTTAGGAGCAGGTTCATCTCCTTGACGCGCTCTCGCAGGGCGCTCTCCGTGCGCTTCAGGGCTGAGATGTCCGACGAGACCCCGATGACACCCTGGGGACGGCCCTCGGCGTCGAGGATGGGCGCGTTGGTGACCAGGGCGAGGAAGGTGGATCCGTCTTTGCGCCGGACGGGGAACTCCCCGGTCCGCCTCGTGCCTTCCCGGAACGACGCCAAGATCTGCTCGGCCTGGGCGAAGCTGCTCTGGGGCGTGGTCAGCTCCGTGATTTGACCACCGAGAGCCTCCTCCTCGCTCCACCCGTAGAGTGCCTGCGCCGCGCGGTTCCAGTAGATGACCTCGCCCTCCAGGTTCGTGGCGATGACGGCCTGTCCCACCGCGCCGAGGATTCTCGCGTGGAGCTCGAGGCGCGCTTCGGCCTGCCGCCGCCGTTCCACGGCGTAGCGGATCGAGCGCTCGAGGGCGGCCAGCGTCAGGCCTTGCATCGGCAGGCAGTCCGCGGCTCCGGCCTCCAGCGCCCGGTCGTCGACCTCCCGTGTTCTCGCGCCGGCGAGGAGGATGACGGGTACGCCCGAGGCCTCCACGGCAGGCTCTCTCAGGAAGTCGATTCCCGTCTTCGTCCCGAGGCGGTGGGCGAGGAGGCAGACGTCCACGGGCCCCGTCACGAGGGCGGCCAGTCCCTCCTCGTACGACCTGGAGACGGATACGACCGGCAGCCAGCCCTCGACGTCGGATAGAAGTTCCTCGACGAGATCGGTGTCATCTGGGTCGTCGCCCACGATCAGGGCGCGGATTTCGCCGTGGGCCGTCCGCTTCAGTCCCGCTCCCTCTTGGGGGGAACCTCCGCCGCCTTTCTCCTCGATCCGATTCATTCGGCGGCTCGGAAGAGGGCATGAGCGTGAGACCGGCTCAGCCGAGCGAGGGACACGGTACGGGCGTAGTCCGCCGCCGAACGGTCCAAACGCCAATTTGGCGGAACCCGAACCGAGCCTGTCACGGACGCTCCGTGGTCCGAAGGCGAGCATGTCGAGATGCGCTGAGCGCGCGTCGGGGCCGGCGGTTACGGAACAGGCGACCCACAAGATGCAACATGGGCGGGCAGGCGGATAAACTCAACAACGGAGTTCCCCACCCCCGCAGGGGGATTCCCCGCCCGGGGCCGGCGACTCTACGTTCGCTCGCCTTCGGAAGCTCGTCGCCGGCCGATAGGCTTCGGGGAGCTCCCGCCTCGTGGGCTCGGGGCGCCTGGGCGTGTCGGAGAGCCGGGAACATCGGTAGCTTTTCGCGTCCGCGCGTACGACCCGCGGGCGACGGGCCGTACCCGCGTGCACGAAAGGCGACTGCATCTTGACCAACCCTCGAACCTGGACCGTCGACCGAGCTCGGCGCAGCGTGCTCCGAAGGCTGCTGACGCCGTCACGGCTCCTGGTAGGCTCCTTTCTGGGGCTCATCCTGTTCGGCACGCTCGGGCTGAAGCTGCTGCCGGGCCTGTACGTCGGTGAGCCGCTGTCGTGGGTCGACGCGCTCTTCACGTCCACCAGCGCCGTCTGCGTCACCGGTCTCGTGGTGGTTAACACGGCCACCCACTTCACGTTCTGGGGCGAAGCGTTCCTTCTGTTGCTCATCCAGCTCGGCGGGCTGGGTATCCTCACGTTCACGACGCTCATCATCCTCGCGCTCGGACGGCGCCTCTCGCTGCACCACGAGGCTACGACCGCCCTCCAGGCCGAGGTGGTTCCGGAGATCGACTTCCACAACCTCGTGCGCAACGTGGTCCTCTTCACGTTCGTGATCGAGGCGGTGGGCGCGATACTCCTCGCCGCGCTCTGGCTCCCCCGATTCTCGCCGGGCATGGCGGTCTGGCACGCCATCTTCCAGTCGGTGAGCGCGTTCTGCAACGCGGGGTTCTCGTCCTTCCCCGACTCGCTGATGAGCTTCCAGAGCGCCCCACTGACGCTCCTGGTCATCGCCGCGCTCATCGTGCTCGGGGGCCTCGGCTTCCTGACACTGGAGGAGCTCCACCTCGGCTGGAACCGCTCGAAGGGCCAACGGGTGCGCCTCTCGCTCCACTCCCGCCTGGTCCTGGCCACCACGGCTGTGCTCATCGTGGTGGGCTGGGTGGTGTGCACGTCCCTCGAGTGGACGCACACGCTCGGAGGCATGCCCGCAGTGGATCGGATGGTGAACGGGCTCTTCATGAGCGTCACGGCCCGCACCGCCGGATTCAACTCGGTGGATTACGCGAGCGTCTCTCCGGGCACCAACTTCTTCACGATCCTGCTGATGTCCGTCGGGGGGTCGCCGGGCTCCACGGCGGGGGGGATCAAGACGACGACCCTGGCGGTCCTGGCGCTGCTGGCATTCGCGAAGCTGCGCGGGCGGCACGTGGCCGAAACCCGGACGCGCTCGATCCCCGAGGACACGATCCAGCGCTCCGTCGGCCTCGTGGTGATGGCGTTCACGGTCGTGACGCTCGGGATCCTCATTCTGGCGGTCACCGAGCTCGAGCCCGCCGGGCTCGGTCAGCCCCACGGGAGCTTTCTCGCCTATATGTTCGAGGCGGTGAGCGCGTTCAACACCGTCGGGCTCTCGATGGGCGTGACGCAGCACCTGTCCACCATCGGAAGGCTCGTCGGGGTGGTGCTCATGTATGTCGGACGGGTGGGTCCCCTGAGCGTCGCGGCCGCGATCTCGCTCCAGGACATCGTGCGATCGAAGGACTTCAGATTCGCCTACGAGGATGTGATCATCGGATGAGGATGCCCCAATGAAGCGGTTCGTGATCGTGGGACTCGGCAACTTCGGGTCTTCCGTGGCCGAGGTTCTCCAGGCGATCGGCCACGACGTGGCCGCGCTGGATCGGGACCCGGACCGTGTGGACAACATCGCCCGCCTGGTCACGCGTGCCGCCGTGGGGGACGGGACGGACGCGCGCACCCTCCGGAGGGTCGGTGCCGAAGACGCGGACGCCGCGGTCATCAGCACCGGCCAGGACATCACGGCCAGCGCGCTGACCACACTCGTGCTGCGTGACCTCGGTGTGGGCGAGATCTACGTCAAGGTGATCTCCCAGGTTCACGCCCGGCTGATCGAGAAGATCGGTGTCACCGAGACCATCTTCCCCGAGCGCGAGTCCGGCATTCTCCTGGGCAAGCGCATCTCACGGAGCGCGCTGCTGAACTACGTGAAGCTCGGCACGGACTTCAGCCTGCAGGAGATGGAGGTTCCGGAGGCGTGGGTGGGTCACACCCTCAGAGAGCTGCAGCTCGCCCCTCGTCACGGGATCTCGGTCGTGGCCGTGCACGACGTGCTCATGGACGAGATCTACCCGGTGCCGGATCCGGACGCGCCGCTCAAGGAGTCGGACACGCTGCTGGTGGCCGGGAAGGACGAGAACCTCACCCGGGCGACGGAGGGCGGGACGGGCGTCAACGGCCCCTGAGGGCGTGAGGTCGCGCCGGCCCGGACGGGGTCGGCAGTCCGTTCAGGGCGTCTCCGTCGGGTTCGTCAGGCTCTACCTTCGGGCAACTTCCCCTCCCATTCGACCAGCCGCGTCGCCACGAGCGCGCGCGCCTCGATCAGGGGCCGAGGCAGCGGCAGGAGCACCTCGGCACGATCGATCCAGGTCCGGAGCTCGTCGCCCGCGTGGAGCTCCGCCAGGACCGTGCGTGTCTCGGCGCGGATCCGCTCCACCGCCCGCTCGAAGATGATGAGCGCGAGCGCGCGATGGACCGCCCCCTCGGGCTCGTCACCCGCGAGGCCGAGCTTGGCGACCCGCAGATAGACGCTTTCGGCAGCGAAGATCTCGATGGCGATGTCCGCGAGGCTCGCCAGGAACTGCTGGTGCTCGGCGTCGGCGATGCGCTCCGCACCGAGTCCGGCGGCGCTCTCGTGCACCAGCATCCGATAGAGCGACTTGAGCGCTGCGAGCTGGCCGGTGAGGGCGTCGAGGCCGTCGCCGCCGGCGCTCGCGGGTTCGTCTCCGTCGAAGGCGATCGTATCCTCCTTGGCCCACCGCCTGAAGATCGAACGCTGCGCGTAGAGTCGGCAGATCTCGTTGGTGCCCTCGTAGATGCGCGTGATGCGCGAGTCCCGATACATCGCCGCGGGTGGGTACTCCTCCGAGAAACCGTAGCCGCCGAACACCTGGACGGCCTCGTCCGCCAGACCGTTGTAGGCCTCCGAAGCGTACACCTTGGCCATGGCGCACTCGGCCGAGAACTCGGCCAGAGCACCCAGGCGGTGGTCGGGCGTCACGGTGCCGGTGGCCTTCATCGACTCAAGAGCCCTGTAGACCAGTCCGGCCGTACGGAAGGCGACCGTCTCCGCCGCCCAGGCGCGCGCCGCCATGTCGGCGAGCTTGCGTTGGATGAGGCCGAACTCCGCGATCGGGCGTCCGAACTGCACCCGCTCGGCGGCGTAGTTGACCGCGACCTCCAGGGCGCTGGCCGCGCCGGCCGCACTCGTGGCCGCCAGCTTGAGCCGCCCCATGTTGAGGGTGCAGAAGGCCACCTTGTGGCCCTTGCCCACTTCGCCGAGGACGTTCTCGACCGGGACGCGCACGTCCTCCAGCGAAAGGGCGCACACGGAGGACCCGTGCTGACCCAGCAGCCGCTCCGGCTCGGCGACTTCGAGGCCCGGGGTGTCACGCTCCACCAGGAATGCCGTGAAGTGCTCGCCGTCGACCTTGGCGAAGAGCACGAACAGGTCCGCCCAACCCGCGTTCGTGATCCACTGCTTGGAGCCGTTGATCACGTAGTGGGTTCCGTCCGCATCCAGCACGGCCTTCGTTCGGATGTTCATCGCATCCGAGCCGGTGCTCGGCTCGGTGAGCGCGAAGGCCGAGAGCATTCGGCCCTCCATGCACGGACCCAGGTACTTCTCTACTTGCGCGGGCGTCCCGAAGTACACGATGGGCAGGGTGCCGATACCCTGGTGTCCGAAGATCACGGACCCCATGGGACCGAGGTGGCGGGCCGCCGTGCACATGCCGGTGATGGCCAGGACGTTCAGGTCCAATCCCCCGTATTCCTCTGGCACCTCGATCATGAACAGGCCGAGCTCGGCGGCCTTCTCGAAGAGCCCGCGCACGGTCTCGGCGTCTCCCACCAGGAGGCGATCCATGGCCTCGGCCACGTCCCGGTCGGAGAACTCCCGCATCGTGCGGGCGAGCATGAGCTCCTCCTCACCGAGGTCGTCGGGGACCACGACGTCCTCCGGGAGGACGGGGTGGCGGAGGAAGCTGGCACCGGACTCCTGGCCTGCGGACATGAAGATCCTCCTGCGGTAGCGCTGCACAAGGATGGCACCCCGCGTCGGGGACCTGGCAGGGAGGGTCGCGGTGGGGCCGCTCCTACTCGACGATGAAAGGTACCAAGAGGCGGTCGAGCAAGGCGAGTGCTGCGACTCCGGTCGGCGGCGCACGGCGGCGGGGCACGGGTCGCTGCCGCTGCCAGCCCGCTTTACATTCCTGCAACGTCATTCTCAACTGGACCCTCCGGGAGCTCTTCCCTTGAAGCGAATCCTCGTCACCGGAGCCGGGGGACAGATCGGCTCCTGGCTCGTGCCCGAGTTGCGCCGCATCTACGGGGACGCGGCGGTCCTGGCCACCGACATCCGGACGCTCTCGTCCGCGGCCGTGGCGGCCGGCCCCTTCCAGGTGTTGGACGCGACCAACCCGAAGGCGGTCGGCCAGGCCGTCATGCACCACCATGCCGACACCGTATACCACCTGGCCGCGATCCTCTCGGCCATCGGGGAGCGTGACCCCCGTCTGGCCTGGCATGTGAACATGACCAGCCTGGAGGCCGTCCTGGAGGTGGCGAGGGAGCAGGAGTGCGCCGTGTTCACCCCCAGCTCGATCGGTGCGTTCGGCCCCGACACGCCCAAGAATCCGACGCCTCAGGACACCCTGATGCGGCCGAGCACGATCTACGGGATCACGAAGGTGGCGGGTGAGCTGCTGTGCGACTACTACCACGAGCGCTACGGCATCGACACGCGCGGCGTCCGTTTTCCCGGCCTGATCTCGTACGGGGCTCCTCCCGGTGGCGGAACCACCGATTGGGCCGTGGATATCTTCAGCGGCGCGGTCGAGCGCGGACGCTACACCTGTTTCTTGGAGGCCGGGACCCAGCTCGACATGATGTACATGCCGGACGCGGTGCGGGCTGCCATCGGCGTCATGGAAGCCGACCCGGGGCGCCTCGTGCATCGCAACGCATTCAACGTCACGGCCATGCAGCTCACACCGGAACGGCTCGCCGCGGAGATCCGCCTGCACGTCCCGGACTTCGAGATCGGTTACGAGGTGGACCCGGTGCGGCAGTCGATCGCGGATTCGTGGCCCGACCTCATGGACGACTCGGCCGCCCGGTCCGAATGGGACTGGCATCCGGAGTACGATGTGAGCGCCATGACCGAAGACATGCTTTCGCACTTGAGAGAAGGGTAGATCCATGCCACTGGACCGACTGAGCGAAGCTCTGGGGGCGCATGTACGTGGCCTCGAGGAAGCCGGCACCGCCAAGGGTGCCGAGAAGATCGTGGTGGGGGTGAAGCCCTCCGAGGCAGGGCGGGGACCGCGCTTTCTGCTCCGGGGTGAGGGCGACAAGGAGTTTATCCGACTCAACTCGAACTCCTATCTCGGGCTCAGCCTGCGCCCGGAGGTCGTCGCCGCCGAGGAGGAGGCCACGGCAGCGTTCGGAGCGGGTCCCGGGGCGGTGCGCTTCATCTCCGGCAGCTACGAGGCCCACCTGGCGTTGGAGGGCAAGCTCGCCGCGTTCCACGGGCGTGAGGCGGCGATGATCTTCTCGTCGGCCTACGCCACGGTGGTCTCGACGATCACTCCGCTGGTTACGCCCGAGACCGTGCTGATCTCCGACGAGCTCAACCACAACTGCATCATCAACGCCATGCGCCTCGCTCGGCCCGCGGGCAAGGAGATCTATTCACACCTGGACATGAACGGACTCGAAGCGGCGCTCGAGGCCTGGAAGGGGAAGGCCAAACGGGCACTGGTGGTCACCGACGGCATCTTCTCGATGCGTGGCGATCACGCGCCGCTCGATCGGATCACGGAGCTCTGCGCCCGACACGACGACGCATACGACGAGAACGTCGTCTGCCTCGTCGACGACTCCCACGGTGTCGGCGCATTCGGGCGGACCGGACGCGGAACGGAGGAGCATACGGGCTCGGCGCCGGCGGACGTGCTGGTCGGCACGCTCGGGAAGGCGTTCGGCGTCAACGGCGGATACGTAGCGTCCAATGCCGCGACCGTCCGCTTTCTGCGGGAGTCGTCGCAGATGTACATCTATTCCAACCCCATCACGGTCGGAGAGGCCGCCGCTGCGCTCAAGTCGGTGGAGATCGTGGACAGCCCCGAGGGCGTGGCCATGCTGCAGCGGTTGCGGGGGCTCACGCGACGCTTCGAGGAGGGTCTGGGGAGGATCGGCATCGAGACGATCCCGGGTGACCATCCCGTGGTCCCGATGATGATCCGCGACACCGCGAGGACGCGCGAGCTGGTGGCGTATCTGTACGAGCACGGAGTCCTCGTGACCGGTCTGGCCTATCCGGTGGTGCCCCGCGGCGACGAGGAGATTCGGACCCAGATCAACGCCGACCATACGGAGGGCGACATCGACCACGTGCTGGAACTGCTGGAGACGTACGTGGCGTGAGCCGGACCAGGACGCCGGGGAGCGCCGGGGGGCGCTCCCGTCGCGCCGTGCCGAAGGGGCGGGCGGCGAAAGATCCGTGCGCGACGGCGCCCGACGCTGCACTTTGGAGGGCCCCTCCTCCAATTCTTCCCTAGAGGAGCTCATGGAAACGGAAAAGGGCGATGTGGCGACCATCATCTTCATGATGGCGCTCCTGACGTTCGCGATCGTGATCGTCGACGAACGATGGCTCCGCGCGGCGATCGCGTTCGTGCCGGCCATGCTCATCGTGCAGAGGGCGCTCGCGGGCGCTCGTGCCGGACCCGCTGGCGGCCCCCGGACCCGAGCGGGCACGGCGGACCGAAGGGAGGACACGGAGGTACGCGCCTACATCGAGGAGCTTCTCCAGCATTTCCGGGAGTTCTACAGCACCTGCCACCTGATGGCGTCGGGCCTCATCGAGCCCGAGGACGCGGAGAGGCGCTCGGGCCAGCTGGAGAAGGAGCTCAACCAACTCCTGGCCCGCGTCATGGAGGCGGCGAAGAGGGGCGCAGGCGTCTGAGGCCGCTTCCCCGGCACGCGACGCGCGGGGCGCGGCCCTTTCGGGGACCCGAGGTCCCATCGGCGGGTCATCTGGTCGATGCGACCGGCCTGAGGGGGTGTGCCTCGGTGTTGAAGACGACTGCGTCGAAGTCCAGGGCGCTCGGATCGGCCAGCAGGTAGGCGTACTTCAGGGTCTCCGCCAGGAAGAACGACGGCATCCAGTCGCCCTTCTCGCCCGTGCGCACGTCCTTCAGCCGGGTGAAGCCGTCATCCACCCGCGTCGCCTTCACGATCCGCTCGAACATGTCGCGTCCCATGCTGCGGTACCGCTCGTCACCCGTCAGGACGAAGAGGTAGTAGGCGGACTCGATGGCCTCGGGGCGTAGAACGTAGCCGGGGCTCAGGACCTCCCCGGTGGCGTAATCGAAGGACTCGGGCTCGATCCCGTAGCGGGTCCACATCGAATAGACGGATTCCATGAGGCGTTCCGCCCTCGGCACGTCGCCCCCGAGCGCGAGGACCGCCGGCAGATATGCCTGCAGCGCTCCGAAGGTCGTGCCGGTCCGCGCGCCCGTGTTCATGTCGACGGGGCCGTACCAGAGGTGTCCGTCCCGCTCGTCGGCCACGTATCGATCGAGCGCCTGCTCACTCCTCGTCCACATGTCGTGGTAGTGCTCGTCGCCCAGCAACAGCCAAGCCTTGAGCAGGTACTCGTAGTAGGAGTCGATGCCTCCGCCCACGTGGCTCGTGGTGTCCAGCCAGGTACCGGATTCGACGTCGATGGTCGAGCCCACGAGGCCGATGGGCGATCGGTGGGCGTAGAGGGTGTCGTCGGCCGCCCGCACAGCAGCCTCGTAGCGCGGATCGCCGGTGAGACGGCTCAGAAGACTGAACTCGAGTTGGAGCGTACCGATCTCGGCGGGGTTGTTGTGCGGTTCCTCGGTGGCGCCCGTGGCGAGGTCGACGCGGACGTACGGCATCCCGGTCGGAGAGTCGAACGCCGGGAGGAGCCGGTTTCCGAGGTCGGTGGCCAGCCCGAGCCAGCGGGGATCCTTGTCGATCTGGTAGGCGGACAGGAGCCCACCGAGCAGCCGGATGTTCACCTCGAAGAGCTGGACCGGCATGTCGTGGTCGAACGAAAGGTGGTCCAGGATCAGGGCCTTGGCCGAGTCGGCGGCCCCGTCGAGACCCATGAGGACCATCGTATCCCAGGCATCCACGGGCGTCATCAAAAGCGGTGTGCCGTACCAGTCGCGGAAGCCGCGGCTGACGGGGAGCAACTCGTCGTGACCCCATGCGTCGCGGACATAGCCGTGCCAGGCATGCCTGAACGCTTCCTCGACGTCGGCCGCGAAGGCGGAATCGGTCGCGAGACCACTCACCGAGTGGATGGAGCGAGGCGCCCCGGTGGTGGGAGACGGCGAGGGCCGGCCGCAACCGGCCAGGGCGACGAGAAGCCAGAGAACGATGGATCGCTTCATGGGGTCACCAGTGCGAGAACGTGGTCGAACCGCCAAGATGCCGGCTCCGGCTCCGGCCCCGCAATCGTGGACGACGATCCCCCGCGGGCCCCCGCGGGCCCCCGCCGACGCTGCGGCGGGCGATCGACCCGATTGATTGCCGACCCCCCGCGTTCATACCTTTGAGGTCGCCGCCCGATGTAGACTCGCCGGGTGCCCGCGGTCGGCGCCCGACAACCCCCCTGGAGGACTCGTGTCCGGTCACAGCAAGTGGTCGACCATCAAGCGCAAGAAGTCCGCGCTCGACGCCAAGCGAGGCCAGATCTTCACGAAGCTCATTCGAGAGATCACGGTCGCGGCCCGCCAGGGCGGCGGGAATCCCGAGTTCAATCCGCGCCTGCGCCTGGCGGTCGACACCGCGAAGGCACAGAACATGCCGTCGGACAACATCGAGCGCGCCATCAAGAAGGGTACCGGCGAGCTCGAGGGAGTCAGCTACGAGGAGATCTCCTACGAGGGCTACGGTCCGGGCGGCGTGGCGCTCTACATCGAGACGGTGACCGACAACGGCAACCGAACCGTCGCCGACGTGCGGCACGCGCTGGGCAAGCACGGCGGAAGCCTCGGCACCACCGGCTCCGTGGCCTGGCAGTTCGAGCGGAAGGGCCAGGTCGTCATCGACGCCGGACACTACACGGAGGAGGCGATCTTCGAGGCCGCCATCGAATCCGGCGCGGAGGATGTGGTCCGCGAGGGCGACGAGTTCATCGTCACGTGCGAGTACACGGTCTTCAACGAGGTGCAGGAAGGGATCAAGAATGCGGGCATCGAGCCGTCGTCGGCCGAGCTCACCTGGATCCCGACCAACGAGGTCGAGGTTGCCGGAAAGGACGCGGATAAGCTGCTCAAGCTCCTCGACGCCCTCGACGAGCTGGACGACGTGCAGCACGTGCACTCCAACGCCGACATCGACGAAGCGGTCCTCGCCGAGGCGATGTGAGCGAGGGCGTGGGGGAGCCTCGAGCGTCCCCCGAACGCGGCCCACCGGACGACTCGGACAGGCTCCTCGTGCTGGGAATCGATCCCGGGACCGCGGTCACGGGTTACGGCGTGGTTTCGCGCAAGAGACTCGGAGGTGTGGACCTGGTGGAGTGTGGCGTGATCCGGACCTCCTCCGGAGAGCCGCTGGCCGACCGGATCCGCGAGATCTACACCGAGATCGTCACGCTCCTGGAGAGACATCGTCCGTTCGCCATGGCGGTCGAGGACGTCTTCCAGGGCAAGAACGTGAGAAGCGCGCTCACCCTCGGCCATGCCCGGGGAGCCATCCTTCTGGCCGGCGCGCTGCGCGAGATTCCGATCGCCGAGTACGCCCCGCGGGAGATCAAGAAGGCGGTCGTGGGGACGGGCAGCGCCACGAAGGAGCAGGTCGCGTTCATGGTCAAGCAGCAGCTTCGGCTCAAGGAGCCGCCGACCCCGGCCGACGCGGCCGACGGCGTAGCCGCCGCGCTCTGCCACTGTCTGGCCGGGAGCTTCCCACGCTGAGGCGGCTGGCAACACCGGCATCCGATGCCTTGCCCTGGCGCGCATGGGGCGCATGCGGCGAGGTTGTCGACCGATTCCCGAACTCGACTCCGCACGACGAACCGAGGTTGAACAGGTCGTGATTTCCCGGCTGAACGGCACCCTTCTGACGCGTGGTCCGGACTCGGTGGAGGTGGAGACGGGCGGCGGTGTGGTCTACGAGGTCGAGGTCCCGCTCACCGTGCTACGCCAGCTTCCACCGGTGGGCAGCGCCATCCAGCTTCGCACGCTCCAGATCGTGACGGACAGCTCCGTGGCGCTCTACGGCTTCGTCGAGGCGCATGAGCGCGCCCTCTTCCGGCGCCTTCTCACGGCCTCGGGCGTTGGCGCCCGGCTGGCGCTGGCCATGATGTCGGCGCTCACGGCGGAGCGGCTGGCGCGGGCGCTCGTGGAGAAGGACCTCGCGGCGCTGCAGCAGGTGAGCGGCGTCGGGAAGAAGAAGGCCGAAAAGATCGCGCTGGAGCTGGCCGACAAGGTGGCCGACCTGGCGATCGTGACGCCGCGTGTCCCGGGTGAGGGCCGTCCGACGCTCCAGGGCGCCGTGCAGGCACTGATCGCGCTCGGGTACTCGTTCGCAGACGCCGACCAGGCGGTGCGCCAGGCGCTCGAGGACGGAGTGGACGAGCCCACCGAGGCGGTCGTCCGCAAGGCGTTGTCGTACCGGTAGTCACTCCGGGAGCGGCGGCGTTCGGAAGAACGGGCTCACCGCGATCGGGACGATCCCGAGGATCCATCCGCTGATGAGGTATACCGCCGAGGGTGGCACCGGCTTCCGGCTCCCGTTCCTCCCGTTGAAGACCGCCGACCGTCCTGGGCATCCCACGCGCCCGAGGGAGGTCCCCTTGTCCCCGCCGCGGGTCGGGTCGAAGCTCCAATAGGGGAGGCCTTCGTTCTCTCCACGGATCCGAGACGAGCATGCGCTGCTTCTTCTGTGACGAAGAGCTCGAGCCCTTCGAGCCCGGAGCCATACCTCACCGTCTGCGACTGGCCTTCGATCCCCGGCTGGGCAGGCTCTGGCAGGTGTGCGCGCGGTGCGCCCGATGGAATCCGGTTCCCCTGGAGGCCCGATGGGAAACGCTCGAAGCGTGTGAGCGACTCTCGAAGCAGGAGGGGCGTCTCCTGTTGGAGGGTGAGCACCTCTCTCTTCTGGCCGTGGGCGACGCCCAGCTCGTTCGGGTAGGCGAGACGCTCCGACCCGAGTTCAGCGACTGGCGCTACAGCCATCGTCTCGACGCGCACCCGCTGCGGCGTCCCGGCTTCTTCGAGCGCATGTTGTCGTCGCTGCCGGAGCGCTCGGCCGGAGGGGTCAGCTTCCATGGGGTGCCGCAGTTCCCTCCGGCGAAGTGGATCGTGAGCCCGTTCCAGGAGCACGCCGATCTGCTGACCACCCTCTTTCTGCGGGTTCCTCTGGCGGAGGGGTGCCCGGCATGCGGCATTCCCCTCGCGCTCGATCCGTCGGAATTCGGTGCCCTTCGCCTCACCCTCGAGCGGGCCGGACCATCGGTCGTGACGACGTGCGCCCTTTGCGGCACCACCTCGCCCGTGCCCCTCGACGACGTGCGCGCCACCCTCCGGGTCGCGCTGGCGATCGTGGGCCGGAAGAACCGGGATCCCACGGAGATCGTCCGGGCGGCGGGACTCCTCGACCGTGCGGGCGGGCCGGAGGCATTCGTGGAGGACCTCGCCCGCGACGACTCCACCCTGGACGCCATCGACAGTGCCGAGCGTATCGCGCTCGCCATCGGCCTGGACGAAGAGGCGGAGGCGGAGGCGCTCGAGGCCGAGTGGAAGGAGGCCGAAGAGCTTGCCGCCATCATGGACGGAGAGCTCACCGAGGTACCGGGCTTCGAAGAGTTCCGGCGCCGGGTCCTGGCCGACGAAGAGGGATAGGCAGGGAACGGTCGAGGGTCTTGGCACCCGCGCCACACGCCCCAGATTTCATCTTGCGCGCTTGCTGTAGTCATCTTCCGATCCAGTCTGGCAGGTCGTCTTGTCGCCACGAAGATGCCGGAGGGCTTCGAAGCGGCGCCGGGACGGCCATCGGGAGCTCCGGTGACCGGGCGCACGCGCCCTGGCCGAGCGCGTACTGTCCGAGGAGGTCGCGGCTACAGTGAGAGAGGCGATGATCGACGTGGTGCAGAACGGAACCGGACGGTGGTGGGCTGGTCGAGTCTCGGGGGCTCGTCGCTCCAACGGCGGAGGAGGCGGGACGGTGAAGCGTTCGGGTGGTGTGGCCGGACTCGTGGTGCTCCTGGGACTGGCCGCGTGCGCGACCGCCGGTGGGCCGAGGACCTTCCGCTTCACCAGCAACCGAAAGTCCGCCGATGCACGGAGTTGCGCCCTGCTGGTACTGCGCCGAAGCGGCTTCGAGGTCGTGCCTGACACGACCCTCGCGGACACCGCGCGTTCGGATACGACCGGCGCGAACGCGCCCCGTCCGGACACGACCCTCGCGGACACGGCGCGTTCGGATACGACCCGCGCGAACGCGCCCCGTCCGGACACGGTCCGAACCGGTGTGATCCTGACCGATACGGCGACCCTTGTCCGGCGGCCCGGCGAGACCTCGGATGCGCCGGCCCGCTGGTGGCGGGCGGAGGTCTGGGTGGACCAGGATTCACAGGGCAGGGCGGTCGTCACGTCCCTCCTGTCGTCGGCCAGGAGCCAGGCGGGTCCGTATGGGCCACCGCCCGAAGAGTTGGAGGACGTCGGAAGCGAGATCACCTCGCGGTGCATGTGGTAGGTCTCGCGTGGATGCGGGCCTGGGCATCGTGGCCGCTCGACAGGGCGTCCCGTCCTCGCCAAGATGAAAGCCTCACGCACCCCAGGCCCCGACCATGACCGAACACACCGAGATCACCACGCCCGAGTCCCTCTCCGAGGACCAGCAGGCCGAGCCGTCGCTGCGCCCGCAGCGTCTGGCGGAGTTCATCGGCCAGGCCAAGGTGCGCGAGGCTCTGTCGATCTCCATCCAGGCGGCTCGACAGCGGAAGGAGCCGCTCGACCACATCCTCTTCCACGGCCCCCCGGGGCTCGGGAAGACGACGCTCGCGCAGCTCCTGGCCCGGGAGATGGGCGTGAACATCAAGGCCACCTCGGGTCCGGTGCTCGAGAAGCCGGCCGACCTCGTCGGGATCCTCACCAACCAGCGTGAAGGCGACATCCTCTTCATCGACGAGATCCACCGCCTGCGGCCCATCATCGAGGAGTTCCTCTATCCGGCGATGGAGGACTGGCAGGTCGAGATCCGTCTGTCCGAAGGACCCAAGGCGCAGACGATGACGATGAAGATCGAGCGCTTCACGCTGGTGGGCGCCACGACACGCTTCGGGCTTCTGACCGCTCCGATGCGCGCCCGCTTCGGGATTGTGCAGCGTCTCAACTTCTATCCGGCCGAGGAGCTGGCCACGATCGTTCGGCGCAGCGCCGAGATCCTGGGGGTGGAGGCCTCGGGGGACGGGGCGATGGAGATCGCTCGCCGCTCGCGCGGCACGCCCCGCGTGGCCAACCGCCTCCTGCGCCGCGTGCGGGACTTCGCCCAGGTGAGAGCCGACGGTATCATCAGCGTCGCAGTGGCGGGCGACGCGCTCGAGATGCTCGATGTGGACGAGTACGGCCTGGACGAGATGGATGCCCGGGTGCTCAAGACCCTCATCGAGAAGTTCGAGGGTGGGCCGGTCGGGCTGAACTCGCTGGCGGTCGCGATGGGGGAGGACGCCACCACGCTCGAGGAGGTCTACGAGCCGTTCCTGATCATGGAAGGCTTCCTCATGCGCACGCCCCAGGGCCGCGTGGCGACGCCGCGGGCGTTCAAGCGCTTCGGGTTCACCCTCCCCGACGAGCGCAAGAAGGGCGGGCAGGCGACGCTGTTCGGCGAAGGATGACGCGGGAATCGGAGCTCAGGGCTTGAGCTGCCGGTTCAGACGCGCGTCGGCCTTCTCCCAAGTGGCCGGACGGCGTTCAAGCGGGAGCACGGCGACGAGGAGGGCGCGCGATGAGCGCTCTCGAACCCATTCACCAACCAGACCGATTGGATCGACCATGAGCCCCTCCCGGTTCCTCGTCGTGCCCGTGGCCCTGCTCCTGTCGGCCGGTGTCGCCCGATCCCAGGGGGTCCCCACCCGCGGTCCAGACACCACGGCCTCGCCCGTCGTGGATTCCGTGCCCGCACCCGGGTCCCGTCCGGACAGCGCCGCCGTGGTTCAGCGCGGAGACACGCTCTTCTTCGTGTTCGGGCGCCTCGGGCCGTTTTCCGCTTCTGAGCGCGCGGCGGCGGTCGCCTCGCGGATCCGCGAGCTTCGTCTCGACGGTGTGGATCCCGACTCCGTGCGCGTGCTCGACGACGGGGTGCGGTCGGAGGTGTGGGCTGGCTCGGTCGCGGTCCTGACGGTGACCGCGGCGGATACGGTGGCTCGTGGAACGGGCCGGGCCGAAGCCGCCGCGGAGATGGCGGGCGGGGTGCAGGCGGGATTATCCGCTTCCTTCCTGACCCGGAGCCTCCGGGACCTGCTCCTGGGCCTCCTCTGGACCGTCATCGCCACCGGCGTTCTCCTCGGACTCCTCCGTCTGATGAGTCGGTGGTATCCCAGGTTGTACCGCCGCATCCGGAGCATCCAGGAGCACAAGCTCCCGGTGCTGAAGTTCCAGAACCTGGTCTTGCTCACCGGCGAGCGCATCCAGCGGACGGTCCTCGCGTTGGCGCGGGTCTCCCGGCTCGTCGTCACGGCCCTGCTGCTCTTTCTGTACTTCCCGCTGGTCTTCAGCTTCTTCCCTCCCACGCGCCTCCTGGCCCAGCGCCTCGTTTCGCTCGCGCTGGAGCCGGCGCTCTCGGCGTGGTGGGCGGTCGTCGGCTATCTGCCGAACCTCTTCTACATCGGTGTCATCGGGGTTCTGGCCCACTACGGTGTGAAGGTCGTGGGGATGGTCTTCACGGCGATCGGAAACGGGACGATCGGCCTCCCCGGCTTCTATCCGGACTGGGCGGATCCGACGTTCAAGCTGGTCCGCGTGCTGGTGGTGGCGTTTTCGGTCATCCTCGTCTGGCCCTACCTGCCCAACAGCGATTCGATCGCGTTCAAGGGAGTCGCCGGCTTCCTCGGTCTGCTCTTGACGTTCGGCTCGGCCGGAGCCGTCTCCAACGTCGTCGGCGGCGTGGTGATGATCTATATGCGCCCCTTCCAGATCGGGGACCGGGTCAAGATCGCCGACACCATCGGAGACGTAGTCCAGAGAGGGATGCTCGTGACCCGTCTTCGCTCACCCAAGAACGTCGAGATCACGATTCCGAACTCGATGGTGCTCGGCAACTTCATCGTGAACTTCAGCGCCACGGCCCGGGAAGGTGGTGTCATCCTCCACACGACGGTGACGATCGGGTACGATACGCCGTGGCCCCGCGTGCACGAGGCGCTGAAGGAAGCGGCGCGGCGCACGCCGAACGTCCTCCAGTCTCCGGTACCGTTCGTTCTCCAGACCGCGCTGGGTGACAACGCCGTCAGCTACGAGCTGAACGTCTATACCACCGAGCCGCAGCGCATTCCGGCCACCTACTCGAGCCTGCACCAGAACATCCAGGATGTCTTCGCAGAATCCGAGATGGAGATCCTGTCACCCCTCTACCACGCGGTGCGCGACGGCAACAGCCCGACGATTCCGGATCTCCCGGGAGAGGCGCCCGAGTCCGGCTCGCGGTCGGAGGACGTGGAAGAGGCATGAGTCACCGCGTCGGCTCGCGGGTCTCCGATTTCGACTACGCGCTGCCGCCGGGGCGCATCGCCCGCTATCCGGCCGAACGCCGTGACGAAAGCCGGCTCCTCGTAATGCCTCCGGCGGATGCCCCGTTCCGCCACCTCCGCTTCCTCGACGTGGTCGAGCTCTTCCGGCCCGGCGACGTGCTGGTCGTCAACGAGAGCAAGGTGATGCCGGCTCGGCTCCTGGGACGGAAGCCGACCGGAGCGCCCTCGGAGATCCTCCTCGTGCGGCCCGCTCCGGAACGCTCGGACGACCACGTCTGGGAAGCCCTCGTACGTCCGGGCTCCAAGCTCAAGCCGGGGCGGACGGTGCTCGTTGCCGACGACCTCACCGTGGAAATCCTCGATTCCGTGCCCGGCGGCGGCCGGCTCGTGAGGCTCGTCACGGAGCTGCCTGTCCAGGCCGCTCTGGAGCGACACGGTCACATACCGCTTCCGCCCTACATCGACCGCGACGACGAGGACCTCGACCGGGAGCGGTACCAGACCGTGTACGCGCGTACGCCCGGCTCGGTGGCGGCGCCCACCGCCGGGCTACACTTCACGGACACCGTGCTGGAGGCGCTCGAGGCCAAACGAGTGGCGCGCGCGGCGGTCACGCTCCACGTAGGCATCGGCACGTTCCGCCCCGTGGAGGCGGACGACCCTTCCGAGCACGAGATGCACCGGGAGTGGTACGAGGTGCCACCCGCAGCGGCGACGGCCGTCAACGAGGCGCGCGCGGCCGGGGGGCGAGTCTGGGCGGTGGGAACCACGGCGGTGCGCACCCTGGAGTCCGTCGCGGACGAGGACGGCCGCATCGATGCTCGCACGGGAGAGACCGACCTCTTCATCCGACCCGGCTATCGGTTCCGGGCGGTCGACTGCCTCCTCACCAACTTCCACCTTCCGCGTTCCACGCTCCTCATGCTGGTGGCCGCCTTCGCGGGTTATGAGCGCACGATGGCGGCGTACCGCGAGGCTATCGCCGACGACTACCGCTTCTACTCCTACGGCGACGCGATGGCGGTGGTCGGTGGCTGAGCGGCGACCGTCGTGCGCGCCGTCGATGGATCTCGGGCACCCTCACTCCGACGTCAACGTCCTGGCCGGATCCACGCCCGTGGCGCGCCGCGCCGGCCCCCAGCCTGCCACGAGTCCGACGATCAAGAAGAGGACCGCGGCACCCATGTAGGCGACGGGATCTCCGGGTTGGACCTTGAAGAGGAGCATACCGAGCCAGTGGCCCGACGCCCACGCGCCCACCAGTCCCAACGCGATGCCGGGAAGGACCAGACGTCCGGCGTGGCCAAGCACCAGCCTTCTCACCTCCTCGCGGTCCGCTCCGAGGGCTATACGGATCCCGAACTCACGCATCCGGGCCGTTACCGCCCAGGTCAGCACGCCGTACGTCCCCACAAGTGCGAGGAGGAGCGCCAGCGCGGCGAAGGTGGCCATGAGCGCCGTCGCGAACCGTCCCTGGGCCCGTGCCGACGCCACCACGTCCGTGAAGGGACGCGTGCGGTAGAGAACGAGCTGTGGGTCCATCTCCGCCAGGATCTTGCGGATATCACCCCGGGCCGCGCCCAGGTCACCACGCGCCTTGACCGTTTGTGTCAGCGTCCAGTTTCGGTCGTCCGAGAACTGAGCGTGCGGAATGTAGATCGTTCGGGAGACGTCGCCCTCCGCGTCGTAGGCGACGTCGTCGACCACACCTACGATCCGGCGGACGTCTCCGCCCACCCGGATACGCTGGCCCAGCGGATCGACGTCGGGAAACACCTCCTTCACGAGTCGTCGACTCACCCAGACCACGCGCTCCCCGTGCAGGTCGACGCCGTCCGGAGGCGTACCCCGCAGGAGGGGGATCCCCAGCACATTGAAGTAGTCGCCCGCGAAGACACGGATGTCGCTGTTGTGCCACCCGGTGTCCCCTTGGTAGCCGTCCGGGTTCTCCGGATTCCAGTAGAAGCTCCAGATGTTGTAGCGGCCGCTCAGGGGAAGCCAGGATGCCGCGCCGGCGGCGCTCACCTCGGGGAGCTGGGCGAGCCGGTCTTCGAAGGTGCGATGGAAGCGCTGTCGACTCGGGCCGTCCGGGTAGCGCCCGGTCGGCAGGTTCACCTCGAAGGTGAGCACGCCCGTGGGATCGACTCCGAGGGGGACATCGCGGAGCGTGGCGAAGCTTCGTCCCAGAAGGGCCGCGCCGGCGACCAGGACGAGCGCCGCCGCGACCTGCACGACGACGAGTGCGTCTCTCAGGCGTCGGCTGCGCCTTCCGACGGTCGTGGAGCGTCCCTCCGATCGCATCGCTTCGACCGGAGGCGTCCGGGAGATCCGGAGGGCCGGCGCGAGACCGGAGAGCACGAGGGCGAGCAGCGTCGCCAGGAGTGCGAAGCCCAGCGCACCCGATTGGACGTGGGTGCGTGCCACCACCGGGAGCGCATCGGGGGCAAGGGCCATGAGCCCCCGGACGCCGGCCCAGCCCAGCAACAGCCCCAGCACCCCTCCGAGCACCGCGAGGACAGCGGTCTCCAGGAGCAGGCCCGCAACGATCCGGCCGCGTCCGGACCCCAGCGCCGCTCTCACCGCGATGTCGTGGTCCCTGCCCAGGGAGCGCGCGAAGAGGAGGTTGGCGAGATTGAGGCAGGCGGTCAGAAGCACCAACCCTGCGGCCGCCGCCAGGATCAGGAGCATCGTCCGCCGAGTCGACCCGACGAGGTCGTCGTGGAGCGGCACGAGCCGGAGGACTTGGCGGCTTCCCGCATCCGGATTGGCCTCCGCGAGCCGCCGAAAGTCTGCATCCACACGGGCCTGGGCGGCGCTCAGGGTCAGACCGGGTTTGAGTCGGCCCACTCCGGACAGGAAGAAGTTGCCCCAGTTGTTGCGTCCGCCGGTGCGGATGTCCTGCGGCGTCCAGACGTCCGCGCGCGGACCGAAAGGATCGTTAAATCCGGCGGGCATCACGCCGACGACCTCGAAAGCGACATCGTCGAGCAGGATCGTCTCGCCCAGGACGTCCCGACTGCTGCCGAAATGACTGTGCCAGAGAGCGGAGCTCAGAATTGCAACCGGCGCGATCGGCTTGCCCCGGTCGCTCGCCTCGGCCGCCTCGCCGGGCACCACGCTCTCCTCATCACGGAAGGTCCGGCCGAGCTCGGGAGTGACGCCCAACGTCTCGAAGTACCCGGCCGTGACCGGCACCGTAACGACCCGGTTCGTCCGCCCTCCCTCGGTGAGGTCCGCGCCCGTCTCCCTGTAGGTGTAGAGCCCCGCCGCTCCCGAGAAGACGTCGTCCCACGTGCGGTAGGCCGCGACCACCGGCGCGCGCAGGTAGTTGATGTCGCCGGGCGCCTCCTCGTCCGTGGAGTAGATCCGGACGAGCTGGCCCGGATCCCGGTACGGGAGAGGCCTGATGAGCACGGCGTCCAGCACGGAGAAGATGGCCGTGTTTGCGCCGACTCCCAGGGCGAGCGTGACCACCACGACCGCCACGAATCCGGGCGTGCGTGCGAGCCTCCGGGATGCGCGCCGCGCCTCCGTCCACCAGTGCGCGGGCGAAGCCCACCAGCGACCCGATCCACCTCGAGAGTCCCGGGGCCCACGGGGAAACGAGCTCGCGATACGTCGTCCGGCCACCTCGGGATCGCCGAAGCGCGTGATCAGTTCGGCGGTCGGGATGCCGCGGTCGAGCCCGTCCTCGAAATGCGCGCGCAGGTCGCCTTCCACCTCGGCGCGGGCGGGAAGCTCGAGACCCGAGGCGTTGAGCACTCGCCGGACGAGGGCTTCCAGCTGCGGAGGGAGACTGGAGGCCCCCGAGAGCCCGTCCTCTCTGCTGCGCGGGCGGCTCACGGGAGAGCCTCCTCCGCACCGGGCGCGGTGAGGCCGAGACGCTCGAAGGCGGTGACCAGCTTCTCCCATTGGGCTCGCTGCTCTTCCAACCAGCGCAGGCCCGCCGGGGTGACGCGGTAGTACTTGCGCCGGCGACCGTTGGGGGCGATGCGTCGTATCGGCACGATCTGCCCGCGCCCCTCGAGGTTGTAGAGCAGGGGATAGACGGTGGACTGGCCCATCGCCAGAATGCCGCCGGTGTCGCGCTCCAACGCCTCCACCAGCTCGTAGCCGTACATCTCGCGACGAGCCAACAAGGTGAGTACGGCCAAGGGCGCCGCGCCCCGCATCCACTCACGTTCCAGCGTCATGATCCGCGCTCCCGCCGTCGAAGGTCTGGTCTGCGCCCCGTTGATACTATGTACGGCATAGTATGCGGTACCCAGCACGCCATCAAGCATTGGGATGGTCCAGGGCTGCCGAAGGTTGGAACGCGCGTCCTCGGCGTTACATTCTCCCCGCCATGTTCGACTATCGCCTCGAAGCCACGGACGGCGCGGCCCGCGCGGGCACGTTCTCAACGCCTCACGGCGACGTGCCCACCCCCGCGTTCATGCCCGTGGGCACGCAAGGCACGGTCAAGGGGCTCATCCCCGAGGAGGTGTCGGCGCTGGGAGCGCGCATGGTGCTCGCCAACACCTATCATCTCTATCTGCGACCGGGCCACGAGCTGGTCCGCACGCTCGGCGGGTTGCACTCGTTCATGCGCTGGGACGGCCCCATCCTCACGGACTCGGGCGGCTATCAAGTGTTCTCGCTGGCCGGGATCCGCGAGGTGAAGGACGAAGGCGTCGTCTTCAAGAGCCACCTCGACGGATCGTCCCACACGTTCACTCCGGAGTCCGTCATGGAGGTGGAGCGAGCGCTGGGCGCCGACGTGATCATGGCGTTCGACGAGTGCCCGCCCGGAGGAACCGATCGCGCCCATGCGCTCGAGGCGAACGAGCGCACCCTGCGCTGGCTGGAACGTTGCCGCGACCGTTTCCGGACCCTCGAGACGGAGTCCGATCTTCCGGCCCAGGCGCTCCTCCCCGTCCTCCAGGGCAACGTCTTCGACGACCTCCGCCGGAGCCATGCCCGCAGCGTTCGGGACATGGAGGCCTGGCCGGGGTACGGGATCGGCGGGTTGAGCGTCGGTGAGGCCAAAGAGGATATGTGGCGTGTCCTGGAGCTCCTCGACGGGGAGCTTCCGGCGGACCGCCCCCGCTATCTCATGGGCGTGGGCTATCCCGACGACCTCCTGGAGGCCGTCGCCCGCGGTTGTGACCTGTTCGACTGTGTTGCGCCTACACGCAATGCGCGCCACGGCACCGCCTGGACGAGTGGAGAGGGCCAGGTGAACTTGAAGGTGGCCAGGTTTCGCGACGACACGCGGCCCATCGACCCCGGTTGTGACTGCTATGCGTGCGCACGGTACGATCGTGCGTACATTCGTCACCTCGTGGTAGCCGGCGAATGGCTGGCCGTGCGTCTCGTCTCGATCCACAATCTGCGCTTTCTCGTGCGGCTCGCCGAGGAGGCGCGGAAGCGCGTCGCGAACGGGACGTTCGAAGAGTGGCGGACCGATTGGCTGGAACGGTACCGGAGTGCGGGGGGGTAGCAGCACCCACCGCCGTCCATACGACGTAACAGAGGGAGAAACCAAGTGACGACGCCCGCATTGGCGCTTCTGATGGCCCCCAGCCAGGGGGGTGGCACGGGTATGGTGTTCCTGGTGGAGATGCTGGTCATCTTCGCCATCTTCTACTTCCTGCTCATCCGCCCCCAGTCCAAGGAGCGGGAGCGCCACAAGAAGATGCTCGAGGCCATCACGAAGGGCGACGAGATCGTCACCAACGGGGGCATCATCGGGCGGGTGGTGCACATCGACGAGAATCGCCTCACGGTGCGCACCGGAGACAACACGCGGGTCACGGTCGAGCGTGGACGCGTGGCACAGGTGCTCGAAGGCAAGGGCGCCAAGGAAGAGGAGTAGGATTTGATCCGCGACATCGTGCTCATGGGGGACCCGGTGCTGCGGACGCCGGGTGAGGAGGTGGAGGTCTTCGACGAAGAGCTCCAGGACCTCGTGCGCGACATGTTCGAGACCATGTACCACGCCGAGGGTGTCGGACTCGCCGCGCCCCAGATCGGCATCTCCAGGCGCGTCCTGGTCGTGGACCTGCGCAAGGAGGAGCAGCCGGACGCCCGCGTGGCGCTGGTCAACCCCCGGCTGGTGTGGTCCTCGCCCGAGACCGAGAAGGAGTACGAGGGATGCCTGAGCATCCCCGGCCTCGAGGAGCTGGTCGAGCGGCCGACCTCCGTCCGCATCGAAGGTTTCGATCCCGAGGGCCGGGAGATCGTCACCGAGGCCGACGAGTACTTCGCCCGGGCGCTTCAGCACGAGATCGACCATCTCGACGGCGTGCTCTTCCTCGACCGGGTGAGCGCCCTGAAGCGCCGCCTGCTGCTCAAGAAATGGAAGAAGCTCCAGGCCGAAGCGGCGCACCCGTGAGGATCCTGTTCTGGGGTACCCCGGAGTTCGCGGTGCCCTCCTTGCGCGTCCTCGACGACGAGGGGTTCGAGGTCGTGGGCGTCGTGACCCGGCCCGATCGACCCGCGGGGCGCGGCCGGCGCTTGACCCCCTCGGCCGTGAAGGAGGTCGCGCTCGATCTCGGGCTCCCGGTCCTTACTCCGGATCGTCCCCGCGGGGACGACTTCCGTGCTGAGCTCGAAGCCCTCGGACCCGACATCTCCGTGGTCGTTGCCTACGGTCATATTCTCCGGCCGGAGGTGCTGGCGGTGCCGGCGCTGGGCTCGTTCAACGTCCACGCCTCGCTCCTTCCCGAGCTCCGCGGCGCCGCTCCCATAAACTGGGCGATCGCGCGGGGCTACGAGGTGACCGGGATCACCGTCATGCGCATGGCCGAGGCCATGGATGCGGGACCGATACTGCACCAGGTCGAGGAGCCGATCCTCGAGACCGAAACGGCTTCGGAGCTGTCGGTGCGGCTGTCCGAGCTCGGGGCCGAGGCGCTTCTGGAGGCGCTCACGCTCCTGGCGGCGGGAGAGGTCGACGAGGTCGAGCAGGACCACGAGCGAGCCACCTTCGCGCCCAAGGTCGACCGGTCGACCGCGCGCCTGGACTGGGCCCGCTCCGCCGGCGAGCTGGCATGGCACGTACGGGGGATGGACGCCGTGCCGGGAGCGTGGTCCGAGCTGGACGGAGCCCCGGTCAAGCTCTTCCGCCCGGAAGTCGTGGCGCTCGAGGACCTACCCGTCCCCGCGGGCGCCGCGGGCGGCAACGGGGCGCCTCCGGAGACTGCTCCGAGGGACGCGGCGCCTCCGGGCACGGTTCTGGTCGCCGACCCCGAGAGGGGGCTGGCGGTGGCGGCGGGCGACGCGGCGCTCGTTTTCGGAGAGGTGCAGCCTCCCGGCCGGCGGCGCATGAGCGCACTCGACTGGATCCACGGAAGGGGGGTCCGGGAAGGTCAGCGTTTCGCGTGACCGGATCCGTGGACGCGGATCGGCCGCGGCACGCGGTGCCCCGCCTCCATGTGGTCACCGACGACGAAGTGTTGGCCCGGGCCGACATTCTCGATGCGGCCACGCGCGTCCTCGAGGCGGGCGGCGCCGACCTGGCGTTCCACGTTCGTGGACCCGCGACGGGCGGGGCACGGCTTCACGCGCTCGTGGTCACCCTCGGCGCGACGGCCGACTCGGTGGGCGCCCTGCTCCTGGTGAACGACCGTGTGGACGTGGCGCTGACCGCGGGCGCTCGAGGGGTGCACCTGGGGCGGAGATCGTTGCCCGTCGCCGAGGCGCGCCGGCTCCTGGGCCGCTCGGCCTGCATCGGAGTCTCCACCCACACCCCCGAAGAAGTCGCGACCGCGGCGTCGGACGGCGCAGATTTCGTCTTCGTGGGTACGGTCTACGAGACGCCCACGCACCCCGGGCGACCGGGTGGGGGGCCCCAAGTCGTGAGCGCGGCGCGGGCCGTGGAGCCCGACCTTCCGCTCGTGGCCATCGGCGGCCTGAACGTCGAACGCACGCAGGAGGTCCTGCGCGCGGGCGCCCATGGGATCGCGCTGATCAGGGGAATCTGGAACGAGCGGGGTCCCGAAGGTGCCGTGAGGCGATACCTTCAGGTGCTGGAAGCCGGGCGACCCACCCGAGACGATGAGCATGGGACGCCCGGCGAGACGAACGAAGCTCGAGAGAGGGATCGATGAGTGATGCGGGGACCATTCAGGTCCGATTGAACGGAAAGGAGCGCGACGTCACGGCGGGTCAGACCGTACGCGCGTTGCTCGAGTCCCTGGATCTCCATCCGTCGCTCGTCGTCGT
Organism: uncultured Gemmatimonadales bacterium; assembly: GCA_963751265.1. Classification (GTDB taxonomy): domain Bacteria; phylum Gemmatimonadota; class Gemmatimonadetes; order Longimicrobiales; family Gaopeijiaceae; genus SZUA-318. The sequence goes on along the minus strand of CAVVTU010000011.1, from coordinate 172,304 downwards.
GGAATTGAACAGGGAGATCCTTGCCAGGGACGCCTACGGCGATGTCCCGGTGAAGGAAGGAGACACCATCGAGCTCGTCCATTTCGTGGGCGGGGGATGACGGAACATGAGTGATACGGCAGCAACGCTTCAGAGCGCGCACGAGCTGGACGGACCGCTCACGATCGGGGACCGCGAGTTCCATTCGCGTCTCATCGTGGGAACGGGCAAGTACGCCGACAACAACGTCATGGTGGATGCCATCCGGGCCAGCGGAACGGAGATGGTCACCGTCGCGGTGCGGCGGGTGGATCTGGACCGCACGAAGGAGGAGGGGATCCTCCACCACCTCGATCCGCAGGAGTTCTTCCTCCTGGCCAACACGGCGGGCTGCTACACCGCTGAGGACGCGATCCGATACGCGCGCCTGGCTCGTGCGGCAGGCTTCAACGAGTGGGTCAAGCTCGAGGTGATCGGCGATCAGGACACGCTCGTACCGGACGTCCAGGCGACGCTGGAGGCCGCCCGAACCCTGGTGAGCGAGGGCTTCAAGGTCATGGCCTACACGAGCGACGACCTCGTGACCGCGCTCCGGCTCGAGGACGCCGGATGTGTGGCCGTCATGCCCCTCGCCAGCCCGATAGGCAGCGGGCTCGGCGTGGTGAATCCGTATTTCATTCGCGAGATCAAGCGGCGGCTGGGGGTCCCGGTGATCGTGGACGCCGGCGTCGGCACCGCGTCCGACGCCTGCGTCGCCATGGAGCAAGGCGTCGACGGAGTGCTGATGAACACGGCACTGGCGGCCGCGGATGACCCCGTGCGGATGGCCCACGCCATGCGCCACGCACTCGTGGCGGGCCGCCTGGCCTACCTGGCCGGCCGGATGCCCGCCCGCGAGATCGCCGTGCCGTCCTCCCCCACGACCGGCATGCTCGACTGACGAGCCTGTCCGGAGACCGGCTGGCTACGTCCCGGCACGTCGCGCTCGAAGTTCTCGACGCCGTTCGTGGCGGGCAGCTTCTGGACATCGCGTTCGCGCGGGTGGCCGGAGTGCTGGAGCCGCGTGACCGAGCGTTCACGCACGAGCTCCTGTTCGGGCTGACGCGCCTGCGGGGGCGCCTGGACCACCTCCTGGCGCGGCGCGTCCACCGTGGCCTGGCCTCGCTGGATCCGCGAGTCCTCGACGTTCTCCGCATGGGCGCCTACCAGCTTCTGTCCATGGGGAGCGTGCCGGACTACGCGGCCGTCTCCGAGTCGGTCGCCCAGGCCCACGCCCGCGCGGGGCGCGGCGCCGCGGGCCTGGTGAATGCGGTCCTCCGCGGCGTGGCTCGGGACGGGGACGGTCTCGAGCTCTTCCCCGACGGAGCGGCCGACCCGGAAGGGTTCCTGTCGACCTGGGGCTCACACCCGCGCTGGCTGGTGGCGCGCTGGCTCGGGCGATGGTCGCCCGAGGCCGTCCGGGCGCTGGTGGAGGAGAACAACCGCCCGCCTCGGCTGAGCCTGGTACCGCTCGAGGTCGGAGCGACCGAGGCGGTGTCCCTGTTGGGTGAGGCGGGCATCGTCGGGGAGCCGGTGGGCCCGGGCACCGACGCCGTGTGGCTCGCTCCGGGGACGGACCCGTCGGCGGCGTTGACGACGTTCCCGAGCATCATCCAGGACCCGGGCGCGAACCTGGTGGCGCGCTATGCGGACCCGGAGCCGGGCATGAAGGTTGCAGACCTGTGTGCGGCGCCCGGAGGGAAGACGCTCGCCCTGTCCGGGCGGCTTTCCTATACTTTGGCCGCCGATCGCTCCGAAGCTCGTCTGCGACGTGTCCGGGAGAACGCACGGCGTACCGGCAGGCGCCCGGGGTTGGTCGTGGCGGACGGTCGCCATCCGCCGGTTCGCGAGGTCGATATGGTGCTCCTGGACGTACCGTGCACCGGCACCGGAACGTTCGGACGGCACCCGGACGGGCGGTGGCGCATCAGGCCGGAGTCCATTCTCCAGATGGCGGCGCTCCAGCGAGAGCTTCTGGAAGCCGCGGCGGACCGGGTCCGCCGCGGCGGGCTCCTCGTGTATTCGACGTGCGCCCTCGAGCCCGAGGAGAATTCAGGACAGGTGGACAGGTTTCTGGAGCGACACCCGCGGTTCTCGATCGAGGCGACCCACGCCGTCCCACCGGGGTATCTCGACGAGCGCGGACGGCTCGTGGTGCTTCCCCAGGACACGGGATTCGACGGGGCCTTCGCGGCTCGCATGAGGAGGCGGTGATGAAGTTGGGAGGCTCCCTGAGCCGGAGCAGAAAGAAGAAGCGCACGGGCGGCCGTGGCGTGACGGCCGCGGTTCGTGGATGGAGGCCACCCGAGGGTCGGGCGGGGCTCGCGCTCAAGATGTTGCTGCTGGCCCTGGTGGGCTGGGGTGCGGGATACCTCGTCGCCACGCGCGTTGTGTTCCCGGCTCCGCCTCCGCCCTCCAACCTGTTCACGATGCCAGACCTGCGAGGACTGACGCTCGCGAACGCGGATGCGCGTGTCGCGAAGCTCGGTATGACGGTGGCGGCGGTCGATTCCATCCGGCATCCGACCGTCGTGCAGGGACTGGTGTTCGGTCAGTCTCCGCTTCCGGGGCAGTTGGCCATGCCGAAGACTCCCGTCGACGTGACCCTCAGCCTGGGTCCACAGGTCCGCTCGGTGCCGGATGTCCGAGACCTGGCGGCGGCCCGCGCCCGGGTCGTTCTGGAGACGAGCGGGTTCGTGGTCGTGGCGGATTCTGCGGAGTCCGACGTGCCGCGCGGAAGGGTAGTGGACGTGTCACCTGCGCCCGACTCCATGGTACCGCTTCCCGCTCAGGTGCACATGACGGTGAGCACCGGCCCCCCCCTCGTGGCCATGCCCATGGTCCTGGGTCTTTCGCAGCGAGACGCGGTGGCCAAGCTCGACTCCCTCGGACTCGTGGTCTCCGACATCAAGGAGGTCTTCCGATTCGGGAGGGACCAGGGCATCGTCGTGGAACAGGAGCCCGCGGCGGACACCCAGTTGGCGCCCGGAACCGCGGTGCAGCTGTCCGTGGGGCGGACGAGCCAATGACGGTCGGCGAGACGGGAACAAACGCCCTTCTGATCCGTAGCATTCTGCGCACTCACGCGCGCCCATCGAGGGTGCGCTCACGCTTCTTATCCGAACGCCGCCGATGACTCGCAGGCTGATCCGTTCTCCATACCTCTGGGCGATCGTCGCCGTGCTCGCGGTAGTGACGGTCGCGTGGGTCGGTCGCAACGGCTATCAGCCGATCCTGGCGGGCGTGCCCGCTCCCGACTTCGTCGCCACCGACCAGAACGGCAAGCAGGTGTCGCTCAGCGACTACAAGGGCAAGGTCGTCCTGGTCAACATTTGGGCGACCTGGTGCCCGCCGTGCCGCGAAGAAATGCCGTCGCTGGAGCAGCTCTACCTGAAGTTCAAGGACAACAAGGACTTCGACATTCTGGCGGTGAGCGTGGATTCGAAGCCCGGCCAGATCAACTCCACCGGCCGTGAAGGTGGAGACGCATTCGGATACGCCAAGAAGATGGGCTACACCTTCCCCATCCTCTGGGACCCGTCGGGCAAGATCCAGGACCTTTACCAGACCACCGGCGTGCCGGAGACGTTCGTGGTCGGCAAGGACGGGGTCATCTACAAGAAGGTCGCCGGCGGGACGAAGTGGGATGCGCCGGAGAACGAGGAGTTGGTGCGCCGCCTTCTCGAGGGGTAGCCGTCCGTGCCCATTCAGCTCCGACGCCTCACCCACAACTGGAAACTGAAGCTCCTGGCGCTGGGTCTGTCCGTGTTCCTGTGGGCGCTGGTCCAGAACGAGCCCACCCCCGAGACCTTCCCGTCCGTGCCCGTGCGGGTGGACGTGTCCGACACGGCGTGGACCACGGCCGGCCCGCCGTACCCGGCCACAGTCGAGCTCCGCCTCGGCGGCCCGGCCGGGGAGATGGTGCGGGTCGCCCGAGGTGGCCCCACCGTGCACGTGCCGATCTCGTCGGTCGGCTCGGCGGACACGGTCGTGACGCTCCACCGTGACTGGGTGGACCTGGGCGAGGGCACGCGCCTCAACGTCGAGGACGTGTCTCCCTCGACCGTACGCATCTCGTTCGAGCGCGCGGCCACGCGGGCCGTTCCCGCTTCCGTTCGCTTTCGAGGAAGCCTTCCCGCGCATCTGGCGCTGGCGGGCCCGGTCGCGCTGAACCCGCGGATGATCCGGGTGCGGGGACCCCAGAGCAAGGTAGGCGCCGTCGATTCCGTACCACTCCTCGCGCTCGACCTTTCGAAGGTGGACAGCTCCGGCGACTTCACGGTGTCGGTGGACACGAGTGAGCTCATGGGGGTCCGTGTCTTCCCCGAGTCGTCCACGCTGACCCTCCGAGTCGAAGAGGAGATCGAACGCGTGCTGCCCGCCGTGCCGGTGGACGTGCAGACCGAAGGCGACGCCCCGCTCGTGGTTCAGCCCGCGTCTATGAGGGTCACGCTCACGGGCGCGAGGACTCCGGTGACCGGGCTGGACCCAAAGAGCCTGAGGATCTGGGTGGCTCCCGAGTCCTTGCGCGGGATGGCCCCGGGCGAGGAGCGTCACGTGCCCGTTCGGATCGACGGCGTTCCGAACCTGGTCTCGGCCGTGCCGGACGAGGAGATGGTCACGGTTCGGCGGCCGGCCCTTCGAAGCGGTGGGGGCACGCCGGGCGCGCGGAGATGGCCGTGAGCCGGTCGAGTGGCGTGCCGGGGCCCCTGGTGCTGGGACTCGAGACGTCGTGTGACGAGACCTCGGCCGCGGTGCTCGACGGCGAGCACCGGATCCTGGGACACGTCATCTACTCCCAGGACGTCCACGAGTCGTTCGGCGGCGTGGTGCCGGAGCTGGCCGCGCGCGCGCATCTGCAGAAGGTCGACGGTGTGGTTGACGAAGCGCTTTCCCAGGCGGGGGTGACCCTCGGCGACATCGACGTCTTCGGCGTCACCGCGGGTCCGGGCCTCATCGGCGCCTTGCTCGTGGGGGTCTGTTGGGCCAAGGCCGCCGCTTTCGCGCTCGCCCGGCCGTGGATGGCCGTGCACCACATGGAAGCCCACCTCTTCGGTCCGTCGCTGGAGGACGCCGGCGCCCACCCCCCGTTCGTGGGCCTGCTCGTCTCCGGCGGGCACACGCTCCTTCTTTACGCGGAGCGCTGGGGTGAGTATCGCCTCCTCGGAGGAACGCGTGACGACGCCGCAGGCGAGGCGTTCGACAAGGTGGCCAAGCTCCTGGACCTGGCGTACCCGGGTGGGCCCGAGATCGAACGGCTCGCACGCTCCGGAGAAGCGCGGCGGCACCGGCTTCCGCGCCCCATGCTGCGCCGCAACCAGCGGCCACCCGACCCCGACTATTACGACTTCAGCTTCAGCGGTCTCAAGACGGCCGCGGTCGAGTTGGTGAAGGGGCTCGAGCGGGAGGGTACGCTCGAGGCGGAGCGAGCCCATGTCGCCCGGGCGTTCCAGGACGCCGTCGTGGACGTTCTCGCCTCGAAGACGATGCGGGCCGTCTCGGAGACCGGCTGCGACCGGGTGCTTCTGGCAGGCGGCGTGGCCGCCAATGGCCGGCTCCGCGAAGAGCTCTCCGAGCGCTTGGGCCAAACAGGGCGCCTCTTCCACGCCTCGCCACGACTGTCGCTGGACAACGGCGCCATGGTGGCCCGGGCTGCCCGCTTCCGCTACGACCGCGGTGAGACGGCCGATTCCACGACCAGCGCCGCTGCCGACCTCGCGTTCCCGGGGCTGACGCGGTGGAACGCATGAGTGGTTTCCCGACGTGCCCGGTGCCGCGAGGTTAATGAGCTATGTACCCGATTCTGTTCAGGCTCCCCCGGTGGCTGCCCCTTCTGGGCGGCCAGCCCATCACCTCTTTCGGGGTGATGATGCTTCTCGCGTTCCTCACGGCCGCCTACGTCACGCGCTCGGAGATGGAGCGCCTCGACGAGGATCCCGAGAAGGCGTGGGACCTGGTGTTCATGGCGGTCGTGGGCGGCATCCTCGGTGCCAAGACCTACTACATCCTGCTCAACTATCCGCGGCTGCTCACACATCCCGCCGAACTCATCTTCTCCCGGGGTGGGCTCGTCTGGTACGGTGGCTTCATCCTGGCCACGGTCCTGGTGGTCTGGGAGATCCGGCGGCAGAAGCTCCCGTTGCCCAAGATTGCCGATGCGGTCGCTCCGGCCCTCGCGATCTCGTACGCGGTCGGCAGGATGGGCTGCTTCCTCGTCGGCGACGACTACGGACGTCCTACCGGGTCGTGGGTGGGAATCCGGTTCCCGCATGGATCGCCGCCCTCGACGGTGGCCAACATCCAGCGCGACTTCGGAATCACGGTCGACCCCTCGCTGGTCCAGAAGTACGGGCAGGTCGTGCCCGTGCATCCCACGCAGCTCTACGAGATCGCGCTGTCCAGCCTGATCTTCCTGTTCCTCTGGCGAATCCGGCGGCACCACCATCGGCGTGGATGGCTCTTCATGATCTGGCTCGTCCTGGCAGGCACTGAGCGCTTTCTCGTGGAGTTCCTGAGAGCCAAGGACGACCGGTTCTTCGGGGTCTTCACCCTCGCGCAGATGATCAGCCTGGCCGTCATCGGCACGGGCATCGTCGGCGCGCTACGGCTGCGGCAGGCATCCGAGCCGGAGCCGACCCGAGCCTGACGGAGGTCCCGGTGCTAACCCTCGTCCACGGCTCCGACCTCCAGTGCGGCAAACCCTACCGGCCCGCAGTGGCCGAGGCCTTCCGCGCGGCGGCTCTGTCCTTGGCCCCCGATGCGGTCGTGATTGCCGGTGACCTCACGCAGCGGGCCAAGACGAGGGAGTTCCGCGAGGTTCGCCACCTCCTCGACAGGTTCGGCGGTGTGCCCGTCGTGGTGACACCGGGCAACCACGACGTTCCGCTCTACCGGTTCTGGGAGCGTCTCGTGACGCCCTACCGGAACTGGCGCCGGTTCATCGGCTCCTCCCTCGACACCGTCACCCGGGTGCCGGGTGCCGTGTTGGTCGCGCTCAACTCGTCCGCGCCGCGGCGGGCGATCGTCGGAGGACGTATCGGCACGGGCCAGGTCGAGCTCGCCCGGCGGACCTTCGAGGCGGCGTCCGCCGACGAAGTACGGGTGCTGGTGACCCACCACCACTTCGTGCCCACGCCCGACGGCGAGGGAGGCGCTCCGCTGCCGAACGCCGCTTCCCTCCTGGAGCGGTTCGAATCCATGGGCGTGGACCTGATCCTGGGAGGCCACGTCCACCAGACGCACCTCACTACGTCCCGTGCCCTCGTGAAGTGGGGTGCGAGTGCACCGGGGATCCCGCTCGTCCGGTGTGGAACCACGGCGTCCAGCCGAGGACGCGGTCCCGAGGCCGGGCGCAACAGCTTCGATGTGGTGCGCGTGAAGTCCGAAGAGGTCGAGGTCGTGTCCCACTTCTTCGAGTCCGCGACCGGCCGGTTCGAGCCCTCTGGGTCTCGCACGTTTCCCCGGACCGCACCGGCCGGCACCGGGAGGATGCCATGAAGCGTCGATGGGTGCAGGTTCCGCCGAGCCCTCGGGAAAACCTCCTGTCGGCCGTGAGCGCCGGGCTGCTGGGTGCCGGCGTGGGCATCGCCGCTTTCTACTTCGTCCGCCTCTTCCTGGCCCGAGAGCCGATTTCGGGCATGCGGCCCGAACACCTGGACCGGACTCCGCCTCCGGAATCGGGTGAAGACGCTTGATGCGGGCGGGCGCTGTCCTTCTGGCCCTGGGGCTGCTCGCGACTCCACTCTCCGCGCAGGTGGGCCGGATCGAGGTCGCGCACGTCCGCTTCGAGGGCAACGACCATTTTTCTTCGGATTCATTGTCGCGCGCCATCGTCACGCGCCAGTCGGAGTGCCGCTCGGTCGTGTTCGCCCCGTTCTGCTGGGCGGGTGCCGACTTCGCCATCCAGAAATCCTACCTCAGTCGCCGCGACCTGCCGCGTGACTCGCTCCGTCTGAAGGTCTGGTATCAGCGGCGCGGCTACCGCGAAGCCGACGTCTCGTACCGGACCACGCCAGTCGGCGACAGCGCGACCTCCGTCACCTTCACCATCATGGAGGGACGACCCGTCCTCGTGGACACGGTCGAGACGGTGGGTGCCCAGGATCTCGAGGGAACAGGCCTGCTCGACAACCTCCCGCTGCGCCGGGGAGACCGCCTCAGCTCGCTCATGCTGGACGCGACCCGTGACTCGCTCGCTCGGCGCCTGGCCGACGAGGGGTACGCGCGCGCGGAAGTGCTCCGCAACTACTTCATTCCCGCCGCCCATCCCTACCAGGCCCGGGTCACCTTCGACATCGCCCCCGGCGTCCGCGCGCGGTACGGGCATATCACGGTGCAGGACAGCACCGTGAGGGGCGACAGCCCGAGCCTGAGCGAGACCACGGTGCTGCGCACGCTCCAATTCCGATCCGGGGACCTGTACAGTGTCGATCAGATTCTCGATGCGCAGGCCCGGCTCTTCGGTCTCGAGATCATACGGAGCGCGGAGGTGCGGCCGGACTTCCAGAGCGGACCCGACTCCGTGATCCCCGTGACGGTCACGATACAGGAGGGTCCGGTGCACCGGGTCCGAGCCGGTGCGGGGTGGAGTGACGCGGAGTGCTTCAACGTCGACTCCCGCTGGATCAGCCGGAACTTCCGGGGCGGCGGCCGGCGGCTCCAGGTGCGTGGGCGCGTCTCCAACCTGCTTGCCGCCACATACGGAGACCTGCTCTGCCCCAAGGTCGGAACGGGATCGTACGGCAAGCGGACCTGGCTGGCGTCGGTGGACTTCACCCAGCCGTGGATCTTCTCGACGCGCAACTCGTTCACGGCCTCCCTCTTCGGCGAGCGCCAGAGCGTGCCGGACATCTTCGTCAGGAAGGCCGTCGGCATGAGCTTTTCGCTCACGCGGGCGCTGGGGCCGCGGACGCCGTTGACGGTCTCCTACCGGCCGGAGCGGTCGAGCCTCTCGGCCGCCGAGGTCCTGCTCTGCACGAGCTTCCTGGTGTGCACGCCCCGCGACGTGTCGATCCTCCAGGGCAAGAACTGGCTCGCCCCGGTAGGGCTGAACTTCACGCGGAACCTCACGAACAACGTACTGAATCCCACCCGGGGCCATTCCCTCGTCGTCGACCTCGAGCACGCGGCGAGCTGGACGGGCTCCGACTTCAGCTACGATCGCGTCGTCGTGGACGGCACCGACTACGAGAAGCTCTTCGGACAGACGATCCTGGCGGGCCGGGTTCGTGCCGGCTGGGTCGGCGCCGCGAAGTTCAGACCGCTCGTTGGAAGCCCGGGTGACGGGGCCGACATCGTCCATCCCCAGAAGCGCTTTTATGCCGGCGGGGCCAACTCCGTGCGTGGATTCGCCCAGAACCGGCTCGGACCCCGCGTGCTCCAGGTGGACGTGTCGAACCTCCTGCGACCCGTGGCTTCCGGAGGGGCCGGGTGCTCGGTGGAAGAAGTGACCTCCCTCACCTGTGACGCCTCCCGGCTCGCCGACCGCTACTTCACCCCCCGCGCGACCGGAGGCACGCGCCTCCTCGAGGGCAACCTGGAGATCCGCTTCCCGCTGAAGGCGAAGGTTCAGGGCGTCACGTTCACCGACTTCGGCCAGGTGTGGGGGCGAGACGCTCCCCTCACGCTCCGGTCGATCCAGATGACGCCCGGCGTGGGTGTGCGCTACATGAGTCCCATCGGGCCGATTCGTGTCGACCTGGCCTACCGATTCCGGGGAGGTGAGGACCTCTCGGTGGTGACCAGCGGGCTGCGGCCGTTCGATGCCCAGCAGGACAGCGTGATCGACGAGCTCGTGGTCGACGGGCACCAGATTCCGTGGGTGCGCTCTCGTGACCTGGCAATCCTGAGCCCCCGTGTGTTCTACGGCGAGACCCCGGCGCTGTCCCTGCGCCGCTTCCAGCTCCATTTCGCCATCGGGCAGGCCTTCTGATGGTGGATCCCGCCGAGGTCCCGGTCGAGCCTCGCCGCCCCCGGAGACGTAGGCGGTGGCGGCGCCACGTCTCGAGGGCCGCCGCGGCCGTGATCGTCATGGTTGCGCTGGTCGCCCTCGCCGCGACGCTGCTCGTGCGCTCGGGCCGGGGTCAGCGCCTCGTGCTCGACGCGGTGCTCGGTCGTGTGAGAGGAGTCTTCGCGGGCGAACTCGCCGTCACCGCCATCCGGAGCCCGAGCCTACTGACGGGCGCGACCTTGCTCGGAGTCCGCCTGGACGCGGCCGGGGGACGCCCGTTCCTGCTCGTGGACTCCATTCGCGTCCGGTATTCGATCCTGGGGCTGATCGCCGGACACCCGCGGGTCGCCTCCGCCACGGTCTGGGGGCCCCATGTGGTTGTGTCGCGGTACTCGGGCGAGGACCAGTCCAACGTCAACCGCCTCCTGCGTCCGTCCGGCCCGGTAACGGACTCCACGAAGGTGACCCACGAGATCGCTCTGGGGCATGTGAGCATACGGGGCGGAAGCGTCGAGATCCTCTCTCCGCTCGAACGGGGAGCGTCCCCGCGGGTCCAGAGGGTGCCCAGCCCCGACGGAACGGGTGAGCTTCGCCGCATCTCCCTCGACACCCTCGACGCCGATCTGCAAGACGTGCTCCTGCGCCTCGGCGGTACCGATCCGTTCGCGGGCACGGTAGCGGCGCTGTCGCTCGACGCCCGCGTGTTCGAGAAGCCCCTGCGCATCGCGGACGCCCAGGGACACCTGACCTACGGCGTCGGAGGACTCGATCTCCAGGACGCCACGGTCCGCCTCCCGTCGTCGACGCTCGAGGGGGAGGTGCGCTTCGGCCCGGAGACCGGCGAGGGCTCGCCGTGGGCTGTGGCCGCGAACCTCCGGACCCGGGGCACGGGCTCGCTCGCGGACCTGGGGTGGGTCGATCCCCGGATTCCGGACGGGAGCTTCGTGGGCGGCGCGAGCGTCACGGTGGGGTCTTCGTTGGACGTGCGATTCCACCGGCTCGAGGTGGATCTCGAAGCCAGTCGATTCCGGCTGGACGGCGACGTAACCTTGGGTGATCGGGTGGAGCTCGGGGACCTCGATATCCAGGTGCATCCCCTTCTCGTGAGCCGGCTGGAGCCCTGGCTGGGTCGTGAGCTGCCCCTGAACGGCTGGCTCAGTGGTACCCTGACCGTTTCGGGCACGCCCGCCGCCCTCTCCACGAACGGGCGGCTGACCCTCGTCCCCATGAATTACGGCAGCCTTCCTACGACGGCGGACTTTCGGGGCACCGTGCACGCGGGCGACGATCCGGGCGTCACCAACCTCCAGATGCTTCTCGAACCGTTCAACTTCAGGCTCCTGGCCGCATTCGTTCCGGGACTCGCCATCCCGGAGACCGGCCGGGCGAGCCTGAACCTGTCCGGCCGGGTGAACAGCGGGATGCGCATGGTGCTCGAGGTGAGGGCGGACCGGGACTCCGCTTCGGCCTCGAGCGTGACGGTGCGGGGTTCGTTCCGCCGGAGGGAAGGTGACGGTTGGACGACGGATCTGCAGGGTGAGCTGTCCCCGCTTTCGCTGGGCCTGCTGGCTTCCCTGTACCCGGAGCTCAGGCTGGGTGGCACCGTGCGCGGGTCGCTCCGTGCGGTGGGACCGCTCGATACCCTCCGCCTGACCGGAGACCTGAGGGGCGGCGGTGGGACGGCACGGCTGGAAGGCACGATCGACGCCCAGGCCATCGAGGCGGGATATCGGATGGACGCGACGCTGTCCGGCGTGCGGATCTCGGACCTCGTTGGACGTGTACCCGCGCCCACCGACTGGTCGGGCCGGGTTCAGGTGGAGGGTCGGGGGCTCACGCCGGACTCCGTCCAAGCGTCCGCGACCGTCGAGATCGGGGGCTCCCGGGTCGGCGGCCTGCATCTGGATACCGTGGCGGTGCGCATGCAAGCCTCGAAAGGTGTCTTGGGCATCGACACCCTGATGGCCAACCTGGGGGGGGTGCGGCTCGCGGGCTCCGGTAGGGTGGGGCTGGTCGGATCTGCCGAGGGTGAGGCCGATTTCCGCTTCTCCTCGGATTCACTGCTGGGCCTCCGGTCGATCTTCATGGGCGACACCGTCCTGGCGCGAGACACCCTGTCGGCGCTCGAGCGCGAGTTGCTCCGATTCCAGGGCGTGAACCCTGATGCCCTACCCGACTCGGCCGAGGTGGCCATGTCCGGCTCCCTGGAAGGCCGGGCCCACCTCGCGGGATCCGTTCACGCGCTGGACGTGGATGCCACCGCGGTCCTCCGCTCGGGTGTGTACCGCCTGAACCGGGTGGACAGCGTAGCGATGGAGGTCTCCGCCCGTGGGCTACCGTCCTCCTCGGGGACGCTGCGGTTCTCTCTCGACGCGGGCGGGGTCGAGGTGTTCGACCGCACGTTCCAGGGTGTCCACGTGGAAGGAGATGTCTCCGACGGTCGAGGCAACGGCGCCGTGGAGGTCCGTCGGCGGCCGGGCGAGGTGTATGCCGTTCGAGGCAGCTTCGCGCTAGACTCGGTGGGGGGGAGCGTGGACGTCCAGGACGCGAGCGCCACCTTCGATTCAGCCTCCTGGACGATGGCGCGGGCCACCCGGATCGCGTGGGATTCGTCGTCGCTGTCCATCGACAGCCTGCACGTCACCCGAGCCGGACCGGAGCCCATGAGCCTGCTCGCGACCGGCACGCTCTCCCGCACGGGCAATTCGGACTTCCACCTGGACGCCTCCGGTGTCAGGTTGGCTCGCGTGGCTCGCGTGGCTCAGCTCGAGTCGCTCGAGTTGGAGGGACGTCTCGGGATGACCGTCCAGGTCAGCGGCCCGGCCGCCGCTCCATCCATCCACGGGTCCCTCGACGTGCAGGATCCACGCTACGGCGACCTGGGACTGGCTCGCGTGAGCGGCGAGATCCAGTACCAGAATCGTGCGGCCGAGCTCCAGCTCGACGCGTGGAACGAGCAGCGAAAGGTCCTGACCGTGGCGGGAACCGTTCCGATCGATCTCTCGCTCACACATGAGCAGGACCGGACCCTCCAGGTCCCGATGGACGTGAACGTGCGCGCGGACTCCCTCGACGCGTCGGTGGCGCTCAGCTACTTCGCGATGCTGCAGGACGTCCGGGGCACGGTCTCGGGGGATTTCCGGGTGCGGGGCACCCTCGACCAACCCGAGCCCAGCGGCGTCCTGGAGCTCCAGAACGCCGCGTGGTCGATCGAGGCGATCGGCGTGCGGCATACGAACGTGCACGGGCGCCTCACGCTCAAGCCGGACCGGACCGTGGACGTGCAGGTGGCCACCCAGGCCACGGGGACGTCGGAGGTCACGGGCACCCTCACCCTGGAGCCGGTATCGGATCCGGCGCTCGATCTCAAGATACACTTCGCGGGCTTCCAGGCGGTCAACCGCCGGGATGTCGCGGGCAAGGTCAGTGGCGACCTCACTCTCACCGGAAGCTATCGGAGGCCGGAGGTCGGCGGCTCGCTGACGGTGGACCAGGGCACCCTGTACCTGGAGGAGTTCGCCAGGAGCGCCGAGGTCGTGGACCTCACCGATCCGGACGTGTTCAACGTGGTGGACACGACCGTGCTCTCGTCCCGTCCGATTCTCGCCGACCTGCGCAATCCGTTCCTGGAGAACCTGCGTGTCTCCATCGATCTTTCGGTTCCGAGAGACACCTGGCTGCGCTCCGAGGACATGAATGTCGAGATCGGCGGCGAGCTGGAGGTTCGGTACGACCGCCTCAAGCGCGACATGGTCATGGTCGGAGATCTGAACGCGCTCAGAGGCTCCTACACGGTCCTGGGAAGGCGCTTCGACGTGGAGAGTGGCACGGTGGGCTTCATCGGGACGCCCGGGATCAATCCCACGTTGAACATCCAGGCCGTGAGTCACATCCGCCGGGTGGGAGCCGATCCGCTGAGTGTTACGGCCACGGTGTCCGGCACGTTGACCCAACCGAGAGTCTCTCTCTCGACCGACGAGCAGGGAGTACCCCAGTCCGACCTGGTCAGCTACCTGGTCTTCGGACGTCCCGCCCACGAGCTGTCGAGCGGTCAGAATGCGCTCGTGCAGGGGGCCACCGGCGCGGGGGTCAGCTTCCTGACCGGAACCCTGGCCAATCGGCTGAGCACGGCGGTGGCCCAGCAGATCGGGGTGGACTACCTGTCGATCTCCCAGGCCGGCGACTTCGAGGCCGGCAACATCGGCATCGTGTCCGCCGCGCTCTCCAACACGCAGGTCGAGATCGGCCAGTACCTGAACCAGAACGTGTTCGTGGTGGTCGTTCTGAGGAGACCCACCGAGGGTGGGCCGAACGCAAGCTGGCTGGGCGGCGCCCGGGTAGAGTGGGCGCTCTCGGACAACTACAACGCCGAAGGCTTCGTGGAGGACCGCTTCCTGAGAAGTCGATCTCCCGGATTCGGCCAGCTCGGCCAGAACTCGCAGGTCCTGGGCGTCTTCATCTATCGCGAATGGGGCTACTGAGGACTCCGAAGACGCCGTCGTGAGCCTACCGGGTCCCGCGCCGACCGGCGGGCGGGACCCGGCTCGGGCGTCCGCTCAGGCCGGCCGTTGGATCAGGAGCGGGAGGGAAGTGCGTTTCAGGACCTGGTCGGCTACGCTCCCCAGCAGGGCGCGCTTCAAGCCTCCGTATCCATGCGTCGCGAGAGCGATGCAGTCGACGTCCAACCTCTTCGCGGTTTCGACGATCCCATGGGCCGGAGTGTCGCCGACGACCTCCACCCCCACGTCGAGACCATGGTGGCGCAGCCGCTCGGCCACCTGTTCCAGGTAGTCCTGGGCGCGCTCCATCTCGGGCGTCAGCGCGTCGGGGAGAAGGGGCAGGAACCGCACCCCGAAGACCCCGCTCGCCGAAGCGACGTGCAGAAGCGTGAGGTTCGCACCGGTCGCGAGCGCCAGATCCGCCGCAGGCCCCAGGATGGTCTCTGCCAGGCCCGACGTGTCGAGCGGAACCAGGATGTGGTGGAGCTCCGATACATCCGGCGGCAGATGGCCGTGCTCGCCCGGATGGAGCACGAGGATGGGCAGCGTGGTCTCATGGATGAGCGCGTCGGTGACGCTGCCGAGCCAGAGACGGTTCATGCCCGCGTGTCCATGCGTCGTCATGAGGATCACGTCGGCGCCGATGCTCTCGGCGTACGAGGAGATCCCATCGGCCACGTGTCCCTCCAGCAGCGCCAAATCCACGGCGTCCGCTCCGTCTTCGGAGAGGCGGACGCGCACCTCGTCCAGGTACGTCTGCTCCTCCGCGCGGTGACGCGTGTCGTACTCCGCCAGATCCAGCCCCTCGAAGTGGAACTGCGTGTTCGAGAGGAAGTGATCCGGAGTATGGGTGACGTGCACGTGTGCCACGTGGAGCGCGGCGCCCGTGGCGCGGGCCAATCCGCCCGCGATCGGAAGAGTGCGCTCGCTGAACTCCGAGCCGTCCAGGGGCACGAGAAGCGACTGGAACATGGGAGTCTCTCCGGACCGGCTTGAGGATGGGAGGGCCAAATACTTTCCCATTCTCAAGCTACCCCAAGGTGTGCGGGCACGATGTCGGAGATCCCTTGAGCCATCTGTAGGGGTTCTCCCCGACGGATTGAACGCGCCGCACGCCGTAGGTAGTATACCAGGCTATGGCTCGAGAGAAGCTGATCGTCCGGGGTGCCCGGGAGCACAACCTGAAGGACATCGACGTAGAGCTCCCCCGCGAGACTCTGGTGGTGATCACCGGACTCTCCGGGTCGGGCAAGTCGTCGCTGGCATTCGACACGATCTACGCCGAAGGCCAGCGGCGCTACGTGGAGTCGTTGTCCGCCTACGCGCGGCAATTCCTGGGGCTCATGGAGAAGCCCGACGTCGATGCCATCGAGGGGCTCTCGCCCGCCATCTCGATCGAGCAGAAGACCGTCAGCCGCAATCCCCGCTCCACGGTCGGAACGGTCACGGAGATCTACGACTATCTTCGCCTCCTCTGGGCCCGTGCGGGAACGCCGCACTGTTCGAACTGCGGGGCACCGGTGCTGCGCCAATCGGCCACGCAGATCGTGGACCGACTGTTGGAGATGGAGGAGGGGACCCGCATCGAGGTGTTGGCTCCTCTCGTTCGGGGCCGGAAGGGCGAGTTCCAGAAGCTCTTCGAGCGGGCCCGCAAGGAAGGGTTCGTGCGCGCGCGTGTCGACGGAGAGACCCACGACCTCTCGCAGCCTCCCACCCTGAACCGTTACGAGAATCACGACATCGCCGTCGTGGTGGACCGTCTGGTCGTACGGGAACAGGACCGGGACCGGCTGGCGGATTCGGTCGAAACCGCACTGCGCACCGCCAGTGGTGTGCTCGAGGTGGTGGAGCACGGCGTCAAGGGGAGCAGGGGCGAGCCCGAGATGCACCTCTTCAGCGAGCACTATGCGTGCACCGTGTGCGGCACCAGCCTGCCCGAGATGGAGCCCCGACAGTTTTCGTTCAACTCTCCCTACGGCGCGTGCGAGGAGTGTGGCGGACTGGGTACCCGAAAGGAGGTCAACCCGGAGCTCGTGATCTCGGACGGGAGCCTGTCGATCCTCGAAGGCGTCGTGCTTCCCTGGGGCGAGCCTGGCGGCCACCTGCGTCGCTCGGTGATCCCGGGGCTGGCCGAGGCGTACGAGTTCGACCCCAACACCCCCTGGGGTGAGCTCCCGGAGGAGGTCCGGGACGCGATTCTGCACGGCTCGGCCTCCATGAAGATCCGATTCCCCTACAAGTCGGGATCCGGGGGGTTCAAGGGCCACTACGAGGACTACTGGGAAGGCATCCTGGCGAACGTGAATCGCCGCTACCAGGAGACGAAGTCCGACGCGGTCCGCGCGCAGCTCGAAGACTACATGTCCACGCTACCCTGCCATGCGTGCGGCGGTAGCAGGCTCAAGCCCGAGTCGCGCGCGGTCACCGTGGCCGGCCGGTCCCTGGGGGAGATCGTGGACCTGTCCATCGCCGAAGCGGCCGCGTTCTTCGCGAACGTACCGGTGGCCGAGCGAGGAGCGGGTCCGAGACGGGGGCCGAAGTCGGAGCACCCGCCGCTTCCCGCGGAGATCGCGGGGCCGATCCTGAAGGAGGTTGGTGAGCGCCTGCAGTTCCTCCGGGACGTCGGCCTCGACTACCTGACGCTCGGCCGGGCGGCCGGCTCCCTCTCGGGTGGCGAGGCCCAGCGTATCCGTCTGGCCACGCAGATCGGCAGTCGGCTGGTGGGGGTCCTCTACATCCTCGACGAGCCCTCGATCGGGCTCCACCAGCGTGACAACGCCCGCCTCCTCGACACACTCCGGCGGCTGCGTGATCTGGGCAACACGGTCCTGGTGGTCGAGCACGACGAAGACACGATCCGCACGGCGGATCACATCGTCGATCTGGGTCCGGGCGCCGGTCTGGCCGGCGGCGAGGTGGTCGTGTCCGGGACGCTGGACGACGTGATGAAGGAGGAGCGCTCCCTCACCGGGGCGTATCTGAGGGGCGAGCGGGGAATCCCCGTTCCGGCCGAGCGCCGTGAGGTCGATGTGGAGCGGGCCCTGGTGGTGAGGGGAGCGCGCCAGCACAACCTGGCCGGCCTCGACGTGGCGTTTCCTCTGGGGATGTTCATCACCGTCACGGGGGTCAGCGGATCCGGCAAGTCCACGTTGGTCAACGAGACGCTCTATCACGCGCTGGCGCGCCAGCTCTTCCGGAGCAAGCTCGTTCCGGGCGCGCACGACCGCATCGACGGGCTCGAACAGGTGGACAAGGTCATCGACGTGGATCAGTCGCCGATCGGCCGGACACCCCGGTCCAATCCTGCCACCTACACGGGGGTTTTTACGCCCATCCGCGATCTCTTCGCAAACCTGCCCGAGTCCCAGATGAGGGGGTACGGACCCGGGCGGTTCTCCTTCAACGTCAAGGGTGGCAGGTGCGAGGCGTGCTCGGGCGACGGCCTGGTGAAGATCGAGATGCACTTCCTGCCCGACGTGTACGTCCCGTGCGATGTCTGCCGGGGCCGGCGATACAACCGAGAGACGCTCGACGTCTACTACAAGAGCCGCAACATCGCCGACGTGCTCGACATGACGGTCACCGAGGCGCTCGAGTTCTTCGACGCCGTGCCGCGAATCAAGGCCAAGCTGCAGACGCTCCACGACGTGGGCCTCGGCTATCTGCACCTCGGCCAGTCGGCCACGACGCTGTCGGGAGGCGAGGCCCAGCGGGTGAAGCTGGCGACGGAACTGTCCAAGAGGTCGACCGGGAGCACCCTGTACATTCTCGACGAGCCGACGACGGGCCTTCACTTCGAGGACGTGCGCGTCCTGCTCGAGGTCTTGCACCGCCTCGTGGACCTGGGCAACACGGTCGTGGTCATCGAGCACAACCTCCACGTGGTGAAGACCGCGGACTGGGTCATCGACCTGGGACCTGAAGGTGGAGGGAGTGGCGGACGTATCGTCGTGGAAGGAACGCCTGAAACCGTGGCGGCCACTCCGGGGTCCCATACGGGGTTGCACCTCGCCCCGTTGCTGGAGGGACGCTGAGTCCTCGGACCGCCCGGAGTGGCGAGCCGTCGGTGAGCGCTCCAAGGGGGCGGTGTCGGCTCGTGGTGTGACGCGCTACTTTTCTGGCGAGTGGTGATCGGGGAATGAAGTGGGCCGGATCGGAAGGAGCGGTGGTCCCTGCGCCGCCGGAAACCGGGGGTGGACGGCAGTCGTAGGGTCGGACGTCGACGGTTTGGACGCTTCCCTCCGCGGGGGGCTCAGCGAACGGAGATGGTCATGGTAACCCGAGAGGATGTCGAGAGCTTCCTGATCCGGATGGATCTCGAGTATGAAGAGGTGGACGAGGGGATGTTCCTCGTGCGGGGTCGCAACAGCGGGCTTCCCATGGTGGTCCACTACTCTCCGCCCCTGCTCCTGATCCGGATGAAGGTCATGGACATGCCCGACGATGGAGATGGGCTGAGGGATCTGTATCGTGCCCTGCTCGAGCTGAACGCGACGGATGTCGTGCACGGGGCGTATGGAATCGAGAACGGCGAGATCATCCTGAGCGACACGCTCGAGCTGGAGACACTGGACTTCCTGGAGATTCAGGCCTCGACCGAGTCGATGGAGATGGCCGCGTCGGGACACATGGAACGCATCAAGGCCCTGGCGGGCGCAGAGGTGGAGGGCTGAGTCATGGGCATCTTTTCCAAGCTGTCCACGGTGATCAAGTCGAACATCAACGACCTCATCTCTCGGGCCGAGAATCCCGAGAAGATGCTCAATCAGATCATCCTGGACATGCGCGACCAGCTCGCCAAGGCGAAGCGTGAGGTCGCCGCGGCCATCGCCGACGAGCGCAAGCTCAAGTCCCAGCTCGAGGACGAGGTCAAGCAGACTCGCGACTGGGAGCACCGGGCGATGCTCGCCGTGAAGGAGGGGCGGGACGACCTGGCCAAGCAGGCGCTCGTGCGGCAGCAGGAGCACGCCGACCGGGCCACGGCCCTCCAGCAGACGTGGCAGGCGCAGGCCGCGGAGACCGAGAAGCTCAAGGGCTCGCTCCGGCAGCTCAACGACAAGATCGAGGAGGCCAAGCGCAAGCGGAACCTCCTCATCGCCAAGCAGAAGCGGGCCCAGGCGCAGCGGCGCATCCACGAGACCATGTCCGGTCTCTCCGATACGCTCGGCCTTCGAGGCGTTCAACCGCATGGCCGACAAGATCGAGGAGGAGGAGCGCCGCAACGTCGCGCAGGCCGAGGTCACCGAGGCCCTTCAGGGAGACACGCTCGAGACCGAGTTCGTGAAGCTCGAGGCCGGAGGCGACGGGAGCCCGGACGTCGAGGCCAAGCTCGCGGCCCTGAAGCAGAACATGGGGCTGCTGCCCGCGGAGTCGACCGCGGAGCCGAAGCAGCTCGGCGCGGGTGAGGCGAACGAGGAGCAGGCCGAGGCCTCGAAGAATCCCGGGGTCCAGGACGCCGAGGTGGAGGAGGTTCCCGAGGACGAAGCCGAGTCCATCCCGGAGGCCCAACTCCTCGAGGAGTTCGACCGCCTCGGCGAGCGGAAGTCCAACTAGGATCGAGCGGGAAGGTCTTCCGCCCGGCGGCCCGTGAGCATCGTCTACCTCGACGGCGCGTACATCCCCAAGGATGACGCGATGGTCTCCGTCGACGACCGTGGCTTTCTCTTCGGCGACGGAGTCTACGAGGTCACGCCCTGCTACGAGGGCGTGCCGTTTCAACTCGATCGTCACCTCGATCGGCTGCGGGGCGGGCTCGCGTGGATGCGCATCGACTTCGACGTGTCGGCGCTGGAGCCGGTGACTCGGCGGCTGCTCGCGGACAACGACCTCACGGGAGCGGAGACCTCTCTCGTCTACGTCCAGATCACCAGGGGTGTGGCGCCGCGCGCGCACCCGTTCCCGAGCGAGCCCGTCACACCCACCGTGTACGCGTTCGCCAAGGCCTGGACCCGGCCGCCTCCCGAGCGATGGGAACAGGGCTTTCGCGCGATCACCGTTCCCGATCGCCGGTGGAGCCGGGTCGACGTGAAGACGATCGCCCTCCTGCCCAACGTGCTGGCGTACCAGGAGGGTGTGGAAGCCGGCGTCGACGACGTGATCCAGGTGCGGGACGGGATCGCGCTGGAAGGGGCGCACAACAACTTCTTCGCGGTCCTCGACGGTACCGTGGTGACCCACCCCCGCACCAACCTCGTGCTGCCGGGCGTCACCCGTGGCCTGGTGATCGAGCTCGCCCGCAAGAACGGCATTCCCATCGACGAGCGCCCCATCGGCGTCGAGGAGCTGCCCGCAGCCGACGAGCTTTTCTTCACCGGAACCACCAGCGAGATCAAGCCCACGGTCGAGGTCGACGGACGGCCCGTCGGCGACGGCACGGTCGGCCCCATCACGAAGGCCCTCCACAAGGGATTCCGCAGAGAAGTCGACCGAGTGAGGCGAGCCGGCTGGTAGAGCCCCGCGCTCCCACGAGGTGAGCCGTAGGGGGTGCACACGGCTCTCCCCCGGCCCGAAGCCCTCGTCCACCCACACTCGCGTCTTTCGCGCAGCCGCCCCCCACCCGATCTTGTCGCAGTTGAAGGTCCCTCCCGCGCCACCCGTACTCTCCGGTGACATGGTTGCTTTCTACGTCTTCGCGCTCGTGCTCGGTGGTGGGTTTCTGTCCCTCTCGCTCCTCGGAGACCTCTTCGGGGGTCACGGGGACATCGACCTCAACGCCGACGCGGGGGCCCTCGACACGGACCTCGGGCTCGACGCCGGCCACCTGGATGTGGAGGCAGGACATCTGGAGCTCGACGCGGGCCACGCGGAAGTGGACACGGCCGGCGCAGCCATCCACGACGTGGACGCCTCGCACGCGGCCGCCAAGATCTTCTCCATCCGCACCATCACCTACTCGCTCTTCGGCTTCGGGGCGGTCGGAACGCTGCGCACATTCGTGTGGCCGTCGAGCTCGTCCATCCTCACGCTGGTCCTTGCGGTCGTCACCGGCCTGCTCTCCGGTGCGCTCATCAACGCGGCCTTCGGCTGGGTCAGGCGCTCGGAGTCCGGCGCGCTGGAGGGAGAGAGCAGCTACGCCGGCCTGACCGGCAGGGTCAGGCTTCCGATCGCCGGATCGAGCGGCACGGTCGTCGTGGAGAAGGGGGGGAGGTGGGTGGAGCTGCGAGCGCTTCCGCATCCGTCGGCCGTGGGCGAGGGCGACCCGGCGGACTGGACGTCGATCTTCGTGGTGGAGATGCGCAAGGGCGTGGCGATGGTCGCGCCCGCGCAGCAAGACATGCTCCCCTGATCGGGGACGTTTCCTCAACCGGGCAGGCTCTCATGGATCAGAATCTCATCTCGGGCGGCGTGGCCGTCGCCGTGACGATCCTCATCGTAGTCGTCGTGGCGGTCATGACCCTCCGCTCACTCATCGTCATCGTGCCACCCAATCGCGCGGCCGTCCTCACGGGCCGGCAGCGCCGCCTCACCAGCGGTGAGTCCGTGGGCTACCGCTCGGTCATCGGTGGCCGGACGCTGCGTGTGCCTATCATCGAGCGGGTGCAGCATATCTCCCTGGAGACGTTTCCGATCGAGATCTCCGTAGCAAACGCCTTCTCGAAAGGGAACATCCCTCTCTTCATCGAGGCGATCGCCGCGGTGAAGATCGCGTCCGAGCCCGAGACGGTGTTCAACAACGCCGTGGAGCGGCTTCTGGACAAGTCCGAAAGCGAGATCCGCGACATGGCGAAGGACACCCTCATGGGGAACCTGCGGGGCGTGCTGGCCACGCTCACCCCGGAGGAGGTGAACGAGGACCGGCTCGGCTTCGCCAAGGCGCTCTCGGAGGACGCGGGCGAGGATCTGGCGGCCCTGGGATTCCACTTGGACGTGCTCAAGATCCAGAACGTGAGCGACGAGCGCGGCTACCTGGAGGCCATCGGACGCAAGCGGGCGGCTGAAGCCGTGCGGGACGCCGAGATCGCCGAGGCGGACGCGGCCGCCGAAACGCGCCAGCGACAGGCCAACGCGAGGCAGCTCGCCGAGACGAAGGAGGCCGAAGCCAACGTGGCCATCGCCGAGGCGCAGAACCGCCTGCGGGTGCGCAAGGCCGAGCTCGACCGCGAAGCGCAGATCGTGGAGCGGACCGCGAAGGTGAAAGCCCAGGAGTCCGAGGTCGAGGCGCAGAAGGCGCTGGAGAGCCGCCGGGTCGAGCGCGAGAAGCTCAGGCTCCAGGCGGATGTGGTGGAGCCGGCCAACGCCGAGCGGACGGCCGCCAAAGCACGCGCCGAAGGTGAAGCGGCGTCCGTGCTCGAGCAGGGCAGGGCGAGCTCGCAGGTGCTGCAGATGCTCTACGAGCAGGTCAAAGGTGGTGGGGACCAGGCCTTCGCGGTCCTGCTCGCCGAGAAACTCCCCCAGCTCCTGCGGACGTCGGTCGACGCGGTGCAAGGGGTGGACATCGACCGCGTGGTCGTCCTGGACAGCGGAAGCGGCGACGGCGTGAGTGGCGCCGTGAACCAGCGGGTGCGTGGCGCGCTCGGCACGATGGAGGCGATCGCTTCAGCGGTGGGCGTGGACATCGAGACGGTGCTGCAGGGAGCGGCCAACAAGATGGGGTCGCCCCCGGTCCCGGAGGCACCGATCGAGGTCGAGAAGTAGGGGGAAGGGAAGACGCGGAGGGTGCGGGCCTATGCGGCATAGACCCGCACCCTCCGGCCCTCTTCGGGTGGCGGGCGTCGGAGGCGGCCGGGTGGCGGGAGGCACTGGGCGCCGATGTCGACCGCGATCCCGGCGCCGAAGGAGGACCCGGCCGTCCCTGATGCCCGGAGCGCCCGAGCCTTCCTACATTCCTCCTCGCCTGGCCGTCGGCGGGAGCATCCCGTTGAGCCGCAGATATATCGCCGCCTGACCGTAGTGGTCTGCGAGGTCGGCCGGGATCCCGAGGGCCACTGCGGCGCGCGTCGCCTCGCGGCCACCGAAGAAGGGCACCGTGCCTCCCAGTTGGGCGTCCGTGACATCGGCGAGCGCCTTCGTGCAGAATTCGAACGAGGCCTTCATCGCCTTCACGAGATCGTCCTTGGATGCGTCTTCACCGGGCACGTCGCTCGGGGCGTCCATGCCCGAGATCCTGGAGCAGCGGAAGTTGTTGTCCTCGGCCACGTGGCTCACCAGGTGCCCGAACGTCATCTGGGGATCGGTGGGCTTGTAGGAGTATTTGTCCGCCGGCATCTGGGTGGCGGCTGCCTCCAAGTTTCTGGCGTAGCGCGCCAGTCCCTGGCGCACCGCGTCCATTACCGGGCTGGAGGACGCCTTTCCGTTGGACATCTGTTGCTGTGCCGCGAGGCGGGGCGCGGCCGCCAGCGGCAACGTCGCCGCGAGCACCAGCGCGATTCGAAGTGGCTTCATGGGGTACATCCTCCTGCGTGAGGGTCGCGGGAGCCGTCGGGCCCCCGCCGGCGTCTTCGCCTGCATCATGGCAAGGTGGTACCGCGGGTGAGCCGATCGTGTTTCGGATGGGCGGGCCGCGCGAGGAATGCCGGGCGCTTCGGTTGGCCTCGGCGATCGCGGGCCGGGTCGACGCGTCGCTGGGCGGTGCCTACCGATACAGCAGATACGGCTGCCGCAGCGCCCGGAACCGCTTGATCTCCCTGCTCCAGCCGGCGGTGAGCCGGCCCACGCCTTCGCCGCGATCGATCCCGAGCCGGAGGGCGTCGGTGCCGGCGAGCTCGTCGAAGTGGGCCACGTTCCAGGACCAGTGCTCTCCCGACATCCGGCGAGCTTCGACGAGCGCGGCCACGGCCGCACGGGTCGGATCGAACGACGGCGCCGTAGGCACGAAGCGGACGCCGTGGACCTCGATCCCGTCGAACTTGCCGTCCCCCGGCCGGCGAGGTGTGAAGGTGGCCGGCTCGAAGCGCACGCCTTCGAGGTGCAGAGCCTCGAGGCGCCGGGCGAGCTCGTCGCCGTCGAGCCATGGCGCGCCGACCCACTGGAAGGCGCGCGCCGTGCCCCGTCCGACGGACAGGGGCGTACCCTCGAAGAGACAGGTGCCGGGGTAGTCGAGCGCGCTCGCCGGAGAGGGCATGTTGGGCGAGGGGGCTATCCATGGCAGGCCCGTCCGATCGAAGAGCATGTCCCGGTGCCATCCCTCCATCGGTATGACGTGCAGCTCCACGTCCACCCCCCATACCGCGCGGATCATCCGTGCGAGCTCACCGACCGTCATCCCGTGACGCATCGGTTCCGGATACATGCCGATGAAGCTCGCGAAGGCGGTGTCCAGCACGTTGCCTTGCACGGCCTCCCCGCCGATCGGGTTGGGGCGGTCGAGGACCACGAAGGGGATGTGGGCCTCGCCCGCGGCCTGCATGGCGAGCGCCATGGTGGAGACGTAGGTGAAGTAGCGGGCGCCCACGTCCTGGATGTCGAAGACGAGGACGTCGACGCCGGCCAGCATGGCGGGCGTCGGCTTCCGGGTAGCTCCGTACAGCGAGTGGATCGGCAGGCCGGTACGCTCGTCCCGGCCACTCTCCACGCGCGCGCCTGCCGCCGCCGCGCCCCGGATCCCGTGTTCTGGCGAGAAGAGCGCGACGAGGTGCACCTCGGGTCTCCCGGCCAGGAGGTCGATGGTGGAGGTGCCCTCGTGGTCGATGCCGGTCTGGTTGGTGATCAGACCGACCCGCCTGCCCTCGATCAGTCCGAGCGAGTCGGCCAGCAGCACTTCCACGCCGGGCCGCACCCGCGCGGAGTCGGCGGCCGATGTTCCCGCCGCGCCGTCCTGGCCAGGAACCGCGCACGTGATCAGGGTACAACCGAGAAGGACGGCGACGACCCAGGATTGTGACGCTCTCGGGCAGGGGGTAACTTCCCGCCCGTTCCTCGTCCGACGCCGGCCGCGTCCTCGCTCCGTTCCACTCATAGCAGCCTAGCATCGGGGTCGCGCGCGACGCCGTCAACGTCAACGCGCGCGGGTCTCGGTGCGATCCAGGGAGAAGGCTCTACCGAATGGCGTATCGATCCACCCCGAAGGCCGTTGGCCTGTCTCGATGCCTCTGGGGGGGGCTCGCCATCCTGGCCGTGTCGTCCTGCGGTGGGGCCACACCTCCGGCCCGGCCGGTCGCTCCCGTTTCGCCGAGCGACACGGTGCCGGAGCCGATCCGGCAGCCCGCCGAACAGCCCGCCGTCCTCCCGGACACCCGCTCCTGGTCCGAGCGCACCCTCGCCGACCTGACACTCCGCCAGAAGGTGGGGCAGATGATCATGCCGAGCGTGCTCGGCAACTTCTCGCCCGTCGGCACTGCCGGCTACGAGCGGATCGTGCGGATGATCCAGGACGCCCAGGTGGGCGGGATCCTCATGTCGGTGGGCTCCCCCACCGAGGTGGCGGCGAAGCTCAACGGGCTCCAGGAGCGCTCGAAGCTTCCGCTCCTGGTGGCGTCGGACCTGGAGACCGGCGCCGGCTTTCGGTTCCGCGGGGCCGTGCAAATGCCGGGGACGATCTCACTCGGCGGTGCGACCGACTTTCCGTACCCGATGGCGGTGGGCGCGACCGGAGACGCCTCCCTCGCCTACGAGATGGGCGCCATCACGGCCGAGGAGGGGCGGGCCATTGGAGTGCAGGTCCCCTTCGCGCCGGTGCTCGACGTCAACGACAATCCCAACAACCCCATCATCAACGTCCGTTCGTTCGGTGCGAATCCCGACGAGGTCGGACGTCTCGGCACGGCATTCGCTCGGGGCGTGCAGAACCACGGGGCGATCGCCACGGGCAAGCACTTCCCGGGGCACGGGGACACCGATACGGACACGCACCTCGACCTCCCGGTGCTCCATTACACGCGCGCCCATCTCGACTCGATCGAGCTGAAGCCGTTCCAGATGGCCATCGACGCGGGCATCGGCGCGATCATGACCGCCCACATCGCCGTGCCGACGCTCAACGGCGGCAACCAGCTTCCGGCGACGCTCTCGCCCCTTGTCCTCACCGACCTGCTCCGCGGCCAGATGGGCTTCGACGGTCTCGTATTCACCGACGCGATGGACATGGGCGCGCTCACTCGGCGCTTCCCGAATGGAGATGCGGCCGTGCGTGCCGTCGAGGCCGGGGCGGACGTTCTCATCCAGCCGCTGTCCGTGAAGGACGACATCGACGCGATCGTGGAGGCGGTAGAGAGCGGGCGTATCTCCGAGTCACGCATCGATGCCTCCGTCCTGCGGATCCTGCACGCCAAGGAGAGGCTCGACCTCGACCGGGTACGCACGGTGGATCTCGGAAAGATCCCGAGCGTGGTCGGCATTCCCGCCCATCAGGAGGTCGCCGACGAGATCGCGCGCAGGTCGATCACGCTGCTCAGGAACGGACGTGAGCTTCTGCCGCTGCGGGGGACGCGATCGGCGCGTGTGCTCTCGGTAACCTACCACCGCCCGTCCGACGTTCTGGCCGGACGCTACTTCGACCGGTATCTGCGCAACCGATACCCGCGGCTCACCACCGTCGAGCTGAACCAGGATTCGCCGGGCGCGATCTACGATGGTCTGGAGCGCCAGGCGCGCCGGTCGTCGCTCGTCGTCGTGAGCACGTACATCACGGCCGTGTCGTATTCGGGCTCCGTGGCCATCCCCAAGGAGACCTCGGCGTTCATCGAGAGGCTGGGCAGGCTGGGAGTCCCCCACATCGTGGTCACGTTCGGCAACCCGTACCTGATCTCGGAGTTTCCGGACGTGCAGGCGTACATGCTCGCGTGGAGCGGCTCGGAAGCGAGTCAGCGAGCCGCGGCAGGCGCGCTCTTCGGCGAGTTTCCGATCGAGGGGCACACGCCGACGCCCATCCCCCCGCTCTTCCAGATCGGCGCCGGCATCCAGATTCCCTCCCCGCAGACGACGACCGGTGGCTGAGCGCGTCCGTGTTCCGGCCGCCCTGGCGCTGCTGCTGACCCTGGTCTCGTGTGGGGGGCGAACGGTGCCACCCCCGCGACTCACGGCTCCGAGCCCCCTCCTCGCTCCGCCGACGCTGGGCCCCGAGGCTCGCCGTTGGGTCGACGCGACGCTGGCTTCCCTCGATCTCCGGGATCGCGTGGCTCAGCTGGTCTTCGTCTGGATTCCGGGCAGCTACGCCTCTCCGTCGGCGCCGGCGTTCGGGCCACTCGAGCGATGGGTGGTCGAGGACCACATCGGGGGTGTGAGCCCGTCCATCGGTCTCCCACTCTCCTACGCATCCAAGCTCAACGCGCTCCAGGAGCGCGCGACCGTTCCGCTCCTGGTCGCCTCGGACTTCGAGAACGGTGGCCCGGGCATGCGTATCAACGGCGCGTACGCATTACCCTCGATGCTGCCCCAGGGGGGTGGCACACAGTTCCCGCCCACGATGGCGTTCGGAGCCATCGGAGACGACCGCTTCGCCTACGAATACGGGCTCGTCACGGCCGAGGAGGCACGGGCGGTGGGCGTGCAGGTTCTGTTTGCTCCGGTGCTGGATGTGAACTCCAACCCGGACAACCCGGTCATCGCCACGCGCTCGTTCGGAGCCGACCCCCGGTCGGTCGCGCGCCTCGGGGCGGCATTCATCCGGGGCGCCCACGCGGGCGGCGCGCTGACGACGGCCAAACATTTTCCCGGCCACGGCGACACGGACGTGGACTCCCACCTCGGATTGCCGGTCATCCGGGCGGACCGGGCCCGGCTCGACTCCGTCGAGCTGGTCCCCTTCGAGCGGGCGATCGCCGAAGGGGTCGACGCGGTCATGACGGCCCATATCTCGATGCAGGGACTGCTGGGGCCCGGAGCGCCGCCCGCGACCCTGTCACGTCGAATCATCACCGGGCTCCTGCGCGCCGACCTGGGCTTCGACGGGCTCGTCTTCACCGACGCGCTCACCATGGGTGCCATCACGGACCAGTACGGCGTCGGCGAATCCGCGGTCCGGGCCGTGGAGGCGGGGGCGGACGTTCTTCTCGACCCCAAGGACCCCGAGGTGGCGATCGACTCGGTGGTCCATGCCGTCGAGACCGGACGGATCTCCGGGGAGCGGATCGAGACGTCGGTACGGCGGATCCTGGAGCTCAAGGCCCGCGTCGGGCTCGAGCGTACCCGGACCGTCTCGCTCGAGCACGTGGACGAGGTGGTGGGCTCGGGCCCACACCTGGCGTTCGCCGACACCGCCGCCAGCCGCTCGATCACGCTGGTGCGCGATGTCGATCACCTGGTTCCGGTCCCCGAGGACACATCCTCGCACGTGCTCCATATCCGATACGCGCCCTCGAGCTGGCTCTGGGCCGACCGTGGCTTCTCGCCCGGGCTGTCGGAGCGGGTCGGTCACGTCGAGGCCGTTCGACTCGACGAGCGGAGCGACTCGGCTGCCTGGAACGCCGCGGCCGATCGGATCGACGCCGTGGATCGAGTGATCGTGAGCGTCTACGTGCCGCCCACGGCCGGCTCGGGACCCGACGCCGTCCCCGCTCGGCTCAGGGACCTGGTGGGGCGTGCGGCCTCGGAGAGGCCGACGATCGTGGTCTCGTTCGGGAGCCCCTACCTCCTCTCGGCGTTTCCGACCGTGGGCAGCTACATGCTCGCCTGGGGCGATCGTGACGTGTCCCAGCGTGCCGCGCTGAAGGCGCTGTTCGGAGAGGAGGCCATCACCGGCCGACTGCCGATTCCCCTCCCTCCGTTCAACGGGATCGGCGACGGGCTGGACAGGCCGCGCACGGTCATGCGCCCCGAGGGCTCCGAGACCGTGGACCCGCTGGTGGCTGCCGGTATCGTGGAGCGGGCAGGCGAGGCGCGCTCGGCCGAAGCGGCGCCGGTGTTGGCTCCGGCCGCCACCCTGGGCATGTCCGAGGCCGGGCTGGAGCGCGTCGACTCCATCGCCCGCGCCGCCGTGGCCGACTCGACGGCTTCGGCCGTGGCCCTCGCCATCGGGCGCTACGGCCGTCTGGTGCGCCTCGAAGGCTTCGGGAAGCTGGCCTACGGGAGCGATCGTCCGACCACCGCTACGTCGCTCTTCGACCTCGCATCGCTCACGAAGGTCGTAGGCACGACCACTGCGGTCATGATCCTGGTGGACGAGGGTCGTCTGCGGCTGGATGACAAGGTGGTCGAGTACCTGCCGTGGTGGTCGAGGGGCGACGCGCGGAAGAACCGTGTCACGGTCCGGCAGCTCCTGCTCCACCGGGCCGGCCTTCCGCCCTACCGACGGTGGTTCTTCGACCACGCGGGTGTCCAGGCCTACAAGGACGCGGTGGCCGACGAGCCGCTCGAGTACGATCCCGGCACGCGCACGGAGTACTCGGACATGGGGTTTATGACCCTCGCCTGGATCGTCGAGAAGGTAACGGGGCAGACGCTCGACCGGTTCCTGGACCAGCGCGTCTTTCGGCCCCTCGGGATGCGTGACACCCGCTTCCGACCACCACCGTCGCTGAAGGGGCGCATCGCGGCCACGGAGCTCGACACCCTCTGGCGCCACGAGTTGGTCTGGGGCCGCGTGCACGACGAGAACGCCGATGCGATGGGTGGAGTCGCCGGCCACGCCGGCCTCTTCTCGACGGCCACGGACCTTTCGGTCTTCGCCACGATGATGTCGTCCGGGGGCACCCTGCCCGCGTGCACCCCGGGGCAGGTGCCCGGAGAGCCGTGTCCGGTGGCGCGGCCGCGCCCCGTGCGCCTGTTCGGTCCCGACATCGTTCGCTCGTTCACTCGCCGCTGGGACGACGGCTCGAGCCGCGCGCTGGGCTGGGATACGCCTTCGGGCGCTTCGTCGGCCGGGGAATACATGAGCGCGCGGGCGTTCGGACACACGGGCTTCACCGGCACCTCGATCTGGATCGATCCGGAGCTCCATCTCTTCGTGATCCTCCTGACCAACCGGGTTCATCCGTCCCGGGCCAACGAGAAGCACCTCGCGCTCCGGAGGGCCGTGGCGAACGCGGCGGCGCTCGCCATCACCGACCAACCGGTGAGGGAGCGGACAGGGTCGGCCGCAGGTGTGTCCGGCGGGTCCGGGTGATCACACACGACCGGGGCGTCGTCGGCCTCCATTCCGTGATCGCGACTGTGGTCCGGGTTGCCATCGGGCGGATGCCGGCCGTCCTTCTCGGCTTCGCTTCCGATGTCGGAGGAGGCGTGTAGCCGAGGCTTCCAGGAGGAGATCCTTGGAATGAGGTCCGCCGGTGGCCTATGGTGGAAATGGTGTCCGGCTGGCGGGGCCGGTGGGGAATGGAGGAGAGGACGTGGGGCTCGTCGGTCGGCGCGTGGATCCCCTTCTTCAAGGAGCAACCTGCCATGCCCCGCACACCACTTCTGGTGTCCCTGGCCGCCACCGCCCTCCTGGTGGCCTGTCAGGACGCCGGCCAGCCGGTCGCCCCGTCCGCCCCGTCCGCTTCCGCATCCAGCGAGCAGCCGAGCTTCAGCCCTTCGGCCCAGCAGGCCGAGCGCGTCGTGCCCGGGCACGTCCTGGCGCGTCTGCGCGAGGGCGTCGACCCCGAGGCCGTGGGGAGCGCGCACGGGCTCGCGTTGGGCCGGGTCGCCCGCGGCTTCGTCCTCTACCGGGGCGCGCCCGGGAACGAGCGGGCGCTCGCGGCCCGCCTGGGCACGGATGCCCGCGTCGTATGGGCAGAGCCCGACTACCTGCGGCAGACGACCACCGTCGATCCCCGCCTCTGGGCCTTCTACAACCCCGGTGACTTGACGATCACGTACACCCGGGGTCGGAACAACGGGCAGGTAGTCTCCAACTATCTGTCCACGAACGACGCCGACGAGGACGTGGTGGACACCGGGTACGGGTCGGGGGGCGCGCCGGTTTCCATCGCCAGCATCGACACGGGCGTCGACTTCACCCATCCGGAGTTCGACCTCGTTCACCTCGTGGCCGGATGGGACTACTACGACAACGACGCCGACCCGACGGACAGCGAGGGGCACGGCACGCACACGACCGGCACGATGGTCGGACACAACGTGGGCGTGGCCGGCGTCACGGGCGCCGACCCGAACGTGACCGTCTACGTCTTCCGGGTATGTGGGGCCATGGGCTGTCCGACGAGCGCGATCGTGAGCGCCATCTACGCCGCTACGGACGACGGTGTGGTCGCGATGAACCTGAGTCTGGGCGGCAGCTCCGAGTCACAGGCCGAGACCGACGCGATCGCGTACGCCACGGCCCACGACGCGCTGGTGGTGGCGTCGGCGGGCAATGACGGGACCAGCACCGTCAGCTGTCCCGCCTGCGACCAGAACGCGATTTCGGTGGCGGCGAGCAACTGGCAGGATGCCCTGTCGTACTACTCGAACTGGGGGAGCGGGTTGGACATCACCGCTCCGGGGGGTGAGATGTACTCGAACACCTCCGAGGAGTCGGGCATCTACAGCTCGGTGCCCGGTGGATACGCGTACTACCAGGGCACTTCGATGGCCGCGCCCCAGGTGACGGGGACCGCCGCGGTGGCCGCGTCCGTGACGGGGGACCGCGGAAGCGCGCTCCGCTCCCGGATTCTCGGAGCCGCCGACGACCTCGGGCCCGCCGGCTACGACACCCAGTTCGGGTATGGCCGGCTGAACACGTATCGGGCCGTGACAGGCACGACCCTGACCGAAGGCACGACACCTCCTCCTCCACCGCCGGCGGGACTGGGCGCGAGCTTCACGTACACCTGTAGCGGCGCCGACTGTGCGTTCGACGGGACCACCTCGACGGGGAGCATCACGAGCTATTCGTGGGCGTTCGGAGACGGTGCGACGGGCAGTGGGGCCACGACGAGCCACACGTACGGCGCCGAGGGCAACTTCACCGTGACGCTCACCGTGTCGGACGGGAGTGGCACCGACGGCGCGTCGCAGGGGATACAGTGCACCGTGCATGGGCGTCGTTTGCGCTGCAAGTAGGCTGAGGTCGATCCATCGCCGGGACGAGCGGCGGGCCGGACGTCCGGCCCGCCGTTCTGCATCCCGGGAGCGCCGGCCCGTTTCCGATGTCCGTGCTCGTGCTATTCTGTTGAACGTCGTTGCGGATGCGCGTCGGTGCCGATCGTGGTGCCGTCGGGCAGATCACCGCCCGCGAGGCGGACCGCCGCACTTCCACCACACCGTCGGGACCGCATGAGGGCATTCACGCCGCTGGACCTCGCCGTGCTCCTCGCGTACCTGGTCGGTACCACCGCCTGGGGCGCGTGGCTGGGCAGGGGGCAGGAGGGAGGCACGGACTACTTCCTCGGCAGCCGGTCGCTCCCCTGGACGGCCGTCATGCTGTCGGTGGTCGCCACGGAAACCAGCACGCTCACGTTCCTGAGTATCCCGGGTGTGGCGTATATGGGCAGCCTCACCTTCCTGCAGATCGCGCTGGGCTACCTGATCGGGCGCGTCGTTGTCGCGATGGTGCTCTTGCCGGCCTACTATCGCGGCAAGCTAAGCACGGCGTACGCGCTCCTGGAAGGGCGATTCGGTGTCGGCGCCCGCCGGTTCACGTCGGCGATCTTCATGGCGACGCGCCTCATGGCCGACTCCGTTCGACTGTTCGCGACAGCGATCCCGCTCGCGCTCATCACCGGATGGCCCTACTGGCTATCCATCGTCGTCATCGGCCTGCTGACGGTCATCTACACCTACTTCGGCGGGATCAAGGCCGTGGTCTGGGTGGACGCCGTCCAGATGATCCTCTACCTGGGCGGGGCGGTCGTGGCGGTCGTGGCGCTCCAGGGCCTGGTGCCGGGTGGGTGGTCGCACGTGCTGGCGAGCTCCGCCTCGGCCGGCAAGCTCGATCCCATCGACCTCACCTGGAGCCTGTCCGCACCCTACACCCTGTGGGCGGGACTCCTGGGCGGAGCGTTCCTGTCGATGGCGTCGCACGGTACGGATCAGCTCATCGTCCAGCGCCTCCTCACCTGCCGGGACCTGCGCTCGAGCCAGAAGGCCCTGGTGGGAAGCGGCGTGGTCATCATCTTCCAGTTCGCGCTCTTCCTGATGGTCGGGCTTGGTCTGTGGGCCTTCTACGCGGGCCGTCCCTTCGCCCGGCCGGACGAGATCTTCGCGCGCTTCATCGTGGAGCAGCTTCCACCGGGCGTGACGGGCCTGCTCATCGCGGGCGTCTTCGCGGCGGCGATGTCGTCGCTCTCGTCCTCCATCAACTCACTGGCGTCCGCGACCGCGTACGACTATTGGGCGCCCCTGGTCGGAGCGCAGGACGACGATGCGCGCACGCTCCGGGTGGGAAAGCTCTTCACGCTCGTGTGGGCGGTGCTCCTCGTCGCGGGCGCGGTCCTGTTCATCCCGCTGTCGAAGGGTACGAGCGCGGTGGAGGTGGCTCTCGGCATCGCCTCGCTGGTGTACGGAGGGCTGCTCGGAGCGTTCGCCCTCGGCGTGCTCACACGCAGGCCGGGACAGGGTGCCATGATAGCCGGCATGGTCGTCGGCATCGGTACCGTGGTGCTCCTCCGCAATCTGATGGCCTGGCCGTGGTACGTATTGGTGGGATCGATCGTGACGTTCGCCGTGGGCAGCGTGGTGGGCGCCTTCCATGAAGAGGCGGCATGAGTCGCCACGTGATCGGCATCGACGGAGGAGGGACGCGGACGCGCGCCGTGGTCGTGGACGAGGGGGGCACGGAGGTCGGCCGCGCGGAAGGTGGACCCGCCCTCGCGGGAACGCTCGACCCACTCGGAGCCGCCCAGGCGGTGGCGGGTGTGGCTCGAGCGGCGGCGACGGCAGCCGGCGTTCAGGTGCCGGTGGATGTGCTCTGGGCCGGCCTCTCCGGGGCCGGAAGGGAAGCGGCGCGCCGCGCCGTCGAGCGCGAGCTCGGCCGCCTGGACCTGGCGCGCGATGTGCGCGTCGGGACCGACGTGGAGGCTGCGTTCCACGACGCGTTCTCGGGGGGACCAGGACTCCTCCTCATCGCCGGAACCGGCTCGATCGCGTGGGGACGGGCCGAAGGCGGCCGCGCCGGCCGCGTCGGGGGTTGGGGACCCCGGATCGGCGATGAAGGGAGCGCCTGGGCCCTGAGCCTCGACGCCCTCCGTCGGGTGGCTCGCGGCGCAGACGGTCGCGCACCCCGGACGGGGCTTCAGGAGGCGATCCTCGGCCACCTTCGCCTGTCGAGGCCGGAGGAACTGGTCCAATGGGTCGCCGACGCCTCGAAGCGTCGGGTCGCCTCGCTCGCGCCGGTGGTGTGCGCGGCGGCCGAACGGGGAGACTCCGCGGCGAGCCAGATTCTCGCCCGTGCCGTGCAGGAGCTGGAGGGACACGCGCTCACTCTGCTCGGGAATCTCGGTCCGTGGCGTGATCCACCTCGTGTCGCGTTGGGTGGAGGATTGCTCGAGCCGGGAGGGCCGCTGCGGTCGGCGGTCGAGCGCGCGCTGGTCCGACACGGCCTCAGGCCGATCGATCGTGCGCTGGATGCGGCCCGCGGCGCGGCGAGCCTGGGGCGCTCGCTGCTGCTCGAGGGGTAGTCGGCCTCGATCCCGACCCGTGCTCGACCGGCACCCGTCCGGTAAAGCTCCGGGCCCCCGTCCGAGAGAGGCTCCCTCGCGACCTACCGGAGCGCCTCTTCCAGAGCCGTGGCCGCGTCGGTACGCGCGTCACGATACTTCACGATGACGGGGGCGTAGAGCGAGATGCCGTGCTCTTCGGCGAAGGCGCCTCGCACGCGACGCGAGCCGGGCACCAGGACCGCGTTCTCGGGAATCGTGAGCGGCATGTCCGCCGTGGCCCGGTAGACGGTCTCGTGCACGAGGTCGTAGACCGCGGTGGAGGAGGTGAGCTGGACGCCCGGAGCCAGCACGGAGCGGCGGCCCACCAGCGTGCCTTCGAACACGCCCGTATTCCCGCCGAGCATCACGTCGTCCTCGATGATGACGGGGCGGAGCCCTACGGGCTCGAGGACGCCTCCGAGCTGGGCGCCCGCCGACAGGTGGACGCGCTTGCCCACCTGCGCACAGGAGCCGACCAGGGCGTGGGAGTCGATCATCGTGCCTTCGTCCACCCATGCGCCCACGTTCACGAAGGCGGGGGGCATGATCACCACGCCGGTCCCGAGGTAGGCGCCCGCGCGCACGGAGCTTCCGCCCGGGACGATGCGCACGTTCTCCTCGACGCCGTGGGTGTCCCGGAGCGGCAGCGTGTCACGGTCGAAATACCGGAAGGTGGACCCGCCGAAGTCGGGGTTGGGCGAGGCCGGATGGGGCTCGTACGCCCTCGTCAGCCCCGTGCGAAAGGCCAGGAGGATGCCCTCCTTGACCCAGGGGACGGCATGCCATCCCCCGGGACCGTGCTCGGCCGCCCGCACCTGGCCCCGTCCGAGCGCGTCGAGGAGGAGCCAGACCGCCCGCCGGGCCTCCTCGGGGTCCGCGTCGCCCCCGGCGGCGAAGAGCCGCTCGACTTCCGAGCTCAGGCTCTCGATGGAGACGGCGCTCACGCGACCCCCGCCGGCACGCCCCGGAGACCCGCGCTTGCCAACGCCAGTTCGAGCTTGGCACGACACTCCGGCGAGATCGGCACCAGCGGGAGGCGGAAGTGTGCCTCGGGACCTCCGAGCAGCTCGACCGCGGTCTTCACCGGGATCGGGTTGGTCTCCACGAAGTTGCACCTCATCAGATCGAGGAGCCGGAAGTGCAGCTTCCGCGCCTGCTCCATCGAGCCCTCCAGTCCGGCGTGGACCAGGCTCGTGATCTCCGCGGGCGCCTCGTTGGCGATCACGGAGATGAGTCCGTCGGCGCCGAGGCCGAGGAGCGCCAGGGTGATCTCGTCGTCGCCCGAGAGCACGAGGAAGCCTTCCGGACGGCGGGCGAGGATGTCGGTCACCTGCGCGAGCGAGCCCGAGGCCTCCTTGATGCCCACCACGTTGGGGAGCTCGGCCAGGCGCAGCACTGTCTCCGGGAGGATGTTGGAGGAGGTGCGACCGGGCACGTTGTAGAGGACGACCGGGATCTCGGCCGCCTCGGCCACCGCCTCGAAGTGCCGGTAGAGGCCTTCCTGCGGGGGCTTGTTGTAGTAGGGGGCCACGGAGAGGATGCCGTCGGCTCCGGCCCTGTGGGCCGCCACGGACCGCTCCACCGCTTCGTGGGTCCCGTTGGCGCCGGCACCCGCCAGGACCGGCACCCGTCCATCCGCGACCTCGACCGCGGCGCCGATCACGCGCGCCTGCTCCTCGCTGGTGAGCGTTGCGCTCTCGCCCGTGGTGCCGCACGGCACCAGATAGTCGACGCCTCCCACGACCATGGCGTCGGCGTGCAGGGCGAAGGCGTCCAGGTCCACGGAGCCGTCCTTCCTCATGGGCGTCACGAGCGCGACGCCCAAGCCGCGGAAGCGTTCGTATCGGGTCTCAGTCATCGTCTTCTCCCGTGCTTCGCTCGGCGAGGAACTCGTCCATCATCTCCTCGAAGGTAAACAGCCCGCGCCTTCCCCGGATCCACTCGGCGGCCCGAACCGCTCCCCGGGCGAAGGCCTCTCGGCCGCGGGCCTCGTGGCGGAGCTCCATCCGATCGTGGCCTCCCTCGATGCCCACGACGTGGATCCCCGGCACCTCGCCGGCACGCGTGCTCGTCACGTAGAGCGTGTCGCGCTCGGCCACGTGCCGAGGTGGTCCGGCCTGCCAGCGTCCCTTGGACGACAGGGCCTCGATGAGGACATCGGCGAGGCGGCCGGCCGTCCCGCTCGGGTGATCGCGCTTGTGCCGGTGGTGGATCTCGTGCACGTGGACATCATACCCGCCGACCGCTTCGACGAGTCGCGCGGCCTCGCGGGCCAGCCGCAGGAAGACGTGGACGCCCTCGGAGAAGTTCGGCCCGTACACGATGCCCACGGAACCGGCCGCTTCACGCAACGCGGCCGCGGTGTCCTCACCCCATCCGGTCGTGCCGACGACCAGGCCCACGCCCGCCCGCGCGACCGCAGCGGCCGTGCCCGCCACCTGCTCGGCGACGGTGAAATCCACGGCGACCTCGGCTCCGGCCAGGGCGTCGGCGAGCGAGATCGTCCCGACCGAGGGCTCGTTGGGGTCGAACCGGGCCACCACCTCGTGGCCCGCGGCACGCGCCTCGGCCTCCACGGCGTGCCCCATGCGGCCGTAGCCCACCAGAGCGATCTTCACGCGCTTCTCCGCGTCGGTGCCTCGCGGAGCTCGATGAGCGTCAGGTGCAGCCGACGCACCAGGTCCGGTGCGTCCGCGGCGTCCACTACGAAGCTGAGGCTCACGTCAGAGGCCTGCGAGATCAGATGGACCGGCGCACGCTCCACCGCCCAGAAGACCAGAGCGTCCATACCGGGCTCGGCCAGCAGGCCGCGCCCCACCACCGTAACCGTCACCAGGTCGCGGCGCACGTCCACGTCGGAGAACACCGAAAGCTCCCGCGCGACCTCCTCCAGCTCGGCCGCCTCGTCGATCGTGAACGCCGTGGAGGAGTGGCTGGTCGCCACGAGGTCCACCTCGAGACGAAATCGGGCCAGGATCTCGAACACGCGCGCCAGGAAGCCGTAGGGGAGCGCCGCCGGGTGGGAACGCACCTTGATGAGCGCCACGCCCTTCTTGGCCACCACGGCCGCGATCTCAGCCATGTTGCGGACGTCGTTGCGGATGAGCGTGCCCGGTTGCTCCGGCTCGAACGTGCTGCGGATGCGGAGCGGGATTCCCTGGGACACGGCCCACTTCGCCGCGACCGGATGGATGACCTTGGCGCCCGACCACGAGAGCTCGACCGCCTCCTCGAAGCCGATCTCCTCCAGGAGGCGGGGTTCGCCGACCTCCTTCGGATCGCCGCTCAGCACGCCGGGCACGTCGGTCCACACCTGGACCTCCCGGGCGTCGAGCGCTCCGCCCAGGAGCGCGGCCGTGAAGTCCGAGCCGCCGCGCCCCAGGGTGGTCGTGAGCCCGCCTTCGGTGGAGCCCACGAAGCCCTGGAGCACCGGAACCACGCCGTCGGCCAGGATCGGCGGAAGGTGCTCGATCGCGCGTCGCCGGATGGCCCGGCCGTCCGGGACCGCGCGGCCGAATCTCTCGTCGGTGGCAACGACCCGGCGGGCGTCCACCGCGAGCGCGGCGCGGCCTTCCCGCCGGATGGCGGCGGCCACGAGCAGGGTCGAGAGATCCTCGCCGGTCGAGAGCAGGGCATCCTCCCGGGCCAGCTCCGGCAGGCTCTCCGAATCCAGCGCGGCCGCGAAGAGCGCGTCGAGACGCTCTTCGACGGCCGCGCTCAACGTCCGCTCATCGGCTTCGTCCAGTCCGAGCCCGCCCACGACCTCCAGATGGTGGGCCCTCAGAGCCCAGACGATCTCCTCGACTCGGGCTGCTTCCTCCCCGAGGCTTGCGCACAGCGCGACGAGGCGGTCGGTGACGCCGGCCAGAGCCGACACCACGACGAGCAGGGGAGTCGGCCCCTCCGCGACCAGCCGGGCCACGTGGCCGATCCGCTCGGCATCGGCCAGCGAGGTTCCGCCGAACTTGTAGACAACCGGCGCGACAGGGGCCGGATCTGTCACGAAGCTCGTTCCGCCGCCGCGTCCACCAATCCCTTCACCCGGCAGAGCTCCGCGTTCAGGATCGCCGCTCCGGCGGCTCCACGCACCAGGTTGTGCGCGAGCGCCAAGAACGACAGGCCCAACACTTCATCACGCCGGATCCGGCCCACGGTCACGGTCATGCCGTCGCCCGCGTCCCGGTCGAGGCGAGGCTGCGGCCGCGCAGGATCCTCGGCGACCACGATCGGCCGGGCCGGCGCCGTGGGAAGGCCCAGGCCGTCGATACGGCTCCGGAAGGCGTGGAACGCTTCTGCCGCCTCTTCCGGGCTCGGCTGCTTCCGGAACGAGGCCGAGACGGAGACCGTGTGCCCATGCAGCACCGCCACACGCGTGGCGGTGGCGCTCAGCGCGAAGCCGGCGGGCACCAGGGCTCCGTCCTCGATGGCGCCCAGGATCTTCTTCGGCTCCGCCGAGATCTTCTCTTCTTCACCGGGGATGAGCGGCAGGATGTTGTCCACCAGGTCGTAGGCCGAAGGGCCGGGACGTCCCGCGCCCGAGATCGCCTGCAGGCTCGTCACCACGGCACGCTCGAGGCCGAACGCCTCGTGCAACGGGGCGAGGGCGGTCGCGAGGCCGGTCACCACGCAGTTCGGGTTGGTCACGATGGCTCCGGGCCAACGATCCTTCTGGCGCTCGATCAGCTCGAGGTGGTGCGCGTTCACCTCGGGAATCACCAGGGGAACGAGCGGGTCGGCCCGGTAGGCCGACGCGTTGCTGACGACCAGGTGACCAGCCTTCGCGGCTTCAGCTTCGACCGTACGGGCCACCGCCGCCGGAAGGGCGGAAAGCAGCACGGGTGAGCTCCACCCGCCCTCGAGCGGACGTACCTCGAGGTCCGCTACGTCCTGCGGGAGCATCCCGATCTCTTCGGAGGCGAGCAGGTCACCGAGGCGCGAACCCGCCGAGCGGTCCGAGGCTCCAGCCTCCACCACGCGGAACCAGGGGTGCCGGGCGAGCATCCCCACGAGCCTGGCGCCCACCATACCGGTGGCTCCGAGCACACCGACGGGGATCCGGTCCTCCACGACTTCCTCCAATCTTCGATTCATCCGGGCAGGAACACAGTGCGAAATGTCGCACACGGGCGTCGGCTTCCCAAGGCCTTCGCTCCCCGGGGAGTGCAAGAGGTGGGCCGAGGCTTGTCGGATCGGCAGTCCGCACTCGACCGAGCCGTCATACTGGCAGACGTTATGATAATGTAACCCGTTGGGCACGTTCACTTTGGCAGTTTCTGCACAGGCTGGAAATGGCACGCGGATTGCACAGCCTCATGGGCGTCACACGAGAAGTTGTCGAACGGTCATCGACCCGTCGAAACGGAGGTAACCATGGCCATCACGCGGTATTCGTTCCGGAACCCCTCGCTTTCGCCCTGGCGTGAGCTCGAGGAGGCGTCGACCCGTCTTTCCCGCTTCTTCGACGATCTGCCCGTGGGTGGATCTTCCGAGGGGGCGTCCTGGCTCCCGGCCGTCAACGTCCAGGAGAGCAAGGAGGAGTTGGTGCTCACCGCCGAGCTTCCCGGGATGAAGCAAGACGACATCTCCATCGAGATGGAGAACAACGTCCTCACCATCAGCGGTGAGAAGACCGAGGATCGCACCGAGGGCGACGAGCAGCGCCGCTACCACGTGTGGGAGCGCCGGTACGGATCGTTCCAGCGCTCGTTCACGCTGCCCCGAACCGTCAAGTCAGACGAGATCCGGGCCCACTACGATGCGGGCGTCCTGGAGATCCACCTTCCGAAGGTCGCCGAGGCGAAGAGCCGCCGGATCGCCATCGAAGGGGCGACGAAGAAGTAACCCGCTCGCGCTACGGCACGAAGCGGTCGACGGGTGGCGGGTCCGGACTCCGGTCCGGGCCCGCCACCCGTCGATAGATACCTGCCCCCCGAGGGTTCTCCGTCCTCGACGGGGCGCCACCCCAACCCCCGAGCCGAGGCCCTTGTCAGTCGCCTCGGATCAGCCGGTAGCGCACGACCGAAGGCACGTCCAGGCTGTCGCGTTGCGCGCCCCACATGGCGTCACCCTCCACGAGCAGGGGAGAGAACTTCGGCGGGAGCGTCATCATGCCGAGGTACTGCCCGTCCGAGTCGAAGACGTCCCACTCGTCCGAGCCCATGTCGTTCGGGTTGAAGGTGCCCGAGGCGTCGGTGACATCCTCGGCGGTCCGCACCCGCTGGACCCACAGGGTGCCATCGGGCCCGGCCAGAACCGCACTCATCGCCGGATAGGCATCGGCGAAGCTCACCATGCTCATCACCTGATCGACGGCCTGCGGCGGCGTCCCCTGTTCCAGCATGAGCTTGTGGATCGCCTGCAGGAGCTTCTGTCGGTCCCCGTCGGTGACCTTCTTCCGTACGAACGGCATCGTTACGACGCGCACCAGCGCGCCCGCGCTGTCGTGCACCTCGACCCGGTAGGCTCCGTTCATCGCCGTCAACAGGCGTCCGTCGGGCGTAGCGTCCCATACGGGCTCGGACTCGAAGAGACGCACGCTCGGCCGGCCTCCGTCGATCTTCAGGGTCTCTCCCTTGGGAAGGAGCGTGAGCGTGTCCTGCTTCTCCTGTCCGAACGTCACCACGGGATCGCCGAGCGGGTTGTCCACCATTCCGGGAAGCGGGAGGGTACGTAGCTGGGCGACGAGGCGGTCGCCACCCGCCAGGTCCCAACGCACCGGCACCCCGCCGGTGAGGTCGATGGGGACGCTGCCGGCCGGTGACCCGTCGAGGCCGAACAGGTCGATGCGTTGGTTGCTGATGTCGGGCACCCAGAGCGTGTCTCCCCGCACGAAGACGCCGGCCATGGCCTGACTGATTTCTCCCGGGCCGTTTCCGGGGGCGCCGATCGTGCGGAGGAAGTGCCCGTCCGGGGCGAAGACCTGCACGTGCCTCGCGCGTTGATCCGCGACGTAGACGTTGCCGTCGCCGTCGACGTCGATCCCGTCGACCGAGCCGAACATCGTCTCGGTCGACGCGCCGGCTTGCAGGGCGTCTCCCCCGATGCGCAGCTCCTGCTCGAGGTGCCACGGAGACTGCTCGCCCCAGAGGCCATGGCTCGTGTTCGACACGATCTGGATGCCGGCCGAGTCGGAGACCGAGGCTTGCCTGCCGGCGCCACGCGAGTCGCCGCAGGCGACCAGAGAGAGCAGGAGGGCGAGCGTGAAACCCGCATCCGAGGCACGGAATCGAA
Organism: uncultured Gemmatimonadales bacterium; assembly: GCA_963751265.1. Taxonomy (GTDB): domain Bacteria; phylum Gemmatimonadota; class Gemmatimonadetes; order Longimicrobiales; family Gaopeijiaceae; genus SZUA-318. The sequence continues at coordinate 130,179 of CAVVTU010000011.1, read as the reverse complement.
GCGCATACATCCCAGGAGTGCTCCGTTGGAGTTCCGGGCAGGAACGAGGTGGCCCGGCAGAAAGCCGGAACCAGTCCAATCTAACCAGAGGCGGGCATATGCGCGGAATGCGCGCTCTTTCCGGCCCGCGACTCGTCGCGGAGCGATCCGAAAGACACGGGGCGAACTACCCCAGCAACCCTCTCAGCTCCTCCAGCAACTCCGGAGAGCTCGCCCCCATGAGGGGCCCCTCGAGGAGCTCGACGTCGCTCCCGTCGAGCCGCGTCACCACGCCGCCCGCCTCCCGAGCGATCAACAGCCCCGCCGCGAAGTCCCACGGGCTCAGGATCAGCTCCCAGAAAGCGTCCATGGAGCCCTGGGCCAGGTAGCACAGGTCCATTGCGGCCGAGCCGGCTCGGCGGATGCCGGAGGAGGAGCGCAGCACCCGGTCGAGCTGTCCGAGGTACGTGGGGAGCTCGTCGAGCAGCTTGAACGGGAACCCGGTGCCGATCAGCGCATCGCGAAGCCTCCGGGGACGCGAGACCGAGATCGGGCGTCCGCCCTTGAAGGCGCCCGCGCCTTCGGCGGCCCACCACCGCTCCCCGCTCGAGCCGCACACGACCGCGCCCGCGCGAGGCCGACCGTCCACCCACACGGCTACCGACGCTGCGTACTGGGGATGCCCGTGCAGAAAGTTGGACGTTCCGTCGAGTGGGTCCACGACCCAGAGCGGCGATCCGTCCCAGGCCGCCAATCGCGAACGCATGTCTCCGGCGTCCTCTTCGGCGAGCACTCCGTGGGAGGGGTGGTGCGACCGGATCACGCCGAGCGCGGCGGACTGTGCGTCGAAGTCGGTACGCGAGACGTAATCGGCCCGACCCTTCTCGGAGGACGCTTCCAGGTCGACGCGGCGGTGGTCCCTGCGGTGGATGGTGACGGCCGCTTCCGCGGCCGCGAGGGCGGTACGGGTCAGATCGTTCACAGCGGGGTCGATGGGGCGGAGGGAGACGGGAAGGGGTCGGGACGACGCGGCCGGCTGCGGGGTCCCGTACCCACGCGCGGACCGCTAAGTTAGCGTCTTTCGTGTGCGGGATGTCCGGCCTACGCCACGAGCCGGCCGCATCGGATGCCGACACGTCGTCGGCCGACCCGGACGATCCAGTCGACAGAAAGCACCCCCGAATGACCGATTCAGCGAAGCCCGACCAGAAGCTCCGCCTCTTCAGCGGCATGCAGCCCAGCGGTGAGGCCCACCTCGGCAACTACCTCGGCGCCCTCAAGCGCTGGGTCGACCTGCAGGACGACCACGACTGCATCTGGTGCATCGTCGACGACCATGCAATCACGGCCGGAGGGGATCCAAAGGACATGCCGGGCAACATCTTCGACCTGGCCGTCAGCTTCCTGTCGGTCGGGTTGGATCCTGAGCGCGCCACGATCTTCGTGCAGTCCGACGTGCACGAGCACACCGAGCTGGCATGGCTCCTCAACGCGGTCACGCCCGTGGGCGACCTCGAGCGGATGACGCAGTACAAGGAAAAGTCGGCGCGCTTCGAATCGGTCCCGGCCGGGATCTTGAACTATCCGATCCTACAGGCGGCCGACATCCTCGCCTACAAGGCCGACGCCGTGCCGGTCGGTGAAGATCAGCGCCAGCACCTCGAGCTGACCCGGGAGATCGCGCGCAAGTTCAACGCCGCCTATGGTGATACGTTTCCCGAGCCGGCGGCCTTGATCGGCGAGGCAGGCAAGATCCTGGGCCTCGACGGCGACGCGAAGATGAGCAAGTCGCTCGGCAATACGGTGGGCATCCTGGCCGAGCCAGACGAGGTCTGGACGCGCGTGCGCACCGCGGTGACCGACCCGCAACGCGTGCGCCGCACCGATCCGGGTCGGCCCGAGGTGTGCAACGTCTACAGCCTCCACAAGTTCTTCGACGACGAGGCCACCCTCGAGGACGTGGCCGTGCAGTGCAGGGCCGCCACACGCGGCTGCGTGGACTGTAAGAGGATTCTGTCCGACAACATCGTGGAGGCGTTCGCGCCGTTCCGCGAACGGGCGGCACACTACCGGGCGCACCCCGAGGAAGTGGCACGAGTCCTCGAGGAGGGTGCGGAGAAGGCCCGGGCCATCGCACGGGAAACGCTGAGCCAGGTGCGCTCCCGCATGGGCCTCCGCTGGAGGGAGGCGCTCGCCAAGAAGTAGACGCTCACCGAGGAGAGGACATGAGCGACTTCGTGGACTGGTTGTGGTCGCTGCCGGGGCAGTATCCGGCGCTTCGGCTGGATCTCCTGGGCCGCCTGATCCTGGCGGGCATCCTCGGGGGCGCGGTGGGATGGGAGCGCCAGCACGCCCACAAGCCCGCCGGGCTTCGGACCAACATGCTCATCTGCATGGGCGCGGCGCTCCTGGCGGACCTCTCCGAGCACGTGGCTGCCGGGGCCACCAACGGGCCCGCCGACCCCGGACGCATCGCCGCCCAGGTCGTGTCGGGTGTCGGCTTCCTGGGGGCCGGAACCATCATCCAGTCCCGCGGCACCGTCACCGGGCTCACGACCGCGGCGACCCTCTGGGTCGTAGCCGCCATCGGGCTGGCAGCGGGCTTCGGCGCCGAGATCGAGGCGGTCGGGGCCACCGTGCTTGTGCTGGTGGCGCTGATTCCGCTGCGGGCGCTGGAGGAGGCCACCGGGACGTACCGGAACGAACGCGACCGCGACGACTGAAGGATCCACTCGGTCTTCCGAAGTCCTTTGGGCTCCCGGGGGGCACCGTAGTATCTTGTCGAGACCGCCATCCTCGGGAGGGATCGCCATGCAGGACCTGTTCAAGGCCGCCGTCGAACGCGGGGCGAGCGACATCCACATCAAGTCCGGAGACGTGATCCGAGTCCGGATCCACGGGGTTCTCCAGCCGCTCACCCAGCAGAAGCTCTCACCGGATCAGGTGAAGGCGATCGCGCTCAAGCTGATCCCCCACGAGGAGGACCGGGAGCAGTTCGACAAGCTGCTGGACTACGACTGCTCCTGGGGGATCCCCGGCATCGGGCGCTTCCGCGTGAACATCATGCGCCAGCGCGGCTCCCCGATGATCGTCATGCGCGTCATTCCCATCGAGATCCCCACGTTCGATGACCTCGGACTTCCGAAGGTGCTCAACCGGATCGCGGACCACGATCGCGGCATGATCCTCGTCACCGGCGTCACGGGCTCCGGCAAGAGCTCCACCCAGGCGGCGATGATCAACTGGATGAACCAGCGACAAGCAGCTCCATGTCGTGACCCTGGAGAACCCGATCGAGTTCCTCCACCGCGACAACAAGTGCTCGATCACTCAGCGCGACATCGGCACCGATACCGATTCGTTCGAGGTCGGACTACGGGCGGTGCTCCGTCAGGATCCCGATGTGATCCTGATCGGAGAGATGCGTGACAAGATCACCATCGAGACGGCCCTCAAGGCCGCAGAGACCGGCCACCTGGTCATCTCGACGCTGCACACGAAGAATGCCGTCCAGACGATCTCCCGCATCATCGCCAACTTCGATCCCAGCGAGCAGGAGATGATCCGGATCCGGCTCGCGGAGTCCCTCGATGGCGGTCATCAGCCAGCGGCTGGTCCAGAGAAGGTCGGGCGGACGCGTGGCCGCGATGGAGATCATGCCGGTCACCTCGACGATCCGCGATTGCGTCAGGGACAAGACCAGGCTCGAAGAGATCCACGACTTGATCGAAGCGGGCCACGATCACTACGGCTCGCAGAGCTTCGATCAGCACCTGATGGAGTTGGTCAAGTCGGAGATCGTGACGTTCGAGGTGGCGAAGGCCGCCGCCACGAATCCGACCGACTTCGATCTCAAGATGAACATGTTCACCGATCCGAAGGCATCGGCGGTGCCCGGCGCCGGCCGCAGGAACGCACCCGACGAGGTCTCCCACCAGCTCGGTGGAAGCTGAGACGACTGACATGATTGATTTGAGCGGGACCTTCCTGCCGGTGACCACCCCCTTCGATCCGGTCACCGGAGACGTCGACCTGGTGGCTCACCGAGCCAACCTGCGCCGTTGGTTCGGCCATCCTGTGCGCGGGGTCCTCATCGCGGGCTCGACGGGTGAGTCGGTGTTCCTGGACGAGGACGAGCGGACGTCGCTCATCGAGGCCACGCGCGACGTGGTTCCCGAGGACCGCCTGGTGATCGCGGGCACGGGAGCAGAGTCCACGCGCCAGACGATTCGCCTCACCAAGGCGGCGGCCCTGGCCGGGGCCGACGCGGTGCTGGTCCAGCCTCCGGCGTTCTTCAAGGGAGCGATGACGCCCGAGGTGCTGGCGCGTCACTACCGGGCGGTCGCCGACGCGTCTCCCGTGCCGGTCATCATCTACCAGGTGCCGCTCCGGCAGAGCACGATCGAGTTCGCCAACGGCCTCATCGTGGAGCTCTCGCACCATCCCGCCATCGTCGGGATCAAGGACTCGCGCGGTAGCCTGGACCTCGTCGGCGAGCTGGTGACGCAATGCTCCGAAGGCTTCCAGGTGCTGGTCGGCAACGGAGCCATCCTCTACGGGGCGTTGGAGACGGGCGCGGTCGGCGGGATCATCGCGGTGGGTCTTCTGGCGACCGCCGGCGCGGCGGAGGTCTGCGTGGCGTTCTCGGAAGGTCGCACGGCCGATTCCGGAAGGGCGCAGGAGCGGATCGCGCCGCTGCACAAGGAGATCGTGGGCGGGATGGGTGTGCCGGGCATCAAGGCGGCGCTGGATATCCTGGGCCTGCATGGTGGCGCGCCGCGGCCCCCGCTGGGACCGCTCCCCGAATCCCGCGTGCTCGAAGTCCGTGGTCTCCTCGAGCGCGCGGGCATGCTGGCGGCGGCGACCGGCTGACGAGGCGGGGGTGGGCCCACCCCCGCCTCCGAGCGCAACCTTTCAGGCCTTGATCCCGTCCGTATAGGTGCGGCGGACCACGGGAGCGTCGTGCGCGTGCGGCGGACCGGACGCGGCGACCCGGGGACCTCCACCCGATGAAGCCCCAATCGAGGGGGGGGAGTGCATGGGCGCGTGGATCAGGGACTTTCGGCTGGCACTGCGGACGTTGGCCAAACGGTCGGGGTTCACCCTGACCGTCCTCCTCACGCTCGCCCTCGGGGTGGGGGCGACCACCGCCCTCTTCGGCGTCTTCCGCACGGTCTTCCTCGAGCCCGTTCCGCTGCCCGCCTCCGACCAGTTGGTCATCATCATGGAGCAGGGGGGCTTCGGGTGCTGCGGGCCGGCGTCCGGACCCGACTATACGGACTGGCGTGATCGCAATCGCGCCTTCTCGGGGATCGCCACGCTCAGCCCCGGAAACTTCACGCTCACGGGGCTCGCCGAGCCCCGACGTATCGTTGGTATGCGCGTGACCGCGAGCGCGTTCGATCTCCTCGGGGTCTCTCCCTTGCTGGGTCGCGCGCTCCTTCCCGAAGACCAGGACAAGCCGGGTGCGGTGGTCCTCAGCTACGAGCTCTGGCGGGACGCGCTGGGTGGGCGTCCCGACGCGATCGGCTCGTCGATCGAGCTCGACGGAAGGAGCTATACGGTGGTCGGGGTCATGCCGAAGGGATTCGACGTGCCGTCGCCCTGGTCGCAGATGGGGGACCACAAGCTCTACCTCCCGTTCCGGAACGAGACGCTGCAGGGCGACCGGGGAAGCCACAGCTATCCGGTGATCGCCCGCCTGGCTCCCGGCGTGACGAAGGAAGCCGCTCAGGCGGACATGGACCGCATCATGCGCGAGCTGGCGAGCGAGTACCCGTCGACGAACGGCGATCGGTCGGCCAAGGTGTTCACGGTGCACGAGTACCTCTTCGGCGGTGTCGGCAGGAAGCTGGGGCTGATCTTGGGAGCGGCCGGACTCGTGCTGCTCATTGCCTGCGGGAACGTTGCGGGCCTCCTGTTGGCGCGGGCCGCGGGCCGAGAGACGGAGCTGGCGGTACGCGCCGCCCTGGGTGCGGGTCGGCGCGCCATGGTACGCATGCTCTTCTCCGAGAGCCTGGTCCTGGCGGTCCTGGGTGGACTCATCGGCGTGGCCGTCTCGTTCGTGGCGGTGGCCGGGCTCAAAGCGGTGCTGCCGCCCACGATCCCACGGATCGATCAGATCCACATCGACGGGTGGGCCCTCCTGTTCGCGTTGGGAGCGACGGTCTTCACGGCGCTCACGTTCGGGATGCTGCCGGCCCTGCTCGCCTCACGAACGAACGTGGCCGCGAGCGTGAAGGAGGGTGGCTACGCCACGCTCGCCCCCGCGAAGGAGCGCGCCCGCGATGCGTTCATCATCGGGCAGATCGCCCTCGCGCTCGTGCTTGCGAACGGGGCGGCGCTCCTGGTGCTGAGCTACGCGGCGGTGCGCGGGCAGTCCTACGGGTTCGAGCCCGACGGTGTGCTGACCATGTCGTTGAACCCCGCCGGTCCCCGCTACGAGAACGCGCAGGCGTACGGGACCTTCTACGATCAGGTCCTGCAGCGGGTGCGGGCCGTGCCGGGGGTCGTGAGCGCGGCGACCGTTTCACGCCTCCCACTCTTCGGCGGCAGCAACGGCAACGTCTGGGTGGAAGGGCGCCCGCCGCGGGCGAACGCGGGCGAGGGGCCTCTGGTCGAGGTGGCGAGCGTGAACGGCGACTACTTCGAGGTGATGGACATCCCGCTGCTCGAGGGGCGAACCCTGCTGCCGGAGGATTCGTCCTCGGCGGCCCCCGGGGTGGTGATCAACCAGAAGTTCGCCAAGGACGCGTGGCCCGGGGAGGATCCGCTCGGCAAGCGCTTCAGCTTCGACGACGACCCGCCGCACTGGCTCACCGTGGTGGGTGTGGTCGGTGACGTGCGTCAGTGGGGACCCGAGCGGCCTACGCAGGGCCAGCTCTACGCGCCGTTCGTGCGAGGGTGGGGAACCGCAGCCCACCTGACCATCCGCACGACGGGGGATCCGGGCGCGCTCGCGCCGGAGGTCCGGCGGGCGATCCTCTCGGTCGACCCGAGTCAGCCGCCCTCCGACGTCTACACCATGCGCTCGATCGTCGAACGAACGTTCGCGCAGCGCCGCTTCTACACGACGCTCATAGGGCTGTTCGCGCTGGCGGCGCTCTTCCTGGCGGCGGCCGGCGTGTACGGGACGGTGTCGTACTTCGTGACCCGCAGAGTTCGCGAGCTGGGGATTCGCACGGCGCTGGGCGCCTCGAGGCCCGAGGTCGTGGGGCTGGTGCTTCGGCGTGGCCTGCGCCTGGCGGCGTGGGGCGTGGGGATCGGGCTTCTCGGTGTCTGGGCCAGCACGAGGGTAATGAAGGGGATCGTATACGGGGTCGCGGCGATGGATCCGTGGACGCTGGTCGGTGGCTGTCTGGCGCTCGCCCTTGTGGCCGTGGCCGCTTCGGCGGTACCGGCCGTCCGGGCCGTGCGCGTCCCGCCCGTGCTGGCGTTGAGATCGGAGTAGCAGCTTCGTTGACACCCCCAGTGGTCACCTCTAAATTCCCCCAAAGGAACCAGACGCCAACGTAGCCTGTCCCCACGGGACGGGCTTTTTTTGTGTGCGGGGATCATGTCGAAACGCGGTAGATGCACGGTCGTCGTCGGCTGCCAATGGGGCGACGAGGGCAAAGGCAAGATCGTGGACGTTCTCGCCGAGGACGTCGACATCGTGGCTCGCTACCAGGGTGGCGCCAACGCGGGCCACACCGTTCACGTGGGGGAGGAGGAGTTCATCCTCCACCAGATCCCCTCGGGGATCCTGCATCCCGGCAAGCGATGCCTGCTCGGCAACGGTGTCGTGCTGGACATCCACCAGTTCTTCGAGGAGTACGACGCCCTCGCGGCGCGCGGCATCGACCTCGAGGGCCGGGTCGGCGTGAGTCGGCGCGCCCATCTCCTGCTGCCGTACCATCGCCTCATGGACAAGGCGTCCGAGGACTCGGCGGCCGAGAAGATCGGCACGACGGGCCGCGGGATCGGGCCTGCCTACGAGGACAAGACGGGCCGGCGGGGTGTGCGTGTGGCGGATCTGGCCAACCCCGAGCGCTTCCACAAGCGCGTCGCGGCGGCGATGGACCGCATCTGTGCGCACCTCGAGAGCCTGGGGCACGGGGCCGGCGACGAGCTCGAGCGCCGGCTCGAGGAGGCCCTCGCGCTGGGCGAGCGGCTTCTGTCCATCGCCACGGACAGCGGTGCCGGAGATCACCACCGCGCTCAAGGCCGGGAAGCGGATCCTCCTCGAGGGAGCACAGGGCACGGCGCTCGACGTGGACCACGGCACCTACCCGTTCGTGACCTCGTCCAACACCACGGCGGCGGCGGCCTCGACGGGCACCGGCATCGGGCCGACGGTCCTCGACTCCGTCGTGGGCGTGGTGAAGGCCTATACGACGCGGGTGGGCGAAGGGCCGCTCCCGAGCGCGTTCGAGCCCGAGATGGACGAACGCGTGCGCAAGCTGGGCGGAGAGTTCGGTGCGACCACGGGTCGGCCTCGCCGGTGCGGCTGGTTCGACTCGGTTCTCACGCGCTTCGCCGCCCAGGTCAACGGCCTGACGGCCCTGGCCATCACGAAGCTCGACGTGCTGGACACACTGCCCGAGCTGCGGATCGCCACGCGGTACCGCATGCCGGACGGAAGCGTCGTGCGGGACTTCCCCGCCGACACGTGGTCACTGGGATCGGTCGAGCCCGTGTACGAGACGGTCCCCGGGTGGCAGACCTCCATTCAGGATGCGCGGCGCCTGGAGGACCTGCCGAAGGCCGCGCGCGCCTACCTGGACCGCATCGAGGAGCTGACGGAGGCGCCGGTGGGGTGGGTCTCGGTGGGAACGCAGCGGAGCCAGACGATCGAGGTCGAGTAGCCGCGCGCTTCAGGGACGAGGAGAGCCTCCCACGGGGAGCGCTCCAGTGGTCGTGACGGTGACGAACGCCGTACCGCTCGCGTTCCCCGACGTCGCCGTGATGGTCGCCTGACCGGAGCCGATGCTCGTGACCAGTCCGACCTGGTCCACCACCGCGACCGTCGGATCGGAGGATCCCCAGCGCATGGGGGCGTCGGTCACCTGGTTGCCCACGCTGTCCACCGCGACCGCAGTGAGCTGCGAGGTCTGATCGAGCGCATCGAACCGGACGGTGTCCGGGCTGACCTGGACGGAGGCCACCGACGAGCTCGTCCTGGACCCGGTCACGGACAGAATGGAGGAGAATGCGTTCGGGCCGCTGCACGCGGCCAGGGTCACGAGCGCGGCGCCGAGGGCCACGGCCGCCGCCGGTCCGATCCTGTGTGGACGGGTCATCCGTCTCTCCTTGTCGCACGGCTCACGAGTTCCTTGGGTAACACCTCGGGGAGGCAAGAAACGTTCCCCTGATAGGCTGCGGATCGTGAAGTGGGACGCGTGCCGGAGGGGTCCTCGCGAGGTACTTCAGAATGCGGCCATCACGATGCGAGCCACCCACCCGATCAGCATCATGAGGGTGGGGAGGAGCGCGAGGCCCACCGAGAAGGTGAGTCCCATCCGGAAGAGTGCCGGTCCGACCGGGAGGAGCTGGCGTCCCCAGAGCCTGGTCACCAGCACGTCGACCACGGGCCCCAGGAGATAGCAGACGTTGGCCATCACGGCGAACGCCACGACGCCCTGCCACGGGATGAGCCGGTGGTTCGGCATCTGAGGGGGGAGCCAGGCGATGACGTTGACGGCGGCGAGCGACACGACGCCCGCGCTCCCGACGATCAGGTTGTAGGCGAGACGCCGTGCTTCCCACCAACGTACGATCGCGCCGGGGGTGCGTCGGGGGGGGACGGGAAAGAGGAACTCGGTGAGCGCGCTCATGCGACGGCCTTGATCGGGTGCGGCGAACAGAAGGATAGGGACCTGGACCGTATGTCGTCAAGTACTTTGCGTTAGAAAGTTAAAGTCACCCCGCGTCGTGGCCCGGGGCTTCACGTGGGCGTGTCCTTGCTTGAGGCGCCTCGTCCGCTTGTCTAGCTTCCGGGCGGATCGGTCGCCGCGTTGGGCCGCGGCGGCCGGGAAGCGATCGGGACGTTCCGCTCCTCTCGGCGGAGTGCCGGTCCGGACCCGCCACACTGCATCTCCTTGGAACGGGAAAGGCGCTTTCGGGATGTTCGACGACCTCAGCAGTAAGCTGGATTCGGCCCTCAGCCGGCTTCGCCAGCGCGGCGTGCTCACCGAGCCCATCGTCAAGGAGGGGCTCCGTGAGGTTCGTCGGGTGCTGCTCGAAGCCGACGTCAACTACCAGGTCACCCGTGAGTTTCTCTCGCGAGTGCAGGAGCGGGCCCTCGGCGAGAAGGTCCTGAAGTCCATCTCCCCGGGCCAGCAGATCGTCAAGATCGTCCACGACGAGTTGGCGAACCTGCTCGGGGAGGGGAGGCCCACGCTCGCTTGGGGCCAGGCGCCGCCGGCCGTCTTCCTGATCGTCGGCCTCCAGGGCTCCGGCAAGACGACCTCCGCCGCCAAGCTCGCCAAGCGGCTGGCACGGGAGGGCCGCGCTCCCCTGCTTGCCGCCTGTGACCTGCAGCGGCCGGCCGCCATCGAACAGCTCGTGACTCTCGGTCGTCAGATCGACATCCCGGTTCATGCCGGTGAGTTCGGGGGAGACCCGGTGGCGACGGCTCGAGCCGCCTACGAGGCGGCCCGCGCCCAGAAGCGGCAGGTGCTCATCGTCGACACCGCGGGGCGTCTGCAGATCGACGAGACGCTCATGGACGAGCTCCGCCGCCTCAAGGCCGAGATGAAGCCGTCCGAGATCCTCCTGGTGGCCGACGCGATGACCGGTCAGGAGGCCGTACGAATCGCAGAGGGCTTCGACGAGGTTCTGGGGATCACGGGCGTCGTCCTGACCAAGATGGACGGAGACGCACGGGGCGGAGCGGCGCTGTCGATCCGCGGTGTCACGGGCAAGCCACTCAAGTTCGTCGGAGTCGGCGAGGGCCTGGACGACCTGGACACCGCCGACCCCGAGCGACTCGCCGGCCGGATCCTCCAGATGGGCGACGTGGTCGGCCTGGTCGAGCGGGCCCAGCGCGCGATCGACGAGGAAGAGCAGCAGGAGCTTCAGGAGAAGGTGCTGGGCAAGGGACGCTTCACGCTGGAAGACTTCCTGGTCGCGATGCGCCAGGTCCAGAAGATGGGTCCGCTCGAGCAGCTCCTGAAGCTCATCCCAGGCGCGGGTCGCCTGAACATCCCCGCGGCCAACATGGACCCCAAGCGCTTCAAGCACGTCGAGGCCATCATCCTCTCCATGACGCCCCAGGAGCGCCGCCGGCCCGAGATCCTCAACGGCTCGCGCAGGCTGCGGATCGCGAAGGGTTGTGGTCGTCCGGTGTCCGAGGTGAACCGCATGCTCAAGCAGTTCAAGGAGATGCAGGGCTTCATGAAGCAGATGAAGGGGATGATGGGGGGGAAGGGAGGCATGCCGGGCATGGGTGGTCTGCCCTTCGGGCGTTGAGCCTTCGAGCGTCGAGGGCCACCACCGCGGTCGTCCTCGCGGTGTCACTCGCCGGGTCGGGCCCGCTCCGGGCACAGGCTCGGCCCGCCAGGGTCGATCTCCTCGAAGGACGCTTCGCCGTGGGTCTCGCGGTCGCGACCGCGGGCTCCCTGGCGCTTCTGCCGGTGGACGGGCGGCTCCGTTCCTGGGTCCGCGATCCCGCGCGCCAGCAGAGCCGTACGCTCGGCGACTGGGCGCGCGTGGCGACGCCCTTCGGCTCGTCGGTCCCCCTCGTGGCGTCCGTCGGCCTCTACGGGATCGGGCGTCTCGCCCACGACTCCGTGCTCACGGACGTCGGATTGCACGTGACCGAGGCCATCGGCGCGGCGGGTGCCGTGACGACCGTCCTCAAGATCCTCGTCGGGCGGGCGCGCCCGTACGTGGGTGCTCACGATCCCCACGCCTTCGGGCAAGGACGCCTGATCGACTTCGACTCGCGCTACGAGTCGTTTCCGTCGGGGCATGCGACGATGGCGTTCGCGATGGCGGCCGGCGCCACCGCGGAGGTTTCCGAGCACTGGCCGGGCAAGCAATGGGTGGTGGGCCCCGTGCTCTACGGGATGGCGACGTCGGTGGCTTTCGCCCGGATGTACGACGACAAGCACTGGGCAAGCGACGTCACCGCGGGGGCGGTCGTGGGCACGTTCGTCGGAATCCGCGTCGTGCACGCGGTCCACACGGGTGGGGGCTGGATCCTGACGAAGCTGGATCCGGTCCTCCTCTTCCTGCCGGGCCGGCCCCCGATGGTAGGGGTGCATTACGCGCTCAGATAGCGGCTCCGGTCGGCCCCCCGAGCCCGTGGACGCCGGTGCCCCTCCGGTATCCCCTGGCCCCCTCGCTGTACACGCATCGCCGTCCTTCATATGATATATGTCTCTTTCCGAGGGTGCTTGGCGCCCCCGGGGCCGTCCCCGCCCGCTGCGGAGGGCGGACGTACCAGGAACCTGTATAGGGACGATGCCCGTACGAATTCGACTCCGGCGGATGGGCCGGAAGAAGCAGCCCCACTACCGGGTCGTGGTCGCTGACAGCGCCTCGCCGCGTGATGGCCGGTTCGTCGAGACGCTCGGCTATTACAAGCCTCTCACCGATCCGGCGCGCCTCGTGCTGGATCTGGAGCGCGTCGATCACTGGATCGCGCAGGGTGCGCTGCCTTCGGGAACGGTGAAGTCGCTGATCACGAAGGCGCGCCAGGGCGGAGATGCCACGGTAGCCGTGGGCGAGGTCGATGCCGAGGAGCGCAAGCTGAAGCGGGCCGAGGAGTTGGCCGCGCGCCGCGCCGCCGAAAAGAAGGCCGAAGAGGAAGCCAAGGCGGCCGAGGCCGCGGCGGCTGCCGAGGCCGAAGCGGCTGCGGCTGCGGCTGCGGCTGCCGAAGCGGCTGCGGAGGCTGCAGCGAAAGCGGAAGAGCCGGCCGCCGAAGCCGAGCCCGCTGCTGAGCCCGCCGCCGAAGAGAAATCCGAGTAGCGCTCGCGACTGCGCACATGATGGGTCGCGAGGACCCTCGCTTTCTCGTCGTCGGTCACCTGAACAAGCCGCACGGGACCAAGGGAGAGCTCTTCGTCTGGCCGCTGACGGATCACCCCGAGGGTGTCTACGCCCCCGGGGTGCTTCTGCATGTGGGAGATGGTGAGGGCCGGGATCCCGATCCGGATCTCCCGCCCCTGAAGGTGATCAAGACGCGTCCGTTTCGGCGGGGGTACCTGGTGACCTTCGGGGGCATCGAGGACCGGACCGAGGCCGAGTTGTTCGCCGGACGCTACCTCTTTCGAGAGTTCGAGGCCCTCGAGCCTCTCGCGGAAGGGGAGCTCCATTATCACCAGATCCTCGGGATGGAAGTGGTCACGAAGGACGGGCGCCGCGTCGGTCGGGTCACCGAGCTCTACGAGCTCCGGCCCGCCGACCTCCTGGAAGTGAGCGACGGGGAGAGAGAGGTGCTGATCCCCTTCCTGGCGAGCGTCGTCGTGAGCGTGGATGTCGAGGCCGGCCGCTTCGTCATCGACCCGCCGGAGGGGCTGCTCGACCTTTGAGCGTACAGGCGCCGGCCGCGCGCCGGACGCCAATCCGGAGGAGGCTCCGTGCGCATCAACATCGTCACGATCTTCCCGGACTTCTTCTCGGGACCTCTGGGGCTTTCGATCCCTGGACGGGCCCGCGCCGCCGGCCTGGTCGACTACCGGGTCATCGACCTGCGCGACCACACGCACGACCGGCACCGCACGGTCGACGACCTGCCCTACGGTGGCGGCGCGGGGATGGTCATGAAGCCCGAGCCCTTCTTCGAAGCCGTCGACGCGCTGAGCCCCCGGGGGCCGGTGACGCTTCTCTCGGCCCGCGGCAGGCGCTTCCGTCACCCTGACGCGGTCCGGTTCTCCGTCGAGCCGGAGCTGACCCTGCTTTGTGGCCACTACAAGGATGTGGACCAGCGGGTGGCCGACCATCTGGCGACCGACGAGCTCTCGCTCGGCGATTTCGTGCTCTCCGGGGGTGAGGTGGCGGCTCTGGCCGTCGTCGATGCCGTGGTCCGACTGCTGCCCGGGGCTCTGGGAGACCACGACGCGGCCGCCACGGACTCGTTCTACGACGAAGGCCTGTTGAGCGCGCCGTCCTATACCCGGCCTCCGGAGTACCGCGGGCACGAGGTCCCCGACGTGCTGCGCTCCGGCGACCACGCACGCATCGAGAGCTGGAGGCGCGATGAGGCGCTGCGACTCACGAGGGAGCGCAGACCCGAGCTGCTCGACACCGGCGCGGGGTAGCACGGAGCCCTCGTTCGCCCCGGTCTCGGGCGCCCCAAGCCCTTCACCCGCCGAACGGCGGACATTACATTAGCGGTCTCTGCCGGAAACCCCCGGCCCGTGTCACGGGAGGCGAGCATGGCTGACCTGATCCAAGAAATCGAGAAAGAGCAGCTCCGGGCCGATACGCCCGACTTCGCGCCCGGCGACACCGTCCGGGTGCTCTACCTGGTGCGTGAAGGCGCGAAGGAGCGTATTCAGGCCTTCGAAGGCGTCTGCATCGCCCGCAAGGGGGGCAGCGTGTCGGAGACCTTCACGGTTCGGAAGATCTCGAGTGGCATCGGTGTCGAGAGGATCTTCCCGCTCCACGCACCCACGGTGAGTGGGGTCGAGGTCGTCCGACGCGGTCACGTGCGGCGGGCCAAGCTCTACTACCTGCGCGGCCGGAGAGGCAAGTCCGCGCGGATCGCGGAGCGCCGCACGACCAAGTAGCGCGGCCCCCGGCCATGCAGCCGGACAGCACCGGAGCAGAGCGGCTCCAGGACCTTCTCGAATACGAGCGCGGGTTCTGGGGCCGCGGTGTTTCCGTCGCGGGCGTGGACGAGGCGGGCCGGGGTCCCCTGGCCGGACCCGTCGTGGCCGCGGCGGTGATGCTACCGGCCGGCGCGTCGGTCGCAGGAGCCGACGACTCGAAGCAGCTCACCCCGGCCGTGCGCGAGGAGCTCTACGGCTGCATCCTGACGACGGCGTCCGGCGTGGGCGTAGGGGCCGCTTCGGTCCGGGAGATCGACCGCATCAACATCCTCCAGGCTACCACGCGGGCCATGCACCGGGCGCTCCTGCATCTGCCGGCCCGACCGGGTCACGTCGTCGTGGACGGGAGACCGGTCAAGAAGCTGGGGTGGGAGCACGAGGCCATCGTGGACGGTGACGCCCTGGTCCACTCGATCTCGTGCGCATCGATCGTGGCGAAGGTCCTGCGCGATCGGCTCATGCGGCGGCTCGCCCGGCACTATCCGGGGTATGGATGGGAAACGAACATGGGGTACGGCACTCCCGAGCACCGTGCGGCGATCGCGACGCTCGGCCTGACGCCCCATCACCGCCTCACGTTCGCCGGCCTGCAGTTCGAGTTGAAGCTCTGACATTCCGCAAGGAGGGATGGCGATGCACTCCGAGCATCTGGGCAACCTCCATCCGGGATGGG
Source organism: uncultured Gemmatimonadales bacterium (assembly GCA_963751265.1). GTDB lineage: Bacteria > Gemmatimonadota > Gemmatimonadetes > Longimicrobiales > Gaopeijiaceae > SZUA-318. Next base: position 114,768 of record CAVVTU010000011.1, on the reverse strand, counting down.
TCGTGGGCGGATGGCTCGTCGCCATCGCCGTGACGTCCGTGGTCTATCTCACGCTCGTCGGTACCGGGATCCTCCCTTTCAATGACAGTGGCATCCTGGGAGTGACGCTGGCGGTGGCCGTCGGATTCTTCGTGGGAGGCTTTTTCGTGGGTGTGCGATGGACGAACGCCCCGGTGCTCCACGGGGCCGCCATCACGCTCTTCGGCGTCCTCCTCTGGTTCGTCGGCACGCTTGCGCTGCCCCGTCGCTTCGCGATTCTGAGGGAGTCGGCGCCCGCGGTGCTGGGGCTGATCCTCATCCAGCTCGTGGCCGCCGTGGCCGGAGGGTGGAGTGGCCGGCGACGCGTGATGGGCGACTCGGACGACGCTCCGTAGCGGCACGGTCGGCCTCGGGCCCCCGAGGCCTCAGAGCTCCCGACGGGACACCTTTCCCGAAGGCGTGCGGGGGAGGACCTCCCGGAAGCTCACGGACCGCGGTGCGAGCGCCGGCCCGAGGCGTTCTTCGGCGAAGCGGAGGATCGCCATCTTCAGGGCGTCGGTGGGCTCGACGAACGGCCCGAGCACCACGTGCGCTTCGATCTGGGTGCCCCGCACGGGATCTTCCCGCCCCACCACCGCGGCGTCCGTGACGGCCTCGTGCTCGATGAGCGTCTCCTCGACCTCCGCCGGTCCGACGAAGTGGCCACGGGACTTGAACACGTCGTCGGTGCGCCCGAGGAAGCGCATCCATCCGTGCTCGTCGGCTACCGCCAGATCTCCGGAGAGATACCACCCGTCCCGGAAGCAGGTCTGGTACAGGGTCCGCTGTCCCACGTAGTCCCTGAACATGGATGGCCACGGCGTCTTCACGCCGAGTTCCCCGGCCTGACCCGCGGGTGCCACCGCCACGGAGCCGTCGTCGGCGCGCTCGAGGGCGGCGACCTCGAATCCGGGAAGCGCGTGCCCGATCCGTCCCGGTCGGGCCTCCTCGTCGAAGCGGGTGGCGAGGACGATGCAGCCCGTCTCGGTCTGCCACCAGGTGTCCCGCACGGTGATCCCCAGGGCGCGCTCGGCCCAGAGCGCCTCGGCCGCGGCGAGCGGTTCGCCAACCGAGAAGATCGCACGGAGCCCGGGGCGGGGGGCGCGGCTCGCCGCGCCGTCGCCCACATGCCGGAGGAGGCGCAGCGAGGTGGGAGACGTGTACCATACCTCCACGCCCTGCTTCGCGAGATTCTCGTACCACCGCTCGGCATCGAAGTCCCGTTCGTCCACGAACACCGTGCTGCCTGTCGCCAGGGGTGCCAGAATCCCGTAGGACACGCCGGTGACCCATCCGGGGTCGGCGGTGCACCAGATGCGTGTCGCGGGCTGCAGTCCGAAGACCACCTTGCCCGTATGGGCGTGGGCGATCACGGCGTCATGAGCGTGGAGCACGCCCTTGGGCTCGCCGGTCGTGCCGCTGGTGAAATGGAGCAGGGCGGGGGTCTCGCCGTCGACCGGCTCGTCACCGACGTCGGGATCCCCGCAGGCCAGCCATGAGTGGAAATCGCGCACACCGTCCGACCGATCGAATGCGAGATCACGAATGCCGTCGGCCAGGCGACCCGGCTCGCCGACCAGGAGTACGCGCTCGAGCCCGGGCAGCGCTGAGCGGGCGGACTCCACCCTGGTCCGATAGAGCTCCGGAGTGGTCACGAGGAGCCGCGTGCCGCCGAGCTGCAGCCGGCGTCGGATCGGGTCCGGGCCGTAGGAGGTGAAGAGCACGGAGGCCACGGCTCCGGCCCTCAAGGTACCGAGGACGGCCACGACGAGCTCGGGCGTCCGGCCGACCATGACCGTGACGGTGTCGCCGCGGCTGACACCCTCGCGCCGTAGCCCGCTCGCGAACCGGCTGGCCAGGGTGTCGAGCTCGGCGTAGGTGTACGCCCGCACGGCCCCCGTCGCCGGCCGCCAGAGAAGGGCGATCCGGCTGCCCGCTCCGTCGGAAACGTGGCGGGTCAAGACGCATCCGGCGATGTTTGCGCCGACGCCTGGTGTACCCGTCATCTCCGCCCGAATGGACGCCCAGAGGTTCGCCACCGATTCATCCCCTTGCGGCCGGACCGCGGCCGTATCCACTACGACGCGAAAGGCTTGCGCCCGAGAGCGAGCCGGCGCCGAATCTCCTGTTCGGGTAGAGTACGGAGGAAGATCGGCGCCGACAATGACCGTGTGGCGCGGGTGGGTGGCCGGTGGCAACTTCCGGCGTCACCGTCGGCCGGCACGGCGGCCTCCGGGTGGCGTGCCACCGGTGGCCAGGATGCACTCGACCCGCTCCGACGATTCACTATCTTGTGGCGGACCCGGTAGCTCAGCTGGGAGAGCAACGGACTTTTAATCCGTAGGTCGTGGGTTCGATCCCCACCCGGGTCATTGGCTACCGGTAATCGAGAGCACACCGGAAGGTGGAACCTACCAAAGGTTGACTGAGTGACGTTCGGAGCCGGAGTTCGGCATCATGTCTCTTGGCCCGCCTGACAGAATCAACTCCGATACGGAAGCACGTGCGCAGCAGTGGTGCCGCGTGTAGGTTGGCCAGGTCCTGTCATCCTGGAACGAAGACCGTTGCCTGCCCCCATCGACCGCCTGTCTGCTGCCCTCCCTGACCGCTATCGCATCGAGCGTGAGCTCGGCCAGGGCGGGATGGCGATCGTCTTTCTCGCCGATGACCTGAAGCACGACCGCAAGGTCGCGATCAAAGTCCTCAAGCCGGAGCTGGCGGCGGTCCTCGGCGCCGAGCGGTTCCTGCGCGAGATCCGGATCGCCGCCAACCTGCAGTCGCCGCACATTCTCCCGCTCCTGGACTCAGGCGACGCCGACGGGCTTCTCTATTACGTGATGCCGTTCGTGCGCGGCGAATCACTGCGTGACCGGCTCGCCCGCGATGGCGTGCTGTCACCGACTGAGGCGATACGTCTCCTGCGGGAGGTCACCGACGGCCTCGCGCACGCACACCGTCATGGCGTGGTCCATCGCGACATCAAGCCCGACAACGTCATGCTCGCCGAGGGCCACGCACTCTTGATGGACTTCGGCGTGGCCAAGGCGATCGCGGCGGGCCAGGGTGAGCCGTCCGGCGGCGATCCGATGACGCTCACCGACGTCGGCATCTCGATCGGTACACCGGCGTACATGGCGCCGGAGCAGGCCGCAGCGGATCCCTCGATCGACGCGCGCGCCGATATCTACGCCCTTGGCGTGATGGCGTACGAGATGCTCACCGGGGAGCCGCCGTTCACGGGCACACCGCAGGCGATCATGACCGCTCACGTCATGACGCCGCCCCCTCCGTTGCGCGACGCCGTGCCACCGGCGATCGCGGCGATCGTGCTGAAGTGTCTGGGGAAGAATCCCGATGATCGATACCAGAGCGCCGACGAGCTGCTGACCGCGCTCGATGCGCTCGTCACCCCTCTTGGAACCGCGAAGGCCGCGGGACGCACTCCGGCCTCTCGCCGGCGAACGACGGCGATCGTCCTCGCCGCGATCGCCGCCGTGGCTGCGGTCGCGTTTCTCGGCATCCGGCGCATCCAGCGTCGTGCGTGGGTCCGTGGGACCGCGATCCCCGAGATGCGGCGGATGATCGACGATGGCCAGATGGACAGCGCTTGGTACGTGGGGCTTCGTGCACGTGCGATCATGCCACGAGACACGATCCTCGCCGTGCTGTTTACCCATTTGAGTCACGGCCGCCGGCCGTCGATCGTCACCCGCCCGGCGGGGGCCGAGGTGTACCGCGCGTCGCTCGCGGATACCAGCGTCTGGCACTACGTCGGAACGACGCCGATGGACTCGGTGGAGATCCCGTTCCAGATCGGGCTCTATCGATTCCAGAAACCGGGATACCGGACACTGTACACGACCGGCATGTACTTCTTGTCTCCCGTGGTCCTCGACGCGGTGACAGATCCCGATTCGGAGATGATCACGATCGCCGGGGGCCCGCACTACAGCACGTTTCTCGTCGGCACGGAAGGATCACCCGAGCTGTCGCTCGGCGACTGGAAGATCGACCGCTACGAGACTACGAATCGCCAGTACAAGGCGTTCGTGGAGGCAGGCGGCTATCGCGATAGCACGTGGTGGGACTATCCGTTCCAGGACGGCAACCGCACCCTCACGTGGTCTCAGGCGATGGCGCGCTTCATCGACCAGACGGGACGCCCGGGGCCTTCGACGTGGGTTGCCGGAGACTACCCGTCCGGGCAGGCCGACATGCCCGTCGGCGGAGTGAGCTGGTACGAGGCCGCGGCCTACGCCAAATGGGCGGGGGAGTCGCTTCCCACGGTGTACCACTGGGCGGGCGCCGCGGGCATCTGGCTCTCGCGGGCCATCGTGCCGCTCAGCAACATGCAAGGCACTGGACCGTGGAAGGTCGGAACGCCTCGTGCCGTGAGCGTCGTCGGCGCGTCCGACATGGCGGGCAACGTGCGCGAATGGAACTACAACGAAGAGGCCAGCAGCGGCGAGCGCTACATCGAGGGCGGCGGCTGGAACGATCCTACGTACGCGTTCGTCGACGCCTACGCTCAACCACCGATGGATCGCTCGGCGATCAACGGGATCCGCCTCGCCCGTTATGATCCTGCCGACAGCAACGTCGCGCTCGCCCGGCGACCGATCGTGCGCGCGTTCACGGACTATTCGAAGGTGCGCTCGGTCTCCGACCCCGTGTTCCAGGGCTATCGCCATCAGTTCGACTACGATCCGCGCCCGCTCGAAGCCAGGATCGAACGCGTCGACTCCAGCAGCGATGAATGGATCGCACAATTCGTGAGCTTCACCGCGGCGTATGGGGACGAGCGGATGGAAGCGTGGATCTTCCTCCCGAAGCACGGCACCCCACCCTACCAGCCGGTCGTGTTCTTCCCCGGGTCCGGCGCGATCAACACCCGCACGAGCGCCACGGAGCGTGAGATGACGCCGAGTTTCGTGGTAAAGAGCGGGCGCGCGTTCGTGCTGCCGATCTACAAGAGCACCTACGAACGTTCAGATAGCCTGACGAGCGACATTCCCGACAAGTCGATCTTCTGGCGCGATCACGTCATCATGTGGGGGAAGGACTTCCGGCGGACCCTCGACTACCTGAGCAGCCGGCCGGACATGGACAGCACCAAGTTCGCCTATTTCGGCTTCAGCTGGGGCGGCAACATGGGCGGGATCGTACCGGCCATCGAACCGCGGATCAAGGTCGCGGTGCTGTACGTCGCGGGCCTCACCATGGAGCGGCCGAGACCCGAGGTCGATCCGATCAACTATCTGCCCCACATCCGCGTCCCGGTCCTCATGCTGAACGGGAAGTACGACTTCTTCTTCCCCACGGAGACGGCGCAGCGCCCGTTCTACGAGCGGTTGGGTACTCCGCCCGCCGAGAAGAAGTGGGTGGTGTATGAAGGCGGCCACGACGTCCCGCGGCCGAAGCTCATCGCCGAGACCCTCGCCTGGCTCGACAAGTACCTGGGGCCGGCAAGTCACCGATGACATTGGATCGCCTGAAGGCATGACGTCACTCACGCCTCACGCTCCGCCCATTCCTCCGCCACCTCCGCTCTTCGGCGGCACGAATACGGGCCCGACGCCGTGGCTCTTCAGGAGATCGTTGAGGGCGGGGATCTCCTTCGTGCGGATCTCCTTCCACACCGCCAGCACGCCATCCAGCCGCTTCCGCAGCATGTCGTAGACATCCACCTGCTGCGCGGTGGGTGCCGCGTCGGCCGCGTCGACCGAGCCCTGCAGTGAGGCCAGCTTCACGTTCAGCGTGGCCGGATGGTTCATGAAAAGCTCCTTGGGCACCCGGGCACGGAACTGGAACAACTGCGTCGCGGTCGAGTCGGCGTGCTCGTCCAGCGACTTCACCGCCTTCACCACGTCGGCGTTGGCGGGATCCGCGCCCAGCTGACGCTCCAGCACCCCGAGCTGCTCGCGTACGCCCGCGATCCGGTTGAAGGCGAGGTGATCGTCCGTCATCGCCTGACGTAGCTCGAGCATGAGGTCGAGCTGCGCCTGGAGATCCTGCGGGCCGGCCTTCACCCGGGGGTCGAGGGCCACGTGCAGCGGGGCCGTGGCCGTCTGGCCGTCCACGGTCACGCGGATGGTGTAGTCGCCGGGCAGGGCCCGGGGCGCCGCCGGCCCGCCCGACTCGAACACGGCACCACCCGGCACCCGGAGGGGAGGGGCGCCCGCGTAGCGGAGGTCCCACACGAAGCGGTTCACCCCGGCGTGGGCGGGCAGCCCGCCTTCGCTCGCGCCGTCCGCCGCGATCGCCCTCCAGTAGCTCCGGATCACCGCGCCGCCCCCGTCCAGGATGTCGAGTCGCACGGAGTCGTGGGCCGCCTGGGCGAGCGACCAGTCCAGAATGGCGCCGCGGGGTGGGTTCTGGCCGGCCGCCTCGCCGGGTGACACGCGACCGCCCGCCGCCTCGGTGCGGTAGGCCGTGTCGGGCCGGAACAGGTGCAGCCGCTCGGAAGCCACGTCGGCCGACCACTGCCGCACGGGCGCGAGGTCGTCCAGGATCCAGAAGCCGCGGCCGTGGGTGGCGATCGCCAGGTCCCCGCGCTGGATGGACAGGTCGCGCACGGAGGTCGTGGGCAGGTTGGTCTGCAGCGGCCGCCAGTGGTCGCCGTCGTCGAAGGAGACGTACACGCCCAGCTCGGTGGCGGCGTAGAGGAGACCCTTCCGGGCCGGGTCCTCGCGGATGGCGCGTGCGAAGGCCGGCGCCTGGATGCCGTTCGTGATCAGGGTCCAGTGCCGACCGTAGTCGTGGGTCCGGTAGAGGTAGGGTGTGAAGTCGTCCGCCTTGTGGGCGTCCACGGCTGCGAAGGCGGTGGCTGGGTCGTGCGGCGAGGCCTCGATGAGGCTCACCTTGGCCCAGGTCGGCATACCCTTCGGCGTGACGTCGCTCCAGTGCGATCCACCGTCCCGCGTGAGGTGGACGAGGCCGTCGTCCGAGCCCACCCAGATCTCCCCCTCGGCCTTGGGGGAAAGGGCGATCGTGTAGATCACGTCGTAGTACTCTGCGCCCACGTTGTCCCAAGTCACCGGACCGCCCGAGCGCACCTGCTTGGTCGTGTCGTTCCGGGTGAGATCCGGGCTGATCTCCTTCCAGCTCGCACCCTGATCCGTGGACTCGAGGAGCTTCTGGGAGCCGGCGTACAGGACGTCCGGATGCCGTGGGTCGACCGCGGTGGGCGACACCCAGCTGAACCGATACTTGACCGCCTTCGCGGGTGCGCCCTCGGGGTTCAGCGGCCAGGGGCTCACGTCCCGGCTCTCGCCCGTGGTCACGTTCATGCGCGTCGTATAGCCGAAGTAGGAGCCCGCGTATACGACGTTCGGGTCGCCGGGCTTCGGGAGCACGTAGCTGCTCTCCCCCCGCCCACGCCGTACCAGTCCTTGTCCGTGATCGCTCTGCGGTAGGAGGCACTGGCGATGGCCACGGTACCGCGGTCCTGCTGGGCGCCATAGAGCCAGTAGGGGAAGCGGCCGTCGGCGCTCACATGATAGAACTGGGCAGTGGGCTGGTTGGACTCCGAGCTCCAGTCGCGGCCCCCGTTCAAGGTGACCGTGGCGCCGCCGTCGTTGCCCTCGATCATGCGGTCCGGATCCGAGGGGTCGATCCACAGGGCGTGGTTGTCCACGTGCGGGAGCTGGATGGTCTCCAGCGTGCGCCCGCCGTCGGTGGAGCGGTGGAAGAGGAAGTTGCAGATGTAGACCGTGTTCGGGTCCTTCGGGTCGGCGTAGACACGGAAGTAGTACCAGGGGCGCTGCTGGATCGTCTGGCTATCGTTGATCAGCGTCCAGGTGGCTCCGCCGTCGTCCGAGCGATAAAGGCCGCCCTTCGTCTTGTGGTTCACCAGGAGGTAGACGACCTCGCCGTCCGCGCCCGACACGGACACGGACAGCCGGCCGAGGGTGCCGGAAGGGAGGCCGTGCCCCTGGACCTGAGTCCAGGTGGAGCCCCCGTCCTTGGACTCGTAGAGGCCGCTGCCCGGCCCGCCGTTCACGAGCTGCCAGGGGCGTCGCCGAACCTGCCACAGGGCCGCGAAGAGGATGCGCGGATTGTGCGGGTCGATGGAAAGATCGACGGCGCCGGTGTTCTCGTCCCGGTACAGAACCTTCTGCCAGGTCTCGCCGCCGTCCGTGGAGCGGAAGACACCACGCTGCTCGTTGGGGCCGAACATGTGTCCGAGCGCCGCGACGTAGACGACGTCAGGATCGCGCGGGTCGACGACGATGTCGCCGATGTGGCGCGTGTCGCGCAGGCCGACGTTCGTCCACGTCTTGCCCCCGTCGGTGGACTTGTAGACGCCGTCGCCGAACGAGATGTCGCCGCGCGGGTCGGGCTCCCCGGTGCCCACGTAGATCACGTTGGGGTCGGAGGGCGCTACCGCGATCGCCCCGATCGAGGCGATGGGCTGGCCGTCGAACACCGGGACCCAGTGGCCGCCGGCGTCGGTGGTCTTCCAGACACCCCCGACCACGGCGCCGAAGTAGAACGTGCTCGGCTGGCCGGGCACCCCGCTCACCGCCTCTACCCGTCCGCCCTCGAACGGCCCGATGGAGCGCCAGTGCAGAGCTCCGAAGGTCGTGTCGGCCGCTACGGACGGGGACGCCGGCAGTGGGGATGCGGCGATGCCGGACGGGGCGGCCGCCACCACCGCGAGTGGGCCCAGCAGCGCCGCGAACACGGCGGCGAGGGCCAGCGGACGTCGGGGCGCGCGGCCCGGGGCGGCGTCGACGGGACAGGACATGCTCGGCTCCAGGTGAGGTTCCTTCTCGGCGGAGGCACGATGCCGCGTCGCGGCGCGGACGTCAACGCGAGAGGCCCCGGTTGCCGGCCGTACAACCGGCACTCCGTCGTCGAGGAGAGGGCGGGTAGCCGGGCTACCCGGCCGGCTTCGGCCCTTCGGCCATCGCTTTCGACCACGCATCCTCCCACCCGTCCGGCCCGTGGTAGGCGGTCTCGAGCCGGTCGCCCTCGACGCGCACCACCAGAAAGCCCTTCGGGCGGGACTCGGCCTCACCCTCCGTGCGATCGATCTGGGGCGAGGGGGCCATGATCACGTCGTAACCTTCCCACCCGTAGCGCTCATAGCGGTGCTCGTGGCCGTGCAGGATGAGGGCCACATCGTAGGGCCGGAGCACACCGGCGAGGGCGTCCAGGTCCTCGGGTGTCCACCACTTCTCCAGACCCCATCCCCGCAGCCCGTAGTGCCACATCAGGATCACGGGGCGGCCGCTCGCTCCCACGTGCTCTTCCAGATCGGAACGAAGGAAGGCCAACGAGCCCTTCGGGTCGTTCCACGGAGCGTCTTTTCCGTAGACCGGGCGTGGCACGGTGCCGGGAAAGACGTTCAGGCTCACGAAATGGACGCTGCCCCAGTCCCACGAATAGTGGTACCGGTTAGGCCCGAAGCTCAGATGCCCGGGACGGCGCGAATTCCTCTGGATCAGCTCCCGCTGCACATAGGTCCATTCGCCCGGCCCGAGTTCCGTGCCGAGGTCGTGGTTGCCTACGACTTCGTAGACCGGGAAGCGTAGACGCGCGTATCCGCCGGGGTCGAAGAGGTGCGTGTAGAGCTCCCAGTTGTCGGGGTTGCCCACGTCGTCGACCAGGTCTCCCGCGATGAGCACGCCTCGGGGCTCGTCCACCGTACCGCCGAGCGGAAAGGGCTCACCCGGCAGCGCGTTCATGGCGTCGATGGTCGCCTCGGTGCCCGCCGTGCCCCAGCGAGGGACGTTGATCTGCGGGTCTCCGATCACGAAGAAGGTGAACGAGTCCCGGGGGGCCGCCGTCGGAGGCTCGGGAGCCGTTCGTGCGGGCACCGGCGCACACCCGTGCAGCCCGGCCCCGGCCACGAGGAGCACGAGCAGCGATGCTGGCAAGAGGCGCGTCGCCTGGCTCTGTCGATACATGGTCCTTCGCTCGGAGCTGTCGGTGGAGGTGCCTTCGGCGTGGAGTCCGGCGTTCCGTCGGATCCGTCAGCGGCTCGCGTCCACGTCCAGTGCCTTCGCGATCCGGTAGCGCAGATCCTCCAGGTGCGCCCTCTTCATCCCGCGAGCCAGGAGCATGGCTCTACCCAGCTGCGTGTCGAGCGCCTTCAGCTCCGCAAGAGCAACCGCACGAACATCCGAGAGCTTGGGATCCAACGCGGGCCGCGTGGGACGCGGCGCCGCCCGTGCCACACCGTTGGCGGCCGGCGGGGGCGGCAGGAGCTTCTCGGCCAGGTCGTCGACGTAGGCCCGCTGCAGCGCGCGCCGGTACACGTCGATCTCGGCGGTCGAGCCCAGCTCGCTGAACAGCCCCGACCGCACGTCTCCCAGGAGCTCGAGGGGCGTGTAGGCGCTGCCGGCCGGCGCTCCCTGGGCGTACTCGCTCATGCGGTCGAGGCGGCTGTCCCGGAGAAGAGAAGCAAGGATGGCGGCCTGCGCCGCGGAGATGCGGGCGACTTCGCCGCTCGGCTCGATCCTCCGGAGCACCTCCTCGTCCAGGAGGAAGGTGGGTGTGCGGAACGCGTTCTCGTTCAGGAACGCCACCGCCCGCTTCTGCCGGGCCCGGCTCACGGGGGTGAAGCGTACGCCCTGCTGACTCCCGTACTTCTCCTGGGAGTCGGCGCCGCCCACGATGTTGGTGACGTGCGCGAGCTCGGTACGCCACTGTCCGACGAGGCGGCCGTAGAGGTTGTCCAGATCGTCCCACCCCTCGGTGGGCTTGCGCGTGGCGGGAATCAGCCAGACCACCTCACGCTTCAGGTTCGCCAGACCCAACCCCGTGGCCTTCACGGCGTCCTGGTCCCCGACGGCCTCGGTCTCCTCGCCGGGGTCGCTCCCGGCGCTGCCCGACGTCGAGAAACGGAGCCAGGGCCTCGTGTCCTGCTCGCGGGCCCACGCGTCCAGCGTGGGCCGCTCGTCCTCGGCGGTCTTCGCCGAGGGAATGGGCTTGTAGCCCCACATCGTCGCCCAGATGTCGTACGGTCCGATCCGGGGAACGAGGAGCTCGGGCGGAATGTGGTCCTCGGGCTGAGCCACGTAGTTGAACCGGGCGTAGTCCATGAGCGTGGGCGTGTGGCCCCACTTCCTCAGGAACGAGACGCTGCGCAGCGAGTCCACGGGATACTCCGAGCTGGCCTTCATGTTGTGCGGGAAGCCCAGCGTGTGGCCGACCTCGTGCGCCAGCACGTACTCGAGCAGCCTGCCCATGAGGGAATCGGGGAACGGGAAGCTGCGTGCCCTGGGGTCGAGGGCCGCGGCCTGCGTGAAATACCAGGTGAGCTGCAGCCTCTGGACGTTCTGGTAGAACTGGATGTGTGCGTTGAGGATCTCGCCCGATCGCGGATCGTGGACGTTCGGCCCCATGGCGTTCTCCACGGTCGAGGGCAGCCAGCGCACCACGGAGTAGCGGGCGTCCTCCGGCGACCAATCCGGGTCGTCGGGCGCGTCCTTGGCGATGATCGCGTGGCTGAAGCCCGCGGCCTCGAAGGCGGGCTGCCAATCCTCGATCGCCTTCTTGAGCCACGGCACCCACTTCTTCGGCGTCGCCGGATCGATGTAGTACACGATCGGCTTCACGGGATCGGAGACGGCGGCGGTCGGGTCCTTCTTCTCCAGCCGGTACCGCGTGATGTAGCAGGTGGTCTTCACCTGCTGGCCTTCATCCGTGTAGTCGGTGAAGCGCACCGAAAAGTAGCCGACGCGGTTGTCGCAGAGGCGGGGCTTCATCGGCACGTCCGGCAGCCGGTGGAAGCTCCAGCTCATGACGATCGTGTTGGAGGGGTTGTCATTCCGGGCCACCCCGAAGCCGCCCCGTGTCGGTGCGACCGGGTTCTGCCGGTTGACCTGCTGCGCGAAGGTCAGCGTGGCGTAGACGTTCACGTTGTCCGGGAATGGCGTGGCGCTCTCGATCCAGGAGCGGTCCGTGTCCACGTTCCCGGGGATGCGTCGGCCCGGTCCCAACTCGGTCGGCGGCTTCGTGAAGAGCTGGGTCACGTCGATGACGGCCGCGCTGTCGGGCCCGTAGGCCTCGACGTTGAACGCCGCGACGATCGGCGGGACGTTCGCGTTCTGGACGGCGACGTACTCGGGGGTGCTCGAGTCGGCTACCGCTTCGTAGGAGATCGTGCGCAGGTAGACGCGGTCGTTGCGCAGCTCCCAGCGGTAGACCCGGTTGCTGACGGCCTGGCCGCCGTACCCGGAGCCCTGGACGGTCTTGGCGATCTCGGTGACGAGCAGCTCGTCCTTGTCGAGCTGATCCCGCGGGATCTCGAAGAGCAGCTTGGGGCCGATCCGGTGCACCATGAACATGCCGGCCCGGGATTCGGCGTCGGCCGTCACCACCTCGTGGTACGGCTTGGGACTGGGACGCGGTTGGGCCTGCTCGCCCCCTCGCGCCCCGCGTCCACCGGGACGTCCCACCGCGGGCCGGGCGCTGTCGGCCTGCTGTCCTGATGCAGGAGAGGGCGGGGGTGCCGCATGAGGGTGAGTGCATCCCGCCACTGCCAGCAGGGCGGCCAAGGCGCCGGTCGCGAACGATCTCATGGAGGAGAACCCACGGGACGAAGAGACGATGTGCGCGCCGGTGCTGCTTCGACGCACCGGGCGCGGTCAGGCGGCGGGAGGGCGGACCGCCACCGCTTCGACCGCCATTCTCCGCCGGTCCTCCCGCCCTGTCAAGCGACGGACCCCGGGGCCCGCGCCTCGGCCCGGTTCGGTCAGTGGTGCTTCTCCCGCTCGTCCTTGAGAGCCCCGCCCAGCACCATCGTCACGAGTGAGATGACCAGGCTTCCCAGGATCGCCGACATGAGGCCTGAAACCGCCAGGTGGCTGGTCATCGCGGCGGTGATGAGCAACAGCGCTCCGTTGACCACGAAAGCGAAGAGCCCGAGCGACAGAATCAGGAAGGGGAGGGAGAGGATCAGAAGCACCGGCTTGAGGAGTGCGTTGACCACCCCGAAGAGGAACGCGACGAGCAGGACGCCGAAGAACCCTCCCGAGAGGTGGATGCCCCCGACCAGGTAGGCGGCGGCCGAAAGGGCCAACGCGTTGACGAAGATGCGGATGACGAAGTTGCGCATTGCTCATGCTCCTCGGACGGGATGTGACGCTACAGTGCTCCCTACGCGGCCTTCGGTTGCCGGGATTCGGGACCGTCGTCCCCAGCGGTCGGTCCCGAGGCCCCCCGGGTCGGACAATCTGTCTGGACATGCTGTCCGATTCGGCCACATTGACCGCTTCCCGGCGACGCGGATACTGTGGAGCGTGGACAGTGTAATATGTTGTCAAACATAAACTTACATTCTTCGGCCATGCGTGGCATCACCCTTGCACTATACAAGGGCCGAAAGAGGACATCGGGCTACGGGGCCCCACAACAGCGTGAAGCGTGAATGGTCCCACGAACGACGCGGTTGAGCCCCCCCCAACGGGGTCCCGTAGCCCAGACAAGTGGTGTACGAGGTGGTCACTCCCCCCCGACCCAGGGTGGCCCCTCCGGGCCCTGCGGGCTTGCCCGCAGGGCCGTCCTTTTGTCCGGCGCTTGCGACCTCGGGCCCACACCGAGAGAGTTGGGCCATGGTTGAACCGTCCGAAGTCGTCATCTCCGTGCTGGTCGCCGACGACGATGAAGACCAGCGAGTCCTGATCGAGCACATCCTGAGGGGAGCCGACGGCGCGCGCCATGCCGTCACCACGGTCCCCGACGGGCGCTCTGCCCTCGCGGCGTTGCGGGAACAGGTCTTCGACGTGGCCCTGCTCGACCTGAGCATGCCCGGACTCGATGGCCTCGAGGTTCTGGAGGCGGTCGCCGGGGACCCGACCCGTCCCCAGGTGATCTTCGTGTCCGGCCACGGCACGGTAGCCACCGCGACGCAGGCCATGAAGCTGGGTGCGTACGACTTCGTCGAGAAGCCGGTGGACGGGGCCCGTCTGACCACGCTCGTGTGGAAGGCTGCCCAGGCGAGGCGTGTTCTGTCCAGGAACGAACGGCTCGAGGCGGTGGTCAGCCGTAGCGCCGATGTCGTTCGCATCATCACGCGGGACAGGCGTATGCGAGGGGCGTTGCAGCTCCTTACGCGCGTCGCCCCCTCGGACGTGTCGGTGCTCGTGGCGGGGGAGTCCGGCACGGGCAAGGAGCTGATCGCTCGCGAGTTGCATCGTCTTTCCGGACGCCGGCAGGAGCCGCTGGTCGCCCTGAACTGCGCCGCGGTCTCCGAGGCCCTTGCGGAGTCGGAGCTCTTCGGCCACGAGAAGGGCGCGTTCACGGGGGCGGCCACCCGCAAGATCGGTCTGGTGGAGCTGGCCGACGGAGGGACGCTCTTCCTCGACGAGATCGGCGATCTGGATCCGGCCCTCCAGGCCAAGCTGCTGAGGACGCTGGAGACGAAACGATTCAGGCGAGTCGGTGGAATCAAGGAGCTTCCGGCCAACTTCAGGCTCGTGTCCGCCACCAACCGTCCGCTGCAGGCTCTCGTGGACGAGGGCACCTTCCGAGGGGACCTGTTCTATCGCATCAACGCCATCGTCATCGAGCTTCCGCCGCTGCGGGAGCGCAGGGACGACATCCTGCTTCTGGCCCGCCACTTCCTGGACGAGTTCAGCCCCGTCGAGGACGGGGAATGGTCGATCTCGACCGACGCGTCGGACGCGCTCGAACGCTATCCGTGGCCAGGCAACGTGCGCGAGCTCCGTAACGTCATGGAGCGCGCGGCCCTCCTGTCCAGCGACCGGACCGTGGGCGTGACGGACCTGGGTGCTTCACTCGTGGGTGAGGGCTCCTCACCTCAGGATAGCCGCGACGGTGCATCCGGCCTCCCCTCGCTGAACCTCGAGCGACTCGAGCGACTGGCGGTTCAGCAGGCACTGGAACGCACGGGGTGGCACCAGGGCCAGGCCGCCGAGCTTCTCGGGCTCTCCGCGCGGACCCTTCACCGCAAGATTCGCGGGTACGGACTGCGGCGCCCCGACTGATCCTAGGCCTCGGGTCGGCTGCCTGGGAGCCCCGGTGGCGCCGCGGCCGGCCAGCCGGTCCACGGTCGTCCTTGCACGGGCTCGTCCGGATGAACCATCCTTCACAATAGGTCGCAACGACCCCTCTGAAGAGAAGCGCATGAGTCCCGCACCTTCCTCGCTCCATCGACCCGACCCGCAGGAGTGCCCGAGCTACTACGGGCCGTATGTCGATCGCGTGCCGGACGGCGACATCGCCCAGACGCTGGCCACGCAGATCGACGACACGATCCGACCACTCCGCGCGGTCCCTTTCGAGCGGGAGCGCTTCCGCCCCAGGGAGGATGCGTGGTCGATCCGAGAAGTCGTCGGCCACGTCATCGACACGGAGCGGGTCATGGTCTTCCGCGCGCTGTCGATGGCGCGGGGCGACCCCGCCCCGCTCCCCTCCATGGAACAGGATGCCTGGGCCCGCCTCTCCAATGCCGGAGACCGTCCGCTCACCGATCTCGTGGACGAGCTCGACGCCGTGCGCCGCGCGACCGTCCTCTTCTTCGCCGGCCTGGATGCGCCCGGCTCCAGCCGGAGCGGCACGGCCACCGGCTTCGACTTCACCGTCCGTTCCTTTCCCTGGATCATCGCCGGGCACGAGCTGCATCATCGGGCGCTCTTGCTCGAGACGTACGGCGTAGGCGCTTGAAGGGGATCGCGGGATGTCGGTCCTGACCCTCCGCCGCGGCCCGGTGCCGAGTGCACGACTCCTGGTGTTGTCAGCGGCTGTGTGGACCTTCCCTGCCCTGCCCACCGGCGTCGCCGGTCAGATGCTCCGCTTCGAGAGCTACGGGCACGCGGCCGGCCTTCCCCAGATGCAGGTCCGGGCGCTGCTCCAGGATCCGCGCGGGTTCCTCTGGCTGGGCTCATACGGAGGCCTGGCTCGATTCGACGGGCGCGAGTTCGTGACGCTCACGACCCACGACGGGCTCTCATCGAACACCATCGCGGATCTGGCCATGGACGCCACGCCCGATCTCGTGGTGGCGACGAACGGTGGGGGCGTGTGCTTCGTCCCGCACTCCGACATCCAGTGTGTGGGCAGGGAGCAGGGGCTGGCCGACAACAATGTCAACTCGGTGCTGGTCGATCGGGATGGAAGCGTGTGGGCGGCCACGAACGGGGGGCTGTCGCTTCTCCGGAACCGAAAAGTGGTCAGAAACTACACGATCACCGATGGGTTGCCCTCCTCCCACATCGTCCGCTTGGTGCGCGACCGGACGGATCGGCTCTGGGTGAGCACATCCGCCGGATTGGTGCGCATGGAAGGCGACCGGTTCGTGCCGGACCGGGCCGGCGTTCCCGGCAGCGCGCCCGTCACCCTGCTCGGCTCCACCAGCCAGGGGCTCGTCCTCACCGATCCGGACGGGGTCTTTCTCGGGGGCGGTGGGAGGGTCGAGCGCCTGGCCGGGCCCAGCGACTCGGTGGCGAACGCGGCCACCGACGTGGCGGAGGACGCGGAAGGAACCGTCTGGATCGCGACCTACGCGGGAGTCCTGCGCTACCGGGACGGACAGGTGGAGCAGGTCGACCAGAGGAACGGCCTCCTCGACGACCGCGTCAACCGGGTGCTGGTCGATACGGAAGGCGACGTCTGGTTCGGCACGGAGTACGGTCTGAGTGAGCTCGTTCCCAGCCCATTTGAGTTCTACGGCACTGAGTCCGGCCTACCCCACATGTTCGTGAGCTACCTCCTGCAGGATCGGCAAGGGCGGATCTGGGTCACGACGCACGGAGGGGCGGCACGGTGGGACGGAAGGCGCTTTCAGCCGGTTCCTCTCCCCCCGCCGGCGAATGGGATCGCCACCTATCCCATGGCTCAGCCTCCTGAGGGTGGGGTGCTCATCGGGACCCTGGGTGCGGGGCTTGCCTGGGTCCGCCCCTCGGGCACGCGGGTGTACGGGCTCGCCGACGGGTTGCCCGACCTGTCGGTGGTGAGCCTGCTCGCGGACTCCGACGGTGTATGGATCGGCACGCAGGCGGGGCTGGCCCGGTGGTCCGGGGGGCACATCACCGTGGCGGGCGATTCCCTCCTGGCGAGCACCCAGGTCTACAGCTTGGTGACGGACGACCGCGGAAGGCTGTGGGCCGGCCTGCTCGATGGCGGGGCGCTGATCCGGGACGGGGATCGAGTGGTTCGCATGGGGAAGGCGCAGGGTCTGACCGATCAGGCGGTCTGGGACATGGCGCGCGCCCGGGACGGCAGCATCTGGATCGGCACGAACGGAGACGGCGCATTTCACGTCCAGGACGGTCGGATCAGCCAGCTGACCGACGAATCCGGTCTCGCCAACGACTTCGTGTGGCAGGTCCAGCCGGATAGCGCGGGCAACGTCTGGTTCTTCACGAACGCCGGCCTCGACCGCCTGCACGAGGGCTCCATCCGCCACTACGGCCGCGGAGAGGGGCTCGTGGATATCGAGGGGAGCTCGGCTGCGTCGCTCGCGGACTCCAGCGGCCGTCTCTGGTTCGGGACCGGGTCGGGAGTCTACCGCTACGATCCGGCGCGCGACATAGCATCCGCGGTCGCGCCTCCCATCTACCTCGAGCGCCTCAGCGCTGGGGGAAAGGAGTACCCAACCCGTGGCGCGGTGCTCCCCCCGAGCGAGGCGAGCCTGGACGTGACGTTCTCCTCGCCTACGTATCGCGACCGCTCCACGCTCCGGTTCCTCTACCGGCTCGGGGCCGCAGGCGAGTGGTCGGCTCCGCAGCAAGAGCCACACGTGAGCCTCGCCGGGCTGGGCCCGGGGACCTACACCCTGCAAGTAACGGCTCAGAACGGCGAGGGGCTGCGCAGCGATCTGCCGGCCTCGGCGACATTCACGGTCGAGCCGGAGGTGTGGGAGACGTGGTGGTTCCGCGGCCTCGGGGTCCTGCTCCTCGTCGGCGCGATCGCCTCGATCCCCTGGCTGCGGGCGCGCAGGTTGGTGAGTGAGCACCGGGTGCTCAACCTCCTGGTGCAGGAGCGCACGCGGGATCTGGCGGAAAAGACCGAGGGACTCGAGCGCGAGATCGCGGGCCGCGAGTCAGCCGAGGCGGAGCGAATGCACCTCGAGGAGCAGCTGCACCAGGCTCAAAAGATGGAGGCGATCGGGCGGCTGACTGGAGGCATCGCGCACGACTTCAACAACCTCCTGACCGCGGTGATCGGACATGCGGAGTTCCTCGAGCACGACCTCGGCGAGGACAGCCCCCTGAAGCAGGATGTGCGCGAGATCGAGAACGCGGCGCGGCGCGGCGCGGCTCTGGTGTCGCAGCTCCTGGCGTACAGTCGCCAGCAGATCGTCCGGCAGGAGCTCGTCGATCTGAACGAGATGGTCCAGGGCTCCGGTCAGATGTTGCGGCGGATGATCGGGGACAACGTGGTGCTGAAGGTGGAGCCGTCGGAGGACCCCGTAACGGTGCGGTTCGATCGGACCCAGCTCGACCAGGTGCTCGTGAACCTGGCGGTGAACGCGAGGGACGCGATGCCGTCGGGCGGCACGCTCACGTTCCAGGTGGGCTCGGTGGAATCGGTCGAGCCCGGGGCGGGGCTCGGTCCGGACGAGGTCGCGCCGGGGGCCTACGCGACGCTGGAAGTGCGGGATACGGGAGTGGGGATGAGCGAAGAGGTGCTGGGGCGAGCCTTCGACCCGTTCTTCACCACCAAGGAGGTGGGGAAGGGGACGGGGCTGGGCCTGGCGACGGTGTATGGAGCGGTGCACCAGGCTGGAGGCTCCATCCAGGTGCGAAGCAAGCCGGGTGAGGGCACGTCGTTCACGATCTTCCTGCCCCGTATCGCCGGGTAGCGCGAGCCACGGCTTTCCTCGCGTCGAAGGGCCTCCCGGGCCTACATTAAGGCATTCCGCAGAATTCCACAGCGCCCGCTCGCGACCTTCCATAGGCTCGGAGGAGCATGACGTCTTCGGACGAGCGAAAGAACCTCACCGGTCTGGCCCGTTCCATCGATGCCCTCTTCGAAGGCAGGAAGAGCGAGGGCGCGCATTCCGCGGAGCCGTCCGACGCGGCGGAAGCGGCGGCTCCGGCGGTCCTGGAAGAGCCCGTCGACGCGGCGGAAGAGGCGGCTCCGGCGGTCCTGGAAGAGCCCGTCGACGCGGCGGAAGCGGCGGCTCCGGCGGTCCTGGAAGAGCCCATCGACGCGGCGGAAGCGGCGGCTCCGGCGGTCCTGGAAGAGCCCGTCGACGCGGCGGAAGCGGAGGCTCCGGGAGCCTTCACCGTGGCCCCCGAGGAGATCGTCTGGGAGCCGACACCACCGCAGGAGGGTCCCGGCCGCCAGCCCGCGCCCGACGTGAATGCGTTCCAGGTGGCAGTCGACACCTTCCTGCAAAGCGATCATCTGGCAAGGAACGGACAGGCGAGGGAGATCCGTGAGATGGCCGCGGCCCTGCGTGAGGCCGGTGCGCTGGACGCTCTGGCCGACGCCGTCGAACGGCTGTCGTCGCGGGAGGGTGACCCCGCCCACGAGGCCTGCCTGGCCATGGCCAGATCGCTCGTTACGCCTGGCGTGGCGAGCCGATTGGTGGCGAGGTTGGGCGCCGCGAGAGACGAGCAGCGGAGGGCGGAGCTGATCCAGGTTTGCCAGCGGATCGGACACGACATGGCCTTGGCCGTCACGGACGCGCTCTCCGATTCCACCGATCGCTACGCGAGACGGACGTTCATGGATGCGATGGTGGCGCTCGGCCAGGAAGGGATGACCGTCGTCGAGCTGATGATGGTGGATCCCCGCTGGTTCGTGGTCCGCAACGCCGTTGCCATCCTCGGCGAGGTGGGCGGGGACCGGGCCGTCGAGCTGATCACCACCTCGTTGGCCCACTCCGACGCCCGGGTCAGGAGGGAGGCCCTCCTCTCCCTGGCTCGTGTCGGCGGAGAGGACGCCGGGATGCTCGTCTACGGCATGATCGAGGACTCGGACCCCGAGGTGCGACTGGCTGCGGCGATGGCGGCCGGCGAGCTCAAGGTGGAGCGTGCCTTGAAGCCCCTGCTCACGCTTCTGGAAGGGGAGAACGACGAGGACGTGGTGATCGGCGTGTTGCGGGCCCTGGGCCAGTTGGGTGATCCGGGTGCGGTCAACGCCATCGAGAAGCGGGCCGTGGGCTCGTTCTTCTCCCGCCCGTCGGCCGAGGTGCGGATCGCCGCGTATCGGGCACTGCACAGCATCGGGACACCCCACGCCAAGAGCCTCCTCGAAGAGGCCATGGAAGACAAGCACCCGGGGGTCCGCTCCGCCGTGCGTCAGATCGTGTCGCCACGCTCGTAGCGATTCATACGGCGCCCAGCATCCCCGACAGAGCCTTCAGGAAGATCGCGCCCTCCCGGATGCCTTCGATCGGGCCGGGAAAGGGATCCTGGCTCGAATGCCCGAACAGCGGCGTAATGGTGGACTGCGCCAGCACGTCCGGACTCAGCGAGCGGCCGAGCCGGAGGCCCTCGGTGTAGGGGATCAGGTGGTCGTGGCGGCCGTGCAGGATGTGCACGGGCTGGTCTACGTGGCCCAGGACCGGGGTCGGATCGATCCCGGGGTCCACCCGGCGGCCGGCTTCGGAAAGCGCCTCGGCCAGCTCGCACGTCTCTCGGCCCGGAGGGTCCTCGGCCGACGGCGGAGCGAATAGATCGAAGAGGTCTCGCGCATCGGGCGACATCGGCCGGCGCAACTCCTCCTTCACGGGGTCGAACTCGGGATCCCACGAGATCACGCCGCGATCTCCCGCGATCGCGGCGAGCTTCCAGAGCGCCCGGGCCACGTCGCCGGCGTCCTCGTAGCCCGGAACGTGAGAGAGGTAGTTGGCGCCCACGACCCACCGTCCGTATGGATCGGGGCGGAGACGCTGGAGTTGTCCCGCCTGCTCGTGCTCACCGGTGAAGCCGAACCGCACGGTCCGTTCCAGATCACAGTATCCGCCGAACCCCACCACCACCCCGATCGCGGCCTTGACCTCCGTGTCCGCGGCGACAGCGAGCGCCTGAGGCGCGCCGAACGAGAATCCCACCAGGGCCAGATGGCCGGTCGGAATGTCCACCTGCTCGGCGAGTCCGCGGATGGTGGCACGCACGGTGGGAAGCGTGACGTGCGGCGCGAGTCGCAGGTCACGCCATTCGGGGACCTCCGGAACCGCCACCGCACATCCGGTGGAGGCGAGCGCCCGGGCGAAGCGCACCAACGTGGCGTGGCCCCTGCCGGGGCGCGTGACGCCGTGCAGCACGATCCACCCCGGCACCGGCCCTTCTGCCGCCTTGCGAGGCGCATAGAGCGAGACCGGAACGTGCGCGTCTCCTCGGTCGATCCGGAACTCCGTGACGGAGACTCCGGCTCGGCCGGTGAGCCACGTCTTGAGATAGCGACACACACGAAAGGGCGCCGAAGGCATCCGGAAAAGGTATCCCTTCGGGATACCGTATCGCCAGAGATCGCATTGCGTAGTCGAGCGCCCTCGTTACGTAGACGGAATCGGCTTGCGCATCCGGGTCGTCGGCGGGCATGATCCCGCCGAGGCCCGACGATCTCGAGGTCGGACCGGAAGGCTGTTCCGACGCCGGTGGGCACCACCTGGACCGGAGACCGACCCGAAGGCCCATGGAAGACGAGCGACGTCCGCCGTACGGCGCTGCCACCCTCTCGGGTCTCTGTGTGTTCGTTCTCTACGTCGTGACGCTCGCGCCCACGACGGCGTTCTGGGACACGAGCGAGTACATCGCCACGGCCCACATCGTCGGGATCCCGCATCCCCCCGGCAATCCGCTCTTCGTGATCCTCGCGCGGTCGTGGAGTGTGCTACTCGCGCCCCTCGGACTCTCGGTGGCGGTGCGCGTCAACCTCTTCTCGGCGGCCTCGAGCGCGGTGGCGAGCGGCTTCCTCTTCCTGGTCGCCCATCGGGTTCTGCTTCCCCACCTCGACAGCGAGCGCCGGGCCCGGGTGGGCTCCGCGGTAGCGGTCCTCGTCGGGGCGACGGCCTTCACGGTATGGAACCAGTCCGACGTGAACGCGAAGGTCTACACGTTGAGCGTCGCGATCATCGCGGCCGTCACCTGGCTCGCGTTGCGCTGGCGCGACCGGCGCGCCGCCGCCGGGAGCGAGCGCTACCTCGTCACGGCCGTCTTCCTGTTGGCGCTCGGATCCACGAACCACATGATGTCGGTGCTGCCCCTGCCGGCACTGGGCGTGCTGGTGCTGCTCACCGACCCGCTCGTGGTTTTGCGGAAGACCTTTCTCGCGAGAGCGATACCGCTCGTCGTGCTCGGCCTTTCATTCAACTTCGTGCTCCCGGTACGGGCGGCTCGGAATCCGGTGATCGACGAGGGAGATCCGACCTGCGCCTCGTTCCTGGGTGCCGCGACTGCGATCTATACGGGGGGCCACGCCGGGTGTCCGGCGCTCGCCGACAACCTCACCCGCAAGCAGTACCAGACACCCCCGATCACCCATCGCAAGGCGCCCTTCCGCGCCCAGATGGAGAACTACTACCAGTACTTCGACTGGCAGTGGGCCCGGGGGATCGATCCGTCGCCGCGGCCCGGCACCGCGCGCACCCCCTTCACGTTGCTCTTCCTCGGCCTCGGCCTGGTGGGGCTGTGGGCGGCCTGGAAGACCGACAAGGTGGTGGCGGCCTATCTGGCGACGTTGGTGCTGACGTTGAGCGTGGCGCTCGTCTTCTATCTCAATTTCAAGTACGGGTATTCGCTGGCGCCCGGGGTCACGGGTCCTGGTGCGCACGAGGTGCGCGAGCGCGACTACTTCTTCATCGCCGGCTTCATCGTCTGGGGATGTCTGGCGGGCGTGGGGCTCGCATGGGTCTGGAGGGTGGTGGCGGGGCTGGTCCGCTCTTCGCGCCGCTATCTCCTGACGGCACCCGTGCTGCTCGTGGGTGTCATGCCGCTCGCGATCAACTGGAGCTGGGCCTCACGGGCGGGCGACTGGGCGGCCCACGACTGGGCGTACGATCTACTGATGAGCGTGGAGCCCTATGGGGTGCTCTTCACCAACGGAGACAACGACACCTTTCCTCTCTGGTACCTCCAGGAGGTGGAGGGTATCCGCAAGGACGTCACGGTCATCGTGGTGCAATATCTCTCCACCGACTGGTACCCGAGGCAGCTCCAGGAGCTGACGAGCCCCGGACGGCAGCGTCCGTTCGTTCCGGCGCAGGGCGCCGAGGTCTACCAGGCGCCGGATTCGGCTCCACGGCACCCCATCATTCGGATCTCTCCGGACTCGATGGACCATGTCGTGGGGGTGCAGCTCGGCGGCGACGTCACGTTGACCTTCCCCGGCTTGGCGATCACCTATCCGAAGGGAACGGTCCTGGACCGAGGTGACCTTCTCGTGCTCTCCATCATCCACGACTCCATGGGCGAACGACCGATCTACTTCTCGGCGGTCGCCGGGACGATGCGGAGGATGGGACTGGACCCGTGGGCGGTGCGCCAGGGCCTGGTCGCCAAGCTGGTGCTGCGCGACCTCAACGTGCCGCAGTCCGACAGCCTGGTCCAGGGACGCCCCCGGTACGGAGGTGAGTGGTTCGCGCTCGACCGGAGCCTCGAGCTCTACCAGGACGTGTACGAGTACAGGTCCATCCGCGACCGCCCGATCTGGCAGGACCGGGCGTCGCTCGGTATCCCCATGCAGTACTACGCGATGGCCCTGCAGCTCTGGGACGTCGCACAGCAGGCGGGACGGGACTCCGAGATCTCGAGCCGTCTCCAGGACGACGCGCTCGGCTTCCGGGAAGTGGGAATGGGTGGGCCGGAGGGGGGCGGGGCCGGAGCGCGGGCAGGGAGGTAGGGCGGGCAGGACATCGGAGCGAGCAGAATCAGCGCTCCCGCCGGCTCCCCGCTCAACCCGCTTCGAACGTGTACTCCCGCACCCGCTCCACGTCGAGCTCGTCCCGCTCGACGCCCACGATCAGGGAATCGTCGACCTGGTAGGGTGTGAAGCGGTGGGGCAGGGCGATCGTGTCCTCGATCCGCCCTTCCGGCCCGATGATCCACCACAGGGCCGGGCCGGTCTCGTACTCGGGCTGGTAGCGCTCGACCCAAACCCGGTTCCGGGCGTCGACGAGGAGCGCCGAGAACACGGGGATCGAGTCCGGCAACGTCTCCTCGGCGAACGAGGAGCGCACGCGAGGCTCGTGGCCGGGTGAGGCCTCGGAGAGTCGATGCCGAAGGATACGCGCGCGCACGTTGTCGTCCACGGGGCGCTTTCTGTCCTCGAACCGGGTGATCCCGACCAGCCGTGCCCCTTCGAAGATCCGGATGTTGCCGAGATCGCTCGTGCCGATCGCCACGCGCCCCCGCGCCGCCACGAACGTGTTTCCGCCCAGCGTGGCGGTGCTGATCGAGATGGCCGACGGCGACGCCTCGATCCGCCGCGTCTCACCGGCGAAGGTCCCGAGGGGCGCATTGCTGCCCGTGGAGGGCGAGAATAGGGTCATCTCGATCGGCGGACGCAGGTAGGTCGACCCGGAATGGCCGAGGTCCAGCGCGGGCGTCCGGGCGAACGCCAGCACGAGGTCACCGCTCGAGGTAGCGCCCCGCGCGAGGGGCGGAGCGTAATCGTCGCCGAGCGTGGGAAGCGTGACGGCGTGGCCGAACCGACCGTCACGGTCGAACACGTTCAGGCGCATCCTGATGAAGTCGTCGATCCCCGCGATCGAGTCCCCGGGCATGCGGACGAGACCGCCCAGGCCGCTGAACTCGCCCGGACCCTCCCCACGTCCGCCGAAGGTGGCGAGATGGGCCCCGCTCGCCGAGAACGAGCGGATCTCTGCCGAGCCCACGTCCGCCACATACACCGTGCCGTCGGGCAGGCGCACCACCCCCTTGATCCGGTCGAAAATATCCGCCGGCTCGCCGCTCTCGGTCCCGATGGAGAGGGTGGGCTCCACGCTCAGGCGGAGCGAGGGTGAGTCGGGGACGCTCCGATACTCGACGATCCGGACGCCGGCGCTGTCGCGCTGGGCGTACGTCGTCGCGGGCTGGTCCCCGTGGCAGGCGGGCGGGGCCAGGGCGCCGGCGGCCGCCAGGAACCGGAGCGGGCGGGCCCACCTTCGATCACCCAACGTCGCCCCCCGTACCCGCTTGCCCCGGCGTCCGCTACTTCCCTCCGCCACCCGCGCCCCCCTTCGTCACGACGCTGATCACCCCGTGCGCGCCGCGCGCGCCGTAGCGCTCGACCGCCTGGGCACCCTTGTAGATGGAGATGCTCTCAATCGTGTTCGGGTCGATCTCCGAGAGACGAGTGGGTGCGCCGTCGATCAGCACCAGCGGCTGGAGAGAGTCTGGCATGGGCTGGCCGGGGCGGATCTCGATGCGTGCAGCGCTCAACTTCACCTCGGGCGACGCCTGCGCATCCGTTGCAGCACGGCCGTTCGCGACATCGAGGAGCTGCTCCGCCGCTTGCGCCTTCGTCGGCGGGCCGGCTTGGTCGCCGCTCCGGACCCCGGTGGGCGCCGGGGCTTCGCACGCGAGCCCCACCAGGAGCGCCGCTGCCGCGAGCGCGCCCCCCGTCGCCCATGGACTTCCTCGTCTCACAC
Source organism: uncultured Gemmatimonadales bacterium (assembly GCA_963751265.1). Classification (GTDB taxonomy): domain Bacteria; phylum Gemmatimonadota; class Gemmatimonadetes; order Longimicrobiales; family Gaopeijiaceae; genus SZUA-318. Next base: position 89,231 of record CAVVTU010000011.1, on the reverse strand, counting down.
CGTTCACGATCATCGTCAGCCTCCTTTCGAGGAGGGATGGGGGTTTGGAAAGCGCCGCCACGGGGAAGGGAAGGCCCGAGGCGCGGGTCCCGACGTGCAGGAGCAGCGAGCCGTACGCCGAGCGCGACACGCCGCGCCGAAGCACGCGTGCGTCGCAGTCGACCTCCGCCGCGGCGCGAAGGCGCCGGAGCTGCCACCAGAGCGCCGCGTTCCAGGGCATCAGGCAGACGAGCGCCGCGCCCGCCAGAAAGAGCCATCCATCACGGGCCACGCGATGCTCGTCCTCGTGCTCGTAGGCCATCCGGAGGCTGGGGGCGTCCAACGCGAGTGCCCAGCGGGGCAGCACGACCCGTGGGCGGCGAACGCCGACCAGGGCCGGACCGAAGTCCTCGGAGAGGAGCGCCTCGCCCGGCCGGAGCCGAACGATGGGCCACCGCCGGGCCCGGCGGTGCAGACGCGCCGAGCCCACCACGAGCGCCAGGGCCATGATGGCAGCGGCTCCGAGCCAAAGGCCCAGGAGCCAGGGATCGGCCTGCTCCAATAGACCGGGAGAGGCCGATGTCATGGCCCGAAGCTGTGCGAGAAGGTCGGCGGGGACGACTCCGAGCGCACCGCCGATGGCGTCGGTCGGACCCCCGGCGTGCGCCGGGGCCAGCCAGGACCAGGCCGCAAGCAAAAGGGATCCGACCACCGCAGCCGCCCAGACGAAGCGGCCGGGCCGCCCCGCGGCCCTCGCCACCCGCTCCGTCGCCATCGCCGCGCCGCCCAACAGCGCCGTCACGGCGGTTGCCCAGACCATCCACATCGCGATCATCGCTTCCCCCGGCGTCGCGGCTCGTCATCGGCTCTCGACGGATCCTCCCCCTCGCCCGGCCCATCCTCCTGCTCGGCGCGGTCCAGCAGCGCCTTCATGCGCCTCACTTCGTCGGCGTCGAGCCGCCGATCCGATACGAGGCGCGCCAGCGCCAGCTCCGCCGATCCCTGGAAGATCTTGTCCACGATGCGTCGCAGGGCGTGGCCTCCGGCTTCCGACGGCTCGACGAGGGGGTGGTAACGATAGGCACGACCCTCGCGCTCGTGACCCACCATCCCCTTCTCCTCCAGGATCTGCAGCATCTTCAGAACGCCCGTATAGCCGAGATCGTCGCTCAAGGCTTCCCGCACCTCCGCCACGGTACCGGAGCCCTCGCGCCAGAGGACGCTCATGATATCCAGCTCGCGCTCGGTGAAGACGGCTTCGTCGGTCATTCGGTGTGGCCCCCGGGTTGTGCTACGAAACACTTCGTAGAATATAGGAAGCGAGGCCGTAAATGTCTACGATGGATTTCGTAGCCGGCGGTGTCGCCGGTGAATCCGCACGTTCCGGGACTGTCGGCGTCGCGCGTCGGAACCAGACCCGGGCCGCCGGGGTGCAAGGGCTGATGACGCTTCCCGACCTCTCCCGCGCCGAGCTGCACCGCTACGCGCGCCACCTCGCGCTGCCCCAGGTGGGCATGGAAGGACAGCGGCGCCTGAAGGAGGCCCGCGTGCTGTGCGTGGGGGCGGGTGGGCTCGGCTCGCCGCTGGCGCTCTATCTGGCCGCGGCGGGCGTGGGCACGCTCGGCGTCGTGGACTTCGACGTAGTGGACGCCACCAACCTCCAGCGCCAGCTCCTGCACGGCACCAAGGACATCGGCCGTCCCAAGCTCGACAGCGCCGTCGACCGTCTGCGCGATGTGAACCCGTACGTCGAGGTCGTGCCCCACCGGGCCCGGCTGGGCAGCGGGAACGCCCTCGACATCCTGGCCGACTACGATGTCGTCGTGGACGGAACCGACAACTTCCCCACGCGCTACCTGGTCAACGACGCCTGCGTGCTGCTCGGTAAGCCGAACGTCTACGGGTCGGTCTTCCGCTGGGAAGGCCAGGTCTCGGTCTTCGGCACGGAGGGGGGGCCGTGCTACCGCTGCCTCTTCCGTGAGCCCCCTCCACCCGGACTCGTGCCCAACTGTGCGGAGGGCGGAGTCTTCGGGGTTCTGCCCGGCATCATCGGGACGCTCCAGGCGATGGAGACCGTCAAGCTCATCCTCGGCTTGGGCGATAGCCTCGCGGGGAGGCTGCTGATCTTCGATGCCCTCGAGATGTCGTGGCGGGAGGTGCGTCTGAGCCGCAACCCGGACTGCCCCGTCTGCGGAGACCACCCCACCCAGGCCGAGCTCATCGACTACGAGCTGTTCTGCGGCGTCAATCCGGACGGCTCCCCGTTGGACGCGGATCCGGTCGGGCCGCCGGTGCCCGAGATGGACCCGCCCGAGGTGGCCGAACGGCTCTCATCCGACGAGCCGCCCTTCCTGCTCGACGTGCGCGAGGGGTGGGAGTGGACCGTCGGAAGCCTGGAGGGGAGGGGAGCGCGCCTGATCCCCATCGGTGACCTACCGGACCGCCTGGGCGAGGTCCCCAAGGACCGCCCCGTGGTGGTGTACTGCCGAAGTGGCCAGCGCAGCCGCACGGCGGCCCGTCGGCTGATCAGCGAGGGGTGGCCGTCGGTCTACAACCTGAAGGGCGGGATCATCGCCTGGGCCCGGGATGTCGAGCCCGGGTTCCCGGTCGTCTGAGGAGGCGAGGGAGGATGGAACGACCCAAGGTCGTCATCGTGGGTGCCGGGTTCGGAGGACTCTGGGCCGCGCGTGAGCTGGCCGGCGAGGACGTCGATGTCGTTCTGCTGGACCGGAACAACTACCACACTTTTCTGCCGCTGCTCTACCAGGTCGCCGCGGCCGAGCTCGTCCCCACGGACATCGCCTATCCCGTCCGCTCCATCTTTCGGGGCTCCGAGAACGTCGAGGTGCGGATGGCGGAGGTGACCGGTCTCGATCTGGACGAGCGCCGGGTGGAGACCTCGCGAGGTCCTCTGTCGTACGACACCCTCGTGCTCGCGATGGGGAGCGTGCCCAATTTCCTCGGCGTAGAGGGTGCCGCCGAGCATGCGTTCCCCCTGCGGTGGATGGACGACGCGGTCGCGGTCCGGCACCAGGTCCTCGAGTGCTTCGAGCGGGCGGCCGTGACCGAAGATCCGGAGCGGCGTAGCAGCCTCCTCACGTTCACGATCATCGGCGCCGGTCCTACGGGCGTGGAGTTCGCGGGTGCGCTCTCGGAGCTCGTTCGGGGTCCGCTCCTGCGGGACTTCCCGACCATCCGGCCCGATGAGATCTCGGTCGTGTTGCTCGAAGCCTCCGAGCGCGTGTTGGGGACCCTCCCCGGAGCGCTGGGGACCTACGCGCTCGAGCGGCTGCGACGGGGAAGAGTTTCGGTGCGTATGGGTGTGCGGGTCGAGTCGGTCGACGCCGACGGGGTGACGTTGGCGGGGGGTGAGCGGGTCTGCGCCGACACGGTGGTCTGGACGGCGGGCGTCCAGGGAGATCCGAAGGTGGGTGCATGGGGTCTTCCGGTGGCCCGGGGAGGGCGCGTTCCCGTCACGCGGACGCTGTGTCTCGACGGCCGCCCCGACGTGTACGTTGTGGGCGATTTGGCCTGGGCCGAAGACGCGGAAGGACATCCCCTCCCGCAGGTGGCGCCCGTGGCGATCCAGCAGGCCCGGTGCGCCGCCGAGAACATCCTGCGGACCGCGGCCGGGAAGCCTCCCTGCGCGTTCAGGTTCCACGATCCCGGCATGCTCGCCGTCATCGGCCGCAACGCCGCGGTGGCGCATTTCCGCGGACGGACGTTCCGGGGGCTTCCCGCTTGGATCCTCTGGCTGCTGATCCACATCGCGAAGCTCATCGGATTTCGCAATCGCGTCCTGGTGCTGGTGAATTGGGCGTGGAACTACGTGTTCTTCCGGCGCGCCGTGCGCCTCATCGTCCCCACGCTGCCGGCGGAGGACCCCTTGGCGCGGGAGGGCGACCCCGAGCCGCCGCCGGCGCGTGCGGAGCGCAGTCGAGTGGAACGGCCGTAGGGCGGGACCTATACTAAGACGCTCTACCAGGTGCGACCGGGCTCCGCGTTCCCGAACCGCCCATCGGATGACTCGCCTATCCAGCCGCTCGCGTTTCCCGTTTCCGATTCTGCCGCTCCCCGATCCGTGAGCATCCGGTCGCCGGCCGGGCGACGGACGCTCGCCTGGGCGCTGGTCCTGGCGGTCCTGGCTGGAGCCTCGAGCCGGGCGTCCGCACAGCAGACCTGCCCGCGCGCTTCCGGAGCCGAGGCGGAGGCGGGTTGGGCCGCCTACCGCGACCAGGACATGGTCACGGCCCGCGAGCACTTCGAGGCCGCACTACGTCGCTGCCCGAACGACACGTATGCGCGCACCGGCTTGGGATACGTCACGCTTCGTGCCGGAGACGACGAGAAGGCGCGCGCGCTCTTCGAGGAGGTCGTGACCAAGGCGCCGGACGACGTGGATGCGCTGGTGGGCCTCGGGCTGGTCGCGTGGCGTGAGGGAAAGCTCCAGGAAGTCCGGGAGCGCTTCGGGCGCGTGCGGGAGCTGGCGCCCGACAACCCGACGGCGCGGGACTACCTCGCTCGTCTGCCCGAAGGGCTGGGCCCGGCCCCCGCGCGCCCGCCGCTGGTGCTGCCCGACACCCTCGTCTACCCGGCTCGAGTCGATGGCCGACGCTTCGAGATCCGCGCGCCGGGCGGCTGGAGATCGTTCTACATCAAGGGAGTGAACTTGGGCGCTGCGCTCCCGGGCAGGTTCGCCAGCCAGTTTCCCGATTCGGCCACATACGCGCGCTGGATCCGACGCATGGCGGATATGAACGCGAACGTCGTGCGCCTCTATACGATCCATCCACCCGAGTTCTACGAGGCGCTTCGGGACTGGAACACGCACCACCCGGACCGCGTTCTCTGGCTCGTCCACGGGGTCTGGACAGAGCTTCCGGCCGACCACGACTTCGCCGGAACGGCGTACCAGGCGGGGTTCTTCGCCGAGATGCACCGCGTCGTCGACGTGATCCATGGCCGCGCCGACCTGCCTCCCCGGCCCGGCCACGCCTCCGGGCACTATCTCGCCGACGTCTCACCCTGGACGCTCGCCTTCATCATCGGCAGGGAATGGGAGCCCGCGTCGGTGGTGGCCTTCGATTCGCTGCGCGCCGGCGAGACGACGTACGAGGGACGGTACCTGAGGGTGCGCGGTGGCCTTCCCATGGACGCATGGCTGGGGCGGGCGTGCGACGAGATCGTCTCGTACGAGACTTCGACGTACCGCGCCCAGCGCCCGGTCGCGTACACCAACTGGCCGACCCTGGACCCGCTCAGGCATCCGACCGAGACGAGCGTCGAAGAGGAGATGGCGATTCGGCGCGCGCGCGGTGAGCACCCGGACCTGCGCCCGAAGGAGTACGACAACGACGCCGTGGGTCTGGACGCCTCGCTCGTTCACGCGACGAGCGCCTTCCCGGCCGGCTACTTCGCGTCGTACCACGCCTACCCGTACTACCCGGACTTCATGCTCATGCAGAAGGACTACCTGCATGCTTCGTCCCCGCTCGGGCCGTCCAACTACTTCGGGTACCTGAAGGACCTCGACGAGCATCTCGCCGGGATGCCCGTCGTGATTTCGGAGTACGGCGTGCCCGCGTCGCTCGGTGCTGCCCACCTACAGCCCCAGGGCTGGCACCACGGGGGCCACGCCGAGGAGGGGATGGCCTCCATCGATCGCCGCCTGACCCGGGAGATCGCGGACGCGGGGATGGCGGGAGGCATGGTCTTCTCCTGGATCGACGAGTGGTTCAAGAAGAACTGGGTGACGATCGACTTCGAGCTGCCCGCCGACCGCAACCGGCTCTGGCTGAATCGCATGGATGCCGAGCAGCAGTACGGGATGTGGGCCATGGAGCCGCGGCCCCCGCTGCCGGGAGCCCGCCTCTCCGAGCGCCTGGACGCGTGGCGGCGCATCGCGCCGGTCGCGGAGGGCGATGGTCTGACGCTGCGCGCCACCACGGACGCGGCGTACCTGTGGCTTCTCGTCGAAGCCCCGGGACGGACGCCGGACGACACGGTCTACGTGGGCTTCGACATGGTGAGGCCCGATGCGGGCGACTTCCGCTGGCCCGGCGCGGTGGGGCCTCGCCTGCCCGAGGGTCTGGAGGTCGTGCTGCGGGCCACGGGCGATGGGGTGCGCCTGCTCGCGGACTCGGCGTCCGACCCGTTCCGGGATGTACGGGTGGGGCAGGGGGGGCGGGGCCTCGAGGGTGCCACCTATCCGATCGCGCATCCCCCGGCGGGCCTCTTCCGCGACCGGGTCGAGATGCGCTACAACCTCCCGTACTACACCGTGCCCAACGAGGACGGCCGCTACGACTCGATGCGGGTGGTGGTGAACCGGCGCCGATTCGCGCGGGACTCCACCGAGTACCTCGCCGTCGGATACGACCGCGGTGTGCTCCCGGAGGGCCCCGGCCCCGACGGATTCTGGGAGCGTGCGCGAGGTGGAAGCGTCCTCGAGGTCCGCATTCCCTGGACGCTCCTCGGAGTGACCGATCCGAGCAGCAGGAGCGTGCTCCAGGGACCGGGCGCCGACACCTCCGGGGCGGTCAAGGGACCGAACGGCCGCTGGCACCTGAAGGGGGGAGCACACGCCTGGCCCGACTCGCTGGTGGGCGCGCCGGGTACGGTGCAGGTCGACGACATCGGGCTGGTGGCGGCCGTGCACCGGGCGGACGGACGCTGGCAGGGGGGCGACTCCGCAACGGCGGGCCGGTTCACCTGGCCGACCTGGGAAGAGCCCGAGTGGGAGGAGCGCCGCCGCCCCGTGGCGGATACGCTACGCCGGACGTTCGCGTCGCTCGACCCCTATCGCGAGGCGGCGGCCGACACGACCGCGAAGCACGCTCCCGCAGCGGAGCCGAACGCGCCCGGGGTCGATTCGGCGGACCTCGCCTGGCGGAACGGCAACCAGGACCGGGCGCTCACGCTCTACGAGGCACGACTCGAGGTGAATCCCGACGACGCCACCGCGCTCCACCGGGCGGCGCTCGTGCGTGCCTGGAACGAGGACTACGCCGAGGCCCTCGAGCTGCTCGACCACCTCATCGAGCTCGAGCCCGGGGACCTCTCCGTTCGCGTCGACCACGCCCGCGTGCGGGCCTGGAGCGGGGACGTGTCCGGGGCTCTGGACGAGCTCGACGCTCTGCTCTCACGGAATCCGGACGATCCCGGGGCACTCGAGGCCCGGGCGCTGTTCGAGGCCTGGGCGGGTCACTACGAGGCGTCTCTGTCCGGGTACGACCAGCTGCTGGCCATCGCGCCGGACAACACCTCGGCCCGGCGCGAGCAGGCGCGGGTGCTCTCCTGGGCGTCCCGCTACAGCGCCTCGCGCGCCATCTACGACTCGCTCCTGACGGTCGATCCTCTCGACGTCGACGCCCGCCTGGGGCTCGCCCGCGTGCTCACGTTCTCCAACGACCTGGACGGGGCCGTCCGCCAGTATCGCCGGATCCTCGACCAACATCCCGCCCAGCCCGATGCGCTGAGAGGCCTCGGCCGGGCGCTCGGCTGGAACGGCAACCTGGTCGAGGCCGAGCGAGTGCTGCGCCGTGGCCTGAGGGAGCGCACCGACGACGTCGCGACTCTGGTCGTCCTCGCGCAGACCCTCCAGTGGCAGGGGCGCAACGGCGCGGCGCTGGAAGTGCTCGAGCGAGCCCGACGGCTCGCGCCGAACGACGGTGACGTGCGCGAGCAGCTCCGCGCGCTGCGGGCCGCGCTCGATCCGCAGGTGCGCCCGCGCGTCGTCGTAGAGGACGACTCGGACGGGAACCGCATGACCACCCGGGCCTTCGTGGGTGAGTGGCACCCGCAGCCCCGACTCGATTTGCGCGCCGACTTCTATCAGCGCGGCCTGGAGCAGAATGCTCTGAGCCGCGCGGCGTGGGGACTGACCATCACGGGGAGTCGAGTTCTCGAGCCGGGCTGGACCGTCACGGCCGGGTTGGGAGGGAGCCATGGCGACGGCGCGGCGCGGCGCTCCTTCTCTTCGGTGCGATTCGGGCTCTCGTCACCCGGCCGCTATCCCTGGGCGGGCACGCTCACCTACCAGGCACACGCGCTCGATGCGACCGCGCTCATGGTCGAGCGGGGCGTGCGCCTCGCCCAACTCGACCTGGACGGGCACTGGACCCCGGCGCCGGGGTGGCGCGTGGACGCCTCGGTGGGGAGGGCGGTTCTGCGCGGGACCGAGAGGAACCAACGCGGCAACGTCTCCCTGTCGGCGTCCAGGCGGCTCGCGCACGGCCTGACGCTCGGTGTGGGCATGCGCGCATTCGGCTACCAGAAGGACCTCCACGACGGCTATTTCGATCCGGACTTCTACGGGATCGGAGAGCTGACCGGGCGCTGGCTCTACGAGCCGGGGCGCTGGAGCCTCCTGCTGGAGGGGGCGCCCGGCGTGCAGCAGGTCACCCGGGCCGGCGACCCGAAGGGGGCTTACCGGGTCTCGGCCCGGGCCGGTTATCGCCTCGCGCCCGGCCGCGAGGTCTCGCTTTCCGCGGGCTACTCGTCGACCGGGCTCCAGAGCTTCTCGACGGGCGCCGCGGACTACCACTACACGGCCATCATTCTGGGTGCGAGCTGGGTGTTCTGAGGCGCACCCGGGGGCGTCGAACGTCTTGCCTCCATTCGGTGGTGGGTGCAACGTGGAAAGAGGTGCTCCTCCCCGGCGAACCCATCGAGGCTCCTGCCATGCGACGCTCTCCAATCCAAGCCATTCTCCTCGGTCTGACGGCCGCGGTCTTCTGTGTGCCCTCCTCCGCTTCGGGGCAGGTCCACTTCATCGTCGGCGGAGGATTGAGCAAGCCCTCCAGCAATCTCTCGGACCTGGTGGACTCGGGTTATCACGGACGGCTGGGGATCCAGGCGGGCTTCCCGCTCTTCCCGCTCGCGTTCCGGGTCGAGGGCGACGCGAACCGGTTCCCGGCCACCAACAGCTCGAGCGGCCACGCCACCATCGTGGCGGGCACCGCCAGCGCCGTGCTCTCCCTGGGGGGCGTGGGGATCTCTCCATACGTGGTGGGTGGTCTGGGCAAGTACCGCACGAGCTTCTCGAGCGAGCTCGGCCTGGGCGGCGCGACGACGGATACCGGCTACCACCTGGGGGTCGGGATCAGCGCCGGAATCCTGGGTTTCGGGGGATTCGTGGAAGCGCGGTGGGTGAACATCTCCGCCAGCGGCGGGAACCTGCGCTACTTCCCGATCACGGTGGGGCTACGCTTCTAGCCGCCCCGGCCCCGGAGGTCGGCTGGTCTCGCCAGGGAGCTCTGCACACGTAGGGCACCGCGCGCCGGGCGCGCCCCTTCTTACGCGCTGGGCGCGGCCCTTCGTAAGCGCCCCGCTAGAACTCCGCCAGATCCAGGATCGCCTTCAGCACGTCGGCGGGCTGGGGAAGAACCGCCTCCTCCAGGCTGGGCGCATACGGGACCCAGGTGTCCAGGGACGCGACCCGGCGCACCGGACCGTCCAGCCACGCGAAGAGCTCGTCGGCGATCCGGGCCGCGATCTCGGAGCCGACGCCCCAGGACAGGCTGTCCTCGTGGGCGACGATGACCTTGCCGGTCTTCTTCACCGACTCGGCGATGCGCTCCATGTCGAACGGCTGGACCGTGCGCAGGTCGATGACCTCGGTCTCCACGCCGTGCTGCTCGGAGGCCAGCTTCGCGGCGTCCATGGTGCGCTTCACCAGGGCGCCCAGCGTGACCACGGTGATGTCCGAACCTTCCCGAACCACCTTGGCCTTGCCGAACGGGATCATGAAGTCCGGACCGGGGTTGCGCCCCTTGTTGTAGACCTGCCTGTAGAGGTGCTTGTGCTCGAGGAAGAGCACCGGGTCACCGCAACGGATGGCGGTGCGCAGGAGCCCGTTGGCGTCCTCCGCCGTCGAGGGCAGGGCGACGCGCAGGCCCGGGCAGTGGGCGAACAGGGTCTCGCCCGTCTGCGAGTGGTAGATGGCGCCGCCCTTCAAGTACCCTCCGTACGTCGTGCGCACCACGACCGGCGCCGAGAAGACGCCGTTGGAGCGATACCGGAACGTGGAGAGCTCGTTGCGGAGCTGCATCGTGGCGGTCCAGATGTAGTCGAAGAACTGCACCTCCACGACCGGCTTCATGCCCCGCATCGCCATCCCGATGGCCCGCCCGACGATGTTGGCCTCCGCGAGCGGCGAGTTGTAGACGCGGTCGCTCCCGAAGCGCTGCTGGAGGCCGTGCGTCACCTTGAAGACGCCGCCCTTGCCTTTGACCTCGCCCAAGGCCTCCTCTCGCGACGCATCGGCCACGTCCTGACCGAAGATCACGATGCGGGGGTCGCGCTCCATCTCGTCCCTGAGACAGGCGTTGAGAAGGTCGACCATCGTCAGCGGACGCTCGTCGACGTAGGAAGGCTGGTCCTCGGTATCGAAGGCGAGCGACGTAGGATTGGCGTCGTCGTCCTCGGCATAGAGGTGTCGCATCACCGTGTCGGCGGCGGGCTGCGGATGATCGAGCGCCTCGTCGGCCGCCTTTCCCACCTCCTCCTTGACCTCGTTGTCGATCGCGTCGAGCTCCTCCTCCGTGGCGATCTCCGCGCCCAGCAGGAGCTCGCGGGTACGCCGGATCGGGTCGCGCAGCTCCTGAGCTTGGCGCTCCGCATCGGGACGATAGAGACGCTCGTCGTCGGACATGGAATGCGAGTACGGGCGCGTCGTGTGTGCGTGGATCAGGGCAGGACCCTTACGCGCGCGCGCATATCCGACGGCTTCCTCGCCGGCCCGATAGCTGTCGACGACATCCGTTCCGTCGCACTCGATCACGTGAAGCCCCGGGAAGCCGGAGACGAGCTTCGAGATGCTCCCGCCGGCGGTCTGCACCTCGACCGGCACCGAGATGGCATACCCGTTGTCCTCGACCAGGAAGACCACGGGAAGCGCGAGATTGCACGCGGTGTTGAGCGCCTCCCAGAACTCGCCCTGGGAGGTGGTGCCGTCGCCGCACGTCACCACCACGACCTCGTCCTCCTCGAACCGGTCGATGAGCTCCCGCAACTCCGAGGACCTGCCGATCCTCAGCCCGGCTTCCGCGGTGCCCACCGCCTGAAGGAACTGTGTGCCCGTGGGAGAGGAGCCCGTGACGATGTTCGCGCTCCGGTCCCCGTAGTGGGCGGGCATCTGTCGGCCGCCCGAAGCGTGGTCGTCCGCGGCCGCCACGGACTGGAGCAGGACGTCCAGGGGGGTCTGGCCCAACGCGAGCGCGAAGGCGCGGTCACGATAGTAGAAGTAGAACCAGTCGTGACCGGGCTTGCAGTGCTCGGCGACGGCGACCCCGATGGCCTCGTGGCCGGCCCCCGAGATCTGGAAGAAGACCTTGTTCTGCCGCTTGAGGCTGATCTCACGGTCGTCCAGTCGTCTGGACGTCACCATGGTGCGGTAGAACCGGAGTAGCTGGTCTGCAGAGAGGTCGCCCAGGCTCGGGCCTCCTCCCGGTATGGATTGCTCTGTCGTCGCCATGAATCTCCGTGGGCAGCATGTCGCAACGAGAGTTGAAAGATAGTCGAAAGTCGCGGGAGCGGGCCAGCGTTGGGGGGTGGATCCGGGCGGGCAACCCTCGCTCGGGGCCGGCTCGCGAGCACGGTTCGGGGGCCTGGGCGGGTCAGTCTCCGGCGCGCGCCTCCTCGATCTGCCGGGCCAGATCGTCGGGCTCCGTGACCGGCTGTCGGCAACTGTAGCCTCGGCACAGGTACGCGGTGGGAGCGCCGTCGCGAGCGTCTCTGCCTTCCAGAACCGGCACCCCCTCGACCGACGCTCCGGGCGCCCGACCCGTCACCGTCCGGTTGCGAAGGAACGGGGCCAGCGCGGCGGCGCGCAGCGCGCGCGTCCGCTCGTCGGCGCGATCACCCACGACGGCGATCTCCACGGGTGGGGCCAGGGAGCGATCGAGCACGCAGAGCAGGCGTCCGAAGGCCGAAGGATAGCGCGACATCGCGGGAGCCTCGGAAGCCAGCGCCCGCCGGGCCACCTCCTCGTAGCGGCTCTCGCCGAAGAGATGGCCGGCACGGAGCAGGAGCTCGGCGGCGAGTGAGCCACCCGACGGGGTCGCATTGTCCATCGGGTCGCGCGCTCGCACGAGCAGAGGCGCGCCGTCTCGGGGGGCGTCGTAGAAGATGCTTTCCTCTTCGGACCAGAACCGCTCCATGATCTCCTCGCAAAGCCCGTGAACCTGGGCGAGCCAGGCCGGGTCCAGTGTGGCTTCGTGGAGGGAGAGGAGCGCGTTGCCGAGGGCGGCGTGATCCTCGAGGAAGGCGGGCACCTTGGCCACTCCGTCCTTCCACGTGTGGAGCAGCGCTCCCTCGGGCCGGAGCGCGTCGAGCAGGAACGCGGCCGTCTCCGCGGCGCGCTCGAGGTAGTCCTCGCGGCCGAGCGCCCCGCCGGCTTCCGCCAGGGTGCGCAGCGCCATGCCGTTCCAGCCGAGCAGGACCTTCTCGTCGCGAGGCGGGGCCGGGCGCTCGGCCCGACGCTCGGCGAGCGCCAGCCGGGCGGCTGCCAGGCCGTCGGCGATGTCGAGTCCGCCCGGCCCCTCACCCGGATCACGCGGGAGATGCAGGATGTTGCGGCCCTCGAAGTTTCCCTCCGTGCTCACCCCGTAGTGGCGTGCGAACCGCTCGGCCAGGTCGCGTCCGAGCACGTCGTCCAGCTCGGGCCGGCGCCACAGATAGAATCGGCCCTCCTCGCCCTCGGAATCCGCGTCGCGTGCGGTGTAGAACCCGCCTTCGGGCGAGCGCAGGTCCGACAGCAGGTAGTCGATGGTCTCCTCGGCCACCCTGCGCAGGGCCTCGTCTCCCGTGATGCGGTACGCATCGAGGTACGACCGGGCCAGGAGAGCGTTGTCGTAGAGCATCTTCTCGAAGTGCGGCACGAGCCAGGCCGCGTCCACGGCGTACCGGTGGAAGCCCCCCCCGAGATGATCCCTGATCCCCCCACGGGCCATCGCCCTCAGGGTCGCGACCGCCATCTGCAGAGCGTCCGCCTCGCGCGTCCGCTCATGGTGGCGCAGAAGCAGGTCCAGCGTCACCGGTTGGGGAAACTTCGGCGCGCCGCCGAAACCGCCGTGGCGTTCGTCGTACTGGGCGGCGAGCGAAGCCACGGCGTGCTCCAGGAGCGAGGTGCCCGAGGGGCCGTCGCCGACCGTCTCGACCCGGCCCGCCGAGCGGCGCAGCGCCTGGACCAGCTCGGTCGCGGCCGTCTGCACCTCCTCGGGCCGATCGCGCCAGGCCCTGCCGGCGCCCTCCAGCACCTGCGTGAAGGAGGGCATCCCGTGGCGCGGCTCGGGCGGAAAGTACGTTCCCCCGTAGTAGGGCTCACCGTCGGGGGTCAAGAACACCGTGAGGGGCCAGCCACCCCGTCCGGTCATGGCCTGGACCGCCCGCATGTACACCTGGTCGACGTCCGGACGCTCCTCGCGGTCGACCTTGATGCTCACGAAGAGCTCGTTCATGCGCGCCGCGACCGACGAATCCTCGAAGGACTCGCGCTCCATCACATGGCACCAGTGACAGGACGAGTAGCCGACGGAGAGCAGGATCGGGCGGCGCTCACGTCGCGCCTTTTCGAGGGCCTGGGGACCCCACGGGTACCAGTCCACCGGATTGTCGGCGTGCTGGACCAGGTAGGGGCTGGTTTCGTGAGCGAGGCGATTCGGCATGATCCGGGAAGGTCGGAGACCGCGCGGGCCGCGCATATCGGGCCCCTGGCCGACACCGCAAGAACATCGTTGTTCCACCGGTGGTTCCCCTCTACATTCAGAAAAAGCGCCCCTCCTGCGCAGGGTCCTAGGAACGCACCGTGTCCTTCTACTTGCGAATAGCGGGCCTGGCTTTGCGCCGTCCACGCCTGTTTCCGCACGTCTTGCGGGCCGCATGGGCATTCCGGGCTCGAGGCTGGTATCGACGGCCTCCGTTTCTACCTCTTCCCCCGAGGTCCTATCTCAGATGGCGCATGGAGACGGCCTACGGAGATCCCGACGCCGAGGCGAAGGGCGAGGAGCTCGAGCGCTACCTGATCTGGGGTACGGAACAGCGCCGCCGGATGAAGAGGAGGATCGGTGACTAGACTCGTCCTGCTCATCATCTTCGGTCTCCTCGTGTCGTACTATTTCCCGGACTCGAGACGGATGCTCGTGGACAAGAGCCGGCCGCTCTGGATTCCCATCGTCGAGTGGAACACCAAGCAGGAGATGAAGCAGGTCGCGAGCGACGTCGTGGACCAGGAACGCCTGACCGGGCAACTCCCGGACCGGCGCCACTGGAAGGCTTGGCTGGAGTATCGGTACTCTCTCCAGGAATCGTGGACCGACGGATGGGGATCGATGTACGATCTCGAGGTTTGGCCGGATTCGGTGGGTATCATCTCGTACGGTCCCGACCGTACGAGAGGCACCGACGACGACTTCGTGGTGACCCAGCCCCGTATACGGGTCGGGCGACAGCGGTGAGCCCCCGCACGGCCTGCGCACTCCTCCTTCGAGACCTTCGTACGCGTTGAATCCCTTCGTTTCCACCCTCCTAGGCCTCGTACCGGTGTATGGCCCCTGGCTCATCTTCGCGCTGGCCGTCCTCGAGACCTGCTTCGTGACCGGCCTCGTCGTGCCGTCCGGGATGGCCACCTCGCTGGGGGCGGTCCTCGTGCTGGACGGCGACCTGGGCCTCCGTTCCGTGGCCGTGGCCGCGCTCGCCGGAGGCGCCTTGGGTGACTCCGTGGGCTTCTGGGTGGGACGCCTGACCGGGGAGCGGGTGCTGACCGGGGAGGGCCGCTTCGCCGCGCTCGCCCGCCGTCGCTCGGTCGTGAGCCGGCTCGTCGGCCGCCATCCACTCTATTCGGTCACGTTGGCCCGGTGTCTCTCGTTCGTACGCACGCTCATGCCCATGGCTGCCGGCATGAGCGCCGTGAGCTACCGTCGCTTCCTGGCCTACGACCTCGCGGGTGTGATCCTCTGGGCCGGTCTCTACCTGGCCATCGGCACCCTGGCCGGAGAGAGCTGGGAGCACGTCGTCCGGGTCCTGGACGTCGGCGGCGCGATCGTGTTGGTGGTGCTCGCCGTGGGCCTCTGGGCGCTTCTGCTGCGGGTCGCACGCCGCCGGAGGGCGCGCCGGCAGGAGGAGCCTCCGTGCTGAGCGTGGCGCTCACGGGCAACGTTGCGGCGGGCAAGTCCACGGTTGCCGACCTGTGGCGGGCCTCGGGCATTGCCGTGATCGGCGCGGACGACCTGGCACGTCGCGTCGTCGAGCCCGGCACCCCGGGTCTGGAGGAGGTGCGGGCGGCGTTCGGAGACGAGTTCGTGATGTCCGAGGGCACCCTGGACCGCGAGCGTCTCCGCGAGCGGGTCTTCGGTGACGAGAACGCGCGCGAGCGACTCGAGCGCCTTCTGCATCCCCGCATCCGTGCGCTCCAGGCCGAATGGATGGAGGCGCGCCGAACGGAGGGGGCCGCGATCGCGGTCACGGAGATTCCCCTTCTCTTCGAGACCGGCCGTGAGCGCGAGTTCGACGTGATCGTTCTGGTGGACGCCCCGGAGAAGACCAGGATCGAGCGCATCGTGGCGACCCGCGGGCTGTCGGAGTCGGAGGCGCGCCTGATCCTCGCGGCACAGATGGACGCGGCCGACAAGAGGCGCCGGGCCGATCTCGTGCTCGACAACGACGGCTCCGTGGCGGAGCTGGAGGTCAAGGCCCGGGAGGCGCTCGACGCGCTGCGTGAGCGGGCCGGAGAGGTGGGTGTGCTGGCCATGGATCTCCATCTCCACACGGCCGGGTCGTGGGATTGCCTTTCCGATCCCCGTCGGGTCCTGGAACGGGCGCGGTCGGTGGGTCTCGGGCGCATCGCGATCACCGACCACAACCGTCTCGACGTCGCCCTCGAGATGGCGGCGGCCCACCCCGAAGCGGTCATCCCCGGAGAGGAGGTCAGGACCGCCGAGGGCATCGACGTCATCGGCCTCTACATGCGCGACGAGATTCCCAAGGGCACGTCCGCGAAAGAGACCGTGGAGCGCATCCGGGATCAGGGAGGAATTCCCTACCTGCCGCATCCCTACGCGGGTGGGAAGGGAGGCGGGGGACGCTATGCCGAGGAGCTCGCCCCGTTGATGGACGTGGTCGAGGTCTTCAACGCCCGACTGCACCCTGGCAGGCTCAACGAGCCTGCCGAGGAGCTCGCCGTCCGCCACGGTTGTCTGCGCGGCGCGGGCTCCGACGCCCACACCCTCCTGGAGCTGGGGGGAGCCCGGGTGGAAGTGCCTCCGCACCCCAACGACCCGGCCCGCTTTCTCGAGGCGATGGTGTCGGCCCGGGTCGTCGGCCGCACGGCGTCCAACCTGGTGCACCTCGCGTCGACGTGGGCCAAGGTCCGCAAGCGCCTTCCCGGTGGACCGCGCCCCGGGCGTCGTCCGCTCCGGTAGCGGCCCCCACCCCACCTTCGGTATTTTCAGGCGGCGACCGGTCCCACGCCCCGTCGCCCGCTACGTTTCGCGTTTCCCGAGGGTCAGGAGTCGTCGTTGAGTTACCGGACGCCCGCAGCGCGGGTGCCATCGGTGAAGGCGGTGCGGGACGCTCTACTGGCGGCGCGCCGCGCCGTGCTCACGACGCACGTCAACGCCGACGGCGACGGAGCCGGATCCGAGGCGGCCATCCTGTCCTGGATGCGCGCCAACGGATCCGAGGCCTGGATCGTCAATCCCACCCCCTTCCCGGACAGCTTCCGCTTCCTGGTCGAGAACGAGGACTGGATCGTGGAAGCCGGCTCCTCCCAGGCACGGGACAGGTGCGCGGAAGCCGATCTGGCCGTCGTGCTGGATACGGGGGAGGTCCCGCGCATCGGGCGCGTGCGCTCACTCATCCGTGAGCTGAAGACGGTGGTGATCGACCATCACCCGCCCGGGGAGCAGCCGATCGGCGGAGTGTCACTTCGCGACCCCGCGGCCTGCGCGACCGGGGAGCTGGTCTACGACGTCCTCACGGTCACGAACGGCCCGTGGACCCGTCAGGCGCTCGAGGGTATGTACATCGCGATCCTCACCGACACGGGGTCCTTCCGGTTCACGAACTCGACGCCCGGCAGCCATAGGGTCGTCGCCGACCTGATCGAGCGTGGTGTCGATCCGGAGGCGATGCACGAGCGCGCGTACTCGGCGGCCCCGATACGGAAGCTCCGCTTGCTCGAGCGGGCGTTGGCGACGCTCGATTTCGACGACGAGGCGGGCATCGCCTGGATGACGGTTCCAGGAGACGCCATGGAGGAGTTGGGAACGACGCCGGACGATCTCGAGGGCCTGGTCGACGTGCCCCGCGGGGTCGAAGGGGCGCAGGTGGGCCTCCTGTTCCGGCCGATCTCGACGGGCGAGGTGAAGATCTCGTTCCGCTCGAACGGGCCCGTGGACGTCAACGAGTTGGCCCGCCGCTTCGGCGGGGGTGGACACGTGAAGGCTTCGGGCGCGGTGGTGTCCGGGCCCATGGATCGGGCCATACGCAAGGTCGTGGACGCGACCCGCGCGGTGGCCCTGCAAGCGAGGGAACCCGCTTGAAGCGGATACGTACTCAGGAAGTGCGGGGTGACGACGCAGCGGATCCGGGCGTGCCCGAGGCTCTCCCGAGGACCCTGGCGAGCGTGGGGCTCCGTTTCGGTGCGGAAGCCGTGGATCGGATCTGGATCTTCCCACCGCGTCGTCGTGGGCGTCGGGAGCGAGGGCTCGTGACCGTGAGCGTCTTCCTCGACGGAGAGGAGCGGCGGCGGCTCTATACGGTCGCGTACGCGGCCGAGCGCACCGGGCGCGCGCTGACGGTGCAGCCGGCCTTCACCCAGGAGGGGGAGGCGCCTCCGGAGCTTCTCCCCAGGGTCATGGAGGGCGTCGTGCGCCGGAGCGGCGAAACGGGCGACCCCCGGGAAGTGGAGATCGAAGGGTCGGCGGGTGCCTTCGAGGCTCTGTTGGCCGAGTTCGATCCGGCACTGCTGGACACGGAGACGGAGCAGGCGTGAAGGACACCCCGACCACGATCCCGTTCATCCGGCTTTTCGCGCGGTACCTGCGCGAGCAGGGGCTGCCCGTGACGCAACAGCGGGAGGCGGTTGCGGAAGTAGTCTTCACCGCGAACGCCCACCTGTCCGTGGACGAGATCGAGCGACAGCTCCGGGAGCGGGGGGAGCGGATCGGGAAGGCCACGATCTACCGCACCCTGGACCTGTTGGTACGGAGCCGTCTGGTCGAAGAGCACGATTTCGGCGAGGGCTTCAAACGCTACGAGCACCGCCTTTCGCAGCAGCCCGTGCACGAGCACTTGATCTGCATGGAGTGCGGCAAGGTCATCGAGTTCAAGAGTTCGGAGGTCCAGAAAGTGGAAGCCCGGGTTCGGGCCGAGCAGGGGTTCGTCCCGGTCCGGCATCGGCTCGAGATCTACGGTCTGTGCCGCGAGTGTCGTGAGGCCGGGGCCGATCTGCCGGACTCGGGGTTGACCTGCCCCATCGAAACCGTCTAGTTTCGCGCGTTTTTCCGTGTTCAGCCGTATTTTCATGCATACAGAACCCTCCACGCCTCCGGGAGGCGCCCCATGCCTCGGAAGGGCAGCCCATACGTTCCCCAGAAGATCTTCTTCACGAAGGGCGTCGGGATCCATCGCGAGAAGCTGACCAGCTTCGAGATGGCACTCCGCGACGCCCATATCGCGCAGCACAACCTCGTGCGCATCTCGTCCATCTTCCCGCCCCAATGCGAAATCGTGGAGCGCGAGGAGGGCCTGAAGCTCCTCCAGCCGGGGCAGGTTGTCTTCTGTGTCCTGTCGGAGGCGTCGACCAACGAGCCCAGCCGACGCGTGGGCGCCACCGTCGGCGTGGCCATGCCGGCCGACCGCTCCCAGTACGGCTACATCTCCGAGCACCACGGCTTCGGACAATCGGAGAAGGTCATGGGCGACTACGCCGAGGACCTGGCCGCGCAGATGCTGGCCACCGTGCTCGGTGCGCCGTTCGATCCCGAACAGGCCTGGGACGAGCGCAAGGAGCACTGGCGGCTGTCCGGGCTCGTGGTCAACACGATGAACCACACGGTGGTCGCCGAAGCCCCCGAGGACGGCTATTGGGTGACGGTGCTCAGCGCGGCGGTGGCGTGCGGTTGACGCGTCCGTGAACGCTCGGTCACTGCCCCAGGGCCTGGACGATCTCCCGTGGGAGCTGTCCCACGCCTTTCTCGGACTGGACGAGGCCGGGCGCGACTTCGACCGCTCGGCCGCGGTTCTGCTCCCGGTCCCCTACGAGGCCACGACCTCCTACGGGGACGGCACCCGCCTGGGTCCTCGCGCCATCCTCGAGGCCTCGCGCTATATCGAGCTGTACGATCGGGAGCTAGACTGCGAGCCGAGCGAGATCGGGATCCATACCCTGCCTGCGCTCGAGCTGACGCGCGAGGGGGCGGCGCAGGCGATGCAGGAGCTGGGCGATCTATATGGGCGGGTGGCGCGCGCGTGCGGGGAACGCTTCCTGCTCATGCTCGGCGGAGAGCACGCCGTGTCCTCCCCGGCGATCCGCGCTCAGGCGGACCTCCACGAGGAGCGCCTGAGTGTCCTGCAAATGGATGCGCACGCCGATCTTCGAAGCGAATACGAGGGCACGCCGCACTCCCATGCCAGCGCGATGGCCCGTGTGCTCGATCGAGCGGACGTCGTGGCCGTCGGCATCCGCGCGGTGAGCTCGGAGGAGATGGAGGTCGTTCGCTCCTCGGACGCGGTCACGCTCGTCTGGGCGGACGAGATGTGGGAAGACGACCGGTGGATGGACCGCGCCATCGAGGCGTTGGGCCCGAAGGTGTACCTGACCTTCGACGTGGACTACTTCGATCCGTCCCTCGTGCCTTCCACCGGCACTCCGGAGCCGGGCGGCGGCGACTGGTATCGCACACTTCACTTCCTGAGACGCGTCTTCCGCGAGCGTGAGGTAGTGGCCGCCGACGTGGTGGAGTTGGCCCCCGTCCCGGGTCTCCATGCTCCCGACTTCCTGGTGGCCAAGCTGGTCTACAAGCTTCTCGGGTATCGATTCGAGGACCGATCGGGCAGGTAGAGGGTCGCGTCGGAGCGGTCGCGTCGCACGTCGGGCGGCTTGCTCGGCCCGTGCCTCGGCTCGACCTTTGGTCCGGAACCGACCCACCTCTCACGGAAAGGCCTGATGTCCGACGTCCCCGAGCCCGTCGCTCCCCATCTGCCTCTCTCGATGCTCGGGGACCAGCTCGGCCGAGCGGCGCCGGGGGCCGTCCAGGCTTTTCCCCACCCGGAGGTCGAGCGTGCCACCGGGTCGAGCACGATCGAAGGGAACCGGATTCGGCTCCAGTTCGAGGGCTCCAACACGTTCGAAGCCTGGCTGGATGCCATCGACGGGGCCCGGCGTTTCGTGTACTTCGAGAACTACGTCGTCCGGGACGACCGTGTCGGGCGCGCCTTCCGCGAGGCCCTGATCGCGAAGGCCCTTCAGGGCGTGCCGGTGCACGTCGTCCACGACTGGATCGGGTGCTGGGCCACCCCCCGCCGGTACTGGAGGCCGTTCCTCGAGGCCGGCGTGAAGGTGCGCGCGTTCAACCGCCCGTCCTTCAGGGATCCGTTCGGCGTGCTCCAGCGAGACCACCGCAAGCTCGTGGTCGCCGACGGCCAGGTGGCCTTCGTAGGCGGCTTTTGTGTGGGCGACGAGTGGGCCGGGGCGGGGGCCGAAGCTCCGTGGCGCGACACCGGCGCGGAGATCCGGGGTCCGGCGGCCAAGGCCGCGGCCCTGGCGTTCGAGCGGATCTGGGGTCAGATGGGCGAGCCGTCGTTCCTGGCGCATACGCTTCCCGATCCGCCTCATGAGGGCTCGACTCCCGTGTGGCTCATCGAGGGGGAGCCCGGGCGGGCGCGCGTGTACCGCACGCTCCATCTCGCCGCGGTGCGGGCGCGTCGCAGCATCTGGCTGACCGACGCGTACTTCGTGGCGCCCAAGCCCATCTCCGAGGCTCTGGCGGCCGCGGCGAACCAGGGGGTGGACGTCCGCATCCTGGTGCCGGCCAACAACAACTGGCCGCTGGTCGGGAGCCTCTCGCGCGGCGGATACCGGTTCCTGCTCGAGAGCGGGGTGCGGATCTTCGAGTGGCAGGGGCCGATGATCCACGCCAAGACGTCGGTCGTGGACGGCCTGTGGTGCAGGGTGGGATCGAGCAACCTGAACTCGGCGAGCCTCATGGGGAACTGGGAGCTCGACGTGGGCGTTCTCGATGAAGGGCTGGCGTCGCAGCTCGAAGGGCTCTTCCTGGCCGACATGGCGTCGTCCGTGGAGATCACCCTGCCGCGTGCCCGGCGGACGTATCGGGCGTTGAAGGGTGAGGCGGAAACACCCAAGGCGCCTCTCGATCCGCAGGGGACGTTGCCCGAGCGACTGGAGCAACAACTCCGCACGCTGGGTACGGGAAGGCGCATGCGCATGGCCCCGCTGGTGCGAGCCGGTGCGGCCCTGGGAGATGCGTTGGCGGGAGACCGGTCCCTGGGTCGGGAGGACCGAACCGTCCTCGGCACGCTGTCGATCACCATCCTGTCGCTGGCGATCGTCGCGGGGCTCTTCCCGACTCTGATAGGTTGGATCGTGGCGGGAGTGGCGGCCTGGTTCGGGGTGGTCACCGGAGTGCGGGCGTGGACGCAGGCGCATAGAGCCCGAATCGATGAGCGTTCGGACGAGGCCTACAGGGCCTCCGACGACGAGCAAAGTGAGACGATCAAGTGAACAATGTAGGCATATTAATCGCCCTGACGGCGGGCATCCTCTCCTTCCTGTCGCCGTGCGTGCTTCCCCTGGTTCCGAGCTACCTGACGTTCGTCACGGGTATGAGTCTCGAGGATCTGCAAGGGGGAGTGAACCGCAAGGCCACGCTGATCCATTCGCTCCTCTTCGTGATCGGCTTCTCGACCATCTTCATCCTGCTCGGAGCCTCTGCTTCGTTCCTGGGCCAGTTCTTCAGGCAGTACGAGATCTGGATCTCCCGGATCGGCGGCCTGATCATCATTGTACTCGGGCTGCACCTGACGGGGATTTTCAAGCTGACACCGCTCCTGCGCGAGAAGCGGATCCAGCTCAACGACAAGCCGGCCGGTTATCTGGGCACGCTCGGGGTGGGGGCGGCGTTCGGTGCCGGGTGGACCCCCTGCATCGGGCCGGTCCTCGGAGCGATCCTCACGTACGGGTTCTCGCAGGACACCATGTGGGCGGGTGTCGGCCTGCTGACGGTGTACTCGATCGGCCTGGCGATCCCCTTCCTGCTGTCGGCGCTCTTGCTCGACTGGTTCCTGCACGCATTCCAGCGGTTCCGGAGGTATATGCACGCCGTGGAGATCGGCTCCGGCGTGCTGCTCGTGTTCCTGGGGATCCTCCTGCTGACCGGGTCGTTCACGATGCTCTCCGGCTGGCTCACCCGGTTCACGCCCGGCTTCATCATGAATCGGATCTGAGGCAGACGGACCGAGGACGGGCTGGCGGGTTCGGAACACCTTCCCGAACCCTGCGAACGTCGCGGGGGGGGGGAGGACTGGTGGCGGTGATTCTGTCTCGGGCTTGACGTCATCCGTGTACTAGTACGAGTGTAATAGCATACTGATGTAGTCACACCGTCCGGAGAAGCGTCATGCCGAAGAAGCCCCCGCGGGTGCGCGAGCAGGCCGTAGTGTACCTCGGCGCCGGCGACCGTGAGCTGTTGGAGCGGCTCGCGGAGGAGACGGGCCTGCCCCGCACCGAGATCTTCCGTCGGGGTCTGCGTCGGCTCGCGGACGAGATGCTGGCCGAGCGGGGGCCGGGCTCCTCTCTGGACTACCTGGCGGCGATCGCCGGGGAGACGGCCGGGCCCGACGATCTGGCCGAGCGGCACGATCACTACCTCTACGGCGGAGGCTACGGCGAGTCGGTGAAGAAGGGCGATGCGCGTTCTGATTGACACGAGCGCGCTCCTCGCGTTGAGTCACGCGAAGGACCAATACCACGACCGTGCCGTCACCATCGCCGGCACCCACCGGGCCAGCGGCGGCACCTTCGTGGGCACGACCTCCATCCTCTCGGAGTTCCATGCCCACCTCCTATATCTGCGGGGCGCATCGGTCGCCCGTATGGCGGTCTCGCGACTCCTGGAAGATCCCCTGCACGAATGGCTCCTGGTCGATGCCGACCTCGTGCGAGCCGCTACGGGCAATTGGCTTCTGGGGTACGAAGACCAGTCCTTCTCGTTGGTGGACGCCGTGAGCTTCGAGGTGATGCGGCAGGGGAGGATCACCGAGGCCTTCGCCTTCGATCACCACTTCGAGGTGGCGGGATTCGGCTTACTGAGTTCGGGCCGCTAAGGCGTAGGGGTTCGGAAAGCCGTTCGCTTTCGCCGCGCTCCACCGAATCGGGTTGCTCGTTGCTGCGGGGCGGGGCCCCCATACCGGCGGGAGGTGCTGCTCCTATTCCTCCCGGAGCACCTCGGCGGGGTCCATCGCGGACGCGCGGCGGGCGGGGATCCAGGATGCCAACGCACCCGCGGCCAGGAGCAACACCAGCAGGCCCAGATACGTCACCGGGTCGCCCGGGGTGACCTGGTAGAGCTGGCTCTTCAGGAGCCGTGCGGCCGGGAGCGCGGCCGCGAGGCCCAGCGCGGCCCCGGCCGCCGTCAGGGCGAGTCCTCGTCCGATCGTGCTCACCCGTACC
Organism: uncultured Gemmatimonadales bacterium; assembly: GCA_963751265.1. Classification (GTDB taxonomy): domain Bacteria; phylum Gemmatimonadota; class Gemmatimonadetes; order Longimicrobiales; family Gaopeijiaceae; genus SZUA-318. The sequence continues at coordinate 65,563 of CAVVTU010000011.1, read as the reverse complement.
GACGAAGCGCTGGCGCCCAGTGCCATGCGTAGCCCGATCTCGCGCTTGCGGGCCGCAACGCGGTGGGCCAGGCCGGCCTGACAGCCGACCAGCGCGAGCAGCACGGCCAGGGCGCCGAAGAGCGAGAGCACGGCGGTGTAGAAGCGCGGGCGGGCCAGAGACTCCGAGACCATGGACGACATCGTCTCCACCCCGTCGGCAGGAAGCTGAGGGTCTATCTCGTGGAGGAGCGAGCGTACACCTCGTGCGACTACCGCCGCGGGCGCGTCGGAGCGTACGAGGAGCGAGAAGGACGGTGCGCCTCCCTTCTGGAAGAACGGCTCGTACACCGCCGGAGGCGGTGGAGCCCTGAGGCCGTCGTGGCGCACCGCCCCCACCACACCCACGACCTCCCGGAAGCCGTCCTGGCCGAAGAGGGAGTGTGCCCTGCTGCCCACCTCGACCCCGACCCCGTCACCCGTGCGGATCCCCGGATCTACGAGGAGGGTGGCCGGGGCGTCGGCTTCGTCGCTGAAGATCCGGCCCTCACGGACCGGAATGCGCAGCGCGTCGAAGTAGCCGCTCGAGACCAACGCGACCTGAACGCCGCCGGTCTGCTCGGACGCTCCCTCCACCATGAGGGGCGACGTCATGCTGCTGCTCGAGATCGGGAGGTTCCGACCGACGGCCACCGCCTGCTCGCCCGGCAGGTCGGCCGCGCGCTGGAGCAGATCCCTCACGAGCGAGAGCCGGGAGGCCTCGTCCGGGTAGCGGCTCTCCGGGAGATCCAGGTTTGCTACGGTCACGCCCCGCGGGTCGAAGCCCGGGTCTTCCCGCACCGTGGCCACGAAGCTGCGCAGCAGGAGTCCGGCCCCCACGGTCAGCACGACCGCCAACGCCACCTGGGTGACGACGAAGCCCTCCAGGACGCGGTGGAGCCAACGGGAAGAGCCGCCGCCCGGCGTGGCCTCTCTCAGGAGCGCGGAGGGGCTGGTACGGGAGCCCGAGATCGCGGGTGCCAGCGCGGTGAGGAGTCCGGTGACGACGGAGAGTCCGACCGCGAAGAGCACGACAGAGGCATCGAGATGGATATCTCCGGCGCGCGGCACGCCGGGCGGCACGATCCGTAGGGCCGGCTTCAGCGCCGCCGCCGCCACAAGCATCCCGAGCACGCCGGCACCCCCTCCGAGCAGCGCTCCCTCCAGGAGGAGGCTGCCCGCCACGCGGCGCGACCCGGCCCCCAGCGACGTGCGGACGGCGAGCTCGGGGCGGCGGCGCACGCCTCTGGCCAGAAGCATGCCCCCGGCGTTCGCGCAGGCTGCCAGCAGGACGAGGAAGACGGCCCCCTCGAGGAGGAGGAGCGGCAAGCGAACATCTCCGAGCATCTCGTCCGCCACCGAGACGGCGGCGGCCGCCTTGGCTCCGCCGACCACGCCGGCGGAGATCCCACCCAGCTCCCGGACGGCGGTGTCCAGCTCCACGCCCGGCCGAAGCCACGCCAACGTGACGATGATCTTCGCGCCCGCGGTGCTCCTGAGGTCGGGGGCGACGCCTTCGAGCGAGACCCACGCCTCCGCATCGTCGGGGAAGCGAGCCCCGTCGCGTACGATTCCGACCACCTGATAGGGCTTTCCGTTCAACGAAATCGAGCGCTCCAGGATGGCCGGATCGGCGGCGAACATGCTGCGCCACAAGCTCTCGGAGAGGACGACGTCGGCCGGTCCGCCTGGTTCGTGCGCGGAGGTGGGTAGTGCACGCCCAAGGAGGAAGGGATGATCGAGCAGCCCGAAGAAGCCCTGCGTGACCGCGATGTCCCGGATGTTGATGGCCTGATCTTCGGTGACCAGAGGAAGGGAGACCTCGAGGTATCCGGCCACCGACTCGACCGTGCGTGCGTCATGGCGCCAGGCGTCCAACACCGGGTAGGAGGCGCGTGCCAGCTGCCCATAGCCCGAGGTCGCCTCGTTCACCACGAAGACCCGGGACGGATCCGGGAAGGGTAGGGGAGCCAGGAGCACGGCCTTCACCACCGTGAACACGAGCGCGTTCAGCGCCACGGCCAGCGCGAGGATGAGTCCCGGCGCCAGAACGCGGCCGGGTCGGCGCGACAGCGCGCGCACCGCCATCGTGAGCTCGTCCCGCACCGAGCGCACGGCCTCGAGGACCCGCGCCCGGCGCATCCGTCGCCGGTCCTGCATGCGGCAGTAGCGCCTCGCGCCCGCCAGGTCCCCGAACTCCCGTTCCGCACGCTCACGCGCGGTCCGGGGGCTTATCCCCTCCCGTTCGAGCTCCGCGGCCCTCGAGTCGAGGTGGAAGCTCAGCTCCTGGTCCAGCTCCCGCTCCGGATCCGGATCCGGAGCGCCGGGGAGCCGGACATCATCCCCGCGTCCCATGGTCTCCTCTTCGGGTCGCCCTCAGGGCTATCGGCCTCACCGGTCGGCGGCGGCGGCCCCTTTGCCGAGCAGCCGCATCACCGCTTCCGCGTAGCTCCGAAACGCTGCCGTGTCCTCGTCGAGCCGCCCCCGTCCCTTGTTCGTGAGACGATAGAAGCGCGCCCGGCGGTTGTTCTCCGAGCGGCCCCACGAGGAAGCCACCAGGCCCTGGCGCTCCAACCGGTGGAGGGACTGGTAGAGCGCCGCGTCCTCGAAGCTCACCGCGTCCTCGCTCTCCGAACGGATCCAGCGCGCGATGGCGAACCCGTGCGCCTCCCCACGCTCCAGCGCGCGCAGCACCAGCAGGTCCAACGTCCCGCGCATCAGGTTGTTCGAAGCCATCTCGGTCACGGGCCGCTCTCGGTGCGAAGCTACACAAGAATCTTCACTGAAGAATGTTATGGGAGCCGCTCCCCGGACGCAACCGCCCCTAAGGCCCGCGCCCAAAAGGAGCCGCATGGACCGTGGTCGGAAGGTCGGGGGCAGGGGGAAGCCCTGTCCCCGACCGGGCCCGCGCGAAGTTCAGTCGCTCCCCACACCCACCGTGTCGAGCGTCTCCTCCAGCATCTGCCGCCTGAGCAGCCGCGCGTACGTCCCGTGCGCCGTGATGAGCTCCGGGTGCGTCCCGCGCTCCACGATCCGCCCGTCCTCCAGCACCAGGATCAGGTCGGCGTTCATGACGGCCGACACCCGATGGCTGATGATGAAGGACGTCCGCCCACGCATCACCGAGCGCAGGTCCTCGAGGATACGGGCCTCCGTGTGGGTGTCGACCGCGCTCAACGCGTCGTCCAGGACCAGGATCGCCGGGTCGCGCGCGATCGCGCGGGCGAGCGCCGCCCGCTGCTTCTGTCCGCCGGAGAGGTTGATTCCCCGCTCCCCGAGCGGAGTGGCGTACCGGTGCGGGAACTCCTCGATCTGGTCGTGGAGCTGGGCGATGCGCGCAGCCGCGACAACGGCGTCCGAAGGCTCCACCATCGAGTCCGCGGGATCCACCGGACCCTCCCGGGCCCCGTCGTCCTCCGCGTCGGGAAGCCCGAGGCCGATGTTGCGTTGGATCGAGTCCGAGAAGAGGAACGAATCCTGGGGCACCATGCCGATCCGACTCCGGATCTCGGCCGGGTCCACCTCCGTCAGCGGTATCCCGTCCACCAGGATCTCACCGGAGGTGGGATCGTAGAGCCTGGCCAGGAGCGAGACGAGCGTGCTCTTCCCTGAGCCCGTGGGGCCCACCAGCGCCACCGTCTGCCCCGGACGGGCCACGAAGCCCACGTCGGTGAGCACCGGACGCTCGGTCCCCGGGTAGGTGAAGGAGACACCGCGGAACTCGACCTCCCCCTCGATCCCCTCCAGCGACCGGGGATGCTCGGGCAGGTGGATCATGGGCTCGGTCGACAGGATCTTCTCCAGCCGTCCCATCGAGGCGGCGCCGCGTTGGAAGAGATTCACCACCCACCCGAGGGCGATCATCGGCCAGGTGAGCAGCGCCAGGTAGAACCCGAACGCGACGAAGTCACCGACGGTGATCGTTCCCGCCATCACCTCGGTCCCGCCGATCCAGAGCACGACCACCATCGCGAAGCCCGACATGAGCATCAGGAGCGGGTAGAACGCCCCGGCCGAGATGGCCAGCCCCATGTTGCGCCCCCGGTACTCCCGGTTCAGCGCCTCGAACTGGCGCGCCTGCTCCTCTTCCTGGGTGTAGGCCCGCACGATGCGGATCCCGGTGAGGTTCTCCTGGACCATGGTCGACAGGGTGGAGAACTGCTCCTGGATCGCCTCGAACCGGCGGTGGATCACCTTCCCGAAGCCGAGCACCAGCGGGGGCAGCATCACCATCGGGACCATCGCGTACAGCGTGAGCCGCGGGCTGATCCAGAGCATGAGCGCCAACGCCATGAAGAATCCGACGGTCGTGTTCACGGCGTACATCACGGCGGGACCGACCGCCTGCCTGACGGCCAGCATGTCGTTCGTGGCGCGGCTCATGAGGTCACCGGTGCGCACCGAGCCGTAGAAGGTCGCGTCGAGGCGCAGGAGGTGGCGGAAGAAGTCGTTGCGCATGTCGACTTCGATCTTGCGGCTGATGCCGTTGAGCAGCTCCCTCATGCCGTAGCGGGCCGCGCCGCCCAGGAACGCCGCGCCCACGATGAGCAGGCCGAGCACGGCCAGGTGCCCGCTCGAGACCCGGGGAGATCCCAGGTCGTCGATCGCCAGCTTCAGAAGCCACGGGCCCACGGTCTGGAACAGATTGGCGAACACGACGCACACCATCCCGAGCAGAAAGCCCCGGCGGTACGGGCGGAAGTAGGGGATCGTGGCGCGTAGTGGGCTCATGAGGGCGGGTCGCTCTCGGTCATCGCGGTAGGCGGTGGAGGGGCCGATGTCGCACGCGGGCGCTCGAGGAGCGCCACCGCGGCTCCGGCCAGGAGCGCCGAGCAGAGTGGCAACACCGATTCGTCGATGTCGAATCGGGACGAGTGGTGCTCTCGCGGGTCCGGCAGCGCCGCGCCGACCCAGAAGAAGACGCCCGGCGCCTCGCGCGCCAGATACGCGAAGTCCTCGGCCGCCATGGACGGATGTGCGGGATAGAGCGCCTCGGGCCCGGCGACCTTCCTGATGGCCTCTCGCACCACGGCCACCGCGTTCTCGTCGTTCACGACGGGTGGGTAGCCGGGTCCCACGCGCACGTGCACCTCCGCGCCGAGCCGCTCGAGCATCCCGAACGAGCCCTCCACGGACTCGACGAGTCGGCGACGGACGTCGGGACTGAAGTAGCGAAGGGTGCCTTCGAGGAGCACCCGGTCGGCGAGCACGTTGCGCGCGGTGCCTCCGTGGATCGTGCCGAAGGTCACCACGCCGCTCTCCATCGGGTTCAGGCGCCGCGCCACGGCCTGCTGGACCGCGACGACGCCCTGGGCCGCGAGCACGAGCGCATCGACGCCGCCCTCCGGGTACGCCGCGTGCGCCCCGGCTCCGACGACCTCCACCTGGATCTCCTCGGAGCCCGCCATCACCACCCCGTCGGCCAGAAACACCTTCCCGGTCGGCAGGTGGCCGCCGACGTGGAGACCGAGCACGGTCGCCACTCCTTCCATGGCGTCCGCCTCGAGCATTCGCTGAGCGCCGCTTTTGCCTTCGGCGTCCGCGCCCTCCTCCGAGGGCTGGAAGAGCAGGCGCACGGTGCCTCCGGGCAGGGCCCCCTCGGCCCGGAGCCACGAGAGGAGCCGCGCCGCTCCGATGAGGGCCGCCGTGTGTGCGTCGTGCCCGCACGCGTGCATGACGCCGGGGTGCTCGGAGGCGTAGTCGTGGTCGGCCTCCTCCTGGACGGGCAGCGCGTCCATGTCGGCGCGTACCGCCACCATGGGCCCCTCTCCGTTGACGAGGTCCGCGACCACGCCGGTTCCGCCCACGCCGGTACGTACGTCGAAGCCCAGGCTCCGGACCGCATCGGCCGCGATCCCGGCGGTGCGCGTCTCCTGAAAGCCCAGCTCCGGGTGCCTGTGCAGGTCCCGTCGAAGCGCCACGAGGTCGGCGCGGAAGGACCGCGCGCGTTCCAGAAGCTCCATCGGCGTCGTTGCCGCCTCTCAATCTCCCGAGGTACGTTTCTCGCTCGACAATAACATACCCGAACCCACCTGTCCGAAAGCCTGACAAGCGCATGCCGGACCCACGCCTTACCGAGCAACGCAATCCGCGTTCCGTTCGCATCGACCAGCTCGATGTGCTGGGCATCGTGGATCTCATCAACGCGGAAGACAGGATGGTGGCCGCGGCGGTGGGCGAAGAGCGTCAGGCCATCGCCCGCGCCATCGAGCTCGCCGTGGAGGCGTTGCGCGCCGGTGGGCGCATGATCTACGTGGGGGCGGGGACGTCCGGCCGGCTCGGCGTCCTCGACGCGGCGGAGATGCCGCCCACGTACAGAACGGATCCCGGTATGGTGCGGGGCCTCATCGCCGGAGGACCGGAGGCGCTGGTGGGCGCCCTCGAAGGCGCGGAGGACGACCCGGCCGCCGGCGCCGCCGCCATCGACGCTCTGGGGGTGGGGCCGCACGACTTCGTGCTCGGTATCGCGACGTCCGGCACGACCCCGTACGTTCACGGGGCCCTGGAGAAGGCACGCGGGCGTGGCGCGCGCACGGGCTTCCTTCTCTGCACCTATCCGTCCTCGCAGCTCAAGGAGCGACACGACGTGGTCATCGCGCCGCTGGTGGGGCCCGAAGTCATCACGGGCTCCACGCGCATGAAGGCGGGTACGGCCACCAAGCTCGTCCTCAACACCATCACCACCGGAGCCATGGTCCGGCTCGGAAAGGTCTACGGAAACCTCATGGTCGATCTCCAGGTGACCTCCGCCAAGCTGCGCGACCGCGGGCAACGCATCCTGCAGGACGCGCTCGGCGTCGACCGGCCCGCGGCGTCCGACCTCCTGGACGGGGCCGGAGGACACGTGAAGACCGCCCTGGTCATGGGGCGCCTCGGCGTCGACGCGGAGACGGCGGCTCGGCTCCTCTCCGAGGCAGGCGGCATGGTGGCGAGCGTGCTCGGCGACATGGAGGGCCCGTGAGCCCGAGGAAGAAGAGACGGTCGCAGCGCGCCGGCGAGGCGGAGACGGGAACCTCGCCCGCCGACTCGGAGCTGCGCATGCCGCACCTCCGGTGGATCTTGCTCGGGGTGGTGGTCCTGGTCTCCACCGGGGTGGTGGTGGGCGCCTTCAACCCGGCGCCACACAGCGGGGGGGACAACGCGGGCTACGTGACGCTCGCCTACTCGCTGGTCTCGCATGGGACCTACACCGACCTCTACGACCCGGCTCAGCTTCCCCACACCAAGTACCCGCCGGTCTTTCCCGCGCTGTTGGCGCTGCTCATGCTCCTCGGCGCGCGCACGTGGACGGCGCTCAAGACGGTGGCGGCGGTCTCGACCGTGGCCGCGACCGTATTCACCTACCTGTGGGCGGAGCGACGCCTCGGGCCCGGACGCGCCGTCGGGGTGGCCGTGCTGGTCGCCCTGAGCTCGTCGGTCGTCTACTACAGCCATTGGGTCCTGTCCGACCCGACGTTCCTGGCGCTGACGATGGTCGGTCTGTGGGCGTTCGACCGTGCCGACGAGGAAGGGGCCCGACCGGGCTGGCTGGTGATCGGCGTGGCCGCGGCCGGCCTCGCCTATTTCACCCGCTCGGCCGGCCTTCCGCTGCTCGCGGCGCTCGGTGGCTGGCTCGCGCTGCGGCGGCGCTGGCGGGCGCTGGCCGGAGCGGCGCTGGCGGTGGGAATCCCCGCGTTCCTCTGGTGGCTCAGGGCACGCGCGGTGGGCCAGATCGAGTACACGTCGGAGTTCTGGATGGTGAACCCGTACGATCCGTCGCTCGGCCACGTGGGGGTCGGCGGCCTGCTCGCACGCATCGTGGGCAACGTGCGGGGCTACGTGGGCACGCACATCCCCACGGGCATCGTCGGCAAGGGAGGGGGGCCGGGCATCCTGGCGCTCGGCGTGATCCTGGTGGGCCTCGGGCTGATGGGCTGGCTCCGCCGTGGAACGAAGCGTATCGGCGTGGTCGAGCTCTTCTTGCCGCTCTACGTGGGCCTCATCCTCCTCTGGCCCGAAGTCTGGTCGGGAGATCGCTTCGCGCTCCCGCTCCTGCCCATCCTCTTCGTGTTCGCCGTCGAGGTGCTGACCGAGAGCGCCCGGCGCCTCGGTCGGACGACGTCCATGGTGGTCGGGTTCGCGGCGCTGCTCGTCGTGCTCCTCCCCGCGTTCGGAAGCTGGCTCGGTGCGACGCGCCAGGCCTCGGCCTGCGCCTCGCTGACCGAGGCAGGCAGCCCCTTCGCGTGCTACGGGCCTCGCTTCACGGACTTCGCCGACGCCGCGACCTGGTCGGGCGCCAACCTTCCCGAAGGCTCCGTCGTGCTCTCACGCAAGCCCAGGATCTTCTTCGTGCTGAGCGGTCTCCGGAGCCGGACCTTCCCGTTCGAGCAGGAGTCCGGCGCCCATCTCTCGCTCGCGGACTCGCTCGACGCGCGCTACGAGCTGCTCGACCAGATCGACGGCCTGGCGGGGCGTTACGTGGGTGGGGCGATCCAGCGCGATCCCGGAGCGTTCTGCGCCGTGCGGGCCTTCGGCCGGGGCACCGGCGTGGGAACGCGGCTCTTCGGCGTGCTGCCCCCGGACGACCGGGTGGCGCCCGAGATGGACGAGGACACGAGATCGGTGAGGATCCGTGTCTGTCCGGACTCCTACGTCCGGAGCGGAGCGGATCTGACGACCTATCCCTCCTCGCCCCCGTCGTCCAGGATCCCGCTGCTCGACGGGCTGGACCCATAGATCAGCGCCAGCGCGGTCGCGAACGTGACGTGCTCCAGGAATCCCCGGTCGTGAGGGTCGAGCTCCTCCAGCACGCGCGCCAGCGTCGGCACGCGGCCCACCGGCGTCCTGGATCCCAGCAGGCGCGACAGGCCCCCCACGGGATCCACGGCGAACTCGGCCGATCCGTAGATCGTGCCTTTGACGAGCGGCGAGCCCGGCAGGAACGGCTCCACCACCGCGCCGTACACCAGCCCCTGGCTGGCGCCGACGAGGAGCCGTTCGGGCAGGTGGCCGTCCAGAGAAGGCAGCGAGGGACGTCCCTCGAGCAACGGGCGGACCAGCTCGAGGAGAAACGCGGCGCCGGCGCCGGCGAGGCCGGCGCGTACCAGACCGAGGGTGCCGTGCTTTCGGCGCGGCCTCAATGCGCCGATGATACGGGCCGCGGCGGCCGTGAGGCCGGAGGCCAGCAGCTCGTCGGCGGCCGGCCAGGCCGGCGCCGTCGCGCGGTCTTTGCGGTCGGAGGATCTGGACGTCCGCCGCTCGCGCAGGCTCGACAGCTTGTGTTGGCTGGACGAGGGGACCTGACGTGTGCGCTCGAAGGCGTACCCGAGGCGGTACCAGAAGCTCTGCTTGGGAGGCATCGGTGACGAAGTCCGGGGGTGAGAGACTCCAGGAAAGGGTGGCGACGCGCTCGCTCTTTATCAAGGCGATGCGGATTGCGGCGGCGCGGGTTGCGGTCGCCGTCCTCTCGTTCGGGCTGGTCGGGGGCGCCGGAGCGCGCACGTTGCGCGCCCAGGTGGCGCCCGACCACGCGTGGCGGACGATCACCACGGAGCACTTCCGTGTGACCTTCCCGCAGGAGCTCGAGTGGCTGGGCCGGCGCGCGGGCGCCCGGGCCGAGCGAGCCTACCGTCAGCTCGCCGAGTCGTTCACGTCGCCTCCCGGAGGCAAGATCGACCTTCTGGTCACGGACGACACGGACTTCTCGAACGGGTACACGACCGTGGCGCCGACCGATCGGATCACCGTGACGGCGCGTCCCCCGGTCGACGATCTGGACCTGGGCTACTTCGACGACTGGCTCGAGCTGGTCGTGACGCACGAGCTGACCCACGTCTTCCACCTGGACCGGAACGGGGGGCCCGGTAAGATCCTGCGGCCGATCTTCGGACGGGTGCCGACCACCTGGCCGTTCTTCCCGGCCGACGCGGTCCCGCGCTGGGACACGGAGGGGACGTCGGTCTGGTACGAGTCGCTCCTCACGCACTCCGGCCGCCTGAAGGGCACGTACCACGACATGGTGCTGCGCACCGCGATCCTGGAAGGACGCTTCGAGGACCTCGACCAGGCGTCGGGACAGTCCCCGGTCTGGCCCGGCGGGAACCGGTTCTACGTCTACGGCTCCCTCTTCTTCGAGCACCTGCTCGACGAGCACGGATCCGACAAGCTCGATGCGTTCGCCAACGCGGTCGCGGGCCAGTGGATTCCCTTCCGCCTGGACGCCGCAGGCAAGGACGCGTTCGGGGTGTCGATCTCGGACGAGTGGAGTCGCTGGACGAAGGAGCTCGAGGCGCGGTACGCCAACATCGACGTCCAGTTGGAGAAGCTCGGGCCGGTGACGCGGGGCGAGCGGCTGACGCCGGGATCGCGCTACGATCTCTATCCGTCGGTGTCCCCGGACGGGACCCGTCTGGCGTTCACGATGTCGTCCGGACGCACCGACACCCAGCTCCGCGTCACGGGGCTGGACGCCGGCGGCGGACGGGAGCTCACCCGCACCAACGGCCTCTCGACCTTCGACTGGACGCCGGACGGTGGCATGGTGTTCGCGCAGGGCGAGTACCAGGGCCCGTACCGCACGTTCGAGGATCTGTACCGCATGGACCCCGGCGGGCGGGTGGTGCGCCTGACCCGAGGCGCTCGGCTGAGCCAGCCGTCCGTGGGGCCCGACGGAACCTGGGCGGTGGCGTTGCAGGACGGCGGCGGCACCAACCGGCTGGTGCGCGTGGATCTGGCGACCGGCGCCGTCCGGCCCCTCGTCGACCGCGCGCACGACGTGCTCTGGACGGAGCCGGCCGTCTCGCCCGACGGGCGTTGGATCGCCGCGTCCCGCTGGACGCCCGGAGCCTGGCTGGACGTCGTGATCCTCGACGCGTCCGGCTCCGTCGTGGCGGAGGTCACGCACGACCGGGCCATGGACCTCCTGCCTACGTGGAGCCCCGACGGCCGCTACCTCCTCTGGAGCTCCGACCGCACCGGCATCGTCAACGTGCTGGGCGCCGAGATCGATTCGGCGTCGGGCCGGCCCGGGCCGGTCCACCTCGTGACGAACGTCGAGACCGGTGCGTCGTATCCCTCGGTCGACCCGTCGGGGCACTGGCTCTACTACTCGGGATACCACGTCGACGGATGGGAGGTGGAGCGCCTTCCGTTCACGCCCGGGCAGTGGCCACTCGCGCCCGCCGCCCGGCCCTCCTTCGACGCGCCCCCCCGTCCCGACTCGATCCAGGACGCCGAGGTGGCGGGGCCGGTCCACGGCTACTCTCCGTTCCCGACGCTGCTGCCGCACTACTGGGAGCCGCTCTACCGGGAACCGGTCCGCACGACCGCGGTCCACAACGGCAACGTCGACATCCGGAGCCGTGAAGTCCTCGGGGCCGCCGTCGGGTTCCAGACGTCGGCCACGGACCTGGTGGGCCGCCACGCCTTCAGCGCCTACGGCCGGGTCTTCACGAAGGGCGGAAAGGCCGAGGGCGGACTTTCCTATTCTTATGCCGGTCTCGGCAACCCGGTGCTCTCCTTCGGATTCGACCAGTTCTGGGACCAGGACGGTGTGCGGCTCGGCCAGCGAGCGGCGGACGCCCCGATCGACACCCTCTTCGCGCTCCGGCGCGACCGGAGGCTCGGTGCAGCGGTCTCGCTCTACCGGACGCGCTGGAGGAAGGGCGCGTCCGTGACGCTGAGCGGAGGATTCACCTGGGAGCACTCGGAGCTGCTCGACAACGCCCTCGCTCCGTCGACGGTGTACCGGCCCTACCGGCCCGAGCGGCATCTCGGCGACGTGGCGCTGACGCTCGCGTACTCCAACGTGCGCAGCCACGCGTTCCAGCTCGGGGCGGCGCGGGGGGTCCAGATCTGGGTCCAAGGCCGCGCTCGGCGCGAGCTCAACCTCCCCGACACACTGGTCGGGGTGGCCCACTACGACGGGGAGCGCAACGAGGTTCTCGCGCAGGTGAGCGCCTTCCAGCCGTTCGGAGGGCCCGGCTATTCGTCGCATGTCGCGGCGCTCCGGGTCGGCTTCGGGTATGCGAGGGGGGCGGGCGCCGACCAGGGACGCTTCGAGTTGGGAGGCGCGGCGGGGAACCCGCAGCGCGTGGCCGGCTTCAACCTCTTCGGCGGAACGCCCCTCTTCTTCCCGGTCCGCGGATACGTGAACGGGGACCGCTACGGTACGCTGGCCTGGTCCGCGTCGGTGGAGTACCGCGTTCCGCTCCTGCTCGTGCATCAGGGGCTCGGAGCCTGGCCGCTCCACATCGACCGGATCCAGGGCGCGCTCTTCGGCGACGCGGGCAACGCGTGGGGCCCCGAGCTCGGCATCGCCGGCTACCAGAACCCGCGCCGCTCCACGCTCGCCTCGGTCGGGGGCGAGCTCACGACCAACGTCCTCACCTTCTGGACGACGCCGCTCCTGGTGCGCACCGGCGTGGCCTTCCCCCTGGTGTACCGGAGCGGGGCGCAGCTCTATCTGAGGCTGGGCTTCTCGTTCTGAGGCGGCGCAGGGCCCGGGCCGACGGGCGGGGCGGGTCCGGCCCGCGCGGCCCGGCGGGATTCCACCCTCGAAGCGTCCCCCGGCTACCGAACATAGCCCGAAACTTCGACCCATTGGCGGTGTAACAACACATCTGCAAAATCGAAATGGAGCGCGTTACAGGGTGTTCCGCGCAGCAGCCGTCGAGCCGGTCCGCAGCGCGCTTGACCACAACATGTGGGGCCTGTAATATGGGTCCGCCTCAATATGCAGTAGGTCCCGCGCGGGCTTTTCCACAGATAGATCAACGGCGGAAGCGGCTTTCCGCCGCTTTTCAACGGTATTTACACGCGCTTTTCCACCGATTGTCCACAGGAGTTCCCGATGCCGCGCGTCCATGAGCCTCGTCCCACGCCCGAGTCGGCGATCTTCGATGATGTCGTGCCCGAGGACCTTCCGGTGCCCGATATGACGGAGAACGCCCGCATCGTGCTGGAACGGCGATACCTCAAGAAGGATGCGGACGGCAAGCCGACGGAGGAGCCCCGAGACGATGTTCTGGCGCGTCGCGCGCACCATCGCGGCCATCGACGCGGGCTACGGCGCCTCGGAGGCGGTGGTGGAGGAGGTGGCGCGGCAGTTCTACGATCTGATGATCAGCGGCAAGTTCGAGCCCAACTCGCCGACGCTCATGAACGCCGGCCGTCCGCTCGGCCAGCTCTCGGCCTGCTTCGTGCTGCCCGTCGACGACGCGCTCTCCAACGGCAAGAGCGGGATCTACGACACGCTGAAGGCCATGGCGCTCGTCCATCAGTCCGGAGGCGGCACGGGCTTCGGGTTCTCGCGCCTGCGCCCGGAGGGCGATCCCGTGCGCTCCACCATGGGGGTGGCGTCGGGCCCGGTCTCGTTCATGAAGCTCTACGACGCGAGCACCGAGGTCGTGAAGCAGGGCGGCACGCGCCGGGGCGCCAACATGGGCATCCTGCGCGTGGACCATCCCGACATCCGCCGCTTCATCACCTGCAAGGACGACACGACGCAGGTGACGAACTTCAACATCTCCGTGGCCATCACCGACGCCTTCATGGAGGCGGTGAGCGAGGACGGCACGCTACGACCTGGTGCATCCGCAAGACCGGCGAGGTCGTCGGCCAGGAGAACGCCCGCGAGATCTTCGACATGATCATCGCCGGCGCGTGGCGCACGGGTGAGCCCGGCACGTTCTTCATCGACCGCGCCAACGAGCACAACCCGGTGCCGCAGCTGGGGAGCTACGAGGCCACGAATCCGTGCGGCGAGCAGCCTCTGCTGGCCTACGACGTCTGCAACCTCGGCAGCATCAACCTCGGCCGGTTCGTGAAGGACGACGCGCGCCCGGGCACCGACCCGGACGAGGCCGTCGACTGGGACGCGCTGCGCACCGGTCATCCACCTGGCGACGCACTTCCTGGACAACGTCATCGACGCCAACCGCTATCCGCTCGAGGAGATCCACGACCTGGCGCAGACCATCCGGCGTGTCGGGCTGGGCGTCATGGGGTGGGCCGACATGCTCGTGCGCCTGGGCGATCGCCTACGACTCCGCCCGAGGGCGTGGAGATGGGCCGCAAGGTGATGGAGTTCGTGAACGAGGAGGCGCGAATCCGCCTCGGAGAAGCTGGCCGAGACGCGCGGCGTCTTCCCGGCCTGGGAGGAGTCGATCTGGGGCCCGAAGGGCAAGGCCGCCGTGCGCGAGGACGGCGCGCGGGTGCGTCCCGAGCGGGCGCTGCGCAACTGCAACCTGACGACGGTGGCGCCCACCGGCACGATCTCGATCTTCGCCGGTTGCTCCGGGCGGCATCGAGCCGCTGTTCGCCGTGGCGTTCATGCGCAACCAGGCCGGCTGCCATGATGCCCGACGTGAACCCCGACTTCGTGCGCCTCGCCGAGGAGCAGGGGTGGTACAGCCCCGAGCTCATGGAGAGGATCGCCGAGGAGGGCCACATCCACTTCGACGAGGTGCCCGAGGACGTGCAGCGTGTCTTCCGCACGGCCCACGACATCACGCCCGAGTGGCACGTGCGCATGCAGGCGGCCTTCCAGGAGCACTGCGACAGCGCGATCTCCAAGACGACCAACTTCGCCCACGAGGCCACCGAGGAGGACGTCCGCCAGATCTACCAGCTCGCCTTCGAGCTCGGGTGCAAGGGCGTGACCGTGTATCGCGACGGGTCGCGCCAGGGCCAGGTGCTCTCGACCGGCAAGACCGGCAAGGGGGAGGCCGGCGCGGAGGCTTCGGCCCAGGTCTCCGAGCTCGAGCAGCAGCTCGCCGACGCGCGCGAGGAGGCGCACAATCTGCGCGTGCGAGATCGAGCAGATGAAGCGCGAGGCGGAGGAGCGCGACCTGACGGCCGGCGCCGCGCGCCACAAGCGGCAGCGTCCGCAGGTGCTCCGGGGCCACACCATGAAGATGATGTCCCCGCTCGGCGACCTGTACGTGACGGTCAACGAGGACGACTCGGGCCGTCCGTTCGAGGTGTTCTGCACGCTCGGCAAGGCGGGCGGCGCGGCCATGGCCGACGCCGAGGCGCTTGGGCCGGCTCATCTCGCTGGCGCTGCGCTCGGGGATCCCGATCTCGGAGGTCAAGGCTCAGCTCCGGGGCATCTCGTGCGACCGCGCCGTGGGCGTCGGACCCAACAAGGTTCTGTCGGCACCGGACGCGATCGGCCAGGCCATCGAGCGCTACCTGGAGGAGAAGGACGGCGTGCAGGAAGCGCTTCCACTGGCGCTCGCGCCCTCGCCGGCCAGCCCCGCGAAGCTGCAGGCGGAGACCACCATCCACGGCAGCGCGCTCCGAGAGCTTCCTCGGCGCCTGCCCGGAGTGCGGCGCGGGGCAGCTCGCCTACGAAGAGGGGTGTATGAAGTGCCATGTGTGCGGCTACAGCGAGTGCGGCTGACGGGGAAGACTGGAAGCAGCCGATCCTGATCCGGCTCACAGAAAGCGGCCCGACGCGAGACAGCGTCGGGCCGCTTGTCGTCCCCCCTGGGACCCCCGTGGCTCGCCCGGCCGCCTACCCACCGACCCTCCCCCCGGGGCGGGCATGGATTATGCGCCCAATAGGCCCAGTGTAGACCATGGGCCGGTCGCACCCCGCATCTCTCGGACCTCCACGGAGGCCCGAATCACGAGGCGGGGCGCGGCCGGGCCCACCAATTGAGCGGTTTTGCCGGATCTGTCGCAGCGGTGCAACGTTTGTTCTACCCCCGCATCGGAAACGCCCTGCATGCTGTCCTGGACGCCCCCCCCGGAAGCACTCGAATCGACTCGGTCCCGCCCCGCCAGGCGCGTAGGGATCCGAGAAAGAATCCTCCGGTCGCGAGAGCGGGCCACCGAGCCCCCGCGCGGTCCACTCATCGCCTGGTTCGAGGAGCTGGGCGCCAAGGACGTCCTGCGGGTCGGGGGCAAGGCGGCGTCCCTGGGAGAGATGTACGGAGCCCTCGCCCACGGCGGCGTGCGCATCCCCAACGGGTTCGTGACCACCGTCCACGCCCACACCCTGCTCCTCGACGCCGAGGTCCACCTCGGCTCGTCCGGCGCGCTGGCGGACGAGCTGCTCCGCTGCGAGCCCTCGGCGCTCAGTGCCCGGACCCTCCGCGACGGGCTGGAGCGGCTCCTCGGCCCTGCCGACGCTCAGGACCAACTCGACCTGCACACGAGGGCCGAGCTCGCCAGGGAGATGGTGTGCGCCACCCCGGTGCCCGAGGAGGTGGCCGAGGCGCTTCGGCAGGGCTATGGGAAGCTGACGGAATCGTATGGCGCGGATGTCGACCTGGCCGTCCGCTCCTCCGCGACCTCCGGAGACTCCGAAGCCGCATCGTTCGCCGGCCAGTACGAGTCGTACCTGAACGTGCGTGGCGTCGACGCCATGCTGGACGCGTGGCGGAAGTGCTGCGCCTCGGCGTTCACGGAACGGGCGCTGGGCTACGAGCTGGGCAAGGGAATGGACCCGCTGGCCGGTGGCCTGGGCGTGGTCGTCATGAAGATGGTGCGCTCCGACATCGCGACCTCCGGGGTCATGTTCACGCTCGATCCCGACTCCGGAAATCCCAACGTCATCCACATCAGCGGGGCGTACGGGCTGGGCGAGCTCGTGGTGCAGGGAAGCGTCTCGCCGGACACGCTGGTGGTGTGGAAGGAGGGGATCCGTAAGGGTCGCCCCTCCGTCGTGCACCGCCGGATGGGCGCCAAGGACCGCAAGCTCGTCTACGCGGCGCAGGGCGGCACGGCCACCGAGAGCGTCGACGTGCACGCGAGCCGCCAGAGGCAGTGGGCCGTATCCGTGGACGAGGCGGTCGAGCTCGCCACCATGGCGCTGGCCATCGAGGACCACTACCGCCGCCCCATGGACATCGAGTGGGCCAAGGACGGACACACGGGTGAGCTGTACGTCGTGCAGGCCCGTCCGGAGACCGTACATCGCGCAGACGCAACGGTGACGCGGCGCTACCGCATGGACCCGACGCTCGTCGATACCCTCAGGCAACGGGGCGACGTGCTCGTACGCGGGCATGCGGTGGGTAGCGGCATCGGCGCGGGTAGAGTGCGCCTTTACCGGGACTACGAGGAGGTCATCGTTCGCAAGCGCGAGCTTCGCAATCGGCTGGCCGCAGGAGAGTCCCTGGAGGTGATCGCCGCGGAGGATCGGGTCTTCGATCCCGGAGACGTCCTGGTCACCGGACACACGACGCCCGACTGGGAGCCCCTCATGAAGGAGGCCTCTCTGATCGTCACGGAAAAGGGTGGCCGAACCTCGCACGCGGCGATCGTAGCCCGGGAGTTCGGGATCCCGGCCATCGTGGGATGCGCCGACGCCACCAAGGCGCTCGCGCCGCTCATGGAGGTGACGGGCACGTGCGCCGAGGGAGACGAAGGGCTGGTCTTCAAGGGGCTCCAGCCGTTCGATGTCGAGGAGATCTCGACCGATCTGCTCCCGGAGACGCACACGGGCATCAAGCTCAACGTCGGCTTTCCAGGCAACGCGCTTCACGACGCCATGCTACCCTCCGACGGTGTGGGCTTGGCCCGGCTGGAGTTCATCCTCACGTCGCAGGTCGGCATCCACCCGCTGGCCCTGGCATGCTTCGAGTCGCTCAGGGACTTCATGGAGGAGGGAAGACTCGCACCGGAGCTCGAGCCCCATCGCGAGCGGCTCGAGGCGGAGGATCCCGACGAGCTCGCCGCTCTCCTGGGCGCGATCGAGCGGCGCACGCCCGGTTACGGGGACCGGCGCCAGTTCTTCGTGGACCAGGTGGCGCACGGGGTCGCGCTCATCTGCGCCGCGTTCTACCCTCGGCCCGTCCTGGTTCGCCTGTCGGATCTGAAGTCCAACGAGTATCGGGAGCTTCTCGGGGGCGGCTCTTCGAGCCCCAGGAGGAGAACCCCATGATCGCGTGGCGGGGCGCGTCCCGGTACGTGGATCCGCGCTTCGCGGCGGCCTTCGAGATGGAGTGTGACGCCCTGCGCATGGTGCGCCAGCACCTGGGTCTCGACAACCTCCAGCTCATGATTCCGTTCTGCCGCACTCCGGAGGAAGGGGCGCGGGTGGTGCGGGCGCTCGACCAGCATGGGCTCTCTCCCAAGGCGGGGGTGCCCCTCTTCCTCATGGTCGAGCTTCCGTCGAACGTGCTCGAGGCCGACCGCTTCATCGACCTCATGGACCTGTCGGGCGGCTCCATCGGCACCAACGACCTGGTCCAGACCGTCTACGCGGTTTCACGCGACGACCTGGAGCGCTACGAGCCGGCGGTGGATGCGCGTTCCCCGGCGCTGCGTGCGTTCATCGGCCGGGCGGTGCGGTCGTTCCGCGCCAAGGGCCTCGAGATCGGGATCTGCGGGCAGGCACCGTCCGACTACCCGAACGAGGTGCCGCCCTTCCTGGTCGAGTGCGGCATCTCGTCCATCTCCGTGACGCCTGATACGGTCGTCGACGTCCGCCGCGTGGTTGCCCAAGCCGAGCGGGCGCTCACCCGTCCGTCGCTCCGCCAGATCGGAATGTGGTAGGGTAGGGGCGGGCCGGGGCCTCGCGGCCGCCTGGCTTCCTGGTCCCCCGACACGACACACACAGGTCAGAGTAGCTCACAAGAAAAAGGGGGCCGCACCCGTCGGGTGCGGCCCCCTTTTCAGGCCTTTGCGTCGTGTCGGTCCGCCGTCAGGCGGCCTCCTCCCACACGATCACCTGGCCACGCCGGCGTCTGATCCAGGCGAAGCCGAGAAGTCCCAGGACGCCGGTGGCCATCAGCGGCCCACTCGCGGGCTCGGGGACGCCCACGCAACCCGAGCTGCCGTCCGCGGTCCTCAAGACCTTCCCGGCCTGCACGCCCAGCTTGGTGGAGCACCCGTTGGGCCCGCTGATGGCATGGACGCCGGCGCCCACGGCCATCACCTCGCTCAGGCTGGTGAACCCACCGACCTTGAACTGGAACATTCCGAGGGTGCCGTCGTTCATCAGCCCCTTCTTGGGACCCGGATTGGGCGAGATGAACGACACGGTCGGGGCCGTCAGGACGTCGCCGCTGAAGTCGTCGGGGGGCGGCAAGTGCCATCCGTCGAGGTTCGTCCACGAGTCGAGGAGCGCGAGCGTCGACGGGAGGTTGAAGAGCCCGATGGACCTGTAGACCTCACCATAGGTGCCCAGGTTCATCATGTTGAGCGAAAACAGGTACACGCCGGCGTCGACCGCGGAGTAGCTGAGCGACATGGAGGCCGTCGTGTTGAAGCTGTTTCCTCCCGTGTAGGTGCCCGAGAACAGCACCTGGGCCTGGGCGGCGGGCGCTGCCCCTACGGAGAGGAGGGCGGCGAGAACCAGCGAACGGGAGAGTCTCATCGAGTGTACCGACCGTTGGAGTTGACCCAGCGACACTTCATCTGCGAACTCCTTGAATCTGCAAGAACCAAGCCATGGCCCGCGCCGTTCGCCGCGTGGCGTCATGCCGCCGAAATCCGCCGCAGCCGGCGGTTTGACGCCGTGGCTCGTGTGTGGGACGTCCCACAGACCGTGGCACCGATGCCACACATGCCCGGCCGGCCGCCGGGAGATCCGTGGCCGGGCCTGGGGTCGGCCACGGGGGGCGGCCCTGGGGGGGCGGCCCTAGGGCCGCCCACGGGCGAGCCGTCCCGCCCGGACGATCATATAGATCAGCAGTACGGGGTAGACGACCCCCTGGATGGCCGTCTTGACGAGCGCCTTCTTCAGGCCGAGGCCGAGTTGTGCCGGCACGGACTGGAGCGCGAGCGGGACGCCCATGGCCCACAAAATCAGGCCCACCAGGATGCCGAGAAAGAGGAGAACGGAGGCGGCCAGCGACAGCGTGGCGATCCACTTCCGGTGTCCTTCTCCGGCGGCCCAGATCATCGCCGCGAGCCCCAGGATGGGCACGGGAAGCCCATTGAGCGCCGCGGTGACTGTGCCGAACTCCCATTCGTGGTTCCCGAACTGCACGGGAAACCAGGTGAGCACGAGGTCGGCTCCGCCGACGATCAGGAACGCGAGGCCCACCCAGGCCCACACGGACCGACTCGGTGAAGGCTCCGCCGGCGGCGGAGCGGCGCGGGGCGCTCCTTCCTGACCGGTCAGGATCTTGGGTGGGGGCATGTCGGCTCCATGGAGAGGCGTGGATCGGCGCTCCCGACTTCGGACATCGTGCGGACCGAGGTGGTCCCCGGGCAGGCGGGTGCGGTTCCCAGCCACACCTGCCGGGTTGGAAGCCCATAGGCTCCGGGGGCCCCTGCGACAATGCCCACCGCGATCGCGGCCGTGTTGTTGTTGGGGTTCGGATCCACCTCGTGCAGGAGCTTCGAGACGGTAGCCCGGTCCACCATCTGACCCAGGAGGCTCGTCGTCACCTTCGCCTTGATCTTCAGCGTGTCGGTGGCCCCGACCCGCATCGAATCCAGGTTCCACACCCCGGCCCCGGAGTCATACGTTCCGCGCGTCATGGACGCGGAGACGAACGTGAGAGGCTCCGGCACCGAGTCCGTCACCTTCACCCCGGACGCCCCGATGGGGCCGGCGTTGGTCAGCACGACCGTGAACGTCAGCGTGTCGCCCCTCGACGCCGTAGGCTTGTCCACCGAGAGTCCCACGCCCAGGTCGGCCTGCTTGACCTCGAGTGTGACGTCGGATCCGCCGCGCGGCAGAACACGCCAGTGGACCGTGCCCGTCGCGTCCTGCAACGGGGTGAGGAGACCCGTCAGGTCCCTGATTCGCAAGACCGTGTCCGGACGGATGACCGAGGAGTTGAGCTGCAGGAACGATCGGAACACGATCTCGACCGGTCCGGAGCCGTCGTCCACCTGGAACCGGAAGTTGCCGTCAACCGTGCTCGTGTCGGAGATCTCCGCTCCGTGGATCCTCACCAGCGCCGCGTCGAGACGCCCCCCGTCCGCGTCGGCCGCCTCGGCCGTTCCGATGTCGACGGGAAGGGGGATCGTGGCGGCGTGCACCAGCACGAACGGCGTGACTTCGTCCAGGACGGGCTCGCCCTGATCGATCTTCACGCGGCCCAGCACACGCACGGAGTCGCCGGAGTTGATGCTTGCGCGCTCGACGTTGATGGTGCGCACGTACGCGGTGTCGAGCTGGAGATAGACGACCCCGTCGCCGAACGACTGGCGGGGGTTGAGCGCGATCCCGCTCGTGAACACCCGGCGGCCGGGCTCGGCGGCGCGCACCTCCTCGATCGTCAGCACCGGGAAGGAGACCGCGAAGTCGACGCGCGTCTTCTCACCCAGCGTGACGTTG
Source organism: uncultured Gemmatimonadales bacterium (assembly GCA_963751265.1). Classification (GTDB taxonomy): domain Bacteria; phylum Gemmatimonadota; class Gemmatimonadetes; order Longimicrobiales; family Gaopeijiaceae; genus SZUA-318. The sequence continues at coordinate 44,320 of CAVVTU010000011.1, read as the reverse complement.
AACTCCGTTCCGTTGCCGGCTGCTTCCAGGGAATCACCCAGCGCCCCGGAGTCGAGATCCAGGCGGTACGTGCCCACGGGAACGTCCGTGAGCTCGAAGATCCCTGCGCTGTCGGTCTCGACCCGGTCCACGACCTGCCCACCCTGGGCGACCGTGAGCACGACGGGTACGGCCGGAAGAGGCGGGTCCTGCGTGTCGAGCACGCCGTTGCCGTTGTTGTCGAGGTAGGCCACCCCGTAGACCGAGCCGGTGGCGTCGATCTCGAGGCGGTGGATGGAGGTCGCGTCGGTGCATCCACGAAGCGCCGGAACGGTGAGCAGCGCACCGAACAGGACGAAGCGGGTGGGGAGTGAGAGTCTCATGTGCTCAGCCTCCGATCCTGAAGCCCACGCGCAGGATCCTGCCGGGCGTGGCCGGGAGGATCACCTGCCCGAACGCCGGGTTGACCGTGGTCGGTAGCGTCACGACGGTACCGTCTCCGGAGCGCTGGATGGGGTTGGTGGGGTCCACGAGGAGCAGGGCGGTGTCCACGAGGCCGGAACTGTTCTCGATGAGGTTGAATCCCTCGACGGTCAGGGACAGGGTCCGTCCGCCCACCGCCGCGATTCCCAACCGGACTCCGGCGTTGAGCGTGGAGCTCGAGGGGCCGCGGCAGCTATTTCGGTCCGCGAACCCGCCGGCCTGATCGGCCAGGCACGGCCAGGAGCCGGCCAGATCGCCGAGCTCGGAGAGTGGCGGGATCCAGGCGACGTCGTTGCGCGCCGATCCGTCTCCGTTCGCGTCCACTCCGGTGCGGTACCCGGGCGTGAAGGGCCGGCCGGACTGGAAGGTGTAGGACGCGCTGATCTCGCCGCCCAGGCCCACGTCGAGATGCATGCGTGCGCCCGCGACCAGTCGATCGGGGATGTCGAAGTCGGACGTGCCGTCGGCCCAGGCCGCTCCTCCCACCTCGGGCAGGTGCGGGTCGAGCGTGGCATCGGGCAGCCCTCGAGCCGCGCCGATCCAGTTGTCCGTGGTGCGCGAGCGTGTATAGGAAACGAAGACGTCGGATTCCTGGGTCGCGTGCTCGAGTCCCACGGAGAGGCCCCGGTACTTCGACCACCCGTCCGGATCGACTCCCCAGACCGTGCCGAAGTCACCGAAGCGGCGGTTGCTGCCCAGGGCCGGCACCACCATGGAGCCGATCTGCTGGAGATCGCCGAAGATGTCGCGACCGTGGGCGTCCTGGACCAGCGGATAGGCCGGGAGGTTGAGGTCCCTCCGGCGCGGCAGGAAGTCCGTGCGGCGGACCGAGGCGGAGGCGTGCATCACCCATCCGGATCCGAGGTCCTGGACGAGCCCGCCCCCGAGCGCGTAGCTGCGCGGAGCCCGGCTGTCGGGGCCCAGCAGCGTGAGGATCGCCGCGCTCCGAGTGCCCTGAGGGCCGTTCGACGGGTCGGGCCACGAGATGCCGGTGCCGATATAACGGCGCAGCTTCGCCGCGCCGTCCTGCGCGATGACCTCGTGCACCAGGCTCGGGTCGAAGGCCCCGTTCATCACGGAGCCGGAGCCGTACAGGATCGTACGCTCGTCGCCGCGCACGTCCCATGTGGCCGCGAGCACCCCCCCCGGTTGGGCGAGTGAGGTCGGGTACTCGTTGTTGCGGAGGCCCGAGGCGGTTTCCCAGTCGGTGTCGAGGGTGACGCCGGACTTCGGGATTTTCTCCCAATCCACGCGTCCTCCGGCCACGATCCGAAGACCCGGTGAGGCCGTCCAGGCGTACTGGGCGAAGGCGCCGACCCTGGAGGTCGAGAACGAGGTCTCCGAGGAGGTGCCGCGCGTGTAGACGCCGTCGCCCTGCGTCAGGGCGGCGCCGTCGGAAAAGAACAGGTCCCCGTCTCCGGCGAACGTCTGGTCGAAGGTGTGGCTCGTCGCCTGGATCGAGAGGCCGGCCTTGGCGTTTCCGCCTCCCAGGGGAAAGTGCAGCGCCGGGGCGACGAAGATGTCGATCCGCGACACCTTGGCCGAGGAGCCGGGCGCCTCGCCGAGGGAGAGCCCCGGGCCGACCAGCGTGGCGGGCGCGAGCCCGGTCGCGTTGCCCCAGGTGCGGTCGCTCAGGGAGATGCCGCCGAGCACTTCGAGGCTGAGGCCCTGCTCGTACCGGGAGACGAGTGTCATGGCCGCCGAGAGGTCCGTCGCCTTTTCGGGGGCTCCGAGGCCGTAGCCCAGGGACCCGGGTCCCTCGCCATCGTAGTCACGCGTCTCGTGTCCGCCGGCGGCGCGCAGGGTCAAGCGGGTCGTCCCGCCCCAGTGATCCAGCCGGGCGAGGCCCGAGATGCGCGACACGGTTTCGACCGACGGCGACGTCAGCCCGTCCAGGATCGCCGGATCGACGCCGCTCAGGCCTGTCAGCTGGTCGGCCGGCACCCGCGAGGCCAGGGGGCTCTGCTGGCTCAGGGCTTCACCCGCGACGAACAGCCGGGACGTGTCGGGAACCAGTGTCACCCCGGTGTGGCCGGCCGCCCGGTAGGAGGTCATGGTCGGGGGTTTGGTGACGTCGAGCGTTCCGGACGACCAGAGCGCATCGCTGCTCCAGGCGCCCTCGATGCCGCCCGAGCCGGGCCCCTTGCCGGCGCGAGTGGTCGCAGCGAGCGTCGTCCCGACATCCCCGATAAAGTAGACGTCTCCCGGGTCCTGGAGCACGGAAGCGCGGGCCAGCGACGACGCGGGGAACGCCGGGCTCCCCGTGCTCTCGCCTCTCAGGTAGGGATGGCGCGCCGCGAAGAACGGGACGCCGTCGACCACCTGGGCGGTCATCATTCCCGGCAGGCCCTGCGACCCGAGCGACGGTCCGAGCACGGAGGAGAAGCGCGCGAGGGCGGTCCATCCGCCCAGGAGGTCCCGTTGCGCGTCCAGGTCGCTCGACGAGATGGACGGGCCCGCGCCGCTCCACCGGCTCAGGGCCATCCCCCCCTCCATGACCGTGTCCACTTGCGTCACCGGGGGTGGTGAGGCGATGAGCGTCACGTTGACCAGGCGCGAGGCTCCGGCCTCCACCCGGACCACCGGACGGACCAACGGACGGTAGCCGAAGGCCTCCACGCGCATCTCGTAGCGACCGGGGCTCATGAACTGGATGGCGTACGATCCCGCGAGATCCGTGGCGGCTTCCCGGGTGACGTCCATCTCCAGCGAGTGGAGCGTGACGACCGCGTCGGGGATGCTTCTCCCGTCGGAGGTCAGAACCCGTCCGCTCACGTCGCCCGACACGACCGTTTGCGCGGCCGCTGACATGGGCACGAACAGTGCGATGACGAGGATGAGGTAGGTCGAGGATCGCATGCGATGCCTGTGGATGAGGCGGGGAGAGGCCGATGTCGATGGCTTCAAAACATACGGCGGGGCCGGTGATGCGCCTAGGTGCTTCACGAGATCCTCTACCAGAAGCTCCAATGCCCCGTGTAGAGCACGTAGGCCGCCAGAACCAGGTTGGTCACCCCGTGGGCCACCATGCAGGCATGGAGGCTCCGGGTGCGATAGAGCAGAAGATTGTAGGCTACGCCCGCCACCAGGCCGACGAGCCAGCGATCGTGCTCCACGGCGAAGAGCGCCGACGTCACCACGAACGAAGGCCAGGTGAAGGTCCCGATGCGCACCCGCAGGAAATCCTGATCGACGATCCAACGGAGCAGGAACCCCCGCCAGAAGATCTCCTCCATGACGGCCACGACCACGCTCGCGCCCAGGATCCGGAAGCCGATCCACGTCCAGGCCCAGGGACCGGAAAGGTGGGCGAACGGATCCACGCCGCTCGGGGCGGTCAGCGTCGGGTACAGGCCCTCGGGCGCCACCCAGAGCGCGAACACGACCACGCCGACCGTCAACGCCAGGCCCGTCGCGCGACGCTCCAGCGGTGGAAAGCGACTGGCGCAGACGACCAGGGTCGCTCCGACCGCCACCGTCTTCAGAGGGTAGAGCCACGGGACGAACCCGTCCGAGGGCTGCGCGGCGGTGAACGCGATGAAGAGCGCGAAGGGCGCTACGTACGGGAGCCACGGCCACCGGTCGAACGCGGGGCGGAGCGCGCTCACCGTCGTGTCGGCTCCCACATGGGCATGCGATCGCCCTTGAGCACCCGGAGGAACGCGTGCGCCGCGGCCAGGTTGCCGGCGACCACGAACGCCAACGCGGTGAGGGGCGAACGGCCATTTCCGCGCCGCGCCATCCACCACCCGAGTCCCGCCAGGAGGAAGATCAGGACTCCCGCCAGGAACAGCCCCAGGGCCCAGGGACGGCCGGGCGCGAGGACGCCGGTCGCGATCCAGGCGGCGATGCCCGCCCAGGGTAGGGCCCAGCGGCAGATCTTGTGGCTGAACAGCCTGATGGCGAAGCCCCCGTAGCGGAACGGATTGAGAAGCGCCCGCTTGTGCCAGAGCGTCTCCATGCCGCGGGTGATCGTGCGCACCTTCCGCCGGTACTCACGCTCCAGCGACGTCGTGCGGGGGACGAGACAGAGGGCGTCCGGCACCGAGACGGGCCGGAATCCGTTCTCCCGGGTGTGGAGCGCCGAGGCGAAGTCCCTGCTCAACGACTCGGGCAGCGGGATCCGGTGGAGCTTCGGCCGGATGGCGTAGAAGCAGCCCGAGGCGCCGATGATCCCGCCGACGCGGGTCTCCAGGTCGCGGATGGCCATCTCGTATCCCACGTAGCCGGACTCGGAGGTGTTGCCCGTCTCCTGGCCCGGCGCCACGCTCACGTCCCGGCCCGAGGCCAACCCGACCTCGGGGTCCTGGAAGACGGCGATCAGGCGTTTGAGCGCTTCGGGACGGATCCGGATCGAGGCGTCGGTGTTGACCACGATCTCGCCCCGCAGGCGTTCCGCCGCGGCGTTCTCGGCCTTCGTCTTTCCGCCGCGCTCCGGCATGCGGAGCAGCTCGATGCCCCGGTCGGCGTACTCCCGCGCGATCTCGTCCGTGCCGTCCGACGAGGCGTCCGACACCAACAGGATCTGCAGGCGGTCGCGGGGATAGTCGATGGCGAGGAGGCTGGCGATGAGCTCGCGCACCTGAGCCTCCTCGTTGTAGACCGGCACGGTGATCGACACCATCGGCCACTCGGCCGGCTCGTCCCGGATGATGCGGGACGGGTGGAGGCGGCCGATCAACGAGAGCAACGCCGGATAGCCGAGGTATGTGTAGAGGCCCAGCGCCAGCGCCAGGAAGAGAACTGCGTATGCGATCGTGGATGCCATGGATCAGAGGCAGGAGGAATAGATGTCCCTGTAGCGTTGCACCCAGGGTTCGACGGCGAAGTCCCGCTCGAGCCGCCGCAGTGCCTCCCTACAACGTACGTCGGCCGCCGCGGGATTCTCCAGCACTTTCGTGATCGCCCGGCCGAGACCGGCCGCGTCACCCGCGCCCAGGAGCACCGCCTCACGCTCCGACACCACGTCCGGGATGCCCCCCACGGCCGTGGTGACGATCGGCACGCCCGCGGCCATGGCCTCGAGCAGCACGATCGGCGTGCCCTCGGTCCACGAGGTCATGAGCAGCGCGTCGAAGGCGGCGAGGTAGCGGCCGGCCTCGGGCACGATCCCATGCCAGCGGATGCGCTCGGCCACACCCCGCTCCTCGGCCAGGGCCCGGAGCTCCGGCTCCATCGATCCGGTGCCGATGAGGGAGAGCGTGACGTCGGTGCGATCGCACGCGGCCAAAGCCTCCACCACGACGTCGGGTCCCTTCTCGCGGCTGAGGCGCCCCACCCAGCCCACGACGAGCGCGTCGGCATCCAGGCCGAGGGCGGAGCGCGCCTCGGCGCGTGCGAGGGGCGGGACCGCCGCTCGCCAGGCGTTCTGCAGCAGGTGGACGCGCTCCTGCCGTACGCCGGCCGTGATCAGCTCCCGGCGCAGCGGCGCCGAGACCACCACCACGGCGTCGAAGCGGCGGAACCAGCGGCGCTGGAGCCATTCGTACATGCGTCCCCGCCCCTTCCCGCGCGTGAAGCCGTGGACGGTGGTGACCGTGGGCAGACCCATGCGCCGCGCGACCCCCGAGTCCATCACGTCCGGTCGATAGCCGTGGGTGTGCACCACGTCCGGTCGGAGCTCCGTGATCAGGTCACGGACGATGCGACGCTCCTTGCGATAGGCGCGCGCGGCCACCTCGATGGTGCGCCTCGGGATGCCGGCCGACCGCAGAGCCCCGTCGAACGGGTGCCCGGATTCGCCCAGGTTGACGAACGACGCGACCGTCGCGCCCTGTCCCGCGTCGAGCTGCCCGCGGGCGAGCGTCAGGACCACCGACTCGAGCCCTCCGAACCGGGCGGGCGCGAGCAGATGCAGCACCGACGGGGCAGGGCGGGGTCCCGCTCCGTCGCCGCTCACCACGGCCGGCGCAGCTTGAGGCCGGCCAACCAGCACTCGAGCGCCTCGAGCGGGATCCCGGCGGGGACGTTGATCCGGGGTGCCGCGAGCAGCTCGGCGTTCGTGCCGAGGCCACGGCTCTCGAGGGTCAGCCCCGTCCGGTAGCCCGCTCCGCCGGCGGCGCGCACGACGCGCGCATCCCAGAGCCCATAGGGGTACGCCAGGGCGTCGGGCTCCACCCCGGCGCGCTCGTGGATCTCGCGGCGGGAGCGACCGAGCTCCTCGTCGAGCTCGTCCTCACTCAGCGCGCACAGGTTCGGGTGCCGAGCCGTATGGGACCCCAGAGCCACGCTCTCGCCCGCCGCCGCCACGATCCGGTCCCAGGTGGCCGGGAGCAGGACTTCGGGAAAAGCCGCGGAGCGGGCGTCCACGGCGTTCCCGTCCCCGGACAGCACCTCGGCGGCGAGCCCTCGAGAAGCGGACAGCGCTTCGTCGCGACGCTCCTCGGAGAGGAGGCCGCGGCTCGCCAGCGTGTCCCACCACGTCCAGGCCGGCCGGTCCGCGAAGCCGGACACCACGAAGAGCGTGCACGGAAGCCCGAGCGCCGCGAGCACCGGCAGCGCGTGATCGAAGACTCCCCGGTAGGCGTCGTCGAATGTGAGCGCCGCCAGACCGCGCACGCTCCGGCCCGAGCTCGCTCGATCCGCCAGCTCCCGGAGCGGCACCACGTCGTACGTGGCGGCCAACCAGCCGGCGATCGACTCGAAGGTGTCGACGGGCATGTGGAGGGACGCGTCGCCCACGCCGGCGTCCGCCTCGGAGACCACGTTGTGGAAGCAGAGGATCGGAGCCCCGGAGCGCAGGCGGCGGGCCAAGCGGGGCCCCTGTGCCGCGACCAGGCCGCGGTAGACGGTGCGCGAGAGCGTGCTAGCCACCCAGCACCTCCCGGTAGAGGTCTCGATACGCCTCGATCATCGCCTCGAGGGAGAACCGGCGGGCCACGGTCTCGCGGGCCGCCGAGCCGAACCGCCGTCGCTTGTCCGGATCGGCGGCGAGGTCCCGGATCGCGGCGGCGATGCTCTCGCCCGAGGCCGGGGGGATCAGGCATCCGTCGACGTCCGGTGTGATGATCTCCTCCGGGCCCCCGCTGCGCGTCGCGACCACCGGGAGCCCGCACGCCATCGCCTCGATGGTGGAGATCGAGAATCCCTCGCTGGTCGAAGGGAGGAGGAAGACGTCGCTGCTCGAGAGGATGTTCACGGTGTCGTCCCTGAATCCCAGGAAGGTGACCGTGTCTTCCAGCTTCCAGTCACGGCGCCGCTCGAGGAGCCGTTCGTACAGCGTGCCCTTCCCGTGGCCGGCGACGGCGAAGTGCACCGGGCGTTCCTGTTCCCGTAGCCGCCGTGCGGCCTCGAGCAGATGGTCGTAGCCCTTCGGGGTCCGGATATTGCCGACGCTGCACACGAGAAGGGTATCGGGGCCGAGCCCCAGCTCCTCTCTCAGGCTTCCCGTACCGGCGGAGTGGAAGCGCTCCGTGTCCACCCCGTTGTAGATGACGCGCATCCGGTCGGGCCGCAGGGGGAGCCTGCGCAGCAGGTCGCCCCTGAGGCCGTTGGACACGGCGACGATCCGGTCGCTGCCGAACCTGAGCACCGCGTTCTTGGCCCAGAGAAGCCGGGACGCTCCCTCGAGGTCGACCGTCCCGTGGAAGAGGCTCACGACCGGCTTGCGTGTCAGGGTCCCGGCCATGCTCCCGTAGACGCTCGCGCCGGCCAGGTGCGCCTGCAACAGGTCGACCCGCTCCCGGCGCACCACGCGCACGATCTCGCGGAGGTACGCCGTGTTCAGCGAGCCTTTGGTAGCGCAGACGTACGGTGTGACGCCCCGGTCCTGGAGGCGCTGCGCCACCCAACCATCCCGTCCGACGAGCGCTACCGACCGGAACCCGGCCCGGTTGAAGGCGTCGAACAGGTTGAGGAAGACCGTCTCGGCGCCTCCCGGGCCCGTCGTGTCGATGAGGTGGAGGATCGTCGGCATGTCGGGGATGTGGGGGCTCGCCGCCGCTGACGTTCGGAAGGGGGGTCGCCTCGGCACTGGCTCCGCGGCGGGCAAACATACAATATACTCGGCCCGACCCTCACCGAACCACCACGAATGTCAGGCGCGGCGGCCGCGCGGCACCAGCGAGGCTGGTGCCTGCCCGGGGATTCGGACACATTCGTGCGCGCTCCACGCCGGACCCCTCCACCACGCAAAGGCCTTCCTCCTCCGTGAGTACTCCAACCGGTGACGCTCCCGATCGCCGGCACCTCGTGCGGGCGGTTCTGGCCCTGCTCTGGGCCGCGGCGGTCGCCGGGCTGACGCTCACTCCGCAGGCGACGGTACTCCGGGAGGCGGATCTTCCTCAGATCTCGGCGTGCCTCGTGTGCGGTTCGCGGGGCACGGCCGACGCGTTCCTCAACCTCCTCCTCTTCCTTCCCTTCGGGATCCTCCTGCGGGACAGGGGATGGAAGCTCCGGCACGTCGCGGGGCTGGCGCTGGCGCTCTCCACGTCGATCGAGACATCCCAGCACTTCATCCCGGGTCGGTACTCCAACCTGGCGGACATGCTGTGGAACACCACGGGCGCCTGGGTCGGAGCGGCTCTGTGGTCCCTCAGGGCGCGATGGCTGCCGGGGGCGGGCCGCGACGCGGCGCGTCTGCGTGCGTTCGCCGTGGCGCTTCCCGCGCTCGCGACGCTCGCGTTCGGCTGGCTGATGAAGCCCGTGTTGCCGCCCGAGCCCTATTGGGGCCAGTGGACGCCCGACCTGGGTTTCATGGAGCCGTACCGCGGACAGGTGCTCGAGGCCCGGTTGGATTCGATGGGCGTGCCCCCGGGCCGCTTCCCGCCCGGTGCGCATCCCCGCCGCCTGTTGTCGGGAGATTGGCGCCTCGACGCCCGCATCGTGAAAGGACCCCCGCCGACCCGCCTTGCGCCCATTCTGAACATCTACGACGGTAAACGTCGGGAGGTCACGATGCTCGGCGCGGTCGGCCAGGAGCTGGTCTTTCGCGAGCGGACCCTGGCCACCCGCGTTCGACTCGACGACCCCGCGCTCCGCGTTCCCGGAATGCTGGCCGGAACCCCGACGGGAGATACGGTCGCGGTCGGTGTGATGCGCCGGGGCGGATCTCGATGCCTGAGCGTCGGCGGCTCAGAGCGCTGTCCCGAGCTCACGCCGGGGCGCGCGTGGGCCCTTCTGCTCCCCGATTCATGGTCCAAGGGGGTGCGCCGGAGCCTCGATGCGGTCTGGATGCTCCTGCTGCTCCTGCCGGTGGGATTCTGGTCGGAGCGCAAGCGGGACGCGGTGACCTCCGGGGTGGCCGCGGGGCTGTTGATCGGATTGGCGGTTGCGGCGACCCGAATCGGCCTTCCGCCGTGGATGGAGGTGGGAGGAGCCGTGCTGGGCGTCCTCGTGGGCTACGCGTTGCGGTCGGCGGTGCGTGCGCTCATCGCGGATTTTCCTTGGCGGCGGTCGTAGCAGCCCTCTATCTTGGATTGAGAGGACCCACGGCTCCTCGGCGCCCGCCGGGCGCCGACCAACCTCCCGTCCGAACCTCCCCAATGCCCATGCCAGAAGGCGCCGAAACGCTCCAGGAGCGGGCGCATCGCCTCATTCCCGCCGGCTGTCACACCTACGCGAAGGGCGACGACCAGTACCCTCTGGCCGCACCCCCGCTGATCCGCCGGGGTGCGGGCTCACATGTCTGGGACATGGAGGGCCGGGAGTACATCGAGTACGGAATGGGGCTGCGCGCCGTGATCCTCGGGCACGGCTACCCCGACGTCGTCGACGCCGCCCATCAGGCCATGCGCGACGGCACGAACTTCTCCCGACCCTCGCCGCTGGAGGTGGAGTGCGCCGAGGCGCTGCTGGATCTCGTGCCGGCCGCGGACATGGTCAAGTTCGCCAAGAACGGCTCGGACGTGACAACGGCGGCCGTGAAGCTCGCGCGAGCCTGGACGGGCCGGGACCTGGTGGCCATCTGTGAGGATCAGCCGTTCTTCTCGGTGGACGACTGGTTCATCGGCGTGACCACCATGAGCTCGGGGATCCCGAAGGCGATCCGGGATCTCACGGTCGGGTTTCGGTTCAACGATCTCGACAGCCTGGAGCGCATGTTCGAGCGCCATCCCGACGAGGTCGCGTGTGTCGTGATGGAGGCGGCGACCTCCGTGGAGCCCGAACCGGGGTTCCTCGAGGGTGTGCGGGCCTCCTGCACGGCCCACGGGGCCGTCCTCGTCTTCGACGAGATGATCACCGGCCTGCGTTGGGGGCTCGGGGGGGCGCAGGCGCGCTATGGCGTCAGTCCGGATCTGTCGACGTTCGGCAAGGGAATCGGCAACGGCTTCGCCGTCTCGGCCCTGGCGGGACGGCGTGACATCATGCAGCTCGGCTCGCTCGAGCGGGAAGCGCGGGACCGGGTCTTTCTGCTTTCGACCACGCACGGTGCCGAGACGCATTCCCTGGCCGCGTGCATGGCCACCCTCGACGTGTGTCGCCGGGAGGGTGTGCCGGACGTGCTGCGGGAGCGGGGACTGCGCCTCCAGAAAGGTGTCCGGGAAGTGGTGACCGAGCGGGATCTCGAGGCCTACGTGGACGTGATCGGCCACCCCGCGAACCTCGTCTACGTCACCCGTGGGCCCGACGGAGAGCCGTCGCAGGAGTACCGCGCGCTCTTCATGCAGGAACTCATCCGGGGAGGCGTCCTCGGCCCCTCGTTCGTGCTGGGCTACTCGCACGACGACGACGATATCGATCGCACGGTCGAGGTCGTGGCGTCCGCCCTCGACGTCTACGGCCGCGCCATGGACGAAGGAAGTGTCACCCCCTATCTGGACGGACGTCCGACACGACGGGTGTTCGGATGACTACAACGAAACGGAGCGTGCTCACTTGAGGATTCTGATGACCGGTCACGACGGATACATCGGCTCCGTCATGGCCCCGGTGCTCGAGGAAGCGGGCCACGAAGTGGTGGGGCTGGATACCGGGTTCTTCTCGGAGTGCGGCTTCGCCGGCTACCCCGGGCCCTCGGTCGAGAGCCGAAAGGCCGACGTGCGCGACGTGAACGCCGGCGACCTGGCCGGCTTCGACGCGGTCGTCCACCTCGCGGCGTTGTCGAACGATCCGCTGGGGAACCTGGATCCGGATCTGACCTTCGAGATCAACCATCGCGGCTCCGTCGCGCTTGCGCGCATGGCGAAGGAGGCAGGCGTCGGGCGTTTCGTGTTCGCTTCGTCCTGCTCGCTCTACGGAGCCCAGGGTGACGCCTTCCTCGACGAGAAGGCGGCGTTCAACCCGCTGACCCCGTACGGCAAGTCCAAGATCCTCACCGAGCAGGACGTCGCCGAGCTCGCGACCGAGAACTTCAGTCCCACCTTCATGCGCAATGCCACCGCCTACGGCCTGTCGCCGCGACTCCGGGCCGACATCGTGGTCAACAACCTCGTGGGATACGCGTGCACCACGGGTGAGGTGCTGATCCAGAGCGACGGGACCCCGTGGCGTCCGTTGGTCCACGTCCGGGACTTCTCCAACGCGTTCCTCGCGGCCCTCGAGGCTCCTCGGGAGGTCGTCCACAACGAGGCCTTCAACGTCGGACGCACGAAGGAGAACTACCAGGTGCGAGAGCTGGCCGAGATCGTGGACGCGGCCGTCCCGGGTGCCCGCATCGAGTACGCGGACGGCGGGGGCCCCGACCCCCGCAGCTATCGGGTGGACTGCTCCAAGATCGAGACGAAGCTTCCGGGCTACGAGCCAGAGTGGACCGTGGAAAAAGGTGTGAAGGAGCTGGTCGACGCGTTCACCCAAAGGGGGCTCGACTCGACCGAGTTCCTGAGCGAGCGCTACTTCCGCATCAAGAGGATCCGCACCCTGCTCGACGCGCAGCTTCTCGATGAGAAGCTCCGATGGCGAGAGAGGGAGCCGGCGCGGGAGGGCATACGATGAAGGTCGTACTGTTTTGCGGCGGTCTCGGCATGCGACTCCGGGAGTATGCCGGAAACGTTCCCAAGCCCATGGTGCTCATCGGCGAGCGTCCGATCATCTGGTACCTGATGAAGTACTACGCGCATTACGGGCACAAGGACTTCATCCTCTGTCTCGGCCACGGAGCGACGGCCATCAAGCAGTATTTTCTCAACTACGAGGAATACACGACCAACGACTTCGTGCTCAGCGACGGAGGCCGCACCCGGCAGCTCCTGGCGCAGGATATCCACGACTGGCGCATCACGTTCGTGGACACCGGGCTGGAGGCGAGCATCGGGGAGCGGCTCGTCGCGGTTCGCAAGCACCTGGCGGGTGAGGAAACGTTCTTGGCCAACTACGCCGATGGGCTGACCGATCTCCATCTTCCGGACCAGATCGAGGACTTCGAGCGTCGGGAAGCGGTCGCCAGCTTCCTCTCCGTGCGGCCCAACATCAGCTACCACTTCGTGGAGACCGACGACGAGGGACGGGTCGCCGGTTTCCACGACATCGCCGAGTCGGGCATCCGCGTCAACGGAGGCTTCTTCGTCTTCCGGCAGGAGGTCTTCGACTTCATCCGGCCCGGCGAGGACCTCGTGTTCGAGCCGTTCCAGCGTATGATCGCGGCCGGCAAGCTCGTGGCCTATCCGTACGACGGTTACTGGCAGGCGGTAGACACGGCCAAGGACAAGGCACGAGTCGACGCGCTGCATGCCGAGGGCAATCCACCCTGGCACGTCTGGAAGAACGGGGTGGAGCCGATCGAGCCATGATTGCCCTGAACCTTGCGCCGCAGGAGGCCGACCTCGAGGTGCTCTGTCTCGGGGCGCACGCCGACGACATCGAGATCGGGTGCGGGGGAACCATCCTGCAGCTGTTGCGCCGCCGCGTGGCCCGCGTCCGCTGGATCGTGTTCGCGGCGCACGGAGAGCGGGCCGACGAGGCCCGGGCCGGCGCCGAGGCCTTTCTCGAAGGGGCGGCCTCGAAGGAGGTTCGGCTCCACGAGTTCCCGGACGGCCTCTTCCCGTCCGTGCGGGCCGACATCAAGGCCGTCTTCGAAGAGCTGAAGAGGGGTCCGAGTCCGGACCTGATCTTCACGCACGAGGAGGCGGACCTACACCAGGACCACAATCTGCTCGGCAGCCTGACCAGGGAGACGTTCCGGGACCACATGGTTCTGGGCTACGAGATCCCCAAGTTCGACGGCGGCCTGGGCTCGCCCAACGTCTTCTCACCGCTCGATGCGGCGACCAGGGAGCGAAAGGTCGAGCTCATCATGCGCCATTTCCCGACGCAGAGCGGCAAGCATTGGTTCGACCGCGAGACGCTGGCGGGCTTGATGCGCTTGCGGGGCGTCGAGTCCGCGGCGCCGACCCGGTACGCCGAGGGGTTCCACTGCAGGAAGCTGCGGCTGGAGCTCTGAGCGGCGGCGGCGGGGGCGCCGGCCCAGTGACCCCGTCGAGATCAATGACGAGGTAGCATCCTTCGAAGCCCCTTGAGGCGGTCCAGCAGCGCCCGCCCGAGGGTGCGGCGGGCGGCGCGGCGCGCCAGGCCGACGCCCCTCACGGCTCGAATACCGGCCGAGTCGCCGAGCCGTACCTCGAGAAGCGTGGGGGAGCGGGCCGCCAAGACTTCCCGGATCGTCTGTTCCGCGGACGCTTCGAGCCTGCCGTAGGAGACGCCCATGGCGGTCGCGAGGCCCTCGAGATCCGGGGTAGCGAGGCGAACCGCGGCGCTCTTTCCCTCGTCCCGGACCTGCTGGAGACGAATCAGGTTCAGGTAGCCGTCGTTGAACACGATGACCACCACGGGGACGCCCTCCCGGGCGGCGCATGCCAGGTCCATCGCCGTCATCAGGAAGCCACCGTCGCCCACGAGGGCCACCACCGGCCGTTCCGGGGCCGCCAGGGCGGCGCCGATCGCCGCCGGCACTCCGAACCCCATGGACTGGAAGTCGGCGGGCGTGATCAGCCCCCGAGGCTCGAGCACCTCGAGATGGCGCCGCGTCATGACTTGGTGGAGCCCCGAATCCGTGACGACGATGGCGTCCCGGGGCAGCGCCCGCCGAAGCGAGCCGAAGAAGCCCGCCGCGTCGCCTCCCTGGATCCCGCGAAAGCGCGGCTCGGGCATCCGCGGCGGGCGCGGCCGGCCGAATCGAGCCTTCATATCGGAGCGCTCGTTCTCGGTCCAGCCCGTCCGCGACGCCGCGCCTCTTCCGTCCAGCAGCACCGCGAGCACGTCCTCGACGCGCGCCAGGATCTCGAGCTTGGCCCGATAGCTCGATCCCAGCGCCGCGGGATCCGTGTTCACATGGACCAGCCGGTCCTCCGGAAGGCGCAGGCCGAAGCCCGAAGTTCCGTTGTGGCTGAACTTGCAGCCCAGGGCCAGCACGAGGTCCGAGCGGTCCAGGAGCGCGTTCAGCTCGTCCAGGCCTCCGCGATCGGCGTCGAACGCCAGCGAACAGGGGTGGTCTTCCGGCAGGGCTCCGCGGGCGGTCAGCGTCGTGAACGTCGGGGCCGAGAGATGCTCGGCGAGGCGTGCGACGGCCTCGGAGGAGTCCAGCGCGCCCGCGCCCAGGAAGAGCACGGGGCGCTCGGAGGCCGTGACCAGCCCTCGGAGCTCGTCGGCCCAGGGGGGTGGAGTGCCCGGAGCTTTCCCCTGCTCCGGTGCGGGTGCGCCGGCTCCGGCGGTGGCAGGGCCCCGCAGAGCCTCACGGTCCAGATGCAGCACCACCGGCCCGGGCTCACCCGCCAGGGCCAGCCGATGGGCTTCATGCAGCCGGTCCAGGACCTCGTCGGCTCCTCCCACCTCGATGACGGCCTTCACCAGTGGGCCCGCGATGCCCGCCTGGTCGATGGCCTGGTGCAGGAAGGGCCGGGCCCCCTTGGCCGGCGTTCCGACCAGATGGAGCAGGGGCACCGAGTCGAGGCGAGCCTCGGCCAGACCAGGGAGCGCGAAGGTGAAACCCGGGCCCGGGATCGTGGCGAGCACGCCCACGCGCCCCGAAGCCCGCGCGTACCCGTTGGCCATGAAGGAGGCCGACAGCTCGTGCGTGGCCAGGACGGCCCGGATGCCGTGCTCGGGAAGGAGGTTGAACAGCTCGGCGTTCTGGGTTCCCGGAAGGCCGAACACGTGGCGCACCCCGAGGTCCGACAGGCCGGTGCAGAGGGCCTCGAGCCCTGTCACGATTCCGTGCCTCCCCCTCGAACCAGGCGCCTCACGAGGGCGCCCGGCGCCGCCGAGGCAGCCGGCGGGCCACGATCCCGGGCAGCGCGCGCCTCCAGTGCCGCAGGGCCGGCATGGGATCATCCCAGGCGAACACCGGCTGGTCCGCGCCCACCGCATCGGCCAGGAATGTGCGCACGGCCTCTCCTCGGCCCGGGATCAGGGCTCGGCACGCGAAGTAGTCGTAGTAGGGGTACATGAACGTTCGGCCGATCTGATAGCGGGTGGGAGGATCGAGCGGCAGCCCGAAGGCGGCCCGGTAGGCCAGCTTCACCACGTCGACACCCGCGCGGGCCGCGAACTCCACGTACCACCACGGCCGGGCGTTGATCTCGATGATGCGGAACTGCCCGTCCGCGGCATCACGCTTGAACTCCGCGCTGAAGATGCCCCGGTAGCCCAGGGCGCCCAGGAGCCGGGTCAGCGAGTCGACGGCGGCCTGCACCTCCTCCAGAGAGATCGAGACCATGTACGTGCTGTTACCGAAGTCGACCGGGTACATGCGAAGGCGCCGCCGGGCGAACAGCGTGACGATGTTGCCGCCCTCGGTCGCGAAGCCGTCGATGAAGTAGTGGTTCGACGCCGGCCCCGGAACGTAGCGCTGGATCATGAGCCCGTGGCCCTCCTCGAGCAAACGGGCCAGGAGCGAACGGAAGTCCGCGCGCGCGCTGGGCCGAAAGCCCTTGACGCCATGCTCCTGCTGGAAACGCTGCGAGTCCCGGGGCTTGATGAAGGCGGCCTCCAGCGCCTCGTCCGAGAGGGCCTCGATGTCCTCCACGGCCTCCACGATATGGGTGTCCGGGTGCGGGATGTGGTTGGCCCGGAGCGTCTCGAGAAAGGCCCCCTTGTCCACGAGCAGGCGGAGGACCTCTGCGTCCGGCTGATAGCTGACGTAGCGCTCGGCGAGGTGCTCGGGCAGCTCCGCGGCCTGTAGGGCCAGATCGTCCGAGCACGGGATCAGGAAGGCCCGCTCCAGCGGCAAGCCCTCCAGATACTCCGACAGAGAGGCTGCCGAGTCGGTGGATGGCAGGCTGCCCGCCGTCGGGAGCCAGCGGCTGCCCTCCACCAAGTCGCTCGGCGAGACGCTGACGTGGAACGTGTGGCCTCGGCGGCCCAGGATCCGGACCACCCCCAACAGGGTGACGCCGGAGCCCAGGACGAGCGCAGGGGGAAGGTCGTGGTTCATGGTTAGGGATGGTAATCGCCGTCTGCCCGGCCGAACAGGCCGGACGGCGACCACGGTCGGAGGGCATCCCGTGTCGGCGGACCACAGGCTTGCCCCCCGGGAGCCCGCACCATTACCGTTTGGCTCCATGCCCGCAAACAAGCGCCGATTCGTGGTGTCCGTCGACACCGAAGAAGACATCTGGGGCTGGTCCTCCACCGCTCCCGTCACGTGCGCCAACGTCCTGCAGCTGCCTCGTCTGGCACGGTTCTTCGAGCGCCTCCACATTCGCCCGACGTTCTTCGTGACCCATCAGGTTCTCTCGGATCCATCCGCGCGGGCGGTCATCGAGGAGTTGGTCTCCGAGGACTGGATTGAGATCGGTTGCCACGTGCATCCATGGAACACGCCGCCGTTCGACAGCTTTCCGCGCCGCACGATCCTCTACAACTACCCGCTCGACGTGCAGGCATCGAAGATCGGGGCGACGACGCAGTTGTTCGAGGAGGTTCTGGGGCGCCGCCCGGCTTCCTTTCGAGCCGGCCGATTCGGCTTTGGGTCCGCTACCGCCGAGTGCCTGATCGAACAGGGTTATCGGGTCGACAGCAGCGTCACTCCGTTCTTCGATTGGACGGGCTCGAGCGGGGGGCAGAACTACGTAGGCGCTCCGCTCGAGATCTACCGTATCGACCCCGAATCCGGCGTGCTGAAAGACGACCCGGGTGGCCGCCTGATCGAGGTGCCGCTCACGAGCGGCTACACCAGGTTCAGCCCGGATTCGTGGACCGGGGCGGCCAGGTTCCTCCATCAACGTCCGATTCGGGAGCTCCACCTCGGCGGGCTCGGAGCATGGGTGCTCGGCTTTCGAAGGACGATCCTGAGCCCCGAGGCCCACACGGTGGGAGACATGGTCGCTCTGGCGAGCAGGGTGGCCCGATCGGGCGTCGAGCATCTGCACATGTTCTTCCACAGCTCGAGCCTCCTTCCAGGGCTTACGCCGTTCACGCGAACGTCGGGCGATGTCGAGCGTCTCTACGAGCGCCTGGAAGAGGCGCTGGGGCGAATGCACGGCGATTGGGAGCTCGATTTCGCATCGGTCACCGAAGTGGCCGAGGCTTCCCCGGATCCGGCTTTGCGCTCCATCCGGAGAAGGAGCCCCCTTCGCGTCATGTCGCCGGAGGGAGCCGCGGGGCGCGCGCCGGCCGCTGCCGAGGAGGAGCTGGAATTGTCCGAGCCACGTGGGATCAAGGCGCGCCTCAAGTTCTGGGCCAGGTATCTCTATTGGAAGCTGGGCGGGTACCGGCGATTCCAACGGGTGCGTTGGGCCTCCGTGAAGAGGCTCGTCTTCGTCTGTACGGGCAACATCTGTCGCAGCCCGTACGCCGAGCACGTTGCCCGAGGGCGGACTCCGATCGATGCGGTTTCTCTGGGGGTCAGCACGACCTTGGACGGCGTGGCGGATCCGACGGCGCTCAAAGTCGCCGGGGAGCGGGGCGTCCGGATGGATGAGCACCGGACCACGCCGTTGGGCAACTTCGAGCCGCGAGAGGGCGACCTGTTCATCGCCATGGAGCCGTTCCAGGCCGCTCTCGTCGTCAAGCAGCGGTGGGTCGTGCCCCACCAGGTGACCCTGCTCGGTCTGTGGGCCGGGTCCAACGGCCCGGTGATCCCCGACCCCTATGGCGGCGACGACCGGAGATTCGCCCAGTGCTTCTCGGTCATCGAACGGGGCATCGAGACCATCCGGATGCGAATCGAGCAGACGTCCGGACGGCGGTCCGGACGTGTGGCCCCTTCCGGCGATGCGTCCTGAACGTGGCCCGAATCCTGATTACCGACGCCGAGCAGCGCTCCAGCCTCGCGGCGATCCGCTCTCTCGGACGCGCGGGGCACGACGTGTACGGATGCTCGGCGCACGAGCGGCCTCTCGGGGGCGCGTCGCGTCACTGCCGAGCCTGCGGTCGCGTTCCGGATCCTCTTCACGATCCCTCGTCGTTCATCGGCGGTGTCTCGAGAATCGTGGAGGAGGAAGGGATCGAGGTCGTCGTTCCGATGACCGACGTATCGGCTCCCCTGGTGCTCTCTTTGCGCGAGAGCCGTGCCGACGTCGTGATCCCCTTTCCCGAGCTTGCCGACTACGAAGCCGCCTCGGACAAAGAGCACCTCATGCGGGTCGCCGCGGAGCTGGGCGTACCGGTGCCCCGGCAAGTCGTCCTCGACGAGCCGGGGTCCTTCGAGCCGGAGGTTCTGGACGAGCTCGGGATCCCCCTCGTCCTCAAGCCGGCCCACTCGGCCGTGTCCACGCCCTCGGGGCGGATCAAGTTCGGGGTGACGATCGTAACCGAGGAGGCGGGGCTCCGGAAGGCTCTGGATCGGTATCCGGAAGCGGCGTATCCCGTCCTCGTCCAGGAGCGGATCGTGGGGCCGGGCCTCGGTGTGTTCCTGCTGGCGTGGGACGGCAGGACGTTGGCGTCATTCGCCCATAGGCGCATCCGGGAAAAGCCGCCGACCGGCGGGGTGAGCGTCTACCGCGAGAGCGTCGCGGTGGCGCCCGAGCTGAGGGACTACTCGGAGCGCCTGCTGGAGCGGTTTCACTGGCGTGGGGTGGCTATGGTGGAATTCAAGCAGGATGCTGCAACCGGCAGGTCCTATCTGATGGAGATCAACGGTCGCTTCTGGGGCTCCCTGCAGCTCGCGATCGACTCGGGAGTCGACTTTCCCGAAATGCTGCTGCGGGTCACCCTGGGCGAGGCCTGCGAGCCGATGCTGGGATTTACCGAGGGTGTCCGGTGCCGATGGCTGTGGGGCGACGTCGACCACCTTCTGGCGATGCTCAGGATGCCCGGGAGCGACCGCGTGGCCCATCCGGGCCTGCCGGGTCGGCTCGGGGCGCTCGGTCGATTCCTGATTCCGTGGAGACCCGGCGACCACTTCGAGGTGCTGAGATGGGACGACCTTCGACCCTTCGGGCGTGAGACAGCGAACTGGGTGGCGGACCTGCGGGAGTCCAGGCGGCGCCCGCCCGCCCGGGCCCACTCATGAACGCATTGGATTGAGCGCAGCGATGCCTTCTCGCCCTCGCCCAGGCCCGCCCGGTATCGTGCTTCCCGTGGCGGCTACCCTCGTGGTCGTCGTGGTCGTGGCCATCGGCTCCATCTGGGGAGCCGAGGCGTTCATCACGGCGTGCATGGTCGGCTCGATCCTCGCGGGCCTCGTGATCACGAGCCGCGAATGAGCCCCGTCAGAGGGGTGCGGGGAGGGCCGTCGAAGAGGCGCCGGACGGACGGCGGGAGGCCGCCGGCCTCCGGTCTCGCCCGCGATCCGCTCTTTCGACTCGAATTCGGAGCGATCTGGCGGTGGATGCGCACCCAGCCGGCCTCCTTCTGGCTGGTGTCCCTCTACCTGTTCCTGGAGTATGTGCGGCCGCAGTCGATCTACGCCGCGATCGCGGGATGGCCGTTGTCGTTCTACACGATCATTCTCTGCGGCGTCGTCTTCGTTCTGGAAGGAGCGCGGTTCCGCCGGTGGCATCTGGGCGACGCGCTCATGGCCTGTGCGACCCTGGCCGTCGTGCTCTCCACGATCACTGCGTTTGATCCTTCCTATGCACGAGCCAAGTACAGCGTCTTCTTCGGCTGGCTGATCGTCTATGTCCTGATCACCAACATCGTCACGACCCGGCGCCGCTTCTACGTGTTCATGCTGTTGTATCTGCTGTATTGCATGAAGATGACGCAGCACGGAGTGCGGAGCTGGGCGATGTCGGGGTTCGGCTTCATCAGGAGCGGTGTGACGTGCGCGCCCGGCTGGTTCCAGAACTCGGGGGAGTGTGGAGCCCAGATGGCGGTCCTCTTCCCCGTAGCCCTGTTCCTCTTCCTGGCCCTGGGCGCGTACTGGCCGAAGTGGAAGCGATGGGTCTACCTCGGGATGCTGCCGTTCGGGTCCCTGATGACGATCCTGGGATCGTCGTCGCGTGGTGCGGTGCTGGCCGTGGCGGCCACCGGAGCGTGGTTCGTGGCCAAGAGCCGCCAGCGCTTCAAGGCGCTGATTCTCGTCGCCGTGCTGTCCGTGTCGTCGTGGTATTTCCTACCCGCCCAGTTCAAGGAGCGGTTTCAGACGATAGGGCAGGATACGGAATCAGTGACTCGTCTGGGCTATTGGCGGGACGGCCTGAAGATCATGCACGACTTTCCGATATTCGGCGTCGGGTATTACAACTGGTATCCGTATTACAGACGGTACTACGATCCGACCGGGCAGGTGCCGCACAACATATTCATCGAAGCCGGCACGGAAGAAGGATACTTCGGGCTGATCGTCTTCGTCACGTGCATTCTCGGCACGTTCGCGATCAACTCCCGCACGAGGAGACTTGCGAGGAGGCTTCCCGACGCAGGGGGCTTCTACAGGAACATGGCCCACGGCTTCGATGGAGCACTGGTCGGCTTCCTGGTGGCCGGCTCATTCGTCACGATTCTCTACTACCCGTTCTTCTGGATCAACCTGGCCATGACCGTCTCGCTCAACGTGGCCACGTTGAACGAGGTCGAGCGAGAGGGTGGTCGACCACTCCGGGAACGTGCGGCCCAGTAGCTGCTCGAGCTCCCTCACGACCGGCTGGAACTCGGGTCGAAGCCGGGCCACGGCCGCGTCCGCTCTCTCTTCGGCCGGGTCGGCTTTCCGGTAACCGAGTCGCTTCGCGAAGTCCTTCAGGCTCCGGGGCGCCCGAGGGGAGAGGTGGTCCCACAGCCGGGAGCGGGCGACCCGATCCAACAGGCCCGACCCCCGTACCCGCTGCATCTGCTCCGGCCGCGCGTTCAGCCGCCGGAAGGAGCCTTCGGGCAACTCCGGCTCCAGCCCCAGCCAACGGAGAATGCCGCCCACCTTCGACTCCGGTGATCGCACCAGCTCCTCGAACGTCAGCGTATACACGGCCTCACGTCCGAACGTCGAGAAATACGGCTCCAGCTGCATCGGGTAGTTGCCGAACGCGCGATAATCGATTCGCTCCGCCAATGCGACCTCGATCGGGCGGTGCTCCTGAAACTTGCGAACCTCGTGCCAGTAGTGGCTGATGGCACGGTCGATCGGATCGCGCATCAGGTAGATGAAGCGAGGAGGCTCGTCCACGAACGCGGCGATTCGTTCCGCCACGCCCGGGTACACGGGCAACTTGGTGTAGTGAGTGCTCGACTCTCCGATGTAGCGTTGCCCCGAGGCCTCCTCGAAGAGGCCCAGGTACCAGTCCAGATCCCTTGGGTAGTAGTCTATCTCCGGCACGAAGTAGCCGGGCTCCTTGGGTTCGGAAAGATAGATGTCGGCGTGAGCCGCCAGGTATTCGTGGAGGGAGGTGGTGCCGCACTTCTGGGCGCCGATGATGAAGAGGTTGGGTTTGCGGTTCATGGCCGGTCTTCAAGTTGTGCTTCGGGCGGTCGGATGACGCGCTCGGCCAAGCGGAGGAGGAGTTGGCAGCGCTGGTAGATACACGGCCCCGCTCGGACTTCGCTCTGAAGTTCGGGGACATCGGGTTGGTACGCCAGAGTGACCATGACCCGTTGGTCCGGGTCTTCGTTCCTACCATCCCCCGACGACCCTGTCACCGCCGCTCCGTTGCCCCGTTGTGCTCTTGTGCTCCCTCCCCCGGGGTGACACCCTCCTGTTTCGGGTGAGGATGACGGGGGGCTTCTGTTTCCGGAAGAGGAGTGAGACCGCTCGATGGACCACGGACCTGGGCCGGACTTCGTCTGTATCGGCGCGCAGAAAGCCGGCACGACCTGGCTCTACGACAACCTGGCAGTCCAGGCGGGGGTGTGGATGCCTCCGGAGAAGGAGCTTCACTACTTCAATCGCGTCTGTCCTCACGAGGAGCTGATCGGCGTGGAGGCCAGGGGCAGGCCTCCGTTCATCGAGCGCTACAAGCCTCTCCTAGGCAATCCCAGCGTGGCCACGCTTCGTTGGCTCCGTCGCTATCACTATGAGGCCTACTCGACCGCGTGGTACTATTCGCTCTTCCCGAGCGAGCTGGTAGGTGGGTGTCTCGCCGGTGATATCACGCCGGCGTATTCGACCCTGGACTCCCGGGGCGTCCGATACGCCCAGGAGATCCTCAAGCCGTCCTGCAGGGTGCTGCTGCTCATCCGCAACCCGGTGGACCGCTTCTGGTCGGGCATCAAGATGCTCTATCGATGGAAAGAGGGGAGCGTTCCCGTGGATGCCCCCGACACGCTCTTGCGGGAGCTGGAATCGCCGTCGCACCGCCTCCGGGGAGACTATCCGAGGATGATTCGGTTGTGGAGGGAGTTCTTCGGCGACCGGTTCTCGGTGTTCCGTTATGATCGACTCGTGGAGGATCCGGCGGCATTCCTGAGCGAGGTGGGCGACTTTCTGGGCATAGAGGTGAGTTCCAGCCACTCCCAATTGACGAAGCGGTCCAACTTCGACCCTCGACAGCGGCGAATGCCCGAAGAAGTCCGGGAGATCCTGAACGGGCGCTACCGAGAGGACATCGAAGAGCTGGAGGCCCTGGTGCCCGGGATCTCCCGGGGGTGGTTGGAGCCGGGTCCTACCCCTGGCCGCCTCCAGGCGCCGTGAACGTGAAGTTCGGGCTGTCTACGACCAGGACCCAGTCACCGGGCCCCGGAGGCTCGAGCCTCTGCGGACTCGTGGTCGGAAGCGCCCCGCCGCTGCTCGCGACTCCGTTCGCCGGGTCGTACCACCAGACGTTCATACCGCTTCCCGAAAGCACCGTACCATCGACCGTGACCTGCCTCGCCGAGGGCAGGTAGGCGATGATCGACGACCCGTCGGAGGCATAGGCCGCGGGGACGAAATCAGGCTGCCCGGCCGTACCGTAGCCGCTGGAGATCGCGTGGTGGTCCTCGTCAGGTACCAGAAGGTCCCAGTGCCTCGACGTGAACAGTCTCTCGAAGTAGAGCATGTTCAGGGCGCCCGGACTGAGGAGCTGACTCTCCCAACCGGACGCACGGCAGTCCGTCGGCATCGTCGGGGCATCGAATCCCCATATGGGGCAATTGCCCAGAATGTGTCCGAAGCCACCGGACAGCACCGTGGTGTACGACTGAGACCGGAGCGTCCGAGCCGTCGTCTGCCCGGCGTTCTCGTAATCGGCCTCCACCAGGAAGTACGGCATCGGAGGTGCGATGTGGTAGGCGGCGAGGGCCGACGAATACACGCTGTCGGTGTGCTCGTAGATGTCGTTGACGGTGAGCCAGGGTTCGTCGGGCCACGGCGTCACCGCCATCTGCCCGCGTGCGTTGTGGGCGGTGATCAGGTGCCGAGGGTCTGCCGCATGGACGGCTTCCGCGAACCGCCGGACCTTGTCGCGAACGGGTGACGGGTCCGTGTCGCCGCCCACGAGCCACATGATGTTGTCGAAGTCCTTGTATCGGTTGCCTACGTACCGACCCCACCACGCCAGTTGTGTGTCCGACGCCTGACGTACCTCCGCACACCAACCCTCCCGGCCGCACTTGTACCCGAGGTAGAGAGGGTCGAGCAGGACCACGATACCCCTCTCGGCCGCGGAACGGACGGCCTGATCGACACGAGCGAAATATGCTTCGTTCGGTGTCGTGAACGGCTCGCCCGTGAACGGCGGCTCATCGTAGATGTTCGAAGGGGCATTGGTGGCGAAGTAGTGCTCGAGCAGGTTCACCATCACCAGGTCGAAGCCCAGCTGCTGCCGGCTGGCCAGGTATCGGTCCACCTCTTCACTCGAAAGCTGGGCGACCAAGGACCATGGCGCATCACCCACGAGCAGGAAGGGCCGTCCGTTCCGGTCCACGAGGTGCCGCCCCGTGCTGTCGACCGACAGGGGAAACGAGTAGAGCGAGGGGGCCGGCTCCGCCGTGACGGTCACCGCAGCCGAACCACTCACTCCCTCCACCGTCGCGGCAATGGACACCGGGCCGCCCTGGTCGATGCCGATCACGGTGCCCGACGTACTCACCGTGGCGAGGTTGGGATCG
Source organism: uncultured Gemmatimonadales bacterium (assembly GCA_963751265.1). Lineage (GTDB taxonomy): Bacteria > Gemmatimonadota > Gemmatimonadetes > Longimicrobiales > Gaopeijiaceae > SZUA-318. The sequence goes on along the minus strand of CAVVTU010000011.1, from coordinate 19,588 downwards.
GCGGAACGCCACACGACCTGCTTACCGGTGAGCACGGCACCGCTGTCGTCCCTGGCGACGGCGGTCAGTGCCACGGACCGACCCACCGCGACGGTCGCGGTGGGCGGAACCACGGACACCGACGCCACGTCTCTGTCGGCATTGGTCGGGGACGCGGTGCATGCAGCGAGTGCCAGCCCGACGAACGCGACCAGGACGTGCGTGGCGTGTGTCCTTCGGCCCGTCCCCGGGACCGAGCTGCGAAGGGTTGGGGCGTCGCCGATCATCTCGGAGCGGGCAGCGTCCGGGGTCGGGATGCCCCCGGACTGCGCCGGAACTGCCAGTAGAGCCCCAGGACGGCCAGGAGCATGCTGGTCGAGGAGGCGAAGAAACCGATCTTGGAAGGTCGTCGGACCGGCTGTGGCTCGATGGGCACCTCGACGATGCTCGCATTGAGACGCGCCAGCTTGACCAACACCTCGGTGTCCCACGTCCAGCCGGCCGCGCCCACGGGCAGTGCCGACTCCAACGCTTCGCCGGTGAAGAACTTGAGGCCCGCTTGGTGATCCTGCAGCCGCGTGCCGAACAGACCGCGTATCATGGCGTTGTAGGTTGCGGTGGCCAGTCTTCGTAAAGGCGGGCGCCGCCGCGCGATCTCCGGATTGATCGTCTTCGAGGCCACCACCGCGTCCGCCCCCCCCTCCAGCAACTCGATCATGTGTGGGATGTGCTCCGGGCGGATCTCCAGATCGGCATCGATGAAGCCGACCAACCTTCCCCTCGTCTCGGCGAAGCACGCGCTGAGGATCCCTCCCTTGCCGGCGTGGGGACGGGAGATCACTCGCACGCATTCATGGCCCAGACCGTCTACCAAGCTCGCCGTGCCGTCTGTGGACCCGTCGTTACCGACGATGATTTCATACGAGTGTCCAACGCTCGCGAGCACATCCCTCAGGACGCCCAACGTGGCCTCGATCGTAGCCGCCTCGTTGTAGGCCGGAACCACGACGGACAATTCCGGTCGCATCCTTTTCCCTCCCCGGGTGTGAGCGAGATCGAGCCGCGCCGGTCGCGTTCGCAACCGCGCCGCCGAGTGCTCACGTGGCTTGTGGGGTGTCGACAGGAGCGCAAGATTGCCCTCGGCGTCGTATCGGCACAAGGGGGAGTGTGACGTATTCCAGGGAGTCTTTGTCCGAGGGATCTCGGTCCGGAGCGCCGCGCGTCGCCTTGCTCGCGTTGGTGCTCCTGGCGGTGGTTCTCCGTGCCGTGTGGGCCGTGTGGCTTCAGGGGGCCATACAGAACGAAGGCGCGTACTATGCCCGCCTCGCCGAGAACCTGGCTTCGGGCCGTGGCTATCTGGGAATGCGGGAAAACGGGCTCCAACTCATCTACCCGCCCTTCTATCCACTCATGACGGCCGCGGTGGACCTCCTGGTCCACCAGGGCGAGGCGGCCGGACGCATCGTGTCGATCCTGAGTGGATCGCTGGTCGTGCTCCCCATATGGTGGATGGGAGAGCGTCTACACTCGCGACGGGTCGGGTTGGCGGCCGCCGCCATAGTGGCCGTTCATCCCATGCTGGTCGGCATCTCGGCCGGGGTATATTCAGACGCCCTGTTCCTGACCTTGGCGGTTACAGGCCTCGCCTTTGCCATTGGTTGTCTGGACGGCGGGTCGTACCGGACCGCGGTCTACGCCGGCGCCGCCTTCACGCTCGCCTATCTGACGCGACCGGAGGGACTCGGCTTTCCCGTCTTCCTCGGCGGGGTCATCATGCTGCACGGGGGCTCGCCCTTCCGCGCCCGCGCCAAGCGGGTAGGCTTGATGTTGGGCACGGTGGCGGTGCTCGCGTCTCCCTACCTCGGGTTCATCTGGCACGAGACCGGTCAGTTCCGCCTCGAGACCAAGAGTGCCGACAATCTGGCCCAGGCCCAGGCCCAGGCCGCCGGCGTCCCGACGGGCGAGCTGTTCTGGGGCGTGGACCCGGATCTGACCGAGCGGGGCATCAATCTCCGCTCGAATCTGGACGTCATGAAGACCACCCACGCGGGGTCGGAGGGGCTCCTCCGGAACCTGATCGTAGGCGCCGAGGTGAACTGGCCGCGGGTGTTGCGTGGGCTGGGTGAGCACGGCAGCACGGGTGGGCTGCCCTTCGTGGCCCTTGCGGTTCTGGGCCTGTTCGCGGCTCCCTGGTCGGTCCGCCGGCTGTGGCATGAGGCCATGCTCTTCGCGTCGTGCGCCGTGTTCTTCGTGGCCCTTACGACGCTCCATGTCTTCTGGGAGCGGTACCTGATCCCCTTCATTCCGTTCATGGCCGTGTGGGTCGCCCTGGGACTGGTGCGGGTCGCCGACTGGGGCGCCGGAACGGCCGCCCAGATGACGCGTCCCATCGTGGCCCGGCTCGTCGGCATCGGGGCCTCCGCGCTGGCTTTCATGACGTTCATGGCGCTCTCTCTGCATGCGGCTCCGGGTATCCTCGAGCTCAGTCCCGGCAATGGCTTTCGGGCCGGGATCGGGCGAGATCTCGCGTCCGAGCTGCCGATGCGGACCCGCATGATGTCCATGGGAACCTTGATTCCCTTCTACAGTCATGCGGTTCAGCTCCCTCTTCCGTTCGCCGATTCCGAGACCGCCATCCGCTACGTGGCGCTCAAGAGCCCCGACTACCTGGTCCTCAGCCCGGCCGATCCCCTTCCGTATGCCCGACATTGGGTAGACTCCGGAATCCCGGACCCGAGAGCCCAGTACCTGCGCCGCTGGATCTCGGGGCAGGACACCGTGACCCTGTACCGATGGCGCGCCAAGGCCGACCGTTCGCCGGAGCCGGCACGGGGAGGCGCGGGGGTGAGCAAGAGTGGACCATGAGTCGCAGACTGTCGCCCGGATCCTGGCTCTGGCCGGGCGCACCACCGACATGGAGGAGACGTTCCAGGCTATGGTGCAACTATGCTACGGAGAGGGCCGATTCCGGCAGTGGGGTCGTGGCCCGACGATGAAGGAGCTGTTCTGAGCGCCGAGCGAGGGCCGGATGCGGCCCGTGCGTCGTGGCCTGCGGCCGCCGACGGGCCGCCGAGCCCGGGGGCCTGCCGATTCTGTGGCGCTCCGCTGCAACGGAGCTTCGTGGATCTTGGGATGTCCCCCCTCTGCGAAAGCTACGTCAGCCTGGACCAGGCCAACGCGGTGGAGCCTTTCTATCCGCTCCACGTGTGGGTCTGCGACCGGTGCTTCCTGGTACAGCTCGAAGAGTACGTGAGCGGCGAGGAGATCTTCACGGAGTACGCGTACTTCTCCTCGTACTCCGATTCATGGTTGGACCACTCCCGTCGCTACGTCGAGCAGGTCGTCACCGAGTTGGGCCTCGACGAGGCCAGCAGCGTGGTGGAGGTGGCCAGCAACGATGGGTACCTCCTCCAGTACTTCGTGGAGCGGGGAATCCCGGCCCTGGGCATCGAGCCGGCGGCCAACGTCGCGAAGGTCGCGGTGGAAAGGGGCGTTCCGACGCTGGTCGAGTTCTTCGGACGGGAGCGTGCGCGCGCATTGGCGGAGCGGCGCGGCAAGGCGGATCTCGTATTGGGCAACAACGTCCTGGCGCAGGTCAACGACGTCAACGACTTCGTGGCAGGCCTGAAGGAGCTGTTGGCCCCGGGCGGCACCGTGACCGTCGAGTTCCCGCACCTGGAGCGATTGGTTGCCGAGAACCAGTTCGACACCATCTATCACGAGCACTTCTCATACTTCTCGCTGTACTCGGCCGAGCGGATCTTCGCCGCCCACGGCCTCACGCTGTTCGACGTCGAAGAGCTGCCTACCCACGGAGGCTCGTTGAGGATCTGGGCGCGGCACGACGACGAGGCCGGCCGGCCGCTCACGCCCCGGTTGATGGAGCTGCGGGCCCGTGAGCTCGACGATGGTGTCGATGACCCGGCCTACTACGGATCGTTCGAGGAGCAGGTGCGGGAGACCAAGCGCAAGCTTCTGGAGTTCCTCATCGAGGTCAAGCGCGCGGGCAAGCGTATCGTGGGGTACGGGGCCCCCGGCAAGGGGAACACCCTGCTCAACTACTGCGGCATCCGCCGCGACTTCGTGGACTTCACCGTGGACCGGAGCCCCTACAAGCAGGGCAAGCTGCTGCCCGGCACCCACATTCCCATTCGTGAGCCCGAACGACTCGCCGGGGCCAGGCCGGACTACGTGCTCATCCTGCCATGGAACCTCCGGGAGGAGATCATGGCACAACTCGCCTACATTCGGGATTGGGGAGGGAAGTTCGTCGTGCCCATCCCCGAGCCGAGGGTGTTGCCTTGATCTTCACGCCGACGCCACTGGACGGGGCGTGGCTGGTGGACCTCGAGCGTCACGAGGACGACCGAGGGTTCTTCGCGCGCACCTGGTGCGCGCGGGAGTTCGCGGCTCGCGGCCTCGACCCGCAGCTGGCCCAGTGTTCACTGTCCTACAATCGGAGACGGGGGACCCTGCGTGGCATGCATTGGCAGGCCGCACCCCACGAGGAGGTCAAGCTGGTCCGGTGCGTTCGTGGGGCCATCTGGGACGTGATCATCGACCTTCGGCCCGACTCGCCGGACTACACCCGGCACTACGGCGTGGAGCTGAGCGCCGCCACCGGCAGGGCGCTGTGGGTTCCCCGCGGGTTCGCCCACGGCTTCGTAACGCTGGAGAACGACACCGAGATCTTCTATCAGATGACCGACTTCTATGCCCCCGAGGCGGCGCGGGGAGTTCGCTGGAACGATCCCGCCTTCGGCATCGAGTGGCCCGTGGCCAACCCCGAGATGAACGAGCGGGACGCGACGTACCCCGACTTCGTGCCCGAACGAAGCCCATGACGACGTCCTACGGTGTCAGGCCCGGGAGCGGCGAGGCCATGCACGGCCTCGTGGCCGAGTTGTATCCCATGTGCAGGAGCATCACCGGCGAGGGTCTTCGTGCGACGCTCCGGCGCCTGGGCGAGATGGTCCCCATCGAGCTTCACGAGGTGCCGACGGGCACCCAGGTGCTCGACTGGACGGTGCCCCGGGAGTGGAACATCCGGGATGCGTGGGTGGCGGGCCCGGACGGGCATCGGGTGATCGACTTCCACGCGCATTCCCTGCACGTGGTGAGCTACAGCACACCCGTACGTGCACGCATGAGGCTGGAGGAGCTCCGCCCGCACCTGCACACGCTTCCGGACCACCCGGATTGGATTCCCTACCGGACGTCCTACTACGAAGAGTCGTGGGGCTTCTGCTTGCGTCATCGCACTCTGGAGGCGATGGAACGCCATCCGGACACCGAGTACGAGGTGTGCATCGACTCGACCCTGGAGCCGGGCCACCTCACCTACGGAGAAGCGTACCTTCCGCCGACCGAGGGGAGGGACGCAGGTGACATCCTCTTCTCCGCCCACAGCTGCCATCCGTCGTTGGCCAACGACAACCTGTCGGGGGTGGCCGTGGCCGTGTGGCTCGCCCGCCACCTGAACGACATGCCCCGGCGCCATGGCGTGCGTTTCCTTTTCATTCCGGGCACGATCGGCTCTCTGACCTGGCTCGCGCTGAACCCCGACGCGGTGGACCGGGTCCGGCACGGCCTGGTGCTGAGCTGCCTGGGAGATCCGGGGCCCTCGACGTACAAACGCAGCCGGCGGGGTAATGCGCTGATCGACCGGGCAGCCGCCCTGGTGCTCGGCCAGGCCGGGGCGTACGAGCTACTGGATTTCGTGCCCTACGGCTACGACGAGCGCCAGTACTGTTCGCCTGGATTCAATCTGGCCGTGGGATGTCTGATGCGGACTCCCAACGGTCGTTTCCCGGAATACCACACATCCGCCGACGACGTGGACTTCGTCCGGCCCGAAGCGCTCGAAGACTCGCTCGCCAAGGCTCTGAGAATCGTGGAGATCCTCGAGCACGACCGGGCCTTCGTGAACCTGAATCCCCGGGGCGAGCCTCAGCTGGGGCGACGCGGCCTGTATGGCAACGTGGGCGGCACGCGACCACCCGGGTTCGAGATGGCGCTCCTCTGGGTGCTGAACTTCTCGGACGGGGAGCACACGCTGCTGGACATCGCGGAGCGCTCGGGCATGCCGTTCGGCCTGCTCGATGGTGCCGCCAGGGCTCTTCGGGAGCATGACCTGGTGCGACCCTTGAACTGGCCCAACTAGAGAGGGATTCGAGACGCATGTCGATAGCAAGTCAGGAGCGGACGACGCCACCGCGGAGTGGAACAGGAGCGGACGTCGCGCGATCGGCCAAGGAGCCAGGCGGTTGGTTGGGCCGCTTCCAGTTGCACCGTGATCTTCTCATAGCCCTCGTCCAGCGGGAGATCAAGGTACGATACAAGCAGTCGATCATGGGGATCCTGTGGGCGATCCTCATGCCGGCTCTCATCGTCGGTGCTGGCGCCATCGTGAAGGTCGCGATGGCGAAGCTCTCGGGGTCGAGCGTATCGACCCAGAGTCTTGCGCTCGTGACCGTCAAGTCGATCCCTTGGGCCTTCTTCGCGGGAGCCGTGAAGCAATCCTCTGTGAGCCTCATCTCCAACAGTAATCTTGTCACGAAGATCTATACGCCGAGAGAGGTCTTCCCCATCGCAGCAGTGCTTGCTCAGTCCGTCGACTCCCTCGTCGGCGCAGCCGTGTTGGCCCTCGTGCTTCCCTTCTTGGGGGTGACTCTCTCCGCGCGCCTTCTGCTTCTCCCGGTCTTCGCTGCTGAGTTATTTCTTCTCACCGCTGCCTTCGGTCTGTTCTTGTCCGCGGGTAGCCTGTTTTTCCGGGACGTAAAGTACCTGGTGGAGGTATTCATTACTTTCGGCATCTTCTTTACGCCGGTCTTCTACGAGGCGGCCAATGTTCGATCGGTGGTCTTCGCTGATCCTCCTGAACCCGGTCTCACCCATCCTCGAAGGGATTGGTGCCGTCGTGGTAGGGACTCCCTTCCTCGGCATCGGCTGGCTCGTCTACAGCGGCGTGTTTGCGACCGTCGGGTTTGCTTTGGCTTTCATTGCGTTCAAGCGCATGGAGCCCTACTTCGCCGAGAGCGTATGAGTTTGTCCACGGCGTCGGTCCTCCGGGTCGAGAACGTCTCGAAGAAGTTCCGGAAGGGCGAGATATTCGACTCGCTCCGGGACCTGATCCCGGCGTTGACGGGGAAGCTCTTCAAGCCAGGCAAGTCGGGCCAGCTCGCGGATCGGGACTTCTGGGCACTGCGCGACGTGTCCTTCGAGGTCCAGCGTGGAGAGGCGTTCGGGATCATCGGGTCGAACGGGGCGGGAAAGAGCACGATTCTGAAGCTCTTGAGCGGCATCATGAAGCCGACATCCGGGTCGGTGCACGTGGACGGCCGCCTGTCCGCGCTGATCGAGGTCGGAGCAGGATTCCACCCGGATCTCACGGGGCGTGAGAACGTCTACCTGAACGGCACCATCCTGGGCATGAGTCGCGACGAGATCCGGCGCCGATTCGACGAGATCGTCGCCTTCTCGGGGTTGGAGGACTTCATCGACACCCCCGTAAAGCGATACTCCTCGGGGATGTACGCTAGACTCGGGTTCTCCGTGGCGGCCCATGTGGAGCCCGACCTGCTGATCGTGGATGAGGTGCTGAGCGTCGGCGACTACGTCTTCCAGCGCAAGTGCGCCGAGAAGATGGCCGGGGTCATCAAGGGTGGGGCCACGGTCGTGTTCGTCTCTCACAACCTCCGCTCGGTGTCCGAGCTCTGCGACCGTAGCCTGCTGCTTGAAAAGGGCCGGGTGGTCGAGATGGGGCCAACGCACGACGTGGTGAAGACCTACCTTGATCGTGCATACAGGGTTCGCGACGACGCCGTCGCCGAGAAGGACGTGCACATCCGAGAGGTCGCCATGGTCTGTGAGGACGGGAGCGAGGCCGTCGAGGTGATCCCGGGCGAGAGCGTGCGTGTGGATATCGCCGTGGAGGCGCGGGTACCCGTGCATCGGCTCGCGGTGGTGCTGTTTCTCTTCGATGACGACCAGTACGAGGTGTTCAACACGTCGACCGAGCGGTTGGGCGCGGGCACGTTCTCGCTGGAGGCGGGAGGCCGTTTCGACTGCTCCTTCCGACTGGACCTACACCTCTCCCACGGCACGTTCCACCTGGGGTGCTGTGTCTACCGCTACGACATCCAGCGGGAGTACGATCGCTGGTCGCCGGCGACCACCTTCTTCGTGAACAGCCGTGTCGATGTCCGCGGGTCCGCCAACCTGTATCCGAGGCTGACGAGGCACGAGGTGCAGGCAGGTCCCGAGCCAAGTGTGGCGGCCCGTGACGGATAGTGCGAGGCCACCACATCGAGGCTGCAGGCTACTGGCATGAGGGGCCGGATGGTGGCAGGGATGCGAAAGTCCAAGATCGGCGTGCTAGGACCCTTCGGGTTCGGGAACCTGGGCGATGCCGCGACCCAGGATGCCATGATCGCCAACATCCGGGATCGGCAACCCGGCGCGGAGATTGTGGGGATCTCCCTGAACCCGGAGGATACCGCGCATCGGCACCAGATCGCGGCCTTCCCGATATCCCCGCAGGCCTTCCGACCCGAAGGGAGCAGGCTCGACGACGTGAGGCGCGAGTTCGGGTTCGACGCGCGGGCTTTCGGGATGCTGCGAAGGCTGGATCTGCTCATAGTTTCCGGCGGTGGACAGCTCGACGACGCGTGGGGGGGCGCGCGGGCGCACCCGCTCAACCTCCTGCGGTGGACGCTGCTGGCCCAGGCCGCGCGCGTCCCGGTGGCGTTCGTCAGCGTGGGCGCCGGGCCGATCTTCTCGTCCTGGAGCAAGCGTTTCCTTCGGTGGGCCCTGTCCAGGGCGGCATATCGATCCTACCGCGACGAGGAGTCACGTGAGTTGATCCGGGGGATCGGAATCCGAGACCCGGGCCGCGTCTTCCCTGATCTGGCGTTCAGCCTCCCCTTGTCCGAAACCCGGCGCGTTCCGGGAGACCGACCGACCGTCGGCATCGGGCCGATGCCCCACCGAGATCCGAGGATGTCACCCCAGCCGGGCCCCGATCCGCGCCTCTACCGCGAGTACGTGCGCAAGCTCGCGGACTTCACGGGGTGGGTGATCGAGGAGCGAAACGCGGTCGTGGTGTTCTATGTCGGAGAGGCAAGGCACGACCCGCCGGTCATCACCGACGTTGTGCGACAGATGCGGGACGGGCGCGACGTGCGTGAGGGCGTGGACTTCCGGGTGCCGAAGATCGATACTGTGTCCGATCTCATGGAGTGCCTGGCGCCGCTGGACCTGGTGGTGGCGTCCCGATTCCACGGCGTTCTCCTGCCGCTGTCCCTTTCGGTGCCGGCGGTGGCGATGTCGTATCATCCGAAGGTCACGGTCCTGATGGACACCATGGGCCTGGGCGAATTCTGTTTCGACATCGACGAGGGAGAAGTGTACCAGTTGCAGGAAGCCTTCGACCGGGCAATGGCGGGCCGCGGGACAATCGCCGAGAGCCTTGCGGCGCGGAGCGCAGAACATCGGTGCGCGCTCGCTGAGCAGTACGATCTGATCCTGCCCGCGTAGCCGCCCATGGCACCCGTCGTCCATCCGCAGGTGAGTGTAGTGACACCGTTCTACAACACGGCGGCGTACCTCGGCGAGTGCATCGAGAGTGTGCTGGCCCAGCGGTACGACACGTGGGAATACGTCCTCGTCAACAACTGCAGCACGGACGGGTCGGACGAGATCGCCCGCCGCTTCGCGGCGCTTGACGAGCGCGTCAGGGTGGTGGACAACGAGCGCTTCCTGAGCCAAGTGGACAACTACAACCACGCACTGAGGCAGATCTCGACGTCGAGCGCGTACTGCAAGATCGTTCAGGCTGACGACTGGATCTTCGAGGAGTGCCTCGGACGGATGGTCGAGGTGGCGGCGGCGAATCCGCGGTGTGGCTACGTCACCTCGTACTTCATGCACGGCGACGGCGTCCGAGGAGGACCCGTGCCGCCCGGCACGACGGTTCTGGACGGCCGCGAGGTGGTGCGGACGTATTTCGAGCGGGGGATCGCGGTATTCGGCTCGCCGACGACCGTGATGTACCGGGCTGACCTTGTGCGCGCAGAGCCCGCCTTCTTCTCGGAGACCCATCTACACGAGGACACGGACGCGTTGTTCAGGATCCTGGAGCGGTGGGACCTGGGGTTCGTGCACGCCGTCCTGTCCTTCTGCCGGACCGACAACGAATCGATCACATCGTCCGTGAGTGAGCACGACCCCTGGGTGCTCGACCGGTTCCTACGGGCCCGGCTGTACGCCGACCGCTTCCTGGAGGCTTCTGCGGCTCGTGCGGTGCGGGAGACGACGGAGCGCGAGTACCTCCAGTACCTGGCCCGCAGGATGTTCAGCGGCTCGACGTTCCGGGCGTACCATAAGAAGGGCTGGAACACGATCGGATACCGTCCGCCGGCGGGAAAGATGCTGAAGGCGATTGCGTGGGAGTTGCTGGACGTCTTGGGCAATCCAAAACGGAGCGTCGGGCGCCTCCTGGGCCGTTTGCATCGACACCCGCGATCGGGGGATGCCCGATGAGCGGAGTGCGCAGGGAGATTGCGGGGGTGGGCGGGCGCGCACGGTCGATCGCAGTGCTCATCCCGGCGTACAACGCCGAGCGGTTCGTATGCGACGCCCTCGATGCCGTGGCGAGGCAAACGCGCCCGGCGGACCGGATCGTGGTGGTGGACGACGGCTCCACGGATGACACATGCGGCGTGGTGTCGCAATGGTCGGCCTCCCGGTCGCTGCCGGTCGAGCTGGTGCGCCAAGAGAACCGCGGACCACCTGCGGCGCGCAACACCGGCCTGACCAAGATCCGGACCGATCTCGTCGCGTTTCTCGACGCCGACGACGTCATCGAGCCCGAGCATCTCGCGCGGCTGGAGCGCGCGTTCGAAGTGTACGCCGACCTGAGCTTCGCCTTCGGGATCAGCCGCATCACAACCCCGGACGGCGAGGAGGTGGGGCGTTTCCCCGGCCCGGCCTTCGACCGTGTCGAGGTGCTGTCCCGAGAAGATGAGGTGTGGCTGCTCGGTCCGCTCTATGCCTCTCTGATCGGTGGAAGCTACGTCCCGGTGGCCGCTAGCCTAGTGTCGCGCGAGGCTCTCGAGCGGACCGGGCCCTTCGACGAGCTCCTTCCGTTCGTCGAGGACAGGGACCTGTTCATTCGCCTGTCCCGCGAGGGGCGCGTGGCCCACGTGCCTGCCGTGCTCGCCGAGACGCGTCGGCATGACGACAATTCGACGCACCCCAGGTTCGCGCACCGCACGATGCTCAGCCGCCACCGCGTGCTCGTGAAGATGTGGAGGAGCAGGGACGCTCTCGCCCTGAGTGGGGAGGAGCGGGCGGCGACCCGGAGCGCGTTCGGACCGACGACGCGATCCCTCCTCTACGCCGCGTCGCGGGAGGGGCTATGGGCCTACAGCCGGAGTTGGTGGGAGGTCGTGCGCGGCTTCCCCCACCTGGCCCTCCTGGACCCGCGCCACCTTGCCCGCGCGGCCCTGCGCTCCACCCTGGGTGGCGGCCGGGGAGGCTCTAGTTGCTGGTGACAGGCAAGTCGTTGCCGGGAGATCCCCGAGTGGGGCGAGGGGTGTCCTGTTGCTGATACCCGAATATGGACCTCGATGGCCGTTGTCGGGACCGGCGTCCTCCGTCTTCTCGCGCTTCACCCACGAACCTGTCATGAGCTCGATGATGAACACACGCACTCAACCCTGCAGTGGCTTTCTAGCGTGCGCGAAGCGGGCTCTTTCTCGTATCGCCGCCAGGGTGATCATCTTGGCGCCGGCCCCGAACCGCAGACCATGAAAGCGCTCGTCGTCGCCGGCGCCCGCCCGAACTTCATGAAGGTCGCTCCCGTCCTGCGGGCGCTCGAGGAGCGCGGTGATCGGGGTATGCTCGTGCACACGGGCCAACACTACGACTTCCGGATGTCGGCCTCGTTCTTCGACGAGCTTGGACTTCCGCAGCCGGACTTTCACTTGGGGGTCGGATCGGGCACGCATGCCGACCAGACGGCCCGTATCATGCAGGCGTTCGAACCGGTTCTGCTGGAGACCCACCCGGACTGGGTCGTGGTGGTGGGAGACGTCAACTCCACTCTGGCCTGCGCTCTGGTGGCTGCCAAGCTTCAACCCTCGCTGGGTTGTCGCATCGCCCATGTCGAGGCGGGCCTGAGGAGCCGAGACTGGGCGATGCCCGAAGAGGTGAATCGTGTTCTCACGGACCGCCTGTCCGATCTACTCCTGACCACCTCTGCGGAGGCCGAGGAGAACCTGGTCGCCGAAGGCATTCCGGCGGATCGAATCGTCTTTGCCGGCAACGTGATGATCGACACGCTCATGTGGGAGCTTCCCAGGGCCCGCCAGAGCGACGTTCTCGCACGTCTGCAGTTGCACGAGCGGCGCTACGTGGTCGTCACCCTCCACCGACCGTCGAACGTGGACTCCGAGGGGCGGTTGAGCGGCATTCTGGGAGGCCTGGCGGATCTTGCCGCCGAGCTTCCGGTCGTGTTGCCCCTTCATCCACGGACCCGAGAGCGCATCCATTCGTTCGGCCTCGAGTCGCTTCTGGAGCACCTCGTGGTCACCGAGCCGCTCGGCTACCGCGAGATGTTGTGCCTCATGGACGGCGCCCTCGGCGTCTTCACGGATTCGGGCGGCGTCCAGGAAGAGACGACCGTGCTGGGCGTACCCTGCGCGACGCTTCGTGAGACCACGGAACGTCCGATCACCGTGCTCGAGGGAACCAACAGGATGGTACGATGGCCTCCGACGCCGGAGGCCATCCGGGCCGCCTACGACGACATGCGAGCGCAACCCAGGCCGAGCTTGGGTGAAGCCGCTCCCGCGGGCTGGGACGGCAGGGCGGCCGAGCGGATCGTCGAGAGCCTCAGGGAACGGATGTCGGGAGCGAAGCGGTGATTCCCGTCAGTCCGTGTCGTGGGAGTCACCGTCCGGGACCATGTGTGTACCGGGCAGGACGCCGGCAGATCGACGCCCAGGGGAGACGGCGTGCCCGATCACGTCCTCCATGTCATGGGCGATGGCGTCATAGCCGATCTGCGCCACCAACTCGGGGCGCCGCGCGCTTTTTCCGGACCAGAGTGCCTCGAGGATGCCGAGCAGGGCCTCATGATCGTCTGGCTCCGCCCACTGTAGGCCCAGCCTGAGCGCCTCGTCCGCCGAAGCGCTTTCCTTCTCCGAAAGCACGAGCACCGGTCCTCCGAGGGCAGCAAGCTCGTAGATCTTTCCCGGGACCTGCAGCTCCTGGGCCTGTGCGAGCACCAGGGAAACCGACGAAGCCCGCGCGAGATCCAGGGCCTCCCGCCGGGGGAGCATGCCGACGTGCTCCACGGAGTCATCGAGGCCCAATTGCCGTCGTTGCGCCAGAAAGACCTCAGCGTGTTCCTCCTCCATGTGCCCGGCCACCCTGATGCGCGATCCCGCGTCACGAGCCTCGGGGTGCCGATCCAGAAACTCCGCGAACGCCCTCATCACGGCTCCCAGCGCCCGTCCCCCGTACAGCGTGCCGGCGTACGCGATGCTCAAGCCCGGGAACGGAGGTCGGCCATCCGCGCTGGAAACCCCCTCGAGATCCACGCCATTGGGAATCCACTCGATGCGGGTCTTCGGGTACCGGGACGTCAGCAGCTCCTGCAGGCGCCGCGTGTTGGCTACGACCACGCTCGCTCGCCTGAACACGAGACGCTCGAGGAGCGGAAGGGCAAAGCGGCCCACGTGGTACGCGTGGATGCCCCGGCTCCAGATCTTCGGATCGTAGCGATGGGTTCCCCACGGATCACGCAGATCGACCACGTGGGGCAGCCGACGCCAGGCCGCAATCAGCGCTCCGATCAGGTGTACGGTGTGCGGGGGTCCGCTGGAGACGACGGCCGTCGTCCCACGTTGTCTCGCGAGGGGAAGCGCCGTACGGAGCGCGTTCAGGAGCCATCCGCGACCCTCGTCGGGAAAGGCGAGAAGCCAGGAAAGCTCCCCGCGCAGCACGGTGAACAAGCCCCGGCCACCCTCCGCATTTCCTGGGTTGTGACCGGCAGGCTTCCGAGGTGTCTGTGGCCGGTGCCCGCTCACGGCCGCACGATAGAGGTCGTTCAAGGTGCGGCGGCGCACGCAACGGTGCACGACCACGCCCGATGCCACGTGATCCGTCGCGTCGCGCGGTCCGGAGGCGACGACGTGGATCTCCGCCCCGGACCGGGCCATGTACTTTCCCAGCCCCGCCCACCTCATCCCGCCCATGGAGGGATCCGGAGGGAAGTGGTAGTTGAGTACGATGAGCTTCACGCAGTGCCTTCACGGTTGGGGGGCGCCACCTCTCGGAGAGCGCAAAGCAGTACTAGGTACTGCGGAGAGTCGACGCAACCGCCCCGGGTGGGTGGATTACTGCCTGCTCAACAATACTGTCGCGGAGGAGCGTGCGTCCACCATGGCGACTACCGCGCCGGGGCGTTGGAGGTTATCTACACACCTCGGCACCCGTCCTTCCGCGAAGGGGGAGCCGCATGATGCCCGATCGGAGCAGAGCTTGATGTTGAGCACCTACCCGAAGCTCTTCAGCATCCTGGACGCACGCGAGCGCCGGAGGGCGGCGATCGTGTTCGCCCTGGTTCTCCTGGTCGCCCTCATGGAGACCGGTGGGGTGGCGTCCATCATGCCCTTCATCGCGGTGCTGTCGAGGCCCCAGGTCGTGGAAACGAACAAGACCCTCGCGGCCGTTTACCGGACGCTCGGCTTCAGCTCGCGAGAGAGCTTCCTCTTCTTTCTGGGCGTCGCGGTATTCGTGGTCTTCACCGTGTCTCTCGTCATGAAGATGCTCGGCGTGTGGGCGCAGGCGCGGTTCTCGCAGAACCGCAACCACTCGTGGGGCTGTCGTTTGATGGCCGGGTATCTCGGGCAACCCTACGAGTGGTTTCTCAACCGCCACAGCGCCGAGCTCTCCGCGGGTGTGTTGACGGAGGTGAACCAGGTCGTGACCGGTGCGCTCCTGCCCGCCATGCAGGCCGTATCGGGCCTTCTGGTCACCGTCTGTCTGGTCGCGCTGCTCGTGGCCGTGGAGCCGTTCCTGGCCATCGGCGCGGCGCTCGTCCTGGGGGGGTTCTATGGAGTGGTGGAGCTCGCCAGCCGCACGAAGCTCCGCAGGATCGGCATGGAGCGCCGGGATGCGGCCCATGCCCGCTACAGGGTGCTTCAGGAGGCATTGGGCGGAATCAAGGATGTGAAGGTCGGCGGACTGGAGAATCAGTTCGTGTCTCGTTTCGGGGTTCCATCCCAGCGATTTGCCGACACCCAGATTTCGGCGAGCCTCATCAGCCAGTTGCCGTCCTTTGCGATGCAGGGGATTCTCTTCGGCGCCATGCTTCTGGCGATCCTGTACCTTCTCGGGACCCGAGGGGACTTTCAGAGCGTTCTGCCCGTGCTGTCCCTCTTCGCCCTGGCGGGATATAGACTCATGCCCGCGCTCCAGTCCGTCTTCCAGTCGGTCTCCAAGATGCGGTTCGCCGAGGCGGCCCTGGATTCACTGTGCGAAGACCTCGGCTCGCTGGGCAGAGAGCGGCCGCGGACGGAGGCGAGCGCTGCCACGGCGACTCGCCCAGGCTTTCGCTCCAGCAGGCGCTCGAACTGCGAGACTGCACGTACACGTATCCCGAGGGGTCCCACGCGGCGCTGCAAGGACTCACGCTGAAGGTCCCCGCGCGCACCACCCACGGGTTGGTCGGGTCGACCGGATCGGGCAAGACCACGATCGTGGACGTGCTCCTCGGCCTGCTGGAGCCCGACTCGGGAGCCTTGATCGTCGACGGAGAGGAGATTTCGAGCGGTCAGATGCCCCGTTGGCAACGAAGCGTGGGCTACGTTCCACAGAGCATATTCCTCGCGGACGACACCATCGAGGCGAATATCGCGTTCGGGATATCCCCACGGGCCGTGGATCGCGACGCGGTCCAGCGAGCCGCGAAGATCGCCAACCTCCACGACTTCATACTTCGGGACCTGCCCGAGGGCTACGCGACACCGGTCGGTGAGCGCGGAGTGCGCCTCTCGGGCGGCCAGAGACAGCGGATCGGCATTGCCCGCGCTCTGTACCGTGACCCTCAGCTTCTGATCCTCGACGAAGCCACCAGCGCGCTCGACAACCTCACCGAGCGCGCCGTGATGGACGCCGTGCACAACCTCGGAGGACAGAAGACCATCATCCTGGTCGCCCACCGGCTGAGCACGGTTCGCGAATGTGACTGCATTCACCTGGTCGAAGACGGGCGGGTGGTCGCCTCGGGCCCCTATGACGAGCTGATCCACGAGAGTGAGGAGTTCAGGGCCCTGGCCGAGCTCGGGTAGCTCTAGCTCTACAGCTTCCAGAAGTCCGGGGGCTTGCCGCAGTACGCCAGCAGCGCCGCGGAGTCCTCCCGGAACCCCTCCGAGACGGATTGGCGGATCGTGGGGTCCCAGGCCACCTCGAACTTCACCGGGCGCGTGGTCAGGCCCTTGACGGTCCTCACCATGCCCTGTGGCAGGGCAGCCTTCATCGCCTCGAATCCCGGAAGCTTCCTGAGCCAGTTCGCGACGCGGCCGTACTTCCTGAAGTCCTTTGCGGCCATGCGGGGCTTGTCGGCGTCGGGTGGAGTGTAGCTCGGGTCCACACCGATATGCTGGAAGACCCGGCGGAGCTCGCGGTTGGGATCGGCGGTGAAGTCCTCCAGGAACACCACCAGGATCTGTTCGTCGCTGAAACGGCGCCGGTAGTGACTCAGGTGCTGCCAGTACAAGCCGTACGTAACGAGGGACGGGTGCTGGCTGACCGCATCGGATATGGGCGCGGACACTCGTCCGTAGTTGGACCGCATCTTCCAGTCGGACTCCAGCCTGCGCACGGGGTGGCGCACCATGTAGATCAGGCGGCAGTCCGGGACGGCGGCGGAGAGCCGTTCGGCCGCGAACGAAACACGATGTGGGTTCGTCTGGCTCGTGCTCCCTTCCCCCCGGGCCCTGCAGGCTTCGCTTCCTTCGTAGAGGCTCTCGTACCACGAACGTCGCTCCCGATACTCCTCGTCGGTCTTGCTCGAGAAGAAGTGCGGTTCCTTCGGGTCGGTCACGAAGGCTTCCGGGTGCCCGGCAATGAGGTCGCACAGGCTCGTGGTGCCGCATTTCGCGGCGCCGATGACCACAAACGTCGGGAACATCGTCTATCCAGGTTTGAACGGCGGGTGGCTACGACACGCTCGGCTGCTCGTCGAACCAGTCCAGGAAGCGTCGGATCCCGTCGCGGAACGTGGTCGTGGGCTGATAGCCGAGGAGTGCCCCCGCCTTTCGAACGTCCGCGAAGGTCCGGCGCACGTCCCCCGGCTGCTCCGGCATACGCTGGATGGTCGGATCGAGGCCGAGCTGTTCGGCGAGCGTGCCGATCATCTCCTGCAACGAGACCGTGCGACTCTCCCCGAGATTTATAATCTCGAAGACCGGTTCCTGCGCCGCCACGAAGTCCATGGCGCCCCTCACGCCCTCCAGGATGTCGTCGATGTACGTGTAGTCCCTCTCGGTGCTTCCGTCACCGAACATCGGGATGGGCGCGCCATCCCTCATCATCCGCGAAAACTTGTGGATGGCCAGGTCCGGTCTCTGACGAGGGCCGTACACCGTGAAGAAACGCAGTGCCACCACGGACATCCCGAACAGGTGATGATAGGTGTGGCAAACGAGCTCTCCCGACCGTTTGGTCGCGGCGTAGGGCGAGATGGGCGTATCCACACGGTCCGTCTCGGAGAAGGGGACCTCGTGACGGTTGCCGTACACGGACGACGACGACGCGAACACCAGGTCTCGAATGCCCCGTGCGCGCATCCACTCGAGGAGCGCGACGGTTCCCCCGACGTTCACACTGGCGTAGAGCTCCGGGTCCTCGATGGAGGGGCGCACGCCGGCGCGCGCCGCGAGATGGATGACCGATTCGACCGAGTCGGGCAAACCATCCAGCGCCCGGCGGTCGCGCAGGTCGATCCGGGCTTCGCGAAACCCTCCGCGGTCGCGTGCGGCGGCGAGGTTCCGCTCCTTCACGCCGGGATCGTAGAAGTCGTCGTAGCAGTCGAGGCCCACGACTTCGATGCCGTCGTCCAGTAAGTGATCTACGAGGTGGGATCCGATGAAACCGGCGGCTCCGGTTACGAGGACGGACACATCAGGCTCCAGAAATTGCGGGTCACGGCGATGACAGGGCCGCGTCGTACACGCGCATGATCGCCTCCCCGTACGCTTGCGGTCCAAAACGATCGGCGAGTTTCGTTTTGGCCAACTCCCCCATCTCGCGGCGGCGTACGGGGTTGCGCAGCAGCTCCATGATGCGGGCGGCGAACACCTCGGCGTCCGTCGGATCCACGACGAACCCGTCGACCCCGTCGTCGATGAACTCCTTCGGGCCACCGAGATTCGAAGCTACCAGCGGGGTGGCGTGACTCATGGCCTCGAAGACCACTCGCCCCGAGGGCTCGGGCAGGATCGACGCGTGGGCCACGAGATCCACCGCCTCGTAGTGCGCGTCCACGTCGTCCACGTAGCCCGTGAACCGAACGCGTTCCTGGAACCCGGACTCGGCGATGAGCGTGTTCAGCTCGTCCGCGTATTGTTGATCGCCATCGGAGATGTCGCCCACGAACAGGAACCAGACATCGGGCATCTCCTTCGCTACCAGGGCCGCGGCGCGCACGAACTCCTTCTGCCCCTTCCAGGGGATGATTCTGCCGAACATACCCACGACGGGAGCCTCCGGGGGGATGCCGTAGCGCCGCCGTGTGTCGGCACCCGCCCGGTCTGGCGTCGAGTCCGGAATGGCAGGCGGAGTGGCAGCCACGATCAGCTCCGGAGGCACGCCATCTTCGATGGCCCGGGAGCGCACGTATTCGGAGACGGAGATGCACCGGCACGGACGTCGCCGGAAGAGGAAGCGCTCGATGTTGAGCATCTTGGGGTAGTACCCACGAAAGTACCGGATTCTAGGGATACCCAGAATCCCGCACACGATGGCCGCCTCGTCATTACCCCACCCGTTGTTGATCTGAACGAGGTCGACTCGGTATCGGATGATCGTGTAGAGCACCTTCAACATGTACGGGACATTCAGCAGGAGGCGCATCCCGTAGAGACCCATGACCAGCAGCTTCTTCAAGGGCCCCTCCCGGCCTCTGAGCAGAGCACCTCGCAGAGCCGCCATCCTCTTGTAGTCGAGGGTCTTCCGGGCCACCACAACCGATGTGAAGGCGCTGGCCTCCTTCAGCTTGCTTCTGACGTGTTCCTCGCCTGCCGCCGTCCCGAACACAACTCGGAAGCGCGCCCGGTCCAGAACGCGAATCAGGGCGGCGGTCGAGACAATGGAGCCTCCGAACGTCACGGCCTCGTCCAGAATCAGGACGGTTCGTGTCGGGGACGGTATGGGCTCCCCCTCGTGGCCATGGAGGCGTAGGTTCTGATCCAAGAGATCCGAGCGACAAAAGGGCAGGGGGCGTGCTGAATCCACATAATAATGCAAGAATTGCACCGAGTGCAGAATGTGGCTATTTGGCCACTGCCGTGCAATGATGCGGAATGTCCATCAGGGG
>CAVVTU010000010.1:0-13413 GCA_963751265.1 uncultured Gemmatimonadales bacterium | reverse complement strand
CGTGCCTCCACTTCGTTCGACTACGTATTGCTAATAGCCGAGTCCCGGGGTTGCTCGCCACGCACGGTTCGGAACCTCGTGAGCCGAGCGGTGGCAGACCTCCGCACCGAACTGAAGGGGCGGTTCGACCGCGAGTGACAACGGATTCCGAGCGTGAGGCAAGGGGCGTTCGTCGGGGAGCGTGGTACAATCCGGGGGGCTCAATACATATCCGAAAGTGCGGCGGAGGCTGCCTCCACACTGGAAGGAATCCTCTGCAGAGCGCGCGCTCGGTACGGGGATCCGTTCGGAACGTGAGAGGGGCCCGATGAGCCAGACGAAGGAACGCGTGGAGTTGATCCTCAACCTCTCCCTGGTCGTGGCAGCTCTGGCCATTGCCGCGGTTGCCGTGGACAGACAGTTCTTCACAAACGGCGCTGCCAGCGCAAGTTCGGTGGATCCTGGTGGCCCCCCGGAATACGTGGACGATTGGCGATCTTGGCTCGACAATGGCGTCTTGATGGGACGTGATGACGCCCCGGTGAAGATCGTGGAGTTTGCCGATCTACAATGCAGCTTCTGCAGGACCTTCCACGATGCGGCGAGACGGCTCAGCACCGAGCACGGCGACAGTATGGCGCTAGTATTTGTCCACTATCCCCTCCAGATGCATCGGTTCGCGAGGCCCGCAGCTGTGGCGGCCGAGTGCGCCGGGCAGGAAGAACATCGTTTTGGGGCATTCGTCGATGCCGTGTATGCGCAGCAGGACTCTCTGGGACTCAAGACATGGTCCTCGTATGCGCGGGATGCAGGCATCCGCGACACCCTGAGCTTTGCACGGTGCACCTCCGCGCACCAGACCTTTCCGCGCATCGAGAAGGGGCTGTCCCTGGGCAAGGCCATAGGGGTCCGTGGAACTCCTACTGTCCTCATCAATGGATGGCGCTTGAGTACGCCGCCTTACGATTCCCTGGCGAAGGTGGTAGAGGACGTGATTACTGGCCAAGAGCCTTTCGCCAAGCGGTAGAGGAGTCGCTCGCTCCAGGGCCAAGGATGAACCAAGCGACGAGATCAAGTCTGTTGGTGATTTCCATCACTATTCACGTCTTACTGACTCGGAGGAACCATGTGGCGTCAACTGCGTTTCAAGGCAATGTTTGTGATTGCACTCGGGTGGATGGCGCTGGCAAGTCCTCGGCCTGCCCACGCAGCAGGCGCATTCTTCGGCAACTGGATCTGCCTCGGCACAGGCGAAGACTGCCCAGACCAGCTCACCAGGAACGTCCGCTGTATAAACGAATATGGCGGGCTCGGAGCGTGCTACAGCTTTTGCGAGATTCCCCCTCTGACTTGCTTTGAGGGAGACCCGGCATGGCAGTGTTGCTGAGGATTGCGTTGGTCCTCACGCATGCGGGCAGCAACCGATAGGCGACGGCGCAAGACGTTCAGCAGTTCATCACCAGCTGATGGAAGTCCAAGGCCTAGATACCGCGGGCGTAGGGAGTTGCTCCGCCCTCAAAGGGATTGGCCCCTGTCCATCTGGCAGGCACAGCCTGGGTATGCCTCGTAGATCCGTGAGCCGCGTGCAGTCTGCCCCGAATTGCGCAGCGAGGTCAATCTGTCAGGCCGCCGTGTTCGGGCTGGTGCTCGTAATGACCCTGAGCGCCCCCGTCGCTGCGCAGGAGATCACCACGATCCGGCTGGCAGCGCCGGACCGCGTGGCCTCATCTGAAGAGTTGGGCCCGGCCGTCCGGTTCGGCGGTGTCAGCAGCATCCGCGAGCTCGCCGACGGCGGCGTCCTGGTGGCGGACTACCAGGCGCTGCGATTGGTGCGGATCGACTGGGACGGCGGCCACGCCCGCGCGCTGGCGCCCCCGAGCCGGCTCACGGAGTCGAGTCGTCCGAGCCGCTTGTGTCCCCTGCGGGGCGACTCGACCCTGTATACCAATGCGATGACCCGCGAATGGGCGGTTCTGGCGGACACGGCCGTGGTGCGGTTCTTCGATCGTCTCGCCGGCCTGGTGGCGGAGCTCGGCCCCAACCTCGATGGATGTGACTCGACGGGGCGTGTCCTGGGTTCACGGCCCCATCCGTACGACCCCCGGAAGTACCTGGAGCCGGCCGACACGCTCGTCGCCCTTCTCGGGGATCCCGACGGGGCCCGGGTCGACACGGTGGCCCGCCTGAGGGGCCCGGCCCACTTCGCCAACGATGCCGCGCAGGTACCGTATCACAACGGCACGCTCTTCCTCGGGAATCCCTACCGCACCCATGAGATGGCCCGGTACTTCCCGGACCAGTGGGTCGCGGTGGCACGTATGGACCCGTATCGTGTCGATTGGCGGTCGGCGGACGGCCGATGGATCCTCGGCGATCCACTGCCGTTCACGCCGCGGCGCGTCGACGAGGCGGAGCGGTGTTTCGCCCTCGACGCGCTGCGTGGTAGCTGTGAGTTCGCGGATCGGCTGGACTGGCCGAGGGTCGTGCCCCCGTTCACCATGGACAACTATGGCGGGGGGCATCGATTCCACGCCCCCACCCTGTTGGGCATGCCCCGGGGGAATCTCCTGATCCGACGCGCGCCCGTCTCGAGCCGCCCGGACCGACAGTACGACGTGGTCGACCGGCGAGGCAGACTCGTGGCCCGGCTCATGGTGGCGCCGAATGTGGCGATCGTGGGTTTCGGGGCGGCCTCGGTGTACACGGTGGAGGTGGACGCCTCCGGCACGGAGACGCTGCGCCGTCATCCGTGGCACGGTGTGGTGCCATAGGTGGCGCGATAACATGGAGAAGAGACGACGGGGAGTGCCTCGTAGGCTTGGGGCCGTCCTGTGCGTGGCCGCTGGCGGCGTCCTTGCCGGGTGCGGCGGCTCGAGCTCGCCGAACCGCCCGGAGAACGTCGTGGTGGATACCCTCGCGGGCGGCGGCCTCGTGGTGCACAACGGCAGGACAGGCTCGTGGCCGGCGGGCAGGCACTGGCGCCTGGAGGAGGAGCTCCGCATCGGCCAACGCTGGGGGACGGGCCCGGACGCATTCGGTCGGATTTCGGCACTGGCTGTCGACCCGCTCGGTCGCATCTGGGTCGTCGACGCCATGAGCGCCGACATCCGCGTCTTCGACGCCGACGGGCGCCCGGTCCGCACCATCGGCCGGGCCGGCCAAGGGCCCGGTGAGTTCACGTTGCCGATGGCCATCGCCCCTGCGCCGGACGGGTCGATGTGGGTCTCCGATCCCCGGCAAGGGCGGATCCAGTCGTTCGACACGGCCGGCGCCCTGGTCGCGGCCCATCCGTTGCCCCCAAGGGCGCCACCCAGGGAGCCCGTCGTCTTCGACTCCGTGGGCCGGGTGCTTCAGATCGTGACCGACCCGCGACGTCGCACCGGAGCGGTCATGGCGATCCGTCGCGACCCCACGAACTTCCAGGCGCTGGACACGCTGCCTTCGGTCGAACCGCTCTCCGCTCCGGCCGTGTTCAAGTCGGAATCGTCGGGGATGTGGCTGGTCCAACCCATCCCCTTCACGCGCCAGCCGGAGTTGCATCTCCAGACCGGGACCTCGCATTTCATCGGCTGGCCCGGAGGTGGGGACTACCGCTTCGGGGCTTTCCGCCTCGATGGGGACACCCTCCTGCTCATCGAGCGCGCCTACGAGCCGGTGGCGATCCCGGCGGCGGCACTCGACGAGCGGCTCGCCCATCTGCCCGGCGGAACCGCGGCCGCGCTCCGGCGCGGGCAGGTGCCGAAGTCGTACCCGGCGTTCGACAACGTCCACGTGGCGCCCGACGGTCACTGGTGGGTGAAGCGCACCCTCGGCCCGGACAAGGCCACGTTCGACGTCTTCGCACCGGACGGCGTCTTCCTCGGGCCGGTGGAGACGGACGTCGACCTGTCCCGCTTCGAGCCGATGTGCCTCACTGACGACGCGCTGTACGGCGTCGTGCGTGACTCACTCGACACGCCCTACGTGGTTCGCATCGGCATAAGGAAGGAGGGCACCGGTGTGACACCGCATTCGGGGCATTGAGGCAGATCCGTCAGACTTCCTGGCTCCGCGCCGCGCCACCCACGTCGTCCGCTACCCGGGGGATCACCCCGCCCGGCGCCCCGAAGTGCAGGACGAGCCCCTGGGTGTCCAGGGTACGGTCCGCCTCCGGTACCACGAAGCGATCGTCGCTCGGTGCGTAGTAGAGGCAGCCGAGCTCTTCGGGCGGTCGCTGCCGGACGAGCGCTTCGGCGTCGGCAAGCGCCGCGAGCCACGTCTGCTTCGCTGCCGGAAGGTCGAAGGGTTCAATGAGCTGCAGGCGGGTGAAGTCCTCCGGATGGTAGCGCCCCCGGCGCTTGAGAAGCTCGAGCAGGGACAGGGGCGTGAGGCCCGGGTCCTTCCCGACGGCCGCCCAGCAGAGGCCGGAGAGCGGCAGGACCCTCTCGTGAACGAAGAGGGTGTCGACGAAGTCCCGCGGCTCGTCCCGCCCCGCCAGAGCCAGCACCTTGTTGATGGCCAGGTCCACCGGGTGGAGGAGAAGGCCGCCCAGAGGATCGCGCACCAGCGGCATGAAGCGCCACGCGGAATCGTGTGCCCAATCCACCCGGGTGGCCTGACCGTCGCGGCCGACGGTGGCACGGACGAATCCCGGCAACGTCAGGCCCACCTGAACCGCATAGCCGGCGGCCTCCAGATGCGCGCGGTCGGAGGCGAACGCCGAGGCGACGCGTGCCTCACTGTCGTGGAAGAAGTCGAGGTCGTCGCTGACGCGGGTCGAGTTGGGCGCGAAGTGCAGCGCGGCTCCTCCGGCCAGATACCGATCGTCGGTCGGCGACCTGGCGAGCTCGGCCAGGAGCTCGCTTTGAAAGGGGCTCAGCGGCACAGGCGTGCTCCGATCCGCCAGGCCGCGCGGTCCCCGTGCTTCATGAGCTGTTCGGCCACCCAGGGCACGTCGGGAAGCCCAATCTGCAGGTCGGGCCGGCACGACCAGAAGCACATCGTCCGGTAGCGCCTGAACGCTCGGCGGGCTTCACGTACCCGCACCATGTCTCGCGCCGTGTCCGGGTCAAGCTTGCGGCGGCTCTTCCGACCGCCGGCGCGACCGATCTTTGCCAGGTACTTGCGGACTTCATCCATGGCAAAACGTAAGCCGCTTATGATCTTGGCGCAACACGGGAACGCCTACACGTCCTACTCGACAACGACGTCCCGCACCGCCTCGGCGACCTGCCCGTCGCTCCGCTTCACCTCCACGACCATCCGATGGTCGCCGGAGGCGACGTTCTTGAGGTCCACGGTGAGGAAGAGCGGCGAGGCCCCGGAGGGGCCTGCGCCCTCGGAAGCCCGGCCCCGCCAGGTGACCCTCACGGGCTTCGGTCCGGAGCTGAGGTGCAGGAATCGGCCGATCTTCCCGAACACCCCGGCGCCCTGGTCCCCCAGGGTGAGGGTGACGTCGACTTGCTCGCCCGGGCGGAGTCCGTAGGCCTCGAGATAGACCCCGACCGGCTGGTCGCGGGTGAACTCGTGGAACGGCAGGAGACTCTTCTCGACGGCGGCGGTGTCGGGCTCCGCTCCGGGGTTCACCAGGGCGATGTCCGAGAGCCCGAAACCCTCGTCCAGGGGAGGGAGGGGCGCCATGGCGAATCGCGTTCGGGCGACGTCGTCGGGACCGACGACCTCGAGGCTCGCGAGCCGACCGTCGGTGTCGGGAACGCTCAGGCGTGTCCGAGACACCCGAAGGGCATCGACCGTGGCGTGCGCGACACGAATCGACAGGTCTTGAGGACGTGCGACGGCCAGAGCGGCATCGAGCTGTGCCACCGGCCCGATCTCCGGTGGCACCAGGGCCGCCGACGCGAGGAGCAGTCCAGCGCCTCGCCGGAAGCCGGCGATCTGGTACTCCGGCAAGGCATGCCAGGTCTCTGCCGGTGTGTAGCGCTCCTGACCACACGTCTCGAGATCCTCCACCCGGCCGAACCAGCCTCTGGAATCGGCCCTCCTCAACCTACGCGCCCTTTCCGTCCACATCGATGCGCAGCCTGCACCTCGCCAGTCCAATGCCCAATCCTCCGCCGTGCTGCTCAGCGGGTGCAGGAACCGAAGAGAGTCGGGAACGAAGCCGTAGCCACCGTACACGTAGACCGCCGGCAGGGTGACGGCCTTCCCTCTCCCCCCGAGACTGTTCACGAGAGGCAGGATCGAGTTCGGAAAGCCCTGACGCACGGGAATGCCCCACGGGTCGTCGCCGTCGATGGCCTCCCACAGTGAGCTTCGGCCTCCGGGGTCGAACCTCGCGCCCCTGAGCGCGTAGACGTCCTGGGTCATCTGGCTCATGACCCGCCGTGAGAGGTGTTCCATGTATCGCTCGTTTCCCGGACGGCTCCAGAGCGGGTCCGCGAGCCACCAGAATCGACGGTATTGGGCCTCATCGGCCGGACAACGCCATTTCCCCGCGAGATCGAGGAGATCCAGGGGGGCGGTGGGTCGCGGGTCCGTCCACGCGCATCGTACGCTGTCGCCCAGGAGGGCGAAGGCGGAGTCGAACTGGGCCACGCCGTCGCCGGGCGACAGGCGATGACGGGTGAAGCCCCTGAGCATCAGGCACCAGGGGTCTTCGCCGCTGCAGGACCCGGCGATGGCCGCGGCGCCCTGCACGTTTCCGCTCTTGAGGGCCACGGCCACCCTCTGACGAAGGAGCCAGTCGGAGTTGCCGGCTTCCGGCGCGAGCGCCTGGAGTCGCCTCAGCAGCTCCAGACGGTCGCCGTCGAGGCAGGCGACGTCGATACAGCTCCAATCGCCACGCATGCAGCGCCAGACGTCCGATGCCTCGCACGCAGGAGTCGTCCCTCCGATGTTCTTGTCATACACCCTCGTCGGGGGGTAGTGCTCTTTCAGCAGCTCTTTGGCGTGCTTGAGAGCCGGCGCCGTGTCGGGCGGGGTCTGAAACCCGGTGGAGAGAACAACGAGTAGTGCGATGAGGGTCATCGTCTCCTCCGTCCTGCCTGGTCCTGCTGTGGGTCACGGAGTCTGTGCCTGACCTCACTCCGCAACCTATAGTGCCCATGTTATACCATCGCCATGCAAGGTTAGGAGGCACGGTAACCCGCGTGTCGCAGAGGGGCAAGCGGGGCAGGGTGGAGTGGAAGCGGGAGGGTGAGAGCCGACGACGTGGTGTCTGTGCCCGTCTATCACCGCCACGACGTCCTTGATGGTCCATGGCTGGCGGCACGCGGGCGCGCGGAGTTGCGGGCTATGTTGGTCTCGTAGACGCACCTCCGGCGACCACATGGGCCCGAGAGGAGAGCCTCAGTGCATGATCGACGACTGTGGTTATTGACAATCTAAGCGCCGCTTTCGCATCCTAAAAAGAGGAGTTCCGTAGGCGGCTCGCCCTCCACCGCAACCTGCGAACAGTGGAGGTGCGATGACGGTCTCAGCGGCGGAGAAGCCTCCCACGAAGCCGGCAGAGAACCGGCGCGCGGCTGCTTCTCGAGACTTGGCGTCTTGCTCCGGCATTACGCGCGAACCAGAGGGTCCGGAGCCACAAAATCCTCGAGTATGGCTGAGCTGGGTCGCCACCCATAGGTGGCAGCGCCTCGTCCGCTTCGTCGTGCGCAGCCCATATATGGAAGATGCGTCGACAGCGCCGGACATCATTCACGACGCGATGCTCAAGATCTTGTCCGGGGACGGTCAAGATTCCAGACGACCACAAGAGGGCTTGGAGGACGCTCTTGGCCACAATACGCAACGTCGCTCGGAACGACTCCCGGTCCAACAAGGTGCGCCGCTCGGTTCCGTTGGAGGGTGCTGGAATCTCCGCGGAACAGGCGCGGGACGAGCCGGAGCGGTGGTGGACAATCTGTGATCGGCTGGAACTCCAAGCGGCAGTGGGCGCCGCTCTCGACCATCTCTACGCCTGCACGCCGGGAAGTGGTGCGGCTCCGGTACTTCGAGGAGTGGCGAATCGTGGAAATAGCCGAGTCCCGGGGTTGCTCGCCACGCACGGTTCGGAACCTCGTGAGCCGAGCGGTGGCAGACCTCCGCACCGAACTGAAGGGGCGGTTCGACCGCGAGTGACAACGGATTCCGAGCGTGAGGCAAGGGGCGTTCGTCGGGGAGCGTGGTACAATTCGGGGGGCTCAATACATATCCAAGAGTGTGGGGAAGGCCGCCTGTACGCTAGAAGCCGCCCCTCACAGAGCACCCAAATGGGGTGGGCATATCGTTCTGGGACGCTCGGAATGGGTCCTTCACACGCATCATGCCTCTTCCAGGCTGCGCCAAGTTCGGTGGATCTTGTGGCCCCCGGAATACGTGGACGATTGGCGAGCTTGGCTCGACAATAGCGTCTCAATGGGACGTGATGAGGCTCCGGTGAAGATCGCGGAGTCTGCCCATCTACAGCCTTGGTAAGCGCTCACACCTTGACTGCTCGTCAGAGGCATTCGTGAGATCGACCGCTGTCGTCCTGGCAGTCCTGGGTCTCCTGATAGGAGGCTGTTCAACCTCGGAATCCGATGCTGTCATGCCCCGGACCATCGGTGCCGATCCGGCCCACCCCGCGGAGGTGCTGAGGATCGGGGGGGCAGGTGCTCGTGGACCTGCGGCTTTCGGATCGGTTGTGGCTGGTAAGCTTCTCTCTGGTCGCGGTGCACGCCCAGGGATGGTTGCTGTGGCGGACGGCCAAGCTAAGCAGATCCTCTATTTCGGGCGGGACGGCACATTTGTTCGGTCCGTGGGTCGTGCTGGATATGGACCGGGCGAATTTCGAACAATCCGCACCTTGGGCGCCTCCCCTGACGGCACGCTGTGTGTTTGGGACGTGCAGATGAGGAGGGTAACCACCTTCTCGGCATCGGGCCAGTTGCAGGACTCCTACGTCCTTCCAATCGATTCCCTCAAGTCCCTTCTCCCTCGAGTCGTTGGCTGGTCGTCCAATTGCGACCCCATCGTCACAGACGAGCGCTCAGAACGGTCCAAGAAAGGGGAGCCTGAGGGGATTCGAGTTGACACTCTTCGGGTTCTGTTGTTCACCGACAAAGGCCGTGCGCTGCGACACTTGGCATACGTACCGCGAGCGCCACGGTGGTTTGCGAATCAACATGGGAGTTGGGGCAGCCTCGGCTTCGTCTTTGGCCCACAGAGGGCCTTGGTGGTGTCAGAGAACCAGTTGTTGATCGGCCGGACGGATTCTCTATGGTGGCAACGTATGCGCCTCGACGGAAGTCTTGCGGGCAAGCTGTCTCCCACTGCACGCCTTTCCCGGCAGCCCGCCACGAAGCGTGACGTCAAATCGGAGCGAGAGAAGCGCCTCGATGCGACGATAAGTCAGTGGCAGCCACTCGAGAAGTACAATCCCGTCGTGAAGGCCACGGAATTAGTCTGGACAACAATCTTCGAGTCCCTTCCTGCAGCGGATACCATGCCGCTCTACGAAGCGCTTCTCGCGGGGAACCAGGGGATACTCTGTTTTCGTCGCTTTGCCAGTCCGTCCGACTCAGTCGCCGAGTGGTTCACGGTCAATTGGATCGGGAGGGTGACAGGCCCTATTCGCCTCCCTATCGCTGCTCAAGTGCTGGACGTCACTAGGGGCGAGCTACTCGTCTCGATGCCAGACAGCCTGGGCGCTGCCGAAGTGAGGGTCATTGCCATTCAGACTAGGTGAGCCAGTTACCTGCATTCTCTAGGTGGTTCGACGACGTGGGAGACATACGATGCGCCGTCCAAGTGTTGGTCAATTGTTTGATCTTGGGATCTTCGCGGTCGTTCTGTTCGTCGTCTTTAGGCCGGAAGGTCCTGGGGGCCAACAGATATCCGCGTGGTACCAGACATGGCACCTGCAGCGTGAAGCGCGTCGGCATTGGCAGACGTTAACTCACGTCCACTCCATTGTCGGCGAGGCCGATAGTGCGGTGTCTGTCATTGAGTTTATGGACTACCAATGCCCGGGCTGCCGAAGCGCCGCGGCGAGCGTCGACTCGCTTGCGAAATCGGGGCGGGCAACTGCGATTCGGCACTTTCCGCTGTCGCGTATCCACCCCCAAGCGCGTGAGGCAGCGCTGGCAAGTATCTGTTCTGAGAGAGTTGGCGCGTTCAAGTCCTACCATGAGTTGCTGCTATCGACCGATGACTGGGAGCACTTGGGAAATTGGGGCACCCTCGCAGTGCAAGCGGGAATCCGAGACACGCTGTCATTCAAGAGGTGCATGCGCAGTCCGGGGGCCCTGAGACGGCTCAGGGCCGACTCGTCGCTCGCTGAAGAACTCGGGATCCGGACCGCTCCAACGTTCGTCGGCTACGGCCATGTGGAGGTCGGCGCGGCGCCCGGCAGGACCCTGCAGGCTCTGATGGAGTTCGTCGTACCAGCGTCAACCTCCCACGCGGCACCCGGGTCGACGAAATAGTTGCCCAGGTGTCACCTGCCGTTGCACCGGGGTCTGGAGGACTCCGGGTGACTTCCTACAGGTTCGCAATTCGTCCAAAGGAGGACTTTCAGATGAACACGAGACGTCTTAGGAACTTGTCTTTGGCGCTTCTCTTGCTCGCCATGGCATTAGGCACTCCCAGAGTGGCTAGGGCCGACCCAGAATGCACCAGTTATTTCCATTTCTGGGATTGTCGCGGGAATGAGGGCACAAACTGCGAGGTATGTCCGGATGGATTCTGCTGGACGGTAGTCTGCGACAACATGTTCGCGATATGCTGCAGTGAGTAGCAGGGCACGTGCAGAAGTTGCGCTACTGATCGTGGCTGAACCCTGTTTGTTGTCCCCGTGCCGGTCTTTCGGGAGTCACACCTCTGGATGACATTTTACGGATAGGAACTCCAACTGCCCTGACGACCACGAAAGCACGATAGGCCGCGAATATGGGAGGGGTAAACCGGAAGGTGGTGGGAGTGGCGCCCAGGGTGCGGAGCGCAGGGTGAGCAGTCGGCCGGGGGTGAAGGCCGATTGGGCCGACCGGATGTGTGGCTGGGCGGCGAGGGCCGAACCCGGGGAGAAGGCTGCAGGTGCCCGGGATGAGCTCGCCAGTGGTCAGCCGTCGAAGTCTTGGGGCCGGGACTGATCGAGCTGGAAGTTGGGCGTGGGCTCAGGATCGGCGAGGTCGAAGTCCGGCGTGTGGTCGAAGAGGAGGTTCCGCTGAGGCGGGCCGCGGGCGGGCGCGACGGCTGGAGGCCGGCTGGGCGGCTCGAGTTGGAGGAGGATGGCGGAGACGACGGGCGGGTCGGTGAGAAAGGCGAGGATCTTCATGGAGCTGCGGCAGGCCGGGCAGAGGAGCGGCAGGACCTCATAGATCCGGGCGAGGAGCACGGCCCATCGGATCCGCGCCGGGCTGGATGAGCGTGCAGGCTCGTCCAGAGCGCCGCAGGCGAGAGGATCTCGGTCAAGCTCGGCCATGCGCTGGTGTTGCAGGAGGGGCAGATGCCCCGGCCGTTGCAGGAGAACGGGATCAGGCGCTCGTGGCCGCAGTCCTCGCAGCGAGCCCTGGCGAACCCGTGGGCGAGGATACCGCAGCGCAGGTAAGCGCGGAAGTCCTTCTCGACCCACCACGGCACGCCGTTGCCAAGGGGATCGGCTTCGGCCGCCCGGACGAGGAAGGTCTCGAGATGGTGCTGGACGACGGGGTAGAGCGGCGTCGCGGTCGGCCGTCGCGGTCGGTAGGTGGGCGACGTCGCCCGATGCGGAGGCCGCGCCGGTGCGCGTGGGGGCCGAAAGAGCCGCTTGGCCGGAGTCGCCATGGCCGAGCGTGGGAGGACTCAGGGAGCGACGCCATGGTTCGATGGGCGAGGGTGCGGGTTCCGATTGTCCCGAACGGCCTCCGGTAACAGAATGGGTAACACACCGAACCGGCGCAGACCCCCAACGAGTCGGCGCGGAACGGCCGAAAACCGGCGCAGATCGGCGCGTATCGGTGCAGGTCGGTGCAGGGAAGAGCCCTCCGGAGCATGAGGTCACAGGTTCGAATCCTGTCGGGCGCACTTTTCGCAAGCCGAGCCCGTACCGTCACTTACGGTGCGGGCTCGTTCGTTTCCCCGCCGTCGATCGCGGTAACAGTAACAACCCCGGGTAACGGTCCGAAGTCCTGACTTGGGCGGGGCTCGACGGTCCGGTACGGTGAATCGACCGACCGAACCTTGCACAAACCCGCGCGTGGACGTACATTGGCTGTACAAAGGAGGCGGGGTGAGTACAACGGACACGAGGCATCGCAGCAGGCGGCTGAGCTTGCGGACAACGCCCGAAGAGCGCGAACTGATCGACCGGGCGGCGGAGGTGAGCGGTAGCGACCTCACCGCTTTCGTCATCTCCAGCACGGTCACGGCGGCGCGGCGCGTGCTGGCCGATCGGGACCGCTTCGAGCTCGATGCCCCGGCCGTTGCGGCCTGGGAACGGATCAACGCCCGGCCTCCTCGCCATCTGCCCGGTTTGCGTCGGCTGATGGCCCGGCCCTCGCCGTTCAGCGAGTGAGCGACGTTTATCGACCGCCAGAGCCCCTCGCGGACCACCACGAACTCGCGCGCTTCGAGTGTCGCTCGCCAGAGCAGACCGAGTGGCTGCGACGCTATGCCCGCCAGTCTGTGGGCACGGGCACGACCCGGGTGTTCATCGTCACCGGCCGGGACTCGCCGGTCGTCGCAGCCTATTATGCGTGGTGCATGGCCCACCTGGATCTCGCCGGGGCACCAGACCGGCTCCGAAAGGGCGCGGGCCGGTACCCGCAGCCGGTTGCACTTCTCGCGCGGCTCGGCGTCGATGTCCGGCACGAGAAGCGCGGGCTCGGTGCGGGCCTGTTGCAGGACGTTTTCGCACGAGTTCTTGGGCTCTCCGAGGAGATCGGTTGTCGTGGTCTCCTCGTCCACGCGGAATCAACGGCGGCTCGGGACTTCTATCTGCATCTCATCCCGGAGTTCGAAGTCAGCCCGACCGACGACTTCCACCTCGTGCTCCTCATGAAGGACATCCGTCGAACGCTGCGACGCTGAGTCCCTGCGAGTGTCCGTCGATTCTCGACGCCGTCGACTCCTGTGGGTAGCGAAAACCCCGTCAGCCCTGAGATTACTGGGTTCTTGACGACTCGGTGAAAGCGGGGGGCGATGGGGGATTGGATCAGGATTGCGGCATGGGCCCTGGTCTCGGGGCTCAGGAGTCGGCGGAACCTGGCGCTTGAGAACGTAGCCCTCCGGCAGCAGCTGATGGTCCTGCAGCGACAGAAGGGGACGGTGCGCCTGAAGGACCGTGATCGCCTCTTCTGGGTCGCACTGCGACGCGTCTGGCCGGGTTGGCGCCGGGCCCCTCGTTCTCGTCCGACCCGCCACCGTCGTCGGCTGGCACCGCAGAGGATTTCGGGCCTACTGGCGCTGGAAGAGCAGGCCGACAGGAGGACGGCCGGGGATCGATCCGTCGGTGCGACGTCTGATTCGCCACATGTGGAGTTCGAACCCGACGAC
>CAVVTU010000009.1:0-18913 GCA_963751265.1 uncultured Gemmatimonadales bacterium | reverse complement strand
GCCACGGCCGAGGGCCATGGGGGTGCCGAGCACGTCGAAGTAGTTGCCGGACACGAAGCCCGCCTGGATCTGCTCCACCGCGGCAACTCCCGTGGACAACACGACCGCCGTGTTCCCGCCCCACGCGGCCATCCCCGAGAGCGTGGAGGCGTGGTCCCTGTAGTACTCGAAGTCCGGATTGCCGATGGCGCCCCCACCCTGGCCCGGCGCCCATGCGCGCCATACGCGCACGAGACGGTCGGGACTGGTGACGTCCGGGGGACGCCAGAAGAAGATGCGGTTCACCAGCGTGAGCACGGTGGTGGGCGCGCCGATGCCCAGGCCCAGGACCAACACCGCGGTGAGGGCGAAGCCCGGGCGGCGTCCCAGGGTCCTGAAGGCGAAGCGGAGATCCTGCAGCAGATCGCGTCCCATCGTAATTCCCCCTCCTCCCGTCGATACGTGCATCCGCGTATCCGCCGCTCGATGATTGCCCCGGCCACCGGCGGATGCGGTGGGGAAGGGCCGTGCCCAACCTCCGAGTCTCCAGGCCAGGAGTGCGCCCGCCTCCCGCCAGAGGCGCAGCCGCGCCACGCGCGGGCCCAGGCGCGCCACACTCTCCCGGTACGAGGCTTCCAGGTCGCCCAGGACGTCCTCCCGACGCGCGCGGGGAAGGACCCGCTCCAGGAGCAGAAGCAGCAACCGGGGAAGGGTCACCTGCGGTCTCACGGGCGCGCGGCCGCCGCCTCCGACCACAGGAGCTCGCGAATCCGACGGCTCTCCCGAAGCGCGTCCTCGCCCTGGGGTGTCACGGCGTAGTGGCGCTTCGCACGGCCACCTCGGGTGGGCGTGGGGCGGCCCAGCCACGAGTCGGCGAGGCCCTTGCGTTGGGCGCGGTCCAACGCTGCGTAGATGGCTCCCAGGGTCGCGTCCCGACCGCCGCGCTCCGCCAACAGCGCCTGAACCGCGGCGCCGTGTGCGTCCTCACCGAGTTGGCGAACGCAGAGCAGGACCATCTCCTCGAACTCGCCGAGCCGCTCGCCCTTCATGTGGTTGCCCCCTGTGAAGATCCACCGGCGGTGCGCCCGCTGTTTTTACTACATACGCGAATGTAATACAAATTGGGCGGGAGCCGTCAAGGGGCGGTCCTTGCGCGCCCGTGTCGGGTCTGCGAGGGTGTGTGGGCCCGTCCGGACTCACGGGCATCGAACCATCGTAGCATGCTCTGGGGGAGCACCATGTCAGCGTCGGGTTCTTCCGTCCTCGTGGTCGAGGACGACCCAACCAGCCGGCGTCTCATTCAGGAGATTCTCTTCGGGCGCGGCTTCCACGTCGAGTCGTGTGCGGATGCCGAAACCGCCCTCGCCGAGGCTCAGCTCCAGCCGTTCCAGATGGCCGTTCTGGACATCAAGCTGCCGGGCATGGACGGAATCGAGCTGTGCCGGCGCCTGCGCAAGCTCCCCCAGGGAGAGGACATGGTGGTCATCTTCCTCACCGGCGCCGACAGCCCCGACGATCTCGATCGGGCGCTGGAGGCCGGAGCGGACGACTACGTGGTGAAGCCCGTGAACAGCCCGAACCTCCCGGTGCGGCTGGCTCTGGCCGAGCGCCTCCTCTACTTCCGCCAGCACCACAAGCGCAGCGAGGAGCGTCTGACGCAGGACGCGCTTCACGACACGGTCACCGATCTCGTGAACCGGACGCTCTTTCTGGAGCGCCTGGACCGGGTCGCGCGGCGGTCCTACCGGGAGAATCGGAAAGGATCGCGGGAGAGCATCTACCACTACGCGATCCTGTACCTGAACCTGGACGGCTTCGGCCGGGTGAACACCCAGTACGGGTACGACGTCGGCAACGAGGTGCTGCGGGAAGCGGCCGCACGCCTGGAGGAGTGCATCCGCTCCGTGGACACCGTGTCACGCTTCGGTGCCGACGAGTTCGTGATCCTCCTGGACGACATGAACGACGTGAGCGACCCGACGCGCGTCGCGCACCGCATCGAGACGGCGTTCACGCGGCCCTTCATCGTGGGGGACATGCAGGTGCATCTCACCGTATCGGTGGGGATCGCGCTGAACGTCATGGGCACGGAGGACCCGAAGGTGATGCTTTCGGACGCGCGCAAGGCGCTCTTCCGTGCCAAGGCCCAGGGGCCCGGTTCCTGCGAGATGTTCGACGCCGTGGTGCATGCCCGCGCCGTCGCCCGCCTCCAGCTCGAGGCCCGACTGCGCGCGGCCGTCGAGGCCGAGGAGATGGTGCTCCACTATCAGCCCATCGTGGCGCTGGACAGCGCCGAGGTCCGCGGCTTCGAGGCGTTGGTGCGCTGGCAGGAGCCCGGGGGGACCCTCGTCCAGCCCAACGACTTCATCAAGGTCGCCGAGGACACCGGGATCATCGTGCCCATGGGGTGGTGGGTGATCTCCGAGGCGGCGCGGCAGCTCGGGGAGTGGCGCCGTCATGCCCCCGCCGACAGCTCGCTGTTCGTGTGCGTCAACGTGTCCGCGCGCCAGTTCGCCCGCGCGGAGATCGTGGGGAGGATCCTGGAGGCTACGGAGAATGCGGGCATCCCGGCGGGCTCGCTGCACGTCGAGATAACCGAAACCGCCCTCATGAGTGACATGGACGTGGCGCGCCGTGTCCTGAGCCGTCTGAAGGACGCGGGCATCAAGGTCCACGTGGACGACTTCGGTACCGGATACTCGTCTCTGAGCTACCTGGTGCGTCTGCCCATCGACAGCCTCAAGATCGACCGCTCGTTCGTGAGCCAGATCACGCACAGCCGGGAGAACCTGGAGGTCGTGCGTACCATCACCCAACTCGCCGAGAACCTGGATCTGTCGGTGATCGCCGAGGGGGTGGAGACCGAGCGCCAGCTCGGCGCCCTCCGGCAGTTGACCTGCGAGTTCGGACAGGGCTTCCTGTTCGGGAGAGCGCGGCCCCCGGACGAGCTCGACGAGATGGTCCGTGCCTTCGGCGTGCCGGCCTGAGGCCGTGAGGGGAGGACGGCGGGCACCCCATCGGCCTGGCCCGTCGCCCCGTTGCCGCCCGCCGTCAGGGTCGGGTGTTGAAGGCGGCCGGACCCGGGTTTAGCTTTTCCTGCTCGGGGCGACCCCCGGTGGGCGGTTCGAGGCGAAGGGCCTGTAGCTCAGGTGGTTAGAGCGCACGCCTGATAAGCGTGAGGTCGGTAGTTCGAGTCTACCCAGGCCCATAGGTAAAGCGTGGAGCCGCAAGAACTTACGCGGCTCCACGCTTTTTGTGTTACCACGGTATCGGAAGGGTAACACAACCGCTCATGGGTTGGAGGGTCGGATCGGGTATGGTGGCCGTAGAACGACCACGGTCAACAGACGCCCCGAGGAGGGGGCACCCGATGCCGAAGCTCCGCGACCACACGACCATCGACTCCCGCATCTACGCGCGCCAGCGCCGGAAGGGCGATCCGCGCTACTACGGCGACTTCCGCGACTACTCCGATGTGGGGGGAGGCCAGGAGCCGCTCATCTCAGATCCTCGAAGTGGGCAAGAACCTCGTGGCGCTCCTGCCGCCCCTTGAGATCAAACGGGCCGTGACGCCGTTCCTCGAGGTCGACGAGATGGCGGAGGTGCTCC
This sequence comes from uncultured Gemmatimonadales bacterium, assembly GCA_963751265.1. GTDB lineage: Bacteria > Gemmatimonadota > Gemmatimonadetes > Longimicrobiales > Gaopeijiaceae > SZUA-318. Next base: position 15,325 of record CAVVTU010000009.1, on the reverse strand, counting down.
GCTTCGCGTTCGAGGAGTACGCGCCGGCGCGAGACGACCTGGCGATCCCGTTCGTACACGACGGCGCGGATCCAGAACACCGACCGGGGGAAGCCGATCTCGCTGCGGACGGTCTCGCAGGAGCTCGGGCACGCCAACACCGACATGCTGCAGAAGGTCTACGCGCACCTCGGGAAGGTGCGGCATCGGGGGGAGGGGGTGGAGTATCGGTGGTAGGCCTTGTTCGGAAGGACCAAAAGGGGTATGGTTTTTACGCGTAATATTCATACCAAGGCGGCCTGTGGTCGGTCTGGCACTCCAAGAGGGACGCGTCTACCGGACAGAAGAATTCCGCGACGCGGACAGCAACCCGACGCGACTGGTGAAGCGGCTGGTTGCGCAGGGTCGGCTCACGCCCTTGCGCCAGGGGCTCTATTACGCCCAACGCGTCAGCTCGTTCGGGCCCGTGCCGCCGCGGGAAGACGAGTTGCTGCGAGCCTTCTTCCGGGGCAAGCCGTACCTGAGGACGGGCCCGTCCGTCTGGAATGCCCTGGGGCTGGGCACCACTATGGTCGAGGCGCGGCCATTGGTCTACAACACCACCCGTAGCGGCACCGTGGAACTCGCCGGCAGGCTCTTCGAGCTCCGCCGGGCTCGCTTCCCCCGGCGGGCCACGCCGGAGTTCTTCGTGGTCGACTTGCTGGAGAATCGCGCCCGTGCCGGGCTGGACGCGGATGTGGCCCACCACGTCTTGGCTGAAGCGCTGAAGGCCGGGCGCTTCTCCGGGGAGGACCTGGAGGACATGGCCGAACGCTTCGGCACTCGGGCGACGCAGGCATTCGTGCGGTCCGCGCTCGTCGAGGCCGCGTGAGCGCGCCCGACCGGGGCTTCCTCCACGACCATGCCGAGTTCGGCGATGCGCTGACGATCGTGGCCACTCAGCGCGGTCTGGGGGAGGCGCTCATCGAGAAGGACTACTGGATTATCCATACCCTGTGGTCGCTGGCCGCGGCGGGGCTCACCGTGTCGCTCAAGGGCGGCACAAGCCTCTCGAAGGGGTTCGGGCTGATCCCGTGGTGTTCCAAAACGTAGGCGAGGTAACGAGGAGCGAGGAGCGTCGTAGGTTGGTGCCCTGTTTCCGGCGGTGGAGGAGGATGGCAGCATCAGCCGACGACCCCAAGCGATGACCACGCCGTTTCAGATGCTCGCCATGATGTTCGCGGGATGGGTCAACGAGCATCAACGCAGCGTCATCGCCTACCTGCAGGAAGAGAATCGAGTTCTGCGGGAGCTCCATGGGAAGAAGCGGCTACGGTTCAACAACGACCAACGGAGGCGGCTGGCAGCGAAAGGCAAGGCACTGGGCCGGCGAGTGCTTCGTGAGATCGGGACGTTGGTGACGCCCGATACGATCCTGCGGTGGCATCGGGAGTTGATGGCCAGGAAGTACGACGGCAGCGAGGGGAGACGCCCAGGTCGCCCAGCCGTCGCTCAAGAGATCCGCGATCTCGTGGTACGGATGGCAGCGGAGAACGAACGCTGGGGTTACACGCGGATCGTCGGAGAGTTGGCGAAGGTGGGGCATCAGGTCTCGCGTTCTACGGTGCGACGGATCCTGAGAGAGCACGGGATCGGACCGGTTCCAGAACGGCTACCGCACATGCCGTGGTCGAAGTTCCTGAAGGCACACTGGGAGGCGATCGCGGCAGCGGACTTCTTCACCGTAGAGGTGTGGACCGCGGTTGGGCTCGTCCGGTACTTGGTGTTCTTCGTCTTGGACCTCGCCACAAGGCGTGTGGAGATCGCCGGGATTGCCCCGGCGCCGACGGGCTTATGGATGAGCCAGGTGGCGAGGAATCTGGTGGATGAGTTCGACGGCTTTCTGAAAGGGAAGCGCTACCTGATCCATGATCGGGATCCGCTGTACACACGGGACTTCCGAGCGCTCCTGAGCAGTGCAGGCGTGGAATCCGTGCGCTTGCCCGCACGAAGTCCCAATCTGAACGCATACGCCGAGCGCTTCGTTCTCTCGATCAAGTCCGAATGCCTGGATCGGATGGTAGTGCTGGGAGAGGGGCACCTTCGAAGGGTCGTGGCCGAGTACGTGGAGCATTATCATCGGGAGCGGAGCCACCAGGGACTCGGCAACCGACTGATCGAGGGAGAGCCGCAGCAGTCGGGCTCAGGGCCCATCACCTGCCACCCGAGACTGGGTGGCCTCCTGAATCACTACGCCAGGCGGGCCGCCTGACCCTCAGCTGGGTTTTGGAACAGGACGGGATGGGCCTGCTGGGAGAGAAGCACCTTCGAAGGGCCGTGGCCGAATACGTGGAGCATTACCATCGGGAGCGGAGCCACCAGGGACTCGGCAACCGGTTGATCGGGGGAGAGCCGCAGTCGGGCTTGGGGCCTATTACCTGCCACCCGAGACTGGGTGGACTCCTGAATCACTACGCCAGGCAGGCCGCCTGACCCTCAGCTGGGTTTTGGAACAGGACGCGGTCGGTACGTGGGCGAGGCGGCCGAACGCCGTGGCCTGGCGGGTGAGGGTGGGGGCCGGAAGAGTCGCCTGACCGGAGTCGCCATGGCCGAGCGTGGCGTCAGTGACCGGGCGGCGCCATAGGCCGATCGCCCCGCTGGGGTCCTCCGCTCAGCTCAGACCTGGACCGAGCTTGTGCTCCAGAAGAAGCGTATCGAGGCCCCGAAGTACGTGATCGACCTGATCAAGAGCCGAATGCAGGCTCGCCCGACACCCTGTCCTTGCCTAATCGGTTGCGTCGGCGCCTGACGCGTGCAAGCGCAACGGCGTGTGGGCCGCGATCATGTCGTAGTCGCGGTCCTGATGCAGGATCCTGGCGTCTTCCCGGATCGCCACCGCCGCGATGAGACAATCGACGAGCGAGCGCGGAGTGCTGCCACGCACGCGGCAAGAGCGATACACGGTGGCAGCGCCCTCGTAATCCGTCAGCCCCTCGACCGGCAGGTGGCGGAACCTGGCCAGGAGTCGGCGAAGATCCTTCGCGTGGTCCTCGTCACGGGCTCCGGCGAGCACCTCCATGACCACCGGGTCCGTGGTCCCGACGTCCGCTTCCCTCTCGATGAGCCTGCGAACCTCCGTGTGCACGAGGCTCCCGGTGGCGCGCAGGTACTCCACCCACGCCGAGGTATCGATCAGGATCACAGGCGCTCGATTCGCCGGGCGTCGCGGAGTTCGCTGAAGTCGCCCTCCCACCCTGTGCCCTCCATCGACAGAGCCTCGGCACGCGTCATCGGCGCCCCCGCGATGGCGCGGAGCGCATAGTCTACCGCGGCCTTCTTGGTGGGGAGGCGGTAGCGCTGCATCACGCGCGTGAGCAGGGTCTCGTCGATGTCGATGTTGGTTCTGGCCATGGGATCACTCTTTGTGCATGGATACACATCAAGGTGTATATGTGTGTCCCACGTGTCAAGCTCCACGCAATTCTCGCCCGAGTGGTAACACAAGCGGTAACACAAACGGCCTTTGTTCGGGTGACGCCCACTGGCGCCGCTGACGCAGAAATCGCATGGTTAAGCCATTCTTGACGGCCACTGACGCCAGTGGACACCATCGATAGCGCCTGATAAGCGTGAGGTCGGTAGTTCGAGTCTACCCAGGCCCATGCCAGAAGATGCGGCGCCCCGCTTGGTCGATCGAGACCGGGCGGGGCGTCTTGTGTTTGATCTTGCCGGTATGCGCTCACTCGGTCCCGGCAGCCTCCTGAAATGCTCTGTCCAGCAGATCCGCCACGCCTAGCCGGGGCGCCCACATGCCGAGCCTGGGTCGGTCGAGGCGGGAGCCCTGTATCCTCAGGATTGCCACGACGTCGCGCCACTGGCGCTCCGACACCTCTCCTCCTCGGCGAAACCACTCGAGCTTGCGCAGCACGGAATGCTCGGCCGTATCCACGTACACGCTGCGTCTCCGGCTCGGTAGGCAGCTGTAGAGCCTGCCGTGCGTCCAGACGCTCGAGATCGAAAGCGTCGTCTCCGGCGAGGAAGAGGTCCACCTTCACCGCCGCATTCATGTGGATCACGTTGAAGTGGTAGCCTGACTTGACCGCCGCGCGGATCGCCGGCTCGCTCACGTAGTAGTCGCCTCTGGATCGCCTCGACGAAGGGCGCGACATGCTCGCTGCGGAAGTCCACAAGTATGTCGACGTCGTTCGTGGAGCGGGGTTCGCCATGCACGGAGCTCGCCAATGACCCACCGATCAGGTAACGCACGCCCAGAGCCTCCAACACACCCGTGATGGAAGCAGCGACCTCGAGAGGGTCAGGAAGCTCGACGGGTCCCATGGGGCTCCGGAGCATCTCCGTAGACGCGGGCGAAGGTCTCGGAGCCAAGACGCTGCCGCGCGAGCTCCCGTAGGTGCTCCGCCTCGTCCGACTGCGGTTCTCTCATCCGCCATCCCGCCAACGCCAGCTGAGCGACCGCCAAGGTCAACTGACGCACACGGCGGAGCTTGTCCGTGGGCGAGATGCGGGCGTAGTGGGCGTCGAGACGCTTGACGACCGCCGGGTCGGTGTCCTGGTGTGCCATGGTCACGCGCTCAATATAGATAGCGATGTGTCACCACGCCCGGCCCGGGAAGCGGCTCATGGCTCGCGACGACTGTCTGATACTGTCTACGCTCAGCCGCAAGAAGTCGTACCCGCCATCCCGATCCCGACAGATTGCACGGTCCATCAAGGAAATCACGGCAGGAGATCGGGATTTCGGGGCCTGGGAGCCGCCTGATAAGTGTGAGGTCGGAAGTTCGAGTCTTCCCAGGCCCATGGAGGTTCCAAATCGAAGCCCCGCTTGGTCGTGCGACCGGGCGGGGCTTCTTGTAATGGGGGGCCGGACCCGGGTGCGGGCCCGTGCTGCAGGGAGAAGCTTGGCAGACGCCCCAGGATACTATAACATGCTATAGCTATGGGCCTCGCAGCTATAGGATATTATAGCGATGAAAGCCACGGAGGCACTGCCCCGCCCGGTGCTGGACCAGCTCGCCCGCATCGGCGAAGGGATCCGGATCGCGCGTATGCGGCGGCGCATGACCCAGGAAGACCTCGCTACCCGCGTCGGCACGACGTTCCATACGATACGCCGCATCGAGCAGGGAGCCCCGGGCACGGCGATCGGGTTCTACCTGACGACGCTCTGGGTGCTCGGTCTCTTCGAGGACGTACACGTTCTCGCCGATCCCGCGCGCGACCGGGAAGGACTGATCCGCGAGGCATCGGAACGGAACCGGATCGCCCGGCCGAAGGGGAGCTTGAGCCGTGACTTCTAGGACCGGCACGTTCGTCTTCGTCCAGCTGCCCGGCAGCCTGAGCTCGGTGGTCGCGGCGCGCTACGAGCTTGAATGGACCGCGCCGGGCCCGCTCGGGCGCCTCGTCTACGGACGCTCATACCTGGAGCGCCAGGGGGCCTTGCCGCTTGATCCGGTTCACCTCCCGCTCAGCGAGGAGGAGTTCACGACCACGAAGATCGGCGGCATGTTCGGGGCCCTCCGCGACACAGCCCCGGACGCGTGGGGCCGTATGGTCCTGGAGCGTGGCCGACCTGGTCGGAGCTGGACGGAGATCGACTACCTGCTCGAGGCCTCCGACCAGCGGGTCGGCGCGCTGCGCTACGGGCCGCGGACGGACGGCCCCACACTGCGGGATCGCGTCTACACGATCGAGGATCTCGAGCGCCTCGGTGAGGCGGCCGAGACGCTGCAGGCCCAGGCGAGCGGCGAGACGACACCGCTCCAGGGAGAAATTGCGGACCTGCTCGATCCGAGCAGCGGCCTGGGCGGTGCCCGCCCCAAGGCATCGGTGGTGGACGAGCGCGGCCAGCTTTGGGTGGCGAAGCTCCCGGCACGAGGGGATCGCCGGGTGAATGCCGTCACCGAGGGCGCATACTTGAACCTGGCCGCACGGTGTGGGATCCGCGTGCCGCGGAGTCGCGTCCTCAACGTGGCTGGCCGGCCCACGATCCTCGTCGAGCGGTTCGACCAGGCACCGGTACCCGGGGGGGAGACGCGGCGGTTCTACCTCAGCGCGCACACGCTCCTCGGCCTTGACGAGTCGGTCCTCGACCGGCGGAAATGGTCGTACCTCGAGCTTGCCCATCTGCTGCGTCGGATCTCGGACGAACCCGAGGCCGACGTAACGGAATTGTTCCGGCGCATGGTCTTCAACGCGCTCGTGACCAATCTGGACGACCATCCCCGCAACCATGCCGTGATTGGCACGGCCACAGGCGGCTGGCGGCTCTCGCCCGTGTTCGATCTCGTGGCGTCGAGCGCTGCGAGCGCCGACAACCGCGAGCTTGCGATGATCTGTGGGGCTCTGCCGGGTCGGGAGCGCTGGGGAAGTCGCGCCAATCTTGTCGCGGGCTGTCAGCATTTCGGACTGACGTCCGACGCGGCTGAGTCCATCATCGACGAGATCAAGGCGGTCGTCACCGCATCCTGGCAGGCCGAGGTGCGCTCCGTGGGGGGCACGGACCAGGACTGCACGAACATCGCCTACGCCATCGCTTACGAGGGCTTCGAGCTCGAGCCGTGATTGGAGAGCACCTGCCCACCCCCGGTAGGGAGGATCCCCATCCTCGTTCACGGAGGGAGACGTGGGGGTGCTGCCCAATCGTGATGACCGCGAACCTCTGAGGCATGGAACACGAGAGACGTGAAGGAGGCCCTCGCCTTCGCGCCGAGGCCCTTCACGTCCTTCACGTTTGCCCTCCTGCTTCCCGGGCCTGATAAGCGTGAGGTCGGTAGTTCGAGTCTACCCAGGCCCATAGGTGAAGCGAGGAGCCGCAAGAAGTTACGCGGCTCCACGCTTTTTTCGTTACCGCGGTAACGAAAGGGTAACACAACCGCTCATGGGTTGGAGGGTCGGATCGGGTATGGTGGCCGTAGAACGACCACGGTCAACAGACGCCCCGAGGAGGGGGCACCCGATGCCGAAGCTCCGCGACCACACGACCATCGACTCCCGCATCTACGCGCGCCGGCGCGGGAGGGGCGCTGCGCGCTACTACGGGGTGTGGGTAGCGAAAAGCCCATCGCAGTGCAGGAGCCGCTGACCGAAGATCCATGAGACAGCTACGGTCGAGTAGCCGGCAGGCTCAAGTGCCCAGGGCAAGTGGTCGTTCCGAGACCCGCGCGCGACGACGCGTGGGGCGTGGGGCGCGCGACGGTTCTCGTCCACGAGAGTGGACACCGAGAAGAGACTTCTTCTGTGAACCGGAAGATCAGGCTGCGCGCCGGGCGTAGCGGTGTTGCAGCCCACCGACCTGCGGGTAGGCGATCACCTCGCCCAGCTCGGGCGGCTCGACTGCACGCCCGTCGGGGGAGTCGCCATTCAATGCACGGTGGGTCCGCGACGCGTGGTAGTAGGACGCATAGCTACGTCTGCCAGGGCGATCCCGGTGCCGTCAGCACTTCCTCGATCGCCATCGACCGCACGCGCCGGGCGGCGTCGCCGGCGAAGATCTTGTCCCGGTCATGGAGGAGGAATCGAGGCCTGGTGTCGTACGGGAACGCCTCGATGACTTGTCGTGCGGTCCAGGCAGCGCTCGGTGATGCGGTGACGTTGACGTGCAGGATCCGGCGTCGGTCATGCGCCATGATCACCAGGACGTAGAGCACGCGAAACGTGGCCGTTGGGACAACGAAGAAGTCCATCGCCACGATGTCACCCAGGTGGTTCTCCAGAAACGAGCGCCAGTTCTGGGGTGGCTGCCTGGGCCGCGGCGGCCGATACCGCCGACCGGTGGAGTCGCTCACATCGATTCCGAGTTTGTGCAGCTCGGCTTGGATGCGCGGCGCGCCCCACGTTGGGTTCGAGCTCCACATGTGGCGAATCAGACGTCGCACCGACGGATCGATCCCCGGCCGTCCTCCTTTGGGCCTGCTCTTCCAGCGCCAGTAGGCCCGAAAGCCCCTGCGGTGCCATCCGACGACAGTGGCCGGTTGGACGAGAACGAGGGCCCGGCGCCAACCCGGCCAGACGCGCCGGAGCCCTATCCAGAAGAGGCGGCCGCGGTCCTTCAGGCGCACCGTCCTCTTCTGTCGCTGAAGGACCATCAGCTGCTGTCGGAGGGCCGACTTCTGAGCCCGGATACGAGGGCCCATACCGCAATCCTGATCCAATCCCCCATTGGCCCCCGCTTTCACCGCGTCGTCAGGAACCCAGTAATCTCGCGGCTGATGGGGTTTTCGCTACCCACAACCCGTCGGCAAAGCCTCTGGCCGGGCCATGGCGTCCGGCCACCTCGCCCACGTATCGACCGCCAACCCCCACGCCGCACCACCCGGTCGTCCAGCACCATCTCGAGACCGCCCCCGCAGCTACAGGACGGGACGTCAGCCTCCGACGGTACGAACCGCGTCACAGCCCTTGAGCCTGGCCCCTGTGAGCGTGCTTCCCGTAAGGCACAGCTCCTCCGTCGTAGCTTGGAGATCTCCGCTTGCGAGGAGCGCAGCGACGTCGAAATGGAGCAGCAGATCCGCATCACCGTCGCCGTCCACGTCTTCGAGGGAGGCCATGAACCCATGGCCGCGCATGGACACGGGCGTGTGCGCTCCCAGGTGGAGCGAGGCGATGTCCACCTCGCCGACGTCGAGGGACCCGTCCCCCAGAAGCGCCACCGGAAGGACGCCTCCGCCGGACGCGGCGTGGCCGGTACCCTTGGCCTTGACGTTCACGCTGTTGGCGTCGGTGCCCGGCTTGATGTCGATGGCCACGGCGACGGCGAGGTCCAGGGTCCAGAGGACGGCGTGGGTTGGGGGCCAACCCTGGCTCGGAGCCGGATAGCTGGCGGCTCCGACGATCTGACCGTGCGTGTTCAGGGCCACGCCGCTCGACCAGGAACCGCCGAGAGAGCTGAGGACCAGCACGTCGTGATCCGACGTGAGGAAGATGCCCTGGCTGTCCGTCGGACCGGGCGCGTAGCCTGCGGCTTCGCCATTCTCGTTGATGGATTCCAGGCGCGACGTAGGCGGGAGGCCGGCAAGGGGCTGCATCCCACCCTGCTTGGTCCAGATGAATGCGCGACGGTCACCGGCGGCGGTTTCGCTTTCCCCTACAACCTCTCCGCGGTTGTTGATGTCGGAGGCCTCCGCATACGGGCCGCCCAGCGTCCCGATATCGGTGAACCCGTCAGCCTCCGTCCAAACGAACGCCCTCCAAGCCCACTCGGTGCCCGGGGTGTACGTACCGGCGATCACGCCTTGATCGTTGACCGCCACGGGTGTCGTCTGCATGCCGCCCATCGTGCCCAGGTCGCGCATGCCATCCGTGGCCGTCCACAGGAAGGCGTGCCTCTCATTCGGCTCACCCGTCACCCAGAAATCGCCCACCACCACGCCCTGGTTGTTCACGTCTCTGGCGGCGCTGAAGGGGGCCCCAGGATCCCCCAGGTCCAACATCCCCGTCGACGAGCTCCACAAGAACGCGTGGTCGACATCGCCGGCTGCTCTGCTATAACCCACCACCTGGCCCAGGTCGTTGACGGCAGTGGCGTTGGACTGGCCGCCCAGCGTGCCCAGGTCCCTCATGCCGCCTTCCGGCGTCCACAAGAACGCGTGAGACCCTCCCGTGGCCAGAGTGCTGGCGCCGACAACCTGGCCGGATGCGTTGATGTCGGTGGCACTGCTGTACGGCCCTCCCAACGTGCCGAGATCGAGAATCGAAGACGTCGCCGGCAGGGCGGCGGCCTGCAAGGAGGGCGCCACGGGTCCATAGAGGGAAGGCGTCAACGGTTCATCAACAGAGGGTGTCGTCGGCTCAACGCAGCCCGTGAGAACGACTGCCGCGCCCATGAGCATCGCCATGCGTCGCATGATCACCTCCACAACGAAGATTTGATGAAGAACAACGTCGAAACGGTCCCGTTTGACTTCTCCGGGTCGTCTCTATGATGACGGACGCGCGCTGGGTGGGGGTCGCGCGCCCAGGGGATTTGGACGGTGAAGGCGCGGCGCTCGTCGGCCGAGCGCTCTCGACCCTCGCGGAGCATGTGCAGGCACAGCGGCACGAGCACGACGCGCGGGAGGGGAATGGCGACGAAAACGACGAGGACGTGCGTGGGGTGCCCGCGAGCGACCATGGTGCGGACCGGGCTGCCGAGTGCCCGGTGTCTTCTGAGGACGAAGGGCCACGACGGTGGCGGGCAGGCTACATCGAATGTACCGCGCAACGCATGGGAAGGACAGGCAGTGGGTGTGGCAGTGGGCTCGGAAAGAGGGACCGAAGGAAGGGTCAGGCAGCGAGTCGGCGGGTACGGATAGGAGATTGAAAGGGCCTGTTGGACCGAAAGGCAGGGTAAGCTGTGGTTCCAGGAGTGGCAAGAGGTGAGGGCTCTTAGCGGCGGGGACGCGGGTGAGCGGACGAGAAGGGGCGACAAGGGGCGGATGCTGGTAGAGGCCGAGGCCATGAGGGGATGGGCGGCGAGCAGCAACTACCGAGTGGGCCGGCCCCGGGGGCGAAGACGTTGTCAGTCGTCGAAGTCGTCGGGCAGTGACTGGTCGAACAGGAAGTCGGGCACGGGCTCGGGATCGACGGGGTCGAAGCTCGACGTCTGGTCCAGCATGAAGTCACGCTGAGGTGGGCCGCGAGCAGGTGCGAGGGGCGGGGGTTGGTTGGGAAGGTCGAGGTGAACGAGGATGGCGGAGACAACAGGCGGGTCGGTGAGAAAGGCGAGGATCTTCATGGAGCCACCGCAGGCCGGGCAGAGGAGCGGCAGGACCTCGTAGATCCGGGCGAGGAGCACGGCCCAGCGGATGCGCGCCGGGCTGGCTGAGCGAGGAGACTCGTCCAGAGAGCCGGAGGCGAGAGGCTCTGGCTGGGGCTCGGGGTCGGCGCGGCTGGGCGTCTCGGCCGGGGCTCTACCGATGGCGACGACGGCGGCACGCAGGCCGGCATGAGGCGCGAGGACACCGTGATAGCGGTGACGGTGCATGTGGGGCGGGGGCACGAAGGCGACGAGGCGCTCGAGGAGCTGGAGAGGCGAGAGGACGATCTCGGTGCGCCCGTCGGGGGTGGGTTTGGGGAAGCGGTAGAGGAGCCGCGCGTCGGGAGAGGCGAGGGAGGCGACGCCGGCGAGGGCATGGAGGCGCTCGAGGGCGAAGGGCGGGCGGGCACAGTAGCGCAGGAGGCGCTCGAGGCCGGCACGGTCGTCACCCTCGATGCGCACGGAAGCGCCCTACCCCACGCGATGCATGCATCGCGCGGGGGCCCCGCGTCGATGCTGAACCCGCCGGATCCCTGCCAGGAGAGCATGTCGTGGGCGTCGAGCTCGTCGAGTAGCCCGTGGGTGCGGAAGTACCGGAGCACGCGACGCTGAACGACGCCCTGGAGCCGGACCCAGTGCTCGGGCTGGAGGAGCTGGCTTCGTGAAAGGGAGCCTCGTCGTGGTCCCCGTCGTCGCGTCGGGAGAAGACGCCGTCGAGGACGACCAGGTGGAAGTGGAGGTGCGGGTTGAGGGAGGAGCCGAAGCGGTGCAGGAAGCTGACGGCTCCGAGCTGGGCGTCGGCGGGCGCACCGGGACTGGCGCGACGGAGGGTCGTGCGGATCGCGCGCAGGAAGATCCGGAGGACGGCGCCTGCGATGTCAGGGTTGTGGTGCAGGAAGGGACGTAGGCGCTTGGGGAGCGAGAGGACCCACTGTGCGCCGGGATAAACCGGCATGGAGCAGCGGATGGAAGAGCCGTACACCGAAGAGGTAGCGACTCACGGTGGCCCCGAGTCATGCGTGGATGTCCGCGAGGGCATCGGCGAAGCGTTGACAGGGGCTCGTGTAGGGGAGGCATCGAGCCGCGAAATCATCCCTCCGGGACGCCGACGGGGTAATGGGCTCGGAAGGCAACACGACCAGGCGCGCGATCGCGAGTGCCTGGGCGGTCCCGCGCGGTCCAAGACCCTCCGCATGCACGAGAAGCTCCATGCGCGAGAACCGGGAGATCTCTCAGGCCGCCCGCGCGAGATGGCGTGTCGGGCCGCATCGGGGAGGCTGAGCCGTAGCCGATGATGCACGGTCGAGAGAAGTCGGACGGACGCATAGTACCGGCGAAGCTGGCGAACGCGGTGGCGATGCGACCGGAACCAGGAAGCCAGGGCGGATCCTACACGGGCACGCAGGGGGAAACCCCGGATACAGCCAAGGACGAGCCTACAGCGGAACGGTGCCGGGCCAACGCCGACGGGGAGCCGGTGGAGGGAAGGCGTCCGGCCAAGGGGAACACGGGCCTGCAAAACGCGCCCCGGACACAGAGCCGGACAAGCGTGTACAATGCGCTGGACCGTGTGCGTGAAGTGGCAGAGCGACAGAAGGAAGCGAGGTTCACGGCGCTGCTTCACCATGTGACGGTGGACCTCCTGCGGGAGGCATTTCTCGACCTGAAGAGAAGGGCAGCCGCAGGTGTGGACGGCGTGACGTGGGAGGACTACGCGCGAGACCTGGAGGAGAATCTGCAGGACCTCCACGCGCGGGTGCACCGAGGGGCGTATCGAGCGAAGCCATCTCGGAGGGTGTACATCCCGAAGGCGGACGGGCGGCAGCGACCGCTCGGGATTGCCGCGCTGGAGGACAAGATCATCCAGCGCGCCGTCGTCGAGGTCATGAACAGCATCTACGAGGTAGACTTCCTCGGCTTCTCGTACGGGTTCCGCCCTGGACGCAACCAGTACCAAGCACTGGACGCGCTGGCGGTCGGAATCCTGCGTAAGAAGGTGAACTGGGTGCTCGACGCAGACATCCGTGGGTACTTCGACACCATCGACCACGAGTGGCTGATGAAGTTCGTGGAGCACCGGATCGGGGACCGTCGGGTCCTCCGCCTGATCCGGAGGTGGCTGAAGGCGGGGGTGATGGAAGAGGACAAGTGGCGGGCGAGCGAAGTCGGCTCGCCGCAGGGAGCGACGGTCTCACCGTTGCTGGCCAACATCTACCTGCATTACGTGTTCGATCTGTGGATCCAGTGGTGGCGAAGTCGGCACGCCCGCGGCAAGGTCATCGTCGTGAGGTACGCGGACGACATCGTGGTCGGATTCCAGCATCGAAGCGACGCCACGCGTTTCCGGAGCGAGCTCGATGCACGGTTCGCGAAGTTCGGGCTCAAGCTTCATCCGGAAAAGACGCGGCTTCTGGAGTTCGGACGCTACGCGGCTGAACGACGAGCCGAAACGAGGCGTGGGCAAGCCCGAGACCTTCGACTTTCTGGGCCTCACCCATATCTGTGGCAGGACACGATCGGGGGACTTTCTCCTCGTTCGGCGGACTTCACGGAAACGGATGGCGGCCAAGTTGCGATGGATCGCGGACGAGATCATGCGCCGACGTCACCTCTCGATCAAGAAGCAGGGCTTGTGGTTACAACGCGTGGTAGGGGGCTACTTCCTCTACCATTCGGTTCCCACGAACGTCCAAACCCTCCAGCAGTTCCGCAAACAGGTGACAGGTCACTGGCGACGTGCGCTCCGGCGCCGCAGCCAGAGAGACCACACCGACTGGCAACGCATGGCACGCCTCGCGGAACGCTGGCTACCCAAGGCCCGCATCCAGCAGCCCTGGCCGACCGACCGCTTCGATGCCAGGACCCGAGGTGGGAGCCCGGTGCGGTAATCCTGCACGCCGGGTTCTGTGCGGGGGGCCCCGGGCAACCGGGGTCCCTACCGCTACGGCGCGCGGGGAGGTGGGGCAGCACGTGATCCGTGAGGTGGGCGGCGAGCTCGGCCATGCGCCGGGTGTTGCAGGAGGGGCAGATCCCCCGGCCCTTGCAGGAGAACGGGATCAGGCGCTCGTGGCCGCAGTCCTCACAGCGAGCCCGGGCGAACCCGTGGGCGAGGATGCCGCAGCGCAGGTAGGCTCGGAAGTCCTTCTCGACCCACCAGGGCACGCCGTTGCCCAGGGGATCGGCTTCGGCCGCCCGGGCGAGGAAGGTCTCCAAGTGGTGTTGGACGACCGGGTAGAGCGGCGTCGCGGTTGGCCGTCGCGGTCGATACGTGGGCGAGGCTGCCGGGTAGAATGGCCTCCCAGGTGAAGGTGGAGGTCGGAAGAGTCGTCTGACCGCAGTCGCCATGGCCGAGCGTGGCGGCACTCACCGGGCTGCGCCATGGACCGATCGCCCGCCTGGGGCCCTCCGCTCAGCTCGGAACTGGACCAAACTTACCACAACTGGCATATTGATCGATGGTGCAGAAGAGCCTGAAGCCGGTCCGTTGGGTATCACCGTCCTACGAGGCGTTGGTGGCTCTCCCGCGCGACGTACAGCATGCGGTCGGACTTGCGCTGATGATGGCGCAGAGCGGCGGGAAGCACCCGTCGGCAAAACCGCTGAAGGGCTTCAAGGGTGCCGGGGTGCTCGAGATCATCGAGGATCACGATGGCGACACCTACCGGGCGGTGTACACGGTCCGATTCGCCGGCGTCATCTACGTGTTGCACGTGTTCCAGAAGAAGTCGAAGAAGCGCATCGAGACCCCAAAGCACGTAATCGACCTGATCAAGAGCCGACTGAAGACGGCCGAGCGGGACTACCGAGAGCAAGAGGCGGCAGAATGAGTACAGAGATGAAGGTCACGCCGGCCGACGGCAACATCTTCGAGACCCTCGGGTTCCCGGACGCGGAGGAGCTAAAGGCCAAGGCCGAGCTAGTCATCCAGATCATCCAGATCATGGAGGAGCGGGGCCTGAAGCAGGTCGAAGCGGCCGAGATCATGGGCATCGATCAGCCGAAGGTCTCCCAGCTCGTGCACGGCAGGTTGGACGGGTTCTCGATGGAGCGTCTCTATCGGTTCCTTAACGCCCTCGGCATGGATGTCGAGATCGTCGTGAAGCCGGTGCCGAAGAGCCGAGGATCAGCGCGCCTCAGCGTCACCCGGGCCGGTGCTCGTTCACGCGGCCGTCGGACTGCGAAGGTCTGAGGGACCTCCAGGACGAGTCGCTCGAGTCGGTCGACGATCGGCGTCGTGCGGCTATCCTGCACCATGGCAGTGGTAACACAAGCGGTAACACAAACGGCCTTTCTTCGGGTGACGCCCGCTGGCGCCGCTGACGCAAAAACCGCATGGCTAAGCCATTCTTGACGGCCACTGACGCCCGTGGACACCACCGATAGCGCCTGATAAGCGTGAGGTCGGTAGTTCGAGTCTACCCAGGCCCATTCAACATCAGGACAACGTAAGTCGAGGCGGCACTGTCGGTTGCAGTGCCGCCTCGTTTGCGTGTTGAAGGGTCCCCGAGCGTGCCAGGCCCCCGAAAAGGGGCCGCAGTAACGCTAGCAGTAACAAACGACCTCCCGATTTGGGCGCAGTGGCGACCATCCGGTACCGGTGGGATGTGGACCCCG
>CAVVTU010000008.1:0-162201 GCA_963751265.1 uncultured Gemmatimonadales bacterium | reverse complement strand
TGATCGATTTTGCCCGACGGCGGCGGGCGAAGAAGCGGGGGTCACGCCAGTCCGGGTTCCGCTCCGCGAGGACACGGCGTCTGTTGACGCCAACATCGAGGAGGTTCTGGTTGTGGAGGAAGCTCTGTCGAAGCTGGAGGAGCGGAGTCCGCGCATGGCCCGGATCGTGGAGTGCCGGTTCTTCGGTGGCATGGCCAATTCGGAGACCGCGGAGGCGTTGGGCCTGTCGCTGCGCACCGTGGAGCGGGAGTGGGCTCGTGCGAGAGCATATCTGCGACAAGCGCTCTGGGAGGGAGCCTCCTCGTGACGAGCGGGAACCACGAATCCATGTGGGAGCGGTGGGAGGAGGTCTCAGATGGATCCTCGAAGGGGTCCTGGATCGTCCGCTCGATGAAAGAGAAGCGTTCCTCGCCGAGGCCTGCGGGGACGACACCGAGCTGCTGCGCACGGTCCGGAGACTGGCCGAGCTCAGTCGCCGCAGCGAGGACGAGCGGATGGGGCCGGGTGCCGGCCTCCTGCTCGCCGCCTTCTCCCCTGCCCCGGGGACTCGACCCGGGAACCCCGAAGCGCTCGTGGGGACGTCGGTCGGCCCGTACCGTCTGGGACGTGTCCTCGGAGTCGGCGGACTGGGAGCCGTGTACCTCGGCGAGCGCGTTGACGGCGCGTTCGAGCGACAGGTCGCCATCAAGGTCCTTTGGCGGGAGCTCGACGCGCACGGTGTGATGGAGCGGTTCCGCCTGGAGCGCCGGATCTGGCCTGGCTGAATCATGGCGCCATCGCGGAGCTCATCGACGGCGGATCACCGAGGACGGACGCCCGCCTTCGTCATGGAGTATGTCGACGGCAGGCCCATCGATCAGTACGCCGACGAGAACAGCTCGGCGTCGAGGAGCGGATCCGTCCTTCCTCCGTGTGGCCGAGGCTGTGGAGGTCGCGCATCGACACCTGGTCGTCCACCGCGACATCAAGCCTTCCAACATCCTGGTGACGCGGATGCCGCGGTGAAGCTGTCGACTTCGGAACGGCCAGATCCTCGAGGGCCTGGACCGATGGCGTGCCGCTGGCCAGCGCGTCCGGATGCCCGGTTCGTGACGCCGGATTATGCCGCGCCGGAGCGTCCTCGGAGAGGGCGTGAGCACGCAGACCGACGTGTACGCGCTCGCAGGCCTTCTCTACGAGCTCCTCACGGGCATCCGCCCGTACAGCCGTAGGGGAGCCGAGACCCTCTTCGATCGGATGATCAGGAGACCAGCGACGGCTCCCCCCTCCGTCGTCCTCACCGCTCGGGATGCCGACCGAGCGGCAGGGGGTGACGCCTCTCTCGCCGGTGTCGGAGCAGCGACACTTCCCGGGCTCGACGGGGCGGGCACTGCGCCGCCGGCTAAGTGGAGACATCGACGCGATCCTCCTGCGGGCTCTGAGGACGCGCCCCGAGGAACGGTACGAGTCCGCGGCCGGTTTGTGCATCAGACCTCCAGCGCCATCTGTCCGCGCGTCCGGTCTCGGCCCGCGGGAATGCGGTCTCGTATCGGGCACGACGTTTCGTGTGGCGCCACCGAAACCTCGTGGTCACAGCCTCCGGAGTGCTTCTCCTTCTGGCCGGATCGGCCGTGGGCCTGGGGCTTCAGCGTCGAGCCGTGCTCGCGGAGCGCAGTCGGCGCGGGCCGCGGCCCACACGGCGACGAGACGGGCGGAAGCCGCACGTCAAGTCACTGCTTTTCTCGTGGACCTCGGAGGGCAGCGACCCCCTTCAAGCGAAAGGCGACACGACCACGGTGCGCACCATCCTCGAACGGGGCAGGGAGCGGATCCAGTTGGAGCTGGTGGACCAGCCCGCGATCCGGGCAGAGCTTCTCGAGGTTTGGCCAGGTCTACACCAACCTCGGGTCCTTCGAAGACGCGATTGAGCTCCACGAGCATGCCGTGGCCTCCCGTGCGCCACCATCGCGGGTCGGCCCGGTGGTCTCTGACCAGTCTCTTCCTTCTGGGAGAGGCCTACCGTGCGGCTCGTGAGTTCGGCCCGGCGATCGGCGCCTACCGTGCGGCGATCGACGAGGCGTCGGCGGGAGGGGACGACCCGGTGCTGGCCGACGCCCGCATCGGGCTGGGCAGCGCCTTCCTCCTGTCGGAGCATGTGGACTCCGCCGAGGTGGAGTCTTCGACCCGGGCTCGAGGCGGCTGCCAGGTCGGACGCACCGGGGACGCATCGTATCTCGGCGCGCAGGGGAGCCTGGCAGGGGTGCTGCGTCGGCGTGGGGACATCGCCGGCGCGGCGGAGCTCTACACACAGATCATCGACGCCCAGCGTCGTTCGCCCCGGCTAAACCCCGCATTGTTCGCGACCACGCTGAACAACCTGGCCATCGTCCGCCGGATGCAGGGGAACCTGAGGGATTCGCGGGCGCTGTACGGGGAAGCCTACGATACCCTCACGCGTGTCCTCGGCCCCGGCCATCCGGAATCGCTACTCGTATCGGGAAACATGGCGCGTGTCGCCCACGAGCTGGGTCTGACCGACGAGAGCGAGCGGATCTACCGGGAGCGGGTAGTGGCGGCGCGCGAACGTTGGCCCGACGGGCATTGGCGGACCGCCGATGTGCTCATGAACCTCGGAGCGGAGCTGGTGCACGACGGTCGTGCGGGGGAAGCGGTGGGTCCGCTGGCCGAGGCGGTCGACCTCGCCATGACCCAGATAGGGCCTCGGCACAGCTGGACCAACGTATACCGTGGGTGGTTGGGTACGGCCGCCGCCCTGTCGGGGCGGAGCGCCGAGGCGAGGCAGCTCTTCGCGTGGAGCCTCGATGGCCTGTCGCAGTACGAGGACCTGGCCGACGACCGGCAGGTGAAGGGCATGGTCCGTTCTCTCGTGGAGGTCATGGAGGAGCAGGGTCTCTCCGAGGAAGCCGCCAGGTATCGCGGCCTCGTGGATCCCTCCGGCGCCGCGCGTTGACGCCCGATGCGTTTGCCTCGAGGCTTCAGGTGAGCAAGTTGCATCGAGCAGCACTGTCAGGATGCCATCGGGAGGCCCCAGACGGGTTCTCCCGTTTCTTGTCCTGTGGCACATTCGCCACAATCCAGCGCGGGGGAACGACCGCGCGGGCCAGCACCGGTGTGACGAGGCGTCCCGGGTCATATGCTTGAACGCCGCACGATCATGCCGAACGACTTGGTGATACGCGCCATGACACGCGCCGAGGTGGATGAGCTGGTCTCGTTGGGCCGCCCATGAGGGTTGGAATCCCGGACCACACGACGCGGACGTGTTCTGGGGGGCGAGACTCCTGAACCGACTGCATCCCGGTGCGGCCATCGGCATGGATGGGGTCTTCACCATGCAGAAGTACTACGCGGGACGGCCGGATGGAGCGGCGGTGGCCTTCGGCCATCTTCGCTCGTCTCGCGGAGAGGGTGGTAGCTCGTCGAGACCAACTCGGGACGGCCGGATGGAGCTGCGGTGGCCTCCGGCCATCCTCGCTCGTCTCGCGGAAGGTCAGGTGGGTCTTCGAGATCAGCTCGGGCCGCTCGGCTCGAACCTACGGTTCAGGTCCGCGGCTGACGCCGCGTCCCGGTCCTCGCTTTCGGCGAGTCCCCGAATCCGGCCGTCCCTCCACCATCGAGCCCCGGAAAGCCAAGAGGTCCTGCGGCCGTTCGGGCCGCAGGACCTCTCTTTGCCAATCGGGACGGCCGGATTCGAACCGGCGGGGCGCTCGTGACGGGGATGGGCACCAAGTCGTTGCAGAATAATCGCTAACGGGCCCCGTCGACCGATGGGGTATGCCAACGGGTATGCCAAACACGTTGCTGCGGACGGCCCACGAACGCGCTTCGTACCAAGGCGTAACCGAAGATCGATCAGGCCGCCCGCCTTACACAAACACCCTTCAGGTTCGCGGAGTTTGGCAAGGGGGTCCGGGATCCCACGGACAGCTATCGCAGACCTTGGGGCGTGGAGGATGGTTGGGAGCTTCCCCATGCAGGCGACCTGCGCGACCTCGGGCGTTTGCCGTATTGTCATAGGGGCGGCCGTACAAGCGCCTGATGATGGATTCCACTTGGATGCATTCCAGACGCTGATATAGAGGGAAGAACGCACAGGGGCCCGCCCAACCTCGGATTGGCGCTCGCCGCACATCTCGCCGCTGTCCTCGAGGGGGCAGTGGGCGGTCGTCCCGGAGTGCACCAGCACTTGCGCATAAGTGCTAGCATCAACATGTATTCGAAACACCGACTTGCTGCCCCCCCCCCCGGTGTGCAGGGGTTCTCCAGACCGAAGATGGAGGTGAGGATGGGGGAGCCGACTACTTCTCCGTTGGCTTCGTGTGGGCCGCTTCTGGAGCGGTACAGTCGCCTCCGAGAGATTGCGCGGGAAGTGGTGCGTCTAGGAAGCGCGGAAGCACGCGCCAGAACGGATATCGCCGCGGAAGAGCTCCTCGGATCTGGCGGAGCGGCAAAGCTCAGACGGCTTCACCCGGCTGATCCGCGGGCGTGGGAAGCGCTGGACTCGCTTGAAGGATTCACGCTGGCGTACCTGACGGATCTTGTCGAGTCTCGGCGCGACGCCGCTCCGCTGTCCCCCGCCGACGTGGAGTGGGTGGGCTGCGATCCACGTCTTCGGGCCATCCGGGCTCGCCTGCCCCACCACGCGACCAGTCGCGTTCCTCTCCTTCTGGTGGGGGAACGAGGGACCGGAAAGACATCTCTGGCACGAGCGCTTCACGAGAAACGGAGCGGTAGCCCAGACCAGTTATATATCGTAGCGGCGGGCGACGTGGGGACCGGCGAGCTTGCGGGTAGTCACCTGTTCGGCCACGTCAAGGGCGCTTTTACGGGCGCGGTGCGGGAGCGCCGTGGCATTCTGGCGTTAGCCCATTCTAGCGGCGGCACTGTGCTGCTCGACGATCTCGGCGAGTACCCGCCGCAGGTCCAGGTGCTCTTGCTGGGAGTGCTACAGCACGGAAGCTACTTCCCTGTGGGTTCAGACGAGCCGGTGCATGTGGGGGCTCGAGGCGCGCAAAGGTTCAAGCTATGCGTGGCGAGCCAACCCAAGTCCCTTGGCAAGATGCGACCGGATCTGCTGGGACGTGTCAGCGTGGACGTTGAGGAGCTTCCTCCGCTGCGTGAGCGCGGACTCGACATGCTGGTGCTTGCGGAGCGAGAGGTACAGAGAGCCGCGGCCAAGGAGGGGCGGAGTGGTCTGAGTCTCGATCCAAGTGCATGGCCCTTGCTGTTGTCCCACCATTGGTCCGGAAACGTGCGTGAGCTGCAAAACGTGATCTGGAGAGCCGTGGCACGTCTACCGAGTGGCGAGCGCCTGCTCCGTGCCGATGTGGTTGCGAGGTCGATCGGCTTCGAAGAGCAACTCTTGAAGCGGAATGAATCGGGCGACACTGCTGCTGCCGCAACTCCCGAAGGGGCGTCCGCAGTTACGGACATTGGACGAGCGCGGCATTTCCCAACGCTTGAGGATGCTGAACGGCGACACATCGACGAAGCGCTTCGCCTGGCTCACGGAAATGTGAGCCGGGCGGCTAGAATGCTCGGGCTTCCACGTTCCACGCTCCAATCCCGGATGAAGGCGTTGGGGTGGGATGGGGCTTCGAGCGGGTGGAGATGAAAGAGATATCCGGGGCCGGAGAGTTTCACGGGGCGCTGATATTTCGGCGAAGCGCCGAACTGTCGTCAACATGCCGAGATGTCGTCACTTGGGATGCGGTCGTCGTTTGGCACACAATCTCCGTAAGATATGTATCACCAATGAGTTATGTGTGCATTGGTGAAGGGGCATGAATGCTGCACTGTGATGATAAACGCGGACCTTTTCACGTGAGCTGTCACTCCACGGCTGGCGCTGAATCGGTAGCGCGATTGTCCTCACACCTCTCTACTCCCCTTCCTCCAAAGGAGCCGACACCATGAGCCGGATTCTTAATCTGATCCGAGTCGCGGGGCTCGGCGTGATCTTCGCGGTCGCGGCCGCTACCATGCCCCAACCGGTCTTCGCCGGTACGTGCAACGACTATACGAGCGACCCTTGCATGGATTGTGCAGAATGCCAATCGCAGGCAGGCCAATCCTGCGGAGGTTCGGAGAGCATCAACGGCTCACAATGCAGCGGTGGCACCACAGCGTGCGGCACTCACTACTGCGACGGTGGTGTGCACTGCGCGAAGATTTGCGAGTTCTGAGCGTGCGTATGGCCCACCTGACTCGAGGACTGTGGTAAGTGTCGCGGGAGGGTCGGGAGGTAATGTCTCGAAGCCGGGGTTGCGTCCGCTGCGTTCTCGTGGGTGCATGGCCGCGAAGGACGCTTGGACAAGCCATCTCGCTGGCCCTCGTGCTACTGATGTTGGCGGCGTGTGCGCGCGGGGATCGGCCGCGTGACGAAGCGCCGGCCTTCTCTCAGCGGGACAGCGCGGGCATTCAGATCTCCGTGACCTCGGGTACGGTCGCTCACACGCCTCTGGGATGGGAGGTGGAGAGGGTCCCCGACCTGAGCATCGGAGACGAGAACTCGCCCGGGCAGGCGTTGTCCAGGATCCAGGGGCTACGCGAGCTCCCCGACGGACGTGTGCTCGTGGTGGACGGCGCCAGCGCGGAGCTTCGCATTTTCGACTCCGGGGGCAGACTGCTGAAGCGTAGCGGTGGATTCGGGAAGGGGCCGGGGGAGTTCATCAACCCGGCCCTGGTACCCGCGGTCGGTACCGACTCCCTGCTCTTCTTCGACATGGGCACGACACGGCTCCAGCTATTCTCGCCGACGGCAGAGTATCAACGAGAAATTTCGGGCTGGAGGCAGTGGCCGATGCGGGCGGGTAAGAGACCCCCACTCGGTGCACTCGATGGCCATCTTCTCCTGGAGATCGGAGGAAGTATCGGGGGTGAGGGGTCGTCGCGGAGGGACGGACTCCACCGGGGGTGGTGGATCCAAGCGTGGTTCGATCCGGCTCGGGACGTGGTCACGCAACTCGACTCGTTCGTTGTCGATGAGGGCTACCGGTTCCCCCAGAACCACTTCTCAGTGTCCATTCCATTCGCGTCTCGGCCTCATGCCGCCGTGGCGAGAACGGGAGCGTTCTTTACCGACGGTCGCAGCCCGGAGATCCGTGAGTACGATCTTGGTGGTCGAGTGCGCCGCATCCTTCGCATCAACGAGAGGCGTCGACCGGTCACCAAGTCCATCGTCGCGCAGGTGCCCGTAGACAACTTCTATGGCTGGGACAGCCGGAAGCTCATCGCTGCGATTCCGGAGCCTGACAGTCTACCTGTGTTCGATGCGTTGATGGTCGACGATGTCGGCTGGCTCTGGGCGGAGGTGTTCGGATGGGATCCCTCCGCCCCGAAGGAGTGGATCGTCTTCGATTCGACGGGCCGAGCGCGAGGGTCGGTCGACGCGCCGCCGGGACTCGAGTTGGGCCAGACGCTAAGAGGCGTGCAGCTGGGCGAGATCGGCCGCGACTTCATTCTCGGCCTGTGGCGGGACTCGTACCGCGTAGAGCATGTGCGCAGGTATGCGCTTCGACGCACCGCGAGCCACATCCGAGAGACTCGGTGACCCGACAGGGGATACGGACACAGGAACGCACGGCAAGCTCTGGACACTGGATCGACGGTGATCGTGGCGGGTGCAGTGCGGTTGCGAGGTCGATCGGCTTCGGGAAGCAACTCTTGAACCGGAGTGAATCGGGCAACACTGCCGCAGCTATGACTCGCGGAGAGGTGTCCGCGGCTCCAGAGTGCGCTTCAGTCTCGGGTGAAGGAGCTGGAGTGGTCTGGCGCCTCGAGTGGCGGGAAGGTGATAGAGGTCGTTGGAGTCGGATTGGGGGGTGCCGATGTTTCGGCGAAACGCCGAGATGTCGTCGACGTGCCGAGATGTCGTCACTCTGGATGCGACCGTCGCCTGACGGATGATCTCCGTAAGGCATGTCTCAGCAACGAGTTGCTGGCTCAGGTCTGGAAGGGGCATCAATGCTGCTTTGTGATGATAGATGCGGACCTGTTCACGTGAGCTGTCATTCCACCGCTGGCGTTGAATCGGTGGCGCGATTGTCCTCACACCTCTTTACTCCCCTTCTTCCCTAGGAGGCGACGTCATGAGCCGGATTCTCAATCTGATCCGAGTCGCGGGGCTCGGCGTGATCTTCGCGGTCGCGGCCGCTAGCACGCCCCACCCCGTCTTCGCTTCTTCGTGCAACGACTACACGATCGAACCCTGCATGGATTGTAGCGAATGCCAAACGCTCGCAAACCATTCCTGCGGAGGTTCGGAAAGCATCAACGGTTCACAATGCAGCGGCGGCACCACCGCATGCGGCACCCACTACTGCAACGGTGGTGTGCACTGCGCGGAGATCTGCGAATTCTGAGCATGCGCACGGCCCACAGGCTCGAGGGCGGTGAACTAGCCCGGACCTGTCGGACGGTAATGTCCCGAACTCGGGGTTGTGTCCGCTGTGTCTTTTCCCTTGGTCCGGCGAGAACAACGGTTGCTCGAACCGTCTCGCTGGCCCTCGTGCCACTGATGTCGGCAGCGTGTACGCACGGTGATCGTCCAAATCACGAAGGGCCGGCCTCTTCCCAGCGGGACAGCGCGGGCATCGAGATCTCCGTGACTTCGGGTACGGTCGCTCATACGCCTTTGGGGTGGGAGGTGGACTCGGTCCCCGACCTGACCATTGGAGACGAGAGCTTGCCCGGGCAGGCGCTGTCCAGAGTCCAGGGGCTACGCGAGTTCCCCGGGGGGCGTGTGCTCGTGGTGGACGGCGCGAATGCGGAGCTCCGCGTCTTCGACTCCGACGGCAAGCTGCTGAGACGCAGTGCTGGATTCGGGAAGGGGCCGGGTGAGTTCATCGACCCGGCCCTCGTACCCGCGGTCGGTACCGACTCGCTGCTTTTCTTCGACCAAGGGACCGCGCGACTCCAGCT
Organism: uncultured Gemmatimonadales bacterium; assembly: GCA_963751265.1. Classification (GTDB taxonomy): domain Bacteria; phylum Gemmatimonadota; class Gemmatimonadetes; order Longimicrobiales; family Gaopeijiaceae; genus SZUA-318. The sequence continues at coordinate 153,279 of CAVVTU010000008.1, read as the reverse complement.
GTTTTCGCCGAAGGGCGAGTATCAACGACAAGTCCCGGGCTGGAGGCATTGGCCGATCCGGGCGGGGAGGCGACCGCCGCTCGGTGCCCTCGATGGCCATCTCCTCCTAGAGATCGGAGGATGGATCGGAGGGGAGGCCTCGCTGCGAAGAGACGGGATCCATCAGGTGTCGAGGGTCCACGCGTGGTTCGATCCGGATAGCGGCGTGGTCACGCAACTCGACTCGTTCGTGGTCGATGTGGGCTACCAATTCCACCAGAACCATTTCGCAGTGTCCATCCCATTCGCAGCTCAGCCCCGCGCCGCCGTGACGAAGACGGGAGCTTTTATCACCGACGGGCGCAGCCCGGAGATCCGTGAGTACGATGTCGATGGTCGACTGCGCCGCATCCTTCGCATCGATGAGAGGCGTCGATCGGTCACCAAGTCCATCGTCGCCCAGGTTCCCGTGGACAACTTCCGTGGCTGGGAGAGCCGGAAGCTAATCACCGCGATTCCAGAGCCGGACAGTCTGCCTGTGTTCGATGCGTTGATGGTCGACGATGTCGGCTGGCTCTGGGCGGAGGTGTATGGATGGAATCCCTCCGCCCCGAAGGAGTGGATCGTCTTCGATCCGAAGGGTCGAGCGCGAGGGTCGGTCCGCACGCCGCCGGGGCTCGAGCTGGGCCAGACGTTGGGGGGCGTAGAGCTGGGCGAGATCGGCCGAGACTTCATTCTCGGTCTGTGGCGGGACTCGTACCGCGTAGAGCATGTGCGTCGGTATGCGCTTCGACGCGCCGGTAGCCCGCTCTCAGAGACTCCGTGACCCGAGTGAGGAGTACGGACATGAATACAAGGCAAGCCCTCGACAGTGGATCGACGGTGATTGTGGCCGGCGTCGCATTGGTCATGGCCGCCAGCTACTTCCAGAAACGCGATGCCAGACCCAAACCCGTGACCTGGGAGTCGGCCGAAACGGTCTCTGCGTGGAAGGAGGACAACAAGGGGGCCATAGCCGTCGGACCGGCGAACGCACCCATCGTGATCACAGAGTTCGTGGATTTCCAGTGCCCCTTCTGCGCTCAACTCGCACCCACCATCGATAGCATCCGCTCGGCATTTCCCAACGAAGTCTCCATCGTCTTCCATCATTTCCCGTTGTCCATCCACAAGTACGCAGTGCCTGCGGCGATTGCCGCCGAATGTGCACGGAGTCAAGGGCGCTTCTGGCCCATGTACCACGCGTTGTTCGCTCGGCAGGAGGCCTTTGGACCCAATGCGTGGGGCTCCTTCGCGCTGGACGCAGGGGTCCCTGACACGGCCGCATTCGCTCGATGCGTGAGCATGCCTGAGGACTCGTTTCCTCGCATCGAAGCGGATCAGACCATGGGAAATCATGAGGGCGTCTCCGCGACCCCGACCACTTGGGTCAACGGGCGTGTGATTCGTGCCAATATGAAGCTCGTCGCGAAGCTGGTGACGGACAGCACGAAGAGCGAGTGATGCGCCTTTCCTGGATACCACGCCGCATGCTGACACAGGTACCAGGTCGGGTGTTCTCGAAGCGGGTGCCTCCGGAGGAGGCTCGGCGCGACGCCTTGATCATGGTGGAGCTCCCTCGCGTGTCTGAGTCGGTCAGCTTCCGCCCGTACGCTGCCGCGCTACATTCGCACGTTGTCCTGAACTGGGTCGTCGCACGCCTCGGCGAGTTGACGGGCGGCGTAGGACCTATCTGCGTGCTTGCTTCCCCCACTGAGTCCGCCCGCTGTAGTGCCGTCTTGGACGGCCAGGCCGAAGCCGTCGTCGAGGTCGGACATGTGCCTGCGCGCGCCGGGCACGTTGCGAAGATGCTGGCGCGCTCCGGGAGGACGAGCGTTCTTCTGCTAGACCCAAGCGCTGCCCTCCTCCCTCAAGAGGCGTTCGATCGCCTTTGGTCGCAGCACATGGCGATGCGGAACGGGTGCACCATTGCACAGGGTCTGCCCTGCGGGGGCATCCCGATCTTGGCCCACCGTGATTTTGTGATGGCCATGGCGAGGTGGGTGCCTCCTCGTGGGCCCCTCGACCTACGATCCGCTGGCATCTGGTGGGCGCAAAGACGGTCCCGGATGCTCCTGCGGAGGGCCCGCGCAGAGACGTGCTGGGTGTTCGACTCCGGTGAGCTGGAGGAACGCAGGTGGCCGTATCGGGCAAGTCTGCATTCGGCGTTCGATGTTGACTTACTCCGTGACGTGGTGTCCCGGGCCGATGAAGCTCCAGGAGAACCGGCGGCCGCAGAGCCCCCGGATCTCCTCACCTGTTGGACGGACGCCAGCAGACAGGACCCCAGGATCGGACGGCCGTGGCCGGTTCAAAAGCCTGCAACACGTGGCTCCGACAGCCGCCGAGTCCTGTACGCGCAGAGTCCTTCCGGGTACAGCGGAGCGGAACGCGTGGTGTTGGATCTCGTGGAGCAGGTGGTTCAAGAGTACCCACCCCGGTACTCTTGTTCGGCATTGGTAGGCTTCGACGGACGATTCGCGGACCAACTCAAGCAGGCCGCATCAGCCGTACGCGTCGCCAGGCGGGATTTCTCGGTTCCGTCGGTGGCGCATTTCGACTACAGCCGGCGGGTGTTGGCGACGGTCCAGCCCGACCTGGTGCATGCTCATACCCTTCTCGGGGTTCCGTTCACCTGCGCTCTCCGTGAACGCGCCCTACCGTTCGTTCAGCACGTGCACGTGGCAGCCGAACCCGCGTTGATGGCCATCGAGGAACAGATCCTCGTTGCCTCGCAAGTTATTGCGGTCTCGGAGTTCGTGAGACGTTGTGTGCTTCGCTTGGGTGTCCCACCGGACCGTGTGCGAGTGATCCACAACGGAATCTGCCGCCGAACAACTGTGCGCCCTGTGCACCGCGAGAGCGTGCGTTGCTCGCTTGGGGTGCCGGCGGAGGCAACGGCCGTCCTCCTGCCGGCACGCATCACGGAGAACAAACACCAGGGGCTTGCGCTTCGCGTCTTGGCGGCGATGCCTCGATCACGTTCCCATGCTCACCTCCTTCTCGCCGGCGAGGAAAACTCAAGCAATGGCCGTCTCCTTGAGATCCTGCGGGGACAGGCCGCGAAGCTTCGACTCAACTCGCGCGTCCACTTCTTAGGCTTCCGCGAGGATATGGACCGCCTTTACGCAGCTGCGGATGTGCTTTTGCTCCCTTCGGAGCACGAGCCTTTCGGCCTGGTGATCCTTGAGGCTATGGCGGCAGGAGTGCCAGTAGTTGCCAGCCGATCGGGTGGAATCCCCGAGATCATTGAGCACGGCAAGTCGGGACTGCTGCTTGAGCCTGGTGATGTGGGCGGCTTCGCTGAGGCGCTGGATCACGTGCTCACCGACCGTGATTTCCGGAATCACTTGGTGGAGGGCGGCCGCACGCGGGTCGAGAAGCACTTTGGCATAAAGCGATTCGTGGACGACGTTGTGGCCGTCTACGACCAAGTGCTGGGCGCGCAGGTTGGCGTCGGTTCAGTCGAGTCCTCCACGGCGGCGGCACCGTCGCTCGAGGGCAGCCCTCGAAGCTCCAGAGTCGGCTTGAGAGGCGGCGACCGATGAACTCTGCGACCCCTGCGCAGGAAGGGGTACGTTCCGTGCACTTCGCGTCTGAGCGGGCGCGGGCGGGGTGTGCTTCGAGGTGGCATCGAGGGAGGGGACGAGCCATTGCCCTGACCGTTTCAGCGGCTCTTGTGCTGCTGGCGTTCTTGGTCTGGTTTCTCATGCGTGACCACCCATTTCTCGGTGACGAGCGCGTGCACGCCCGTCAGATCCAGAACCTGGTCGCGTGGATGACGGATGGTGGGGTTTTTGATGCCCTCCACCCGGCGATCCCAGGCTATCACTTCGTGATCGCCGTGGTCGCGGCATTGACCGGCGCTTCGAGCGTAGCTGCCTACCGGGCGACTTCGGTCACACTAGGCCTGCTTCTCGCCGCTGCGGCTTTCACGCTCACCTGGGCTCTGTCGAACGAAGATGCGCGACTGTCGACGTTGCGGATGATGCAGGTGTTCTTCCTCGCCATCTCGTTCCCCTTCCTGGGTCTGCTCTACACAGACCTGTTTTCCGCTTCGCTCGTGCTGTTCTCGTTCGCTCTCCTGTTTCGAGAGCGCTACGCGTGGGCCGGCGTGGTGGGCACGCTCTCCATGGCAGTCCGTCAGAACAACGTGCTGTGGCTCGGGGCTGCGTTCCTGCTGACATGCGTCGGCCTGTGGCGCAAGACTGCGGCTGATGTGCAGCACCTACCGGAGCGCGACAACGTCCATCGGAGCACGCAGCTCCTGCAGGATAGGCGCCTTTTCATCGTCTCGCCGGATGCCATCGTCCGCCGTGTGCTCCCCTCGCTCGCACCGTTTCTCGTAGGGTTCACAGCGTTCGCCGCCTTCGTGGTGTGGAACGGTGGCCAGATCGCGCTGGCGGATCGGCGCGCACACCCTCCCTTCACATTCCACCTCGGCAACGTGTGGGCAATCACCTTCACGGCGTGCTTCCTTTTCTTGCCTCTGGCAATCGCCAGGGCCTGCGACATTGTGCGCCTCTGCCGGGGCAACGTGGATGCACTTTGGCTTGGTGCCGCCGCCGTCGCCTCGCTCTACCTCATGACGTTCCGCCCCACGCACCCGTACAACTTCCTTCCGTGGTGGCTGCACAACAAAGTGCTGCTGCTCGCGACCTCCTCGCTCATGTGGAAGCTCGTGTTCCTCGTGCCCCTGCTCTACCAGGTGCTCGTGTTCATGCGGACGCCGCTCTGGAGGCCCGAGCTCCACCTGCTGTATCCGTTTGCGGCCCTCTATCTGGCCGCCTCGTGGCTCATCGAGCCACGCTACTTCTTCATCCCACTCATGCTCTTTCTGCTCTTCCGTAGGCCGCAGGAGCGCTGGGTCGAGTGGGCGCTCGTGGCGTGGAACGCGCTCGGGGGCGCCGTGATCTTTTGGGGGGTCTACCATGGGCGCTGGCTCCCCTGACGTCCTCATCATCGGGGCCGGCCCCACCGGGCTCGGAGCGGCATGGCGCCTCCAGGAGCTGGGCCATGCACAGTGGCGCCTCTACGAGGCGGATGCACGTCCCGGTGGGCTCGCGGGGTCGGTCGTCGACTCCCGGGGGTTCACCTGGGATTACGGCTGCCACGCGCTACACTCTCATTACGCCTACGTCGACCGGCTGCTCGACGACCTCCTGGACGGCGACTGGATCGAGCACCGCCGGGCGACATGGGTGCGCATGCGGGAACGCTGGATTCCGTACCCTTTGCAGAACAACCTCGGGCGCCTGCCGCGGGACGAGGTCGCACGCAGTCTGGACGGACTGCTGGAAGCCCGACTCCGCAGCGGGTCGAACGAGCCGGCTCCAGTCTCGTTCAAGGACTGGCTCCTGGCCACCTACGGCCGAGGGCTCTACGAAGTCTTCCTGGAGCCCTACAATCGCAAGGTGTGGGGCTACGCGCCCGAGCGTCTGGGCGCGGGATGGACGGCCGAGCGCGTGCCGCCGGTGGACGTACGCCGTCTCACCCAGAATGTCGTTCTCGACGCAGACGAGGTGGGCTGGGGCCCGAACGCCCGGTTCCGCTATCCCGTCCGGGGTGGAGCGGGAGCCGTCTGGCGCGCACTGAGCCGCCGTCTGCCAAGCGACCGGTTGAGTTTTGGCCAACGGGTGGTGCGTGTCCATGCTCATCGACACTCGGTCGAGCTCGTAGGTGGCCAACAAGTGACCTATGAGGCGTTGGTGAACACGATGCCGCTCGACCGGCTGATCAGGATTGTGTCGGATCTGCCCGAGCTGTCTCCGCTCGGCGAGCGGTTCGTCCGGACCTCGACGCACGTTGTGGGTCTTGGATTCCAGGGGCCGGTGCCGCCGAGCGTGCGCGCGAGGTCGTGGATGTACTTCCCGGAGCCCGACGTGCCGTTCCACCGCCTGACGGTCTCGAGCAACTTCTCGCCGTTCAATGTGCCGAAGCCGGGCAGGCAGTGGGGGCTGCTCGCCGAAGTCAGCGAGACCCCCGACAAGCCTGTCGATGGCCGGACGGTCGTCAAGCGCACGATGCGGGGGCTGACGTCGTGCGGGCTGGTGGACCCAGATGCGCACCTCGTGAGCCGCTGGCACGAGCGGCTCGAGTACGGCTATCCTACTCCCTGGCTCGGGCGGGACGAGGTGCTCGACAACGTCCAGCACGTCCTCGAACGGCATGGTATCCTCAGCCGCGGACGGTTTGGAGCCTGGAAGTACGAGGTATCCAACCAGGACCACTCGCTCATGCAGGGTGTCGAAGCAGTGGAGCGGCTGTTACGGAGCGGCTTGGAGCCCACGCTGCACGGCAACATGCGTGACTCGATCGACGGCGTTACCGCCCCGCAGATCGACGCGCGCCCCGGGGACCTTACGGCGGCTACTTCCTCGTGAGCGACGAAGAGCGCCGAGAAGGGGCTGGGGTCGAATTGCTCATCGTCATGCCAGCCCGCAACGAGGAAGCGGCGATCGGGCGGGTCGTGAGGGAGTGGTGGACTGAGGTGAACAGACACACTTCTTCATTTCGCTTTCTCGTGCTCGACGACGGCTCCACCGATGGCACCCCGACGGTCCTGAATGTCCTCCGGGGAGAGCTGGGTCCCCGTCTCGTTGTGGAGCGCGGCCGTTATGGCGGGCACGGGCAAGCCTGCCTCGCGGGCTACCGTCGGGCAGCACAGACCGGCGCGCGCCACGTCCTCCAGATCGACTCTGACGGGCAGTGTGATCCACAGTACTTCGCCGCACTCTGGTCGCTGCGCGGTGAGGCGGTCGTCGTCTATGGCAGACGTGTCCACCGGGACGATGGCTTCGGGCGGGCCGTCGTCAGCTCGGTGCTGCGTTTGGTTGTGCGGGTGTTCACGGGCGCCCGCTGCACGGATCCGAACGTCCCCTACCGACTGATGCGAACGAGGGTGATCGAGCCATTTGCGTCGGGCATTCCGGCGGAGTTCGACCTCGCCAACGTCGGGCTTGCCGTACGCCTCGCCCGAGCGGGGGTGCCCGAACGCAGCGTGCCGATCGGGTTCCGGAAGCGATACGGGGGCACGCCGTCGCTGCGGCCTCTCGGCTTCCTTAGCAAGGCGCTGAGACTTGCGAAAGACCTGGCGGCGCAGGAGCAGCGAGAATCGCTCGTCTCGGATGCTCGGGGTGAGACCCTACCGTAGGTCCCCGGTGCGCCGTCTCGGACAATGAAGTGCGTTTCCGGCAGGCGTTCAGACCACCAGAGAGGGTCGCCCGTTAATCCGCGTGGGGCCCTATGCCTCAGGCCGTATCACGGAACGGAGGCGTACACGGCCGAATGTGGACCCAAGAAGTGGACCCAACGGCCGGACACGCAAAGGCCCGGCGCGGGAAAACCCGCGCCGGGCCTAGCTTCTAGCCAATCGGGACGGCCGGATTCGAACCGGCGACATCCTCGCAGTGAGAATGCGTGCTAAGTGGTTGCATGATAATCACTTATGGGTTCCAGTGGGCGATGGGATATGCCAACGGGTATGCCAAGGTCTCGTCTTCTTCACCCTCGTCCCCGCCGGGGACGTCTCTACCGATTGCCACTCCCGGGACCACAGCCTACCGTCCCCTTCGGCCCAGGAGGGCCTTTCGATCACCGGTGCGTTGCCGCCGCTGGCAGGGGCAAGTCGAAAGGGATAGCAGTCATGGACGTAATGTGTAAATAGTACTTTCACTCATTACGTTCCGGGCCTGTCATGACCCACCTCCTAACCCTCCTCTTGACGGCCACGGCGCCGGCACAGCGCACCTGCTGGACCCCCGTCCAGACAGACCGTGTCCTCGCTGCCCGTGTCATGAAGGCATCGCCCATTTCCGGCACACCCCCGACGCTGGACGGTCGCCTGGACGACGCCTCGTGGTGCGCCTCGGACCCGGCCGGTGCGTTCGTACAGAGCGGCCCCAACCCGGGTGAGGTGGCTTCCCTGCCCACAGTCGTCCACCTTCTTTACGATGACGGCGCGGTCTGGGTGGGCATTCGGGCGTACGATACGCACCCCGACTCCATTGTGGCGCCCTATTCCCGGCGCGACGACGAGACCACGTCGGACTGGCTCTTCGTGGAGATCGATACCCGTTTCGATCGACGTACCGCCCTCTCGTTTGGCCTCAACCCGCGGGGCGTGCAGGTGGACGGCGCTTGGAACGACGATATCGACTACGGTGCTGCGTGGAATGGCGTCTGGAGCGGGGCGGCGCGAGTCGATTCCCTGGGATGGACCGCAGAATTTCGCATCCCCTGGTCGCAGCTTCCGCTGGGCCATTCCACCTCGGGTGATTCGCTCACGTGGGGGATCAATGTCTACCGCTACACGCCCCATCGTGGCGAGATCTCGAATTGGTCCCCCCGACTCCCCACGCAAGTGGGGGTGGTCTCCCACTTCAACCGCGTTGAAGGACTCGTGGCACCCCGGCACCACGCCGGACTGGAGGTTGTACCCTTCGCCAGCATGTCGGCGACTCCGCGCGATCCCAGCCGCGGATCCGCCGCCGTCGAGGATGTCCCGGCAGGCGGGCGGGCCCCTTCGACGATGGCGACACGCGCGGCGTTCGGCCTGGACACCCGCCTCCATCCCACCGGCTCCACGTCGCTGGCCGTATCCGTGTTGCCTGATTTCGGTCAGGTAGAGGCCGACCCCTCGCAGGTCAATCTCACCACGTTCGAGACCTTTCAGGAGGAGCGTCGTCCCCTCTTCGTGGAGAGCGCCGATGTATTCCGCTTCCGCTCCACCCTGTCTTTCGAGGCCCGGGGTACCTCCTTCGAGCAAGAAGAGGCGTTCTACTCACGACGGGTGGGGGCTCCGCCGCATGGGGGCGTTCCGGACGGAGCTGTATCCGCCGAGGTGCCTCGTGCCACCGACGTCGTGACGGCCCTGCGCCTCTCCGGTCGTCTCGGGCCTTGGTCGGGCGGTGCCTTCGATGCTTGGACATCCCGGGAGCACGCGACCTTCACCGACTCCGCGGGCGTCGTCAGGCAGGCCGACGTGGAGCCCCTTACCCACTTCTCCGTGGCGCGGGCTCTCCGCGAGTTCGACGGGGCCAGTCGCGCCCTCGGAGGCATCGTTACGCTGGTGGACCGATTGGGGATGACGCCTCGGCTCTCGCAGAGCCTCCCGCGACGAGCAGTGGCGGTGGGGGTGGATGGTCGCAGCCGTTTCGCGGAGGATCGGTACGAGGTCACGGGCTTCGCCCTGGCGAGCCACGTCGTCGGGAGCGCCGAGGCCCTCCATGCGCTTCGTCCACGCGGCACCGCCGCATCGGACCATCTCACGGGAGCGGAAGCGCAGGCTCGTCTTGCTCGGGTGGAGGGCGCGTTCTTGTGGAGCGTCGCGACGCGCCTGGTGACGCCCGATTTCGAGACCAACGACGCTGGTTTCCAGCGGAATGCCGACTGGGCCTTAGCTGTCGGGTCCTGGCGGTTCCAGGACTACCGTCCCGGGCACGCAGTGCGACGGTGGGCGGTGGGCTCCACCCAACTCGGATACGGTCGAACGCTGGGTGGACTCACCCGGGCGGCCACGGTGGACCTGCGCGCCGATGCGGACTTGGCCAACTACTGGGGAGGCTCGGTCGAGTTCCTGCGGGAATTGCCGTCGTACGACCCCGAAGTGCTTCGCGGCGGACCGTTCCTGCGCCTTCCGACCCGTGACCACCTGGAGGTGGCCGCTTATACGGACACGCGCAAACCCTGGCAGGTGACTGCGAACGGCGCGTACGTCCGGGAGCGGGGCTCGTCCACCTCCGGGTGGAGCTTGGCAGCCGGGGCCAGCGGCTTCCTCTCAGATCGCCTCCAGGTCTCTTTGGCGCCCACCTTCTCCACCGCACACGAGGGGTGGCAGTTCGTGGCGGCCACCCGAGACGCCGGCGGCCGCGGCCGCTGGATCCTCGGCAATATGCTTCAAAGGACAGCCAGCCTCACGACCCGGGCAACCTGGGCCTTCTCACCCCATCTCACGCTCCAGCTCTACGCGGACGCATTTGTGAGCAGTGGGGCATTCGGCGCCTTCTCGGAGGTCCTGGCAGACCAGCTCAGCAGCACTGCCCGGCGCGTGAGGCCCATCGTACCGGATCGGCTGCGTCGAGACGGGGCCATCTGGAGGTTGGACAGCGGGGAGCGTGCCACCTGCTTCGCCGATCCTGCATACTCAGAGCGGGACCTCAACATGAACCTTCTCCTCCGGTGGGAGTTCAGGCCCGGATCCACGCTCTATGCGGTTTGGACCCAGGCCCGTCGGGACGATGTCGCCCGCCCCTTCGACCTGGGAACGGACCTCGCCCGCCTCCGGAATGCCCGAGGCCGTAACGCCCTGGAACTCAAGGTGAGCTGGTGGCTTGCGACATAGATCGGGGCGGGCTCGATTGATGCATGTCCGTTCCCAGCCGACCCCCAGACGCCGTGAAGCGCGTCGACAGACTCGAGCTCATTGGCGGTCATCCCGCGCTCGATTTTGCCAACACGGCGGGGAACCATGAAAGCGACCATCGTTCCGAATGGCTGACCTCCTACGCGGAGGTCACCGGCTGGGCCCGCCGGGCGGGCTTGCTCGACGATGCCGGGGAGAGGGCCCTGGACCGCGCTGCCGAGAGGGTGACCGAAGAGGCGGAACGGGCGCGGCGTGAGATCGTCGATCTTCGAGAAGCCGTCTATCGTCTATACGCCGCACTTGCCCAGAGGCAGGCGCCGCACACTGATGACCTTGCAGCCTTGCACGCCGCACGAGTCCGCGCCCTTGTGGCCGCAGAGCCGGTCTGGATGGACGGGTACGCCCTGCAGTGGAGCGACGAGGGCACGGACCTGCTCCGTCCGGTGCACCCGGTCGCCGCCGTGGCGCTGGACCTTCTTGACTCGGGCGACCTCGCCCGCCTGAAGCAGTGCGGCAACCACCCGTGCGGGTGGCTCTTCATCGATCGGAGCCGGAACCGCTCCCGTCGATGGTGCTCGTCCCGAGATTGTGGGAACCTCACCCGCGTCCGTCGCTTTCGGAAGCGGCAACGAGAGCCGCGTTGAGCCAGCGGACCGTCCGCTCTGCCGAGGTCGGGTTCACCTGGCTGTCAGAGAGTTGTCGCTGCAGATGACGGCGTCTTCCTGTCCCAGCGGCTGGCCCGCGCCTGGCACCGCGTCCTGTTCCAAGACTCAGGAGCTGCGGTGGCCGCTGACGCGGCCATCCTCGCTCCCCTCGCGCGTCAACGGATGGGTCTAGCGGAGGCGCTCCTGGCGCACCGGGTCGAACCCGGGGTTCGAGCGTGGGCCTGCGGCCCCCGCCCGGCTCGCCTGCGGCGACCCGGCATCCGGCCGTCCCGATCAGCGGATAACCATGGAGTCGCTCGCTGAGTGACTCCACGCTTAGCCATGGCGACCCCGGCCAAGCGACTCTTCCGGCTTCCACCTTCGCCTGCGAGGCCATCGCACTCGGCCACCTATCGGCTGCGACGTCCGACCGCAACGCCGCTCTATCCGGTCGTCCAACACCACTTGGAGACCTTCCTCGCCCAGGCCGCGGAGGTCGATCCCCTGGGCAACGGTGTTCCCTGGTGGGTCGAGAAGGACTTCCGTCTATCGCCTCTCCAACTCCTGGAGCGCCTCGTCGCCTTCGTGCCGCGACCCCGCATGCACCGCCACCGCTACCATGGCGTCCTCGCGCCCCATGCCGGCCTCCGCGCCGCCGTCGTCACCATCGGTAGAGCCCCTGCCGAGACGCCCCGCCTTGTCGATGCTGAGACACCCCGCCCCGTCCCCTCTGACCTGGACGAGCCTCCTCGCTCCGCCAGCCCGGCGCGCATCCGCTGGGCCGTGCTCCTCGCACGGATCTATGAGGTCCTGCCGCTCCTCTGTCCGGCCTGCGGCGGCTCCATGAAGGTCCTGGCCTTTCTCACCGACCCGCCCGTTCTCTCCGCCATCTTCGTGCACCTCGAATCGGGGCCCCCGCGCAACGCATGTTGCGTGGGGTGAGGGCCTCCCCCACCGGCCTCCGCCCCTCGCGCCCGCTCGCGCGCCGCCTCAGCGGGATCTCCTGATCGATCAGACCGCGAGCTTCGACCCAGCCGATCCGGAGCCCGTGCCCGACTTCCAGTTCGACCAGTCCCTGCCCGACAGCTTCGACGACTGAGAACCGGATCCGCTCCCCCAGCAGCCACGGCATTCTCGATTCCGGCTCCCACCGCCCATCCGCCCATCCTCTCGACCTCTCCACGTATCATAGCCCACTCGCCCCCATCTCCCACCGCCACGTCTTCCGCCTCCCCCACCATCCTCCTGCCTCGCCACTCGTGGACCCGCAGTCTACCGTGCTGCCCAGGCCGACACGGCGGTTGCATTTCCTACACCTTCCGGGGGCGACGGATTCGAGCGGTGGCGGGGCATGGAGCAGGCCTTGGGTGAGAACCCGCATCTCCACTGGCAGAACGCCCGCCGGGGGTACGTGCGCTGCGCCGTCACCGCCGGTGAGTGGCAGGCCGACTACCGGACAGTGGACTACGTGAGCCGCCCGGGAGCGCCGGTGAAGACGGCGTCGAGCTGGCGGTGCGAGAACGGCAAGGCAGGCGTCGAGCGCACCGGCTGAGCGCTTGGGGCGAGAGCGAGGGACACGACGGCAAGGAGAAACGTCGCCGCCATCGTGGCGCCGACCCGGAGTGACGGGCGCCGGCGAAAAGAGGGGGCGCCGGCGCCCGTCGGAGAAAGCCCGCTACTCGATGAGCGCCATGAGCGCCTGGGCTTCCGCGATGAGTGTGGCGCCGTCCGCTTCCGGCAGACGGCCGTCGGCCACCATGGCCTCGACCTGGTTGATGAAGGCCTGGAGTTGGTTGCGTGCGGCGTTGGCGCGCCCGTGCTCCAGGTGCCGGCGGATCGCGTCCAGTTTCGCGCGCAATCCGTTTCCGTCGGTTTCCGTCAGCCCGGCGGTGGTCAGCACGTCTTCGGTCGACGTGGTGAGGGCGTCCAGGGCATCGTCGGCGGAGGCGAGGGGGGTCCACACCACGGCCTGCGTGCCCCCGATCGTTCCGGCCACCTGGGCATCGCGGTTGATCCCGCCAGCGGCCGTGACCACGCCATCGGGTCCGGGAAGCCGCAGCATGCCGGTCTCGGGCGTCCACACCCAGGCCCGCGTCTCAGGCAGGTAGGCCTGCACGACCACCTGCCCCGATTCGTTGAGCGCCACGGCCGTCGCGTCGGTCAGCCCTTCGTCGACCCCCAGTAGCTCCAGGCCGGAGCTGGACCAGGAGAAGGCGGTCCGGTGGTGGGAGGTCGGGTCGCTGAAGAAGCCCACGATTCGTCCGGCCTCGTTGATGTCCACCGCGACGATGCTCTGGTCGGCGGCCACGGCCGCCACGGCGTCCTCGAGATCGGTGAGTTCTTCCAGGCCGGTGCCTGGCCTCCACAGGACGGGGACCCACTGATCCCCCCGCTCGGCCTGTCCCACGATCAGGCCGGAGTCGTTGATCCCGTAGGCCCTGCTTTGCGTGAACCCGGTGGGGGTCACGAGCGACTGGAGCGAGCCGTCCGGTGTCCAAAGCGTGGCCGTGAGGGTGTTCGCTACCACGTCGACGTCCGTGCTCGCCCCGACGGCGTATCCGTCGGCGTTGAGGTCGCTGACGCTGCTCAGCTCGTAGTCCGAAAGGGGCGGAAGAGCGCTCTGCCCGTCCGAGGCGTTCCAGTGGTAGCCGGTATAGGTGCCGGGGTCCCCGTCGGCAGCGCCGGTGCCGGCCACCTCCGAACTGTTGTTGATCCTGGTGCGGAAGATGTACCTCATCGTATGCGTCGTCAGCAGCGTCAGGCCGGTGCCGGCAGACCAGAAGAAGTCGGCATCCAGGCTTCCGTCCGGGCCGGCGAAGTGGTGGCCGACCACCTCCCCGGCATCGTTCAGGTCGGTGGCGGCGAGGTATCCGGGCAGCTCGCTGATCGACCAATAGGCCGTGGGGACGACCTCGGGGGGGGACTCGATAGACAGCAGCAAGCGCTCGGGCTCGAGTGGCGTTGCCTGGGGGGACGAGGTGTCCGTCGGGGACGCACAGGCCATCTGGAAAAGCACGATGGGGAGCGTGAGCGACGAAAGCTGACGTAGGCGGAGGTTCACGGGTTCTCCTTCGTGAGGGTCGCAATCGACCACCGCGGTGGGTGACATCCAAGGAGTTCACCTGCTCCGCACATCCTGCTATCGCATGATCATGTGAGTAGGGGCTTTCTTGCGTGGACGCCGTGGGCTTCCAAAGCTGGCTCGGCGTCCCCGAGAGAGAACGTGCACCTCCGAGGCCCTCCGTGCTTCCAAACCAGAGACGGCATCTCCACTCCGCTGCGTCACTGCTACTGGCGATGCCTCTGTTGTTTTGTGCCGATACCGGAGCCGTTGCCGGCCAGGAGCCGCTCATGCGTACCTTCGCCCAGGAGCGGGGCCTCAGTGCTCCTCCGGTCTGGGCGTTGGCGCAGGACCCGAGGGGCTTCATCTGGATTGCGGCTGAAGGCGGTCTGTACCGATTCGACGGCGATGAGATCCGGCTGTGGGCGCCGGAGGCAATCGATGGCCTGGTCGAGGACGTCGTGGTGTCTCCGTCGGGCGTGGTGATCGCCCTGGCCGGCGATGGGCGTCTCTTCCAGGTGAGCGACATCGGGGTTCGGGAGATCGAGACACCCTGGTCGCCCCGGCTGCACGCGGTTCGCGCCGACGGGAGCCTGGCCTGGGATCGGCGTGGCACCTTGTGGATGTTGTTCGGCGACACCGTGGGGTATCGCCGCTTCGGCGCGTGGCAGACCCTGGGGACGGACGCATTCGGCGGCGAGGTGCCCCGTATGGTGGCGCCCACCGACTTCGGCGGAGTGCTGGTGGCCACGGGCCGCGCCCTCTGGCGCGTGAGGCCGGACGCGGCGCCCGAGTGCCTTTTCCGCGGCTCTGTCATCGCGGATGCCGTGGAGCCTGAGGCGGGACGCGTCTTGGTCCTCCTCAACGTGGAGCCGCGGATGGCGCCCCGGGTGGTGGAGGTGACGAGCGCGGGAGAGCGGGATCTGCTTCCGCATCCCGGTCCCCTGGCCGGCGGGCGGGCCATCGGCCTCCTCGAGCGGAACGGAACCCTCTGGTTGGCCGTGGATCGGTACCTGGCGGCCATTCGGCCCGGGGGACACCTGGAGGTCCTCGGCAGCGAGGACGGAGTCGAATCCGGGGGGCCCCTACTGGTGGATCACGAGGGGAGCCTCTGGATGGGTTCCTACGTGGGGCTGCATCAGTACCCCGAACCGGACACGCACATCCTGGGCGAGGCCGAGGGGCTGCCGTCGCGCCATACCCGTTTCCTTGCACACAGCGACTCGACGCTCTGGGTCCTTACGTGGGGTGGTCCGGCCACCATCCGGCGGCATGGCGCCGGGTATTCGGTGGCTGCGACACGGTGGGACACACGCTCCCGCATCTGCACAGAGGAGGACGGGACGGCGTGGACGGCCGACGCCTCGGCCATCATCGAGATCCGGGGTGCCGCCGTCACGCGCAGGACCGACCTGCCACGGAGCCGAGTGGACGGATGTGCGCCGGCGCGGGGCGGGGGCGTTTGGATCGGGTCAGCGAAAGGAGTGTGGCGCGTATCGCGGCGGCAGGGAGACGTTCGGATCCTGACGGTGCCGCCCGTCGAGGCGGGTGAGACGTACCAGGCCCTGCTGCAGGACGAAGAGGACCGTCTATGGATCCGCGCCGGCACGCGACTGTGCCACGCGCCGGCCTCGAGCCTGCGCTCGGGAGAGCAGCCGGCCTGGTCCTGTGCGGACCCCTCGGCGCCGAGCGGCGTCACGAGCCTGGTGCAACTCGCAGACGGACGGCTGTGGGCCTCGGCGGACCAGGGCGGAATGTTCGTTCTGGACGGCCGGAAGTGGATCCGCGTCTCCCTCGATGGCGTCGCGGCACGCACGGTGTTCGGCATCGTGCCCTCGCCGAGAGGGGACGCATGGGTGGTGGGCGCGGGCATGGTCGTCCGTGGGCACCCGACCGACGATGGACATGTGGAGGTCGTGGAGAAGTTGACGGCATGGCACGGCGTGCCTGCAGCCGGGGCCAGCGACCTTTTCGAGGACCGGGACGGCGACGTCTGGCTCGCCACGAACCGTGGCGTCGTGCACGTTCCCGCCGCGGTCCGGTTCGCCACGCCGCCGGTTCCCCCAGTGGCCCTGGTCGAGGGGCGGGTGGACGGGCATTCCGTGGCGCTGAGCCGACGCCTGGTTCTCTCCCACGACCAGAATCGCCTGGAGCTCAGTTTTGCGGCCCTTTCCTTCCGGGACCGGACCGATCTTCGGCACCAGGTGCGCCTCGGTCCCGACCGGCCGTGGTCCGAATCCTCGGGCGCTTCGTCCTTTCGCTGGGTGGACCTGCCTGCCGGCACCTATCACGCGGAGTATCGGGCGTCGAACGACGGCCGCACGTGGTCCGCGCACCCGGTGGGCTTCTCTTTCGAGGTACGCCCACCCTGGTACGCCACGGGCTGGTTCCTGGCCCTGCTCGCCGTGGCGGCCACGGGCCTCATCGCCCTGGTCCACCGGGCGCGGGTGGGATACCTCCTTGGGCTGGAGGAGCAGCGGACCCGTATTGCCATGGACTTGCACGATCACGTGGGGTCGGGACTCGCCAGTGTGGGCATCCTCTCGGGGGTAATGGCGGAGGGACGGCTCGAAGACGAGGAGCGGCGCAGGACCGCTGCGGAGATCGCCGAGGTCGCGGAGGACCTGGGTCATTCCCTGTCGGATATCGTATGGTCCCTCGACCCGCAGACGGCCACCATGGAGGAGTTGGCCAGCCGTCTGGCGGAGCACGGCGAACGCCTGTTCGCCGCCGACGAGCCCTTGTTCATGGCCCGCTTTCCCGAGAGATGGCCAGCCACGCGTTCCTCGGTGATGGTGAGGCGCAACGTACTCCTCATCGGGCTGGAGGCGCTTCACAACGCCGCGCGTCATGCAGGCGCTCGGCACGTGGTGCTCTCCCTTGGTTCCCACGAGCGGGGCACCTGGGAGATGGCCGTGCGGGACGACGGAGCGGGGATCGGGCTGGCCGCCGCCGCGCTTTCGTCGGGGTCGGGGCGGGGACTGGAGGGGATGGCCCGGCGGGCGGAGGCCATGGGAGCCCGACTCGAGGTGGGGCCGGCGGAGGATGGGGGCACCCTGCTGACCCTTCGCTTCCACCCGGAGCATGGCGCCGTATCCCGGGGCTGGCAGCATGCGCCGCTGGTGGCTCGGGCCCTGGCTCGCATGATCATGCGAGCGCGCCCACCTCGCTGAGGGGCCACCATGGGACGCATGTCCGACACGACTCCCGGCACCGTCCGCGTTGCGACCGTCGAGGATGATCCCCGCTACCGGGCGAGCCTCGAGACCCTGCTGCGCCACGCCCCGGACTTCGCCCTCGCCGGATCGTTCCGGGATCCGGCGGAGGCGCTGGCGGCCTTCGATCGTGCCGACGGCCCCGGCGCCGATCCCGATGCCGTTCCCGACCTGGTGCTCATGGACCTCGAGCTTCCCGGCATGACCGGCGTGGAATGCACACGGCGCCTGAAGGCCGCGCACCCGGACGTCGCCGTCGTGGTTCTCACGGTTTTCGAGGACCGTACACGCCTGGTGGAGGCCATCGCTGCGGGGGCCGACGGCTATCTGCTCAAGAGGATACCGGCGGAAAGCCTGCTGGAGCAGTTGCGCGCGGTGATGGCGGGCGGCTCGCCGCTGTCGGCGGGGGTCGCGCGCACGGTGCTCGAGATCATCCGGCAGATCGGTCGGGTTCCCGGCTCGGACCATCCCGAAGAGGTGGAGCTCACGCCGCGCGAGAGGGACGTGCTGGGGTGCCTCGTCCAGGGCATGAGCTACAAGGCGGCGGCTCGCGTCCTGGACATCAGCATCGACACCGTGCGGTCCCACATCCGCACGGTGTACAGGAAGCTCCAGGTCAACAACGTCGCCGAGGCCGTGGGCCGCGCCCTCCGCGACGGACTGGTCTGAGCACGGTCGAGGGACGATTCCCGAAGCCGTCCGGGACGCCCTTTCGCCGAAGCCGGACCTGCCCGGCGTCTTCCGATCTTGCCCGCTCCGGAGCGCCTGATCCGGGAGCGGGATGTGCCAGCGGTCTTTCGAGGCCTTCTCTCACGACGACTCGTGGCGGCGTGCGCCCTGGTCCTGACGGGGTGCGGGGAGCGCGCCGCGCTCACCAGGCGACTGCGCGGGCACTACCAGTACTTCGGTGTGAACGGAAACTCCCGGAGCTTGCAGCAGGTGCGATACCGCACTGAGCGGCTGTGGCTGAAAGGGCTTCGACGCCGAAGCCAACGCAGGAACCGCCTGACCTGGGAGCGGTTCAGCGCCTATCTCAAGGCGCACCCGCTTCCTTCACCCCGGATCTCCGTTCAGATCTGGGCGAAGGCTCCGTGAGACTTCTCAACGGAGGAGCCGAGTGGTGGAAATCTCCTTGTGCGGATCTGAGGGGGCTCGGGCGGGCGACCGCCCGGGCTACCCGACTCTCATCGCAGTGCAGAAACGGCTGAGCCAGGGGTCGCGCGAGACCTGCTGAAGAGTAGCTGCCGGATCATGAACACGGGCGACGAGCCGAAGAACAGTCGGATAGCCGGCCTTTAGACCTGCACGGGACTGCACGCTCGGCTGGGGCACACGATGGCTCGCGTCCGGCGCCAGCCCTTGACGACCGACGATGCCGGCGCAGGCCTGCTCGGCAACTCGTCGTCTTCTTCGTGGACGATGACTCCGGTGTCCGTGGGTCCTTGTCGCGCATCCTGCGGAAGAGCGGCTTCGAGGTTCTGGAGGCCGCGTCCGCGGAGGAGGCCAGGAGAGTCACGGAAGCCCACGAAGGGTCCATCGACGTCCTGCTCATGGACATCAACCTGCCCGATGGGCGGGGCGCTCGGCACGGACCTGCTCTTTTGGTCCGCGAGGTCTTCAGCTTCGCCGAATCCGGGCCGGTTCTCATCTGGGTAGGCAAGAGAAAGGCCCGGCGACTCTGCGAGTCACCGGGCCAACTCCTATCGGGACGGCCGGATTCGAACCGGCGAGACCTTCTCGGCGACCACGGCGTCTAAGTCGTGGCACAACAATCACTAACGGGCTCTGTCGATCGACGGGGTATGCCAACAGGTATGCCAAAGCGGCGGGGGTCCGGCCGGGTGAGCGCGGGTGTGACATGCGCTGGGAGAGACAGCCACCTACCCGAGCCTCCCGTGCGGCTGGAGACCAAACACGGCGGTTCCATCTCCTTCATCTTGGCCTACCTGCGCACACGCAGAGGGGATTTCGCGGGAGCCGAGGAGCTGTATCGAGAGGCCCTCACGATCCTCACTGAGCAATATGGGGCCGGCCACCCCCGGTCTCTCAACGCCGCGGCGAACCTGGCCAGCGCCCTCATGGAACAGGGCCGCATCGAGGCCACCCAGGAGGTCCTGGAGGCTCGGCTGACCGCCGCGGAAGCCCAGTGGCCCCAGGGTCACTGGCAGGTGACCGGCGCCCGACGGGCGGTAGCGGACCTCCTCCTCCGAACGGGACGGCTGGATGAGGCGGAGCCCCTCCACCGAGCGGTCGCGGAGGACTATTCGGCACGCTTCGGCTCCCAGGACAACCACACATCCTTCGCCTACGCCCGGATCGCCGTCATCAGACTCCTGGAGGGAGACACCGTTCCGGGAAAGACCTTTCTGAATCGCCTCCACGCCTGGATGGCCGAACAGCGCACCGCGGCGGGTGGCCGCCTCTCGGCAGCCGACTACAGCCTGGTGGACCAGTTCGTCATCCTTCTGAAAGACACCGGACCATCCGAGGAGCTGGAACGCTTCTCGGCCCTCCTGGAGGATCACTCCGGCTCCTGATCCGAACGGGGAAGGGCGCCCTCCAGCCGCCACGACAGCGCACCGGTTGGCGGACTCTCCTCTCGGTTTCCGTTGGAACGGTTGGCAGGCCCCTGATGGCCATCTCCCCCAATCCGTTCCGGAGGTCCCGATGCGCCCGGCGTTTCGTTCCCCTTTGATCCTCCTCCTGGCCGTCGCGGCCTGGAGCTGCTCCGACTCCATCCCCACCCAGGCCCCCGAGGAGATGGAATCCGAGGGTCCGGGGCTTCCCGACGTCTCCGGGATTCCGGTGTCCAGCGATGTCCTGACCGACTTCCACGGTCCACCGGAGGTGTGCAGCGCCCCCACGGAAGTGGATCTCATGCTGGGGTCCAACATCTCCACCGGAAGCGTGACGGTGGCCAACGATGAAGAATCCCTGTACGTGACCTACCGGTCCGACCGGGGCCGGTCGATCCTGGGGACCGCCCTCTTCGTGGGGGATGGAGTGGAGGAGATCCCCCTGACCCGCTGGGGAACCCCCCGCATCCTCCGCTTCCCCTACGTGAGCGGACACCCCTGGGGGACCGAAGAAGTTGTCTGGGAGATCCCCCTGGATGAGGTCAGCGGCTCTGAAGCGGTGATCGCCGCCTTCGGCCAGATCGGTCTTCTCCCATCCTGGGGTGCGGGCGAGCCCATCGTCACGGGCCGGGACTGGGCCATGTATTTCACGTACACCGTCAGTCCCTGTGCGACGGAGACCGTGGGGTCCCAGGGCGGAACGATCACGACACCCGGCGGTGAGGTGGTGTTCGATGTACCGGTGGGATCCCTCACGAGCCCCGTGGAGATCACGATCGATCCCGCCACCTTCGAAGAGCTTCAGGCTCATATCGAGGATCTCCTGGGCGCCGGCCCGGGGACATCGACAGGGTCCGGAATGCTGGGGACGAGTGGATCCACTCCGGCAGGCTCGAGCGCCTCCGCTACGGGGCCGGCGAGGGCCGTCACCCTTCCCCTCCTGGAGAACGGGATCCGTCCCATCGCAAACACCATCTGGGACTTCGGCCCCGAGGGCCTGGAGTTCGATCCCCCCGCCACCGTCACCCTCCATTATGACGACGCCGAGATACCCGAGGGCGTGAACGAAGAGGAGTTGGGGGTGTTCGTGATCAACGGGATCATTCCCTTTGTCCCTCTTCCTTCCGTAGTGGATGCAGTCGCCAACACGGTGACGGCTCCAGCCGAGCATTTCAGCTTTTACTTCGTCGGGTACCCGGAGATCCAATCCACCGACCTTAGCGTCACCGCCACCGTCGCCAACGACGGGGAGCCCGTGGGCGCCGAGGTTCGCTACACGCCCTACGTAACCAACAACGGACCTGAAAGCGTAGACGGTGTCACCATCGCCTACCAGGTCTTCGGCGACGTGGTGGCCGGCCCCCTCGACGAGGGCTGCGTCGAGACGCCGGACCCCACCTTCGGTGACGTCTACATCTCCTGCGACGTGGGCACCGTCACGGGCAACCACTCCGCAGCGGCCCCGGAGGCGTCCTTTGTAGCTCAATCCCCCGGTGAAAGCGAGGTGTGGATCACGGTCCACTTCCCTGGGATCGACTACGACCCGGACAACGATCGTTACATAGACACGTTCACGGCCCTGGAAGGGCCCCAGGCCGACCTGTCCATCACCGCCGCAACCGAATCCGCCGATCCCATCCCTTTGGGATCTGGCGTGACCTACGCCGCCACCATTCAGAACCTGGGTCCCAGTGACGTGCCCGACGCACAGGTCTACTACACGGCCTTCGGCAACGTGGAAACGGGAGGCCTGGGTGAAGGCTGCACAATCCAAGCCTTCCCCCCTGTGGGCAATGTCGGGGTGATCTGTGTGGTCGGCTCTCTGGCACCGAACGCGTCGGCGGAAGCCCCACCGGTGGAGTTCGTGCCCCAGGGCACGGGGGAGTACACGATCTGGATGAGTTCCGGGTCGCCCAGCACCTCCGACCCCGTCCCGGAAAATAATCGGCTGGAGGAGACCGTTACGGTGGTGGATCAACTGACGGCCGACCTGAGTGTCACTGCAACCGTGTCCAACGATAACCAGCCCGTGGGCGTCGAGGTCGAGTACACGCCCTTCGTCACGAACCACGGACCGGAAAGCGTGGATGGGGTCACCGTCGCCTATCAGGTCTTCGGTGACGTGGTGGCCGGCTCCTTCGACGAGGGCTGTGTCGAGACGCCGAACCCCATCTACGACGGCGTCTACGTCTCCTGCGAGGTGGGCGCGGTCACGGCCAGCCATTCCGCTGCGGTCCCCAAGGCCTCCTTCGTAGCCCAATCCCCCGGCGAGTACGAAGTGTGGATTACCGCGTTCTTCGAGGGAACCGACCCCGAGCCGGACAACGATCGCTATACACACACTTTTACGGCCCTGGATGCTCCCCTGGAGGCCGATCTGACCATCACCGGGGCAACCGAATCCGCCGATCCCATCGAGTTGGGGCTGGGTGTGACCTACGCCGCCACCATCCAGAACCTGGGTCCCAATGACGTGCCCGACGCACAGGTCTACTACTCCGCTTTCGGAGACGTGGAATCTGGAGACCTGGGTGAGGGCTGCACGCTCCAAGCCATCCCGATTCTGGGGGACGTTGAGGTGATCTGTGTGGTCGGTCCTCTGGCAGCGAACACTTCGGCAGAAGCCCCGTCGGTGGAATTCGTGCCCCAGGGAACGGATACCTACCAGATCTGGATGAGCCCCGGGTCAACCACGGCCACCGACCCCGACCTGGACAACAACCGGCTGGAGGAGTCGGTGACGGTTGAAGGACGCACCGCCGACCTGGGCATCCGGTCCTTCAGCGACCGGCCGGACCCGGCGACTCCTGGAACGCCGATCCAGTACACAGCCCAGGTGGGGGTCCAAAACGCCCAACAGATCGTGGAAGGAGCCAGATTCCGCCTGAATACTTCGGGGAATGCCACCTTCGTGGAGGCCAGCGTAGACGGATGCACGGAGAACCTGGGCTTCATTAACTGTCCCATCGACCCCATGGAGAACGGCGTAATACAGGAGATGACCATCACCGTTCAACCCGCCGCTGGGCTGACGGAGCTCGCTATAACGGCGAGCATCGTGCCTCCCTTCCTCCTCACCGATCCAGACATGTCGGACAACACCCTGTACGAGACGACCACCATTCTCGGCTCTACTGAGGTGGACCTGACCATTACGAGCCTGGACGTCCCTGCCAACCCCATCCCGCTGGGCGGGACCACCACCGTGTCCGCAGCCCTCCAGAACGTGGGCACGGAAACAGCAACCGACATCCTCTTCTACTACCTCTTCGCTCAAGCGGCCACCATACACTCGGTGGGAACCGGCTGCCTCGAGTCTCCATCGCCTACCCTGGAGAGGTGGAGGTCATCTGTTCCTTCCCCCAGATCGACGCCGGCGAGTCCGTGCCAGTCCCCCCCGTGGACGTGTCCTACGGGGTGGGAGGCACGACCACGGTAGACGCCCTGATCTTTCAGGCCGATGATACAAATCCGAGCAACAACCAGGAGTCGGCGACGATCGAAGTCGCCGCGCCCATCTCAGATCTCAGGGTCGACCGCCTTGTGGACTCGCCGGATCCTCTTCAGCCAGGCGACATGGTCACCTATGAGGTCGACGTCGTGGCCGGCGGAGGCCCAACCGTATCCGACGCAAGGCTCCACCTCCAGTTCACCGGGGACGCCGATTACGTGTCCTCGACCGTGTCCTGCAGCATTCAAGACGCCGCCGGAGCAGAGCTCACGTGCTATCTGGACCCGCTCCAACCGGATGTTGTCCAGACAGTGGAGCTCGTGTTCATCCTGACCACCGGCGGTCAGACGGTGACCCTGGAAGCGTCCGCGGAAAGCCTCGGACTCACCCAGGACCCGGATCTCTCCAACAACACCATGAGCACCTCGACAGACGTGGAGAACATCGGCGTCATTCCCCTCGCCAAAGGAGACGTGATCGAGCGGGTTCTTCCAGCCGGCGGCTCCGAGGTCCCCTTCTCCTTCAACGGCACCGTCGGAGAACAGGTGCGGGTTTCCCTGGCCATCCTCTCCGGAGGGAACGCTGCTGCCGATCTCTTCGTGATCGGTCCCCTGGGCGACACGATCGTGAATGCATCTCGGGCTCAGGGGTTCTCGTCCCAGAACCATGGCCTGACCCTAGCTCAAAACGGCACCTACGGAATCACCGTAAAGGGCCTGGGTTCCGGCTACTTCCGCCTCGGCCTGGGAACGGGAATCGGGCGGGGGACTTCACGTACGGAAACACCGGTCGGCCCTACCTCCGGGTCAACGAAGGCTACCAGGGCCACCAGCCTTTCAAGGATTTCGAGGCGGCAGGAACGGATATTCTCATTCTGGGCGAAGAGACCCTCCGGCGGTTCGATGACGGCGGCCAGTTCGTCTCCAGCTTCGGCGTCGGCGGTGAAGTGGACCTGACGACGGTGTTCGGAGGAAGAGCCCAAGCCCTGGCAGTCCAGCCCGATGGGAAGACCGTCGTGGCCGCTCTGGACGGTTCCATTCCCTATCCATGGGCCGTGGCCCGATTCCTCCCGGACGGATCCCTGGATCCCACCTTCGGTACCGGCGGAGTCTCATCGTTCCAGGTGGGTTCCGCGAGCCAGAGCCTCACCGTTCGGCCCCTGGCCGTGGGGTTCCAGCAGAACGGCCTGGACCTGGACATCGTGGTGGCGGGAATCTCCGCCTCGGTAACGGACCGGATCGGTATCGCCCGCCTGAACCCCGATGGGACCCTGGACACCGGCTTCGGTACCGGGGGCGTCGTGACGGCGGACGGAGGCTTCCAACCCCTCTCCGCAGCAATCCAACCGGACGGCAGGATCCTGGTGGCGTCCAGCTCCCAGGTGATGCGTTACACCACCGCCGGATCTCTGGACACCAGCTTCGGCTCCGGCGGGACGGCCACCATGCCGGCCTCCGGAATCCGCCGCGTCATCCCCCTCCCGAGCGGTGACATCGTCGGGGTTGGAGAGCAGGGAGACGATGGACTCGTGGTGCGTATGAATCCCAACGGGTCCCCTGCTTCGTTCGGCGCGGGCGGGGCCTTGCTCATGAACTTCGGGCTGCCGCAGCGGCTATGGAACGTGACCGAAGACCCCCAGGGTCGCCTGGTGGTGGTGGGCGACGAGCGGCAGGTGGACGACTACTACGACCAGCTCGTGATCCGTCTGGAAGCCGATGGGCAGTTCGACACGGTCTTCGGCCACGGAGGCTTCCTGGTGGTGGGGACGGAGATCGACGAGGCCCGGGACGTCCTCCTCGACACCCAGGGACGTATCCTGGTGGGGGGTCAGCTCGGCGGCGCCGCGGGCTACTCCGTCACCCGTCACCTCGTGAATTGACGGCGGTGCTGGAACCGGTCCCCGGCCTGCCCCGGATATCTCACGGGATCATCTGGAGGGCGGGCCGGGGTCGGTGCCGGGTTCCGACAGCACATCCCAAGTTCGGTCCGGGGTCGGCGCCCGGCTCCGAGAGCAGATCCGAGGCGCGGCTCAAACCCGGCTGAACGTCCGGATCCTCCTGGGACGCAGCCAAGGCTTCCCCCGGGCCAGATGCTCGAGCTGCGGTAGTGACCCCCGTGGCGCAATCTCCTGGAGGAGCCGAGGGGTTCCGGGAGGCTCGATGCCGGCACGGTCGTCACCCTCGATGCGCACGGAGGCGCCCTACCCCACGCGATGCATGCATCGCACGGGGGCCCCGCGTCGATGCTGAAGCCGCCGGATCCCTGCCAGGAGAGCATGTCGCGGGTGTCGACTAGTCCGTGGTTGCGGAAGTACCGGAGCACGCGACGCTGAACGACGCCCTGGAGCCGGGCCCAGTGCTCGGGCTGGGGGAGGCTGGCTTCGTGAAAATGAGCCTCTCATCTCGTCGTCGCTTCGGGAGAAGACGCCGTCGAGGACGACCACGTGGAAGTGGAGGTGTGGGTTCAGGGAGGAGCCGAAGCGGTGCAGGAAGCTGACCGCGCCGAGCTGGGCGTGGGCGGGTGCACCGGGGCTGGCGTGGCGGAGCGTGGTTCGGAGCGCACGCAGGAAGATCCGGAGGACCGCGCCTGCGATGTCACTGTAGCCGAGGGGATTTCGGGGTAGCCGAGCGCGCCCGGTAAGGTGCCTCTGACATCGACGTTGGGAATGCGCGTGGCGTCGACAGCGGCGTGGCAGGTCGTGCGGCCGCTGGCGCGTCCTCGGCGCCTTGCAGGCCCGAACGGCTCGGTCCACGTTCCCCGAGACCTAGTCAACGCCGAAGAACTCATGCCGAAGAACTCATGCCACTCCGCAGCCTGATCCACCAAAGCAGAAGGCCCGAACGCGGAGGAACCGC
Source organism: uncultured Gemmatimonadales bacterium (assembly GCA_963751265.1). Lineage (GTDB taxonomy): Bacteria > Gemmatimonadota > Gemmatimonadetes > Longimicrobiales > Gaopeijiaceae > SZUA-318. The sequence continues at coordinate 127,096 of CAVVTU010000008.1, read as the reverse complement.
GTCGGGCCTTGCTTCCTGCCAATCGGGACGGCCGGATTGGCCTCGGTGGCCTGCCGCCACCTCACCCCCCTCGCGCGTCAGCGAGCAGGTCTGCGAGAGCGTCTCCGGCGCATCGGGTCAAACCGGCTATCCGTCTTCGGCTGCGCCGAATCCGGGCCGGTTCTCCCGGAGGAGCAAGAAAGAAGGCCCGGCGGCTCTGAGAGCCACCGGGCCAACCTCGATCGGGACGGCCGGATTCGAACCGGCGACCCCCTGAACCCCATTCAGGTGCGCTACCGGACTGCGCCACGTCCCGTCAGTACTGCTGAACCTACCTTCCGTGCAACGGGGGTCGAAGACCGACTCGGGCCCCTGAACCCCATGGAGCTGCGGTCGCCTGCGGCGATCCTCGCTCGTCTCGCGGTGAAGCCGGTAGCTCTGGCGATGGCCTGCTGGCCGCTCGGCTCAGGTGCGCTACCGGACTGCGCCACGTCCCGTCAGTACTGCTGAACCTACCTTCCGTGCAGCGGGGGTCGAAGACCGACTCGGGCCCCTGAACCCCATGGAGTTGCGGTCGCCTGCGGCGATCCTCGCTCGTCTCGCGGCGCCACAGGCAGCTCTGGCGATGACCTGTCTCGGCCGCTCGGCTCAGGTGCGCTACCGGACTGCGCCACGTCCCGTCGGTACTGCTGAACCTACCTTCCGTGCAGCGGGGGTCGAAGACCGACTCGGGCCCCTGAACCCCATGGAGCTGCGGTCGCCTGCGGCGATCCTCGCTCGTCTCGCGGTGAAGCCGGTAGCTCTGGCGATGGCCTGCTGGCCGCTCGGCTCAGGTGCGCTACCGGACTGCGCCACGTCCCGTCAGTACTGCTGAACCTACCTTCCGTGCAGCGGGGGTCGAAGACCGACTCGGGCCCCTGAACCCCATCGAGTTGCGGTCGCCTGCCGGCGATCCTCGCTCGTCTCGCGGCGCCACAGGCAGCTCTGGCGATGACCGTCTCGGCCGCTCGGCTCAGGTGCGCTACCGGACTGCGCCACGTCCCGTCGTGCGGCGGAAACATAACCGCTTCTTCGAGTTGCGCTCAAGCCTGGGCGCGCCGGCTGTTTCCCCGGCAAACAAATGGCTCACGAATGGGCCCCGAAACGGCCCCCGAAAGCCTGATTCAGGGTTGACACTCTCTCGCAATCCTGGGTATACTTGTGCCCTATTGCGGGGTGGAGCAGTCTGGTAGCTCGTCGGGCTCATAACCCGAAGGTCGCGGGTTCGAATCCCGCCCCCGCTATTTGCCCGAAACGCCGCCGCTGGCGGCGTTTCCCACGTAAAGGAAGCCTCGGAGGCAGGTGATCCCATGACGAGCAACGCCAGTTCGCGTACGGGGCAGGGCCTCGTGGCGGCCGCTCGTCGCGTTCGCTCCTGGACGGTCGCGGATACGTGGAGCCCGTTTCGGCGGGCGGGTGCGGGGAGCCGGTAAGGCCGGCCTACCCCGACGAGCCCGCCCGCGCCGAGCAACGGCCGGGCGGTTTTTTTTGTCGGGCCAGGTAGCTCAGTTGGTAGAGCACGTGACTGAAAATCACGGTGTCGGCAGTTCGATTCTGCCCCTGGCCATGGCTCCCGGCCGAGAAGGGGAGCGGGTGACGGGTTAGAGGTCCGTAGCTCAATTGGTAGAGCACCGGTCTCCAAAACCGGCGGTTGGAGGTTCGAGTCCTCCCGGGCCTGTAGAGAGGGAGGGGACATCGGCCCCCATGGTCTAGCGGCTAGGACACCACTCTTTCAAGGTGGAGGCCGGGGTTCGATTCCCCGTGGGGGCGTGAGTTGAAGGGTATGTAGTGTATGAGGAGTAGTTGGGGCTGTAGCTCAGTCGGTTAGAGTGCCGGTCTGTCACACCGGAGGTCGCGAGTTCGAGTCTCGTCAGCCCCGCTGAGCAGCCTGCAGATGATTGAAAACAGAGGAGCCGGTAGGGGGCGCAGGTGCGCCTCGGTGGCTTCCGAGGGTGTGTGTGTGGGGCCGTAGCTCAGTTGGGAGAGCGCTTGAATGGCATTCAAGAGGTCAGGGGTTCGATTCCCCTCGGCTCCATAGTTGGCCGGGTCGTGTGGCCCGGAGGTCGGCACCGGGCTCGGGTGGCGGAATTGGCAGACGCGCAGGATTCAGGATCCTGTGGGGGCAACCCCGTGAGGGTTCGAGTCCCTCCCCGAGCATTATCCCAAGCCCGTGAAGAGCTCTCGTACATCGGAGCCGCTGCCCGGTGTCGCTGAACTGGCCAACGTCTTATCGAGGATCGCCCACGTGCTGGAATTGGTAGACAGGCTGGTTTGAGGGACCAGTGCCGGAAACGGCGTACAGGTTCGAGTCCTGTCGTGGGCATGAAGAGCGGAAGCAGGATGCGGGCGCCCGTAGCTCAATTGGATAGAGCGTCTGACTACGGATCAGAAGGCTGGGGGTTCGAGTCCCTCCGGGCGCATTCCGGACCCCCTGGGTCCGAGGGGATGTCGGGCGCGTAGCTCAGTTGGTTAGAGCGCTACGTTGACATCGTAGAGGTCAGAGGTTCGAATCCTCTCGCGCCCATTCGGACATGACTTGGGGCCGTAGCTCAGTTGGGAGAGCGCTTGAATCGCACTCAAGAGGTCAGGGGTTCGACTCCCCTCGGCTCCACTCGTGAAGGACCAAGGTCGCCACGATAGCTCAGCTGGTAGAGCACGTCACTCGTAATGACGGGGTCGTCGGTTCGAATCCGACTCGTGGCTCTTCCGGCGGAGAAGGCCTCCGATGGCCCGACCGTCGCATTGCCCCGTGGTGTAATTGGCAACACGTCTGACTCTGGATCAGAAGAGTCCAGGTTCGAGCCCTGGCGGGGCAACTAGCTTGGAGGGATGGCCGAGTGGCTTAAGGCGGCGCCCTGCTAAGGCGTTGGGTCTTGTACCCGCGTGGGTTCGAATCCCACTCCCTCCGTTTGAAGAGGACCAGAGAGGTGTTTGGGTTCGAACCCACCCGAGCTTCGAGAGAAGCTCGTGGAGTGGGTGCGGGCCGAGCGGCGGGGAGGTGGACGCGAAGCGCCAGAGATGGTGGTTCGCGAGGCTGGTGAGCGAAGCTCAGCACATCCCACTCCCTCCGTTTGAAGAGGGAAACGGCGCGGTTCTGGGATCCCGCCATCGCGCCAGGCCGCGGCGCCGTGTTCATGGACGGGTGGCCGAGTGGCTTAAGGCGCACGATTGGAAATCGTGTGGGCTAACGCCCGCGTGGGTTCGAATCCCACCCCGTCCGTCAGGGAAGGACCGAGAGGCAATGTGGGTTCGAACCCACGCGAGCTTCGCAGAAGCTCGCAGAGTGGGTTTGGGCCGATGCGCCGGAGCGGTGGGCGCGAAGCGCCGGAAGAGGTGATTCGCGAGGCTGGTGAGCGAAGCTCAGCACATCCCACCCCGTCCGTCAGGGAAGGACCGAGAGGCAATGTGGGTTCGAACCCACGCGAGCTTCGCAGAAGCTCGCAGAGTGGGTTTGGGCCGATGCGCCGGAGCGGTGGGCGCGAAGCGCCGGAAGAGGTGATTCGCGAGGCTGGTGAGCGAAGCTCAGCACATCCCACCCCGTCCGTCAGGGAAGGACCGAGAGGCAATGTGGGTTCGAACCCACGCGAGCTTCACAGAAGCTCGCAGAGTGGGTTTGGGCCGATGGAGACGAGCCGGCACCCGAAGCCGCTCGCGACAGGCAGGTACGGGGCGTGGCTCAGTCCGGTAGAGCGCTGCGTTCGGGTCGCAGAGGTCCCCGGTTCGAATCCGGGCGCCCCGATTCATCAAGGTGGGTGGGTAGTCCGGGAGACGAGCGACGATCGCCGAAGGCGACCGCAGCTCCATCCGGGTGCTCCGATAGATAGATCGACGGTGGGAGTCTAGTCCGCCCGGACGTCACGGCTTCGCCGTCGGCTGTCCGGGCATTGTTGTTTGGAGCGCTGGCAGAATGGTATTGCACTCGCCTCGAAAGCGAGCGCCCGAAAGGGCTTGGGGGTTCGAATCCCTCGCGCTCCGTAGCTGGTGGGATCAGCCCTCCGGACCATCTCGGTCCGGGGGGCCTTTTCGTGCCAGTCTGGAGAGGGATTCAAACCCCGCGTCTGCGCATCGCGCATTCGCGCGTGTTCGCCTTCGGCAAACCCGCCCGGGGGTGGAGCTGCGGTGCCGCTGGCGCTGCATCCTCGCTCAGCCCCTATCGGAGCACATGGGTACCGGATCCGTGGAGCTACGGGGGTTCGAATCCCTCGCGCTCCGTAGCTGGTGGGATCAGCCCTCCGGACCATCTCGGTCCGGGGGGCCTTTTCGTGCTACCACCCCGCGATCTTCACCACCCCGTCCGCCACCTTCGGGAACCGCTCGAACACCGTCGGATCGTGCCCGGGCACGATGAGGCTCGTGTCCGCGGCGAGCTTCCGCATGCGATCCTGCGCGGCCAGGTTGGACGCGGCGTCGAAGGTCTGGGCGATCGCGGCGCGGTGATCGAGGTTCTCGTAGAGGTAGCAGTTGTCCGATGCCACCACGAGGGTGCCCGAGCTCGTCTGCACGCCAGCGTATTGGGACGCGTAGGTATGGCGCCCTCCGGTGTAGACACGGATGCCGGGCAGGATCTCCTGGTCGTCGCCGTCTACCAGACGCACACGCCCGGCCGCCCTGAGATTGGCGATCATCGTCGCATCCTCCGGATCGATTCCGGAGTGGAGCGCGCTTCCGTCCGCCGCGACGTAGTAGTCGTACTCCGCCTTCTGGATCCAGATGCGGGCCGAGGGAAAGAGATCCAGCCCGTCCATGTGGTCCCAGTGGATGTGCGTGAGGATGATGTCACTCACGTCCTCCGGGTCGATGCTGAGCCGACCCACGGCTTCGGAGGGCAGCGTGTACTCGCTCGGCTTCCAGTCGTCCAGGAACTTCTTCCGATGAAAGCCCGTGTCCACGAGCACCACGTGGCCGTTCTCACCGCGCAGCACCCAGAGCGTCATGGCCAGGTCGGTCTTGCGCGTCGTGTCCGCACCCGCCACGAGGCCGGCGACCGGGTAGTCGGGCACGGTCGCGTAGCGGACGGCGTAGACCTCCCACGTGGAATCGACGGGCGTGGGCGCTGCGGCGGCCCCGCCCGCGGCCGGAGCGGGGATCAGCACGGAAAGGGCGAGCAGCAGCCCCATCAGTCCGCCTCCGCCAACCCGAGCTCTCCCTCCTCCGCCTGCACCGTGTGCCTGCGGAACCACCGCGCGCTTTCGTGCTGCAGTTGGTCGAGGTACGTGTACACGACCGGGGTCACGTAGAGCGTGACGATCTGGCTGAACGCGAGGCCTCCGACCACGGCGATCCCGAGCGGGCGACGCGACTCGGAGCCGGCTCCGGTCCCGAGCGCGATCGGCAGTGTGGCCATGAGCGCGGCCATCGTGGTCATCATGATCGGGCGGAACCGGATGCTGCACGCCTGCAGGATGGCCTCTCGCGGCGACTTGCCCTCCTGCCGCTCGGCATCGAGCGCGAAGTCGATCATCATGATCGCGTTCTTCTTCACGAGTCCCACGAGCATGATGATGCCGACAAAGGAATACACGCTCAGCTCGGTGTTGAAGACCCACAGCGTGAGGAGCGCTCCGAACGCGGCGAAGGGCAGGCCGGACAGGATCGTGAGTGGATGGATGAAGCTCTCGTAAAGGATCCCCAGCACGACGTAGATCACGAAGATCGCGAGCGCGAGCAGCATGAACAGCCCCTTCTGGGTGTCCTGGAACGCCTGTGCCGTGCCCGAGAACGTGGTCGTCACGGTCGAGGGGAGAATCTGCCGGGCGGCGTTCTGCACGGCCCGCACCGCGTCACCCAGCGCGACGCCCGGGGCGAGGTTGAACGAGAGCGTGACCGAAGGAACCTGGCCCGAGTGGTTCACGGCCACGGGACCCACGCCCCGGGTCAGGGTCGCGACCGAGCTGAGCGGGACCAGATTCCCCGAGCTCGACCGGATGTAGAGCATGTTCAGCGCCGTCACGTCCTTCTGGTACTGGGGCATCAGCTCCATGATCACCCAGTACTCGTTGTCCTGAGTGTAGATCGTCGACACCTGCCGCGAGCCGTACGCGTCGTACAGCGCCGACTCGATCTGCTGTGCCGTCACGCCGAGCGCCGACGCCCGCTCCCGGTCGATCTGCACGTTGACCTGCGGGTTGCCGATCTTGAGGTCCGAGGTCACCTGGGTGAGCTGGGGCATCGCGGCCAGGCGCTGCTCGAGCGCCCGCGAGCTTCCGTACAGCGTGTCGATGTCCGGGCTCTGCAGCGTGTACTGATAGAGGCTCTGGGCGAACCGGCCGCCGATGCGGATCGGCGGCGGGTTCTGCAGGAACACCCTCATGCCGGTGACGCTGTTGAGCTTCTGGTTGAGCTCGTGGATCACCGCGTCGACGCCCTGGCGCTCGTTGCGTGGCTTCAGGTGCATGGTGATGCGGCCCGTGTTGCCGCCACCGCCCCGGCCTCCGCCCACGAAGGACATGTAATCCTTCACGTTCGGGTCCTTCGCGATGATGTCGTCGATCTCCTTCTGGTGCTGCACCATCGACTCGAAGGAGATCCCTTCGGCGGCTTCCGTGGACGCCGAGATGCTCCCGTTGTCCTCGCTGGGCAGGAAGCCCTTCGGCACGATCACGAAGAGCCCGACGGTCCCCAGGAGGATCGCGGCGGAGAACACCATCGCGGCGCGCCGATGGTCCATCACCATCGCGAGGCTCCGCTCGTACGCGCCGAGGACCCGCTCGTACACCCGCTCCGACGCGTCGTAGAGCTTGCCGTGATGCGCTTGCTTGCTGGGGCGCAGGAAGCGGCTGCCGAGCATCGGCGTCAGCGTCAGCGACACCAACCCCGATACAAGGATCGCCACACCGATCGTGACGGCGAACTCGTGGAAGAGCCGCCCGAGAATTCCCCCCATGAAGAGGATCGGAATGAAGACGGCCGTGAGCGACAGCGTCATCGAGACGATCGTGAATCCGATCTCGCGCGCCCCGTCGAGCGCCGCCTGCATGGCGGGTTTTCCCATCTCCAGGTGTCGGACGATGTTCTCGAGCATGACGATGGCATCATCCACGACGAACCCTACCGACAGGGTAAGCGCCATCAACGACAGGTTGTCGAGGCTGTAGCCCATCAGGTACATGACCGAAAACGTGCCCACGATGGACATGGGCAGCGCGAGGCTCGGGATGATCGTGGCGGAGATGTTCCTGAGGAAGAGGAAGATCACCATCACCACGAGGCAGAGCGTGAGGAGCAGCGTAAACTTCACGTCTCTCACCGAGTCCCGGATCGACAGCGAGCGGTCGTAGAGGAGGTTGATTTCGACGCCGGCCGGGATCTGGGTCTTGAGTTGCTCGACCTGCTTCCTCACCGCCGTGGCGACGGCCACGGTATTGGTCCCGGGCTGGCGCTGGATGGCCAGGATGATGCCGGGCTGGCCGTTGAACCAGGAGATGTTCTTGTTGTTCTGGACGTCGTCGAGCACGTCGCCGAGGTCACCGAGATGCACGGGCGCGCCGTTGCGGTAGGTGACCACGAGCTTGCGGAACGCGGCCGCGTCGTGAAGCTGGCCGCTCGCCTGGACCTGATAGGCCCGGTCCGGTCCCCAGAGCACGCCGGAGGGGAGGTTGACGTTGCCCTGCGAGATGGCGTTCGCGACCTCGTCGATGCCGATGCCCCGCTGCGCCAGCGAGGAGGGATCGAGCTGAATCCTGACCGCATACTTGCGTGCCCCGAAGACCGACACCTCGGCCACGCCCGACACGGTCGAGATGTGCTGCGCCAGCACGGTCTCGGCGTACTCGTCGAGCTCCGAGAGCGGCATGGCGTTCGTGGTGAGCGCATAGAAGAGGATGGGGAAGGCGGTCGGGTTCGACTTCCGCATCGACGGGGCGCGTATGCCCTGCGGGAGCTGTCGCAGCGCGCTGCTGATCGCGGACTGCACGTCCTGCGCGGCGCCGTCGATGTCGCGGCTCAGCGCGAACTGGAGGGTGAGGCTGGTCGAGCCGAGCGAGCTGCTCGACGTCATGTTGTCGAGCCCGGGAATCGTCGAGAACTGCCGCTCGAGCGGTGTGGCGACCGCGGCCGCCATGGTCTCCGGGTTGGCGCCCGGCAGGGAAGCCGAGACCGAGATCGTGGGAAAGTCCACGGTCGGCAGGTCGTTGACCGGAAGGAGCCGGTAGGCCGCGATCCCGAAGATGAGGATGGCCACCATGACCAGCGTGGTCATGACCGGCCGTTTGATGAAGAGGCCCGAGACGTTCATGGGCGTCCTCCCAGGGCCGTGGAGTCGGCGGGTGCCCCTCCGCCGGGACTCTTGATCGTAACCGCCGCTCCGTCGTAGAGCCTCGACTGTCCGTCGGTCACCACCCGCTCTCCGAGCGCGAGGCCGCTGTCGACGACGACCTGGTCGTCCAGGGAGCGGGCGACAGCGATGTTACGGCGATGCGCCTTGCCGGCAGAATCCACCACGAAGACGAAGCTGCCGTTCTGCTCCGTGACGGGCGCCGCGGACGGGATGAGCAGCGCCGAGTCCTGCACGTACAGCTGGAGGCGGGCGCGAACGTACTCACCCGGCCACAGCGCCTTGTCCTGGTTGTCGAAGCGTGCCTTGAGGAGCACGGTTCCCGTCTGGGGATCCACGGCGTTGTCCACGAAGGTCAGCGTCCCCGTCTCGGGATCTGCCTCCTCGCCTTCGACTGCCTGGACGAACACGTTCAGCGGATGCTCCTCCGAGCCGTATTTCTGCACGAGGGGGAGTACGCGTCCCGGCACGGAGAACCGTACGAGGATCGGGTGGATCTGGTTGATGACCACGAGCGGCGTGGAGGCGTTCGCCTTCACCAGGTTGCCGGCGCGCACCAGGATGGCGCCGGTGCGTCCGGCGATGGGCGCCCGGATGACCGTGTAGGAGAGGTTGAGCCGGGCGGTCTGGACGGCCGCGCTGTCCGCCTTGACCGCAGCGGCCTGCGCCCGCGCGGTGGCCTCGGCCTGGTCGGCCTGGGACTGGGTCACGTAGTCCTGGGCGGCCAACTTCTGATAGCGCTCGGCGTCACGCTGGCTGTTGGTCGCCTGGGCGGCGTCGCGGGCCAGGTTCGCCTCCGCCTGGCTGAGGGCGGCCTGGTACGGCCGCGGATCGATGTGGAAGAGCGGATCGCCCTTCTCGACGTCTTGTCCCTCGGTGAAGTCCACGGACGTGAGCACACCGCCGACCTGGGATTCCACCGAGACGGTCTGCAGTGGCTCCACCGCTCCGTCGGCGCTCACGACATAGGGCGCGGGACCCTGGGTCACCGGGGCGACGACCACCGGCACGGCGGGTCGGTTCGGCGGACCGGACGATCCGCCACAGGCGGCCGCGAGAAGCACGGCGAAGCTGGCGGCGGCCCGGCCCCGGAGTCGGGCGGAGAAGCGAGGGGTCGAATCTGAGCGCATGGTCCTGTTCCTACCGGCGCGGAGTGCTCGTGGAGTCGGAAGAGACGGCGAGATTCGCCGTTCCGTCGGTGCCCAGGACGCCGGTATCGTGCGCGAGCTGGGCCAGGGAGAGGAGCCAGCTCCAGCGGGCCTGGCTCTGCTGGGTCCGGGCGTCGGCCAGGGCCCTTTGGGCGGTGAGGAGGTCGAGGATCGTGCCCACGCCCTCCTGGTAGCGACCGCGTGCGACGTCCTCGGACTGCTGAGCGCTCGCGAGGAGATCGTCCGAGGTGTGCACGCGTTGCGTGGCGGTCTGGAGCGCGTAGTACGAGGTGAACACCTGCTGGACCACCTGCTGGTGCACCCCCTGGGCCTGGGCTTGCGCGGCCTCGGCGCTCATCTCGGCCGCACGCGCCGCATACTGGTGCGAGAAGCCGCTGAACAGCGGGATCTGGAGCGAGAGCCCCATGCTGTAGCTCCCGCCCGTGAACTGGGAGACGTCCGAGTAGACCCGTCCGGCGTTGCCGCTCAGCGACAATGAGGGAAAGAGCTGGGACCGGGCGGCCCGGGCGGAGGCCTGTGCCTGGCGGGCCCGCGCCTCGGCCGCGGCGAGGTCGGGACGGCTCTGGACCGCCTCGGTGATGAGCGAGTCCACGTTCTCCGAGACCGTGCCGACGGGCGTCGAGTCCGGAGGCGCGGCCACGTCGAACGGCAGGTTCGCGGGCAGGCCCATGGACACCGCCAGCGAAGCCCGGGCCGCCTGGAGCGTACCGCCGGTGGTCTCGGCCGCGAGGCGGGCTTGCGAGAGCGCGGTGCGGGCCTGGAGCACGTCGGCGATGGTGGCCAGGCCCACGTCGTGGCGATGCTGCGCCGACTCGAGGCTGGCCTGGGCTTCGGCCACCGAGGCCTGCTGGGCCGAAAGGAGCGCGCGGTTGGCCATGTAGCCGAAGTAGGCCTGCTCGGCCTGGAGCACGACGTTCTGGAGCACCGCGTCGTGGTTGAATCCGGCGGCGAAGAGCCCCTCCTTGGCGGCGTCTCGGGCGCCCGAGCGCCCGCCGACGTCGAAGAGGAGCCATGAGAGGCTCAGGGTGGGAGAGACCTGGTTGCGCCGTCCGCCGAAGCGGACCGTGCTCGCCACCTGTTTGTTCGTCAGGGCGCTGACGCCCCCCGTGATCGAGGGAAAGAGGTGGGCTCGCTGCACGCCGTAGGTCGCGGCGGCGGCGCGCGACTGGAGCCAGGCCGCCCGCGTGGACGGGTTGTTGCGCAGCGCCAGGTCCACCACGTCGTAGAGTGTGAGGTGCCGGGCTTCCTCGAGGAGATTCTCAGGCAGCTCGGCGGGGGGGGCGGCCTCCGCCGCCGGCGCCGCTGGACGGGCCTCGGGCGGTGGGGTCCACGCCTCGTGTGGCGAGGGTGACGCGCCGGCTTCACCGGCCACTCCGGGTGTGCCGACGCAGCCCGTCGACAGGACCGAGAGCGCCGCGAGGACGGCTCCCAGGGTGGGCGATCGTCCGGGACGCCGGGGCCGATCGTCGATTTCCGCTGTCCGCATGCTCTGTCTCCCCCACACGACAAAAACGACCGGCGCCCGAGGGCCCCGGTCCGCTTCTTCCGATCCTCTCATGAAGCCGGTTCCGTAGGACACCCGAGGGCGGCGGAATGTTGCGCGATTTGCGGCCTTCAGCCGCCCCGGAGGGGGCGGAAGAGATAGCTGAGCTTCACGAAGAAGGCGTCGTCGGTGCGCCGCAGGTGGTCGAGGGCCAACGCGTCCGGCTCGGTCATCGTGTTTCCGTAGCCCGCGAAGACCACCGTGCCCGGGTTGGGCCGGTACGAGAAGAGCCAGTCGGCCCGGAGCGTGTTCGAGACGCTGCGGCTCGAAGGGACGTACTCGCCCGGAGCCCCCTGGACGAGGAGCACCTGGCCGGTCCGAGGGTCGCGCAGAGGCTCCCGCCGGTCGGCCGTGTACTGGGCCACCAGGCGCACGAAGATCGAGGGCGTGAGCTGATACTCGACCTTCAGCCGTGGGATGCGCGTCGAGAGTGTGCGCTCGTCGTTGCTCCGGCGGATGAACTCGCTGCTCCGGTACGTGGCGCCGATGCGTAACTGCCGGGTCGGCCGCGCATCGAGACTCAGGTCGTAGTCGATGCGGAGCACGCGCGACGTCTCGAGAAAGTCGACGTCGTGGCCCACGTTCGCCCCGACCTTCGCGGAAAAGGTCGAGAACTGGGGGGTGGAGATCTGCAGGCCGGTCATGAACGCCGTGATCCGAGAAGACGGCACGAACGGAACGGGTGCCTGGGCCGTGCCGGTGAAGTGGTTGGCGTAGTCGGCCGGATCGAACGCGTAGCTCGCGAGTCCCGGAGACACCTGGATCTCCCAGCCTCCTCGCAGCGTGACCTGGGTGCGCGCCGAGAGCAGATCCTCGAGCAAGCTGCGACCCGCGAAGAAATCGTCGTAGTTCCAGAGCGCATGGGCCTGGAAGTAGACGTTGAAACGTTCGGCCAGCGCGCCGGGGCCGCCGTAGAGCGTGATGCGGTTGGTGATGCTCGGCTGCACGATGCCGGTGCGTCGCACGAAGCCGTTGTCCGCCGCGAAGTCGTGGCCGATACCGAGGATGGAGTAGTGGAACCCGAAGCCTCGGCCGGTACCGTCCACGGCCGCGTTCCACATCGGGGCTGTGCGCGTGTGGCCGGCCTCGGTGGTCGCGCTCATGACGGCCTGGGCCTCGGCGAAGTACTTTCCGCCGAACACGTAGTGCAGGTCCGCGTCGGCCACCCGGTTGGCACGGCCCCCGCCCGCCCGCTCACTCCACAGGAGCCCCATCGTGGACTGGCCGCCGAACCCGCGCCGGACGCGCACGATGTCCACGACCGGGCGCTGTCCGGTGGGCGTCGTGCTCCGATCGTCGAGCGCCGCGAGCACGGCAAGGTCCGTTCGTCCCACCTTGCCGGTGAGCTTCATCGCTCCTGCCGGCCGGACGATGGCGCGCGTGTATACGAGCGTGTTCTGGACGTTGAACTGGTCCGCGCCCTCGACGAAGAACGGGCGCTTCTCCGGATAGAAGAGCGCGAACCGCTCGTCGGCCGCGATCTGGGTCGCGTCGGCCTCCACCTGCGAGAAGTCGGGCCTGACCGTGGCGTTGAGCACGAAGTTGCTGCCCATCGCCCAGCGCACGTTGCCGCCGAGCTGGGGGTCGGACGTGTAATGCCAGCCCGCGTTCGTGGGCTCGCAGCAGGGCTCACCGCTCCACGTGTTCGTGAGCTCCGGGTTGAGCTCCACCACCTGCCCGTGGCGCATCCCGGTCATCCCGACGAGGAGCCCCTCCTGGTCGACGAACGAGGCCGAGGCCTTGAGGGCAGGGGTCCACGTCTCGTCGTAGCCGCTGTGCTGCACCTTGCGTTGGATCTGGATGCCCCAGTCCTGCACGGATTTCGTCGGATAGCGGAGGCTGCTGAAGGGGATGCGGATCTCGACCTCGTAGCCCCAGGAGGTCACACGTCCCTTGGAGTCCCAGAGGAAGTCGGAGCTCAGGTCGTTCTGGCCCGGCATGATGTTCGAGCCGGGGATGTAGCCGCCCGCCTCGCTCTTGGTGCCGTCGGCCTGTACGCCGAGGGGGTTCACGATGAACACGAACGCGCGATTCCGCTCGTTGTAGGTGTCGAGCAGGATCTCAACGTTGTCGTCCGAGCTGATCTTGTCGCGGTCCGCGAGCGTCGCCTGCACCGGAGCGTGCGGCTCGTAGGCGCGCACGCCGAAGTAGATCGCCGTCGACGAGTACCAGACGAGCACGTCGGTCGAGTCGGGTGCCGGACGCTGATCCACCGGCTGGTATTCGGAGAAGCCGGTGAGGAGCGCTGCGCGCTGCCATGCGGGTTCGTCCAGGTTTCCGTCCACCCGCACCTTCGCCTCGAAGGCGGGTGCGTGAACGGAAGTCTGCCCCTCCCGGCCGTTATAGACGGCGGGGGTTTGGGGGGTGGCGACCTGCAGGGCGGTGAGGAGTGTGAGAAGCATAGTTCGAAGAATATGGGCGGGAACGGGCGTTTGCGGCACCCGGCGGCTCCCGACCGTAGACGCCCCGGCTGCTTCGCGTCATCTTCTTGCGGTCCCGTCCCGATGCCACGCACACGCTCCGCTACGTGACTCAGAGACGCTCCACCCGCTCGATATTCCTCTTCTGGGTCCCCCTCGCCGCCACCTGGCTGATGATGGCGGTGGAAGGGCCCTTCATCGCGGCCGTCATCGCCCGGCTCCCGGACGAGAAGTACAACCTGGCGGCGTACGGGGTGGCCTTCGCCTTCGCGGTGCTGACCGAAGCGCCGGTGATGATGCTCATGAGCGCCGCTACGGCGCTCGTGAAGGACGGAGAGAGCTTTCGGAGGCTGCGCAACTTCTCGCGGTGGCTCGGGGCCGGCACGACCTTGCTCGTCGTCCTCATCCTCGTGCCGCCGGTATACCGGTGGCTGACGATCTCGGTCATCGAGATTCCCGCGCGGGTGGCCGACCTGACATACGGAGCGCTCTGGTTCTTCCTGCCCTGGCCCGCGGCGATCGGATACCGGCGCTTCCTGCAGGGCGTGCTCATCCGCTCGGACAAGACGCGCCTGGTGGCGTTGGGCACCGTGGTCCGCCTCTTCGCGATGGCGGGCACGGGGGTCCTCGGTGCGCTCTTCCTGCACATGCCGGGCGCCTGGGTCGGGACGCTCGCCCTGGCGGTGGGGGTCTGCGCTGAGGCTCTCGCGGCGCGCATCATGGCGGCCGCGACCATCCGCGAGCTGCTGGGCTCGGCGAAGGACGAGCCGGACGGTGGCGAGGTGCTCGGATACCGCGACATCGCCCACTTCTACTACCCGCTGGCGCTGACCTCGCTGATGGGCATCGCGGTGCAGCCCATGCTGACCTTCTTCATGGGCAGGGCACCGCAGCCGGTGGATTCACTCGCGGTCTTCCCCGTGGTCCAAGCGCTCTCGTTCGTCTTCCGTTCCCTGGGGCTGAGCTTCCAGGACGCGGGCATTGCGCTGATGGGTGACCGGCACGAGCACTTTCCCGAGCTGAAGGAGTTCGCGGTCGGGCTGGGCATCGCCACGGTGACCGGGATCGGACTGGTGGCCTACACGCCCCTGGCCCACGTGTGGTTCGGGACGATCTCCGGGTTGAGTCGCGAGCTCGAGGCGGTGGCGCTGGTGCCGGCGCGCGTCATCCTGCCGCTGCCTGCCCTCTCGATGCTCCTTTCGCTCCAGCGCGCGATCCTGGTGAAGGGGCACCGGACCCGGCCGATCACGGTGGCGACGGCCACCGAGGTGAGCACGATCGCGCTGGTCTTTCTCGCGCTCGGGTGGGGACTCGGGGTGATCGGAGCCACCGCGGCGTTCACCGCGTTCACCGTCGGCCGCGGTGCGGCCAACCTCTACCTGATGCCGAAAGTCCGCGCGGTGCTGCGTGAGAGCCGCTCCGGGAGGGCGGCCGACGAGGCGCCGGTGGCGAGCTAGAGCTTCCCTAGAGGCCCGGCACCCGACGGACATCCTCACGCACCAGTCCCTCGAGATCCGGCTTCAGCGCGAAACCCACACTGTCCGGGTCGTCGATTCCGGCTGACAGCACCTCGTGCATCGCCCCGGCCACCTCCTCGGACCGGCTCGGTTCACAGAGCGCCAACAGGCCCGATCCGCTTCCGGAGATGGTCACCGCCCACGCCCCGGCGCCGTAACCGGCCGACAGCGCGTCGGATGCACCGGGGATGAGCGCAAGCCGGTGCGGCACGTGGAGCCGGTCCTCGATGCCGATGCGGATGAGCTCCGGGTCGCCCGTGGCGAGCCCGTGGAGGAGGGCGGTGAGGTGGCCGAGCTCCGCGACCGCGGTGGCGTGCGGCACCCGCTCGGGCAGCACCTCGCGGGCCGCGGCCGTGGAGATGCCCGCGGCCGGCGCCGCGTAGGCGAACCCGATTGAGGGAGACAGCGGCAGCGCGAGCGGACGCGGGCCCTCGGGGCCCGGGATCACGGCGCACAGTCCGCCGAGCAAACAGGGCGCCGCGTTGTCGCCGTGGCCCTCGTGCCCGTGTGTGGTCCGGAACGCTTCTTCGAGATCGGGGGGCAAGCCGAGCGCGGCGCGCCCGAGATCGTAGCCCGCCAGGATGGCCGCGGCCGACGAGCCCAGGCCGCGTGCCAGAGGGATCTCCGAATGCACAAAGAGCGTTCCCTCGGCGCGCGCGCCCGCTCCGGAGAGCACCCGGCGGAAGGCGGCCGCCAGGAGATCGTCCTCGTCACGCTCCCGAAGCGCCGCGAGGGTTCCACTGCGCTCGAGGCAGAGGCCGTCGCCGCCGGGCTCGAAACGCGCGCGCAGATATCGCGTGAGCGCCAGGCCCAGCGTGTCGAAGCCCGGGCCCAGGTTCGAGGTGGAGCATGGTATACGCACGCCTGCCGTGCGCAGAGGAGCGGTCACAGAAGATCTCCCAGCGCGGCCAGGGTCGGAGGCATCGACACGGAGCGCTCGTCGCCCCGCAGCGCCCGCTCGAGCGCCTCCGGCACTTCGACGGCTCGACCGATCGCGGCCTCGACCACCTCCGGGAACTTGGCCGGATGAGCCGTGGCCAGCACGACCGACGGCCCCTCGCGTTTGCCCTCCCACCTTTCGAGCGCCCGATAGGCCACGGCCGTGTGGGGATCGAGCACGTAGCCGGTCCTGTGATGAACCCGTGCGATGCAGTCCCGGGTCTCATCGTCGGTGCACCAGGCGCCCGCTACGTCCTCGGCGAGGCGGGACGGGTCCGGGGCGTAGAGCGAGCGGATGCGCTCGAAATTGCTCGGATCGCCCACATCCATCGCGTTGGAGATGGTGGCAACGGAGGGGCGCGGCTCGTACGTGCCCGAAGTCAGGAAGTCCGGGAAGACGTGGTTGCGGTTGCTGGCTGCGAGGAAGCGCTCGGCAGGCATGCCCAGCCGAAGAGCCAGGAGGCCGGCCGTGAGGTCGCCGAGGTTTCCGGACGGCACGACGAACATCGGCGCGGAGCGGTCCCAGCCGAGCTGGGCTGCTGCGTGCACGTAATAGAACGCCTGAGGGATCAGCCGTCCGATGTTGATCGAGTTGGCCGACGTGAGCCCGTGGCGGGCACGGAGCTCCTCGTCCGCGAATGCGGCCTTCGCCAGGTGCTGGCAGTCGTCGAACGAGCCCTGGACGGCGACGGCCGTGACGTTGCCGCCCAGGGTGGTCATCTGACGGCGTTGTCGCTCGCTGATGCCATCGGCGGGAAAGAGCACCACCACTCGGTACCCATCGAGCCCGAAGAACGCCCGGGCTACCGCGCTGCCCGTGTCGCCGGACGTGGCCACCAGCACGGTATGCGGGCCTTCCCCTCCGCCGAGCTCCGCCATGGCGTGCGCCATGAAGCGCGCGCCTACGTCCTTGAACGCGAGGCTCGGACCGTGGAAGAGCTCGAGCACGTACGTGTCATCGTCGATCTCGACCAGCGGGACAGGGAAGTCGAGCGCCTGCTCCACCACGCGGGAGAGCGCGTCCCCGGCGAGCGCGCCGTCGAGAAAGCGCCGGCCGGCCCAGAGCGCCGCGCGGACGAAGTCGCCGCCCGCCGGAGGTCCGGGGGCCTCGAGTGGGAGACTGCCGTGGGGCAGGTAGAGACCGCCGTCCGGGGCGAGGCCCCGGAAGAGGGCCTCGGCAAAGGAGACGGGCGCTCCGCCGCGCGTGCTCGTGAAGGTGACCATTGGGGGCGCAATGTAACCCATCGGACGGCCGTGTGAATGGGACGGAAGCGAGGCCTCCGCAGCTACCGCGCCGACTCCGGTCCGTCCGTCGAGTCGCCGGGCTCATTCTGGGGCAGCAAGAGATCCTCGAGGAAGAATGCCGACAGCTCCGACCGGTTCGCGACGTTGGCCTTCCGATAGACCGCGACCGCGTGTTGGCGGGCTGTGCGCTCGCTGCGGTCGGTGAGCTTCCCGATGCGCTTGTGGCTGTAGCCCTTGAGCAGCATGACGGCGGTTTCGCGCTCCGCGGGGGTCAGGCTCCATGCGGTGAACTGAGCGTTCATGGCCTCGGCCAGTCCCTCGAGAACCCGTCCGGCGCGGGCGCGCCACGCGTCGCGCTCGGCCCGGCGCTCGTCCACGGCCGACCGCAAGGCCCGGACCCGCCCCTGAGCGCGATACCAGCCCCAGGCCAGGTAGGTCGCGACCCCGAGGCTCGAGCACGCGAGGGCGATCTCGAACGACACGTGGAAGGTGAGAAGCCGATCGGGGCGGTCCAGGAAGAGGTCGAGCGCCGCTCCCAGCGTGATCAGCAGGAAGACGGCAGGCAGGAGGAGCCCGAGGCGGGGGGCGGCTTCTTCGGGGTCGTCGATCATCGAATCTCCGACATTCGTCGGATGTCAGGGACGCTTCACGAGGCGGCTTGCGACATCTGTCGGATACCCCGCAGTCCCAGTCCGGTCCATGCTTAGGAGAACTTCAGCTCAGGAGGCTTCATGCCGCATCCGCTTCATCCCGCGATCGTTCACTTCCCGCTCGTTCTGGCGGTGTTGATCCCCTTCGTGGTCGCGTTCGCGCTCCTCGTCATCGCCCGTGGTGCCTCGCCGCGCAGCGCATGGTCGCTCGTGTTGGCTGTGGCCGCCGGCCTCGCGCTCTCGGCCTGGGTGGCCGTGGAGACGGGAGAGGATCAAAGCGAGACCGTGGAGGCGGTCGTACCCGGGGCCGCGATCGAGCAGCACGAGGAGGCGGCGGAGACCCTCCTGATCTCGTCACTCGTTCTGCTCGTGATCGTCGCGGCGGGCGTAGCGCCGAAGAGGCTCGGGAAGGTCGCGCGCGTCGTCGCGGCACCGGCTTCCCTGGTCCTCCTGGTCATGGCGTTTGGGGTCGGCGACTCCGGTGGCCAGCTGGTCTACACGCACGGAGCGGCGTCGGCCTACACGGACGCGCGCCCGGGGGGCGGGGAAGCGACACCGTTCTTCCGACGTGGGGACGACGACGACGGGGGCGGCGAGGCGCATCGCTGAATCGGGTGCTTCCATGCGTACGGCCCCGCCAACCCCGGAGTGGGGATGGTGGGGTCGTGCCGCTCCGGCGAGCGCCTTGCTCCGGATTCGGGTGTCGGGCGCGATCAGCGCCCGGCCACTCCCTGGGCCTTCTCCCGATCGTAGACGCGGCGCAGGGTCCGGTTGCCGCCCGGGCCGCCCTTCAGTGTGACTTCGACGATGATGCGGTCCGCCTGGGGCGTCAGGGTGTACTTCTCGACCACTGATCCGCCGCTGCTGACCGAGCGCTCGACGACGAGGATGTCGTCCTTGGGATCGAACCTGGCCTTCGTCTTCAGCTTGTGATCGTCGGGCAGCGCGGTCTCCCTCGTCTCTTCGTCGAGGGGGACGGTGAACCTCTCGTCCGACTGACGGCCGGACTCGATGCTCACCGAGGAGTCACGCAGAGCGATCTCCATCTGCGACGGCGGGGTGAGCAGGCGCATCGTCTCTCGCATCGCTACGCGGTCGAAACCGCCACCTCGGCGCGCACCTTCCCCTCGTTCACCGCCCTCTTCGCCGCCGCGACCGTGCTCGTCACCGCCGCGCCCCCCGTATCCGCCGCCTCGGCCGACGAATCCCCCGCCGCCCATGCGTCCTCGCCCTACTACGCCTGGAGCCCCCCGAGCCCGCTGAGCCCCGGCGCCGACGTCGGTGGTCAGATCGTGGTTGAGTATCCAGATACCGGTGAATCCGTTGCGGTAGGCAGGCGGTACGGGTTCCAGGTGGCCGCCGCCGCAGGCGGCGAGCGAGAGGAGGGTCCCCCCGAGGAGGGTCGTGAGAATCGGGGCACGCATGATGGCTTCTCGACTTCTGAGCGATCGTGTGAACAGGGCACGGGATCGTATCGCCGGAGTGAGACGCCCCGTACCGAGCCGACGTCAAGAACGCCCTGCGCGAGGACGACGATGCCCGTCGCAGGCCGCCGACCGGAGGTCTACACCGCAGAGGTCGAGAAAGGCGAAGCGCCGACACCCGGACGGGCGTCGGCGCTTCCTCGGAGCGAGTTGCGAAGAAGAAGCGTTACTTCTTCTTCGCGGGCGCCCTCTTCTTGGCAGACGCCTTCTTGGCAGCAGGCTTCTTGGCGGGCGCCTTCTTCTTGGCAGGCGCCTTCTTCTTGGCGGCGGGCTTCTTCGCCGTCGCCTTCTTCACGGCCGCCTTCTTCTTGGCAGGCGCCTTCTTCTTGGCGGCGGGCTTCTTCGCCGTCGCCTTCTTCACGGCCTTCTTCTTGGCCGGAGCCTTCTTCTTGGCCGGTGCCTTCTTGGCGGCGGGCTTCTTCGCGGCCTTCTTCTTGGCCGGCGCCTTCTTGGCGGCGGGCTTCTTCGCGGTCTTCTTCACGGCCTTCTTCTTGGCTGGCGCCTTCTTCTTGGCCGGTGCCTTCTTGGCGGCGGGCTTCTTCGCGGCCTTCTTCTTGGCCGGCGCCTTCTTGGCGGCAGGCTTCTTCGCGGTCTTCTTCACGGCCGCCTTCTTGGGTGCGGACTTTCTGCCCGGACGCTTCTTCGCGCCGGCAGCCTTCTTCGTCGGAGGCCTGCCGGCCTTGGCCCTCTTGGCGGCGGGCTTCTTGGCGGCCGCCTTCTTCTTGGCCGGAGCCTTCTTCTTGGCGGCGGGCTTCTTGGCGGCCGCTTTCTTCTTGGCTGGAGCCTTCTTGGCGGCAGGCTTCTTGGCTGCGGCCTTCTTCTTGGCCGGAGCCTTCTTCGCGGCAGGCTTCTTGGCTGCGGCCTTCTTCCTGGCCGGAGCCTTCTTGGCGGTAGGCTTCTTGGCTGCGGCCTTCTTCCTGGCCGGAGCCTTCTTGGCGGCCGGCTTCTTGGCTGCCGGCTTCTTCGCCGCCGGCTTCTTCGCCGCGGCCTTCCTGGTGGTGGGCTTCTTGGTTGCCACGGGACGCCTCCGGAAGCAGATGTAACGACGACTACAAGAGTTCGCGAACGTCTTCTATGTAGTGCAATCCCGACCCGATACGCAATAGTTCTGGCTCTCCCTTCGAGGTACAGTATCTCGTGGACCGCCAGGCGCAGACACACGATATACGGGGGAGGAGGGTCTGCGGGGCGGTGGTCGGGGACCGGGCGAGATTCGGATGGGGGATGCGCGGAACGGCCGCTCTCGCCATCATTGATCGATTCGGGTGGGTAGCGCGGACCGATGGACGCTCGGGGAGGGTATGCGCGCGCGTTCGAACGAAGAGTTTCTGAGGGAGCTCCGCCGCCGTGGCGTACGGCGGCTGAAGAGGATCACGTTCCGGGCCAACCGCAGCACGATCTGGTCGTTGACCCAGGACGCGACCGCCCTGAACCTGCACGTGGCGTACCGCCGAGCGCCGGGTTCGGTGGTGGATGCGTTCGCGGTGATCGTGCGCGCCCGCGGCAGACAGACCGCGGCGGTGCGCGAGGCGGCCAGGACGGTCCGCGACTGGCCGGGCCTGCAACCGGTTCTCGAAGCGGTGCGCAAGGCCCACGCCCAGCGCCGCCGCGCCGCGGCGGCGCATTGCGGTGATGAAGCCGAGGTGACGCATTGCTGCGGCACACCCCATCAGCGGGCGTACCTCCGGGCGCTCTACCAGTACTTCAACGAGACGCGCTTCGATGGACTGTTGCCCCACCGCGTTCCCGTGCGCCTGAGCAATCGGATGTCGTCGTCTCTGGGGCACATGATTCCCGGCTACGACCGGAAGCGTGGACGCTACGTCGTGGAGATCGCGCTCAATGTCGATCTCATGCTGGAAGGAAACGGACCCGAGAGGATCGACACGCTTCTACACGAGATGGCCCACGTCGCCGACTACCTGCTCGACGGGAACCGGGGACACGGCGCCGGCTGGAAGGCCTGGGCGCGCCGCGCGGGTTGTCGTGCCGAGACGAAGTACGAGCGCTCGGTGGTTCGCCGGCGCCGGCGCCGACAGTCCGTAACGAGGGTGCCGCCTCTGCCTCTAGCCCTGCGCCGCAGGGCCGCCTGAGACGCCGGCCAGCAGGCTTCTCGCGGCGTCCACCACGGCGTCGACCGTGACACCGAGGTGCTCGTAGACTTCCTCCGCGGGGGCCGAGGCACCGAAGCGATCCACGCCGATGGAGCGGCCCCGACATCCCACCCAACGCTCCCAGCCGAACGTGACCGCGGCCTCGATGGATACCCGCGCCGTCACCGACGGCGGCAGCACGGTGTCGCGATAACGCGCTTCCTGCTGCGCGAAGAGGAACCAGCTCGGCAGGCTGACCACCCGGGTGGGTATTCCCTCGTCCTCGAGGCGCTCACGCGCTTCGACCGCGAGGCCGACCTCGGTTCCGCTCGCGATGAGGATCACGCTGGGCTCCCCGCCGCTCGCGTCGGCCAGCACGTAGCCACCCCGCCGCAGTCCGTCCGCGGAGGCGAACGCCTTGCGGTCGAGCACCGGGACCTTCTGGCGGCTCAGCGCAAGGAAGGAAGGTCCGCCGGTGCGCTCCATGGCCACACGCCACGCGACCGAGGTCTCGGCCGAGTCGGCGGGACGGAGGTCCTGAAGGCCCGGAATGGCCCGCAGCGCCGAGAGCTGCTCGACCGGCTGGTGCGTCGGCCCGTCTTCACCGAGTCCGATCGAGTCGTGCGTGAAGACGTACGTCACCGGCAGCTCCATGAGCGACGCCAGGCGGATCGCGGGCCGCATATAATCCGAGAAGATCAGGAACGTCCCGCCGAAGGACCGGACCCCGCCGTGGAGCGTCATTCCGTTGAGCACCGCACCCATCGCGTGCTCACGGATCCCGAAGTGCATGATCCGTCCGCCGGGGCTCGCGGCCAGCAAGTCGTCGGCACCACCGATGTCGGTCTTGTTGGAGGGCGACAGATCGGCGGAGCCGCCGACGAGATTGAACATCCCCTTGGCCAGACCCTGGATGACCTTGCCCGACCAGTTCCGGGTGGCGTCGGCCTTCTCCACCACCGTCAGCTCCGGCACGTGCGCGTCCCAGCCGGCCGGAAGCTGACCGCCCATGACGGCCTGAAAGCGCTGGGCCAGCTCCGGGTGCTCGGTGGCGTAGACGGCGAAGCGCGCCTGCCACGCCTCTTCGAGACGCTCGCCCTTGCGCTTGCACTCGTCCCAGTGGGAGCGAGCCCGGTCGTCGACGAAGAACGGCTCCTTGGACGGATAGCCGAGGTTCTCCTTCGTGGCGTCGATCTCATCCTGTCCCAGCGGAGATCCATGCGCCCCCGCCGTGCCCGCCTTGTTGCGGGCTTCCGTAGGCGATGGTCGTGCGCATGACGATGAGCGTCGGGCGCTCGGTCTCGGCTTGGCTTCGGCTACGGCCAGGTCGATTGCCTCGAGGTCGTTGCCGTCGTGCACATGGACGACGTGCCAGCCGTAGCTCTCGAAGCGCTTGGCCTGGTCGGTCGACATGGCCAGGCTCGGTGGAGCCCTCGATGGTGATGTGGTTGTCGTCGTAGACCCAGACGAGCTTGCCGAGCTTCTGGTGGCCGGCCAGAGCCGCCGCCTCGTGGGAGATGCCCTTCCATGAGGTCGCCGTCGGAGCAGAAGGCGTAGGTGCAGTGGTCGACGATCTCGTGGCCGGGCCGGTTGAAGTGGTCGGCGAGCCAACGCTCGGCCAGGGCCATGCCGACGGAATTGGCCACACCCTGGCCCAGCGGGCCGGTCGTCGTCTCGACGCCCGGGGTCATGCCCGTACTCCGGATGTCCCGGTGTGCGGGACGCCCCACTGCCGAAACGAGCGGATATCCTCGTCCGTGACGTCGTAGCCGCTCAGGTGCAGCAGCGAGTAGAGAAGCATGGACGCATGCCCGCACGACAGGACGAACCGGTCCCGGTCCGCCCAGTACGGGTTTGCCGGATTATGGCGCAGATGGCGGTGGAAGAGCACGTACCCGGCCGGCGCGAGCGCCATGGGCGTGCCTGGGTGGCCCGAGTTGGCCTTCTGGACGGCGTCCATGGAGAGGACGCGGACGGCATCGACGGAGAGCTTTTCGATTTCGGTCATGACACCACGAAGTTGACGAGACGGTTCTTGACGAAGATCACCCTGCGCTCGGTGGCCCCCTCCAGCCAGCGGGCGACATTTTCCTCGGCACGGGCCAGCGGTACCACGACGTTCTCTTCCGCCCCGGCCTCGGCCTCCACGGTGCCGCGCAACTTCCCGTTGACCTGCACGGCGATCTTCACGGCGGCATCCCGGGCTTTGTCCGGGTCGTACGTCGGCCAGAGGGCACCGTCGAACACGCTGTTTTCGTGGCCCAGGCGCTCCCAGAGCTCCTCGGCCAGGTGCGGGGCGAACGGCGCCACGAGGATCACCAGGGGTTCTACCTCGGCCCGGACGGCCTGCCTGCCGCCGGCCCTCACCGCGTTCAGGTACTCCATCAGCGCGGCGATGGTCGTGTTGTATTGGAGCCTCGGGATCTGGTCGGTCACCTGCCGGATGGTCTGGTGCAGCTTACGCTCCACGTCCGTGTCGGGTCTGCCGTCGGTGGAGGACAGGACCGTGTCCCAGAGACGATGCAGGAAGCCGAACGGTCCCTGGATGCCTTCGGGACGGTAGTCGCCACCCTCCTCGAACGGCCCCAGGAACATGAGGTACGTGCGGAACGTGTCGGCTCCGAACTCCTCGATGATCGGATCGGGGACCACGACGTTCCCCTTGCTCTTCGACATCTTGGCGCCCTCGGAGATGATGAGGCCGTGGGCCCGGAAGCGCGTGAAGGGCTCGTCGAAGTCGAGGTGACCCAGATCGTGGAGCACCATGGTAAGGAAGCGGGAGTACATCAGGTGGAGCACGGCGTGCTCGTTCCCTCCGATGTACGTGTCGACCGGCAGCCACTTCTTCGTGACGTCCGGGTCGAAGGCGCGATCCGAAAAGTCCGTGGACGGATAGCGCAGGAAGTACCATCCGCTGTCCAGGAACGTGTCCGAGACGTCGGTCTCGCGCCGAGCCTCGGCCCCGCAGCTCGGGCACTCCGTCCGGTACCAGGACTCGACCCGTGCAAGGGGGCTGATGCCGCTGTCGTCGGGCTTGAAGTCCTCCACGCGGGGAAGCACGATGGGCAGCTCCTCCTCGGGCACCGGCACCGCACCGCACGTCTGGCAGTGGACGACGGGAATCGGCGGGCCCCAGTAGCGCTGCCTCGAGATGCACCAGTCGTGGAGACGATAGTTCACGCGCACCTCGCCGAGGCCACGCTGGCCCAGCCACTCGGTGATGTCCCGGATGGCGGCGCGGGCGTCTTGGCCGTCGAAGCGACCGGAGTTCACCAACGTGCCTTCTCCGACGTACGCCTCGGCCAGCGGCGTGTCCGCCCGGTCGTCCGGCCCTGCCACCACGCGCACGATCGGCAGGCCGAACTCCGTGGCGAACTCGAAGTCCCGCTCGTCGTGGCCGGGAACGGCCATGATCGCGCCGGTGCCGTACTCCATCAGCACGTAGTCGGCGACCCACACCGGAATCGGCTCTCCCGTCGCGGGATTGAGGCAGTGGCCGCCGGTCGGCACGCCCGTCTTGGTCTTGTCGACCTTCTGACGGGCCACCAGGTCCTTGCGGGCGGCTTCGGCCTGGTAGATGGATACGGCATCGGCCTGTTCGGCCCGCGTGAGCTCGGACACGAGCGGGTGCTCGGGCGCCAGCACCATGTACGTGGCGCCGAACACCGTGTCGGGCCGCGTCGTGAAGACGTCGATCGTTCGGCCGGTCTCGGTGCCCTCGGCATAGAGGATCGGGAAGCGCAGCTCGGCGCCCTCGCTCCGTCCGATCCAGTTGCCCTGGGCTTTCCGGGTGGTATCCGACCAGTCGAGGTCCTCGAGGTTGTCGAGCAGGCGCTGGGCGTACTCCGTGATCTTGAAGAACCACTGGGCGATGCGGCGCTGCTCCACGGCGCTGCCGCATCGCTCGCACGCGCCCGCGATGACCTGCTCGTTGGCGAGCACGGTCTTGCAGGAGGGGCACCAGTTGACGGGTGCCTCCTTGCGCTCGGCCAGGCCGGCCTTGAAGAGCTGCAGGAAGATCCACTGGGTCCACTTGTAATAGGCCGGATCCGTGGTATCGACCGTATGGTCCCAGTCGAACATCCCTCCGATACGCTTCAGCTGCCGCGTGAAGTTGCGCACGTTCGACGGGATGAGGTCCATCGGGTGGACGCCCATCTTGAGTGCGAAGTTCTCGGAGTGGATCCCGAAGGCGTCGAACCCGATCGGCTCGAACACCTCGCGGCCCCGCAGCCGCTGGTAGCGACCGTGTACGTCGGCGCCCGTGAACGCGTAGATGTTGCCCACGTGCAGCCCCTCCGCGGAGGGATAGGGGAACATCATCAGGTTGTAGAATGGATCGCCGGCGGCCTCGAGCCCTTCACGTGTGAAGCGGTTCGTGCCCCGGTCGTCCCATATGCGTTGCCACTTGCCCTCGACGTCCGAAGGCGCGTAGGCGTCTCTGTCTTCGTTGTTCATAGCGTACGAATAGCCTCTCTGAGCGACCTGCAAAGCTACAGGTGCGGAAGGTATCGCCCAAGGGTCTACGCGCGTATCGGCGGGGAGGCTCCGCACCCGCGAGGTCGGGGCCTCCGGCCCCTCACTCGATCGTGCCGCTGGACCGTGGCAGGGCGTCGAACGGATCGCTCTGTTCCGGCACGTGCTCGTGGAGGTCCTCGAGCGTGGTGCGCAGGTCACCGTGGTGCCGGTCCAGAAGTGCCTGGAAGTCGGGGAGGCGGTGGAAGTACCGGATGCGAGCGAGTAGCGTCGCGTTGTTCAGCGGCGTATTGCGGAATCCACTGAAGGAATAGGCTTCGAACGTCGGCTGGACGTCGTGGTCGAAGTGCGTGAGCGCCCGTGAGAAGACACCTTCGCGGCGTTGGATCTTCTGGGCCGAGGTCAGCGTCGAGTCGTCGTAGATCCGGTCCAGGTCCGAGACCAACCCGTCCACGAAGACGCTGAAGCGCTCGTAGTCGCGCCACCTGGCCCGTGCCCTCTGGCATTTCACGGTGTCCGGTCCGCCCCCCTGCCGAGTGCAGAAGAACTCGGCCGCGCCCACACGCCCCACGAACGTCGCGAAGCTCTCGTTGAAGCCCACCCGGCCGGGCACGAACAGGTAGCGATGAGCCAG
This sequence comes from uncultured Gemmatimonadales bacterium, assembly GCA_963751265.1. GTDB lineage: Bacteria > Gemmatimonadota > Gemmatimonadetes > Longimicrobiales > Gaopeijiaceae > SZUA-318. The sequence continues at coordinate 100,636 of CAVVTU010000008.1, read as the reverse complement.
CTCGTGGAGCACGGTCTCCACGACGTCGACCGCGTCGGAGCGCAGGACCGTCGACAGGAGCGGGTCATTGAACCAACCCAGGGTGCTGAAGGCCGAAGTGGGTCGCAGATACGTGTCGAAGCCGTCGGCGTCCAGGTCGGTCTGGGCGGCCTTGGCATCGTCCTGGTCGAAGAACCCCTTGTAGGGGACTCGGCCCACGATGGGGAACCACCACGTCTTGGGAACGAGACGATCCTTGTAGGCGGCCGAGAGCACGAGCGCCAGCGTGTCGTGCTCGAGCCTGGTGTAGGTCGTGTAGGCGTCGCCGGGATTCATGCCCAGATCGTCGGCCGCGAAGCGTCGGGCTTCGACCACGAAAGCCAGCTTCCCGCGTGTGTCGGCGTCGGTGGTGGAGTCGGTGAGCACCTCGGTGATGGGACGGCGGGCATGCAGGATCTTGGCCTCGGCGATTCCCGCCTTGATCACGTAGACCGGCGAGCACGCCCACGCGGCCACCGCAAGGCCGAGCGCCACGACGAGCAGCACCACCCGGAGCACACGCCACGTGCGGCCCGGAGTACGGGCACGCGGCCGGTTCGACCCGTCCTGGCGTTTCATTCCACGTACCTGCGCTCGTCCGGGTCGACCGAGACGCGGAGCTCGACGAGGTCGGCCTCGGGGGCGATCTCGTCGGGCATCGCGTCGGCCGCGGCTCTGAGGGCCTCACGGGCGTCACCACCCTCGACGACGTAGGTGTGGTAGCGCTGGTAGCGCGTGCCGTACCGGACTGTGATCTGGAACGTCATGACGTGGATGCCGGAGGCCCGTTTGGGGGTACCCGCTCGCGCGTCACACCATCCGGCGCCGGGCTCCATGGCCCGGACGAGACGCGGGGCGAAGGGTGGCACGATACCACCCGTTCCGGGGCGTACACCGCTGCGGCCTCCACGGCTCCACGGCCGGGCACGGCCCGGTGACCTGTACTCCGCGCGTGCGTTGCTCTATCGTCCGGCCATGCGTCCCGCCCACACCCTCTATCGCGTCGTCCAGGAAGCCGCGCGTGCCCTCGTGCCGGTTCTCGCCCGCGGCGACTCCAAGGTCGCCCGCGGCCTGAGGGCTCGGCGCGACGCACACGAGATCCTCGCTCGGTGGGCAGCGTCGGAGCGGGACCCGTCACGCCCGGCCATCTGGCTGCACGCGCCGTCGGTAGGCGAGGGGCTGCAGGCGCGGGCCGTGCTCGAAGCGCTGAAGGCCCGGCGCGAGGAGCTGCAGGTGGTTTTTACGCACTTCTCTCCATCCGCCGAGATGCTCGCGCGGGAGATGCCCGCGGACGTGAGCGGCTACCTGCCCTGGGACCTGGTGGCACCCATGGCCCGCGTCCTCGATGCGGTGCGACCGGACGCGGTCGTCTTCGCCAAGACCGAGGTGTGGCCCGTGCTCGTCGGCGAGGCCGTGCACCGAGGCGTGCCCTCAGTTCTGGTGGCGGGTACGCTCGCCGCGGAAGCGGGGCGCCTGCGTTGGCCCGCGCGCGACTTTCTGCGTCCCACCTGGAGCTCACTCGAGGGTGTGGCGGCGATCGCCCAGGAAGACGGCGCGCGGTTCGTGGAGCTGGGCGTGCGGGCGGATCGAGTGACGATCACCGGAGACCCCGGCGTCGACTCGGCGGCGACTCGAGCCCGGGCCGCCGATCCGTCCGCCCCCTGGCTCGCGCCGTTCTACGCCGATGACCGACCCACCGTGGTCGCGGGCTCCACGTGGCCGGCCGACGACGCGGTGCTCCTTCCCGCGCTGCTCGCGACGCGCGAGCGGGTGCGGGACGTTCGCGCGGTGCTCGCGCCACACGAGCCGGGAGAGGAGTACGTCGCGGGCCTGCTGGACCGACTGTCGGCCGAGGGGTGGCGCGCGGCCTCGCTCTCCAGGGTGGAGCGCGCCGGCTCCGTGCAGGAAGTCGACGCGGTGGTGGTGGACCGGGTGGGGGTGCTGGCCCACCTCTACACGGTGGGTACCGTGGCATATGTGGGAGGAGGGTTCCATCGGGCTGGGCTCCACTCGGTTCTGGAGCCCGCCGCCGCCGGGATTCCGGTCTGTTTCGGGCCGCTCCACGTCAATGCGCGTGCGGCTGGCGAGCTTCTTGCCAGGGGGGGAGCGAAGGAGGCTCGCGACATCGCCACCCTGGCCGAAGCGCTGGGAACGTGGCTCGCCGGGGGCGAGTCCTACGACTACGCGGCTCGACGGGCCTTAGGCTATATTGACGCCCACCTGGGGGCCGCCGCACGAACCGCGGAGCTCCTGGAAGAACTACTGGATCGAACCGACGGATCCCGCCGGACATGAACCTGCCCGCCGATGTGCCGGAAATCACGGCCACCGAGCTCAAGAACCGGATGAAAGAGGGAGATGTGCCGCTGCTCGTGGACGTCCGCGAGCACTTCGAGCGTCGTATCGCGGATCTTCCCGAACACGCCCAGATGCGCATCCCCACGGGGGAACTCATGGCGCGCATGAACGAGATGGCTCGGGACGACGAGATCGTGATCTACTGCCGCTCGGGCCACCGCAGCGCGTGGGCCACCAGGCTCCTCCGCGATCGCGGCTACGCCAAGGTGTTCAACCTGAAGGGCGGCGTGCTCGCGTGGCGGGAGGAAGTCGACCCGACCCTGCAGGCGTATTAGTGGCACCGCTCCAGACCGGAAGGTCGAGCAGCCGGATGAGCTCCTCTCTGGGAACGTTCGCGCTCCTGCTTCCGCTCCTTTTGCTCGTAGGGTGCAAGGCCGGTCCGTCCGTGTTCGAGCGGGGCGGCGCACATGCCGCCGCGGATACCAACCGGATCGGGCCGGTGGACACGGCGGACGCCTCCACGCTGCCCGAGCTCCCGAGCGCCGAAGATGAGGATCCCGGCCTGAAGGCCGACACGCCCGCGGCGCCGGTCCAGCACGCAGCCGGCACGCCGGACCGTGGCGATCCTGCCGCGGCCGGACGCGCGGTCGCGACGGCGGACGCCGCGCCGCCGTCGGACGGCGACTCGGACGTCTCTTCGGAACCGCCGCTCCATTTCGAGCAGCCCGAACACGTGCGGGGTCTCTACCTGAGCGCGTGGGTCGCGGGCTCGTCACGACGGCTCGACGGGCTACTGACGCTGGCTCGACGGACGGAGATCAACACGTTTGTCATCGACATCAAGGACGCCTCCGGGTACGTGAGCCATCGGACCAGGGTGCCACTCGCCCTGGAGGCGGGCGCCGACGACGACGTGAGGATCCGCGATCTGCATGGTCTGCTGGTCAAGCTCAAGCAGGCCGGTATCTACCCGATCGCGCGGATCGTGGTCATCAAGGACCCGGTGCTGGCGAAATTTCGGCCGGATCTGGCCGTCCAGGACACCGCCGGAGGCGCGTGGGTCGACGACAAGGGCATCGTTTGGCTGAATCTCTTCAACGAGGAAGTCTGGAAGTACCACGTCGCCCTCGCCAAGGAAGTAGCCTCCTACGGCTTTCCCGAGATCCAGTGGGACTACGTGCGCTTCCCGGACGCTCCCAAGGCCGAGCTGGCCCGCGCGGTCTTCCCGGACAGCGCGGGCTTCTCGAAGCCGGAGGCGATCCGGGACTTCCTCCAGTACTCGCGCAAGGAGCTCGCGAAGGAGGGGGTTCGTGTGACCGCCGACGTGTTCGGCGTGACCACCTCCGCCTCGAGGGACGTGGGCATCGGCCAGGTCTGGAAGTCGTTCATCGACGCCGTGGACGTCGCGATGCCGATGGTCTATCCGTCCCACTACTGGGAGGGGAGCTTCGGGTTCGAGCAGCCGAACGCCTACCCCTACCAGGTGGTTCGCCACGCGCTCCGGGACGCCTTGCGGCAGTCGTCGGAGGTGAAGGGGGCGGGTGCCACCCGGCCCTGGCTCCAGGACTTCACGCTGGGCAAGCCGCCGTATGGCCCGCCCGAGGTCCGCGCCGAGATCCAGGCGACCTACGACGCAGGCATCCAAGACTGGATCCTCTGGAACCCCGCGGGCCACTATACGGAGGGGGCGCTGCAGCCCGCGGGTGGGTTCCCGACCGAGCCGGACATACGGGTGGGCGGCCTGATCGTGCCCGTTTCGCAGAGGTTCGGGGTGCTCGGAGAGGATGCGACGGGCAAGCCGCTGAAGACCTCGACCGCAGACAGCCTCCGAGACACGACCGCGGTCGCGGACACTTCGTCGGCCTCGACGGAGGTCTCGGGGGACTGGGACGGGTCCGCCGCAACCGCCGACGTCGCGGACACCCTGCGTGTTGCCGCCGACGACTCGCTCAGGACCCGCCGCCCGACTCCGCCCGACTCAGGTACGACCGGAGGAGACGGGAGCGTAGGTCGTCCGGCGGGCGCTGCGCCGATCGGATGAGCGCGTCGTAGAGCCGGCGCGCGTCGGCGACCCGGCCGGTCAGCAGGAGCGCCATCACACCACCGTCCCGCAACAGCTCCGCGTCCACCCACGGATCCAGCGGTGCCGATCCGCCGGCATCGGGCGGGATGAGTGCCACGGTCGCCTCCGCGGCGCCGCTCCAGTCCCGAACGTGAAGCGCCCGCTCGAACCGGAGGCTACCCGCGACGCTCGGCGGTGCCCCGTGCGCCCGCGCGAACCGCTCGGCGCGGAAGTAGAGGGAGTCGTCCGCCCATCCGCGGAGCCCCTCCTGATGGTAGTTGGCGACCGTGCGCACGAGGCTCATCCACAGCCCCCAGTCCGCCGGCGCGTCGTGCTCGGCCAGCATGGCCCGCAGCACCTGCTCGTCACCGAGGGCGCGTCGCAGCGCGGGGTCCGAGCCGAGGCCGGTCGTGTCGGCCGGAGCGCTTTGAGCGGCGCGGAGCCGTCGCGTCAGATCCACCGCCGCGAACATCGGGATAGCGGGTACCGGCGCGGGACCGGAGACGTCGACCTCCGGCAGGCTTGGGAGGAAGACGTCCGAGGGATCGAAGGCCGCCGCCGCGGCGGCGGCGAACCCGGAGGCGCGACGCCCCAGATAGCGTGCTCGGTCCGCGCCCAGATCCAGCATGGGATAGTAGTCCGAGTTCGGACGGGCCCAGGAGTCCAGGAGCGGCGCCAGGGCGCGGCGGGTCAGGAAGAGGCTTCGCTCCAGATACCCGGGCGTGAGCGGGTACGTGGAGCGGAGATCCGCGGCGATGCCTTCCAGGTCGGCCACACTCCAGTCGGGCGCGGGCAGGGCCGGGTCGTTGCCGGCCACGATGAGGATGTCGGTTCCGTTGACCAGGAAGACGGCGTAGTCCCCGAAGGTGCGGTGGACCGCGGCCAGCACGCTCAGGACCAGGTGGTCGTCGATCTCGTAGAGGTGGAGCCACTGGCCGAAGACCCCTCCGGGGTTCAGATGCCGTGACACCAGCGAGTAGAACTGGGTGGTGAAGAGACTCGATACCCCGCTGACCCACGGGTTCGACGGCTCCGAGACGATGAGGTCGAAGCTGCGCTGGTTCGAGGAGACGTACGACTTGGCGTCATCCACGACGAGCGTGGAGCGCGCATCGTCGAAGACCCGGCGGTTTGCGGGCAGGAACCGGCGGGAGCCTTCGATCATGGCCGGCTCGATCTCGACCGTCACGACCTCTCGAAGCGCGGGGTCGCCGAGGAGGATGTGCGAGGTGCTGCCCGAGCCCTGTCCGACGACCATGGCGGTCCGGGCCGACGGCTGGTAGGCGAGCGTGATGAGCGGCAACAGGACCTGGGTCGGCTCGTCCGCCGTGAGGGGCCGAGGCCCGGAGTCCGAGCCTTCGATCCAGCGGTCGGTCAGAGTGGCGTCGACCTTCCCATTGGTGGAGATCGAGCGAAACCACGTGCCCTCGCGCACGCCCACCGAGGCCGTGCGGCCGTCTTTCCAGAAGAGGATGCTCCCGCTCCCCGACGCGCGCCCGGTCCGAAACACCCCGCTGTTCAGCACCGAGCGGTCGAAATGCGTGGTGAGCGACACGGCCGCGAGCGCGGCGAGGCCCCCGACCAGGGCCAAACCCGCGGGCGCCTGCCGAGCCCTCGCCTGACGCGCCCACTGAACGAGCAGGATCAGGCCGAGCGCCATGTCCAGGGCGGCGCCGGTCAGAAGCAGGGGCTTCAGGCCGATGAGCGGGAGGAGCACGAGCGACGCGAGCGCCACACCCACGATCGAGCCCAGCGTATTGATGCCGTACACCCATCCGATCGCGCGCTCGCCGCGGCTGCCCGTGAGGAGCACGCGGGTGATGAGCGGCAGGGTCATCCCCGCGCAGAAGGTCGAGGGGAGCATCACGGCGAGCGCCACCCCGTACCGCCCCAGGTTGAAGAGCGTGTAGCCCGCGTCCGTCCGGCCGAGCGCGGAGAGGAGCACGCCGGTCCAGTGGAACGATTCGAGGTAGACGGGCAGCGTGGCGAGGGCGAGGAGCCCCATGAGCCACTGGATGAGCCCGAGCGTGCGCAGCGGACGGCGGCCCGTGTCGGCGCGGCGCTGAATGAAGAGCGCACCCAGGGCCAATCCGAGGATGAACGCGGACAGCATGAGCTCGAACGAGTGCGTGGCCGAGCCCAGGACCAGCGACAGCATCCGGATCCAGGCGATCTCGTAGATGAACGAGGCGAGCGCGGTACCGAAGCTCACCGCCAGGAGCAACCGCCACGGGTCGGGACCTGGGACGGGTGGGCCGGCCGGCTCCCGCCACGGAGGGCCCGGTGATCCTCCGGCGGAGAGACGCCGCGAAACGATCCAGGCCGCGAGCGCCGCCAGGATGTTCAGCACGGCAGCCGTGAGCACGGTGCCCGGCAGGCCCACGAGGCCGAGCAGGACGAAGCCCGCGAGCGGCGCGCCCACCGCGGCCCCCAGACTGTTGGTGAAGTAGAGGAGCGAAAGCGTGCGGCCCGGGCGGTCGGGCCGCGCGCGCAGCACGCCCGCGGAGATGAAGGGGAACGTCGTGCCCAGGAGCACCGCGGGCGGGAGGATGAGCCCGGCCGCCACGGCCCACTTGGCCACGAGCAGTAGGGGGCTTCCTGCCAACGCGGGGAAGAGCGTCCCACGCGCCAGGCTCGTGACCGCCACGAAGGTGTTGTGGAACGTCAGGCCGAACGCGCCCACGACCCCTTCGGCCACGGCGTACCAGAGCAGGGGACGGCGCACCCGCTCCGAGATCTGCCCCACAAGCAGCGACCCGACGGACAGGCCGCCGAGGAAGACCACCAAGACGATGACCTGCGCATAGGCCGAGTGCCCGACGAACAGCCCCAGGTATCGGCTCCACACGGTCTCGTAGACGAGGCCCGCGAGCCCCGAGAAGAAGAAGACCGCGTAGAGGAGCAGGACCATGAGCCGGTCCCGACTACTGGATGCCGGCGGTCGAGGCGAACTGGAGCTCGTGAAGGCGGGCATAGAGCCCGTCTTTCTTCAGGAGCTCCTCGTGGGTCCCTTCCTCCCGCAGCTCGCCGTGATGGAGCACCAGGATGCGGTCGGCGTTCTGAACCGTGGAAAGACGATGCGCGATCACCAGGGAGGTCCGCCCTTTGAGTAACTCGTCCGTGGCCCGCTCGATGTGCTCCTCGAGCTCGGAGTCGACGGAGCTGGTCGCTTCGTCCAGAATGAGAATCTCCGGGTCGAACGCAAGGGCCCGAGCGAAGCTCACGAGCTGACGCTCGCCGACGGACAGCGTGGCGCCCCGCTCTCCGAGCTCCTGATCGTATCCGTGCGGGAGTCGCTCGATGAACGGGGCCGCGCCGATGCGCTCCGCGGCGGCACGCACCTGCTCGGGGCCGATGTTCGGCGAGCCGAGGCGGATGTTGTAGCCCACGTCCTGGCTGAAGAGGAAGACGTCCTGGAGCACGAGGCCGACGCGCGTGCGCAGATCTCCGAGCGCCAGACTCTCCAGAGGCACGCCGTCCAGCCGGATCTCGCCCTCGCCCACGTCGTAGAAGCGCATGAGCAGGTTGATGATCGTGGTCTTCCCGGCGCCCGTGTGGCCCACGATCGCCACCTTCTCGCCCGGTGCGACGCGGAAGCTCACCTTTTTCAGTACCCAGTCGGGCGTCCCGTCGTCACGGGTGCCGTACGCGAAGGAGACGTCCCGGAACTCGATGTCGCCCCGGGTGCGGCCGGGGAGCGAGACGGGATCGGCCGAGTCTATGACCCGGATGTCGCGGTCCAGGAGCTTGAACACCCGCTCCGAGGAGGCCATCGCGGCCTGAAGCAGGTTGTACTTCTCCGAGAGGTCCCGGATGGGCCGGAAGAAGCGGCGAGAGTACTGGAGGAACGCTGCCACCACGCCCACCGTGACCGCTCCGTGGCCGATCTCCACGCCTCCGTACCAGATGATGAGCGCGAGCGCGATCGAGGTGAAGAACTCCACCACCGGGAAGAAGAGGGCGTAGTAGGTGATCGAGCGCAGGTGCGCCGCCAGGTAGTCGGCGTTCAGCTCGTCGTGCTGTCGCGCGTCGGCCTCCTCACGGTTGAAGAGCTGCACCACGCGGATCCCCGTGAAGCGCTCGTGCAGGAACGCGTTCAGGCGGGCGAGCCTCACGCGGATGTCGCGGTACGCCTGGCGGATGCGCGCCCGGAAGAGGAAGGCCGCGAAGAAGACGAGCGGGAGCACGCTGAAGGCGACGAGCGCGAGCCTCCAGTTCATCTTCAGCATGGCCACCACGATGAAGCCCAGCGTGAAAATGTCGCCGAACATGGTGACGACGCCTGAGCTGAAGAGATCGTTCAGGGTCTCTACGTCGTTCGTGATCCGCGTCATGAGCCGGCCCACGGGGTTCTTGTCGTAGAACCGCAGGTCGAGGCGCTGGAACTTCGCGAAGATCTCGCGGCGCAGGTCGTACATGACCGACTGGCCCAGCCAGGTGGTCAGCAGCCCCTGTCCATACTCCAGGAAGAACCCCGCCACCAGCGAGGCGACGAAGAAGAGCGAGAGCGTCACGAGGTAGTGGACGTCGCCCTGGGGAATGGCCCTGTCGATGGCGAGTTGCGTCAGCCAGGGTCCGACGATCTGGGTGGCCGATCCCAGCATGAGGAGCAGGATGGCTACCGCGACCTGCCACCAGTACGGACGCAGGTAGCGCAAGAGGCGCCGCATCAGACGGGCGTCGTACGCCTTCCCCAGAGCCTCCTCTTCGTGGAATGCGCCTGCGTCCGCCATGGCCTCGGGAAGTCCGTCCGATCAGTGTGGGCGAGCCGGGTTGGAGATGCCGCGGAGTCGGCGACCTCTCCAGGGTCGCAGGTGGCGGCGCGGTCGGTACCCGGAGGATTCGGTACCGGTTCCGTTCCGGCGGGCCGGCAGTCTCCGGATACGCCGCGCGTCCCCGCGTCCCCGTGCGGCGTGCGGGGGGGTCTATCGAGCGCGCCGCTCCAGCTCTTTCATCACGGCGTCGAGCTCGACGCCCGCGGCGCGCAACGCGACCAGCGTGTGGTACATCAGGTCGGCCGCTTCCTCCGTGGCGCGGGGCGCGTCCTCCGTGGCCAGCGCCACCACGAGCTCCGCGGTCTCCTCGCCGAGCTTCTTGAGGCGGAGGTTGGTGTCGTCGAGGAGGCGCACGGTGTAGCTACCCTCCGGCCGCTCCGCCTGGCGGGCGGCGAGTGTTCGGTCGAGCGCGGCGAGCACGGCGTCGGGCGTCGTCGACTCGGGGGCCGCACCCGCTCCGAAGCAGGTCGCCTCTCCGGTATGGCACGCCGGGCCGGTCGGCCGCACCCGCGCGAGCACGGTGTCGCCATCGCAGTCCGCGTGCAGCGACACCACTTCGAGCAGGTTCCCGCTCGTCTCTCCCTTCTTCCAGAGGGCGCTCCGCGAACGAGACCAGAAATGGAGCAGGCCGGTCTCCAGGCTCGTCTCGAGTGCTTCTCGATTGCCGAACGCCACCATGAGCACACGACCGTCGGCGGCGTCCTGGGCGAGCACGGGCAACAGGCCCCCGCCCTTGTCGAAGTCGAGGTGGTCGAGGTCGGAGACCTCGCGCAGGGTACGGTCGGTCATGACGGTGTCTCCGTCGCGGTGGGGCGAACCGGGATGTCCCATCCGGTGAGTGCTTGCTTGAGCGCGCCGACGGTGGTCAGGCCATCGTGCAGGATGCCCGCTACGAGCGCGGCCGCCGCGCGGCCCTCGGTGAACGCGTCGCGCAGGTGTGCCGCCTCGCCCGCGCCGCCCGAGGCGATCACGGGGATCGGCACCGCGTCGGACACGGCGCGCGTGAGATCGAGGTCGTATCCGGTGCGGGCGCCATCCTGGTCGATCGAGGTGAGCAACACCTCTCCGGCGCCCCGGTCACGGCATTCCCGCGCCCACGCGACGGCGTCGAGGCCCGTCGGCTCGGAGCCACCGTGTGTGTAGCAGCGCCAGGCGTCACCTTCGCGCGCAGCGTCGATGCTGGCCACCACGCATTGGCTTCCGAAGCGCTCGGCGCCGGCGGTGATGAGGTGGGGATCGCGGACGGCGGCCGTGTTCACGCTGATCTTGTCCGCCCCGGCCCTCAGGAGCGGGCCGATGTCGTCGGCCGAGCGGACGCCTCCGCCCACGGTGAGTGGGATGAAGAGCGTCTCGGCGGTGCGGCGCACCACGTCCAGCAGGGTGCCGCGCCCTTCCCTGGAGGCCGACACGTCGAGAAAGACGATCTCGTCGGCGCCCTCGGCCTCGTAGCGGGCCGCCAGCTCCACCGGGTCGCCGACGTCGCGCAGCCCCTTGAACTGGGTGCCCTTCACGACGCGTCCGTCCTTGACGTCCAGACAGACGATGATGCGAGGTCGGAGCACCGTCTATTCCTCCGCGTCCGGGGTGCCGGTGTCGCTGGAGCCGGAGGCCGTCCGCTCGACGCTCACCGAGCCTTTCGTGCTGAACACGGCGTCGCCTTCCTCGAGCGCCTGACGGAGCGCGAGCCCCACCGCTTTCACCGCGGCCTCGACCATGTGGTGCCGGTCCCGGCCGCGCAGGACGCGCACGTGCAACGTGGCGCCCAGGTTGGTGGAGAAGGAGTGCAGGAAGTGCGTGTACAGCTTCGAAGGCACACGGCCCACGTAGAACGGACGTCCTCCGACGTCGATCGCCGCCTCGACGAGCGCCTCGTCCATGGGAACGACGGCCCATCCGTAGCGGCGCGCCCGCTGCGGGACCTCGTCGGCCAGGGCCAGGCCCAGCGTGATCGCCACGTCCTCGATGAGGTGGTGGCGCAGATCCCCCGTAGCGCTGAGACGGACGTCCAGGCCCGCGTAACGCGCGAGCGTCTCGACCATGTGGGCCAGGAAGCGGTCGTCGACGTCGACGTGGGCTTCTCCGGTGCCGCGACGGACCGCCGCCGCGATCCGGGTCTCGCGTGTCTCTCTCTTCAGTGTGCTCATCTCGTGCCTCGTGTCTGCGTGTGAGGGGCGTCTCGGCCTCGGAGGGCGCGTGTGCGCGCCGCCCTCCTCAGGGTAGGCTCGGGGCCCGGCCCGCCCCGCCGCCCCAACGGCGCGCGACCTCGTCGGTGTCCAGCTTCTCGGTGTAGAGCGCCATCCCCAGCACGGCGCCGGCGGCGCCCGAGCGCTCCAGGTGCTCCAGATCCTCGAGCGTGCTCACGCCGCCCGAAATCCAGACGGGGTGCGTGCTCGCACGCACGGTATCCGCGGTAGCCTCGGTGTCGATCCCGGCCACTCGCCCCTCCCTTCCCACGTCGGTGGACAGCACGCCTGCGAGCGGAAGCCCGGCGAGCCGCGCAAGCAGCTCCGCGACCGCCATCCCTGCCCCTTCCGTCCATCCCTTCCTCAGGACCTGTCCGTCACGGACGTCGGCGGCCACCATCACCCGGCCCGGGTAGCGCGTCACCAGGGCGGCGAGCCAGTCCGGATCGTCGAGAGCGCGCGTGCCGACGACGATGCGGTCCGCCCCCGCGTCCAGAAGGGCCTCGGCGCGCACATCGTCGCGGATGCCGCCGCCGACCTGCGTCTCGGCCGGCGTGGCCGTCAGCAAGGTCCGGAGGAGCGGCAGGTTGTCACCCGAGCCGAGTGCGGCGTCCAGGTCGACCAGGTGAAGGGTGCCGTAGCCGCGGGTCCACCAGCGCTCCGCGACCGCCACCGGGTCGGGAAGGGAGACGCGCTCGTCCTCCGGGCGCCCGCCCACGAGCTGGACGCAGCGTCCTCCCTTGAGATCGACGGCCGGCGCGGCGATCACGAGGCACCTCGGACCGCGTCCACGAAGTTGGCGATGATGCGCCGTCCGCGATGCGAGCTCTTCTCGGGGTGGAACTGCACGCCCCAGGTGCGCGCGCTTCGCACTCCCGCGGTGAAGCGGCGTCCTCCGTACTCGGACCAGGCGATACCCGCGGCGGGGTCCGAGGGCTCGCAGACGTACGAGTTGGCATAGTACGCCACGAGGTCGTCGGTGCCCTCGAAGAGGGGATCACCGGACGTCTCCACGTCGTTCCACCCCATCTGCGGCACCACCGCCGCCTCCAGGCGGAGGACCTTGCCGGGGACCAGCCCGATCCCGCGGCCCGCCGATTCCTCGCTCTCGTCGAAGAGGAGCTGCATGCCCAGGCAGATGCCGAGGCAGGGAAGTCCCCCCTCGAGCGCTTCGCGCACCGGCGATGGATCGTCCGGGAGCGAGCGAGCCGCGTGACCGAACGCACCCACTCCGGGCAGCACGAGCGCGTCCAGTGAGAGTGCTGTATCCCAGTCGGAGGTGACCTTCACCCGGGCGCCCGCGCCTTCCAGCGCCTTGGCCAGCGAGTGCAGGTTGCCGGCCCCGTAGTCGTAGAGCGCGATGTTCATCGTGTCCTCACCCGATCGAGCGCGTCCAGGAAGGTCTCCATGAGGGGCCAGGGTCCCACGGTCACGCGCAGTCCGTCGCCCATGTCGGGGATGCCCGTGAACGGACGTACGGCTACGCCTTCGGCTCGCAGCGCGAGCGCATCGTCGCGGGCCGATTCCGAGAGCGAGCGGAAGAGGAGGAAGTTGGCGCGTGACTCGCGGGGCGGCAGGCCACGCTTCCCGAGTGCTGCGGCGAGGCGGGCGCGGTTTTCGATGCATTCGTCCACCGCCGCCGCCATCCACCCGTCCGTGTCCGCGAGGGCGGCGGCTCCGGCCTCCGAGCCCAGGCGGGTGATCTTGTAGGGTCCGCGCGACTTCTCGATCTCGAGCACGGTGTCGGGTGCGCCCACCGCGAACCCGATGCGGAGTCCGGCGAGCCCGTACGCCTTCGAGAGCGTGCGTGCCACCAGGAGGCGGGGGTGGTCCGGCGCGCTCGAGATGAGCGTCTCGCCCGAGAAGTCCGCATACGCCTCGTCGAGGAGGACCAGGGGACCGTCCTCGCCCACCAGCTCGAGCAGCCGCCGCACCCAGACCCCGGGTGCCATCTCCCCGGTCGGGTTGTTCGGGCGGCACACGTAGACCAGGGCCGGTCCACCCTCGAGGAGCCGGTCCGGGCTCTCCAGTGCGGAGTGCCAGGGCACCGCCCGGGCCTCCATCGTGTTGACGTGGGCGAACGGCTCGACGAGCGAGAACGTGGGTGCGGCGTACGAGACGAACGCACCCGGTCCCCAGACCGCCCGGAACGTCGAGTCGAGCACGTCATCCGAGCCGCAGCCGGTGGCGATGCAGGCCCGCGGTACGCCGAATGTCTCCGCCACCTGATCGCGCAGGGCGTCCGCGTACAGCTCGGGATAACGCGCCAGGTCGTCCACGGTGGCGGCCCGGACGCGCTCCAGCGCCGCGGGGTGCGTGCCCCACTGGTTCGTGTTGTCGCTCAGGTCGACAGCTACCGGACGCCGGTCGGGCGCGTAGAGTACGAGGCGCTCGAAGTCCTCGCGGGGGAACGGGCTCATCGGGTCCTCCTCGCCGCTGCCGCGGCGCCGTGCGCGGGCAGTCCCTCGGCCGCGGCCAGGGTCATCACGTCGCCGGCGAGGGCGGCGGCGCCCTCCGCGCTCAGCTCCTGAACGGTATAGGACCGCATGAAGTGGAGCGTCGAGAGCCCGGAGAAGCTCCGCGCGCGGCCCGCCGTCGGCAGCACGTGGTTGGCACCGGTCAGGTAGTCGCCGAACGCCACCGAGCTTGGTCCGCCCACGAACGTCGTTCCGGCGGTGGGGACCCGCGCCGCGTCCGAGACCGCGTCGGCGGTCATGATCGACAGGTGCTCGGGGGCGTAGGCTCGTGCGAAGACGAAGGCGTCATCGAGCGTGTCGGTGACGATGATGGCGCCGGCGCTCGCGAGCGCCGGCGCCGCCACCGCACGTCGGGGTGCGGCCTCCAGGAGCCGGGCGAGGGCTTCACGACCGGCTCGAGCGACGTCCGCCGAAGGCGTCACCAGGACGCACGCGGCGTCCGGGTCGTGCTCGGCCTGCGCCAGGAGCTCGTGCGCGACCAATAGCGGATCGGCGGTGTCGTCGGCGAGGACCAGCACCTCGGACGGACCTGCCAGCGAGTCGATGACCACGTCCCCGGCCACCTGCCGCTTGGCCTCCGTCACCCACCGGTTGCCCGGGCCCACGATCGCGTCGACCGCCGGCACGCTCGCGGTGCCCCAGGCGAGGGCGCCGACCGCGCCCGCGCCTCCCAGCGCGAAGAGCCGGTCCGCGCCGCCCAGGGCGCAGGCCGCCATCACTTCCGCGGGGGGCTCCCCGGACGGTCCGGGGGGCGAGCAGACCACCACCTCACGGACACCCGCCGCGCGTGCCGGCACCACGCCCATGAGCACGCTGCTCGGATAGGCGGCGCGTCCCCCGGGGGCGTACACACCCACGACGTCGAGCGGCGCCCATGTGCGGGTGATCTTCACGCCCGGCTCCACCTCCACCGTGACGTCGTCGGGAAGCTGGGCCTCGTGGAAGCGGCGGATGTTGCGCGCGGCGCGCTCGAGCGCGCTTCGCACCGCGGGGTCGAGCAGGCGGACGGCCTCGTCCCAACGGTGCCTCGGCACCTCGAGCTCGCTGAGCTCGACGTTGTCGAACCTCTTCGCCATGGCGCGGAGCGCCTCGTCGCCGAGTGCTCGAACCTCGGCCAGGAGGTCGGCCACGGCCGACGCCACGCCCGGGGCGTCCGTGGGCGCCCGCTCGAGCAGCCTCCGCCGGGCGTTCTCGTCGAGGTCCGCGAGCCGTCCGTCGAAGAACAGCTTCAGCCCGGTACTCACGGCATGAGCCTCTCGATGCGAGTAACCAGAATGCCCGTTGCGCCCAACGCCTTCAGGGCTGCGATGGTCTGGTAGACCGAGGCCGCGTCGACCACCGCGTGGGCCGCCACCCATCCGCCGCCGTCGAGCACCTCGACGATCGTGGGACCGCTGATGCCCGGGATGACCTTCCGGACCTCGTCGAGGCGATCGCGGGGGACATTGGCCATCAGGTAGCGCTTCTCCTCGGCCCGCAGGACCGACGAGAGCGCGAGGGCCAGATCCTCCACCGTCTTGCCGAGCGTCTCGTCGGTGAGCGCGGCGGGATTCGCGACCAGGCGCGCGGTCGAAGTCATGACGGTGTCCACCTCGCGCAGCCCGTTCACGCGCAGCGTGGAGCCCGTCGAGGTAAGGTCCACGATCACGTCGGCCACCCCCAGGTGCGGCGCGATCTCCGTGGCGCCCGTGACCGGCGCGATCTCGATCGGGATGCCGAGCGATGCAAAGTAGGACGAAGCCACCCGGGGAAAGGACGTCGCGACCCGTGTGCCGGCCGGGAGCTCCTTCGCGGAGCGCACCTTCGACTCTTCCCGGACGGCGACGACCAGGCGGCACGCACCGAAGCCCAGGTCCAGGATCTCCTCGACGTCCCGTCCGCTCTCCGATACCAGGTCGGCGCCCGTGACACCCATCTCCGCCGCTCCGTCGGCGACGTATTCGGGGATGTCGGCCGCCCGCACGAAGATGGCCTGGAAGTCGTCGCCCAGAGAGGCGACCAGCGCGCGATCGGCCGTGAAGGCGGCCCGGAGTCCCGCCTGCTCGAAGAGGGCGAGGGCCTTCTCGGAGAGGCGGCCCTTGTTCGGCAAGGCGATGCGTATGCTCATGCTCTCGTCGTCGTCGTTTCCGTGAATAAAAAAACCGCGGCCCGTCCAGGTGACGGGCCGCGGCGGGATGCTTTCGCTGGACTCTCGTCCTAGGCGCGCACCTCCGTACCGCCGCCCGCGTGGGTGGCGTGATGATGGTGGTGGTGCCGAACGTGAGTCGAAATGTTCATGATCGAAAGAAGCTGACGCCGGGGCCGGGGGACGTCAACCCTCGTCGGGCACCTGCACCTCGAAATCCTCTCCCTCCCACCGATCTCCCTCCGTCCAGCGGAAGGTGAACACGACCGTCTCGCCCGAGGCCGGTTCGAGGTCGACCTGGTGCACGCCCAACCCGGTGTCGCGGGTCTCGGTGTCGTGCACGGTCTTCCAGCCGTCCGTGCTCCAATGGACGAGCGCCGCAGCGAGCACCTCGATCCGCAGCACCTGGCCGGCGGCGACCGCGCGGATCTTGTGGTTGAAGCGCCATGGGCAGATCCGTGATCCGGTCTGCCCCTCTACGTAGCGCTCGCGCCCGTAGGGTGGCATGTCGAAGATCTCACCGTCCTGCAGTGACTTCGCGAGCTTCAGGTACTCCGCGTGTGCCCACACGAGGGGCATGGCCGAGCCCGACGGGCGTCCGAAGAAGAGCTCGCGCTCCGGAATGTCCGCGGTGTCCCAGACCTGCTCGGGGATCATGCCTCCCGCGCTGGCGAACGCTTCAATCGCCCGCAGCAGCCGTTTGGCTTCGTCGACGTTCCCGGCGGCCAGCTCGTAGTGGGCTCGCTCTCCGGTCAGCAGGGGCCACGCACGGCCGATGCCGGTGCCGTCGAAGGGACGCCCGTCCTCGTGCTCCCCGTAGCCGTCATCGTTGTAGCGGTGCCACGAGGGGCCGTTCGGCGTCTCGACCCTGAGGAGGGCGTCGATCACCTTCACCGTGTCGAGGATGCGCGGGTCGTCCGGCGCCCTCAGGCCGAACCGCACCAGGGCGAGCGCGTCGCCGCTCACGATCTCGCCAGCCGGCTCCGCGCTCTCGCCTGGAGGGCGGTTCTTGATGGGAACGTAGCCCTCGAACGGCGAGGAGCCGTCGCCCCGGTCCGGTGAGGCGATCCGTACGTAGTATCCCGCCACGCCGTGCTGACGGGCGAGGGGGGTGTCCTCGGCATGGATCCACCGCTCGATGTGCGCGTTCCACGCATCCGCGGTCTCGCGCAGATAGGGCGCGACGTCCGCCTCGCCCACCTCGTCGGCGATCGCGGCGGCGGCCAGCAACCCCGTGATCTCCGCAGCCAGCGTAAAGGGTGTGTAGCCCGGGTCCTCCTCCCACCGGTCCTGCTGGGTGACGGGGCCGTTGCAGACGATGAAGGAGGCCGCCCGGCGCACCATGGACCAATACGAGCGCAGCTCCCGGTCGTCGATCACGCCACGCCTCCAGGCGTGGTCGACAAGCAGGATCGGCAGCGCCGTCTCGTCCATCTGGATCCCGGTCCAGTAGGGGTCGCCCTCGATCCACATGTTCTGAGCCCAGCACCCGTCCGGCTCCTGCGTGACGCGCAGGTAGGTGAGCGCCTCGCGCACCTCGCGGTCCGCGCCGAGCGCCAGGAACCCGCCCGCCGTCTCGACCATGTCGCGCGACCAGACCAGGTGGTAGCCGCCGAGGTCGTCGTCTCCCTTCGAGAAGCCCCAGGGGATCGCCAGGCTCGCCACAGTGGCGCCGTCGAGCGTCTTGTCCTGGTGGGTCTTGAGTACCATGGCGCTCGGCGCCCACAGGCGGGCTTCCCGGTCCGGCGAGGCGTGCCGTTCGTGCCAGGCGCGCCAGGCGGCCGCATACGCTTCGGTGTCCGCCTCGGCGAGCGCCGCGCGTGCCTGCAGCGCCGCTTCGGACGGACTGTTCCCGAAGGCCAGCGCGAGGACCGTTTCCGACTCGGCCGACAGCTCGAGCTCACCGACCATCGCCACGTTACCGTCGGGAGCCTCGTCGTAGGCCCAGGTCAGACGCCCGTGGGCCTTCAGATCCTGCCAGCCGTCGCTGGTGCCGACGTAGCCCACGGAGCGCGCCTTCCAACCGGGGTCGGCAAAGAGCGCCATGGCGACGCCGGCGCGTCGGGCGAACAGCCCGCCCACACCCTTGGCCTCGCCCACCCAGGCGGTGTTGCCCGCCCCCCGGTTGCGGATATGCGGCGCCACCAGAGCATGGATCCGGTAGTCGGCCGCCGCTCCCTCGATCGCCTCGAAGCGCACGCGCGTGATCAGCACCGGCCGATGCGGGTCCGTCCAGACGGTCTTGTGGATCCGGTAGCGGCCCCGGCGGCAGGTGTTCGTCAGCCGGTAGAGCGGCACGCCCGGATCGGGACGCACCACCTCGCACGTGGTGTCGCGCTTCTCCTCGGAGAAGAAGCCTGCGCCGTCGGTGACGATCAGTCCGAAATCGCGGGTGTTCGCCAGGTCTGGGCGCGGGTAGTACACCTCGTCCACGATTCCGTGGGAGAGTGTGAACCAGACCGGGCTCCCGCCGAGTCAGCGCAGTGCCGACGCCGTCCTTGGCCGCGGAGGTCCACCGGGGATCGATCCCCGGCTCCCCGAACGCGGCGGGCACCTCAACCCCCCTTCCGGAAGTCGGGGTAGTCGGTCATCCCGCCGTCGGCGAACACGCTCGATCCGGTGACGTATCCGGCGACGTCGGAGACCAGGAGGGTGGCCAGCCGCCCGATCTCGTCGGCCTCTCCGAGACGGTTCATGGGGATCTTGTCGAGCAGGTCGGCGCTCATCTTCGGGTCGCTCCAGACCGCCTTGTTGATGGGCGTCTTGACGGCTCCGGGGGCGAGCGAGAGTACACGCACGCCATGCGGCGCCGCTTCCTGCGCGAGGGTCTTGGTGAGCATGGACAGTCCCGCCTTGGCGCTGGCGTACGCGCTGTAACCGGTCCAGGCGATCACCTCGTGGACCGAGGTGATGTTGAGCACGGTACCGCTCTGGGTGGGGATCATGCGTCGGAGCGCCTCCCGGGCGCAGTAGAACGCGCCGAACAGGTTGATCTCGAGGACCTTTCGCCAGGCGTCGAGGTCCGCCTCCCATCCGAGCGCGCGGTCGCCGTCGATGCCCGCGTTGTTCACCAGGATGTCCACGCCTCCCCACGCACCGTCGAGCGTGGTGAACATGGCGGCGACTTCGTCGGGCTTGGAGACGTCGGCCTTCACGCCGAGGGCGGTACCGCCGGCCTTCTCGATGGTCTGCACGACCTCGTCGGTGGCCTCGGGGTGGGCGATCCAGTTGATCGCCACGTTCGCCCCGGCCTCCGCCAGCGCGAGGGCGACGGCTCGGCCGATGCCCGAGTTCGCCCCCGTGACCAGCGCCCTCTTTCCGTCGAGCCTTACATCCATCGTCCCCTCCTCGGGTGCCGCCGTCCGCGTTCATGCGTGCTGCCTCGTATCGCGGGCGAGCCGGGCAAGTTCCTTCAAGCTTTCGGGAAGCGGTGTGCGAACGGTATCTTCACGCCATGCCACCCCTCTCCTTCTGGACCCGTCTCAAGCACGCCCGCATCGTTCAGGTTCTCGTGGTCTACCTGGGCGCCTCCTGGGGTGTGCTCCAACTCGCCGACGTCCTGACGAACACGGCGGGCCTCCCTCAGTGGGTGGGCGCCTTGACGCTCCTCCTGCTGGCCATCGGGTTGGTGATCATCCTGGCAACTGCCTGGGTCCAGAGCCTGCCGAGCACGACCGCGGCCGAGGAGGCGGGCGAGCGGCCCAGCGACTGGGAGATCGCGCCGGCCGACGCGCTGAAGAAGCTGCGGACCGGCAAGCTCCCGGAGCTGACGTGGGGCCGGGCGATCCTCGGAGGCGTCGTGGCGCTCGCCCTGCTCTTCGGAGGTGCGGGCCTGCACGTGATCCTGAGCGGCGGCCAGGGAAGGGCCTTCGGTCCCGAAGGGGTCGCGGCCGGGGAAGCGGCCACGGGCATCGCCGTGGTGCCGTTCAACGTGACGGGCGGGAGCGACCTCGACCTCTGGCGCGAAGGCATGGTGGATCTGCTCTCCACCAACCTCGACGGGCTGGGTGGCTTTCGCACCATCGACGCGCGCACGGTCATGGCGCGGTGGCACGAGAAGGTCCAGGGCGACGGTGCGCCCGACCTGCGCACGGTGCTCGAGGCGGCCGCGGCTACCGGCGCCCGTTACGGGCTCGTCGGCTCCATGGTGGGCAACCCTGCGGGGATCCGGCTGAGCGCCGAGGTCTACGACCTCTCCAACGGCGAGAAGATGGCTCAGGCGTCGGAGGACGGGGCTCCACAGGACGTTCTCGCACTCGCAAGCCGGTTGTCCGTGGCGCTGACGCGGGCGCTGCTCGGCTCCTCGGGCGGAGGCGAGGTCCCGGACGTGCGGCTCGATGCGCTCACGACCAGCTCGCTCCCCGCGCTGCGGGCCTACCTGGAGGGAGAAGCGAGCTTCCGGGAGGCCGACTTCGCAGGTGCCGCCGCCGCTTATCAGCACGCCGTGGAGCTGGATTCCCTCTTCGCGCTCGCCTGGTACCGTCTGTCGGACGCCTACGGTTGGCTGGAGAGTGTCGAGAGCGCCGCCGGGGCACGGGCCAACGAGCGGGCCGCGTCGATGCTCGATCGGCTTCCCGCGCGGGAGCGTCTCATGGTGCAGGCGGCGGAAGCGAAAAGGACGTGGGACGGGTCCTTCCTGCCCAAGCTGCGCGACGCGGTCCAGCGTTACCCCGACGACCCGGACATCTGGTACGAATTCGGTGACTTCATCTACCACGTGGGCGCGGATCTGGGCCTGGCCACTCGGGATCAGGCCGCCAAGGCGTTCGACCGCGCGGTGGCGCTCGATCCCGGGTTCGGGCCGTACCAGGTCCACCCCATCGAGATCGCCATCACGCGAGGCGACCGGGCGGATGCCGAAGCCCGCCTGGCGCGCTATCGCGAGGCGACCCGCGACGCGAATCGCATCGCCGAAGACTCGCTGGCGATCTCCCTCTTGCTCGGGGATTCGGCCGAAGCCGCCGCGGCCGTGGAAGCGACGACCCGGATCGATCTCGGCGTCGCCGTCAGGATCCGCACGGAGTTCGTCAACCGAACCGACCGTAACGACCGGCTGACGGATCTCGAGTGGGCCAACCGCGATCGTGCGGGTGCGGACCAGGAGTGGCTCCTGTACTCCCTCTCGACCGAGGGCTGGCTGACGCGCGCGGATCGGCTACTCGACTCTCTGGACGTACCCAACTCGGTCAAGGGCATTCTGATCGGCCATGTGCTGGGGACCTGGAAGAGCGCGGGGAACCTCCCCCACCGGCCGCTCGCGCGCTCCTCGACGTGCGAATCGCCGAGCGTGAGCGACAACTGCCTTTTCTTCGTGGGGTGGGGGCTGGCCCGGTCCCGCGACCTCCCGGGGGCCAAA
The DNA here is from genome assembly GCA_963751265.1 of uncultured Gemmatimonadales bacterium. Taxonomy (GTDB): domain Bacteria; phylum Gemmatimonadota; class Gemmatimonadetes; order Longimicrobiales; family Gaopeijiaceae; genus SZUA-318. The sequence goes on along the minus strand of CAVVTU010000008.1, from coordinate 79,342 downwards.
GAGTCCGTACGCCTCCTCAGAGCTCACGCGGCGGCGGGCGACTCGGCCGCGCGGGCGTTCACCGGTGCCGCCGCGGACGTCGTCGAAGGCGCGATCGCGGCGGCCGAAGGCCACAGCGCCAACGGCCGTCGACTCCTGGGTCCGGGCGCGCAGCAAGGGGGCACCATCGGCACCCTCGCCCGACAATCCCTCGCCGACCTCGAGCTCGAAGCCGGGAACGTGGCCGAGGCGAGCCGATACCTCCAGGGGCTCCTGGACGGGTACACCCGGCCCCAGGCGACGATTGACCTGGCCCGGCTCCACGATCGACGGGGTGAAACCGACGAGGCGCGGCGCTACTACCACAGCTTTCTGACCCAGACGCGCCGGGGCGACCCGGATCTGCCGGAGATCCTGGAGGCGCGGGAGGCGCTGGAGCGTCTGGGCGGCTGACGCGGTTTCCCTACTTCTGGCAGGTGACCTGCCCGGAGAGGACGGCGGGCGTGGCGTTGGCGGAAGACGCCCCCCCGAAATACATGCCACACCCGCGGCCGGCGAGCGCCGAGTGGTAACCGGTCGCAGCCCATCCCGTGCCGGTCGCTTCGTTGACCGTGATGTTCACGCCCTGGCTGAGGTGGTAGTCGGCCATCGACGCCAGATCGTTGGTGTAGAACTGGGTGTCGGAGTGGTAGAGCTCTTCCTGTGAAGCCAGGTTCTTCAGGTCCGACGTGACCGCGGCGATGTACGCCTTCTCGCGGGCTCCCGTGTATTTCGGGATCGCGATGGCGGCGAGGATGCCGACGACCACAACGACGATCAACAACTCGATGAGCGTGAAGCCGTTACGCCGCGCTGCATCCATCGAGTTCCTCCGGTAGGCGACTGGTTCCTGAACGCGATGCTCCCCCAGGGAGCGGAGGCACCGTACCGTACCCTGCGCGCAGGGGTGATGGCAAGTGGGGTGTACCCCCCGGGTTGTGCCGTCGTTTATCATGATGGCCATGACGGACGAGCCCATCCGCATTCGCGGCGCGCGCCAGAACAACCTCAAGAACCTCGACCTGGATCTGCCCCGGCGAAGGCTCACCGTGATCACGGGCCCGTCCGGGTCGGGCAAGAGCTCGCTCGCTCTGGACACGCTCTTCGCCGAGGGGCAACGCCGCTACGTCGAGTCCCTATCCACGTACGCGAAGCAGTTCCTCGAGCGGATGGAAAAGCCCGACGTCGACCGGGTCGACGGCATCTGTCCCGGCGGTGGCCATCGAGCAGAAGAACCCCACGAAGACGAGCCGCTCGACGGTCGGTACGGCCACCGAGGTCCACGACTACTGCCGCCTCCTCTGGTCACGCGTCGGGCGGACGTACTGTCCCGAGTGCGGCCGCCACGTGCGCCCCGATACGGTCAGCGGCGCGGTGGACCGGACGCTCGAGCTCCCGGAGGGCACGCGCATCCAGGTGAGCTTCCCGCTCCCTCGCTCGCACGAGGTGACGCACGAGCTGATCGTGGCCAACCTGCGCTCCATGGGGTTCGTGCGCGCGCTCGTGGATGGAACGGGCCTGGACCTGGCTGAAGGCCGCGCGGAGGACCCTGCCGAAGTGGGTGTCGACCTCAGCGCGGCCGAGGAGATCCTCGTCGTGGTGGACCGCCTCAAGGTCGATCCGGAGGCCGCGGACCGCCTGGCCGACTCGCTGGGGACGTGCTTCGCCGAGGGCGAGGGTGAGGCGGTGGTCGTGGTGGCCGATCGCGCGGACGGCGTGCCCGACCGGGTCCGCTTCACCGAACGCTTTCGCTGCCCCGACCACCCGGACGTCGAGTTCCTGGATCCGACGCCGCAGCTCTTTTCGTTCAACAACCCTTACGGGACGTGTCCGTTGTGCACGGGGTTCGGGGCCACGCTGGAGTACGACGTCGACCTGATCATTCCCAACCCTTCGCGCTCGCTCGAGGAGGGTGCGGTCGATCCGTGGACCAAGCCGCGCTACCGCAAGGAGCGCGACAAGCTGCGGAGCTTTGCCAAGGACCGGAAGGTCTCGCTCTACACTCCGTGGGCGGAGCTGTCCGAGGCTTTTCGGGAGGAGGTGCTCTACGGCACGAAGGGTTTCAAGGGATTGATCCCCTTCCTCGTCTCGAAGGAGCGGAAGCGCTACAAGCGCTACATCCGCGTCTTCCTTCGCCAGTACCAGAGCCCGCGCACCTGTCGGGAGTGCGGTGGCGCGCGCATCCGGCCCGAGGCGCTCCACGTCAAGGTCGGAGGCCGCACCATCGCCGAGGTGAGCGGCATGCCCCTCGAGGAGCTGGGCCCGTGGCTGGACGCGCTCGAGCTCGCCGAGATGGAACGGAAGATCGCCGAGACCATCCTGCGGGAGCTGCGCGCCCGGGTCTCGTTCCTCGTGGACGTGGGGCTGGGCTACCTGACGCTCGGACGCCAGACCAGGACGCTCTCCGGAGGGGAGGCGCAGCGCATCAGCCTGGCCAACTCGCTGGGCTCCAGCCTGGTCGACACCCTCTACGTGCTGGATGAGCCCACGATCGGGCTGCACGCGCGTGACACGGGTGCGCTGCTGGCGCTGCTGCGCCGCCTGAGGACGGCGGGCAACACGGTCGTGGTCGTGGAGCACGATGCCCAGGCGATCTACGCGGCGGACCACATCGTGGAGCTGGGTCCGGGCTCGGGAGAGCACGGTGGCGCCGTGGTGTACGAGGGCCCGCCGTCCGAACTGGGGGAGCAGGACACCGCCACGGGACGCTACCTGTCGGGTCGCTCCGCCATTCCGCTTCCGGAGCGGAGGAGAAAAGTCGACGGCGCCTGCCTGAGCGTGCAGGGTGCTCGCCTACACAACCTCCGGGGCGTCGACGTGGATGTGCCGCTCGGCACGCTCACGGTCGTCACCGGTGTCTCGGGCTCCGGGAAGTCGACGCTGGTCCACGACGTTCTGTACCGCGCGCTCGAGCGGGAGCTCGGCGGGGAGACGAGCGCCAAGGAGCACCTGGGCGAGGAGGTCGGCTCCTGGGAATCGTTGGACGGCTCGGGCCACCTGGATGCCGCGGTCCTCGTCGACCAGTCGCCCATCGGGCGCACGCCGCGCTCCAATCCGGTCACGTACATCAAAGCGTGGGACTACATCCGGAAGATCTTCGCGGATCAGCCCCTCTCTAGGGAGCGCGGCTACTCGGCTGGGGATTTCAGCTTCAACGTGGCCGGCGGAGGCCGCTGCGAGGAGTGCAAGGGCGCCGGATACGTAGAGGTCGAGATGATCTTCATGGCCGACATCTACGTTCCGTGCGACGCGTGTGGCGGCACGCGCTACAGCCGCGAGTTGCTGGACGTGAAGTTCCGCGGCCGCAACGTGGCCCAGGTCCTGGATCTGACGGTGGACGAGGCGATCCGGTTCTTCATACGGGAGGCCCGGCTCGGCAAGACCCTCTGGCAGCTGCAGCAGGTGGGGCTCGGCTATCTCCGCCTCGGGCAGCCCGCCACGACGCTCTCTGGCGGTGAGGCCCAACGGCTGAAGATCGCGCGCGAGCTGGCCGGGGCGGCCGGCCGCAAGGGCCGCAAGCTCTACATCCTCGACGAGCCTACGACGGGTCTCTCGGGAGAGGACGTGCGGAAGCTGCTCGGCGTCCTCGATCGCCTGGTCGAGGGCGGCAACACCGTCCTGGTCATCGAGCACAACCTCGACGTCGTGAAGGTGGCCGACTGGGTCATCGATCTCGGCCCCGGGGCCGGTGACAAGGGTGGGGAGGTGGTCGCCATGGGTCGTCCCGAGACCGTGGCCGCCGTGCCGGAGAGCATCACGGGACGGTATCTGCGAGAGCTCCTGTGAGCTCCGCCGGCCGGCATGACGCCGCCCCGCCCATCTCCGTCCTGCTGCCCGTCCGCGATGGTGCGCCCCATCTGGTCGAGGCGGCCGTGTCGATCGAGCTCCAGTCCGAAGCCGACTTCGAGGTCGTCGCGGTCGATGACGGGTCGACCGACGGCACCGCCGACATCCTGAACGATTGGGCCCGGCGGGACGCGCGCGTCCGGGTCGTGCGTCAGGAGCGCTGCGGCATCGTCGCCGCGCTCGAGCGGGCCCGGGCGCTCGCGCGCGGCCGCTACCTCGCCCGCATGGATGCCGACGATGTCTCGGAGCCCGGTCGGCTCGCGGTCCAGCGCGCCTTCATGGAGGACGAGCCTGCCGTCGCGCTCTGCGGCTGCCGGATCCGGTACTTCCCCGACGAAGCCGTCCAGGAAGGGGCCCGGCGCTACGAAGCATGGATCAACGACTCTCTCGGGCACGAGGCCATCGTCAGGGAGCTCTTCGTGGAGTGCCCGGTGGCGCACCCCACGTTCTTCATGCGCGCCGAATCGGTCGAGGGCGTGGGCGGATACCGAGACCCGGGCTGGCCCGAGGACTACGATCTGGTGCTCCGCCTCTGGGCCGCGGGCCGCCGTCTGGCGAAGGTGCCCGGGACACTTCTGCGCTGGCGAGAAGCACCCGACCGGCTGTCGCGCACGGACTCCCGATACGGGTCCGAGGCCTTCCGCCGGTGCAAGGCGCACTACCTGGCCCGGACGCTGTTGAGCGAAGGCCGGGGCGCGGTCCTCTGGGGTGCGGGCCCCGTGGGCAAAGCCTTCGCGCGCACCCTGCGCCGCGCCGGGGTCAAGGTGCTGGCCTTCGTCGAGGTCGACGCCCGCAAGATCGGGCAGGAGATCCACGGCATCCCGGTGTTGGACACCGAGGGTGGCCTTTCGGTGGGGTCCGCGCTCCACTTGTGCGCCGTGGGACAGCCGGGCGTCCGGGAGACGCTCCGCCGGCTTCTGGGAGACGCGGGACTCGAGGAGCTCACGGACTTCGTGGCCGTCGCCTGAGCCCTCCGGTCGGCACGCGGGAGCGACCTCGGGTGCGAAGTGGCGGAAAGCCTTGAGCCAAGCGGCTTTGTTGGGTTGCTGGGCATGCCCCCGAAGGGTTACTTTTCCTAGGCTTGGGAGGCTCGTGCGGGTCCCGGTGCTGGACGGGTCCGCCCCGACGGGTCGCGGAGCCCCCGGACCCCGACCGCTCCCGCTGCGGCGAGCCCCGAAGACGACAGGCAAGGAGTCATCGCGTGCCCCATGCCGGCAGGATCTTGGCGTGGCCCATGGAGGACCATCGGTAGTGCGGCGTCTGCTGGCGTTCGTGTCTCTGGTGCTCGTCCTGGTCGGCTTGGAGCTTTCCACCCAGGCGCTCACCCTGACGCTATCGCGTATGTCGGCCGGCATCGAAGCGGTGCTCGCCGGCGTGGAGTTCTACGTACCGACGGCGCGGTTCGTCCTGGGTGTGGTGCTTCTGGTCGTCGGCCTGGTTTTTGGGGCCCTGCTCTTCTGGGGGAGCCGGACCCGTATGGCGGTGGGGTCCACCGGGGGTACCTGCCCGAGCTGCGGCAGCCACACCCGAAGGGTCAAAAGAAAGCGGTGGCAGCGGTTCGCCTCCGTGTTGACGGGTCAGAAGATCTCCCGGAGGAAGTGCGAGGCGTGTGGCTGGATCGGACTCGCGGTGAGGGAGTGACGGGCCGGATTCGGCCAAAGGGATTCGACGAAAGACCGCCGGAGGGGATGGAGCGCTTCCGGCATCACCTCGGAAGGAAACACCAGGTATGGCAGACGACCTCGATCTGACAGGTGGCGGAGAAAGGGTTCTGACCCGTCTCCTGGAAGACGAGATGCGCGAGTCGTTCATCGACTACTCGATGAGCGTCATCGTGCAACGGGCGCTCCCGGACGTGAGGGACGGGCTGAAGCCGGTTCACCGGCGCATCCTCTACGCCATGAGCGAGCTGGGGCTCAGCCCGGGCCGCGCCTACAAGAAGAGCGCGACGGTCGTGGGTGAGGTGCTGGGTAAGTACCATCCCCACGGCGACATGGCGGTCTACGATTCGATGGTGCGCATGGTGCAGGACTTCTCCCTGCGCTATCCGCTCGTGGACGGCCAGGGCAACTTCGGCTCGATCGACGGTGACTCCGCGGCGGCTTACCGCTACACCGAAGCGCGCCTGACCGCGTTGTCCACGGAGCTTCTGGCCGACATCGAGAAGGACACGGTCCGGTTCGTCCCGAACTTCGACGGGCAGAAGGACGAGCCCACGGTTCTTCCGGCGAAGTTCCCCAATCTGCTCGTGAACGGTTCGTCGGGTATCGCGGTCGGGATGGCCACCAACATCCCGCCGCACAACCTGCGCGAAGTCGTTGACGCCGTCACCACGCTCGTGGATCGGCCGGATCTGTCTCAGGAGGAGCTCGAGACGATCATCACCGGACCCGACTTCCCGACCGGCGGGTTCATCTGCGGACGCGACGGCATCGAGGACGCGTACCGCACCGGCCGGGGCCGGGTGATCATGAGGGCGCGCGCCGAGATCCAGGACATCGAGGGCCGGGGCGAGCGCATCGTGGTGACCGAGCTCCCCTTCATGGTCAACAAGAGCCGCCTGATCGAGCAGATCGCGCAGCTCGTGCGGGACAAGAAGCTCACCGAGATCCGGGACCTGCGCGACGAGTCGGACCGGCAGGGCATGCACATCGTCATCGAGCTCAAGCGTGACGCCGTGCCCCACATCGTGCTGAACCGTCTGTACAAGCACACGCAGATGCAACAGACGTTCGGCACGATCCTGCTCGCGCTCGTGGGCGGCGTTCCGACCGTGATGTCTCTGCGCGAGATGCTCCGGCACTTCATCGAGCATCGCTTCGAGGTGATCGTACGCCGCAGCGAGTTCGACCTCGCGAAGGCGCTTGACCGGGAGCACATCCTCGAGGGCCTCAAGATCGCCGTCGACAACATCGACGAGGTCATCAAGCTCATCCGGGCGTCGCAGGACACGGAGTCCGCTTCGAACGCGCTCCAGGAGGCCTTCGATCTGTCCGAACGGCAGGCGAAAGCGATCCTGGACATGCGTCTGGCGCGCCTGACCGGCCTCGAGATGGAGAAGCTCGACGAGGAGCTCGGGCAGGTACGCGCCCTGATCGAGGAGTTGCGCGAGATCCTGGAGTCCGAGGAGCGACGCCGGGAGATCCTCAAGGAGGAGCTCCGTGAGATCGCCGACAAGTACGGCGACGGCCGACGCACCGAGATCATCGGCGGGGTGGGCTCCTTCGACGTGGAGGACCTGATCGTCGAGGAGGACATGGTCATCACGGTGTCGCACCAGGGGTACGTGAAGCGCCTCTCGGTGGACACCTACCGCGCCCAGCGGCGTGGTGGCCGGGGACTCCAGGGGATGGGGACCAAGGACGAGGACTGGGTGGAGCACCTCTTCGTCGCATCCACGCACGACTACCTGATGATCTTCACCCGGCGCGGCCAGTGTTACTGGCTCAAGGTCTGGGAGATCCCGGAGGGTCACCGCCACTCCCGTGGCAAACCCATCGTCAACGTGCTCAACCTGTCTGCTGACGAGCAGATCGCCGCGGTGGTCCCGGTGCGGGAGTTCGCCGAGGACAAGTACCTCCTCTTCGGCACCCGGAACGGGGTGGTGAAGAAGACGGCGCTCTCGGCCTACGGCAACGTGCGCGCGGTGGGGCTGAACGCGATCAACGTCCGCGAGGGCGACGAGCTCATCGACGTCCAGATCACCTCGGGTCAGGACGAGGTGGTGCTGGCCACACGCCGAGGGATGGCGATCCGATTCAACGAGGCCGACGCCCGTCCGATGGGCCGCGCCACCGAAGGTGTGCGTGGTATCCGGCTCACCAAGGGAGACGTGGTCGTCGGGATGGTGGTGGTCCGGCCGGATTCGACGCTGCTGGTCGTCTCCGAGAACGGCATGGGCAAGCGTACCGACGTGGACGCGTACCGTTTGCAGGGTCGCGGTGGCAAGGGGGTCATCAACCTCAAGCTCTCCGGGAAGACCGGGGAGGTGGTTGCCATCCGGGCGGTCACCGAGGACGAGCAGATCATGGTCATCACGCGCAACGGCGTGGTGAACCGCCAGGCCATCGGGGAGATCCGCGTCATCGGCCGCGCCACTCAGGGCGTTCGGCTCGTGAACCTGGACGAGGGCGACGTCGTCGTGGACGTGGCCCGGATCATCTCGGAGGACGAGCTCGACGAAGGGGACGAGGGGGAGGAAGGGGACGAGGGCGATGGCGGAGTCGTCACGGAAGACGAAGAAGGCTACGAGGTTACGGGCTCTGCGCCGGCTTCCCTCGCCGAAGGGGCGGACGAGGGGGACGAGCTGGGAGACGGCTCGTGAGCGAGGAGGTCGGTGACGGACTCGTAGGGCTCGCCGAGATCGAAGGCGCGGCCCACCGTCTCGCCGGTGTCGCGGTTCGCACGCCACTCCTGCCCTCCGACGCGCTGTCGGAGGTGACCGGCGCGGAGGTGCGCCTCAAGTGCGAGAACCTGCAGAGGGCGGGCTCGTTCAAGATCCGGGGTGCGTACAACTTCGTCTCCCAGATCTCGGACGAGCGCATCGAAGCCGGGATCATCACGTACTCGTCGGGCAATCACGCCCAGGCGGTGGCGCTCGCCGGAAGGCTGAGGGGTGTGCGTGTGGTGGTCGTGATGCCCACGACGGCGCCCGCCGTCAAGCGCGAAGGGGCACGCCGGCTGGGCGCGGAGGTCGTGTTCGAGGGGACGACATCAGTCGAACGTAAGCTGCGAGCCGAGAAGCTCGCAGAGGAACAGGGACTGGTCGTGGTGCCCCCGTTCGATCATCGGCACATCATCGCCGGCCAGGGAACCGTGGGCCTCGAGATCGCGCGCGAGTGGGCCGACGTCGACCTGGTGCTCGTGCCCATCGGCGGGGGTGGGCTGGCGAGCGGGGTGGCGGCGGCCGTGAGGCGTATTCTGCCGGGCACGAAGGTCGTGGGTGTGGAGCCCCGGGGTGCGGCGTCGATGCGTCGGGCGCTGGATCACGGAGGGCCCACGCTGCTCGATGAGATCGACACGATCGCCGACGGGCTCGCGCCGGTGATCTGCACGGATCTCACGTATGACCACGTGAGCCAGCTCATGGACGACGTCGTGCTGGTCGACGACGATGCCATCCGCGAGGCCACGGCGCTCCTCGTGAACCGGCAGAAGCTGGTCGTCGAGTTCAGCGGCGCGGCGACCGCGGCGGCCCTCCTGTCGGGCGCCGTGGAGGTGGACGACGAACGGGTGGCGGCGGTGGTCAGCGGCGGGAACCTCGATCCGTCGCTCCTCTCCGAGCTGTCGGCTTCCTAGTGGACTGAACACGTGAACGCCACGCTCACATCGGTGCCCGGCATCCGGGTCGGGCACGCGAACGCGGCCGATGGCACGACGGGATGCACCGTCGTCCTGGGTCCGTTCCGGGCCACCGCGGAGGTGCGCGGCCTGGCCACGGGAAGTCGCGAGATGGGCCCGCTGCACCCCGACCACCTCGTGCCGCGCGTCGACGGTCTGCTGTTGACCGGGGGATCGGCGTTCGGACTGGCGGCGGCCGACGGCGTCATGGCCTGGCTATCCGACCGCGGGTGGGGGTATGACACCGGGGTCGCCCGGGTCCCGATCGTGCCGGCCGCGGTCATCTTCGACCTGTCGGCGAACAGTTCGAGACCCGATCCCCCCCTCGGACGTCTGGCGTGCGACCACGCCACGGACGCAGCGGTGGCCGAGGGACGCGTCGGCGCCGGCACGGGTGCGACCGTGGGCAAGATCGCCGGGCGGGAGAACGCCATGCCGGGCGGCGTCGGTTCGTGGGCTCTGGATATCGGGGAGTTTCGCGTGGGAGCATTGGCCGTAGTGAACGCACTGGGTGACGTTCTGGATGCCGGTGGCGACATCGTCGCCGGCGCGCGCGTGAAGGGAGCCTTCCTGGACTCTGCGGGCATGCTGCGGACAGGGATGGGGCGGGGGGAGATGGGCGACGCCAAGGCCGGCTCCAACACCACGCTGGCGGTGGTCGCGACTGATGCGCCACTTCCGCGAGTGGACCTCGGGCGGCTCGCGCGTACGGCCGCCAACGCTCTGGCCCGCCGGATCACTCCGGTGCACACGCCGTTCGACGGGGACGTCGTCTTCGCCGCGTCCACCGCCGAGGAGGCACGCGACCTGACGTCCGCGGAGATCCTCTCGCTCGGGGCGACCGCCCAGGCGGCGCTCGAAGAGGCGATCACCCGTGCGGTCACCGAGGGCACGCGATGAAGCGGCTCGTGCTCTTCGATATCGACGGGACGCTCCTGGCCACCGGGGGGCCCGCCAAGGACGCGTTCCGCATGGCCATGATGGAGACGTACGGCACTACCGGCGACATCGAGGTCGTCAGCTTCGCGGGCAAGACCGATCCTCAGATCGCGCGGGAGCTTCTGACGGGCGCGGGCCTCACGGAGGAGAGGATCGACGAGGGCATGCCCGAGCTCTGGCGGAGCTACCTCGGGTATCTGGAGGTCGCGCTCGCGGAGCGCCCCATGCGGGCGCTCCCCGGAGTGGTGCGGCTCCTGGTGGAGCTCGGACGGCTCTCCGGCGAGATCGCGGTCGGCCTGCTGACGGGTAACATCCGCTCCGGGGCGAAGCTCAAGCTCCGCTCCGCGGGCCTCGACGGTCACTTCGCGATGGGGAGCTTCGGCTCGGACTCGGAGGAGCGCGACGACCTTCCGGACATCGCGCTGCGCCGCGCCCGCGAGAGGTGGGGCGTGACCTTCACCGGGCGCGACGTGTACGTGGTTGGCGATACCCCCAGGGACGTCGCTTGCGGCCAGAAGGGGGGCACACGCACTCTGGCCGTGGCCACCGGGCACTACGGTGAGGATGAGCTTCGAGCCGCCGGCGCCGATCACGTGCTGGGAGATCTGAGCGCGACCGAACGTGTGCTCGAGCTGCTGACGGCGTGAGGGGGAGCCGCGGGGCTCCTGTGGCCCGGCGCTTGATCGTGTCCTCCGGCGCGAACATCTTGGGCGTTCCAGCGGATTCGAGGGTCGTGGACTGCCACAGGCCGACGGGGGTCGGCCCATCCAAGAGGAAGCGACGTGTCGAAGAGAAGTGAACAACGCAGAGCGGCCCGGTCTTCCGGCGGCTCCGAGATGACCAAGTTCTACTGGATTCTCGGTGCGGTCGCGATCCTGGGGATGGCCGCCGTGGGGTACTCGGTGGGCTCGAAGAAGCTGGGCAAGGCCGCCACCGAGCCGGTGGACGTGCCCGGCCTGGACGACATGAGCACGCTGGTCGAGAAGGCCCAGGGCGTCACGATGGGCCAGACCGACGCGCAGGTCACCATCGCCGAGTTCGGCGACTACATGTGCCCGGGCTGCGGCGAGTTCGTCCTCACCGTCAAGCCACGGATCATCAGCCAGTACGTGGAGACCGGCAAGGCCAAGTTCATCTTCTACGATTTTCCCCTCATCAGCATCCACCCGAACTCGTTCATCGCGGCGCGGGCGGCTCGGTGCGCCGAGGACCAGGGCAAGTTCTGGGCGTACCAGGACCAGCTCTACCGCCACCAGACCCAGTGGACGCCCAAGCAGGAGCCGACGGGTGACTTCGTGACGTACGCCGACAGCGTGGGCATCGACTCCGGCAAGTTCGAGGAGTGCGTGAAGAGCGACGCCCACGCGGATGTGGTATCGGCAAACTTGCGCCTGGCGGAAGAGCTCGGTTTGAGTGGCACACCGACGATCATGGTGAGTGCGGGAAGCAACACCATGCCGCTCCGTCTCGCCGACTACGACTTCGGCTCGATCAAAGAGCAGGTGGATTCTCTTCTGGCGGCGACGGAGAAGGGCGGCTCGTGAGCCCGACGGAGGCGGAGTCCGGGCCACCGACCACGCGAATGCTCATTGCGCTGCTCTCGATGATCGGCGCGTTCGTCTCGTTCTACCTGATGGCGTACTCGCTGGGGTGGATGGGGAGCTTGATCTGCGGCGTGAGTAGCTGCGAGACGGTCCAGCAGAGCTCGTACTCGAAGATCGGACCGATCCCGGTCGCGGCCATCGGGCTGTTGGGCTACCTGATTCTGCTGGTGTTGGCCGTTCTCGGACTGCAGCCGGGCCGGCGGCGCTCGAAGCCGATCGGGGTGCTTCTTCTGGCGGGCGCCGCGGTGGGCGTGGCATTCTCGGCGTATCTGACCTGGCTGGAGGTGGCCGTGATCCATGCATGGTGCATCTGGTGCGTGACATCAGCCATCCTGATCACGTTGATCTTCTTCGCGGCACTGCCCGAGGTGGCGCGGTTCAAAGACGGGGGGAACTCTTGAGCGACGCGGCGGTGAAGGTGCGCCTTCTGTTCGTGGACGAGGGGTCGTATCACCACGAGGACGTGGAGATTCCGGCCAAGTCCCTGGAGCAGTACGATCGCTTGATCGACTGTGTGCGCGAGGACGAAGAGGTGCTCAAGCGCCTGTTCCTGGACCTCGATCGGTTGTGCGCGGCGTACCTGGCGGAGGAGGGGTAGGATCGCTTCCAGGAGGGGGGCTCCGACGACGGGTGCCTCTCGCCGCCCTCCGCCGAATCGTGGTCGCGGGGGGATGCCCGTTTCCGGCCTTTCCTGAAGGGTCGCGGGCTGCTTCGCCGCTTCCGCTTTTCCCCGTCCCATCCCCGCAGCCTCGGCGTCGCTTCGGGCGCTCCTCCCCTACTTCCTCGCGAACGGCTGCTCGTATTCGGCCAGGACGCCGCAGGAGGAGCGAAGTAACCCGACGGCGAGATCTCGGCGCTTCCGGCGATCCGTGGCTCTTTCATAAAGCTTGCGGTCGGAGGAGCGTCGCACCATCCTGGTCGGTCGCCGGAACGCACGTGCTCCACCGCACCTGCCCGAGTCATGGAGTCGCAGTGGGGCGTGGGCTCCGGCTTTGAGCAGGCGGGTCTCAGCTGATTGGAGGTACGAATGCGTGCCGGTGTTCTGGCGGGAATCGTGTTGCTCGGTGTGGCGGCATGCGCGCCGAAGAAGGACTCGGAGTCGACGGACAAGGCGGCTACCGCCGCACCTACGCCGAACGTGGTCTCGTTCACGGCGAAGGAGTACGCCTTCGAGGGGCCGGACTCCATTCCGGCCGGAATGACGACCGTGGTTCTGGACAATGCCGGCACGGTCCTGCATCACCTTCAGCTGGTCCGGTTGAAGGATGGGCATACCGAGGCGGAGCTGGCGGCAGGCCTCGCGCACATGAAGCCCACCGATCCGCCACCGCCCTGGATGGAGTTCGCGGGCGGGGCCAACGCGGCGGATCCCGGCGGTGAGACCCGGGCGACGCTGATGCTCACGCCGGGCAACTACGCCCTCGTGTGCGTGGTGGACATCCCGGACCACGTGCCGCACATGATGAAAGGGATGATCAAGGCGCTGACGGTCACACCTTCGACCGCTCCGCCGGCCCCGGCTCCGACTCCGGACCTCACCCTGACGCTGACGGACTACGCGTTCTCGTTCTCCGTGCCGCCCACGGCCGGAAAGCACGTCATCAAGGTTCAGAACGACGGTCCCCAGGTCCACGAGTTCGAGCTCGTGCGGCTCTTGCCGGGCAAGACGATGGACGACCTGATGAAGTGGGCCCAGACCTACCAGGGCGAGGTGCCGGTGACCTCGCTGGGGGGCACACCCGGAATCATGCCCGGCGAGGTGGAGTACGTACCGATGGATCTGACGCCGGGGCAGTATGTCGCCCTGTGCTTCTTCCCCGACGCCAAGGACCACAAGCCCCATATCGACCACGGGATGGTGCTTCCCTTCACGATCTCGTAGCGCTCGAACGGTTGGAGGGGGGGGTAGGCCGGCGGCCTGCCCCCCCTCCACGCCCTGCCCCCCCGGCGGCATCGCCGTCTATCCGGGGGAGCCGTCGAGCTCCTTCCTCACGCGCTCCAGCGTCCACTCCCGTGCCACCGGCGGAGGCCACGCTCCCGCGCGTGCCTGCTCCATGATACGCTCGGCCTCTTCTCGCGCCCGGCGCATCGTTTCCTCGTCGATCCACTCCTTGCCGATCGCCAGGTCGAACTCGTCCTCGTCGAGAAGCACGGGCGTGCCGTCGGGCGGGAGCCACACGTCGAGGTAGAGGTCGGTGGTACGCCAGATGCCCCCGTCGATCTCGGGGGGGGTGAGCACGTTGGCGTAGTAGCCGGTGAAGGTTCCGTCGGCCAAATGGAAGCGACCGATGTCGTGCCAGAGCCCGGGAAAGGTGAACCAGACCAGGTCGGAGCCCTCCTCCATGGCCACGTCGCCCTCGATGCGCATGGGGGCGGACGCCTCCATGCTCTCGGCCAGCGTGACCTTCACGTCGTCCCGGTCGAGGATCAGCCGTTGACGGAAGATCTGGACACGGTCGGGAGGGCGGTGGTAGTGGATCTCCACCCGATCATTCCCAGTCACGATGCGGCCTCCGATGGGGGGGCGGCGCATACCGCCTCGATGTAGACGTCCATGACGCCCCCGCACACGGCAGGGCTCCATGAGAGGATGTCTTCGGTGAGATCGACCTGGACACGCTGCGGGATGCCCGTCTCGATGACACGTCGGGCGGCCTGGATGACCTCGGCCTCTCCGCATCCTCCACCGACCGTGCCGACGAGCCCGCGCTCGAGGTCGATCAGCATGCGGGCGCCCGCCTTCCGGGGGGTGGAGCCGCGCGTGGCCACGATCGTGGCCAGGGCGCACGACCGACCCTCGCGACGCGCCAGCCCCAGCGCATCGGCCAGCGCTCGGTCGTCCTGGTGACTCATCTGGAGCTCTCCTCTTCAGGAAAGAAGCGCTCGGCGACGCGCTCCACGTCCCTGAGCGATGCGCCGGTACCTCCGCGTCGGACCTTCACCAGCTCGGCGGCGACCGCTACGGCGATCTCCTCCGGGGTCTCCGCACCGACGTCGAGGCCCACGGGCGAATGGATCTCCTCGAGTCGTCCCCGGGCGATTCCCTCCTCCAGAAGGCGGGCGAATGTGGCTCGCACCCTCCGCCGGCTCCCGATCATACCGATATAGGCGGGTCGTGGGTCCGCAGCCAGGATGCGCACGAGGCACTCGTAGTCATATCGATGCCCCCGCGTGACGAGAAGAACATGCGAGCCGGGATGGATCGGCACGTCCCGGAACGGATCCGAGAAGTCGGCCCGAACCAGGCGGCTGGCACGGGGGAAGCGCTCGAGCGTGGCGAAGTCCGGCCGGTCGTCGAGCACGACGACTCGGTAGCCGAGGAGCGCTCCGATCGTGCACAGGGGCCTGGCGATGTGGCCCGCGCCCACGATGACGAGGTCCCGCACGGGCCGGCGGATCTCGACGTAGACCTCGAGCGTCCGTTCGCCGATCACGAGCTCGCGCAGCCCCTCCGGGGCGTCCTGGTCGTCCATCACCTCCACCGCGACCGTCCGGGCGGCCGCGTCCAGCTCCTCCGATCCGAGTCCCCCGTGCACCGTCCCGGACGCATCCGACCCGTCGCGGAGCACCAGGAGACGCCGGCCGGTGGCTTCGTCCTCGGAGTCGGCGACCACGAGAAGGACGGCGGCGCTCCCTCCGGCCGCCGCCGTGGCGAGCGCGAGCTCGGTGGCGCGCGCGGCATCCAGCATCATGCGAACCCCCCTCCCATGGCGTCCAGATACTCCATCGGGGTGTCGATGTCGATGATCGTCCCCTCGTCGTCGACGGGCACGAGCCGAGCGTCCTCGAGGTGCCGGTGCACCACGGTGCGGGCTCCCCCGACCAAGGCCGGATCGGCGAGCTCGGTGAAGAGGCGCCGATCGAAGAAGGTGGGATGGCCCCGGCGCCCGGCGTGCACCGGAATCACGAGCGCGGGTCGCTCCCCGGCGAAGGTATCCAATAGCGTACGTACCGTGCTCGCACGCACCAGCGGATGGTCCACCGGGCAGAACGCAACCGCGTCGGCGGTCCCGTCGAGTGTGAGCAGGGCGATACGGAGCGAGGTGATGGGTCCCTCGCCGGGATCCAGGTTCACCAGGACGCATGCTCCCGCCCGTTTCGCCATCGCGGCAGCATGCCCGCCTGCGTCCGTGACGACGACGAAGACGGGATCGCACCCACCCACCCTCAGGGTCTCGACCACGCGCTCCACGAACGTGGCGCCGCCGGCATCCATCAGCGCCTTCTCGGTTCCCATCCGCTCGGAGGCACCGGCGCAGGGGATCACACCGGCCACGCGAGCCGGCCGCGCTGCCACATCAGCCACCGAAGGCTTCGTAGAACCCGCGGTTCTCTCTGGCCAGGTCCAGCAGGAGTGGGGCGGGAGCGAACCGGTCGCCGTGCTGCTCGTGCAGCGCATTCACCCGATCGAGGACACCCCGCGGGTGCAGGCTGTCCGCGAAGCGCAACAGCCCACCACGGAACGGTGGAAAACCGGTACCCATGATCATGGCTAGATCCACCGCGGCGGCTGAATCCACCACGCCTTCACCGAGGAGCCGGGCCGCCTCGTTGATCATCTGTCCCACGAGCCGCGCGCGGATCTCGTGTTCGGTCTTTCCGCCCCGTTCGGAGGGGACCGCCGGGGCGAGCTCGTCGTAGATGCTCTCGTCCACTCCCTTCTCACGGTCGCCCTCGTACAGATAGAACCCCTTACCGCCCTTCCGCCCGAGGCGTCCGCCTTCGGCCAGGGCCCGAAGGACCGGAGACGGCTCGAGCCGGGCGCCGAGCGCCTCGTGGAGCACTTCACCGACATGCCCCGCGATGTCGATGCCCACCTCGTCGATCAGGCGGAGCGGCCCCATCGGCATGCCGAAGGCCTTGGCCGCGGCGTCCACCTCCTGGATCGTCGCGCCGTCGCCGAGCACGAACCCGGCTTCGTTCAGGTATGGCCCGAGGATCCGGTTCACCACGAACCCCGGTGCGTCGCCCACCACGACGGGGACCTTGTCCAGCGAGAGCGCGAGCTGGTAGACCGTCGCCACCGCGTCGTCGCCGGAGCGGGCGCCGCGAACCACCTCCACCAGCGGCATCCGGTGCACGGGATTGAAGAAGTGCATGCCGCAGAAGCGCTCCGGATGCTCGAGCACCTCGGCCATCGCGTCCACCGAGAGCGAGGAGGTGTTGGTGGCGAGGACGCAGTCGTCACGGATACGCTCTTCCAGCTCGCGCAGGACGGAACGCTTTACGTCCATCCGCTCCACGACCGCTTCGACCACGAGGTCGAGGGCCCGGAACCCATCCCACGCCAACCCCCCGGAGATGAGCTCCATGCGCCGGCTCGCCTCGCGCCGCGACATCCGGTGGCGGCGCACCGCCTTGTCGAAGAGCGCACGCGCGTGCTTGAGTCCTCCCGTGACGGCGTCGTGCCGGATGTCCTTCATGCGCACGCGGATGTCCCGGGAGGCTCCGAGCTGGGCGATGCCGCCGCCCATCACGCCGGCCCCGAGCACGCCGATCGCCTGGACCGTACGCGGCGAGGCGTCGGCACGGTCGACCCCCGTTCCCTTGCGGGCATCCTCCCTCAGGTGGAAGACGTGGATCAGGTTCTTGCACACCGTCGAGGTGATGAGCTCGCCGGCCGCGCTCGCCTCGGCGGCCAGGCTCTTCTCCACGGACTTGCCCAGGTTCTTCCGGAGGAGATCCAGGATGCGGAGAGGGGCGGGGTAATGACCTCCGGTGCTCGCCAGCACCTTCTTGCGAGCCATGGCGAGGACGATCAGTCGTCCGGGGGCGGTATCGTCGAGGAGGCGGGTCATCGGCTTGCGCTTGGGTCGGGACGCGCCCGGAGGCAGGTCGACGGCCCGCAAGGCGAACTCGCGCACCCGGTCTTCGAAGATGTCCGCCGGGAAGACCTCTCCCGCGAACCCGATACGGCGCGCCTTGCGCGCGTCGATCTGCTTGCCGGTGAGGAGAAGGTCGAGCGCAGCCTGCAGGCCGACCAGACGAGGCAGGCGCGTCGTACCTCCCCAGGCCGGGAGAATACCGAGCATCACCTCGGGCATCCCGACCCGGGTGCGGCGGTGGTCCGAGAGCACCCGGTGGCGGCACGCGAGCGCGAGCTCCGTCCCGCCGCCGAGGCAGGTCCCGTGGATCGCCGCGACCGTCGGGACCGGGAGGTCCTCGATATCCTGGTAGATGGCCTGTCCAAGACGGATCTTGGCCTCGGCCTCCGACGGATCCTCGATGGACTCGATCCCGTCCACGTCGGCGCCGGCGATGAACGACTCCGCCTTTCCGCTGCGGGCTACCACGACCTTGAGCCGACCCGCTCGAGCGGCGTCGCGCGCCTGCTCGAGGGCGTCGGCGAGGCCACGCATCACCGGCTCCGTGAGGATGTTGACCTTGCGATCGGGGTCGTCGAACGTGATCCAGCCGATTCCGTCGGCATCGATCCGGAAACTGGGGCTTCGGAACGTGGAATTCGCGGTATCCATGACGCGCACGGCTCCTCGGACAGGCTCCTGGGTGGGTGCGAGGACTCCATGACAATACCGTCCCTGCCCGCAAAAGAAAGCCGCCCCGGCTCCGATCGGAGCCGGGGCGGCCGTTCCCCGCGGGAGCAGGGTGCGCGCTAGAGTCGCTCCCGTTCCTTGGCGTTCTCCCGAGTGAGCTTCACCTGGACCGGATCGCCCCGCGCGACATCGACGGGAACGTTCCAGTAGAGCTCGGAATAAGGGAGCTCGTAGGTGGCGTGCACCCACCACTTGCCGGACTTGACCTCGAAGGTGGCCACGCCGTTGGCATCCGTGGTGTCGACCGGCATCCGGGTGATGCCATGCTCCTTGAGCTTGGCGTCGAAGACGTCGTTGACGTCCGCGAATGCCTGATCGGACCAGTTGTCCCTGAGGACCCGGATCGAGTCGGAAGCCGAGATCGTGGACTTCTGGAGGTCCGAGAACTCCTTGAAGTACCGGTCCTTTGCCCGATTGGCACCGCTGAGCTGGCTGTCGAACTCGTTGAATTCCCTGTACAGAAGTACGTACTGGGACTCGCCGCGGCTGTAGCGCTTCATGGCCGTGCTGATCTTCTCGAGCGTGTCCCGCAGGTTGGCCCACCGACGCTCGGCGTCCTGCCACCGCAGCTGCGCGGCCTGCACCGAATCCCGCTCCTCCGTGAGCCACTGGGGGATCTCCGGCTCGGGAGTGCCGTACTCCTGCGCCAACGAATCGAAGACGGCGTCGCGGTCGAACGGGAGCATCCGAACCTCGATGTCCGGCTCGGACTGCGTGATCGTGCCTTCACCGTTCGGGTTCTGGACGTCGACCTGCATGGTTACGACGACCGTGGCTGGTCCGCAGGCGGCTGTGGCCACGAGAAGGGCCATGGCAAGGGGAAGGGGCTTACGCCTCATGTCTGAGCTCCGTCCAATCGGTACGGGGTGGAATTTTGCCCGAAACTACTATTGTCCTGATAGCCCATCAACTCTTTTCGGGCCCGCAAAAGTAACGTCTGGCTCTCGTTTCGCCAGCGGAACCGTTCCGCTGGGCCGCTCCCGGAGTCATCGGTGGCCGCCTCCCCGGCCCCACTCCGGGCCGAGCAGGAGGACCCGCGGCCGACCGAGAGCGCGGGCCGACCTCCTCCGGCCGGACCTGGATCGGTGGAGTCGTGACGGCCAGTGCGGCGAAGATCGCGAGGATCGTCATGGGGGGAAGCACCGGAGGCGTCCTCGAGGGCGCCTCCGGGTCACGTCATCGACCTGGTCCGGAAGCGCGCTAGGGTACCGATACGGGCAGAATGTAGTTGACCGGGTTCACCGGGGTCCCGTTGACGCGCACCTCGTAGTGCAGGTTGGGCGCGGTGGTCACGCCGGTGCTGCCGACCTGGGCGATGACGTCCCCTCGCGAGACTTCCTGTCCACGCCGGACCAGGATCTTGGAGGCGTGCCCGTACAGCGTGGTATAGCCGTACCCGTGGTCGATGACCACGGTGAGCCCGTAACCGACCTCCCATCCCGCCCGGATCACGCGACCCCTGGCCGCGGCATAGATGGGGGTTCCCGTAGGCGCCGCGAAATCCGCGCCGTCGTGCGGCATGGGCCGGTTGTAGACCGGATGCATGCGGGACTTCGAGAACGGGCTGCTCAGCCAGCCGAGGGTGGGCAGGATCGACGGCGTCGATTCGAGCAGCTCTCGGTGGGATACGAGCGAGTCCGTGGCTTCGGCGAGGCTTCCCGACAACAGTCGGGCCCGCCGCTCGAGCGCACTCAGGTCGTAGGAGACGGCAAACGCGGTCTTGGACGCCGCCGAGTCCACGGGCCAGAGGGGGTACGAGTTCAGAGAGCCGAGCCCCGGTCCGCCGACGCCTGCTTCCATCACTTCGGGATCGATGGTCTCGAGGCCCGCCAGGCTCCGATACTCGGCGTCCTTCGACGCGAGCTTGTCGACGCTTGTCTCGAGGGTGCCCACCCTCTTCTGGAATTGTCCCAGCTGGGAGACGAGGGCCGCATTGCGGGCCTGGAGGCGATGGACCTGCATTCTGCTGCCGCTGCCCAGTCCCAGGGCGATCGCGCCGCCGAGAAGAACCAGCAGGACCAACGACCCCGCCGCCGCGAAGGCGCGTATGCGCCTGGCGGTGAGGGTGACCTGCTTGACGGGGCTGTCCTCGCCATGGATGACGAGAAAGGTCCAGTGGTCTCCGCTCATTCGGCACCCGGGTGGCCGTTAACAAAAACCTCTCGACCCCGAGCATGGCCCGTGGTGCGAGAGGGGGGAACACTACCGCGTCTGATGACAAAGTTAGGCCCTGATCTCCGGCCAAGTCAACAAGAAAACGCATGTTCATCGCGCCCCCGCGGCCCAGGACGGATCCACCCTGGGAAAGAGCGGATCGCCCTTCCGAACGGCCCGTCCCGCCAGGGACACCGTGCGTGCCTGGGCGAGGGTGGGAACACCTTCCAGCCCCAATCGTTCCGCCAGATCGGCCATCTTGGCCGGTGTGACGGGCTGGAATAGGGCGCACAACGCCACCAGGACGCGGGCCAGTGTGGCGAGCGTCTCATCGAGGTCTGCCGCGGCTTCGGGGTCCTTGGCCAGCGCCCATGGCTGGCGGTCCTCCACGTATCCGTTCGCGCGGCGAGCCAGATCCATGGCCGCGCCCAGGGCCTCGTGGACCCGGTAGCCTGCCATGGCCTCCCGCGCCTGCTCGAACGCCTGGTCGATCGCGTCCGACATCCCCTGGCCGGGAGCGTCCGGGACCAGACCCCCGCGGTACTTGCCGATCATCGAAGTCGCCCGGCTCGCGAGGTTTCCCAGGACGTTGGCCAGCTCGTCGTAACGCGCCAGGAAGCGCTCCGGCGTATATGAGGCGTCACCACCCGTGGGCATCTCCCGTAGGAGGTACCAACGCACCGCGTCCGTGCCGAACTCCTCGCGAAGCGCGAGCGGGTCGACGACGTTGCCCAGTGACTTCGACATCTTGGTGTCGCCCACGACCCACCATCCGTGCGCCAGGATCTGACGCTGCACCGGGAGTCCCACCCCCATCAGGAGCGTCGGCCAGTAGACCGCGTGGGTGGTGATGATGTCCTTGCCCATCAGATGGAGATCGGCGGGCCACCACGAGCCGCTCGGGTCGTCGAAGCCCTGCTCGCCCATCGGACGCTCCGGGTGGATGGCGCCGGACGCAGTGAGGTAGTTGATGAGCGCATCCACCCACACATAGGACACGTGATCGGTGTCGAAGGGGAGGGTGACGCCCCACTTCAGGCGTGTCTTGGGGCGCGAGATCGAGAGGTCCTCCAGAGGCTTCTGGAGGAATCCGATGATCTCGTTGCGGCGGATGTCCGGGACGATCCAGTCCGGGTTCCGCTCGATGTGGCGTATGAGCGCCTCCTGGTAGTTGCTCATGCGGAAGAAGTAGTTCTTCTCTTCCAGGTGCCGGGTGGGGCGCCCGCAGTCCGGGCAGGTGTGGTCCGGACCGAGGTCCTTCTCGGTCCAGTAGCGCTCGTCGGGCACGCAATACCAACCGCTGTAGGTGCTGGCGTAGATCTGGTCCCGGTCCCAGAGTCGCTGGAGAAAGGCCTGGACCACCGCGACGTGCTCCTCCTCGGTGGTTCGGATGAAGCGGTCGTGGCTGATCTCCAGCTCCGTCCAGGCGGCCTTGAATCGGTCGGCCATGAGATCGCACAGCTCGATCGGCTCGATCCCTCGACGAGCGGCCTCTTCCTGGATCTTCTGACCGTGCTCGTCGGTGCCCGTCAGGAAAAGCACCTCCGCGCCGTCCTGTCGGTCGAAACGGGCCAGCGCGTCCGCGAGGATGGTCGTGTACGCGTGGCCGATATGTGGCTCACCCGATGCGTAGTAGATGGGCGTGGTGAGGTATCGGCGGCGGGGCTGGCTCAACGGGGTGTCACTCCCTTCTTCGGCTACCTGCTGGGGCTCGTGCGGCTCTCGGTCAGTTGCTGCCGGGTCCGTCCGTCGGCTCGACTCCCTTGCCGAAGGAGTGGGACACCTGCTTCTTCAGATCCTCCAGGCGTACGGTACGCCGCTCCCCCTCCGGATCCCGCAGCGTGACCGTTTCCCTCCAGATGTCCACCGCCACCACCTTCTCTTCACCCTGGGCGGTCTTGATCACGCGGCCTTCGCGGGGGAAGCGCCTCCGGGCCTCGACGTACGTCTTGTGCTCGTACATCAGGCAGCACATGAGCCGTCCGCAGCATCCGGAGATTTGTGCCGGATTGAGCGACAGACGCTGGTCCTTGGCGAGCTGGAGGCTCACGGGCTTGAGCTCGGGCAGCCAGGTGGAGCAGCAGAGCTCGCGGCCGCACCGCCCCACGCCGCCGAGGAGCGCGGCCTCGTCGCGCACGCCGATCTGCTTGAGCTCGATGCGGGTGCGGAACGTGCGGGCCAGGTCGCGGACGAGCTGCCGGAAATCGACGCGGCGCTCCGCGGTGAAGTAGATGATCAGCTTGTTGCGGTCGAACTGCCACTCGGCCTCGGTAACCTTCATCTTGAGGCCGTGGCGCTGGACCAGCTTCCGGGTCTCCGACCGGACGCGGTCTTCGTCCGAGCGCAGCTTGTCCAGCCGGCTCACCTCGTCGGTTCGGGCCAGCCTCAGGACCTTCCGTTCCGGGGTGGGCGTCTCGCACCCGTCCGAGGAGGAGCATTTGCGCTCGGCGATGGCACCGGTGGCCGAGACTTCGCCGAGGTCCTCGCCCCGGTCGGCCTCCACGATCACCGGCTGGCCGGGACGCAGGTCCAGGTCGGAATAGGAGAAGTAGTCCTTCCTCGTCCCCTTGAAGCATATTTCGGCGAACCCGGGCACGACCGACTAGCCCTCCGCCCCGCCGGGGGCCTCGCGCCACACCCCGATCTGCTCGTACTTGGCCCAACGGTTCTTCAGGAGCTCCTCCACGGGCAAAGCCGCGAGGTCACCGACCACCCGGTCCAGCGCATCGCCGAGCGACTGGGCGGCCGCATCGAAGTCCGTGTGTGCGCCGCCCACGGGCTCGGGCACGACCTCGTCGCAGACTCCAAGCTCCAGCAGGTCCTTCGAGGTGAGGCGCAGGGCGTCGGCCGCCTTCTCGCGGTGCTCGCGAGAACGCCAGAGGATGGCGGCGCATCCCTCGGGTGAGATCACCGAGTAGATGGCGTGCTCGAGCATGAGGATCCGGTCCGTTACGCCGAGGGCGAGCGCCCCGCCCGATCCACCCTCACCGATGACCACGCTGAGAAGCGGCGTGCGCAGCCTGGCCATCTCCCTCAGGTTCATGGCGATGGCCTCGGCCTGGCCTCGCTCCTCGGCACCGATGCCCGGGTAGGCCCCCTGGGTGTCGATGAACGTGATGACGGGGCGGCCGAACTTCTCGCCCTGGCGCATCAGGCGGAGCGCCTTGCGGTACCCCTCCGGGTGCGGAGATCCAAAGTTGCGCCTGAGGTTCTCCTTCATGTCTCGGCCCTTCTGGTGACCGATGACCATGACGGAACGTCCGCGCAGGCGCGCCCAGCCCCCGACGATCGCCTCGTCGTCACGAAAGGCCCGGTCCCCGTGGAGCTCGATCCAGTCCGTGAAGATCCGATCGATGTAGTCCAGCGTGTACGGGCGCCCAGGGTGGCGCGCCACCTGAACCTGCTCGATGGGTTTCAGGTTGTCGTATGTCTGCTCCTTGAGCACCTCGAGCTTCTCCCGAAGGAGGTTCAACTCACCCGAAACGTCGATGCCCTTGCGGTCGGCGACGGCCAGGAGGGAATCGATTTGCTCCTGGATCTCGACGATGTCTCGTTCGAACTCTAGATGCGGAACGGTAGCCAAGGCAGTGTCGCAGTTCGGGTTGGGGGGACGAGCGTAAGCTCGCCGGACGCAGCCGGGATTGGCAAGCACGGGTCCCACCCTGCGCGTGCCCTGGGCCCCAGGTGAGGGCAGGGCGGGGTGCCTGGAGCGGCCCCCGGCCCAGGGGACCCCATACGCGCGCCGTCACGGGTTGTTCCCGTGCTCGGTGACCGTTTCGAGCACCCAGTGATCGGGATCGAGCACCACTCGGTCGGGCCGGGCGTCGGCCTGGATGTGGAATGTGCTCTCGGCGCCGTCGACCGTCACCCGGCGCCGGATCTCGCGGCCGTCCACCTCGAGCGCCAGATCGATCGGCATTCGGAAGCGCGGCCAGGTGGCCTTCTGTATCTGGCGGACCGTGACATCGACGGTGCCGCCCGAGCCGTCGCTCGCCCCGGACCAACGCCAGCCGACGTCGAAGACGGGGTAGCCGGGCTCGAAGATCCACTCGTTGAAGAACCAGCCCAGGTCCCGACCCGAGGCCTTCTCCATTGCGCCGCGCAGGTCGCGAGTGAGCGCGTTTCCGTTCCTGTGCACCGCATAGTAGCCGCGAATCCCGGCGAAGAAGACGCTGTCACCCAGAACGCCCCGCAGCATGTGCAGGACCCATCCGCCTTTCTGGTAGTTGTCGGCGTCGAGCAGGGCGAAGAGGTTCTCCTGGTCCGGATCGACGATGGGCTGGTCGGTCACATTGCTCGACAGGTAGGTCTGCCGGTTGCGCTCCATGATCCGCCGGAAGGCCTGTTCGCCGTCGGCGTGCTCGAAGAAGAGGGCGCTGAAGTAGGTCGCGAACCCCTCGGAGAGCCAGAGGTGATGCCAGTCGTCTTCGGTGACCGCATCGCCGAACCACTGGTGGGCGATCTCGTGCGCGACCGTCTGCTCGATGTCCCGGCCGCGGGCGATGGCCTGTTGCGAGTAAAAGATCGCGGAGCTGTTCTCCATTCCGCCGAACCGGGTGGCGGACTGTACGTTGGCCAGCTTCTCGTACGAGAAGGGACCGACGGTGCGGGTGTAGTAGTCGACGATCTGCGCTGCCCGCGCAAACGACTTCGCGGCGCTCGCCGTGTCCTGGGGAAAGACCCAGTACGACACGTCGACGCAGCCGTCCGGCCGCTTGCTGGCGGGTGCGTGTCCGCAGGCCGCCTCACCCACCGAGCGTACGACCATGTCCGCGCCGCCCACGACCATCGTGTACGTGGGAATGGGCACGTCCTCCTCCCAGACCCAGGTGCTTCGATCTCCGGGAGGGCCGAGCGCGTCGGGCGGCGTCGGAACGGGGCCGGACACGAGCCGCCCGTTGGCGACGACGCGCCAGTGCGCGGGGGCGTGTACCGTAAAGCGTGCGGTCGCCTTGTCGGATGGGTGGTCCAACGAGGGGAACCAGAAGCGGGCGCGATTGGGCCAGTTGTCGGCGAAGGCCGACGGGGCTCCGTGCACGTTCTTGCCGAGGATGAGTCCGTCGTCCGGAGTCCCGTGATACGCGACGAGCACATCGACGGTATCGCCCGGCTGATGGCCGGCGAGGTTCACGCCGAGGATGCCGTCGCGGAACGTCGCCTTCGCCTCGACGCCTCCCAGGCGTACGTCGTCGACGGCCAGCCCGGTGAAATCGAGGCGGAGCACGGACACCGTGTCCGTCAGGGCGACCCGTACGGTCGTTCTTCCGGCAAACCAGCTTGCCGTGTCGGAGAGCCCCACCTCGATGTCGTAGTGCAGGGCGTCGGGGCCCGGGGCGTAGAATCCGGGTCCGGGCGCCACCCCCGCCCTGATGGGCGCGGGCTCCGGAAAGCTGTGCTGTGCCGCCGCCGGAACCGGGTGGAGAAGCGCCGCGGCGACGGCCAGGGCCTCGAGCAGCCGGCCGTTTCTCATCCGACCTCCCGGATGACCTCGAACGCCTCCACCTCGGAGAATCGCTCGAAGCGGCCCCAGTAGCGCGCATACGCCTGGGCCAGGCGGGGCATCAGATCCATGCGGCTGGCGCCCGCCGGCTGATAGGCGGCCAGGGCTTCCATCTTCTGCATCATCTGTTCCTGCACGTCCTCGAAGTGTTGCGGTCTGAAGTCGAGCCCGGTTGTCGCGGTCTGGTAGCCCAGCACGGTGGGCACGACGGAGGTGGCGACCTTCCCGATCCGAAACGCCTCGCGTCGGGCGGGATGGGCGTCGTCCATGGCGGGCATGAACACGGTGGTTGGCTCGAGGTCTCTGATCACGCTCTCGATGAGCTCGACTCGCCGGTCCGTGTTGTCCATCGCGGTCTCGTCCACGAGGATGCGCGCTCCGAGGAGCTTCGCGGCGTCGCGGGCGGCCACCAGACCCGCCCCGGACTCGTCCATCTCGTCCTGGCAGAGGGGGAGGATCACGACGTCATCCCCCTGGACGACCCTCCTGATGAGCGTTCCGCCGCATCCCATCTCGACGTCTCCAACCAGGCCGCCGATGGCCAGGACCGCGTGGTGCTCGGGTGCCGGCAGCCCACCCGTCAACTCGCTCACCCTGGCCAGGAAATCGTCCTTCTCGAGCGGCTTCACGAGCAGCTCGTTGGCTCCCGCCCGGAATACGCTCTCGGCGTAGTGGGGGCCGGTGTACCCGGTCATGGCCAGGACCGGTACCGGGGGTGTGAGGGACCGGGCGATCCGGGTCAGCTCGAACCCGTCTTTGCCCGGGAGGTTCAGGTCGGTGATCAGCAGGTCCCAAGGCTGTTGCCCCAGGAGTTTCGCAGCGTGATCTCCGTCCTGGGAGTGGGTGACCTCGAAGTTTCCCGCGGATTGCAGAAACGACTTGACCAGGAGCGCCTGGTCGAGAGCATCCTCGACGAGGAGGACGCGAATCGCATCGGAGGGGGTCATGCTCCTCCCCTGTGGACTACGGTTGCGCCACGCTGGTCGGTGGGCAGAAGCACGAGGTCGAGCACATCCACGTGGGGTGGCGTGTTGGCAATGTAGCAGACGGCGTCGGCGACGTCGTCACCCGTGAGCGGAGTGCATCCCGCGTACACCGAATCGGCACGCTCCGCATCTCCGTGGAAGCGGACCACGCTGAATTCGGTCTCGACCATGCCCGGGTCGACGCTCGAGACACGCACCTTCGTGCCGACCAGATCCAGGTTCATTCCCTCGGTGAGCGCGCGCACCGCGAACTTGGTGGCGTTGTACACGTTGCCGTTGGGATAGACCCAGTGCCCCGCGATGCTCCCGATGTTGATCACGTGGCCCTTGTCGCGAGACACCATGCCGGGGAGCACCGCGCGCGAGACGTACAGGAGACCCTTGATGTTGGTGTCGATCATGTCCTCCCAGTCGCCGACGTCACCTTCGTGGAGCTTGGCCATCCCGAGCGCCTTGCCGGCGTTGTTCACGAGGATGTCGGGGAAGAGGCCCTCCTCCTCGAGTGCCGCGACGAAGGCATCGACCGCTTCACGGTCCGTGACGTCGAGCACTCTGGCCTCGACGCCCACGTCGTGAACCTTGTGCAGCTCCTTGGCGAGCGACCGCACGCGGTCCTCGCGGCGGGCGCACAGGACGAGATCGGCGCCCCGCTCGGCGAAGAGGCGGGCGCACGCCTCGCCGATTCCCGAGGAGGCTCCGGTGACGAGCACGCGCTTTCCGACGATTCGGTTCATTTCGATCCTATCTGTCTGTGTTCCCGTTCACTGAAACAGGGAGGTGATCCTGGGCTCAGATTCGCCCCGCGACCCCCCGCGGCGCAACCGAATGGCTGGCGAGGGATGGTCCGTGGCCGCTACCGTGCTTCGGCCACGAGTGTTGACGGCCACGAGCACGGCCAAGAACCGAGCACGTCCACGCCTCCCGCGGCGCGGGGCGCCGACGTGCTTCCTCCGCCCGTCCATCGTCCGATTCGGGGAGCCATGAACCGAAAGCACGTCTCCGTCTGGGTTCTCTTCGATTTTGCCAACTCGGTCTACCCCGCGGTCATCCAGACGGTGGTGTTCAACGTCTATTTCGCCTCGGTGATCGTGGGTGACGAGACCGGTCGAGGAGACTGGTGGTGGAGCCGCGCGGTCTCGCTCTCCGTGCTCTTCGTGGCGGTGACGTCGCCTCTGTTGGGCGCGATCGCAGACCGTGCCGGGGTGCGCAAGAAGCTCATGCTCGCGTACACGGCCGTATGCGTGACGGCGGTGTCGCTCTTCACCACGTTGCAGCCGGGCATGGTGCTCTGGGGGTTCACCCTGGCGGTCGTGGCGAACATCGGCTTCGAGGGGGCGCTGGTGTTCTACAACGCGTACCTGCCGGACATCGCGCCACCCGAGCATCAGGGGTTCGTCTCGGGCCTGGGCTTCGGCGTCGGGTACGCGGGATCCATCGCGGGGCTCCTCATTGCGCTCCTCTTCGCGCCCGACCGCTTGGATCTCGTCTGGCTCTCGGTGGCCGCGTTCTTCGTGATCTTCTCGATTCCGACGTTCGTGTTCCTGCCGGAGGACCGTGGCGGGATGCCCGTGGCCGCGGCCGCGTCGTGGGGGCTCAGGAGCTTCCGCAACATCGTCGGCGAGGTGTTCGCCATCCGCGAGCTGCGCCGTTTTCTGCTGGCGTACTTCTTTTACATCGACGGGATTCTGACGGTCATCGTCATGGCCGCCCTCTTCGCGAAGAAGACGTTCGGCTTCGGGCAGCAAGAGCTGATCGTGCTCTTCCTGGTGGTGCAGGTCTCGGCGCTCCTCGGCGCCTTGGGGCTGGCGCGCCCGACCGACCGGTGGGGCGCCAAGCGCGTCCTCACGCTGGTGCTCGTGCTCTGGGTCGGGGTGGCCGTATCGGCCTACTTCATCACGGGCAAGACCACCTTCTTCGTCATGGCCGTGGTCGCCGGCTTCGGGCTCGGCTCGGCCCAGGCGGCGAGCCGGAGCCTCATGTCCGTGCTGATCCCGAAGGGGAAGGAGGCGGAGATGTTCGGCTTCTACGCCTTCTGCGGGAAGTCGTCGTCGATCATGGGACCCCTGGTGTTCGGCTCGATCGCGGCGGCGACCGGGGGCAACCAGAGACTGGCGGTGGTCGCGATCGGCGCCTTCTTCCTGGTCGGACTGGTCCTTCTCCAACGGGTGCGGGACCCGAGGGTGCGCCCCAGCGAGGTTCCGGCCGGATGAAGGCGGTCCTGCGGCCGGCGCCGGGACTGGTGCTTGCGCTCGCGCTCGTGGCATGGGGCGCGGCGGCGGCGGCCATGAGGCATACGTCGGCCACCTTCGACGAGATCGTGCTGGTGGCCGGAGGGCTGAGAGGCCTGGAGCGCGGAGCGTGGGGCCTGGTCACGGGTCAGCCGCCCGTCATGATGTACGCGTACGGTGCGGCGGCGGGCACGGCCTCGCCCGTGCTCCCGACGGAGGAGGGAACCACCTGGGGGGTCGAGCGCGGGTGGGAGTATGCCCAAACCCTCTTCTTCCGCTCCGGCAACGACCCGGTGCAGGTGCTCGACCGGGCGCGGGAGGTGGCTGCGCTCGCGGCCGGTCTCCTCGTGCTGGCCGCCGGCCTCCTGGCGGGATGGATCGGGGGAGGCGTGGCCGCGGTGCTCTCCGCTTTCTTGGTGGCGGCGACGCCCGACGTCCTGGCGCACGGCGGCGTGGCGTACAACGATCTGCCGTTGGCGCTCGCCTTCCTCCTGGCCGTCTGGGCGGTGGACGCGGCGGTGCGCCGTCCCTCGCCGGCGCGCGGCGCGCTGGCCGGCTTCGCGGTCGCCCTGGCGCTCGGCGTCAAGCTCAGCGCGCTGGCGCTGGCTCCGGTGGCGTTGCTGCTGATGGCGGCTGAGGCCGCGGGCCGTTCCCGTGACCGGGGATGGTGGCGCGATCTCGCGGTGAGCGCCGGCGTCGGAGCGGCCGCCCTCTGGGTCGCGCTCGTGGTCATCTACCGGGGCGACCCGACCCTGACGCTCCTGCGGCTCGCCTTCTGGCGAACCGTGCTGCACGCCGAGGCCGGCCACCCCGGTGCCGCGTATCTGTTGGGCCACACGAGCCCGAGCGGCTGGTGGTTCTTCTTCCCCGCGGCGTTCTTCTTCAAGACGCCCGCCGCGTTCCAGGCGCTTCTGGTCGTGGGCGCGGCCGGGCTGATCGGGGCCTTGCCGCGGGGCGGGGCCCGGGTGCGGTGGCGCCGCCTGACGGGATGGCGAGGACGCGCACCGCTCCTCGGCGCGGTCGTGTTCGGGGTGTTCCTGATGCGGTCCCACCTCGACTCGGGATTCCGGTACGCATTGCCGGTGCTTCCCCTCCTGGCGGTCCTCGGCGCGGCCGGACTCGCTCGCGTGTGGGCCCGCGGACGAGGGGCCAGGGTGCTGGTGAGTACCCTGTTGGTGCTCCAGGCAGCCTCGGTCGCAACGGCTTATCCGCACTTCCTGGCCTACACGAGCGTGTGGGCAGGCGGGCGGGACCGGGCGGACCGGGTGCTCCTCGACTCGAGCATCGACTGGGGGCAGGGGCTCCTCGAGCTGCGCAGGTTCATGAAGGACGAGGGCGTCGAGCGCGTGCGCCTGAGCTACTTCGGGTCGGCGATGCCGGAGGCCTACGGGATCGACTACGTTCCGCTGCCCAGCTTCTTCCGCCTGGACGGAGGCGCGACCGGAGGGCCGCCGCCGCGCTTCACCGTGATCTCCGCCACGACGCTGCACGGGCTCTACCTGCAGGGCCACGACCCCTTCGCGGCCTACCGGTCGCGCACGCCTTACCGGGTCCTGGGCCACACGCTGTTCGTGTTCGACGACGGTGAGGGAACGCCACCCCGGACCCCCATCACGCAGGCCGCTCCGGCCGGCTCGCGGACGCGGCCATGAGCGGCAGGAGGGAGAGGGAGAAACGTGCCGCGGCTGCGGGCGTGCCCCGGGTGGATCCGGGGTCTCCCGCCATCCCACGCTGGGTTCCGGCCACGCTTTTCGCGGTGCTGACGCTCTTCGTCTTCCGGGCGTTCGTGTTCAGCCACGGCATGCTCAAAGGCAGTGACACGCTCAGCATGGGCTACGCGGCCCGGCTCTTCTACGCCGAGCAGCTCCGAGCGGGCACGTTTCCCCTTTGGGCACCGCAGATCCTGGGTGGCACCCCGTTCCTGGAGGCGCTCTCCGGGGGCGACGCGCTCTACCCCACGTCTCTGCTGCTCCTGGTGATGGAGCCGTTCCGAGCGCTCGGATGGAAGCTGGTCCTGCACGTCTTTCTGGCAGGGCTGTTCATGTACGGATGGATCCGGACGATCGGAGGGTCGAAGGCCGCGGCGCTCGTCTCCGGCACGGCCTACATGCTCGCGCCCTTCCTGGTGAGCCTGGTTCGCCCCGGACACGACGGAAAGCTGTTCGTGACGGCCCTCACGCCGCTCCTGTACTGGATGGTGGAGCGCTTCTTCCGCCGCCCTCGGCCGAGCTCGTTCTCGCTCGTCGCGTTCGTGGTGGCGCTGGTGCTGCTCACCACGCACTTCCAGATGGCGTACTTCCTCTTCCTGTCCGTGGGGGCGTATGCCCTCTTCCGTTCCGTGCAGATCTGGCGAGGGACCGGCTCGCAGAGCGAACCCGTGAAGCCCGGCCGACGCCGTGCCCGTCGGGCGAGCCTGCGCTTCGCCCTCTTCCTGGCGGCCTCCGTCGCGGGGCTCGGGGTGGCGGCGGTGCAGTTCGTTCCGGCGGCGAGATACGTGACCGAGTACTCCCGTCGCACGCAGACCACCCGGCAGGAGGCGGGCGACGTGGGGGTCGAGTGGGCGAGCTCCTGGTCGCTCCATCCGGAGGAGGCGATGGGGCTGTTGGTTCCCGAGTTCGCCGGCAACAATGCGGGAGGCGCGGCCTGGGCCACCGGCACGTACTGGGGCCGCAACTTCACCAAGGACAACGCGGAGTACGCGGGGATCCTGGTGCTGATCCTGGCCGCGGCGTCGTTCGGGGGGCGCGAGAAGCGAGGCCTGCGCAGGTTCTTCATCGGTTCGGGACTGGTGGCGCTCCTCTTCGCGCTCGGGGCCCACACGCCGGTCTGGTACGTCTTCTACGCGGCGGTGCCGGGGATCCGCCTCTTCCGCTCGGCTTCCATGGCGGCATTCCTGTTCGGCTTCGGCGCGGCGACGCTCGCGGGACTGGGCCTGGACCGGATCCTGGGAGCCGCGCGCTCGGAAGACGGCTCCGAGTGGCGGCGGGTGCAGCGCACCCTGTGGGCTGCGGCGGGCGTGCTCGTCGTGCTCGCTGTGGGGGTTTCGTCGGGGGCGCTCGAGTCGTTCTGGACATCCACGGTCTATCCGCAAATCAGTCCGGGCGGCCTCCGGAAGCTGGAGGTGCTCACGCCGTACATCGCGCGGGGCGCCTGGCTCGGGGCGATCCTGGGCGTGTTCACGGCGGTGCTCGCATGGGCGCTCCGGGCCGGGAAGCTGGCGCCGGCCGGGCTGGTGGCCATCGTCCTGATCCTGGTCGTGGCCGACGAGGCGAGGATCGACGCGCCGTTCATCCAGGTCATCGACTTCGCCACGTTCGAGCAATGGGCCAGCCCGGACGCCAACATGCGGGCGCTCCTCGAGCGGGAGCAGGGGAGCGACGAGCCATACAGGCTGCTGTCCTTCGCGAACCGGGCGCAGGACGTGCATCCGGCGCTGTACGGCATCGAGCTGGCGGCCGGTCACCACCCGAACGACCTGGCCCGCTACCGGGAGCTGATCGGGATGATGGGGTCGGATCTTCCGCGGAACCTCTTCAACCTGAAGATCCAGCGGTTGCTGAACGTGCGCTACTTGCTCTGGCCGGACCACAACGGGCCCGGGCCCCGGGCCGACAGCGTGGTCCACCGGAGCTGGGTGGACGGCAAGCCCTACGAGACGCTGTACGCCTGGCCGGGTCTTCCGCGGGCGCGTCTCGTGGCGAAGGTGGTGGTGAAGCCCGAGCCGGAGCAGGTGCCGTACATGCTCTCGGACGCGTTCCGGCCGGACTCGGAGGTCGTGCTCTCGGAGCCTCCGCCGATCTCGCTCGAGGGCGGCCCGGTCGAGGGCTCCGTGGCCTGGCAGGTGCGCACCCCCAACCGCCTCCGGCTGTCCGTGACGTCCGACCGGCCAGCGCTCCTCGTCGTGGCCGACAACTGGTATCCTGCCTGGCACGCAACGGTGGACGGGAAGCCGGCCCCGGTCCTGAGGGCCTATCATACGTTGCGGGCGATTCCCGTGACGGCGGGCAGGCACGAGGTCGAGATGGTCTACCACGCCGGGATCGTGGCGTGGAGCCTGCGGGTCAGCCTGGTGGTGATCCTCCTCCTGCTGGGATCCCTCGGGTGGGAGGCGGTCCAGGCCCGTCGATCCCCGTCCCCGAACGAATCTGGCGAAGGACCAGGGCGCCCAGGACGATCACGGTGAGCGGCCCCACGAAGTAATCGACGGCCACGCGCACCAGGTCGGCGGCATCGTGCGCCACGATATGGAGCGCCAGGTAGAGGATGTAGACGGAGTAGTACGCCAGGAAGACCACGCCTTCCCAGCGTGAGACCTCCCAACCGGTGAAGAAGATCGGCAGGCACGCCGCCGACACCACGATCATCACGGGGATGTCGAAAGTCCGTACACCGAGCGGCACCAGGATTCCGTGCGGGGCCAACGTGCCGGCCAGGCCGAGCACGATGAGCGCGTTGAAGATGTTGCTTCCGACGACGTTGCCGACGGCGATGTCGCGGTGGCCGTGCCAGCTGGCCACGAACGAGGTCGCCAGCTCGGGAAGCGACGTGCCCGCGGCCACCACGGTGAGCCCGATCATCAACTCGCTCACGCCGAGCCATCGCGCCACCTCGACGGATCCATCGACGAGAAGGCGGGAGCCCACCACCAGAAGCGCGAGGCCGAGGAGGAGCCTGCCGACGCTTTCCGCGGTCCCGCGCAGGGGAAACGGGGGCGGCTCGGTGTCGTCCGCGGGGGCGTCGTCCCGAGCTCGGCCCGACCGTACCAACACCGTCATGTAGAGCAACCCGGAGAGCAAAAGGACGAAGCCGTCGATGCGTCCGAGCCGCCCGTCCAGGGACACGAGCAGCACGAGCACGGCCGCGCCGATCATGACCGGGACGTCGAGGCGGAGAAGCCGGCGCACGATCCCGAGGGGCCGGATGAGGGCCGCGCCGCCGAGGACGACCAGGACATTGAAGAGGTTGCTGCCGATGGCGTTGCCGAGCGCCACCCCCCCCTTGCCCCACAAGGCGGACCCCACCGACACGGCGGTCTCGGGCATGCTCGTGCCGAAGGCGACCACGGTGAGCCCGATGACGAGGTGCGACATCCCGAGCCGCTCGGCCAGGGCGGCGGCACCACGGACCAGGAGATCGGCTCCAACGGTGAGGAGACCGATCCCGACGACCACCAGGATGACGGGAGCGACGGGCAAGAGTAGCCAGGGGTTGGAGTCGGCCGGCACGGAAACGGCCCGAACGTTGGCCGCGGCATGCGGCCGCCACAAGCCCGGCGTTCGCCGGGCAGCTTCCGCGCGCCGAGTCGCCCCGCCGAGTCAACAGCGTGGCCGCCTCCCGCGCGGCGCCGGCACCACCCTCTCGTCGTCGGCTCGTGCCGAACGTCTCGCCCGAGCCGCGCTCCGTGTCCACCGCACCTTGTCCGCCGCACCGGGGAAGACCCCGAGTTCCCTGCCAAGGCACCATATATGCTATAATCGAAATGCAGGGCAAGGAGAGGGGACCTGCCCGCCCTTGTGACGGAGTCGGCTGCCGCGAGGCGAGAAAAGGGGGGGAGACCGTGATCACCGTCACCAGGACCACTCGCATCCTCGTCGTCGAGCATGATGCCATCGTCGCCCGGGACATCGAGGAGTCCCTGCAGGCGCTCGGCTACGAAGTGGTGGCCGTCGCGTTCAATGCACCGGATGCCTTTGCGCACGCGCGCGAGCGAGAACCGGACGTGGTGCTCATGAACACGCGACTCCCCGGTCCGCGGGACGGCATCGACGCCGGGGTCTCGATCCGCAGCGCGCTGGACATTCCCGTGGTCTACATCACTGCGCAGTCCGATCCTGACACGCTCGAGCGTGCGAAGGCTGCGGGGTCCTGGGGCTACATCGTGAAGCCGTTCGACAGGAGCAGGCTGCGAGCGGCGATCGAGCGCTCGCTCGATCGTCACCGGGCGCAGAAGAGGCTCCGCACCCGGGAAGCCCGCGACCGGCATCTCTACCGCGGCGACGTCTGGGCGACGTTCGTGTTGGCCGGGAAGGGACGGATCGCCGAGTGCAGCGACGGCTTCGCGGCCCTCCTCGGCGTGGGATCGCCCGAAGGTGTCGAAGGGCGCTTCCTTCGAGAGTTCCTTCCCGTCCCGCTCGAGTACGAGCACCTCTCGTCCCTGGCCAGGAGCGCCGGCAGGGTGCTACCCCACGAGCGGTCTCTCCGTCGAGTCGACGGGGCGCTGGTCCGGGTGGTGATGAGCCTTCGCGGCGCCGAGGACGGGACGATCCTCGGAAGCCTCGTCGATCTCACCGAGCAGAGACGGGTCGACGCCAGCCTCGAGGAGGCTCGTCGAGCGGAGACCGTCCGGCGCATGGCGGGCGGAACGGCCGCCGCGTTCAGTGGCCCGTTGACGACGATCCTGGCCCGGGTGGAGCTCCTCGCCCTGGAAGAGGGGCTGTCGGCCGGTGCCCGGGAAGATGCCGAGGAGATCCGGGTGGCAGCCGGCGAGATCGCGTCCCTGACCCACAGCCTGCTGGCCGTGGCCGAGGGAACGCTCGCCAGTCCGCAGGCCTTCTCACTCGGCCAGGCGGTTCAGGACCTGCTGCCCGCCGTGGTCGAGGAGGTGGGGCCGGACGTGAAGGTGACCCTCAGGCTCACGGAGGAGCCCGACGGCGTGGAGATCGATCCGCTCCTTCTGGGGCGGGCGCTCATGGCCATCGTGTTCAACGCGCGCGACGCGATGGACGGGCCGGGAAGGCTCACGGTGAGCGTCGGGATCGGCACCGTCGCGCCCGAGGACTCGATGCCGCTTTCGGGCGTGGAGGCCGGGACGTACGTCACGCTGGCGGTCCGCGACGACGGGCCCGGCATGGACGACGCCAGGAGATGGGCCGCCGTGGAGCCGTTCTTCACGACCAAGCCCCGGCGAGCGGGTCTCGGGCTGTCCGCGGCGCGAGGGATCGCACGGCAGGCCGGGGGCTGGCTGTCCGTCGATCCGGTCGTCGGGGCGGGCGCGCGGGTGAGCCTCCACCTTCCCAGGGTTCGACTCGGGTAGGAGCCGGGGCCGGCACCGGGCCGTGTTCCCCGCGGGGTGCTCGCCCTTTTCAGCGAGACCACGCTAGGGCTCCACGACGAAGTTGAACATCATGCCTGAGTGCAGGTGCTCGGCGATGTGGCAGTGGAACATCCACGTGCCCGGGTTCGTCATGTCCACCAGGAAGTCCACCGTCGAGCCCACGGGAATGATGGCCGTGTCCTTCCAGACGAGGTTCTGCTGCGGAACCCCGTCGCGTGAGATCACCAGGAAGCGCTGCCCGTGGATATGCAGCGGGTGGTTCATGGGGTGGAACGACTTCGGGTCGTTGAAGATGCGGATCTTGACCACGTCGCCCACGTGGAAGACCCAGTGGATGTCGCTGTCCTCCTTGCCCGTCCGGCGGTCGCGCAGGATCCACTTCACCTGCTTGGCCGTCGAGAGCCAGTTCATCATGGGCATCGGGTCGTTCCACTCCACCGGGGGGTGGTAGAGGGTGTCCATGTCCATCGCCTGAACGATCGGGATGGGCAGACCCTGGATGGCCACGGTGGTGACGAGCTCCTCGTCCGGAGGTTTGTCGAAGTATGGGCGGAACTTCTCGATGTCGGCCTTCACCGCGGGGTACTCGTGCAGCGTGGCGAAGGACTCTCCGAGGTCGTTGGCCACCGGCTCGTCGGAGACGTTCACGAGGCCGAGGGTGTCGGTGTGCGGGTAGAACTGGCCCCGGAAGTGGTTGATGGCCTGGATCGTGTTGGCGATGGCCACGATGCCCGGCTCGTCGAAGCGCACGTCGACGATGTAACGCTCGGCCGGGGCGATGATCACGCTCCGGACCCACTGCTCGTGCTCGTATCGGCTGATGTCGGAGGCGAGGATCTTCACCTTCGCGCCCCCGAACGTGACGTTGAACGTGCGTGAGTTGGCCGTGTTGGTCAGATAGAAGCGCACCACCTCTCCACGCTCCACCGACAGGCGGTAGTCGGTCGAGCCGTTGACGAGCAGCACGTTGCCGAAGCGGCCCATGAGCGCGTGGGTGGGGGCGTCCTTTCCATAGGGAATGAGCCCCTTGTCGTCCATCAGGACATCGCTCAGGACGAGCATCTGCTCCTGGTTCGCCGGGCCGTAGTAGTCCGGATCGGGCGAGACGACAAGAAGGTCGCCGAAGAGGCCCATATTCTGCTGGACGTCCTCGCGTACGTGGGGGTGGTACCAGAACATCCCTGCATCGGGCACGTGGACCTGATAGGTGAAGTGCTCACCCGGCCCGATGGGGTCCTGGGTCACGCCCGGCACCCCGTCGAAACGGTTGTCGATCCTGATGCCGTGCCAGTGGATCGTCGTGGGCATCTGGATGTCGTTGGTGACCCGAATGGTGATCGTGGCGCCCTTCGGGGCTTCGATGAGCGGGCCCGGATACTGCTCGTTGTAGCCGAACATGACGAGGTCGTGGCCCGCGATCTTGCGGTGCACCATCGACACGTCGATGTCGAGCGTGTCGCCGTCGGCCATCTTCACGACCTCGGACGGGCGCGCCAGGGGCAGTGTCGCCGGATCGATGTCCGAGCCGGGGAGGAAGGCGTCCACGGGCGGCACCGTGCCGCCCAGGCCCGGCAGCATCGGCATGTTCGGATCCATGGGCGGCATCCTCCAGCCGCCCTTCATGGACATGTCCATGCCCTTCATGCCGCCCATGTCCTGGGCCGAGGCGGGGGCGGAGGTGACGGCGGACAGGGCGGCCAGGACGAGCGAGACGGCCGCGAAGGCGGAGGTGGGGAGGGTCCGGTTCATGAATGGGGTGTGGGAGGGGACGACTCAGTCGTAGCCGTACTTGGCGCACCACTCCTGCTGGAACGGGCCGTGGCCGGCCATCGTGTGCATCAGGCCGCTGCGGGAGACACCGCGGAAGGCGATCGGGCCGCTCCACGTTTCGGCGGAGGGGTCGTCGGCGTCCTCGAGCGTGACGATCAGGAGGAACTGGTTCCAGGTGACGCTGCCGTCGACGGACAGGCTCTCGTCGAGCGCGCCCAGACGTTGGATCCGGTCGACCTGTGGCGTCGTGACCCAAGCCACCAGACGGCCTCTGGACGGGGGCCGGAAGCCCTGGAGCGACACGTGGACGTCCACCGTGTAGCTGCCGTCCGCCCCGACCGCCACTCCGTAGGGCGAAGGGGCGAAGGTGACCGAGACCTTCCCGCTCGCGCGGGCCGTGCCCGGGATCTTCTTCGTGGGAGCCAGGTCGATGGCGAAGTAGGGGGCCCCGACCTCGCCCGGGGCGAGCTCGGCCCGGGCCGACCTCGGCCGCGTCGCCTGTGCCGGGCTCGACGCCCTCGCCGTGCACACGGCCGTGGCGGACGCCGCCTCCTTCGGGGCGGGGCCCATCAGGGTCGTGGCGAGGGCCACGATGGTGAGCGGCGTGACGGCGCGGACACCCATGAAGCGGTCCTTCTCCTCCTCGGGGTGGGGCTCGGTTCGCGGACCCGGCCAAAGAGAGCAGGGTAGACGAGCGTCCCTGCGGCGGCAAGTCCGACGTTTCGAGCGCCGCCGGCGAGACCACCACGAAGAACGGGACGAACCATGAGTGAGACCGCTCGAGCCCTGGACGGCATTCTCGCCCAGGTGGGAAGGACCCCCACGGTGCGATTGACGCGCGTGGTCGAGCCCGGCATGGGCGAGGTTTGGGTCAAGCTCGAGGGCCTGAACCCGGGTGGCTCGATCAAGGACCGTCCAGCGCTCGAGATGGTCCTGGATGCCGAGCGACGCGGCGTGCTCGAGCCGGGCGGCACGATCGTGGAGCCCACGTCGGGCAACACCGGCATCGGGCTCGCCCAGGTCGCCGCCGCGCGGGGCTACCACCTGATCCTCACGATGCCTTCCTCGATGAGCGCCGAGCGCGTCAAGACGCTCAAGGCGTACGGCGTCGATGTCGTGCTCACCGACGCGGAACGCCGCATGCAGGCGGCCATCGAGGAGGCGCGCAACATCCAGAAGCGCACGGGCGGGTTCATGCCGGACCAGTTCTCCAACCCCGCGAATCCCGACGCGCACTACCGAAGCACCGGGCCCGAGATCTGGGCCGCGATGGACGGTCGAGTCGACGCGTTCGTCTACGGGAGCGGCACCGGAGGTACGATCTCGGGCGTCGGACGCTACCTGAAGGAGCGGGGCGCCGACATCACGGTCGTGGCGGTGGAGCCGGCGCGCAGCGCCGTGCTCTCCGGCGAGGACAAGGGCTCGCACCGATTCCAGGGGATGGGGCCCGGGTTCGTGCCGGACAACTTCGACTGGAGCGTCGTCGACCGGGTCGTCAAGGTATGGGAAGAGGACGCGTTTCCGATGGTGCGCCGGCTCGCCCGGGAAGAGGGGCTTTTCGTGGGGATGAGCAGCGGGGGCATCGTGTGCGCCGCCCTGGAGGTCGCGAAGGAGCTCGGACGGGACGCTCGCGTCGCATGTATCGCCCCCGATTCGGGCGCCCGGTACCTGAGCACGGAGCTGTTCGAGGTCGACTAGGGAAGCTCTGCACAAGTGACCAGGGATCCGCGATATTGTCCAGTCGCGTATAAGCAACCGTGCAAGGTGGGGATCCGATGGGTCATCAGCGGACGTTCGCGGGACTGGCGTGGAGCACGAAGGGGAAGGTGACGAGGCGGGAGCAGTTCTTGGCAGAGATGGACGCGGTGATCCCGTGGCAGCGACTGATGGCGTTGATCGAGCCGCACTACTCGAAGGCCGGGAAGGGACGCCAGCCGCTGGGGCTGGAGAAGATGCTGAGGATCTACTTCGTGCAGCAGTGGTTCGATCTGTCGGACCCGGCGGCAGAGGATGCGATCTACGACTCGGAGTCGATCCGGCGGTTCGTGGGTGTGGAGTTGGGAGACGACCGTGTGCCGGACGAGTCGACGATCCTACGCTTCCGCCACCTGCTGGAGGAGCACGAATTGACGGAGGCGATCTTCCAAGAGATCCGCAGTCTGCTGGAGGAGAAGCGGTTGCTGTTGAAGGCTGGCACGATCGTGGACGCTACGATCATTCACGCACCCAGCTCGACGAAGAACGAGTCAGGCCGGCGCGATCCGGAGATGAAGCAGACGCGCAAAGGCAACGCGTGGTACTTCGGCATGAAGGTGCACACCGGCACCGACAAACAGGGCCTGACGCACAGCCTGACGGTGACCGACGCAGCTCAGGCCGACATCAAGCAGATGCCCGATCTGCTGCATGGCGAAGAACGCGAGGTCTACGGCGATCAGGCCTATTGGAAGGAATCCGATCGCCAGCATTTCGAGGCCAGCAACGTGCGGTATCGAGTCAACCGGCGGCCCACCCCCAAGAATCCGCTGAGCGATCGATGGAAGAAGATCAACCGAAGCCGATCTCGGGTGCGTGCTCGAGGTGAGCACGGCTACCGAGTGGTGAAACGACAGTGGGGCTTCACCAAGGTCCGATATCGAGGGCTCGCCAAGAACCGAGCGAGAGCCTACACGCTGTTCGCCCTCGCCAATCTGTACATGGTACGCCGAAAGCTGATGCCCCCAGGGGCGACGTGTGCCCTGTGACCTCGATCAGAAATCACAGGGGCGGGCTCCGGCAGGAGGCCGGAGCCCAAAGGGGCCACCAGGAGCCCATAATCCCATGAATCACACTTGCTCAACCCCGCCAGGCATGCTCCGCATCGCCTGTGCAGAGCTTCCCTAGGGCCCTACGGCGCCGGAACGCCTCCGTTCGCCACCGCCTCGAGCCAGACCAGTCCATAGGGCTCCACCCTCAGCGGCTCGCGGGTCGTGTACGTTCGGTCGGTCAGCATGTCCCGCAGGCGAGTGTTACCGCCCTCGAGGCGTAGCCGGTTGGCCCCCATCTCCCGCGGGACCTCCGAGAAGTTGGCCACCACCAGCACGCGCTGCCCCGACGAGCTCCGCTTGTAGGCGAAGAGCCCGGTGTTGCCCGTGTCCACGAACTCCGTCTTCGACCCGTGGAAGGCGCGGGACTCCTGGCGCACGTGCACGAGGTGCACCACATCCTGGAAGATCCGCTTCGAGACGCTCCGCGGCGCCTCCAGCTCGCTCAAGTACTCCCAGCGCATCCTGGGACGGTGGACCCAGCGGCTGTCTCCCTCCTTGGCGGGATCGGTCACGTATCCGTAGTCGTTGAGCAGACCCCACTCCTCGCCCAGGTAGATCAGGGGGAAGCCGCCGATGCTCATCATGACGCCGCGGAGCAGCAGGATGCGCCGCACCGCCATCTCCACGAGATCTTCGTCGCCCAGATCGAGCGCCTGCTCCAGCCCCGCGAGCGAGGCCAGCGTGCCCGATATGCGCATGTCGTTGGTCTCGAGGTTGTGCTGAAACGGCACGCCGCGCGCGAACGAGCCCTCGAACTGCCCGGTGTAGAACTCGTTCAGGAACTGCCGGTGGTCGTACGCGTCGATGCCCACCTCCGCGGCGTCACCGTCGTCGAAGGTCCACCCGATGTCGTCGTGACAACGAAGGTAGTTGGCCCACGTGCAGCCGGGCTTCAGATGGAACCGCCGCCGCAGCGAGTGGAACAGGAGGCCAACGTTTCGGGTGGCCAGAGCCTCCCACAGGAGCGCCATCAGCAGCGGATTGTAGGAGATTTGGCACTCCCGCGGATCCACGTACTTCACCACCTCGTCGGGTGCGACGATGGCTTCGGACTTGAAGGTCAGCGCGGGGGCCGAGATACGGGCCGCCGCATTGAATGCGCGAATGAGCAGATGCGCCTCGGGCAGATTCTCGCAGCTCGTGCCCATGCGCTTCCAGACGAACGCGACGGCGTCGAGCCTCAGCACCTCCACGCCGGCGTTGGCCAGGAAGAGCATCTCCTCGGCCATGGCGCGGAAGACGTCCGGGTTGGCGTAGTTCAGGTCCCACTGGAAGCTGTTGAACGTCGTCCAGACCCACTTTCCC
Source organism: uncultured Gemmatimonadales bacterium (assembly GCA_963751265.1). Lineage (GTDB taxonomy): Bacteria > Gemmatimonadota > Gemmatimonadetes > Longimicrobiales > Gaopeijiaceae > SZUA-318. The sequence continues at coordinate 37,237 of CAVVTU010000008.1, read as the reverse complement.
ACATCCTCGTACCAGGTGAAGCTGCCGCGCCGGACCGTGGGAAAGATCTCGCGCAGGTTCTGCTCGTAGCGGTCCGGCAGCGTCCGGTCGGGAAACATCAGGTAGTAGCCCTGATATTCGGGGTCGCCGGAGCGCGCCCTGCGGGCCCACTCGTGCTCGTCGGACGTGTGGTTGAACACGAAGTCGAGCACGAGGCTGATGCCCTTGTCGCGCAGGTGCCGCGCCAGCTCGGTCAGATCCTCCAGATCGCCGAGGCTCGGATTCACCGAGCGGTAGTTGCTGATGGCGTACCCGCCGTCGTTGTCCCCCGGCCGCATGGCGAAGAGCGGCATGAGGTGCAGGTAGGTGAGCCCGATCTTCTCGAAGTAGGGGATCTGCTCCTGGAGGTTCGTAAGGTTCTCGCTGAAGAGGTCGACGTACAGGGCGCCGCCGACCATCCGGGGGCTCGAGATCCAGCCGCTCTCCCGCTCCCGGGCCTCGTCCAGCTTCGTCAGATCGTCCGGACGCTCCATCCAGCTCTCCAGGAGCTGGGCCGCGATCTCCTCGAGATGGTAGAAGAAGTCGTAGCGGTCGCCGTACAGCTCGAGCAGCGGCCCGAACAGGTGGAGCCAGTTGCGTCGAAGGCGCTGCTCGAACACGGTCCACCGCTCGGGCGCTTCCGTGGCGTCTTCGACACCGGCCCGCCCCCGGAGGCGTGGGATCAGTCGCCGCAACGAGCGGGCCGCCTCCTGGTCGAGGCTGGTGGATGGGGACAGGGAATGCACGGTGCCTTTGCCGGTCGTCGTCCGGAGTCTCGGTTGAACGGGGCCCACGGGGGCGAAACGGGCCCCGGCAGCGTGCAAGCGCCAGAGCCCGTCTCGTCTCCGCCCGCGAACGGGCTATAAATGTATCACGACGCGGCCGCTCAGTTCCCTCCGGTCCCTCCCGTCGGTCCATCCCACTTCTGGACGGACGACACGTCGGGCACGCCCCAATCGGCTCCGTTCCAGCCCCCGAAGCCGTCCATACGGAAGGTCCAGAATCCGGTCGACATGTCGCTCACGGCGATGAGCCCGTCGGCGTTGCGGACGTCGACGCCGAACGCTCCGTTGAACTGCGAGTATCGGTCCTTGTTGGGCGGGCCGACGTAGGTGTCGTAGTAGCCCACCGTTTCCGGGTTGAGCGGGTCTTCGAGGTCGAAGATCTGCAGGCCGTCCAGGTACCCCGACACGAACACGAGCGGCCAGCGCACCTCGTGGTTGTGGACGAGGTGGCGCCAGTCCGCCGTGAACGCCGAGATGGGATTACGGATGTTCGTGACGCCGGTCGCCTCGAGCGCCGGCTCGAGGTCGAAGATCCGCAGCGGCGCGTACTGGTACTCGGTTTCGGCGACCACGTAGCGGCCGTCTGCGCTGGGCGTGAACGTGTGCCCGTACGAGACCCCCTGGATACCGGTGAGCGTGATGCGGAGCTGCGGATTCCCGATGTCCGAGATGTCGTAGATGTAGTAGCCGCCCGTGCCTCCCCCGTAGAAGCGGTCCTCCGCGCCGTCCTGGTAGTAGCCCACGTAGAAGTCGTGGTAGCCGCGTGAGGTCCCGCTGCCCTGCGCCGACTCGGGGATCGGTACCATGCCTACGCGCGCGTTCTTCAGGTCGCCTTCGACGATCTTGCCGAGATCGTAGACCAGGGCACCCGGTGCGCGGGCGGTCGTGAACAGATAGACCCGGCCGTCCGAGTGCTTGTAGATGAAGATGTTGTGGAATCCGCCGGGCATGTCCGGCTCACGGATGCGTGCGACCTCCTTGACCTTGGACGCGTCAGGCAGGCCCGTCACATCCAGGATGACCGCGCCCAGATCGGTATCGGGGCCGCCCGAGCCGAACTGCAGCGACTGCACCACGTAGTAGCGGCCCTTCCATTTGAAGTTCTTCACGTCCATTCCGCCGGTGCGCATGTGGAGGTCCTGGTTCTCGATCCTCCACTTGTAGATGAGCTCGGGGTGCGACGGATCGGCGATGGAGATGATGTCGAGCCCCTTGGGTCCCGCGTCTCCATAGACCATCCGTGACACGTACGCGTATGGGCGGTCCAGATCCTGATCGAGGTCCATGTCCGCCACCGACAGGCGCGGGCCGAGGGGAAGGTGCCCGAGCACGTGGATGTTGGGACTCCCCGGATGGAGAGGAGACCAAGGTACGTCGGTCTGGGCCGAGAGCGGGAGGGTACAGAGGGTCGCGAGCGCGGCCAGCGCGAGCGACGACGGGCGCGGGAGGGTCGTCCGCATCGATCACCTCGGGCAGTAGGTGGGGCAGCGAGGGCTCCGGGGTCCGAACCGGAACCGTGAGGCCGGACAAGGTGCGCCCATACGCGCGCCCGCGGCAAGGGCGCTCTTGCCGGCCGGCGGACGGTGAACGACCGTGATGGACTCTGCGAACCTCGTGCGGGCTCCGCATGCAGCATCCACCCGGAGTGCACCATGTCGATCCGTGCCACGCCCGAGCGGCGACCGCTCCCGACCCTGCTCGTCCTTTTCGTCGGGAGCGGAGCCGCGGCGCTCGTCTACGAGATCGTGTGGTTCGAGATGCTCCAACTCGTCATCGGGTCCTCCAGCATCTCTCTGGGCGTGCTCCTCGGCACCTTCATGGGTGGCATGTTCCTGGGGAGCCTGCTCCTGCCGCGATGGGTCCCCGCGCGCATCCATCCGCTCGAGGTCTACGCGGTCATCGAGGTGGGGATCGGCATCCTGGCCGTCGCGCTGTACTTCGCGATCCCGTTGGTCAGCCGGGTGTACGTCGGGATCGTGCCCGCAGGGCTTCCGAGCGTCCTGATGCGCACGGTGCTGTGCGCCCTGCTCCTGGTGCCTCCCACGGCACTCATGGGCGCCACCCTCCCCGCGATCTCGCGGTACGTGGAGGCGACGCCGGAGGGGGTGTCGTGGATGGGCTTCTTCTACGGGGGCAACATCGCGGGCGCGGTGGTGGGCAGCCTGGCCGCGGGGTTCTGGCTGCTGCGGCTCTACGACGTCGCGATCACCACGTTCGTGGCAGTGGCGATCGACGCGGCGGTCGCGGCCCTGGCGCTCGCGCTGGCTCGATCCGGAGCCGCGAGCCACACGGCCGGCTCGGACCTCGCCGCGGCCCCGCCGCGGACCGGCGAGACGGAGGGGAGAGCCGGGTCGATGTCCACCTTCCCGCGGCGGGCCCGCGCGATCCACGTGGCGATGGCCCTCTCCGGACTCACCGCGCTCGGGGCCGAGGTCGTGTGGACGCGGCTGCTCTCGCTCCTCCTGGGCGCGACGACCTACACCTTCTCCATCATCCTCGCGGTGTTCCTGGCGGCGCTCGGGGTGGGCAGCGGCGTGGGATCGTATCTGGCGCGAGTGCTACCGAGGCCACGGATGGCGTTCGGTATCTGCCAGGTCGGGGTCGCGCTGGGCGTGGCCTGGTCGGCGTACTGGATCATGGTCGCGCTGCCCCACTGGCCGGTGGACCCGTCGATCGCCGCGGGGCCCGTGCCCCTCTTCCAGCTCGATCTCGTGCGTGCGCTGTGGGCGATGTTCCCGGCGCCGCTCTTCTGGGGCGCGAGCTTCCCGCTCGCCGTTGCGGCGGCGGCGGAGCCGGGGCAGGACCCGGGCCGCCTCATGGGCGGCGTGTACGCCGCGAACACGGTGGGCTCCATCGTCGGCTCGCTGGCCTTCGCGCTCGTGTTCGTTCCGTGGGTCGGGACGCAGGGATCGCAGCGGCTCCTGATCGGACTCGCGGTGCTTTCCGCGGCCCTTCTGCTGGCGCCCGCGCTCGGGCGCGCGCGCGCCCCGGACGGCGGGACCGGAGCGCTGACGGCGATCACGCGTGCCGCCTGGGCCACCGTCGGGGTTCTGGTGCTCGGGGTGATGGTGGCGCGTGTCGGCCCGGTGCCGCCCCTGCTCGTGGAGTATGGTCGATACGCCGCCACCTACGATGAGAAGAACACCGTCTACCTCGGCGAGGGCCGGAACTTCTCCGTGGCCGTGACCGAGGAGGGAGACGGCGTGCGCAACCTGCACGTGGGCGGCAAGATCGTGGCGTCCACGGAGCCGAAGGACATGCGCCTGCAGCGGATGCTCGGACACATGACGGCCATCCTGGCGGACCAGCCGCGCAGCGTGCTGGTCGTGGGGTTCGGGGCGGGCGTGACCGCGGGGACGTTTACGACCTACCCGGAGATCCGGCGGATCGTCATCTGCGAGATCGAGCCGCTCGTCACCGACTCGGTGGCGCCGTACTTCTCGGACGTCGACTACGACGTGCTGAAGGACCCACGGGTGGAGGTCGTGCACGACGACGCGCGCCACTATCTGCTGACGACGCGCGAGACGTTCGACATGATCACGGCCGACCCGATCCACCCGTGGATGAAGGGCGCGGCCGCCCTCTACACCCGGGAATACTTCGACCTCGCCCGCCGGCACCTGCGACCCGGAGGGGTGATCACTCAGTGGGTGCCGCTCTACGAGAGCTCGGAGGACGTCGTCAGGAGTGAGCTCGCGACCTTCTTCTCCGTGTTCTCGCAGGGGACCGTCTGGGCCAACCTAGTGAACGGGATGGGCTACGACGTGGTGCTGGCCGCCAAGCCGAGCGGGCTCCGCATCGACGTGGACTCGCTCGCGTCGCGCATGGGCCGGCCCGACCGCGACGCCGCCAGGCATTCGCTCTCCGACGTCGGATTCACATCCGCCCTGGACTTCCTCTCGACGTACGCCGGCCGGGCTTCCGACCTGGAACCGTGGCTGCGGGGGGCCCAGATCAACCGGGACCATAACCTCCGGCTCATGTACACGGCGGGCCTCGCACTGAACACGTACCGGGAGGCGGCCATCTACCGGCAGATGCTGGGCTTCCGATCGTTTCCGAGCGATATCCTCACGGGCTCGGACGAGACGATCGCGAGACTGCGCGGCATCATGGGCCTGTCGGGTGACCGGTAGCCGGCGGTGGGCCCGGGGCACGGAACTCGGGCGGGCGGCACGGGTTTCAGGCTCGATCCTCCGGGCACGAGGCTTCCGAAGGCGGGCGGAAGATGCCGAGCCACGCACCACAGATCACCGGGACCGGACCGTGAGGTCCGTAAGCGTGGGCCACAAGGCCCTCGGGCTCGTCGCGGTCGTCATCTTCGTGGGCATGCAGCCGCAGCTCGCCTGCGGTATGCACTGCGCCTTCTTCGCGCATCGGGACTCGGCCGGGCACGGGATGGACATGAGTGCCCACTCTCCCTTTCCCGCCTGCCACCACGAGCTCAGCGTCGTGAGCGGGCACGCGCCCGTGCTGTCCGACGTCGCGTCGGCCCCGCCTGCCGCCCGGGTCAGGGTCCTGCTGCCGCGTGCTCCCGTTCACTTCACGGGACTCGCATCCCCGGCGACCGTGCCCGGGGCCTTTTTCGAACCGGAGTGCCCGCCTCCCCGCGCGTGACCTCGCGGTTTCGACCGAGAGTCTCGCGTTTGGGCTGCGCCCCACGAGGAGCGTGCGCGGCCCACGTATCCCATTCACGTGCGTCCGTGGCGCGCGGCGCGAAGCGCGTCCACGGGGGGGGTAGACGATGGTATTCCTTCGAAGTCGAGGACTTTCGTGCCTGGCGGTGACGGCCGTCCTGGTGCTCGCCGGCGCGAGTCCCAGGTCCGTGAGAGCCCAGGACAAGCCGATCCAGCTCGGGTCGGGATCCTCCGACCGGAGCCTCGAAGAGCTGACTGGAGAGGACCAGCACCCACTCCAGATCACGGGCTTCGGCGTGGCCGACTACGCCTACGACCAGCGTTCGGGTGACAACACCGCCGAGGCGGGCAAGATGGCCGTGGCCTTCTTCAGGGAGATCTCCGACCGGTTCTGGTTCTTCGGGCAGCTCACCACCTCGCTGTCCACCGGCGAGGGTGTGAGCGCGGGAGCGGAGGTGCCCACCGAGATCGAGATCGACAATCTGCTGGTCAACTACACGCCCGGAGGGGCCTCGGGCCTGAGCTTCTCCTTCGGGAAGTTCGACGTACCCGTGGGTTTCGAGCGGGACGACGAGCCGCTCAACTTCCAGGCGACCTCCAGCTACAACTTCGACCTGGCGCGGCCCGCTAAGTTGGTGGGCGCCGTGGGGCGATGGGCCGTGAGCCCGCAGGTCGACGTGACCGCCATGCTCGGCAACGGTTGGGATGCCCAGGTCGATCCGAACAAGCAGAAGACGGGCGGGCTCCGGGTCGGGTTCATTCCCACGGAGCATACGAGCTTCGGCCTCAGCGGGATGATCGGCGGCGAGGGTGATCCGGGCTCGGTGCACCAGCGGTATCTGCTGTCCGCGGACTATGCCGTCGAGCCGACTCCGGACTGGATCGTGGCGGGCGAAGCCAACTGGGGCGGTGAGCAGGGGGTGGCGCCCGGCGGCGGGGCGGCGGGCTGGGACGGTGTGACCCTCACGCTCTTCCGGCGTCTGGACGAGCACTTCGGGGCGACGTTGAGGGGAGAGACGTTCCACGATCCCGACGGCGTGCGCTCGGGCACGTCGCAGACGCTCTCGTCGCTGACCTTCAGTCCGGTCTACTTCATCGGCACGGGACGGGAAGGGATCTTCGCCAACGTGGAGCACACCACGTTCCGGATCCCCCGACTGCAGATCCGGGCCGAGGCTCGGCTGGATCACTCCAGCGAGCTGATCCTGGGGACGGACAGCGACCCGAGCCACTGGGGCATGCGCTACACGCTCCAGCTCGTTACGACCTTCTGAGCCCGGACGCGGGAGCTTCCATGAACGGTCTGTACAGTCTGAGAAAAGCCGACGGCTCGGTCCGCCTCGCCGCGGTGCTCTTCATGCTGGTGCTCGGCTACGCGTACGTCTTCGCGTTCCTGATGGTCAAGGACTGGGCGGGTCTCACGCCGGCGAAGGTGAGCGCGACCTATGCGCCGCAAGCCGCGGTGGACGAGTCGGCCCTGCCCGAGGCGTCCAGCAGCTCGACCCAGCCCCTGGATCTGGGCGGCCTCGGGGAGGAGGCCCACCACGTCGACACGAAGCTCCTGATCCAGGACAGCCACATCCACATCATGATCTACGCCATCGTGGCGGCCTTGCAGACACTCCTGGTGCTGGGCCTCGAGTGGGGCCCGCTCCGGCGCAACACGGTGATCACGGCGGCGTTCGGCGCGGGTGCGCTCGACTTCTCCGGGCAGTGGCTCGTGAAGGCCGGAATCACCGGCTTCTCGTATCTGACCCTCGCGTCGGGGTGGCTGATGGCGGGTGTGTACGTGGTGGTCCTGGTTGGAACGCTGCGCGCGGCGCTGGGGCGCGCGCGCTCATGAGAGGGTGGCCGGAGCGGACGAACCGGTCGTGGGACGTGAGGCGGGGGCGCGAGGGGAGGCCCCGCATGGATGCAAGCAAGAGAACGGACTGGACGGAGAATCGACGATGAAGCGAAACCACCTGCTCGGAGGGACGCTCGTGGCGCTGGTGCTCACCGGTGCCGCCGCCCCGCACATCACCCCGACCGTCGTGCTGAAGAAACAGGCGGACATGATCAAGGAGACCGTGCCGGCCGCGAAGCAGTTCTTCCTCAGGACGGTGGAGATCGGAAAGACCGACTTCGAACGCATCCGGCGCGAAGGCGGGTTCAAGCCCGAAGACGACCGGATGAAGTTCTACTACGGCACCGACGCGTCGGGAAGGAACGCCGGCGTCGTGCTCTTTCCGCAGGTCAACAGCCAGCACGGTCCGCTCGAAGTGGGATTGACGATGAACGCGGACGGTACGGTGCGCGACGCCGTGGTGACGAAGGCGACGGTGGAGACCAAGCCGTGGGTTCTCGCGGCCGTGAAAGCGGGCCTCATGGAGAGATTCCGGGGGATGCGGCCCGGGGACGATCCCGCCGCCGCGCTGCAAGGTCTGTCGAGCGATCAGCTGGGGAAGATGCCCTACTACATGGCAACGTTGGCGGCGGAGACCGTCGGGCGCGGGCTCATCCTCTACGACGTGCTGTACGGCAAGGAGAAGTGAAGAAGCGGGCGGCCCTGCTTCGTCCCGTCGTCAGCGCGGAATCACGAGACCGATCCCGAGCGACTGGCGGCCACCGAAGCTCGCGGCGAAGCGGAGCGCCCATGCGGGAGCGAACCTCAGGTCGATCCCGAGATCCACGACACCGTCGAGATGGAGGTTGTCGGCCGGCCCGGAGGCGGCGGTCAGGACCACGTGGCCTCCGACGTACGGCATGAAGGCGAAATCCTCGTCCGTGCCGGTCCACCCGAAGGACATGCCCAGGGGGAACGACGCCGTGACGTGGTCACCCAGTCCCACACCCGCTCCGGTCCACCAGATGGCCCGCGGATTTCCCGGACCGCTGAGCGGCGGGAGATCTCCCGACACGTCGAGTCCCAGCAGGCCCACGACCTGGTCGCCGGGGGCGTCGACGATGCCGCCGCGGAAGCCGATCCCGAACGGGGCGGGACTGTGGCGCCAGAGGGCGAGGACACCGACATGGCCGCCGGGATCGTTGCTCGTGAGCGCGACGGTGAGGCCCTGCGGAGAACCCGGACGCATGAACGACGGCGCGTCCCAGGTCGTCTGGCCGGCCGCCGCCGCCGGGGCGAGCATCAAGATCATGACCATCCATCCGAGCTTGCGGCTCATGGTATTCCTCCAGGTATAATTCGCGTTCGAACAGCGGCGGTCTCGTGGGAGCCGTCGGGCTTCCACGGGGCCGCCGCGGCCCCCATGAGACGCAAGGCCCGTTCCAGAACCCTCCCCGTGGCGGTTTCCGGATCGGATGCGCACTCTTCCACACTCCTATGTCACGCTTTATCGAGATCGTGAGCGCCCGTGCGGGCGGTGTGTCCAGACGCCGGAGAGTGGTCGGGCTCGGCGTACTGGCCCTCGGGGTCGTCGTGTCTCTCCTCGTGGCGCGCCACGACTGGCGTGCGCGGATGCTGAGCACACCCGCTCCCGACACGGTCCCGGACGTGGCGTCCCCCGCGCCGGTGCCGGTGTCGATGATCGCCGTGCCGCTCACGATCCCGGTGGCCTCGCTGGCCGAGCAGCTCGAGAATGCCGTTCCGAAGCGATTCGGGAGCCTGGGGCATCGGGTGGAGCTCCCCCACGCCGACCGGACCAGCATCGCCTTCGTGCTCAGGCGCGCCCCCTTCCAGGTGTCGTTCACCGGGGGACGGGCGACGGTGCAAGCCACCGTGCACTACGCGCTTCGCGTTTGGTACGATCCACCCTTGTTGCCCGAGGTGGGCGCCTCGTGCGGCGACGGAGACGATGGTGATCCCCGGCTGCGCATGACCGTCGAGGGCCCGGTCTCGCTCGATTCGGACTGGGCGTTGCGTACGCGCGCCCATCTGAGCGATCTGCGGCCGGCGACCGACACCGATCGCGACCGGTGCAGGGTGACCTTTCTCGACTTCGACCTGACCGATCCGCTCGTGGAGCAGGCGCGCACGTATCTGGAGGCCCACGCCCCCGCCCTGGACTCGGTGGCGGCGCGCGTCGACCTGCGCTCCCAGTTCGAGGAGTGGTGGACGACGCTGCAGGAGCCCCAGCCGTTGGGCGACTCCCTCTGGCTGCTCATGCGGCCGGAGGCGGTGAGACGCGGGCCCGTCAGGGGCAGGGGAGACTCGATCGACGTCACGCTCGCCCTCCGGGCTCATCCGACGGTCGTCATGGGAACGCGTCCGAGCGTGCGCCACGTGCCCCTCCCGCCGCTCGACACGGGAGACATCTCTCCCTACCTGGACGTGGCGGTGGAGGGTCGGGCCGGCTATCCGGCCACATCACGCCTGCTTCAGCGGGAACTCGGCGGGCTGGCGGTCCGGGAGATGCGGCGTAGCGTGCGTCTGGACTCGCTGCGCGTGTTCGGGATCGGCGGCGGGCGGATCGCGCTCGAGGTACGCGTAGGCGGCGACGCCGACGCACGCCTCTACCTGACCGGCACGCCCGTCCTGGACAGGAAGACCGGTGAGATCTCGATTCCCGACCTGGACTTCGACGTCCACACTCGTGACCTGGTGCTCGCGGCCGAGACATGGCTCGGGGGTGACTACCTGCGCGGAGTGCTCAGGGATCGCGCGCGGTGGCCGGCCGCGCCCGCCGTGGACTGGATCCGCAGCCGGTTGGAGGAGGGGCTCAACCAGGACCTCTCGGACGACCTGCGCGTGGCGGGCACGATCGATCAGGTGCGCCTGGTCGGGATCCGAGCGACGCGCGACGCGCTTTTCGTGCGTGCGTCCGCCACGGGATCGGCGGCGGTGCAGGTGATCCATCGCCGGCCGGTCGCCGAAGGGGGATCGCGGCCGCGGCCGTAGCCCGGCTACCGGCTAATCCCGTCCGGGCGAGCGCCCACCGATCTGCGGAAGGCGCCGGCCCTCCGTGGACACCTCCACGAGCTGCCGGAGCCGGCGCTCCCGGGTCTCGGGGCGTTTCGCGCTCATGACCCAATGGACCGCGGTGCGCCGATAGCCGGGCGGCTGTGCCTGAAAGAAGCGCCACGCATCGGCGTTGGCCTCGAACGTGCGACGGAGCTCCGGGGCGAGCTTCGTCACCCTGGCCTCGGATGAATAGGGCGTGTGCTTCGACGGATCGAACCGTGCGCGGGCCTCGCGCCCCGGCTCGGCGATGCGCCCTTCGGCCTCGAGGGCGACGTAGCGTCTCAGGTTCACCTCGCTCCACTTGCTGGTGGGCTTTCGCGGCGTGAGCCGGATCGTGTACCGCTCCTCGTCGACGCGCTTGCGAACGCCGTCGATCCATCCGAAGCAGAGGAGCTCGTCGAGGGCCTCCGGGTAGGTGATCCCACCGCGGCCGCTGTCCTTCTTCCAGAAGCCGATCCAGAGCTCATCCTTGGTGGCGTGGTTCGTTTCGAGCCACCGGCGCAGCGCGGCCGGGGTGCGGAAGTGCTTCGGGTCGTGGGCCGTGGGCCGCCCGGCCACGTCAGCGTCCGGGAGTCGCCCGCAGACGAACCCGTGCCTCCAGGCGCCCCTCGCCGTCGGGGAATCGGAGGCGGAGCGGATGGCGTCCATTCACCGAGGAGGCCGGCGAGCCGGAGACGGCCCGAGCGGCACTCGCCTCCGAGGGCCCGCCGGCCCCTTCCAGCTCGGCGGTGACGCCCGAAGCGTCCGCGACGGTCGGCCGCTCTCCGTAGAGGTCGAGCGTATAGGTCCGGCCCGCCTGGCCCTCGAGCTCGAGTAGCCACCCGCCGTTCTCGGCCGTGAAGTCCACCACCCGCAAGCCCGTGCTCTCCTGACCGGGCACGAGGTGCACGGTGGGCGGCTCGACCGAAAGGCCGCCCCTCCAGTACACGTCGGCCGTGACGGTGTCGCCCTCGGCCAGGTGGAGGCGCTGCGTGAGGTGGCCGTCGTGCGGTCCCCAGGCCACCTCGGGAGCCGCATTCCCCGGCTCGTCCGCGGCGCCGGCGCTCGTGTGGCCCGTGCCCGCCATCACGCCGAGCGCGCCCAGTGGTACCGGCAGGGACACGTCCACGTCGACCGCGGGGCCGTGCGACGTGAGGCGCGCGCCCGCATGCCCTTCGGCCCGGACCAGCTCGGCGTCGATGCGGGTGGATCCCACGTGGAGACGCCGCACGCGCACGGTGTCCCAGCTCGGGGGCATCTGGGGCGTGAGCGATGCCCGGTGCTCCGGGGCGTCGGGCGACCACCCGAGCATCCCGCGGATGAGCGGCGTCACCAGCATCGACGTCGCGAAGAACTGCTGCGGGACCGTCGCATCCATCGGCTCGTAGTAGGCGCCCGAGAGGTTCTCCGGGAAGCGGCCGCGGCTCCAATCGAAGCAAAGCTGCTTGACGGCGTCCATGAGACCGTATCCGGCCCACGGACGACGATACCGGAACTGGCCCCAAGACACGAAGCCGGTCATGAAGGGCCAGACCGCTCCGTTGTTGTAGTGGAGCGGATCGTAGAGGTCGCTTCCCACCGAGAGCAGGCGCGCGCCCCAGTCCGATGGAGATCGAGTCGGTGGCGAGCTTGCGCAGCGTGCGCTCGGCGCGCTTCGGCCCGAGGAGGCCGAACGAGAGCGCCGTACCGGGCCACGCCGTGAGGTTGTCGTTGGTGCCGCCCCCTTCGAGGATCGCGAACGCATGCTGATCCTCCTGCGGGCGCCAGTAACGCTCGTTCAGCGTATGCAGAGCCGTCGTGCGCAGGTCGTCCGCTCGCGTGGCCAGGGCGTCGTCGCCGAAGTGCCTCGCCAGCTCCTCGGTTCCCTGGAGCGCGGTGATCCACACGCCGGCCAGGTAGATGTCCTCGTGGAGCCCCTCGCCCAGGCCGCCCACCTCGATCGCACCGTAGCCGCCTACCGAGTTCTCGATGATGCCGTCGCCGTCGGTCTCGGCGGAGAGGCACCACGCCCACGCCTTCCGGTAGGCGGGCCAGAGCGCGCGCACCGTCGCGTCGTCGCCCGTGGCGCGCCAGTACTTCCAGAGCGCGACCATCCAGTACGGGGTCGTGTCGGCGTGGTAGTACGGATAGGGGTAGTCGGTGAACCACGGCACCCGGGCCGCCGCCTGGCTGATCTCGTGGGGGATCTTGCCGTCGGCGCGCTGATACTTCGCCAGGAAGCGCAGACCCTCCGCCACCAGCGCGGTCTGGCCGGTGGCGTCCATCGCGAGCGAGTTGATGGCGGCGTCTCCACCGAAGAACCACCCGAAGCCCGGCCGGTAGCTGCTGCCGCTCGGCCCCCATCCCGCCACCAGCCCGCACCCGAGGTCGGGGTTGCAGACGCGCTGTTCCTCGAGATTGACTTCGGCCCACTTCAGCGCCAGGTCGAGCGAGTCGTCGGGCGTGTCGATCGACGTCATCGTGGCCAGCACGGAGTCCGCCCAGGCACGGTTGCGCCGATAGATGCCGCGGGCATCGGCAAGGAGCCGGTGGTAGGTGGCGAAGACCGAGTCACGGGGCTCGGTGCCCGCCGCGATGGCGATCGGGATGAATTCGTGGCGGATGCGCGCCGTGTCCACATGGATCGTCATCGTGGCCGGAGCCTCCGCGACCCGGTGCGCGGGCAGGGCCTCGCCGTCCGCGGGCCACGACGTCCCGATGACCGCGTTGTGCTTCTGCAGGCTCTCACTCAGGACGAATGCCCCGTGCCCCGCGTCCCAGAAGACGTACTGGCCTCCGAACGCCGCGGGCCACATGTACTGGAGCGCGGGCTTGAACTGCACCAGTACGTCCAGGGGCTGGAAGGTCCGGACGTCCAGGAGCACCAGGATGCCCGCCTCGTCGCGGGGCGTGAGGATCGTCTCCTTCACCGTGAACGCCGCGTGGCTGTACGTGATGGTGGTGCCCTCGGGGCGCACCTCGATCCGGCGCGCAACGTCCTCGCTGGTGAGCGGCTCCCGGTACTGCGGGATCTTGAACCGCAACTGGAAATCGGTGGCCACTTTCAGGGGATGCACCCAGAGCTCGGCCGGTCCGGTCTCCGTGCCGAGCCAGGCGCTCCTCGGACCGGTAACGCCGAGGTACATGCCGGGGCGCACCGCGTCCGTCAACGAGATCGGGGAAGCCACGACCGGGAAGCGCGGCACGCTCGGATGCGCCGAGTCGGCCGGCACCGCGATGCGTCCCACCTGGGCCGCCGCGGGCGCGCAGGCACCGAGTCCGATCGCCAGCATCGCGATGAACGGGATCGTGCGGCGGCTGGGGGCACCCGCCACGCCGACCCCGAGCCGGAGGGAGGGCGGGACCGCGATGAGGCTCATGATCGTTCCTTTCCGAAAGCGCCGAGGAAGCGCGAAGCGCGCAGCACGGGATGGCTGTAGAGGTCGTCGAGGACACCGGCGGCGACGGCGCGGAACGACGCACCGTCCAGCGTGTCCTCCACCGCCGCGCGACCGGGCTGGCGCACGTCGTGGATGAGGTTGTTCTCGATGGCGAAGCCCTTCGGCACCGATTCCCGGGCGATGGGCCTCTGCGTGCAGTAGGGCTCGCCCGAATCGTAGCGTGGGTCCTGGTCCGTGCGAACGAAGAGGTTGTCGGCGAGCCGGCCGGGACCGGCTTCCGCCAGGTGCTCGAGGCGTCCTCTCCTGGGCGCGGGGTCGAGCGGGACCCGGGTGGTGTCGGAGCGGTCCAGAATCACGCCGCACGCCCCGGTCTCGAACACCGCGTTCGACTCGATGACGGCCACGGGCCGACCACCGTCCGCGCCCCAGTACGCGAGGCCCCACGTGAGCACGTCCTCCACGACGTTCTCGCGGATCTCGGCCTGGGCGTCCACGAAGACCCCGATCCCCTTCCAATAGCGCGTGACGAGGTTGCCCTCGACGAGCGCGCGCGCATCCCAGGTCAGGCCGATCCCCACGCCACGGCCTCCACCCACCTGGGCTCCGTGCGCCTTGTCGACGCCGTCGACGACGTTGTCGAGGATGTGCGCCCGGGCGCCGCGGTAGAGCGAGATGCCGTCCCAGGAGTTGCGCTCGATGCGGCACTCCCGGACGGTGGCGAGCGCCCCTTTGCGCACCACCACGCCGGCCACGCCCACCACCACGGAGTCCACGACGGCCGAATCGCCCAGGTTGTCGCGAATGATGCACCGGTCGAGGGTGACCTCGCCCCCGCGCACCACCACGCCCGCGTCGGTGGCGCGCCCGTTGGGGTCCCGGATGCCGCCGGTGACGGTCACGCCCGTGAGCGAGCACCCGTTGCAGCCGTCGAAGAGCACCCCGTAGCCCGCGTGTGTATGAATGACCACGTAGGCGGCGGAATCGCCGACCAGGCGGATGCCGCGGCCCCGCACGAGGAGTCCCCGAGTGGCCGGAACCGTCTCGCTGGAATCGCGGCAGTTGCCGCACGAGGAGTCCGTGAAGGCGACCGGATCGAGATGGTAGTCCCCTTCGTCGAAGGACACGATGGCCGGCCCGCGCAGCGTATCCAGGATCCACTGGAGGTTGTCCCGTGGCGACACGTGCACGGTGGGCAGGCGCCGGCGGCCCATATCGTGACCGCAAGCCTCCAGGGTGACGAGGAGGACGAGGGAGGAGCAAGCGAGGGCGCGGAGCGCGGCACGGGGCATCATCCCGTGAAACTACGGAGTCACCCGCCCGCCGTCACGCATCCGGGGGGGGGTCCGGGAGGGTACCGGGCGACGAGACGTCTCCCGCCGCCCGGAAGGGGCCCGGAGCGTCACATCCGGAACCCCGGGGGACCCCTCCTCAGGAGGCCAGCATCGCGAAGAAGCTGCTCACCGAGAAGCCCGTGGGATCGACCCAGTAGACCTGATCCCTGGTGAAGTGACCCGTCGTCGGGAAGTAGGGCGGGGGAGCCGTCGCGCCGCACGGGTCATAAGCGTAGCGCTTCACGTACCCGGTTCCCCCGGGGCCGTAGGTATTGATCGTTCCCACCGCGCCGCGTGTCTTCTGGATGATCCCACCCGTGAGGAAGAGGCAGCCTCGGCCCCAGAGCTGGGTGCCGCACTTTTCGGCCTTGTCGTCTCCCCCCGCGAAGTTCTCGACCGTGAACTGGTTTAGCGCGAGCACGATGCCCTGGATGAACTCGTCCTTCGTGTTGTCGTAGGTGAAGAAGTTCATGCCCGGCCCCGGACTCTGCGGAGAGTTGAGCTCGTTGTCGGCCACCACGACGTCCCGGCCGCTGAACATGCCCAGCATGTCGGAGCACGTCCCGAGGGCGGGGTCGCTCACGTACGTGATGTCGTCGCCGACGATGACTTCGTTCGTTGCGGCGAGGGTGACCCGGCCGCGCAGCACGCCGCTAACCACGACGTTGCCGTCGACGAAGATCACGCCCTTGAAGGACGGATTCAGGTCACGCGAGAGCGGGAAGAGATACTGGGCGTCGGGACGGCCCGAGAGCGCCGGGTCCGGCGTACCCGGGTAAGGGAGCCAGCCCCCGTGTGAATCGCTGGCCTGGAACCCTCCGAAGATCGAGTCCGATCCGCCGAGGTAGCAGCGCTTCGTGGCGTTGCTCAACGCGGCGGTGACGTTGTCGGTGATACCCGTGGCGCCGGTTCGGCTGGTTCCCCCGCCGCCCCGCCCGCGCCCGCCCCGCCCGCCGCCACCGCCGCCCGAGTAGGGATGGTCGATGGCCGGCACGAACGTGCTACCGTGGTAATCGCCGCAGTTCTCGGCGTCGAGCATCCCGTTGCCTCCGGAGGGTGGATCTCCCGAGACCCACCCCGGATCCGACATGGACTGGTAGACGCGGAAGAACCCCTCGTTCGGGCCGGTAACGCTAGAGTCGCCGTCGAGATCGACGGCGACGAACTCGATGCGCAGGTAGGCCTCGCCGGGCTGGGTGGGGTAGCCCGGGCTGAAGGACGTGCCGCCCGCGGATGCCTGCGCCTGCAGCTTCGACAGGTCGGCCGTATTGGGCATCGCGATCGGGGCGACGTGCTCCTGGTAGCCCTTGTCGAAGGTGCCGTACGCGGATCCCTGGACCGTCTTGGCCGTCCGCGTCTCGTCGTGGAAGGTGGCGCCCGAGGAGTAGATCTTGAGGTAGTCGTTCGTGAATACGGGCCCGAAGATCTGGTCTCCGCCGCCGAAGGAGATGGTCGAGGGTTCGATGTCGGTGAAGTACGCGAACTTCGCGAAGCTCTCCTGGTAGACCTGGGCCCGGCGGATCACGACGCCGCCTCCCTGGTCCCGGACGACCGCCACGATGCTTCCGAACACTCCGTATTGGCCGGAGGTGGAGCCGGTCGGGCCGAGGTAGGTCCAGCGCCGGACGCCGGGGATCGTGTTCCCATCACCGTCCTTGACGCTGACGCTGTCCTCGAGCGTGGCGTACCCGGTGTCCGGATAGAGGGTCTTGTCGGCGTTGACCTGGGCGCGGGCCAGCTCGAGGCCCTCCAGGGCTATGTCGTTGAGTTGGCTCTGCCGGTCGTAATAGCGGTTTCCGAGTGTATGCGCAGATCCGATGACGGCCGCACTGGTGGCCAGCAACGCCACAATCACCACCACCAGCATCACGGTGATGAGGGCGAAACCTTCGCGGCCGCGGGGGTCGGGGTGCATGATTGGCTCCTTGGGGGAAGAAGTCATGGGGTTACCGGCGAGGAGGTCGTCAGCCCGGAGAGGCTGGGCGAGCAGTCCTGTGCCGCCAGCGCGTATTCGTAGGTCTCGCCCGGAATGACCGCCGCGTCCTGGTAGGAGTAGCTCGCCTCACCCGCGGGAACTGCCACGTAGGGATCACCCCAATCCGCCGCGCCGCTGAGCCGGCGCCAGATCACGTAACGCACGACGTCGCCTTCGCCGCCCGCCTCGTCGATCGCTCGGCCCCACGTCAGGTTCACTGCCGGCTCGCCCGTGACCAGGGTGACCGCGGTCGCGTTCAGCGTGGTGCCCAGGAGAGGTGCCGACCCGCACGTGGCCATCTTCCCGAAGCCCGCGTTGGGGAGTGGTACGAGCCGGTCGAGGTGGACCTTCCGCTCCTCCGCTCCGTCGAGTCCGTTGGTGGCCTCGAGGCGAATCCGGACCGCGCGCACGCTGTCGGCCAGGGCCGAGCTGCCCGTGTCGGCGGCCGAGAGGTGGATCTTCGCCGAGTGGTAGATCGGCAGGAGGCTGTCGGGCGCCGGGGCGAGCTCGCTCCGGCCGGCGGTGTCGGTCGCGATGCGCTCATATGAGAAGAACGGATCGGTGCCCGAACGGAGCAGGTTGTGGGCGATCTCCTCCGGCGGGGCCGCGTTGACCCTGCGGTAGAGGACGTAGTCGTCGGTGCGTGCCGTGCTGGTGTCGGCCGTGATGTAGAAGAAGAGGATCTCCGCCGGGCTGCGGATGCCGGGCGCAGACTCGTAGACGGTGTCCGGCGTACTCGCCAGGGAATTCGGGATGGAGAGCGCGCCACTCGGGGCCGTCACCTGCCCGTTCGGAGCATCGGGGTCGTAGAAGACCGCGAAGGGGTTGTCGGAGATGTTGGTGGCGTAGTCGGCCGCGAACGCCACCACGTCAGTGCCTCCGTAGATGAAGGATGGCTGCCCGTCCGGTACGTTCGTGCCCAGGGTCTCGAGGTCCTGCGACAGCGTCGTCATCGCGTAGCGCAGGTTGCGCAACGCGACCAGCCGGTTGATGGCGCCCTGAAAGGCCGTGTTCTCCTTGGCCATGAACGCGACCGAGGTCGTGATCACGATGCCGAAGATGGTGAGCGCCACGAGGAGCTCGACGAGCGTCATGCCCGTCCGGGTCGAACCTTGGGGGGGGTGGGTAGCCATGGCAGTCAAGGTGCGGCTATGATGATTTGCCGCGAGATGGGGGGAGACAGCATCGGGCCTTCGACCTTCACCGAGATCCGTTTGTAGTCGAGCGTGACCGGGGTGCCCACTTGG
Organism: uncultured Gemmatimonadales bacterium; assembly: GCA_963751265.1. Taxonomy (GTDB): domain Bacteria; phylum Gemmatimonadota; class Gemmatimonadetes; order Longimicrobiales; family Gaopeijiaceae; genus SZUA-318. The sequence continues at coordinate 18,982 of CAVVTU010000008.1, read as the reverse complement.
ACGTGGGTCAGCGTCGTCGTGCGGGTGTAGCCGTCCAGGCCCAGCACGTCGCTGTCGGTACCGACGTAGAGTGAGTCGAGCGCGGCGTAACGTGGATCCAGGCGGATCCGCGCGATCTGGTCCTCGACGGACTCGAGCGCGAGGGCGCGCACCTCGGCGCTCGCGGCGCTCGTGGTCAGCCTGCTCGCCGAGGCGCCCAGGCCGAGAATCGCCGTGGAGAGCAGCACCAGCGCGACCACGACCTCCACCAGGGTGAATCCCCCGCGTTCGTCACGATTCAGCATGAGTTCTCCCACGCACCCGTGCGGTATGTGAAGCAGCGGACCTCGCCCGTGGCGCGTTCGACCGTGAGGGCCCGAACCCCTTCGGCGGACGCGGACATCGACCCCTCGATGGGCCGCAGGTAGATGATTCCCGACGCGCTTGCGCTTCCGTTGCGGTGGAAGGTCAGCGTCGGATCTCCGGTGCCGTCCGCGAAGCTGATCGGACCGGCCAGGTGGCGGAGGAGCGGGGCGCTGCCGGACCCGAATCCCATGGTCTCGGGAAGCTGAATGGTCCGAAGCTCCTCCCCGTCGTCCTTCGTGCCGCTGTTGTTCGAGTCCTGGTGGACGAACACTTCGCGGCCGGAGAGCGAGAAGGTGAGGATCACGTCGTGCTGCCGCAGCACGGCCAGGCGCTGGGCCGCGTTGAGCCCCATGGAGAGCTCCTGCGCGGCCGAATCCGCACGCCAGCGCCCGGGTGCGAAGAGCGGCGTCATAATGCCGGCCATGACGCCGACGATGACGAGGACCAGCAACATCTCCCCGAGCGTGAAGCCACCGGTCCCGGGAGCGGGGCGGGACCTGGGGTCCGTCCGCCCGCCGGGCTCGGATCGATGCATTGGCGCTGTTTTGTCCATGAATGGCCCAACCGTCCGGGTGGTTGCGTCGGTCGTCTTCTTCACGCCTTGTGATGCAAGAACCGATGCGTCGAAAGGCGCTGCAATCACAAGTCGGTGAACGGTCGTGAGCGTCGATGAACGGTTTCCATGGCACGGTGAACGGAGATGACCGACGGCGCGCTTGCCCGAGGGCGCGAAATGGGCGGAATTGGAAAGGAAGTTCTTTCCGGAAAGGGGCAATCAGTGAGGCCTACGGCGGTCATCGCGGACGACGACGCATTGGCGAGGGAGCGTCTCAAGGACCTGGTGACAGAAGCGCCCCTCGTCGAGCTCGTCGGCGAGGCGGCGGACGGCGAGAGCGCGGCACGTCTCATCGACGAGCTCCGGCCCGACATCGCCTTCCTGGACATCGAGATGCCGGTATGGTCCGGCATCGAGGTGCTGCGACGGGTACACCACACCCCGGTGGTCATCTTCACGACCGCCTACGACCAGTACGCCGTGACGGCGTTCGAGCTGGCTGCGGTCGATTACCTGCTCAAGCCCTTCGGCGTGGCGCGGTTCCGCGAGGCGGTCGAGCGGGCCGTCCGCATGGTCGGCGAGGGCCCGACGCCCGAGGGAACGGGAGAGCCCGTGGTCGAGCGGGGGGCCGAGGGTGGGGCGATGCGCGGTCGGGTCGAGGAGGCGCTGGGGGACGAGAAGCCGCTGACGAGGCTCTTCCTGGCCGAGCGTGACACGATCGTGCCCGTATCGGTGGAGGAGGTTCTGCGCTTCGAGGCTGACGGGGACTACGTGATCGTGTACACGGCGGAGCGCCAGCACCTCGTTCGCTTGCGGCTCCAGAGCCTGGAAGCACGCCTCGGGGAGCGCTTCCTGCGCGTCCATCGCTCCCACCTCGTGAACCTCGACCACGTGAGGCAGTTCGAGCGCCACGAGGACGGGCGCCTCATCGTGATCATGTCCGACCAGACACGCATCCTCGCCAGCCGGTCCCGCTCCCGTGAGCTTCGCCGCCGCGCCCGCTGAGGTCCCGCCGCGCGGGGTCGCGGGTGGGCGGTGGAGCCCGTCCGCGTCACTCGACGTTCGAGAGCTCCCGGCCGCGTTCGCTCCGGATTCTCCGGGCGGCGTGTGGGTGCGCCTGGCGTTGCTCCTCGCCGCCGTTGCATGCGTCGCGGGCCTCGTGGCGCTCCTGCCCATCTCTCCGTTCCGGCGAGTGTGGGCGGCGGACCTGCTGATGGTGCTGGCGCCCGTGTCCGCGTCGTCGGCCTGCATGGGCGCGCGGGTCACGGCGGCGCCCGGAGGCCGGACCACGTGGCTCCTGATCTCCGCCGGAGCGCTCCTGGCGGCCCTGGGACAAGCTCTGGCAGCCAGGGCGGAGCTCGCGCACGTCTTGCTGAGCTTCCCGTCCGCCTCGTTCCTGCTCTTCGTGGCGTTCCACATCGCCTTCGCGGAGGGCGCGATCCTGGCGCTGCGCCCCGCCCACGAGCCGCGTCTGGCTCTGGAGATCGCGCTGGACGGCCTGCTGGTCCTGCTGGGAGCCTCCGCGCTCGTCCTGCGGTTCATCCTGGACCAGCCGCTGACGCAGGGATGGGTCACGCTTCCCCAGGGCGTGGCCATGCTCCTGGGTCAGTTCGCGGTGGCGGGCTCGCTCTTCTTCGTGGCGCTCCTGGTGTTCTGGCGCGACGCCGAGCTCGCCGGGCCCGTCGTCGACGGCCTGCTGGTTTCGGCGCTCTTCTTCGCGTTCGGGAACTTCCTGGTGACCTTCGGCCTGGACCCCATGCCGGAGAGCCCGGAGAGCGCGCTCGACTTCGTGCGGCTGGCCGGCTGGCTGGCGCTCGCGCTCACGGCCGGACTCGCGGTGATCCGGCCCGATCCGACGCCCGTGAAGGAGCGGCGAACGCTCGCGGCACGCCGCTTCCGGCAGCTGATCATCCCGGGGGCCGCGCTCTTCCTGACGGGCTGGGCGGTCGATGCCGCCGGGCCTCATCAGGCATCCGAGCCGGCGCTGGCGGTCGTGGGGGCCATGGGCGCGCTGTTGGCGCTGCGGATCGGAGCGGCGCTCTTCGCCGTGGAGCGGGAGTCCGAGGAGCGGCGCCAGGCGGAGCGGAGGGCGGCACGGGCGCGGCTGCGCGCCGTCACCGCCCAGATGTCGCCCCACTTCCTGTTCAACGCGCTGCACTCCCTGTCGGCGCTCGTCCGGCGCGACGCGGAGGCTTCCGAGCGGGCGCTCGAGCGGCTGGGTGGTCTGCTCCGATACGGCCTGGACACCGGCGACGACATGGTCCGTCTCCAGGACGAGTGGCGCTTCGCGCAAGACTACCTGGATCTCGAGGCACTCCGTCTCGGACCCCGTCTGGAGGTGTCGGTCGAGATCGACGAGGAGACGAAGAAGCTGCCCGTGCCACCCTTCATCGTGCAGCCCCTGGTCGAGAATGCGATCCGGCACGGGGTGAGCCCGTTCCCGGACGGCGGACGCATCGAGCTGCGCGCGCGGCTCGAGTCCGGCCGGCTGGTCGTGGAGGTCTCCGACACCGGCCCCGGCGCGTCGCCCGAAGATCTGGCGAACGCCTCCGGCGTGGGCGTGCGGGGAGTGCGGGCGCAACTCGAATCTTCATTCGGCGATGATTGGCGCATGGAGACGGACCACCGTCGGGAAGGGGGCTTCGTGGTGCGGCTCGTGCTACCGGTGGACGGAGGGGATTGAGGGGTTCGGGCTCGGGCTAAGCGTCCGCCAGCGTGCGCGCGCGCGCCCAGATCCGGTCGAACATCTCCTCGGTCAGGGTGCCGGTGAAGGTGTTCTGCTGGCTCGGATGGTAGGAGGCCAGCACCGGGGGGCCCCCGGCGAGCGCCACCTCGCGGCCGTGGGCGAAGCGGGGGCGGGGGGTGGGCGGGGCGCAGCCTCGCCCCTCCATCACGCGGAGCATCTGCGCGTAGGCGAAACCCCCGAGGGTGACCACGACCTTCACCCGGTCGAGCAGGTCGAGCTCGCCCTCGAGCCACGACCGGCAGCTGTCGCGCTCGGCGGGGGTGGGCTTGTTGGCCGGCGGCGCGCACCGCACGGCCGCGGTGATGAACACGTCCGTGAGCACCAGACCGTCGTCGCGAGAGGACGACTCGGCCCGGTTGGCCAGGCCCGCGCGGTGGAGCGCCCGGAAGAGCCAGTCGCCCGAGCGGTCGCCGGTGAACATCCGGCCGGTCCGGTTGGCACCGTGGGCCGCGGGCGCCAGGCCGACCACCAGGATGCGTGCCTGGCCGTCGCCGAACCCGGGCACCGGCCGCCCCCAGTACGTCTCGTCGGCGAAGGAGGCGCGTTTGTCCCGGGCGACCTTTTCGCGCCATGCGACCAGACGCGGGCAGCGCCGACAGGTGGTGAGGCGGGACTCCAGCGTCCGGAGCCTCCTGACGCGGGAGGGATCTCGAGATCGGCCTCCGCCGGCCCCTCCCGGATCTCCCGGCGGGCCGGCGGAGGCGCCTCGCTCAGAACCGGGTGTGGAGCCTGAGCGTGACATTCCGGCCGGGGTTCAGCGCGAAGGCCTTGTAGCGGCTCAGGAAGTCCCGGTAGGCCTCGTTGGTCGCGTTGTGCACCTGGATGTCGATGCCGACGTTGCGCCCCGACAGCTCGACGTCGAAGCCCGCACCGAGGTTCAGCAGGTTATACGCATAGGTCGGCACATCGAACTCGGCGAGCCGGGTCTGCTTCCATGTGTGCTCCACCTCGACCGAGAGGTACCGCTCGCCCTGGTGCAGGTCCACGCCGCTGGCCAGCCGCCCGGGCGGCATGAGGGGTAGGGGCGTATCGTCCGTGGCGAGCGTGCCGCGCACCATGTCGCCGTGGCTCTGGAGCGTGACCAACGGCGTGATCTCGACCTCGAGGGATCCCTCGCCCCCGATGAGGCGGGCGTCTCCCTGCCGGTGCCGGAAGACCTGCAGGCCGTCCCGCAGCTCGCTCGTCGGGAGGAGGTAGATGTAGTCGACCACGAAGTTGTGGTACGCCGACACGTCGGCGCGGACCCGGCCGGCGTCCAGGTGGAGGCCGGCGTCGATGTCGAAGTTCTGCTCCGGCTTCAGATCCGTGCGGCCGATCTCGTAGCGCGCGTCGCCGATGCGCGGTCCGTCGGCGAAGAGCTCGAACAGCGACGGTGCCCTCCATCCGCTCCCGAGGTTGGCCGAGGCCGAGAACGCGTCGGAGAAGTGATAGACGCCGCCCGCGCTCCATGACCCGGCGGTGTAGTCGAGCGGGTCGTGGCCCTGGGCGTCGAGGCTGCGCACATCGATGCGGGCTCCGCCCAGCAAGGTGAACGGGCCCCGGTCGAGCTGCTCGAGAAGGAAGAGGCCCCCGCTCTTGGTGGTGGCGTCGGGCACGAGCGTCCGCCCGGCCCGGGAATCGCTTCCCTGGTGCGTCGCGCTCAGGCCGAGCGTGCCGTGGACCGAGCCTCCGAGCGCATCGAGGGAATGATGGGCCAACACCTCACCGGTGGCGGTCGTGAGCGCGAGCTCGAACTCGACGGCTTCCACGCCCGGCTGGTCGGGCAGGTCGCCGACCTCCTGGAGCCAGTGGCGCTGGAGCTGGCCCTTGGTCTCCAGGACCATGTGGCTGGTCGGGAACCGCCCGAGAAGTTGGACGCGGTCGTCGGCCAGCTTGCGCTCCGGCCCCTTGTCCTGGCCCCCCTGTGCACCCGGAGGCGGGCCGTTGACCTCCAGGAGCTTGAACTCACCACCGTAGTGCGCGATGCGGGTGGTGAGGCTGCCCCACGGGCCCCGGTAGGAGAGCGCGCCCTCGCCGTTGGCCGACAAGAAGCCGGTGTTGTCGAGCTCGCCGTTCGGTGTGTGGAGCGCCTCCGCGTAGCGGCCGATGCCCCGGACGCGCCAGCTCCACGAGCCGTTGGCGCCCTCGTTGGAGAGGCCGAGACCGCCCTCGCGGTTGTTTGAGGCCCCGTAGAGCGTGGCGGACGTATGCATGACAGGCTGACCTCCCCAGGCGTCGGGGAGCGGCGCGGGTGCGACGTTGACGATGCCGCCCAAAGCGTCCGAGCCGTACAGGACGCTCGCGGGCCCGCGGACCACCTCGACGCGATCCGCCATCTGGGCGTCCACGGACGGCGCGTCCTCGTCGCTCCAGGAGTAGTCCTCCAGGCGCATCCCGTTCACGAGCACGAGCACACGCGGGCCCCGCATCCCCCGGATTACCGGCTTGCCGATCTCACCGCCCGTGCTCAGGGTGTGCACGCCCGGCACTTCCTCGAGGGTGTGCGAGAGTGAGACGTTGAAGCCCTTGTCGAGCTGCTCGCGGCCGAAGGAGACGGCCGGAAGGGGGGAGTTCTCCGCCGTCAACGCGCGGCGGGTGGCGCTCACGGTGAGCGGCTCCAGCTCGAACGCGTTGGCCTTCAGGTCCACGACGAGCGGCGCTCCCCACGACCCGTCCACCCGAACCACCGAAGAGGCGTAGCCCGGGGCGCTCACACGCAAGGTGAACGTCTTGTCGGGTGCGTGCCCGAACCGGAAGCGGCCCGACGCGTCGGTGAGGACCGAGCGGTCGATCTCGACCAGGTAGACCTCGGCTTCGGGCACCGCTTCGCCATCGGGCCCCCGGACCCGGCCCCGCACGGTGTCGGAGGCCACAGCGCGCACGCCGGGCCGCGCGTGTGCGACGGCGGTCGGGGCCACGCGCGCAGAGGCGCGTGCGGGTGCGACGGCCACCGAGGCGAGGGCCAGGGCGAGCACGAGGGTGAGGGGCGCGAAGGGCCGCCCAGCGAACCGTCTATGCATCGAATCTCCAGGGATGGTCGGTGCGCTCCAACCGGGGTAGGGCACAGGAGGCAGAGCGCGGCAACTCGTCATGTCGTGGACGACAAACGGTGTCCCGTGAACGTTGAAATCGCAACCGCACAGCGCCCGAACGGCTCGCCGAGCCGGGGCAGACGTGGTCTAGGTACGGTCGGTGCGCGCGTCGACCCTGAGGAAGACGCGGCCGCCCACCTTTTCGGTCGTGATATAGAGACCCACCTCTTCGGGGTGTTCGTCCGATCCCGTCGTCAGGCTCGCGGGCACACGCAGCTGGGCCTCACCGGTCTCGAACGTGTGCTCGACCGTGTGGCGGATCGTGCATCCCGAGCAGTGGATGGTTCGGCCGCACCCGCCGGACTTGGTCGCGTTCACGCACTCGAAGACCTCGCCGAGGAGCCGGTTCGCGCGGAAGCCGCCGTCGCCGTCCATTTCGCGCGCGGAGGCATTCGCGTCCAGGACGACCGCGTCTCCGTCGACCACGACGACCGGCTGGGGAAGGGCGTCGAGGAACTCGCTCAGGGGCACACCCATCTCCGAGAGGACCTTGTCACGACAGTCCTCACAGATCCCGTGCGTGATCCAGTGATCACCCGACGGAGACGGGGCATCGCCCATCGGGCGATGGCACCACGCACAGACCCTCTTCATCGATGGAGTTGGACCTCGCGGCGGGAACGTGCAGTCCTACGATCAAGAATCAATCGTATCAACGGATCCCGACTCCGTCCACCTCGCCCCGGGCGGCGAGCGTTCCGACCGCCACCCGTCGATCGCGGGCTCTTGCGGAGGGATTCGGGGTAGGGAGGGCCGAAAGGGGACACTCCGAGCCGGGCGGGAAGGCCCGAGCGCTCCGGAGCCCCCCCATCCGGGAGGTCGTTACGGCGCTGCGTCTGCACGTCGAGCTCATCCACGATCCGGGCTGCCCGAACGTGAAGGCGGCCCGCGAGCTGCTGACGTCGGTGCTGCGCGAAGCCGGAGTCGCGGCGGTGTGGACCGAGTGGAGCACCGGAGACGCCCGGTGCCCCGAGCACGCCCGCGGGTTCGGGTCTCCCACCATTCTGGTGAACGGCGACGACGTGGCCCCTGGTCACCCCTGGGAAGGGCGGATCGGTGGCCAGGGGGCGTGCTGTCGGGTGTACCGACATGAAGACGGGGAGCTCACGGGAGTGCCGCCGCGCGAGCTGCTGAGCGCCGCCATCAGGGGCGCACTGGAGCCGGACGCGGGGTAGCGTTCCATCCCCGGGACGCCGGGCTCTCGCCTCAACCCGTCGTGTGCCGGCCCTTCTCGGCCGGACCTGGCGCGCCCTCGCCGGACGCGGGGAGCGTCTCCAGGAGAAGCCGGATCGCGTTGTCACCCATGATTCCACGCACCTCCTGGTCGGCGAAGCCCGCATCGAGCAGGGCGCCGGTCAGGTGGGCCGTGCCCGCCGCATCGACGATCGAGCGCACAGCGCCGTCCCAGTCCGAGCCGAGCGCCACGTGCTCCGGGCCCGCGACGTCGGCCGCGTGGCGCACCGCGCGCGCCCAGTCCGAGGGGCTCTCGCCGCAGATGGCTGTGTCCCAGAGCCCGATGCCCACCAGCCCGCCCGCCTTCCCGACCGCCTGCAGCCGCACGTCGTCCAGGTTGCGCCGGTTGTCGCACGTGGTGCGCACCCCCGTGTGGGATACCACGACGGGGCGCCTGGCTACGGCGAGCACGTCGTCGATGAGTGCCGGGGAGGCGTGGGCCAGGTCCACCAGCATCTCCAGGGCCTCCATGCGCGCCACCAGACGGGCGCCGAAGTCGGTCAGCCCGCCGCGCGTGACGCCGTGGGCCGAGCCGCCCGCCTCGTTGTCGAAGAAGTGCGTGAGGCCGATGAGTCGGAAGCCCGCCTCGAAGGCCAGATCCACGTTGGCCAGCTCGCCCCCGAGGGCGTGCGCGCCTTCCATGCCCAGAAAGCCCGCAGTGACCGCGGCGCCCTCGCGCCGCCGCTCGAGGTGGGTCGCGAGGTCGGTCCGGGTCTCGAGGAGCGTGAGCGCACCCGCAGACCGCTCGGCGGTCTCGCGCAGTCGGTAGGCCTGCAAGAGCGCCCGCTGCATGAGGCTTCGGCGGGTCGCCGCCGGCCATCCCTGGAGGAGCGCCAACCAGGCGATGAGGTCGGAATCGGAGCGGTTGGATTCGATGTTGGCTCCCCTCGGGACCTTGGTCACGACCGTGAACGCCTGGACGGCCACCCGCCCCTCGATCAGGCGCGGGACATCGACGTGGCCCCAGCGCCCGCGCCGGAGTAGGTCACGCTTCCAGAGGAGCGCGTCGGCATGCAGGTCGGCCACCTCCAGCGAGCCGTGGAGCGCGAGGGTCGCGGCCGAAGGAGGACGTGGAGCGGCGCGCACCACCCCGTTCAGGCGCCGACCCACGACACTCGGAGCCAGAATCCAGGTGAGGGCCGCCAGAACCAGGAGAACGCCGAAGGCGCCCCAGAGAAGGCGGACCGCCCCGGGACCCAAGCCTACGGCTCCGGCACGAAGAGCGTGCCGCGGCTCACCAGGACGGCGTCACCGCCCACGCGGACCCGAGTGGTCGCTCCTCCCTCTCGATCGGCCTCGACCACGAGCCGACTCGGCCGGTCGATCTCGAGGCCCTGCTCGACCACCCACCGGAGGGTCCCGTCGGATCCACCGTCCGTCGCCGCCAGGTAGCCCCCGAGCGCGGCAGCCGCCGAACCCGTGGCCGGATCCTCCGGCACCCCCACGGCCGGCGCGAACATGCGCACGTGCACGTCGACGTCGGGCTGCTCGGCCTCCATGGCCACGACGTAGACATGGTCGGCCCAGAGCCGTGCGACGTGCTCCCGCCAGAGAGCGGGAGCCAGGCGCGCGCGCCACGCCGCGTCGAGCGAGGCGACCGGGACCACGTAGAACGGCAGCCCACACGAGACCATCGCCGGGCGGAGGGTATCGTCGCGGATGTCGGAAGCGTCGAGTCCGAGCATGTCCGCCAGGACGTCGGAGGGCACGGGCGAAGGACGGATCTCGGGAGGCATCGCGGCGGTGAGGCGGCCCGAGACCGGCACGCCGTCGCGGAAACGCACCTCGACCGGAACCGGCCCGACGTTCTCCTCGAGGACGACCGTGCGGGCACCGTCGGGATCGACGGAAGGTGCCCCCGCTCCGCCGTAGCCGCGGAAGTCGGCGGAGGCCACGAAGACCCCGGTGCCCACGGTCGGATGGCCGGCGAACGGCACCTCCTTGCCCGGCGTGAAGATGCGCACGCGCACCGTGCCCTCGGCGGTTTCGGGCGGACCGAGGAATACGGTCTCGGAGTAGGCCATCTCCCGGGCCAGCTTCTGCATGAGCTCGGAGGGGAGGTGGGCCGCGTCGGGGAATACGCCGAGCGGGTTGCCGCCGAAGACGCGGTCGGTGAAGACGTCGAAGGTGAAGAAAGGAAGCTCCACGGTCAGCTCCCGCCGCGGACCCGTCCGCGGGCCAGGTGTAGGACGAAGGACGAAGAGAACCGATTGCAAGATAGGAACGAACGCCCGATGACGGAGGAAGCGTGCGCACGATCGGCGTGATCTCGGACACCCACGGGCTCCTGCGTCCCGAAGCTCTGGAAGCGCTGGCGGACAGCGAGCTGATCATCCACGCCGGGGACGTCGGACGCGCCGAGATCCTGCAGCAGCTCGGGGAGCTCGCGCCGGTGAGGGCGATCCGCGGCAACACGGACGGAGGCGCCGCGGGGCCGTTGCCGGACACGGAAGTCGTCGATCTCGGGACCCGAGACGGGGTGCCCGCCGACCCCCCTGTCGGACCGCTCGCCTACGTGCTGCACGACCTGGACACGTTGGATCTGGACCCCGAGGGGGTCGGGATCCAAGTGGTGGTCAGCGGGCACACGCACCGTCCCCTGGCGCAGGAGCGGGCCGGTGTGCTGTATCTGAATCCCGGGAGCGCCGGGCCCCGGCGCTTCGATCTTCCCGTGACCGTCGCACGCCTGTTCACCGAGGACGGAGGGGCCGTGAGGGCCGAAATCGTGAAGCTGGACGGAGCGTAGGGATGGAGGAAGGTTGCGACGAAGACCGGCCCGGAGCCGCCCGCAACGACCAAATCCCCTCTTGTCGGAGCAGCGCAGGATGAGAATCTCGAGGACGCTCGGCTGGATGCTCGCCCTGCAGACGATCGTCCCGACGGCGCTCGCCGCCCAGACGACCCACCACCTGTCCATGAACGACCACGTGCGGGTGCAGTACGCCGTCGGGACGACGGGTGGATCGGTGGTGGGTGACGTCGCCCGGCTGACGCAGGACAGCCTCGGTCTCGCGCTCGGGGACGACCGGACGATGAACCTGGCCTGGGCCGACATCGCCACGGCCAGCGTGTGGAAGACCCAGCAGCCCGAGCGGTACGTGGGCGGGTTGATGGGCGGCGTCCTCGGCGCCCTCGTCGGCGGGTTCGCCGCCGTGAACCGGGATCAGAGCAACCCCGTGGGAGGGGAGTTGAGCGGATGGACGGTAGGGAAGGGCGCCGCGCTCGGCGCCGCCGTGGGCGCGCTGGCCGGCGTGGGCGTCGCCCAGCTCTTCAAGCCGCACCGCTGGCAACGGGTCGACGTGCGCGCGCAGGTTGCCGCGGGCGGCGGTGGCTTGGGGCTGTCGGTGGCCGTGGGGCGGTGATGAGCACGGGATCCATGGAGCGCGAAGGGACGCGAGCACGCGCATGACGCCGAAGGAAGAGCTGGCCAACAGCATCAGCCACTGGCTCGGGTTCGCGGGCGCCCTGGCCGCGATCCCGGTGCTGGTCGTGAGCGCCGTCAGCCGGGGAGACGCCGCCGGCATCGTCGGCAGCAGCATCTTCGGCGCAACCGTGCTCCTGCTCTATCTCGCGTCGGCCGGCTATCACGCCGTGCCCCCGAGCCGACCCCTCAAGGCCCGACTGCAGAAGATCGACCACGCCGCCATCTACCTTCTCATCGCCGGCACGTACACCCCCTTCACGCTCGGCGTGCTGCGGGGGGCCTGGGGGTGGACGCTCTTCGGCCTCGTGTGGGGTGCGGCCGCCGTCGGAGTCGGCTCGAAGCTGATCGCGGGCGTGCGGCATCCGAAGGTGTCCACGGCCATGTACCTCGTCATGGGCTGGCTGATGGTGATCGCCATCCACCCCCTGGTGGTGCGCATGCCGCCCGCCGGGATCGGGTGGCTGGCCGCGGGCGGCCTGCTCTACACCGGAGGCGTCGCGTTCTACGGAGCCCGGCGGCTGCCCTACCACCACTTCATCTGGCACCTCTTCGTGCTCGGAGGCACCACCTGCCACTTCTTCGCGGTGCTCTGGTACGCCGGAGCCTGAGGTGGCCGATCCCGACATTCCCGAGCCGCAGGCCGTCAGGGAGTGTGGGGAATGGAGCCACGATCCCCCAGCACCCAACGCCACGCCCTGTTGCGCCAGGCACGGCGGATCCTACGCACCCGAGAGTACAGCCCCAGGACCGAGGAATCGTACCTGGGTTGGATGGCGCGCTTCCTGAGGTTCACCCGGGACCGGCCCGTGGCCGTGCTCGGGCGCCCCGACGTCGAGCGCTACCTCGCCTATCTCGCGAACGAGCGGCGACTGGCCGCGAAGAGCCGGAACCTGGCCGCCTCGGCGTTGGTGTTCCTGTTCCGTGAGGTTCTCGGGCTGGACGGCGTGGAGGACATTCCCCGGGCCCGGGGCGCCTCGCGCAGGCCCACGGTGCTGTCCAGGCACGAGGTCCGCCGGGTGTTGCGGGAGCTCTCGGGCGTGAAGCGCCTGGTCGGAAGCCTGCTGTACGGGTCCGGGCTGCGCCTGGACGAATGTCTGAGCCTGAGGGTGAAGGATGTCGGCCTGGACACCAAGGAGATCACGGTCAGGGACGGAAAGGGCCGAAAGGATCGGATCACCGTGCTGCCCCGGTATGCCGCGGACGCCCTGAAGCGCCAGATCAAACGAGTGGAGCGGCTGCATCACGCGGACATGGCAGCGGGCGGAGGATGGGCCAGGCTGCCCGGCGCCCTGGACCGGAAGTCTCCGAAGGCCGGCCGAGAGCTCATGTGGCAGTTCGTGATCCCCGCGTCCAGGCAGACGCCGGACCCCGCCACGGGTCGGCTCGGCCGATACCACCTCGACCCAAGCGCCGTGCAGAGGGCCATGAAGGCCGCCGCCCGCGCCACCCGGATCCCCAAGACGATCACCTGCCATACCTTCCGCCACTCGTTCGCCACGCATCTGCTCCAGGACGGCTACGATATCCGCGTGGTCCAGGAGCTCATGGGCCACAAGGACGTCAGGACCACGATGATCTACCTGCACGTGACGGATCAGCGTGGATTCGGCGTGAGAAGCCCCCTGGACAACCCAGGCGACGCCTAGGACGCAACAGGAGCGAGCCGACCGACGGCGGAGCTACGCTTCCCCATCCGCAGGAGAACGCGCAACGGCCTTGCGGGCGAAATCCGGGATCGGTCGGGGCCTGTCGCGGTCCCGGCTTTCCCGACTAAGTTGCGGGGTGAGCCGTCCAACCCGGTAAAGAGACGGAGGGTTGGGGCAGTAGAGAGACGAGTTATATGGCCGCCTGGTCGCCGAATAGCTCCGCGGGCACGAACCGAAACTCCAGCTCGTTTTGAGGTAGAAGTCCGCAGTCTAGCGGCGGGCGCAGCCTCTCGTTCGCACTCCGGTCGGCGCGCTGTTCGCTTCGAAGATCCGCCGCGCGACCTCGATAGGCCGCCTTCGAGGTCTGAGTTCGTCGCAGAGGACCGCGCGCTGGACGTCCGGCGATTCGAATGAGCTCGTGGGCCTCGCCTTCGAAGGTGTTCGAGGCTCCGCCCGTGGCGGCCGATATAACAGGCATTTGCTACTGCGCTTGCGCTCGTCGCGCCGCAGGCTCAATTGGGTATCGAGCGTCGCCGGGCGCCTCGGGTTCTCGAGCGGCGCAGTAGAAATGCAAGATCGTTATATGGCCGCCTGGTCGCCGAATAGCTCCGCGGGCACGAACCGAAACTCCAGCTCGTTTTGAGGTAGAAGTCCGCAGTCTAGCAGCGGGCGCAGCCTCTCGTTCACACTCCGGTCGGCGCGCTGTTCGTTTCGAAGATCCGCCGCGCGACCTCGATAAGCCGCCTTCGAAGTCTGAGTTCGTCGCAGAGGACCGCGCGCAGAGCGTCCGGGGATTCGAATGAGCTCGCGGGCCTCGCCTTCGAAGGTGTTCGAGGCTCCGCCCGTGGCGGCCGATATAACAGGCATTTGCTACTGCGCTTGCGCTCGACGCGCCGCCGGCTCAATTGGGTATCGAGCGTCGCCGGGTGCCTTGGGTTCTCGAGCGGCGCAGTAGAAATGCAGGATCGTTAGCTGGCATGCGACGACCTTCACCGCTATTCAAACGCCCAGTTCCGGCGGTTCCCTTCCAAGGTGTTACTGATGGCCCTCTACAGAGTCGGTGAGGTCTATAACCGCTCCGTCGACATCCATGCGACGTACCGGGGTCAGCAACAGGGAGGCATCAGCACGCCGGCGGATCATCCGCTGGTCTTCCTGTTTACCGGCTCATCTGGTCACGCTCACGGCTACGTCGACGGCTTCGACCCGGAGACAGGATCGTACCTCTACTTCGGGGAGGGCCAATCTGGTGACATGGAGATGATCCGCGGCAATCGCGCGATCCGCGACCACCAGAGCGATGGCAAGACGATGCACCTGTTCTCAGAGCACGGCAGCGGCACCTACAAGTACATGGGGGAAGCCACCTACCTGAATCACTTCGAGCAGCAAGCCGCGGATACCGATGGGGCGCTTCGGCGTGCGTACGTGTTCGAGTTGGACCTCTCGGATCCCGGCCTTGCCGGTATTGCCACAGTTGTTCGGGAACCTGCGCGGCCACGCTACTCCGGCATGTCGATGGCGGAATTGCGCGAGCTCGCGGTGTCACGCGCCTCTGAGGACCTTCCGCCGAAGGAACGCCGTGAGCTCGTACGCCATCGGAGCGAGGCGGTCAAGCAGTATGTTCTAAGGAGGGCGAGGGGGTTCTGTGAGGGATGTGGCGCGCCAGCCCCCTTCAAGACAAAGAAGAACAAGCCGTATCTCGAGCCGCATCACGTGCGCCGCATCGCGGACGGAGGTCCGGACGACCCTCATTGGGTCATCGCGCTCTGTCCTTCATGCCACCGTCGCGTTCATCACGGCATGGATGGGGATGAGTACAATGAGATGCTGAAGGAATTACTCGTCAAGATCGAGTCCGAACGGGGGTATGCCAGCTAACAAGGGTTTGCTGCTGACAGGGTAAGCTGCGAGGTCCGGAAACACTCGCCTGGCGGCTCGCGCTCCGGGTCGGCATCATGCTCCTGCAGCAGAAACCCAAAGTCGTTAGCCAGCGATCAGGGAATGCTATTGGGCAAGCAGGTGGCTGCTACCCACCGACGATCTCGTTGAGACCCTCAATCGTCCGGGCAAGCTCCTCTTCGGTGGCGCGTGCGATCCGCCGGCCGATCCGTTCGGCGGCCAGTGTCCTGATCTGGCTGATCTTGATCCACGACCGCTTCGGGAGCCCGGATGCGGTGGACTCGAGGGTGAGCGGAAACCCCGCCCGCGGCTCCTGGCTGGTCAAAGCCACAGCGATCACCGTTCCCGAGCGGTCGTTGAAGACATCGTGGCTCAAGATGAGGACTGGACGCTGACCCGCCTGCTCCCTACCTCGGGTGGGATCCAGGTCGGCCCAGCGAATCTCGCCCCTCAGTATTCTGGCCATGCCGCGAGCTCAATGCCCATCCCTTCCTCAGCAAGGGCCTTTTCCTCTGCCGGGTCGAGCTTTGCTGCCTCTCGCGCGAGCCGCGCGTGCGAGAGGCGCTCCAACTTCTCGGCGAGTGCCGTCTCAACGGCCTGGCTTCGGTTCGGAAACCGCCGGTCGGCGATCAAGGCATCGAGATCCCGGAGAATCTCTTGGCTCAGGGTGACTGCTACTTTGGTCTTGGGCACAACCCCTCCGACGTGGTATGACATATCATCATACCGCCGGGGTCGCTGGCTAACAAGGGTTTGAACCTGACGGGGTAGGCGGAAAGGTCGGACGGTTGTTCGGCTTGCACCTCACAACCGCCGGTGGGCATCTTGCTCCCGCAGGTTAAACCCAAAGTCGTTATAAAGCGAGATCGAGTGTTGCTGAGGGGTCAGGCGACCTGAGCCGGCTTGATGTTCTTCAGGTCCGTGGCAGTCTCGGAATGTAGCGCATCCCAGAGATCAACGGCCTGCTGGAGGTTCAGCCAGAACTCAGGCTCCGTGCCAGTGAACCGGCTAAGTCGCAATGCGGTATCGGGCGTCACGGCGCGCTTCCCCTTCACGATCTCGTTCATCCTGGGATAGGAGATCTTCAGGCGCTCGGCGGCTTCCTTCTGCGTCATCCCGAGGGGGACCAGGAAATCCTCGAGGAGGATCTCCCCGGGCAGGGTCGGGCGGCGATTCTTCGGTAGCAACATGGCTCGCGATGCTCCTTAGAGCTGGGTGCTCTAGTGGTAGTCGACGATCTCGACCCCGTCGGGCCCCGAGTCGGACCAGGTGAAACAGACTCGATACTGGTCGTTGACTCGGATCGAATGCTGACCCGCACGGTCGCCCTTCAGCTTCTCCAGCCTCAAACCTGGAAGGGACAGTGACTTCAAGGACACCGCAGCGTTCAATTGGTCAAGTGTCCGGCCAGCTCTTGCATGAAGGTTGAGCGGTAACGTCCTGCGAGCCGCCTTTGAGTCCACGCCGTCAAAGATGTCCTTCGTGCCGCGGTCACTGAAGGAGACGATCACTCGGGACCTGTCCTGTCGGCGCGGTTGTATTAATGCTTAACGGCAAGCATAATATGAGGCTCGCTTCACAACAAGGGTTTGCTGCTGCGCGGGTGGGCGCTGAGGGTCCGGAGCACTCGCCTTGCAGCTCGTGCTTCGGGTGAGCAATGTGGTGCGCAGCAGAAACCCAAAGTCGTTATGTGGCCGCCTGGTCGCCGAATAGCTCCGCGGGCACGAACCGCAACTTCAGGTCTTCCTGAGGTATGAGTCCGCAGTCTGGCGGCGGGCGAAGCCTCTCGTTCGCACTCCGGTCGGCGCGCTGATCGATTCGGAGATCCGCCGCGCGACCTCGATACGCCGCCCTCGAGGTCTGAGTTCGTCGCAGAGGACCGCGCGCTGAGAATCCGGGGATCGAACGAGCTCGTCGGCCTCGCCTTCGAAGGTGTTCGAGGCTCCGCCCGTGGCGGCCGATATAACAAGCATTTGCTACTGCTCTTGCGCATATCGCGCCGCCGGCTCAATTGGGTGTGGAGCGTCGCCGAGGGCCTCGGGTTCTCGAGTGGCGCAGTAGAAATGCAAGATCGTTAGGGGGACACCCGCCATTTCGGGAGACGTCTATTGAATTGGTCTGCGCTCGACGCCATCGCTCAGGTGGTGGGGGCCGTCGCGGTCGTCGTGTCTCTGCTCTACGTTGCGGCGCAAGTCAAGGCGAGTACGCGACAGGCTCGCCACGACGCGGGAAGGGATCTCGCGGCGCGCGTCTCCGACGTGTCGCTGACCGTGGCCGCGGACCCGGAACTGGGCAGACTATTGGTGCAGGGTGGAGCCAATCCTGAGGCGCTGAATCCGGGAGATCAAGCCCGATTCCGCGGATTGATGAACGCTCTATTCCGCGGCCTGGAGCAGCAGTACCTCCTCCGTCGCGAGGGATCACTCGACGACGAATCTTGGGCTGCAGTCGAGCGGATGATCCGGGACTGGGTGGCCCTTCCCGGTGTGCAGGTTTACTTCCGTGACCGAGGGGACTGGTACACGACTGGCTTCCTGGAGTACGTCACTCAGGCCGCGGGTGGCAGTCTTCTAAAGGAGGCGAAGAAGTCACTCCTGGACCATTACGGCGAGGGGGTGGGGAAGACGGCCGGAGACGTGTCCCCCTAACAAGGGTTTGAACCTGACGGGGTAAGCGGGAGGGTCGGACGGCTGTTCGGCTTGCACCTCACAACCGCCGGTCGGCATGTTGCTCCCGCAGGTTAAACCCAAAGTCGTTAGGACGTGAGAGGACCCGGAATGAGACGGACCCCCATCGCTGTGCTTGGGATTCTCTGCACTACAGCCGCCTGCTCTCAAACAGCGAGGCGCGAGTCGGCCTCATTTCGGATCGACACTGTCGGCACCATTCCAATAACGGTCAACCTGGCCCAGGCGCCGCTGCCTGCACCTGACAGCGTGCGCCCGCGAGAGGTCTTTCAGATCGGTGCGGTGTCCGCAAGCAAGGACAGCCAGTTCATCGGACCGTTGATGGCTGTAAGTGACGGCCCTAACGGCCAGCTCTTCGTTCTCGATATGCTTGCTTCGTCGATCCGTGTTTTCGGAAGCGACGGACAGTTCGTCCGGGCATTCGGTGGGCCAGGAAAGGGTCCGGGTGAGCTTTCGGATCCTGCGGCACTTGCCTGGAGCGCCGAGGGGCGTTTGTGGGTCCCCGAGCCGTTCCAGATGCGCTATTCGGTCTTCGATTCGGTGGGCAGGTTCGTGAAGACTGCACCACGGCCGATGTTCCAGGGGGTCAATCGACGCATATATCCGGCTACGTTCGATGCCGGCGGAGCGCTTCTAGATCACGCTTCCTTCGGGGCGGGTGCGGGGATCTTCCGCGTGGATACGACGGGCAAAGTCCTGGATACCTTCCCACCCATGGCCTACCCGCCGAGTCCCCAGGCCGCCGTGCCCATCGTAGGGCGCAATCAGGAATGGGTGAAAGCGGTTCGGCACCTCAAGCGGAGGCTCATCTGGACCCTCGCTCCCGACGGGACGCTCTGGATGGCGATGAGTGACTCGCTCCGGTTGATTCATCGGACGCTTGGTGGAGACACCCTCGGAATCATCGAAACGAGGCATCGGCCATCCGTCTTCTCCGACTCGGAGAAGGTGGCGGTAAGGAGGGTGGCGGGGATGTACGAGCACGTCGCCTTCGCGCCGGACATCGTTCAGAGCCTCCACGCATCCGACAACGGGCTGCTCTTCGTGCAGATTGCAGGCGACATGGGCCAACCCGGCAAGGAGGTCGACGTATTCGGGAGCGAGGGGCAGTATGTTGGCTCGTTCCGTCTGCAAATCCCCATACAGCCGCTGAGTCAGACCGACTTCGTGGGAGGTCACTTTTCCTACGTCGGCGTCGGTCCGCTCGACGTACCGGTTGTGGTTCAGACGCAGGTTGGTGGGTAGCGGCCACCTCACGTCCTAACAAGGAACTGCTGCTGCAGGGTAGGCACTTGAGCTCCGGGGCCACGCGTTCTGCAACACGTGACCCCGGCCTGGCATCATGCTCCTGACAGCAGAGTTCCAAAGTCGT
>CAVVTU010000007.1:0-497831 GCA_963751265.1 uncultured Gemmatimonadales bacterium | reverse complement strand
CACTAATTTTATCTATCCGCAATATCTTTCCGCTTTCGAGCAGGGAAATGGATGGGTACCTTTCCAAAGAAAAGATATGCGAATCAACTTTGCCTGATAAATTTCGGTATTCCCGCAGGTCTTTGCGGTCTGTAGACAACAAGGTTAGTGTGACTAATTCTGTTCCAAATGACCGGGCTAAAAGTGCGAATACCCGCCGGACTATTTGTTCAAGATTTTTGGCAGATGAAATCGTTAATGCAAAATCATTCAACATTGCCAGGCGACGCAAATGAGAGGAAATCTCATCAAATGTGACCATTAATTCTACCGACGGAGTGATATATGCAACGATCTGCAAGAGTTGTTCCCACTCATCAGAACTAAAGTCCGTGTCGCGCCAGATCGCCAATATCCCGATCAGACGCTTACCGATTGCCAACGGTATCCCCACCCAAACTTCAGCTTTTTTGAGTTGATTATGAAATGGTAATGAATTCCACTTGGGATCGTCTCGCTTAATGGTCTGACTGCGTCGGGTTAGATTGATCCGGCGTAAGACCTCGCTTGAATCAATTGCGATTTTCTCCTGCAGCTTGGCAGGAAAGTTGGACTGCGCTTTAATTTCCAGTACATCACCACTATGGATAGCCAGCCAGGCTGCCTGGCAAGGAATATAACGGACAACTGCGCCAAGCATTTTTTCAAGACCCTGGGGGAGATCATAGGAAATCCCCGCTTGAACTTCTGGTATCAGATTCGCAGGGGAAAGGATCATTAACTGGTTTATCACTGAGCCCATCATCGAAGCAAGCAAATGCCAGACTCGCTGCTCATTTGCCATCATTGTATCGATGCCAACCAGAATGAGGGACTGCATATCCTTAACCGGGAAAAGATAAACGCGGGCGCAATCAAAATTATCTTTTATGGATGTCTTTCGAGAACGTGAGTGCCCTCCCGCTAAACCGCCAGAGAGCCATGCAGATCCGCGAGACGAATTGATAAATTTTACGAGATCATCCCGGCGAAGCTTCGAGAGCTTGACGGTAGCCTGCAAATCCCACGCATGATCGACAAATTCCACCAGGACTGCCCACCTGGCATTTGTAATTTGCAGCGCTTCCTTTAGATAAACTTCAAATTGATTGTTTGATGCCATCTTTACTCATTCATTCTTAATTATACAGCAGGCATTCACTCCAAAGCCCAAATGGTAAAATTGTCCCAATGAATTCTAATACACTTCATGAATTGATCGTCGTGGGTGGCGGATTGGCCGGCTGCGAAGCCGCCTGGCAAGCTGCCCAGCGTGGCATCCGGGTTAAGTTGTATGAGATGCGGCCTGCTGAAAACACCGGCGCCCATCAAACAGCGGATCTGGCGGAACTCGTTTGCTCAAATTCTCTCGGTTCAAACCTACCCGACCGAGCCTCCGGAGTCCTCAAAAATGAGCTGCGCCGCCTTGGTTCGATGCTCCTCGAATGTGCGGAATTAACTGCGCTCCCGGCTGGTAGCGCTCTCGCGGTAGATCGTGAGCTTTTTGCCCGCACTATCACCGAGCGCATCCACGGCAATTCGCAGATAGAGGTCATCCGCGAGGAAATCGCCGAAATACCTCAAAAACCAGCAGTTATTGCCTCTGGACCGTTAACTTCCAACGCTCTGTCCCTGTCTATAGCCAAATTCAGTGGCGAGGAGCATCTGTTCTTCTTCGATGCCGTCGCGCCGATCGTTAATTACGATTCGATCAATATGGAAATTGCCTTCCGTGCTTCACGCTATGGTCGTGGTGAGCGAGATGGTGGCGATTACATCAATTGCCCGTTCAACAAGCCTGAATACGAAGCCTTTGTAGCCGCGCTAATACAAGCCGAGCGTATCGAATTAAAATCCTTCGAAGATGCCATCGCCAGTGGCGTCAAGGCGGGAGCCCATCATTTTTTTGAGGGTTGCCTACCCATCGAGATCATTGCTGGGCGCGGACGTGATGCGCTGGCATTCGGTCCAATGCGCCCGGTCGGCCTGAAAGATCCGCGCACCGGCAAACGCCCACATGCCGTAGTCCAATTACGGCAGGACAATCTGGCCGGCAATCTGTACAATCTGGTCGGCTTTCAAACTAATCTCAAATTCCCTGAACAACGAGCAATACATTTTTGTGTAACCTACTGGTTCGGTTGGTATTACTATTGGCTGGGGCGGGGTAGACGCGAAGCTGCGAAGTCTAACAAGGGTTTGCTGCTGACAGGGTGAGCGTTGAGGGTCCGGAGCACTTGCCTTGCGGCTCCCGCTCCGGGTAGACGTCGTGGTGCGCAGTAAAAACGCAAAGTCGTTAGACAGTCTTCAACAGGTCGCCTGGGCGCCCTCCGCCACCCTTCGCCACAACCCCGGGCGGTTGGCTTTCCCCACTGAGGCTCCTCCGCTTTCCGGGTCTCAGCCTCGCAATGAGTGCCTTATTGGACTCTTGCCTACAAATAAGGTTAACGCCTTATTCTTATGGCAGGGCCCCGTCTCAAAAGTTTCCTGAGGTGATCGCATGGCTCCGGATCAAGCCACCCGTGCAGGTAGGTTCGTCCCTCAGCCCGGGGGGGGCCAGGCATTTGTGCCCAACGACCTTCCCCCAACTGACCTACGATTGGAGCGGCTCGCAGACCATCTGGAGAGGGCCACCCTGGCGCTTGGGCGCCTCGTTGGCTCCGCTGAGATCCTGCCCGATCCAGACCTGTTCGTCTATATGTACGTTCGACGCGAGGCAGTGCTCTCCAGCCAGATTGAGGGGACTGAGGCGTCGTTGGTGGACCTACTAGAGTACGAAGCTCAACTCGAGCGTGCTGATCGAAAGGTCGATATCCGTGAGATCACCAACTACATCGACGCCCTTCGGTATGGGCTGGAACGCGTGGAGGCCCTGCCGGTATCGTTGCGGCTGATTCGTGAGATCCACGAGAAACTCATGCTCGGAGTTCGGGGTGGCGAGCCCGCAAAGACGCCCGGGGAGTTTCGGCGCTCGCAGAACTGGATCGGTGGTCCCACTCCAGCGACTGCACGCTTTGTCCCACCGCCCGTGAGTGAGATGACGAGCGCGTTGCATCAGTTGGAACTCTTTCTGCATGCGGACACAGCGCTCCCGATCCTGATTCGAGTCGGACTGGCCCATGCCCAGTTCGAGACCATCCATCCATTCCTAGACGGAAACGGCCGCATTGGACGTCTCCTCATCACGTTTGTACTGGTCCACGAACGTGTGCTGCGGGAGCCGATTCTGTATCTGTCGATCTTCTTCAAACGCCATCGACAGGAGTACTACGACCGACTACAGGCCATCCGTGAGAAGGGAGATTGGGAGGGCTGGCTTGAGTTTTTCCTGGAGGGCGTGGCATCAGTATCCGCTGAGGCTACAGACACTGCTCGACGTATCGTGAGCCTCAGAGAAGAAACCAGGGCGGAGATCAACGAGCGACTCGGCCGTCGGACAGGATCCGCACTGCAACTCTTGGAGGACCTCTTCAAGAACCCAATCGTCAACGTCAAGCGCGTCCAAGAGGTCACTACGCTCTCCCAGCCAGCAGCCAATGCGTTGACGAATGCCATGGAAGAGCTAGGCATCCTCCACGAGATCACGGGAAGGAAGACCTATCGAGTCTTCGCTTTTGGTCGGTATCTGGACCTATTTGCCGAGCGCCAACAGCGTGGTTGACCCTTCAGTGTGCAAAATCAGGATAGTCCCCGTCGTCCTGCGAGGAGAAGCCTGCCTAACTGGGGTTTGAATCTGACGGGGTAGGCGGGAGGGTCGGCTTCGCTTTTGGTCGGTATCTGGACCTATTTGCCGAGCGCCAACAGCGTGGTTGACCCTTCAGTGTGCAAAATCAGGATAGTCCCCGTCGTCCTGCGAGGAGAAGCCTGCCTAACTGGGGTTTGAATCTGACGGGGTAGGCGGGAGGGTCGGACGGTTGTTCGGCTTGCACCTCACAACCGCCGGTCGGCATGTTGCTCCCGCAGGTTAAACCCAAAGTCGTTAGATCGCGCTCCCCAAGATAATAACGCTTGACGTTAATAACGCGCGGCGTTATGGTTTCGGGTGCTCAAGAGCTTCGGAGACCGAGACACTGAGCGCCTCTTCCATCGAGAACGCATCAAGGCTCTCGGGGCGGACGTCCAGCGCGTCGCACTGCGAAAGCTGCGGATGCTCGACGCCGCGGCCTCGCTCGACGACTTGAGAATTCCTCCGGCGAATCGACTCGAGAAGCTCAAGGGGGACCGGGCAGGCCAATACAGCATCCGCATCAACCGACAGTGGAGGCTGTGCTTTGTCTGGCGCGCTGGAGATGCATTCGACGTCGAGATCGTCGACTACCACTAGGAGGTAGCATGGCCACCACACATCTGGCTCCGGTCCATCCGGGCGATGTCCTGCTTGAGGAGTTCCTTGAGCCGATGGGCATCAGCCAGTATCGGCTGGCCAAGGACATCAGTGTTCCGCCCCGTCGGATCAACGAGATCGTCCATGGCCAGAGGGCCGTTACGGCAGACACTGCCCTTCGGCTTGCCCGGTATTTCGGGACGTCGGATCGCTTCTGGCTGAATCTTCAGACGAGCTACGATCTGGATGTTGAGCGGGACAAGCTCGGCGATCGGCTGGAAGCGGAAGTGCTACCGCGCGCTGTCTAACATCATTTGCTGCTGCGCGGGTAAGTATCGTGGGTCCGGAGCACTCGCCTTGCGGCTCCCGCTCCGGGTAGACGTCGTGGTGCGCAGTAGAAACCCAAAGTCGTTAGGCCGCGTCTCCATCTCCCACGGAGGCGATTCCTGAGGTAACGACGATGCAAGACGAGTCCAATGGCTACGAGACCGTCGCTGCACAGTACATCGCCGGTCGCGGGGCTCGGTCGGGCGTCGGCATTGGTGTGCGCGAGGTACGGGAATGGATCCAGACACTGCCCTCCGGTGGAGCAGTGCTGGATCTCGGGTGTGGCCCTGGCTTTCCCATCACCTCACTACTGGTCGACGCCGGCCTTCGGGTGTACGGAGTGGATGCTTCACCGACCATGCTGGCTCAGCTTAGCGCCAGGCTCCCGACCGTCGTGGTGGAGTGCAACACGGCCGAGGGCTCGGGATTCTTCGATCGAAGTTTCGACGGTGTCCTGGCCTGGGGGCTGCTATTCCTTCTCGCGCCATCTGCCCAACAACGGATCATCGAAAAGGTCGGTCGTGCGCTGGTGCCCGGGGGGCATTTCCTCTTCACGGCACCGGCCGAGGTATGTGAGTGGCTGGACCGCATGACCCATCTCCGATCAGAGTCGCTGGGAGCAGAGACCTATGAGCGGCTACTTTCGGCCGCAGGGCTGGAGTTGCTTCAGGAAACCGAGGACGAGGGCCGTAATCACTACTACATG
Organism: uncultured Gemmatimonadales bacterium; assembly: GCA_963751265.1. Taxonomy (GTDB): domain Bacteria; phylum Gemmatimonadota; class Gemmatimonadetes; order Longimicrobiales; family Gaopeijiaceae; genus SZUA-318. The sequence continues at coordinate 492,456 of CAVVTU010000007.1, read as the reverse complement.
TCCGTGAAGCGTTGACGGCCGCTACGGCTCGGAATGTATGCGGACCGGCACGCTGCCTAACCAGGGTCTGAACCTGACAGGGTAGGCGCACAGCTCCGCCAGCACTCGCCTGGCGGCTCGCGCTCCGGGTCGGCATTGTGGTCCTGCAGCAGAAACCCAAAGTCGTTAGACGGCGCCGAAAGGAGAGAGGAGATGAACTGGCAAGCCGCTGGAGCGCTCGGAGAGATCGTCGGCGCCTTCGCGGTCGTCATTTCGCTGGTTTATCTGGCGATCCAGGTGCGTCAAAACACCGCGGCTATCGCTGCCCAGGCAGCGCATGACGCTCTCGCCGCCGTTCGCGAGTTCAACCAGCATCTCATGGTCAACCCGCCGATGGCTCGGATCTTTCGCATCGGGCAAGAAGACCCGTCCGCTCTGACCGAGAGCGAGCTGGAACAGTTCGTCCACATCGTGTTCACCTTCTTCAAGACCGCGGAGGCGGTGCACGCTCAGTCGATGAAAGGCACCTTGGATCCCGATACGTGGCGAGCCTGGGAACGTGTGTTCATGGCGTGGGGCCAGAGTCCGGGCTTTGCCGGCTACTGGTCGATCCGCAAGGGGCTGTTCACTCCTGCCTTCCAAGCCCTCTACGATTCCTGGCCCGAGAGCCCCGAGATGTTCACTGGGAAGGTTCTGGCCCAGATGTCCGGAGGGCGTGACCGAGACGCAGGCTAACAAGGGCTTGCTGCTGACGCGGTGGGCCGTGAGCTCCGAAGCCGTTCGCCTTGCAGCTCACGGCTCCGGGTCGGCATGGTGGTCGCGCAGCAGAAACCCATGGACGTTGGAAGGCGCTCATCTACCGGGTGGAGTTGAGGTATCGGGCTGGCGTCAAGACGAGCACGCCGAGAACCGACTGGCCCATGAAGGGCCCAAAGTCCCTCAGGTCCCCCGTGATCAGATGCGTTGCCCCAGCCGCGACGGCTCCTCCGAGAATCGGCCAGTCCTTCTCGCGAAGCTCGACGTCCTTTCTCAGGTCTGGGTCCAGGGTTCTGGCCGGCTCGACCTGAACTGGCTCCAGGAGAGCGTCGAGGCGACGGAGTTGGTCTGCGGTGACGAGGTTTCTCCGAGCCTCGGCCACGGCGTATTCTGAGGTCAGCGGCGTGACCTGCGGGATATCCCAGAGCCGTCGAACGCCGGCATCCTGCCGATAGGCGGCAGAGAACAGGACATTGGCGTCGAGGAAGAGCCGATCCACCGATCAGGCGTCCTCGGGCCTTTGATGCGGAATGGCCTCGGGGTCGAGGCCCAAAGCCCGCACTTCCGCAACGGCACGAGCATAGTCCTGAGCATCGACGGAGTTAGAGAGAATGAACTCCGCCTTTCGCTCGGGACCATAGAGTTCGAGCGCGATCGTTATTGCGGGCCTGAGAAGGATCCCCTCCGGCGTTTCTTCGGCGATCACCTCAGATCCCTCTTCGATTCCGAAGATCTTTCGGAGCTTGGCCGGAATGACCAGGGTGCCCCGCTTTCCAACGCGCCCAGTTTCCTTGACTGACATACTGACCTCCTGATATTCTGAATATCAGATATCAGATCGACGCGGTCAAGATTCCCAGGGGCGCGGCGGCGCGCCTTCGAACAAGGGTTTGCTGCTGTCGCGGTGAGCTGAGAGGTCCCGAGTCACTCGGCTTGCACCTCACGACTCGGGGTGAGCAAGTTGCTCCCGCAGGTTAACCCCAAAGTCGTTATGAAGCCGTGAGGAAGCCGACGTGACCGCATGGGGTGGGGATGGATGTAAGAGGCCGGCTGGTTCTACGTTGGCATTGATGGCGCGAAGGCTGAATTCGGTGTTGTCCAGTTGCTGGAGGAGTTGGCTGACAAGACGTCTCGTGATGAACCGATCCTGGTCGATTTCCCGATTGGACTCCGTGAGAACGGAGACCGAGAGCGAGCATGCGACCTCCAGGCGCGAAGCGTTCTATCACCTACTCGAGGTTCGAGCGTATTTCCGGTGCCCTCACGTCCAGCCGTGTACGCGTCTTCCTACGCATCAGCCTCGGCCTTGAACCGGCAATCTGTGGGAAAGGGGTTGTCGAAACAGAGCTGGGCCATCTCGCCGAAGATCCGAGAGGTCGACTCCCTCCTCCAGCGCCATTCGCAGCTTCGAGCGCGAGTCCGCGAGACGCACCCCGAGGTCTGTTTCTGGGGGCTCGCCCAGCGTCCGATGCAGTACTCCAAGAAGACCCGCGAGGGATTCCAGGAGCGGCTCGAGATTCTGGAAGAAGCGTGGGGTCCGGCCACAGATGTCATCGCCGAGGCATTCTTGCAGTACGGCGGCTTCGAGGCGCAGCGCGATGACGTCGTGGATGCTGTGGTCGCGGCCGTCTGTGCATCCCGGATTGAACAGTGCCTCACCTTGCCCGGAGAGCCTGAGACGGATGCGACCGGCTTGCCTATGGCGATCGTCTATTGGCCGGCGACGGCCTCCTAACAGGGCTTTGCTGCCGCGGGGCGAGCGTTGAAGGATTCGGGCTACTCGGCTTGCACCTCGCAGCCCGGCCGAGCATGGTGTTGGGCAGCAGAACCCCAAAGTCGTTAGATGGCCACGACTGGGTGTCGGGCACTTTCCGGGTACGGTTGAACTCAAGAGTCCGAGAGCGTATGCCGCTTGATGATGTCCGATGCCGGCCGATAGGCCGAGTGGTCTCCCCCGTGGCGGCTCCCCAGGACCGCGACTGGGGCAAAGTGCAATGCGTCATTGAGGTGGTCCCAGAACTCGCCCAAGGGCTGCTCGGGCTGTCGGACTTCTCGCACGCGGTGGTTGTGACCTTCCTGCACGGAGCGCACTACGAGGCAGCGCGACACCTTACCCGCCGGCCTCAGGGGCGTGACGACATGCCGGTTGTGGGCATCTTCGCTCAGCGGGCGAAAGACCGCCCAAACCCGATCGGCATCACAGCGGTTCGTGTCGTCTCGGTAGTTGGCGGTCGCGTGACCGTAACCGGGCTTGATGCCATCGACGGCACGCCAGTCCTGGACATCAAGCCGTACTACCCTCAATACGACGCTCCGGACGCAGTGACAGTGCCGGGTTGGGTGAACCGTCTGATGGAGAACTACTTCTGAGATCGTCGGGGGTGTCCATCTAACAGGAGTTTGCTGCCGACAGGGTAGGCGCAGAGGTCCGGCAGCACTCGCCTTGCAGCTCGCGCTCCGGGTCGGCACTGTGGCGCGCAGCAGAAACGCAAAGTCGTTATGTGGCCGCGTGCTGTTCCCGCGCCTACAGCCCATAGCCGCTTCGTTGATCCCCCACTCGTGAGGAGTGACTCAATGCGTCTACCTGCCCTCTCAATGCTCTTGTTGTTTCAAGTGTCCACTGCTGCTCCGGCTCAGGTAGTGGCCCAGCAAGCCACCCGTGAGGTCAGCATCCCGGGCACCGAGGTTCACGAGTTCCGCCCGGCGAACGGAACGCTCTTCGACCTTTATGTGGCCCTCCCTGAGGGCTACGTGGCGGATGGAAGCGTCAAATACCCAGTCTTCTACTCGACAGACGCCAGCATGGGCTTCGCCGGGTTGGTCCAGATGTACAGGCTCATGGCGATGGGGGACGACGAACTGCCCGCGCTGCCCCCAATGATCCTGGTTGGCATTGACCGGGCGCGCTCGTCGGGGGTCAATAGTGCCGTGACGCGATCCTTCGATCTCACGCCGACATCCTCTCCGGAGTACGAAGCTGGCGCGTCATCCTATTTGGGGGCGCCCGTGACCACCGGTGGCGCCGGCACCTTCCTCGGGATCCTCAAGAATGAGATCATCCCATGGGTGGAGGCTCACTATTCGGCGGGATCCGAACGGGGGATAGGTGGATATTCGCTTGGAGGGCTGTTCGCCACATACGCCCTCCTCACGTCGCCGGAGACCTTCACCCACTACTGGATAGGAAGCCCATCCTTGTGGTGGGATGATGGAGTCATGTTCAAGCTCGAGGAGGCATATGCTGCCGAACACGACGATTTGAAGGCCCGGGTCTTCATGTCGGCAGGCTCTCTCGAGGGCATGATGGTGCCGGACATGCTCCGCATGGCTGAGACCCTCAAGACCCGAGGGTACGAGGGTCTGCAGATTGAGACCCAAGTCCTGGGCGGCGAGTCACATATGTCCGGTGTGTTCGCGTCGCTGAATCGGAGCCTCGGTTCGCTGTATCGACCTCGATAGTGCTAGCGGAGCGCCTGCGTTGTGTCGGCCGGCCAAAGAGGAATTGCTGCTTACCGGGTAGGCTGCGGGCCCCGGCAGCACTTGCCTGGTGGCTCACGCTCCGGGTCGGCATCATGCTCCCGCAGCTTAAACCCAAAGTCGTTAGACAGACCTCGGTTTGGAGTTCTGGTTTGGTCATGGAGGGCGGAGCGGTTCTTTCGCTGGACCACGTGTTTTTGGCGGTGTCGGAGGGAGGACCGGAGGTCGGGCCTCTCGGAGCAGCCGGCTTCGCGGAGGGGGCGCCGAATCTCCATCCTGGCCAGGGCACGGCCTGTCGACGGTTCTTCTTTAGAAACGGCTATCTCGAGTTCGTTTGGCTCAGGAACCGAGCAGAGGCCTATTCCACAACAGTGTTGCCGACGGGCCTCGGCGATCGCCTAAGTGGGGTTCGGGGAGCGAGCCGCATAGGCATCTGCGTTCGCCTGCCCCTAGATCGGCCAGCTCCGCCAGTAGCAACGTGGGCATACCGGCCTGCGTACATCCCACCGCAGTTCGCGATCCCGATGGCGCAGAACTCGGATAGGCTTGAGGAGCCACTGTTGTTCTTCATGCCAACTGGCCTCGGCAAGAGAACAACGGAGCCGGACCACCCGAACGGGACTCACTCGATTACTGGCGCTGAGGTTGTCCTGCCAGCGGCCATCCGTCTCTCACCTGAGTTGGAGTGGCTTGCAGAATCCGGGCTCGTCCGAATCGAGCGTGGCGGAGAGGAAGCTCTCAAGGTCGAATTGGACGGTGGAGCACGAGGCGGGCGTCTTATGCTCATGGGCAGGTCCACTCTGAGACTAGGAAATCAGGGCCAAGACTTCTGCAGGTGTAAGAGTCTTCACGGGAGACTTCCGGAAGCCTTTCTTGTCCCGGGTGATCAGATAGTCAGCTTCAGCTTTGTCGGCGCAGGACGCTTGGACGGCATCCTCGAAATCAGCCCAGTTCAGGGCGAGGGCGTGGCGCAGCCGGTCCTCATCCACCGGCACCACTCTCACGATGTGAAGCAAGTCGTCAAGCACACGCCGGGCTCGGGCCTTTCCCAGGTGCTTCGCAAGCAGGAAGTGCAGCGTCGTGATCGTGTGGCCGGCAACCAAGCCTTCGATCACTTGGCGCTCGACCAGTTGTAGCAGGGCGGCGGCATCATCGGCGAAGGGCTCACGATCCGCCAGCACGTCCAGGACGACGTTGATGTCCAGGAGGACCCGGTTCACCCGTGCTTCTCCTCGAGGTGAGCCCGATACTCATCGAGCGAAGCGGAGGACGGCAGCACTCCCCGGAGGCGAGTCACCACGGGCGTGGCGGCCCCTCCTTCATCCTCAAGAGACGCCAGAAAACTGTTCACAAGTTCGGACACAGATGTGCCATTTCGCCGAGAGAATCGCTTGGCGCGCTCGATGACGGCTGCATCAACCGTCAGTGTGAGCTTCTTCTTGTTGGGCATATGGCCTCCAATCATCATACGTATATCTAGTACAGTATGATACGTGTCCTACTTCTCGAGCAACCGACCGAGCTTCATAACAGGCATTTGCTGCTGCGCGGGCAGGCGTCGAAGGTCCGGCAGCACTCGCCTGGCGGCTCGCGCCGCGCGTCGGCATTGTGGTCCGGTAGCAGAAACCCAGAGTCGTTAGGGTGCACCCCAATGCGCGTGGACATCGGAAGCCACGCAAGGTGGAGGTGTGGACTGCAAGAACTGCGGCGAGCCGCTCCAAGGTCGATACTGCCAGAGATGTGGTCAGGACTCCAGAGACCCTCCCGGCAGGCCATTGGCGCTCTTGGCGTATCTGGGCTCTCATGCGACGGGGATCGAGGCAAGAGCACTGCGGAGCCTAGTCACCCTCTTTTTCCGACCTGGCCTGTTGACCCACGACTACGTCGAAGGTCGAAGAGCCCGTCACGCCGGTCCGGTCCAGCTCTACCTGTGGTGTACCGCGGCGTTCTTTCTCCTCCAGGCCTACGCTCCGTTTGTGAGGCTAAACCCGAAGACTGGTGCGATCGTGTCCTCCTTGAGCGCTGTGTCAATTGGCAGCGACTTGTCGCGTCCAATGCTGGCAGCACTTGCGAGCCAAGGGGTGCCGCTGACGGTCTTTGCTCAGCGGTTTGCTGTTGCCGTAGGTGCGTACCTACCTGTACTTCTCGTTGGTCTGGTGTTCGCATGCACAGGCCTGATGTCACTGGAGTTCAGGCAAGAGTCGTGGCTGGTGCACGCCACATTCGCTCTGCATTGGACGGGCTTCTACTTGGCGCTGGAGACTCTGCGGCAGCTGCTACCCATCCATGGCCCGGCGCAGGTGCCGGTGTCGATTCTGACCAATGCGATCGCCGTTGGGTACCTCGTGAAGGCCTTGCGGGTGGTCTATCAACGGAGTTGGCTGGGGTCGGCCATACGAGCCATGGTCACGTTCGTGGTGTTCGCCTCGCTTCTTGGAGGGTGGCTGTGGTCCACCTCTGTCCTGGCGGAGCACTTGGCGTAGCGTGCATCCTGACCAGGGCTTGACCCTGACGGGGTAGGCGGCACGGTCGGGGTTCGTGCTCACCAATCGATCAGGTGAGTTGTTGGTGAGAAGAACTCACGGGCGGCCTCTGTACGGAGATGCGCTGGTTCGGGAGTCCTGACAGCATTCACATCTTGGAACTGATCCAATCCGACTGGGATGAGGGGGAGTAGAACGCTGCAAGTGGACCCACTCGCTGGCACCAATTGGAGCGCTCCCGGCACCGTGAGCGGATTTGCCCGATCTGCTCCGAACGCGGTGCTGTTGCGCTTCGCAGAGATGGAGGCCATACGCAGGCCGGCGGCGCGCGCTTTGGACCTCGGTTGTGGCGCCGGGCGCAACGCGGTCCCTCTCGCTGCTTCCGGTTGGGATGTCGTGGGGCTCGACCTGTCCTGGCCCATGCTGGTCGCCGCCGCTGCGCGGGGAGCCGAGGCGGGACTTGCACCCCGACTGACGTGGGCGCTCGCCCCGATGGATCGACTGCCCGTGGCAGACCAAAGCGTGGACCTGATCATCGCGCACGGCATCTGGAATCTGGCGTCCTCAGTGGAGCTCTTTCGCCGAGCCGTGGACGAAGCCGCCCGTGTGGCCAGACCCGGAGCTGGCCTGTTCGTCTTCACCTTCTCACGCAACACGTTGCCCGCGGGCATCGACCCGGTGGATGGGCAGCCCTTCGTCTACACGCAGTTTTCCGGTGCCCCGCAGTGCTTCCTCACCGACGACGAGCTCTTCCAGGAAATGGCCCGAGTGGGTTTTGCCCCGGATCCGGCAGTACCCTTGACGGAGTACAATCGGCGACCGGACACTGCGGTTGCGATGGCCGGACCTCCAGTGATCTACGAGGCTGCGTTTCGGTTTGGTTGAGTCGGCGTTGGTGACATGGGACAGGTCCCCAGAACCCCTCGCTCGCATGTACTTCCATGAGTGAGGCCGACCTACGAGTCACCATCGAGGCGCTGGAGGCGCGCGCGACAGTTGGGCCACGGACGGTCCTATCGACCTCAAACCTCGGTGAAAGGAGGAGCTCATGCAGGCAAAGTGCTTCGCGTGCGAAGCGCTGATCGAAGGTGAGGACCTCAGCGCTGTCGCCGAGGCGTTTGTAGCGCACGGCCGCGAAGAACACGCCTGGACGTACCCAGAGGAATCGATCCGGAACCATGCCTGCAACTACGCCGAGGCAACGGAACGACTGACCGGAGTCACCGAGCGCCTGGCGGAACTCGGTGAGGTGGCCGTGCATCGTGTGGCGGAGGAACATGTGGAGGACTGGCTACGTTTCTTCGACCACGACGCCTTCGCCGGAAACCCCGATTGGGCTTCCTGCTATTGCCTCGAGCCGCACGTGCCAGAGACGCTCGAAGAGGGCGAACGCTCTTGGCGTGAGCGTCGGGCCACGATGGCCGAGCGACTCGAAGCCGGCGAGACGTTCGGATACCTGGCCTACGTTGACGGCCGACCCGCTGGCTGGGTGAACGCATCGCTACGTTCCGCCTACGGGCTATACCGCTCTGTGGACGCCGACGGCCCGGAGCCTCGATCCGTGATCGGAGCCTCCTGCTTCGTTGTCGCGCCACCATTCCGTCGGCACGGACTCGCTTCGACGCTGCTTGACCGCGTGATCGAAGACGCCTCGTCCCGTGGTGCGGCTTGGATCGAGGGGTATCCCCGCAACGAGCCCGACGAGAGCGACGCCGGCCATTTCCGGGGGCCGCGCTCGATGTACGAGACACGCGGCTTCGTACCGGTTGAGGTGCGAGGCCGTGACACGGTGGTTCGTCGGCCGGTCCAGTGACGGCCAGGACACAGCCACGGTGTCGCGCCAACCGCACTGCCTCCGTGCGTGTACGGTGCAAACAAACTAGCGATTCCTGTTGCCGTGGTAGCATCAGGATCCGGAATCGGTCGCCTGACAGCTCACGACTCCAGCGGAGCGCCCAGCTAACGGAGCAGAAACGCAAGATCGTTAGAAAGCCTCCAACCGAGATGCTGGACCAGCCTTGAGCCTCTACAGCCGTTTCATCTTGCCGAGGGTAGTTCACCTCACGTGCAGTTCGAGGCTGACGATGCGGCAGCGGGAGAAGGTCGTCCCCTCTGCCCGTGGACGGGTCCTCGAGGTCGGTATCGGCTCTGGCCTCAACCTGCCGTACTACGACGCCGATCACGTCGAGCGCGTATTCGGTCTGGACCCGTCGCCCGAGATCACTCGTATGGCCGCCAACGCGGCCGCTCGAGCCCCCTTCGAGGTCGAGTTTCTCACCGCGGGAGGTGAAGACGTCCCTCTCGACCCGGACAGCGTCGATACCGTGCTGATGACCTACACACTCTGCACGATCGCGCAGTACCTACCAGCGCTCAGGGAAATGGCCCGCGTCCTCAAGCCCGGCGGTCGACTCCTCTTTTGCGAGCATGGCCTCGCCCCCGACGAAAGTGTCAGCCGCTGGCAAAATCGTGTGAATCCACTCTGGCGGCGAATCGGAGGGGGTTGCCACCTGAATCGAGATATCCCGGCACTTCTCGTTGAGGGCGGCTTCAAAATCGAGGGCCTCGAGACCATGTATCTGCCTGGCTGGCGTCCAGCGACCTTCAACTACTGGGGTAGCGCAACCGCCGACTGATGCCGTCCTCGACGCGGCCTTCCAACATTCACTGCTGTCCGGATGAGCAGATGGGTCCAGAGTGTTCGGCCGGCACGTCGCACTTCGGGTAGACACGGTAGTGTGCAGTAGAAACGCGAAGACGTTGGTGCGCTCGATCCGGCATACAGATCCATAACCAAGCGAAGCGACGTGGCCCCCTGCGCATGCGCCCGACGGCGCTACCATTGCCGCCTTGCCACCTCGCAAGGAATCGCCTGCGAGCCCCTGCGAACGCGATCCTTGCGGTAGCGATCAGCCCGGGGCAATCGTGGTACCTCTGTTTCGGAGCCCCCTCGCCAGGAAATGATCCCATGGCCCTCTACGTCACGCTCTACAACTTCACCGACCAGGGCATCCGCGGCATCAAGGAGTCCCCAGCGCGTCTGGCCGCCGGAATCAAGATGGCGGAGTCCGATGGGATGAGGGTCCTCGGCGCGTACTATACGCAAGGGCCGTACGACCTGGTCGTTGTCTCCGAGGTCCGAGATGAGAACGCTGCAACCGCCTTCGTTTTGGGCATGGGGGCACAGGGCAATGTGCGGACGACGACGATGCGCGCCTGGAACGCCGAGGACTTCTCGAAGATCATCGCGATGATCCCCTGACGTAGGCGGGGTCGTGGCGTTGCGGCGGCTCTGGCGGGTAGGAGGCCTGCCGAAGCGACTCGGTGCCACCGTACTCGGTTCCATCTAGCTGACTCGGCTTGCACCTCGCAGCCCGCCTCAGCTTGGTGGCGCGCCATCCATCAAGGGTTCGAACCTGACGGGGTAGGCAGGTGGGTCGGACGGTCGTTCGTCATGCAACCCACAACGCCGGTCGGCATGTTGCTCCCGCAGCTTAGACCCAGAGTCGTTGACCGGCCACGGACGAGGTGTAGGCGAGGAAATGGGGGAGAAGCGATGCGGTGGCTGCGTGCCAGGCCGATGGCAGCTTCAATAGTGCGTAGCCTGCTCTCTGTGGTGGTGGCCCTTGCTGGAGCCTGCACGTACGGCCCCGTGGAGCACTCAGCTTCGGTGACGCAGGTTGTGCGCCTCGGCGACACGCATCGCGCGATCATCGTCCTTCGCTTGGACACCTTCCGGCGTCCGACCCGACTCAGTGCGTTCCCTGATGGAGGGAAGTGGCGGTATTCGGCGCGGGGCTCGGCTCAATACCTCGTCGACGCCCTTGGTCGTGACGTCGCCCTTCTCGCTGAGCAAGATGCTCCGAGCGACGTGTGGGAGTCGTTCGACTCACGGATCGTAGGACTCGAGGGCGACAGCGTCGGGTACCTCCGGCTTACGGGTTGCCCGAAGGGCGGCGAGTGTCATCCAGCCCTTCAGCATTCTCGGGTCTATCGTCTGTCGGTTCGTGGCAACCTCGGCGCGGTTGACTCCGTGCCAGACGGGGCAGGGCTACCGGGCCAAATGGCCGCGCGGCGTCCGAACGAGCAGAACTACGTACGCTTCGGAACGATAGGTGACACGGTGACCGGGCGGTTTGAGGAAGGCGGGGAGGGTAGGCCGCTGTTCTGGGTGCGTAGCGACGGGTCGCTGCAGGTGGTAGGTGGCTAGCCGACAGCGGTTTGAACCGGGCGGGCTAGGCAGGAGCGTCGGGCGCTCGTCCAGCTTGCACCCCACGACCCCCGTTCGGCATGTTGCGCCCGTAGGTTAACCCCAACGTCATTTGCCGGTGCCTGAACCTTCATGACACTGCCAGAGATCTCTCTTCTCGGCCCGGGCGATCAGGCGAAGCTGCGAGACGTTGTCCCGGACGTTTTCGACCTCCCGCTGCATGATGGACTTGTCCACGAGTTCCTTCAGGACCCGCGACACCACTTGGCGGTGGCCATGCATCATGGCCGGGTTATTGGCTTCGCATCGGCAGTTCACTACGTCCACCCCGACAAGGGTCCCGAACTCTTCATCAATGAGGTGGGCGTTGCGCCAGATTACCGGGGCGGAGGAATCGGGACGAAGTTGATGCGCACCCTGTTCGAACTTGCCGCCGATCTCGGGTGTCGGGAGGCATGGGTGCTCACCGAGCGCGAAAACAGCGCCGCTGTCCGACTCTACGAATCTCTCGGCGGCAGCCAGCCATCGGCCGAACCGGTCATGTTCTCGTTCGCCATCACACCGGCGGGGGCCGCCTCCGATAGTGACCGGGGTACCCCCTGACACCTGTCAGGCCCCGAGAGTCACGAGCGCGGAGATCTTCCCGTCGCGCCGCAGAGCAACGCGACAAGAGATCATCACCCCAGGTACATCTGAACAAAGAGGATCGTGTCCATATAGGCGTGGGCGAGAATCGTCGGCCAGAGATTCCGTCCCAGTCGTAGGTAGGCGGCTCCCAGTGCGAATCCCATGAATGCCGTTTGAATCACACCGGACGGACCCCAAGAGAAGTGGGCGAGGCCGAAGAGAGCGGCACTCCCCACGAGGCCAAGGAGCCACCTCCTCGGTCCTGAGCCCAGTTCCGCGAGTCTATTCGATCAAGAACCCGCGGTACACGACCTCTTCTCCAAACGATGAGACGACATAGGCTGCTGCGAGAGCGGCGATCAGCATCGGCAGGTTGCCGGCCATGTAGCTGTAGCCGCTGGTGTCGGGGCCCTCGGGCATCCCAAAGATGTTCGCCGCGACGATGGCTCCCACGACGAATGCGGCGACCGCGGCCGCAAGGACCACAACGGAGACCGCAAGCACCCGGAGGGTCGCGCGAAGGTCGGGCCAGGCGAAGCGAACGCCGAGATGGATCCAACTCTGCCCCCGCAGCCGGAGGCCGATCCATATGAGGATCATCATGAGGACGTTGGCCACCCAAGCGAAGGCCTGGAACTTCAGCGGGTCTCCCCCGGCAAAGGGGGCGGCGGCGAAGAGGAGCGCGGCCGGCCCCAGGAGCACCACGACGAGCTCGGCCAGCCTCGCGAGCCGGCTGGTGGCGAGCGCCTTGCCTATGGTAGCGCTCATGGGCTCTCCAGCTGACATCGGGACTCCTGCTCGGTGAGGTGCCGGGCACTGGCTTCAGCGAACGTGGGCGAGGCCGGCGCCGAGCCCTGGACTTTCAAACATAGGTGTCCTGACAGGTAGGTGCTGCCGTCGCGGCGAACGTAGGGGTCCGCGCTGTTCGCCTTGCAGCTCGCGCTCCCGGGTAGCATGGTGCTCCCGCAGCAGAAGCCCAGGGTCGTTGGGCGGCGGCAGAGAATCCCGAGATCGTGGCGCATCCCAATTCCTATTGGGTTGATCCCGCCCGGGAGGATGAGCACGTGTACCGCGAGCGCTATTGGTCGCCAACCGTTCTGATTCGCGGCGGAATCGCGGTGGTGTGGGCGCCCTACGAGTTCTGGATCGATGGCGAGACGAGTCATTGCGGCGTTGTTGTGTTCGACTTCGTCAAGCCGTACCGCCTGGGCTCCTCGGACCGGTCTGGCCCTGTTCCGGCATTCTCCACACCGCCCGGGCCACTGCCAGATTCGGAGGTAGGAGTAGGGCGAGGAACGGAGCATTGCCCTGATGCACGACCGGGAGGAGCGCCGTGGCGACGGCCACCACGAGGCCGAGGCACGCCAAGCCGGCTATGCCCACGGCGATCCACCGGCCGACCCTGTGTGCCCAGTCACGTCCCTTGGCCAAGGGCACCAGCACCGCGGCGAGCGCGATGTGAAGGGGGGACGCCTGGAGGAGGTTCTCATTCCAGGCGGTGTCCACGTGGCCCGTGAACGCCCAGAGGAACGCGATCACGGCGCCGAGCAGTCCCACCAAAGCCAGCCATGGAATCGCCAGGAGGAGGAAGCCGGCGGTGCCTCGCCGATGGCCGAGCCACCAGAAGAGCGCACCCATGAGAATGCCGGCGAGCAGGAAGGTGCCCATCCGTCGGGGGGTGCTCTTCGGTTCGGGAGGTCGGCCGGCATCGTAGAGTACCCGCTCCGACCGGATGAGGGGGACGGTGTCGCCGCCCTCGGTTTGAACCGTGAAGTCCCTGAGTCCCTTCTCCATCTCCATGGGGACGAACATGGCGTCCCACGTCGTGAGGGGGATGTCCGCAGACGGGCCTAGCCCGAAGTCCATTCCTACGCTGGCCCAGAAGAGGTCGTGGGTGAGACGAATCGTGTGGTCGCGGTAGCTGGCGTCGGTCATCCGGGTGCGAGCCCAACGTCCCAGCCGGCCGCCCAAGATCCGATCGAGGGCATCCCGCACGCGGGTGGAGCAGTTATCGCGGTAGTAGTGGTATCGGTAGGTGCGGTTCTCGGGACGTGCGTTCCACTTCAGGAAGGCCTGCAGCTGCCTCACCTGATCGGGTGCCAAGGCCAGCTCCTGGAGTTCTACGGAGCGGTTCTGGGAGCGATACTCGTTGACCTGGCGCCGGACGTCGAAGCCCGCCATCCAGTAGTCCATGTGTCCCATGATGAAGCGGAGCAGGAAGTGCTCTTGCTCGAAGCTGAAGAGGCCGTAGTTGTAGGCCTCGTCCGTTCGCTCGACGGGATCGTGGATCCAGAGCAGGCTATGGCCGAAGCGCTCCCAGATCGCATCGCCCGGCCCGACGGTGACCAAGTATGCCACGGGATCGGTTGACTGCGCGGACGGCGGTTGCGGGGACCGGCTGGCCTTGGCGTCGGCCGGCTTCGGAAGCGCGATCGACACCGCGAGGACGACAGAGATCAATCCCGCGACGGGGGCGCGGGAGTGCCGGTGGCGCGTCATGGTTGCGCGGGCGTCGAGCAGTCTCATGATCGCAGGATAGCGTCTTGCGGAGCGGGCCGCTCGTGCGGCGGGTCCGAGGCTCATCGCGAGCTGCGGATCGACAGACCTCGCGTTGCGTGGTACGACTCAGGGCGCCCGACCTGCCGTGCTCAGCGTAGAGGGGCCGGGATTGTCCGCCTTGCAGCGCACAACCCCAGGTCGGCATGTTGCGTACGGTGGTTGGCGCGAATGTCGTCAGGCCTGCGCGTCAGCGCTTCCCACGATGCCGACGCCTTCTCTTCGGGCTCTCATGAGGTGGAGATGGAATGAGCGCTTCCAGTCCGAGTGCCGACACTCTCGAACGGGAACTCCAGTGGCTGCAGAGAGTCATCCAGGCCCGCGTGGAGCTGTACTTCGGGCAAGGTGCCTCCGTCCCCGAAGTCGCTGATATAGACCCTCCGGACCTGGACGCCGATGGGTCGTTCTACGCTTCGGTGGTCAAGGGTGGAGGGCTGGGCGTGGATGAGCGCTTGGTCCTGATCCTTGCGCTCGCCCCGGAACTTCGACCGCAATGCCTCGACGTCTTCCTCATCCAGAACAAGAACCTCAGCCGACGCTTCTCCGAGTTCGGAGGGGTGCTTCGCGACGATCTGACCTTCACGCCCACGCTGGCAACAGCGGCTTTTCTCATCGCGGGCGAAGACCTGGGGCGACGATTCGAGACTGCGCGTCTCTTCGAGGCGGATCACTTCTTTGCGGCCAATAAGGTGCTGTCGGTGAGACCCTACGAGGGACCATCGTTCTTCGGCACTCCCCTGGCTGTGTCTCCGGACTTCCTGATGCGGCTCATGCGGCAAGGCGCGGGCTGATCCCGAGGCGACAGGTGCGATGAACCTCACCGATTGGGGATGGGATGGGGCGTGGGCCGCGAGCGCCGCAGAAGTCGCGACGCCTGCGGACCGTCCGGCTCGCGTCGTGGGCCAAGGTCGAGATCGATGGACCGTTCGAACCGAGGACGGCATCGCCCAGGCCCGCCGCACCTCCGCTTCTCTCGCGGCAATGCCCGTCGTCGGGGACTGGATTCTGGTCACCCCCGGTCCGATGCCGGCGGATCCTCTTTCCGTGTCGGCCGTGCTGCCGCGACGTTCGAGCCTCTCTCGGGGTGCGGCGGGCTCGGCGAATACGCAGCAAGTCCTCGCGGCGAATGTCGATGTCGCGTGGGTCGTGGCCGGCCTCGACACGCCTTTGAATCTGCGTCGTATCGAACGCTATCTGGCGGTTGTGTGGGAGAGCGGCGCGATTCCCCATCTGGTGCTTACGAAGAGTGATCTTGCCGGGGATCTTCCGGCGGTGCATGCGGAGGTCCAATCGGTCGCCGTGGGCGTGCCGACCTGGTTTGTGAGCACCGCGGAAAGGGAGGCTGTCGAGAGCCTACGAGACAGCCTCCGTGCGGGGACGACCGTGGTGCTCCTCGGTCCGTCGGGAGTGGGCAAGTCGACGCTCATCAACCTGCTCGACCCGGAAGCCGGAGCAGCGACGTCACCCGTGCGGGAGTCCGACCGCAAGGGTCGGCACACGACGACCCGACGTGAGCTGTTCCGGATCCAGGGGGGCGCGCTCCTCGTGGATACGCCGGGGATTCGGGAGCTCCGCGTGTGGACTCTGGACGAGGGGCTCGATCACACATTCCCGGAGATCGACGAGCTTTCGCGAAGTTGCCGCTTTGCGGACTGTCGGCACGAATCGGAACCTGGTTGTGCCGTGATCGCCGCCGAAAAGGCAGGCGAGATCGACCCCGAGCGGGTGGCCAGCTTCAGGAAGCTCAGAGCCGAGGCCGCCTATCAGGAGCGGAAGAACGACCCGTTGGCGCGACGTGCGGCCCTCGCCGACCACAAGTCGGCCCTGAAGACGATGAAATACCACCACAAGTTCAAGCGACCCGATTGAGGGTCGGCCCGACGGCCGTTCGGAGGCTTCCGAGAACCTCGTCGTATGCCAGGGGACCACTGCCCACCCAACATCCTCATCCGAAAAGGGCTGGCCATCGGCTACGTTCGTCTCGGGGAGTCGGGGGTTGCGGACCGCTGGTCGCACGCCGGGGCTCGCCGGCCGGCCCGCGGGCTACGTGGTTCTTGCGGCGGCCACGGTTCGGGGGCAATCGTGCGGACTCGTGCGGGAACCCCTCGCCGGGAGCCCTCTCGTGGCGCACTACGTCGCCCTCTACAGAGTGACCGACCAGGGCATCCGCGCGGTCGAGGTCGAGGAGGAGGTCGCTCGGCAGGCCGTTCGAGCCCACCCGACGATGGACCATCCAATCAGGCACTGAACCGGAGGATCGTATGGCGGTCGAAGCAGCAGCTCCACCACACCGCGCGCCCTGGCATCTCTGGCTCGTCGGTATCCTGGGCTTTCTCTGGGACGGCATGGGGGCCTTCGATTACCTCATGACCCAAACCCAGAATGAGTCGTACATGGGCCAGTTCAGTCCGGAGCAGCTGGAGTTTTTCTACGGCTTGCCCACCTGGGTCGTGTCGTCCTGGGCTCTCGCTGTCTGGGGTGGCGTGCTGGGTACTCTCCTCTTGCTGCTGAGGAAGCGCCTTGCCGTGCCGGTGCTCCTGGTTTCTCTGTTGGCCATGGTCGTCACGGCCATCCACAACTTCCTGCTCTCCAGCGGGCTGGAGGTCATGGGGGGGATGGGGCTGGCGTTCTCGGGGCTGATCTTCGTCACTTCCCTCGGCCTCTGGCTCTACGCTCGGGCCATGGCCCACCGGGGGATGTTGGCCTAGGCTGCGATTCGCTCCCTTTCCGTGTCGAGGAGGACGCTCTGGAAGCCGACTCGATCTACGCGAGCTCTCACACAACGGCGGTGGATCGGCATGAACGTCGTCTTGTTCGGTGCGACTGGAATGGTGGGCGGCGGGGTGCTGATCGAGTGTCTGGAGGACCCTCGAGTCGCGTCGGTCGTCTCGGTGGGTCGCCGGCCATGTGGGGTGACACACCCGAAGCTGCGGGAGGTGATCCGCGCCGACCTCAGGGATCTCGGCGGTGCCGGGGAGCTCGAGCGTCTCGACGCGTGCTTCTTCTGCGTGGGCGTCTCGGCAGCTGGAATGAGCGAAGCGGAGTATCGTCGCTGGACCTACGATCTGACCATCGATATCGCGACGGTGCTCCTCGACCTGAATCCCGACATGACGTTCTGCTACGTCTCGGGCCAGGGAACGGACAGCTCCGAACAGGGCTGGTTCATGTGGGCGCGTGTGAAGGGGGAGACGGAGAATCGTCTTCTGCGGATGCCGTTTGCCGCGTACATGTTTCGGCCGGGGCTCATCCAGCCGCTCAAAGGCATCCGATCGAAGACCAGGCTGTACCGGGTCTTCTACACCCTCGTGGGACCGCTCTTCCCCGGCGTGAAGCGCCTCTTCCCGAAGCACGTGACGACGACGGTGAACGTGGGTCGAGCGATGATTCATGTGGCGGCGGAAGGATACCCGAAGCCGGTGCTGGAAACCGATGACATCAACTCGATCGCGCTCGTCGTCTGACGAAGCGTTCGCCGCCGGGCGGATCGGCTCGGGTGCTCCGAGAGGCCCCGGGGGTGCCGGTGGCGTGGGTGGCCTTCCGAGGGGCCGCATGCCCTGTTCGCGCACACATGCCCTGCGACGTCGAGTCGGCTGATGGACCGGTATGGTGGCAGGAGTGGGGATGAGCCGACCGCGCCGGCGGAGGAACTGCTGCGACTGCACGACGCGGCCGACCGGCTCGACGCGGTGGACCGGAAGCTCCTCAAGAACGGCTTCCGCTTGATCGGACTCGGTGGCATCGGGGCTCTCTCTGTCGGGATCGGGCTCCTCGTCGCGACCCCGGGGTTCCTGGGCCTGCTCGTGATCCCCCCGGGCCCTCTTCCCTCTGTTGAAGAAGCGGCGTCAGTTCGAGGCGGAGCGTCGGGATCTGCTGCGGGAGCTGTCGCTCGCCGGATCCCCGGCACCTGATCGAATCGGAGAGGATCCTGCCGGCTGAGCCCGACGAGTCCCTCGCCGGCCCCTCGTGAGCACGATCGACTCCTTTTCACCCTTCAATTCAAGATTCTCGAGCCGGACGGTCTTGCCGCTCGCGTGTCGCGCCGACAATGTGATGCGCAGCCCAAACGCGAGAACCTGGCTGTCGCCCACACGCGACGGACCCGGGCGACGACCCAGCAAGATGCGAGCGGATTCCACCCGGAGTGGGAGTCCACGGCGTGAGACTCACCATCGAAGAAGACCGGGAGACCATCAAGCGATACGGCCACGTGAGGCCGGCCCGCGGATTGGGCGTGCATTCTTGCTCCGCCAAGTGCCCCGGGGGCTCGCGCGCATGCACGCTCGAGAGAGGTCACCGGGGGCCGCACGTAGCCCACGGCATGTTCAGAAGGGTCGTGGCCGTGTGGGACGAGCGCACCGCGGTCCAACGGTCTCCGGAGAATGTGAAGAGATCCGCGAAAACCATGGGGCCACGCGCCATCCACAGGGCCGAAAGACCGTCGGGGGTTCTCGAAGCGCTCGGGCGCGGCATCGCCCGCCTCACGGACTCTATCGAGGAGATCGCGCTCATCCTCTTCTTCCTGGGCATGACGGGGTTCGTGATCGAGTGGGTGATCATGATCGTCAGGTCGCGCTGACCCGGACAGGGAGATGCACCAGCCCGACGAGCTCCATGCGGTAACCGGCGCCTTCGGGTACTCGGGCCGCTACATCGCCACGCGTCTCCTGGAGCTCGGCAGACGCGTCATGACGCTGACCAACTCCCGGCCTTCTGTCGATCCGTTCGGAGGTCGAGTCGGTGTGGCCCCGCTGGCCTTCGATGACGTCTCGACGCTGGCCGAAGCGCTCCGGGACGTCGACGTGCTGTACAACACGTATTGGGTCAGATTCAATCATCGCCGGTTCACGCACGCCGGGGCCGTGGAAAACAGCAGACGCCTCTTCGCGGCCGCGGCGGAAGCAGGTGTTCGGCGTGTCGTCCACATCAGCATCACCAACCCGTCCCTGGACTCGGAGCTCTCCTACTTCAGCGGAAAGGCGGAGGTCGAGCGCGCACTCGCGGAATCCGGCCTGTCGTACGCGATTCTCCGACCGGCGGTGCTGTTCGGGACCGAGGACATCCTGATCAACAACATCGCGTGGATGCTGCGGCGCTTCCCGGTCTTCGCGGTTCCCGGTGAAGGCGAGTACCGGCTGCAGCCGATCCACGTGGACGACCTGGCCGAGTTGGCGGTCTCCGCCGCGGAGGAGCGAGAGACCACGGTTCTCAACGCGATCGGACCAGAGACGTTCACGTATCGAGAGCTCGTGGAGACGATCGGGGAGTGCATCGACCACCCGAAACCGGTGGTGTCGCAGCCTCCCTGGCTCGTGCACGGCCTCGGCGTCGCCATCGGCTTGGCGCTGGGCGACGTGGTGATCACCAGAGCGGAGATCCAGGGCCTGATGGAGGAGCGCCTTTACGTGGACACTCCGCCCACGGGGTCGACGGCGCTGAGCGATTGGGCCAGGACCCACGCCGGGCGCCTGGGACGACGCTATTCGAGCGAGTTGGCGCGAAGGGAACGACGGTGACAATCAAGATCGACGATGACCGGAGAGAGTGGCTCGTGAGCCAGCTCCAGGGCTTCTTCCTGGAGCAGTTCGACGAGGAGCTCAGCCGCTTTCGAGCGGAGCAGCTGCTCGATTTCATCTCCGAAGCCCTCGGCCCGCAGGTCTACAACCAGGCGGTTCAGGACGCACGCAAGTTCATGCAGGAGCGACTGGACGATCTGGATGCCGAGGTGCACGAGCCGGAGCAGCTCTGATGCCACGACCGGTGCCGGGTGCCCAACAGCGAGGCGATTCGCCTACGCCCCGTCGAGTCATGTTCGCCGGGGAAGTAGCGGGACGGAGGCGTATCGTGCCTCCGCGTCCGTTCGGCGACGCGCTCGTGCTGAGAGCGGCGGTCGTGTGGCTGTTCCTCCACGGCGCCATGGGCGCCGGCTCGGCGACGATGGGGGTGCCGTTCCCTCGCTCCTTCGTGGGTACCCCGATCACCGCTCTGTGGCTGACGGCCGCGACCGTCACGGTCGTGTGGGCCGAGTCGCGGAGGCAGCGGGAGCTGGTCTTCCTCGCCAACCTCGGGTATCCGTTCCGGTGGCTGGGCTCGCTGGTCGCGGTGGAATGCATCGCCCTCGATGTCGCCCTGAGGCTGTTGTTTGCCTGACGATCGATACGCGCTGCGCGCGGAAGGCATCGGCAAGCGCTTCGGCGCGGTGACGGTCCTCAAGAGCGCGGGGCTGTGGGCGAGGTCCGGAGAGATCACCACGCTCCTCGGCCGGAACGGGTCGGGTAAGACCACGTTGTTGCGCATCGCGGCGGGTGAGCTGCGTGCGGAGCAGGGAACGGTCTCGCTCCTGGGGGGCGGACGCGAGCGTCGTTCCCTGGCCCGTGCGGCACGTGCGGGTCTGATGTATCTGCCGCAGAACCAGCTCGTGGTGCCGCGCTGCCGGGTGAGGGACCATTTTTCGGCGCTGAGGTCCGTGTTCGAGTCCGCACGCGTGGAAGATGCATTGGCCGAAGCTCGGGTCGACCGGTTTCTGAATCAGCGTGTGGCGTCGTTGTCGCGAGGCGAGCGGGTGAGGGTATCGCTCGCCCTGGCGCTCGCCCGTCGTCCCGTCGTGCTGATCGCGGACGAGCCTCTGGTCGGCCTCGCACCCCAGGGTCAGGAGTTGTTCGGATCGCTCCTGCGCGTGCTCGCTTCGCGCGGCACCGCCGTCGTGACCTCGGGCCACGACACCCGTGTGCTGCTGAGCATATCCGACGTGATTCTCTGGTCCGTGGCCGGTACCACGCATCATCTGGGCAGTCCCTCGGATGCGCTGGTGCACACCCAGTTCCGCCGCGAATATCTCGGGCCCGGGTTCTCGGGCGACAGCGGTACTGCCCCGCACTGAATCGCGGCGGGGTTGTATGGTATAGGCGCAGGTGTCCCCTGGAAGGGTGGTTCATGTGCTTGTCGACGCAACGACGCTCTCCGACCTGGAAGTCTTCCAGGACGCCGCAGGCAGGGGTGGGCTCTTCGCCCTCCTCGACGAGACCGAGACGCAGGTGGGCCGAACGGCCTTGCGCCACCGCCTGGAACGGCCCCATTCGGACGCCCGTGCGATCATCGAGACACAGAGGGCGGTCGCCTTCTTCTCGAGCCATCCTGGCGCACTGCGCCTGACGGACCGATCCATCAAGGCGTTGCGGCGCTATCAGGACTCCAACGTCGTTCTGTTGCCCGAGGGCGGTTGGGTGTCGGCGACGGTCGGTGCGCTCTGGTTCTCGCTCCGCTACAGGAGCGCGTACCTCGAGGTGGAAGAAGGGGTGATGGCCACGGTCGCGTTCCTCAGGGCCTCCATCGAGTCGGCACGCGGCCTCCTGAGCCTCGATCCACCGTCCGAGATCCGGGCGCTCGCCGGTGAGCTACTCACATCGTGCGAGAGCTGCGGCGGTGCCGTCGGGAAGGGTCCGGCGGAGATCCTCCGCCAGGATCGCCTGTTCCGGGGGCCGGGGCGGGCGGCGCTGCTCCGCTCCGTGGACTGCATCGGCGAGCTGGACGCGCTCCGCTCCATGGCGCGCGCGACCGGCCGTTGGGGTTGGGCCATCCCGGAGATCGCCGCGTCCGAGCAGTTCGTGTTCGAGGGAGAGGGGTTGTTCCACCCGTTCGTCGAGGGCGCGATCGGCAACCCGATCGAGTTGACGGGTGGCGAGCCAATGGTGTTCCTCACAGGCCCGAACATGGCCGGCAAGACGACGTACCTCCGAAGTGCAGCCCTGGTCGTGCTGCTGGCCCAGGTGGGTATGGGCGTGCCGGCCCGCAGGGTGCGCGTCACGCCCGTCGACGTCCTGCTGACCAGCCTGAACCCCTCGGACAATCTCCGCTCGGGCCTGAGCTTCTTCTTCTCCGAAGTGCTCCGCGTGCGCGACGCCGCAACCCACCTCGCGGCGGGCAAGCGCTGCTTCGTGCTCTTCGACGAGGTCTTCAAGGGCACGAACGTGAAGGACGCGCTCGACGCGTCCGAGACGGTGATCCTGGGATTCGCGAAGGCGGAGGGGAGCGGCTTCATCTTCTCGTCGCATCTGGTGGAGCTGGCCGAGACGCTCCGTTCCAACGGTCGGGTGCGCTTCCACTACTTCGACGGGCGGCTGGTGTCGGGGAGGGCGGAGTACTCCTACCAGGTCCGCGAAGGCGTGTCGGACCAGCGCTTCGGCTTGCAGCTGCTGAACGAAGCCCGCATTCCGGAGCTCATCGCGCGGATCGGCGCGTAGAGGAAGGGCCGAAGGTAGACCCGAGCCCGGCCGGTCGCACTCCTTGCCAGGTGGTGGACGGGCCGTCCCGTGGGCTTGTATCATGCCGCGGGACCTGAAAGCTGCGTCGCGACACCTGGAATCGAACCTTCAACGGAGCACGCCATGAACGAACAGGACTCCTTCCGTCTTGCCGCCATCCAGGCGTCTCCGGTCTTCCTCGACCTCGAGGCGACCCTCGACAAAGCCGTCCGGCTCATCGAGGAGGCCGCAACGGGTGGTGCCAGGCTGGCCGTGTTCCCGGAGGCGTTTCTCCCGGGGTATCCGGTCTGGGTGTGGTTCATCCCTCCGGGACACACGCACCCGCTCCGCGAGGTGTACACCGAGCTTCACACCAACTCGATCTCGATTCCCGGACCGGCGACCAGGCGTCTGGGAGAAGCCGCGGCGGACTGCGGAATCGCCGTCGCCATCGGCGTGAACGAACGGAACACCGAGGCGAGTGACACCACGCTCTTCAACACGCTTCTCTTCATCGGCCCCGACGGTCGCGTTCTGGGCCGGCACCGCAAGTTCGTGCCCACGGGAGGGGAGCGGTTGGTGTGGGGCCGGGGCGACGGGAGCGACCTGGAGGTCTACACGCTGCCGTTCGGGCGGGTGGGTGGGCTCCTGTGCTGGGAGAACTACATGCCGCTGGCGCGCTACACCCTGAGCGCGTGGGGCGAGCAGATCCACGTGGCGCCCACCTGGGACCGGGGTGAGCCTTGGATCTCCACGATGCGACATACGGCCAAGGAGGGGCGATGCTTCGTGCTGGGCGTGTGCCAGGCGCTCCACATCGACGACATCCCGGACCGCTTCTCCTTCAAGGAGACCTATCTGGGTAGCGTGGAGGGATGGGTGAATCCGGGGCTCAGCGTGATCGTCGATCCGGACGGGAAGATCGTCGCGGGCCCCCTGGACGCGGAGGAGGGGATCCTCTACGCGGACGTCGAGCCGCACCAGCTCGTCGGTCCCCGGTGGCAACTGGATACCGCCGGCCACTACGCCCGACCCGACGTATTCGAGCTGCGCTTCCACCGGCGGCCCGCTCCGTTCCTGAAGGTGATCGACGAGGAGGACGAGGAGGGCGAGCGCGTCTGAGGGCCGTCGGGTTGCCGCCTGCCGCGCCGCGCAGCGATAGTGGTGCGTCCGAATTCGACATTCCCGAGAAGACTCCCGAGAAGGCCCACCCATGTCCCAGCTCGACCTCCGATACGGCTGCAATCCCCACCAAGGACGCTCGCGCCTCGTCATGTCCGGGACCGACGCTCCGCTGCGTGTGCTCAATGGCGCCCCGAGCTACATCAACATCCTCGATGCCCTGACCGCCTGGCCCCTGGTGCGAGAGCTCGCGGAGGTCACGGGCAAGGCGGCGGCGGCGTCGTTCAAGCATCTGAGCCCGGCCGGGGCGGCGGTCGACGGTCCGGTCTCCGAGGACTTCGCGCGGGCCCAGTTCCTCGACCGCGTGCCGGACTCCGGCGTGGCCCGGGCATACGTGCGGGCGCGGGGCAGCGACCGCATGAGCTCGTTCGGAGACGCGGCGGCCGTGAGCGGGAACGTGGACCTGGAGCTGGCCCGGGTGCTCAAGGGCGAGGTCTCCGATCTGGTGATCGCCCCCTCCTATGACGACGACGCGCTCGAGCTGCTCCGCACCAAGAAGCGCGGCAAGTACCTGATCCTGCAGATGGACCCCTCCTACGAGCCCGAGGATTCGATCGAGTCCCGGGACATGTTCGGTCTGAGGGTCGAGCAGGAGCGGAACGATCGTCGGATCATGCCCGATCTCTTCGGGTCCGCCGGTGAGCTTCCGGCGGACGTGGTCGAGACCCTGGTGGTCGGCACGACGGCCCTCAAGTACACCCAGTCCAATTCGGTTTGCGTGGCCCATCGAGGTCAGGTCATCGGGATGGGGGCGGGTCAGCAGTCCCGCATCCACTGCACGCGTATCGCGTGCTCGAAGGCGGAGAAGTGGATGCTCCAGACCCATCCGAAGGTCCTGGCGCTCCGGTTTCCCGAAGGCCTGGGGCGTCCCGAGAAGACCAACGCGGTCGATCAATACGTGCTCTGGCACGAGCTTTCGGCACCCGAGCGTCAGCAGCTCGTGGGCGCCCTGGGCTACGAGCCCGAGCCTCTGACGGAGGAGGAGAGGCGGGCGTGGTTCGCGAGCTTCGAGAACCTGTGCCTGAGCTCGGATGCGTTCATCCCCTTCCGCGACAACGTCGATCGCGCGGCGATGACGGGAGTGAGCTACGTGGCGCACACCGGTGGCTCGGTGCGTGACGAGGATGTCCGCGAGGCCGCGCGCGAGCTCGGTGTCACGGTGATCGAGACCGGCGTTCGTTGCTTTCTGCATTAGGACCGTTCGGACGGTGCCGGACCGTGCGCGCAGAGACCACTCCATGAGTCCCGAGCGGGTGATCGAGCTGTTGGCCCTCACGCCCCATCCCCAGGAGGGCGGGTTCTTCCGCGAGACCTACCGGTCCGATGGGAGCTTCCGGCCCGGAGGCCCGTTCACCGGTGTGCGGTCGCACGGCACGGCCATCTATTATCTGCTGACGCCGGACACCTATTCGGCCATGCACCGGCTGCCCGGAGACGAGATCTTCCACTTCTACCTGGGAGATCCGGTGGAGATGCTCATGCTCCACCCGGACGGCGCGAGCGAGGTGGTCGTCCTCGGACCGGATCTGGAGGCGATGGCCGTGCAGCAGGTGGTCCCCGGCGGCACCTGGCAGGGTTCGAGGCTGGTGGAGGGAGGGCGATGGGCGCTGCTCGGCACGACGATGGCCCCGGGCTTCGACTACCGGGACTACCTGACCGGCGACGCCGAGCTCCTGGAAGGCCATCGGTCCCACCGCGATCTGCTGGAAGCTTTGCTGCCCGGACGTTGAGGCTGCTTCGGGCGGGCTCCGGAGGGTTCGACGGAGGAGCGCGCAGGATACATGCGAGGCATGATCCTTGCTGCTCCCGATCTGCGGTGGCATGGTGACGCAGCAGATTCGCAGACAGGCCGACGGCCGGGGGGGCGCCAATGAAGATTCGCGAGATTCTCCAGACGAAGGGTCACGACGTCGTGACCATCACCGAGGATCGGTCGGTCCTCGAGGCGATCAGGACGCTCGTGCGGCACAACATCGGCGGCTTGCTGGTGATGGAGGGCACGCGTCCGGCGGGGATCATCACCGAGCGCGACATCCTTCGGCTGACGGCCGAAGCCCTTCCGTCTCTGGACTCGGTCGACGTCGGGTCCGTCATGACCCGGGAGCTCATCTCGGCCGCGCCGGACGACAATCTTCGGGAGGTGATGGACGTGATGACGGAGCGCCGGATCCGTCACCTCCCCGTGATCGAGGACGGTCGGCTCGTGGGGATCGTATCGATCGGCGACCTGGTGAACGCGTGTCGGACCGTCGCCGAGGACGAGAACCAGCACCTCCGTCGCTACATCCACCACGGAGGATGAGCGCTCGCGCGCGGAGAGTTTCCCGAGGGGCACCACACGAGGTGGTCGCGGGTTCCGAACAAGAAGCGGGGCCGCTCCGCGATGCGGAGCGGCCCCGAGACCTTCAGCGGAACGCCGTGCTCAGACGGGCACTACGTTCTCGGCTGCCGGGCCCTTGGCTCCCTGAACCACGTCGAACTCGACGGTGGCGCCTTCGGCGAGGGTCTTGAAGCCCTCGATCTGAATGGCGCTGTGGTGGACGAAGCAATCCTTGCTGCCGTCCTCAGGGGTGATGAATCCAAAGCCCTTCTGATCGTTGAACCACTTCACGGTTCCCTTGGTACGCATCGATGCGCTCCTCGGATTTGCAAGTCGGAGCCACGTTGACGCGTACTTACCGACTGCTGTGTATGCGCGGTACCTCCGCGCGGTGTGGCCGTCCTGGCCACTAAGAGAAAGGACGCCAGTCTCGAACAATGAGACTGCCGTCCTCATCATTAGCCTGGCACCCCGACTCGGGATTCTTGGTGGAAAATCGCAAAACCTGTTCAGGCTGTCAACGGCTGGGTGCGCGCCCGGGTGTCGGGTGACGGACAGTCCCGGGGACGCATCCTGAGCGCAGGACGAACACCGTGTTCCCAACCCCGCTCGTCTCGCCCACGCGCTCTTTCGGCTGCGTCGCGCCGAATGCCCCGGAAGGGAAAGCCTCCACTCGCCTGCCTCAACCAGCCAGGTGGACGCGGGCCCGGTGCGTCTCACTCGGCCCGCAACGCCGTGGCCGGATCCGTTCGTCCGGCTCTGAGTGCGGGCACCAGCGCGGAGAGCAGCCCGGCCATGACCAGGATAGCCGCCGCCAGCGCGAAGCTCTCCGGATCGGTGGGCGCCACACCGAAGAGGAATCGTGCCACCAGAGAGGATGCCAGCCAGGACACGAACAGGCCGCCCGCCACGCCCAGAAGGACCGGTACCATCCCGCCGCCGACCACCTCCCCGACGAGGCGACCCGGATGGGCGCCGAGCGCCAGACGTATTCCCAGCTCCCCCCGCCTGCGCTGCACGCCGTACGACACCACTCCGTACACGCCCACCGTGCCCATGACGAGGCCCAGAAGGCTGAACAGCCCGAGGAAGAACCTGATCCGCAGGGGCTCGGCCATGGCCCCGTCTACGACATCGTCCATCGTGGCCACGCGTCCGAGGGTCATGCGTGGGTCTACCCTCGTGACGAGGCTTCGGATCGGCCCCGCGAGGTCGTGCGGATCCAGCGAGGTCTTCACGACCAGGATGCCGTACGAGGACCCATGCATGGTCTGGGCCCACGGGTAGTACACGGCCAGGGGCCTCGGCCCCACGAGCTTGTCGACCGCCATGTCGCGAAGGACACCCACCACCTCGATCGGTCCGCTGCCGAAGCCGTTGTCCGTGATGATCCTGCCGATGGGGTCTCGGTTTCCCCAGAAGCGTCGGGCGAAGGACTGGTTGACCACGGCCACCCGTGGCGCATCCGCACCATCGGAGGGAAGGATGCCCCGTCCTCGCACGATCGTGGCGCCGAGGGCTTCGAGCGTCCCGGGTGTGACCGGCCGGTAGAATGCGTTGGGTCTGCGCTCGCCCGCGAGATCCGGGCGATCCGACACGGTGACGGTAGCCTGCCATCCTCCGTCGCGCGCGGGGACCCGATTGATGAGGCCGGCCGCTGTTACCCCGGGCAGCGCACGCGTCCGCGCGACCACCGAGCGCAGCATCTGGTCCCGCTCGGTACTGTCGGTGCTCTGCTCGGGAGCCAGCAGGTCTACGGTGAGGACCCCTTCGGGGCGGAAGCCCGGGTCCAGCGAGCGGAGTTGCTCGACGGAGCGCACCAGAAGCGCCGCCCCGGTCGTGAGGACCACGGCGAGCAGAACCTCCGCCGTCACCAATGACGCCTGGAGTCGGCCGGGGCGGGCGACGACGCCCGACTGCCGACGCTCCCCGAGGTTGCCCGAGAGATCTCCGGCCAGGAGGCTCCGCATCGGGGCCAGCGAGATGAAGCTCCCCGCGACGACCGAGAGGGCGAGGGCGCCGGCGAGCGCGGTCCAATGGAGCGACAGGGTGTCCGCGAAGCCGGCCCGCAAGGGGAGGCTCGCTACGAGGGCGTCGAAGAGTGCGGCGGCGAGGCCGATGCCCAGGACGCCCGCCACCAAGCCGAGAAGGACGGACTCGGTGAGCACCTGTCGGGCCAGCCGCCCACGGCCGGCACCGAGCGCGGTGCGTACCTCCATTTCCGCGGTGCGGTCGGCCGTGCGTGTGAGGATGAGCGCGGCGACGTTCGTGCATGCCATGAGCAGCACGAGGGCCACGGCGCCGAGAAGGAGCAGCAGGGCGGGCCTCACGTCGCCGAGCACGTACTGCCGCAGGGGCGTCACATGGGGGTCCTTCGTCTTGTCCCACGCGGCCGGGTAGCTCCAGCGTTCGCCCATGGCCCGCGCGAGCGAGCGCACATCGTCGTGCACCTGGGCGTCGGACGTGCCGGTCCGCACGCGGCCCACCAGGACGAGCCATCCGTTTCCCTGATAGCTCTGCGTGCTCGGATCCAGGTCGAGGGGCACCCAGGCCTTGGCTTCGGGGGTCGGGAAGTAGAAGCCTCTCGGCATGACACCGACGACGGTCGTGGGTCGGCCGTCGATCTCCACGGCGCGACCCACGATGCTTCGGTCGCCACCGAACGAGCGCTGCCATTCACCGTAGCTCAGGACGATGACCGGCTCCGCGCCGGGACGGTCCTCTCCGGGCTCGAAGGTCCTGCCCAGGAGCGGCTTCACCCCGAGGACGCCGAAGAGCTCGGACGAGCCGATGCAGGAAAGCACGAGGGACGATCCCGCGTCGGTGCGCAGGGTCACCGCGTCCATGGAGTACGCGGCCAGCGACTGGAAGGACGTCACACGCTCCTTGGCGAAGTCGAACTCGACGCCACGCCAGTCGAAGTCGTTCCAGAAGATCCTCAGCTGCGATTCGTCGCGAACCGGCATGGGACGGAGCATGAGGCCGTCGACCACGGAGAAGAGCGCCACGGTGCCCCCGATGCCCAGTGCGAGCGTCAGCACCACCAGGGTCGTGAAGGCCGGGTTCTTGGCGAGTTGGCGCGCGGCGAACCGGACGTCGCCTCCGAGGTCCTGGAGCCAACCCACCCCCCACGAGCGGCGCGCCTGCTCCTTGAAACGGTCTTCACCGCCGAACTTCACGCGCGCCAGACGGTGGGCCTCTCGCGGGCTCAGGCCGTCGGCCCGGTACTTTCGCTCCTCCATCTCCAGGTGGAACGCGATCTCCTCCTCCATGTCGCGCTCCATCCGGGCCCGCCCGAGCAGGGCACGCAGCCGGAACCACACGTCGCCGAGCCATCGTCTCATCGTCGTCCTCCCCGGTGGTTGCCGTGTGTCTCGCTCATCCCAACGCCAGGATCCGGTCGACGGCCGCCGACAACCTCGCCCAATGGTCGGATTCCAGCCCGAGCTGGCGCGCGCCAGCGCCCGTGAGCACGTAGTAGCGCGCCCGGCGGTTGTTCTCGGTCGTGCGCCACTCCGAACGGATCCACCCCTCCCGCGTGAGGCGGTGCAGGGAGGGGTACAGCGAGCCCTGGTTCACCTGCAGGGTGTCGTGGGAGACCTGCTGGATGCGCTCGCCGATGCCCCAGCCGTGCATGGGCTCGAGGGAGAGCACTTTGAGAATGAGCATGTCCAGCGTGCCCCGAATCATGTCGGGCCGGCTCTTGGTCATGGTGTGCCGTCTCGTTGCGTGCGTGCGTGTCCGGTGCCGAGTGAGCGCCGATCCCAACGTGCTCTCCTCTCGAAAAACGAGAGAAGATGTCTACATAGACGACGGGACGAGCCGGAAGGTTGCAGAGTGGCCGGTTCGACGGCCGGGAGGTCGGCGGGCTGGTGGTGGCGGCCTTCGTCGCCACGGCGCCGATCGCGTGCGGACGATGGCGTCGCCCTGGGTGCGGGCCCGCCTCTCGTCAGGGAGGGGTTCGCACCCTACACTGAGGCGATCCCCGAAGGAGGATTCCCATAGGGAGCCCGCCATGAAGACGTGGAACGCAGCGCCCATCCTGCCCGCTGCCCTGGTCCTCACCGCGTGGGGGTGCGGAGCACCCCCACCGATTCCCGACCCCACCGCACTCCAGCAGGAGGCCGCGCCCGCGAACGGCGTATGGGTCGACCAGCTCAACCTGAGCAGTGCGCCCATTCGTCAGCCGTTCCGGCGGTACCGGCGGGGGGCCGAGGAGCCCTCGGAGCCGCCTCCGCCCATCAAGGTCGTCCTGGACAGCGTCACGTACCCGCATGGGCTGCCGATCGCGGCCAACCGGGTCAACGACGACATCGCCATCGACCTCAAGGGGGAGGCGGTGCGCTTCTCCGCCATGGTGGGGATCGACGACGTCGGATACGGCTTCAGGGGACGGGGGGGCGGGGGAAGCGTAGTCTTCGCGCTCTGGGTCGACGGCCGGAAGGTGGCTGACTCGGGCGTGCTGCGAACGGGAGATCCGCCCAAGCTGCTGACGGCAGACGTGTCCGGCGCGCATCGGCTGATCCTGGGGACGGTGGACAGCGGGGACGGTCCCGGGGGCGATGACGCCGACTGGGGTGGCGCGCTGATCCTGATGAAGGACGGTGCGACCGAGCGGCCCGAGGTGGCTCCGGTACCGCGGGAGGACCCGCCGAGGATCGCCTCGATCCACTCCGACAGCACCGAGATCAACTACCCGCGGATCACGGGTGCCAGTCCCTGGCGGCCGTTCCTCTTCCGGATTCCCGCGTCGGGGCCGGACCCGCTGACCTTCGCCGTCGATACGCTGCCACCGGGGCTCTCGCTCGACTCGGCCACTGGCATCATCTCCGGCTCGCTCATGCAGGCGGGCAAGACGCTGGTGCAGGTGACGGCGAGCGGACCGGGCGGGACCGCGATCGCCCGGATCACGATCGTAGGCGGAGTGGACGCGCTGGCGCTCACGCCGCCGATGGGCTGGAACTCGTGGAACGTGTGGGCGCGCGCCGTGGACGACGAGAAGACGCGGGCGGCGGCCGACCACCTGATGAGCACCGGATTGGCCGCGCAGGGCTACACCTACGTCAACATCGACGACACGTGGGAGGGTGAGCGAGACCGCCGAGGCGTGCTGCACACCAACGACAAGTTCCCCGACATGAAGGCGCTGGCCGACTACATGCACGCCAGGGGGCTCAAGCTCGGCATCTATTCTTCACCCGGGCCGACGACGTGTCAGCGGTATCCGGGGAGCTGGGAGCACGAGGCTCAGGACGTCGCCACCTGGTCGGAGTGGGGGATCGACTACCTGAAGTACGACTGGTGCGGATACAGCAGCGTCGAGCAGGATCGCACGAGCTGGTCGGCGCTTCAGAAGCCATACCTGAAGATGCGCAGCATCCTGGACGATGCGAGCAGGGATATCGTCTACAGCATCTGCCAGTACGGATGGGGAGACGTGTGGAAGTGGGGCGAGGAGGTTGGCGGCAACCTGTGGCGCACCACGGGTGACATCCGCGATACCTGGACGAGCATGTCCGGCATCGGATTCGCACAGGCGGGCCACGAGGTGTACGCCGGGCCGGGGCACTGGAACGACCCCGACATGCTCGTGGTGGGCAAGGTGGGGTGGGGCCCGAACATCCACGACACGAACCTGACCCCGAACGAGCAGCTCGTGCACATTTCGCTCTGGTCGCTCCAGGCCGGACCGCTCCTGATCGGCGCCGACATGGCGCAGATGGACTCCTTCACCGTGAACCTGCTCGGGAACCGCGAGGTCCTGGCCATCGACCAGGATCCGCTCGGACGGGCGGCGGGCCGCATCGCGTCCGATCCGTGGTGGGAGGTATGGACGCGTCCGCTCGCCGACGGGACCATGGCGGTGGGGTTGTTCAACCGCGCGCCCGTGGCCTCGGACGTGTCGGTGGACTGGCGTGAGCTCGGTCTGTCGGGGCCACAGCCCGTGCGGGATCTGTGGAAACACCAGGACGTGGGGACGTTCGAGACGGGGTTCACGACCATGGTGCCGCGGCACGGAGTGGTGCTGGTGAGGGTGGGCGCAACGGAGTGAAGGTTGGACGGAAACGTGCCCCTTGAGGGGGCCCGCTCGCTCCGGCGGGTGGCCTCCACGGTAACTCCCACGCCCTCCGTCAGGATGGAGACGGAGCCCGCGCCCAGCGCAGGATCCCCTCCGGGTCCGCCGTCCGGAGCTGGAAGGCCCAACCTCCGTCGAGGTCGGCGACCTTCAGGAGCACCCGGTTCCAGCCGGTGTGGAGATGCACGGGGATGGCCAGGTCGTCGGCGGAGGAGATGTTGCGTCCCTGGCGGCGCGAGACCTCCCGTCCGTTAACCCAGAGCACGTGCGCATCATCGGCGCCGAGAAGCAGTGTGGCGTCCCGGTCCGACGGCGAGTAGAGGAACGCCTGGGCATACGCCGCCACCCAGTCGTTGGGCTGGAAGAGAGCGTTCAGGTTCAGGTATCCGTTCTCGGGGGCGTCGGCGGCGGACCACGCGACAGTGCGTCCGCCCGAGCCGACGTACGTGCGGCCGAGGTCCGGGTCCCGCTCCGGTCCGTAGACGCTGTCCAGGGCGGGACTGATCTCCGTGCCCAGGCGCTGGGGGTTGGGGAAGGGGCCCACCACGTTCCAATGCCGTGCGAAGAACGCACGGGGCGGGTCTCTACCGCCGTCGGCTTGCGTTCCGCCGACCAGGTGAGGACCACCGATGTGCGCGTGGCGACGGTATCGAGGACCACGGGGGCCAGGACGGTGCCGGGTTCGGCCGCCCCGAGGTCGAGCCGGTGAGCCGGCCGGCCCGCCACCGCCACCGTGGCGGCACCTACGCCGGGACCGCCCATGGGGTAGACCACGACCTCGTAGCGGTCCGGCCGGGGCACGGGAACGCTCAGCGTCCAACCGTTCGGGGTCGGTGTCGTCGGGATATCCGCCGCCATGTGCGCGCCGGCGGGAATGCGCACGCCCGCCACCTGGCGCTCGTCGGGCGGCGGGAGCGGAGGCATGGGCGTGTGCGGCTCGGTCTGGTACCAGTACGCCACGGTCGCGTAGTCGGCGACTACGGTGTTGGCGTGCCCGTGCTCGATGTCGACCCGGATCGAGTCGTGGAAGGGCACGGGGTCGGGCAGCTGCCAGCGATACGCGGCGATGCGCCCGCGCTCGTCGTCCTTCACGACGAGCCCGTGGAAGGGTGCGGCGAAGGTGCCTTGGTCGAAGTACCACCCGGCGTTGAAGTAGTCCTCCGTGCCCGTGCCCTGGCCACGGAACGATCCGTCGACGAAGAAGCGCTCGTCTCCCTCGAGGAATCCGAGGCTCCCGTCGAGGCTCTCGGCGTCGAGGCTCATCCCCACGAAATGGCCCGCGCCGTGGGCGTCGAGGATGAGGTGCGGCTCCGGGCTGGTCGTGCGAGGATCGCGGTGCCACCAGGCGTGGAAGGTCGCGAGCGGGGAGGGAAGCGAGTCCACGAGCTCCACGTCGGCATTGAAATAGAATGCGTCGATCGCACGTCCCGTGCCGTTTCTGGCGACGATACGGGCGTGATGGGCGAAGGGCATCGGCAGATACGTGAAGAAGCCACCGCTGGTGACCCCCATCACGAGCGACGCGTAGCTCGGCTTGCCGAAGCCGTCGCCGAAGAAGTCGCCGAGGGGGGCCTCCACCGACGGGTCCGTCTCGTCGTCCCAGTACATCTCCAGGGCGATGCGCCGCAGGTAGTGCGGATTTCGGCTCGACACGGTGATCCAGAGGCGTCGGATGACTCCGGGACCTTGCAGGTCCAGGAGGACGACCGAATCTCCGGGTGCCACCTCGAAGCGATCCGCGTTTCCCCCGGTCGTGTCGGTGGAGGAGACGTGGATGAAGCGGGAGCCAGGGGAAGGCATCCGGAAGAGCCCGTCGAGCGGGCCGGCGGTCGCGATCGACTCCGTGGGCGTCACGACCACTGCGGGCGCGCGGATCGGTGCTGGGTGCGAGACGTGGCAACCCGCGAGCACGCCCACCGAGGCTACCGTCAGGAAGGCGAGTAAGGCGTACCGGCGCTCGGACCGGCTCTCGGGAAGTGACATGTGGGAAGTATGGGAGGGGTGGCCTCCTCGCGACACCGCCTAGGTTCGGTGGACGTCATGCTGCCCGCGGGGCGTATACCCAATCAGGATCCCGTCGAACGCCAGGAGAAAAAGCTGTTCGGGCGGAGGCGGCTCGCCTCGAGGAGTCGCTGACCCAAGGTCGATGAGGACTCCCCGCTTGGCGTTGGCGCCTCCACCCGACGCTCCGACCTACGGCGCCACCGCCACCTGTCTGCGATACCGGGTGCGCAGCGTGAACCACGCCACTGCCGACACCGCGAAGACGAGCAGCCCGAAGATCAGCGTGATGAGCGCCACACGGATGCCGCCCCAGATCACCTGCGGTGAGATGGCCGGGGCAGCCTCGATGGCGCCCGCCGCGAAGTAGATGCCCACGATCGTGCCCAGCAGGCCCAGCACGACGCTCCAGGCGCCCCAGAAGACCACGGCGTCGACCCCGGTTTCCACGACCGGGTCGGCGGCGCTCACCCGGCGCACGCGCAGCCAGCCGCGCACCGTCAGGACCGCCACGGTCACCGCCAGGATCAGCAGCGGATACATCATCACGCCACCCTGCTTGAACAACTCCAACATGATCTCCTCCTCTCCCTAGGTGACGGGGCCCGGCGTCCTGTCGGGAAGCAGCCCCAGAGCCTCCATTTCCGACTGCTCGATGCGCGCGATGCGCACGGCGGCCACGAACCAGAGCAGCGCCGCCGCCACCGCCACCAACAAGGCGAGCGCCAGCATCGCCGCGTCGCGGCGTACCCATCCCAGCACCAGCGCCCCCTGCAGGGCTATGTCCGCCTCGATGGCGGCCGCCGTGCCGTAGAAGTCCAGCACGGCGCCGGCGAGCCCCACCGCCGCGCTCGTTCCCGCCAGCGTCGGCAGCAGGGACATTCCGCGGCGCAGGCGGGCCGGGGCGTGGTCCTTGGCGACATAGAGCTGGAAGAGCTTGCCCAGGCCCGCCCCCAAGACCAACACCGCCAGGACCAACAACGGCCAGACGAACACCGACGGCTCCTTCGGTGGGTCCAACCGGAGTAGCGCCTGCGTCGCCGAGGCCAGGAGAACCAGCGAGACGCCCCCCAGGAGCACACGCTCCAGTCGATGGCGCGCCCGATCCGAGAAGCGGTCCACCAGCCTCTGGTAGAGAGGGCGATGCAGCCCCCGCAGCTCCGCCAGCGCGTCCGGCGCCGGCAGCAGCATGTTCAGGGCGCGGCGGCGCGCCTCCTCCTCGCCCAGCCCCTCCGCGAGCAGGGTGGTGTGCAGATCCTCCAGATCCGCCGCCAGCTCGAGCAGGAACCGGGAGCGAACGGGCTGGGGCAGATCCAGCCCGGCGGCCACCTGGCGCAGATCCTCTCCGAATCGGCTCATGTCGGTCTCCCCAGAAGCTCGCCGAACGCCGCGAACACCCGCTCGCACCGCGACCCTTCCCGCTCCAGGTGCGCTCGCCCCGCGACCGTCAGGCCGTAGACCTTGCGCCTGCGCCCCCCCTCCTGGTCCCAGTCGCCCTCGATCAACCCCTCCTTCTCCAATCGGTGCAGGATGGGATAGAGCGTGCCGTGCTGGAAGCCGAACACCTCGCCGGTCTCCCGCTCCACGTCCAGCGCGATCTGGTACCCGTGCTTCCGTCCCTCGCGGAGAGAGGCGAGGATCAGCACCTCGTTCACGGTGCGCACGAGCGCCTGCAAGTCTGTAGGTGTCATATAAAGGCTGCCTTTATATAGACAAGCTATATAACGAGACGGGATGCGCAAGGGATGGCGTTCGCCAGGCGTGTCTCGCTGCTCACTTCGTGGCTTCGTCGGACACAGGCCGGTCTCCCGGCGCGCACGGTGGGGCTCTACGCCTCGGTGCCTCAGCCGAAAGGCTCGGCGAAGTAGTGATTGGGTTTGAGGTGGAGCTTGAGGTGGGCGTAGTCGAAGATGACGTTGAACCGGCGCAGGACGTCGTTGCCGAGGATGGCGTCGCCCCCGTTCTGCCGCGAGCGCACCTGCGCCGGGACCACGACCACGCTCACGTCGTTGAGCGTGAAGGGACCCAGGATCACCTTCGAGACCCGTCCTGCCTTGCCGTAGACGTCCCCGCTCAGGCCACGGCCCACGTATTTGTCCCGGGTGTCCCGGGGCATGCTGAAGGCGTTGGTCTCCCTCTCCAGCAGCTCCAGGGCCTCCCCCGAGGCGAAGTCGATGTAGGTCGAGAGCCGGACGGGATCCTCTTCAGCGGTGGCCAAGGATATGTCGATCCAGGGGGTCAAGTTGTCCTTGAAGTAGAGATCCAGGGACTGCCACCCCTCCTCGTCCGCAAACGTCGTCGGCTCGTACAGCGTCATCCCATTCTTGTCGTAGTCGATCTCGACGGCATAGTGCCCCAAGAGTGAGTAGCCGATGACCCCGTCCGTCGGAAACCCCTTGAACGCATCGGTGGTCAGCAGAGTGACGCGTTGGTTCGGGAATGCCAGCGTGCCAACGAAGAAGGTGGCGGCCTCGTCGCTCAGGGCCGTGGATGCGCTTCCTTGTCCCGCACCCCCGATGCGCACCTCCTGAAGGTGCCCGAGCTGGGTCAGGTCGACCCCGGCGGTGTCGAAGAGCAGGAGGCCGTCCTGGGCCATGCCGCTGTCGAGGATGAGGCGGAGAGGGGCGGACGAGCCCAACCTCACCGAGATGATGGTCTTGTTCCGCTCCAGCTGATGGGGACCTCAGCCAGGACCCTGTTCTGGGCGGCCAGGGGGGCGTGTACCAAAAGCAGGAGAGACGCGATCAGAAGATGACGCTTGGCGCCGCTCATCAGCCACCCCCCAGCTTTTGGTCCACCTAGGGACCCCCTGCCCCCCTCACCCCAACAAGGCGGCCCCGAAAGGGAGCGCGCTCACCCGCCTCCCCGGCCTTCTACCGCGGCATCACCGTCACCTTCACCTGGGACGGATACTGCCGCGAATGGTGCACCGCGTTGTGCGCCACCACTCCCTTCGACTCGTCGTAGTTGTTTCCGCCCGTGTTCAGATTGCGGTCGAAGCGGGGGAAGTTGCTGCTCGAGATCTCGATGCGGAGCCGGTGGCCGGGTGCGAACCAGTTGCTCGTGGTGAGGGGCTGCAGCGTGACCTCGTAGACCTTACCCGGCTCCATCCAGACGAGCGGCTTGTCGTAGCCGTCGCGGTAACGCATGCGCTGGATCGACTCGTCCAGGTTGTACGCGGTGCCGTTGGGGTAGACGTCGATCACCTTGACCGTGAAGTCGGTGTCCTTGGCGTCCGACGACACGTAGAGCGTGGGGGTGATCGGACCGGTGAGCTCGATCCCGTTCTCGAACGGCTCCGACGTATAGACGAGGATGTCGGGGCGCTCCTCCATCTCGCGCTGATCCCGGGCACCCGGGTCCACGGCGTTGCCCTGGCAGCAGACGTTCCCCCCATGACTCATCACCGGGTTCATCGGGTCGTAGGTAAACGTGTCCGGTGTGTCCTTGCCGGGGGCGCGCGTGGTCAGCGTGCCATCGCCGCTCAGGGTGTTCGCCTTGCCTTCGCTCGACAGGTAGAAGGTCATCGACCGTGCGCCCTCGGGCGGCCACGTGCTGGAGGACTGCCACTCGTTCCTTCCCATCACGTAGTAGCGCACCTTCGGCATGGTATCGAGGACCTCACCGCCGGCGCCCTTCACGAAGCGGTCGAAGAACCCGTTGATCATCGACGCGTAGTCCCAGCGGGCGTCACCCATGTCGCGCTCGCCGACCACGGTGTGTTCGGTGGCCCGGGTGTAGGCGCAGTGGCCGACCGGTGCGATGATGGCCCACTGCTGGTTCTTCACGTCGCCCGCGGCGTGCTGCCGGACGTGGTTGAACATCGCCAGGTTCGGACCGATCGACACATCGTACCAGGACATGAACCAGAGACCGGGCACGTCGAGCGGCATGCTGTCGTGCCACAGACCGCCCTTGAACCAAGCGGGATCGTTCGGGGCGCGATTGATCATGGCACCGCCCGTGGGCACGGGCATCGAGTCGGCGAAGATCCCCTTCGGGCCGTCGACGTCCTTGATGATGTCTTCCTCGGGTAGCGTCCAGAACGCCTTGGCCCAATCGACCGGAGGCATGTGCGCGGCGAGATCGAACGCCTTCGAGGCCCGCACCAGGTCTTCGCGCGACGTGCCGCGCGGGAACATCGGCCGTACCTGGTTCTGTTCTCCGTAGATCCAGTCGATGAAGAGCATCTGCACGGCGCCGCCGCGGTACCAGTTGCCCATCTCCCAGTACGGCCCCACGCGACCCACGCCGGCGCCGAAGCCCTGGACGTTCATCGCCGCGAACCCCGGGTTGCCGAGCGAAGCCACGCCGGCCTGCCACTCCGCGGTGGATGAGCAGCCCGTGGTGCCGACCTTGCCGTTCGACCATGGCTGTCTCGTCATCCAGTTCAACTCGTCATTCCCGTCGGAGAGCGGCGCGCCCAGGATGTCGTAGCTGCCCTCGCTGAAGAAATGGCCGCGCTCCTGCATGTCCACCCAGGCATAGCCGCGCTTGATGGCGTCGAGCTTCCTCGACATGTCGCGCGGCACCCCGTTGGTGATGTCCCACCAATTGAAGTTGTACGGCGTCCGCACCCAGATGGTCGGGTACCGACCGGGAGCCTTCGGATGGTAGATGTCCGCGGCGATCAGGGTGCCGTCGGTCATCGGAATCATCACCTTGCGCTCGACCACCGCGACCGACTGGAGCTGGTTCTCGACGTCCCATCGGTGCGCCATCTGTTCGGGCGTGAGGCGCCCGCCGCGCTGGGCGAGGACGGGGGCGGAAGCGACGACGACGGCGGTTGCGGCGAACGTCAGGATGCGGAAGAGCCGTGACATGGGAGTGCTCCGTGTCGAAGGCAGAGAGCGGCGCTCGGATGCGGAGCGAGGGAAGGGGCTCGGCGGCGCGTCCGACGGGTTGGGGTTAGAGTGCGTGGGTGCCCGCGGGACCGCAAGAAGGGTGAGGGTGCTGTGGCGTGTGGGTCAGGTCGGGCGGGGGCGCACGACTACGCCCTCCCGTCCGGCTCGGGCGGCCGCCGGGAGGTGGCGCTGCCTCCGCCGCCTACCTCACATCTCCAACGCCCACACGGCGCGCTGGAACTCGTCGGGCCGGACGTAGATCAGGTACCCGTAGCTTCCGCCGCCGTCGGTCACCGCGGACGAGGCGAAGACGTTGACTTCGGCCCGCGCGAGCTTCTCGTGGACTTCGGCCAGGGCTCCCAGGGAGTCGTCTCCCTGCACCAGCAGCGCGGGGGTCGGGCCGTCCAGCGGGAGGTTCGCCTTCCTTGCGGCCTCCAGCAGGCGCTCGTTGTCGTCGGCGAAGAGCGTCAGGTGGGCGCGCGAGGGTCCGATGGGAACGGCCGTGAACGCGAGCAGGTTGATGCCGAGCTCCGCGAGCTGGGACAGGAGCTTGTAGGACTCGCCGGGTTGGTCCTGAACGGTGGTCGTGAAATAGTCGACCCCACGGATCGTGTACGCCATATGGCCTCCAGCGTGAGAACCCGCCCTCGGTTCTGGATACCCGGGCTCGACGGGTGGTGATCCGCACCCGGAGCCCCGGCCGGGACGAGGCGTAGGGGCCTGGGTCGCCCCTCAGCGACCTGCTATGCGGCGGGCCGGGCCGCTGCTTCTCCGAAGTCGACGCGGTGGATGTTCGGGATGACGATGCAGATGAGGGCGAACGCGATGAGGTGCAGCGAACCCGCGATGATCAGGATGGGCGTGTAGCTGAACCCGTGGTCACGCATGTAGCCCGCGATCTGACCCAGGACGACCCCGCCGAGCGCCCCTCCCATTCCCACGAGGCCGGCGACCGTCCCGACCCCGCGCTTCGGGATCAGGTCGGTCGGCAGGATCATCACCAGTGTGGACCAGGACTGCTGGCCGAAGAAGGCGAGGCTGAAGATCACGATGACCACGGCGAGCGAGTGGAGGTTCGGAACCAGCCAGACCCACGGCATGAACGCAGCGCTGAAGCCGAGGGCGATCTTTCTGGACGCGTTCACGCTCATCCCGCGCGAGAGCAGACGGCTGGAGAGCGCCCCCCCGACCAGGCATCCCACGCCGGAAGCCGCGTAGGGGATCCAGCCCACGCCGCTCGCGGCGCTGAACTTCAGGTTGAAGGTCTCCATCAGGTACTTCGGAAGCCAGAACATGTAGAAGTACCAGGCCGCGTCCGTAAGGAACTTGGCCAACACGATGGCCCAGACCTCGCGATGCGCGAACAGCTCCCGAAACGAGATGCTCCGCCGCGGCGCCCCCCCCTCCTCGATCGCGCGATCGTGCTCGTCCTGTCCTGCCAGGATCAGCTCACGCTCCTCCCGGCTGACGTTCGGGTGGAGCTCCGGTGGCTGGTAGCTGCGGTACCACCAGACGGTCCAGAGCATGCCGGCCGCCCCCGACACGAAGAAGACCCAGCGCCACGGGGCGAGCCCGAACCATCCCGTGTAGTTCAGCACCACGTAGATGACCCAGGGAGCGATGACCGCGCCCACGGCGGTGCCGGCGTTGATGATGCCCATGGCCGTGGAGCGCTCGTTCACGGGGAACCACTCGGTGACGGCGAGCGTGGCCGCCGGGAACCCTCCCCCTTCTCCCATTCCCAGCAGAAAACGGCTGGCGATGAGCATGAGGAGCGCGAACGCCATCCCCGAGATGGGCGCGATGCCGTAGTTGCCCGCGAGGCCCTGGCTCGCGCTCGCGAGCGACCAGAACACCATCACGATCAGGAATCCCTTGCGCGTGCCGAGGTGATCCAGAAGGCGTCCGCCGCCGACGTACATGAGCCCGTACGAGATCAGAAACGCCGAGTCGAACGCCGCCTTGATCTGGTCCGAAAAGGGGTAATCGTGCTGGATCTGGGTCAGCGTCCAGGGCAGGGTGAGCCTGTCCATGTAGCTGAGGACGATGGCAGCGCCCACGAGGGCTGCGATTCGCCAACGACGCATCGGCTTCTCACGATTCGGAGACGGGCAGCGTCTCCCCGCGAAGGGAGAGACGGAAACGAGCGCCCATCATAAGGTGGGACCGGGTGGGCGGCCACCGGCTCGGGGCGGCCGGGGACGGTCCGGCTCAGCAACCCGGACGTCTCGCGTGTGTGTAAGGAGGCGAACCTCGAGGGCAACCTTCTACGCACGTAACGGAAGCCGGCGCGGAGCGTATCATTCGATGTGTTTTGCGGTGTTTCGCGCGCCACCTCCTGGAGTGGAATATGAAGACGAAGATCGCGGCGCTCGCGTTGTTCCTGGCTCTGGCGTTCCTGCCCGGCCAGGTGAGTGCGCAGGCGGGGTCGAAGGCCGACTCGTCGAACACGGGGGCGGTCACCAACGTCAAGCCACGGGAGGGAGACCTCACCATCGCCGACGTCCTGCGCCGCAAGGGCTCCGGCCTCGAAGTCAGCACCAACGAGAACGGTGACATCTCGATCCGGATCCGTGGCGCCGGCACGATCAACAACTCCGGCGGCCCCCTCGTCCTGATCGACGGGATGCGGGTGACAAACCTGGCCTCCGAGCTCAAGCACCTCGATCCCCAGACGATCGCCCGGGTGCAGGTCCTGCGGGACGTCGCTTCCACGTCGATGTACGGGATGGACGGCGCGAACGGGGTGATCCTCATCACCCTGAAGAGGTAGGAGCGCCCTCTCCCCGAAAACGACGCCGGCGCTCCGAGACCCCCGGGGCGCCGGGCATGGGCCTTCCCACTGAACGTAAGCCGGCAAAGCCGTTAACTTATTCGGCTCGACCGGTTCCACGTTTCTCCGCGCCCAGGCGCGCACCTCGAAGGTCTATGAGTCGTATCCGCAACATCGCCATCATCGCGCACGTCGACCACGGGAAGACGACCCTGGTCGACCAGATGTTCCGCCGCGCAGGGGTCTTTCGCGAGAACCAGGCCGTGGCGGAGCGCGTGATGGATTCGAACCCCCTCGAGCGGGAGCGGGGGATCACGATTCTGTCCAAGAACACGGCCGTCCACTGGGGCAACGTGAAGATCAACATCGTGGACACCCCGGGACACGCCGACTTCGGGGGCGAGGTCGAGCGGATTCTGCGGATGGTGGACGGCGTGGTGCTCCTGGTCGACGCGGCCGAGGGACCCATGCCGCAGACCCGCTTCGTGACCCGGAAAGCCCTCGAGCTGGGTCTTCTGCCGCTCGTGGTCATCAACAAGGTGGATCGGGCGGACGCGCGCGTGCACGAGGTCCACGACGAGGTGCTCGAGCTCTTCATGGACCTCGAGGCCAAGGACGCCCAGCTCGACGCGCCGTTCCTGTACGCCTCCGGCCGCGAAGGGTGGGCCTCACCGGATCCCGAGCGTCGCGGAGGAGACCTGACACCGCTCTTCGAGACGATCATTACGCACTTTCCGGCACCGTCGGTCGACACCGAAGGTGCGTTCCAGATGCTCATCTCCACGTTGGACTACTCGCCGTACGTGGGGCGCATCGCGGTCGGCCGTATCGAGCGGGGCACGGTGCGCGTGGGCGAGGACGTCACGCTCCTCGAGCTCGGTGCGGCGGGCATGGTCGAGGACGACGCCGAGGCCGAGACCTCGCGCGTCATGAAGCTCTATACGTTCAGCGGGCTCGACCGCCTGGAGGTCGACGAGGCGTCGGCCGGAGACATCGTCGCGCTCGCGGGCCTCGATGGCGTGGAGATCGGCAAGACCGTCACCGACCCCGGGCACCGGGAGCGGCTGCGCGGGATCGCCGTAGAAGAGCCCACGCTTTCGGTGGACTTCACGGTCAACAACTCCCCGTTCGCCGGGCAGGCGGGCAAGTACGTCACCACCCGGCAGCTCCGCGAGCGGCTCTACCATGAACTCGAGCGCAACGTGGCCCTACGGGTCGAGGACACGGAGCAGCCCGACACGTTCACGGTGAGCGGGCGTGGTGAGCTGCACCTCACGATCCTCATGGAGACCATGCGGCGGGAGGGATACGAGTTCCAGGTGGCGCGCCCGCGCGTCATCACGCGCAAGACCGGAGACGGACACGTGCTGGAGCCGTACGAGGATGCCGTGGTCGAAGTACCCTCGGGCCTGGTGGGTACGGTCATCGAGAAGATGGGGCCCCGCAAGGGCGAAATGGTGGAGATGAAGCCGATGGACTCGGGTGCGACGCGGCTGCGCTTCCGCGTGCCCGCGCGGGGGCTTTTCGGCTACCGCTCCGAGTTTCTGACCGATACGCGTGGCGAGGGGATCCTGCATCACAACTTCCACTCGTGGGGACCGTGGGCCGGAAGCCTGAGGGGACGTTCGCGAGGGGTGCTCGTGGCCGACCGTGAGGGAACGGCCGTCGGGTTCGCGCTCTTCAATCTGCAGGAGCGCTCGACGCTGTTCGTGGCTCCGGGTGAAGAGGTCTACGGCGGGATGATCGTGGGCGAAAACGTCCGCACGGACGATATGGACGTGAACGTGAGCAAGGAGAAGAAGCTCACGAACATGCGGACCACGGCGTCGGACGAGAACATCAAGCTCGAGCCTCCACGCCGGCTCACGCTCGAGCTGGCCCTGGAGTTCATCGAGGACGACGAGCTCATCGAGGTAACGCCCGAGGGCATGCGGCTGCGGAAGAAGATTCTCGACCCCAACCGCCGGCGGAAGGCGGCCAGGGCTCGGGCGGGGATCTCGTCTTGAGCCGCGGGGTGCGCTTCGACCCGGCAGCCGGGGCGGTGGCATGCGCGCCGGAGTCGGCCGGATGGGCGCTTGAAGAGGGGAGGACCGCTCGATGCCGCTGATCTACAAGGACGGGGTGCCCGAGAACTCACATCCGCTCAACGTGGTAGAGGTGCCGGAAGACTTCGTGGCGGCGGTGGACCAGGTGAGTCGTCCGCCGCTGTACGAGGTCTACATGCGCATGGCCGAGGAGTTGGCCAAGCGGAGCACCTGCCAACGTCTGCAGGTGGGCACCGTGATCACGGACGCCAAGCTGGAGCACGTGGTGGCGATCGGCTACAACGGCAACGTGCGGGGCTTTCCCAACCGCTGCGATTCCAACGAGGCCGGCAAGTGCGGCTGCATCCACTCCGAGATGAACGCGCTCGTGAAGGCGCCCGGAGACCTGGTGAACAAGGTGGCCTTCATCACGGCGAGCCCGTGCGTCATGTGCGCGAAGCTCATGGTCCAGGCCAACGTGTCGCACGTGTACTTCCGCGAGGCCTATCGGGACGCGGCGGGGCTCGGCGTCCTGGATCAGGCCGGCGTGGTCACGGTGCACTACACGCGTTGGAAGGAATCCTGGCGATAGGCGGGTTCGAGCCCGACGACCGCGGGCGGCGCGAGGCGGACGAGGCCGGTTCGACCGGTATGCCCACCATGTCGGCCTCCCTCAGCGCCCCTCGACCGAGAGCACGGTCGTGTGGCGTCGCAGGTAGTCGACGAGGAAGTAGAGCAC
The DNA here is from genome assembly GCA_963751265.1 of uncultured Gemmatimonadales bacterium. Taxonomy (GTDB): domain Bacteria; phylum Gemmatimonadota; class Gemmatimonadetes; order Longimicrobiales; family Gaopeijiaceae; genus SZUA-318. Next base: position 448,169 of record CAVVTU010000007.1, on the reverse strand, counting down.
CGTGCCGGCGCCGAAGAAGACGAGCCAGAACGGGCGCGGCAGCCATCCTTCGCCCGCGGCCACGGACCACACCAGCTCGATGACCGTGGCGGAGGCGACCAGGGCGTAGATCGCCTGATAGTCGCGGCCCAGCGCGTAGCGCAGCGAGAACGAAAGCGGCGAGCGCTCCCACCCCCCGAGGCGCGGGATGAATGCCGGGGTCCGGCGCGACCACGTGTCGAACTCCACGCCGAACTTCTCGGTCAGGAAGCGCTCCTCGGCCAGCATGATGCGCTCGTAGTACACCCAGAACACCAACGCGCTCACGAGCACGCCCGAGACGTGCGCCGCCTGCACCGCGAGCCCCATCCAGATGAGGAAGTTGCCCAGGTAGAGCGGGTGACGCACCGCCGAGTAGAGCCCGTCGGTGTTGAGCGTTGAGGCACCGATCTCGCGCGTGCCGCGGCTGGACGTGCCCGCGGGAACGTGGCCCACGGCCCAGGCACGCAAGCCCAGGCCGGATGCGGCGATCAGCAAGCCCAGGACGGCGGCGGCGTCGCGGCCCATGAAGCCGGCGTCGGGCGTGGCAGCCTCGAGGAGGAGGAGGTAGGCCAGGACCGCGAGCGGCAGGTAGCTCCGCCAGCGGAAGAGCCAGCGGCCCGCCTCGGTCCATTCCCGGACGAGGCCCGGGGCCAGGGGATAGCGATCTTCCTGCGACATGCGCTCGTGGGTCGGGGGAGCAGGTGAGCCTTGCGACGCGAGAACGGCCGGAAGATACTGGGTCCTTCCCCAGCTTCAAAACCCGCGCGGGCGCGTTGGCTTCCGTGCCTTCGTCCCGTGAATGCCCACGTTCCACCGAGTGATTCCAGCGTGAACCCCCCCGTCTCCGAGGAGTCCCCGCCGTCGTTCGGCCGCTTCTTCCTTCCGGGCCCCACCGAAGTCCGCCCCGACGTGCTCGAGGCGCAGGCGCGCGCCATGATCGGCCACCGTGGGCCCCGTATGGAAGCGCTCATGGAGGAGCTCCAGGAGGGGCTCAAGCCGATCTTCTCCACCAAGCGCCCCGTCTTCATCGCCACCTCGTCCGCGACCGGCCTGATGGAGGCCGCAGCCCGCAATGGCGCGGCGGGCCGGGTGCTGAGCCTCGTCAACGGGGCGTTCTCCGAGCGGTTCGCCGAGATTGCGCGGGCATGTGGGCGCGAGGTGGACGAGATCGTGGTGCCCCCGGGCGATCACAACAGCCCGGAGAGGCTCCAGGCCCATCTGGAGCGATACCGCTACGACGCGGTCACGGTCGTGCACTCCGAGACGTCCACAGGGGTGCTGAATCCGCTCGCCGAGATCGCGGCCGTGGTGGGCGAGTACCCGCAGACACTCCTGCTGGTCGACGCGGTCACGAGCGCGGGCGGAACCGAGGTTCTCGCCGACGAGTGGGGACTCGACTTCGTGCTCACCGGGTCGCAGAAGGCGCTCGCGCTCCCGCCTGGGCTCGCCTTCGGGGTGGCATCCGAGGCGATGATGCAGCGCTCCCGCGCCATGCAGGACACGGGCGTCTACTTCGCTCTCGAGGCCTACGCTTCCAGGATGAGCAAGCTCCAGACCCCGACGACGCCGGCGCTGTCGCTCCTGTACGCGCTCCAGTTCCAGCTCCGGCGGATCGCCCGGGAGACCGTCGAGGGACGCTGGCGGCGGCACCGTGAGATGGCCGAGCGGACCTGGTCGTGGGTGGACGGGATGCGGGAGGAGAAGGGTGTGGAGCTGACCGTGTTGGCGGACGAGGGCTATCGGTCACCGACCGTCACGTGCATCCGCCTGCCGGAGGGCAACCGGGGGCCGGCCGTCGTGGACGCGCTCGCGGAGCGAGGGTGGGTCATCGGGAGCGGGTACGGACGCCTGAAGGAAGGCACCGTCCGTATCGGGCACATGGGAGACCACACGCTCGACGAGTTGAACCGGCTCCTGGAGGGGTTGGAGGACGTGCTGGAGTGAGTCGGGGAGGTCGGCGGGCCCGGGGATTGCCGGGGTGGCTCGACGCGTTTGGGGTGCCTCAGCGCACCGCCTTGTACTTCTTCAGCACCGCGAGCGTCGAATCGATCGGGAGCGCCCGGATGGTGCGGCCGTTGCTCGTGACGGTAACCGCCTTCAGGAGCGAGTTGTAGATCGCCTCCTCGGTCGCCTCGACCGTAGCCTCGAAGAGCCCGCCCATCCGTTCGTTGTCCAGATCCTGGACGGTGCGCACGGTTCCGCCCCGAGCCCTCCTCACGCCCTCGGCGTTGGAGAACGCGATCACGTAGTCGCCCGAGCCGTTCGAAGCGTACGATCCCGTGCGGGCGAGGCCCATGACGGCGCGCTTGGCCAGCCGCTCCAGGTTGCGGTCGGAGAGCGGCGCGTCGGTCGCGACCACCATCATGCACGAGCCCCACTGCTCGGGATCGCCGGCGGGATCGTAGGCTTCGGCCCCGCCGCCCACCTGGCGAGAGAAGGCGTATTGGCCGAGCTCGCGACCCACCGGGGCGCCGTTCATCGTGAGAATTCCGCCGAAGTTGGTCTGGACGAGCACCCCCACGGTGTATCCTCCCAGGCTCTCGGGCAGGACACGTGAGCTGGTGCCGATCCCGCCCTTCCACCCGAAGGCGATGGTGCCCGCGCCCGCCCCGACCGCGCCTTCCTCGACCGGACCGTCCGTCGCGGACTCGAGCGCCGAGACGACCTGCTCGGGGCGGATCGGCCGCGAGCGGATGTCGTTGAGCGTGCCGTCGTTGGTCTCGCCGACCACCGGGTTGATCGAGCGCACGTCCTCCATTCCCGGTCGCGCGAGCATCCAACCCACCATCGCGTCCGCCGCTTTCCAGACGCACAGGGTGCAGGTAAGCAGGATCGGCGTCTCCAACTCTCCCAACTCCCGGACCTGGGTGACCCCCAGAAGCTTCCCGAACCCGTTGCCCACGTAGATGGCGGCCGGCACACGGCTGAAGAACGGATTCTCTCGGTGCGGCAGGATCGCCGTGATGCCCGTGCGCACGCTGTCTCCCTCGACGACGGTGCTCTGACCCACGCGAACGCCCGTCACGTCGGTGATCGCGTTGTTCGCCCCCGGCCGGAAGACGCCCACGACCAGGCCGATGTCTCGCGCTCGGGGTCGTGTCGACTGACCCGTTGCCGCGGAGGGAAGCACCAGGAAAAGCGCGAGGAGAGCGACGGAGCGGCGCACGATGCGACCTCCAGGTCAGCCGTGGACGGTGTTCAGGAGCATGAGTCCGAGCAGCAGGGGATGGTAGAGGAGCGATCCGAAGAAGACTCGGCGCGCGGCGGCGTCGGTGAGGCGGCGGGCCGCCCCGAAGCTCACCCCTGCGAACGCACATCCCAGGAGCAGGGCGCCGACGAAGTACCACGCGCCGGTATAGCCCAGCAGCGTCGGGACGAGGCTCACGGGAACGAGCGCCGACGTGGCCAGCACCATGTGGAGCCCGATGATCCGGCCCGAGTCGTCGTGTGGCGGGCTGAGCTTGAAGCCGACCCGATCGTAGTCCTTGCGGAGGATCCAGGAGAGTCCGAGCACGTGGGGGAGCTGCCAGAGATAGGCGATGGCGAAGAGCGCGAAGCCCCCGAGCTCGAGCGAGCCACGTGCCGCGGTCCAGCCGATCAGCGCCGGGAGCGCGCCCGGCACCCCCCCCGCCAACGTCGCCAGGTACGAGCGGGACTTGAGCGGCGTGTAGACGGCGTGGTAGGCCAGCGCCGACGTCGCCGCGATGGCGGCCGGCATCCAGCCCACGAGGAACGCGAGATAGGTGAGGCCCCCGGCGAGGAGCGCGGCGCTGAAGACGGCCGCCGGCGCGGCCTCGACCCGGCCCGAGGGGATCGGGCGGTTGCGCGTGCGATTCATGCGTGCGTCCACCTCGCGCTCGACGTACTGGTTCAGCGCCAGCGCGCCCGCGGTCGTCAGCCCCGTTCCGATTACGGTATGCAGGAGCAGGAGCCCGTCCGGATGCCCACGCGAAGCCACCCAGGCGCTCACACCCGCGGTGATCATGATGTAGGCCGCGATCCCCGGCTTGGTCAACTCGTAGTATGCGACTAAGCGGGCGAGACCGGTGGCGGGTGTGGAGGGCGAAGGCACGTCCATGGTGGGCCGAAGTTGACGGAGGCGGTGAGGGTAATCAAGCCACGGCGAAACACCATACGCCGACCCCCTGTAGTAGTGAGTGACAGACGGGCCCCTCCGGGCCCTCGCACCGTCCATCCCGGGAGCACATGAAGGACCTCGTGCACGGGCTCAGCGTTCACGACCGGAGGAGCCGGGAGCGGAGGATCTGGCGCTCGGCTCTGCTCGCGTCGGTGCTGCTCCACCTGCTCGTCTTCGTGGGGTGGCGCGGGAACGTGATTCCGGCCTCTCCGTTTTCGGCGGCGGGCCCGCGCGCCGGCGACGATCGCGCAGCCCCCGGGGGCATGCAGGCGGTGAACGTGCAGGCGATGTCGACCCGTGTGATTCCACGCCCGCCGATACCGATCGTTGCGAAGGTGGACGTGAAGCCCATCGAGTTCGAGGACAGCATCCCGATGGACGCAGCGTCGCTGCTGGGGGCGGATCCGGGCCTCGCGCTCGCGGCGGGCCTCCCGGGCGGCAGCGGACGGGGCGGGGGCGGTACGGGGGCCGAAGGCCGCTACAAGCTCGATCCGCCGACCCCGCGCGGCATGATCATCCCGCCGGCCAACAAGAAGCTGAAGGGCACCACGGTCGAGGTATGGGTCTTCGTCGACAAGCAGGGCAACGTCGTGCCCGACTCGACGCGCCTGAACCCGCCGACCGGTGACTCGGACTTCAACAAGCGGCTCATCAGCGAGGCGGCCGAGTGGGTCTTCCGTCCGGCACAGAAGGACGGGAAAGCGGTGGGGAGCTGGTTTCCCTACAAGATCAGCATGTAGGGGAACCAGGGCGTAAGGCCATCGCGGCTGCGGCTGACCAATGCCCTCTCAGCCTCACTGGTGCCATGGCGCGACGATGTCTTGCCCCTCATCCCTGGTCCATCGACGGCCATGAAGCCCAGTAGGTCTCCCACAGACGAGCGACGTCCGCGCCGCTCCGCACCGAGCCCTCGACGATGGCCTCCTCCGTTGCTGCAACGAAGACGGTCGTCCGATCCTGCATGTCGCTCCCAGCCCGCGTCTGCCTCGAGACGGTCCGCGACTCCGGAGCGTAAGGCCATCGCGGCTGCGGCTGACCAATGCCCGTCTGCAGCCTCGACGGTGGTGCCATGGCGCGACGATGTCTTGCCCCTCATCCCTGGTCCATCGACGGCCATGAAGCCCAGTAGGTCTCCCCACAGACGAGCGACGTCCGCGGCCGCTCCGCACCGAGCGCACTCGACGATGGCGGCTCCTCGCCGTTGGCTGGCAACGAAGGACGGGTCGTCGCGGATCCGGGTGGCGATGGTCGCTCCCAGCGCGCGGGCGTCTGCCTCGAGACGGTCCGCGAGCTCCGGATGGAGGTCCCACCGGTTGACGCACAGGGCAGCGTCCACGCCCATGTCCCGCGCCAGCCGAAGAACGCGCGTAGCGCCGTAGAGGCCGCTCAGCGTCGCTTCAGCCACGACGAGCGCCAGATCGGCGTGGACGATCATTGCCATGACCTGGGCGCCGACACCGGGAGCCCCGTCCAGGAGCACCAGGGAGAGGCCTCGCTGTTCGGCGACCGTTCGGGCCTCATCCCGCACGATGCTGACGAGCCTTCCGGTGTCGCCTTCTCCCGGGTTCAGTCGTGCGTGGACCATGGGACCGAAGCGTGTCTCCGAGAGGAACCATGCTCCTGTCACGACCGTCTCGAGGTGAATCGCATCTTCGGGACAAGCGAGGACGCATGCTCCGCATCCGTCGCAAGCCACGGGATCTACGGCGTATGCGGCCTCCTCTTCGTTGGCGCCCGGGGAGCCCTGTCGAATCGCGCCCGAACCGCACACGAGCTCGCACGCACCACACGCCCAGCACTTCGATGCGTCGATCCACGCATTCTTCCCGCCGGTGAACGGCCTCTGCCGCGCCACCCGCGGTTCGCACAGCAGCTCCAGATCGGGTGTGTCCACGTGGCAGCCTGCAAGGACCAAGGGGCGCCCCAGTGAGGCGAGCGAAGCAGTGATGGACGTCTTCCCTGTTCCACCCTTTCCGCTGACGACGACGGTCTCCCTGGTCATGGCCGCTCCCCCACCGGGAGGCTCAATGCGTGGTCCAGCGTGGACTCGATGGCCTTCTGGAGCATGCGGGGAGATTGCGTCCAGGCTTCCCTGGGCGTAGGCGCGGGCGAGGCTCCGCGAGTAAGGGATGGTCCCGAAGATCGGGATCTCCTCGGCCGCGCAAAGACGATAGAGGCGGTGATCACCTATGTCACTTCGGTTGATGACGACACCGAAGTCCACCCCCAGCCTCCTGACGAGCTCGAGGATGATCCCGAAGTCCACCCTGCCGAAGAGGGTGGCATCGGATACTACGACGACGAGGTCCGCATCCCTGAGGGCTGCTATCATCGAGGATGTTGTACCGGCTGGAGCGTCGATCACCACCAGATCCTCGTCCACGGGGATCTCGCTCAGCGCGTCTTCGACGACCGGGAGGGCCTTGCTTGGCCCGGGTCGAGCGTCCCCTGAACGAATCGAATGGACCCGGCCCAGCCGATCTCCAGGCTTCCCTAGGGATCGAGGTACCTCATGGATCGCTCCGTGGGGACAAGCGGCAACGCAGACGCCGCAGGACGTGCAGAGTTCCGGATGCACCAGGGTCTGAGTAGGAAGGCGCACGATGCCGCCGAACTGGCAGACGCTCGCGCAGACGCCCGACCCGCCACAGAGCCCGTGGTCCACGAGCGGCACCCGTCGTGTCACGGATCGCCGGACCTCGACACGGGGATGCAGCAGTAAGCACCCGTTCGGAGCTTCCACTCCGCAGTCGACGTAGCAGGCGGACAGACCGAGCCGGCTGCCGACGCTCGCCAGGCCGGTGGCCAGCATTGTCTTTCCGGTACCGGGCTTTCCGCTCGCCACGGCGATCTTCATCGGAGTTCACACCTACGACGATGCGACTTCACGGCGACTGCGTCCGGCGTTATCCGGAGCGCATGCTCGGCGCGCACGATCGTGTCGCGAACCATGAGTGCGTCCTTGCAGCGTGGCGCTCAGCCGTAGATCGCCCCGTTCCGATCGGGCTGATTGCGGTCGAGGGGATGTGCCCGTCGCGGCTGTCGCTTCCTCTGCGGATACCGGCCGCGCGTGAGCATCGATGCTGGTCGTGGCACCTCCTTGAGTCCTGTGTCGGCCGGGGATCTGCACGGAACGTCGACGCCCACGTGCGGGAAAAGGAAGCGGGTGATGATTCGAGGCCAGCCGAATCCCTGGGCCGTTGCCAGCCCGTTGTTCCGGAGCGCGCGCTCCTCCTCCGGGCTCCTGACGAAGGTGCTGCAACTGGCGCACGAAGTCGCGTGGATCTGATCGCTGTAGGGGTAGCGCGTTCCAGCCCGGCAACCGCATAGTCCTCGCCGGTCAGCCCCGTGCAGGCGACGCCGGCTACGGCCATGGTCTCGAGACCCACGAGCCCGAACGGTTCATGGCCGCTGTGGGCCAGCACCGCCGCCGACGCGTGAAAGAGGAGCTTCTTCGCTTCGGAATCCAGGGGGCTGTCCAGAACCACGATGTCGGCATCGTCAACATCCTGGAGGCCCCTGAGCAGTCCCTCCTCTCCCGCCGCGGGCAGGCTGCGCTCGAGGAGCTTCAACCCGGCGCTCGCGGCCCGCTGGCGGACCTCTGACCCGTGTGCTTCGGCTCCTCCCCGCGCGATCAGGAGCGGCTGGGCGCCCCTGCGCTTCAACTCGGCGGTGGTATCGACCGCGAGTAACCACCGTTTGGCGGGGTCCCAGCGTGCCACCTTGGCGAGCACCAGCCGCCCATCGAAGAGAGAATGGAAGGCGCGCACGGCGCTTGGCCGAGGCCGATAGAAGGCGTCGCGTGGGAGTCCATTTGGGATGATCAATGGATCGACCCCCGCGCGGATCATCTCGAACCGCATATAACGACTGACGGTGGTGGTCATCGCGGCGGCCGTCAGGCGAGGCCAGTCGATCCTATCGAAGCCGAAGGTATTGTTCGCATTCCAGAGCATACGCACGCGTTGCCGGAGGCCGGCGCTACGCAGAAGCCAGTCCAGATGGAGGATGGCGTCCACTGTCTGCCACTCCTCGGCGAGGACGACAGCCTGCGTCTCCTCCTCCGCCAGGTGAGGAAGCAGAACCTCCTTGAAGAGGTACGGCGGAAGCGAGCGGGCGAGGTCTTCCCGTTTCTTCTCCTCGCCGTCGTACACGCCACCGGGATGATAGGCGCTGATCCACTGGCACCAACGGTGGAGGTGCAAACGGCCCCGGGTGCCGTGACCCGGTTGCTCCGGGTCTCCCACGAACCACAAGTGCACATCAAAGCCGCAGTCGGCGATGGCGGATGCCAGCCCGGTGACGCGTATTGCAATACCGCCCGCGGACGCATATGGGTCGGGCCCCTCGAACGAGAGGACGTGGAACTGATATCGAGCGACCTCCTCCTCTCCTCGCATCGTCATTCGTCCTCGCCCGGGTCGGGCGTCTAGGTGGACCGCCTGCTCCCTTCAGCCACGGCGCACCTCCACGAAGCGTGCGAACTCCGGTGGGCACCGCAGGAGCCACCCCTCAGCTGTGCGAAGCAGCCGCGTGGAATGGCGATCTCCCCCGACGCGCACCCGGTCGCCTTCGAAAAGCCCCAGCTCGGCGCATTGGGCCTGCAGGCACTCGAAGAGCACACGACGCACGGTCACCACCTCGTCCGGCATCACGTCCGCGAGACTCTGGACGGCCTCTGTCATAGCTCCCCCTCACCTGGTGTCAATGAGCGCTGCTTCTGGCTTCCCCGACGGGTGGATCTCCTCGGAGCCGACACCCTCGTCCATCAGTGTGTCCAGCGCGTGGCCGATGTCACTCAGCAGATCCTCCCGGCCCTCGCAGCCCACGGACAGTCGCACGAGGCCGTCGGTGATGCCCGCCGCGAGTCGGTCCTCTCGCTTCACCGCGGCGTGCGTCATGGAGGCGGGATGTTGGATGAGGCTCTCCACCCCTCCAAGGGAGACGGCGAGTGCCGGCAGGTGCACGGCCTCCAGCACCTTTCGGCCCGCTTCGACGCCCCCATTCAGGTCGAAGGAGATCAGGGAGCCCGGCCCGGTCATCTGACGGACGATCAACTCTGCCTGGGGGTGGCCGGGCAGGCCCGGGTAACGCACCACATCCACCGCGGGATGTGCGGCCAACAACTTCGCTACGGCCCGTGCGTTCTCCTGCGCCGTGCGCACCCGCATGGCCAGCGTGCGGATGCCCCGGAGCACCATCCAGGCCTGGTGCGGATCCATGGTGCCACCCAGGTAGTGGAGCACCGAGCGGACCTTCGCCATCAGCTCCTCGTCCCGGAAGACCAGCACGCCACCCACGACGTCCGAATGCCCGTTCAGGAACTTCGTGACCGAGTGCAGGACGACGTCCGCGTCGAATCGGAAGGGCTTCTGCAGGATCGGACTCATAAAGGTGTTGTCGACCACCAAGAGAGCGCCCGCTTCGTGGGCGATCTCGGCCGCCCGCGCGATGTCGGTGATGGCGAGCGTCGGGTTGGCCGGAGTCTCGACGAAGACCACCCGCGTGCGGTCGGTGATCGCGGCCCGGAGGACATCCAGGTCGCTGGTGTCCACCATCGTCGAGCGGACCTCGAACCGGGAGAAATCCCGCTCCAGAAGCACCCGGGACGGGCCGTAGACCGAGGCGCTGCACACGACGTGATCGCCGGCCGAGAGCAGGGAGAAGAAGGCCGTGGAGACTGCCGCCATGCCCGAGGCAGTCGCGAGCGCGCCTGTGCCCTCCTCCAGGGCAGCCACGCTGGCCTCCAGCATCGCGACCGTCGGGTTGCCCATGCGCGTGTAGATGTAGCCGGAGTCGCGCCCCGAGAACCGATTCGCCCCCTCGTCGGGACTCTCGAACACGAAGGTCGACGTCTGATAGATGGGTGGCGCGACGGAGCCGAACGCCGGGTCGGGCTTTGGACCTGCGTGGATACACTCGGTGTCGATGTCCCAGTGAGCCTCATGAGGGTGCTTCATGACTTTGTCCTCTCCGGGACCCGAGCCGCGGCCCGGCCCCTTCCCAGAATGATCTTGGATTGACGTTCTCAGGCCGTCTGGAGCGTTCCCGCCTTGCCAAACGCCGACTCCAGCCTGTCGACCACGGCTACCGTGTCCTTCGCCAGGGCCTCGGTACCCACCCGGTTCCCCCGCAGCCACTGCTTCTCGACGGACGGATCCCTCTGGAGGACGCCCACCACGGGAACCCCCGCGTCGCTCAGGGCGACCTGCAGATAGGCCTCGGTGGAAGCATCCCCGATCCGGTTGAGCAGCGCGCCCACCCCCTCCACCCGGGACTCCCGGAACCGGCGGATGGCCATCTCGACCAGGTCGACATGGTCCAGGTGGTGGGTGGCCGGAGGGACCCCCTGTCGGATCTGCAACACCATCGCGGATAGGTGGATGGCCATCTGGGTCGCGGCCACCGTGGGGTCCACCACGGCGATGGCCTGGTTCAAGGAGGTGAGGGCTCCCCGTGCCGAGTCCTCGAAGCCTGCCTTGAAGTCCACCAGGGTCACCGGGGCGGGGCCGAAATCGTTGACGACCAGGTCCCGGGCGATCTTGGCGATGGGCCCGTCGCAGCCGGCTCCGGGCCCGAGGTCCCCTATCTTACCCGCCACCAGAAGAACGAGGCCGTCCCGGCGTCCGACGAATCGGGACGGGAGGTCGTCCAGGGTGACCTCGGCCCCGGGGAGGGGTGTAGGATCGTCCACGGGGCAGGTCACGAGGCCGCCGCTGAATACCATCCCCCCGAAGTGGTCCAGGAGCGGATCCGGGTCTCGTGCCAGCCCAAGGGCCTGGGCGAGACCCATATTGGTGGAATCGGCGTCCAGGACCAGCACCGTGTACCCTCGCTCGAGGAGGGCGTCGGCCAGAAGCACGGTCGCGGTGCTCTTTCCCGACCCTCCCTTTCCGAGGACCCCCAGCCGGAGGCCGGAAAGGGGCATCTCGTTCGTCGTCATCGTCTTGTCTCCCTTGCCTTCCCGATCGTCGCGTTACCGTCGCGGCGCATTGTCGGGCGCATGAAGTACTGGTGCCCGCCATAATCGACTTCGACCAACTCGCCGCGACGAACCAGCTCGGCAACAACCTTCGCCGGGGCTCCGGTCGGCTTGAGGAGCCTCGCGACAGCCTGCTCTCTCATCGGATGCACGGCCGTGATGGCGAGAAGATCCTCCTGCGGGTCACCCGTGGACGCGAAGGCGTCGCCCTCATAACCGACCAGAAGCTCCGCGCGACCTGCCAGGGCACGGAATACCTCGTACGCTCGGGTGACGCCGGTGGGCGTGGCCGCTTTCACCCACGGTTCCGCGGGCGGTCGGGTGGGCACCGCCACGTAGGCCGTCGCCGGCTTCAGGCCTCCGACGAACGACGCGGTCGCACGAAGCTCCGCCTCCGAGTCGTTCAGCCCCGCCAGGAGCATGGTCTCCGTCACGAGTCGACCACGGAAGCCGGCCGCGAACGCCTGCATGCCCTGGAGAACGCTCGGAAGGTTCAAGCGACGGTGCGGCCTGTTCAGCTGTCGCCATCGTCGCTCGTCGACCGTATCGAGCTTCAAAGACACCCAGTCCGCTACGGCCAGTTCCTCCCGCACGTCGGCGCGGCCCAGCAGTGAGCCGTTTGTCACCACGGCGATCGGGACTCCCAGCGGACGGAGTGCGTCGATCATCAATCCCAGCCCGGCATCCAGCGTCGGCTCTCCGTCCGGTACGAACGTCAGGTAGTCCACGTGCTCACCGCTGTTGTCGGCCGCTTTCAGCTTGCGCCCCACCTCTTTCGCCACGGCCGTCGCGTCCAGGAATCGACGACGGCGGACATGAAGCCGGCTCGTGCGGCCCACCTGGCAGTAGAGGCACGAGTACGTGCACACCTTCGGTGGGACATGGTTGATTCCGAGACTCCGCCCGAGCCGTCGGGAAGGCACAGGGCCGAACGCGATCATGTCCGGCCCGCCCTTCGCTCCGTCCGGGCGTCGGCAAGCCCGCGGGCAGCCCATCCAGCGCCTTCTCGGGCTCGACCACGAGGGCTTTGCGAGCGGTCGGCGGCGATCATACCCCATCCTCCTCGGAGCACCCGGACTAAACTCATGAGTATGTACCCGGCATTGAACATATCTATACCCAGGAGTCTTTTCAAGACAAGCACTATACCCAAGTGCTTCCAGGAGACGATCTCGATCGATCCAGGTTCACGGCACAGTAGACTAAACTGATGAGTATGTTCTGTGGCCGTCCGTTTTCGATGCGGTAGGGGTCGGAGTCACCGCCGGAAGGACCTACGCGCTCCGGCGTGCCGCGGCGTTCCGCAGCGTTGGCCATGGCATGGCTGGAGGAGGACCGGCCGCGTGTACGCCGGCACGGTTCGTCAGATGCGGGGGATGGACCGTCGCGCCGTGGACGGGCAGGGCATTGCGGACGACTCGCTCATGGAGAACGCCGGTCGGGCCGACTACTGCGCGATGCTACGGCAGACGGGGGTCAGGGCGGGGAGGCCAGGACGGGTCCGGCGATGTCACGTCTTCGACGTGAAGCGCGGATTCCTCCACCGTGGGACTACATCCCTCGCAGGATACGCCGGAGTTCACGCGCATGACCAGCCTCGTCGGCGGCGAGCTCTTCCAACTTGAGCCGGAGTTCGACCTCGTCGGCTTCCTCGGCGAGTCGAGCGTGGCCCATGTACCGCTTCACGTCCGCCAGCTCCATCGCCAGATCGACCTGCAGCATCTCCTGCAGGGTCGCCGGCTTGTCGAACTCCATCGGCGACGTCGTTGGTTCGCCGCCGAGGTCCACGATCACATCCGTCAGGAAAGCAGCGTGGCCGAGCTCGTCCAAGACCTCCTCCCGAAGCGTCCGACGCAACTGCTCCCCCCCGAGGCCCTCCACCCTACCTGCCTGGTAGTTGTACCGGATGATCGTGCCGAGTTCGGCGGCGAGGTCCTCGTTGAGTCCCTCTATCAGGTTCTGCTTGGACATCATTGCTCCTCGATGCTTGTGTGTGGTGGCGTCTGCAAGCGGAAATCGGTGGACCACCGGCAGTCCATGCAGGAACAGCTCACGGCGGAATCGCAGGAGCCGTGAGCCTTGACGTACTCATAGGTATCTTCTCCGTTCCCTGAGTGAAGCTTCAACGCAATGCCTGTTGGACAATGGCGTCAACCTGAAACGACCTCTACGCGGACCGTTGACGGATTCGCTAATATTCGAGGAAAAATACTCCTTGGTATGTGAGCACCCGCGGCAGGCGAGCCACCGATGGACCCCCACCTTCAGGACGCACTCGGCCAGGCGGTCATGATCACGGCGTTCGTGACCGTGATGATGATGGCCGTGGAATACCTGAACGTCTTCAGCCGGGGATCGCTCGAGGGCGCCCTGCGGGGCTCACCGGCGCTGCAATACCTGGCCGCCGCGCTTCTCGGGGCGAGCCCGGGCTGCCTGGGCGCCTTCACGGTGGTGGCACTCTATTCCCACCGGGTCGTGACCGTGGGTGCGCTCGTGGCCACGATGATCGCAACCAGCGGCGACGAAGCCTTCGTCATGTTGGGCCTCTTTCCCGGCAAGGCGCTCCTGCTGATGCTGGGCCTCGCCCTCCTCGGCCTTGCCGTGGCTCCGGTGGTGGACCGATTTGCCGGCGAGGGGCGGTACTGCCGTGGCTCGTGCGGTGAGTTGACCGTTCACGACGAGGAGTGCGCCTGCTTCTCCTCGCACCTGCTCCTCCCCCAGTGGCGACGGCCCCCCATCACGCGCGTTCTGCTCGCCGTCGGCACGGTCGGGTACAGCGTCTGGATCGTTCGCGGCGGCGGTGGGATGCCGCCGCAGTGGAACTGGGTTCGGGTGACATTGCTGCTGGTCGGGCTCCTCGGAGTCTTCGTGGTGAGCACCGTCCCCGACCACTTCCTGCGGGAGCACCTGTGGCGACACGTGGTCGCCCGCCACATGCCACGGATCTTGAAAGACCGTGCCGAACCGCCCGGTGAAGGCCCCATGGACGCCGAGGAGGGTGAATCGTCCGTCGTCGCGGGAGTCGCGGAAGTGTATCCCGGACTCTGGATCTCGGGGATGAGTGTCCAGGCGGCGCTGGGGGGTCCCCGCATGGGTCCGATCTTCGGAGGAATGCTGCTGTCGGGGAGACGGGCGGCGGCGCTCATCGACCGGGCTCTGGCGGGTGAGCCGGCAGGAGCCAGTTCCGAACTCACGGGACAGAGCGAAGCTCTCGCAGGAGAAACCCGATGACCCGGGATCCGATTCTCGAGCCGTTGAGCGTGGGGTCCCTGAACCTTCCCAACCGCGTGGTGATGACGACGGTGAAGCTGGGGTATGCCACACCGGCTGGTGAGGTGACCCGCCGGCACATCGCCTTCTACTCCCGCCGCGCTGCCGGGGGGGTGGGTCTCCTCACCACCGAGCCCTTGTACGTGGAGAAGAGTGGGAGGGAGCTGCCCACCCAGATGGGCATCCATGACGATGCCCTGGTGCCCGGCCTCGAAGAATTGGTGGGTGCCGTGCATGCTGCCGGTGGCCGCATCATGGCCCACATCAACCACGCCGGTCGTGCCGCGAACCCGCGGCTGGTGCCGGAGGGCGATCGGGTCTCGGCCTCCGACGTCTTGTGCCCCGCGAACCAGGTGACCCCCCGACCCTTGAGCACGAGAGAGATCGGTGAGGTGGTCGGGGCCTTCGGCGATGCGGCTGGCCGGGTCCGGAAGGCTGGCTTCGATGCCATGGAGATCCCCTTCAGCCACGGCTATCTCGTCCACCAGTTCCTCTCTCCCCACACGAATCGTCGGAACGACGGGTACGGAGGCTCCTTCGAGAACCGACTTCGCTTCGGGCGAGAGGTGCTGCGGGCGGTGCGCGCCGGGGTGGGGCCGGGATTCCCCATGGTGGTGCGGCTGAACGCCTTCGACCACGTCGACGGAGGCCTCGGGATCAAGGACGCGCTCACGCTGGCGGCGCGCCTGAGCGAGTTGGGTGTGGACGCCCTGAGCGTCACGTCCGGCACCATGTGCGAGTCTGTGCCCTTCTGCCTGTATCCCGCGGGAACGCCCAAGGCCCATCTGCTGCCGATGGCGGGCCGCATCCGGGAGGTCTCAGGGCTGCCGGTCATTGTCGCCGGCCGCATCCGCACCCCCTCGGTGGCCAGAGCAGCACTCGTCGCCGGGCAGGCCGACCTCATCGGCCTGGGCCGTCCGCTGCTGGCCGATGCCGACTGGGTACGGAAGACGGAACGCGGGGACGAAGAGGCCATCCTCCTCTGCGCCGCGTGCCACCAGGGATGCCTGGGGGATCTCCGCAAAGGGCTGGGCACGCACTGTCTCTTCAGCCCTCTCACGGGCCGGGAGTCCGAGATCGAGATCCCCCCCGCACCGGAGCCCCGCCGGGTCGTGGTGGTGGGAGGGGGGCCAGCGGGGTTGGAGGCGGCACGGGTGGCCGCGGAACGAGGCCACCGGGTCACCCTGTTCGAGGAGAAGGACCACCTGGGCGGCCAACTCTTCCAGGCGGGCCGGGTCCCGCACAAGGAAGGGTTCCTCGATGTCCTGCGACAGATGGAGCTCACGGCGAGGCGAGCCGGCGCCGACATCCGCCTGAGCACTCGGGTCACGGCCGATGAGTTGATGGCCGGGCGGCCGGACGCCGTCATTCTGGCCACGGGCGGGATCCCACTCTCCGTGGCCTTTCCCGGGATAGAGGACACCAGGTGGGTGCTCGCCACGGACATCCTCGAAGGAGACCTGGAGGTGGAGACGTCCAGCGTCCTCATGGTCGGCGGTGGGTTGGTCGGGTTGGAGGCGGCAGAGTTCCTGGCCGCCCGGGGCCGGAAGGTGACGCTGGTGGAGATGCAGGAAGAGGTCGGGGCTGGATTGGACATGCTCCCCAGAGCCATGCTTCTCAAGCGGTTGCAGGAGGGGCAGGTGGAGATCCACACGACGCACGAGGATCACCAGTCTGAGCCACGACGTCGCGGTGGCCGAAATAGACCGGCAGGAGATCCGCATCCCCATCGAGACCGTCGTGCTGGCCGTTGGGGTCCGACCGAACCGAACGATTCTCGGCGGCCTGGAGGGAAGCGGCCTCGAGGTGCACGTGGTCGGCGACGCCCTCGAGCCGAGAGGAGCGGGAGAAGCCATCCGGGAAGGGTTCGAGGTGGCGCTCGGACTCTGACGACGCTCCGACGCTTCGGCCTCAACGGAACCGATCGTCGGACCTCGTGCGTCGGGCTTTCGCAGCGTTCTCCTCCAGCCATCCCCGGCCCTCCACCTCCCGACAGTCGAACTCCGGAAGGTAGGGCTTGATGTCCAGAAGGGGGGTGCGGTCCAGCATGTCCACGTCCTCCACCTGAAGCGTGGCTCCCTCCGCCTTTGTGAGGCGGACCACGGAGATCCCGATGGCGTTGGGGCGCGCCGGAGCCCGCGTGGCGAAGACCCCGTGGGGGTGGTCGTCCATGAACGGAACCACCTTGGCAGTCCAGGTCTTCACCCGATCGAGGTGGTACAGCAAGAAGATGTGGCTGAATCCCTCGAGATCCTGGAGGCCTTCGAGGTAGACTGGGTCCAACTCCACGGTCCCTCGGACACCCAAGGCCCCCACGGGCTGGATCGGTACGCCCTCCACATCCATGAAGGGCGTGCGGATCACTCCGATGGGGTGGTAGGTGATGGCATTCATGCCGACGCCTCCGTTTCTCCCTCCCGCGTTCAGCGGTGGAAACTCAAGAGGCGCACTCACACGCAACCCGACGTTCCGTCCCATGGAAAGAGTGTAGCCCTTGTAGGTGTCCAGAAACGCACGGTAGGCGGTGTCCAGGAGGTTGGTCGCCGTGAGTGTGACGGAGATCTGAGCGGGGCCCGTCTCCACCACCATCCGCGCCTCCATGTCAATCAAGGTGTACGCCTCGGTCGAAGCCGTGCCGAAGGGAATCAGATCGAACTGGGAGAAGGGCTCGATGACACCCGCGGCATCTTTCGCTCGCGCGTGGTGGATGTCGACCCGGAAGGCGGGGGCAAGGACCGGACCGAGCTGGGAGCCATGGAACCGGACGAAGCCCCCCATCTCGGTGGGAGGGAGTAGCGGAAGCGGACCACCACGCCTGCCCCCGCCGGCGGCGATGTCGTCGCCGGTGCCACGGAGCGCGGAGAAGTGTCCGCCCACCGCGAGCCACCCGAGCACGTCCGACTCGACCGTTCCGTCCACGCCCAGAATGGACGCGTCGGTCTGACCTGCCTGGTAGATGGGCAAGCCCTGGCCGGTCTCCTCGCCGGTGTTCTTCAGGTAGATGTAGTTCCGGATGAGAGTCCTGTACCCATTGATCTCACCGCGCAGGCGCCCCGAGTGCGCCCGGAGCGAGACGTCCATCCCCAGAGACCGCTCGGGGCCCAGCTCCGGGTCACCTCGTTGGTAGGCGGCCACCCCTCCGTGCTCCCCGTTGGCGAAGAGCTCGAACACCGTGGGCGCCCGGAAGCCTGAGGTCGCGTTCGCGGCGAGGGCCCACCCCTCACCCAGCCGGTAGACCCCACCGACGGACCCGGAGAACACCGAGTAGGAGCTCGCAAGAAGGTCCGGATCGGAGGTGAGCAGGTTCGCCTTCGCTTCCTGTCGCCTGTGGTCGAAGCGCGCCCCCATGGACAGGGTGAGTCGGCCGAGCTTGGTCTCCTCGAAGGCGAATACGCCGAGGCTCGTCACCGTGGCCCCGGGTTCGAGGGCCACCGGTCCGCGGGTCTTCCCATCGTGGTGCACCAACTCGGCGCCCACGGTACCGCCGAGGCGGCCGCCCCCTTCGTGGGCCACCTCGAGGCGCGACGTGAGGACGTCCTTCTGCAGATCCACTTCGTAGTCCGAGCCGTCCCCGATGACGCACCCCGAAGGGAGGGCCTGTCTCAACGCGCGCTGGTAGCTCAGGGTCGGACGCACGACGACCCTGTCGCCAGTGAGGCTCCCCTTGAGCGTGACGTTGGTTTGCGCCAGGTGGAGCCCCACCCCGACGGGAGGGTTCTCCAGGCTCCCTTTGGGCCCACCCGACGGAAGGAGGTAGTTGTTCTCGTCGTCCCAATGAGTGACGACGGCCTCGACGACTCCGAAGGGGCCGCGGACACCCACCTGGCCGTACGTCGACCACTGGTCGAAGCCGGTGTAGGGCAGCTCGCCCGTGTACTTGGGGTCTCCGTACATGCCCGTGCGCGCGGTCCCGGCCGCGGTCTTCTGGAAGAAGTCGGGTTGGTCGGGGGTCTGGATGTCGCCGCCGTGCCGGGTCTCGAGTCCCGCCCGGACGCCGAACCGCGACCATGCCGCGTGCACGTCCAGCAGCCCGGCGACCTCGCCGTTGTTCGAGAAGAGTTGAGTCTCGGCCTCCCCACCCACATGGAGTCGTCCTTCGGGAGCCGAGGGAAGCCGGCGCGTGAGCACGTTCACGGCTCCCCCCAGGGCATCGGAACCGTACAGGATGCTCGCCGCGCCGCGCACCACCTCCACCCGCTCGGCCTCGGCCAGGGAGGTCGGGGGGTGATGTCGGACACCGTACTGGTAGAACTCCTGGCCGATACCGTTCTGGAGGATGCGCACACGGGTGCCGCTCAGGCCACGCAGCACGGGGATTCCGGCCTGCGACCCCGTCTCGATACTGGAGACGCCTGGCACGGTCCGGGCCAGGGTCGCGCCCAGGGAAGCGTCGCGCATCGACCTGAGCGTCTCCCCGCTCACCGCGTCCACGTCGGCCGCCACGGCCAGGGGGTCTCGGGCTCCCGGCGTCCCCGTGACCACCAACTCAGCCAGGGCGATGGCGCAGACGGACATCGTCACGTCCATTCGCGCCGTACCACCCGCTGCCACGGTCACCTCCCGGACTGCCGGATCGTAGCCGATGCGCTCGAACTCGATGGCGTACCGGCCGGACGGGAGCCCGGACACCTGATACGTGCCTTCCTCGGCCGTCATCGCATAAACCCCTACGCTGGGCACCCTGACCACGACGGCAGACAGCGACTGGCCCTCAGTATTCGACACCGTTCCGCGGACGCTTCCGCGGTTGGGCTGCGTTGCCTGCCCCGCCCCCCCCGTGGCGACCAACAAGCCGATCAGCAGGATTCCGGCCATCGACCCCGACCCGCACGTCCTTCGTAGTTCCATCGACATGATGCCCCCCTATGGTTGGCATTCCAACCCACCGGACGTGGAACCCAGCTCTGCTGTGGGCGGGATGCTCGGCTTCCCTTGAATGACGACTTCGGTCAGAAAAGCCGGAGTGGGGGGGCGCGGGGGAGGACGGGGCGGACACGCGGGGAAGAGTACGGAGCCGGCGCGGGGGCGAGCGAAGGCATGCTGGGGACGCCCGCCTCGGGCCGCGGCCCTTCCGGAGGAGCTTCCAGGACCGGCGATGCGCCCCAGAAGAGCACGCACAGGCGGTGGTCGTGGCCGCCGTCGTGCTGCTCCGCATTGGTCCAGACGTCACTCCACGACGGGCGGAGCTGATCCGTCGCGTGCAACCCGACGAGCGCGGTGGAGAGGACGATATGGATCAGCACCACCAAGGCGCGCGGGAGGTGCCGTGGACACCGGAGCCGCTCCAGAAGCCGCTGCGGGATTCCCATGCCGTGGCGCAGGCTCACTCGGTGACTGTCCGGGCTGGTGGACTACGCAGCACTATCCCTCCGCCACCATGAGGTGCTGCTGCTGGGTGGCCTGGATCTCCTCTGCAGGTGCGAGAATCACGATCAACAGCCGGGTTCGTGCATGAGAGGAGTTCCTGCACATGTGGGGCTGGTGGGCCAGGAAGAGGAGGCTGTCCCCCTCCTCCAGCCGATGCCAATCGCCCCCCACCAGATACTCGACCTCCCCTTCCAGGCAGTGGACGAACTCCTCTCCGCCGTGGCGAATGGACTCCTCGCCGCCCGAAGCCCCGGGTTCGACTGTCATCAGGAAGGGCCCGAGATGCTGCCCGGGCAGGCCCGCGCCCAGGCTCTCGATGAGCACCCCCTCACTCCGCGACCTCAGACGATCACCTATCCGGACCAGGACCGTGGCATGCTCCGGCTCGAGCTTGAAGAACTCGCTGAGCGGCACATCGAGCGCCGCAGCCAACCGCTGCAGGGACGAGACCGTGGGCGAACTGTCCCCGCGCTCGATCCGGCTGATCGCGTTGACGGAGAGACCGGAGGCCGCCGCCAGGGCCCGGAGCGACAAACCTCGTGCCTGGCGCACTTCGAGAAGTCGGATTCCAACGCCGGACGGTCCGTCGACCATGGGCCGGGCCTCCTCGGGAGGTAGAAAGCAGAGTGCGGTCATGTCACACAATAAGAGTACACTTGTACACTTATGCGGTCAATTCTACATTTATTGGAGGACAAGATCGAGAGGAAGGACCTCATCGAGCACGCCTTCACCGTGTGCCACTAGTTGGTGCCTCTAAAGGACCATAGACAGATGACTGGCGAAGATATGCCCCTCTCCGGGCTCCGGTTGGGAGTTTTCGGAAAGGGGGGCGCAGGGAAGAGCACGACAACGGTTCTGCTGGCCGACGCTCTCAGTGAACGAGGGTATTCGGTCCTGGTCCTCGACGCGGATTCCAGCAACGTGGGCCTTGCCCGGGCGTTTGGCATATCTCGGGATCCAGATCCTCTCCTCGACTATTTCGGAGGGATGGTCTTCAGCGGTGGCGTCGTGACCTGTCCGGTGGACGACCCGACGCCTCTTCAGGGCGCCGTCTTGTCCATACACGACATCCCGGATCGATTCGTGGGGCACCGCGACGGCCTCCGGCTCATGGTGGCGGGGAAGATAGGAGCGCTGGGTCCCGGCGCCGGCTGTGACGGTCCCATCGCCAAGATCGCGCGCGACCTCGTTGTGGAGGATCTGGGTCCTGAGCCTGTGGTCCTCGTGGACTTCAAGGCGGGCATAGAGGATTCGGCGAGGGGAGCGTTGACGTCCCTCGACTGGGCCCTCGTCGTGGTGGACCCCACCGTGGCCGCGGTTCAGATGGCCGTTCATCTTTCCGAGATGGTGGACAAGATCAGGGCCGGCGTACCACCTGCGACCGAGCATCTACTGGAACACGGAGACCTGGTCGAGTTGGCCATTCGGCTGTTCCGGGATGCACGCGTGCATGGTGTGGTCGCCACCCTGAACAGGGTGGCCGATCCGTCCACCGAGGCCTACCTGCGCGTCGCGTTGGCGGACGGAAAGGTCCCCGTGTTGGGGTGCTTCGGGACGGACCACGCCATCGAGGAGCTCTGGCTCCGGGGAGGGCGCGTCCGGTCGGACGGCCTCGCCGGCGAGGCCGCGACCCTCGTGGGCCGCCTGGAGTCCGTGGTAGAGAAAGCCCGAGCCGTCCCCACGGCCTGATGGGCCCAGGACTCCGGAGCGTGGGGCGACTGCAGAAGAGGGGGACCTGATCATGCTGACCTTCGGCCCAGTTCCGTCCAGGAGGTTCGGCCGCAGCCTGGGGGTGAACAACATCCCGCCCAAGCGGTGCAGCTATTCCTGTGTGTACTGTCAGCTCGGCCCTACGAACCCCCTGCGGATCCGGCGCCGCCGTTTCCGCCCGGTCCCGGAACTGTTGCGCTCCGTCGAGAGGCGGGTGGCGGAGTGTCGAGCCCGCAAGGAGCCCATCGACTTCCTGACCTTCGTTCCCGACGGAGAGCCGACCCTGGACGCCCTCCTGGGCCCGGAGATCCGGGCCCTCAAGCCGCTGGGGATTCCGGTCGCGGTCATCACGAACGGTTCCCTGCTCTCGCATCCGGAAGTCCGGACGGACCTCGCCGAGGCCGACGTGGTCTCCGTGAAGGTGGATACCACGGACCCAGCGACGTGGCGCCGCGTCAACCGGCCGGGCCGACAGCTCCGGCTTCCCACCATCCTCCAGGGAGTGGCAGCCTTCGCTCGGGACTTCTCAGGACAACTCTGGACCGACACGATGCTGGTGGAGGGGGTCAACGACGGTGTCGATGGGCTGACGCAGTTGGGGGCCTTCCTGGAAGGGATCGCCCCGGCCCGCGCCTACCTGGCTGTGCCCACGAGGCCACCGGCCGTTCCCGGCGTCAGGCCGCCCTCGGCTGCGACCCTGGTGGAAGCGCATGAGATCTTCCGCCAACGCCTGCCCTGTGTGGAGCTTCTCACGAGCCCGGAGGAAGGTCCTTTCGGCCACGGGGAGTACCCGCCGGAGGATCTCCTCGCCATCCTCGCCGTGCACCCCATGCCGGAGACGGTGGCCCGCAGGTACCTCGAGGAAGCCGGGGCCGATCCGGCAACGCTGGACGAGCTTCTTGCCGGCGACCGGGTCGTGAGGGTTGGTTATCGTGGAGGTACGTTCGTCGTGTCGCGGCCCTGAGACAGGCTCCCGAGGTCAGTCCATCACCTCGCGCATCTGTCCAGGGCCCTTCGTGGTGGCCTCACTGCCGCTCAGCGAGCGTCGATTGCAGCGCGGAGCGCGGTGTCAGGGACTTGTGGCACGTGGAGCACTCCCGCAGCTCCGGCCGATCCTGCTTCTCCGCTTCGTCCTCGTGGCACTTCAGACACGTCCCGTGCATGGCTTCGAAGTAACCCGGGGCGCGCGACAGGTCCTTGGTCCCGTTGGCGTACTCGGCCGTCCATTCCTGGTGGCAATCGACGCACGACTTGGCGGTCGCGGCGGTCTTCGCGGACGTCTCGTCGTGACAGGTCACGCAGGAGCGGTTCGACGGAAAGGGGCCCGGCAAGCTCAGGCTGTCCGCCACGGCCTGGATGTGGGCGGCGTGGTCGAAGACCATCGTCTCCGTGTACATCCGCCGATGGCACTGGGAGCAGGGGGTGGTCGTGTCCCCCGGAAGGGACATGTGGTGGCAAGCCACGCAGGATGAATCTCCGCCCAGCCGTCTCTGACAGTCGGCGTGTGGAAACACGGTGACGAGGCCCGCCCGGTCACCGTCGAGTCGCAACTCTGCCCCGGTGACGTCCAACCTGGAGGCCGGATGGACCTCGGCCGTCCGCAGTGTCGTGCGGGTCGGGTACATGAGCGCCCACGCCAGGGGGACGACCAGGACCGCGATGATGGTCGTCCGCTCCAGGCCGCTGCTCAGCGCGGTCTGCCACACGCCGGACAGGGAGTCGAACGAGGCGCGGAACGGCCGCTTCGGGAGACCCACGGTCGGCCGCTCCTGGAAAATCGGAGCGTGCTCGACAAAGGCCAGGAACACCAGTGCGGCTGCCGCTACCACGCCCAGCGAAAGGGCCCACTCGACGAGCGACGGGAAGTACACCGCATGCGCGCTGCGGAAGTATCCGAAGATCCCCACGTCCACCCGGTTCAGGAGCAGCCCCGCCGAGGCGGAGAAGGCCGCCACGGCCAGCGCTGCGGGCGAACGCCTGGAGCGCGGGAAGCCAGACCAGCACGATGGGCACCACCGCGGTGACTACGACCTCGAACCCGAAGAGCCAACTCTCCCACGTGCCTGCGAGGAGGGCCCTCCATGCCCCGTCGTGGCCCAGGTGCCAGACCTCGAGAAGGAGGTAGACGGCCAGGACTGCCGTGGCGATGCTCGCCACGCTGGTGAGCATGGGCATGTCCCGACCTACCTGGGGGACCCGGGAGTCGTCGTCCCCTCTCTCGGCCCTCCGCAGCTTCAACTCCCGCTCCACCTGCGTGAGCCCGAACACCGCCTCCCGGTCGTACCAGTGAGCGTGGAGGATGCGCACCAGAACCACGAACATGAGGCCCCCGCCCATGGCCGACAGGATGAAGAGCAGCGGCAGCAGGGGCGTGTACCAGAGCGGGTGGAGACGCTGGGGTGTCACCAGGAACAGCGAGCCCAGCGAAGAGTGGTGCAGCGAGGAGAGCGAGATGCCCTACGATCACCACCCCGAACGCGATCCGGTGCAGGAGCTTCGTGACCCTCTCGGCCTTCAGCTTCTCGAACAGAATGGGCGCGAGCTCGATGGCGGTGACCGTGAAGTAGAGGCTCACGCACCAGAACACCTCGAACAGGAACGAGTGGACGTTCCACATGAGGAAGGGATGCCAGAACCTCCACGGAAGGCCGATGTCGAAGAGGAGCGCCGTACACGAGCATCCATAGCCCAGGAAGGCGACCAGGATGGCCGGCTTCATGAGAGGCCGGAAGCGCTCCATGCGGAGCACGTAGACCAGGAAGCCCACCGTGAAGCCGCTGGTGGAGATGGCCACCCCGGCCACCATGTTGAAGATCTTCCAGAGCCCCCACGGTACGGCGTCGCTCAGATTCGTCGTGGCACCGAGACCGAACCAGAGCCGGAACACCCCGGCGACGAACCCCGCCAGGGTGAGAGCCCAGAGGAGATCCTTCAGCGTACGGGTACGGGCGTTCACCGGTCTCACCTCCTGCTCCTGGGCGCGCGCCGCGGCTTCCGACGCAAGTCTCATGCGCCTGCGTATGACCCAGTTGATGCCCAGGAGGCCGCTGGCCACGCTCAGACCGATGAATGGGGTCTTGGCGATGAGGGGCTCCGTCAGCGACGGGATGGCCGACGTCTCGGGCCCCGGCCACCCCATGTCTCCCAGATCCACATCCGATACGTACAGGACCGACGTGCCTCCGAATTCGTGCTCTCCCCAGACTCGGGGCAGATACGCGCCACGTCCCTCGGCGACGAGGCGGTGTGCCTCCGCCAGCAGATGCTCCCTGTCTCCGAACCGGAGGGCATCGTTGGGGCAGGCCTCCACGCACGCCGGCTGAAGCCCCTCGGCCTGACGCTCCGCGCACATGTCGCACTTCTTCATGAACGGAGTCGTTTCGCCCCACTCGTAGCGGGGGACCTGGAAGGGACAGGCAAGCATGCAGTACCGGCAGCCGATGCACTTCTCGGGGTCGTAGATGACCGGCCCCTCCGGCGTCTTCGTGATGGCGCCCACCAGGCACGCCGATACGCAGCTCGGGTCCAGGCAGTGCATGCAGCTCGTCCGGGCGAACCGCCCGGTGGCGACCTCCCGCACGCTCAGGAGACGGTCCGCCGACAGGCCGTCCTTGGTCGTGGCCCGATCCACCTGCGCCTTCAAGGGGTTCGAGCCGTTCTTCTCGACGCAGGCGGCTACGCACTGTTCACAGCCGGTGCAACGGGTCACGTCCACCAGGATCGCGTGCATCAGACCTTCGCTCCTTTCCCGTACAGCGCCTCCGCCACCTTGTCCCCGGCGCCGGGCCGGAGCTGCCAGTGCAGCGCCGAGACCCGGTCGAAGAAGAACAGCACCACATGCGCCAGCTTCGTGAACGGCGTCAGCACGAAGAGGAGCTCCGCGCTCAGGAGATGCGTAAGCATCATGACGTTCCAGGGCGACGGATTCACGGCGGGATGAGAAGCCAGGTACCCGGAGAGGAACGGCAGTAGGATCAGCAGCAGGAGCACGTAGTCCGACGAGCGGCTCACCATCCGGTGCCGGGCCCTGAAGAGCCGCAGCGCCAGGAGGAGGAGAATGCACGCGAGGGTGAGGAGGGTCAGGACATCCGCCGCCCTCCTTCCGATCGCCGGCAGGTGGATGCCCAGGAAGCCCGCCCAGAGCGCCACGTGGTCGGCGAGGAAGAGAGGGACGATGATGATCCCGACATGCATCAGGTACGACGCCGTCGAGAAGAGGCCCGTGCCCGGCTCCATGTGCCGCACCGGCAGGACCCAGCTGGACGTTTCGCGCGCTACCTTCCGCCAGGGCACCTGCTTCAGGCGCATGCCCTTCTTCACCCCGATCAGGTAGACCTGGAGGAGGACCTGCCGGCCCAGGCCCAGGATCATGATCAGGAAGGTGATTGCGAAGAGAGGCCCCTTCGCGAACTCGATCCAGCCGTCGATGGTCATGCTGTTCGCTCGCGTTCAGATGGCGAGAAGGGCTGCCTCTTCCTTTCGCTCGGCGGGGGACTTCCCGCCGGGGATCTCGATGGCCTGCAGGATCAACTCGTGCAGCCCCATGATCCTGCAGGGAAGTTCGTAGTGCTCCACGAGCTCCTTGAGCTGCTTCTTGCAGTTGGCACACGGGGCCACCACGATCTCGGCTCCGGTGCGCGCCAGCTGCTCGGCCTTCATCTTGCCCGCGATGTTCCATCCGGAAGTCGTGGATCTCGTCGATGGAGACCAGCCCTCCACCCCCTCCGCAGCACAGGTTGTCAGCCCCCTTGGGAGTCATCTCCACGTAGTCGGGGACGAAGCTGCGCAGGATCTCCCGGGGTTGATCGACGATCCAACCTGAACGGGCGAGGTTGCAGGGATCGTGGTAGGTGACCCGCTCGGTGATGATGTTCGGATCGAGCTTGATCTTCCCCGCCTTGAGGCAGTCGAACGTGTACTCCATGAAGTTCCGGACGGGAGGGGCCCGCTTCCCCATGAAGGTCGGGATGAAGTCGTGGGCCGCACGCGATGCGTGCCCGCACTCTCCGATCAGGACGTTGCGCCCCTGGAGTCGCTCCACCTCCCCGACCAGCTGCTTGATGATGTTCTCCAGGTGCCAGTCGCTGTAGAAGAGCCCGTAGTTGATCCCGTCGTAGTTGCAGAGACCGATGGTCCACTTGTCCCAGTCGCCGGCCGCGTACAGGACGGCCGCGTTCCCCATGAGGGTGTCGGGCTCCATGATGTAGTCGCTCACCGCACAGAAGAACACGTAGTCCCGGCCCACCTGATCGGTGGGGAAGTCCAGCTTCACGCCCAGGCTTTCCTCCATCTCCTCGGAGAGGAACGAGAGGATGTCCTCCAGGCCCGCGCGGGTCACTTTGGAGGTGTTGTGCGTCTCTCCCTCGAGCTGCTCCTGGACGCTGACCTGCAGCGCCTTGGGCACGATCCCCACGAGGCTCAGGAGATAGCGCCCGAGACGGGTGATGAGCCCGTGGTCGAAGCCGAGGGGGCACGTGCGGGTGCAGCGTCGACACACCGTGCATCGATAGAAGACGTCCCCCATCTCGTCGATGAGCTCCTCGGTCAATTCGAAGGGTGTCGATAGCCGGGACCGGACCCACCCGGTCAGCGTGAAGTACCGCCGGTAGATGTCGAGGAGGATGTTGGTCCGGTAGCAAGGGATGTCACGCGGGTCCCCCGACGCCAGGAGAACAGGGCACGCGACCGCACAGCGGTTGCACTTCACCGTGGATCTGGAATAGGTGTCGAGGAGCGGTTTGTAGTCCGTGTGCTTCAGCACCTGGGCGAACGCTTCCAGGAAGCGATCCACCAGGTTGTCGTCCGGCCGCTCCAGGATGTGGTAGGGAAAAACGCGGTGGGCCGGCACCGTGGTGCGGTCAAGCTGTGGTAAGACAGTAAGAGTTTGCATTCGCTTTGGCCGGGTTGCGGGGTGTCGCTACCCGTTGCACGGCAAGGCGCATACCACGACGCCCGGAGCCCCCCTCGTCCCGAGGGCGTTGCCTCGCGCGCCGAGCCCCAGCGCACGAGGAACGCGCTCGCTCGCCTGGCTTCTCGCTCTTTCGCGAGGGTCCGGCGCTCGCCCCCGGGGCGCGCCGTCGCACCCCGGACCGATGTCGCGAGTGTTGCAACGAAAGGTTGCGGTGCGACGCTCGATGCGACGCATTCACGTACACCCGGATGCCGAATGTCGGACAGCCGCACGCCGGGAATCACCGAACGAAGCCCCAGCGGGGCGGATGCGCCGGAAGTGTGGCGCCCGGGCATGGGAGTTGCTCCCTCTCGCCAGCAACAACGGACCATCGAGGGAGATCATGCGCTTCGGCATTCCACTTCTGGGCCAAAGGGTGGCCCCACGCTGCACCATTGCGGACTCCGTGCTTCTGCTCACCGTCAAGCACGGGAGGATCCTTGAGGAGTCCAGCGTGCGCGTCGATGGAAGCACGTGGATGGAGTTGGCCCGCATCCTCGCCGACAAGGGAGTGGACACGTTGGTGTGCGGGGGCATCAGCCGATCCAACCGGGAGGCCATGCTGTCGCAGGAAGTGGAGGTGATCGACAATGTGGCCGGCACGGCCACGGACGTGGTGGATGCACTGCGAGAAGGTGAGCTCCACTCAGGGTTCGGACTGAGCGCCACCCACGAGTCTGCCGCCGCGTCGTACCGGCAGAACGGCTCCGACCTCCATGAGGGCGCCGATGCGGCCCTGACGGGTGGCGCGGATGAGAACACGGACCGCGAGCACGGCTCCATCGACTGTCTGGCTTGCGCGGACCGTGTGTGTCTCCAGGCTCGACCGTGCCCGCATCTACCACTCCCCGGCTCGGCTGGGGACCCTGACTTCGCGGCGACCCTGGAAGCGGCCTGGGACGTAGCGTGCGAGGACGAACGCACACTTTGCCGCCTCGCCGAGCTGGTCTATTTCGGCCTCGAGATGGGCTACAAGAAGTTGGGGGTCGCCTTCTGCGTGGATCTCCTGGAGCCCGCGTCCGTGCTCACCGGGGTGCTGCGCCGGTTCTTCGAGGTCGTGCCCGTCTGCTGCAAGATCGGGGGCGGGGCCGTGGGAGATTCGACCGTGACGGGTCAGCGGCACGGCCGCTCAGGGCTCCGCAGCCATGCGACGGCCTGCAACCCTTCGGGTCTGGCTGCGGTCCTGAACGCGGCGCATACGGACCTCAACGTGCTCGTCGGTCTGTGCGTCGGGGTGGACGGCGTCCTGTCCCGGAAGAGCGAGGCCCCGGTCACCACCGTCTTCGTGAAGGACAAATCTCTGGCGAATAACCCCATAGGTGCGGTGTACTCGCACTACCACCTGGAAGGCATCTGAAGTCGACAGCCGACGCAGGGTCGCCGGCCCACCCCGAGGGAGAAGGAGAGGTACCATGGCCATTCCAACGCTGAATGCAGTCGGCTTCTGTGCCCACTACTCCGAGCAGGGCGACTGGGCGTTCGACTACGCCCTCGCACTGTCCCGGATGCACGGGATCCAGCTGAACGTCTTCCACTTCCTGGCCGATCCCTACGATCCCGGTTCCGCGCCTCCGGACGGTCTGCCCAGGGAGGCCGTGGCCGAACTCGTCGTGCAGAAGGAGCGGGAGCTCCGCATGTACTACGACCAGAGGGCGGGGGACTACCTGGACGTAGGGTTCAGACTGTGCGAGGACACGTCCTGGACGGAGTTGCACCGCTGCCTGATGAAACGGGAGTTCCAGATTCTCGTGCTCGGCTACCCGTCTCCCGACGCCCGCTTCGGCAGGAAGCCCATCGACGAGTTCGCCGAGAGCTTCGTATGCCCGGTCGTCCTTGTCGGGCCCGGCCATTCCCGAGAGTTTCATATCAATGCCACTGCAGCACTCATCAGCGAGAAGCTGGGCCTTCCCGACGGTGCCTGGGAGCAGATCGCGCTCGCGGCTCGTTGAGCCCGGCGGACGCGCGACGATGAGGTGCAGGTAGAGGACGAGGGACGAAAGGCATGAAGGATATCGGTGAGCTGATCTTCCAGAGCATCAGCGACGGGGTGTTCACGGTCGACGAGAACCGGATCATCACGGCGTTCAATCGGGCGGCGGAAGGCGATCACCGGCTTCGAGGCCCACGAGGCGGTGGGGAGGCACTGCTTCGACATCTTCCGCACGGAGCTCTGCCACACCCAGTGTCCTCTGAAGGACACGCTTCGGCACCACGACCCGGTGGAGAACGCGCGGGTCTCCATCCTGACGAAGGAGGGATGCGACCTGCCCATCAGCGTGACCACGGAGATCCTCCGAGACGAAGTGGGGAAGGTCGTGGGCGCCGTGGAGTTCTTCCGCGACCTGTCGGATCTCGAGGACCTGCACCGCCGCCTGGACGAGCGCAAGGCGCTCACCGACATCGTGAGTGTGAACCGCCAGATGCACGAGCTCGTGGAGCTCCTTCCGGACATCGCCAGGTCGGAGTGCAACGTCCTCATCGAGGGGCCCTCCGGCTCCGGAAAGGAGCTCGTGGCTCAGGTCATCCACAACCTGAGTCCCCGCAAGTACGGGCCGTACATCCGGATCAACTGCGGGGCCCTGCCCGCGACGTTGCTGGAATCCGAGCTGTTCGGCTACGAGAAAGGGGCGTTCACCGATGCCAAGCGAGACAAGCCCGGCAAGTTCTGCTTGGCGAACGGGGGGACGCTGCTCCTGGACGAGATCAGCGAGATGGACCCTTCGCTCCAGGTGAAGCTCCTCCGCGTGCTGAACGACGGAGAGTACCAACCCCTGGGCTCCACTCGGACGATGCACACCGATGCGCGCATTCTGTCCGCGACGAACGCGAATCTGCTGGAGCGTATCGAGAGGGGGACGTTTCGGGAGGACCTCTACTTCCGGATCAACGTGGTGGAGTTCCGAATTCCGCCTCTGCGGGAGCGCCCGGAGGACATCCCCCTCCTCGCGGACCACTTTCTGAAGAAGTTCAGGAAGAAGACCCGCAAGCCCATCGAGCGAATCTCTCCCGAGACCCTCGCGGCCCTTCGGCGGTACTCATTCCCGGGCAATGTGCGTGAGCTCGAGAACGCCATCGAGCACGCGTTCGTCATGTGCCGTTCGGACGAGATCGAGCCCAACCACCTTCCGGTGAGCATCACGCGGCCGAGTGCGTCCACGGATGGCGTGCCGAAGGAGAGCCGCAGCGAGAGGGATGTCATCGCCGAGGCGCTCGAGCGCAACCGCGGCGATCGCACGCGAACCGCCCGGGAACTGGGAATGCACCGATCAACTCTGTGGCGGAAGACGAAACTTTACAGGCTGGACGTCTGACGGACGACCCACGCCGTTCTTCCTCGGCGTGGCGCTCAGTCCTTGCGCATGAACTTTCCGGCGCACGTGGCGTGCACGGTCTCCTCGGACGTGATACGCGCCTCCACCAGGTACAGGGGGGGCTCGCGCCGGGTGACGTGGCCTACGACGGTCGCCGAGCTGCCCAGGGGCAGGGGGTGCAAGTAGCGGATTTTCACCTCGGCGGTGACGGCCACGGTCCCCCCGGCGAAGAGGGCGTTGGTCATGGCGGCGTCAAGGAGCGTCGCGATGATGCCGCCGTGTACCAGGCCCGGGTATCCCTCCCACCAGGCGGGGCAAGACACCATCGCCTCCACGCCCGAGTCGGATCGGACGGTGAAGCGGACGCCCAGGCCCAAGTCCTCCTCGGCCCGCCCCACGAAGCACCGCGGATGATGGAGCCGCCGAAGGTGGTCGAGGACCTCACCGGGGAGGGTGCTCACCTCCCGGCGCTCCTGCGGAGCTTCTGGTACTTGCCCAGGAGCATGCGTCTGGCCAGGGGAGAGATCCGGTCGATGTAGAGGATGCCGTCCAGGTGGTCGATCTCGTGCTGGACGCACCGGGCCAGCTCCCCGCCTGCCTCCAGACGGAAGGGCTCGCCTCGGACGTCCAACGCGTCCACAACGACCGCCGTCGGACGCTCCACCGTCTCCGAGACTCCGGGGATGCTCAGGCAGCCTTCGACGCCCGGGGCCACGGTGTCGCTGGCGGCGACCACGCGCGGGTTGATGAGGACGTACGGCACTCCGCCTTCCGCAGGGACCTGGACGACGGCGATGCGGCGGGACACGTCCACCTGCGGCGCCGCCAGCCCCTGACCTTGCGCCGCATACATGGTGACGAACATGCGCTCGACGAGCGCCCGCACCGCGTCGTCGACCTGCTCCACCTGGTCGGCGGGCCGGCGCAGGATCGGCGCCCCCAGCTCGATGATGTCGAGGGCGGCTACGTCACGCTTTGTGGGCCTGGCGTGCCAGGCGGAGTCGGTCGGGAACCACACGGACATCACCGTCTCGCCGTTACGAGGTGTTGTCGTGGCGTGCCTGGTGGGTGACCGACAATCCGTGGAGGAACCGATCCACGGAGGAGTCGAAGATCCGATCGGGGGCGCAGGGCGCCAACTCGTCCATCCCGAGGTGTACGGAGGTGGCGGCGAGGATGGCTGCGGAGGGGGTGGCTGTCCATGGAACGGGCGACGGTGGTGCTCCGCGGTCCTGGTCGTTCGAGAAGGGAGAACATACCACAGAGTATTCCATCCCCATTGTAGCGGAGGGCTGGCGGGGGCACAATCGCGAGTCTGTCCTCAGGCGGCCCATTACGGAAAGGGCGACCGGGGCATTGTGTCGCACCTTCCGAGGAGAGATACCGATGGGTACGTCATGTACTTCAGCGCCGTCTGCGTCGGAGATCGTCATCCGGGTCGGACGTCCGCGAGCGCCTGTGGCAGCTACCTGGCTTCCGGAGCCCCTCCCTCCCCCGGCCACCCGGGGGTCAACCCTCGGAAGAACGTGTCCATTCCAGAATCGAGGATCCGCTCCACGCCACAAGGGGCGAGATCGGCCGCGCCCGAATGCACCTGGAGCGCAATCTGCAGCATGAGCCCGGAAACGATGATCCGAGCGGACACCTCCGGGTCCACGTCGGGCCGGAATTCCCCAGCTTCCACCCCCGATTGAATGAGGTCGCGCACGGTCGACCAGCCCTGGATCGGACCCTCCTCCACCCACATGCGGAAGAGCGCAGGGAACTCCAACCCGACCTCGCCGAACATCAGGCGAAACGCATGCCCCCACGCCGGCTCCAAGAGGTGTCGCCAGAGTCGCCGCAGCACGTGCCGGATCTTTACGGACGCCGGCGCCCGCATCGTCTCCAGCTCTCCCTCGATCTCCGTGAAGATCCTCGCGTGCCGGTGCTGTACCGCCCGTCGCAGCAGGTCCTCCTTGCCCTGAAAGTGGTAATAGATCGCGCCTTTCGTCAGGCCGGCCTCCTCGGCGACATCATCGAGACGGGTGGCCCGGTAGCCTCGGGTCGCGAACACGCGAAACGCCGCATTCAACAGAGCCTCGGGTGGCGACGTGAGCTTCCGCTCGGCCGACGACGGCGTGGTATCGGACATACTCTTGAGGTCAGTCATGGTCGAGGTGGTGGGGTCGCTGCAGATCGGCCGACGCGCATTATCACGACTCAAGTCGCTTGTTGTCAACCGGTTATACGCTCCCTATGGTGATGGTTGTGGCGTACTTGCAGGTATGGTCAGTGGGACCCAGGAAGGGCTGCTCCTGCCGGAGGAGGCCCAAGGGGAGCGGAAATGCGCCAGCCACGTGACAGCGTGCGGATCACCATCGTCTTGGCGGATGAGTCTCGATGAAGGCCGCTGCGCGCACGGCAGATCGGCCTACGCTGAGGGGCCGCGTCCAGGTCTATACCGGCGGTGGCAAGGGGAAAACGACTGCCGCCCTCGGCCAGGCGGTGCGTGCCGCAGGCTACGGGCTGCGCACGTACGTCGGCCAGTTCATGAAGGGGCGCCACTACGGCGAACTCGACGCATTGCGACGTCTCCCACTCATCACGATCGAACAGTACGGTGGGCCGGACTGCGTGCGGCGCGAGGATGTGAGCGCGCAAGACGTCACCCGTGCAAAGCAGGGTCTGGCGCGGGCGCTCGAGGCAATGGGTTCCGGACGATACGACCTTCTGGTGCTGGACGAGGCCAACGTCGCCACCTGGTTTGGCTTGCTCGACACGGAGGAGCTCGTGGCGTTCATCGACCAGCGCCCCGACGATGTCGAGTTGATACTGACGGGACGTTACGCGCCCGCCGCCGTGGTGGAGAAGGCCGACCTCGTGACGGAGATGCGCGAGGTGAAGCACTACTATCGTCGGGGCGTGCAGGCGCGAGACGGCATCGAGCGATAGCGTCGGAGCCATTGAACCGGTGGAACGTGCGGGCGCGACCGTCCCGCGCATGTCGTTCCCTAAAGGGCCGCGGACGAAGACGAGCCCCCGTCGTGCTCGGATACGGTGACGGAGCTTGACCCGGCGTGCCGACATCCTGTGCCAACAGGTGTCGGAAACACCGGAAAGTGTCGTCCACGGTGGCACCATATATGGTACCATTGAACGGTACGCGGAGGGGTACTATTTTGGGTGGCCCCACGGAACGGGAGGATCGATGACATCGAGGGCTCGCCGGATACTTGCGCGCGCCACGGACGCAGCGCCCGCCGATCGACCCCGGAAGACCGGGTGGCAGGTACGGTCGTCCGTCGCGGAAGCCGTGAAGCAGGCGGTGGAAGCCGGCGCGGCGGAAAGCCAGAACGCGTTTGTCGAGAAGGCGGTGGTCCGTGAGCTGCGGGAGCTGCGCCGACAGCGCATCTACGACTCGTACGCCGAAGCCGCTTCGGATCCGGCGTTCCGCGAGGACATGGCCAACGTGACGCGGGCCTTCGAACCCGCGGTCGGGGAGGGCCTCGCGGAAGGCAAGAAGTCGCGGTGAGCTACATCGGCCCTGTCGGACGCTGGGAGATCTACTGGATCGACCTCGAGCCTCGTGTCGGACGCGAGCAGGAGGGAGACGCGCCGTCCCGGGATTGTCATCTCGAACGACGGGTTCAACGTCCAATTCGACGTCGTCACCATCCTCCCACTAACCAAGCTCGAGGGGAAACAGCGCCGGGTCTATCCGTTCGAAGTCCTCTTGCCATCGGAAGTGGTGGGCACGGGGTTCGGCAGCATTGTGATGCCGCAGCAGGTCCGCACGATCTCCAAGCTTCGCCTCGTCGAGCGTATCGGGGTTCTCGCGGACGAGGGTCTCCGTACGCAGATCGAAAACCGCCTCCTCGAGCACCTCGGGATCGAGTTCGAGGCGGAGGAGCTTTGAGGCCTCGTGCGCCCACGGTCCATCGTACGCACTGGGGTGAGACCGCGTGCTGGGACAGTCCTCTGTTGTGACAACCCTTGTGACAAGACCCTGTCGCCGACACCCAAGGTGCCGCCCACAAGCCGAAACAGTGTCAGCGACAGGAAGCCCGCAAAAGTCAGTAATATCAACGATTTACCAGAAGGTGTGGCGCACATGACGGCCCGACGAAAGCGCCCTGAACCACGATCAGCATGTAGGGGAGCCAGGTGTCGGCGACCGAAGCGCTCCTTCGGACAATGGAGTGCGGCGACGGCCGCGTGAGAGAGTCCGGTCACGCGATCCTTCCATGTCGCTTGTGTTTGCCAAGTTGACAGTACCGTCACCGGGTCTTGATTTTACCAAAGAGTATTATACTGTTTGGTACCATGCTCACTCCGCCGTCCCCCCCATCGCGCGATCCCCCGTTCCGCACCGGCGAGATCGTCGCGGACGAACACTTCACGGACCGGGCCCGGGAGGTGGCCGTGACGAGCCGCGCACTGCTCTCCTCCGGCCGTCTGGTCCTGACCGGCGAGCGCCGCCTGGGCAAGAGCTCGATCCTCCGACAGGCGTCCCTCCACGCGCGCGCGCGCGGCAGCACCGTGATTGCCCTCGACCTGTGGACGGCGGCCAGTCTCGAGGAGGTGCTCCGGCGCATCGTCGCCTCGGTGCCGTGGGGGTGGGCGTGGCGGGAACGGCTCCAGGGCCTGTGGCTCGGGCTCGGGCTCAGCCTGGGTGTCCGGGCGGACACGACCGGCGCGCCGACCTTCACGCTGGCCGGGACGCCCGGCGAGATTCGCGGGCCCCGGGCGCGGGAGCTGTTCGTGCAGCTCATCGAGCGCCTCGACGCGGTTGCCGGCGAGGCCGGGACCCCGGTGGCGTTGGTCCTGGACGAGTTCCAGCGGCTGGAGGACGTGGACCCGGGCGCCGGCGCGCTGCTGAGGAGCGTCATCCAGAACAGCCACCACCTGGCCTACGTGTGCGCCGGCTCCGCGATCTCGCTGGTCGGGAAGCTCATCGGCCCGAAGGGGCCGCTGCACGGGATCTTCGACGAAGTGGCGGTCGGTCCGATCGACGCCGATCTCCTGGCGTCCTGGATCGAGGATCGCCTTCGCTCGCACGGCGTGACGCCTGCGGCCGGAACGGGGACGGCCATCGTCGGCTGGGCCGGCCCGCGCACGGAGGACGTCCTGCGGCTCGCGCGCGAGGTGTGGGACGGCGGGATCTCGCGTGGGGGAACCGCGCCTGATGACGTGCCCCCCGCCATCCGCCGCATCGTCCTGGACCGGCGCTCCACGTACGAACGGGTCTGGGTCGATCTCGCGGACTCGCAACGCTCGGTGCTGCGCGCGTTGGCAGACGGCGCCGTACAACTCACGGCCCGCGACACGCTGCGGCGCTACGCCCTGCCCACCCCGGCCGGTGTGCGCAAGGCGGTGACGCGACTCCAGCACCTGCAGCTCGTGAACGCCTCCGGCGACGCCCCGTCCGACCCGTTCTTCGCGGAGTGGATCCTCATGCGGGCCATGCCGGACGGCCAGAGCCACAGCGGGCTGGACCACCCCGACCCGGGAGCCGACGCGTAGTGCGCCAGGCGTGGGGTTCCGGGGGGCCTCAGGACCTTGTCAGTGACACCCGGTGATGGCGCATAAGTTGTTGTACACGATCGGCGTGTAGGGCATCCCACCGCTACACCATTGGTCGTCGGGGCTCCAGACCGTATCCTGCTCTTATCCTCCTTCCCCGGTCAGGAGCGCCCCATGCCGACTCGCCGCAGCTTCCTCGGTGCCCTCACCCTTCCCGCGGCCGCGCTGGTCGCGCCCCCGGCGCTTCTCCGCAGGGACGCCCTCGAGCGGATCCGTGACCTGTCTCGCCATCGGGGCACCCCTACGGAAGTTGCCGGAGACGAGGACTTCTGGTTCGAGGTGCAGCGCGCGTTCACCGTCGACCGCGACCTGGTCAACCTGAACAACGGGGGCGTGAGCCCCTCGCCCGCGTTCGTACAGGAGGCCATGAAGCGGCACCTGGACTTCTCCAACCTGGCGCCGTCGTACACGATGTGGTCGATCCTCGAGCCTCAGCGGGAGGGGGTGCGGCAGCGCATCGCGCGGGAGTGGGGGGTGGATCCGGAGGAGATCGCCTTCACGCGCAACGCATCGGAGTCGCTGCAGACCATGCAGCTCGGCCTCGACCTGAAGCGCGGCGACGAGGTCCTGACCACCACCCAGGATTACGGGCGCATGCTCACCACCTTCCGGCAGCGCGAGCGCCGAGAGGGGATCGTGCTCCGCCAGATCCAGATTCCGGTGCCGGCCGAGGATCCCCGCGAAGTGGTGCGGCGCTTCGAGGAGGCCATCACGCCCCGCACACGCATGATCCTGGCATGCCACATGATCAACCTCACCGGACAGATCCTGCCCGTCCGGGAGTTGAGCGCCATGGCGCGGCGCCACGGGATTCCCCTCGTCGTCGACGGAGCCCACGCGCTGGCGCACTTCGACTTCACCCTCGCCGAGCTGGAGCTGGACAACTACTCGACGAGCCTCCACAAGTGGCTTTTCGCCCCTCACGGCACCGGTCTGCTCTACGTGCGGCGCGAGAAGATCCCGGAGGTGTGGCCCCTGATGGCCGCCCCCGAGCGGATGAGCTCGGACATCCGCAAGTTCGAGGAGATCGGGACCCATCCGGCCGCCAACTACCTGGCCATCGGCGAGGCGCTCACCTTCCACCAGGGCATCGGCGGCGCGCGGAAGGAGGCCCGCCTGGTCTTCCTGCGCAACTACTGGGCCGAGCCCCTCCTCAAACACGACCGGGTGCGGCTGCACACCAGCCTGAAGCCGGGCTTCGCTTGCGGCATCGCCAACGTGCAGATCGAGGGCGTCGCGCCCAACGACCTGGTCACGCACCTGTGGAATCGGCACCGGATCATGGTGGTGGCCATCAACCACCCCGAGTTCCAGGGCATCCGCGTGTCGCCGAGCGTCTACACGACGCGATCCGAGCTCGATCGCTTCGTCACGGCGATGGAGGATGTGGTCAAGAACGGGGTCTCGGCCTGAAGGTGACGTGCCCGGCTCGCCAGACCCGCGCGTACGGGAGCTCGGCTACTCGGCTGCGTACAGCCCGATCCGCACCCGCGGAGGCGCACCGAAGGCGTCGGTCAGGGTGAGCCGCACGCGCCGAACCGCCGTGGGCCCGAATCTCTCGAGACGTCGGTAGCCGACCGTGCTCCCCGACGCGAGGGTCACCCACGGACCGCGGTCCGCGCCCTCCACGGTCCAGCTCGCCACACTCTGTCCGCGGGAGATGCCCTCGGCGAGGTCCACGAGGCCCACGGGGACGGCGTGTCCGAGGTCGACCTCCGCTACGGCCGTGTGGGTGCCGGTTCGGGTCCACGAGGGTGGGCGCCCTTCCGACAGATCCTCCGCGAAGAGCCCGTCCAGATAGGTGCGCATGCCCTTCAGCCGCGCCACGTCGGTTTCGTGGAGAAGCCCGTCGCGGGTCGGCGGCACGTTCAGGAGGAGCTTGGAGTTACGTCCTACGGAGGTGAAGTAGAGGTCCGCCAGATCGTCCACCGGGCGCACCCGGCCGTCCTCCGACGGGTGCCAGAACCACCCCGGGCGGATGGACACGTCGGTCTCGCCGGGCCGCCACACCGTGCCGTTCGGATCGCCGTGCTGGAGCTCGACCGTCACCCCGACCCCGGTGGCGCCGGGGTACGGCACCACCGAGGGATCCACGGTGGACCAGTTGGGGTCGCCCGCGACGCCGCGCTCGTTGCCGATCCAGCGTACGTCGGGGCCGGCGTCGGAGAAGATCACCGCGTCGGGCTGGAGCCGGCGCACCAGAGCCCAGAAGCGGGGCCAGTCGTAGAGCTGGTGCTTGCCGTTCGGACCCTCGCCGTTGGCACCGTCGAACCAGACCTCCGAGATCGGGCCGTAGCGCGTGAGCAGCTCGGTGAGCTGGTCGCAGTACAGGTCGTTGTAGCGGGGAGAGTCGCCGTAGGCGGGCGCGTTCCGGTCCCACGGCGAGCAGTAGAGTCCGGCCTTCAGGCCTTCGGCCCGGCACGCGTCCACGAAGTCCCGAACGACGTCGCCCTTTCCCCCTCGCCACGGCGAGCTCGCCACGGAGTGGTCGGTGGTGGCGGTGGGCCAGAGGCAGAAGCCGTCGTGGTGCTTGGCGGTGAGGATCATCGCCCGAAAGCCCGCGGCCTTGGCGGCCCCGGCCCACTGACGGGCGTCCAGGCGCTCGGGCACGAAGACCGCCGGGTCCTCGGTGCCGTCGCCCCACTCGCGGTCGGTGAAGGTGTTGACGCCGAAGTGCAGAAAGAGGGCGAGCTCGTCGCGCTGCCAGGCGAGCTGGGCCGGGGTGGGGCGGGGCCGGGCGGCAGACGCAGCGGCCCCGCTCCATGGCGCCAGCCCCGTACCCACGAGTCCCGCGGCCGCCATCGCGAGAAAGCCGCGCCGGGTGACGCGATCGGTATCGGGGCGCCCGTCCGTCACGGCTCTTGCGGCTCCGCCTCCGCCGAGTGGGTCCAGCCGATCTCCGCCTTCGCCGGCCTCTTCGTCGTATCCGTGGAGTTCGATCGGCCCCCCGCTCGAGACGGGCTGGGAATCGAAGGGCATGGGTGGAGGCAACTCCGGGTTCGAGTCGGTCGCCGGGGCGAGCTGCAGTCCCGCCGTACCGTGCGTGTTTCACCATACCGACCCGGCGCCCGGGTGGCGAGGTGGAGCGTGACTCCGCCGCACCACGTCCTGCTGCCGGATGAACGACAACCTTGATCAGGGGCCGCACACGCACACATGTTAGGCGCGGTGCGCGCCGAAGTCCCTCTATCCTCCAGCGAGGTGACCAGATGAGACGCACCCAGATGGTCTTGTTTACGATGTCCCTGGTGGGCGCGACGGCTTGTTCCCAGGGAGGGCAGTCTCCCGGGACGCGCGGCTCGATCACGGTGAACGTGAGCTGCAGAGACCAAGGTCTAGGAGTGGGGGTGAGAGTGCACCCGTGGAAGGTCCACACCGGGGTCCCGGCTGAGCTGACCTGGCATCTGGTTCCGGAGAACGAGCCGATGCCGACCGAACTGTCGCCCGTCGACTCGACATCGTGGCCCTTCGAGAACCCGTCGTACAGTTGGTCCAAGGGCACGCAGTCGGCCCGGCTCAAAGCCGACGCGGATAGCGGCACGTACCAGTACCAGTTGAAGATCGCGTGCCCGGACCAGACGATCGTGATCGATCCCATCGTGATCATCGATCATACGATGTCGACCGATACGTCGGTGGTTCCCCAGCCCTAGCAGGGCGGGTCGAAGCGATCACGGCGTTCCCGGATGGGCAGAGCGGATCTTCGCGGCGCGTGCTCGCGCGGCCTTGGCGTCGGCCGCCCGGCCCATCCGGTCCAGTAGCTCGGCGTAGTCGCTGAGCGACGTGGCCAGATCCGCGTTGTCGGGGCCCAGCTTCTCCCGGATCTGGATGGCTCGACGGTACAGGGAGTCGGCGGCTGAGAGCCGTCCCTGGTCGCGGTACACGTTGGCCAAACCGTTCAGGACCGTGGCGATCGAGGGGTGGTCGGGGGCCAGCACCTTTCGCAGGATCCCCAGCGCACGCCGGAAGTCGCGCTCGGCATCCGTGTATCGCTTCTGTGTCCAGTAGACCTCTGCCAGGTTGTTGAGGAGCGCGGCCACCCTCGGATGGTCGGCTCCGTAGACCTTTTCATAGATGCGGCGTGCGTGCTCGTAGGCGTCGGCCGCATCGGCGTACTCGCCCTGCTCGTAGGCGTTGGCGCCCAGGTTCATCCAGCTGGAGGCGAGATCGGGGCTGTTCGCCGGTAGGACCTTCGTGCGGATGTCCAGGCCGCGCTGCAGGTAGATGCGCGCGCTGTCGTACTGCTGGTCCATATAGAGCGCCACCCCGAGGTTGCTCACCGTCGTCGCGATCTCGGCGCCTTCCGGGCCCTGTGCTTCCCGATAGAGGTCGAGTGCACGTCGGAGGAGCGGCACCGCTTGTGCCGCATGGCCGTTCTTCAGGTAGAGTCCACCCAGATCGGACGTGACGGGTGCGACGCGCACGTCGTCGTGGCCGTAGAGGTCCCCGCTCAGCTCGAGAGCCTCCTTCAACTCTCGCTCGGCGTCCTCGAAGTGTCCCTGGTCTCCGTCCAACAAGCCCATCCGCTCCAGGCTGCGTACCAGCTCTTCCCGGTCGCCGGTCTTCCGTTCCAGCTCCACCGCACGTTGCAGGAGGGGTCGGGCACGGTTGTACAGGCCGAGCTCATTGTATACGGCACCTATGGTGCGCATCATGCGCCCCTGCACCACGGGCTGGCCGGTCAGGCCAGTCTCGATCTGCTCTGCGCCGCGGTCCAGGATCTCCCGCGCCGTGACGGAGTTGCCTCGCGCCTCGCCCGGATCGCTGACGTTGAACAGGCCGACGAGGAAGTCGGACGTCTGCTTGGCCGTCTCCGCTTCGCGCTCCGCCGCCGCCTGTGCCCGCCGCGCTCGCAAGAGACCGGTCGCCGCGGCCCCGGCGCCGACGAGAATGGCGCCCACCGCGATCGCCGCTCCCGCCACCGACGCGCGATGGCGCTTCACGAACTTCGACAGCCGGTACCCTGCGCTCGGGGATCTGGCCGAGACGGGCTCGCTGGACAGATACCGCTCCACGTCGAGCGCGAGCCCGTGCGCGGTGTCGTAGCGGCGGGTGCGGTCCTTGTCCATCGACTTCAGGATGATCCAGTCCAGATCTCCCTTGAGCAGGCGCCTTAGGGACTCCGGCGTGGTGCTGCGCCGCGCCGCCACCACGGTGCTCCGTTGACCCAAGTTGGTCAGACGCACGCTCGGACGCGGCGTCTCGTGCTCTCTCAAGGCGAACGGAATGGCCTGGAGCGGACGAGTGCTCAGATCGAACGGCAGCGCGCCGACCATCAACTCGTACAGGATCACCCCGAGGGAGTAGATGTCGGTGCGCGTGTCCACGTCGAGGCCCGACATCTCCGCCTGCTCCGGGCTCATGTACTCCGGCGTGCCGACCATCTGCCCGACGTGCGTCACCAGGGTGCGATCCGTCAGCGGCCGCCCGATCGCCTTCGCGACGCCGAAATCGATGACCTTCACCAACGGCTCCGTCTCCTGCACGCTCACCAGGATGTTGGACGGCTTCAGGTCCCGGTGGATGACTCCCTTCTGATGCGCATGCTGGACGGCTGCGCACACGTCCAGGAACAGCCGGAGCCGGTGCCGCGTCGACAACCGGTGTCTGTCGGCGTAGTCCGTGAGCGGCACGCCACGGACGAGCTCCATCACGAAATACGGCCGTCCCGTCTCGGTCGCACCACCGTCCAGAACCTGGGCGATGTTCGGATGGTCCATGAACGCGAGGGCCTGGCGCTCGGACTCGAAGCGGCGCACCACCTCTTCGGTGTCCATGCCCAGCTTGATGATCTTGAGCGCGACGCGGCGGTGGACCGGAGCCGTCTGCTCCGCCAGGTAGATGATGCCCATGCCGCCCTCGCCCAGCACCTCGAGGAGGCGGTAGGGGCCGATCCGTTCCGGGTCGCCCGGGCGCGGTGAAGCGGAGTCCCCCTCTGCCCGCTGCCGCCCCGGTTCCTCTTCCTTGGAGGTCATGGAAGCCCCCCCGGCTGGAGCCGCGGGCGCATCGAATGCAGGCGCCCCCTGAATGGGGACGCTGCCACGTCATCCGGGAGGGGACGCCGTACGCGAGGTGTCCGAGGCGGACGATCCGATTACCCTGCGGCTTTCAAGGCCACGGTAGGATCCGGAGGTCCACACGGCAAGCATATTCAACCGGCGCACGCATCCCGATGTTGCCGGTGGAGTGTGGTCGTGCCCGACCGGCACCGGCCTGCCGAGTCGGGATGGTGAGCCGTGTGGCGGGGTGCGCAGGTGGCTTCCGGTTCCCGCGCCTCAGCGCTCGCTCAACCGAAACTCCGTCCCCAATGCCCGGCTGACCGCCGTCTCCAGGACCTCGTCACGCCCGGCCCGAATGCCGGCGATGGTCGGCCTGACCACCAGGTCCGGCTCGATCCCGACACGCTGCGTGGGCTTGCCGTCCGGATAGAAGACCCCGATCCCGCTGATCATCGTGCTCAGCCCGCCCGGAAGCGGAATGCTCGAGACGTTCCCGTCGGCTCCGGCGGTCGTGCTGCCCACGACCAGAGCATTCGGATCGGTGCGGAACGCCATGGTGGTGTACTCGGCGCTGCTTTGCGTGACCTCGTCCACGAGGATCACGACCTTGCCCGCGAAATGCGGCTCCAGAGGTTGGAGCGCGAGGCGCGGACGCCACTCGAACGCCCCCGGGTTGGAGAGGTCTCCCCGGGTGAATCGAACGAAGCTCGTGGGGTGGCTCACGAGATGTCCACCGAGCGTGAAGACGACGAACTCCCGAGGATAGTTGCGGATATCGACCACCAGCACCTTCGCGCTCGCGGCGCGCCGAATGTAGTCGGCGGATTCGGCCATCTTCACGGCGGACAGCTTTAGGTATGCTACGTCGTCGGTGAGCATCTGGAACGCGGGTCCCGGGAGATCGTGCCACCGACCGGCGGTACGGTCCAGGCTGGACAGAGGTGCGCGCCGCGCGGTGAGCTCGAACGGCCCGTCGGCTCGTTCTCCCCGCACACGCACCGGCCCTTCGGCGCCTCGGGTCAGGGTGGCCGCGATGTCGCGCAGCCGGGCCGCCTCGTTGGAGTCGGCGTAGTAGGGACGCCACGCATGGACCAGGGAATCCACCCGCGCGCCGTCGAGCCCCTCGATCACATCTCCGATCCGAAGACCGGTCGCGGGTCCGAGGGTCGGGTGAAGGTAGCCGGTGACGACGGCTTTCCCCTCCACGAACCGGACGATGACCGGGAGTTGAGCGGTACCCATGGGAGGTCGGACGCGCAGGTCGCTCCACAGGTTCGCGTGGGTATCGTGGATCCGGGCGATGAGCTGCATCATCGTCAGGCGGTACGCGTCGGGATCCTGGGCGGACATGAAGCGCGGCACGAACTCCTTCAGGACTCCGCTCCAATCCTCACCGATGACATCCCGGTTCGGGTACCAGTACTCGATGATGTTCCAGTACCGGAACAGGGCGAGCATCCTGAATCCGGCATCGGGAGCCTGGTGCGTCCGATAGGATACCTCGTTGCCGAACTCGGGGTTGCCGACCCC
The DNA here is from genome assembly GCA_963751265.1 of uncultured Gemmatimonadales bacterium. Classification (GTDB taxonomy): domain Bacteria; phylum Gemmatimonadota; class Gemmatimonadetes; order Longimicrobiales; family Gaopeijiaceae; genus SZUA-318. Next base: position 404,323 of record CAVVTU010000007.1, on the reverse strand, counting down.
ACGGTTCAGGCTCACGTAGTACTGATCGGTGGCGGGCTGTCGGCGCTGCTCGATCAGGTCGAGGCGGCTACTCAGCTCGGGCCCCAGGACATGGGTGTCGTGGATCCACGCGATTTCCGGTGCGAGGTAGGGATCGACCGGAGCCCGGGCGCAGGGGTCACACGGCTCGGGATTGCCGAGGCGCTCCAGCCATGCGGACATGGCACGGTCGGCGGTTGCTCGGTCCCGGGCCCGGAGCAGCTCCGGCATGATCCGGAAGAGCTCGTAGTCCCAATTGACCTGCCCGCCGGTGATGCGGGGGTGCCGGTACTTGGCGAAGCCCCAGACCTTGGCGAGGGTGGCCAGGTTTTCGATCTGTACGGCGGACAGCGGTTGTGTGGGGATGCCCGAGCCGGCGTCGAACTCGGTGTCCGACTCGACGGCGGTGGGCACGTGCACGAACGGTGGTGCCTGTTCCGGAGGCACACCGTCCACCAGCAGATCGAGATCGTCCACCCAAACGGTTCCTTCGCCCGCCAGGAGAGCGCCCAGGTACAGCGTTTTCGCCTTCTTGTCCACGGGCAGCCGGATGGTGTAGCGGGTCCATTCCGTCGTGCCCGCCAGCTTCCGGCTCTGCATGTTGTCGAACTGCACCGGGCCGGTCTCCCCGTCCTCGCGCAGCCAGAGGCCCGCGAAGCCCTGAACGTCCTGCGTCTTCAGCCACCCGCTGAGCTCCACCGTCGCGCCGCTGAAGGTTACGGGTATGGCCAGCGTCAGCACGCTCGTGGTACCGTCGCTGCCGGCGTCGCGCTGGAGCCGGCCGGCGTATCGCCCTCCGTGGACCTCGACGGAGTCGAGGAACACCGTACCCGCGGGGCCCTGATGCCAGCCCACCACCTGTGCGGCCGAGCCCGAGGATTCGAAGGTGAAGGCGTCCTTGCGAGCGGCCTGCGCGTCCTGCGCGCTCGCCCGCGTGGTCGCCGACAGAGTCATGAGGGCGAGGAGTCCGACCAAGATTCTCCGGCTCATCGGAGCGCTCCGGCGTTCAGGAGAGGGCAGGACGCCTCAGTATACGCTGCGCGAGGAGGAGCGTGACCGCGATCGCGCTCCGGGGCGTCGCGTGCCTGCGGCGCGCCTGCGGTTCCTCGACGGGCGGGGACGGCCCCGCGCCCGCCCTCAGTGCGTGATCGCGATGAACCAGGCCGCCACGATCGGGCCGCGCGGACGGCGGTAACGCCCGCGCCCCTGTTGGCCGGCGGCGCCCGCGGGCGCCGGACCGTACTCGGGCTGGAACAGGTAGGCCGTGTGTGTCACGGGATCGACGGTGATCGTCTTCGCGCCGGGCACGGTGTGCACGGTGGAAAGCACGGTGTAGCTGTCGGGCCCGTCCTGATGCGCGATGGTCACCGTTCCGGAATCGGCGCCGCACGGGACGTAGACCATCTTCTCGGTCGGATCCCACCCGAGCGCGTCCACCCGTCCGCCGTTCGGGATGGTCGCGACGACCTTCCCGGTCGCCGGATAGAGGACCACGGAGGTGTCGCTGCACCCGGAGATGATACGGTCGTTGGTGCGGTCGTACGCGATGCCCGTCGGGCCCTCGCACGGGGCGAGCGGCCACGACGCCGTGACGGTCCAGCTCTTCTCGTCGATCGCCTGGATCGTGCTCGAACCCTCGTTGTTCACGTAGATCATCCCCTTGCCGTCGCTGGCGGCGCCTTCGGGAGAAGTGCTCTCCAGGTCGACGCTCGCGACGATCTTTCCGGTCTCGGCGTCCAGCGCGACGAGCGTTCCGACCGGCCTGCTGTGGTTCGTCAGGATGATCCGGTTCGAGTAGTCGTCGTACATGATGCCGTCCTGGCCACCCTGCGGGATGTGGATCTTCTTGATGGCGGCCAGCGTCTTCAGATCGAACATCGTAACGGTCGAGTCGCCGCCGTTGCTCGTGAAGCCGTGGCCCGACTTCTCCGCGAGTGCGATGCCGTGCATCCTCGGAGTGTCGGGGATGTCGCCCAGGACCTTGCCGGTGCGCCCGTCCACGACCATGACGTGGGTGCTACGGGACACGAACACGCGGCCGGTTCCGGGCTCGGCAGCCACGTAGTCGGTTCCTCCCCCGCCTCCGATGTTCCACCTGTGGGCCTCGAACGTCTGGGCGGTGCCCGGTGTGGCGAGCGCGAGGATGGCGAGGCAGGTCAGGCCGGTGACGGCGACGGAGCGGAACATGGGGGCCTCTGGACGGGGGATGGTCGAGCCTTGGTAGAACCGGCCGGACCGCGGAGCTCGTTCGAACGAGCGATCCGGTCGCCCTGCGTTCAATCCGGAGAGTATTCAGCCGCGAACCTGACGGGGCGATGACAATCGGAGCGTTCCGGCCCGAGGGGGGGAAACGGGACGTCGTCGCTCCGCGACGGGGATCGTTCAGAGTCGGGTGCCCACGAGTGAGCCCACTGCGGCGGTGAGCCCCATGGCCAGGGCGCCCCAGAAGGTCATGCGCAGGGCGGCTCGCAGAACGGGGGCGCCGCCCGCGAGCGCCGACAACGCTCCGAGTCCGGCAAGAGCGACCAGGGATGTCATGGTCACCAGAACCCCCAAGAGGCCCGACGGCACCGCCAACACCACCGCAAGCGGGAGGGCGGCGCCAACAGCGAAGGTCGAGGCCGAGGCCATCGCGGCCTGCACGGGGCGGGCGACGGTGACCTCGGAGATGCCCAGCTCATCTCGGGCGTGGCTGGCCAGGGCGTCGTGGGCGGTGAGCTGGGCGGCGACTCGACGGGCCAGGTCGGGATCGAGCCCGCGCCCTACGTAGATCTGGGCCAGCTCCTCCAACTCGCTCTCCGGCGTGGTGGCCAGCTCCTCACGTTCCTTGGTCAGGTCGGCCGTCTCGGTGTCGGCCTGCGAGCTGACCGAGACGTATTCGCCGGCGGCCATGGAGACGGCGCCCGCCACCATGCCGGCGATGCCAGCCAGGATGACTGCTCCCCGGGACGTCCCCGAAGCCGCGACCCCCACCACGAGGCTGCTGGTGGACAGGAGGCCATCATTGGCTCCCAGGACCGCGGCGCGCAGCCACCCTATGCGGTGGGTACGATGTCCTTCGACGTGTGCCATGGTGCCTTCCGATTGCATGAGGGATCGCGCAAGACCTCAGCCGACCGCACGAAGCTCGAACGTGCCGCACACGCGGGGTCGCGGAGGAGCAACCATCACCCCCCGACCACGCTCGCGATGAACGCGTGGATGTCACCCGCGAGCCGCTCGAACGACGGGCCGTGCAGGTAGATCATGTGGCCCGAAGCGTAGTACTTCGTCTCGACACGGCTCAGGTCGATGCCGTGGCGCCCGAACGTGTACTCTCCGTCGAAGAAGGGCGTGGCGTAGTCGTAGTAGCCCGAGGCCAGCAGCACCCGAAGCTTCGGGTTGTAGCTCTGCGCCCACGCGAGGTCCGGCGCCGTGTTCACGTACGAAGGCTCACCTTCGCCCTTGGAGAGCGTCCGGTCCCACACCCATCCCTTTCCGACGTCGGGGCCGGAGACGTAATACGGGCGGTCCAGCGTGACCCCGAGATTCGAGTTCAGATAGGCGTGGAAGTCGGTGCTGTAGGCGGCGGATACAGCCGCGCTTGCGGCGTCGAAGGCGGGGCGCTCGGCGATCTTGTCCACGTCGGTGGCCTTGTACCGACCGTCCAGGCGTCCCAGCGACACGCCCTGGTCCCGGAGCAGCTCGGCGAGGAAGCGACCGGCCCGAACGCGCAGGCGTGAGCGGAGCACGTAGTCCACGTCGAGGCCGGTGAACGCCGCATACTTCTCTGCCACGGAGCGCCGTGTGGCATCGTCCAGGCGGTTTCCCTGGAAGAGCGCGGGCAAGTAGGTATGCAGGTCGAAGTCGCGCACCTGGTCCAGGAACTGCTCCAGGGTGCGGCCGGCGTGGTCCACCTTCCCGTGATACCAGGCCGTCGCGGCCATGGTGGGCAGGTAGGTCACGAAGGAGGTGAGGTTTCCCGCCGTCGGGGTGCTCCCCTCGTAGTCCAGCGCCTGGGACACGAGGATCACACCGCTCACCTGGATCGGCTCGGAGCCCCGCATGAGCTCGGGCAGGAGCGCGGCGGCGCGCGTGGTGCCGAAGCTTTCGCCGGCCAGGAAGACCGGGGAGGTCCACCGCCCGTTCCGCCGGATCCACTCGCGAATGAGTGACGCCACGCTGCGGGCGTCCTCCTTCAGGCCGTACACGTCCTCGGCCTTGCCGTCACCGACCAGTCGGCTGAAGCCGGTGCCGGCGGGGTCGATGAAGACCAGGTCGGTCAGGTCCAGCGGGCTGCGCGTGTTGTCCACCATCGGATAGGGCGGATTGCCGGCAGGCTCGGCGTCGCTGGGCACGACCACCCGCTTCGGGCCGAAGAGCCCCATGTGCAGCCAGATGGAGGCGGAGCCGGGTCCACCGTTGAAGACGAACGTCACCGGCCGCGTGGAGGGGTCGTCGACACCGTCCTTCAGGTACGCGGTGGTGAAGAGGTCCGCGTACGGATCGCCGTTGTCGCGCTTCAACTGGATGTCGCTCACGACGGCTTGGTAGGAGATGCGCTGGCCGTCGAACGTGCCCGTGTGCGCGGTCCGGAAGACCACGGTGTCGGGAACGGGGAGCGTGTCCGGGGCCGTGGCGGGGGTGGCCGCGGCCACGGACGAAGCCGAGAGTGCGGCCGTGGTCGCGAGGAAGACTGCGGCGCGAAGAGGGGATCGCGGCATGGTGATCGCTCGTTCAGGGTGGAGGAAAGCAGCGTACAGCTTAGGGCGGCCGGAGCGCCCCGGCCATCCCGTCGAGTTACCCGGCCCGACCGTCGGACCGGGCTGCCGGGGGGCCTCGGGGCAGAACCGTGGGGCCGGCGGGAATCGGTCGCGATCGGACCCGCCGTTGCCGACTTTCCTTCCGACGCCGCGCTCCCCAGCTTCCGTGGGCGAGACACGACGTTCATGAACGGGATCGGCGTCCGGCAGCTCGGGGCTGCCGATCCCCGAAGGAGGATTAGGCCATGATCCGGACGATGTCGGCAGGGTTGGCTCTGGCCGCTCTGCTCGTTCTTCCCCTCGACGCTCAGGCCCAGCAGGGAAGGGCGGTCACATTCGAGGACTTCATCGGCTTCCACGTACCGGGCGCCCCCCAGATCTCGCCGGACGGCAGGTCCGTCGCCTACACGGTTACCGACTACTCGCTTCAGGACGACAAGAGCGCCACGCGCATCTGGATCGCGCCGCTCAGCGGGAGTGAGACCCGTCCGCTGACGGGTGGGCCGGGCTCGAGCAGCAGTCCCGTCTGGTCGCCGGACGGCTCCGAGCTGGCGTTCGTCTCGGCGCGCTCGGGCACGCCCCAGATCTGGGTCCTGCCCATGGAATCAGGTGGCGAGGCTCGGCAGGTGACGACGCTGGAAACCGGTGCGTCGAGCCCGGTGTGGTCGCCGGACGGCAAGACGATCTACTTCGTGAGCGACCTGCACTGGCCGGCCGACTCGAAGCTCGACCGGCTCGAGGGCGACTACGACACGAACGCCCTCATGTGGGACCATCTGCTCTACCGGCACTGGAACGAATGGCGGGCCGGCAAGCGCCAGCACCTGTTCTCGGTGGCCGCTTCGGGAGGGGCCGCGAAGGACCTCACGCCATGGGACAAGGACGTGCCCACGATCACCCTTCCGGGCGACGGCGATGTCGCCGTCGCGCCAGACGGCACCGAGATCGCGTTCGTGATGAACCCCGACTCGGTGGTCACCACGGGCACCAACAACGACGTGTTCATCATGCGGCCGGACGGAAGTGGCCGCCACGCCCTCACGTCGAACGAGGGCGATCAGAACACGCCGAGGTATTCGCCGGACGGGCGGTACCTGGCGTACCGCTCGCAGCCGACCCCGGGCTTCGAGGCCGACCGCACGCACCTGATGCTTCTCGATCGGGTCTCGGGGCAGGCGACCGACCTGACGTCCGATTGGCCCCTTTCGGTCGGGCAGATCGTGTGGGCGCCGGATTCGAAGGCGCTCTACACGACGGTGGAGGAGCGTGGCCGCGTCGGCGTCTATCGGATCGACGTCCCGGGTGGCGCACGTACCCGAGTGATCTACGACGGCACCGCGGGCTCGCTCTCGCTCGGTCCACAGGGTCGTACCCTCGCCTTCATCCACTCCACGGCGAACCGTCCACCGGAGGTGTTCGCGGTGGGGGCGGATGGGCGTGGCCTGCACCCGGTGACGCACCTGAACGACCGGGCCGTGGCCGGCCTCGACATGAAGCCCGCCGAGGATTTCGCATTCGTGGGTGCCCAGGGCGACTCGGTGCACGGTTTCCTCATCAAGCCTCCGGGATTCGATCCCTCGAAGAAGTACCCGCTCGTCTATCTGGTGCACGGCGGCCCGCAGGGCGCGTGGCTGGACCAGTGGCACCCGCGCTGGAACTACCAGATGTTCGCGGCTCCGGGCTATGTGCTGGCCGCGGTCAACTTCCACGGCTCGACCGGTTACGGTCAGGCGTTCACGAACTCGATCTCGGAGCACTGGGGCGACCGGCCGTACGAGGACCTGATGAAGGGCCTGGACGCGGTGGTGAAGCGCTACTCGTTCGTCGATCCGGACCGGATGGGCGCCGCGGGCGCGTCGTACGGCGGCTACATGATCTACTGGCTCGAGGGCCACACGGACCGCTTCAAGGTCCTGGTGGACCACGACGGCGTCTTCAACACCGTGAGCATGTTCGGCTCGACGGAGGAGCTCTGGTTCCCCCTCCACGAGTTCGGGGGAACGCCGTACGGGAAGCAGCGCAGCCTCTACGAGAAATGGTCGCCGTTGAACTTCGTGAAGAACTGGAAGACGCCCATGCTCGTCGTGCACTCGCAGCACGACTACCGGTTGGACATGTCGCAGGGCTACCAGGCGTTCACCGCGCTTCAGATGATGGGCGTCCCCTCACGGTTCCTGTATTTCCCGGACGAGTTCCACTTCGTGACGAAGCCCAGGGATCGCCGCCTCTGGTGGGCGACGGTGATGGACTGGCTGGGGAGCTACCTGCATCCGGGGGGGTGACACGCTGAAGCGGGCGGAGGGTGCCGGCCGCCCCGTGGACTCCATGTACCCACGGGGCGGCCGTCGATCCGACGTCGTCTACCTCCCCCACCACGGTGTCGCACGCCCCGCGGGCATATGCGCCACACCGAACGACGCCATCTCCCGGAGCCGATCGGGCGTCGAGGCCTCACCCGCGTAGCAGTGGGGCCGGAACAGGCCGTAGTCGAAGTACCCCTCGTAGTGTGGGTTCTCGGTGGTCTTCATCCAGGCTTGGAGTTGGCGCACGGCCACGTCCAGGTAGTACGTGTCCATGGTCCCGACGTAGATGTGCAGTTTGTCCACGAGCTTGGGGCCCACGGTGCTCCAGTTACGCTTCAGGTACTCGAGCAGGTCGTAGTGCTCGCGCCAGTACTGCGCGACCTCGTGATCGATCGCACCCGTGCGCTTGTCGAACACCGGCTCGAAGTAGCCGTCCTGGCCCAGCGGCCCGTAGACCGCCTCCCAGATGTCCTGCTGCTCGCCGGATCTGCCGTGGGTGCCGGAGACCAGCTCGAAGTAGTTGCGTTGGCGTGACGTCGTGCGGATCGAGCCGTCCGTCTCGCGTGAGTTGGGGATCGGCACGGTGATCCAGCCCCGCGTGCGCTCGTAGGCGTTCGCATCTTCGTAGATGTCGTAGCCTTCGACGTTCGTGAACGTCACCGGGTCGGGGCAGTACGACCACGTGCCACCGAAGAAGTCGGGGTGGAAGATCTGGAGCGCGAGCGACTCCCAGCCCCCGGTCGACCCGCCCGTGAGCCACCGCGCCCAGGGCTGCTCGATCGTGCGGAAGCGCTTCTCGACCTCCGGGATCAGCTCCTGGAGGATCGCGTCGCCGTAGGGGCCCACGTTGACGGAGTTCACCGCGTAGGAATCGTCGAAGTAGGGCGTGGGATGCTGGAAGGTGACCACGATCACGCGCGGGAAGTCCTCACGGGTCCACGCCCGGAAGAGGTCCGTGCCCTCCCGGAAGCCGAGCGGAGGCCGGAGGGAGAAATGCCCCTGCGCGTAGAGGACCGGGTAGTGCGTGGTGTCCTGGTCGTAGCCGGCGGGCAGAAGCACGGTGGCACCCAGGTAGATGGGCCGTCCCCAGAACTTCGTCAGCATGGGGCTCTGGACGCGGAAACGCTTCACCCAGCGGGTATCCGGCGGGACCTCGACCGGAGGAATCACGTGTGAGGCGGTCAGCTCGACGTCCCAGCCCTGCCGAGGATCCAGGTGCACCTTCCGGACGTCGCTGTAGAGGTTTCCCGGGGAGCGACGCCACTGCTGTCCCTCCCACTGGTCGTCATGCATCCAGACGGTGTGGCCGTCAGCCCGACGGAACTCCGAATAGCGGTTGACGAAGCCCTGTACGTAGTAGTCGCCGGCGGGCAGCGCGGCCATGCTGTCGACCGGAAAGCCAAGGTCGCTTCCATCGATCGTTGCCCAGGCACCGGGCGCCAGACGTTCGACGTCGCGGCCGAAAAAGGGCACGCCGGTGCGTCCCACCTGCAGGCGGGGCTCCCGGTCGTTGGTGTGTGAGATCATGACGTAAACGCGCCCGGTGATGGGGCCGGCGACGGTGCTTGCCGGAACGCGCACGCGGAAGCGGGTGCCTTCGGTCGGAGCGACGACGCGCGCCGTTTGATCGGTCTGGGCTCGGGCGCGGTGCGAGGCAAAGCCCAGCAGGAGAGCCGCGCAAAGCCCGCGCGCGGTCCATCGGACCGCGAATTCGCGGCCGGTACGAGAAGATCCGAACATGCGATGGTCCTCCGTCGTCGGGATCGGAACGGACGTCAGCGCCCGAGGATGCGTCCTGCCGGAGTATCATGTACAACCCGAAACCCGGGAGGGACAGGGCGAGGACGCGCCGCGACGCGCAGGTGCCCGGCTCGGCATCGGGCGTCATCTTGTGCAGGCAGAGGCGAGAGGGGAGCCCGGAAACCGAGGCTCCAGCAAAGTGCACCCGACATAGAGGAGACGACGGGCTCGTGTTGAGAATCTGGGTGGATGCCGATGCGGCTCCGAAGGACGTGAAGGACATCGTGGCGAGGGCGGCGCTGCGTCTCGAGGTCCCGGTCTACCTCGTGGCGAACCAACGGCTCCAGACGCCCGCGAACAACCCGTTCGTCACGGCCGTGCGGGTGGCAGGTGGCCCCGATGTCGCGGACGACCACATCGTTGCCGAGGCCCGGCCGGGCGACCTCGCCGTGACGGCCGACATCCCTCTGGCCGCCCGGCTGGTGGAAAAGGGTGTGAACACCATCGATCAGAGGGGCACGGAGTACACCGAGGAGAACGTCGGCGAGCGCCTCTCCGTGCGGGACTTCATGGACCAACTCCGCTCCTCCGGCGTGGAGACGGGCGGGCCGAGCGCCTGGGGAGCCCGCGAGAAGCAGGCGTTTGCCGCCACGCTCGACCGGGTGCTGACGCGCCTGTCCAGCACGGCGTAGGCCCTAGGCCACGACCAGAGCCATGGCCTCGTCCACCACCTCGCTTGCACCCGTCACCGTCATCGGCGCGGGCGCCGCGGGCCTGATGGCCGCGCTGCACGCGGCTCGCTCCGGTGCCGAAGTCGTACTCGTCGAGGCCACTCTGGACGGCGGGCGCAAGATCCTGATCAGCGGGGGAGGGCGCTGCAACATCCTCCCCGGGGAGATGCGCCCCGAACGGTACGTCACCGACTCCTCGCCGAACTCGCTCCGGAAGATGCTCCTGTCCTGGCCGCTCGCCGAGCAACGGGCGTTCCTGGAGGCGGAGCTCGGACAGCGGCTCGTGCTGGAGGCGCCGTCCGGCAAGCTCTTTCCCGAAAGCGACAAGGCACGGGACGTACGCGACGGTCTTCTCGCCCGTGTGCGGGAAGCCGGAGCGCGCGTCTGGCTCGGCACGAGGGTTCAGACCCTCGAGCCGCTCGACGGGGGCTGGAGAGTCGGGCTGGACGGCGCGCCCCCGGTCGTGGCCTCCGCCGTCGTTCTGGCTACCGGGGGCCTGAGCGTGCCGGCCACCGGAAGCGACGGCTTCGGCCTGAGGATCGCCCGCGAGCTGGGCCACGAGGTCCACCCCACGTACCCGGCGCTGACACCCCTGACCGCCGACCCGTCGCCGCATGCGGAGCTCGCGGGCATCTCCCTCGACGTGAGCATCCGCGCCCCGGGCTCGCGGCCCCGCTTCCGCACGACCGGTGGGTTCCTGTTCACGCACCGGGGGTGGAGTGGGCCGAGTGTGCTCGATGCGTCCCATCTGGCCGTCCGGGGCCGACCCGACGGCGGCCGCCAGGATCTCCTGGTCCAGTGGTGCGCTCTCGACGCGGAGGCTTGGGCGTCCAGGCTCTCGTCGAGGGAGGGGACCGTGCGCTCGGCGCTCGCTGCGGAGCTGCCCCGCCGCCTCGCGGAACGGCTGTGCGCGGAGGTGGGAGTGGAACCGGATACGCCGCTCGCTTCGCTCCGGCGTGAGCATCGGCGCGGGCTGGTGGTCGCGTTGACCGAGTATCCTCTTCCGTGGACCGGAAACGAGGGATATAGGAAGGCGGAGGTCACGGGAGGCGGCGTCGCGCTCTCCGAGGTCGATCCCCGGACGATGGAGAGTCGGCGGACGCCGGGTCTCTTCCTCTGTGGGGAGCTCTTGGACGCGTTCGGTCCGATCGGCGGGTACAACTTCGCATGGGCGTGGGCGACGGGCAGGGCTGCCGGCATGGGGGCTGCGTCGCGAACCGGATGACGCCGAGGTGCGTGTTCGGTAACGGGCGCACGACGGGTGTCGTGCACCTCGAGATGCGGAGGGAAAGAGCCCTGCCAGTGGAGAGACGAAGCGTGCCCCACCAACCGTCAAACCCATGGCTCCGGGCACGATTCGTGTGTAGCGTGTAGAGCCTCGAATTCAACCTGCCCACCCCACCCTTCATGACAACCACAACCAAGCTGTCTCCCGCGCTCTTCATCGGAGACGAGCGCGAAGGCGTGATCTCCTTCGGATCGGGCCAGCCCGACCTCCCCCCACCGCCCGAGGCGTACACGGTGCTGCCCGACTACAGGGCCTTCAAGTACGGCCTCATCCAGGGGATGGAGCGGCTGCGCCGGGCCCTGGCCCTGCAGTATCCGGATTCCACCGCGGACAGCTTCGTCGTGACCAACGGGGCCTCCGAGGCGCTGGACCTCGTCCTCCGCACCGTCGCCCGCAAGGAGGGCCCCGGCCGGAAGAAGGTCCTGATGAGCCGCCCCTACTACTACTCCTATCCGCACATGGCGGAGTTCGCCGGTCTGGAGCCGGTCTTCACCGACACGGTGGAGGGCCTGATCGACATCGACGACTTCGAGGCCAAGGTCGCCGACTGCCGGGCCGTGATCATCAACTCTCCGTCGAATCCAACCGGGCGGGTCGAGTCCATCGCGACGCTGAAGCGGATCGAGGAGATCACCACCGAGCTGGGCACCTACGTCCTCTCGGACGAGGTCTACAAGGACCTCATCTACGAGCGGGAGAACTATCTGATCCAGGGCCCCCACGTGGTCACGATCAACTCCTTCTCGAAGACGTACGCAATGTGCGGGTTTCGGGTGGGCTACCTCTGGTCGCTGGACGAGGAGCTGGTGCAGGAGGTCATCACGATGAAGACCCATTGCTCGATGAACACGAATATCCTGGGCCAGGAGATGGCGCTGGCCGCGATCGCAGCGCCGAAGAGCTTCATCGACGACCAGTTGGAGATCTGGCGGCAGCGCCGTGACCTGGCGTACGGAGGGCTGGCGGAGCTGGGCTTCGATCTCTGGAAGCCCGAGGGCGCCTTCTACGTGCTGCCCCGGGTGGAGCGTCCGAGGGACTTCGTCCTGGACCTCTACGAGCGCTACAAACTCATCACCTACCTAGGCGAATGGTTCGGGGCGCCGAACCGCGTGCGCCTGTCCTACGCGCTCGACGTGACCAAGATCGAGGAGGGGCTGGACCGGATCCGGCGGTACATGGAGGAGCGTTGAGGGCTCGCGTAGCCGAGCGTAGAGTGGAGACCGTTGTGAACTAGCCGCGATCCCGGAACCCCTCTCCAGCCCTGGTCGGCCGTGAACGCCTTTCGCTCGTTCGTCGGATTCCTTGTCGGCATCAGCGCGCTCATCTCCGCGGTGACGACCTACCTCATCGTCAACAAGCTCTGGATCCGGAAGGCCCACAGGGAGGTGGCCGAGAGCATCTCCATCTATGCGGCGCTCCTGGGCCTGGGGACTGCCATTCCCTTCTTCCTGGAATTCGCGTTCATCGATCACCGGATGGCGGCGGCGAGTAAGTCCGCACTCGGAGTCCTGACCGGCATCGTGTACGTGCTCGTGGGAACGGGTGTCTGGGTCCAGGAAAACCGGGACACCGGCTTCTTCACGCTGTTCGTGCGCGCACTCAAGCTGGAGAAGAAGGAGTCCGCTGACCTGCTCAAGGCCCTGGCTCAGCCCAAGGGCGTGCGCGAGCTCATGGAGATCTTCCAGGCGATGGCGGAGGTGGACAAGGACGTGGACGAGCGTGAGCTTGGGCTTATGCGCCTCTTCGCCCGACGCTGGCACGTCGAACTGCCCGACCTCCGGGCGGGGGCCCGTGAGAACGGCGGCGACATTCTCCAGCTCCGCCAGCGGGTGGACGCGTATCTGGCTATCGCCCCGCCGAAGGAACAGGCCCGCGAGCTGGTGGACGTGCTCCAGCTCTTCGTGCAGGCCGACGAAAGGGTCACGCGAGAAGAAGAGACGATGATGGAGGAGATCGCCGGGATGATCTCGCGGTACGCGCCGGCGGTCGGTTCCGCCGCCGCCGACATGTACGAGGTGGTGATCGTTCCGCAGGATCAGTCCCAGACCGAAGCGGTCCGGTCTCTGCTCCCCGGGGTGGAGCCGAAGTTGGCGCACGGCGGGCGCGTCTTCTCGGTCGGCCGCTTCTTCTCGCCGCGGTATGCGGACCTGGTGTGTGACAAGTACATCGCGCTCGGGCTCTTCACGGCCCGAGTGGAGGCGTAGGCCGGTCCTTCAGTGTCCGGTCTCGACCGCCTGTCCGGCCGGGACGCCCCGATCCAGCTGCCCGTAGTCGAGCTGGCTTCCCTTGAAGCTGTGCGGGACCAGGTAGACCGCGACCATCACCAGCGCTCCCACCACGACGGCGGCGCGGGCCGACCCGGGCGGCCCTGGCTCGCTACGGTCGCGAGCTCTCCAGACCACCGCGCAGGCCACCGCCCACGCCAGCCACATGATCAGCGTCTTGTTGTCGGTCAGATCCCAACCCCACGGGATGCCCGTCCAATAGGCGCCGAACGCGTGCTTCTGCACGAACGGGCCCAGGATCAGCCCTCCGGCCGTCATGAGGCCGAGGGCCGTCCAAGCCAGGCGGCCCATCCCCGACGGCAGCACGAGGGCACCGAGCGCCGCGCGCATGCCGAAGAGCATCGCGAAGAACATGCACGCCACGTGGGCGATGAGAAGCGGGAGGGGCACCGGGTCCTTGTAGCGCATGACGATCATCCCGTCCCCGGCCGCCGCCTCGGACTCGGAGGGGATCCGGAGCGCGCCGGCCCGGGTGTCGATCTCGATGCGGTACTCCAGCTTTCCGGCCGGGGGCTGGGCGGGTAGACGCGCCACCAGCTCGGTCCCACCGTCGGTTCCCTGTTCGCGCCGCATGGGTACCGTGGTGAACGGCTCTTCGGTGGGATAGCGCCGGTAGATGACACGCCCCTCGGCCCCGTCTCCGGGGTCCGGCACGGCCACCCTCAGGTCCTTCGTCGTGGTCTCGGTGCGAGGAAGGGTATACGGCACAGAGACGTCACCCACCCGGAGCGTGCCGTGCACGGGGTAGGTCGGTCCCGTGCGCTCCTGGTAGGACGCTGCGGCGAGCATGAGCACCGTGGCCGAGACCCACAGGATGACGCGCACGGCGCGGGCGCGGGTCGACGGCCCACGCGGCGGGGTGTCGGGGGAGGGAGAATGCGGCTGGCTCGAACGGTCGGATGGGCTCATGGAGCCCCCACGGTATGCCGGCTGCGGGAGCCGAACAAGGTCCTGGCGCTTCCCGAAACCGACGTTCCCCCCGTTCGTAGGGTCCCGGAGCAGCCCACGACACCAACAGGAGCCCGACCGTGCGCACGCGCATCTCGCCTGCCACTGCCCCCTTCGTTTCCTTCCTTTTCCTGTCGCTTCTCCTCGTGCCTCGACCCGCCCTCGGCCAGGGGATCAAGATCGCCGCCGGCGATGTGGGGCTGGGCATCGGGGACGTACCGCGCCTGGATGGTCTGCGCCTGAACTTCCGGGACCGGGATCTCTCCCTGGTGCGGGGCATCAACGCCACCATCTGGAACCCCTACGACGAGGCGGACGGCGTGGTGAAGGGGCTCGCGCTCGGGGTGCCGCTCACGGGGGCGGCGGAGATGTCCGGCGTCGCGCTGGGAGCCGGCGTGGACGTGAAGCGCGACTTCAACGGCATTGGCGCGGGCCTCGTCGGCTTCGGCGCCGGGGGCGAGGTCCGGGGAATCGCCGTTGGCGGCATCGGTGTCGGCGCCGGAGGAGACGTCAAAGGGATCACGGTCGGCGGCGTCGGTGTTGGGAGCGGGGGCGACCTCGAGGGGATCGCGTTGGGCGGCGTGGGCGTGGGGACCCAGGGCGACATCCGCGGCCTCGTCGTGGGTGGCGTCGGAGCCGGAGCCGGCAGGAACATGACCGGCATCGCCGTGGGCGGCGTGGGCTTCGGAGTGAACGGCGACCTGAAGGGCGTCGCGATCGGAGGCGTAGGCCTCGGAGCCGGCGGCAATCTCACGGGATTGGCGGTCGGGGGCGTGGGTCTTGGAGCCAACGGAGACGTGCGCGGGGTCATGATCGGTGGTGTGGGTGTGGGGGCGGGTGGGAACGTCACCGGCGTCGTCATCGGCGGGCTGGGCGTGGGAGCGGGTGAGGAGGTCAAGGGTCTGGCCATCGGCGGCGCCGGCGTCGGGGCACCGCGCATCACCGGGGTAGCGCTCGGGGGATTCGGGGTCGGCGGCGAGGAGGTGCGCGGACTGGTCATCGCGCCCGCGTTCTTCAAGATCGAGGAAGGAGGCCTGATGCGCGGTGTGTCCGCGAGCGCCTTCAACTACATCCGCGGAAGGCAGTACGGGCTCTCGATCGGCCTGCTCAACATCGCCAACGAGCTCCACGGCGTTCAGATCGGCCTGCTCAACATCGCCCGCAACAAGGACTCTTTCAGCGTCCTGCCGATCTTGAACTACCACCGCTGACGGGTCGACCCGGCCGGCGAAGCACCCGAAGATGACAGGAGGCGGAGCCGCGATCGCGGCTCCGCCTCCTGTCTACTCCCGACAGGGTCGAGCTACCGGCCCTTTGGTTTCCTCGGCAGCAACGGCCGTGCGGCCAACCGGGCCGCCGCCCGTCCTACTTGATCGTGAACAGGTGGAAGACGACCGGGCTGTCATGGGGATTGGGATACACGAAGCCTCCTTTCCCTCCTCCCTGGCCCTGCGTGACCGTCACGCGCAGGCCGCGCACGTCGCCCTTGGCTGCCGCGAGGTCCTCCTTGCCCGGCCCCGCGGCGCTGTTCGGGCTACCCAGCGGACGTTTGAACTCGTAGAAGACCGTTCCCGAGCCGGCACCGTCGACCTGGGCCGCAGCGGACGCGGCGTACGCGCCGTCGCCCTGTGTGTCCGGGTCACCGCAGAGGCTCGAGGCGTTGTTGCCGACGCAGGATTGCGTGAAGTGCCAGTCGAGAGGCACCGACGGGTCGCCGAAGTCCTTCACCAACAGCTCGTCGCCGGCCGCCTGCACGTCATTACCATCCTCGACGAAGTTGACGAAGATCTTGTTGCCCAGATCGGTGGTCTTCACCTCGAGCGCGACGTACAGCGCGTCGGCATCGTTATAGGTGTAGAGCCATGCGTTGATCGCGCCCTTCGCGCCCTTCAGCGGTGCCGAGAAGCCGGTCTTCTCCGCGCACTGCTCCCACTCCGGGGTGCCCGAGGCATCACCCTTGATTCCGTCGATTGTGATCTTCGGGCACGTCTTGGCCTCGAAGGTG
This sequence comes from uncultured Gemmatimonadales bacterium, assembly GCA_963751265.1. Lineage (GTDB taxonomy): Bacteria > Gemmatimonadota > Gemmatimonadetes > Longimicrobiales > Gaopeijiaceae > SZUA-318. The sequence continues at coordinate 388,263 of CAVVTU010000007.1, read as the reverse complement.
AGCGGCTGGCCGTAGATCGCCACCTCGTGCTCGATGTCCACGGGCTCGAAGGGTGTGAATCCGTCCGCCGGACCGTTGTCGTAGGCTCCCGGCGCCGTCATCGAGACCTCTCGGTTGGAGCAATCGCCGAGGGTACCCCAGGCGCCGTCGGAGCCCGGCTCTGTCGGCGGATCGGGCTCGTGGGCACCGGGACGCGCCACCCCACAGGCCGAGACGTGGAGCGTGTTCGAGCCTGAGGCGAGCGACCAGTCGACCGACGCGTCGCCGTCCGATTCGGTCACGAAGACGAGGTGGTCCCAGGTCGAGGCCGGGGTCGTGCTCTCGTCCGGCGTACCGGCCGGATAGCATCCGCTCCCGTACACGTCCAGAGGTCCTGCGGTCCCTGCCGGACACGCGATGGTGCCGGACTCGGGGAAGAAGTGGAGCCGCGTGTCGGGTACGGGGAAGTAGCCCGTCGGATACGTCAGCGGACCGGTGTTGGCGGGCGCGCTGACCTTCACGTGCACCGGCACCGGGGTGTCCCCGCTGAAGGTGCCCAGGTCCGTGCAGGATGGCGACGGCGAAGCGCAGTCACCGCCAGACCCGTCGAAGTCCATGACGGGCATGAGACCAACCTGGAAGTCGCTCATGCGCGTGAAATCCCATCCGGCCGCCGGAGGAGTACCCCCCGCATAGAGATTTCCCGGAAGGATGAGCGAAGCGAGCTTGTCGAGGCCTTCCCCGATCCATCGGAGCACCGTGCTGCTGCTCGTCGCCAGCCCGAACCAGTTCGGAGACGGGGTCGTCGAAGGCGGCAGCGCCGCGATGCCCGCCTCGTCGGTCTGCAAGACGTTCAGCCTGGCCTGGCGGAAGGGCGCATCCGCCGTGGGGTCCGTGTCCCAACGCGGGTCGTTGACGACGACCTGGATCTGCCCCGGAACGGTCAGCTTCTGGATGTCCTCGCTGCTCAACGAGATCTTGCAGTCCGCGAGCGGGGTGTCCACGAGCGCGTTGCCGGTGTGGGCACCGGTGAGCGGATCGACGTGGAAGCCCAGGGACAGGCACTCGCTCACCTCGAAGTTGGCGAGGAAGGTGGGGTTGCCGTCAGGGAAGTTGAACGTGGTGGTGACCTGGTCCGTCTGGAAGCTGAAGCTCGAGGCTCCGTCGACCAGGCACGTCGCCGCATTGTCGGTGCCGGCCGCCTGCGTGTCGTACCGGACACACGAGAAGGCCTTGGTGATCCGCACCTTGATCGGCTCGGTGCCGTAGCCGATGGAGTGCACGAAGCCGTCGGCGGGTGTGGTCAGGTTCGGATCGATGACCACGTCCCGGTGCGCGAAATGCAGATCACCGTGCACGATGTACAGACGGAAGACGTCGCCTTCCTTGGCATCCTTCTTCTTCCACTGCACCGAGGCGGAGTAGAACTGCCCGCCGTTCGAGCCCTGCACCAGACCCTGCCACTCGGACGGATCCTGGCAGGAGACGATGGTCGGCGGCTGGGTGCCGTCCAGATCGGGGTAGGTCCCCGGGTATTGGACCTTGCACCACGCGAGCTTGAAGATGCCGTCGAGGCCCGGCAGGAACTCGCCGGAGCACGCGGGATCGGACAGGTGGTTGTCGACGGTCGGCGGAAGGAAGCACAGGCCCGGGGCGCCGATGAGTCCGTCGGGCGAGCCGTTGCCGTCGCGGTCGTAGTTGTAGGCATCGCACGGTGACAGACCACCGCACAGGTCGCCCGTGGTGGCATCACCTGGATTGCTACCCACGTGGCTGTACACGATGGGGGCCGTGCGGAGAGGAGCGGTCGGACCTACGCTGGAGTCCGAACAGGACGCGGAGACAATAGCCAACAGAGACACGACGACAACGGCGGGGAGGGTCCGCATGGGTTCACCATCCGTGGGGGGGGCTCCGGCTCCGGCCATTCAGGCTCGGGCCGGCGCGGCTTCGTCTCAGGGTGCGGCTACAGACGGGAAGGGGTGCAACTCCGCCCCTGGACGGTCCGTGTTTGGACCGATATATGCATCGGCGAGGGGCATCGTGCAAGCTTGAAATTGGTTGACGGGGGGATGGTATCGGGTCGGGGGCCCCTCAGTCGCCCTTGTCCACGAACTGTTGGAACTCAGGAAGGTTCCTGAGGTTCTTCCACCACCATTGCTGCTCGCCCGCCGAACCCAGCGTGCTGCCCGGGGTCATGGCGACCCACCGCCGGAGCGACGCCAGCGCGCCGGTCGTGTCCGGGCTGCCCGTGCTCGCCAGAATCGCCGCCTGGTACAGGTACAGGTTCCTCTGGATGTCGACCTTCTCGCTGTGATCCACGCGCGAAAGCACGCTCGCGGCGCTGTCCGGCAAGGCCGCGTTGCGCAGGACGCCGGCCACCATGATCTGCCCCACGCCGTGCTTGTAGGCCTGGAGCGACGGGGGCGTCAGGGAGTCCATCCGGTCGAGTAGACGCCAGGCGGCCTCGACGTCCGACTCCCCACCCGGGGCTGCCATGAGCCATAGCCGGCATTCGACGAAGCGGTAGTTCTCCGGGAAGCGCTCGCGTCCCCGGTCGCACCAGTTCTTGGCGTCGCGGAACTCCCCGAGATCGTAGTCGGCATACACGAGACGGTCGTAGATTCGGTCCGCGCCACGCAGGTACGCGTCTTCCTCCAACGCTCGGCGTGCGTTCAGCACCACGCCCACCTTGTCTCCGCTTCCGTAGAGCGCGAGGCTGAGCATGGCGTACGCGCTGGCCCGCGTGGGGTCCTCGCGCACCGCGGCTTCGAGATCGTCCTTCGCTTCGGAGACGAGACGGTCCAGCTCGTCGGCTTGTGGCCCCGTGGTCAGCGCGGTGAGCAGCTTGAGCGTGCCTCTCTGCTCGAGGGCGTTCGCATTCCTCGGATCCATCGCGAGGGCCCGGTCGGCATGCTTCAGCCCCAGGTCGAGCTCGCGCTGTTCGGTGTCCCCGTCACCTACGGTGGCCGCGATATACGCCAGCCGGTAGGCGACATGCGCCCGATTGGCCACGGGCTGAACCCAATTCGGGTCGAACTGCTCGGCCATGGCGAGAAGGGAGTCCGCCTGGGTGAAGTCGGCGACGGACGCCGCGGGATCGCCCCTCTTCTCGAAGTTGTCTTCCGCGTCGGTGCTCAAGCGCTCGGCCCGCTGCGCGAGAGACCACGCATCGACACTCGAAGTCCCGGACTTGAGCTGCCGGAGCCGCACGTCCTCGCCCAGGCGGCGTCGGAGCAGGCGGGACACGCTTCCGGCCAGCGAGTCTCTGGCTGCCAGGAAGTTCCCGGCCGGGATCTCGATGGCCGCACGGTCGATGTCGGCTCCGCTGAAGCCGTCCACGAGCTGGGTCGTGATACGTAGCTGGTTCCCGCGCTGATCCACGCTTCCCTCGATCAGCGTGCCTACCTGCAGCGCGCGGGCGATGCTGTCCGGGCGCACGTCGCTGCCGCGGTACGGAAGCACGCCGTTGCGGGAGATCACCGTCAACGACCGAACGTCGGAGAGCTCGTTGATCAATGCCTCCGTCATGCCGTCGGCCACGTACCCGAGGCTCCCGTCCGGACTCGCGTCGTCGAAGTAGAGGACGGCGATGGCGTCCGGCGGCAGACCGGTCTGCTCGGCCAGATTGGGCTGGACCGGCCGGTCCCGGTATACGTAGACGCATGTCGAGACGGCGAGAACGACGAGCGTCAGTTGCAGGATCGTCTCGATCCGGGGCCCGTGTTGACGCCCCGGCGCTCCGTGGAACCAGGCGAAGATGAGGGTCGAGGGAATCCCGAAGAGGTAGAGCGTCCAGGCCAGCGGGTTGACGACCGCGGGGAGCATGCCGGCCTGGAACAGGTTGGACGCTGCCTCGGTGAAACCGAACCCGGCGGCGAGGTACGCGCCCACGAACTGAATGAGACGCCGTTCCTTGATCTCGTGCAGTAACCGCATCTCGCGAATGTCCCGGGAGGTGAGAGCGGAGGTGGGCGGAAGCACCCGCGACCGCGCGGGCGGCGGGAGGTTCCGCATGTCCCCGTGGGGGATGATGGGGCCTCCCGCCGAATCGTGTCAACGCGACGATCCGAAAGGACGGCGCGACCGCGGGGAGGTGCCGTCGTCCAGGGAACGGAGGGCGGCGTCGATCCCGCGGGCCCTACTCGAACATGTCGAACGCCTTCTCCATGTCCTGCTTCGAGTAGATGCGAAACGCCATGAGCGTGTGCGTCCGCTCGATCCCCTCGATCGCCGCGAGTTTCTCCGTCACGACCCCCGCGATCGCGTCCCACTCCGGAACGCGTACGATCGCGACCAGGTCCCAGTCACCCGAAACCGAGTAGACCTCGGCCACGCCATCGATGTCGGCTGCGGCCCGGCCGACGTCCGGGATGCGGTCATGCTCGGCGCGCATCAGCACGACGGCGGCAACCATGGCTCCTCCTGTCGTTTCATGTAATCCTGCCTGAGCGGTCGTGGCACCCCCTGCCCGGGTCGGCGCCGGGTCGGAAGCTAGAGGGTCTCGGTCCAGCCTTCCAGCGCGGCGTCGAGACCCGACACCAGACGGTCGAAGCTGCGATCCACGTCGCGCGGCATGCCGAACCCGCCGGCCATCTCCAGCGAAACGAACCCATGCAGGGCGCTGCGCACGATCCGGGCGGCGTCGACTGCATCGTCGCCCCGGAGCCCGTAGCCCGAAAGGACGGCGAAGACGACCTCCAGGACCGATTCGCTGGCCGCCACGAGCTCCTCGTCGTCAGGATCGGGCGCCCTCAACGTCGCGGTGTAGCGTCCAGGATGGCGGTGGGCCCAGGCACGATACCCGTCTGCGATCCCCCCGAGCGCGTCACCGCCCGACTTGCCGACGGCCGCGCGTCGCAGCTCGTCTCCCATTTCCCGTACGGCCAGCGCAGAAAGGCGTCCACGGAGCCCGTCGAGCCCCTCGACATGTTTGTACAGGCTCGGGAGCCGGACATCGAAACGGGCCGCCACGGCCGCCAGAGTGAGCCGGTCGTAGCCGACCTCGTCGGCCACACGGGCGGCCTCCGCGACCACGCGGTCCTGCGTCAGGCCCGCCCTAGGCACGGTGCGTGACGCGCTCGAGAAACGCGAGAATCGCCGGGCTCACGATCTCCGGATACTCGGCGTGCGGATAGTGGCCCGCTCCGGGCACCATGAGCGACTCGGCGCCCATCCGCCCGGCGACGTATGCGGCTTCGGCCCGGGGGTCGGAGAAATCGGGGTCTGCATCCCCCATCACGACCAGGGTCGGTGCACGGACCTCCGTGAGCCGGGTGTGGGCCGGCTCGTGGGACGTATGTGTCGTCGCTGCGAATGCCCGCCAATGACCGGGCCGGCGTAGGCTCTCACGGATGCGCGCGCGGTGCTCGTCCAGATCTTCGGGTGGCCGCCCCGGATACAGGTTGGGAATGTAGGCGTGCCAAGCCGCGCGTCCCCACGGGCGGAGCAGCGCAAGCCGGAACATCAGGACCTTCAGGAGCCCGGTGGGCGCGTTTCTGACGAACGGACCCAGCAGTGCGAGGCCCGCCACGGCCTCCGGTCTCTCGGCGGCGGCCCACGCGCCCGCGCCCGCGCCCATCGAGTTGCCCACGATCACGGCGGGTCCACCGAGGTGCTCGATGAGCGCGAGAGCATCGGACCCGGCCGCCACATCGTCGTAGGTCTCGAAGGTGGCGTCACTGTCACCGTGACCCCGCAGGTCCATGGTCGCCACCCGGTACCCTGCTTCCAGCAGCGCCGGCGCGAGATAACGGAAGTTGGACCGCAGGTCTCCCATGCCCGGCACCGCCACGACGAGCGGCCCGTCGCCCGCTACGTCGTAGGCGATCCGTCCACCCGGCCGCTCCAGGAACAGCGTGCGCGGAGTCTCGTGTCGGGACGGGTGCACGGAATCGGTCACGGTCTTCTTGTCGGTATGTGGCATCGGCGCCTCCAGGCTCGTATAGATAGCTGAAGAGCTAATGTCATTAGCTTTACCTGTCAAGACATGCCCGGTGGCCTTCCGTGGGGCCTTCGGGAGGCAGGTCGATTCCGTCCTGCCTCAGGCTGCCTCCAGCTCCGAGGTGCAGAAGGGGCAGCGGCTCGCCTTCAGCGGGATCGACGACGCACAGAACGGACAGTCCTTCGTCGTGGGTGCGGGTGCGGGTCCCACCTCTTCCTTCCGCTTCAACCGGTTGATGGCGCGGACCAGCACGAAGACGGCGAACGCCACGATGATGAAGCTCACCACCGCGTTGATGAACATTCCCACGTTGAGCGTGACGGCACCGGCGTCCTTGGCAGCGGCCAGCGTCTGATACGGGCCGGGCGTCGAGCCTTCACGCAGAACCCACATCTTGTCGCCGAAGTCGACGTTTCCGACCAGCATGCCCAGAGGGGGCATCAGCACGTCGTCCACGAAGCTCTTCACGACCGTGCCGAAGGACGCGCCGATGATGATGCCGACCGCCATGTCCACGACGTTGCCGCGAACCGCGAATTCCCGGAACTCCTTCACGACGCCCATAGCTACCTCGGTGTTGGAGACTGATTCCGCCGACAGGGTTCCCACAGCAGGTCGCTCGAATTCCTCGACGGCCCGTGGATGCGCCCGACTCGCCTCCTTTCCCGCCTGGATGCGGCTCGATCCATCCCCGACGAGCTCGGTGACGATCTTGGTCACCCGGACGGCGTAGGTCATGACGTGGCCCGGGAGTCGGCTCCTCGGCCGTTCGAGCGCGGCCTCGCTACGAAAGTGGAGCCATCCGGTGCCGCAGGCAAGAAGCACCGACAGGGAGTCCGGCCGCGGCCCCTACGAGACCGTCACCGGGGACGCGGCGAGGCCGGACACCACCCGCTCGAGGTCGCCCAGGAACCAACAAAAGGTCGCGCGTGTAAGCTGTTCTAGGTACGACCTCCCCCCTTGGTCGACCTGCTATATTCAACAGGCCCGCCGCTGTTATCGGTGGGCCTGCTGAGCGAGTCGGGCCCGCGAAGGCCGGAGGCTCCGTCGCGGCGCCATCCGCTTCCGGGATCACCACGACCCGTCAACACTCAACCGAGGAGGCGACTTGAACAAGAAGGTCATGGACGCCCTCAACGAACAGATCCGGGCCGAGTTGCATTCCGCCTATATCTATCTGGCGATGTCGGCGCATTTCTCCGAACGGAATTTCGACGGATTCGCCCAATGGATGAAGCTCCAGGCCGGCGAGGAAGTCGGCCACGCGATGCGCCTGTACGCGCACGTTCTCGAGACGGGCGGCCACATCGAGCTCAAGGCCGTGGACGCCCCGCCGTCGAAGTTCGGGAGCCCGAAGGCGATCTTCGAGGCGGCGCTGGCCCACGAGAAGAAGATCACGAAGATGATCCACGACCTCTTCGATCTGGCACGGAGCGAGGGCGACTACGCTACCGAGCTCATGCTCCAGTGGTTCGTCACGGAGCAGGTGGAAGAGGAAGACAGCGCGAGTCGCGCCGTCGAGCAGCTCGAGTTGGCCGGCGATAGCACCGCGGCCCTGCTCATGTTGGACCACCGCTTCGGGGAACGGCAGGGCGGTGACTGAGGCCCCGGCACCACGGTAGCCCCGACGACGACGCTTCCCCTTCGGCATTCGACAGGATCGTTGCACCGGCTCCTGCGAACTGCCGAGGGGGCGCGTCGGGTCGGCCTCCCCGGCCGCGGACGTCGTCGTCGATTCTCGCGGCCCCCCCCGCGTCAATGCGGAGGGGGCCCCCATCGGCTAGATTGAGTCAACCTGCCCGCCGAGCTCTCGCCACGAGAGACCAAGCGGTGCGGATCCTGATCGCAGTGAGTCAGGCTCTGGTCCGCGACGCGCTGCGCAAGCTCCTGGAGGAGCGAGGTCACGAGATCGTGGCCTCGGCGCAATGCGGGCCCGAAGCCGTCCAGTTGGCACGGCGCTGCGAACCCGACGTGGCGCTGCTGGACCTCGGTATGTCCCGTCCGGAGATCATGGCCGCGGCCCGTGAGATTTCCTCGGAGGTTCCGTCCACGGCGGTCGTGCTTCTTGCCGGTGAGCTTCGGAACGGGGATCTCCTCGAGGCCATCGGGTGTGGCGCGAGGGGCTTTCTGACACGCGACCTCGACGGACCGGCGTTCTGCCGCATGCTCGAGAGAGCGGGGGCGGGGGAGTTGGCGATTACGTCTGCGTTGGCGAGCCGCCTCATCGAAGAGATCACGATGGGCACGGGACCTAAGCAGCGGACGGGGGGATGCAGCGCGCTCACGCCACGTGAGACCGAGGTGCTCGGCGAGATGGTGCACGGCCATACCTCCAACCGCGACCTTGCACGGCTCCTCGAGCTGAGCGAAAACACGATCCGCTTCCACGTTCGCAACATCCTCGAGAAGCTCGGCCAGCACAGCAGGGCGTCGGCCGTCGCCTTCGCGCTCACGCACGGGATCGTGGAGGGTCGAAAGGAAGTGTGAGCCGGTCTTTCGGTTGCCGCCGGGGCTCGAACCCCTTCCCCGGTGGGGGGTACCTGGCGCCATGAACAGTGAAGACCTGAACCGCCGTCTCCGGACCGAGACGACCGTGGCCCTCGAGACGGCCGAGTGGTTGGAGATCGAGCACCTCTTCGAAGAGGTGGAGCGCCACCCCACGCTCATCGCCGGAGACCTCCTGATTGTTCGGGGAGACGAGGGCCTGGCGGCCGTGGAAGCGCCGTCGCCCAGGGAGCGCGTGATCCGGCGCCTGGCCGACGAAGAGGAGGCTCGTCGGTTCGTCAAGGACCGGCTCGACACCTACGACCGGATGTGGGACGGCTGCGGCTGCAAGGTGGAGTACTACCGCTGACCCCAGCGGTCCCCCCGGGACACGCTCAACCAAACCGACCCGTCGGGGGTCCTAGTGTAGTGTTACAAAAGTATCTAGCCCAGCAAGGCGACGGCGTGTAGATTGTCGGCCATGGGCGATTCAACGAAGACATTACGCCTGCGCCGAGGGGATCGGAAGATGCTGGAGTCCTGGCTTCGGTCTCGGACGCTGCCGCGGCGACAGGTCGAGCGAGCGCGCATCCTGTTGGGCGCCGCCAGAGGTGAGTCGAGCCGGAGCCTCGCTCAGACGGTGGGCGTGGCGCGCGACACCGCGAAGCTCTGGATTCGTCGCTACGAAGCGGACGGGTTGAAGGGCGTGAAACAGGATCGGCCGCGATCCGGCCGTCCACGCAAGCTCACCCCGGCCGTCGAGGCAGAGATCGTTGAGCGGACCCTCAACGAAAAGCCTCCACCAGAGGTGTCGACCCATTGGACGAGTCGGCTGCTGGCTGACGCCATGGGTCTCAATCACGTCGATATTTGGAGGACGTGGAAGAAGTACGGTCTGAAGCCCCACCAGATCAGGCGCTTCAAGCTCTCACGGGATCCTCGCCTGATCGAGAAGATCCACGACGTGGTGGGCGTTTACCTCAATCCCCCCGACAATGCCGTGGTCTTCTCCTTCGACGAGAAGAGCCAGATCCAGGCCCTGGACCGTACCCAGCCTGGCCTGCCCCTCAAGAAGGGCCGGGCCAGCACCATGACCCACGACTACAAACGGCACGGCACCACCACCTTGTTCGCCGCGTTTGAGGTCGCCACCGGCCAGGTGATCCATGACTGCATGCCTCGGCACCGTCACCAAGAGTTCCTGAAGTTCATCAAGGCTGTCGAACACACGGTGGAGCCTGGACTCGATGTTCATGTCATCCTCGACAACTACGCCACGCACAAACACGAGAGGGTACGTCGCTGGTTGAAGCGACATCCCCGAGTCCACTTCCACTTCGTTCCCACCGGTGGATCTTGGCTGAATCTCGTGGAACGCTTCTTCGGTGAACTCGACGAACGTCAGCTCCGTCGCCTCGCCGTGACCAGTCTCGATGAACTCGTACACGTCATCGACGCATATATCCGCAACCGCAACGAAGACCCCACACCCTTTGCCTGGACCAAGTCCGCCAAATCGATCATCAAGAAGATCGAACGTGGGCTAAGAACTTTAGAGGCAGTACACTAGAGTATCGGCTGGCGCAGACGTGGTGGCGGGCGTAGACGGGCCATCGCCGAGGTGACTTCGTGTTGACCTTGGACCCTTGGGGAACCCATGTCACGGTGGCGCGCTTCGGGCCTTCTGGCCGTTGTCTTCTCATCATCGGGCTGGCGGCGCTGATCTTCCGTGAGCTGATCCTCACCATATCGTTCGCCATCCTGGCGTCCCTGGGCGTGGCCCTGACGTTGGTGCCGATGATGTCGGCCCAACTCGCCAAGATCCGGTTCAAGAGCGGCGTCAAGGAATGGGCGCTCCTGCGCGCCGTGGACGGCGGGATGCGCCGCTTGCGTGAGCTGTACCGTGCCGTGATGCCCGCCGTGGTGCGCTACCGCTGGGCGGTGCTGGGGCTCGCGGCCTTGGCGTTCGCCAGTGTCTTCGCGCTGGCTCGCGGACTGGGAAGCGAGTTCTTGCCGCAGGTGGACGACGGCAACGTGGGCGTGTATGTGTCCGTTGGCGCCGGGGGTGTCGGCCCAGGAGACGAACCGCGTCACCCTGGAGGTCGAGGATCTGATTCAGGAGATGCCCGACGTGGTGGCGCGCTTCGCCACCGCCGGAGGCATGCTCTTCGGCGCGTCCACCAGCCAGCAGTCGGGGCGAGGCTCCATCGCCATCGTCCTGAAGCCCGCGTCGGAGCGCTCGATGAGCGCGGACGAGTGGGTCCAGCAGCTCCAGGCGAAGATCAACGAGAAGGGCTTCCCCGGAGCGCGCATCTTCGTTCGCCCACCCCGGATCCGGGGCCTCAGGACATCACACTACGGGTCGGCCATCGCGCTGTCCGTGCAGGGCGACGAGCTCGACGAGCTCAAGCGCATCGCCGACGACGTCGTGGCCGCGGTGAAGGGGGTGCCCGGCCTGGAGAACCTGCAGCCTTCGGCTGAGGACGCGAGCCCGCAGCTCTCCATCGAGCTGGACCGTGAGCGGGCCTCGTACCTGGGGCTCAGCGTGGCCGCGGTGGGTCAGACGCTGCGCACCGCGCTGGACGGCACCGTCGCCACCCGGTTCACCGCCGGTAACCAGGAGTACGACCTGAGGGTGATGTTCCCACGGGAGCGTTTCAAGAGCCCGGAGGACCTGGGCTCCGTCGCGCTCTTCCCCGGAGCGGCGGGCGGCCAGCCCATCTACCTCCGGGACGTGGCGAAGGTGCAGAACGTCATGGGTCCCACGATGATCCTGCGCGAGAACCAGAGCCGTGTCTTCCGCCTCACGGGCGACAACATCCCCGAGGTCGCCTCGGTGGGCGAGGTGAACGACTCCATCCGGGCGCGGCTGGCCGAGGTGGCGCTCCCCGACGGCTACAGCGTGGTCATCGGCGGCGACGAGGAGTCCATCAAGGAGAGCAACCGCCAGCTCGCCATCGTGGTTGGGATGGCCATCTTCCTCGTCTTCGTGGTGATGGCGGTCCAGTACGAGAGCCTCGTGAACCCGCTGGTCATCATTTTCGCGATCCCGATGTCGCTCATCGGCGTGGGGCTCGGTCTGCATCTCACGGGAACACCGCTGAGCGCTCCCGTGCTCCTCGGCGTGATCCTGCTCGCCGGCATCGTCGTCAACAACGCCATCCTGCTGGTCGAGTACATCGAGCAGGGCCGAAGGTACCACGGCCTCAGTCGCGAGCAGGCCGTGGTGGAGGCCGGCGCCGTGCGCCTGCGGCCGATCCTGATGACCACGCTCACGACCCTCTTCGGCATGCTTCCGTTGGCGCTGGGGATCGGCAACGGCTCCGAGCTCATGCAGCCGCTCGCCATCGCAGTGGTCGGCGGCCTGAGTGTCTCGACGCTCCTCACGTTGTTCGTGGTACCGAGCGCGTACCTCGTGCTGAACGGAGCGGCGGAGCGTCTGCGGGACTTCCTGCTCGGAGGCGCACCGGTCGAGCCCGGTCCGGTGGAGGTGGCCTCGGACGGGCCGATCCCGACGGCCTGAGGAGTCCGTGGTGCGCCGAAGCAGGGTGAGCGCTTATCGGTCCGCGAGGGCCCGGCGCGCCAGCGTGGCCACGCTGACGCGCCTCGGCATCCGATCCTCGTAGAGCTCGACGGACGCGCCGTCATCGAGCAGATCGACGCGCGTGGCCAGCAGGTCCGTCCTTCCGGTTCGTGACAGCGCCCGGACCGCCATCCCCCGCGCCTGGGGATCGGGATCGTCGAGGGCCGCGACGACGGCTGGCAGGACCTCGTCGAGATGGCCGGCCGTGAGGTCGCCGAGCGTTCCAATCGCCCAGAGCACGCCGGGCCTGAAATGGGCGAGGTCCTCCTCGGCCATCTCCAGGAGAAGGTGCATGATGATGGGGACGTATTCACCGAAGAGCGCAGGCCGGCGCCGCACGATCTCCGCCATCGCTTCGGGAGCCCGCCAGCAGATGCCTCCGGACTCCTCGCTCATGAGCCAGAAGAGCCGGCGCAACTGCTCACGAACCGCGCCCGACTCGTGGTCGGCGATGCATGCCGCGGCCAGCCCCATCGCGTCCACTGCGCGCCAGGCGATGCACGGGTCCGAATGGTACGTGAGGGGCACGAGGTCACCCAGCACGCGGCGCCGGTGCTCGGCCAGGCGGGCGATCCCGTCTAGATCGCCTTCGGCGAGCAACTCGCGGATCCTGTGCCTCGTCGTGATGACGGGGTCCGTCCCCATGGCTCGACGCCTCGTGTCCGGAAGTGGGATTCACTGTCCGGAACCGGCCAGGTCGAGCGGCAGCTCACGGCGCGCATTCGTCGTCGCGCCGCCACCCGTCGGTCCTTCTCCGGCGCGGCTCCCCGGGCCCAACCAAATGTAGCGCCGTCGCCTGGCATCGGGATTGCTCGTGGAGGGATCCGGGAGACCCTCCCGTCGCCCATGCACATGCGGAGGTGGGGTATGGATGCGTTGCTGCAGGATGTTCGCTTCGCCCTCAGGGCACTCCTACGGCGTCCCGGCCTGAGCCTGGCCATCGTCACGACACTCGCGCTGGGCATCGGCGCCAACACCGCCATCTTCACGGTGGTCCACAGTGTCGTGCTGCGCCCCCTTCCCTTTGCGCACTCCGAGCGCGTGGTGCAGATCGCCGAGACCAACGAGCGCATGGGGGCCACTTCCACCGCCGCACCCGCGAACGTGGACGACTGGTCCCGACTATCCCGCTCCATGGACGCGATCGGTCTGGCTCGGGGCTGGCCCTTCGTGGTCGAGGGGGACCAGGGCTCCGAGTCGGTGCGCGGTGGTGTGGCCACTCCCGGCTGGTTCACGGTGCAGGACGTGCAGCCCGAGCTCGGCCGCCTCTTCGAGCCGGACGACATGACCCTCGGGAGCAACGGCGTCGCCGTCATCAGCCACCGCTATTGGATCCGTCGATTCAACGGAGATCGGAGCGCGCTGGGCTCGCGGATGACCGTGGACGGGAAGGACGTCCGGGTGGTGGGCATCCTGCCGGACGACGCCTGGATCTACCGGTTCGGGGGCGTAGACGTCTGGAGGCCGCTCACGTCGCTCACGGACGACTACACGAACCGCCGCTGGAAGGGCTTCTTCGTGCTCGGCCGGCTCGCGGAGGGCGTGAGCCTCCAGCAGGCACGTGACGAGATGGAGCGCATCCACACCTCCCTGGCGGATGCGTACCCGGACGCCAACGCAGCATGGGGCATCCGCGTGGATGCGCTTCGTGATCGGGTGTCGGGGCCGGTGCGGTCGACGCTCTGGATCTTCCTCGGAGCGGTGGGCTTCGTGCTCCTGATCGGGTGCGTGAACGTTGCGAACCTCCTCCTCGTGCGGGCGACGGATCGAACGGGAGAGTTCGCCCTGCGCGCCTCGCTGGGCGCGAGCGGCGGCCGTCTCGTTCGGCATCTGCTCACCGAAAGCGCGGTCATCTCGGTGATAGGGGGGACGCTCGGCTTCTTCGTGGCGCTGTGGGGCACGGACGCATTCCTCTCGGTGGCACCTCCTTCGATTCCGAGGCTGTCAGAGGTCCACATCGACCTGCGCGTGCTCCTGTTCACCATCGGACTCTCGGCGCTGACCGCGGTCCTGTTCGGCCTGGCTCCCGCGATGCAGGCGGCGCGGACCGATCTGGGCGGACAACTCCGCTCGACGCATGACGGGGGCATGATCCGAACCCGGATCAGGAACGTCCTGGTGATCGGCGAGATGGCCCTGGCGCTCGTCCTGCTGGTCGGCGCCGGACTGATGACGAGGGGCTTCCTCGGGCTCACCCACTGGGATCCAGGCTTCGACACGGAGTCGCTCGTGACGACGTGGGCTCTGGCGCCGGACACGAAATATCCGGACGGCGCGGCGGTGACTGGGCTCTTCGAGCGCGGAGCCGAGGCGCTGCGCGGGCTCCCCGGCGTGGTCGCGGTCGGGCAGACCTCGGCCGGGCCGCTCTTCGGAGGAGAGGAGACGGACGAGTTCGAGATCGCGGGCAGGCCGCCCTCGTCCGACGAGGAGCGCCCCACGGCGCGCTGGTTCGACGTCGCGCCCGGATATTTCACCGCGCTCGGGCTTCCCTTGTTGCAGGGACGTGATTTCACGTCCGGCGACGATGCCGGGAGCCTCCCGGTCGCCATCGTAAACCGGACATTCGCGGATCGGTACTTCGGAGACGGCGAAGCCGTGGGCCAGCGGGTGACGATGCACAGGCGGACGATGGAGATCGTGGGGGTCGTTCCGGATGTGCCCCCGCTCCGGAGCAGCACCGCCTTGCGCGCTGAGATCTACTGGCCCAAGCGGCAGGATCCGCGATGGGCCACCTACTTCGTGGTGCGGACCGATGGCCCGCCCGCCTCGGTGGGAGCGCTCGAGCGTGATGCCCGCGCGCGGTTGAAGGCCATCGAGCCCGATCTCCAGATCTCCGCGTTCGTGCCACTCCTCGACTACGAGGCCAGGGCGTTCGTGGCGCCGCGATTCAACGTGCTGCTCGTCGACGCCTTCGCGCTGCTGGCGCTTCTCCTGGCCGCGATCGGCATCTACGGTGTCATCGCGTATTCGGTGGCCCAGAGGGCCCGGGAGATGGCCATCCGGATCGCGGTCGGGGCCGAGCCTGGCGGCATGGTCCGGCGGATCGTGCTGGACGGGATGCGGATCGCCCTGCTCGGGCTGGGGATCGGCCTGGGATCCGCGCTCCTGTTGTCCCGGCTCCTGCGGGGCATGCTCTTCGGAGTTCCGGCCACCGATCCCCTGACATACGTCTCGGTGGCGCTGTCATATGCGGCCGTGGCCCTGGTGGCCTGTACGCTACCCGCGCTGAGGGCAGGGCGCCTCGACCCGGTGGAGGTGCTGCGCACGGAGTAGGTGCCGGCCATAGACGGTTGTGTGGGACACGCCGCCGTCGGAACGCCGGTCACGCCTCGGGGTCAGAAGACCACACGACTTCGATGATTCCGAGGTGATTTCATATGTCCGCGCTGTTTTCCCCTCTTGACCTGCGGGACGTCGAGGTGCGCAATCGCATCGGCGTTTCGCCCATGTGCCAATACTCGAGCCAGGACGGCTTCGCCGACGACTGGCATCTCGTACACCTGGGCTCGTTCGCGGCCGGTGGGGCCGGCGTCGTGTTCACCGAGGCGACTGCCGTGGCGGCCAACGGCCGCATCAGCCCGCATGACCTGGGTATCTGGGACGACGCCCACGTGGAGATGCTGTCGCGGATCACCACGTTCGTGGAAGGGCAGGGCGCGGTGCCGGGGATCCAACTCGCCCACGCGGGCCGGAAGGCGAGCACGCGCCGCCCGTGGGAGGACGGTTCACGGACGGTCCCGGCGGAAGGCGGCGGATGGCCGGACGATGTCTGGGCGCCCAGCGCGGTCCCCTTCTCCGAGGACTATCCCCGGCCGCATGCCCTCGGGATCGACGGCATCCGGGGCGTCGTGGACGCGTTCGGCAGAGCCGCGGCCCGGGCGGCCGAGGCGGGCTTCCGCATCGTCGAGATCCACGCGGCCCACGGGTACCTGCTCCACGAGTTCCTGTCTCCGCTCGCGAACCGTCGCGACGACGACTACGGAGGCTCCTTCGAGAATCGGACACGGATGGTCCTCGCGGTCGTGGACCGCGTGCGCGAGGTATGGCCGGAGCGGCTGCCGGTGTGCGTGCGTATCTCCGCCACGGACTGGGCCGAGGGCGGATGGGACCCGGACCAGTCGGTCGAGCTGGCGCGCGCGCTCCGTGCGCACGGCGTCGACATCGTGGACACGTCCTCCGGTGGCCTCGTGCCCGGAGTGAAGATCCCGGTGGGTGCCGGGTACCAGGTGCCGTTCGCCTCCCGCATCCGGAAGGAGGCCGGCGTTGCGACCGCGACGGTCGGAATGATCACCGAGGCGAAACAGGCCGAAGCGATCGTGCGGGAGGGTGACGCCGACCTCGTGCTGCTCGCCCGGGAGATGCTCCGTCAGCCCCATTGGGCGCTTCTGGCGGCGCACGAGCTCGGCGTGCCGGGACCGTGGCCCTCACAGTACCTGAGGGGACGGCTATGAGCGGAAGGGCCGAGGTCGCTAGTCCGGCCGATGGAGCGCGGCGCGTCGTGCGGGTCTCCCAGCGAGGAGCCTCGCGCTGGATCGACCGGCTCCACCCCTGGATCTACCGCAGCGACGTGATGGACGCTCCCGGTCCTCCGGCCGGCGCACTCGACGTGCTGGGCCCGCGCGGCCGGCCGCTCGGCACCGCGCTGTGGAGCCCGCACTCGCAGATCTCGGTCCGCATGCTCACGACGGAGCCGCGGTGGATCGACACCGGCTTCTGGGCCGAGCGAATCGATCGGGCGTGCGCGTACCGCGAACAGATGGCCCCGGACGCCACGGCCTACCGGCTGGTCCACGGAGAGGCGGACGGCCTGCCTTCTCTCGTGGTCGACCGGTACGACGAGTACCTGGTGGTGCAGCTCCTCTCTGCGGGGCTCGAAGCCTTCCGGGGCCAGATCATCGATGCCCTCCGGGCACGCCTCCAGCCACGGGGCATCCTGGCCCGCAACGACGTGGGCGTCCGACGCCGGGAGCGGCTGGACCAGGGAGTCGAGGTGCTGTGGGGCGAGGTTCCCGAGATCCTGGAGGTACGCGAAGGAGCGGTGCGATGGCTGGCGGCGCCGCATACGGGCCAGAAGACCGGGGCGTTCCTGGACCAGCGCGAGAACCGTCTGCGCGCGGGGGCGCTGGCGCGCGGACGCGCCTTGGACTGCTTTTCCTACCACGGGTCCTTCGCGATGCACCTCGCCCGGGCCGGAGCTCAGGTCGTAGCGGTCGACTCGTCGGCCGATGCGCTGGAGCGCGCACGGGAGAACGCCCGCATCAACGGGCTAGAGGACCGGATCGAGCTCGTCGAGGCGAACGTCTTCGATTTGCTCCACGACTTCGACGATCGCGGGGAGCGCTTCGACCTGATCGTGGTCGATCCGCCCGCGTTCGCAAAACGGCGCCAGAACGTCGAAGCCGCCTTGCGCGGCTACAAGGAGATCAACCTTCGCGCCATGCGGATCCTGGCCCCCGGCGGGCATCTGCTCACCTTCTCGTGCAGCTATCATGTCGGCCGGAAGGCGTTCCGGACCATGCTCGAGGACGCGGCGGCCGACGCGCGCCGGCCGATGCGCTGGATCGAGTTCCGGGGGCAGGCCGCCGATCATCCGGAGCTCGTGCAGATTCCGGAGAGCGCCTATTTGAAGGGCGCGGTGCTGCAGGCCGTTTGAGGGGGGAGCCCAAAGCCAGCCCTTGACGACGGCGCGAGGGGTTGGCAATCTGAAATCGTGATATTATGCACGATTCTTCGAGGCTTCCTCCTCTGAGGTTGCCGTCGGATCGGCTCTGAGCCTGCCGCCCTTCAGCTGGGCGGGCTGCCGGAGACACCATGCCCATCATTACCATATCGAGAGGATCCGGGAGCGGTGGGCGGATGCTCGCCGAGCGCGTGGCAGAGCGACTAGGCTTCGATATCGTCAGCCGGGAAGAGGTCGTCCACGAGGCGGCCCGTTTCGGCGTACCGGAAGAGGATCTCCAGAGAGCGCTGCTGAAGCCGCCCGGCTTGTGGGATCGCTTCCACCATGAACGCCGTCACTACCTGGCGTTCGTTCAAGCCGCCCTGTGCGAACGGGTCCGGGGTGGACGGGTCGTCTATCACGGCAACGCCGGACACCTACTCCTACCGGGTGTCTCGCACGTGGTGTGCGTTCGCCTCATCGCACCGATGGAATTCCGCGTCCGGATGCTGAGGGAACGCTCGGGCCGGACCGAGGCCGAAGCCCTCCACCACATCGAGACGGTGGATCGCCAGCGCGAGAAGTGGACTCGGTTCCTGTACGGGGTCGATTGGCTCGACCCGCATCTCTACGACCTTTGCGTCAATCTGAGGACACTGGAGTTGGACGATGCGGTCCACCTGGTAGCGCAGGTCGCAGAGGCCACTCGGTTCCAGCCCACCGAGGCGAGCCGCCAGGCCATGGCGAATCTGGTTCTGGCCAGTCGTGTCAACGCGGCCCTCGCGGCGGACGATCGGACGATCTCGGCCGAGGTGGAGCTGGCCGCCGAAGATGGAGTGATCTTCATCAGGGGCCGCCTGCGGCCCGCATCCCTGGTGGACGCGGTGATCGACGTGGCTCGCCATGTGCCGGGCGTAGAGCGGGTGGACAGGGACAACCTGGCGGCGCCCGACTACACCGTCTGAGCCGTCACTTCACTTCGGAGACGGGTCGCTCGCTGGTCAGCTTCACGATCAGGTCGCACAGCGCCCGGATCTTGAACGGCTTCGGAATGAAGTCGGCCGCACCGCTCATGAGGGTCTCCCTGGCGGTCTCTACGGTGGCGAAGCCGGTGATCACGATGACCTTGGTGGCCGGTGACTGCTCCCGGACGAAGTTCATGACCTCGAGCCCGTCGGGCTTCTGCATCTTCAGATCCGTGACCAGGACGTCGAAGCGCTCTTCCGCGAGCCTGTCGACTGCCTTCTGACTCTCCGTGTACGACTCCACGTAGAAGCCGATCTTCTCCAACGCCGGCTTCAGGCGCTCGCCGACGATCGGCTCGTCGTCCAGGAGAAGCACCTTCTTCTTGGTCTTCATGACGATTCCCTGTCCATGAGCTTGTGGGCCTTACGAGCCGCCTTTCGGGTCATGGCTTCAAGGGTCTTGATGCTGAACGGCTTGTGGACGAATTCGAAGGCGCCTCCGTATTCGGCGAGCCGAGCGGAGTCCATCGAGCCATAGCCGGTGATGATGATCACCTGGGTGCCGAAGGTATGATCCCGGACGAATCGGAGGACGTCCAAGCCGGTGGGGCCAGCCATCTTCAGGTCCGTAATGACTACATCGAAACGCTTATCCGAGAGGCGATCGACCGCCTGTTGGCTGTCAGTGAACGACTCGACGTGGTAGCCCTTTCTTTCCAGGTGGTCCTTCACCCGCTCGCCCACGACGGGCTCGTCGTCCAACACCAATACTTCCGTAGCGCTCTTCACGGGTGCCTCCGTCGCACATTCGAGACGCCGGGGCGTCGAGGTGGGGGGGACGCGACCCATGAATCGTTCGACGTACTGGTCCACGAGCCGGTCGTTCTTGAGGAAGATGTCGAGCTGTCTGGTGAAGCCGATCAGTCGTCCGAGCATGTGCATGCGCTCGACCATCCGCTCCGCCGAGATCCCCTTGAGCCGCCCGATGACGAGGTCCTCACGGCCTTCCGTCACGAATCCGTGATCTTCGAGGATCCGCCTCAGTAGCGCTGCCCGTCTGGAGCGACGGGTGAGCTCGGTCACGCCTCCGGCGAAGCGAAAGTAGATGTAGTTGTCTTCGGGACGATCGGTCAGGTACGCATCGACGATGTTGAAGTGGTAGCCGACCCGAAGGCTCAGATGCAGGTACTGCCCGGACAGGATGGCCAGATTCTGGGCCGGTCGCGCGGCCATGGGGCCGGTGAGGGAGGCGGCGCGCGTCGCGCTGGCCATGAAGCCATCGAGGTCCATGTCGGCCGGCGTGGTCTCCCAGGCTCCCTCCATGGTGAGCGCTTCGAGCAGAGGCAGGAGCGGGCGGCAGGCAACGTCCGAAAGCGTGGCCTTCGGTCGGCCACTCTCGACTCGAAACCCACCGCCCAGGTCAATGAGAATGAGGTCCAGGGGAATGGGCAGCTCCAGGCGGCGAGCATACCGCTGATCACCGAGGGGCTTCACCCACCCTACGTCCATCAGCTCCTCGATGGCCTTCTCGTGGGCAAAACGGATCACGTCGTGATAGGTACGGCAGCGATCGGGTGCGAATCCCGAAGTCTGAGGATCATCCAGACCCAGGGGAGCGATCTTCCGCAGAAGCCTGCGGAGCAGCCGGAACTCGCTGGCGTCCTCGAACGAGGCCCGCTTCAGAAGCTGATAGCGCAGAAGCTCTTCGACTCGGCCCTCGTAAACCACGTTCTCCTCGGCGTCCACCGTGACTTCCATGCCCTCCCGGAGGGTGCGGGTGGCCACTTCGGTGGCCACGATCGTGGGGACCCGAAAGTCCCGGGCCACAGCCGCGAAGTGACCCGTCGCGCTCCCGAGATCGGTGATCACCGCGCTCGCGCCCGCCAGGGCCCCGGCGAGTCGTGGCGTGGCGGCCCTCGCCACGAGTACCACGCCTTCAGGTGGCCCGACCGTGGGGCGGTCGTGGTCGGTGACCAGGTGCACGCGGCCGGTGCCGATCCCCCGACACGCCACGTCTCCTCGTTCCCTGAAGACCACCGCATGTGTGACCGGCACCTCCGAGAGGTCCCGGTCATCCGGCATTTGGCCGGGCGGTATCGTCAGGGGGCGGGATTGGAGGACGAACAACCGGCCCTCCGCGTCCAGGGCCCATTCGACGTCCTGCGCCGCCTTCATGTACCGCTCGATGCGGCAGGCGGTCTCGGCCAACTCGGAGGCCTGGGGCTCGGTGAGGGAAGGCACGGTCCGCTCGGGGTCCGGTACCGCCTCCCGCACGATGCCCCGTCCGGGCCGTGCCACGTATCTCCACACCTTGTTGCCGATACGCGCATCCGAGATCGGATAGCCGGGCCGCCGCTGGACTACGAATCGGTCGACGGCTGCTTCACCTTCCACCACCGCCTTTCCAAGGCCCCATGCGGACGTGACGAGCTGAACGTCCGACTCGGGATCCAGCGGGTTCAGACTGTAGACGACGCCACTGGCATGGGCAGGGACCATGCGCAGGCATCCGACGGCCATGAAGCCGCACCCCGGGGGATGGTCGTGCAGACGCCGGTACCTGACGACGCTCGGCGAGTACAGGCTCGCCACCACTTGTCGATAGGCCGCGACCACGGCTTCAGGATCCACGCCGAGGACTGTCTCGTACTGACCCGCGAACGTCAGATCCCCGTCCTCCTCGGCGGCGCTGGATCGGACCGCGAACAGCGAGCCGGGGGACCCTTCCCGGAGTTTGGCGACCTCACGACGGATCAACCTGGCGAGCCTCTTGGGCACCCGCGCACCGAGGACTCTGGCCTGGAGCCTGCCGGCCTCGGCCTCGAGGTCCTCTCCTCCGTCCGCCCATCGGGTCCGGAGGGATTCCGCGTCCTCACGTACGCCCGCCGCGTCCAGGAATTCCTGGCAGGCCCGCGTGGTGATGACGAAGCCGTCCGGTACGCGACACCCCAGGCGGCTGCGGAGCTCTCCCAGTCGGGCGAGCTTCTCGCCGGCAGCCTCGGACTGCTCGACGCCCAACTCATCCAACGACATGACGAGGGGGGCGTCCGGCACGGACGTGCGACACTCGAGGGTCGCCTGGACGCGCCCGTCTATCTCGGCGAGCGCCTGCTGCAGCTCCGGATATCGGTTTCGCGTGAGGGTGTTGAGGTCCTCCACCACGACGTGCGTGGCCGTCCGCAGGTCGCCGACCAGGTCCTCCAGGTACTTTCGATCGAATACGTACTCGCCTCCCAGCTTCTCGCCTGCGTCGGCGATGAGCTGGAGGACCCGGTCGTTCTTCTCCACCAGGTCACGGAAGGCACCGAGCTTCTTCCGGATCTGCACGGCCGAGTCCTTCTCCCGCCGCCGGAACAGTGCCTTGACGCTGCTGAACATCGTCCTTTCCTCAGTGGCCATGCTTCGAGCCCATACCGAAGAACAGGCCCGTCAGCAGGCCGACGGCCACGGCGACCGTCGTGGCCATGATTCCATAGATCGTTCCGTGCCGCAGAGCGAGTGAGGCGATGAACGCCGCCATACCCACCCGTCTGACCTGCAGCTCGGTGCTGTCCTGCAGCACCGCACCACCGTTGGTGAAGGTGTAGACGAGGATCCTGTACGTACCCGGCTTGGCCTTGGCCGGGAGCCTGAGATCCGTGCTCGCGAGCGCCACGTTCCCATTCGCAGGCTGGAGCTGAACTGCGCCTTCCGCCATGTCCCAGAGTCCGTCCCGCTCCTTCAGCCGAACCAGCTCGTTGAAGAGAGGGAGTCGGTCCGAATCGGACCCGCAGTCTCTGGCGAGCGCGTCGAATCCCACGCTGTGCTCGGTGGGCACCGGCTGCAGGTGCGCCAGCGGGGCGGACGTGCTCAGGAGATATACGTCCGGCACCTCCCGGAACGATACTTCGCCGACGTTCATCCAGAGGAGGCCGGCCGCCTTTCCCTTCCTGTTCAGCACCAGGGGGTGGGTCGTGCCCTCGCACAGTATCGCGACCTCCGAGCCACCGGGCACCACGGCGCTGACGCGGATCGTGGCGCCGACGTAGAACATTCCCGCGAGCACCTCGGCGGGATCGACGGTGATCGCCCCGCGACGGGGTGCCTGCTCGGCCCGGCCGGCGTCTCCCTGCACCCGGACGCCGAGGTCCGCGGTCACCGCGGCGGCGCGGGCTTCGCGCTCACCGGGGAGAATGACGGCTGCCACCAGAGCCAGCGTCAACGTCGTCAAGGCCGGGGACGGGTGTCGCATCAGTTGCCCCCCTGGTAGCTCAGCATGAACTCCGGCGTGACCATCAGGCCCAGCAGCATCTTGGCCGTCACCAGGAGAACGATGCCGGCCATCAGGATCTTGAGCTGATCGGCATTGAGGCGCTTGCTCACCACGGCACCGATCTGCGCGCCGATGACCGAGCCCAGCAGGAGGAAGAGTGCAAGAACGAAGTCCACGGTCCCATTCAGGGACGCCTGGAGGATCGTGACGTTGATGCAGGTGAAGAGGATCTGGAAGAGACTCGTACCGACGACCACGTGCATCGGCATCCTCAACAGATAGACCATCACCGGAACCATGATGAAGCCGCCCCCGACACCCATGACGGCTGCTAGCGCTCCGACCAGGGCTCCGAGGACGAGCGGCATCAGCACGGAAAGCTCCACGTTGGACCGACGGAAGCTCACCCTCCACGGGAGGCTCTGCACCAGGCGAGCATAGAAGGAGGGACGTCCGTCCGTCTCGCGAGGGCGCTTGCCGGTGCGCATGCTGCGCAGGCTCTCGACGAACATGTAGGAGCCGATGCCGCCCAGCATGACCACATAGGTGAGCGTGATGACGAAGTCGGCGTTGCCCATCAGGCGCAGCCATCGGATCAAGACCACCCCACCGGCGCCCCCGACGACCCCTCCCAGAAGCAGCAGGATGCCCATGGGGATGTCGACCGACCCGGCTCGCGCATGGGCGTAGGTCCCCGACGAGGACGCTGCGACGATCTGGTTCGAGTCCGACGCGGCGGCGACCGTCGGAGGGATTCCGATCATGATGAGCAGCGGGGTCATGAGAAAGCCCCCGCCCACGCCGAAGAGCCCCGACAGGAATCCGACCAGTCCTCCGAGAGCGAGGAGCAGCGGTACGCTCACGGCGCTTCCGGCCACCGGGAGATAGACGGCAAAGTGGCTCATAGCGGTCGGATCATCTCCTCTCTCCGCGCGACTCGATCTTCGTTGGGAGGTGCACGGAGAACGTTGTGCCTCTCCCGGACCCACTGGTCACCGAGATCCTTCCTCCGTGCTTCTCGACGAGACTGCGGCTCACCGAGAGACCCAATCCGGTGCCTTCGCCGATGTCCTTGGTGGTGAAGAAGGGGTCGAAGATCTCGTCCAGCCGTTCGGCAGGGATCCCGACGCCCTCGTCCGACACGTCGATGCGCAGGAAGCCATCGTCCTGGGACGCCGCCGAGACGCGAACCGCACCTCCCTCCGGCATGGCCTGGATCGCGTTCAGGAGAAGGTTTACGAGGACCTGTTGGAGATCGTGGGGATTCCCTCGGACGGAAGGCAGAGCACCGTTCAGGCTCGACTCGCACTCCACGCCAGCCAGCTTGGCTTCGTGGTCCACCAATCTCAGCGCCGACTGCACCACGTTCGGAACCGAGACCTCGGTGAAGGCGGAGCGGTCCTTGCGGGTGAAGTCGAGGAGGTTGTGGACCGTGGAGCTGGCACGCTCCACCTGCGTGTACGCCTGCTCCAGCATCCGCCGGCGCTCGTCCTTGGAGTAGGCTTCGAAATCGTCGAGGAGCGCCTCCACCGTCAGGCCGATGTTGTTCAGCGGGTTGTTCAGCTCGTGCGCGATCCCCGAGGTCAGGGTTCCCACCGCCGCCATCTTTCCGGACCGCACGAGCTGATCCTGGCGGCTCACGATCTCGCCGAGCATCCGGTTGAATGCAAGTGCCAGCGACGAGAACTCGTCGCGGTACCTCCGCACAGGACGGATCGGCTCGTAGTTTCCGGCTCCGATGCGGGACACGTACTCCATGAATCGACTCAGCGGACCTACCACGGCGCGCACGACGAAGCCTCCGAACAACACCATCACCAGCAGCATGAAGCCCAGGAAGGCAAAGGCCGCCACCATGGATGTATGCAGCATGGACTCCACCGCGGCCCGCTCGCGGTTGGTCATCTCTTCCAGGTCGTTCAGGAGTTGCGCGCCCTCCGTGCGCAGGCGCACCTCGATTTCGCGTCGAGCGGCTCCGCTCTCCGATCCGGTCGTTCCTTCGGCTCCGACGAGTTGCTGGAGAAGACCTTGATAGCGTCCCAGGCTGCCCTCCATCTCGTCGTACTTCGCGGACCCGACGACGGATCGGAGTTGCGGCGCGTTCCGCTTGAGGTGGTTGTGTGCCAGCGTCGCGCTGGCCAGCGCCTCGGGCAGCCCGGTCCCATAGAGGAAGAAGTTCTTCTCGTTGCGCCGGGCTTCCTCGATCTCGAACGAGTAGCTGCTCGTTCGTTCCAGGAAGTCTATCTTCGCCTCGAAGCGGGACAGGAGCAGCACCGCGGCGACGGTGATACCCGAGCACAAAATGAAGAGGAGAACGAACACCACCGTGATGCGGGTCCGGATGCTCAGCTCCGGCCGCTCCATGAGCTCCCGCTGCGCACGCTCTTCGCCCGGATCCAGGCCGGGCGTCGATCCCGGGGCCACGGTGACCTCCTGCCACGGACCTCGCCGGCCCCGTGCCCACCCTCCGTCTCCACGTTCCGGCGGGTGCGAACCCTGACCGTGCTCGAGTGGGTGAGTCTTGGGAGCCGGGAAACCGCGGCTTCAAGTTGTGCTGGGCCCGGCCAAGCCGGTCCAGCCGAGCACCGTGGGCCCGCCGGACCGAGCATATCGTGCTAAATTTCACGATTGCACGGTCGGTACGCTACGTCAACCCCTCCGGCGTTCTCCGATGGGGGCGCCTGGATGCCGGGTCCAGAGCCGGTCCAGTGACTTTTCGTGCGCTTCCGTGTAGGTGGGGGCGGCCGGGTCATTCCCGGCGCCCACGAGTAGGTAGGGTCGACATCGAGTGGGACGCATGCCAAGCCATCCGCATATATACGATCGTGTCGTCATCCGAACGCCCGTCGAGCATCGAATCGAGATGCTCCGACACCTGTTGCCGGGCCTCCTGCTTGCCCTGACCCTGTCGGGCTGCGGAGGAAGCGCGGGCGGCAACACCACGCGCGGGAGGGACATCTTCACAACCTGCGCCACCTGCCATGGGGCGCAGGGTCAGGGCAACCGGAAGCTGGGCGCGCCCAACATCGCGGGGCTTCCGAAGTGGTACATCGTGCGCGAGATCGAGAAGTTCAGGGCGGGCCACCGGGGCTCGGTCCCGGCCGACACGGCCGGCCGGCGCATGGCCGCCATCGCGGCCACGCTGGAGGGTGACGACGACATCGAAGCGGCGGCGGCCTACGTTTCCAGCCTCGATCCCGCCCGGGTGGCCTCCACCGTGCGGGGCGATCCGGAAAAGGGCAAGATCGAATACCAGGCTTGCGCCTCCTGCCACGCGAACGACGGAGAGGGTCGACCGGGCCTTCCGAGCGAGCGTGTGCCCCCTGTGGCGGGCCTGGCCGACTGGTACGTGGTGTCCCAGATCGAGGCATTCCAGAAGAACTGGCGCGGCACGAATACGAGTGACGTACCCGCGATGAAGATGCGTGCCGTGGTGATTCCGCTCGACAGCGCGGCCACGGCCAACGTGGCGGCCTATATCCGGACGTTCGAGTAGAGACGCGCGAAAGCGCGCCGGGACGTCATTCCTTCCCAGAGGGACGGCGGCCGGCCGTCATGCGCGCTGTGGCTTCAGCTCGATCCGGTAGCGACACCGCTCGCCACCGCGGAGGATGGACTCCGTGACCTCGGCGTGCACGGGCCGGCCGGCGACAGCGGAGAACATCCGCTCGGCGAAGCCCTCGGAGCAGGCGCAGAGCGTGCCGAGATCCGCCCCGTGATCCCGGGAGATCAGCGGGCAGACGCACTCGCTCTTGTTCTCGTTGACGAGGGCGACACCCGTGGCCGGATCGAAGTCCACGACCCAGTTCCATTCGGTACGGAGAAAGTCGATGAACGCCGGGACGTCACCCCGGAAGGGGTGGAGGGTGACATCCATCTCCAGATCCTCGTAGTGGGAGGACGAGCAGCGCTTGAGGATGCGGCGGGCTTCGTCCGGATCGATGGTGGCCATCAAGGGGAGCAGCGCCGCGATCCACTTCCGGGGCATCCCGGCGGGAGGTTTCTCGGGGTTGGTCGTTCGGCCCGAGTCGCTCGCGGTGTCCGTGCTCGCCGCGGCGCACGCGCAGAAGCCCATGAGGCAGGCCGACCGGACGAACGCCCGGCGCGTCGGCCCGCCGGCGGGGCCCGAGGGTTCCATTCAGCCTCTTAGTCGGCGTAGAGATCCGCCCGTGTAGGTGGCAGGGGCAGAGCACCGTCCTCGGTAGGCTTGCCCCAGAGCGTCTGGATGACACCCATCGCTCCGGACATGAAATAGTGGGCGCAGCCCGCCATGTAAATGCGCCAGACCCGGTAGGTTGCGTCGCCGACGAGCCTGCGGGCCTCCTCCTCGTGATCCTCCAGCCGTCGCACCCAATGTCGGAGGGTATAGGCGTAGTGCTCTCTGATGCTCTCGACATCCCGCACCTCCAGGCCGACACGCTCACCCGGTGCGGTGACCTCGCTGACGCTCACCAGCTCCGAGTCGGGGAAGACGTACTTCTGGATGAAGGAGACGAACGGACGCAGGGCGAAGAGACGGAGTCGGCGCATGGGTCCGGGAGGCCCTCCCAGCGAGACGATCCCGTGGTTCAAGAAAAGGCCTCCGGGCTTCAGGTGGCGGGCCGCGATCCGAAAGTAGGTCTGCATCTTCCTGCGCCCCACGTGCTCGACCATGCCCACGCTCGAGATCTTGTCGAACCGGGCGTTCTTCGGGAGATCCCGATAGTCGCACACCTCGACCTTGCACCGTTCGGAGAGGCCCGCGGCCGCAACGCGCTCGCGGGCAAGCTCGGCCTGGGGCTCACTCAGGGTGATGCCCAGGGCTTCGACTCCGTGACGCTCGGCGGCATGCAGGATCAGCGCGCCCCATCCGCAGCCGATATCCAGGAGCTTCTCACCCGGATGGAGCCGGAGCTTTCGGCAGATGTGCTCGAGCTTGGCTTCCTGAGCTCGGTCGAGATCATCGGTGTCGTCGGCGAAGTAGCCGCACGAGTACACCATGCGCCGGTCGAGGAAGAGTCGGTAGAAGTCGTTGCCGACATCGTAGTGACCCCGTATCGCTTCGGCATCGCGCTCGCGGCTATGGCGCGCCCCCTTTGGCGCGCCCGAGGAGAACGGACCGATATTGTCCGGGTCCGGATTTCGGGGGAGGCGTGCGGCACGCGCCAGAAGCGTAAGGAGGAAGGTCGGGCTGCGGACCCGTTCCCGGATGAGATCCGCGAGGGTCGCTGCGGCCTCGATATCTCCCTCGATATCGATGTGGCCCTTTGCGTAGGCGGCACCCATGGCCGCCTGTGTCGGAGGGAAGAGCGCCTTGCGGAGCGCACCCCGATGATGGAGCACCAGGACGAAGCGCGGCTCCCCGGAAGGGCGGTCTTCCGCTCCGTTCCAGAAGCGGACCGCGAACGGACGTGTCTCCACCGATCCGAAAAGGTCTTCCAGGAGCCGTCGGGTACGTTCGAGCGAGGGCTCGACACCGGTATCAGGTGGGGGGGATACGGGCGGGGGAGGCCGCTTTCGGGCCGGAGCTCTCCCTTCCGGCCGTGGCCGCGTGTAGCTCCGACCGGTCTGCCGCTGCAACTCACTGCTGCGCCTCGAGGGCATGGTTCGTCACCCCGTTGCGGTCGAAAAAGAGACACCCTGAAAATCGAATGGTCCGGGTTCCG
The DNA here is from genome assembly GCA_963751265.1 of uncultured Gemmatimonadales bacterium. Taxonomy (GTDB): domain Bacteria; phylum Gemmatimonadota; class Gemmatimonadetes; order Longimicrobiales; family Gaopeijiaceae; genus SZUA-318. The sequence goes on along the minus strand of CAVVTU010000007.1, from coordinate 359,752 downwards.
GCGCTACCCCTCCCCGACCGAGGGATTCGGCTTATGATGCACGTTCCGGCGAGGTCCGGAGTCTCGAACGGCTCCACGAGGAGACGACTTCGCCAGGTGTCCGTCCCTAATCCAGGTGCCTCGTCGTCAGCGTAGCCACGCCTTCCCGCGGTTGACAGGCCGACAACCCACGCCCGAAGCTCCGTCGAGCCTCGATCGAGTTCCGATGCCGAGGTTGGACCCTCCCACAGGAGCGGGACACATGGCGCGCGAAGAAGGGAAGATGGGCGTGATCAGCCTCGCCGCGATCGGCATCGGAGGCATGGTCGGGGGTGGCATCTTCGCGGTCCTGGGCCTCGCGGTGCAGCTCGCGCAAGGAGGTGCTCCGCTCGCCTTCCTGCTCGCGGGTCTGGTCGCGCTGCTCACGGCCTACGCATACGTGCGCCTGACGGTCGCGCTTCCGAGCAGGGGTGGCACGGTCGCGTTCGTCAACGCGGCGTTCGGGTCGGGGATCCTGAGCGGGACGCTGAACATCCTGCTCTGGATCAGCTACATCGTGATGCTCGCTCTGTACGCGGAGGCGTTCGGCTCGTACGGGGCGAGCTTCTTCTCCGACGCGCACCACGCGATCGCGAAGCACGCGCTCCTGAGCGGCGCGATCGTCGCCATCACCGTCCTGAACGCCTTCTCGGCCGACCTCATCGGCAGGGCGGAGGACTTCATCGTGGGAATCAAGCTGGTCATCCTGCTGGTGTTCGTCGTCGTGGGCTTCACGCAGGTGAGCGCGTCGTCGCTGGCGCCTTCCACCTGGGCGTCTCCCATCGGCCTGATTTCCGGGGGCATGATCATCTTCCTGGCCTTCGAGGGGTTCGAGCTGATCGCCAACGCCGCAGAGGATGCGGCCGACCCGGCTCGAGATATGCCACGCGCGTTCTTCGGCTCCGTGCTGTTCGTGATCGTGCTCTACGTGCTCGTTGCCATGGTGACGGTCGGGAGCCTCCCCGTGTCGAAGGTCGTCGCGGCGCGTGACTACGCGCTGGCCGAGGCAGCCAAGCCGACAATGGGACAGGCGGGCTTCGCCCTGATCGCCGTCGCGGCGCTGCTGTCGACCGCCAGCGCCATCAACGCCACGCTCTACGGAGCCGCGCGCCTCTCGTTCACCATCGCCAAGTCCGGAGAGTTGCCCGAGGTCCTGGAAAAGAACGTCTGGCACAAGCCGCTCGAGGGACTCCTCATCACCAGCGCCGTCACGCTCGTGATCGCGAACGTGTTCGATCTCACCAGCATCTCGCTCATGGGGAGCGCCGGCTTCCTGCTGATCTTCGCGGCGGTGAACCTCGCCAACGTGAAACTCGCGTCGAAGACCGAGAGCCGTGCCTGGATCTCCTGGCTGGGCGCGGCCGCGTGCTCGGGGGCGCTCGTCGTGCTCGTCTGGCACGTGCTCACGACGGACGCGGTGAAGGTGCTCACCCTCGTGGCCATGCTGGCTCTCTCGCTGGCCGCGGAGGTGGGCTACCGCATGTGGCGGGGCAAGGGCATCGACCTGCACAAGGGATAGGCTCTGCCGCGTTGACAGATTCGAAGCGGCCCGCGTAGCATAGCACTCTTCCCCTGAAGAGCCGGTCGCCCGCATTCGTGCTATTCGAGAATGAGAATAAAAAGCTCTCGCCCTCAAATGTTTGCGCTTATAATGCTACGTATGCGTTTTCCGAACGCTACGTCCTGATGCGTATGGGACCGGGACGCGGGCCATCCCAAGTTCCGGTTGACGATTGACGGTGGGTCCCTGCCCGGCCCACGAGGTCACGAAGGTCCTCGAGTGGAGGGACCACCATGCGCGGTGCATATCTGGGCGTAGACGTCGGTTCCACCACGGTGAAGCTCGTAGCCCTCGACCCCTCGGGCGAGCTGCTCTCCCACACGTACGTACGTTCGAACGGCCGACCTCGGTCCACGCTTTTCGAGGCGTCCCGGGCCGTCACCGAGCGCTTCTCTCCGGACGAGATCCTGGGCGTGGGGCTGACCGGATCCGGAGGCCGCCCGATCGCCGACGTGGTAGGCGGCATCCACACCAACGAGTTGGTGACCCAGACCCGCGCGGTGGGCGCCTACCACCCCGATGCCCGGACGGTCATCGAGATCGGCGGCCAGGACAGCAAGTTCCTGTCCGTCCAGTGGGACGAGGGCAGCCACCAGATGGTGCTGGTCGACTTCGCCATGAACGCCCTGTGCGCGGCCGGCACCGGATCGTTCCTGGATCAGCAGGCCGAGCGCCTGGGAATCGCGATCGACGGGGAGTTCGAGCGGATCGCGTTGGCGTCCGATCATGCGGCCCGCATCGCGGGGCGGTGCACTGTGTTCGCGAAGTCGGACATGATCCACCTCCAGCAGGAGGGGACACCCCTTTCCGACATCCTCATGGGGCTCTGCCATGCGCTGGCGCGAAACTTCCGCAGCGTGATCGGCAAGGGGAAGAGCTTCGCCCCGCCGCTCCTCTTCCAGGGTGGCGTCGCGTTCAACGCCGCGGTGGCCCGCGCGTTCGTGGACGTGCTGGGCCTGGAGGACGGGCAGCTCGTCGTTCCGCACCACCACGACGTGATGGCCGCCATCGGGGCCGCCTACGTCGCGATGGACGAGGAAGCGGAAGGCCGTCACCATCCGTTCTTCGGCTTCGACGCGCTCGAGGAATCCATCCGGTCGGGGTCCACGCGGGAGCGGACGCTGCCCGTGCTCGTGCCTCGGCCGTGCGCATCGTGCCATACGGTCTCGCTTCCGTCCATGAACGGCGGCCAGCGGCACCGGACCTGGCTCGGTGTCGACGTCGGCTCGATCAGCACGAACGTGGTGCTCATCGACGACCAGGGTCGGGTGGTCTCGCGCCGGTATCTTCCGACCGCGGGCAGGCCGCTGGAAGCGGTGCGCCGTGGACTGGATGAAGTGGCCGCCGAGGTCGGAGACCGAGTGGAGGTGGTCGGTGTCGGCTGCACCGGGTCCGGCCGTTACCTGACCGGCCACTACGTCGGCGCGGACGTCATCCGTAACGAGATCACCGCACAGGCGCGTGCCGCCGTGGCGGTCGATCCGGAAGTCGACACCGTCTTCGAGATCGGCGGGCAGGACAGCAAGTATATCCGACTGGATCGGGGCGCCGTGGTGGATTTCTCCATGAACAACGCCTGCGCGGCGGGCACCGGCTCGTTTCTGGAAGAGCAGGCGGACAGGCTGCGAATCGAGATCGAGGACGAGTTCGCGGACAAGGCGCTGTCAGCGCTGGCGCCGTCCTGGCTGGGCGAGCGGTGCACGGTGTTCATGGAATCCGACCTGGTCCACCACCAGCAGCGAGGTGCCAAGGTCGAGAACCTGACCGCGGGCCTCGCGTACTCGATCGTCCACAACTACATGAACCGGGTCGTCAACGCGCGCCCCGTCGGCCGCCGGGTCTTCTTCCAGGGCGGGGTGGCCCACAACCGTGCGGTCGCCTCGGCGTTCGAGGCGGCGACGGGACGTCGCATCACCGTTCCGCCCCACCACGACGTGACGGGAGCGATCGGCGTGGCGATCCTGGCGCGCGAGGAGCTGGAGCGCAGTCCCGGCCGCATCACGGAGTTCCGTGGCTTCAACACCACACATCGGAGCTACGACGCCACCTCGTTCGTGTGTCGGGCGTGTCCGAACCTGTGCGAGGTGAAGAAGATCACGGTCGAAGGCGAGCCGCCGCTCTTCTACGGGGCGCGCTGCGAGCGCTTCGAGGAGGCCGGTCGCGCGAAGAAGGCGTCGGACGACATTCCCGACCTCTTCGAGGAGCGCACCCGGCTCCTGCTGGACGGCTACGTCGAGCCCGAGGCCAGAGTCCCGGGCCGACCCCGTATCGGCATCCCCCGGGCACTCGTCCTCCACGACCTCTTCCCGTTCTGGCACGCATTCTTCCGTCATCTCGAGATGGACGTGGTGCTCTCCAGCGCCACCAACTCGGAGATCGTACGCCACACGTCCCAGACCGCGGCCGCCGAGACTTGTTATCCGGTCAAGCTGGTGTTCGGACACGTGATGGAGCTGGCCGGCAAGGACGTGGACCGGGTCTTCATGCCCAGCATTCTCGACCGTGAAGACGCCGGGCCCGGACAGGTACACAACCACTACTGTCCGTTCATTCCCGCGGCCGCGCACATGGTCGCGGCCCACGTTCGGGAGGACGCCAACGGCATCCGCTACCTGACGTTTCCTTTCCACATGCAGAGGACGGGAGCCCGCAGGAAGGAGCTGGCGGCACTCGCGCGCGAGCTGGGTGTTCGGGTGGGCCGAGTGGTCGCGGCCGCGCGGGAGGGTGACGGGGCGCAGGCCGCGTTCTACCGGGCGATCCGGGCGCGCGGACAGGAGGTCCTTTCCTCCCTCGGTTCCGGCCGGACCGGAGTGGTGGTGGTGGGGAGACCCTACAACACTTGCGATCTGGGCGTTTGCCAGGATCTGCCGCGCAAGCTGAGGAAGCTGGGCGTGGTGCCGATCCCCATGGACTTCCTCCCGGTACGGACCGTCGACCTGACGGACGCCCACGCCGACATGTACTGGCGCAGCGGCCAGGCGATTCTCGGGGCCGCCCGGCTGGTGGCGTCGCATCCCGACCTCCACTGCGTCTACCTGACCAGCTTCCAGTGCGGCCCCGACTCGTTCCTGCTCTCGTTCTTTCGTAAGGCCATGGGCGGGAAGCCGTTCCTCGAGCTGGAGGTGGACGACCACACGGCCGAGGCAGGAATCGTAACCCGCTGTGAGGCTTTCCTGGACAGCCTGAATGTCCGGAGGGAGGGCGTCGCATGAGTGCTTCGACCGCGACCCGCCGAGTGGTCTATCTGCCCCACATGTCCGATCACGCGTACACGGTGGCGGCGGCCATGAAGCGCTTCGGTGTGGACGCGTCCGTGTTGCCGCCACCGGACCGGGAGTCCATGGCGATGGGGCTCGGCCTGTGCCGTGGGCGCGAGTGCTTGCCGTGCTTCCTGTGCACCGGGGACATGCTCCGCAAGTGCCGAGAGCCCGGATTCGATCCGACGACCGCCGTCTTCTTCATGCCCAAGGGCCCGGGACCATGCCGCTTCGGCCAATACAACGTTCTCCAGAAGGAGATCCTGGCGGGCGAAGGCTTCCCGGACGTCGAGATCGTCTCGCCCACGACCGACGACTCCTATGCGCTCTTCGGCGATGATCCCACCGGCCTGCGGAAGTTGGCATGGCAGGCGATCGTATCCGTGGACCTTCTGACGCGGGTGCTCCACGAGCACCGCCCCTACGAGGTCGTCGCTGGAAGCGCCGAGGCGGCGTACCGGGCAAGCCTGGACGACCTCGTGGCGGCCGTCGAAGCGGGCGGCGGAGAGGCCGTGGTCGAGGCGCTGACGAGGACGGCGGAACGCTTCTCCGCCCTGGAGATCGACCGCCTCGTCGAGCGTCCGCTCGTCGCGGTCCTCGGCGAGCTCTACCTCATGCTCAACCGACAGAGCAACTCCGACATCGTGCGTGCCGTGGAGGAAGCCGGAGGCGAGGTGCTCCAGGGGACCTTCATGGACTGGCTCTACTTCGTCGACTGGCGACGCAAGAGCCTCTCGTGGCGATTCGGCGAATATCGGGACTTCTTGGGGGCCTGTGTCTCCGACTGGTATCAGCACAGGGTGGAGCGGAAGTTCAGCGAGCCCCTGCGCTCGGTCCTGCGGCACCCCGCCGAAGCTCCGGTCGCGAGCGCGGTGGAGCGGATCGAGGGCTTCTACGAGCCGCTTCTGGGCACGGAGGCCGTCCTCACCATGGCCCGCTCGCTCGACCTGGGGCGGCACGGACTCGCGGGCGTGATCAACGTGCTTCCGTTCTCGTGCATGCCGGGCACGGTCGTGTCGTGCATGGCCCCTCGCGTTCGCGAGGAGATGAACGGCATCCCCTGGCTCGACGTCGCCTTCGACGGACAGGAAGAGACCAACCTGAACACGCGCCTCGAGGCCTTCATGCACCAGGCGCTGCAGTACCACCGGCGCACGGTCCACGCGTAGCGAGGCCGAGGCGCCCGCCCGGGCGGCCGCGCCGAGAGGCACCCCGCCGCTGGAGCCTTCCGCCGCCGGACTGGTGCATTCCCGGCTCGGCCGCGGCCTGATGTGGTTCTTCGTGCTGAGCGTCGGAGGGTTGGGCGTGCTCTTCGCGTTCACGTTCGAGGGAAGTGCAAGCGCCGTGCTCGGGAGCCTGAGCCCGACCTTTCTGGTCCTGGCCGCGGGTGGTGCGGTGATGGATCTTCTGATCGGAGCCGTGCGCTACCAGATCTTCCTTCGCCGGATTCGGCCGGGGACGTCTCTCTGGCTCCCGATCAAGGCCGACCTGGCCAACCGCTTCGTCGGGGCGGTCACGCCGTCTCAGACGGGGGGCGGGCCCGCACAGGTCTTCATCCTGTGTCGGGGGGGGGCATCCCGATGCCGGACGCGCTCGCTTTCCTCCTCATCAACTTCATCTCGACGCTGCTCTTCTTCCTGATCGCGGGAGGGTTCAGCGCCTGGGTCTTCCACGCGCGCTTCTCCGGGAGCTCGATCCGGCTCCTGGTCGAGTACGGCTTCGTCGCGTTCGCGGCCTGTTTCGTGGTCATGATGGTGGGCCTCTTCAGGCCGGATCTGGTGGCCCGCTTCCTGGAGGCGGCGGCCGGGCGACTCCGCCCGATGAACGATCGCTGGTGGGCGCGCACGCTGGCGTGGGTGTTCGAGAGCGTAGCCTCGACCGTGGATCAGTACCGCTCGGCCTGCACGCGCTTCATCAGCGAGGCCCCCTTGCTGCCCGTGGCGAGCTTCGTCCTCACGGTCGTCCTCTATCTGAACAAGTTCACGTTGGGTTGGCTGGTCATGAGAGGACTGGGGGTGCACGGCAGCTACGTCACGACGGTGGCGCTGCAGGCGCTTCTCCACTTCATCCTCTATGTGGCGCCGAGTCCGGGCGGAAGCGGCATCGCCGAGCTCAGCACGGGTGCCGTGATGGCACTCCTGATGCCGCCCCAGCTCCGGGCGCCCTTCACGCTGGCCTACCGGTTCTTCCTCCTCTACCTACCGGCGGCGGTGGGCGCGTTCGTGCTGATGGCGGAGCTCCGCCCGCACGAGCGATCCCGGCCCGTGCCGGAGGTGACGAAAGGCGATCCCGTCCGTGCGGCCGCCCGGACCGCGGTCGTCGCGCTGGCCCTGCTCCTGGGCGGGGTCGCCCAGACCGACGGACAGTCGGTCCGGCCCGTGCACACTCCGGCGGAAGCGGAGGCGCTCGTCGTGCGCGGCCTCCTCGCGCCGTAGCGCGAGACGGCGGACTCCATGTTCGCGCGGGCGGTGGCCGTTGCCCGCACCGCGGTGAAGACCGCACCCGAGAATGCCGAGGCGCACTACGCCCTGGCCGTCGCCCTCGGTTACCATCTCGAGCACCAGGGGCTGCGCACGAAATTCCGGTTGGCCGCGGAGGTGCGGCGCGAGGCGGAGCGGACCCTGGAACTGGACTCCTTGCACGCGGGCGCGCACCACGTGCTCGGCAGGCTGAACGCCGCCGCGATGAGGTTGAACCGGATCGCGCGCGTCGTGGCGCGGAAGATCCTGGGCGCGTCCGTGCTCGAAGGGGCCTCGTGGGAGAAGGTGGAGTACCATTTCACCATGGCTCGCCGTCTGGAGCCCGAAAACCCGAGGCACGCCATGGAGCTGGGGGCGCTCTACATCGACACGCACCGTCCCGAGCTCGCGCGTGCGGTCCTGGAGGATGCGCTGGCCCTCCCGGCAGCGGCTCCGGCGGACTCCCTGGCGGTGGCCCGGGCGCGCGTGTTGCTGGCGGAAGTGCCACAGGGCTGAGGGTTCCACCGCCTCTGCGTCGTGGCCGCGGCCTCGAAGGCGTGGCGAGCCCGAGGCTGCGCAGGTACCGAGACGGGCCGCCGTGACTCGCCGCCTCGCCAGCCCGGTGAGAGAGGTCTACGTTGAGACGGCGAACTGGCGATTCCCGCTGCCTGCAGAGGCGCTGGCCTCGGCAGCCAAGAGTTGAGGAGCGCATGGCCGTACGAGTCAACGGCAGCCTGATCGACGATCCCCAGATCGAGCGCGAAGCGGAGCGTCTGCGCCCACACTACGTCCAGTACATGGCGCAGTCCGGTGGGGAGCTGGACGCGGAGGCGCAGGTCGCCCAGCTGACCGAGTGGGCCGAGGAGAACCTGGTCGAGACGGAGCTGCTCCGGCAGGCGGAGCGCGAGGATCCCGTGGACCTCCCGGACTCGGACGTCGAGGATGCCATGCGTCAGATCGAGGCGAGCTATGGTGGCCGCGAGAAGTTCGAGCAGTGCATGGCGGTGGCGCCCGACAACCTCGAGCGCGTGCGGCAGGACGTGATCGACGGTCTGCGCACCACACGGTTCGTGGAGCGTCTCACGAGCGGTCTGCCGGAGGTGCCGCCGAGCGAGATCGAGCGATTCTATCGCTCCAACCCGGAGCAGTTCCGGACGCCGGAGATGATCCGTGCCCGCCACATCGTGAAGAACGCGGTGGACGCGCCGGACGAGGAGGCGATGCTCGAGCCGCTGCGTCGCGCGAAGTCCGAGCTGGATAGCGGCGTCGACTTCGCGGAGGTCGCCGACCGCTACTCGGATTGCCCCGGTAACGGCGGCGACCTGGGCTGGTTTCCTCGGGGACGGATGGTGGAGTCCTTCGAGCAGGTCGTGCGAGGCCTTCGGCCCGGCGAGACGAGCGACATCTTTCCGACCGAGTTCGGTTACCACATCGCCCAGCTACTCGACCGGAAACCTGCCGGGCCGGTGCCTCTGGAGGAAGTCCGTGAAGCCGTCGCGGGCATGCTCACGGAGGAAAAGAAGCGGACCGCCGTCGAGCGCTTCGTCGACGAGTTGAAGGAGCACGCCACGATCGAGCGAGTGGCGGTCGGGCCGACGCCTTCAGCGCAGTGAGCGGCGCGCGCGGGCTCCCCGGGGAGCCCTTCGTGCCTCCTCACCCGTGCTGCGTCCCCAGCGTGGATCGGGCGCGGGTCCTGAGTGAGTCCGAGGCACTGTCACGGAAGCGGACCCGCGTCACTCGTGGCTCCACCGACGGGATGGTGCGGCTCGAGGGCGGGGCGTTTCTCATGGGTACCGACGACCCCGACGGATTTCCCGCGGACGGCGAGGGACCGGTGAGGCGCATCAAGCTCGCGCCGTTCCACATCGACCGGCGCGCCGTCACGAACCGCCGGTTCGGCGCCTTCGTCGAGGACACGGGGCACCGCACGACGGCCGAGCGGCTCGGATCCTCGTTCGTGTTCCACAACCAACTCCCGCCCGGCCGCGACGCCGGTGCGGGCGTGGTCGCCGGGCTCTCCTGGTGGCGCGACGTGGCGGGCACCGACTGGCGCCACCCCCGAGGTCCCGACTCCTCGGTCGAAGGCCACGAAGACGATCCCGTCGTTCACGTCTCCTGGAGCGATGCCGAGGCGTACGCCCGCTGGGTCGGCAAGCGCCTGCCCACCGAGGCCGAGTGGGAGTACGCTGCCCGCGGAGGACTCGAGCAAGCACCCTTTCCCTGGGGAGACGAGCTGACGCCGGGAGGCCGGCACCTCTGCAACATCTGGCAGGGCAGCTTTCCGGACCACGACACCGGCGAGGACGGCTACGCGGGGCTCTGTCCGGTCGAGGCCTTTCCTCCGAACGGGTTCGGCCTCTTCGGCATGACGGGCAACACCTGGGAGTGGTGCCACGACTGGTGGAGCGCCACCTATCATCTGCACGCCACGCGCGACGATCCCGTTGGACCGCCGGCGGGCGAGCGAAAGGTCATCCGTGGGGGCTCGTTCCTCTGCCACGAATCCTATTGCAACCGCTATCGGGTCGCGGCGCGCACGTCCAACACCCCGGGGAGCACGATGATCAACTGCGGATTCCGATGTGTGAGGGACGTATGAGCACACGCAGGGATTTCCCGAGAGGCGACGACGCGATGAGCCCCCGACCCTTTGAGACCTCCCGACGCGACTTCCTGAGGATGGCCGCCGCGGGAGCGGTCGCGCTGAGCGCGCCCCGCTGGCTCTGGTCGCAGCAGCCGAGGGCCGACGGTCCCAACGTCCTCTTCATCTCGGTCGACGACCTGAACGACTGGCCCAACTGCCTGGGCGGCTACAAGGGCAAGATCTCCACCCCCAACCTGGACCGCCTGGCAGCCCGCGGCGTGCTCTTCACCAACGCGCACTGCGCGGCGCCGTCGTGCAATCCGTCTCGCACGGCCGTCATGACGGGGGTGCGTCCTGACATTTCGGGGGTCTACAACAACAACCAGAACTGGAAGCACTCGGAGGTGCTCGAGCACGCCGAGACGATTCCGCGCCATTTCCGCGCCGGAGGCTATCGGGCAGTGGGGGGCGGGAAGATCTTTCATGCGCTCTCCTGGATCCAGACCGCATACGGCCTCGACCTGAACGACTTCGACGCGTGGGACGAGTACTTCCCGTCCAAGCACCGCTCGATGCCGGAAACGTCGTGGCCGGCCGGCGCCACCGAAGACTCGGTGCACACCTGGCGGTGGGACCCGGTGGCCAAGGGCAACGTGGGCCGAAGGCCACCCTACTACTTCGACTGGGGTGCGATCCCCGTGCCGGACAGCCAGGTCGGCGACTTCAAGGTGGTCGACTGGGCCATCGGCGAGCTGAGGAAGGACCACGACGAGCCGTTCTTCCAGGCGGTGGGGATCTTCAAGCCGCACATTCCGTGGTTCGTGCCCCAGAAGTACTTCGATCTCTATCCGTTGGACGAGATCGTCACGCCGGACGTGCGCCTCGACTGGGAGCGGGACACGCCGGCCCAGGGCATCGACATGGTGCGGCGCCAGTGGCATAAATGGGTGCTCGAGAACGGCCAATGGCGCAGGGCGATCCAGGGCTATCTGGCCTCGATCAGCTTCGCAGACGCGCAGCTCGGACGGCTGCTCGACGCGCTCGACGCGAGTCCGTACAAGGACAACACCGTCGTCGTGCTCTGGTCCGACCACGGTTTCCATCTCGGTGAGCGCGACCACTGGGAGAAGTTCACGCTCTGGGAGCGCTCGACCCGGGTGACGTTCATGGTCACCGCGCCGGGGGTTACGACGGCCGGCACGCGGTGCAGCGAGCCGGTCAGCCTGCTCGACGTCTATCCGACGCTCAACGAGCTCTGCGGCCTGCCGAGGATGGAGCAGCTGAGCGGGATGAGCCTGCTCCCGCAGCTGAGGGACCCGACCGCGCCCCGGCCGCGCCCCATCGTCACGACCTGGAACGGATCACACGCCGTACGCGATACCCGCTGGCGCTACATCCTGTACAGCGAAGGCGGCGAGGAGCTCTACGACCACTCCAAGGATCCCGGCGAGTGGAACAACCTCGCCGACGATCCGGCCTACGCCGACAAGAAAGCGGAGCTCGAGGCGTGGCTGAGGAAGATCGTGCCCACCAGCAGGGATCCGGTGCGGAGGGGCTGAGCGGCCGGCCCGAGCGACCATGGCGAAGGGGGCGGCCACGCGGCGTGGCCGCCCCCTTCCCGTCGGCTCTTTGTCGAGTCTCTCGACGATCCCTACCGCAGCGAGCCTCCCAGCTGATAGGCGACGTCGTTCCAGCGCAGCTCGTTCCTGAACTGCCGTAGGTCGGTGGCATCGTCGATCAGCAGGAACTCGATGCCGGCCATGGCTGCGAAGTCCTCGAGATGCTCGGGTGTGAGCGCTAACGAGAGTCCGGTGTGGTGGGCGCCTCCGGCGTGAATCCAGGCGGCCGCTGCGGTGTCCAGATCCGGCTGCGGCTTCCAGAGCGCGCGGGCGACCGGGAGGTTCGGCAGCGCCTCGAACGGCTCGATCACATCCACGACGTTCACGACCATCCGGAAGCGGTTGCCCATGTCCACGACCGTGGCGTTGACGGCCGGACCGGTGGTGGAATCGAACACCAGCCGTACAGGATCCTCCTTGCCGCCGATCCCGAGGGGGTGCACCTCGCAGGACGGCTTGCCGGCCGCGATGGACGGGCAGATCTCGAGCATGTGCGCCCCGAGCACGCTGCGCCCGGCCGGATCGAAGTGGTAGGTGTAGTCCTCCATGAAGCTCGTGCCGCCGGGGAGACCGTGAGCCATGACCTTCATGGTCCTGACCAGCGCGGCGTGCTTCCAGTCGCCCTCGGCGCCGAAGCCGTAGCCGTCGGCCATGAGCCGCTGCGCCGCGATGCCGGGAAGCTGCTTCAGGCCGTGCAGGTTCTCGAACGTGTCGGTGAAGCCATGGAAGCCACCTTCCTCGAGGAACGAGCGCAGCCCGAGCTCGATCCTGGCGGCGTCGCGCAGCGAACCGTGACGGGTGCCCCCCTTCTCGAGGCCTTCCATCAGCGTGTACTCGGAGGCGTACTTCTCGCACAGAGCGTCGACCTGAGCTTCTGTCACGGCATCGACGTGCGCCACCAGGTCGCCGAGACCGTAACCGTTGACCGCGTAACCGAGGCGCCGCTCCGCCTCGACCTTGTCACCTTCGGTGACCGCCACCTGGCGCATGTTGTCGCCGATGCGGGCGATCTTCATCGACTGGCTGTCGTGCCACGCCGCGGCCGCGCGCAGCCAGGTGGCGACCTTTCCCTGGACCCCTTCCTCCTGCCAATGCCCGACCACGACCTTCCGCTCCATACGCAGGCGGGAGCAGATGAACCCGAACTCGCGTCCCCCGTGGGCCGACTGGTTCAGGTTCATGAAGTCCATGTCGATCGTGGACCAGGGGATGTCGCGGTTGAACTGCGTGTGCAGGTGGCAGAGCGGCTTGCGGAGCCTGCTGAGGCCGCCGATCCACATCTTCGACGGGCTGAACGTGTGCATCCACGCGATCAGACCGATGCAGTTGGGTGCTGCGTCGGCCTCGCGCAATACGGCGCTGATCTCGTCGGGGGTCTTCAGGACGGGCTTGAATACCACCTTCACGGGCATGCTTCCCGAGGCGTTCAGACCCTGTACGATGGCCTTGGAGTCCTCATCGACCTGCTTGAGGGTCTCGGGTCCGTACAGGTGTTGACTACCTGTGACGAACCACGCTTCGAGCGGCTCGTAATCGATCATGGTGTTGGATTCCGGGCATTAGGTCGCGTCAATGACGGGACGGAGAGGCGCCCCGGGAGACAGGGACGGTAGAACAGGCCGTCTACGGGTGCAAGGATGCCGCTTGCATACGCTCCGGGGGCCCCACCGTGGCACAAGTTCTGCAGTCTCCGTGCCGCCGGTAGAGATTTGCGACACGTTGCTGGACCGGGAGGTTCGATGAAGATCAGAAGTGGCACCCGATATGCGGCGCTGTGCGCGGCGCTCCTCATGGCTTCGGCCTGCTCGGACGGAACGGGCGCGGGGTCGGCCGCGAACACGAAGGGTCTTACGCTGTCCGTCGTCGGCGCCAGCACCGACTCCAGTGGCCTCGCCACCAGCTCTTCGGGTCAGGAGATGACGCTGAGCGACAGCTCCCACACGCTCGTCCTGTCGAGCGTGCAGATCGTGATCCGCAGGATCGAGCTGGCGCGCACCGACTCGATGTGCTCGCCGCCCGCAGACAGCACGGAGGGGCACCAGGACGGGCCCATGATGACGGACGGCTGGCACAAGAACCGATGGGGCGAGTGGGATCGTGACGATTGCGAGGGCCTGAAGCTCGGACCCGTCCTCGTCGACGTGCCGCTCGACGGACAGGTCGAGAAGGTGTTCTCCGCGGACGTTCCGGAGGGTACCTACAACGGCTCGGAGTTCTGGATCCACGCGCCGAGGTCCCGGGACTCGACGGACGTCGCATTCGTCACCGACCACCCGGACTTCGACAGTGTGAGCGTCCGGGTGCAGGGGACATTCGACGGAGAGCCGTTCACCTATGCCCACGCGATCAACGCCAGGCAGGTCAGCCGGCTCGATCCGCCCCTGGTCGTATCGCCCGATTCGGGCGCGACCAACCTCACGCTCCGGGTCAATCTGAGCAGATGGTTCGCGCGGCGGGACAGCACGCTGATCGACCCGTCCACGGCCACCGCCGGTGGCGAGAACGAGCGCCTCGTGGCGTGGAAGATCATGCGGTCCTTCTGGACGTTCAAAGACCACGACGAAAACGGTGAGTGCGATCGGCACTGACCGAGGGTTCCGAGGCTCGGCGCGTCGAGCTCGGCCGGAGGGTCGAAGCTCGGAGCGTCCCTAAAGGTGTGGTCCCAGGGCCATGCACACGATGGTCAGCACGAGGACTACCGCGACCAGTCGGGTCGAGAGCCTCAGGCGACCGCGAAGCCGCCCCATCTGCGCCAGGTCTTCCGGCGTGGGTGGGGCGTTCGACGCGGCGACCCGCTGGCCGATCGCCGCCAGGCCCTTGGCCGCGGGCCGGGTCACGTGGACGCCCAGGAGGAGGGCGACGATCCCGAAGAGGGCGCCCGTGCTGATCAGGATGCCGTGAGGTGAGCCCATATACGGACTCGCGAAATGGCCCGACCGCACCCAGATGAGATAGAGGCCGGTGAGCACCGTGAAGAGGCCCACGAACGTGAGAATCCTCGACATGCCACGCCGCATCAGAGCCTGAATCACGGCTCCCCCCGCCGGGCCCGCTTCCGTGACCGCGGGCTCGATGAACAGGGCGATCAGGAGGGTGGCACCCGTCCAGAAGGCTCCCAGAAGAACATGGATGACGCGGATCGACAGGTAGAAGACAGTCATGGGAGGGTTCCCGAGAGGGTGGCTTCGGGCGTCGAGACCGCCCGCCGGACGGCAGCACGCTAGAACGACCGGCCAACCGGGGCAAGGACCTCGACGCCCGGGGGCGCTTCCCGGGGACCGGGCGCTACCTCATGGAGATCCGCAGGCCGGCGAACAGCTCGCGCTCGGGGCCGGGCTGGTAGGAGTTCCCGTCCGGGTCGGGCTCGGTGAAGGCGATGTATTTCACGCTGGTCAGATTCCGGCCCTGAAGCGAGAATTCTCCGCTCATCCCCATCAACGACACCCTCCATGCGACGCGCGCGTTGAAGAGCGTGTAGCCGTCGACCGACGTGGCGTTGCCCGCATCGACGTACCAGCGGCTGAAGGTGTCCGTGCCCGCGCCGAGTGTGATGTTCGGCAAGACCCGCCAGCTCACGTCCGTGAAGAGCTGCTGATCCGGGCTGTTCGGCAGGCGGTGGCCCTCGATGTCACCGTAGAAGCTCGTGGAGCTCCGGTAGACGAAGTGGGACCACGTGTACGCCACGCGCACCCAGAGCGGATCGATCGGATTGGCGTTGGCGTACAGCTCGGCGCCGAACCGCCTGCTGTTGCCCCCGTTCCGGTAGAACGTCTCCAGGGGACGGTCGGGGACCCGGTAGCGGTCGAAGTCACCGCGTGTCTCCAGGTGGAAGAGCGTGACGTCGTAGAAGAGCCGCCGGCCGGCCAACCCGCGCACTCCGAGCTCCTCACCATGGGAGAGCGCCGGCTCGAGCGAGCGGTTGAAGCCGCCCTGGGCGTCCGGATTGTTGGCCAGCTCCTCCGTGGCCGGAGGCAGGAACCCCTGCCCCCAGTTTCCGTAGACGCTCCACGTGGACGAGGGGCTGTACGCGAGGCCGACGCGCATCGTGGCTCGATCGAAGTTGGTCTTTCCCGAGAGGTTGACACCGCCCGCTCTGAGCAGGTCGCTCAGTCGATTCGTGATCCTGTCGTAGCGGAGGTTGACCATGCCCGACCAGCTGCGGCTCAGGTCGAACCGATCGAACAGGAAGACGCCCAGCCCGCTCTGGTGGATCGTCTCATCTGAGAGGAGGGTCGAGCCCTCCCGGGCCAGGCCGAGATTCGGAACGCGGAACTCCGCGATCCTCTGCCACTGCCAGTCCGCGCCGCCCCCCAGCGTGTGGGTCACACGGCCGGTGGATGCATGGCTCGTGAGCTGCACCGTACCACCGGGGGCGAAGAGGGTACGGTGCTGCACGGAAGAGGGCACGGGCTCGAGGTAGCGCGTCGCCCGGGCGTAGCCGTTGAAATCGAGGCTGGTCGACGCGCTCACCTCGTAGCTACCGGTGAAGCCGCCGGTGAACCGGTGCGTCTTCTGGAACTCGTTGAAGGTGTTGGCGTCGGGATTGGCCTGCCGGCGGTTCTCGGCCAGCCACGCCAGATTGAGGCCCTCGGCGTTCTGATTGAAGAAGGCCGTGTAGGCCACGACGGGCTTGACCCGCAGCCGGTCCGAGGCCTCCCAATCTGCCTTGGCGCGCACGTTCGTGGCATTGAACGCCGTGTGCTCGCGGTAGCCGTCTCCCATGGCCCGACTCACGGTCAGGCTGTAGCCCACGTCGCCCGATCGACCGAGGTTCCGGGCGGTCGTCTTCCAGAACCCGTGCGATCCCATGTGAGCTTCCGCCATGGGAATCGCGAGATCGTCCGTGGCCGGGGGCTCAGTGGTGAGGATGTTGAGGACCCCCGCCGTCGCGCCTCCGCCGTAGAGTGAGGCGCCGGGGCCGCGCAGCACTTCGATGCGCGCGATGTCGGACCAGTCGATGTCGTAGAGGTCGGCCGCGAAGCCACTGGGATCGTTCAGGGGCAACCCATCTTCCAGGATCTTGATACCTCTGATCCCGTGTTCGCTGAGGATCCCCTGTCCGCGGATGGACATGTGGACGCGCGCACCGTCGGCCTGGTTGTCCACCTTGAGGCCGGGCACGAGCCGGACCGCCTCGTCGACCGCGATCGAGCGGGGCAGCGCGTTCAGGTCGCGCGCGTCCACGACACTCGTGGCGCTCGGGTTCACGCGGAGCGGGACTCCCGTGCGCGGAGCCGTCACGGTGAGCCCCATCAGCTGGTAGACACGCAGCGTATCCGGTAGGGTGTCGGCGATCCCCACGGGAGACGTCTGGAGGAGCGGCGAGATGAGGGTCGGGGGCTGGGATATCGACGTAGGTTGTCCCGCGCCTGCCAGGGCGAGGAATGCGAGCGTGCCGAGCATGGGATGATGCCCTCTCGGGCGACGGCTCGTGGGCCGTTGCCAATGTGCCGAGCGGCCGGCTGGAGGAGGGCAGGAACCCCCGCGGGACGCGGGCGGGGTTCATGAAGGAAGGCGGCGCCGGGCGCCGTCTCGTTCCTCTGTTGTCGTGTTGTCGATGTCGACGAGGCGACACGATAAGGAAGGTAGAAGCCCGCGGACCCAGCGCAACGGGGTCCAGCGGTCGCCTGGGGTCGGCCGGCTCCCGTTGCCGTGGGCGCGCCCGTCTCGCGTCAGAGAACGCCGTGGGCGAAGCGGCTGTTGACGGCGTTGTTGAAGATCGATCCGAAGCTGTAGCTCAGGCTCACCGCGATGCTCGTCTGGGAGTTGGTGGGGAGCCGCCGTCGTCCCAGGAGGATGTCCTCGTCCGAGAGCGCTTCCTTGGGTAGGTAGCGCTGGTCCCGGATCACCTGGTATTCGCCGTTGACGTTGATGCTGAATCCGCGGAAGAGACGGTACCGGATGAAGCCGCGCATGTTCACGGAATAGAGGCTGGTGCGGTCGAGGTACTGGTGCAGGTCCACACCCACGTTGGCGTTGCCCCACTCTTCGCGCGCGTCGTAGTCCAGGCTCACGGTGTGCCGGTAGGCGGTCTCGCTCAGAAGGTCGTAGACCGTGGTGTCCTGGTAGCGCACGTCCTCGACCGAGACCACGTATCGTGCCTGAAGCAGGCGTCGGCTCGATTCGGAGTACGGAAAGAAGTTGTACTCCACACCGGTCGCCGCGGCCAGCAGAAGGTCCCGGTTCAGCTGGGTGGAGTTGTTGGCCTGCAGCTCGGCTCCGACGCCCCAGTGCTCCCCGAGGCTCTTCACGGCGAAGGCCGACGTGCTCCAGTTGTCCTGGTTGTTGTGCACGATGCTGTCGGTGAGGTCGTACTCCTCGCGCTGCCAGTTCCCGCTGGCCCGGATGTTGAACTTCCAGGCGTCGGTGGTGCGGTTCGCGCTCGCCCTGAGCCGGAGCTCCTTGGAGTTACGACGGTCCTCCTTGTCCAGGCTTCCGCCGGTGTTGATGTCGAAGACCCAGAAGTTCCACGGGTCGTTCTGCGAGGTGGCGGCTTGAGCTTGGGAGGAACGGGTCCCGGCCGCCGACTCGACGTCGACGGCATCGCCGAACCCTGCCTGGGCCATGTAACGGACCAAGCCGAGCGCGAGCGTACGCGCCAGCCCCGCGACCGTCTCTTCTTCCACGTCCGTCGCGCCGGCCATGTACGTGAGCTGATCGGTCAGGCCCTGGAGATCCTCTCGCCCGACGAAGTCGAGCGTGAAACGCGTGCCTCCACCCCCTGCGCTCTGGGATGTCACGATGATATGGACCTGAGCGTCCTGGGGCTGCCTCACCCAGTTGACGTAGCCGATCTCCTGGCGGAAATACTCGCGGTCACAGCTGCCTCTCCATCCTCCCTGGCAATCCAGGAACACGCGGAGCGCCTCCGCGCCGGCCTGGGCCGGCTGCTGTGCGCCGAGCGTGGAAGCACGGCCGAGGGTGAAGAGAAGAAGCAGCGAGACCAGCGGGACAACTCGGACCGACGTGGACATGGGCACCTGTTCTATTCGACAAAAAAAACCGCGCACGCCCACCTCGCCGTAGACGCGCCGCGACGTTGACCTCCCGAACGACCTGCATGTAGTGCGACACCGCAGGAGCCCGGGGCGTTGAGGCAGGCAGGCCCCGGCGTGTCCGCTCGTTCCGAGCCCGTGCGAGAGGAAACCCCGGGGGCGGGGCCCGGTTCCCCCCGGATCCGTCGAGCCACGAGGACGGCCAGCCCAGAGTCCTGCATCCCCACCTCAAGGGAGATCGTCCGAGCCCGCATCCGTTCGATGTCTGGAAGGACCGGCCGGCCAGGAAGGAGCCCAGGCTAGGCCACGGGTGGCCTCGGGGGTAACCCCTTCGACCCGAAGACGGAGCCCCCGGTGTCGCGATCTGCCGGGCGCGGGGCTACCATGGCCGCCTGTAGGCCCGTTCCCGGAGCGTGCGATGCGGAGCCAACCTTTCTTCATTCCCTCCGTGATCTTCGTCCTGATCTCGGTACCGGTCGTGCTGGGCCTCGTCCCGCGGAATCGCCTGTACGGCGTCCGGACCCGCAGCACGCTCTCCTCGGACGAGATCTGGTACCCGGCAAACCGGCACGGCGGCATCGTGATCATGCTGGCGAGCGCGACCTACCTCGTCGTGGCCCGCCTCGACCCCTACCACCTCGGGGCGCCCGACGGCTTCCGCGTTTGGCTGATCCACCTCGTGGCATTCGCCGGGCCGCTCATCCTGGCGTTCCTGTCGATCCGGAGGAAGATCCGGTCGCTGGCCGGGGGTGAACCGGCCGACCGGATCTGAACGGAAGACCCGGCCGGACGCACCGCGGGCGCTTCCCGGGTGGCGCCGGCGCGCGTCAGCGCGACGTGAGGCGGAGCAACACGCTGGCGTGCGGCGCCAGATGGGCGCTCACCCGGCCCTCGACCGTGCTCAGCTGCTCACCCGTCCACAGGTTCACGGGTGTGGCGTGCTCGAGCCCGAGCGCCGAGAGGGCCACCCCGACCGTGGCCGGAGCTTCCGTCGTGTTGAAGAGCGCAACGTAACGGTCTCGTCCGTCTGCGGCGTCGGCCACGTAGACCGGGTAGTCTCCGTCCCGGAGCAGGCGGTTGTTGCGGCTGTGTTGGTCGACCTCGATCACGGCGCGGTTGGTGAGCAGAGAGGTGGTCCACGCGTCGTTGTCGGGGAGGTTGCCACCCATCATCAGGGGCGAGCGATAGATCGCCCAGAGCGTCATGAGCGTGCGTTGCTCATCATGCGTGAGCCTGCTGGGACGATCGAGCTCGCTGAAGGTTCCGCGATCTTGCCGGGTATAGCGCGCCGCCAGACGTCCGAGGGGAAGCATGTCGAGGTCGGGCCAGTTGCCCGGGCGGGAATGGCCCACCCACTCCGCCGCGTAGCGGAAGTCGTGCTGCAGGCTGCGCCAGTTGTCCCAGACGTCCGAGGTCAGTCGCCACATGTTGGCGTGCCCGGCCAGGAACCCGGCCTCCTCCACCGGGACGGGCCCGAGCGAAAGGCTCAGCACGATCGGCCGGCCGGAATGCTCGATGGCCAGGCTGTAGCCGGCGATCTCCGCCTCGTGGTAGGGGTTCAGGATGTCGTCCACCTTCACGAAGTCAACGCCCCAGCTCGCATAGAGGCGCAGGAGAGCGTCGAGGTAGGACTGGGCCCCGGGCTTGGACATGTCGAGCCCGTACATTCCGTCGTCCCAGGCGCAGACGCTCGTGGTGTCGGCCACCTGGTCGGCCGTGTAGGACGTGCCCAGCACGGGCGAGCGCTCCCGTACCGCCTGCCGCGGGATTCCGCGCATGACGTGGATCCCGAACTGGAGGCCCAGGGCGTGCATGCTGTCGGCCAGGGCTTTGAACCCCACGCCGTCCGCCGAGGAGGGAAAGCGCTCCGGGTCGGGCAGCAGCCTCCCGTGCTCGTCCATGCTCAACTGGTACCGGTAGCTTCCGTCCTCGTTGAATTCCCGGTGTCGGTAGTCGCCGTGGAGCGGCGTGGACCAGAGGAAGTCGACCACCACGTACCGCCATCCGTAGGAGGCGAGGTGGTCGGCCTGCCAATGGGCGTTGGCCAGGATCTCGCGCTCGTTCACGGTCCAATTGAAGTAGTCGTAGCTGTTCCACCCCATCGGGGGCGTGAGCGCCGCCGTGACGAGGCGCCGGGGCGTGGGGGCCTGAGCCGCGAGCGGACGAGCACAGCAGAGCGCCAGGGTACTGGCCCAGAAGAACGTGAGAACGAGACGGATCGCGCGCTGTTTCATTCGCTAGCCTCGGCGAGTGCCCGAGAGAGATCGCCCCTGATGTCGGCCGGATCCTCGAGGCCGACCGAGATCCTTATGAGGCCCGGTGTGATGCCCACCGCCCGGCGCTCCTCCTCGGTGAGCTTCGCGTGCGTCGTGGAAGCGGGATGCGTGACGATCGTGCGGGTATCGCCGAGATTCGCCGTGAGTGAGCACATCTCGAGGGCGTCGAGGAACCGACGTCCCCGCGCGAGGCCTCCTTCGATCGTAAAGGTCACGACACCGCCTCCCGCCGACATCTGACGCTTCGCGAGCTCGTGCTGGGGGTGAGAAGGCAGATAGGGGTAGCGCACGGACGCCACGCCGGGCCGCCCCTCGAGCCACCCGGCCAGCTCGAGCGCGCTGGCGGAGTGGCGCTCCATGCGCAGATGCAGCGTCTCCAGGCTCTTCGACAGTACCCAGGCGTTGAAGGGAGACAGCGCCGGGCCCGTGGCCCGACAGAACGCGAAGATCTCGCGGACGAGGTCCTCCCGTCCCACGACGGCGCCGCCCAGCACCCGTCCCTGGCCGTCGATGAACTTGGTGGCCGAGTGGACAACCAGATCCGCCCCATGCTCGATGGGCCTTTGCAGCACGGGCGTGCAGAAGCAGTTGTCGACCACGAGGATCAGGTCGTGACTGCGGGCGAGCCCTGCCAGCCAGGTCAGGTCGACGAGATCCAGCGCGGGGTTCGTCGGCGTCTCGACGAAGATCATCCGGGTGTCGTCCCGGATCCGGGCCTCCCACTCCTCGGGTGCGCCCACGTCCACGTAGCTGTGGTCGATGCCGAGGCGCGGAAGGATCTTCGAGAGGATGCGATGGGTCGAGCCGAACACGGACCGGCAGGCGAGGATGTGGTCCCCCGCGGAGAGGAGCGCCACGAACGTGGCGAAGATCGCGGACATGCCCGAAGCGACCGCGTGGCCGGCCTCGGCGCGCTCCAACAGCCGGAGCTTCTCGGCCAGCTCCGCCACGTTCGGGTTCGTGAACCGGCTGTATACGTTGCGCCGGGTCTCCTCGGCGAAGGTCGCGCGCATCTCCTCGGCGTCGTCGAAGGTGAAGCTCGAGGTCAGATAGAGGGGGACCGAGTGCTCGCGATGCTGCGAGGGGTCCACCTGGGTTCGTACCGCCCGGGTCGGGGGCCGCTGCTCATCCATTCCTTTGGGACTCCGTGTGAGGAGGATCACCGAGGAGATTAGTCGGTCACTCCCAACGCCGCGAGGAGCGTGCCCGCCATGCCGTCGTCGCCGCTGACGTTCGGAACTCCGTGCACGGAGCGCTCATCCCAGAAAGAGCTGATAAGCTTCGTTGTCGGGTTCGAACGAGTAGGGATGGCCTACGGTTCCCAGGAAATCGAGAAACGGCTCGCGCTCGTCCTCGGGGACCTCGAATGCCGCCAGCACCCGACCGAAGTCGGCACCGTGGTTGCGGTAGTGGAAGAGGCTGATGTTCCACCGGCCCCCGAGCTTGTCGAGAAACTCCATGAGCGCTCCCGGCCGCTCCGGAAACTCGAACCGGCACGGCCACTCGTTGCGCACGTCGCCCGACCGGCCGCCCACCATGTGGCGCACGTGGAGCTTGGCCATCTCGTTCTCCGAGAGGTCGGCGGTGCGGTAACCGAGCCCGTTCAGATGCCGCACGAGGTTGGCGGCGTCGTCTCTCGACTCCGTCCCCACACCCACGAAGATGTGGGCCTCCGAGCGTCCACTGAGCCGATAGTTGAACTCGGTGATCGTCCTCAGCCCGATGGTGGCACAGAACTCCCGGAAGGACCCGGGCCGCTCCGGGATCGTCACGGCGAGGAGGGTCTCGTGAGCCTCTCCCAGCTCGGCTCGCTCGGCCACGAAGCGAAGGCGATCGAAGTTCATGTTGGCGCCGCTCAAGATCGCCACGAGCGTCAGGTCCGAGACTCCCTCACGCTCCACGTACCGCCTCATCCCGGCGACCGAAAGTGCTCCGGCGGGCTCCATGATGCTTCGGGTATCATCGAAGGCCTCCTTGATCGCGGCGCAGATCTCGTCGTTCGACACGCAGATGATCTCGTCCACGATGTCCCTGATGATCGGGAAGGTGACGCGTCCGACGTCGCGCACCGCGACTCCGTCCGCGAAGAGCCCGGGACGCTCGATGCTCACGGGGCGCCCCGCCTGCAGGGACGCCTGCATCGCGTTTGACTCGACCGGCTGGACCCCGACCACCCGCACGTGCGGGAGGAGTGCCTTGACGTAGGTGGCGACCCCCGCGATGAGGCCGCCCCCGCCCACTGGGACGAACACGACGTCCAGCGCCCCGTGACTCTGCCGCACGATCTCCTCTCCGACCGTGCCTTGTCCCGCGATCACGAGTGGATCGTCGAACGGGTCGATGAACGTGAGCTCGCTCCCCTCCCGCAGCTCGTCGCAGTGGGCCTTGGCGTCGGTGAAGCCGTCCCCGTGGAGCACGACCTCGGCGCCCAGCGCACGCACCGCCTCGACCTTGATCTGGGGGGTGGTCCGCGGCATCACGATGAGCGAGCGGACTCCGAGCTGTCGGGCCGAGTACGCGACCCCCTGGGCGTGGTTGCCGGCGCTCGCCGCGATGACTCCGTTCCGGCGCTCCGACTCGCTCAGCTCGGCCATGCGGTTGTAGGCGCCGCGCAGCTTGAAGCTGAAGACCGGCTGGAGATCCTCCCGCTTGAGCAGCACCCGGTTCCCCAGCATGCGCGAGAGCTTGGCGGCCGGGTCGAGCGCGGTCTCCTGCACCACGTCGTAGACACGGCTCGTAAGGATGTGTCCGAGGATCCGCTCTCGTTCCGCCGCGGTTTCTCCCGCATCCATCACGACTCCAGGCCCCACACGTTCCTCCGGTGTTCCGCGGATCGCCGCGGGGCGTCCGCTCGGGTGCTTCGCTTTCGGGGAAGGCTCGTACAGTACCGTCGCGGAGAGGCTCCTCCAAGGACGTGCGGGACCCCCGGGGCCGGAAGGGGTGGGCCGAGTCGTGCCGGGCCTCGGATCCCGCTCCCTTCCGACCGAGCCGAGGGTCGGCGGCGCGCCCGGCTCAGCCGCGCTCGACCGGCACGCCTACGAGCGAGCCGTACTCCGTCCACGAGCCGTCGTAGTTCTTGGCCTTGGACTGGCCGAGCAGCTCGTGCAGCACGAACCAGGTGTGCGCCGCGCGCTCGCCGATACGGCAGTAGGCGATCACCTCGGAGCCGTTGTTCACCTGCTGGTACAGTGACTCGAGCTCCTCACGGGAACGGAACGTACCGTCCTCGTTTGCCGCCTTCGACCAGGGGATGTTGGTGGCGCCGGGAATATGCCCTCCGACGTACGGCTGCTCCTGGGGAAGGTGGTCCGGCGCGAGCTTGGCGCCGCTGAACTCCTCGGGAGAGCGCACGTCCACGAACTCGGCCTGTCCGACGCTCCCGATCACCTGGTCCCTCAGGGCGCGCAGCTCTGGACGCCCGGGCCCGGTGATCGAGATGCCCGTGGCGGGGACCTGCGGCACGTCCTGCGTCAGCGGGCGGCCTTCGAGCTCCCACTTGGTGCGGCCGCCATCGAGGAGCCGGACGGAATCGAATCCCCGCAGCTTCAGGATCCAGTAGGCGTAGGCGGCGAACCAGTTGTTGTTGCCACCGTAGATGACGACGGTTCCGTTCGCCGGCACGCCCGAGCGGCGGAGCAGGCTCTGCAGTTCCTGCCGATCCAGGTAGTCGCGCCGCACCGGGTGGTGCAGGTCCTTCGACCAGTTCCAGGCGATCGCGCCCGGAATGTGCGCCTTGTCATAGGCGCTCAGGTCCTCATCGACCTCGACGATGCGGATGTCGGGGGCA
Organism: uncultured Gemmatimonadales bacterium; assembly: GCA_963751265.1. Taxonomy (GTDB): domain Bacteria; phylum Gemmatimonadota; class Gemmatimonadetes; order Longimicrobiales; family Gaopeijiaceae; genus SZUA-318. Next base: position 335,196 of record CAVVTU010000007.1, on the reverse strand, counting down.
TCCAGGTTGTCGGCCAGCCAATCGGTGTCGACCAGCGCTTCGGGGTTCGCATAGGTGCTCATGGGGCTCTCCGTTGGGCAGGAACAAAAAAACCGGCCCCTCCGAAGCGGAGGGGCCGGTCGCGTCGAGCGATGATCCGTCGGATCATTCGTCCGATCTGCAGGCACGCGAACGCCCTTCCGCCTCTCCCCCGGGGAGAGCGCGACAAATACAACAGCCCATCGCGGAGCCGTGCATGCAGTTGTCGTCGGGGCGGTACGCCATCGTGTCCTCTTGGATCGCGGTCTCGGCCGCGCGTGCGCAGATCCTACCGCTATCTTGCAGCGGGTGCGTACCTTACTCGAATCCGGGACCGACGTCAACGAACGAGAATGGCTGTTCGCGGGTCTCCGGATTCCCTGCCGTCCGTGCTACGACACGCATCCATTCACAGCGACCTCTCAGGAGCCGGATCGATGAACCGCAACGATGCCCTGGACCGCCTGCGTGCCTCGCCCGGGGGTTGGGACCTCATCGTCGTCGGGGGTGGAGCCACGGGAGTGGGCGTGGCGGTGGACGCCGCCTCGAGGGGCTACGAGGTACTTCTCCTCGAGCAGAGCGACTTCGGCAAGGGGACGTCCAGCCGCTCCACGAAGCTGATCCACGGCGGTGTCCGCTATCTCCAGCAGGGCAACATCCCCCTGGTCATGGAAGCGCTGAAGGAGCGCGGCATCCTGCGGGGCAACGCCCCCCACCTCGTGCACGATCTCCCCTTCGTCGTACCCAACTACAAGTGGTGGGAAGCGCCCTTCTACGGGATCGGGATGCGCGTCTACGACGTGCTGGCCGGGAAGTACGGCTTCGGCAAGTCGAAGAACCTGTCCCGGGAGGAGACCGTCGAGCGCATCCCGACGATCGAGACCGACGGGCTGATCGGCGGTGTGATCTACCACGACGGTCAGTTCGACGATGCCCGCCTCCTGATCCACCTGGCCATGACCGCGGCGGAGCAGGGAGCCACCCTGGTGAACTACGCGCGCGTCACCGAACTGCTCAAGAACACCGACGGCTTCGTCAGCGGGGTGCGGATCCGGAACGAGGAGTCGGGCGAGGAGCTCGAGGCGCGGGGGCGGGTGGTCGTCAACGCCACCGGCGCCTTCAGTGACGAGCTGCGCCGGATGGATCAGCCTGCGGCCCGCCCCATCATCCAGCCGTCGCAGGGCGTGCACGTGGTGCTCGACCGCTCCTTCCTCCCGGGAGAGACGGCCATCATGGTGCCCCATACCGACGACGGGCGGGTCCTGTTCGCCATTCCATGGCTCGATCGCGTGCTCATCGGCACGACCGACACCCCGGTCGACGCACCCTCCCTCGAGCCGGTGCCGCTCCCCGAAGAAGTGGCTTTCATCCTGGAGCACGCCCGGCGCTATCTGGAGAAGGACCCCGAGCTGAAGGACGTCCTGAGCGTCTTCGCGGGGCTCCGGCCCCTCGTCGCGGCGGAAGAGGCGGAAGACACCTCGGAGATCAGCCGGGAGCACGCCGTGCGTGTCTCCGACTCGGGTCTCCTGACGATTGCGGGAGGGAAGTGGACGACCTACCGGAAGATGGCCGAGGACACGGTGGACGTGGCCCAGACGCTCGGCGACCTGGAGGCACGGGACTGCGTGACCCGCGACCTCAATATCCACGGGTTCCATCGGCACGCGGAGAAGTTCGGAGCGTGGGCGGCATACGGATCGGACGCACCCGAGATCGAAGCGCTCATCGGCTCCGAGAGCGGGCTGGAGGAGCCGGTGCACCCCCGGTTGTCGCTGCAGAAGGGAGAAGTCGCGTGGTTCGCGCGCAGAGAGATGGCGCGGACGGTGGACGACGTGCTGGCCCGGCGGTCACGCGCCCTGCTGATCGACGCTCGCGCCGCACGGGAGGCGGCCCCGGCCGTTGCGGAGATCCTGGCGCGCGAACTGGGTCGTGACGAGGCGTGGGCTCACGCACAGGCCGAGACGTTCGTCGAGATCGCCGGGGGCTACCTTCCTCGGTAGCGAGCCCAGGTAGCGAGCACCGCTTCCGCTCGTTACCGCCTCGGGGCCCGGGTGCTCTGACGGACGACGAGCTCGGGAGGCACGCTGCGCAGCGTCGGATGATCTTCTCCATCGATGCTCGCGAGCAGGAGTCTGACGGTCCTGCGACCGAGCTCGATGAAGTCCTGGCGCACCGTCGTGAGTGGAGGGCTGAAGAACTCGGCTTCCGGAGCGTCGTCGAATCCGACGATGCTCACGTCGTGCGGAACGCTCACTCCGGCCTCGGAGAACGCGCGCAGCACACCCAGGGCCATCTGGTCGTTGGCGATGAAGACCGCCGTGAGGTCTTTCTCCCCCGTCAGCTTGCGGCCCAACTCGTAGCCGGCCCGGGGGCTCCAGTCTCCTCGCAGCACCGGTGTGACGGCGGTTCCGGCGTCCTCGAGCGTGTCTCGCCACCCGCGCTCGCGCTCCCGGGCCTCGAACCACTCCACGGGGCCGGCGATGTGATGCACGGTGCGGTGCCCCAGAGCCAAGAGGTGCTCGACTGCGAGGCGCGCGCCCGCATGCTGGTCCACCGCGGCGCCCGGCACGGGCCCTCCGGGGGCGCCCTGCGTGGCGATGATGGGAAGGTGCTTCGGCACGTACTGGAGGGCGCGCACCGCCGCGACGTGCGGTGCGATGACGATGATGCCCTCGACGCCGTGGGCGCGTAGCCGCTCGACGGCCTCGGCGATCGACACCCGGTTGGGCACGCGCAGGCTGACGATGCTGATCCCGTACTCGGAGTCTCGCGCCGCGCTCTCGATACCGTAGAGGGTGCTGGCGGGGCCATACAGCGTCGAGTCGAGGGCGACCACACCGAGCGTCTTCGACCGGCCGGTAACGAGCGTGCGAGCGGCGAAGTTCGGGTGGTAGTCCAACTCCCGGATCGCTGCCACCACTCTGGCTCGAGTTTTGCTCGTGACGCTGTCGGGGTCGTTGAGGACCCGGGACACCGTCATGTGTGATACGCCCGCCAGCGTGGCGACATCCGTCATCGCCGGCCGCCTTCCGCCGGGCCTGGCCTCCGAGGAGGAAGTTCCAGCCGAACGCGCGCGCGCCGGTTCATGCATGTTGCGGTCCTTCTCGGTTGGAGCCACTGTGCTGCCTCATAACCTGCCCGGTCACGACCTCCCGCCTCGGGGGGTTGGGAAGCCCTGAGCGTCGTAGTCGAGCGTCCCGGCCTCGTCGGCCGGAAGCGCGGTAGTGTTCGGGTTGTCGGGGTTGCCGTCAAGTCCGGGCGGCTGCGGGGAGATGGCACCCGTGATGCGGCCAGGGTGCTTTCGTGTCTGACCGACGACAAGGAGGCGGCGATGAGCGGGGTACGGTTGCTGGTGGGGACACGGAAGGGCGCGTTCGTTCTCACATCCGACGAGAAGCGGGAGAAATGGGACATCGACGGCCCCCACTTCCCGGGCTGGGAGATCTACCACGTCAAGGGGTCGCCCGGCGATCCGGACCGCATCTACGCGTCGCAGAGCAACGGTTGGTTCGGCCAGCTCATCCAGCGCTCCGACGACGCCGGGAAGAGCTGGGAGGCGGTGGGAAACGAGTTCACCTACGAGGGTGAGGCCGGCGCCCACCAGTGGTACGACGGCACGCCGCATCCCTGGGAGTTCAAGCGGGTGTGGCATCTAGAGCCGTCGCTCACCGATCCGGACACCGTCTGGGCGGGTGTCGAAGACGCAGCCCTCTTCAGGTCCACCGACGGAGGCGTGACCTGGCACGAGTTGGCGGGTCTGCGCGGCCACGGATCCGGACCGTCGTGGGCGCCGGGCGCCGGGGGCATGTGCCTTCACACGATCCTGCCGGACCCGACCGACCCCGCCCGCATGTTCGTCGCGATCTCGGCGGCCGGCGCGTTCCGCACGGACGACGGCGGCGCGAGCTGGAAGGCCATCAACCAGGGTCTGCGTTCGGAGCACATCCCCGATCCGACCGCGGAAGTGGGCCACTGCGTGCATCGCATCGCGATGCACCCGTCGCGACCGGAGACCCTGTTCATGCAGAAGCATTGGGACGTGATGCGCAGCGACAACGCGGGCGACAGCTGGCACGAAGTGAGCGGCGATCTCCCGACCGACTTCGGGTTCGCGATCGACGTGCATGCGCACGAGCCCGAAACCGTCTACGTGGTGCCGATCAAGAGCGACGCCGAGCACTTCCCGCCCGAAGGGAAGCTGCGCGTCTACCGGAGCCGGACGGGAGGTGGGGAGTGGGAGCCGCTCACGCGCGGACTGCCCCAGAGCAACTGCTACGTGAACGTGCTGCGGGACGCGATGGCGGTCGACACGCTCGACTCGTGCGGCGTGTACTTCGGTACGACGGGCGGACAGGTGTACGCCTCGCCAGACGCCGGAGACAACTGGGCCGCGGTGGTGCAGAACCTCCCCGCCGTGCTCTCGGTGGAGGTTCAGACGCTGCCATGATCCGGGTGGTCCTGCCGAGGCCGCTGTGTGCGGTGGCTCAGGCCGAGCGTGAGTTGACCGTCGAGGTCGGGGCTCCCGTGACCCAGCGTACCGTGCTCGATGCCGTCGAGGCGCGCTATCCGACGCTGAGGGGCACGATTCGCGATCACGTGACGAAGGAGCGGCGCCCGTTCGTGCGCTTCTTCGCGTGCGCGCGCGACCTCTCACACGAGTCACCGGACGCCCCGTTGCCCGAGGAAGTCGTGAAGGGCGACGAGCCGTTCCTGGTCGTGGGGGCGACGGCGGGAGGGTAGAGGCCGATGCCTCCTCCTGGCGGCGACGGGCCGTGGCCCGGCTCGGGGACGGGCGGCTGGACATATCAATAGGCATTGATATATTCAGCGCATGGACACGCACGCCCCCATCGCCGGTCCTCCCGAGACCCTCCTCACGGCCTTCCAGGCGCTCTCGGACGCGAATCGGCTCCGCATCGTAGACGTCCTTCGGGGCGGCGAGCGATGCGTCTGTCAGCTCGCCGAGGTGCTCGACATCTCCCAACCACTGCTGTCGCACCACCTCAAGGCGCTGAAGGACGCCGGGCTCGTGCGGGGCCGGAGGGAAGGGCGGTGGGCCCACTACGCACTCGTGCCCGAGGCGCTCGAGGCCATCAAGACCTTCCTGGCCGACATCCGGAGCGACGCGGAGTCCGCGTCTCCGAACTTCTACCGCTGCACCTGAATCGGAGTCACTCTTGTCCGGTCGTCTCTCGTTCCTCGACCGTTGGCTCACCCTCTGGATCTTCCTGGCCATGGGCGTGGGGGTGGCGGTCGGCTCGCTCTGGCCCGAGGCGGTCCGCTCGGTGACCGCGAGCACGTCGGTGGGCACGACTTCGCTGCCCATCGCCGTCGGCCTGATCCTCATGATGTATCCGCCCTTGGCCAAGGTGCGCTACGAAGAGCTCGGCGACGTCTTCCGGAACGTGCGCGTGCTCGCGCTTTCGCTCGTCCAGAACTGGGTGATCGGCCCGGTGCTGATGTTCGGGCTCGCGGTCCTCTTCCTGCGCGACTACCCCGAGTACATGGTCGGCCTGATCCTCATCGGGCTGGCGCGCTGCATCGCGATGGTGATCGTGTGGAACGATCTGGCCGACGGGGATCCCGAGTACGCCGCGGGTCTGGTGGCGTTCAACTCGATCTTCCAAGTGCTGTTCTACAGTGTATACGCTTGGGTCTTCATCACCGTGCTGCCGGCCAAGCTCGGGCTGGCCGGCGCGGTGGTGGACATCAGCATGGGGCAGATCGCCCGGAGCGTCTTCATCTACCTGGGCGTGCCCTTCCTCGCCGGCATGATCACACGCTTCGTCCTCGTGCGGGCGCGCGGCAAGGAGTGGTACCACGGCTCCTTCATTCCCCGGATCTCACCCATCACGCTCGTGGCGCTCCTGTTCACGATCGTCGTGATGTTCTCCACTCAGGGCCGGGAGATCCTGGATCGGCCCGTCGGCGTGCTCCGCATCGCGGTGCCGCTCCTCCTGTACTTCCTGCTCATGTTCGCGGTGACGTTCTTCATGAGCCGGTGGGCGGGGGCCGACTACCCGAAGACGGCCACGCTCTCCTTCACCGCGGCGTCCAACAACTTCGAGCTGGCCATCGCGGTGGCGGTGGGCACGTTCGGCATCTCGCACGGCGCCGCGTTCGCCGCCGTGATCGGACCGCTGGTGGAGGTTCCGGTGCTCATCGGGCTGGTGAACGTGGCGCTGCGCTGGCGTGTGAAGTACTTCCCGCCCGGGCGACTGGCCGCGGCGGCCGTTTCGGCCACGTCCTCGGAAGGCTGATCCGTCCGTGTTCCGCATCTTCACGTGGCTCGCCGACGAGGTTGCCTACGGGCTCCTGGGTCTCGACGCGAGCACCCGCACCGCCGCCGCGCTGCACTTCTTCGTCGAGGACGTGACCAAGATCTTCGCGCTCCTCGTGGGCGTGATCTTCCTGATGGGCCTCTTCCGCTCCGCGCTGTCGCCGGAGCGCGTGCGCGCCTACCTCGAGGGACGGTCCCGATGGGCGGCCTATCTGATGGCCGTGGTGCTCGGCGCGGTGACTCCGTTCTGCTCTTGCTCCTCGGTGCCCCTCTTCATCGGCTTCGTGGAGGGAGGGATCCCGGTCGGAGCGACCATGGCGTTCCTCATCGCCTCGCCGATGATCAACGAGGTGGCCGTGGCTCTTCTCCTCACCCTCCTGGGCTGGAAGCTCACGTTGCTCTACGTGGCGACCGGTCTCGTGGTCGGAGTGGCCGGCGGGGCGCTCATCGACACGCTCCGCCTGGAGCGTTGGGTAGAGGAGTACGTCTGGAAGATCCGCGTGGGTGAGGCCGCAACGGGCGCCCACCGGCTCACCTTCCGGGACCGCGTCGGATTCGCATGGGGTGAGGTCACCGACATCGTCGGGCGAATCTGGGTCTACGTCCTGGTGGGTGTGGGCCTGGGCGCGGCCCTCCACGGATACGTGCCCGAGGAATTCTTCGCGCGCTGGGCCGGCGCGGCCAACCCGCTCGCGGTGCCGCTCGCCGTCCTCGCCGGCGTCCCGATGTACGCCAACGCCTCGGGGATCATTCCCGTGGCCGAAGCGCTGCTGGGCAAGGGGGTCCCCGTGGGCACCGTCCTCGCCCTCATGATGAGCGTCGTCGCGCTCTCCCTGCCCGAGATGATCATCCTCCGCAAGGTGCTGAAGGTCCGGATGCTGGGCTTCTTCGCCGGATACCTCGCGCTGGCCTTCACCGCGGTGGGGTACCTCTTCAACGCCATAAGGCTCTGAGAAAGAGATCGATGAAAGAGATCAAGGTGCTGGGCTCCGGATGCCGGAGCTGTGAGCTCACCGCGCGACTCCTGGAGGAGGAGGCGCAGGCGTTGGGCGTGGACGTCTCGGTGGAGAAGGTGACGGACATGGCCGAGATCATGGGCTACGGGGTGATGCGCACTCCGGGGGTCGTTGTGGACGGTCGGGTCGTGCACGCGGGAGGCGTCCCCGGCCATCAGGCGGTGCGGGACTGGCTTCGAGCACCGGCGACATGAGCGAACCCGTCTCGCCCGACGGCGAGGCCTGGCGCGCCGAGGCGGCCGCGCTGCATGACGCGAAGCCGTCCCACATCCTCTTCCTGTGCGTGGCGAACTCGGCACGGAGCCAGATGGCCGAGGGCGTCGCGCGGGCGCTGGCACCCGCCGGCGTGAGGATCTCCTCGGCGGGATCGGAGCCCACCAGCGTGCGTTCCCAGGCGGTCCGGGCCCTCGCCGAGATCGGGATCGATATCTCGTCGCACCGGTCGAAGGGCACCGACGACGTCGCGCGGCCGGTGGATGCCGTGGTCACGCTCTGCGCCGAAGAGGTCTGTCCGGTCTGGGTCGGAGACGCGCTGAGGGTGCACTGGGGGCTGCCCGATCCCGCGGCGGCGACCGGGTCCGAGGAGGACCGGCTCGGGGCCTTCCGAGCGGTTCGTGACGAATTGGTGCGCAGGCTGGAGGTCGTCTTCGGGAGCTGAGGTCACCGGCCGGCCACCCGCGCTCCAGCCGGGAGTGGAGGCGCCGGGCGTGCGCATCGGCGCTCCCCCCGAGCGCCGGCGAGCCGTAACATGGGGAATGCACCAACCCGACCGCTCCGAGATCGCCGGCGAGCTCGACCTCACCGTCCTGACGCGCTGGCTCTTCATCCTCGTGTGGGCGGCCGCCGCCGCCAACGCGCTGCACTACCTGGCCCGCGGTTGGTTCCCGCACGACCTCGGCACGCTCGCGCAACCGGCGGCGCGGGTCCTGCGGGGCCAGTGGCCGCATCGGGACTTCGAGGACGTCTACACGGGCGGCCTCGCGCTTCTCGACGCGATCGGGTTCGAGGTTCTCGGCGTGAACGCGATGAGCCTCCGCTGGGTTCTCTTCGCCGTATACCTCGCGTGGGTGCCGGCGGTGTGGTATCTGGCGCGCCGCCTCGGCGGTCCCGTTCTGGCCGGCGCCGCTACCCTGCTCGCAGCGGCCTGGACGCTGCCCATGTACGCGGAGGGGATGCCGAGTTGGTACAACCTCTTCCTGGCCACCTTCGGCACCGCGGCCTTCTTTCGCTGGCTGGAGGTCCGGCGCTCCCGATGGCTCTTCCTGGCCGGCCTGGCCGGGGGGCTCTCGATCGTCGTGAAGATCATCGGCCTCTACTTCGTCGCGGGTGGCCTCCTCTTCCTGGCGTACGTGGAGGTCTCCGGAGACGAGCGGGTGGCGCGCGACTCCGGGGAGCGGTCGTCCCGGGACATGGCCGGCCACGGAGCTGCGCGTCGCGTCGTGCTCGCTGGCGCGGTCGCGTTGGCGGCGCTCGTGGCGGTGCTGGTGGTGCGGGCCATGGGGTGGGAGGGGCTCCTCCGCTTCGGCATCCCGGCCGCCGCACCCCCGCTGACGCTTGGCGGGTGGATCGGCTGGAGGGGCAGGGACCGCTCGACCTCCGGCGGGGGGCGGTGGCGCTCCCTCGCGGCCCTGGTGGCGCCTTTCCTCGCGGGTGTCGCCCTTCCGGTCGTGCTGTTCACGCTCCCCTACGTCGCATCCGGGGCGCTCCCCGAGCTCGTGCGTGGTGTCTTGGTTCAGCCCGGCCGGCGCTTCGCGTCCGCGAGATGGAGCGGCCTGCAGGGCCACGGGCTCGGAGCGCTCCTGGCGCTGGGCGTCTCGCTGTGGGTCATGTGGGCGCCATGGCGCCGTGGGGTGGGTGGCGCTCTGGCGATCGCCGGGACCGTCCTGCTCTTCGCGGTGGCTCTTCTCGAGAGCGGTCGCACCGAGGTCTACCGGGCGCTCTGGCAGACACTCTGGTGGCTCCCCCCGTGGGTCACCCTGATCGCGGGCGCCACGCTGCTGACGGGAAGGATGCCCCCCGCGCGGGCTCGAAAGATCTTCGCGCTCTTATCGGTCTACGGGCTCGTCAGCCTGGTGGAGGTGCCGTTCGCGGCGCCCGTGTACTTCTTCTACGCCGCCCCGCTGATGGTGCTACTCGCGGCGGGACTGGTCGGAGGGGGTGCCTTGCGCCGCCGGGGGTGGCTCCTCTCGACCTTCTTGTTTCTCCTGGGGTTCACCGCAGTCCGCCTGAACCCCGGCTTCATCCGCAACCTCGGCTTCACGCCGTCCCACGATGTCCAGAGCGAGGTGCTCGGGCTGCCGAGGGCCGGCGGCCTCAGGGTCGACGCGCAGGAGATGAAGGAGTACGAGACGGTGGTCACGATGGTCCAGGCCCTGTCCCGAGGACCGTACGTCTACGCGACGCCGGATTGCCCGGAGATCTACTTCCTCTCGGCTCGACGCAATCCGACACGTACCCTGTTCGAGTTCCTCGATCCTGACAGCAACGCGCCCTCACCGATCCTCGACGTCCTCGACCGCGCGAACGTCCGGGTCGTCGTCATCAACCGCCGGCCGCTCTTCTCTCCGCCGGTCAGTGATGAGCTCGTGTCCGGCCTGCGGGCGCGCTACCCGCTCGCGCGCGAGGTGGGGCGGTTCCTCGTGGTATGGAAGTCGCCCGCCGACTCGACCGCCGTTCAGGCCGCACCGGCGCGGTAGCCACCCGCCGGCCGATGCGCGCAAGGAACGTCTGGCCGGGTCCGGCCGCGTCCGTACGTCATCGGGCCTACCGGAGCCGTGCAGAAGTCCCTTAGCTTGTGGGACGATGATCCAGTCCACCCGATCCGCAAAGCGGATCCTGTGGGTCGATGACGAGATCGACCTGCTCCGACCCCACCTCCTCTTCCTGCAGGCCCGCGGCTACCACGTCGACGCGATCTCGAACGGCGACGACGCGCTCGCGCTTCTGCGCGAGAACCCGTACGACCTCGTCCTGCTGGACGAGCAGATGCCCGGACGGCGGGGGCTCGAGGTGCTGGAGATCCTGCGCCGCCAGGATCCGAACGCACGGGTTGTCATGGTCACGAAGTCCGAAGAGGACCGCACCATGACCGAGGCGATCGGCCGGCGTGTCGACGACTACCTGGTGAAGCCGACCAGTCCACGCCAGGTCCTTTCGGTGGTGACCCGGATCCTCGAGGGCTCCTCGATCCGCCAGCAGCAGGTCGCCCAGGATTTCGCGGCGCGCTTCCCCAAGCTGTCGATCCGTCGTCAGGAAGCCACGACGGCGGACGGGTTCGCGCGTGTCTTCACGGAGCTGGTCGACTGGCACATCCGTCTGGAGCGAGCGGGCGAGCGGGGATTGCTCGACACCGTGGGCTCGATGATGACGGACCTCCGGCGGGACTTCGGCGACTGGGTGGTGCGCGAGTATCCGCGCTGGATGCGCGGGCAGGGCGATCCTCCGATCCTCTCGGTCGACGTGGTGCAAGAGTTCCTGTTGCCGTGGGTCGACCGGGACGAGCCCGTCTACTTCGTGGTCCTCGACTGCATGCGCCTCGATCAGTGGCGCATGATCGCTCCGCTCCTGGCCCCGTACTTCGAGATCGAGGAGCACTACCACTACTCGATTCTCCCCACCGCCACACCGTACGCCCGCAACGCGATCTTCAGCGGCATGTACCCGGACCAGATCGCCCGCGAGCACCCGGGGTGGTGGGACTCCTCGGACGACGAGGGCTCGCTCAACGCGTTCGAGGACAAGCTCATCATCGAGCAGCTGCGTCGGCTCACGGGACGCGACGTGCCGGTCCACTACGACAAGATCTTTTCGGACCGGGAGGGCGACCAGGTTCGAGCGCGGGTCAACTCGGCACTGAGGACTCGCGGCAGCGTGATCGCGCTGGTCTTCAACTTCGTGGACCTGATGACGCACGGCCGCTCCGAGTCCCCGATCCTCATGGAGGTCGCCAAGGACGCGGCCGCCCTTCGGGATCTGACGCGCTCCTGGTTCGAGAGGTCCACGGCCTACCAGGTGCTCAAGGAGGCGGCGAGGCTGGGGCACAGGGTCATCCTGACGACCGACCACGGCTCCATCCTGTGCCAGCGTCCCACGACGGTGTATGCCCGGCGCGACGCCACCAGCAATCTGCGGTACAAGTTCGGCCAGGACCTGCGCGCCGAATCGAGGAACGCGACGCTGCGCACCTCGGACGAGGGGGACCTCCGGTTTCCCCGGGGGCGCCTCGGAACGACCTACCTGGTCGCTCTGGAGGACCATTTCTTCGTCTATCCCACGAAGCTGCGCGAGTACCAGGCCCGATACCGGAACTCCTTCCTGCACGGGGGCATCAGCCCCGAGGAGATGATCGTGCCGGTGGGGAGCCTCACACCGCGGCCTCTCTAGGCGCCCTCCGCAGAGGAACCCCGATGAAACGCTCGGCGCACCTCTCCGGCGGCGTGGTCCTGGTGGTCGCGCTTTCCCTGGCCTCGCACGTCCGCGCCCAGAAGCTCCCGCTGGTGGAGCTTCCCGTGGCCGCGGGCGCGCCCGAGCTCCCGGGGCGGCCCCTGGGCTTCGTGTTCTCGGGCGACGGTGACTGGGCCGGCGCGGACAAGGACGTGGCCGAAGCCTTCGCTCGGGCCGGCATTCCGGTCGTCGGGCTCAAAGCGCGGAGCTACCTGAGAGGCGCTCATCGCACACCCGAAGGGACCGCCCGCGACATAAGCACGATCCTGACCGAATATCTCGAGCGGTGGCAGCGGGAGACACTGATCCTCGTGGGCTATTCACGTGGCGCCGACCTGATGCCGTTCATCGTCAACCGTCTTCCGCCCGAGTTGAGGGAGCGCATCCGCATGGTGGCGCTGCTCGGACCGCAGCCCAACGCCAGCTTCACGTTCCACTTCATGGACCTGGTCCGCGACAAGCATCGGTCGACGGACCTTCCCGTGCTCCCCGAGATCGAGCGCATGAAGGGCCTCCGCATCGTGTGCGTGTACGGCGAGAAGGAGTCCGGCTCCCTCTGTCCGGCGGCGCCGCCCGGGTTGATGGAGACCCTCCAGCGCCCGGGCCGCCACGGCCTGGGCGGAGAAGGCACGGACGTGGCCGACATGCTCCTGAAGCGGCTGCGGTCGTAGAGAGGCCCCGCCCGGCCCGGATCGCCCGCACGGTCGATCCCCGTGTGCTCCACGCGGAGGGGACGCTACCTTCTTTGCCGTGAAGCTCTACGCACGCATTCTCTCGTATCTGAGGCCCCACGGCGCCGTGCTCGCGGTGGCGGTCGTGGCGACGTTCCTCTACGCGGTCCTGGACGGGGCGACCTTCGTCCTGCTCATCCCGTTCGTGCAGGCCCTGTTCGTCGGCGGATCGCTCCCGGGGGGTGGCGGCACGAACCTCATGTCGCGCCTCCTCGACGCAACGGTCTATCACTGGATCGACCTCCGCGGCGACCCGCTCGACGCGATCCAGTGGATCATCATTCTCATCTTCTTCGTCTTCCTGGCGAAGAACGTCTTCCTCTTCGCGCAGGCCTACCTGATGGCCCGCGTCGAGCAGGGCGTCACGCGCGACTTGAGGGATGAGGTCTACGACCATCTCGTGGAGCTGGACCTGGCGTTTTTCGGCCGGGTCCGCATGGGCCAGATCGTGAGCCGGCTCACCACGGAGGTGGAGCAGCTCCGTACGCTCGTCACCTCCCAGCTGGCCCAGATGGTGACATCGTTCTTCAAGTTCATGGTGGCGCTCGCGTTCATGGTGTCCATCTCCTGGAAGCTGACACTCGCCGCGTTCATCGTCATTCCGGGTGCGATGGTCATCTGGGGGCCGATGGTCAAGCGGCTCCGCCGGGGAGACCGGCGGGTGCTCCACCTCGGGGGCGAGGTCAACTCGCACATCCAGGAGACGCTCTCGGGCATCCGCCTGGTGAAGTCCTCCTCCGCGGAGGCCCGGGAGCGGGGACGCTTCCACGGGCTGACGGGCGAGTACTTCACCACCTTCCTGCGCACCGAGCGCCTGCGGGCGATGGCGGCGCCGCTCACCGAGATGATGGCGGCGATCGGCACGATGATCCTCCTCTGGTACGGAGCGCGCCTGGTCGTAGGTGGCGGCCTTCCGGGGGCCCAGCTCGTGGCCTTTCTGGGTTTCTCGCTCAACCTGTACGCGCCGGTCAAGAACGTGGCCAAGTTCCCGGCCCTCATGCAGCCGGGTCTCGTCGCGGCGGAGCGCGTGTTCGAGTTTCTCGACGCACCGGTCGAAATCCGCGACCGGACGGGCGCGCTCCCCTTTCCCGGCCTGCGCCGGGCGATCGCCTTCGAGGGCGTCACCTTCGCGTATCGTCCCGGAGAGCCGGTGCTGCACGACGTCACCTTCACCGTTCCGGCGGGATCGGTGGTCGCCCTGGTCGGACCGTCCGGCGCGGGCAAGAGCACGCTCGTGGACCTGGTCGGCCGCTTCTTCGAGGTGAGCGAGGGCCGCATCGCCATCGACGGGGTGGACGTGCGCGACATCCGGATCGGCGAGCTGCGGGCGCAGCTAGGGATCGTCTCCCAGGAGACCGTGCTCTTCCATGACACCGTGCGGGCGAACATCGCCTACGGACGCCCCGAAGCGAGCGACGAGGACATCGAGCGCGCGGCCCGCGCGGCGCACGCGCACGAGTTCATCTCGCGGATGACCGAGGGCTACGAGAGCGTCGTCGGCGAACGCGGCACGGAGCTGTCCGGAGGCCAGCGGCAGCGTCTCGCCATCGCGCGGGCGCTCCTGCGCGACCCCCCCATCCTGATCCTCGACGAGGCCACCAGCTCGCTCGACACCGAGTCGGAGCGCCTCGTCCAGGAAGCCATCGACAACCTCCTCGAGGGGCGCACGGTGTTCGTGATCGCCCACCGGCTGTCCACGGTACAGCGGGCCGACCAGATCCTCGTGCTGAAGGACGGACGGGTGGCCGAGCGCGGTGACCACGCCTCGCTCATGGCCGAGGACGGCCTGTACCGGAGGCTCCACCAGATGCAGTTCGAGGACGCGGACGTGTCGGCCAAGTGAGCGAGAGGACGGTCGCTCACGGACTCGAGTACGCGGCCTTCAAGGTTCTCACTGCGCTCCTGGGCGCGCTTCCGGAGGTTCTCGCCCAGCGGCTCGGAGCGCTTCTGGGATGGGTGGTGGGCAGCGTGCTGCGCATCCGGAGGGACGTGGTCGACCGCAACCTCGAGCGAGCGTTCCCGGACCGCCCGGATGCGTGGCGGCGGAAGGTCGCACGGGCCTCCTATGTCCATCTCGGGCGGGAGGCCGTGTCGTTCTTCAGGATGGCCGGGCTCTCCGTGGCGGACATCCTGGCCCGCACTACGGTCGAGGGCCTGGAGCCACTGCGCGAAGCGCTCGCGGAGGGACGCGGTGTGGTGTTCGCCACGGGCCACCTGGGTAACTGGGAAATCGGCGGGGCGGCCGTGGCTGCCCGAGGAGTGCCGCTGCTCGCCGTCACCAAGGGGATGGCGAACCGACGGTTCGGCGAAGCCCTCACCGCCACCCGCGAGCGACTCGGCATGCGGGTCGTCGACATCTCGGATGCTCCGAGAGAGGTGCTCCGCACGTTGCGGGAGGGTGGCGCCGTGGCACTGGTCGCGGATCAGAACGCGCGTGAGTTCGGCGTATTCGTGCCTTTCTTCGGAACACCGGCCTCCACGGCGCGCGGTCCCGCGGTCTTCACGCTCCGGGCGGAGTGCCCGCTGTTCGTGGGCTTCGTCCATCGGGAGGCGGGCTGGCGGGCTCGTTACCGGGTCGACCTCCAGCGGATCGACGTGGAGCGGACCGGCGACCCCGACCAGGACATCCTCGCCCTCACATCGGCGCACACAGCCGCGTTGGAGGGGGTGGTCCGCGAGTCTCCCGCCCAATACTTCTGGCAGCACAAGCGTTGGAAGACGCGGCCGCCCAGCGCGAATGGGCCGGAACCGCCCACGGGGGGCTCGGTATAACCGGAAGCCGTCAGTGTATGCGTTCGGGTCGCAGGCGCGACCAACGTCCGGTCTCTCGACTCCGTCGGAATTCCGCCCTTCGAGGCTCTCTTGATCTACGTCTGCATTCCCGCCCATAACGAGGCCGCGACCGTCGGCGTCCTTCTCTGGAAGGTACGCAAGGTCATCGGCGAATTCGGCCGAGACTACAAGATCGTCGTCCTCGACGACGCTTCCACGGACGATACGGCGGAAGTCCTGGCGCGGTATCGGAGGATGCTCCCGCTCCGGGTGCTCCATTCCGACGAGCCACTTGGCTACGGACGGTCCGTGGAACGCCTCCTTCGCCACGTGGTCGACGATGCACCCTACCCCAAACGGGACTGCGCCGTGGTCCTCCAGGGCGACTTCACCGAAAGCCCCGAGGACGTGGTGGGGTTGGTCAAGGTCCTGGAGGGTGGTGCCGACATCGTCGCAGGCACCCTGGACATGGGGCTCGACGGAATGCCTCGATCCGTGCGTTGGGTCCGGCGCGCTGCGCGCGTGGTCCTCGGCCGCGCGCTGGGCAAGGCCCCCGTGTCCGATCCACTCAGCGGTCTGAGGGCGTACCGCGTGATCGTGCTCAAGAAGGCGCTTCGTGAGATGCCAGAGGATGCCCCTCTCCTGCGCACGGACGGGTGGGCCGCCAACCTCGAGCTCCTGGGAATCCTCGCGCCCCACGCACGGCGGATCGAGGAGGCTCCCCTGACGCCCCGATACCAGCTGCGTACCCGGGCCTCGCGGTTCCGGCCCGTCCAGACGCTGCTCGCCCTCGTTCGACTGCGGGGAACCTCCTGGCAGTCCGGCCCGGACGTCACCGCAGCCTGATGCGGGCTCCCATGCGAGTCGTGTCGAGAACCCTGTCGCTGGGCGCGGTTCTGATCGGTGCCACGCTCCTGACCTGGGGCCTCGGCCTCGCCCAGACCGGGCTTCCGCAGCCGCACGCTCCGGTCGTGCGCGCACAGACGGGCATCCCCCCCGCCGACCCGAACGCCGCCCCCGCGCCCTTCGGCCCCGGCGAGCGCATGGAATACAAGGTCAAGGTCGGGATCTTCTCCGTGGGAGAGGGCTCGATGCGGGTCGAGGCGATCGACACCGTCCGGGGACACGAGACCTACAGGGCGTCCATGGCCATCAAGGGTGGCCTCGGACCCGCCGACGTGGACGATCTCACCACGACCTGGTTCGCCGTCAGCAACCTCGTGACCTGGCGATTCATCCAGAACATCCACGAGGTCAACTACAAGAGCTTCCGGCACTACGAGATGTATCCGTCGCAGGACCGGTGGGAGCGCGCGGACAACGACGAGTCGGGGCCTCTCGGCTCCACGCTCCCGCTCGACGACATCTCGTTCGTCTACTTCATCCGGACGCTGCCCCTCGAAGTGGGAAAGACCTACACGATCCCCAGGTACTTCAAGGCGGACGGCAACCCCGTCGTCGTCAAGGTGCTCCGCAAGGACGAGCGCGACGAGCCGGCCGGGAAGTTCAAGACGATCGTGGTGAAGCCCATCATCAGGACCGAGGGCCTGTTCAGCGAGGGGGGAGACGCCGAGTTGCACTTCACGGACGACGACCGGCACATCCTCGTGTACATGAAATCCAACATCCCGCACTTTCCGGGCTCACTGACCCTTCACCTCAAGTCCTACACCCCGGGGCTGCCACTGAATCCGGAGTCCCGGACCGAAGCGCTCGAGCACAGGGTCATGAAGGATACCACGTCCGGCGGCTCCTAGTGCTCCGTAGCCGAAATTCGTTGGCATTCGAGCGCCGCTGCATCCGCCGCGGCCGCGTTGCTCCTCCTCGAAATAGCGCTGCCGACAACGCTTCGCGCTGTTACCCTCGTCGTCCCGCCTTGCCTCAGCGGCGCATCGACACTCTCGGTACTCAACCTATTTCGGCTACGGAGCACTAGTGGCCATCGACATGCGCCGCCTCCGCCTGCGGGCCGTGTGGCTTCTGGTGATTCCCTTTCTGTGGCTGGCCCGACCGACGTCGCGACTCCTGGTCGTGGGCGTCGTCCTCGCCCTGTTCGGCATTCTGCTGCGAGGATGGGCCGCGGGCACCATCCACAAGGAAGAGGACCTGACGACCTCCGGCCCGTACGCGTTCACCCGGAATCCTCTCTACGTGGGGAGCTTCCTCCTGGGGATCGGGGTGACCGTTGCCGGAGGCCTGTGGTATTTCGTCGTCGCGTTCGTCCTCTTCTACCTCGGCGTGTACGGAAGCACCATGCGGGGCGAGGCCGAGTTGCTCACCGGTCTCTTCGGGGACCGCTACCGTCACTACGCCGCCCACGTGCCGGTCTTTCTTCCCCGGCTCACGCCGTACCGCGCTCCCGAGCCGGGACGCGCACCCGCCGGCTTCCGGTTCGCCCAGTACAAGCGCAATCGCGAGTGGGAGGCGTTGCTGGGAGCGCTCGCGGGCTTCGTCTTTCTGGCCGGGAAGTGGTGGCTCACCTGGCGGTGAGTCGCTATCGTCCCGGGGGACTTCTTTCCGGAGACCGGCCGTGACCCGAACCCCGCTGCTCATCGAGGCGCTCCTGCTCGTGACCGCCGCGTGTCATGGTCCTCCCTCAATTCCCGGGAGATCGTCGGACACCAGGTCCGAGCTGGCGGATTCTCTCACGCCCTACCACTTCCTGACGAAGATCGACGTCGGGGGGGACGAGGGCTTCTGGGACTACCTGACCGCCGATCCGCAGGCGCACCGCCTCTACGTGAGCCACGGGACGAACATCGTCGTCATCGACACCGAGAAGAACGCCGTGGTGGGCCGCATCGACTCGCTGCCCGGCGTGCACGGAATCGCGGTGGCCCGTGATCTGGGCCGCGGCTTCGCGAGCGTGGGGCGCGCGAACCAGGTGGCCATCGTGGATCTCGAGACCCTCCGGATCGTGGCGCGCGTGCCGACCGGTGAGAATCCCGACGCCATCCTCTACGTTCCGGACTCGAAGGAGGTTTACGCCTTCAACGGAAGGAGCAACTCCGCCACCGTCATCGATGCGAACGACGGCCGGGTGGTGGCTACGATTCCCCTGCCCGGCAAGCCCGAGTACGCCGTCTGGGACTCCGTTGCGAAGCGTATCTACAACAACATCGAGGACCAGAACGAGATCGTCGTCATCGATCCTTCGTCCCACGCGGTGGAGAAGACCTGGCCGGTCGCCCCGGGCGAAGCCCCGACCGGACTGGCGATCGACGTGGAGGGACAACGGCTCTTCACCGTGTGTGCGAACGGACGCATGGTCATGCTCGATACCAGCACGGGCCTGCTCGTGGGGAGCGTCCCGATCGGAGAGGGACCCGACGCCGCGCGCTACGACCCGAGGACCAAGCTGGCGTTCAGCTCCAACGGGGAGGGCACGGTCACGATCGCGCACCTCGACAACCCGCTGAAGCTCGGAGTCCTCCAGACGCTCGAGACCGCACCGTCCGCCCGGACCATGGCGCTGGATCCGGTGACGCACCGCATCTACCTGTCCGCCGCGGACTTCGAGGACTCGCCCGGGGGGAAGGCGAGTGGCGGCGAGCGAGGGGGGCGCCGGATGGTGCCGGGCTCGTTCAAGGTGCTCGTATACCAGCTGGGGACGTCCTGACGTGAGCGCCAAGGCCAAAGTCGCGTGGGTGATGGTGCTCGGCGCCGTTCTGGTGGCCCTTCCGGCTCGCAGCCCGGTGGTCTCGGCGCTCACCGGCGAGCCCGTGCGGGGGGTGTCACTCCATTTCCCTGTAGCGTATATTGTGCTCGCGCCGGTCTGCAGCGTGCTCGATTTCCTGACGCTGCTCACGGTACCCGAGCATCTGGCCATCCTTCTGACCCTGACGCTCGTGTTCGTCCTCTGGCGCGTCCTGCGGCGGCGCCGTTCCCGCGGCATCCTCCTCCGGACGGCCATCGAGGTGGGCACCTTCGCCGCCTGCCTGGCCGGCCTGCTGGCGGTGTACGCGTACGGCGCGCTCGGCCCGAGGCCCATGGCCAAGCTCGAGGTCTCGGACCCGGACAGGGTGGTGGTGGACTTCCACAGCCACACCGGCACCTCCCACGACGGACGCAAGTCGTTCACGGCCGAGGTCAATCGAGCCTGGCACCGGGACGCCGGGTTCGACGTGGCATGGATCACGGACCACGACAGCATCAGCGCGGGACAGAGGGCCGAAGCGCGCAACCCGGCCACAGCCGGTCAGGGTATGGTCCTGCTCACGGGAAGGGAGGTCGTGTATCGGGACGAGCACGTGGCCGTGCTCGGAACCACGGATCCGCGGATCACGCCGGTGCCGGGCGATTCCACATCGGCAGGATCGGGCCCGGGCGCCGGAGCGCCGCCGGACTGCGCCGCATGGCCACTCCTGATACAGACGATTCCCGAGAACCTCGACCACGTACCGACACCCGGGCCGGGCGGGTGCCCGGTGGTTCACGCGATCGAAATCTCGGACGGAGCTCCGCGAGGCATCGATCAGGGGGAACGAGACAGGGCCGAGATCTTTCGCATCGCCGACAGCCTCCACCTGGCGCTCGTCGCGTCGTCGAACAATCACGGCTGGGGAAGAACGGCCGTGGCCTGGAGCCTGATGAAGGTTCCGGGGTGGCGCTCCATGACGCCGCGGGAGCTCGGGGCGCGCATCGAGGGAGAGCTTCGTGCCGGAGGGCCCGGAACCGTCGAGGTCGTGGCCCGGCGCCGCCAGGCCCGAACCGAGGGAAGGATGCGCGCGGCCGCGCCCCTGCTCTCGGCCGCCAGCTTCCTGGGCGGCCTGACGCGATCCGAACGGCTGTCCTGGCTCGTCTGGCTCGGGATCGGCGTGCTACTCGCGCGCTGGCGCGCCGACCTTCGGCGGCGGCGATCGGGCGCGGGTGAGCGGGTCACCGGCTGACCGGCGACACTAGCCCCGGACGTAGCGCTCCATCGCGAGCGCCACCTTCTCGAGCACCGCATCCACCGTGATGCGCCCCATGCCGTCGCGGTAGACGTGCTCGATCGGATATTCCTCCCCGGGATGGCGCGCATAGCCGTCGACCACGAGGTCCTGGTAGGCGCCGTACGGCCCGGATCGCTTGGGATTCGTGTAGCCGAAGAGCCCGACTACGGGGGTGCCCAGGGCCCGACTGATGTGCAGCGGCCCCGTGTCAGGGCTGACGGTGAGCTCGCTGCCTTCCAGGATCCACACGAGCCGGCGGAGATCGTCGCCGAGCGCGTCCACGACATCCGCGCGGGTCCTCTCCAGCACGGCGTCGGCCAACGCTCGCTCCACCGGAGACGGGCCGCCCACCAGGACCGGACGGAGGCCGTGGGTGCCTTCGATCTCCTCGAGCACGCGCGCGTAGCCGTCCGGCGTCCAGTTCTTCTTCGGCTTGCTCGTCCCGACCACGACAGCGCACGCAGGTCCCTCGAGCCGCTCGAAGAAGGTGGCTTGCGCGGCGCGCTCGGCGTCCGTGAGACCGAGGCCCCACGTCACGGGCTCCGGGTCGATGCCCAGATGGCGCACGAACTCGAAGTACTGGTCCTGCACGTGTTGGGGCTCGTGCGCGGGAATCCTCCTGTTCGTGAAGAGCCAGTTCATGTCGCGGGCCCGCCCGCGGTCGAACCCCAGCTTCACGTCGGCGGACAGGA
Source organism: uncultured Gemmatimonadales bacterium (assembly GCA_963751265.1). Taxonomy (GTDB): domain Bacteria; phylum Gemmatimonadota; class Gemmatimonadetes; order Longimicrobiales; family Gaopeijiaceae; genus SZUA-318. Next base: position 314,310 of record CAVVTU010000007.1, on the reverse strand, counting down.
GCCCCGTGATCAGCCCCGCCTTCAGGTAGACCTGGAGGCCGATGAGCAGGTCGAAGCGCCGTTCCCGTACCTCGCGGGCCAGCTCGGCGAAGCCCTCCCACGCCTCGAGACCCTTCCGGCGCCGGAAGACCACGAAATCGTCGACGGCCGGATGGCCCTTTACCAGCAAGTGGGGCACCGGCTGGATGACCCAGGTGATCCGCGACTCGGGCCATGCCCGCTTGAGCGCGTTCGCCACCGGCAGGACGTGGACCGCATCGCCGATCGCCGAGAGCATGACGATGCAGATCTCCCTGGGCGGTGGGCCGACCCATCCAGGAGCCCCCGCATCGCTCACGCTTGCTCTCCGAAGCCTGTCCGGAGCGCCGACCACGCGTCCGTGCCGAGCGGCCGTCCTGCGCGACCCTCGAACTTGCGCAGGGACCGCTCCAGCCTCCGGCGCATCGGGCCGGACCGGATGAGCGCACGCGCATCCAGCACGCGGCATCCGTCGAGGTCCAGGAGATGCGCGGAGCCGCCGTCGCCTCTGCCCAGGAAGATGTTCTTCGCGTTGAGATCCGGGTGGTGGATCCTGGCCTCCTCGAGACGCCGCACGAGGTGCCCGGCCGCCTCGAGCGCCGAGCGAGAGACCTCGGGCAGCGGCGGGCTCGGGCCGAAGAGGATCTCGGCGAGGTCGGAGCCGTCGGGGATCAACTCGGTGACCAGGTCCGCCCGGTAGAAGATGCCGGCCGGGTAGACGGCGCCGGCCACCACGGCCGGCGTCGGAATCCCGCGCCGGCGCGCCTGATGGCTGGCGTCGAGCTCCCGAAACGGGCGTGGATCGCCGGTGGCCACATACCGATCCCGAAGGAGAGGCGCGGCCACGGCACCACCCCGCCAGTAGTGACGGACCGCCCAGCGCGCGCGTCCGTCCGGGCCGGGGGCCGGCGCCGCCACCACGTCGACGCGCCCTCTGCCTCGACGCCGTTGCGCACCGGGCTGAGCCGACGCCCACTGCGTGAGCGTCAGGCCGGCGGCGAGCGTGCCGCGGAGCCAGGGCAGGACCGCTCGAACACCGAAGGCGCGCACGCCCTCGAATTCAACGAGGTCGTAGTCCTCGGGAATCTTCACAGATAGCGGGATCGGGCCACCTCCACCTTCTCGAGCACATCGTCCAGCGTGATCGAATCCATCCGGTCGTTCTTGGGAAGGTAGCCCGAAGGGTCGGACTCGTCGCCGGGCTCGGTGTATCGGTCGACCACGAGGTCCCGGAAACGGAGCCAGGGGCCCACCCGGGCCGGGTTCGTGTGGCCGAAGAGCCCGATCACCGGCACGTCGAGGGCGTGCGCGATGTGCAGGGGGCCGGTGTCCGGAGCGATCACCAGGTCCGATCCGTCGATGATCCACGAGAGTCTGCGGACCGAGTCGCCGAGGCAGTCGAGAGGTCGGGACGTCGCGGTGGCGATCACCGTATCCGCCATCCGGCGCTCCCGCTCCGAAGGCCCCCCGAGCAGAAGGACCCGGAATCCATGCTCCTTCGAGAGCGCGTCCGCCAGCGTCGCGAGACGCTCCGCGGGCCAGTCCTTCTTGGGGTTCGCCGAGCCCACGACGAGGGCGGCGCGTGGTCGTCCGTCCAGCGCATCGAAGAAGTCGCGCTGCTCCGCTCGTTCGGCCTCCGAGAACGACAGTCCCCACGTGACGGGGGCGTCGTGCGGCACGCCCAGGGCCCACCGGAAGTCCAGAAAGAGGTCCTGGCTGTGCTTCCATGGCCCCTCGGCCAGGACGTGGGTATGGAAGAGGAAGATGCCGTCCCGGGTCTTGGAGCGGGGGAGACCGACGCGCACGGGGGCGCCCGAGAAGACCGTAGGCCACACGCTCTTGAGGTAGCGTTGGATGTTGAGGGTCAGGTCGGCGCGTACGTCTTTCATCGCCTCGCGCAGCGACATCACGCCCCGCAGCCCGGTGCCCTTCCGATACACGACTGTGCGGTCCACCGCTGGGTGGTGGGCGAGGACCTGCGCCGGAGCCGACTCGGCGACCCACACCACCTCGATTGCTGGGTCGAGGCGCTTGAGGTCGTTCGCCAGCGGGAGCCCGTGGATCACGTCGCCGATTCCCGAGAGGAGCACGATACACACGCGGCGCGCGCCCGCGCCCGAAAGGAGGACCGGGCCGGAAGCGTCCACGACGCGGGGTCCTCCGAGCACGCCGGCGAATCCCCGCGGGGCGGGGCGGGGGCCCTGTGCATCCGGTGCCATTCGCGCGCCGGGCTCCGCTACGAGACCGCCGGCGCCTCGTCGGACTCCACGAGGTACAGGCTGGGGCCCGGGAAGGCGTGCCCCTTCATCGTGACCTTGAACTGATACGCCCCCGGGGTGGGGAAGACGACTTCTTCCAGGGGCAGCACCAGCCGGGTGCGGGGCGGAGGCCTGTCCGCGGGCCTGCGGTCCACGTCCGAATGGCCGTCGACCGAGATCGAGGGCTTGCCGTCCGGACCTTCGAGGTCGATCCGGAAGCGGTAGCGGCCCTCGTCCTCACGGTCCCACTCGACCACGAGGACCAGGACCATTCGGTCCTGCTTGGCCGGGAAGCCGGGCGCGTAGAGGTCGTTGAAGATCCCGTGGACGTCCAGCTTGCCCTGGGCGTTCAGTCGAGCGTCGTCGCAGACCGCGGCGAGGAGGAGCTGCATATCAGATGGCTTCAGCGTTGCGAGTTGTCGGGTTCGGCGCCCCAGCCGCCGCCGCCGGGCGAGCGGATGCTCACCACGTCGCCTCCTTCCACGAAGAAGGTGGCCTTGGCCGGGAGGGGCCTCTCTACCCCCTCATGGATGAGGACGTTCTCTCCGACCGCTCCGTCCCCTCCTCCTCGCGCCCCACGAGGCCCCGTGACGCGGCGCTCGCACAGCAGCGCCACTCGCGCCGGCACGAGGATCATGAGGTCACGCCGGAGCCCGTCTCCCCCGCGGTGCCGCCCCGAGCCTCCCGTTCCCCGGCGAATGCCGTACCGGACGACGCGGAACGGATAAGCATGCTCGAGCGCCTCGACCGGGGTGTTGAGCGTGTTGGACATGTGGACGTGCACGCCCGACAGGCCGGGCCCGGTCGGACCCGCGCCCATTCCGCCTCCGACGGTCTCGTAGTAGGCGAACGGCTCGCCGGTGCGCGGGTCGACGCCGCCGACGGTCTGGTTGTTCATCGTTCCCTGGGAGAGCGCGGGCATGAGGTCGGGCAGGGCCTCGGAGAACGCGCTCATCAGCACGTCGGTGATGCGTTGGCTGGTTTCGACGTTCCCGGCCGCCACGGACGCCGGGGGCCTCGCGTTGACCAGCGAGCCCTCGGGCAGGGCCAGGGTGACCGACGACATCGACCCGCCACCGGCCGGCAGCGGCTCACCGAGGAGGGCTTCGATCACGCACCGGATGACGTACCGACACGCCGACGAGGTGATGGCGGCCACGGCGTTGATGCCTCCGGCGACCTGGGGCGCCGTTCCTTCGAAATCAACGAGCAATCGACTCCCCCTCAGGGTCAGGGTGACCCGGATGGGCACCGGACCCGAGCCGAAGCCGTCGTCCTCCATGAAGTCCTCGGCAGTGTAGCGGCCGTCGGGAATGCGCTCGAGCCCGGCTTCCACCAGTCGGTCCGCGTACGCGATGAGCGCGTCCATGGCGGCCAGCGTCTCCGAGGTTCCTCGTCGCCCGGCGATCTCGAGAAGTCGCGTGCGCCCCGTGTGGAGCGCGGCGAGCTGGGCATCCAGGTCTCCGGCGCGCTCGACCGGAGTACGCACGTTGGCGAGGATCGTGTTCCACAGATCCTCGTTGCGCCGCCCCTCCACGTACAGACGGACCGGCGGAATCCGGATGCCTTCCTCGAAGATCTCCCTGGCCAGGGGCATGGAGCCCGGGGTGGAGCCGCCCACGTCGCTGTGATGGGCGCGCGACGCCACATATCCCAGGAGTCTGGTCTTGGAGTCGTGGACCGGCGCCATGAGGCTGATGTCGGGCAGGTGGGTGCCTCCCCGGAACGGATCGTTGAGGCAAACGACGTCACCCGGTGACAGTGTTCCCAACTCCGCCAGCGCCGCTTCGACGCTCATCGGCATCGCGCCCAGGTGCACGGGCATATGGTCTCCGAGCGCAACGGCGGCGCCCTCGGGAGAGAAGAGGGCGCACGAGTAGTCCCGCCGCTCCTTGATGTTGGGCGAGAACGACGCCCGCTTCAGAGCGGCCCCCATCTCTTCCGCCAGAGCGGTGAAGAGGTGACGGAATACCTCGAGCGCAACGGCGTCCGGCCTGCCTCGGTCAACCACGAAAACGTCTCCCCCTCCGGTTTCCCCGGGCGTGCAAGTCCGTTACGTTGTAGTGCTGAAGCATTCAGTATTCACTATAGATGACATCGAGTGCGCGTGAAACGCGTGCGCCGCACCGCTAAAGGGAGGAGAACTTGGGCAAAGATAAGCTCATGAACCGGGCTCGCGACGAGCTATTCAGCCACATCAATCGTTGCGGCGTGCTGCAGGCCACCGATGAGGACCAGCGTCACTGGATGGACGAGACCATCGAGTACCTCGCTGAGCGGTATCCAGACCTGGGCGACGTCGATCTCAGGGAGCTTCACGACATCGGCTCCCGGTTCTGCAAGCCGGCCATTCCGCACGGCGCGGACAGTACGGCGAAGTCGGTCGAGGACGCAAGCGCCGCCTGAGGCGGCGAGGACCCTCCCGCGTCAGCCCGAGGGAGCGGGGGTCCGATCAGACTTCCCGCTCTTTCTTCTCCGCAGTCTCCCAGCAGTCCGTCCCCCAGGCGCGCAATCGCCTACCGAAATGGGTGGCGACCTTCTCCCCGCGTGCCTATACTTCCGCCCGTTTGGGGCGTCGCGATGGTGCGCCCCATTGTCCGTCGAGGGGTTGGCACCGCCAGATCCGCCATCCCGATCGCGAACCGGCCCCTCAAGGTGGCCAGAACTACACTAGGGAGGGGACGCGGTGGGAGATGCCCTTCGACTGGATAACGAGAAGCAGCTTCTCAAGCTATTCTACGCAGGACAGCAGATCCCATCTCCGATGGGGGGCTTCCTCGAGCTTCTGGGCGTCCGCCCCGGGGAGGACGGGAAGTCGATCGCGTTCTTCGAGTGCAGCGCCTCCTCGCTACGCTACGCGCTGGCGATCCCCAAGGCGACCCGCACCGAACGTCGGAAGGTCAAAGAGATCCAGAACGACGGAGACGACCCGGACTGCCCGCGTCACGGCGACGGAACGCGTCTGGTGAGGGCCGGGAGGGACCTGGTTTGTCCGCTCTGCGGGGTGGCCTACGGCAGGGCCTGAGATGGCCCATTCGTGGGGTGGTATCGCCCCGAGGCCAGCATTACATTGGACTTCATCTCCACCGTTGCGGCCTCCCAGTTCCCGATGAACCCCGTCTGCCCAGGAGTCCGGTAGATGCCCGAGGGATTCCTCAGTTCCGAGGAATACGACGAGCAGGCCCACAAGCTCTACAACGACGGCGACTACGAAGGGGCCCTCGAGATGCTCAAGGAGGGCCTCTCTCTCTATCCCAACGCGGTCGAGTTGTACGTGGGCCTTGGTTACGCGCGTTTCGCGAGAGAAGAGTACGCCTGGGCGAGACAGGCGTTCGAGCAGGCCGCGGTACTGGATCCTGCACACGAAGACGCCCTGGTCGGGTTGGGCGAGGCGTTGCTTCGATTCGGCGAGCGTGAGCGGGCGCTTCAGCTCTTCGGCCAGGTGGCGGCCATGGGGTTCGAAGAGGACATCGAGCTCATGCTCACGATGGGTCGTGCGCTCTATCGGGAGGCTATGTACGGCGAGTGCCGCGACGTGTTCGCCAAGGCTGCCGCCGCCCGCCCCGAAAGCGCCGAAGCCGCTGCCGCACTCGGGTACGCGTTTCACCGGCTCGGCGACGACGTGGGAGCCGGCCGTCAGATCCGCCGGGCGCTGCGCCTCGACCCGGATCTTCACGAGGCGCGGATCTATCTGGGACATCTCCTGTATGAGCGTGGCGATTGGGAAGGTGCGCTGAGGGAGTTGGAGCGGGTTCCGCCACAGGAGCACTGGGACCCGCTGGCCGTGTGGCGTCTGATCGAGCTGAAGCGCTCCATCTGGCACCTGGAGCCCGGGGATGCGCGCCTGGCACCGTGGGAGCAGAGGCTGCGCGATCTGGAGTCACTCGACGACCCGATCGACAGGCTCCTTGCGGAGGTCGAGTCCGCCATGGGCGGTGGGGGCCCGGGACCTGTCTACGATCCGAGCCAGCTGGAGCTGTTCGAGCGGACCCAGGGTCAAACCACGGGCAAGGACGGGCGAGGGACCGTGACCGTGCGGCTCTCCGATGGGCACCGGATCTACGGGACTTGGCACGAGATCGTGCGCCAGATGAGGGATCAGGCGGGGTTCTCGCACGAGACCATCACCCACTACATGCGCCGACTCGCCGAGCGTTGGCACGAACAGAGCGGGGTCGTGATCCCCTTCACGGACCCCGAGACGTTCCTTCGGGCCGCGATCGCGGCCAGTCTGATCTATCTCGAAGAGGATTCGGAGGGTTAGCCCGGATGACGATGAGCGAGATGAGCGACGTGCTCGAGCGGTTCCACCGAACGCTCGTCGAGGAGATCCGGGCGAACAAGCCGGAGTACCTCGAGGGCCCCTTCACGGTCGCCGAGATCTACCAGAGCCTGGTTCCGTACGGATCGCACCGTGACCGGATCGGCGTGGAGATGAACGGCGACTACGAGGATGCGTTGCTTCGCCTGCTCGCGGGTGAAGGCGGCTACCTGATCCTCGACTCTGAGCCGGCGCTCAGGGAGATCCAAGAGGAGATCGAGGCCTCGAGCCCCAACACCGGTCTCTTCCGCGAGTTCGCCGCCGTGGATGTGCGCCTCAATCCCGGGCGTGTGCCGGCCGGGGAGGGAGGGCCCTCGGCGGAATCGGCGGCCGTTCAGGATACCGGGCTCGATTCCGAGGCCGTAGCGGTTTCCGTGGCCGATCTGGCGCCTTCCGAAAGCGCCGACGAAGAGCCGCGGCCCGACGAAGAGCCGCGGCCGGGCGCGGAGGCGGCTACCGACGAGGAGAGTCCCGCCACCTGTTCCTGGTGCCGGGCGGAGTTGCCGCCCCGCCAGAACCTGAACTTCTGTCCATTCTGCGGAACGGACGTCCATGTGGTGCCGTGCCCCGAGTGTGGCGAGGAGCTGTTGCCGGAATGGCGCTTCTGCATCGCCTGCGGGACGGAAATCAACGGTTGAGGGTCGCGGGTCCAGGGAGGAAGGCGGTTGGCCGGCGGGGGCTGAGGCCCCGCGCGGTCTCATGGGTCCTGCTGGCGGTGGTGGTCGGGTGTAAGGGCCAGCCGAATCCCGAGTTTCGTCCTGACGAGACCCTGAAGCGCGAGTTGGGGCTGACCGACCTCGACGAGGTGCACCGGGTTACGCTCACGGGTGCCGAAGCCGAGGCGATCGATTCTCCTTCGGTGACCGTGGCTCCCGGCGCTTACGTCGAGTTCGTTACGGCCGATTGGCGCATCCACGAGGTGCACTTCGAGCTCGACAGTCTCGACGCGCCCGCCCGGAGCTTCCTCGAACGCTCCGATCAGGCTTCGTCCCCGCCGCTCGTCGACCGGGACAGCCGCTTCGTAGTCTGGTTCGATCGGGCGCCGCCGGGACGCTATTCCTACGTCGTGCAGGGTAACGGCGCGTCCGCCCGCGGGGTGGTCATCGTCAGGCCGAACCCTTAAATCTCGGGTCGTCACGGAACACCCCACGCCCGCCCCTATGCCCCGCATCGCGTTGATTCCCGGAGACGGCATCGGACCCGAAGTCCTGGGTCAGGCGCGGCGGGTCCTGGAGCGGGCCTGCGAGATCGTGGGGCAGAACTTCGAGCTCGTCGATTGGGATCTCGGGGCCGACCGGTACCTGCGGGACGGCGTGACGATCACCGAAGGTGAGTTCGCCGCCCTGGCGAGCGACTATGATGCTATCCTGCTCGGGGCCCTCGGCGATCCGCGCGTGCCGGGCAACGAGCATGCTCGCGACATTCTGCTGGGTTTGCGGTTTCGTCTCGATCTCTATGTGAACTTCCGCCCATGCGTGCTCCTGGACCCCCGCTTGTGTCCCCTCGAGGGGGTGAAGGGACCGCTTCGAATCGAGATATTCCGTGAGAATACGGAGGGGATCTACACCGGCCTGGGCGGCACGCTGAGGCAGGGCACGCCGGACGAAGTCGCGATCGAGGAGGACGTGAACACCCGCCAGGGCGTCGAGCGCATCATTCGTGCGGCGTTCGAATTCGCCCGCGAGCACGACCGACCCCGTGTCACCCTCGTGGACAAGGCGAACGCCATGCGGCATGCCGGCGGGTTGTGGCGTCGGACTTTCGCCGAGGTGGGCGAAGCCTATCCGGAGTTGGAGCGTGACGCTATGTATGTGGACGCTACGGTCATGGACCTGGTGAGGCGCCCGGTGCGCTATTCCGTCATCGTCACGTCGAACCTGTTCGGAGATATCGTGAGCGACCTCGCGGCCGAGGTGACGGGAGGTCTGGGTCTGGCGCCGTCGGCCAATGTGCATCCAGGTCGCCATGCGCTCTTCGAGCCGGTTCACGGCTCCGCTCCGGACATCGCCGGGACGGGACGGGCCAACCCGCTCGGCGCGATCCGATGCATCGGTTTGATGCTGGACCACCTCGGGTACCAGGATGCTGCCGGCAGCGTGGAGGAGGCGGTCGTGCGCTCCGTGGCCCGGGGAAGGACGACGCCCGACCTGGGCGGGAGCCTGACGACCGAGGACGTGGGCACGTGGATTGCCGACGCAGTCTCCGGACAGCGCGCCGGGGCCTGATCGGGAAGTACGATCGGAAAGGAGAGTGGGCCGCGTGCAAGGCGCGTTCGCGGATCCCCCTTCTGTGAATTCAGCCGAATCGAGCATGTCGGAACGAAGAACGATCGGACAGATTCTGATGAGCTCCGGACGTATCTCCGAGGAGAACGTTGGCCGGGCGCTCGAATATCAGAGGGACCACGGCGGCTACTTCGGAGAGGCGCTGCTCGCCTGCGGGTTCGTGTCGCAGGAGGAGCTCGAGTGGGGGCTGGCCGCCCAGTTCGAGCTTCCCTACGTCTTCCCCGACCCGGACTCGATCGACATGGAGGCGGCTTCCCTGGTCTCTCCGGAATGGGCGATGGCCAACCTGACCCTTCCGATCATGAAGACGAAGGAGACCCTCACCGTTGTCGTGGAGTCTCCCACCAGGACCGCGGCGGTGGAGGATCTCCATGCCCGCACCGACCTGCACATCGAGTTGGCGCTCGCATCCGCGCCCACGATACGTGAGCTGATCCAGCAGGTCTTCGCCCGGGGCACGGCTGCCGAGGAAGGCGCCCATCCGACGCCCATCCATCTGCCCGAGGCCTTCCGCGAGGCCATGGAGGTCGCCTCCTCGCGGTTCGGCATCTCCAGCCGGGGTTCGAGGTCCTGGATGTGGTGGGACGACTCGGGAACGATCCGGCGCCGGCCGCTCGAAGGCCCTTGGGCGTCGGAGCTCGAGCAGCTCGTGGTCCCCGCACCGCGAGGTCGGATCGGCTCGGGGCTCCGCGCCACGTGGAACGCGTCGATCAAGAGCGATGGGCGCGTCACTCCGGTGGAGGTGCAGTACCTCACCGATCGGTCCGGACTCGAGTACCTGTTTCGGCCGAGCGCCGAGCCGTCGGTTCTCCAGCAACGGTTCTCGCCTCCGGCGCAGGGTATCGTCTCCGAGGTGCGCACCCTGGCCCGGTCGGGATCGGCCCGCTTCGTGGTGACGACCGAGCCGCTCGGGCTGGGCCACGAGATCCTGCCGTATCTTCCGGGGCTCTTGCTGGATCCGTCGTGGAGGAGCCTCTACATCCATGCCGAAGATCGTCGAGCGGTCGAAGACACCCTCTGCTTCAGGATGCCCGCCGACCCGGGGGGGTGGGCGACGGAGCTGGAGACGCTCCGGACGTTCCACTTCGACGTCGTCACGGTGGACCTGGAGGGACACCAGGGCGATTGGGCGGGAAGCGCGCTGGACGTCGCCTCCGTGGCGTTCTTGCTCTGGCCCGTGTCCAGGGGCCGCGGGCCGGCGTACGAGGCCGGCATCCGTTGGGAGCTCCACGTCGCCTCGAAAGAAGGAGCCCACCTCGAGTGGTCGCTGGAATCGCTTGACCTCGAGCCCGTTGGGAAAGAGCCCTGATGCCCCAGATCGATCAGTTTCTGAAGGTTCTCGTCGAGCACGGAGGGTCCGACCTCCATCTGACGACGGGTTCACCGCCGGTGATGCGGATCGACGGTCAGATGCAGCGCATCAAGTTCCGCGACCTGACGAACAAGGATATGGAAGCGCTGGTCTACGAGATCATGGAAGACGAATGGCGCATCCGTTTCCTCGAGAAGCTGGACTACGACTTCGCGTACGAGATCGAAGGGCTGGCCCGCTTCCGGGTGAACGTGTTCTGGCAGCGTAAGGGGCTCGGCGCGGTGATGCGGACGATTCCATCCAAGATCCTCACCGCGGACCAGCTGGGTCTGTCCGACACAGTCAGGAAGTTCTGCATGCTCACCAAGGGCCTCGTGCTGGTGACCGGGCCGACGGGCTCCGGCAAGAGCACCACGCTGGCCGCGATGATCGACCTGATCAACGAGACACGGGCCGAGCACGTCCTCACCATCGAGGACCCGATCGAGTTCGTCCATCCGAACAAGAAGTGTCTGATCAACCAACGGGAGATCACCACCAACACCAGGAGCTTCGCCAATGCGTTGAGGGCGGCTCTGCGAGAGGATCCCGACGTCATCCTCGTAGGGGAGATGCGCGATCGGGAAACCATCGAGCTCGGCATGACCGCCGCGGAGACCGGCCACCTCGTGCTCGGGACGCTGCACACCAGCACGGCGCCGAAGACGGTCGATCGCATCATCGACGTCTTCCCGGCGGACCAGCAGGAGCAGATCCGGACCATGTTGGCCGAATCCCTCAAGGGCGTGATCTCCCAGGTGCTCCTGCGGCGGAAGGGCGGGAAGGGAAGGGTCGCGGCGCAGGAGATCATGGTAGCAACCCCCGCGGTGTCCAACCTGATACGCGAGAACAAGATCTTCCAGGTTCCGTCCATGATCCAGACGGGCAAGAAGGACGGGATGCAGCTCCTGGACCAGCACATCCTCGAGTTTCTGATGTCCGGGGAGATCGATGCGGAAGAAGCGTACATGAAGGCCAGCAACAAGCAGGCGTTCAAGCAGTACCTCAAGGAGAAGCCACCCTCGGCGTTGGTATAGCTCGGACACTTCGCGGGGGCTCTCGGAACGGAATCCGAATCGCCGTCATGCGGGAGGATGGATGGGAACCCAGGGACACGGTAGAGACGTCGTCTTCCTCTCCGGAAAGCGCACCGGCTTCGGGACGTTCGGGGGGGCACTGAAGGATTTCACAGCCATCGACCTCGGGGTCGTCAGCAGCGTGGCTTCCCTGGAGGCTGCCGGTGTGGCCCCGGAGCAGGTGGATCACACCTTCTTCGGCAACGCCCTTCAGACGTCTTCGGACGCCATCTACCTGGCACGCCACGTGGGGCTGCGAGCCGGGGTTCCGCAGGAGCGCCCGGCGTTGACGGTGAACCGCCTGTGCGGCTCCGGCTTCGAAGCCATCGTGCAGGGCGCGAAGGAGATCATGCTCGGGGAGGCCGAAGTCTGCCTGACCGGGGGTGCGGAGTCCATGAGCCAGGCGCCCCACGTCGTTCGAGGAGCCCGCTGGGGCAAGCTGCGTCTGGGGGAGGCCGGGGGGTTCTTCGAGGACCTCCTCTGGCAGGCGCTCGTGGACCCGCACTGCGGGCTCACGATGGCCCAGACGGCCGAGGAGCTCGCCTCTCGTTACGACATCACCCGCGAGGAGGTCGACCAGGTCGCCCTGAACTCCCAGCTCCGGGCCAAACGGGCCTGGGCGGAGGGTCGGTTCGAGGCCGAGATCGCTCCCGTGACCATCGTGACCCGCAGGGGAGAGACGATCTACTCGGCGGACGAGCACATGCGTCCGGACACCACGCTTGAAGCGCTGGGGGGGCTACGCCCGTACTTCAAGAAGGACGGGCTGGTGACGGCGGGCAATGCGAGCGGTATCGGAGACGGAGCCGCAAGCGCCGTGGTGGCCGACGCGGCGTGGGCCGAGAAGAACGGCATGGAGCCGATCGGTCGACTGGTCTCGTGGGCATTCGTCGGGGTGGATCCGCGCGTCATGGGCATCGGTCCGGCGCCCGCGGCGAGGCAGGCCCTCGAGAAGGCCGGGCTCGGTCTCGATGACATGGACCTCGTCGAGGTGAACGAAGCGTTTGCGCCGCAATACAAGGCCGTGGAGAAGGAGCTGGGCCTCGATCCGGACAAGACCAACGTCGACGGAGGTGCGATCGCCCTTACGCACCCTCTGGCGGCATCGGGTGCGCGGATCACGATCCACCTGCTTCACGAGCTCCGCCGGCGCGGAGCGCGTTACGGCCTGGGCTCGGCGTGCATCGGAGGAGGACAGGGCGGAGCCGTGATCGTGGAGGCACTGTAGCAGGGTGAGTAAGTCAGAAGAGGGGACCGGCCACAATCTCACGCGGCACGAGTTCGACGCGGTCATCCGGCGCGCAGCGGAGCTCGCCGCCTCCGATTCGGAGTCGGTGGAGGGCGCCCTCAGCGAAGGCGAGCTGTTCCGTATCGCTCGGGACGTGGGACTGAGCGAGCGCCACGTGCGCCGGGCTCTTTCCGAGGTGCGCGCGGGTGTGTCGGGACATGGACCGCTGGACCGGATCTTCGGGCCCGTCTTCCTGCAGGCCTCACGCGTGGTGCCCGGCACGCCGCGGGAGCTCGCGGCCAAGCTCGACGACTTTCTGGCGGGCACGCAGCTCCTTCAGCCGGTCCGACGTGGTGCCAACATCCTTCAGTATCGCGCCGCCCTCGACTGGGCGTCGCAGTTGGCGCGTACCGCGTCCTTCACGTCGATGAAGTACTTCGTCGCGTCCGCCAAGTCGGTGGAGGTCCACCTCGAAGCCGTGGACGAGGAGCGCACGTTCGTCGAGCTCGTGGTGGATCCCGGGACGCGAGGAGACAGCATCCTCGGCGGAACGCTGGGAGGGGGGGCGGCGGGTGTCGGACTGGGGATCGCTGCCGGTGTGTCACTGGCTGCGGCGCCGCTGATCGTGGCGGCGGGCGCGGGCGTGGCGCTCGGAGCCGGCGTCGCGTCCGTGATCGCGTATGCCGTCGGGGTGAGGCACAAGAGGAAGGTGGCCGACGTCCAGGCAGAGGTGGAAGGTATCCTGGATCGGTTGGAGGCCGGGGAATCACTGGAGCCGCCTCCGGCTTCGTGGCGCAGATGGGTAAAGCGACAGTTCCACGGAGTCGCGCACGACCTCCTGGGACCGGACGAGGAGACCTTCGGTGGCGACGACGAGACGGACGGGGGACGCCGATAGGACGTCGGGAATTTCGTGAGCTGCAGAAACGGGAGCGTACGGTGGATATCGACAAGGTAGGGATCGCCGGGTGCGGGCTCATGGGCAGCGGTATCGCCGAGGTGGCGGCCAAGGGAGGATTCGACGTCGTCGTCAGGGAGGTGTCCGCCGACTTGATCGAGGCGGGCAGGAAGCGGATCGCGAAGTCCCTGGGCAAGGCGGTCGAGAAGGAGAAGCTGTCCGCGGACGAGCGGGATGAGGCTCTGGAGCGGATCTCGTTCACGACTGAGCTGCAGGATCTGGCCGACTGCGACCTCGTCGTCGAGGCGATCGTGGAGAGCCTCGAGGCCAAGAACGAGCTCTTCGGGACGCTCGACGAAGCATGTGGCGACTGGACGATCTTTGCCACCAACACGAGCTCGTTGACGGTGACGGACATGGCCGCGGCCACGAGCCGGCCCGACCGATTCGTGGGACTCCACTTCTTCAACCCCGTGCCGGTCATGAAGCTTGTGGAGGTCGTGCGCACGATCGCGACCAGCCAGGAGACCTTCGACCGGATGCACGCGTTCGCCGAAGCGGTCGGCAAGGTGCCGATTGCCGCCAAGGACAACTCGGGCTTCGTGGTGAACCTCTTGCTGGTGCCCTACATGCTGGACGCCATTCGCCAGCTCGAGCGAGGGGTCGCCAGCATGGAGGACATCGATACGGCAATGACGCTGGGATGCGGGTACCCGATGGGGCCGTTCGTCCTGAGCGACTTCGTGGGCATCGATACGCTCTACCGGATCAGCGAGATCATGCACGAGGAGTATCACGAGGAGCGTTACGCGCCGCCTCCGCTGCTCAAGCGAATCGTCGCCATGGGTCGTTACGGGCGAAAGACGGGGAAGGGGTTCTACGATTGGTCCGGTGAGAAGCCGGTGCCCCTTCCTCTGTGGTGAGCCACTGAAGGAGGAGGCGCTCATGCGTGCAGGAGCACCCCGACGATCGGGCTCGGAGGGATGGTGGTCGGCGGGGGTGGCGCGAAGGCCCTCGGAGGCCCCATCCTAATGAAGTTCCTCTTTTCGTCCCGATCGGCCAGCGTTCAGCAGGGAGCCGACACGAGATGATCGTCGCCCATGTTTCCGATCCGTATTTGCGGGTAGCCGTGTGCCTGGCGGCTCACCCCGAAGAGGACGTGATCCTGGACCACGAGCTGGCGACCGAGGCCATGGAGTCGGGACACCCCCGCCTCGTTCTGCAGGTGGCGGCCGGCGGGTCCGCGCCCGACGCACCCGTGGGACCGAACCGAGGGCCGAGGGTCGTGTGGCTCACGCGGTCGGTGTTGGCGGGTTGGGAAGCGGAGCGTCGTCGTCAGGAGCTGCCGGCGGGACGCGCCGATTACCTCGCCGACCGACTGCGAGAGCTCATCGAGAAGCAGGCGAGCGAGGTGACGTGGGTCGACCGTGCGCTGGGAGACCTGGGACGAGCCGCGGGCGCTTCCCTCCCTCCCGAGCTGCGCGCCTTCGGTCGCCGGATCCTGGAATTCCCCTCGTACTACACGGACCTGCGTCCACTCGCCGATGCCTGCAAGCTGAGTCGTGGTGCGCTCAAGGCGCGATTCCGGCGCAGGAGTCTGCCTTCGCCGTACACCTACCTGCGGTGGTTCCGTCTGATCGCGACGGCGAATCTCCTGGCCGACCGGTCGGTGACCGTTGCCCAGGCCGCCCATCGGATCGGGTTCACGTCCGACGGGAACCTGTGCCGTTCCGTGCGGTCGTTGACGGGGCTCACGCCCACGGAGATTCGCACGGTCCAGGGGTGGAACCGTCTCCTGATCACCTTCGCCTGGCAGCACCTCCGCTCGCGGGCGCTCGACGGATGGGGTGAGATGGGAGATCTCTTCGAGCGTCACGTCGCGTAGCCCGAGCGTCCGGGCCGCTCCGAGGGGAACGATCGAGGGGAAAAAACGAACGGCCCTCCCGTCGAGGGAAGGCCGCTTCGGAGAGGCTCTCGAACGAGAGGTTCCTCTTAGCGCCGATTCCGCCGTTGCCGTCTACGCTCGCGGCGGATGGCAGCTTCCCGCTTCCTCTTTCGCTGGGCGCTGGGCTTCTCGTAGAACCGGCGCTTACGCAGCTCCGAGTACAGACCGGAGCGCTGCACCTTCCGCTTGAAGCGGCGCAGTGCCCGCTCGAGGCTCTCGTTGTCCTGAACGACTACTTCCAAGAGAATCACTCTCCTCTGCAATGGGCTGAGAGATAAGCATTAAAAGCTATAACGGATGCTATGGGGAGGGCAAGCCGTGGAACCTCTTCCGTGAGGGGGCCTCCAGGCGTGCACCAGCCCGATCTTCCGTGTCGGCGCTGCGAGGGAGGCCGACACCGGGTCTCGGCCCCTCAGGCTCCTAGGGGAGCCTGCCCTCACGGTGAAGCGTGTGCGCATACAGCCGGTACGTCTCCGGGTTGGCCAGGAAGTCCTCGGCCCAGACCTCGAAGGGCGGAAGCGGAAGCATGCGTTCGATGTGCTCCACCACCATCATCGCGAACTGGAGGCGGTCCTTGGCCCGGAAGTCGACGCGCTCGCCCTCGAGGATCCGGTCGACGGCCGGCTCGAAGTCGCCGGGGTCCACGAGGCAGATGAAATGGGCCACCTGATCGAGACGGTAGGAGGCATAGAGCGAGCGCAGATCCTCCATCTCCTCGGGTGTCGGGGCCGTCGGGGCGGTGTGACCGAGCACGTCCCAATCCCCGGACAGCTCCTGGGCGTTCTGCGCCAGGAACGTGCGAAATCGACGGCGCAGGCGAGGGTTCGTCTGCCCATTCCGGGCGGCCGCGTGGAGCGCGGAGGAGAGAAGGCCACCGAGCAAAGGCCTGCCCAGCCCCCGGGCCTTCTCGTGGATCTCGGCCTCGGAGCCCTCGATGAAGATGTTCGCGGTCCGGACCTCGTCTTCCACCGCCTCCCCGTCGCCGGGGCGGAACGAGAAGTAGCCGTTCCAGCGACCGACTCCGTCAGGGAAGGTGACGAGGAAACAGGACCACGTTTCTCCGTCGCTTTCGAGGAATGCAACGGAGCGCCTACGTTCGCCCAGCATGGTCATCACGCCGCAAGATGACCGAGGCGGACCCGCAGGGCAAGCCGTGTGCCGGGAGGAGCGTTACGAGGGGCCACACATCATCCTTGCGACGTCCGTAAACAGATAGTTATCGTGTCGCAGGCCCAGTGGTCAGGGGCACGGCAAAGCACTGCGCGACACGGCGTCAGCACGCCGGCGCGGGATTCGAGACCCGGCGAAGGCCGGGTTTCTTTTCCGAAAAGATGAGGGTGCGACGAAGTGGATGCCATGAACCTGAGTGCACCGACGGACACCCGTCTCGAGGCCATGGGAGACGTCCCGGGCGTGTGCGAGCTACCCCTCACCCGGGCGATCGTGCAGTATCGGGACGTCCATGAGATGGATACACCGGGCGGCAGGATCGAGGACATCGGGCTCGCTTTGGTGATCGACGGTCGGTACGCCGCGTCGAGCGAGGCCGTGGACCTGGGGAGTGGCCAGGTCAAGCTCCTGGATCTCAGCACCGAGCTGGTCGTGCTCGACTGGATCTACGATCCGACGCTCGAGCATGTCGGCGCGCTCGTCACGGCGACGGCGTCCACCCGGCAGAGCGATCCGCTCAAGCAGTACGCATTCCGTCTCGGCCTCCGTGTGCTGGAGCGGGTCGGGTTCGGCCCTCTCTCTCGTCCTACCTTCCTCCGCATTGGATTTCGGGACATCTGTCGGGACTTCGACCTACACGAAGGCACGTCGATCCGTTTCGTCCTCGGGCCGGGTCGACTGACCCGGGCCCATCTGGACTACGACGGCGCCGCGTTGATCTTCCGGACCGCGTTCAACGAGCCGGACGTCGAGCTGGAGCACGCGTTGCTCGATGCCTTCCCCGATGCCGAAGTCCGGCGCCTCGTACCGGCGGCCGCCAGGGACTCGCTCGCATACCAGGTGCGGTTTTCCCTGCCCGAGAGCCTCGCGGAGACCCGCGCGGCGCTCGGAGCGATGCGCAAGGGGCTGGCGGCGCTCATGGCCAGATTCGAGCCGGATCGGTTCCAGTCGGTGGGACGGCTGCTGGACACCTTCGGGGAGCGGGAGACGCTCTCGGGACTGCACGTCCGTGAGCCGAGGATGAGCCCGGTGCGGATCATGGCGCCGATGGCCGGCTCCAGCGTCGTCCACTGAGCGGCCGACGGCCATGATGCTCTCCACACCCGAGGTCGTCCGGGGGACTGGCAGCCTCGTCTCCCATCGTGACCTACAGCAGCGTTACGGCTCCTATCGTCGTGCCCAGGCGGCGCGCCTCGTTCGCTTGCTGCCCCGCGAGGCGATCCGCCCCCTCTACCGACGGGCGCGTGAGATGGATCCGGGCAGACCCGAGGAGCTCGAGGATCCACTCTCGCTCCTCGTCCGCTACTGCGAGACGATTCTCCCGCTTCCTCCGTTCGAGGTGTGGCGTGACGATCTGGAACGGAATCCGGAAGCTCACCTGAAGGACCTGGACCAGTCGGCCGCCGCGCCGACCGCCAGCGCACCGTCGACGCTGGAGGTGCGGCAGCTCCGCTTCGAGGGTCGGCCCTGGCGAGCCAATCTCCGATCGTTCCGGGACCAGGGCGTGTGGCGTGGCTTCATCTCCTTCGAAGCGGAGCCGGGAACGCGCGTCCACCGGACGACCGCGATCTTCTGCGAAAGCGATCTCACCGAGCTTCGCGAGCGCTTCCTCTCCTTCACGCCGGCCACGCTCGAGGCCTTTCTCCGGTCATCTCTTCCGTGACCGTTTTTTTGCAAAAAAGTTCCTGAGCGAACCTCGGGGATCGTTACCGGCTCCCTCTCCGAAAACCAATGCGCCACTTGCATTTGCGTCCGGAGAGGGAGTTGCGTATTAAGTTGCGATCGCAATCGGGAACACCTGGTTTTGACGATTTGGCCGAATTCGTAAGTTAATGTTGGCCAACGACTTACATATCTTGTCGTTTATTCCGCTCTCGACAACGAAAGGGTTGCGCCACCTTGGATGGGGCCTTAGTGTAGTCTCCGCCCACGGGCGGTGCCGGCGCCTCCCGTCCTGGCCACTGCCCCAGTTGTGCGCGATGGGCGGCATCCGCAAAATTGTAACTTTTTCAACCTCTAGATCCGGGTCCGAGGTGTGTCTATGTGGGAAACGTGCTCCGTACAGCTGAATGTCCGGCTACCGAGGGACATCGCTGCTCAGGCCGAGGAAGTCCAACGGACCGATCCCGAGTTTCTGAGCCGCGTAGTCCTGTACGGACTGACCCGCCGATCCATCTACCGGCATCTGCGTGAGCAGAATGAAGGCGCTGGTGAGGTCGTGCAGGAGGCATCCCAGGCAATCTCCTGAGGCTTGCGCTTCTCACCCTTCCGGCTCATACGTAGGGCGCCATCGAGCCCCGATGGCGCGCTCTGCGGGGCGAGTCGGAGGGGTTTTTCATGTCCAGCGGGAGGACCGCCGTGGGCGCAGGCCAGACGGATGGCGGCGAGCCCCTCGAAGTCCTGCGAGCGAAGTATCTGGACTACTGCTCGGCTCAGGTCGCGGATCTGCTCCTCTACCTCAGCCCTGATGATATCTATGTCCTTGCCCAGCGCGCGTTTCGCGAGGAGGGGGGGCGAGGCGAGATCACATATGTGGAGATGGTCCGCATCGCCACGGACTGGCTCTCGGGCAAAATCGCCCTACCTCCCTTCGAGGTCTGGCTCGCAGACTACAGGGAGCACCCCGATCGTTACGAGGAGTATTTCATGGGGCTCTGGAAGTCGGAAACGCGACTGAGGATGGACTCCTAGGCCAGAGCTCAGAAGGGCAGGTCGTCGTCCACGTCACTGCCGCCCGAGGGCTCCGAGCCCCCGACTCCCCCACCTCCGCCATACTGGTTGTCCGGGCCCCCGTAGCTCCCGCCACCACCGCCCGAGCCGGTCGAGCCGAGCATCACCATCTCGCTCACCACGATGTCGGTCCAGTACCGGGGGGCACCCTGATCGTCCTGTGTCTGGGAGTACTCGATGCGACCCTCCACGTAGAGACGGTCACCCTTCTTGACCCACTGCTCGACGATGTCGACGAGGCGCCCGAAGAAGGTGAGGCGGTGCCACTCGGTCTTCTCCTGCTGCTGGCCGGAGCGGTCCGACCACGACCGGTTCGTGGCCACCGAGAGCTTCGCGACCCGGGCGCCGGAGGATGTGGCGCGAATCTCGGGGTCGTTTCCGACGTTTCCGATGAGCATGACCTTGTTGAGCGACCGACTCATGGGGTGCGCACTCCCTGCTTGGCGGCCGGAGGGGCCCGGCCGTGAACGTGGACGCCGAGGCCGACGGCGGTCCATGACTGCGACCGCGGGTCGGGGTGGGCGGGGCGGAAAGGTAAGGGGTGGAGATCGGTTTTTCCATTGTTCCACGGGTCGCTATCTTGCAGCGTCGAGACGCCGATGGTCGACTTCGCGAGCACGGTCTCGAATGAAGCCGCACCCGCGGATTCGACCCATCCATGCCGCACAGGGGGAGA
This sequence comes from uncultured Gemmatimonadales bacterium, assembly GCA_963751265.1. Lineage (GTDB taxonomy): Bacteria > Gemmatimonadota > Gemmatimonadetes > Longimicrobiales > Gaopeijiaceae > SZUA-318. The sequence continues at coordinate 294,354 of CAVVTU010000007.1, read as the reverse complement.
CGGGGCCCACCATGACCGATCTCACGCACGTACGGGTCGAGTGGGACGGCGACGTAGCCGTCGTGACCATCGACCGCCAGGAGAAGCTGAACGCGCTCAACGCGGAAGTGGTCCGCGAGCTGGGAGAGGTCTTCTCCAGCCTGCGCGACGACGACGACGTGCGGGGCGTGGTGCTCACCGGAGCCGGCGAGAAGGCGTTCGTCGCGGGCGCCGACATCGGCGAGTTGGCCAAGATGGACCCGCTCACCGGTGTCGAGGTCAGCCGGGATGGCCAGGACGTGCTGCTGGCCATCGAGCGTTTCCCGAAGCCGGTGCTGGCCGCGGTGGGGGGCTATGCGCTCGGTGGAGGCTGTGAGCTGGCCCTCGCATGCCACCTGCGTCTGGCGTCGGAGAACGCCCGATTCGGGCTGCCCGAGGTCGGGCTCGGGATCATCCCCGGCTTTGGCGGCACGATCCGCCTGGCGCGCCTGGTGGGGCTGGGACGCGCGATCGAGATCACGCTCACGGGCGACAATATCGACGCCGAGCGGGCGCATGGGATGGGTCTGGTGTCGGCGGTCGTGCCCCGGGCCGAGCTACTCGACAAGGCGAAGGCGTTCATGCGCCGTATCACCCGCAACGGGCCCGTGGCCGTGCGCATGGCGCTCGAGTCGATCTACCGCGCGCTCGATACCTCCGCGGTCGAGGCGCTGGACTTCGAGTCTTCCCTGTTCGGCCTGCTCGCCTCCACCGACGACATGAGGGAGGGGATGTCGGCCTTCCTGGAGAAGCGGAAGGCCGAATTCCAGGGCCGCTGAACGGCGTGTCCCGGGAGGGACCGTCGGTCGTCGTTTTCCGGCCTGTCCACGTGCCGAAAACCGTTTCACGAGAAGCGCTTTCGCGTTCTCGACCCGGGGTGGCGACCACCTCTGGAAACCGTTAAATTTGCACATGCTTCGTGGGCTTCTCCCAACCGGCGGCCCGTGCGCCTGACCCGGCTCGCGGTCCGTCACTTCCGGAATCTCGGGATCCAGGATCTGGAACTCCCTCCGGAGGGCGTCGCCGTCATCGGGGACAATGCCCAGGGAAAGTCCAACCTCCTGGAGGCTATCTACTACCTGGAGACGTTCCGGTCCTTTCGAGGGTCCCGGGACGACCAGCTCGTGGCCTTCGACGAAGGTGTGTTCAGGGTCGTGGGGACGCTGGTGGACGATGCCGAAGATGAGCGGTCCACCGAGGTCGCCACGGCCTACGAGCAGCGGGGCAGGCGGAAGAAGGTCACCCTGGACGGTGTCGAGCCCGAGCGATTGAGCGACGGGTTGGGCCGCTTGGGTGCGGTAGTCTTCAGTCCGGCGGACGTCGAGTTGGTGAGCGGAGGCCCGGCCGAACGACGGCGGTTTCTGGATATCGTGCTGTCGCTCAGCGAGCCGGCGTACCTGCGGGCGCTCCAGGATTTCAGGAAGATCCTGGCGCGGCGCAACGCATCGCTGAAGGACGATCAGCCGGGTGCGGTAGTGTCGTCGTGGAACCAGGGGCTGGTAAGGGCCGGTGCCACGGTCGTGAAGATTCGGCGTGACTGGATCGAAGGCCGCAGTGGCGCATTCGGCGAATATTATGCCGGTGTCGCCGACGGACCGCGGGCGCTCATGGCGTACCGGTCCAGCGTGCCGCTGGGCGACGTGACCACGGAGGGTGATGTCGCGGGGGCGTACCGCGATGCGCTGATGGACTCCGCGGAGCGGGAGCGAAGGGTGGGGGCCACCGTTGTGGGCCCGCACCGCGACGAGCTCCGGCTCCGTCTGGAGGATGAGGAGGGCGAGGACCTGGATCTGCGGGACTACGGGTCGGGGGGCGAGCGCCGGACGGCGGCGTTGGCGCTCAGGCTCGTGGAAGCGCGGACCATCCGGGAGGTGAGGGGCCACGAGCCCATCATTCTCCTGGACGACATCTTCGCCGAGTTGGACGGAGGACGCAGCGAAAGGGTCCTCGAGCTCATGGAACGCGAGGAGGTGGGCCAGGTGGTTCTGACGGCGCCGAAGGAGAGCGACGTGCGGATCCGCCGGGACGCCCTGCCGCGCTGGCACGTGCAGGGCGGGAGAGTCCACGCGTGAGTGACGCCGGAAGAGGTACGGGGCCGGTCAAGATAGGCGACGTGGTCGGCTCCATTCTGGACAAGCACGGCGTGCGGCAGCAAGTGCGCCGGATGGAAGTGCTGGAACTCTGGGCCGAGGTCGTCGGTGAGCACGTCGCGCGGGTGACCCGGGCCAAAGGGGTGTCGGAAGCCACCCTGTTCGTGGAGGTACGCACGAGCGCGTGGCTGATGGAGCTGAACATGATGAAGGGCGAGTTCCTCGAGCGCGTGAACGCGCGAGTTCCGGAGGCTCCCCTCGAACGCATCGTCTTCGTGCTGGCGGAGACGGAATAGAGTCCCCTGCCCGCGGAGCGGACATGGCCACGACGAAGAAGCAGGACAACGGCGACTACACTGCTGGACAGATCCAGGTCCTCAAGGGCCTGGAGGCCGTGCGCAAGCGCCCGGGCATGTACATCGGCTCGACCTCCGCGAGGGGGTTGCACCACCTGGTCTACGAGGTGGTGGACAACTCCATCGACGAGGCGATGGCCGGGTACTGCTCCGAGGTGAGCGTCACGATCCACCCCGACAACTCCGTCACCGTCGTCGATGACGGACGCGGGATTCCGGTCGACGTCCACCCGACCGAGAAGGTGCCGGGTGTGGAGTTGGCGATGACCACCCTCCACGCCGGCGGGAAGTTCGACAAGAACACCTACAAGGTCTCGGGCGGTCTGCACGGTGTGGGCGTGAGCGTCGTGAACGCGCTCTCCGAGCATCTCGAGGTCGAGATCCACCGGAACGGAAAGCGTTACACCCAGCGCTACGCGCGCGGCATCAAGACCACCGAGCTGCAGGAGCTGGGCAAGGCGACGGGCAGCGGCACCCAGACCCACTTCAAGCCCGACCCCGAGATCTTCACCGAGCTGGTCTACAGCTACGAGACGCTCTCGAACCGGCTGCGTGAGCTGGCCTTCCTCAACAAGGGGCTGAAGATCACGCTCACGGACGAGCGCGCCGCCGAACCGACGTCCGACGCCTACCAGTACGAGGGTGGACTGGCCGAGTACGTGGGGTACCTGCGGGGGGGCCGTCAGGCGCTGCACGACAAGGTCTGCTACTTCGAGGCCAGCAAGCCCGAAGCGGAGATCGAGCTGGCGCTCCAGTACGACCAGGGCTTCGCCGAGAACACCCACGCCTTCGTGAACAACATCAACACCCACGAAGGCGGGACGCACCTCACCGGTTTCAAGGCGGCGCTCACCCGCACCATCAACGACTACGCCCGCCGCAACAACATCTTCAAGAAGGACGAGAGCCTTTCCGGGGACGATGTCCGGGAGGGCTTGACGTGCGTGCTGAGCGTGCGGGTCATGGAGCCCCAGTTCGAGGGCCAGACCAAGACCAAGCTGGGCAACAGCGAGGTGCGCGGCGCCGTGGAAACCGCCGTGAACGAGAACCTCTCGATCTTCCTGGAGGAGAACCCCAAGGCCGCCAAGGGCATCATCGAGAAGTCCCTGCAGGCGGCTCGGGCACGCGAGGCAGCGCGCAAGGCGCGCGATCTCGCGCGCAAGAAGAGCGCGCTGGAAGGCGGGGTCCTGCCCGGAAAGCTCGCGGACTGCTCGATCTCGGACCCTTCGCTCTGTGAACTGTATCTGGTGGAGGGCGACTCCGCGGGCGGCTCGGCCAAGCAGGGTCGCGACCGCTCCTATCAGGCCATCCTGCCCTTGAAAGGCAAGATCCTCAACGTGGAGCGCGCCCGCATCGACAAGATCCTCTCGAACGACGAGATCCGCGCGATGATCACGGCGATCGGCGCGGGCATCAAGGACGACTTCGAGCTGGGCAGCGCGCGCTACCACAAGATCATCATCATGACCGACGCCGACGTGGACGGCGCCCACATCCGCACCCTGCTGCTCACCTTCTTCTTCCGTCAGATGCGGGAGCTGGTGGAGGCGGGCTACGTCTACATCGCGCAGCCGCCCCTCTACCGTCTGCATAAGGGAAAGCAGGAGCTCTACGCCTACACCGAGGACGAGCGCGACGACTACATGAGGAGGCTCGCGGGCAAGGACGGGGAGGCTAGAGGCGTGAGCATCCAGCGCTACAAGGGTCTCGGGGAGATGAACCCGGATCAGCTCTGGAAGACCACCATGGATCCCGACTCACGCACGGTCCTCCAGGTCGCCATCGAGGACGCGGCGATCGCTTCCCAGCTCTTCGACCGCCTCATGGGCGACGAGGTCGAGCCGCGCCGCCAGTTCATCGAGAAGAACGCCAAGTACGTGAAGAATCTGGATGTCTGACGCATCGTTCGGGCGGAAGGGTGTGAGCTCGACTTCCGTTGGAAGGCCGGCGACTCCGTCTCGTCACTTCTTCGACGCGACGGGCGGCAGCGCGGAGAGGTAAGCCCACACATTGGCCTTGCCCGGTGCGAACTGGCAGGTCATGGAGCTGACGTGACCGACACCGACGACCCAGGAAGACGAAACGTCGGTCCCCGAAGTTCACCCAGAGGATGACGCTCGACCGGTTGGTCGGGCTGCGGTCATCGGCAACGTCGATCTGCCACCGACCCGCGCGTAGCTACCCGCCGAGCTCCTCGGCCCTCTTCCTCGCCACACGCACCCTGCGCTGAAGCGACGGGTCGGCGTCGGCCCAGGCCTCGGCGAACTTCGCGTAGTGCTCAGCCGCCTTGGCGCTGTCTCCGAGTGCCTCGTACACCTGCCCCAGCCGCTCCTGGGCCAACACGCGGACGACGCCGAAGGGCAGCCCGATCTGCTCCCGTGCCACGCTCTGCTCGTAGAGCTGTGCCGCCCGCTCGAACTGCCCCGTCTCCTGGCTCATCTCCGCCATACGCCACACGAAGCAGCCGGGACACGGCAGCTCGTTCCGAAGTCGCTCCAGGGCACCGAGGGTGGCGCCCTCGTCGGGGAGAGCCAGAGCGTCGAGGTACCGGCGAGCGCCCGTGAGGGCGGAGCCGGTCTTCACCACCTTCTCCCAGGCCGCCAACTGCGTGTGGGCTTCATCCATCAACCCGGCGGCGCCGAACTGGTGCACGAGTCGCTCGTAGGGCCGGGCCGCCGGAGGGGTCTTCTCCAGATCGCCGGAGGACAGGGTCTCGGTGAGGGTCTGCCGCGGCTGCGAGCTGCCAGGAAGCAGAAGGTACTGCAGATCCGCCTCGTCCAGCCCACTGGTGAGCGCGTCATCGAAGCGCTCGTCGGCGCGCTCCGCATCCTGCTCCGTACGGACGTGCTTCAGGCCCTCGGAGAGCTTGCCCTGCGCTCCGTCCGTCATCGCCATCATGTACGAACCGCCGGAGCGCCACCCGGGGGCCACGTCGGGAAGCTGCGCCATGCGCTCCCCCAGTCGGTGTGCTTCGCCGAAGTTCCCCGCCACGATCTCCAACTGCCAACGATCCCACAGATTCCACGCGGTGCGCTTCGGGTAGCGGTCCTCCAGGGTATCCAGCGCCTGGCGGGCCGAATCGAGATCCCCGAGGGATGTGTACCCGGCAACCAGGTTCGTCCACGCCGCGCTGGACTCACCCGGTCCCGACACCGCACGCCGCAGGAGGGTGAGACCGTCCTCCCACCGGCCCTGAGATCCATAGGCGATGGCCAGGTTGTTGAGGGCGCTGGCGTCGTCGGGCCACTTCTCGAGGAGGGCCTGGTACGCTTCGATCTGCGCCGTCGCGTCGTGCGTGACGACGTTGTTGTAGTAGGCCGTCGCGTGCAGGCGCTCCCGCTCGGTGAGGTGGTCCCGGAGGTCGTAGGCCCGGGTGGCCGCGTCCTCCTCCTCACCGGGCTCCCCTCCGGCGGTCTGGATCACCACCGAGAGCTTCCGCCACGCCATGGCGAAGGCCGGGTCTTCCGCCACGGCTTCACGAAGCAGCGTCCGGGCGCGACGGGCTTCCCCTTGATCGGAAAGGGCCTCGGCCTCGGAGTACTTCCGCAGCGCGTCCAACGAGGTGGTGGTCACGGCCTCCAGGGGCGCCTCGGCCTTGATGCTCCTGAGCGACTCGCCAGCCTTCTCGCGGATGTCCTGGGACAGGCCGTCGATGGCGTCGATGACCCCGTCGGGCCCCTTTGCGGTGCGCCGGAAGGTGGCCAGGGCCACGCCCGATTCCGCCGAGCGCAGCGTGGCCACCAGGATGTAGCCCGAGCCTGCCGAGCCCACCTCGCCTTCGACGACCGCCTTGATGCCGTCGCGCACTGCCACCTCGGTGGCCAGGTCGGCGGTGAGGGGCTCGGAGGGGTCGCGGTGCATGCGCTCCAGCACTTCGGAGATCCGGCTGGCGGGCACCAAGGCCAGGGCGCTGGACGACGCCAGGTCCACGCGGAGCGCCTCGGTGACCACGCCACCCAGAGACGGATCGTTGGAGGTGTTGTGGAACTCCGAGAGGATCACCGGCTCCCCGGCGTCGATGATCCCCTGGGCCGCCAGGGAAGCCACCGGTCCGATGCCCGCGGCCCGCATGGCGAAGTAGCCGCCTACCAGCACCGCCAGGAGGAGGCCCGCCAACACGCCCCCGGTGACGGCGTTCTTCCAGGTGAACAGCCCGCTCAGAGGAGACGGCCGGGTACGCCGAAGATCCAGGGAGCCGGTGCCGGCGGCCAGGTTCTCCATCGGCTCGGCGCCGGGGACTCCGTCGGTCGTGCCCGCGTCGCCGTGGGACACGCCCTCCTGGATGAAGGCCGTGGCCGCGACGATGGGCAGCCCGATGACCAGGAGAATCAACGCCACCGACGGGACCCAGTCGGGAAGACCCGCGCTCTGGGTGACCTGGTCCGCCACCTGGAGGGCACCCCACGAGCCCACGAGGTAGATGGACACGATCTGCCATAGGGAGCGGCGGTGGATCTCGTGGATCAGGCGGCGGAGGGCGGTCATGGTACCCGGGGGCAGGAGGTTTGATCGTCAACCAGTATGCGACGGCGCGGGCGCGGGCGACAGGCTTTCCGACGCTCCCGTCGCCCTGCTCACGCTTACGCTCCGCCCCCGGTGCTGTCGTGCCCGACGGTCCCCTCAACTGCCCCGCTTGATGATCGCCTGCTGGATGTCGACGTACTGGTTGCAGTTGGTGATCATCTGGTTCAGATCGACCTTCACGTTCGCCGGGTAGTCGCCTACGTTCTTCAGGAGCTCGAGCACACGCCGGAACTTGGGCAAGGTGGCTTTGGCCGTGGCGAGGGACTGCGGCTTCTGCTCGGCGATGGCCGACTGGTAGATGGCGTAGGCTTGCCAGAAGGTCAGTTGGTGCCGCATGCCCGCGCTCAGGTTCGGCAGATCCAGGGCGGCCGCCAGGCCCTGGATGCCGTAGCCGTAGCGCTCCTTCCGGACGCCGTTGTTGTAGGCGTCCCCGAAGATCATCTGTGCGGCCCGGTCCGCGTCCTCCCTGCTCCCGGCCGCCCTCGCTCGGAGCACCCCGACCGCGTCCGTCAGCCGTCCGGCCTGGATGAGCCAGCTCCCCTGCCGCAGGCTGATGTTCGCGTCGGAGGGATTGATCCGCTTGGCCGAGTCCAGCGCTGCGATGGCTTCGTCGAGTCGCCCGCTCTCGTGCAGGGCGTTGGCGTACGCCGACCAGATCTGGTCCTCGGCCGGGTGCGCCTGGACGGCCTCCTGCGCGAGCTGCAACGCGCTGTCCACGGCATCCAGCTTGAGATAGGCCGTGATCGAATTGCGGAGCAGGACGACGGATGTCTCGTCGCCCTTGGCCGCGAAGACCTTCTCACCGGCCTGGATGGCTTCGCGGTAGTACTTTATCGCTTCTGCGGGCACGTCGGCGCTGTCGTTCACCTGGTCGTCGGCCTGCAACGCCGCGTTGAACGCGAAGCTCGCGTACTGCTCGAGGAGGTCGGGGTCGTCCGGATTCACGTCGAGCCCCACCTTGATGAGCTGCATGGCGCCGACCGGATCGCCCGCCTTCGCCAGGTCGTACGCGATCTTCATCCGGACCTGCGCATCGGACGGGTTCAGGTCCAGGTACCGCTGATAGTAGGCCCTCGCATCCTCGGCCCGACCCTGGGTCGCGCTGATGTAGCCCGCCAGGGAGAGCGCGTCCTGGTGGTCGGGGTCCTGTTCCAGGATCCGTGTCAGCTCCTGCATCGCCTCGGCGTACTTCTCCTGCTGGAAGAGGATGTTGGCCCGCGTATACCGGCTCCCGATCGCGTCCGGGTTCAGCTCGATGGACTGGTCGCACTTCTCCATCGCGTTCGCGAAGTCCTTGCTCTGCGCGTACAGGTCGCAGTATCGCGCCGCACTGATTTGCCGGACGTAGGTGTCGAAGGCATTGAAGATGTACGCCGCCGCGGCGTCGGCCTGCCTCTCTCCGAAGGTGTGGGTCTCGACCTTGAACGACTCTCCGCTCGCCACGTCGTAGAACGTGGCGTTCACGACCTCCTGCTTCTCGCCCTGATCCTGGTAGGAGGCGCACAGAGCGAGCTGTGCGTCGATCCGGGCGGCGAGTTGCCGGGTCCCCGCGCAGTCGAGGTCGTCCATGTTCACCTTGAAGCGTTTGAGCGCATCCTTGATCTCGCCTTCCTTGACCGGCTGGTGCGTCGCCAATCCGTTGATCAGGTCGCGGAGCTTCTGGGCCGCATCCTTGCCGAAGTTGTCGTTGGCGCTCTGCAGAGGCTCGAGCGGGGGGATGAGCACCCGGAATCGTTGCCCGACTCCGTGGCCCGCGTCCTGGACCGGGACGCCGGTAGCCGGACCCCGAGGCGCGCAGGCCGTGGTGAGGGCGAGGATCGTGAGCCCGAACCGTCCGATCATGATCTGAACCTCCCGCGAGGGTCTGAACTCGACCGCCCGTCACGCCGCACGCACGCGGCGACCGGCCTCCGGTGCCTCTCAGAGGATGTACGTCATTCGACGGGTAGTCTTTCCGCAAGGCAGCCCTTGTGGCAGGATACCGCATGCTCCCTCCGACCCCGCGCGCGCTCCGTCCCGGTCTCCTCTTGCTGGAGGCGGAGGTGGAGCGCTTCGACGTTCGCTCGGTCCTGCTCCTGGGGACGTCACGGGTGGTCGTGTGGGACACGCTCGCGCATCCCCGACAGATGGAGCCGGTGCGTGACCTGGTCGGTGGGTTGCCGCGCGTGGTCGTCTACAGCCACGCCGACTGGGATCATGCCTGGGGCACGTGTGGGCTCGTGGGCGTGGAGGAGGTGGTGGCGCACGAGGCGGCCCTCGCCCGCTTCGGCGGCGACGTGTCCGAGGAGCTCGCCCGGCGACAGGCTTCGGACGCCGCGGCGTGGGGCGCCGTCCGCCTGGTACCTCCCACCCGCACCTTCACCGACGGGTTCACGATGGACCTCGGCGGCCTCACGCTCGAGCTCTACGCGCTGCCGGGGCACACGCCCGACTCGATCGTTGGGCTGGTCCCGGAGTGGGGTGTCCTGCTCGCGGGCGACGCGGTCGAGACGCCGTTGCCGTTCGTGAACGACGCGGATGCCGTCGACGGGTGGGTGGCCTCGCTCGAGCGATGGAGCGGAGACGAGCGGGTGAAGATCGTGGTGCCCTCGCACGGATCCGTCGGAGGATCCGAGTCGATCGAGCGTACGGCGGCTTATCTGCGGGACCTCGGCCGAGGCCGGGAGCCCGCCGAGGCCGACGACCTGACACCCTTCTACCGCGAGACGCACGAGGCGAACCTCCTGCTGGTGCGGGCGGCCGGGCGCTGAGCCTACGCTCCCACGATTCCCTCCGCCCCCACCAGCAGCACGTCGAGGCGCCGCGCGGCGGCGCGTTCCAGACCGGCCGTGAAACCGCCGCCGGAGAACACGACGCGCAGGCGTGACTCCCGCCCGAACCCGTAGCGTGTCTCTCCGATCTCGGCGTCCAGGCCCTCGAGCGCCCTGACCCCCACGGCCTCATCCGTCCAGACGGTTCGCCCGTAGAACGCCGCGCCCGACTGCAGAACCCCGGCGACGTCGATGTCGTAGCCCGATCCCCAGAGGCTCCCCTGCTCGCGAGCGTTGACGCCGACGGACTCCATTACGTCGAGGGCCATGTACTGGCGACAGATGCCCGGGAAGATCCGGGCGACGTGGGTGTCGAGGTCGCGTCGGACCGCGGCCACGAGCGCTTCGGTCCCGCCCTCGGCGCCGCTCCTCCACGGGAGCACGAAGCGAAACCAGAACGCGACGAACGGGTCGGTGATGGCGTAGCGCCGGCTGCGGGTCCGGGGGCGTGCGTCGAGCGACCGGCGGATCTCCACCAACCCGAGCTCTTCGAGCTTGTTCAGGTACGGCGCGACCTGTCCGCCCCGGGTCAGGTCGGATACCCCGTCGTGCACACGGCTCCAATCCGCCTCGCCGAGCGCCAGGGTCGCCAGGATGGCGGCGTAGCGGGAGGGGGTCTGGAAGTCACGCTCGAGAAGGTCGATACCGGCGTCGGTGAGCGGGGAGCCCGACTCGAGAACGGCCTTGCGGAGATTCGTGGCGAGCGTCTGCTCCGGGTCCAGCAGCGTCAGGTGGGCGGGCAGCCCCCCGAAGACAGCGTAGGCGCGGATCCGGTCCCTGGCCTCGGAGCCGGGAAGGAGCGGCGCGGCGGCGCGGAAGGGAAGAGGTCCCAGGCGCACCGTGGGCTCGCCGTCGCCGGGAAGGTCTCCCGGACGCCCGACCAGAACCACGTGGACCCTCCGGCTTTCGGCCCGTGCGCGTTCGATGGCGTGCTCCAGCGGCGCGAGCGCCCGGGCCCGGGCCTCCGTGAGCCGGTGCGCGTCGTCGAGCACGAGAACGAGCGCCGCTCCCTCGGTGGGGGCGGCCGAGACCAGCTCGCCGAAGAGGGATTCCCAGGAGCGGGCCGGGTCGGCGTCGCCCCTCGCCGCAGGGTCCAACGGACTCGCCCCCGCCCGCAGGTGCCGGGCCAGCGCCTCCCGCTGCTGGGGCTCGGGAAGCGGAGGGACCCGATGATGAAGTGCGGAGACCCCTTCGAGGGCTCTGTGCACCAGGGTCGTCTTGCCCACACCCCGAGGGCCGGTGACCCTCAGCAGGGACGCCTCCGGCCGATCGAGAGCCGAGCGGAGCATGCCCAACTCCCCGTGGCGACCGAAAAAGGCCATCGCCTATACCCCGCAAAATGAGCTAATCTATAATAATTAACGTAAATATATTTATGCAAAATAGGTCCTTGCTCCTCTTGTCGCCACCTGGGGGTCACGACAGCTTGGTTGGGTGAGATCTCAAGGACCCGTCCGACGGAGGACCCTGTTCCATGACCCGAGTCATTCCCCGCTTCGACATTCTGGCCGCTGCCACCTACACCTCCCCTCCCGTGGTCTCGAACGGTGGCGACGAGAAGCGTCCCAGTCTCGAGGAGGTCTTCGGAGAGAACCTCTTCGGCCTCCACCAGATGAAGTCCCGACTGCCAAAGCCGCAGTACGAGGCGCTGCTCTCCACCGTCCGGAACGGCAGCGAGCTCGATCCCTCCGTCGCGGACGCGGTCGCGGTGGCCATGAAGGAGTGGGCCATGGAGAAGGGGGCCACCCACTTCACGCATTGGTTCCAGCCACTGACGGGTCTCACGGCCGAGAAGCACGACTCGTTCCTCGTGCCCCTCGGTGACGGACGCGCGATGACGGAGTTCAGCGGCAAGGAGCTCGTGCAGGGCGAGCCGGACGCGTCTTCGTTCCCGTCGGGCGGGTTGCGGGCGACGTTCGAGGCCCGGGGCTACACCGCGTGGGATCCGACGTCGCCGGCGTTCCTGATGCAGAACAACGGTGGGGCGTATCTGTGCATTCCGACGGCGTTCGCGTCGTGGACGGGCGACGCGCTCGACAAGAAGACGCCGCTCCTGCGCTCGATGCATGCGCTGGACGAGCAGGCGCGGCGCGCGCTGCGCCTCTTCGGCAGCCCGCCCCAGGCCGTGCGCGCCACGCTCGGGCCCGAGCAGGAGTTCTTCCTGATCGACCAGGAGTTCTTTTACCGCCGTCCCGATCTGGTCACCACGGGCAGGACGCTCTTCGGCGCCCAGCCGCCGAAGGGGCAGGAGATGGAGGACCACTACTTCGGATCGATCCCGGAGCGTGTGCTCGAGTACATGAACGAAGTGGAGACCGAGCTCTACAAGCTCGGTGTGCCGCTCAAGACGCGTCACAACGAGGTGGCCCCGGGGCAGTACGAGATGGCGCCGATCTTCGAGGACGCGAACCAGGCGGCCGACCATCAGCAGCTCATGATGTCGACCATGCAGCGCATCGCCCGCAAGTACGGCCTGGCGTGCGTGCTGCACGAAAAGCCCTTCTCGGGCGTGAACGGAAGCGGCAAGCACCTGAACTGGTCGTTCGGAACCGACGACCAGAACCTGTTGGAGCCGGGCGAGACGCCGCACGAGAACATGCAGTTCCTGTTCTTCTGCAGCGCCGTGCTGAAGGCCGTGGCGCGTCACCAGGATCTGATGCGGGCGGCCGTCGCCCACGCGGGCAACGACCACCGACTCGGAGCCAACGAAGCGCCGCCCGCCATCATCTCGGCGTTCGTGGGCGATCAGCTCCAGGACATCTTCGAGCAGGTCGAGAGCGTCGGTGAGGCCAAGTCCAGCAAGGTGAGCGGCCTGCTGGGTCTCGGCGTGCAGGTGCTACCGCGTCTGCCCAAGCACGCGGGAGACCGGAACCGTACCTCACCCTTCGCGTTCACGGGCAACAAGTTCGAGTTCCGGGCGCTGGGGGGCTCGCAGAGCATCTCGTTCCCGGCGACCGTGCTCAACACGATCGTGGCCGAGTCGATCGACGAGCTGGCCACCAAGCTCGAGGGCGCACTGGAGAACGGCACGTCGTTCGACGACGCGCTCCGCACGCTGCTGGCCGAGGAGATCCACGGGTTCAAACACGTGGTCTTCAACGGTGACAACTACGCGCCCGAGTGGGTGGAAGAGGCCGAGCGGCGCGGGCTCCTCAACAGGCGCAACACGCTCGACGCGCTTCCGGCCCTGGTCGAGGCGAAGAACGCCGCGCTCTTCGAGAAGTACGGCGTGCTCTCCAAGAGGGAGCTCGAGTCGCGCTTCGAGATCTACCTGGAGCAGTACTTCAAGACGATCAACATCGAGGGCGAGACCGCGGCGCACATGGCCAGCACGATGATCCTGCCCGCGGCGACCCGGTATCTGAGCGAGCTGGTCACGACGGCGCAGCGCGCCGACAGCGTGGGCATCAAGGTGGAGGGCATCGTCGCCACGGCGCGCAAGCTGACCGTGCTGATCGACGAGCTGTCGGACCAGCTCGACGTGCTCATCGAGCAGAACGCCGAGCTCGGTGGAGACACGGTGCACACGAAGGCCGATCACATGCGGGAGAACATCATTCCCGCGATGGCCGCCGTGCGCAGCGTCGTGGACCGTCTCGAGAAGGTGGTCCCGGACGACGTGTGGCCCGTACCGACCTACAGGGATATGCTGTTCGTGAAGTGACGAACCATGCTCCGCGCCTCGTCGACGCTCTCGCCCGCCTCGCGAGGGAGCGTCCGCTCGACCGAAAGCTCGTGGTAGCTTCCACCGCGGGCGGGGCGCGGGAGCTTCTCCGTCGCGTAGCGTTGGAGGGGACGGGCTGGGTGGGCTTCGAGGTCACCACCCCCCGTCCCCTCGCGCTGTCTCTGGCCCGGGAGACGCTCGAGCGCCCGGGCCTGCGCCTTCTCGATCCGTTCGATCAGCAAGCGCTCCTCGACGATGCGCTCGACGACACGGTCCGGGCCGGTGGCCACGGAGAGCTCGAGGAGTTGGCGGAGGGCGTGGGCTTCCGCGAAGCGGTCCACGGCGCCGTGACCGCGCTCCGGCTGGCGGGACTGGATGCGGCGTCCGCGCGCCGGACGGGGCCGGGAGAGGGGGGGCGGCGCCGGTTCGTGACCCGGGTGCTCCACCGTTACGAGAGGCTCCTGGGCGAACGTCGTCGCGCCGATACCGCGACCGTTCTGGAGCTCGCGCTGGACGCGCTGGAGGCCGACGCGCACGGCCTGCCTGCCTCCCTCGGAACCGATGTCGTGGCGCTCTTGCCGGGGCTGGGCTGCCGCGGGCTGGTGGGCCGGCTTCTCCAGGCGCTGCGGTCCCGCGGCGCCGAGCTGCTTGAGACCGATCCGGTGATCGGCCTCGAGCCACCCCCGGGGCTCCTCTGGCGGGCCGCCGAGCCCCGGAGCGCGGCGGCGTTCCTGGCCGATCCGCGCCAAGCCGCCGCCCAGCCGGCGTCGGACCGCATCGAGCTCTTCCGGGCCGCTTCCATCAACGACGAGCTGCGCGAGGTCTTCCGCCGGGTGCAGGCCGCGGGGCTCGCGTGGGACGAAGTGGAGATCGTCGCCTCGGATCCGGTGGCATACGGCTCGGCGCTGCACGCGCTTTCGGTTCGTCTGGGTGTGCCGGTGACGTTCGCCGTCGGGCTTCCCCTCGAGCGCACCCGGATCGGGCGCGTGGTCCAGGCCTACCTCGACTGGGTGGCCGAGGGGTTCCAGGCGAGTCCCGTGCGCCGCCTCCTGGAGGCTGGTGATCTTCGGCCCCCGCGGAGGCGCGCCTACCATGCTCCCGCGGATCTCGCACGGCGCTTCCGGTCGCTGCGCATAGGTTGGGGCCGACGTCGCTACCGGACCCAGGTCCGTGGCGCGCTCACGGCGCTCGAGGGGGCGGAGCCCCGTCGGCGCGAGTCACCGGAGGCGTTTCGGCGACGGATCGGGCAGACCCACGGCGAGCTCGAGGCGCTTCGATCGATCCTCTTCCCGGCGCTCAAGGCGACGCCCTCGGTGCCCGACCGGATGGGCGAGGGCGGCGCTCCGGTCTCGCCCGCGGAGCTGGCCCGTGGGCTGCGCGCTTTTCTGCGCCGCGTACCGAAGGGCAGGGGGCCGGATGCCACCGCCCGGGACGAGGTCGGGCGCATCCTCGAGCGGGTCGAAGCGACGCTGCAGCGGCGCACGAACTTCGAGGCGGCGATCAGCATCCTCCGGCGCCACCTGGACGTGCGCGTTCGCGCGCCGGATCGCGGACCGGACGCGGAGGAGGAGGAGGGGGGGGCGCCGTGGAGTTCCGAAGGCGGGCACCTGCACCTTTCGGATCTCGAGCACGGGGGCCTGTCGGGGCGGAAGGCGGTGTTCGTGGTCGGCCTCGACGCAGAGCGCGTGCCGGGTGGCGCGACGCAGGACCCGGTGCTTCCGGACGTCGACCGCCGGATGCTCGGCGACGGCCTGCCCACGTCGGCCGAGCTGCTGCGCGAGAGGGTCTTCCGGTTCGCGGCGCTCTTCGCCCGGCTCGGCAGCGAGGTGACGCTCAGCTACGGAGCGTGGGACGCGGTGCAGGCGCGCTCGGTGGCGCCCTCGCCGGTTCTGCTTCAGGCGCTGCGACTGCGGCGTCGCGACCCGGCGATCGACTTCGAGGGCCTGCACCGGGAGCTGGGGGACCTCGCCTGCGCGCTTCCGCGTGAGGGTGGCCTCGCCCTGGACCGCGACGACGTCTGGATGCGCGCGCTCGGGAGCGGGGGGGTGCTGCGCGCCGGGGTGGGGGCGGTACGCGCCGCGTTCGGGCGGCTCGACGCGGGACTCTCGGCCCGGGAGGCGCGTCGCGGGGGACCGCCGGGCCCGCATCACGGGGTCGTCGAGCCACGGGCGGAGCGGCTCGACCCTCGCCTCAATCACGAGCTGGTTCTCTCGGCGAGCCGGCTGGAGGATCTGGGAGCGTGCCCGCTCCGGTACTTCTACGGCAACGTGCTGCGGGCCCGGCCGCCCGACGACCCGGAGCTCGACCCCGATCGCTGGCTCGACCCGATGCGGCGGGGCGGGCTGCTGCACGCGGTCTACGAGGCTACGCTGCGTGAGGCTCGCGCCCGCAGGATCCGTCCCGAAGACCCGGCGTTCGAGGGGCTCGCGCTCGAGACGCTCGCGGAGGAAGCGGCTAGAGTGCGCGCCGAGGTCCCCTCCCCGGGAGAGGGTGTCCTGCGGCGGGAGGTCGCGGCGCTCGAAGAAGACGTGCGCTCGTTCGTGCGGATGATTCGGGAGCACGACGCGCCGTGGGTGGCGCTCGAGTTCCGGTTCGGCCTGGGGGAGCGCGAGCCGCTCATTCTCGAGGTCCCCGGCGGTGAGGTCCGGCTGCGCGGCGCCGTCGATCGGGTCGACGAGAACCTGCAGGGCCTTTACGTGATCGACTACAAGACCGGCGTGGCCCGGGACTATCAGCGAGGGAAAGGCGCCTTCCACGGCGGCCGCCGCCTGCAGCACGCGATCTACGCGGAGGCGGTGGAGCGTCTGGTGGGGGGCGAGGTCGTAGCGGGTGAGTATCACTTCCCCACCCGAAGGGGCGAGAACGAGATCCACGCGTACCGGCGCCAGGACCTCCAGCCTCTGCCCGACTTGCTCGGGCTCATGCTGGACGGGGTGGCGGCGGGCTCGTTCGTGCCCACCGACGACGCGGGCGACTGCCGGTACTGCGACTACGCCGAGGCCTGTCGGGTCGAGCCCGGAGGACGCGGGGCCGCGGAGTCGCCGCTGGCGGCGTGGAGCCAGGAGCATCTCGGCGAGGGCATATGGCCCGACCTCGCCTTTCTGGCCAGGACCCGCGCCTTCGAGCAGTGAAGCGTCAGCGTGGAGCTCCGGCGCTCCCGCTCGAGCCGCCGAAGCTCGGCCAGCCGACGCTCGGCGCGATCCCTGAACTCTCCGTCGACGGGCAGCCGCTCCGGCAGAGAGACCGCGATCTCGAGCTGGGCGAGGGCCTCGTCGCGGTGCCCGAGCCTCGCGAGCGTGTTTGCCAGGTCGACCCGGTAGAGGATGTTACCCGGCTCGAGCTCCACGGCCCTGCGGTGGTGCTTCAGGGCGTCGGGCCAATTCGCCGCCGACAGGATCTCACCTCCCATGAAGATCCGGCCGAGCGTGCGCTTGAACGAGCTGAGGATCATCACCCGGTAGTTGAGGGAGCCGAGCGTGTCGTGGCCGAGCGCGTCGTTCGGATCGATGTCGAGGAGTCGGTGGACGAGCGTCCATACCTCGTTGGCCAGCCCGACCGTCTCCTGCGCGCCGGTCAGCTCGGCCAGACTCCCCTTCGCCGCGACCGCCCAACGGAGTGCGTTCACGTCGTTCGGGCGCTCGGCGAGCGCCGTGTCCGCGTGGGCCATCGCCCTTCGATACCACGTCGTCTCGACGTTCGTGCCCGTTGCGAGGATCCCCAGGTAGAGCGCCGCGCGCGCGGCACGCCAGCGCGACTCGAAGTCGGCCGGATCGGCGGCGAGCCGGGCCTCGAGGAGGTCCAATGAACCGCGCACGTTTCCTGCGTCCAGGAGCCGGTCGGCACGCTCCACCACGGTCGGCATCGGCCTGGGCACCGGGA
This sequence comes from uncultured Gemmatimonadales bacterium, assembly GCA_963751265.1. GTDB lineage: Bacteria > Gemmatimonadota > Gemmatimonadetes > Longimicrobiales > Gaopeijiaceae > SZUA-318. Next base: position 277,013 of record CAVVTU010000007.1, on the reverse strand, counting down.
CTTCGATCGTCTGCCGCTGCGCGCCGGCCGGCCGTGGTGTCATCGCCCACAGGCACAGGGCGAGGCCGAGGACTGCCGGCGTGGGACGGGGCAGGCCGGCGCGCCGGGATCCGCGCGCGATCGCTGGGAAGGTCGGGGTCACGATGGGTCGTATCCCGCGTGGGAGAAGGACTCGTAGGATAGCCGGGGGACGTCCCCCCCACCAACGATGGCGAGTCTGGATGCCGTCGCGGCTCCGGCGGATGCCCGGGAGGGGCCTCTCTCTTCTCCGCTGCTTGCAACTGAGCTGCGGGCCACAGAGATTGGCGGGCGGAGGTCGTTCCGGGGATTCGCCGGGACGGGATGGACGTTCCGCACGTGGTGCTCTACCGGCTGGTGGCGGGAGGTGGCCGCGGGAAGTCGCACGAAACGCGATACGGGAGGAGACGGATGGGCAAGTGGACGGGTGCGGTTCTGCAGATGATCGGCGCGGGCCTCCTGTTCGGTGCGGGGGCCGCGCCCGTGTGGGAGCCATTCCTGATCTTTGGACTCGGGTTCGGGGTCGCGGGCCTGTGGTCGTGGGACCGGGGCGCGCGCAGGCAGCTCCGGCCGCCACCACCCCCCGCGCCGCCCGAGGCTGCCGGCATGGAGGTGAGGATGGCCCGATTGGAAGACATCCTGAGCGCGATGCAGTCGGAGGTCGGGAAGCTTGCGGAGGACCGGGAGTTCTACGACAAGCTCTATGCCGGAGAGCGGGTTGGAGGTGGTCGGGAAGTGTAAGCTGCCGGCCATGGGAGAGGATCCGGCAGGCGGCCCGGTGACGACGGGCGACGACTGAGCCATGGATCCATCGACCCTGGTGATCGTCGTCGGCATCATCGTGGCCGCCGTGCCTGCCTGGGCGCTGATCCGGCACCGCCTCGATACCGTCGCGAGCGCCTGGGAGGCGGACATCGATCGCATGCTGTCGGAGACCACCGACCCGGCCGACCGTTTGCTGGCGCTGAACGACCTCCTCGACGAGCTGGCGATCTCGGCCAGCTGCACGACGCGCGTCGGCGCCACGTTCGGAGGTTTCGCCGCCCTGTGCATCTCGATCGTCCTGATCGATCTCGGGCTGGTCGAGGGGCGCCCCCTCACCCTCACGCTCGGAGTGGCCCTCGCGACGCTTCCGGCCTCCGCGGCCTTCCGGCAACTGGCCGCGGACGAGGAGCGAAAGAGGCTCGAGGCGAGGTTGGCGGCGCTGGAGGCAGGTGGGGCGGAAGATTCCCCGGAGTGGCTTCCCGACCATATTCCAGTGGAAGCGCATGTCGAGGCGCAACGCACGAGCGGGGATTGACCGTGATACCGATGATGTTCTTGAACCTGATCGTGATCGCACTGATCGTCGGCGCGATCGGGGTGCTCTATCCCGTGGCGCGGGCCCTGGGTCGCGCGATCGAGAGGCGGTTGGAATCGGGAGGCGGCGCAGCGGGAGTGGGAGACGGAGCCGACCTCCTCCCGATCCTGAGACGCATCGAGGAGCGGATCGACGCCCTCGAAAGTGAGCAGGGGCGCATGCGGGAGCATCAGGAGTTCATGGACGCGCTCCTGGAGAACCGCGAGCCGCCGCGGCTCGGTGAGCCGGAACCCGAGGATGACGCCTGAGCCGGGAGCAGCGGACGATCCCCCGCACGACTTCCTCCATTTCGCCGGGTTCCGCTACTGGACGGCCTCGTTGCTGCCGGCGGCCGTAGGCACGACGCTGCCCTTCTGGCTCCGTCCGGCGGGCTTCGAGTTCAGGGCCCTCGCCGCGGCCGAGTTCCTGGCGGCCACCGTGCTCATCCATGCCGGATTCTCGTTCCTGCGGGCCTGGTTGGACGGTGAAGAGACGCGGGCGTGGCCGCGGCTGCGGCTCATGACGTCGTCGGCCGCCTGCATCGTCGCGGGGAGCGTGCTCGTGCAGCATCTGAGCGTGCTCGTCCCAGGGGGCGCGCTCCTCGTCTGGGGGTTCATGGCGCTCTTCACCGGTGTGCTCTACCTGGTTCCGCCGTTCGGCTTTCGACGCAGGATCGGCCGCGAGATCGTGCTCTGCGAGGGGTTCGGCCTGCTGCCCGTGCTGGGCGCCTACCTGGTTCAGACCGGCGATCTCACCCGCACCGTGTACATCGCCGCGCTGCCGCTCTTCGTGGCGACGGGCCTCTGGGTCTGGGCGGACGAGCTGATGAGCCTCCGGGACGACGAAGCCGCCGGGCGCGGCTCGATCGCGGTGCTGTTCGGAGCGCGTCTCTCAGGGCGCCTCGGCACGCCCGCCTTGTCGCTGCTCCTGTACGCGACGCTCGGCGTGGCCGTGGGTACCGGTTCGCTGAGTCCGGTGGCGCTTTTCGCGCTCCTCTCGGTCGGGTTCGCCCTCGTCGTCGTCATCACGTCCTGGAGCGCGTATTCCGATACGGCGAGGATAGCCCGAGTACGGAAGCACGCGGGCGTGCTGCATCTGGTCGTGGGGGTGGTTCTCGCGCTCTCCTCTCTCCCCTGACGGTGTGTTGAGCGCCCAGGTCGACCCCCGCATCCACTCGTTGAACGACGCGCCCGTACGGTCCGGCGGGTCGCACGTCGTGTACTGGATGGTGACGAGCCGGCGCGCACGATGGAACCACGCGCTCGACCGCGCGCTGGAGCACGCTCGCGACCTCGACCTGCCACTGATCGTTCTGGAAGCGCTGAGAGCGGACTATCCCTGGGCGTCGGACCGACATCACGCCTTCGCCCTCTCGGGGATGCGTGACAACGCGCGGGCGTTCGCCGATTCGGGCGTCGCCTACCATCCGTACGTCGAGCCCCGAGCGGGGGCGGGCAAGGGCCTCCTGGCGGCTCTGGCCGAGCGGGCGGCCGTGGTCGTGACGGACTTCTATCCGGCGTTCTTCATCCCGTCGATGCAGCGGGCGGCGGCGGCCCGCGTTCCGGTGCGCCTCGAGGCCGTCGACTCCAACGGCCTCTTTCCGGTGGCCGCGACGCCCCGTCCGTTCAAGGCGGCCGTCCACTTCCGGCGCTTTCTCCAGAAGAACCTGGCGCCCTGGCTGCTCCAGCTCCCTTCGGCCTCGCCGCTGGAGGAAGGCTCCCCGACGCAGCCCGGCCTCGTGCCCGAGGACGTGACCCGGCGATGGCCGGCGGCCCCCGAAGCGCTGCTCACCGGTGATCCCGACGCGCTCGCCGCGCTGCCGATCGACCACACGGTGGGCCCCACGGCCATCCGCGGGGGAGCGGTCGCCGGCGAAGCCCGGCTGACGGCTTTTCTGGACGAGGCGGTCGGGCGCTACGCCGAGGAGCAGAGGCACCCGGACGCCGATGCCTCCAGCGGACTTTCGCCCTACCTGCACTGGGGGCACCTTTCGGCCCACGAGGTCTTCCATCGTCTGGCGGAGCGCGAAGGATGGAGCCCGGCACGGCTCGCGGACCGTGCCGACGGGAAGCGCCGGGGGTGGTGGGGGATGAGCGAGTCGGCGGAGGCCTTCCTCGACGAGCTCGTCACCTGGCGGGAGCTGGGCTTCGCGTACTGCCACCACGTGCCGGGCTACGATCGCTGGGAGACGCTTCCTGCGTGGGCACGCGACACGCTCGAAGAGCACGCCTTCGACGCCCGTGAGCACGTGTACACGCTGGAGGAGCTCCGGGACGCCCGCACGCACGACGAGCTCTGGAACGCCGCCCAGCGCCAGCTCGTCGAGGAAGGCGTCGTCCACAACTACCTGCGCATGCTCTGGGGAAAGAAGATCCTCGAGTGGACACCGCACCCCCGGGAGGCGCTCCGCGTCATGATCGAGCTCAACAACCGGTACGCCGTCGACGGCCGCGATCCCAACTCGTACTCCGGGATCTTCTGGGTGCTGGGACGCTTCGACCGCGGCTGGCCCGAGCGGCCGATCTACGGGAAGGTCCGCTCGATGTCGTCCGAGGCCACCCGCAGGAAGGTGCGCCTGAAGCGGTATCTCGAGCGGTGGGGCGCCACGGCCCGTTCGAGTGCAGCCGGCTGAGGACGCAGGGCGCCGGGAAAGGAGAGACCCCACGCGCGCTCATTCGGCCGCGGCGACGGCGGCGGGCATCTCCGCGTCGTGGAGCGCCACGCGACCCTTCTCGTTCCAGTCCCACTGGTCCGGGAGCCCGAGGTCCTCGGCGATGCAGCCGTAGGTCGTCTCCGCGGACATCAGCACGCCCGGCACACCCGCTCCCGGGTGCGTGCCCGCCCCCACCAGGTAGAGTCCCCGCACGTCCTCGCTTCGGTTGTGCGGGCGGAACCACGCGGTCTGGGTGACCTTGGGCTCGATCGCGAACGCGTTGCCCAACGTGGCGTTGAGCTGGCTCTCGAAGTCGTCTGGGGTGAACAGGTGCATGACCTCGGTCTCGGCCCGGAGATCCTCGAGGCCCCAAGCCTCCAGGAAGTCCAGGATCCGCGAGGCGAGCTCGTCCTTGATCGCGTCCCAGTCCAGGCCCGACGCCTGGTTGGCCACGGGCACGAGCACGTACATGCTCTCGCATCCGGGCGGAGCCATGCTCGCGTCCGTGCGAGTGGGCGCGTGCAGGTACATGGAAAAGTCGTCGGGCAGGATCTTGCGGTCGAAGATGTCCTTCAGGAGCTCCCGATAACGTTCCGACAGGACCAGGGTGTGGTGCGCGAGCTGCGGATACTGCCTCCGCGTGCCGAGATAGAGCAGGAAGCAGCTCATGCTCCAGTCGGTGCGGGCGAGCCGGGCGTCCGTCCATCGCCGACGCTCCACCGTGCTCAGCAGCGTTCCGTAGGTGTGACCCGGATCGGCGTTGCTCACGACCACGTCCGCGCGGTGGAGCCCGGTGGCCGTGCGCACCCCCGTCGCCCTGCCGTCTTCCACCACGATCTCGCGCACCTCCTCTCCGGTGCGGATCGTTCCGCCCATCTCCGTGAAGAAACGACCCAGTGCCTCCACGACGGAATACATCCCGCCGCGGGTGAACCAGACGCCTCCTTCGCGCTCGAGGAAGGGGATCATCAGGTAGACCGAGGGCGTGCTGAACGGGTTGCCGCCCACGAACAGAGGATGGAAGGAGTAGAGGAAGCGATGGCGGAAGTCGCGGAACCACCGGTTCACGAACGCCGTCACGGGGAGCCACGCCTTCATACGCGCCACGCGCGGAAGGAACCGCAGCATCGAGCCCACGGTGTCGAAGGGTTTGGAGCCGAGGCGGTCACCCACCACGGCGTCGTAGATCGGGCGCACGTCGTCCATGAAGCCGTCGTAGCGTGCGGCGTCTCCCTCGTCGAAGCGGGCCATCTGGGCCTTCATCCGCTTGGAGTCGCCCACGTAGTCGATGTGCGTTCCGTCGTGGAAGTGCACGCGGTAGTACGGATCCAGCGGAACCATCTCCACGTAGTCCGTCAGGCGCCGTCCGCCCGCCCGGAAGATGGAATCGAGCACGTGGGGCGCGGTGATCAGGCTCGGGCCCATGTCGAAGACCCAGCCCCGATCGACGAGCTGATACGCACGTCCTCCGATCTTCTCGCGCTTTTCCAGCACGGTGACGTCCAGCCCCGCGGCCTGGAGCCTGGCCGCCGCGGCCAGCCCTCCGAAGCCGCTTCCGATGACCACCGCGCGCTTCCCCTCAGCCTCGCTCATGTCGGTTCCTCCTGGGCCTGCGCGCGCCGGGGACGGACGGGCCACACGGGCCGCCATGCCGACTGCGCCAGGCCTACGGCCCCGAGGGCCGCCTTGGTGACGAGCGAGGTGCTCGCTCTTCGTGTGAGGTTGTCGTATCCGTTGCGGCGCACCGCGTCGTGGATGCCTCGGTATGCCTGGGCCGCGACGGCGACCGGCCGGCGGTACCAGGCGGGCAGCTCGCGGATGCCCGGCCAGGCGCGGTCGTACCAGGAGTCGGCCCGGCCGATGAGCTCTTCCACGAGCGCGCGGTAGGCGTCGCCGAGGGGCGGTCCGGCCAGGCGGAGCTCGACCAGGTCGACGACATCCAGCCCGTGAGCCGACAGGAGGCTCTCGGGCAGATAGACGCGTCCCCTGTCCAGGTCCTCGCCGACGTCCCGGACGATGTTCGTGAGCTGCATGCCGTGGCCGAGGGCGTACGCATGCTCCAGGAGCGAGCGGTCGTGGAATCCGAAGAGTTGCGTGATCCAGCCGCCGACCGAGCCTGCCACGCCGAAGGTGTACTCCTCCAGGGCGGTCCAATGCGGATAGCGGGTGCGCACGAGATCCATCCCGACGCCGTCGAGCAACGCTTCCACGTACCGCCACGAGACGCCGTGCGCGCCCGCCTCGCGGAGCACCACGTCCAGGAGCGGGACCCCCGTAGCATGGCCGTCGAAGGCTGCCCGGGAGAGCGCGCTCCATACGGCCAGACGCTCCACGAGCTCGGCATCGGTGTCCCCGTCGCCGGGCTCGTCCACCAGGTCGTCGGTGAATCGGCAGTATGCGTAGACGCCGCTGATGCGGGTGGCGGGCTCCGGAGGAAAGAGACGCGCTGCGAAGCGGAACGTGCGCGCGTGGCGGCCGAAGTAACTCAGCCAATCATCCGGTCCCCCGAGGGCGGAGGCGATCGCCGCCACCTCCGCCTCGTGGGAGACGCGCGCCGGCGCGTGCGTGACGTGGGCTTCGACGATCACGTCCGAGGCTTCCTGGGCCTCGACGCCGGCGTTGGCCGCCGCCACGCAGTCGTCGAGGACGTCCGCGATCAGCCGGTCTCCGGGCGAGAGCTCGGAGACCATGCGCACGAGCTCGTCGCGACGCCGGCCGAGCTCCGCGAGCGCGATCCGGGCGGGCGACGGTCCACTGGGGCGGGGCCGGAAGAGAGCCTCCACCACGCGGTCGGGATCCCACTCGAACGAGTCCACGCCCGCGAGGTCCAGAACCCAGGTCCACTTCCGCTGGCGGTAGTCCTGAAGCGGGGGCTTGCCGGTGCTCGCACCCGAAGCGTAGTCCAGCAGGTCGTCGACCCGCTGGTAGAGGGCACCCACGTCTCGCCCGAACCGGAGCCGCTCCGCGTCCCGTCCGAGGTCGAGGAGCGCTCCCCCCAGGCACGCGGCGGCACCGAAGAGCTCTCCGGACTTCGCCTCCACCACACGGTGATACTCGTCGGGGCTCAGGCGCCGCCCGACGGATCGTCCCTGCGCCACCTCACCGGCGACGGTCCGCTCGACCGCCCGGATGAAGCGCACCAGGAAGGGAAAGGATGCCGTCTCCGAGGCCGCCCGGTAGGCGCCGGTCAGGTAATGGTCACCCAGGACGAGCGCCGGGCCGACGCCCTCGGCCGCAACCAGGGTCGAAGAGCCGCGCCGCTCGGAGGCGTCGTCCAGGATGTCGTCGTGGACCAGCGATGCCTCGTGCGCCATCTGCACGGCGAGCGAGCCCGCCCAGAAGCGTACGTCCAGGGTCGAGCGCCGGGCCGGCGGCACAAGCGCATAGGCTACGGTAGGGCGCAGGAGCTTACCCTCCCGTGCCGGCACGGGGACGCCGAGTGCCTCCAGCGACGACGCCGCTCGATCGAGCCCCGCGCGTACGACGTCGGAGGCGGTCCAGGGTGTGGGGCCGTCGGCCGGCCAGGTGCGCGGCGTCACGGGGCTTCCGCCAGAACGGCCGGGGCGGGGCCGCGAGCGCCGTCCGCGACTTCGGGCCGTCCGGCAGGCGAGACGTCGGTCCATGCCCGACGGGTGAGCACGGCGCACGCGACGACACCGGCCACGGTCAGCACGGCGGCGGGCCACAGTCCGGCGGCCGCGACCATGCCGAGCGGCATGAGCAGCACCACGCCGTAGTACGCGGCCAGCCAACGTACGTCCAGGGCGGCGGGCGTGACGCGCGCGGCCGTCGCCTCGAGCGCGGCCAGGATGACCACACCCACCGCGTACCAGCCCAGGAGATTGGTCCACGGCATTCCGTAGTACGGACCGGGTCGCTGCCACGTCCAGTACGGCGTGAGGAAGCTCATCGCCGGATCGAGCGCCAGGTCCCACACGGTCAGACAGAGGGCGCCCACGGCGATCCGGGCCAGGCGGTTCTCCGGCCGCGCCCGGCGGGACACGACCCAGACGGGCAGGGCCATGAAGAACCAGCTCAGGGGGATGAGCAGAGGGACCCGCCCGCCCAGCTTGGGACCGAGGAGATCGGAGTAGCCGTACGGGCCGAACGGGAATCCGTATCCGGTCCCGACGTGCTCGGCCGTGAAGCTCAGCGCGTAGACGACCGCGAGCGCCAGGAGCCAACGGGTGCCCAGACGGCGTGTGAGCATGTACGCGAGGACGAGGCCGGCCAGGCCGATGTGGAGGCGCGCGAAGAGCGGAAAGGACGCCGCGAAGAACCGCATCGCCGCCGCCGTTTGCGGAATCCGCTCGGGGTGCAGCGCGAAGTTCCCGTAGGCGCCCACCGCCACGACCGTGAACATCAGGAGCCCGAGCAGGCTCCAGCGCTCCCCGGGTGAGGTCGGGGTCCCGGACCGGGTCGTCATCGGACCGCCATCGCCCGCGGGGCGAAGCCCGCGTCCAGCGCCTCGGTCAGCTCGCCGCAGGACGAGAAGATCCGCACGTCCTCGAAGGGGCCCTGGAGAAGCTCCTCGTCGATCTCGCCGCCGTCCGTGCCTCCGAACGCCAGCGCGTACGGGGCGCCGAGGTCGTAGAGGCCGGTCAACGAACGCACGGCTCGGGCCACGGTGCCGGCCGCGGCGCCATGCGGAAGGGAGATGCACATCAGCGCCGCGCCGCGTCCACGTTGGATGAGGCTGAACTCCTCCGTGGGGACGTCGGCACCCAGATAGAACACCTCCCAACCCGCCGCCTCGAGCGCCAGACGAACGCAGAGCGCTCCCAGGCGGTGCTGGTTGCCCTCCAGGGTCCCGACCACAGCGATCGGCGGGTCTTCCGGCCGGGGCCGATCCGCGTCGTCGCGAAGCTCCGTGCGGAACTTGAGGAGCACTTCGGTCATCGTCTGGCTCACGAGATGCTCCTCTCCGACGCGCAGGCGGCCCTGGGCCCAGGCATCGCCCACCTGGGCCATGAAGGCCCCGATCGCCTCGTCACAGAGGCGGGGCACCGAGAGGCCCGCGTGGCGCGCGACGGTATCGAAGAGGAGCGAGACGCGTCGGAGCTGGCTGCGGTGGACCCAGCCCATGGCCAGCGAATGGAGCCGCTGGAACGATCCCTCGTCGCGTATCTGGCGCAGCGCCGCCCAGACATGTGGCTCGTAGGGATGAAACGGCGCCAGGATGTTCGGGATGTCCTTGGCCCGGGCGAGCGCCACGGCGTCGTCGAGACGGATACGTCGATGCCCGCCCGGCGTCGTGCTGAAGCTCAACTCCCCGTCGTTGCACCAGCGCTTGACCGTGGACGGATGCACACCGAGGAGCTCGCCGGTCTCCGAGCTGGTGAGGGCGGTGGGTTCATCGAATCGCTCGCTCATGCGTCCTCGATCGTTTAACGGGCGGCCATGTGGGCATTTCGTCGCCAGTGAATCGTTCACACAGAAATAATAATCGTTTTGATGTGATGGACAAGGGGTCGGTGGTGCGGTAACCGTTCATCGGCTCATGTATGAGCGAAATCCCGGGGTTCGCTCCGCGTGGCCGTCTCACTCCCGTTGCCCATCTCCATGGCTCTCCTGCGTTTGGGGCCTTCGAGGCGCGTGGGTACATTCCACCGACGTCGGCCCACTCCCCGCAGGTTCCCCAGGCACGCATGAACGATGATCCGTTTCGGCACAAATGGTGGGGGTGGGGCCCGGCCGAGCGCGCCTACGACATGTCGGGGCGCCCGGACTTCGCGAGCTTCATCGCCGGCAAGGGCCTCTCGGTCGAGGAGCGTCACACTCCCCGCATCGACCGGGCGCAGGTGCGCCTGCCCGAGCGGTCGAGCCAGCCGGCGCTGGAGGAAGATCTCTCCGCGCTGCTCGGCGAGCGCCTGCGCACCGACGACGAAGACCGTCTGGCGCACGCGTTCGGGCGCAGCTATCGGGACCTGGTCCGGCTCCGGGCCGGACAGGTCGGGCGTCCGCCCGACCTCGTCGCCTATCCCTCGTCCCACGAGGAGGTAGAGCGGATCGTCGCCCTCTGTGTCGAGCACGGGGCCTCGCTTATCCCGTTCGGGGGGGGCACGAACGTGGTGGGCTCGGTCGAGCCCGAGGCCGACGGCCACCGCACGGTAGTCACGCTCGACCTGCGATGCATGAACCGGATGCTGTCGCTGGACGAGGACGCCATGACCGCGGAGCTGGAGCCGGGGATGTTCGGCCCCCAGGTGGAGGAGGCGTTGAACGCCCGGGGATTCTCGCTGGGCCACCACCCGGACTCGTTCCTCTACTCGACGCTCGGAGGCTGGATCGCCACGCGCTCGGCGGGCACGCACTCCAATCAGTACGGGAAGATCGAGGACATGGTGGTGGCGCTGACCGTCGTGACCCCGACGGGCACGTTGGTCACCAAGGGGCTCCCGGCGGCGTCCAACGGCCCCGACCTGAACCGGATGCTGGTGGGCTCCGAGGGGGTGCTGGGCGTGATCACGCGGGCCACCATGCGCGTGCACCGAGTGCCCGAGCACGAGGAGTACCGCATGGTGCTCTTCCCGAGCTACCGGGAGGGTTTCGATGCGTTGAGGGAATGCGTGGCCAGGGGGTGCATGCCGAGCATGGCGCGGCTCTCCGACGAGAGCGAGACCGAGATGATCTTCGCGGCCAAGGAACCCCAGACCGGCCTGACGCGCAAGCTGGAGCGGCCCGTGAGGCGCTGGCTCAAGCGGCGGGGATACCGACGTCCCGCCGCGCTCGTGGTGGCGTTCGAAGGCCCGCTCGAGCAGGCGCTCCACCAGCGCAAGGAGGTGCGCCGCATCCTGCAGGACCATCAGGGGTTCGATCTCGGAGAGGGGCCGGGAGAGGCATGGAAGAAGTCGCGCTACGACGTGCCGTTCCTGCGCGACTTCATGATGGACTTCGGCATCATCGCCGACTCCTTCGACACCGCGGCGGTCTGGTCCGCGCTCTGGCCGCTGTACGAGCACGTGACCGGGGTCTTCGAGAGGACCATCGAGGAGGTCACGGGCAGACCGGGCTACGTCGGCAGCCACGTCTCCCATCTCTACGCCACGGGAGCGTGTCTCTACTACACCTTCGCGGCGTCACCCCTGACCTCCTGGGAGCCGGCCGTTCTGCTGGAGCAGTACACGGCCATCAAGCAGGCGGTGACCGAGGCGATCCTCTCCTGCGGCGGGGCGCTCTCCCACCATCACGCCGTGGGCCGCGAGCATCAGGGATGGATCGAGGCGGAGCTGTCGGCGCCGGGCGTGCGCGCGCTGCGGGCGGTGAAGCGGGAGCTCGACCCCGACGGTCTGCTCAACCCGGGGAGCTTGATCCCGCCGGAGCGGTGAGGGCGGTCGGGGTGGACGGACGGACGCGCGCCCGCCGGCGCGGCGTCGGGTCGGGACGTCATGGTCCGCAGACGTTGGCTGGTCGCCGAGCGTCACGCTAGTTTGCCCCCGGAATCAACCGAGGAGATCGTTATGACCCGCGCGTCACGCTTCGCTTACAGCACCTTCCTGACCCTCGCTCTGGCCGTCTTCGTGGCGGCGCCCCCGCTCTGCGCCCAGCGCACCGAGAAGCCGGTGCTCCACGCCAAGCACTGGGTGGCCATCACGGGCAAGCCGATGGCGGCCACCGTGGGCTCGATGATCTTCCAGAAGGGCGGCAACGCGGTCGATGCCGCCACGGCGATGCTCGCCGCCGTCTCCACCATGTGGGACGTGCTCAGCTGGGGCGGCGAGACGCAGGCGCTCATCTACAACCCGAACACCAAGAAGGTCATCGGGATCAACGCGCTCGGAGTCGCGCCCACCGGTGCCACCGCGGAGTACTTCCGGAGCAAGGGAATGCGCTATCCCCCCGAGTACGGGGTGGACGCGATGGTGACCCCGGGCACGCCGGGCGGCCTCATGACGATGCTGGCCGAGTACGGCACGATGCACCTGTCGGACGTGCTCGCCCCCGCCATCGAGATGGCCGAGAACGGCTATCCGCTCGAGGGCGACGCGATACGGAGCATCAGGGCCTACGCGGACTCGCTGAAGAAGTGGCCGTACTCGAGGGCGGTCTTCTTCCCGAACGGAGACCAGCTTCCCGAGGAAGGCCAGATCCTGGTGCAGAAGGACCTGGCCGCGACGCTGCACAAGCTGGTCGACGCGGAAGCCCAGGCCTTGAAGGCCGGCAAGAGCAGGAAGGAGGCGATCTACGCCGCCTACGACCGCTTCTACAAGGGCGACATCGCGCGCGAGTACGTGCGCGGGGCCGACGAGCAGGGCTCGCGCGTGACCATGTCCGACCTGGCGAACTGGAAGGTCCACATCGAGGAGCCGGTCAAGACGACCTACAAGGGCATCGAGGTCTACAAGCTCACGCACTGGGTGCAGGGCCCGGTGATGCTGCAGACGCTCAACATCCTCGAGAACTTCGACCTCGAGTCGATGGGCTACAACAGCGCGCGCTACCTGCACACGCTCTACCAGGCGATGAACCTGGCCTACGCCGACCGCGACTTCTACTACGGCGATCCGTACTTCCCGCCGAAGGAGCCGATCGAGGGGCTGCTCTCGAAGGACTACGCCAAGGCTCGCGCCAAGCTGATCGATCCCGACCACAATAACCCGAAGGCCGCGCCGGGCGATCCCTATCCGTATCAGGGCGGCACGAACCCGTTCGCCTCGCTCCTCGAGAAGTGGGGCGGGCATGCGAAGAACGTCGACGGATCGAACCCGGTCGCGCTCCGCCACTTCGAGCAGGAGTTCTACGACGGCACGACCTCGATCGAGGCGACCGACACGCTGGGCTGGGTGGTGTCGGTGACGCCCTCGGGCGGATGGATCCCCGCGGTCATCGCCGGCCACACGGGCGTGGGCATGAGCGAGCGCGCCCAGTCGTTCGTGGTCGACTCGGTGGACGGGCCGTTCAACGTGATCGAGCCGGGCAAGAGGCCGAGGGCCACGCTCACGCCCACGATCGCCATGAAGGACGGCCGCCCGCTGATGGCGATGGCCGTGCAGGGAGGCGACAGCCAGGACCAGAACCTGCTCCAGTTCTTCCTGAACATGGTCGACTTCGGCATGAATCCGCAGGAGGCCGCCGAGGCCGCCAACATGAACTCGTACCAGATGCGCAGCTCGTTCGGCGACCACGCCATCAGCCCGGGACGGATGCTCCTGCGAGACGACGTGCCGCCGTGGGTGCGCTCGAAGCTCCGCTCGATGGGCTACACCCTTACGTTCGCGCCGCGCACGTCCGGTCCGATCAACGCGATCTGGTTCGACTGGAAGCACGGGAGCTTCTGGGGGGCGTCCAGCAACTACGGAGACGACTACGGCGTCGTCTGGTAGGGGGTCGGTGAGCGTGATCCCCCTCCCGCTCGCCGACGAGGAAGCCCGCCGTCGCATCCGCGAGGATCTCGACACCAACTTCCTGGTGGAGGCGGGGGCCGGCTCGGGCAAGACCACCGAGCTGGTGAACCGGATGGTCGCGCTCGTGGAGTCGGGCACGGCGTCGGTCGACCGGATCGCGGCGGTCACGTTCACGCGCAAGGCCGCCGGCGAGCTGCGCGAGCGCTTCCAGTCGAGGCTGGAGCGGCGGATCATCGAGACGGCCCTGCCCGCGGGCGACGCAGACGCGGACGCTCCGGACTCCGCCGACGCCGGCGGGACCCGGGCGGACCCAACCCCCGAGGCCGACCTCGTGCGCGCCCGGCTGCGCTCGGCCCTCGAGGACATCGACCGCACCTTCGTCGGGACGATCCACGCGTTCTGCGCGCGCCTGCTCCGGGAGCATCCCCTCGACGTGGGCCTCGACCCGTCGTTCGAGGAGCTGCCGGTCGAGCGACGCCGGGAGCTGCGGCGCCGGTTCTGGGAGTCGCACCTGGAGCGGCTGGTGCGCGAGCGCGACCCGATCATCGAGGACCTGAGCGCGGCCGGGCTCCGGCCCGGGCAGCTCTTCGGTCTCTTCGACAAGCTGGTCGACAATCCCGACGTCACGTATCCGACGACCGAGGAGGAGCCGCCGTCGGCATCCGAGATCGCGTCGGCTCGGGCCGAGCTGGAGACGCTGGTCGACCGGGGGATCGAGCTCATGCCCGAGCACGAGCCCGATCCCGAGTGGGACTCGCTTCAGAACAAGCTCCGTACCCTCGCGTTCATGCGGGACGTAACCGGGTGGCGCGAGCCCGCCGACTTCTTCGAGGCCCTGTCGAGGATCCACAAGCCGGGAGCGCCCGGACACGGCATCGTCCAGAAGCGGTGGAAGAACAAGGCGATGGCCAAAGCGCTCAAGGAGCGCGTCGACGCGTTCGCCGTGGGTCCCCAGGCAACCGTTCGCCACCTCCTGGACCGGTGGTACGCGCACCGCTACGCGCTCGCCATCCGCCTGGCGCGGCACGCGGCCGCGGAGTTCGCCGAGCATCGCCGCCGGAGGGGCCTTCTCGACTTCCAGGACCTGCTGTACCTGTCGGCTCGGCTCCTCGTGCGCCGTCCCGCGGCCCGCCGCGCTCTGGGCCGCCGCTACCGCCACCTCCTGGTGGACGAGTTCCAGGACACCGACCCGCTCCAGGCCGAGGTGATCATGCTGCTGGCCTCCGAGCCGGTGGAGGCGGGGGCCGGGGACCGGGAGACGGCCGACGAGGCGACCTCCGGTGAGAGTCCCGCCGGCGAGTCTGCGCTCGACTCTTCTCCGGAGGCCGATTGGCGCACCGCCGTGCCCCGGCCCGGCGCGCTCTTCGTGGTCGGAGACCCGAAGCAGAGCATCTACCGATTCCGGCGCGCCGACATCCAGCTCTACGAGTTCGTGAAGCGGCGCCTGGCGGAGGTCGGCGACGTCCTGGAGCTGACCACCAACTTCCGCTCGCGTCCCGCGATCGGCGACCTCGTGAACCAGGTCTTCGACGCGCCGGAGTTCTTTCCCTCCGAAGCCACGGAGCAGCAGGCGCGCTTCGAGGCGCTGAGGACCCGGCCGGCGACCGCGCCCGTGCCGGCGGAAGGGGTCTTCTGGTACGAGGTCCGTCCGGACCGGATCGCGCGCGGTGCGGTCGCGGCGGACGATGCGGAGCGGTTGGCGAGCTGGATCAGGGCGCGTCTCGACGCGGGGGAGCGCGCGCCCGGCGACTTCCTGATCCTGACCCGGGACCGGTCGTTCCTGGCCTCCTACGCCCGCTCGCTCGAGGCGCGCAGCGTGCCGGTGCAGGTGACCGGCGCGGGCGTGGGCGTGGAGCTCGAGCTGGCCGAGCTCATCACGCTGCTTCGGTGCATGATCGATCCCACCGATCCGGTGAAGGTGGTGGCGGTTCTGGTCGGTCTCTTCTTCGGCCTCGATCTGGAGATGCTCGCCTCGCACCGGCTGGCGGGCGGATCGTTCGACGTGATCCGGCCGGGAGAGCGGGGACACGCGGAGGTCGTCCGGGCCCTGCACGAGCTGCGCAGGTGGTGGCGCTCGGCCAGCACGGAGCCGGCCGACGTGTTCGTCGGAAGGGCCGCCTCCGAGCTGGGGCTCCTGCCGTTCGCCGCCGCGGGTGACCTGGGCTCGATCCGGGCCGGTGCCCTCGCCTACGCGCTGGACTCGGTGCGCGCGGCTGCGCTCTCGGGCGACGCGTCGCTGCCCGGCGCGCTGGACGCGCTTTCCTCGGCCCTGGATCTGAAGGAGGCGGAAGCTCCGCTCGAGCCGGGCCGCACGGACGTCGTCAGGCTCATGAACCTGCATCAGGCCAAGGGGCTGGAGGCGCCGGTCGTGATCCTCGCGGATCCCTCGAAGCTCTCCCAGCACGCCCCCGAGGAGCACACAGAGCGACTCGCCGACGGCACGGCGATCGGATATCTGCGGGTGACGGAGGCCAGGGAGAACGTCAGGGGCCATGCTTCGATCCTTGCCCGCCCCGACGGATGGGAGGAGAAGGCGGACGCCGAGCGGCGCTTCAATCGGGCCGAGCAGGTCCGGCTCCTCTATGTCGCCGCGACACGCGCGCGGGACGAGCTGGTCGTGGCGCGCTGGCCCGAGAAGTCCGCGGGCTCGGCGTGGAGCGACCTCGACCCCTGGCTCGTGGAGCACGCGGAGCGGCTCGACCTCGAGATCGAGGAGCCGCGGCCGAGGCAGGTTCTGGCCCTGAGCCCGGAAGAGGCCGCCCGAGAGACGGCGGAAGCACGCGAGCGCATCGCCGCCATGGCCGAGCCGACGGTTCGCAACGTATCCGTGACCGAGGTCGCGAAGCGGCGGGAGGACCGACGTGAAGCGCGCCCGGCGGAGGGCCCGCCGGCCGCTCGCTCGGGCGAGGCGCTCCGCGGCTACGCCTGGGGAAGCGCGGTGCACGGAGCGCTGGCGGCCGCCGCGACGGTGGGGGGCGACGAAGGACTGCGGGCCACGTGCCGCGCGCTCCTGATCGAGCACGGCCGACCGCTGGACGACCACGGCGAGCCGACGGAGCTCGAGGAGCTTCTCGCGCTGGTGGCCACCGTGCGTGCCTCGGATCTGTGGCAGCGGGCGCACCGTGCGCGCCGGACGCTGGTGGAGGTGCCGTTCGCCGCCCTGGACGTTCCGGGCGAGCCCGAACCGGCATCCGCGACTGCTGCCGGGGCGTCCGACGCCGGATCCTCCGACGGGGGGTCGCCCCGCCGAAAGGAGCGGAGGCAGCTCGACCTCTTCGGCGCACCGTCCGCCGAGGAAGGGGAGGCCGGGGCGGGGGAGGTGGCCGCGTCCGGCCGCTCACCCTCGCAGGTGCTCGAAGGCGTGGTCGATCTGGCGTTCCAGGAAGACGACGGTTGGGTGATCGCCGACTACAAGACCGATGTCGGGACCGACCCGGAGTTCCCGGCGCGTGTGGAATCGTACCGCCGGCAGGTGAATCTCTACGCCCGCGCCTGGACGCACGTCACGGGCGAGCCGGTGAAGGAGCGGGTGCTGTTCTTCACGGCGCAGGGGAGGGTGGTGAAGTGGTGAAGGCTCGTAGCGTTCCCCTTCAGCGCAGGACGGACACCGGTCGGGTAGGTCCCCCGACGCCCACTCGGAGGCCGATGGCCGGCTGGAAACCGGCGGCCCTATTCAGGCTCCCCCATGGGCGGCACGAGACCGAGCTGCTCCAGCGCCGCCATGTTGTCCCACGAGGTCCAGGTCTCCACCAGCTTCCCGCCCGCGAAGCGATGCATCCCCATGATGACCAGGTCCATGGTCTTCCCCGTTGCGGGGAACGGCCCCATCGGGCCGGTCATCGTGCCTCGGCCTCTCGAACGCCAGGCGACGAAGTCGCCCTCTCCCACAAGGAACTCGATCTCTTCGCGATAGTCCGGGAAGGTGGCCTTGTTGTTTTCCAGCCAGGCCCTCATCACGTCGGACCCGCGAATCTCCTGCAACTCCAGGGGCATGGCCTGGCAGTGGCGAACGTAGTCGTGCGATAGCCCGGCCACGAAGCCATCGACGTCTCCCGCGCTGAGGCTCGCGAGGATCGTCCTCACGGTTTGCTTGTTGGCCTCGACGGAGCTCTCTGGTGGGGTCGCCATGGTTCGCCTCCTGGAAAAAAGGGTGAGGAGGGCAGGAAACCGAACGAACTATCGAGGGCCGGCGAGCAAATGCGGTAGCTCATCGAGCCCGTGGATGACCGCCTCGACATCCGAGGAGGACTCCGCCTCGCGCTGCAACAGGATCACCTGAAGCCCGGCCGCTTGGCCCCCTTCGTAGTCATCCACCAGAGTGTCACCGACGTGGACGACCTGTTCCGGCCGTAGACCCAGCCTGGCACACGCCTCGTCGAAGATCTCGCGCTCCGGCTTCGCGACGCCGAAGTCGGCGGAGCCGATGACGTGGTCCACGTATCTCGAGAGCCCCAGCTCGGCGCAGAAGTGACGAAGGCCGGCTTGCCAGTTCGAGACGATCACGATCGGGTACCCCTCTTCACGCAACGCCGCGAGCGTCGGCAAGGCGTCGGGAAAGAGCTCGAAGCAACCAGGACCGAGGATTCGCCACAGATCCGCTGCGTGGCGCGCCGCGTCTCCGTTCCCGCTCGGAACTCCGAGCCTCTCGAACACGCGATCCGCCAGGTACGCGTGGTAGGCTTGGCGCTGGTCCGGAGAGCCTTCCGGGGAGTATCTGGCATCGTGGTCATCGAAGACGTCGTAGAGCACCTGATGCTCCCAGGGCTCGTGCCGGAGCCCGTGAGTCTCCAGGTACTCGACCAACGCAGGCCCACGGCCCGGACCTTCGCGGTGAAAGATCAAGGTGTTGTAGAAATCGAGACTGATGCCTTCGATCTGGCTCAACGCCGTCCTCCCGAACGTAGTGGTCAACTGTGACAGGTGCGGTCACAGCCATCGCCCTTGCCACGCCCAGAATCAATCGACGGACCACGCGCCTCTTGCGGCCTCGACTCATGATGGGCTCCCGGCTCCCCTCACCGCACGATCTTCCCGTCCGCCCCCACCCGCACCTCCAGCACCCTGCCGCGATACTCGGCCGGGTCGACGTTCTCGATCCGGTCGCTCACGCGGGCCGTGCCGGTGACGGTCGTGACCTCGACGTCCACGGGCTGGGCGCCCGGGAGCCCGAAGTGCACGGGGAGCACGTTCTGGGAGTTGTAGCCCGAGCCGGTGTCGACCAGCCGGGTCCCGAGGCGGCGGCGGCCGCCCGCGACGTAGACGCGGATCTCGGAGCCCGCCCGCGTGGCGTGGCCCTGCGCATCGAGCACCGAGACCTCGAGCGAGTGCCACGCGACCTCGGGCCGCAGGAGGTTGCGAAGGAGCAGGTGCATGCCGTCATTGCCCGCGCCCGCGAGCGCGAGGTCCATGTCGCCGTCGCCGTCGTAGTCGACCCAGGCCGCGCCGTGGTCGGCGGCCAGCGCCTGGATATCGGAGGGCGTCACGTCCAGGAAGCGGCCCCGACGGTCGCGCCGCATGAGCCAGTCGCGGTAGCTGACGCCTCCGGTCACGGTCCCGTTGACGTAGAGGTCTTCCCAGCCGTCGTTGTCGAAGTCCGCCCATACGCAGGTGTCGTAGCGGCTGTCGTTGGCGAGCCCCAGCTCGTGGGCGACGTTCGTCCACGGACGCCCGTCGGCCAGGTTCTGGAAGAGCCCGTTCGGGCCGTAGTTCGCGGTGAACAGGTCGAGGTGCCCGTCGTTGTCGAAGTCGACGGCGCACGGCCGGACGGTGCCCAGGCTGTCGACGCCGAGCGGTCGGCCGCCGTCGGCCAGGCCCCAGGCGGCCGCCTCGTCTCGGAAGGCGCCGCCCTCGTTCAGCCAGAGCCCGTTGGCGTCGCCGTCCATGTTGGCGTCGTAGAGGTCCAGGTCGCCGTCCTCGTCGGCGTCGAACCAGACCGCGCCTACTGTGCGGCGCGCGTCGCCGAGCCCTGTGGCGTCCGTTACGTCGGTGAATCCGGCGGGGCCGTCGTTGCGGAACATCCCGTTGGCCCGGTCGCGGAACGCGAGGAAGAGGTCCAGGTCGCCGTCTCCGTCGTAGTCGACCCACGAGGCCTGGCGCGTCACGCCGGAGTCCAGGCGCAGCCCGACATCGGCCGCGACGTCGGTGAACCCGGCCGAGCCGTCGTTCCGGTAGAGCGCGGTCACCGGGGCGTCGCCCGCGAAGCCCAGGAAGAGGTCCGGATCGCCGTCCCCGTCGTAGTCGCCCCACGCCGAGGTGCGAATCGAGCGCTCGGTCGCGAGGCCCACGTCGCTCGCCACGTCCGTGAACGTCCCGCCGTCGTTCCGGTACAGCCGGCTCGCCCCCCGCAGGAAGCCGACGAACTCGTCGGGATCGCCGTCGCCGTCCACGTCGGCCCACGCCACGGTGAGCGCGTGCGGCGCTCCGAACAGCTCGGGCTGCACGAACGAGAAGCGCACGGGCTCGGGCGGAGCACCCGCGCTGTGGGCGCGCCAGAGGAACCACGCCACGGCGACGATCAGAATCAGGACGAGGCCGCGCAGAGGGTGGTTGAACCAGGAATCGGGTCGATCGACGAGGTCGCTGCTCACGGGTGCGCTTCCTGCGGGATGAGGACGTTGGAGGATGCTGGGCCGCGGAGGGCCATGACACAAGGGACCGACCGCCCCATCTTCCGCTCGCGCACCCCGACCCTCCCCACATCGTCCCAGCGACCGAGAGGAACCGAGCGCCATGCAGCAGACCTTCGATGCCGTCATCATCGGCGGAGGAATCATGGGATGCACGACCGCCTTCGAGCTCTCGAAGCGCGGGCTGTCGGTAGCGGTGCTCGAAAAGGGCGCGCTCGCGTCCGGCTCGACCGGCCGGTCCTCGGCGATCGTGCGCCAGCACTACTCGAACGAGACGACGGCGCGCATTGCACTCCATGCCCTCGGCGTCTTCCAGGACTTCGAGGAGCGGGTGGGAGGCGGCAGCGGGTTCGTGCCGAGCGGGTTCGTGGTCCTGGTGCCCGAGGCCGACAGGGAGGGGCTCGAGGCCAACGTCGCGCTGCAGCAGGGCGTCGGCATCGACACCCGGATCCTCTCCCGGGAGGAGCTGGTGGAGGTCGTGCCCGACGTGGCCGCTGCCGATCTCGTGGCCGCCGCGTACGAGCCGACCGCCGGTTACGCCGATCCGCACCGCACCACCACGAGCTTCGCCGACGCCGCGAAGCGTCTCGGAGCGCGCCTCTTCCTGGGTCGCGAAGTGACGGCGATCCGGTTCTCGGGGGGGAAGGTGGTGGGGGTGGACGCGGGTGACGATCGCTTCGATGCGCCGCTCGTCGTGAACTGCGCGGGCCCGTGGGGCGCGCGGGTCGCGGCGCTCGCGGACCTCGACGTTCCGGTCGCTTCGTGTCGCGCGCAGGTGGCGGTGTTCGGCAGGCCGGAAGGCCACCGAGGCCCCCACCCCGTTGTGCTCGACTTCGCGCACGCCAGCTATTTCCGGCCGGAGACGGGCGACCTGATGCTCGTGGGCTTGATCGATCCCTCCGAGGCGGACGACGTGGTCGATCCGGACGACTATCCCGAGCACTCCGATGCGTCGTTCGACCTCGACGTCGGCCAGCGCTGGATGGCGCGTTGCCCTCCGATGGAGGCGGCCTCACCCCGGCGCGGCTACGCCGGCCTGTACGCCATCACTCCGGACTGGCATCCCGTGATCGACGAGGTGCCGGCCGGCAGCGGTCACTTCCTCTGCACCGGGTTCAGCGGGCACGGCTTCAAGCTCGGGCCTGCGGTTGGGCTGCTGACCGCGGAGCTCGTGACGGGCGAGGCGGATCCGACCTTCGATGCGCGGATCTTCCGGCTGTCTCGGTTCGCGGAGGGGCAGCCGGTGCAGAGCCGGTACGCGTACAGCATCACGGGGTGAGCGCCGGACTCCGGATCGCCCAACTGAACCGCGGCGTGCCCCAGGCGACCTCCGCCCGCTCGTTGATCCGATAGCGGGGCCGTGCTTCCTCGATCGGACCGTCGATGGCGAGCAGGCCCTCCCTGAACGCCCAGGAATCCGAATAGCCCGGCAGCACCCACGAAGGCGTCCAACCGAGCGGATCCCGGCGGATCTGATTGATGGCGTCCGCGAGGTTCGTCGCACAGTTGTTGTGGAGCGTGTTGTAGTACTCGGGCGTGGATCGCAGCTCGTTCGCACGCTCGAGCAGCGCGAGGAAGAGCTCGCGGGCCTGCCGTGGCGTGGCGACCGTCGGATAGAGGTAGACGGGGTCGTGCCAGACGTGCGTGCGCAGACCGATGACGTCCGACTCGTCACCGACCACGAACATCATCTCGTAGCCGCGCACCGTGCCCCGAAGCGGGCTGTAGGTCTCGCCCACGTCCTTGCGCGCCTCGACGGAGATCGAAACGAACTGGGAGTCGGCGAACTGGAAGGTCAGGAACGAGTGCGCCGGCCCTCTCCAGCTCGCGAACGGCGAGAGGACGAACCAGACCGACTCGAGCCCGGCGAGATCGTACGTGCGCTCGAGCCAACGCGCCTGGACGACCCCGCTGTCGCCGTAGACGAACGAGCGCACGCCCTGGACGTGGACCAGGGAGCCGTCGATGCGAGCCGACGGCATGACGTCCTGCTCCGGCACGTAGACGTGATCCGCCGTCGGCACCGCGGGGGGCAGGGCCCACCACGCCACCGCGAGTCCGACGACGATCAGGGCGGCGGCCGCGAGCACGATGCGGAGGGCGCGACGCTTGGTCATGGCGAGAAAGCTAAGCGGTCCGGCCCACGAATCCGATGAGGCGGTGCCGGTGTCGCGGGCGAGCCCGAACTCCCGCCCGCTCGGACGTGGCGCCACCCGCCGGAGAGCGTTACATCAGCACTCAGTGGAGTGACGCCGGGCCGTGGAGGCCCGAGTCGGCCCGGTCGAG
Organism: uncultured Gemmatimonadales bacterium; assembly: GCA_963751265.1. Taxonomy (GTDB): domain Bacteria; phylum Gemmatimonadota; class Gemmatimonadetes; order Longimicrobiales; family Gaopeijiaceae; genus SZUA-318. The sequence goes on along the minus strand of CAVVTU010000007.1, from coordinate 254,747 downwards.
GAAGGACTCTGGCCAGAGGAGGCTCCCATGTCGTTTCGGACTCTGCTGGTGGCGAAGGCTGCCGTCTGTCTCGTGTTCGGCCTGTTTCTGCTCGGCGCTCCGGCCGTCCTGTTCGCGGTGCTCGGAGGATCTCTGAGCGACGCGGGCCTGTTCACCGCCCGCGAGTACGGTGCGGCGATGATGGGCACCCTGTTCCTCACCTGGTTCGGCCGGTATGTCCAGGCGCCGGACGCCCGGTCCGCCATCCTCCTGGACCTTCTCGTCTACGACGCCATCGGCGTCGTGATCACGCTCGCCGTGGTGCTGACCGGCGTGCTGAACGCGCTCGGCTGGGGCATCGTCCTGGTATATGCGTTCTTCGCCGTCGCATCCTGGTACGTGCTCTCCAAGGAGAAGGATTCGGCGGCGCAGCCTGCGGCCTGAGCGCCTTCGAAGCGGGGTTGTCGCCATCACGAGCATCCCGTCACCGGGCTCGGTGCATGGAACGCCGACAACGCTTGTCGATCGCGATTCCGCTCCTTCTTCCGAGCCCGGCGTGTGGCCCGTCCGAGGGGCCGGCGGGCGTGAGGATCGTGGAGCGCCCCTCGCCCGCCGAGGGGCCGGCGGCCCCGCCCCTCCTAGGGCTCGACGAGCTTCGCTTGCGCGGCCGCCACGTCGTCGCGGCGGGAGGGAAGCTCGGCCGCCACCCAGGCGACGAACCGCTTGTCGGCCACCACGCGCGCGACGTCCTGCGAGGTGAGCCCCAAACGCGCGACCGCCCCGCCCTCGCAGCGCACTTGCAGCGTGGTCGGTGTGTAGATGCCACTCGTGAGCGCCGACACCAACCCGTTCAGGAACGTCTGCTTGGCCTCGATGGTCGCGTTCCCCGACGGGCACATCTTCTCCACGTCGACTTGGATGTGGCCGATGAGGCCGGCCAGCCAGAAGTTCTCCCAGTGGTCGTAGACCATGGGCGCCTGCGGTGCGCCTGCGCCCACCGTGACCGTGTGCTCGTAGCATGCTGCCACGGGCAGGAGGCAAGCGACGCCCACCAACATCCAAACGCGCCCTCTTTTCATCCGGCTCATCGTCCCATCCTCTTCATGAGGGTACTCACTGTCCGACCCTGTGCCGTGACGTCACGGCACGTTGGAGCCCCGCGGACGAGCGGCCCCCGGGCCGCCTGCGGTTCACCGGGGTCGAGCCCTACCCGTCTCCCAGTCCGAACACGAACAACGTCGGTGAGCCGCTTCCCCCGAACGTCAGCGACCCACCGCCGGACGTGACCGCGACGTACTGCTTGCCGTCCACCGCGTAGCTCGCGACGCCGCCGAAAATTCCGCCGCCCGTGTAGAACCGGTAGCGCACCTCGCCCGTGGAGGCGTCCAGCGCCAGGAAGTCGCCGGTCTGCTCGCCGGTGAAGACGAGGCCGCCGGCGGTTGCGGTCACGGCGGCGACCATCGGCATCTCGGAGTGGTAGCGCCAGCGCACGCTCCCGTCGCTCGCGTCCACGGCCGTGACCCATCCCCGCGGGTCGGAGGCCGGCTCCGCGGTCCCGCCGAGGAACATCTCGCCAGGGACGTAGCGGACCGAGTCGTCGGGCGCGAGGGCGAACTTGTAGCACCAGTCCACGGCCGGGACGTAGAGCAGCCCGGTGTGCGGATCGTACGCCGGACCGTTCCACTCCACGCCCCCCAGGACGCCCGGGCAGGCGACCGTTCCCTCGCGTGTGAGGGGCGTGTCCACGTTGCGCCGGGTCGTCACCGGGGTCTCGTAGAGCCGGGCGTGGCTCCGGCGGTCGAGGGCATGCAGGAGGCCGTCCTTGCCACTGGTGATGACGAGGTCGCGCTCCGTACCGCCCACCTCGGCACGGATCAGAGGGCTCACCTGGGTCAGGTCCCAGTCATGGAAATCGCTCGGCACGAGCTGATCGTACCAGCGGAGCGTTCCCGTGCGGACGTCGAGCGCCACCAGGGCATTCGTGTACAGGTTGTCGCCGGGTCGGAGATGCGCGGCGAGGTCCGGAGCCGGGTTGGTCACACCCACGTACAGCTCGCCCCTCGCGACGTCGAGCGAGAGCGGCGTCCAGACCGCCCCGCCGCCCGTGGGCATGCCGGGCTCGGAGCCCCACGTCTCGGCGCCCGGCTCGCCCGGCCGGGGAACGGTGTTGAAGCGCCAGAGCGGCTCGCCGTCCGCGAGGCTGAAGGCTCCGATCCATCCCTTGGCCGCGTTCTCGCTCCCGGCCGGCCCGATGATCACCCGGTCCTCGAAGATCAGCGGCGGCATGGTGATCGTCTCGCCGAGCGCGGGCTTGGCCACCTGGCGTGCCCAGAGCGGCTTGCCGTCCGCGGCGTCGAGCGCCACGAGATAGCCGTCGGGCGTGCCCCGGACGACGTAGCCGTCCTTGATGGCCACGCCTCTGCTGTTGGGCCACACCATCCGGTCCCTCGGCTGCCACACGGAGCGCCATCGCTCGCGGCATGTCGCGGCGTCGACCGCGACGGTCAGACTCGGCGTCGTGAGATACATCGTCCCCCGGTACACGACCGGGCCGGCATAGAACGTCTCGAGGACCCCGACCTGGTAGGCGCAGGCCACGCGCAGCCGCCCGACGTTGGCGGTGGAGATCTGCGAGAGCGGTGAGTAACGGGTCCCCTCGTAGTTGCCGGTGTGATAGACCCAGTCGGCCGCGCCCGGGCTCGTGAGCTCTTTCTGGCTGGGGCCTTCGCCCGTCGGCTTGGCGCGCTCGCCCGCGATGAACTCGGGCGGGGCCGGCGGAGCGGGGCCCGCGGCCTCCGCGAGTCGGGTCAGGTCGATCGCGTCGAGCATCGAGGCGGATCCGTCGAAGGCGCCCGTTCCCGCGGCCAGGCCGTTCCGTGACAGGACGTACGCGAAGACCTCGGCGTAGGCCTCGGCCGAGAGCGACCCCGCGCCCGGTCTCGGCATAGAAGTCCGCAGGACATCGAAGAGGTCGTGCGCCCCCTTCTCGGCCCAGGTATGCAGGAAGGCCGCACCCGCCAGCGCAGGGGCCACAGCTCCCTGGAGGTCGCCCCCGTGGCAGTTGGCACAGTAGGTCGCGTACACCCCCTGGCCCGCGCCCGCCTGTTCGGTCGTGTAGGTGAACTGCGCGTGGGCCGGGAGCGGAAGGGCGAGGCTCAGGCCGGCGGCAACGATCCAGCGGGGGAGGGAGGCGGGCATCGGAACCATTCCTGTGGGAGGGTGCCCGCAGGATAAGGCGCTGACAAGGGGATAGCCAGAACTTTGTCCGCTCCGGTGCCGGCCGGGGTGGACGCGCCGGGACGGCGCGGTGCCGCCGCCGGTGGCCGGCGCCTACCGAGCCGTTGCCCTCCCGAGCACCCGCTCGCTTCCCAGCTCGAACGAGGCCCGCGCGGTCGCGCTCCGCGACGAGTCGCCGATCCTCACCTGATAGGTGCCGTCCGCCGCGACCCAGGCCGAGCGAGCCGGTTCCCAGGACGCGAGGTCCATGGGCGTGAGCGTGAACGTCAGCGTCTGCGAGACGCCCGGACGGAGCAGGGACGTCTTCGCGAACGCCCGGAGCTCCTGCGCCGGCTTGTCCAGTCCGCCGGACGGCGCGGCCACGTAGAGCTGCGCCACCTCACGTCCCGCCACGGGGCCGGTGTTGGTGACCGTGACCTTCGCGGTGATCGCGTCGCCGCTCAGGCTCGCGGCGCTCAGCTCGAGGTCGCCGAACGTGAAGGCCGTATAGGACAACCCGTACCCGAACGGATAGGCCGGCTCGACGTCCTTCGTGTCGTAGTACCGGTACCCCGCGTAGATGCCCTCGTCGTAGGTGACCTCGGAGGGACGGCTGCGCCGCCGGGTGCTCGTGGTGTCCCCCTGGCTCAGGAGCTCCTTGCCGGGGAAGTTGCCGGCGGAGGGCACGTCCTCGTACCGCACGGGGAACGTCGTCGCGAGGTGGCCCGAAGGGTTCACGCTGCCGTCCAGCACGTCGGCGATGGCGTGCCCGCCCTCCTGTCCCGGCTGCCAGGCGAGCAGGATCGCGTCGGCTTCGTTCCGCCAGCTCGCGACCTCCACCGGACCGGCCACGTTGAGCACCACGACCAGCTTCTTGCCGGCCGCGTGGAATGCGTCCGAGACGCTCCGGATCAGGGCATGCTCCGCGTCGGTCAGGTCGAAGTCGCCCTCCACCCGGCGGTCCGCTCCCTCTCCGGAGTTGCGTCCCAGGGTGAGCACGGCCACGTCGGTGCGCCGGGCGACGGCCTCCAGCTCCGCGGCCGGCACGGCCATCTCGGGAATCGGCTCCCGGCGTGAGAATCCGCGGCGCTCCTGCGTACGCTGGGCCCGCGCGTCCGCCAGGTAGCCGCGGTAGCGCTCGCCGAGTCCGGCCTCGACCGTGTAGCCGGCGTCCGCCAGGCCCCGGTCGAGGGAGATGGAGTAGGCCTCGTTCACGTCGCCGCTTCCGGTGCCGCCGCGGATCAGGTCGTAGGACGTGTTCCCCAACAGCGCCACGTTGCGCGAGGCGGCGAGGGGCAGGGTGGCGTTCTGGTTCTCGAGCAGAACCATTCCCTCGGACGCCGCCCGGCGCGCGATCCGGGCGTGGCCCTCGAGGTCGGGGTGATCCGAGTACGGGACCGTCCGGAACGTAGGCGTCTCGAGCACGATCCTGAGCACGCGCCGGACGTTCTCGTCCAGCTGGGCCTCGTTCAGGCTGCCGTCCGCCACGGCCCGGACGATGGCCTCGGTCTGGCTGGGCGAGCCGGGCATCAGCATGTCGTTGCCCGCCTTCATCTGGGCGACCGGATCGTGCCCACCGCCCCAATCCGTCATCACGAAGCCCCGAAAGCCCCAATCGCCCCGGAGGATGTCGGTCAGCAGCTTCCGACTCTCGGAGGTGTAGGTGCCGTCGACGAGGTTGTACGACGACATCACGGCCCAGGGCTGCGCCCTCTCGACGGCGATCCCGAACCCCTTCAGGTAGATCTCCCGGAGCGCACGCTCGCTCACCAGCGTGTTCAACTGCGTGCGGTTGAACTCCTGGTTGTTGGCCACGAAGTGCTTGAGCGTCGCCCCGACCCCCTGCGACTGGAGGCCGTCGACGAACGCGGCGGCGATGTGCCCCGAGACCACGGGATCCTCCGAGTAGTACTCGAAGTTGCGCCCGCCGAGCGGGTTGCGGTGGATGTTCATGGCCGGCGCCAGGAGGAAGTCGATCCCGTACTCGCGTACCTCTTCGCCGTAGGCCTCGCCCACGCGGCGCACCAACGTGGTGTCCCACGTCGAGGCCATCAGGGTGGAGACCGGGAATGCGGTCGCGTAGTAGGTGTGCGTGCGGTCGCCGCCGCGGATGGGTGCGATGCGCACGCCGGCGGGCCCGTCGGAGAGGGTGAGCGAGGGAATGCCGAGCCGCGGGATCGGGTGTGTGCGCCCGGCGGCGCCCGCGACCTTCTCCGGAATGAAGCCCGTCGTGTCCGAGCCGGGCCGGCGGCGGGAGCTCATCCCGACGAGCAGGAGCGCCTTCTCCTCGGTGGTCATGGCGCGGATCACGTCGTCCAGCGGGCTCGAGCCGAGGCGGGGTTTCTGCTGCGCGGCGGCGGAGGCCGCAGGAAGGAGGAGCAGGGCTCCGCTCAGGAGTCGATACGCGCTGCACAGGAGACGTCGAGGGGCGTGGGGCTCGTGGAGACGATCACTGTCCATCTTCGGTTCTCCTCGAGGGGCCGAAGCTCGGCGGCACGTCCGCCGCGCTCCTCCCCCAGGTGGAATCGGGCGTGGCCGTGAGGTGGAAGTCCAGCGTGCCGCCGTCCTCCACGAACGAGGCCGGAAGCCACGATCGGGTGCTCGCGGTGCCGTTGACCCTCACGCCGCGGATATACTCCGCGCCTGCGGACGCCCCGGGCGCCTCGAGGGTGATGAGCGTGCCGTTTGCGCGCGTGAGCAGAACCCGCGGAAAGAGCGGGCTCGTGAGCACGAGCTCCGAGCGGCCTGGAACGAGCGGGTACATGCCCATCGCGGCCCACACGTACCACGACGACATCGCGCCCAGGTCGTCGTTGCCCGGAATGCCGTAGGGCGTGGGGCTCCAGAGGCTCCGGAGGATGTGGCGGATGGTCTCCTCGGTGCGCTCGGGCCGGCCGGCGAACAGGTAGAGCCAGGGGGTCACCACCGAGGGCTCGTTGTCCATCTGGGCGTGCAGGGGCCCGAGACCCGTGAGCGCCCACCCGCCGTCGGGTGTGTGGAAGAACGCGTCCAGGCGCGCCACGGCGGTCGAGTCGCCGCCCATGAGATCGAAGAGCCCGCGCGCGTCGAAGGGGATCATCCACGTGTACTGCGCGCTCGAGCCCTCCGCGAAGCCCCGGCTGGAGGCGGGATCGAGCCTCATCCACGTGCCGTCGGCGTTGCGGTCCTGGATGTAGCCGGCCGTGGGCGTCGCGTGCGCGTTGTACAGGTTCCGCCACCACCCCGAGCGCGCGAGCATCTCGTCGTGGGCCGTCGAGTCGCCCAGGCTCGCGGCGAGCTGGGCGAGGGCGAAGTCGGCCGAAGCGTCCTCGAGGGTCTCTCCCGCGCCGCCCCACGCGTTGGACTCGGTCGGCACGTAGTGGAGGGCGAGGACCTGGTCGAGCGAGGGGCGCTGGCCCGGGCACATGACCGGACAGCCTTCGTTGCTCCGGTCGAGCGCGGTGGGCGTGCGCGCCGCGGTGAGCAGGGAAGCGAGGGCGCCCCCGGCGTCGAAGCCGATCCCGCCGAACGCGTGGATGCCGGCCACGGCGGCCGCGGCGGCGTCACCCTCCATGACGTGGGTGGCTCCCGTATTGTGGGTCCAGCGGTCCCAGACGCCGCCTGGTTCTGGTTCGCCTGGTTGAAGAGCGACTGGGCGACGTCGGCTCCGAGGGTCGGATCGAGCAGCGTGACGAGCTGCACCTGCGAGCGGTAGACGTCCCACCCGGAGAAGTTGGCGTACTGGGCTTTCTGGCCGGCCTCAACCGAATGCACCCGCCCGTCGAAGCCGGCGTAGCGGCCGTCCGCGTCGCTGAACAGGTTGGGATGGAGCAGCGCGTGATAGAGCGCCGTGTAGAACGTGGTGCGCTCGGCCTCGCTGCCGCCCGAGATCCGGATCCGCCCGAGCCACGTGGCCCAAGACGTGCGCGCGTTCCGCCTCAGCTCGTCGAAGCCGGCCGCCTCGGGGCTCTCCGCCTCCAGGTTGGCACGGGCCCCGTCGAGGCTCACGTAGGAGATGCCCACGCGGACCCCGACCACCGGGCCGCCCGCCGGGTCGAAGGTAACCCAGACGCCGGATCCCTTGCCCACCACCGGATAGCCGTCCTTGCCGTAGGTGGTCCCGCCCGAGGCCTCCGTGGCCCCCGGCTTCACCGCGCGGTCCACCCAGGCGCCCGTGGTCGCGAACGGCCGGTCGAAGCGGGCGACGAAGTAGAGCGTGTAGTAGCTCCTGCGCATGACCGGGTCGATGTAGCCGCAGAAGTTGCCGCTCCTGACCCATCCGCTCACGGTGTGCTCGGCGGTGTCGACCACCGCATGGGCGTCGCTCGATCCCACCTCGGAGTCCGAGGTGCGCACGAGGAAGGTCGCGGCGCTGTCGGGCGGGAAGGTGAAGCGGCCCGCGCCGGTCCGCGGCGTCGCGGTGAGCTCGACGTTTACGCCGCTGCGTAGCCGCACCTGGTAGTAGCCCGCACGGGCGGTCTCGTTGGCGTGGTCGAAGGGCACGGAGGTGCGGTCCCGCTCGTCGGCCGACGGAGAGGTCGCACCGGCCGGGATGGTGCCCACCCACGGCAGAATGGGCACGTCGCCCGAGGCCCCCCGGCACCCCGTGCCCGAAAGATGCGTCAGGCTGAAGCCCCGCACCCGGGGCGCGTCGAACGCGTAGCCGCCCGGGGCGGGCCTGCGGGTCGGATCGCCCCGCGTGGTCTCGGGGCTCCACGCCATCATTCCGAAAGGCGTCACCGCACCCGGGAACGTGTTCCCACCGTTGGCCGTGCCGATGAGCGGATCCACGTATGCGACCGGGTCCGAGACCACGGGCGGCTCGGGAGCCCGCGAGCAGGCGGTCGCGAGGGCCAGCAGCGTCCACGTGGCCCATCCGGTCGGTCGCGCCCTCATAACAGGCTCCCGGTAGCGTTGGTGCGAAGCGGTCACGCTCCGAGGCCGGATGGGGAAGTCCAACCGTCCCCGAACGCTCAGGCGCAGGGTAGGCCGCGAGAAGCGGGGCAGCAAGAGCACGCACGGCACCGCCTTCCCCCGGGGTCAGTGCCTCCGCACGGTGGAGACGGGCAAGGACAGCCGCGGCTGACGGCCGGAGGCATATCGGTGCGTCGGCTGACGGCACAGCCGAGCGCCTCAGGATCCGGGCGCCTCGGCGACCAGGTTCTGGAAGTTGATGCCGGGTGTCTGGATCAGGAGCTGAGCAGGCTCGCCGCGGGAGACCTCGAGGCGGACGAGCGTGCCCACCGGCACGCCGCAGAGGATACGGCCCCGCGCTCGTCGCTTGCCCCTCCTGAACCCGCAGCATACCATGCGCGTTGGGTCAACAGGGTCTTTCAATCACCCATACCTCGGAAACGCGGCTGCCCCTTCGTCAACCGAAACGCTCCGGAGGAAGACCATGCGCCAGCTTCTGTTTTCGGATTCGCCGCACCGTCGTCGCCTGACGGCTTCCTCCCAGGGTCTGCGGGCTCTGGCGTCGACCCTGGTCGTGCTCGCGACCGCGTGTGGAGGCGAGTCGGCGGGAGGTAACGAAGCAGCCTCCGAAGGCCCCCTGGAGCGCATCGACGCGTGCGCTCTGCTCACGCCCGCCGAGGTGGGCGGCGTTCTGGGCACCACGGTTTCAGAGCCCAACAAGCGTGAAGCGAGCGCCGGCAACAGCCTGGCCACCATCTGCATCTACGACGGTGGCTGGCCCAACTCGGTGAATCTCACCGTTCGCCAGAGCAAGAACGCGGGCCAGGCCGGCACGTCCACCGAGCTGACCGCCGAGCTCAACCAGGACCTGGACGACATGGCCGCCGACACCTCCATGGCCGACCTGGTGGAAGGGGGACGCTGGGAGGCCCTGGAGCTGACGGGGCATGCCGCGGCGATACGGGACGCCGGCGAGGGCGGCTGGACCACCGCGGTGCGAAAGGACGGGATGCGCCGCGTAGAGGTGCTCATCAACGCACCCACCCGGGACGCGGGCGTGGCGCTGGCCGGCATGGTCATGGAGCGGTTGAAGCAGGAGGGCTGAGCTCGGCTGCCCCATCGACGGGTCTCGTGCGGGTCGTCGGCTATGGCTTCACCTGCAGGGCTCCCTCTACCGACAGCACACTGCCCTTGGAAGCGGCGGCCCACGCGGGGAGGAGAACGACGTCCGGGTCGCCGATGCGGACCGCGTGGAACACCGCTCCGCTCTTGAACCCGAGCACCGTGCAGGAGCGTGGCAGATCTCGCGATCGAGTCTGAGGTGGACATCGACGACATCTTCGTGCCCGCCGTCGCCAGGCCTCGGATGGTGGTCTGAGCCCAGACGGCCTGTAGCGCCGTACCGTGGAGTCGCTCACATCGATCCCGAGTTTGTGTAGCTTGGCCTAGACGCGCGGCGCGCCCCACGTCGGGATTCGTGCTGCAGATGTGGGCAATCAGACGCCGGACCGAGGGATCGATGCGTGGTCGACCTCCTCTGGGCCCGCGCTTCCAGCGCCAATCCCCCATCGCTGCCCGCTTTCACCGAGTGTCCAAGAACCCAGTAATTTCGCGGCCGATGAGGTGTTCGCTACCCACAAGGTCGCGCCAATGTAGATCCCGTCTTTCACCCACCGCCTGCCACATCGCCCTCATCCTGCGGATCGGCAGGCTAGTGTACTGCCTCTAAAGTTCTTAGCCCACGTTCGATCTTCTTGATGATCGATTTGGCGGACTTGGTCCAGGCAAAGGGTGTGGGGTCTTCGTTGCGGTTGCGGATATATGCGTCGATGACGTGTACGAGTTCGTCGACACTGGTCACGGCGAGGCGACGGAGCTGACGTTCGTCGAGTTCACCGAAGAAGCGTTCCACGAGATTCAGCCAAGATCCACCGGTGGGAACGAAGTGGAAGTGGACTCGGGGATGTCGCTTCAACCAGCGACGTACCCTCTCGTGTTTGTGCGTGGCGTAGTTGTCGAGGATGACATGAACATCGAGTCCAGGCTCCACCGTGTGTTCGACAGCCTTGATGAACTTCAGGAACTCTTGGTGACGGTGCCGAGGCATGCAGTCATGGATCACCTGGCCGGTGGCGACCTCAAGCGCGGCGAACAAGGTGGTGGTGCCGTGCCGTTTGTAGTCGTGGGTCATGGTGCTGGCCCGGCCCTTCTTGAGGGGCAGGCCAGGCTGGGTACGGTCCAGGGCCTGGATCTGGCTCTTCTCGTCGAAGGAGAAGACCACGGCATTGTCGGGGGGATTGAGGTAAACGCCCACCACGTCGTGGATCTTCTCGATCAGGCGAGGATCCCGTGAGAGCTTGAAGCGCCTGATCTGGTGGGGCTTCAGACCGTACTTCTTCCACGTCCTCCAAATATCGACGTGATTGAGACCCATGGCGTCAGCCAGCAGCCGACTCGTCCAATGGGTCGACACCTCTGGTGGAGGCTTTTCGTTGAGGGTCCGCTCAACGATCTCTGCCTCGACGGCCGGGGTGAGCTTGCGTGGACGGCCGGATCGCGGCCGATCCTGTTTCACGCCCTTCAACCCGTCCGCTTCGTAGCGACGAATCCAGAGCTTCGCGGTGTCGCGCGCCACGCCCACCGTCTGAGCGAGGCTCCGGCTCGACTCACCTCTGGCGGCGCCCAACAGGATGCGCGCTCGCTCGACCTGTCGCCGCGGCAGCGTCCGAGACCGAAGCCAGGACTCCAGCATCTTCCGATCCCCTCGGCGCAGGCGTAATGTCTTCGTTGAATCGCCCATGGCCGACAATCTACGCGCCGTCGCCTTGCTGGGCTAGATACTTTTGTAACACTACACTAGCTAGTGCCCCACCCCATAAGTAATGGTACAGGTCAGGTGTATGGGGCGACGATGTGCTGCATAAGGGATGAGATCACATCGCTGAGTTCTTCAAGCGTTCCGGTGAAGGGCGTTTTCTCCCAGCGCCCCGTGTGACGGCGGACGCTGAGGCCCCACGCGGAGTTGCTGCGTGCGGTGAGACGCACACGGTCGTCAGCCTCCATCTCGCCGTTCGGTCCGAAGGCCTCCTCCCGGCCGACGATGAGATGGTCACCCCAGGCCCGGACGTACATGCCCTGAGTGATGGGGTTGGCTGAGAGCAACTTCTCCAGTCGCTGCTTGGCGGCCTCACGGCGGGGACGCTTCATCGCTCTCTCATGTGCTCACCAAGGGAAGCCCCTGGTACGTCCAGCGGAACGGCTTGGCTTCCTGGTCGTTCCAGACGTCGATGAACCGGTCGATGGTAGCTACCAAGTCATCTGGCGTCGAGAAGTCCCCATAACGCAGCACCCTGCGCGTCAGGATGCTGAACCAGAGCTCGACCTGGTTGAGCCATGACCCGTGCGTTGGTGTGTAGTGAAACACGAAGCGCTCACCATGAGCCCGATTCCACTCGGTCAGGAACGGCCCACGGCTCGTGTCCTTGTGCGTGTTCAGGTTGTCCAGCACCACGTTGACCTCTCCCTGCCGGTAGCGTCCTGCGACCAGGTCCAGGAACGAGAAGAAGTCCTCGCGAGCCCGTTGAAGCGTACAGCGTCCAAGCACTTGTCCCGTGCGGATGTTGAAGCAGGCGAAAAGGCACCGGGTCCCGTTGCGCTTGTACTCGAACTCCTGACGCGGCCCTTTGCCTGGTGCCGCTGGCACCATGGGTCTCGATCTCGACAACGCCTGGATCCCGCTCTTCTCATCGATGCTCAGCACCGCTGCCCCCGCCGGCGGCGACACGTACAGATTCACAATCGAGCGCATCTTCGCCTGGTACTGCGGATCCGTGCTGTGACACCACGCCTTCACACGGTGAGGCTTGATTTCCGCATCCTCCAGGATCCGACCCACCGTGCTGCTGCTGATCGAGCGCACCCGTCCGCTTGCCTCCAGAACCTCGGCTAGAGCTTCGTGGCTCCACACCGTTCGATCCAACCCAAACTCGCTCGGTGCGCTGCACGCCGCGGCGATGACCTGATGCCGCTCCAGGGGTGTGATCTCGAGCGGACGTCCACTCCTCGGCTGGTCTTCGAACCCCTCGATCCCCTCTTCCTCAAACCGGCGAAGCCACTCTCCTACCCGCGTCCGGTTCGTGCCCAACGCTCGGGCGATTGACGAGATCGACGCCCCCGACGCTGCCATTTGTACCATACGGGCCCGTCGATACACGCGCGCTTCGCCCCGTCTCTCTCGGACGATCCGCTCCAACTCCCGAGCTTCGCTTGCCGACACGTGCACGCCCATGCCACCATCTTACCACACTTCTCGTGCATGTACCAGAACTTTTGGGGCGTAGCACTAGCTAGCTTACCTACAAGGGCCGATGTCGCAGACTTGCATTATTGATGGTACGGGGATACTGTCGCGACTATGGAACCCGGCCGGCCCGCACGTCTTACGGTCCTTCCTTGCCGAGTGGTCGCTGGTGTTTGCTCGATAGATTGACTGCGCGGAGCCTCCCGCTCCGGGTGACCAGTTCTCTGGTTCAGACGAGCGATGCAGCGGGTGCCATATCTTGTCGGCCACGATCTTTTGCGAGACGGCGCGCCCGACGACGCGGAGTTGATGCTTCGCATCCAGCGGGGGGATGCTTCTGCGCTGCGAGTGTTGGTCCATCGGTACTGGGTACCGCTCGTCCGCTACGCCGCGCGAATCGTAGGCTCCACAGACAGCGCCGAAGACATGGTGCAGCAAGCCTTCGTGACCGTGTGGAGTGAGAGGGTGCGGTATCGCCAACGGGGAACACCGCAGGCGTACCTCTACCGCATCGTGCGGAACGAGGCTCTTCAGGAGTGCCGCCGACAAGAGGTGCGCGACCGGAGAGTCTCGGATGTTGTCCGTCGAGGCTGCCCGCCCACGCCTCTCAACGTGACCGTAGAGCACGAACTGGACGAGGCGCTCCAGGAGGCGCTCGGCCAGCTTCCCAACCGACGCCGGGAGGCGTTTGTCCTTGCTCGCTACCACGGTCTATCCCTGAACGAGATCGGCCAGGTAATGCGCATCTCGCCACAGACAGTCGCCAACCACGTCAGTCTCGCCATGGCGGAGTTGCGGCGCGCCCTCGCGCGCTTCCTGACGTACGGGAGTGAGGCCTCGCCGACGCGCTCTGCGAGGCGGGGTGGACGGGAACAGTAGAAAGGCGTCGCTCACGCATTACAGGGTGGTACAGTCCAGGTGAGCCGACCGGCGCCGCCGGACGGCCCCCGGGGTTTCTGTCCCCTTCACCCTACGATTACTATGCGCCGCCTCGCAGTTCTGGCCACCCTCCTCGGGGCCTTCATCCTACCGACTGGAGGCCTGCACGGTCAGGCCCAGACGCACGACCTTGTCATCCTCGGAGGATGGCTGTTCACAGGGACGGACACCACGAGGGTCCATAATCCCGGCATCCTGATCCGGGCCGGCAGGTTTCAGCGCGTGGGCGGCGACCTCTCCGAGGTGAAGCAGGGTGCCGACACGATTCGGCTTGAGGGAGACGAGACGATCACGCCGGGACTGTTCGACCTGCATGCGCACTACCACATGCAACTCTTTGGGCGGGGGAGAGTTGATGAAACCAGGGCCTACCCATCCCTCTTCTTGGCCAACGGCGTCACGAGCACATGGCCTGCCGGCGAGATGAACGCCGATTCGATGCGCGCGCTTCGCATCCGCATCGACCGTGGAATGGAGCCGGGACCGAGACTACTGAACTCCGGGCCGTATTTCGGCAGTGCACGGCCTGGGTGGCTCAGGACGAAGTCCGTCGATTCGATCTACGCCGAGGTCGACCACTGGTCCGAGCTCGGAGTGCGGGGCTTCAAGGCCAAGGGTGTCACGGCGTATCAACTCGAAGCGCTCATCGATCGGGCCCACGAGCACGGGTTGACCGTCACGCTCCACGGAGGTTCGGGCAACCGGGGCACGGTGAATCCTCGCGACGCCATCCTCTTGGGAATCGATCGGATCGAGCACTTCATGGGGGGCGACGCCTATCCGCCGGACAAGAGCGCGTACGCATCACTCGAGAAGATCACGAGCTTCGATACCCCGGCGTACCGCCGCACCTTCCAACTCTACATTCAGCACCACGTTTACTACGATGCGACGATCAGCGCGTACGGCTACTACGGGAAGCGGGACCCGAAGATCTTCACTTACTTCACGGATGAGAAGCGCTTCTTGACGCCGTATACCCGAAAGATCGTCGACTCGCGGCCCCCTCAGCGGGTGAGCGAGCAGTTCGAGAAGATCTACTGGGTGAAGCACAAGGAGATCAAGGCGTTCTACGACGCCGGCGGAGCCGATCTCATCACGCTTGGGACCGATCATCCAAGCCACGGCGAGTACCTGACGCCCTTCGCGATGCATCGGGAACTGCTCACCTTCGTGATGTCGGGGATACCTCCGTGGGCGGCGCTCCATTTCGCCACGATCAATGCGGCGCACGCGATGGGGCTGGGGGACCGGCTCGGCTCGATCGAGACCGGAAAGTGGGCCGACGCCGTAATCGCGCGCGGCAATCCCCTCGCCGACATCCGCAACATGCGTTTTCCTCGCCTCGTCATCAAAGCCGGCGTGGTCTACGACCCCGCAAAGCTGACGAAGGCAGTCGAAGGCACCATCGGTCCCGAGGTGCCGGCCGACTCCGTGTTCTGGCTGGGAGGAACGAACGGCGTATACCGCTGAACTGACCGACGAAGGAGCAGCCCCAACGGCCATGCGCATCAACCACATCATCATCCGTTCACTCAGGAACGAGGCGACCGCCGAAGACCTGCGGGAGTTGAGGGAATGGCGGCGAGGGTCCCTGGAAAACGAACGGTACTACCAGGAGCTCGTACGCACATGGGCGCTCACCGAGGGAGGAGACGACTCGATTCCGGTGGGACCTTCGCCACGGATCGAGCAGATCCTCGGCGAGGAGGCGGCCGAAGCATCGCCCTTGGTGCTGGTGTCTTCCGAGACCGAGACAGGGCCCCGGCGTTCCGACCGACGAAAGACACGTCGGCTGTGGAGCACGCATGTGTCCCGGTACGCCGCCGCGGCCATCGTGGCGATTGCTTTCTTTTCCGCATGGGCGACCTACCGCGGGGGCGCCGACGTCGAGCATGGGGCGAACCGGTTCGTGACCGGAGCGTCCGAAACCGCCACGGTGAGCCTGAAGGACGGCACCGTCATCAGGGTGGCTCCCAGCAGCAGGCTATCGATCCCCGAGAGATCCCATGGAGGGCGGAGGGTGACGCTCGAGGGGCGTGCGTTCTTCGCGGTCGCTCACGACAAGGAACATCCGTTCCATATCCGCACTGAGGCGGGACACGTCACGGTTGTGGGCACGCGCTTCGACCTCAGGACGCACGGCACCAGCCTACGCGTGATCGTACTGGAAGGCACGGTGGTGCTCTCGGCCGGAGGCCACGAGGCTCGGGTCAGCCGTGGCCAGATGGGCCGGATTCTCGATGGCACCCTGCTTCCGGTGACTTCCGTGCCGGATCCGATCGCCACGACCGACTGGGTCGGTCGCTTCCTCGCGTTTCAGAGTACGCCGCTGGACGAGGTGGCCCGCGAGATCGCCCACGAGTACGGCGTTCGGGTCCAAATCGAGGACAGCGCGCTCGTGCACCGGACCGTCACCGGATGGTTCGCTAACAAGAGTCTCGAGGACGTACTTCGCATCGCCTGCGCCGTTGCCGCTGTCCACTGTGCGGAGCATGACGGCGTGGTGACCATCAAGCCTTTGCCGGGCGGACGGGTGCCCGACCCGGGACCCTCTCGTCCTTAATCCTCCCAACCACGTAGGAGGTTCCATGCAAGCGAGATCCATCGTTCGATGGGCCATGATCTGTGCGGCCGTCGCGGTGATCTGCGCGAGGCCTGCGCCGGCCGTGCCGCAGATGGTCTCAGCCGTCGCAGCGCGCAGCGAGCCCACCCAGGAATCGCTGCTCGATCGAACCGCGAAGCTCCAGGCGCAGGACGTCACACTGCAATCAGCGCTGTTTCAGCTTACCCGGACTTCGGGCGTGCTGGTCACATACAGTCCGAGCCTGCTCAGGGCGGGGACGCGCCGCGTCAGTTGCGAATGCGCGACGGTCACCGTGAGGGAGGCGCTGAACCGGATGCTGGCGGGAACTTCCGCGAGACCTGTGGAAATGCGTGGCCAGATCGCCGTGATGCCCCAGCCACGGATCGCCGTCCCCGTGCTGCAAGTACCCAACGCAGTTCACGTAACGCCCCCGGTCCCGTACGTCGAGGATTCCGGCGTCGCGAGCGTGCAAGAGCCCCAGGGCGGCACGATCACGGGCCTGGTGACAGACGCTGCGACAGGGCAGCCGCTCTCCTCCGTGCAGGTCTATATCACCGGGACGGGCGCCGGCGGGCTCACGCGCGACAACGGTCGCTACCTGCTCCAGGGAGTGCCAACAGGCACCCACACCCTGACCGCCCAGCTTCTCGGCTACGAGACTATCACACGGGAGGT
The DNA here is from genome assembly GCA_963751265.1 of uncultured Gemmatimonadales bacterium. GTDB lineage: Bacteria > Gemmatimonadota > Gemmatimonadetes > Longimicrobiales > Gaopeijiaceae > SZUA-318. The sequence continues at coordinate 238,158 of CAVVTU010000007.1, read as the reverse complement.
GACGGTCACCGAGGGGCAGACTGTGGTGCAGAACTTCGTGCTTCGGCAGCAGGCGCTACGACTCGACGCGATCGTCGTCACCGGAACGGCGGGAGGCACGCAGCGTCGGGCGATCGGCAACGTCGTGGCGCATGTAGACGCGAGCAAGGTGATGGAGGTCGCGCCCGTCGCCAACGTAGATCAGCTCCTCAGCCAGAGGACAGCAGGGCTCATGGTGCTCCCTTCAGCGGGGCAGGTGGGAACCGGATCGGCGATCCGCATTCGCGGGACGAACAGCATGTCTCTGTCTAACAACCCGATCGTCTATATCGACGGTGTGAGGATGGACAGCGATCCCACCGCGGGTCCGGGCACGCGAGGCGGCGCACGGATCAGCCTGCTGAACCAGCTCAACCCGGACGACATCGAGAGCATCGAGATCATCAAGGGGCCGTCGGCCGCCACGCTGTACGGCACGGAAGCGTCGAACGGTGTGATCCAGATCATCACGAAGAGGGGGAGTTCAGGGCGGCCCCAGTTCAACATCAGCGTGCGGACCGGCGCCAACTGGCTCCAGGACCCCATGACTCGAGCGGGCGGCGACCCGAATGCCCAGGTGAACGGTTACCAGTGGTACAAGGACTCCACGGGCGAGCTCAAGTACGTGAACCTGCTTCAGCACGAAGCCTCGCTCGGCAACCCGCCGATCTTCACCACGGGCGCACAGCAGGGCTACGACATCAGCCTGCGCGGCGGCACCGACGCCGTCCGGTACTTCACGTCCCTCTCTTGGGACCACGACGACGGGGTGGTCGGCTACGACTACTCGAAGATGCTCACGGCGCGCGCCAACTTGGACGTGACACTGGCCGAGCACCTGCTGCTGAAGACGAGCACCGGCTTGGTGCAGTCACGCGTCCGGCTTGCCCAAAACCCCGGTGGGTTCGGCGCCGAGCCGTTCAGCAACCTGATCTGGGGCAACCCAGCCACCCTAGACACCCCGAAACGAGGGTTCCTGAGTGCTCCACCGGACGTGTGGAACAAGGTGACGACGCGAGGCGACAACGACCGGGTCACGACGAGCATTGAGCTGCACTACGATCCATTTGGATGGATGTCGCACCGTCTCGCCGTCGGGTTGGACCAGAACGAGTTGAACAACTGGCAACTCTGGCCGCGTCAGCCCGCCGGCACGCCGAACTTCTGGGGAGCGCGCGCGCTCGGACAGAAGAGCATCGATCGCCTGACCACGCGCTACCTGACGATCGACTATTCGGGGTCAGCGAAGGCGACGGTCCGCCAAGATTACACGCTCACAAGTTCGGTGGGTGTTCAGTACTACGACCGCCGCACTGAGGAGGTCACAGCACAGGGCTCGGATTTTCCGGCCGTGCCGATCACCACGATCAGCGGCGGAGCCCAGCGCACGGGTGGAGAGACGTTCGTGGAGAACGTCACGCTTGGTGCATACGGCCAGGAGCAGGTGGCTTGGAAGAACCGGGTCTTTGTCACCGGGGCCGTGCGTGCAGATAACAACAGCGCCTTCGGGAAGCAGTTCCACGCGGCGGTCTATCCTAAGTTCAGTGCTACATGGGTGCTTAGCGACGAGCCGTTCTGGCACGTGTCGTGGGTGGACCAGCTCCGCCTGCGCACGGCGTGGGGCCAAGCCGGTCAGCAGCCGGGCACGTTCGACGCCCCCCGCCTCTACAACCCGGAGGTCGGATACCAGGACCAGCCCAGCCTCGTGCCCGGCTCCTTCGGTAATCCGGCCCTGAAGCCGGAGCGCGGCGCAGAGTTGGAGGCGGGATTCGACCTCAGCAGCCTCGGAGGGCGGCTGGGGCTCGAGTTCACGCACTACCACCGCACTACCCAGGACGCGATCGTCGAACGACCCGTTTCTCCGTCGACAGGGTTCTCCGGGAGCCAGATCGTTAACCTCGGCAAGCTCAGTTCCTGGGGCGACGAGCTGAACATCACGCTCGCAGCGATCCAGACATCTTCATTCCGCTGGGACGTCGAGACCCAGCTCGGCACGATGCATAATCGCATCGACAACTTGGGCGACCTCACGTCGGTGCCCGCCGGCGGCCAGCAGTTCAACATCGTGGGCTACCCCATCGGGGGATTCTTCGCGAAGCGGGTCCTCTCTGCCGAGATCGATGGGGCCGGAAGTGTCACCTCGGCGACGTGCGACGGAGGAACCGGCACGGGCGGCGTGAACTCCGGGGGTGCTCCCGTTGATTGCGCGGACGCGCCCCGCGTCTACTGGGGAACTCCAACGCCCACCTGGGAGGTTGGCATCACCAACGCGTTCACCTTCTTCAATAACCTGCGAGTCTACGCACGCGTCGAGGGCAACGGGGGTCACTGGGAGTTCAACTCCGAGCTCCGTGCCGCTCACAACGTGGGCGTTACGCGCGACGTGCTGTGCAAATGCCACCCCATCATGCAGGCGACTCGTCTCTACGAGAACAATGTGATGGGCTTCTTGCAGGGAGGCTTCCTGAGGCTACGTGAGGTGGGCGCGAGCTACACACTCCCCGCGAAGTGGGTCTCCAACGTCGGCGCCTCGCGGGCGTCGATCAGCATGGCGGCCCGCAACCTCTACATGCTGTGGACCAAGGCGGAGGGATGGGGCACTTGGCGCGACGGACGAATCGCCCCTCCTGGCGGCTTCGGGGGGCGGTGGTCCTGGGACGCGGAGCTCCGCAGCACCGGAAACGTGAGAGTCGACCAGCAAACCGTCATGCCGCCCTTCGCAAGCGCGACGGTGACCATGCGGGTCAGCTTTTGAGGCGACGTTGTTCCTTCGAGAGTGGGCCCGACACCACGCGATCATGACGAGAGGTGATTCAGATGCGATACATCGGACAGAATAGCGCAGTCACCGAGCGGCTGGGACGAACGTCGATGGCGATGCTGGCCGCGGTGCTGCTGGCGGGACTGCTGGCTTGCGGAAACCTTCTGGACGTGCAGTTGCCGGGCAGGGTGACCGACGCGCAGCTCGACGATCCCGCCCTGGCTTCTACGATGGTCACGAGCGCCCTCGGCGAGTTCGAGTGCGCCTTGAATGAGATCGTGCCGACGAATGCCTTCCTCACGGGAGAGTTCGTGTCCTCGAACTACTACCTTACCTCGAACGAGTGGGGTTGGCGCGACGAGGTGGCGATCAAGGACTCGCCCGGTGCGTGCCCGGCGTCACGGGCGAGCACCGACTATGGGTACTACACTCCGCTGCAGCGGGCTCGCTTCCTGGCCAAGGACGGCGCCGCCCGGATCGAGCAGATGGATGATGCTGACGTCCCGGACAAGACGGACATGCTCGCGGAGCTCAAGGCGTACGAGGGCTACAGTCTCGTTTGGCTCGGGGAGAGCTTTTGCCGGATGGCTCTCGACAACGGACCGCTGATCACACCCGAACAGACGCTCGATTCTGCGGAGGCCCGTTTCACGGCAGCCCTGGACTACGCGTCGAAGGCGGGTGACACCGACATCCAGAACATGGCCCTGGTGGGACGCGCGAGGGCGCGACTCGACCTGGGGAACATGGCGGGTGCCGCGACGGACGCACAGCAGGTGCCGGAGGGCTACAGCCGCGACGCGACGTATTCCACCATCGAGCTCCGCCGGGAGAACAGCACGTACAACCGGACGGACGCCGGCTACCTATCTGTGGGCGAGGACTGGCGGAACCTCATGGTGGGCACCATGCCGGATCCGAGGGTTCCCGCACAGGATGCCGGTCACGTCGGGCAGGATGGCGTGACCGAGCAGTGGGATCAGCTCAAGTACACATCCCGGGACGCACCCATCCCCATCGCCTCGTGGCGGGAGGCACAACTCATCCTCGCCGAGGCCACTGGGGGCCAGGAGGCGCTCGACGCCATCAACCGGGTGCGCGCCTCCCATAACATCCCGCCGCTGGCGATGTCGGATGTGACCGATATGACCGCGACCATCCTGGAGGAGCGCAGACGTGAGTTCTTCCTCGAGGGTCAGCGCCACAGTGACATGATCCGGCACGACATCCCCTTCCCGTCAGGCCTGAACAACAAGGGCGAGGTCTTCCAGGACTACCAGTGCATGCCACTGCCCAACGTGGAGACGTACAATAATCCCAATATCAACGGAGGATAGGCGCACGAAGGGGGAGAGCGTTCGGTATCTTCCTCGGGGGAGACGCCGAGTGCTCTCCCCTGTTTCTTCCACCGCGTTGGGTAGTCACGAGGATCACCCCCGACATGTGCCCCGTGCCCCAACGCGTGGTGGCGTCCGCGGGCGAGATGAGACTGATGCTCTCCACATCGTCCACGGAGATGGTGTAGAGCTCGCTCAACCCGCCCCGCCGCATCCCGTCCACGTAGACGACCGGATGAGGATCGGAGTTCTGGATCGTCTTGGAACCTCGTTCCCAGAGCCAACTCGGACGGAGCCTTTCGATGGCCTCGTAGGCGCTGCCGTAGGCGCTCCGCTCGAGCTCGGAGCGAATGATGTCGCCGGTGCGTGGGTGGGCCGAAGCGGTATGGGGCGAGTGCGTGCATCCCAAAACCCACACCGTCGCGAGGAACGTCCCGTGGCTCCGAGCGAAATGAGGAGGTCTCATAGCCTGCCCGAGGGGTTGCTCGTGTCGATGACGCAATCTGTACGCACCGGTCGTCTTTCGCCAGCGACCAGTCGCCAGTGATCCACCTGACCGGAATACGAACATGATCCGTCTAGTCCGTTCCTGCGCCGCTGTGGCCGTGGCGGTCCTGGCCATCCCTCTCCGCGCTCAGACCGTACCCGGATTCAGCGCCCAGGACCTCTATCGCCTGCGAGGACTGGGAGACGTCCAAGTCTCGCCGGACGGATCGCGCCTTGCGTACGAGGTGAGGTGGAGCGACCGGCCCGGACGACCGAGGACCGAAACGTGGATCCGGGTGTTGACGACCGGCGCGGAGACACGCCTCGGAACGGACTCGACCGGAGCCTCGGACGCTCGGTGGTCTCCCGACGGATCGTCGATCGCCTTCATCGGGAGGGTCGGGGAACACACGGGCCTCGTCGTTTCGAACGCGGAGGGCCGCGACCTTCGATTCGTCGCGTCCGTCCGCGGAACTAATCATGTCCTCCCAAGCGTCGGAGAGCGCCTGGCCTGGTCTCCCGACGGGTCGCACATCGCCTTCGTGTCCAGCACACCGGGCCCTGAGCAAGACGCGAACGGAGATCCCAGGGTGATCACCCGGTATTCGTACAAGCCGACAGCGAGCGAAGGACTCACGCGCTTCGACGACAACCGCAGGCTGCACATCTTCGTCGTTGATGTCTCGAGTCACGCCATCCAGCAGCTCACGAGCGGCAGTTACTACGAGCACAGCATCCAGTGGTCCCCCTCGGGCCGAGAGATCCTCTTCATCTCCAACCACAGCGCGCACCCGGACCGCGTCTTCAATTACGACGTGTTTGCGATCGACGTTGCCAGCGGCCGTATCCGGCAGATCACGCACACCTCCACTGCGGAGTACACCCCGGCCTGGTCGCCGGACGGGATGACAATCGCGTTTCTGGGCACGAAGCGTCCGATCACGTCATCGGAGACGACGATGGAGGATACGCATGTCTGGCTCATGAACGCCGATGGATCGGGGCGACGAGAGCTTGGGCTCCCAATCGACAATCGGCAGCGGGGGGTCGCCTGGAGTCCGAAGGGCGACGCGGTCTACTCGCTGGTGCAAGAGCGGGGAAGCGTGAAGCTGTACCGGCTACCGACCGACGGGAGTGCTCCCCAAGTGGTGGTCGGGGACGTGGGCCGGGTCGGACGCTGGTCGCTCACGCCCGACGGAGGCGCGGTTTACGCATTCTCCTCGCCGCGGGAGCCAGCGGCCCTCGAGTGGAAGGACGCCGGTGGACGCGTTCGCGTCCTCTCGAGCCTGAACGAGGGCCTCCTCGCCGGACGAGCGCTCGCACCAGTGGACTCCTTCGACTTCAAGAGCCGTGATGGGCTGGATGCGGAGGCGTTCCTCACCGAACCACTGCGGCGTGCCGCAGACTCCAAGCACCCGCTCATCGTCATGATCCACGGTGGCCCGCACGGTCAGCAGGGCTCCGGGTTCAACGCGAAAGCTCAAGTGTATGCGGCCCATGGGTTCGCTTCACTGATGGTGAACTACCGTGGCTCCACGGGTTACGGGCAGAGGTTCGCCGATGCGATCTTCAAGGACCAGGACGGCAAGGAAGCCGAGGATGTGCTCGCAGGCGTGGACGCGGCGCTGTCGCGCTACCTTTGGCTCGACTCGACGCGGCTCGGCATTGAGGGCACCAGCTACGGCGGGCAGCTTGCGGACTGGCTCATTACCCGCACCCATCGCTTCAAGGCGGCGATTCCGACGGCAGGCATCTCGAACCTGGTGAGCTTCAACTATATGGCCTACTACCACGACTACCTGGCCGTGGAGTTCGGTGCCTATCCGCACGAGGATCACGTGATGGACACCCTATGGGACCGAAGCGCACTGCGCTACGTGGCCAGGGTCACCACACCGACCATGTTTGTGCACGGAGAGAACGATAACGACGTTCCGATCGCCGAGGCGGAGCAATACTACATCGCGCTCAAGGACGTGGGGGTGCCAACCGTCATGGTCCGATATCCGCGCGAAGGGCATGGGGTGCGGGAGACCAGGCACATGGTGGACTTCATCGACCGCAGTCTGGCGTGGTACGACCGGTGGTTCTAGGGAAGCTCTGCACAAGTGACCAGGGATCCGCGATATTGTCCAGTCGCGTATAAGCAACCGTGCAGGGTGGGGATCCGATGGGTCATCAGCGGACGTTCGCGGGACTGGCGTGGAGCACGAAGGGGAAGGTGACGAGGCGGGAGCAGTTCTTGGCAGAGATGGACGCGGTGATCCCGTGGCAGCGACTGATGGCGTTGATCGAGCCGCACTACCCGAAGGCCGGGAAGGGACGCCAGCCGCTGGGGCTGGAGAAGATGCTGAGGATCTACTTCGTGCAGCAGTGGTTCGATCTGTCGGACCCGGCGGCAGAGGATGCGATCTACGACTCGGAGTCGATCCGGCGGTTCGTGGGTGTGGAGTTGGGAGACGACCGTGTGCCGGACGAGTCGACGATCCTACGCTTCCGCCACCTGCTGGAGGAGCACGAATTGACGGAGGCGATCTTCCAAGAGATCCGCAGTCTGCTGGAGGAGAAGCGGTTGCTGTTGAAGGCTGGCACGATCGTGGACGCTACGATCATTCACGCACCCAGCTCGATGAAGAACGAGTCAGGCCGGCGCGATCCGGAGATGAAGCAGACGCGCAAAGGCAACGCGTGGTACTTCGGCATGAAGGTGCACACCGGCACCGACAAACAGGGCCTGACGCACAGCCTGACGGTGACCGACGCAGCTCAGGCCGACATCAAGCAGATGCCCGATCTGCTGCATGGCGAAGAACGCGAGGTCTACGGCGATCAGGCCTATTGGAAGGAATCCGATCGCCAGCATTTCGAGGCCAGCAACGTGCGGTATCGAGTCAACCGGCGGCCCACCCCCAAGAATCCGCTGAGCGATCGATGGAAGAAGATCAACCGAAGCCGATCTCGGGTGCGTGCTCGAGGTGAGCACGGCTACCGAGTGGTGAAACGACAGTGGGGCTTCACCAAGGTCCGATATCGAGGGCTCGCCAAGAACCGAGCGAGAGCCTACACGCTGTTCGCCCTCGCCAATCTGTACATGGTACGCCGAAAGCTGATGCCCCCAGGGGCGACGTGTGCCCTGTGACCTCGATCAGAGGTCACAGGGGCGGGCTCCGGCAGGAGGCCGGAGCCCAAAGGGGCCACCAGGAGCCCATAATCCCATGAATCACACTTGCTCAACCCCGCCAGGCATGCTCCGCATCGCCTGTGCAGAGCTTCCCTAGTGGACTGTAACACTCGAATGCAAACGTTCATGTGTTACAGTCCTCCTAGCCATTCTACCGAAGCTCCTGACCCGCGCTCCACCGTCGCATCCATCAGCAGATCCCCTGACGAGACGCCCAGCCCTTCCGACCACGAGCTAGCCCCTCTCGCCTCCGGCTCCCCAGGCCGGCGTCTCCGCCATCCTGGATGGCGAGCCCCTCGGGCAGCATCATAGGCCAGCGACCTTCCCGAGGAACTTCCTCCATGCACCTGCAAAGGCGGTGCGGGCATCCTCCTCCTCGATGCCCGCCGACCGCGCGATGCGAAGTCCGTCCCTAAACCGCTCCCGGCCTGTTCCAAACCCTCGTCGACGCTCATGCAGCCTGTGGAGGGTCTTTCAATCGCCTATGCCTCGCCCGACAACCCGAACGCCGGCCTCCTGGGTTGGCTCCGGGCCGACCTCCGAACGGCGGGCGTCGCGCTCCAGTCGATCTCCGACGATCCGAAGGTGTCCCACACCCGCCACTCCATGGCGGATCGTCGATACGCGGATGAACGACACGCATTGGTAGAGGGCGTGAGCGGGCGGTGGTGTCGGCCCGACGCAGCAGCTCCGAGCCCGTGCGGCGCACCGTTCCGGGGGTGGTAGCGCACCTCCAGGACGCGGTCTATGTTGCGGGTCGGGTGTGGCTCGCGAGGAGCCACCTGCTCACCTGCACCCGGACACGCGCCGGGCCTCCAGCCCCCCGGCCGAGGCGCGTGTGCCAGCGGGCTCCTGCGAGTCCGCACACGGCGAAAGCCCGAAGGAACCAAAGCCCTCCCACAACAGCAAGACGCTCGCGGATCGCACGGATCCGCGTGCTTTCGCACGGCCTGCTCGCAATAGGTGAGCAGTTAAACCACGGGGCGGAATAGCCGTCGGCACCACGGAGGAAGAATGGATCTGTGGCAGGGCTGGTTGGTTGTGGGGATCGTTCTGCTTCTCATCGAGCTTCTGACTTTCACCCTCGCGTTCGCCGCCATCGCCCTCGGCGCTCTCGTGGCCGCGCTCGCGGCCTACGTCGGTCTTGAACCGGTCTGGCAGATCGCCGGCCTCGGCGTGGGCACCCTCATCGGGTTCGTGGGCGCGAGGCCGTTCGTCCTGAAGAAGCTCGGACGAGGTGACCACACCTACCAGTCGAACGTGGACGCCCTTCTTGGACAGGAGGGCAAGGTCGTCGAGGCGTTGGACGGGCACTCGACAGGGCGGGTTCTGGTGGGAGGCGAGGAGTGGCGCGCCGTGCCCGCCACGGGCCAGCCCATCGAGGCCGGCCGATCCGTGACGGTGGTGGAGGTGGAGGGCAACAAGCTCGTAGTGGTCGAATTTCAAGACCTCTCTGGAGGGTAACGCAATGCCGTACGTCGTCGGTGCCGCCGTATTGTTCGTCGTCGTCCTCGCTGCGATGGGATTCAGGATCGTGCCCCAGGCGGAGACGATGATCATCGAACGGCTGGGCAAGTACCATCGGACGCTGTCGTCGGGCGTGAACGTGATCTGGCCGTTCCTCGAGCGGCCGAGGAGCATCGACTGGCGCTACACGCGCGAGAACTCCGACGGGCGGGCGATTCGCATCACGAAGGCCATGACGAGAATCGATCTCCGGGAGACGGTCTACGACTTCCCGCGCCAGAACGTCATCACCCGCGACAACGTCGTCACCGAGATCAACGCCCTCGTCTACTTCCAGATCACGGATCCCCGGCGTTCCGTATACGAGATCGTCAACCTGCCGGATGCGATCGAGAAGCTGACCCAGACGACACTGCGGAACGTGATCGGCGAGATGGATCTCGACGAGACGCTCTCCTCGCGGGACACCATCAACAGCAAGCTGCGCGCGATCCTGGATCAGGCCACGGACAAGTGGGGCGTGAAGGTCAATCGGGTCGAGCTCCAGGACATCAATCCTCCGGCGGACATCAAGAATGCCATGGAGAAGCAGATGCGCGCCGAGCGGGATCGGCGGGCCGTGATCCTGGCCGCGGAGGGAGAGAAGAGGGCCCGGATCCTCGACGCCGAAGGCAAACAGGAGGCAGCCGTCAAGGAGGCGGAAGGTGCGAGGCAGGCTCGGATCCTGATGGCCGACGGCGAGGCCGAAGCGCGTCGGAAGGTGGCGCAGGCCGAAGCCGACGCGATCCGCCACGTGACCGAGTCTGTGCAGGCCACCGGCGGCAACGCGTCCAACTATCTGATCGCGGTGCGCTACATCGAGGCGCTCAAGGAGATGGTGACGGGACGCGACAACAAGGTGGTCTACCTGCCCTACGAGGCGACCGGTGTGCTCGGCTCCGTCGGTGGCATTCGAGAGCTGTTCAGTCAGCAGACAGGGGCGGCAACGCCGGTGGCGGGCGGCGATGGTGGGGTGCTGCCTCAGCGGCGGGCGTGAGCGGGCTCGGCGGCGACCGCGATGTCGTCCCGGAAGGGTGCTATGGCCTGAAGGAAGCGATCCGGCTCGCACCGCAGGTTGCGGTGCAGAAGGACCTTGCCCGTCTCGTGCTCGAGGATGCAGATGTACATCGTGCGCGCGTGAAGGTCGATCCCGCAGTAGTATCGATGCTGGCCCGTGTAGAAGCGCATGGTCCCCTCCTGGAGTAGATGAGTTGTTTCAGCGCTCTCATCGTTCCTCCCGATCTCCGGGAGGTCCAGGAGGGGCCTGCATCAGTATCAAACAGTTTCCCCTGCATGCGCTTCGCGCCCTTGCCCTCCGCTTCGCTCCGGGACATGCCTACGGCACGTCAGGCAACTTTGAACGTCATCTGACCCACGTCGTACCGGAGCAATTGGCTGAACAGCAGACCTGATACCACTCCCAGCCCGTTGGACTCAGACGGGCGCCCCGAGTCGGCCGGAACTCAGCCCCGGGGTTCTGGAGACACGGGTCCACCTCACCGCCCTGATCCACCACGATCCAGTATTCCCGGTGCTCCTCGGGCTGCTCCAGGAAGATGAAATGGACCACGGCCCCAGGCTACTACGGTCGTGGCAGAACGCGAGAGCTTCTGATTATTGATCCGACGGGCTGTCCGCTCCGGAGCTACCTAGCGGGGCCGGCCGGCGACTCGCGCCTTCAGCTCCGCGGCCAGATTCAGGACCACCACGACGGAGGCGTCCTGGGAGGGAGCCTGGAGAGCCAGGAGGGTCCCGTCGGGGCCTACGTCGTAATCGGCGTGGACGGCATCGAAGGTGTAGCCCCGGGGAAGGACCACGCGGCGGGACGCCACCGAGGGCGGATTCGAGGCGCTGAGGTTCGCCGCCAGGAGTTGGCCGTTGTTAGTGTAGTAGATCCGCTTGCCGTCGGGGGCCCACACCGGCGTGGTGCCGCCGTCCGTCGAGATCTGAATGCGGTCCGAGAGGCTGGGAAAGGATCGGATCACCACCTCGGCACTCCCCGACGGGCTGGACGAGTACGTGATCCAGTGGCCGTCGGGGGAAAAGCGCGCCCCGTAGTCGCCCGCGCTCGGGCCTCCTTCGACGTGCACCAGGGTGGTGTCGCCCTGCAGTCCACGGTACCACACCTCTCCGTTCCCGGTGCTGTCGCGCTGGATGAGCAGGTACTTCCCGTCCGGCGACACGACCCCCTCGTCGATCCGGGAGTCGGACCTCCCGTACACCTGGGTGGCGGCCGCAGACCCGTCCAGCGGCTTCATCCAGATGGCGGCGCGCTCCTCACCCCGGTTCGAGCGGAAGACGATGGCCTTGCCGTCCGGCGTCCACTCCGGCCGGTCGTTGATGGCGCCGTGGGTCGTGAAGCGGGTGAAGGGTCCCGAGGGCAACTGGTAGATCCAAACGTCGCGCTGCGTGATGGATCCCACGGCCACGGCGATACGGCGGCCGTCCGGCGACAGGCGCGGCCAGGAATAGGGCCCAGGCTCTCCCACGGGATGCGCCACACCGTCGGCCCCAATGAGGACCATCTGACGCCGCGGGGCACCGCTCACGTACACCAGGGAGCCGTCCGCGGAGAGCTGGGCGTAGCTCACGGGCCCGGAAGCGTCCGCCTCCACCTGGTCCGTCAGCGCGAGGGATGCACCGGTGACCCGGCGCTTCTCCAGGTCGACAGGCGCCGCCATCACCGCCCCGCCCGCGGTGGTATAGATCAGATGCCCGCCCAACACACCCAGCGGGAACGAGCCCAGGAGGTCCAGCACCGTGCTCGAACCGTCCTCGAGGGAGGCGATGCCGATATGGGCGGCCGAAGCGCCCCCCATGCCCCAGCTCGCGTAGAGGACATGATCGCCGTCCGGGAGGCGCGACGGGGCTTGCCTGGCGCACTTCTCCCCTCGCCGAGTCCAGGGCAGTGAAGGGGACGGGAGTTCCACCGCTCTCGGGCACCTTGAGCAGAGGTCCGGTATCCCCGCCACCGATGACGATCCAGCCGCTCGGGCTCCACGTGGCGATGTTGGTGCGCGGCGCCTCGGCTACGACGACGGGATTGCCTCCTGTCACCGGGACCTTCTCGAGGTGCCCCGACGCCACGAACGCGATCCACCGGCCGTCGGGGGAGAAGAACGGACTGCCCGCTCCTTCGCTGCCGGGCACCTCACGAGGGCGGAGATCGTCGGAGGCTCGCAGGTAGAGCTTCTGGCCCCCTCCGCTGAGCACGACCGTGTACGCCACGAAGCGCGCTCCGGGAGATATGGCCACGCGGTCGGTCTGGTAGCCGCCCCGAGGGCCGCGCCCACCGGAAGGGGGATCTCGTAGCGGAACGTGGCGGCTCCCACGCCGGAGTCACGTCCGTTCGCCCAGAAGACTCCGGCCGCGGCCAGCGCCACGGCGGCAACCCCCCAAGGTAGGGCGGAACGCACGCGCGCGGCCGCGGATGTCCGAACCGCTCCGACGCCGCCCACGGTCGCCGCCTCCGTCGTCCGGCTCGTCACCGCCGCTGAACGACGTCGGGCTCCTCAGCGCCGCAGCGAACTCCCCGGCGCTGCCGAAGCGGTCCGCCGGGAGCTTGGCCAGTCCCTTCAGCAGGGCCTCGTCCACGTGGGTCGGCACGGTGTCGCGGACCAGGCGCACGCTGCTGGCCTTCTCCGTGAGCACCCGGGCGATGACGGCCTGCGCCGTCTTCCCATGGTGGGGCGGCTCGCCCGACGAGCATCTCGTAGACACCGCCGCCAGGGAATAGATGTCGCTCCGGGCGTCCACGCCCCGGTCCCCGGTGGCCTGCTCGGGGCTCATGTACTGGGGCGTGCCCAGGGAGAGCCCCGTCTGGGTGATGCGCGCGCCCCCGGCGTTGGAGACCGCCAGCGCGATGCCGAAGTCCGAGATCACCGGCTCGCCGTGCTGGAGAAGGATGTTCTCGGGCTTCAGATCTCGGTGGACCACACCCGCCGAGTGGGCGTAGTCCAGGGCGCTGCTCACCGCATACGCGATGCGTAGCGCCTCGTCCACCGGAAGCTGGTGCTCACGGTCGAGACGTGCGCGGAGGGACTCGCCCTCCACATACGGCATCACGTAGAAGAGGTGGCCGCCCGCCTCCCCCGAGTCGAAGAGCGGGAGCAGGTGGGGATGCTGCAGGTTCGCGGTGAGCTTGATCTCCGCGAGGAAGCGGTCCACGCCGAGCACCGCACCCAGCTCCGGGCGGAGGACCTTCAGGGCGACGTGGCGGTCGTGCTTGACGTCCCGGGCGAGGTAGACCGTGGCCATACCTCCGGCGCCCACTTCGCGCACGATGGCGTACCGGCCGGAGAGGGCCGCCTGGAGGGTTTCGAGGGTGGGCATGGCACGGCCAAGCTAGGCCATTGCGCGACAGCACCGCAATGCCGGCGGCGCGCACTCCCGTCCCTATTCGAGCGAGCGCAGTCGGGCGAGCACGGAGTCCCGCCGTGCCCGGAACGAGGGGTCGGCCAGCCGCCAGGCCTGGGCAGCCTTCTGGTCGTAGTGGATGGCCGCTGCCCGCTGCCCCGCCCTCTGCTCCGCCTCGCCGAGGAGCGCGTAGACGTCCGTTCGGCTGAGGTAGTAGTTGGACGCGTCGATGGGCGCTTCGAACACCGGCAGCAGCTGGGCCACGGCCGCCTCCGGCTTGTCCAGTCGTAGAAGGACCTTCGCCAGCTCGTAGTTCGTCCGGGTGTAGCCCTGCGACTCCGACACGATCGCGGCCTCGAGCTCCGAGGCGGCCGCGGCGTCCTCGCCCCGCGCGGCGAGAAGCAGGCCGCGCACGTGGTGGAAGAGCAGGCGGTCGCGTCCGTAGGCCGAGCGCTTGCCGAGCCGCTCGATGCTGTCCGCGAGAACCACCAGACGCGTCGTATCACCGCCGCTGGCCAGGGCGTCCGCCACGTGCGTCAGGTACCAGGCCCGCATGCGCGCGCCGCGTCCCGTGCCGGGCGGCGTCGCGAGCGAGGCTGCCAGCGAGTCGAACAGTGCGGCCGCGGCTCTCGTGCGCCCCATCTCCCACATGATCTGCGCGGTGGGCAGCGCCTCGAACGGCACCGGGCCGGCGAGGGGCAGGGCAGAGTCCGCATTGGCGCGGAACCGTCGCGCGACGTCCAGCGCTTCCCGCAGGCGTCCCTGGTATCGAAGGTTGATGATCTGGAGCCAGCGGGCCTGGGACGCGAGGGCCGGGTCGCCGCTCTGGCTCAGCTCGCCGAGCCGCTCCTCGGCTTCCGTGTAGCTCCCGGCCTTCAGTGCGATCTGGGCCGGGTAGGTGATGTCGTAGGGATCCGCGATCGTCTGCAGGGATTGGGAGCGCCGCCGGGCGACCAGGGCCTCGTCCAGACTGCCTTCGTCCTCCAACACGTCCGAGAGAATGGCCCAGGGTCGCGCGGAGCCGCTGTCCTGGACCACCCATTCCCGTGCCACCCGCTCCGCGGCCACCATGGAGTCCGCGGAACGGTACGCTTCGGTGAGCTCCTCGTACGCCTCGCAGGCGCGGCAGCGGCCGCCCGGAATGCGCAGGCTCGCCGAGTCCATCTCGACCACGCGCCGCAGGTGCGGGACCGCCTCCAGAAATTCGCCTTCGCCCGTCAAGGCGTGGCCGTACAGGAGCTGACCGTCCGGATCTTCCGGGTAGCGGACGGCCAGCGTCTCGGCGATGGCGAGCCCGGAGGGCTCGTCGTACACGTCCGCCCACGTTCCGCGGATCAGCAGGCGCTGCGCGGGTGGGGCGTGATCCGCCATCCGGCGGGCCTGTGCCAGCAGCTCGTGAGCCCGTGGCACGTCGGTCGTGTTCAGGCTGCGCGAGGCGTAGTACGCCGCCATGGCGAAGGTCGAATCGGCCGTGAGCGCCGCCTCGAAGAGTTGGTCCGCCGCCTGGTGGTCGCCACGGTAGTACGCTCGCAGTCCTTGCTTGTACAGCTTGTCCGCCGCCAGCGAGACGCCCTCCTCGGTCCCGCCTTCGGGCGGTTGCAGCCCGAGGTCCCGCGCCACGCGGGCGGCCACGTCCCGCACGAGCTCCGTGGGCTCCGGCGCTTCCACGACGTAGGCGCGCTCGACTACGCCGGTCGCCAGGTCTATGCGGCGGAGCGTCAGGTGCCACTCGTCCCCGATCCGGGACAGCTCGCCCACGAGCACCTGTTGCGCGCCCGCGCGGCGCGCCGCGGTGATCAGGCGCGTGGAGGAGTCGGCCGTGACGCCGCTGGACAGCTCGTACAGGCGGTCGGTGCTGATCACGTGCAGTCCGTCGATGCGCGCCAGCGCGGTCGTCAGAAGCTGCGGCATGCTCTCCGCCAGGGGTACGGGGCCGGCAAGGTCCCGCACTTCCGCGACCGAGACGATGGGGGTCTCGGTGCCGGTGAGGGAGGCCAGGCGCGTTCCTCCCACGGCCGTCACCAGCGCGCCCGCCACCAGCGTCGTCGTCCAGACGAGGCGACGTGTGCGGAGCCCCATTCCTCGCTGCCCGCCCGTGCGCAGATGATACGCCCGCACGGCGTCGGACTCGGGGCTCCGATACCGCCGGGACTCCATGAGGCGCGCGGCCCTGCGATGCAGGCGCTGCCGGTCGTGTGGCGGCACGTGCTCGTAGGCCGCGCGCTGCACGAGCGGATGCGCGAACTCGTAGCAGCCGTCCGAGGAGATGTGCAGCATCCGGAGCGCGATCAGGGCGTCCAGGGCCCGCGAGACCTCCAGCGGTGGCTCGCGGACCATGCGGGCCAGCAGCGACGAGCGCCGGAAGCGTTCGAGCACCGCCGCGCCGTTGAGCACCGTGCGCACCTCGGGGCTCAGCCGCTCGATGCGCCGCACGACACTCTCCTGCACGCTCGTCGGCAGCGGCAGCCTCGCGTCGGTGTCGTCCTGCGGCCTGAAGACGCCTCGCTCATCGGATGCCACCCGGCCTTCGTCGACCAGCGCGCGGACCAGCTCGATGGCGTAGAACGGGTTTCCGCCCGTCTCCGCGCACAGACGCTCCGCGAGCGTCTTCCGATCCGGGTCGGGCATGTGGAGCATGGAGGCGACGAGCGCATCCATGTCGTCGACCCCCAGCGGACCCAGCTCCAGCACGCCGAGGTCCCACATGTGCTCGGGCTCTGCGAGCTCCGGAACGGCCGAGACCTCGTCCGTTCGGGCCGTGACCAGCAGGAGCGTCCAGGGCGGCATGCGCCGGAGCAGAGACAGCACGAGCTCCTGCGAGTCCGCTTCGGCGCTGGGCAGGTCGTCCACGAAGATCACGACCGGGACCTCGGCCGCCACGTCGGCGATCACCCGGCCCACCGCGTCCCGAAGCGCCGGCAGCGTGCCCGACGCCGGCGGGAGATCCGGATAGCGGCCGCGCACGCTCGGAAGCACGCGCGTGAGCTCGGCCAGGGCCTCGGTCGAAGCGCCGCTGAGACCCGGCGCGTCGCGCAGCGGGGCCAGCAGGTCCCGCGCCATCGTGAGCCCGTCGCCGCGCACGGCGTTGACCGCCTGGGCCTTCAGCACGAGCGCACGGTCGTCGGACTCCCGGTCCAGCCAGCGGACGAATTCCGCGCACAGTCGCGTCTTGCCGATGCCGGCCTCGCCGCGCACCAGCACGATGCCCGTTCCACCCTGCCGCACCGATTCCCAGGCGCTCCGCAGCGAGCCCAGCGCGTCGTCGCGGCCCACGAGGTCCGGACTGAACAGCGCGGCCGAGCCCGGGGACGGACGCGCCGGCGCCGGCGTGGAGTCCAGCACCGCGAAGAACTCCTGCGACGGGCTCTCGCCGAGCGCCGCCCGGTAATGCTCCACGAACGCCGCATGCCGCCCCGCGGCCTCCTCGTCGCGGCCGAGCGCGCGCAGCGCCCGCACCACCTCCGTTTGCGCCGCTTCGTCCAGGGGTGCCTCGTCCGCCCAGGCGGTGGCCCGGTCGAGCGCTTCGGCCCACGACCCTCGATCCGCCGCTTCGGCCGTGAGGCTCTGGAGCGCCTCCAGGTATCGGATCCGCAACGACGCGCGCCGCGCGTCCAGCCAGCCGCGGAACGCCTCGGTGCCCAGCTCGTCGGCGCCCGGCAGGAACTCGCCACCCCACCGGCGCACCGCCTGCTCGGGTTCGGTGCGTGCCTCCTCTTCGAACCGGCCGGCATCGAGCTCGACCGTGCCGCGTTGCAGCCGGATGCGCTCCCGCTCCAGCTCCAGGCCCTCCTCGAGGACGCCCCGCAGCTGGAACAGCGCCTGCCGCAACGAATTGCGTGCCCGCGCTTCGTCGCGCTCACCCCACAGCAGGGTCGCGACCTCCTCTCTGGGAAGCCATCCGTCGGCCCACGCCAGATACGCCAACAGCACGAGCGGCTTGCGTCGCCGTGCCAGCAGCGCCGCGCCCGCCTCGTCTCGCAGCTCCAGGCTGCCCAGCGTGGTCAGCCGCAGCATCTGGTGAGACTCCGAACGCCGTTCCTCAGGACCATTTAACGCTCAACTAACGGGAGATTACGGGCTCCGCCGTACCGTGCGAACCCGTGGGCGCCCCCGGTCCGCCGGCCGGCGCACCCGGCACATCGAGAATGCGACAACCGGGAGCATCGGCGATGGGAACCATGCCGGAGGCGAACGAAGATCTGGGGCCGATTCAATACGAGTACTTCATGATCCGAAGCCATCGTCGAACGGTGGGCGACTCCACCACCCTCCGCGGACTCGTCGAGTATCTGGCGACCGGGGAGAAGCGTCGTTTCGACGATGGCAAGGAGTTGTTGCGGTTGCTCTCCAACTGGTCGAAAGCGACCTGAAAATATGAAGTTCATAGTACATCACACAAACTCCTGACGGCGGTTTTCCCTTTGCGACCGGGCTCGAAACCGACGATCGGGAAGATTCGCCAGCGCCCAACGGGACCTCGTTGGGCGTTCATCGCGGCGTTGCTCGCCCTCGCGTTCGCGATGGCCTCGGGGCCCGCCGCCGCCCAGGACCCGCAGTGGTCGTCGAACCTGGTGTTCCAGCCCATGCCGAGTCCGTTCCTGTCCGATTGGGAGCGCGACCCGCAGATCGCGACGCTCACGGTCTTCTACAGCGGCACGGCCGCGCAGGACTTCCACATCGAAGGGGTGGTCACGAACGATCGGCTGGGCAATCTGGTGACCACCGAGAGTCCCCAGGAGTCGATGCCGTTCGGGCCGTACACCCAGCTCTTCACCACGACCGACGTCATCGACTGGAACACCGTCAAGTACAACTCGAGCTTCTCGAATCTGGCCATCCGGACGGGCGTGCTGCCGGAGGGCGACTACCAGCTCTGTGCCCGCGTGCTCGACTCGGGCGGGAAGCTCCTGACGGAGTCGTGCGGCAGCTTCAGCATCAGCCTGCCCGAGCCGCCGGAGCTCATCTACCCGGAGACCGGCACGGCGGTGACGTCTCCGCAGCCGGTGTTCCAGTGGACGCCGCTGTCGGTCTCTCCGGACGTGGGGCTGACGTACCGGATTCGCGTGGTGGAGAAGCTGCCCCAGCAGACGCCGCTGACGGCGATCCAGTCGAACATCCCCGTCTACGAGGGCGAGGTGACGGGCGCGCCCATGCTCGTCTACCCGCTCGACGCGCTCCCGCTGGAGCAGGGCAAGGAGTACGCCTGGCAGGTGGAGGCGCTGAACGATGCGCTCGAGCCCATCACGGCGGGCGGCCGCCAGAGCGAGATCTTCACGTTCACGTACGGCGAGGCCACGACGTTGGCCTCCATCGGGCTGCCGGATACCGTGACGCTGGTGCCTGGCGTGGCGCGCCTGCGGGGCCTGTCGAGCGGGGTGACGGTCGAGGAGACGCCGACGGCCTACACCCTGAACGGCCGGGCTCAGCTCGAGATCCTGTCGCCGTTCCCCGCCACCGTCGACGTCGAGCTGCAGGACCTGGACATCGAGAAGACGTCGCTCCAGAGCCTCGCGAGCGGTGTGCTCCCGACGTTCGTGTCGGGCTCGGCGCGGGCGGACGGGGTCGCGCTGGCGCTGCCGGACTGGCTGGGTGGGCGCTACCTGCACATCACCGACTTCGACTTCGAGCCGGCCACCGGGCTCACGGCCGGCCTCGAGATCGCGCTACCGGGCACGCCCGTGCCGCTGGACGGGCGGGCGACACTGACGCAGACCGGACTGTCGGGCTCCCTGTCGGCCACGGCGAGCGAGGGCGAGAGCCTCGTGGCGGTGGGCAAGGATCCGGTGCGGGTCCGTATCGAGCACGCCGCGGTGTCGTTCCCCAGGGGCGGCCTCACCTTCGACGGCGGGCTGGAGCTGTTCGGCCAGGCGGTCTCCTGTGACGACGTGCGGGGCACGGTCGCGGACGACGGCAAGATCACGCTGACGACGTCCTGCACCCCGAGCGAGCCGCTCCAGCTGATTCCGGACGTCGACCGGCTGCAACTGTCCGTGCGGGCGCTGGCGGGCACCATCAACGCCGACCTGGCGGCCGGCACGGCCACGTACAGCCTGAAGGCGGCCACGGTGCTGTCGATGAACGCCGGCGGCCCCTCGCCGTGCTCGGCGGCGCTGGATCTGTCGCTGTCCGACCGCGGCCTGTCGGTGGACCACTTCAAGTCCCAGTGCGACCTGAGCGGCGCGACGGCCGACCTGGGCTGGCTGAAGCTCAAGCTGTCCGCGCTGGCCCTGGACCGGCTCGCGTACTCGCCGGGCTCCGGGTTCGACTTCGCCCTGCGCCTGAACATCCATCCCGAGGTGCCGGCGCTCGAGCAGCTCGCGCTGCCCGCTCTGGACAGCGTGGAGGTGAGCCCCAGCGGCTTGTCGATCCCGGCGCTGGACGTCCCGATCGACCTGCCCCGGCTCCAGCTGGCCGGGTTCGGACTCGGGGTGACGCACGTGCACCTGCCCGCGTTCACGCTCTCCTGGTCCGACTGGCAGGCACACACGCCCAACGGGTTCGATTTCGCGTTCGACATGGATCTGACCATGCCCATGCTCCCGGTCGTGGACCTGGGCTGCCTCCGCACGAACGCCATCTCGCTGCAACGCGCGGAGCTCGCCAACGGGCGCTTCGCGGCGCAGGTCCCCGACACCTCCTTCGCACCGGGCGACTGCCGACTGACCATGGGTCGGCCGGACATGGGCTTCGACCTGCGCCACATCGGCGGCACGCTGGCCGTGCAGCTGGCGCCGAGCCTGGAGATCAAGCAGCTGCCGAACGTGCAGGGCAACCTGGTGCTGCCGGACTTCTTCAGTTGCCCGGCCGACCAGCGCACGCTGAAGCTGGACGCGTCCACGCTCCAGTTGGCGCCCGACGGCCGGCTGGCCGGCAAGGTGACGGGGCTGGCGCCCCCGTGTGCCATCACGCTGCCCGCGGCCAGCGTGTCCTTCACGCAGGCGTCGCTGGACTTCGGAAGCATCCAGGACACGGTGCCGTCGCTCGAGCTGGCGGGTGCGGCCACGGCCAGCTTCACGGCGGCGAGCCAGAAGGTGAGCGGCAGCGGCAGCATCGACGTCGACCTGCTCCAGGGCCGCCTCGTCGACGGCAGCCTGGCCTTCAAGGGGCCGTTCGAGCTCGACGTGCCGAGGCAGGACCCCGTCCTGTCGTTCACGCTGAACAGCGCGGTGCTGGACACGGCCGGCCTGCACATCGACGGCCGCAACGACCTGAACCTGCCGGACAGCACGAAGATCCGCACCACGTTCGACAGCCTGACCATCGATCCGCTGGCCTTCCGCATCACCGGCGGCGTGGTCCGGTTCGACGTGCCGTTCGGCCTCGAGGCCGGCCTGGACTCCGTCGGCCACCTGGCCTGGCGCGCCGTGCCGCGCGGAGCCTCACCGAGCATCAAGACGGGGCTCCACGTAGATCTGCCCACCGACATCTCGCTCGGCCCGGGCGGGTTCCACGCCAGCGGCGACGGCGGGGCGCACCTGCTGTACGAGAGCCGGGACCTGGATTCGCTGAGTGCGTCCTTCACGAGCGACTTCGGCGTCTCCCTGAATCCGTTCCAGGTGAGCAAGGGCACGCTGTCGCTGGCGATGGGCGGCACCACGGTGGCCTCCATCGACGCCAACGGGTTCCACCCGAACTTCGCCTACTTCGGTGTGGCGCTCCTGCCCGACAAGCTCCCACTGCCCTCCACCGACGTCGCGTACCTGCAGCTGCGTGACAGCACGGGCAACCTGCTCGTCGACGTGCAGACCCTGGACGCGGGCGTGCGCATCTCGACCCGGACGGGCACGCCCGTGCCGCTGGTGTTCCCGGCGCTCGCGTTGGGCCGGCCGCAGGCACCCCGGATGGACGTGGCGTTCGATCTGACGCTGAACGCGATGGGCACCAAACCGGTGGCCGGATCGATCCAGGCGCGCGTGCCGGCCACGGCGGCGTCTTCGTTCGACCTGTCACACTTCGGCATTCCGTTCGCCGTCGACTCCATCGCGTACGAGCCCGGCAGCGCCGGCGACTGGCACTTCCTGCTCGACGGCCAGCTCTCGCTGTTCGACCAGCAGATTGCCGATCCGGGCAGCGTCTCTCTCACGCTCGGCTCCAGCGGGGCCCTCGACGGGGACATCACGCTGCCGCTGGCGCAGCGCATCCCGTTGGTGCCCGACAGCAAGAAGCTGGTGCTCGCGCTGGACACGGTGCGCGGCTCGTTCGACGTGGGCCTCACCACCGGCCGGCTCCACTACGACCTGAACCTGGTCGGTGGGCTCGAGCTGGCGCTGAACGGCACCGAGCCCTACAGGCTGGGCGCCACGGTGGAGGCCACGGAGCACGGCATCAGCGTGCCGCGCCTCGAGACGCCTACCCTGGGCGTCGATTCTACGGCGCGGGCCACGCTGGACCTGGGCTTCGCGAAGATGGGCGTCGGCGACGTGCGCGTACCGACGCTCGCCTTCGCCGACGGAAAGTGGGACTTCGAGATGCTCTTCGACGTCAACCTCGAGTTCCCGGACCTGGACAGCCTGAAGCTGCCCGCGATCAAGGACGTATCGCTGCGCTCCGACGGCTTCACCATCCCGTCGGTGGACATCCCGGAGATCAAGGCGGACAGCTTCCAGGTGGAAGGCTTCGCCCTGCGGCCGCTGGCCTTCCGCATGGACTCCGTGCGCTACGACTGGTTCACCGGCGAGGGGCCCGCCGACTGGGGCTTCGGCTTCGACATGGAGCTGAGCTTTCCCGGCTTGCCGCCGGATCTGCCCGAGGGCCTGCGCAACGCGAAGCTGACGATCCTGAACGCCGGCCTCCACGACGGCCACCTGACCGGCACCATCGAGCCGCGCCCGTTCGAGCCGGCGCTCCGGCTCCCGCTGGGCGACAGCATGGTGGTCAACGTGACCAGCATTTCGGGGGCCATCGGCGACTCGGCGCGTGCCATTCGGGATGGCGCCGGCCTGGCGAGCGGCGTGTCCGGCGCCGGGAGCGGCGGGCCGCCCATCGTGGTGACGCTAGCCGGCTCCTTCACGCCTCCGCCCCTGATGCAATGTTCCGGCAGCTCGGGCGACAGCGTGTCCCTCGGACATGCGACGCTCACGCTGTCGTCGGCCGGCCGCGTCGCGGGCCGCGTCAGCGACTTCGTGCCGGAGTGCCCGGTCGCGCTCGGGCCCGTGGCGGTCCAGGTCACCAACTCGAGCCTGATCTTCGACGCGTCGGCGGATTCCCAGAAGGTGACGCTGGACCTGGACGGTGCGGCCAAGCTGCCCTCGCCCACACCGGGGGACACGGTCACCGCCGCCGGCCACCTGAAGCTGGACCTCCTGCACGCCCGCGTCCTCGACGGCTCCCTGGCCGTCACCAAGCCGTTCCGCTGGGGGCTGCCGACGGCCTATCCCGTGTTCACCTTCACCGTGAACGAGGCGCGGCTGGACAGCCTCGGCTTCCACTTCACCGGCGGGGGCGCGCTGGAGCTGAACGCGGGCCTCGACAAGCACGACACCACCACCATCGGCTCGATCAAGACGACCATGCCGGTCAATGCCTCCGCGTCCGCCGAGGTGGGTGTGGTCTTCAACGACCTGACCTTGAGCCTGCCGGACTTCCGCGTCGTGTCGGGCAGCGCGGGATTCACCAGCAAGTTCGCCCTGAACGCCGCCATCACCTCGGACGGCAGCCTCACCTGGCAGGCCGGAGACACCCTCGCGATACCGGGCACCGACAACGGGTTGCACGTGATCCTGCCCGACACCGTGCGGCTCGACAAGAACGGGCTGGGACTGGGTGGCTCGGCGGGCGCGCGCCTGGCCTTCAAGGACAGCACCTTCAACAACCTGCGCGTCGACTTCCTCGACGGCTTCCGGCTCGGCTTCAGCCCGTTCGGCATCCAGACGGGCCGCGCCAACTTCGTGCTGGACAGCGTGGAGGTCGCCCACGCGGACTCCAGCGGCTTCTGGCCCGGCAACGTGTTCGGCCTGCTGCCCCTGCCCGCGCGCATCGGACTGCCGTCGGACAAGGTGGCCTACCTGCAACTGCGCGACTCGGCCACCAACAAGCTGCTCATCGAGTCCAACACGGGGCCGGACGGCGTGCAGCTCAGCACGCCCAAGGGACACCCCGTGCGCATGGTGGTCCCGGCCCTGACCCTGGGCGACTCCACGCCTCCGGAGGTCGACGTCACGTTCAGCGTGGTGGTCAACCCGGTGACGTTCCGGATGGTGTCCGGCTCCATCCACGCCAGTCCCAAGGTGGGCCAGAAGACGCTGTTCAACCTCAAGAAGCTGGGCGTGCCCATCGACGTCAGCGGCCTCAGCTACGCCAACATCGGCAACGGCTACGGACTGAAGCTGGACGGCAACGTGATCCTGCCCGCTTCGCTGGGCGGCTTGGACGTCGCGCTGCACGACGTGACCGTCACGGCCAAGGGCCTCGCCGGGACCGTCGAGAGCGGGCACTACTCTGCCGCCTACGACTCCACCGCACGGCCCATCACCGTGATGGAGCTGCCGGGCGACGGTAGCATCGAGGTGACGGGCGTCCGTGCCGTCTTCGGCGACGGTGCGCCGGACATCCGGATGTCCGGTAACATCACGTCGGCCATCTTCTCGCCGCAGGGTGGCGATCCGACGAAGATCTTCTTCACGGCCCAGCATACGTCGAAGGGCTTCGACTTCGGCGTCGACCTGGCCTCGCTGCCCCAGGGCACCCTGCCGCTCGGCGTGGCGACCTTCAAGCCGGTCGCCGTGGGCGACACCCAGGCGGTGCAGTTCAGCGCCACGCCCCAGGCCTTCCACATGGCCCTGAGCGGCATCCTGCGCGTGCCGGCGCTGAGCAAGGATTTCGCCGTGACCATCGCAGGTCTCCAGATCGGCACCGATGGCGTGAAGATGCCGGACATCTCGGTCTCGGCGCCGGAGCAATGGCAGCGGATCAACCTGTTCGGCGCGCAGCTCACGATGAAGGACACGGCCGATCAGAAGGGCATGGTCCTGGCGTACCAGAACAAGGTGCTGTCCCTGACGATGTCGGGGGCGCTGACGATGATGGGCAACACGTCGACCTTCCACGGTCTGCGCATCGCGTCCGACGGCACCTTCGACCTGGCCTCGGCCAACCTGCTCAGCCGGCCGCTGGCCCTGGCCGACAGCGCGCTCGTGGTCGACACGCTGCTCATCCGCGAGGGCAAGCTGGAGGCGCAGGCGCTGCTCGACCTGCCGGCTCCGCTGAACGGCGACGGTCCTCAGCGCGTGCGCTTCTCGATCGCGCCCGACGGCACGGTGACCGGCGGCGGCCACGTCACGCTGATCGACGAGCCGGAGGGCCTGAGCTCGTCCAACACGCTCATCCCGCTGGGCATCGCCACCCTGCACCCGCGGCGTCTGGCGCTGAATCTGGACCTTTCCTCGGCGGCCAAGAGCGACGTCGAGGTCGTGGCCGACGTGTACCTCCAGAACCAGGAGAAGAACCGCATCGCGCTCGGATCCGTGAGCGGCAACACCGTCACGCCCGGATTGCGCATCGGCTTCGACGGCAGCGTGGAGTGGGGCAGCTTTTCGGTGCCGGACACGCTCGACTTCGACTTCGACGTCCTGCGCCTCAAGGTGAACGACGTGAGTCGCCCCGCCGGAGCGCACGGATTCGCCATCGGCATGAGCGGTCAGCTCGCGCCCCACATCGACGGCGTGGACGCCTCGCTGGACTTCCACGACTTCGTCATCGACGCGTCGGGGCACATGGACGTGAGCGGCGCCACCGTCAGCGGCGGCGAGCTGAGCATCTCCGATGCGGTGCACCTGCAGGTCCAGCAGTTCGGCTACAGTGACACGCCCACGACCATCCGGGTCGCCTCCGACAGCGCGGGCGGTGGCATGCAGCAGATCTCGGTCTCCTCGTACGTGCAGTTCGCCGGCACCATCGACGTGGCGAAGGTCTTCTCCGGCGGCGTCGACAGCTTCCTGTTCTACCAGGACGACAAGGGCCTGGCGCACATGGTGGTGCGCAACGCGCACCTGTCGGTCTACGAGGTGCTGACCATGCGGGCCGACTTCCGCTACGAGCAGAAGTCGGACGGCTTCGCCATGAGGCTGGCGGCCAGCGGGACCCTGATGAAGACGACGGACGTCACCCTCGTCGGCTCCATCGACCAGGAGAACGGCCAGACCCACGCCGGGGTGTTCCTGGCCGCCGGCGTCGTGCTGCCCGTGCCGCCCGCCATCACGATCACGGATCTGGGCGGTGGGTTCTTCCTGAACCCACGAGCGTCGGACATCCAGCAGGTCTGTCAGACGGCGCAGGTGTCCGACGACGCGGCCAAGAACTGCAAGATCGACGACCCGGGCCACTTTGCGGCCATGCTGTACGGGCGCGCGGCCGTCGTGTCCTCGTCCCTCGTGGAGGGGCGGGCGCTGCTGACGGTGACCGAAACGACGATCGCGCTCAACGGTGCGGTGAACGTCCTGAGCCAGGGCAAACGTCTGCACGGCGAGATGCGGCTGGCCGCCGGGCTGAAGAAGGCGTACCTGGAGGGCAACCTGTCCCTGGACATCGCCTACTCCGGCGTCGTGACGGGCCACCAGCAGCTCGAGTTCTACGTGTACGGCAAGAACGCGTGGGGCGTTCAGGGCTCCATGGACGTCGCCCTGCTCGGGGTGATCCACGGCAACGCCAAGCTGTTCGTGGGCCCGCCCGGATTCGTGCTCGCCGCGAACGTGACGCAGAAGCTGGACGTGTGGGTCATCTCGGGGCAGGCGTCCTTCGACGTCACGCTCTGGTACCAGGCATCGCAGCAGGAGTGGGGCGCGCACGCCGCCATCGGCGCCAAGGCGTCGGTGCTCGGCGGCGCCGTCTCCGCCGAGGCGAAGCTGGAAGGCGTCCTCCTCGTGCCGGCCGGCTCGCTGCCGTACCTGTATGCCGCGGCGGACCTCACGGTCACGTCGCCCGTGGGCAACTGGGAGGGCAGCCTCTGGGCGAAGTTCGAGAACGGCTCGGCGTCGGCCGGCTTCGGAAAGGACCCCGAGATGCAGGCCGCGCTCGACAAGGCCCAGCAGGTCAGCGACGAGATCAGCTCCGCCCGCGACGACGCCGAGAACACGGTGCAGACGGCACGGCAGTCGGCCGCGGCCATCTCCCTGACCGACGCCGAGCTGGCTGCCGCGTACGACCGGATCCGCTCGGCGCCCCGCCTCGCGAAGGTCGGCGCCGCCGCCCTGACCTACTACTCGGAGCAGCAGCGCCAGCCGCATCCGGCGGACGAGGAGCAGACGCTGGGTTGGGCGCTCGCGACGCTGGTCCAGCAGGGCGCACCGTCCGACAGCAGCCGGATCCTCGCGTACGGCGATTCGGTGAAGAACGACCTGGCCGCCATCGACGCCCACCGTGCCGCCGTCTCCGGCCGTCTGGCGGCGCTCCAGACCAGCCTGCCGCCCGTCGAGCAGGTGGAGACGGGACAGCTGCCCGCCAATCCGGTCAAGGCGGTCTCCTTCAAGGAGCCGGTCACCCACATGGTGGGCGACTCCGTGAAGGTCCTGGACAGCGGGCCCACCTTCGAGCTGGACGCGCAGGCCGCCACGGCCGCGAAGACGGCCATGCAGGAGCGGGAAGCCGCCACGGACCGGCAGGACCGGCAGGTGCTGGCGCAGATCCAGCAGCTCGAGAACATCCTGGCGGGCCTGGACGCGGCCGTGGCCCGCAACGACTCGGCCTCGCTGCTCGCGTTCGCCGCGCTCCATGGCCGGGCCCGCAGCGCCGCGCAGGCCCAGTTCGCCTACCAGGCTGACTACCTCCTGCGTCGCCAGGACTGGGATCGCGCCAGGCTGGACACGCTGCTCGGCCGGCAGGCAGCCATCCGCAGCATCCTCGCCGCCAAGACGTCGTACGCGGCGTCGCAGTCCATCCGCGACCTGGCCAGCCTGGCGACCGACCGCATGAACGTGCTCCAGATGTGGGTAGGCAGTCAGGCGCCCAACCTCCTGACCACCTACAACCAGGAGCTCGACCAGCACACGCACGACCAGAGCTGGCTGGCGGCGGAGGCGGACTCGGCAGCCATGCTGACCTGGTACCACCTGGCCCGCGCGGGCCTGCAGGCGACGGATACCGCCACGCAGTCCGCGCTGGACGACCTACGGCAGCGGGCCGAGACGCGGCTCGGCGCCATTCAGGAGAGCCACCGCCAGATCTCGGCCGGCCTGAGCCGCCTGTTCCAGGCGAAGGCGGAGCTGACGGGCGCGCTCTACGACCTCTACGACCGATACCTGCTGGGGCACGCGCTCAGCGTGAGCGACAGCTCCCGCGTCGTGCCGGACTCGCTCCAGCCGATGCAGGCCCGCTTCCTCGCCCTGCGCCAGGCGCTCGAAGCACCCACCGTCACCGCCGTCAACGCCGTATCCACCGGCCACGGCTACATGGCGAAGACGGCGTTCTACTGGAGCGGGAAGCAGGCCGGTGCGACCGCGGGTGGCGCCACCGCGACGGCGACGCCGGGGATCTACGAGTTCCTGTTCGACGACTTCGCCGGCGCCAGCCCGCCGGAGTCCGGCTCGCTGCTGTCCAACGGTGCCTCCGACCACTACACGGGCTACGCGTTCGCGACCTCACGCTCCGAGCACGAGCAGCAGCGCACGTTCCAGGGCGGCGTGCGCGGCGGTGCGGGCTTCGTGGCGCAGCGGGCCACCAGCTACACGGCCAGCTTCCCCGGGGGCGCGGTGGCCACCACAAGCACCTCGGAGACGCAGCCCGACGGCACGCGGCCGAGCGTGCCCACGATCACCTTCCCGGGTCACCCGGCGCACCGCGTGAACGACATGTGGACGGCCTGGACGCCCGACGCCACCGGCTTCGTGGTGACCTGGCAGTCGACCGACCCGCAGTCGGGGATCTCGGAGTACAGCTACGCCATCGGCAGCACGCCCGGCGCTCAGGACCTCCGGCCGTGGAGCTCCGTCGGCGGTCGGAACCGGATGCGCATCGACGGCGTCCAGCTCTCGAGCACGCAGCCGGTCTACGTCGCCGTGCGCGCCCGCAACGGTGACGGGCTCTGGAGCCTGGACGGCGTCTCGCCGGGGCTGCGGCTCGACGCCTCGGCGCCTGCCTTCGCCTCCGGCTCGCGCATCCAGGTCGCCGGTGCCACGAGCTCCACGAGCACCACCACATCGGTCTCGCTTCCGACCTTCACCGTTCCGTCGCGCACCTATGCGCCGTGCCCGGTGGCCGCGCCGGGCTGGCCGGTCACCACGTCCACCGGTGGGCAGACGACCACGACGACCACCAGCGGAACGGCGTTCGGCTCCGGCCGCTCCGTCAGCTGGAACGGCAGCCTGGCCAACACCACCACGTACACGACCACGACCACCACGGGCCTCGGCGGCACGCCGGCCAGCGTGAGCTTCCAGCGGCCCGCCGCCGGCGATGTCGGCTCCGGCATCCGGACCTACTACTGGCGCGTGGACACCACGCGGTCGGTCGCGTTCGACAGCACGGCCTGGACGGATGCCGGGCTCGACGCCTCGGTGACCGCGGAAGGCGATCCGCTGAGCTACACGGGCACGTTCTACTTCTCCGTCGTCGCCATCGACTGGGCCGGCAACGTCAGCGCCCCCCTCACCTACGGACCGTTCCGGGCGACCGACGCCACCCCGCCGCAGGCGCCGCATTACTGCGTGGCCATGGGCTCCGCCGCCGGCCGCCTGCGCGTCGCCATGGACTCGGTGGCCGTGGACCGGGAGACGGGCATCGAGGGCTACCGCTACCGGGTGCGCGCCGGCGGCAGCACGCTGCGGGACTTCGGGAGCAGCTTCGACCTGAGCGGCAGCCAGCCGGCCGGCAGCTTCGAGACGAGCACGCTCCCGCTGATCGACGGTACGTCGTACTACGTGGACGTGCAGGCGTGGAACCACTCGGGCCAGGCGAGCCCCCTGACCACGAGCGGCCCGTTCCTGTACGACCATACGCCGCCACCGATGCCTGCCGCGCACGCCCAGGAGATGAGCCCGTTCGGTGTGGCGTTCGTACGCATCACGATCACCGCGTACGACGATCCGCACTCCGGCTTGGCGGCCCAGTACATCGCCATCGGCAGCACGCTGTCGGGCGTCGACGTGCTGGCGCCGCGCCAGGTCGCGACGAACCGGACGGGAACCTACAGCATCACGCTCAGCCTGCCGAACGCCACGCGGGGCAGGACCTACTACCTGCACGTCATGACGGTCAACGGCGCCGGACTCCGGAGCCAGGTCCGCACCGTGTCGTTCCGTCCGTGAGGTGGCGATGACTCCGACTCCGTTCGCCAGACAAGCGCGTCGCCTGCGCGTCGCCGTCACGATCACCCTGGCGCTGGGCGCCCTGGTGGCGCGGCCGACGCGCACCGCCGCCCAGACGAAGCCGATCTGGCTGGTGCCGAGCGGTGATTCGGTGGTCGTGCTCCTGCTGAAGCCTCCGCCGGCCGGCGGGTTCGTGGTCTACCGCTCCCCCCGGGGCGGTGCGTCGGCCCGGGTTACCGAAGGACCGGTACGCGCCGTGCGCGAGCCGGCGGAGGCCGCGGCGGACATCGGCAACGACCTGCCGACCGTGCTGCGCATGCTGCACACGACGCAGGGGTCTTCCGTGCTGCAGCGGCTGCGGGCCGACGACTTCACCGCCTCGGTGCTCAGCTCGCTGTACCCGTCCGTGGCCCACGTGCTCGGGCGCATCTGGGTCGACCACGGATTGAGGCCCGGCCGGTCGTACACGTACCGCGTGGTGGGCCTCGACGCGCAGGGCGGGGAAGGGACGGAGATCGGGGGCGGCACGGTGCGCGTGCGAGCGTCGCTGCCGCGCGCCGTGCCGTCCCTGTCCGGCAAGGCGGGTGACGCCACGGTGACGCTGACCTGGCGCTACCCGAAGTACACGGGCGCGTCCGGCGATTTCGCCATCGGCTTCCACGTCTACCGCAGCGCACCCGGCGAGGCCGCGCACGCCATCGACGACGTGCCGGTCCTGCGCAACGACGCGACCGCGCCCCGCTTCACCGATACGAACGTGCGCAACGGCGTGCGCTACACGTACACGGTGCGGGCCTTCGACGTGCTGGGCCGCGAGGGCCCGGGAGCCAGCACGTCCGTGACGCCCGCCGATCACGTGCCGCCCGCGCCGCCGACGGAGCTGGCGGTGCAGCCGGGCGACGGCGTGGTCACGCTCGTCTGGCGCATGTCGCCCGAGCTGGACGCGGCCGGCTATCTGGTGGAGCGCTCCACCGGGCTCGACGAGACGTTCAAGGCCGTCACGCCCGAGCCGCTGCGGGTCGACGCGCCCATCTGGGTCGACAGCACGGTCGTCGGGGGCACCCAGTACTTCTACCGGGTCGTCGCCATCGACCGGGCGGGCAACCGCAGTCAGCCCAGCAACGCGCTGTCGGCCGTGCCGCAGGACCACACGCCGCCCGCACCGCCCACGAACCTCACGGCCACGCCGGCGAACCGGCGGCTGGACATCGCCTGGCGGCCGTCTCCCTCGTCCGACGTGCGCGGCTACTACGTCTACCGAGGTCCCAGCGCCGACCGGCTGGTGCGGCTCGTGGGGCAGCCGGTGGCCGCGGACACGTTCGAAGACCGGGGCTACGGCGAGCAGGGGCTGCGCCCCGGAGGCCACTATCTGGTGGCGGTCACCGCCGTGGACCGGTCCTACAACGAGTCCGAGCGGGTGCTGATCGACGTCGTGGTGCCGGACGACGAGCCGCCCGCGGCGCCTACGGGGCTGCACGCCCGCAACGTGGATGGCCGCTACGTCGAGCTGACCTGGTCGGCCAGCCCGTCGTTGGACGTGGACACGTACGTGCTGTCGCGCGAGACCGTCGGCGACACGACCGCGGCCGACACCGCGGTCGTCATCGGGAGCTACGCCGCCGCCACGCGCCGCCACGCCGCGCGCGACACGACGGTGGCCCTCCACACCCGCTACCTGTACCGGCTGGTGGCCGTGGACAAGGCGGGCAACCTGGGCGCCCCGGCCACCGACTCGCTGCTCTTCCGGGAATCCACGCCGCCGCCTGCCCCGCGCTACGCCGCGGCGAGTCTCGCGCAGGATGGTGTTCGCATCCGCTGGGAGCGCGTCGTCGACCGCGATCTGGCGGGCTACTACGTCTACCGTTCGAACATCCCCACGGGCGTCTTCGAGCGCGTCACCGACCGGCCCGTCCAGGGCCTGTCGTTTCTCGATGCCGACGGCCGAGCCGAGTACTACTACGTGGTCCGGGCCGTGGACGGCTCCGGCAACGAGTCGCAGCCCAGTCCCGTCGCGCGGGCTCGCAAATGAGGAGGATGCGCCGGGGCAGGCCGGTTCTCACCGCGGTGACCGCCGCGCTCGCGACGGCCGTCGCCGTGGCGGCGGCGCCCCGGACGGTCACGGCACAGCAGGCGGCGACCGGGCAAGCGACGCGGCAGGCGACCCAGGATACGGCGGGCCTGGTGGCGCTCAACGAGCAGTTGCTCGCGAACCCGCAGGATCCGGCGGCCTACGTCCAACTGGCCCACGTGTATGCCGACCTCGGGCAGAGTCGCCGCGCCGAGAGAACGCTGCGGCAGGGGCTCGGCGTGGTGTCCGATGAAGCTCCGATCCGCGGCGCCCTCGTCCGGCTGCTCGCCGGCCAGCGGCGCTGGGGCGATGCGCTGCAGGCGCTGGGCCCGATGGCCGAGCGCCCAGCGGGGCGCGGCATCGCCGCCCGGCTGAGGGTGAATGCCGGGGTCGCGGCGTATCAGGCGGGCGACAGCACCACGGCCCGCGCCGACTGGGAACGGGCCCTGCGCGACGAGCCGGGCCTGGATCCCGCCGCCTCCAACCTCGCGACGCTGCTGATGGCGGTGCGGGAGCCGGACTCGGCCTGGAGCGTGGTGGACGCGGCGCTCGCCCGGGGCGCCGATACGAAGATGCTGGAGCCGCTGCGCGCCGAAGCCGCGTTCCGCACCGTGGACACGCGCCTGGCCCACGACGACAGCGCGGGCGCCCGCACGGCGCTCGTCCGGTGGGTGGGCGAGGCGTCCGACGCGGACGTCCTGGTGCGGGCTGCGGCGGCGGCCGACGGCCTGCGCGACACGGCGCTGGCCGACCGGGCGTACCGACGCGCGCTGAAGCTGCATCCGGATGACGCGTCCCTGGTGGAGCTCGCCGGGGTGCGGGCCGAGGAGCGGGCGGACAGCGCGAGGGCGCTCGACCTGTATCGGCGGGCGGCGGGCATGGACGTCGGTGGTGCCATCGCGCTCATGGGGATCGTGCGCCTGGGCGCGCCGTCGTCCGACAGCACGCGGAAGCTGGCCGGGCGCGCCGCCCGCATCGGACTGCGCCAGATGGAAGGCCTCGAGCAGAGCCTGGTGGCCGAGGCCAGGACGGGCGGTCCGCCCCGATCGCCGACCCACACGGTAGCCGCCAGCGCACGCCGCGGCGCGCTCCTGAGCGGACTGCGCCAGGCTCTGGACATCGTCGTGCTCCGGGCCGGCGACGGCGACGCCGAGCTGACGCGGCTGCGTGGGACCTACCCGGAGAGCTCGCTCCTGGAACGCTACGCGGCGCGCCGTGCGGTGCTGGACGGACGGCTCACGGAAGCCGAAGGCCGCTACGACGCCCTCGTCCACGACGCACCGGCCGACACGACGCTGCAGCGGGAGCGTGCGGCCCTGCTGGTCCGGTTGGACCGTCCGGCGGACGCCATCGCCGGCTACGAGCGTGTGCTCGACATGCGGCCCGAAGACCCCAACGCCTTCCACACCCTGCTCCACCTGCGGAGCGCCGACGGATCCCTGGAAACGCTGCTGGCCCAGGTCCGCCGTCTGCGCGTGCGCCTGCCCGACTCCGACGTGCTCCTCGACCACGAGATCGAATTGCTGCATCGCCTCGGCCGGCCCGAGGAAGCGGCCCGGCTCGCCCGGGCCAAGGAGCGGGAACCATGATCGAGCGTCTGCGTCACGCCGTGCTTGCCTTTGTCGTCCTGCTCCTCGTGGCCACGCCCGGACGGGCCCAGTCCGGGCCGGATGCGACCGCGTCGGATTCGACGACGACGGACTCGACCACGACGGACTCCACGACGCAGGACGCGACTTCGCAGGTCTCTCCCCGACAGGTCGACCAGCGATCCGGCTTCCACATCCCCATCGGCTTCTCGGGCCAGGCCTCGGTCGTCGGCGAGATGTACGGGCACAGCGGTGTCCAGGCTCGCCGGCCGGCGAACGCCTGGCGCACGTCCATCGCGACGCAGGCGGTGCTCTTCGGCGAGATCCGCCTCGGCGTCGACGTCCTCGTCTCCACGGCGGGCGCGCAACTGCGCCAGAACATCAACCAGTTCGGCCTGAACCCGAGCTGGTCCTGGGGCACGCTCCACCTCGGCGACTTCAGCAAGGGCTACTCGTCGCTCACCATCCAGGGCGTGCGCGTCCGGGGGCTGGGCTTCGACCTGCGGCCGGGCATCTTCCGCTTCTCCATCCAGGGCGGCCGTGTCCAGCGGACCGTGACGGCGGGCGCGGAAGGGTCCGTGTACAAGCGCAACCTCATCGCCGCCAAGCTGGGCTTCGGGCGGGAGAGCGGCACGTTCCTCGATCTCAACGTCGTGAAGGCCAAGGACGATGTGAACTCGCTGGAACAGTCGAACTTCGTCGTGGACAGCATCCTGGTCGACACGATTCCCGAAGGACTGCGTCCCCAGGTCGGCACCCGCCCGGAGGAGAACCTGACCACGGGGATCAACGGTCAGCTCATACTGTTCGCACATCACCTCGTGGTGAAGGGCGAAGGAGCCGTGGCGCTCATCACCCGGGATCTGCTGGCGCCCGAGATCGGCAGCGGCAGCGGTCCCGTCTCCCTGCTGTCGAAGGTCCAGCCCATCCGTCTGTCGACCTCCGGCGACTACAGCTACAAGGTCGACGCGGCCCTGAATCTGGAGCGGGAATCGCTGCGTGGCGGCTACGAGTACATCGGGCCCGGCTACACGTCTCTGGGCTTGCCGTACCTCGTCAACGACCGGCAGTCCTACCATGCCGGCGGCAACGTGCGCATGCTCGGAAACCGGTTGACCCTGCAGGGCCAGGTGCGGCACCAGACCAACAACCTGGCATCCCAGAAGCGCGGCACCATCACCCGCAATTCCGCCAACGCCAGCACCGTGGTCCAGCTCGGCTCGCGTGTCACGGGCATGGTGTCGGGCATGCTGAACACCATCGTCGGTGACGCGGCTTCCGACACGTTCGCCATCAACAGCCGCTCCACCGCCCTGAACGCCACCACCTCGCTGCGCGGCCATCTCGTCGGCCGGTCCGCGGTCCTGAGCGTGACATTCGGCCTGCAGCATACGACGGACAGCAACCCGATCCGCCCCGCACCGGCCGTCAGCGCGGAGAACGTCACCACGTCGCTCCAGCTCCAGATCACGCCGGCGATCAGTCTGGCGCCGTCCGTGTCGGGCGTATTCACGAGCTTCACCGGGGCCAACGCACCCGCCGGGCAGAAGAACATCTACGCCGGCCTGGGAACGCGCGGCCGCTTCCTGCACGGCCGGCTGCGTACCGCAGCCAACTTCTCGCGCACGTTCAGCGACGGCCGCAAGGTCACCAGCGGCACCGCCCAGATCGGCTACCCGATCCTGTGGAACGCCAGACTCGCCCTGCGCGCCCGCTACAACAGCTACACGGCCTACGGGATGCGGCCCGCGTTCCAGGAATCGTTCGTCACCCTGACGCTGACGAGGAGCTTCTGATGCGGCGCGCACCCCCCTTCGTCCGCGTGTGGCTCCTGGCCGGATTCGCCGGCCTCGTCGGCTCGCTCGCGGGAGTCGGCCCGGCCGCGGCGCAGACCCTCACGGTCGACAGCATGCTGCCGAAGCCGAAGACCGTCTACGGCGACCTCGACCCGAGCACCCCCGGCGTTCAGTTCGCATGGTGCATCGCCGACACCTACACGCCACTCGACACCACCAACGTCCAGAGCCAGACCGGCCTTCTCGATTGGTTCGGATACGTGCCGGACAACACCGCTTACCCGGTCTTCACGGAAGTCCGGGTGGACTCCGCTACGGCGGCGACCCGGCCGTCCGAGTGCTCGGCGTACCAGGTCGGCAACGTGTCCACCCTGCCGAAGGGCATGTACGACCTGAACGCGATCACGAGGGTGACCGAGCAGGCCGGACCATCGATCATCACGGTCGACACGATGGCGATCGACTCGGTCTATCTGTACCCGAGTCCCGCGCATATCGCGTTCGGGGACTACATTGCCGGCGCGGCGGACCCGCGCGACACGATCTACACCGCGAATTCCGGCCCGGGGATCGACATCCTGACCGACCTGGGCCCGGGCCAGTCCGTCTTCGTGTCCTGGCTCTACACGCCCTTCGGGGCTTCCGCGCCGGTCGACTCGATCCATCCGTGGGACACCCCGACCGATTCCACGGGATGGGCTCCGGTCTACGGGGAGTTCAGCTTCCTCGACGGGGACGGCATCTACACGGTCGTCGCCGAGTCCGATTCCGTGCCCGGCACGTTCGCGCCCTCCAGAGACACGATGGTCTACATCGTGACCTCGTCCGGGTTGAACCTGCAGGTCCTGCAGCCCGACAGCGGCGGCGTGTACCCCACCTCCTTCGAGGTCCACGGCAAGGTGGCGCCCGGCGTCACCGTCCGGCTGGACTGCGCCTGCGCGCAGACCGGCGACACCACCGTCTCGGCGAGGGACAGCACGTGGACGTTCGGAACGGTCCAGTTCGACACCGCCGGAGTGACCGTCTACTACAGGGACCCGACAGCGATTTTCGGCGGTGGCTACGTCCAGGTGCCCTTCACCTTCAGCACCAACCAGCCACCCACGGGCACGATCACGGAGCCGTCGAAGGACACGACGGTCATCGCGGGCGACACGGTGACGTTCAGCGGCACCGGTACCGACCCGGACGGCACCGTCGCCGGCTACGGTTGGGACCTCGGAGACGGGACCGTGGTGGCCGGCCAGACCGTGCGCCACGCCTACGCGAGCGCCCGTGTGGACACCGTGCTCTTCACCGTGACGGACAACGGCGGGGCCACGTCATCGGCGGACACGTTGATCATGACGGTGGTGGCCAACCAGCCGCCGACGGCGGCGATCACGGAGCCGTCGAAGGACACGACGGTCTTCGTGGGCGACACGGTGGCCTTCAGCGGCACCGGCACCGACCCGGACGGCACCATCGCCGGCTACGGTTGGGACCTCGGAGACGGGACCGTGGTGGCCGGCCAGACCGTGCGCCACGCCTACGCGAGCGCCCGTGTGGACACCGTGCTCTTCACCGTGACGGACAACGGCGGGGCCACGTCATCGGCGGACACGTTGATCATGACGGTGGTGGCCAACCAGCCGCCGACGGCGGCGATCACGGAGCCGTCGAAGGACACGACGGTCTTCGTGGGCGACACGGTGGCCTTCAGCGGCACCGGCACCGACCCGGACGGCACCATCGCCGGCTACGGTTGGGACCTCGGAGACGGGACCGTGGTGGCCGGCCAGACCGTGCGCCACGCCTACGCGAGCGCCCGTGTGGACACCGTGCTCTTCACCGTGACGGACAACCGCGGGGCCACGTCATCGGCAGACACGTTGATCATAACGGTGGTGGCCAACCAGCCTCCGACGGCCACCATCACGGCGCCGTCCGGGGACACGACGGTCGCCGGCGGCGACACCATCACCTTCGCCGGCACGGGCACGGATGCCGACGGCACGGTGGTCGGTTACGCCTGGAGCTTCGGCGACGGAGGCAGCGCCACGGGCGCCAACGTCACGCACACGTTCACGACCGGAGGGGTCTTCACCGTCACCCTGGTGGTCACCGACGACCGGGGCGCCACGTCCGTACCCGACTCCGTGCACGTGACCGTGGTCACCACCAACCAGCCGCCGACGGCCACGATCACGGCTCCGTCCGGGGACACGACGGTGTTCGCGGGCGACACGGTGACGTTCAGCGGCGCCGGCACCGATCCGGACGGCACCGTCGCCGGCTACGGTTGGGACCTGGGAGACGGGACGGTGGTGGCCGGCCAGACCGTGCGCCACGCCTATCCGAGCGCGGGCGTGGACACCGTGCTCTTCACCGTGACCGACAACCGCGGCGCCACGTCATCGGCGGACACGGTGATCATGACGGTGGTGCTCAACCAACCGCCGACGGCCACGATCACGGCTCCGTCCGGGGACACGACGGTCGCCGGAGGCGACGCCGTCACGTTCACCGGCACGGGCACCGATGCCGACGGCACGGTGGTCGAGTACACCTGGAGGTTCGGCGACGGGGGCCACGCCAGGGGCGCCAGCGTGACGCACACGTTCACCTCCGGAGCGGTCTTCACCGTCACCCTGGTAGTCACGGACGACGGGGGCGCTACGTCCGTGCCGGACTCCGTGCGCGTGACCGTGGTCTCGACCAACAAGCCCCCGACCGGCACGATCACGGCTCCATCGCGGGACACGACGGTCTTCGTGGGCGACACGTTGACCTTCAGCGGCACCGGCACCGACCCCGACGGGACGGTCGCCGGCTACCTCTGGGACCTCGGTGACGGCAACGAGATGGGTGGGCAGACGGTGCGTTACGCCTATCCGAGCGCCGGCGTGGACACCGTGCTCTTCACCGTGACGGACAACAGCGGCGCAGCGTCACCGGCGGACACGGTGATCGTGACGGCGGTGGCCAACCAGCCGCCCACGGCGACCATCACAGAGCCCTCGCAGGACACGACGGTCTTCGGGAACGTTCCGATCACGTTCACCGGCACGGGCACCGATGTCGACGGCACTGTGGTCTCTTACGCCTGGAGCTTCGGCGATGGAGGACGGGCTACGGGCACCGATGCGACGCACACGTTCACGACCGGAGGGGTCTTCACCGTGACCCTCGTGGTCACGGACGATCGCGGCGCCACCTCGGCGGTGGCCCAGGTGATCGTGACGGTGGTGGCCAACCAGCCGCCCACGGTGACCATCACGGAGCCTTCGCAGGACACGACGGTTTCCGTCGGCGTGACGGTGCCCCTCGCCGCCGCGGCCACCGATCCCGAGGGAGATGCCACCACCATTCAATGGCGGTTCGGGGGCACGACCCGGAACGGGTCGACCACCTCCGTCGTCTACGACGTCGAGGGGACCGACACCGTGCAGGCGCGGGCGGTCGACGCGAACGGCGCCATGTCCGACTGGGCCGTCCGAGTGATCACCGTCGTCGGGCGCGGGCCCAACGTGGATCGCACCTCGCCGGGCAGCGAGCGGCGTGTGGACGGCGACGACGTCGTGTTCGTCATCGCGGCCCTGACCACGCAGGACCCGCTCGCCGACGTCAACGGAGACGGCGTCGTGGATGACACCGACCTGCAGGCGGTGCTCGCCGCGTTCGGCACCATCCCGAAGAGTCCGACGCAGGAGCCACGATGATGAAGCGCATCGTTGTGACCATGTTGCTCGCCCTGCCGCTGGTGAGCTGCGGAGAAGGCAACTTCTCGCCCACCGGCGTCCAGGAGTACGATGGGCCGTTCCGCTTCACCTCGGACGCGCCGCCCACCGACTCCGCCGCCGTCTACGTGACACGGATGGCCGGCACCACGCGCAAGATGACGCTCGTCATCCGCGCCGAGAACATGACGCGCGCCACCGCGTTCGTGTTCGATATGGGGCTGGACACCACCGGAGTGGCGGTGGACAGTGTCGTGTTCGGCGACTTCTTCCAGCCGACCACGCCTATGCTGGCGCGCTTGGCTGCTGCCCCCGACGAGCCCGACCACTGGATCGGCGTGCTCAGCATGACGGACCTCTCCACAGGCATCTCCGGCAGCGGGACCCTCGCCACCATCTACCTCGAGCGCACCACCGACCAGCCCATCGAGAACGAGCTCCGGCTGGAGGCGGGACCCACGCGCGTCTACGGACCGGGCGGCGCTCCGGAATCCGTCGCCTTCTACGGTGGCACCGTCGTCTATCAGCCGCTCCCGACGACGCCCTGAATCGCGGGCGGATCGAGCGGCCCGAGGCCGGCATCGACATCCGCGGGGCATTTCGCCCCGGGCGGAAGGGCCGTATATCGCCATGATCGGGTGTAAGAGGAGCCGTATGACCGAGCACGCCCTGCCCACCGTGATCCGCACGGATCGTCTCGAGCTTCGCCCCTGGCAGATGGGCGACGTGGACGACGTGCTGTCGTATGCCCCCGACCCGGAGTGGTCGCGCTTCCTCCGCATGCTTCCCGTCCCCTACACCCGCGGCGACGCGGAGCGGTTCATCGCCTCGCAGCTGCTCCTCGATCGGGCGACGCACGCGGCCTGGGCCGTGACCTACGAGAGCCACCCGATCGGCGGCATCAACCTGAGGATGAACGCCGAGCACGGCCTGGCCGAGATGGGCTACTCGATCGCGCGGATCCACTGGAAGAGGGGATTCGGCACCGAGGCGGCCCGGGCGGTGATCGGTGCCGGGTTCTCGACCCTGTCCTGGCTCAACCGGATTTATGCGCGGGCGGACCACAGGAACACGGCGTCGCAGCGTGTGATGGAGAAGATCGGAATGACGAAGGAGGGGGTGCTGAGGCAGAGCCGGATCGAGCGGGGTGAGGTGATCGACGAGGTCTGGTTCGCCATCCTGCGCTCGGAGTGGCGGCCGGCGTCCTGAGGCCGACCGCGCCTGGCGCATCGCCTCCCCCTTCCACAGATTCGCTGCCCCCGACTCCCGCCTCGCGCGCCTCGAGCC
The DNA here is from genome assembly GCA_963751265.1 of uncultured Gemmatimonadales bacterium. Classification (GTDB taxonomy): domain Bacteria; phylum Gemmatimonadota; class Gemmatimonadetes; order Longimicrobiales; family Gaopeijiaceae; genus SZUA-318. Next base: position 197,819 of record CAVVTU010000007.1, on the reverse strand, counting down.
CCCGAGCCACCCACCGGAGCCAGCATGCGTTTTTCGAAGATGATCCAAGCCGTCGACGCCCACGCCGCCGGCGAGCCCGCCCGCGTGATCGTGGGCGGTGTGCTCGATGTGCCGGGCGCGTCGATGTTCGAGAAGATGACGTACATCCGCACGCATCACGACGACCTGCGTCTGCGCATGCTCCGCGAGCCGCGCGGATATCCCGCGGCCAACTGCAACCTGATCCTGCCTCCGACGCGGCCCGAGGCGGACGCGGGCTACATCATCATGGAGCAGGTCGAGTATCCGCCGATGTCGGGCACGAACACGATCGGCGTGACCACCGTGCTCATCGAGACCGGTATGGTGGAGGCCACCGAGCCCGTGACGGAGCTGACGCTCGAGTCTCCCGCGGGCTTCATCCGCGTGAAGGCGGAGGTGCGGGACGGGAAGGTGAAGGCCGTGACGTTCGAGAACGTGCCGGCCTTCGCCGTGCATCTGGACGCGCCGGTCGAGGTGCCGGAGCTCGGCACCGTGAGCGTCGACGTGGCGTGGGGCGGGATGTTCTACGTGATCGCCGACGCCGAGCCGCTCGGGCTCCGCCTCACGCCCGACGAGGCGGGCGACGCGGTGCGCATCGGGGAGATGATCAAGGCGGCCACGCAGGAGCAGCTCGACTGCGTGCACCCGGAGAACCCGGAGGTGCGCGGCGTCTCGATCGCGCAGCTCTCCGCTCCGCCGCTCGGCTCGGGCGCGGACCGGCGCAACACGGTGATCGTCTCCACGGGCACCCTCGACTGGGACCGTCCCTCCACCTGGAAGGGCGTTCTGGACCGCTCACCGTGCGGCACGGGCACGAGCGCCAAGATGGCCGCGCTGCACGCCAAGGGGCAGCTCGGGCTGAACCAGGACTTCCGTCACGAGGGGATCCTCGGGACCGTGTTCACCGGCCGGCTCGTCCGCGAGACCACGGTCGGGGAGTACCGGGCCGTGGTGCCCACCATCACCGGTACCGCCTGGATCACCGGGTTCAGCCAGTTCGTGGTCGATCCGGAGGACCCATTCCCCGACGGGTTCACCGTGGGCGACCTGTGGAGCGGCGTGGACGACTGAGGCGAGGCGGGCGGAAGACGTCCCGGGCCCGGAGACGGGCGCGCGGGAGCGAGATCCCCGGCCGAGGTCGCGGACCTCAGCGGTTCAGCCTCCAGAGCTCGAAGTTGAGCGCCATCGCGAAGGTGACCCAGGCCAGGTAGGGCACCATGAGAGCGGCGGCCGTCTGGTCGTGTCGCCGGAACGCGATCACGGTGAGGAGGATGGCGCACCAGAGGGCGACGATGTCGAACAGGGCGAGGCCGGGGCGCTGGAGCCCGAAGAAGAGCCAGGACCACATCGCGTTGAGGCCGAGCTGTACGACGAAGAGCAGGAGCGCGCCCTGGGCGCCGCCGAAGCCGTGCTCGCGCCAGACCATCCAGGCCGCGATGGCCATCATCCCGTAGAGCACCGTCCAGACCGGCGCGAAGAGCCAGCCGGGCGGCGTCCAGGCGGGCTTGGCGATCTGCTCGTACCACGGACCGGGCATGAACTGCGCACCGAGGGCGGCCGCCCCGTAACACAGCACCAGCCAACCGATCAGACCCGTCACCGACAGTCGATGCGCCATGAGGTTCTCCTCCCGTGGGGGGGATACGCTGCTACTCCGACCAGGCGTCGAGCGCCCGCCCCAGCGCCTCCAGTCCGCCCTCCACCTGGGCGGGCTCGCCTCCGATCGCCACCCGGAAGTGGCGAGGTGCGCCGAAGAAGCCGCCGGGCACCAGTCCCACCTCGAAATCGTGCTGGGCGCGCTCGACGAAGGGGCCCGTGTCGTCCACGCCCTCGAGGCGCGGAAAGGCGACCGCCCCGCCGGCCGGCGGAACCCAGGCGAGCTCGTCACGGCCCTCCACGAAGGCGCGCAGCATCCGTCCGTTGGGCTCCAGGATCGAGCGCGCTCGATCCAGCAGTCGATCGGCATGGCGGAAGGCCACCACGGCCAGGCTCTCCGAGGGAGAAGGGCCGTTGCCGTCGACGACGTCGCGGGCACGGCGCGCCCGCTCCGTGATCTCCGCGTCGGCAATCACCCACCCGAGCCGGAGCCCCGCGAGCCCGAAGCACTTCGTCAGGCTGTTGGTCGAGACGAAGGCGTCGCTCCGGACGGCCGCAGGGGTCGTGTCCACTTCCTGAAGCGCCGTTAGATAGACCTCGTCCACGACCACCCGTGCGCCCACCGAGTCCGCGACCCGAGCGACTTCGTCCAGCGCGTCCGCGTCGGCGTAGGCGCCCGAGGGGTTGTGTGGGTTCGTCACCACGACGGCCCGGGTCTTCGGGGTGAGCGCGGCCGCCACGCGGTCGGGGTCGAGCGCGTAGCCGTCCTCGAACGTCCGCTCGAACGTGTGGACCTCGGCGCCGAGCAGTCGGGCCGCTCCGCCGAGCGGGTCGTAGCCCGGCGACTCGACCAGCACCGCGTCACCCGGCCGCACGAGTGCCGCGAGCGCCAGGAAGTTCACCCCCGCCGCGCCGCCGCCGGTCGCCACCTGCTCGGTCCCGACGCCGTAGCGCTCGGCGATCGCCTCGAGCAGCGGCGGATAGCCGTCGTCGGAGCGCACCTGTATCCGCATCTCCTCGCGAGCGCCCGGGAGCTCGTAGATGGGGCACGGCGCGAGCCCGCTCGCGGTCAGGTCCCAGCGGGCCCGGGTGTGGTGCTTGGCCCAGGTCAGGTAGGGCGCCCAGGAGTGCGGCCAGGAGGTGGTGTCCGTCATGGAATCCCTCGAAGAGGTGATCGGAGCGTCGTCGGATCTTAGGAGCCGCCGCGCGAGTCTGGTAGGCCCCGCCCGAGGCGCCGGCGTACCCGTGACATCGATGCGGCGTGGGATGGTGCGGGCCCTTCCTGCACCGGATCGGCGCCGCGCATATGTTTGAAACGACGACGATCCTCGAGAAGGCGAGCTACACGGGAGGAGTATTGGCCGATACGCGACGCAGGAACCGGAGAGAGATTCGCGTGCTTTCGAGCGAGTCCGCATGGTTGCAGAAGGCGCTCTTCGCGCTGCAGAAGGCCGAGAGTTCGAGGGAGAAGCTGGCGGACATCCGGGGAGAGAAGGAAGCTCCCGAGTTCGTCCTCTCGCTCGGCCGCAAGAAGCTGAAGGTGGAGGACTTCGAGGAGGCTCTCGAGAACCGGATCCGCGAGCTCCTGGACGATGTCCGCGAGCGGCGGCGGGGAGCGCGTTAGCCCGAGCGCTCCTTTCGCGCCCGCGTCTTCGGCCCCGACGGCACCTTCAGCAAGTGCTGCGCCGTGGGGTCCTGATCGGCGCGACCGGGTGACAGGTGGCGTGAGCTCACGACGCACTCGGGGCGTCAACGCGAAGACCCCGAGGCTCGCTCGCGCCGACGGCGCCGGGCGACGTCGACCGGCGCGCCCCCATCTACGAGCCTCGACGCTTGAGCACGAAGTAGAGCGTCGGCGTCGCCAGGAGGGACAGGAGCACCGAGATGGCCAGCGCCCCGATGACGGCGATCGCCAGGGGCCTGAGCATGTCGGCGCCGGAGCCCACGCCCCACGCCAGGGGCAGCATCCCCAGGGCGGCCGCCAGCGAGGTCATGAGCACCGGGCGCAGCCGGCGGCGCCCGGAACGGACGAGCGCCTCCTCCAGGCTCAACCCCTCGGCCCGGAGATGCTTCACGAAGTCCAGAACGAGAATCCCGTTCTTGGCGACGATGCCGATGCCGATGATGGCGCCGAGGAACGACACCACGTTGAACGACGTTCCCGTGATCCAGAGTGCCAGGACCGTACCGAACAGGGCCAGCACGGCACCGAACACGATTGAGACGGGCTCGTAGAACGAGCCGAACTCCAGCATGAGCACGGTGAACACCAGCGTGATGGCCATGAGCAGGACGAAGACCAGGTTCAGGAACGACTCGCGCTGCTGCTGATAGAGGCCCCCGTACTCCACGGCTCTGGGCGGCAGGGACGGGTCGGAGCCGAGGACCTGGCGGATCTCCGCCATGGCGCTTCCCAGGTCACGGCCCTCCAGGCGGGCGGTGACGGCGACGTCCTGGCGGCCGTCTTCGCGGCGGAGCTCGAGCTGGCCCGGCTCCTCCACAACGTCCGCCACCTGGGAGAGCTTCACCAGCGCGCCCGTGGGTGTGCGGATCGGCAAATCCTCCACGTCGGTCATCTTGGAGAGCCGGGTGGAGTCCACCTCGACGCGCACGTCCACCACGCGGTCACCCTGCAGGACGGTCGAAGCCGTCTGGCCCAGCATCGCGGTGTTCACGGCGTTGGCGACGTCTTCGGTGGTGAGGCCGAAGCGCCGGGCGTCGGCGGCGCGCGTGCGCAGGCTGATGGTGGGACCGGTGTAGACCAGTCCGTCGAAGACGTCCACCACGCCGGGAATCTGCTCGAGCTTCGAGGCGACCCCGGGCGCATGCTCCTCCAGCCAGGCCTGGTCCGTCGAGTAGAGCTTCACCTCGATGGGGCTCGGCGCCCACATGAGGTCCCCGATGAGATCGCTCAGGATGCCCGGAAACTCCCAGTTCACCCCCGGGATCTCCGTGTTGAAGCGGCGGCGCAGCTCCGCGATGACGTCGTCGGTGGACCGCTTGCGGTTCGTGCGCAGCTTGACCAGGAAGTCCCCGGTGTTGGGCTCGGCGATGGCCAGGGCCAGCCGCGCGCCGGTACGCCGCGAGTAGCTCTCCACCTCGGGAATCGTGCCCAGGATGGCCTCGGCCTGCAGGAGCTGGCGGTTGGTCTCCGCCAGGCTGGTGCCCGGGGGCGTGAAGTAGTCGATGACGAAGCCGCCCTCGTCCATGGGGGGCAGGAACTCGCTGTCGAGCCGGCGGTACACGCCCGCCCCCAGCAGGAGCACGACGGCGCACGCGCCCAGGGTCCACCAGGGCCGGTGCAGCGCCGGCCGCAAGGCCCTCTCGTACAGGCCTCGATGACGCGACGGAGGATGGGCCCGCCCTGGTCGTGCACCGGCGCCGTCTCCCGGCCCTCTCCCCGGCTGACGAACCAGCCCGCCAGCGAGGGCGTGAGGGTCGCGGCCAGGACGAGCGACGTGAGCAGCGACACCACCATGGTCAAGGCCAGGGCCCGGAAGAACACTCCGGTGATGCCGTCCAGGAATGCCAGCGGAAGGAAGACGACGACCGGCGTGAGGGTGGAGCCGACCAGAGGTCGGAAGATCTCGGAGATGCCGGCCTCCACCGCCTCGGCGCGCGTTCGTCCTTCCATGAGGCGCGTGTGGATGGCCTCCACCACCACGATCGCGTCGTCGATGACGAGGCCGACGGCGGCGGCGATGCCTCCCAGCGTCATGAGGTTGAACGTGAGGCCCGTGAGGCGCATGGACACGAGGGTGATGAGCACGGTCACCGGAATGACCGCGGTGGCCACCAGCGTGGTCCCCCAGCTCTGCAGGAAGAAGAAGAGGATGACCACCGAGAGGACCAGCCCGAAGAGGATGGCCTCCCACACGCTGTGCACGGACGATCGCACGATCTCCGACTGGTCGTAGAAGAACGCCAGCTTCATGTCCGGCGGCAGCTCGCTCCGCAACTGGGCGATCTGGCCGCGGAGCGCGTCGGCGATGTTGAGCGTGCTGCCGTCGGGCTGGCTGCGAATATTGAGCAGCACGGCGGCATGGCCGTCCGCGGTGACGATGTTGAACACCGGCTCGGGACCCCGCTGCACCCTGGCGAAATCCTTGATGCGCACGGGGCGTCCCCCGGGAGCGGCGACCACGAAGTCCTCGATGTCGCCGATGCCGTGGACCCGGCCGTCCACGACGGTCAGGTAGAGCGTGTGGTTCTCCTCGTGCATCCCCGCCGGGGCCACGAGGTTGTTGCGGTCGAGGGCATCGGTGACGTCGGCGAGGCTCAGGTGCGCGTTCTGCAACAGGAGCGGATCGACGACCACCTGGTACTCCGGAGCCTTGCCGCCCACCAGGTCCACCCGAGCCACCCCGGGGATCTGTAGAAAGCGCGGCTTCAGGTCGTAGCGGGCTTCCTCCCAGAGCTTGGTGATGTCGCGGGTGTCGCTGGTGAGGCTGACCCCCACGATGGGGAAGGCGGCGAAGGTCAGGCGGTAGACCGTGGTCACGGCGGTGGCCGGGAAGCGTGCTCCTGATCTGGCCCAGCCGGCTCAGCACGTAGAGCTCGGACCGGACCATGTCCACCTTCCACGTGAAGAACACGTTGATCTCGGCGGAGCCGCGCCCGGTGGCGGACTTGACGGTCACGGTCCCCGGGATGTCCTTCATCGCCTCTTCGATGGGCCGCGTGATGCGCGCCATCATCTCGTCGCCCGGCATGACGCCGTTGTCGACCAGGATGACCACCCTGGGGAAGTCCGTCTGCGGGAAAACCGACGACGAGATGCTCGTGGCCGCGTAGATCCCCGCCAGGCACAGGGCGATGCTGATGAAGACGATCGACGTCGCCTGCCGGTTGGCGAACTGTCCGATCATGTCAGCCGCCCACCACGCGGATCTGCGTGTCCGTGGGCAGCCCGTACGCTTCGTCCGTCACGACGCGCACGCCCACCTCCACGCCCTCGCCGGAGACCTCCGCGAGCCCACGGTCCCGGAAACCCACCGTCACGGGCCGGTGGATCGCCCGGTCGCCTTCCACCACGACGATCCAGGTTCCCTGCCCGGGGCGAGTGATCACGCTCTGTTCGGGAACGACCAGCACGTTCGGGTGCTCGCCGGCGACGATGTGGATCTCCGTGAACTGCCCGGGCATGAAGCCCGCGCCCGGCGGGACCGAGACCTGCACCCGGTACGTTCCGGTGGCGGGATCCACGTCCTTGCCCAGGATCTTCACGGTGCCCTCGGGCACCGAATCTCCCACGCCGAGAAGGACGCGCTGGCCCACCGCCACGCCGCCGATCTCCCGGGAGGGCACCCCGGCGGTCACCACGAGCCGGTCCAGATCCACCACCTGGGCGAGCTGGGTGGTCGCGTCCACGTGCTGCCCCACCTCGGCGTCGAGGTGAAGCACCGTTCCGGCGAGCGGCGCGGTGAGGTTCACGAACGCCAGGCCGGTCTGGGCCTCGGTGAGCGCGGCCTGGGCGGCGTCCCGTGCCGCCTTGGCTTCCAGAAAGGCCTTCTGTGACGTGCCGTTGGACTCCACGAGCACTTGCTGACGCTGGAACGCCTTCTCGGCCGCGTCCGCGGCGGAGCGGGCGCGCTCCAACGCCGCTCGGGCCATGCGGTCGTCCAGGCGGACCAGGGCCGTGCCCTTCGCGACCCGGCGCCCTTCCACCGCCTCGACCTTGGAGACCACCCCGTCCACGAACGGCGTGATCATGGCGCCGGCGGCGGGTTTGCCGTCCACCGCGGGTGAGGGCTCCACCGTGCCATAGGCCGTCACGGTGCGGCGAAGCGTGGCCGTGTGGATGGTGTCCACATGCACCGCCACGTTCGGCGTGACCTCGCTCTCTGCGTCGCCTCCCCGCCGGAGCCACGCGAAGAGGAGCATGGCCACCACGACGATGGCGAGCAGCCCCGCAGCCTGTCGACGACCGATCATCGGGCCTCTCCCTTCGATTGTGCGTTGCGTTGCGGGGCGTCGAGGGTCCATCGCTCCAGGTCCAGCGGCGTCTGCATCGCGTCCTCCAGTGCCCCGAGGGCGGTCTGCGCCCGCGAGAGGGCGTCCAGGCGGGCCAGAGCCGTGGCGACGGCCTCGGCCTGGAGGCCCAGAAGATCGAGTCGTGAGATCTCACCCACGTCGTAGGCGGCCCGGGCCGTGGCTTCCTGATGGCCCAGAGCTCCGAGCAACGTATCCGCGGCCTCGACCTGCGTGACGGCGACTTGCGCGGACGCCACCGCGCCCTCCACCTCGGCCAGCACCCGGGACTGGAGCGCCACGAAGCGCGCCGCCGCCTCCTCGCGCCGGGCGGCCGCCTCCGCGATGGGCCCCTGGTTCCGATTCAGGAAGGGCAGGCTCAACGACACCAGCAGCGTCCACTTGGTGTCCGTCTGATCGAGTTGGTAGCCGGGGCCGAGGCTGATGTCCGGGTATTGCTTGCGCACCTCCAGCTGGAGGTCCTTCTGGCTCGCCTCGTAGTCGGCCAGGGAGGCCAGAATGTCGGAGCGGTGGAGCAACGCCCGGCGCCGAGCTTCCCGATCCGGGACGTCGAGCTGCACCCGGGAGAGCTCCCCGAAGTCCATGGCCACCGAGCCGAGGGCGGCCGGCGGCACGCCCACCGCGTCGGCGAGCTCGCTGCGCGCCCGGACTGCGGCCTGCGATGCGTCGAGCGCGGCGACCCGGCTCTCGGCCAGCGCCACCCGGGCCCGGGTCACCTCCGTCGGCGAGACCTCACCGACGGCGCGCCGGTTTTCCAGGATGGCGAGCGACTCGGTGCGGATCTCTCGTTGGCGGGCCAGCAGCGAGTCGGTCCGGTGCGCCACGTACAGCGCGGCGAACGCCCGACGTACCCGGCTGCGTACGTTCCAGGCCGCGGTGAGCAGGCTCAATCGCGCTGCCTCCGAACGCTGGCGGGCCCCGGCGACGCGGATGCCTCGCCTGCCCGCCACGTCGAGCGGCAGGTCCAGGGACGCTTCGGGGATCCACGGCGTGACTTGACTCGTGGGCGTGGTCGCGTTGTAGCCCGTACCGCCTGTGAGGGTCGGGTTGGGCCGCGCGCCCGCCGTGAGCACGCCCCCTCTGGCGACCGCCCATTGGGCTCTGGCCACGTCCAGCGCCGGGCTGTAGTAGAACGCCGCGAGGGTGAGGTCCCTGAGATTCCAGGCGCGCGGCGGCCAGGCCGACACTTCGCCCCGGGACGCCAGGAAGGCCTGCATCTGCGGGTCGTCGAGACGCCGGGCCTCGAAGTCCTCCAGGCCCTGCGATGGAGAGATGGGACGGGCGTGGTAGCGGGCGCAACTCGCGGTCAGGAGAAGCAGAAGGAGCGCCACGAGGCCGAGCCCGGCCGTCCAAGGGCGCGATGGGGGGCAGGCCGCGACCTTCCCATCGGTTCTGATCATGGTCCAATCTCCACGGCGATCCTCGCCCCTCGGCTCCACAAGGCTGCTGTCAGGGGGGGGAATGTGCCACCCGGCCGCTCATGGGGCGAGGCCCTCCGGTAGGTCCGAGCGTCTCGGCTTCAGCCCTCTTCGTCACTCTCCTCGTGCTCCAGCTTGACCACCTTGCCGGTCTTCGCGTCCACGTGCACCTCCTCGACGCCCTCTCGACCCGTCACCTTCACGTCGTACGAGTAGATGAGCAGACCGTCCTCCTCCTCCAGCTCCGCGGCGACGATACGTCCGCCGGGAACCTGCGCGAGGGCACTCGCTCGGGCCGCCTGGTCGGTCACCTCTGCGCGTGCGGCCAGCTCCGGCTTCTCCATGCTGAGCTCGGCCACGCTGTCCGTAGCCATGGAGGGGGCGGCCAGGGCCGATGTGTCGGGCTGGTTGTGGGCCTGATCCGTCCCGCCGCTGCACGCCACGGTTCCGAGAAGGAGCGCGGCCATCAAGAACGTGTGCTCGACTCGCATTGCTCAGTCCTCTTCTTTCTGTTGGTGGATGCGGTACGTGAAGTCGACTCGGAGCCCGCTCGGCTCCCAGTACTCCTGCCGGGAGACGTAGGCCGGGTCGGTGAGGGTGAAGCGTTCGCGTCTGCTGTTGAACAGGTCTTCGGAGTTGATGGAGAGGGTGGCCTTGCCGTCCAGGAAGTCCTTGGCGAGCGCGGTGTTCACATAGGTGATCGACTGCCGTCGGCCCTGGATGGTCTTCGCCGGGCCGTAGTAGCGCAGCGACGTCTCGAGCTTCAGCCCTTCCGCGAGGGTCCACTGGAGCTGCAGTCGGCTCGTGAACCGGTTGGTGTCGGTGCGGTAGAGCGTGCCCTCATACATGCCGCGTGCCCTGGTGCGGAAGATGTTGGCCGATGCCGAGAGCTTCAGGTCCTCGGTGAAGCCCTCCTGGGCGGTGAGCTCGAGGCCGCGATCCTCCGACGTCGCCAGATTGAAGGGTGTCGTCCGGATGATCCCGCTCGCGTCCAGCGTCCGGATCTCCTGGACGACACCCGTGCGGTGCCGGTCGTAGACGCTGGCCAGCAGAGAGCCGGTCTGCCACGACTGGAGGAGCTGGACCTCGTAGCTGTCGCCGTACTCGGGACGGAGGTCGGGATTGCCCGTGAAGCGGCTGCGCGAGTCCGAGTAGTCGGTGCGGGCCAGAAGGAGGCGGGCGCCGGGACGCGAGATGCGGCGGCTGTAGCTCGCCTGGATCGAGCGCCGATCCGTGAGGTGATAGGTGACGAACAGGCTCGGGAAGAGGTCGGCGTAGGACTGCTCGGTGCGCCGGCCGGTGGCGCGGAGCGTCGTGCGGATGCTGTACTGCTCGGCGCGGAGCCCGACCTGGTAGGAGAGGGGCCCGAGCCTCGAGGAGAGGGTGGCGTACGCCGCCGCTACGTGGCCGGCGACGCCGAAGTTGCTGTTGAAGGCCGGGAGCGGCGTCCACGCGCCGCCGGCCGAGCTGCGCTCGAGGGTAGCGTAGCCGTTGTCCTGCCAGGAGAAGTCGCCCCGCACACCCGCCTGCACCTTGCCGCTGTCCGCGAGCGGCCGCACCCAGTCGGCGCGGAGGCGGAGCGCGTCGCTGGAAGCCACGTCGTCGATCGCGTGGAAGAGCGTGTCGAACGGTGCCCGCGGGTCGGCGTCCGTAATGCGGGAAAGCTCCTTGTGCGAGGCGTGCTCCCACTCGGCACTCGCGGTCAGCTTGCGCTCGGCGCCGTCCAGCGCGTTCTCGTACTCGAGCGAGAGCCCCCCACCGCCCTCGCCCCCGCCGATCGTGTCGGTGCGGTCGATGCGGTCGAGGAAGCTCCCGGTCAGGGTCGAGTCGACATAGGCGCCCCGCCAGCGATCCTCCTTGTCCTCGAAGTGGTAGAGCCCGCTCACCGTGAGCGTCTGCTCGGAGGGCAGGTGCAGGTCCGCCCCGAGCCTGAAGTCGCCGTCCCAGTCGGTCTCGCTCCCGTCGTTGAAGCTGCGGTAGAGATAGGAGGTGTCGGCGGTCTGGTAGCGCTGGTACGTGCGCTCGTGCGATGGATCGGCCGCGTGGCCGACCGATCCGTCCAGGAACCAATTCACCCGGCCCCGGCGGTAGTTCATGTCGGTGGTGAATTCGCTCGACTCCGGCCGGCGCTGCATGAGGCCCATGGTTCCGTGGAAGCCCGGGTCCCGCTCCTTCTTCAGGATGATGTTGATGATGCCGGCGTTTCCTTCCGCCTCGTACTTCGCGGAGGGATTGGTGATGACCTGCACCTCTTCGATCCTGTCGGCCGGAAGGTTCTGGAGCGCCCGTGAGCCGTTCTTGTAGACGAGGGACGGCTTGCCGTTGATGAGGATCCGGACCGCGCTGCTCCCCCGCAGGCTGATCGTGCCCTTGAAGTCGGTCATCAGCGAAGGGACGTTGTTCAGCACGTCGAGCACGGAGCCGCCCATCACCGTGATGTCCTTACCCACCAGGAAGACGCGCTTCTCGAAGGCGAGCTCCATCTGGGAGCGCTCGGCCGTGACCGTGAGGCCCGGCAGGGCCACCGTGTCCGGCGTGAGCACGATCGTGCCCAGCGAGCGCCGTTCATCCGGCGCGATCTTCAGTTGTCGACGGTGGGGCTTGTAGGACAGGAAGGTGATTCGCAGGAGGTAGCGGCCGGGTTCGACGTCGAGGCTGAACGCACCGGTCGAGTCGGTGGCGGTTTCCGCGGTGGGGCCCGAGGCGGTGTCCCCGGCAGCGGGAAACAGCTCCACCGAAGCCAGTTCGACGGGCTGGCCCGATCGGGTTCGGACGGTGGCGGATAGGGTGGCTTGCTGCGCACGTACCGGCAGGCATGCGGCCGTCGCGGTCAAGACAACCGCCATGGCGCTCGCGAGGAGAACCGTGCGCAAGTGGATGTGCATGGTTCCAGGAACCTACCGATGGCGGCGGGCGAGCGCCCGTCCGGTGACGCTCACTCACTGCCCCTCCACCTTGCCCAGCTTCCCGTTCGGATCCAGCAGGTGATAGAGCCCCGGTACCAGGAGTAGCGCGATCCAGCCGGACAGCATGAAGCCGCCGATGACCGCGATGGCGAGGGGCTGCATGAGCTGGGAGCCGGCGCCGTACGCGAGCGCGAGGGGGAGCAGGGCGAAGCCGGTCGCGAAGATCGTCATGGCGACGGGGCGGACGCGTATGCGCGCGATGCGGCGCCAGGCGTCACGAGGGGAGAGCCCCTGCCGCATGCCGAGTCTCGCTCCGTTGATGATGAAGACCGCCTTCTCGCCGACGATGCCCACCATCATGATCGCCCCCACGTAGCTGGAGATGTTGAGGGTCTTGCCCGTGACCATGAGCAGCCCGAACGAGCCGGCGAGCACGGCGATGGCGCTGAAGGCCGTCACCACGGAGGCGCGCCAGTCGCCGAACACGAAGAGCACGAGCAGCGCGACCAGCACGAGCCCGGCCAGCAGCACGTAGAGGAGATCCTGGAAGGACTGCTGCTGCTGCTCGATACTGTCCGCCGAACCGGATGGACATGCCGGAGCCGAGCTGGACCTCGTGGCTGATGCTGTCCTGGATCTCGGCTATGGTGCTCCCCAGGTCGCGGCCCGACAGCCGGGCGGTCACGCCCACGTACGTCCTGAGGTTCTCGCGGTCGATCTCCGTTTCCGGCTGGCCGGTGCTGATGGTGGCCACGTCATGGAGCGGCAGTAGAGCGGAGCCGGCGCGCACACGGAGGTCGCCCAGCGGTCCCGAGTGGTCCTTCAGCAGGCGCACGTCGTACATGCGGTCGCCGACACGCATCTGGTCCACGACCGTGCCGACGATGGCGGGCTCCACCTGCGCGTGGATATCCTCGGTGGTCAGGTCGTAGCGCGTGGCGGCGTCCGGCTTCACCCGGATGTTCAGCGCGGGACCCGCGATGACGATCCCGTTGAAGGCGTCCTCCGTGCCCCGCACGTGGCTTATGATCCTCGCGATCTGCTTGGCCTTCTGCTCGATCAGGGAGGGGTCGGACCCGAAGATCTTGATGTCGATGGGCTGAGGTTCTCCTCCCGTCAGGTCCCCGATATCGTCCTCGATGAGCTGGCCGAAGTCCGTGCGCATCGCCGGCTCCACTTCGGCGATCCGGTCCCGCAGGTCGTCCATGACCTCATCGACCGGGCGGCGCTGGGAGCGGGGCTTCAGGTTGATGACGTAATCGCCCGTGTTGGGCTCGGTGATGAAGAAGCCGAGCTGCGTGCCGGTGCGGCGTGAGTAGCTCACCACGTCCGGCATCTTCATGATGACTTTCTGCTCGATCTGGTCGAGCATGGCGTTCGTGTCCGTGAGCGACGTCCCGGGCGGGGTCCAGTAGTCCAGGATGATCGAGCCTTCGTCCATGGACGGCAGGAAGTCCGTGCCGATGTTCCGATAGATCAGCCAGCCGCCGCCCAGCAGCACGAGGAGCGAGAGCACCGCGACGCTCCCGTGGTCGATGAACACCTCGGTCACCCGCCGGTAGCCCGCATCGATGCGAGCCGTCAGGCGCCGCCAGGCCCTCATCGGGGCGCCGCCCTGCGCATCCGCGCCGGTCTTCGGACGATGACTCCCTTTTCCGATCCCCTCCAGGGCCTCGATGGCCACGGGGGCCACCACGACAGCGACGAAGAAGGAGACGGTGAGGGCCAGCGCCATCGTGAATGCGAGCGGCTTGAAGAAGGCGCCGGTGATACCAGGCAAGAGTGAGAAGGGCAGGAAGATGATGACCGTGGCCAGGCTCGATCCGATGAGCGCGGGCATGAGCTCCTCGAGCGATGTGCGGACCGGGGCCGGGTCACCTTCGTCCCGATGGCGCTCGATGTCCTCGACCACCACGATGGCATCGTCCGCGATGAGCCCGAGCGCGGCCGCGATGCCGGCCAGCGTCATGAGATTCACGCTCTGGTGCATGGCGCCCATCGCCAGGCCCACGATGGCGACGGTGATCGGGATCGCGCCTCCGGCGACGAGCGTCGTGCGCCAGCGGCGCAGGAAGCCGAACAGAACCACCATGGCCAGGAGCACGCCGATCACGACATCGTCCCGTGTGCCTTGCACGGAGCTCGACACGAACCGGGCCTGGTCGTAGAACGTCGTCCATTTCACGTTGCGCGGCAGGAGATCCGGCCGATCCTTCAGCAGTTGGCTGATGTCCTTCGCGATCGAGACGGTGTTGGCCGACGGCTGGCGGATCACGTTGATCAGCACGGCGTCGTGGCCGTCTGCGGTCGTGCGGATGTAGGACACCTCGTTCTCGACGGAGAGCGTGCCGAGGTCGGCCAGTGAAGCCGGCGGCCCGGAGGGCACCGGAACCGAAATTTCGGACAGTGCCTGTTGGGTATGGACGCGGCCGGTCACGAGCGCCAGGTAGAGCTCGTGGTTCTGCTCGGTGAGCCCAGCGGAGAGCACGTCGTTGTTGCGGCGCACGGCGTCGGCGACATCAGCCGCGGACAGGCCACGCCCCTGGAGCGCAGACGCATTCAGACGAATCTGAAACTCTCGCCTCCGCCCGCCTTGTACCTGGATCTGCGACACGCCGGTGATGCCCAGCAGCGCCGGCTTGATCGTGTACTCGGCCAGGTCCCAGAGCTGCGCCTGCGTCAGGCTGTCGGAGGTGAGCGCATAACCCTGGATGGGGAAGATCGAGGTGTTCATCCACTCGACGTCGATGTGCGTGTCGGGCGGCAGGTCCGGCTTGATCCTCTGGGTCTCACCTTGCACGCGTTCGAGCGCGACCTGCATGTCCGTGCCCCACGCGAACTCGGCCGACATCTCGGACGATCCCCGGGACGTGATGGAGCGCACGGAGAGCACGCCCGGCACGCGACGGACGGCTTCCTCCAGTGGCCGGGTGACCGTCGGCATCATGCGGGCGGCCGGCTCTTCGCCGGCGTCCGCGATGACCTTCACGATCGGGAAGGTCACGGACGGGAAGATCGCTGAGGGCAGGCGGATGGCCGTGAACCCGCCGACGAGAACGAGGACGAGGACGAGGCCGAAGAGGGCAGCCGGCCGTCTGCGGAGCGCGTCGATGAAGCTCATGGCTGAATGCTCACCCTCGAGCTGTCCGGCAGTCCGACCTGCCCGTCAACGATCACCAGGGCACCGGGATCGAGCGTGGGGCTGACGATCTCGACGTGATCTCCCCGCTGAAGGCCGGTCTTCACCACGACCCAATGAGCGATCCCGGCCGAGTCCACCACGGCCAGACGACTGATTCCGCTCACGTCGTCGCGCAGGACGGCGGCCGGAGGAACCACCGCGGCATTGGCGTGCCGGCCTGCGACGATGGAGGCCGTTCCGAAGAGTCCGACGGTGATATTGGGACGCGTCGGTTGGAAGTCGAGACGCACAGGTGCGCTCAGGTTCTCGCTCGATGCGGACGGGAGAATCCCGTGCACCACGGCGCCGACGGGTGTCGCTCCGACGGCAGGGAGGTCGATCGTCGCACGCTCGCCGGCTCTCACGCCGGCCAGGTCGTCCTGGCTGACCTGGGCTTTGAAGAAGACGGTGCCCGCCTCGGCGACGGTCAGCAGAACCTCCCCCTCGTCCAGGTAGTCGCCCACCGCCACGGAGTGCGAGAGCACGACCCCGTCCGCGGTGGCGTGCAGCGGCCGGTGCACGAGCTGACGCTGCGCCACCTGGATCGCGTGCTCGGCGTCCGCGGAGTCGGGAGCGTTTGCCGCCGCCGCCAACATCTGCCGGGCGCCCTCGAGCGCCGCCTGGCTGTCCTTGGAGACCACCTCCGCCACGATCTGTCCGGCGTGGACCTGGTCTCCGTCCGTGACCGAAAGCGAGACGAGATGGCTGGCGAACGGAGCACGCACGCGATCCTCCTTCAGCGCTTCCGTGCGTCCTGGAGCGGCTACGATCAGGTCGAGATCCATCCGCCGGATCGTATCGACACGGACGGGGACGCCGGAGACTTCCTCCGGCGCGGCGGCCGTATCCGTCGTGGCCCGAGCGTCCCCGTTTCCGTCCGAGCAGGCGGTGAGCGAGGAGATGAGGACGAGCAGGGCGCAGGCGACGAGAGAGCCCGTCGGGCGGGTACGGATCACGAGTTCCCCCAGCGATAGAGTTCGGCCTCGGCGACCCGGTAGCTGTAGACCACATCCAGCCGGTCCTGGTCCGCTTGGATCCATGCGTCGTATGAGTCGAGGACGTCCAGCGCGCTCCCCTGACCACCGCGGTAGACGCTCTCGGCTTGCAGGTACGCGTCGCGCGCTACGGAAGCGGCGCGCTCGCGTGCCTGGTACTCCCGGTACAGGTCGTCGAGCGCCACGGCCGCACGACTCCAGGCCAGACGGACCGCGCGCCGGACGACGACCTCCTGCTGATGCGCCTCGTCCAGCGCGGCGCCCGCTTCCGCCATGCGTCCCTTGTAGATGCCGTGGTCCCAGAACGGGAGCTGGAATGACAGCGTTACCTCGCTACCCCACCCCGTGCCATTGTTGAGCAGCGCCACGTCGGAGTTGAGCACCGGCTGGCCGCCTGCGTCAGCCTCGACGTCGAGGTGGAGCTTGCGGCCCGCCCGGGCGGCGCGGACGCCGGCCTCGGCGGCGTGGATGTCCGATCGGGCCCGCTCGAGATCGGGCGTGGCCAGCCATGGTCGGGCCGTGGTGTCGGTCGGTGGGGTGGGGTCGGGGGCCGGCGCAAGGCGGATCTGGGCATCCGGCGCCCGACCGAGCACGTTATTCAGTTCCATGCTCGCGGCGTGCAGCTCGCGCGTGAGACTGGCGATGTCCGCCTGGGCGGTGGACAGCCGCTGTTGTGTGCGGAGGAGGTCGGCGCCCACGCCCTGGCCCGATGCCTGGCGTCCCTGGACCACGTCGAGGTAGGCGTGGAGGCGCTCGATTGCGCGGCTCCTGAACGCGAGCCCCTGCGTGGCGCGGAGCACCCGGTCGTAGCCGGTGCGCACCGCGTAGTCGACGTCGCGAACGGCCATGCGGTAGCCGGCCCGGAGCGATGCCGTCTCGGCTTGGCTCTGATCGCGCGCCGCCCGCAGCTCCCCCCCTCGTAGAGCGGCGCGCGGGCGAGGATGCGCAGGAGGGCATCGCTGCTCGCGTACTGGGCGGGCGCGCCGGCGTGCACGTCGCCGTCCAAGGAGAGCGTGGGATACAGCGCGCCGCGGGCCTGTTGGGCGCGGGCGAGCGCGCCCTGGACCTGGAGGTTGGCGACGGGGAGCTGCGCATTGGCGCGCCGAGCTTCCTGGAGCGCGGCGTCGAGCGTGAGCGGTGGGGTGCTGTCGGTCGCCTGGGCGAGGAGCGGGGTCGGGCGCGCCGACGCACGGGCGACGCCCGAGAGCAGGAGCAGGAGCATGGGCCCAGCGAGCCGGATCGGGATGCGTCGTCTCATGCGTCGTCTCCCAGAGGGAAGGTCACGACCACGGCGGTGCCGCGGCCGACCTTGGAGTCGATGACGATGTCCGCGTCGTGCACGTCGGCGATCCACTTGGCGATGGACAGCCCCAGGCCGGCTCCGGCCGCGCGGCCGTGCGAGGCGTCGCCCCGGTAGAACCGGTCGAACACATGCGGGAGGAGCTCGGGGTCGATGCCCGGACCGGTGTCCGTGACCGAGGCCGACACATGGCCGTTCGTGCGGCGCACGGCGACGTCCACGCGGCCTCCCGGCGGCGTGAACTTGACGGCGTTGTCCAGCAGGATCATGAGGAGCTGGCGGAGCAGCTCCGGGTCGGCGCGCACCGGCGCCTCCTCGAGCTCGGTCACGTCCAGCGCCACGTCCTTGCCGGATCCCAGCACGCGGGCGTTCTCGATCACGTCCAGGACCACGTCGTCCAGGTAGAACGACTCGAAGTGGACCGGCCAGGCGCCGGCGTCGGCGCGCGCGATGGTCAGCAGGTTCTCCAGGATGCCGCTCAGCCGTGCCGACTCGCCGTGGATCGACCGCAGGATCTCGACGTACTCGTCGGGCTCGCGGGGTTGGCGCAGGGCGACCTCGGCATGACCTTCCACGACGGCCACGGGCGTGCGCAGCTCGTGCGCGGCGTCGGCCATGAAGCTCCGCATGCGCAGGAACGCGTCACGCACCGGCTCGGTCGAGCGTCGCGCCAGGAGCCATCCGCCGACCCCCACCAGCGCGAGAGCGAGCACGGCGGCGAGGCCGAACGCCAGCACGAGGCCCCGATACTCGTGGTCGATCTCGACGACGTCCGCCGTCGTGACTCCGACGTAGTCATTCCCGTCGGAGAGGCGGAAGCGCCGGGCGTAGGCGCGCCACGTCACGTCCTCCGAGACGTCGTGCTCGGCGAGTGTCTCACCGCTGGTCAGCGTGGAATCGGCCAGCCGATGGATCCAGGACGCGGCGGAATCGGGGTGCAGGAGGCGTCCGTGGGCGTCGAACAGGTAGAGTCGGCGGTCGGGGATGCGCAGCTCGTCGAGCGCGTCGACGCGCTCGGGATCCGGAGGCCCCTCGCGGATGCGAATCTCGGCGGCCCGTTGCAGCTCTTCGGCCGCGTCGACGAGCGATTCGTCCAGGCGACTGGAGATCTGCCGGGTCAGCACCGAGAAGAGCGCGGTGCCGAACACGATGAGCACGAGGGCGAACACCCCCACGTACCATGCCGTCAGATGCACTCGGAGGCGCTTGAGCTCCTCGATCACGGCCCCATCCGATAGCCCGCGCCGCGCACCGTATGGATCAGCTTCGGCTCGAAGCCGTCGTCGATCTTGCGGCGCAGCCGGCCGATGAGCACCTCGAGCACGTTGGAGAACGGGTCGTGGTTCTCGTCCCACACGTAGGCGGAGATGCTCGCACGATCGACCACGACGTCGACGTGGCGCACGAAGAACTCGAGCAGGTCCCACTCCTTGGCCGTGAGCCGGATGGCGCGGCCGGCGCGGGTGACGCGGCGGCTGCGCAGGTCCACCTCCAGGTCTTCCAGCTCGAAGCGGTCGTCGGCCAGGGCGGCGGGGCGGCGGGCGAGCGCGCGGACCCTCGCGTGCAGCTCCCTGAACGCGAACGGCTTGGTCAGATAGTCGTCGGCCCCACCCTCGAGTCCCTTCACGCGATCGTCCACCGCGGCCCGCGCGGTCAGCATGAGGACGGGTGTCGTGATGCCGTAGTCCCGGATCCGGCGGCACAAATCGAGGCCGCTGCCACCGGGCAGCATGATGTCGAGGACGATCACGTCGAACGCCCCCTCCTCGGCCTGCCAGGCTCCGTCGGCGAAGGTCGTCGCCGTGGTCACGACCACGCCCTCATCCTCGAAGCCGCGCCGGAGGATGCTCAGAAGCTCGGTGTCGTCCTCGATGACCAACAAGTGCATGGGCGCTCGCGATGAACCTCGGTACCGTCCGGAGACGAAGTCCCGGTGGAAGCCTTCATTCTAGGGATCCTGCCCTGACAGAACGATAACGGGGCTCCCCGCCGATCCGTGGCCGTGGGGAGGAGCAGCTCGCGCCCGACCCCGTCGACGACGCTACGCAGCCGCTGCACGACGCGGACGGCAACCTGATCGGCGCGGTCGGCATGGAGTTCCGGCCGGGTACCAGAGGCCGAGCTCCCTTCTGGCGCCGCCGAACGGGGCTCCGTAGTCTGTCCATCACCACCACGGACGGGCACACGAAGGAGACCGATCATGGGCTCGATCGACCGTCGGAGCTTCCTGCGTGCAGCCGCGCTCGGCGGCTTGGCGTCGATCTCTGGAGTGAGGGATCTGTCGGGGCAGACGGCCGACGGGGCCGTCGACGCGGCTCGAGCCGGGGCCGCCGATTCCGGCCGCGCGGGCTTCCCCGCAGACTACGCCCTCGAGGCCGTGCCGCTCGAGCGCGTGAAGATCACCGACGCGTTCTGGCGGCCCCGTATGGAGGTGAACCGCGAGGTCGCGCTCCCGTACTGCTTCGAGCACTTCGGGCAGGGCGCGGGTTCGGGGACCGCAAAGTTGATCGAGGGCGCTTCGTTCATGCTGGTCGACCAGCCCGATTCCGAGCTGGAGAACTTCGTGGATCGGCGCATCGACGGCATGGTGGATGGCCTCAACAGGCGCGTTCAACGTCCCGAAGATGCCATGAGGGCGCCCATGCACCTCTTCGAGGCCGCTGCTGCGTACCACCGGGTGACCGGCAAGCGGAAGCTGCTCGACAAGTCGGTGCAGATCGGCGACTGGATGTGGAAGGCCTACGGGCCGGGCAAGCAGCCGTACGTTCCGGGTCACGAAGGTGTGGAGATGGGACTCGTCCATCTGTACCGGGCCACGGGCGACGACCGGTACTGGAAGCTGGCGATGCACCTCACCGACCAGCGGGGCCGCCCCGGCGTCGAACGGACGGGGGAGTACGCCATCGATCCCACCTACGCGCAGGACCACGAGCCGGTGGTGGAGCAGACCGAAGTCGTGGGCCACTGCGTGCGTGCCACGTTCCTCTACATCGCGATGACGGACGTCGCGGCCCTGTCGGGCAGAGGGGACTACCGTGGCGCTGTCGACGCGCTCTGGCGCGACATGGTCCACCACAAGATGCACCTGACGGGAGGCATCGGCTCCGTTCGCTTCCACGAGCAGTTCGGCGAGCCCTACGAGCTCCCGAACCTGAGCGACTGGGACGAGACGTGCGCCGCCTACGGGAGCGTGGTCTGGAACCACAAGATGTTCCTGCTCGAGAAGGACGGCGGCTACGCGGACGTCATGGAGCGCACGCTCTACAACGCGCTGAACACCGGCGAGTCGCTCTCGGGCGACCGTTACTTCTACCAGAACCCGCTCAAGTCCTTCGGCGACTACGAGCGCTTCGCCACGATCAACGTGCCGTGCTGTCCGCCCAACGCGGTGCGCATGCTCGCATCGGTGGGCCGGTACATGTACGCGACCGATGCCGCACGGGAGCTCTGGGTCAACCTGTTCGTCGAGAGCGATGCCACCACGCCGCTCGGCGGCGTGCCGGTGCGGATCCGCCAGGATACGCGCTATCCGTGGAGCGGTGCGATCAAGCTGCGCATCGATCCCGGGGCGGAGAAGCGCTTCGTGGTGAACGTCCGCATTCCCGGGTGGGCGCGGGAGTCCGTCGTGCCCGGCGACCTCTACCGATACGCGAGCGCCTCGGGCGAGCAGGTGCGCCTCCGGGTCAACGGTGAGGCCGTTCCGATCCGGCTCGAGAAGGGCTACGCACGCCTCGAGCGCGCCTGGAAGCCGGGCGACGTCGTGGAGCTGGATCTCCCGATGCCCGTGCGGCAGGTGCTCGCACACCCGGATGTGAAGGACGACGTCGGCCGGGTCGCGCTCGAGCGCGGGCCGCTCGTCTACTGCGCCGAGTGGCCGGACAACGACGGGCTCGCACTGGACGTGGTCGTGCCCGAGGATGCCAGATTCGAATCCGAGTTCCGGGCGGACCTGCTCGACGGCGTCCAGGTGATCGCGGGTGACGTGCGTGCGATCCGGAGCCCGAAGGTGTCCGAGGCCCTCGACACGGGTGCGCGCGCCATGGTCGCGATCCCGTATTACGCGTGGGCCAACCGGGGGATGGGCGAGATGGCCGTCTGGATGGCGCGCGATCCGAAGAAAGCGTGGCTCCTGCCCACGATGCCGGACGGTGTGGCCCGTGTGCGCTCCTCGGGCGGCATCGAGAAGAGCTGGACGGGCTACAACGACCAGAACAGCGACATCGGGGCGGTCTACGACGGGCGCGACCCCATCGCCTCGGCCGACGAGTCCAACCGGTACTTCCGCATGCGGCCACCGGTGGGTGAGCGTGCCTGGATCGAGTACGAACTCGAGCGGCCGACACGGCTTTCGTCCTCACGCATCTACTGGTTCGACGACAAGCGCTTCACCAAAGTCCCGAAATCGTGGCGGGTGCTCTACCGGCATGGCGACGACTGGAAGCCGGTAGCGGCCCGGGGCAGCTACGACGTGGTGAAGGACGACTGGAGCGAAGTGAGCTTCGAGCCGGTCACGACCACTGCAGTGCGCGTCGAGGTCGAGCCGCAGACCACGTCCTACAAGGCCGGCGAGATCGGCCCGCCCGGGGCCATGTTCCTCGACGAGGACATCGAGTGGCGCGAGCTGGGCGTGCTGGACTGGCGGGTGGTTTAGGGGCGCTGAGGCCCCTCAGCCGTCCGCACGGAGCGCAGCCCGCGCTCACCGCCTCAGTGCTCGGACTCCTTCAGGAGCTCCGCCAGGTACTGCTTCCAGAGCACCGCCTTCGTGTGTGAGCCGTGCCCGACGGTCTCGGTGCTCTCGGGAATGACGACCGCCTTGCCGTGCTTCACCCGTTTGATCTCCTTCTCGAGGATCCCCTGGTCGGGCGGATTGATCAGGTCGTCGGCCGTGTTCACGGCGAGCAGCGGGACCTTGATCTTTTCGAGGTCGGGAGCCGGGTCGTAGTCGTGCGAGGCCGCGAACGCGTACGCGACGTCGTTGGCGTCGTGGGTCTGGACGAAGCGGTCCTCGTAGCTCGCGAGCTCCTTGTCGGCGGCCGCGAGGGTCGGGGCTCTCAGGTAGTGGAGGCGCGGGTTGCTGCCCATGAAGAGCATGAGACCGGCCGCGATGCGCAGTCCCTCGGGTTGGGTCGTGTAGTCGCCACCGTCGTATCCGGGGCCGTTCCGGATCGCGTCGATGAGGAGCTTCCGCCAGATCCGGTTGCGGCCGCTGATCGGGCCGGGCAGGCTCGCCAGCGGCATCAGCGCGTCCATGAAGTCCGGGTACATCTCGCCCCAGAGCCAGCTGTGCATGCCACCCATCGACGTGCCCATGACCAGCCGCAGATGGTCGACCTGGAGGCCCGCGGTGAGCATCTCGTGATCGGCGCGGATCATGTCGCGGTAGCCGTACTTCGGGAAGCGCGCGTGCAGGCCGTCGCTGGGCTTGCTGGACTGCCCGTGGCCGATCCCGTCCGGAAGGATCACGTAGTACTTCGTGGTGTCGAGGAGCTGACCGGCACCGAAGAGCACGCCGGCGAACTGCGGCACCAGGAAGTTGCCTCCCCAGCCGGTGGTGCCGTGCATGATGTAGACCGCGTTGACGGCGTGACCGTTCGCGTCGGTGCGGAGCTTGCCCAGCGTCCGGTAGTGGAGCTTCAGCTCGGGGATCGTCTCGCCGTCGTCGAAGCGGAAGCCGTGGATGACGTAGTCGCCCTGCGTCACCGCGGTCTGCGGTCGCTGGCCGCGCGCTCTGCTTTGTGCCGAAGCCGCCGGCGCGGTGCAGGCAGCCGCCACGAGGATGGCGAGGATGGATCTCGATAGTGCTCGCATGACGCTCTCACTCCTTGTCTCGCGTGTGCGCCGCCTTCGTCCGTGCGCCGCGGTCGTTCCGTGACGGGCAGGTAGCTCCAGCGAGGGAGAGTATGCGGCGACGGCTCCGGCCGCGAGGGGCGGTGCCATCTTGCCGCAGAGGGAGGATCCGCGCGGATCCTAGTCGCCAGCCCCCGTGACGGTCACGGTCACCGTGTCCGCGGCGGCGCCCATTGTGCCGACGATCCGGGCCGCACCCGGTGCGACGCCCGTGACCACGCCGTCCATGTCGATGGTCGCCACCCCGGGATCGAGGGACGTCCAGAACAGCGGGACGGCACTGATGGTCTCGCCCGGCAGGTAGATGTCGCCGACCCACGTTGCCGTGACCCCGACACCGCCGATGGTGGTCCGACCGTCCTTCGGGTAAGCCTTCACGGAATCGGGTTCGGGAATGACGCGGAGAGGCGCGGTCGCCTCGACCCACCCGCCGATCCCCGGGACGGAGAGTCGGATGACGAATCTGCCCAGCTGCCGAGTTACGAGCAGGGCGTCACGCGCGTGGTACTCGGAGAGGATCACCTGACCCGTACGCTCCGTCCACTTCTCGGTGAGGATTCGAGAGGCCGGAATCAGGTAGCCCATCTCGTCGAACGCGCTGAAGAACGCCGTGAAGAAGGTGCCTACACCAACCACGTGCGGTGGCACCTGCAGCCGGATCGAGCTCGGCACCTGGCCGACCTCGAAGGTCGTCTCCGCTTCCAGGGCTCCACTCCGTGCCGCCACCCGCGCGGTTCCGTTGCTCCGGGTTACGGCGGCGCCGGTCGAGGGATCGATGATCTCGAGGATCGTCGAGTCGGCGAGGTCGACGAGCCGCCACGTGACGGGGAGGCCCGGGATCTCATAGCGAGCGCGGTCGAGCACGCTCACTTGGAGCTGCACGGAGTCGCCCAGGGTGAAGGAACGCATGGGCGAGTCTGGAAAGTCGATGGACGAGGGTACCGGCTCTACCCGCACCGCCAGCGTGTCGGCGCACGAATCGGTGCACCCCGTGTGTGTCACGACGAGCGTGTCCCGACCGATCTCGACAGCGACGAGGTCGAAGGAGCCGTAAAGGGAGTTGCCGTTGCCCTCCGGTCTCACGACCCCGTCGAGGGCCGCGATATGATACAGGCCGCTGGGCTCTCGGCCCTTCTCGTCGACCGCCACGGCCTTCACGGAGAAGAGCCCGCGCGACGTGAGCACCGTGTCGGTCCCCACGCCCACGAAGCTCACGCTCGCCGGCAGGTACCGGATCGGCAGATCGGTCGCCACGGAGTCGCTGGTGAACCAGGGGTCGGAGTCCGGCACGCGCACCCGCAGGTGAGTCCCCGAGACGTAGTCGCCGGCGACCCAGGCTCGTCCGTACTCCGTGCGGAGCACCCGCATGGGTTTTATGAAGAGCCCGGGGGTGAAGGAGAACTCCCACAGGAGCGGAGGCTCGAGCAATACCCGACCCTCGGGGTCCCGCGCCTCCACCTCGAGGACGACCGTATCGTTCACGAACACGGCAGCCGGGCTCGTCAGGCGCAGCGTCAGGGGCGTCTTTCCGTGCTCGCCCGTGGGCAGGTCGCAACCTTGAGCCGCGAAGCCGGCAAGTATCAGAAGGGCGCTCAAGCCCTGCCGCGCTCGAATGGCACGCATTCTAGCCCACTACCGTCATGGTGACCGTGTCGGCCGCGGTGCCCATGGTTCCTACGATCCGGGCCGAGCCCGATGCGACGGCGGTCATCAGCCCGTTCTCGTCGATCGTGGCCACGGCGGGGTTGAGCGAGTTCCAGAAGAGCGGCACGGCGCCGATGGTCTCGCCGGCCAGGTAGATGTTGCCCAGCAGGGTGGCGGTAGCTCCGAGCCCATCGAGGGTCGTGCTGCCCGACTCCGGGTAGGCCCTCACCGAGTCGGGCTCGGGGATGATGCGGACGGGGGCCCCTTTGACCTGCCACCAGCATTCTCCGACCGCGCGGCAGACGTGCAGCTGCAGGTCCGCGTTGGTGCTTGCGTACCGAAGCGTCTCGTACACGGCCTCCCGGTAGTGGACGTCGCGCAGGCCCAGCGTGGATGGATCGTCGGTGCTCCAGGTCTGTGGGATCGTGATCGACGAGTCGATCGGCGTTCCACGCAGATCCCAGGCGGCGAATCCTGCTACCAGGTTCGTGCCTACGCCCACGACGTGCGCCGGCACTTTCACCTCGAACTGGGCCACCTCCTGATAGACGTAGAACGAGGCCGACTGGGCCAGGTCTCCGCTCGTCGCCGCGACCTGCGCGGTTCCGTTGCCACGGGTGACGATGATGCCGGCCGACGGGTCGATGAACTTCAGGATTCCCGAATCCGCCGGGTTGGAGAGCCGCCACGTGACGGGAAGCCCCGGGAGCTCATAGCCCGCCGGGTCCCGCACCACGGCATCCAAGCGCACGGTGTCGCCGAGGGCGATCGAGCGGTGGGGACCCGTCGAGAGGTCCAGGGATGCGGCAGTGGGCCCCACCCACACGGCCAACGTGTCTCCACACGGATTCGGGCAAGCAGTGTGGGTCACGATGATCGTATCCGGACCGATGCTGTCGGCGCTGAAGTTCAACTTGCCTGCCTGCGCCTGGATTGACTCTCGCTTGGACACCCTTCCTTGGCGGATGGTGACCGAGAAGTCGCCGTATATCCACCCCGTGGCCGGGGCTCTGGGCGGCCGCCCCTTCTGGTCGACCGCCGACACGTACAGTGTGAAGGGCCCACGCTCCGTGAGCACGGTGTCCCTACCCACGTTCAGGAACTGGACGGTCATCGGCTCGAACTGGACCGGAATCTCCACCGAGAGCGGCTCGCCCGTGAACCATGGGTCGTCACCGGGCACCCTCACCTGGAACGTCGCGGTCCTCGGGTACAGGCCGGCCGCCCAGGCGCGGCCGTACGCGGTGTCGACCAGCTCCATGGGATTCCACCCGTCGGGATGCGCGTACTCCCACTCGAGCGGTGGCTCGAGCAGCACGCGTCCCTCCGGGTCCTTCGCCTCGACGTCGAGGACGACCGTGTCGCCGATGAGAACGGCGTCGGGGCTGGCCAACCGGAGCGTCAGGGGCGTCTTCCCCCCTCCCCCACCGGCAGGTCACAGCCCTGTGCCGTGACGCCGAGCGCGCCCACCAGGAGCGCGAAGTGCCACTTCGCACGCCGGGTCATCGAGCGCCTCGAGGCGTCGCCACGGTCAGGAGCGGGTCGAAGACGAACAGCCCGGGGCCGGAGGAGACGCCCAGGTACGCGAGCAGCTCGGTCATGAGCACGCGGCCGTCCCGATCCTGGTCGGCTGCGCCCGCGAGTCCCGTGAGCATGCGCCCGGGCGAGGATGGCCCGGCATCGACGACGGCGCCGGCCGGGTACTCGTCGCCCTCGTAGCACCCGGGGGGCGGTGGCACTCCCGGGGCTTCCGTGGGCAACACGGTCCAGCTATGTCCGGGTCGGAGGCGTGTGGAGAAGAGGGTCGCTCCATCGTCCAGTTCACGCAGCAGGCGCCCCACGCGGCCTAGGTCGAGGCGGCCCCGTGTCAGCTCGACGGAAGGGCCCACGTCGCTCGGGTCGGCCGCCAGCGCTCCTTCCACGTGAACGATGACCACGTCTCCCTGGCGGACCCGGCTCTCGAGCCTGGTCAGCGCTTCGAGCACGGCTGTGGGCGTGGCGGAGGCGCCGACCAATACGCTCGCGTCGTCGGTCCCGGCTCGACCGGCCAGGTCCAGCAGACTCGTCCGGAGAGCGTTGGTGGAGTCGGGGAATACGAGAAGGGTGTGAAGCCGGCCGCGCGCCTCGGGATCGGTCGTTGTGACCGGCACCGACCGCTGGACCGTCCGACCATCGGCCGTGGTCGCGGCCACGGTCACCGCATCCGCTCCGGAGTCGACGAGGAGCCATCCGCCGAATTCTGCGCGGGAGGGGTACCGGTCCACCCGCAGGACCGCGGGCCGACCTTCGACGGTCACCCGAGAGATCCACCCACCCGCCGGATCCAGTGCCGCGCCATGGACTCGAACGCTCTTCCGGCCGCCCTCCTGCTCCCCGACGTCGGCGGTGAGGTCGGTGAGCCTCGGGGGTGCCGCGTCCGCCGGAATCGGCGGGATCACGGCCGCGAGCGACACACGGCTCGAGTTTCCCGCCCGGTCCCTGACGTCCAGGGGCAGCTCGTCGCCTGGTGCACCCCAGCCGCGGACGAGTCGGGCCGTGACGCTCACGGCCTGGAGGGTCACCGTATCGGGTGGTAGCTGCACGAGGTCCACGGGGCACAGCCCGACGTGAGCGTCCGCGATGCCCGCGGGATCGTCCGCCAGTGCCCGGGAGCGCTGGCTGTCGACATCGGCTCCCGAATCCGGGGAAAGAACGGTCACCACCGGTGGGTCGTGGTCGGGGGGAGGGAAGGCCCACACCGTCGAGCGGTTGGTGACGCCGGCGCTGTCGCGCACCGCGACGTCGAGCATCTCTCCGCCGAACCGGGGCCGTACCTCGATCGCGCCGACCACGGCATTCGCGCCCAGCCCCAACCTGCCCACCGAGGTCGGGCCGGCGGGCCCGAAGTCGACGTTCCCGCCGTTCACCTGGATACGGGAGATGCCGTTCGTGTCGGAGGCCAACACCCGCAGCCTTCCGTCGGTAACCTCCACGGAGTCGGCCGTTGCCACGTCGCGACCGGCGACGACGGTGACGGGCGGGGTCCGGTCGGTGGCGAGGGCGTACCAACGGGCGTCCCGCCGGGCCCTGCCGAGGCTCACGCCGAGGCGGAAGCTCCCATGGCTGAAGCCCTTCGTGCCGACGAGCCGCCAATACCCCGCGGTGAAGCGCACGGCCGTATGCCCGCCCATCAGGCCCGCCCAGGAGAATCCCGCGCCGGCCAAGGCGGCCGGCCCTCGCACCACCTGGTACCGGTGGATCACATTCTGACCGATCCCCCCGGGGCCGACCACCTCGTAGCTCCCGTCCGGGACTCGGGCATCCGAGAACGCCGCACCCAACTCCGCGAACGGCTCCAACAGCGTGCCGCCCTCGGGGAAGGTGAGCACCTGACCGAGTGCGAGCCCCACTGATTGGCTCAGGGGATCGACCAGGAACATCCCCGACAGGGACGTGGACCTGCGCAGCGTCCGTCGGCGTTGGAGGCTGAGCCGCCAGCTCGGCGCGTGGGCGAAGTCTCCCGAGACCTCACCGAGCATCTGGAGCTCGAGCCGCTGGCGGAAGCTCAGGGGTGGGAACCCCGGAGCCGTCTGCGCGATCACCGGGCCGGTGGGCAGCAGCGGGGTGAGGCAGGCGACGAAGATGAACAAGACGTTCGACAAGCGGCCGGGGCGGCCGCTCCCGAACGAGGCGCGGGTAGAGCGGACGAGGCTCATGGTCGTTCTCGAGAAGACAAGGAAACGCATGGGAATACGGCGACGTGACGGGCGGACTCCGACACGTCGGCCGACGCTCACGAACCCAGGAATCCGACCCCGAAGCGAATCACCAGGTTGCGGTTCTTGGTGTCTGCGCCCCGCTTGTCGATCAGGGAGATGCCGAGGTCGTAGAGAACGTCCAGGGAGAGCTGGAGGCCTTCGGTCGCGATGAGATCGACGCCGACACCGCCCATCGCTCCGAGGTCGACACCCTTGGGCTCGACGTTCGCCTGCTCGCAGTCCCAGGCGATCACGTTGCCCGTGTAATACGGGACCTTGAGGCGGCAGTTCGACTTCAAGCCCACCGCCGGCCCGATCAACGCATGCGCGCTGAAGGCGCCCGACGTTGGGACTCCGATCCTGAGCAGGAGGGGAAGCTCGAAGTAGTTGACGTCCATGGTCGTAGGCGCGTTGATACCGAGGTCTACGTCCTTGGCTCCCTTCTGCACGTACGAGCCACCGAACTGGAGGCCGAAGACGCCGAACAGTGGAAGCGTGTAGGATGCGCCGACTGTCACGCCGGTCCGCATGGAGGGATTGCCCAGGTCGGAGCCACCGAAGGTGGACATGGACGAACCCACGTGGAGTGACAGGGCCTTCTGGGCGGAGAGCGGCAGTGGGATCGAAAGGACGGCGGCCGCGATGACGGCCGAGAGGCGGATCCGCGAAGTCACGGTTGAACTCCGATGAATGGCGTCCGATTCCGGAGCCATGGTGGCGCTCGAACTGAGGATGTGGGATCGGGGCTCGACCGTCGGCCGGCTGGAGGGTGCCGGCTCAGGTCGAAGGAAGGACGCCGACCAAACCCATTAATAGGCTACGAATCGAGATCCATCAACCCGGAGCGTGCATCCGATCGGCCGACCGGTTTCTGCCAGCTGCGCTGGTGCCGCGGGCGCCTTCCGCGGTCCCGGCCTCCGTTACCGATACGGTGGTCTTCGGGTCCGTCACCATGAGTACGCGCATAGGCCATCCTCGTACACGGCCAGTCACGTCGTGTCGGTGGCCGAAGAGGCTGTACCTTCCCGCGCGGCCCACTACCATCGACGATGGAGGAGGGCTAGCGGCGCCGACCACGGCACGCGAGATCGAGGTCCGGCACACCTGCTTCCGAACCGTGAGGGTCGACGTCTCGTCGTCCGCGGCTCGTCTGCGACCGCCGAGACCGCACATAGCTTGCGGGGCGTCCGGGGGGGGGGGGGTAGATTGGGGCATCCGTCAGCGACCCGATCGCCGGAGCGACCCCATGAGCCGATCCCACCGCGTCGTGCGACGCTCACGTCTCGGCCTCGCCGCGCTCGCCTTTCTGTGCTTGGCGGCTTCCCCCACCTACGCCCAGAGCGTCCAGGGCATCGTCCTGGACCAGTTCACCAACCGGCCCGTGAGGGGAGTCGACGTGGCGCTGGTGGGGGAGAGGGGCAAGGTGGTCGCGCGGGCCGTGACCGGCGACGATGGGCGCTTCGCGCTGAGCATCCCGAAATTCTCCGGCTACCATCTGGAAGTGAACGGGCTCGGCTACGCGCCCTTCACCACCAAGACGTTCTTCGCCGACTCGGCGCAGGATGTTTCGGCGCAGGTCAACCTAGCGCCGGACGCCATCAAGCTGGAAGGTCTGGAGGTGAGCACGAAGGCGGTGGAGCGGAAGCTCCGGCTCGCGGGGTTCTACAAGCGGGAGGCGAAGCACGTCGGCTACTTCTTCGGACCGGAGGAAATCCACGAGAAGGTCGTGAACCGGATCACGGACCTGCTCTACGGGATCCCGGGGTTCAACGTGCGCCGCGTCTCCGCGGTCGGAGGAAACCAGGGCTGGGAGGTGACCGCGCCGGGTGCGGAGCAGCAGTTCTTCTTCGGTGGACCCTGCTACCCCAGCGTCTCGATCGACGGCACGATCATTCGCCACGGCGGGAGGGGGTCCAACGATACGGGCACCTGGTACACGCTGGTCGATCCGGACAACGTGGCGGCTATCGAAATCTACCCGACTGCCGCGGGAGTTCCGGTCCAGGTCGGGGGCCAGGACAGCCCCTGCGGGGCCATCCTCATCTGGACGAAGGACCGCTGAGCGAACGATGGTATGCTGTTGCCATTGACTTGTGCCATCACTCGATGGCATCGTCCAACCATGACCAGAACCATCAAGATGGACCGCTCGGGCCGAGTCGTGATCCCGCTCGTCATCCGTGAGAAGTACGGGCTCGCCGACGGCGCCTACCGGCTGGAGATCTCGGAGTCCGTGGACGGTATCGTGCTGCGGCCGCAGGTCGAGGAGATCCCGGCCGATCGCGACGAGAGCGGATGGGTGGTGTTCGGGTCGGAGACCGAGGAGCCGGTCGATCCGGTAGAGGCGGTAGAGCGGGAGCGGGAGCGTCGGCACCGGGAGATCGAGGGTGGCGGCGACTCCGGGAACGATCGGTGACGCCCAGGTGACCTTCCTCTGCGACACGACCGTCCTCTATGCGGCCTCCGATGCGGGGCATCTGCATCATGAGCCCTCACTCCGTCTGGTGGCCACCGCCGAGCCGGGGACCGCGTTCGTGGCGGCGCACTCGCTGGCCGAGCTGTACGCTACGCTCTCCGCCACACCGCTCCCCAGGGTGCGGCGACTGGCGCACGTCCTCGAAGCCGTGGAGCAGGCCGCACGCATGTTCACGCCGATGACGCTGGAGACGGACGACTACCTCGACGTCATCCGGCGCGTGTCGGAGGCGGAGGCGCGTAGCGGCCAGGTCTACGACGCGCTCATCCTGAGGTGCGCGGAGCGGGCGGAGGTGGACGTCGTCTACACATGGAACCTCGCGCACTTCGAGCGGGTGGCCTGGCCGGGGATGGCGGGGAAGATCCGTACGCCGTAGGGGCTCGCCTGGAGTCGCGGTGAGTCATACCCGGGGAGGATCTCAGGCGCGGCGTCCGGCACTTTCTCGCCTTGCCGCGCCTACGCCGGCTGTCCCTCCTCCTCCGCCGGCGCCGCGTGCGTCTTCCGCCACTCCTCCCAGAAGTTCGCCACCGGCCCCACCAGGAAGAGCGCATAGAACGGCGCGTAGACCACCTCCATGAGCCGCAGCACCATCTCGACGGCGGCCACCATGACGACCACCGCGATCCCGGCCTTCTTGCCGGACACCGTCGTCTTCGGATCTGTCACCATGAAGAGCGCGAAGAGTTGATACATGGGCCCGGTGAGCGGCGCGACCTCGGCCAGGAAGGTGTGGCCGGGCAGGAGGCTCCGCACCGCCGCGAACAGGATGAACGAGGCGAGGTAGGCGAGCGTGATGTGGGCGCGGCCGGCCTTCCAGACCGTGTAGATGCCGATCGTCCAGATGACGGCCATCGGCAGGAGGTTGTTGCCCCACTGGACGCTGAGCGGCGCGACGGCCCACGGCGCGAGAAAGAGCAGCACGCAGATCCCGAAGTTGGACGGATTCCAGAGATGCCGGCCGTGGTAGCGGAGCACGTACTTCGAGAGCACCGAGATCGTCGCGCCGAGGGCGAACGGCCAGAGCACGGGGGAGCGCACCAGGATGCCGATGCTGATGCCCGAGATGTAGGCGCTCGTCCAGAACCGGCGCTCTCCGAGCAGCGCGCGGCCGACCAGGAGGTCCGTCGCGACGGCGCAGCCGATGGCGAGCGCGATCGCCTCGTAACCCCTGAGCACGCCCGCGCCCCAGTGCGCCGCGACGAGGATGAGCGTGATGACGATGGGCGGCGCGTACTTGGGCGAGTACTTCAGGCGAGGGAGGCTCATCGGGGCTCCACGATCAGGTGGAGCTCGTCGGCTGCGGGGCTCCTGAGCAGCTGACGCGTGCCCGAGGGCCAGCGGATCACCACGCTGTCGACCGTGGTGGAGCTGCCCAGCCCGAAGTGAAGACGCCGGTCGCGCTGGGAGGCGAACCCGCCCCCACCGTCGACCTGCTGGAGCTGTCTGCGGCCCCCGCGGTAGAGCCACGCCTCGGCGCCGATCGCGCTCCGGTTGCTCCTCGTGCCCTCGAGCTGGAAGGCGATCCAGTGACTTCCGGGGCGCACGCTGTCGCGGAAGACCTGGAGCGGCCCACGTTGGTTGGCCACGATCACGTCGACGGCTCCCCGGTTCCAGAGGTCGGCGACGGCCACGGCGCGCCCGTCGTAGGGCTCGTTGCCCTGGACGGCGGAGGCCGCGTCCTTCAGCCCACCCGCGCCGTCGTTGACCCAGAAGAGATCACGCTGGTAGCCGGACAGGCTGCGTCCTTGGAGCGCGGGCCAGTTGTTCGCGTCCGCGATGACGCTCTTGTAGCCGGTCGCGACCTTCGAGTAGTCGTACCAGTAGCTCTGCCGCTTCGGGCCCGACACGAACCCGTTCGCGACCACGAGATCGAGCCACCCGTCGTTGTTCAGGTCGGCGAACTGCGCGCCGTACGTCCAGCCGCCGAGGTTCACGCCCAGCGCCGAAGCGGCATCGCGGAACTTCGGCGTACCGCCCGAGCTGTCCGAGGGCAGCCAGAGGTCGTTGCCGTGCATGAGGATGCCCGGCTCGGCGATGTTGCTCACGAACATCGCCCAGTCACCCAGGTTGAACAGGTCGCCGAACGTGGCGTTCATCCCGCTCTTCGGCCGGCTCCCGATGTTGGAGGCGCGCCCGACCTCCTTGAAGCCGTGACCGGCGTCGTTCAGCCAGAGCTCGCTCACGCCGAAGTCGTTGGCCACGAGCAGGTCGGGGAAGCCGTCGCGGTCCACGTCGCCGGCGCTGGCGGCGAGCGTCCAACGCGTGCTCGTGAGCCCCATCCGCTCGCCGACCTCCTCGAACGTGCCGTCACCCTTGTTGTGCAGCAGGTAGTTGCGGCCACCGTTCTTCGCGTACTCGAAGCTCTCGGGCAGGAACTTCGAGGTCGTCAGGTGCCAGAGGTCGACGTCTGCCGGATAGAAGCACCCGACGAAGAGGTCGAGCAGACCGTCGTCGTCGTAGTCGAGCCAGACCGCCGTGTTGGCGTTGATCCAGTCCGGCAGGCCCAGGTCCGCGGCGGGGACGAGGGTGAAGCCGGCGGCGCCGTCGTTCCGGAAGAGCTCGGGCCGGCCCCACTTGTAGACGAAGAGGTCCTCGTCGCCGTCGTTGTCGTAGTCACCCCAGACCGAGCCCATCGAGACGCCGGTGCTCTCCTCGTTCACGTCGGCGACGCCGAGCGAGTCGGCGACGTCCGCGAAGCGCCCGTTCCGTAGGTTGCGGTACAGCGCGTTCTTCGAGTCGGTCGCGCTGTTCGTGGCGTAGAGGTCCGGCCAGCCGTCATCGTCGTAGTCCACGACGGAGACGGACGCGCCCACCGACGCGATCAGTGGCATGATCGGCTTCAGGCTGGCGTCGAGCTCCGGAGCCCGGTGCCGGAAGTCGATGCCCACCTCGCTCGCCACGTCCCGCAGGTGGAAGCCGTAGCGTGAGAGCGCGGTGCTCACGTCGAGGCCCGCGGCCGGCTCGTCCGGGTTCCAGCGCCTCTGCAGGACGAGCGGAGCGCCGATCGCGGCCACCAACAAGGCGGCCGCGATCAGACGACGGGTTCGTGTGGGGCGCTTTGCGTCAGTGGGAGGGGACGAGGGCATACTGGAAGCGTCGGGGGGTCACGTAGCGCGTGTGGTACGTGCGCCAGTCGTCGGGGTGCAGGAGATACGCCGGATCGTCCTCGAGAGGTCCAGGAGCGCGCGAGTAGTCCGTGAGCCCATGATAGGGCAGGGGACGCAGCGTGCGCGACCACCCGTCGTTCAGATCCCCGTCCTTGACCCAGCCGTCTGCCGCGAGCACGTAGTCGCGCACCCACCCGGCCTCGGGATCGGGCCGGGCGTCGAAGCGCACCGTGAGCTCGTCGCCCGCGTTCATGATCACGTAGCGATCGTCCGTGCTGTCGACGAGCGGCCGAACGTCGCCGTAGCGGGTGTAGTAGCCCTCCAGGTCGCGCCACCGCTGTACGGTCGTGGCCACCTGGTAGGTCGGCAGATCCGGCGCCTTGCGGCCCGCCTGGCGGGAGCGTGAGAACCCGCGAAAGTGCAGGTCCGCATGGGCGACGGGCAACCGGGTGACGCGGAGCGGCACATCGGGCCGCTGGACCGCCCAGGCGATGCGGTCCCAGTAGATCTCCATGTTCGTGGACAGACGCACGCGCCTCGGCGTGCCCCCGCGGAACGCACCCGCGAGGTCGATGAGCACGGTCTTCGTCTTTCCCGAGGGCATGCCGAGGTCGGCGTGCAGAACCCGCCAGCCGCCGCGGCCGTCGGGCACTTCGACGCGGATCCCGTGCAGGGGCGCATGGCGGCCCTGGCCGAGCGCGACGTTGATCGAGCCGTCCGTGGGATAGAGCCAGCCCTGGGCCACGAGCATGAGCGGCCGGTCCGCCGGAGCGTCGGGCCCGAGATCCACGACCAGGGCATGCTCCTTCGCGACGCCCTGCCAGGCGGTGAGTCCGAACGAGTCGACGTAACGCTGGTCGAGCGAACGGACCCGTTCGGTCATGTCGTCGCCCCGGTCGTCGGTGGCGCCGGCGAGCGCGTGGAGCGGGCCGGTCGCGTAGATCTTCAGTGGCGGCGGCGGGATGATGAACCGCTCGTCCACCCACACCTCGGTGCCGGCGGGATGATCGACGGTCAGAAGCTCGAGGTGGTCGAAGAAGTGCGACTCCCAGAGCTCCGCCGTGATCGAGAGGTCGTAGGATCCGTCCTTCGGCACGAGCTGGTCACCCCGGATCTTCATCCAGTCTTCGCTGTGGATCACGGCGCTCGAGCCGTACGTGTTGATCCTGAGCCCGAGCGCGGTGCGCCAGATCGCGTCCGTGACGAAGTCCATCTCCTTGCCGTTCCACGCGAAGAGCCACGGGCACGAGCCCTTGAGCCGCTGGGTGGCGACGATCGGCTCGCCCTGGCTCGCGAGCAGGTCGAAGTCCGCCTGCGCGGTCCCGTTGGGCCAGATGATGCGCGCGACCGTCACGCCCGTGTTCTCTCCGATGCCGAAGTGCACGAAGGGTTCGGTGATCGGCCGCTTCTCGTAGAGCATGCCGGCCCTGACCTCGGCCTCGCCGCCGATGCCGAACGTGTTGATGCGGCCGTCGCCGTCCTGGGCGGTGGCGCGCGGGCTGAGCGTGAGCGCGTAGTAGTCCTTGTCCTGCCGGCTCGTCAGGCGCACGGGTCGGCCGTCGGCGTCGAGGCCGTAGAGCACGATGCGGCCCGCGCCGGTCGGGTCTGCGGCGGCGGTGACGGTGGCTGCGAGCGAGTCCTGCTCGACGAGGGCGTGCTCGCTGTCGCCGAGCCAGAGGCGGGTACGGCCGCCCGCGCTCGCCGCCACGTCGAGCGCCCCGTTGTTGTCGAGGTCGGCGAGGAAGAGGCGCGCATCGGCGGGGCCCACCTCGAGCCCCGGCCAGCGCGCGACAGGCTGGACGCGCCACCCCGCGCTCGTCCACCAGGCCCGCAGGAGCCGACCGTCGCGGCGCAGCACCACGATGTCGAACGTCCCGTCGCCGTCCAGGTCGCCCAGCGCCACTGCGGCTGCCGGGCCGAGGCTGTCCGGCATCGGCCACGGCGCGAACCGGGGCCGGTCGTGGCGCGGGTTCCGGAAGGCATGAAGCTGACCGCCGGCGTCGAGGATCACCGCGTCCGGATCGCCGTCGTCGTCCAGATCTCCCCAGACCAGCTGCCGGGCGTCCACGACATCGCCGTCGTCGAAGATGCGCCGCTCGCCGAACGTGCCGTCGCCCTGGTTGAGCAGGACGAACGGTGCCCCGCCGATCGGAGCGAGCACGAGGTCGACGTCTCCGTCCACGTCGGTGTCGGTGGCCCAGATCTTTCTGAAGGCACCGATGCGCACGTCTCGCGGAAGCGCCGTGGCCGGCACCCGCGCGAAGTTGCCCGCCGAGTCCTGACGAAGGATGCGAAACCCACCTCCACCCGCCAC
Organism: uncultured Gemmatimonadales bacterium; assembly: GCA_963751265.1. GTDB lineage: Bacteria > Gemmatimonadota > Gemmatimonadetes > Longimicrobiales > Gaopeijiaceae > SZUA-318. Next base: position 161,286 of record CAVVTU010000007.1, on the reverse strand, counting down.
GGCGAGGTCCATGCGGAAGTCGTGGTCGAAGTCGAATGCGGCCACCGCCGAGGGGGCGTCGGGGGCGACGGGTGACGTCGGGAGCTGGAGCCGCTCGGCGGGAGCGCTGTCGGCCGCGAGCACGAAGACGGCTGAGCCGAGCAGTCCGATGCGCGCCGGCCGATCGCCGTTCAGCCAGACCGGCACGACCTCGCGCCACCGGGTGATCGGCGCCTCGATCTCGTGCATGGTGAACTGGAGGCTCGAGTCCGGGGCGGGTGGCCTGCGCGATGGGGTGGGCAGCGCGAGGAACTCGGTGAGCACCAGGTCCGGGTGCTGCGCCGAGACCTGGAGTGCGTTCCGATCGTCGAGGTAGCCAGGCATCTCCTCGAGCGACGTGGCGAGGTAGGTCAGCTCCTGGCCGGCGTCCTGAAGATTGCCGACCGAAGCGACCACACGGGCGAGCTGCTTGCGGGCGGCGGCCGGCCACTGGGCAGCGTGCAGCGCGAGGCGCGAGATGTCGCGCTCCATGACGCGGGTCTCCCCGTGACGGGCGGCGTGCCGGGCAGACGTGAGGCGCAGGAAGAGGTTCGCGGGGTCGATCGTGAGAAGCGAATCGAGGAGTGCCCGGCTCTGGTCGACGTCTCCCGGGCCATCGCGCTGCTCTAGCAACTCCACGAGGAGGAAGCGCGAACGTTCGGCCACCGTGCTGTCCGAGGCCGCCTCACGCAGATCCGCGATCGCGTCGTCGAGTCGGCCCTGCTCCCTCGCGACGAGGGCGGCGAGCAGGGCGATTGGCCCCGCGCGAGGCGCGCCCGCGCGCGCCCGGTCGATCCACCGGGCCGCGTCGTCGAGTCGATGCTGTTCCAGCGCGACGATCGCGAGGTTCGCGTCCGCCGCCGGCTCTCCCGGCGCGAGCTCCGTGACCTTGGTGAGCGCGGCCTGAGCCCGCGCATCGTCGCCGGTCTGGATGGCGGCGACACCGGTGTAGAACGCGCTGACGACGTCCGCGTACGCCTGGGTGCCGGGCCTGGGGCCGGGCGTGCGCCCGCACGCCGTCGCCTCGAGCGCCAGGGCGGTGAGGAGGACGGTGAGAAGGACCGGGGCCCTGCTCCTTTGGGGTTCCATGCGTCAAACTACTTGTCACGGCGGGGGAAGAGCCATCCCCTGCGCACCGAGCGCGGCTCGTGCACGATGAAGAACGCTTCGGGCGCTTCGGGCTCCACCATGCCGACACGATACGGAATCTCGGCCGTGACGCATCCCTGTCGCCTTGGAGGTCACGCATTATCTTGGCCGTCGGAGTGGCCAAGAGAGTTCTGGAGCACCACACACGGAAGGCTCCATGTGCCGATTCACGCTGTACCTCGGTCCCCCGGTGGTGCTGGACACGCTCCTCATCCAGCCCCGCCACTCGCTCATTCGTCAGAGCTACCACTCCACCGAGCGCTCCGAGCCGATGAACGCCGACGGGTTCGGGGTCGGGTGGTTCGCTCCACGTCTTTCTCCGGAACCCGGCGTCTTCCACGCCATCACGCCCGCCTGGAACAACCTCAACCTGGCCAGCGTCGCCAAGGTGGTGGCAAGCCCGTGCGTTCTCGCGCACGTGCGCGCCGCGAGCCCCGGCTCCGCGGTCAACCTGGCCAATTGCCATCCCTTCCGGTACGGCCGGTACCTGCTCATGCACAATGGCCGACTGGGCGGGTTCGGGAAGGCTCGACGCCGGATCCTGGAATCGCTGACCGACGAGGCGTTCGGGATCGTGCACGGGAGCACGGACAGCGAGCACCTGATGGCGCTGTTCGTGGACGAGGTCGTCCGCAACGGCGGTGACGGCGAGTCCCTCGGTGGGGATGGGGGGATGGGTGGTGCGTTCGCGCTGGCGGCCCGGCTGACCGAAGCGTTGGCGCGGGCGCTCGCGATCGCAGAGGACGTGGGCGACGGAGCCCCGAGCTTCCTCAACGTCGCCGTCTCCGACGGCGAACGGGCCGCCGTGACCCGCTTCGGCAACGACGCCCGGGAAGGCCCCGAGACGCTCTACGTCCACCGCGGCGAGATCTACGAGCCGGCCCACCGCCGCTTCACGCAGCGCAGGCCCTTCGACGACGGCACGGCCGTCGTGGTCTCTTCGGAGCGCCTCACGGAGGACCCGGCATGGCGCGCCGTTCCTCCCAACCACGTCGTGGCCGTGAGCCGGGGGGAGCCGCCGCGCATCATGGCGCTCGGCCCGGACGGGCGCATCGCGGGCCTCAGCGCTGGGCGCCCTTGAGCGCCCCGAGACGAGATCGGAAGTCGGCGTACCGCTCGTCCATGGTCGCCGCGCCGACGCTGTCTCCCGCAGCCTGGAGGTAGCTGTTCAGCGAGAGGAGGGCGTCGCACGGATGTGTGCTCTCGGTCATCGCCGTGACGCTCCCGGCACCCTCCAGGGCGGAGCGAAAATGCACGAGGGCCTGCTCGGCGCTGCCCGCCTCCCACGCCTGATATCCCAGGAGGAAATGGGCGCGCGGGCTCTGTCGGTTGGAGCCCAGCGCGGTCTCCGCCGACCTCGTCGCGTCGGCGCCGTCACCCTCGAGCAGCGCGGCTTCGGCCAAGCGGACGTAGGGCCCCGTCTCGATTCGGTTGAGCGACGACGCGGTGCGGAACTCGCGCTGCGCCGAGTCCAGTCGGGCCGGGCCCAGGCCCGGGCTGCACAGGTACAGGACGCCGAGACGTGAATGCCCACGGGCGCTCCGCGGGTTCACCCCCACGAGACGTCTGAACATCTCGCGGGCCGCGGTGAGCGAGTCGAGATCGAAGAGGACGTTGCCCAGATAGTAGAGCGTGTCCTCGTGCTTCGGGTCGAGCTCGAGCGCCTGCCGATAGGTCGCCGCCGCGGCTTCCCGATCCCCCGCGATGCGCTCCCTCGTGGCCTTCCGATAGTTGGTCCAGAATGCCTGCACGCGCTGGCGATTCTCTCCGGACGGGGCCGCCGGGACGGCCGCCCGTGAGCCCGACCCGGTGAGACCCTCTCCCTCCACCAGATTCAGGCGGGTGCGAGCCGGCAAGGAGGTGAAGGTCTGCCTCGTCCCGGAGGGCCAGAGCACCTGGAGGGTGTCCACCGTGGTCGCCTGCCCGAGACCGAAGTGCACGACGGGGCTGTTCTGGGACAGATACGACGGCTGGGCTCGCAGCGCGCGGATCTGCGCCACGCCGTCCGCGACGACCCGGACCCGGGCTCCGATGGCCGACCGATTGCTCTTGCGGCCCTGGAGCCCGAGCTCGAGCCAGGCCTTCTCGTCGCCTCCGTCATTGCGCAGCAGGATGCCGGGTCCGCCGTTGTTCACGATGAAGACGTCCACGTCCCCGTCGTTGTCGTAGTCGCCGAAGGTGGCGCCGCGTCCCACGAGCTCCCGCTCGAAGTAGGGGCCGGCCACGGACGAGACGTCGAAGAAGCCGCGCTTCGGCCCGCCGTTCCAGAGGAGCAAGTCGTGCATCGGGACCAGGAGCGTGGGGTCGTCCTTCTCCTGGATCGTGCTCCCGTTCACCACGAACAGGTCGGGGCGTCCGTCGTTGTCGTAGTCGAAGAACGACGTGCCCCAACCCACGAAGTCGAGCGCGATCTGGCCGAGGCCGTAGCGGTCCGCCACGTCCATGAAGCGTAGCAAGGCGTTCGGGCCGGGCTCCTCGCCCGCCCGGCGCCGATGGTCGTTGTCGTAGAGCGCGTTCTCCTGGGCGAGCCAATGCGTGATGAAGAGGTCCAGATCGCCGTCGCCGTTCCAGTCGCCCACCGCGAGGCCCATGGCGCCCCGGTAGTCGGCCACGCCGGCCATGTGGCTGGTCTCCTCGAACGTGCCGTCGCCCTTGTTGTGGTAGAGCACGTTGTCGCTGAGGTCGTTGGCCACGTAAAGGTCCGGCCAGCCGTCCTCGTCGAAGTCTGCCCACGTCACCGACAGGCTGCGGCCCTTCTCGTCCGCCACGCCCGCCTTGGCCGCCACGTTCGTGAAGGTACCGTCACCGTTGTTGCGGAGGAGGAGGTTGGGCTCGGGATCGAACGCCGAGGGATTGAGGCTGGTGGGCTGTTCGATGTCGTACTGCTTCGAGGGCGGGGCGTTCGGTCGATCTTCGAACCGTACGTATCCGCCGACGTAGACGTCGAGGTCGCCGTCCCGATCGTAGTCCGCCCAGGAGACGCCGGTCCAGTATTCCTTGAAGCCGGCGAGACCGGCCCGCGCCGTGGCGTTCGTGAACGTGCCGTCGCCGTTGTTGTGATAGAGAACCAGGCCTCCGTAGGTGGTCATGAGCAGATCGGGCCACCCGTCGTTGTCGTAGTCGCCCCACGCCACGCCCATGCCCGTGCCGCGCCAGTCGACACCGGCCGCCTGGCTCACGTCCTCGAACGTGCCGTCACCCCTGTTGTGGTAGAGCGTGGCGTGTGCGCCGGACGCGGCGAGCTGTTCGGGCGTGAGCGTCATCGGTCCCGACTGGTTCACGACGAAGAGGTCGAGCCAGCCGTCCCGGTCGTAGTCGCCCCACGCCGCGCCGGAGCCCATGTCCTCGGGAAGGCGGCTGGTGCGTTCGCCGGGGAAGTGGCGGAAATGGATTCCCGCCGCTCCCGTCACGTCGACCAAGGTCACGTCCGGCCGATCGTCCGGCAGTGTCCGCGCAAGCGTGTTCGTGAGCCCCTCGAGCTTCTCTCCGGGGACGTACGTGTCGCGCTTTCCCGAACGAATCCAGAGCACGCCGGCCACGATGAGCACGAAGAGGGCGGCGCCTCCCCAGCCCAGGGCCAGGTAACGTTGCCGGCGTGAGATCACTCGCTACTCACCTGGATGACCGCATTCGCCGTGGAAAGGACCGTCACGGGAGCCGTGACCGCGGACTTCCCGCCCGCCAGGAAGTTCAGGATGGACTGGTCGAACTTCCGATACATGAGGCGGGCCTCCACGTGCAGCTCACCGCTCGCCCCCTTCGGCACGTCGACCTGGACGCTCCTGCTCCGGGAGTCGCCCGAGGGCTTGCCCGTCGCCGACGCCATCGACGAGGGACAGGAGAACGTGTATTCGGCCTCGTCCGAGAAGCCGGGGAAGAGGGCCCGCTTATAACGGACGCCCACCATCTCCCAGAGGTTGTGCTTGTCGATCAGGTTCCCGTAGCGGTCGACCGGCTCGGCCTTGAACATGAAGGCTCCCGGCTGCACGAAATGATCCGAGTCCTCCGTTCCCGACTGGTACACGACGTTGCCGGCTCCGTCCCGCACGACGACCTCCACCCACGCCTGGATGATGTCCAGGGGACCGGTGGGGAAGTCGTGGCCCGCCTTGTTGTTGGTGATGCGGGTCAGGATCTTGATCTCCTGGCCGGGCCGCACGTGCTCGGGCACCGAAAGGTCGAGCGGAATCGCGGATCCCTGCTGCCACTTGTCCGCGATCTCGGGGATCTTGATCTCGCCCTTCAGCCACTTGTTGACGAGCTCCACCTGCTCGTCCGCTCCCGGCAGGTTCAGCGCCTTCGGCATGAACTGGTTGGCGCCCAGGAAGCGGTGACTGCGGTGCTTGCCGTCGTTCGGGGTTCGGTTGTAATCGGCGTCGTCACCGGACGCGGGATCCGGGGTCGAGACCAAAGGCATGTGGCACTCGCGGCACTCGATGGTCTTCTTCGGGTCGCCCGGGTGGTTCCAACGGCTCTTGCGCCAGTTGTCGTACTGGTTCTGTAGCTGGACCCAACCGACCTGGTTGATCTCCTCGTCGACGAACTGCTTGTGGCACGCCGCGCAGTACTCGGGGCTCTTGAACAGACGCTTCGAGAACGAGGCGACGTGCTGGTCCGGGTACGCGCGGATGAGGAAGTCGCGGACGTAGCGGCGGGCGCCGTCCGGCCTGAGCTCGTACATGTAGCGCACCGGTTGGTGGACGACGTAGTTGGCGTTGCCCTGCACGTCGGTCTCCTCGACCGAATGGCAGATGATGCACGAGACGCCGTCCTCGAGCCCCTGCTGGTTCGTCAGGCTGTCCTGGAAGAGGTTCTTCGTGCCCGCGAAGAGCGAGACCGGGTCGTGGCATCCGGCACAGTAGCGCGTCGATTCCGGACCGTTCTGGGCGCCCATGGCCGCCTGGACCGCTCGGAATCCGATGTCCAGCGCCGAGTACCGGTGCGCGCTCACCTGCCATTCCTTCACGATCTCTTCGTGGCATCCGGAGGTGCCGCACGACCGCGACTCGGCCATCGAGCGGGCGTCGAAGGCGTTGCCCGTGCTGGTCTTCGCCAGGCTCGGCGCGAAGGGCCGGTCCTTGCCGTAGATGTAGCTGTAGTCGGCAGGGAGCTGGTTGTTCAGCTTGGCCGGCCGGTACGCGAATACCAACGCGGGGATGACGAGGGCCAAAAGGATGGTCAGCTTCGCCGTGAGCGAGCCCATCCAGAGCTCCGCGGCCCGGACGGCGCGCGCCAGATCGGTCGTGCCGACGCGGTTCCGGATGATCAGCGCGCCTACATGGGGAAGCACCGCGGCCAGCAGGGCGAACGTGGCGACGATGTGCGTGGTGTCCCATGCGTAGCTGATCCGGGTGCCCAGCGCCGCCTGCACGGTGAGGACGACGCCGGACACGATGGCCACGAGGGTGGCCGCCAGCGACAGCCACCCGGTGAGCTTCACGTGGGTCCAGCGCGCGTCGTCGTAGATGCGCCAGTGGCGGATCTGGTAGACCGCGTACGGCACCAGCAGGACCAGGCCGACCGCCGTGTGCACGAGCACGGTGACCTGAGTGGATACGCTGAAGGGGAGGAAGAAGATGGCCAGGCCGGTCAGGGCCTCGAATGCCAGGAACGTGGAAGCCCAGACGAGGGCCCACTTCCTCCATTCTTCGGATCGCACGGGTCCCGATGACGCCACGGTGTTCTCCTCTGCTGGGGATCGAACACCGATACATCAACCGGGTGGTGCGCCACCATAGGGCAACACCCCAGACCCTCGTGGGGGTTCTCCCCACATCGATTCCGACTATTGCTTTCCGAAGAGGACGCTCTCTCCCTGCTCGAAGACGATGTCGCGCGGGATGCCGAGCTTGTCGACCCGATCCAGGTCGGCCTGGAGTTGCGGTGGCACGACGCCCTGTTCCGTCATCAGCTTGTCGACGCCCTCGTAGTCTCCGTTGCCCTGGAGCGTCAGGATCAGCGCCGAAAGTGAATCGATGGCCTGCTTCATCCCGTCGTAGTCCACCCGATACGTGCCGGTCGCGTCGTCGCGGGTGAAGGCGCCGTGATCCTTGAAGTAGTTGAAGCGGACCATGTTGGCCTTGCCGTGGGCGTCGGCGGCTCCGAAGCGCACGGAGCGGAAGATGCCGGCGAGGAAGGTCACGTAGTTGTCCTCGACGGAGCCCTCGGTCAGCGCTCCCCGGTCGAAGAGCTGCTCGACCATGTAGACGCCGAGCACGTCCGCCTTGCCCTCCTCCATCGCCGAGGCGTTCTGCTTGAGGGCGGTACGCACCGTTCCGCGGCCGTTGATCGTGTTCTTCACGCCGAGACCGTGCGCGACCTCGTGGAACATCGTGTTCTGGAAGAAGGCGTCGAAGGTCAGGTGGCTGCGCTGGTCGGCGGCGATGAGCTCGTCGGCGATGGGCACCATGATCTTGTCGAACTTGGCCCGCATCGCGTTCTCGAGCTGGAGACGGCGCGTGCCCTTGGCGAGCTGGACCTCCTCGTCGTTCGGCAGGTTGATGGCGATGGTCTTGCCGCCGGCGTTCGCGGCGCCCGCGTAGTAGACCACGTCGTAGGCGTTGAGGTCGGAGTCGGTGCCGGGTGTCTCCTTCTTGTAGGCTTCGGGCACCGGGAGGCCGGCCTGGAGCTCGGGCAGGTACTGCGCGAACCGCTGGCAGGCGCTGCGCTCCACTCCGTGTCCTTGATGAGGACGTAGCCCTCGTGGCTGGCCTTGTAGCCGAACAGACCGTCCTCGTACGTCTCGATGGGGCCGATGACGATGTCGACGGGGTTGTTCTTCATGTCCAGCCAGGCCATGTCGCTGGCCTGGTAGTCGTCCGTCTCGAGCGCCGTGGCCCGCAGCTTCAGGTAGCTGGCGAATTCGGGGTCGCTGGAGAGCTCGGCGGCGGCGCGCAGCTTCGCGGCGGCGGAGTCGGTCTGAAGGGCGAACGCCTCGTGGTACGGAACCGCGATCAGCTTCCCGGAGTCGTCCCGGCGCACGAGGGAGTAGAGGCCCTTCAGCGCCGGGTCGGCCGCGGCTGCCGTCTCGAACTGCTCGGTGGTCATGTCGGCGGGGTAGAAGTTGGCCCCGGCCGGCTTCGGGCCCACACCGGCGATGAACGGCTCGTTGTCGTGTAGGCGGTCCCAGGGACCGTAGTTGATCTCGAGATAGCGCTCGGTGGCCGAATCGCCGTGGGCGAGGGCCAGGGCGGCGGACTCGTCTCCGTAGGCCTGGCGCCAGAAGACGTCGTCCATGGGCTTCACCGCCTCGATGAGCAGGCGCACCATCTCGCGGTCGTTGGGCGCGAGACGGGAGAGGTCGGCGGTCAGTCGAACGGGGGCGTATTGATCCACGAGGGCCTGCATCCTGGCGCTCTGGTCGGAGGTGTCGGCGGTGGGGGCGCACGCCCCCACGATCAGGCTGCCGGCGGCGAGGACCACCGGTACATAGCGGCGAACGGACATGGCGGGGCGCTCCGATAACGGACGTCGGCGAACGGTGCTGAAGGTGGAGTCCGTCGGGGCCCGGCGCCAGCCCGCCGGCCTGATCCGCTCCCGGCCGGAGGACGGTGCCGACCGAGGCCCGAGGCCGCACGCGACCGCGTACCATTCTTGCCCGCGATCGAGGCCGGACCGTACCCTCCACGACCATGGCTCCCACAACCGTCACGCTCGGCGTCGATCGCCTCCTGGCCGGAGAGGGCGAACACCTGCGTTCCGCTGTCCTCGGACTCGTCGCCCACCCGGCGTCCGTAACCCGCTCGCTGGCCGGCTCGGCCGACGCGCTCCTGGCCGGCGGCTTTCGTCTGCGCGCGCTCTTCGGCCCACAACACGGCATGTGGGGCGAGAAGCAGGACAACATGATCGAGAGCCCGCACTTCCGGGATCCGCACACCGGACTTCGGGTCCACTCGCTCTACGGAGAGGTGCGGCGGCCCACGCCCGACATGCTTCAGGGGCTGGACGCCCTTCTCTTCGACCTCCAGGACGTCGGCGTGCGGGTCTACACGTTCGTATGGACGATGGCGCTGGCGATGGAGGCGTGCGGGGAGGCGGGAATCCGCTTCGTGGTCCTGGACCGACCCAACCCCATCGGGGGAGACGTGCGGGAAGGCCCGGTCCTGCGCGAGGGGTTCGAGTCGTTCGTGGGCCTCCAGCCCGTGCCACTCCGACACGGGCTCACCTGCGGCGAGATGGCGCGTTGGCTCGTGGCCGAGCGCGGGATCGACTGCGAGCTGGAGGTGATCCCCTGCGGAGACTTGCGGCGGGAGGCGACCTGGCCGGCGACCGGTCTCGAATGGGTCCCGCCGAGTCCCAATCTCCCCACGCCGGATTCGTGCGCGGTCTACCCGGGGATGGTGCTGCTCGAGGGAACGAACCTGTCCGAAGGGCGGGGCACGACCCGACCCTTCGAGCTCTTCGGAGCGCCCTGGCTGGATCCGCACCGGCTCGTCGAGTCGCTCGACGCGTTGAGGCTACCCGGCGTGCGATTCAGGCCCTGCCGCTTCGAGCCCACGTTCCAGAAGCACGCCGGCGCGGTGTGCGGGGGTGCGCAGCTCCACGTCACGGACGTACGAGCGTTCCGTCCGGTGCGCACGGCGGTCGCGGTGCTGTGGACCGTCAGGGAGCTCGCGCCGGAGGAGTTCGCCTGGCGGCCGCCTCCCTACGAATACGAGGACGTGCTCATGCCCATCGACATCCTCTGGGGCCACGACGGGCTACGCGTCGGGTTGGACGCCGGCCTTCCGCTCGACGAGTTGATGGGCGGTGTGCACGAAGAGGCGATGCGATTCGGTCGGGGCGTGGAGCCCCACCTGCTCTACTGACGAGTCCGGGAGTCGGCCGGCACGGTGGAACGCGGGAGGAGGGGGCCCGGCCGGCCCACCCCCGGACGGGCTGGGCCGGACCAGCTTCGGTTGTCAGGACTGGCTTCGCTTCTGCTCCTTGAGCGACGGCGTGAACAGGATCGTCCGTACCGTCTGATCCGAATTCTGCTGAATGACGAAGTTCTGATCGACGGGGAAGTCCACGACCAGCGTCATGGTGCTGTCCGCCGGCAACCTCAGGGTGCTGTTCAGCGAGACCTTGATCCCACTCTCGGCGCCGCTCGGGACGAAGAGGACGTCGCTCGTGGTGCTATCGCTGAAGAAGTATCCGTCGGCCAGCGTCAACCGGGCGCTGTCGACCACGAGCCGGAGCTGCTGGTAGGCCCCCGGATCGACATCCACGACGTCGGTGAGGACGGCCGTCACGCTGTCCTGCAAGGTGAGGAGGTCGTAGTGCTTGGGATTGGCCGGGTCGTTGAAGAGGTCGACACTTCCGGCGCTGTCGGCGGCGGTGCTGTCGGCCCCACCCTGGAGGTAGACGCGGGAGACCCAGATCTCCGCGCTCGCGAGCATGTCCGAAGGCGCGTCCGTGATCTGCACCTGCACGTATGCCCGCTGTGTGCCCGGCGCCGTCCCGGGGTCACACGATGCGAGCGCGACGGACGCCGCCACGATGCCGAATGCCATCAGAAGTCGTACTTTCTTGCCGGGTCCCGGCCCCACGCTCCCATTCATGTTCATTCAACTCCCATCCGTGTTTCAGACGTCGAGACACGGCAGCGTGACGCGATCCGTGGGGGCAAACCCGGTCGCCGCCGGTCGGGCACGAGCAAGACATTGCAGAAGGCATGCCACCGAAGCCTCCCTGGAGCCGGAGGGAACGTCTGAGTGGAATCCTCGTCGACGTGCGGACGTCTCACACTGGACACCCCGCGCCTGCGCCTCACGGCGCTGACCGCGGACGGTCTGCATGCGTGGATCGAGAGAGATGCTCGACGTCTCGAGCGGGAGACCGATGTCGTTTTCGGGACTCCCGCGGAGGTCCCGCCGCTCCTGGGTGAAGACCTTCCCAGATTCCGCGAACACATGCTGGCCTCACCCGAGGACCTGGGGTGGTGGGTCTGGGTGATCTCGACCCGTGCCGACCGGTGCGCGGTGGGTGCTTGCGGCCTGGGTGGACGTCCGCACACCGGTACCGCCGCCATCGGCTACTCGGTGTATCCCCGCTTCGAGGGCCGAGGGTTCGCCACCGAGGCCTCCGGTGCGCTGGTCTCCTGGGCGCTGAGCCAGCCGGAGGTGCGGATCATACAGGCTACCGTGCCGACTTGGCATGGGGCCTCGATCGCGGTGGCGAGGAAGCTCGGGATGCAGGAGATGGGACACGAGCTGGATCCGGACGCGGGCGAGGTCGCGGTCTTCGAAATCGTGAAGGGCAGCGAGGTTCAGGCCTGAGTCCGCCCCCGTCCTTCAGTCCTCCTCGGAGTCCGCCCCGATGGCCTCCGTCAGGAGCGTACGTACATCCGGCTTGATCACCTTGCCCATCGCGTTGCGTGGAAGCGATTCGACCACGAGCACGGTCTTCGGCACCTTGGCCGGAGCGAGCCGCTCGCGTGCCCAGGCCCTCAGGGCGTCGGCCCGAAGGGCCGCGTTCGCGCGTGCCTCGACGGCCGCGCAGACGCGCTCGCCCCACTCGGCGTCGGCGATGCCGACCACCGCACAATCGGACACGTCCGGGTGCGCCCGCAGGGCATCTTCGATCTCCAGCGCCGAGAGCTTCTCGCCACCGCTCTTGAGGATGTCCTGGCCGATGCGTCCCAGGATCCGGTAGGTGCCTTCCTCCACGAGGGCCAGGTCACCCGTGCGGAACCACCCGTCGGGCGTGAATGCCTCTTCGGTCTCGACGGGTCGACGCCAGTACTCCCGGAACACGCTTCGTCCGCGCACCTGGATCTCTCCGGGGCGCCCTTCATCGACGGCTTCGCCGCGCTCGTCGACGAGGCGCACCCGGACGCCGGGCAGCGGAGTGCCCACGTGGCCGGGAAGACGCTCACCCTCCAGGGGGTTCGACAGCGCCATGCCGATCTCTGTCATTCCGTACCGCTCGAGCAGCCGATGCCCCGTGATCCGCTCCCAACGCTCCAGGGTGGGCACGGGAAGCGCGGCCGAGCCCGAAACGGTCAGCCGGAGGGTGCGGGCACCCGCGCTCCAGCGCCGGCGCGTCTCCTCGTCGGTGCCCTCCCACGTGCGGATGAGCCGTCGGTAGAGGGTCGGGACGGCCATGTAGAGCGTCACGTCTCCCCGGGCCAGCCGCTCCCAGACTTCCGCGGCATCGAACGCCGGAAGGATCTGACAGCATGCGCCGCACCAGAGCGCGCAGGTGAGAACGTTGACGATCCCGTGAACGTGGTGGAGCGGAAGCGTGAGGAGGATGTGGTCGTCCCGGGTCCAGCCCCAGGCTTCCACCAGGGCCGTGACCTGGGCGGTGAGGTTTCCATGTGTGCTGACGACACCCTTGGGCCTTCCCGTGGTGCCCGAGGTGTAGAGCATGAGCGCCGCGCGCTCCGGTGCGAGGGAAGGCAAGGTCTCGCCGCGTGACCCGGGACGGGCCACGAGATCGCCGCTCGGGAGCACCCGGATGTTCCGCTCAGTCGCGGCAGGCGCCACACGACGCTCGAGGAGGGCATCGGCGATCACCACGTCGGGTTCGGCGTCGTCCAGTATATAGGCCAGCTCCGCCGCCGGATGGGTCGGGGCCATCGGAACCGCCACCGCTCCGGCCCGCCAGATGCCCCACTGGACCGCGACGTGCTCGAAGCCCGGGGCCACGAGGTAGCACACCCGCGCTCCTTCGAGATCGGGGCGGCCGTCCAGGAGCGCGGCGGCCACGGCGGAGGACCCCTCGAGAAGGTCCCGGTACGTGAACGCGCCCTCGGGTCCGACCACCGCGATGCGATCCGCGTGCTCGCGGGCCCGCTCCACGAGGGGCAGGCTCACCCGCATCGCCCCCATGCGGAGGAACGCCGGGCATTCGGGGGACTCCCCGCGGCCATGTGGGGAAATCCCCGACTGGGCGCCCCCGAACAATCCATTAAGCTTAATGCGAGGGTGGAAGCCCTCTCGACGTGCAAACAGCCGTCGCAAGGCGGATTTTCACATAGATGGTGACAGAAGATGATTGGACAGGCCTTCGACCTCTTGGTGGCCCTCTGGGGCCACATCGGTCCCGGACTCGCGCTGGCCGCGGCGCTCCCCCTCTTCCTCTTGGCTTTCGGCCTGATTCTACTGGGCAGCGTCAAGAAGCTCGGGTCGTCCGAGCGCTCCTGACCCGGCGTCACCACCTCGCGGAACATCGCGCCGCCGTTCGCCCTGGGGCTCCGCTACCTGCGTAGCCTGAACAGGACGACGGCGCCGACGAGCGCGAAGCCCAGCGCGGTCTTGAGGATGGCGTCGACATCCCATTCCTCCTGCTCGGCGCTTGCCTCTTCCGCCTGGTCCATGTGGATGGAGCAGTAGTCCGAGCCTTCCGCGGCCTCGCGGCGGCATCGCGCTCCCTGCCTGGTCGTCCCACGGCACTGTGTCACGTTTCACCTCCTTGGCGCCCTCCCACACACCCGGGAACCTCCACTCCGTGTCGGGGCTTACCTACTCATACGCACGAGTGCGCCGGAGGATTCCACGGATCGTCGATCCTTGACCTCGACCCGCACATCCTGGTAAACTCCTGCTTCGAGCAGATCACTTCGAGCTTGAAGGAGTCTCGAGGAATCATGAGCCCGTTCTGCAACCTGTGTATTCCCTGTTCCGTGGTCGCCGAGGCGACTGCGGACGAGGCCGCGACCTGTCCATGTTCGCGGAAGGGGAACGGGTTGCGCACCGCCGTCGGAGCCCAGAGCAGCGGGTGATCTGACGAGCCGAAAGAAAGCGGAGCGACCCCGGTCCCCTCTCGAAGGTGACCGGGGTTTTTCATTTGTGTGCCACGCCGGTCCGGGCGACGCCCGGATCCGGCCACGAGTCGGAGCGCTGATATGATCGAAGGTCTCGCACGCCGGGTGGAGCCGGGTCTCGTCGACTCCCAGATCCAGGTGCGCATCGGGGAGCGCCTGCTCCCGGATGGGCTTGCCCTGGAACACGGGGGAACGCTCGCGCCCTGTAAGGTGGCGTACGAGATGGTGGGCCCCGCGGGCGCGCCGGTGGTGGCGGTTCTCGGAGGCATCTCCGGACATCGCCACGTCGCCTCCCATGCCTACGACCCGAGCCCGGGCTGGTGGGAGAACCAGGCAGGGGAGGGACGGCCGTTCGATACGCGCCGACTGCGCACGCTTTCGATCGACTGGGTGCACGCTCCGGGCGCCGCGGTGACGCCCGCCGATCAGTCGACGGCGCTGGTGGCCGTGCTCGACGCTCTCGGCGTCCACACGGTCGATGCGGTGGTGGGGGCGTCCTACGGAGGAATGGTCGCCTTGGCGATGGCCGCGCGTCATCCGGGCCGGTTGCGCTCCGCGATGGTGATCGGGGCCGCCCACGAAAGCCATCCGATGGCCGAGGCGGTGCGAGGTGTCCAGCGCAAGATCGTCGAGATGGGGCTGAGGACCGGCGAGCCGTACGACGCCATGGTGCTCGCCCGCTCCCTGGCGATGACCACGTACCGCTCGGACATCGACTACCGCGAGCGGTTCGGTGGTCCCTTCGGGATCCAAGACGGAAAGGCTCGCTTCCCGGTGGAGGACTACCTGGAGTACAACGGACGGAAGTTCGCGGACCGGGTCTCGCCGGAGGCGTTCCTCTGCCTGTGCCAGTCCCTGGACATCCACCGGATCGACCCGTCGGAGGTCGCGGTGCCGGTCAAGCTCGTCTCGATCGACACCGACGGCCTCGCTCCGCCGTGGCAGGTACAGGAGCTGTACGAGCGCCTGAGCGTCGAATCCGACCTCATCCACGTCGGCTCTCCGAACGGGCACGACGCCTTCCTCACCGAAGCGGAGACCTTCGGACGGATCCTGTCGGCGTACCTGGAGCACCTGGGATGACGGTGCGCCGCAGCCGTTGCGTGGGTCGGGGCACCCAATAGCTCGCCAGTTCCGGCGCAAGAATTTGCGTCCATGACCATCAGGAGAATGTCGCGATGTCGCTGGGCCGCAGGACCATCACGATGACGACGGGGACGACCTGGATCCGCTCCAGGGGAATGTGGGCCGGTGGTCTTTCCCGTCGGGATGGACCGATGAGCTGAGCGAGCCTCGCGAAAGCTCCCAGACCGGCCTCCTCTCCAGGGGGCCGGTCTTTTTTCATGTCGTTCCGGCGGGAAACCGCGGGAGGTAGGGAATGTCGCAGGAAGAGACCGGGTCCGAGCCCGAGTCGCCGATGGGGGAAGATGTGCCACGACGCGTGCTCAAGTTCGGGGGCACGTCGGTGACGGGCGTCGAGCGGCTGGACGTCATCGAGCGGGTCGTGCGCGACCGGCTACACGCGTGTGCTCCGGTCCTGGTCGTGTCGGCTCTGGCCGGAGTGACGAACCTCCTGGTCCGCGTGGCGGGCGAGGCGGCCCGTGGCGCCTTCTTGCCCACGCAGCAGGAGGTCGAGCGTCGCCATCGTCAGGCGGCGAGGGAGCTCACGGGAGACGCGCCCGACGTCGTCGAGGCGATGGACGACCATCTCGAGGAGCTCGACCGGCTGCTCCGGGGCATCGCCCTCGTGGGCGAGTGCTCGGCTCGCACCCTCGATCAGGTTCTCTCCTTCGGCGAGCGCTTGTCCTCCCAGCTCGTCGCCGGGGGGCTGAGGGCCCGGGGGGTCGACGCGCGGGCCGTGGACTCATCGGACCTGGTGGTGACCGACGAGCGGCATGGAGAAGCCGAGGTGGACATGGCCGCCACCGAGGAGCGCGCGAACAGGCTGCTGCCCTCGAACGGAGTGGTGCACGTCGTGACGGGCTTCCTGGGGGCCACCCACGGGGGGACTCGCACCACGCTGGGCCGAGGGGGCTCGGACTACACCGCTTCCATCCTCGGGGCCGCGCTGGGTGCCGAGGAGGTCGAGATCTGGACGGACGTGGACGGCGTGATGACCGCCGATCCGGCCATCGTGTCGGATGCGCGCACCCTACCGAGCATCAGCTACGACGAGCTCTTGGAGTTGTCGCACTGGGGCGCCCGTGTCGTCCACCCCAAGACCGTCCGCCCGCTCAGGGAGCGC
This sequence comes from uncultured Gemmatimonadales bacterium, assembly GCA_963751265.1. Lineage (GTDB taxonomy): Bacteria > Gemmatimonadota > Gemmatimonadetes > Longimicrobiales > Gaopeijiaceae > SZUA-318. Next base: position 145,123 of record CAVVTU010000007.1, on the reverse strand, counting down.
GGAATCCCGCTCGTGATCCGGAACGCGATGAACCCCTCGAGGCCAGGCACCCGGGTCGGCTCCGCGGAGACCGCCGAGGGGAACGGGCTCGTCCGGGGGATCGCGTCGGTGGACAACGTCGCCATCCTCCAGCTCAGTGGCTGGGCGGGCGCGAACCGATCCATCGCGGCGCGCCTCCTGACCGCGCTCGACGCGGCCGGTGCCAAGGTGTTGCTGGTGAGCCAGGCTTCGAGCGAACGCTCCGTCTGCGTGGCGGTCCACGGGGACTCGCTGGTTGCGGCCCAAGCCGCCGTGGCCGCGGAGTTCGACCTGGAGCGGCGCGCCGGGGTGCTGGACGGTCCGGTGATCGAGGAGAGGTGCTCGGTGGTGGCGGTGGTCGGCGACGCGATGAAGGCCCGACCGGGCGTGGCCGCGCGGGTCTTCTCCATCCTGGGCGACTGCGGGGTCAACATCCGCGCCATCGCCCAGGGCTCCTCCGAGCTCAACATCTCGTTCGTGGTCACGCATCAGGACGTGGGTACCGCCGTGCGCGCCACCCACGCCTCGTTCTTCTCTCCGAAGACGCTCACCGCCCAGATCTTCCTGGCCGGGCCGGGGCGGGTGGGAAAGGAGTTCCTCAGGCAGCTCGGCGAGGTGGCGGGGCCGTCCGGATCGGACGCGCTCAAGCTCATTGGGGTCGCGCGCGGGAGTCGTGCGGTCGTGCGCCCCGAAGGCATCGACCTGAACCGGTGGAGCGAGGACCTCGAGGCGGGCGACGGCGACCTGGAAGCGCTCGTCGAGGCCGCGCTGGGGTGGCCGCACCATCCCCGCATCTTCGTCGACTGCACCGCCAGCCCGCAGCCGGTGGCGGCGTACGTGAGGCTCCTGCGTGCCGGGGTGGCGGTGGTGAGCGCGAACAAGATCGCGTTCTCGAGCTCCGGAGAAGGACATACGGCGCTGCGCAGGGCCCAGCGTGAGGGTGGCCGCCTGTATTTCGAGACCACGGTCGGGGCCGGACTTCCGGTCCTTCGCCCCTTGGCCGACCTCCTTGCGACCGGTGATCGCGTCGAGCGGATCGAGGGCATCCTTTCGGGCACGGCCGGCTTCATCCTCGACGAGGTGATGAAGGGCGCGCTCTTCAGCGAGGCGGTGGGGGAAGCGCACGCGCTCGGATACACGGAGCCCGATCCGCGGCTGGACCTCAGCGGAACGGACATCGCCCGCAAGCTCGTGATCCTGGCCCGGGAGGCCCGCATCGACCTCGATCTCGAAAACGTCCAGGTCGAGCCGCTCGCGGCGTGTAATCGGGACGAGCCCGTGGAGGCCTTCTGGGAAAGCCTGCCATCCGTGGATGCCTCGATGGCCGCCTTGCGCGAGAAGGCTCGCGGGCGGGGCGGCCGGCTCGTCTATCTGGCACGGGTCACGCGGGAGGGCGCGAGGCTGGGGCTCGAGATCGTCGGCGCCGACCATCCGTGCGCCGCGCAGAGTGGGCCGCAGAACGTCTTCGTGATCGAGTCGCGCAGGTACAAGGAGTCGCCGCTCGTGGTGCGGGGACCGGGTGCGGGCCCCGAGGTCACGGCGGCGGGCGTGTTCGCGGATGTTTTGCGGGCGAGGGCGGAGGCCGCACGGGAGCCTCGCCGGGTGGACGGGACCTCGATCGGGGCCTCCGGAAGCCTCGACGGAAACACTTGACGTCTTCGGGTATTCACTTTAGATACAACGCTTCGTTTCACGGACGGATCCACGGAATCGGCGAGATGAACGGCATTCTGGCGCTCGGCCTTATTGGCACCCTCCGACTTATCGGGCTCGTACTCGAGCTTGATGAGAGGGCGCCTCGTGCCGTTCGAACGGGATAGCACCACACCGATCCAGACGACCAAGCGGCGGGCCCTCTTCGAAGAGGGCCCGCCGCTTTTCTATTCCTGTGAGTTGAGAGAACCATCATGGCGCGAATCCTGGTATTCGACACGACCCTGCGCGACGGCGAACAGTCTCCGGGCTGCAGCATGACTTCTGCGGAGAAGCTCCGCATGGCCCACGAGATCGCCGGCCTGGGCGTCGATGTCATCGAGGCCGGCTTCGCGGCGAGCTCGCCCGAGGACGCCGACGGCATCGGTGCTGTGGCACGCGAGGTGAGAGGCCCCGTGGTGGCCGCCCTGGCGCGGGCCCATGAGAAGGACGTGGAGGCGGCGGCCAGATCGGTCGAGGCAGCCCCTCGTCCTCGCATCCACACGTTCATCGCGACATCCGACATCCATCTCTCGCGCAAGCTCCGGATCAGCCGGGAGGAGTGTCTGGAGCGAGCCGCGAGGGCGGTGGAGCATGCGCGCAGGCTCGTCGACGACGTCGAATTCAGCGCCGAAGACGCCATGCGCTCGGACCTCGACTTCCTGTGCGAGGTCGTCGATGCGGCCGTGCGTGCCGGAGCGACGACGATCAACGTGCCCGACACGGTGGGCTACGCCCTCCCCGAGGAGATGTCTCGCACAGTGCGTACGCTCCTGGAGCGCGTCCCCGGGCTCTCGGAACGAGTCGTCAGCGTGCACTGCCACAACGACCTCGGCCTCGCGGTGGCGAACTCGCTGGCCGCGGTGGAGGCCGGCGCACGCCAGGTCGAATGCACGGTCAACGGGATCGGCGAGCGAGCGGGCAACGCCGCCCTCGAGGAGATCGTGATGGCGCTTCGCGTCCGTTCCGAGGGGCTCGGCCACGACACTGGGGTCAAAACCGAGGGGCTCTGCCGCGCGAGCCGGATGCTGTCACACCTCACGGGCATCCACCCGCAGCCGAACAAGGCGATCGTCGGGCGCAACGCGTTCGCGCACGAGGCCGGGATCCATCAGCACGGAGTGCTGCAGGACCCGGGCACGTACGAGATCATGACACCCGCGATGGTCGGCGCGTCGGGCAGCGAGCTCGTGTTGGGCAGGCACTCCGGACGTCATGGTCTGGAGGCCCGATATCGTGACCTCGGGTACAGCCTCACGCCCGAGGAGCTCGAGCGCGTGACGCGCGACTTCAAGGCGCTGGCCGAGCGGAAGAAGGACGTCCTGGACGAGGATCTCCTGTCGATCCTCCATCACGGCGTGATGGACGATGTGCCGGAGGTGCACGGCCTGGAAGCGCTCGAGGTCCTCTGCGGAGGCGAGGTGTCCCGCGCGAGGGTCACGCTCATGACCGAGAGCGGCGTGCCGCGTACGGCGGAGGGCGAGGGCGACGGGCCCATGGCGGCGACGTTCGCCGCGATCGATCAGCTCACGGACTTCAACATGGTCATCGAGGACCTGAAGCTGCGCGCCGCCACGCCGGGTCGCGACGCGGTGGGTGACGTGACCCTCCGCGCGAGGATCGACGGACAGACGTTCACGGGGCGCGGCGGGCACACGGACGTGGTGTACGCGTCGGCCCGCGCGTATGTGCATGCGATCAACAAGGCCGAGCAGGCCCGAATCCTGGAGGCGCGCGGCCTGGCCCGCGCGGCGGATCTGTGGGGAGTCTGATGGACGAGCCGCCGGCGGAGATCGCTCCGACCGGCGCTGATCTGATGTGCAAGGCGCTGCACGCCGAAGGCGTTGAGGTGCTCTTCGGGCACCCCGGCGGCGCGATTCTCCCCTTCTACGACGCGCTCCACCGCGACGGGCGGCTGCGGCACGTGCTCACGCGCCACGAGCTCGGCGCGGCGCACGCGGCCGACGGATACGCCCGGGCCACCGGGCGGGTGGGTGTGTGCGTGGCCACCAGCGGTCCAGGGGCGACGAACCTCGTCACCGGCCTGGCCACGGCCATGATGGACAGCGTGCCCGTCGTGGCGATCACCGGACAGGTGGCGCGCTCGGTGATGGGCACCGAGGCGTTCCAGGAGACCGACATCCTGGGCGTGACGGCGCCCGTGACGAAGTACGGCATCCTGGCCGACGACCCGGCTTCGCTTCCCGACGTGATCGAGGAGGCGTTCCGGCTCGCGCGCTCGGGGCGACCCGGACCGGTGCTCGTCGATGTGCCCAAGGACGTTCAGAACGAGCGGGTCATGGGCTGGACGGACCGGGCGCCGCGGAGGCCCGTCGTGGCCGGCGAGCGGCTCGAAGGGGCGGGCAGGGAACGCCCCGTGATGGCCGAGGCGCTCGATCGCGCGGCCGCCATGCTGAACGCGGCCGAGCGACCCGTGCTGATGGTGGGTCGGGGCGTCCTCCTGGCCGACGTCGTGCCCGCCGTGCGACGGCTGGCGGAGTGGGCGGAGCTGCCCGTGGTGACCTCGCTCCTCGGGCTCGACGGCTTCCCGGCGCGGCATCCGCTCGCGCTCGGGCTTCCCGGCATGCACGGAACGCCGAGGGCCAACAGCGCGATTCAGGAAGCCGATCTGGTCCTGGGACTGGGCATCCGGTTCGACGACCGCGTGGTGGGCCGGGCGAAGGACTTCGCCCGACAGGCCCGACTGGTGCACTTCGAGATCGACCCGACCGTGGTGGGCCGGACCGTCAAGACGGACCACTTCGTGCTCGGGGACCTCGCGGTCACCCTGCCGGGGCTGATTCGCCGGGTGCGTCCGCGCACCCGCCCGGCTTGGCTCGCCCGGCTGAAAGGATGGGACCGCGAGGCCGAGGTCGGCTCGCCCATCTCCAACGGTGACGGGCCGCTGCACGCCCGCGACGTCATCCGGGCCATGGCCGCGCAGGTCAGCCAATCGCGCGCGATCGTGGTCACCGACGTCGGCCAGCATCAAATGTGGCTGGCGCAGGAGCTGCCGGACGTGGAGCCGGGGGCGCACCTGACCTCCGGTGGGCTCGGCACGATGGGCTATGCGTTGCCGGCCGGCATCGGCGCGGCGGTGGCCCGGCCGGACCGCGAGGTGTGGGTGATCGCCGGAGACGGTGGCTTCCAGATGAACATCCAAGAGATGGCGACGGTCGTCCAGGAACGTCTGCGACTGCGCATCGCGGTCGTGAACAACGGATTCCTGGGGATGGTGCGCCAGTGGCAGGAGCTCTTCTACGAGCGGCGCTATTCGGCGAGCGAGATCAGCGGGCCGAACTTCTCGGCGCTGGCGGAGGCGTACGGCATCACGGGTCTCGCCGTGGAGCGCAAGCACGAGCTGGCGGACGCCGTCGCCTTCGCGAGCGGCCGGCAGGGTCCGGTGCTCCTCGACCTGCGGGTCGAGCGGGAGGAAAACGTGTATCCGATCGTGCCGTCGGGTGCGGCCCTTCACGAGTTCGTGACAGCCGGGGAGTCCGCATCCTCATGAGCCGAGAGAGATGGACGATCCGGGTCACCGAACGCCCTGCCGCGGTCGAGCGCATCCTGGGCACGCTGCGCAGGCGCACCGTGCCCGTCGTGGAGCTCTCCGTGTCGCGGGAGTTCGCGACGCCCCGGATGGTGGTGGTGGTGGACCTGGCGGACAGCTCGGGAGACCGGGTGAGCGCCGAGATCGAAGCGAACCCCGACGTGCTCGGGGTCGAGAGAACGTCGGAGCCGGCTGGAGAAGCCGGCAGCCCGGCTCAACCAGGGAATCACAGAGGAGCATCTTCGATGAGCAGTGCGACCTTGTACGAGCAGACCGCCGCCGACCCCGAGCTCCTGCGAGGGCGGCGCGTGGCGGTGATCGGATACGGAAGCCAGGGGCACGCGCACGCCCTCAACCTCCGCGACAGCGGAGTCGACGTGGTGGTGGGGCTGCACGAGGGAAGTAGCTCGGCGGAACGGGCCCGCTCGGCCGGCCTCACCGTCATGCCGGTGGACGAGGCCGCCAAGGGTGCGGACCTGATCGCGATCCTGATCCCCGATCCGGTTCAGCCGGGCGTCTACGAGGAGAAGATCGCGCCGCACCTCGAGAAGGGAGACGTGCTTCTCTTCGCGCACGGGTTCAACGTGCACTACGAAGAGATCCAGCCGCCCGAGGGCGTGGACGTGGTGCTCGTGGCCCCCAAGTCACCGGGCGACATGGTCCGCCGCGAGTACCTGGCGGGACGCGGCGTGCCGGCGCTCATCGGGGTGCACCAGGACGCCAGCGGCAAGGCACGCGAGATCGCGCTGTCCTACGCGCACGCGCTCGGATGCACGCGCGCCGGGGTGCTGGACACCGACTTCGGCGCCGAGACCGAGACCGACCTCTTCGGCGAGCAGGCCGTCCTGTGCGGAGGCTTTTCCGCCCTGGTGAAGGCGGGCTTCGAGACGCTGGTGGAGGCCGGCTACGATCCTCGTCTCGCCTACTTCGAGTGTCTGCACGAGCTCAAGCTCATCGTGGACCTCGCATACGCGAACGGGCTCTCGGGGATGCGCGCCGAGGTGAGCGACACCGCGGAGTTCGGCGATTACGTCAGCGGCACGAGGGTCGTCGGCGAGGCGAGCCGGACCGCCATGAAGGAGGTTCTCGCGGAGATCCAGTCGGGTCAGTTCGCGCGCCGCTGGATCGACGAGTGGCAAGGTGGTGGAGAGAACTTCAAGCGTATGCGAGAGGAAGAGGGCCGCCACCAGCTCAACGAAGTGGGCACCGGGCTTCGCAGCCACATGGCCTGGTTGCACGAGGAGGAAGCGGCGTCGTGATCGACTCGGCATTTCGCACCTCGTGGATCTGGAAGGACGGCGCGTTCCTCCGATGGGAGGACGCCAACATCCATGTGATGAGTCATGTGGTGCACTACGGCTCTTCCGTCTTCGAGGGCATCCGGTGCTACGAGACGCCCGAGGGCCCGGCGTTCTTCCGGCTGCGTGACCACTTCCGGCGATTGCGGGAGTCCGCGCACATCTATCAGATGCCCCTGCAATACGGGGTGGACGACCTGATCGCGGCGAGCTTCGAGCTCTTCCGACGCAACGGGATGCGCGAGGGCTACCTCCGTCCGCTGGTGATCCGGGGGGCCGGCGCCTTGGGACTGAACCCGGCGGCGAGCCCCGTGGAGACCTATCTGATGGGTTGGCCGTGGGGGCAGTACCTGGGCTCGACCGCGCTGGAAGAGGGCGTGGACGCCTGCGTATCGACCTGGTTCCGGCCTGCCCCGAACACCTTTCCCGCGCTCGCCAAGGCAGGTGGCAACTACCTGAACAGCCAGCTCATGAAGATGGAGGCGGTCCGCAACGGCTACGCCGAAGGGATCGCCGTGGGACCGGGCGGACTCGTGAGCGAGGGGAGTGGCCAGAACATCTTCCTGGTCAAGGAAGGCCGGGTTCTCACGCCGGCCCTCGACGGGACCATGCTCGACGGCATCACGAGGAACACCGTCGTGGCGCTCTGTCGGGACCTGGACATCCCGGTGTCCGAGACGCGGATGCCTCGCGAGATGCTCTACACGGCCGACGAGGCGTTCTTCACCGGCACGGCCGCCGAGCTCACTCCCATCCGGAGCGTGGATCGGATCCCCGTCGGTGAGGGCGTCGGTCCGATCACGCGGGCCCTCCAGACGGCGTACATGGATCTGGTGCGTGGCCGGACGCCGGATTCCCGTGGATGGCGTGACGTCATCCCGCAGACGGCCAAGGCGGGTGTGGCATGAGCGGCGGAAACGGACGCCCTGCGCCCGACCCGGGAGCCCGGAACAGCTCCAACATGGTGCTCGGTCGGGATCGGGCGCCGGCGCGCGCGATGCTCCGGGCCGTGGGGCTCGGCGACGACGACTTCGGCAAGCCGCTGGTAGGCATCGCCAACACCTGGACGGACACGACGCCCTGCAACGCCGGCCTGCGGGAAGTGGCCGAGTGGGTGCGCGAGGGCGTGCGCGCCGCGGGCGGGGTGGCGCTCGAGTTCAACACCGTCGCGGTGTCGGACGGGATCACGATGGGCACCCCGGGCATGCGCGCCTCGCTCATCAGCCGCGAGGTGATCGCCGACTCGATCGAGGTCGTGGGGCGAGGCTACTCGTTCGACGCCGTGGTGGCGCTTTCGGGGTGCGACAAGACGATTCCGGGCTCCGTCATGGCCCTGGCGCGGCTCGACGTACCCGCGCTGATGCTCTACGGCGGCTCGATCCAGCCGGGGCACTACAAGAACCGGGACCTCACGGTGCAGGACGTGTTCGAGGCGGTCGGCGCGTGCGCGGCCGGACGGATCACGGAGAACGAACTCGGAGAGATCGAGCGGGCGGCGTGCCCGGGTGCGGGAGCCTGCGGCGGCCAGTTCACCGCCAACACCATGGCCACGGTGTTCGAGGCCATGGGGATCTCGCCGTTGGGCGCCAACACCGTGCCGGCGACCGACGAGGCCAAGAAGCGGGTCGCCACGAGGTGCGGCCAGCTGGCGGTCCAGCTAGCCCGGACGGGCCTGCGTCCCTCGTCGATCCTCACGAAGGATGCGTTCGAGAACGGGATCATGATGGCCGTGGCCACGGGTGGCTCTACGAACTCCGTGCTGCACCTGCTGGCGTTGGCCAAGGAGGCCGGAGTCGAGCTCGACATCGACGAGTTCGAGCAGATCAGCGCGCGAACCCCGGTCCTCGGTGACCTGAAGCCGGGCGGGCAATACGTCGCGACGGACCTCTTCCGTGCGGGGGGCGTGGGAGTGATCGTGCAGCGCCTCCTGGAGGCCGGGCTGATGCACGGCGATGCGGCCACCGTGACGGGGCGCTCGCTCGCCCAAGAAGCTGCCGATATCCGGGAGACGCCGGAGCAGGCGGTGGTCCGACCGCTGGCCGAGCCACTCAAGGCGCGCGGTGGCCTCGTGATCCTCAAGGGGAACCTCGCGCCCGACGGATGTGTCCTGAAGACGGTCGGACACGAACGAAACCAGCACGCGGGCCCCGCGCGGGTCTTCGAGTGCGAGGAGGATGCTTTCGCCGCCGTGCAGAACGGGAGAATCGAGCCGGGTGACGTGATCGTCATCCGCCGGGAAGGCCCCCGGGGAGGACCGGGGATGCGTGAGATGCTCGCCGTGACCGCCGCCGTGGTCGGCCAGGGTCTCGGCGAGTCGTGCGCGCTCCTGACCGACGGACGCTTCAGCGGTGCGACGCACGGTCTCATGGCCGGACACGTCGCGCCCGAAGCGGTGGACGGCGGTCCCATCGCCGCGGTACGCGACGGCGACACGATCCGATTCGACCTCGACGCGGGAACCCTCGAGGTCGACCTGGCGGACGACGAGATCCGGAAGCGGATCGAAGCGTGGCGGCCGGAGCCCCGGCCGGTGCCGCCCGGGGTCTTCGCCAAGTACCAGCGCCTCGTCTCTTCCGCGTCGGCAGGCGCGACCACGGGGGGGCCATGACGCCCCGCACGCTCTTCCAGAAGGTGTGGGACGCGCACGTCGTCCGCTCCGAGCCGGGTGAGCCCGATCTGCTCTACGTGGATCTGCACCTCCTCCATGAGGTGACCTCACCGCAGGCGTTCGAGGGACTGAGGATGGCGGGACGGCGCGTGCGCCGTCCCGACCTTTCCATCGCCACGGTCGACCACAACGTCCCGACCACCGACCGGTCCCTGCCGGTCCTGGACGACGTGGCGCGCCGGCAGATGGAGGTCCTCCGGCGGAACGTGGCCGAGTTCGGCATCCGTCTCTTCGACGTAAACGACGAGCGCCAGGGGATCGTGCACGTGATCGGCCCGGAGCTGGGGCTCACCCGGCCGGGCATGATCATCGTGTGCGGCGACAGCCACACCTCCACGCACGGAGCGTTCGGCTCGCTCGCGTTCGGAATCGGTACGTCACAGGTCGAACACGTGCTCGCCACGCAGACGATCCCGCAGCGGCGCCCGCGCTCGATGGAGATCCGTGTGGACGGAACGTTGCCCGAAGGCGTCACGCCCAAGGACGTGATCCTCGCGGTCATCGGGCAGATCGGGGTCGCCGGCGCCGTCGGCCACGTCATCGAGTACACCGGCTCGGCCATCCGCCAGCTCTCGATGGAGGGCCGGATGACGATCTGCAACATGTCGATCGAGGCCGGCGGCCGCGCGGGAATGGTCGCTCCCGACGAGACGACGTTCGCGTACGTGCGGGGACGGGAGCTCGGCCCGAGCGACGACGAGCTGGATGCGCTGATCGAGCAGTGGCGCACGCTCCCCGGCGACCCCGGCGCGACGTACGACAAGACGGCCGTTCTGGATGCAGCCCGATTGGAGCCCCAGGTGACGTGGGGGACGAATCCGGGTATGGTTGTGCCGATTTCCGGGCAGGTGCCGGATCCGGACGAGGCGCCGGACGCCGCCGCGCGCGATGCGCTGGAGCGCGCGCTCGAGTACATGGCGCTCAGGCCGGGGACGCCGATCGAGGACATCACCGTCGACCGCATCTTCATCGGCTCGTGCACGAACGCGCGCATCGAGGACCTGCGGGAGGCGGCTTCGGTGGTTCGGGGACGCCGGGTGCACGCCGGGGTGCAGGCGATGGTGGTGCCGGGCTCGGGACAGGTGAAGAAGCAGGCGGAGGCCGAGGGGCTCGACCGGGTTTTCCGGGAGGCCGGCTTCGAGTGGCGGGAAGCGGGCTGCTCCATGTGTCTGGGGATGAACCCGGACATCCTCTCGCCCGGGCAACGCTGCGCGTCGACCTCGAATCGGAACTTCGAGGGCAGGCAGGGGCGGGGTGGCCGGACACATCTGGTGAGCCCGGCCGTGGCGGCGGCGGCGGCGGTGGAAGGCCGGTTCGTGGATCCGCGTGTGCTGAGGAATTGAAGACGCGTTGAGATGAGGAGCTGATGGAGCCGTTCAAGACACATACAGGCGTCGTCGCGCCGCTCGACCGAGCGGACGTCGACACCGACCAGATCATCCCGAAGCAGTTCCTCAAGCGCGTCGAGCGGACCGGCTACGGCGCGTTCCTCTTCTACGATTGGCGCCGAACGGCCGAGGGTGGGCCCGAGCCCGACTTCGTGCTCAACCGCCCGGAGTACCAGGAGGCGTCGATCCTGGTCGCGGGGAGCAACTTCGGGTGCGGCTCGTCGAGGGAGCACGCGGCGTGGGCGCTCAAGGACTACGGCTTCCGGGTCGTAGTGGCGCCGAGCTTCGCGGACATCTTCCTCGGCAACGCCGACCAGAACGGGATCGTCGCGCTTACCCTCGAGCCCGGAGAGGTCTCGGAGTTGATGCGGCGGGCCCGCGAGCGGGGGCCCTATCGTCTCACGGTCGACCTCGAGACCCGTACGGTGAGCGACGAGAGCGGCTTCCGGGCCGTGTTTCCCATGGACGACTTCCGGCGGACATGCCTGCTCGAGGGGCTCGACCGGATCGGCCTCACCCTTCGCCACGAGGACAGCATCGGGGCCTACGAAGCCCGCAGGTGGCCGTCACTCGCGGGATCGCGGTAGACCGACGACTGCGGAGGCCGATGGCTCCGGACTCGTGGACGCGCTGACCGTACGCGGCCTTGTCCGCAAGTTCGGCTCGCACGTGGTGCTCGACCATGTGGACCTGGCGGTCCCGGCCGGGCGGATCGCGGTGGTGCTCGGCCCCAACGGAGCGGGCAAGACAACGCTGCTCCGCTGCGTGGTGGGTGCGGACCGTCCCGATGCCGGCGAGGTGCTTCTCGGGAGGCGCCCGCTGGACGAGACCGACCCGGAGGTGCGCGCCGCGCTGGCGAGCGCGCTCGACGATATCGACTTCTTCCCGGACCTGTCGGTCGTCGAGCATCTCGAGCTCCTGGCGTTCTCACACGGCGGCCACGCGGGAGACGTGGCGGAGGTCGTGACGGAGCTCGGGCTCGACCCCGCGCGTGACCAGCTTCCCGCCACGCTGTCGAGCGGTCAACGCCGCCGACTCGCCCTGGCGTCATGCTTCGTGCGCCCCCGCAGGCTCCTGGTGCTGGATGAGCCGGAGCAGCGGCTGGACGTGCGGGGGCGCCAGTGGCTCGGCGATCAGCTTCTTCGCGAGAAGGCGGCCGGTACGGCGGTGCTCATGGCCTCCCACGACCCCGAGCTGATCGACAAGGTCGCGGACCTGCGGATCGAGATCGGGACGTGAGCCCGTCCGCCCTGGCCGCGGCCCCTTCGGCCCGCGCCTGGCGGGCCCGGCTGCGCCGCGGCAGGAGGGCGCACCACGACCGCTCCCTCGGCGACGCGCTGACCGACCTCTACATGCTGCTCTGGCTCGCCGTTGTGTACGGCGGAGCCCTCGTCGCCTCGATCCACCGGCACCTGCAGGAACCGTCCAGGTTCCTGGGCGCGTCGGCCGAGCGCTACTGGATCGGTGTGTCGGTCCTCCTCGCGGCCACGGGGCTCGCATGGCAGGGGCTGCGCGCCGTGGGGCCGTTGCTGGCCACGGCGGCCGAACAAGCCTGGGGCATCTCCACGCCGATCGACCGCCGCGGGTGGCTGCTTCCCCGGTTTTCCCTCCTGCTCGTGGCCGGTGGCCTCGGCACGGCGGTGCTCGCCTTCGCGGTCGCCGCCCTGGGGGTGCACAGCCGTGCGCTCGAATGGGCCGCCCTCGGGGGTGGGGTGTGGGGGGTGGCCGGCGTGGCCTCGACCGTCGTGGCCCAGGGGGCGGGCGAAAGGCGCCGCTGGCCAAGGCTTCCCGGCGCCGTGCTGACGGGCGCCGGCCTGGCGACCGCGGCCGCCGTCGTGGTGTCGCACTACACGGGTCGCGCGCCGATCCGACCCGTGCTGCCGCCCGGCGGGCCCGTCGTGGGCGTCGGGCTCGCGGTGGCTCTCGCGGCGCTGGCTCTGGCGGTGCGCACGTTGCCGCGGCTCGACCTGGTCGCTCTGGGTTCCGGGGCGCAGATTGCCGCCGCGGCCGCGACCGCCACGATCGGTCTCGATCCCTCCGTGCTGTCCGGAGTCCTGGAGGTGCGGCGGTGGCGGCGCGTGGGAAAGGTGCGGAGCCGGCCGTTCCTGAGCCTGTTCGCGGGACGGACGTCGGTCCTGATGCAGGCCGAGGTGCGCCGGCAGTTCCGACGCCCGGGTGCACTCGGCGCATGGGGTGCGCTGGTCCTGGTTCAGTACGCGGTCGCCATCGTGGCACCGGCGGCGGCGGGCGTGGTCCACGTCGTGACGGCGTATCTGGCGGCCAACCGTCTCACGGGCGGCCTGCGCACCCTGTCCAGGTCGCCGGGTCTGCGCAGGGCGATCGGCGGCGACGAGACGCGGGTGCGCCTGACGCACCTCGTCGTGCCGACGCTGGGCACGGCCGTCTGGTGGGTGCTCACCTGGCCGGTGGGCGGGGCGCACGTGCCCTCGGTGGATTTACTCATGACGCTGTGCGTCGTCGCGGCGGCTTACCGCGCCGCTACGCGTCCCCCGATGTCGTACGGCGGCGCCGTGATGGAGACGCCGTTCGGGCTCTTCCCGGTCGAGCTCGTGGTCCAGCTCGCGCGCGGACCCGATCTGCTCGCGGTGGCGATCCTGATCCACGCGGTCGCGATCCGGTGAGGGCGCGGCCGGCGGAACATCGCGGCGATGTTGGCATATCCGGAAGGTCGCGATAGTACTTCAAGGTTGGATCATGGGCCGCGGAGCCGGAGCCGAGGTGCTCCCGCGGCGGCCCGCGGCATGACTCGGACAGGCTCTCAGGACGACATGCTCGGTCCCACGAACCGTCGACGACGTCGTCGTCTGATTCTCGCCACCTTCCTGGCGTTGGTGGCGCAGGCGATGCTCGTCATGGTCTCGCCCCTGGCCGACGTCCAATACCACTACGGAGACCACGGGCCTCTCCAGGTCGCCCCGGCCGGTGCCCGCCAGGTCTCGCAGCACGCCGGACCCTGCCCGGAGTGCATGGCGCTCCAGACGCTGGCCGTGCCCGGTGCCCCGACGCTGGTCCTGCGCTCGAGCTGGGCGCGGGAGGAGGCTCCGGACCCGCAAGCCGGCATCAGCCGACCCGCGCTCCTTTCCCCGACGAACTTTCCCCGCGCTCCCCCTCTTCCCTCGAGCGCAGTCCTCTAGACAACTCGATCCACGGCCGGACGCTACGGCGTCCGGGCCGATCCGAGCTGCGTCCGTCCCGGCCGTCGCGCCGCACGGGCGTGCGCGTTCCACCATGGGGAAGACATGCTTACATCCATACTCGCCGCCGTCGCGCTGGGGAGCGCGGCGCTCGGCGGAGGTGCGATCCGTGACCGGGCGGGGCCGGACACCGTTCCCGCGCTCGTCATCACGCGAGCGCAGGCCGTAGCCGAGGCGCTCTCCCACAATCCACAGCTCCGGGCCTCGAGGCAGCAGGTCCAACAGGCCCGCGCCCGGGTCTGGGAGTCGGTCGAGCTTCCGGATCCGGCGGGCACCTACACGCCGGCTACGAAAGAAGCGGGCCTCGTGTTCGCCGTGCCGTTCCCGGACAAGCTGAGGCTGTCGGGGAGTGCCGCCCACTCGGACCTGAAGGCCACGGAGTTCGACTACGACGCGGCGAGGCAGCAGATCGCCAGCCAGACCGCCCAGGCCTACGACGCGCTCCTCGTGGCCACGCGGCACGAGCAGGACTACCGGAACGCCGTGAAGCTCGCCGACGATTTCGTCGCGAAGACCCAGGCGCGCTACACCGGAGGTACGGCCGCCAAGCTGGACGTCATCAAGGCGAAGGTGGACCGGGCCCAGGCGCAGAACGCGCTCATCGCGAGCCAGCTCGACGTCTCGAACGCCCGGGCCGCACTGAACCGGCTGTTGGCCCGGGCGCTCGGTGCGCCCCTTCAGCCGGCGGACTCGTTGACCATGCCGGACTCGCTGCGTTCGCTCGACGCGCTCAGACAGCTCGCGCTGCGGTCGCGGCCGGACCTGCACAGCCTCGCGGCGCAGCGTAACGGCGCGCACGCGAGCACGAACCTCGCTCGCGAGTGGTGGCTGCCCGATCTGACCGTGTCGGTCTCGCGCGACATGTCTCAGGGTGGCTCTTCCAGCACCGAGACGGACATAGGGCTGGGAATTCCCCTCTACTTCTGGCAGCACCACAAGGGCCAGATCTCGGAAGCCAGGCACTACGAGCGGCAGCTGGAGGCCGCCAACCAGGATCTCACGGCCGAGGTCGAGGAAGAGGTGCGCACCTCCTACGCCACCGCGGTGACGGCCATGCAACAGGCCGACTACATCCGCGGCGAACTGCTTCCGGAGACCCAGCAGGCGTATCGGATCGCGTCGGCGAGCTACGGTCTGGGCGGCTCCTCGGCGCTCGAGGTTCTCGACGCGGAGCGTGCGCTCATCGATGCCCAGAGCCAGTACGCGGAGGCCCTGGGCGCCGCCAACGACGCGATCGCCCAGCTCCAGCTCGCGGTCGGAGCTTCCCTGAATACGGCAACCACCGGAGATGACCATGATTGACAAGCGCACGGCGCTGGCCGCCACGTCATGGATCCTGACGGCCGTCCTCGTCACGGGTTGCTCCAAGGGCCCGGAATCGGACGACACCCCGGCCGCGGCGGATTCCACGGGCGTCATCACCCTGCCGGCCGCGCAGGTCGCTCGCATCCACGTCATGGACGTGACGCCCACGACGTTCCATCGCACGGTGTCGACGACGGGCACCGTCGCCTTCGACGGCGATCAGTCCACGCAGGTCCTCGCCCCCATCTCGGGTCCCGTCCAGCGGGTGCTCGTCGAGCCGGGCGTGCACGTGAAGCGGGGCCAGCCGCTGGCCATCGTCTCTTCGCCGGACTTCGCCGCGGCCGTGGCCGACTTCCGGAAGGCGCAGGCCGAAGCCGAGAATGCGCGGCGGATCGCCGACCTCGACGTGAAGCTCTTCCAGAACGACGCGATCGCACGGCGTGACATGGAGCAGGCGCAAACGGACGCGGTCTCGGCGGAGGCCGATCGCGAGGCGGCGCTGCAGCAGCTCGATGCGCTGGGCGCGGACTCCACGGATCTCGACGCGCTGAAGGCGGGCGAGCCGATCTCGACGAAGGGTGCGGTGATCCGTGCGCCCATCGACGGCACGCTCGTGGAGAAGCTGATCACGCCCGGCCAGCTCCTGAACGCGGGAGACACCCCGTGCTTCACGGTCGCCGACGTGTCGCGCATGTGGGTCCTGGGCCACGTCTTCGAGTCGGATCTGGCACAGGTTGCGACCGGGGATTCCGTGGATGTGAAGAGCAACGCGTACGCGGGCGTGGACTTCCACGGCCGCATCGACTACGTGGCCGACCTGGTGGACCCGGACACCCGCGCGATCTCCGTGAGGGTGACGGTCCCGAATCCGGACCACCGGTTGCGCAAGGGGATGTACGTGGACGTAGCCATCCACTCGTCTCGGGCGCAGCAGGGCCTTCTGGTTCCGGTGAGTGCGGTGGAGCGAGACGAAGACAACCGACCGTTCGTCTTCGTGGGACTCGGCGGCAACAGGTTCCAGAGACGCACGGTCACGCTCGGGCACCGGGTGGACGAGCACTACGAGATCACGGACGGCCTGGCGGCGGGTGACCGGGTCGTGTCGGAGGGCGAGCTGTTTCTGCAGTTCGCGCTGACGCAGTGAGCGCCCCGGAGAAGTTCCCGGAACGACCCGGGGAGAAGGAGCGACCCTCGCTCATCAACCGCGTCGTCACGGGCTCGCTACGGCAGCGGTTCCTGGTGGTGTTGCTCGCCGTGCTTCTCGTGGGGCTCGGAGTACGGGCCTTCTCGCGGCTTCCGGTGGATGCGTATCCCGACCTCTCCCCGCCCATGGTGGAGATCACGACACAGTGGCCGGGTCACGCCGCCGAAGAGGTCGAGCGGCTCATCACCGTGCCGCTCGAGATCGAGATGAACGGGCTGCCGCAGCTCAAGATCATCCGCTCGATCTCGCTCTATGGGCTGTCGAGCATCCGCCTGACCTTCAAGGACGGCACGGACAACTACTTCGCGCGCCAACAGGCCTTCGAGCGGCTCGCCGACGTGGATTTGCCCGACGGTGTGAGTCCGGGCATGGATCCGCTCTTCTCGCCCTCGGGCCTGGTCTACCGTTACGTGTTGCAGAGTCCCGACCGGACGCCGATGGAGCTGAAGAACATCAACGACTGGGTCGTCTCCAAGGCGTACAAGTCGGTGCCAGGTGTTGCGGACGAGTCGGGTTTCGGCGGCGAGACCATGCAATACCAGGTGCTGCTCAACCCCACGAAGCTCGCGTCTTTGGGGCTTTCGGTGGGCGACGTGGCCGATGCGCTTTCCGCCAACAACGGCAACTCCGGGGGCGGCTTCTATTCCGAGGGAGGCCAGTTCTACTACGTGCGGGGTCTGGGGCGCGTCCACACCCTCGAGGACATCTCGAAGATCGTCGTTGCGGTCAACGACGGGACCCCCGTGACCATCAAGGACCTGGGAGACGTGGTTCTCGGCCACGCGCCTCGTCTGGGCCAGTTCGGCTACAACGACCAGGACGACGCCGTCGAAGGCGTGATCCTGATGCGCAAGGGAGAGCAGACCCAGACCGTGCTCAAGGGCGTCGAGGCGATGACGCAGGAGCTGAACACCCAGATCCTGCCCAAGGACGTGAAGGTGCACACGTTCTACGACCGCAGCGACCTGGTGCACCTGACCACGCGCACGGTCGAAGACAACCTGTTGCGCGGGATCTTCCTGGTCGTCGTGGTGCTGATCTTCTTCCTGTACGACGTCCGCTCCGGCCTCATCGTGGCGGTGACGATCCCGCTCGCGCTCCTCTTCGCGTTCATATTCCTCGACTTACGGCACATACCGGCGAACCTCCTCTCCATAGGCGCCATCGACTTCGGCATCCTCGTGGACGGTGGCGTGTTCATGGTGGAAAACATCCACCGACAACTCGCGACCAGGTACGGTACGAGCTACTCCGTGTCGGAGGTGATCATCAACGCGGCGCGCGAGGTCGACCGGCCGATCTTCTACTCGATCGCGGTGATCGTGGCCGGGTTCCTGCCGATCTACGTGCTTTCGGGGCCCTCCGGTCGGCTGTTCAAGCCGATGGCCGACACGACGATCTTCGCGCTCGTCGGTTCGCTCCTGGTGACGCTGACCCTGCTGCCGGTGCTGGCCTCGTGGTTCTTGCGGCACGGCGTGCGCGAGCGCCGCAACGCGGGCTTCGAGTGGGTGAAGCGCGCCTACGAGCGGAGCCTCGACGTGAGTCTACGGCATCCGTGGGCGACGGTGGGCATCTCGACCGTCGTATTTGCGCTGTCGTTGCTGTTGCTCCCGTTGATCGGGGCGGAATTCATGCCGCACCTGGACGAGGGTGCGCTCTGGGTTCGCGCGACCATGCCGTACACGATCTCCTTCGACGAGTCCTCCAAGATCGTGCCCGAGATCCGCGACGTGCTGCGGAGCTTCCCCGAGGTGACGGTCGTGGGCTCGGAGCACGGCCGGCCCGACGACGGCACGGATCCGACGGGCTTCTTCAACGCCGAGTTCTACGTGGGGCTGAAACCGTACAATCAGTGGAAGGGGCCGTACCGGACCAAGCAGGAGCTCACCGACGCGATCAACGCCAAGCTCCAGCAGTTCCCGGGCATCATCTTCAATTACACGCAGCCGGCCGAGGACGCGGTGGACGAGGCGGAGACCGGCCTCAAGAGCGCCCTGGACGCCAAGATCTTCGGGCCTGATCTGCACGTGCTCGAGAAGAACGCCAGAGCGGTCAAGGCGGTGATGGAGCACGTGAAAGGCATCAAGCATGTCACGGTCGTGCAGGAGCTCGGTCAGCCGTCCCTCACCATCGAGGTGGACCGCGCAAAATCCGCGCGTTACGGCGTGAGCGTGGAGGACATCAACGGCCTCATCGAGGCGGCGGTGGGCGGCAGCGCGACGACGGAGGTGGAGCAGGGCGAGCGGCTGTACGACCTGGTCGTGCGCCTACAACCCAAATTCCGCCAGACCCCCGAGGAGATCGGCGACATCCTCCTGGCGACGCCCGGCGGGCAGCAGGTTCCTCTCAAGGACCTCACGACCATCCAGGTGTCCAACGGGGCGTCCTTCATCTACAGGGAGGGCGCCTCGCGGTTCATCGGCGTGCAGTTCTCCGTGGAGGGACGTGATCTGGCCAGCGCAGTTCAGGACGCGCAGAAGCAGGTCGCCGCGGCCGTCCATCTACCCGATGGATACCGCCTCAGATGGGGGGGTGAGTACAGCGAATATACCGCCTCCAGGTCGCAGCTCAGGCTGGTCTTGCCCCTCATGGTGCTGGTGATCTTCCTGCTGCTCTTCGCGCTGTACAACAACATCAAGTTCCCTCTCATCACGGTCATCGGCGTCGTGCTGTCCGCGCCCGTCGGTGGGCTCGCGGCGTTGATGATCGCGCATACGCCGCTGTCGGTCTCGTCCGGAATCGGCTTCATCGCCCTGTTCGGCGTGTCGGTACAGACCGCGGTGGTCTACATCTCGTACGCCAACGAGCTCAGGCGTGGCGGCGTCGAGATTGCGGAGGCGACGCGCGAAGCGGCGCTCGTCAAGCTCCGGCCGATCATGATGACCGCGCTGGTGGCCGCCGTGGGGCTGCTGCCTGCCGCACTGTCGCACGGCGTGGGCTCGGATTCACAGCGGCCGTTCGCCCAGGTGATCGTGGGTGGGCTCTTCTCGCGGCTGCTGATCAGCATCTACCTCATGCCGGTCCTCTATGCGCTCGTGTCCCGGAAGGGAGACACGCTGAGGGTGTAAGGACGGGGGCCGTCCCGGTTGGGGGTGGGCCCGGGTGCTCGTCGAGCACCCGGGCCCACCGAGGATGGGGCTCGCCGTTCGCGTGCTCGCCGCCTCCCCTTCGAGGGCATCCTTGCATCCATTCGGGATGCGGCTCAGAATCTATTCTCCATCCCACCTGCCTCGTCCGCCATCCGGAGGAACCATGAGGCCCTCGCGCGTCCTCGCAGCCATCGCCTTGGCTCTGCTTCCCATCGTCCCGTCGGCCCTCTCGGGCCAGAGCCAGAGCGGGGGGAAGCTCGATCAGCAGCTCCTGTCGGCCTTCAGCTACCGGAACCTCGGTCCGTTCCGGATGGGCGCGAGGATCGCCGACATCGCCGTCCCGGATTCGCCGGAGAGCGCCCACCTGTACACCATCTACGTGGCGCCGTGGACCGGGGGCCTGTTCAAGACCACCAACAACGGCACCACCTGGGAGTCGATCTTCGACAACGTGAGCACCCGGCTCACGGTCGGCGACGTGACCCTGTCGCACTCCAACCCCGACATCGTGTGGGTCGGCACGGGCGACGCCTTCACGTCACGCAGCTCGTACGCGGGCGACGGCGTCTACAAGTCCACGGACGCCGGCAAGACGTGGACGCACATGGGACTCGACGACACGCAGCACATCGCGCGCATCGTCATCGACCCCAATGACCCGGACGTCGTATACGTCGCAGCCATGGGGCACCTGTACTCGACCAACGAGCAGCGGGGCGTCTTCAAGACCACGGACGGCGGCAAGACCTGGTCGAAGGTCCTCTACGTCAACGAGAAGATCGGCGTCATCGACCTGGTGATGGATCCGACGGACCCGGGGGTCCTCTACGCCGCGACCTATGACAAGCAGCGCCTGCCCTGGCAGATGATCAACGGCGGGCCGGAGAGCGGCGTCTACAAGACCTCCGACGGCGGTGCGCATTGGACGCGCCTGGGCGGCGGCTTTCCGACCGGGCGTATCGGCAGGATCGGGCTCGCCATCTACCCGAAGAACCCGAGCATCCTCTACGCGATCGTCGAGAACGACAACCCGCCCCCGAGCGGGGCGGAGCCGGACGCGCGGGGCCAGATCCCCACGATCGGCGGTGAGGTGTACAGGACCGACGATGGTGGCGCTTCGTGGCGGAAGACGAACCCCGACACGCTCAACGTGAGCAGCAAGGGCCCGTACTACTTCAGCCAGATCCGCATCGACCCGAACGACGACATGTCGATCTTCGTCACGGGGTCGCCGGGCGGCATGTCGAACGACGGGGGCAGGACCTGGCACCAGATCTTCCCCCGCATGTTCGGCGACAACCGCACGCTCTGGTGGGATCCCGAGAACTCGAAGCGGATGATCCTGGGCAATGACGGCGGGATCGGGATCTCGTACGACTACGGTGTGACGAGCGACCATCCCGACAACATCCCGGTCGGGGAGATCTACGCGGTCGGCGTGGACATGGAGGACCCCTACAACATCTACGGAGGCCTCCAGGACCACGAGCACTGGCGGGGACCCTCGATCAATGCGGAGCGGCGGGGAGTCGCGCCGCGTGACTGGATCGCCCTGGGCGACGGCGACGGCATGTTCACCCAGGTCGATCCGACCGACAGCCGGTGGCTCTACACGACACGCCACTACGGGGGCCACACCCGGGTGGATCAGAAGCTCGGCTACGAGACGCTCATCACGCCGCAGGCCAAGGAAGGCGAGGAGCCCTATCGGTTCATCTGGACGCCCCCGATTGTCATCTCGCCGCACGACCCCAAGACCCTCTACGCGGGCGGGCAGATGCTCCTGCGCTCGAAGGACCGGGGTGACCACTGGGAGGAGATCAGCCCGGACCTGAGCACGCACCCGGCCGACAAGATCCTGCCCGAGTCCGAACAGAGCGTGCCCGGGGGGATCCCGTGGTTCGCGATCTCGTCGATCGCTGAGTCGCCCCTGGAGGCGGGCGTGATCTGGGTGGGCACGAGCGATGGCAACGTGCAGATGACGCGTGACGACGGCGCCCACTGGACCGACATGACGCCCAGGCTGGTGGCGCTCGGCGCGCGCCGGGACGGATACGTGAGCCGCGTGCGAGCCTCGTCCCACGTCGCCGGCCGCGCCTACGTCGCGAAGCGAGCGTACAAGTTCGACGACTTCCGCCCGATGCTCTACGTCACGGACGACTACGGCCAGACCTGGCGCTCCATCGCGGGCGACCTGCCGGCCGAGCCCATCAACGCCTTCTTCGAGGACCAGAGGAATCCCAACGTCCTCTTCGTCGGCGACGACGTGGGCGTGTGGGTCTCGATCGACCGGGGAGCGCACTGGGTCAACATGAACAACAACATGCCCAACGTCCCGGTCCACGACCTGCTTGTGCACCCGCGCGAGCACGACCTGGTGGTCGGCAGCTACGGGCGCGGGTTCTGGGTGACCAACGTCGAAGCGCTCGAGGAGCTGAGCCCCGCGGTGCTGGCCGAGGACGTCCACCTCTTCCGGATCCACCCCACTGTTCAGCGCATCACCTGGGAGTTCGGCGCGAACGACTACCTCTTCGCCCAGCGCCACATCCAGACGCCCAACCCGCGGGACGGGATGTACATCCGGTACTACCTGAAGGACTCGGCACCCGACGGCGCCGTCGTTACCGTCAGGAACTCGAGCGGGGCGCAGGTCGCTCGACTCGACGGTGAGGGCAAGGCCGGCATCAACACGGTCGTCTGGAGCGCGCGCACCATCGACGGGCGGGGTAGGGGAGCCGGCGGCTTCCAGGGTCCCGTGCAGGGCACCGTCATCACCCGGCTCGCGCCGCTCGGCAACTACACGGTCACGGTCGAGGTGGCCGGGAAGACACTGACCGGGACGGCCGAGGTCGTGAAGACGCAGGGGTGGTCGATCGGGCCGGATCCGCAGACCATCCGGTAGGCGAGCGAGACGCGGACGGTCCGGTAACCGTCCGCGTCTCGACTCCTATTCGGCCGTGTTCTCCCGCTCGACGGTCTCCGAACGCACGATTTCCTTCTCCTCCACCTCGAGTTGAATGCGGATGGAGGCGATTCCGTCACGCAGGATGCGCACCTTGGTGCGCCATGAGTTGGTGCGCCCCGCGGCGATCTCCATGGCGGCGGCGAGCTGCGAGAGATGGTCGAACCCCGCGGCCGTGAGCTGGAGCTTGTACTGCCTGTATCGGCGCTTGATCTGTCGGGCGATCTGATCGTCGCCCGACTTGGCCGTCGCGAACTGCTCGGTGAGCCCATGGATGGTCTGCGCCGCGCGCTGAACCTCCGCGAGCCGGCCGAGCTTGGCCTGGCCGCGTGGTGTGATGCCACTCATCCGTCGAGCTCCGGCCGGATGGGCACCACGGCGCCCCGGAGCGAGTCGCGTTGGAGCATGGCCCCCCCTGTCGTGCGTTCTTCAGCGAGACCCACGCTCGCCGCTCTTCCATCGTCTCCGTGTCCTCCAGCAATAGTCGGACTCGGACGACGTGCGCAAGGGCGATGCGTCGACTACGACAGATAGACGGGCGGATCGTCGAGCTCCCGCTCCATCTCCCGGATCAAATCGTTGACGAGCTTCTCGACGAGCTTCTCCATCTTCTTGCCACAGCGCTCCGCTTCGCACTGATAGGCGTGGTAGAGATGCTCGCTCAAGTCCACCTGAATGTTCAGCTTCGGCATGGTGCCTCCCGGCGACCCGTGACGGGGCGGGGACGAGCTCATGCCACGGGCACAGCCTTGTGTCCGTAGCATCGAATCCCGCCGTGGCCCTCCTTTCGGACGAGCCGGAACTCCAACGACACCTCCATTCCGGGCAGGACCTTCTCCGGATCACAGTCCACGACCTGCGCCATGAACCGGGCGCCCTCCGGGGTCTCCACCAGGGCCACGGCGTACGGCGCTTCCATGAGCAAGTCGTCGGGCGGCGTGCGCACGACGGTCGAGGTCGTCACGCGGCCGTGGTGCGAGAGGCTGATGGCTTCGTGCTCGCTGCCCCGGCACTCGGGACAGACCGTGCGTGCCGGGAAGCTCACATGGCCGCACTTCGCGCACCGGTTCGCCTCGAGCCGGTAGCGATTCGGGACTTCCCTCCAATATCTGGGGCTCGGCATGATCATGCCCTCTCGAAGATGTGGACGACGGAGCTGGCGCCGGATCCGCCCATGTTCTGCGCGAGTCCCCGGTGGGCTCCCTCGACCTGGCGGTCTCCGGCTTCCCCACGGAGCTGCTCGAAGATCTCGATCGCCTGGGCCACCCCCGTGGCACCCACGGGATGTCCCTTGGACTTGAGTCCCCCGCTCGTGTTCACGGGGATCTTCCCACCGAGCTCGGTCATGCCCGACTTCGCGGCATCGGCCCCCTCGCCCTCGCAGGCGAAGCCCAGCGCTTCCAGGCAGCAGATCTCGGCGATCGCGAAGCAATCGTGGAGCTCGGCCACCTGGATGTCCTTCGGAGCCACACCCGCCATGCCGTATGCGCGCTCCGCCGCCTTGGCCACGGCGTCGAGCACGGCCGGATCGTTTCGGTCGGCCAGAGCCATCGAGCCGGTCGCCTGCCCCGTCCCGACGATCTTCACCGGCCGGTCCGTGTACCGCTGCGCGTCGGCCAGCGGGCAGAGCAGCACCGCGGCCGCTCCATCACTCACGGGTGAGCAGTGCAGGAGCCTCAGGGGATCGGCCACCATCGTCGAAGCCATCACCTCGGCCAGCGTGACCTCCCTGCGGAACTGGGCTTTCGGGTTCAGCGCCCCATGGCGGTGGCTCTTCACCGACACCCACGAGAGGTCCTCTTCGGTGGTGCCGTGCTTGGCCATGTGCGCCCGGGCGATCATCGCGTAGAGTCCCGGGAACGTGATCCCGTGGTAGACCTCGGTCTCCTGGTCGGCCGCGGTGGCGAGCACGTTGGTGACGTCCGCGCCGTCGGTCATCTTTTCGACGCCGGCGACCAGCACCAGGTCGTTCATTCCCGAGGCCACCGAGACGAAGCCCTGGCGTAGCGCCGCCCCGCCCGAAGCGCATGCCGACTCCACCCTCGTCGCGGGAATTCCCGCCATCCCCAGGTGATCCGCCATCAGCGGCCCTAGATGCTCCTGGCCGACGAACTGCCCCCCGGACATGTTGCCGACGAAGAGCTCGTCCACATGGTCGGCACCCGCTCCTTCCAGCGCCTCCACGGCGGCCTCGACGAAGAGGTCTCGCAGGCTCGATTCCCAGATCTCGCCGAAGCGGGTCATGCCCGCCGACACGATCGCGACGTCTCGCATGATCTCTCTCCGGTCAGGTGTTGACGATGATCTTCTCGCGCAGCTTCGCGTACTGTCCGTACGTGACGTAGTGCTTGGGCCCGTCCAGCATCGCGCGCACGGTGGGCGCGAGCTCCCTGCGCTCGGGTAGCAGCTCGGTGGCACGCAGCACGAACGAGTCGCTCCCTGCACCCGAGCCGAACGAGGTGATGAGGATCAGGTCGTCCGGCTCGGCCACGTCCAGGACGGCCGCCAGCCCAGTGGGGGAGGAGCCCGAGTAGGTGTTGCCCATGAGGGGCACGACCCAGCCGACCTCCATCTGCTCCTTCGTGAAGCCGAGCTGCTTGCCCGCGGTCTGCGGGAACTTGCCGTTCGGCATGTGGAAGACGGCGTAGCGGAAGTCCGCTGGCTTCAGGCCGGTCTTCTCGAGGATGGCGCGGGTGGCCATCATGACGTGCTTGAAGTAGGCCGGCTCTCCCGTGAAGCGGCCGCCATGGCGGGGGTAGAACTCACCTTCGCGGCGCCAAAAGTCCGGCGTGTCCGTAGTGCAGGAGTAAGTCTCCACCACGTCGGCCAGGAGGTGCTCCTTGCCGAAGATGTAGGCGGCGCCTCCCGCCGAGGCCGAGTATTCCAGCGCGTCGTTCGGCGCGCCCTGGGAGGTATCGGCACCCACGCCCATCGCGAACTCCACACGGCCCGATTCCACCAGGCCGAGCGCCACGAACATGGCCTCCGTACCGGCCTTGCACGCGAACTCGAAGTCGGCCACGTGTACGTCGGGCCCGATGCCCAACGCCTCTACCACGATCGTTCCGGTGGGCTTGACCGCGTACGGATGCGACTCCGAGCCGACGTAGACCGCGCCGATCCGGGCCGGATCGATCCCCGCACGCGCCACCGCGCTCCGGGCCGCAGCTACCGAGATGGTGATCGTGTCCTCGTCCAGGCCGGGAACGGACTTCTCCCGGAGGAGGAGCCCGCGGGCGATCGTCTCCGGGTCCTTGCCCCACTGCCGGGCGATCTCTTCGCTGGTGATGCGGTTGCGCGGGACATACGCGCCGTAGCCGACGATACCTGCCATAATGACCGTGGCTCCTTTGCTCACGGCGGAAGGGTGGGTGGCCCGGCACGCGAACGGGAGCCGGGCCACTCGGACACCGCGAGCGAGTGGCGGGAACCTGCTACATCGAAGTCAACGTGCGACCCGGCCGGGAAGGCGGCCAGTCAGGATTGTCCAGCGAAGTCGTGTGGTGGATTCCCCTCAGGCCGGGCCCACATTTCCGGACGCGCGGCGTGTGCGATCCGGGCCGTCGGATGGGTCTGGTGACCACCGCACGGGCCGCAACGCCGTCGGTCACCGGTCCGGCCAGTCTCGCCGTCCCGGCCGATCGCGAATGGGCATCCTCCGCAGATGTGCCTGCAGCAGGTGTGGCGGGGTGAGCTCCTGGTCGATGATGCGCGCCAGCTCCTCCTCACGCTTCCAGAGGAACTCGAGCGCGCGGGTCTCCAGGTCGAGCATGCGTCGTTCGACAGACTCGTTCAAGGCGATCTCGAGTGCTACCGCGCCGACCCCGCGGATCCTCCAGAGGGACTGACGCCGGTCCGTGACCGAGAGGGCGAATTCGCCCATCGAGCCTGACGCCTCGATGGCCCGGGCCGCATCGGCGATCCTCCGTTCCGAGGCGCCCATGATGTTCTGATATGCGAGCACACGCCGGAGCACGTTCTCGGCGATGTCACCATGGAGCGTGTAGATCTTCTCGGGTGTCCAGGGGTCGCAGCGCTGGCAGGGGATGCCCACGCCCATGCGCCCATCGGGAGCACGCAGCGGATAGACCCACCACGACAGGTCGTAGCGCAGCGCCCGGAGCATGCTGTTGCAGTAGGGGCACCGCAGGCGTCCGTGCCAGGCCGCCCATCCGAAGTGACGCCAGCGGAGCACATCCGCGACCGGGGTGTCCTGCCAATCGATGGCGACGTCGTCGTCGGTGAGACCGAGGGCGCTGCCCACGTACGCCACGGTGCCGAAGGTGGCGGTGGTCACCTTCGAGGTGACGCTCTCGTAGGACGCCTTGCGCCTGCTCAACTCGCGTCCATAGCGCCACCAGGCTTGCTCGACGAGCTCGGCGCGGCCCACGCGGACGAGGGTCGTCCGTCCGGCCGAAAGAAGAGAGATGTTGGCGGTGCGGGCGAGGAGCCTGCCCTCGTCATGCGCGAGGCGCTCGAGCTCCTGGAGCGCGGCCGCACGGTCTTCGATGGGGCAGAGGTTCCAGCGGTGGCAGCGCTCGCACACGGTCCATAGCCGGCCCCTCTCGGGGTCGAAGGCGATCGTGCGCCCGTGCGGCATATGGACAAGCCGACCGTTCTCCGGGAACGGCCTTTGGCAGAACAGACAACGCGTGAACATGGTCGCCTTCTCCCGGATCCCTTCCTCCCCACGTCTTCCTGCGACCCCGACCCACTGCTCTATCCTAATGTGAATGACACAGTTGTGGCGAGTGGGTCCCCTTCGGTTGTAGCGTGGAAACAGATGAGTTTCTACAGGAGGCCCACCGATGCATACAGGAATCCGCCGCCATCTCGCCGTCGGGGCGCTGGCGTTCCCGATGCTGGTCGTCGTTCCGGGAAAGGCCGAAGCGCAGCGCCACGCCAATCGGACGCGCGTGGAGGTCACCGCCGGGATCACCCTCTCCGTGAGCCAGCGCGAGAGCATCCGGAGCTACTATGCCGATCATCCTCGAGCGGGCCTGAAAGCGTTGCCGCCGGGGATGCGGAAGAGGCTGGCGCGGGGGAAGCCCCTTCCGCCCGGGATTGCCAAGCAGGTGGCGCCCGCTGCCCTGACAGACCGGGTCGCCGTGCCCAGAGGCTACCGTCTTCAGGAGGTCGGGCCGGACGTGGTGCTGGTGGAGATCGCCACGGGAATCGTCCACGACATCTTGATGGACGCGATTCACCGGGGCAGCCCCTAGATTCCCGACCCGCGCCGGGCGGTCGAGTCCAAGCGTTCGCAGGGGCCCCCTCGTAGGAAGCTACGATCTCGTCGGCTACGCTCGACCGGAGCGGGAAATCAGATCCTGGGCCGTGGTGGCATCGATCCCGAGTCCCTCGGCGATCTGACCGAGTACCGCGCGCTCCGCGTTCGCCAGGCCGTCACTGTAGGCGACCTTGACCGCCGACGAGAACAGCTCGTGGCACTGGCTCCCGTCGAGCACGGCCCGTGCGCTCGTGCAGAGATGCTGTACCGCATCCGTGTCGAGGGCGGTACCGTCGTTCGAGAGGCCGGAGACGATGCGTCCCGTCATCGCACCCACCGTGGGCTGGATGCAACCCGTCGGCGATCCCTCGATCGAGGCGCGGGACGTCGAGGTGGTCGCCGGAAGCCCGGGCGACTGGGTGCGGGCGGCCGGGGACGGCGCGCTGACGTTCCGCACCACCCGGCAGCGGCGTGACCAACTGCTGGTTCCGTTGAACCGCCTCTTCGGGCAGCGCTACGCGGTGTACTGGAAGGTGGAGCGGGGCTGAGGGGTCGAGGGACGCCTCGGCGGCACGCACGCACGATGCACGGGGCCGCGGCTGGCCGGCGGGTCCTGAAGCTCCGTTGACCTACCGGTACCGGTCCTGCGTCGCGAGATGCCGCTTCACGTAGTCCTCCACCCCCTCTTCGACGGGCCTCAATGGCCGATCGTAGCCCACCGCGCGCAGCCGGCCCATCTCGGCCTGCGTGAAGTACTGGTATCGGTCCCGGATCTCCTCGGGCGTATCGACCCACTCGACCTCGAGCGGTTCGCCCACCGCGTCGTAGAGCGCTCCCATGAGCTCGAGCCAGGTCTGCGCTCGCCCCGTGCCCAGGTTGAAGAGACCGGTCACGTCCCGGTGCTCTTCGAGCCAGAGCATGACGTCCACGCAGTCCTTCACGTAGACGAAGTCGCGCATCTGGCCCCCGTCCTCGTAGTCGGGGCGGTGCGAGCGGAAGAGCTTCACGGGACGCCCTGCCGCGGCGCCCGGATACGCCTTGGTCACCACGCTGGTCATGTTGCCTTTGTGGTACTCGTTGGGTCCGTACACGTTGAAGAACTTGAGCCCGATCCACTGCGGCGGGGTGGGTCCGTCTTCCGCGACCGTGCGCGCGACCCACCGGTCGAACGCGTGCTTGCTCCACCCGTAGGCGTTGAGCGGGATCAGCTCGGCCAGCGCCTCGAGCGAGGCGTCGTCGTCGAAGCCCGCCGAGCCGTCGCCGTACGTAGCGGCCGAAGAGGCGTACAGGAGCGGTACGCCGTGCTCCGCGCACCAGGCCCACAGACGCTGGGGGAGGCGGATGTTGGTCTCGGCGATCAGGTCGGCGTCCGTCTCCGTCGTGGCCGAGATCGCGCCCATGTGGAAGACGTAGTCGATGTCGTCCCGGCGCCGCTCGAGGAAGTGGAAGGTGTCGGCCGGGTCGACCAACTCGTCGAGGTCACGCCTGCGCAGGTTCTTCCACTTGTCGTCCGTGCCCAGACGGTCGACGACGCTCACGGGCCCGCGGCCCGCCCCTTCCAGATCAGCGACGAGGTTCGAGCCGATGAAGCCCGCGCCTCCGGTAACGACGATCATGAGGCTCCTGACTGGTTTCAGATGCGTTGACGAGGCGGCGCCGGGGCGACGCCGTATCCAGACTCGGACGTGTGGGCACCGCCGATCCGACAATCTACAAGGGTCGGCACGTGGCGCGACGGACCCGCGCGTTTCGGTGCGCCGGCGTTCGGCCTAGATTCGGTCCTCCGTCGTCTCCGATTCTTCCCCGAGCCACACCTCGCATGGACACCAAGCGCCCCACCATCCCCGCCGCCGAAGAGATCCTCGGTGGGTACTTCCCGGTCCTGGACCACGGCTTCGTCTCGCTGGTCGACTACATGGGCTCCGACGAAGACGTGGAGCGTGCGGCTCGGGTGAGCTACGGCGCGGGAACACGTAAGGTATCGCAGACGCGGGGGCTCGTCCGCTACCTGCGCCGCCATCACCACACGACGCCCAGCGAGATGGTGGAGTTCAAGTTCCACTGCGCCATGCCGATGTTCGTCGCGCGCCAGTGGATCCGACACAGGACGGCGTCGGTGAACGAACTGTCCGCACGTTATTCTCTCATGCCCCTGCTCTTCTACGAGCCCGAGGAGGAGCACTTCGCGCTCCAGAGCCAGTCGAACCGGCAGGGCAGGGAAGGCGGAGCGCCTCCCGAAGTCTACCGCGAGGCGGTCCAGCGCTGGGAGCGGCTGCGCGGCGAGGCGAGCGACACCTACCGCTGGCTCCTCGAAGAGGACGTGGCACGCGAGATCGCCCGTATCGACCTCCCGGTCTCGACCTACACCCAGTGGTACTGGAAGATCGACCTGCACAACCTGCTCCACTTCCTGACGCTCCGGGTGGACGAGCGGGCGCAGTGGGAGATCCGCCAGTTCGCGCGCGTGATCGCGGGTATGGTGGCGCGCGTCGCGCCACTCTCCTTCGAGGCGTGGGTGGACTACGACCTGGACAGCCGGCCGCTCAGCAGGGCCGAGCGCCTGGTCCTTTCCGGGCTCCTGGTGGCAGACGAGTCCGGGGTGCGGGCGAACGACGGAGCTGCGGCGTCGGTCGACGACCTCAAGGCGGCGGGGCTGTCGCCACGGGAGATCCGTGAGCTCGCCGAGAAGCTCGAGGCACCGAGAGAGCAGGATTTCGAGCTCGATCTGTCGATGATGAAGAGCGCCGAGGAGATGGAGAAGAAGATGTACCAAGCGGTGCCGGGGTCGTTCGAGTAGGCCGGCGGACGCATGTACACGCTGGTCCGGCGCTTCATCAAGACGGCCGTCGCCTTTCTCTTCCTGGGTCTCCTTACGGGGTTCTGGATGCTGGTGCGCCGCGAGGTGTGGGGCGTCTTCCCGAACCCGTATGTGGTGAGCGCGCACACCCACGCGGTCTTCGTCGGCTTTGTGATGTTCCTGATCCTCGGTGTGGCGCTGTGGCTCTTCCCGAGGGCCCCCAAGGAGGACACACGCTA
Organism: uncultured Gemmatimonadales bacterium; assembly: GCA_963751265.1. Taxonomy (GTDB): domain Bacteria; phylum Gemmatimonadota; class Gemmatimonadetes; order Longimicrobiales; family Gaopeijiaceae; genus SZUA-318. The sequence goes on along the minus strand of CAVVTU010000007.1, from coordinate 114,471 downwards.
CCGGCCGGAGCTGGCGGCCGCCGCCTACTGGATCCTCCTGGCGTCGACGCTCGTGCGTTACTTCGGTGAGCTGCTTCAGGCGAGGGGACGCTCGGAGCTGCTCGGGTGGATTGTCGTGGGGGCCGGCGCCGGTCAGATTGCGGGGTTCGCGGTCTACTTCTGGACGATGTGGCCGCGGATCCGACCGGTCGGAAGCCACATCCGCGAGGCGAAAGGGGAGAAGTTCTAGTGCTCCGAAGCAGAAATACGTTGCGTACCGAGAGTGCCGATGCGCCGCTGTGGCAAGGCGCGACGACGAGGGTAACAACGCGCAGCGTTGTCGGCAGCGCTATTTCGAGGAGGAGCAACGCAGCCACCGTGGATGCAGCGGCGCTCGAATGCCAACCGATTTCTGTTACGGAGCACTAAATATGGCCAACGAATATTTCTATCCGGAGATCGAGCCCTACGAGACCGGGATGCTCGCCGTCGACGAGCCCCACCAGCTCTACTGGGAGCAGTGCGGCAACCCGGACGGCATCCCCATGCTCTTCGTGCACGGCGGGCCCGGAGCGGGCTGCTCGGAGTTCGACAGGCGCTTCTTCGATCCCAAGAAGTTCAGGATCGTGCTCATGGACCAGCGGGGCAGCGGACGTTCGCAACCCCAGGGGGAGCTGAGCAACAACACCGCCGACCATCTGGTCGCGGACTTCGAGCTGCTGCGCGAGCAGCTCGGCATCGAGCGTTGGCACGTCTTCGGGGGATCGTGGGGAAGCACGCTCGGCCTCTACTACGCCGAAGAGCACCCCGAGCGCGTGCTCAGCATGGTGCTCCGCGGGATCTGGCTGATGCGCCCCTGGGAGACCCAGTGGTGGCTGTACGACATCGGGATGATCCAGCCCGAGCGTCAGCGCGCGTTCGCCGAGCACATCCCGGAGGCCGAGCGCGACGATCTGCTCGACGCGTACTGGAAGCGCCTCACGGGTGACGACCGAGAGGTCGCCCTGGCCGCCGCCAAGGTGTGGAGCGTCTACGAGGGAGCGAGTTGCACGCTCCTGCCCAACGAGGAGTTCGCGGATTCGTTCGCGGAGCCGGAGATGGCCTGGAACCTCGCCCGGCTGGAGTGCCACTACTTCCGCAACCTTCCGTTCCAGCCCGAGACGCTCCTGCTCGACCGGGTGGATCGCATCCGCCAGGTCCCGGCCTTCGCCGTGCACGGGCGCTACGACATCGTCTGCCCGATCAAGAGCTTCGACGACCTGCGGCGCGCCTGGCCCGAGTTGGACACGCAAGTGGTTCCCGACGCGGGGCACTCTTCACACGAGCCGGGAATCACGCGCGAGTTGGTGGCGGCCACCAAGCGGATCGCCGAGACCGGGAGTCCGGTGCGGAAGGGCTGAGTCGGGGGGGCGCTGGTCGGCGGCCGTCCCGCGACCCGTCTCCCCTACTTCACCCACACCGTCTTGATGTTGGTGAACTCACGGATGCCCAGGGGTGACAGCTCCCGTCCGTAGCCGCTGTCCTTGATGCCGCCGAAGGGCAGGCGGGGGTCCGACTTCACGATCCCGTTGACGAAGCAGTTGCCGGCGTCGATCAGCTCGGCGGCAATGCGCTCGCCGAGCTGGTCGTCTCCGGTGTAGATCGCGGCGCCGAGCCCGTAGCGGGTGTCGTTCGCGATGCGGATCGCGTCCGCGGTGTCTCGTGCGCGGATCACCGCGGCCACGGGTCCGAAGAGCTCCTCCGCGTAGGCGGGCATGCCGGGCCCGACGTCCGTCAGGACGGTCGGCGGATACCACCAGCCGGGCTGGTCCGGCACCTCGCCGCCCAGAGCGAGCGTCGCACCCGCGTCCACCGAGCGTCGCACCTGGTCGTGCAACCCGTCGCGCAGGTCCTCCCTGGCCATGGGACCGACGACTGTGTTCTTGTCCATGGGGTCGCCCATGACGGCCGCCCTCATGTGCGTCAGCAGCTTCTTGGTGAAGTCTTCGGCGATCTCTTCCACGACGATGAAGCGTTTGGCCGCGATACAGCTCTGCCCGTTGTTCAGGAGTCGCCCGAAGACACAGCTCGAAACGGCGGCGTCGAGGTCGGCATCGGCGAGCACGATGCTCGGATCACTCCCGCCGAGCTCCAGCACGGACTTCTTGAGGGCTGCGCCGGCTTTGGCCGCCACGGACGTTCCGGCGCGCACGCTCCCGGTCAGGCTCACGCCCCGCACCAGCCGGTGGTCGATCAGGTCGCCGGTCGCGTCGGTGTCGATGAAGAGGTTGCGGAACAGGTCGGGCGGAAAGCTGGCGTCGCGGAAGAGCTTCTCGAGCGCGAGGGCGCAGCCTGGCACGTTCGGCGCGTGCTTGAGGAGTGCGGCGTTGCCCGCGGCCAGGGCGGGCGTCGCCCAGCGGATCACCTGCCAGAAGGGGAAGTTCCAGGGCATGATCCCGAGCACGACGCCGAGCGGCCGATACGTCCAGTAGCTCCGGGTGGCGTCGGTGACCACGGGCTCGGGCTCGAGGAAGGCCTCTCCGTGCTCGGCGTAGTAGTCGGCCGCGAGGGCGCACTTCTCGGCCTCGGACACCCCCTGGGAGACCGGCTTGCCCATCTCCCGGGTCATGAGCCGTCCGTACTCGTCCGCCCGTTCGCGCAGGAGGCCACCGAGGATCTCCAGGCACTCGGCGCGCGTCGAGAACGGGGTGTCACGCCATGCCAGGTGGGCAGCATGCGCTCGCTCGACGATCTTCGCGACCTCGTCGGGAGGCGTGGCGGGGTGGGTGGAGAGGCGTTCTCCGGTGGTGGGATCTATGGCAGTGAAGCTCACGGCTGCATCCTCGATCGTTCAGACTCCTGGCCACTCGTGGATGAACCTACCCCGGCCGGCGCCCTGGGTGTCGCGGGCGCCGGCGGAGCTTCTGGAATGTCCGATCGGGGTGGGCTTCGACTACCAGGAGCCGTAGTCGCTGCACATCGCCGCGATGTCGGTCCCCCGGGGTCTGTGCAACGTGCCGAGGTAGGTCGCGTTCATGACGGCCCGCGGTGAGGCCTGAATGCGGAGTCCCTTCTTCGTGTAGTGGGCGGTCAGCTTGCCGAAGTGCCCGAGCTCGACGGCGTGCCCGTTCTCGTGGAGCGCGATCGTCTGGATGTCCACGAACGGGTCGAAGACCGTACCGCCCTGATCCGTCCACAGAAAGTCGTCGTTGTACCACACTTCCTTGAACGCCGTGTCGTCCCGATGGTCGTGGTCGATGTCGGTCGGGTTGCCGTCGATGTCGACCCAGACCGACGTGAACGTCACTCCGAGAACGGAGCCGCTGGCTCCGGGTCCGAGAACGGCGTCGAAAAGCCAGCCCGGGAGAAAGCCGATCGTGGAAATGTCGGCCGCGAACGGGTCGCTGGTGTACCCCGGGAGGCTCAGGATCGCCGACGGAAAGACCCCGCTCGGGATCGACACCTTGTCCACCCGGAGGTTGGAGCAGGACACGGCGTTCCATGTGTCGAACGTGGCGTCCACGATGGCTTCGGTCGGGATGGCGCCGTTGGCGACCGCGTAGGGCGCGAAGCTCCCCTCCGTGAGGTCGGCGCCGGTCGCTCCACGGCGCGGGTCACCGGGCACCCAACGCGAACCGAGGCGCAGCGTGCGATCGTTGGCGAAGACGATCTTGGCCGCGTTCGTGTTGCCCGAGGCGTCGATCCACTCCGCATGGTGGATGGTGAACCGGGCACCCAGGGCGGCCAGCCTCGCATTGGCGGCGTCCACGAAGGACTGGAGGTCGGTACCCGACGCCAGGACGGTGAGCCCTCCGGCGAACTGGGCGGCCGCACCGGCACCGTCCGACGCAGCCGACGGCGTGGGAGGCGCCACGGAGGACTCGGGGGTCGGTGCCGTGACGGGCCCGTCACACGCTACGAATGCGCACACGGAGGCGAGAAGCAGGACCTTACGCAACGCGGGCATGGGGGGACTCCTGGATGGAGATCGGGGGGTGCCCTGACAGGGGGCCACGATGCGCCACCTTCGGCCCGTGGTCAAGGGAGTCCGCGCGTCGGCGGCCGCGACACCTCGATCCTGCCGGGGCCTCGTCCCATCCTCCGGCCGGGTGGCGGTCACCAGTGCCGGATCAGGATCTCCTCGAGATCGCCCCGGTGCGCCGCCGGCCTCAGGTGGCAGTCCAGGATCTCCTCGTGAGGGAGTCGCGAGACCCTCTCACGCAGCCGCTCCAGGGCCAGGACGTTGAGCTCGACGGCGCGGCGGACGGGCATGTTCTCGGGGAAGACGTCGATGCCCATATACTCCTCGTAGCCGATGGCCCAGAGCGCGTAGAGGAGCGCTTCGGCCTCGGGCATGTTGACCACCCCGACGTCGTTGTCCTGATCGTAGTTGCCCTCGGGTTGGCTGTTCCAGTGCGTGTGCGCGAGGCGCCGCTCCATCGCCACGAGCGAGAACGCGGCGGGCAGCACCTCGAAGCCCATCTTCACATGGCCGACCTCGGGATTGAGGCCCACGAGACATCCTCCGGCGTCGAGGATGCGCCGGTTCTCCGGATGGCTCAGGCGTCGCTCGATCCGCTGCGCCGCGAGGATGCCCTCGGCGGTCGTCCGGTAGATGTTGTTCGGCGCGGGCTCGTACGGTTTCGGCTCGATGGCCACCCGCACGCCGGGCACCTCGTCCATCGCCTCCGCCATGGCCCCCTCGAAGAGATCCCACATATGCATGAACGGCTTGCCGTGCAGGTATCGGTAGCCGTCCATTCCGGGCCAGGAGATCGCGCAGCGAGCGCCCATCTCCTTGACCACCCGGAGTCCTCCCACCGCGATCTCCACGGCCCGCTCCCGGACCCTGGGATCCGGGCTCGACAGGCTCCCGAACTCGAAGGCCGGATCGAAGAAGTGCGAGAACGGGACCGCGACCAGGTGGATGCCGGTCTCCTCGCCGAGCCGTCGGTACAGCCCGGCGTTGGACTCGTCGATCTCCGCGGGGTAGTGGGCCTCGATGCCGGTGATGCCCAGATCGGCCATCTCCGCCGCCATCTCCAGACGTTGCTCGACGGTGGCTTCCGGGACGAAGCGGTCGTGGAATCGCCCGCCTCCCGGCGTGAAGTACCAGATGCCGACCGAGATCCGGGGCTCGAAGTCCCGGCGCAGGTTGGACAGCATGACGTCGGGGTCGCGGGCGGCGTCCTGGTAGGAAAGGTCCTTCAACTCGTAGCTCATCCTCGGCACCTGTACGGAGTGGTTTTCCCCCATTCTCCGGCCTGAGCCGTTCCCGGTCAAACCCCGGGTTGCTGGCCTTTCCTCGGCGCTCTACTGTGCGACGCGACCCAAGCCGACCGGAGAGGTACGATGGACGAGCCCGCGGAGTCCCGTCGTTGCCCTTGGCTTCAGAGCCCGCATCTGGCCTGGCTGTTGGTCGGCTGCCTGCTTCTCCCTCGTGCGACCGCCGCTCAGACCGGGCCGCACGCCGCGGTTCGGCCGCCGCTCATGAGCGGCGTGGTCGATGTCAGCGAGGACTTCGTGAAGCCGGACCGGGTGCACTTCGTCGCGAGTCGCGTCGTGAGCTTCGATCCGTCCAGTGGTGAGGGCGTGCTCCAGTGGGATCGCTACGAGAGACGGGCCCATTTCGACTTCGACAAGGTCTCGACGACGCTCGATCCCGCGCGTTCGAACGAGTTTCCGGCCTCCGAATACGACCGGGACCAGGCTCTTCCGTTCGAGATCACGTTCGTGTCGCCGCGCACGGTGCGCCTGCGCTTCTTCACGCGGAACCTGCCCGCGGAGGCACGTCGCGACGCCGACTCCCTGATGCTCGCCGGCCCGGTGCCCACCGACCACTCGTGGACGCTCGACGCGGGTGACAGCATCGTGACCTGGCGGAGCCGGTACGGGGAGGTCCGCCTGATCGAGAATCCCTGGCACATCGAGTTCTACGATTCGACCGGCACGCTGCTCACGCGCACGCAGTCGCGCGGCGACCCTGAGTCCATCACGTCGTACACGCCCTTCTCCTTCGTTCGGCGCTCGCGGGACATGGGGCGCAGCACGGCCGCCGTCTTCGAGCTCCAGCACGACGAGAAGATCTTCGGCGCCGGGGAGTCCTTCACGCGGCTGAACAAGCGCGGCCAGAAGATGGTCATGTACCTGCACGATGCCGGGGGCGCGCAGGACCGCTTCCAATACAAGGCCATCCCGTTCTTCATGAGCAGCAACGGCTACGGGATCTTCGCCCACACGAGCGCACCCCTCACCTTCGACTTCGGGCACGACTTCGACCAGCATACGGCCATCTACACGGGCGACGAGGTGATGGACCTCTTCGTGTTCCTGGGGAGTCCGAAGGACGTGCTGAGCGAGTACACGGCGCTCACGGGACGGAGCCCGGTCCCTCCGCTCTGGTCGTTCGGCCTCTGGATGAGCCGGATCACCTACCGGTCCGAGGCGGAGGTGCGCGACGTCGCGGCCCGGCTGCGCCGGTACCGGATCCCCTGCGACGTGATCCACATCGACACCGGCTGGTTCGAGACCGAATGGAGAAACGACTACGGGTTTTCCTCGACCCGCTTTCCGGATCCGCAGGGCATGATCCGGGACCTCGGGAAGGAGGGCTTCCACATCAGCTTGTGGCAGTACCCGTACTTCACGAGCAAGAACGCGTTGTTCGACGAAATCGCGCAGAACGGTCTGGCCGTCCGGGACCAGGGAGGCCGCATCGCGCCGGAGGACGCCGTGCTGGACTTCAGCAACCCGGCCACGGTGCGGTGGTACCAGGCGAAGCTGAAGAGCCTGCTGGACCTGGGGGTGGGCGCCATCAAGGCGGATTTCGGGGAGGCCGCGCCGCTCACCGGGCTCTACCACTCCGGTCGCACGGGGTGGTACGAGCACAACCTCTATCCCGTGCGCTACAACAAGACCGTCTGGGAGATCACCAAGCAGACGACCGGGGGAGGGATCATCTGGGCGGGAAGCCAACGCTATCCGTTGCATTGGGGAGGAGACGCCGAGAACACCAACTCGGCCATGGCCGCGACGTTGCGGGCCGGGCTCTCGTTCGGGCTCTCGGGCTTCACATACTGGAGCCATGACATCGGGGGCTTCCTGAGCCGCCCGGACGAGGAGCTGTACGGCCGGTGGCTCGCCTTCGGCATGCTCACCTCGCACTCCGCACGCACGGCGCCCCGCCCCGCGAGCCGTGGACGTACGACTCGACGTTCGTGGCAGAGTTCCGTCGCACTGTCGATCTGAAGTATGAGCTGATGCCCTACGTGTATGCGCAGGCGAAGGCGTCGTCGGAGCACGGATGGCCGATGCTTCGCACCCTGTTCTTCGAGTTCCCTGACGACCCGACGTCGTGGCTGGTCGACGACGAGTACATGTTCGGCTCGGACCTGCTGGTCGCGCCGCTCTTCGACACGATCGAGCACAGGCGCGTCTATCTGCCGCCCGGAGCCTGGATCGACTATCAGACGGGCAGGGCCTACGCCGGCGGCGGGTGGCGCGACATCCGGGTGGGTCGAATCCCGGTCGTCCTTCTGGTCAAGGACCACTCCGCCATTCCGCGCATCGCTCTGGCCCAGAGCACGGCGGCTATGGACTGGCGCCACATCGAGCTGCGCGTGTTCAGCACGGACGACGGTGCGGTCGCGGGCGCCTTCGCGCTCCCGGACGACACGCTCCACACCCTGGAGCTCCGTCCGGGGGCGGGAGGGTACGCACTGACGAGCGATCCGCTGGAGGGAACGGTGACCTGGCGGGTGAGCCGCGCCGACGTGGAGCGGTGAAAGGGGCGGTCCGCGAAGGGTTCAGGGCGTCGGTCAGCCCGGCGTGCGCGTGGATTCCCCGACGGGTTTCTTCCGAAAGATTCGTCCCGACTTCATGACGAAGCGGATGCGCGTCGTGTTGTGGATGTCGGCGAGCGGGTCGGCATCGAGAACCACCAGGTCCGCCGCCTTGCCGGGTTGGAGCGTACCGGTCGTGTCATCGATCCCGATGGCCTCGGCGGCGTTGCGGGTGGCCGCGAGCAGTGCGTCTGCCGGGCTCAGGCCGGCTTCCTCCACCAGCGCCGCCAGCTCGCGGTGGATGTTGGGCAGGGAATCCAGGGTCGGGGCTCCGATCGAGTCGGTGCCGGCCATGAGGGTCACGCCGGCACCGATGGCCGCCCTGGTGATGCCGGCCGCCAGGCGCTCCCGAGCGTTGTCCTTGCCGTAGATGAAGAGGGTGGGCTCGAAGATCGTCCCCCTCGCCCGCATCTCGCCGAAGAGGCTGTCCAGGGCGGGGGAGCGTAGCTCGGGCACCACCCCCTTCTCCGCCGACTCGCGTGCCGCCTTCAGCTCGGCCGGGGACAACACGGCGCTCAACATCGAGGCATGGGACATCGCGTCGACTCCGCCGCGAGCCACCGCCATCGGCTTCGCCGGGTCGAGGTTGGCGTGGGCCCAGACGCGCATGCCCTGGCGGTGGGCCTCCGCGCTCAGCCGCTGCACCTCTGCGGGGGTGAGGAGCGCATACAGCTTGAGCGCGGTCGCGCCGGTGCCGTGGGCTTCGGCGACCACTCTCGCGAGGTCCATGTCCGGCGTAATGGCGCGCATCCAAGGAACCTCACCGGCTATGCGTCCTCGGGCCGAGCTCGCCGTGCGCGGGTCCTTGAAGAAGGCCGGGCCCGCCATCAGTGCCGCATAGTAGATGTGGGGGCTCTCGACGGATCCCACGAGCGCGTCCCGCGCGAGGTCGGCCAGCCGCCGCGCGTCACCCGCCATGTCGCGCACCGTCGTGACGCCTCCGTACAGAGCGGACCGCAGACGCGCCTGGGCCCGATCCGGGCTGTCCTCCCCATCCGGCTCCGTGGCCAGATGCACATGACCGTCGATGATTCCGGGGACGATGGTACGTCCGGCGACGTCGATCACGCGGGCATCCGACGGAAGCGCCCGGCTCCCGGCCGGAAAGATCTCGGCGATCCGTGCGTCGCGCACGACGATGACCATGTCCTCACGCACCGGGGCGCCGGTTCCGTCGAACAGCCGGGCACCCACCAGCGCCTTGGCCGTGGAGTCGGGGCCCGCCGGCGTGGGGGGTGCCTGGGACACGGCCGTCGACGGGAGGCAAAGCGCCAGAAGTGCGGTGAATGCGTGGCGGAACCACGACGGACGGGGGTGGGTGCGCGGCATGACGAGAGCTCCTTTCGATTCCGGATCGGCGCAATCTACGGTCGGCCGGCGGGCTCCGCAGTCGCCTTCCGGATTCTCGCCCGCGCTTGCCGCAGCGGCGTCCGAATCGGAGCTTTCGAGGTTCGTGCGTCCCACCATAGGGAGTGACCCAGCTTGAGCGAGCCCATCCGCCTCTTCGTCACGGGAGGCACCTTCGACAAGGAGTACGACGAGATCCACGGGCGTCTCTTCTTCCAGGACACCCATCTGCCGGAGATGCTCGAGCTCGGTCGCTGCCGCGTGAACGTCCAGGTGCGCACCCTCATGATGATCGACTCGCTCGAGATGACCGACGCCGATCGCGAGCTCATCGCGCACAACTGCGCCGATGCCCCCGAGCGCCACATCGTCATCACGCACGGGACCGACACGATGGTGGACACGGCCCGCGTCTTGGCCGCAGGCGTGAAGGACAAGACCATCGTGCTCACCGGCGCCATGATCCCGATCGCCTTCGGCAGCTCCGACGGGCTCTTCAACCTCGGGGGCGCCGTGACCGCCGTGCAATCACTGCCGGCCGGGGTCTACGTCACCATGAACGGGCGCATCTTCCGGTGGGACAACGTGCGGAAGAACCGTAGCACGGGAGTCTTCGAGGCGGTCGACCCGAGCGCGGACTGACTCGGGCCTCCCGCGTTCCTACCGGCCCTCGCCGGAAGGGAAGGGCAGTGCCGTTCCGGTCGACACCGGAATGCCGAAGTGGGGGGTGCCGTCCGTGTTCCACGTGAACTTCTGGATGCGCGTCGTCCGTCCCATGTCGCATCCGTCCGTCGGCAGATCGTTCGCATGGTAGACGATCCAGTCCTCGGTCCCATCGGGCGACGTGAAGAACGTGTTGTGTCCAGGGCCGTAGACGCCGTTGGCGTCGGAGTCCTGGAAGATCTGCACCGCCCCGGCCGATTTGAGCGCCTCGATGCCTGGGGCCTTCTTCATGGTGAGGCCGACGGAGGGCCCTCCCCAGGTGATCGCCGCCAGGTAGTAGTTGCCCTCGTAGTACGTCATCCAAGGATCCGGCCCGCTTTCGTTGAGCGGATTCCGAAAGGTGGCCGAGGAAGTGTCGGCCGGCGGCTTGGGCTGTGTCGGTCGGCTGTTCCCCGTCGACTCGGGCGAGTTGCAGCTCCATCCTCCAGCCAGCAGACCGACCGTCAGGCACGCCAGCAAGGGGCGTCCACGTCTTCACCAATACGTATACCGGAACATCCGGATGCTTCTCCCATTGACGGGACCGTGAGGCTGGGCAGAAGATAGCGCATCCGTCTCCGGCCACACCCACGATTCGATGATCCGAACGAGACTCTCCATGCCCACGGGCCGTTCCATTCCCGCAGCGGTCGGCCGTCGGGCTTCCGGAGTCGGGGCCGCGGTGCTGGTCATCATGGCGACGCTCGGGGTTCGGCCCGTCTCCGCGCAGCTCGTCGTGCGAGCGGATAACCCGCTCGCCATGGACCGGCCGGACGAGACCCTGTCCTTGGCATGGTCGACGGTCCGACGGGCGCTGCCGGCGGCAGGTCCGCGCCACCTTCGTGTCCTGGACGCGGCGAGCGGCACCGAGCTGCTGAGCCAGGGGCTCGACGCCGACGGCGACGGGGCTCCGGACTCCCTTCTGTTCCTCGCCTCCTTTCGGCCCCACGAGGTCCGCCGTTTCCGTGTCGAGGCCCGGCCGGCCGATTCGCTCGCGCCGCGGGTCTTCGTCATGCACGACGCCAACCGTGACGACGTTGCGTGGGAATCGGACCGCATCGCGTTCCGGATGTACGGCGAGGGCCTCCGGAAGGTCGAGCCGCTGGTGAGCAGTGGCATCGACGTCTGGCTCAAGAGCGTGCACCGCCTCGTAGTGCGTCACTGGTACGCGAAGGAGGGCTCCTACCACGTCGACACGGGCGAGGGGGCGGACTTCTTCACGGTGGGCGAGTCGCTGGGGGCGGGGGGCACCGCAGTATGGCGCGACGGCCGGATGTACCGTGCCGGGAACTTCCGATCCTACCGGATCCTCGCCGACGGCCCCGTGCGAGTGGTCTTCGAGCTCCACTACGACCCGTGGGACGCGGGCCGCACCCGGGTCGGCGAGGTGAAGCGAATCACCATGGACGCCGGGCAGAACCTCTTCAGGCAGGCGTGCACCTTCAGCGCGCCGTCCGACACGATCCACGTCGTGGCGGGCACGGTGAAGCGCGAGGGCCTCGTGGGCAGCACGAGCCGCGTCCACCACTGGGCCTGGATGAGCACCTGGGGGCCCGTGGACCGCGCCAACGGCGGACACGGGAATCTCGGCACGGGCGTGCTCCTTCCGAACGACCAGGTCGTGGCCATTCGGGAGACCGGGGACCACTACCTGCTCGAGACGACGGCCCTGCCTGGCGAACCCGTGGTCTTCTACACCGGGGCAGGTTGGACCGCGAGTGGCGACTACCGGTCCGTCGAGGACTGGTGGGCCTATCTGGACGCGTTCGCCGAGCGGTTGGCGCACCCGGTGCGGGTCAGCGTGGAAGACGGCGGCGCACACCGCTGAGCATGCGCTCGCCCACCGTCCTGGGCGTCCGGACGCTCACTCCGTCCGAAGTGCCTGGACCGGGTCTACTCGTGCGGCGCGGCGGGCCGGAATGAAGCTCGCCAGCCCCGCGACCGACAGAAGCACGACGGCCACCGATGCGAACACCCAGGGATCGTGTGGCGACTCTTGGAACAAGAGGGGCTCGACCCAGCGGCCGACCAGTGCCGCGAGCGTGCTTCCCAGCACTACGCCCGCCACGGCGAGCTTCATGCCGCCGCCCACCACCAGGCGCACTAGGTCCGGGACCGTCGCACCCAGGGCGACGCGCACGCCGAGTTCGTGGATGCGCTGGCCCACGTTGAACGAGATCACGCTGTAGAGGCCGATCAGGGCCAGCGTGAGCGCGAGCAGACCGAAGAAGACGAACATGGTGGCTCCGACCCTCCAGGGCTGCGTCTGCTGGCCGACGATGTCGGAGAACGGTGTCACGTTGACGTACGAAACCCCGGGCATCTCGGCCTGGAGCGCCTTTCGGATCCGTTCCTTGGCGGCCTGCGCGTCTCCTCTGACGCGAACGAACAGCCCTCCCTGCTCCGGGGCGAATTGAGCGGTCGGCAGGTAGTAGTAGAGTCCGGAGTCGTCGCCCAGCTCGCTGGCTTTGATGTTTTCGGCGATCCCCACGACCGTGGTGCACGGAACCGTGTCCGACTGCACCCGCACGCACTTTCCGAGCGCGTCGTCCTGTGGCCAGAGCGTGCGCGCCATCGCCTCGCTCACGACCATGACCCGTGGTGCCCCGGCGATGTCCGTCGGCTCGATCCCCCGGCCACGCAGGATGCGCGTGCCCATCGTGGTGAAGTAGCCCGGCGAGACGGCGTTCAGTTCGAACTGCCCGAGCCGGCTCACCGAGTCGATGCCTTCCACATGCAATTCGACCACCCAGGTGTTCCAGAACGGCGTTGTGAGCTGGCGGGACACATGCGTGACGCCGGGTACTCCCGCGGCCGCGGACCGGAGCGTCTCGAGAAGCGCGACGCTCTTCGCGCTGTCGAGATCGACGCCTCGCATCTCGAGGTCGACCTCGGCGATCTGCTCGGGGTCGTAGCCCAGTCGAACCGAGCGCACGTTGTCCAGGCTCCGCACGAAGAGGCCCGCGCCAACGAGGAGCACCACGGAGAGTGTTCCCTGGAAGAGGAGGAGTCCCCCGCGGAGCCAGGAGTGCTGATGCGTACCCTCGCGCACTCCCTGGCGCAGATCGTGGGTGAGGTCGGCTCGGCGTGTGCGCACGAGCGGGGTCAGGCCGGCCAGGACACCTGCCAGGAGCGCGGCGGCGCCGGCGTAGACCATCGTGCGGGCGTCTCCCACGACCGAAAGTGACGCAGAGTCCGATTGCCCGGAAAGGAAGATCGAGCGGAGCGTGCCGCCTCCCCACTGAGCCAGCGTGACGCCTCCGATGCCTCCGAGCGCCGCGAGGACGAGGCTCTCGGTCAGCAGCTGCGCGGCGAGTCGGGCCCGGCTCACTCCGAGCGCGAGGCGGACCGCGATCTCGCGTCGCCGCTGCACCGCGCGCGAGAGCAGGAGGTTGGCGACGTTCACGCACGCGATCAGCCAGACGATCAGGGCCACGCCGCCGATCCAGGTCGCCACCTTGGCGAGGCTCGACTCGTTCGGGCCCCGGTCGCTCAGCACCGAGGCCGCCATCGCGCGCGGCTTGGCCAGGTCGAGGGGCGGCATCCACGCATTGTCGGCGCGCTGGGTCTGGTAGCTGCGGATGTACGCCTGGGTAAGATCGGCGTTCGCTTCCTCCATGCTCACGCCGGGCTTCCGCTCGACCAGCATCTCGGCCCACGTCCAGTGATAGGTCCGCCACCAGTCCTCGCCCGGTTTTCCGACGTGGGCACCGATCTCCGCCCCGTAGGCCGCGGCGGAAACGAAGGCGGCGGGAGGTGTCTCCGGCCACACCCCGACGAAGCCTCTAGGCGCCACGCCGACGATCGTGTACCGGGTCGCACCGATCTGGACCGTCTTGCCCAGCACGTCCTTCGCGCCCCCATAGCGAGTCTCCCAGAAGCCGTAGCCGAGGACGGCGACCGGCGTGGCGTCCGGCGGGGTGTCTTCGTCCTGCGCGAAGTATCGGCCGAGCGCGGGAGGCGCGTCGAACATGTCGAAGAAAGGGGCACTGACGATGCCCACGGTCATCTCGTGGGCATCCGTGCCCACGCCGATCGCGAGCTTGCGGGACGTGAACTCCGCCGTGCGCTCGAAGGAGTGCGTGTCACGTGTGAGGTCGACGTAGCGCGCGTACTGGACCCAACTGCTGGCGGACCGCTTGTCGCGCCAGGTCGACTCCAGGTAGACGCGGTGCACGTGTGCCGCGTCTTTCATCATCGGCGGCGGGCGGAAGAGCAGCCGGTCCACGACCTGGAACATTGCGGAGTTGGCGCCGATGCCGAGCGCGAGGGTCAGCACGACGGCCGCCGAGAACCCGGGCCGGTTCCTCAGGCCGCGGAGCGCGTAACGGAGGTCCTGGAAGCGGTGCTCGATCCAGGTCACGCCCCGCGCCTCGCGGTGTCGCACTCGGGTGCGCTCGATGCCGCCGAACGCGATCAGGGCCCGCCGACGGGCCTCCTCCCGCGAGAGACCCTCGAGGCGCATGAGCTCTTCGGTCTCCAGGGCGATATGGAGCCGGATCTCCTCGTCCATCTCCTCGTCGACCGCACCGACACGCAAGAGCGCCCGGGCGCGGCGCACGAGCCTCCGCAGCCACCTGTTCATCGTCCCCCCCTCACCTTCATCATTCCCCCCCCTCACGTAGCCTGAAGCACTCGATCTACCGCGCCGGAAAACGCCTTCCACTCCGAGCGTGCTGCCTGGAGTTGCTTTCGCCCGTCCGCCGTAAGGGTGTAGATCTTCGCTCGCCTCCCTTCGGCGCTCTTCCCCCACTCCGCTTCGATCCACCCCTTGTCCTCGAGGCGGTAGAGGGCGGGGTAGAGGCTCCCCTGGCCGACGCTCAACACGTCACCGGAGAGTTGGCGTAGACGCTTGGAGACGGCCCAGCCGTGGAGCGGTCCGAGCACCAGGGTCTTCAGAATGAGCAAATCGAGCGTGCCCTGGAGGAGATCGGCGTGTTTTGTCATCGGTCAGTGGTCCGGTATCAAGGCCTCGACGCTCGACAATACTCGGGGTAGCTGTTGTCGAATGTCAAGGTATGGCGGCCGAGACGCGCTCCGATCGAGAGACCGCACTCGCCGGAGCCGTCCTGCGGGCATGTGCCGACGGCGGTGGGCGACGCCGCGAGCCGGGATTCGCGATTCTGATCACGAATCCCTTGAACGGCGGCTCGCCCCGTGCCATTCTCAACCAACATCCCGGGGTCCTCCGAACCCCCGTCCTGCCCCGCCTCGGGCTTTTCTCCCGAAAAGGACGGATCACCAATGGACGACAAGCTGGCCGACCTGGCCGGACCCGGCATCGGTAACTACGCCGACCTGGAGAAGGTGCTCCCCGCGGACTACGCCTCGGTCCTGACCCCCCGCGAGACCCAGGAGGCGCTCTTCGCAGTCAAGGACACCATCGAGGAGGGTCTCTGCCGCGAGCTCGGACTCATGCGGGTCACCGTGCCCCTGATCGTGGATGCGGAGAGCGGAGTCAACGACATGCTCGACCGGGACGGCTCCCGCACGCCGGTGCAGTTCCACATCTCCAACGACCGGGATGAGCATCCCCTGGACGCCCAAGTCGTGCAGGCCGCCACGAAGTGGAAGCGCGTGGCCTTGAGGCAGCTCGGCATGAAGCCGGGTGAGGGGATCATCACCGACATGCGCGCCGTACGGAAGGACTACTTCCTCGACCACGACCACAGCGCATACGTGGACCAATGGGACTGGGAGAGGGTGATCACGGCTGCGGACCGGAACCTCGATTTCCTCACCGACGTGGTCAAGCGGATCTGGAAGGTCCTCAAAGAGGCCGAAGCACGCGCCCACGAGCTCTTTCCCGCGCTCTCCGTGAAGCGTTGGCCGGATCTTCCCGACGAGCTCACTTTTCTGCACGCCGAAGAGATACTCGAGCGCTACCCCGACCTTCCGCGGAAGGCGCGCGAGACGAGGATCCTCCAGGAGTACCCGGCGATCTTCATCTATGGAATCGGTTGGCCGCTCGCCGACGGCTATCCCCACGAGATGCGCGCCGCCGACTACGACGACTGGGTGACGGAGACCACCAGCGCCGACGGCCGAGCCATGCACGGGCTGAACGGTGACATCCTCGTCTGGAACCCGGTCACCGGCCGACGTCACGAGCTGACGTCGATGGGGATTCGTGTGGATGCCGACTCCTTGAAGAAGCAGCTCGAGATGTCGGGCCAGGAGGACTTCCTGCGGTTCCCCTACCATCAGGGAATCATCAGCGGAGACCTGCCCTTGAGCATCGGCGGGGGAATCGGGCAGTCACGCACGTATATGGCGATCCTGAAGAAGGCGCACCTGGGTGAGGTGTCGGTGACGGTCTGGCCGAAGATCCTCAAGGACATGTGCGCGGCCAAGAACATCCACGTCCTGGAGTAGACGCTCGCGGCCCCGGGAGCGTCGGACGGCCGTTCAGCGCCGCCTGTCGCCCCCGGGCCGACCGCCGTGCAACGCGGGCGAGTACCGGAGGTTGCGGGCCTCCCGAGCCAGCTCCACGAAGCGGGAATCGTTGCGTAGGCCGTCCCACGCCGGGTCGAACTGCAAGGTGAAGAGCCCCCGCTCTCCCCGGCTGAACGCTTCGGCCAGGAGCTTCAGTGCCTCGTCGTTGTCGCCGAGTGCCGCGTGGGCGGCGGCGAGCTCGACCCGCGGCACGTCGTCACCCGCCTTCTGGCGAGCGTCCAGTCGGCCCAGACTCCACTGCCAGTACCCGCGCATCCCGCCCCGCCGTATCCGCGCCTGCAGGTCCTCGGCCGATGCCGCGTCCGGGGCTCCGGGCGCGCTGGACTCGCTCCAGGCCCGCACGGCGGAGACCACGCCGTCGAGGTTGCCCGAGGCGACTTGCGCGCGGACCAGCATGTCCCACGCCATGGGGTTGTCGGGCGAATCGTCGACGACACCCTGGAGGATGCCGGCGGCGGCGTCGAACTGCCCGGTTGACATGAGCTGCCACGCGGATGACATCAGCGAGATCCGTCCGGCGCGCGCGGCTCCATAGGTGTCGCGCCGCACCTGTTCTTCGATGCGCTGCCCGAGCTGGGTGAGCGCGCCCACCATCGTGGTGTCGAACGAGCCCACGTTCACGACGACCGAGTCGGCCATGCCCGGCACCCGCAGGACGCGTACGCCCGTCCTGCCGGAAGTCCGAGGCGTCGTCGGGGGGGTGGGCGGCACGTCGACCGGGGCCTTGGCCGCGATCGCCTGGATGCCCTTGCGAATGAAGGCGAGGACTTCGCGGGCCTCCACCGACTGGCTGTCCAACGCGAGCGCGTGCTCCGCGTCGCCCAGCGCGTGCACCAGTTCCGTGGAATCCCTCGTGGGCTTCTCCACGCTCAGGAGGAAGCGTGCTCCCGCGAGGCCGGCGTAGGCGGAGGCGAACGTGGAATCCGCCCGGATCGCATCCTGGAAGTGCCGTAGGGCCTCCTGGTATCCTCGGTGCGTGCCCCGCTCATAAGCGTACTTGCCCCGCAGGTAGGCGTCCTGGGCGTTGGGAGCGACCCGTTGGGTCGAGGCACGGCGCAGCGCGGACTCGTCCTCCGGATTGATCTCGCCGAGGATCTTGGTGACGATCTGGTGGGCGACGTCGCTCTGGAGCTGCAGCACGTCGTCGAGCTTCCGGTCGTAGCTGTTCGACCAGATGCTGCTGTCGTTCGCGGCGCTCACGAGTTGGACCGTGATCCGCACCGCGTCGCCCGCCTTCTGGACCGATCCTTCGATGAGGGCGTCGACGCCGAGCTCCTTTCCGATCACCGGGACGGACTTCGTGGTGCCCGCGTATTGCATGACCGAGGTGCGCGATACGACCCGCAGCCCGGAGACCTGGCTCAGCTCGGAGATGAGCTCCTCGTGCATGCCGGCCGTGAAGTAGTTCTGGGCCGTATCGGCCGAAAGGTTCTCGAGCGGGAGCACCGCCAGGGAGCGGATCGGCTGGCTGGGGTCGAAGGCGGCATTCCTGGCCATCCCCTCCTGGCTGGCCGGCTCGGCGAACATCCCTTCCTCCGATCCCATGGCACCCGCGAGCCAGAGCGCCAGGCCTCCGACGACGAAGAAGGTCACGCCCAGCAGCGCGAGGCGCGGCAGGAGGGAGCCGGGCCGACGTTCGGGGGGAAGGTCCTCGGTACGCTTGATGCCCTCGTGGGTGAGGTCGAAGACCCACGCGAGAAGAATCGCCGGAGGGAAGGCGAGCATCAGGCCGATGACCAGCATGCGCAGAACGCCCTCGCCTATCCCGAACGCGGGAAAGACGATCTCCGCGAGCTGGAGCACCACGAAGGTGGCGGCGCAGTACCAGATGGCGAAACGCACCACGTGGCGGCGGCGCATTTCCGCGATGAACTGGCGAAGGCCTGAGGGATTCTCGTCGGAAGTCATGGTCTCACGCTATTGGACACCCACTCGCCTCCGGTCGTTAGGCGATCGCCGAACATACCCGATCCCGGCGTGGCGCCTCCCGGGTCTGGCTTCAGAGGGGCCCTCCCATGCCGAGAAGGCTCGAACCCCGTCGCCGGAGAACCGCCCGGATCCGGAGCACGAACCGCGGAGGATCCACCGGCTTCACGACGAAATCGTCCGCGCCGGCTTCGAAGAGCTCCATCTCCACCGCCGGATCGTCCGAGCCGGTCGCGACCACCACCGGCAGGCTCGCAGTGGCCACCCGTGACCGAATTCGCCTGAGCACCTCGAGGCCCTGCATCTCCTCCATCTTCAAGTCCAGGGTGACGAGGTCGTAGCCGTCGCCGGACGCCAACATGTCGAGCGCTTGCGGACCGTCCTCGGCGTCATCGACCCGGAAGCCGTTCTCAGTCAGGATCGTCCGGAAGAGCAGCCGGGTGTCACCATCGTCGTCCACCACCAGAATGTGCGGTCCGCCTTTGGCTTCCCGGGTCATGGGTGGAAGCTGGTGGTGGGGCTCGTCCTCGTCCGGATAGGTCTCGCGGAGGGCGTTGGCGAGCGGGTCCGGTGCCGCCACCTGGAAGCGGACCGTCCGGCCCGTTACATGGACGATCTCCCGTTCGGCTTCCATGCTCACCGGGTCGGACGTGGCCACGTCCACGCCGCGGTCCGTGTACCGGAGCGGAAGGACCTGGAGCTTCCTGGCGACGCTCGCCGGGACCAACTTGCGGGCATGGGGGTCGGCGGACGTGACGTCCGCCACTTCGAGCCGATAGTGCGCTGCGACACGCGCGGCGAGCTCCTCCTCGGTGACGCCCACCGCGAGGGCGACCAGGCTCCAGGCTTCCGCCGGTCCCGTATCCGACGAAACCTGGAGCTCCCCGGCTCCCTCGAGCTCTGCCGATCGCACGACCGATACCAGCCAGTGCTGGATGACGGGCTCGCTGTTCACCTGGTGTCCTTCTTCGTGATTCGTGATGCGTCGAGGTGCCCGGCGCGTCCGGTCGGGCGAAGGCCTACACGCTGAAACTGACGCTGGCGGGGCGGACCCGCCAGCCCGATACTCCAGATGATGCAGATACGATATCTGGACGGCCCCCGACTGCGCCGGTCCCTGGTCGCGGCGTGCGAGCACGCGCAGCGCCAGCGTGGCGAGTTGAACCGAATCAATGTGTTCCCCGTGCCGGACGGCGACACGGGAACGAATCTGGCGCTCACCCTCCGCGCCATCGCCGACCATCTGCGTTCCAACCGGGACCGAGGTGTCGCCGTGGTGGCGCACGAGGCAGCCCAGGCGGCGGTTCTCGGCGCGCGCGGAAACTGTGGGATGATGCTGTCCCATTTCCTGCTCGGCTTCGCCGAATGGGTCCAGGACCGGGCTCGAATCACCACCCGTGAGTTCAGCGACGCCCTGTCGGCGGGCGTTCGCAACCTCCATGAGGCTCTGGAGAGACCGGTGGAGGGCACGATCCTCACGGTGATGCGGGACACCGCGGTCGCGGCGGCCGAGTCCGGCGCTTCGGACTTCGTGCCGTTCATGAACGATCTCGTGGAGAGGGCTCGGGCGTCCCTGGCCAGGACCCCCGAGCTCCTACCGGTGCTGCGGCGGGCCGGCGTGGTGGACGCCGGCGCCAAGGGATTCGTGAGCCTGCTCGAAGGGGTGCTGCTGCTGGTGCGGGGTGATCCGGCCCTGGTATCCACGAACGGAGAAGTTCGGGCCGAGGCTCCGGAGCCGCACGATCTGGGTGAGAGCGCGCTCGCTTCGGTGCACGCGGAGGAGCGATACCGGTTCTGTACCGAGGCGATGGTGCGGGGAGCGGATCTGCCGGCGCGGGCCGCCGTCCAGGCCGATCTTCGGGAGCGTGGCGACTCGTTGATCGTCATCCGGATGAACGACGTCCTGAAGGTCCACGTCCACACGGACGAGCCGGAGCGGGTTTTCACCTACCTGCGTGGCCTGGGGACCCTGGTGACCCACAAGGCCGAGGACATGCGCGCCCAGCACGAGGCGGCCGAGCGAGCCGTCAAGCGACATGCGCTCCTGGTGCGTCGCCCGGTGACGGTCATGACCGACAGCGCGGCCGACCTTCCGGAGGAGATCATCCGCGCCCACGGGATCCACGTGACTCCCCTTCTGATGGTGGACGATGGACGCACCTTCCGCGACGGTGTGGACATCACCGTCCGGGATTTCCACGCCCGGCTCTCCGAACAGAGGGCCCTGCCCACCACGAGCCAGCCGGCACCGGCCCACTTCTTGGAGACCTTCGGCCGCGCCGCGGAAGAGGGCGAGCACGTGGTAGGCGTGATCCTCGGCTCGTCTCTGTCCGGCACGTTCCGTGCGGCCAAAGCCGCAGCGGGCCGCTTCGAGGGAGCGCCCGTCCATCTAGTCGATTCGCTCGCCATTTCACTCCTCCAGGGACTGCTCGTCCTCAAGGCGTGCGAGCTTGCGGAGATGGGCCGCTCACCCGAGGAGATCGTCGAGGAGCTGAACCGGATCCGTGCGCGATCGGGGATCCTGTTCACGCTCGACACGTTCGACAGGCTCCTCGCTTCTGGACGCGTCGGACGTGGTACGGCGGTTCTGGGATCGATGCTGGGGATGAAGCCACTCCTGCACGTGGACGAGGGTGGGCAGGTGGTCCCGTGCGGCAGGACCTTCGGGCGCGATCGCGCCCGGTCGGCGCTTCTGGACGAGTTGACGGATCGGGTTCCCCCCGGAAGCGCAGCGGTGCGCTTTGGAATCGTCTACGTAGGAACGCCCGAGATCATCGAGCCGGTGTCGAGGGGACTCCGTAGGAGGTATGGTGCCGACGTCGAGATTCTCGCCGCGCCCGCGACGCCCGTGATCGCTACGCATCTGGGCCTCGGGGCATGGGGCGTGGCCTACCTGGTGGACGAAGAGCACCGGATCTGACCGGGCCCCGTCGGCGGGTTCCTACGACTCGGGGAGCTTCTGTCGGCCCCGGATGAGCACCTCGTAGGTGGCGCGCTGCGCGGGAGACAGTTCCGGAGGGAGCCCGACCAGCAGGGCGCGAGCCCCCTTTTCGTCCGGCAGGTGCAGGATCAGCTGGTCCAGGACCGGCGGAGGCTCGTAGGGCAGCGCTCGGCCCGATCCGTCGACGGAAACCGTACGACCCGGGGCGAGGGCCTGCGCGAGCCGCCGACCGTACTCGGTCCAGGCGGCCAGAGGCTCGACGTTTCCGGAGGCGATGCCTGGGAGGAGCGTGTCCCGGTAGTAGGCGACGGCCTTCTCGTACCCCTGGGGATCGGATCCCTTGAGCTCACGCAGGCGCTCGCGGTAGAACTCGCGCGGGTCGCGTGCGCCCGCCCGCTCGAGGGCTTCCTCGAGCCGACGATCGGCCTCGGTGGTGATCTCGTTCGACATGATGGGATAGGATCGCTCCCCGAGGTGCCGAGCGTCAACGCGCTCGCCGAGGCGGTTGGTCGTGCCTCCGGTTTCCTCCTACGTTCCGAGGCGTGATCCGGCTCAAGAACCTCGGGAAGACCTTCGACGGCGGCGAGACCTTCGCGGTCCGCGACCTCTGTTTGGACATCCCTCCGGGCAAGACACTCGTGCTGCTCGGATCGTCCGGCTCGGGGAAGAGCACGACCCTCAAGCTGATCAACCGGCTTCTGGAGCCGTCCGAGGGCTCCGTGGAGATCGACGGCGTCGACGTTGCCGGAGCCGATCCTGTCGAGCTGCGGCGCTCGATCGGCTACGCGTTCCAGGGCATCGGCCTCTTTCCCCACATGACCGTCGAGGAGAACGTCGGGATCGTGCCTCGAATGATCGGATGGTCGTCCGGACGACGGCGGGAGAGGGCTCGCGAGCTGCTCGAGCTGGTCAGCTTGGATCCGTCCGAGTACGCCGCTCGCTTTCCCGAGGAGCTTTCGGGAGGACAGCGCCAGCGGGTCGGAGTCGCGAGGGCGCTCGCCGCCGATCCGGACTACCTCCTGATGGATGAGCCGTTCGGCGCGCTGGACGCCGTCACTCGCGACCACCTGCAGCAGGAGTTCTCGGCCTTGCAGGAGCGATTGTCCAAGACCGTGGTGTTCGTGACACACGACCTGATGGAGGCGCTCGCGCTCGGGCATCTCGTGGCCGTCCTCCACGAGGGGAGCCTGCATCAGGTCGGACCCAAGGATGAGTTGATCCATGCACCGGCTACGGCCTTCGTTCGCAGCCTCTTCGAGCGGCCGGCTCGCCAGCTCTCCGAGCTCTCCGATCTCCTGAAGTCGTGACGCACTGGCTCGCGTTCGCGGCGAGTCGCGCGTCGGAGTTGTGGCTCCGCACGGGCGAGCACCTGATGCTGACAGGCGTATCCACCGCCGCGGCTGTCCTGGTCGGCCTTCCGCTCGGGGTCTACGTCTCCATGAGCCGGCGTGCGAAGGGCCCGGTGATGAGCGTGGTGGGCATTCTCCAGACGATCCCGTCGCTGGCGATGCTCGTGCTGCTCCTGGCGCTCTTCAACCGTATCGGCGCCGTCCCCGCGCTCGTGGCGCTCACGCTCTACGCCCTCCTTCCGATCGTGCGCAATACCGCCACCGGGCTCGAGGAGGTCGCGCCGGAGCTGATCCAGGCCGCGAACGGGCTCGGCATGAGCCGGGCCCAGGAGCTTCTGTGGGTCCGACTGCCGTTGGCGACCCCGGTGATCCTCGCCGGTATCCGGACGGCTGCGGTCATCGGGGTGGGGATCGCTACGCTGTCTGCGTTCATCGGAGCCGGAGGCCTGGGCGAGTTCATCAACCGGGGGCTCGCGCTGGCCGACACGGACCTGATCCTCCTCGGAGCCGTTCCCGCCGCCGTGCTGGCTCTCGCAGTCGACTTCTCGCTGGCGGTGATGCAGTGGGGTTTTACGCGCTCGCGGGAGAGTCGCGCGAGCGGCCGGGCCCGCACGAAGATCCTGCGAGTGGCGGCCGTCGCCTCGCCGCTGAGCCTGGTGGCGCTCGGTGTATTCGCGTACGGCTCGGGCGGGGCGGGGCAGAGGGCCTCGATCGTGATCGGAAGCAAGAACTTCACCGAGCAGTTGATCCTCGGGGAGCTCATGGCGCAGACCATCGAAGCGCGTACGGACCTGAGCGTGGAGCGCCGGCTCAACCTCGGAGGCACGATGATCTGTCACTCGGCCCTTCTGAAAGGCGAGATCGACCTGTACCCCGAGTATACCGGCACTGCGCTCACCGCGATTCTCGAGGATAGCGTCGTTCGTGATCCTGCACAGGTTCTTCGTGAGGTGCGCAGCGCATACGAGTCCCGGTTCGGGCTGACTTGGCTGGCGCCCTTCGGCTTCGACAACACCTACGTGGTGGCCGCCCGCGCCGACGAGGCGGACCAGCGCGGTTGGAACGTCGTCTCCGACCTCATCCCGGACGCTTCGCGCCTGCGGGTCGGCATGACGGCCGAGTTCGCGGAGCGCCCGGATGGACTCCGAGGCTTCGAGCAGCGCTACGGTGTGCGATTCGCCGAGACGCGCGACCTGGATCCCAGCATCCTTTACCAGGCGGCGGCCGAGGGTCAGGTGGACGTTGTGTTCGCCTTTGCCACCGACGCTCGACTGCGCCAGTACGACCTGAAGGTGCTGACGGACGATCGAGGGTATTTCCCACCCTATCAGGCCGCGCCCGTCGTGCGGAGCGGGACGCTGTCGGCCCATCCGGAGCTCCGCTCCGCCCTCGCTCCTTTGGCGGGCGCTCTACCCGATTCGGTCATGCGCAGACTGAACTACGAGGCGGACGTTCAGGGCGAGAGCCCGGCGCACGTGGCCGCGAAGTTCCTTTCGGCGCAGGGGGTTGTGCGTTGATCGAGACGGTATTCCGGACCTGCGATTAAGCATCTTATACGCGGAATCGTTCGCACGACAATACGATCTTGGGTAGGATTGAACAGAGGCATCCCGACTACCACAACCGAAGGATCGATGAACAAGCCGGAAGCCAAAGGTGACGTGCAGCCATACCTATCCAACCAGCTCGACCGCTCCACCAGGCACCGTATCCGCTTTCCACCGCCGAATGGAGACGGAGGCCTCGCCCAGGACAAAGCGTTCTTCCACCTGATCGAAGCGGGGGAGCGGCGTACCCTCCGGTTTCACGACTACGGCGAGATCTACAGTCGCCCGGGTCTTTACGAGCAACTCTTCTACGATCGCCTGAAGTGTCAGTCACCCAGGAAGGTCGCAAACGTCCTGGGCAAGGTGCTGCATGAGGAGGGCCTCTACCCTTCGGAGTTGCGCGTCCTGGACCTTGGGGCCGGGAACGGCATGTCCGGCGAGGCGCTCACCGCCAACGGTGTGGCTCGGCTCGTCGGTGTCGACATCGAGCCGAGAGCGATGAAGGCAGTCGAACGCGATCGACCCGGGGTGTACGATCGGTACTACGTCTGGGACTTCACCTCACTCGACGACGAACAGCGTGAAGAGCTGGCCGACTGGAATCTGGATTGTCTGTGCAGCGTCGCGGCGCTCGGCTTCGGCGACATCCCTCCGGCGGCCTTCCTCCAGGCGCTCAACGTCGTCCAACGGGACGCGTGGGTCGCGTTCAATATCAAGGAGACGTTCCTCGATCAGAGCGACAAGAGCGGGTTCTCGGTTATGATCCGCTCCTTGATCCTGTCCGAGCATCTCGACCTGTTCCACCTCGAGCGCTACCGCCATCGGTACTCGATTGACGGGACACCGCTCAACTACTTCGCCATCGTTGCCCGCAAGCGGTCACTCCACATTCCCGAGGAATTCGCGGACCTGCCCGCCTGAGCATTGGGCCGTTGCCCCGCACCCCCGCCACCCCTAACGTTCGCTCATGAGACCAACTGCCTTCGGAGCTACCGGGTTCGCCGCGGGCCCCACGGAGTACCTCGATCTCTCATGGGAGATGTTCGGGGAGCTTTGCCGGGCGCTTGCCCTCAAGGTCGCGCGCGAGTACAAGCCGGACGTCGTGGTGGGCATCGCGCGCGCCGGAGTGATTCCCGGCGCGGTGATCGCTTCCATCCTGCGTGTGGACTTCCACTCGATGAAGATCTCGCGGCGGGACGGGGGGGAGCAGGTCCGCGAGCGTCCCGAGGTTCTTTCCGCCGCCCCGCCTGAGATTTCGGGGAAGCGGGTGCTACTCGTGGACGAGATCTCCACGTCGGGGGATACGCTGCGGTTGGCGCTCGCCGCGGTGCGGGACGTGCACCCCGCCGAGGTACGGTCCGCGACGAATTTCGCGCGGAGCCGGGGCTACAAGCCGGACTACTTCGCGCTCGAGACCGACGCCACGGTCATCTATCCGTGGGACCGCAAGGTCTTCGAGAACGACGTCCTGGTGGTGAACCCACGCTATCGCGACGTCATCGAGGAGTAGCCGGCCCCCTCAACCCGCGGATCCTGCTCCTTACTCCCCTTGCGCCATCGAATCCAGGAACTCCTGGTTCGTCTCCGTCCGCTTCATCCGCGTGAGCAGGAACTCGATCGCCTCGGTCGCGGGCATGTCGGACAGGAAGTTGCGCAACAGGTAGATGCGGTTCAGCTCCACGTCGCTGAGCAGGAGCTCCTCCTTCCGCGTGCTCGAGCGGTTGAGGTCGATGGCCGGGAAGATCCGCCGGTCCGAGATGTGGCGGTCGAGCACCAGCTCCATGTTCCCGGTGCCCTTGAACTCCTCGAAGATCACCTCGTCCATGCGGCTACCCGTCTCGATGAGCGCCGTGGCGATGATCGTGAGCGATCCGCCGCCCTCGATGTTCCGCGCCGCGCCGAAGAAGCGCTTCGGCTTGTGCAGCGCGTTGGCGTCCACACCGCCGGACAGGATCTTACCCGAGTGCGGAACCGTCACGTTGTACGCTCGCGCGAGCCGTGTGATGGAATCGAGCAGGATCACGACATCCTTGCCGTGCTCCACGAGGCGCTTGGCCTTCTCCATGACGATGTCGGCGACCTGCGTGTGCCGGTCGGCCGGCTCGTCGAACGTGGAGGAGATCACCTCCGCGTCGACGTGCTCCTCCATGTCCGTGACCTCTTCGGGCCGCTCGTCGATGAGCAGCACGATCAGGTAGACCTCCGGATGGTTCTTCGAGATCGAGTTGGCCATCTGCTGCAGGATCGTCGTCTTGCCCGCCTTGGGCGGAGACACGATCAGGCCGCGCTGGCCCTTTCCGATGGGTGCGACGAGGTCGACGACCCGCATGGACACTCCGCCGCCTTCGGTTTCGAGGCGAAGGCGCTCTTCGGGATAACGCGGACGCAGGTTGTCGAAGCCGACCCGGTGCTTGGCGTCCTCCGGATCGAGCAGGTTGATGGTCTCGACCTTGAGCAGCGCAAGGTAGCGCTCGCCGTCCTTCGGAGGACGCACCTGTCCCAGGATGGTGTCACCGGTACGGAGGTCGAAGCGCTTGATCTGGGACGGACTCACGTAGATGTCGTCGGGCCCGTAGAGGTAATTCCAGTCCTGAGAGCGAAGGAAGCCGTAGCCCTCCGGCAGGATCTCGAGGACACCCTCGCCCCGCAACACGACCTCGGATTCGAGCAAATTCTGCTCGATCCGGAAGATGAGATCTTGCTTGCGGAGGCCGCTGAAGTTGGAGATGTTCAACTCTTCCGCGAGGTCGTGCAGCTCCCCGATGTTCTTGCGTTTCAACTCTGCGATGTCCACGGGAGACTCCGGTGGATGAACGGTACTCGTGCAGCCTGGGAGCGCTGCGTGCGGGAAGGAAGAAGCGTGCTGGCGCGAGGCCGGTTGGTAACAGACGAAGGGTCCGGGGTCCGGATGTGTTCCACCAGGGGGATGGACGGACCGCAAAGCTCCTGCGGGAGCATATGTTGGAGACGAGGCCAACGTAATGACCGTCCAAGACCCGGTCAAGGCTGATCCGGGGCCGTGGCTCCCGCTCCTGGACGAGTACGCGATCCAGGTTCTGACCCACGACACGGTGGTGCACGGTACACTGCGGACCGACCTCGATCCGAGTTCTCCCGAAGTACTCGAAGCCCTGGAATCCTGGTCGGCTCCCGCCTACCTGAACCACGAGGGCGATGTCACCGAGATCGTCCTCGTGTGCCCGCGAGGGCCGTCCCCTTCCAGGCGCCTCTGGCTGCACGCATCCCTCCTGGCGGCGACCCTCCTCACGACGCTTGCCGCCGGAGCGATGCTGAGCGGGATCGACCCGTTCCGAACTCAGGTGCTTTCCCTCGGCGGGATGCTCGTTCCGTATCCCTCGCGTCTCCGGCCCGCGGCCCTCCTGACGGGGGTGCCGTTCGCGCTTCCCTTCATGGGAGTCCTGCTGGCGCACGAGATGGGCCACTACACTGCGGCTCGCGCCCACCGGATCCGAACGTCGCTCCCGTACTTCATCCCGTTCCCTCCCTACCTCTCGATCATAGGCACGGTGGGTGCCTTCATCCGCCTGCGGTCACCCGCAGTGCGGCGTGCCGCCCTCTTCGACGTAGGCGCCGCCGGACCGATCGCCAGCTTCGTTCTCTCGATCCCGCTACTCCTGATCGGGCTCGGGCATTCAGTAGTGATTCCGGGGCATGCGACGCTGACCAGTCCCTTCGTCGTCCAGTTCCTCGGCCAACCCGTCTGGCTGGGTAACGGTCTGCTGCTGGACGTGTTGGCCCGGGTCGTCACTCCGGGGATTGCCCAGAGAGGTCCCGTACTCCTCGATCCGATGGCGTTCGCTGGCTGGCTGGGGCTCTTCGTGACTGCCCTCAACCTCCTGCCGCTGGGGCAGCTGGATGGCGGTCACGTCCTGTACGCGTTGATGAGGGGGCGCCAATCCCGGGTGGCGCGCTGGTTCCTTCTGTCGCTCGTTCCACTCGGCTTCGTCTGGTGGGGCTGGTGGGCGTGGGCCCTCCTGGTGGCCGTGCTCCATCGCGGCCGCATGAGCCATCCGGGACTGGCACAGGAGAGCCCGGAGATCGGGACGGGGCGCACCGTCCTCGCGTGGGGGATGATTGTGGTGTTTTTCATAACCTTCGTACCCGTGCCGCTCCACCTGTAGTACAAAAGTACAAAAAACAGGATCCGGGTCATCTTCGAGAATCGTTCCAGCTCTTGCTGTTCAGGCCGTCGCGCCAAACAAAAAACTTGACAATCTACGCATTGACATAAACATTCGTTTACGGATTTTTTCCTCCGATCTCCCCAGTGGCTGGAGGGCCGGTTGGCGCGACATAATCGCGAAGGGCACGGTGCCGATCAGCGCGGCTTCGAGTACGGTGTCAACTTCCAGCCGGACTGGCTGCGTCAGGTCAAGGTGACCAGGCGGCTGGAAACCGGCCGGCAGTCCACCAAGACCCTCTTCCGCAATCCCTCGGATCGAGCCGAGGCCGAACCCGGCGACCGCGTTCGCACCCGGATCACATCTCCGGATCAAGGCCTGGATTTCGAGGTCGCGCTGAGCGATCCCGGGTCGGCCGTAACGCGGATCCGCGTCGCATATGCGGTCCCGTCCGAGGACGGGCACGGCGACGAGGAGATCGAGTTCACCCTGGAGGGGAATCTCCCCACCGGCGAGTAGGCCAGCGGGGGAGGGGCGGCCGTCCAGCCACTCCGAGGAGATGAGGGGATAGGGGTACTATCGTCTCCCTGGGGTCCCTATCTTGCGAGCATGCGTGTCTCGGTGCTCGGTCCGGTGCAGGCGGTGGGTCGCGCCGCCATCTCGTCCGTGGCCACGGTGGGGAGGGCCGGCTACGGGGCGGCCGCCGCCGTGCGTGCCGTGCGCAACGTCCGTACCTGGGCGCCCCATCTGGTCGAGCAGATGGCGAAGATCGGTGTCGAATCGATACCGATCGGCCTCTTCATCGCCGTGTTCACGGGGATCGTCATGGCGCTGCAGGCGTCCTACACGTTCACCGGGGCCATTCCACTCTATTTCGTGGGCACGCTCGTCGCCAAGACCATGGTGCTCGAGCTCGGCCCGGTGCTCACCGGGCTCTCGTTGTCCGGTCGGGTGGGTGCCAACATCGCCGCCGAGTTGGGCACGATGCGGGTCACCGAGCAGGTGGATGCACTCGAGACGCTCGGATACGATCCCGACGCGTACCTGGTGGTGCCCCGCGTCCTGGCGGGCACGATCATGTTCCCCGTGGTCGTCATTCTGGCTGACGCCATGGGCATCCTGGCCGGTTGGGCTACCTCTCTCTATCTGTTGAACATGTCGTCGCACGAGTTCCTGAAGGGAGCACGCCTCTTCTTCCGCCCCTGGGACGTCGAGTTCTCGATGATCAAGGCCGCGAGCTTCGGGCTCACGGTCACGGCGGTCGGCTGCTTTTTCGGCTTCGCCACGCGCGGCGGAGCCGAGGGCGTGGGGCGCTCAACGACGCGCGCGGTCGTGGTGAGCAGCATGATCATCTTGGTGCTGGACGCCTTCTGGGCGGCGACGCTTCTGTGAGCATCGTGCTGAAGGACCTGCACAAGGCCTTCGGGCCGAAGCGGGTGCTCGAGGGCTTCTCCCTGGAGATCCACGAAGGGGAGACTCTATGCATCATCGGGCAGTCCGGGGCGGGCAAGTCCGTGGTACTCAAGCACATCGTTCGGCTTCTCGAGCCGGACCGTGGCGAGGTCTGGGTGGACGGTGTGAACGTAGGGGAGCTGCCACGCAAGCAGCTCTACGAGCTCCGGCGCAACGTGGGCTACGTGTTCCAGTTCGCGGCTCTCTTCGACTCGATGACCGTTGCGGAGAACGTGGGGCTGGGGCTCCGACGCCTGACCGGGATGTACGACGCCGAGGTCCATCAGCGGGTCGAGGAATGCCTGGGCCTGGTGGATCTCGACGGATACGGTGATCGTCTTCCCGCGGAGCTGTCGGGTGGTCAGAAGAAGAGGGCGGGCCTGGCCCGCGCGATCGCGACGAAGCCCAAGTACCTACTCTACGATGAGCCCACGACGGGGCTCGATCCTCTCACCAAAGCGGTCATCGATGAGCTCATCACGCGGATGGCGGAGGAGTTGGGCGTGACCGGCGTGGTCATCACCCACGACATGAACAGCGCGTACAAGATCGGGGACCGGATCGCCATGCTCCATGAAGGACGGGTGCGCTGCGAGGGAGTCCCCGAGACGTTCCGGACGACCGAAGACCTCGTCGTGAAGGCATTCGTCGAGGGGAGGCCCGAGCTGTTGGAGGCCGCAATATGAACCGTGGACGCGAGCTTCTCGTCGGCAGCGTCATCCTCCTGGGAATCGCCGTTGCCGTGTTCGGTTCGCTCTGGCTCAAGAGCGCGAACTGGGGAAAGCCCTCGATCGAGGTCCAGGCGCTCATGAGGGACGTGGCGCAACTCGCTCCGGGAAACAACGTGAAGTACCGGGGCGTGACCATCGGCAAGGTTTCGGACATCGAGGTGGAGCCCTCGGGCCGTGCCGTGCGTGTGACCCTGCTCCTGGACCACGAGGTCGTGTTTCCGGACAGCGCCGTGGTCGTGGTGGCTCCCGAATCGCTCTTCGGAAGCTGGGAGGCCGAGATCGCGAGCAGGGACCGCTACCCCCGGTTCTCGTTCTTCCAGGTCACGCCCCAGGACCGCCACGGGGACGTGCCCGTGCTCGGAGGATACGCCTTGCCCGAGCTCTCCCGCCTGACCGCGTCCGCCGAGGAGATCTCCGACAACCTGGCCGACTTGACCTCTCGCTTCGACATCGCGTTCAGCGAAGAGACGGCCCACAACCTGGCCAGCGCCATCAACAACATGCAGGTCATCAGTGACCAGATCCGGGACCTGGTCACCCAACAGTCCCTGATCGCCGGCCACGTGATGGCCAATGCCGACAGTGCCCTGACACAGATCGAGGGTGCGTCGCGCACGGCGCAGCACGCGTTCGAGCGCGTGGACGTCCTGCTCTCCGATTCGGAGGTGGACTCGATCGTGACCAACGTGCGCCTGGCGACCGAGAGCGTCCAGGAACTGGCGGCGAACCTGTCGGGCTCCACCGGCAACCTGGGCCAGACGATGGCCCGTGCCGACTCGGCGTTCGCGCGTCTCGATCGGCTCACCGCCGGGATCGAGAGTGGCCGGGGCTCCCTGGGTCGCCTGGTCACCGACAGCACCCTGGCCGTCCGGGCCGAGGACGTGTTGGGGCAGCTCAACCTCCTGCTCGAGGACCTGAGGGCGAACCCACGGCGCTACGTGCGTCTCTCCATCTTCTAGGAGCCAGCGGTGCGGCCGAGGACCGAGTGGAGTGCCGGGGGGGTCGTGGTGCGGAAGTTCGACGAAGGCATCCGCGTCCTCGTCATTCGCGATCCTTATGAGAACTGGGGACTGCCGAAGGGGCATCTCGAGCACGGCGAGAGCTACGCACAGGCGGCCTTGCGCGAGGTCGCGGAAGAGACGGGGCTCGGCGACCTCTCCCTCGGTGCGCAGCTCGACACCATCGACTGGTACTTCCGCAACGGCGAGCGCCTCATCCACAAGTTCTGTGTGTTCTATCTCATGACATCGGCCGAAGGGACGCCGATTCCCGAGGTGGCCGAGGGCATCACCGAGTGTGTCTGGGTCCCCATCTCCGAGGTCGAGGGGCGCATCACCTACGACAATGCCCGCACGGTCGTGAGCACGGCGAGACGCCTCCTGGAAGATGGGGCGCCCTGACCCTGACGATTGCCCCGAATCACGGTTGATCGGCATCGGCGAGCGGTTAGACTAAGGGATGCTCTGCGGAGGCATCGTGCCTCGTTGCGGCCGGCTGCGTCTTCCGGGCCCGGGGACACGCCCCACCAACCGCCGCTCTGACGACATCCTTCTCGGACCGCCCGATGACCGACGACGTTCGCGACATCACCATCATCGGTGGAGGCCCCACCGGACTCTTCGCGTCGTTCTACGCGGGAATGCGGGGCTGTAGCACGCGCATCATCGACTCACTCCCCGAGCTGGGTGGTCAGCTCACGGCCCTCTACCCCGAGAAGGACGTGTTCGACGTCGGTGGATTCCCGAGGATCCTGGCGAAGGACCTCGCCCGGAACCTCGTCCAGCAGGGCCTCCAGTTCGGGGCCGACGTCGTCCTGGACGAGCAGGTCCGCAGCGTGACCTGGGAGGGCGGTCACTTCGCACTCGGATGCCGGGCCGGAAGGTACCTGAGCCGGGCGATTCTGATTGCCGGGGGAAAGGGAGCCTTCGAGCCCATGCCGCTCGACGTTCCGGGCTACTACAACTTCCTCCACAAGGGCGTCGAGTACGCCGTCAGGGATACGGAGCCGTACCAGGGCGAGAGGGTGGTGGTCGTCGGTGGTGGCGATTCAGCGCTGGACTGGGTCCTGGCCCTCAAGGATGTCGCCGCGTCCGTGACCCTGGTGCACCGGCGCGACGGGTGGCGGGCCCACGAGGCGTCTGTGCGCCGCCTCGAGGAGGCGGTGGCTGCGGGTGACGTGGATCTGCGGACGTTCCACGAGGTCCGGGAGATCAATGGCTCCGACCACGTCGAGGCAGTGGTCATCTTCGACAATCGCACCGGCGAGGAGACACTGATCGAAGCCGACCGCGTGCTCACGTGCCTGGGCTTCAAGCCGGACCTGGGCCCGATCCAGGACTGGGGGCCGCGAATCGAGAAGAACCGCATCGTTGTGGACGGGCTCATGGAGACCACCGTTCCCGGGATCTTCGCGGCGGGCGACGTCGTGGGCTACGAAGGGAAACTCGATTTGATCGCTACGGGTTTTGCAGAGGCCGCCATCGCGGTCAACAACGCGGTGCACTTCGTGGACCCGTCGGCCAGGGTGAACCCGGGCCATTCCACGAACATGAAGATCTTCAAAGGGAAATAGCGACCATGAGTGAGAAAGGTCCTCGCCAGCACGAAACCGTCGTCATCATCGGATCGGGGCCCGCGGCCTGGACGGCGGCGATCTACGCCGCCCGAGCCCAGCTCGAGCCCCTGGTCTACGAGGGGGCCGGAAGCCGGACGATGATCCCCGGCGGGCAGCTCATGTTCACCACCGAGGTGGAGAACTACCCGGGCTTCCGGGACGGCATCACCGGGCAGGAGCTCATGATGGAGATGCGGGCACAGGCCGAGCGTTTCGGCACCCGTATCGTGACCGACGACATCGGCGAAGTGGACTTCGGTCAGCCGCCCCTTCGTTCTCCGCCCCAAACGGGGCGGGGAGGTGACCGCCGACGCCGTGATCGTGGCGACGGGCGCCAACGCCAAGTGGATGGACGTTCCCAACGAGGAGCGGCTGGCGCAGTCGGGCGGGGGCGTGAGCGCGTGCGCCGTGTGCGACGGCGCGCTTCCGCACTTCCGCAACCAGGTGCTGGCGGTGGTGGGAGGGGGCGACTCGGCCATGGAGGACGCCCTCTACCTGACGAAGTTCGCCAAGGAGGTGGTGGTCATCCACCGTCGTGACGAGTTGCGGGCGTCGAAGATCATGCGGGACCGGGCGATCGAGAGCGGCAAGATCCGCTTCGCATGGAACAAGGTCGTCACCGAGGTTCTGGGTGACGACGTGATCGAGGGACTCCGCCTCCGGGACACCGTGACGGGCGAGGAGAGCGAGCTCGAGGTCGGCGGGCTCTTCGTAGCCATCGGGCACAGGCCCAACACGGAATTCCTCGGCGGCCAGCTCAAGCTCAAGCACAACGGCTACATCGAGATGCCGGTCGCCTGGCGCACGAACACCTCGGTGCCGGGCGTCTTCGCCTGCGGCGACGTGATGGACGACTACTACAAGCAGGCCGTGAGTGCGGCGGGCACGGGATGCATGGCGGCCCTGGATGCCGAGCGGTGGCTGGCGCACGGCGGCGTCGAGGCGGAGGCTCACGCCGAGGAGCCCGCGGGCGTCTGAGGCGACTCGCGCTATCCTTCCGGAGGGCCGGCGGGCCCGACCAGGCGTCCGCCGTCCACCGCGAGGATCTGGCCGGTCACATAGGGTGCGCGGGCCAGAAAGAGCACGGCTTGCACCACGTCCTCTGGGGTGCCGAGGCGCTGCAAGGGCGCGGCCCTGCGCAGCGCTTCGCGTCGTTCCGCCGGGTAGTGGTCCGGAAGCAGCACCGCCCCGGGAGCGACGGCGTTCACGCGCACTTCGGGGGCGAAGGCCCTCGCCTGCACTCTGGTCAGATGCGCGAGCGCGGCCTTCGATACGGCGTGGTGCGGGTACTCCGCCCAGGCCTGGAAAGCGGAGAGGTCGACGAGATTCACCACGCTGCCTCGAGATGCCCTCAGAAGGTCCGCGGCGGCGCGGACCAGCAAGTGCGGCGCGCGTGCGTTGACGTTCATGACGGCATCCCAGCCGGCGGCGTCGACGTCTTCGAGCGGGCCGGCCGCGAACGTGGCGGCGTTGTTCACGAGGAGGTCGAGGCGTCCGAAGGTGTCCCGGGCCACCGAGACGAGAGCCGGAGGCGCTTCGGGGTCGCGCAGGTCCCCGCGGGCCAGCGCCGCACGGCGGCCCATCCCGTGGATCCGGTCGCGCAGGTCGCGCGCCTCGCCATCCGAGGAGTGGTAGTGTACGACGACGTCATAGCCCGCTTCGGCCAGGCCGAGAGACAGCGCACGTCCCAGGCGAACGGCGCCGCCCGTCACGAGGGCTACGGGGCCGGAGGCTCGCTCATTCATGGCTACAGTGATACCCTTCCCGCCGCCGGGAAGCCAGCGTTCGCACGGAGGCAAATCGAACCACAGGAGAGACCATGCAGGAACTGAACGGCAAAGTCGCCCTGGTCACCGGCAGCACCAAGGGCATCGGTCGCGCCATCGCGGAGCAGCTCGCCCGGGCTGGAGCGTCGGTGGTGATCAGCTCGCGGACCGAGTCCGACGTGGACGCGGCCGTGGAGCGTCTGGAGGGGGACGCCGAGGGCGAGATCATCGGGATCCCCTGTGACGTGCGCGATCCCCAGGCTTGCCGGCGGTTGGTCGACGGGGCGGTGGAGCGCCTGGGTCGTCTGGACATCCTGGTGAACAACGCGGGCATCGGGATTATGAAGTCCATCATGGAGATGTCGGCAGAGGAGTGGCGTCTGCAGATCGACACCAATCTCGGCGGTGTATTCTACTGTTCGAAGGCGGCGATCCCTCATTTGAGCCGTACCGGCGACGGTTGGATCATCAACATCGGCTCGTTGGCGAGCCGCAACTCGTTCTCGGGTGGCGTGGGGTACAACGCCAGCAAGTTCGGCCTCCTCGGAATGACCGAGGCCACGATGCTCGACGTGCGCCATGAGAACGTGCGCGTGAGCATCGTGATGCCGGGAAGCGTCAACACGCACTTCGGGGGGCGAGAGCCGGAGTCGGAGCGGGATTGGCGACTCCAGGCCGAGGATTGTGCGAGGGCTGTGATGCAGCTCCTCTCCTACCCGAAGGAGGCGCACGTCAGCCGCATCGAGATGCGCCCGAGCCAGCCTCCGAGGAGATGATCGTTCCCGTCGGTCGACCTCATCAGTCGCCCCTGCCCCCGACCCGATGAACCTTCGCAAGTATCTGCGCAGCTTCAGATTCGCGCTTCAGCGATCCAGGACCGTCGGGCCGCTGGCTCTGGCGGTCGCGGTGGGCATGCTGGCCGGTGGCGGAGCGATCGCGTTGCGCTGGATGATCGCCGAGGTCCACATCCTCTTCTTCGATCAGGGCGCGCGTCTGGGGGATATCCTCCACATGCCGATGCCGATGTGGGTCATCACGATCCTGGCGCCTGCGGTGGGCATGATCATCGTGGCCTACCTCGCGGTCTGGTGGTCTCCCGAGGCGCGCGGACACGGCGTTCCCGAGGTGCAATACGCGGTCCGCATCAAGGGGGGGCGCATCCGCACGCGTGTGGCATTCGCCAAGTCGATTGCCAGCGCCATCTCGATCGGGTCAGGCGGCTCGCTGGGTCGCGAGGGGGCGATCGTCCAGATCGGCTCGTCTCTGGGAAGCGTGCTCGGGCAGGTCGTGGGGCTCGGAGCGGAGGACGTGAAGCTGCTGGTCGCGGCAGGTGCGGCCGGAGCCATCAGCGCCACGTTCAACGCTCCGATCGCGGGGGTGCTCTTCGCGCTCGAGGTGGTGCTGGGGAGCTTCGCGGCCCGCTCCTTCGGACTCGTGGTGGTCTCCTCGGTCAGCGCCACGGCCGTCGCCCAGGCGGTACTGGGCACGCAGCCGGCCTTCCGTCTGGTCGAGCAGTTCCAGCTCGTGAGCGACTGGGAGCTGGGACTCTACCTGTTGCTCGGACTCGTCACGGGCTTCGTAGCGCTCCTCTATGTGTACACGGTCTACGGCCTCGAGGACGCGTTCGAGCGGTGGACGGCGCCGGTCTGGCTCAAGGCGGCGACGGCCGGCCTCATCCTGGGGCTGCTCGGCACCTTCGGGAGCGCGCATCTCTTCGGAATCGGGCACGAAGGGGTCGAGCTCGCGCTCGCGGGAGGGCTCGGGACCGGGCTCATGGCCGGTCTGATCTTCATGAAGATCTTCGCGACATCGGTGACTCTGGCCGGTGGGGGATCCGGAGGGATCTTCGCTCCCGCGCTCTTCATCGGCGCGATGACAGGCGGGGTGTTCGGGCGCGTGGCCGACGGGTTGCTTCCCGCGACGACAGCCTCGCCGGGCGCCTACGCCCTGGTGGGTGCCGCGGCCGTCTTCGGCGCTGCGGCCCATGCGCCGATGACGGCGATCATCATCCTTTTCGAGATGACGGGCAACTACCGGATCATCCTTCCGCTGATGCTCTGCGTCGTCCTCGCTCAGCTGATCGCCTCCCGGGTGAATCCGGACTCGATCTACACCATCAAGCTCCGCCGTCTCGGTGGTATGGCCGGTCCACGCCAGGACGCCGGAACGTTGGATCTTCTGCTGGTGGCCGACGCCATGAGCGAAGAGGTGCCTTCGGTTCCGCCGACGCTCGCGCTCAGCGAGTTGGCGGACCGAGCCCGTCAGGAGCACGCGAGGAGCTGGGTCGTTCTGGACGAGGAAGAGGGGCTGCGGGGGATCGTCGCCGTCACCGACCTCGAGCGTGCCATCGTGGATGGTGACCTGGCGGAACGCACCGTCGAAGACATCATGACCACGGCGCTTGTGACGTGCGAGCCAGGAGAGACGCTTCGCCACGCCTTCCAGCGCTTCAGCGACCGGGACGTCTACCAGATTCCGGTCGTGGACGCCGAGGAGCCGGGGCAGGTGCAGGGGGTGCTGCGCCGAACGGAGATGATGTGGGCGTTCAAGGAGCTCGCGGAGGAGCACGAGCGGCTCCTTGACAAGACGGATGCGCTGCCGCACGAGCGTCGCTTCGACTCGGTGCACGTCGAGCTGCAGGTCACGCCCGCCCACGCGGCCATCTGCAACCACGCGGTACGCGACATCGAAGTGCCCGAGCACGCCCTGATCGCCCTCCTGCGCCGGGGCGAGCGAGTGGTCGTACCCCGGGGGTTCACCAAGGTCGAGCCCGGAGACGTCCTCACCCTCATCACGACCCGCGCGCACGAGTCTTCCCTGCGAGCGTGGATCGCGTCACACAGCCACGCCGCCTAGGCGAGGCTCGATCCTCTCCCGAGGCGCGAGGGTCGCCTCGGGCCGCCCGTTGTAATGCTCGCACAGGCACCTAGATTCCACACGTCGACAGGCCGTCGTCTCCGGTGTCCGGCGCCCTGTCCACCACCAACCACAATCCTGATTCCGACCCTCCAGGAGACACGCCGACCATGGCGGACGGATATCGTATCGAGAAGGACTCGCTGGGTGAGATGAAGGTGCCCGATGACGCGCTCTACGGGGCGCAGACCCAGCGGGCCCTGGAGAACTTCCCCATCAGCGGCCAGCGCTTCGGCCGGCGCTTCATCGAGGCCCTGGGGATCATCAAGAAGTCGGCCGCGCTCACCAATGCCGAAGTCGGGGATGTGGAAGCCACGATCGCGGGAGCGATCGTGGAAGCCGCGACCGAGGTGGTGGAGGGCAAGTGGGACGGACAGTTCGTGCTCGATGTCTACCAGACCGGCTCGGGCACGTCGACGAACATGAACGCCAACGAGGTCATCGCGCGTCGCGCCACCCAGCTTCTGGACGCGGTTCAGCGCGTCCATCCGAACGACCACGTGAACTTCGGACAGTCCTCGAACGACGTCATCCCCACCGCGATCCACGTCGCCGCCCGGGTCGCGATCGAGAAGGAGCTGATTCCGGCCCTCGAGCATCTTCGGGGGGCGCTGGCCGAAAAGGCCGACGCGTTCGACGACATCGTGAAGTCGGGACGCACGCACCTCATGGATGCGACGCCGGTCCGGCTCGGACAGGAGTTCGGCGGCTACGCCGCCCAGTTGGGCAAGGCGATTCAACGTGCGCGTGTGGCTTCGGAGGAGTTGGCGGATCTGGCTTTGGGCGGAACGGCGACGGGGACCGGAATCAACACCCGTCCCGGCTTCGCCGTGAAGACGATCGCACGCATCTCGGAAGAGACAGGTCTGAGCTTCCGGGAGGCCGAGAATCACTTCGAGGCCCAGGCCGCGAAGGACGCGGCGGTGAGTGCCTCGGGCGCCCTGAACGCGGCGGCCACCGGGCTCATGAAGATCGCCGACGACATCCGGTGGCTGGGGAGCGGGCCGACCTCGGGGATCCACGAGATCAGCCTCCCGGCCATCCAGCCGGGCTCGTCCATCATGCCGGGAAAGGTGAACCCCGTAATGTCCGAGGCGATGATGATGGTGTGCGCCCGGGTGATGGGGAACCACACCACGATCACGGTGGCCGGGAGTCGGGGCAATTTCGAGCTCAACGTCATGATGCCCGTGCTCGCGCAGGCGCTTCTCGAGTCCATCTCTCTGCTGGCGAACGCCAGTCGAGCGTTCGCGGACAAGTGCGTCGTGGGGATCCAGGCCAATCCGGACCGGGCTCGGGAGCTCCTGGAGCTGAATCCTTCGATCGCGACCGCGTTGAACCCCCATATCGGATACGACAAGGCGTCCGAGGTGGCGAAGGAGGCCGCCAAGGAGCACGTCAGCGTCCGGGACGTGGTGCTGCGTCGCGGGCTTCTGCCCGAGGAACAGATCGAGGAGGCGCTGGACGTTCGCGCGATGACCGAGCCGGGACTGCCCGACTGAGACGGGAGCCCATGCGGCTCGCGTGGGGAGGGGGCGCCGCCCAGCGGCGCCCCCGTTCCATTCAGAACCCGAGCGCCATGGGACGGAAGTCCGTCCGTGCCGCGCGCAACATGAAGGGCTTGGTGTAGGCCCGGATCTCTCCGCCGTGGTCGTAGACCTCAAGCAAGAAGAGATCCTGTGGCCACATGGTCCGCAACTCCGACATGCCACCGGCGACCGGCACCTCATCGATATAGACGATGGGCAGAACGGGCTGGCCGTCGACCCAGTAGCACTCCTCGGAGCCGATCACGCCCGGGCAGTCGACTCTCAGGAGTCCCGCCCGGGCATTCAAGAAGTCGACCACGTTGGCCTGGGTCGTGTTGGCCAGGGTCACCTGGTCGAACGCTTGTACCGAAACACCGGTGCCTCTGCGCCGGGACGTGAGTAGCGCGTCTTCGGCCCGGAGTCCCTTCAGGAGCTTCGCCTGGGGGACGAGTGCCAGGTCCACCGTGGTGTCGCCCGGGGTGACCACGCCCTTCCACCGCAGGGTCTTGTAGCCGAGCTGATCGGCCGTGAGGCTGATCTCACCCGGCTCCACCCGGTGAAGGGTGAAATGTCCGCTCTGGTCGGTCTGCGCGCCCCACCGAACTCCTTCGACCGAGACGAACGCACCTCCCAGCGGCTTGCCCGACCTCGCGTTGACCACGGTGCCCCCGATGTTGATCGGCGTCAACGGAGGCGCCTGAGCGACCGAGCTCCGGGCCAGAAGGGCTAGCGCGGCCACGGCCAGCCCCAGAATCCACGAGAGTCTCCACGCCGAGCTTCGGGGCAGGAGGGCTTCGGCTTCCCTCTCTTGCTGTCTCATCTTCCACCTCCACACTTGGGTGCCGTCTCAGGCGGCCGCGCTTCGGGTGAGGCGCATAGCACGTGCCGAGACGGCATCGCGGCCGCCCGGAGGGGCGAAATCCCTTGTCGCGCAACGCTCTGCAAGCTTGAATGACCGTCTCGTGAAGGGGCGCGGTGGCGTGGAATGCCGTCCCTGCCCGGGGACGGGGCGTGAGGTGGGTCGTCCGCATGAAGGGACAAGCATGGCCGGGGGGAGGGCGGAGATGGACAGGGGTGAAAAAAGGAGTGACGGTAGGCTTGCGCCTACCGCCACTCACGGCACGCCCCCCCCAGGGCGTGAGGCCTCACCCAGGGCGGGCAAGGCACATCGGGCCGGCACGACCACCCCTGGAACGGGTGGTCGTGGCCGGACTCATGTCACTACGCGGTCATGCGACCCAGCCTGAGCACGCGCTTGGGCCGCTCCATCTCAGCCAGCGACTTGCCACCGGGCGGCAGGACGCGGGTCGTGGACCCGTCGAGGTAGACCGGATAGATCCAACCTTCGAACTGCACAACTTGTGCCAGATGGGGCTTGGACGGGTCGGGTGGCGGAGGCACCGCCTCGGTGATGGACCGCCAGATCCGGTCCACCAGAGCCATGCGCTCGGAGACCGAGTCCGCCCAGCGGGCCAGCCGGATTCGCTTGCGCTCGTCCGCGGTCATCTGCCGCACGATGCGGCGGTGTCCAGGAAAGCTGTGGGACAGAAGATAGGAGAGGGCCTCCCCTTCGGGGACAGGCTCGACATTCGCGTTGTCCGTCTGGAGCCCGGGCGTGCGAACCCGCCGGGGGTCCCTCAGGTCGATGTATCCGTCGGCCGCCACCCTCATCGTCGTTCGGCCTCCTCAACAGGAACAGGGTCTTCGGGGCAGGGCGCCATCGTTGGCGCTTCATGGGCAGGTAGTTTCAAGTCTCGTGCCGTTGCGCCCGGGTCCCGAAAACCGACGGACGATTGTGGCTTCAACTCGTTGATAGGTAGTGACTTGGGACCTACGCACGGGAAGGGTGACGTTGGACGTGCCGGACGGCTCCTTTCGGCATGCCGGTTCCGGAGAGGGCAAACTTTGCAGAGCTTCGGGGATGGATGACCGACCAGGCGACGAGCTGGGCGCCCACGTGTCTTCGGCGGGTGGGGTGGACCGCGCCCCCGCGAGAGCAGGCGCCATCGGATCGGTGTGCTTCCAGTGCTTCACCAAGCAGCCGAACCGGTGGCTCGAGCCGAGCCTCGACCCGACCACCATCGAACGCTTCCGGAGCGAGCGGGAGCTCCACGCGATCCAGGTGGCCGGCGCACACGATTCCTACCTCATCAACCTCGCCTCACCGGATCCCGTGCTTCGCCGCCGTTCACTCGAGAGCTTCGTGGCCGAGCTCCGGCGGTGCACGGCGTTGGGCCTCGACTTCCTGGTGACCCATCCGGGTCACGCCACGGACGGGGACCTGGACCAGGGGGTTCGCCGCAACGCGGACGCCCTTGGGCGCGCCCTTGAGGAGGTGGAGGGACCAACACGTGTCCTCCTCGAGCTGACGGCCGGGGGCGGAAGCAGCGTGGGAGGCTCGTTCGAGCACCTGGCCGCCATTCTCGAAGGCGTGCCCGAGCCCGTCCGGAGCCGCGTGGGTGTCTGCGTGGACACCTGCCACGCCTACGCCGCGGGCTACGACCTGGCCTCCGACTACGACGCCGTCTGGGCGACGTTCGACGACGTGCTGGGCCTCGACCGCCTGGGCCTGATCCACGTGAACGACTCCCGTCATCCGCTCGCGTCGCGCAAGGACCGACACGCGACGCTCGGGGAGGGCACCCTGGGTGCCGAGCCGTTCCGACGAATCATGCTCGACGAGCGCCTTTTCGGGACCCCCAAGATCCTGGAAACCCCGAAGGGAGACGATCCGGTGACGGCCGACCGCGCGAACCTCGCCTTCCTGAGAGCGTTCCGGAAACGCTGAACGGCGCGGCGCTCGGTTTCAGGCGATGCCGCGCGCGGTCGCCACCCGCCGGACCGCCCCCGCCACGAGGAGCATCAGCCCGAAGAAGCACACGATGAGCGGGCCCGTGGGCAGGTCGAACCGGAACGAGATGAACAGGCCCAGGGCCGACGCCACCGCCGAGGACAGCCAGCTCACCAAAATCAGAAGCCCTTCCCGCCGCGTGAACAGGAATGCGATCACGGCGGGCACAACGAGAAACGTGAAGACCAGGAGCACGCCCGCGATCGGCACGGCCAGAGTGATCGCGACGCCGAAGGACAGATAGAAGAGGAAGTCCCACCAGCGGATGTTCCACCCCTGTCCTGCTATCTCGTCCTCCTTCAGGGAGATCGTCATGAACCTCTTCCGCAGGATAACGTGGAAGACAGCGAGCCCGAGGTATACCAGGAACAGCCTGAGAACCGCCGGCCACGTCACCCAGAGCAGGCTTCCGACCAGCACGTCCTTGATTGCGTCGGCTCCCTTGGGAGCTCGGTCGGCCACGAGGATCGCCGCTGCCGAGGCTACGATGTAGACGATCCCGATGATCGCTTCGTGAGGAACGCGCTGCTTCTCCTTCGCGGTTCGCGTCATCGCGAAGATGAAGGCCCCGAGCGTCGTGAACCCGAGGGCGAAGGCGTACCCCAGCCCCGAATCCGGAGCCACGCCGAACAGGAGGGCGGAGGTCGAGCCGAGCGCCGCCATCTGGGCGAGCGAGAGATCCACGAAGATCACTTCCCGAGCGATCACGTGGATGCCGAGGTACGCCAACATCGCGACCAGGATCATGCAGGTCACGAACGGCGTGATCATGAGCTCCAACAGGCCGGTCATGAGGGACCCCTTCGAGAGGATGGAAGAGATGGGCACGGGCCCGTCGAGCCGCGATGCGGCCTCGGATCACGGCGTGATCCCGTCATCGACCCGATGCCCGGACGAAGGCGTCCGCGAGGCTGTTCACCCAGAGCGACACGAGGCCGATGTAGGTGTCCGTGCCCGGGGCGCCTTCGGCGTTGGCGGGCACGATGATCGCTTCCGCGCCCGTGCGGGACGCGATCGACCTGGCCTGGCTCGGGTCGTAGAAGTTGGCCGTGAAGACGACCGGGATGTGCTGGTCCCTGATCTCCTTGATCAACTCGGCCACGTGCCCGGGCGTGGGTGGGATGCCCGGCTTGGGCTCGACGAAGTCCACGCAGGGGATGTCGAAGCGCCGCGTGAAGTAGTCCCACTCCTTGTGGTAGCAGACCATCTTCTTGCCGCGGAAGACCTCTGCGGTCTGGAGCCACCCACCCAGGCGGTCGGCGAGGGGGCGCCCCTGATACTGCTGTTTCTGGATGAAGTCCCAGAGGGTCCCCTTGTTGGCCAGGTTGAAGACCGTCTCCGCACCGAGGAGATCCACGAGGGAATCGCCGACGAGCGCGCGCAGCACGCGCTCCCTCCATGCCTCGAAACGCTCCTGGTAGTAGCTGGCGTTGCCGGGATCCACCCGCTCGAGGCCGATGGTGATGTTCTGCCCGATGATGATCCCGTTGACGGGATCGCCCCAGACGTGCGGGTTTCCGAACGCGTGGATGTCTCCCTCGGCGCGAGAGGTCGAGGTCGGCACGTCGAGGAGCGCGATACCCGTGTAGGCCGTGACGTTCCCGGGCCCTCCACTGTTGACCTTCGCGTTGTTGGCCTTGTCCAGGAGCGCGGGGACCCAGAGCTCCAGGTCCAATCCGGTCGAGACGAACAGATCCGCACGTTGGAGCCGGAGGGCGAAGCTCGGACGTGGCTGAACGTAGTGGGGGTTCTCGTCGCCCCTTCCGATCGAGGTCACCGAGGCCTTGTCTCCGGCGATCTCTCGGGTGATGACCGCGTAGGTGCTGAGCGACGTCACGACGTCGATCGGCTCCTGGCCCCCGAAGTGGCCGTGGGC
This sequence comes from uncultured Gemmatimonadales bacterium, assembly GCA_963751265.1. Taxonomy (GTDB): domain Bacteria; phylum Gemmatimonadota; class Gemmatimonadetes; order Longimicrobiales; family Gaopeijiaceae; genus SZUA-318. Next base: position 70,527 of record CAVVTU010000007.1, on the reverse strand, counting down.
CAGGGGTGAGCCAAGCATCGCGATGGCCATCGGGAGGGCCGCGATCAGTTGTGGGGTCTTCATCTCAATACGTCTCGTGTTTGTGGGGTCCGATGGCCCAGACGGCCTGGATCAGGAAGCGATTGGTGACACCGGGCAGCGCGGGATCCAGCGCGATCGAGCCATGCTGGAACTCGGCGCGGACGTAGACCCATTCGCTCTGCCACCAGGTCAGATTGGGGACGACCGTCCGGATCGCGTCTCCGTCCCGAAGCGGTTGCACGTAGTCGTAGCGCAAGCCGGCGAACAGGCGCCGGCCGAGCTGGTACTCGGCGGCGGCGTATCCGCCGTAACGCGTCGGGCCGGCCCACCGCGGATCTGCGCACGGCGCCGATGACGGAGCCGGGCACGCCCGGATCTCGTGCCTGGTCGCGAAGCCCTCGGCACGCAGCGTGAAGGACCGGTAGGAACCTTGCCGGGGCGGTCGCCAGCTGACACGAAAATCCACCCCGAACGTGGTCGTCCTGAGCGCAGAGTCGGGGTTCTCTCCGTAGAGCGCGGAGACTCCGAGCTGGACGAAGGCGGCCGGAGACAGATTCCAGAAGTTGTTCAGGTGTCCGAGGAAGGCCAGCCGATGCCCGCCCTCGAAGAGGGTCGGGTTGTCAGCGAGCGTGGTCTGGACGGTCAGCTCGTGCGCGCCCCATGCGCCGCCGCCCGCCGGGACGAGCCAGTAGAGGCCGAGCCCGTCGCCCGCGAGGCCTTCCTCCCCGAGGTACTCTCGGATGGCCAGTGGATATTCCGACCAGGGAAGCTCGTGGGGGTGCCAGCGGTTGAGCTCGCCGAACTGCTCGCGGAACCGTCCGAGGTCGAGCCGGATGTGGCCGGGCAGGCCCGTCCAGTAGGCGTAACCCTCCTCGATCCCGACTCCCTCCTCGGAGAACGAGGCGAAGATCTTGGTACTCGAGAATGGATCGAGCGGAGATTGCAGGGCCAGCTCGAACTCACGCACATCGACGTTGTGACTCTGAGGCCCTTCTCCCTGAACCTGGATTCGCACGTCCGCCGTGGCGCTGATCTCCGGGTTCAGCCCGGATTGGCTGCGAGACCGATCCACGAACTGACGGTTCGCCTGATCGGTGGTGTCAGGCGGGCCTGCGGCCGCCTTCGCCGCGGTCAGGAGGGCCACGAGCTCATCCTCGCCGGCTCCCGCGGTGTCCGTGCGGGCGGCGCCCGCGCCGGCGATGCGCGCCACGGTGCGCTCGAGCGAATCGATACGCGCCAGGAGGTTCGCGACCTGAGCCTGCAGGGAGTCCCGGGTCTGTGTCTGTCGTTCCTGCGCGTGAGCCGGGGAGGCGGAGACGACGCTAGCCAGGGCTATGAGCGCGTATGCTCCCAGACGATGCCACGGAACATGGATGGTGAGGTCCATGGATGGACTTCTCCCATTCGGAGTTCGTCGGACGAGTGGGCCGCGGCCGGCGGCCGCGGTGTGACTGTCTCGTCAGGCGATGGGAGGAGCTCGAGCGCGCGCGGCCCTGGTGCAGAGGGAGGGCGCCGGAGCCGGCGTGGGGGTGCATTGTGTCCACGCGACCACCAACGTGGCCTGATGCTCGGGCACCCGCGAGGGCGTGGGAAAATGGTTGGCCCGGCTCTGCGTGCAGATCGAGTGGTCGTGGGATCTCGGACAGGTCCCGGGATCGTGCCGGCTCTCGACCGCGTGCACGACGCCCAGGTCGGCGCGCTCGTACACGGGGAGCGCGACGCTCAGAACGAGCAGGAGCGCACATAGCCAGGCTGACATGGCCCGGCGGAGCGGATTCACTTGAGCACGCATGGGTCGACCACCGTAGTCCCACACTCCGTCCCCGTCAACCAATTTCGTGCATCGATGTCGGGAAGCGAAGGGCCGACGCTCGGGCGTGTTCGGGTCCCCCGTCATGGCCCTCTGGGCGCACGTCGTGGCCTGGAATACCGAAGCGGACCCGCGGGGTCCGGTCCGACGTGGCCCTTGGTCGCGACCCCGTGCTGTTCCTATATTCGTATGCGTGCCGGGGGGCTCTGCAATTGAGCCAACACTCGTGAAGCCGGGACTGACTCCTGTGCTGGACGCTATGCCCCTTCGGGGGAAAGCGAGAAGGCGCGGGGAGGTTACCATTGATTTTAGCCGGGCTTCAATACACTCCCTCCGGTGCGCCCTTCGGGGGGCCGGCGTCCAGCGACGCCGGCCCCCTGGCTTTTCCGCCTCCGATGTGCCTCGCATGGATCCGCCACCCTCGCCGGGGGTAGCGTGGGATCCACCACGGGAGTCCACAAAGGGGGAGAGCGTGCCCATCGTCCGAGCCACCCGCCGCGTCCATTTCAGCGCGGCGCATCGGGTCTTCCGGGCGGACTGGTCCGACGCGCGGAATGCCGAGGTGTTCGGTGACTGCTCCAACCCCAATTGGCACGGCCACAACTTCGAGCTCGACGTGACCGTCGAAGGGCCGGTGGACCCCGAGACCGGCTACGTCATGGATCTCAAGACCCTCAGGGACGCTCTGGAGGCTCGAGTAATCGAGGACGTGGACCACCGCAACCTGAACCTCGAAGTCTCCTGGCTCGAGGGTGTCATACCGACGACGGAGAACCTCGCGGTCGCCATCTGGAACCGGATCGCCGACGCCCTGCCCGAGGGGGTAAGGCTCGCGAAGGTGGTCCTTCATGAAACACCCCGAAATTCCGTCGAATACCGGGGAGAGGAGCACGGGTGAGCACCAGCGGAGATACGACCTCGGGTCTCGTCGCGAGCCCCGACCTCGCGGAGGTGCCGTACGAGGCTCTCGTAGCGGAGATGATCCGTCGCCTGGGAGACGATCCGGAGCGGGAGGGTCTGCGCAAGACGCCCGAACGCGTGCGGAAGTCGATGGAGTTCCTGACTCAGGGCTACCGCACGACGCCCGAGGAAGCCATCGGCGACGCGCTCTTCGCGGAGACGCACCGCAACATGGTGATGGTGAAGGATATCGAGCTGTATTCCCTGTGCGAGCACCATCTGCTGCCCTTCTTCGGGAAGGCCCACGTCGCCTACATACCCGACGGGGAGATCATGGGGCTCTCGAAGGCGGCCCGCCTTGTGGAGATGTACGCGCGCCGACTCCAGGTCCAGGAACGCCTCACCGACCAGATCGCTCAGGCAATCTGGGATACGATCCGGCCCCAGGGCGTGGCCGTGGTCGTCGAGGCGTACCACCTGTGCATGATGATGCGGGGGGTCCAGAAGCAGAACTCCAAGACCATCACGTCGGCCATGCGTGGAGCCTTCCTGGAAGATCACCGGACCAGGGACGAGTTCCTGCGGCTCACGACGATGTCCCACGAGCCGCTGTGACCGTGCCGTCGCCCCTGCTTGGACGGACCGTGCTCGTGACCGGAGCGAGTCGTGGCATCGGCGCGCGGGTGGCCGAGCGGCTCGCCGGCGAGGGTGCGCGCGTATGGGCCCTGGCCCGCTCGGAAGGTGCGTTGAGGGATCTCTCGAAGCGCATCGATGCCACGCCGCTGTTGGCCGATCTCGCGGACGATGCGTCGGTATGGGACGCCATGGACGGGCTGCAGGACGAGTTGGGCGGTCCGCCGGACGTGGTCGTCAACGCCGCCGGAGTATTCTCGCTCGCGCCGTGCGCGGAGGAGACCGTTCGGAGCTTCGACCGCCATCTCGCCGTGAATCTCCGAGGACCATTCCTGGTGATTCGGGCCCTGTTGCCGTCGATGCTGGAGCGCGGAGACGGACTGATCGTCAACATCGGCTCGGTGGCCGGGCGCCGTCCACTGCCCGGGAATGCCGCGTATTCCGCCTCCAAGTATGGTCTGAGGGGCCTGCACGAGGTACTCGGCGAGGAGACGCGGGGCACCGGAGTACGTGTGACCCTTCTAGAGCCCGCGGCAACGGATACGTCCGCATGGGATCCCTTCGATCCCGACTCGGATCCGAGCCTGCCCGAGAGGTCCGGCATGCTTTCGGCGGACGATGTCGCCGGGGCGGTCCTCTACGTGGCCACTCGTCCCCCGTCCGTCCGCATTCCCGTCCTCCAGATCGAGCACAGCTGAAGCCATGAGTGAGCCCTGCGTCTTCACCGTCAGTGTTCAGGCCCATTACGACGCGGCCCACTTCCTGCGCCACTACAAGGGAAAGTGCGAGCGGCTGCACGGGCACCGATACGTCGTGGATGTCGCGGTTCGCGCGGCGGAGTTGAACGAAGCCGGCATCGCCTTCGATTTCGTGGATCTCAAGCGCGAGCTGCGGGATCTCGCGGACGGTCTCGACCACGAGAACCTCAACGATCTTCCTCAGTTCCAGGAAGTGGAGACCAGCGCCGAGAACCAGGCGCGCTACTTCTTCGAGGAGTTGAGGAAGCGCCTGCCGGAGCCGCTGAGCTCCGGCCTCCTGTACGCACGGGTCTGGGAGACGCCCACCCAGTGGGCACAATACGGGCCGGTGTCGGCGCCGTTGACACCTCCGCGGATGCCGGCTTCCTGAGCCGCACGAAGACCGCCGTCCCATCCATGCACCTCTTGCTGACGGATCGTCTGACCTGCCCCCGGTGCGGTCCGCGCTTCGGGCTGATCCTGCTCGCGGACCGGATGAACGACCGTCGGGTCGTCGATGGCCTGCTCGGGTGCCCAAACTGTAGAGACCGCTTCCCGGTCCGTGACGGCTTCGGAGATCTGCGCGCGCCGCCTCGGGGGCCGCTCGACTCCGGGCGCGCGGGACCTCCCGGCCAGGTCGACGAGAGGGAAACGGATCGGCTGACTGCGCTCCTCGGGGTTCCGGAAGGTCCGGGTACGCTGGCGCTCGTCGGTGCGCCGGCCCGTCACGGACCCGGCCTGGCCGAGCGTGTTCCAGGTGTGGAGGTGGTGGCGTTGGATGCCGACCTGTCGTCCTGGCCCGAGGCCCCCAGGGTGAGTCGGATGACGGCCCGTCCCGGGATCCCCTTCTTCGACGCGACCCTCCGTGGCGTGGTGGTGGACGGCGTGCTCGGAGTGTCGTGGCTGAAGGAGGCGGCCCGGACCATCTCGCGACTGGCTCGCGTGGTGGTGGTGGACGCGGACGACGACGTGACCGCGATCCTGGAGGGCGCACATCTGGAGGTGCTGGCCGCCGAAGCTGGAACCGTTGTTGCAGCAAAGGATTGAGCCCCGACCAACGTTGCGTCCGAGGCCACGCGGAGCCTACCTTCCGACGGTCTGGCGCAGCCCCTCTCACTTCCCGTCCATGGCGATCTGGAACAAGCTTTTCGGTGGCAACGACCGCGGCAAGGTCGACTACTACAGCGAGGGTGTGGAGCTTCTCTCCGACGGCAAATTCCACGAAGCCCTCACCTCGTTCCGGCTGGCGCTCAAAGAGTCGCCCGGGGACACCCTCGTGCTGCAGCAGATCGCGATCTGCTACACCCGCATAGGGATGACCGACGAGGCCACCAAGACCTACAAGCACGTTCTGCAGAAAGACCCGGGCGCGTCGGGGGCGCATTACGGAATCGCGTTCCTCCTCCTGCGGGCGGGACACAAGGACGAGGCGGCCAAGCACCTCGAGGCGTTCCTCGCCCACCCGCCCCCGCGTCCGGGGACCGAGGATCACGTGCGCCACGCCCGCTCCACGCTGGCGGGCCTGAGGGGCGAGGCGCATGACGCTCCGATGGAGCCTCCGCCCGATGAGCTCTTCTAGTGCTCCGTTGCAGAAATTCGTTGCGGAGCGAGGGGACACTGGCTCGATGAGCTCGCCGAGTCGCGTCATCCTACGTTGGGCCGGCGAGGGGCTGGTCTTCCGCGGCGGTCCCGAAGGGGGACCGGAGATCACGCTCGACAGCGGGACCCGCGCAGGTCCTTCCCCAACGCAGCTCCTCCTCCTGTCGCTGGCGGGCTGCATGGGCGTGGACGTGCGCATGATCCTCGAGAAGTCGAGGGTTCCGGTCGAGTCCCTCGAAGTCGAGGTGGAGGGCGATCGGGCCGAAAGCGCTCCCCGCAAGTTCGAGGCGATCCGCCTCACGTATCGGCTCAAGGGCCCCGGCGAGGGGGATCAGCCCAAGCTCGAGCGCGCCATCGAGCTCTCGAGGGACAAGTACTGCAGCGTTCTGCACTCGCTCCGTCCCGACATCGCCATGGATGTCCGGGTCGAGCGCGTTTGAACGGCGCGAGCCGGCTTCTTCCGACGGCAGGTCGGTCCATGGCGAATCGAAGCTACGTGGCCAACGAGGAGGAGGTGGCCCGAGGTACGCTGACCGAGCTCTTCACCGAGGCGGTCGAGCGTTGGGCCGATGCCCCGGCGTTCCGGCGCCTCACACCCGACGGCAGCGTCGAAGACATCAGCTACCGTGAGGCCTGGCGTGTCGTGTGGAACGTGACCGGCGGCCTCTCGGCGCTGGGTGTGAGCCGGGGAGACCGAGCGGCTCTGTTGGCCGAGAACCGCGCCGAGTGGGCTCTGGCCGATTACGGGTGCCTCTGCGCCGGTGTCGTGGACGTCCCCATCTACTCGACGCTCACGGCACCCCAGGTGGCGTACGCCCTGCGTGATTCGGCGGCGAAGCTCGTGTTCGTCTCCGATGCGGAGCAGATGGAGAAGGCGCTGGAGGCCGCGAGCCAGTGCGCTCACTCCATTCAGCTCGTGGTCTTCGATCCTCCGGACGAGCTTCCTCCGGACGTCGTCTCGTGGGAGGATTTCCTCGCGGCCGGGGCCGAGCAGGCGGAGCACGGGTCCGACGACGGGTTCCGGCGCCGGGCGCTCCAGGCGGACCCCGACGATGTCGCGACGATCCTGTACACGTCCGGCACGACGGGCGACCCCAAGGGAGTGATGCTGACGCACGACAACATCGCGTCGAACGTCCGCGCGAGCAGCACGGTTCTCGCGATCGGCTCGGACGACGTGACCGTGAGCTTCCTGCCGGTCTCGCACATTCTTCAACGGATGGTGGACTACCTCTTCTTCATGCGCGGCTGCACGATCGGATATGCGCGCTCGATCCAGTCCGTGGTGGAGGACATGCAGGTCCTGCGGCCGACGGTGGCGGTTTCGGTGCCACGTCTGTACGAGAAGATCTACAACGGGGTCATGGAGGCGCAGGGCGTCAAGAAGAGAATCATCGATTGGGCCTGCGCCGTGGCGGACCGAGCGGCGGAGGTCCGTCTGGCCGGCGAAGTGCCGCGAGGCCTACTGGCGGCCCAGTACGCGCTCGCCGACAAGATCGTTTTCTCGCGGGTGAAGGCGGCCGTCGGAGGGCGGATGCGATTCTTCGTGAGCGGGGGCGCACCCCTGGCCCCCGACCTCAACCGGTTCTTCTATTCGATCGGGCTCGTGATCCTCGAGGGGTACGGTCTGACCGAGACCAGCCCCGTGACGAACGTGAACACGCTGGAGCGACTTCCGCATCGGAACCGTGGGGCGACCGATCCCCGGCACGGAGATCCGCATCGCGGAGGACGGCGAGATCCTGGTGCGGGGACCCCAGGTGATGAAGGGCTACTACAACCGGCCCGAGGCGACCGACGGAGGTCCTCGACGCCGAGGGCTGGTTCCGCACCGGTGATCTGGGCCGGATCGACGAGGACGGCTTCCTCACGATCACGGACCGGAAGAAGGACATCATCGTGACGGCCGGTGGCAAGAACGTGGCGCCGCAGCCGATCGAGAACCTCCTCAAGGCGAACCCGTTCGTCGAGCACGCGGTCATGGTGGGGGACGGGAGGAAGTTCGTCGCCTTGCTGGTCGTACCTTCCTTCGCGAATCTCGAGACCTGGGCCAGGGAGCACGGGATCGAATTCGAGAATCGAGCGGAGCTTCTGCACCGTCCCGAGGTGACGAAACATCTCGAAGCCGAGGTGCACCGCAGCCTGGGCCCCCTGGCTTCGTTTGAGACCCCGAAGAAGATGGCGTTCCTCGACGAAGACTTCACGATCCAGAACGGCCTCATCACGCCCACCCTGAAGGTGAAGCGCCGTCTCATCGAGGAGCGCTACGGAGCCCTCATCGACGGGTTCTACGGTGAAGAGGCGGCGGATGCGGCGGTGAGGCCGACGAGGGAGGATCGATGAGCTCGGCTCCGGAAACGAGCGTGCTCACGGTCCTCGTGACCGCCCCCGACATGGTCCAGGGAGAGCGACTCGCCCGCGCGCTGGTCGAGGAACGGCTGGCGGCGTGTGCCAACGTGGTGCCGCGGGTGGTGTCCCTGTACTGGTGGGAGGAGTCCGTGCAGCGGAACGAAGAGGCGCTCCTGATCCTCAAGACGACCGCAGGGCGCCTCGCGGCCCTCGAATCCCGGGTGCTCGAACTGCACCCGTACGAGGTGCCGGAGGTCCTGGCGCTGGAGGTCCGCCACGGGCACGAGCCGTATCTGGCGTGGGTTTGCGAACAAGTCGTCAGGAAAGGTGCTTGAGCGATGTCGAAGCGAAGGCGTCGCAAGCGGGCGAACAAGGTAACGGAGCAGGACTCGGACAGCGCCCAGGGAGATCTTCTCGCCGACATGACGGACGGGACCGACGGCGGCGACGAGCCGACAGCCGGGTCGCCGGCCGCGGAACCCGAGGAACCGACGCCCGAGGAGGTGTCACCCACGGAGGCTGCCGAGGAGGAGGCTTTGCCCGAGGAGCCCGAGGTCGCGGCCGCCACGGACCTCGAGGAGCCGACGCCCGCGGGCGCGTCCGAGGACCCGCTTCCCGAGCCCGAGCCCGCCCCTCCTTCGATGTCGGACCAGGAAGCTCCCAAGGTGAGCGCGGCCTTCGAGATGGTACCCGAGGAGGCAACGGGGACGCCCTCACCTCCCCCGGCGGGCGAGCGCCTGGCTCGTGCCAAGGAGCTCGTCCAGGAAGGGAAGGTCGAAGAGGCCGCCACCCTGTACAGGGAGATCCTGGCGCGCAATCCCGCAAACCTGAAGGCGCGCAACAACCTGGGCGTCCTGCTCGACGGCCTCGGGCATCACGAGTTGGCGCTGGAGCAGTTCGAGGCGGCCGAGAGGGTCGATTCCGAGAACGTGGAGGTTCTGAACAACCTCGGCTCGACGCTGGCCGTCATGGCCCGTTTCGACGACGCCGAGCGCCTGCTGCGCCGGGCACTGCGCCTCGATCCGGACAACATCGATGTTCGCGCGAGCCTGGGCATCCTCTTCTTCAGGCGCGGTACCTACGCGCACGCTGAGGTGGAGCTTAGCTGGGTGTGCGAGCGCGATCCGGAGCACGGGCCCGCGTTCTTCTACAGGGGAGAGGCTCTGAACAGGCTGGGCCGGGTCGATGAGGCGATGGACGCGCTGGAGCGGGCCATTGTCCTTCAGCCGTGGAACGGCAAGGCTTTCTATACGCTGGGGATTCTCTACGACCGGAAGCACCTGGGCGACGAGGCGGCTCTGATGTATCGGAAGGCCAGGAGCCTGGGGAGCTGATACGGGCATGATACGCGTGGTGATCGGCGACCTCTGCCTCCAAGAGACGGAAGGCGTGCTCAGGCCGATCCGGGACGATCTCACGCCGACGACCGCAGCGGGCCGCGCGCTCGGCACCCGCGCCGGAGACGCCATGGCCGAGCGACTTTCCCGCATGGGCACCCTACCGGCCGGGGGAGCCGTCATCACGCCCGGGGGGGTGCTGGTACCGTCGTTCGTGATCCACGTCGTGGTTTCGTCGCCCGACGAGCCGGAGTCCGCGGTCACGGTGGACCGCGCACTCCGAAACGGTTTGCGTCGAGCGGCCGAATGGGGTCTGATCTCGCTGGCGCTCCCTCCGTTGGGGTTGAGTGTCGGCATGGTGGAGCCGGAGGAGGCCGCCCGACGTCTCGTCGGGGTCCTCGTCGATCACCTCGACGCCGGTGAGGCGCCTCTGGATCTGACGATCGTCGTGGGCAACCGCTACGAGGAGGGCCTGTTCGCCCGGATCGTCGAGAGTCTGATGCGTGACCGTTCCCCAACCGGGAACTAGCGTACCTCACTTCCAGTACCGGCAGAATCGTATCGTTCACCCTTCGATTACGGAGGCTCCGTGGGCAGACGGGTAGCGGCCGGGGCGATTCTGCTCGTCTGGTTGGGGATGGTGGGATGGCAGATCCGGCGCGAGTACTTCCAGCCGGAGCTCGCTCGCCTCGCCGAAGCTTCACTTTCCCTCGCGCCGGGGGTGAGCTTCTATACCCTCACCATGGGGGGGCACAGCGTCGGGCAGGCGACGTCCCGTCTCGACACGGTGCCCGACGGTTTCGAGATGAACGACGTCATGAACCTCCGGCTTCCCGCACTCGGACAGACCGGATCCGCGGTCGCACGCACGAGTGTCAAGCTCAGTCCTGCGTTGGCCATGGAGAGCTTCAGCTTCTCCCTGGACAGCGACGTGGGTCACTTCGAAGCCTCGGGAACCATGGGCCCCGACACGACCCTACGCGTCGACATCAAGTCGGCGGGCAGCGAGCAGAAGCTGAAGTTCCGGATGGCGCAGCCGCCCGTCTTCTCTTCGATCGTGCCCATCAGGGTCGCGATGGGTAGCGGCCTGAAGGTCGGCGAGAGCGTTCGGCTTCCCGTATTCGATCCCACGAGCATGAGCTCCCGCACGGTGGAGGTGCGGGTCCTGGCCCACGACACGCTGGTCCTCCCGGACAGCGCCGCTCTCGACCCGGAGACCGGCCGATGGCACCCGGCGCGCTACGATTCGATTCCGGCCTGGAAGATCGCCGAGATCTTCGGAGGCGTGCAGGTCGAGAGCTGGGTCGACGAGGACGGGCGAATCCTGCGTGCCGACAGCCCTCTCGGTTTCTCCATGGAGAAGACGGAGTACGAGCTTGTACGGCAGGCGCAGGAGGACGAGCGGAACAGGCCGGCGTCGGCCGATTCCGTGGACGACGACGTCCTCCTCTCCACGGCGGTGCAGAGCAACGTGAACCTGGACGACGTCGAGCAGTACGATCAGCTCCGCTTCCGCCTCTCCGGCGTCGACCTCTCCGGGTTCCAGCTGGACGGGGACCGTCAGACGCTACACGGCGACACGCTCGTCGTGCGGCGTGAGGACTGGGATTCGCTCGATCCGGGCTACAGCCTCCCGTATCCCCACATGGACCTGAAGGAGGATCTGGAGCCGGCTCCCCTGATCCAGAGCGACGATCCCCGCATCATCGACCAGGCGAGCTCGATTGCCGGCGGCCGGTACACGCGGGGCCACCACGATCCGAAACAGATCGCGAGGCGTCTCACCCAGCGGGTGAACGCCATGCTGAAGAAGCAGGTCACCTTCTCTGTGCCCAACGCAGTCCAGGTCCTCCAGACCCGTCGGGGCGACTGCAACGAACACACGGTCCTGTACGTCGCTCTGGCCCGGGCGCTGGGTCTGCCGGCCCGGACGGCCGTGGGTCTCGTGTACGTCAACGGATCGTTCTTCTACCATGCCTGGCCCGAGGTTTGGCTGGGCCGCTGGGTGGCGGTCGATCCGACGTTCGGGCAGGTTCCGGCGGACGCGTCGCATATCCGGTTCGTGATCGGCGGTCTCGCCCAGCAGGTCGAGATCGTGCGGCTGATCGGAAACCTGCACATCGAGGTCCTGCCGCGGTCCGCAGGCCAGGAAGGTCCCACTTCGTGAAGGAGCTCGCGTGACGGATTCTCCGGGACCCGGGGCCGGGAGGGCGGGGCCGGATGCCGACGCCGTGATGCTTCGCATACGTGGCGTAAGCAAGCGATACGGTCGATTCACGGCGGTCTCGAAGCTCGACCTCGACGTGCAGGTCGGAGAGATCTTCGGCTTCCTGGGACCCAACGGCGCCGGCAAGACGACGACGATCAGGATGGTGGCCGGCGTCCTGCGGCCGTCCGAGGGGACCATCGTGATCGCCGGTGACGATCTGACGGAGCGGCCGGAGGCAGCCAAGTCGCACGTCGGCTACATCCCCGACCGGCCGTTCCTGTATGAAAAGCTCTCGGGAAGGGAGTTTCTGCGCTTCGTCGGCGGGCTTTGGGGCAAGGACGCCGACGAGGTCGACGCACGCGCGGACCGTCTCCTCGAGCTCTTCCATCTCACGCCGTGGAAGGACGAGCTCATCGAGAGCTACTCGCACGGGATGCGGCAGAAGGTGCTGATCAGCTCGGCGCTGATTCACCAGCCCCGGGTCATCGTGGTCGACGAACCCATGGTGGGCCTCGACCCCCGCTCGGCCCGACTCCTGAAGGATCTCCTGCGCACGTATGTGCGGGGCGGCGGCACCGTATTCCTCTCTACCCACACTCTGGAGGTCGCCGAGGCCCTGTGCGATCGCATCGCGATCCTCAGCGACGGCGAGATCATCGCGCAGGGTACGATGGAGGAGTTGCGCGCACAGGCAGACGCGGGTGGCGCCCACCTCGAGGAGATCTTCCTGAAGGTGACGGGCGGGGAGGAGATGGCCGACGTCATCGGGAGCCTCAGGGAGGCCATCGAAGGGTGAAGCCGGGCATCTTTTGGCTACTGCGTCCCAAGCTCCGGTCGAGGCTGAACCGGGCGCGCACGGACGAAGGTCGCGTCTTCAAGGCTCTCCTGCTCGGGTTCGTGGGTCTTTTCTTCTGGGCGCTGATCTTCGCGGTGATCTTCCGGATGCTCCTCTACTTTCGGGGTACCCAGGGAATCGGAGACCTCCTGTCGGGCAAGCTGCTGGGGCTCGCGTTCCTCACGTTCTTCATGATCCTGGTGCTGTCGAACGTGATCACCTCGCTGTCCACGTTCTTTCTGGCTGACGACCTCGAGCTCGTGGTGGCGGCTCCGGTGGATCCCGCGAAGGTCTACGGGGCACGCCTGGCCGAGACGATCGCCAACTCGTCGTGGATGGTCGCGCTGCTCGCCGTGCCGTTGTTGGTCGCCTATGGCGTGGTCTACTCCGCGGGGGTGGGCTACTACACGCTGGCGGTCGGGACCATCGTGCCGTTCCTGGTGATTCCGGCCGTGGTGGGCACCGCGGTGACCCTCGTTCTGGTGAATGTCTTTCCGGCGCGGCGCACGCGGGACCTGCTTGCCCTCGTGGGCCTGTTCTCGGCGGCCGGGGTCGTCGCGTTCTTCAGGTTCCTCAGACCCGAGCGACTCATGCGTCCGGAGGAGTTCCGCAGCCTGGTGGATTTCGTTGCGGTCCTGCGCACCCCGACATCGTCGTGGCTGCCGAGCGAGTGGGCGGCCGACGGATTGATGTCGCAGCTCAACGGGGCCTTCCAGCCCTTTCCGTTCCTCTTCCTGTGGAGTACGTCGGCGGCTTTCGTCGTGCTGGGAGCGTGGCTCCACGTACGCACGTTCAGCGTGGGATTCACGCGTGCCCAGGAAGGGGCGGAACGAAAGGAAGGGCGAGCCCGCTCGCGCCTTCTCGAGGGGATGCTCGGACACGCGCGGCCCAGCACGCGGGTGCTGGTGAGCAAGGAGGTGCGCGTGTTCTTCAGGGACACGACGCAGTGGTCCCAGCTCATCCTTCTCGGCGTGCTCGTCGCGGTCTACGTCTACAACATCACCGTGCTTCCGCTCTACACGGGCGAGCGGGTCTCGTTCTTCCTCATCAACGTGGTCTCGTTCCTCAACCTGGGTCTGGCCGGCTTCGTGGTCGCGGCCATCGCGGCGCGTTTCGTGTTTCCGGCCATGTCGCTGGAAGGCCGGATGATGTGGCTTCTGCGCTCCTCGCCGCTCGACGTGAAGTCGCTCTTCTGGGCGAAGTACTGGGTGGGAACCGTGCCGCTCCTTCTGGTCGCGCTCCCGCTGATCATCGTCACCAATGTTGTCCTGGACGCCTCGCGCTTCGTGCTGGTGCTGACGACGTTCACCATGGTGGGGGTGACGCTGGCGCTGAACGCCATGGCGCTCGGGCTCGGCGCACTCTACCCCAACTACGAGACGGAGAACGTGGCCGAGATTCCCACGTCCTTCGGCGGTCTCCTCTTCATGATGGCCGCGGTCACGTACCTGGCAGGGGTCGTGGTGCTGGAGGCGTGGCCCGTCTATCTGTACCTTGCCTCTCGCTTTCGGGACGGCCAGGCTCAGGTGAGCATCGCTCCGCTCGTTCTGGGCGTGACCGGAGCGTTTCTTCTGACGGTCGCGGCTACCGCGATACCGCTCTGGGCGGGAGTGCGGAGGGTGCAATCCGTGGACTTCTGAACGGTTTCGCTCCACTTCTTCTTCGATCTGCCAACTTTCGGGACCCATCATGCTCGAGTCCATCAAGAGCTTCTTCCGGTCGACCATGGCGCCACCGCCGGCGGACGACCCCCACGCCTCCAAGGAGGACGTCCGCCTGGCCGCGTGCGCGCTGCTCCTGGAGCTCGCGTACGCGGACGACGAGTTCACCGAAGACGAGCGCCAGAACCTGGAGGCGGGTATCCGCCGCCAGTTCGGGCTCCAGCCCGACCAGGCGGAGCAGCTCATCGAGCTCGCGGAGGAGGCCCGCAGACAGGCGGTCGACCTCTGGCAGTTCACGAGCCTGATCTCGGAGAGCTACTCGCTCGGTCAGAAGATGGTGCTCGCCGAGATGATGTGGGGGCTCATCTACTCGGACGGCAAGCTCGCGAGCCGAGAGGACTACCTCATGCGCAAGATCTGCAATCTCCTGCACCTGGAGGCGGGTTACCTGTCCGAGGCGCGCCGGCGAGTCGAGGAGAGCAGCGAGGGATCGTCCGACGGGGAGAGCGACATCGATTGAGAGCCGGCCGGAGCGGGTCGCCTCCACGACGAGGGGTGACAGAGCTCCGCTCGCGCCGCATATTTCGACGTTCCACATCGATGACCCTCTCTCTGGACTGCCCGACGATGCTGCGTAACCTCGTTCCCGGCGGATACCTCTTCACCCATCTCGTCTTCTGGACCGTGGTGGCCATGGTGGCGGTCGGGACGAACACCGTGGCGGTCATCCTTTCGGTCGGTCTCGTGATGCTGGTGTTGGAGGCGCTCGGAAGGGCCTGAACGGAGGAGACGACGGGAAGGGCCGGGGCGCCATCCCACCCAGGGGACGGCGCCCATCTTGTTTCTGGGGGGTAGGATCCAACCATGATTCTGGCGCTGAAGATTCTCGGTGCGATCGCCGCGCTGGCGCTCGGGATCTGGCTCGGCCTGCCGGGCCGGTACTCCCGGGACCTCGAGGAGATCGACCAGGTCATGGAGCACGGAGGGGCCCGGCGCAAGAAGGTGAAGCGGCGTTTCACGGCCGTGGCGTGGATGTATCGTCAGATCAGCTCATCCGGCCGGAGGGGCCACCAACGCCGTCGTGGGTTCAACCTGGAGCCACCGGAGGACCGGTAGGGGGTCGGCCGGCACGGTAACGAGTCGCCGGCATCCGCGGTGTCCCGGAGACGACGTGGCGGGGGGCGCTACCCGAGGAGCCTGTCCACCAGCAGGAGCACCGTACCCACCACGGCCCCCAGCACGTATCCGAGCCTCACGATCAGCGTGAGCTCGCGCTGGGTGACCCGGCGAATCAGATCCTCGAGGCGGGCAACGGGGTACTCGAGGACCTTCTCCTCCACTCGGCGTGCCACGTCGATGCGCTCGACGACGTCGGGCACCTGGGTCTGGAGCCATTCCCAGATCGGATCACTCATCGCACCCTTGATGCGGTCGGGCGCGCCCGCCGGGAGCCAGCGTCCGGGTGTCCCGATGGGCCGGTCGACGAGGCCCGTCAACATGCGTGAGGCCCCTTCCCGATAGATCCTGGCGGCGGGCTCGCTCCGAGCCGCGCCCACCAGCCAGTCGGCCAACTTCTCCGGCGGCACGCGCTCGAACACCTCACCCCAGGTGCGTGCGCCGGCCTTCTCGAGACCGGCGTGCAGCTTCTCGACAACGAATTCCCGCGTGCCCGGGTCGCGCGCCATGCCGACCACCCACTCGGCCAGCGTGGCCCGGGCCTCCAGGACGCTCGGATCGTCGGGCTCGCCGAGCACGGATGCCACCGGTCTTCGCAGGAAGTCCACGATGGCCTCGTTGACACCCCGTGCCATCGCTTCCTGGACCGCCGGATCCGTGAGCACGTCCGAAAGCCGGTCCGCCCCCTCTGCCTCGATCGTGTCCAGGACCTTGTCGACCGTCTCTTCCGTCATGACCAATCGGGCCACCACGCGCTGGTGGAACCGAAGGTCGCGCAGGAACCGGTGGAGCAGATCATGGAGTGTCGCCTCCATACGCGCGCGCGCGCTCGGATCCTCCAGGAGTCTGCCGAGCCTCTCGATGGCCAGGGGCAGATAGCTGCCGATTGCTTTCTCCACCGAGGCCACCAGACCGAGCGGGAGGATTTCCTCGAACGTGCGGCCCGGCGCCAGCAGCTTCCCGCCGGCGCGTTCGAGATAGTCGTCCAGGGCGCCGCGGAAGTCTTCGCTCTCCACGACGCCCTGGAGCCATTCCTCGACTGCGGCCTCCACGGCCTCCCCCCTCGTCGGCGTGAGCACCCCGGCGATCGGCTCGTCCGCCACGATCTCCACGAGCTCCGCGGCACGCTCACGCATCGTTTCCGCGAAACGATCGGAATCCAAGTACTCGTGCAGACGGGAGAGGGCCATCTCCAGGACGTCGTCCAGCACCTCCTCGATCTCGCCCAACATCGGGGCCGGGATGAGGTCGCGTAGCGACCCACGCTCCCGCTCGAAGATCTCGTCCAGGAAGCCGGCCAGTCGTTCGTCGAACGCCTGACGGAACTCCACGTTGGCGAAGGTGCGCGTGAGGTCGTCCTCCGTGAGCAGACGGTTGCCCACGGTCCGGCCGATCGCCGCTGCCAGACGCGGCTGGTTCTTGGGGATGGCGCCCTGGAAGAACCGAACCCTCCAACGTCCAACGCGAGGCGATTCGTAGGGGTGGAACAGCATCCAGATGGCGACGCTGTTGGTGATACCTCCCGCCAGGGCGCCGAAGGCGATGGTGATCAGTGCGTGGAGAAGGTCCGGGTGCATCGCCGTCTCGTCGTCTACTCAGGAGCGACTGTGGCGGAAGAGACCCCGCACGGGGTATGCTCTTCCCTGGATCTCTAGCGTTCCGGCAACCTCGAACAACGCGTCCACGGGCAGGACAGGGCCCGGTCCGTCGCCCGCGTGGATCTGGGTGGTCTTGACCCCGAGCACCCCGGAGACGTCATCGTCGTCGCTCGAGACCGTCCAGGCTACCGGTACGTCCCTGCGAGCGGGCTGAAACGCCCGCACCTCCGTCCAGTCCACGGTGACGGACGGCCACTGGAGGTTCCGGAAGTCGAGGCGTGCCCATCCACGGTAGGCGCCCACCGTGCCCGGTGCGGCGAGCTCCGGGCTCTCGAGTACGACCTGGAGGGAGTCGCCGGAGGTCAGAAAGGCCCAGTCTCCGGGCTCCGGCTCGTCGGCGCCCCGCCCGCGGACCACGTCCAGCACGAGTCCGTCCACCCGCCGGTCGGAGAGGTAGGCGGCTCCCTTCTGGAGCTGGAAGGTCTCACCCCGGGGGCCCGTCCATTCCTGAAGCGCATCGTCCATCTCCAGTTCCAGCTCCCGGGATCCCTCCTCGAAGAGAATCCCGTCGATGGCATCGCCTTGGCCCACGATGATACGCAGGCTCCCGTGCGGCAGGATGCGCCAGGGCGCGCGGCTCGGAGGCGATTCCCACCGCTCCGAGTAGAACTCCTCCCACGTACCGCTACGAGCGAGAAACCCGTGGGCCTCCCGCTCCACGGCGCCCGGGCGGGTCCGCATGGACATCAGCCAGGGCACGAGGAAGGCGCTGTCACCCGTGAGCGTCGTGAACACGAAGCTCCGTTCGTAGAATCGACCGCGGAAGTTTCCGGTGGGGGCCGTGTCGCCGGTCTGCGAGGCGGTCCGGCCCGGATTCGGCTCGGAGCCCGAGCAGGCGGTGAGCCAGATGCCCGCCAGGAGAACGAGCCACCGTGGAGAGGCGCTCACGTGGTCCAGGTGGCGGTTCGGGTCGGGTCCAGGATCTGAGCGGGACCGGCGTCCAGGGTCGCGTCGAGCTTCCTGAGAAACGAACGGACCCGGCGCGCGTTTCGTCCCAGATCCGGCTTGTCGGCGCGCGCGGCCGACACCAGATCCACCCGCGTCTGGCCGTTCGCGTCGAGCCCGATCCGGATACGGACGTCGTCCTGTTTGCCCAGTGGCCAGCTTGTGGCGACGACCTCGATGATACCCTGCTGGTCGTCTCCGGTGACCACCTCCCACCGGGCCAGCCCACCTTGCGCCAGACGCAAAGCCGCCGTCCAGACCCGATCGAAGGGAATGGCGTACGTCCGGCCCCTCAGGCGGGCGTCGGCCGAGCACGGGTCGGTCTCGGCCCGCGTTCCCCTCAGGCCCGCCAGGAATCCGTTCAACGGGGCCCTTTCTCCGGTCCGAGCGCGAATGTGATCGTCACGCTGGCACTCACGGTCTGGTCACCGGGCTCGACGGGTGTATCCGCTTCGAGCCGGGCGGCCGCCATGGCCATCATCGGCCGTGGCGAAGGCCTCTGGGCGCCTCCCTGGACCTCGAGGGGTGGCCCGAGCTCACGGTCGAGCGCGTCCGCCATGGTCCGAGCCTGCTCCCTGGCACGTCGCACGGCCTCGGAGAGGGCGTCGTGCTGGGCTGCCTCCAGGTCGGAGGCCTCGAAGGAGATCCCGCTCACGCGATTGGCTCCCGCGTCGGTCGCCACGTCGATGACCCGCCCGACGGCCTTCATGTCCGTGAGGGTGACGCGCACGTTGTTCAGAGCACGATATCCGTCGATCCGCTGAATCCGGTTGCCGTTCTGAACCACGCTGGTGTAGACGGGCGCGAGCGTGTAGCCGTACGTGTCGATGTCGAGTCCCTCGAAGCCTCCTGCCCGCAGGGCGGCCAGGACGGCGCTCATGGCCGTTGCGTTCGCCTGCACGGCCGCGCTCGCGGTCTTCTCCCGAGACTCCACGGCGAGGCTCACGCGAGCGCGGTCCGTGCCCACGTCCACCGAGGCCGTACCCGTCACCTCGATCGTCGGGGGCGTTTGCTGGTTTCCCTGGGCCTGATCCGACACGCGGTACGCCCGCTCGGAGGCGCCCGGGGGCTCGGGTCGGGGCGCTCTCTGGCCGTGCGCGGGGCTGCACCCCCCGATCACGAGGAGCGCCAGGACCTGAGAAGTCCGTGCGACGAGTTTCATGCGCGATTCTCCTGAAGCCTTGGATCGGGGAGGGTGGGTCGGTCCCTGCCTCGTGCCGGAACGTTTGCCCGTTCCCCGGGTCCGCGTATAGTGTCGCCGTCGAACGCCGACCACGCCATATCGCGAGGATCCCCAAGCGAAATGAAAGCCATCATTCCTCTGGCCGGAAAGGGAACCCGTCTCCGGCCGCACACCCACCTTACCCCCAAGCCGCTCCTCAAGGTCGCCGGAAAGCCGGTGCTGAGCTACATCCTGGACGACCTCAAGGGCATCGGGGTCGAGGAGCTCGTGCTGATCGTCGGACACCTCCGAGAGGAGGTCGAGTCCTGGATGGCCGAGGAGTATCCCGAACTGCGCCCGCACTACGTGCTCCAGGAGGTCCAGGACGGCACCGCGGGCGCCGTCGCCCTGGCCGAGCCGTTCGTCGACGAAGAGGTGCTCATCGTCTTCGCGGACGCGGTTCTCGAGGTGGATTACGGCCTCGTGCAGACGCTCGACCCGGCCTATGGCGGCGTCATCTGGGCGAAGGAGGTCGAGGACTATCAGCGCTTCGGCGTCATCACCACGAAGGACGACGGCACCATGGAGCGTATCATCGAGAAGCCGAGCGAGCCGATCTCCCACCTGGCCAACATCGGCCTGTATTACATCCGGGATCATCGGCTTCTCTACGAGGGGATCCACCATACCCTCGAATCGGCTCCGGGGCCCTCGGGGGAGTTCTACCTGACCGACGCCTTCCAGTATATGGTGGACCACGGTTCCCGTATCCTCACCGCGACCGTGGAGGGCTGGTGGGATGCCGGCAAGCCGGAGACGCTCCTCGAGACCAACCGGCATCTGGTGGAGGCCGGACGGGGTGGCATCCACAGCTCGGCCGTGGTCGAGGGCGCCGAGATCGTGGAGCCCGTTCGGCTCGAAGAAGGCGTCGTCGTGCGAGGTGGAACGGTCGGACCGAACGTGACGCTCGAGAAGGGGACCCGGGTCGAAGCTTGCGAGCTGCGCGACACCGTCGTTGGCCCGAACGCCGTGCTCGAGCGCGCCAAGCTGAGTAATTCGCTGGTGGGCGCACACGCGGTCATCCGGAACGTGACGGGCTCACTCCTGGTTACGGATCACTCGGTCATCGAGGGGGCGTAGACGGACGATCGGGGGCCTCGCCCTCGACCCCCGCGACGAGGGCCACGGTGTAGAGCGCGCGCAGGACGCCGTCCACCCCCCGGACGTTCCGATACCACTCGTCGGTGGTGTGGGCCAACGCGGCCTGGCCGCCGCCGCCGAAGGTCACGGCCGGGATACCCACCGACATGGCCGCGTTGGCGTCGGTGGACGACAAGGCCAGAACCGCCTCGACGCCCACGGCTCCGGTCGCGAGACGCGTCGCCCGCACCAACGGGCCATCGGCGTCGGTTGCGCCCGCGGGCCGTGAGCCCACACAGCGGATCTCGGACTCGAGTCCGCCCGCCCCGGTCCGATTCTCCTCGGCGACGACGCGGTCCACGGTCCTGCGCAACTGCTCCTCCATGGAATCGAGGGCCTCGTCCACGACGGATCGGCAGTCGATCTCCACCCAGGCCCCGCGGGGGATCGAGTTGATGCTGAGGCCACCTCCCCAACGGGTCACGGCGAAGGCGTCTCCCTCCGAGCGGGACGCCAGGCGCACCAACTCGGTCACCCCACGTGCGAGCGCGTGGATGGGATTCACAGTGCCACGGTCCTGCCACGAGTGGCCGCCCGGGCCTCGCAGCTCGACCCGGAAGCGGCGAGATCCGAGCCCCCTGCACACGACACGATCCAACCCGGCGCCGTCCACCGAGATGAACGCCGCCGCTCCACGGCCGCCGCCCGACGGACCCACGAGATGGCGGGCCCCGCGCAGATCGCCGAGCCCTTCTTCGCCCACGGTAGCCGCGAACAGGATCGGGTGGCGGGTGACGACCTTCCCGGCCGCCAGCGCGCGAGCCACCGCGAGGATCACGGCCAGGCCCCGGCCGTCGTCGGAGATGCCGGGACCCTCGAGGATCTTTTCATCTCGCGTGACCGCCACGGGCGTCCCCTCGGGGAATACCGTGTCGAGATGTGCGGAGAGAATCACCGGAGGCAGGTCGCCGGAGCCGCCCCGGCGCGCCAGGACGTTTCCGGCCTCGTCGAGGCGGCTGTCGGAGAGCCCTGCCTCCCGGAAGCGCCGCACCATCTCGGCCGCGCGCTCGGCCTCGGAGAACGGGGGAGCCGCGATCTCCGTGAGGGCGATCTGGTCCGCAAGGGTCTCATCGTCGGTGGTTCGTGCGTGCTCCGCGGCGCGGACGATGCGCGGATCGTCGAGCACGGATGGGGAGGTTGGTTCCACGAGACTCTGCGGATGCTTCGCGGCCGGCCGGTCCGCCGACGAGGGGTAGTGGGCTGCGGTGCCGTGACCGGTCGTCTTGCGTGACCGGCCCGTGACGCACCGAAGCTGGGTGGCGTCAGCGGCCCCGTCAAATGGTTTGGCCGGACGACTTTGCCACTCCGTTACATGATCGGGACGGATTCGTTACCCACGTCGGGTATGCTTGGGCCGCACGAACCTCGAAGGACGCACCGCTCCGTCTCTTCAACCCGAATCGCGCGTGGACCGGATGAATCGGTTTCGTAAGGATGACGAGACTCGGGGCGTGTGACTCGCCTGCGGGTCCACTATGTTTAGCTGCTCATCGGGCCGATCCCCGAGGCAAGGCGAGGGCCATGGACGAGCGGGCGCTCATCCACGACTGGAACGAGGCTCAGGGCGCGTTCGACTGGTCGTCCGTGGGACACGTCGCGCTGGCCACACGCTGACCGAGATGCAGTTGGAGGCGCTCGCGCGCACGCCTGGAGTCCCGGTTGCGAGCGATTCCTCCTTTCCCTCGCCCAAGTTCCGATGAAAGACAACGCCGCACGGAGCGTCATGGATACATCCGAGAGGCCCTCGCCGAGCCCCCGCATCCTCGTGGTGGAGGACGAGCCGGACATCGCGGCCCTGATCGCGTATCAGCTGACGAGGGAGGGGCTCCGGGTGGAAACCGCGAGCACCGGCACCGGCGCCCTGGAAGCCGTGCGTCGGGAGGTTCCGGACCTGATCGTGCTGGACCGCATGCTCCCGGAGCTCAGCGGCGACGAGGTGCTCCGGCGCCTCAAGGACGAGCCTTCTACACGGTCCGTGCCCGTTCTCGTGCTCACCGCCAAGCGGGATCAGGAAGATCGCATCCATGGTTTCGAGCTGGGTGCCGACGACTACCTGACCAAGCCGTTCAGCCCCCGCGAGCTGGTGTTGCGCGTCCAGGCGATCCTGCGTCGGCTGCGCGAGGCGGGACGTACGGCGGGTGGGCGCGTATTGAGCGTCGGCCCCCTCCGCCTCGACCTGGACGCTCACTACGTCACCCTCCGGGGTGAGGAGCTCGAGCTGACACCCACGGAGTTCCGCCTGCTGGAGGTGCTGGTCGAGCGACGCGGGCGCACGCAGAGCCGACAGCAGCTTCTGGAGGAGGCGTGGGACGTGGACGCCGGAGTGATCGACCGGATCCACACGAGAACGGTCGACATGCACGTGCGCAGGCTGAGGGGCAAGCTCGGCGACCTGGGCGACTGGGTGGAGACCGTGCGTGGCTTCGGTTACCGTCTTCGGGTCCCCGAGGGATTCGAGTAACCCACAACCGGCGGAGCGGCTCTCGTGCGCGTACGGATCCACAACCCCCTGTTCGCCGGCTTCCTCGGCGTCATCGGGCTTCTGATCCTCCTGGTCGTCCTGCTGGTCGGACGAGGTGTGCGTAGCCACCTCGAGAAGACCTACGAGACGGAGCTCAGCCGACAGCTCTCCCTGGGCGAATGGATCCTGGAGGAGGCCGGACCCGCCGACCCCGATTCGCTCGCTCGTGCGCTCGGCGCCAAGGTCGGCTACCGCGTCACGATCATCGACACCAGCGGGGTGGTCCTCGGAGACTCCTACGTGGCGGCTCCCCGGATGGGATTGGTGGAGAACCACCGCCACCGGCCCGAGGTCATGGGCGCGCTGGCCGGTGGAGTCACCTTCGACGAGCGCAAGAGTGTGACCGTGGGAGAACGCCTCCTGTACGGCGCCCAGCTCGTCCGTCTGGATGGCCGACCGGTGGTGCTCCGCGTGGCGGCTCCCCTGCGCGTGGTGGACGACGCGGTGGGGCGGATCGGCTGGACCGTGGAGTTGGCCGGCGCGCTCGCGATGGTGTTGGCCCTGATCGTCGCCTACATCCTCAGCCGTATCCTGGCGCGCCCCCTGGTGACGCTCGCGGATCGGGCGCGGCGGCTTGCGGGCGGCGATTTCGGTCACCCCGTTCCCACTGGGAGCCGGGTGGTGGAGTTGGACGACCTGGCCATCGCGTTCAACCGTCTCACGGACGAGCTCAAGGCACGCCTGTCCGAGCTGAGTCGGGAACGTGACGAGGTGCAGACCCTGATCGACTGCATGGGCGAAGGGGTCATCGCTCTGACCTCGGATGCCCGGGTGCTGCGGACCAACAGGGCGGCACGGGCGCTCCTCCAGCTTCCCGACGCCGCGGCGTTCGCGCCCGTGGGGGCCCTCGTGCGACAGCCTGAGCTCCGCGATGTGCTGGAGAGCTCGGTCGTGAAGCCGGCGCAGGCCCGAGAAGTCCGACTCGGCGCCCGCCATCTGTTCGTGACCTCTCGCACCCTGGATCAGGGAGGCGCGGTCACCACGTTCATGGACGTGTCCGAGCTGCGCAGGTTGGAGCAGGTGCGCCGGGACTTCGTGGCCAACGCGTCACACGAGCTGAAGACTCCGCTCACGTCGATCCGGGGCTTTGCCGAGACCTTGCTGGAGGGCGATCCGCCGGAGCATCTGAAGCAGGAGTTCCTGAATTCGATCCGCAAGAACACGCTTCGGCTCCAGAGGCTCGTCGACGACCTTCTCGACCTCTCCAGGCTCGAGTCGGGAGGGTGGACGGCGCGTTCCGAGGAGGTCGGAGTCGCCGGAGTCGCCCGCGAGGCGTGGGAGGAGCTGCAGGGGCTCGCCGAGGACAAGGGAGTGGAGTTCTCGATCACGGGCGACGCCCGTGCGCTGGCCGATCGTCAGGCGCTCGTGCAGATCTTTCGCAATCTCATGGAGAACGCGCTCAGGCACACCGATGAGGGCGGCCGCATCGAGGTGTCGGTCGCCGAGCCGAGCGGGGGCCGGATGGAGGTGGAGGTGACCGACGACGGGGAGGGGATCCCGTCGAAGGTGCTGCCGCGGATCTTCGAGCGTTTCTTCCGGGCCGACGCGTCCCGGGCCCGTGACTTCGGTGGGACCGGGCTCGGACTGGCGATC
Source organism: uncultured Gemmatimonadales bacterium (assembly GCA_963751265.1). Lineage (GTDB taxonomy): Bacteria > Gemmatimonadota > Gemmatimonadetes > Longimicrobiales > Gaopeijiaceae > SZUA-318. The sequence continues at coordinate 46,181 of CAVVTU010000007.1, read as the reverse complement.
GTGCGCCATCTGGTCGACGCGATGGGCGGCACGGTCGAGGCCGACAGTGAGCTCGGCAAGGGGACCACGATTCGCTTCACCCTGCCTTCCCGGTGACCGACCTCCCCTTCCAAGGGCGAGGCGTGAGACGTATCGTCGTCTCTTCGACCCCACGACCGATTACGGACGCGACGGCGGTCCGGCGCCCCGGGCGCCGGCTCGCCGCTTGGTGATGGCTACGACCTACGACATCGACATCGGAGCGGACGCTCCGGCGCTGGAGGCCAGGAACGTCTCCGTGTACTACGGGGACACGCACGCGGTCAAGAGCATCTCGTTGAAGGTGCCTTCGAACCGCGTGGTGGCTCTGATCGGACCTTCGGGATGCGGCAAGAGCACGCTGCTACGGTGCTTCAACCGGATGAACGAGCTCGTGGAAGGTGCGCGGGTGGAGGGTGAGGTGCTCTTCCAGGGGCAGAACCTCTACGCGCAGGACGTCGATCCCGTGGAGGTACGCAGAAGGATCGGCATGGTGTTCCAGAAGCCCAACCCGTTTCCCAAGTCGATCTACGACAACACGGCCTTCGGGCCGCGGGTGAACCGGTACAAGGGCAACATGGACGAGCTCGTCCGGGAATCGCTGAGCCAGGCCGCGCTCTGGGATGAGGTCCGTGACCGCCTCGGGGCGTCCGCGTATGCGCTCTCCGGTGGCCAGCAGCAGCGTCTGTGCATCGCCAGAACATTGGCCGTGAAGCCGGAGATCGTCCTCATGGACGAGCCGGCTTCTGCCCTCGATCCCATCGCCACGCAGCGCATCGAAGAGCTCATCTACGAGCTCAAGAAGAACTACACCATCGTCATCGTCACCCACAACATGCAGCAAGCCGCTCGCGTCTCGGACTATACCGCGTTCCTCTACATGGGCGAGCTCATCGAGTACGGTCCGACCGAGACCCTCTTCACCAATCCGCGTGAGGAGCAGACCGAGGCATACCTGACGGGGAGATTCGGATGAACACGCCACAGCAACCTCGGCGCGCCTTCCACGAGGAGCTCGACACGCTCCAGGGGCGGCTCCTGGAGATGGCCGGCATCGTCGAGGAGCTCGTCGCACGCGCGTGCGACGCCGTGACGCGGCGCGACCCCGAGGTGGCTTCGGCGGTCGGACCCGAGGACAGCCGTGTCGACGAGCTCGAGATCGAGATCGACGAAACCGTCATGGAGCTTCTGGCGCTTCACCAGCCGATGGCCACCGATCTGCGACGTCTCATCACGATCCTGAAGGTCTCGAACGACCTCGAGCGTGTGGGCGATCACGCGGTCAACATCGCCAAGGCCGCCAAACGGCTCAGCGACACCCTGCCGCTTCCCGAGCTCCGAGAGCTCTCGGAGATGATCGACATCACACGGGAGATGCTCTCGGACGCACTGGCGGCCTACGTCACCCGCAACGCGGGTACCGCCCGGATGGTGTGCATCACCGACGACAAGGTGGACGATCTCCGACGCTCGATGTTCCGCATCCTGGTGACGCACATGCTGGAGGACCCCAAGCGCCTCAGCGGCGCGCTCGAGCTCCTGCTCGTGAGCCAGAACCTGGAGCGGATCGCGGACCTGTCTACGAACATCTCCGAGGACGTCGTTTTCATGGTCGAGGGGCGGACGATCAAGCACGGGGCCCAGGGCCACCACGTGATCGTCGAGGACTAGCCGAGAGGGTACGGAGTCCCGATCCGTTGCGGAAAGGGCGCTCGTCGTCCTACCCTGTGCCGATGTCCGAACCTCCTGCCGAATCCCCGGAAGGGCTCGTCGACGAGCCCGAGACGGAACGCTCCGGACCGGTGACCACCGCTCCGGTGCCGGACGCCGTGTCCCAGCTCCTCGATCAGGTGGGCACTCAGCCGCGGCCACAGCCCCTCTTCGACGTGGGGAGGTTGAGGGGACAGGTGGCCCTGGTGAGCGGAGCCTCGAGCGGCATCGGCCGGGCGGTCGCGCTGGCCTTCGCGGAGTGTGGCGTCCACATCGGCTTCTGCTTCCTCGACGACGGGGCGCAATCGCGGGTCGAAGCGCAGGCGGTGGCGCGGGAGCTTCGCGAGCTCGAGGTGCGCGTGCACTTCCGGGCATGCGATGTCCGGGAGTCCAGGGACGTGAGGGCGTTCGTCCGGGAGGCCCGCGCGGAGCTCGGAGGGCTCCACATCCTCGTCAACAACGCCGGGATCGGCCGGGACGGTGCGCTCTGGCGCATGGAGGACCACGAGTGGGAGTCGGTCGTGCGCACCAACCTGGACGGCGCCTTCTTCTTCACCCGGGCGGTCGCGCCCTACCTGCGCGCCCAGGAGTACGGGAAGATCGTCAACGTCGCGTCCGTGCACGGCATCCGGAGCGAGTTCGGCTTGGCCAACTATTCGGCGTCCAAGGCGGGGCTCATCGGGCTCACGCACAGTGCGGCCGTCGAGCTCGGCCCCAAGAACATCAACGTGAATGCCGTCGCGCCCGGCTACATTCGCACCACACGCCTCACGGCCGGTGTGCCGTCGGAGATCCTCGACCGGGCCCGGGAGCAGTCCGTGCTCGGCCGGCTCGGTGATCCCCAGGACGTGGCGAGCGCGGTTCTCTTCCTTTGTTCGGAGTCGGCGCGCCACATCACCGGAGCGGTGCTACCGGTCGATGGTGGATACCTGCTCTGATGGGGAATCTGAAGCGCCTCTCCTCCTCCATCGACGGGCTGAACGATCGCATCGGCGGAGCGATCCGCTGGCTGGTGCTCGCCATGGTGCTCGTGGGCGCGTACAACGCCATCGCGCGCTACCTCACGCGTTATGCGGCGATGTCGCTCTCCTCCAACGCGTACCTGGATCTCCAGTGGTACTTCTTCAGCCTGGTGTTCCTGCTGGGGGCGGCCTACGGGCTGCGCCGCGACGTGCACGTGCGCGTCGACGTGCTCTACTCCCGCCTGTCCCGCCGGACGCGCACCTGGATCGACCTCGCCGGGACCATCCTGTTCCTGCTCCCGTTCTCGGTGGTGATGCTCTGGATGGCGTGGCCGGCCGTGCGGAACTCCTGGGAGATCAAGGAGGTTTCGCCCGACCCCGGCGGGCTCCCGCGCTATCCGATCAAGGCGGTGATCCTGGTCTCCTTCGTGCTCCTCTTCCTGCAGGGCGTGAGCGAGGCGATCAAGCTGGTGGCGTCACTCCGGGGACAGGTCGAGCCGGGAGATAGCCGCGAAGACGAAGGGGCTTCATACGCGCACGACGAGCGCCACGAGGGGCTCCTGTGACCGATCTCTGGGGCCCCCTCATGTTCTTCGGGGCGCTGGTGCTGATCTTCAGCGGCTACCCGGTGGCGTTCGCGCTGGGTGGCACGGCCCTCCTCTTCGCCGGGATCGGGACGCTCGCGGGCTCGTTCGATCCCGGACTCCTGCACGCACTCCCGGAGCGCACGTTCGGCACGATGTCGAACTACACGCTCCTTGCCGTGCCCTTCTTCATCTTCATGGGGACGGTTCTGCAGAAGTCGCGCCTCGCCGAGCAGCTGCTCGAGACGATCGGGGCGCTCTTCGGGCGGTTCCGTGGAGGGTTGGCGCTCGGCGTGATCTTCGTCGGCGCGCTTCTGGCTGCGGCCACCGGCGTCGTGGGTGCGTCGGTCACGGCTATGGGACTCATCTCCCTGCCCGTGATGCTGCGCAACGGCTACAGGGAGGACTTCAGCCTCGGCGTGATCGCGGCGTCCGGGACCCTGGGCCAGATCATCCCACCCTCGATCGTGCTCATCGTCCTCGGAGACCAGATGGGGGTCTCCGTGGGCGACCTGTTCGCCAACGCGCTCGTGCCCGGGCTGATCCTCACCGGGCTGTACGCGACGTACGCGGTGGTGCTGGCGTTCTTCAAGAAGGACGTCGCGCCGGCGTTGCCCGAAGAGCTGCGTTCGTCGGGCCTCGAGCTGGCCAAGCGGGTCGTGGTGTCGCTCCTGCCCCCGCTCACCCTGATCGTGGTCGTGCTCGGGAGCATCTTCGCGGGCATCGCCACGCCGACCGAGGCGGGCGCGCTGGGCGCGGTGGGCGCCATGGTTCTGGCGGCCCTGAACCGTCAGCTGTCCCTGGAGACGCTCGAGGCGGCCATGGAGGTGACGAGCCGGCTCACGATCATGGTGGTGTTTCTGCTGATCGGCTCGACCGCGTTCACGCTGGTGTTCCGTGGGCTGGACGGGGACCTGTGGATCGCGGACATGCTCACGGGGATCCCGGCGGCGCGCTCGGGCTTCCTGCTGGTGGTGAACCTCGCGGTCTTCGTGCTGGGCTTCTTCATCGACTTCTTCGAGATCGCGTTCATCATCGTGCCGCTCATCGTGCTTCCCGGCCAACGCCTGGGCATCGACCTCACCTGGCTCGGCATCGTGCTGGCCGTGAACCTGCAGACGTCGTTCCTGACCCCGCCGTTCGGCTTCAGCCTCTTCTACCTGCGCGGGGTGACGCCGAAGCGAGATCCCCACCACGGCCATCTACCGCGGCGTGGTCCCGTTCATCGTGATCCAACTCGTGGTGCTCGTGGGGCTCATCGCGCTGGCGCATCCCGGCACCTGACGGAGAGAGCATGAGCGAAGCGAAGCCGAAGACCATCTGGAGAGGGTCGCGGAAGAAGCTCGCCGCCGATCCCCGGTTCGGGCCCTTGGTGGAGCGGGTGGGTGGGGTGAAGGTGCTCGTCTCGACGGAGCCACCCTTCGTCTACCTCGTCCGAGGGATCGTCTTCCAGCAACTGGCCGGCAAAGCGGCGAGAACGATCCACGGGAGGGTCGTAGAAGCGCTGAAGGGAGAGGTGACGCCGGCGCGCGTACTGCGCACCTCGGAGAAGAAGCTCCGGGGCGCGGGGCTCTCGAGCAACAAGCTGGCGGCGTTGCGGGATCTCGCGACCAAGGTCGGCTCGGGCGAGGTGGTGCTCGACGACCTCGAGTCTCTCCCCGACCCGGAGATCATCGGACGTCTGACGCGCGTGCGCGGGATCGGCCCGTGGACCGCGCAGATGTTCTTGATGTTCCGTCTCCACCGTCCGGATGTGTGGCCCGCCGGCGACTTCGGGGTGCGCAACGGGTTCGCGAAGCTCCACGGGCTGGACGAGCTGCCCACCGAGAAGGAGCTGCTCCCGCTCGGGGAGAAGTACCGGCCGTGGCGGAGCGCCGCGGCGTGGTACTGCTGGAGGGCGGTGGATATCGAGCTGCCGGAGGTCGGGTAGGAGGGGGGCTCGCAGGTGTGGGTCAGGCCCGGGGAGGCGCTGACTCTCTCGGCGCTCCACCGAACCACGGTCGTCCTTGCCGCTGGGTGTCCGCGGATGTTCTGGCTTCGGGGGCGTCCTCGTCGCTTCGGCCTTCGCCCCTCCCCTCACACAGCCTCGGCCTCGCTCCATTCCCGGGCCACGGTTCCGCGCCGTGGTTCTTGTCGACAGGGGCGCAACATGACGCATGTCCATGGTATGTCTAACATATTATGTGGACATAGCCTTGACAAACCCCTTATTACATGGCATGATTCTCTAGAATTGTTTGACAAACCATGGACAGAAGAGGGGAGGGTAGCAAGATGATCAGCACCAAGGAGACCGTTCTGGCGATGGCCGCGGCCCTGACGTTCGCGAGCGGAGCCGGCGCGCAGATGACGGCATCCCCCGCTTCGATGAACGAGGGTCCGACCATCGTCGACGTCGCGGTGAATGCGGGCTCGTTCACGACGCTCGTGGCCGCGCTCAAGGCCGCCGATCTCGTCGGCGCGCTGCAGGGCCCAGGTCCGTTCACGGTGTTTGCCCCGACCGACGCCGCCTTCGAGAAGCTGCCGGCCGGCACGGTGGACGCGCTTCTAAAGGACCCGAAGAAGCTCGCCGCGATCCTTACCTACCACGTCGTTTCCGGTAAGGTGATGGCCAAGGACGTGATCAAGGCCGGCGGCGCCGAGCCGAAGACGCTCGAGGGCCAGATGCTCGACATCCAGGTCCGCAACGGCGAAGTCTTCGTCAACGGCGCGCAGGTCACCACCGCCGACGTGGCCGCCTCCAACGGCGTCATCCACATCATCGACACCGTGCTGCTGCCGCCGGCGTCGAAGTAACCGGCTCGCGCGTGGGGGTGGGCGGGACGCTCGGCCCACCCTCGCGCGCGATTCGGGCTCTGCCTTCATCCATTTCCCCGTCGATTCCCGGCTTCCGGACAATGAACCTACTCGCCGCACTTCCCGTCGTGATCGGCTTCGCACCCCCGGCCTTCACTCGGCACCCGCAGGTACCCGACTCGGCGTACCATTTCCCGGCGGTCGAGGGGACCAACCTCGAGGGCCGCCGCTTCACGCTGCCGGGCGACTTCGAGGGAGAGCACAACCTCGTGGTCGTCGCGTTCCGCAGGGAGCAGCAGGATGACGTGGACACCTGGCTCCCCTTCCTGAAGGAGACCGCGGCTCACGAGAGCGGGTTGCGGGTTTACGAATTGCCGACCATGGGCCGGCGCTACCGCATCATCCAGGGATGGATCGATGGCGGGATGGCGAAGGGCATCCCGGGGCGTGCCACGCGGGAAGCGACCATCACGCTCTACATCGACAAGGGGCCGTTCAAGCGCTCCCTCGGGATCGCCAGCGAGGATCGGATCGTCACGCTCTTGGTCTCTCGCGACGGCCGCGTCCTCTGGCGCGAGGCCGGGCGCTTCACCCCCGGAGCCGGCGCCGGGCTGGTGGCCACGCTGGATTTGCTGCGGTCCCCGCGCCCGACTTCCTGACCCCATCGCTCGCCTGGGCCCGACCTGGCGGTCTCCCGTCCCTTCCGGCTTGCCGTCTCATCTTCCTCGCGTCACGCCCGCTTCGGTCGCATCTTGCTCTGGTTCCTGAACACCTGCCCCCGTCACACTCCTGAGCACCGTGACCGAAGAGTCTCGCGACCACCCCTCGCTCCCCGCGCAGCATCCCACCACCGTCGGGCCGTATCACATCGTCCAACTTCTGGGCGAAGGTGGGATGGGCGTCGTCTACGAGGCCGAGCAGGTCCGGCCGGTGCGACGCCGGGTGGCGCTCAAGATGATGAGGCCCGGGATCGGCACGAAGGAGGTGCTCGGACGCTTCGAGGCCGAGCGTCAGGCGCTCGCGGTCATGGAGCACCCGTGCATCGCCAAGGTGCTGGACGCCGGCGTGAGCGACTCCGGTCGGCCGTATTTCGTGATGGAGTTGGTGAGGGGCATCCGTATTGACGAGTACTGCGACCGATACGCGCTTCCGGTGGCCGACCGCATCGAGCTCTTCATCCAGCTCTGCCACGCCGTGCAGCACGCGCACCAGAAGGGTGTCATCCACCGCGATCTCAAGCCCAACAACATCCTGGTCACCGAGCAGGGCGGGAGCGCCGTCCCCAAGATCATTGACTTCGGCATCGCCAAGGCGACGGGGCAGCGGCTCAGCGACGTCACCGTCGTGACGTCGCTGGGCCAGGCGGTAGGCACTCTCGCCTACATGAGCCCGGAGCAGGCGGAAGGGTCCGAGCTCGACGTCGACACGCGGGCCGACCTCTACTCGCTGGGCGTCATCCTTTATCAGCTCCTGGTCGGCCGCGTCCCCATCGAACCCACGAGCGTGCCGGCCGTCCTCGCCCAACTCGTGCAGAGAAACACCGCCTTCCCCCCTCCCGCGCAGCGACTGGCCGCGATGAGTCCCGAAGCGCAGCAACACACGGCTGCGGCCCGGGGGGGCGTCCAGGTGGGGACACTCAAGAAGATGCTGCGCGGGGATCTGGCCTGGATCGTGATGCGGGCCATCGAGAAGGACCGCGGCCGACGCTACGAGACTGCGAACGGATTGGCGCTGGACCTGGGCCGCTACCTGCAGCACGAGCCCGTGGTCGCGCGCCCTCCGAGCGCCCGCTACCGGCTGGGCCGCTTCGTGAGCCGGCACCGGGCCGCCGTGGCCTTCGCCGTGGTCGCAGCCCTCGCGCTCGTTGCCGGGACGGTGGCGACCGGCGTCGGCCTCGTGCGTGCGCGGCGTGCCCAGGAGGTGGCACAGCTGGCGAAGCAACAGGCCCAGCGCGAGGCCGAGACGTCCCGCCAGGTCTCGAACTTCCTGGTCGACCTCTTCGAGGTGAACGACCCCGGAGAGGCGCGCGGGGCGACCGTGACCGCCCGCGAGATCCTGGACCGGGGCTCCCGCCGGGTGGAGCAGGGCCTGAAGGGACAGCCGCTCGTGCAGGCGCGCATGATGGCGGTGATGGGGTCCGTGTACCAGAACCTGGGCCTCTATGACGACGCTCTCGCCCTGCTCGGCCGGTCGCTGGCGCTGCGGGAGGCGAACCTACCGCCCGGGGACCTGCAGATCGCGGAGAGCCTCGACCGGTTGGGCACGCTCCAGCGCAACCGCGGAGACCTCGCGGCCGCGGAGGCGAGCCACCGAAGGGCGCTCGAGATTCGGGAGGCGGCCCTCGGGCCCGACGACGACCTGGTCGGCCATTCCTTGATGGATCTGGGCGGGACGGTGCTGGCGCGGGGACGCCCTGCCGAGGCGGACACGTTGCTCCGGCGGGCCCTCGCCATCGAGGAGAAGGACCCGACCGAGCAGCATGCGGAGACCTCGGTCATCCTCCAGGATCTGGGAACGGTGGCGTATTTCCAGGGCGACTACGCCAAGGCCTCCCAGTACTACTCGCGCGCCATCGGCCTGCGCGAGCGGCAGGTCGGCCACGACGATCCCTCCCTGGCGGGGCCGCTCAACAACCTTGGGGCGGTCCAGTTCATGGAAGGACGGTACGACGATGCGCTTGCCGACTACCAGCGGGTCGAGAACATCTGGACGAAGACGCTGGGACCCGACCATCCGCGGGTCGCCACCGTCATGACGAACATCGGCGAGACGTACGGGGCCATGGGCCGCTTCGCGGATGCGGAGCCGATCCTGAAGCGGGCGCTGGCGATCAAGGAGCGCAAGCTCTCTCCCAACGAGCCCAGCATCGCCACGACGCTGCGCGTCCTGGGCGACGTCTACCGCGACGAGGGACGGTTCCGGGATGCGGAACCTCTCTACCTGCGCGCCATCCAGATCGTGGAAGACGTGTTCGGACCCAACCACCCCCGCCTGGGCGATGTCCTGGATTCCTACGCGAAGATGCTGCGCAAGGCGGGACGGACGGCGGAAGCGGAACGGGTCGAAGCGCGCCGGGCCGGACTGGGAGGCGGGGGCTGAGCCCGCCCCCCGGCCCGGCACCCCTTCATCCGCCGATGACGATGATGGGGTCGACGTGCTGTACCGTGCCGTCGGCACAGTAGATGGTCACGTCGTAGCCGAAGTCGTGGTTCGCGGGTGCCGAGGGAGCCGGGATTGCCGTAGCCGCCGGTGTCTCCTGGTTGCCCCGGATCGTATCGGCGAACGGCCAGTTCGCCGTGTCCTTGGGCGTGATCATCCAGGAGCTGGCGCGCCCGGATGGCTCACGCCACTCGACATGATCGGCTCTGGTCATGTCCCGGCGCTGCGGCTGCACGTCGGGGTTGCCCGAGGTATTGCAGGCGGCGGTGATCGTGACGTCCTTGGGCGCCCTCGCGACGGTGGCGACACCGAGCATGAACACGACAGGGACAACGAAGGGAACTGCCATGGAGCGTAGACGCATCATGGATTCCTGTACCGATGGAGGGAGGTCCGTGCGGCACGGATGGCCCGCAGTGGCTCAAGGATGGCCCCGGGAGCCTGTTCTCACAAGGAACACCTTCCGAACGGGGCCGCCGTATCCCCCGTCCCCGCCTGAAGAGGCGCCGGCCGAGGGTCTCGGACGCTCCCATGGAGCGGCCGGAGACAGTCCAACGCCGTGGCTGAATTAGGGGCGCTGAAACAGGTCTTGCCCGGTAGCGAGGTGGCGCCGCTCAACCTCGCGCTCGTCCACTTGGCTCTCGGCGGCGACCGGCGCGCCATAGACCGGTCATGGCGCACTCGTGCGGCCGATTCGCAGCTTCTCGGGTGGGTCGGAAGGGATGCCATCTTCGATCCGCGGCGCTCCGACCCGTGGCTCGTCTCGCTGCCGAGGGAGCTGCACTTCATGGAGTGAAGGTTCTCCCTCGAGGGGTTGGGCGTGGCCAATCTCCTGGAGCGGGTTCGTGGAGATGGAGCCTCGTCGCCGGACCCCACTTCCACGGGTGCCGTCTTACCTCTCGTTCGTCAGCAGGTACAGCGTCGCGAACGTCGCGTAGTAGTGCGAGCCGGCGTAGCCGACCGCTCCGATCACCTGGAACCCCTTCTCCACCTGAATGGCCGCGAGGCGCCGGAGGACCGGTACGCGCGGATCGTCCGCGGGGAACAGGTTCGCCAGCTCCCCCATCCCCTTCGCGCGCATGAACGCGAGACCGATGATGTGAGAGCGCGCGGCGATCGCCTTCGGATTGTCTACGAAGTCCGGGCCCAGGGGCTCGGTGAGCGGCCTGAACGCCTTCGACTCGATCGGCGGTAGGAACCGGTCGACCCAGGCCAGCCAGGCGCTCCGCTCCATCAGCCGACCCATGACCGTGGCCTCCATGAGGCAGGGCGAGGCGAAGTCGCTCGGGCCGGGCTCGGAGCCCGTGTCGCAAAGCGTGTCGGCGGCGAAGAACCGCTTCGCGTTGTCCCGGATGGCCTGCTCGAGGTCGGGATCGTACGCCTCGGCATACGCCAGCGAGTTGTCCATCGCCATGGCGGTCATGGGGTGCACGCCGACGCGGATCGGCTCCTTCAGCCCGTTCAGGTAATCCACCATCCGGTCGGCCATCCACGACGCGAGCGGCTGGAGGTTCGCGGACCAACGGCGCGCGTCGGGGTCGTCCCAGGACCTGAGCTCGCCCTGGAGCCTGAGCAGCCAGGCGTAGCCGTAGGGGAGCTCGAACGTACCGGCCGTCTTGAAGAACTCGAGATCCCCCAGGACGTTGGACTTGCCGAGATGCTCGTTGAGCTTCTGACGGATCACGGGCGCCGTGCGAAGTTCGGGGCGCAGCTTCAGCAGCTTGACCAGGGTCCAGGTCGAATTGACGGCGGAGTGCCAGTCGGAGCAGCCGTAGAAGGCCCGGGTGGTCCGGAAGTCCGGGACCGGCTCGTACGTGACCTCCCAGAGATAGGGCGGTGGGGTGGGGTGGTCGTGGGGATGGTCCTCGCACGAGAGCGGCATGGCGGACAGCCAGAGCGCATTCGTGGGGCCCAGGCGCGTGGGCTCGACGGCCGGCAGAGAGGCCTGGAACGAGGCGAGGTCGGCGAACTCCGCGACGCTGTCCCTCTCGGATTCCGGCGATGGCGGCGTCTTGGGGGACGTCGTGCCCGCCGAAGGTTCGGTGGGCACCGTCTTCCAGTCCTGGGGCACCGGCGCGGACCGCGCATCCAGGTAGCGGAGCGCCCACGCCGGGACCCATGCGACTCCGGTGACCTCCCCCCGGAGAAGTTCGAACCCGCGGGCCGCCTGGATGGCAGAGAGGCGCTTCCACGGCTCTACCCGTGGGTCCGCGTGCGGGAGCGCTCGGCCGATCCGTTCCATGGCGTACGCCCGTTGCAGCGAAAGTCCGTTGAGACGGGCTCGCTCGGAGCCGGTGACGGTGTCGCTCACCGGCTCCCTCAGAGGCGCGAACCGATCCGAGGTCAACGGCGGCAGGAAGTCTTCGAGCCACTTCGCGAACGCCTCGGGCGACAGCGACCGTGCCATCAGCGCCGCTTCCGCCAGGCAGGGAGACAGCGTGTTCGGTCGCCTTCGAGGTCCCGCGCCCTTGGCTGGTCGGGGTCCGGAACCGGCGCTCGCACCGAGGCTGTCCTCCCGGGGGCGGGCCCCCTCCGCTTCCGCCTGGGTGTCACAGTCCCGGTCACTCATGTAGAAGCGTCGGACCGCGCCGACCAGCGTGCGGCGTAGGGCATCGTCGTCGGTCGCGTCCGCGTAGTCGAGTGCCAGATCGAGGCTGAACGCGGTGTTCTGCAGCGTTCCGTTCCGTTCGGGGTGCTCGAGCGCGGCCAGGTACGCGACCAGGCTGTCGGACATCCAGGACGCCAGAGGAGCGACGGCGCCGGCCCAGCGAGTGGCCTGGCTGTCCGGCCAGGACACCAGACCGGCCTGGAGCTCGAGGAGCCAGGCGTATCCGTAGGGGCGCTCGAACTCGCCCGCGGCGTCACGGAAGAACCCGAGCTCGCCCTCGAGGTTCGACTTGCCCAGGTGGTCGTCGAGCTTCTCACGGACCAGATCGCGGAGCCCGGAATCCGGGAAGCGGCGGATAAGCCACGCCGCGGCCCAGGTGGCGCTCACGGCGGAGTGCCAATCCGTGCATCCCCAGAAGGCGCGGGTGTGATCGTAGTCGTGAACGAGCCGGTACGTTGGGAGCCAGAGGTAGTCGGAGCCGGGCCGCGCGCGCCCGGTTCCGGAAGCGCCGGGCGCGCTGTCGCGCGCCGTAGCCGCGGCTACGGAATCCTGTGCGGCGCCGGTGTCGGCCGAGTGGCTCCCAGCACTTTCGGACGCGGCCCGCCCCCCACCCATCCGCCCTCGGCGGTGAGCCTCTCGTGGCTGCATCTGATCCAGGCATGCGAGTGGGAGGGAGCCGAGCCAGAGCGCGCGCTCCATGTCGAACGGGGGAGGAGCGACCTCGGGCAGCGAGGCCAGGAGGGCATCGAGGCTCCCGTACGCCGCGTGGGCGGATGCCGAGTCGGGCCGGGTCGGGGCCTGCTGTGCGGCGGCCGTGCCGGTGGCGACCGCGATCCCGGCCAGCGCCGCCAAGGCGCGCAAGACGCGCGCGCTCACGCCTTCATGTCGGCGCTGCCGATCTTCCGGAACGCGAAGTCGGCGTAGGCCAGCTCGTTGCCCGCGAAGTACGGGAACGCCCGCGCGCGGAACGCCTTCCAGTTCTCGTACACGCGCTTGAAGGTGGCGTCTGCCGCCGCCTGCTCCTCCAGGTACGCGTTCGACTCCCTCCAGGCCGCCTCGAGCATGTCCCGGGGAAATTCCCTGAGCGTCACGCCGTCCTGTCGTACCAGCTTTTCCAGTGCGACCGGATTCGCCGCGTCGTAAGCCGCGAGCGTCTCGGGAAGCGTCTCGGCGCAGGCGCTCTTCAGCGCCTCCTGGTACGTCCCGGGCAACTCGTCGAACGCGCTCTTGCTGACCTGCAGCGAGCTCGTCAGCCCGGGCTCCCACCAACCCGGGTAGTAGTAGTTCTTGGCGACCTGGTAGAAGCCGAGCTTCTCGTCGTCGTAGGCGCCCACGAACTCGGTGGCGTCGATCGCGCCGCGCTCCAGCGCCGGGTAGATGTCGCCGCCCGCAAGGACTTGCACGGTCACGCCCAGCCTCGACATGATCTCCCCGCCGATCCCCGGGATGCGCATGCGCAGTCCGCTCAGGTCGGCCAGGCTCCCGACGGGCCGGCGGAACCATCCTCCCATCTGGGCTCCCGTGGACAGGCACGGAAAGGCCACGATGCCGAAGTCGGAGTAGACGGAGTTGACGAGGTCGAGTCCGCCGCCGTGGTAGAACCAAGCGACCTGCTGGCGGGTGCCGAGCCCGAAGGGCAGCGCCGAGTCGAACGCGAGCGCCGGGCTCTTGCCGATGTAGTAGTAGCCCGCCGTCATCCCGGCCTGAAGCGTGCCCTGTTGGACCGCGTCCATGACCTGGAGCGCAGGCACGATCTCGCCGGCTGCGTACACGCGCAGGGTGAAGCGGCCGCCGGTGAGCGCCGAGACCCGGTCCGCGATGCGCTGCGCCGCGCCGTGCAGGATGTCGAGGCTGCGGGGGAAGCTGGTGGCCAGGCGCCAGTTGACGCGCGGGCCGCTGGCTGTCGTGCTTTCCTCGGCCGGAGCGCCCGCCCCATCACCGGGTTCGCATGCCCCGAGGGCACCCAGGCTGGCGGCGCCGGCGGCGGCCTTTCTCAGGAAGTCTCGTCGTCTGATTGTCATGGGCAGGCTCCTTCTGCGAGGGTCTGCGCGAGCGCTCGTCACGGCGGAGAACGTGAAGTAACCCGCGCCGGGCTCGGGGGCAATCGGCTCTGACGGCGCCCGCCGAATCGGAGCCGGGAGACGTCGGCCTCAGTCGAGGTCGCCCCGGCCTCGGGCACCGTCCGTGCTGGCGCGACCGCTGGATCCACGGGATCTTGGATCGCGTCGGCAAGTCGTGCGGGGGCTCTACCGTCGTGCGATCCGCCCGTCCCACTCCAGTCCGAGGATCTCCATGCATCGTCCGTCCCGTCTTCCTTCGCGGATTGCCCTGGCCCTCGGCCTCGTTCTTGCGGTCGCGCCGGGTCTGCACGGCCAACGGGTCCACGACGCCGTACGGGCGTTCAACGGGATGGTGGTGTCCGACGACGGTCGGGCGAGTGCCGTCGGTCGGGATGTGCTCGCCGCGGGAGGGAACGCCGTGGACGCGGCCATCGCGACCGGATTCGCGCTGGCCGTTCTGGACCCGCCCGCGGGCAACATCGGCGGGGGAGGCTTCATGGTGATCCGTTTCCCGAACGGCACGGCCACCGCCCTCGACTTCCGCGAGAAGGCGCCTCTCTCGGCAGATCCCCGCATGTGGCTCGATGCCAACGGCGAATACTCCGACAGCCTCCATCACGACAGCCCGAAGGCCATCGGCGTGCCCGGCACCGTGGCGGGCTTCGACATGGCGCACCGCCTGTACGGCTCGATGAGATGGGACAGCCTCGTGTATCCGGCAGTCGCGCTGGCGCAGGATGGCTTCCCCGTGGACGGGGACCTCGCGCGGGGCCTCGCCGGGCTCGTCGAGCGCCGAAGCCGATACCCGGCCACGGTGGCCGCCTTCTCACGGGGTGGGGCTCCCTATCTGGAGGGCGATACGCTTCGGCAGCCCGACCTGGCCGCGACGCTGAAGCGCATCATGCTCGAGCGGAAGGACGGTTTCTACCGTGGCGAGACGGCGCGCCTGATCGGAGAGGAGATGAGGCGCATCGGAGGCCTCGTCACCCCGGCCGATCTCGAGCTCTACCAGGCTCGGGAGCGGACGCCGATCCGCGGCAGGTATCGGGGCTACGAGGTCGTAGGCATGCCGCCTCCCAGCTCGGGGGGTGTCGCCCTGGTCGAAATGCTCAACATTCTCGAGGGCTACGACCTGGCGTCCATGGGCCACAACACCGCTCCCTACATCCACCATCTGGCCGAGGCGATGCGGCGGGCGTATCGGGATCGGGCGCGCTGGCTGGCCGACGAAGACTTCGTCGACGTGCCCGTTCACCAGTTGACGAGCAAGGCGTACGCCGCCGATCTGCGCTCGACCATCGACCGTCTGCGCGCCTCGACGTCGTCTCCCACCGACCTGCGCGCGGCGTCCGAAGGCACGCAGACCACCCACTTCTCCGTCGTGGACGGAAGCGGGATGGCCGTGTCGGTCACGTACACGCTCGAGCAGTGGTTCGGGTCCGGCATCGTGGTGCCGGGAGCGGGCTTCCTTCTCAACAACGAGATGGGGGATTTCAACGCCGGCGCCGGCCTCACCGGTCTCGATGGACTCATCGGCACGGAGCCCAACCTGGCTCGTCCCGAGCAGCGTATGCTCTCGTCGATGTCTCCCACGATCCTGGCCAAGGACGGGATGCTCGTGGCGGTGGTGGGCAGCCCCGGGGGGCGCACGATCATCAATACCGTGCTCCAGGTGATCCTGAACGTCGTCGACTTCCGGATGGACATCGCGCAAGCGGTCGCGGCACCGCGTGTCGACCAGGAGTGGCTCCCCGATCGCGTCACCATCGAGCAGAACGGGACCACCCGGGACGTCGTGGCTCGGCTCGAGGCGATGGGCCACGCCGTGCGGATGCGCGGGAGCCAGGGCGTGGCCAACTGCATCATGGTCGATCCGCGCACCGGAGCGCTCATGGGGGCCGCGGATCCACGCCATCCCGCGGGCGCGGCGGTCGGGTATTGACGGGTGTCCGTGGAACAGGTCCACCCCTCGCGCGGTATGCGCTCCCTCCCGAGAGCCTGGCCGTAGGGACTTTCCCGACCGCGGGCATGGGGGTTTCCACGGATGGCGTGGCGACGCCGTTTCCCAGATACTTCAAGCAAGAACGTTATCCATAGAGTGAGGGATCGACCGTGCTGCACGCTCCCCTTTTGACCCGATTGGCCGCCTCGGCCGTCTTGGCGCTGCCCGGCCAGGTCCAGGCCCAGACGCCTCCGCCCGCGCTGCCGGCGGCACAGGCGGACTCGATGATCTTCGCGTCCGGGCCGTTCGAGGCGCAGGCCGTGGCCATCGAGCGCACGATCCGCTGCAATTGCGGCTGCGGTCTCGACGTCCACTCGTGTCTGTTCGCGATGCAGTGCGGCACGTCTCCGAAATGGGCGACGCGCATTCGCCGGGAGCTGCGCCAGGGCGAGACGCCCGACGCGATCCGAGCGGGATTCGTGGCCGAGTTCGGTCAGACGGTCCTCATGGCGCCGCCTGCCGAGGGATTCAACCTCGTCGGCTATTTCCTGCCCGGCGTCGCCATCCTGATGACGGGCTTGCTGGTGGGCATGCTGGTGCGCAGGGGGCCCAATCCGATTCCCGAGGGTGCTCCGGGACGGGATTTCGACGAGGCGGACGTCGAGCGTGTCCGCGAGGCGTTGAAGCGGCTGGACGAGGAGCAGCGGCCCGACTGGTAGCGGAGGACGGGCGGCGCCCGGACACCTCTCGGCAGCCTCCGGCGCCGCACGTGCTCCTGCGGACTACTCCACGTACGTGAGCCAGTCTCCGTACACGTCGTCCGCACCGCCTCCCACCACCTCCATGAAGCGCTTCTGCACCGCCAGCGTCACGGGGCCGGCCTTGCCCGCACCTACCACAATCCGGTCCACGCTGCGTACCGGGGTGACCTCCGACGCCGTTCCGGTGAAGAAGATCTCGTCGGCGGTGTAGAGGCTCTCCCGCGGCACGAGCTCCTCGCGCACCTCGTATCCCAGATCGGCCGCGATCCGCAGGATGGCGTCGCGGGTGATCCCCTGCAGAGAGGTGCCGTCGAGGTGGGGCGTGACGACGCGCCCGTCGCGCACCAGAAAGACGTTCTGACCGCTTCCCTCGCTCACCAGGCCGCCCGGCCCCAGCGCGATCGCCTCGACGTATCCGTTGGCGAGCGCCTCCATCTTGATGAGCTGGGCGTTCACGTAGTGACCAGCGGCCTTGGCCCGCACGGGGAAGGTGTTGGGGTGGGCACGCGTCCACGACGACACGCAGACGTCCACGCCCGCCTCCAGGGCTCCCTCGCCCAAGTAGGTGCCCCAGGGCCACGCCGGGATATACGTCTCGACCGGGCTTCCCTCGGGGTTCAGCCCGGCGGCGCCGTACCCGCGTAGCACCATCGGTCGCAGGTAGCAGTCACGCAGCCCGTTCCTGCGTATGATCTCGAGGCAGGCGCTCTCCAGGGTCTCCGGCGTGTGGCCGACGTCCATCCGGTAGATCGCGCACGAGTCGTAGAGGCGGCGGATGTGCTCCTTCAGCCGGAAGACCGCCGGCCCCCTGGGCGTGTCGTAGGCCCGGATTCCTTCGAACACCGACGAGCCGAACTGCACCGCGAGCGACAGCAGGTGCACCTGGGCGTCATGCCAGGGGATGACCTCGCCGTCCTTCCAGATCCACTCCGATTCCGTCAGTGCCACGCTTCCCATGAAGCTCCTCGGGTGTTGCCAGGGTTTTCGGCCGTTGCGGGCGTCCGCGACGCCCCTCAGAAGAGTCCTTTGATCCAGCCGCCGTCGACCGCCACCGACTGTCCGGTGATGTAGGCCGCCTTGTCCGACGCCAGGAACGCCGCCAGGGCGCCCAACTCCTCCGGCTCTCCGAGCCGGCCCATCGGCACCTCGCTCTCCCACGTCGCATAAGCGTCCTCGACGCTTCCACCGGTGCGTCTGGAGATGGCTTCGGCCAGGTCCACCAATCGTTCGGTACGGGTATAGCCCGGGATCAGGCAGTTGACCGTCACGCCGAAGGAAGCCGTCTCGTTGGAGAGCGTCTTTGCGAACCCGGTCACGCCCGCCCGCACCGCGTTGGACAGGATGAGCCCCTCGACGGGCTGCTTCACGGTGATCGACGTGACGTTGAGGATCCGTCCCCAGTGCCGCTCCTTCATCTCGGGCAGGACGGCCCGGGCCAGGTTGACCACGCTCTCGAAGTTTTGCTCGATGGCATGCCGCCAATCCCTCGCCGAGTGATCCTCGAACGGCCCGGAAGGAGGCCCGCCGGTATTGGTCACCAGGATGTCGATGCGCCCCAGGCCCTCGCGTGCGAACTGCACGGCCCGCTCCACGTCGGCCGGCTCGGTGAGGTCGGCCGCCACGGCGAGCACCTCCGCGCCGGTGGCCGCGGCGATCGCGTCCCGGGCGTTCGTGATGCGCTCCTCGGAACGGGAGCAGATGGTGAGGTCGACGCCTTCGGCCGCCAGGGCCTCGGCGATCGCATACCCGAGTCCCTGGCTGGCGCCGCAGACAAGCGCGGTCCGGCCCTTCAGTCCGAGATCCATGTCAGTCTTCGGTGTCGTGGAAGTAGCTGTCCGTACCGTCCAGCCAGTCCTGGCGTGGAGGGTTGAAGACGTCGACGTCGAACGTGTCCTCCAATGCCTGCGCCTTGTGGGGTACGTTCGAGGGGATGTAGAGGATCTCCCCCGCGTTCACGACCACCTCCTCGGAGCCGTCCTCTCCGATCCAGAACCGGAGCGCCCCCTCCAGGATGTAGGTCAGCTGCTCATTCTCGTGGGCGTGCTTCGGGACGATGGCGTCCTTGTCGAGATACACGTGCGCGATCATCATCCGCTCGCCGGTGAAGAGGCGGCGGCTGATCGTGTCGGTGACCTTTTCCTTCGGGATCTCGTCCCAGCGGGCATGGCGGACGGAAGAGCTCATCGGTTCGCTCCGGAGTTGCAGTGTGGGGACCGCAATCGGCGACGAAGACGGCCGGATGTCAACCGCCCCCGATCGGCCGGTCGGGGGAACTCGGCCCTCGTCGGGCCGGTACGCTCCCGTGGCCGATTCCCTGCAGCTCTGCGGCGGATTCGCGGGTCTCCAGGTACGGAGGTGTCTCTTGACCGAACGCGTGAAGAAGTCGGAACAGGAATGGCGTGAGTCCCTCGGAGACGAGGAGTACCGCGTCCTGCGCGAGAAGGGGACCGAGCGCCCCTTCGCGGGTCGGTACTGGAACGAGACGGCCGACGGCATCTATCGATGCAAGGGCTGTGGTGCGCCGCTCTTCACGTCCGCAACGAAGTTCGACGCGGGATGCGGGTGGCCCAGCTTCTACGAGCCGGTCGACGAGTCCCGGGTGCGTACCCAGACGGATCGGAGCCACTTCATGGTGCGCACGGAGGTGCTGTGCGCGTCCTGCGAAGGGCATCTCGGTCACGTCTTCCCGGACGGGCCTAAGCCCACGGGGATGCGCTACTGCATCAACTCCGCCTCGCTCGATCTGGAGCGGACTCCGCCGGAGGGCGGCGAAGACCAAGGCTAGTGGAGGGTCACGGGCTGCCGTGTCCTCGCGCTCGTGGAGGTTCACGGCCCGCGTTCAGGCCCCTACCTTTACTCGCTGCGTCGGTCACCCACGGAGGATGGAGCCCTGAGCCAAGGACATCGGAGTACACGTCTGTGGGTGCCCGTTTGGGCCCTCCTCACGGGACTCGGAGCGTGCGCCCGCCATCACCCGCCGCCGGGGCCGGGCACGTCGCAAGGCACACCGCCGGATCTCCGCGGCAATCGTGTCATGCTGCTCCCGGTCCAGCGGAGCGTGGGGGTCGCGGGTGACCTCGACGCGGAGCTCGCCTTCGGGCTGAAGGAGCGAGGGGCCGGCGTGCATTGGGTGCTGCCTGCCGCGCTCGACGAGGCGCTCGGCCGCTCACCGGGCCTCCAGACCAACACCCGTGGTCTTCCGGTCGGTGTCTTCCTGGGCGCCGAAGTCCACCGCATCGGCGATCCCCTCTACGGAGACCTGCGGCGTCTGGGCGCTCTGGCGAACGCGGACTTCGCCCTGCTTCCGGTACAGGCGGCCCTCGAGGCGTCGCCGGGCGGCGGCGGGGCGGTTCGGCTCTGGACCGCCCTCGTGCAGGTCCGCACGGGCCGTGTGCTCTGGTTCGGCATCGTCGAAGGTGATCCCGGAGCCGCGGGCGATCCCCGTCCCCTGGCCTCGGCGGTGGACGAGCTGACCCGTGCACTGTTCGGACCGCGGAGCGGACGATGAGCACCGGCGCGCCCTCGCCCGGGGCGATGCGGATCTCGTGGTGTATGAGGATCCGGTAGGCCGCAGATCTCCACCGACTCGAAGAAGATCCACGACGTGACCGAAAGACAGAAGACAGATGGAAACGGGCTCCTCCGGTTGGCGTTGACGGCGATGGCGACGACGGCGCTGGTCGCGTGCAGCCACGAGTCCGCCCAGCTCAGCCTTCCCACGCCGGAGCAGGTCGAGGCCCACTACCATTACAAGGGAACGATGGACGTGGACCTCAACGGCAACGTGGCCGAGATCACGGTGACGCAGCCGGTGAGCCAGCTGCGTCGCGGAGGGACGCTCTGGGCCAAGGTCGGGCCGTACGTCTTCCTCTTCACCGCCGACACGCAGCAGCTCTTCAAGGATTTTCCGGGGCTGGCAGGCGTTCGCGTGATCACCCACCTGCAGGGAGGCGGCGAGGTCGCGCGTGCCATGCTGACCCGCTCCGGGCTCAACGACCTCACCTGGCAGAGAGCGCTCAACATCGCCGGTCACGCGCGCAAGGAGGGCACTCAGGACCCCAAGCGCATCCAGGACCTGGTCGACTGGGGTGAAGATCACACCCAATTCAAGTACAATCCCCGGTACGTGTCCCGCTGACGAAGCCGGCGGGGCTGGTGTCCGACCCGAACCCGCGGCCCGTGGCGATGTCCAAGGACAGGCCCACCTGGCATGACCGATACCCGGATGCGGTCACCTGCGTCCGGTGTCTGGAGGTCAAGGATCTCATGGAGCTCGACCGGCTCCTCTGGTGCGATCGCTGCCGCCGTAGGGCGCGCGAGCGCGCCGGCTGGTGGGGCTGGATGGGCGGCATCCTCTTCGGAGCGGGTGTGGCGGCCTACGTGTGGATCGTCATTCAGCCGACGGACCTCGTGATCGGAGGGTGGTTCGGTACGATCGCCGCGGCGATCTGGATCGGGTCCAAGGTCTGCCGGGAGCTCGTTTACGGCGGGATGCGCTTTCTGAACACGCGCGCGGTGGAGGCGGTCCCGCCGTCGTCCCCCCCGGGGGTGTGAGCATCGCGCGATTCGCCTCGTGGCGCTCGACACACCCCCCGGTCCCGGCCACCCGTAGGCAGGCGTTTCAGAAGGCGTTCCATGCTCGTACGAGGCCCGTTTCATGAAACGGGGCTTCTTCGCCGTCGTGGTTGTGGGCAAGCGGGCCGAAGCCGCGCCGTAGAGATCTCCCCGGGCCCCGGGTCCACCGGTCGGGCCGTCTGGCACGCCCGTTGAATGTTCAATCGCGCGCGTTTCAGACGTGACCTCCGGGCGATAGGTTCGGGAGGTCGATCTCGCGAACCGGACCCCTTCCAGCCTGAGCCGACGTGACCAAGACCACCCGTGTCCCGCTTCTGGGTGCACTCCTTCTGCTGCTCGCCGGGGCGGTCACCCTGGCGCTGCTGCCTGCCGGCGTCGCGCTCGACCGTCGGGTCACGCACGAGCTTCGGCATGCCGCCGTGGAGGATCTGGGTAGAGCCCCGATGATCCTGGAGGATCGCCGCGCGCAGCGTGCGGAGGCTCTGTCGATGCACGCCCAGAGCGTGGCGGAGACGGCCGGGCTCGAACAGGCGCTGGTGCAGGGCCAGACGGCCCGGGCGGTGGAGCTGCTCCGTACGGCCGCCCGCGCCTACGGTGAGGATCCGGTGCTCGTGTCGGCGTCGGGCGACGTGATCGTCGGACCGCGCCCGAGCGATGACGCGCTCTCGGCGGTGCGGCGCGGTGGTGTGCGCGTGGACTACGTGTTCCGCGACAGCGTGCCCTGGGCGGTCGGCCTCGTAGGCCTTCGGTCCGGAGGCCGCTGGGTGGGCGCCGCGGGTTCGTCGAGCCCGCTCGGGGCGTCTCTCGCCAATACACTCGCGGGGCTGGCGCGCGCGGACGTGATCATCCTGGGGCCCGAGGGTTCGCTGGTTGCGACGACCTTGCCCGCAGACACCGCACGGCTACTGGGCGCGGCGGTGATGGCCGGGCGGGGAACGCCCGAGGGCGGTGACGGCGTTCGCGACGTCACGGTCGGGGCCGCCGGCGAGTACTGGGTCGCTCGCGGGGGTCTGCAGGGCGCCGGGACGGTGCTCTTCGCTCGTTCGGTCTCCCAGGAGCTGGCCGCACTACCGGGCGTGCGGCGCAGCGCGGTCTTCTCGGCTCTACTGACTCTCCTGTTGGCTTTGGCGGTCGGTGCCCTGGTCTCGACGATGCTCGCGCGGCCGGTGCGAGCCCTCGCGCTCGCCGCCGATCGGGTGAGCGCCGGGGACTTCGACGCACCCGTTCCCGGTTCGCGCGTGGAGGAGATCGATCGTCTGGGCAGGACGTTCCGGTCGATGCGGGAGAGTCTCCGCCGCCGCCTCGACGAGCTGGCTCAGGCCAACCGCGAGTTGGAGGAGGGACAGAGGAGACTCGGCCTGCTCCAGGCGGAGCTCATCCGACAGGACCGGCTGGCCTCCAGCGCCCGCATGGCCGCCGAGCTCGCGCACGAGATCCGCAACCCGGTGGCCAACGTGCGCAACTGCCTCGAGGTGGTGCGCCGGGGGCTGCCGGACGACAGTGAAGGATCCCGCTTCGCCGACATGGCGATCGACGAGCTTCTGCGCATGCACGAGTTGGCGGAGCATCTCTTGGACCTGAACCGGCCGTCGGACGCGTCCGAAGGGGTGTGCGATCCGGTCGAGGTCGCGACTCAGGTGGCGGCGCTCGCCTCCGTGGGAGACGACCCGGTGCAGATATCGGTGCGAGACGAGCGCGCGGATGCGGTCCGGGTCGCCATTGCCCCCGACGCCTTGAAGCAGGTGCTGTTCAACCTCGTCGACAACGCCCGGGAGGTGACGGCCGCGCGGGGGCGCGTCGACATCCGGCTCACCTCACAGCCCGGGATGCTGATGCTCGACGTGCTCGACGACGGCCCGGGGATCCCGGCCGAGGCCCTCCCCCGGCTCTTCGATCCGTTCTTTACCACCAAGGGTGCGGTGCACGGTGTCGGCCTCGGTCTCTTCGTAGCCGAGGGCCTGGTGCGCCGGTACGGGGGCAGGATGGAGGCGTCGAACCGTACCGAGGGACCGGGCGCGCGCTTCCGCGTCGAGCTGCCGCTGTCACGGGAGGAGGAGCAGACGAGATGAAAGAGCTGGAGGCCCGCCGGATCCTGTTGGTGGATGACGACCGGACGTTTCGGCTCTCCACGGCAGAGTTGCTTCGCCAGGACGGACACAGGGTAGACGTAGCCGGCGACGCGGCCGAGGCCGTCGAGGCTCTGGAGAGGACCCGCTACGACCTGGTGCTCCTCGACATCAGGATGCCCGGCATGGACGGGCTCACCGCGGTCGAGGTGCTCCGCACGCGCGGGCTGGAGGCTCCCGTCCTCATGATCAGCGGATACGGAACGATCGCCGACGCCGTCGAGTCTCTGCACCGGGGCGCCGATCACTATCTGACGAAGCCGGTCGATCCCGACGTGCTCAGCGCCAAGGTCGCCGAGCTCCTGGAGCGACGTCCGTCGACGGGTCGGGTGGTTGAGGGGGCCCTCGGGGGCATGGTCGGCCATTCGACCGCCATGCGCGAGGTGTTCGATGCGGTGCGCAGGGTGGCGCCCACCGAGACGACCGTGCTCATCACCGGCGAGACCGGGACGGGCAAGGAGCTCCTGGCCCGAGCCGTCCACGATCTCTCCGAGCGCTCGGCGGGTCCCTTCGTGCCCGTCAACTGCTCGGCTCTGGCCGAGGGCGTGCTCGAGAGCGAGCTGTTCGGCCATGTGCGGGGGGCGTTCACGGGCGCGGTGGCCTCCCGTCAGGGACTCTTCGCGGCCGGGCGCGGAGGGACCATCTTCCTGGACGAGGTGGGGGATGTCGGCCTCCGGCTCCAGCAGCGTCTGCTCCGCGTCCTTCAGGAGCGGGAGATCATGCCGGTCGGGTCGGCCCGAACCGAGTCCGTCGACGTGCGCGTGGTGGCGGCGACCCACCGCGACCTCGAGGCCGAGGTCGAGCAGGGTCACTTCCGGGAGGACCTGTTCTACAGGCTCAACGTCTTCCGCATCCAGGTCCCGGCGTTGCGCGCTCGTCCGGGCGATGTGCCGCTCCTGGTCGAGGCCGCGCTGGAACGTTTGAAGTCGCGCAACTCCGACGCGGCGCGCACGACGGTCTCTCCGCTGGCCATGCGCCTGATGCGCGCGCACCCGTGGCCGGGCAACGTGCGGGAGCTCTTCAGCGTGGTGGAGAGCTCCATCATCCGGGCCGGTGGAGGACGCATCGAGGCGCAGCACTTGCCGCCCGGGATCCGCGATCCGGGAGGCAGGGGGGCCACGGCCGCCGAGGAGCGCTACAAGGCGGGTGACGCCGAATCGGAGCGGGAGGCCATCGAGGTGGCCCTGGCGGAGGCGCACGGCTCGCGCACGCGGGCGGCTGAGTTGCTGGGCATGAGCCGCACGACGCTCTGGCGACGCATGAAGGAGTTCGGGCTGGGCTACGACGACTGAGAAGTTAGATTGCACACCGCGTGTGCGGCTCGGTTGCTGCAGCGCTCCTCTCGACCCGGATGGTCCGATGGCCGCCCCGTACGCAGGCGTCGACTTCTACGACATCGAGTCGCTCCTCTCCGAAGAGGAGCGTATGGTGCGGGACACCGTTCGGTCGTGGGTCGAGGACCGTTTCATGCCGCTGATCGCCGAAGCGTATATCGAGCGTCGCTTTCCCAGGGAGATCATTCCGGAGCTCGGTGAGCTCGGTGTGCTGGGGGCCAACCTCCCGGAGGAGTACGGGTGTGCCGCCCTCAACAACGTGGCCTATGGCCTCATCATGCAAGAGCTCGAGCGGGGCGACTCGGGGCTGCGCTCGTTCGCCTCCGTACAGGGCGCACTGGTCATGTATCCGATCCACGCGTTCGGGAGCGAAGAGCAGCGCCGTAAGTGGCTTCCCAGGCTGGCGACCGGAGACGCGGTGGGCTGCTTCGGCCTCACCGAGCCCGACTACGGGTCGAACCCCGCCGGCATGATCACGACCGCGAAGCGCACCACGGACGGATGGCTCATCAACGGGGCCAAGATGTGGATCACCAACGGCTCCATGGCGGACGTCGCGGTGGTCTGGGCACAGACCGGAAAGATCGGTGATCCGACCACCATCCGCGGCTTCGTGGTGCCGACGGACACCACGGGCTTCAGCGCCCGGAACCAGAAGGGAAAACTCTCCCTCCTGGCTTCGGACACCAGCGAGCTGGTGCTCGAAGACGTCGAGCTACCCCAGGAGGCTCTGTTGCCCGGCAGCACCAGCGGGCTCAAGCATCCGCTCATGTGTCTGACCCAGGCACGTTACGGCATCGCCTGGGGTGTGGTGGGCGCCGCAATGGCGTGCTTGCACGAGGCGCTCTCGTACGCGAAGGAACGGGTGATGTTCGAGGGACCCATCGCCGGGAAGCAGATCCAGCAGGCGCGCCTCGCGGATATGCTGACCAAGATCACCCAGGGTCAGCTTCTCGTCTACCGCCTCGGCCGGCTCAAGGACGAAGGCAAGATGAGACCCCAGCAGGTGTCGCTCGCGAAGCGCGCGAACGTGGACATGGCGTGCGACGTGGCGCGTGAGGCACGACGTCTCCTGGGGGCCAACGGCATCTTGGCCGAGTACCACTCGATGCGCCACATGGCCAACCTCGAGTCCGTCTACACGTACGAAGGCACGCACGACATCCACACCCTCGTCCTCGGCCAGGCGCTGACCGGCATCTCGGCGTTCTGAGTCCGGCGCTGGGGCGCACCCCCGGCATCTTGCCCGCGAATTGGCGCCTCCCTCCCTCGAGGTCCGCCGTCCGGCCGCGCCAGGGCGTACGGGATTCCCCGGACCCCGACTGGCGCCGGTCGGCGGTCCAGGAAGCCCGAAGCCCCCCCGAGTCCGGCCGCCGACGCGGGCCTGCCGCGACGTGCCCAACCCGAAAGCCGTTGTGACACAAAGATTTCTTGGCGATGGCGCGCGAAATCACGCACATGTGTATACTTCCCCAGATCGCGTCCGTACTACTACGGAGGTATGGGATTGACCGACTTCGGAACTTGCACTAACCTTCACATGCGACCCTCCAGTCCTTGCTACCGATCGACCGTCCGGCGCACGGGGTGCGACCGGATAATTGGAGAAATGACCAATGAGGAACCAGTTCCATCGGGTCGCCTTTCTGCCCCTGCTGGTGCTCTCCATATCATCCCTGTCTTCCTGCGTCGACGAGAAGGTCGTTTACCGCGACAGGCAGCTGTTCGAAGATCCGTCCTCCGCGGCCGGTGACTTCGTAGGCTACACGGACACCGTCGCGAAGCTGACGGTCTGTGGAAACTGTCACGTCGAGAAGCAGGCCCAGTGGGAGCAGACCAAGCATGCCTCGGCATGGGCCGACCTACAGGCCAGTGGCCACGCGTCCTCGAGCTGCGAGGCCTGCCACAGCATCAGCCAAAACGGCAACTCCGACACGACGGCGGTGGGCTATACCGCCACCGGCGAAGCTCGGTATCGGGACGTGCAATGCGAATCGTGTCACGGTCCGGGCCTGACCCACGTGAGCGATCCGACGAAGGCCAACATACCACTCGCTCCGGCCAATGTCGGGATCGACCTGACGACCGGCTGCGGTGAGTGCCACCAGGGCGCGCACGAGCCCTTCGTCGACGAGTGGGCTCAGTCGATGCACGCCCAGCCGAACACGCACGCCCAGGACAACCCTGCTTGCCAGGGTTGCCACACGGGCGAGGGCGCGCTGCAGGCGTTCGGCGTGAACGCCCCGTTCCTCGAGCAGGCCTCGCTCGGGGCCGGGAACCACCTCGAGATCACGTGCGTCGTCTGCCACGACCCGCACGGCTCGGACAACACCGCCCAGCTCCGCTTCCCGGTGGACGCCCGGAGTGTCGAGAACAACCTGTGCATGAAGTGCCACCAGAAGCGCGGCACGCCCGACCCCAGCACCTTCCGGGGTCCGCACTCACCCGAAGGGCCTACGCTCCTCGGTACGGCCGGCTGGTGGCCGCCGAACATGGAGTTCAGCGGTCCGATCGTGGCGACGCACGGGAGCGACCGTAACCCGCAGCTGTGCGCCTCCTGCCACGTCCAGGCATTCGACGTGACGGATCCTGCGACGGGGAGCTTCACCTTCCACGCCACCGGACACCTGTTCGTGCCGATTCCGTGCATCGATTCGGCCGGCAAGCCGACGACGGGCGATTGCCCCGACTCGCAGCGCAGCTTCAAGAGCTGCACGGCGAGTGGCTGCCACGGATCGGAAGCTGTCGCCCGTTCGCTCAAGGAGACCGCCGAGCTGCGCATCGGCTCGCTGGTGGACGAGCTCAACGGCCTGATCGCCAAGGTTCCGGCCAGCGAGTTCGACGACAGTGACAATCGCTACACGGTGGGCGAGGGCGCGCAGTTCAACGCCGAGCTGGGTGCATCGCCTGGCGGTGCTGTCCACAACCCCTTCCTGCTCGAAGCGTTGCTGACCGCGAGCATCAAGGCTGTGGAGAACCAGTACAGCGTCGCCCCGGTGAGCGGAACTGCGGTCAGTCTGCAGCGGCAACTGGTCCCGGGAGTCAAGTAAACTGCCCAACGGGCCGTACCTAGTCCGTTGAGTCAGGCGAGCGGAATTCATCGGCGGCCGTCCGGCGTAGGTCGGGCGGCCGCCCGCTCGTCGGGGCTGACGTCCCTATAGGGGATCTCCCGACTTTACGGCAGGGGCCCTGTCCCCCAACCTCAGCGGTATGTTCGACAAGCTACGTTCGGTTCCGTCACACATCCTGACCTGGGTCACCCGGCTCTCGCTGCCCGCGTTGGCCCTGATCGGAGTATTCATCGCAGCCGGGGTCGGTGCGGGCGGTTACTACGCCTACGAGACCTATGACTACGTGCAGCACGACAACGATTTTTGCCTGTCGTGCCACCTGATGGCGGATCCGTATCAGCGTTTCGCGAGGAGCGCCCACCGCGGGCTCGGGTGCAAGGCGTGCCACCATCCCGGGATCGTCGCGCGCAGCGAGATGGCGCTGACCCAGATCGTGGAGAACCCGCAGAAGCTCGAGATCCACGCCGAGGTCTCGAACGACAAGTGCGCGGAGTGCCACATCAAGGGTGACCCCGAGAAGTGGGATATCATCAAGAACTCCGCCGGTCACAAAGCCCATCTCGAATCGAAGGATCCGAGGCTGAAGGGTCTGCAGTGCGTGGAGTGCCACTCCACCTCGCTGCACGAGTTCGCTCCGTCGGACAAGACGTGCACGCAGGCTGGATGCCACACGCACAACAAGATCGTGCTCGGCAAGATGGCCAACCTCACGATCCACTGCGTCGCGTGTCACGGCTTCACGAAGCCCGTGCCGGCCACGGACAACGAGAAGCAGGTCATGGAGGCTCTGGCGCCGAAGAGTGGCGAGTGCCTGACCTGCCACGCGATGCGTAAGCTGGTGAATCTTCCGGACCCGGATCCACACGAAGGATCCTGCGCTTCCTGTCACAATCCGCACACACAGCACACCCCGCACGACGCCGTGGAGTCGTGCACCAAGTCCGGCTGCCATACGCAGGTCGACACGCTGACGCCGTTCCACCGCGGCATGGCCCCGGGCGTCCTCGAGGACTGCACGAACTGCCACGTGGCGCACTCTTTCGAGGTGGATGGGACGAGGTGCGTCGCATGCCACCAGAACATCCAGCGCGACGATCCGTCGGTTCCGATTCCGTCCCCGGAGGGCGTGGTCGGAGACTCCAGTGTCACGCCGTCCGCGCAGACGATCGCCTCCGGCCTTCCCGAGACGCCCCGTGGTGTGTCCCCGTACGTCCACGTCACGAGGCCCATCAGGGCGTCCGCGGCATCTCCTTATGTGCACTTCGCGGGCATCGGTGTGGGGCAGGGAGGCCAGGCGCCGCTCCACCCATCGGTGTCACGAGCGCAGCAGCAAGCACAACAGCAGGCCCCCCATTTTCTCCACTCCCAGCACAAGGGTGTGGGGTGTCTGAAGTGTCATGACGACACCAGGTCACACGGGGGCTTGAAGGTCACGACCCTCCGAGACTGTCGGAGCTGTCACCATGCTCCGCCCATTTCCGATTCGTGCGCCCGGTGCCACAAGCCGTCCGACATGCCGACCCGCACGTTCGAGGAAGTCCGGTCGGTTACCCTGTCCGTGGGTAGCAAGGTGGCGCAGGAGCGGACGTTCTCGTTCCAGCACGAGCCACACGAGGGGATCGACTGCTCCCGTTGCCACACGAAGGGCCTGGATCGGAGTGCCGCGTCCGTGGACTGCGACGGGTGCCACGAGAAGCACCACGAGGTCGAGAACAATTGCACGTCCTGTCACCAGCAGCCTCCGCCGAGCGCTCATCCGATAACTCAGGCGCACGTCACGTGTTCGGGCACGGGATGCCACACCCCGTCGCCGTTCAATGGGGCACCCCGCACACGCCCCGTCTGCCTGGTTTGTCACCAACAACAGAAGAACCACAATCCGGGGCGCGAGTGCTCCGACTGCCATGCGCTGCCGTCTCCTCGATCTCCCGGAGGGAGCGTAGGGACATGATCGTGGCGAACAGCCCTCGATCGCGGGGGTTGGCACGGATCTCATGGGTCGCCGTGGCGATGATTGCAGCGACCGCCGTGCTTCCCGGGTCGGCACGGGCCCAGGGTTTCCGCGGGTGGAGCAGCACCAACGTGCAGTCCGTGGGTCTGCGGCCCATCACCGTGGATACGATCCCGTCCAGCCAGGTGGACGTGGATGCGGCGGGACGGGCCACCTATCAGGGCCAGCCCGTCACGTGCACCTCCGATTCGCTATGCATCGGATATCGGGCCCTCGATCAGGCGCACGCTGTGGCGGTCACGGAGGACGTGAGCCTGACCGCCTGGGGTCTTGGCATGCAAGGGCTCAGCGTAACCACCCTGCTCAGAGCCCGGGCCCACGGGGGCACGGATTTCGTGTGGCCCCGCTCCGACGACAACTTCGACGCGATGCTCGCGTACGCACAGTTGGTGCGCGGACCGGTGCGCGTCCGGGCGGGCCGCCAGGAGGTA
The DNA here is from genome assembly GCA_963751265.1 of uncultured Gemmatimonadales bacterium. Lineage (GTDB taxonomy): Bacteria > Gemmatimonadota > Gemmatimonadetes > Longimicrobiales > Gaopeijiaceae > SZUA-318. Next base: position 16,033 of record CAVVTU010000007.1, on the reverse strand, counting down.
CGCTCGGGGTTGGGCTTCTCCGCGTTCGACGGAGCGAGCGCGTCCTACACGCGGTGGCGGACGCGCGCGCAGCTCTACGGTGGTCGGAGTCTCGCTCGAGGGTTGAGGGAGCCGGCCAACGTGGCGCTCCGGGGCATCGAGGATTTCGTGCCGGACAAGAGCGTCTACCTGATCGGGGGATCGGTGGGCACCCGACTCTCGAGCACGTCCGTGACGGCCCGCTACCAGCGCGAGATCCTGTCCGACCGCTCGGGCCTCGAGTCCGAGCGCGGCTCCCTGGACCTGACGTCCGCTCTGCCAGGGCTGATGATCTCGGGCTCGTTGGACTACGACTTCGCCTTCTCTCGCCTGGGCAAGGGACACCTCACGCTCACCCGGCCCCTGGCTCAGGGGCACTGGCTTCTGGAGGCCACGGCGCGCCGGTACGTCCCCTACTTCTCGCTCTCCACGATCTGGGGCTACTTCGAGCCGGTCTCGTACGAAGAGCTCCAGGCCCGTGTGAGCTGGTCGGCATCCCCGAGGCTAAGCGCTTGGGCGACCGGCGGATGGCGCAGCTACGGCAATGCCGGAACCGCGGTCGTGCTGAGCCCCCTCGAAGACCATGGCAAGACGGCGAGCGCAGGCCTCACGTGGCAGACGGCCGCGAGTTGGACCGTCCAGGGCTCGTACGAGCTGCAATGGGTGCCGGGAGGATTCCTGAGCTCGGCGGACGCATCGGTGAGTTGGAGGCCATCGGAGCGGGTGTCGCTTGCGGCCACCGGCACGACATTCCAGCAGATCGAGCAGTATCGCCTCGGCGACGGCCGTGCATACGGAGGGGGCTTCAACTTCGATGTCGGCGTGACCGGCCGGGCCTCCCTGACCGGCGGAGTCTCGGTCATGCGCCTCGAGAATCGGGGAGGATCCGTGAACAGCCCATGGAACCAGACGCGGGCGTGGTCGGGCCTCCGCATCGCGGTCGGTAGCGATCCAGGCATGGCCGCCGGGAGGGCACGATGAGCGGCTGGCGTGAGATGGGTCGAACGGGGAGGATGGCCGTGATGCTGGGTGTCTTCCTGGCGGCGGTCGCGCTCACCGGAGGAGTGATCGCGGGACGCGGGGACGCCCAACAGCAGGTGCGGTTTCCGCACCGCTTGCACGAGGGGCTCTTCCCGCTGTGCACCGGGTGCCACGAAGGCGTCCCCGAGGGGGACAGCGCCACCATGTTCCCCGGCCCACAGCTGTGCGCGCAGTGTCACGACGGAGAGACACACAGGAAGGTGAATTGGACAGGCCACACGGAGCCCGTGACCAACTTGCGCTTCGACCACGTGGCCCACGTCCAGCGGCTCCGGGCGGCCGGTGACTCGTCGCTCACCTGCGAGCAGTGTCACTCGGCGCCCCGATCCCGGATGTCGGTGGGCTCCATGCCGCAGATGAATACCTGCTGGAGCTGCCATGCCCACAAAGCCACGAGCCATTTCGTGGACGCGAAGTGCTCCACGTGTCACGTGCCGCTGGTGAAGTCCGGCTTCGGGATGGCGCAAATCGAGAAGCTTCCTACTCCGCGGGATCACCGGGACTCGACGTTCGTCCTGGAGGGGCACGGCAGGGACGCGCAGGAGGGCACGACGCGCTGCGCCACCTGCCATACAAGAGAGCGCTGTCTCACGTGCCACGTGGACGGGAGTCGCAAGGAGATCCAGTCGATGCCCGCAGCTCCGGCCGAAATGGAGCTGCCACCGGCACAGGCCCACTACCCGGTTCCCGCCTCCCACCGCGAAGAGGGATGGCTCTCAGAGCATGGCCAGGAGGCCACCGCGGCGCGGTGCAGCACGTGCCACACCTCGAACAGCTGCCTCGTATGCCACGAGGGTACGGTCCCGGGTGTCGTGCGGAGCCTCCCGTCCCGGAAGGAGTCCCATGCGCCGGGGGTCGAGGTGAAGCGGCACCCGCCCAAGAGCCACGCCTCCCAGTTCTTCATGAAGGTCCATCCGACGCTCGCCTCGTCCAGCGACCAGAGTTGCCAGACCTGCCACACCGAGTCCTTCTGCGTGGAATGTCACGACGGTCCGTCGAACGGCGGCTATCACCCGCCGGACTTCGTGACACGCCACCCGGCCGAGGCCTTCGGGCGAGACGCCGACTGCTCCGCCTGCCACAACACCGCCGTCTTCTGCAGGAACTGTCACATCCAGAGCGGGTTGGGCTCGACCGGGAGGCTCGGTGCGGGGTACCACACCGCCGAGCCCCTCTGGCTGCTCCGGCACGGTACGGCGGCGAGACAGAACCTCGAGAGCTGCGCGTCCTGCCACAAACAGCGGGACTGTCTCCAGTGCCACAGCGTCCTGGGGGCGTTCAAGATCAACCCGCACGGCGACGACTTCGATGCCGCCAGCGCGTGGGCAAAGAATCCTCGTACCTGCCTGGCATGCCACTTGAAGAACCCTCTGGACGGGAGTGAGCCGTGAGCGCGAAGAGATGGACGGTGCTCGTGCTCGCCCTGACCGCCGTCGTGGCCTGTCGGCCGCGCGATGATCAGAGGACGGACACGATCAACCCCGAGATAGTCCGCCAGGAGAGGGAGAACCTGTCGCCGGCGCTGGTGGCTCAGCTCGACAGCGGGAGTGCCGCGTTCCGCGAAGGGGATCACGAGGCGGCACTCAAGCACTACCAAGCGGCCACCGAGATCGACGACGGCGTCGCCGCGGCGTGGTTTGGCGTCTACATGGCCGAGCACGCCCTCGGTAACGAAGAGGAGGCCCAGAAGGCGATGGACAAGGTGCGGGAGGTGGCTCCCGGTGCGAGCCTCGTGAATCCGACCGAGGGAGACACGACGCGATGAAGGTGCGTGTCCCGTTGACGGCGGTCGTTGTGGGCAGCGTGGTGTTCACCGCGTGTAAGGCACACCAATTCGAACCGCCCGATCGGTCGAAGCAGGTGGCCGAGGCCGAGGCGGCCTACATGCCGACCATTTTCGACACGGTGACCTGGGCCAACGACTCCATCCGGCAGTTGAACGGCAACGCCGTGTACGCGGCGAATTGCCGACGCTGCCATGGCACCCTCGGAAGGGGTGGCACGGACTACGACAAGAGTCGGAACCTGAATCCACCCTCGTTGGTGCAGCCCGGGTGGAGGTACGCGCAGTACGCCAACGCGATGGACTCTCTCAGGAAGCGGATCTGGGTAGGGCACGCGGGAATGCCGACCTTCGGTATCGCCGGAATCGACGCCCGGGATATCGACGGCGTCGCCTACTACTTGCTTTACGGCCTCCGCCCCGACGTGCTCGGGAACGACCAGGGCGGCTGATCGTCGTCCGGTGACATCTAAAAACGGCGGGCCGCCCCGGGGCGGCCCGCCGTTTCATCTGCTGGTCGGTTCCGGTTGGGCTCCGGTCAGTTCTCCCAAGCCGGCTTGCTGACGAGGCCCGGCTGGAAGGTCGCCAGGTAGGCGACCAGATCCCAGATGTCGTTGTCGCTGAGAACCACGCCCCACGGCGGCATCGACGAGCCGTGGACCTTCTGTCCGCCTTCGCGAATCTTGTTGTAGACCGCGTTCCAGTCCTTGCTCGCGAGGAGCGTGTCCTTGGTGAAGTTGGCGGGCTTCACGGCGACGAGGAACTCGGCCGCGGGCCCATTGCCCTGGCCCGTCGCCCCATGGCAGGGCGCGCACCGATACTCGAAGATCCGCTGGCCCGCGATCGCGCTGCCGGGAATCTCAGGCGGATACGACAGCGCGGGAATGTAGGAGAGCGCCTGCGAGAACTTCTCGGGCTTGAGCAGGGACGCCACGTACTTCATGTGGGGGTGGTTCGGGTCCGGTCCGTCGATGCCCGCCTGGAAGCGCTCCCGGAGCTCTTCCAGGCTCGCATTGGCGTATTTCGGACTCAGGAACGTCGGCGGTGACGTCATCGCACCCGCCTCCACGGCGGGCCCGTCCCCTCGTCCGTCGGTGGCGTGACAGCTCCAGCACACCGACTGGAAGATGATCTGCCCCTCTTTCTGCGACGGCGTGAGCGCCACCGCCTGATGCACTGTAGCGGTATCCACTTGGCCGCCGGTCGATTCCGCGGCCGGCTGTGGCGGGTTTCCGCACGCTCCCAGCGCGAGGGAAGCGGCGACCAAGACTAGCTTTCGCATTGCAACCTCCGAAGGAAAAACAAAGCCACTTTGATTTTGAGAGAATGCTCGCATGTGCGTCAGTCGGAGGAATTCCCCGCCGGGGGAGGGGAGAAGCCCCACAGTCGTTTCCGGACCCTCCCCGCACGTATCCCCTTGAACCAGCCTGTAACTTCTGTCGGGTGCCCCGACGACCGCAACTCGGATTCTTCGACTCCTTCCAGGAGACCTCATGAGTGGGAAGTCCTTCTCCCTCACAGTCACGCGACGCGAGGGCTATCAGTTCGCCGTGGATTTCGACGATTCCTCCTGGACCACCGTCCTGATGGACGAGCCCGAGCCCATCGGGGAAGGTGTGGCGCCCAATGCCGCGCGTATGCTCGGAGCGGCCATCGGAAACTGCCTTGCGGCCAGCCTGCTCTTCTGCCTGGAGAAGGCGCACGTGACGGTCTCCGACCTGACCGCGCGGGTCGAAGGTGAGATCGAGCGCAACGAGCAGGGGCGTCTACGAGTGAGCAAGGTGAAGGTCGTCCTGGAGCCGTCCTTCGAGAGCACTCCTTCCGGCCGCCTGTCCCGATGCCTCGACATCTTCGAGGACTTCTGTGTCGTCACGGGCGGCGTGAGAAAAGGGATCGAGGTGGAGGTGGAGGTGGAGGGCGTGGACGCATTCGGCGCGTCCGGAGAATCCGGGTCAGCGAACGCTTGACCCCGTAGCCTGCTCGGATACCTTTGGAGTCTGTCGTGGAGGAGCGCGCGGCGGGAGCCGCGCCCCGCTAGCTCAACTGGTAGAGCAACTGACTCTTAATCAGTAGGTTCGGGGTTCGAGTCCCTGGCGGGGCACTGAGAACGGACAGGCCTCCCAACGTCTTCGGGCGTTGGGAGGTTTTTTCGACCGGAAGGGTCATGGGGTACGGCGCTGATGGACCGCGCCCGGAAGCTCACGCCACCGGGACGCTCACCTCCACCGTGTGCTCCCGATGGTCATCCACCAGGGGAATCGACGAGGTGGTCTGGTCGACGCCGTCGACCGTCACGCGTGTCTCGCCGAGGTGCCCGGCGCCATCGACGTGGAGCTGGGTCACCATGATGTGATACACCGTCTCCCTATGACGGTAGTGGACCTTGAACCCGCTCCAGTGTGCGGGCAGGCACGGCTCGATGTGCAACCGGTCCACGTCGAGGCGCAGCCCCAGCAGGGACTCCAGGATCAAGCGGTACATCCACCCGGCCGACCCCGTGTACCAGGTCCAGCCGCCGCGTCCGGTGTGGGGCTCCACCGCGTAGACGTCCGCCGCGACCACGTAGGGCTCCACCTTGTAGGTGTCGATGGCTTCCGGGGTGGTGGCGTGGTTGGCCGGGTTGATCATGGTGGTCAGCTCCCACGCGCGCGGCCCGTCGCCCAGCGCCGCGAAGGCCATCGCCGCCCAGACGGCGGCGTGGGTGTATTGCCCCCCGTTCTCGCGCACGCCCGGCACATAGCCCTTGATGTAGCCGGGGTCCACATCCGACTTGTCGAAGGGCGGATCGAGGAGCTGGATGAGCGCGTGGTCGCGGTGCACGAGCCGCTCGTCCACCGCCTGCATGGCCATGCGCGCGCGCTCGGGATCGCCTGCCCCCGAGAGGACGGACCAACTCTGCGCTATGGCGTCGATCTGGCAGTCGGCGTTCTGTGCCGATCCGAGGGGCGTACCGTCGTCGAAGTAACGCGCGGCGGTACCAGGCGCCGTCCCAGCCGTGCAGCTCGATAGCCTCGCGCAGGCGCGCCCCCTCGGCGGCGCACACTTCGGCGAAGGCGGGATCATTCTTGCGCCGCGCCAGCTCGCCGAACTGGCGAAGCACCTCTGACTGGAAGAAGGCCAGCCACACACTCTCGCCCTTGCCCCCTGCGCCCACCCGGTTCATGCCGTCGTTCCAGTCCCCGGTGCCCATGAAGGGCAGGCCGTGCGCGCCGGATCCGAGCCCGTGGCGAATGGCCCGCACACAGTGCTGGTAGAGGGTCTCCGTGAGCGCGGACCGGCCGGGCAGGTCGTAGTACGAGTCGTCATCGGGATCGAGAGCCCGGCCCTCGAGGTAGCGGACCTGCTCGTCCAGAACGCCTGTGTCGCCGGTGGTGAGGGCGTACCGGCAGGTGGCCAGCGCCAGCCACAGGTAGTCGTCGGATATGTGGGTACGCACGCCCCTGCCGGAGGGCGGATGCCACCAGTGCTGCACGTCCCCATCCAGGAACTGGCGTCCCGCACACAGCAGGAGGTGGTCGCGCACGAGTTGAGGCTCGGCGTGCACCAGCGCCATGGTGTCCTGCAACTGGTCGCGGAAGCCGAAGGCGCCACCGGACTGGTAGTAGCCGCTGCGCGCCCACAGGCGGCACGCCATCGTCTGGTACACGAGCCAGCCGTTGGTCAGCACGTTCAGCGATTGGTCGGGGGTATCGACCTGGACGGCGCCCAGCGTGTGGTTCCACTGGTGCCACACCGCCTCCAGGGCGCGCCGCCCTTCCAGGGAGCCGCGGAAGCGCTGCACCAGGTGGTGGACCTCCTCGCCTCCCGGATTGCCCCCCACACCGAGGCGGAAGGTGATCTCGCGTTCCTCTCCGTCGGCCAGGTCGAAGGCGACCTGGATGGCGGCGCAGGGATCCAGGCCGGCACCCAGCTTGCCGGACAGGTGCGTGCGCGCCATCGCCGCGGGCCGCTCCAGCGTGCCGTTGCGGCCGATGAACTCCCTTCGGTCACCGGTGACCGTCCGGCTCGCGTCGTCCACGTCGAAGAAGGCGACCCGGTCGGTGAACTCGGTGTTGTACGCGTTGCGTGCATAAAGCGCGCCGCTGACGGGGTCGACCTCCGTGGTCACGTACATCGCCGACTTCGGCCGCAGGTCGCCCAGGACCCACTCCACGTAGCCCGTCGCGGAAAGCCTGCGTCGCCTTCCGGACACGTTGCGCACCTTCAGCACGGAGAACTTCACCGCGGCATCGTGGGCGACGTAGACCCACAGCTCCGAGCGGAGTCCTGCCTCGGTATGCTCGAACACGCTGTAGCCGAAGCCGTGGCGCGTGACGTACGGCGTCGCGCCACGGCTGGGGAGCGGTGTCGGCGACCAGAAGGCGCCGCTCTCCTCGTCGCGCAGGTAGAAGGCCTCCCCGGCGGCGTCGGTCACCGGGTCGTCGTGCCAGGGCGTCAGGCGGAACTCGTGGGCGTTCTCACACCAGGTGTAGGCCTGGCCGCTCTCCGAGATGACGCTGCCGAAGCTCGGATTGGCCAGCACGTTGGACCAGGGCGCCGGGGTGGATTGTCCGGGCGCGGTCGTTATGACGTACTCCCGCCCGTCCGGGGTGAATCCACCGATGCCGTTGGACAGGATAAGCTCCCGCGGCGGCAGCTCGAAGGCGGCAGGCGGCTCCGGAGCAGCGGCCTCTTTCGGAACCAACGGCGGCATGCGCGGCTGCAGCGGTCCCGGTCGGGCGAGCTGTTCTTCCAGGGTCCCCCGTCCGTCACTGAGGATCACACGGGCGACCGCCTCGAACAGCGTGCGGTCCTCTTCCGAGATCTGGTCCACCGAGCGGATGAAGATGCCGCCCGGGCGATCGATCGTATGCGCCTCCACGCCGGCCGCCACCAGGCTCAGGATCTGTTCCTGGAGCGTCTGCCGGTACCCGGCACGGTCCTCGTTCCAGATCACCAGATCCACGGGCAGGCCCTTCAGTCGCCAGTAGGCGTGGGCCTGGATGAGCCGGTGCGCCAGCTCGATGTTGGTGCCGTCGCCGATGCGCAGCAGCACAATGGGCAGGTCGCCGGAGATGGCATAGCCCCAGAGGCCGGACTGACCGCGCCCGTTCTTCAGGAGAACGCTGCCGTCGGCGCGCAGCGCGCCGTGCGCGTAGATGACCGAGCCGGCCAGCTGCCCGTAGAGCTGCGCGTCCGCGTCGGTGGCGTCGATCTGGCGCAGCACCACCTGGGCGTGGGTCCAGGCCAGCTCGAAGACGCGGTCGGCGAGGCGCCTGTCCCGATATTTCTGGGCCAGGCCCAAGGCCGCATCGCGGCTCGCCCCAATGCCGTAGACCAGATCGATGATGGCCGATTGATCCGGCTCGAGGGTGATGCGCCCGCGGATGGCAACCACCGGGTCCAGCACGGAGCCCTGGCTTCCCGACAGCGCCACGCCGTCATCCATGGCGCGGGGGGCGGAGACGGTGCGGGCCCGGCCGATGAAGCGCGCGCGGTCGGTCTCGTAGGAGAGCTCACCGACGTCCGCGTCGTGCACCGACATCACGTGGAGCATCCACGGCGTCTCGTCGTCCCTTGAGCGGGGCCGGCGCGTGCACAGGATGGCGCGGCTCGCGGAAACGATTTCGGTCTGCACGAAGAGATTGCTGAACGCCGGATGCAACGCGTCGGCGGCGGCCGAGGCCAACACCACCTCCGTATAGCTCGTGACCTCGACGGTCCGGCGGCCACGGGAACAGTTGGTGACGTGCACCCGGCGGAGCTCGATGTCGTCCTCCGGGGACACGGCGATCTCCGTATGGGTCTCGAAGTCGCCGTCACGACGGCGAAATTCCGCGCGCCCCTCCGAGAAGATGGCCTCGTAGCTGCTCGGGGCCTGCGACGTGGGCTGGTACGCGGTGGTCCACATCGCGTCCGCATCCACGTCCCGCAGATAGCAGAACGTGCCCCACGGGTCTTGCGTGCCGTCTTCGCGCCAGCGCGTCACGGCGAGGTCGTTCCAGCGCGAGTAGCCACCGCCTGCGTTGGTGACCATGACGTGGTATCGGCCGTTCGACAGCAACTGCACTTCCGGGTTCGGTGTGTCGGGGCTGTCCAGCACGCGTATCGGCGTCCGCGGCGTGTCGGTGCCGGCCAGGACGCCGGTGGGCTCGGGGATGTAGGCGTAGAACGCCGAGGCCCTGGGGATCCGCTCCTGCAGCAAGGGCACCGTGGCCCGGAACAGCGGATCGGACTCGAAGTACCTCTGCATGCGGCGGTCCAGGAGCAGCGATGCCAGAGCCAGCAGGCTCATGCCCTGGTGATGCGCCATCGAGGAGCGGACCAGGGCATGGGATTCGCCGCGCCGCTGCCGCGCCGGTGTGTAGTCGACGGCTTCGTAGAAGCCGAACCTACCTTCCGCCCCGGCCTCGGCGAGCCGTTGCAGATTCAGACACGCGGCCTCCGGCGCCACCATCAACGCCAGCACCGAAGCGTACGGCGCGACCACCAGGTCCTCGGCGAGCCCGCGCTTCAGCCCCAGGCCGGGCACGCCGAAGGCGCGGTACTGGTAGTTGAGATGGACATCGAGTGCGTTGTAGCCGGATTCGGACATGCCCCACGGCACGTGGCGCTTCCGGCCGTACTCGATCTGCCGCGCCACCGCCGCGTGGACGGTCTGGTCGAGGAGCGTGTGCTCGTAGGTCGGCATCACCAGCTGCGGCATCAAGTACTCGAACATCGAGCCGCTCCACGACAACAGCACCGGCCCACCGCCGGCGGTCGTGAGCAGGCGCCCCAGGGCGAACCAGCTCTCCTGGGGGAGTCGCCCCTGCGCGATGGCGACGAACACGCACAGGCGGGCCTCGGAGGCGAGCAGGTCGTAGAAGCTCGCGTCCCGCCGACGCGCGTCCACGTCGTAGCCGATGCTCAGCAAGCGTGACGGCCTGTCGTAGAGGAAGTCGTACTCCATGTCCGCCATCTCGCCGGCCTGCAGCGCCATGCGCTGGAGGGTCGCGATGCGGGCCCGGGCGCGCTCGCTGCCCAACCGGACGTCGCGGTGCAGATCGGCCAGCCACGCGTCCAGCTCGGGGGTCGCCGCCGTCTCCGGCGGGTCGGCGGCGCGGCGCGGCAAGGCCACGTCGAGTCCCGCCATCTCGCGCAGGGTGGGAATGCCGTGCACCTCGGGCAGGTGGTCGAGCCCGTCCGGCGACTCGGGCAGTGCGGTCCAGGGGGCGAGAAAGTCCAGCTCGTCACGCGCGCCCTGGCATTGCCGGACCAGCGCCCGGGCCCACCAGCCGGCCTCGCTCCCGGGTTCGTCCGCCCGGCGCTCCGCTACCGCTTCGGCACTGAGAACCAGTTCGTCGAGAGCGAGTCGCGCCGCGCGGACGGTGGTCGGAGGAGCGCCACATGCAGCTTCGAGGTCCTCCCGAAAGCGCACCAGAGTAGCCGGTGGGAGAGGCTGCTCCTCCTCCAGGATCCCCAGGGTGTCGCGCAGGCCGTCCAGCCAGCGGGGCTCGAGGATCGGGCGATCGAGAAGCGCGGTGAGGCCCGCGCGCAGGGTCAGCAGGTGGCCCGCCAGGTTGCCGCTGTCCACCGTTGAGACGTAGGTCGGGTGCAGCGGCTGCAGCGACTGCGTGCTGTACCAGTTGTAGAAGTGGCCGTGATAGCGTGCCAGCTGCGACATCGTCTGCAGGGCATGGGACGTGCGCTCCACCAGCTGGCCGGCGGGGATGTACCCGAAGTCGCAGGCGGACAGGTTCGCGAGCAGCGCCAGCCCCATGTTCGTGGGGGAGGTGCGATGGGCAAGCTGCGGATCGCGGCTCTCCTGGTAGTTGTCCGGTGGCAGCCAGTGGTCCTCCTCGCCAACGAATGCCTCGAAGAACGCCCACGTCCTGCGGGCGACTCTGCCCAGGAAGCGGGTCTGTTCGGCCGTCAGGCGGGTCGGACGACGAACGAGGGGAAGGCTGATCCACCAGGCGATGGCGGGCGAAGCCAGCCATAGGAGCAGGATGGGGCCCGCCACGGCCAGTGCGGCCGCATGGAACGCCGCTATCCATCCAGCCGTCCCCGCGGCGAGCACGGGCGGGAGCCACATGGCGCGGAACGACGAGAGGAGGCTGGTGCGGCTCGAACGTTCCTGGTCGACGGAGGGATCCCACTCCAGCAGGCGCCTGTGCGTGATCAGCAGACGCCCCAGCGTGCGCAGGACCGCATCCAGGCTGTAGACCGCCTCGTGGGGTAGGGACACGAACGCGAAGCCCGCCTGCAGGAAGCGCCGCCCGGCGGCGTGCGCTACGGTGGCCAGATGTTGGCCGGGGCGCATGTCGTCCGGCTTTCGCACGGTGTCCAGCAGGACGGCGAGCACCGGCGGGGCGAGGAAGACGGCGAGCACGGCCAGCGTCCAGAACCACGTCGCAGAAAACGCCGTCCAGCCCAACAGAAGGAGCAGTGTCAACGCCGCCGGCACCAGGCTCCGACGCAGGTTGTCGAACAGCTTCCAGCGCGACAGCGCGGAAAGCCCCGTGTTCCGGACCCAGCCGCCGGGGCCGGGCGCCCACGGCAGCAGCCAGGGCGCGATCTGCCAGTCGCCACGGATCCACCGATGTCGCCGTTTGACATCGGCGCCGTAGCGGGTCGGGTGCTTTTCGTAGAGCTGGACGTCACTGAGCAACCCGGCGCGGGCGTAGCAGCCTTCCAGGAGATCGTGGCTGAGGATGCGGTTCTCGGGGAAGCGCCCCTTGAGCGCCTGTTCGAAGGCATCGACGTCGTAGATCCCCTTGCCGATGAACGACCCCTCGTGGAACGCGTCCTGGTAGACGTCGGAGACGGCGCGGGTGTACGGGTCGATGCCCGGCACGCCGGCGTGCAGACGGCCGTAGCGGGACGGATGGCTGCCGAGGGGGCTTGCGCTCACCCGTGGCTGCAGGATGCCGTAGCCAGCGCGGACCCGCCCCAGGGCGACGTCGTAGACCGGGCGGTTCAGCGGGTGCGCCATGGTGCCGACGAACTCGCGGGCGGCGTCGCGCGGCAGCTGCGTGTCCGTGTCCAGCGTGATCACGTACTTCGTGCCGGGGAGCGCCGAGGTGTCGCCCACCACCAGGGAGAAGCCGCCCGCGTCGCCCTGCCGGAGGAGCAGATTCAAGTCCCCCAGCTTGCCGCGCTTGCGCTCGTAGCCCATCCAGATCCGATCATGGGGGTTCCAGCGTCGCGGCCGGTGAAGCAGGAAGAAGGCGTCGTTCCTGCCGGCGCCGTACTTGTCATTCAGGGCCTCGATCCCCTCGCGGGCCACACCCAGGAGCGGGGCGTCCTCCGCGAGGGTCTCCTCGGCCGCGTCACGCAGGTCGGTCAACAGTCCGAATCGCACGTTGGCGTCGCGGTTGGCCAGGAACGCGACCTCGATCGACTTGAGGAGCCCCTTGATGTCGCGGCGGCTGGTGAGCATGCTCGGAACCACCACCAATGTGCGCGACTGCGGCGGGACGCCCGCGGAAAAGTCCATGCGCGGCAGCGTCTGTGGTGATGCCAGCATGGTGGCCAGCCAGTTCACCAGCGCGACCGCGAGCTGACTCCCGCCGAGGAACGCGAGGATGGCCAGGAGTGCGAGCGTCCACTCGACCGCACCGTCCACCCAGGCTTCCGCCAGCAGGCTCCCGCCCAGGAACACGGTGATCAGCGTGATCGCGCCCAGATAGAGAAGCAGAGGAGCCCGGTCCGCGGCGCGCCGCAGCAGCGCGGCCGGGGGGAGGCGCGCCTTCGTGGCCTTCTCCAGGTCGAGCAGGCCTCGGTCGATGAGGTAGAACCCTACATGCGCCGTCCTGTCGGCGCTCCCCAGGCGGGCGGCAGCTTCCTCCGCCAGCCCGATGGCGCGTCCGGCCACCGAGTCCTCCGGGAGTGCACTGGCCCTGGCGACTCTCTCGACCACGTGGCGGTACCGGTCACGGGTGGCGAAGTCCATGGCCGCGTAGGCCTCGGCCGGGTCCGTGCGCAGCGTCCGTTCGACCACGCTCATGGTCTCGACGAAGTCGCGCCAGTCCATGGTCGCGAGGAAGCGCATGCTGCCGATGCTGTTGCTGATGGAGACCTGGTCGGCGGCCTGTTGCTGGTTGCCTGCGCGCACCAGCTGCTCGATGCTCAGCCCCGATACGGCGAGCTGCTGTTCGATCCAGGTCAGGGGCATCGCCAGAGCGGGGCCCTGTCCCTGCAGGCGGCGCGTCAGCTCCGACACGAACGGCGTGGTCATGGGCGGGTCCGAGCGCGCCATGTCCGCGAGCACCAGGATCAGGTTCTTCGGATCCTCCTGGACCATCTGCGTCAGCTTGTGCGCCCACGCCGACGGCCAGGTCACGGTCCCTTCGGCCGGCGGAGATGCGCACCGCCACGCGGCGCAGGTTCTCGATCAGAGCCAGGCGCAGCATGATGGGGATGGCCCACAGCTCGCCCAGCAGGAGGGGCGTGACCGTCTGGTACGCCGCGACGAACCGGCTGAGGCCCTCCGGGTCCACCCGCCCATCGGCGTGGGCGATGGTCTCGAGGGCGATGTCGTACACGCGCGGCAGCCCGGCGGAGGGGCCTTCGGCCAGCCGCGGCAGATCCCGGCTGTACCCCTTGGGGAGGTGGCGCCTGGCTGTGCGGATCTGCTCTTCCACGAGGTAGAAGTTGTCGATCAGCCACTCCCCGGCGGGCGTCATGCGGTGACCCGCCGCAAGCGCCTCCGTCAGCAGCTTGCGGGTCTCCACCAGGACACCTTCGTTCGCGGCCAGCCGCGACAGCAGTTTGTCCGGGGCGTGTGCGGAGGCGAGGCGGTGCTTGGACGCGAGGCGGACGCCGTGCTGCTCCATCTGAGCGGCGCTGAACAACTCAGCCCGCAGGGGCGGCTCGTCCTCCGTCGGCCGGCGCACCTTCCACGCTGGTCGCACCCATCTCTCCCGGCCGTTCATGTCAACGGCCACAGTTGCGCCACGTGGCGAGCACCGCCATGACGATGACGAAGAATAACGGGAGCGACAGGCCGGCCACAGCGCGCCTCACCGCCACACGAAGATCTTCGACGGTGCAGCGCCCGCGCGCCCGCGAGTCACGTCGTCCGGCTCCCGCCAGAAGACCCGCGTCCAGACACCGGTCAGGCGTACCTCCCAGCGCGCGTGGGCGTCCGGACTCACCGGGAAGGCGAAGTCCAGGCGCCACAGCCGCTGCGACTGCGGTGGGACGGCCACCAGCAGCCCCACCCCCACCCCGACCTTGGTTCGGCTGTCCACCCCGAAGGGCGCATCCCCCGCCCACACCCGGCCTGCGTCGACGAAGGTCGCGAGCCCGAGAGCGGCGCGCCGCCTGAGCGTACCGAAGGACCACCGTTCCTCGAGGCGGACGACGCTTCTCACGGCGCCTGCGACCCGCGATGCGGCATAGCCCCGCACCCCGCCCTGCAGGTCGCCGAGCCTCAGTTGGAAGGGGACCCGCGTCCGCCACCCACCGCCGAACTCGACGCTGCCGATGAACGTGTGCTCGGCGGCAGGCTTCACGTACCAGGCGAGGCGTCCCGCTGCCGAGCATGGAGTCCCAGCGGTTCGTGCGCTGGTCCTCGCGCGCCTCGGCTTCCACCCGCACCGCAGCGAACGACGTGGCCGAGCCGACCCCGGCGTAGAGGTCGGCGGAGGCGAAGAGGTTGTCGCCGGTGGATCCGAACCGGGGTATGCCCCACCCCACCAGGGTCCCGAGCTGAACGCCGGTGGCGACGTCCTGCACCGCCGCGAGCGCGTCGAATCCGCGCACCGTCGTGAACGACAGCGCACGCACGCCGACGACGGCGTTCAGCCGCAGGTTGCGGTAGGAGGGTATGGGGCCGCCCAACGCCGAGCTCGTGTCCCTCACGAGTCCCGAGTCGGAGACGACCACGGCGCGCTCGGCCGGCGTCACGTCCTCCTCGGTGAGCAAGGCGCCGACGAAGGCGCTCCGGCGGCTGGGGCCGATGCGACGCACGCCTCCGATGTCCCAGAACCGGCGGCGGACGGCCAGGGAGAGCCGGTCACCCTCCGGACGATCGAAGGACACATAGCGGTTCACGGCGCCGTACCCCGCGTGCCAAGCGGTGCGCTGCAGGTCGGTGAAGAAGGGATGGCCGAGGGCGAGCGTCAGCGTGCTGCCCAGGGGCGCGCGCTCGGCCGTGACCGCTGCCGTATAGGGTCGGCCGAGCACCTGGTGCGCGACGCCGTACACGCCCACGCCGTTACGGTACGCGAACCCTCGTTCCACTTTCGCGGCCAGATACAGGCCTTGCCCACCGACGTTGGCGTTGCCGAAACGGAGCGCCGAGGGGCTCACGCCGTGGAACCGCATCGCGAACACGGTGGGGATCTCGTCGGTGGTCTCGACCTCGATGCGCACGCCTCCCTGGCCGTCCGGCACGGCGCGCACGGTGGCCCCGGCGAGGAACGGCTGCAGGCGCAGGATGCGCTCCGACTCCGAGCGCTGCCGCTCCGTGCACCGCCGGCCCACCTCCAGCAGCAGGAAGCTGGAGATGGTCTCCGCCTTGGTGGTCGTGTGCAGCACACCCACGGCACGCGCGAGCGTGCGCACGCTCGAGGCACGACCAGAAACGATGGATCGTGAGGTGTGACGTGGATCGCCGAGACGATCTCGCCGTCACACGAGATATCCGCGCGGGTCGCATCCTGAGCGGACAACGCCCCGCAGGCGACGGCCAGGGCGAGCGGAACGAGCAGCCAGCCGGCCGTCGCATCAAGGACCGCCGCCATCCGGTCCGTTCATTCCGGGGACCCGTCCTTCCCGACCTTTCGTTCCGCCTGGAGCCAGTCCTGGACCGCGTCGCCCCCGCCCGCCCCGCTTCTCATACAGCGCGTAGGCCTGCTGGCGATGAGCGCCCTGGCATCGGCCGGAGTCACGGCCTTGACGGGGTCGAAGATCCGATACGCGAGCAGCTTCACGCGGTCGTTCAGGAGGAACCACACCAGCGCATAGCCCCACACGAACAGCGCCCAACCCCAGCCGAGGGGTGTCATGAACAGGCCGTAGACCGCGATCAGCGTCGCGACGACCTGCGTGCCGAGCACCGCCGCCCACAGGACCCGCGCGGGCCGGATGGACCAGAAGGGCCCGCGGGTCCGCGTGAGGAAGATCGTCAGGTGCCCCGCCACGGACAGCTTCAGGTACATCAGCGTCTGGATGTGCGGACGGTCGAGATGGAAGACGCGCTCACCGAGATAGAACAGGCCG
>CAVVTU010000006.1:0-16119 GCA_963751265.1 uncultured Gemmatimonadales bacterium | reverse complement strand
CTTCTTCCTGTGACGCAGCCCCACCGGTGCCTCCACCCTCCCCTGCTTCCGCTCCCACCAGTTCTGGTACAGATCCACGCTGAACATGAGGAGCAGCATGAAGATGACGATCCACGCAGGGATGCAGGGGAAGGGCGTCCCGTTCACCTCCAGATGTGCCGTGTGGCCCCCTCCAGCACCAGGACGAAGCCGATGAGGAGGAGGACGGAGAGACCCAGTTCTCGAACTCGGGGTTCTTCGTCAGGAAGCGAGAGGGGTCGAGAAGGACAGCATGAGGGCCACCGGAATGGCCACCGGGCCACCATCATTGCCAGGACGTCGGTCATCGGACCACCGTCAGGATGGAGTCTGACGCTAAGAGCAGGTTCATCCCCACGACGGGGCCACGACGTCCCCGAAGCGAGCCACCTCCTTCAAGTGATCCTCCACGCCCTTCAGCTTCACCCGCAACTCCTTCACGCCCTTCCACAACAGGAAAGCCGCCCACCACCAGCACCAGCGACTTCCCGTCATGTCACCCGTGACCTTTGCGAGACCGAGGGTCCGGGTGTCGAGGTGGAGGAAATTCGCCGTTCGCAGCCAGGACCATGTTCACGGCGAAGAGGAGGACGATCCTGAAGATCATGGCCAGCACCGGCCCGCAGCGGATGGCTCGGACCCGGCTTATCGCCGGGAAGTTTGTCGGCGCGATGGTGATGATGATGAGGTTGTTGGCTCCCAGCGCGATCTGAATGAGGGTGATGCCGAAGAGGCTTGCCCAGGCTGCGGGGTCGAGGAGCAGTGCGATCACGGTGTTTCCGAGGGCTGTTGCGGGTCGCGGAAACCCGTTCCGGGTTCGGGTGCGGAAGGTGGACGGAGGATGATGACCCGGTGGGCGGATCCCCGCAAGGCGATCACCGGCGGCCTGGCCGTCGCACATCGACCGGGTCACCTTCGACGTGGCTTGGCCGGCCGCGGGGACGTCCCGCGGTCCGCGTCCACCCCAAAGGGCACTTCCTGTCATTCCAAGGCACTGCATTGACAACAAGAGGCTTGCAACTGCGCTCACTCGTCAGGGACGAAACACCCTGGAGGTCTCCCTCACCGACGTGGAATTCCCCGAACCGGGCCGGACCAGGTGCTGGTGCGCGTCGACGCGACGCCCATCAATCCCTCGGATCTCTTCCTGCCGTGGGTCCTGCCGACCGCTCGACCTTCCGGGCGGGGGGCACCCCGGATCGCCCCGTGTTCACCGCGGATATTCCCTCCGCCGCGATGAAGCAGGTTGCCGGGCGAGTGGGCCAGTCCCTGCCGGTGGGCAACGAGGGCGCGGGTGTCGTCGTGGCCGCGGGAAGCTCGGAGGCAGCCCAGGCGCTGTTGGGCCGCACCGTCGGCATGGTGGGCGGTGAGATGTATGCCCAGTACCGTTGCCTGAATGCCCGCCAGTGCTTGCCCCTGGAGGAGGGAACGACCGCCGCCGAGGGCGCCTCCTGCTTCGTCAATCCACTCACCGCCCTGGGTATGGTCGAGACCATGCGGCTGGAGGAGCACGAGGCGCTCGTGCACACCGCGGCAGCGTCCAGCCTCGGCCAGATGCTGAACCGGGTCTGTATCGCTGACGGAATCGACCTGGTCAATGTCGTGCGCAGGAGCGAACAGGAGGAGATCCTGCGGGACCTGGGTGCCAGGTACATCGTGAATTCCTCGGCCGACACCTTCATGGATGACCTGACCGCTGCCATCGAGGCGACGGGTGCCACCCTGGCCTTCGACGCCACCGGCGGCGGCAAGCTGGTCAGCCGGATTCTGAGTTGCATGGAGGCGGTCGCCGTCAGCGATCTGGAGGAATACAGCCGCTACGGTTCGGACGTATTCAAGCAGGTCTACATCTATGGTGCACTCGATCGTGGACCGACCGTGCTGACCCGCGACTTCGGGTTCCGCTGGAGCCTGGGCGGCTGGCTGCTGTCGCCCTTCCTGAAGAGGATAGGCATGCCGAGAACGATGGAGCTACGGGCGCGGATCGCCCGGGAAATCACGACCACCTTCGCCAGCCACTACGCGCGGGAAATCTCCCTGGCCGAGGTGCTGGCCCTCGACGCTCTTGCCGGATACGGACAGCAGGCCACCGGGGAGAAATTCCTGATCAAGCCTCAGGAGTAGGCGGAGGGGGCGTCGCCTCGCCGCTGGGCGGCGAGCGCTCGATCGGAACATGCGGACATCAATAGAGGGGGAGATCCCATGTTAGGCGCGGCGACATCGGCGCTGCGCAAGTTCTGGTGCTCGGCGGCGTGCCGCTGTTCGCCTATTGGCTCTACCATCGCCTGCGTACCAGCGCGCGTTCGCGGAGACAGCGGCGCGCGCCGGGCTCCAGTTGGGCGAGCCTCGCTATCTTCTCTACGCCGTCGCCTTCGCGGCCGTCCTGGTCGCCGCGCTCATCCTTCGGCCGCCGCCTCTGGCGCCGCTCATGCGCCGCGGGTCGGCCCAGCATCAGTTCGTCGGGCTGGGCCTGGGCGCGGCGGCGCTCGTCCGCGCCTTCCTCAACGGCGTCGTGCAGACGGGCTTCACCGAGGAGCTGCTCTTCCGCGGGCTGATCGCGGGCAGCCTGTCGCGCCGGCTGCCGTTGGCATGGGCCGACGTCCTCCAGGCGCTCATCTTCCTTCTCCCGCACCTGGCGATCCTGCGCATCGCGCCCGAGGCCTGGGGCATCTTGCCGGTCGTGTTCGCCGCGGCGCTCGTGCTCGGCTGGCTGCGGATAAAGTCCGGCTCGATCCTCGGGCCGTGGACGCTCCACGCCTCCGCGAACGTCACCATGGCGCTCCTCGTGGCCGCCCGCACGGTCGTATGACTCAGGACACGGCGAGGCGCGTGTCATTCTCGTGACAGGTTCACTCCCTAAGTTGAGAAGGATGTGATCCACTCCCGTGGCAGGCAGGTGGCATGCGTTTTCTCCTCGCGGATTCAAGCGTTCTCAGCGGTTGGAGGCCTGGCGATCCTGGCGGGTGCCGCAGCGCAGGCTTCCCACTACCATGTGGCCGAACGGTACGAGCTCGGCGGCGAAGGTGGGTGGGACTATCTCGCGCTGGACACCGTCCACGATCACCTGTTCATTGGCCGGCAGGACCGTTTCATGGTGGTCGATCCGGCCAAGGGAGAGCTCATCGCCGAGCTCCCCGGGATGAACCGGGCGCACGGCGTCGCCTTCGCGTACGACGCCGGCCACGGGTTCGCGACATCAGGCGGGGACAGCACCGTGACGATGTTCGACCTGAAGAGCCTGAAGGTGCTCGGCAGGACCATCGTTGCGCCCGACGATGATGCCCTGCTCTACGATCCTGCCACCAAGCGCGTATACATGTTCAACGGAGACGCGCACTCCGCGAGCGTGATCGATCCGGTCTCGGGCAAGCGGATCGGCACCATCGATCTGGGCGCGAAGCCGGAGTCGGGCGTGACCGCCGAGAACGGGAAGCTCTACGTCAACCTCGAAGAGGCCAATCAGGTCGCTGAAATCGACGCGGCGGCCATGAAGGTCACGCGCAAGTGGTCGATCGAGCCGTGCGAGTCGCCGACCGGCATGGCGATCGACCTCGAGCACCACCGTCTGTTCAGCGCCTGCCGGAGCGGAGTGATGGCCGTCTCGGACCCCGACGCCGGCAAGCTCGTGACCACGGTGCCCATCGGCTCCGGGGTCGACGGTGCCGGCTTCGATCCCGCCACCCAACTCGCGTTCGCGCCGAACGGTGACGGCTCGCTCACGGTAATTCACGAGGACGGCCCGGACAGCTACAGCGTGGTCGACACGGTCAGGACGATGCCGGGGGCGCGCACGATGACGCTCGACTATGCGACGCACACGGTCTACACGGCCAGCGCCGAGTACGAGCCGCTGCCCGCCAGCGCGAGCAGCGGAGGACGGCGGCGCCGTCCCCCGATGGTCCCGGGCTCCTTCAGGCTGCTCGTGATCAAGCCCTGACCGACACCACGGCGGTTGGGCCGGGTTCCCAGTCGGTAGGAGGTGAACCTCGGCCCGAGAATCATCCTCGCGTCCTCGGCCACGTTGCACAACTCACCCGCCGGCGATCAGCTTCTCGAACCGGGGGTTGCCCTTGAGACTGGCGAAAGTGGGGTCGATCCGGAGCCATCCGGGCGAAAGGTAGTAGGGCGTCCGCAGCAGGGGTTCGAGCAGGTCGAGTGCCTTGTCGGGCTCGCCCACCATCAGAAGGATCCGCACCAATTGGTGCTGGTAGTACGCGCCGTTCGCCGCGTCACGGGTGATCGGGACGAGGGCGACCCCACGCTCCCCTTCCGCGATCGCCTCGTCCTTCCGGCCCATGTAGGCGAGCGCCAATCCCAGAAGCACGTGGAGCTGGGGATCGTCGGGCGCCGACTCGAGTTGGGCTTCGAACGCCACGCGAGCGGTGTCGGCATAGGCCCGGGCCCGTTGCTTGTCTCCCCGATACCAGTATGTCTGCATGAAGACCGAGCCCCAGGCCGCGGGATCGTCGAAGAACGCCGAAGGCGGGAGCCGCAACAACACCCGTTGCTCGGCGTCGTCCAGAACCCAGAAGAGGTCGTAATAGGTCGCGAGATAGGCGACAAGGGCCGGCTGTCCGAGACTCCCCGGTGCGTTCTTGATGACCTCTCGTGCTCCGGCCAGGTCCCCTTGCGCAAGGAAGACCATCGCCTGGCCCTCGATGTTGTCGGCGTCGCTCGGCGAAAGCGCCAGGGCGTCGTTTCCCACCGCGATCGCCTCCGGATACCGGCGCAGGCGCATCAGCAAGCGGCGGAGATCCGAAGCCGTCCGTACGGACCTGGGGTCGAGCCGCCGAGCCCGCTCCAGATGGGCGAGCGCGTCGTCCCACCGGCCCAGCGTCTGCTCCAGTGACGCCGTGGCTGTCAGCACCCCCGGACTGTTGGGTGAGGCCTGGAGGGCCTTCGCCATCTGGTCCTCGGCCTGCAAAGGGTCTTTCTCCACCGCGACCAGGTACCGGGCCATGGCGGCGTGGCCCCCAGCGCCGTCGGGATTGATGGCGAGCGCCTTTCGCGCCGCTTGCAGGGCTCGCCGAGCCACCGTGGGGTCCGGCGTACCGTTGGAGTAGAGCGTGCTCAGCGAAGCGCTGAGGCGCGCCCACGCGTCGGCGAACGTCGTATCGAGTGCCGCGGCCTGATCGAAGTAGCCGGCGGCCTGTTTGAGGGTGGCGGGGTCGTTGGCGGTGAGCTCCTGACCTTTGAGATAGAGGTTCCATGCCACCAGATTGCTGGTCGGCCGCTCGGCCAGCTTGCGCTGTTCGTCTCCACCGAGGGCTACGCCGAGCGCCCCGGCCACGCGACTGGCGATCTGTGCCTGCACGTCGAAGACGTCCGTCATGTTCGCGTCGAAAGTCTGCTGCCAGGTTACGTTGCCGGACTGCGTCGAAATGAGCTCGGGCACGACCTGCACCCGGCGGTTTCCGTCCGCTTCCGGCGCGGTGCGGACGGTCGCGTTGAGCAGGTAATCCACGCCGAGCTCCCGACCGATCTGCTGGATCGGCTTCGTCGTCTCACGGTACTGGTCCGAGCTCGTGCGCGCGGTGATCCGGAACCCCGGCAGGATCGCCAGCTTGCCCGGACCTCATCGGCGATTCCGTCCGCCAGATAGCCGTCCTGTGCGTCCCCGCGTAACTCGAAGGGAAGCACCGCCAGGCGGATCCCTTCGTCGCCGCCGTCCCCTGTGGGCGCAGTGGCCACGACCATGGTCGCCGCGACCGCCCAGAGACCCAGGGCCAGCGCTCCCCCGATCGCCGCGTTGGTCCTCGTGAAGAGCCGCCACAGCCCCGTGGCCTCCCATCCTCTGCTGCGCCGCCCCTCGACCCAGCTGGTCGTCACCAGCACCCCCGCTCCGATCGCGATCAGGATCGCCGCGAGTCCCAACGCCCAGGCCTGAAGCCCCCAGCGGCGCATCAGAATGAAGACGATGGACAGGCCCGCGAGCGAGCCGATCGCGAACCGGCTCCATATCAGGACCGGGGAGGGTGGTTCCGCCGCGATAGGAGCGCGCACTCCGCTGGTGGACATGTCGAAGGCCGAGCCGAGGGCCTGCGCCAGCGCACCCGCCGTCGGGTAGCGATCGGCCGGGCTCCTGGCGAGGGCCTTGGTGACGATCTCCGACACCTGGGGCGGGAGCCCGGTTCGCGTAGCGGTCACAGGACGCAGTGGTTCAGTCAGGCTGCGGGCAAGGACCGCTTGCGCCGTAGGGCCGGTGAACGGGGGCTCACCCACGAGCATCTCATACAGCACGCTTCCCAGGGCGTACACGTCGGCCCGACCATCCACGTCACGCTCACCGGTGGCCTGCTCGGGGCTCATGTACTGAGGTGTCCCTACCGCCAACCCGGTCTGGGTCAGCGCCTGCCCCCCCTCGCCCACCGCACGCGCAATCCCGAAGTCCGCGACCAGGGCGTGGCCAGCGCTGAGGAGGATGTTGGCCGGCTTGATGTCCCGGTGGATGATGCCCCGTTCATGGGCGTGCGCCAGGGCCCCCGCCACCTCCCGGGCCAGGCGACAAGCCTCCTCGGCCGACATCTGACCCTCCCGGCGCATCTTGGCCTGGAGTGATTCCCCTTCCACGTAGGGCATGACGTAGTAGAGGAGCCCATCGGACTCCCCCGAGTCGTGCATCGGCAGGATATGGGGATGAGTGAGCTGGGCCGCGATCTCCACCTCACGGAGGAATCGGTCGGTCCCGAGGGTGGCGGCCAGAGCCGGCCGCATGACCTTGACCGCGACCTTGCGGCGATGCTTCAGGTCCTCGGCCAGGTACACGGTGGCCATACCACCTTCACCGATGATGCCCTCGACTCGGTAGCGATCCCCCAGTGCCGCCCGCACCTTCTCGACCTCCACGGCACCGGTCGCCTCGGTGTGTGGCGGCACTCCCGGCTCGCTGGGGGTGGGGGTCCCGCAGCGCATGCAGAACTGTGCTTCGTGAGGAAGCGGGGCCTGACACGAAGGACACACGCGTGCAGCTGTGCTCAATGGGACCTTCTGGTCTGAGGGGGCGCTGCTACGGAGCAATAGAACGACGCCGTAGGCGACGCGGCAAGAGAAGGCGCCACGTATCGCTACCGGTTCCTACACGCAAGGGGCTGTTTCCATCTTTCTCCGGGGCTGCCCGGCGCCGTCGCGAGCTCCGGACCCCGCCGACGCCGTGGGGACGCTCAGCCATGGCGATGCTGCACACCCGGCCCGGAGCGGCGTCGCCTCGCCGTCCGACGGAACAAACACGTGGCGGTGGCGTAAAGTACAGTCCGACTGACACTTATGGCTACAACGCCGCGGGCGTTCGACATCCACGCAGGATGCCTACGAGCCACCCCGCACGCCAAACAAAGGAGATCCGTGAACGACGCGACGACACAGAGAGCCGAGTTGACCGAGCAGTTCACCGAGCGCATGAACGACGCCATTCGCCAATTCCAGGACCTGGAGTTGGAACAGATGCGTCGGGGCGAGATCAAGGCTCGCGCCAAGCTGGCCGAAGTTCGAAAGAGCTACGTCGAGAAGCGCGACGCGATGAAGGACGAGTTGGCAAAGGCCACCAAGGCCAGCGCCGCCGCCTGGAACGACGCCAAGGCGGGCGTCGAGTCCGCGTGGAACGAGCTTCGCGCCGCCATCGACGAAGCCCGCTCCGAGTTCTCCGAGGACGAGGCTGAAGAGAAGGAAGCTCAACCCGCCTGACGACCGGGCGGCCCGATATGGGACGCGCCTGACCACCAACGCGGCGGAGCTGGGGCGGAACGGCGCTCCGACGCCCTTTCTCCCCTCCCCGCGCCCGCAAAGATCCTCGAGGAGGTCCCATGACACTGCGAGACACAGCGTTCTTCGCGGCGCTCGCCGCTTTGCCCCTCTTCGCCTGTCAGGCGCGGGATTCGGGGTCGGGGAGTCCGGACGACGACATGGCCGGAGTGCCCACAGCCGGCACGGAGGTGAGGGTTGTGGCCCACGACTTCTCCTTCGACGCTCCCGACACCATCTCTTCGGGGTGGACGACCTTCCACTTCTCCAACCAGGGGGCCCAGACCCACTTCTTCGTCCTGGATCATCTACCCGGCGACAGAGGCCTCGGGGACTTCGTCGGCGCCGTGGGCGAACCATTCGACAGCGCATGGAGCGGCCTCCAGGCCGGGACGCTCACCAAGGACCAGGTGGGGCCGCTCCTGGGCTCCATGCTGCCCTCGTGGTGGGCCCAGGTGGAACAGACCGGCGGAGTGGGCCTGCTCGCACCCGGCCATGAAGCGACAGCCACGGTAGAGCTGGAGCCCGGTAACTATGTCATGGAGTGTTACCTGAAGACGCCCGAGGGCGTCTTCCACACGGCCTTGGGCATGGCGCGCCAGCTCACGGTGACGTCGGAACGCTCCGACGCGTCGCCTCCCAGCGCCGATCTGGAAATCGTGTTCGACGAGTCGGGAATGACCGCCCCGTCGCAGGTGGCGCCCGGTCGGCACGTGGTGGCGGTGCACTACCGGAAGGCGGCTGAAGGCCTCCTGGCCAATGATGTCCACGTCATGGCGCTTCCGGAGGATGGCGCCGAGGCGGTGGTTCCCTGGATGGACTGGATGAACGTGCCCGGTTTGCGGGTGCCGGCGCCCGCGACGTTCATGGGCGGCGTCCAGGAGATGCCGGCGGGGAGGACCGCGTACTTCACGGTGGATCTTTCTCCGGGCGGCTACGCCTGGATCTCGGAGAACGCCGAGAACGGCATGGTGCAGACGTTCGCGGTGGAGTAGGTTCCGGGGCGGTACCTGAAGGCGGCCCGCTCCAGGTGCCCTTGTTCCGCTCCGGAGCCTCTCCTACCGTCCGTAATGCGGATCGTGGTCACCGGAGCCACCGGCTACATCGGCGGGCGGCTCATCGAACGGCTGCTGGACGGGGGCCATGAGGTCCGGGCCCTGGTGCGCAGCGCCGAGCGCGCGGCAGCTCGCCCATGGAGCGGCCGCGTGCAGGTGGTGGAGGCGGACCTCCTGGAGCCCTCGACCCTCTCCGGCGCCTTCGCGGGCGCCGAGGTTGCGTATTACCTGGTGCACGCCATGGGCACCCGCGGCGACTTCGCCCTCCGCGATCGCCAGGCGGCCGGGAACTTCGTGGACGCCGCCCAAGGCCTGTCCCAGGTCATCTACCTGGGCGGCATCCTGCCCGAGGTCGAGGGCGACCAGCGGCTCTCGAAGCACCTGGGCAGCCGAGCCGAGGTGGGCCGCATCCTCCGGGAGGGCATTCCCACCACCGAGTTCCGTGCGGGTCCCATTATCGGGGCCGGCTCGGCGTCGTTCGAGATGGTGCGCTACCTGACCGAGCGCCTGCCGATCATGGTGGCACCCAAGTGGATCCTCAACGAGGTCCGGACCATAGGGACGGGGGACATCGTGTCGTACCTGGTGCAGGCAGCGGGCCGCACCGACGTGGAGGGGGTCATCGAGGTGGGCGCCGAGCCGCTGACGTTCAAACGGATGATGGAGGTGTACGCCGAGGTGCGCGGACTCCACCGGGTCATCATCCCGCTCCCCGTGCTCACGCCCCGGCTGGCCGCCCTGTGGGTGGGGCTGGTGACGCCCATCCCCAACTCGCTGGCCATTCCCCTTGTGGAAGGGATCGTGTATCCGGTGATCGGCGACCCGAGCCGGGCGCGAAGCCTCTTTCCGGATATCCATCCCATTCCCTACCGCGAGGCCGTGCGGCGGGCGCTGTAGCGGACGAGGCCGCAGACCTCAATCGTGCCGGAACGCGGAACCCACGAAACGCACGAAGATGAAGCCCGCCTGGCATATGTTGGTGATCAGGGCGGTCACATACAGAGCTCCGGGATTCCCGAACGGGACACCGAGCAGGACCGCCACCAGGCTCGCCTGCTCAACGGCCTCCAACGAGCCGACGACGGTCACGGCGAGCCTGTCCGGCTCGAAGCTGCCCCGCACGGGCCGGTAGGCGGAAAGGAACGAGGCGAGAATCCCGTTGTCGAAAACGAGGAACGCGGCGGCTGCGAGGCGCCAGGTGAGGCCAGGATCGAGGCCATACCCGTCCAGGCCGAGGGGGATCAGCGCGGCGGCGACGCCCGCGACACCGCTCGAAATGACCAGGCGGAGACGGAGCAGGTCGTGGGCGGCCTCGGCGGGTTTGTCCGAGGCGGGGCGGATTACGCTGACCAGCGCCGCGAACCCGGCGAAGGCCGCCCCGATCTCGGCGAGCGACAGGAGGGTCTCGGTATTGTCCATTGGGGTTCCTCTCGGGGGGGACCGCCCGTTACCTCACTCCGGCACCCGTGGGCCTGACCGCGGGCATCGCCTCGACTCCCATCGTGACGCTCTCCACGAACCGAGGAGCAGGGTACCAAAGATGGCGCCGTCGCGTTCCGAGACAACGCTGCTCTAGCACCGGGTGGGGCTAGATGGCCGAATCGGCGGCGCCGCGGCACATTGCACACCCAGCCGGACGTGGTGGATCGCATCAACGCCGCCCTGGAGGAGAGCGTGAACCAACCCGAGCGCCGGAGCCTGATCCTCCTACCGCTCGTCGTCGCGACCGGGGCCGCCGTCGCCTGGGCCGGAAGCCAAGGCAGTATGCGCGTAGGCCACCTGCCTGTCTTCGCCCTGTGCGGGGCGCTCGCGTTCGGCATCAACTGGCTCGTCTTCGTACACGCCTATCTCGCCCAGACGGAACGCTTCTTCGACCTCACCGGCACGATCACCTACGTCTGCGTGGTGGGAATGGCCCTCGTCTTGGCCGACGCCACCGACCCTCGTTCGCTCCTCCTCGGAGGAATGGTCCTCGTCTGGTCCCTTCGTCTGGGTACCTTCCTCTTCGCGCGCATCGAGCGCGTCGGCGCCGACGCCCGATTCGATGAGCTCAAGCCCAGCTTCTTGCGCTTCCTTCTGACGTGGACGCTCCAGGGGCTCTGGGTACTCCTGACCCTCGCGGCCGCGTTGGGGGCGATCACCAGTGAGGGTAGCGTTCCCCTCGGCGGCCCTGCCGTGGTGGGTACGTTGATCTGGTTGCT
Source organism: uncultured Gemmatimonadales bacterium (assembly GCA_963751265.1). Taxonomy (GTDB): domain Bacteria; phylum Gemmatimonadota; class Gemmatimonadetes; order Longimicrobiales; family Gaopeijiaceae; genus SZUA-318. The sequence continues at coordinate 5,108 of CAVVTU010000006.1, read as the reverse complement.
GGGCTTCGCGGTCGAGGTGGTCGCCGACGAGACGAAGCACCGCTTTCGCGCCGACCCGGGCAATCGAGGTCGCTTCATCCGGAGTGGGATCTGGGCCTGGTCGAGGCATCCGAACTACTTCGGCGAGATCACCCTGTGGGTCGGCGTTGCCATCGCAGCGCTACCGGAGCTCTCCGGCTGGAGGTACACGACGCTGATCTCGCCGGTCTTCGTCTACCTCCTGCTCACACGGGTCAGCGGTATCCCCCTGCTCGAGGCCCGTGGTGACGAGAAGTGGGGGCACGAACCGGAATACCAGGCATACCGGGAACGCACGCCCATGCTGTTCCCGCGCCCCCCCAGGCGGCGGTGAGGTCGGGTCGGCGGGAGCGAATGTACCGGCGCTCGGCCGCCGGCAGGCTCGCGGCCTGCTCGGGGCCGTCCCTCGTGACTGGCAGCGTGGTCACGAGGTGGTGAGTACACCCTGGCGGTGGAGCTCCTTGTCTTTAATTATCACTTCCGATATTAATGGGCATGCACTTGGTCCTCTTTCAGATCCTGGCCGTCCTCCAGGGCGAAGCGGCCGACGCGTCCTCGGCACTTGCGCGCCTGGAGGGGCTCCTGCCTCCCCGGGATGTCCCTTCGGTCCCTGCGTTCTACCGGCATCTGCGTCGCGGTATCGAGCGAGGGTGGATCCGACCATCCGGGGCGTATGACGGCGAACAGGGTCCCGGGCGTCCCGCCCGCATCTACCAACTCACGCGGGACGGGCGAGAGGCTGTCCGCCGGCGCGCCGCCGAGTTGGACGTGTTCACGTCCATGGCTCTGGAGGAGGGGGAAGGGGGCAACGTGTGAGCCGGGATGGGGAGCGGGTTGGCGGGGCGCTCTGGGTTCGCGCGCTGGAACGCCTTCTGGTGCTTTACCCTCCGTCGTTCCGCCGAGCGATGGGCCGGGAAATGGTGTCCGTCTTCGCCCGGGAGCTCCGGCGGCGACGGGCGCGGGGGCGCGTCGCGACGATCCGGTATGGGGTCACCACGATACTGGGCGCTGTGCATGGCGGATTGAGAGAACGAGCTCACGATGCGCGCACGCACGCGGGCGCCGAATGGGGGGGGACGACGATGGGGAATGAGATCCGGCAAACGTTGGCGACGGTGACGACGCAGGTTCGGCGGAGTCCGGGCTTCACGTTGGTAGCCGTGGTGACGCTCGCTCTGGGGATCGGCATCACCACCGGAGTCTTCAGCGTCGTTCGCGGAATCCTCCTCCGCCCTCTTCCCTATCCGGAGTCGAATGAGTTGGTTCACCTGACTCGTGCCGGCGCCGCTTCGCTCCCGAACATCTCGGATCTGGGCCAGCGAATGACGTCGTTCGAGGAGCTCGGGGGGGCTTTCGTACCCTCCGCGGTGACCCTCACGGGCGCAGGTGATCCGGTTCAGATTCGCCAGAGCTTCGTGACCCCCAACTTCTTCCGGATCCTCGCGCTCTCGCCGGTCGTCGGACGCTGGCTGGACGATGCGGACGTGGGCACGTCGCGGGTGGTCCTGAGCCATAGGATCTGGCGCACCCGGTTCGCAGGTGATCCGGGTATCGTCGGCCGCACGGTGACCCTCGACGAATCGGCCGCGGAAGTCGTGGGCGTGGCGCCCGCAGAGGTCGGGCCTCCCTTCGACGCCGATGTCTGGGCAGCTCTCCCGTGGGGGCCCGGAGAGGGAGCCCGGGGAGCGCGGGGCTGGCGGGCCGTGGAGCCCTATGGGCGCCTGGCGGATGGGAGGACACTCGATGACGCTCGCCGGGAGCTCGACGCCGAGTGGGCACGACTGCAGGAAACCTACCCCGACGACGACGGCCGATGGAGTGTGGGTCTCGAGTCCGTGAAAGCCCAGGTCACGGCCAACGACGAGACGCCCCTGAAACTCCTCTTCGGCGCGTCCGCTCTGTTTCTGCTGATCGCGTGTGCCAATGTCGGAAGTCTGTGCCTGGCCCGCCTGGAGTCCCGTCGTCGCGAGTTCGCGGTGCGCTCCTCGCTTGGCGCGGGTCGGATGCGCTTGCTGCAACAGGCGTGGACTGAGACCCTGGGGCTGAGCGTCATCGGCGGGGCTCTCGGCGTGGGGCTCGCGGCGCTGGGTGTCCGCATGGCCATGGCGTGGTTCCACAGTGACCTTTCCCGAGCTGACCAGGTAGGGATGGACGGGGGCGTGTTGGCCTTTGCCGCGCTGACCACCCTGGGCACCGCGGGCGTGGTGGGTGCCCTGACGGTCGTGGCGTGGGGCACCGAGGAGCCGGCTCAGGCCCTCCGACGTCTGGGCACCGCCGTCGTGGGCAGAACCGGCTTCCTCCGACGGAGCCTGGTGGTGGTCGAGGTAGCCATGGCGCTCATGATGGTCACGGGGCTTGGCCTCCTCGTCCGGAGCTTCGAGAAGGTCCAGGAGATCGACGTCGGAGTGCGGACCGAAGGTGTCGTCACCGCACGGCTCGGTCGCTTTCCCGACTCACGGTACCCTGACGGAGACAGCCGCCGCGCGCTGCTGGACCAGATCCAGGAGCGGCTGGGCGCCGTCCCCGGCGTACAGGCGGTCGCGGTCTCGAGCCACTTGCCCCTCGGAGGGTGCTGCTCGAACCGCCCGTTCCACCTGACCGCCAACCCCGACCGGAGGGTCGACGGCGTGGAGGTTCGGTGGGTAACCCCAGGCTACTTCCGGCTCCTGGATATCCCCATCCTCGCAGGGAAGAGCTTCCGGGATTTGGGACCCGACGACCCGGACGCGGTCGTCATCAACCAGACCATGGCCAACGCTCTATTCGGCGACCAGGACCCCATCGGAGCCAGCATCGAAAGCGACGGTTTCGGGGCCGCCCAGGTCTTGGCGGTGTCCGGTTCGGTCCGTGAGTTCTCTCCCCGCCAGGCCCCACCCCCCATGGTGTACGTGTCCACCAGCCAATCGAGCCTCTCTGGCGGGTTCCTCCTGCTGCGCACCACCCTTCCATCGGAGCGGATCGTGCCCGGCGTCCGGGCAGCGCTGGGGGAGATCGATGCCCTCCTTCCCCTGGACCAGATCCGGCCTCTCGACGACGTCCTGGCCGGGTACTCCGCCGACATGAGGGCCACCACCTTCCTCATGACGCTTCTGGGTGTGATGGCACTGGGACTGGGGGTGGTGGGGATCTACGGGGTCATGAGTCACGCGGTGCAGGGACAGGTCCGAGAGATCGGGGTCCGCCTGGCCCTGGGCGCCACCCGCGACGGAGTGCTCCGCCGAGTCCTCAAGGGCGCAGTGGTACTCGTCCTTCCGGGCGTAGCGCTGGGGGCGGTAGGAGCCCTCGCCACCCGACGCTTCATCGACTCCATGCTGTACGACGTGAGCTCGCTGGATCCGGCGGTCTACGTCGGCGTGGTGGTGGTGTTCATCGGGGCCGCACTGGCGGCAGCGTTGGTGCCGGCGACTCGAGCGGCACGGGTGGACGTCATCGAAATCCTCAAGGACGCCTGAGGTATCGGAGGCGTTGGGAGTCATCCGCCTCTTCGATCGGTACCCGCTGAGACTATGGCTCTTGGACGCGGGCTTCGATCGACCTCTGCCACCGGGTAGTCCTTTCGGACTAGGCCACAATTCGCCCGTACGACGGATTCGGATCAAGGACGGCCCGGGTAGCTTTTCATGACGGAAGCCCACAGGTGGGAAGACGTTTTCGACCCGGTGGTCCTTCGACCCGGCCGCCAGGGTCAACCCGCATCTCGATTCCCCTCCCGGAATCGGGGTGCGGGTTTTCCATGCACCAGGAGGTAGGGCGAAAAGGACAACCGATCCGTTGGGCCGCTCGGCTCGAACCTGTGACCTCATGCTCCGGAGGCGTAGTCCGGGGACCCGATTCTGGACATCCTGCGCAGGAAATCGCCGGAATCACGGGATAATGTGTGCAAGTTGCACAGGGGCTCTACGCCGTTCCTGGACCCGCCCGGCAGCCTGCACAGGCCCAGTTGCGAGCACAATTGCGAGCAGTCGTCCGCCACGGGCCGGCGCCGATGAGCCGATTGCCCATGAGTCCATGGCGGCGCCCAGCTCGCCCAGGCACGCTCCGGCATGGCGATCCCGGCGAAGCGCCTCTTCAGGCCCCCACACCAGCCCACCAGCCGGCCGGGCTGGTCAACCTCGCGGCCCATCTACCGCCCGCGCCAGCCCACCGCCGCCCCGCTCTACCCCGTCGTCCAACATCACCTCGAGACCTTCGTCGCGCTTGCCGCCGAGTCTGATCCCCGAGGCTACGGCGTCCCGGCCTGGGTCGAGCAGGATTTCCGTGCCTATCTCCGCTGCGGCATCCTCGCCCACGGGTTCGCCCGAGCGCGCTGCAGCGACTGCGGTCATGAGCGCCTGATCGCCTTCTCCTGCAAGGGCCGCGGGATCTGCCCTTCGTGCAACACCCGGCGTATGGCCGAGGTCGCCGCTCACCTGACCGACCACGTGCTGCCGCACCTGCCCGTGCGCCAGTGGGTGCTTTCACTGCCCAAGCGCCTGCGCCCCTATCTCCACCACGACCCTGACATTGCCGGAGCCGTCCTGCGGATCTTCCTACGCGCCATCCGCACCACCCTCCGCTCCGCCAGTCCTGGCGCTCTCCCGCGACGCCCAACTCGGCGCCGTCTCCTTCCTGCACCGCTTCGGGTCATCGCTCAACCCCCACTTCCACTTCCACCTCGTGGTCCTCGACGGCGTCTTCGCGCAGGTCCCGGAAGGAACCGTCCGGTTCCACGAGGCGGCCCATCTCGTGCAACGCCACTGGCTCGACCTCCAGCCGTGTTGTCCAGCGCCGCGTGCTCCGGTACTTCCGCACGCGCGGCCTTCTCGACGAGGTCGATGCCGAGGGCATGCTCTCCTGGCAGGGCTCCGGCGGCTTCAGCATCGACGCTGCTGTCCGCATCCAGGGTGAGGACCGTGCGGGCGTCGAGCGCCTGATCCGCTACTGTGCCCGGCCACCCTTTGCCCTCGAACGCCTCCACGCTCTGGGCGGCACGGCCAGCCTCACCTCGCCAGAGGCCCGACTGCTCTATCGCTTCCCACGGCCCACACCAGATGGACGCACCGAGATCCTCCTCTCCCCCCTCCAACTCCTCGAGCGCATCGCCAGGTTGG
>CAVVTU010000005.1:0-736312 GCA_963751265.1 uncultured Gemmatimonadales bacterium | reverse complement strand
GAAGCTCTGCACAAGTGACCAGGGATCCGCGATATTGTCCAGTCGCGTATAAGCAACCGTGCAGGGTGGGGATCCGATGGGTCATCAGCGGACGTTCGCGGGACTGGCGTGGAGCACGAAGGGGAAGGTGACGAGGCGGGAGCAGTTCTTGGCAGAGATGGACGCGGTGATCCCGTGGCAGCGACTGATGGCGTTGATCGAGCCGCACTACCCGAAGGCCGGGAAGGGACGCCAGCCGCTGGGGCTGGAGAAGATGCTGAGGATCTACTTCGTGCAGCAGTGGTTCGATCTGTCGGACCCGGCGGCAGAGGATGCGATCTACGACTCGGAGTCGATCCGGCGGTTCGTGGGTGTGGAGTTGGGAGACGACCGTGTGCCGGACGAGTCGACGATCCTACGCTTCCGCCACCTGCTGGAGGAGCACGAATTGACGGAGGCGATCTTCCAAGAGATCCGCAGTCTGCTGGAGGAGAAGCGGTTGCTGTTGAAGGCTGGCACGATCGTGGACGCTACGATCATTCACGCACCCAGCTCGACGAAGAACGAGTCAGGCCGGCGCGATCCGGAGATGAAGCAGACGCGCAAAGGCAACGCGTGGTACTTCGGCATGAAGGTGCACACCGGCACCGACAAACAGGGCCTGACGCACAGCCTGACGGTGACCGACGCAGCTCAGGCCGACATCAAGCAGATGCCCGATCTGCTGCATGGCGAAGAACGCGAGGTCTACGGCGATCAGGCCTATTGGAAGGAATCCGATCGCCAGCATTTCGAGGCCAGCAACGTGCGGTATCGAGTCAACCGGCGGCCCACCCCCAAGAATCCGCTGAGCGATCGATGGAAGAAGATCAACCGAAGCCGATCTCGGGTGCGTGCTCGAGGTGAGCACGGCTACCGAGTGGTGAAACGACAGTGGGGCTTCACCAAGGTCCGATATCGAGGGCTCGCCAAGAACCGAGCGAGAGCCTACACGCTGTTCGCCCTCGCCAATCTGTACATGGTACGCCGAAAGCTGATGCCCCCAGGGGCGACGTGTGCCCTGTGACCTCGATCAGAAATCACAGGGGCGGGCTCCGGCAGGAGGCCGGAGCCCAAAGGGGCCACCAGGAGCCCATAATCCCATGAATCACACTTGCTCAACCCCGCCAGGCATGCTCCGCATCGCCTGTGCAGAGCTTCCCTAGGAGGTGCACCCGGTGACGGTGTTTCGCCGGGAACGGGAGTTCGTGCAGCGAGGCGCCGAGGCCATAGATGTCCGAGAGGTGGTCCAGGTTCGCCTCGCCCGTCGTCTGCTCGGGTGACATGTAGGCCGGCGTCCCCAGGGCGACGGCCACCGTGGTCAGCTCGTCGTCACCGGCCTCCGTGGCGGCCTTGGCCACGCCGAAGTCCGTGACGCTGACACGAGCCGCCTGTCCGCGTAAGGCGCGGGCCGTCTCCGCTCGGGCCCCTTGCCGACATATGGATCGGGCTATTACAGTCGCTTGGCTGGCGGGTGCCCCCCTAACGCTCGATTTCCCGTCGGAGGTGGAACATGAACATCCGCTTTAGCCCACGTCTGCTGTTCGCAAGCCTGCTCCTTCTGCTCCCTCACGGTGCCGCCGCCCAAGAGGCGAAGCCCGCCAGAACGGGTCTGGAGATCTCGGGCTTCTTCGGCGACTTCGATGACCGGCCCGAGTTCGGCCCCAACGCCGTCTTCATCAACCCCGCGGCGAACGGGATCTACGGGGGATACCTCGCCTACCACTTCCCTCAGCACGTCTTCATCGAGGCGGAGGGCGGGTACGCTCCGCTGGAGATGCAGGGGCAGCACCTGAATTCGGTCGTCGACCTCAACCTCATTCTGCTCGGAGGCTCCGTAGGCTACACGATCCCGCTCCTCGACAAACTCGACCTGTACGGGACGGTGGGAAGCGGAGTGGCCATCTGGGACCCGAGCGGCGCCGACACCGAACGCGACCTGATGTTCGACTATGGCGCCGGGCTCAAATACTGGGTGACGCCGTGGCTCGCGTTGCGCGGTGACGCGCGATTGCACCAGATGCCGAACCCCCTCGACGCCACTGCGGCGCAGGTCTCCGGCGTGACGCTCCAGGACGGGTCGTTCTGGGGTTGGTCCTTCACGGGCGGACTCTCCATCCTCATCGGCGGCAAGCACGACGCCGACAAGGACGGCGTGGTCGACAAGGTGGATGCCTGTCAGAACACGCCACGGGGCGTCACCGTCGACACCCGGGGCTGTCCGGTGGACTCGGATCGTGACGGCGTGGCCGACTACATGGACCGCTGCCCGAACACTCCGGCTGGTGCGACGGTGGACGGCAACGGCTGCCCCGCGGACAGTGACAACGACGGGGTGTTCAATGGGCTCGACAGGTGCCCCGACACCCCCGCCGGCGCCACGGTCGACACGAACGGCTGCCCGAGCGACTCCGACAGTGACGGCGTGTTCAACGGCATCGACCAGTGCGCGAACACACCGGCCGGCGCCGCGGTCGACACCCACGGCTGCCCGAAGGATACGGACGGGGACGGCGTGTTCGACGGCATCGATCGGTGTCCGCAGACGGCGACCGGATCACAGGTTGATGCGCAGGGCTGCCCGGTAAGCGTGGTCCAGAGGGCGCTCGAAGAGGAGGGGACCTACACCTTCAGTGACGTGAACTTCGCCTTCAACTCGGCAGTGTTGCGACCGGGCGCGGATACCGAACTCCAGGAGGTGGGCCGCGTGTTGATGAGCCGTCCCGACGACCGGATGGAGTTGGACGGTTACACCGACTCCACCGGTCCGGAGGCGTACAACCAGCGGCTCAGCATGCGCCGCGCGGAAGCCGTGCGCGACTACCTGCTGAAGAACTTCTCCGGCCTCGACGCCTCACGGTTCGTAGTGCGCGGGTTCGGGGAGACGCAGCCCGTCGCCGACAACGGCACCGCGGAGGGCCGCAGCCAGAATCGTCGCGTCGAGATCCACCTGACGCGGTAGGTCTCCGTCGCTGACGGGAATGAGGAGAGCCTGGTCCGGCTGCACGCCCGGACCAGGCTCTTCCGTCTGCGGCCTGGGCCGCGGTCATCGGAGCCTGAGCGCACTGTGGGTAGCGAGAACCCCATCTCGCTCGAAATCGCTGGCATCTACGGGACCCAGGGAAAGCGTGCGACGCTCGGTGAGCCGCGCCGTCGTCAGCTGTCCGAGGCGCCACCCTAGAAGGCCCGCGACACCGACGCGTTGCCCTGGGTGACCTGGACACGGCTCCCGGAGCCGCACGGCACGGGCCGGCTCGCCCGGGTCATCACGCCCGACATGTTGTCTCCGCCGTTCTGTAGCTGGAAGTCGGTGCTCGAGAAGACGGTGCAGGTGCCCTGAGGAGGCTGGGTACCCCAGGAGAAGGTCCCCGCATCGCTCACCTCGCCCGTGAGGGAGCTCGTCGAGCTCCCCACCTGGAGCTCCCCCGTGACCGAAGACCCGGACTGGTGGAGGGTCATCTGGATGCCGGTGGTCCCCCAAGTGCCGGTCCAGACACCATCGACCGACGGGCCCGAGGGCGCGGATGGTGATCTGGAGCACGCGAGCGTGAGCGCCGTGAGCAGGGCGGCCAATGGTACACGCAGGGTCTTCAGCGTCTTCATGGTCTCATCTCCTTCCGGGGGTGGGCTCTGTTGTTGCCCTCACCTTGGAGGCGTAGGACGAGGCTCGATTCCCTCATCGCAGAGTCGGCTGGACGATCGGGGGGATCCCGGCGTAGGTTGCGGAATCGCCTTTCGAGCGGACCCTCCATGCCCTCTGCCCCAGACCCGCCCGGTTCGGAGATCACCACCCTCCTGCTCTCCTGGAGAGCCGGCGACCCGGGAGCGCGCGATCGCGCCATCGCCATCCTCTATCCGATGCTCGCCGAGATCGCGCGCGGGAAGCTGCGCGGCGAGCGCCACGGGCAGACGCTCCAGACCGCCGGATTGATCAACGAGGCCTATCTACGGCTCGTAGGCGCGGACGTCGCCTGGCAGGGGCGCCGGCACTTCCTGGCGGTGGCCGCCACGACCATGCGCCGCGTGCTCGTCGACTACGCTCGGGCTCAGGATGCGATGCGGCGCGGCGGCGGTGCGAGGCCGGTGACGCTCGAGGAAGGGATCGCCGCAGATCCCGCCCACGGGGACGACATTCTGGCACTCCATGAGGCGATCGAGCGGCTCGCTACGCTTAACAAGAGGCAGGCCGAGATGATCGAGCTCGCGTACTTCGGCGGATACACGTACGAGGAGATGGCCGAGATCCAGGGGGTCTCGCCCGCGACCGTGGACCGCGAGCTACGCGTCGCCAAGCGCCTGCTCGGACGGCTGATCGAGGAGACGTAGTCGGCACCGGATCTGGCAGGAGTGAGGCGAGTGGATACGGAGCGGATGCGCCGGATTGCGGCGCTGGTGGACGAGTTGATCGACGCCGCACCCGGCGAGCGGGCGCGCCGCCTGGTCGAGGCCTGCGGCGACGACCTCGATCTCAAGGAAGAGATCATCGAGCTCCTGGATGGCGAGTACGAGACGGCCGCGGACGCCCTCGCCGAGCCGGCGATCGCCGCCGCGACCTCCGCCATCGCGGAGCTCGCCTTTCCCACGCGCGCGGGAAACCGCGCCGGGGCGTGGGTGCTGGAAGAGGAGATCGGCCACGGAGGAATGGGCGCCGTCTACCGAGCGCACCGTGCCGACGGACTCTACGAGGCGACGGCAGCGATCAAGTTCCTGCGCCGTGGCCTCGCCCAGCCTCAGGAGACCCGACGCTTTCTCGCCGAGCGTCAAATCCTGGCGAGCCTCACCCACCCCGGGATCGCGCGGCTGTTGGACGGTGGCACGGCGGACGACGGATCGCCGTTCATCGTGATGGAGCTGATCGAGGGTCGCCCGATCGACCGGTACTGCGACGAGGAGAGGCTGGGGCTCGCGGACCGCATCCGGCTCTTCCTGGAGGTGACCGATGCGGTCCAGCACGCCCACCAAGCGCTCGTGATCCATCGGGACCTCAAGCCGTCCAACATCCTCGTGCCGGCCTCGGGCCATCCGAAGCTGCTCGATTTCGGGGTCGCGAAGCTCCTGGCCGGCGGAGACGCCCCAGAGACGACGATGCTCGGTCCGCTGACGCCCGCCTTTGCCAGTCCGGAGCAGCTGAAGGGACTCCGTCCGACCGTGGCCACGGACGTCTACGCGCTCGGCCTGGTGCTGTTTCGCCTGCTCACGGGACGGCTCGCGTTCGACGTCGAGGGCTCGACGCCCGCCGAGATCGAGCGCCTGATCACGACGGAGGCGCCACCGCGTCCGAGCGACGCGGCACGCGATGCACGCCCGGCGTTCAGCGCCGAGCTCGAGGGCGATCTCGACAACATTCTGCTCATGGCGCTCCGCAAGGAGCCCGAGCGTCGCTACGGGTCCGTGGAGGCGTTCGCCTCCGACCTGCGCCGCTACCTCGGAGGGCTGCCGGTCTCGGCGCGTCCGGCGACTGCGGGTTACCGCCTGGGCAAGTTCGTCCGCCGCCACCGCGCCGCGGTCACCGGGGTGACGCTCTCGATGATGGTCGTCGTGGGGCTCTCCCTCTACTACACGCGACGCTTGGCTCGTGAGCGGGACAACGCCCGGCAGGAGGCACAACGTGCCGAAGCGGTCACCGCGTTCTTGCAGAACCTCTTCACCGGAGCCGACCCGACCCAGACCCACGGCGACTCCCTCACCCTGGGCGACGTGGTGGACGAAGGACGCGCGCGCCTCGACACCGCCCTCGCCGATCTGCCCCGCGTCAAGAGCCGGTTGCTCACGACGCTGGGAGCCGTGTACGGCAACATCGGCCGCATCGACGCGGAGGACTCCGTATATCGTGCGGCGCTCGCGCTGAGTGACTCGCTGGACGGCCCCGACGCACCGCTGCGGGCGACGATCCTCTCCGATCTGGCCGTCGCCTCCGACTCCCGCGGGAGCCCGGACAGCGCGGCCGCCAACCTCACCGAGGCGGTACGGATTCGGGAGCTCGCGGGTGATTCCCTCGGCATCGCCGACGCACTCGGAAAGCTGTTCCGACTGCTCCTCAACGCCAAGCAGGTGGACTCGGCCGGCACCGTGCTGGATCGCATGTTCGCCATCTACGGCACGCAGCCCACCGTGGATTCCGTGAGGTATGCCGAGCTTCTCGGGAGCCGAGCAAGTCTTGAAGCGATCGTGGGCAGATTCTCGGAGGCTATCGGCGACGCGCGCGACGCGCTCGAGCTCGAGCAGCGCCTGCTCGAATCCGACGACCCGCGGATCGCGGACGCGCTCTACTCGCTCGCAACCGTCTACAGCCGAGCCGGCGCCGACGACTCGACCGCCGCCGTGGACGAGAGGGCCGAGGAGCTGACGATGCACATCTTCGGCCCGGACCATCCCACGACGGCGACCCGCCTCATGAGCACGGGAACGGCCTTGGCGAGCATCGGTCGAGGGGCCGAGGGGCTCACCATGTTCAAGCAGGGCCTCGCCATCGCGGAACGCCTGTCGGGGCCAGACAGTCTCGACATCGCGCATGCGAACCAGGCCCTGGGCAACCTGTACCAGTACATGGACTCGATCGCCGCGTCCCTACCCTACTACCGCCGGTCCATCGATCTCTACACGAAGTCGAGTGCCACGCCACCGACGGACCTCTACTACAGCCTCTACAACATGGCCGTCGGGCTCAGCTTGCTGCATCGGTACGGAGAGGCGGCAGCGTCCCACCGCCGCGCCCTCGCGATCGCGAGCCGGGCGAAGCTGCCGATGCAGATCGCGCTCTCGCACGAAGCGCTCGGTGAGGCACTGGTGGGGTTGGACTCGACGGCGAGTGCGGAGCGGCACTTCCGGCGCTCCCTGGCGGTGATCGATTCCGCAGCTGGACCGGGGAACGTCTACGCCACGTACGCGCTCCAGGAGCTCTCGCACCTCTACAGCAGGCAGCACCGCTACGCTGACGCCGTTCCCGTCTACCGGCGTCTGGTGCCTTTACTCAAGACGACCCGATTCGAGGATGACTCCACCCAGCTGGTCCCGGACCTCGAAGCCTACGCCGATGCGCTGCGCATGGTGCACGACTCCGCTGCGGCCGACTCGGCCGCCGCGCGGGCGGCTGCGCTACGCTGACCGCGTGAGTCGAAGCCGGAGCGTCAGGGATGCCCCCTTCAGAAGGCGGCCAGCCACCAGTTGATGACGTGGCGTTGCCGCGGTGCGTCCAACCTGTGAGGTCCGAGTACCGCATACGATAGTACCGGACCAGGTCGGTCCGGGGAGGCACCGCCGGGTTGGGGGCCAACTCCACGCGCACCACGGCGTTGTTCAACGGACCGCGGACCGCTCGAGCGCGGCGCGTCCCTGGGTACCGAGCTTGGCGCGTGCCGTCGTGACTCGAAACACCACCACGCCGGCTACGACGACCGGCACGAGCACCGCCTTTTATCCACCTCGTCGTCCTCGACGGTGTCTTCTCGAGAACCGACGACGGCGTGACCCGCTGCCACGAAGCGACCCTCCTCCAGCCCGCCCACTGGACCCGGCTCCAGGCAGTCCTTCCCTCACGGACAGCTGCACTGCGGTTCCTGCGCTCGGGCAAGCGAGGGAGAGCCTCGGATGGAGGCTTGCTCGATGCGAACGCGACAGGGAAGTTGGAGGGACGTCGAAGACTATGTGCCCCCGCCGGACGGTAGGAAACCATGCGACTACGGATGCCACTGATCTTTGTCGTCCTTGCTGTGAGCGCGTGCGGTGGGGATTCGAACGGAGACGTCGCGATCGTCGGGGGCCAGTCGCTTCCGCAGGATCGGCTCCTCGGCTACATGGCGCAGACGCCGTCTGCAAGCAGCCCCTACGCCCTCGCCGACGCCATCGCGGAAGGGTGGCTCGACCTCGCTCTCGTCTCCGAGGCGGCGGCCCGCGAGTTCACGCCCGAGGACACTGCGCTGCAGCGCCAGGTGCTCGCTCCCTTCGTTCGGACCGAACACCTGCACCGCCTCCAGAACGCCGTCGCCATGACCCGTCCTCCCCTCACGGAGGAGGAGCTCGATCGGGCCTTCACCGGAGACAGCCTGAGGCTCTATCAGCAAGTACTGGTGCGCGTGCGCAATAGGCGCAACCCCCTTCTCGTCCAGTCGACGCGGGCGAGAGCCGACTCGATCCTCGCCCTGGCCCAGGCGGGCGCGCCCTTCGATCGGCTGGCCAGGGAGCTCTCTGAAGGACCGACCGCGCAGACGGGCGGGTACCTCGCGGTCGTCACGTGGAAGGAGGTGGCCCCCGCCTTCCGTGATTCGCTGTGGGCGCTCGAACCTGGTGAAGTGTCCCAGGTCCTTGCCGTCGACGACGGCTTCGAGATCCTGCGTCGGCCTCCCCTGGCCGAGGTCCACGACCAGTTTGCCGCGCACCTTTTGCGCACGGCGGGCGCCCTCGCCGATTCCGTGCTCGCCGACAGCCTGGCTGCCGCCCACGGCCTGACCCTCCTGCCGGCGACCGCGAGGAGGATGCGCGCGATGCTCACGAATCCGGACAGTCTGGCACCCGACTCCTCGTGGGTCGTCGCGTTCGACGACGGAGGAGTCGCTCCGGCAGAGGCGTGGCTCTGGCTCGCGGCGCTGCCGGACCGGGTGCGTCTGTCTCTCGCGCGGGCTCCCGACGCGGACCTGGAGACGGCCGCACGCTCCCTGGCCCGCAACGAGCTCCTCTATCGCATGGCGAGGGCGCGCGGCATCGACGTCAGCATGGACGATCTCGGCGACCTCCGGACGGAGTTCGTCACGGCCGCGGCCCCGATCTTCGCGATCTTCGCCTCCGCGGACACGCCGAGGCGGCAGGAACTCGTGGATTCCATCGTGGGCTCGGTGCTCTCGGGTCGACCAGGGCCGCAACTTCCGGCGGGACTCGCCCCGGCCTTGCGGCGTAGGATTCCGCACGTGCTGGACCGCGGTGCCCTGGGCGCCGTCGCGCGGCGCGCTCCTTTCGAGGGCCGGGCCGACAGCTTCGCCGCCCGAAGCTGACGGGACCGAGGGAGGGATCGACGAAGGGGGGGTGGGCGACTCGCCCACCCCCCCTTCAGGGAGCTGATGCTCCGGATTCCGCTACGCCAGATCCGAATCCCGCCGACGCCGCACGAAGGCGATGCCGAGCAGTCCAGTGCAGAGAAGGAGGAGCGTAGCGGGCTCGGGCACGACTTCGCCTCTCAGCCAGTCCGCGTGGGCCGCGATGGGCACGAATCCCGCGAACTCGCCGAAGCTGGAGTTGAGGGCGTTGTCCACGTCCCCGACGATCCCGTCCGAGAAGGTCAGGCCGAACGAAGACACGGCAGCGAGGCGTCCGCCCACGAACAGGGGTCCCCCCGAGTCGCCCGGTGCGCTCAACGCCTCCAGATCGCCGAGGCCGAGGTCACAGTAGGCAGCATTCGCGGCCGTGAAGAAGGCGGTCAGGCGGCACGAGGCGTCCTGGGCGGCGAGTCCGTTGTCGAAGTCGGCGAAGAGGATGTCGTAGCCACTCCAGAACCCGGCCCATATCGGGTCCGCCCCGGTGAAATCGACGCGGTTGTATCCGTGCCGGCGGAGGCCTGAGGGCAGCAGATCACCTGTGGCGCCCGTTCCGGACGCCCCGAACCCCACCTCGTCGTAGACCATGCCGACCGCGTCGCCCGTGAAAAACGAATAGCTTTCGACGTCGCCTATCGAGGTTCCGAGATCGATCACGCCGATGTCGTTGGGGTCGATGACGGAGCCGGTGTACCCGGGCTTGATCGTGTAGGCCGACGTCGTCACGATCACCACGCCGCCTGCCGGAGGGAAGAACACCGCATCGACGCTCGTCGCGTCCAGGAGGCAGTGCGCCGCCGTGACGACGTGCGAATGGGTACCGCCGACGAGCGAGCCCGTGCACAGGTACGTCCCGGTGGACTTGGTGATCAGGAGCCCCGCCACCCCGTCGTAGCCGACGCCGGGAGGCGCCGCGTAGATCGGTAGCGACGGATCCAGCGTCGTCACCATGGTGGAGCGGGCAGTGTACGTGAGGTCGTCGGGATAATCCGGAGCCGGGGCCGCGACGACGAGCGCGAGGAGGGGGATGAGCGCCGACATAGTCTGCGACCTCGTGGGGTTTCAGGGGGGGTGACCCACAGCGGACATCCGCAGCCTAGGTGTAAACATATGAAGTTGCAAGAGTTACGTGAGGTTCACCTGCCGTCGGTGGGCGGAACACCTAGGCGCGACACACCGGCCAGCACCACTTCCGGGGATGCCTGTGGATGGCGACAACCTCATCGTGGTGCAGCATCGGATGACCGGGGACCCTTCGAGGTACCTGGAGAGTCGCCATCCAACGGGCGATGGGTTCGCGAAGCGTGGTCGTAGGACTCGTAGCTTAGAAGCACCCGTGGGAGATGGCGTTCACTGAGCACGAAGACGTGGTCGCGGCACTCCCTGCGAATGAACCCGATCAGGCGCTCGCAGTAGGCGTTCTGCCAGGGCGATCCCGGCGCCGTCACCACCTCCTCGATGTTCTGTCCGCCCACTCACGGCACCAATCCCGGAACGGTGGATTGGTCGAGCGCCCAGGTCTCAGAGCCCGCTATGTTGCCGACGAGAAAGCCAGTTTGCACATCGTAGAGATACTGCTGATCTCTGAACTGGGCCTTCCAGACACTCCACTTCCTCCACTTTACCGGCCCCGAGACCTTCAGCGGATCGGGGAAGCCCTCCAACTCGATCTCACCCCCGTTCTTGCGGGCAGCCTGTGGCATCCAGATATGGATGAGCCGGTCTTTGTCCTGTGACTCTCCAAGGGCGTTGAACTTCTTGTCCTTCTCGAAGAATCGGATGACGTAGCCCGCCTTGTCGGCGACATAGTCCGTCATGATCCTTTCGTCGCGGCTCGATGGCATGCGCGTGTCAACCGTGACCAACGTCAGCCTGTAGTGGATCGTCCCGTCGGATAACGGGGAGACTTCGATGGTTTCGGTCTGTTTGACCCGGCCGTCGTCGTCCTGGGCAAATTCGAACGACGCTTGCGTCAGCGGCAGACTCTCTCTGTCTTTGTGCTCGTGAGACTCGTGAGAACAGTCAGCCAGCAACGCAGCCAAACAGACTGTAACGAACAATTCCCGTCGAAGCATGGCTGATTCCCGTTGCGGTCTTTGGGTACGTCATCGAGGGTCGACCAGAGCGGATCCAACGTGAGGAACGTGCAGGTGCGTATACCCTCGCAAGTCGCCGCGTCGACCCCGTCCTCCAGTAAATCATGCGTGCAGTCGTGGGAATTCGCGAGGGTGCCGTACTTGAACACCGAGCCCCGGCCGTACCAAGGCCGTGCCATTCATACCCGTCAAAAGCGAATGAATACCGCGCGCCTCACGCCCACACGTCGCCTAAACCGCCTATGCTCAGGGCTGATGACCTGCTCGACCAGCTGCGAGCACGATGAGTCGGGCGAACGGTCACGCTCCCAGCCGTCTTCGTAGGTACGGATAGCGTCAGGATTCGGTAGGGCTTACCCTTCAGGTGGCTTCCCTGGATGGCTGCCCGCCGGAATATCTGAGAACAGATGGCGAAGAAGATCCCCTCCGAGGAGAAGGAATGGACTTCGCACAGGCCGGTGAGCAGGTCCTGGCGCACCTGACCGTTCGAGGATCGGAGGTGGCCGGCAACGACGACCGTATCTACGTCATGCCGGTGCGGCCATACCGCGCGACGTCCAGCGTGATCGAGGACGTGGTCATCACGTTCGAGGACATCACGGTGCGCAAGCGGGCAGAACAGACCATCGGACAGTCGGAGCAGGGATTCCGCCCGCTCTTCGAAATGTCCAGCCACTCGATCGTGATGCTTGATCCTGGGACGAGGCGTTTCGTGGAGTCCACTCGCATAGTTTACACGCACATTGGCTACACCCGGGACGAGCTCGCAACGAGTGTCGAAATGATCATCGGGCACGAGAGTGACGTCTTTCGGACCAGGCACGAGACAAGACACGGAGAGATCCGCGACGTGGAAGCGGACGCGAGCGTCGCTTTCATCGGCGCGAGCAGGTTCCTGCTGCAGACATGGCACGACCTCACGTCGGCTGGAGCCGGGGGATGACCACTCTGGAAGAGTGAAGAAACGCACGCGGTGACCGGGGGGTGGTTATGGCACGGGATGGAGCCCAGGGAGATCGACTCGCAGACCTGCGCAAGCGGGCGGAAGAGGGGCGGGAACGAGCGCCGGCGGACGTGCCGGACATGTCGACCGACGAACTCCGCACTCTGGTTCACGATCTACAAACGCACCGGATCGAGCTGGAGATGCAGAACGAGGAGCTCCGTCGCATCCAGAAGGAGCTGGTCGAGTCGCGGGACCGGTACTCCAGACTGTACGACTTCGCGCCCGTCGGTTACGTGACCGTGAGCGACAGGGGCATGATCATCGAAGCGAACCTCACCCTGGCCACGATGCTGGGTGTGGATCGAGGAGCGCTGGTGGGTCGTTCCCTTTCGGCCTTCGTGGCCCGGGAGGATCAAGACGTCCTTTATCTGTATCGGAAGAAGGTCCTGAAATCGTACGGACGCGAGACCTGCCAGGTGCGCATGCGTCGCCCCAACGCCAGCCCAATCTGGACCGAGATGGATACTACCCCGATCGAGGCGGCAGACGAAGGCGATTCTCGATTTCTCGTGGCTGTCAGCGACATCACCGAGCGACGGCAGGCGCAGGCGTCGCTCTCGGAGATGGCGACGCACGATACCCTCACGGGGCTCATCAACCGAGTCGAGTTCGAGCGGCGGCTAGGGCGCGTGCTGGAGTCGGCCCGTGAGCGACACGACGAGCACGCCCTTTGTTATATGGACCTGGACAAGTTCAAGGTCGTCAACGATACGTGCGGCCACGCGGCGGGGGACATGCTCTTACGTCAACTCACTGAGTCGTTGTCGGCGGCGCTCAGAAAGCGCGATACGCTGGCGCGTCTCGGGGGTGACGAGTTCGGGGTGCTGGTGGAACATTGTACGCTCTCGCAGGTGCAGCGCATAGCAAACAAGGTCCGCAGGACGGTTGCGGATTTTCGTTTCGTATGGGGGGACCGGGTATTCCGCCTCGGGATCAGCATCGGGGTTGTGGCGGTCACCGAAACGAGCGAGAGCGTCTCCAGCCTCCTGAGCGCGGCGGACAGCGCCTGCTATATCGCGAAGGACGAGGGACGGAACCGGGTCCACGTCCATCATCTCGATGACCTGGATATCACCCGCCGCCGAGGTGAGATGCGGTGGGCGGGGCGAATCAACCAAGCGTTGGAGGACGGACGCTTCCAGCTCTGGTCACAACCCATCGTACCGCTGGCGAGAAGTTCCTTTGATGGCGACGCTTTCGAAGTGCTCCTGCGTTTGGTGGACGAGCAAGGAGAGATCATCCTGCCGGAGGACTTTCTGCCGCCGGCCGAACGCCACGGGCTGACCACGAAGCTGGACCGTTGGGTGATTGATGCCGTCTTGGCCTGGCTGGGCCGGAATCCCCACCTGCTGGACCAGCTGCACCTCTGCTTCGTCAACCTTTCGGGCGCGTCCGTGGCAGACGAAGACTTTCTCGAGTTCGTGCTCGAGCGGTTGAAGCGACCCCAGGTACCGTCGCAAAATATCTGCTTCGAAGTCACGGAGACGGCTGCCATGGCCAACCTGTCGAGAGCGATCGAGTTCATGGGAACTCTCAAGGCGGAAGGATGCCGCTTCGCGCTCGACGATTTCGGGAGCGGATTGTCGTCGTTCGCCTATCTCAAGACTCTGCCGGTGGATTTCCTGAAGATCGATGGAGCGTTCGTGCGGGACATCCTGGACGACGCAGTGGACCTCGCCCTCGTCCGTTCGTTCAACGACGTGGGCCAAGTCATGGGCAAATTGACGATTGCCGAGGCCGTCGAGGGCGAGGCCGTACTGGCCAAGCTGCATGAGGTCGGGGTGGACTACGCCCAGGGCTTCGTGATCGGCCAACCGGCTTTGCTTGAGGACTCCCCCCTGTCAGCCCGAGGGCTCCCCGAGACTAGTGGACTGTAACAGCTGTTGTTCGAGGCGAAATATCGCATGCCCTGGTGATCGGTGCGGACATCGCCGTCCTGCCGTTCACTGGTAGCCGAGCTCATACAGCCTCCTCCGGAGCGGTCGCCATCGGTTCCGGACCCCGCGAGCAGGCTTCTTCCAAGACCTGAAGTAGCGATGCCGAGGGCAGGCCTCGCGGGTCCACAGCAGTCGAGTGGGCCAGCGGCGTGAGCCGATCGAGGGTCGGCATCCGGTTTCTGGGGCGAGCGGACACCGCACCGGCGCTCCGTTCTCGACCCGTGTCACCGGAGGCCACCATGTCTTGCCGCAGGAGCCTGTCCTTTGCCGCAGCTGCCCTGCTCACCCTGCCGCTGCCGGCGCTGGGCCAATCGCTCGAGGGAGTGATCAGGCAGCGCACCGTCGACGTCGAAGATGACGCCCTCTTCGAGTTGGTGTACGCCGATTCAGAGAACGAGCCCGATTTCGCGAACCAGGCAGACTGGCTCCGGTCCGTCGCAGAAAAGCTCTTCGCCATCCCCGTCGACGGTCTGGCGGGAGAAGCGTCGGAGGTCACCATCCACGTCCGGGGCACGATGCTCCGCTACGAGGACGGCTCCGGCAACGGGTACGTGATCACCGACCTTGCCACAATGAACACGCGGATCGTGGACCCCTCCACCCGCTCCTACGTGGAGTACAGCGTGGAGGACGCCCAGGCAGCCGTGGCCGAGGCCCAGAAGCAGGCCGAGGAGATGATGGCACGCATGGGGATCGACCCCGACGATGCCCAGGCGGATGCCACGAGCGCGGAGTACGCGAGCGAGGAGGACGGTATCCACTTCACGCCGCGGGCCTGGGCTCTGGACCGGACCGAGGAGGTGAACGGCGTCCCCGCCGAGGTCTTCGAGGCGGAGGCCGGCAGCGAGATCGGTTTGGCATGGTGTGGCGAGGACCCCGCCGGGATGCGCCCGGCCATGGAGCGCCTCGCGAGCCAGGTGGTGGATCCAACCGCGGAGGGGGACGCATTCGAGAGCCAGGGGCCCTCGGTGGAAGATCTACTCTGCGAACAAGGAATCCCGGTCCGTACGAAGATCCTCAGCATGAGGTCCGCGGGCGACCTCGCCTTCAACGTCACCGAGATCCTGTCGATGGAACGCACCCCGGTGTCTCCGGACATCTTCGAAGTACCTGCAGGCTACACGAAGAAGAGCATGGCAGATCTGTGGCGGTGAGCCGATTCGGACCCCGCCTCCTGTGTCTGGGGCAGATGCAAGTGAATCCCCACCACGGGAGGTGACTATGCGACGCGTGGGTCTCTGGCTCGGATTGGTGCTGGTGGTCCCCACCCTGAGCGGAGCGACGGACGCGACCAGACCGCGCGCGGCGGACGGCGGCGTGGCCGCTGGGTGTACCATCACCCTCAAGGCCCGGCTCGACCCGGGCTCCCTCGGCGCAGCAGGGCGGGCCATTCTGTACGTGAAATGGGGCAACAGCTCGCGGGTCCGCATCAAGGCCGGAACATGGTCCGCGCTAGGCGGGACGGGCGACCCTGGCTTCGTGATATTCCACCCGGACGGGACATGGAAGGACCCCTACGCCAACCGTGATGGCTCGGGAGAATAGAGCGGCCAGGTCCACCTGAAGATGGGGTGTCGCTACAATCGTCGATACGAGTTCAGGATCGGTCGGGACGACGGAGCACAGACCCGCCTCACGGTGGTCCGGCCCCAGTACCCTTCCACCAGCACGTGGACCAAGTCCCAGACCATCAACCTCGGAAACCTGGCACGCTATTTCTAACGTTCCGACCCAGTCGCTGCCCCCCCTGGTGGGACTGGCGAGCGGGGCGGAGACTGCGGCCTCCGCCCCGCTTCGTTCGGACAGGGTCGATTCTACCGCCCCGATGCCCCGGCACTTCCCGCGACCGGCGCATAGGTGGGCGGCACCTCGAAGAGGTCTTCGGGGAGAGAGGCGGACTCGACGTCCGAGATCTCGGACACGATGCGGAAGAAGACCGACTGGGCCGGAGCCTCGGGCTCGGGCTTGGGCTCGGCCTTCTTCTTGCGCCCGAACAGACGCCCGGTGACTCCACCAACGGCGGACTTGGCGGCGTCCTTGGCACTTTCGGCGACCGCGTCCGAGGCGTCGTCCATGAGGCTGCGATCCTTCTCGGCCAATACCTGGTCGAGGTCGAGGCGGGCTTCGTCGGGAAGGTTGACGAAGTGCATGGTGGTGCGCAGCGGCACTCCATCCATGGCGTCCAGGGTCTCCTTGTTCTTCTCGAACGCGAACTTGACCCGTGGGTCGTACTTCAGGAGGTGCTCGAGCGTCCCCAGAAGCCCCTCGTCGGTCCGTTTGTCCTGAATCTGCTGGAGCGCTGCTCCCTGCATCTGGGCCATCATCTGGTACTCCGGGAAATCGGTGCTCAACCACACCTCGGTGACGATGGCCAACCCGCCTTTCGTATCCTCCGCGTTCCAGTCAGCTCGGTCATCCCCGCCCTTGATCTCCAACGTCGTGATGACCTGCTCCGCGGAGTACCCGGAGATGTTCTCCGTCCGTCCCGTGCGCGAGGACTCCACGAACACTTCGAGGACGAGCTGGTCCCCGCCCTCCTCCCGGTACTGCTGTTCGCCCTCCTGTGCGGCCGCCTCGGCCCCTTCAGCCACCGCATCCGCCACCTCGCCGAGTTCCCCGTCGAGGGCCTTGGCACTCTCCTCCACGGCCTCCGCCACCTCGACGAGATTCGTCTCGCTGAACGTCCGAGCCCGATGATCGAGCAGGGTGAGGATGCCCGTCTCCGAGTTCACGATGCTGGACTCGGAGTCGTCCTGGTCGTGCCGGATCCGGTTTCCCTTCAGGAACGTGGTCTCCACCGTGGGCCCGCTGCCGCCCGGCAGTCCGCTGAGGAGCCGGCCCGCCGTACCGCCGATCTCCATCGACGTGGTCCGACGGTACCGCAGATCCTGCGCTCCCGCCGACGATGACGCCACGGCGACAAGGAGCGACGGGATCAACACTAGACATGCTTGCCGCTTCAACATGGTAGGAATGGCCTCCGCCTCGATGGTGCGTGATCTCCCTCGATCAACCCACCAACAGGAAGCGGGGCCGCCTTCGGATCACCACGAGTCGTCGAAGCTTCAGCGACCGACCTCGGACAGGGCCCGGTATCGCTCCGCCTGGACGTCTCTGCCCAGGCTCCCGTAGAACGTGGCCAGGCGCAGGGCCGCCTGACGGGTCTCACGGTCCTCGGGTCCGGGATCCGTGCGGAGCTTCCCGTACGCGCAAAGGAGAAAGGGCTCGGCTTCGTCGGGCCGGTGAAGAGCCGCCAGCAGGTCCCCGAGCTGGGACTCGAGGCTCGCCGTCCATCTGTGCCCGGGCCCCAACGTCATGGCGTAGGAGTCGATGGCTTGGCGGAGCGGTTCCTCGGCCTCGGCGATGTGCCCGTACTTGATGTGGGCCTGGGCGAGGACGGCCCACCTCAAACCCGTTCGCCAGTTGCCGTCCGGCCACGCCCCCTGGGCGAACTGCACTGCTTCCCGCAGGGTCCCCAACGCGGCGGCGCTGTCGCCTTGCACGTCCTGCACCGAGGCGAGGTTGTTCAACACCACGACCCGCTCGGAGGGAGCGATCCACCGTCCATAGACGTCGAGTGCCTCCCGGTAGGTCCGCTCCGCCGCTGCAGGGTCACCTCCGCGACGCAGGTAATACGCTAAATTGTTGAGCGCCACGGCCATCAGGGCACCTGCCTCGTCTCCCTCGCCCCTTCCGCCCTCCACCGCGCTGCGGGTCCAGGCCGCCGCCGAGTCCACGTTTCCCATGGAATACTGAAGGCGCGCGTAAGCCAGGCGCGCGTTGAGGGTGTGCAGATCTTCCGATCCGGCGTAGCGCTCGAGTACGTCCAGCGCCTCCGCCAGAAGGGGGCGGCTCTGCTCCTCCTCCCCCGCCATGGCGAGGGCCGTCCCCTCCCCCACCATCATGACGGCGATGGACGCCGAGTCCGCACCGATGGACTCCAGGACTGCGCGTGCCTGACGGAACAACCCCAAGGCATCGCTCTGGCGTCCCCTCTCCTGGAAGTTCTGCCCCAGGGTACCGAGCACATCGGCCAGGGCCGTGTCGGCCAGCGTCCCGGTCTCGGGCAAGCCTGCGACGGCCTCCTGAAGGAGGGCGGCCGCTTCGACCTCCAGCCCGAGCCCCGAATAGGCCTGCGCCATGACCCGGAGCATCCGGGCCCGAAGCTCCGGCTGGTCGGACAGGTGTTCCTCGATCCCCTCGACACCTCGGGCCAGCGCCGCACGAACCGTCAGGGTGTCACCGGTCCCCGCGCCGGGATCGGCCAGCCGCAGGATATCCAGCAGGAAAGAGGATACTTCGGCGGTGGTGGCTGCCCCCTCTTCGATCCTCAAGGCCTGGGAACGGGTGTCCAAGGTGTACCGTACTGCCAGTACGACGAGAGCCACGGCCATGACGGCAAGGGCCGCCAGGGCCGCGACACGTCCGCGGTGGCGATCGACGAAACGTCGCAGGCGATACCCCTTGGTGTCGGGTCGCGCCGAGACCGGGTAGCCTCTGAGGTACCGCCTTACGTCCTCCGCCAGAGCGGCGACGGATCCATACCGCCGCTCGGGCTCCTTCCTCAGGGCCATGAGCGCGATTCGGCCCAGGTCACCACCCAGGACGCGCCTCAGGCGCTGCGGCGTGGCCCCTCTCCTGCGTGCGATCTCTTCTTCGCCCGGTTCCACCGGATTCGCACTGGGGTCGGTGTGGGCAGAAGCCTCGTGGAGTGGTATCGGATCCACGTGACACACCACGCGCTCCACGTCGGCGAAGGAGCTCCCATCGACGCGGTAGGGGTGTCGCCCGGTGACGAGCCGGTACAGCAGGAGCCCGAGCCCGTAGATATCGGTCCCGGTGGAGACGGGAAGTCCCTGGACCTGCTCGGGACTCGCCCATGCGAGGGTCATGGGGTGGGGGTGCGCCGTGGCGGTGCGGAAGGACCCCTCGGCCGCGTAGAGAGCCCGGGCGATGCCGAAGTCCAGGAGCTTCACGTGGCCCGAGGCGTCCACCAGGATGTTGTCCGGCTTGAGGTCCCGGTGGACGATCAGATTGCGGTGGGCGTAGTCCACTCCTTCGCATACTTCGAGGAAGAGCTCCAGGCGGCCTGCCAGATCCATCCGCTGCTGGTCGCAATACCGATCGATGGCCAGACCGTCCACGTACTCCATGACGAAGTAGGGTGTCCCGTCTTCGGTCACGCCTCCGTCGAAGAGCCCGGCGATGTTCGGGTGCCGGAGGCCCGACAGGATTCTCCGTTCCGCCAGGAAGCGATCCCGCGCGTGGTCGGACGACACGCCCAGGGCCACCAGCTTGATGGCGGCGCGGACCTCGAAGTCCCCCTCGGTCCGCCGCCCGAGATAGACCGCTCCCATGCCGCCCCGTCCGAGCAGCCGTTCGAGGCGGTAGGAGCCCACCGTGCGGCCCACGAGTGCTGCGACCGGCGGCTCGGAAACGGGCAAGCCACACCGACGGGCCAGATCCTTGAAGTACCGGTCCCCATCAGGGGCATGCTCGAGGAGCGACTCGATCTCCCTGCGCAGCGCCTCGTCGTCTCCACACTCCTCGGCGACGACCCGCTCCCATTCCTCCGGGGGCGTGGTAAGCAGCACGTCGAAGACGGCTTCGATCCTGGACCAGGCCGGCTCAGCCATGGTGGCAGATCAGCCCCGGGAGGCCTGTATCTCTCGGTGGAGCCACGCCCCTGCCAGAACCCAGTCCCGCTTGACGGTTGCGACGGAGGTCCCCAGCAAGTCGGCCGTCTCCTCGATGGTGAACCCTCCGAAGAACCGGGCCTCCACGACTTTGGCCTGGCGCCGGTTGATGAGCTCCAAGCGCTGCAGGGCGTCGTGAAGGGCGAGGATCTCGTCCGCATCTTCGTCCGAGAGGGGACTGACGTTCTCCACCGCAACCGGCTCCTGTCCTCCCCCCGCTTCTCCGCCTTCTGGCGCTCCGCGTAGTTGATGAGGATGTGCCTCATGGCTCGCGTGGCCACGGCCATGAAGTGGGCGCGGTCGTTCCAGGATGCCTGGTCCTTCTTCACGAGCTTGAGGTAGGCCTCGTGGACCAGGGCCGTGGTGTTGAGCGTGTAGTTTCCATCCCACTTGGAGCGCTGACTCTGGGCCATGGCGCGCAGTTCGGCGTACAGGAGCTCGAACAGCGCGTCGAGCGCGTCCTGGTCCCCCGCCCCGGATCGCCGAAGCAGGGCCGTCACCTCTCCGTCGGCGGGCATGCTGCCAACCTGCCTGACGGCTCCGCATGATGTCAAATCTCCTCGCCTCGGGGGGGCCGACCCTTCTACAGCATCCGGATGCTCGTTCGGCTCATCGTCTTCTTCCCGGGTCGCTACGGAACCGTGAGCCGATCCGCCCGGCCCCTCCGGTTGTTGAGGTGTGATGAGGCGACCCGAATGGAGGTGTGGATCATGGCAGGCCTTCGATCAGCCCGACTCCTTGCCACGGTTCTCGCGGCCCTTGCGGTGCCGGCCGGGGCCGGTGGTCAGGACGTGGGCATCAAGAGGAGCAAGCTGGCCATCCCGGCCATCACGGGGGTGGACGCGATCCAACTCGTATTGGCGGAAGGATGGCCGAGCAGTCTGAGGCTGTACACCACCAACTGGGGCTCCCCCATCAAGCTCAAAGTCGGAGCATCCAACGTGACGCAGGTCGAGGAGGTCGGGCTGCTCGACAAGGCCGACCGTCCGCCTCGAGGCTTCGAGGTCGGCTTCACCCCCCTTGCTCCACCCGAGTGCAGCGCCGGCAGTTCCGTCTGCGTCGAGGTGTCGATTCGACCGACCGCACCCGCGCCGGGAACGTACCGAATCGGACTGATGGGCGACGGACATCTCCTGACGCTGGATCCGCCGTTGGAGGTCGTATGCAACCCGTTCGAGCGACCCGTCACGGCCACGCTGTCGCCCCGGGTACAGGAGGCGGGGCGGACGATAGCCGGCCGAATCCACCTGGGTTGCCCGGCGCTTCCGGCGCAGGTGTCCAAGTCGTCAGTCGGATTCGCTGGACCCAACAACACGGGGCAGGTCGGCGCGACCGTGGTGAGGCTCCGGCAGGCCCAATCCGCGCCGAACTGGGCCCAACAGCAACTCGTCTTCCCCGACTCACTGATCTTCGCGCCGGGCCACGCGGACGCGTCGTTTCAGGTGAAGGCTCCCCGGCACTTGACCCCCGTGCAGGGGAGGAATCTTCATGAGCGCAGCCTGGCCCTGTCCCTCGAAGCCGACCTCCGAGGCGGCACCGCACAGTACAACAACGTGGGCGTAGGTGCCTTCGCCAGCTTCTCCTACCCGACCCTGGATCCCACGTCCCTATCCATCCCGAAGGATGTCGTGGGGTCCGCCCCCGTGGTCGGCAGCGTCGGGCTCACACAGCCGTCCAACCTAGCCGAACAGGTCTGCTTCTCGGTCGACAACGCCCAGGGCGTGCTCGCAGGCGCAGCCGGACATCGCTTCGTGGTAACCTCCGCCGGTGCCCCTGGACCCGACTGCGTATCCATTCCTGCGGGACAGACCACGGCGACCTTTCAACTCACTGCTGACCTGAGCGCCTCCGTCACCACCGGAGAAAGCTTCGTGCTGAAAGGAATCCGACGACACCGCGAAGCGGACGGTTCGCTCCCCGCCCTTGACACCGCCTCCTTCCCCTTCCGGGCCTGGCGTTCGCCCAGCCTGCGGAGAGTCACCATCGGCGCTCCCCCCTCCCAGCCGTCGTTCATCGACGCCTTCGTCAACGGAGCGGTCCAGGGTCAGGTCACCGGATACGTGGCTCTCACGTCGGCCGCGCCTCCGGGTGGGCTGTCCGTGAAGCTGGCGTGCAAGCCGGCCGACGCCGTGGGCGAAGAACTGTGTGCTCGGTACGTTTCGGTGCCCGAGGGCGTGAGGATTCCCCAGGGGGCCATGGAGTTCGGCTTCCCCATCCAGATCCGGGCCTCCCCGGTGGAGGGCGGGGTCGGTATCACGGCGGCCCTCGGTAGTAGTGACGCTTCCTCCCCCCTCTGGGTGGATCTGCCCCCGGACGTGACCCTTGTCGACCTCGCGGCCACGGGACAGCCGAACTGGCGAACCCTCACCATACACGTGTCCGACGTGGTCCGCGCGGTGCCCGCGCGCATCGCCGTGAAGGTCTCGGGCGACGGCGCCCGCTTCGTTCAGATGCCGGAAGTCGTAGAGGTCCCCGTGGGCGAGAACATGGTGAACGTCTCCATTCCCCTGACACCCCTCCCCAAGCCCATCGAGGTGACCCTGACCGCGGCGCGGGTGGGAAGCAAGGTCATGGTCTCCGATACCATCGTCATCCAACCCTGACGGACAGGAGCTCACCTTGCGACGCGGCGAACCGACACACGACAGGAGCCATGGCATGCGCTCGACCCACGTCTCATGGACCCCCCTTCTATTGGCGGCCATCCTGGCCTCGCCCGTTGCCTCTCTGGCCCAGGCGGCTGCCGGGCACCGCGCGGAGTTCGTCGCCGTGGCGCGCGGCGGCGTCATCATCCACTCGTCCGACGGCGGGGCCACCTGGTCGGCCGCGTCGCCCTCGACGGCCTACATCAACGGCGTGGTCTCGGACAACCGGGGCCGCTTCGTGGCCGTGGGGGCGCGGGGCACGATCCTCCTCTCGGAGAACGGCATCGCCTGGCGGGACGTGAGCCCCGGTCTCGACGATGAGACGATTCTGAACGCCGTGGCGTGGGACGACGACGGGCGCTTCGTGGCGGTGGGCTCGCAGGGCGTGGCCTATGTGTCGGCGGACGGCGGTGTCACATGGCAAGCGGGCGACACCGGCGTGGAGGAGGCCTTGCTCTCCGTGGCCACGGACCGCGCCGGGACGTGGATTGCCGGAGGAGCTCGGGCGATCGCGCTCAGCTCCACCGATGGAGGCGAGCACTGGCAGACCGGCACGCTCGGTCACGGGGAGCACGCCAACGATGTCGCCGCGTTGGGTGACGACCGTTGGGTTGCCGTGGGCCCGCTGGGTTCGGCCGCCATCTCGACCGACGGGGGCCGGAGCTGGTCCGCGGTGGAGACCGGCGTCAAAGTCGTTCTCGAAGGCGTGGCCGCGGACAGTACGGGCCTCGTGGTGGCGGTCGGGTGGAAGGGATCCATCCTCCGATCCGAGGACGGGGGCGCGTCGTGGAGCCTCGTGGAGTCCGGGACCACCCGACGCCTCACCGGGGTCACGGTTGGGGCCGACGGCCACTTCGTCGCGGTGGGCTGGTCCGGCACCGTGCTCCGCTCGATTGATGGCGGCCTGACCTGGTCCGAGGGCGTGAGCGACACCCGGAAGGCTCTTGAGGAGGTGGCATTCAATCGCCTCCCGGATCTACGGGCAACCGGGCTCGATCTGGACGGCCGCTGCCGAATCGTGCTCGGCCTCGCCAACGGAGGGCCGGCCACGGTGCCCGCGGTCGCGTGGGAGAGCCACCAACCGACGGTCCGACTGCTGCGCGGCGACTCCGTGGTGACCGAGGTGGGGCTCGACAAGCTGGATGGCGACAGGGCTCTTCGGCCGCCCGGGGGGCGGCTGCATCACGCCTTCGACGAAGTGATCGGCGATTCCACGGAGGTCACCGTCATGATCGATCCGGCGGGACGCGTCGCGGAAGTCCGGAAGGGGAACAACGGCCGGAAAGCGGTCCTCTACTGCAGTGGAGGAAGCCCGGCCCGGAAGTGATTCCTCGCGCCACCGGGCTCCGGCACCGAGTCCTCGATCCGTATGCGCCGAGCCCGACGTCGCGCCGTCTCGTGGTGTCGCGTCACCAGGCCGGACTCGAGGCGTTCGGGGGGCTCATCCGAGCACGGCTCGTCTCATCGCCTCCACGCCGCGCCCCAGGAAGTCCGCCACCAGGGCCTGTTGGGATCCCTCGTCCGCGGCGATCGTCACCGCCTCCGCCGGCAGCACCGCCCCGACCCAGTCCCGGGTATGCCATCGGCCAGGCTCGGCGAGCGCGGGAAAGCGGCCCGGGTCCGGCGCAGGCCAGCCGTTCACGTAGAAGTACGGCTGGGCGTAGCTTCCGTCTCCCGGCGATAGTCCGACACCGACGTGCCGGTCCGGCTCGCTCCCCTCGCCCGGGAAGGTCATGAGCGTCGCGATGTCGAAGTGGTGCGGCCAGCAGCGGACCGGCGACGCTTCCGCGCTCGCGCCGGCCACGGCTGTCAGCGCGGCAAAGGCGTCCTGATACCATCTGGCGAGCTCGTCGAGCCGCTCGGCACGAGCCGCCAGAGGGGCATCCGGGCCATCCGGCCGCGCCGGTATCTCGTACTCCGGCCACGCCAGCTCCACCGCGTCCCCGCGTCGCGCGGCGCGGACGGCCGATTCGAGCCATTTCCGCGCCTCCGCGACGGTCCGACCGGAAAGATCCAGGCTTGCGGTCGCCGACCCCTCCCCGCGCAACTCGAGCCTGAGGTCCGCCACCCGCAGTGCCGCGCGCAGGCCGTCGGCTGCGGGCTCGCTGAGGAAGGCGCGATCCTCCTCGTGCCAGGTCATGCTCCGGTGCCTGTCGTCCGTGCGCTCCTCCACGAACGTCTGGCCGAACGACGCCAGCAGCTGCGCCGCGTGGTGCAGGACGACGCGGTCGTGGGTGAGCCCGGAGGGCGGGCTGTCGCCCAGCCGTTGCCACCGTGGTTCCGGGCGGAGGTTCATCTCGCACCCCCGCCTGCGAAGCGCACGCCGGTCAGCTCGGCTACCCCCGCCTTCCAGGTGGTGAGGTCGTCGAGGCGGAAGTCCGACAGCCGCTCGTGCCCGCAAGCGCGCGCCATCACCTGCATGAGCTCGGTGGAAGCCTCGAGAAAGTTGGTGAGTCGGCGCGCGGACTCCTGTACGATGAGCCGGGCGCGCAGGTCCTTCTTCTGCGTGGCGATCCCGACGGGGCAGTTGTTCGTGTGGCACGCCCTCATGCCGAGACAACCGATGGCTTGCAGCGCGGAGTTCGCTACCGCGACGGCGTCCGCGCCGAGGGCGAGCGCCTTCACGAAGTCCATCTCGACGCGGAGCCCACCCGTGACGATGAGCGTCACGTCCCCCGCGCCGCGAGCGTCGAGGTGGCGTCGCGCCCGGGGCAGGGCCGCCAACGTCGGGACCGAGATGTGGTTCTTGAAGATCTCGGGAGCCGCTCCGGTGGCGCCGCCCCGCCCGTCCAGGATGACGTAGTCCGCGCCCGCCTCCAGGACGAAATCCAGATCGTCTTCGATGTGCTGCGCCGATATCTTGAAGCCGATGGGGATGCCTCCGGTCGCCTCGCGCACTTCGTCCGCGACTCGGCGAAAGTCCGCCGGGGTCTCCAGATCCGGGAACCGTGAGGGGCTGATGGCAGTGGTCCCCGGATCGAGACCCCGCACCTCCGCGATCCGGCCCACCACCTTCTCGCCGGGCAGGTGTCCGCCCGTCCCCGTCTTGGCGCCCTGACCGCCCTTGAAGTGAAAGGCCTGACACCGGCGCACCTTGTCCAGGCTCCACCCGAACCGCGCCGACGCCAACTCGTAGAAGTAGCGGCTGTTCGCCTCCTGCTCCTCCGGGAGCATCCCTCCCTCTCCGGAGCAGATCCCCGTGCCGGCGCCCTCGGCGCCCCGAGCCAGCGACACCTTGGCCTCCTCGCTGAGCGCGCCGAAGCTCATGTCGCTGACGAGAATGGGGATGGCGAGGCGGACGGGCTTTTCGGACCTTGGGCCGATCACCACCTGCGTAACGACCGGGGCATCGTCCGCCAGGGGCCGACGAGCGAGCTGGGCGGTCAGGAGTTGCAGGTCGTCCCAGCGGGGCAGGTCGGTGAGCGGAACCCCCATCGCCGAAACCCGACCGTGGTGGCCGAGTCGGGTCAGCCCATCCCGGGCCAGCTCACGCAGATAGGCGTTGAACGGCTCTTCCGGGCCACCGTGAACGTCGGCGTACAGACCCTGGTACTCGTCCCGCTGGTACGGCTGGGGATGCTGCACGGCCCAGCGCGCCACCTCCCCGCCGTCGACGAACACGCCGTCCTCCGCCTCGTCGACCCAGGCCCCGAAGGAGGCCAGCGCCTCGTCGTTGGCGTACTCACTGACCCCCGTGTCCAGGCGGTAGTCCCAGCCGTGCAGGCCACAGATGAGGTTGGAGCCGTCCACCCGACCGTCGCACAGCAGACCCCCGCGGTGGAGGCAGCGGCCGTAGAGCACGGATACGTTTTCGTCCCAGCGGACGACCACGAGATCGACCTCGCCCACCAGCGCGTACGCGGGCTCGCGATCCTGGAGCTCACTCCATGTGGCCACGCGTACGGGCCGATCCGAGCCGGCGTCCAGCGAAGGCAGCTTCATTGGTCTCGTCCTTTGGTCCGGTGGGAACCCCGAACATAACGCCTCGCTGGAGGCGTCGGTTCCGACGCCGACGGAGTACGCCAGGGTCGCCCGCACCGCCAACGTCCGGCGCAGGAACCGCTCCGTCGCTTCCAGAGACCGCCCGCTCTCACAATTGACGGATCGTACGATTGCTTTATACTAAACCATATGGTTTACTATTCGGAGCAAGTGGATCAGGTGTTCGCCGCGGTCGCCAGCCCCACGCGCCGCGAAATCCTCGACCGGCTGCGCCAGGGTGAGCAACCGATCAGCACGCTGGCCCAGCATTTCGACATGACCCTGCCTGCCGTCTCGAAGCATGTGCACGTGCTCGAGTCCGCGGGGCTGCTGCACATCCGCCGTGAGGGCCGGACGCGCGTCTGTCACCTCGACCCGTCCCCACTGCGCGTGGGTGAACGATGGCTCGAGCGGTTCCGCGGCATCTGGGAAGACGAGCTCACGCAAATCGCACGCTACTTGGGGGAGTGAGATGCCCACGCGCCACGCGATCGAGATCCGTCGCACCTTCTGCGCGCCGCCGGAGCGTGTGTTCGAAGCCTTCCGCGATCCGGCGTTGTTGCGTGCCTGGTCGGCGCCTGGCGAGCACCGCAACGAACACGTCGAGGTGGATTTCCGCGTCGGGGGCCACTATCGGCGAGAGATGCGCTTTCCGGACGGCTCGCTTCACGTGCTGAGCGGCACCTACCGGGAGATCGACCCGCCGCGCCGGCTCGTCTACACCTACGTCTGGGAGACGCTGCCGGTGCCGGAAACGCTCGTCGAGATCGAGCTCCGGGCTCGAGGTGACGAGACCGAGCTATACCTCGTCCACTCGGGTTTCGACAGCGTCGGGTTCGCGTCCGATCACGAGCGCGGCTGGAGCGATTGCCTCGACCAGCTCGCCGCGCTCCTCCCGCCCGCGGAGCGCGAGCGGTGAGCAGCCGGGGGCTCGCGTTGGCGCTTCTGGTCGGGGTGGTCCCGGCCGCACAGGCCCAGACCCGGTTCACCGAGCACACCCTGCGCGCCCACGATTCCGTTCCCGGACCGGCGGCCACGATGGCGCAGACGGCCTGGCTCGCCGGTCGTTGGCTCGGGGAAGGTCTGGGCGCCACGGTCGAGGAGACCTGGCTGCCCGCGTCGGGCGGGACCATGGCGGGCGTATTCCGGCTGACGCAGGGCGGCCAGGTTCGGTTCTACGAGATTGTCACGCTCGGGGAAGAAGACGCGTCTCTCGTCATGCGCCTCAAGCACTTCGCGCCGGACCTGTCGGGCTGGGAGTCGAAGGATCGATCGGTGAGCTTCCGCCTCCTGCGGGCGGAATCGGAGTGCTTGTGGTTCGAGGGCCTCACGATGTGCCGCCGGGGCCCGGACGGCCTGCACGTTTGGGTCGCACTCGAGCAGGCCGGCGAGGTCCATGAAGCGCTCTTCACGTATCGGCGCGCGCGGTAGCGTCGCGGACACGTCTCCATCTCCGCTCCCTCCCGGTGCACGTCGCGCCAGGCTCGAGGGAGGTTGACGCCTTTTCCCTGCGTGTCGCCAACGGGTCGAAGCATGCGATCGCCTCGACGCTTCGATCGTCGAGGGCAGTAAATACAGACTTACTAAATATCTTGACACAGTCCAGACTTTGTGTCATACTGAGCTTTATGATCCGAGAGCCTGCCAACCTCCTTCGCCAACACGGCCTTCACGTCACGGCGCAGCGTCTTGCCGTCCTGCGCGCGGTGTCGGCGTATCCCCATACCACCGCGGATGGCGTGGCCGAAGTGGCCGGCGCGGAGATCGGCGCCATTTCACGCCAAGCCGTATACGACGCCCTCGCCGTCCTCGTCGCGAAGGGGCTCCTCAGGCGCATCGAGCCCAGCGGCTCCCCTGCCCGATACGAGACGCGGGTCGCCGACAACCACCATCACCTGATCTGTCGCGTCTGCGGCCGTGTGGTGGATGTGGACTGTGCGATCGGCTCCGCTCCGTGTCTCACACCGTCCGACGACATGGACTACGAGATCGACGAGGCCGAGGTGATCTACTGGGGTCGCTGCCCCGAATGCCGGGCCCGGACCGATTCCGAACGCTGACAGGCGTCCGCAACCATACCCGCAACCACACGAGAGAGCTTCATGACCGATGAGACCCAGTGCCCCTTTCCCCATGCCATCGGAGGCACCTCGAACCGGGATTGGTGGCCGAACCGACTGAGACTCGAGCTCCTGCGCCAGCACTCCCCGAGGTCCAATCCCATGGGTGAGGACTTCGACTACCGCCGGGAGTTCGAGAGTCTCGACCTGGCCGCGGTGAAGAAGGACCTCGCCGCCCTGATGACCGATTCGCGGGACTGGTGGCCCGCGGACTTCGGCCACTACGGCCCGCTCTTCATCCGCATGGCGTGGCACAGCGCAGGCACTTACCGCACCGGGGACGGGCGCGGCGGCGGTGGTCGAGCCCAGCAGCGCTTCGCGCCGGTCAACAGCTGGCCGGACAACGTCAGCCTCGACAAGGCTCGCCGGCTGCTGTGGCCCATCAAGCAGAAGTACGGCCGGAAGATCTCGTGGGGCGACCTGATGATCCTCGCAGGCAACGTCGCCCTGGAGACCATGGGCTTCGAAACGTTCGGCTTCGCCGGCGGACGCGAGGACGTCTGGGAGCCGGATCAGGACGTCGTTTGGGGCACGGAAGAGACCTGGCTCGACGACGAGCGCTACTCCGGTGATCGCGAGCTCGAAAACCCGCTGGCCGCCGTGCAGATGGGCCTGATCTACGTGAACCCGGAAGGTCCGAACGGTGAGCCGGACCCCGTCGCCGCCGCGCACGACATTCGTGAGACGTTCGCGCGCATGGCCATGAACGACGAGGAGACGGTGGCGCTCATCGCCGGCGGCCACACATTCGGCAAGACGCACGGTGCCGCGGACGCGTCGAACCTAGGACCGGAGCCCGAAGCGGCTCCCCTGGAGGAGCAAGGCCTCGGGTGGCCGAACCGCTACGGCACGGGCAAGGGCAACGACACCATCACGAGCGGCCTCGAGGTCATCTGGACCACGACGCCCAAGCAGTGGAGCAACAACTTCTTCGAGAACCTGTTCGGCTACGAATGGGAGCTGACGAAGAGCCCGGCGGGCGCGTATCAGTGGGTGGCGAAAGACGCCGAAGCCACGGTGCCGGATGCGCACGACCCGTCGAAGAAGCACCTGCCGACCATGCTCACCACGGACCTCTCACTCCGGTTCGACCCGGCGTACGAGAAGATCTCGCGGCACTTCATGGAGCACCCCGATGAGTTCGCCGGCGCGTTCGCCCGCGCCTGGTTCAAGCTGACGCACCGCGACATGGGTCCCCGGTCGCGCTACCTCGGCCCGGAGATCCCAGAGGAAGACCTGATCTGGCAGGATCCGATCCCGGCGGTGGACCACGAGCTCATCGACTCGAGAGACATCGCCGCGCTGAAGAAGACAATCCTGGCGTCGGGGCTGTCCGTCTCCGAGCTGGTGTCCACGGCGTGGGCGTCTGCGTCCACGTTCCGCGGATCCGACAAGCGCGGCGGCGCGAACGGTGCCCGCATCCGGCTCGCCCCGCAGAAGGACTGGGAGGTGAACCAGCCGGACCGGCTCGCCAAGGTTCTCGAGACCCTGGAGGCCATCCGGCAGGACTTCAGCAAGACCGCCTCCGACGGCAAGAAGGTGTCGCTCGCCGATCTCATCGTGCTGGGGGGATGCGCCGGCGTCGAGCAGGCGGCGAAGAACGCCGGTCACGAAGTGACGGTGCCCTTTACGCCGGGGCGCATGGACGCGTCGCCCGAGCAGACCGACGTGGACTCCATCGCCGTGCTCGAGCCCTTCGCGGACGGGTTCCGGAATTACCTGAAGACCCGCTACACCGTGCCGGCCGAAGCCCTGCTGATCGACCGGGCGCAGCTCCTGACCCTGAGCGCGCCGGAGATGACCGTGCTCGTGGGCGGGATGCGCGTGCTCGGGACCAACGTCGGAGACGCGAAGCACGGGGTGTTCACCGATCGGCCCGAGACGCTGAGCAACGACTTCTTCGTGAACCTGCTCGACATGCGCACGGAGTGGAAGCCGGTCTCCGAGGACGCCGAGCAGTTCGAGGGCCGCGATCGGGAGACCGGCGAGCTCAGGTGGACCGGCACGCGGGTGGATCTCGTGTTCGGCTCGAACTCCGAGCTCCGCGCGCTCTCGGAAGTCTACGGCTCCCACGACGGCGAGGAGAAGCTCGTGTACGACTTCGTCGCCGCATGGGACAAGGTGATGAACCTCGATCGCTTCGATCTGAGGTGATGCACCCCCGTTCCTGACAGGGGAGCGGAGTCCGGCGGTGGGCTCCGCTCCCCTACCCCCCGTGCCCTACGCCGAGGCCAGCGCGTACGTATCCTGCGCGATCAGCTTCTCCTCGTCCGTGGGCACCACCAGGATGCGCGTGCGTGAATCGGGCCTGGCGATATCGGCCGCGACACCGATCGCCTTGCGATTCTTCTCCCCATCGAGCGCGATGCCCAGACCTTCGAGGCCCTCGGTCGCCTCGGCGCGCACCGCGGCGGCGTTCTCACCGATCCCGGCGGTGAAGACCACGGCGTCGACCCGACTGAGGATCGCATAGTATGCGCCGATATATTTCTTGATGCGATAGGCGAAGACCGCGAGCGCGCTGCGCGCTCCGTCGTCACCCTGCGAGCGTCGCTCGAGCAGCTCACGAACGTCGTTGCTCTTTCCCGAGAGACCGAGAAGGCCGCTCTTCTTGTTGAGCAGCTCGTCGATTCCGTCGATCGTCATCTTCGCGACACGCTCGAGATGAAAGATGATGGCGGGGTCGATGTCGCCGCACCGCGTTCCCATCACGAGACCCTCCAGCGGCGTCATCCCCATGCTGGTGTCGATGGACCGACCGTTTCGAATCGCCGTGACCGACGAGCCGTTGCCGAGGTGGCAGGTGATGAGGTTACAGCTCTCCGGGTCCTTGCCGAGCATCTTGGCAGCCGCCTCTGCGACATAGCGGTGCGACGTGCCGTGGAAGCCGTAGCGACGGATGTCGTGCTTGCGGTAGAGCTCGACCGGAATGGCGTAGAGGTACGCGTGCTCCGGCATCGTCTGGTGAAACGCGGTGTCGAAGACCGCGACCTGCGGCACCTCGGGCATGAGCTCGCGCGCGACACGGATGCCGAGGAGATTCGGCGGATTGTGCAGCGGTGCGAGCGCGCTGCAGGCCTCGATCGTTGCGATGACCTCGTCGTCGATGCGCACGGTGCTGGTGAACTGCTCGCCGCCGTGAACGACGCGGTGACCGACGGCACCGATGTCATCGATGTGACGAAGCGGCGCACCCTCGCCGTCGGTGAGGAGTGCGACGGCGCGCCGGAGCCCTTGGGCATGGTCGGCAAAGGGCTCCTCGTAGCGCAGCTCCTTCCCGTCGTTGTGCTGGGTGATGACACCCTGCTCGTCGCCGATACGCTCGACGAGGCCGCGGGCGAGCACCTCCCCCTCGGGCATGAGAAAGAGCTGGTACTTGATGGACGAGCTCCCGGAGTTCAGCACCAGGATCTGCATGGGTGATAGACCCTTTCAGGACGTCTGCGCCTGGATGGCCGTGACGATGGCGGTGTTGACGATGTCGGTGACGGTGGCGCCGCGGCTGAGGTCGTTGACTGGCTTGCGCATCCCCTGAAGCACCGGGCCGATGGCGATGGCGCCGGACGAGCGCTGCACGGCCTTGTAGGTGTTGTTGCCCGTATTGAGGTCGGGGAAGATGAAGACCGTGGCCTGGCCCGCGACCTGGCTCTCGGGAAGCTTGGTGCGCGCGACGATGGGATCGATGGCGGCGTCGTATTGGATCGGCCCCTCGATCTTGAGCTCGGGGTTTCGCTCGCGGACGAGGGCCGTGGCCTCGCGTACCCGCTCGACGTCCTCGCCCTTGCCGGAAGCGCCGGTCGAATAGGAGAGCATGGCGATGCGCGGCTCGATCCCGAAGGCTCGGGCCGTATCCGCGCTCGCGAGCGCGATCTCGGCGAGCTGCTCGACCGTGGGATTCGGGATGACGGCGCAGTCGCCATAGACGAGGACGCGATCCGGCAGACACATGAAGAAGACGCTCGAGACGCTCTGGATCCCGGGCTTGGTCTTGACGAACTCGAAGGCGGGCCGCAGGGTCGCCTGGGTCGTCGTCGTCGAGCCCGAGACCATGCCGTCGGCGCGCCCTTTGTAGACCATCATGGTGCCGAAATAGGTGCGGTCGGTCATGAGATCGCGCGCCATGTCCTCCGGCAACCCCTTGTGCTTCCTGAGCTCGACCAGCGTGTGGACGTAGTCGTCGAACTCCCTG
Source organism: uncultured Gemmatimonadales bacterium (assembly GCA_963751265.1). GTDB lineage: Bacteria > Gemmatimonadota > Gemmatimonadetes > Longimicrobiales > Gaopeijiaceae > SZUA-318. The sequence goes on along the minus strand of CAVVTU010000005.1, from coordinate 703,601 downwards.
TCGGCGTGCGGGTTGACGATGGCGACACTGTCGTCGAGGCGGACGCCGATGTGCGTCGCGTACTTGCGGATCTCGTTCTCGTCGCCGATGAGCGCGATGTTGACGACGTCCTGGCGCCGCAATTCCTCGGCGGCCTTGAGGATGCGATCGACGTTGCCCTCCGGGAGGACGATCGTCTTCTTGTCGGCCCGCGCCTTGTCGCGAAGATCTTTGAGGAAGCGCCGCGGGGTCACGACCTTGCGGGTCGCAGCGAGCTTCTTGCCGACGAGTTGCTCGAGGTCGACGTACTCCTCCATCGCGGCGCGGACGGCGAGGGCCTTGTCTTCCTGATTCTCGAAGAGCACCGGCTCGACGTGATTGACGGCGATGGCCGTCTCGTAGGTCGGTGTATCGACGTGCAGGATGGGCAGCCGCCCCTGGCTGAGCCCATGGACGAGCTGGAGCACCTTGCGGCGCGGCTCGAAGCCACCCGAAAGCACAACCCCCGCCGGCCGTGGCACGTTGTCGCAGGCGTAGGTGGCGGCCGCGGCGAGCAGGATCTCCTCACGGTCGCCCGGCGTGATGACCAGGCAGCCGTCCTCGAAGTAGTGCAAGGCGTTCTCGAGGCCCATGGCGGCAACGAGCACCGCACCCACCCGGGCGTCGAGCATGTTCTCGCCCTGGAGGGTACGACCGTCGAGGGCGCGCACGATGTCGCGCATGCGCGGATGCGACAGCTCGACGAGCTCGGGGAGCACGCCGTAGAGCGTCACCCGCTTGTCGCGCAAGAGCCGGCGCAGGTTGTCGGCGAGGTCCTCTTGCTTTCTCGTCTCGACGCGATTGACGAAGACGCCGCTCACCTCGGCGCCGCGCTCGTCCAGCTGATTGCGCGCCAGGACGATGTTGGAGGTGATCTCATCGGCGCCGAGCCCCTTGCCGCTGGTTACGAGGAGCAGGGGCGCGTCGAGGTTCTTGGCCAGGTCGATGTTGATGTCCGAATCGAGGGCCGGAAACGCCGCGGTGCTGTCGACGCCCTCACAGACGACGATGTCGACCTCGCCGGCGAGCCGCGCATGCGCCTCTAGGATGCGGTCGACGAGCTCGTCGTAGCGCCCTTCCTCGACGGCGCGAGTGACGTCCGAATGGCCGGCACCGACGACCCATTCCAGTGGCGTTCGGAGATGCAGCGTTTGATGGATGAATCGTGCGTCGGGATCGAGAGCCCCGGAGCCATCCGTCAGCCCCACGGGCTTGAAGTAGGCGGTGCGCGCCCCGTGGCGCTCGAGCTGGTCGACGAGGCCCAGGCTTATCACGCTCTTGCCGGTCCCCGCTTCGTTCGCCACCACCATGACCGACTGGGTCATACCCTGCTCCTATATGGGGATGACCTGTACGGCCCTCGGGCCGACAGGCCACCAGATGTCAAGCCTGTCAGTTCACGTACAACGCGGATCATACCCCGGGGAACGACACGCCCCGGGTCACGCCGCTACTCCAATTCTAATTCGAAATCCCATGTGTGTCCGGGCGGCCCTCGGGGAAATCTGGATCGGTGCAGGTGCGGCTGTCTCGGGGCGAGCCCGCCGGGAACTCTTTCGGAAGGGTTCCGGTTGGCGGACCGGAGCCGGCACGCGCCGGCGTCCCGCCCCACGGGGCGAACCACCCATTGGACGAACGAGGAGGTTACGGATGATGCGACGCTTCTCTTTCCGCCGCGCGCTGGGAATCGCCACGCTGCTCGCGGGAGCAGTGATCTCGACGGGCGCGCCGGTGCAGGCTCAGGCCCCCGGCTCCGCGATCGTGCGGGTCGAGGCCAAGGGTTCCGTGTCGGACGTCGTGGACCATCTGAAGAAGATGGTCGGCCAGAACGGCATGATGGTCATGGGCAACCTGAACCAGGGAAAGGTGCTCTCGATGGCCGGGTTGGACGTCGAGTCCGAGACCCTGTTCGTCGGCAACCCGCAGGTCGGAAAGAAGCTGTTCAGCGCCGACCCCGGGGTCGGGCTCGTGGTCCCGATCCGCGTGAACGTATACCAGAACGCGCAGGGCCACACGGTCGTCACCTATCTCCCACCCTCGGTGCTCTTGAAGGCCTACGGCAGCTCCGGCATCGACGAGGTTGCGCAGATGCTCGACGCCAAGCTCCACAAGATGGTCCAGATGCTCGCGTCCTGATCCACCGGAACCGGGTGGCCGGCAGGGCTCCGGCCCGGCCGGCCGTTTCCGGGTTCATCACCCAGGCGTATCATGCGTGGAATCAACCTCGAAGAGATCCTGTACTCGCTTCTCGCGCTCGCCGCGGCCGGCGCGTCCCCGAACCTGTTCTGGATTGCGCAGGCCGGCTACGGCTCCCTCTCGAGACTTGCCGTTGTGGTGCTCATACCCTCGATCATCGTTCTCGCAGGCGTGCTGGTGGTAGCACGAATCAGGGAGCGGCGGCGCCTGGTCAACCGGATTGTCGCGGGGGCGGGCGCCGGCCTCGTGGCGACGCTCGGCCTCGAGATCGTCAGGAGCGTCAGCTTCCACCTCGGCGGCATGCCCGGCTCGATGCCGGAGCTTCTGGGGGTTCTGTTGCTGAACCGCTTCATGTCCGGCCCGTCACTCCTGTCCAACGTCGTCGGGTGGGCCTACCACTTCTGGAACGGGGCCACGTTCGGCATCGTCTTCGCGGTGCTCTTCGGCCAGAAGCCGATGGGGTGGGCGCTCGTCTTCGCCGAGCTCGTGGGCATCGGCTTTCTGGTCAGCCCTGCCGTCAAGGCGATGGGGATCGGGTTCATGGGCCTCGACATGCCTGCCATGCCGCTCACCGTCGTGGTGGCCCATACTGTCTTCGGCCTGATTCTCGGAGCGCTGTGTCTGCGTTGGGTTCGCGATACGGGTTGGCTTGCAGCGGCAAATGAGTAGAGAGTCCTTCTGGAGCACCGTCCGGATGGCGTGGGCCATGCTCTCCAGGCGCGAGCGGCACGAGGTTCACTCGGGCCGAACGAGGGCCGAGCGGCCCATGCCGGTCGGCGACGAGCCACGGCTTGCCAGGGAAGGGTTTGCCGAGGAGGCGCTTCCGTGGCTGGACGCCGTCTATCGATTCTCTCTTCGGCTGACGCAGGGCGACCGGGATGCGGCGGAGGACCTGACCCAGGAGACGTTCTTGCGGGCGCATCGATTCTGGGAACGTTACGAGCGAGGGACGAACGTGAAGTCCTGGCTCTTCACGATCTGCCGCAACACGTATCTGCACGAGTCACAACGAGCCAGAAGTCAGCGCGAGCTCCCGGCTGCCGACCTCGATGCGCACGTGGAGGCTCTGTCGGCCGCTTCGGCGTTCGAGAAGACCACTCCGAACCCGGAGCGCGACTTCTTCCAGAGGTTGATCGACGACGAAGTGGTGGCGGCGATCGACGCACTTCCCGAAGAGTTCCGTGAGGTCTTGGTGTTGAGTGACCTGGGCGACCTGGAATACGCGGAGATCGCCACGGTTTTGGACGTCCCGCTCGGAACGGTGAAGAGTCGGCTATTCCGCGCTCGGCGAATCCTGCAGGAGCAGCTCCGCGAGTATGCGTTGCGCTCCGGCTACATCCCGGAGGGCACACGATGAGCATGATGGACGCGATGGGGATGATGCGCTGCGAAGACGTGCTGGCGAGACTGTGGGACTTTCTCGACGGCGAGCTCGACGTGTCGGAATCGGAAGCGGTGAAGCAGCACCTGGAGCTCTGCGACCGCTGCTACCCGCAATACGACTTTCAGCGGGCGTACTTCGTCTATGCGGACAAGATCCAGGAGCGGGACAGCGCGCCGCCGGAGCTCCGCCGACGCCTGTTCCAGAAGATTCTCGAGCAGGACGCCAAGAGCGAAGACGGTCGGTGAGCAAGGGGAGTACCCCCCCCCGCGACCACCGCTTCGCGGCGGTGCCCGCTTTCGCGCGGCACGGAGGACGCGGGACGCGCCGAGCCGAGAGTCGAGCCTGACCTCGAAGTGCTCGGGACAGGCGACCGGCGGAAGAGGGCCGACGGGGAACGACGGCTCAGAGAGCGAGCCCGGTAGCCGTCAGGGGTCGAAAGCCACCGACCCGCATCACCTCACGGAAACGGGCCGCGTGGCGGTTCCGAAATTGACTCCGTCGGTATCTGCGGCCGCCACGACCAGCGTGAACGCGCCAGGTCGCGGTGAGGGCACGGTCCCGCTGTACACGCTTGTCTGCCCGGAGTACCGGAGCGGTGCCTCGGCCACGACCTCGTCACCATCCATCAGACGGGCCGTGACGCGCTCGACCGTCCACAGTCCGCCGGGCTCGGTGGCGCAGGAACAGAGCATGCGCACCCGAGCGCGCACCGTTACCCCAGCGCCTGGTGACGCCGGCTGGGCGTCGAGCACCTCCACGATCAGACCCCGGAGGTCGAGCACGATGCCGTTACCCCCGATGTCCGCACCCGGTTCGAGGAGAAGCGTCTCGGACGCGCGGGCGGTCGCCTGCGGGTAGTTCAGTGGTCCCACGGCCGAGATCTCGACCACGGTGGGGCGCGTCAGGCTGAAGCGGGCGCGGAACCCCGCCGCGCCTGGAGTATCCATGAAGTCCCCGTATCGTTCATGCGGCGCCTGGATGATCAGGTGGGTGTCACCCGTTCCACCGGTTGTGATGCCGGTTGCCAGCACTTCCCCGGTGTTGGCGTCCGTGATCGTGACGCGTGCGCCGCCGACCGCATCCCCGATCAACTTCGCGTCGTGCGCCCGTACGTGGACCACAACGTGTGTTTCTTCACCGGACGATTGGGCCGTTGCGGGCGCAGCCGTGGCGAGGAACGTCCCAATCGTCGCAAGGAGCGCGATCCTGGTGCGGTTCATGATCTCGGGTCCTCCCGTTGGGTTGCCCGGTGTTCGGACAGCGCGACAGCTGGGCACGGGCGCTGACGCCTCGCAACGCAAGCTAGTGCTCCGTAACCCAGGAAGCTTTGTATTGATCTCCCTGCGGTCGATCGTCTCGCGGTCCGGCCCGCGGATCGTCGACGGCGCAAGGGCCGCTCGGCTCGGTGCCAAACGTTCACATGTTTCAGTCCACCGGTGCCGCAGAACGTCGCAGGTTCCCATGTTCCGGGTGTGCGGCTCTAAGAAAGGCCTGATCCGGCAGAAGCGTCGTCGGGGGGGCCTTGCTCCCCCGGCGCTCCGGGAGACCTCCGGTCCAGAATCTCCCGGACGCGTGCTACGAGGGTCAGCACGGAGAAGGGCTTCTGGATGAACGTGTCATCGGTGAGGACGCCTCGTTCCGTGATGACGTCCCCGGTGTAGCCGCTCATGAAGAGCACCCGTGTCTCGGGCGAGCGCCGGTGGACCTCGTGGTACAGCTCCCTGCCGTTCAGGCCCGGTAGGACGACGTCGGTAAGCAGCAGGTCAATGCTCGTCTCGAGGCTGTCCATCACCTCGAGGGCGTCTTCCGCCGAGGCGGCCTGATGAACCTGGTATCCCTGTCGTAGCAGGGCTCGTAGCACCAGACCTCGAACGAGACTCTCGTCCTCCACGACGAGCACGGTCTCGGCGCCGCCGGACGCGGCCGGGCCCGTGCGGTGCACCTGCGCCGCCTCCGTCGTGACCGTCGCCACCGGGAAATAGCATGAGAACGCCGCGCCCTTGCCCTGCTCACTCAGCACCTCGATGTAGCCCCCGTATTGCTTCATGATGCCGTATACCGTGGCGAGTCCCAGCCCCGTGCCCTTCCCCTTGGGCTTGGTTGTGAAGAACGGCTCGAAGATACGCCGGCGTGTGATGGCGTCCATGCCCTCGCCCGTGTCGGCGATCGACAGCCGGGTGAAGCGCCCCTCGGTGGAGCCGGGATGTGTGCTCGCGAACGCCTCGTCCAGCTCCACCTCCTCCGTGCGCACGGTGAGCACGCCGCCTCCAGGCATGGCGTCCTGGGCGTTCACGGCGAGGTTCATCACCACCTGTTCGAACTGCCGCCGATCCCCGACCACCTGGGGCGCCGCGGCGTCGAGTTCCATGTCGATCCGGACGTCTGCGCGCAGCGTCCGCCGCAGCAGCTTGACGAAATCCCGCAGCATCTCGTTGAGGTCCACCGTGCCCATCTCCAGGGCCTTCTGTCGACTGAACGCCAACAGCTGCCAAACCAGGTCCCGGGCGCCGACGCCCGCCTGGAGGATGGCGTCCGCCCACTCCTTGCGCTCGTCGCCGGCGGGCACGTCCTGCACGAGCAGCTCCGCATACCCGAGGATGGGCGACAGCAGGTTGTTGAGGTCGTGAGCCACGCCGCCGGACAAGCGACCGAGAGACTCCATGCGCAGGGCCTGTTCGAGCCGCGCCTCGAGGGCCTTCTGCTCGGTGATGTCGTGGAGGAACCCGAGGACCGCCTCGTGCCCGCGGTAGTCGATGCCGGCCACCGACGCCGCAACCTGGACCCGACTTCCGGATCGGTGTCGGATGGTGAACTCGTAGGACTCGCCCACCTCCTCACCCTGCAAGCGATGAATTCTCCGCTCCTCGACCAGCCGAAGGCTCTCCGGGGCGATGAGCTCCCGGATGTCGAAGCCGGGGCTCTGCGCCTCTTCTGCGCTCACTCCCGTCAACTCGCAGAACTTGGGGTTCACGAGCTCGAAGTGGTCGTCCACGAGGAGATAGATGGCCTGGCTCGACTGCTCGATGACGCTACGGAAGCGTTCCTCGGACCTCCGCAACGCCTCCTCCGCAGCACGCTGCTCGGTGATGTCCTGGAGGACGCCGGTAACCCGATTGCGGCGCTCGTCGAACCGCGCCACCGAGTGCACCACGCGGATGTCGCCGTCGGGCCGCCTGATGGAGAAGACGACGTCGTAGGGCTCGCCCTTCTCCACGAGGTCGCGAAACGCGGCATCCAGGCGCGCCCGTTGCTCCGGGAGGGGAATGGTCTGGACGTCGGCAATCGTCCAACGATGACCCGACAGGCCATAGATCCTCTTGGCTTCCTCGGAGGCCGTCACGGACCCCTCGTCGAGGTCGAAGGTCCAGCTGCCCACGTGAGCGAGCTCCTGAGCGTGCTCGAGATGAAACGCCTGCTCCTCCAGGACGAGGCGTGACCGCACCCGATCGCTGATGTCGCGGACCACCGCCGTCGTTCCCGAGACCTCTCCGGACTCCTCGCGGACGAGGTTGACGGTCAGCTCGACGGGCACCCGACGCCCATCCTTGGTCAAGCGCTCCGTCTCGAAGCCCGAGTACGAGCCCGTCTCGAGGATCTTCCGCCACGCGCTCGCCTGCTCCTCCCGGAGATCCTCCGGACAGAGCATCGAGATCGGCTTCCCGAGGACGTCCCTTGCGTGGTACCCGAAAATGCGCTCCGCGCCCGGGCTGAACGCCGTGATGCGGCGCTCCGCGTCGGTCGCCAGCGCTCCATCACTGGTGGTGGCGAGGATGGCCGCGTAGCGCGCCCGCATGTCCTTGTTTTCGTCTGCGGTCCGGCGCGCGCGCCGCATGAACACTCCCACCGACAACGCCAGCAGGAGGAACGACCCTCCGAACACCAGATGGGTGTAGAGCTGGACGGACGAGGGATGCAGGAGCAGCCGGAGAAAGGGCTCGTCGTAGAAGACGGCCGCGCCTACCGCTGCATCGATGACCCACACCATCAGCGCCACGAAGAGGGCGAGGGCCAAGAGCCTCGTGGTCGTGAGCTTCATGTGCCAGGACTCGTGCTCGCGGGTAATGGGGGCCTCCTGGAAAGTATCGTCGGACGGGTTCGGCTCGGTAACCGCTGACCCCTCGCTCGCCCGGCCCGGGCGGTCTCCGGTCGATGTCCGGGCCCTTCGCCAAGCACGGGAGATCCAGAAGGCCCGAAGAGCGTGGAAGGACCGTAGAGTACGGGCCCCGAGGCAGCAAGGAAACGCTCCTCGACACGACGTTACGGCTCGATGGCCTGTCGCACCCGTTGGAGCACGTCCAGGATCACGGCGGCCTCGGCCTCGTCGACGATGGACGTGAAGATGCGTCGGACAACCTCTCTGTGGTGTCGCGAGGCCTTCGCAAGGCGCTCCTCACCCAGAGGGGTCAGGACGATCCGGATAGCGCGGCGGTCGTCGGGGTCCGAACGCCTCGCCACGAAGCCGTCGGCCTCCATCCGATCCACGAGGGCCGTGAGGCCGCTCTTGCTCAGGACCACCTCGTCCGCGAGCTCGGTCATACGTCGGCCCCCCTCCTCTTCGGAAACGTGCAGCATCACGTCGTAGTACTGCAGCTCGATGCCGGCTCCCCGGCGGAGTTCCCCTTCGAGGAAACGCGTGATATCCCGGTGGCCTTTCAGGAGGGCCTTCCAGGCCCTGCCCTGAATGATGGGATGATCGTCTGCGGAGGAGGGCTGTTGCGCCGTCGAGGCCATAATTATTGCGATGACGGATAGTTGTCTGGTAAACCTTTCTGGGATGAACCAACATAAGGATTGCCTCTCTGGAGTTCCAGCGCACCCGCTGACGTGGACTCCATTCGCGAACCGCCTGCTTCGCGGAAGCTCTGCCCAAGGAGCTCGGCCAGGATGGTCATGGCCATCCAGCACCAAGTCCGCGATCACGAATTGCGCCCTAGACGGCGTTCGACCGGTTCCCGCCCAGGCCTTCGCTTCGAACCTCGAGCTTCCCGAGATGATGAAGGCAGGCGGACTCACCTGGCGACGTCGCGTCCATTTGCCGATCATATGCCGTCCCTTTGCGCGAATCGTTTCTTCGCCGGACTGCGAGCCCGATGCGCATCTGCCTGCTTACGGACCAGGATCTGAACGCCGGCCAACTCCCTGCGGACGACTGGCCGTGTGACCCGCGGCCCTTCTATCCGGAAGCGGAGTGGGACGTACTCACGCTGGAGAAGGAATCCGCGGTGGCGCAGATCCTCACCGCGTCGCGAAAGGGCTACGACCTCTACTTCAACCTGTGCGACGGCGCGTGGGACGAGGGGCGCGTGGGGGTGGAGGTGGTGCAGACGCTGGAGTGGCTGGACGTCCCGTTCACCGGCGCCGACCAAGCGTTCTACGAGCCGTCGCGCGAAGCCATGAAGCGCGTATGTCAGCGCATGGGACATCGACACCCCTGAATACGTTACTGCCCGCACCGGAACCGACATCGGCCACGCAGGCGAGACCCTCCGCTTTCCCCTCTTCGTGAAGCACCCCAGCAGCTACGCCAGCAACGGCCTCACCGAGCACTCGCGGGTGGAGACGGTGGCGCAGCTCCACGAGCGGGCGGGAGAGATGATCCGCAACTACGGCGCGGCGCTCATCGAGGAGTTCATCGAGGGCACCGAATGCACCGTGCTGGTGGCGGAGAACCCCGACGATCCGACGCAGCCCCACGACGTACCAGCCCATCCAGTACCGATTCCCCGAGGGCGAGTCGTTCAAGCACTACCGGCTGAAGTGGGTGAACTACGAGGGCCTGGAGGCGTTCCCGGTGGTGGACCCGGAGCTGAACGCGCGCCTGCGGGAGTCCTCCGCGCGCTTCTTCTCGGGGATGCGCGGCGCGGGGTACGGGCGCTGCGACATGCGGGTGGACGCCGAGGGCCGCGTGTTCATGCTGGAGATCAACCCCAACTGCGGGATCTATTATCCTGCCACGGACCCGGGCAGCGCGGATCTGATCCTGGCCCACGACCCGGCGGGACACGTGGGCTTCACTCACCAGGCGGTCCGGGCGGCATTGGCTCGTCACGCTCGCCGGGATCGCGGCTGGCGTGTTCTTCCCAGGCACGGGGGGCGACTACGGCGTGTTCGCCACCCGCGCGTACCGTGCGGGCGACCGCGTCATCGTATTCGAGGAGCGTCCACACCACCTGGTGACCCGAGGCCACGTGGAGGCGTGCTGGGACGAGCGCCGTAGGGAGTGGTTCGCTCGGTACGCGTGGCCCCTCACCGACGAGGTGTGGGTGACGTGGAGCGAGGATCCCGAGGAGTGGCGCCCGGTGAACCACTCCTGCGACCCCTCGGCGTGGCTCGAGGGTCTGGACGTGGTGGCCCGCCGGCCGGTGGCCGCCGGCGAGGAGATTACGCTCGACTACGCCACGCTCCGCGACGAGCAGATGCAGGCGTTCGAGTGCGCCTGCGGCGCCTCGGGCTGCCGCGGCGTCGTCCGGGGAACCGACTACCTCGAGGAGTTCGTGGACGAATACGGCAACCACGTATCGGACCACGTGCGTCGCAAGCGAGCCGCCCGGGCCCGGGGCGGGCCCGGCTGACGCGCCGGCTTCCAGCCCGTGGATGAGACGTGCGGTAGCGGCCGAAGCCTCTCCGTGACGCGAATCGCCGACTTCAGGGCTAGCCGAGCCGCTCCATGCTGACGACGGCGTCCCGATTGACGAGGATCCGGATGTTGTTGCTCTTCGGGTCGACCGGGTTCAGAAAGAAGAACGGTCGGGGCGGATAGCTCATGGTCATCCCGACCATCGTCTCGCCGTCGGCGAACTTCAGTGAGACAACGCTCGCGCCGCGCCCGCGTGGGTCGCCGGGCTTGGGAACGGTTTCCTCGGAACGCCCCGGGTCACCCAGAAGAGAGCGGACGAAGAAGAGAGCCTTCAGGTCGGCCATCCGGACCTGGATGGCCTTCTCGCCCGGAGGGATGACATGAAAGGTGGGTTTCTTCGCGTCGATGTCGAGGCTCGTGCCCTTGATGACCCGCCCGTCCAGGAATCGCGCCACGACGTTCTTGCTCACGGGTGTACCTCGTGTTGCAGTTGCCGGCGCTCGCCGCCGCCCAGGATGACACGGCGAGCCGGAGCTGACCTATGAGAATTGACCTGGCCACGCTCCGAACCGCAATGCAGCCGTCGAAGAGAATGCCAATGTCCCACGATCATCGCCTTCGGCCACGAGAGCACGGTGCCTACGCCATGCTGGTCTTCCCCATGCTATCCGGGCTGGCGATGGGCGGCCTCTCGTGGGCCGGGATCGCCTTCGCGGCCCTCGCCGTCAGTGGCTTCCTGGCGCACGAGTCCGTCCTCGTGGTACTGGGGGCCCGGGGCGAGCGCATCCGCTCGAACGACGCGGCGCACGCCCGAAGCAGGCTGCTTCGCCTCGCGGGGGTGGCCGTGGCGGCCGCCGGCACCTTCGCCACGACGGCACCGGTCGGCGCCTGGCGTGCCGCGCTGCTGTCGGGGTCGTTGGCCTCGGTGGTGGGCGCAGCTGTCCTGGCCCGCAAGACCAAGTCCATCCCCGGAGAGCTTCTGGTGGCAGCTACCTTCTCTTCGGTCCATGCCGTTCTGGCCGCGGCGGGTGGTGCCACTGCTCGGGCGATCTACCTGCCGGTCGCAGCGTGGGTCGTGTGCTTCACGCTCGCGACCCTTTCCGTGCACGCCCTCAAGCGCCGCTTCAAGGGTCGAGGGTCGGGACGATGGACGGTAGCCGCCGCCCCGACCCTGGCCGCCGCGGTCACCCTCCTCGGCGTCGTCGGCGTCGCGACGCGGCACCCCCTGGGAGCCGTCGCCGTGTCGGTCCTACCCAAGGCGTTGGCCGTCCTGCTGCTCTCCGTCCTTCCCGCCAATCCACGGCACCTGAAGCGGGTGGGATGGACCTTCGTGGTGGCCGATGCGCTCACGCTCGGGGTGTTGGTCTGGTGGGTGGGCTGAGGTAGCTGGTCGCGAGTGCTTCGCGCCCGAGGCGTCCGTTGTGACGCCCCTCGCCCTACCGCACCTTCGTTCCCGACACGTCTCGCCCGTTCTGGTGCAGCACCATCCGCACCACCGCACCCGAGGCGTCCGTCTCGAAGGTGAGCTGCGCGTCGACCTCTTTGATGAAGAAGTCCTGCCGGCTATAGGGCCAAAGGCGGAGCCTCTGCTGGCTGGTCGCCTGTTCCCAGAGGGCGTTTCCGTCCAGTGTGACCTCGATGTGGAACTGCGGTGTGAGCTCGTACGTGCCGACGTACCGGATCAGCACGTCCTGCGGCACGTCGATGGCCGTGTACTGCTGCCGGGGGGCCGGGGGAGGGGCAAGGGAGATCTCGGGGCGGAGCAGGTGCAGCCCGATGTCGTCGGCACCCTGTCCTCCGCTGTTGGTGAGCACCACCACACCGGTCCGGCGTGAAGGTACGAAGCCGGCGAAGGTCCGATATCCTGCCGTGCCGCCATTGTGCCAGACGATGGTGTCCGAGCCCGCGTGAAGGCTGATCCAGTTCAGGCCGATGCTCGCGGTCGGTGCTCCGGCCGGTGCGCGCTCCCGGTGTGCGAAGGCCATGGCCCTCCCGAGGGGACCCGCCTCCGTGTGCACGTTGGCCGAAAGGAACTTCAGCATGTCCACCGCCGTCGACCGGATGGCGCCCGCGCCGGCAAGGGCATCCAGATCCCAGTTGGGGACCACCCTTCCCTCCTCGTCGTGCCCCAGAGCCAGGTGCTCCTTCATCCACGGCGTGAGGGTGACCTGCGTCTCCAACATGCCCAGAGGCTTCCATACACGCTCCCTCACCAGAGCCTCGTAGGGCATGGCGGCCCGGAGACTGAGCACGTGGCCCAGGAGACCGACGCCCACGTTCGAATACTCGAACTGCGCGCCGGGGTCGCGCGTCAACTCGTATCCCGAGAGGAAGGCGTACAGGTCCTTCACGGTGTAGTCCGCGTACGGGTTGGACGGGTTGCCGGGGTGGAAGTTCGTCGGCATGCGGGGCAGCCCCGAGTTCTGCTCGGACAGCTCGCCCAACGTGATCTGCTTCCCGTCGTGGGTCGGCATGTGCACGGCCGCCGGCAGGTACTTCTGCACCGGGTCGTCGAGGGAGACCTGGCCTTCGAGCACCATGTCGGCCAGCACGGTGGCGGTGAAGACCTTCGTGATGGACCCGATCTCGAACACCGAGTTGCCATCCAACGGTGGCTGACCGGGGCCTGGATCCCCCCAGGCGACGATACGCGTGTGGCCGTCGGGCTCGAGGAGTCCCACCACGATGCCGGCGCTCCCGCCCTGTGCGACGCGCTCCTTCAGGATCGAGAGGATGGCCGAATCGGGCGGGAAGGCGCCGCCCGACGAGGATGCGGGCGCCTCCTGGCTGGCCGAAGCGACCGGAGAGAGCAGGAGGGCGAGGACAAGAGCGGGCGCGAGGCGGTGCGTGGAGGTGTGCATGTCAGGGGGCTCCGGTGTGGCGCAGTTCCGCATTCGGTCCGCCTCTCACTCCACGCGTAGGGAGCGCATGGGATCCACCGAGGCGGCGCGGTGCGCCGGCAGGAGAGCGGCCAGCAGCGCAACCACCACGAAGATCACGGCGGCAGCGGCGATGCTGACCGGATCCGTGGCCGCGACTCCGAAGAGCAGGCTCTTCACGAGGCCTTTCAGGGCCCACGAGGCGGCCAGCCCCCCCACGAGACCCAGCAGCACCGATGCGACCACCCTCCGTACCACCATACCGCCGATATCCACGCGGCTGGCCCCGATGGCCATGCGCACCCCGATCTCCCGCGTGCGCTGACTCACCGCCAGACTCATCACGCTGAAGATGCCCACCACCGCCAACACGAGGCCCAGAAGGGCCAGGGCGGAGAACATCTGGGCCCTCATGCGCTGGGCGTAGGTGAATCCGCGTATCACATCGGTATAGGGAACGACGTTCACGATGGCGACGTGGCTTTCGAAGGCCCGGAGCCACTGGTACAGGCGAGGAACGGCGGCAGTGGGATCGATGTTGGTGGCAACGGTCAGCGCACTCCCCGAGGCGTAGGACTGCTGCGGATTCGCGAAATAGGCCACGGGCTCGGGCGCCGTGAGAAAGTCGCGGACGCGGGCGTCGTTCACCACGCCCACGATCTCGTATTCCCGGTCCTTCGCCCCGTTGGTACCGGGCCACCACAACTGGCGTCCCAGACCATCGCTGCCCGGGAAGTAGCGGCGAACCAGGGCCTCGTTCACAATGGCCACGCCGGGCGCCCCCAGGGTGTCCGACCGGGTGAAGGCACGGCCTCGGACGACCTCCATGCCGAGGGTCTGGAAGAAGCCGGGGATGACCGTGGAGTACACCAACTCGACGTCTTTGTCGGCACCTTCCAACCGGAATGAGGCGGTGCCGTGAGGGGAGAGCGGTGCCTGGTTCGAGATGGTGGCCGACCGCACCCAGGGCTCCTCGGTAAGCCGTTCGGCCAAGTTCCGGAACCACTGGTCCCGCTCCGCCACCGTCACGCCGGTGCTGCTCGTCGAGATGTAGCTGCCCAGCAGGTCCCGGTACTGGAAGCCAGGGTCGATGTCGGTCACGTTCGAAAGCGTGCGGAGCGTCAGTCCGGCGACCACGAGGAGCACCACGGACAGACCCACCTGGACCGAGACCATCAGCTCCCTCGCTCCGGGAACACGCCACCCTCCCACCTTCCGCGGGGGGCCTTCGCCATCCCCGGCACCCGTCTTCAGGATGTCGGCGACATCGCGCCGGGACGCAGCCACTGCGGGCAACAGGCCCGCCAGAACGGTCACCGTCAGGGACGCCGCCAGGGCAAACCAGACCACGTGTCCATCCACCGTCATATGTCGGGCGACGTCCGCACCCCACACGCTGGGCCGGGCGAAATACGATCCAAGTCGCATGGCGGCCGGACCTGCCAGGGCCAAAGCCACCACGCCTGCCGCGACCGCCAGCACTGCGCTCTCGATGAGAGCCCGCAAGAAGAGGCGCCCCCGGGTGGCACCCAAGGCGGCCCGCAGCGCCATCTCCCGGCGGCGGCCGGCGGCGACGGCCAGGAGGAGGTTCCCGACGTTGGCACAGACGAGCAGGAGGAACCCCACCGCGGCCGCCATCATCATGCGCAGCGTCCCCGCCTCGGCGACCCGGGCGCGAGGATCGATCCAGGTGGCCGGCGCCAGGGTGGGCCGGCGGGCCCGCGCACCTTCACGGGGGTAGGCCTCGTCCAGTCCGGAAGCCAGCCTCCGCAGCTCCTCCGTGGCCTGTTGCCGAGTGACTCCCTTACGCAGGCGCGCATGAACCCGCACGAGCGGGAGATCCCGTTGCTCCGAAGCCCGCGCCCAGCTCGTGTAGCGTGCCTTGAACGGCTCGAAGGGCAGCCAGGCGTCCGGGCGGTACGACGCCAGGGAGCCCAGGAAGCGCGGCGACGCCACGCCCACCACGGTGTGAGGCCTGGAGTTGAAATAGACCACGGAACCGATGACCGAGGGGTCACCGTTCCATTGCCGCTTCCACCAACCGTAGGAGATCACGGCAACCGGCTCCGCACCGGGAAGATCGTCCTCCACCCTCAGACCTCGCCCCGCGCTCATCTCCACGCCCAGCAGAGGGAAGTAGTTCCCGGAGACCGCCTCCAGGAACACGACTTCCGTCGAGGCCTCATGACGGACGCTGGCCGCGTATCCCGACTGGACCGCGGCGATCCCCTCGAAGGCCCCGGTGGCCTCTTTCGCGTAGTCCAGATAGTCGAGGTACGAAAGGTCGCCGTAAGGATCCTCGTCCGTGGCGTCGAAGAGTCGAACCAGACGGCGAGCGTCGACGCCGGGGAAGGGCTGACGGAATCCGTTGATGTAGGTGAACGCGCCGACGCCGGCGGACAGTCCGAGGGCGAGGATGGTCACGGCCACCGCGGAGGAGAAGGGGCGGCGGATCAAGCCCTGCAGCGTGGCGCGAAGATCTCCCATGGGGCGGGCGGTCCGGTCCTATGGTCGGGGCATGCTCCGGGAAAAAGCCATCCGGACCATCCTTCTCCTGCTCTCTCGAACTCAGTCCCGGCCGGTTCAAGCCTCGATGGTGTAGGAACGCGCAGGCCAGGGACGATTCTGTGGCATTGTATCAGCGCGGGCTGGGGACAACCAGACGCGCCACCGGGCAGGATCGTGCCGTTCCCACCTCGAGACCTCCGTCCCGATCAGCGTTTGGTCGCCCCGGGCGCTTCGGTCGGAGCCGGCGCTCGCGTGGTGTCGGCGGCCTGCTGCCAGGCGGCCTGGGCCTCCGGCGGCAGCTTGTCGGAGTTCTTGATGAAGGCGACGACCGTCCAGATCTGGTTGTCCGTGAGGATGCCGCCCCACGACGGCATGCCGGTGAGACGGTACCCGTGCTTGGTGATCCAGTAGAAGTCCGCGTCGGGATCGCGGGGTACGCGATTGACGAGTTGCGGCACGGGCGGGCTGAACTTCCGCTGCAGGGGGCTGATCTTGTGGACGGCTCCGCCGTGGCACACCGAACAGTGCTCCTCGTAGATGCGGGCGCCTTCGCTCAGCGTGGCGGCCGTGAGCGGAATCGGGTTCTCCTGTTTCGGTGCGTGCTTGCCGATGTAGGCATCCGTGGCCATGTGGGAGAGCCTGCGTTCCAGGCGGCTCGGCGGGTTGTCGGCACCGACCGGGAACCAGCCGCGGTTGATGACCAGAAAGGCGCCGCCGAACAAGACCACCAGGGTCGTCACGACTCCGCCGAGGAACTTGAGCATCACGCCTCCTCACCCTGCTGTCGGAAAATGAGCCTGAGATGAAGCCGCCATCGTATCCGGCACAACGAGCCCGGACAAGCGCCACGGGCATCGCCCGCCCGCGGCTCGGGGCGTCGGGCTTCCTACACGGGAGGACCCGGAAGGATCTGCCGCGGCGTCGGTCTCGCCGAAGTCGCGGAGATGGGCCCGACGATCACGCAACGGATCCAGCGATCTCGTGGTGATGGTGCCCGCACGGGCGACCCTCGCGTCGGCACATGGAAATCATACTGTCCAGGGGCACCCGCCCGCGTTACCATGTGGCATGTCCAGCCTGGCAGGGAACCTGCGCCGCGGCCTGCGCGACACCGCCGTCGCTCTGCGCGTTGCACCCGTCGAGGTGGCGCTGGGCATCGCCACGGCCGTCGCGTGGTCCGCTGCCATGACGGCCAAGCCCAATGCCATGCAGGCCTGGGCCGAGGTCGCTATCCTTTGCGCGCTCACCGGCGGCATCGCCTGGATCGCCACCCTGCTTCACGGACTCGGCGCGCTGTCCGCCCGACGTCGCTGGCTGCTCACCTTGGCCGGCTTCGCCGGCGTCGTCCTCTACGACCGCACGCTCCTGGACCTCGACCGGACAGCCGAGGGCTGGCGCGCGATGCTGCTACTGGCCGCCGTGGCTCTGGCCATCACCCTCACGCCCCTCCTCAGCGCGCACGGCCACGCGCGCGACCGGCGGTTCCGCGAGGTCAACTTGCGGCTCATCACGCGCGGTGTGGGAGTCGCGCTCTACGCCGGCGCTCTCTACCTGGGCCTCGCCTTGGCCATCGCCGCCGTGGACTCGCTGTTCGAGCTGCATCTGAACGACGAGATCTACGCCCACGTGTTCGGCGCCCTAGCGTTCGGTCTCGTGCCCTGGCTCATCGTGGGCGGCACGCCGGCCATCACGGCACCACCGGGGCCTCCCGCAGAGGGTATGCGCATCGTGCGCCGGTTCGGCATCTATCTGTTCTTGCCGCTGCTGGCCATCTACTACCTGATCCTGTACGCCTACCTCGTGCGCATCGCCGTGACGGCGGAGCTGCCGCGCAACCTGGTGTCGCCGCTGGCGCTTCTGGCAGGCATCATCGGCGCCTTGGGCGTCATGATGTTCGCAGGCGCGGACGAGGCCGGCACGCCGGAATCGGACGTGGACCGGCCGGAGTTGGACGCGGCTCGACCTGCGCAGGGGCTGCGGCCGCTCCCGGCGGGCATACCATGGCCCATCCGACTGGCCGTACCCCTGTTCCTTCCGCTGGGCGCGCTGGGCCTCTGGGCCATCGGTGTGCGCGTGTCGCAGTACGGCTGGACGGAATTCCGGTACGTGCGTGACGCGGCGCTGGTCGCGCTGCTGGCGCTGGCCGCGCTCGGAAGCTGGTCGCTTCTCCGACGACGACGGCTGCGCGCCTACCCGGTGCCCCTCGTGCTGAGCCTCGTTTCGCTGCTGTGCGCGCTGGGGCCGTGGAGCCCGTCCGCCGTCGCGCGCCGCAGCCAGCAGACGCGCCTGATGCTGGCGCTACGCGCCGCGGACGTGGATGCGTCGGCGTCCGACCTGGCGGCGGCGCCCTCGCGATCGGTGCCCGACAGCCTCTACCGCGAGATCCGCAGCGCGGGCCGTTACCTGACCGAGCATTTCGGGAACGAGGCGGTCGTAGCCGTCGCCGGACAGGCGGCGGCCGCAGAGCGGGGCTCCTACGACCTGGCTGCGACGTTGGGCCTGAAGGCGCGGCCCAACCCGGCCGCTCCGCGGGTCGCGACGGCCCGGCTCGACGAGCCCTTGCCGACCGACGAACTGGGCGAGGGCTCGCTGTACGTCATCGAGGTGCCTGCCCGCCACGAGGTGGCGCCGACGGGTGTGGTCCGGGGCGATTCGACCCTGCTTCACCTCAGAGTCGGAGGCCGAGCGCTGACCGTAGACCTGGCGGAGATGGCGGCATGGGCGCTGGCGGCGGACACCACCGGTGGCCCCGGGGCCGGCCCGGCCCGGCGCGCCCAGGCGATCCCGGCCCGCTCGGGCGGAGCGCGACTCCGGCTCCCGGACGCCACGCTGCCGCTGCTGGGCGCGAACGGTCGAAGCGCAGGACGGTTCGTGGTCCGTTGGCTGAGGGTCGACCGGGACAGTACCGGAGTGCACGTGCGAGCGGTGGAAGGGCTGGCCGTCGTGTCGCAGCCCGGCTCCTGAGCCCGGCTGAGCGAGGGTTGGGCCCGGTGGCGTGCCGGAGCCCGACGGTCTCGCGTTTGCCCTAGGTCTTCTTCAACACGATCGCCGTCTCGGCCTTCTCCACGCCGTTGACGGTGAGGGTGATCCGGTGTTCGCCGGGGTAGTGCTTGCGGGTGGACAGGTCGGCGAACGACAGCTTGGCGGTGAACTCGTGGGCACCGGGTGGAAGCGTCGCCTCGCGAATCTGGAAGACCTTTCCCGAGGTCCGTCCATTCGCCTTGACGTACCAGACCGTATACTCGAGACGCACCTTGGCGGGCTTCTTCGTGCCTACCCGCAGGGTGAAGCTCAGGCGGGCATCACCACCGATGGCCACGCTCTTTCTGCTCACCCCTGCGTCCACGATCTCCAGCGACTTCGGATCTCCGAAGCCGAAAAGCAGCATGGCTCTCGGGTTGCCTTGCTTGAGGAGCGTGCGGCACGCCCGTTTGACGATCCAGTCGGTGCGTTCCGAGGTGCCCGACCATCGCTCGCAGATGTCGAGCACCAGGTCGGGGTGGTCCTTCGAGATGTCGTTCAGGTTGTTGGCCACGCTCCGCTGCACGAACTCCGAGTCGTCGCTCTTGAGGCGCTCGAGGACGGGGAGGATCGGGGAGGGATCTTCCTTGAACGGGGGCAACGCCACCGCCCAGGGTAGGCGCGGCCGACACCCTTCGCTCGCGAAGCGACGGACGTTGGCGTCGTCGTCCTCCGTCAGGCCCTCGAGGAACGCCATGGCCCGGCCCGGGTCGGCCAGGATGAACGGCCTGATCGCGAACTCGCACGACGCGCGCTTCGTGAAGAACGCCATGGCCGGTAGGGACGTCGGCCAATCGTCCAGCCCGTACAGCTGCACGAAGGTGGGCAAACAGAACGCCTCCATCCCCTTCGCTTCCGGAGCGATCCGCCGCAGGATCTCGATCGCCTCCGGGTAGGAAGGCGGCAGAAGCCGCGCGAGATATTCCGTCGCGCGCCGCGACATCTCCATGAGCTCCAGCCCCTGGAAGGAAGCCTCCGTCAAGAGACGGACGAGCTCGACGTCGTCGAAGGGCGGATGGTGTGTTTTGACGAGGCTCGCGAACGAGCGGATCGACTCCCCCGTGAAAAACCTGTCCTTCAGGCGCTCAGCCATGGTAGGGGCTCCTTCGGGCAGGTGATCTCGTGGTGCACGCCCGATGATTCTACTTCCGAGGCACCCCGGTAGCGAGCGCTCTTCATCGTCTCGCGGAAGGTTCGCTGAACGCGGCGCGGCACCGTCGGCGGAGCTGCTCGGCCAGCGCTTGTCCGAGCGCCGAGCGGTTCGGGAACAGCCCCATGGAGGCTGCCGGTGGAGCGGGGGCGGTCTCGCGCGGACCGCGGGCCAACGTTTCTGTCTATGGGGCCAGGGTGTATTGTCCCATGTCCGTTCGATGGCCCACAGCACAACGAAAGCCGGTCGCCGCGATGTCTCTCGATGGGTTCGATCAACTCCCGCAGGAGTACCTGCACCTCCTTCGCCTGGCGGAAGAGAACCACGGTCTCGACATCGTGCCGCTCCGGTCGCTGACGGGTGGACGGACCGGAGCCTTCCTCTATCTCGTCAGCGCCTCCACGGGGAATCTCAGGCAACTCGATCACTTCGTCCTGAAGCTCGACAGGGTCAATGCGAAGAGCAGACAGACCGAGATCGAGAGGCATCGCCTTGCGATGAGCGAGGCTCCGACTTCGTTCGCCGAAGCGCACATGCCGCGGCTTGCGTTCGAAGTCGTACACGAGGGTGCCGTCGCGCTCCTCTATACCGTTGCCGGGCACTCCCTCCAACGCTTCCGCACACTCGCGTCCCTGGAGAGCCGGAGCCAGCTGGAGAGGCTCTTCGGTGCGACGGGCGATCACCTGTTGAGGGACTGGAACTCCGACTCGGCCTTCCAACGGGCGGTGCACCCGAAGCAGCTCCTCGAGAAGTGGCTCGGGTACCGTCTGAGCCGGGACGGCAACATCGGATCTCTGCTCGAGGACACGCTCTTCGTCTCCCCGGACACGGAAGGGTTCCTGATCCGGGGGCAGGTGTTCCCGAATCCGCTGAGCTTCGGCTTGGATGCCGCACGATGGGAGGGAGCCAGAGCGATCGATGTTCTGGTGGGCCACCAACACGGCGACCTGAACGTGGGCAACATCCTGGCCGAGTTCGCGTCCGAGGGAGACGCCCTGGACGGGTTCTTCCTCATCGACTTCGCGCTGTACAAGACGGGGATGCCACTCCTCTACGACCTGTCCTACCTGGAGACGTCGTATCTGATGCGAGAGCTGGAGCGGGCGTCCTTGGACAAGTGGGTCAGTCTCGTCGACCGCTTCTCGGGTTGCGATCTTCCGGCCCCCGGCGAGGTGCCCGTGGAGCTGACCGGCGCGTGCACGGTCATCAATGCAGGGAGGGCCTCCTTCGGGCGCTGGGTGCAGGAGACGCACCCCAGCCTCTCGGACGATCTCTGGGGGCAGTACTGGCTGGCCGCGGTCGCCGCGGGCCTGAACTTCTGCAACAAGAAGGCGCTCTCCACCGAGGAGAGGCTGGCAGCACTGATCTACAGTGCCGCGCATCTGAAACGCTATTGCGTTCAGTTCGGTGTGCCTCTCCCCACGGACGTGTGCTTGCTCTACGACGCAGGGCGCTGGGGCGGCAAGAAGTCGCGGGGGGCGACAGCGCCCACGGAACCCGACCGGAGACGGCTGCCTGTGGCGCCCACCGCCTTCATCGGCCGGGAAGCGGATGTGAAGGCCGTGAAGAGCCTCCTGGCCAACGAGGACGTGCGACTGCTCGCCCTTACGGGCCCGGGCGGCACCGGAAAGACCCGCCTGGCGCTGCAGGTGGCGACGGAGCTCATCGACCAGTTCAAGGACGGCGACTTCTTCGTCGACCTCGCCGCCGTCGTGGAGCCGGACGCCGTCCTACCGGCCGTTGCCCGAGCGCTGGGTGTGCGGGAGTCGAGCGAGCGGCCGCTCGCGGATGAGATCGAGACACACCTGGGGGCTCGGACGACGCTCCTCGTGCTCGACAACTTCGAGCAGGTGACGGCGGCTGCGCCCGCGCTGGTGCAGCTGCTCGGAGGCTGCCCGGGACTCAAGCTCCTGGTGACCAGCAGGGAAGCCCTGCACATGCGTGGCGAGCGCGTGTTCCCTGTTCCCCCGCTGACCGTGCCCAAGGCCGATCAGAAGAATCCGTCCGTCCAGGAGCTGGTCCGATTCGACGCCATACGGCTGTTTCTAGAGCGCGCTCGAGCAGTGGAGCCAGACTTCGAGCTGACGAACGAGAACGCCGTTGCGGTGACGGAGATCTGCTCGCGCCTGGACGGCCTCCCCCTGGCCATCGAGCTGGCGACCGCACGACTGAACGTGTTGTCTCCTCAGGGTATCCTGGATCGTTTGGGGAGCCGCCTGAGACTCCTTCGCCGTGGGGCGCGCGACCTTCCGGCGCGCCAGCAGACGCTACGCGACACCATCGGATGGAGCTACGACCTGCTCGATCCCGGCGAGAAGCTGCTGTTCGGCGTGCTCTCGGCCTTCCCGAGCTGCACGTTCGAGGCGGTCGAAGACGTGGCGACCTCGATCGAGAGACTCGATGCGATGGATGTCGACGTGCTCGACGGGCTGGATTCGCTGGTGGGCAAGAGCCTGGTCCAGCGGGCGGACCGGCCCGGCGGTGGAGCCCGGCTGACGATGCTCGAGACGATCCGTGAATACGCCGCGGAGCGACTCGAACAAGACACGGAGCTGGCCGCCGCGACCCGCGACGCGCACGCGACGTACTACGCCGCCTTCGCTCGCCGCGAGTGGGAGCGTTTGGCCGGCCACGAACGGGAGGCGATGCCGGGTGAGCTGGAGGCCGACTTCGAGAATCTCCGGATCGCATGGCGCTACTGGGTGACGCAAGGTGATCTCGAACGACTGGGCAGCCTCACCGATTGCCTGTGGCTGCTCTACGATTCCAGGGGCTGGTACCAGGCGACCGTGGACCTCACGACGGATCTGTTGGGTGTTCTTTCGTCCACGCCCTCCACGCCTGTCCGCGCCGAGCAGGAGATCCTGTTGCAGTCGAGCCTCGTTCGGGCGCTCCTGGCCGTCAAAGGCTATACGCCGGAAGTCGAGCAGGCCTATGCGCGCGCGCGCTCTCTCTGCGAGGCTCATGGAGAGGTTCCGCAACTCTTCCCCGTGCTGCGAGGGCTGGCCAGCTACTACACCTACCGGGGCGAATTCGACAAGGGAGCCCGCACGGGACAGCAGATCATCGATCTCGCCGAGCGCCTCGGAGACGCGGGCATGCGCGTCGACGGGCTCATGATCTCGGGGTACTGCCACGCCTTCATGGGCAACCTGAGCCGTGGACTGGAGCTCCTGGAACGGAGCTTGGTCGGCTACGCCCCGGGCCAACGGCCCGGGCGACGCTTCCGGTTCGGTACCTACCCCGGGGTGACGGCGCTCACCGCGTGCGGCCTGGTCCATTGGCTGCTCGGATTCCCGGATCGCGCTCTGGGGCGGACCGAGCAAGCCATCGCTCTGGCGAACGAGCTGGGGCATCCGTTCAGCATGGCCTACGCACGGTTCCACGCGGGTCTGCTTCGACTCTGGAGACGTGAGCCGGAGATCGCCCGGGCGCACGCCCAAGCCGTGCTCGAGATCTCCGACGAGCACGAGTTCCAGATTTGGAGGGCCGTGGGCACGTGCCTCCTTGGGGCTGCCGTTGCGGGCGGCGGGCAGGCAGACGACGGCTTAGCGCATATCCAGCGTGGCATGGCGGGTTACCAGGGACTGAAGACGCGCCCTCCGGTCTTCTGGCCGATGCTCCTTTCCCTGCAGGTCGACGTGTTCCGCCGGACGGGAAGGGCCGCGGAGGCACTGAAGCTGATCGATGAAGCGATGGAGGCCGGAGGCGGCAGCCCCGGAAACGTCCTGGCTTCGGACCTCTGCCGGCTCAGGGCCGAGCTGCTTCTGGAGCTTTCCCCGGAGAACCTCGACGAGGCCGAGTCGTGGCTGCGGAAGGCCATCGAGATAGCACGGGATGGCGATGCCAGACTTCTCGGGCTGCGCGCCGCCACGAGCCTGGCCCGGCTGTATGAGCGCCAAGGCCGATCGGACGAGGCTCGGGAGGTGGTTGCGCCGGCCTACGAGAAGATGACGGAAGGCTTTACCACGGCCGACGTCCGAGAGGCCGAAGCGCTGCTGCGGGAGTACTCCTAGCCCGTGCCGCCGACCGGGAAGCGACCGCGGCGCCGGACGACCTCTTCGCCGACCGGAAGGGCACCGGATGACGACGTCGAGGTGGGAGCCACGGACGCGCTGAGCCTGCGCGTCAGCGTGGGCACCCTCGTCAGGGTGCTGTTCGGCAGCTTGGGGGACGGGCCGACGATGCTCGCGCTCGAGCGCACGGCCACACTTCGCACGGTCGAGGGACGATCGGACGTGTCGGTCACGGCCAAACCGTTCGGAGGCGGAATCCAGATCGTCGATCCCGTCGCGTTGCGAACGGCCATCGGGGACTTCCATTACGACAGCGAGCGGTCTCGCCGGGAACGAGACTTCCGCCTTCAGATACGCCCGGCGTCATGGGAAGACGTGAAACGAGTCTGTCGGGACCACCTGCGGCACCCAGACGGAGGTGTCCTCGACACGAGCCCGGACCGTGAGCTCGCGGAAGAGTTCGGCGACGCGCTCGGCATGAGCATCGACCGTACCCGGTACCGACTCGGCCCCGCGGGGATGCTCATCGAAGACACTCCGAGCGAGACCCGCAGCGTTCGTGCCCCGGGCCGTCCGACGGTGAGGGTCTACTACATCTTCGAGGCCTGGCTGGACGCCTCGGAGATCATCTCGTCGATCCTGGAAAGCAGCCGAAGGTCCGACGGCGATCTCCGGACGGCTGCGCTGCGACAGGCCGGGCACGGAGGCCGGGGTAGGGCGAACGCGGCTCTGACCCTCGGCCTGGAAGAGCTGACCTCGGCGTACCTCGCCATGCCGAGGAACCAGCGCGGCGGACCCATGACTGTCCGGGGCCACGACCTCGCCGGGAACGTCTCAGCCATCCTGGACGGCGTCGACGCTCCCAGGTACGAGCGCTACCGGTTGCCGTCTCCCTAGACGCGAAGGCGATCGCGCCGAAGCGCCGTCGCGCGCTACGCCCCTCCGTCGACCGGGCGCTACTTCCCTCTCGACCGAGCGCTCGGCGGCAGCATCCCGTTCATCCGCATGTAGTTGGCCACCTGGCTGTAGTGATCCGCGAGATCGTCGACGTAGATGAACATGGCCTGAGCCCGCGTGCCGTCCATGAAGCCCATCGACACCTGCTCGGCCAGCTTCGAGTCGTCCGTCTTGGCGAACGCCTGGTCGCAGAACTCGAACGATCCCTTCAGGTCGGATACCAGCGTCTCCTTCGCCTCCGTGCCATCACGGTGCGGCTGATCGGGAGCCTTCATGCCACCGATGGCCGCACAGATGCCATAGTTGGCTTCCGAAAGGTGGGCCCAGATCTGCCCGAAGGTCATCTGGGCCTCGGTGGGCTTGTAGGACAAGAGCTTGGAGGGAACCTGGTCGGCCGCGCTCGTGAGGTACCGTGCCAACCGGTCACCCGTCCAGCGCGCGGCTTCCGTCGTCGGGTTGGCGGGTGGGGTGGAGGATTCCTGGGCGGCCAGCGCGGCGGGAATCATGAGCGCGGCCAAGCTGAGGATGCAAAGGGGCTTCATGGTGGATCTCCGGGTCGGGGACAGGTCGGACCAGGGTAGGCGCCATTGTGGCGCACCGTGACGGCTCAGGCAAGATCCCGTAATCTACGGCTCCTCTCTCGCGCGAGCCGGAGGCGTGGCCGGCCTGGCACGCCGGCCCGAGCTACTCGTCGCTCTTCGAGGCCTCGGTCGGGCCACGACTACGGAGCCCCGGGCCTGGGCCCCGCGGTCTCAGCCCTTCACCTCCTCGTAGAGCTTGCGGAGGATCCGGATCTGCCCGGCATGGTACATGTCGTGGAAGGCGATGCCCTCGAGATTCTGCCTGCGATTCCGCTTCTGCCTCGGGCCGGGACGCTCCAGCACCTGGTCGTCCATCGCCGACGCCGCGTCGCGAAGCACCGCGTGGATGCGCTTCAGCAGCGCGACGTCGGCCCGCCATGCGCCCTCCGTGAGCGGCTCCGGTGCGACGAACCAATCGCTGCCCGTGCGCGGAAACGCGTCCGGCAGGTCCGACTCCGGCGTCGCGACGCGACGCAGAACCCGGTACTTCCAGTACGCGCAGTGCACCACGATCTCCTCGATGCAGTGCCGCCCCGGCCCCGGACGCCAGGCCGCCTCCGCGTAACCTACGCCCCGGATGGCGCTCAGCAGATTCGGGCCGTGCCACGCCTGATGGTCGAACGCCCCGTCCAGTGCCCTGAGCACGTGCGCCGACGCCGCCCGGTGAGCCGAACCCCCGCGCGACGATCGGACCCGCCTCCCCTCCCGCCCTCCGCGTCGCTCCTGTGCTCGCGCACGCATGTCACCTCCGCGCCAAACCGGTAAAGACAGTTACAGCGGTTAGGCAACATGCATCGAGTGATCTAACCTGTCAATACGTTGTAGAAGGTTAGATGGCCGTCCACTCGGAAGGTCGACGACAAACGCGGCCCCCCGGTCGTCAGAACCGCAGGCCGACCGTGAGGGGAATCATGTCGAAGCCACCGCCCGCCGCCACGTAGCGGAGCTCGGCGTATCCCACCTGGTTGCCGAGTGGGAAGGTGATCCCACCGCCCAGGTTGATTCCCAGCTTGGTCACGGACCCGGAGTAGCCGCTCACCGAGAAGGACTGGTGCGTGATCTGGAGTCCACCGAGAACGTACGGCGCGACCTTTCCGGTGGTCTCGAAGGTGTAGCCGGCGTTCCCACCCACGCCCAACAGGGTCAGGTTGCCGCACCCCGTGCAGTCGACGCTGAAGTGATCGAGTGCCGCTTCGGGGCGGATCCACACCGGTGAGTCCTGGAGCGTGAAGGTGGCGCCCAGCCGCGCGTTGAAGCCCGTATTGAATCCCGAGGTCGAAGGCATGGAAAGCCCCACGCCGGCGTTCCAGTTGATCGGTGTCGACGATTGGGCGCTCACCGACGTGGCGAGCGACGCGAGACCGAGTGCGGCGATTCCCAACACCTTCACGATGCTCTTCATGTGCCCCTTCCTTTGCTGGCTTTGCTGGACTGGCTGGAAAAAGATGGCTCAAGATCCGTGCCGCCACCAAGTGCTCGTACTCACCCGACGGCTCCGCCCATGCCAGGCTCCGCGGGAGTCGCACCACAAGGATGAGCTACCGGTCGGGCTCCTTCTCCGGCCGCGAAACCAGCTTGTAGAGAACCCACGCGACCCCCCCGAGAACGATGAGCGCGGGGATCCACCCCAGGAACTTCAGCACGATCGCGCCCGCGACGACCACGCCCGCCCCCTGGACCCAGCCGACGACCTGCGACGTGGCCTTCGCCCGCTCGACTTCCTTCTCCGTGTACCTCTTCTCCGGCAGGTTGCTCATGGCGAACCTCCGATGGCCGCAACGTCGTCGCTCTCCAGACACTCCGCGAGGTCATGCGCGCACCCCGTGGTGACCCGCGCTCCCGCCTCCAGAGTGATCGACGGAGAGATCGATGGCAAGGCCGTTCATCCGACGGACACGCCTGACCCGACGGCCCCATCGATCACACGTCTCGCCCCCGACGGACCCTGACGTCCTGACGCGGCGGATGTCCCCGCACGAGGACATGGCCGAACCCCGACCTCCGGGCCGATCCGCGCATCAAGCGCGCCGCCACAACGGGTTCGCGGGGGCCATGGATCCCGGCACGCCATGTGCTTTGATTCCATGTGTCGCGACAGAATGACGACGAGCCCTGCCCGGAGGAGACGATGATGGGAAACGGCGGCATGCGGGGAGCGGGGATTCTGACGGCATTGGCCGTCCTTGCGGGCGGCGTGGGCGCGCAGGAGCGAGCGAGCGGGCCCGCCGGATACGTGGGCGTCAACCTGGTCGGGGCCGATCCGATCAGCCCACTCGACGCGTATTTCGACCAGGGGTTCGGCGGACAGATCTACGGCACCATGCCCGTCGAGGCGACGCGGCACCTCCGGCTTCGTGCCGACCTCGGGTTCGTGATCTACGGAAACGAGCACCAACGCGTGTGCTTCGGAGGAGGCGTGGGCTGCCGCATCGACCTGGACATGAACACGACGAACAGCATTCTGTACGGCGGCGTGGGCCCCGAGCTGGTGCTCGCGACCGGCCCCGTCGAGCCGTATTTGCACGTGTCGTTCGGCTTCAGCTACTTCGCGACGACCACGTCGCTGAAGGGCACGAACGACCTCGAGAATGTCGCGTCCTCGACGAACTTCTCGGACGGAGTGCTCGCGTGGCGTGGCGGCGGTGGCTTTCGGCTGCGGCTCTCGAGAGGCCGCATCCCGGTGGCGCTGGACGTGGGCCTGGAGCGCCACCAGAACGGGGTCGCGGAGTTCCTGACCAAGGGCGACATCATCGACCATCCGGATGGTAGTATCACGGTGCTTCCGAACCGGAGCGAAGCGAACCTGATGACGTTTCGCCTCGGCGTGACGATCGGAATCCCGCACAAGCGGCAGGGCCCCGCGTACGACGACCGCTGAGGCCGGGCGGCCCGCGACCAACCGCAGGGCGGCGGAGCCGCGAGAGGACCCGGGGACTCAAAGGACGCCGCCGTCGCCCTCACCGTGCTCCAGCCCGTACTCCCGCACGCCCTCCCGCGTCCCGCGGTACCGGCACGAGGCGCTGGCCACCGCACACGACTCCAGAAGGGCTCCTTCGTGGACCCGGCCCTTCCCGTAACGGAGCCAGAGGTACGCCCCGTGCAGCACGTCTCCGGCTCCGAGCGTGTCGACCGGGGAATCACACGGCGGCACCCGTGTCCGTCCGGCACGAGCTCCATCCACCCAAACGACGTCCCGAGGACCCTGCGTGACTGCCACACACTCCGTGCCCCACCCCCGTTGAAGGGCGCGCGCCAGGTCGAGGCCGCGCGCATCATTCGAGGGCGGCCGGAAGTCGCTCGACACGATCGCCACCCGAGCCATCCCCAGGAGCTCGTCGAAGACCGGCCTCCAGCTTCCACAGTCGAGCACGATCGGGATCCCGCGTTCGCGGGCCGCCCGCGCCATCGCCATCGCCAGCTCCGGATGATGTCCATCGATCAGGAGAGCCGCCCAATCCTCTCCCATGACCGTCGGGTCGGGAGCCTCGACCGACTCCATCCGATTCGTGGACAGGACGGTCCGCTCACCCCGGATGCGATCGACCCAGATCGACGACACGGGAAGCTCACCAGCGCCTCCTGCGCAGTCGTGAACCTCGATCTCATACCGCCCCAGCTCGTCGTGCGCCACCCGAGCCGCGCCCCCCCGGCCGAGGGCCGTAACGAGCGTCGCTCGGCCATCGAGCAGGGCGACGGTGATGGCGGCGTTCGCCGCGGGCCCCCCGACATCGACGAGGGTCTCGGACGCCACGCCCTTCCCTCCCCACGGCGGCCGCTCCGAGTAGTACTGGAGGACGTCCAGCGTGCAGAGACCGACGCACATGACCTTCCGCGGCGATGACATTCCTGGATGTTGGGTCAACCGACCGGCCCTGCGGGCTCTACTTCCCGCCCTCCTTCGTCGACGCGATGAAGTCCGCGATGTCCTGCTTGAGCTTCTTGGCCGAGGTCTGGTTGAGGTAGGCCATGTGACCGCTCTCGTAGTACTTGAACTCCACCCGGTCCTTGTAGGTCTGGTCGTAGCCCAGGTGCCGGAACGTGTACTCGGCGTTGGCGAAGGGCGTGGCCATGTCGTAGTAGCCCGCGCCCACCATCACGTGCAGGTACGGGTCCTTCGCCATGGCCAGGCGCAAAGACTCCACCTCGCTGGGATAGCCGCCCCACCCCGCGTTGCCGTAGTTCCAGCCGCCGGTGTGACCGCCCATGTAGTACTGCAGGTCGGACGAGTAGTCGAGGTCGTTGTGCAGGTACTGCATGAACGCGGACATGAACGCGCCGGTGGGCGCCACGTCGGATGGATCGTAGTCCTCGCGCTGGCTGGAGGCGTTGCCGTTCATGCCGATGAGGCGGCTGTCGTAGCGACCGACCGTAGCGCGTTGGTCGCGCAGGAGCTCGGTACGATACGTGCCCGCGTCGATCCTCAGGTTGGTGTCGAGGATGAACCGCTCCGAGACCCCGGTGAGACGCGCGAGCTTCTGCGCCACGGCGCTCCGTTCGCTCTGGGTGAGGTCGTTGCCCTTGGCGAGGGCGGTCAAGTAATCGCCGAAGGCGTAGTCACGCGACTGCTGCACCACCTGCTCGAGGCTCTCGCCCTGCAGGTCGGAGGGGAGCTTCTTGTGGTACCACGCCGTCGCGGTGTAGGTGGGCAGGAAGGCGGCGTACCCGATGTCGTTGGTGGGCGACGGCGCGATGTACTGGAAGTCGAGCACGGTGCCGAGCAGCATGATCCCACTGAGCTCGATGCCTTCGTTGTCCTGGAGCTCCGACGCCAGGCCGGCAGAGCGGAACGTGCCGTAGCTCTCCCCGAACAGGTACTTGGGCGACGACCAGCGATGGTACTTGTCCAGGTAGTTCCGGATGAACTGCGCGAACATCCGGATGTCGTTGCGCTGGCCCGTGAACTCGGTGGCCGACACCCCTTCCCCGGGACGGGAATAGCCGGTCATCATGGCATCGACCTGCACGAGGTCCGTGACGTCGAGCGGAGAGTCGGGGTTGTCGACGAGCTGGTACGGAGGCGCCGGCTGCTTGCCACCCGGTCCCATCTCGGGGTGCTTCGGGCTCATGATGCCCATGTCGAGCCAGATCGACGCCGAGCCGGGACCACCGTTGAAGAAGAAGGTGACGGGCCTCTGGGCGGCGTCTTCCTTGTCCCTCGTGTAGGCGATGTAGAAAACGGTGGCGTTGGGCTTCCCGTCGGCGTCGCGGAGCACCATGGTGCCGGTGTTCGCCGTGTAGGCGATCTCCTTTCCGCCGATGGTGATGGTATGGTGGGTCGTGGCGACCTTCTCGACCGCGGCGACGCCCTCCGATGAGCCTCCACCTTTGCCTCCCGATGTCGGCCGCTGGGCGGACACGGGTACGACGGCGAAAAACGAGACGGCGACGCTCAGCATGAACAACCGTATGCGCATGACAGATTCTCCGACCAGAGCAGGAATGAAGCCCGGACGATAGGTCGGGGCTCTGGGGCGGGGCAATGGTGGGCGGTGCACGAGACCCTGGTTTCGGATTTGTGGTTCGGGCGCACCCGATGCAGGATTCCGGGGCCTCGGAGCGGAGCGAGTGCTCCATGAACCCGACGGAGGAACCCGGTATGAGCACGTTCGAGCACGCACACGGCCGTCCGTTCAGGAGATGGAGCGCCTATCTCTCAACATGATCGAAGATCTCGAGGTCGACACGGCCATGCTGCGCACGGAGATCGGGAGGACGGAGACGGCCGGAGACAACGTCCGGGCCTTCCTATCCCTGATCGCCCGACAACCCGAGGGAGACCCTCGGACGGGAGAGCTCTACTGGTACGGATTGTGGTGTGGCTATCACCAGCGATTCGTTCCGAACGACGCCACCTTCGAGGCCATGAAGGCTTCGGGAAACCTCGAGCTGTTCGACCATGGAACGCTGGGGAAGTACGTGGCGCGCTACTACAAGCAGGTGCTCGACCTCCAGATAGAAGCCGAACAGGACCAGCCGATCTACGCCCAGGCGCGGACGCTCCACGCCCGGATCTTCGACTTCAAGTACAACCAGACCGCCAACGAGATCGTCCAGGCGAATCGGGAGTCGCTCTCGCTTCTTCGAGGCCAGGTTGCGGTCCCTGCGGTCGACGCTCCAGTATGCGGATACCGCTATCGCCAGATTGAAGAAGACTCAGACCTGAGCCCACCCGTCCGCCCTGTTTCCCCACCCGGAAGACCCATCATGAACACACGCCGCCAGTTCCTCATCAAGGCTCCCGTCGGCTTCCTCGGAGTGCTCGCGGCCTGCAAGGGGGAGCAATCGGGCGCCGAAGCGGGGGAGCAGGCGTTCAAGCGGGCGACGCCCGGGGCACCGCCCGCCTTCAACACGTCTCCGTCGGTGGGTCCCGATGTAACACCGGCGACGTTCGCCGAGGCCGAGAAGCTGGTGCGAGTGGAGATGACGGCGGCGCACCGGGAGATGGCGGCCGGAAGCTGGCGCACGTCGATGGCGGGGCTGATGGAGCGGCGCGCGGGCCCGCGATCGATCGAGCTCGAGGATACGCTGGCCCCCGCCACTGTCTGGAACCCGCGCCTGCCGGGCATGGCCGTCGGACCCTCTCGGGACCAGTTCGTCCGCAGCGCTACCGATCCGGGCCCCGTTCCGACCAGCGACGACGACATCGCCTGGGCCCCCGTCACACGACTGTCGCGTTGGATCGAGACGCGCCGGCTCACGTCCGAGCGGCTCACGAGCATCT
Organism: uncultured Gemmatimonadales bacterium; assembly: GCA_963751265.1. Classification (GTDB taxonomy): domain Bacteria; phylum Gemmatimonadota; class Gemmatimonadetes; order Longimicrobiales; family Gaopeijiaceae; genus SZUA-318. The sequence continues at coordinate 671,593 of CAVVTU010000005.1, read as the reverse complement.
ACGTGGACCGGCTCAAGCGCTTCGACCCGAAGCTCCATTGCGTCATCACGCTCACCGAGGACCACGCGCTCGAGCAGGCCCGGCAGGCCGACCGGGAGATCGCGGCGGGCCGCTACCGCGGGCCTCTGCACGGCATCCCCTGGGGTGGGAAGGATCTGCTCGACACGGCGAACATCCACACGACCTACGGGGCGGAGCCCTTCCGCGACCGCGTGCCGACCGAGGACTCGGCCGTGGTGAAGCGGCTCAACGACGCCGGCGCGGTGCTGGTGGCCAAGCTGAGCATGGGAGCGCTGGCGCTCAACGACATCTGGTTCGGCGGGCAGACCATGAACCCGTGGCTGCCCGAGGAGGGCTCGTCCGGGTCGAGCGCCGGACCGGGCGCCGCCACCGGGGCCGGGCTCGTGGGTTTCGCGATCGGCAGCGAGACCGGCGGGAGCATCATCAGCCCGACCATGCGCTGCGGCATCACCGGTCTGCGGCCCACGTACGGACGGGTTCCGCGCACGGGCGCGATGACGCTCTGCTGGACCCTCGACAAGCTCGGGCCGATGACGCGCGGGGTCGAAGACACGATGCTGGTGCTCCAGGCGATCACCGGGCCGGACCCGGGTGATGTCGCGAGCCTGCCGAGCCATCTCGACTTCGATGCGACCGCCGGCGTGAAGGGTCTGCGTGTAGGGTACTTCCCGGCATGGATGAACGAGGATCCGGCCACGGACGTCGACCGCACGGCACTCGAGACCGCTCGCCGGCTCGGGATGGTGCCCACCGAGGTTTCGATCCCGGACTGGCCGTACGACTCGCTCAACCTGATGCTGTTCGCCGAGGCCGCGGCTGCCTTCGAGGAGCTCACGCTCAGCGGCCGGGCCGACGAGATGAAGGCGCAGGTCCCCGACGCGTGGCCGAACATGTTCCGCGAGGCGCGTTTCCTGTCGGCGGTCGATTTCGTGCAAGCGGACCGGCTGCGCCGGAAGGTCGCCGCCGAGATGGCCCGGGTGATGTCGCAGGTGGATCTGCTGCTGGTGCCGTCGCTGCGCGACGAGATGCTGGTGATCACCAACAACACGGGGCATCCCTCGCTCACCCTGCGCATGGGGTTCGTGGAGGTTTCGCAGGCCCGCAGCGACTGGGCACCCGACCCGGAGCACCCGCTACCCACGTTCGACCCCCCCCGGCGCGTGCCCCACGGGGTCACTCTGATAGGCCGGCTCTTCGACGAGGGGACGATCGCCCGGGCTGGACTGGCCATGGAGCGCGCCGCGAACGTAATGGGCGAGCGGCCCCAGGGATTCTAGTGGACTGTAACACATGAACGTTTGCATTCGAGCGCCGCTGACATCCGCCGGAAGTTCGCGAGCCACCGGGAAGACCGAGGCGCCGGAGCCTGCAAGGTGCGACGACGAGGAATAGCCCCGCTATTACGAGAACGAGCAATGCAGCAGGACCGTCGCACCCACAGCCTCCTCCTATGCCCATGCACGACATGAGTATCCGACGACGCTCCGTCTTCAGGGGTTCCGGCAGCTACCTCCCGCCGCGGGTGGTGGACAACCAGGAATTCCTGAGGAACGAGTTCTTCCTCGATTACGGAAATCCCATCGACCCAGCCGACAACGTCCGGGTGGTCGAGAAGTTCCGTGAGATCACGGAGATCGCGGCTCGCCGGTACGTCACCGGCGACCTCGTGGCCTCCGATATCGGCGCGCTGGCCGCCGAAGCCGCCCTCTCCGACGCGAACGTCGACCCCGAAACGCTCGATTACATCGTGGTAGCCCACAACTTCGGCGACGTGAACCCGGACAACATGCGCCTGGACTTCTGCCCCACCCTGGCCGCCCGCATCAAGGAGCGCCTCGGCATCGCCAATCCGTGGTGCGTCGCCTTCGATCTCCCGTTCGGCTGTCCAGGTTGGCTGCAGGCCGTGATCCACGCGGACTACTTCCTTCGCTCCGGCGACGCGAAGCGGGCGCTCGTCATCGGCACGGAAACGCTCTCGAGAGTCTGCGATCCCGCGGACCGCGACAGCATGCTGTACGCCGACGGCGCCGGCGCCGTGGTGATGGAAGCGACCGAAGCGGATCAGCCGGTGGGGATCCTGAGCCACGCCACGCGCTCGGACGCCCTGGAACACGCACGGCTCCTTCGAATGGGGCCGTCGTACGACCCCGGGCTCCATTCGGACCGACTCTATCTGAAGATGCACGGGAGGCAACTCTATCATTACGCGGTCCAGACGGTGCCCGGGGTCGTGAAGGAGAGCCTCGACCGCGCGGGACTTACGCTCGCCGACGTCGCGAAGGTCCTCATCCACCAAGCGAACGCCAAGATGGACAAGGCCATCCTCCAGCGGATCTTCAAGCTCTACGAGGTGGACGACATCCCGCGGCACGTCATGCCCATGACCGTGGCCTGGCTGGGCAACAGCTCGGTGGCGACCCTTCCCACGCTGCTGGACCTGGTGCGCCGTGACCGCCTCGATCACCAGCGGCTCGATCCCGGTGACATCGCGGTCTTCGCCTCGGTGGGAGCCGGAATGAACATCAACTCCCTGGTGTATCGCGTTCCCTGAGATCGGGGCCTCTTCGTACCATCCGCTCACTTCAGGGGTACGAGGGAGTCCTTGAGCAATAGCGGGCCTCACCCTCGCCCATCCATCGGATGGCCCTCCCGGAGAACGTGTGCCCCAAGCACCCGCCACGACCCTCGATCCAGCCTTGCTGGCGACCCTCGGCCGACTCGGCGACGAAGGGTGGGAGATCTGGACACGCTTCGACCGCGACGTCCGGAGCCGCCACTGGCATTCCTTCGTTCCCGCCGAATACGACCGGGTCCTGGCCGCGCTCGTGGCGCTCCGCCAGCCGGGCCTCCGCTTCCTCGAGTGGGGCTCGGCCACGGGCGTCATCACCATCATGGCCGACCTCCTCGGCTATGATGCCTACGGAATCGAGCTCGACGAAGAGCTCGTCGCCGTCGCGGCGAACATGGCCCGGCGCTACGACTCCGGGGCGAGGTTCGCCGCGGGCAGCTTCCTTCCCGAGGGATACGTCTGGCGTCCCCGGGACGGCGACGGACGCCTGGGCACGGTGGGCGAGGGCGCATCCGGGTACCTGAGGCTCGGCCGCTCGCTGGACGACTTCGACCTGGTATACGGATATCCGTGGGACGGAGAGGATGCCGTAATGCACGACCTGATGCGTGCTCACGGCGGCCCGGACGCCGGGCTGGTTCTGCAGCGTGTGTCGGGTGAGGTTCAACTCTACCGGAGAGGGAGGATCGAGCGGTCGTGGATGGCAGCGAATCCTCCGCTACCTCACACCCACTGACGCGCCTACCCTCTTTCCACTACCTTCAACGCTGCGGGAATTCCCACCTCGAGCCCTCGGTTCCGGGGGCCGTCCCTCGCACAAGACCCTGCGCCAGCCTTCTGAGCCGGACTCACCGGCCGGCCCGCTGAGCGCCCCCCAACTGGATAACCATTGGCTTTTTCTGCCCTCGAGTTGCACCCGACCCTCCTCCGAGGCGTCGAGGACCTGGGCTTCGTACGCCCCACTCCGATCCAATCTCAGGCCATTCCCCAAGCCCTCCGGGGTCGCGACCTTCTGGCCTGCGCGGCCACCGGAAGCGGCAAGACCGCCGCGTTCCTCCTCCCCATTCTCCACAACCTCATCGACCGGCCCCGGGGCAAGACCCGAGCACTCGTCCTGGCGCCCACCCGAGAGCTGGCCCTCCAGATCCTGGACGACCTCCAGGGGCTGGCCCGGCATACCGGGCTCCACGCGGCCGCGGTCTACGGCGGCGTCGGCATGCGTCCCCAGGAGATGGCCTTCCGACGAGGCGTCGACGTAATTGTCGCCACCCCCGGACGGCTGCTGGATCACTTCCGGAACGGCTACGCCGCCCTGTCTGGACTCGAGTACCTCGTCCTGGACGAGGCGGACCGGATGCTGGACATGGGCTTCCTGCCGGATATCCGGCGGGTGCTGCGGCATATCCCGAAGCCTCGCCAGATCTTCTTCTTCAGCGCGACCATGCCGCCTCCCATCGAGACGCTCACCCGGGAGATCCTCGACTCGCCGATCAGGATCGCGCTGCAGCGTAAGGCCGCTCCGGCCGAAGGCATCACCCAGTCCGTCTATCCCGTGCCCTCCACCCTCAAGGGGCCGTTGCTGGTGGAGCTGCTGACGAGGGGCCACATGGATGACGCCCTCGTCTTCACCCGGACCAAGCACCGGGCGAACCGGCTCGCGCAGCTCCTCAACCACAATGGAGTCTCCGCCGAGCGTATCCACGGCAACCGCTCACAGACGCAGCGCACGAAGGCTCTGAAGGGCTTCAAGGACGGCGCCTTCCGGGTGCTGGTCGCCACGGACATCGCGGCGCGGGGCATCGACGTGGAAGCGCTCGGACACGTGGTGAACTTCGACGTGCCGGCGGTGCCCGAAGACTACATCCACCGCGTGGGTCGCACCGCCCGGGCCGAAGCCACCGGAGAGGCCTTCACCCTGGTCGCACCCGAGGACGAGGCCGACCTCGCGCGCATCGAGCGGGTGGTGGGGTCCAGGATCCCCCGCGTGAGCCTGGAGGGATTCGCGTACGAGGCCGCCGCGGGGGCGCCGCTGGAGGTTCCACGCGGCGAGCGCATCGCCGCCATTCGCTCGAGGAAGGCAGCGGACCGGGCCCGGGCCGCCGGGAAGTCGTCCGGCAAGTCCGAAGGCACCGGCGCCAACAGCGGCTCACGCCCCCGGTGGAGACGTTCCGGCAGGCGAGGACGCTAGCGGGTCTCCGCACGGCGGGGCCGGGCTTCTGGGAGCCCGGCCCCACAGCCGCTAGCTTTCATGCACGCCTCCGTCGGCACCCCGCCGGAGATCCCTCCCGCGGAGAGAAGTCGTGGCCAACCCCTTCACGATCTCAGGCTCACGTTGCACCGTCGTCGGCGACCCGGCGCTCCGAAACGAGATTCTCACGCACACCGGCAGTAGCGAGGAGGCGTCCGCCATCCTTCGGTCTCTCGAGCGCTTCGGCGGCGACAGCTCCATTCGGTACTTCGAGATGACGCCGAAGACGGCCCGGCGTGAATATCGCGGCCCCCGCGCGATGGCCTGGACCGTACACGCCGTGAGGTAGCAGGCGCGAGACCGGCATACGCCGGCCCCACCGCACCCTCGGCGCCGCTCAGCCGCCGGCCAGATTCTTCGTCCGGTCGATGGACTGCAGCGCCAGGAACTGGTCGCCGAGCTGGTCGAGTTGGTCGAGCAGAACCTGGAACCCGTCGGCGTGGCCTTCCTCGTCGGACACCAGATCCTCGAAGATCTTGCGTGAGGCCGCGTCGGCCTCGGCGCTGCACTCGTTGGCGAACGCGTTGTAGTCGGCGACGGCGGCCCGCTCCATCTCCATCGCCTTCTTGAGCATGCCCCGCACGTCGTGGATCGGTTCCACCGCGTGGGACGCCTTCATCTGGACGGTGCCCTCGAGGAAGAGAATCCGCTCGGCGAACTCCTCCACGTGGGCCATCTCGGCGATGGCCGTGCGCTTGAACAGCCCCGCCAGGAGGTCGTAGCCCTGGTCGTCGCAGTGGAAGTGGAAGTACAGGTATTGGTGCACCGCCCACATCTCGTCGGCGAGGCCCCGATTCAGCAGCTCGACGCTCTTCTCGTGCATGCGTACTTCTCCCTGGTGGGATGGTGGGCAGGGAGGTTCTGACGACGGTGGGCAGGGGGTCCGTCGCAAGAAAGAGTATAACGAATCTGCGGGCTTCAGGGTCGCGCACCCTCCCGCGGCCCCACCGCGGGACGAGTGCCCGCCGCTCAGCGAATCATGGACTCGGGCATGCGCACGGCGACGACGCGTCCCTCGGCGGTCACCTCCCCTTCGGCTTCCACCGTGATGCGCGTCACGACCTTCCGGCTTCCCTTCTCCTCGCCTGCGTCTTCCACGACGCCGCGGATCGTGAGCTCCGGACCGAGAGGGGTCGGCGCGAGGAAGTCCACATGTAGCGAAGCGGTCACGTACCGGGGCGCCTGCCCGCCGGAGGGCACGGGCTCCTCTCCCAGCCGGTAACCGGCGGTCCGGGCGCCGACCGCCGCCGCCGTCCCGGTCCCGTGGCAATCGATGAGCGAAGCGATGAGCCCTCCGTACACATAGCCGGGAATGGCCGTGTGATGGGGCTCGGGGGTGAAGCGGGCCACCGTCTCGTCGCCGTCCCACCGACTCTTCAGCTGATGGCCCTCCTGGTTCAGCCGCCCGCATCCGTAGCAGTGGGCCACGTCATCGGGATAGGCGTCCTGGAACGAGGGGCGGTCGGAGGCGGCGTGCATGGGCTTCTCCGGGCGGAAGACGGGGGCTGCGCGGTGCCGGGTAGACAATCTACGAAGACGTTCTCCTAGCAAATCTAGGGAAGAGGTGATAAGGTGTTCTCCTAGGGAAACTAGGGAACCAACCTACCGCCCTAAGGACGTACGACGATGCTGATGACGAAGGAGCTGCTGCCCGGTACGCTGGACATGCTCATCCTCAAGGCGCTCTCCCTCGGTCCCGAGCACGGCTACGGCGTGCTTCTGCGCATCCAGGACACCTCCGGTGGGCTCCTCAGCCTGGAGCAAGGCTCACTCTATCCGGCGCTCGCACGGCTCCAGGATCGTGGCCTCGTCATCGCCGAGTGGGGCGTCTCGGAGAACGCTCGCCGCGCGAAGTTCTACGAGCTCACCGACGCCGGCCGGCAGAGGTTGGAGGGAGAGACCGACCGTTGGGCCCGCATGGTGATGGCGGTCACCAACGTCCTGGACGCACGGCCCAGCGAAGCCTGAGGAGGTTTGCCCGATGTTCCGACGTCTGCGTGCGCGTCTCGACGCGCTCCTCCGCGCCCGTCGCTACGACCGTGAGCTGGACGACGAGATGTCGTTCCACCTCGAGCGTCTTACCGAGGACCTCGTGCGGCGGGGGATGGCTCCCGAGCAGGCGCGCCGCGAGGCTCGCCTGCGCTTCGGAAGCGTCGAGCGGGCCAAGTCCCGCACCCGGGAGGAGCGGGGCCTGGTGTTCTTCGACGAGGTGAGCCGCAACGTGCGCTTCGCGCTCCGGGGAATGGCGCGCAGCCCGCTCTTCACGGTGACCTCCATCCTGACGCTGGCTCTGTGCGTGGGCCTGGGCGCCGCCGTGTTCAGCGTGGTCAACGCCGTCCTCTGGCGGCCGCTCCCCTACCCGCACCCCGAGGACCTCGCGCTCGCCACGCTCTACGACCCCTCTCACGGCAAGCCGGTCTCGTACGCCGCGGTGGACGGACGGACGTGGGAGCGGATCCGCGACGAGGGGGCGCCCTTTCAGCGTGCCGTCTACTCGGACTGGATCCGTGGCGTCAACCTCTCCACGGACGGTGCGGCCGCGTTCGTGCAGCAGCAACGCATCGGCGCGGGTTATTTCAGGACGCTGGGGGTCGAGCCGGAGATCGGGCGGGAGTTCGATCCGGCCGAGGACGTGCCCGACGGCCCTCCGGTGGCCATCCTGAGCCATGAGCTCTGGACGCGCACCTTCGGCGCGGATCCGGACATCGTGGGAAGGGTGATCCGCCTGAAGGGAGAAGCACATACGGTGGTCGGCGTGATGCCGGCCGGCTTTCCCTTCCAGGCGGATGTGTGGACCCCGCTGAGGGCCTCGCGGACCGGAGAGGGCGAAGGAACGAACTATGGAGTCCTGGTCCGTATCCCACGGGGGATGACCTTCGGGGAGGCCGACGCGCGCTTCGCGTCGATCCAGCCTCCGCCGTCCACCCCCGAGGGCGCCCCGGAACGACGGTTCGGGCTCCTTTCGTACGACCGGAGCAGGACGGCCGGCATCAAGCTCCCGATGCTCATCTTCCTCGGAGCCATCGGACTCATGCTGCTCGTCGGCTGCGCGAACCTGGCCGGCCTCCAGATCGCGAGGTCCTTGGCACGCCGGTCCGAGATTGCCACCCGACAGGCGCTCGGGGGCGGTGCGGGCGCGTTGGTACGGCAGATCCTGACCGAGAACCTCCTGCTCGGGATGATCGGCGGCGCGCTCGGGCTGGGTGTAGCAGACGTCGGTCTGAACGGTCTCGGTGGCATGATCCGGTCGCACTTCTCGTTCTCCCAGGACATCGGGATGGACCGCACGGCGCTGGTCTCGGTCCTGGGCCTGACCGTGCTGGCCACCGTCCTGTTCGGGCTGGCGCCGGTCCTCCAGGTCGCAAAGCCGAAGGCGCACCGGCTCCTGGTGAGCGGCACCCGAACCGTGGTGGGCGGGGGCGGGCACCTTCTCAGGAAGATCCTCGTGGTCGGGGAAGTGGCCCTCGTCACGGCGCTTCTCTTCGCGGCCGGCCTCCTCGTCCGGAGCTACGGGCATCTCGAAGGGTTGAATCCCGGGTTCGATCCCGATGGCGTCCTGACCGTCCAGTTCTCCCTGGACGATGCCCGCTACGCCGACGGCGACAGCGTGCGGAGCCTCTTCCGGGAGACGCTCGCCGACATCGGGCGCATCCCCGGCGTGACGTCGGCCGCCGTCGCGCTCACGCTCCCGTATGAGCGACCTCTCAATCTCGGCTTCCGACTCCCGTCCGACGAAGAGGGACACGGCCACACCACGAACGCCGTCTACGTCACGCCGGAGTTCTTCCGCACGCTGAAGATCCCGCTCCTCCGGGGACGAACGTTCGGCGAGGGGGACCGGGAGGGGAGCACCATCGTCGCGGTAGCGAACCAGGCCTTCGTACACACCTACATGGACGACTCACCCGCGCTCGGTACGAGGGTGAGCATGGGCTTCGGCTCAGGCGACGGCGTCGAGATCGTCGGCGTGGTCGGCAACGTGCGGCAGGCGGCCGGGTGGGGCTCGGCGACCGAGCCGGTGTGGGACACGCCGACGCTCTATTTCGCCGCCGCCCAGGCCAGTGGACCGTTCCTCCAGCAGGTGCACGTATGGTTCGCTCCGAGCTGGATCATCCGGGGCGCCGGCGCGCAACCGGATCTCGCAGCCCGGGTGAGCCGGGTCTTCCAGGAGGTCGCCCCGGACCTGCCGGTGGCGCGCATGGCATCCCTGCACGACATCATGGACCAGGCATTCTCGGATTCACGCTTCGAGGCCGCGTTCCTGGTCATGGTGGCAGCTTTCGCGCTCCTCCTGGCGGGCATCGGTCTGTACGGCATCGTGGCCCACGAGGTGCTCGAGCGACAAGCCGAGATGGGACTCCGGATGGCCCTTGGGTCCAGCCCGGCCCGGGCGGTCTGGACCGCCGGCACCACGGGCGTTCGGCTTACCCTCTTCGGGCTGGTGGTGGGTGCTGGCCTCTCGGTCGCGGTGGCCCGTGTCATGGGTCACCTGATCTACGGGATCACGTCCTACGACCCCCTCACGCTCTTCGCCCTCCTGGGCGTCCTCGCTCTGCTGACGGCACTGGCCAGCTTCTTGCCGGCGGCGCGCGTGGGATGGATGGATCCGGCGGCCGTGCTGCGGGAGGGCTAATGGACTGTAGCCCACGGACGTTCGTGTTGGTCTCCCAGCGATCGATCGTCTCGCGGTCCGGCCCGCGTATCGTCGACGGCGCTAGGGCCGCTCGGCTCGAGCGAGGCTGACATCCGCCGGAAGTTCGTTGGAGCACCGAGGGTCCCGATGCGCCGCCCTGGCAAGGCGCGGCGACGAGCCGATCCTCGTGCTCGACGAGGCGACGGGCCGGAGCGAAGGCGGGGAGGAGGCTCGAGCCTCCTCCCCGCGGGCGCACTCTTGCGGGGCGCAGCGGGCCACCCCACGGTCCGGTCGTCGTCCGGCAACGTCGGGGCTCAGCCCGCCTTCACCAGTTCGATGTCGAAGGTCAGATCCTTGCCCGCCAGCGGATGATTGGCGTCCAGGACCACCTTCTCGTCGTTGGTCTCGACCACGGCGACCTGGAACGTCTGCCCGTCCGGCGCCGACATCTGGAGGTGCTGGCCCACCTCGGGCTCGAGTCCGTCGGGAAGGTCCGAGCGACCTACGTGGATGACCAACTCTTCCCGGCGGTCACCGTATGCGTCGGCGGCATCGATCTTCACGGTCTTGGACTCGCCGACCTCCATTCCGTCGACGGCCTGGTCGAACCCGGGAATCACCTGGCCGGAGCCGACCACGAACTCCAGTGGATCGCGTCCCTGCGACGAGTCGAAGACGGTGCCGTCGTCGAAACGGCCGGTATAGTGGATATGGACGGTTTCTCCCTGCGTGGCTGAAGCCATGGTGTCGTCTCGATTTCGATGAACGGAACTGTCGTCGGTGGGGTGCAACCCGCGAACTCGCTCGATGGTCCATCGCAACGGAGGCGCGCCCCTCACCCCGCGCCGGTGCCCGCCGAGGGCGGGTCGGACGCCCACGATTGCAGCTCGACGACGTTGCCCTCCGGGTCGGTCACGTACACGAACGTCACTCTGCCCGCCCCGGCCACCTCGAGCGAGGTCACCTCGCCCACCTTTCCCCCACCGGCAGCGATGATTTCGTCACGTGCCTCCCCGACGTCGTCGACACGAAAGGCGATATGACCGAATCCCGGCCGATGTATCGTCTTCGCGACCTCCGGGCCCGCGGGCGAGTACTCGAAGATCTCGAGCGTCGGCCCTCCGTCTCCGCGACCCGGAAAGCGGAGGTGAACGCCGCGAATCCGGGCATGTTCCATGCCCGTGGCTTCCTCCAGCGCCGGCCCGGAGATGTCACGCACCGGGCCGAGCGGGGTGCAGCCCAGGACTCGCTCGTAGAAGTCGGCCAGCCGGCGCCAGTCCTTCGCGATCAGGTTGGTGTGCGCATACGTCGCCTTCATGTGTCACTCCGTGGCCGTGGCCCGAACCTCTACCCCGGGGCGCCGACACGAGACGGCCGTCGGCCTCTTCCCGGCTCTCCTCGGTGGGGGATGTGTATCGCAGGCACTTGTTGTATACCGTACTGCGAGCGCGATGGTCGTCGCGCGTGGCTGCCCACCCGGAAGACGAGATCATGACGAAGCCGCTTACCCTCGCTACCACCTCCCTGTTCTGCATCTCCCTGCTGGCGCCGGCCGTCGGCCTCTTCGCCCAGCGGGTACCGGACCGGTACCCGACGACGAAGCGCCTGGATGTGATCGATACGGTCTCGGGCCACCTCGTGGCCGATCCCTATCGCTGGCTGGAGAACCGGAGCTCGCCCGACGTGCGCACGTGGATCGCGGCCGAGAACCGCTACGAGGACTCCGTGCTGCACGATCTTCCGGCGCTGCCTCGCGTGGAGAAGCGCTTCATGGAGCTGTTCGACATCGAGGAGGTGCGCCCCCCGCAGCTCGTCGACGGCAAGCTCTACTACCTGAAGCGCCCGAAGGGCGCCCAGCGCTTCAGCCTCTACGTGCGCGACGGGCTCCAGGGCAAGGAGCGTGTTCTGCTCGACCCGGCGGACTTCAGCCACGATCCGACCGTCACGCTCCACCTGCGCGGCGTCTGGGGAGCCAACAAGTATCTGGTCTACGAGATCCGACAGGGCGGCGAAGACGAGACGGTCGTGCGCATCCGGAATCTCGAGACCGGCCGTGACCTGCCTGACAGCCTGCCCCGGGGGCTCCACGACGAGTTCACGTTCGCCTCGAATCTCGCGGGATTCTACTACTCCATCGGGAGCAAGCACGCGGCCACCAAGGTCTACTACCACCGCCTCGGGACCGACTTGGCCGGGGACTCCCTGATCTTCCAGAGCGGCGGACGCGAGGAGTACGCCAGCGTGCGCGAGGTCGATGGAGGCCGCTACCTCCTGGCCACGGTCCAGGACGGGTGGCTCCACACCGACATCTACCTGCAGCAGCGTGGGAGCACCTCCTGGCGGCCCATCGTGCAAGGAATCGACGCGCTCTTTCAGCCGTACTGGGTGAACGGCAAGATCTGGGCGCTCACCGCGTACCGGGCGCCGAAATACCACTTGGTGCAGATCGACCCGGCGAACCCCGACCCGAGCAACTGGAAGGAGATCCTCCCCGAGCAGGACGACGTCCTGGACGGGATCTCGATGGCGGCCGGAAAGCTCTTCGCACGCTACCTGCATAACGCGTCGACCCGCATCGAGATCCACGACATGGATGGAACGTTCGTGCGAAATCTGGAGCTTCCCACGCGCCCGGCGAACGCGTCGCTTCCCTGGAGTGCGGGAGGACACCGGGTCTTCTTCGACTTCCAGTCGTTCACGGACCCGTACCGCATCTACGTCTACGACGTGAATACGACGGAACGTACGATCTGGCACCTCGACAAGCCTCCCATCGACACGAACAAGTTCGTGGTCGAGGAGGAGTGGTGCGAGTCGGCGGACGCGACGCCGGTGCACATGTTCATCGTGCACAAGAAAGGGCTCGTCCTGAACGGAGACAATCCGACGCTCCTGGTCGGCTACGGCGGCTTCAACGCGGCCTGGCTGCCGTCATTCACTCGCAAGGATGCCCCGTGGGTGCAGCAGGACGGCATATACTGGCTCGAGCAGGGCGGCGGCGTCTTCGTCGCGGCGAACCTGCGCGGCGACGGGGAATTCGGACGTCCCTGGCACAGGGGCGGAATGCGTGCCTTCAAGCAGAACGTATTCAACGACTTCATCGCCGTGGCCGAGCATCTGATCGATCGTGGCTACACGCGTCCTGACCGGCTCGGAATCGAGGGTGCGTCGAACGGCGGACTGCTGGTGGGCGCGGCGCTCACGCAGCGCCCGGACCTGTTCAAGGCGGTTCTGGCCGATCTGCCGGAGATGGACCTGATCGGCTTCCCACGCTACGAAGGCATCAATCCCCCCGCCCTGGAGGAGTACGGCGACGCGTCGGTGCCCTCGGAGTTCGATTGGATCATCCGGTGGTCTCCGCTGCAGAACGTGACCAAGGGGACCGCCTACCCGGCCGTCATGCTCTTCACGGGAGGGATGGACGACCGCGTCGAGCCGGCCGAGGGAATGAAGCTCGTCGCCGAGCTGCAGTGGGCCACGAGCTCGGACCCGCGGAAGAAGCCCGTGATCCTGGACTTCAACCCACGCGTCGGGCATTCGCTCGGCGGCCGTCCGGCCCTGGATCGCATTCGATTCATCGCCCGCCAGTTCGCCTTCATGGACTGGCAGCTGGGCGTTCCGGAGCCGGGTGGAAGCCCACGCTGAGCCCCCCGGGTCGACCCTCCGGAGAGGTAGGCGGGTCATCAGGCCCTCGGGCTCCTCGAGGGGAACCAGCGTGGGGGGCGCCTGCTGCCCAGGCGCCCCCCACGTTCCTTTTTTGCGCGATCATGCCGGTGCGCGCATAATGCGGCAGCCCTCCCGCTCAACACACGGGTTCACAGACCATGTTCCCCCGGCCGCGGTGATGGCGGGAAGCCGTGACAGGTCCGGACGACGCATATGCGCGTGCCGCGCTTCCGCTGGCTCCTGAGTCTCGGCTTGCTCCTCGCCGTCTCCTGCGGCAAGGACGGCACTTCCCCCAAGGCTGATCCACCGACGTCGGTGAGAATTACGCCCTCGAGCGCCACCCTCGACTGGATCGGCGCCACCGTCCAGCTCACCGGAACACCACTCGGCACCACCGGCCTCTCGCTGACCGACCCCGTGTCCTGGTCTTCGTCGAACACCAACGTGGCCACGATCTCCGCCACGGGCCTGGTGACCGCCGTGGCCGTGGGCACGACGACGATCTCCGCCACCGCCGGCTCGGCCTCGAAGACGGCCACCGTCTTCGTCCGGCAGATACCGGCCTCCATCGTGAAGATCTCGGGCGACGGTCAGACGGGAACGGCGAACCAGGTGCTGGCCGAAGCGCTCGTGGTCCGGATCGACGATCTGGGTGGCACGCCCGCCGCCAACGGCTTGGTCGCCTGGACGGTGAGGTCGGGCGGAGGCTCCCTCGAGACCTCCGGCACGAAGGCCGGCGTCTCCGGGCAGGCGAGCGCACGCTGGCGCCTCGGAACGGCCGGAGCCCAGACCCTGAAGGTGTCGATCGCGAGCGGCGACAGCGTGGTCTTCTCGGCACTGGCCGAGGCGCCGTCGGCCGCCAGGGTGGAGCTCACCCCCGCGGTCGACACCGTGGGTGCCGCCGGTGACACCACACGCTTCTCCGCCACGGCCTACGCGGACGACGGCTCGGTCATCGCCGGCGCGCCGGTGATCTTCAGGTCCGGCGACACCGCCGTTGCGACGGTGTCCACGGACGGGCTGGCCACCGCGGTGGCCGAAGGCTCGACCGACATCGTGGTCACGTCCGGATCCGCCGCGGACACGTCCCGCTTCGTGGTGGATTTCTCCTATACCGGCTTCAAGCTCTCGATTCAGACCATCCAGCCCTCGATCCTCGTCGAAGGCCAGACCGCGACCATAACGGGCACCGGCTTCGGCGCCACGACGGCGGAGAACGAGGTAACGGTGGACGGCCTCGCCGCGACGGTGACGTCGGCGACCGCCACACAGATCCGGTTCACGGTGCCCACGGCGGACTGCGAGCCGCCGAGGACGACGACGCTCTCGGTCGCCCGGGCCGCCAAGCACGTCACAGCCCAGGTGAAGGTCACGCCAGCCACACTCGTGAGCCTCGCGGTCTTCGAGGGGAAGTACGTGCCGGGCGGCGGCTCGTGTCTCCCCCTGGCCTCCGGGCAGTCGGGTGAGCTCTACCTGATCGGCGCGCTCTCGGTGTCGGAGGACCCCGCTTCGCTCACTTCGGCCAGCCTCTTCGCACGCACGGGCGAGAACCTGCAGAGCCCGACGCCACCGGCACTGGAGCCGGGTTTTGGGTTCCGGATAGCCACGGCCGCCGCTCCCACGCCCAGCGCGCCGGCGGGCGAAGTCGCTCCCGATCGGGCCGCCCACATCCGGGAGACCCTCGCGAGACACTGGAAGGCGGAGGCCGGGATCCGGGAGGGTGAGCGTCGGCTGGTGCGGGAGCTCGGCGGTTGGGACCGCGTCGGAACGGTGTCGAAGGCCTGGCGGACCACGCACCGCGTGCCGGCCGCGGCCCCGGTCGTGGGCGATACGCTCACCCTGCATGCCGGCACCAGCTGCACCGACCGGCCGACGATCCAGGCCGTCGTTCGCTACGTGGGCTCCGCGGCCGTCTGGGTCGAGGACGTCGACAACCCCGACCTGCCTCTGACCGCATCGGATCTCGAGCCGCTCGACGATCTGTACGAGGCGGCGATCCGGCCCGTCCACACCGACTACTTCGGAACCACGGGGGACATCGATGGCAACGGGAAGATCCTGGTGCTTCTGACCAAGGAGGTGAACAAGGAGAAGAACGGCACCCTGGGCTACGTGTGGGGCGGAGACCTCTACCCAACGGCCCTCTGCGGCACCAGCAACTACGCCGAGATCTACTACGGCATCGTGCCCGACCCGGCGGGCTCGTTCGGAGACAAGCAGGCGAGGGCCGACGTGCTGGGGCTCTACCCGCTGCTCCTCGCGCACGAGATGACCCACATCATCCAGTTCTCCCAGATCATCTTCGGCCAGGCGGGCATCAAGAGCCGATGGGAGCTCGAGGGAGGGGCGACCCTGGCCGAGCAACTCACGGCCAACCGACTCTACGGATACGAGTCGGGGCAGGACCTGGGCTGGAGCGTCGTGGACGCGCACCGGGACTGGTACTTCAATTTCGTGGCGGACCTCGCCACCTACTTCGGCTACTCACCGGACGGGCGTGTGGGGGGCGCTCCGGAAGAGTGTACCTGGACCGGCAACGAGGACGAGGGAAACTCGGGTCCGTGCATCGGCGGACGCGACGTCTATGGGGTGCCCGCCACCCTCTTCCGCTACGTGCTCGACGTCTGGGGCCCGGGATATACCGGCGGAGAGAAGGCGATGATGCGCCGACTCACCCAATCGCCCGAGACGGGATTCGCCGACCTGGAAGACGTCACGGGCGAATCCATGGACTACATCCTCACCACGTTCGGGTCCGGTCTCTACGCGGACGGGCGCTACTACGACGCCCTCCTGTCCTGGAACCTCGACGACATCTTCAATCATCTGGTCTCCAGCGCCCGCCTCGAGCCGTATGAGAGCACGTCCTCGGAGCCGACCATGAGCGTGAACGTCCGCGGAGGGTCCACCGCCTACCTGCTCTGGCCGGTGGGGGCCCACGCCCCCACGAGCCTCCGGCTCCGCGCCCCGGACGACGGCAAGCTGCCCGAGGACATGGTGTTGTGGATCCTGCGACTGAAGTGACACGCTTGAGCCCACGCAATCCTGCGGCGGCCTGGGCGCTCGAGCCCACGGCCCCACCGCGGGGCCCACCTGTGACAACGACGGAGGCGGGGCCGTGCCGCCCCGACCCGCGACCAGGGAGGCTGGGCTCTGCCTTGATGGTGGGTACCCTGCTCGTGCAGAGCTTCGCTAGTGGCGTCCCTTCGACGCGCGCTCCCTCGTCCACACCTGGTTCGAGCGATCCAGATCCGGAAAGACCTTCTCCGGATCGATCTCCACCCGCGTGACCGTCGGCCGGGCCGCCACGCGCACGACGTGGCTGCGCGCTCCGGAAAGCCACACCTCCACCGGCACGTCCACGCGTTGGACGGATCCGTCCGCACGCGTCACGGCCAGGAGGACGGGCATCGGCGCCAGCCCTCGATCCTCCACCGTGATGGCCGCTGAGTCACCCTCGCTACGCACGGCGGCCACCGCCTGATCCAGCGACCAGGGCTCGTAGAACCAGGTCTGCCAGAACCAAGACAGGTCGCGGCCCGCCACGTCGTCGACCGTATTGAAGAAGTCCTCCGGATGAGGATGTCTTCCGATCCAGCGCCGTCCGTACTCGCGGAATGCACGATGGAAGGTCGGCTCACCCAGGATCCCGCGCAGCGCCGCGAGCACCTGCGCCGTCTTGTCGTAGTACATCACGAAGTAGAGGCTCTGCGGGAAGAGGTCGCCCTCGCGCATGAGCGAAGCCTCCTCCCCGCGACGTGCGGCGGCCAGGTAGAGGCGGCGCTGTCCCGGCTCCGAATCGTTCGCGCGGCCACCCGAGCGCGGCTCGCCGTAGAGGGCGCGCATCCCCTGTGCGACGTCGAATTGCGTGAAGCCCTCGTCCATCCACGGAACGCGCGTCTCGTTCGACCCGACCTGCATGGGAAACCACATGTGGCCGGTCTCGTGCATCAGGTCTCCCGCAAGCGAGAGCGTGTCCGCCCAGGGCTGCATGAGCGTCATCATCGGGTACTCCATCCCGCCGCCCGACAGCACCCCTTCCATCGACGTCATCTTCGACCACGGATACGGCCACAGGTAGCGCGACATCTGCTCGATGGCGTCGCGTGTGAAGCGCGCGCCGCCCACGGCCCAGGCCGCCGCCGCCGAGCTCGGCCGGTAGAAGCTCTGGATGTCGACGGTATCACGCTGGGCGCCGTCGCCGATCAGGGCGCGCGTGGCGTCCCACACGTAGCGGTCGCTCGTACCCCAGGCGAAGTCGCGCACGTCCGGGGCTGTGAAGTGCCAGGTCGTGGTCGGCCCGTCGGTCCGGAACGTGCCCTCGGAGCCGGGGCTCGCGACCCGCACCACACGCCCGCTCGCCCGCGCGGCGGCCAGCGAGTCGCGTGCGGCCGCCGACAGCACCTCGGACACGTTGGCGAGCGTGCCCGTCGCGCCCACCACCCAGCCGTGCGGCACGGTGAGCCGTACGTCGTAGTCGGCCGGGTCCATGTAGAACTCGGCCTCGAGCAGGTACGGATCGGCCACCCAGCCGTCCACGTCGTCGTAGACCGCGACCTGCGGATACCAATAGCCCATGAACCAGACGTGACCGTCGTGACCCTCCCGTCCGTCCGCCGGCGCCGGCGCCGGGGCGTACGACCAAGAGACGTCGAGCTCGAGGCCGTCGCCGGGAGGGAGAGGCTCCGGCAGCGCGATCCACATGACCGTGCCCTGCACGGCGTAACGCCCCCGGCGCGGCGGCCCGGGGGGCGACGCGGTGATCGGCTGCGCCGGGTTGGCGGACGGCTCGGCTTCGAGGGCTCGCCCGTTCACGATCACCCGGCCCAGGCTCACGCCTCCGGTGATCGGCACCGGTTGCCGCCGGGGGCTCCCCTCCGCAAAGACGTTCTGGCGCAGGTGGACCGCCAGCTCGTGGAGCGTGTCCGGCGAGGCGTTCCGGTAGGCTACACGCTCCCGGCCGGACACCCGGCCGGCCATGGGATCGAGGCTCGCTTCGATCTCGTACCGCGGGTGCTGCACCCAGGCTCGCGGTCCCGGTCGGCCGGTGCGGGTGCGCGTGCCACGGACCACGGCACGGCTGAAGGCCGGGCTCTCGTAGACAGGCCCGGGAATGGGCCTGGTCCCCGCGCTCACCGCCGCGGATCGATCGACCGCGGTATTGGGGCGCGTTTGTGCACGGAGTTGGGTCGCGGCCGCGCACGCCAGCAGGAGCACGGGCGCGATCGCGCGCGCCACGGCAGGAGGGCCGGGCCTTCCGATGCCGCCTGCAGGCCTCACGACGCTCACTTCTTCGCCTGCGCCGTTCCTTCGCCCTCCGCCTTCTTCTTCGACGGGACCGCCAGATCGTCGTAGTTCATCAGCGCGTTGAAGATCATGTTGAACTCGCCATGGTTCTGCCACCGATAGACCGGGTTGGTCGCGTACAGCATCACGCGCCCCCTGCCGACCGGCACGTCCACGATGGCCGGGCGATCCTTGATCTGGCCGGCGCCCCTCATCAGTCCGCTGAGCACGCCGGCGTCTCCGCCCACGTACTTCATGAGCACCTCGTCGTCCTGGTCGTCGTCGGGAACGCGGAGCAGTGGCCCGTTCGTGTACTTCACGGGCACGAGCGAATCCGTGTAGCCGTAGAAGATCGGGCTCTCCGGCCGCGTGATCCTGGCCTGGACGACCGGGCGCGGCGCGTAGAATCCACCCGAGGGGCGCGAGGCGTCGATGTCCCGTGTCAGCCCGAACCCGGGCGGCAAGAACGTGGCGTTGCCCATGGTGATCAGAAGCCCGCCGCCCTGGACGAACTTCTGGAGCTCGACGACTCCCTCGAGCCCCATCCCCCCGGTGATGTCGGGCGAGGAGCCGTACATCCCCAGGTTGGGGTACTCGGGCGTCTTCGTGTAAGCGATCGGCTTCTCGCGTGGCTTTATCCCCATGACGATGCTCTTCGCGTCGCGTCCCTGGCTCGGCATCACGATCACGTCGTAGGCGGCGCGCAGGTTCCCCTGCCGGATGCGGTCCTTGAAGATGAGGTCGTAGGGGATGGCGAACCGGTCGAACGCATAACGGACCCACCCGACGTCCTGCGTGCTGCTCCATGTGCTGAACATGGCGATACGCGGCAGGTCGAGGTCGTGCATCGGCACGTCCGGCGCCGAGGACACGCCCACGGCCGTGAGCCCCAGATCTTCGACGGCGCTGCGCACCCTCGCACCCGCGTCGGGGAGCGAGTCGGGCACCGCGATCACGAACGAGCCGGCCGGCATCTCGACCTTGTCGACCTCGAAGGGCTTCTCTGCCGCCTTCACGTCCAGCTCCCTCAGACGGTAGCGGAGCGTGATCATGTGCGTCGAGCCGTAATGGGCGACCGCGTAGTACCTCGGGGTCTTCTTGCCCGACACCGTGCCCTCGACGATCGCGGTGTCCACCGGCGTGACGGGCGCGTCCAGGATCGCGGCGTCATCGATCGGGTCGACCTCGGTCTGGAGCATCAGCCCCATCGTCCACCCGCTGTCGTCGTACGTTCGCAGGCCCGAATCGGGGAAGTCCTGCTTCTCGAGCAAGATTTCCGCAAGACGTCCGTACGGTTGGTTCCGCTTGATGACGTACGACCCGGCGGGGTACGTCGCGTCGCCGACCTTCACCTCCTTGGTCGCCCGGCCGACCTCGATCCCCTCGGTGCGCAGCAGGTTCACCAGGAGCGCCACACGCGTCATGTCCCGCTGGCCCGCCGGCAGGACCCACCCGTGCGGCGTGTCGTTCTCGCCACCTTCGATGGAGTGGAGGCTCTTCAGGTAGAAGTTCTGCAGGACGACCTTCGGAAACTGTGAGGTGAGCTGGAGCCCGAGCAGCACGCCGGTCTCCGAGTAGTTCGTGTTGTTGCGCATCGACCAGAGAACCTTCTTGTACGGCGGCAGCGGCCGGTACCATTCGCGCGTCGTATCGGAGCTTTCACCGCCCTTCGAGAGGTCGCGCTCCATGGTGGTGGCGCCGCCGTTTCCGAAGATCTCGTACATCCGCATCATGCCGTTGTGGTTGTACGCCATCGCCCCGAGATAGCCGGGCGACCAAGCGTCCATGAACGCGTGCGTCCATACGCCCGGCATGCCGAACTTGGTCATCTGGGCCATCTCGTAGTTCGCGTACCACGGCAACTCGCCGAAGAGAATAGGGTCGAACGCCGGATTCTGCGGAGCCTGGCCGCTGTAGTCGTAGAGGAACGGGATCGACTCGTGCAGCTCGTGGAGGATCGGGGGATGCCACTTCAGGTACCAGTCGAGCAGCGTCCGCATGGTCTTCTGCGAGTAGTTGATGTCCCGGTTGTTGTCGTGCAGGACGTACTTGCCCCAGTATGGCGGACCCGGCATGCGCTCGTTCTCGTCGGTGACGTCCACGAGGTAGCGGTAGTACCAGTCGATGTAGCGGTCGCGTCCATCCGGTTCCGCCACAGGCGTGATCGAAACGATCACGTTGTCGCGGATCCTCTTCACGAGCGGCGAGTCTTCGGTGGCGAGCCGGTAGGCGAGCTCCATGAGCATCTCGGGCGGACCCGTCTCGCTGCTGTGCAGGCCACCCATCACGTGGTAGAGCGGCTTGGCGTCGGCGATGACCCCCTGGACCTCCTCCTCCGAAAAACCACGCGGGTCGGCGAGCTTGGCCAGATCCCCACGGTACCGGTCCAGGTTCGCGATCGACTCCTCGGAGCCCACGAAGACGACCACGCACTCACGACCCTCGTCGGTGGTGCCGACCGGGATCACCTTGACGCGGGGTGAGGCGGCGGCGAGCGCTCGGTAATAGCGCAGCACATCCGCGTAGCGCGTAAGCTTCTTCGGCGCGCCGATGTAGTAGCCGAGCACGTCCCTCGGCGACGGCACGTCCGCCACGAGCGGCAGATGATCGACCAGAGGGCTCAGGAACTCGGGCTCGGTGGTCCATTCGTGCACCAGGCGATCGAACGCCGTGTCCTGCGTCTGACCCGGATCCCGGGTCTCGAGCACCGACTGTTGGGCGGACAGCGTCGATGCGAAGAGGGTGCCGACCGCGATTGCGGTCAGACACCCTCGAGGACGAAGGCGGAAGGGCCGGGAGGCGGACATCGCGCGCTGCTCCTTGGGGACGTTCATACCTGCGGGGGAAGCGCACGGTAGGGCGGCAGCCCCGGTGGGGCAAGGCGATCGGGAGCCGTCCGGCCGGGAATCGAGGAGCGCGGGAGGCCCCGACGCTCCGCTCCCGACAGCTGGATTCTCGTCTAGCGGGGGACCGCCCGACGCAACATCGCCGCCTCGGAAGCGTGGACGGTGTCCTCGGAAAGGTCCACTACCGTGTGTCCCTTCGTCTCGCTCAGAAGTTGATGCCCGCCAGGATCTCGAAGGACCGGCTCTTGTAGCTATCCCCGCTGGAGACCGTGGCCAGATGCAGGTCCTTCAGGCCATAGATGTAGCGTCCCTCCAGGGACAGCCTCTTCCCGAGGAGCACGCCCGCACCGATCACGGCCGAATAGGTCGTCTTGGCTCGGTCCGTCGTGCCCAGGCAGACGTCGCTACCCCCACCGCACCGCACCTCGAAGGAGACCTGAGGGCCGGCGTACGCGTAGGGAGCCAGCCCGGGCATGGGCAGCATCACCTTCAGGTACGCGGGCACGTCGATATAGTCCAACTGGAAGCCATCGGCGCCGTTGGTACCCCTCTGGGTGTACAGAGCCTCAACCCCAAGGCCGACCAGGCTCGGCTCGGTATTGAACGACAGACCGGCCGTGAATCCGGTGCGCGCCCCGAGATCTCCGGGAAGGGTCCCGCTGTTGGATACGTTGGCGTGCGAGACGCCCACCTTCACCGCCATCTGGGCCTCTGCCGGATGGGTGACCATTCCGGTGGATGCCACGGCCGCGATGAGCGCTGCGCGCAGGAATCGGTATGACTTCATCGTCCGTCCCTCCTTCTCGTCGTGGGCATTCTTTCCCGCGGACGAGACCGGCTAAAGCAGGATCCATGCCGCGCCCCGCTCAGCCCACCACTCGCTCCAGCGCGTCCTCATCCGCCCTCTCGAGCGCCAGCTCCGCCCTCAACGAGTCCTCGTCTCGGTAGATGGACGCCACGGCGAGCGCCCTTCCGCCCCTCCGCAAGGTCACCACGCAGTCACGATCCTCGACGCTGCCGGAGACGTCCGCGGAATCCCAGCCGGCGCCGTGGCCCACGTAGTTGATCGGCACGTCGTAGTGCTGGCTCCAGAAGAACGGAACCTGGTCGAATGTCCGGTCGTGCCCGAGGATGCTGTGTGCGGCGAACTGCCCCTGCCGCTCGGCTACCACCCAGTGTTCGACCCGGATGCGTTCCCCGCTCCATCTGTCCGGCCAGCGTGCGATATCGCCCGCGGCCCAAATGCCGTCGACGCTCGTACGTAGCTGCTCGTCGACGAGCACGCCGCCGTCCAGATCGAGCCCGGCCTTTTCGGCCAGCTCCAGGTTGGGCCTCACGCCGACTCCGATCACCACCAGGTCCGCCTCGATCCCGGTCCCGTCATCGAGTGTCACCTCGTCGTGCTCGATCCGGCCCACGGTTCGGCCCAGATGAAACCGTACCCCATGCTCCTCGTGGAGGGATCGGACGAAGGCGCCGAGCTCCGGCCCCAGGATGCGCTCCATCGGCACCGCCTCCGGAGCCACGACGTGCACCTCGAGGTCACGGGTCGCCAGAGAGGCGGCGACCTCGAGGCCGATGAAGCTCGCGCCCACTACCACCGCCCGCTGTGCATCTTCCGTGGCGGCGATGATGGCGCGACTGTCGGCGAGCGAGCGGACGTAGTGCACATGAGAGTCGTCGGAGCCGGGCACCTCCAGGCGGATCGGCGTGGCGCCCGTCGCGAGCAGCAGGGCCCCGTACGCGATCTCGCGACCGTCGTCCAGGCGTACACTGTGCCCGACAGGGTCGACGTCCACAACGCTCGTGCCGGTGAGGAGGTCGATGCGCTTCTCCTCGTACCACTCCGGCGGCCGCAGCGGCATCCACTCCTCGGGAGCGTTGCCGGCCAGATAGTCCTTGGAGACGTTCGGTCGGTCGTAGGGGGCGGCCGCGTCGGCACTGATCATCGTCACCGCCCGCTCGTAACCTTCCCGTCGGAGCATCTCGGCCGCCGCCAGCCCGGCGGCGCCTCCGCCCACGATCACCACCGAGTCGGGTCCGCCCGCGAGGGAGGGGCGCGCCGCCGCGGCCTTCTTCTCGCCCCCCACGAACACACGCTCGTCGCGGACCTCCACATCGTATGTCGCCACCGGATCCAAAGCGGGGGCGTGGGCCGCCTCGCCGGTCTCCGGCCTGAAGCACGCGTGGTGCCAGGGGCAGCGGACCAGCTCACCGTCGAAGAGGCCGTCTGCCAGGGGGGCGTGGTAGTGTGTGCACGCGCCGCCCATCGCATGGACTGCGTCACCCTTGCGGACCAGGAGGACGGGCTCGCCGTCCACGTGACCGGCGTACAAGTTCCCGTCCGCGAGGTCCCGGAGGGCTACACCCTCCGCGCGAAGGTCCGGTCCGGAAGGCGTCTGGGTCTCTGCGTCGCTCATGCTTTCCTCCTGCTTGGTGTGGCGTCACCCCGCCGCTAGAAAGGAAGGCGCCCCGGGGCCATGCGACGGCCCCGGGGCCTTGATCGTCACCGTCTGCCGTCCGGACATCAAGTCATGGTGTCCGGACGGGGCCTACCACGCCACGCCCATCAGCCGTGGCTCGTGACCTCCTGTCCGCTGCGAAGCGCCAGATTCCCAGCTCCTCCGAGAATCCCGATCGCCAGCGCGATCACGACGACGGGAAGGCTCCACAACGCCCGCAGACCCAGCATCGCGTCCAGCGAAAAGACGCCGGGGCCAATCAACGCGATCGTAAACGCGGCGGTTGTGAAGAGGAGCGGCACTTCGATCCCGTTGGACATCGCGAAGAGACCGTTCTGCCAGTGAACGCTGAACGCCGCCACGATCATGACCGAGATCATGAGCGCCGGGCCCACCGGCCCGAAGAGGCCGAAGGTCACCAGCAGGCCGCCGCCGAGCTCGGCGGCGCCCGCGAGGCCCGCGAACAACCGTCCCGGGTGGAAGCCGAGCGATTCGAAGAAGCCGCCCGTGCCGTCGAGGCCATGACCTCCGAACCAGCCGAACAGCTTCTGGGCACCGTGCGCGGCCATGAGAGGTCCGATGACGAGCCGCGCCACCAGAATGGCGACGCTCATGACGAGCGGATCGTTGGGATATGCAAGACCAGACATTGCCTGTTACTCCTTTTGTCGTTGTCACTGTGATTGTGACAACAGTTATATTCTCAAAAAAACGCTCTGCTCAGGGACATCGACGGATCTCGGCCAGGCCTTCGATGAGATCCTCGAGCACTCCTTCGTCGAGCGAACCCAGCCGGGCACGTTCCACATCGTCGAGCCTCGGCGTGACTTCCTCCAGCAGCTCCCGTCCCCTGGCGGCCAGGCGTGCGGTCACGTATCGCCGATCCAACTCGCTCCGCTCGCGTCGGACGAGCTTCATCGTCTCCATTCGATCCAGGAGGCGTGGCACGTCCGGCACGGTCGAGACCAGCCGGTCGGCGATCTCCCGGCCGCACAACCCCGCTTCTCCGGCTCCACGCAGGATGCGCAGCACGTTGTACTGCGTCGGGGTGAGTCCGTGGGGCCTGAGGACCTCGTTCAACTCGTGGTCGAGCACGGCCGCCGTGCGCAGAATCCCGAGCATCGCCTCGGTGGTCCTGCGAGGAGACGGTGCGCCCTGCTCGATCTCGCTCCGAAGTCCGTCAGTCATGGATCGAAGATATCCGTTATAACATATACTGTCAACACATGCATGGTGTGGACCCGCGCGCCGCCGCTTCGTGTGCGCACGTTGGGCTCACTCCGGCCTTCGTCCGGCGCTCGTCTTCCACCGCTCGCTCACCCGATACTCGCGACTCGCGCACACGAAGCGCCCACACCCGGGTCCGTCAGCTACCGGATGGGTTGAGCGGACCCAACCCCAACCGGTTGAGCTGGGCGTTCACCGTGGCCAGATCCGTCTTCCAGATCTCGTTGAGACGGTCCGCGTACCCCTTCAGCTCCTTCGTCAGGATCTCGAAGATCACGGGCATGTTGCTCGTGGGCCGTCCGTCTCCGGTCTCCGCCATGGACAGGAGGTTGGCGAGCCGGTTGTCCACCTTGATCGGGAAATTGAGCGGATCCTGCCCGCTCTCGTTCTTCACCTGGTAGATGTCGGCCTCCACGGCGGATGCGTCCTTCAGGAGCTTGTCACCCGCCTCGTGCAGCGCCGCGTCGTCGGATTGTCCGTACCGGTCGTCGAGCTGAGCCTTGACCCGCCGGATCGCGATGACCGCCTCGTTGGCCTCGTTCACCTTGTCCCGCACGGCCGAGGAGAAAGCATACTGCGCCCTCAGGTCCGCATCCGTCACCCCGGTGATCCACGGGTTGCGCTCCACCGTGAGCGGCGCGGTGACCGTATGCCCATCGGCCGTGAGCCGGACCGTGTAGCGACCGGGCGGAACGGCCGGTCCCATGGGGCGGGCACCCCAGAAGATCATCCCGGGAAAGCTCACCCAGGGCTCCGATCGCAGATCCCAGGTCAGATGGTTGAGCCCGGCGTCGGTGGACAGCCACGGCCCACCCCTTCCGCGGCCACGGCTCGCGGTCCGGTCCTGAGTCGAATCCGGTGTCGTGGTGTCCGGAACGAACGCGCGCAGCACCGTACCGGTGGAGTCGAGCACCTCCAGGCGCGCCTCCTTCGGCGCCGTCTTCACCCACCAGCTCAGGTTCACCCCCGTGCCCGAGCGAAGGGCCACCGGAGGCGTGAACAGGTGCGCGTCGGCCGCCTCCAGCGACGAGGTGACCTGGCGGAGCGGTGCGATGTCGTCCAGCACCCAGAACCCGCGGCCGTGCGAGGCGATGACCAGCTCGTTCTTCTCGACCACGAGGTCCGCGATCGGAACGTCGGGCATGTTGAGCGACAAGGACTGCCACGATGCGCCGTCATCGTAGGAGACGTACACACCGTGGTTGGTGGCGGCGTACAGCAGCCCCTCCCGCGTCGGGTCCTCACGCACCGCGTTCACGAACGCATCGGGCCGAATGCCGTTCACGATGGTGGTCCAGGTCTTCCCGTAGTCCGATGTCTTGAAGATGTAGGGCGCCTGGTCGTCGAGCAGCGGCCGGCGAACCGACACGTAAGCCCCTCCGTCGTCGAACGACGATGCGTCGATCTGGCTCACCCGTCCGAAGTCCGGCATGGCCGAGGGTGTGACGTTCGTCCAACTCTGCCCGCCGTCGCGCGTCACGTAGACCAACCCGTCGTCCGAGCCGGTCCAGATGACGTTCATGGCGCGCTTGCCCGGCCCCACCGAGAAGATCGTGGCGTAGACCTCCGGACCGTTCATGTCGTGCGTGATCGGGCCGCCCGACGGTCCCATCGTGGATGGATCGTGCCGCGTCAGGTCACCGCTGAGCGCCTTCCAGGTTTGGCCTCCGTCCGAGCTGGCCCACAAGCGCTGCGACGAGGTGTAGAGCGTCTGGTGATCGACCGGCGAGAAGATGATCGGAAACGTCCACTGCCATCGCTCGCGGATATCCTTCGAGGCCTCACCCGAGTAGAACCAGGGATAGGGATCCACCTCGCGGCGAGGTTCCCAGCCGTCGGTCGTACTTGTCGATGTAGCTCCCGTTGTTCGCGCCCGAGTAGAAGAGCTGGAAGTCGTTCGGGTCCGGAGCGATGTAGCCCGGCTCACCCCCTCCGACGCGGTAGGCGACGCCCATCGCGCCGGCCGTGATGTCGCGCGAAGCGGCCTGCGCGTCATCACCTCCGCCGCGCCGTCCACTTCCCTCGAAGGCCCGCCCGGTTCCAGTCGAAGGGGATGCACAGCGTGCTGTTGTCCTGCTGGGCACCGCACACGTCGTAGGGGATCTTCGTGGTCGTGATCACGTGGTAGAACTGCGCGGTGGAGTAGTCTTCCGCGGTCCAGTCGCCGCCCCCGTTCTTCGTGACCGCCCCGCCCCCGTCGTTGCCCACCACCATGTGTGACGGGTCGTCCGGGTCGATCCAGAGGTCGTGGAAGTCTCCGTGCGTCCCTCGGATCGTCTCGAGCGTCTTGCCGCCGTCCTTCGAGCGGAAGAGCGAGGTGTTCTCCATGTAGACGACGTTCTCGTCCTTGGGATCGGCGAACACGTTGGTGTAGTAGAACGCCCGCTGGCGAATCGAGCGACTGTCGTTGACGCGCGTCCAGGTCGCCCCCGCGTCGTCGCTCGAGAAGAGTCCCCCGTTCTCGTTCTCGACCAGCGCGTAGACCCTGTTCGAGTTGGCACGCGATACCGCCACTCCGATGCGCCCGATCGGGCCGTGGGCCGGCAGGCCGGGACGGCGGGTGATCTCCTTCCAGGTCTCACCTCCGTCGGTGCTCTTGAAGAGCCCGCTCCCGGGCCCCCCGCTCGACATCGTGTACTCCTTCCGGTAGGCCTCCCATAGCGCCGCGTACATCACGTTCGGATGCGCCCGGTCGATGGCGACGTCTACGGCGCCCGTCCTGTCGTCGCGATACAAGCACCCGCCGCCACGTGTCCCCTCCGTCCGTGCTCTTGTAGAGGCCGCGCTCCTTGCTGGGCGCGCCGTACTCGCCGAAGACGGCTGCGAACACGACGTCGGGGTTCGTCGGATGGATGCGGATCTTCGAGATGGCGTCCACGTCGCGGAACCCGACGTGCGTCCAGGTCTTCCCTCCGTCCCGGCTCCGGTAGATTCCGTCGCCCGGCAGGATGTTGCCCCGGATGGCCGACTCACCCGTGCCGATGAAGACCAGGTCCGGATTCGTCTCGCTCACCGCGACCGCACCCACGGACGCGCTCGTGATCTGTCCGTCGGTGACCGGCATCCATGTGTCGCCCCCGTCCGTCGTCTTCCAGAGCCCGCCGCCCACGGCGCCGAAGTAGGCCACGTCGGGCCGGCCCCGGACACCGGTTGCCGCGATCGAGCGCCCGCCGCGGTCCGGCCCGAGATTGCGCCAGCGGTAGGCGCTCAGGAGGGCCGAGTCCAGAAGAACGTCGCCCTGGGGCGCCTGCTGGGCCAGGAGGCCGGAGGAGCAGGCGAGGAGCGACGAGAGGAAGGCGGCGAGGGTGACGCGCAGGCGCGCCGACAGCGGGTGCGGGCGGTGGGTGTGGTGCATGACGACATCCGGCGAGGGTGAAGCTTCCGGGAGGCTGACCCCGGGAAAGTAGGCTCCGTGGGGGCGCAGCGCACGACCGCGCCCACGCATGCCTGCGGCCCACCCTCAGCAGGCCGGAACACGTCACGTCGAGAGCTTCAGTCGTCCTTGAGCGTCACCAGGATGACCCCGCCGGCGCCCCGCGTCCCGTAGATCGCCGTGGAGCTCACGTCCTTGAGCACCTGGATGCTCTCGACCTCGTCGGGGTTCAACCCACGGAGCGTCTCGAGCACGCCACCCGGAGCGGGCATCCCGTCGAGGATCAACAAGGGCTCCTGGCCCCCCCGCGAGGTCAGACTCTGAGCTACCCCCCGAACCCGCACGGAGCCGCCGATCACCTGCACACCCGCGATCCTGCCCTTGAAAAGCTCCTCGATGAGGTTGAGATGCTGCCCCCCCCGGTCCTCGGCCGTGATGGTCGTGACCGCACCGGTGGAGTTGTCTCTGTGCAGCGCCGCCTGGATCGCCGCGAGGTCCGTCGGCGAGGGCTCCGGGTTCCTCGGGTGTGACGTCGCGCCGGCACATCCCGCCACCGTGACCAGGCAGGCCACCAATCCGATGTTACGCGGGCTTCTCCACATACTCCTTCCTCCTTCACCCGGCGATGCCGGGTGTCCAACACCGGCGAAAATCACGACGGATGGTCTGCTAGTTCTTGAGCGTGATCTTGATCACGCCCGACGATCCCCTGGTGCCGTAGATCGCAAGCTCGCTCGCGGACCGGAGCACCTGGATCTTGTCCACTTCGTCCATGCTGATGCCTTTCAACGCCTCCATCAGCGCACCCGTCCCCACCGGCTGGGGCATGCCGTCGAGGATCAGCAACGGCTCGAACGAGTAGCTCGGGCTGTCGCCGCGGTTCATCCCGCGGATGCTGATCGTCCTGACCCCGGTATCGGTGTTGACCACTTCCAGACCGGGAACGCGCCCCTGGAGCACCTGGTCGAGAACGCTCGAATGCCGCCCGCTGTCGCCCGGGCTTAAGGTCGACACCGCCCCCGTGGTCTTGTTCTGGGGCTGCATGGTGTTGACGCCACCGCCCTCGGGGGCCGGCGTCTGCGGCCCGGAGCTGGATCCGCCACATGCCTGGAGCGCCGCGACGGCCGTGCACAGCGTCACGACCTTCTGGATTCGAAACATCTCCGTTCCTCCTGCCAGTGATACCCGCCCGGCACGAAAAAAGATCGGGCGGCCCCGGCAGTTGCCGGGGCCGCCCTGACCTTCAGGACACGAGTCCTCGTACCACGTGGTTCACATCACGCCACTCAGTAGCCCGGGTTCTGCGTCAGGTTCGGGTTCGAGTTGAGCGCGAAGTTCGGGATCGGGAAAATGATCAGGTGTTGGTCCCCACCATCCGACGTGTGGTTGAACCACGACTTGGTCGTAAAGACCCCGAACCGGATCAGATCGATCCTGCGGTGTCCTTCGGCCGCAAACTCCCAGCCGAGCTCGTCCAGGAAGCGTCCGTACTGGATATCCGCGCCGCCGTTGACCACCGGAGTCCCTCCCGGGCCGTCCTTGACGACGCCGTCCTGGTCGTACCAGCCGTAGTTGTACGAGCTGCCCTGCATCAACTCGGCGCCCGTCACCGTGGCCTTCGACGGATCCGTGGCCGAGAAGTCACGCTGCCGCACCTGCGTCACGATCGCGGCCGCTTCGTCGGGGTGACCGGTCCGGAGCAGCGCCTCGGCCTTCATCATGAGGACCTCGGCGTAGCGTACGATCGGATAGTCCACGTCCGAGGAGCCGGTCTCACCGGCGTAGATCTCGTACTTCCAGACGGGATACCCGTTGCCGTAGGTGGTGCTGTCGATCCTGGGCACGTACTGGATGAAGTCGTAGCCGTAGGTGTGGTCGGGGGTGAACTGCGGCCCCGCGAGCCACGTGCCTCCGCGCCCGTTGTCGGCCGGCGTCCCGTCCATGCGGGTGTCGTCGGGATCGTACGTGGAGATGAACTGCGGGCTCGAGGAGCTTCCGCCCCACGGCTGAGCCGCCATGTTGAAGACGAACCGCAGCTCGGGCTTGAGCGTCTTCATGTGGAAGTTGCTTCCACCGGCGTTGATCTGGTCGTAGGGGACCGCCCAGATGTTCTCGGTCGAGCCCTCGTTGTCCTTCGCGAACGGCGCCCGATAGCTCGACTCGAGCTGGTAGTTGCCCGAGTTGATGATCTCGTCGCAGAGCTGGATCACCTTGTCGTAGTTGGTCTGACCAACGTAGACGCCCGAATTCAGGTAGACCCGCGCGAGGATCGCCTTGGCGGCCCAAGCGTTCATCCGGCCGTAGGTGGCCGCGCCCGTCTCGGTCGACAGGTTCGGTATGGCGCTCGTCAGCTCGCTCACCACGAAGTCGTATGCCTGCTGACGCGTGCTCTGCGTCGGGAGCGTGGTGTCCCCGAAGTCCGTCGTGATCGGGATCCTCCCGAAATCGTCCATCAGCAGCTCGTAATAGTACGCACGCAGCGCGCCGAGCTCGGCCACCGTAGTCGCTTGCTGGTCGGCCGAAAGCGGAACGACGCCCTGGTCGATCTGGTAGAGCACCCGGTTGACCGAAGTGATGCCGTTGTAGGCGTTGCTCCAGAGCGAGCGGTGCTGCCCGGTGGCGTCGTCCCACCGATGCTCGTGGTTCCGGATGTAGACGCCGCCGTCGTACCAGCCGTTCGGCCGCACCGGCGTCAGCAGGATGTCGCCCGTCTCACCCTGGCCGTCCACCTGGCCGTACCAGCCCATCCAGATGTTCCGGAGCGGGCTGTAGGCGTCGCCCATGAGGGCGGCCAGATCCTGCGCCGTCGGGTTGAAGTTCGAAGGCGTGATCTCCGCATACGGAGTCTCGGTCAGGTCGGTGCAGGACGCCGTGCCAAGTACAGCAAGCGTTCCGAGCACCAGAAGCGCCGACCGTGAAGTCAGATATTTCATAGTATGCTCCCTGATCTCCGGTGGCTCAGAACGTCACGTTCACGCCGAGCGTGAACGTGCGGGTCGTCGGGTACTTGTCCCGCGCGTCGTCGCCGGCCGCGAACACCCCGCCGCCATTCTGGCCGGGGCCCCGCTGGCCGCGCTCAGGATCGGCACCTCGGGGTCGAGCCCCTTGTATCCGGTGATCGTCCAGAGGTTGTGACCGGAGAAGTAGATCCTCGCGCTGGTCACCGCCTTCGCCAGCATCGGCATGTCGCTGACGGGCAGCGTGTAGCCGAGCGTGACGTTGTCGATCTTCCAGTAGTCGCCGTTCTCGATGTAGTAGCTCGTGTAGGCCAGGTCCGCATCGAGCAGAGCCTTGCCGAAGACCGGATCGAAGGCCGAGTGGAGCGCATTGTACCCGGCGTTGAGGTTCGAGGGGTTCTCGTAGAACATCCGGTCGAAGTTCAGGATCTGGAACTTGAAGGCGCCCCGCATGCTGGTGCTCATGTCCCAGCTTCCCCAGCGCACGCTGTTGTTCCACGCCAGGTGGTACTTCGGGATGCCGTTGCCGAGGATCGACTTGTCCGTGCCCGAGTGGTCGGCCCATGCGATCTTGTTGCCGGCCGAGTCCTGCACGATCCAGGCGCCGCTCGCGTCGACGTCGACCACCTTGTAGCCGTAGAAGTCGCCGATCGGGCCGCCGACGCAGACGCGGTGCGTGGACTCCTGCACCGGCTCGCCGGTATAGCCACTGAAGAAGCAGTCGCTCGTCGCGTACTGCTGGTTCGACAGGCTGGCCAGCTTGTTCGTGTTGTGCGACCCGTTGATGCTGGTCTGCCACCGGAAGTTGGCCTGACGGACCACGTCGTACGTCAGCTCCGCCTCGATCCCGTTGTTCTTCATCGTCCCCACGTTGGCGAGGATCGACCCCGTCAGGAAGGGAGGCGTGGGCACGTCGTAGTTGTACAGCATGTCCTTCGTCGTGCGGTTGTAAACGTCGATGCTACCGGCCAGCCGGTACTCGAAGAGCGAGAAGTCGAGCCCGACGTTCAACTCGCCCTTGCGCTCCCACTTCAGATCGGGGTTGGCGTTACGCGCGGGCCGGAGGATCGGCACCCAGCTACCGTCGTACAGGAACTTGCTGTTCGAGTACGAATAGCTCGCCAGCGACAGGTAGTCGTTGTTCGGCGCGATGCCGGTGATGCCGTAGCCCACGCGCACCTTCAGGTCGTTGATCCAGGACGCGTTGTCCTTGATGAAGCTCTCCTCGCTGAGCCGCCAACCGGCGGACACCGCGGGGAACGAGCCCCACTTGTGCGCCGCGCCGAACCGGGTGTTGCCCTCGTAGCGCAAGCTCCCCATCAGCAGGAAGCGGTTGTGCCAGTCGTAGTTCACGCGGCCGAAGAACGCGATGATCGTGTGGCCGTTCTTGTAGCTGCCCATTCCCGCCTGGCCGTTCGGCAGCGCGAGGCCCGATCCGAGGTCGTTGTAGCTGAAGAGGTCGGTGGGGAAGCCGTAGTTGTTGGCGTTGAAGCCTTCGTAGGTGAAGTCCTCGTAGCTGTAGCCCCCGAGGAGGGTGGCGTCACCGCCGAAGATGTTGTTCGAGTAGGTGCCGGTCAGCTGCAGGATGTTGTAGATGCTGTTTCCGAGGCTCTTGCCTGCGTTGCCCGGACGGCCCGCGGACACCTGCTCGAAGTTGTTGAACGTCGTCGAATACGAGTCCGAGTTGTCGCCCCGCTGCGTGCCGCCGAGGAGCTGGAGGCTCAGGGTCGGAATCGGCCGCAGCGTCACCGTCCCGTGCAGACGCATGTTGTGATTCTGCGTCTCGTCGGACCGCTCCTTGATGTATCCGAGCGGGTTCAGGTAGAAGTAGACGCCGCGCTCCTGCCAGTTTCCGCTGTCGTCGTAGATCCGGTCCGTGGGGTTGCGGATGAGCGTCTGCCGCCACGCGTAGTTGTAGATGCCGCGGCTCGGCGACGGGTTGTTCTCGATCCGGTCGACCAGGTTCGCGTCGACCTGGAGGCGCCCGTCGTACATCGAGTGGGTGATGTGGACCCGCCCGGTCAGGATCTTGTCCTGCGACTTGAGCATGATGCCCTGGCGGTCGTCGTAGTTCAGCGAGGCGGTGTAGCTCGTGTTCGCGGCGCCGCCCGTGAGCGTGACGTCGTGCGTGGTGCTCATCGGCTGGCGCAGCATGAGCGACTGCCAGTCCGTGTTGTAGCCGTAGTCCTGGAGCGGGTAGCCCTGGCTGATCAGGCTCCGATAGTCCGCCGCGTTGAGGAAGTCGGGCTGCCGGTACAGCTGCTGATAGCTCGTGTAGCCCTGGTAGCGGATCGTGGGCGCGCCGCCCTTGTACTTCCGCGTCGTGATGAAGATGACGCCGTTCGAGGCGCGCGAGCCGTACACGGCCGCCGCCGAGCCGTCCTTCAACACGTCGATCGACTCGATGTCCTGAGGAGCGACCGTGTTGAGGTCGCCCGGCACACCGTCGACCAGGACGAGGGGAGACTTCGAGCCCTCGACCGTCGTGATGCCGCGAAGCATGATCTCCGAGGTCGCGGTGGGGTCACCGCTGGGCGAGTTCACGGTCAGGCCCGCGATCTTCCCTGCGATCAGGGTCGCCGCGTCCCGGGCCGGCGCCTGGACGAACTGATCCGCCTTGACGCTCGCCACCGAGCCGGTGATGTCCTCCCGGCGCTGAGAGCCGTATCCGGTGACCACCATCCCCTCGAGCTGCACAGCCTGTGGCTGGAGCTGGAAGTTCGCGGTCGCCGTACCGCCCTCCGTCACGGTCACGGTCTGGTTGCCGATCGCGTAACCGATCCGCTCCACGTGTATCGTGTGGTCCCCCGTGGGGACGTTTTGCAGAAGGAAGCGGCCATCGTTGTTAGCCAGCATCCCGATGGTCGTGCCCTCGACGTTCACCTGCGCGCCCACGAGGGGCTGGCCGGTTTCCGCGTCAACGACCAGACCGATGACGCGTCCGGTCTGCTGCTGCGCGGACGCCGGCACCACGCTCGCGAGCGCGAGCATGAACGCCGCCGTCGTGCAAACAATCCATTTTCTCATTTCCTGCTCCTCGTCATTGAAACCCGGGAGGTCACCTGTCATCCCGGGTCGTTTCGAGACCCGCATGTTCACGCTCACAAACCGGGCCTATGGAGTGCCCGCCAAAATGAAGGATCGTGTCCAACGCCCGGGGGCGGGGATTTCCGCCTAGGGCAGGGCGAGCGCCGTGGCAACCTGCACTCCTGGCGAACAGCCGTCCGTCGCGCATCCCACTCGTATAAAGGCTGCAGAACATTCGACTCAAGATGTAGAACGGTCTACAAGGATGGCGAAGATGCGCCCGTGGGGCAATCGAACGAATGAACCTCTACCCACGCATCCTCCTCGGCCCGTGGACCATACCATGCCACACCGGGGGCGGCCCGAGCCAGAACGCCCCCGATTGGACCCGCATTACTATGGTATGCCAGTACTACGAGCAAGGGTTTTGTTTTCTTACAGTCATCTCGTTCGGCGCCAACGACTTCAGGACCACACTCAGCGCGTCGTAGGCGCGGGACCGACGCTATACGCCTGATACGCCTGGCCGGCGATCATCGAGGCAATGACGGCCCCCGGGGTCTCCGGGCACCTCCCTACGCCTTCAGACGCGGAAACTCCGTGACCCGGATGTTGGTGCAGCCGTAGGGAATGAGGACCAGACTCTCCCGGGGCTCCCGGGAAGTGTGAGCGCCCGGAGCGATCTCGCCGGCCCACCCGTGCTCGAGCTTCCAGTCGGGCATCCTCCTCCCCTCGGCCCGGGCCCGCATCCCCGCCCCGGAGGGCGAGAAGGGGCGCTCCCCGACCGGGCGCTCCTCGAACGCAAGTCCTTCCTCGGGCCGCCCCGGATCGATGACGAGGCCGTAGTTCCAGTCCGAGGACGGCGGCCGCACCTCGAAGTCGCCGTGCGGGAGCTCCCGCTGGGGCTGGCCCTCGTGCACGCGGTTCCACGTCTCGTCCAGGAGGAGGCTGTAGACGAGGGGCCCGCGCTCGACCGCGACCGCGTCGTTGTAGCGGACGGTCACGCGGGGGCGCATCGGAAGATGCACGGTGACGGACGTGGATCCGCCGTCCCACCGGCGCTCGACCCGGTGGAACGTCCCCGCCTCCATCGGCCTGGGCGACTCGTCACCCACGCGTATGGTGGCCCCATCTGCCCAGCCCGGCACCCGCAGCACGAGCGGGAAGGAGACCGTGCGCTCGGCGCTCACGGTCAGGTCGAGCGTCTCCCGGAACGGATAGTCGGTGTCCAGCGTGACCTTCACCGGCACATCGTGTGATCGGAAGGTGGCTTCGCTCGGCGCATACGCCACCGCGGCCAGCCCCTCGTCGGGCGTCGCCATCCAGAGGTGGGCCGTCAGCTTCGGCCACCCCTGGTGCATGTTCGACGTGCAGCACCCATAGTTGGGCGCCAGGCCGTAGAGGTTCGAGTCGGGCCCGTTCGTGCTCCACATGTAGTCGGGGTTGACGGTGCACTGGACCTGGTTGACCTGCTGATCGTATTGGTGCGCCCACATGTCCGGCTTGAACGTGGCCGGGAGCGCGTTGAAGGCGACCCGTTCCAGCCGGTCGGCCCAGGAGACCTCGCCGAATACGGACGCCAACACCTCGAGGGAGTACATGCACTCCACCACCGAGCAGAGCTCGGTCCCCTGGATGGGGTTGCGGCCCGCCAGGCATTCGTCCCCGGTGAACATGCCCGTGACCTGACCGTGGTACCGGTCGAGGATCGCGAGCATGTGCGCGGGAAAGCCCCGGTCGGCATCGCGCTGGTCGAGCCGCCAGGCGAGCGCGCCCGCCTTGAGCGCCATGGCCGTGTTGACCACGTGCTTGTCCCACGTCCAGCGCCCGCGTCGAGGCGTCGGCGAGGTAATCGCCTCACCGGCGTAGATGGCCGGGTAGTCGGTGCCCTGCTCGCGGAGCGTCCGGGCGAGGTCGAGCAGCCAGGGCTCCCCCGTCCGCTCGTACACGTAGTACGTCGCCACCAGGCCCTCGAACCAGCGGTACTTGCCCCACTGGAAGAGCGGCGTATCCGCCAACCCGCTGCTCAGCTCGCGCAGGCTGGCCTCCACCGTTCGGAAGACCCGGTCGTCGCCACTCACCTCGTGGTACTGCACCATCATCTTGTTCACGAGGAAGACGGCCCACACGTCGTAGGGCCGCGAGCCGCTGGACGCAGCCACCGGCCCGTACCTGCCGTCGGAGCGCTGCCCCCGGACGATCTGGTCCACGTGTCCGGCGATCTTTTGCTTCAGCGCGTCGTCGTCCAACGTCCAGGCGAGCGGCACGACACCGTCCATCCAGTAGGGCGCCCGCTCCCATCCTTCCGCGTCGCCTCCGAACCACTGGCTGGCGGCCACGTCGGGCCAGAACTCGTCGAGATGCCCGCTGAGGCCCTCGGCCTGGATGCGGAGCTGACGCTGGAGCCAGCCACGTGGACGGATCGAGCCGAGCGGAAGGGGCCGGAGCGCCGGATCGGCGAGGCCGGCCGTGCCCCGCGGGGCGCCCCCGCCCGCGGGGGCGGTGCTCGACCCGAGCGGAGCGGCGCCGCCCAGGCCCGGAATGCCCGCGGCGGCCAGTGCCGAGGTGCCGGCGACGCGGGTGAGGAACTGACGGCGGTCGAGGGGCTTCACGACGGCTCCTTATATATGGGGATGCTGACCGGCGGTTCGCCGACCCGATGAACCTACGTTCGGGAGTCTCACATGAACACGTATGTCGCGCTCCTCCGGGGCGTCAACGTCGGTGGCCACAAGAAGATCGCGATGGCCGAGCTGCGCAGCTTCGCCGCCGACCTCGGCCTCGGCGACGCCCGTACGCTGCTCCAGAGTGGCAACCTCGTCTTCCGCAGCGCCATAGCGGACGCCGCGGAGGTCGAGCGTATGCTCGAGAGGGAAGCGGAGCGTCGGCTCGGACTCGACACCGTTTTCTTCGTGCGAACGGAAGCCGAGTGGCGGCAGGTGGTGGGCGCCAACCCGTTCCCCGAAACCGCCCGGGACGATCCGAGCCACCTACTCGTATTGTTCTTCCGGGAGCCGCCGGGAGCGGCCGCGATCCGAGCGCTCCGGGAGGTCATCTCCGGACCGGAGGTGGTGCGGGCCGGCGTGCGGGAGATCTACACCGTCTACCCGGCCGGAATCGGTCGATCGAAGCTGACCAACGCGCTCATCGAGAAGAGGATCGGCGGGGCGTGCACGGGCAGGAACTGGAACACGGTGCTCAAGCTCGAGAAGATGGTCCGCGGATGAGCGCCACCTTCCCGCCGCTCACCACTCCGTCCCGGAAGGGTGGCGGCACGGGTCTCCGCCCCTATTCTTGGTCGGGTCAATGACCCGATCGGCCCCCCTGGACAACCGGATGCGAAACACGATGCGTCGAGGCAGCTCCTTGCTGGCACTGTCGGCCCTCGCGGCCCTGGCGGGCCCCCTGCCCGCCCAGACGGG
The DNA here is from genome assembly GCA_963751265.1 of uncultured Gemmatimonadales bacterium. Taxonomy (GTDB): domain Bacteria; phylum Gemmatimonadota; class Gemmatimonadetes; order Longimicrobiales; family Gaopeijiaceae; genus SZUA-318. The sequence continues at coordinate 633,856 of CAVVTU010000005.1, read as the reverse complement.
TCCCGGGCAGATCCCGATCGTGATCGAGACCGAGCTCGGCGACATCCAGGCCGAGTTGGATTCCGCACGGGCGCCGATCACGGTGACGAACTTCCTGCGGTACGTGGATGCCCACCTCTACGACGGCGCGCAGTTCTTCCGCTCGGTGCGGATGGACGACCAGCCCGACGACTCGATCAAGATCCAGGTCATCCAGGTCGCCCTCTCTCGGGAGAACTCCAACAGCGAATTCCCGCCGATCCCGTTGGAGCGGACGAGCGAGACGGGGCTCCGCCACGTCGACGGTGCGCTCTCGATGGCACGCTGGGGTCCCGATACCGGCACGTCGAGCTTCTCGATCGTGATCGGCCGTCAACCGTCGATGGACTTCGGCGGGATGCGCAATCCGGACGGGCAGGGCTTCGCCGTGTTCGGGCGCGTGACGGAGGGGATGAACCTGGTGCGCCGCATCCAGGCACGGCCCGTGAAGGGCCAGCAGCTGAGCCCACCGGTCCGGATCCTGACGATCAGGAGGAAGTGAGGTTCCTCGGTCGGTGTCGATGCGCCGGCCCGCCGTCTCTCGCGGGCCGGCGCTCGCCGCGGGCTCTGCCTCGAGGCTCACTCCCACTTCATCTGCTTCCGGATCGCCTCGATCTCGTCGATCTCCCGTGGGACGCTGGTGATGCGCTCCACACCGCTCTCCGTGATCAGGTAGTCGTCCTCGATCCGGATACCGATGTTGCGATAGCGAGCAACCGCGTCGCGCGCGTGCGCGATGAACGTCCGGTTGCGCGGAGTATCGGGCAGATCGTCCAACACCCGCTCACGGACGTAGAGTCCCGGCTCGAGGGTGAACACGTCGCCGGGCTGGAAACGGTGGGGCGAGAGGTTCGAGAATTGGGACGGATCGTGGACGTCCAACCCGATACCGTGCGAGAAGCCGTGGTACGCGTACAGGTACCACTGCGGACACGTGCCGTCGTCGTTGGCCCAGTTGCCCGGGCATAGACCCGGAGGCGGGTCGAACGCCGCGTCGCCCGATTCGATCAGCCCCAGGTGGGTCAGGCCGGCCTTGAAGACGGCGTAGATCGAGTCGTTCTCCTCCGCGGGTGAGCCACCTGGGCGGAACTGTCGCTCTCCGGCCTTCTGCCCCGCGAGCACCACCGCGTAGAGCTCGCGCTGCGCGGGTGTGAACGTGGCGTCCACGGGAAAGGTGCGCGTGATGTCGGCGGAATATCCCTGGTAGTAGGCCGCAACGTCCATGAGCACGACCTCGCCGGAGCGCGCCTTGCGCATCCCCGCCGGGTAGTGGAGAACCGTCGAGTTCGGGCCGGATCCCACGATCGACGTGTAGCCGGGCCCGTCTGCGTCGAGACTGCGGTAGGTCGACTCCATGATCGCCTGGATCTCGTTCTCGCCCATCCCGGGACGAATGGCCCTGAGGGCGGCCTCGTGCGCCCGCGTCGAGATTTCGCCCGCCTTCTTCAGGAGCGCGATCTCCGCGGGACTCTTCTTTGCCCGCATCTGGTCGACCCAGTCGTCGATCTCCCGCACCTGGAGACCGGGGGTGCGGGCTTCCAGTCGGCGAACGAAGAGCCGTCCGGGACTGACCGAATCACTCGTACTGAACTCACTCGCCTGTATGTCCGACACCGAGTAGACCGGGAGGCCCCGGCCCACGAGGGAATCGACGAACGCGTCCAGCTCGCTCGTGAAGCGCGCCCGCATCCCCAGATCCCGCGCCACCTCGGCCGAGGTCTTCCGGGTGCCGTAGTAGAGCGCACGGCGGGGGTTGGACCGCGCCAGGAAGAGAATCGCGGTCGTGTGTCCGCCGCTCTTCACCATCGCGAACGCAGCGTCCGACTCCAGGAATCCCGTCAAGTAGCGGAAGGACGGGAGCTGATAGAACGCCGGGACGTGCCGCACCGGCTCTCGCCCACCGTAGGCGACCACCACCCCGCTGTCGATGCGGGAGGCCAGCGCCTCACGGCGCGCCGCGTATTCAGCCGTGGAGATCTGGGCCGCGACGGGACCCGCGCAGAGCGAAAGGAGTGCCAGGACGCGAACGACGGAGCGAACCATGATGGGCCTCGGATACGCGAAGGGTGCGATCGTGCGGGCAGGCCGATGCAGGCACGGTAGGCGGCGGCGGTAACGTCGGCAAGGTGGACGGGAACGATCTCACGGACCGAGCTCGCCAGCAGGATCTCGTCGGCTCCCCGAGGAGGGGGAGGGTCGAACGGTATTCCCTACATCGCCGACTCTTGCGCGGCCCTCGTGGTCGGGTCCGGCTTCACCGTGAACGTCTGCGTGTAGCTCTGCCCGCCCACCGTGAGCTTCACGGTGAAGTCCCCGGGAAGCTGCACGATCTTGGGCTGTGGGCCACGCCCTCGGCCTCCGAAATCGCCGAATCCCCGATTCCGCCCCGTGTAGGGGAGCCAGGTCACGCGGTGCATCCCGGCATCCGTGCGGAACGGCTCGGGCTCCGGCCGCCAAAGGGCCGTCGTTCTGGGAATCCCGCCGCCACCGCGACCGCCCCGCCCCCGCCCGGACGCACCCTGGGGGGCCGGGAAGGTCGCCAGGCTCGCCCCCGAGGCATCGAAGATCTCGAGCGTGACCGGCGCGCCCGCGTCCGCCTTCAGGTAGTAGTCGATGTACACCCCCTCGGGCGGATTGGGGGTGATGGGCTCGTCCTTCTGGACGCCGGTGCCGTTGTCGTTGCCCTGATCCACCAGGATCTGGTCGGCCGGCTTGAAGAGGTACGCGTCGGCCTGGGCCACCGAGTCGTCGATCTGGCGCAGTGCGCTGATGTCGTCGATCACCCAGAATCCGCGTCCATGCGTCGCGACGATCAGGTCGTCCTGGTAGATCTGGAAATCGCGCACGGACGTGACCGGCAAGTTCAGCTGCAGCGGCTGCCAGTGGTCCCCGTCGTCGAAGGATACGAAGGCCCCGCGCTCCGTGCCGGCGAAGAGGAGGCCCCGCCGCTCCGGATCCTCCCGGACCACGTGCACGTAGACGCCCTCCGGGAGGCCGTCGGTGATCCTCTCCCAGCTCTTGCCCATGTCGCGGGTGCGATAGACGTACGGGTCGAAGTCCTGGAGCTGATGCCGGTCGACGCTCGCGTAGGCCGTGTGGAAGTCGAAGTGGGACGCCTCGATGGTGGTCACGCGGCTCCACGGGGTCAGCTCGGGCGGCGTCACGTCCTGCCAGCTCTTGCCGTCGTTCATGCTCACGTGGATGAGCCCGTCGTCCGTCCCGACCCAGAGCATCGGTACGAGAAGCGGAGAGGGCGCGATCGTGTAGATCACCCCGCGCTTCCCGTTCCGGAAGCTGGCCGCCGCCGCCGCCGCGTCGAGGTTGGACGGGACGCCGGGGTCGGGCCGCGTCAGGTCCGGGCTGATCTGCTTCCACGACTGGGCGCTGTCGGTCGACTCGAACAGGAACTGGTTCGCGTAGTAGAGGGCGCGTGGATCCGCCGGCGACAGCACGAGCGGCTGGGTCCAGTCGGTACGCGCGGGCTCGGGACTCTGCGGCGAGGTGGTGCCCTCGATGATCCGGTTGCGCTCCAGGTCGTACCGTTGGCCCGTGCCGCCGTAGATGATGCCCGGGTGCAGCGGATCACCCACGGTGCACCCGCTCTCGCCCCCGGCGCTGATCGGCTCCCAGTCGCGCATGGAGATCTCGCCGAACTTGCCCCTCGAGCGCACCGCCACGGCGCCGCTGTCCTGCTGCGCCCCGGTGACCCAGTAGGGGAATCGCGGATCCACGGAGACATGGTAGATCTGCGCGATCGGTTGGTTGTACCAGGAGCTCCAGGTGACTTCGCGGGGGTCCTCGGCCTTCGCGTTGCGCGTGATGATGCATCCCTGGTCGCTCGACTGGATCATCGTGTTCGTGTCGTCCGGCGATATCCACGCCTGATGGTAGTCGTCGCCGCCGGGCGATCCTCGCAGCGGGACCCAGCTGTGCCCGCCGTCCGTCGAGCGAGACACGGAAACGTTCGCCACGTAGACGATGTCGGCGTCCTCGGGGTCGACGACCACATGCTCGAAGTACCAGCCACGTCCCCACAAGGCGGAGTCGTCCGACAGCTTGGTCCAGCTGGCTCCGCCGTCGTCGGAGCGGAAGAAGCCGCCCTGCCCCGCCGCGTCGGTCCCGTAGCCGCCGGCCGGTGTGGTCGGTGCGGGCGCGCCAGGCGGAGGGAGGAGGTTGTCCACCAAGGCGTAGAGACGGTTCGGCTCGCTCGGGCACACGGCGATTCCCGTGCGGCCGATCCCCTTCGTGGGCAGCCCGTTCTCGAGCTCGGTCCAGCTGTCCCCACCGTCGGTGGACTTGTAGATGCCGCCGCCCGGCCCGTTCGTGGGCGCGTACACGAACCATGGAGGACGCTTCGTGTTCCAGAGCCCGGCGTAGACCACCTGGGGATTGGTGGGGTCGATCACGACCTCGATCGCGCCGACGTCCTCGTTCTTGTAGAGGACCTTCTTCCAGGACTTGCCCCCGTCCGTCGAGCGGAAGACCCCGCGCTGCTCCCCGGGCCCGTAGAAGTGCCCGATGGCCGCGACGAACACCCGGTCGGGATCGGTGGGATCCACCGCGATCTTCCCGATGTGCTGCGTGCTCTCGAGGCCGAGATGCGTCCACGTCTTGCCCGCGTCGGTGGACTTGTACATCCCGTTGCCGTAGCCGACCGAATCGCGCAGCGTCGACTCGCCGCTCCCCACGTAGACCACGTCCGGTGCGGACGGAGCCACGGCCAGGGCGCCAATGGAGGCGACCGGCTGGTCGTCGAAGACCGGCTCCCACACGCGTCCCGCGTCGATGGTCTTCCAGACCCCGCCGTTGACCGCACCGAAGTAGAACTCGTTGGGGCGGCCGGGCACGCCCGAGACGGCGTCCACACGGCCGCCACGGAACGGACCGAGCATGCGCCAACGGAGGCCGGAGAAGAGGCTTTCGGGCTGCGGCCCGCCCTGAAGCAGGACCCCATGCTCGAGGGCGAGCGCGGCCTCCTCGCTCGGAGGCGGCGCTACGGTCAGCCCGCGAGCGGCGGCGGGCCCGGCGAACAGGAGCGCGCCTCCGAGCTGTCCGGCCCGGACGAAGAACCTGCGCCGTGACACCGGAGAGGGCTCGGGGTCGCGTCGGGGAGCGGCAAGCTGCTCTTCCTGCGGGGAGTCGTCGCCGATCTGCACGGGCTCTTCAGGTCTTTTCGCCACGGTATTCTCCGGGAGTGACGGACGGACACGGGGGCAGGCCCCTCGACACAGGGGCCATTATAGGGGCTGAGTCCGGTCGAGGCACCTGAAGCGTTCCGGGAGGGCCTACTGCGGCTCGTCCGCCGACGGTCCGTACATTCCGGGCACCGGAACCTCGAGCAGGCGCAGGTAGACGCTCAGCTGGGCACGATGGTGAATGAGGTGATTGAGGGCGAAGGAGCGGTACACCGCCGACTTGGGCATCGTGAACCAGACCTGCTCGCCCGAACGAAGTGTCCAGGTGGCTTCGAAATCCCCGTCGGTGGCCGCCTCCAGGATCGGGCGTGCCTCCTTCGCGGCCTTGTCGAACTCGGCCAGGATCTCGTCGCGCGAGGTCGGTTGCTCGCGCTCCCACGGCCGGTCGACGTCGACATCGAGCTCCGCGGTGTTCAGGGTGATACCGATCCAGGTGGGCAGGTTGGCGACGTGGCTCGCGAGCTCGAGCAGGCTGAAGGACTTCTCGTGTGGCTTGAACGCCAACTGCTCGTCGGGAACGCGCTCGAGCATCTTGCGCGTGTTGGCCATCTCCTGATCGAACTCGGGAAGCAGATCCGCACCATTCATCACGTCATCCTCACGTCTGCGGGAAGAACCTGGCGTAGTACCGAATAAACGCCGAACATCGTTCAGAGGCAAGAGCATCGGCGAGGAGGGTTGCCGGCCCCTCCGGCGTGGCGGGCCGGGGGTGCCCGTAGGCTCAGAGCTCGACGCGGGCTCCGATCTCGACCACGCGGTTGGGAGGCAGGCCGAAGAAGGGCGCCGGGGAGCGCGCGTTGTGACTCATGAACGCGAACAGACGCTCGCGCCAGAAGGCCATGCCCGAGCCGTCGTCGCTCGGCACGAGCGTCTCCCGGCCCAGGAAGTACGTCGTCGTCATCGGCTTCAGATCGAGCCCCTGCTCGCCGTGGAGCTTCGCCATCTCTCTCTCGACGTCGACGTCGTCCATGAAGCCGTACTTGAGGATCAGCGTGAAGAAGCCGTGCCTTCGCGGAACCAGGGTGACGCGGTCCGCGGTCCGGACGTGAGGAACGTCCTCCCCCCTGATCGCGAGGCAGACCACCTGCTCGTGCAGCACCTTGTTGTGCTTCAGGTTGTGCAGGAGCGCTCGCGGGGTCCCCTGGGGATCGCTGAACATGAAGATCGCCGTTCCGGGAACGCGCATCGGCGGGTGCCGCATGACGTTCTCGATGAAGTCGGCGATCGGAAGCTCCCGGGCCTTCATTCGTGACGCCAGCAGCCTGCGGCCGGACCGCCAGGTCGTCATGAGCAGGAAGACTCCGGCGGCCACGACGAGGGGAAACCATCCACCGGACGGGATCTTGACCAGATTGGTGAGCCAGAAGGCGAGATCGACCACGATGAAGAGCGCCGAGAGGCCGAGCGCGGCCCACAGGGGCCAGTTCCACTTCTCGCGGGCGAGCACGTAGAAGAGGATCGTGGTGATGACCATCGTCGTGGTGACGGCCACCCCGTACGCGGAGGCCAGGTTGCTCGAGCTGCCGAACCCGATGACCAGGCCGATACAGGCGACCATGAGCGCCCAGTTGACCTCTGGGATGTAGATCTGTCCGATCTCGCTCTCGGAGGTATGCTCGATCTGGAGCCGCGGGCTATAGCCGAGCCGGATCGACTGCATGGCCAGCGAGTAGGACCCTGAGATCACGGCCTGGGAGGCGATCACGGTCGCCGCCGTGGCCATGACGACCATCGGGTATACCGCCCACTCGGGCCCCATCCGATAGAACGGGTTCTCGATGGCGGCGGGGTTCCGGATGAGGAGCGCTCCCTGACCGAAGTAGTTCAGCAGCAGCCCGGGCAGCACCACCGCGAACCAGGTTATGCGGATGGGCTTCGACCCGAAATGGCCCATGTCCGCGTATAGGGCCTCGCCCCCGGTCACGACCAGGAAGACGCTGCCCAGCACGAGGATTCCCCTCAGGCCGTTGTGGGTGAAGAAGCGCACGGCGTGGTGGGGGCTCATGGCCCAGAGCACGCTCGGCTCCTGGACGATCTGGTATATGCCGAGCAGGCCCAGGACGAGGAACCAGACCAGGGTGATAGGCCCGAAGACCCTGCCCACCCGCTCCGTCCCTTCGCTCTGGAAGAAGAAGAGCAGGATCAGGATCACGACCGTGATCGGCACGACGTACGACTGGAAGACGGGCGTCGCCACCTGGAGACCTTCGACCGCGGACAACACGCTGATGGCGGGCGTGATCATCCCGTCACCGTAGAGGAGCGCCGCGCCGAAGAGCCCGAGCAGGATGAGCACGCGCCGACTCCCCTCCCGTCCTTCCTCCATCGGCGTGACGAGCGAGGCGAGCGCCAGGATCCCACCCTCACCTCGGTTGTCGGCCTGCAGCACGAAGACCAGGTATTTGACGGAGATGACGAGGAGGAGCGACCAGAAGATGAGGGAGAGCACGCCGAGCACGTTCGTCGGCTCCACCGGCATGCTGTAGCTCTCGTGGAAGCTCTCCCGTAACGCGTACAGCGGGCTGGTCCCGATGTCGCCGTACACCACACCCAGGGCGGCCAGCGAAAGAACCGCCAGCCGCTTGCCCGAGGGGCCCTCCCCGGTGGATCCCTGCTCCATCCCCTCCATCTCCTCCTGCTCGATCCCGTCGGCATCGGTCCCCGTAGGCGGGATCCGATACAAACGTTTAAAATCGCAAGAACGTCTCGATGGGGTACCCGTGGACCGGAAGGGAACACACGCCGGCCCGCTCGTGAAGCGACGGGTGCCGCTCGAGGAGCGACCGGGCCTGCCTGTCGATCGGTGGGGGAGCGGCCTGCCGACCCGTCAATGCGGCAGGTTCGGCCTCACCAGCCCGTAGACCCACGCGCCCGCCAGTGCCCCGAAGAGCGCCACGATCATCACCGGGATCCCCGCGCCCACGAGCGCGAAGATCGGACCCGGGCACGCGCCCAGCAGTCCCCAACCAAGACCGAAGACGACGCCGCCAAGGACGTGCTGCGCGCTCGGGCGAGTCTCTTCCGGGCTAGGATAGTGGATGACTTCGCCGCGGATCGTCCGGATGCGCAGCCTCTTCATCACCGTGAGCCCCGACGCGGCGACGAGGACCGCGAGCCCGATGACGCCGTACATGTGGATGCTGGCGAAGTCGAACATCTCCTGGATGCGGAACCAGGAGGCCACCTCGGACTTGATGAACAGCGTGCCCAGGTAGACGCCGAGCCCGAAATAGACCACCCGGGACTCGCCCGGCCCCTTCCCCTCCTCCCGGGTCTCGACCTGCGTGTCGGGTTGCGCGCTCATGCCTCCCCTCCTCACAGGATCGCGGGGAGGATGAAGTGGGCCGAGATCAGCCCGCCGATGAAGAACCCGATGACCACCACAAACGAGGAGAGCATCAGATTCGAGAGGCCCGAGATGGCGTGGCCGGACGTGCAGCCGCCGGCCCAGCGAGCGCCGAACCCCACCAGGAATCCGCCCCCCAGGACGACCAGGATGCCCGGGAAGGTCAGAAGGCTTCCCAGCGAAAAGAGCTGCCGGGGAACCAGGCCGTGGAAGTCGGTGATGCCGAGCGACGAGAGGTGGGCGCGCGCCGCGTCACTGATGGCCACGACGTAGCCCGGGTGTGACAGGACGCGCCCACCGATGAAGCCGCCGACCAGGATGCCCAACGCCATGGCCAGGTTCCAGTCGCCTTCCTTCCACCAGTCGTAGCGGAAGTACTCGATCTTGCGGGGCAGCGTGGCCGCGCACAGGTGCTGGAACGCCGACGAGACACCCCACTTCTTCCCTCCGTACCAGAACACGAAGGGGACGACGAGCCCGATGAGCGGGCCGGCGACATACCAGGGCCAGGGTTGGCGAAGGACTTCGAGCATGGGCAGGAGTTGGTTGCTAGGTGCCGGAGGTTCCCGTGGCCACGGTCACGCCACCGACGAAGAGAATGCTGTCGAAGGTCCGGTTGAGCGTCTTGCTCTGGAAGTTCTGCATCGGGGTACCGCCGCTCCACGAGATGGCCTGACCCTTCTGGAGCTTCGTCGCCGGCGCCGCGAGCCACATCTCCGAGCCCCCCGACGTGACCTGGATGTACGTGTACTGTCCGGCGTCGATCGTTTGCTCGACGACGCCCTGTCCCGGCCCGGCGACCCCTTGCGGCGCGCTCTGGCCCGGCTTCAGGAAGCCTTCGGTGAAGTAGATCTTGTCGAAGGTCCGGTTCAGGGTCTTGCTCTGGAAGTTCTGCATCGGCATAGACGTGGACACCGACACCGTGTCGCCGACCGCGAGTTGCGTAGTCGGTCCGGCGGCCCAGACCTCGCTACCCCCGACATCCAGCCTGACATACGTGTAGCCGCCGGAGTTCATGGTCTCCAGGACCGTGCCCTTGAGCGGAGGCCTGGCGGTCGAGTTGGAGACGTCGGGGTGACCCTGCGGCAGCGAGCTGCTCGGTTGGGCGGTCGCACCCGCCCCGTTGGTGTCGGCCGATGCCTTCTGTTTGGAGCATCCGGCGACGAGCACACCCGCCACGAGGGCGGCGCCCACCAGGATTCGCGTATCACGCATCATGAAGCGAGTTCCGTTATCGAGTTATCGAAATGGATTCGTCGGAGGGTCTGTGAAGAGGCGTGTACACCCGAGGCGCTCCGAAGTGCTCCCTCGGGCGCGACCAGATGACGCACGCCCTCCCGGAGGGGGGCGTTTGCAGGATCCGCGCCAGGTGCCTTCACGCCGCGCCGTACCCCACGTTCCGGGCACTACCGACCCGACGCCGCCGCACCGTCCGATCCCGTCAGCGTGATGGCGGTCGACAGCGCTCGAGATGCCACGGTTCCGTCCGTCCACACCTCGCGCACCTCGAACGTGTGCTCCCGACCCGGCGCCAGACCCCGGACGGTGGCCCACGGCTGGAAGGTCACGCCGGCCGGCCGGCCGTCCACGGCGATGCGGTATCCGGCGTGCAGATAGTACTCGGTCGGCCAGGTGAGCTCCACCGAGGTCGCCGAGCGCTGTCGGGCCTCGAGCGGGCCCTGGGCGCCGACGGGGTAGTGGTACGCCTCGGTCGGGGCGAAGCGCACCTCCCAGGACACGGTTTGTGAGACGCTCGAGGCGATGGTCGCGGTGGCGTATCCCTGATGGCTCTCGAAGGTGACCCGGGGGTTGGGCTTCCCGGCCTCACCCGTCGTGGTCGCGGAAGCGATCCTGTAGGTGGCCGACGCGGCCGGCAGCCCGAACGTCAACGTATAGGCGTCGCCACCGACGACCCGGCTCTCACCGGACAGTGCGGGTGCGGAATCGGGTCTCTCCGAGCCGAGCGCCGCGAGATCCACCCACCCCTGGGTGATGTGGCGGTTCGTGGAAACGAGCACCGGCCTCGACGCGGCGGGCACGAGCGTGATCACGCGCACGTCCTCGGGGGGGACATCCAGGAAGACCCCATGATCCCACGCCCCGAGATAGACGCCGCTCCAGAAGTCGTAGACGTGGTAGGCCCGGTCTGGATCGAGGCCCAGCTCTTTCCAGGACAGGAGGCGGTTCATCGACCGGTCGGCATCGTGGTTGAAGAGCGCCACGACGTCGTAGTGCCGTCCGAGGTCCGAGACCTTCAGGTCCACGACGGTCTTGTGGACGTTTTCGGGCCGATAGAGGTCGAGCGGACGTACATCGGTCGCCGGAAACACCCGCTTCAGGATGTCGACGCGCGAGGCCGGCAGGTCCGGCATCCGGTCACTGGCCATCAGCGCCTGGCCGGTCAGACCGTACAGCGTGGCCCACGCCCGTGCCGTCCCGTCGGTCATGGGCGGACGCACCAGCAGCGCGTCCGGGTCGGAGTACCACGCCACGTTGTTCAGGAAGGCGAAGCTGTTCGTCGCGTCCTCGGCGATCATGAAGCCTTCCCAGCTGCCCACGACGTCGTCCGCAGTGCGTCCACCGACCGTCAGCCCGATGCCCGCGAGGTCCGGCCCCCAGGAGAGGAGCAGATACGACTTCGCACCTATTGCGTCCCGGATCGTCTCGAGCGTGGGGCGATAGACTTCCTCGGCCGCCCTCACCGAGTCTCCTTCGGGCACGGGACCGGCCATGTAGCGCAGCGCTTTCTCGTACTGGTCGAGCACGACGGTCTGGCCGTCGGCCTTGAAGTAGGTGAAGTCGTCTCGCCGGAGCCCCCCGAAGAGGTCCCTCAGATACTGGTGGGCGGCCGGCTCGGTGGGATCGAGGAGATAGGTGCCCGTCCAGCTGCGGAAGGCCCGCTGGTCACCGTTCGGGCCCCTCAGGAACGCCCCGGTCCGATTCACGACATCGACGTTGCTCTGACCGTGCGGCGCGAGCCAGATGCCGGCCTCCATGCCGAGCGAGCGGATCGAGTCGGCCAGCGCCTTCATCCCCATCTTCTCGAAGCGGGGATCGATGCCCGTCGGATCACGATTCTCACGCGTGTTCGGCCCGCTCCCCTGCCATCCGTCGTCGATCTGGATCCAGTTGGCGCCATACGGACCGAGGTTGTCGGCCATCCAGCGCGCGTTCGCGAGCACCTCGGCCGGCGTGATGACCCGGTAGTAGTAGTACCACGAGCACCACCCCGAAGGCGGCAGTGGAAAGACCGACTTGTCGATCGGTCTGTAATACGTGATGCCCAACGAGTCCGTGTAGTAGTCGTCGAGCACGCGCCCATCCCGGGTCGTCACTCGGTCGGCCACCGGATCGAACGTTCCGTCGGCCAGGGGCGTCGAGACCTCCCCGAGGGTGGTCACGAGCATGTCGTCCGGGCCGGCCGGCTTCAGGCGCACCGGAATGGGTCTCGGCCAGGGCGTGACCGGCCCCGAAGCGGCGATGCGCTCAGCCCGCTGGGGCAGCGGGCCGGCCTGGGCGGACAGGTTCACCGCGAGAATCGGAAGCAGGAAGACGGCGACGAGACCCGGGGACGCCGAAGAGCGGAACTGGATACGCATCGTGCACCGCATGCAGACGGGAAAAGAGGGAAGCGCGCGCTACCATACCAAGGCGCGGTCTCGAGCGTCAACGAGCCGGCGGCATGCTCATGCCTCGGCGCATGCCGGGAGGTGTTTCTTAACGATGTGGCGACGAGCGGCATCATGAGTACCGTGGCCCCCAACGAGATCCGATCCAGGGAGAAGGGACGATGCGGACGATCACGAAGACGGTGATGGCCGGAGTGGCCGTAATCGCGATGACGATTCTCACCGGCTGCCAAGACGCTGCCGGACCCGCGACGAACGACCCCTTGCTCGCGAACGCGGCGGCCGTGGCCGCCGACGCGACCCTGGAGGACGTGACGCTGGCGACGACGCCCTTCGGGTTCGGCGTCCAGACGGGACCGGCGCTGGCGGGCGGGATGGGGAGCCGTATGGGGCGCCTCGGCGGAGCGGGTGGCATCGGCGGGCCCCTCTCGGGCACGCGCGAGGTGACCTTCTACGATGCAGACGGGAATACCCAGGCGGCGTACGATTCCCTCTCGACCGCGAGCATACACTTCGTGCTCGACGTCGGAGGAGACGTCACACGAGGCGACTGGAGCGCCAGCCTCGAGCGTACGCGGGACATGACCGTGACCGGGCTCGAGGGCCACGAGACCACCCGGACGTTCAACGGGTCCGGCACCGAGGCCGTAAGCCGGAGTCGGACCGGATCGGACGGGAGCGAGAGCACCTTCGACATGACGGGCTCGTTCACGTACGAGGACGTGGTCGTGCCGGTACCCGGCTCGGAGAATCGTTGGCCGCTCTCGGGCACGATCACCCGCAACATGACGGTGACGGTGGCGAACGGCCCCAACGGTGACCGGACGAGGACGGTCACGGCGGTCGTGACCTTCGACGGCACATCGACCGCCAAGGCCGTGGTCAACGGCGAGACGATCGAGATCGATCTGACCGCACGGTCCGGCCGGTTTCCCTTCCGGGGAGGCTTCGGGCGGTAAGCGCCGACCCGAAAGGACGACCCCCGCGGCACCGAGGGCCACCAGCTCGCGCGGCGGGGCCGGGCACAGGAACGCGATCAGGACCGATACGCCGAGCCCCGGCCCCTTGGCCGCCGGCCCCGACGACACCCTTCCCCCGGGCCTTGCGCCGCGGACACGATTTGTCGTCCGTTGATCGACCCATCGAATCCCCGCGCGGCCTGCCCGCACCTCGATGATCGATCTCCTGGCTTCGCAGCCGCTCCTCCTGCTCTTCCTCGTGGCCGCCCTCGGCTTTCCGCTCGGCCGCATCCCCCTGGCCGGCAGCCGCCTCGGCGTCTCGGCCGTCCTCTTCTCCGGACTCGCGCTCGGCGCGCTCGATCCGCGCCTGAAGCTGCCCGACATCATCTATCTGCTCGGCCTCGTCCTGTTCATCTATCCGGTGGGGCTGGCGTCGGGTCCGAGCTTCTTCGCGGCGTTTCGCCGCAAGGGACTCCGGGACAACGCGCTCGTTGCGGGCGTTCTCCTCGCGTCGACCGCACTCACCTTGGCCCTCGGACATGCCCTGTCGCTCTCCTCCGAGCTCTCGGCCGGGCTCTTCGCCGGATCGCTCACGAACACGCCCGCGCTGGCCGCCGTTCTCGAATCCGTCTCACGCAATCCCGGCGCCGATTCGGCGCTCCCCGTGGTCGGATACTCGATCGCCTACCCCGTCGGCGTGCTCGGCGTGATCCTCGCGATCGCGGCGGCGCAGCGGCTCTGGAAGGTGGACTACGAACGGGAGGCCGAGGGGCTCAAGGAGTTCGGCGTCACTCAGGTCGATCTCGAGGTTCGCACCCTCGTGGTCACCAACCCCGCGGCCCTGGAGACTCCGATCACGGAGTTGGCGCGGGACGTCGCCGGCGACGTGCTCTTCACCCGCGCCGAGACGGAGCGGGGTGTCGTCCGCTTGGCGGCCGACACGCGGGTCGCTCCGGGCCACAGGGTCACGCTCGTGGGGACCGCCGAGGAGTTGGATCGGGTGCAGGCCGTCCTGGGGGTTAAGGCCGAAGAGCGCCTCGACATGGACCGGAGCCGCCTCGACTACCGACGGATCTTCGTCTCCAGTCGGGAGGTCGCCGGCCGACCCATCCGCGAGCTGAAGCTCCCCCACCACTTCGACGCGGTCATCACACGGGTACGGCGAGGCGACGTCGAGCTGCGTCCCGATCCGGACATGGTGCTCGAGCTGGGTGACCGGGTGCGCGTTGTGGCGCCGCCGCAGAACATGTCGGATATCTCCACCTTCTTCGGCGACTCCTACAAGGCCCTCGCGGAGATCGACATCCTCACGTTCGGGCTGGGGATGTTCGGGGGGATGCTGCTCGGCATGGTGCCGATCCCCGTCGCCCATGGTGTGACCCTCCGGCTCGGACTGGCGGGCGGACCGCTCGTCGTCGGTCTCGTGCTCGGTGCGAAGGCGGTCACGGGTCCGCTGGTCTGGACCATGCCGTACTCGGCTAACCTGACCGTGCGCCAGATCGGCCTCGTCCTCTTCTTCGCGGGCGTGGGAACCAAGGCCGGATACGCTTTCTTCGAGACGCTCGCCCGGCCCAGCGGCTTGATGCTGCTCGGCGCGGGAGCCGCCATCACCTGTTCGACGGCGCTCGTGGCCCTCTGGGTGGGACACCGCCTCCTGAAGATCCCGATGAGCCTGCTCACGGGCATGCTCGCCGGGCTGCAGACCCAGCCGGCCGTGCTGAGCTACGCTGGGGAGCAGACCGGCAACGACCTGCCCAACATCGGCTACGCGACGGTCTTCCCGACCGCGACCGTGCTGAAGATTCTGCTGGCCCAGGTGATCCTGGCCGGGCTGATCTGAGGCGGCCGGACCCGAACGAAGCACCGGAGACGCGTCGACTCCCGCTCGCCGTGACGGGGTGGGGATGCGTGTAGGCCCCGGAAGAGGTACATACAAGTCGAGCCATCTCGCCGTCCTCAACGGAGACACCCATGCGCGCCGTCACCCGAACGCCCATCCGCCTGATCGCGGCCGTCCTGATGCTCGCTCCCGCGCCGTTAGCGGCGCAGGGCACGGCCGCGGACTACAAGCGTTCCGCGACCGTGAACGGCCGCTTCGACGGCCTCGCCTTGAACGTGATGGACGCCCCGCAGTGGATCGGGAGCTCCGACCGGTTCGGGTACCGGAAGACGGTCGAGGGGGGCCACGAGTTCGAGCTCATCGACGCCGCCGCCGGCACCAAGCGGCCTGCGTTCGACCACGCTCGTCTCGCGACGGCGCTCTCGGGCGCCACCGGAGCGCGGTACGGGGCGGCCACGCTTCCATTCAGCGAGCTGGCCTTCGACACCGACGGCCGGCACATCCGGTTCGTCGTGGCCGGAACCGGCTGGCGCTGCAGCACCACCGACTACGCGTGCGAGAGCACCGGACCCGCCCCGGAACGGACCGGGCGCGGCCGGCGGGGTGGAGCTCCCCTTCCGGCGGCCATGAGCGACGACGACGTCGTCGCGTTCTTGATGAGGAACCCGACCGAAGCGCCCTCGGACGACGGCTGGGATCAAGGCGCGGACGTCCTGGACGTGCTCCAGCAGCAGAGGGGGCGAGGCGGCCCGGACGCGCGGACGTCGATCACGTCACCGGACGGGAGCCGCGAGGCATACATCCAGAACTACAACGTCTACGTGAGGCCGGCGGGCTCGGAGAAGGGCGAGCCGCTCAGCTACGACGGCTCAGAAGGCAACTTCTACACGCTGCGCTCCGTCGTGTGGTCCCCCGACGGCACCAGGCTGGTGGCCTACAGGGTGATCCCGGGCTACCGACGCGAGGTGCACTACGTGGTGTCCTCGCCCACGGACCAACTCCAGCCGAAGGACTCGGTGCGCTTCTACCGGAAGCCGGGCGACGTGGTCGACCACAGGCAGCCGGTGCTCTTCGACGTGAACGCCGGCACCTCGACCGTCATCGACGACGCGCTCTTCCCGAACGCCTACAACGTGACGCCCGCCGTGTGGTGGAAGGACGGCCGGGCGTTCACCTTCGAGTACAACCAGCGCGGCCACCAGGTCTACCGGGTCATCGAGGTCGACGGGGCCACGGGCCGGGCGCGCGCGCTGATCGACGAGCGCTCCGAGCCCAACTCCTTCATCCACTACTCGGGCGGTCGTTACCGCCACGACGTCGACGACGGTCGCGAGATCATCTGGCAGTCCGAGCGGGACGGCTGGCAGCACCTCTACCTGTACGACGGGGCCACCGGGCGGGTGAAGAACCAGATCACCACGGGTGAGTGGGTCGTGCGCGAGGTCGAGCGCGTGGACGACGAGAAGCGGCAGATCTGGTTCACGGCGGCGGGCATGAACCCGGGCCAGGACCCGTACTTCGTCCACTACTATCGGATCGGCTTCGACGGGACGGGCCTCACGAAGTTCACCGGCGCCGACGGGAACCACTCCGTGACGTGGTCGCCGAGCGGGCAGTACTACGTCGACCTCTGGTCGCGTGTGGACCTGGCCCCCGTCGGCCAGCTCAGGCGCACCAGCGACCAGAGCCTGGTGATGGACCTCGAAAAGGGTGACATGTCGGCGCTCGTGAAGGCGGGCTGGAACGCGCCCGAGGTCTTCACGGCGAAAGGCCGTGACGGAGCGACCGACATCTGGGGGATCATCATCCGGCCGACCAACTTCGACCCGTCGAGGAAGTACCCGGTCATCGAGTACATCTACGCCGGTCCCCATGGCTTCTTCACGCCCAAGACGTTCTCGGTGGACTCCCCGCTCCGCGCCGTCGCCGAGCTCGGCTTCATCCTGGTACAGATGGACGGGATGGGGACGGCGGGGCGCTCCCGGGCGTTCCACGACGTCGCGTGGAAGAACATCAAGGACGCCGGATTTCCCGATCGCATCCTCTGGCACCGAGCCGTCGCGAAGAAGTACCCGTGGTACGACATCTCGCGGGTCGGCATCTACGGAGGGTCCGCCGGAGGCCAGAATTCCATGGGGGCACTCCTCTTCCACCCGGACTTCTACAAGGTCGCGGTCTCGTTCGCCGGCTGCCACGACAACCGGATGGACAAGATCTGGTGGAACGAGCAGTGGATGGGCTGGCCGTTGGACGAGAGCTACGTGGCATCGTCGAACATGGAGAACGCCTGGCGGCTAAAGGGAGACCTCCTGCTGATCTTCGGCGAGCTCGACACGAACGTGGATCCGTCCTCGACCATGCAGGTGGTCAACGCGCTCGTCAAAGCGGGCAAGTACTTCGATATGCTCGTGATCCCGGGAGAGGACCACGGGGCCGGCCGGCGCGGACCCACCGCGCCCTACGGTGACCTCAAGCGCAACGACTTCTTCGTGAAGCACCTGCTGGGGGTGGACCCGCTCGAACGGAACGGTGCGCCGGCCGTTGGGGTGGGCTCGGACTAGTCCGATCCGGCGCGGGGGTCGCCGGCGCTTCTTCGCCACGACGCGGAAAGAGCCGGCGGCCCCTCAGCCGCCGGAACCCGTCTCATCCTCCGGCTCAGGCTCTCCCGCGGCCAGCGTCAACCCCTGCTTCGCCGCGTCTTCGGCCTCCCTGGCCAGCTCCTCCGCCAGGCGCTCGACACGCTTCGCGCTCCGCGCCGAGATCCAGTTCCACGCCAGGCGCCCGGCTCCGGCCCCGACGCCCGCACCCACGACGAAGCCGAGGGCGACGACGGCGACGGGAAGAGTGGCCGAGCCCGCCACCCCGGCCGCGGCGATGAACCCCCAACCAGCGGGGACGCCGTGCAGAATCGCTTTCAGGCGGGCGTTGGACTTCTCCACCACCTGGATGGTCGTATCCCCGCCCTCCGGGGTGATGGAGACCTGCGCGCTCTGGAATCGGTCGGAGCTGGTCCAGCGCACGGAGCCCAGCGCCTCGGAGATCACCCCGGCCCCTTCGGCCCGCTCGTCCACCAGGCGGATGAGGCGGGCCATGGCCTCCTCGTTGAGCTCTCCATGGACGGCGTGGACGGCGCGTCGCACCCGGGGCGAGCCGAAGACGAGGGAGCCGCGCTCCCGCCTCCGGTCCAGGTCGTCCAGGGCACGCGTGATGGCGTCGCGCGAGATCCCCACCTCCCGGGCGATCTCCTCCAGGTCTGCCCGGGAGAGCCCACCTCCGGGGCCGGGCGCGCCCGCCTCCTCGATCTGGGAGGCTCTGTGGAGCACTACGGCCACCTCCCGATCGGTGTAGCGACGACTGTTGTCCGAGTCCATACCCGCTCCTGTTCGCGCCCTCGCGCGGGGACCCTGCGAGCTCCTCACCTCATCGAGTTTCCGCACCCCTCCGCCACCGGCGTCTCCTTGCCGTACCTAGCCTTCACTACGGTCGCGCGGCCCTCCGTCGTCAGAGAGACCACGAACAGGGCATCGTACTCGGCGTCGCACAGCTCCGCCGGGCGTGGCGCCCCGAGCGCCTGCACGATGGCGGCCACCGTGTTGCTGTGCCCCACGACGAGGACGGTTCCCCCGGCGTGCGTCCTCACCGCCTCGGCGACGGCCCTCGCGTGCTCGGGGATGTTCTTGGAGGCGGGCACCACCTCGGGCCTCAGGTGAAACTCCTCGGCGGTCGGCGCGCCCGTCTCGGCCGTGCGCAGGTACTGCGTGGTGATGACGGCCGTCACCCCGGCGTCCTTCAGGGCCCGTGCCAGCGCCTCGGCCCGCGCCTGTCCGTCGGGCGCGAGGGGCGGGTCCGCCTCCGGCTGTGCCGCCTTCTCGGCGTGTCGCACCACGATCACGGTGGTGGCCGGCCCCTGCGCCGCCCCCGGTCGCGGGCCGGCGCCGAGAGCCAAGCCACCCAGCATCAGGGCCACGTAGGCTCGACCGTTCATGAACCCTCCTCGGTAGGGATGTCCGGGACGCCGGCGCGCGGTCCAGGCGTCAGAGCGACTGCAAGCATCCAGGCCGTTACGATGAGCGGTCCGCTCGTCCCGCGCGCCTCCTCCACGGCCAGCGAGTGCATCTCGAAGGAGTCGAACATATGGGGAAGCGCGGCTGGATCGAACAACGCCCTAAGCCCGCGCGACCACGCGCGACCTCCCGACCGCCGACTCGTGTGAGCGATCCCGACCTTCATGGACCGC
This sequence comes from uncultured Gemmatimonadales bacterium, assembly GCA_963751265.1. Classification (GTDB taxonomy): domain Bacteria; phylum Gemmatimonadota; class Gemmatimonadetes; order Longimicrobiales; family Gaopeijiaceae; genus SZUA-318. The sequence continues at coordinate 614,632 of CAVVTU010000005.1, read as the reverse complement.
GGCGGTGCGCAACATCCTCTCGGCTCGGGGTGTCGCTTGAGCGTCCGCCTTCTCAGGCTCGCTCCCTCTGGACCATGAGAGGTCCCTTTGTCCAGGACAGCAACCCTTCCGCTGCTCGCCGCCCTGACCCTGGCCGGCTGCAAGCCTCCGGTACAGCCCACCTTCGACGAGCTCTTTCCGGCCGTGACCGGTGACCTGATGACGATCTCTTCGCCGAGCCTGAGCGACCTCGACGGGGACGGCGTCCCGGATATCGTCTTCGGGACCGGGGTGGACCGGACCCAGCCGTCCGGCGGACGTTACGTCATCGCCCAGGAGCCGGACCCCTCGGGCTACGTCGTGGCGGTGTCCGGCGCCACCAACGAGGTCCTCTGGAAGGTCCCCGATCCGCGCGACGCATTCACCACGCCCCGCTTCGTCGACGTGAACGGGGACGGGGTCCCCGACGTCGTCATGGGTGGGCGGGAGGGCTCGTTCGCAGCCTTCAACGGGGTCGACGGCTCCGTGCTCTGGCGCACCGATCCGCAGAGCATCGCCAAGACCCCGGCCTACTACTACTTCATGACCCCGGCGCTCATCCCGGACGTGAACGGTGACGGCATTCCCGACCTGGTCGTGGTGTACGGAGGAAACGCGCTCAAGCTTCCGGGCACCCCACGCGACCCGAGCTACCTGGCCGCCGTCTCCGGGGAGGATGGAGCGGTCCTGGCCGAAGCGCCATCGCCGGATGGCGCGGAGATGTATTCGTCCGTGGTCGTCTACGCCCGCCCGGGCGGGCGCGAGTGGATGGTCTTCGGAACCGGGGGCGAGACCGCCTCGGGCGCGGCCTTCCGGGCGCCCGTCTCGTCGCTTGTGGACGGCACGTTCCGGGACTCGGTGGAGCGGCTGTGTGCGCCCGGACAGAAGGGCGTGATCGCGCCCGCGACGATGGTGGACCTGAACGGCGACGGCGAGCTGGACGTCGTGCTGAGCACATTCGACGGCCGCGTGATCGCGGTGGACGGGGCAAGCGGAAACACCCTCTGGCAGGAGCAGGACCCGGGCGAAGAGACCTACCACCCCGCCGCCGTGGTACGGAAGGCGGGTGGCGGACTCGGCCTCTTCGTCTCCCGCGGCATCGGCACTTTCCCCAACTACACGGGCACCGTCCACCGGCTCCTCGACGCGTCGGACGGCAAGGTACTCTACAAGTACCAGGACTCCTTCTACCCGGCGGGCGCGCCCCTCGCGGTGGACCTGAACGGCGACGGTATCGACGAGCCGATCTTCTTCTCCACGCGCTTTCCGAAGCAGCAGGGTGCGCGCATCTACGTCCTGGACGTCTCCGGCAAGAAGCTCATCAGCCACGACCTGAACACGATCTTCTGGAGCACGCCGACCATCGCGGACCCGCGCGGCACCGGGACGCTCGAGATGATCGGGCTCTCCTGGACCCAGGCCCCCGGAGAAGGCCAGTCGAGCTGGCGCGACCTCCGTTGGCAGATGCTGCGCCTGAACCTGGACGCTCCCACCCCGGCCTTCCGGAGCTGGGCCGGCTACATGGGCACGGCTTGGAACGGCGTGTGGAACGCCCCGGCGAAGTGAGGAGTGCACGGGCGACGTGCGGGCGGTCCCCCGGATCGCCTCATGAACCCGACGTCCGATCGATGAACGCGTCCAGCGTCTCCTTCCACTTGGGCAGCACGTCCGGGTTCACGTACACCATGTGCCCCGACTCGAAGTCCACTCGTTGGATGTTCTTGCGCAGCTCCGGGGTCAGCCCGAGGTGGTCCATCGTCCAGGAGGCGGCGAAGTAGGGCGTGGCCAGGTCGTAGAGCCCGGTCAGGAGGAGGATCTGGAGCTTCGGATTGCGCTCCATGGCTCCGGCCAGGTCGGGCCCTACGTTCGTGAACCCGCTCTGTCCGAAGCCCGCGTTGTCTCCATGCTTCCAGTTCCACGGGTTCACGTTGCCGCTCGGCACGTATTCCCGGTCACCGTCGTAGCCGAGCTCGTCGCGCAGGTAGGTGTTCCACGCCGCAGTGTACGCGCCCTTGATTGCCGACGATTGGGGATCCTGCTCGGGAGTGCGCTCCAGGAGGTCGCCAGTCGGACCGGTGAAGCGCGCGTCGAGCCGGCCGAGCACCTGGCCCTTGTTCCGCAGCAGCTCCTTTTCGAACTCGGGGGCGGTCACGCGCAGGTCCGCGTCGTCCAGGAACTCTCGACTCAGCCCCGTATACGCGTGGAGCTGGTCCAGGATGCGGGCCCGCTCCGTGGGATCGAGCGCGCCGCCCTTCAGGAGGGCCGTCGAGTAGTCGCCCATGGCGAAGGCCTCCACCTTCCGGAGGAACGGCTCGAGCTCGGGCGGCTGCGGATCCGGCAGCGCGTGCTTGTACCAGGCCACCGCCGCATAGGACGGCAGGTTGACCACGTAGGACACGTCGTCGCCGGGCGAGAAGATGAGCGTACGCAGGTTGAGCACGGTGGAGAGCAGCACGATCCCGTTCAGGTCGATGTTGGCCCGTTGGAGGGTGCTCGCGAGCATCGCCGAGCGCATGGTGCCATAGCTCTCGCCCAGGAGGTACTTGGGTGAGTTCCAGCGATCGCTCCGGCTCAGGAAGCGCTGGATGAACTGCGTGAGCGAGCGCGCATCTTCGTCGACGCCCCAGAAGCGGGAGCCGGAGGCGTCGCCGAGTGGCCGGCTGAAGCCCGTGCCCACCGGATCGACCATGACGATGTCGGTCTTGTCGAGCAGCGTGTAGGCGTTGTCGACGATCCGGTACGGAGCAGGCGGCATGTGGTCCGTCGTGGGCGTGACCACACGGCGCGGGCCCATGATCCCCATGTGCAGCCAGAACGACGACGAGCCCGGCCCGCCATTATACGCGAACATGATCGGCCGCTTGGATTCGTCCTTCACGCCCGTGCGCATATATGACGTGTAGTAGACCTCGGCGATCGGCTTCTCGTCCTGATCCCGCAGGATGATGCTGCCCACCACGGCATCGTAATCCACCGTCTGGCCGGCCACGGTCACCGAGTGGTGACTCTGCCAGCGGGCGGGCGCCGGCGCCGACGCGCTGTCCTGGGCCCGAAGCGTTGCCGGCATCGCCAGGCAGGCGGCGAGAAGAAGGGTCGGAAGGGACGACGGCCTGTTCATGGATGCTCCTGGTTCGACTGCGGCGCACCTGGCCCACGGGGGACCTTCGAAGGGCCGTCAAACTACGGCCGCCTCGGCGCCGCGCCAATCACGGGGCATTGTTCGGTGCGCGCGCCGACGCGAATGTTCGGGTTCGCACTCGAACCTCCCGCCCCTTTTCATGAGGACGACGGTGCCCAGGCTCCACGGACTCGGACACGGCCGCGGCCGCGGCCAGGCCGCGAACGGCCGAAGACCTCTGAACCTCTCGAGGGCATGGGAGGAGACGCGCGGTCTCATGTGGACCCATCGCCGGACTCTGGCGGTCGGGTTCTCTCTCATGCTCGTGAGCCGTCTGGCGGGCTTCGTGCTCCCCACGAGCTCCAAGTTCCTGATCGACGACGTGCTCAGGCAGGGGCGCACCGACCTCCTGATTCCGATCGCGCTCGCGACCGGCGCCGCGACGCTCCTCCAGGCGATCACCTCGTTCGGGCTCTCGCAGGTCGTGAGCGTCGCCGCGCAGCGCGCCATCGCCGACATGCGGATCGCGGTACAGCGCCATGTGGTGCGCCTCCCGATCTCCTACTTCGACTCGACGAAGACGGGGATCCTGATCTCCCGCATCATGACCGACGCCGAAGGAATCCGGAACCTGGTGGGCACCGGCATCGTCCAGCTCGTCGGCGGGTTCATGACGGCGACGATCGCGCTCGCCGTGCTCTTCTACGTGAATTGGCACCTGACGCTGATCACGATCGTGGCGCTCGCCTTGTTCGGTATCATGATGGCGATCGCGTTCAAGAGGCTTCGACCGATCTTCCGCGAGCGCAGCGTGATCAACGCGGACGTCACGGGCCGGCTCACCGAGACGATCGCGGGCATCCGGATCGTGAAAGTCTACACGGCGGAGGACCGCGAGCAGGGCATTTTCGCCGACGGTGTGGAGCGGCTCTTCGCGAACGTGAAACGAACGATCACCGGCACATCCGCGGTCGGCTCCGGCACGACCGTCATCGTCGGGATCATCGGTGTGCTCGTCACCATCATGGGCGGCCGCGCGGTCCTTGCGGGCACGATGACGGTCGGGAGCCTCGTGATGTACATCTTCTACGTGGGCATGGTGGCGCAGCCGCTCGTTCAGATCGCCTCGATCGGCACCCAGATCTCCGAGGCGTTCGCCGGACTCGACCGCATCCGCGAGATCCGGGACATGGACACCGAGGACGCCCGCGATGCGGACAGAGGCCGGGTGGACGACGTCGACGGCGACATCGAGTTCGAGGACGTCTGCTTCGAGTACGTGGAAGACGTGCCGGTTCTGCACGACGTGTCGTTCAAGGCTCCGGCCGGCTCCACCACTGCCCTCGTCGGTTCGAGCGGCGCGGGCAAAAGCACGCTCATCGGGCTCGTCATGGCGTTCTACCACCCGACGAGCGGGCACGTCCGGATCGACGGGCGCGACCTGGAGGACCTCTCGCTCCATGAATACCGCCGCCATCTCGGCGTGGTCATGCAGGAGAACTTCCTCTTCGACGGCACCATTCGGGAGAACATCGCGTTCGGACGCCCGGAGGCGACCGACGAAGAGATCGAGATGGTGGCCCAGGTCGCCCATGTGGACGAATTCGTGGACCCGTGGGAGAAGGGCTACGACACCGTAGTGGGCGAGCGCGGAGTGAAGCTCTCCGGCGGACAGCGTCAGCGCGTCGCCATCGCGCGTGCGATCCTCGCCGATCCGCACGTGCTCATCCTGGACGAAGCGACCTCGAGCCTGGACAGCGAGAGCGAGGCCATGATCCGCGACGGGCTCCGCAGGCTGCGCGCGGGCCGCACCACCTTCGTGATCGCACACCGACTCTCGACCATCGAGAGTGCCGACCAGATCCTGGTCATCGAAGAGGGCCGCATCATCGAGCGAGGGAGCCACACCGATCTGATGGCCCTCGGTGGGCGCTACAAAGACCTCCACGACCGACAATACGGGATCGAGACCGACCTCTTCATCAATCCCGGAGAGGACTTCACGCCGGAGGTCGGGATCGAGGACGAGGTCCCGGGTCGGGCCTGAGGGCATGAACGAGAGAGGCCCGGCGGCGTATCCGCCACCGGGCCCGTGCCCGCCGTTCTTCTATGGGGTGAGGCCTACCGGATGCCGACGCCGGCCATCAACATCAGGCCGCTCTGGTCGTAGGCCCCCTGGCTGCCGGCTGTCCCGATACCGAGGTCGGTGAAGCCGCGCACGTAGCGGGCTTCGATCGACAGGTCCCGCTTGCCCGGGAAGCGCAGCCCGACGCCGACGACTCCCTCGAACACCTTACTCTGGCGACCGTCTTGGGGGCAGTCGCCAACTCCGGTCTTGCACTGTACCTCGAAGGAGGCCTGCGGACCCAGATACGCGTAGGGCGCGAAACTCCTCGAAGTCGAGGTGGAGGACACCGTCAGGTAGACGGGGACATCGACGTAGTCGATCCGGCGATTATCGCCGGTCGTCGTGCTGGTGCCGCCCCGCTGTGAAAAGAGGAGCTCGGTTCCGAAGCCCAGATGGCTGTTTCGGGCATGGTCCTGGTAGGCGAGGCCCAGCGCGAAACCCGTGCGCCCGTTGAGCTTTCCGGGCGCGACGGTCGGAGCGGTCGTGGCAAGCTCTCCGTGTGAGATGCCGCCCTTCAACTGGACCTGGGCGCGTGCGTTCGGCGTGGCCAAGGCGGTGAGGAGCAGGGTCAATGGCACGATAGGCCATTGTCTCATGACGTTCTTCATGATCGTCCCTCCTTGTCCTTATAACTGCTTTTATAGTAAGCACTTGCAGGGATTGTCCTTCAACGTCTAAGCAACCTGTGAGGTCCACGCACCGCAGCGGCCTCGGGCCGGTGCGGCTCCTGCAATGCGTAGGGTTTGGATGCTGCGAGGTGGGAGGCCGGTTGCCCCCGGCAGGGGACGGGAGCGGGTTTGGGGTGCCGCCTACTCCGTGTTCAACGCCACCATCGGATCCTGCCGGATCGCCCGCCACGCCGGCAGAGCGGAGGAGAGGAGTGCGACGGCCAGCATACCGGCGGCCACAGCTCCGAAGGTCACCGGATCGGCGGGTCGCACGCCGAAGAGGAAGGCGTCGAGGAACCGGCTGGACAGGAGGGCGGCGACGCTACCGAGCACCAGCCCGATCGCCACGAGGCGGAGCGCACCGAGAAGCACGGACGCCGCCACCGTGCCGGCGCCTGCCCCAAGGGCCCTCCGGATCGCAAGCTCGGGTGCCCGCAGACCAACACCGAAGGCCAGGACCCCGTAGACACCTACGGCCGCCAGCGCGAGCGCGAGCGCGCTGAAGAGTCCCATGAGGAACGCGGCGAAGCGCGGCGTGGCGGTCTGGGCCAGGTAAGCCGTCCGGAGGGAAGAGCTCGCGTAAATGGGAATCGACGGGTCGAGGCCGCGCACCGCCGCGCGGATCTCAGGGAGTACGGAAGCGAGTCCGCCCGGGGCCTCGAAGGACACCTCGAGCGTGCGGCTCGGCATCTGTCGGATCGAGTAGAAGACGTCCGGGCTGTTCGGCTCGGCCATCAGGCTCTGGGTCAGGTCGCGGTAGCGCACGTTCTCCACGACGCCCACGATCTCGGCCGTGTTGCCCGGGTCGTTCGGATTGCCCACGTAGATCGTCCGGCCGATGGGCGTGGGGTCGTCGGGGAAGACCCGGTCCACCATGGCTTGCGTGACCAGAACCACCCTCGGAGCACTCTCGTCGTCGCTCGGGGTGAAGCCCCGGCCCTGGAGCACCCGAACGCCCAGATGCTCGAAGTAGCCCGGACTCACGCTGTGTCGGTAGTAGCGGATGAGGTGCTCGACGTCGTCGGGCCGCGCGATGTAGGACCCGCTGGTTCGATTGCGGAAAGGGAAGTCCGAGGACACCGAAACGTCCGAGACGCCCGGGACGTCACCCACGCGACGCATCAGCTCCCGCGTGAAGACGCCGAGCGACGCGGCGTCCGGATACTGCTCGCGAGGAAGCGACACCCTGAACACCTGGATCCCGTCCATCTCGAGTCCCGGGTCCACGGCCAGCTGCGCGCGGAAGCTGCGCACCAGGAGCCCCGCACCGACGAGGAGGAGCAGCGCTACGCTCACCTGGACGACGACGAACATGTCCCGCACCCGGCCGTGACGCCGGGAGAATCGGCGGCCGGAGCCGCGCAGCGCCCCCGCCAGGTCGGAGCGCGCGCCCGCCAGGGCCGGGGCGAGGCCCGCGGCACAGCCCGCGAGCGTGACCACGCCCAGGGAGAAGAGGAACACACGCGCGCTCATCGCCGGCGCCGCGTAGTCGGGCAGCACGCCCATGGGGATCATCGGAGCCAGGCTGCGCACGGCCCACCCGGCCAGGATCAGGCCCACCGCACCACCAATGGCCGCGAGCAGAAGGCTCTCGGTCAGGAGCTGGCGAACCAGGCGTCCCCCTTCCGCCCCCACCGCCCGCCGCACGACGAGCTCGCGGGTGCGGCTGTGGGTTCGCACGAGGAGGAGGTTGGCCACGTTGGCCGCCGCGATGAGCAGGAGGAGCGCGCCGGCGCCCAGTAGGATCCACAGGAGACGGCCCGTCGTGCCGAGAAAGGCGTCGCGGAAGCTCTGCACCTGGGCGAACCGGTCGCGGTTGACGTCGGGGTGCTCCGCCTGGAGATCCCGGGCGATGGCGTCCAACTCGTCCTGGGCCCGCGCCAGGTTCACGCCGGGCGCCAGCCGGCCGATCACGGGGAGGAACCGGGTGCCCCGGCTTTCGAGAATGCCCGCGGACCCCACCAGGGAGATCATCCCCATGGGGACCCAGAGCTCGGCGTCGGGCGCGATTCCCCTGAATTGCGGGGGCATGACCCCCAGCACCGTGACGCGTTGTTCGTTGATCTCGAGCGTCCGGCCCACGACCTCGGGATCGCTGCCGAAGCGGCGTGCCCACAGGTCGTGGGAGAGCACGACCACCGGGAAGCCGTCCGGCGTATCGTACTCCTCCCGGGAGAAGGTCCGCCCCAACGCCGGTTCCCCTCCGAGAAGCTCGAAGAAGCCTCTGCTCACGACCTCTCCGGTCACGCGCTCGGCCTCACCGTTCCCGCTGAGCGTGAAGCTGTTGGCGTCGACGCCCACCATCGGAGACACCGTCCGGGACCGCTCCCTCCAGTCGCGGAACTCGGGCACGGAGGCATATCGAACGGCGCGCTGGCCATCGGTCAGATGGTAGCCGTTGACGAAGACGAGCCTGTCTGCGCCACGGAAAGGCATGGCGTGCAGCACGGCTGCGTCGAGCACGCTGAAGATTGCCGTGTTGCCCGCCACGGCGAGCCCCAGCGTGAGTGCCGCGACCGCGGTGAACCCGGGGTTTCGTCGGAACGTGCGCAACGCGAACGACAGGTCCTGCCCAACGGTCTCCATCATCATCCCCTCCCCCTTCCCGTGCCTCGATTGCCTGCGTAGGCGCCGCTCGATCGCCCGGCGGTCCCCGAACCGTTCCTCGGCGAGCCGGCGCGCCTCTTCGGGAGCCATGCCCTGGCGCACCAGCTCCTCCGCGCGCAGATCGAGGTACATCTCGATCTCCTCGCGGATGTCCGCGTCTCCCGGACGCGTCACGCTCGGGGGAAGCGTCCTGCGGAAGGGCCGGGGCGTCATATGGCTCGAGACGGTGCGTCCGCGCCGCCTACGGCGCCGTATCACCCAGAATGGCGGTCACCGCCCCCGAGTACTCGGCCCAGCGTGCGGACTCGGACTCGAGATGATCGGTACCGGCCCCCGTGATCCGATAGAAGCGCGCGCGCCGCCCGGTCTCGGTCCGACCCCATTCCGCCTCGAGCAGACCCCTGCGTTCGAGTCGGTGGAGCGCCGGGTACAGGGCGCCTTCCTCCACGGCCAGGACCCCTTCACTTCCTTCCCGGATCACTTTGCCGATGGCGTACCCATGGAGCGGGGCCGTGCGCACGGTCCGCAGGATCAGGATGTCGAGCGTTCCGGTGAAGAGATCGCTTCCGCTCATGACGCCTCGTGCCGGTCCGGGTGATACCTCGTTCACTCAGGTATAATGCCCAACCCCTCAGTGGACAAGGGATACGTACGGAGAGTCACGGGTGCGTTGCTCCATCCACCCCCTTCCACGCATTATGCGCCTTCCCCATCGACAGGAAGACCCCATGCGACCTTTCCCGCATCGTGTCCCGGCCACCCTGCTGCTGGCCGCGGCCGCCGCCCTCGCCTCGTGCAGCCCCAAGCCGTTTCCCGGCCTCGACGACATTCGCCAGGAGGATCTGCACACCGACCTCTACGCCATGGCCAACGACGCCATGCGCGGCCGCGAGACCACTACGCTGGACGAGCTGAAGGCCGCGTCGTGGGTCGCCGAGCGCGCGCGTGCCGCCGGTCTCGAGCCGGCCGGCGAGAACGGGTCCTTCTTCCAGTGGTTCCCGCTGCGCTGCGCGCGCACGAGCGCGGTGAGCGCGGTCGAAGTGGGATCGACCCCGCTCGAGCTCTGGAACGACGTCGTCCTCATGAGCCCGACGCAGGCCCGTGCCGAGGGAAGGGTGCTCTGGTTGGGCTCGGCCAGCCCGGCGGACAGTCTCCGATACGACGTGCGGGGGCGCGTCGTCGCCCTGATGGCCCAGGGTCGGGATCCGCCCTCGGACTCCATCCTGGCATCACGCTACTACGTCATCCGGACGGTGCGCAGTGCCGCCGGGGTGTGGATCCGCCGGGGCGCGGCCGCCGTCTTCGTGGTGGCGGACTCCACGCTCGAGCCGCTCTTCGCGCGGGCCGCCGCGTACGCGCGCCGCGGCCGGGTCACCCTGGAGGAGGGACAGCCGCTCGAGCCGGCGACGGGGGCGCCGACCTTGCTCGTACACGGCAGCCTCGCGTCGGCGCTGCGCGCTCCGGGCGCCCGGGCCGAAGTCGATTCGAGAGTGGACCACTTCACCTATCCGTCCGTCAACGTGATCGGGCGCGTCCGGGGCACGGACTCGGCCGTACGTGGAGAATACGTACTGTTCAGCTCCCACACAGATCACGACGGCGTGCGCGCCGCCGTCGGCGACGACTCCATCTTCAACGGCGCGGACGACAACGCATCCACCAGCGTGGCCCTCCTGGCCATCGCCAGGGCGTTCTCCAGCCACCCGGGCCACCGCTCGGCGCTCTTCGTCTGGCACGGCGCCGAGGAGCGGGGCCTGTGGGGCTCCAGGTGGCATGCCCACCACCCGGTCGTTCCGCTCGACTCGATCGTGGCCGTCCTCAACGGTGACATGATCGGGCGCAACAACCCCGACAGCGCGGCGCTCCTGGGCGTCATTCCACCCCACCGGAACTCCACCGCCCTGGCGGACATGGCGCTCGACGCCAACAGGCAACTCACGCACTTCGTCATCGACAGCACATGGGATCGCGCCGACCATCCCGAAGGGTGGTACTTCCGGAGCGACCACTACTACTACGCGGCCCTCCGGGTGCCGGCCGTCTTCTTCAGCACGCTGCTCCACGCGGACTACCACACCCCGTTCGACAACCCGGACCGCATCGACTACGGCAAGCTCACCCGCATGACGCAGTGGATGTACGGCACCGGGTGGCTCGCGGCGAACGCCGCGGAGCGCCCGACGATCGATCCGGGATTCGAGTTGGAGAGAACACGATGAGGCGCGCGCGGGCGTTCAACCGCGGTGATGGGTTACGGCGGCCCGGGCCGTGCTCCGGAGGTCTCTCTCCGCACCGAGCACACGTGCTTCTGATCGGGGCCCTCGCGTTCGCCGCCCCCTCGACGGCCGCCGCGCAGACCCACCCACACGTCCATCACCTCGCCCCGACCCCGTCCACCGTCGTCTTCGGATACTACTCGGCCGGGCTCCAGCCCGTCCTGCGCATGGCGTCGGGCGACACCCTGGTGGTCCGAACGCTCCACACGGCGAGTCCGGAGCTCCTCGAGCGCGCGGGGCTGCCCCCGGACGAGGTTGAGCAGCCGTTACGCGACATCTGGACGGAGGTGAAGGACCGGGGACCGGGAGGGCATGTCCTGACCGGACCCGTCTACGTGGAGGGCGCCGAGCCCGGGGACGTTCTCGAGGTGAAGTTCCTCGCCATCGACCTTCCGATCGACTACGGCCTGCAGAGCTGCGGCGGCTTCGAGCGCTCGCTCTGCTCGGGCGTAGGGCCCCGCATCTTCCGGCTCGACCGGAAGCGCATGACGTCGGACTTCGGGCACGGAGTGACGATTCCGCTTCGCCCGTTCTTCGGGAGCATCGGCGTGGCGCCCCCACCCGACTCGGGGCGACTGAGCAGCAACCCCCCGGGAACCCACGGTGGAAACATGGACAATCGGGAGCTGGTCGCTGGAACCACGCTCTACCTTCCGGTCCATGCGCCGGGGGCCCTCCTCGAGATCGGGGACGGGCATGCGGCTCAGGGGGATGGAGAGGTGGCCCAAACGGCCATCGAGACGTCGCTCGTCGGAAGGCTCAAGCTCACGGTGCGCAAGGACATGCACCTGGACTGGCCGCGCGCCGAGACGCCCACGGACTGGATCGCCATGGGAATGGACCCGGACCTTACCAAGGCCACGCACATCTGCGTGGAACAGGCCGCGAAACTTCTGGAGGAGAGGGGGATTCCGGTGGGTGAAGCCTACCGCCTGGTGAGCCTCGGCGTGAGCCTGCGCATCACCGAGCTCGTGGACGGGAACGTAGGCGTGCACGCCATGATCCCGAAGGCTCTTTTCGAAGGCAGGAGCCGATAGGCCCCTCGTCGTTCCGTACCGCTCATACGGGCTCCGCCCCGGACCGCCGACAGATCGGTCCCGTCGGGACCGTTACGGAAGGGACCCCACCCCTTCGCCCGGACCGACACCCTTCGCCGCTTCCACCCGCTCCCGCAGCTTTTTCACCACGGGGCTGGAAACCCACGGCGTGAGCCAGGCCTCGCGCCCCCGTGGAATGAAGCGGATCGTATCGCCCACGGCGGTCGTGTGGGTGAGGGTCACCTTGACCCATTTCAGCTTCTGCCAGCGGGTCTCGGCGATGTCGGCCACATCCCTCAGGGCGACCCGCACGCCCCGCCGCGGGTCGCCTCCGACCACGAGGTTCTCGCTGTCCAGCCACACGTGTCGAAGGCGGCCGAACCACCGGTGGGCGATCGCCGATCCGACGACTGCGATGCCCAGGGCGGTCCACCTGGCCACTGCATCGACGCCGTCGCCCAGCGGGCCGAGCCACGCCCCCACGGCCACCGCGCCCGTGAGGAGCGTGACCGCGACAGGTACGATGCGCGCAAAATAGGTCGTGGAGGCGGAGGTGAGCCGAACGGGCTCGGAGCTCTGTTGGTACGGCATGTTGGGGCGCCCCCTTGTTCCCTCCTGTGCGGGCACCGCGGCGATCAGGTCGGATCCCGTCGCGGCTCCTCTCCATATCCACGTACGAGAAGCACCGGAACATTCGTCTTGTGGCGCACCGTCCACACCACGGTGCCGAAGATCACGTCCTTGATCAGCCCGTGTCCGTGCGTCGCCATGGCGATCAGGCCGCACCGCTCGCGCTCGGCCGCCGCCACGATCTCCCTTCCAGGATCACCGCCGGCGAGGACCGCTTCCACCTCGAACCCATCCGCCTCCAACGCGTGCACGACACCCGCGAGGTACTCGCGGTCCTTGCGCATCTCCTCGCTCTCTCGCCGCGCGAACTGATCGGCCTGGCGTGCGGCCCATCCGTCCGCCACGTGGATGAGCACGAGTGCCGAGCCGCACATCCGGGCCAGCGGGCGGATGTGCTCGAGCACCGCTGCGTCGTACGGGCTGTTCTCGAGCGGGACGAGGATCCGTTTGTACACGCTCATACGCCTCAACCGAAGATCACTTGCACCAGTAACCAAACGTTCAACAACGCGATGAACCACGCCACGGTCCAAGACAGACCCTTCAGCCAACGGGGGTTCACGAACTCGCCCATCTTGCTCGCGTCCGAGGTGAAGCTCACCAGGGGAAAAACCGCGAACGAGAGCTGGAAGCTCAGGATCACCTGGCTCAGGATGAGGAGCTTGGCCGTCCCCGACTCCCCGGCCACGACGGCCACGATCACGGCCGGGATGATGGCCAGTCCGCGGGTGATCAGTCGCCTCAGCCACGGACGCATGCGGATGTCGAGAAAGCCCTCCATGGTGATCTGGCCGGCCAGTGTCCCGGTCAGGGTGGAGTTCTGTCCCGACGCCAGCAACGCGAGCGCGAACACCGTGCTTGCCCCCGTCACACCCAGGAGCGGCGTCAGCAACTTGTACGCATCCTGGATCTCCGCCACCTCCGCGTGCCCGCTCGTGTGGAAGCTGGCCGCGGCCACTACGAGGATCGCGCCGTTGATGAAGAGCGCCATCATGAGCGCGATGGTTGAGTCCAGGAACGCGAACTTCACAGCCTCGCGTCGTCCGGCGGCGGTCTCCTGATAGCGCCGCGTCTGCACGATGGAGGAGTGCAGGTACAGGTTGTGAGGCATGACCGTCGCACCCAGGATGGCGATGCCGATGTAGAGCATGTCCCGGTTGTGGACGATCTCCACGGAGGGCAGGAAGCCCCGCATCACCCCACCGAGATCCGGCTTGGAGATCACGATCTCGAACAGGAAGCAGGCCGAGATGGTGGCGATCAGCGTCACTACCACCGCTTCTATGTAGCGGAAGCCTCGGTTCTGCAGCAGCAGCACCATCAGAACGTCCATGGCGGTGATCAGTACGCCCACGGCCAGCGGAATCCCGAAGAGCAGGTTGAGGGCGATGGCGGAGCCGATCACCTCTGCCAGGTCGCAAGCGGCGATGGCGATCTCGCACAGGACCCAGTGCATGAGGACGGCCGGGCGCGAGTAACTGTCGCGCACCGCTTGGGCCAGGTCCCGCCCCGTGACGATCCCCAGCTTCGAGGCCAGCCCCTGAAGCAGAATCGCCATCAGGTTGGACAGCATGATGACGCTGAGCAAGGTGTAGCCGAACGCGGAACCACCCGCCAGGCTCGTGGCCCAGTTGCCTGGGTCCATGTAGCCCACGGCAACCAGGTAGCCGGGCCCGGCGAACGCCATGAGCTTGCGCCACCATGGGCCGGGCAGGACCGGGATGCTCCGGTAGACCTCCTCCAGGCTGGGCGCCGTGCGCGTCCGGCGCCAGCCGGTGCGCCGGGCTCGCCGGTCCTCCGCGGGCACGCCCTCCGGCTCTGCTTCTCTTCGCGCCATCCGCCCTCCTGAGGTTCCCTGACGCGAAGGATATTTAGGCTGGCCTAAATATTCAAGGGCGAGGTGTGCCCCGCCCTTCCCGGCGGTACAGAGCCGCCACCGTGTTGTGGGCCAGAACCCGGTCTTTGGCCGCGACACAGACGACCGGCGTGCGTAGGTGGGACATGGTGGCCGAGTCGTGCCCCGCGCACTGGCCCAGCAGGAGTACGAGCTCCACGGCGTCCTTCTCCAGGAGTTCGGCCTGGGCCAGGGGGTTGCACGTCATCTCGGGCCGGCCCGGATGCACCTTCTCCTCCTCCCGGATCCCGAGCACGTCCTTCGGAACCGATCCGGTCTTGCAGCACGAGGACGATACCCTGAATCCGTTGGTCGCCAGGATCGCGCCCAGGTCGTTCGCCTCTCGCCGAAATCCGACGCAGAAGACGATGCCCAGCTTCGTGACCCGGGCGCGCCGGGCGAAGTCCATGATCTCCTCGACCCGGCAGGGAGGCGTCTCGCGCACGCGTCCGGCGTCCCTGACCTCCCGGGCAACGCGGTCGATGAGGCCATCGCTCCATCCGCGGAATGGCTCTCCGGCCGGATCCCGCCGTGAGCCGTAGAGCACGCTCTTCAGATAGCCCTCCCGCGTGTAGAGCGCGGCCACGGGGTTGTGGGCGAGGCGGAGGTCCCGCACGACCAGGGAGGTGACCGGCGCTCTCGTGTGCCGGATGAACAGCGTGTCGTGGCCCACGCACATCCCTGCGATCACATTGAGCTGCGTACCTTCCCGCGCCATCAGGTCGGCCTGTCCGATGGGATCGCAATCCGTGTTCGGGCCGGGGAGCGTCACCCGGAGCCCCCGTCCTTCGAAGAAGTCCCCCGCGAGCCGGGCCTCCCGCGCCATGTCGGGGCAGCGAGCGATACCGACCCGGCCGTAGCCCAGCCGGAGGGCGAGCTCCGCCACTTCCCGCACGCGGGTCCAGTGGCCGTAGCCGTCCGCCTCCACCCGAGCCGACTCGTAGAGAAGGGTCCTGGCGTCTTCCGTAGAGTACAGATCGTCGAAGGAAGGGAAGGGGCCTCGCATCGGGCAGCCCTCCGGGGTCGCGTCGAGACGCCCCACCCGGCAGGCGTACCGTTCACAGGCCGCGCATTCGACCGTCATGATGTTCGGCCCAGCCGGTCGCTCCTTCGTGACGCGACGAGCCGGTCCCGGAGTCCGCTCACCGCAGAGTATCGAGGGCCTGGCGGAGATCGGCCACCAGGTCTTCCCTGTCTTCGCACCCCACGGAGAGGCGCACCAGACCGTCGGTGATGCCCGCGGCCAGTCGGTCCTCCCGCTTCACGGCGGCGTGGGTCATGGAGGCGGGATGCTGGATGAGGCTCTCCACCCCTCCGAGTGAGACCGCCAGCGCCGGCAGGCGTACCGCTCCGAGCAACTTCCGGCCGGCGTCGATCCCTCCTTTCAGGTCGAAGGAGATGAGAGAGCCGTGTCCCGCCATCTGCCGGGCGATTACGTCCGCATGGGGATGGCCGGAAAGGCCAGGGTATCGAACGCGCTCCACCGCGGGATGGCCGGCGAGCAGTTCGGCGAGCGCGTGGGCATTCTCCTGGGCCTGACGCACCCGCATCGCCAGGGTGCGGATACCCCGCAAAACGAGCCACGCCTGGTGGGGATCCATGGTGCCGCCGAGGTAGTGGAGCACCGTCCGGACCCTCTTCATCAGATCGTCGTCCCGGAACACCAGCACGCCGCCCACCACGTCGGAGTGTCCGTTCAGGAACTTCGTGACCGAGTGCAGGACCACGTCCGCCCCGAACCGAAACGGTTTCTGGAGAACGGGGCTCATGAACGTGTTGTCCACCACCACCAGCGCTCCGCCGGCGTGGGCGATCTCGGCGGCCCCGGCGATGTCGGTGACCGCAAGCGTGGGGTTCGCCGGCGTCTCGATGAACACCATCCGCGTCCGATCGGTCATCGCCGCGCGAAGTTGCTCGAGGTCACTCGTGTCGACCATGGTCGACCGGACCCCGAAGCGCGAGAAGTCCCGCTCCAGCACGACCCGGGTCGGACCGTACACGGACGCGCTGCAAACGACGTGATCGCCCGAGGAAAGGAGCGCGAAGAAGGCCGTGGAGACCGCAGCCATTCCCGAAGCGCTGGCCAACGCCGACGTCCCCTCCTCCAGCGCGGTCACGGCGGCTTCCAGCATCGCGACGGTGGGGTTGCCCATCCGCGTGTAGATGTAGCCGGGATCACGGCCGGCAAACCGCGCCGCCCCGTCCTCCGGTGTCGGGAAGATGAAGGTGGACGTCTGGTAGATCGGTGGAGCCACCGATCCGAACGCGGGATCGGGCTCCGGGCCGGCGTGGATGCATTCTGTGTCGATGTTCCAGCCGCCCTGACCGTGGTGCGTCATGGGTTCGCCCTTTCAGGGAGTATGGGCAGGGCTTTCATCCGTGTCCGTGGTGGCCGCCCTGACACGCCGCCTCCTGGGTCAGCGGCACCAGCGCTCCTGAGCGGAACGCCGCCAGGGCCTCCTCCACGGTCCAACATTCCGTCACCAGGACATCGATTCCGGACTCGTTCAGGGCCATCAGAGCGCGCCGGCCCAGCCCCCGGCACACCACCGCCCCGATATCCAGGCCCTGCAGCGCACGCGCGGGGTCGCACCGCCCATGCTCGTGTCGGGCTCGTTCGTTCGTGACTACGGAAACCCGAGCCCCCTCGCTCTCCACCAGCGTAAAGTAGGGAGCGCTTCCGAAATGGGGCGAGAGGCGGGCCGACAGCCCGCCCTCACCGATCGTCGGCACGCAGAACTTCATGATCCCCCTCCTGCCCGATGACCAATGCGGAAGAGTCGACCAGCGCGCGAAGCACCTTCGCCCTCCCGCACTGCAGCAACCGCTGCACCGTGCCTCTGGAAACGTCCATGCGCCGTCCGGCGCCTTCCTGGTCGTACCCATCGAGGTCACAGAGGCGCATGGCCTCGAGCTCGTCCAGCCGAAGCGTGACGACTTGCAGCGCGTGCATCGGGATGCTCCGAGGCTTGAAGACGGTATCGCCGTCGAAAGACCTGCAGATCCGCCGCTTCCGCCTTCTGGGCAAGCTGGTCCCTCCTGAGAGATATTGTGCATATGCACAATATCTAGACCGGGCGGCATCCGTCAAGCGCGAGTGGACGCAAGCAGACGGTCTGCCCGACCCGGGCCAGGACGGCTCCAGCGCAGGGTGGGTCCCGCAGCGCCAGCCGGCGCCCTGAACGGAACCGAGCCGCCGCCGCGCGCTCCTCTACCAGATCCTGTCGCCGACCGCCTGCTGGAGCCCGTAGCGGCCCTGCACGAGCTCGTAGTGGGCGCGCAGTTGCACGAGCTTCGCTTGCGCGAGCAGGGTCTCCGCGTCGAGCACGTCGAGGTTGGTGACGACGCCGGCCTGATATCGGGTGCGGGCAAGCTCGAGCGCCTGCGTGGCCTGCCGCACCTGGAGGTCCGCGCTCGCGATCTTGTCCCGGCTCGCCCGGACGGACGCCACGGCCTTCTCGACGTCGGTGGCGACGCTGAGCACCAGCGTCTGGGTGCGCGAGCGAGCCACGCTGACCTCGGCCTCGGACAGCTTCACCTGGCTCTTCGTCCGATCGCCGTTGTAGACCGGCAACTGCACCGACATGCCTGCCGAGAAATTCGGCTGGATCCTGTTCAGATTCGGCACGTACCCGTTCTTCGCCCCGGCGCTGACCGCCAGGCTCAACGACGGTCGGTCCGCAAGGGCGGCAAGCTGGGTCTGCACCTCCGCGGACGCCTCGGCGTCCCGGGACAGCTTCACGTCGGGACGCTGCAGCAGGGCTGCGGCCACCAGCGAATCGACCGCGAGGTCGGCGGTATCCATCCGGAAGTCACCTACGGGCTCGGCGGCGCTGTCCGCGGGAAGCCCGAGGAGTTGGCGCAGATCGATGGTGCGCACCTCGAGCGCGTTCGCCACGTCGATCCTCTGACTCCTGGCGGTTGCGATCCTGACCTGGGTGGTGAGAACGTCGAAGTCCGTCGCGGTTCCCGCCTGGACCTTGTCCTGGATCACCTGGAGATGCTGACTCAGCGCCCCGATCTCCTCGTCCTGGACCTGCAGATTCTGCCGCAGGAAGAGCACGGCGTAGAAGGCCTGCACGGTCTGATACGCGAGCCGGGACTTCACGAGCTCCACGTTCTCGGTCGCGCTTCTCTGGTATGACCGCGCCTGCTCGACGGCGGCTTCTCGCCGTCCCCAGTCGTACAGCGTGTGCCGCAAGCTGACGTGGGCATCGTAGTTGTTCGCCGGGAAGAGCGAGAACGACTGGTCGTTGAACTCGAGGCTGGGAACGGGCCCGACACGCGAGTAGGAGCCCTCCGCCGAGACGACGGGAGCGAACACGCTCTGGCGCTCCTGTACGCGGGCCTCGGACGCGAATACGCCGTTGCCAGCTTCCACCACGGCGGGATGCGTGGCGACGACCCGCCGGATCGCCTGCTCGACGGTCAGGGAGTCGGGCACCTGGCTTCCCACGAGACCGCCGAGCGGGAGAAGGGAAGCCGCGACGGCGAGACCGATCATCCGTTTCATATGCTCATCCTTCTTGGACCATGAGCTGAACTCAGGCCGACTATTCCACCATGGCCGCTGCTCCACCGTGGCGCCCGTGGTGGGGCCGCAGGAAGAACACCGGAATCAGGGCGATCACGAGGACCACGAACGCCACCAGGAAGACATCGTCCATCGCCGACACGAAGGCCTGCTGCTGGACATGCGTGCCGATCAGCACCTTCGCCTTGATGGCTGCGTCGCCGTACGTGCCGCCCACGGCGTTCATGGCGAAGTGCTGGAGTCCTCTCACCGTGTGCTGGAACGTGGCCGAGAACTGGTTGACCTGCTCGCCGTAGACCGTCATGTGGTAGATGGTGCGGCGCGTGAGGATCGTGCCGAACACCGCGACGCCGAAGCTCCCTCCGACCTGACGGATCACGTTGATGAGGCCCGAAGCCTGGGCCATCTTCTGGTTCGGGATCTCGGAGATCGCCACGGTGGTCAGAGGCGAGAAGAGCAGCCCCATCCCGATCCCCCGCAGGTAGAGGGGAAGGAGGATCTGCGCCTGCTCCGAGAGGAGCGAGAGAAAGCTGAACTGGTACATGGTCAGCGCCATGATCCCCAGCCCCAGCGCGATGGGCACACGCCCGTCGTAGCGGTCCGTGAACATGCCGGCGAACGGCGCCGTGATGCCGAGAAGGAGCCCGACCGGGAGAAAAACCAACCCGGCCTGGAACGGCGTGTAGCCGAGGGAATCCTGGAGATAGATGGGCAGGAGAAAGTTGGCGCCGAACATCCCGACGCCGAAGGCGAAGAGGACGAGGTTGCTGACCGAGAAGTTGAAGTTCCGGAAGAGGCCGATCTCGACCAGGGGGTGCTCGACCATGAACTCGGTGGCCAGGAACACACCGAGTCCCACGAACGCGATCGCGAACGAGGTGAGGATGAAGCCGGAGGACCATCCCCCCGTGTTCCAGGCAGAGTTGCCGTTGGCCAGCGCCAGGAGCAGTGCGGTGAGCCCGGCGCTCAGTGAGACGAAGCCCACCAGGTCGAAGTCCTTGCCCGGAGCAGGCCGGTGCTCGCGCAGAATGAAGCCCGCCGCCACCATCCCCATGATTCCGACCGGCACATTCACGTCGAAGATGACGTTCCACTCGAAGCGGTCGATGAGGTAGCCACCGAGCGTCGGCCCGAGCGAGACCGAAGCCGAAGCGGCCACGGACCAGAATCCCAGAGCGATGCCCCGCTTGTCGGGCGGGAACTCCCGGGTGATGATCGCCATCCCGACGGGCAGCAGGAAACCGGCACCCGCCCCCTGGACGACCCGGAACGCGATCAGGACGTCGATGTTGCCCGCCAGGCTGCACAGGAACGAGCCCAGCGTGAAGAGAAAGAGCCCCGCCAGGAACATCCGCTTGTAGCCGAAGTGGTCCGCGAGCCAACCGGACGACGGGAGCATCACGGCGAAAATCAGCAGATAGGCCGTGAGGATCCACTCGACGCGGTCCACCGACACGCCGAACGTCGCCATCAGCTTCGAGAGCGCCACGTTGACGATGGTGGCGTCCAGGACCGCCATGAACGTCCCGATCATGACGCTGCCCAGGACCAGCCACTTGTAGACGTCCCGGCTCGGATCGAGGATGGGGAACCGCTCGACGAGCTCTTGCCGAAGGTGCGACTGCTGCGTGGCCATCAGAGCCCCCGCCCGGGCTCGGGCGAAGCTGCGCGCAAGTACGTCACCCGCATCCCTTACTCGGGCTGGTGGACCGTGGCCACCACCGACATCCCCGGCAGCAGGCGCACCGGATCCGCCGATCCGGCTTCACCTTCCGGAGTGATGGAGATCCTCACCGGGACCCTTTGCGTGACCTTCGTGAAATTCCCCGAAGCGTTGTTGGGCGGAATGAGCGAGAACTGCGATGCGGCCGCCGCGCCAATCAGGGTCACGTTCCCATGGAAGTCGTGATCGGGATAGGCGTCCACGGAAAGATCCATCTGCGTGCCGACGGGCAGGTAGCGGAGCTTGGTCTCTTCGAAGACGGCGGTGACCCACACGCTGTCGACATCGTACACTGTGAAGACCGGCTGACCCGGCTGCACCACGTCCCCTGGCAGAAGCCAGCGCTTCGCGACCACGCCGCGGAAGGGAGCGGTCACCCGGGTGTCGGAAATCTGCTGCCGGATCACGTCCAGAGAGGAGTTGGCGGTCTGTACCTTGGCCAACGCGATCTGGTGCTCGGCCTGCGCTGACTCCAGAGAGGTCCGAGCGTGGTCGAACTGCTCCTTCGGGATCGCGTTCCCCTCGAGCTGGACCGCGGCCCGGTCGTAGTCTTGCTGCGCCTTCTTCTCGTTGACCTCGGCGAGCTTCACGCTCCTGCGAGCCAGCTCGAGCTGCGCGGCGGCCTGCGCGAGGTGCGCCTGCAGATCTGAATCGTCCAGATGGATCAGAAGCTGTCCGGCCTGAACGGTGTCTCCTTCATCGGCACCCAGCGTGTCGATGCGCCCCAACATCTTGGTCGTGACCGTGGCACGGTCGCCGTCGATGTAGGCGTCGTCCGTGGAAACGACCCCGCGCAGCTTGAAGTACCAGTAGCCGCCGGCCAGTCCCGCGACCAGAAGCACCACGATCAGGAGGACGAGCCCTCCCTTGCCTCGCTTCTTCTTCGGCGGCGTATTCGTCGCTCCGCCCTCCGGTGCGCCGGAAGGGGCCCCGCCGCCCTCGTTCTGCCGTTCCTCCGCCATCGACTTCCTTCTTTCTGACGTCGTCTTGCGGCCGGGGATCCGCGCGCCCCCGGGTCGCGCCGTGAAAGACCGCGACCCCCATCGGGGATCCCGGTGCAACGCTACCCCCATGCCGAGCCGATTAAGATAACGAAGGCGCTCGCCCCGTTGGAGTTGTCCGGCCGGTGGCGACGAGCAAGATGAGCGCCATCACGACCGCCGAAGTCAGGCACCACGCGCAGGTGGCTCCGATGACGAACGGCTCCAGAAAGGTGAGATAGGCGGAGAAGAGCGTACCCACGAAGGCCATCGCCCAGAGGAGCTTCCAGAAGGCCGGCGCAAGCCGGCGGGACCCGAGATCGGCGGCCATCCACACCGCGAACAGGGCCAGATAGCCGAACTGGCCGAGGATGCCGACCGGAAGCACCCCGAACAGGATGGCGTAGGGACTCTGCTGGACCGCGTTGCAGTTTCCGACAGGGCCGCAGATGGCTTCCTGTCCCGTCACCTCGATGAACGCCAGGTAGGAGGCGACGCCCATCCCGACCGCAGAGAGCAGGGGCAGAACCCACGTCGGTATGGGCCTCCCGGGCCTCGCACCGCTCAGGACGGCGCGCCCCGAGATGAAGAGGGCGGCCAGCAAGCCGAGCAACACCACCACGGCCGAGCCGTTGCCGACCGGGTCGAGCGAGAACGCCGCCAGCGGGCCGGAAGGCGACGGCTTCGTGGACAGCCCGGACGAGATGGCGGACGAGCTATCGGCCGGAGGGACCACCCGAGCGGAAGAGGAGTCACCCCTCACCATTCCCTTCTCGGCCAGCGCCTTCCGGATCTCCGGGACCTCCGGCCAATCCACTCCGCCCGCCGCGAGTCCCTGCTCGATGAGTCCGGGAAAGCGTGCCGGGATCTCCATGTCGCCGACCAGCACGTCGGATCCGACCACCAGGGTTGGCACCCCGATGCGAGGCGACTTCAGGCCGAAGTGGTCGACCGTGGCCTTGTACATCTCCTGGCCACGAACGGTCGTCACATCCACGATGGCCAGGACGAGTCCCTCACCGTACTTCTCGGCAAGCGGCGGCAGATCCTCGGTCATCACCTTGTGGCAGTGCGGGCACGTGGGAGAAAAGAAGAGCACCGCGTGCACCGCGGCCTCCTGCCCACGCGCCGCGAGGGGGTGCAGCGCGCCCAGCAGGAGCATCAGCACGACCGGAAGCATCCGGCCCGTGAAATCGTGGGATCGCACCGATTCCATCCTCGTCGGCAGGTCGGTCATAACATCCCGAAGTGCCGGCATCCTTCGAGCACCCCGGCCGCGTACCATCCGCGCGCGAAATAGATACTCCCCTGTCCGCCCAGACGTTCGGACTCCGCCTCGAGCTGTGCGGAAAGCTCGTACGGCGCGTTGCCGACCACCACCCCGTTGAATCCGGCCAGCAGCGCGGCGCGGTCGTTGCCCGAGTCCCCGGCGAACACGACGTGATCCGCGTCGAGCCCCAGAAGGGAGGCCAGGTGCCGGACCGCCCGGTCCTTGGCCACCCCCTCGGGAAGCGCGTCGATGAGACCCCGACCGGTCACGGCGTCCCGGCTCACCACGAAGCCGACGCGCGCGCCGATGCCGGACGCGAGCTCGTGCATCTCCCCGAGGAGGTTGCCCGGGACAGGCCAGGGTCCGAAGAAGCTCGCCTTGTGCTCCCCTTGATGCGCGGGGGGCTGGAGCTCGAGAGACGGGTGGGAAGAGAGCGCCTCCGCGACACGTCTCCCTTCGGTACCAAGCGCCTCGGCCATGATGCTCTGGTAGCCGCGGTCGATCCCGTACCTGTCACCGTCGCGCCGATAGACGACCGTACCCACCTCGCAGACGAGAAAGTCGGGCGAGGGAAGGCCCGTGAGACCGATCCCCTCCTTCGCGTGCTCGAAATGACGCCCGGTGACGTAGGCGAGTGCGAGTCCGTCACGTTCCTGGACGGCCGACGAGAACGCTCGCACCTCCGCGGCGCGCTCGGGCGTGAGCTCGGGCGGAATGACCGTTCCGTCGAGGTCCGTGGCCAGCAGTCGGTCGTGCGCACTCAAGCCGCTGCCTCCTTGAGGAAGTGGGGTGAACAACAGAGGCGTTCGAGTTTACGTTGAAGAAAGGCACTTCGAGCCGCCAAT
Organism: uncultured Gemmatimonadales bacterium; assembly: GCA_963751265.1. Classification (GTDB taxonomy): domain Bacteria; phylum Gemmatimonadota; class Gemmatimonadetes; order Longimicrobiales; family Gaopeijiaceae; genus SZUA-318. The sequence continues at coordinate 590,904 of CAVVTU010000005.1, read as the reverse complement.
CCAAGCACAGCCATGAGCCGACGAGAGAGCACCGGGGCGCCGGAGGGGTCCGACACATCCGCCGAACGGCGTACCCGTGCGCTGGTGTTCGGCGAAGTCCTCTTCGATCATTTCCCGGACGGCCGCAAGGTCCTCGGGGGCGCTCCATTGAACGTCGCGTGGCATCTCTGTGGATTCGGCGGCGACCCGTTGTTCGTGAGCGCGGTCGGCGACGACCCAGACGGCCGGGAGATCCTGGACCAGATGGAGTCCTGGGGACTCACCACCGCCGGGGTCGAAATCGATCCCGAGCACCCCACGGGCTCGGTGGTGGTCTCCACGGAGGAGGGAGACGCCGACTTCGAGATCCCCGAGGACCAGGCCTGGGACCACCTCGGCTCTGCGAAGGCCCGGCGTGACCTTCCCCTGGGTACGGTCGGGCTGATCTACCACGGCTCGCTGGCCGTTCGCAGCGACGAGTCCTGGCGCGCGCTCCGCGAGATCATCGAAGCATCGGGCGCGCCGACCTTCGTCGATCTGAACTTGCGCCCCCCCTGGTGGACGCCGGAACGGGTGGAATGGTGTCTCGACACGGCCCGTTGGGTGAAGTTGAACGCGGACGAGCTGGCAGAGGTGACCGGGCGGGACACCGACGCACGCGAAGCGCGCGCAGAGGCTGCCCGGCGTCTGAGGAGCGAGCACGACCTGTCGGTCTTGTTGGTCACCGGAGGCGCCGAAGGCTCCATGCTCGTGACCGACGACGACCGCGTCATCCATCACGACGCCGTGCGCGTCGGTGACATCGTGGACACGGTCGGCGCGGGAGACGCCTTCAGCGCCTTGGCGTGCCGGGGGATCCTCCACGGGTGGGAGCCGGACGCTCTGCTCGACCGAGCCAGCGTGTTCGCCGCGGAGGCGTGCCGCTTCCAGGGTGCGACCTCGACGGACTTGTCCATCTACGAGAGCCACCTGCGCCAGTGGTCGGACAGAGGTCACCGCCCCTCCCGGCTCGGGGCCGAGACCGGGCGGCAGCTCTACATCCTCTCCCTGAGCGTGCACGGTCTGTTGCGCGGTGAGAACATCGAGCTGGGCCGCGACTCCGACACCGGCGGGCAGATCGCCTATGTTGTGGACCAGGCCCGCGCCCTCGCGCGACATCCACGAGTGGGCCGCGTGGATCTGGTCACACGGAAGGTCGAGGACCGGAAGGTGGACGACCAGTACAAGGAACCGGTCGAGTCCATCGCCGACAATGCGCGTATCGTGCGCCTCCCCTTCGGACCTCGGCGCTACCTGCGCAAGGAATCGCTCTGGCCTCATCTGGATTCGCTCCTCGATGAGCTTACACGCTTCGTCCGTCGCGAAGGGCGCGTTCCCGACCTCATCCACAGCCACTATGCGGATGCCGGATACGTGGGCGCCCAGCTCAGCAAGCTGTTCGGGGTGCCGTTCATCTTCACGGGCCACTCACTGGGTCGAGTGAAGAGGGAACGGTTGCTCGCCGAGGGCGACGACGAAGAGAGCCTCGAGTCGCGCTACCACCTGACGACGCGCATCGAGGCGGAGGAGCAGGCTCTCGAGGTGGCGTCCCTGGTCATCGCCTCGACCCGTCAGGAGGTCCACGAGCAATACGAGGGTTACGACCACTACGAGCCCGAGCGGATGGAAATCAATCCGCCAGGGGTCGACCTGACCCGCTTCTCGCCGCCTTCCCGGTTCTGGCTGCAGCCGCCCATCGCAGCCGAGGTGAACCGGTTCCTGGCGAATCCCGACAAGCCGATGATCCTCGCGCTCGCACGCCCCGACCATCGCAAGAACTTCCAGGGTCTGTTGCGGGCCTATGCGGAAGCTCCGGGCCTGCGGGAAGCGGCCAATCTGGTGCTGATCGTGGGCAACCGGGACGACATCTCGGAGATGGACCCCGAGTCGCGGCGCGTGCTCAACCAGATCCTTCTGCTCGTGGACCGCCACGATCTCTACGGGTCGGTCGCCTATCCGAAGCATCACGGGACCTCGGACGTCCCCGATCTTTACCGATTGGCGGCACGTTCACGGGGTATCTTCGTGAACCCGGCCCTGACGGAGCCGTTCGGGCTCACCCTCATCGAGGCGGCGGCGACCGGGCTGCCGGTCGTGGCCACCAAGGACGGTGGCCCGCGCGACATCCTGGATGCGTGCGGACACGGAATGCTGGCCGACCCACTGGATACGAAGGAGCTGGGCGAGGCCATCCTCGACGCGATCACCGACCGGCGCAGGTGGGCCGTCTGGTCCAAGAGCGGCGTGTCCCACGTCCACGAGAAGTTCTCCTGGAGCAGTCACGTCCGCCGATATATCGCGGAGGCCGAAAGGATCCAGGCCGGGGAGCGGCCCGCGCCATCGATCCGCCCCGTGTCGGTCCGCCTTCCGCACGTGGACCGCATCCTCGTCACGGACGTAGACGATACGCTCACGGGCGACGACGAAGCGCTGGAGGAATTGCGCGAGAGGCTGCACGACGGGCCCGACGGGGTGGGTCTGGGCATCGCCACGGGCCGTAGCCTCGAACGCGCGCTCGAGATCCTCGAGGAGCTCGGGCAGCCGGTCCCCGACCTTCTCATCACGGCGTCCGGGACCGCCCTGCACTACGGATCACGCCTGATCCTCGACCGCTCGTGGGAGCGGCAGATCCGCTACCGGTGGGAGCCCGAGCGCGTGATCCGGACCCTCCAGAATCTGCGAGGGCTGGGCCTCGAGCAGGACGCGGAGCAGACGCACTACCGGCTGCGCTATCTGATCGAAGGGGACGCCCCGAAGCTCCTGTCCGAGGTTCGCCGACGCCTCCGAAAGGCGGGCGTCCAGGCGACGCCGATCCTCGACCACGAGCGCCACATCGACGTGGTGCCCTCCCGCGCGTCGCCCGGCCTGGCCATCCGGTTCCTCTGCTTCAAGTGGAACGTCCCGCCCGACCGGCTCCTGGTGGCGGGAGACTCGGGCAACGACGCCGACATGCTCTCGGGCGACACGCTCGGCGTCGTCGTGGGCAATCACACCCCCGAGCTCGACCACCTCCGCGGGCGCCCCCGTATCTACTTCGCCGAGGGCGAGCACGCGTGGGGGGTCATCGAAGGGATCGAGCACTACGACTTCCTCGGCTCCATCCGCCTCCCCGACGACGCCGCCGAATGATCCGAGACCTTCCGGAAGCACTCCGAGCGCACCGAGAGTCCCTCTATCTCCTCTTCCGCCATCTGGTGAGCCTGGACCGCCGATTCCTGGAATGGGCGGATCTCGTGCACGCCTATGAGTCCTTCGCGGCGACACCGCCGGGACAGGATCTCTCCGACACCTCCATCCATCGAGTCCTTCACCGAACGCAGGAAGCGGTCGTGGACGACCCCTTCCTCTACCTGGCCGTGCGGGAGCGCGTGGCGCGCTGGCGGTACGTGGAGCTGCACACCCTGGAGATGGAGGTCCGTGAGATCGGGGTCTCGGACTATCTCGAGGCCAAAGAGCGCGTCGTGGACGGACGTCCGAGGGACCGCCGATACGTGCTGGAGCTGGATCTGAGCCCCTTCGAGCGCGACTTCCCGAAGCTGTCGAGCCAGGACGACATCGGCCACGGAGTGGAATTCCTCAACCGTCACCTCTCCGACCGGCTGGCCTCGCTCGGCGAACGAGGACCGGATCAGCTCTTCGAGTTCCTGAGAGTGCACCACGTCGAGGGTCGTGCCCTGATGCTCAACGGGCTCGTCCGCGACGCCACGGAGCTGAGCAAGGCGCTCGAGGAGGCCCTCGGAAGCCTCGGGGCAGCGACCGAGGACTCCGACTGGATGCGCGAGCTCCGCCGGCTGGGATTCGAGCCCGGCTGGGGTCGAACGCCCCAGCGCGCCAGGCAGACGATGGAGCTGCTCGCCGACGTGCTCGAAGATCCGAACGCGGAGGGGCTCGCCACCTTCCTGGAGAGGGTCCCCATGATCTTCTCCATCGTGATCGTCTCTCCGCACGGCTACTTCGGCCAGGCCAATGTCCTGGGCAAGCCCGACACCGGAGGACAGGTCGTCTACATCCTCGACCAGGTACGTGCGCTGGAGCGCGCGATGTACGAGTCGATCCAGGAACAGGGGATCGACGTCGAGCCCCGCATCATCGTGCTGACCCGGCTCATTCCCGAAGCGGGAGACACGAGTTGCAGTGAGCCCGTGGAGCACATCCTGGGGACCCGCAACGCCCGTATCCTGCGGGTCCCGTTCCGGACCCGGCAGGGCCAGGTAGTGGAGAAGTGGACTTCGCGCTTCGAGGTGTGGCCCTATCTCGAGCGGTTCGCTATGGACGCCGAGCGGGAGATCCTGGCCGAGCTTGGGCACCGCCCCGACATCGTGATCGGCAACTACTCGGACGGGAACCTCGTGGCGACGATCCTCACGCACAACATGGGCGTGACCCAGTGCAACATCGCCCATGCGCTGGAGAAGACGAAGTACCGGGACTCGGACCTGCGGTGGCGCGAGTTCGAGCAGCACAACCACTTCTCATGTCAGTTCACGGCCGACCTGATCGCCATGAACGCGGCCGACTTCATCATCACGAGCACCTACCAGGAGATCGCCGGCACCGAGGAGAGCGTGGGCCAGTACGAGAGCTATCAATCGTTCACGCTCCCGGGCTTGTACCGTGTCGTGGCTGGCATCGATTGCTTCGATCCGAAGTTCAACATCGTGAGCCCGGGAGCCGACCCGTCGGTCTTCTTCCCCTACTCCGAGGAGCACCGCCGGCTGGACGGCACCAGGGAGGCGACTCTCGACATGGTGTACGGCGACACCGACGTCGACCACCGGGGCGATCTTCGAGACCGTGACAAGCCGATCCTCTTCGCGATGTCCCGCCTGGATCGCATCAAGAACATGGCCGGCCTGCTGAGCTGGTATGCCGAGCACGACGAGCTGCAGGAGTCGGCCAACCTCCTGCTGGTGGGCGGCACGCTGGACCCGGAGGCGTCGTCGGACCGCGACGAGCGGAAGCAGGTCGAGCGGATGCACCGTCTCCTGGACACGCCCGGCCTCGAGGCGCGCGTCCGATGGCTCGAGATGCAAACCGACAAGAACCAGGTGGGCGGCCTCTACCGGCTCGTGGCGGACAGCCGCGGCGCGTTCGTGCAGCCCGCGCTCTTCGAGGCGTTCGGGCTCACCGTGGTCGAGGCGATGAGCTCCGGCCTCCCCGTGTTCGCAACTCGCTACGGCGGCCCGCTCGAGATCATCGAGCACGGCACGTCGGGGTTTCACATCGACCCCCGTTCGGGCCGTGATGCCGCGCAGATGATGGCCGACTTCTTCCGGCGGAGCCGGGAGGACGCGAGCGTCTGGGACGAGATCTCCCGGGGAGCGCTGGAGCGCGTCGAATCCCGCTACACCTGGAGGCGATATGCACACGAGCTGCTGCGCCTGTCCCGGATCTACGGGTTCTGGCGTCACATCTCGTCGCTCGAGCGCGAGGAGACACGCCGTTATCTGGAGATGTTCTACGGCCTCATGTACCGGCCCCTGGCAAAGCACGTGACCGAGGAGGGAACCCGGCGCGCGTCGAACGAGGGGAGCCCGGTGACGTCGGGCACCACGTAGCGGGCGCGATCGCGCTGGGGGCGATCGCGACGGCTTGCCCCCACACCGACCTTCACCCTACCGTGCCCGGATCCCGGCACGCCCATTCCAACCTCTCCACGACCGCCAATGGCATCGGTGCACCTGACGCGGAGACGCGCCGCGACGATGGCCCTTCTGGTCGGCCCTGTCCTCGTCTGGGCGGCCGGATGCTCCTCCCAACCCAAGCAGCTCACCTGGCATGAGGAACCCGGCTACCGGTGGGCCGAGCTGTCGCCGGGCTCCCGGGGCCACACCGGGTTCGCCGAGCGTAGTCCATCCAGGACCGGACTCGACTTCGACAACCAGTTGACCGAGCAGGAGATCGCCGCCAACCGGCACTACCTCAACGGATCGGGCGTGGCGGCCGGTGATGTGGACGGGGACGGCTGGACCGACCTCTACTTCGCCGGACTGGACGGACCCGACAAGCTCTACCGAAACCTGGGCGGCCTGCGCTTCCGGGATGTCACGGACTCGGCCGGCGTCGCGAACGAAGGTCGCTTTTCGACCAGCGCCGTCTTCGCCGACGTGGACGGCGACGGAGACCTCGACCTGCTCGTCGGGTCGATCCCTGCGGGGGTTGCGCTCTATGCGAACGACGGCAAGGGGATGTTCAGCCGGGTCGCCGACGCCGGCCTGAGGGACACTTCGGGCAAAGGCACCATGACGCTCGCGCTCGCCGACGTGGACGGCGACGGCGATCTCGACCTGTACGTGACGAACTACCGGGAGCGCTCCATCGACGACAGCCTGGGCGTCGAGCAGATCGCCTGGGACAAGACGGTGAAGGAGAAGTACAGCCCGGACCGGGACGACTACACCCTCACCCCTCCGTACGACCGGTACTACACGATCGTGAAACGGGAGGGAGCGGTGCCCGAGCGGCGCGAGGTGGGCGAGCCGGACCAGCTCTTCCTGAACGACGGAGCCGGACGGTTCCGGGAAGCCGACGGCCCGACCCACTTCCTGGACCCTGCGGGCAAGCCCATGGGCCCGCCGCGCGACTGGGGGCTCGGGGCGAAGTTCCAGGATCTGAACGGCGACGGGCTGCCCGACCTCTACGTCTGCAACGACTTCTGGACCCTGGACCGCGTCTGGATCAACCAAGGCCGGGGCGTCTTCCGCGAGATCGACCCGACGGCCATCCGGAACTTCAGCTTCTCCGCGATGACCGTGGACTTCTCCGACGTCGACCGTGACGGCAACGTCGACATCTTCACCACCGAGATGCTCTCCCCCCAGCACGAGCGGCGCGCCCGTCACTACATCCCGAGGGGCCCCTACCCCCGGATTCGGTACGGCATCGATCGGCAGCCCCAGTACAATCGGAACTCGCTCTTCGTGAACCGGGGCGACAACACCTACGCGGAGACCGCGTGGTACAGCGGGGTCGAAGCCACCGGATGGTCCTGGGCCTCCCAGTTCCTCGACGTGGACCTGGACGGCTACGAGGACCTCCTGGTCAACAACGGCTTCGCCTACGACCTGCAGGACCTGGACACGCAGCTTCGGGTCAACAGGTCCATCGCACAGGGTGGTCGCACGTCCGTGGGAAGCCTCGTGGCCTATCCCCCGCTGCCGCTCGTGAACGAGGCGTTGCGCAACAACGGGGACCTCACCTTCTCGGACGTGAGCCGGGACTGGGGGTTCACCGAGGGAGACGTCTCCCAGGGCCTGGCCCTGGCCGATCTCGACCACGACGGGGACCTCGATCTGGTCATCAACAGACTGAACCAGACTGCCGCGCTCTACGAGAACACCGGCACGGCCCCCCGGATCGCGGTGCGCCTGATCGGCCGACCGCCCAACACCCAGGCCGTGGGTGCCCGGATCGAGTTGGACGGCGGACCCGTGACACAGAAGAAGCAGGTCGTCTCGGGCGGCGTCTACCTCTCGGGCTCCGACCCCGTGACGGTATTCGCAGCCGATCCCGACAATCTGGATCACACCCTGAAGGTCACCTGGCCCAACGGGCGGACGAGCGTACTCGACAGCCTCGGGCCCGACCGGATCTACGAGGTGACGGAGCCGGCGGATACGCTACGGGACGAGGCCCGGGGTGCTACCGGCCCGACGGCCCCCCACTCGCCGGCCTCGGCGGCTTCGGCCGCCGCGCGACCGGTCTCGGCGCCGGCCACGCCTCCCGTCTTCGAGGACGTCTCCGACCGGATCGGGTACGTGCACCACGAAGACATGTTCCACGACTTCGACCTCCAGCCGCTCCTGCCGTTCAAGGTCACCCGCCAGGGACCGGGCGTGTCGTGGATCGATTACGACCGCGACGGCGATCCCGACCTCTTCATCGCCTCCGGCCGGGGCGGCCACATGGGCGTGTTCCGGAACCAGGGGGACGGAACCTTCACATCGGTCCCGCTGGACTCGGTGACGCGCTGGGCTCCCGGCGACCAGACCACGATCCTCGGATGGGGTGACGGCGACGGCACCACCCTCCTGGTCGGAAGCGCCAACATCGAGCAGGGCAACGTGGGATCCCCCTCCGCGCTCGACTACACGGTGCGACGGGGTCGAGTCGTCGCGGAGCAGGACGTGCCGCGGCTCCGGTCCACCACGGGGGCGCTCGCCGCCGCGGACTACGACGGCGACGGCGACGTCGACCTGTTCGTGGGGGGCCGATTCGTGCCGGCCCAATGGCCCGCGTCGGCGACGTCCCGGCTGTTCACGAACGAGGGCGGCAAGCTCGTCCTGGACCGGACCAACTCGCCCGAGCTCGCGGACCTCGGTCTCGTGACCGGGGCCGTATTCACCGACTACGACCAGGACGGGGATCCGGACCTGCTCCTCAGCCTCGAGTGGGGTACGCTCGAGCTCTTCCGCAACGATGAAGGCCGTTTCCACGACATCACGGATTCGGTCGGCCTGTCTGCCTACGAGGGATGGTGGAACGGGGTCGCGACGGGCGACTTCGACAACGACGGGCGCCCCGACATCGTGGCGACCAACCTGGGACGCAACAGCCCCTACCAGCTCACCCCGGCCCATCCGCTCAGGACCTACTACCAGGACTTCAACTTCGACGGCCGCATGGACGTCATCGAAGCCTACTTCGACCCGGACGCCCGGGCCTACGTGCCCCGCCGCCAGCTCCAGGATTACGCGAGCACCATCGCCAACACCGTCACCAGGTACGTCCGGACGCACGAAGGATTCGCCACCGCCACGCTGGAAGGGATCTTCGGCCCGGAGGTGGAGACGATGCCTTTCCGTGAGATCAACACGCTCGACCAGACGGTCTTCCTGAACCGAGGCGATCACTTCGAGGCCCACTCCCTGCCACGTGAGAGCCAGCTCTCCATCGCCTTCGCCGCTTCCGTGGGCGACTACGACGACGACGGCAACGAGGACCTCTTCCTCAGCCAGAACCTCTTCTCCGTGCGGCCGGATCTGCCGCGCCTGGACGCCGGACGCGGGCTCTGGCTGAAGGGTGACGGGAAGGGTGGCTTCACGGCGATTCCCGGACAAGTGAGCGGCGTCGAGGTCTACGGCGAGCAGCGAGGGGCCGCGCTCGCGGACTTCGACGGCGATGGGAAGGTCGATCTGGTGGTGACGCAGAACGCCGCGCCCGTCAAGCTCTATCACAATCGGACCGAGCGCGCCGGGCTTCGCGTGAGGCTGGCCGGTCCGGATGCCAACCGGGACGGCATCGGATCGAGCCTCCGAGTGGTCTATTCGGACGGCGCGAAGGGACCGCTCCGGGAGATCCAGGCCGGATCGGGCTATTGGTCCCAGAACGACGCGACGCAGGTCCTGGGCACGACACCCGGAAAGACCGTCGCACGGATCGAGGTCCGCTGGTCCGACGGCACCACCCAGGCGGTCGACGTGCGGCCGGGAGAGCGAAGCTACATAATCAGGCATCCCTGACCCGAATCGCCCCCGAGCCACACCCGATCCGGAGGTCGTCCATGTCCCGGTCCTTCCGCCCGTCCGTGCTCCCGAGCCTGGTCTCCGCGTTGATCCTGGGCGCGGCGACCGTTCCGCCACCGGCCTCGGGCCAGGCAACGAGCGCGTCCTCCTACGACGACCTGGTCGAGCTCTTCCACGAGTGGCGGGCGTTCGAGGCTCCCCGCTTCGTCGACGGCGTGCCCGACTACACGGCCGACGCCATGAGGGCCCAACACGCGGCCCTGCCCCGGTGGCAGGCGCGCCTGGCCGAAATCGATCCGAGCACGTGGCCGGTCCCGCAGCGGATCGACTGGCAGATGGTCGAGGCCGAGATGAACGGACTGGACTTCAATTACCGTGTGCTCCGCCCGTGGGCCCGGGACCCCGCGTTCTATGTGTGGCTCTACCCGTCCCACAGCGACGTCCCGACCCAGGCGGGCCCGGCGATCGATGGTGAGATCGAGCTCTGGTCCTACCATTTTCCGCTCTCTGCGGACGACGCCGCCGAGCTGGCCCGCCGCATCCGCGCCGTGCCCGGACTGCTCGCGCAGGCACGCGTCAACCTGAAGGACAGCAACGCCCGTGACCTCTGGACGGCGGGCATCCCCGCGTTCGCCGGGCAGAGTGCCGACCTCGCGGCACTCGGCAAACGGGCGGGCGGAACCAGCGCCGAGCTCGATGCGGCGATCACGGCGGCGCAAGATGCCACGGACGAATTCCGAGCGTGGCTGCAGGACGAAGCCCCTTCGAAGACGGGCCCGTCGGGCATAGGCCGGGAGAACTACGACTGGTACCTGAGGAACGTCCACCTCTCGCCCTATTCCTGGGACCAGCTGGTGACGCTGATGAGGAGCGAGCTCACCCGGGCGTGGTCGTCGCTGCTGCTCGAAGAGCACAGAAATCGGGACCTCCCGAAGCTCGAGCGCATCGATGACGCCGCGGAGTACGAGCGGCGTATGCGCGTAGCGGACTCCGAGTTCCTCCGATTCCTCTCGGGCATCCAGACGATGCAGCCGTGGATGGAGCCCGCGCTTCGGGCTCAGGACGGGCACTACGTGCCCGCGAAGCCCGGCGAGCTGCGCAACTTCTTCAGCGAGGCGAGCTATCGAGATCCGCTCACCATGCGCACGCACGAGTACCACTGGATCGAGCTCGCCCGGCTGGAGAAGGACCCGAACCCGAGTCCGATCAGGAGCGCCACGCCGCTCTACAATATGTACGACCAGCGCTCGGAGGGCCTGGCTACGGCCATGGAAGAGTGGGGCCTGCACGCTGGTCTGTTCGACCGGCATCCCCGCTCCAAGGAGCTCATCTGGATCCTCCTGGCCGAGCGGGCCGCCCGGGCGCTGGGGGGACTGTACATGCACGCCAACGTGTGGGACATGGACCAGGCGGTGGCGTTCCAGGCGAAGAAGACCCCCCGTGGTTGGCTGCCGCCGGGTGCCTTCGCACGCAGCGAACAGACGCTCTATCTCCGCCAGCCCGGCTACGGGGTCAGCTACATCGCGGGAAAGGTCGAGATCGAGCAGGTCATGGCGAAGGTCGGTGAACGGCTCCGAGACGACTTCACCATGAAGCGTTTCCTCGACCCGTTCTTGGACTGCGGGGTGATCCCGGTGTCGCTCATCCAGTGGCAGATGACGGGTGAGGGCCCTGCGTTCCTGGACACGGACGGGGGCTGAGGGAGGAAGCTTCGGGGGCCCCGGGCGGGATGGGGCCCCCGAAGGTGTTCGCTAGACGGCTGCTCCGGGCTCAAGGAGCGCGAAGAGGCGCCGTCCTTCGATGTTACGGGAGCGCTGCTCGACGTGCGCGATGTCACCGAGCGCCTCGATCATCTTGTCGAGCGTGGCGACGCCCACCTCGGGCCGGCGCAGCTCACGCCCACGGTAGCGTAGGACGATCTTCACGACGTTGCCCTTCTCCACGAACTTGCGCGCTCGTTTGAGCTTGGTCTCGAAGTCGTGGTCGTCGGTGCGCGGGCGGAGCTGGACTTCCTTCACCTCCACTCTGTGCTGGTGCTTCCGCGCCTCCCGCCTCTTCCGCTGCTCCTCGTACCGATGCTTCCCCCAGTCCATCAGCTTGACGACGGGCGGGCGGGCGGTGGGCGCGACCTCGACGAGATCGAGACTGCGCTCCTGGGCGGCTTCACGAGCGGCTTGGAGGGAGACGACGCCGACCTGTTCGCCCTCGTCATCGACGAGGCGAACGGGGCTGATGCGGATCTGGTCGTTTACGCGTGGATCTGAAATCTTATCTCCTCCTATGAGATGTACGCGATACGGTGGTTCCGGACCGCTCTTCCTCTTATCGTCGTCTAACCGCCCCTCGTGGGTCAAGTCGATGCTCGGCGTCGAACCCGTCTCCGTCCCGCTCACGACCCGCCGTCTCTCGGTGCATTCGCCCTTCCCGACGCGTGCCCCTTTCCTTCCGTCGGACGCTGCTTCATTGTTTCGGCGTCCCTCCCCGAACCACAAGCAAGTCGTTGAAAGGGAGTCATGAACATGCGCCGTCTCGCTGTATTCCTCGCCTCCGCAGCCCTGGCGATTCCTGCCCACGGCAATGCCCAATCCCTGCAGTACCGGACCACGACCAGGCTCGAGCTCTCGGGCGCCGTCGGACGGATGGTGTCCATGGTGGGTGGCGTGGGTGACCCGGTCGTGGAGACGACATCGATCCAGGGATCGAAGATTCGTCAGGACCAGGACAATTCCTCCGAGATCATGGATTGGGACGCCGGCACCATGACAATGCTGGACAACCAGGCCGACACGTACACCCGGTTCGATTTCGCTCAGATGGCGCATGCGATGGCGGGAGCCGCCGGACAGGCCTCGGCGGCAAAGCAGCCCACCGGGTCGGAGCAGCAGGGTGCCACCGCCCAACCCGACGTGACGTTCGACGTCAAGGTATCGACGGACCCCACCGGGAAGCACCAGAAGATCGACGGCTACGACACTGAGGAGACCATCCTCACGCTGGAGATCGTGGCCAAGGAGACCGCGGAGGCCGCGCAGGCGGCCGGCGAGGACCAGCCCCAGCAGGCCGGCATGGCCATCGTCACCGACCTCTGGATGAGCACGGACTTCCCCGAGCAGAAGCTCATGGAGCAGATGCAGGGCAAGGCGCTCGAGTCGTTCCGGGAGAGCGGCGCGGATCGGGAGCTCGCAGGCTCGATGGCGGGACTCGCTTCGTACGACCCACGGATCGAGGGCGCATGGCAGAAGAACCTGGAGGCGCTGAGGGAGCTCAAGGGCACGGCCCTCCGAACCACCATGCACTTCGTGAGCCTGCCGCAGGGTGTGAAGCTCGACCGGAACAAGGTACTGGCCGAGGCGGACAAGAGCCTCGCCACCGACCTGACCGACGCGGCCGCGTCGGGCGCGAAGGAAGCCGCGAAGAATGCGCTCAGCGGGCTCGCCGGCCGCTTTGGCCGCCACAAGAAGGAAGAGCCGAAGAAGGAGGAGGCGCCCACGCCCACGCAGGCCGTGTTCATGCGCGTCACCTCCGAGATCGGCGACGTGAAGACGGCCCCGCTGGATCCGTCGACCTTCGAGGTTCCGGCCGGCTACACGGAGGTGCAGGCGGGAAGTGGCGGCGCCTGAGGGAAGCTTCCGGGCGTCCTCGGGAGCCGGTGCTCGCGTGCCGGGTCACTTTGGCTGCATGTTCGAGGTCATGATGGCACGAGGCTGTTTCCGCCTTCTGGCTCTGTCCGTGGTCGTCCTCTTCGCCGGCTCGGCCCCGACACCGCTCCGGGCCCAGGAGGGCCAGCAGGTTGTGCCGGGACGCATCACCGAGAGGGTGGTGTCGCCCAGTGACACGTCCCAGGCCTACGCTCTCTACATCCCCTCGAGCTACGTGAGCTCACGGTCGTGGCCACTCCTGGTGATCATGGACCCGCGGGGTCGGGCCGTGCAGGCATTGCAACCGTTCCGGCCCGCGGCAGAGCGCGACGGATGGATCGTGATGAGCGGCTACGGCACGCGAAGCGACGGTCCCGTGGCCCCCAACGTGGCCGCGGTCAATGCGATGATCTCGGACGCCACGGCGACGTTCTCGCTGGACTCCCACCGAGTGTACCTGGCCGGGTTGTCCGGCACGGCACGCCTCGCGTGGCATTTCGCTGCCCGGCTCGGCAATAGGGTGACCGGGATCTACGGTGCCGGAGCTGGAGGCACGATGCTCACCCGGCTCATGGATCCGCCGGCCGGCATGGTCTTCTTCGGAGCCGCTGGCGACACCGATTTCAACTACGACGAGGTTCGGCAGCTGGAGCCGTGGCTCGAGACCCACGGCGTTCCCCATCGGCTCCGCTTCTTCCAGGGGGGCCACGAGTGGCCCCCGGAGGCCGTGGCTTCGGAGGCCGTGGATTGGTTCGAGCTGAAGGCCATGCAGCAGGGGCGCGAGCCGCTACGGGAAGCCTTCGTGGACTCCCTCTTCCGGGCCGACATGGCCACCGCCTCGGCGCTCGAGGCCGCGGGTCGGGACGCCGACGCCCTGGATCGCTACGAGGAGATCGTGGCGGACTACGGCTCGAAAGCCTCCGACGCCCGAGCCGCCGTGGCCCGGCTCGGCGCCGACCCGGGCGTGAAGGCGGCCCTGGAGCACCGGCGTCGCGAGAGCTACGCCTTCGAAGACTTCATGGGGCGGGTGAACGGCTGGGTGGCGGATCTGGCGCAGTCCGATGAACCCACCTCCCCTGCCAGCGGCATCCACATCCTCGGTTTGAAGGAGCTGGAGGCCAGGGCGACCTCACCTGGTACGTCGCCCGCAGACGTGGCGGCCATACGGAGGCGACTCTCTTCGGCCCACGTCCTGCTCGCCTTCTACCAGCCGCGGGCGTTCCTGCGGGAGGGCCGACCGGCCAAGGCGCTCGTCGTCCTCGACGTGGCCGCCGCGATCCGGGACGACGATCCCGTCGCCCTCGTGTTCCGGGCCGAGGCGAGTGCCGAGCTCGGACGGACGGACGAAGCCTTGGACGCCCTGGAGCGGGCGGTCTCGCTGGGCGCCCCGGTGGCGCCCTTCAGAGACGACCCCTACCTCCAACGCCTCCGGGGCAAGGCGCGCTTCCGGGCGCTCGTCGGTGGAGGGTCGGCCACGAAGTAGTGTTCCGTTGCAGGAGCTCGTCGGGTACCGAGGGTGTCGCGGCGCCGCTGTGAAAGGCGCGACGAGGAGGATCCCCGGCTCACCCCTCGGGGCTTGAACGCCGCTCGCTCACCACCAATCCTTCTGCAGCTCGGCCAGCGCGGCACTCCCCGGGCAGAGCGCCTCGTACGGCACGTCTACGAGCGGCGTGGCCACCGTACCCTCGAAGTCGTGCATGTCCTCCATGGTCTCTTCGAGGTAGAGCAGCCCAGTGGGCACTTCGCCCTGGTTGTGGACCTTGCGGACATGCTCCAGCACCGCGCCCCGGTCGGTCGGGTCGTAGTCCTCGGCCACCTTGCGGAAGCGCACGACGCTCCCGTCGTGCATCGTGACGGCCCGGACCTCGCCGCTCCCGTACTCGGCCTTGATCTCCCTGCGGAGCGGGACGAAGTCGGTCTCGACAACCTCGTGCATGTGCGTGCGCGTGTACGCGTAGCTCTTGGTCGAGCCCTCGTGGTCGTTGAACGTCACGCACGGCGAGATCACGTCAACGAACGCGAAGCCCCGGTGCTTGAGCGCGGCCTCCAGGATCGGCACGAGCTGGACCTTGTCGCCGGAGAAGGAGCGCGCGACGAACGTGGCGCCGAGCGACAGCGCGATCTGCACCGGGTCGATGGGACCGTGCCGGTTCACCTCACCGCGCTTGGACACGCTGCCGACGTCGGCCGAGGCCGAGAACTGCCCCTTCGTGAGCCCGTAGACTCCGTTGTTCTCGAGCACGTAGAGCATGTTCACGTTGCGGCGGATCGCATGGCAGAGCTGCCCGAGCCCGATCGAGAGCGAATCGCCGTCGCCGGAGATGCCCACATAGACCAGATCCCGGTCAGCTGCGTTGGCTCCCGTGGCCACGGCCGGCATGCGCCCGTGCACCGCGTTGAAGCCGTGGGCTTCCTTGATGAAGTAGGTAGGCGTCTTGGAGGAGCACCCGATGCCCGACAGCTTGACGACCCGGTGCGGCTCGATGTCCAGCTGGTAGAACGCCTGGATGAGCGCGGACGTCACGGAGTCGTGTCCGCACCCGGCGCACAGCGTGGACATGGTGCCTTCGTAGTCCCTGGGCGTGAGGCCCAGGGCGTTCGGCCGAATCTTCGGGTGACGCGCGGTCGGCTTGGTGATGTAGGTCATGATGCCACCTTGGTCGTGGCTTGCTTCAGATAGGGGCGGACGCCGTCGAGCACGTGCCCCTTGGACAGCGGCTGGCCGCCATAGAACGTGAGCGAGATCAGCTTGTCCTTCTCCACCTCGGTCTCGAGGATCAGAAGGCTCCGCAGCTGCGCGTCGCGGTTCTGCTCCACCACGAAGACGGTTTCGTGCTCAGCGAGGAATCGCTCCACACGCTCGTTGAACGGGAAGCCACGCACGCGCAGGTAGTCGATCGACACACCCTCGCCCAGCAGCTCGTCACGCGCCTCGAGCACGGCCCAGTGGCAGCCGCCGAGCGTCACGATCCCCACCGAGGCGCCTCCCCCGGACTCGTGCACCTCCGGCTCGGGCACGTGACCGGCGGCCGAGCGCACCTTACGAGCTATACGGTCCACTACCTCGGTGTACGCCTCCGCGTCCTCGGTGTACTTGGCATGCTTGTCGTGCCCCGATCCACGGGTGAAGTAGGCCCCCTTCGGATGTACGCCCGGGCGCGTCCGATACGGAATCCCGTCGCCGTCCACGTCGAGGTACCGGGAGAACGACTCGAGCTGCTCGAGCTCCTCGGCCGACAGCATCTTGCCCCGGTCCGGTCGGTAGCTGTCGTCCCACTCGAGCCGCGGGATCATCCAGTCGTTCATCCCGATGTCGAGGTCCGAGACGAGAAACACCGGGGTCTGAAACCGCTCCGCGAGGTCGAAGGCCGCAACCGCGAACTCGAAGCACTCCTTCGGATTCGCGGGAAAGAGCGCGATGTGCTTCGTGTCTCCGTGCGAGGCGTACGCGATCATGAGGAGATCGCCCTGCTGCGTGCGCGTAGGCATGCCCGTAGAGGGCCCCGTGCGCTGCACGTCGATGAAGACGCTCGGAATCTCGGTGTAGTACGCCAGGCCGATGAACTCGCTCATGAGCGAGATGCCCGGGCCGCTGGTGGGCGTGAACGCCCGCGCCCCGTTCCATCCCGCGCCGATGACCATGCCCGCCGCGGCCAGCTCGTCCTCTGCCTGGAGAATGCAGAAGTTGTTCTTGCCCGTCTCCGCATCGATGCGGAAGCGCTTGCAGTGCTCCTTGAAGGCGTCCATGACTCCGGTCGCGGGCGTGATCGGATACCATGCTCCGACCGTGGCCCCGGCATAGACGCACCCGAGCGCAGTGGCCGAGTTGCCCGTGATCATCACGTGGTCCCCCGTGGCCTGCATACGCTCCACGCGGATCGGCAGCGGACAGTCGAAGTGCTCGCGCGCATATTCGGCACCCATCTCGATGGCCGCGAAGTTCGAGTCGATCAGACGCTTCTTGGCGGCGAACTTCTCCTCGATCATGCCGTGGACCACGTCCATCTCGATATCGAGCAGCGAAACCAGCGCCCCGACGTATCCGATGTTCTTCATCAGGATGCGCTCGCGCGCGCGGTCGAATCGCTCGACGCACATGTGCGCCAAGGGAATGCCCAGAAAGGTCACGTCCTCACGCAGGAGATCCTCGTCCAGCGGACGCGACGAGTCGTAGAGCACCCAGCCACCCGGCACCACCTCGGCGATGTCGCGGGCGTAGCTCTGCGGGTTCATCGCCACCATGAGGTGGAAGTCGGGGCTTCGCGCCGTGTAGCCGTCCTTGTTGACGCGGATCTCGTACCAGGTGGGAAGCCCCTGGATGTTGGACGGGAACACGTTCTTGCCCGAGACGGGGATCCCCATCCGGAACAAGGCTTGGAGCAGCAGGCTGTTGGCGCTGGCGGATCCCGTCCCGTTGACCGTCCCGACCTTCAGCGCAAAGTCGTTCAGGCGGTCGTCGGCGTCGTGGGCCACGATTCGTTTCCTGCGTAAGGGATGAGCAACTCGAACTTCCGCATGTCCCACGCCGCGGTCGGGCAGCGCTCGGCGCACAGGCCGCAGTGGACGCACAGATCCTCGTCCTTGACCATCACCCTCAGCGTCTGGGGAAGCTCCTCCGAGACGTAGAGCGCCTGATCGAGGTTCTCCGCCGGCGCGGTCAGCTGATGGCGCAGGTCGTCCTCTGCCGCGTTCGGCACGATGCGTGAGGCACTGCAGCGGGCAAACGTCGATGCAGGCGTCGCACTCGATGCAGAGGTTGGCCGTGAAGTCCGTTTGGATGTCACAGTTCAGGCACCGCTGCACCTCCCGCGCCGTCTCCTCGATGCTGAAGCCCAACTCGGCCTCCACCCCGAGTCCGCGAAGGCGATCCTCCAGATCGACGTAGCGCATCTCGGTGCGCCCCACCGGGTTGTAGTCGTTGGCGTAGCTCCATTCGTGGATGCCCATCTTCTGCGAAACGAGGTTCATCCCGAAGGGCGGTCGGTCGGTGAGCGGCGTCCCTTGGCAGTGGTTGTGGATCGAGATGGCCGCCTGATGGCCGTGCTCCACGGCCCAGATGATGTTCTCGGGACCCCACGCGGCGTCACCGCCGAAGAAGACGCCCGGCCGGGAGCACTGCATCGTGCCCCGATCGACGATGGGCATGTCCCAGTCGTTGAACTCGATGCCGATGTCACGCTCGATCCAGGGAAAGGCGTTCTCCTGGCCGATGGCGAGCACCACGTCGTCGGCCGGGATGAAGACCTCGTCCACCTTCATGGCCCTCTGCTTGCCCTTCTCGTCCTCGTGCCACTCGACGATGTCGAACATCATGCCCTTGAGCACGCCGTCCTCGACCACGTACGCGCTGGGCGAATGGTTCTCGAGCACCTCGACATGCTCGCCCTCTGCGTCCTCGAGCTCCCAGTCGGACGCCTTGAAGTGCTCGCGGCCCCGGCGCGCCATGACTTTCACGTCCCTTCCCCCGAGGCGCTTCGCGGTGCGGCAGCAGTCCATGGCGGTGTTGCCGACGCCGATCACGAGCACGTGCTCACCGATCGAGTCGATGTGCTGGAACGCAACCGCCTCGAGCCAGTCGATGCCGATGTGGATACGGTCGCTCTCGTAGCGTCCCGGCAACTCCAGATTCTTCCCGCGCGGCGCACCCACCCCCACGAAGACGGCGTCGTAGCCTCCGTCCAGCAAGCTCTTCAAGCTGGTGACGGGGGTCTCGAGCCGGACCTCGAGGCCCATGTCGACGATGAACCCGACCTCCTCCTCGAGCACCTTCGGAGGGAGCCGGAACGCCGGGATGTTCGTGAGCATCAAGCCGCCCAGCTTGTCGTATTTCTCGAACAGCACGCACTCGTAGCCGAGCGGCAGCAGGTCGTTGGCCACGGTGAGCGAGGCCGGGCCCCCTCCGATGAGCGCGATCCGCTTCCCGTTCTTCTGCTCCGGGACCTCGGGGAGGCGATGCACCACGGATTCGCGCAGATCGGCCGCCACCCTCTTCAGGCGACAGATGGCCACCGGCTTCCCATCGATACGCGTGCGGCGGCACGCCGGCTCGCAGGGTCGGTCGCAGGTCCGGCCGAGGATCCCCGGGAACACGTTCGATTCCCGGTTGAGCATGTACGCGTCGGTGTAGCGCCCCTGCGCGATGAGGCGGATGTATTCGGGAACGTTGGTGTGGGCAGGACACGCCCACTGGCAATCGACGACCCGGTGATAGTAGTCGGGATTGCGGGTGTTGGTGGGTTCCATCACCTGCTCCGGCCGGGAGGGTAACCGTGTGCTACACCGCAACCGGCGCCGTTGAGCCGGTCCCGGAAGCGCCCCACAATGGAAGAGGTGCCCCGTCCCGGCAAGGGACCCCGGCCGTTGCGCCGGATCGATCGGTCCCGGATCATTCCCCTCATGGCTTCATCCACCCCGACCGCAGGTCGGCCCTGGGCGCCACCCTCCCTGGCGCTGGACGCCGACCGCATCGTGCAGACCGTCGAGATCCTGCACAGGAGAATCGACGAGCGCTTTCCTGGAAGCGGGCTCGGAGGCGTGTGCGTCCAACTCTGGAAGATCGGAGAGCAGACGCGCGACCGGCTGGCCTGGGTGGCCAAGCCAATCCTCTACCTGAGAGCGGCGACGTGGCTCGCGTCCGCGCTCGTGGTCGTGGCGGTCGTCGCCGCGTTCGCGACGTTGCGCCCGTCGGGGGGGGCGCTCGACGCGCTCGACGCGGTCCAGCTCATGGAGTCCGGGTTGCAGGACGCCGTCTTCATCGGCGTTGGCCTCTTCTTCCTGGTCTCCCTGGAGAACCGGATCAAGCGGAGGCGAGCGCTCGGGTTCATCCGCGAGCTCAGGGCGCTGGCCCACATCGTGGACATGCACCAGCTCACCAAGGACCCGAACCGTGTGCTCCACGACGGGGACACGGCCTCGTCTCCCAAACGCACCCTCAGACCCGATCAGCTCGCCCGTTACCTGGATTACTGCACCGAGATGCTCTCGCTCACGTCCAAGGTCGCCGCGCTCTACGCCGAACGATTCGACGACTCCGTCGTGCTGCAGGCCGTGGACGAGGTCGAGGCGCTCACGACGGGCCTGAGCAGAAAGATCTGGCAGAAAATCATGCTGCTCGACCAGCCCGTCGTTCCGGCCCCGAGCAGCCCCGTGGAACCCTGAACGGCTCGGCCCTTCAGTTCACCTCGAAGACGGTGTTGTCCACGGGGTCGAGGTACGAGAGTGCGCGGTCCGCGGCGTATGCGGCACAGGAGTTGTAGTAGAAATAGCCCGTCGTCAACTTCACCGACCCGTCGGTGCCGTTCATGCCACCGATGAGGAGGCCGTTGACCGCCGGATAGGCCGATGCGGCGACGTCGGCGAGCGATCCGGCCAGGATGATCCCGTTCCAGCTGAACCCGGTGTCCATGGTCAGGTTTCCGGTAACGATGAGCACCCCCCGCCCGGCCCAGCCCCCGTCCGCGTCGAGACTCCCCACGTACCGGACGATCGGAAACGAGTCTGCGGGCAGGGAGCTCCAGGGCGGAGGCGATCCATCGAACTCCACCGGAAAGTTCGGGTTCGAGAGGATGTCCCAGCGGATGTTGGCCGAATCGATCACGGCCGAGACGCTGGAGTACCTCCGCCTCGCCGGGTTCCCGAAGAGCAAACCTCCCGCGGACGTCTTGGGGTCCCGGGCGGCTATGGCGCCCACCACGCCGGCCGTCCCTCCTCCCACGCAGTCGGAGGAGGTCGTATGGTCGTAGCCATCCACCGTGGCGTACGAGCCGCTCGAGGCCCCGCTCACGTCGACGGAGTCCATCGCCGCCATCAGTGCCGCCTTGTGGGGCACGGGCGAAAGGTGTAGCCAGGCGTACGTACCCACGACGCGCCGGGCCGGCGACCCGGGACGGCGAGGGTCGGTGACCGTGCCCTCCGAGCGCACGTAGTACAGGTGGTGGCGCGCGTCTCGCTCGACCACCCTGCGGGTGGTGACGGTCGAGATGCCGTTCCCGATGGCGTAGCTGACCGAGTCTCCCACCACACCGATCTGCTCCCCCAGGAAGCGCTGCAGCCCCGCGCGTGCGACGGAGAGCGCTTCTTGTGAGTCACGGTACTCGGTGGCCAGGCTCAGCTCCGTGCTCACCATGCGGTAGGCCGCTCCACCCGCGATCGTGATCGCGAAGAGCATGAGCACCACGAGTGCGAGGGCGAAGCCCGAGCGGTCCTCCGGGAGAGGGCCGCGCTTCATCGGAGGTTCGGAAGGATGAAGTTGGTCGACCACCCGTACTCGACGGCGTTCTGCAGTCCGGTCTCGGGCCTCATCCGGGCCTGCGCGACCACACGTACCGCGTCGATCGACGAAAGGGCACTGGAAGCCACCGAGCTCGCGTAGGGTACACCTCCACCCGTTCTGTACCTGAACCCCGCGGCCGTATCGAGGCCTGTCACATACTCGATGAGGGTGTCGCCGTACGCGGCCCGGAAGAGCCCCCCCGTCTTGGGATCGAGCACCGAGGTCCGAATCTCGAAACGGGTCTCGCGGAAGATCATCAGGAGATCCGCTACGGCCGGCACGCCGGAAGCGTAGGAACCGAGGTTGGTCAGCGTCTGGAACTCGGCCGTGCCGCCCGTCGTGTCCGCCCCGTTCGCATAACAGTCCTGCGCGGCCGTTCCTCCACTTCCGCCGATGTCCCCCCACGCCGCGTGGTAATAGGTCCAGGCTCCGGTGGTGTCGTTGCGCACGGCGAAGCCCGCGACCTCGGCGGTGTCGAGATCGCCCGCACCACCTTCCATGTGCACGTCGACCAGTCCACCGGAGACCGAGCACACCGCAGCCAGCACCATGGGGGAGCGGATCGTGATCGCCTTGTTCTCTGCCCGGACGATGCCGCCCGGCATCACCGAGCGGAGCTCGCTGCCGAGCACCGCGGTGAAGGCGCGTGCGTCGTCGTGGACCGCGGCACGAGTCACCTGGACCGCGTAGAACTGGTTTTGCACCAGGAACACGCTGCCGACGAGCACGACCAGGATCGACGAGATGGCGAGCGCCGCCATCGCCTCGATCAGCGAGAAGCCGACCCGCTCCGTCCCTACCAGCCGCTTGCGAGGTAGGACGTGGCCGAGTAGTGCGGGTACGAGCCCGACGAAGTGGGTGTGAACGAAACGTCGATCTGCTTCAGGAGCGCCGTGATCGACGTCACGGTCACCACCCGGTCGTAGGTGATTCCCCGCACGCTGAGGGTGTCGGAGGATGAGCCGACCGCCAGGGAGTCGAAAGGCTCCGACTGCAGGGAGTCCAGACGTTCGTTCGCCAGGACGATGATCTCCGAGGTCGCCGCCGCGTAGCTCATCGAGCGCGACAGCGACTCGCTCAGGCCGATGACCATCAACACTCCGACGGAGAAGATCACCAGGGCGCCGATTACCTCGATCAGCGTGAACCCGGCCGAGCGCAGGCGAGACGAACATGTCGATTCGCTCAATTCTCCTGGACCTTCGAGGCTCCCATGCTGTTGAACCGCACCTCGTACGTCGTCGCACCTGCCGAAAAGGTCGCCGCACCCAGGGAGCCGGTGCCACCCGCCAGGCTCGCGACACCCCTCGAGGTGAAGCGAAGGCTGTCTCCCGTCGTCTGGAGATCGATTGCGCTCAGCTGAACGTCGCCGCTCTTCCCGAAGCGCCGGCGCTCCACTTCCGCGCCCGAACCCACCATCGTGATCGAGTACCAGAGGCTGTCCTCATCGAAACGGATCACCACGGGCTCCCCCGCCCTCAACGCAGCCGACCGAGCCAGGGTCAGATCCTGCGCGAAGATCTGGGCGGCGCGATGGGCCGACGTTCTTCGATAGTACCGACCGAAGTACAAAGCCGCGACACCGAGGGTCACCGCGGCGAGCATCAACACGACGGTCACCTCGATGAGGGTGAAACCGATGACCCTTGGACGCACACCTGATGCTCGCATCGGGTTCGTGTTCCGCTCCGGCTCCGTGAGGATCCCCTGCTCGACTTCCGGAAGCTTCCGTCGAAGCTCTTCCTAAGATCCGTCGGATGCGCCCGGTCAACAACATCCACGCTTCGGGCGCCTTCGGCGGGAATCCTCGGTATCCGGCCATCGCCGTGGTCCCTATACTTACACGATACGCGGGGCGGGTGGAGGACATCGGACTACCGAGGAGGAACCATGAGACGCACCGGGCTCGCGATGACCGCGGCTCTGGTAGCCGTTTGCGGCCCCGCGGCCGCAGCCGCCCAGCAGGTCGCCGTGAACGACCCCGTCATCCAGCGGATCTGGACGATGGGTATGGAAGAGTCCGAAGTGCCGCGCCTCGCGCAGACCCTCATGGATTCGCTGGGGCCGCGCCTCACGGGCTCTCCCGAGCTCCAGGCTGCCTCGGACTGGATCGTGAGCACGTACCGCTCCTGGGGAGTCGAAGCCCGCCAGGAGAAGTACGGTACCTGGCAAGGGTGGCGGCGCGGCCCGACGCACGTCGATCTCGTGGCACCCAGGGTTCGCACGCTGGAGGCCGTGATGCTCGCGTGGAGCCCCGGTACCGGGGGCGCGGTCCGCGGCCCGGTCGTCGCGCTTCCCGAGATGGGCGGCCCCGCGGACTTCGACGCCTTCCTGAGCACGGTGGAAGGGAAGTTCGTCCTCCTCTCGGCTCCCGAGCCGACGTGCCGGCCCGACGAAGACTGGGAGGAATACGCGACCGAGGCTTCGCTGAACCGCATGCGCGAAGATCGGCAGGCCGCTCAGCGAGCATGGGCCGCACGGATCGAGGCCACCGGCCTGAACCCGCAGGCGCTCGCGCGCCGCATCGAGGACGCGGGGGCGGCGGGCATCTTCACGTCGCGCTGGTCCCGGGGCTGGGGTGTTCAGAAGATCTTCTCGGCCGGGACACGGAAAGTGCCCCAGATCGACCTGAGCTGTGAGGACTACGGTCTCGTGTTCCGCCTGGCCGAAAACCAACAGGGGCCCGTCGTACGGGTCGAGGCCGAATCCGAGGCCCTGGGAGAGGTGCCGACGTTTAACACGATCGGCGTGATCCCAGGCACGGAGCTCCCGAACGAATACGTTCTGCTCTCGGCGCATCTGGATTCCTGGGACGGAGGCTCGGGGGCGACGGACAACGGGACCGGCACGGTCGTGACGATGGAGGCGATGAGGATCCTGCGCTCCGTGCTTCCCCACCCCAAGCGGACGATCATGGTCGGACACTGGAACTCCGAGGAGCAGGGGCTGAACGGCTCACGCGCCTTTGCGGCGGACCACCCCGAGATCGTCGAGGGTATTCAAGCCGTCTTCAATCAGGACAACGGAACCGGCCGTGTGACGAACATCTCGATGCAAGGACTCACGGGAGTGGCTCCGTACTTCGCCAGGTGGTTCGCCAGGGTCCCGGTGGAGCTCACGCAGGCCATCCAGCTCCGCATCCCGGGCACGCCCGGTGGGGGTGGCAGCGACTACGCCTCGTTCATATGCGCCGGAGCTCCGTCCTTCGGTCTGAGCTCCCTGAGCTGGAACTACGGTACGTACACGTGGCACACGAACCGCGACACCTTCGACAAGATCGTCATGGACGACCTGGAGAGCACGGCGACGCTCACGGCCATGCTCACGTATCTGGCGTCGGAAGAGACGACCCGTCTACCCCGCGATCGGGCCCTCCTGCCCCCGAACCCCCGAACGGGTCAGCAGGCCACGTGGCCCGTGTGCCGGGACGCCGCCCGGAGCGACAACTGAGCTCCCGCGCGCCGCTCCTCGCTCTCCTCCTCCTCCTGGCTGGGCCCGGGGCGCTCCGGGCCCAGCGGGAGGCCTCCGCCCAGGCCTCGCTCGAGGCCGAGCTGGGTGTCACGTGGGTGCGAAGCCGGGCCGTCGCCCTCGCCGGAGGCTCCGCGCTCTTCAGGGTCCGTGACGACTTCTCCTTCGGAGGAGCCGGCTACGTCGTGGTCCATCGGGTCGACCTCTCCCAGCCGGGATCCGCGCTGGAGCTCGCCCTGGCCTACGGTGGTCTTCTGGGCGAGGTTCGTATCCGCGAGAGCGACCGGATCCGCTGGACTGCCCGACTGCTCCTGGGCGCCGGCAACGCCAAGGCCGTGGTCCCCGTGGTCGGAACCGAGTTGAATTCCGACAACTTCGGGGTCCTCGAGCCGCGCCTCGTGGCGTCCGCCTGGATCGCTCGACCGATCTCCGCCAAGGTGGAAGCGGGCTACCGCTTCGTCTATGGCCTCGAGGATATTCCCCGGATGAGCGCCGAGCAGCTCCGCGGCTTCGTGCTCACGGCCTCGATCTGTCTCGGGAATTTCTAGGGAGCTTCTGCCGACCCGGAAACATTGGTCGAGATTGCCCTGATTATTTGTCCGAATGTCGCTGACAGTGGGCGCACTTTTTCTTGACATCCCGGACGGGCGCCGTCTAATTGCTGCAGACACTTCAGTACTTATTTGAGCGGACGACACACACCCAAAACGGGAGATGTCTCTGTGGCCAACGTCGACGATCAAGTCCTGGCCGCGGTCGAGACCGCCATCAAGAAGAACCCCAAAGCCACCGTGGACGAGTTGATGGAACTGGCGAAGGGCGTGAACCCCTCCATTGGGAAGCTCACGAAGCGCCAGTTCCACGCGCGTTATCCGCTCCAGGTCAAACGCAAGATGAGCTCGGCCAAAGGTGGCCGGCGACGCTCCCGGAAGCGTTCCGCTCGAACCCGCCCCGCGAAAGGCGCGAACAATGGCCGGGAAGCGGTCCGCGCAGCCTTCCTGCGCTTCGCCTCGGACCTCGCGGCAGCGGAAGCACGCAAGGATGTCGTCAAGGTTGTCGCCGGCGTGGACAAATACGTGGATGAAGTCCTGAAGGTGACCGGGAGATCCTAGCGAACCGTCGCGTGGTGGCCGGCCCCATCGCCGGAGCCGGCCCCGATGCGTCCCTGCCCCTACTCGCTCGCGACCTGGTCCGCCAAGGTCGACAGCTCCCGGACTGCGACGGATATCGCCGCCAGCCCGGGAGCGTCTTCCGCCTTGAGCTCCTCGAGGACGTCACGGAAATGCCCCAGGTGGCGGCTCCGTGAGCCGAGCACCGTACGGGTCTTGTCCGGGGCGCGGTCCGACGAAACGTCGCCGTCGTTCAACGCGCTGACCACCAACCTGCGGTGCGCACGGAAGAGGTCCTCGGAAAGCGCCTGGGCCGCGCGCTGCTCCCAGTGGTCGTCTCCCGCGGCCTCGAAAGTCACCCTCCTGAGCCACGGGATCTCGAAGGCCTCTGAGACCGCGTAGTACGTCCGCCCGGTGGAGATCCCCTCCGAGCCCGTCTCGCGTGCGACCTCCAGGATCTCCAGCAGCTGATCCAGGAATCGGAGGGTGATGAGGTCGCGCGCCAGCTCGGCGCCGGCGCCGAGCTCCTGGATCTCTGCGACGCGAGCTTCGAAGAGCGTCCGCTCCTCGCCCGCCACCACTTCGGCGAAACCCCTGCGCAGAAGGGCCAGCCCCTCGACGTTCTCGTCAACGATCCGGGTGGGTGGTGTCTTCGGATCCGTATGCTGGAGTACCCAGCGGCTCGTCCGCTCGAGCACACGCGACAGGCCCAGCAACCATCGGTAGGTGGCAGCCGTGGGGAGCGCGACCTCCTGTTCGGCCAGTTGCTCCAAGAGCGCCCGATGCCCGGCCAGCCGCGCCGCTACGAGCCAGGCCCGCACGACGTCCTCGGCGCTCCTGCCCGTGTCTCGGACGATGCGGCTGACGAACGTCGCACCCATGAGATCCACGAGGTCGTTGGTGAGCTGGCTCGTGATGATCTCCCGCCGAAGCCGGTGCTTGGCGAGGTTCTCTTTGCCCGCTGCGAGGGTGGCGGCCGGAGGGAAGTAGCCGAGGAGGTAGCTCTCCGTGACCGGATCGTCGGGAAGGTCGCTCTCGAGCAGCCTCGACTTGATGGACAGCTTGGCGTAGGCCAGCAGAACGCACAGCTCCGGACGGACCAGGCTTTGGCCACGCTCGCGACGCTCCACCAGCACGTCCATCGAGGGCAGGAACTCCGAGGCCCGATCCAACGCTCCGGACTTCTCGATGGAGAACATCAGGTCGCCGAAGTCGTCGGCCCCTTCTACCGCTCGCATCGCGTCGAGCGAGATCGCGAGGCTCTGCGTTCGGTTGTCCTCGAGGACGTGATCGGCCACATCGTCCGTCAGCTCCTGGAGCACCTCGTTCCTGCGCTCCTCGGACATCTCGCCCGTGGTGAGCGAGGGCGCGACGAGGATCTTTAGGTTCACCTCGTGGTCGGACATGTCGACGCCGCCCGAGTTGTCCATGGCGTCCGTGTTGATCCTCCCGCCCATGAGGGCGTACTCGATCCGGGCACGTTGTGTGAACCCGAGATTGCCGCCTTCTCCGACCACCTCGCAGCGGAGCTCCGTGGCGTCCACCCGCACGGCGTCGTTGGAGGGGTCCCCGGCGTCTCCGTGGCTCTCCGAAGCGCTCTTCACGTAGGTCCCGATCCCTCCGTTCCAGAACAGCTCGACCGGAGCCCGCAGGATGGCGCGAATCAGATCCTCGCCGCTCGGTGACCCCACGTCGTCGGGGAGGCCGAGCGCCACCCGGGCCTGGGGGGTCACCTCGACCTCCTTCGAGCCGCGCGGCACGATCATTCCCCCCTCGCTCATCGTGCTCCGGTCGTAGTCCTCCCAGCTCGAGCGGCCCAGCGCGAACATACGCTCGCGCTCGGCGAAGGAGACGGCAGGCTCCGGGTCGGGATCGATGAAGATGTGTCGGTGGTCGAAGGCGGCGATGAGCCGGATCTGCCGGGACAGAAGCATGCCGTTGCCGAACACGTCGCCGCTCATGTCGCCCACGCCGACCACCGTGAACGGCTCGGTCTGGATGTCCTTGCCCCGCTCGCGGAAGTGGCGCTTCACGCCCTCCCAGGCCCCGCGGGCCGTGATGCCCACCGCCTTGTGGTCGTAGCCGTGGGAGCCTCCGGAAGCGAACGCGTCCCCCAGCCAGAAGCCGTACTCCACCGATACACCGTTGGCCAGGTCGGAGAAGGTGGCGGTGCCCTTGTCGGCCGCCACCACCAGATACGGATCGGGCTCGTCGAAGCAGACCACGCCCGGCGGGCGGCGATGGTCTGCCCCGAAGCTGTCCAGGTTGTCGGTCAGGTCCAGCAGCCCGCGCATGAGGGTCCGGTACTGATCCCGCCCCTCCTCGATGCGGGCCTCCGGATCCGCGACACTCCGGCGGCGTTACGAACCCGCCCTTGGAGCCGCCGGGCACGATGACCGCGTTCTTCACCATCTGGGTCTTCACCAGACCCAGGATCTCGGTGCGGAAGTCGTCGGGACGGTCGCTCCAGCGGATTCCGCCGCGGGCCACCCGCGAGCCTCTGAGGTGCACACCCTCCATGCGCGCCGAGTGCACCCAGACCTCGTAGAGCAGGCGGGTGTGTCGCAGGAACTCGATGTCCCGGCAGGAGAACTTGAACGAGAGGTAGGGGACCCCGCCCGACCGGGACGTGGGCGCCCGGCCCCCGTGG
This sequence comes from uncultured Gemmatimonadales bacterium, assembly GCA_963751265.1. Lineage (GTDB taxonomy): Bacteria > Gemmatimonadota > Gemmatimonadetes > Longimicrobiales > Gaopeijiaceae > SZUA-318. The sequence continues at coordinate 562,285 of CAVVTU010000005.1, read as the reverse complement.
CGGTAGTAGTTCGTCCGGAGCGTGCCCGAGATCAGCTCCTCCAGACGGCGCAGCGCGCGGTCGTCGGAGAGGACGCTCACCCCCCGCAGCGAGCCCAGGAACGCCTGACGGATGTCCGCGGCCGTAGCCGATGCGCTCCTCCAGGTCGACCCGCCCGATCCAGGATCGAACCGCGTCTCGAAGAGATCGAACAGCTCCCGGGCGAGCCCCGGATACTTGACCAGCGCGTTGGGCAACGAGAGACGACTCGGCAGCGCCCCGATCTGGAACGCGTAGGCGGCGTACGCCCTCAGCACCGAGATCTCACGCCAATGGAGTCCGGCACCGAGCACGAGCTTGTTGAGCGTGTCGCTCATGGCGTCGCCGGAGCGCACCGCGAGAATGGTCTCGGCCAGGAGCTCGCCTCGTGATTCGATGTCGAGCGTGTGGCCCTCACCATCCTGGACCGCGAAGACGTAGATCGTCGCGCGCTCCCGGCGTCCGTCCGTAACCTCGAACGGGTTCACCGCGATCACGCGCAGCCCGGCGTTCTCCAGGATCGGCATGAAATCGGACAGGACGAGTCGCTCTTCCTGCAGGAAGACCTTCAGCTCGGTCACCGCCGAGTCTCCCGACGCGGCCACCGACGCTCCCCGGTTGGCGAGCGCGATCGAGATCAGGCGTCCGTCGGCCCGCATGTCCTCCAGGGCCAGGATGTCCTCCACCGCGACCGTGGAATCCGTGGCGGCCTGGTACTCCGCGCTCATCGCGTCGGCGTACCGCCGTGCCAGGCGTCGTGCTTCCTCCGGTGGGCGGGCCTGTTCCAGGCCCTCCCGCACGCGGTCGGCCCAGGTGCGGATGATCCGGCTCACCAGCTTCTCGACCTGCTCCGGCTCGACCTGCGTGAGCTGCTCCTTCTCGGCCCGCACGTGGAAATGCAGCCGTGCCTGGTCTCCACCGCCGAGAGCCAGGTGGTAGTTGAGGACTTCTCCCTCGAAGAGCTCCACGAGAGCCTGCTCGAGGCGCCGGCGCACGTCGCCCGAGAAACGCTCCTTGGGCAGGATGATCATCACCGACACGCCCCGGTGCAGCGGGTCCTCCCGCAGCGCGACCCGGACGCCCGGCGGTGTTGTAGGACGTGAGGATCGTGCGGATGTCTGGGCCGATCTCCTCCGCCGACGCGAGGAAGAGCTCCTCCTTCGGCAGGGAATTGAAGATCGTGATGATCTCCTTGTAGTCGTGCGAGCCCTCGCGCACGCCCGACTGCTCGAGCACCCAGGCGAGCTTCTCGCGCAGGATCGGGATGTCCTCGGCGTCCTCGGAGAAGGCCTTGGACGTGAACAGCCCCAGGAAGCGGTGCTCCCCGACCACCTGCCCCCCGTCGTCGAGCTTCTTGACGCCGATGTAGTCCATGCGCACCCGGCGGTGCACGGTGGATTCCGCGTTCGTCTTGCTGATGATCAGCGTCGGCCCGCTCTCCACCAACGAGCGCATGTCCCGTTCCAGATCGGCCAGCGGAACCGGATGCCTGAAGGAAGAGTCGGACTCGTCGGAGAGCACTCCGAGTCCCGAGTCGGGCTCGACGACCACGGAGGGGCCCTCGTCACCATCGACGATGTCGTAGGAGCGATAGCCCAGGAAGACGAACGCGCCGTCGCGCAGCCACCGAAGGAACGCCTGGATCTCGTCGACCTCCTCGCGGTGGTCCTCGAGCACCTTCGAGTGCTCGGCCAGCTCGGCGACGACTTCGTTGACCGCGTCGATCATCGGTGTGAAGTCGTCGGTCGCCCGAAGCACATCGCTCAGCGAGCCCCGCACCTCGCGCTCGATGAACGAGAGGGCCTTGGGATCCGTGACCTGGACGACCTCGCAGTGCACGAGGGATTCCCGGGTCCCCCCCAGGTGCGAGGGGCCCACACCCGCCAAGCGCCCTTCCGCGTCGCGGTCCACGTGCATCACGGGGTAGACGAGGTGCTCCACCGCCAGGTCCTGCGCGTGCAGGAATTCCCGGATCGTGTCCACGATGAAGGGGCGCTCCGTGACGTTGGTGCGGAGCACCGTCACGGGCGCGTACCAACCCTCGTTGTCGACGTCCGGGTTGAGCACGGACACGCCCACCTGTCCGGTACCGCCCGATTGAAGGAACCGGAAGGCCCCGAGCGCCATGTGGGTCAGCGCATCGGTGCTGCGCTCGCGCAGGAGCTCGGGAGGGGCCTTGGAGAAGAAGATCTCCGCGAAGTCCACCGCCAACTCGCCTTCGGATGGATCGACGTGCCGTTCAATCTGGCGGCAGACTGCGTCGACCGTCGGAGAGTCTTGACGGAGGCGACGAACCGCCGTTTCGGATGTGTCGCTCATGCTTTTGCGTTGCGACCGCGTTGTGTACCGCGTCATGAGGAGGCCTGCCCGACCCACGGTGGGTCGACCCGCATACGGAGTCCCGGTGCAGGCCAAGAAAGATATTGAATGCGGCCCCGTGATGTAGGCCTCTGACCTCCGATCGCTCTCGACGCCGGCACTCGCGGCGCAGGGTCTGCTTCCGCGGGCCGTGGCGCCCGAGGCCGAACCACGAATTCCCTCGTCACCGCGCTCTGGCTACCTTGCGTCGCATGCGCTTCGTCCACGTGGCAGACGTCCACCTAGACACGTCCTTCGCCGGACGCTCCGAATCCGTCCGCCGCCGACTCCGGGACGCCTCCCGGGAAGCCTTTCGCCGGGCCGTGGACCTCGCCATTCGCGAAGATGCGCACGCCTTCCTCGTGGCGGGCGACCTGTTCGACGGCGAGCGCCTCTCCTTCCAGACCGAGAGGTTCCTGCTGGAGCAGGCCCGCCGCCTGGGAGACAACGGCATCACGGTCGTCTACGCCACGGGCAACCACGACCCCGGCTCCTCGGGGGCCGGGCCACGGCCGCTCGCCTGGCCCCCGAACGTGTACGTGGCGGGTGACGCCACCCCGAAGCGGATCGAGGTCCGCAACCGGGAAGGAGCCAGGGTCGGTTTCGTGAGCGCCGTCGGTCACGCGACAGACCGTGAGACTTCCGATCTTTCGCGACTCCTGCCGCGACCCGCCGGAGAGCTCCCGGAAGTCGCCGTCCTGCACACGCAGGTGCACGCATCGCCGGGAGCCGACGCCCACCATCCGTACGCCCCCTCCGAGCTCTCGTACCTGACCGTGGCGGGCTACGACTACTGGGCGCTGGGGCACGTCCACGTGCGGCAGATGCTCTCCGACGACCCGCCCATCGCCTACGCGGGTAGCCTCCAGGGACGGACACACGCCGACCAGGGCCCTCGAGGCGCGCTCCTGGTGGACCTTTCGGACCGTGACGACCCGGTCGTCTCCTTCCGCTCGCTCGCTCCGGTCCGCTGGGAGACCGTAACGGTGGGCGGTCTTGAAGACGCGGACTCCCTGGATCGGCTGGAGCGCCGCATCCAGGCCGCCTGGAGGGCGGCTCGGGCGGACGAGGCCGGCCGGAACGCAACCGACTGGATGGTTCGGGTCGCTTTGGAGGGCGGGTGCCCCCTCTGGAAGGAGCTCAGAGGGGAGGAGGACCGCCGGGTCCTGGCCAGGGAGCTGCGTGACGGCCTGGGCGTGCTGGACGTGGTGGTGATGGCGGAGCAGGTGCATCCGGTCGTTCCGGTCGAAGAGCACCGTACCCGGCGGGACGTCCTGGGTGAGGCGCTCAGGTTGCTCGAATCCGTCCGGGCGGGCGAGACCCGACTGTCCGGCCTGGAGAGCGATTCGCTGGCCGGTCTCCCGGCGGAGGACGACGAGGCCCTCGATGCCTACGTGCGCCGCATCCTGCGGGGCGCGGATGCCGAGCTGGCCGCGCGCATGCTCGTCTCGCGGGAGGGCGGCTCGTGAGAATCGAGCGCATCAAGGTGGAGGCCTTCGGCCGTCTGAGGAGATGGGACAGCGGACCGGACGGCCTGCCTGGTCTGGTGGCCGTGCTCGGACCCAACGAAGCCGGTAAGTCCACGCTCTTCCACTGCCTGACCACGCTTCTCTACGGGTTCCGCCCCGCTTCCCGGGAGAGCAACCCGTATGCCCCATGGAGCGGACCCGACGCGGAGGCGGCGGCCCTCATTCGCCTGGACGGATCGGCCTGCGTGGAGGTTGAGCGTCGGCTCCTCTCCCAGCCAACAGGACGCATGACCGTGGATGGGCGGGGTGAGGAGCTGCGCAACCGTGCCCTCCCATGGACGGAGCACGTTCCGGTGCAGGTCTTTCGCCAGGTGTTCGCCCTCACGCTTTCCGATCTGGCCGGCCTCGACGGAGAGACGTGGGGACGCGTCCAGGATCGAATCGTGGGCTCCATGGGCGCCTCCGACCTGGCGCCGGCGCGCGAGGTGGCCGCCGACCTCGAGCGTGAGGCAGGCGAGCTGTGGCGACCGAACCGGCGGGGGAACCAGCGCATCCGGGACATCCAGCAGGAGATACGCGGGCTGCGCGGGCTGCGCCGGGAAGCGCTCGAGCGCGACGGAAGCCTGAGGGCGATGGTCGCCGAGCGCGACCAGACCCGCGAAGAGTTGCAGGCGGCGCGCGAGGCCCGGCAGCGAGAGCGCCTGGCCGTCGATCGGGTCCAGGATCTCCTTCCCGTGAGACGGCAACTCCAGCGTATCGACGCCCTCCGGGAAGAGGCCGGACCGCCCGAGGCCCTCCGCGGTCTGCCGGAGGACCCGGAGGGCCGGCTGGAGGCTCTGGAGCGAGGGCGGAGCGAGTCTCTGAGGCGCCGCCACGAGATCGAAGGCGAGACGATCGAGCCGGCCGGGCTCGTGGCCGCCTTCGGCGAGCGCGAGGCGGACATCGTGGCCCACGCCGACCAAGTCGCCGGCTTCGTGGCCCGCGCCGAGGGGCTGGCCGTGGAACGGGCCCGCGCCCACGGTCTGGAGCGCGAGATCGAGGACCTGAACCGCCGCATCCAAGAGGATGCGGCAGAGCTTCTTTCCCTGCCCTCGAGCGACACCGATGCGGATCGCCTGGCGGCGCTATCCACCAGCGAGCTGCGCGCCCGGGTCTATGCCTTCGCGGCGGCGGACGAAGAGCTCAGGATCCTCGTCGAGGCCGAGCGGCGCGGCGCAGAGTCCGTCGGCCGGGATGTCGCGTCTCGTGCGTGGGTCGCGGGTGCGGCCGTGGCGGCGATCGGGGGCGCCGTGCTCGTCTGGGCCCTGAGGACCGGGGACCCGCTCACGGCGGTCGCGGGAGGACTCGTCGTCGTCGTAGGGCTCGTGCTCCTCGTTTCGCTCGGGCGCGCCCGCCGCCGTAGCGGACACGCCGAAGCCGCCGAACGGGTCCGCTCCGCCGGGCAGGGGCGCGACCGCGCCCGGGCCCGCGTCCTGGACCTTCTCGGGGAGATCCCCCTCGCTGCGGAGCTGATCGAGGAGCCGTCCTTGCGGCTGGTCGCCGGCATCGAGCGCCTCCAGGACGCGCTGCGGGATCGCGCGGAGCGGCTTCGCACGCTGAATGACGTTCGTGCGCGGCTCGCCGGGCTCGATGCCGAAGCCCGGAGCCTCTCGTCCGCCCTGCACATCGCGTCCGACCTGGACGCCCTGGGCGCCGCTCGCCTCATGGAGCGGGAGGTGCGCACCGCGGAGCGGAGTCGCGACGCTGCGGCGGGCGCCGGGCGTCAGTTGACGCGCCTCGAGCGGGAAGGCAAGCGCCTCGATGACGAGATCGCGAAGCTCGACGCCGAGGCCCGGATCCTCCGGGACAGGCTGGGTGATCTGGGCGAGGGCGATCCGGAGCGCGGGGCGCGGGTTGCCGCCGACCGGCTGAGGGCGGAGGAGCGGGCGAAGCAGCTACGCGACGAGCTCGAGCGCGCGCATCCTTCCCTCGACGAGGTGGCCGCCCGCATCACGGAGGCCGAGCGGGCGGGGGAGTCCTGGACCATGGACGACGAGGACCTCGTGCGCCGGCGGGCCCGCATCGAGGAGCTGGGCGAGGACGTCGAGCGACTCGCCGCCCGTGCCGAGGCCCTCGACCGGGATATCGCGCACGCCCGCGACCTCGAGACCACGGACGCGGTCGACGGGGAGATCGCCGCGCTTCAGGAAGAGGAGGCCCGCTTGACCTTCGAGCGCGATCGTGACTGGGTCCTGGCCCAACTGGTCCGCGAGGCCGACCGGCGCTTTCGCGAGGAACACCAGCCCGACCTCATGCGGCGTGCCAGCGAATACCTCGCCCATCTCACCGGAGGCCGCTACGACCGGATCGCGGCGGACGAGACGGCCCAGGGAGACCTCTTCCACATCTACGGCCCCGCCCTGCCAGCGCCCGTTCCCCTCACACCGCCCATCTCGACCGGCACGCTCGAGCAGGCGTACCTGTCGCTGCGCCTGGCCATCGTCGATCACCTCGACCAGGGCGGTGAGCGGCTGCCGCTGTTCGTGGACGAGGTACTGGTGAACTGGGACCAGGAGCGACGGGCGCGTGGCATGGACGTGCTGGTGGACGTCTCGGCCAGGCGGCAGCTCTTCGTCTTCACCTGTCATGACGACGTGGCCGCCGACCTGGCCGCCCACGGCGCCCGGGTCCTCCGTCTCGGAGATCGCTGAAGGAGGCCGACGAGATGGCGCTCAACCTACCGCTCGCCGTCGAAACGCACGGCCCCCCGCCTTCGGAGGCCGCCGAAACCTTCCTTCTCCTGCACGGCTACGGAGGCTCCGCCTTCACCTGGAGGTATTGGGCCACCCCCCTCGCGCGCCGGGGCCATGTCGTGCTCGTCGACATGAAGGGCTACGGGGCGGCACCCAAGCCCGACGACGACGCCTACGGGCCGCACGACCAGGCCGAGCTCGTGCACCGCCTGATCGTTCAGCGGGACCTTCGGAACCTGACGGTGATCGGCCACTCGCTGGGCGGTGGAGTGGCGCTCCTGCTGGCTCTTCGTCTCCTCGCCGAGCCCCGGCCGAGGCTGGCACGGCTCGCGCTCATCGCCGGCGCGGCGTACGAGCAGAAGTTCCCGCCCTTCGTGGCTCTGGCCCATCGGCCGAGACTCGCCTCGCTCCTCCTCAGGGTCCTCGGAGCCAGGCGCGTGGTGAGGATGGTGCTGCGCAGCATCGTGCACGACCCCGACACCGTGACACGGGGCCAGGTGGAAGGTTACGCGGACCCCATGACCACCCCGGCGGCCCGACGCGCGCTCATACGGTCCGCACTACGGATCCTGCCCGACGATCTCGACGTCGTCGTGAAGCGCTATCCCTCGATCGACGTGCCCACGCTTCTTCTCTGGGGGCGCGAAGACCGGGTGGTTCCGCTCTGGGTGGGCGAACGCCTCGCGGCCACGCTTCCCCATGCCCACCTGGCGGTCCTGGACGAGTGCGGACACCTCCCGCCCGAGGAGCGTCCCGAGGAGTCGCTCGAGGTCCTCGAGCGCTTTCTCGACGAGACGGCCGAACGAGCGTGACGGGCGCAGGAGCGCCCTCATTCGCCCGGCCCCTCCTCGCGTCCGGACGCCGACTCGACCCCTCCTTCCTCGAACCCCACGCACCGCAGCACGGGAAGCGGCGGGTACTTCGGCCAGCGGGCATCCTCTCTCGAGCGCTCGCACAGATGGAAGCGGGACCCCCGGCGACTCCGGACGACCCTGTGGTGGCGGCACGCATGGCACAGGCCCACCCCGGGACCGGACGTCCCATCCGGACCCGTCACGGCGCGATGCCGACGTAGGCCGCCTGGCGGGCGCGGTCTCCACCGCGGTGCGAGAAGAGCGATCCCCCGGAGCAGCGGGTGCACAGCCCCGATACGCTCACATTTCCTGCCGGCACCCCAAGCGCGACCGCCCGGCCCGCGAGCGCCCCACGCAGGTCCACCGGAGCCGGCTCCGCGGGCACGTCCAGCCCGAGCGCCTCGAACACCTCGGGGCCGACCTCGTAGCAGGTGCCGCAGATGGCCGGACCCAGATGCACCCAGAGCTCCGACGCGCACGAGGTGGCGCGCTCCGCGAGCGTCTCGATGCCCCGTTCCAGAACTCCCGCGGCCGCGCCCCGCCAGCCCGCGTGCAGGAGCGCGATGGCCCGGTGCTCCGGATCCACCAGAAATACCGGCACGCAGTCCGCGACAGTCACGGTCAGAAGCACCCCGGGCGCGGCCGTCGCGTGTCCGTCGCAGGGGTCGGCCAGGTGGAGCCCGGGCGGCCCCGCACGGTGGAACCGCACGGCCGGACCGTGTACTTGACGGGCGTGCACGACGCGGCGGAACCCGGTCGCGGAGCGCAACGCTTCCCAGCTCCCGGTGACGGCCGCGGGAGACGAGGCGTCGCTGAACAGGCCGAGGTCGAAGGGGGCTCGCGGATCTCCGCGGCCCGTCGTACCCTGGACGAGCCAGGGGAACCGTCGCGTCCACTCAGGGTGAGAGAAGCCGGGAGGTTCCCCCGTGGGGGCCTCCCGAACGATGGGGAAGCGCTCGGTCGGGTGCGTATGGGAGTCGTTCACGATGTCGATGACTGCACCTCTCGGGATGACGGCAGGAGTCTCACCAGGCGAACGGCCCCGTCGCCGGAGGCGATGAAGCCTCCAACCGCCGCGGGAAGCTGATACTTTAGGTGCCCGCACAGGCGGGTCGCCAACACGCAGCACAGGTCCGATGGACGACACCCTCTTCGACAGTCAGAACGCCGCCTACGCTCAGGCGATGTTCGAGCAATATGCCCGAAACCCGGATTCGGTCCCGGAGGAATGGCGCAAGCTCTTCCAGGACGGGGGCGGGCGAGCCGTCTCCGAGGGCCTCTTCGTACCGGATCAGCTCAACGGCCATCGCGCCGCGCCGCCGCCGAGCCGCGTTGCCGACGCCATGGCCGAGGAAGACAGGGTCACAGCGGATCTGGTCGCACGGCTGCACCACGTGCTGCCCGCGGTCTCCCGGGCGACGGCCCTGGTCCAGGCGTTCCGCGACCACGGGCACCAGCTCGCGCGCATCGATCCGCTCGGGAGCGAGCCTCCCGGCCATCCCCAGCTCAACCCTTCGTTCTTCGGGACGTCGATGGAGGAACTCGACGAGCTCCCCTCGTCACTCGTCATGGACAACGGCGGGCAGCGCTCCATGGCGGACGCGCTGGACGATCTGGCGAAGATCTACGCGGGCAGCACCGGCTACGAGTTCGAGCACGTCAACGATCACGTGAAGGTCGACTGGCTCTGGAATCATGTGGAGCGGGGCAGCCATCAGCAGGAGCTGGCCGCCGCCGAGCGACGCGCGCTCCTCCACCGTCTGACCGAGGTCGAGGCCTTCGAGCAGTTTCTGCACCGCAACTACCTCGGCCAGAAGCGCTTTTCGATCGAGGGCACGGACATCCTCGTGCCCATGCTGGATCTGGGACTCGAAGAGGCGCTGCGCGCGGGTGGCCGCGAGGTCGTCATCGGGATGGCGCACCGTGGTCGTCTCAACGTGTTGACGCACGTCGTCGGCCTCTCCTATGCCGAGCTGCTTTCGGAGTTCGAGGGCCCGACGTACCGGGACAGCCAGCTCCACGTGCACGGCACGGGGACGTGAAGTACCACCACGGCGCGAAGGGCGAGCGCACCGTCCCGGACCTCGGCGACATCGGGGTGACGCTGACGCCCAACCCCAGCCACCTGGAGTTCGTAAATCCCGTGGTGGCGGGTATGACCCGCTCGCGGCAGTTCGGCGGAACCACCCGGGACGCGACGCAGGACACCCGCTCGGTGGTACCGATCACGATCCACGGTGACGCCGCCTTCGCCGCCGAAGGCGTGGTGGCCGAGACGCTCAACATGGCGCGCCTCGCCGGTTACGACGTGGGTGGCACGATCCACATCATCGCCAACAATCAGGTCGGCTTCACCACCGACCCGAGGGACGGACGCTCGACCTTCTACGCGAGTGACCTTGCGAAGGGCTACGGCATTCCCGTCGTACACGTGAACGCCGACGAGCCCGAGGCCTGCCTGGCGGCGATGCGCCTGGCGATGGCGTACCGCAACCACTTCGCGGACGACTTCGTCATCGACCTGGTAGGCTATCGGCGCCACGGGCACAACGAGGGCGACGAGCCGGCGTACACGCAGCCGGTGCTGTACCGGACCATCGAGGAGCACCCGACCGTCCGGGCACTCTACGCCGACAGGCTCGTCGGCGAGGGCGTCCTCTCGGAGGACGACGTGCGGGTCATGCAGAACGAGCTCGCGGACATCCTGCGGGACGCGCAGGACCATGTCCGCGACCACGTGCCCGAGGACGACCAGGAGCAGGACGACGAGCGCGAGCGCGCCTTCGATCCCGAGAGCACCGGGGTTTCGTTCGACGTCCTTTCCGGCATCAACGACCTGCTGGTGACCGTCCCGGACGGATTCACTCCGCACCCGAAGCTCTGGCGACAGTTCCAGCGCCGGGCCGAGGACTTCGACCCGGATCGGAAGGTCGACTGGGGGCATGCCGAAGCCCTTGCCTTCGGCTCGCTCCTGAAGGAAGGCGTCCCGATCCGGCTCGCCGGCCAGGACACGCAGCGCGGCACGTTCAGCCATCGTCACATGGTGCTGCACGACGCCGAGAACGGCGGAGAGACGGTCCCCCTCCAGCAGGTCTCGGACACCCGGCTGGAGGTCTACAACTCGCCGCTGACCGAGACGGCGGTGCTCGGCTTCGAGTACGGCTACTCGGTGGGAGCCGAAACCGACGTGGTGCTGTGGGAGGCACAGTTCGGCGACTTCGTAAACGTCGCCCAGGTCATGATCGACCAGTTCCTTTCCTCGGGCCGCACGAAGTGGGAGCAGTACTCACGGCTCACGCTCCTTCTGCCGCACGGATACGAGGGCCAGGGGCCCGAGCACTCGAGCGCGCGTCTCGAGCGGTTCCTGCAGCTCTGCGCGGAAGACAACCTGCGCGTGGTCTATCCCACCACGCCGGCGCAGTACTTCCACCTCCTGCGCCGCCAGGCCTTCGCGCGCCCGGAGCGGCCCCTGGTGGTCATGACCCCGAAGAGTCTCCTCCGTCTGCCCGCGGCCACATCGGCCGTCTCAGCGCTCGTCGAGGGCCGGTTCCAGGCTGCGATCCCCGACCCCACGGTGGAGGACGAAGGAGCCGTGGAACGGCTGGTCCTCTGCTCGGGCAAGGTCTACTACGACATCCAGGCGCACGCGCGCCGGAGCGAGGCCACGACGACCGCGGTGTGCCGCCTGGAGCAGCTCTACCCGTTCCCCGGCAACGCGCTCAAGGAGCTGGCCGCGCGTTACCCCCGGCTCGAGGAGATCGTCTGGACCCAGGAGGAGCCTCGCAACATGGGAGCGCTCACGTTCGTGGGGCCCCGCCTGCGCGGGGTCATCCCACGGAAGCTCCCTCTCAGCTACGTGGCGCGCCCCGAGCGCGCGAGCCCCGCGGAGGGCAAGGCCAAGAAGCACGCCGCCCAGCAGGAGCGGCTGGTGCTCGATGCTCTGGGACTCGGCGGAGAGTCCTGAGGCCGTAGCGATCCGCGAGCGTGGTGGGCGGCGGGGCGCCGGACGGACGCACCCCCGGCGGCCTCTCCTACCACACCAGCAGTAGCTTTCCGAAGGTCTCGTTTCGCTCCATGAGCCGATGGGCTTCGGCCGTGGCTTCGGGCGGGAACGTCCCGTCGACGATCGGCGCGGCACGGCCCTCCTCGAACCACGGCACCACGCGCTCGTCGAAGGCCCGGGCCAGCTCGGCCTTCTCCTCGATCGAGCGGGCCCGCAGAACGGTCCCCCGGATCGAGGCGCGCCGCCCCATGAGGGCACGTAGGTCGATCTCGGCCTTCGGGCCGCTGGGCACGCCCACAACGACGTGGCGTCCACCGGTCGCGACCACGCGCTGGTTCCCCGACAGGTAGGCACCGCCCACCAGGTCGAGGATGACGTCCACCCCCCGCCCTCCCGTCGCTTCGAGCACCCGCTCGGGCCATTCGTCGTCGGCCGGGATGGCCACGTCCAGCCCGAGCGATTTCGCCCGGTCGAGCTTCTCGGGGGTCCGGGACGTACCCACCGTGCGCGCCCCGAGAGCCCGCGCCAGCTGGATGGCGGCCGTGCCGACCCCACTCCCCGCTGCGTGGACCAACAGCGTTTCTCCCGCAGAGAGCCCCTCCTGCAGGAAGGCCGCGTCGAACGCGGTCTCGAACGCCTCGGGGATGGCACCCGCGTCGCGCAGCTCCATGCCCCGGGGAACCCGCACCACGGTGGACGCGGGTACCACGAGGTATTCCGCGTACGCACCCCCTCCCGCGATGCCCATCACGGCGTCGCCCACGCTCCTGCCCGGGGCATCGGGCCCAACCGCCTCCACGGTCCCCGCGAACTCCAGGCCCGGAATGTCCGCGGGCCACCCCTCCGGCGCGGGGTATCGTCCCATCCGCTGAAGCAGGTCCGCGCGGTTCACCCCGGAAGACGCCACCCGAACCAGGATCTCTCCCGGACCGGGCTCGGGCCGCGGCACCTCCCTCAGCTCCAGCACCTCGGGTCCACCCGGCTCCCGGATCACCACCGCTCGCATCGTCTCGCTCCTGTTCCTTCTCCGTGGTCGCACGCCCGGCGGGTCGCCGAAGAGAGCCGTGCAGCTGCCGTCATGGGTGTCACGTACCCGGGTCCCGCGCTCCTTCCCGTAACCTGCCGTACCGAGGCGAACGCTACCCGCGGAGCGCCGGACCGTTCACCACCCGCTCACCAACGCCGTTCACCCCGTGCGGCCAACCCGAGCCCCTCGTACCTTTCTCCTTCGACGTCGCCCGCACTCCTTTCCGACACCCCTTCGATGCATCTACCCTTCAAGCTCGACCGCCCACTCGTGTTCTTCGATCTGGAGACCACGGGTCTCAACATGAAGAACGACCGGATCGTCGAGCTTGCGCTCATCCGCGTTTCTCCCCAGGGAGACGTTCTGGAAAAGGTGCGCCGATTCAACCCGGGCATCCCCATTCCCCCCGAGGCGACCGCCGTCCATGGGATCACCGATGCGGACGTGGCCGACGAGGCGCCGTTCTGTGCCCGGGCCAAGGCCCTGGAGGATCTGCTCGCCGACTGCGATCTGGCCGGCTTCAACATCCGTCGCTTCGACGTGCAGATGCTGGTCGAGGAATTCCGCCGGTGTGGCATCCGTTTCGAGGTGCAGGGCCGACGCATCATCGACATGCAGACGATCTTCCACCGAGAGGAGCCGCGGGACCTGTCGGCCGCCGCACGATTCTATCTGGAGCGCGAGCACGAGGAAGCCCACACGGCGCTCGGGGACATCCGTACGTCGACGGCGGTCCTGAGCGCCCAGCTCTCGCGCTACGAGCATCTGCCCAGGGACCTGGACGGCCTTCACGCCTATTGCGAGGAGTACGCGCCGCTCCGCAGCGAAGTCGATCGGTGGTTCGGGCCGGTCGAGGAAGGACGGCCCTTCCGGCGTGGAAAGCACAAGGGAAGGACGCTGGAGGAGGTCGCCCGCAACGAACCGGATTACCTTCACTGGATGCTGAGCGCCGACGACATGGACGAAGAGGTCCTCGCCATCGTTCGCGAGGCTCTGGGACAGGGCCCGCCGGAGGCGTCTCCCGACTCCACAACGAACTGAACCGAAAGAACGATGTTCCTTCATCTTCATTCAGGCTTCCGCTACCTGGCCCTGCTGGCCGGGCTGGCCGTCATCGGATACGCCGTCTACGGCGTCGCGACCGGACGGCCGCACGACAAGAACATGAGGGTGCTCGCGGGCCTCTTCCGGGCGATGATGGACCTTACCGCGATCCTGGGGGTCGCCCTCCTCTTCTCCGGCCGCTTCGCGGCCGGCCTGAGCGGGCACATCGTGCTCATGCTCCTGGCCACGGCCATCAGCCACGTGGTCCCGAGGGTCATGCGGCTGCGGCCACCCGAGGAGCGCACCTATCCGCCGTACATCGTGGCCACGCTCGCCGCGCTGATCCTGGTGGCCCTGGGCACCCTTGCCACGGGGCATCCGATCGTAGGTTGATGTGATGACATGAACGACGTTCCTCCGTTGCCCCCCATCGAGGGCCTGGGCGAAGGTCCTCGCGCGGCCTCTTCCGAAGGCCTGGGTCTTGTCATGGGGGGCGGCGGGGCGCGGGCGGCCTACCAGGTGGGCGTTCTCCGGCACGTGGCTCGTGAGTTCCCGGAGTTGGGCATCCCCTACGTGACGGGCGTCTCGGCCGGAGCGATCAACGCCGCCATGCTCGCTTCGCATCACGGGACGTTTCTCCAGGCGACCGAGGAGCTCAACCAGCTCTGGGGCAACCTGACCATCGGCGACGTATTCAGGGTCGACGCGAGCTCGCTGGTCTGGAATCTGCTGAGGTGGGTGCGCCAGCTCGTGTCGGGCGGCCTCGGTGGAGGTCCGTCGACCGTCCGGGGCCTGGTCAATACGCAGCCTCTGCGCAACTACCTGACCGAGGTGCTCCACCCGGTCGACGGCGAGCTGACCGGCATCCAGTACAATCTCGAGCGTGGCCACCTCAACGCGGTGGCCATCAGCACCTCCAGCTACTCGACCGGGCAGTCGGTCACTTGGATTCAGGGCCAGAACATCCAGGAGTGGGAACGCCCACATCGACGCGCGCGCAATGCCAAGCTGTCGGTCGAGCACGTCATGGCGTCGGCCGCTCTGCCGCTCCTTTTTCCCGCGGTGAAGCTGGGTAATCGTTGGTACGGTGACGGAGGCGTCCGCCTGACCGCGCCCCTCTCGCCCGTCCTGCATCTCGGAGCACGCCGCATCCTGGCGATCTCCACGCGCTACGAGCGGAGCGACGCCGAGGCCAACGCGCCGTCCATCCAGGGATATCCTCCTCCCGCCCAGGTGATGGGCGTGCTGCTGAATTCGATCTTCCTCGACCTGCTCGACGCCGACGCGCTGCGCCTCGACCGCATCAACCGGCTCATCGAACACCTGCCCGAGAGCGAGCGCGGCGGACTCAGGCAGGTGAAGCTGCTCACCCTGCGTCCGTCCGTGGATCTGGGGATGCTGGCCCGTGAGCACGAAGCCCGTCTGCCCCGGGGCTTCCGCTTTCTCACGCGAGGCCTCGGAACGCGCGAGACACGGAGTCCGGACTTTCTCAGCCTGGTCCTCTTCCAGCCCGACTATCTGCATTCGCTCATGGACATGGGAGAGGCCGACGCCGGGGCACGCTCGGAGGAGATCGCGCGCTTTCTGAGGGACGAGGATCGAACACCGGCGGACGCCTGAACGTGAACGCCCCCCGAGGGAGGTACGATGCCTGACATGAGCGCCAACCCCAGCCGCCCCGCCCCGGCGCCCTCCGCGAGCCCCTCCCGCCGAGACCTCGACACGAGCGGCTTCGCCCGCCGGCTCTTCGGGGGACGGCTCCAGCCGGACCTCCTGCGCCCGCCCGATCGCGACCCGGACGAAGAAGCGCGCGCGCGCGACTTCCTCTCCCGTCTGGAGACGTTCGCGCGTGACCATATCGACGGCGACGCCATCGACCGGGAGGGCGAGGTTCCCCGGGAGGTTCTGGACGGGCTGAGCGAGGTCGGCGCCTTCGGCATCAAGATCCCGAGGGAGTACGGCGGCCTCGGGCTCTCGCAGCGCTCCTACGCCCGTGCACTGACGATCGTCGCGAGCCGGTGCGGCTCCACCGGAGCCTACCTCTCGGCCCATCAGAGCATCGGCGTGCCCGGCCCGCTCCTCATGTTCGGAACCGAAGAGCAGAAGAGGCGCTACCTGCCTCGGCTGGCGCGAGGCGAGATCTCGGCGTTCGCCCTCACGGAGGTCGACGTCGGATCCGACCCGGCGCACATGGAGACCACCGCCGAACGCTCACCCGACGGATCGCGCTGGATCCTGAACGGAGAGAAGCTCTGGACCACCAACGGTCCCCGCGCCGACATCATCGTGGTCATGGCGAGCACGCCACCGAAGGAGGGATCCTCACGGCGCCGCATCAGCGCCTTCATCGTGGAGACGTCGTGGCCGGGCGTGGAGACCGCGCACCACTGCTCCTTCATGGGGCTGCGCGGCATCTCGAACGGGCTGCTGCGCTTCACGAACGTGGAGGTGCCGGCGGAGAATCTCCTGTGGGAAGAAGGCCGGGGCCTGAAGCTCGCTCTCGTGACGCTGAATACCGGACGCCTCTCACTGCCCGCCTTCTGCGTGGCCGGCGCCAAGGCTTCGCTGGAGATGTGCCGGGACTGGGCCGGGGAGAGGGTCCAGTGGGGTCGACCCATTGGGAAGCACGATCAGATCGCGCAGATGCTCGGCCGGATGGCGGCGGACACGTTCGCCATGGAGGCGCTCGTGGAGACGACGTCACGCCTCGCGGACGGACACCGGTTCGACATCCGGCTGGAGGCGGCCCTCGCCAAGATGTGGGCGACTGAGGCCGGCCTGGCCATCGCCAACGACGCCATGCAGATCCGCGGGGGCCGGGGCTACGAAACGCACGACTCCCTGGTGGCGCGGGGAGAGGTCGGTTACCCGGTGGAACGCGTCCTCCGGGACATGCGCATCAACACGATCTTCGAGGGCTCGTCAGAGATCATGCGCCTCTTCGTCGCACGCGAAATGGTGGGCGACCACCTCTCCGCGCTCGGCGACCTGATGCGGCCCGATGTGTCGGCCGGCCGCAAGCTGGCTGGCGCCGTGCGGGCCATCGCCCACTACGCCTGGTGGTACCCGAGCCGCTACCTCGGCCGGCCGTTCCGGCCCGGGTACGGTCGTTTCGGACGGCTCGCGCGCCACCTCCGCTTCGTGGACAGGTCGTCCCGCCGACTGGCCCGCTCGGTCTTCCATGCGCTGCTGAGGCACGGGACCCGACTGGAGCGCAGACAGGCCGTCCTCTCCCGGATGGTGGAGGTGGGGGCCGAGCTCCTCGTGATGACCTCGGCGGTCCTCCGGGCGCACGAGCTCGGGGAGCCCGAAGCCGATCGGCTGGCCGACCTCTTCTGCCGCCGGGCCAGCCGGCGCGTCGGCGCTCGCTTCGACGCCCTGTTCGACAACGACGACGTGCCGATGTACGGGCTCGCGCAGAAGGTGCTCGACGGAGACTACGGATGGCTGGAGGAAGGCATCGTCTCGACACGGACGTATACGGATAAGACGCGGCAATGATGAAGCCAGTGTAGGAGGAAGAACCTCGAAGCGGCCTCTCCGGCGCGAACGACCGTGTGCGTCGGGCCGGGCCTACTCCGACCGCATCGTCACCATGGGATCGACCCGGGTTCCGCGGCGCGCCGGGATCCAGCTCGCCAGGAGCGCCGCAGCCCCGAGCAACACCACGCCGCCCCCCAACGCCACGGGGTCTGCGGAGCCGACCTGATAGAGGAAGGACCGCATGATACGGGCGGATAGAAGCGCCGCGCCCGCCCCCACCAGAAGGCCGCCGAGCACCATCCCCATGGATCTCCCGACGACCATCCCGAGCACGGAGCCCGGATCCGCTCCCAGGGCCACCCTGATGCCGATCTCACGGGTGCGCCGGGCCACGGTATAGGACACGACTCCGAAGATTCCCACGGTGGCCAAAATGAGCGCCAGGAGCGAGAAGCCTCCCATGACCATCGTCAAGAAGCGCCTCTCGCCCAGCGAACGGCGTACGACGTCGGACAGCGACCGCATGCGGATCGGAACGTCCGGATCGGCGGCCCGGACCGTCTCCCTGAGCGAGGGAAGAAGCGGCGCCGCGTCGCCCGAGGCGGCCTTCATCACGAGGCTCGCGCCGTTTCGGAGGCGAGACGGACGCTGCCGGTAGGGAAAATAGACCACGGGTCGCGCCGCCTCTCCCACGCCGGCGTATCGGACGTCCCCGACAACGCCGACCACCCGCGCGAAGGTGTGATCGCGGACCGGGTAGAAGTCGTCCATCCCCCCACCGTTCACCTGCTTTCCGAGCGCATCCTCGCCGGGCCAGTACCGTTCGGCGAACGCTCGGTTCACGATGGCGACCATCTCCCCGTTTGATCCGTCATGGTCGTCGAAGAGGCGGCCCGCGAGAAGCGGGATGTCGAGCGCCCGAAACGCCCCCGCGCTGGCGACGACGTAGCCCGCGATCGCCTTCTTGCTCATATCGTCGTCGAGCTCCAGGCGTCCGTTGGCGGGAGAGCTCTGGATGGGTACGGTGCTCAGGACGCCCGTGACGGCCACGCCGGGAAGGGCCTGGACCCGGGCGATCATGTCCTCATAGAAGCGCGCGTGGTCCGCCGGTTCGGGGTACTTCACACCCGACAGGTCGACCGGCACGACCTCCACCCCGGTGGCGTCGAACCCCGGGTCCTGCGCCAGGAGCGCCTGGAAGGACCTCACGAGGAGTGCGGATCCGACCAGGAGCACCAGGGCGAGCGCGACCTCCGTCCCGACGAGCAGGCGCCAAACGCGGCTGCGGCCGTCGGCGGCGTTGCCCCGGCTTCCGGACCGCAGGGCTTCGGCGGCACCACCGCGGGTCATCCGAAGCGCCGGCAGAGCGGCGAATACCAGGGTCGTCGCGAGCGCGGCTCCCGCCGTGAAGAGGAGCACGCCCGGACTGATCACGACCTGGTCCAGCCTGGGCAGGAAGGAAGGAGCGGCCCGCCGGATTGCCAGAACCACGAGCCAAGCAATCCCCACCCCACCGACAGCACCGACAAGGGACAGGAGCAGGCCCTCGGTCAGAAGCTGCGACACGAGGCGGCCCCGCCCGGCGCCCAGCGAGGCCCTGACGGCCATCTCGCGACCGCGTGCGGTCCCTCGCGCCAGTAGCGTACTCGCCAGGTTGGTGCACGCGACCAGCAGCACGAGGCCGGCGGCGCCCAGGAGAAGGTACAGCGGCCCCCTCAGGTCCCCGACAACCCGATCGACGAGCGGCACCACGAAGGCGCCGGTCGCCAGGAAGTCGGGGTCGTCGTCGGCCGAGCGCGCCACGACCCGCTTCGTGATCGCGTCCACGTCGGCGCGGGCACGGTCGATCGAGATTCCCGAAGCGAGTCGCGCCACGACGTTCCAGTTGTGGGCCGTGCGGCTGTCCGAGCTGTTGAACGGCTCCGCGGCCGTCCACACCTGCGTGTCGGACGGGTAGGCCGCTCCATCCGGGATCACGCCCACGACGCGGAGCTTGGTGCCGAGGACCTCCACGGTCAGCCCGTCCAGCGGCCGGCTCGCCAGCTCGTCCCTCCAGAAGGAGCGGCTCACTACCGCGACGGGCTGCGCACCCCGAACGTGATCGGACGGAATCGTGAGCCGACCCTCGATGGGCTGCACGGGAAAGATGTTCCAGTAGTCCACTCCGACAACCGCGCCGGCCGTTCGAATGGGCTCGCTCCCCCCGAGGACGGTGGCGTCGAACGTCATGAGCGCGGCCAAGCCGGAGAAGCTGGTGGCCTGCTCGTGCCAATCCCGGTAGTTGGGCCAGGCCACGGCCATGGGCCTGCCCCGGTTGTTCTCCTCCTGGATCCAGACCAGCTGGTCCGGGTGCTGGTATGGAAGCGGCCGTAGCAGAACGCCGTCGACCACCGAGAATACCGCCGTATTGGCGCCTATGCCCAGCGCTAGCGTCACGAACGCCACGAACGCGAAGCCGGGGCTCCTGATCAGGGATCGAGCCGCGTAGCGCAAATCCTTCCAGATCTTGTCCATCATCCTCGTCCTCCCCACCGCCCGTTGATGGCTCGTCACGATGGCCCGCGCCGTGCGGGCCACCTTCTCGGGGTCGCCGAACAGGCGCCGCGCTTCGGCGCGCGCCTCCGCCGGGTCCCATCCGGCGGCTTCCAGCTCCTCGGCTCTCATGACCAGGTGCGCTTCGATCTCCCGGTCCACGTCGTCTTCCGCCGATCGGCGGAAGACGACGGAGCCGCCTCGGAGGCCCTCTCCTCTCTTCATTCGGAGGAACCCACCTCGGAAGCCGGGAGCCAGTCCATCACGCCCGGGCCTCCAGGACCCGAGCCATGGCTTCGACGTACCGACTCCAGCTCTGCATCCCCGTGTGCAGCCCTGCCTCGCCCGCGGGGGTGAGATGGTAGAATCGGGCCTCCCGGCCGGTGTCGGTCACACCCCACTCCGCCTCCACCAGCCCACGCTTCTCCAGGCGTCGCAGCGCGGGATACAGAGCACCCTCCTCCACCTGGAAGGCCTCTCCGGTCACCTCCCGGATCCAGCGAGACACGGCGTATCCGTGCATCGGCCCCCGGCTGAGGGTCTTGAGAATGAGCACGTCCAGCGTGCCCTTGAGAAGCTCCAGAGACGATTCGGTCATCTGTGCTCAGTCCTCGTGAGGGAGGTCCGGAATCGGAACGGCTTCTGAAGCATAGAACCCATACCCATAAGAATACAAGGGATATGTCCAGCGGGACGTGCCGCGGCTGCGGCGTAGGATGGACGCTCGTTCCTTGTCCCTGGAACGGGGCGGACGTAGCGTGCGCGTAGCGGGTGCGACATCCCGAACCGAGGCGACGAATGAGACGTATCGGCGTTCTGGCGGCCGTGACCGTCCTTTGCGGATGTGGCGGTGACGCTGGCCGGGTCGACACCCCGACGGGCCTCGAGCTGCGCCTGGTGTCTCCGACGGAGGCCTGGGGCGTGGAGAGAAACGAGATAGACGCGCCGTTCGTCGTCCGCTGCGCGGTGGTCGGCCATGAGTAGCTATGCGCGGGCCGCGGCCCTCTACGATGTCCTCTACGGCGAATTCAAGGACTACCGGGCGGAGGCGGTGCGCCTGCTCGAGATCTTCGAGGGTGCCGCATTTCCGGTCCGCACGGTTCTCGACGTGGGTTGCGGAACCGGCATGCACGCCCGGTTCCTGGCCGACTCCGGACTCACGGTCGACGGCCTGGACCTCGATCCCGACTTCGTGCTCATCGCCCAAAAGCGCAATCCGGACGGACGCTTCCGTGTGGGCGACATGACGTCGTTCGAGGTCGCCCGGCGCTACGACGCAGTGCTCTGCCTCTTCGGCGCCATCGGGCACGTCGTGGAAGAGGACCGTCTCCGCGCCGCCGCGCGCCATATGGCGGAAGCGGTCCGTCCCGGCGGACTGTTGGTTGTCGAGCCATGGTTCGAGCCAGGAGCCATGGAGGACGGGTTCGTGACCTTACAGACGGCGAGGACCGACGAGGTCGCCGTGTGCCGCATGTCACGCACCTCCATCAGAGGCGGCGTCTCGAGGCTCGACTTCGAGTACCTGGTCGGCCGTCCGGGGGGCATCGAGCGCTTCTCGGAAGTGCACGAGCTGGGACTGTTCCCTCGGGCGCTGATGGAGGAGGCCCTGCGCGAGGCGGGCCTGGACGTGACGCACGATGCCGAGGGGCTGATCGGACGCGGGCTCTACGTGGGGAGAAGATGAGCGGCCTGGGATCCGGAGCGATCGGAGGCGCCCGACCGTGGCTCTGCTCGCCGCCCTGTTTGGGCTGATCCCGCTCCGTCGGACGGGTCCGGAGGATCCGGAGCCCAGCCCGTCTCGTATCGAGGAGCACATCCCTTATATGTACCATATACGATGTAATGTAGGCTATGGAACGCATCGCTACATTTCATATGGGACCGTGCTCCTTGCGAGGATCGGCGAACTTCTGCATTTTGCTATACACCATAAGCGATGCATTATTACGGTGATAGGGCATATATGAATGCTATACAGTACACATCAGCGCCGGACCGGGAGATCCTCGGGGAGATCGGCCGGCGCCTCGAGGCCCTCCGGAAGGGACTCGGCCTCACGCAAACCGAAGCCGCCGAGCGTTCCGGCCTGGGGCGAAACACCCTCTACCGGGCCGAGCAGGGTGACAATCCGACGCTGCTCACGGTGATCCGCCTGCTCAGGGTCTACGGCCGCCTGTCGGCCCTCGAGGTCTTCATCCCGGAGCCGGAGGTCTCACCCATGGCCCGGTTGCGTGCGAGGAAACGCGGAAAGGCCGAGCGGAATGGCTGAGGCAGCCGCCGTCCGGGCCGAAGCCGAGGTGCGCCTCCGGGGCGACACGGTGGGCGCGCTCGTCGAGCTCGAGGGCGGACGGATCCTCTTCGAGTACGCCGACGACTTCCGGCGGCGAGGACTCGAGATCTCCCCCATCCACCTTCCCACCGACCTCGTCGGACCCCGGAGCTTCGAGGAGCTCCGGCGCAAGCAGGCCTTCGAGGGTCTCCCGGGGGTCGTGGCGGACGCGCTCCCCGACGCGTTCGGGCGTCGGGTCATCCGAGCGTATTATGCGGCGCGAGGGCAGACCGAACGGGCCTTGAGCCCGGTCCAGCGCCTCCTGTACGTGGGCGAGCGGGCCCTGGGCGCCCTCACCTTCCATCCCGCCGAGGAGATCCCGACCCGGCCCGCGGAGATGGAATCTCTCGAGGTTCAGGCGCTGGCGCATGACGCGCGTCGCATCGTCGAGGGGACCCCCGAGGTCGCCATCCCGGAGATCTACCGGATCGGATCGTCCGCAGGTGGAAAGCGCCCCAAGGCGATCGTGCACTACCGCCCGGGAACGGGTGAGCTGCGATCCGGCGCGACCCGGGCGGAGGAGGGCGAGATTCCCTGTATCCTCAAGTTCGACGGGGTGCGGGACGAAGGACAGGGAGACGAGCTCGGTCCGCCGAGGCCGTACAACCGTGTGGAGGCCGCCTACGGCGACATGGCACGAGCCGCGGGACTCGACATGGCCGAGATCGAGGTGCTCGACGTGGACGGCTACGCCCACCTGCTCGTCCACCGGTTCGACGTTCACGCTCACGACCGCCTCCACCAGCACACCTTCGGAGGCATCATCCACGTCGACTACGACGATCCCGGCGCATCATCTTACGAGGAGTACTTCCGCACGATCCTGCGTCTCGGCATGGCCTACGACGCGCTCCGCCAGGCGTACCATCGTCTGGTCTTCAACGTCATGGCCGTCAACCAGGACGATCACGTCAAGAACCTCTCCTTCCACATGGATCGGGACGGGGTCTGGTCGCTCACGCCCGCCTACGATCTGACGTTCGCGCACGGGACCGGCTGGACGGCCACGCATCAGATGCGGCTGCGTGACAAGACCACCGACATCCGCGAGGCCGATCTCCTGTCCGTGGCGAAGGAGTTCGGCGTCAAGAGGCCCGAGCGGATCCTCGAGCGGACACGCAGCGCCATCGCGGACTGGGAACGGTACGCCGCCGCGTACGGCGTCTCACCCGAGGCCGCCGCGTACGTGCGCGGGGAGCTCGACGAGCGGGCCCGGGTGCTGCTGGGATGAGGCGGCTCGGAGGGTACCGGGACGCGGAACGGCCAAGCGGGGCATCCTCCGGGCCGGAGGAGACCTGTTAGGTTGGGTCCTTCCGAACCCACCGAGAACGCCGGACCCGCCGATGCCCTCCTCGACCGATCCCCTCACCGTCCTTCGCGACGTGTTCGGCTTCGACGCGTTCCGGCCCGGGCAACGCGAGGTCATCGACGCCGTTCTGGAGGGGCGGGACTGCATCGCGGTCATGCCGACCGGGGCCGGCAAGTCGCTGACCTATCAGCTCCCGGCGCGGATCCTGGACGGGACCGTGCTGGTCATCTCCCCGCTGATCAGCCTCATGAAGGACCAGGTGGACGCGCTGCGCGTCCTGGGCTTCCAAGCCGTGGAGATCAACTCGACTCTTTCTTTCGAGGAGCGGCAGAACCGTTTGGCCGGGCTTCGCCGGGGCGCCTATGAGCTGGTCTTCCTTGCGCCCGAGGCGCTCGAAGGAGGCCTCAGGGACTTCGTGCAGGGATGTCCGATCTCTCTCCTGGTCGTGGACGAGGCCCATTGCATCAGCCAGTGGGGCCACGACTTCCGGCCGTCGTACCGGAAGCTCCAGGACCTGAAGATCGGCCTCGACGTGCCGGTGCTGGCCCTCACGGCGACGGCCACGCGGACGGTAGCGCGCGACATCCTTCGCCAGCTCGGCATGAAGAAGCCGGCCGGGTACAAGGGCTCCTTCTTCCGGCCCAACCTGCACGTACGCTGCCGAAAGAAGGGCACGGGCAACACGCGCAAGGAGATCCTCGCGCTCGTCCGGCGGCGCGCAGGCGAGAGCGGCATCGTGTACTGCCTGAGCCGCCGGGGTGTGGAGCAGACGGCGGACTTCCTGCGCCGGAACGGCGTGCGCGCCGCGCCCTACCATGCCGGCCTTCCCGACGAGGAGCGTCACCGGAACCAGGAGGCGTTCCAGCACGACGACGTGGACGTGGTGGTCGCCACCGTTGCGTTCGGCATGGGCATCGACAAGTCGAACGTGCGCTTCGTCATCCACCGCGACATGCCCAAGGACGTGGAGTCCTGGTACCAGGAGATGGGCCGGGCGGGCCGCGACGGCCTGGAGAGCGACTGCGTGCTCTTCTACTCGTGGGCCGACGTGAAGCTGCACGAGCGCTTCCTGACTGACATCGACGACCCCGAGCTGAGGTACGCGAAGCACCAGGCCACGGTCGGGCTCTTCAACCTTCTCGAGGCCGGCCGGTGCCGGCACCAGGCCGTGCTTCGTCACTTCGGCGAGGAGATGGCCCCCTGCGATACGTCCTGCGACGTGTGCACCGGTGTGGGCGCCGAGGACCTGGCGGTTGAGGCTATGATCTCACGGGGCGAGGGAAGCGTCCGCCCGGCGCGCGGCAATCGCTCGCTTCATATGCGCTCTACCGCGGGGCCCGACGACGGCGACCCGGAAGCGGAGGCCATGTTCCAGAGACTGCGCACCCTGCGCAAAGAGCTCGCCGACCGCCAAGGCGTGCCGGCCTACATCGTGTTCAGCGACAAGGTGCTCCGGGAGATGGCCACCCGACGCCCCGCCACCCCCGCTCAGCTGCTGGACGTGCCGGGGGTGGGGCCCGCCAAGCTGGAGCGCTACGGACAGGACTTTCTGGAGGCGCTGGGCGGTTGACCGCCGCCCAAGCTCCTGGGCCGACGCTCCGTTTCTTCCCGACCTCAGAAGCTCACCGTCACCCGCCGGCCGTCGTATGTCACCTCCTTCGTCGTGCCCTCGGGCAGCAGAAGGACCCGGAACGTCCGACGCGTCGTCACGCTCGTCGCACCGACCGGCGCTCCCGGCTCCAGCGTGAGGGATCGAGCCCCGTCGTCCCACGTCATGTGCGTCCAGCTTCCGCTGCCGGACAGGTAGTCCTGGCTGATCCCGTCGTCGTCGTAGAGCGTGTATTCCCCGGCGGCTCCCGTATAGACGCGCAGCGTCGTGGGCTCGTCCACCGGCTGGCCCACGTACTGGCGCACGGGATCGAACGGGATGATCGCGCCGGCGCGCACGTAGATCGGCATGGTCGCGAGATCCACGTGACGCGCGACGGTCCTTGCGCCCGACAGCCGCTCGTTCGTCCACCAGTCGTACCAGTTTCCGGCCGGCAGGTACACGTTCCTCGACGTGGCCCCCTTCTCGTAGACCGGCGCGATCAGCAGGTCGCGTCCCCACATGTATTGGTCGGCG
The DNA here is from genome assembly GCA_963751265.1 of uncultured Gemmatimonadales bacterium. Classification (GTDB taxonomy): domain Bacteria; phylum Gemmatimonadota; class Gemmatimonadetes; order Longimicrobiales; family Gaopeijiaceae; genus SZUA-318. Next base: position 537,002 of record CAVVTU010000005.1, on the reverse strand, counting down.
AGGCCGCGCGCATGCACGTCGTTCGGGTACTCGAGCCACATGGCACGCATGAGCGGCATGCCGGTGGCGCGCGCCTCCCAGGCCAGCGTGTACGTGTACGGCATCAGCTGGTAGCGCAGGTCGTCGTACTGCTTGGCGACCGGCTCGATCGCCTTGTTGTTCAGCTCCGAAGCATGCACGAAGCGCGTACTGTCGGTGTCGGTGTTCTCGTTGTTGGTCTCGTGCGGCCCCATGTCGGAGAGGCCCCATCCCCACGGGAGGCGGAGCCACCAGGTGCGACCGTGCGAACGGAATGATCCGCAGAAGGCGCTGAACTGGAACCAGCGCGCGTACAGCTCGCCCGTCAGCTCGCCGTTCGCATAGAAACCGCCGGTATCCGATCCCCAGAACGGGCCGATGCTGAGCGAGTAGTTGAGCCCCACGGCGATCTGCGTCTCGAGCGTCTTCCAGGAGCTCTGGGTGTCACCCGACCAGACCCAGCCACCCCACCGCGCGATCCCCGGGTAGCCGTTGCGCTCGAGGTTCCACGGCCGCTCGTTTGGCTCGGTCGATAGCGGACCCTGGTAGTACATCTTCTGACGCTCCATGCGTTCGAAGAGGTTGAACCAGTCGCCCTCGTCGGGCCAGAACGCGTCGACTCCGTAGTCCTTCACGAGCGGCACGTGTTGCTGCCAATACGCGGAGATGTGGCCCGCGTCGACCTTCTCGCCGGGCTTCGGCGGAATCGAGCCGTGCAGCGTCGGGAGCTTGTCGCGATCCCAGGGGACCATGTGCAGCACGACCCTCACGTGCTTGGCGTGCATCTCGTCGAGCACGGAGTGCGGATCGTGCTCGAAGACCTCCGGATTGAACTGGAACGACGGTTGCTCGGTGTTCCAGCCACGCGGCGTGAAGCCCGTGCCCAGGTAGATGACCGCGTCGAGTGGGATCTTCTTGCTCCGGAACGTGTCGACGATCGCCACCATCTGGGAATCGTTCTCGAGCGTGCGGTGCGACTGCATGTAGCCGAGCGCCCATTTCGGCGGCAGGACGGCAGGGCCCGTGACCGTCGAGAAGTCCTTCATGAGCGCGGCCGGATCATGACCGTCGAAGACGAAGAAGTCGAAGAGGCCCGGCACGATCGAATCGACCGGCGGCTTTCCCTTGTCCCGATTCTCGCCCTGGCTCCTCTCGTTCTGCGGGACCTCCGCCCCCTGCGGGGGCTTCCAGGGGATCAGCACGCCGCGCTCCGGATCGCGGAGGTCGACCTCCACCCAGGGCGTCGCCATGAAGAGGCCCCAACCGCCCGTGCCCACGAGCATCGCAGCAGGGTTGCGCGACCCATAGGCGTCACTCTGCCAGCGGGGTTGCATCCGGAAGTAGGACCCGCGTCGGTCGAATTGGACGGGCCGCGCTCGCCAGTCCTCCCCGCGTGCCGGACGCGGCCCTCCCTCCCCGAGGCCGAGCACCGGCGCATCACCGATGCGGAAGGAGAGCCTCCCGTCGCGCTCGAAGACGAGGTTCTGGACCGTCCGGCCCCGGGCGTCCGTGACGACGAGCGTAAGCGGATCCGGGCGAACCTCCACGTTCAGGTTCCCCACCCTCCGGCTGACGGGCGCAGTGATCTCCCTGAGGCTGATCACCGGTGCCGGGTAGTCCCGCTCCACGAGCGCCGGTGTGAACGGGAAGTCCGCCGCGTAGCTCACAGGCTCGAGCGTGACGCGAATGCTGTGCTCACCGGCGGCGCGGACGTCCAGCTCGGCGGGCTGGCCCACGGCCGTGATCTGTTGGGCGCGGACGGTCGCCGCGCTGGCGAGCACGGCAAAGAACGCCATGAGCGAACAGCGTAGATGGGGCATGGAAATCCTCTTCACACGGCACTGTGGTGGGGGTGCGTCCGTCAACTTGTCGCTTCGCGGCGTGCCGGTCTAGCTTGGGCGAGATCGGACCGGGACGGAGCGTCCCGAGCGAGGGTCCAACGTCTTCGCCCACGTACACCGGATGTCTCCGTTTTGAATCATCGTGACTTCCTCAGGCACTCGACTCACGTGGGAGGTCTGGGGATGATGGGACGCTTCCCCAGCCCCTTCCTCCCGGGGATCGCCCTGGTGTCGGACCCGGCCGATCCGGTGGCGTCTCCGGACCCGGCCCAATGGGCGGCCCCGAGGGCCCGCGTGGAGCTCGGAAGCCCGGTCGTCGAGCAACCGGCCAACACGACCCGAGTCATCACGCGCTCGTTCGAGAGCGACGTCGAGGACAAGCCCTGGTTAGACGATTGCTCGACGCTACCACGCAACGGAACACTGCCTGAGGCGCATCGCGGAGGCAGACGTCTTCTCGCTGGAGACGAAGGGGATTCGCATGCTTGACGGTCGCCACGCCAGGGCCTATAGGTAGAGAGCCTGCACGTGTAGACTATCTACTGGTAGGACCGCGATGACCGATCCGGCCGCCGGATCCCGTTCCGATCTACTTCCCGGCACGCTCGACATGCTCATCCTGCGGACGCTCCTGCCCGAGCCGCTCCACGGCTACGGCATCGCGCAACGCATCGAGGAGTCGTCCGACGGCGTATTCCACGTCGAGCAGGGATCCCTCTATCCCGCGCTGGATCGCCTCCTCGGGAAGGGGTGGGTGACGGCGCGTTGGGCGAAGTCTCCCACGGGACGGCGCGCCCGCTACTACACGATCACCCCGGCGGGCCGGAAACAGCTCGACGCCAAGGTTGCCGACTTCGAGCGCGTGGTCGGGGCCATCACGCGCGTGATGTCGGAGGCTTGAGACGATGTCCTGGCTCGGCGGCTTCGCGCATCGCATCCGCGTGCGTCTCCGCCCCGGGGCTTACGCGCGCGAGCGCGACGAGGAGGCGCGCTTCCATGAGACCATGGAGGCGGCTCACCCCCGGAGGGGCGACGGATCGGCGGGGGGCGGGCCGCCTGATCCGGCCGACCTCACCCCCACCCAGGACAAGCTCCCGTGGGTCCGGGCCTTCGCGGATCGTCTCCGCCAGGACCTTGGCTACGCGATCCGGGGCCTGATTCGCACACCGGGCTTCACCGCGACGGTGCTGCTCACCCTCGCGCTCGGCGTCGGAGCGAACGCCGCCGTGTTCTCGGTGCTCGACCGGGTGTTCGGGCAGGTACCGGCGAGCGTGCAGAACCCAGATGGACTCAGGCGGCTCTACATCCACGCACCCGCACACACGACCGATCGTGGCAATCCCCTCGTCTTCCCCGTCTTCAACTACCCGGCGTTCGCGACCGTGCGCGATGCGGCCGCAGGCGTGGCGCAGATCGCAGCGTGGACAGCCTCCGACCAAGAGACCGTGCGTAACGGCAGTCGCGAGCTGTCCGTGCGGCTGTCCTACGTCACACCCGACTACTTCCGCGTGCTCGGGGTGCGGGTCGCGCATGGACGATTCTTCACGCAGGACGAGCGCCGCATCGACGTCCCCGCGCGTGTCGCCGTCATCAGTCACGCCCTCTGGGAACGAGGCTTCGGGCTCGACCCGTCCGTGCTGGGACGCACGCTCGAGATGGACAGCACCACCTACACGATCGTCGGAGTGACGAGCGATCTCCTGCGTCAGGTGCCCGGGGTGTACCTCGTGATGCAGGGGGTGACGGGCTACGTCCCCCAGACCCGGATGCTCGCGTCGCTGAGGCCCGGAAGATGGCAGGGCGGCTGCACCATGAAGGTCATCGTGGACGGTGTCGACTTCCCGCTGGACATGGGCTTCACGCTGGACGACGTGGTGGCGGCCCAGGACGTCTCGGCCGTCGAGGTCTACCCCCATCACGGGATCGGCGCACCGATCCAGTATCGAGGCCTCGACTCCTGGTGTGGGATCGTAATGGTCTGGACCAAGTAGGCTCGGGCCGAGTGGTGTGCCAACCCCTCTACATCGAGATCTTCTCGCCCGGTGTGCACTTCTTCGGGGCCGGCGGCGTGCGGCGGGGACGCCGCTCGGCTCGCCCGGCCCGCTCCTCCTGGCGTTCTTGCTCGCGCTGCCACCAGTCCGGGTTACGCTCGCGCACGTACTCGTTCATCTGCTCGCGGGTACGGTGCGCTACGTTGGCCGTGACCGGGAGGTACTTGTCCTCCGGAATCAGACGACTGATCAGCTCGTAGAGCCTCGGGTCGATCCTCTTCAGGTCGGCGCGGTCCCTGCCGCCGTTGCCCACATACCACTCGACGCCCACCGCCCAGTACTCGTTGAACGTGTTGCCCGCGTAGCCCCGCGCCGTCGGCAGGGCCGGAAGCGAGTCCGGTCCGCAGATCGACTTCGCCGCCTTGTAGGCATCGACGATGTCCTGGAACCATTGCGGGTCGGCGTTCCCGATCCCCGCGCCCATGATCGCGTGCGAGAACTCGTGGACGCAGATGTTCGTGCCCCAGTAGCGGGTGCCGTAGTAGCCGAGGACGTTCTCCTCGGCGCACGTCGTGAACGTGCCGCCCATCCCCCGCGCCCGTGGATTCCAGTAGGCGGGAGCCGTTCGCGACGCGAGACCGCCCGGCTCGTAGTAGGAGGCCCGCTCTCCTTCGGTCAGGCGGGGATCCAGGTACTTCGGGACCGTCCAGCCACGCTGCTCGGGAATGTCCATCGTGTACTCGGTCTCGGCCATGATTCCGACCCGTGCCCCGTGCGCGATCATCGTGTCGCGCACGTCGGGCCGGCTGGCCAGCATGTAGTCGACCTGGTCACGCACGATCGCGAGCGCAGCATCGGACACCTTTGTGGAGGCCAGAATCGGCAGCCCGTTGGCATCCGCGAACTTCTTGTAGTACGTCGTGTCGAGATCGAACCGAGCCACGATCTCGGGCGGAGGACTCGTCACGACGTACGCCAGGTAGTCGTCCACGATCGGCCTCGGTCGATCGGTCGGAAGCGGGGGCGGCGTGAACCGCTCCAGCTCGGCGGGCGGCTTCCATCCCGGAGGGGCACAGTCCGGGATGCGCCGACGTCTGGGCGCGATCACGCCGGCGGGCACGTTCGCGGGTCGCTCGGCGGGGGTCGCCGTGTCCGCCACGGACTGTGGCCACGGGCAGGGCACCATCGCGGGCCGCTCCCGCTCCGGCGGCTTCGGGGCGGGGGACTGAACCGAAGGGGCGCAGGCGAACGTGGCCAGCGCCAGGACGAGCGAGTACCCTGGTTTGCGTGTCAGCTTCCACCTCCCGAGGACGTCACATGATCGCCGAACATCGCACGCTCGAGCGCCGTACGCGAGGCCACGGACACATCGTCGACCTGACCGCCGAGTTGCAGTCCCTGGTGGCGGAAATCGGCGTCACGACGGGGCAGGCAGCGCTACTCGTCCATGGGTCCACTGCCGCACTGACGACGCTGGAATTCGAGCCCGGCCTCGTGGAGCACGATGTGGCCGCCGCGCTGGAGCGCCTGGCGCCCAGGGACGCCCGCTACGAGCACGAGGAGACCTGGCACGACGACAATGGACACAGCCACGTTCGGGCGGCGCTGGTGGGTCCGTCGCTCGCCCTTCCCGTCGTCCACGGGCGTATTCCGCTGGGCACCTGGCAGCAGGTCGTGCTCGTGGATCTCGACACCCGGCCTCGAAGCCGGACGGTCCACCTCAGCGTCGTGGGCGTCTGAGCGTCGGCGGCTCGGCGCGCCCGACCGCTCGGGAGCCGGGCGGGCGGCTCCCCTCGCTCAGAACCAGCCCTTGCGCTTGAAGTAGGCCGCCATGCTGAGCCCGAGCACCGCCATCACCCCGAGCAGCGTAGGGTACGCCCAGTGCAGGTGCAGCTCAGGCATGTACTCGAAGTTCATCCCGTAGACACCGGCCAGGAACGTCAGAGGAATGAAGATGCTCGCCATGATCGTGAGCACCTTCATGATCTCGTTGGTCCGGTAGCTCACGGTGGACAAGTAGAGATCCACCATACCCGAGCTCACGTCCCGGAGCGCTTCGACGGTGTCGAGGACCTGGACCGTGTGGTCGTGGACGTCCCGGAGGTAGATCCGCGTCGTCGCGGTGAAGAGCCCGTTCTCGTTGCGCAGCAGTGAGTTCATCATGTCGCGCATCGGCCAAATCAACCGCCGCACCGCGATGAGCTCCCTCTTCAGGGAGTGCAGGAGGTGCATCGTGTGCTCCTTCGGATCGAGAAGCACTTCCTCCTCGAGGGACTCGGTCACGTCCCCGATCCCCTCCAGCGCCCGGAAATAGTGGTCCACCACGGCATCCATGAGCGCGTAGGCGAGGTAGTCCGGACCGCTCTTCCGGATCCGGCCGCGCTCCATGCGGATCCGCTCCCTGACCTCGTCGAAGACGTCACCCTCGCGCTCCTGGAACGTGAACACGTAGTTCTTGCCGAGGACCAGGGTGAGCTGCTCCTCGCTCACCTGCTGCCGCTCGGAATCCCAACCCAGCATGGGCAGAACGACGAACACGGCGTTGTCGTACTCTTCCACCTTGGCGCGTTGCCCGACCGAGACGATGTCCTCGAGCATGAGCGGGTGCCATCCGAAGTGCCCGCCCACCTTCTCGAGGAGCTCGATCTCGTGCAGCCCGTCCACGTTGATCCAGCTCACCGTGGGCAGGTCCTTCAGGTGGAAGCACTCCTCGACGGCGGCGGGCTCGGCCTCGTTGAGCTGCTGCTCGTCGTAGTCGAGGAAGCGGATCCGGACCCGCTCCATCCTCTTGGGGCCCGTGTGGACCAGCGTGCCCGGTGCGGAGCCCGGCTTCTTGGTCGCCCGGCGAACCAGCCGGCCCATCACCCGGAGAGGACGGAGAGGATTGATAGCCTTCGGGATCAGGTGCCGACGTGTCATCGAGATCCTCCTCGTATAGGCTCCCTGCTCGTGATCGGGATCGCACGGGCGCGGTAGGTCCGAATCGCTTAAGATATCGCGCACCCCGCGTAACGATCCACACACCGGTCGAGCACGAGCCGTTGAGCATGGACACGCTTCACAAGCGAGCGTTCACCGTCACGGTGATCTGGACCCTCCTGCTTCTCTATCTGGGAAGCGTGGTGCACGCGACCCATTCGAGCCTCGCGTGCCCGGACTGGCCCACCTGTCACGGGACGATGATACCGGTCATGACGGGCGGGGTTTTCTGGGAGCACCTCCACCGGCTGGTGGCGGGCGGCCTCATCCTCATGTTCCTGCTCGCGACGTGGATCGCCTGGAAGGAGACCCGGCACGACCGTCCCTGGATCTTCAAGGCCTGCCTCGGAGGCATCGTGCTGCTGCTCGTTCAGGCCGTCTTCGGCGGCCTGACCGTGATCTTCAAGCTTCCGCCCGCCGTGTCCACCACACACCTCACGCTCGCGCTCCTCTTCCTGAGCCTCGCCACGGTGCTCGCGTCCACGACGACCTGGTCGTCCGAATCCGGAGCCATGCGGGCGGAGGTCGCCGGCGGCGTACGCCGGTTTGCCGGAGCGACCTCAGGGTTGGTGCTATTCCAGTGCATCCTGGGGGGCCTCGTGAGACATCTCGGCGCCGCCATGGCTTGCCCGGACGCGCCGCTCTGCCTGGGTCGCGTCGTCCCACCGCTGAACAACGTGCTGGTGGCCATCCACTTCTTCCACCGTGTGACGGCGCTTCTGGTGGCCATCGCCGTGATCTCCTTGGCGGCCTGGACGCTCAAGGTGAAGGCGCCGCCGCTCGTGCGCAGCTGGGCCTCCTGGGCGGCGGTCCTGGTGCTCGTTCAGATCGCGCTGGGCTTCCTCACCGTGCTCACCGCGCTGTCGGTCGTTCCCGACTCGCTCCACACGCTCGTGGCGGCCAGCATCCTGGCCATCCTGGTCCACCTGACCACCGTCGGATGGATGGCCCGGGATCACCAGCCCACGACGACCGCCACCGAGGGCTGAGGGGCCCGAGGAGCATGGATCGTTCCCAGTGGGGCAACGTCCTCGCCACGATGGACGCGCTCCTGAACGCGACGAGCGCGGCGGCGCTCTTCACCGGTTTCGTCCTGATCCACCACAAGAGGGTGCATCTGCACCGCAGAGCGATGCTCACCGCCGTGACGGCGTCCGGGCTCTTCCTGCTCTCCTACCTCACACGGGTCGCCCTCACGGGCACGCACCGGTTCGCGGGCGCGGGCATCGCGAAGGTCGTCTACCTCTCGATCCTCTTCTCTCACATGACGCTGGCCGCGCTCGTGGTGCCCCTCGTCCTGCGCCTCCTGTATCTGGTGGCGAAGAAGCGATTCCACGACCATGCGCGGCTCGCCCGGTGGACATTCCCCGTCTGGGCGTACGTCTCCGTCACGGGCCTGGTCGTCTACCTCCTGCTCTACCAGGTCTACGGCTACCGGTGAGCCAGGCGGCGTCTGTGCGCGCTGTCTGGGGCGGCTACACCAAAGCCGTCTCGGCCGCGGCGCTCTGGGGCACCTCGGGCATCTTCAGCGTCCATCTGTTCCGCATGGGCGTGTCGCCCATGACGGTCGCGCTCGTGCGACCGATCCTGGGGCTCGTCTTCCTGATGGCCTTTCTCGCCGTCTCCCGGAAAGCGATGCTGCGCGTGCCGTGGAAGGGAGTCGCCGTGCTCACGCTGGGCGGCGGTCTGGCCCTGGGCGTCTTCCAGGTCGGCTACCAGGCATCCATCGACGCAGTGGGCGTGCCCACCACGGTGGCGCTCCTCTACCTTGCGCCGGCCTTCGTGATTGCGGCTTCCGGCCCGCTGCTCGGTGAGTGGCCCGATCGCACCCGTGTGGTGTTGGCGGTCCTTGCCGTCGCCGGGGTCTGGCTTTCCGTTCTCGGCGCCGAAGACGTCGAAACCAGGTTCGGGAGCGCCGGCCTCGGATGGGGACTGGCGGCCGGCGTCTCCTACGCGGCCTATACGCTCCTTGGCAGATTCGCGTCGCCGCGGTGGGGCAGCGTGCCCACCGTGGTCTACAGCACCGCCGGAGGGTGCGTCCTCCTTCTTCTGACGGTCCCCGGCCTCAGCTCCTCGTGGGCGCTTCCGCGAGGGGCCCCGGCGTGGGTGACCCTGGCGGCGTTCGGGCTGCTCACGGTCGCCGTTGCGCAGTTCCTCTTCTTCGACGCGCTCCGCCACGTCGAGGCGAGTCGGGCCTCGGTGGCCGCGACCGCGGAGCCGGTCGTCGCGGCGCTGCTGGCGACCGTGCTCCTCTCTCAGGGACTCCGTCCCATCGGCTGGGTTGGACTGGGCCTCGTGGTGGCGGGTGTCGCGGGTGTCGGTCTCACGGGGAAGAAGACGACGACCGCCCAGCAGTAGCCACGGCGTCTCTTCGGCACGGCGTCGGGTCACGTCGGCAGGCGCCCACCCAGCCGGCGCCCGGACGTCAACTGAGAGGAAAAGAGATCTCGACCTCGGCCCCTCCGTCCGGCACGTTGCGCAGGGCGATGCGTCCCCCCATGCGCTCCAGCACCTTCCTCGCGTGGGGCAGACCCAGCCCGAGCCCTTCCTCCGACGTCGAGTAGAACGGGTCGAAGGCCCTCGTGAACGCCTCCTCGGTGAATCCGGGGCCGCGGTCACGCACCCGTACCACACCCCGTCCCTCCTCCTGGTCCACGGACACGTCCACCGTGTTTCCGCCCCCGAAGCGACCGGCGTTGTGCAGCACGAGGTAGAGCGCGTCGAGGAAGGCAGGGGCATTCACGCGTGCTCGCACGGGGCGCTCGCTCAACCGCATGCGGACGGCGACGGCCTGGTCGAGCGCGAATTCCCGGGTGACCTGCTGCACCAGGGCGGCGAGGTCACGGCCTTCCGTGGTGGCGGACGGCTCCTCCAGGAAGTAATCCAGATCCTGGAGCGCGCCCAGCGCGCGCTCGATGCGCTCCCGCAGCTCTTCGGCGTCCGCTTCCGGTGCCACCTCCGCGAGGGGGGCCCGCACGACCCGCGCGAGGAAGGCACTGACCCGGGAGAGCGCTTCCTGCAGGACCCGCTTCTGCTCCTCCTCCCGCGGCGCCCACCCCGACTCCAGAGCACGGCGGAGCTCGGCCTCGGCGGAGCCCGCCTCCGCGCTTTGCGGGAGGCCACCCCTCGCCACCGCCTCGGCCACGGCGAGGATCCGCCGGTCCGCTTCCTCCTGGAGCTCGGAAAGGCGCCCCTGGCCCCCCGACCGACCCATGGCGACACCCACGATCAGGCCTATGATCACTCCTGCGACGATGCCGATCACGATGTCCATCGTACTCCCTGATTGTGTTGGACCCCCCGGGTACCTGCTCACCGGGGCGATCAGATGTTCGCACGCAGCCTGGTTCGGGGCAACATGGCGTTGCACCCGGTGGGCGCGGGGCCTATCCTCGCCTGATGGAACCTCTGCTGCCGCTCATTCGACTGTTGGAAGCGAGCTCGGACCTCGCGAACCCGTCCCCCGAAGTGCTACGCGATCTCTTCGAGACGATGCGCAAGATCGCCGTAGTCGGGCTGTCCAGGGATCCGCTCAAGGCGGCGCGCAGGGTCCCGTCCTACCTCGCGGCCCGCGGTTATGACGTCATTCCGGTGAACCCCCACGCCGATCGGCTTCTCGGCCGTGAATCGTACGGCACGCTCGGAGAGATCGAGGAGCCCGTGGACCTCGTCCTGATCTTCAGGCCCACGGGTGAGGCGGGTCCTTGCGTGACCGAGGCGGCTCGCCGCCCGGAGCAGCCCGCGATCTGGCTCCAGGAAGGCATCCACGCCGACGCCGAAGTGACGGCGGCCCGCCACGACGGTCTCGTGGTGGTCCAGGACCTCTGCGCCTACAAGGTCCACCGGGCCATCTACCGGTAGCCGACCCGGCGGGAGCGATCGGAGGGTAAACGAGCCCTCCGCCGGCTTCAGTCGCCGGCCAGCAGTTCAGCCAGCTTCTCTGCGTGACCCTTGGGCTTCACCTTCCGCCAGAAGTCCAGGACCTTCCCGTCTTCTCCGATGAGGAAGGTGCTGCGCTCGATGCCCATGTACGTTCGTCCGTACATGTTCTTCTCCTTCCACACCCCGTACGCTTCGGAAACCGAGTGGTCCTCGTCGGCGAGCAAGGGAAAGGTGAGATCGAACTTGTCGCGGAACTTCCGGTGTGAGACCACGGAGTCGGGAGACACCCCGAGGACCACGGCGTCCAGGTCGTCGAAGCGGGGCAGCGTGTCACGAAACTCGCACGCTTGCGTGGTGCAGCCGGGCGTATCGTCTTTCGGATAGAAATAGAGAACCACTTTGCGCCCGCGAAACCCGGACAGGCTCACGTTCGAACCCTCGTCCGATGGAAGCGTGAAGTCCGGTGCCGGCTTGCCCTTCTCGATCATGGAATCCGTCCTGGTTCGCGTTGGCGCTTCGCGGCCGCGGGAGACGGGAACGCGGCGCACGGACGCCGCACGACCGCCCCCGGAACGACCCCGGACGCGACCGTACCCCCCCGCTGAGGGCGGGTTTCAGGGCACTTCGGCTCCCGGAGGTGCGGACGCCGGCACCGGCGAGATGGGATCAAGGAGCGAGCCCTCCCACCTGCAGAGGTCGTCGCCACGCGCCTGGCAGAGAGAATGGGCCATCTCTCCGGGACGGTCGGACGCCTGCTCCAGCACGGCCTCGCAGAATCCCGAAAGGAAGAAGCAGGCGTCACCCCCGGGATCGGCTTCGATGAAGAAGAGGGAACGCCCCTCGATCGAGAAGCTGCCCCGGCCGAATCCCCCGATGCGGCGGCCGAAGAGTGACTTCAGCTTCCGGCGCACGCGCTTGCGCGCCAAGGAGTAGGCGAGCGCCTTGGGTACGAATCGCCGCCACCTTGCGGCTGTGTCGTTGCCCGCCAGCGTACGGCCGAGCTTGTAGAAGATCTCCTCTGCGTCCGGCCTGCGGATCACCAGACGGAAGAGGTCGCGCACCTCCGCGTCGGTGAGGCGGATGTGACGGCGCAGGTCTTCTCGGTAGAGCCGGATCTGACGCTCCACGACCTCGCTGAGACCGAAACGGCGCGGCATCGTGACCGTCGGGTTTTCGTCCTCGAGAAGCTCGGGAGGGACGTCCTGATCGCGGATCACCTCCAGGAGGCGAAGCGCCACGACAGCATGGATGCGCCGCTTGGCGTTCTCGGTCGGGAGCGCTCGGGTGGGATCCGTCAAAGGGGTCGGCACGGTGGGGTGGGAGCGGACTGAAGCCCTAATCTCGGTCCGGAGGTCCCCGGCGGCAACGTATGGGTCCGAGCTGCCAATTTCCGAAACGTACCGATTTGAGAGTGACACCTTTCCGAGACGGCTTTATATAGGGAGTGCCGGTGCGGGACGGTCCACGGTCTCGTCGGTGATTGAGCGGGGCGAGTGTGAAGGGACATCTCGTGGCCCACCCTGGGGGGGCTGGTTCTTCGTGCCATCGAGACCCTTCGCCTCCCCCGCTTTCTCTTTTCTTCGTACGTTTCGCGCTATGCAGCGCCATCCTGTCTTCGATCCGCCCGAATACCTGGAGTGGAGCCCCGACCCGACGTTGGTCAGGGACTACACCGAACGGATCGCGGCCCATCCTCGGCGGGCCGCGAAGGTCGCCGGCCTGGACGAGGCGGCGCTCCTCGCGCTCTACGAGGATCTCCTCCGGACACGCCTTCACGACATCCAGCTCAAGCGATGGGTACGCTCGGGCGTGCTGTCCAAGGCCTGGTTGGGCACCGGCGAGGAAGCGGTCACGGTGGGCGCCGTCCGGGCGCTCGACACCGCGGTCGACGTGGTGATGCCGATGATCCGCAACGCCGGCGCGCTCACCATGATGGGGATGGTGCTGGCCGACGTCTTTCGTGGCTACCTCGCCACGGCCGACTCCCCGAGTGGTGGGAGGGATCTCCACATGGGGGACCCGGAGCACGGGGTCATCCAGCCGATCAGCCTCATGGGAAGCAGCGTGCCCGTGATGGCCGGAGCGGCGCTCGCCTTCAAGATCCGCGGCGAGCAGCGGGTTTCACTCACCTGGGTGGGCGACGGCGCCGCCCGCACCGCCGCCTGCCACGAGGGGATGAACCTGGCGGCGGTCCTGAACCTTCCGGTGGTCTTCGTGATCCAGAACAACCAGGTGGCGCTCGGCACCCGCCTCGAGGAGCATTCGAAGGGCGATCCGCGCCGGTGGCCCGACGCCTACGGCATCCCGGCCTGGCCGTGTGACGGCAACAACGTTCTCGACGTCTACGCCGCCACGAGCCTGGCTGTGGAGCGCTGCCGGGCCGGTGAGGGACCGGCGGCCGTGGTTGCGGCGACCTTCCGGATGGGCGGGCACGCGACGCACGACGAGCGTGAGGCCCGCGAGACGTTTCCGGCCCATCTGTTCGCCGATTGGGGCCGCCGGGATCCGATCGGCCTCTTCGAGGCTTACCTTGAAGGAAGGGGCGTCGCCGCGGAAACGCTCGCCGCACTCGAGAGCCGGGTGAGCAGGGAGATCGAGCGCGCAGTCGCCGAGGCTTTGGCGGACCGGGACCGGACACCTCCTCCCGAGAGAGCTCTCTACGAAGGCGTCTCCGAAGGAGGAGCGTCGGTCGGCCTCGAGAGGAGGCCGGTGAAGATCGATGTGGCGGCCGGAGAGCAGGCAGCGTATCATTGACGCGCGTATAAGCAGCGCAGTTTTGAGGTTGAGGTAGGCATGGCTTACTTTACCTTGAACGCCTTCACCCATTGGCACATCTTTACGGTTTGAATGGAGAATCATTCGTAATAAAGGAGCGGACTGCCCAGAGGGTCGTTCCCGGTGCCGAAAGGCCGCCGCGGAACAGCGGACACCCCGCCGCTCTTCAAGGAAGACACATGGTCAACGCCAATCTGGAAAAGCTCCACCAGCTCCTGGACGAGCCTCCGTTGGAGGACGTTTCCGACGAGGATCTGGTGAGCTCTCATCTCGCGGGACGCCCCGGTGCGTTCCAGGAGTTGTACGATCGCTACCACGACCGATTGGTCCACTTCATCACCCGGAAGACGGGTGATCCGGATCGGGCGCAGGATCTCGTGCAGGAGGCTTTCATCCGGGTGACGCGGCACCTTCACCGATTCGATACGTCGAAGAAGTTCTCCACCTGGGTCTACACGATCGCCAGCAACCTGTCCAAGAACGAGCTTCGCAATCGCTCGAGGAGCCCGCTCGTGCTCTTCCAGCGTCTGACCAACAACTGGGAGGACGATCACCGTCCCCTCCAGTTCGAGGACTACTCGATGCGGCCCGACGACCTCTATCGCAAGCGGTTCCTGCGGCGCCTGGTAGAGGAAACCGTCGAGGAGCTGCCCGAGCACCACCGGCTCGTCTTCCGGCTGCGGGAGCTGGAGGGTAAGAGCTACGAGGAAATTTCGGAGATCACGGGGGTAAATCTCGGCACGGTGAAGAGTCGGCTGCATCGCGCCCGAAACTCCTTCGCCCAGCGTATCGAGCCCTTCCTGAACTAGCGTACGGCGACCATCCGGGTCGCTGCCGTTCGAGCCAGGCCCATGTTCGAGAACCTTCGCGACGCGTTCCGCGACGCCATCGCCAACTTCAAGGATGAGGTGGGTCGCGATCAGGTCCCCGAATCGGTGGACCGCCTGCTCGCGGGCATGCGCGACGAAGTGACCGACGCGAAGACCGCCCTCCGCGATTTACAGGACGAGATCGAGCGCACCGACTCCGAAGCCCGACGGGCGAAGGGCGAGGCCGAGACCTGCCGCAGGCGTGAGGGCATGGCGAACCAGATCGGCGACGAAGAGACGGCCCGGGTCGCGGTCCAGTTCGCCGCGAAGTACGAGAAGCGGCGTGCGCTGATGGAGCAGAAGGCCGTCGCACTGCGAGAGGAGCTCGAGTTCCGCAAAGGCGAGATCGAGGAGATGCTCGCCAAGATCAAGGAAGCGCAGTCCAAGCGGGATTCGTTGACGGCGACGGCTGGCCGCACCGGGGCCCGGGCGTCCGTGCAGGCCGCGGACGACCTCTTCAGCGAGCTCGACCGGATGGCGTCGAAGATCCAGGACAATGACGCAAGGGCCGAGGCCGCCGCGTCCTTCGACGACATCGAGCTCGGGGGCGAGGACTTCGAAACGCCCGCCCCGGCCCAGGAAGAGGTCGACTTCGACGCCAGGCTCGAGGAGCTCAAGCGGCGCATGAAGGACGGTTAGGAACCGGCACGCGCTCGGCCCCGGCCCCTACGCCTCGTCGGCGAAATCCCTGAGGAAGAGAAGCCCGGCGCACTCACCGGCCAGGAAGAGGACATCCTCGCGGTCGCGCCCGTGCACGGGTGAAGCGCGTCCCTCCGCCCCGTCGATCACCATGAACCATTCCCGGCTCTCGCGGCTCCCCAACAGGACGGAAAGGCCGTCGTCGCCCTGATCGCGCAGAGCCGGCGGCTGGTCGTCGCCCCGCGTCCCGAGGACGAAGCCCTCGAACGACGTCCGC
Organism: uncultured Gemmatimonadales bacterium; assembly: GCA_963751265.1. Classification (GTDB taxonomy): domain Bacteria; phylum Gemmatimonadota; class Gemmatimonadetes; order Longimicrobiales; family Gaopeijiaceae; genus SZUA-318. The sequence goes on along the minus strand of CAVVTU010000005.1, from coordinate 521,731 downwards.
GGGGGGTCCTTCGCCAGGTCCAGGACCACGAAGGGTCGCAGCGAGTCGGGGTCCACCGCGTCCCGCCAAACGATCGCCCCCCGATCGCCTCCCGCCAGGTAGATGCTGCGCCAGAGTGGCAGAGCGAAACGGGAGCGCTCGCCCTCGGCGCCCCAGAGCGCGAAGGTCGTGGACGACTCTTCGTCGCCCTCGTCTTCGCCGCGATTCAGGTACTGGGTCAGATCGATGATGCCGTCGCTCATGTACCCAAGCTTCCGTCCCGGCGACGAGGCGTCAACGATCGTGGCCCCGACCCTGGCCGTCTCAGGGTCCTTCGGATACTTTTTTTGTCTGCCTTTTCGTTGAAGTCGATACGTCCACGCCACAGGGCGCGGAGCCGCGAATGCAAAACTGGATCGGGATCGGTATCTGGATCGTCATGGGGGTCGTGATCGGCCTCAGCATGAAGGTGTTCATCAAGCGCCCGGAAGAGACGCCGGGCCATACGCCGGTCCTGATGGTGCTCGGCGCCTTCGCCGCCGTGATCGGCGGCATGCTGGGTGTCGGAATCTTCGACCTGTACAGGCCTTTGGCCATCAGCTGGGGAGGCATGGGCGGTGCGGCCGTCTTCGCCGCGTTGATGACCTGGGTCTACCGGTGGGGTATTCGCGGCCTCGTCTAGGGACCCTGTGCACAGGCCCCGAGAACCCATAGGTCGCAGACATGTCCGCAGCACTCAAGTTCATCGACGGCGAGCTCGGACGATTCAGGAGCGAGCTGTACGAGTTTCTCAGCATCCCCTCCATCAGCGCCAAGTCCGAGCACGACGCCGACACGCGGCGCGCGGCGCAGTGGCTCGCGGACCGCATGGGCGACGCGGGCCTCACCTCGGAGGTCCTGGACACTCCGGGCCACCCGATCGTGCTCGGTGAGTGGCGAGGCGCCGGGGACGGCGCCCCGACCGTGCTCATCTACGGGCACTACGACGTGCAGCCGCCGGAGCCACTCGACCTCTGGGACTCACCACCCTTCGAGGCCACGGAGCGTGACGGGCGCATCTACGCCCGCGGCTCGGCCGACGACAAGGGCCAGCTCTACATGCACGTGAAGGCGCTCGAGGCACACCTCACGTCCACCGGAAAGCTCCCGGTCAACGTGGTCGTGATCGCGGAGGGTGAGGAAGAGGTCGGCTCGCCCAACCTGGTCCCCTTCGTCGAGGCGAACGCGGAGCGGCTCGCCTGCGACGTGGTGGTCATCTCCGACACCGGGATGTTCGCCGAGGGCCTGCCCACCCTGCTCTTCTCGCTGCGCGGGCTGGCCTACTACGAGATCGTCGTGACGGGAGCCAAGAGCGACCTGCATTCGGGAGAGTACGGAGGCTCGGTCACGAACCCCGGGAACGCGCTGGCCGCCATCATCGCCTCGATGCACGACGAGGACGGGCGGGTCACGCTTCCGGGCTTCTACGACGATGTGGCGGAGTGGGACGACGAGACGCGTGAGCAGATCCGATCCCTTCCCTACGACGACGAGGAGTACCGGAAGGAGCTCGAAGTCCCCGCGCTCGCGGGAGAGAAGGGATACAGCACGCTCGAGCGGCTCTGGATCCGCCCCACCTGCGACGTCAACGGCATGCTGACCGGCTACACCGGCGAGGGCGCCAAGACGGTGCTGCCCAACAAGGCGATGGCCAAGGTGAGCTTTCGCCTGGTGCCGAACCAGCGCGCCTCGAAGGTCAAGAAGATGCTCGAGGAGCATCTGAAGCGTGTGACGCCGAAAGGGGTCACCGTGGAGCTGATCGAGCACCACGGCGGTCGGCCCTGGAAGGCGCGCGTCGAGGGCAAGTTCTTCGACGCGGCGGCCGAAGCGCTCGAGGAGGCGTTCGGCACACGCCCGGTGCTCGCCGGCGGCGGTGGCTCGATCCCGATCGTGGTCGAGTTCGAGGAGAAGCTCGGGGCGCCCGCGCTCATGGTCGGCTTCTCGCTGCCGGGCTGCAACCTGCACGCCCCCAACGAGTGGTTGCCGATCGAGAACTACGAGAAAGGCATCGGCGCGCTGGCGCTGCTGTACGAGAAGTTGGGCGCCTAGACGAGCGTCTTCGCGCCCGGAAGAGGAGCATGTGGACCGTAATGGTCCACCAGGGGTCGCCCCGGGGGGGCGACCCCTCCGTCATGCTGGCACCTCAGTGAACGGAGAACGTGATCGGGAACTGCACCCACACCGGCACCTTCTGGTCGCGGTTCAGCGCCGGGCTGAAGCGATACACCTTGGCCACGCTGAGCGCGGCCGCGTCGATCTCATCATGGCCCGAGCTCTTGAAGATGCGGGTGTCGCGCACCGTTCCATCGGCGTCGATGAAGCAGTAGACGACGACCGTGCCGCCGATCCCCGCGTCACGGAGGAGCGGTGGGTACGCCTTCTCCATGGCCCGGATCACCTCGGTCTTGTTGAGGATGCTCGGACCCACGGTGTAGGGGGTGAAGACCGGAGCGTTCGCCAGAAGGCTCTCCGCGTCACCTGGTGACTCGGGAGCCGTCGGCGAGCTCGGGCTGTCCACCAGACACGCCACGAAGATCAGCGCGAGAGCCACGGCCCCTCGAAGCAGGGCGCCCTTCACGCCGCCCACCACGCGGGAGTGCAGCAGGGTGCGCACCCTCCGCTCGAGAGACGAAGAGCTCTCTCCGAATCCCGCACCCGCGGGAACGACCCCCAAGGCCCGGGCACCCACGTCGACGAGGAGCCGGGCATATCGGGTCGGGCTGCCCAGACCGCTCGCGAGCACCCGTCGGTCGCAGTCGGCCTCCACCGCGTGCCGCAGCCGGGAAAAGCCCCACCAGAGCGACGGATTCCAGGGCATGACGATCGGGGCGACGGCCCCGAGCGCCAGGAGGGCCGGATCCCGGCGCCTGCGATGCTCCTCCTCGTGCTCGAGGATCAGCGCCCGCTCGGTGGGCTCGAGCTCGAGGACCCATTCCGGAACCACGATCTCGGGCCGGATCAGGCCCACGACCGCCGGGCCCAGTCCGTCCGAAATCAGGATGGGGGTGCCTTCGAGCTCGCCCCGCCGCCAATCGCGCCGGCGCCGGCGGAGCCGCACGACTCCACCGAGCAGGAGCGCCAGCAGCACCAGGGTAGCGCCGGCCCACGCCCCTGCGAGCGGCCCGTCCCAACGAGTCAGGAACGCCCACACGTCGAAGCCGTACGACGAGGATGCTCCGATCTGAAGCCCCGTGAGCGGAACGATGATCGCCGAGCCGATGTCCATGGCTGGAGCGGGCCGAGGGACGAGGGCCGGCCGGAGAAGGGGGATGGCCAGGATGGCCAGGAGCGCGACGCTCCACACCCACCGGCCTCTTCCCGACAGCGCCGAGCGCTCCTCGAGGAGGGCCGCGGCTCCCGCCACGGCCGTCCCCACCACGATCGCGTACAGCATCCAGAGAGCCAACATGGTCACCCCCCTATCTACGATAGTCTTCGTAGATATTACGCGACGCGCAAGCCTATGTCAACGACATCTGTAGTACTACGTTCGCGATCGGACCCCGCCCAGGCACATGAGGAACCAACGGGAACTCGATCCAGGTCGCAATCGGCTCGTCCCCGTCCTTCGTCCTGTCACCGGCTCCCGGTCGAATCCGGCGGGAAGGGCCGCGCCGTGGGACCGATGCATCACACGGGCCGGCGACGGACCCGCGGATGCGCCCTCTTCAATCCTCCAGGATGTCCTCGATGCGGGTCAGCTCACCGTCCGTGAAGGACAGATGCTCCGCAGCTCCGACGCAGTCCTCGATCTGAGCCAACTTGCTGGCTCCGATGATCACCCCCGTCATGGCGGGCTGCCGAAGCACCCAGGCGAGCGCCATCTGAGCCAGGGACTGGTCGCGCGACCGGGCGATGCCGTCCAGACGTCGCGTCTTCTCGAGCACTTGGGCGGTGACGTGCTCGGGCCGCAGGAACCGCGGATCGCGCGAGGCGCGGGAATCCTCGGGGATCCCTTCGAAGTAGCGGTCGGTCAGGAGACCGCGCGCGAGCGGGCTGAACGCCACGCAACCGACACCTTCACGCTCGAGCACCTCGAAGAGCCCGTGCTCGGGTCCGCGCTCGAACATGCTGTACTTCACCTGGTGGACCAGACAGGGCGCGCCCATCTCCCGCAGGATCTTCACGGCCTCCACGGTCCGCTCGGGACCGTAGTTCGAGATGCCGGCGTAGAGCGCCTTCCCGCTGCGGACCGCATGGGCGAGCGCTCCCATGGATTCTTCGAGCGGTGTGTCCGGGTCGGGACGGTGGTGATAGAAGACGTCGACGTAGTCGAGGCCCATGCGCTCGAGCGACTGATCGAGCGAGGCGAGCAGGTACTTTCTCGACCCGAGGTCACCGTAGGGACCGGACCACATGTCGTAGCCCGCCTTGGTCGAGATGATCAGCTCGTCGCGCCAGATCCCCAGATCTTCCCTGAGGATGCGCCCGAGCGTCTCCTCCGCGGCCCCGGGAGGCGGTCCGTAGTTGTTGGCGAGGTCGAAGTGGGTGATGCCCTGGTCGAACGCGCCGAGCAGCATGGAGCGCGCGCGCTCGAAGGAGGCCTCGCGTCCGAAGTTGTGCCAGAGGCCGAGCGAGACGAGCGGGAGCTTCAGGCCGGAGCGCCCACAGCGCCGGTAGAAGTCCGGAGAGTCGTAGCGGTTCTGGTCGGCGACGTGCATCGGGCTCCTCTGTCGTTTCACGACCTACGCGCTCTGGTCCGAGGGATCTACCGCCGCCCCCCAGGCACCAGCAACCGTAGGGCGGGGCTGGTTGTGGGGGCAAGGCTCGTGCGTGCGGCCGGAGGAGGGCTTGGCCCCCACAACCAGCCCGATTCGCCTACTCCGCCGATCCCACCATCGCCGCCGCCCTCAGGAGCGCCCTCGCCTTGTTGAGCGTCTCCTGGTACTCCATGGCCGGATTCGAGTCCGCGACGATCCCCGCTCCCGCCTGCACGTAGGCCCTTCCACCGCTGACCATCACGGTGCGGATGGTGATGGCCGTATCCATGCTCCGGCCGCCGTAGTTGAAGTAGCCCACGGCCCCGGCATAAGGGCCCCGGCGTACGGGCTCCAGCTCGTCGATGATCTCCATGGCCCGGATCTTCGGCGCACCGGAGACCGTCCCCGCAGGGAAGCATGCCTTGAAGACGTCCATCGCGTCGAGGCCGGCACGCAGCTTCCCCTCGACCTGGCTGACCAGGTGCATAACATGGGAGTAGCGTTCGACGGCCATCAGCTCGGGCACGTGGACCGTCCCGTATTCCGCGACCCGGCCGACATCGTTGCGGCCCAGATCGACGAGCATCCGATGCTCCGCGAGCTCCTTCTCGTCACTCTTCAGCTCCTCGGCGAGCGCCTGCTCCTCCTCCATGGTCTTTCCGCGGGGGCGGGTTCCGGCGATGGGCCGCACCGTCACAACACCGTCCTCGAGGCGCACCAGCACCTCGGGGGAGCTGCCTACCAGGGTCAAGCCGTCGAGCTCGAGGAAGTAGAGGTACGGCGACGGGTTCAGCGAACGGAGAGCGCGGTAGAGGTCGAAGGGGGTGCCATCGAGCTCGATCCCGAGGCGCTGACTCAGGACGACCTGGAAGGCGTCGCCGGCTCGGATGTACTCGCGGATGCGCTCCACACCGGCCTCGAAGTCCTCACGCGCCATCGAGCTCTCGAAGGCCGAATCACCGTCCGCCTCGGCCCGAAGCGCCAACGGGCGGGGAGGCTCTGCCTCGGCAAGCTCCCCGATGAGCGCGTCGATGCGCTCGAGCGCGTCGTCGTAGCGTTCGCGGAGCACTTCCTCGGAAAGACCGTCCTCGACCGGCACGCCCGCGATCGCCATCGCCCTCCCCTTGAGGTTGTCGATAGCGAGCACCGTGTCGGTGAACAGGAACATCCCGTCGGGCACATGCAGATCGTCGGCGGGCGGGTTCGGCAAACGCTCCACCTGGCGCACCACGTCGTATCCGAAGTACCCTACGGCCCCGCCCCAGAAGCGGGGCAGGCCTTCGACCGCGGCCGGTGTTCGCTCCTTCAGGCGGGCATCCAGATCGGCGAGGGGGTCGGAGGTGTCCACGGGCCGCCATCCTTCATCGGGCGTCCACCACGACACCGTCCCCTCGTGCAGTCGCCAGGCGGCCGAAGGACGGGTGCCGAGAAAGGTGTAGCGGGCCCACTGCTCGCCGCCCACGACGGATTCGAGGAGGAATCCGAAGGGAGGCCGGGCCAGCTTGGCGTATGCGGTGACAGCGGTGTCCACGTCGAAGAGGAATTCCTTCCAGGCGGGTACCATCCGCGAGCCAACGGCATACGCCACGAACCGATCGAAGGAAGGGAATGACTGCATCGATGAGCATCGAGTGGAAGGCCGTCCGCCTGGGCAGGAGCCCGCATTCATGAGCGCACCAATGTCCCCACCCGCCGACGAGGCGTCAACGGGCCTGCTCGCCGTGGACACGGGGGGCACGTTCACCGACCTCGTCCTTCTCGTGGACGGGCGCGTCGAGACCCTCAAGGTCCCCTCAACCCCCTCCGACCCCGCCCAGGCCGTGCTGGACGGAGCTCGTCGTATTCTCGAAGGTCGCTCCCCGTACGTCCTGCTCCACGGCTCCACGGTGGCCACGAACTCGCTGTTGGAGCGTCGGGGTGCCCACGTGGTTCTCGTGACCAACGAGGGCTTCCAGGACGTCATCGAGATCGGCCGCCAGAACCGGCCACAGCTCTACGCGCTCGTGGGGCACCGTCCGCCGCCCCTGGTCGCCCGGGACGACCGCATCGGCGTCCCCGGACGGCTCGGCCCCCGCGGAGAGGAGGTCGCACCGCTCGACCCGTCGGTCCTGGAGGCCCTGGCCACGCTCGTGACCGAGCGTCACGCGGACGCCGTGGCCGTCTCCCTCCTGCACGCCTATGCGAACCCGGAGCACGAGCGCGCCGTGGCGGAGGCGCTCTCCCCTGCGGGGCTACCCCTCTCGATCTCGTCGGAGCTCCTGCCCGAGTTCCGTGAGTACGAGCGCACCTCCACGACCGTCGTGAACGCCTACGTCGCCCCGGTCATGTCGCGCTACCTGGGCCGCCTGTCCGACGAGTCCGGAGCGGAGCGGGTTACGATCATGGGTTCGAACGGTGGAGCCATCCCGGTGGCCAGAGCGCGACGGGAGCCCGTGCACACCGTGTTGTCCGGGCCGGCCGGAGGCGTCGTGGGCGCGCTCACCTGGGCGAAGAGGGCCGGCCACGAGCGCATCCTCTCCTTCGACATGGGCGGCACATCCACCGACGTGTCGCTGTGCCCCGGCCGTCCTCTCCAGACCCGTGAGTTCGAGATCGACGGACAGCCGGTCGCCATTCCGGTCATCGACATCCACACGGTGGGGGCCGGAGGCGGCTCGCTCGCCCGGCTGGACGCCGGCGGGGCGCTCCGCGTCGGCCCTCAGAGCGCAGGCGCCGACCCCGGCCCGGTCTGCTACGGCCGTGGCGGCAGATGGCGTCACCGTCACCGACGCTCACGTCTGGCTGGGACGGCTTCCGGTGGACGCGTTCCTCGGAGGAGAAGGGCATCTGGACCGCGAAGCCATCCGGGCACCCCTCGAAGCGATCGCGCGCGGGTCTGGGACGAAGCCTCGAGGCCGCGGCCGAAGGCATCCTCGCCGTGGCGGACACCGCGATGGAGCGGGCGCTGCGCGTGATCTCCGTCGAGCGAGGATACGACCCGGCGGAGTTCGCCGTCGTCGCGTTCGGCGGGGCGGGCGCACTGCACGTGGCCGAGCTGGCCGACCGCCTCGGGGCGGAGCGGGCGCTCGTGCCGCCGGATCCCGGGCTCCTGTCGGCATACGGGATGCTCGCTTCTCCCGTGACCCGCGAGGCTTCTCGCACCGTACTTCTGTCCACGGACCGCGCCGGCACGGACGCGTTCATCGCGGACGCGTTCGAAGATCTGGAGCGTCTGGCTCGCGACGAGATGCTCGAGGAGGGCGCCGAGCCCGGCTCCCTCCTGACGGAGCGATGGGTAGACGCCCGCTACCGGGGTCAGAGCTTCGAGCTCCGGGTCCCGGCCCGCGACTGGGTCGAGGGCTTCCACAGCGCCCACGACGAGCGCTACGGGTACCGGCGCGCCGACACACCGGTGGAGGCCGTCACACTGCGGGCCGTGGTGACCGCTCCCGCCGTCGACCTCGACGTGCCCCTCCTGCCCGAGGCGAGCGGAGAGCCTCCCTTGGAGGAGACCCCGGTCTTCTTCGGGGGCACTCGGCTCACCGGCAGGCGGGTATGGCGCAAGGCCCTCGGCGCCGGTCAGGTTCTCGAGGGTCCGCTCGTGGTCCAGGAGTACAGCGCCACCACCTGGGTGCCTCCGAGGTGGATCGTCCAGGTCGATGCCTGGGGCTGCCTGCATCTCCGTAAGGAGGCTTAGGACCGGACCGGGAATGGCCGCCGCGTTCGGACACGGTCATTCCGGCACGGACCCCAGAGGTTATCTTTTCAAATTCTTCTCGAACCAGAACCGACACGACCCATGACCGACCCGGGCGAGTACGCCAAGCCGTCGAGATCCGCCGCCGCGGCGGATGCATCCGTACGTCCCCCGTACGGCTGGGCCACGCTGGTGGGTGCCTTGGTGTTCACGCTCTATGCCGTGACCCTGTCGCGCACGACGGCCTTCTGGGACACGAGCGAGTACATCGCCACGGCGCACATCCTCGGGATCCCACACCCGCCCGGGAACCCGACGTTCATGGTGCTGGCCCGAGCGTGGTCGGTGCTGCTGGCCCCGCTGGGCCTCTCCGTGGCGGTACGCGTCAATCTGTTCAGCGCGTTCATGAGCGCGGGGGCACACGCGCTCTGGTTCCTCGTGGTGCACCACATCCTGCGCTACTTCTCCGAGGACCGGCGCTTCCGCCTCATCGGCGCGGCCGCCGCGGTGCTCGTTAGCGCCACGGCGTTCACCGTCTGGAACCAGTCGGACGTCAACGAGAAGGTCTACACGGTCAGCCTGCTCACCATCGCACTGCTCTCCTGGCTGGCGTTCCGCTGGCAGGAGAACCTGGGCAAGGGCAAGGACGACAACCTCCTGGTCCTGATGGCGTTCATCCTGGCGCTCAGCGTGGGCAACCACCTGATGGCGTTCCTGGTGGCTCCGGCGATCGCGGTGTTCATCCTGGTGGTCCATCCCAGGACGCTCCTCAACTGGAAGCTCTACGCAGCGGGTGCGGCGGCGGCGCTGCTCGGCCTGAGCATCCACCTCGCGCTCCCGATCCGGGCCGGGCTGGACCCGGTGATCAACGAGGCCTCGCCGACCTGCCCGAGCCTTCCGTCCGCGCTCGGTGCCATCGTCACGTACGGCAAGGCCGGCTGTGTCGCGCTGTCCGCGGCCCTGAACCGGACCCAGTACGACAAGCCACCTCTGCTGCCCAGGCTCGCGCCGCTCAGCTCCCAGATCACGAACTACCTCCAGTACTTCGACTGGCAGTGGGCGAGGGCGCTCAACGGAACGGACACGGTGTTCGCTACGATCCGCCTCCCCTTCACCATGCTCTTCACGGGGCTGGGCGTGTGGGGCGCCGATCGAGCACGCGCGCCGGAACAAGGCGAGCTTCGCTTTCTTCCTGACGCTCTTCGTCACGGTCTCGTTCGGTCTGGTCTACTACCTGAACTTCAAGTACGGGTACTCCCTGCACGCTCCGGTCAACGACATGAGCCTGCACGAGGTGAGGGAGCGGGACTACTTCTTCATCGTCAGCTTTTCGGTGTGGGGGCTGTGGGCCGGCATGGGCATCGCCGCCCTCTGGCGTGAGCTCGCCCACGAGATGCGGCTCGGGCTCCTGAAGTCGGGCCCCGTGCTCGCGCTTGCGTTCATCCCGCTCGTCTTCAACTGGAGCTGGGCGAGCCGGGCCAGGGACCACACAGCACGCGACTGGGCGTACAACCTGCTCATGAGCGTCGAACCGTACGGCGTCCTCTTCACGAACGGCGACAACGACACCTTCCCGCTCTGGTACGAGCAGGAGGTCGAGGGGGTGCGCCGCGACGTGACCGTGCTCGTCACGTCATACCTGAACACACCCTGGTACGCCAAGCAGGCCAAGCACCTGACACGGCCTTGCCCTCCGGGCGTGCATGCCTCGGACGACTGGTCCCGCAACATCTGCCAGCGACCCTACACCTCCTCGAACACGGCGGCGGCGTACGTGGCCGACTCCGCCCAGGCGGATTCGGTACGGGCGGCCGGCAAGACCCCGATCGTGCTCGGCCGTCCGATCGACGCTCCCACGAAGACGATCCTTCCGCTGGACGACGCGACCATCGATCGGGTCGCCGGCGGCTACGCCACGCTGAGCAAGGACCAGACGCTGCGCATGGGCAACGTCGACGCCACGCTTCACGCGGGCGAGTCGCTCTATCCGTGGCAGCAGTACGCGCTGACCATCATCAATCAGGTCATGAACGAGCGACCCGTCTACTTCGCCTCGAGCGGCAACGCCGCCTCCGCCCTCGGCGTCAACGACTATCTGGTTCGCCAGGGCCTGGCGTTCAAGCTGCACAACGGCCCCCTGCCCGACTCCGTGGACCCCGGAATCGTGGAGATGCAGCAGTCGCCGTACGTGGCGGTGACGGGCCACTTCGTGGATGTCCCGCGCACGGCCGAGCTCGTTGACAGCGTGTTCGTCCATCACACGGGCATCCCGGACGCGTGGGGACACTGGCCGGACCAGTCGACCATCGGCATCCCCAATTACTACCTGTGGGCGTACCTGTCGCTGACGCAGGCCGCCATCCAGAGCCAGGACGAGCAGAAGGCCCACTACTACCAGCAGCGCGCTCAGGCCTGGTCTACGCTCGGAAGCACCGGTCGGTGAAGGTTCGGAGCGGAGGCGGACATTGCGTCCGCCTCCGCTCCTTGCCCCCACCACACCCTCGGGTGCAACGTTCCGGTGCGGGTCGCTCGAGGCGTGCGTACCGGTGGCGCGGACGCTCCCTTCGACGACCTGTCAGGCCCTCCCGTTGACCCGTCCGCCATGACCGAGGAGCCCGACACCGGCTTCCCGAGGGAGGAACCATGAGCTCCTATCATCGCTGCCCGAAATGCAATTCCGATCATCTGATGGACGGAGCCTACCTCGCCGACGCCCTCGGCCCCAGGGTGGTCGTGGGGGTGGAGCGGCACCCCGACCGGGGTCGGCTGCCCGAGCCCGCGATCACGGGCATCCATGCGAGCGTGTGCGGCTCCTGCGGCTACGTGGAGTTCTACGCCAACAAGCCTTCGGAGCTCTACGAGGCGTACCATCGCGCCGAGCGGGTTCCGGCGGGCTCGTGACGGGCCGGGCCGGGTGAAGGTCCGTATCGGCATCGATCTGGGGGGCACGAAGATCGAGGTGCTGGCGCTGGATGAGCACGGCCGCGAGCTGGCCCGCCGGCGCATCGCCACACCCAGGACCTACGAAGGCACACTCGACGCGCTCGCCGACCTCGTCTCCGACGTGGAGAGGTCCGCGGGAGGTACCGGCTCGGTCGGAATCGGCATTCCAGGCACGATCTCACCGGTCTCCGGAACGGTGAAGAACGCCAATTCCACCTGGCTGATCGGCCATGCGTTCGACCAGGACCTGCGGGAGCGACTGGATCGGCCGGTGCGCCTCATGAACGACGCCAACTGCTTCGCCCTCTCCGAGGCGACGGACGGGGCCGGCGTGGGCGCGCAGGTGGTCTTCGGAGTGATCCTCGGCACGGGCGTCGGCGGCGGTGTGGTGGTGCGCGGCCGGGTGCTCGCGGGTGGACAGCTCATCGCCGGCGAGTGGGGCCACAACCCGCTCCCGTGGCCCCACGACGACGAGAGACCCGGCCCGCCCTGCTACTGCGGCCGTACCGGCTGCATCGAGACGTTCCTGTCGGGCCCCGGTATGGAGCGAGACCACGAGGCGGTCACCGGCGAGCGACGCACGACGCACGAGATCGTGGACCTCCTGAACGGCGGCGACGAGCGCGCCCTGAACACCATGAACCGGTATGTGGACCGTCTGGCCCGCGGGCTGGCGACCGTGGTCAACATCGTCGACCCGGACGTGATCGTCCTCGGCGGGGGGATGTCGAACCTTCCGGGTCTGGCCGAGGCCGCCCGGGCCGCACTCCCGCCCTGGGTGTTCACGGACGAAGTGACAACGCGGGTGGTGACCAACCTCCACGGAGACTCGAGCGGGATCCGCGGAGCGGCGTGGCTCTGGGGAGATGAGGAGGAGTAGCGCCCTCCGCAGCGGTCTCTGTCAGCCCAGCCGGGGGATCGTCATGTTGTCCAAAAAGAGGCGGTCCCGGGGTGAGAGCGCCTTCACCCCCTCCCGATCCACCACGGTCAACAGGCGCGTGACCTCATCGCGGTTGAGCGGGTGCAGCCTGCCGAAGTCGATGTCTCCCCAGCGCTCCCGATCTTCTTGGGCCCGCACGCTGTCGGAGGCATAGTGGGAATTGGGCTTTTCGACCACACGCCGGGCGGCGATGCGTCTCTCACGCCACTGGCGGTACCACAGACGCACGGCCACCCCACCGATCAGGCCGATGATCACGGCTGGCATCCAGGTCGTCATGGCTCGCGAAGTGGTTCGGTTCACGAAAGCGGTGCGAGCGGACGCCTTTACGGGCGCCCCCCGACCTCCCTCTACAGTATGGACGAGCGACGATACCGAAAGGTTACAGTCTTCGGCATCGACCGCCCGGAGACCCCGAGGGGTCGCCGCTCATCCCTGCGGAACGTGCAGGTCGAGCGGCCGCACGGGGTCTCTCAGGAGAATCCGGCCGGCGCCGGCGTGCGCCGGGCGCAACGCCGACGCTCCGCCGAGGACGTCGTCCCTCAGCTCGAGGACCGCGTCGAATAGCTCCGGACGCGCGTCCACCGCCTCGCCGCCGGTGAACAGCACGATTCGGGGAATCTCGTCCAGGAGTTGCCGCAGGAGCACCAGGGTGCGCAGACGCGCTTCCATGTCGAGGCGATCGAACGGCTCCTCGACCACGAGCGACGCGAGCGTGCGTCCGCCGACGCCGGCCAGCGAGGCGGCGCCCAGCCGGAGCGCTAGCCTCCCCGCGGCCAGATCTTCCTCGGACAGCGGATTCAGCGGGCCCGCGTCGCCCTGAAGATGAGCGGACCCGTCGCTCCACGTAATCGCCAGGATCCGCCCGCCCGATATGCGCCCGAGGTACCTCGATGCCCGAACCAACAACCGCTCACGTGCGCGCGCCAACCGGGCCTCGCGCACGCGCCGCAAGGCTGTCTCGACCACGCCACCGGACCGGCTCGACACCGAAGGCTCCATCGGTCCTTCCGTGCCGGAAGCCTCCAGCTCCGTCAGCCGGGCTCGCAACAGCTCGGCGCGCTCCGAGCTTCCTTCCAGCGCGGCGTGCAGCCTCAGCGACCGGCCTTCCAGCTCCTGCAGGTGCTCCGGCTTGGGCTCGAGCTGCTCCCAACGGCGACGCCACCAGCTCCCGTCCTGGACGAGCCCCTCCCACTCCTCCCGGAGCTCCCGCAGCACCTCTTCGTGGTGACTCTCGAGCACCCGGCCACAGGTCGGACAAGGAGCGTCGGGACCAGCCGACTCCAGGCGTCGAATCCTCACCTTGAGCTCCCTCGCTCTGTCGCGGTAGGCGTTCAGCGTGGTTTCCGCGTCCTGGCGCTCCCGAAGCCAGTCCATGGTCGCCACCTCCAGGTCGCCTCCCAGCTCCGCCGCATCGGCCCGCAGCGCGCGGAGCTCCCGCTCGGCGGTGCGCAGCTCCGCGGCCACCTGCCCGGCGTCCACGCGCATCGCTCCTTGGTCCGTCCTCGTGCCGGCGGACGCCCCCGCAGGCGCGGGCACGTCTTCCATGGATCGGATGCGCTCCAACGCGAGATCCACGGCCCCGAGCCCCCGTGCCGCCCCGACCACTTCCTCCGCCTGATGGAGCGCGCCGTCGAGCGTCTCGCCCCCGCGACCCATCCAGAGATCGGTGAGCTCGTCCGGTGCCTCCGGGGACCCCGCCGTCCGGATCAGGAGCGCCGCGACGGCCCTTCTCGCACGTCCCGCTCCCCCGATCACCGCCGTAAGGCCGGGGATCACGGATGTGCTCACCCGCCCGACCCCGGGGACCTCTCCTTCCAGCGCATCCACCTCCCCGACGAGACCGGGGGCCGGCGTCTCGCCGGCCTCCTCGGGCACCAGAGCGCGAACGACCTCCAGCGCCGCGGCGTCCCTTATCCCGTCGCGCTCCAACTCCGCCTCGAGCGCCTGCCTGAGCAGACGTGGCGAGTCCGCGGACAGCCAGGCCTCCTGCGGCAGACGGAGCTCGCCCCCGGCCTCGACCATCAGGTGCAGCGCCCTCTGGCGGAGGGACTCGAGCAGCGGGCCCTGAAGTGCCATGAGGTCCTCCGGCTCGGCCCCCTCCAAACGTAGGCGGACGATCTTCCCCTCGATGCCCCCGGGCACCTCGTCCGTCACCTCCTTCACCCGGCGGCGCAACCGCTCCGGATCGCCCGCGCTCACGCGGATCGGCGCGAGCGCGACCACCGCTCGTCCCGGGATCGCGTGGAAGAGCACCTCCTCTCGTTCCAGATCCACGAGCAGGAACCCCTTCTCTTCGGCGGCTTCATCCCAGGGGTCGAGCTCCACCCGCTCCAGGGAGCCGCAGTACTGCACCCGTGCTCCCAGGCTACGCCGGCGATGCTCCCCACCCAGCGCGACGTAGCTCCAATCCCCGGGATCCACGGGAACTCCGTGTGCGCCGACCGCATCCACGCGTCCGTGCAGAATCAGCAGGTTCCAGCGGACCCTCGGATCGGGCTCCGGCACGGCCGCCGGATCCCGCACCGCCGAACGGTAGGGAACCAGGCTCGCGTGCAAATCGAGCCGCTCCATGACGATCGACCGCGTGAGCCCGGTGGCAGCCTCGACGTTGGGGAAGGTGTCGAGCACCGCGAGCGCCCCCGGATCGCCCGGCCGGCGAGGGGTATCGCGGGGACCGGCCACCATCAGGACCGGGACCCGGGGAAGGGAGGAACGCAGGACCTCGAGCCCCCGGGAGAGCGATACCAGTGCACCGGGTGGTGGGTCGGGCCGGTCGAACACGTCGCCCGCGACGACGACCACGTCGGGCGTGAGCTTCACCAGCTCCTGGACCGCCCGCTCGAAGGCCGTTGCGACGTCCCGCTCCCGTACGTCGCTTCCCCGCTCGACTCGGCCATAGGCCCGAAAGCCCAGGTGCAGATCCGAGAGGTGCGCGACGATCACGGCTCCTCCGGATCAGGATCGGGGACGTCGGCCTCGAGGATCGCCCCATGCAGCAGGCCACCCGCCGAGACCAGGACCAGACCGCTGAGCAGGAGCGACGCCGGCGTAACGACTTTCGCCAGGAAGAGTCCCGTGGCCGCGAAGCCCGCCGCGGCACCCAGGCCCGCGGCACCGCCGACCCGGGTCGACCGGTCGGGCGGGGCGGCCACCGCCGCCCGTCCCATCGCCCCGAGGAGGGCGCCGCACGCGTAGAGGGGGAGCCCCGCCAGAAACGCGAGCCCGAGCCCCTGCTCCATGCCCGTGCCGCCGAGGCGCTGCACGAGGCTCCACGCGGCGGTGAACACGGTCGCCGCCAGCATCGATGCGAGGAAGAGGAGCCACCGCCGCCGCAGCACGTCGATGAGACTCGCGCCAGGCTCCGGAACGGCCCAGAGCCCGAGCCCCAATGTCGCCGACTCGACCGCCAGGACCGTCGTGAGGGAACGCAGCATTCCCGGGCCCGAATAGAGCAGGAGGCCCGCGGCCACCTCTGCGGTCGCGGCCGTCGCGAGGCCCACGACGAACGGTGGGAGCCACCGCAACGCACGTAGGGACCGGCTCACGGGCCGATGCTCCCGAACGAGCCCCGGTAGAAGGTGAGCGCCTCCCCGCCACGCACGGAGGTGTCCAGCACCCGGCCCACCACGATGGAATGGTCGCCGGCCGAATGCACCTGGTCGACCGCACACTCCAGGAAGGCGACGGCACCCTCCAGAACCGGAGCCCCCGACCGACCTTCATGCCAGCTCACGCCCTCGAAGCGGGTTTCGCCGGGCTCCGTGGAGAAACGCGCTGCCAGGTCGACCTGTCCGGCGGAGAGGATATTCACGCAGAACACCCCGGCGAGCGTAAGGAGGTCGTGGGATGAGGAGGCGAGGTCGACGCAGGCCAGCACCAGCGGCGGATCGAGGGAGACCGAGGTGAACGAGGTCGCGGTCAAGCCGACCGGACCGGCCCCGGGCGCGAGCGCGGTGATCACGGTCACCCCGGTCGGGTAGTGACGCATGACCTCTCTCAGTGCCGCTCCACCCGTCGTTCCGGTCGTGTCCATGACGCCCCATGACGACACGGCGGCGGCCCACCGCTTCCGTGGTGTGCCACCGCGCGCGCTCCTTCAATCCGTTCCCCGCGGCGAGCTTCGGGCGAGCCGGTGTTGCCCCGGACCCCGTGAACGCTAGGTTTCGATGCTCCGGACCCCTCTCCGGGAATCCCGGAGCTCGAGCCCCTTCTCGAAGAAGGATCCATGCGACGGCGCTGGCTCGCGATCGCGGTCATCTTAACCGTGCCCTCAGGTTGCGACAACGTGACATGGGGGGGCGTCGACGTCCATATGCAGTCGCCGTCCCAGGACGCCGACAGCGCGGCGGCATCGACGGCGGCGGCCGACTCCACCGGCACGGAGGAACGGCTGACACCGCCCGTCGGCCCGATCCTCCTGGCGGGCGTGCGGGACGGAGACTCCGCGACCCTGGCGGTGGCCGGCTTCGTCCAGGGAGACGGTCTGCAGGCGTTCTCGGCCGACGATTCGATGCCCGACCGCCGGACCGATTTCGTGCGGCATATGCTCGCGCCGGACTCGCAGCTGGTGCTTTTTGCGGAAGGCGTGCGTGTGGGACGCCTCACCGTAGCCAGGACCGGTGTGGACGATAGCTTCTGTGTGCCCCGTCCCACCGTGACGGGTGTGATCGAGCTGGTACCGGCCGCAGCGGGGGCCAGCAGGCTCCTCGCGTTCCCGGACTCCTCGGGGAGCACTCGGCCCTACGGGGCCTACGAGGCGCTCGAGGACCGCTACCCGCAGCGTGTCGCGTCGCTGAACCTCGCCATGGAGGCAATTCCCAACGTCGGCGCCACCTGGCCCCCCTCGCTGTTGGATACCAGAGCGGACATCCGGGTCTTCCAGCTACCGGGCTCCGAGGGCGTGTCCGTCGCCGCGACCTTCCTCTACCACGATCGGCTCACGATGGCCGCGCCCGGGCCGAACGCGTACGCGCTGTTCGTCATGGGATCCGAACGCCAGGGAGAGTACCGGTCGGACTTCGTCTGGTACCAGAAGGCATCGGACGACGGGAAGGGCGCAGCGCGCTACTTCGATCATCTCGACCTGAACGGGGACGGCCGCGACGAGGTGATCCTCGACGTCCTCGGAAACGGAAGGCGCTGGTTCGCCACCCTGGGCTGGAGAAATGGATCCTGGACCCGGACGTTCCAGGATCCGTGCGGCAGCTCCGTCCCGAACACAGGGAACTGATGCCGCGGCGTCCCTCGCCGCGCGTGCTTCCGCCCCTTCTGGCCGCGCTGATCGTCGCGGGCGCATGCTCGGGCGAACCCGCACCAGCGAAGACCGGAGGAAGCGGCCAACCGATCCGGGTGGTCGATGCCGAGGGTGTGCAGCACACCTTTCCCGGCCCGGTCCGCCGCGTGATCTCGCTCGTTCCATCCGCGACCCGGACGCTCGAAGCGCTGGGCGCCCGAAGCGTGCTCGTGGCCCGCACCGACTTCGACACCGCGTCGTGGGCCGCGGGTCTGCCGTCGGTGGGGGGAGGGCTCCACCCGAGCGTCGAGACGATCGTGTCACTGCATCCCGACCTCGTCGTCGTCTTCGGCGGCCGGCAGGACCCGCAAACCCCCGAGCGTCTGGACGACCTGGGCATCGCCCATCTGGCCATCCGTCCCGACGGCATCTCGGATGTGAAGAGCACCATCACGCTGCTGGGTCGGGTGACCGGGCGGAGCGCTCGCGCGGACTCCCTCGTGGCCACGATCGACCGGAAGCTCGCGGCGGTGCGGGAGGAGGTGGCCGGACTGACCCATCCTCGCGTCGCCTACGTGCTCGGCGGCAATCCCCCGTGGGTCGCCGGCCCCGGCACGTACATCGACCAGCTGATCGCCGTCGCCGGAGGTACGAACGTGTTCCACGATCTCGGCACGCTCTATTCCGCGGTGAGCCCGGAAGAGATGGTGGCCCGCCGGATCGACGTGGTCCTGCTGCCGCCGGGAACCGCGTTCGACGGCGCCCTGGTGCCCGATGCTCGTGTCGAGGTCGTGAACGGCGACCTCGAGCGCCCGGGGCCCGACGTGGCCGCGATGGCTCGTGATCTGGCGCGGCTCATCCACGAGGCGCCGAATTCGTGAAACGCACCACGGTGGGGCTCGGCCTGCTCGTGGTTCTCGCCGCTTCGGTGATCCTCGGGGTGCGCTTCGGCTCCGTAGCGCTCTCCACACATGACGTCCTGAGTGTCCTGTTCGGCGGTGGGACCGCCACCGAGCGCACGATCGTGCTGGGTATCCGCATGCCCCGCACGCTCCTGGGTGTCTTCGTGGGTGGAGGCCTCGCGCTGGCGGGGGCCACCTTCCAGGCGCTCCTCCGGAATCCTCTCGCCGAGCCCTATATCCTCGGGATCTCCGGCGGTGCGTCCGTCGGCGCGGTGCTGGTCCTGGCGTTGGGTCTCGCCGGCACGTCTTCCGCCCTACTGCCGATGGCGGCCTTCGGCGGGGCGCTCCTGGCCATCGTTCTGGTGTTCCGGGTCGCGACCGCCACGGGCCGGAGCATGGATGTGCGTGTGCTCCTCCTGGCGGGTGTCGTCGTGGCCGCGTTCTTCAGCGCCTGCATCGCCTTCATCCTCTCGATGTCGGAGGCGCGCACCGTGCAGAGCGCGGTCCTCTGGATCATGGGAAGCCTGGCCGGCGCGGAGTGGGGTAAGGTCGTGGTTGTCGCGGCCTACACGATGCCCTCCGCCGCCGTGCTCATGGGTCTGGCCCGGCCCCTGAACCTCATGGCCGTGGGCGAGGAGACCGCACATCACCTGGGGACGGATGTCGAGCGGGTCAAGCGGATCGCGCTGGGGGTGGCGGCGCTGATCACCGCCGCGGGAGTCGCGGTGGCCGGCGTCATCGGGTTCGTGGGGCTCGTCGTCCCGCACGCCGTGCGTCTGGTGGTGGGTGCGGACCACCGGACGCTGCTGCCGTTCTCGTTCCTTGCTGGAGCGGCGTTTCTCACGCTCGCGGACGTGGTGGCCCGGCTGGTCCTGGCACCCACCGAGGTGCCGATCGGCGTGATCACCGCGTTCGTCGGTGTACCCATCTTTCTCGTGCTCCTCCGTCGGAGCCTCACGAGCTCCGCATGAGGTTCTCCGCCGAAGGGATCGTCGTCCGCTATCCCGGGAGCCGTGAGCCCGCGCTGGACGGAGTGAGCATGGAGGTTCCCGACAGGTGCCTCTACGCCGTCCTCGGTCCGAACGGGTCGGGAAAGTCCACGCTCATGAAGGCGCTTCTCGGAGTCGTACCGATGCAGGGCGGGCGGGCGCTCCTGGACGGCCGGCCCATCGCGTCCTGGACCCGGAAGGAGCGGGCACGTGCCGTCGGTGTGGTTCCGCAGGGGGAGACGATCTCGTTTCCGCTCACGGTCCGGGAGATGGTGGCCATGGGCCGCTACCCCTATCTGGGGCCTCTGGGGGCCGAGCGGGATCGGGACCGGACGGCCGTTCGGCGCGCCCTGGACCAGTGTGACATCTCGGAGCTCGCCGAGCGGGACGTCACCACCCTGTCCGGCGGCGAGTTCCAGAGAGTGCGTATCGCGAGGGCGTTGGCGCAGGAGCCCATGGCGCTCGTCCTGGACGAGCCTACGTCCAGCCTCGACATCCGCCACGAGATGGCGATCCTGGAGCTCCTTCGGGGCTCGGCGGCCCGGGGAATGACCGTCGTCGTCGTGACGCACGGTCTCGAGCTCGCCGGCCGGTTCGCCGACCGCATGGTGCTCCTCTCTCGAGGGCGCGTGGCGGCCGAGGGCTCACCCGCCGAGGTCTTGCGCGCCGACGTCCTCGAAGAAGTCTATCGGTGGCCCGTGGACGTGACCATCGATCCCGCGACCGGAACGAGGCGGGTCATTCCGCTGGAAAGCGGCGTGCCGTCTCGGCCTCTTCGCGAAGGATGACGTAGCTCTCGTAGCGGCTCTTCGGAATCTCGCCACGCGCCACGGCCGCCCGCACCGCGCAGTCCGGCTCCTTCAGGTGGCTGCAGCCGCGGAACCGGCAGCCCTCCGGCAACTCACCGAACTCGGGAAAGCATGCGTCCACCTCGTCGGGCGAGACCCCCCACAATCCCACGTCTCCGAACCCGGGCGTGTCGGCCACCAGGCCACCACACGCCAGCGGAATCAGGCGGGAGCGAACCGTCGTGTGCTTGCCCGTGCCCCGGCGCCGCGACAGCTCGCCGATCCGCAGACGTAGCCCCGGGTCCAGCGCGTTCAGGAGGCTGGACTTGCCGACCCCGGAGGGTCCGATCAGAGCGGAGATGCCCATGCACACACGCGCCGAGAATTCCGAAAGACCCATGCCCGTCACCGCGCTGACGATGGCCACCTCGTAGCCCAGACGATCGTAGAGCGCTCGCAGGCCCTCCGCCACGGATGGGGCGAGATCGGCCTTGTTGACCACCAGGACGGGCTTCAGACCGCTCGCCGTGGCGACCGCCAGGAGCCGGTCGACCAGTGCGGGCGAGGGCTCGGGGTCCGCAGCCGCGACGACGGCGAAGGCTCGGTCCAGGTTCGCGGCGACAACCTTGGCCCTCCGTCCGCCGGAGGCGGCCCGTACCAGCTCGGAGCTGCGCGGAGCCACCTGCTCGACCGTCCACGCGTCCTCCGAGGGCGACACCTCCACCCGATCGCCGACGACGACCTGATCGCCGGTGCGACGCTCCCTCTTCAGTCGTCCCCGAAGCGAGGCATCCACCTCCGTTCCGTCTTCCAGACGAACGTGGTAGAGCCCGCCACCCGTCCCGAACACCGTCCCGGTCGAGCGACAGGCTTCATCTCCCATGGCTCTCCTCGGCGTTCGATGCACGAAGCCCCCTGGCGGATCGACCGTGGATCCGCCAGGGGGCTTCAGCCAGTCAATGCAGCCGGCGGGGAATCACGCCGCGAAGGACTCCAGCGCGCCTCCCTTCTCTCCTTCACGCAGGCGGCGGAGCGCGCGGTCCCGGAGCTGACGGATCCGCTCGCGCGTGACGCCGAGCATGTTGCCGATCTCCTCCAGGGTGTGCTCCCGTTCGCCTTCCAGCCCGAAGTAGAGACGCAAGACCTTGGCATCGCGGGCTTCCAGGGTCGAAAGCGCGTCGGTGATCGCCTCGGTCAAGAGCCGACCCTCGACCTCGACCTCGGGCTCGGCGGCCTCTTCCGTGATGAAGCGCTCCACGAGCTGCGAATCTTCCGAATCGCCGATGGGGGCGTCGAGGCGGATCTCGGCCGCGTTGAGCGTCTGGAGCGACTCGACCAACTCGGGCGTCAGGTCCGTGGCCTTGGCCAACTCCTCGGTGCTCGGCTCGCGTCCCTTCTCCTGCTTGAGACGCTCCTTCTCACGGAAGATCCGTGCGAGGTCGCTGGCGCGGTTGAGCGGCACACGCACGGCGCGCCCGTGGTTGGCCAGCGAAGCCAGGATCGCCTGGCGAATCCACCAGACCGCGTAGGAGATGAACTTGACGCCCTGCTCCGGATCGAACTTCCGGGCAGCGGTGACGAGTCCGACGTTCCCCTCCTGGATCAGATCCGTGAGGGAGACACCTCTGTTCTGATACTTCTTCGCCACGCTGATGACGAAGCGCAGGTTGGCCCGAGCCAGCTCTTGGATCGCCCCCTCGTCGCCCTTCAGCGCCTTGGCTCCGAGCTCCTTCTCACGCTCTGGCGTAATGAGCTCGTGGCGGCTGACGTCGCGGAGGTACTGGTCGAGGGCGCTCTGCTCCTCCACGCTCGCGTCGAAGCCCGTGAGGAGGTTCTTCCCCTTGCGCTTCCGACGCTTGCTGGCAGTGGCAGTGGCCATCGCTCTCTATGCTCCTTCTGGTCCGGTTCCTGCTGGCCCCGGTATGGTCGGTTCGGCTACGAGAAGGGGATCCTCCTGGGATCCCCGGGGTGTTGAGCCGTTTAAGGTGCCGGGGTGCTAACAGGGTGTCAAGTTTCTTGGAGTCCGTGGTACTCCGATCCTCGATCTGCGTTCCAGACCTCCCGAGCACCCCCCGCTCACCTCGCGTCCACACCCTCGGCTGCAGGTTCTGGTAACCCCATGTCACGGGCGGGTTCCTCCTTCCGGGGGTGGGCCCGCCCCACCCCACGGGGTGGGCGATTGCCGCACGCCCCGTCAGGTCTCTACCTTGGGGACTTCACCGCTCATCCCTTGGCCGCGCCAAGGCTCAACCGCCCCCGATCCTCCCGATCCCGTGCCCCATTCCCTCACCCTGGCCGCCTTCAGCGACATCGGTCGCATCCGCAAGCGGAATGAAGACAGCTTCCTCCTCCTCGACGACCTCGGGGTGGCGGCCGTGGCGGACGGAATGGGGGCCCATCCCGGGGGAGACGTGGCGAGCCGGCTGGCCGTGGAGCGTGTGGAGTCGCGGCTGCGTAGCTTCTTTTCCCGTTCCCTTCCATCCACCCCGGACGCCATCACCGAGCTCCTGCGTGATGTCCTCGAGCAGACGGTGCGAGAAGCGCACGCGACCGTCCGGGCCGGCGGCGAGGACGATCCGTCGCTCGAGGCCATGGGGTGCACGCTGACGGTCCTGGTGGCGGAGCCGCGAAGCGGCGTCTGCGCGTTTGGACACGTCGGTGACTCGAGGCTCTACCGTCTCCGGGAAGGGAGCCTGGTCCAACTCAGTCACGATGACACCTGGGTCCAGGGCCTGATCGACGCCGGCAAGCTGCCGGCCGAGCGCGCCCGCCACCACCCCCTCGGACACATCCTCACGCAGTGCATCGGATCGCCCGAGCGGCCGGAGCCCCAGATCGAGTTCCACGAGCTCCGCGCCGGCGACCTCTATCTCCTCTGCTCCGACGGTCTGGTCGGAATGCTCGACGACGCCGAAGTCGCGGCTATCCTCCACCAGCACGTCGCACCGGACGCCGCCGCCGAAACCCTGCGGAGGGCCGCCCGCACCCTGGTGGACGCAGCGAACGAGCGGGGAGGGAACGACAACATCACCGTGGCGCTCGTGCTCGTGCGGTAGCAGCCGTCCGAGGGGCGCTCGGGCGCGCCTACGATGCACTACCTTCCGGGCGAGTGATCTTCTCGAGCACGCGCTCGGCCGCCAGTTCACGGCGTTCCATCGTGAACACGCGGAGAATGCGGGCAGCTGAGTAGAGGCCCATCGCCACACGCGGCAGATCCACGACCCCGGACAAGCCCTCCGGGCCCAGTCGGTCGATACCCCCTCCCCGGCGTTCCACGAGCACGTCGAGCTGGAACATGGCTCGCTTCACGGGAAAGTCGATGATCACCTCGCCGGATTCGAGTCCGAGCTCCGCCGCCAGCTCGTCCTCCACCGCCCGTTTCCAGGGTGAATCGCCCACCGCCCAGTCCTCCACCTGCCGACCCTGGAGGTCCGCGGCAGTGAGCTCGAGGGCCCGCTTCGGCAGTCGCCGGTGCCTGAGCGCCGGGAGCCACCGGCTCGCCAGCCTCTCGGCTACGTCGGAGTCGTCCTCGAAGGCCCTCCGCCCGATCTCGTAGAGGAGCTCCTCGTCGGTCGGCCCCACCAACTCCTCCGGGGCCAGGAGGCCCGCGCGCACGGCGTCCTCCACGATCCGCTTGTAGAGCGAGGTCGCCGCACGGACTCCGTGATGCCAGTACACGTTGCGGAACATCTGGTACTTGGCGAACAGGAGCGACTCCAGCGCGGCCACTGCCTTCTCGTGCACCCCGAGCTCGAACGCTCCGGACTCCGGATCCGGTAGTAGCACGAGCCCTTGCAGGAGCCGGTCCACGTCGACCTCCCCGTACGGCACGCCGCAGAAGCGCGCGTCCCGGCGCAGGTATTCCATCTTGTCCAGGTCGAGGCTACCGCTCACCAGGCCCCTCAGCGGGATCTCGCTCCCTCCCCGGATCAGCTCGTAGATGCGCTCCGGCGCGGCGAGGCCAAGCGGTGCGAGCGCGTCCCGGAGTGCCGGCGAGTTGAAGAACTGCCGGCTGACCTCCTCGTGGTGGGCCGGCACATGGTCCGCTTCGAGCTCTTCCAGCGCATGCGAGAACGCGTAGTGCCCGATGTCGTGCAGGAGGGCCGCATACGGAACCAGCTCCTCGCCCTCCCACACCTCGGGCGGCACTCCGCCGCGCTCGTGGAGGTGTCGAAGCGCCGTCACCGTCAGGTGGTACACACCCAGCGCGTGGTCGAATCGAGTGTGGGTGGCCCCGGGATAGACCAGGTGGGCCAGCCCCAGCTGACGGATGTAGCGCAACCGCTGGAACTCGGCCGTATCGACGATGCGCACGGCGGTGGGATCCAGTCGGATCGTATTCCAGAGCGGATCCCGCACGATCTTGCCTCGACCTGATGTCATCATGTCGGAGACTATCCGGGAGAGGGGTGGCGGGCAATGATCGAACGGGACGTCGTGGCGTCGGGGAGCTCAGAAGGCTTATGATGTGCTTGCGTCGCCCGAATGAAACGCGAAGATCCGCTCCGGCTTCCATGCTGCCCCACTCCGCCCTCCGACACTACGTCCGCGCCCAGGCCGAGAACCGTCCGGGGGTCTATCGGATGCTCGGTGCCGATGAGGAGCTGCTATACGTGGGCAAGTCGGTGCACGTGCGCACCCGGCTGCTCTCCTACTTTCGCGCGCCCCGGGGAGAGAAGGCGTGGGACCTCATCCGCGAGACCTCCAGTGTCACGTGGGAGTACGTACCCAACGAGTTCTCCGCCCTCGTGCGTGAGATGAAGCTCATCCAGAAGTGGCGACCCCGGTTCAACGTCCAGCACAAACGGAGACGAATCTATGCCTTCGTGAAGGTTACGAGGGAGGCCGCGCCCCGGGTGCTGCCCGTGAGCCGGGTGGCCGACGACGGTGCCACCTACTACGGCCCCTTTCCCCGTGTGGGTGCCCTGGCTTACGCCGTTCGGGAGCTCTCCCACGTCCTGGGCCTGAGAGACTGTCCTGGTCCCACGCCCGTCTTCTTCGATGACCAGATGGAGCTCTTCGAGGCGGCCAGACCGCCCCGCTGCCTCCGGGCTGATCTCGGCACGTGTCTCGCGCCCTGCTGCGGGCGCCCTTCGGCGGTGGACTATACGCGAGCCGTCGAGACCGCGCGGCGCTTCCTCGAAGGCCGGGCTCTTGCGCCTTTGCGCGACCTGGAGCGACAGATGGAGGAGGCAGCGGGCCGGATGGACTTCGAGTATGCGGGCCTCCTTCGAGACCGGATCGAGCGCCTGAGACGTTTCCGCGACGAGCTGGTCGCGTTCCGCGGCAGGGTGGAGGACCTGGACCTGGTCTACCGAGTTCCCGGGTTCCGGGGCGACGATCGCATCTACCTCATCCGCACGGGACGGATTCGAAGGGAGATGCCCCACCCCAAGAGCGCCGCGGCGCGGGAGCGGG
Organism: uncultured Gemmatimonadales bacterium; assembly: GCA_963751265.1. GTDB lineage: Bacteria > Gemmatimonadota > Gemmatimonadetes > Longimicrobiales > Gaopeijiaceae > SZUA-318. The sequence goes on along the minus strand of CAVVTU010000005.1, from coordinate 496,121 downwards.
CCGTCCGTGCGGTAGAGGAAGTCTACGGTGAGGAGGAGGTCGGCCCCGCCGCCCTCGAGCCCGAGGAGGCCGCCGAGATCCTCCTGGTCGCGCAGTGGTTCCGACTCCACCCGAGGGAGCGGCGCCGGGCCGCCGCTCCGGATGAGTGGCTCGCCGAGGCTTCCCGTTCCTCCAGGACGGCTTGAGAAGCCGATGGCACGCACGCCCCTGACGGTTTTCGACGAGTGGGCCGTTCGTAGGTCGGTGGACGACGAGCTCGCCCTGGCCGCCGCGGAGCAGGCGTTTCGGGCGCTCGCGCGGGGCGAGGCTGCGGTCCCTCCGCCCTTGAACGTCGACTTTCCCGATGTCCACGGCGAGCTGCACGTGAAGGGAGCGCACCTGACCGGGGCGTCCTCTTTCGTGTTCAAGGTGGCCACGGGCTTCTTCGGCAACCTCCAGCTCGGCGTGCCCACAGGCTCGGGACTCGTGCTCGTGTTCGACGCGGAGACCGGATTTCCGAAGGCCGTCATCGTCGACAACGGGTACCTGACGGACCTGCGCACGGCCGCGGCCGGAGCGCTCGCCGCCCGATATCTGGCCCCGAGTCGTCCGCTGGAGATCGGCGTCATCGGCGCCGGGACGCAAGCTGGCATGCAGGTGCGCCTGATGGCACGGGTGAGGCATATCAGGGCGGTGCGGGTCTGGTCCCGGACGGAGCGGCACGCGCAGCACTGCGTCGATCGGATGAAGGAGGTCATCGAGGCGCCGGTGAGAGCGGCGCGCTCCGTGGAGGAGTCCGTCGACGGGGCCGATCTCGTTCTCACCGCCACCCCTTCGCGGAAGCCGCTCGTGCTCCCCGAGTGGGTCGCTCCCGGTGCGACGATCGTGGCCGTGGGCTCGGATGGACCGGACAAGGTCGAGCTCGCGCCGGAGCTCGTGGCGGGTGCCGACAAGGTCGTGACGGACCTCACCCGTCAGTGCCTCGAGCTGGGGGAGCTGCACCACGCGGTGGCCGCCGGGCTCATGAGCGCCGAAGACGTATACGCGGAACTGGGGGAGATCGTCGAAGGGCGGCGTCCCGGGAGAGAGGGCGACGAATCCATCGTCTGCGACCTGACGGGTGTCGGAGCGCAGGACGCGGCCATCGGCGAGATGGCCTACCGTGCGCTCACCGGAGAGGGCGATCCGGCGGATCGGGGTCGGCACGTCCGAGAGCCCTGATGCGGTGACCCGTCAGGAGCCTGTCCTGAGCGACGCAGCGGGCCGCATTTTGAGCGCCAAGGCCCCGGATCCAGGCTCCCAGGACCCTTCCGGCTCCTAGGGAAGCTCTGCACAGGCGATGCGGAGCATGCCTGGCGGGGTTGAGCAAGTGTGATTCATGGGATTATGGGCTCCTGGTGGCCCCTTTGGGCTCCGGCCTCCTGCCGGAGCCCGCCCCTGTGACCTCTGATCGAGGTCACAGGGCACACGTCGCCCCTGGGGGCATCAGCTTTCGGCGTACCATGTACAGATTGGCGAGGGCGAACAGCGTGTAGGCTCTCGCTCGGTTCTTGGCGAGCCCTCGATATCGGACCTTGGTGAAGCCCCACTGTCGTTTCACCACTCGGTAGCCGTGCTCACCTCGAGCACGCACCCGAGATCGGCTTCGGTTGATCTTCTTCCATCGATCGCTCAGCGGATTCTTGGGGGTGGGCCGCCGGTTGACTCGATACCGCACGTTGCTGGCCTCGAAATGCTGGCGATCGGATTCCTTCCAATAGGCCTGATCGCCGTAGACCTCGCGTTCTTCGCCATGCAGCAGATCGGGCATCTGCTTGATGTCGGCCTGAGCTGCGTCGGTCACCGTCAGGCTGTGCGTCAGGCCCTGTTTGTCGGTGCCGGTGTGCACCTTCATGCCGAAGTACCACGCGTTGCCTTTGCGCGTCTGCTTCATCTCCGGATCGCGCCGGCCTGACTCGTTCTTCGTCGAGCTGGGTGCGTGAATGATCGTAGCGTCCACGATCGTGCCAGCCTTCAACAGCAACCGCTTCTCCTCCAGCAGACTGCGGATCTCTTGGAAGATCGCCTCCGTCAATTCGTGCTCCTCCAGCAGGTGGCGGAAGCGTAGGATCGTCGACTCGTCCGGCACACGGTCGTCTCCCAACTCCACACCCACGAACCGCCGGATCGACTCCGAGTCGTAGATCGCATCCTCTGCCGCCGGGTCCGACAGATCGAACCACTGCTGCACGAAGTAGATCCTCAGCATCTTCTCCAGCCCCAGCGGCTGGCGTCCCTTCCCGGCCTTCGGGTAGTGCGGCTCGATCAACGCCATCAGTCGCTGCCACGGGATCACCGCGTCCATCTCTGCCAAGAACTGCTCCCGCCTCGTCACCTTCCCCTTCGTGCTCCACGCCAGTCCCGCGAACGTCCGCTGATGACCCATCGGATCCCCACCTTGCACGGTTGCTTATACGCGACTGGACAATATCGCGGATCCCTGGTCACTTGTGCAGAGCTTCCCTAGGTTGGGTTTCCGAGGTCCATGGCGACCTTCCAGCGCCCGTCGGCCTGCTTCTTCCAGATGGTCACGTACCGTCCATGGCCGCGCCGCACCCGACCGTCGGCGCCCATGCTCTCGGATTCGTAGGTGCCCGTCGTCCATCCGAGATCGCCCGAAGTCGCGATCTCGGCGCGCAACGGCTCCCAGGTGAGGGTGGAGCCGGGATCGTCCAGGTAGGCCATCAAGGACCGGATCGCGTCCGGGCCACGGACCTCCCCCGCCCCCGGAACGATCTGCGCACCGTCGGGGGCCAGCCAGGACACCCACGCGTCCACCCCCCCGTCGGCCACGGCCTTCGCGAAGGCCCGGTCGGCCTCCATCAGGACGGACGGGTCCGCGGCCGGAGCTGCGGCGCCCGTGCACCCGAAGATCGCCAGCGCGGCGGCGAGCGCGAGGCAACGGGCGGCCACTACCGGTCGGCCGCTCACTCGAGCCCGCCCGTCTTCCGGACCGACTCGAACTGCGAGGGCGTGACCGACTGCACCGAAAGCCGTCCGTAGCGCACGAGATCCATGTCGGCCAGAGCCTTCTCGGCCTTCACGTCCTGAAGCGTGACCATCTCCGGGAATCGAGCGACGAACTCGATGTCCACGAGCCACCAGCGAGGGTCTTCCGGGTCCGACTTCGGATCGTGGTACTTGCTCCTGGGGTCGAACTGGGTGGGGTCCGGGTACGCTTCCCTGCAGACCCGTGCGATCCCGACGACCCCGGACGGCTTGGCGTTGCTGTGATAGTACAGGACTTCGTCGCCAAGGCTCATGGCGCGCATGTTGTTGCGGGCTTTGTAGTTCCGCACGCCGTCCCAGAACGTGGAGCCGCCACGCTCCAGGTCCTCGAGGGAGAAGACGTCGGGCTCGCTCTTCATCAGCCAGTATCGCTTGGACATCGCTCCTCTCGTTCAGCGCCCCGTCCGGTGTGTGCCCCTTTCGATGCTCTCCTTCCAGGTACGCCGTTCGGCCCCGGGATCTTACGCGTTGGCCGGCTCGACGTGGACCTCGATGTCGCGCCACTTGCCCTGCCTGAAGCGGAGCACGCTGAGCACCGCCCTCGTCATGTGCCCGAAGAGGATCGCCATCCAGATGTCCGTGGCGTGAAGACCGCGGGTGTTCTGCAGGATGGCGCAAATCCCGAGGGGAATCACGACCTGTGAGACCAGGGAGATGTAGAGCGGGCTCTTCGTGTCGCCGGTGCCCTGGAGCCCTCCGGTGTAGGCCAGCGCCACGGTAATGAAGAGGCCCGAGAGGCTCAGGATCCTCAGGAACGTCACGGCCAGGCCGATCACCACCGGGTCGTCGATCCCGAAGGCGCCGAGCAAGGTCCCCGGTATCGTCAGGAAGAAGAACCCGACGAAGACCGCCATCCCGATGCCGAACCGTGAGGCGATGCGCACCGCCCGGACGGTCCGGTCTGGCTTTCCCGCTCCGAGGTTCTGGCCCGCCACGGCCGCCGAGGCACCCAGGAGCCCCTGCGACGACCAGGTGATGAACGAGAAGAGCTGGGTGTAGCTGATCACATAGGCGGCCTGCGCCTCCGCGCTCTCCGGCAGGGAGCCCACGAAGCGCAGCAGAAGCACGCCGCCCACGTTCATCGCGATCCCCTGCAGGCCGGTCGGGAGCCCGAAGCGGAAGAGCTCTCGAATGATCTGGAAATCCGGCTTCAGGCTCATGCCGCGTCGGAAGTGCACCACCGCGCGGCCGGAGGTCATGATCGACAGCGCGATCACGCTGACGATCGCTCCGGAGATCACCGTGCCCATGGCGGCCCCGAGTGTACCGAACGCCGGAACGGGGCCGAGCCCGGCGATGAAGATGACGTTCAGCACGATGTTCAGCAGGGTGAGCGCCACACCCAGACGGAGCGGCGTTCGCGCGTCGCCGGCCGAGCGGAACGCCCCTCCGACCATGAAGAACATCAGGGTCCCGAAGCTGAATACGAAGAGCGTGCGAAGGTACGGAAGGGCCTCGGCCTGCACGACCGGGGTAGCGTTGACGAGCCGCAGGAGCGAGGGCGCGAGGAAGTAGCCGAGGGGCGCCAGAACCCCCAGGGACAGGAGGGCAGCGACGAGGAACGCCTGGTAGACCGTGCGGTTGACCCGCTCCGAGTCACCCTGCCCGGCGAAACGCGCGACCAGTACGCCCATCCCCGAGAAGAGCGAGCTGATGAAGACCACCACGACGAGGTAGATCTGCCACGAGACACCGATCGCCGCGTTGCCCGTGTAGCCTACGTAGTGGCCGACCATCGTGTGGTCGACGAGCCCCTGCAGCCCTCCGATCACGTTCTGGAGCATCGTGGGCCACGCCAGCTTCCAGACGGCACCCGCGATGGGGCCCTCCACCAGGGAGCGATCGAAAGAGCGTAGCGGCCTGGGCATCAGATGGACGGGAGGGTCCTCGAGGCGATGTCGAGTCCGACGCCGCGGCACCGGACACGGAGAGAGAGAAGAATCGTCCCATCGGCCTCTCAGCGCCAGACGCTTGACGTTCGGCCCTAAACTGTCCCACTGTATTGGTTGAGTACTACACCGATACACCATAGGAGCGGGCACGTCCGCTCCATCGAGCCGAGAGGGGAGGCTTGCACCGTGGATCCACATGGGATCGACACACGCACCCACCGCGCCTGGGCGCTGCTGGGCTCGGCGCTACTCCTGTCGGGCCTGGCCGCCTGCGGCGAGCCCCCGGGACCGTCCGGCATGCCCGGTGACCTTCCGGTCCTGCAGCTCTCCTCCGAGCCCACCCGGCAGATCGGCATGATCGAGGGCGACTCCGACTACGTCTTCGGAAGCGTGGCCGCGGTCCGCCACGTGCCCGGCGGCAACCTCTGGGTCTCCGACCCGATGGCCAACGAGATCCTGATCTACGATCCGGACGGGAAGTTCGTCCGGCGCGTCGGGGGCAGAGGCGGGGGCCCCGGGGAGTTCCGGAGCCTTTCGCACCTGTACGTCACCGACACCGATTCCGTCCTGGCGCTCGATGGAGCCGGGCGCATTTCGGTCTTCGACACAGCGGGCGACTTCGTCCATCAGGTGGACCCCGAGAGCCTGTCGGACGATTCGCTCTTCACGATGGACGTCTGGCTGTACGGACGGTATTGGGTCGAAGGTGCCCTGACGGCCACTGAGCGTTCGCGGGTACGCGCGATCCTCGACGGACTGCCACCTCCGGTCACGGACGCAGGCTACCGGTATGTGCGGGTCGACACCGACGGGCGCCTCTGGATCCGCGAGCCCCGCGTGAGCGCCGGGAACAGCCGCATGTGGACGCTGATCGACGACTCCGGGAGCCCCTCGGGGAGTCTCGCGATTCCCATGCCCTTCGATCCGCAGGAGATCCGGGGCCACGAGATCACGGGCCGCTGGCTCGGCGAGAATGACGTCAGCTTCGTACGCACCTACACGTTCGGGGAGACCGGCCAGGTGCGTGCCACCCCCACGTGGCTCACCGAAGCGCCGCCGCCGCCCGTACCGCCCACGGATCAACAGGAGTTCTTGGCAGCGGTCCGAGGCCAGCTCAAGCGTATGGCGAGCGCCGAAGAGATCCACTACTCCAAGGCCTTCACGTACACCGACCAGCTCGACTCGTTGTCCGCATACGAACCGGATCCCGAGGTGCACGCCGACATCGTGCAGGCGGACGCCCGCGGATGGGCCGGCGTGTTTTCGCATCCGAGTCTGGACCGCATCTGCGGTCTCGCGTACGGCCTCACGATCCCGCCGGGATGGCTGCCGGGCCGCGTGATCTGTGGGCCTCCCGCCCGAGCCGACTCGACCTCCACCGACCCGAGCTGACCGTTCATGTTCCACGAGATCGACCCCCGCAGCCCCACCCCGCTCTACGAGCAGATCGCGGCCCGCGTGCGCGTCGCAATCGCTTCGGGAGAGCTGTCTCCGGGAGACACCCTGCCTTCGATGCGCCAGCTCGCCCGGCAGCTCCGCGTCAATCCGGCCACCGTGGTGCAGTCATACCGGGACCTCGCCAGTGACGGCTTCGTCGAGACCCGGCACGGCCAGGGGACGTTCGTGCTGGAGGTCCCCAGCCACGTACGGGAGGAGGAACGCCGCGCGCGTGCCCTCGAGCTGGTGCGGAACCTACTCCAGGACGCGGCGCGGCTGGGCATCGGGTTGGAGGAGCTGGCGCAGGCCCTCGAAACCGAAACGGGAGTCGAGATCTGTGAATAGGGCGATCGAGCTCACCAACGTCTCGTGGCGGGCCGGAACGTCCTTCTCCCTCGAAGGGTTCGAGTGAGGCCAACGTGATCCGTGCTTCGGCGGCTGCGGCGCTTCGCGTAGAGCTCCTGGCACCATGACGCGGCGACGCCCCCGAAGGATCCTCTCCTTCGCGGGCGTCGTTGTCTACCGGCTGACGTACCTACTCAGCGAGGCCCCGCCTTCCGGACCTCCTCGGGCAGCTGCTCCGCGAACTGCTCGAAGTTCTTCCGGAACATCTCGGCCAGCTTGGCCGCGGCCGAATCGAAGGCCTCTCCGTCCTCCCAGGTCTCCCTGGGGTGCAGCACCTTGGCCGGCACGTCGGGAACCTCGGTCGGCACGAGGAGCCCGAAGACCGGATCCTCCACGGTCTCGACACCGTCCAGATCGCCGGCCAGCGCCGCTCGCACCATGGCCCGGGTGTGGGCCAGCTTCATGCGGCTGCCCACGCCGTATCCGCCGCCACTCCATCCGGTGTTCACGAGCCACACGTTGGCGCCCTGCTCGCGCAGCTTGTCACCCAGCATCTTCGCGTAGACGCCCGGGTGACGAGGCAGGAACGGCGCGCCGAAGCAGGCGCTGAACGTCGCCTTGGGCTCGGTGATGCCACGCTCCGTGCCCGCGACCTTGGCCGTGTATCCCGACAGGAAGTGGTACATTGCCTGCTCGGGCGTGAGGCGCGAGATGGGAGGGAGCACGCCGAACGCGTCCGCGGTCAGGAAGACCACGTTCTTCGGCTGTTCGCCCTGACCCGACTCCACTGCGTTCGGGATGTAGTGCAGCGGGTAGGAGGCCCGCGTGTTCTCCGTGATCGAATCGTCGTCGAAATCGATCTCCGCCGTCACGTCGTCGAGGATCACGTTTTCGAGGATCGTCCCGAACATCTGGGTGGCCTGGTAGATCTCGGGCTCCCCTTCGGGAGAGAGACGGATCGTCTTCGCGTAGCACCCGCCCTCGAAGTTGAAGACGCCGCGATCGCTCCACCCGTGCTCGTCGTCGCCGATCAGGTCCCGCTCCGGATCGGCCGACAGGGTCGTCTTGCCCGTGCCCGACAGCCCGAAGAAGAGTGCCACGTCACCGTCCGGTCCGATGTTGGCCGAGCAGTGCATCGGCAGAACCCCCCGGTCGGTCAGGAGGTGATTGAGCACCGAGAAGATCGACTTCTTGATCTCACCCGCATAGCGTGTGCCGCCGATGATGACTTCCTTCGCGGTGAAGTTCACCGCGACCACCGCCGCCGACCGCGTCCCGTGGACGGCCGGGTCCGCCTGGAAGAGGGGCGCGTGCAGGACCGTGAAATCCGGGACGATCTCGGTCAGCTCCTCGGCCGAAGGCCGACGGAACATGTTGTACGCGAAGAGGGAAGCCCAGGCCTGCTCGGACACGACCCGCACGGCGAGGCCGTACTCCTCGTCCGCGCCCGCTCGCGCGTCGCGCACGAAGAGCTCCTGGCCCTCCAGGTACTCGATGACGTCGGTCCGCAGGCGATCCCAGTGCTCGGGCGCCATCGGCGCGTTGACCTTGCCCCAGTCGACCGTACGCTCCGTGAAGTCATCGCGCACGATGAACTTGTCGTTCGGCGAGCGTCCGGTGTGGGGTGCCGTGACGGTGGCGAGGGCGCCCATGTGGGCCAGCCGGGTTTCGCCCCGGGCCAGGGAAGCTTCGTAGAGAAGCGCGGGGGACAGGTTCCAATGGACCGTCTTCCGGGCTTCGAGGCCGTGCATCTCGAGCCCGTGCGAAGCTCTTGGAGACTCGGCGTGGGATACGTTCCGCTCTGTTGTCTGGGTCGTCATATGTCAGGCGCTCTCTCTCTCGGATGCGCTCATTCGTCGCGCGTCACCCGCTGATTCGGGGTGAGCTCACCACATCCTGGAGGGAGCAGCGAGGCTGAGGATCTGCTCTTCAACGAACCTTAAATCTGTTTGGTTCTCGCCTGCCAGTCCACCGAGGCGATGGTCGCGAGGTTGAGCACGTCCTGCAGCGAGCACCCGCGCTGAAGGATGTGCACCGGCTTGCGCATCCCGAGAAGCACCGGACCGATCGCGTCGGCGTTTCCGACCTTGTAGAGCAACTTGTAGGCGGCGTTCGCCGCTGACAGCCGGGAAAACACGAGCACGTTCGCCGGGCCCTTGAGATGGCTGAACGGGAACGTCCTCTCCAGCAGCCCGCCGTCCAACGCGACGTCCGCCTGCATCTCCCCGTCGATCTCCAGGTCGGGATCGGCCTCCCGGACGAGCTCGGCCGCCGCCGCCAGCTTCTCCGATTCCTCGTGAGGAACGGAGCCGAAGTTCGAGAACGACACCATGGCGATTCGTGGACGGATTCCCAACTCCCGGACGAAACGGGCTGTCTGGAGCGCGATGTCCGCCAGGGTCTCCGCGTCGGGGTCGATGTTCACGGTGGTGTCCGCCAGGAAGAGCAGCTCCCGATGGGGGAAGGCGAGCATGTAGAGTCCCGCCACCTTGTGGACTGCGGGGTCCACCCCGATCACCTGGAGCGTGGGCCGAATGATCTCGGCGTAATTGGCCTCGATGCCGGCCACCATGGCGTCGGCCTGCCCGGCGTTGACCATGGACGCCGCGAAGTAGATCGGCTTGTAGAGGTTCCAGCGAGCCTCCACCAGCGTCAGGCCCTTGCGCCCTCTGGCCTTGAAGAGCTCGGTCGCGAAGGCGTGGCGCTGCGTCTCCATGTCGGCGGCGTACACGATCTCGACACCGTCCAGCTTGATCCCCATCTCGCTCGCCTTCTCCTCGACCCGGGCCGGGCGTCCGATGAGGATCGGGTCGGCCACCCCCTCTTCGGCCATCTGGACGGCCGCCTTGATGATCGTCTCGTTGTGTCCTTCCGGGAGCACGACCCGGGCGCGCCGCCTCCGAGCACGATTGGTCATCCAACGCATCACCTCACGGCCCGGCCCGAGGCTGGCCCTGAGGCGATCGCGATACTCGTCCAGGTCGACCTCAACCCGCGCCACCCCGGTCTCCATGGCCGCCTTCGCGACCGCCGGAGCCACGTACAAGAGCACGCGGTTGTCGAACGGCTTGGGGATGAGGTACTGCCGTCCGAAGCTGAAGTAGCTCCCCTCGTACGCGCCCCGCACGACATCGGGAACCTCTTCGCGGGCGAGCTCCGCCAGAGCCTGCGTGGCCGCGAGCATCATCTCCGGATTGATGCTCCGGGCTCGCACGTCCAGGGCCCCCCGGAAGATGAACGGAAAGCCGAGGACATTGTTCACCTGGTTCGGATAGTCCGAGCGGCCCGTGGCCATGATCGCATCGTCACGCACCTCGGCCACCTCCTCGGGGAGGATCTCCGGGTCCGGATTCGCCAGCGCGAAGATGATCGGATCGGAGGCCATGGAGGCCACCATCTCCTTCGTGACCAGGCCTCGTACGGAGAGCCCGACGAACACGTCGGCCTCGTCCATCGCCTCGGCCAGGGTTCGAGCATCGGTCTTCGACGCGAAGGGCTCCTTGTACTCGTTCATGCCCACCTCACGCCCCTCGAAGATCACGCCCTTGGAGTCGACGACGACGATGTTCTCCCTGGGCACACCCAGCCGCATGAAGTGGGTCGCGGTGGACAACGCGGATGCGCCGGCTCCGCTGAAGACGACGTTGACCTCCTCGATCTTCTTGCCGGTGACCTCGAGCGCGTTCACCAGGGCGGCGCCGGCGATGATCGCGGTTCCGTGCTGGTCGTCGTGGAACACCGGGATGTTCAGGCGCTCCTTGAGCGTGCGCTCGATGACGAAGCAGGCGGGTGCGGAGATGTCCTCGAGGTTGATGCCGCCCACCGTGGGCTCCAGGAGCTCACAGAAGCGAATCACGTCCTCGGGAGCCTCCGAGGCGACCTCGAGGTCGAAGACGTCGATGCCCGCGAACCGCTTGAAGAGGACACCCTTGCCCTCCATGACGGGCTTCGCGCCCAGCGGACCGAGGTTTCCGAGGCCGAGAACCGCGGTCCCGTTGGAGACGACGGCCACCAGATTACCCCGGGCCGTGTACTTGAACACGTCATCGGGATGTTCCTGGATCTCGAGGCACGGAACCGCGACGCCCGGAGAGTAGGCGAGCGACAGGTCCCGGTGCGTCGCGACCGGCTTGGTGGGTACGACTTCGATCTTCCCGGGGCGGCCCTGGGAGTGGTAGTCCAAGGCCTCTTTGCGCCGATCCGCCATGTCGATCCCCTTCTGACGATGTAGGAGGAAGCTTGATGGTAGAGGCCCGTTCGAGCCCATGTCAAACCCCCCGAGCATGGCTACATTAGCGGTCCTGAGGCCACATCCCAAACGACGGCCAGGAGAACGTCATTCGCCCTGTCCATCCACGCATCCTGCCCCCTTCCCGTCGGCGCGTGCCGGCGGCGGTCGTCTTGGGGCTGTCGGCCATGGGCTTCCTGACCCTGGGCGTAGGTGCAGGTTATGCGCAGACCGACTCCATCGCGACGTGCCCGCACGGCAGGATCTCGCGCATCGTCATCGACAACCACTCCATCTTCGAGACCGGAGACGGACACGAGGACGCATCCTCCTCGTGGGTCACGCGGCTGGCGAATACGCTCCACGTCAAGACGCGCGCGAGCTTCATCCGGCACGAGCTCCTCATCAAGGAAGGTGACTGCTACGATCCGTTCCTGCTCGAGGAGTCCGGCCGGCTCCTGCGCGCCTACAACTTCCTCGCCCAGGCAGAGGTGACGGCAGTCGACGAGCCGAACGGTGAGAAGCGGGTCGTGGTGCACACGAAGGACGACTGGACCACGAAGGTGGACCTGGGCGTCTCCGTCGACGCGGGACTCAGACTCGAGGTGCTCGACATCTCGGAGGAGAACTTCCTGGGTCGCGGGATCCTGACTTCCGCTTTCTACCGCCAACGCGACGAGCGCCGGGACATCGGGGGCCGGTTGGGCATCCCGCACTTCCTCGGCACCCGTGCCATCGCCTCGGTGCAGGCAGGCAGGACACGCGTCGGCACCTTCGCGGACCAGTCGATCGTCTATCCGTTCCTGGGCGAGGTCGGACGCGTGTCGTTCCGGCAGTCCTACCGGAGAGACGACCAGCTCTTTCCGTACGCGACGGGTGGGAGCCAACCTTTCAGCCACGTGCTCCTTCCCCTGCTCGACAAGGGGATCGAGGTCCGCGCGGCCGGCCGTCTGGGCGAACCCGGGAACCTCACCACCTTCGGGCTCGGCATCTCCCGGAGCACGCTGGACTTCGAAGGCTTCCCCGGGAACGTCGAGGTCGCCCGCAACAGCAACTTCTCGGGACGCGACAGCGCGCCCGCCGGCGTAGCGGATCTTCTCACCGGACAGACGCATGGCCACTCGATCACGAGTGTCGAGTTCCTGATCGGCCAGAGCAACGTTCATTTCCGGCGGGTTCGAGGACTCGATGCGCTCGACGGCGAGATGGACGTGCGGCTCGGGAGCCAATTCGACGGGAGTCTGGCGCGCAGCGTCGATGTCCGCCCCGAGGCGGGGCAGGCCGGAGCCGAGATCATGGGCGCTCGCGCCCGACTCTACGCGGCGGGAGGAGTCGGCTCGTCTCTCCTCTTCGGCAACGTCGAGCTGCAGGGACGCCAGTTCTTGTCCGGAGGACCGGACGGGGCCGGCTGGGACGACGTGATCGGGGAGCTGGACCTGTACGCCTATCTGCGCTCCCATCGACTCCCGGGCCAGACGTTCTTCGCGCGGGTGTCCGGAGCGGGCGGCTGGTCGATGACCACGCCGTTCCAGCTCACGCTCGGAGGACGCTCCAACCTGCGCGGCCTGACCATCGAAGACTTCCCCGGAGGACGGAGGCTGCTCCTCACGCTCGAGGATCGCGTCTTCCTCCACTGGCCGCTTCCCGATCTGTTCGATACCGGGTTCACGCTCTTCGGCGACGCGGGACGTGTCTGGGCGGGCGACGTTCCGTACGGCAACGACTCCGGTTGGCGCGGGACGCTGGGCCTCGGCCTGCGCTTCGGCTTCCCCTCCGGAACCCGGAACGTCTTGCGGGCGGACCTCGCTTTTCCCGTCGGGGTGCCGGGAGCCCGCAGCCCGGTCTTCCGGATCACGCTCAAGGAGCTTCTCGGCCTGAGCGCCGGGTTCGAGGATCCTCAGCTTCAGCGGAGCCGGCGGTGAAGACCGCGCGGCGCTCCAGCAGGCCCGAGATCCTGGACGGGCCCGTGACGGAGCGCGAGGAGCTCGCGCGCTCCCTCGCGCAGGTAGCCCAGGTGAACCGTTGGCTGGGCGGAACCCGTTCGCTGCGCCGTCACCTCGAACCCCTTCTCCGCCCACGGGGGGCCAGCCTGCTCGACGTGGGCACCGGCAACGGAGAGACGATGCGCGAGCTGGCCGATTGGGCCGGGAGGCACGGCGTACGCTGGCGTATGACCGGCCTCGACGTGGGCGGGCCGATGGCGGAGCTGGCGGCCCGCGCCTCGGCCGCGTCCGTCGTCCAGGGCGACGCCCTGCGACTCCCCTTCCGGGACGATGCGTTCGACGCCTCCCTGTGCACCCTCACGCTGCATCACTTCGACGACCGGGCAGCGGTCGCGCTCCTCGGCGAGATGGCCCGCGTGAGCCGGTGTCTGGTCGTCGTGAGCGATCTGGAACGCACGATGCCGAACTACCTGGGAGCGCGCCTCCTCTCGCTCACGCTGTGGCGGGGGAACCGCATCACCCGCAACGACGGCCCGCTCTCCGTGCTGCGCTCCTTCACGGCCGGAGAGCTCGAGCACCTCGGCCGGGCCTCCGGCTTGCGTCGGGTGAAGGTGCGCCGGCACATGCCCTGGCGGCTCGTCCTGGAGGGCCGGGCGTGAGCCACGACGTCGTGGTGGTCGGAGGCGGACCGGCGGGCAGCACCATCGCCGGGCTCCTGGCGCTTCGCGGATGGCGGGTCCTTCTCCTCGACCGAGCCCGCTTCCCACGACCGAAGCCGTGCGGGGAATGCCTCAATCCCGGAGCCGTCGCCGCGCTCGAGCGGCTCGGACTGCTCGACGACGTGCTGGCCCTGGAGCCGGCGGCTCTGCGGGGATGGAAGATCCGGACCTCCGCCTGCGACGTCGAAGCACGGTTCGGAGGCGAGCTCCTGGGACTGGGCGTGCCCCGCACCGATCTGGACGCAGCGCTCCTCGACGTCGCCCGGCGCCGCGGCGTCGAGGTGAGGGAAGGGACCCACGTGACGACCGTCGCGCCCGCGCGCCCCCCCGGCGCCGGGCCGCGCGTTGCGCTTCGGAGCCCCGAAGGAGCTCGACATGTCCTGGAGGCCACCGTGGTCGTCGGCGCGGACGGTCTCCGTTCGGTCGTCTCGCGGAGCATCGGAGCGGTGGCCCGTCCGCCGCGACTCCGCAAGGTCTCGCTCACCTGCCGCCTCGCCTGGCGCGTTCCGGCCGAGCCGCTCGGCCTTCTGCACGTCGAGGGCGGCATCACCCTGGGACTCGCTCCCATCCACAGCACCGCCGGCTTCTGGAACGCCACGGTCGTGGCCAATCCGGATCGGTACGGAGCCGAACTGAGCGCCGATCCGGTCGGATTCGCCACCAGGGTGATGAACGATCGTCTGGGTACCGATCCGGAGCGCCGCGTGGTGGGCGGCCCCTGGGCCTCCGGACCCTTCGATTGGCCTGTGAGCCGACCCTGGGCGCCGGGCGTGCTCCTGGTAGGCGACGCCGCCGGGTACTTCGACCCGTTCACCGGGCAAGGCATGTACAGGGCGCTCCGATCCGCCGAGCTGGGCGCCATGGCGATCGACCGGGCGCTACGCTCGGCCGGACGGTCCCGGCAAGCCTTCGCGTCCTACGGAAGCCTCCTGCGAGCGGAGCTCGGCCCCGGGCGCAGGGTGCAGAGGGTGGTGGAGGCGGTTTTGGCCCGGCCGTGGCTTCGGGAACGGATCGTGTCACGTCTCGACCGTGCGGGGGCGCTCGGCCCGCTCGTTCGCGTCACCGGTGACGCCGATCCCGTCTCTCGGCTTCTGAGCCCGCAGTGGTGGGGACCCGTGGTCCTGAACCGGCGCCGGCTCGGCCGCCCGAGCGGCCGGGCCGGTGACGCACAGGGGCGGCCGCCGTGTTGACGGTAGACGAGCAGGTGTGCGAGGCGGCGCCCGACGTCTGTTTCCAGGTTGCCGCGGACGTGGAAGAATGGCCGCGCATCCTGAGCCACTACCGCTGGGTGCGATTTCGGCGGAAGGACAGCTTCGCGACCGGGCTCGTCGAGATGGCCGCCTGGCGGCCGTTCGGCGTCTTCCGGTACCCTACGTGGTGGGCATCGGAGATGACGCACGATGAAGACAAGCGAATCGTCCGGTACCGTCACGTGCAGGGCGTCACCGCCGGGATGGACGTCATCTGGTCGGTCGCCCCCATCGGTGACGACCGCGCCCTGCTCCGCATCGTCCACGAATGGGATGGGCCTCCCTGGCCCCTGATCGGCGCCCTGGCCGCCGAATGGGTCATCGGGCCTGGATTCATCCACCACATCGCGCAGCGCACCCTCGCAGGGGTTGCGGCGGAAGCGGAACGGAGGCGGGGCGATGGCCGCTGAACCAGAAGTCGGACGGGCCCGAGCCCGGAGGGTCGTGATCACCGGCATCGGTCCGATCACCGCGTCGGGCATCGGCAGGACGGCCTTGTGGGAGGGCCTGCGTCGGGGACGTTCGCCCGTGGCCAAGCTGACACGGTTCGATGCGTCGCCGTTCAGGTCGCGCATCGCGGCCCAGGTGAACGATTTCGAGCCCACGGACTACATGGAGCGCAACCGGGCGCGCAAGCTGGACCGGTACGCGCAATTCTCCCTGGCGGCAACCCGCCTCGCGCTGGACGATGCCCGGCTCGACCCCGGGTCGGTCGCGCCGGAACGTGCGGCCGTTCAGATGGGCTCGGCTCTCGGAGGGATCGCCCAGGCCGAAGAGCAACTCGCCAATTTCCTGAAGCGTGGCGTGCGGGGGGTGGACCCGAGGTTGGCCACGACAGTCTACGGTGGAGCCGCGAGCTGCCAGACCGCCATCGAGTTCGGATTCACCGGCCCGAACTCGACGAACGCGATGAGCTGCGCTTCCGGCACGATTGCCGTGTGTGACGCGTTCCGGCTCATCCGGGACGGCGCGGTGGACGTCGCCGTGGCCGGCGGGATCGAGGCGCCGCTGGCCCCCTTGAGCTTCGGAGCGTTCGCGATCATCCGCGCCATGAGCGAGCGCAACGACGATCCGGAGCATGCGTGTCGACCGTTCGACCGCGACCGAGACGGCTTCGTGATGGGAGAGGGGGCGTGCGTTTTGGTGCTCGAGGAGGAATCTCGGGCGCGAGCCCGCGGCGCCCATGCCTACGCCGAGGTGCGGGGCTTCGGAATCACCAACGACGCCCACCACATGACGGCACCCCGGCCGGACGGGTCGCAGGCGGCCGCAGCCATGCGCACCGCACTATCCAGTGCGGGCCTCGCGCCCGACGCGGTGGATCACGTCAACGCCCACGCTTCGTCCACCCCGCTCAACGATTCCACCGAGAGTCGTGCGATCCGACTGCTGCTGGGCCGGCACGCAGACCGTGTCACGGTGTCGGGAACCAAGCCCTATTACGGCCATGCGCTCGGTGCGTCGGGCGCGATCGAGGTGGCGATCTCCTGCCTCAGCATCGCAAGGGGCTGGGCCCCTCCGACGCTCAATCTGGCCCGCGCGGGGGAGGACTGCGACCTGGACTACACGGGGCCGGAGGGCCGTGATCAGGAGGTCCGGACAGTCCTGTCCAACTCCTTCGGCTTCGGCGGGATCAACGCCGCTCTGGTGCTGTCGGCCCCCGGGGACGGGGTCCGGGCGTGAGCGTACTGCACGACCTTCCTCCGGCACTCCTCGCCCTGTGTCCTCTGGCGCTCGCGGCGGGCGTGGATCTTTACCTGACGCTCTTCTTCCTGGGGGTGGCTCCTTCGACCCCCTGGTGGGACCATCCTCTTCCCGGCGCGCTCGGCGACCTGAGCTCGGTCGGGGTGCTGGTCATGGTCGGCGGCTTCTACGTCCTTGAAGTGACGGCGGAACGTTGGCCCATGAGCGCGCTCTTCTGGAATGCCTTCCACGCCATCATTCGACCGCTGGCCGGGGCGCTCCTGGCCCTGCTGCTCCTTGACGGCCAGCCCACTCAGGTGGTCGCGGCCGGCGCCGTGCTCTCCGGTATCTTGGCCTCCGGGGCCGAGGCCGTTCGCTCGGGTGGAAGCACCCTCCTCTGGCTGAGCAACGCCTCTTCGCCCCGCCGGGGCCTGGTATCGGTGGCCGAAGACGTGACCGTCCTGGGGCTCCTCACCCTCCTGATCGACCATGCAACCGTGGCCGCCGGCCTGTCACTGGTGCTCATCGTGACGGCCCTGCCGGCTGCGGGCTCCCAGTTCCGCGCCTTCACGTTCGCCGCCCGGCTCGCATGGGGACGGGTGTGGCGCACGCTCGGGCGCGCGCGATGGACGGACCCGGACGACTTCCCGGGGTGGGTCCGGGCGGCTCTGGCGGGCGACGTGATGGCACCCGGCGGTGGGCTACGTGGCACACCTTCCGCGGGATATCGCCTGCCCGGGGCCCCGAGGTTCGCCACCGGCTGGGTCGTGGTACGAGGAGACGACCCGGTATTCGTCTTCCGCACGCGGAAGGGCCCGAGCCTGGTCGAGTTGGGCGCTCTGGGGGCCTCCGGAATCGACGAGGGGGCGCTCTTCCGCCGCGTCGATCTCGGCCGCGGCGACGAGGGGGCCACGAGCCTCTATTTCGGTCTGGATGGTCCCGGCCCGGACAGCCTGCGTAGCGAGTTCCTCTCCGAGTGACGGGCCGCCACGAGCCCGTCAACCCTTTGACCATGGAAACAGGCTTTTGTAAGTTCGGACTATTCTGCTCGTTTTTGGGCTGGCTGCTCTCGATAATCCGGGAACCCGACCCCGAGGCGCCCAAAAGGGGGCAACCCTCCCGCCGAGTCAGGTCCTCCATAGGTCTCAAGTCGAGGAACGGAAAAACGCATGTTTTCTCCCTCTCGTGGCCTGGACTCCTTCGATCAGTACCTGCAGGATGTGGAGAAGTACCCCCTCATTCAGGACCCCCGGGAAGAGCGAGAGCTCGCGCGCCGCGCCCGTGCAGGTGACAAGGAGGCGGCCGAAAGGCTGGTTACCGCCAACCTCCGATTCGTCATCTCGTACGTGAAGAAGTATCAGGGCCGCGGACTCGGTCTCGCCGAGCTGGTCTGCATCGGGAACGAGGGGCTTCTCAAGGCCGTCAAGAAGTTCGATCCCGACAAGGGCGTGAAGTTCATCTCGTACGCCGTGTGGTGGATCCGGCAGACGGTCCTTCAGGCGCTGGCCGAGCAGACCCGCTCGGTGCGCATCCCGCTGAACCAGAACTCCAACCTGGCCAAGCTGGCACGCACCGACACACAGCTCACCCAGAGCCTCGGCCGCTCCCCGACCGACCAGGAGATCGCCGAGGAGATGGGCGAGCCCCTCGAGACGATCCGGGCCTTGCGTCGGGTGGCGGCGTCGGAGCTCAGCCTCGACGCTCCCATCGACCGGAGCGACCGTGACAGCGCCAGCTTCGGTGAGCGGTTTTCGGGTGCCGAGGGCACGGACATCGAGGAGAACGTCGAGTCGCTGGCTCGCAGGGAGTTCCTCGAGCATATGTTCGAAACCTACCTGACCGAGCGAGAGCGGAAGATCCTCTACCTCTACTACGGCCTCGACGACGGAGAAGAGCGTACCCTGGAGGAGATCGGCTCGCTCCTGGGCGTGACCCGCGAGCGGATCCGGCAGATCCGCAATCGCGCGTTCGAGAAGCTCAGGGAGAGTCCGCACGGCGAGTCTTTGTCGGGCTTCTGGACCGCCAACTGAGCCGAAGCCCGTGGGACCGGCCCAGGAGGGTCGGTCGGTCCGGCTAGGGGCCCCGTCCGTTATGGACGGGGCCCCTAGCGTTCTCCGGGAACCGCTGTCCATGAGCGTGCGTACCACTCGTGCACCTCCTTCCGAGCACGGAGCACACTCGTTGAAACGCCCCCGCCACCTCACCCTCTCCACGTCCGTCCGGGTGGTGGCGCTCCTGCTGGCCTGGCTCGCCGAACCCTCGTACGTAGCCGCCCAGACGAGGGAAACCTGGAACGACGCGCGGGTCCTGGCCCTCGTGAGGCGAGGCCAGAACCTGCGACACTCCGCCGTGGTGGACTCGACGTTTCGCTCCTACCAGGCCCAGGCCAGAGGCTACGTCTACTTCTTCCTGGACCGCCCCGACACGGGCGAACGAACGCTGGTCAAGGCGGACCAACTCGCGGTAAACGTGTACTGGCAAGCGCCCAACCGGACTCACCAGAGCATCGTCGGACGCCGTGACCGCAAGGTGCTCCCGACGACCATCCGATACCATCTCGATCACCTCACGGTGGTTCAGGACGACTTCGGAGACTACATCCGCCTGGGCAACGGAGACGAGGTCGCGCAGGTGCTGCACCCGTTGGGCCCCGGGGCCGAGCAGTCCTACGACTATCTGCTCTCGGATTCGCTGAGCCTGCGCTACGGCGGAGAGGGTCGGGAAGTGCGTGTCTACGAGGTGCGAGTCCGACCCAGGGACCCGGACGCTCCGGGGTTCATCGGCTCCGTGTACCTGGATCGGGAGCACGCTGCCATCGTCCGGATGGCGTTCACGTTCACGCCCGCGTCCTACGTGGATCCGTACCTCGACCACATCCGCATCTCCCTCGACAACTCGCTCTGGATGGGAAGGTACTGGCTGCCGTACCGGCAGGAGGTCGAGCTGCGCCGGGAGCTTCCCGCCCTGGACTTCGAGGTGGGCAGCGTCATCCGGGGCCGGTGGGAGATCGGCGACTACGAGTTCAACACGGACCTACCACGGGGACTTCTCGCCGGCCCGAAGGTGACCATCGCCCCCAGACGGGATCTCGCCGCCTTCCGGTTCCGGCGAGACCTGTTCGCCGATCTCGATCAGGAGGGCCTCGCTCCGACTCCCTCGCTCGCGAACATTCGAGCCGAGGCGGAACAGGTCCTGCGGCAGCGGTACCTCGGGGGGCTCTCGCGTTCACGACTCCACATCGCCTCGTTCTCGGACGCCCTCCGATACGACCGGGCGGAAGGGCTCTTCGTAGGTGTGGGCGGTCAGCTGCGGTTCGGAGGCCAGGCGCTGTTGCGGTCCGACGTGGGATACTCCGCGGGCCGCAGACGACCCTCGGGGTCGGTCTCGGTGTCGGGAGGATCGCTTCCGGTGGTGCCCACCCTGCACGCCTACTGGGACGGATTGCGCGACCTCGGTCCCGTACCCGGGTCCTCCGGCGCCGTGAACACGCTCTCGACGCTCGCCTTTTCGCGCGACCATCTGGATCCGTACTTCGTGCGGGGCGTGCGCCTGACCCTGGCCGGGAGCGCCGCGGAGACCGGCTCCAGGCTGAGCCTGCGCTGGGAGGACGACCGATCCGCCCGCGACGTCGTCGGCGCCGGTGAGGGCGAGCGGCCGGTGCTCCCCGTGGACGAAGGCATCCTGCGCGCCGTGGACGGTCTCGTGGACTTCGCTGCCCCCGCAGGCGGCCGAGGGACCCTCGAGGGCACCGTCGGACGTCTGGAGCAGCGCACCTTCGCCACGGTGCTGGGTCGTGGCCGGTGGCGCCTCCGCCGAGAAGGCGAGCCCGGATGGCGCGCCGAGATCGAGGCATTGGCCGGAGCTGCGACGGAGCAGGCGCCCGTGCAGTCCCTGTACTTCCTGGGTGGGCGCTCCACCTTGCCTGGATACCCGTTTCGCGGGTTCGCAGGGGATCGATTCTGGCTCGTCCGCGCGGTGGCTACCCACCCCCTCCTCCGGCCGTGGGTGGGTCTGAGAACCTTCGCCGCGGTCGGCCAGACCCGCCTGGGCCCCCACACCCTGCCCACCGGGTGGGACCCGCACGACTCCGGAGGCCCACGCGCCTCGGTGGGCGCCGGACTCGCGCTCGGTTGGGACGTCCTCCACCTGGACCTGGGCCGCGGGCTCCAGGCCGGCGGAGACTGGGAGCTCACCTTCTCGGTGAGCTCCCGGTTCCACCCCTGGCTGTGAAGCGTCCGGACGACGCCTACGCGGCTTCCTCCAACTCCTCGTCCTGATTCGCGGCCCTGCCTCCCGATAGCAGGACCAACTCACGCACGGTGATGTCCGCGGTCGGAATCGTGACGCCGTCGCGCTCGTAGGAGTCGTATTCCAGACGTCCTTCGATGTAGATCCGGTCGCCGGTCTTCACGTATTCCTCGGCGAACTGGGCGAGACGGTTCCACAGGGTCAGCCTGTGCCAGTCCGTCTTCTCCTGCGGCTCGTCGCCGTTGGGCAGGCGGCGGTTCGTGGCGAGCGAGAAGTGCGCCACCTTGGTCCCGTTCTGGGTCTGCTGAATGTCCGGGTCACGCCCCACGTTGCCTACGAGGATGACCTTGTTCACCGACCGGCTCATCGCATTTCCCTCCAATGAAGGGTTGGGTGCGCCGGGCTGCCGAACGTCCCGGGCGCGTCGTCGTCACCGGAAGGATGGGGGGTGGTGCGGGGCCTCCCCATAGCGGGATCGGCCCGGGGCGAGGGTCGCTCAGCGCTTGCACTCGTACCAGTTCGGGCCCACGCCCCAATCCGCCACCAGAGGCACGTTCAGGGTCATGGCGCCCTCCATCTTGTCCACGACCACGCCCCGCACCTCGTCGACCTCGTCGTCGGGCACCTCGAGCAGAAGCTCGTCGTGAACCTGAAGGAGCAGGCGGGCCTCGGACCCGCCCGTGTCGAGAGCGGCCTGGACGTCGATCATGGCTCGCTTGATCAGGTCGGCCGCCGTTCCCTGGATCGGGGTATTCTGCGCCACGCGCTCCCCGAACTGCCTGACGTTCCAGTTTCGTGCCTTGAGCTCCGGCACGTACCGGCGCCGGCCCATCAGCGTCTCCACGTAGCCCCGCTCTCGGGCCATCTCGACCTGCTCGTCCAGGAAGCCACGCACCCCGGCGAAGCGCTCGAAGTACGTGTCGATGAAACGGCGCGCCTCGTCCCGGGTGATCCCAAGCTGGCGGGCCAGCGAGAACGGCCCCTGCCCGTAGAGCGTGGCGAAGTTGACCGTCTTGGCCTGCGCCCTCATCTCCGGTGTCACGTCGTCGATGGCGACGTCGAAGATCACCGAGGCCGTCTGGCGATGCACGTCCACGCCCCGGGTGAAGGCCTGCACGAACGCCTCGTCGCCCGAGAAGTGCGCGAGGATCCGGAGCTCGATCTGCGAATAGTCGACGCCCAGGAAGACGTGGCCTGGATCGGCCACGAAGCCCTTTCGGATCTCCCGTCCCAGCGGCGTTCGGATGGGGATGTTCTGGAGGTTCGGTGCGCTGGACGAGAGCCGTCCGGTGGCCGCCACGGTCTGGTTGAAGCTGGTGTGGATGCGCCCCGTCTGCGGATTGACGAGCTGCGGCAGCGCGTCCACGTAGGTGCTGCGGAGCTTCTCGAGCTCCCGGTAGTCCAGGAGGAGGCGAGGAAGCTCGTGGCCCTCCACCGCCAGCTCCTCCAACACCGACGCGTCGGTCGAAGGCCCCGTCTTGGTGCGCTTGATCACGGGAAGATCGAGCTTCTCGAAGAGGACCTGACGAAGCTGGGGCGTGGAGTTCACGTTGAATTCCCCGCCGGCGAGCTTGAAGATGTCCTCCTGGATCAGGTCCAGCTCGCTCTTGAGCTTGCTCCGCATCGCGCGGAAGAAGTCGTCGTCGATCCGGATCCCGGTTCGCTCCATGCGCGTGAGGACGGGAACGAGCGGCATCTCGAGCTCGCCCAGGAGCCGGGTCAGCTGGGCCTCCTCGAGCTGCTCGGCGAAGACCGCCTGGAGCCGCAGGCCCAGATCGGCCTTCTCGCACACGAAATCTCGAGCGCGCTCCATGGCCACCTCGGCGAACGACACCCTGCTCCGGCCGGTCCCGACAACGTCGGAGAGGGCGAGTGGCTTGCGCGCGAACATCTCGACGGCGAGGACGTCCAGCCCGTGCCCCCGGCGGCCGGGATCCAACACGTAGCTGGCCACCATGGTGTCGAACGCCATCCCGTCGAGCTCCACCCCGACCCTCGAAAGCGCGAGCGCCACCCTCTTGAGGTCCTGCCCAACCTTCGGGACGTCCCCGTCCTCGAGCAGCCGACGCAACGGCTCCATCTCCGGCGCCGTCATCGGGGGGAGGTTCTCTACCTCCGTCCCGTCCTCGTCTTCTAGCGTGAGGGCGAAGGGCGGGCGGTGGCCGAGCGGGAAGTACCATGCGCTTCCCTCCGAGCCCGACAGCGAGAGACCGACGAGGTCGCCCCTGAGCGGATCCTCCTCCGAGCTCTCCGTGGCGACGGCCACGACCTTCTTGCGGCGCATGCGCGCCACGACGTCTGCGACAGCCGCCGCCTCGGTCACGATCCGGTATTCGGCCTCCTCCTCCACGTCCCCCTCCACCTCGCCCTCGCCGACGACCAAGCTGGTGCGCGTAAACTGTTCGGCCAGGCTGCGGAACTCGAGATCCACGAAGACCTCCCTGAGCCGCACGTGGTCGGGCTCGCCGACCTCGAGCGCATCGAGGTCGAGGTCGACGGGGAGATCCGTCATGATCGTCACCAGCCGCCTGGAGAGCCGCACGTCGTCCCCGTTCTCCAGTAGGGACGCACGCGCCCGCGGAGGACTCACGTCGTCGGCGTGCTCGAGCAGGGCGTCGAGCGATCCGTACTCGGACAGCAGCTTGACCGCCGTCTTTGGTCCGATTCCCGGTGCCCCCGGCACGTTGTCGGAGGAATCGCCCACCAACGCGAGGTAGTCGGCCACCTGCGACGGAGGGATCCCGAACTTCTCTGACGCGTTCTCCTCGCTCACCCACTCGGCCGCGACTCCGCTCGCGCCTCCCCGACCCGGGTTGAGGAGGTGGACGCCCGGTCCGACCAGCTGATAGAAGTCCTTGTCCCCGGACACGATCACGGCCTCGAGGCCGGCGTCTCGCGCTTTGGTCGCCAGCGTTCCGATGACGTCGTCGGCTTCGTAACCGTCGAGCTCCAGGACCGGGTCACGGAAGCCCGCGAGGATGTCCCGGATCCGGTCCAGACTCGCATAGAGGTCGTCGGGCATCTTCTCCCGAGTGGCCTTGTAGTCCGGATACTCTTCCTCTCGGAAGCTGTTGCCCGCGTCGAAGACCACCGCGAGGTAGTCCGGCTCGAACTGCTCCCGGATGTCCAGAAGAAAGCGGGTGAAGCCGAAGGGGGCCGAAGTGTTCTCGCCGCGGGAGTTGGTCAGCGGGCGTTTGATGAACGCGAAGAACGCGCGGTAGATGAGTGCGTACGCATCGACGAGGAAGATGCGTGGAACCGTCTTGGGAGGAATCTGCAAAAGTTCGGGAACCTGTCCGGGTCATGGAGGGGAGCACGCGGATACGCCCCGCGGACACCCGGCCCGCGGGGCGATGATTGGATCCGTCTTCGGTGGGTCGCGCCTCAGGCCCTCACGACGTTCGAGGCCTTGGGGCTTCCCCCGGAATCTCGGATCTCGAACTCGACCTGCTCGCCTTCAGCGAGCGTACGGAACCCATCTCCGGCGATCGCGGAGAAGTGGACGAAGACGTCGTCACCCGAGTTCGCGTGGATGAAGCCGTAGCCTTTGGAGTCGTTGAACCATTTGACGGTTCCCTTCATGCCCGCACCTCCGGCTGAGTCGAATCAGGCCGCGCTTCCAGGCTACCTTAGAACCGTCGGGCCATTGGACGCAAGACGCTCGGGCGACAACCCAGGCAGGGCCTACTCGAGATCGTAGAGAGCCTGGTAGACGCCCAGATTCCTCCGAACGTTCTTGACGTATCCTCTCGTCTCGGCGAACGGGATCCGCTCGGTGAAGCGCTGTGGATCCGACGCCTCCGGGTAGCGGCTCCAGCGGGTGGCTCGGGTGGGGCCCGCGTTGTAGGCCGACAGCACGAGGGGCAGATCCCCGTGGTAGCGGCGGGCCATCTCGACCAGGAAGGCGGCGCCCAGGTGCAGGTTCACTTCAGGTGTCGTCAGGTTCTGCTCCGAGAGCCCGACCGGACCGTGGACGCGGGCCAGGGCCTTCCCGGTGGGGGGCATGAGCTGCATGAGCCCGATTGCGCCCGCTCCGCTCACGATCTGGGCATCGAACGCGGATTCCTGCCGAATGAGCGCGGCCAGGAGAAAGGGGCTCACATCCCACTCCGCGGCCTCACGCACGACGAGCTGCCGGTAAGGGAACGGGTAGACGACCCTCAGGAGCCGCCGGTCCCAGGGGTGGCCGTCGGCCCGGCGCTTCCAGCCCAGGTTGATCCCGTCTACCGTCCGTCCGCGGTCGATCAGTGCTTCTGCCAGACTGAGGCACACCGGCTCGGAGCTCCCTGCCCGGGCGATCAGACGATCCACCTCCGCGTCCGCCCCCTCGTCGAGCCCCGCGGCATCCAGCAGGTCCAGCCGCCTCAGGCCCTCGGTGAGCCAGCCCGGCCGGACCGGCTTCTCTCCTTCCGGAACGGACACGTCGAAGGAATCACCCAGCAGATCCGCCCCCATGACGGCGTAGTACGAGACCGGCTCGGCTCGACGCACTCGGGCAACGAGCTCCCGGGCCCGGACGGTGTCGCCCAGTTCGAGTCGGGTGCGCGCGGCCCAGTAGGAGGCGTCCTCCCAGTGCCTCCCGCTCGGGAAGTCCCGGAGATAGGCACCGAACACCTCGGAGGCCTCACGCACGTGTCCCCGGCCGAGCTCGATCTGGCCGATGCGCATCCGCGCTTCTCCGGCCCGGCTCCGCGTGGGCGCCGCGTCGGCCAACGTAGACAGCTCCTTCACGGCGGCCGTGAGGTCACCCCGCGTCGCCGCACGATCGGCTTCGGTCCAACGGACCTCCAGTGCCTCGGGGCTGGACGGGTAACGCTCGATCAGCCACTTCCTCAGCGTCCGGACATCGCCGGTCCGCCCTTGTCCGCGCCTGAGCGCCGCCCATGTGTCGAGGCTGGCCGCCCCGATCCGCTCGCTCCTGCTCGTGGATAGCGCCCGGAGCTCCTTCACCGCTTCTCCCTGTCGAGCACGCACGGTCGCCATGAGGCGGGCGCGTGCCAGGCGAGCGCCCTCACCGACCTCGACCCCGTGGTGTCGTGCCAGGGAGACCACCCGGTCGTAGGCCCTCAACGCGTCGCGCCCGTTTCCGCTCCGATCCAGGATCCGAGCCAGCTCGAGCGAGACCTTCCGGTCGGGTGAAGTGATGTCGAGAAGCGCCGATGCCGCACGCCCGGCCGCCGCCGCCGGCGCTCGGTCCATTCCCCCCCGCAGGAGAGGCCGGGCCGCGACCGTGTCCGCCAGATCCAGCGCGAGGATACCGGCTTCGACCTCGGCGACGCCACGCCGCGCCCCGGTAACCGAGCTCATGGCCGCTTTGAACGCTTCGAGGGCACCCGCGGTGTCGCCCGCCGCCAACCTGGCATCCGCCTCTAGCCTCCAGGTCTCCGAGGCAGCCCTGGGGTCGAGCACCCGAGCCAGGAGGAGCCGCACGCCCGTGGTGTCACCTGCGTCGGCCCTGTCCCGGGCCAACTCGACGGCGGTCCAGCTCCGGAGCGCGCCCGCTTCCTGCTCGATAGAGTCGAGCAGCGCGAGTGCCTGCTCGGTCCGCCCACTCAGCGCGAGCGACCGAGCCCTGCGGACGCGGATCGCGGGCGCGTCGGGGGCCCTACCTCCGGGTCCGCGCAGATACGTGCCGTACGCCGCCGCCGCCGCGTCCCATTCGCCGGCATCCTCTTCCGCGCGGCCGAGAAGCCGCCATCCCTCGCCGTGGCCGGTCTCGTCGAGCCAGTCGGCACCCTCGAGGAGATCCACGACCGCCGACCAGTGATGCCAGCCCGCTTCGGCCCGGGCGAGGAGAAGCACCTGGGCGGGAGCCCCCTCCGCCGCCCCGGCGGCACGCAGGAGGCGGGTAGCGTGCCAGAATCGGCCGATTCTCATCTCGCTCGCAGCGGAGTCCGTCGCGACGGCGCCCTCGCGAACCGAACCATCGCTCGAAATCAGCGTTGCGGGAACCAGCAGGGCTGCGGTCAGGACTCCGAGAAGATGGCGTCGCTTCATGTAGGACGATGGCGTAGAAGGAGGAGCGTCGGCGGACCTTTCTCCGCCGACGCCCTGGATTGTAAACATATGGTTCCCGTCGATGTTCATGCAAAACAAAAAGAGGCCGCCCCGCAAACGGGGCGGCCTCTCGGGCCACGGAAGGCCTACGGCGGCGTCAACCGGCGGTGGAGCCTCCGGCACTTCGTCCCGCCTCGATCGCGTGGAGCGTGTCGACCATCTTCTGCGCCGACTCCTCCATGTCGATGACCAGCCCGTCGATCCGGGACACGAAGTAGTTGTGGCCGATGCTCACCGGGATGGCGATCATGAGCCCGATCGCCGTCGTCAGCAGGGCCACCTTGATGCCGCCGGCCACCAGCGTCGCCTCCACCTCGCCGGCCGCCTCGATGGACTGGAAGGCGATGATCATGCCGATCACCGTTCCCAGGAATCCCAGCAGCGGGGCGATGTTGGTCAGCGTCGCGAGCACCACGAGTCCCTTCTCGAGCTTGCTCATCTCGATGAGACCCTGGTTCTCGATGGCCTTCATGACGCGGTCGGTGCCTTCCTCGTGCCGCTCGAGCCCGGCATAGAGGATGTTGGCCGCGGGGGAATTCGTGTCACGCGTCAACTCCAGCGCCTCACGGATCCGTCGCTGGGTCAGCAGCTCGTCGACCTCCTTCAGGATCTTCTTCGTCCGAACGGATTTCGCCGTAAGGTCGATGAACTTCCAGATGATGACGATGACGCCGATCACCAGACAGAGCGCCAGCGGCCAGCGCATGAACCCGGTGTCCTGCCAATTCTGTGACAGCTGTTCCTGCCACGTGAGGTTGGGGGTATCGACCCCGGGGAGTTGAAGCAGCGCGCCGTACACTTGCATCGCCAGCAAGGGGAACCTCCAGCCGAAGTTTTCTGGTCCTTCTCTGATCGATCTGAGCCAAAGACCTGCAACCGTACGCCGGGAGGAGCACCGGATTGCAAGAGGGACGGATTATGGGTCAGCCTGGAAAGGGTGTCAAGTACCTGGCAGGGCCTTCTGCGGTTCCTTGATGCACGCCGTCAATCGCCCCGGTCCGCACGCGCCCAGTGTCGGCGTAACCGAAACGCACGCTTCGTTTTTCCTGGGGTCGGGGCAGCGCGGATGGAAGGGACAGCCCGTGGGCGGAGCCGCGGAGGCCGACGCGTCCCCTGTCAGCACGATCCGCTCGCGCCGGGAACGAGCTGCCGGGTCCGGCCTGGGCACCGCGGACAGCAACGCCCTCGTGTAGGGATGCATCGGACGGCCGAACAGAGCCCCGGTCGGCGCGATTTCCAGGATCCGGCCCAGGTACATCACCGCGACGCGGTCGGCGACGTGCCGTATCAAGGCCAGATCGTGCGCGATGAACAGATACGTGAGACCCAGGTCCCGCTGGAGATCGGCCAGCAGGTTCACCACCTGTGCCTGGACCGACACGTCGAGGGCGCTCACCGGCTCGTCGAGCACCAGAAGGTCGGGCTCCACCGAAAGGGCACGCGCGATGCCCAGACGCTGCCTTTGCCCGCCGCTGAACTCGTGCGGATACCGGTCCACGTCTTCGGCCCCGAGACCCACCCGTTCAAGCAGCTCCACGACCCGATCACCCCGGTTCGCGCCGCCCAGCCCGTGGACCTCGAGCGCCTCCCGAAGCATGGCACCGGCCGAGAGCCGGGGGTTCAAAGCACCGAACGGATCCTGGAAGACCAGCTGCACACGCCGTCGCAGGGCGCGCAGCCCCCGTCGGTCGAGTGCCCGCACGTCCTCGCCCGAAAACGTCACGCGACCGCTCGTCGGCTCGATCAGCCTGAGAATGGCCCTGGCGGTCGTGGACTTGCCGCACCCCGATTCACCCACCAGGCCCAGCGTTTCTCCCCGCCGAATGTCGAAGCTCACGCCGTCGACGGCCCGAACCCACGGCTCCGGGGACGCCCGCACGCCGCGCCGGCGCGTCGGGAAATGCTTCACCAGATCCCGCACCAGGAGCAACGGCTCGGTGGACGGATCCACGTGTGCCCTCGGTCCGCCGCTCACCCGGAGTCTCCGTTCGAGGGACGGGGCGGGTGCTCGGCCGAGAGCCAGCATCGAGAGACCCGGTCCGTGCGACCGAGCTCGATCGGATCGGGGTCCTTCACACACGGCTCGAACGCATGAGGGCATCGTGGCCGGAAGCGGCACCCTTCGGGCCACGCACGCGGGCTCGGCACCGATCCGGGGATCGGCTCGAGTCGGCGCTCCGGGTGCTCCACCGAAGGGAGCGAGCCGATAAGCCCGCGCGTATAGGGATGGCGTGGATCCGCGAAGATCTCCCCGACCGTTCCGGACTCCACGACCTGTCCCGCGTACATCACGATCACCCGGTCACACGCCTCGGCGACCACCCCGAGGTCGTGCGTGATGAGAAGCATGGCCATGCCCCGCCGCCTCCGGAGATCCGCGATCAGATCGAGGAGCTGCGCCTGCACGGTCACGTCCAGCGCCGTCGTGGGCTCGTCGGCGATCACGAGCGCCGGCTCGCAGGAGAGCGCCATCGCGATCATGACCCGCTGGCGCATCCCGCCCGAGAGCCGATGCGGATGCTCGTACAGCCGCCGGGCCGCGTCCGGGATGCCCACCTCGGAGAGAAGCCGCTCGGCCTTTTCCGTTGCTTCCCGCCGGCTCATCCCCCGGTGCAGACGCAGCGCCTCGATGATCTGGTCCCCCACCGGGAACACTGGGTTGAGCGACGTTTCGGGCTCCTGGAAGACCATGGAGACGTCGTTGCCCCGGAGCTTGCGCATACGGGCCTCGGAGGCACCAACGAGCTCCTCGCCGCGGAAGCGGATCGAGCTGCCCTCCATGATCCTCGCGGACGGCCGGGGCAGCAGGGCCAGGAGCGAGAGCGCCGTGACGGTCTTCCCGCAACCCGATTCCCCCACGAGGCCGACCGTCTCGCCCTCGTGGATGGTGAACGACACGCCGTCGACGGCCCGTGTCACTCCCAGGTCCGTGAAGAACCAGGAACGGAGGTTCGAGACCGAGAGGAGCGGCGCGGTCACGTTCGCGTCCTCGGATCCAGGGCATCTCTCAGGCCGTCACCCACCAGATTGAAGGAGAGCACGGTGAGCACGATCGCCAGCCCGGCAAAGGTCGAGATCCACCACGCTCCGAGCAGGTCCGAGCGGCCGTGGGCCACCATGGTGCCCCACGAAGGGGTAGGGGGCTGCACGCCCAACCCGAGGAACGAGAGGCCGGCCTCGAGAACGATGGTGTCGCCTATGCCCAACGTGGCCGCCACGATGACGGGCCCCAGGGTGTTCGGAATCAGGTGACGCAGGATGATGCGGCGCCTCGAATACCCGAGCGAGCGGGCCGCCTCGATGAACTCGCGCTCCCGGAGGCTCAAGACCTCCCCCCGCACGATCCGCGCGGTTCCGGGCCAGAGGGTGAGCCCCAGCACCGCGATGATGAGGAAGATGGAAGGCTCGAACACCGCGATGATGGTGATGAGAAGCACCAGCCGGGGAAAGGAGATGACCACGTCGACGACGCGCATCACGACGGTGTCGACAAACCCTCCCAGGTAGCCGGCAATGGCCCCCAGAAGCGTCCCGATGGTGACGCTGATGCCCACGGCCACGAAGCCGATGGTGAGCGAGATGCGCGCACCGTACAGCAGCCGTGACAGCACGTCCCGGGCGAAGTTGTCCGTTCCCAGCGGATGGACGAGCGAAGGCGCGAGCAGGCGCTCCGTGATCAGATTCCCCTGGAAGGTCGGGTCGAACGGAGCGAGCAGGGGCGTCAGGAGGGCCAGGACGTAGAACGCCCCGATCGCCATCAGCCCGAGCACGGCCGTGCGGTTCCGGGCGAAGGCGTGCAATGTGAGGCCCCACAGGCTCGTCCCCGAGCTCTGGCGCTCGCGAACGGCACGGACGTCCCTCCGGCTCCAGATCCACGAGGCTGCGAGTCCCAGCACCAGAACCACCACGGCCAGCCGCGCGTCCCACGGCCCCCGGAGTGCGGCTCTCAACCGGTCGAATCGTACGACGGCGATCCAGAGGAGGCCGACCCAGACGGCAAGAGCGGGAACGCCCACCGTCCACCGGCCCGCGAGCACCTGGCCCAGACCGGGAGCGACGGCGGAGAGGGTCACGCCTCCGACCGCTCGCCGGCGCTCCGAGACCGGCTCAGTCATAGCGGATCCGGGGATCGACGAGGGCGTAGAGCATGTCCGCGACGATGTTACCCAGAACCACCATGAGCGCGAACAGGACGCTCCCGCCCATCACGAGGGGGTAGTCGCGCGTCGCGATGGCGTCCACGATCGCCTTGCCCATCCCGGGCCAGGCGAAGACGTACTCGATGAACACGGTGCCCGAAAAAAGGAGCGGAATGTAGAGGCCGAGGAGCGTGACGACGGGGAGAAGTGCGTTGCGTAGCGCGTGCTTGAAGATCACGGAGCGTTCGGGGAGTCCCTTTGCCCTGGCGGTGCGAACGTAGTCCTGGTGGACGACCTCGAGCATGCTGCTTCTCATGTAGCGCGCGACGCCTGCCGTGAGCACGAGCGCCAGCGAGGTCGCCGGCAGGACGAGATGTCTCAGCGTATCCGCAAGCCATGTCGCAGGGGACATGAGGTCGGGGCTCACGCCGTGCATGCCCGAAGCGGGAAACCAGAGTGGCCAGTGCCAGACGTTCCTCGCGAACAGACTGAACACCAGGATCATCATCAGTGCCAGCCAGAACGACGGCATCGAGTAGAAGAAGAGGAGCAGCACGCTCAGGACGGAATCCGTCGCCGAGTGCTGGCGTACGGCCTGGACGGTGCCGAGAACGATGCCGGCCCCGAAGGCCAGCACCAGGGCGCACCCGGACAACAGAAGCGTGTTGGGCAGGAATCCCAGCAGCACGTCGAGCACGGGCCTGCCGTACGTGTAGCTGTACCCCAGGTCACCTCTGAGCAGGGCGCCGAGCCATTTCAGATAGCGAATCAGAAGTGGCTGATCCAGCCCGAACTCGTGCCGCACCCGGGCCAGAACGTCGGCTGACATACCCGGAGAGAGCAGGTAACGCGCGGGGTCTCCGGGTGCGAGGTTTACCACGAAGAACACGACCGTGGCGATCCCGAGTACCAGGGGAATGGCGGCGAGCAGCCGGTGGCCCAGGTAGCGCCTCACGCGAAGACCCGTCCGGGCGGCTGACCCAGCCGCGTCAGGACGGCCACGACGTCACCGACGCTTGGCCGGATCGATCCACCAGTCCTTCGTGTTCTGCCAATCGCCCCTCACGTCCAGCTTCACGTTCGCGAGTCTCTTGTTGACGCCGTCCAAGCGGTCCGGGAAGTAAAAGAACGTATAGGGCTGCACCTGGGCGAGCACATTCTGATACCTGACCCAGAGCGGCTTGGCCTCCGCACGATCGGGGGTCACGGCCAACTCCTGGAGCACCGTGTCGAGCGTCGCATCGTGCGTGCCCGACATGGCCCAGGGCTGGTCGAGGCGCGAGGAAGCGAAGAGGTCGGTGTCGTCCAGCTTGAACTCGGCGACCCACGCCATGACCACGCCGTCGAAGTCGCGGCGGTCCGGCGTGGTGATCTGATCCAGGAGGGTGGCCCACTCCACGACCCGAGGCGTGGCCTCGATGCCCACCTTGGCGAGTTGCGACTGCATGATCTCGGCGATCTGCTGGCGCGACTGGTTGCCCTGATTGTACTTGATGGTGAACGCGAGGCGCACCCCGTCCGCGTTCTCCCGAACGCCGTCGCCGTTGCGGTCGATCCAGCCGGCCTCGTCGAGCAGCTTCTTCGCGGCCTCCGGATCGTACGACAGCCCGCCGTCGTTCGAAGGATCGTAGGCCCAGTAGAAGGGGGGCACCGTCGAATTGGCCACCCTGCCGTATCCCTTCAGGATCGACTGCACGATCTCCTGGCGGTTCGTGGCCATCGTGATGGCACGACGGACACTCGGATCGGCAAGCTGCGGGCGACGGGAGTTCCAGGCCACGAACACGAAGTTGCGGAACGGGAAGTGAACGAGCCCCAGGTTCGGGGCCTCCCGGACCTGCTCGGCCTGATCCGGGAGCAGCTGGACGTAGACGTCGATACCTCCGGTGAGGAGCTCGGTGAGAAGCGTCGTCTGCTCCGGGATGATCCGGTAGACGTAGCGGTCGACGAAAGGCCGCCCGCCCAACTCCTGCGGGAAGGCGTAGTTGGGCCCGAACACCCAACGGTCCTGAGGTTCGTGCCCGACGAAGACGAAGGGGCCGTTTCCGACCGGGCACTTCATGCCGTACGGGTGCTGGCGGAGCTGGTCAACGGGCACATCCTCGAGCAGGTGCGCCGGCATGATGGCGAGGGACCGCCAGGGATCCATGAAGTCCGCCTGGGGCTGCATGTGGACCCTGACCGTGTAGTCGTCGAGCACTTCGATACCTGCGGCCCCCCGGACGTATCGGTCCCAGAAGGAGTTGTTGGCATAGCCCGTCTTCGGGTCGGTGACCCGCTCGTAGGTAAACGCGACGTCGCGCGCGGTGGTCGGAACGCCGTCGTGCCAATACACATCGTGGCGGAGGTGGAATGTGATCTCCGTGTCGTCCGGCGAGACTTCCCACGACTCCGCCAAGTAGGGTTTCGGCTTCAGGCTGTCGTCGTATTGGACAAGCGTCATCAGGTTCAGGAAGTTCTGATGCTGTCGGGACGCATAGTCCCCGGCGAGGAGTCCGTTCATGCCGTCACGGAGCTCACCGATCGTTCCGACCACGACGGTGCCTCCGTAGCGCGGGTCTTCGGGCGTCGGATGCTCCTCGCGCATCTTGGCCTCGAACGAGTCCACCTTGGGGAGGACCTTCGCACAAAATGGGTCCAAGGCGGCCTGACGGGTCGGTCCCTCGCCCCCACTGCATGCACCCAGGCCCGTCACCACGGCGACGACCAGGAGAATCCTGCACCACCCTCCACTCTCGCTCATCTCTCTGCTCTCCTTGTGGGGTCGTCCACCGGCCCGTCGGCCCCGGTCATCGACGCCAGGTCCAGTCGGCACGGGCGTACCGCCCCGTCTGGAGCTCTCGGGCGACCTCCACCTCCCGGGAACGATACCCACGCTCGGACCAGGACCCCCCCAGCGCAAGACGCATGGAGACCGCAAGCTGCTCGGCCACGGCCGCCGGCTCGATCCCGGGAAGCGCTTCTTCGAGCGTGGCGGGCGGCCTCGGGTCGTCCGCCTCGCCGGTCATGCTCGTGAGACGGGACTGATCCCCGCGCAGGATGATCGAGCCATGCTGCAGGAACGAGCCACCCACCCGAACCTGGGCGCTTCCGACGAGCTTCCTCCCGGCGAGCGTCACTTCGCCGGGGGCGGGCGCCTGGAAGCACGGGCCGGCGTCCGGCCGTTGGACCGCCGTGCCCATCGCGAGATCGGCCGGCACACCGAGGGCCCTGAGGCCCGCGAGCAGGCCGCGATTGACGCGGTGGTACGCCTCCCGCAGCCCTCCCAACGCCCTCAACGGCGCGACCACCGCGTAGGTGATCTCCTCGTCGTGGAGCACGGCGCGTCCCCCGGTTGGGCGGCGCACGAACCCGATCCCGAGGGCCTCCGGGAAGGCGGCCTCGTAACGCCCCCGTGTGGGCTCGTTGCGCCCGAAGGAGACCGTAGGCGCCGACCAGCCGTAGAAACGAAGAACCCCTTCTCCCCGCTCACACTCCTGCGCGAGCGCATGGTCCAGCGCCATGTTCCGGGCGCCATCGGCTGGCCGATCGAAGATCAGCCGCCAGCGGAGCTCCTCCGTGCGGTCAGAACTCGTAGCTCGATCCAGGCTCCACGATCTCCACCCTGGCCCGATCACCCACCTTCCTCCGGAATTCTTCCGGGTCCTGCGCGATCAGCGGCCAGGTATTGTAGTGGATGGGGATCACGACGTTCGGCTCGATCATCTCCACGGCCCGGGCGGCGTCGTCCGGCCCCATCGTGAAGTTGTCGCCGATGGGAAGGAGCGCGACGTCCACCTGCCCCTTGAGCAGCTGGAAGTCCATGATCAGCGCCGTGTCGCCGGAGTGGTAGAAGCGCTTCCCGTTGAACTCCACCAGAAAGCCGCTGCAGTCGGTCGTGTGCGTGCCCTCGGTGTCACCGACCACGGAGCCGGTGTGCAGCGCCGGGGTGAGCTTCACCCGCCCGAACGGGAAGTTGAAGGCTCCCCCGATGTTCATGCCGTGTCCGTTCTCGACCCCGTTCTCGTTGCAGAAGCTGACGAGCTCGAAGGTGGAGATGATGGTGGCTCCGGTCCGCTTCGCCAGGGGCACGGCGTCGGCGAAGTGATCGAAGTGGCCATGCGAGCACAAGATGTAGTCCGCCGCCACGTCGTCGACCGTCAGATCGGTCTTCGGGTTGTCCGCGAAGAACGGGTCGAAGACGAGCTTGGTTCCGTCGTCGGTCTCGAGGGTGCAGGTCGCGTGGCCGTGGTACGTGAGTCGTGCCATGGTGCTCTCCTTTCTCTGTAGGGAGCCACCCGGAGGGACCGCTCCGAGGCTCCGGGCGAAACGACCTCGGAACCCCGGAGGCGGTCGGCCTATTCGTCGGCGACTCCCGCGTATTCTTCGATGGGAGGGCAAGCGCAGACGAGGTTGCGGTCGCCGTACGCGTTTTCCACCCGGCCCACCGAAGGCCAGAACTTCATGTCCCGTGTCGAGGGCGAGGGATAGGCGGCCATCGATCGGGCGTAGGCATGGGTCCACTCGTCCGCGGTCACCATCGCTGCCGTGTGCGGCGCGTTCCTCAGCGCGTTGTCCTCACGGTCCGCCACGCCCGTCTCGACGTCCTGGATCTCTTCCCGGATCGAGATCAGCGCGTCGCACATACGGTCCAATTCGCTCAGCGGCTCGCTCTCGGTGGGCTCGATCATGAGCGTTCCGGCAACCGGAAACGAGACGGTGGGCGCGTGGAATCCGTAGTCCATCAGACGCTTGGCCACGTCCTCCTCGGTGATACCGGAGGTCCGCCTCAGCGGGCGCAGGTCCACGATGAACTCGTGGGCTACCAGTCCGCTTTGGCCCCGATAGAGGATATCGAAATGTGGCTCGAGACGCTTCGCCATGTAATTGGCGTTGAGAATGGCCACCTCGGACGCCCGGCGTACGCCCCGAGCTCCGAGCAGAGCGATGTACGCCCAGGAGATCGTGAGGATGCTCGCGCTGCCCCACGGCGCGGACGAAACCGCACTGATCGCCTTTTCGCCGCCCACGGGATGGACGACGTGCCCCGGCAGGTAGGGGGCCAGCTCGTCGGTGGTGCAGATCGGCCCCATGCCCGGTCCGCCTCCGCCGTGCGGGATCGCGAACGTCTTGTGCAGGTTGATGTGGCACACGTCGGCCCCGTAGTCACCGGGCCGAGCCAGTCCCACCTGGGCGTTCAGGTTCGCTCCGTCCAGGTAGACCTTCCCTCCGTGCTCGTGGACGATGTCGCAGATCTCACGGATACCCGGCTCGAAGACGCCGTGCGTGGACGGGTAGGTGACCATGAGCGCAGCCAGTCGATCCGCGTGCTCGGCCGCCTTGGCCCTCAGGTCGTCCACGTCGACGTTGCCGCGCTCGTCGCAGCGCACGACGACGACCTTCATTCCCGCCATCACGGCACTGGCGGGGTTGGTGCCGTGCGCCGAGGACGGGATGAGGCACACGTCTCTCCGCACCTCCCCGTGGTCCTGGTGGTACGCCCGGATGACCATCAGCCCCGTGTACTCTCCCTGGGCCCCCGAGTTGGGCTGTAGAGACACGGCGCGAAAACCCGTGATCTCGGCCAGCCAGGACTCCAGCTCCTGGAAGAGCCGCTGATAGCCCGCCGCCTGGTCCATCGGCACGAACGGGTGCATGCGCCCGAACTCGGGCCAGGTGAGTCCCGCCATCTCCGTCGTGGCGTTGAGCTTCATCGTGCAGGAGCCCAGCGGGATCATGCTCGTGTTCAACGAGAGGTCCCTGGACTCGAGCTTGTGGAGGTAACGCAGCATCTCGGTCTCCGACCGGTATCGGTTGAACACCGGATGCTCGAGGTAGGCCGAGGTGCGCCGCAGGGTATCGGGCAGCTCGGGCGTGTCGACGGCTTCCGTCAGGCCCCGTGCGTTCATCTCCGGCGGCCTCCCGCCGTTGAAGGCCGTGAGGATGTCGTCGACGTCCTCGGGACGGGTCGGCTCATCGAGGGACACGCCGATCGTCCCGTCTCCGAAGTCCCGGAAGTTCATCCCCAGCTCGGTCGCCAGCGACAAGATGTCGGTCGCGTCACGGCCCGAGGGTCGCACCCGCAGCGTGTCGAAGAAGACCTCGGTGAGCACCTCGTGACCCAACCGGCGCAGCCCTTCGGCGAGCACCGCCGTCAGGTCCCGGATCCGTGCCGCGATGGAGCGGACGCCCTGTGGCCCGTGGTATACCGCGTATGCGCCCGCCATGATGGCCAGAAGCACCTGAGCGGTGCAGATGTTGGACGTGGCCTTCTCGCGCCGGATGTGCTGCTCGCGCGTCTGCAGCGCCATGCGAAGCGCGGGCTTCCCTTCCCGATCGACCGAGACGCCGATGATCCGACCCGGGATCTTCCTGCGGAACGCCTCACGCGTCGCCATGTACGCGGCGTGGGGTCCGCCGAAGCCCATCGGCACGCCGAAGCGTTGCGTGTTACCGACCGCGATGTCCGCACCCCACTCGCCCGGAGGCGTGAGCAGCGCGAGCGAGAGGAGATCGGCCGCCGCCACCACGATGGCGCCCGCCTCGTGCGCCCGCTCACAGAAGTCCCGGTAGTCCAGGACCTCGCCGTCGGTAGCGGGATACTGCACGAGCGCCCCGAACACTCCGTCGAGAGATGACGTCCGGTGATCGCCCACGACCACGTCGACACCCAATGGCCAGGCCCGCGTGCGCACGACGTCGATCGTCTGCGGGTGGCACCGCTCCGACACGAAGAAGGTGTTGGCGTCTCCCTGTGCCTCGCCGATCGCGAGGTGCATGGCCTCCGCGGCGGCGGTTCCCTCGTCCAGGAGCGAAGCGTTCGCGATCTCCAGGCCGGTCAGGTCGATGACCATGGTCTGGTAGTTGAGGAGCGCCTCGAGGCGGCCCTGCGAGATCTCGGCCTGGTACGGCGTATACTGGGTGTACCAGCCCGGGTTCTCGAGGATGTTGCGCAGGATCACACCCGGCACGGAGGTGTCGTGGTACCCCATCCCGATGTACGAGCGCCGCACCTCGTTCTCCGAGGCGATGGAGCGCAGTCGATCGAGGAGGGCCGCCTCGGGAACGGCCTCGGGCAGATCCAGCGCACGATCCAGACGGATCGAGGTGGGCACCACGTCGGCGAGGAGGCCGTCCATGGTCTCATAGCCCACAGTGCCGAGCATCTCGTCGATGTCTGCGGGGCCGGGCCCCATGTGCCGGCTCTCGAAATCCGCCGGCGGGTCTATGCGTGTCGTCATGCTCCCGCCGTCAGCCGACGTGCTCTGCGTAGGCGTCGGCGTCGAGGAGACCGTCGAGGTCGCTGGTGTTCTCCACCTTCAGGCGGATCATCCAGCCGGCACCGTACGGATCGGAATTGACCAGCGAAGGATCGTCGTCCAGGCCGGAGTTTACGTCCAGAACCTCACCCCGTACCGGGCAGAAGAGATCGCTCACGGCCTTCACGGCTTCGATGGTTCCGAACGTCTCCATCTTCTGGAAGGAGTTGCCGACCTCGGGCAGCTCGACGAAGACCACGTCCCCGAGCTCACCCTGTGCGTAATCGGTGATGCCGACCAGGTACTCTCCCTCCTCGCCGGCGGGCTTCAGGTACTCGTGCTCCTCGGTGTACAGAAAATCGCTCGGGATGTCGGACATCAGGTCCTCCGAAACGGGATTTGGCAACGCTGGATGGTGATCGGGAAGGGGAGTGGGCCGATTCCGCAACGCCATGCCCTCGAATCCGGGCCGGCGTTCCGACTCCCTCGCTCAGCCACCTGCTCGCGGCCTGACGATGGCGGGGTTTTGGGGGGGCGTCAACCCTCCTAACTTGCCTGTTCCCCTCGCCTTTCGGAGCCTTTCGCGAGACGCCTCACCATGGGCCCATCCCTGCACCTCGATGCGCTCGTTGCGCCACTCAGGTCCGACACCTCCTCGGGGGCGGCGGAGTTGGCCGCCCGGGCGGCGAATGTGATGCGCGCGGTCGCACTTGGTGCACGGGCCGCATCGGCGGAGGAGTTGCGTGAAGCCCTCGGAGCTACGGCGCGGGCGATCCTCGACGCCCAACCCGCGATGGCGCCGGTCGTGGCGTTGGCCCGCGCGGTGCTGGATGCCACCAGGACCTCACGCCGGGTTGAAGACGTCCGTGCCGAGGCCGCCAGGGCCGCCGAGCGGTTCGGGGCGGAAATCCAGGAGTGGGTTCAGCAGGCCGCCAAAGCCGCAGGGAGCGTCCTCCCGGAGTCAGGATCGATCCTGACCGTCTCGTCCTCGTCCACGGTTCGAAGAACACTTCTGGAGGGAGCGCGCGGACGCGAGCTTCGGGTCGTATGCCTCGAAGGCAGACCTCGCTTCGAGGGCCGAACGCTCGCAGCGGGTCTTGCGGACGCCGGAATCCGGACGACGGTCGCGGTGGACGCCGCGGCCACCAGCCTCGTCCCGGATTGCGCGCTCGTCCTCATCGGCGCCGACTCGATCGGAGATCTGGGCGTGGTGAACAAGATCGGCAGCACAGCCGCGTCCGAAGCCGCCAGGCGCGCCGGCGTTCCCGTCCGCGTCGTCACCGACCGGACCAAGATTCTGCCGCCCGGCTTCCCCCAGCGCCTGACCGACGACCGGCCCCCCGGCGAGGTCTGGCGTGCTCCGAAGGGCGTCGACGTCTGGAACCGGTACTTCGAGGCGGTGCCGCTGGCGTGGATCACCACCGTCCTGACCGACGTCGGGGAGTTCACGCCCGAGGAGCTCGAGCGGCACCGACGAACGCTCGAGCTACCCGAGGCGTTGCGCGGGTGGTCACCCCCGGACGCCGTCGATGCTCCCCGGGAGGCGCGCGAGTGGTAGATTCCTGAGCGGAGCGATCCGATGCAGCGGCGGGCGCGTGGAGCGCACCGCCGAGGTCGCCCCGCGTGACCATCGAGCGAATCGAGATGAACCGGCGCAGCGTGCCCGGGGTAGGGAGCCACCGCCGGTTCGACGTGCGACGAGAGCATGTGCGGCCTCCCGCGGGATGCTCCTCCTTTCAGCGACCTGCCATACCAAGGTGCATCATGACCGCCCTCATCACCGACCTTCGGCCTGCCCTCACGGCCCTCGACGAAAGGGAGCGGCTCTTCCAGGAAGCCGTCCGGGATTTCGCGACCTCCGAGATCGCGCCCAAGGTTTCCGAGATGGACCGCGATCAGCGGATGGACCCGGGTATCGTCGAACAGCTGTTCGAGCTGGGCGTCATGGGAATCGAGATCCCCGAGGCACATGGCGGCACCGGCGCGGACTTCTTCACCTCCGTTCTGGTCGTCGAGGAGCTCTCGAGGGTCGACCCCTCCGTGGGTGTGCTCGTGGACGTGCAGAACACACTGGTCATCAACGCGGTCAAGCGGTGGGCCAACGAGGACCAGAAGGCGCGCTACTTCCCGATGCTCGCGTCCGGAACGGTCGGCGCCTACGCTCTGTCGGAAGCCGGAAGCGGCTCCGACGCCTTCGCGCTGGCCTCTCGCGCAGCGCTGGATGGCGACGCCTGGGTCCTGAACGGGCGGAAGCTGTGGATCACCAACGGGGCGGAGGCTGGCCTCTACATCGTGTTCGCCAACGCCGACCCGGACGCCGGCTACAAAGGCATCACGGCGTTCCTGGTGGAGCGTGAGTTCGAAGGCTTCTCGGTAGGCAAGAAGGAAGACAAGCTCGGCATCCGCGCTTCCTCCACCACGGAGCTGGTCCTCGAGGACGTCCGCGTTCCCGCCGAGAACGTCCTCGGCGAGGTCGGGCAAGGCTACAGGGTCGCGATCGAGACGCTCAACGAGGGCCGCATCGGTATCGGTGCCCAGATGATCGGACTGGCCCGCGGGGCCCTGGATCATACCGTGAGTTATGTTCAGGAGCGTGAGCAGTTCGGACGGGCAATCGCTGCGTTCCAGGGCGTCCAGTTCGAGTTGGCGGAGATGGCCACCGAGATCGAGGCCGCCCGCCTGCTGGTGTACAACGCGGCACGCCTCAAGGACGCGGGCGAGCCGTTCCTGGTCCAGGCGGCCATGGCCAAGCTCTTCTCGTCGGAGATGGCCCAACGCGTCACGTCCCGGTGTATCGATCTTCACGGCGGGTACGGCTTCACCAAGGAGTATCCCGTCGAGAAGCTCTACCGTGACGCCAAGATAGGCACCATCTACGAGGGGACATCGAATATGCAGAAGCAGACGATCGCCAAGGTGTTGCTGAAGTGACGCCGCCCACCGCTGCTCCCCAGATCGCCGGGTTCGGAATCTTGGAGGCGGTCCTCGTCTTCGTGGTCGTCACGCTCCTGTTCGGAGCCAAGAAGCTCCCGCTGCTCGCACGCGGGATCGGGCTCGGAATTCGGAACTTCAAGGGAGAGCTCAAGGAGCCGACGGACCGCGACGAGGAGTAGTCGCGGGCCCCCGGCGGTCATGACGTCTTCCGACCTGCGTTCCCGGATCACCGTCGTCCTCGATCATCCCAAGGACGTCGTGAACATCGCGGGCGTCGTGCGCGTGATGCTCAACTTCGGCCTCCGCGATCTGCGCCTTGTCGAGCCCGACGAATTCGATCCCTGGCGCATCGGGGGCATCGCGCATCGGAGCGGGCCCGTCATCGAGGCGACCACGCTTCACGAGACCCTCGACTCGGCCGTCGCCGACGCGTCCTTCATCGTCGGAACGACGGCACGCGCCCGCACCGCAGGACGCAACTACACGCGGCCCCGGGAGATCGCTCCGGTGGTGGCGGAGCGCACGGCGGAGGGCCGCGTCGCCCTGCTCTTCGGACGTGAGGACCGCGGCCTCACCAACGCGATGCTCGATCGGTGCCACGCGGTCGCCATCATTCCCACCGACCCCGAATGGCCCAGCCTCAACCTGGCCCAGGCCTGCCTCGTGCTCGCCTACGAGATCTTCCTGGGGGGAAGCGGCGTCGAGCAGGATCTGCCGCGTGGCCGCCGGGCGACACGCCCGCCCACTCAGGAGGAGCTGGAGGAGACGTTCTCGGCTCTCGAGGACGGGCTGGGGCGCATCCAGTTCTACAAGGCGCGCAGGCCGTCTGCGGTGATGCGCACGCTGCGGACCCTCATCACCCGAGCCGAGCCCGACCTCCGGGAGGCGCGCCTCCTGGGAGCCGTGGGTTACGAGATCGGCCACTATCTCGACCGATTGGCCTCCGAAGAGGACGATAATGCCGCTCCCGGCGAGTCCTGATCGTTGTTGTACGGGGGCGACAGGAGACCTATTATGGAATCACGAAGAATTGGCACTCTGCCGCCGTCCGGCGGAGTGGGACCGGTGACCCAGTCGAGCACAGGGTAGGGCCAACGCGGCGGAGGTGAGGCGTTGGGCCGAATCGTGGCCGCGGCGGTAAATGTGGACTCGCCGGTTCCGTAGCCCTCCGACAACCGACCAGTGAGCGAAGTCATGACGGTGCGAGTCGCCGGGCGACCTCGGTCGGGCGTCCGGTTTCGCTAGGGTGCATTCCATGTCCGCATCAGATCCCCATCACCCTCAGTCGAGCATCGGGGCCCGTTATCGTGTCCTTCTCGATATCGGGCGCACCCTGGCAGGAACGCTCGGTGCGGACGACCTCTATACCGCGATTTATCACGAGACGGGGCGCGTGCTCGAGGCCGAGGGGTTCTACATATCCCTCTACGATCACGCCCGCGACCTGGCGACCATCGTCTTCTTCGCCGACAGGGGGCAGGTGGAGCGGGTGGACATCACCTACCGCGGCTCGGACAGCGAGGTCATCCGCACGCGCAAGCCCGCCATCATCCAGGACCGTCTCGATGAGCGGCGCCTCCTGGTGCTGGGCGAGGAAATGTCCGAGGTCACGCGGTCCGCGATCTCTGCGCCCATGATCTACAAGGGCCGGATCGTGGGAACGATCAGCGCCCAGAGCTACGAACCCGACACCTACTCGGCGGAGGATCTCGACCTCCTCAAGGGCATCGCGGACATTTCGTCGGTCGCGATCGACAACGCGTTCCACATCGAAGAGCTGGAGCGACGTCGACGGGAGGCGGAACAGATCGAAGAGATCGGTCGGGCCTTGGCGAGCTCCCTCGATCCGAAGGAAGTGCTGGGCAAGGTGATCGAAGCCGTCTTGAACGTCATCGACGTGGACGGCGCCAGCGTCTGGCTGCTCGACGGAGGGTCGGGACAGCTGGCGCAGGTCGCCGAATCCGGGGGCAACATCGACCTTCCGAAGGGGCTTTCCTGGGACCTCACGGGCGATCTCGCGGAGCGCCTCATCGAGGAGCGACGCCCGGTCGTCCTCGACGACCTCTCCTCCAGCATCCTGGTGCCGGCCCACCTGCGGCCCCATCTCGAATCGGGATCCGGCATGGGCGTGCCCCTGATCGTCGCGGCCCAGGTCGCGGGGGTACTCACGGCCGGCAGCCGCAGACCCCGCCACTTCACCGATGACGACACGGGAGTCCTCCAGCGTCTGGCGAGCCAGGCGTCGGTGGCCCTCGAGAACGCCCGCCTCCACAGCAGCCTCCAGGCCCTCTCTCTGACCGACCCGCTGACGGGCCTGCCCAATCGCCGACGCCTCCAGATCCACCTGGACACCGAGGTCGCCGCCGCTCGGCGAGGCCGTTCTCTCGCTGTCGCGGTCTTCGATCTCGACGACTTCAAGCGCTGCAACGACACGTTGGGCCACCTGGTCGGCGACGACATCCTTCGCGCCTTCGCCCAGATTCTGGACGAGGAGAATCGCTCCATGAATCTCGTTGCCCGCTACGGAGGCGACGAATTCGTGGCCGTGCTCTCGGAGAGTCACATCGACGGGGCCCAGCTCTACGTGAGCCGCGTGGTCAAGCGGGTGGAGACCGACGCCGTGATGTCGGAGTATGGCGTCACCGTGAGCGTCGGGTTTGCGGAGTTCGATCCCGAATCCATGAAGACCACGGAAGACGTGATCCAGACCGCCGACGAGGACATGTACCGCCGCAAGA
This sequence comes from uncultured Gemmatimonadales bacterium, assembly GCA_963751265.1. Classification (GTDB taxonomy): domain Bacteria; phylum Gemmatimonadota; class Gemmatimonadetes; order Longimicrobiales; family Gaopeijiaceae; genus SZUA-318. The sequence continues at coordinate 452,243 of CAVVTU010000005.1, read as the reverse complement.
ACCAGCGGCTCCAGCAGCGCGCCGGCTCGAGCTGACACGACCGCCCATCCATCATCTCCTCCCGCGCTCCATGACCGATCCATCTGCCCAGGACGAAGTCCGAGAGCTCCTGGAATTCGCCATCCAGATCGCCCACGAAGCGGGCGCGCTCACCCTCCGGTACTTCGGAGGACTCGTCGACCACGAAGCCAAGGCCGATGGCAGTCCGGTCAGCGCCGCGGACCGTGGGGCCGAGGAACTGCTGCGGCGCAGGATCGGCGAACGCTATCCCGATCACGCCATCCTCGGAGAGGAGCTTGGCGTCTCCAGCGACGGAGCGCGTGTCCGGTGGATCCTGGACCCCATCGACGCGACACGGTCGTTCATTCGTGGGGTCCCCCTGTACGGCGTGCTCGTAGGCGTCGAGCTGGAGAACGAGCCCGCGGTCGGCGTGGCCCACTTCCCTCCCCTCCAGGAGACGGTGGCTGCGGGCCGAGGTCTCGGGTGCACCTGGGACGGCGTGACTTGCCACGTCTCCGACGTGCGCCGCGTCGAGGATGCCTTGATCCTCACGACCGACCCGGGCGAGATCCTGGGTCGAGACGTGGGTGCCGGGTGGCAACGGATGCAGGGCCGGGCCGGGCTCGTGCGGACCTGGGGTGACTGCTATGGCCATGCGTTGGTGGCTACGGGCCGAGCCGAGGTGATGGTCGACCCGATCCTGGAGGCCTGGGATGCCGGTCCGTTTCTCACCATCCTCACCGAGGCCGGCGGTCGCTTCACCACCGTCCAGGGGGAGGCCACGATCCATGGAGGCTCGGGGGTCAGCACCAACGGGGTGCTCCACGACGAGGTGCTCGCGGAGCTCGGCGGGCGGCCCGTTCCCGCGCCCGACAGGCACTAGTGGGAGGAACCGGTGGAACGCAAGGTCGTCGTCATCACGGGCGCCAGCAGCGGCATCGGAGCGGCTCTGGCTCGCCGGATGGGCAAGGCCGGTCACGCGCTGGCCCTGGGAGCCCGCCGGCGGAACGAGCTCGAGGCGGTCGCGCGCGGCGCAGGTGACCGCACCGTGGCCGTGGTCACGGACGTCACCCGACGCAGGGAGATGGAACGGCTGCGAGACGAGGCTATCGAAGCCTTCGGACGAGTCGACGTGTGGGTCAACAACGCCGGCAGGGGGATCTTCCGGAAGCCGCTGGAGCTGACCGACGCCGAGGTCGACGAGATGATGGCGGTCAACCTCAAGTCGGCGCTCTACGGCATGCAGGCGATCGTACCGCACTTCAAGGAGCGCGGATCCGGCCACGTCATCAACGTCTCGTCCTTCCTGGGCCGGGTTCCGTTGGTGACGTTCCGGTCCGCGTACAACGCCGCCAAAGCTGCCGTCAACGCGCTTACCGCCAACGTGCGCATGGAGTTGCGCGAGGAATACCCGGAGGTCCACGTCTCGCTCGTCATGCCCGGTGTGGTGGACACCGACTTCCACGGCAACGCGCTCGGGGCTCCGCAGGGAGCGTCCCCCCCGAGCGGCGGCCGAGTGCAGGCCCAGAGCGCCGACGAGGTCGCGGAGCAGATCGTGCAGCTCATCGCCCGTCCGGTCGCGGAGCTCTACACGAATCCGGCGAGCGCGCAGATCGCTCGCCGCTACTACGAGGATGTCGAAGCGTTCGAGGGAGGCGGCGGGCCGGGCTAGCCCCTTCCGTTCGCCCCCGACCCGCAGCGCGGCCGTGATACGCCCGGCTAGTGGACTCCCTTCCTCAGCGACCCGTTAGTGAGCCGCCCGTATCTCGGAGAGCGTGCACAGCGCCCGGAACGGCACGCCCGCCTCTTCGACAGCCGTCGCACCACCTTCTTCCCGGTCCACCACGGCCACCACCACGGCCACCTCGGCGCCCGCCTCCCGGACCGCGTCGAGCGCCCGGAGGACCGACCCGCCCGAGGTCACCACGTCCTCGACGAGGGCGACCCGCTTCCCTTCGGGCGAGACCCCCTCGATCCACTTCTGCAGGCCGTGCTTCTTGCCCTCCTTCCGGACCACGAAGCCGGTCAGGGGGGTCGCCGTGCCCCTGGAGGCCCACACGGCGCTGGCTACGATCGCGTCGGCGCCCATCGTCGGCCCGCCGACCGCCTGGACCCCGAACTCGTCCCCGATGGCCGTCACCGCCGCTCCAACCAGGCCGACCCCTTCCGGATGGTAGGTGACCTGCTTCACGTCGAGGTAGAAGGAGCTGGTGCGACCGGACGAGAGCCGGAACTCCCCTTCTCTATAGGCCAGACGTGCCAGGAGTGCCGCGAGCTCTCGATTGTCCGCCACCGTCACCTCCGAAATGGGAAAGGCCGAACCGCCCGTGGCCGCACGGGCGGTCCCATTGTACAGGCCTTCCCGTTCGACAGGAAGTCGGCCGGCTCAGGCCTCCTTCACCCAACGGATCAGCTCGGGCAACGTGGGCCGCTTGCCCGCCATGAGGATCCCGACCTTGTAGATGCGGCCCGCGACCCATGCGACGACCACGATCGTGAGCGTCATGAGCACCAAGGAGAGCCCGACCTGCCAGAACGGCGCCGCACCGCCCGCCGCGCGCGCGAACATGAGAACGGGGCTGAAGAAGGGGAAGAGGGACATGCTCACGGCCATCGCGGACGTCGGATTCTGCATGACCGGGCTCATGAAGAGCATCGGCACGATGATGAGCAGCGTCACCGGCAACTGGGCCTGCTGCGCCTCTTCGTCCGTGTTGCACATCGCGCCCACAGCCGCGTACATGCTCGAGAAGAGGAAGAACCCGAAGAGGAAGAACACCACGAACAGGACGAGAATGCCCGCCCCCGGCGCAAGGCCCTTGACGTCCGTAAGGGAGGACAGCTCCGGTCGCGCGGCCATCATCGCGGGAATCCCTGCCGAGAAGATCAACCCCGCGGACAGCGCCCAGACCGCCATCTGGGTGAGTCCTACGCTCCCCACACCCAGGATCTTGCCGAGCATCAGGTGCCACGGCTTCATCGAGGAGATGACGACCTCCACCACGCGGCTCGTCTTCTCCTCGAGGGTCGCGCGCATGACGGCCACGGAGTACAGGAGGATGACCATGTAGAGGAAGAACGCACCGCCGAAGCCGACCGCCAGTTCCCGCTGGGTGACGTCGCTCTCGTCCGAGAGCACCTCGACGCGCAGCTCTCCACCCTTCACCATCGCCGCGGCATCGACGCCGCGTCCGGAGAGCTGCTCCTCGAGCGCCGCGGCCACGACCGCCTGCTTGATCGTCAGCGTCCGGAGCGTAGAAGGCCGCTTGGCCCCGTAGTAGAGGGCCTGACCGCTGGTGAGCGTGCTGTCGTCGAGGACCAGAAAGCCGCCGAGCTTCTTGTCGGTGATCTCCTGCGTGAGATGTGGGACGACGGTGTCGCTCCACGCCTCGGTCCGAACGTCGTAGCCGCCTTCCGAGAGGGCGGACGTGAGACGCTCGGCGAGGACCCCCGTGCGATCGACCACGGCGATCTTCCGCCCGGCTTCCTCGTTTCTGGACGAGAAGTAGATCGGGATGATCATCACCGCGATCATGAAAAGCGGCCCGCCGATGGTCGAGAAGATGAACCACTTCGAACGTACGCGCTGGATGTACTCACGCCGAATGACCGCCCAGACCATGTTCATCGTGCACCTCTCTCGGCCACGGCTGCGAGCTCGGGGGGAAGGCCAGCGTCTCCCGCGGCTTCGTCCCCGGCATGTCGAACGAAGATCTCGTGAAGCCGGGGCTCCACCAGGTCGAAGCGCCTGATCACCGCGCCCGACTCGACCCCCCTGCGCAGGATCGCTTGATGGTCGGCGCCCTCCTTGAGAAGGAGGTGGACAGCGCCGTTGTGGGCCTCGATGTGGGTCACCTCCGGGCCCGAGAGCCAGCCGTCGGGGCCGTCGAACTCCACCGCAACGACGTCCTTGCGCTCCGCGGCCTTGATCGCTCGGAGGTCGCCGTCGAGGACCTTCCGGGACTTGGAGATCAGGCAGACCCGCTCGCAGAGCCGCTCGGCCTGATCCATGAGGTGCGTGGAAAACAGGATCGTCGTTCCCTTCTTGTGGAACTCCAGCACGATCTCCTCGAGCAGGTCCTGGTTGATCGGGTCGAGGCCGCTGAACGGCTCGTCCAGGATCAGAAGCTCCGGCTCATGAATCACCGTGCTGATGAACTGGACCTTCTGCTGCATGCCTTTGGAGAGGTCTTCCACCTTCTTGTCCGCCCACTCCGGCAGGCCCATCCGCTCGAGCCAGACCAGGCCTCTTCGCCGTCCCTCGGGGCGGCTCATTCCCCGGATCTCGCCCAGGAACATGATGAGCTCGAGAACCTTCATCTTCTTGTAGACCCCGCGCTCCTCGGGCAGATATCCGACCTTGGTACGCCGCGTGACATCCGGATCGGAGCCGAACAGGCTCACGGTGCCCTCGTCGGGGTGGAGGATGCCCATGATCATGCGGATCGTGGTGGTCTTGCCGGATCCGTTGGGTCCCAGGAGTCCGTAGATGACGCCCTGGGGTACTTCCAGGTCGAAGCCGGAGACGGCGGTGTGCTTGCCGAAGCGCTTGGTCAAGCCTTCGAGGCGCACCGCGAAACCATCGTCGCTCATTCGGGTTTCTCGTGCTCGGGATAAGGGAGGGCCTGAACGTCCCCCCTACGAAAGGGCCGTAGGTTCTCTTCAGCAAGTCGCACCCGAAAATCGCCGGCGCGAGATTCTCTTCCGCGTTCGTCGCGCTCGTCGAGGACTTCTTGTAGATTGTTCGGCTATAGCTTGACCAAACGAGGAGGGTGGATGGCCATTTTTCGGACGCTCTACTACGGCGACGTCTCTGTCGGTGTCGGAGGACGCATCACGATTCCCCAGGATATCCGTGATGACCTGGGTATCGATGAAGGCGATACGCTGACCGTCCGGGTCGAAGAGAACCCGGAGGGCGGCCGACAGATGGTGGTCTGGCGGGCAGAGCAGCAGCCGGACGAGGAATAGTCCGACCCGTGGCTACGCTCATCCGCGTCGAGCAGGGAGACATCGCCGGTTACGACGGGGACGGAGTGGTCAACGCCGCCAACAACCATCTCCGCATGGGTGCAGGGGTGGCCGGCGCCCTGTCACGAAAGGGCGGCACCGTCATCCAGGCCGAGTGCGACGAGTACGTCCGGGTCCACGGCCCCCTTGAGGTGGGCGGGGCGGCGGTGACCGGAGCCGGGTCGTTACGGGCGCGATGGGTGATCCACGCCGCAGCGATGGGCGACCTCCCACCGAGCCCGCAGACCATTCGCTCGTCCACTCGGGAGGCCCTTCGTCTGGCCGTCGAAAAGGGGATGACGAACGTCGCGTTTCCCGTCCTGGGAAGTGGTGTTGGCGGGTTTCCCTTCGAAGAGGCGGCCCGCCTGATGCTGAAGGAGATCCGCGCGCACGGCGAAAAGCAGGAGCTCCCGGAGGCGGTGGTCCTGTTCGGATACACCGCGCCTCAGGCCGAGGCTCTCCGAAAGATCCTGGAAGAACGCCTCTGAGCGGTCGCCCGCGGGACTCCCGATGGGCTCACTCTTCCAGATCCACCCACCGAAGCAGGACGCCGAGCGGCCCTTGCCCGTCGTGGTGCCACCAGGGGGGAGGGAAGGGCACCGCGCTCAGCGGAGCCACCCGAGTAAGCCCAACCCTGGCGAGCGCGTTCGCCAGCGCCTCCAACCGATCTCCGCACCCCACGACCCCGGCTGTCTGCATGTGCTCGCGGAAGGGAGCGGCCAGCGTGGCTACCTGGAGAAGGTCCCTCACGGGTTTGACCCGCACGACGCGTCCCACGCAAGAAGCGGCGGACGCGGGGGCGGGATCGTAGATCACGGTCCACGCTGCCGGTCCGCCGTGATGTACCTCCACCCCATCACCCGAGGCCGCCCTCAGCTCGGCGGTCCCCCGGAGCTGGTGGATGGTGGAAGCCTCGAGCGCGTCCAGAGTCCCACCGGGCAGCCGCTTCTCTAGCTCCGCCAGCGACCCGGCCAGCTCGGCTGCGAAACGGCGAGGGGTGACCTCACCGCCCTCCTCCACGTACACCACCTGAGGAGACACACAGCCGCGCTGGTCGAAGAACGCCACGGCCCCGGCGGCGTCGCACGCCGCCCTGCGCACGCTCTCCGGGGTGAGCGCGTCACGCCCGACGACCGCCAGGCTCACACGATGGTGGTACGGCACGAAGAGCGCGGTCGCCGGCGAACGGGCCCGCAGGCTCACGATCGTGTCGTCATCACCGTAAACGGTCACGACGTCGGCGGCGCGCAGGGCAACGTCCTCCAGGTGCTCGCTCCCTCCCGCCCAGTAGATCACGGCGGTCGCGTCCGCGAGGTCGGGATCCTCCTCGCGGAGCGCCGAGGCGAAAAGAACGGGAAGGACCACGTCACCGTGCCCGGGCTTGAGGAGCGTGGGCCCCTTGACCACCAGGCTTCTGAGCAGCGCGGTGACCCCGACGCCCGGAACGCTGCCGGAGACGATCTGCGTGCACAGCCGGGGGCCGATCGCGCGCGCTTGCCCATGGCCCGTGCGCACGAAGCCGTCGACGGCCTCGCCCCCTCCGAGCTCCGCCACCAACATTCCCTCCAGGCGATCGGCGGTCCAGTCGGAGGCCATCCCGTCCAGCACGGCCTCGGCCATGGCCGGAGAGAGACCGGAGGTGGCGGGCAGCAGCTCCACGGCAGCCCTCCGCACCGGGTCCTCCGGATCGAGAAAGCGTCCGCCGACGCGCCCGAGCACCCGAGCGATCTCGGCCGCGCTCCGGCCCAGCAGGGCCTCTCGTCCTCCGTCGAGCACGTCGGTGACGTGTCGCATCCACTCCACCGTGGCGTCGGGATAGAGGACCCGAAGACCCCCCGTCTCGAACTGGAGCTCGGCGCCTCCGGGAAGGGCGACCTCCGCGGGAAGCGCCCAGGCGTGGAAGGGCTTCGACCGGGAGCTCACGTCCGTTCCTCCGCGGCCGCCATCAGCTCCTCCATGGCGCGCGAGCACCCACGAGGCTCCGCGCCGGCGACCCGACCCCGCAGACGCAAGCCGTCCCCGGAGATCGACCCGAGATCCTCGGTGAGGATGTGGCACACGGAGCCGATGTTGGCCAGATCGAAGAACGCGAGCAGTCCCACCTCTCCTTCCGGCAAGGGCGAGAGCGTCGCCGGATCGAGGGCGCGCACCTTCAGCCATGGAGGGGGCACGTGCCGGCGCTGAGAGCCCGGAGCTTCACGTAGGATCGGCTCGTACAGCTGCGACAGCAGCTCCGTCATCCCGTATTCGTTCACCACTCGGTCAGACGGCACCCCGAGCCGGGAGTCGATGGCCTCGTAGAGCGCGTCTCTATCCATCCGCCGACTTCGCCCCTTGAAGCCGCCGGTCTCCATGATCCGGGTTCCTTCGGGAAGTCGCACTCGGAGGTCACGATCCGCGAGCCCGTCCAGGAGGTGGACGAACGCAAAGGCGGTACCCACGAGCAGCACCGGCCGACCGGCGGCGGACACCGCCGCCACTTCCTCGTGGAACGCATCCACGTCGAGATGGCCTTGCCCGTCCACGAACCAGCGGACCCCGTCGCACAGCTCGTCCGCTACGGTCCCGATCATGGTCGAGAGGGAGGAGTCGGGGAGCTCACGAGGAGGCGGGATCAGAGACAGGAGGGGAAGCGGCACGTCCTCGGGCAGGAGATACGCCCGGAAATTCGGCAGGAGGGACGCGCGATAGAGAGAGAGATGGGGAACGGCGTGGCGGCCGCGAACGCCCTGGCCCCTCGTGGTCCCGCTCGTGCGGAAGACGATATCGACCTCGGTCGACCCGGCCGAGATCATGTCCAGCTGCTTGAACGCGGTCACCGGCACCGCGGGCACGTCCTGCCAGCGCTCGACGGACGCATCTCCGACTCCACGACCCAGGCAGAAGCGCCGGTACGTCGCGTTCGTCTCGAGCTGCCAGGCGAAGACCCGGAGCGCGAGGGCGTTGAACCCCTCGGGGTCGAGCGGCGCATCCACGCCCCGTCCGAACAGGGTCACGAGCTCATCGGCCAGATGGGAAAACTTCGTCATGCACTCGTCCTACGTGGAGAATCGGCGAGGGTTGAAGAGCTCTTCCCCCTCGACACGCTCACCCTCGCTCACGATCGATGCGATGATGCGTCCAGCCTCGAACGCGAACGGAAGACCTCCCCCGCTGAAGCCCGAGATCACCAGCTCACCGACCCGCCCGGGCAGCGGTCCCACGAGCGGCAGGTAGTCGGCCGTCCACCCGAAGATGCCGCTCCACCGTCGCTCGATCGCGAGCGGCGCCTGGTCGGGGAAGGTGTTCTCGAACCACCCCTGGATATCGGACTGCAGGTGCTCGTCCACCTGCGGACGGAGCTTCCAGTAGGAGCGGTCCCATGCATCGTGTCGCCATCCTCCCAGTATCAAGCGACCCTCCGGGTCGCTCCGCCACACGTTCAGCTTCCAGTGTGTCGCGTAGGAGCCTTTGAAAACCGGTGCGCCCTTCGCCACGACCAGGCCCTGGCCCCGGATGGGCACGATCTCGTCACCAGCGAAGGTCGAGAACCTCCGGGAATCGACGTGTGTCGCATAGACCACCATTCCGGCCTTCACCTCGCCGTCGGCCGTCTCGCAGTGGATGGAGCCGTCCTTGCGCCTCGTGGCGCTCACGGCCACCTCTTCGATCACGGTTGCACCGGCTTCCTCGGCGGCGCGCGCCAGCGAGACCGCCGCAGCCGAGGCACCGACGCTGCCTCCGCCCTCCAGGCGATATCCACCGTGGAAGCAGCGGCCATTGGTCAGGACACGGACTTCCTCCGACGTGAGCCACTCGGCGGGCAGCCCCGCCCGCTCCAGCGCCCGGTGCGACGCCTCGATCTCATGCATTGTGTGCGTCTCAGCCAGGACGTATCCCCCGGACAGGTCGAGCTCGACCTCTTCGGCATCGCCCCGTGACCTGACCAGCTCTGCCAGACCGGAGATCGATCGCAGGGCGAACTCCCAGATCCTGCGCGCGGTATCCTCGCCCCGGAAGTGGACCGTCTCGTTGAACGGCTGACGCATCGGTGGGGACAGGACACCCACCGCCGCCGCCGTCGCGCCCGATCCGATGCGGTCGCGCTCCAGCAGCAGTGTCTGCACCCCGCTCGCCGCGAGGTGGTAGGCCGCTGCGGTCCCGGCGATACCTCCTCCGATCACGACGACGTCGGCATCCGTGGGGAACTGTCCCCGGAAGCGTCGGCCGGAGGTGGAGGGGTCGGTCATAGGCTCCTCTTTCGGCGGGGGGTGAGGGGCGAGAGGGGTGCCTGTTGCAATCTAGCAGGTCGTGGGCAGGGCGCACCGGGTCGTGCGGTTCGTTCGGCGGTCGGGCCGGGAAAGGCGTTCCCTCGCCGGCTTCGAGGTCGCGCAGCAGCCACCCCACGATGTGGAAGAGCTCGGCGCGCACCCCGCCCTTGCCTCCCTCCGCTTCTTCCCGAACGAAAAGAGGGGCGGGCCCATCGGGCCCGCCCCTCTCCCCTCGGGCATCTGACTATCGCTCGCTCAGACCACTCCCTGATCGAGCATCGCGTCGGCGACCTTGAGGAATCCACCGATGTTGGCTCCGTGCACGTAGTTGCCGGGCGAGCCGAACTCTTCCGCCGTCGCCAGGCAGTGCGCATGGATGTCCTTCATGATGCCCTGGAGCTTCTGGTCCACCTCCTCGCGGCTCCATTGGAACCGCATGCTGTTCTGGGCCATCTCCAGGCCGGAGACCGCCACGCCGCCGGCGTTGGCCGCCTTGCCGGGACCGTACAGGATCTTCTCCTGGACGAAGAGCTCCACGCCTTCGGGCACCGTAGGCATGTTGGCGCCCTCGGACACGACGTAGACACCGTTGTTCAAAAGGTTCTGGGCATCCTTGGCGTTGATCTCGTTCTGCGTCGCGCTCGGGAAAGCGCAGTCGGCTTCGTGATCCCAGAGCTCGTTGTGGTCGTTTCCGGCATCCGCCTCCGTGTACACCGCGTTCGTGTACTTGTCGGCGTACTCCGAGATGCGGCCCCGACGCTCGTTCTTGAGCTCCATGACGAACGCCAGCTTCTCGCGGTCGATCCCATCCTCGTCGTAGACGTAGCCGCTCGAGTCGGAGAACGTAAGGACCTTCGCGCCCAGGTCCAGCAGCTTCTCCGCCGTGTACTGGGCGACGTTGCCGCTGCCGGACACGAGGCACCGCTTGCCCGAAAGCGTCTCTCCGCGGGTAGCGAGCATCTCGGCGGCGAAGTAGACCGCGCCATAGCCCGTAGCCTCGGGCCGGATGAGCGAACCACCCCAGTTGAGTCCCTTGCCGGTGAGCACACCGGTGAACTCGTTGGCGAGACGCTTGTACTGCCCGAAGAGGTAACCGATCTCCCGCCCACCCACGCCGATGTCACCGGCGGGCACGTCCGTATTGGGTCCGATGTGGCGGTACAACTCGGTCATGAAGCTCTGACAGAAGCGCATGACCTCGCGGTCGCTCTTCCCCTTGGGGTCGAAATCGGACCCACCCTTCCCGCCGCCCATCGGCAGCGTGGTGAGCGCGTTCTTGAACACCTGCTCGAACGCCAGGAACTTGAGCAGTCCCAGCGTCACCGACGGGTGGAATCGGAGCCCTCCTTTGTAGGGTCCGATGGCGCTGTTCATCTCCACCCGGAATCCCCGGTTCACCTGGACTTCGCCCTGGTCGTTCACCCAGGGCACACGGAACAGGAGGACCCGTTCCGGTTCGATGATCCGCTCGAGGATCTTGGCCGACCGATACTCGGGACGGCGGTCTAGGACCAACTCGAGCGACTCCGCAACCTCCTGCACGGCCTGATGGAACTCGGGCTCCGCAGGGTTCTTGGCCTTCACGTCCTCCATGAGGCTCGTCACGTAGGCAGCCATGGGTGCGTCCGTTCTCTCCGTTGGGAATGTAAGGGGAGGTTACGCGGGAGGGTTCCTGAAAGATGGGGCCTTTTCGCCAGGATTGCACCCATGTTCACGAAGGTCGTCGCTTCGACTTCCGCCCCGCCCCCTTCAGGCCGAGGATCGTGACACGCGTTTCGCCGAAATCGTGCCGCGAACCTTCTGCGGGAAGTACGTGTTCGCGAGCATGCTCAACCGACAGGATTCGTCCGAACGGGACCTCCATCCAACGTCCGATCACCCGGTCGAGCTTCGCCGATCCGTATGGGGGATCGGCGAACACTACGTCGTAGACTCCTGCATCCAGCGCCTCGACGAAGGGGATGGCGTCCCGCTTGTAGACCCGGATGCGGAGGTGCTGGCCGCCGCGGCACGACGCCACGTTGGCCTTGAGCGCATGGAGGGCGGCCGGACCGTTCTCGACGAAGTCGGCGGCGGCGGCGCCGCGGGAGAGGGCCTCGAGCCCCAACGCGCCCGATCCGGCGAACAGGTCGAGCACGCGCGCTCCCGCCAAGTGCGGCTCCAGAAGGTCGAGCCACCGTGCGCGCACCTCCTCGGAGGTCGGGCGGACCCGTCGGCCCGGGGAGACCAGGTCCTTCCCCCTCCACCGGCCCCCGACAATCCTCACCGTTCCTTCGGATTCCGGTCACCGTCGGGACGCAGGAGCACGCCCCGCCGCTCCCGGCCGTTGAGTATGGCTACGACCGGCTTCTCGAGGCGGACCAAGCGTACCGATCCCTTCCGGTCCACTTCCGGGCATTCGGCCAACCACGTCCAGTCGACGAACCCCTCTCCGGCGTCGGCGTTGACGGTGAAGTACCCGACGCCGAGAGACGCGAGATTCTGATAGAGGTGGGTGCCCTGTGAGGGTGTGACGTGGAAATCCTTGAAGCCCGCCTCCACGATCACGCGGGCGCCGGCGATATCTTCCCAGGCCACGGGCAGCCCGAGCCAGGGTTGCGTCGAGCCCCAGCGGCCGACTCCGATCAGGCCGTAGTGGCGCCCCTCGGCCGTGAGCCGTGCGTTGAACTTCGCGACGGCCTCGGCGCACTCCGTGCTCTTGGAGCGGTCGAATTCGTTTCGGTCCACCACGATCAGGTCTCTGAGACCGCCGATGCGCCCGTGGCCCATCGTGGAGGGGCTCTCGCAGAACACCCGGTCGTGGTCGATCGAGGACAGATCGACGTCTCCGCCTTCACGAGTGTGGGCGAGAGGCCGCAGTTGGAGGAAGCCCATCTCCGCCTCCTCTCTGCGGGTGCCGGGCAATGTGGCCGCGAACTCGATCTCTACTGGAAGTCGCGTGCCGGCCATTCCCAGGATCAGCAATTCACGCAAGATATCCGCCAGAGGAAAGAGCCCGTGCTTCAGCACGGGCGCGAACGTCACGAGGCGCACCCCGGAGCGTCCGATGCCGTCGTACACGGCATGGTTCTGGGCGGAATACGTGGAGGCCACCGCACCGAGGACTCCGTCCTCCTCGGCCGCCTTCAGCGAGTAGCGGACCAGGGGGCCGTCATTGCGCCACCCTTCGGCGGGCGGATCCGCACCGAGGCGGAGGCCCCAGAACTGTCTCTGCGAGCTTTCCAGCATGCCCTCCACCGACGAGTGGTCCAGGATGTGGCCCGGATGCGGAGGCGCGAAGCGCAGACACGGCTCTCCTTCGGCCACCGTCTTGCCCAGCCCGAGCGCCACCGCCGCGATGCCATCCTCCGGATGGCCCGGCGGCGTGGGGTAGTAATTGTGTGAGCGCGCCACGCCCGAGAGGTGGGGGTAGAACCGATCGCCGTGCCGGGCACCCACCACCCGTTGGATGATCACGGCCATCGCCTCTTCCTCGAGACGGTAGGGCGTCGCCTGGATGAAGGCCCGCGCCCTGCGCCCGAAGGTGGTTGCGTAGACTCGCTTCACCGCGTCCACGAGCTGTGCGAGGCGGTGCCCGACGTCCCGGGAGTCGTTGGGCAGGATCCAGGTGCCGTAGATCCCCGCCAGCGGTTGCTGCGGCGAATCTTCCAGGAGGCTCGAGGAGCGCACGGCGATGGGGGCCTGTACGACGGAGACCACCCGCTCGAGCGCCTCCACGATCTCTCCCGGAAGAGGCGCGGCGAGGATACGCCTCAAGGTCTCCTGCTCGTCCTCGCTCTGGAGCGCGAACGTGCGAAGGTCGTTGCCGTCCAGGAACTCGTCGAACACGCCCGTGCCCAGCACCACGGCCGCGGGCACACCGATGTGGACTCCGGGAAAGCGATCCGAGAGTCGCACCTCGTCGAGAAGGCGACTGGCGAACGCCAGCCCCCGTCCCTTCCCCCCCAACGAGCCGCCTCCGATCTGTACGATCCCCTCCTCGCCGTCGAAGAACTCGCTCCGGAAGGGGTTCACGGAGCCTCGATTGCGCTCCCGGCGGTACTGATCGATGTCCCGAATGAGGCTGTCTCTCAGAGCCTCGACCGAGGGGTAGTCCTCCAGGAGGCGGGGGCGGAGCTGGGCGGCCAGACCGAACTCGGCACGGGCCCGCAGCCACCGGGAGAAGTCGTGTCGCGTGGCATGGTAGGCCAGACTCTCCGCCGGGATGGTCCGGAGCTTGGAGACGAGTGTCTTCAGGTCCGGTGCCCGGTCGATCTCCTCGTCGGACTGGTTCCGGAAGACGAACTCGCCGAAGAAGAGGTGTTCGGAGAGGTAGCGCCGCAGCTGATGGAGAAAGTCGGGCGAGCCCTTCAAAAGAAAGCCGACCTGCAGCTCCTCGGCCACGCTGCGGTTCTCCTCGTGCGAGGACTGCAGCGCGATCGGAACCTCTGGCTGCAGCTTCCGGATCGCGTGAACCAACTCCCGGCCCGCATCGGGGTTGGGCTGGCCGTCTTCGGGGAACTGCATGTCCGAGAACACGCCCATGATGGCGGTGCGGTAGCGCTCGAAGTCTTCGTACGCCGCTTCGAACGTCGTCGCCAGGAGGATCTTGGGCCGCGCACGCATCCGCATGATGCGCTGCAACCGGTTACCCGCCTCGAACTGAACGGAGTCCGACAGGTTCTGGACTTCGCTGTAGATGACGGGGAGGAAGGCCGAGTAGAAGCGGACGTTGTCCTCGACCACCAGGAAGACCGGCACGCCGATCTGGGTGTCCCGCTCCACATTGAGTCGATCTTCCACGGCCTGCACGATGGCCATGAGGATCCGTGCGTCTCCCTGATAGAGGAACGCCGCGAGAATCCCGGCTTTGTCGCGGCGGACCTCGAAGGGGCGTAGCTCCTCCCGATCGTAGGCGAGCAGGGTCACGGGCACGTCCAGCCCTGCCTCGGCGATCGCGTTCGCAAGACCGACCGCGTCCATATCGCCGACCTCGGGGCTGGTGATGACCAGATCCACCGGGCGGGACCCTTCCGACAGGAGCCTGAGGGCCTCTCGTCCCGAGGACACCCGGGTCAGGTCGGGAGGTTCACGTGGGCTCGCCTCGAGGAACTTCCCCAGGACCCGCTCGTGGAGGTGGCCGTCCTCCGCCAGGATGAACGACTCGTAGAGCGACGACACCAGCAGGACGTGGCGGACCTGCCGGCTCATCAGGTCCCGATATCCGCCGGCGCGCGTACCGTAGCGCTCGGAGAAATCGAAGAAGCTCTTCACGGGGCGGTCATCGAACGTGTGAGCCGAGTCGGGAGTCGGGTAGCCCCCGTGGCCCGGCGAGGGCGGGTCTCATCCGCGGCGAACTCTTCCGGGCTCGAGGCCGCCGGCATGCAGGATCTTCTCCTGGAGCCGCGCCGCCTCTTCCTCGGTGAAGTCCAAAACCGCCCGTGCAGCCCGATTCGCCTCTGCGTAGGCGTCGGCCGGGAAATCACTCCCCTCGGCATGCTTCAAGGCGCCTTCCAGCGCCTGCAGCTCACGCTCCACCTTCTCCGCCGCGCGACGCAGCCGGTTGAGTACTTTGCGAGCTTCGGATTCCGCAGCGTTCATGGCGACAAGGTGGAGCCTGTCCGTCGGCGAGGCAACGGCGGACCGGTGGCGATGCCACACCCGTCTGGAACCGTGGTCTCTCGCGGGGTAGTCTGCTTCCATGACCGAAACACACGAACTCATCGTCGTGGGAGCGGGCCCCTGCGGGATCGCGGTCGGTGCGGCGGCCCGGAAGGCCGGCGTGCCCTGCGTGCTCTTCGACAGCGGCCCGATCACCAGCTCCCTGTTGGGCTATCCGTACTACATGACCTTCTTCAGCACCGCCAGGATGCTGGAGATCGGAGACGTCCCGTTCACGATCCCCACGGACAAGCCCACCCGCCGGGACGCCCTCGCCTATTACCGCTACGTCGTGTCCCACTGGGACATCGACGTCCACCAGTACGAGGCCGTCGAGGAGATCACCGGCTCGGAAGGTGACTTCACCGTGCGCACGCGCCGGAGCGACGGCACCGAGGGCGCTTACCGGTCGGCCGCAGTCGTGATCGCCACCGGAGCGTTCCACCGCCCCAACCACCTCGGTGTTCCTGGTGAGGACCGACCCAAGGTCCATCACTACTACAAGGAGCCGTACCCGTACTTCGACCAGGACGTGCTGGTCGTGGGGGCGGGCAACTCGGCGGTCGAGTCGGCCCTGGAGATGTTCCGGAACGGCGTTCGGGTCAAGATGGTCCACTTCCTGGACGAGATCGACTCCGGCGTGAAGCCGTGGGTCGTGCCCGACATCACGAACCGGCTGGGGCGCGGCGAGATCGAGATGTTCTGGAAGCACCGCATCCAGGAGATCAAGCCCCGCTCGGTGGTGCTTCGGCACGAAGACACGGGCGCACGGAGCGAGATCGCCAACGACTTCGTCGTCGCCATGACGGGTTGGCGGCCGGACCCCTCTCTGCTGCATTCCGTCGGTGTCGCAACCGACGAGGAGACGGGCATCCCGAGTCACGACCCCGAGACCATGCGCACCAACGTGGCGGGCATCTACGTCGCCGGCGTCCTCGCCGCGGGCAACAACGCCAACAAGATCTTCATCGAGAATGGGCGCCAGCACGGCGGCCTGATCGTGGCGGACCGCCTGCGTCTGGCCGAGGAGATGGCGCCGCGCTGAGGGGCGAGCGTCCTCGGACGGCTGCTACGGCGAGAGCGACAGCGCCCCTTCCTTCACCCCCCGTCGCACGTACGCCAAGGCGATCGTCTCTCCGTAGCGTGGAGAGCGGACGGCGGACGCGACCAAGCCGACGGGCTTCTCCGAATCGGGCGTGAAGAGACCCGTGCCGGGATCGGGAGGCGTGGCGTCTCCGAGGCGTACCAGCCGGAGGCTCCGGTTCACGTGACCCCGATCACGGATGCGCACGATCACCTCCTGGCCCGTGTAACACCCCTTCGTATAGTCGATGGCCCGTTCGTGGATGCCGGCCTCCACGGGAATCGTGCTCTCGTCCATTTCCACACCGAAGGCCGGGCGGCCCGCCTCGATCCGGAGCGTGTCCCACGTCTCCGGCTCGGCGTGCGTCGCGCCAGCCGCCACCAGCTCCTCGAGGAAGGCGGCAATGGCCACGTCGGAGCCGAGCACGTCGAACGCTTCCGGCCACACGTCCGCCCACCGGACCACGGTCAGCCTCTCCTCCGGGTCTTCTCCGACTTGCCGCCAAGCTCCCTCCGCGAGGCCTGACAGGTCAGCGGCGCGCACGCGACCCCCGAAGGGGAGCGAGGCGAGTCGTTCCGCCGCGTCGGGCCCCACCACCGAGGCGACGCGAAGCCTTCCGGTCGGTTCCTCGACGGAGGCCATCCGGGGCGGCAGGAACTTCCGGAGGTGCTTCAGGAGACCCTCCCGTCCCGCCGTCGGAACCTCCAGCACGAACCCCTGCTCCTCTTCGGCGCCCCGCAGCCAGAGTCGGCCGTCGGAGACCATCTTGCCTTTCGGCGTCAACGCCGCGGTGTAACAGGCGAGACCGCCGAGCAGGCCGTCAGGTCCCATCTCGGGCTCGGGCGGCATCGTGCCCGTCATGATCCCGTTGAGCATCTGGCGCGGCGCACGCCCCCCGACTGCGAGACAAGCACGATCGGCCCGGTCGAAGACCGCGACGGCATTCACCGCCGCCTCGTACCCTGTGCTCATGCCTCGTCCGTGTCCTCCAGCATCGGGGAGCGACCCTCCTTCAGCGCGTCCACCATCTCCCGAACGTGGTCGGCGTCCGCAGACCCGGGGGCGACGTGCAGATAGGCCTGGAGCTGTTCCACGGCCTCCTCGCGGCGACCCAACCGCACAAGGAGCATCCCGCGCGCGCGATTCGCCGTGGGCGAGAGCGGCGTGATGATCAGGGTCCGCTCCACCGCGGCCAGCGCGCGCACGTGGTCGCCGACGTTCATGTAGACGCCCTTCAGGTTCGTGTTGAGGCGCACCAGCATGTCCCGACGGTTGGCCGGGCGCAGGAACGAATCCTGGACCCGCACCATGCCGCCGTACGAGCGGTCGAGAAGGTCCTGAGCCTCGTCCTCGAAGCGGACGCCCCCACCGTCGAACGGATCGATGAGCAACCGGACGACGTCCCCCGCGTAACGGACCAGGAAGTGGCTCGGGAAGTTGACGCCCTCCAGGGGAAGACCGAGACGCCACCCTACCTCGAGAAGAACGATGCCCAGGGTGAGCGGGATCCCCAGCTCCCGGTCCAACACGTCGTTGAGGAACGAGTTGCGAGGATCGTAGTAGGCCTTGCGGTTGCCACCGAAGCCGTGACGCCTGTAGAGCGTCGTGCCCAGCTCGTCCAGCAGCACGAGCGGCGCCGTCTCGCCGTCGAGCCGGTCCCGTACCTCTTCGGCGAGCTGGTCGAGACGCCCGAGGTACTGCTCCACGGACAGTTGAGGGTACTCCTCCTTTGCCACCAGCAGCGCCGCCCGGGCCAGATTGATCTCGGGCTCGGGACGGGAGATCTCGGCCGCGAATTGTCGTCGCGGAGAGGCGGTCGGCGCTGGCATGGGCAAAGAGCGGGTCTCCTCGCCGCCCTCACGGGGCGGCGCTACATTCACGTTGCACTTCGGTTTTCGTCGCTCGGTAAGATCATGCGTACCCTTTCCAGACTCCTTGTTTCCGTATCGGTGGCCGTGGCGCTCGCCTCCGTGCCACTCTCACCGCTTCACGCCCAGGGTGTTCGTACCGTAGGCGGATTCGCCGGTCGGACGAACTCCTGGCAGAGTTGGTCCGATCATCCGGATGGTCGCCACAAGTACGGCCTCGAAGTCGGAGCCTTCGTGGATGCCGAAGCGCCTCTCTCCTGGTTGAGCATCCTCGCTGAAGCAGCGTATATCCAGCGTGGAGCCCGGCTTCCACTGAGCTCGGGAGGCGGCTCCACACTTCTGGGCGACGTGCGTGTGGACTATCTGGCCGCTTCGGTGCTCCCCACGGCGCGGGTCTCGATCGGCCCGGTGAGCGTGTACGGCTACGCCGGGCCGGGCCTGGAGGTCAACGTGCGCACGCGTACCGCTCGGGAGCTCTCCGTGGCGTACCAGAACTACAAGGCCCAGGTGCTCGTCGGCCAGGCCGGCGCCGGCATCGCGTTGCGCGTGGCGGGACGGTGGTCGTTGCGCGCCGAGATTCGCCGGAGTGCGGATCTGACGCCGGCGTATACGAAAGCGCCCGGGGAGATACACTTCCGGTCGACCGAGATCCTGCTCCGCGTCGGCGTTCGACCGCGGCTTTCCTTGCCCTGAGCGTCGCGCCCCTCCTTATCTTTTCTTTCTCGTGCGAGCCTCCTCTCCGAGGGGAGGGCGCCCCCGTTCCATTTCGAGACGAGGAGCCATGTCCGACGAGCCGAGGGATCGGCGGCCCGAGATCCGGCTGTCCCAGCTCAGCCACGGCGCCGGGTGAGCATGTAAGCTCGGGATGTCCGAGCTGACGCAGGTCCTGCGTCACCTGGTACCGGTGGACGACCCCAACGCCCTCGTGGACTCATCTACGGGGGACGACGCCGCCGTGTACCGTCTGTCCCCGGACCGCGCTCTGGTGGTGACCACCGACTTCTTCTCGCCCATCGTGGACGATCCGTACGATTTCGGGCGCATCGGCGCAGCGAACGCTCTCTCGGATATCTACGCGATGGGCGCCACACCACTCTTCGCGCTGAATCTGGTCGCCTTCCCCCGCGCCCTCCTCGGCGAGGGCGTCCTGGACGAGATCCTGCGGGGTGGTGGTGACGTCTGCCGGGAAGCGGGCATTCCGGTGCTGGGAGGTCACTCGATCGACGACGCGGAGCCGAAGTTCGGGCTCGTGGCGGTGGGCGAGGTCCACCCCGACCGCATCGTCACCAACGCCGGGGCGCGGCCGGGAGACGTGGTGGTTCTGACGAAGCCGATCGGGTCGGGTGTCGTGACCACGGCCCTCAAGGCGGGCGTTGCCTCCACCGCGTCGGTCTCCGCTGCGGTCGATGCGATGGCGAGGTTGAACCGAGGTGCCGCGGACGCGATGCGCGAGGCCGGGGCCCACGCGGCGACGGATGTCACCGGCTACGGACTCCTGGGGCACTTGAGGAATCTGGCGCGCGCCTCCGGCGTTCGGGCGGAGATCGATGCCGGCGCCGTACCGCTTCTGCCCGGGGCCGCCGGGTTGGCCGAGGCCGGCCACGTTCCCGGCGGCAGCCACCGCAACCTCACCGACCTCGAAGGCGAGGTGCGCTGGAGCGGGACCGTGGACGAGGCTCTCCAAACCCTCCTCACCGACGCCCAGACATCGGGAGGTCTCCTGATATGCGTTCCCCCCGAGCGCCTCGACACCTTGATCGAAGCCCTCGAGGGGAGAGCGCCGGTCGCCGCCGTGATCGGCCGGATTCTCGAACGCGCACCCGGGTCCGAGACGGTGACCGTCCTGTAAGGAGCTCCGCCGCGGGACCCTGTCCTTCGCGGCCTGCCGGGAAGGTCCTCTCGAGCCCGTCCGGCAGAGGGCCCCTCGTCTTCACACCTCAGTCGGCGCCCGCGCCGACCTCTTCTTCCTTCTCTTCCTTCCTCTTGCTCCGGCTCCGCTTCGGCGGCCGGGCGACATGCTGCAGCTCGCCCTTGAGGGCGACGGCCATGACCTCGTCCAGGGTCTCCACCAGATGGAAGGTGAGCATCTCCTGGACATCCTCGGGGATGTCTTCGAGATCGGCCTCGTTCTCGTGGGGCAGGATGATCTCGGTGATGCCGGCCCGCACGGCGCCCAGGATCTTTTCCTTGAGACCGCCGATGGGAAGCACCCGGCCTGTCAGGGTGAGCTCCCCGGTCATGGCCACGTCGGCCCGGACCTTCCGGCCCGAGAGCGAGGACACGAGTGCCGTGGCGATCGTGATCCCGGCCGACGGCCCGTCCTTGGGAACGGCGCCCGCCGGCACGTGGATGTGCACCTCTCGGCCTTTCAGGCTCTCCTCGGCGATACCGAGCCGGTCCCAATTCGCCTTGGCGTACGAAAGCGCGGCCCGGCCCGATTCCTTCATCACGTCGCCGAGCTGTCCGGTGAGGACCAGACCGCCCTCGCCGGGCATGACGCTGGCCTCCACGAACATGATGTCCCCGCCCATGGGCGTGTAGAACATGCCCGTCGCCACACCCAGCTGATCCTCCGCGGCCTTGCGCTCCGGGTGCACCCTGGGCCGACCGAGCAGATCGCGCACGTCCTCTGGGGTGGCGTTCATGACTTCGACGCTTCCCGCCGGCGATTCTACGGGCGACCTTCCGGGAGAACTTGCCGAGCTCCCGCTCGAGCTGGCGCACGCCGGCCTCGCGGGTATGCTCCGAGACGATCGAGAGGATCGCCTCGTCCGTCATCTGCAGCTCCTCCTCGGTCAGGCTGTTCTCCCTGCGCTGACGGGGCAGCAGGTACTTCTTGGCGATCTGGAGCTTCTCGGCCTCCGTGTAGCCGGCGAAGTCCACCCGCTCCATGCGATCCAGGAGCGGTCCAGGAATCCGGTCCAGGTAGTTCGCGGTGGCGATGAAGAGCACCTCCGACAGATCGAACGGAATCCCGAGATAATGGTCGACGAACGTCGAGTTCTGCGCCGGATCGAGCACCTCGAGCAGCGCCGAGCTCGGATCGCCCTGGAAGGAGACCCCCAGCTTGTCGACCTCGTCGAGCAGAAAGACCGGATTCTTGGTCTTTGCCTGACGCATACCCTGGATGACGCGGCCGGGCATCGCGCCCACGTAGGTCCGGCGGTGCCCACGGATGTCCGCTTCGTCGCGCGCGCCGCCCAGGGAGATCCTCACGTACTTGCGGCCGAGCGACCGGGCGATGGACTGTGCGATGGACGTCTTGCCGACGCCGGGCGGTCCCACGAACAGTAGGATGGGTCCCCTTCCCGAGGGAGCGCGGTCGTCTTCGTTCGCCATGGCGATGTCGCGCGTCTGGGCCTCGAGCTCCTCGACCGTCTCCGGCTCGGGTTCCTCGGCCTCCCCTTCGCCCTCGTCCTCGGCGCGCTCCAGTTGAAGCTTGCGCACCGCGAGGAACTCGAGCACGCGGTCCTTCACGTCCTCGAGGCCGTGGTGGTCCTCCTCCAGAATCTCTTGAGCGCGCGCGAGGTCGATCTTGTCCTCGGTCCGCTCGTTCCACGGCAGCTCCGTGATCCATTCGAGGTAGGTCCGGATGACCTGGTACTCGGCCGACTGTGGGCTCGTGCGCTCCAGCCTCCGAAGCTCGCGGTCCACCTCCGAGCGCTGCTCTTCGTTGAACTCGAGCTCTTCGAGGCGCTGACGCATCTCCTCGACGTCGTCGCGCTCCTCCTCCTCACCGAGCTCCTTCTGAATCGCCTTGAGCTGCTCGCGCAGGAGCATCTCGCGCTGCCGCTCACCCAGCTCGGATTGGACCTTGGCCTGGATGTCTTCCTGAGCGTCGATGCGCGCCAGCTCCCGCTCGACGGCCACGAGCGCGGTCCTCATGCGCATCTCGTCGTCGAGCATCTCCAGGAGCTCCTGCTTGTCCTCCGTCGGAAGCTCCAGATAGAAGGCCACGAGGTCGGCGAACGCCCCGGGGTCGTCGACGCCCTGGATGAGCTGGTTCAACGCCTCGGCCGGTACGCCTCGTCGGGTTCCCAACTCGGCCGCCCGGTCCCTGAGCTCGCGATCCAGGGCCTGGAACGCCGGCTCCTCGGTGTTGGAGGGACTCTGGCGGTCCATCGGGAGCAGCACCGCGTGCAGCATGCTCTGCCCCTCGTTCTCGTACGAGAGCGCCTGAGCTCGGCTCTCGCCTTGCACGAGGAGCTGGACGCCGCCGCGGACACGGTGGGTCTGGATGATGCGAACCACGGTTCCGATCGGGTACAGAATCTCCGGAACCGGATCGTCGACGTTCTCCTTCTGGGCCACGGCGAAGAGGCGCCGGTCTCCGTCCAGCGCCTCCTGCACGGCCTCCACCGTCCCGGGACGGCCCGCCGCGATGGGTACGGCCACGCCCGGATAGACGACGGTGTCTCGGAGCGGAAGTACCGGAAGGGTGAAGCGCTCGCCCATGGGATCCTCTCTGTGTCTTCTCCCACCCGGTCGGCGGGAGGCTCTAATTCGTTCATCGAATGCTGGCCGCGGGGGTCAGCGAAGACCCATGGTGCATGATCCTTGCCACCCGTATGGCCCGATTTCGTGCCCCATCCGCAGGAACCTCTGCCAATGTGGCGCGGGCCCCACCGTATCCCCGCCACTTTTTCGGCCCGGCCCCGTCAGTTAGCTTGGCACCTTGACTCGGCTCGCGCCACTGGTGGTGAAGTCCCATGAGTGAACTGCTCGACGGCGTCACTTGGTTCAGGGGTTCGTCCGTCCGAATCCAGAGGGCGGGACTCGAGATCTATGTGGACCCACCCGGGGTCGGAGAGAGCTCCGAGGCGGACTTCATCCTCCTCACCCATCCCCACTTCGACAACTTCTCCGAGGATGGGATCAGCCGGGTTCGCTCGCCCGATACCGTCCTGGTCGCGCCGACCACGATGAAGAAGCAGCTTGCCGACGCGGATCATTTCATGCGGCCTGGAGACATGCTGCAACTCGAGGGAATCGACGTGCTCGCGGTACCGGCGCACAACACGGAAAAGAAGTTTCACCCACCCGAGCACGGCTGGCTCGGCTACGTGTTCACCATCGGTGACGTGACCTACTATCATGCGGGCGACACCGATTTCCTCCCCTCCATGTTCGGAATCCGGTGTGACGTGGCCTTCCTCCCCTGCGGCGGCCATTACACGATGGACGTCGCCGACGCGGCCCGCGCCGGTGAGGCGTGCGGCGCCTCCATCATCGTGCCGATCCACTGGGGACAGCCTCACGGGACCCGGGAGGAAGTCGATCGCCTATCCACCCTCTTTTCGGGCGAGGTCCACGTGCTGGAGCCCGATGCGTGATGCTCCCGGATGCGCTCGCTGGGCCCTGATGTGACCGAGTCAGATTTCGAGATTCCATTCGATCGGCTGCCGAAGAGGTTCGCCGAAAGCGTTCTGCATCCCCCCGCGAAGCCCGTGGTCCCACGGCCGGCCGCCACCGTCGTGTTGATGCGGGAGGACCGCCGCGGAATGGAGGTCCTGCTCCTTAGACGCAACCACGATACCGGTTTCGTACCCGGCGCCTGGGTCTTTCCGGGTGGGCGCGTCGACTCCTCCGACCGGGATGATGCCCTCGTGGCCCGAATGGCGGGGCTCGCCCCCGTGCGGGCCGCGAGCCGGCTCGGGCTGGAGCGTCCTCCCGATGCATTCGCCTTCTACGTCGCGGCCCTCCGGGAGGCCTTCGAAGAGACGGGCATCCTGGTGGCCCGGACGGAAGATGGCGGGCTACCGCCCACCGCCGTCGAGGACGGGCGCGTCGAAACGCTTCGCGACGACCTCCTGGAGGATCGGATCGGGTTCGCCGACGTGCTCGACGCGCTGGCCTGCCGCCTCGACGGAGCGAGCATCGAGTACCTCGCCCACTGGATCACGCCGGAAGTGGAGCCGAGGCGCTACGACACACGCTTCTTCGCGGCGCGAGTGGCTGCGGGTGCTCGAACCGTGGTCGATGGCCGTGAAATGAGCGAGGCGACGTGGCTGGCTCCGGCCGAAGCGCTCGAGCGCCACCGCGAGGGAACGCTACCGATGGTGTTCCCGACCATACGGACGCTCGAGCAGCTGGCGGAATTCGAGTCCGTGGACGGGACGCTCGCCGCGCTGGCAACGCTCGACGTCCCCGCAATTCAACCCAGGCTCGTCCTCACACCCACCGGCGTCGCCATACGCGTGCCGGGGGATGAGGACACACGGAGGAGATCATGAGACTCGCCGTGCTCACGCGCCTCTTCTTCCTGATGGTCGTCACGTCCGCCGCGGGTGCCTGCGGCCTCGCGAGTCGCCCGGACGCGGCCCAGGGAAACGGCGAGAACGAACTGATCGCTCGCCGTGTCATGGCCGTCTGGGAGAACGCGGACACGACCACGCTCTTGGACCTCTTCTCGCCCAACGCGGTCTACGACGATTTCCCCAACCAGCAGCAGTACCACGGGATCCAGGAGATCGTCGGCCATGTCCTGAACGTCCAGAACTGGGCAACGAACATCTCGATGGACGTGGCGTACGTGCACACCGGCCCGACCTCGGCGACGGCCGAGTGGACGCTCTCCGGCGTTCAGGACCGACCGCTGGGCGACGTCGCACCGATTGCCACCAACCGTGAGTTCGTGCTCAACGGTGCAACGGTCTTCGAGATCGCGAACGGGCGCATCACCCGCGCGGCGGACTACTGGGATACCGCACCGCTCGTGCTCCAACTGGGCGGCAAGATCGTCTTCCCGGGGGGCGGCGTCCGGCAGCAGAACGGAGATACGACCGGCGTGGGGGGAGGGGCCTAGGGAATCTCCGCACAAGCAGGCGTATCGGAGCGGCCCCTGCGCCAACGGCAGCCAGGCGGCGCTTCTACCCGATCGCCTCCGCCACCAGCTCCACCACGTGCCGGACCTTCACGGGCCGGTCCTCGAACCCTTCCTGCGCCTTGAGCCCGTCCTCCAGCATCGCCATGCAGAACGGGCACGATACGGCCAGCGTCGGCGCACCGGTCTTCATGACCTCCGCGGCACGGTTCCACGAGACGCGCGGCTCGGCTTCTTCACGCCAGAAATTGCCACCGCCCGCGCCGCAGCAGAACGCGCGCTCCCGGTTGCGCTCGAGCTCCACGAGCCGGCCGCCGCTCGCGCCCACGAGCGCGCGCTGCTCGTCGTAGATCCCGTTGTATCGGCCGTAGAAGCACGAGTCGTGGTAGGCGACCCGCCCGAGCTCGGCCCCCGCGGGCAGGCCCCGGGACGCTACCAGCTCGGACACGACCTCCTCCACGCTTCGGATCTCGAACGGCATCTCGCCGAAATCCCGGTAGTCCTTTCCGAAAACCTGGTGGCAGTGGGGGTTGGTGACCATCAGGGTCCCGAAGTCGACCGTGCCGAATAGCTCGAGGTTCGTCTGGGCGTTCATCTGGAACTGGAGCTCGTTGCCCATCCGCCGATAGTTCTCCCCGCAGCAGACCTCCGCGTCGCCGAGAACCCGGTAGTCGACACCAAAGTGGTCGAGCACCTTGAGCGTCGCGCGGGTCGTCTCGATCGAGCGTTCGTCGTACAGTCCCCAGCAGCCCACCCAGAAGAGGACGTCGAACTTCTCGCCGGGCTCGGCTACGCGAACGCCCCCCAGCGCCTCGACCGTCTCGGTCTTCCGGTGCTCGCCGTAGCCCCACGGGTCGCCCTGGCGCTCCATGTTCTGGAACACGTGCTGGTACTCGGGCTCGATGTCCCCCGCGTCGAGAACCTGGTAGCGGCGCAGGTTCAGCAGCATCGAGAGGTGGTCGATGTTGACCGGGCACGCCGCCACGCAGGCCATGCACGTCGTGCATTCCCAGAGCGTCTGCGGCGCGATCACGTGGTCGACGAGGGACTGGTCCTCGAGCGCTACGCCCTCCACGCTCCCCCCCGCCGCCGCGAAGGCCTCGCGGGCAACGCCGGCCTGCTTCCCGTGAGGCGTCTTCCCGGCCGCGTGGTACTTGAGGTCGACGATGAAGTCCCGGGGGTTGAGGAGCTTCTCGGTCGCGTAGGCGGGGCAGGCTTCCTGGCAGCGGCCGCACTCGATGCACGTCACCAGGTCCAGTCGGTCCGTCCATCCGAAGTCCCGCAGTCGGTTGACCCCGTAGGACTCCCCGGCCTCGAAGTCGAGCTCGGCCTCCAGGTCCATGAAGTCCATCTTCTGATGGTCTTCGAGCTGCTGGAGGACCGCGTTGAAGGGCGCGCCCAGGATGTGGAAGTGCTTGGAAGTCGGCACGTAGGCGAGGAAGGAAAACGCGACCACGAGGTGCGCATACCCGGCGTACGTGCCCGTCGGCGCGGCCAGAAAGCGCTCACCCAGGTGCGTCAGCGCGATGACGCCGATGAGCGCGAGTACGATGGCCGACTCACGGCTGTGGTAGGTCAGGTACGGGGGACGCACCACGTAGCGCCGGATCGCCAGCACCACGATCCCCACCAGGATGAGGCCTGCGAAGACGTCCACGACCGGTGGCACCCAACCCAGCGCGCCGTGCAGGAATCCCCCACCTCCCACCGCGAGCCGCACCAGCAGGTCCACGGTGGACACCACGAACGCCAGGAATCCCCAGAAGACGAGCGCGTGCGCCCAACCAGCCGTCAGGCGCCTGCGGACCTTGCTCTGGCCCAGCACCTCGGCAAAGAAGATCCAGATGCGCCGGCCGATGTGGTCAGCCCGGGACTCCGGTCGGCCTCGGCGCACGAACGTGACCTTCCGGCCGGCGAGTCCCGCGAACAAGACCAGTGCGCCCACGAGGTAGACACCGACGACGAGACGAACGATCTCGGAGATGCTCATGCTCTGACTTCCGTCTGGTGGTTCGGCATCCGCCGGGCGAGGGGTCCACGGTGTCGGCCCGTTCCCTCGCGTTCACCTCCGGCGAGCGGTCCGCGCTAACGCTAGCGAATTCGCGCCCGCATCGCACGACCGCGCCGCATCCGGAACCGGCTCACGGGTAGGGGCGTACGATTTGGTTCACCTCCCGCCCATCGACACCGAGGACCCTGCCATGAGCGAGCTCCGAGCCGCCACCGTTGGTGAGCTCAAGGCCACCGGCTATCAGCCCCGCACCGTGAAGGAAGAGATGCGGGCCAACCTCGTCCGCAAGCTCAGAGAGGGAGAGGTCCTCTTCCCGGGCATCCGGGGATACGACGACACCGTGGTACCCCAGATCGTCAACGCCATCCTGTCGCGCCACGACTTCATCCTGCTCGGGCTCCGGGGCCAGGCCAAGAGCCGGATCCTGCGGCAACTCGTGCTCTTGCTGGATGAGGAGATGCCGATCCTCGGGGGAAGCGAGGTCAACGACGATCCACTCGCCCCGATCTCGAAGTACGGCCGGCAGCTCCTGGAGGAGAAGGGCGACGCCACGCCGGTCGCGTGGGTCGGTCGTGAGCAGCGCTACGTCGAGAAGCTCGCCACGCCGGACGTGACCATCGCGGACATGATCGGCGACGTCGACCCGATCAAGGCGGCGCGCGGCGGGCACATCCTCGCCGACGAGCTCACGATCCACTACGGGCTCCTGCCGCGGGCCAACCGGGGAATCTTCGCCATCAACGAGCTCCCTGATCTGGCCGGCAAGATCCAGGTGGGCCTCTTCAACATCCTCCAGGAAGGCGACGTGCAGGTGAAGGGCTACCCGATCCGCCTTCCGCTCAACGTGATGATGGTGTTCACGGCCAACCCGGAGGACTACACCGCGCGCGGCAAGATCATCACGCCGCTCAAGGACCGGATCGGGGCCGAAATCCGCACTCACTATCCGGAGGAGCTGGAGACCGGGATCGACATCACGCGCCAGGAGGCCTGGGTGGCCCGGCAGGGCGTGTGCGTCGAGATTCCACCGTTCATGGCCGAAACCGTCGAGCTGATCGCCTTCCTGGCCCGGGAAGACAAGCGCGTCGACCACCGCTCGGGAGTGAGCCAACGGATGCCGATCACCGTCATGGAGACCGTCGTCTCCAATGCGGAGCGCCGGGCGCTCCGCCACGACGAGGACACGACCGTGCCGCGCATGAGCGACGTGTACGCGGCGCTCCCGGCCATCACCGGGAAGATGGAGCTCGAGTACGAGGGCGAGCTCCATGGAGCCGACAAGATCGCCCGTGAGCTCATCCAGGGAGCGGCCTCTCGCACGTTCGATCTGCGCGCCGGGGGGGCCGATGTCGACGACGTGGTGGAGTACTTCGAGACGGGCGGGGTGCTCCAGGTCGGTGACGATGCTTCCATCGAGGCGTGCGTCCAGGGCTTCGAGACCGTGCCGGGCCTGTTGGAGTTGGTGGAGATGGTAGGTCTCGCGCCGCAGAACGAAGGCGACGGCGTGCGAGCCGCCGCGTGTGAGCTCGTCCTCGAGGCGCTCGTGGCCCAGAAGCGCATCAGCCGGAGGCCCGGTGGCTACGCCCGGGCCCGCCACGAGGGACCGTCCGGCCAGGGGTACCAGGGCTTCGACCCGCTCGGTGGGATGAACGTGTGATGCCCGAACCGGGCCCGCTCACGGCGGAGCAAGAGCAGGAGCTCGCCGACGCCAGGGAGCGAGCCCGTTCCTTCATGGGTGCCGCACGAGCGGCCACGTTCAACGTCTGGTCGATCGGGATCTTCGCGGCGCTCACGCTCCTTTTCGGGGTCTTCAGCCTGACCGCACTCATCCTCGGGCTCGGTCTGGCCGCTGTGACCTGGACAGAGTACCGCGGGCGGCGCATGCTGCGGAGCTTCGATCCCGAGGGCCCCCGCCTCCTGGGACGGAACCAGATCGGGCTCATGGTGCTCATCGTCGCCTACGCGCTCTGGAGCATGTACCAGACCCGCACCCATCCCGATCCGGAGCTGGCGCAGATGGACCAGATCCTGGGCGGTGACACCAGTGGGCTCATCGCCTCCCTGACCACCATCGTGTACATCGGGGTGATCGCGGCGACCGGGCTCTTCCAGGGCCTGATGGCCCGCTACTACTTCAAGCGTATCCCCATGGTCGAAGCCTACGTTCGGGAGACCCCGGCGTGGGTTCTGGACCTCCAGCGGGCGGCTCACTTGGACTGAGCGTGCCGATCGGGCCGGCCGACGGCGACAGCGACCACCCCACCCGGTACCCCATCCGTCCTGGCGCGCGTGGCTCGCGCCCCCGAGCTTTGACGAATGCCGCCGTCCCGCAACGCCGATCTCTGGGAGCGCCGCGTCGTCCTCGTCCTGTTGTGGGCGGCCGCCGTGGCCATCGTGGCCGTCCTGGTGGGCAGATTCTGGATTCCCCTCGACGACGGCACGCTCGCCCAATGTGCGGAGCGCGTCCTTCACGGGCAGCTTCCCCAACGTGATTTCGGCGACCCGTACACGGGCCTGAACGCGTTCCTCGGGGCGCTCTCCTTCCGCCTCTTCGGCGTGCGCCTCTTCTCGCTCCGTATCCCTCTGGTCGCGGGGTTCGCCCTCTGGCTCCCCGCCGTCTGGCTTCTCTGCCGCCGCTTCGCCGGCGCCGGGGTCGCCCTCGCGGGCACCGTGCTCGCCGCGGCACTCTCGGTACTCGCATACCCGGCGGCGATGCCCACCTGGTTCGTGCTCTTCCTCGTCACGTGGGGCGCGTGGGCCTTCGTGCGGTTCCAGGGGGAGGCCCCCGCCGCCGCCGGCCAGGGCCCGGCCGCCCCGCGAGACGCCGGCCCCGCCGACGAAGCGAGCCGCCGCGCCCACCCCGGCCGCGCCTGGCTCTTCCTCGCCGGCGCGGCCGCCGGGGTGGGGATTCTCTTCAAGGTGGTCGGCCTCTACGTCGTGGCGGCGCTCCTCTTGTCGCTGGCGCGCCGGCGTTCCGGCGGGCGCGCAATGGCCTGGCTCGTGTCGGCAGGCGTCGCCGCCTTCCTGCTCGTTCTGGGCCGGCTCCTGGTGCCGACCGGGGGCCTAGCCGCGACCACGCAGTTCTTCATGCCGGTCGCGGCCCTGGCCCTGGCCGTGCTGGTGGGCGCGTGGCGTCGTCGCACGGAGGCGGTCTCCGGAGGCGTGCGTGCCCTTCTCCTCGACGTGACCGTCATCGCCGTCGGCGTGCTGGTTCCCGTCGCCGTCTATCTACTGCCCTACATGGTGGACGGAGGCCTCCGTGCTTGGATCGAGGGCGTCTTCGTTCTTCCGACGCGCCGGCTGGCCAGCGCCGCCAGCGCTCCGAGTCCGCTCTGGACCATGCTGCCCGGGCTGGCCGCCGTCGGGCTCCTCTGGGCCAGCGGGCGTCTTCCGGAGCGCGCGAGGGAGAAGACGGCTCTCGCGCTCGCTGCGCTCCTGGCCATCGGCCTCGCGGCGGACGACGCCACTGACGGAGCCGTCTTCACCGCCCTCTGGTACTCCGCGCGCACCTGGCTTCCCGCCCTCGCCCTGTGGGGGGCGTGGCGATTCGCACGCGATCGGTCCGAGCACGCGGATGCCTTCGCGCTCGTCGCCACGGCGGTGCTGTGGAGCCTCGTGCAGTTTCCGTATCCGGCTCCCGCCTACTTCTTCTACGTCGCCCCGCTCGCCGTGCCCGCTACGCTCGCCGTGATGCGCGCCTCGGGGCATCGGCCGGGGCCCGTCCTGGGGGTGATCGCCGGCCTGTACCTGTACCTCGGGGCCGGGTACGCAGCCGGTGTGCTGGCCGCGGGAACGACCCCTCTGCCCGGGGATCGAGCGGGTATCCGTGTACCGGAGAGAGAGGCTCGACTCTACGGGGCGCTCGTGGATACCGTGAGAGCGCACGGCGAGAACGGCGGTCTGTGGGCCGGGCCCGACGCCCCTGAGATCTACTTCCTGACCGGGCTGCCCAACCCGACGCCGACGATCTACGAGTTCCTCGACGCGACGCCCCCCGACAGCGCCGAGGTGGCTTCGATGCTGGAGGCGAACGACGTCGAGGTGGTCGTGCTCAACATGCGCCCACTCTTCTCCCCACCCACGCCCGCCCCGATCCTCCGTCTCCTCCGGGACCGCTATCCCCGGGCGGATACGCTCGGTCCGTTCGTCGTGCGGTGGTCCCCGGATAGCTGATACCTTGTCGAGCGTACGACCGCCGCTCCCACCCGTCCGTCCCACGCCCTTCGTCCAGGATCCGCGCCGTTGAAGAAGATCTGGGCTCCGCTCTTCGAGCTCCCGTTCGTGTACCGGGCCTGGCAGGCTCCCTTCGCCGAGGCCAAGCTCCGGCCGCTCTTCCGCCACAACGACCTGTCGCGGGTGCGCAGGGTCCTGGACGTGGCGTGCGGTCCGGGAACGAACGCGCCTCACTTCCGGACCACCGAGTACCTGGGGCTCGACATCAACCCGGCCTACATCGAGCAGGCGCGCCGACGCCACAGGATGCGCTTCGAGGTCGCGGACGTCACGCGCTGGCGGGTGAGCGACGGCGCCTTCGACTTCATTCTGGTGAACAGCTTCTTCCACCACGTAGCCGACGGGGACTCCGACCGGATCCTCTCCCACCTGGCAACGCTGCTCACCGAAGACGGACGCATCCATGTGCTCGATCTCGTGCTGCCGCCCACGCCCTCGCCCGCGCGCCTGCTGGCCCGTATGGACCGCGGTGACCATCCGCGCCCCCTCGACGCGTGGCGGGAGCTGCTGACGCGGCACTTTCGGGAGGAGGTCTTCGAGCCGTACGATCTCGGTCCCCCGGGACTACCCCTCTGGAAGATGCTCTACTTCAAGGGAAGGCCGTGATGGACGACCCTCGCATCTCCGTAGCCGCGCCCCTCTACAACGAGGAGGAGACCCTCCCCGAGCTCGTCCGCCGCGTCGGCACCGTGCTCGACGAGCTTCCGGGCGGACCCCACGAGATCCTGCTCGTCGACGACGGGAGCACGGACGGTACGCGAAGCCTTCTGCAGGAGGCGGTCGCGGCGGACGCCCGGGTAGTAGGCGTGCTTCTGTCCAGGAACTTCGGGCATCAGCCCGCATTTTCGGCCGCGCTCGATCACGCGTCCGGCGACGTGGTGGTGCTCCTCGACGGCGACCTCCAGGATCGGCCGGAGGAGATCCCCCGCTTCGTAATGGGCTATCTCGAAGGCTACGACGTCGTCTACGCCAAGAGAGAGCGAAGGAAGGAGCCGCTCTGGCTGCGCTTCTCCTACTGGGCGTACTACCGACTCCTCGCCAGGATGGCCAAGCTCGCGCTCCCTCTCGACGCCGGAGACTTTTCGTTGCTCTCGCGGCGGGTGGTGGAGGAAATCCGCCGCTCCCCCGAGCGCCATCGCTATCTCCGCGGCCTACGCGCCTGGGCGGGTTTCCGTCAGCTGGGCATTCCCGTGGAGCGAGCCGAACGCCATGCCGGGCGCTCCAAGTACTCCTTCGGGCGCCTCGTGGAGCTGGGTCTCGACGGGATCTTCTCGTTCTCGATCGTTCCGATTCGGGCGGCCGCGGTCCTCGGCGCCGGCGCGACGTTCCTCTCGGTCCTGTTCGCCCTGTATGCCGTCTACGCGAAGCTCTTCCTGGGTCGGTCGCCCCAGGGCTTCACCGCCCTGCTGGTCGTGATCACGTTTCTCTCGGGGGTACTCCTGTTCTTCCTCGGGATCATCGGAGAGTACGTCGGCCGGATCTACGAGGAAGTGAAGGCTCGGCCGCTCTATGTGGTGGATCGCGTGGTGCGCGCCCGGCCGGCTGGAGACTGAGCCAGGAATGGATCCGTCCTATGGTGCCAGGTACGCCGAGCTTCATGCCGACCACTGGTGGTGGCGTGCCCGGGAAGCCGTGGTCGTGCGCGAGCTCGAGCGCTTACACCCCGCGGGCGGGTGGCGGCGCGCGCTCGATGTGGGCTGCGGCGACGGTCTCTTCTTCGACGTGTTGGAGCGCTACGCCGCCGAGGTCGAGGGCGTAGAGCCCGACCGGACGTTGTTGTCTCGCGAGCGTACGGCCGAGGGCCGGATCCATGCACAGCCGTTCGATTCGGCCTTCCGGCCCGGGCACCGCTACGATCTGATGCTCTTCCTGGACGTCCTCGAGCACATTCCCGACGCCGGAGCGGCCGTGGCCCACGCCGCCACGCTCCTCGAGCCCGGCGGCGTCGTGCTGGTCACCGTGCCCGCGTTCCGCCACCTGTGGACCACGCACGACGATCTGAACCGACACCTCACGCGTTACACACGCGGGCAACTCGAACGCCTCCTGTCGAGCACCCTGACGGTCGAGCGCTCCCGCTACTTCTTCCGTTGGGTGCATCCCGCGAAAGTGGTGCAGCGCGCCATGGAAGTCGTGCGACACCCGAAGCCCACCCCTCCGGCCGTTCCTCCCGCGCCCCTGAACGACGCCCTCTATGGACTCTCGCGCATCGAGGAAGTGGCCCTGCGCCACGTGCCCGTACCACTCGGCTCGTCCATTCTCGCGGTCGCACGCAAGAGCGGGCGTTGAGCGTCACTTCCCTCCGTCCACCGGCAGCACCTGGCCGGTGATCCAACCCGCCTGCTCCGAGGCGAGAAAGAGCACGGCGTGGGCGATGTCCGCCGGCGTCCCGAGTCGCCGGGTCGCGATCGCCCCGACCAGCGATTCCTGCCCATCCGGCCCGTAGGACTCCCACTGCCGCTCGGTCGTGGGGTTCGAACGCACGAAGCCCGGCGCCACCGCGTTGACCGTGATCCCGAACGGACCGAGCTCGTGGGCGAGTTGGCGGGTGAGTCCGATCTGACCCGCCTTGGCCGCCGCGTATGCCTGGATTCCCGTGAGGCTCACTCCGAGGCCCGCGCCGCTCGAGACGTTGACGATGCGTCCCCGACCGGCCGCCTTCATAAAAGGCGCAACCGCCTGCGCGCACCAGAACGGCGCCGTGAGATTTACGGCCACGATCGCCTCCCAGTCCGGGCCGGATATTTCCTCGAGCGGACGCCCTGCCTGTCCGAGCACCCCCCCGGCGTTGTTCACCAGGACATCGACTCGGCCCGTGGCGCCCACGGCCTGCTCCACCCAGGCGTGCACCGAGCTCCGGTCCGTCACGTCCACCCGGGTGGCGACGCAGCCGGACCCGACGAGGTCCTGGGTGCCCGTGAGCTCGTCGGCGAGCACGTCACACACGAAGACGCGGGCTCCCCGCACGGCGAACGCCCCCGCGATGGCCCGCCCGAGCCCGTGTGACGCCCCGGTCACCAGGACCGTGCGGCCCTCGAACGTCGCACTCATCCGAGCAACCTCGCCGGGCCCGCGGCCAGACCTTCGGTCAACTGAGCGCGCGTCTCGTCCACGGCAACCTTCCAGATGGCCAGGAGCTCCTCGTCCGGGCGCTCGTAGAATCCCCCGAACGAGCCGTCCCCGAGTCGTTGTCTGAACTCTTCCGGCGTGAGGTCCTCCCGGCCCGTGAGCTCGGCCGGAGCCTTGTGGCCCGGTGGAACCTCCACTCCGGCCACGCGGGTCCACGGAAAGCCCTCCATCCAGGACGCGTGGGACGCTTCCGGATCGATGGCGCGCACCGCTGCCAGGGTCGCCGGGGCCTTCCACCAGTCGTGCCAGAGGAGCGCCACGTCCCCGCCTTGGCGCCCTGCCCACGCTTCGGCGGCCGGTCGTGCCCCGGAATTTCCCCCGTGTCCGTTCACCACCAGGATGCGACGAAAGCCGTGCCTCCTGAGGCTGGCGAGAACCTCCTGCAGGACGCGCCCGTAGGTCTCCTCCGTGAGGGTCACCGTGCCCGGGAAGGCCATGAAGTACGGCGTGAGCCCGTAGGCGAGGCCGGGGAAGACCGGGACCCCCAACGGCTTCGCCGCGTCGACGGCCACCCGTTCGGAGAGGACCGCGTCGGTCGCGAGGCTCAAATAGGCGTGTTGCTCCGTGCTACCCAACGGAAGGACGCAACGGTCGTCCCTCTCCAGGTATGCTTCCACCTGCATCCACGTCATGTCCCGGATGCGCATCTCGTTCGTCTCCTTGGCAGGATCATCCCACAAGTCGTCCGGCCCACGGCAGCCCCGGGGGCCGGTCTCGTTCTCGAATCGGCCTCAACCCCACGAGCCGGCCCACGCCGCGGTCGCCGACCGCGCGATCCTCTGCTGGGCCACCGGCATGGGAACACCCCAGGGTCCCTCCAGGGGAATCCACCGGCGCCCCTGTCCCTCCTGTCCCCGGCCGCGGATGATCACGGGCCGATAGGTGGCGCGCAGGTGCGTGAACTGGTGGCGCACCGGATCGAGCAGACGGAACTCGCCGTCATCGAGCTCGGCACCCGATGCTCCGGCCGCTCCGCGCGCCGCCTCCTCCACGGACGTGCCGAGCTCGACCTCCGCGGTCGGAAAGGACCACATTCCCCCCAGAAGCCCGTCGTCCGGTTGCCGCACCACGAGGGCTCGGCCGCTCCCGTCGACCACGATGGCGCTGGCGAGCTCGACGGCGGGTACGGCTCGCTTCGGCGCAGGGGTGGGGCGCTCGGCCTGGGTTCCCCTCTCCCGGGCGCGACACCATGCCGCCACGGGACATTTCTCACACACGGGTGTCGTCGGCGTGCAGACCGTCGCCCCGAGATCCATGAGCGCCTGGTTCCAGTCCCCGGGCCGGTCCGGATCGACGAGCCCCGCTGCCTTGCGCCGGAGCCAACCGGGGCGCGGAGCCGCTTCGTCCCACAGGCGCGCGAGCACACGCCGCACGTTGCCGTCCACCGCCGGAACGGCCTCTCCGAACGCAATGCTGGCGACGGCCCCCGCGGTGTATTCCCCGACCCCGGGAAGCTCCCGGAGGCCGCGGTAGCTGTCCGGTATGCGCCCTCCGTGTCGCTCTCGCACCACCGCCGCCGACCGGTGCAGGTTTCGGGCGCGTCGATAGTAGCCCAGACCCTGCCACGCGAGCAGCACTTCCTCCAATTCCGCCTCGGCGAGAGACCTCAGGTCCGGGAACCGCTCCAGCCAAGGACCGTAGTAGTCGAGGACGGTGTCCACCCGAGTCTGCTGGAGCATCACCTCCGAGACCCAGATCCGGTAGGGATCGGTTTCCCTTCGCCAGGGGAGATCCCTGCGGGTCCGGTCGTAGTGATCCAGGAGGGCCTCGCGAAGGTCCTCCATCGGGAGATCCGTCATGGTGTCCGCGGCTCTCGAGGCTCCGTCGTCATGGCGGAAACCTATCGATCCCTCCTGTGACCCGCTAAGGTTTCGCCTCATGCGCTTCACCACGTATTCGAAGTACAAGGGGCGTTGGCTCGACGCCCTCAACCTCGAGTCCCTTCTCGAGCACCTGTCCGACTTCCTCCTCAATGGAGGATTCGCGGGCGGGCCACACTACCATCCGTACTGGGGATGGTCCGGCCTCGACGACCCGAAGTCGACGGACTCGCTCAAGGACGCTCTTCTCAGGGCCCTTCTGGAGAGTGGGCAGCTGACACCGGAAATGATCGAGGAGCTTCGCGGGGAGGGAGCCGGGGACCAGGACGTACAGCGCGACCTCGCCGAGCTACTGGACGACCTGATCCAACGGATGGTGGAGGAAGGCTTCATCAGCATGGAGGGCGGCCAGCCGCAGATCCCCGGGGCCACTTACGACGTCACCGGGCAGGGCCAGGTCGATGAGGCGAAGGAGGCGGCCCAGCAGGTCCAGTTCAACTTGACCCAGAAGGGGATGGACTTCCTGGGATACCGGGCCCTCAAGAACCTCCTGTCGGCGATCGGCAAAGCCAACTTCGGGGCCCACGATACTCCGGAACTGGCGACCGGTGTGGAAGCCGACGCCGCCTCGAAGCCGTACGAGTTCGGGGACAGCCTCAACCTCGACATCCCCGCGACCCTCAAGAACGCGATCGAGCGCGAGGGGCTGCACGTGCCGATCAACCTCGAGTACGGGGATCTCATGGTGCACCAGGCCGAGTATCGGTCCTCCTGCGCGACCGTCCTCATGCTGGACATCTCCCACTCGATGATCCTGTACGGGGAGGACCGCTTCACGCCTGCCAAGAGGGTGGCCCTGGCGCTGTCGCATCTGATCAGGACGCAATTCCCCGGCGACTCGCTCCGAGTCGTGACGTTCGGAGACCGGGCCGAGGAGATCCCGCTGTCGCAGCTCGCGAAGGCACAGGTCGGCCCCTATCACACGAACACGGCGGAGGGCTTCGAGGTCGCACGCCGCATCCTGACCGGCCAGAAGAAGGACATGCGGCAGATCATCATGATCACCGACGGGAAGCCGAGCGCCCTGACGCTGCCGGACGGGCGCGTCTACACGAACTCCGCGGGGCTGGATCCCGCCGTGCTCAAGCGGACCTTCCAGGAGGTGGCCGCGTGCCGGAAGGCGGGCATTCTGATCAACACCTTCATGCTCGCCCGGGACCCGTACCTGGTGCAGTTCGTCCAGAAGGTGTCGGAGATCGCGCGCGGCAAGGCCTACTTCACGAGCACCATGACGCTCGGGCAGTACATCATGATGGACTTCATGAAGCGGAAGAGGAGGAGGATCGCCTGAACGCAGGCGGTCCGCCTACCACCCCGGCAGATGGAAGACGCGAATGGCCAGCGCGATCACCATGGCCGCGGGCACCAGCGTCCACACGATCTCGATGCCCATGACCCGGCGTAGGGGTCCGCCCGCTCCACCCTCCATGGGTCGGCTCAGCCGCACGAGCTGAACCACCATCGCGGCCCACACGCCCGCGGCGATCACCAGGGTGAGCGCGAACGCCCACAGGAAGACGTGATGGGACACGGTGGCCGCCTCCCCGCCCAAGACCCTGCCTCAGTCCGGGTCGAGGGAGGACCGGTGCTGATCCGCCTCCGCCTCCTCGTCGACCCGGTGGAGGCGCTTGCGCAGCCAAACACCCACGCCCCCCACCATCCCCAGAGGCAGGAAGGTCAGGAGAAGCGCCGTGGTGACGAATGCCGCCCGATTCTGATCACGCGGGTCGAAGCACACCGGGCACGCATGCGCCACGCCGGGCAGCGCCACGAGCGCCAGAAGGACGAAGAGCGGAATCCAGCGACGGCTCGTCATAGGTACACCCTGAAGTAGATGACAGGCCAAACGAGCACCACGAAGTACCAGAAAACCTGGACGGTCGCGAATGCCGTGGCCGTGAGGCGGCCTCGCAGCAACCGTGTCCAGGCCCACACCAAGGCGGCCAGGGACGCCACCGCGTGGACCGCGTGGGTGCCGACGATCAGATAGAAGAAGCTGCCGTACGCGCTCGACTGCAGCGTCAGCCCCTGGCGGAGAAGCGCCACCCACTCGACGCCCTGGAAGCCCACGAAGAAGCCGCCGAGCAGGATCGCGATCAGGAGCGGAATCCGAGCGCGCTTCGGGCTCTTCCGGAATGCCACCTGGGCAAAGGCCAACACCACCCCGCTCACGAGCAACGCAGATGTGTTGATCGCGGTGCGCTCGAACGGAAGCCGGGGTTGACCGTACGGTGGCCACATCTGACCGGCGGCCGCGGAGCGCACCACGATGAACGCGGAGATCATCCCCGCGAAGAGCATGACCTCCGTGAATACGAACAGGAGCATGCCCATGACGCCGTCCGGCAGAAGCCGACGGCGCGCCCGCGGAGCGGGCCGCCGGTCCATGCTCATGGCGATCGAATCCGATGACATCTGGCTACTTCGGCTCCTAGGACTTCGGCTTGAACGTCGTCTTGATGTAGTCCAGGAGCGCGTGGATCTGATCGTCGTTGTATGAGCCACCCCACGCCACCATCATCGGTGACTTGCCGACGGAGGCACCACCCTCCTTGATGGCCTTGAACAGCACCGAGTCGGTGTTGGCCTTCCAGAAGGCCGGGTCATTGAAGTTCGCCGGCTTCGGGTTCATCGCTCCGGCGGCGGGGCCGTCACCCTTGCCGTCCTGGCCGTGGCAGCTCGCGCACACCGAGTTGAAGGTGCCCTTGGCGTCGAAGCCCTGAGGATGCGGATCGTCGGATCCGGCCGCCGCCGTGGGGCCGTTCGGTCGATACTCTCCTCCGGACGGGCTCTCCGCCGCCGCCGCGGCTTCGGGATGCAGGGGGATGCCCTGCGCGATCTCGGCCATCGCGGCGTTGTTCACCCAGCGCATCCCGTGATGCTTCATGATGTCGGGTGCGGTGCCGGCCATGAAGAGCGCGACGATGATGAGCGTGGTCGCCAGCATCCACTTGATGAAGCGCCGCTCGACCCTGAGGTGCATGAAGTTCTGCACCACCAGATTGGCCTTGAGCAGCGCGACGCCGAACGCCGTGATCAGGGTGACCCAGAGGATTCCCAGATGGGGACCCGCCACGCTGATGCAGAGCAGTACGACGAGCGCGATGTAGATCCTGCCGTAGTTCGGATGATCGTGGTGCTCATGCTCGGACATGGTTCCGCCTTATTTGGCGATGTATAGGAGAGGGAACAGGAAGATCCAGATTACGTCCACGAAATGCCAGTAGATGCCGACATATTCGACACGCTGCAGTTCCCGGTTCCGGAAGGCGTCCCTGGCCACGAACATCATAATGATAGCCCCGGCGAGGACGTGAGCGGCGTGCAGGCCGGCGGCCGTGTAGTAGAAGCTCCAGAATCCGTTCGACTGGATCGTGAAGCCCTCGCGAATCTCGCTGGCCCACTCCAACGACTTGATGGTCAGGAAGAGGAAGGCGCCGATGATGGTGAACACGAGGTACCTGCCGGCCTTCCTGCCGTCACCCCTCTCGGCGGCCTGGTGGCCGAGCACCGCGGTGAAGCTGGAGGACAGGAGGACGAAGGTGTTGGTCGCCCCGATCAGCGTGTGGGTGTGGGCGGCGGCGTTCGCCCACTCGGGATGACCGATCCGGTGCATTACGTAGGCGCCCAGAAGGCCGCCGAAGATCACCATCTCCGAGGCGAGGACCCACCAGATGGCCAGACGGCCGGTGGGGATTCCGGTTGCGCTGCGTGTCGTTGCGATAGGCTTCACGTGGACCTCAGGCTGGGAGGTTCTGGGGCCAGTAATCCTCTTCACGATCCGGGTGGCCGTACTCGTACGGCCCACGGTAGACCACGGGCAGTTGGTCAGGCGGCCAGTTTCCGTGGGGCGGGGGTGACTCGGTCGTCCACTCGAGCGTGTTCCCCTTCCACGGGTTCTTGGGCGCCTTCGGGCCCTTCAGCCAGCTGTAGATGACGTTGATGAAGAACACGAACTGGAAGGCCAGCAGCACGATCAGGGACATGGTCGCGATGATGCGCAGATGCACCATCCAGGGCACCGACAGCTCCGGGAAGTTCTGGAAGTTGTAGATGCGCCGATGCTGGCCGCCGAGCCCCAGGATGAAGAGCGGGATGAAGATGAAGTTGAACGGGATGACGGTACCCCAGAAGTGGATCTTGCCCAGGGTCTCGTTCAGCATCTTCCCGAACATCTTCGGGAACCAGTACGTGAAGGCGGCGAACGTCCCGATGATGGCGATGGGGAAGAACGTGTAGTGGAAGTGCGCCAGCACGAAGTAGGTGTCGTGCAGGTAGATGTCGGCGCCGCTCGCCCCGAGGAAGATCCCCGTCACGCCGCCGATCAGGAACTCGCCCACGAACGCGAGCGCCCACAGCATGGGCGTCTTCAACGTGATCGAGCCGCCGTAGAGCGTCGCGATGACCACGAAGATCATCTCGGCGATCGGCACCGAGATCAGGAGCGTGGTGATCGTGAAGATGTTCGCCATGCGCGGGTCGATACCCGCGATGAACTGGTGGTGGGCCCACACGAAGAAGCTCAGCACGGACGTGGCGACCGCCGTGTAGAGGATCGTCTTGTAGCCGAATAGCTTCTTCCGGGCGAAGGTGGCGATGACGTCGATCGTGATGCCCATCGCCGGGAAGAGGACGACGTAGACCTCGGGGTGACCGAAGAACCAGAAGAGGTGCTGCCAGAGGATCGGGTCACCGCCACGCGCCGGATCGTAGAAGCCCGTGCCGAGCACCTGGTCGAACAGCAGCATGATGGCGCCGGCCACGAGCGGCCCTACCGAGAGCATGAACATGATGCTGGCCAACACGATCATCCACGGCGTCATGGGGATGTCGTAGGCCTTCATGCCCGGCGCCCGGGAGTTCATCAGCGTGGTGATGAAGTTGATCCCGCCCAGCAGGAACGCGACGAACTCCAGCATCACCGCGACCAGCCACATCGAAGCGCCGATCGGCGTCAGGTTGTACTGCGAGTTGGCCGACAGGGGAGGGTACGAGGTCCACGCGCCGCCGAAGCCGCCGCCCTTCACGAAGAGCGAGGTCAGCAGCACCAGGACGCTGAGCAGGAAGACCTGGTACGAGAGCCGGTTGATCCTCGGGAAGACCATGTCGTCCGCGCCGATCATCAGCGGGATGGTGAAGTTCCCGAAGGCCGCGATCAGCACGGGCATCGCGACCCAGAAGATCATGATGCTGCCGTGGTTGGTGATGAGCGCGTTGTATTCCCCCGGCGACACCACCCCGAAGCCCGGCACGGCGAGCCCGGGAAAGGCGAGCTGCATCCGGAACACGTAGGCCATGAAGCCGCCGATCACCGCCATGAACATGCCCGTGAACATGTACTGCATGGCCGATGATCTTGTGGTCCGTGGACCAGATGTACTTCAGGATGCCCTGGGGTCCGTGATGCCCGTGCTCGGCGTGGGCTCGGGTGTCGACGGCGGCAGCCTCGGCCATCAGCGACTCCTCTCGGCGACTCTGGATCTGGTCAACGGATGCTGCTCGGCTATCCATGCGGCGTGCTCGGTGGAATCCTGGACGATCAACTGACCTTCCATGACACCGTGTCCGATGCCACAGATCTCCGCGCACTGGATGTCGAACATCCCCGTCTTCGTGGGCGTGAACCACCCGGTGATGGTGCGGCCCGGCACCGCGTCCTGCTTGAGGCGGAAGTCCGGCACGGAGAAGCTGTGGACCACGTCACGCGACTGCAGCTTGAACTGGTAGGTCTTGCCCTTGATCACGTGCAGGAAATCCGTGGTCGTGATGTCGTCGGCCGTGTCGAGCTTCCCGTCCGCGCCCGGCTGCTGGAAGATCCAGGCCCACTGCTGGCCGATCACGCGAATCTCGTAGTCGGCCGGCGGGAGCTGCATCTTCACGTTGTACCAGACGCGGATGGCGGCCACGATGATCACGACGTCACACACGAGCACCAAGCCGTGGGGGATCGTGATCCAGCGCTTGATGTGCTTTTCCTTCCCGGTCAGATACTGGGATTTCCGGCCCGGCTTGGCCCGGAACTTCCAGATCAGGCCGAAGAAGATTCCCTCGGCGACCACGAACCAGAAGCCCACCAGGAGCAGAACGAGCATGATGAGCCCGTCGATGCTACCCGCGAAGGTCGAGGCTTCCTGCAACAGTCGATTCAGCATTTGATTCCGTCGGCCCTAGAGGATGAAGAGCACTACGGCCCCGATGAACAGCGCGGCCCCGACGATCGTGACGATGAACGCCTTCCGGGCGTCGATCAGCGCCGGGTTTTCGTCGTCGGGCGGCGGCGCCGGCACCGCTGGAACGGACCGCCCCCCCGCCGCGGTGGGGTCGGCGGACGGACTCTGGTCGTCCGACGGCACGGAGGCTTGGGCAGCGGGCTCGTGGCGAGCCACTTCTTCAGTCATCTGAGCTCCCCTGCTTCGGCTTCAGGGTCGTGATGTAGGCCACGACGTCCACCATGTCCGTCTGACCGAGCGGCAGCGCATTGGGCCGCATCGTCTGGCCCCCGACGTCCTTCGGGTCCGTGCCCCGCCAGCCCTTCTTGAAGTCCTCGAGCTGCTTCAGGAGGTAGAAGTCGCTGGCGCCCGTGAGCGGCGGAGCGTTCACCGCCTTGTTGCCGCCCCCGTCCTGTCCGTGGCAGGCCACGCACCTGCCGTAGACGGTCGCACCCGCCTGGGGATCACCCGCCTGGAGCGTCCTCGGAACGTCGTGACGAGGCAGGCTGGCCACGTACTGGGCCACGGATGGGATGTCGCCCTTCAGGTCGATCGCGAGCGACATGGAGCGCATGTGCAGCCCCACCGTGTCGTACGGGTTCGCCCCGCGTCGCGACGCCTGGAAGTTCTGGAGCTGCGTCTCGACATACCACTCCGGAAGTCCGGCGATCGACGGCACGCGCAGTGCGGGATTGCCACCCCCGTCGGAGCCATGACACGGCACGCACGTCCGGAACACCTCCTTGCCGCGCGCCACCCCGGGGGTCGGCGGGGTGCGGTTGCACGCGACCGCGCTGAACACCATCGCCAGGGCCGCGAACGCCCTGATGTTCCTGAGTCGTGCCATCAGCCTCACCTGGAGGGTCTGGGCTTCCGGGAGGCGAGCCGACGGGCTCGTCTCCGAGGACCAAAACGGGAATGATAATGAATACGAACGAAAATCCGGAACCCCCACGACGGGTGAGAAGTTCCAGGCTCGTGCGGGATCTAGCTGTGATCGAGGGGAATCGCTTCGTCGACGAGCATGATCGGAATTCCGTCTCGAACCGGATACAGGTAGCTTCCGTCCTCGCGTACCAACCCTTCCTCGACCGACTCGCTGATCGGCTGGCCGGCGCGGTTGGTTACGCTACCTGCTTCTATGTCATGGTTCAGCCGTGCCAACAGCTCCGCATCCGCGAGGCGGACGGGTTGCTTGGTCTCGGGACAGACCAGAATATCGAGCAATTCCTGATCGACCATGTGGACGGCTTCCCTTGCGTCGATATCATTCGGCGCGTCGTGTTGTGTACGACGAGTCACCACACCGCGTGGCGCATCCCCGGGTTGGGCCAGGACGCCGCCGACGGGTGCGGACCTTCTCGGATCGTACCGGGGGGCGCCAAGGTAATAGGATCCGGCAAGGATCGGGAGAGTG
This sequence comes from uncultured Gemmatimonadales bacterium, assembly GCA_963751265.1. GTDB lineage: Bacteria > Gemmatimonadota > Gemmatimonadetes > Longimicrobiales > Gaopeijiaceae > SZUA-318. Next base: position 408,689 of record CAVVTU010000005.1, on the reverse strand, counting down.
GGAATGAAACGGATCGAGGGAAGGCTCCCCATCGGGATCCTGGCGGTCGGCCTCGTCGGGTTCTTCGTCGGGGCGTGCAGCCCCGCCAACGGAGACGCCTCGCAACCGGGGCGGCAGGATGCCACGAGCGCCCCGTCGAGCCCGACCGATCAGGCGGCCGCTCCGGAGCCCGGCAAGGCCTGGGTGATCTTCGGTTCGGACACCGTGGACGCCGAGGTCGCACGGACGCCGGATCAACGCGCCAAGGGGCTGATGTATCGCGACACGGTCCCCGACGGGACCGGCATGCTCTTCGTCTTCGATCAGCTGGGGCCCCAGTCGTTCTGGATGGCCAACACCTATGTGCCATTGGACATAGCGTTCATGGACGCGTCCTACACCGTCGTGGACGTCCAGCAGATGGAGCCCCTGACGACGGACTCCCATGAGAGTGGCGCCCCCGCCCTGTTCGCACTCGAACTCCCCGAGGGTTGGTGTGCCGCCCACGGGGTCCGAGTCGGCACCACGGCCCAGGTGAGGTTCGGCGCCCAACTGGCGAAGTAGGCGCGTCCGGTACGCTGCGGCCTCAGTCGGGGAGAAGGACCCGGCTCAGCTCCCCCGCGTCGCCTCGCGGAGGCCGTCCAGCAGTGCCTCCACGTCGGATTCGTCGTTGTACACGTTTGGAGACAGGCGTAGGGCCGTTCCTCTCAAGGAAGCCACCACACCCCGTGCCCGAAGCGCCGCCGCCAGAGCATCCAGCTCGAGCCCCGGAGGCATCCTGAGGCCGAAGAGATGGTCGGCACGCCAACGCCGGTCCTCCAGCGAGAACCCCAGCGCCCGTGCCTCGTCCTGGAGCTCGCTCACAAGCGAGCGACAGTATGCCTGAATCCGCCCCGGGCCCCAATCGGTCACGAGGCGCATCGACGCCAGCGCCATGGGGACCAGCGTGAAGTTCGAGCGTTCGGCCACGTCGTAGCGGAGGGCCCCGGGCTGATAGCCTTCCTCGTAGTCGACGAGGCGCTGGAAGTCTTCGCTGCGGTCGCGTCCGATCCACGTCTCCTCGAGCGGTCGGCCGTCGTCGAACCGCTCGGAGAAGTACGTGAGCGCCAAAGAGTAGGGCCCGAGGAGCCACTTGTACGCGGCGCAGACAAGCGCGTCGGGACGCACCTCGCCGACGTCGAAAGGGAGGGCGCCCACGGACTGGGTGGCGTCGACCACGAGCGCCGCACCAACCTCACGGCACCGCCGGCCTACCTCCACCAGGTCGAAGCGCGTGCCGTCCGTCCAATGGACATGGGGCACCGCGACCACGGCCGTATTCCGGTCGATCGCGTCGAGCAGGTGCTCGTTCCAGAGCGCTCCCCGATCCGCCCCGCTGCCCGGCATGGCCACACGTACCTCCGCGCCCGCCTCCGCCGCGTTTCGGTGCCATGCGTATACGTTGCCGGGAAACTGCTCGTGTGTGAGCACCACGTTCTGACCGGCGCCGATCGGCAGGTTCCTCGCCGCGGTGGCCACTCCGTAGGACGCCCCGGGATGGATGGCGACACGTTCGGGTGCCTCCGCCCCGACGAGCTCGGCGAAGACGCGGCGGAGCTCGTCGCTCTCCCTGAAGAAATCCGATACACCGATGCCGGAGGGCACCCGTTTCTTGCGGAGGCCGTCGATGCCCGCTGCCTCCGCGGCGCGAGGCAGCGGCCCCATGTAGGCACAGTTCAGGTAGTGAACGTCGGAGGGCAGGAAGAACTCACTGCGCTGGCACGTCAGGGTCTCGGTCCCCGGGTCGCTCACTCGCCGTCTCCGGAGCGCGCGTGCATGGCCACCCACACGATGAGCGCCAGAAAGCCCACCCCGATGATGACCGGTCCAATCCACTCCACGTTTTTCCTCCCGGGCTACATCGCCGGCGCCCACACCGCGACGATCATCACGAACAGCACACTCAACACGATAAGCATGGAGGCCGCGCTCTTGAAGCTCCGCTTGGGATCGATGGCGTGGACTCCCGCCGCCACCACCAGCCACGCCCAGATCTGCGTCAGGTCCAACATCGTCAGGACCTTCAACACGTAGCCTTCCGGCAGGAAGAAGAAAAAGCTCCCGAGGTTCAGCGTGGCGGTCGGGCTCTGCTGCGCGATCTTCAGCGGGACGGTGAGCAGCCCCAGGATCGCCGGAATCAGCCATGCATGGCTGATCACCGCCAGATACTGCTTGAAGCGGCCTTCGTCACCGAGGATGAACGCGAACAGCAGGGTGACTACGCCGGCCATCACCAGCGTCATGACCAGGTACCCGATGCCGCCACCGACGGTCGCCGAGATACGCATGAAGGCCCCGCCCGCGAATCCCTCGGGGAGGGGGCGGCCACTCGCCAGGGCCCTCTGCCGGAATACCGCCTCCCACACCGATGCGGGGATGAGCAGGACCTGGACGAACGTGAGGGCCGCTCCCACGAACAAGGCGGACGCCCAGGCCGGCTGATCACGCAGCGCGGCTCCCAGCTTTCCCGGCGCCAGGAAGGTTTCGGCCACTCGCCGGTGGAACGGCGGGAGGCGTCCTGGGTCCCCCTGGGTCTCGGAACCGGGTGCCTCGAGTCCTTCGGTTCCTTCGGTCGACTCGTTCACATCTGTCCCCCGAGCCTCACACGGCTCACGTGACGGAAACGGAAGTCGAAAGGCTCCGGTGCCATCGTTACGTCCATGGTGCCACGCCCATCGCTCTCGGTGTACCTCTCGGTCATGAGGCGGCGGTTCGCGTCCCAGAGAACCCACCCCTTCAAGGTTCGCTTCACGCTCCTCGTGAAGTCGGCGTCCATCTCGGCGACCGTGCCTGAGCGAGACTCTTCCGCCGTACCCTCGAGCGTGAGCCGAACGAGGCTGCGGCCCGCCACCACGGTGTCACCGGACACGGTATAGGTCACGATGGTGGTCCCCTTCGCGGTGCCTCCGGACGCAGGCCCCTCGAACCGGATCGTATCCGTCCACGCGTCACCCGCCGCGGCGGCCGCACCGGGGAGTCGCGGGAAGAACGAGTTCACGAACGTCAGCGGCTCGAACAGCTGCTGTGCGGTCATTCCCTTCACGGTGGGGGTCGAGACGATCGTGGCGGCACCGCGGCGGTCGAGAGTGAACACGAGCGGTCCCTGGATCCCGCTCTCGTCCACCGTGACCGGTCCCTGCATGGGCTGGCTCATCCTACCCTGGAAGTCCTGCACCTCCATGGATACCTGCACGCCGTCGTCGGCGCGTTGGAAGGTCGTTCCGTACGTGCCGGCCGCCGCCTGGCTCACCTGGAAGCTCTGACCCTGGATGTTGAAGTCCATCGTCATGGTGTCGCCGGCGGTGTACGTCGCGCTCGTTGGATCGGGCAGAGAATACCCCAACTGGGGCGGCGGCGGCGGACCCCCACCTCCACAGGCTTCCAGCGTGAGCGAGAGGGCAGCGACCACGGGAAGGCGGACGTGCATGGGACTGCTCCTTCTCAAGGGAAGATGCAGCGGGAGGGCACGGTTCAGTGTAGCGTACGTGCGCGCGATGCGAAATCTTCCGTGCGCTGTACCCACTTGGCCGCTCGTGACGGACCTGATATCGTCAATGGCTGCAGGTCGCCGATCTGCCAGACCGCACCAGGACGGTGCGAGCATCAATTTCGAATCCGATCCCAGCTCGCGGAGCGCCGCATGAGCTTCAGGACCAACCCAGATCGCATCCTCGAGAATATCGACCGAGCTCGGAACCGTGACGCCGAGAGCCAGCGTTTCAACCTGGACCGGCAGGCACAAGGACGCGAGCTGGACACCGAAATTCCCAACTCGGACGCCACCAATCCCGAACGCCTGAGACGGGTCTTCGGAGCGGTGGAGCGAGCTTACACCAAGGCTGCCCAGCGCGCCGAGCTCGGCAAGCTGGCTGCCCGGTTCCAGGCCGTCGGTGACATCCACCATCATCATGCGCGCGGCGACGTGAGTATCTCGATCCAGTACATGGATCACGAGCGTCACGACGACGTCACGGTCTCGCCTTTCGAGATCCGCCCCTACGAGCTGGGCGAGGCGAAGAAAGAGACCAAGACGAGTCGCGCCGACGTCAACGCTCTCAAGGTATTGCGCACGGAGTTGCGTACTGGAGTGCTGTCGGCCTACCAGAAGGTGGAGCCGCGCATCCGCGACGCGCTCCGCGAGCGCGCCGACATCGGCCACATCCAGGTCGTGGTCACCGTGGACCTTCGCCCCGCGGAGTAGGCGGGGCCACTCCGTAAGGGATTCGCTTGGAGAGGCGGGCCTCGCGCAGAGCCCTCGTGGTGACGGCGATCGTCCTCGTTCTCCTGCTGGCGGTCGCCGATCTCCTGCGCCGCGACTCCACCCTCCGCTCGGCCTGGAGAGATCTCACACACCGCGAGACACCCGCCGAACGGGTCCTGAACGGTATTCGCAGGCCGCGATCCGATCGGTCCGTCTCGAGCCCGGCCGTCTCGCGTTCGGCGACGAGCGATCGTCCCCGTGATCGCCTGCCGGGATGAGGGAGCCGAGGTGAAGCCCGGGGGACGCGTACTGTTCGTCTTCCTCGACGGCGTCGGCATCGGAGAGGCCGACCCGGAGAGGAATCCCTTCGCGCGCGCGGTGCTTCCCACCCTCCAGAACCTTACGGGTGGCTCCATCCCTACGCTGGACGCCCCGAGCGCCCGCGGTTCGGGAGGAGTCGCGTTCCCCCTGGATGCGAACCTGGACACGGAAGGCACGCCCCAGAGCGGCACCGGGCAGGTCGCGCTCTTGACAGGCCACAACGCGGCCCACGTGTTCGGCCGTCACTTCGGGCCGTGGACGCCCGTCAAGCTCCGCCCCCTGGTCGAGGAGGAAGGGATCCTGCGCAGGGCGCGGGACGCCGGCTTGGCCGTTGCGTTCGCGAACGCGTATCCCCGGGGTTGGCCGGGACCGCGAGGTGGCCTGCGGGTGGCGGGGCCGCCCCTGGCCGCCCGCGGCGCGGGCGTCCTCGATCGGCACGAGGAGGCCCTCGGAGAAGGACGGGCCGTATCCAGCGAGATCGTGAACGACGGCTGGCGAAGCCACCTCGGACATGATTGGCTCCCCGAAGTCACGGAAGTCGAAGCGGGGAGGATCCTCGCGGACATAACACGGGACGCGGACCTGACGCTCTACGCACACTACGCCACCGATACAGCCGGGCATCGGGGCTCCTTGGAAGGCGCGGTGGCCGCGCTTCAACGCGTGGACCGATTCCTCGGCGGGGTGGTCGAGCGGCTTCCGGACGACTGCACGCTGTTGATCGCCAGCGATCACGGAAATGTCGAAGACATGACGAAACAGCATACACGTAACCCTGTGCTCGGTGTGGCGACGGGGCCCGGTGCGGAAAGTCTGTCCGCCGAGATGACGTCCATCATGGACGTGACCCCGAGCGTGCTTCGCCTTCTGGGCGCCTGAGGAACGAGCTCTTCCGCTCCGTCCTCTTCGGCCATCCCCGCGCCCACGCCCCCCCGTGATCATCCGTGGGTGAACCCTAGACCGAAGATCTTGGGCCAGCTCCTGTTGGACGCCGAACACGTGAGCGCAGAGCGTCTGGCCGCGGCGCTGGAAGAGCAGCGAGGCACCGGCGAGCGCCTGGGCGACGTGTTGGTCCGTACGGGCGCCGTCGGCGAAGATGCGGTCGCCCGCGCGCTGTCCACGCAGCTCGGAATCCCATACGTGGCAGCTCCGTTGGAGCCCGAGAAGGGTGCGCTCAGCCTGGTTCGTCCGGAGCTGGCGCGGGCCCGTTCCGTCCTTCCCCTCAGAGTCACGCCGCACACGCTCGTGGTAGCGATGGCCGATCCCCTGGACCTCTCCACCGTTGACGATCTCGGGTTCCAGAGCGGACGGCGGATCGAAGCCGTGATGGCGACCGTGACAGCGGTTCGCGAAGGGTTGGAGACCGCGTACGGCGGTGACGTCGATCGGCTGGTGAAGGCGCTCCCCTCGGAACTGCGCGAGAGTGGGCTGCGCCGCACGGACGATCTCGAGAAGGCCACCCGCGCGGCCCCGGTCGTTCGTCTGGTGGACCGCATCCTCCACGACGCCGTGGAGAAGGGAGCGAGCGACATCCACGTGGAGGAGACCGGCGGTGATGTGCGTGTACGCTACCGTGTCGACGGAGTGCTGCGCCGCGCCATGGATCTGCCGGCGGCCGCGCGCCGCGCAGTCCTCTCCCGGATCAAGGTCATGGCGGGCATGGACATCTCGGTCCGCAGGAGAGCCCAGGACGGCCGCATCGCGCTCGCGCACGGGACACGCAGGCTCACGTTGAGGACCTCCACCCTTCCCGTGAACGGCGGTGAGAAGGCGGTCGTGCGTCTCCTGGATCCCGACGCGGCGCCAAGAAACCTCGAGGCGCTGGGTATGGCCCCTGACGATCTGGCTCGGGTGCGCGCCCTGCTCGGCAGAGGCCAGGGGGCCTTCCTCGCGGCGGGCCCGACGGGAAGCGGCAAGAGCTCGACCCTGTTCGCGGCGCTTTCCGAGGTGGACCGCGAGCGTCAGAACGTGGTGACTCTCGAAGACCCCGTCGAATACAGCTTGCCGGGAGCCAACCAGATCCAGGTGGACCGACGCGCCGGCCTCGGGTTCGCGGACGCGCTGCGTGCCGTGCTTCGCCAGGACCCCGACGTGGTGATGGTGGGAGAAATCCGTGACCGGGAGACCGCAGAGATCGCGATGGCAGCAGCTGTGACGGGCCACCTGGTCCTCTCCACGATCCACACGACGGACGCCCCCGGAGCGTTGACCCGGCTCCTCAACATGGGCGTGCCGGCCTACCTCGTCGCGGGCGGTCTCGCCGGAGTCGTGGCCCAGCGGCTGGTCCGACGTGCCTGTTCCCACTGTCGCGGAAGGGGCTGTCGGAAGTGCGGGGACGGGCACCGCGGCCGCACCGGAATCTTCCAGGTGCTGGCGATGTCGGACGCGCTACGCGATGAGGTCACGAAGGGGGGCTCCGCCGCCCGCCTGCGACACCTCTCCCGGGAGGGAGGCATGGGCACCCTGGCCGACGACGCCCGTCGGGCCCTCGCCGAGGGAATCACGTCTCCACACGAGATCGCGAGGGTCCTGCACACCGATCCCGGAGCTTCGTTCCCCTGCAAGTCCTGCGGGCACGAGGTCCCCACCGGGGCCCTCGCCTGTCCAGGGTGCGGGCGCGTGCGCATGCGCCTATGTGCTTGCGGAAGGACGCTGGAGCGGGGGTGGCGCTTCTGTCCCTGGTGTGTTCGTCCGGCGGCTTGATAAGAAGCGGCCTCTCAAATCGCTCTCGAGTCCGGCACTCGATGCCGTCGCACTCCCGCGCCCTCGGTTCTACTTTCCACCAGGACGGATTCCTACCGGACGATCCACAAATGGCACGCTTCCGCATCCGGAGCTTCCAGGGACGCATCTTCGTGGCGATCCTCGTGGTCGTACTGGTCCCCGCGGGCATCGCGGTGGCCGGGGGGGTCGTCACGCTCCATGGCATCGGAAGCCGCTCGGGAACCCTCGGCGCGTGGGACGCGGTTGCCGAGAGCGGTCGCGTACTCCTCCAGTCTCTGGACGATGCCGGTATCGACGATCCCACCGTTCGCCAGGCCGCCGCCGAGCACCAGCGTGCCCTTTCCGAGTCGGTGCGGCTCTCGCGCCTCTACGCATTCGTGGCGGGACGTTTTCTCGACGTGCTTCCCCTGGTGGCGCTCGTCACGGGTTTCCTGGTCGCGGGGCTGGCGCTCCTCACTGCCCGGACGCTGTCACGAGGATTCGCGCGACCGATCGGCGAGCTGGTGGGGTGGACCCAGCGCATCGCCCACCACGAGGCGCTGCCGCCGCCGTCCGAAACGGACGAATCCTACCTCGAGGAGTTCCGGGTTCTGCGCACGGCGCTGCGCGACATGGCCGGCGATCTCGAAGAGGCTCGGGAGCGGGAGGTCGAGGCGACCCGCATGCGCTCCTGGACCACGCTGGCACGGCGTGTCGCCCACGAGATCAAGAACCCGCTCACACCCATGCGCATCGCCGCCCTCACCCTCACGCGCGACGTGTCCGGTCCCGGCGCCGAGGCGGGACGCATCCTCCTGGAGGAGATCGAGCGCCTGGATGAGCTCGCGCGCACCTTCTCCCAGTACGGCAAGATGCCGGAGGGACCCCGCTCGGACGTCGATCTCGAAGAGCTGCTCCGCGCTCTCGCGTCGCAACACCAGACGGAGAGCGCTCCGGTACGGGTGCACGCCGCAAGTCCCCTCATGGTGTCCGCGCATTACGACGCTCTCGAACGAGCGTTCCGCAACCTCCTCGTGAACGCCATAGAAGCCCAGGAGGGCCAGGCCGGGTCGGTCGTCGATGTTCACCTGGAGCGCGACGGCGGCGAGGCCGTGGTCCGGGTCGTGGATCATGGCCCGGGCGTGCCCGAGGGGCTCCTCGCGGAAGTGTGGAATCCGGACGTGACCACCAAGCGGGGGGGCACCGGGCTCGGCCTCGCCATCGTGCGCCAGACGGTTCAGATCCACGAGGGCTCGGTGTCGTTGGCCAACCATCCCGGCGGGGGCGCGTCCTTCACCGTCCGTCTCCCCCTTCACTCGCGAAATCAAGCTCCCTGACGGGAGGTGTCGATGGACGTCCTGATCGTCGACGACGAAGGCAACATCCGCAGAATGCTCCGTGCGCTCCTGGAGTCCGAGGGATACGGAGTACGCGAGGCCGGCTCGGCCGAAGAAGGGCTCGCCGAAGCGGAAAAGTTACCGCCCGAGGCCGTCCTCCTGGACCTCATGCTTCCCGGTATGAGCGGGCTGGACGCCCTGCCGAGGTTCGGTGACACCGTTCCGGGCGTGCCGGTCGTCATGATGAGCGGAAGGGCTACGCTCTCCGACGCGGTCCAGGCTACTCGGATGGGGGCCTTCCACTTCATCGAGAAGCCGCTCACGCCCGAGGTAGTGCTTGTCACGCTGCGGGGCGCGATGGAGGTCAGCCGGGCGCGGGACCTCACTCGTGCCCTCGCCGAGGAGTTGGGGCCGGACGCGGAGCTGGTCGGTTCCACGCCCGCGATCTCGAGGGTGCGGGACCTCATCCGCAAAGTGGCTCCCACAGACGCCCGTGTTCTGCTGACCGGCGAGAGCGGCACGGGCAAGGAGCTGGCCGCGGCCGCCATCCACGCGCTCTCCGCCCGCTCCGGTGGACCATTCATTCGAGTCAACTCCGCCGCCATCCCGCGTGATCTCGTGGAAAGCGAGATGTTCGGCCATGAAAAGGGCGCGTTCACGGGCGCGACCGAACGCCGGCGAGGTCGGTTCGAGTTGGCGGAGGGCGGAACCCTCTTCCTCGACGAGGTGGCCGATCTAGGTCCCGAAGCCCAAGCCAAGCTTCTCCGCGCGCTGGAGAGAGGAGAGATCGAGCGGGTCGGGGGCTCCGGGACCCTCCGGGTGGACGTTCGTGTGGTGGCGGCCACCAACCGTGACCTCCGCCAGGCCGTCGAAAGAAGGCGGTTCCGGGAGGACCTGCTCTTCCGGCTGGAAGTCGTGCCGATCGCGATGCCGCCGCTGCGGGAACGCGTTGCCGACATTCCCCTGCTGGTCACTCACGCCCTGGACCGCCTCCGAAAGCGTCAGGGGATGCGTCCGCCGGGGTTCTCGGACGAGGCCCTCGAAGCGCTGTCCGCCTACTCCTGGCCGGGAAACGTTCGGGAACTGTTCAACGTCGTCGAGCGTCTCAGCATTCTTGTTCCGGGTCCCGAGGTTCAGGCGGCGGACATCGGCGCCGTTCTGCCTCGCGAGTCCGTTGCAGTCGCAGCCCCTGGGGGGGCTGGGTACGAGGAGAGCGACAACCGTGGCCTCCGCGAGCTTCTGGACGGCTACGAGCGCGCCTTGATCAGAGGCGCGCTGGAAGCGTCCGCCGGAAACGTGGCGGAAGCGGGACGAAGATTGCAGACGGACCGAGCGAACCTATATCGCAGAATGAAGCGTCTGGGTGTCCGTTCATGATGGGCCCGAGCCTCGTTCCATTGGTGTGTCGATTCGCAACGGGCCAGGGTGTCTGCGTTGCGGGACGACGCGCCGCCGCGGCATCCATCGCACATCGCAAGACGTGGTCTGACAATATGTTACAAGACATCGTGATGCTGGTACGGTCCCTGCTTCCAGGCAGTGCCGGATTCCTGTGGCCTCAGAAGGGGGGATTGGAGCGATGAGGACCTGGAGGACGGGACTGTTGCTGCTGCTCCTGGCGGCGCCGCTCGGCGCACAGGAACGGCGTGTCGAGGACCTGGGCCTTCCCCGAGACGTAGCGGACTCGGTGGTCGCGTTCTTCAATGCACCCACGACGATCCGGTTCAGGGGGTTGGCGGAGGTGCCTGCGGGGCGCTCCATACTGGGCGACGTCGCGGTGCTCGGGGGGCCGATGACCGTCAGTGGGGAAATCGACGGCGACGTCGTGGTCGTGAACGGAAACCTCTTCATCACCGGTGCAGGCCACGTGACGGGCAGCGTTACGGTGACGGGGGGGACCGCCCGTGCGGCCCCGGACGCCGTCGGCGGAGGGCTGGTCGTCTACAGCGCGTCCCTTCCGTATCAGCGGCAAGGCACGCGCATCACGGTGGACGAGCGACGCCGGGCACTCGAGCATCTGCAGTACGAGAGCGACTACACTCGCACACGCCTCACGGTGCGGACGGAAGGTGCGTACAACCGGGTCGAGGGGTTCCCCGTGATGTTCGGCCCCGTGCTCGAAACCCGGGGTGACAATGTTCTGCGCCTGGACGCCATGGCCGTGTGGCGCTCCGAGTCCGGACTCCAGATCAATACCGACGAGCTCGGCTATCTTCTGCGCGCCGAGCAGCATTTCGGGCCTGCGGGCCGGTTCTCCCTCGGGGGGACCATCCACTCTCTCGTCGAGCCGATCGAGCACTGGGGGCTCACGGACATCGAGAATTCGATGGCCACCTTCCTCCTGCACGAGGACTACCGGGACTACTACGAGCGGCAGGGGTTCAGCGCCTTCGCGCAGGTGCGGCTCCCGTTCGAGGGCATCCGATTCACTGCCGAGTACCGCGACGAAGACCACAGCTACGTGCCCGTCGGAAGCCCCTGGACGCTCAGAAACAACGACGCCCCGTGGCGCCCGCAGCCACTCGTCGGAGAAGGACGGCTCCGCAGCGTGAGCGGCGAGCTCGTCGTGGATGGACGCAACGACACGTCCGACCCGACCGATGGGTGGTACCTGCGGGCCCGGGGGACGCTCGGCGTGGGCGGCTCGCTCACCCTGCCCGAGTACCGTGCGCCGGCCTCCGAGCCTGCCACCGTCGTGGCCGAAGCGAGAAACCTCGGCCACGACTTCAATTTCGGATTCTTGGACCTGCGTCGTTACACACGCCTGGGGCCGAACTCGGACCTCCGCTTGCGAGGCATTCTGGCGGGATCCATGGACGGCGATCCACTGCCTCCCCAGTTCCAGCATGCGTTGGGCGGCGAAGGGTCGCTGCCCGGATATTCGCTCATGTCGGTGGACTGCGGCGCACGCTCACGGGTCTACACCGTCTTTCGGTCCGGGTCGGACGGCCAGACCCGCCTGCCGACGTTCGGGGGATACGGATGCGACAAGATCGCCCTCTTCCAGGCCGAGTACCGGGGCCGGCTGGCCTGGAATCTGAATTTCGGCCCGCGGAACGAGTGGGATGACAAGTGGGATTGGTATCCGATCGTCGATTTCTCCCCGAGCTGGTCCGTGTTCTTCGATGCGGGTCGGGGCTGGTCGCTCTCGGGGCCGGGCGATCCCGGCTTCCTCGGCTCGGGCACCAGGACCTTGATGGACACCGGAGTTGGACTCTCACTCGGGGAACTCGGCTTCTACTGGGCCTGGCCGCTCAACGGGAGCGACCGCGCCGTGAACTTCTTCCTGCGCATCGACCATCGCTTCTGAGGCACCCGCCGGTTCGCTGAAGGCCCTCGTGGCCGTTTGGGCTGCACTGCTGGCCCTGGCTGTCCTCCCTCGACCCGTTCGAGGCCAGGACCCGGCCCCCCTGTCCCTGGCGGTCGCCCCCTCGACCGGAAAGCTCTCGATCAGCATCGGCAATCTCCTCGAGGAGGGCGGGCTGACCCACGCGCTCCACTCCGGTCTGCCACTCCGTATCGAGATCGTGACCGAGCTGTGGAAGGACGGATTCTTCGACAGTCAGAAGGGACGCGCCGACTGGCGGGCGAGCGTCGTCTATGATCCCCTGGAACAGCGTTACCGCGTCACGACCGGAGTCGGCGGAACGACCGAGGTATCCGTGGACTCGCTGGGGGCCGTCCGGGCGGTGCTCCAGGAAGCCTTCTCGGTTCCGTTGGAGCCCCGGGAGAACGGACGGTTCTACTATCTGGGGCAGGTCGTGGTGGAAACGCTCTCCCTCTCGGACCTGGAGGAGCTCCAGCGTTGGCTGCGCGGCGACCTCGCACCCGCCGTGGCCGGAGAGGACAAGGTCGGAAACGCGGTCGGACGGGGCGTACGGCGCATGCTCGTGCGCATGTTGGGTCTCCCGGCCCGGCGGTTCCAGGTTCGCACCAAGACGTTCGAGATCCGAAACCACGATCGTTGAGGACCGGCCCGCACGGGGGTCGAGAGATCAGCCGAAGTCGGCCCTCCGCATGGCGAGCGCCTCGATACGCTCCCGGTCCGGCTCCACGCCGATCCCGGCACCGGCCGGCACGGCCATCTCCCCGTCCCTCACCTCGAACTCGGGCCAGACGATGTCCCGTTCCCAGTATCGACGACTCGCGGAGATGTCGCCGGGAAGGGTGAACCCCGGCAGCGACGCCAGGGCCACGTTGTGCGCACGTCCGACGCCGCTCTCGAGCATCCCTCCACACCAGACGGGCAGGCGCCGGCTGCTCATGAGCTCCTGAATGCGCCTCGAGACGCCGTGTCCCCCGACGCGACCCGGCTTGATGTTGACGATCCGGCAGCTCCCCAACTCCAACGCCAGCTCCACGTCCCCTACCGAGCGGATCGATTCGTCCAGGCAGATCGGGGTCTCGATCGACTCCTGAAGGTGCGCATGCTGGAGGAAGTCCTCGTGTCCGAGTGGCTGCTCGATCATCATGAGATCCAGGGAGTCGAGCTCCTTCAGCATCGGTGCATCGGCCAGGGTGTAGGCCGAGTTCGCATCGACCATGAGTCGCACGTCCGGGAAGCGGTCCCGCAGCCCGGCAAGCATTCCGACGTCACGCCCCGGCTTGATCTTGACCTTGATGCGCGCGTATCCCTCGGCCACGTAGCCTGCCACCTTGTCGCGCAGGCGATCGTCACTCTCCTGAAGACCGATGCTCACCCCCACCGGTACGACCGCGCGGGTGCCGCCCAGCTTCGCCGAGAGTGCGACCCCCTCCATGCGAGCCGCGAGATCCCAAGCGGCCATCTCGACGGCGGCCTTGGCCATCCGGTGGCCGCGGACCCAACGCACTGGACCCAGAACGTCCTCGGGATCCAAGGCCTCGCGGCCGACGACGGCCGGAAGGATGAACTCCGTGAGAGCGTGCCAGGCGGTCTCGGTGGTTTCGGGAGAGTACGCGGGATCCTCTCCCGCCACGCATTCACCCCACCCCTCCATTCCCTCGCCCAGGAGGCGCAGGAGGATCACCCGCCGCTCCTGCATCGCCCCGCTGCTGATCTCGAAGCGTTCCTTGAGCCGCATCGGTACCTGCCGGAGCTCTGCGCGCTCGATCTTCACGCCGTCTCCCTCTGGTGGGCCGTGGTCACGTCCGCACCAGCACATAACGCGAAGCCCGCTCACCGCGCAGAGCCTCCCTCACCTCGTACCCACGTTCCAGATAGTGGACGAGCGCGGCACGTGTCGCCTCCCGCCACAACACGGCAAGGTCCATCGATTCGGCCATGATCTCCGAGATGTCCGAGGGAATCGCCACGGTGACACGCTCCTCGTCCAGATCCAGCCTGGGCTCCCCAGGCTCCGGCAAGAGTCGGTCCGTGCGCACGTCGAGCGCCGGCGGCAAACCGCCGAGCGCATCCGTCTCCGGCCCCGGGAGCCCGTCCTCCACCCTCCCCACGACCCGAGGCGAATCCAGCAGCCAGAGGGCGACGAAGCGGTCCGTGCCGATTCCGCGATGCAGCGGTGAGTCGCTCTGCCCGTACATGTCGTGAACGTATTCCCTCACGACGATCCCCAGCCTCGCGAAACCCAGATGGGCGTTGCGCGCCTGGAGCGGGTCCACCGTCCAGAGCACCGTGCGGATGCCGCGCTCCAGGAGGAAGCTCCTCTGATATCGCTTGAGAAGCATCCCGAGGCCGTGGTCGCGGAGCCCACGCCGAACCGCCAGCATGTCGGACCAATGCACGATCTCACCGTCGCGCATTCCGGTCAGCCCGAAGACGAAGGCGTTCAGCACACCCTCGTCGTCGAACGCCCCGGCCGCCACTCCGCCGACCATCTGGGCCACCTTGAGCACCGAGGGAGGCACGCGCTCCGAGAAGCCGTGTCCCCAGGTCTCCTCCTGGAGCGCAACGCACGCTCGGAGCTCGTCGATTCCGCGCAGCGGCCGGACCACGTGAAACGCCCCGCTCATCGTTGCACGGGCTCCATGAGCAGCTCCACCAACAGCGCCGTCCGCTCCGCGAGCGCTTGGACCACCAGGTGCTCATGGCGAGCGTGGGCACCGTCTCCCACCGGACCCAATCCATCCAACGTCGGGGTGAAGCGGCTCGTCGTGTTGCCGTCCGAGCCGCCACCCGAAAGCGCTTCGTCCAGCTCGAGTCCGAGCCGGCTTCCGGCCGCTCGGGCCGCTTTCCAGAGGCGGCGGTTCCCCGGGGTGCGCTCCATGGGCGGAATCCGAATGCCACCGGAAACCTCGATGCTCGTTCCGGGCACGGTGGGCCGGATCGCGCGAATCGCGCGTTCCACACCACGGCCTTCTTCCAGCGTCGTGATCCGGACGTCCACCTCGGCACGAGCCTCGCCGGCGATGACGTTGCTGCGGCTGCCCCCGCGCACGATGCCGACGTTGACGCTGGTTCCGCGCTCCAGGTCCGTCATCGCGTGGAGGGCCCCGATCACACGGGCCATCTCCAGGATGGCCGAGGCTCCGCCCGTCGGATCGAGCCCGGCGTGTGCCTCCTTGCCCCGCACCGTGACGGTGAAGTTGCCAACACCCTTGCGCGCAGTCTTGAGCTTGCCCTGCGGACCCAGCGACGGTTCGAGCACGTAGGCGCGAGCGACCCGGCGGGCGAGCCTCTCCACCCACCTTCGGGACTCCGCGCTGCCCGTCTCCTCGTCCGAGTTCACGAAGACCACGGGCGTTGCGGGCGGATCCAGGCCGAGGTCGTCCACGGCCCTCAGCGCGAAGACCATCTGGGTCAGACCGCCTTTCATGTCGAAGGTGCCCGGGCCCCTCAGAACGCCGTCCACCATCTCGACGGGCATCTTTCTCAGCTGACCGAGGGGCCAGACAGTGTCGCAATGTCCCAGGAGCAGCTGCGCGGGCCGGCCGCGGATCCGTTCGACCGGGCGGGCGAAGAGGTGGCCTCCCGAGCGGCGGCCCGGAATGCGCCTGACCGCGTACCCGGCCGAGGCGAAAGCGTCGCGGAGGAGTCTCTGCACCTCGATCTGGGACCCGGGCACGTCCGAGGGTGATTCGACCGATACCAGCCCGACGAGAAATTCCACCATCTCGGCCTCCTGCCCCCGGAGATGGATCAGGACCTCGGCGGCCCGGCTCCGCTCGCTGCTCGTCTTCCCCATCAGAACCCCGATCGGATCATCCGTCGTAGAATCCCGCCCGGCGGTAGCTCTCGTCGAGCAGCTCCACGGGGTGCACGACCCCTTCGGGGGCTCCCTCGAGGCACAGGCCGGCGCCGATCTGCATCATGCACCCCGGGTTGGGCGTGGCCACGACGTCGGCTCGCGCTCGCCGTACCGCCGCGACCTTGTCGCCTCCGATGCTGCCACCGAGCTCCGGATGGGTCAGCCCGTAGATCCCCGCACCTCCACAGCACTCGGTCGCATCTTCTATGACGCGCACCTCGATACCCGGCACGGCGGCCAGAACCGTCAGGGGCGCCTCCTTGATACCCTGCGCGTGATAGAGGTGACAGGCATGGTCGTATGCCACCGAGCACACGACCTCCGCCCCACGCCGCGGCCCGGCTTCGGCCAGGATCTCGGTTACGTCACGAACCCTGCCGGCGAGCTCGGTGGCATCTTCGGCCAACTCGGGGTCGTGGGCCAGCAGATGCCCGTACTCCTTCATGGCGGCCCCGCACCCCGCGGCGTTCACGACCACGCGATCGACTCCCGCTGTCAGGAAGGCGCGCACGTTCGCTCTCGCGAGCGCGCGCGCCTCGTCGAGGTCTCCGCCGTGGGCATGCAGCGCCCCACAACAGCTCTGGTGCAGGACCGGCACCACCTCGTATCCGTTCGCCTCCAGAACCCGCGCGGTGGCCGCGTTCACCCTCGAGTAGAGTCCCTCCTGCACGCACCCCAGTAGAACGCCGACTCGCACCCCCCGTGGCTCGGGCACCTCCGTCGAGGCGCGCGGCGCGTCGTCGGCCCCGGCCCCGAGGCGCTTCCACGGGCGCGTGGACGCCACCATTCCGAGAGCCAATCGCGTCCTTGCCAGGAGCCTGCCGCGGGGCAGGAGCCGCACCATCGCGTCCGCGAGGCCGGTGGCGCGCAACGCCCGGCCGAAGACGAAGAAGGCCTCACGGCCCGCCCGGGTCCTGAAGAGCCCGAGCAACAGGCGCGTGGCGAAGCCGGGTGGCCGGTGCCGCGCCGACACGTCGCGGGCGAGCTCCAGGAGGCTGCCATACTCCACGCCCGACGGACAGACGGGCTCACACGCCCGGCATCCGAGGCATCGGTCGATATGCGTGCGAAAGGCGTCGGAGGCCGGATCCAGCCGGCCCTCGACGACGGCGCTCATGAGGTGGAGACGGCCCCGCGGGGAGTCTGCCTCGTCGCTCAGGCGTTTGTAGGTGGGGCACGCCGGCAGACAGAAACCGCAGTGCACGCAGGGCATCAGCTTCTCGCGCTGCTCCTCGAGAGCCCTGGCGAGTGCCGTGTCCCGTCCCATCGTCGCGACCGACGTCATGAAGACCTCATCCTCCGAGCATCCGTCTCGCGGCCCGGGCGAGGCCACCCAGACCACCGCCCGCCCGCCACTCCAGCAAAGCGCGGATCGCGCGGGATCCGCGTTCGGAATAGGGAAACCACCAGAGCTCGCGCTTCCAGCCCGTCCGATCCACCAGCAGCGTGCGGGTACGGGACATCTCGTCCAGCGCCTCGAGCCCGCGGCGCCTGCCGAAGCCGCTCTCTCCGGTGCCACCCATGGGAAGGCCGGGCACGGCGTAGTGGCTCAGTGTGTCGTTGACCGATACGCCCCCCGCGCGCAGTCTCCGGGCCAAGGCCAGTCCCCGCGCCCGGTCTGCCGTCCAGACGCTCGCGAAGAGGCCGTAGCCCGACGCGTTCGCCCGGCGCACGGCATCGTCCGCGTCCTCCACGGAGATCACCGGGAGCACGGGTCCGAACGTCTCCTCCCTCAGCACCGCCATCGACGGATCGACGTCGACCAGGACCGTCGGCAGGAAGGCCGCCGAGCCATCCTCCGCCTTGTGACCTCCCGTGAGCGCCGTTGCCCCACCTTCGAGCGCCTCACGCACGTGCCGCTCCACGATCGCCAGCTGCGCCTCGGTCACCATCGGCCCGATGTCGGCGTCCGGCCCGGTGCCGACGCGCAATTCCTCCACCAACTCCTTCACCCGCGCCGTGAAGCGATCGTAGAGCGCACGCACGACGTAGGCGCGCTCGATCGAGATGCACGTCTGTCCGCCGTTGAAGAAGGCTCCGTACACCACACCACGAGCGGCGCGTTCCAGGTCGGCGTCCTCCAGGACGATCGCCGGGTCCTTGCCCCCGAGCTCGAGGGTCACGGGCGTGGGCGTCTCGGCCGCGGCGGCCATGACCTTCCGACCGGTGACGGTGCTTCCGGTGAAGGTGATGCGATCCACGCCGGCGCGCACCAACGCCGCGCCGGTGCCTCCGTCGCCCGTCACCACCTGGACGAGTCCGTCCGGCAGGCCGGCCTCCCGGCAGAGGTCGGAGACCAGGAGCGCGGTGTCGGTGGTGAACTCCGACGGCTTGACCACCACCGCGTTGCCGGCGAAGAGCGCGGGGCTCACCGCGTCCATGACCAGGACGAACGGGTAGTTCCAGGGCGTGATGGCACCGACGACCCCGTACGGCTCCCGCTCTACGCCGGCCGACTTGCCGAGGAGCCATCCGGTGCGGATCCGCCGCCGCCTCAGGTGCCGCGGGGCGGCATGCCGGTAGAACCGGATCAGATCCACTGACACGAGGATCTCGGCGAGTGCCTCCTCCTCCGGCTTCCCCGTCTCTGCACGGATCCGCTCCGTGATCTCGTCGGCGCGCCGGCCGAGCACGCCGCACAGCCCGGCCAAGCGTCGCGCACGCTCGAGGGCCGGCACGGCACCCCAGGCTTCCTGGGCGTCGCGTGCACGCGAGACGGCGGCGCGCACCTCCCGCTCTCCCTGGACGGGTGCGGTCTCCCTCGTCACGCCCCCTTGGGAGCCACGGGCGTCCGGGAAACGGCTCACGGGAAGGCGCCCTCGTGCCAGAGTGTTCCCTGCGGATCCAAGGACGCCCGAAGGCCGGCGATCAAGTCGGCGGCCTCGCCCGGCGGTACCGTCGTCGCCGCGGCCACGTCGGCGGGAGCCGCTTCGATCACCAGAGTCCCTCCCAACTCCCTGACGGCCCGACGGCAGGCGGACACGGACTCGACCGCGCGCGGCGGCACAGCGGGCATGCCCACGCGCACGCGCCCCGACATCACGTCGACGAGGATTACCGCGTGGGGCAGCGTACGCACGATGGTCAGGAGCTCCGAGAGGCGTGAAGGCAGCGCAGCCAACCGAAGCACCATCGGGTGCCCGAACGCGTGGTCACGAAGGTGATGGGAGAGATTCACGGCGGACGCGCCCTCCAGCGGATCGAAGGCGGCGCCGACGTGCTTCTCGAGGCGCGCCTGATCGGTGTCGACGGCCCCCCGGGCCCCGTGGAGCCGGACGACGAGCGCCGCACCACCTCCCGGCTCCGGCTCGGCGAGCACCGCGGAGACGGGCATCACCGGCGCCGTGACCACGGCCGCCGCCGCGACCGAGAGCTCCTCCGCGCGCGGCGCGCGGCGCACCAGAAGCCGGTCCACGGCCGGCGTCGGGAAGACCCGCACGCACGCCGACACTACGACGCCCAACGTGCCGCGACTTCCCACCATCAGACGCACGAGGTCGAAGCCGGCCACGTTCTTCATCACCCGCCCCCCGAGCTTCAGCACGCGGCCGTCGCCGGTCACCACGCCAATGCCCAGGACGTGGTCGCGGAGCGCGCCGTACCCCGCCCACAGAGGAGAGGCCGAGCCGGTCGCGATCAACCCTCCCAGTGTTCGCTCCGGCGCTCTGGGCGGATCGCAGGGGAGCCACTGTCCGTGAGCCGCGAGGGTCTCGGACAGTGAGGCGAACGTGGTTCCGGATGCGGCCGTGAGCGTGAGGTCGCCCGGCTCGTAGATCTCCACACCGGCGAGACGCGCGGTGGACAGGGCCACGAACGGCCGGGCCGGCCGAACGGCGCCCACGTGTGTCCGACCTCCCAGGGGCAGCACATGTACGTCTACGTCGCGCGCGGCGCGCAACACTGCGGACACCTCGTCGACGTTCTTCGGGGTCACGACGGCGGATGGTGTCACGCCCCCGACGCGCCAGCGATCGAGCTCGTGGTCCGGAGCCACCGACTGGGCATCGACACTCGCCGTCACGGCCCGAATGGTGGCCTCGTTCACGAGGCTTGAACCGGATCCGGAAGTACCTTGCCCGGGTTCATGAGACCGTCGGGATTCCAGACATCGCGCACGGCGGCCATCGCCGCCAGTTCGCCGGGCCCATGGACCAGCGTCATGTAGCCCCGCTTGTCCACACCCACGCCGTGCTCCCCGGTTATGGTGCCGCCGGCCTCGACGCACACCGCCATGATTTCCTTGGAGGCCGCCTCGACCTTGGCGACGGTCTCGGCGTCGCGCCGGTCGAAGAGCAGCTTCGGGTGCAGGTTGCCGTCGCCCGCGTGGAAGACGTTGCTCACGTGCAGGCCGTAGCGCTCGCCGATCTGCATGATCCGGTGCAGGACTTCAGGCAGTCGCGTCCGGGGAACCGTAGCGTCCTGGACGAGCAGGTCGGGCGCGATGCGGCCCATGACTCCGAACGCCTTCTTGCGACCCTGCCAGAGTCTGGTCCGTTCGGCCTCGTCGGCCGCTCGGCGCACGTCTCGGGCACCGGCCTCGCGGCAGCACGCCTCGGCGCGGGCCGCGTCGTCGTCCAGGCTCGCGTCGGTGCCGTCGAACTCGACCACGAGCGCCGCCCCGGCGTCGGTGGGGTAGCCCGCCGCATAGGCGCTTGCCTCCACCGCCTTGATGCTCGCGCCGTCGATGATCTCGAGCGCCGCCGGGAGAAGTCCCTCCCCCACGATCGATGTCACCGCGCGTGCCGCGTCCTCCAGCGTCTCGAAGATCCCCAGAAGAGTACGAACACCCTCGGGCAGAGGAAGGAGGCGCACCTCGATCTCCGTCGCGATGCCGAAGCACCCCTCCGAGCCCACGAAGAGCCCCACGAGGTCGTAGCCCGCCTCCGGATCGCGGGCCGCACCCCCGAGCTCCAGCACACGTCCGTCCGAGAGCACGACCGTCAGACCGGTGATGTAGCGCGACGTGACTCCGTACTTGAGGCAGTGGGGGCCTCCCGAGTTCTCAGCCACGTTCCCGCCGATGGTGCACGTCGTCTGCGAGGATGGATCGGGAGCGTAGTAGAGCCCGTGGGGCCGCGCCGCGTCACCCAGTTGCGCATTCAACACGCCGGGCTCGACACGCGCCAGCCGATTCACGGTATCGAGCGAGATGATCCGCCTCATGCGCGCCGTTCCGATGATCACGGCGTCGTGGACGGCCAGTGCGCCTCCGGACAACCCGGTCCCCGAGCCACGTGGCACCACGGGGATGCGTGCCTCGTGGAGCGTCTTCACCACACCGACGATCTCATCGTGGCTGGCGGGAAGCACAACCGCTCGCGGAAGCACCTTGTAGGCCGTGAGCCCATCGGACTCGTAGACCACGAGGCGGTCTGGATCGATGATGACGTGATCGGCACCAACCAGACCCCGAAGGCGGCGCGTGACGTGAGCAGGAAGGGGTTGGGACACGGTTCTCCGCGGGTGGTACGTCTTCGGCGCGCTTTGGAATTACGACGATACCCAGAGGCCGAGCCCGACGGCAACTCCCGCGCGTGCCCCGAGGAAGCGACCGCTCAGTCGGAGAGTGAGCCGCGCACGTGATCCAGGAGCGCCTGGAGGCTCTGCAGAGCGGCCGCCTCGAGCCGTGGTGGAAGATCAGGTCCGTAGATCATCGTGAGAAGAGTCCGGGCGGATGCGTCCGGATCACGCCGGAGCGCCTCCTCGACCTCGAGAATGCGCTCCCGTCTGTGTCCCTCGAAGCGGTCCAACGCAGCGGGTACCTCTTCCAGGGGGGGTCCGTGCGCGGGGTAGACGACGTCGAGGTCGAGGTCGCGCAGCCGTTGGAGGGAAGCGAGATAGTCGGCGACGCAACCGGGATACTCGGCGACCCAGGTGGTGTCACCCCGCCCGAGCAGGAGATCCCCGGCAAAGAGCGCGCGTCTGGACGGCCACAGGTAACAGAAGTGCGCCCGTGAGTGACCCGGCGTGCTCACCGCGATCAGGGTGCCCTCGTCCGTGTCGACCGTCTCACCGTCCGCCAGCGGGTGATCCACCAGATCTAGCTCGGCGGGGCCGTGGATGGGGGCCCCGAGCGCGCCTGCGACGGCCCGCGCCGCCCCGGTGTGGTCGCCGTGTGCGTGCGTGAGAAGGATTCGGACGCTGTCCGCGTCCCCCACCCATGCGACGAGAGCCCGGACGTGGGATCCCACGTCCGGGCCCGGATCGACGAGGGCCACCTCGTGGCGGCCCACCCGATAGGTGCGCGTCCCGTCGAGCGTGAACGGGCCGGCGTTGCCCGCGCCGAGGAAGGGAGGATGCCTCAGCGCCGCTCCGCCATGATCTGCTCGGCTAGCTTATCCGCCACGAATTCCAGCGCGGTCTGGTCCTCCTCGGTGAACGCGCTTTCCTCCTCGGAGTCGATGTCGATCTCTCCGAAGATGTCGTCACCCGCACGGATCAAGACAACCAGCTCCGACTGGACGTCGGGGGAGCACACTAGGTACTCCTCCTCTTTGCTCACGTCCGGCACGTTCAGGTTGGCCTTCTCCGCCACCGCCCGGCCACACACCCCGGTGCCCACCGGGATCTTGGAGTGCTCCGTAGCCGGGCCCACGTAGTTGTGCAGCCAGACCTCGTTTCCCTCCTCGTTGAGGAGGTACACACCCACCCAGTCGTAGCGATCGTCGGAGGTGGCGATGCTGCGCACCGCGTAGCGCAGGAGCGCGTCGGAGAGATGACCCTCGTCGCGCATGCCCTGCAGCTCCTTCACCAGCTTTCCTGCTTCGATCATGCGTGTGATTCCATCAGGACTGTTCCACCCGCGCCGGCGCGGACCCGTGCGAGCTTCCTCGTCTCCGGCGGCGTGGCGCCTCCCCGGGTGGGAGGTATCCCGCGGTCCCGTAGCCTCCGGAGACTCGAAGGCTAGAGCAGAGGCAGGAGCGCGTCAACGCTGCTGCCCCAAGTGCGCAGGACCCGGGGCGTGGCCCCAAGCGCGCGCGGGCTTTGCCTCGCTCGGATCCGCGGCCGCCGCTCCGACCTCTTCCACGCGGCCCCGACCCCGGCGATCTTCATGGTGGGGCCTCTACCGGAGGGTCGTATGAGAGGTGGAACCGCGATCTACTGCCCCATGTGCAAGAGCCGCCAGACGGTGGGGCGGCCGGGCGAGAAGCTCGAGTTGCCGACGCAGGTCATCTGTGACACGTGCGGTGCTCCGTTGACGCTCGAGAAGAGCGAGAGCGGCGGTATCCATGTGACGGCCGGAGGCACCGTCGCGCGGTAGCCGGGATCGCCGGCACGTCGAGCCTACTCACGGGAAGCGGCTGGTGCTCGCCGTCTCGCGGGCACCAGGGGGGGGTTTGTGTGGTCGCCACCGTCCGGACCCCTGATCGTGTGCCGCCACCCGCCCGACCCGGGCGGCCTACCCGGCCCCGCGTTTATCGCGGCGTGAAGTCGGTATCCGCGTCCAGCCGCCGCACGAACGCCGCGATCAGGCGCGCCGAGTTCCGTAGATCCTCGATGCTCACGATCTCGTTCGGGGAATGCATGTACCGGTTCGGCACCGACACGAGGCCGGTGGGAACTCCCGTGCGCGTAAGATAGATCGCATCGGCGTCGGTGCGGGTCGAGCGGGGGGACGCCTGGATCGTGTGCGGGATGCCCTCTTCCTCCGCGACCCGAGCCAACATCTCGAAGACTTCGCTGTGGGACGCAGAGCCACGGCTCAGGACCGGTCCGCCCCCGATCTGGTGCTCGCCGAGCTCCTTCTTCTCGACGTCGGGCACGTCCGTGCTGAACGTGACGTCCACGACGACGGCAACATCCGGATCGAGCGCGTAGGCGCTGGTCCGGGCACCACCGCCCGAGTACCCGATCTCCTCCTGGCTCGTGGCTACCGCGGTCACGGCCGCCTTCGGCGGGTCATCCGCGAGCAACCGGACGGCTTCCAGGACCACGTAAGCGCCGATCCGGTTGTCGATGGCGCGGCTGGCGATCCGATCGCCCGCCAGGCGGATCATCTTCTGCGCGAGGACCATCGGATCACCCACGCGGATGCCGAGCTCCGCGACTTCGTCCCGGGACGAGGCGCCCACGTCCACCCAGAGGTCCTTGGTCTTGGACGCCTTGGTGCGATCCTCGGGCGTCATCAGGTGGATCGCCTTCTTCCCGATCACACCCGGCACGTCGCCGGCACGCCCCATGACGCTTACGCGCTGTCCCACGAGCACCTGGGGATCCCACCCCCCGATCTCGTCGATGTACAGGTAGCCCTTCTCGTCCACGTGGGTGATCTGGAGGCCGATCTCGTCGATGTGACCTGCCAGCATGACCCGCGGCCGCCCGTCGGGGTTCACCGTGGCCATGGAGTTTCCGCTCACGTCGACCTGGACGTCGTCGGCGAACGTGCCCGCCTCTTCTCTCCAGACCCGTCCCGGCCGCACTTCGAATCCGGAAGGGCCCTGGGCGTCCAGGAGGCGCTCGAGAAAGGTGATGTCGTCTGTCATGGGGTCTGTAGGGGAAGAAGTGGCCAGAGGGGGGGGCCGCGAAGAAGCTACTCCGGATCCACCTCGATGCCCAGAGTCGGGTCCAGAGGGTCCTCTTCCGACGGGCCGCTCTTGCCCGGCTCGCTCCAGGGGCTGGAGCCCATGACCATGACGTTGAGCGTACCCTCGCGGATGCGGCGCTCGAGCCTCGAACGCACGCGTCGCTGAGCCCACCGGCGGGTCGGGGGGAAGAGCAGGAGAAGACCTGCGATGTCCGTGAGGATCCCCGGTGTCAGAAGGAACGCCCCGCCGACCAGCACCGAGATCCCGTCCAGGAGCGGCTGGCCCGGGAGACGCCCTTGGGCGAGCTCCTTCTGGAACTGGAAGAAGACCCGGGTCCCTTCAGCTCGGGCGAGCGCGGCTCCGGCGGCCCCCGTGAACAACACCAGGGCGAGGGTGGGCCAGAGCCCCACCATCTCCCCGATCCGCACGAGCAGGATCAGCTCGAGGATCGGGATCGCGACGAACAAGAACATCAATCGGCCCAGGATGCGCATGCCAGCCAGTACCCGAACCGCCCACCAGGAGGTCCGGCAGCGGACCTCGCCCACGGCTACGGGGTAGCTCCGGACCTCGAACCAGACAGCTGCGCCCCGACCGGGGCGCGCGCGCCCCGTCAGCGATTCTTGGTGCCATGGAGCAGACGTACTTCCGGAAGGGCTTCGGGCTCAAGAAAGAGCTCAAGCCACTCATCGACGCCGAGTACCACTCGGCCATCGTCGAGCGCATCCGGAGTCGCGGCTACACCGACACCTTCGGCGGATGTGACGGTGCGTCTAGCCCAGGAGTTCGGATTCTGCTACGGCGTGGACCGGGCCGTGGATTACGCGTACGAGACGGTCCACAAGTTCCCCGACAAGAAGATCTGGCTGGTCGGAGAGATCATCCACAACCCGCACGTGAATCAGCGGATGACGGACATGGGGATCTCCTTCATCTACTCCGACGACCAGGGGGTCTTCGACTTCAGCGGAGTATCGCCCGACGACGTCGTTATCATGCCGGCCTTCGGCGTGACGCTGCACGACTTCGAGCAGCTTCGGCAGGTGGGATGCATTCTCGTGGACACGACGTGCGGTTCAGTGCTCCACGTGTGGAAGCGGGTGGAGAGCTACGCTCGCGACGGCTTCACCGCGGTGATCCACGGCAAGTACACACACGAGGAGTCGCGTGCCACGGCTTCCCAGGTCAACCAGCACCGGGGCGGGAAGTACCTGATCGTGCGTGACATGGCCGAAGCCACGCTCGTCTGCGACTACATCGCGCGCAGGCCGGGCCAGCTGAGCCGTGAGGCGTTCCTCGAGCACTTCCGCTCCAAAGCGACCGAGGGCTTCGATCCCGACTCGGACCTCGCGCGGGTGGGTGTGGCCAACCAGACGACGATGCTGGCGAAGGAGTCGATGGCCATCGGTATCAAGATCCACGAGGCCATGCGCGAACGCCACGGCGACACCTACGCGCAGGAGAACTACCGGTCGTTCGGAACGATCTGTTCGGCCACGCAGGAGCGACAGGACGCAGTGGCCGACATGATGAAGCAACCGCCCGACGTCATGGTGGTCATCGGGGGATACAACTCTTCGAACACCAACCATCTCGCCCATCTGTGCCGGCAGCACACCCGCACGTTCCACATAGAGGACGCGGCCTGCATCGATGTCGAGACCGGAGGGATCCGGCACAAGCCGGAGCTGAACCCGCTCGCGCCTCAGGTGGTGGAAGAGGCGTGGCTACCGGAGGGTCCGTTCAACCTGGGCATCACCGCCGGAGCCTCGACGCCGAACAACAAGATCGGCGAGGCGTTGATGCGAATCCTGCGGACCCGCGGAGTCGAGATCGATCTGGGGGCGTCGGCGGTCGATCAGCCGCAGTCCTGATGACGCCACGGTCCGGAGAGGCGCGGTGAAACGCCCGCGGGCCTAGCGACCCGCCAGATCTCCCTCCCGAACTGCGTGCCCGAGCTTCTTCAGAAGTCCCCTCAAGGTCTCCTGCTCCTCGGGCTCGAGATGTCCGGACAGGTGCTCCACGTACTCCACGTGTCCCGGAAAGACCTTCGAGATCAACGTCTTCCCCTCCGGCGACAGCTTCGCCTGGATCACCCGCCGATCGTCGACCGAGCGCTCCCGGTAGACCAGCCCAAGGTCCTCGAGCCGGTCCATCACGTACGTCACGTTGCCCCCGGTCACGAGCAGTTTGTCCGCAAGCTCGCCGAGTGATAGCGGTCCGAGGTGGTGCAGCGCCTCGAGGATCCCGAACTGGGGTGTGGTCAACCCGTACTCCTGGATTTTGCCCGCGATGGCACGTGAATACGTCGAGTAGCAGCGCGCCAACGCGATCCAGAGACGAAGGGCCAACTCCTGCTCCGAGGTCCATTCCCTGACTGCAGGCTCGTCGATCCGCTCCACCGGCCCGGCCTCCCGTTCCGCGATGACAGTGGCCATGAGTAGGGTCCGCCAGTTCGCTATATGTGAATTGGGCGCCCGAGCGCCGCCAGCGCACCCTCCGACACGCCTTCCGAAAGAGTCGGATGGGGGTGGATCGCCCTCTCCATCTCTTCGACCGTGGACTCCAGGTGCCGGCCGATCACGAACTCCGCGATGAGCTCCGTCGCACTCGGCCCGACGATGTGCGCGCCCAGAATCTCGGAGTACTTCTTGTCCCGGATGATCTTCACGAAGCCATCGGTATGCCCCGCCGCCACCGCGCGGCCGATGCCGACCCATGGAAACTTACCGACCTCGATGTCGAAACCTTTCTCGCGGGCTTGCTCCTCGGTCAGGCCGACCGACGCTACCTCGGGGTGGCAGTAGGTGCAGTTGGGCACGTTGTCGTAGTCCACGGTGTGGTGGCCCTCCCCGGCGATGTGCTCGACGCACACGATTCCCTCGTGGCTGGCCTTGTGCGCCAGGAGCTGGTGGCCGGCGACGTCCCCGATCGCGTAGACGCCCTCCACGTTGGTTCGGAGCTGCTCGTCCACCACGATGAAGCCGCGGTCATCGGTCTTCACACCCGCGACGTCCAACCCGAGCCCCTCGGAATTGGGCATCCGCCCGACCGCGGACAGCACGTACTCGACCTTCTGCTCGTGAGCCTCGCCGGCGCTGTCCTTGAACGTGACCTGAACCCCGTCCTCCTGGATGTTCGCCTTCTCGAAGCGGGCGCTCGTATGGATGGCCATCCCGCGCTTCTTGAAGAGGCGCTCCATGAGCTGCGAGACCTCGGAGTCTTCGAGCGGGAGAACCCGATCCAGGGCCTCGACGATGGTCACCTTCGTCCCGAAAGAGGAGAAGACGTCCGCGAACTCCATGCCGATGGCGCCCGCCCCGACGATGAGCAGCGTCTCGGGCGCCTTCTCCTGACGCAGCGCGCCGGTGGACGACCAGACACGATCCTCGTCGATCTGGAGCATGGGGAGGTTACGCGGTCGCGAGCCCGTCGCGACGATCACGTTGGCGGCCTCGTAGACGGTCCTGCTCCCGTCCGCCGCCTCGACCTCGACCTCTCCCTTTCCCTTCAGGCGGCCAAAGCCCTGGATGTGCGTGACCTTGTTCTTCTTGAAGAGGAAGCCGACGCCCTTGCTGAGCTGCTCGGCCACCTTGAGGCTCCTCTTCTGCGCCGGGCCGAGGTCGAACGTGACGTCGTTCGCCAGGATGCCGTGCTGCGCACCGTCACGCACCTCGTTGACCAGAAGCGCGCTCGTGAGAAGCGACTTGGTGGGGATGCATCCGATGTTCAGGCAGACGCCCCCGAGCTTGTCCGCCTCGACGCAGGCTACGCTCATACCGAGCTGGGCCGCGCGGATCGCCCCTACGTAGCCCCCGGGGCCACTGCCTATGACGATCAGATCGAACGGTCCGTTGCCGCTGGAATTCCCTGCCACGCTCTTCCTCGCTCTGCATTCGGTTGAGGGGCACTGCGGGCCCCCGAATCCTCGGAACTATTGAAGCTTCTTCGAGCTTGCGGAAGTTAGACCCCGCGTCTGGGCAGGTAAAGCCGATCCCGGCGCAAATGGAGCGCGGATCGGCTCCAGGATTGGACCCTCGATACCTTCCGTCGTTCCGGTCCGCCTTGAAGGCCGGCGCCCGGAGCGTCGTACGCCTTTGCAGCAGGTCGACCCTGGAGCGTAGCTTAGCAAAGCTCTGCACAACAGCCTGCCCTCCTCCGGCACGGAGAACGAACCATGTGGGAGCTCCTCATCGTCGTCGTGGTGGTCGTGGTTGCGGTCGCCACCTACAACGCACTCGTCAAGCTCCGCGAACAGGCCGACGCGGCATGGGCAGACATCGATGTCCAGCTCAAACGCCGCTACGACCTGATCCCCAATCTGGTCGAGACGGTCAAAGGGTACGCGAGCCACGAAAAGGAGACGCTCGAGCGCGTGGTCCAGGCCCGCTCCTCGGCGATGTCGGCGCAGGGACCCGCGGAGAGGGCCGAGGCCGAGAACGTCCTCAGCGGAACGCTGAAATCGCTCTTCGCGCTCTCGGAAGCGTATCCCCAGCTCCAGGCCGCGGGCGGCTTCCGGGACCTGCAGGCAACACTCTCGCAGATCGAGGAGAGCGTGTCCCAGGCCCGGCGCTATTACAACGCGGTGGTGCGGGACTTCAACACCCGTACCCAAACCTTCCCGAGCGTTCTGATCGCCCGGACCTTCGGCTTCACCGAGCGGGAGTTCTTCGAGGTCGCCGAAGCGGAGAAGGCGGTACCCAAGGTCGACTTCGGAAGCGCCTGAGGGCTCGGTCCATGCAAGGAAGACGACTCTTCGGCCTCGCCGTGGGCCTGGCGCTGGCGGGAGCGACGCTCGCAGGCGCGATACCCGCGCAAGTCGCCGCCCAGAAATCACTCTCGATCGAGCACTTCGATGCGACCGTCCGCGTGGAGAAGACCGGTTGGATCGATGTCCGGGAGCAGATCCAGGTCCATTTCACCGGCTCCTGGAACGGGATCTACCGCCTCATCCCCGTCGAATACCGCACGCCGCAGGGATTTTCCTATCACCTCTGGCTCGAAGACGTCTCGGTCACGGGCCCCGGCGGAGAGCCCCTCGAGTACTCGAGCACCCGCGAGGGCCACTACCGGAAGCTCAAGATCCGGGTGCCGGACGCCGACAACGCCACGCGCAAGGTCGTGATCCACTACCGCGTACCGGACGCGCTCAGGTTCTGGGACACCTACGACGAGCTCTACTGGAACGTCACCGGCGACGCGTGGGACATGCCGATCCAGGCCGCCTCGGTCATGGTGCTGCTGCCGCCCGGTGTCTCCAACGTCCGGACATCTTCCTGGACGGGAGGCTACGGATCCAAGGAGGACGCGGCTTCCGTACAGAAAATAGAGGGCGGATTCTATTTTCAGACGCAACGGCCACTACGCTACCACGAAGGCCTCACCGTGGCCACCGCCTGGGACCCCGGCGTGGTGGCACGGCCCTCGACGCTGGCCAAAGCGTGGCGATTCCTCCAGGCCAACTGGCTCCTCTTCTTTCCGCTCTTGAGCCTCCTCGTAATGTGGCGAATCTGGCTGGCGAAGGGACGGGATCCGACGCGGCTCTCCATTTCTCCGCAGTACGAGCCTCCGGAGGCGATGACCCCTTCGGAGGCCGGAACCCTGATCGACAATCGTCCCGACATGCGTGATCTCACGGCAGCCATCGTCGACCTCGCGGTCCGCGGCTACCTGCGCATCGAGGAAATCGAGCCCGAGGGCACGCTCCAGAAGCTCGTGGGCAAGGAGGACTACCGCCTGGTCTCCCTGCGCGACCGGCAGTCTTGGACGGAGTTGAAGGAGCACGAGCAGGGGATGCTGAAGGGCCTGTTCGGTGGCGTTGGGGTGGGAACGGACGAGTCCGTGAAGATGAGCTCGCTCAAGAACGAGTTCTACAAGGAGCTCCCGGGGGTGCAATCTGCCATCTTCCGGGAGCTGGTGGCCCGGGGCTACTACGACCGCAGGCCCGACAAGGTGCTCCAAAAGTGGATGTTGGGCGCCGGAGTGGTACTGGCCATCGGGTTGGCGAGCGTAGGCCCGCTGACCAACCAACTGCACATGGCCCGCCTGACGGCCGTCCTCGGGGTGATCGGAATCGCGCTCCCGGTTGCCGTGTTCGCGTTCTTCATGCCGGCGCGCACCGTGAAGGGCGCACGAGTCCGGGAGCTGGTACTCGGCTTCGAGGAGTTTCTGGAGAAGGTCGAGTCGGATCGGTATCGGCGCATGATCACGTCGCCTGAGATGTTCGAACGCTTCCTTCCCTACGCCATGGCGTTCGGCGTGGCCGAGAAGTGGGCCAAGGCCTTCCAGGACCTCTACAAGGAGCCTCCCTCCTGGTACGCGGGCACCTGGCACGGGGGCTTCACACCCGTGTACTTCGCCCAGAGCATGGGCAGGATGTCCTCCGTGGCCAGTACGTCGCTCGCGACCGGACCCCGCAGCAGCGGAGGGTCGGGATTCGGAGGTGGAGGTGGATTCAGCGGAGGCGGCTTCGGGGGAGGGGGAGGGGGAGGTTGGTAGGCCTTTGACGACAGCGGCCATTCAGGGCGAGCGCGGCGCGTTCAGCCACGCGGCCGCTCTCCAACTCTTCGGCGCCGGCACGGAGGTGCTCGCGAAGCGGAGCTTCGAGGAGCTCTTCCGTGCCGTGTCGGACGGCGAAGCGGAGTACGGGATGGTTCCTGTCGAGAACACCCTCGCCGGCTCTGTCCAGCGCAACCTCGACCTCCTGGTGCAGCACACGCTGCACGCGATCGCGGAGACCCGTGTGCCGATCCGTCTCTGCCTCGTCGTGGAGCCGGGACGAGCCCTCGACTCCCTGCGCTCCGCCGCGTCCCATCCGGTCGCGCTCCAGCAATGTCACCGGTTCTTCTCGGACCATCCGGCCATCGAGTCCCGTGTGGCCTACGACACGGCCGGCAGCGTGAAGGACCTGCTCGCAGGCCGGGCCGACTACGACGCGGCCATCGGGTCCGCATTGGCGGCCGAGCTCTACGGGGGAGAAGTGCTTCTCGAGGGCCTCGAGGACGACGCCGGGAACTTCACGCGGTTCTTCGCCGTCGCGCGTGCGGCCGCACGTCCCCCGGAAGACGGCTCGAAGACCTCGATCGCCTTCACGTTGGCTCACAGGCCCGGCTCGCTCCACCACGCGCTCGAGGCCGTCGCGAAGCGCGACGTGGACCTCACACGCCTCGAGTCGCGCCCGATTCCCGGCCGACCGTGGGAATACCGGTTCTACGCCGACATGCGAGGGGTGTCGCTCACGGTGCAGGACGAGTGCGTGGAGGAAATGCGCCGGGTGGCGGGGGAGTTGAGGGTGCTGGGGCAGTATCCGGAGGAGCCGATCGGATAGACGGCGTTCCCGTCCCGTCCTTGCTCCGATTGATTGGCCCGGGCCTCCCTCCTGGGGTCGGAGAGATCGAGCCCCTTCCGTGTCGCGCCCCTACATCACGATCGCGGTCGGCTCCTCGAGCATCGCCTTGAGCGTGGCCAGGAAACGGGCACCCTGCGCCCCGTCGATCACGCGGTGGTCGCAGCTCATCGTCATGCGCATGCGTGGCCGCACCACCACCTCACCGTCCATCACGACCGGAGTATCCTCGATGCCGCCTACGGCCAGGATGCCGGCCTCCGGCGGATTGATGATGGCCGTGAACTCGTGGATACCGAACATCCCCAGGTTCGAGACGGAGAACGTGGACCCGGTGTACTCCTCGGGCGTGAGCTTCTTGTCCCGGGCGCGACCGGCCAGCTCCCTCACCTCGCGGGCGATCCGGGCGATTCCCTTGACGTGCGCGTTGCGTACCACGGGAGTGATCAGCCCCTCGTCGATCGCCACGGCCACGCCCAGGTGAACGGCGTTGAAGCGCCGCACATAACCGTCCCCCCACTGAGCATTGCACTCCGGATGCTGGCGCAGCGCCGCCGCGACCGCCTTCAGCAGAATGTCGTTCAGCGACACCTTCTCCCCACTCGGCTCAAGCATCGCGTTGATGCTCCGGCGCGCCTCCTGAACGCGGGCCATGTCCACGTCGACGGTGAGGAAGAAGTGCGGCACCGGCCCGATCGACTGGACCAGGCGCTTGGCGATCGTCTTGCGGAGCTGCGAGAGCGGAACGTCCTCGTATTCCGCCTCGTCCGGCGTCCAACCCACCGGGGCGGGGGCGGCGGCGAGGCCCGCCTGCTTGGCGGCCTCGACGTCCCGCTTGACGATCCGGCCCGCGGGTCCGGAGCCTTCCACACGCTCCAGGTCCACGCCCAGGTCGTCGGCGAGCCGGCGTGCCAGAGGAGAAGCCTTCACACGGCCACCCTCAGGCACCCGAACGGGAGACGCCTCGGCTCCCTCGGGCGCCGGCGCGGCGGGAGCCTCGAAAGCTCGGGCCTTCCCGGCAGTCTCCGACTTCTTCTCCTCGTCCGCCGGGGCAGCGGCGGGAGCCGCAGCAGCCGCGCTGTCGCCGGCCACATCGGAGATGTCCTCGTCCGCGCCGCCGATGACCGCGATGACCGCACCCACCTCGGCGGTGCCACCCTCTGGAAGGAGGATCTTGCGGAGGACGCCGTCGCCCCGGGCCACCAGCTCCATGGTGGCCTTGTCGGTCTCGATCTCCGCGAGGACCTCGCCGTTGGAGACCTCGTCGCCCTCCGACTTGTGCCAGCGCACGAGCTGGCCTTCTTCCATCGTCGGAGAGAGCGCTTCCATGTGGACTTTCGTTGCCATCGGATCTATCTCGGCTTGTCTCTCGTCAGCACGTCAGCGGGCACTTCGCCGCGTACGGCGATACACCGCACGCTCGAGTCCACTAGCGATAGAGCACCCGGTTGCACGCGTCGACGACGCGCTCGGCGCTCGGCTTGGCCGCCTTCTCCAGATTCTTCGCGTACGGCATCGGCACGTCGGCCTGTGTCACCCGCAGCACCGGAGCGTCGAGCCAGTCGAACGCCTCTTCCTGGATCGTCGCGAGATCTGGCTCCCCACCCCGGCGTATGGCCATCCCTCTTCCACGTACACGGCCCGATTGGTCTTCTTCACCGTCTCGAGGATCGCATCGACGTCCAGCGGGCGCAGCGAGCGGAGATCCAGCACGTCGGCCTCGATCCCGTCCTTTGCGAGCTGCCCGGCGGCCTGCATCGCGATGTGCACCATCTTGCCGTGTGTGATGATCGAGACGTTAGAGCCCTCGCGCTTCAGGTCCGCGACACCCAGAGGGACGATGAAGTCGTCGCCGTCGGGAACCTCGCCCTTGAAGTTGTAGAGGAGCTCCCCCTCCATGAACGCCACCGGATCCTCGTCCCGGATAGATGCCTTCAGCAGCCCTTTCGCGTCGGCCGGGGTGGCCGGTGTCACGAGCTTCAGCCCGGGCGCATGCACGTAGAACGTCTCCAACGCTTGCGAATGCTGCGCTGAGAGTTGCAGCGCGGCACCCGTCGGGC
The DNA here is from genome assembly GCA_963751265.1 of uncultured Gemmatimonadales bacterium. Classification (GTDB taxonomy): domain Bacteria; phylum Gemmatimonadota; class Gemmatimonadetes; order Longimicrobiales; family Gaopeijiaceae; genus SZUA-318. The sequence continues at coordinate 374,992 of CAVVTU010000005.1, read as the reverse complement.
CCCGGAAGACGATCGGGATCGAGAACTGTCCCGCCGACATGTAGAGCAGCTTCGCGGCGTGGTTGATGACCTGGTCGAGCGCGAGATAGGAGAAGTTGAACGTCATGAACTCCACGATCGGGCGGAGGCCCGCCATCGCGGCGCCCACACCCAGCCCGGCAAAGCCCAGCTCGCTGATGGGCGAATCGACGACGCGCCGGGCACCGAAGCGCTCCAGGAGTCCCTTGGACACCTTGTAAGCGCCGTCGTACTCGGCCACTTCCTCACCGATGAGGAAGACGCTCTCGTCTCGCTCCATCTCCTCCGCCAGGGCCTGGTTCAGGGCCTCGCGGTATGTGATCATCGCCATCAGCCGCCCCTCCGCTCATCGAAGAACAGCCGGCCGTGCTCGTTGATCTCGGCGTATACGTGCTCGTGGAGATCGTCCTCGGAGGGGGGCGGCGACGCATCCGCGAACTCGGCGGCCGCATCGACGATCTCGTGGACCTCCTCGTCGAGCGCTTGCATTCCGTCACGGTCCAGATGACCCGCGTGGATGAGCCTGTCGCGCAGAATGCCGATCGGATCGTCGTCCCGCGTGTGCTCCTCGACTTCCTCCTTGCTCCGGTACGTTCCCGAAACCGGATCGGACATCGAGTGGCCCTTGAAGCGGTAGGTCTGCGCGTCCACGAAGCGTGGGCCACCTCCGCCACGCACCTCGGCCACGAGGTCCCTGAAATGCGCGTACGTGGCCAGAACGTCCTGCCCGTTCACCGAGGTGGCGGGGATCCCGTACGGCGAGGACTTGCTCACCATCTCGGTGATCGAGACCCGGTGGAACGCGGTGCCCATCCCATAGGCGTTGTTCTCGACCACGTAGATCACCGGGAGGTTCCAGATCGCGGCCATGTTGAGCGATTCGTGGAAGGCGCCCTGGTTCACCGCGGCGTCTCCCATGAAGCAGACGGCAACCCGGTCTTCTCCCCGGTACTTGATGCTCCAGCCGAATCCGGTGGCCATGGGCACCTGGCCCCCGACGATGCCGTCTCCGCCCATGAAGTTCACGGACTTGTCGAAGAGGTGCATCGAGCCCCCCCTCCCGCCGGAGCAACCGTCCTTACGACCGTACAGCTCGGCGAGGACGGCGCCCGGCTCCACACCCTTCGCCAACGCCATCGTGTGCTCGCGATAGCCGCTGATCACGTAGTCTTCCCGGCGCAGGGGTTTCACGGCACCGGCAGCGACCCCCTCCTGGCCCACGTGTAGGTGGCAGAACCCTCCGATCTTGCCGATCGCGTACCCCTCCTCCGCCTTCTCCTCGAAGCGGCGGTAGAGCAGCATCTCCCGGAGGAGTTCGAGCGCCAGCTCCGGGCTTACGCCGTATTCCTCGAGCGGATCGCGGGTCGCGTCCTTCTTGGTCTTGGTCTTCGTCTCGGCCATTTGCGTGATCAGCCTTCCCGCCCGGGACGCCCGAGCTCGAGCTGGACGAGGTCCAGCCGCATCTCGGCCGGGGCCGGGACGTCCGCTTCCATGACGTTGCGGATGGAGCCGGGTCCACCGGCCACAACCTCACGCGCCTGCTCCTTCGCGTGATAGCTCGAGCGCACGAGAGGGCCCGATTCGACGTGCTTGAATCCGAACTCCTGCTCGCCGATCCGCTTCCATTCCTGGAACTCCTGCGGCGTGACCCACCGGGCCACCGGAATGTGCATCGGAGAAGGTCGCAGGTACTGCCCCAACGTGAGGATGTCGACCGAAGCCTCCCGTAGATCCGCCATCGCCTGACGCACTTCGTCGACCTCTTCGCCCATCCCCAGGATGATGCCGGTCTTGGTCAGCATCCCGGCGTCCAGGCGCTTCACCGCTCCCAGGAAGGAGATGGACCGCCAGTAGCGGCCGCCTGGACGAACGTCCGGATGCAGGCGCTCGACCGTCTCGAGGTTGTGCCCCAGGATCGCCGGGCCCGCCTCCACGACCACCGCGAGCGCGTCTTCGTCTCCCTTGAAATCGGGGATCAGCACCTCGACGGAGCATCCTGGCACCGCGTCGTGGATGAACCGGATGGTCTCGGCGTAGATACCCGCGCCTCCGTCCGGCAGCTCGTCGCGGTTCACGCTGGTGATCACGACGTGCTCGAGCTCCATGCGGGCCACGGTCTCGGCCACGCGACGGGGCTCGTCCGTGTCCAGCTCGGTGGGCATCCCGTGCGCTACGCCGCAGTACTTGCAGGCACGGGTGCACACGTCACCCAGTATCATGAAGGTCGCCGTACCGGCTTCCCAGCATTCACCGATGTTCGGACAGCCAGCCTCCTCACAGACCGTGTGGAGGGACTCCGAACGCATCATCCGCTGGAGTTGGAGATAGTTGTGTCCGCCCGGAGAGCGGACCTTCAGCCAACCCGGCTTGCGGGACTTCAGGTCGACGGTGTCCAGGCCGTGGTGGGCCCTGATGCGGGAGGTCCCTTTCGGCTTGACCCGGCCGGTGTCCTTGCCGGTAGGGGCATAGCCTCCGGGGTTCTCCGTCACCGTGTTTCCCGGACCTCTATCGTTCAACGTCTCCACCTTCACGAGGAACACGCGAAAGAGTCACAAGAACGCCTGCGAGCGAGGGCTCCGCCGGCGGAAAAGCCGTCCGCCACAGGCGCTACACCCATGCGGACCAGCCTTGGATCATAGCCCGACCCCGAAGACTCGAACAAGATTCGCGACTCCGATGCCCAGGTAGTTCCCGACCGCGTACCCGACCAGCCCCACGATGATCCCCGGAAGAACGAGCCCAGGCCACTCGCGTGACACCGCGACGGCCAGAGCCGTGGAGGGTCCGCCGACCGCGGCCTGGGAGGCCACCGAAAGCGACCCCAGGTCCATGCGAGCCAGACGTCCGACGCCGTAGACAACCAGCCCCTGGATGCCGACCACCGTGCAGGTGTAGACGAACACGGCGATGCCCACCGCGGCGATCTCCGAGACCCGGGACCAGATCCCGATGACCACGAAGAAGAAGTGGAGTGCGAGGTTGCCGAGCTGCAGCGCGCCCTCCGGGCGATGAAACGGGCGGGTCTGGCCCAGGAGGAGGGCGAAGGTCGTGAGCCACAGCACCGCGGGAATCTGGGGAATCCACCCGGCCATGAGCTGCGATGCGCCCAGAAGGAGGAGGCCCGCCGCCATGAGCAGGGCCAGATCGAGCGTAGAAACCGATGCGGGGGCGAAGAACGGGTGGTGTTCTTCGGCGGCCGAAACGCCGTGGGCCGTCTCGGGGCCCAGCTCGAGGGCCGCGTCTGGCACGGCCGGGTAGAAGCGCGCCAACCAGATCGGCAGCACCAGCGTAGCGACCATCCAGAGGCCCGTGGTCAGGGCGTCCGCCGCGGTCCCCCCGGCGAAGAGCTCCGGGGGCAGCCCCACACTGGTGCCCACGGCCACGAAGTTGACGGACCCCCCGGAGTAGGTTCCGGTGAGCGTGCCGGCGAGCTTCCACGTCTGCGGCCCGAAGGCGCCTGCCAGGAAGAAGGCGCCCACGAAGGCACCGATCACCGTGCCGGCCAGGGCCAGACCGAACGCACCCAGCATGCGAGGGCCTGCCCGTTTCAGGTCGCTCAGGTTGACGGAGAGGAGCAGCCAGGCGATCGCGAGAGAGGTGATCGGCCCGGAAATCGTGTCGTAGACTGGCGACGTGCTGGGCACCACACCGGAGTTGGAGAGGAGCGCCCCCAGCACCAGCGCCAGGAGCGAGGCCCCCACCTTGCCGAGCGCGGGTACCTTTCGGTCCAGGAGAAACGCCAGAGCAGTCGTGACCGCAATCAGCGTGGTGAGGGGCAGCACGCCCTGGATCACAGGGGACTCCCCCATCCCTGCGGCAGCTTCTGCTTGAGCGCCGACTTGCGATGCTCGAAGCGGCGCACGATCTCGTCGCGCGCTTCTTCCGGATCATCGGTCAACAGCATCAGATCGAGGTCCTGGCGGGCGATCTTCCCCTCCGCTGCCATCCGCCCCCGCATCCACTCGATGAGTCCGCCCCAGTACTCCGTGCCCATGAGCACCAGCGGAAAGTGCCGGACCTTCCCGGTCTGGATCAGCGTGAGCGACTCGAAGAGCTCGTCCATCGTCCCGTAGCCACCGGGGAAGATCACGAATCCCTGCGCGTACTTGACGAACATCGTCTTGCGCACGAAGAAGTAGCGGAAGTCGATGCTCACGTCCGCGAACCCGTTGGCGGACTGCTCGAACGGAAGCTCGATGTTGCATCCGACCGAGCGGACACCGGCCTCGCGTGCCCCCTTGTTGGCCGCCTCCATGATGCCGGGGCCACCGCCGGTGATGACACTGAAGCCGGCTTCGCCGATGAGCTTGGCGGTAGCCACGCACTTCTCGTACATCGGATCCTCCGGCCTGGTCCTCGCGGACCCGAAGACCGAGACGCACGGCCCCACCTTCGACATGGCTTCGAACCCCTCGACGAACTCTCCCATGATGCGGAAGATTCTCCAGGCGTCCTTACCGATTGTCTGGAGCTCCTCGACGCTCTCCAGGAGTCGCTCGTCCTCCGTCTCTCGCTCGTAGGGAAAGGGCTCGGCCCAACGGGCTCCCGAGTCGTGCTCGATCATGATGGCTCTCCGAATGGCGTGTTCGACGTGGTGAGCGTGCTTCCGCCTCGGGTCCGCGCGCCCTCCGTGCTCATAGATGCTCCTCCACCCAGCGTCCCGTCCGCGCGAGGGCTTCCTCGTGGCGGTGGGGCGGGTCCCAACCCAGCTCCCGGCGGATACGCAGCGAACGATGCGGATTCTCCCCCAGCCCGATCCGGACCACGCGGGAAAGGGGGAGGTCCCTCGCGCCCGGCGCGTGGACGCCCAACCGCTCTAGCAGAGCCGCCCCCGCCCGGACCAGCCCGCTCGGGATCGGTACCAGCACGGGTTCGCTCCCCACGCCTCTCGCGATGCCCTCCAGCAGCGCCCTCTGTGTCAGCGGATGGTCCATACCCACGTCGTAGGTGGCCCCCCCGCGCCCCGCCTCCAGGGCGAGGAGGAGCGCGGAGGCGACGTTCCCGGCGTAGACGACCGGCAAGGTATTGTTTCCGCGGCCCAGCAGCGCCGCGACGGGCCTCCGCACGATACGCGCGATCGCCGGTGCAAAGAGCCGATCCCTCTCTCCGTACACCGCGGACGGACGGAGCACGGTGACGGCCAGCCCCCGCTCGCTCTCCACGGCGCGCGCCTCTGCTTCCGCGGCGCGCTTCGACCTCCCATAGAGGTCCCCCGGATCGAGTTCCACGTCGAGCGGAGTCGTCTCGTCCAAGGGCGCCCGCCGTGTTCCGTACACGGCCACGGACGAGATGTGGACGGCCCGGGCGATACCCGCCTGCGCCGCGGCTTCCAACACGTTGCGTGTGCCCTCCACGTTGACCGCCCTGATCCGGGGCCATGCACTTCCGGCATAGACCAGCGCGGCGCCGTGGACCATGTGGCTGCACCCCTCCATGCTCACCGCGAGATCGTCCGGGCCGTCGCGCACGTCGCCGTCGACCAGCTCACACCCGAGCGCCCGGAGGTGAGCGGTGTCGGAAGTGCGGCGTTGAAGCGCGACAACCTCGTGACCGCCCTCGCGGAGGAGGGTCGCCAGATGAGAGCCGAGCAGCCCCGATGCGCCGGTGACGAAGACCCGCACGAGGGCCGGCCTACTTGCCGGCCACGTATGCCTCCGCCTCGGACTTCATCTCGGGCAGCAGCGTACTGTGCGCCTGGTATTCCGGCAGGTTCCGGGTCACCTGGGCATCATAGACTTCGAGCAGGTGCTTGTAGTACTTGGTCGCCAGGTCGGGTTGCCCGCTCTGATCCGCCGCTTCCGCCGCGGCGCCGAGCCCCAGGATGTGATCGGGATCCTGCTCGAGGATCCTCTGGGCGGTCGCGAGGGCAGCTGCCGGGTCGGTCATACGTTGCAGGAGCGACATGTGGAAGAGCCCGTCCAGATCGAGTGGCTCCGCACGCTCGTAGGCCTGCACGGCCATCGGCTGGAAGGCCACCGCGTCGGCGCTATCGCCGGCGGACAGGTCTCTCATGACGTGATCGAACAACTTATCCGCTGCCTCTCGTGGGGTCATGCTGGAGAGGTCTACCGCCGACGCCCCCGCGGCCGGATTGCTGCCGGAGGCCGCCGGCTGACCGCCACCCATCGGAGACGGCCTCGATGAAACCGCTCCGCCACCGCGCACCGCACTCCACCCGACGACCAGGATCAGGGTGAACATCGCGACACCCGCGATCCACCAAGGGAGGTTGCTCCCCCCGAAGGTGGCGGCCGCGGCCGCCCGGTGCTGAGCCCCCACGCGCGGCGGTCCGCCAGGCATGGCGCCCCCCACCGGGGCCGCCGGGGCCGCCGGGGCGGCCGGTGCCGGACGCGCTCCGACCGGCTTGCCGCACTGGTTGCAGAAGCGCGCGCCCGCCGCGATCTCCGTGCCGCACTGGTTGCAGAAGCGCCCACCCATGGACGCCCCGCAGTGCTGACAGAAGTTCCCGGCCGCCGGCTTGCCGCACTCGGGACAGGGGCGCCCAGCCGGTCCTTCCTCACCGCCGCTCATCGGGCCATCGCGTTGAAAAGGAGCGGCCATGTCGCCACGCTCTGCGCGCGGTAGTTCGGCTGGAAGCCGAACAGCACCACGGAGCCTTTACCCACGTCTGCCTCCAGAATCGCTGGTTTACCCGCCACGTGCCGAGATCCGAGCGCCCATCCGGAGAGCAACGGATCTCCCGTACCATACCGGGCTGCTACCCGGATGTCGGGATCCGTTACACCAAACGCACGGCTCTCGTTGCCGAACCAGGCGATGGATTCTCGCTCCAATCCTCGGGCCAGATCCGAGGAGGGAGCGAGCTCCAGACGAAGAATCGAGCCCGGAATGTAGAAATCTTCGGGCGAGAGGCCATCCACCTCGTTCGTCACACCCAATCCGAAGGTCTGGATCGCGAAGTCCGCAGCGCCTTCGATCGCCACCAAGCGCCCTCCAGCCCTCACGAAGTCCCGGACTGCCTTCACGCCCTCCTCGCCGAGCCCCCCGACGTACGGCGGAGGTTCCGACCCGGGTGGAAACCCGTCCTCGATCGAATGGGGTGTCTGAGACTGCAAGACGAGTACGTCGTAGCGGTCCGCAAGTCCACCTTTACGTACATCCGAGCTGTGCAGGGTGTCGTACTTCAGGTGGTATTGGTCGAAGACCCACCGGGTCCAGCCGGCGGCGATCGGCTCCTGCCAAGACTTGTAGATCGCGATCCGTGGAGCCGCCTCGCGCGACAGCGCGGCTGGAAGCCGGAAGTCCCACGAGGGCACTGGGATCGGGTCGGACATCGGAACCGTCACCGGTTCGTCGACGGCCATCGCGTCCACGTTCATCAGAAACGGCAGGGTCTGGGCCGTGACGTCGTACGGCCGCTTCGGAGGGCCGCCCGGATACTGTCGCAGGTCCGGGTAGTGCTGCGCCTCCAGAAGGGCCTCGGCGAACGACGCATAGGGCTGGTGCATCGGCACGACCCAGCTTCCCGCCGGGAAGTCGAGCCCGTCGGCGCTGAACGCCTCCTTCGCCTGGTGGACCTCCACGTCCCCCATCGTGAGGATCCTCAGCACGTAGGTGAGCCCCGCGCCGTTTGCCCGGTTCGCCTCGTTCGCCGGAATGACCCAAGCGTCGGGCCATGCGTCCCACTTGGCCACCGCCCGCTGGTTGATCTTCCAGAAGTTCCGCAGCCAGTAGGTTCGGTTCCTCGCGGCGTTGGTCAGGAGCGCCACGGCGCCGGCTTCCATGTAGTCGACGATGTCGGGCAGCCCCCACGCCCCGCCGGTCCACGGGAGCGGGTAGTTCCAGGACGCTCGCGACGCGTCGTAGTTACGCCCACCCTGGACATCTTCCCTCGGTACCTCGACGGGGGTGGCGACGTCCGCCGAGGCGGTCTCGCTCAGGATGCGTACGCCGCCGTGATAGTGTTGGTAGGCCCGCGCCGGTGTGAAGGCGTCATAGGTCGCGCCGATCACCGCGCCCGGCTTGCCCTCTTCGGTGAGCTCCGCGGCCATGTACGAGCCGAGTTGGTTGACGGCGGCGATGAGCGCCGGATCGACGTTCGGCTCCCACGGATCGATATAGGGGGGGAAGAAGATACGCGCCTGATTCCTGCCCATCTGATGGATGTCGTGCACGATCTCGGGATGCCAGGCGTTGTGTGCCTCGGTCACCGTCAGCCGGGTCTCCTTCTGGGTGAAGGCATACCAATCGCGGTTGTTGTCGTGACCGACGTAGAACTGGTAGAGCCATGGCAACGGCGCACCCTCGTATCGCGTGCCGACGTACTTTCTGTAGTAGTCGACGACCCATTGCAGCCCGTCGGGATCGAGCGACGGGATGTCCAGGAGGATGACGTTGTTCAGGATCTCGAGGATCCTCGGATCGTCGGATGACGCGAGCTTCCATAGCAGACGCGCCGCCATCTGGGATCCTCCCACCTCCGTGGCGTGGATGCCGTGGGTCATCAGCACCACGGTCTTGCCGTGGGCAACGAGGCTGTCGAGCTCCGCGGGTCCGGAAACGAGTCGGGGGTCGGAGAGCTTCATCTGGATCCGGTGGAGCTCGCCGATGTGCGCCTGATTCTCGGCGCTGGTCACCGTGAGCATCACGAACGGCCGCCCCATGGTGGAGGTGCCGAGCGTGTCGATGGTCACTCGTCGACTCGTTTCGGCCAGTTTCTCGTAGTAGGACGTAAGCTGAGTCCAATCGGCGAGCTTGCGGTCCGCCCCGATTTCGAACCCGAAATGTTGGCGGGGCGTGGGGATGGCCTGAGCAGCGGCCGTCGAGACCGAAACGACGACGGCGAGAAGCGCCGAGAGGGGCCTGCAGGTCATTCGTTCTCCTATGGGAGCCTGTCGCTCTTGGGCTGGCGGGTGCGCTCGACGATGGTATCCAGACGCTCTTACACCGGCAACGGATCATGAATCCCACCGTGCGCGTCCGCTGGGTCCTGTGCGGCGCAGCCCTGCTCCTCGCGGCGCACGCGCCGCCGCTCGCGGCCCAGTGGGACTCCCTGCCCGACGACACCTTCGGGGATCCGCACGTGGCAGCGTTGATCAAGCGGGCAGTCGCGGCCCGCGGCCGGGACGTCCAAGGCATAAGAAGCTACGAGGGGCTCCTTCATGAGCACCTGTACGCCGGGCTGACGGCGTTGCGGTTCCGCCGGGAGCGGACCCTCTTCGAGCAGGAGCGCGTCGCCCGCATCCGTTGGACCGCGGAGGGAGAGAGCGCGGTGGAGTGGGTCGGTGCCCGCAGGGCGATCCCCATCGTAGGAGCCGACACTCGGCGCCGGGACGCGGGGACGAAGGGTGACGCCACCTCGGGAGCCGACGTCCAGCGTGAGCTCCGCGAAGAGCTTCCCAGCGACCTGCTGAACGACGCCGAGTTGCCCGATTTCGCCTTCGACCCCGGCGGGGACCGTCTGGTGTTCGGGGGTGACTGGGCGCTCCAGCCTCTCGCCGACACCGCGCTCGCCAACTACCGCTATCTCTCCGGCGACACCCTGCGGGTCGGCATCCCCTCCGAGAACAGGGAGGTGGTGCTCTACGAGGTGAAGGTCGAACCCAGGCGGGCGGACTTCCACCTGGTGGCCGGCTCCCTCTGGTTCGACGCGGAGACGGCCTCGCTCGTTCGGGCCACCTATCGGCCGGCCCGCCCGTTCGATCTCGCGCTGGACGAGCCCGAGGACGCCGAGGACGTGCCCGGCATCCTGAAGCCCGTTCAGGCGGAGATCTCGTACATCACCGTCGACTACAGCCTGCAGGAATTCAAGTACTGGCTGCCGAGGCGGTTCGCTCTGGAAGGGGAGGTTCGGCTCGGCGGTTTCGTGAGGATGCCCTTGCGCGTGGAGTGGACGGTCCGTGACTACCGGGTCAACGAGGCTCAGAGCTCCATTTCCGCGCTCAATGGCCCGCTTCCCCCCGGATGGTCCCGACGCGAGCGCCGGATCGAGGGGAAGGACGGGAGAAGGCGCTACGTCACGGTCATCGTGCCCCCGGACGACTCACTTCTGGAGTCCTCCACGCTGTCGGCGGATTTCGGCGAGCGGGCGCCGACGGCCTTCACCGATGCCGAGATTCGTGAGCTCAAGGGGGAACTCGAGTCGCTCCTGCCGACCTATCGGCGGTTCCAGCCCCGGATCGCGTGGGGTCTCGAGCGCGGAATGCTGCGCTACAATCGGGTCGAAGGGCTGAGCGTCGGCGCCACGGCCACGATACCCTTCAGCCCGCTCACCTCGCTCACGGTCGAGGCTCGCGCGGGCAGCGCGGATCGGACCCTGGGCGGGACAGCGACGCTCGCCCGGGGCACGGACTACGGCCGGTGGAGACTCGAGGGGTACCGGCGGATGGAATCGATGGCCGACTGGTCGAACCCGTTCGGCCTGACCAGCTCGCTCGGAGCGCTGTTCCTGGGGGGGGACCGGGGCCAGTATTACCGTGCGACGGGCGCCGGCCTCGGCTATCACCGCATGGGCAGGAGCGTCCGGGGCGACGTGGAGGTGTTCCACCAGCGAGAGCAGGGAGTGGGGCTCGGCACGGACTTCTTCCTCCTCCGAGGCGTCAGGAATGTGACGCTGCCGGAGGTGCTCACGGCCCGCGACGTGACGCTCACCGGCGCCCGCGCCTCGTTGAGCTGGTTTGCGGGCGTCGATCCCAACGGGCTCATCGTCACCGGGCGGATCCTGGCCGAGGGAGCCGGGGGAGACGCCTCCTACCAACGCGTGGCCGTGACGGCGTCGGCCAGCCATCCCCTCTTCTTCGGGTTATCGGGCGCCCTCGAAGCCGGTGCGGGCGCCACCTGGGGAGACGACCTGATTCAGCGGCACTTCTTCCTCGGCGGCTCGTCGACCCTTCGGGGCTTCGACGCCAATACATTCGAAGGACCGACCTTCTGGCGCGTGCGGGCGGAAGTCGCGAACGGGTTCGCCGGCGCTCGGCTCGGCGTCTTCGGGGACGCCGGTTGGGCGGGTGCCCGCGACGCCGTGAGGCTGAACGAGGCGAACGCCTCGGCAGGAGTCGGGGCGTCGTTCCTCGACGGGCTCGTCCGTTTCGATGTCGCCCGTGCGCTACGGGGCGGATCGAGCTGGAAGGTGTACCTGTACCTGGACGGCCTGCTGTAGCGGCGGAGCTCCCTACAAGCCCGTCGGCTGCTCGATGAACTCCCACGTGAGATCGAAGCGTTCCGCGACGTGTTCGGCCAGGGCGCGCACACCGAACGTCTCGGTCGCATAATGCCCACCGAAGAGAACCGTCACGCCGAGCTCCATCGCGTCGAAGTGCGAATGGTGTGAACCCTCCCCGGTCACGAGCGCGTCGATCCCGCGCTCGGCAGCCTCCTCGATCGACGAGGCACCCATTCCGGTCACCACCGCCACGCTCTCGACGCGCTCCGGTCCTCCGGGGATCAGGTGCACCCGGGCCTCCAGGACCGCCTCCAGCCGCTCCCGGAGCTCCTCACCGGTCTCCGGCCCGGGCAACTCACCCCACCAGCCGATTTCCACCCCCTTGTACATGCCGAACCTCCCCCGCACGTCCAGACCGAGCTCGCGGGCCAGCACGGCGCAGTTCCCCACTTCCGCGTGCGCGTCCAACGGAATGTGGACGCTGTACACCGCGATCCCGTGCGCCAAAAGCGGAGCGACCTTCCGGAGCCGCCGACCCGTGAGGGGCCGTAGCCCGTCCCAGAAGAGTCCGTGGTGGACGATCAGCAGGTCCGCTCCCTTTTCCACGGCTTCGTCGACGGTCGCTTCGGATGCATCCACCGCAGCCACGATATGCCGGACTTCATCTGGCCCGGCGACCTGGAGGCCGTTCAGCGCATGCGTCGAGTCGGGGTATTCCGACACGGACAGATAGCCGTCCATGTATTGGAGGAGAGATTCTAGTTTCATACCCCGCTCCCGGCGCGAGATGGCGGAAATGGTGGTGTTGCGGAGGGTCCTGCCGTGGTCCGTGGAAAGGATGTGGAAAACTCTCCACACATGGCCTGGACCAGTGTGGAATACTGGTGCACGAATCCGGCAAGTGATTGGCAGGACATGATTTACGGGATATCCTTCTCCAGAGTCCTCCTGCGGGATTCCGACTCGGCGGGATGCGGAAAACTCTGTTTACGCCGAGAGGCCGGAGCGGTACTCCGCATGGTGGAACGAGGCGGGCGCGACGGTTCCGACCAGGCTACGCCACGACTGCGGATTCGTCGGGTGCGGAGTCCTCCAGGGGGCCGGGCTCCGCGGAGACTCCGGCATCCGGAGGGGCGTCACCCATCTCCACCGTCCCGTTCAGGATCGCTCCCTCCTCGAGCTGCAAACGACGGGCGCGCACGCGCCCGTCGATCTGGCAGGTCGCCTGGAGCTCCAGGCGGGACTCGGCGATGACCGTCCCCTGGACCCTTCCCGAGATCACGGCATCCTGGGTGTGGATGTCGCCGTCCACGAAGCCGTCCTTCCCCACGACTACGGCCTTGCCCGCCCTAACGGAGCCATCGATGGCGCCCTCGATCCGTATGGTCCCGTCCGTCTGACAGTCTCCCACGATCTTCATGCCGGGACCCACGATCGAGATGACCGCCTCGGGAGGAGTGCCGTTCGTCTGTCGTTCACGCGCCATGGTGCGGGCTCCGCGTCGGGTTCAGGGCTGGGTCACGAGCGTCAGGGGATCCACGGCCTCCCCATTGTGGAGAATTTCGAAGTGCAGGTGCGGCGCCGTGGATTGGCCGGTCGATCCGCTCAAGGCGATGACCTCGTCTTGCCGGACGTGCTGGCCTCGTGAAACGAGGAGCAGCGAGGCGTGTCCATACAGAGAGCGGTAGCCGTCACCATGGTCGATGACCACATATCGACCATACACCGTGTCTTCGCCCTCGTCCACCACCGTGCCCGCGCCGGCGGCCCGGATGTAGGAATCAGTAGGGACCGCGATGTCCAGGCCCGGGTGGTTCTCGCCGTCCTGGCCTTCGAGCAGTCCCTGGGTGACGAATCCGCGTTCGGTCAGAGGCCAGCTCGTCGGAAGGGAAGCCTCGGCCGGTGGCGTCCGCGACGTCGGGCGCCTCGGCGTGTCGGTCGGCGGGGGCAGCCATAGATCGGACGGAGTGTCGGGCGTGCGACCGAACAAATGCCGAATGTCTCCGTATTGCCGTTCGATGAGATCCAGCTGTCGCCCGAGAGCCTCCACTCGGGCGGAGTCGGCTTCCGCTCGGACCAGCCGTGTCTCCAGCTGCCCCACCCGGGACGCTCGCGCGGCCAGGTACCACCAACTCCCGGCCATGAGGGTCAGCGAGAAGGCGATCACAATTCCGAGGAGAGCGAGCGCCCTGAGGCGGCGGTAGCTTATCCGAACATTGCGGCTTTCCCGCCCGTCGTCGGGAACCACCATGACAGTCAGATAGCGGCGTTTCTTCGGCAAATCCGTCATCCGACGACCTCCCCCGCCTCCTGCCCGGAGATGAGCTCGAACACGCGCTCGAAATCGTCCGAGCCGAGGAACGTGATCTCGATGACTCCCTTCCCCTTGCGACTCCGACGGATCAAGACGCGTGTGGCGAGGCGCTCCTGGAGTGCCTCCTCCAGCGCCCTGACGACGGGATCGGCACTGGCGCTGCGCCCTTTCCTGGAGCTCTTCGCCGGTCCCGCCCGATCCGACGTATGGCGCTCCAACTCGCGGACGGACCAGCCGTCCTTCACCGCCGTGCGAGCGAGGTCGCCCGCTCGCACCGGATCGTCTACCGAAAGCAGAGCCCTCGCATGTCCCATGGAGAGCGAACCGCCCTCCACCAGCCTCCGGATCGAGGGAGGCAGCTTGAGAAGCCGGAGGATGTTCGCCACGGTCGACCGGTCCTTGCCCACCGACTGCGCGATGTCCGACTGCGTCATTCCAAACCGATCGGACAGCGTCTTGTACCCCTCGGCCTCCTCCATCGGGTTCAGCGCCTCGCGCTGCAGGTTCTCCACCATGGCGAGCACCAGGAGGGTCTCGTCCGAGGCCTCGCGTACCAGAACTGGAACATCCTCCCACCCCAGACGCGCGATGGCGCGGAATCGCCGCTCCCCGGCCACCAGCTCGTAGCGATCGGATGCTCCCGCCGACGGCCGGACCACGAGAGGCTGCAGCAGTCCGTTCGCCTTGATGGACGCCGAAAGCTCCTTGAGCTCATCTTCGGTGAAGGTCCGACGGGGCTGGAGCGGGTTGGGCACGATGGCCTTCATCTTCACGCGCCGGATCTCGGCATCCTCGGTGTCCGGCTCCAGGTATTCACCCAGGAGCGCTCCGAGTCCCTTGCCGAGTCGGTCGCGGCGGCTCATGGCGTGGCGCCTCTTCGCGCGGGCCCCTTCCCGATCACCTCCCTTGCGAGCGCCAGGTAGGCCTGCGCCCCGGCCGAGAGAATATCGTAGAGAACGATCGGCTTGCCGAAGCTCGGAGCCTCGGCGAGACGGACGTTCCGCGGAATGGCAGTCCGGTAGACCCTGCCCCCGAAGTAATCGCGCGCCTCGGCGGCGACCTGCTTGGACAGGTTGAGGCGCCGGTCGTACATGGTGAGGAGGACTCCCTCGATGTCCAGCCCCGCGTTGAGGCCCCGTTGCACCAGGCGCACGGTATTGAGCAGTTGGCTCAGACCCTCCAATGCGTAGAACTCGCACTGGATCGGTATCAGGACGGAATCGGCCGCCGTGAGCGTGTTCAGAGTGAGCAAGCCGAGGGAGGGAGGACAGTCTACGAGGATGTAGTCGTAGTTGTCCCGCACCGACTCCAGTGCCCGGCGCAAGATGGTCTCACGCTGCGGCACCTGCACCAACTCGATCTCGGCACCCACGAGATCTCGATTGGAGGGGACGAGGTCCAGCCTGTCGAAGTGCAGACCCGGGACGATGCACTCTGCGATCGGACGCCCCTCCACCAGCGCGTCGTAGACAGTGGGGAGCGCCTCACGGTTCTCCAGCCCCAGCCCGCTCGTCGCGTTCCCCTGGGGGTCGATGTCGACCACCAGCGTGCGTTTCTCGGCGACCGCGAGAGACGCACCGAGGTTTATGGCGGTAGTGGTCTTGCCCACTCCGCCTTTCTGGTTCGTGATGGCGATGACTCGAGACATGGAGCCTCAGCAGCCTGCGTGGTTGGGGCCGTGTCTCCGTAACCCGTAGACGCTCATGTTGTTACGATCCATACGACTGTGGTCGTAGCGGGACGTCGCGGACGGATACGTCGTCGGTTCTTCGTCTGAGAGTTGCGAGCCCGCTGCATGAGGGCCACTGGAGTTCCACCACGGCTACTTCGAAAAGGGTCGGGAAAGGGCGACGAATATATCCACCCGCGCGGGCAAGGGAAAGCGATCGTGGAACTTGACGGTGCCGAGCATTCATCGGAAGTTGCGGGCTCACCTCGGGACACAACCATGGCTGGTCCCGCCGGGTGGGGCGGCCGGAACGAGGAGTATCGATGAGGTGGCAATGTTCGTGGCGTAGGCCAGGATGGGCGTGCAGGACCGTGTTGATGGGCCTTTTTGCGCTTTCATTCAACGGATGCAAGAGCGACGCCGTGGCCCCCGACGCCTCGATCGAGGCGCTCGTGGGCGACTGGAACGGCGACGTCTTCATCATCACCAGCCTGGCGAATCCGGACCAGTCCGCGGATCTGATCGCCGCGGGAGCGACATTCACGCTCAACGTCCAGGCGTCCGGGCAGTACACGGCCATCCTCATCTTCAACGACCAGCCGCAGACTGAGATCGGCCAGCTCTCGGTTTCCGGAACGAACATCACGCTCCGCCGGACGTATCCTGCACCGCCTGATACTACGACGGGCACCTACAGCCTCGATGGAAACCGGCTGACCGTGGACGGCGAGACCGACTACGACTTCGACCTCAACGGCACGAAAGAGCCGGCCCGGCTGCACTTCGAGCTGGTCAAGCAGTGATGTCGGTCGCGGGATGTTCCACGTGGAACATCCCGGGACGCCTCCTGTTCTCGCCGGTACGTGAGACTGTCTCCGGCACGCACGCTGTTGGCGCATCCAAGGTCGGGCGCACGCGTTCACGGGAAGGCGACTTCGCCTCCCCAGGTAGCACCACCGAGCCCCAGAGCCAACGCTCTCAACGACCGCCACGGTAGTCCCCATCCTCCCGAACGCGCGGGCGCCGGTCCCGACCGGAGCGGCTCCAGGGTTTTGTCCGGGAGGTTCCGGGTGTCTCGGCACATCCGCCCTGCCCGCTCTTTCGGTCTACTGCCAGAGCAGCCCGCACCAGGGCGATATTTCCCCCCCTTCTGCCCTTGTAGGCTTCGCCGGGCGGGCACGAACGCCCGAGTGTTCCACGTGGAACATGGACCCGGGGCGGCGGGGGAGGATGACCCTATCGGGGCTGCTCCGGGGGTTCCTTCAGTGCGGACGGGTCCCGAAGCGCCGCAGAGCGGGCCGGTAACGTCCACGCCGGGGCAAGGAACTCGCAGCGCTGCCATGGTGCCGTTTCGGTAGAGGCACCGAACCACGCCTTGACGACGAAGGCGCCCGAACACCGCCAACGACCTTCCGGAACACCCGTGCTAACGCTTGGCCCGGAGACGCCGAACCTCCATCACCACGTTCTGGAGGTCCGCGGGCGACACGCCGGGGATCCGTGCCGCCTGAGCGAGACTGTCGGGACGAACACGCGCCAGCTTCTCGCGAGCTTCATAGGACACGGCATGAAACTCCATATACGGTAAGTCGGTGTCCAACATAAAGTTAGCTTGTTCGCGCAGCCGGGCTGCTCGGGCACGCTCCTTCTCCACATACCCCTGGTATTTCACCTCGACCTCGACGGCGGCGAGCACGTCTTCGCCGACGTTCTCGGGCATCATGCCGCCGACTCTGGCCAGCTCGCTCGCCTGGACTCTCGGTCGTTTGAGCAGCTCACCCGCCCGGGTGGGCTCGGTGACCGGTGAGGACCCGGCACGCTCCAGGATGGGGCCCGCCACTTCCGGAGTCAGGGTGGTCTCCCTGAACCATGAGATCATCCGCTCCTCACGCTCGAGGCGTTCCTTCAATTCCTCCTCCTGGGAGCGGGTCAACAGGCCCCGGTCGCGCGCCAGCGGGCCCAATCTCCGCACCGCGTTGTCCTGGCGAAGCAGAAGCCGGAATTCCGCCCTGGAGGTAAACAGCCGGTACGGCTCGTCCACGCCCCGCGTCACGAGGTCGTCGATGAGAACTCCGATGTACGCTTGATCCCGCTCCAGCACGAAGGGACCCTCTCCGCGCACCTTGAGCGCCGCGTTGATCCCTGCCACGATCCCCTGCCCCGCAGCTTCCTCGTACCCTGTCGTACCGTTGATCTGACCCGCGAAGAACAGACCTGGCACGCGCTTGAGCTCGAGCGTGTGCCGAAGCTGGTGCGGGGGAAAGTAATCGTATTCAATGGCATAGCCCGCCTTGGTCATCCTGGCCTCCTCGAGACCCGGGACCGTCCGCAGGAACTCGAGCTGCACCTCGGCCGGAAGCGAGGTGGACAGCCCATTCACGTAGAACTCCTCCGTGTGGAGCCCCTCGGGCTCGAGGAATACCTGATGCCGCGGAGCGTTAGGGAACCGGACGATCTTGTCCTCGATGGAAGGACAATACCGCGGCCCACGCCCCGAAATTTTCCCTCCGTAGAGCGCGCTGCGCAGGAGGTTGTCCCGCACGACCTCCTGGAGCTCCGAGCCCGCCCAGGTCACCCAGCACGGGCGCTGCTCGGGAACGCGCTCCCGGCCGTATGCCGCGAAGCGGAAATCCTCCGGGTCACCGTCCTGACGGTCGAGACTGGAGAAGTCCACCGTACGTCCGTCCACCCTCGGCGGGGTCCCTGTCTTGAACCGCGCCACTTCGAGGCCGAGCTCCTCGAGGCCCTTCGCCAACTCCAATGAAGGTGCCTCACCCGCACGACCGGCGTCCACGCCGGCTTCACCCCCCACATGGATTCTTCCGCGCAGAAAAGTCCCCGTCGTAACGACGACGGCCTTCGCTCCGACGCATACTCCGCCGCGCGTGCGAACTCCTCTCACCCGCCCGTCGTCGACCAGCAGATCCGCCACCATCTCCTGGAAGAGATCGAGGTCCGGAAATTCGTCGAGTAAACGCCGGACCGCGATGGGGTACATGGCCCGGTCGCACTGCGCCCGTGGTCCCCACACGGCTGGCCCCTTCGAGCGGTTCAGCATCCTGAACTGGATTCGCGACGCGTCCGTGGCGCGCCCCATCACTCCCCCGAGCGCCGCCACCTCCCGTGCCACCACTCCTTTGGCAACCCCGCCGATGGCGGGGTTGCAGCTCATCTGCCCCACGCGAGCGAGATCCGGTGTGACCAGAAGGGTTCGCACGCCGGCCCGGGCCGCCGCGGCGGCAGCTTCCGTCCCAGCGTGGCCCCCCCCCACCACGACCACATCGTAGTCGAGTGTCAAAGGCACGAGTCGTGCCCGCTTCTTATACTACTCATGTTACCCGCCCCCTCATGGGAGTCCTACCTACCCCTCGATGTGAAACCCACCTCGCGGTATGTCCGGATTCGGCCTCATTCGCTGAACGTCTTCTACGCGTGCGCCCGAGGGTCCACGCCAGAGCGATTCTTCGAGCTGCTCCAACTCCCTCGGTTCGCCGGCCACCTGCACTTCCACGGATCCGTCGGGCAGGTTCCGCACGTATCCACCCAGACCCAGGCCACTCGCCGTTCGGTGCGTCCACCACCGGAACCCCACACCCTGTACGCGTCCTCTGACCCGAAATCCTCGCAGCTCCATCTGGTCCTCCTGTCCGACCCGCGTCACTTCCCGACACAGAACTCCCGGAACACTGCATCGAGAACCTCATCGACCGACACCACACCGAGAAGCTCCTCCAGCGCCGTTTCCGCGGGACGCAGGTGCGCCGCCGCCACCTCGGATGGAACTCCTCCCACGAGTGCGTCGCGAAAGGCTGCCACCTCCCGTCGAGCCTCACCCAGGGCACGGCGCTGTCGGCGGCGGGTGAGCACCGGTGCCCTTCCGGCCGACTCGACCAAACCCCCGAACACCAACTTCGGCAGCAGATCGCGGAGTGCCCCGAGGCCCGCGCCGGTGCGCACCGAGATTCGGACGTGTCCTGCGAACTGCCCCGCCGGGGCGGGTGGATGCTCCGGCGTCAGATCCCCCTTCGTCTCGACCAGCACGATCGGCACCTCGGCCAGCTCTCCGAGGAATCTGTGCTCCGCGTCACCGATCGGACGACCAGCTTCGACACATAGAAGCACGATATCCGCACGTTGGAGGTAACGCCACGCGACCTCGACACCGATTCGCTCGACTCGTTCGTCCGTCTCCCGCAGCCCGGCCGTGTCCACCAAACGGAAGGGGTACCCGCCCAGCTCGACCGATACCTCGAGGGCGTCACGGGTCGTTCCGGGAACGTCGGTCACGATTGCGCGCTCCTCACCGATGAGCGCGTTGTACAGTGATGACTTCCCGACGTTCGGCCGACCCGCCAGCACCGTCCACGCGCCCTCTCGCAACAATTCCCCCTCGGGCGCGGTCACCAGGAGCGCGTCGATCCGCCCGAGCACGAGGCTCGCCTCGGCGACAACCCGGCCCAGCGGGACAGGCGCGTCATCCTCCTCGGGAAAGTCCAGATGATGCGCCAACAGCGCCTCGAGATGGACCAGCGCCTCTCTGAGCTCCGAGATCCGCTTCGACAGGCCGTGCTCCATCTGTCCGACGGCGGCCCGCCGAAGCGCGCCGCTCCGTGCTTCGATCACGTCCGCAACGGCTTCGGCCTCGATCAGATCGACCTTTCCGTTGAGGTACGCCCGGCGGGTGAACTCTCCCGCCTCCGCCTGGCGCGCACCCGCCCTGCAGCAGGCATCGAGGATCAACGTCGGCCCCAGCCAGCCGCCATGACACGACAGCTCGACCAGGTCTTCACCGGTATAGCTTGCGGGTGCATCGTACCGTACCGCCACCGCCCGGTCGAGGACCCCCCCGTCCTCGGGATCGCGGAGCTCGACGAGGGTGCTCCTGCGAGGGGGCGGCAGCTCCTCCAGGCCCGGCGCCAGTCGACGCAGCAGCGTGTGCGCGTCGGGCCCGGAAACCCGCACGACCGCGAGGGCGGCGACGCCCGGCGGTGTGGCGACCGCGGCGATCGTGTCGATCACCCCGCGCTCACGGGCCTTTCGCCTACCCGCCGGAAGAGGGCCCGGAGGGTTTCAGGACCTGCACCTTCTTCCGCTCGTTGGCGATCCAGATCTGTTGCGGAATCGTCGCCAGGTTGGCGGTCGCGTAGTAGAGGTTCAGCCCGCTCGGCAACCGGAAGAAGATGAAGACCATCATGATGGGCATCACCCACATCATGATCTTCATCTGCGAGTTGCTCTGAGGCAGCGAGCGCATGGTGACCCACTGCATCAGGAACATCGACAGGCCGAGGAAGACCGGCAGGATGTAGCGCGGGTCGGGCGCCGACAGATCGGGCATCCAGAGGAAGGACACACCCCGGAGCTCGATCGTGTTCTCGAAGACAAAGAAGAGCGCGATCAAAACCGGCCAGGGAAGCAGCATCGGCAGGCAACCCGCCAACGGATTGAAGCCGTGCTCCTTGTACAGCTTCATCATCTCCTTCTGGAGACGCTCCGGCTGATCCTTGTACTTCGCCTGAATCTCCTGGAGCAGAGGCTGCACGGCCATGTTTCGCAGCTGGGCCTTCATCGCCTTCTGGTTCAGGGGCCACAGCACCACGCGCATGAGGACGCCGAAGAGAATCAGAACCCAGCCGTAGCCTATGGTCAGCTGGTGATGCAGGAAGGTCAGGACCCACATGATGACGGCCACGATCGGTCGCACCACGGGTTGGACCCACCGGTACCCGTACGGATTCACCTCGTCCATGTCCTCGCCGAGCGAGGCCAGGCGAGCGTACTCCTGCGGACCTGCGAAGATCCTGTATGCGAACGTCCCGTCCGTGCCGACCGATTGGGTCACCGCAACGTCGGCGCGATCGGGAAGATCGTTCTGCTTTACGACCATCCCGCCGAGGTAGCTCGTCGCGGAAGCGCTCTCCTCGCTCTCTCCGCCGATGAGCGCCAAGACGAAGAACTTGCTCTTGAAGGCCACCCACTTGTACGGACCTTCGTGCACCCCCAGATCCGGCTTCCGTAGGCTGTGCGAGTGGATCCCGTCCTGCAAATGGTTCCCGACGTAGGCCATCGCCCGGGCCTCGCCCGTCGAGTCCGCTTCATTGAAGGCCAATCCTTCGCCCAGGTCCGTCACCAGCAACGGCCGGCTCAACCCCGTGACCGTCCCTCGGACCGTCACTGCGTACGCGTCCGGCTCGAACGTGTACGAGATCTCGAACCGGAACGGACTCGTGGGGTGCTGATAAACGAAGCGGAGTGTCTGCGGGCCGGACGCTTCGGTCAGGGTCAGGCCGCCCGACGGCTCGACGGTGAAACGCTGGCGGCTCAGGTCCACCGTGTCCTTGCCCACCACGAGACGCTGGGCGAAGTAGGGCTGAGCCCCCGGTGGCACCAGCTCGACCGAACCGGATCGGGTGAAGGATTTGAACTTCGACATCTCCACCGACACCATCCGGGCTCCCCGCGTGCTGAACTCGTACCGGTACAAGGGACCCTTCACGGTCACGGTCGGTGCGGGCTGGCTCTCGTCTGCGGGCGCGGCCCCTTCGGACGGGACCTCCACCTGCGGCGTGCCCCGCGCCTGCGAGGGGATGACGGGGGCCCCCGTGTCCGGAGCCGCAGCCAGGGTGTCCGCCCCGGCCGTCGTGTCCATGACCGTGAGCGAGTCGGCACCGGCCGTCTGCGGAGGGTGGGCCGGGGGAAAGAGAATGCTCGTGCCCACGAGGACACCGAGCATCAGCACGACGGCAAGGAGAAAGCGTGCTTCCGTGTTCATCGACCTTCCGGAGTCAAGCGGCTCGAACCGTCGCCGGCCGTCGTTTCATGAGCGGGAGGAGGCACCGGATCGTATCCATGACCACCCCAGGGGTGGCACCGGGAGATGCGCCGTACCGCCAACCATGTGCCGCGCAGAGCCCCGTGCACCTGCAGCGCCTCCACGGCGTACGAGGAGCAGGTCGGCACATACCGGCACGAGGGCAGCGTCCACGGCGAGATCGCCTTCTGATAGAACCGCACCAGAAAGATCAGAACTCGAGTGAGCACATCACCTCCACCGCCGTCCGCACATCCGCAGCCAAGTCCTCGAAGTCCAGGGCATAGGCTCCCCGGCGCGCGCGAACCAGGACGTCGCGGGGAGCGCCTCGAGCGTCGAGCGCGGGAAGAACCTCCCGCCGGCCCAGCTCTCGGAGCCTACGCTTGAGCTTGTTCCGCTCCACGATCCTCCGGCCGTACTTCGGTACGATGAGTCCGAGCCGGGAACGAGAAGCGGGGGAAGTCGAGAAGAAGACGTCGAGGCCCGCCGTCCTCTTTCGCTTCCCCCGCTCGAGGAGATCACGGATCTCGTTCGTGTGACGGATCCGTGCTCCTCGCGGAAGACCTTCCCCGGTGCCCGGCTCGGCGGGCGTTACTTCCCGCCGACCTTCACGCCGAGCCTGGCGCGGCCCCGCTTCCGGCGACGCGCCAGGATCTTGCGGCCGCCGCGCGTCTTCATGCGCGCTCGGAATCCGTGCTTGTTGACCCGCTTGCGATTGCGGGGCCTGTAGGTCGGCTTCATATCGAGCAGCCCGATCCATGTCGTTCATTCATCTAGAGGCGAGCTTGGGAAGATAGCCAGTCGGGTGAGAGGGCGTCAACGCCCCCGGGCAGAACCAGTGCGATCGGCCGAAACTCCGCGCGGCGACGAACGTTGTTTGACTTTTCCACATCACGGTTCTACCTTCGGCGCCCTCTTCAAGGGGGGGTGTTGATTCCCAAACCGTCTCGAACCTCCTTCTCCCTCCGAGGATGCCCGGCGCTCTCCGTCCACCAGCGAATGACAGGCTCACCGCTTCACCGGCGGTGACACTTTCGCACAGGGCACCATGGAGTTGACCGCTCCTGAGCTCTGGGCTCGTATCCAGGAGATCGCGAAGAGCTCCCTCCCCCCTCAGAGCTACCAGACCTGGCTCTCCGGCGCCAAGGCCGTGGCGTTGTCCGCCGACGAGCTCGTCGTGGAGGCCCCCAGTCGATTCCACGTGGAGTGGATCGAAGACAAATTCGGTGATCTCCTGGCGCAGGCAGCCCAGAGGGTATTGGGTCGTACACTCACCATCACGATCACGTTCGGACGGGAACGTGAGCCGATTCCTCTCCCTACGGTGGAGCTGTCGGGCGACGACAGTCCCACCGCCCCCGGGAGAACAGCCGCGCCCGGCCCGCCCGCAGCGCCCGCGATCCGGCCTCAACTCAACGAGCGATACACGTTCGATCGGTTCGTGGTCGGCACCAACAACCAACTGGCGGCCGCCGCGTGCCGCGCGGTGGCGGAGCGCCCGGCCCGAATGTACAACCCGCTCTTCCTCTATGGGGGCGTGGGCCTGGGCAAGACGCACCTCATGCACGCGATCGGCCATCAGCTCATCACCGACGAGCGCGCCCGACACGTCGCCTATGTCTCCTCCGAGCAGTTCACCAACGACATGGTGACCTCGATTCAGCAGGGAGCGATGCCCGCCTTCCGGCGGCGATATCGCGAGATGGATCTGCTCCTCGTGGACGACATCCACTTCCTCGAGGGAAAGGAGGGTACGCAGGAGGAGTTCTTCCACACCTTCAATGCCCTCTACGACGCGCAGCGCCAGATCGTTCTCACGAGCGACCGCCCCCCGAAGGACCTCCCCGGCCTGGAGGAACGCCTGGTCTCCCGCTTCGAGTGGGGCCTGGTGGTGGATATCAAGCCACCCGACTACGAGACGCGCATGGCGATTCTCAGGAAGAAGGCGGCGGACGACGGCCTCTCCCTCGACGATGAGGTGATCGAGTACATCGCGCACCACTGCACGGCGTCGGTCCGCGAGCTCGAGGGGGCGGTTATCAAGCTCCTGGCTTACTCGTCGCTGAAGCACCAGGAGATCACACTTCACCTGGCCCAGACGGCATTGAGTAGCGCATTCGGGCGGGGGGGGGCACAGGATGGCCCCGTTCTGTCGCCGGAGCGCATCCGTGAGGTGGTCGCCGGGCGATGGCGGGTGCGGCCGGAGGCACTATCCTCCAAGCGGCGCACGAAAGACTTGACCGTACCGCGGCAGGTGGCGATGTACCTGATCAAGGAGGCTCTCGGAATCTCCTTGGTGCATATTGGTGAACTCTTCGGCGGACGCGATCATTCCACGGTCATCCACTCCATCCGGAAGGTCGAGGAGGAGATGGAGCGGGATCCCGCATTCAAGAAGAAGGTGGACGCGGCGCGGGCAGAGTTGCGCGGCTCATCGAGCCACGCCTTTCCGGAATGATGTGGAGAAGTCGGGGAAAAGGCCGGATTATCCACACCGTCATCGGTTTGCGGAGCACGCTCTGTTGATACCGTGGGGGTTATTCCGGTGATACCCACATCGGTCCAAAGGGGTAAAAAGCACCGTACCACAAGAAGAATCCGAGTGGTGGACGTGATCCTCCCACAGATCCACACCCTCTACTACGGCTATGTTTTTATCTAAGGTAGAGACATAGGTTCAAGCACCGTCGAAAACCCGGCGTTCCACGTCTCAGGAGCAGAGGCTCGATGAACTTCACAATCACCAGACAGAACCTCCATGGCGGGTTGGCGGCTGTTTCAGCGAGCATTCCGTCGAAGACCACGCTCCCGGTACTGTCCAACATCCTCTTCGAGGCGAAGGACGACGGCGTCTGGATGAGCGGCACCGATCTGGATGTGGCGGTGCGCGTGAAGATGCCCGCCGACGTCAAGGAGGAAGGCAGCCTGACGGCTCCCGGAAAGAAGCTGCAGGAGATTACCCGGGAGCTCCCTGATCAACCGGTGGAGGTGGCAACCCGCGGTGATCAGATCGAGCTCAAGTGTGGTCGTAGCCAGTTCAAGCTGCACGGGCTTCCCGCCGAGGAGTTCCCGAGCCTTCCCCAGATCCATTTCGAGGAAGGCTGGCAGATCATAGGCAAGGATCTCCACAGGCTCATTCATCACACCTCGTTCGCGGTCTCCACGGAGGAGAGCCGGCCGATTCTGAACGGAGTCCTCTGGGAGCTCCGTGACGGCGAGATGCGTATGGTCGCGACCAACGGACACCGTCTCGCACGGATGGGCGTTCCGGGCGCTTCGTCCGCCGCTCCCTCGGCTGATTTCATCGTTCCGCCGGGTGCACTTCAGCAGGTCCAGCGCCTGTTCAAGGACGACGATGCCTTGATGGTGGCCCGGAACGGCAACCACCTCGGGTTCCAGTCCGGCTCCCACGAGGTGTTCACTCGTCTCATCGAGGGAACCTATCCCAACTACGAGCAGGTTATCCCCCGGGACAATGACAAGGCCGCGGTGGTTGACAAGAAGTCCCTGGAGTCCGCGGTGAGGCGGATGGCCGTCGTGGCGTCCGACCAGACGCATCGGATTCGGATGAAATTCGAGAGTGGCCGGGTGCACTTGAACGTGCTCACGCCGGATCTTGGAGAGGGTCACGACGAGCTCGAGGTGGACTACGACGGTGAGGAGCTCGAGATCGGGTTCAATGCCAACTACCTTCTCGAGGTACTTCGCTACATGCCAACGGAGTCAGTCCGAATCACGTTCAAGGCGCCGGAGCGGGCGACTACGGTCGAGCCGGTCGCGGAGGGCGAAGAGGTCCTGGATTATCTCTGCTTGGTCATGCCGCTGCGTCTGCTCGACTGAGCTCACGGCGGCTCGCTTCGGGGTCTGCCCTCCCGAGGGAAGTGGTGAAGTCCGGGCCGGTGCGCACGAACGCAGTTGCCGGGGCAGGGTAGTATCGGTGTATCGTGGAGTACGCCGATGAGCTTGCCTTTCCCCTACCGATGATGATCCACGCGCACCATGGCACCGTCCTTCCGAGGGTGACGCGAGTCCGAAAGGCTCCGCGCCTCATTGCCACGGCAACCCGTGTCGTGGGCCTGGCCGCGCTCACCCTGTTCGCGGGTTGTAGCGGGAACGGTGGAACCCAGCCGGGCACCGTGCGTTTTGGGCAGCTGGGTGATATCCACCTGGATCTGGAGGCTCCTCTGCGCCTTGGAGTGGGGACGCTGAGGCAGTCGTTGACATGGGAGTCCACCGGCGCCTGGAGCCTCGACGAGGAGGTGTCCTACCGGGGGCTTTCCGGGGACGCAACGTCGGTTTCGAATCGGGGTGGCGCCGGGCGCTTCGCGGCCGACTACGCCTCTCTCATCACCCAGGTCAACGACGTCCAGGGGCTGCAACTCTTCATCCCCAATCTTCCGGAGGATCTGGATCCGGAGTGCGGCGCCACGCGAACGCGCCTCACCCTAACCATCCACGATGACCTGAGGCAGGAAGACGCCAGTTGGACCCGATGCGTAGACGGATCGCTCGGGAACCTGACAGCCGCGAACGCGGGACCTGATCCGGCCGCATCCCGGGTCGCCGTCGCGGCGCAGCAGGTCCGAGAGGGAACGCAAGGGCAGGATTTCGTTTCCAGCTACAACGGCACGGTGCCATTCGGTACGCTGGATCGGGGCAGTGACACTCCTGCTCCCCTCGACGGCCCGGCCGTCATCACCGACCTGAAGTCGTGGCAGGAGTTCTGGCAGCAACACGCCGGAAACGGTCGGCCGCAACCCACGGTAGACTTCTCCGACGAGATGGTCGTGATCGCCGCGGTAGGTGTCCGGACCGAAGCGGGTGACAGCGTCGAGGTGCGTAGGATCCTCCAGGTGGATCAGGGCACGCTCATTTACCTGGTGGAGCGGGTTCCGGGCAACTTCTGTTCGCCGGCGGTCCAGAGTCACCGACCCTTCCACATCGTCGTCTCTCCGAAGACACCCGAGCCCATACGCTTTGCGGACGTGCGTGTGGAGGAAGTCGACTGCGGTAGCTGATGTCTCTGCGCCGACTCTTCGTCATCGTCCTGGTCAGCTTCGCCGTGGCCCTCGCCGCTGCGGACGGCTATCTCGCGTGGCGCAGCTCCAGCAGGGCTATGGAAGCGGAGTTGGACAAGCAGGCGGCATGGGTCGCTGGAGCCGCTGCCGAGACGGGGCTCCAATCGTCGCTCCTCGTCGGGCTGCTTCCGGGCATGGAGGACACCGATGCGTGGCAGTCCATTCATGCGAAGCTCCAGAGGCTCCGGTTCTACGTGCCCGAGTCCTACATCCTGACCGCGGACAACAAGGCGATCGTCACCAGCTCCCCGGCCGACTCCGTGAACGTGATCGGATCACCCCTGCCCCAGTTCGATCTTTACGCGGAAGACCTCGCGCGTGCTCGGGCCAGAGGAGATGCCACGACCCCAGCTTTTGTGGGCCGTGACGGTCGTGTCTACAAATGGGGATTCAAGCGTCTGGAGCAGTCGCCGCTGGTCCTGGCGGTCCTGATGCCCGTCGATTACCTGGCGCCCCTGGGCCACCTGCGTCGCAACCTGATTGCCAGTTCGGCCGTGGCCGCCCTCATCGCGGCACTCCTGGCGGCGCTCCTCGCCGCGGCGGTCATCGAGCCGGTGGAGCGCCTCAGCCGGGTGGCGCTACGGATCCAGCGCGGTCATATGGAGAAGCCGGTCGCCGAGGAGCGGGGCGAGGAGCTCGGACGCCTGTCCCGGGCGATGGAACGGATGAGGCAGGGGATCCTCGAACGAGACGACCGCCTGCGTGTGATGCTCGCTCAGGTCGCCCACGAGATACGCAATCCGCTCGGTGGGCTGGAGCTTTTCGCGTCGGCCGCAGCGGAGACCGACGACAGTGCCGAGCGGAGCCGCCTGATGAAGAGAGTCCGATCGGAGGTCTCGGCACTGAACAGGATCATCGACGAGTTCCTCACGTTCGCCCGGCCGGTCACACCGCTGCGGGAGCCGACGGACCTCCGCGAGGCCCTTCGGGAAGCGGCGGAGCTCGTGCGCGCCGAGCTGGAAGACCGGGGCGGAGCGCTCGAGGTACGCCTTCCCGAAACCCCGCTTACGGCTTCGGTGGCGTCGGGTCATGCCAAGCGCGCCACACTGAACCTGCTGCGAAACGCGGCGCAGGTGGCCCGGAACGTGAAGCTGGAGGGGTTCCGGTCGGGCAAAGAGGTGGTCATCTCGGTGTCCGACGACGGACCGGGCGTTCCGCGCGAGCTCAGTGAGCACATCTTCGATCCGTTCGTGACTGACAAGGAGCAGGGTGCGGGCCTCGGATTGACCATCGTCCGACGTATCGTGCAGGCTCATGGAGGGCGTGTCGTATTGGCTCGCACGCAGGACCGTGATGGTGGGAGGGGCTCGGAGTTCCGCATATATTTCGAGAGCGTGGCTGCGATTCCAGCGGCCGACCGCGCCGAGTAGCGACCCATCATGGCCGATATCCTCATCATCGACGA
This sequence comes from uncultured Gemmatimonadales bacterium, assembly GCA_963751265.1. Taxonomy (GTDB): domain Bacteria; phylum Gemmatimonadota; class Gemmatimonadetes; order Longimicrobiales; family Gaopeijiaceae; genus SZUA-318. The sequence goes on along the minus strand of CAVVTU010000005.1, from coordinate 346,575 downwards.
CCACGACTCCATGCGGGAGGGACTCGAGCTCCTCCTGCGGCGGCGAGGGCATCGTACGCGCTCCGCCGAAAGTGGGAAGCGCGGTCTCGAGCTCCTCGAGGAGGAGCCGGCGGACCTGGTCATCACGGACCTGAAGATGGCTCGCATGGACGGCATCGAGGTCCTTCGCCACGTCAAGCGGGACATGCGCGACACCGAAGTCATGGTGATCACGGCGCACGGCACCATCGAGAAGGTGGTGGAAGCCATGAAGCTCGGGGCCGCCGACTTCATCACCAAGCCGTTCTCCTCCGAGGAGTTCGGTGTGAAGGTGGACCGTCTGGTGAGCGAGCAGGCCGAGCGCGCCCGTCTGCTGCGGGAGAACGTGGCGCTTCGCGTGGAGAACACGTACCTGCGCGAGGAGACCCAGGCCCGCTATGGCGAGATCGTGGGCGAGTCGCCCCCGATGGAGGAGGTGTTTCGCTGGATTGGTCGAGTGGCGAAGAGCGACTCGACCGTGATGGTCTACGGCGAGTCCGGGACCGGCAAGGAGCTGGTGGCGCGCGCCATCCACGCCGGCTCGACTCGGTCCGGGGGCCCGTTCATTCGGGTGAACTGCGGGGCCCTGAACGAGAGTCTGCTCGACTCCGAGCTCTTCGGACACGAACGAGGAGCGTTCACGGGCGCGGAAAGGACGCGGCGAGGACGATTCGAGCTCGCGGACGGAGGCACCCTCTTCCTGGACGAGATCGCGACCGTGCCCCACACGACTCAGGTACGCCTGCTCCGCGTGCTCCAGGAGCGCGAGCTGGAACGAGTGGGTGGCGAGGAGACCATTCCGGTGGACGTGCGCATCATCGCCGCCACGAACGCCACGCCGGACGGCCTCAGGGGAAGCGGGACCTTCCGGGAAGATCTCTTCTATCGGTTGCACGTGGTGCCCATCAGCCTGCCGCCGCTGCGGGAGCGGAAGCAGGACATCCCGCTCCTGGTGAATCATTTCATCGAGAAGCTCCGCGATCGGACCGCGTCGCCCGTGCAGAGCGCCAGCGCGGACGCGATTCGCCGTTTGGCCAGCTACCACTGGCCCGGCAACGTGAGGGAGTTGGAGAACGTCATCGAGCGGGCGTTGGTGATGGCGGAGTCGGCGGAGCTGCGTGCCGAGGACATCCCTCCGTTCGGGGAGAACGGGATGGGCACCCTTACGACCTCCTCGACGGATGAGAGATCCGACATCGATCTTCCGGAGGGCGGGCTCGATCTGAACCGGGCCGTCGAAGGGATGGAGGAGCGCCTGCTCAGACAGGCGCTGAATCAGGCGGAGGGCGTGAAAGCCGAGGCGGCCAGGTTGCTCGGCATCAAGGCGAGCGCGCTGTACTACAAGCTCGAAAAGTACGGCATCGAGGCGTGACGTGATGTTGCCCGCGCGCTGCGGTCCGAGACGGCTTCTGGGGCTGGCGTCGGCCGTGTTGGTCGCTCTGGGCTCGATCGCGGTCCAGGCGGGGGCGGCGTTCGCCCAGAGCCATGAACAGATCGTCAACACACGGCGCCTCGAGTACCAGAAGGCGCGTAAGGACTACGAGGCGGCGCAGGCCGCCTTCAACGTGGTGGACCAGCGGTTTTCCAACGCGCTGACGGAGTTCGCGCAAGCACGGCGAAGCGGAAACCAGGAGGCCATCGATCGGGCCTTCGCGGACGCGCAGGTCCAGAGCGTGGCTCAGGGTGAGCTTCAGCAGCGGGTATCCACGCTTGCGGACAAACTGCACGACGCTCGGCAGGCTCTCGTGGAGGCCATTTCTGCACGGCTCGAGGAGCTTCTGGCCGAGATGGACGCGGCGTCGAGTCGCCAGCACCGGCAGGATCTCCAGGCGGTCTTCAACGACCTCTCCAACGAGCTTCAGGACCTGGACGCCGAGGCTCAGGATCAGATTCGCCTCAGTCCGGTGGCTCTGCCCGACATCACGTATGATCCGAGAGACACGGGGGTGGAGCTGGAGCAGAAGGCGCAGATCCTGGAGCGCCGCGCGGCCATGGCGGACACCGCCATCGAGGTCGCGAACCGCAGGATCAGCCATCTACAGGAGCGCCAGCGTCTCGAGCGGCAGCGCCGCGACTTCATGGCCGGTGCGGGGCGCTTCGACGATACCCGTACGCCGGTTCTTTCGGGGAGCGGAGGAGACCCGAACGATCGGAGCGCCGTCGCCGACAGCACGGGGCTCGACGCCCGGCCGGTCACACTGCAGCAGCGGATCGATGAGCTCGTGAAAGTCCGTCAGCAGCTCGAGGCCCGCCGAGACCAGCTTCTGGTGCGCGCACGGGAGTTCCGGCGCCATGTGCGGATGGTCACGTGAGGAGGGTCTCGCGTCGGCTCCGGGTGCTCGCGCTCCTGATCGCGGGGGAGGCGGCCGTTTGCTCGGGACCGGGCCCGGCGTACGCCCAGGCCCGCATCCAGGATCTGGTCTTCACTCTGGGGGGGTCGGCCGAACGCTACACCGGGAACTTCTCGGCCGTGACCGTGACCGTGGTGGACAGCACCAAGCGTGCGTGGGCCGTCGTGGGCGAGATGGGTGTACGCGGAGTCCTCGATGTCTACGACGGTGACAGCCGGAGCCTGCGGCTCTCCTTCGACGGAGGCCTCCGCGAAACGGCCGCCATGGGGTTCCGGTTCCGCGACTACGCTCCCCGGGAATGGGTGGGCAGCACCTCGTTGGATTACGTGCAGAGCCTCGGCACGTGGGGCTCGCTCCGGGCGAGCGGGACCTTCAAGGGCCGGACGGTGGAGGACCGTCCACCCATGCCGCTGTTCCTGCAGCCCGGCTACAGCTCCAACCAGGCGACGCTGGGGGTCGTCACGCGCTCGTACGGTGGAGTGACCTTCGACGCCCAGGTGGATGCCGGATCGGCGAACTACCGCGCGTTGCAGTTCGTGCCGCAGCTCGACCTGCTCGACCGGAGTGAGAAGGGCCTCGAGATCGGAACGCGGTGGGGTGCGAGCTCGTCCAACATCCGCTTCCACGGTGGCCTCCAGTGGACGGACTACCGCAATCAGGGGACGTTCGACCCGCAGGACCCGTTCCGACGGGACCATACCCTGCGCGTGGGGGTGGCCTGGTCGCACAGCGGAGACCTCTTTGCCCAGGTCGGGGTGGACGGGGTGCTCAACCGATCCAACTCGAACCGACCGGAGTACGATGCCGTGAGCGCGCGGGCCCTCGTCTCCACACCCCTGCCCTGGCAACTCTCGCTGAATCTGTTCGGCGTCTTCACGAAGAAGAGCTACGTACACGACACCGGATTCGCGCGCCTGGTGCCGGGCGAGGAGGCCGACAATGCCTCCATCGCCTATCTGCAGCTCGGGCGACCCCTCGCTTCGAACCTCGACGGTGCGGTGCGGTGGGCGTGGTCGCGGGCGGAGACCAACATCGGGCGGGCGTACTACCAGCGTTTCGGTATGTCGGTGCAGCTCAACTACCGGCCCTGGTCGTTCTAGTGGACTGTAACACATGAACGTTTGCATTCGAGTGTTACAGTCCACTGGTGGATGGCAGAGGTGGCGCGCGGCCTCCGCGTTCCGATGAATTCCGGATGACGGACTCTCAGTCCCCCGGGTGGTACACGCGCTCGGTGTGCCCGAGGAGCTGCTTCGGGTAGAAGTAGACCACCCGCAGGTTACCGGTCGCGTACCGCGCCGCTTCGTCATCGAAGTGAGGTGAGGCGGGATCTCCGCTTTCGCCCCCCGCGGTCACCGCGCGCGCGCGCACGCTGTCTCCGAACTCGACCGCCGCCACGAAGCTGTTGCCGCTCGTACCGTACCACTTCTTCGTGTTCGGGTAGGCCCGCGCTCCGAAGGATGCGAGCGACCCCCACCGCGAAGACGTGAACGCGACCGGGATGCTCGGCTTCGAGTCGTCGAAATGGGACGCGATGGCGTCGTCGAGGCGCTGGAATCGGTTGATGTCCCCCCAGGGGATGCGCCAGTTCCCGAAGTCCGCAGTCAGCTCGTCGACCGCCGAGGAGAGCGCGTCGAGAAGCACGTCGGGTGGTGTCTTGTCGGCAACGTACTCCTCGGGCGAGACGCCCGCCGGAAGAGGATCGGCGGACGTCCGGCTCCGGACCTCGTTGCCCCAGAAGACTGCCAGTGAGGTGGCGACGGAGTTGATCCCCCAGCGGTAGTCCCAGCCTCGCAACACGGTGACGGGCTTCTTCAGCTTCAGCTTCAGAGGGCTGGACGTGGGCGCCGCATCGTAGGCGCGCACCAACGCCGGAATGATCGTCTCGAACGCAGGCAGATAGCTGTCGAATCCCGCCGCGATGAGCGAGCTGATGGTGGCGTGGTGAAGCTCGGGGAGGATCCGTAGAGCGTGACGACCACGCTCGCTCTCGTACGTCGAGGTCTCCACGTACCGGGGGTAGTCCCCGCGCCGGGGGCTGTCCGGCCCGGCGGCCGACCAGGGCCAGTTGTTGGAGTTGTAGAGCCACCCGACCTCTGGATCGAGGAGGCCCGGCGTCGAATCGATCGAGAGGACCCCGTGGTAGTCGGTAGCCGGGTTGCTGCCATCGACCGGCTTCGTCCAGTCGAAAGAGGTGTCGCGCCGGGGAACGTAGTTCGAGTGGAAGTACGCGATGTTTCCCTCCGCATCCGCGAAGATCGTGTTGTTGGAAGAGTTCGTGTGGAGCTCCATCGTCTTCCGGAACTCTGCATAGTCCTTGGCCTTCGTCCGGGTGACGTCCTGGATCAGCGCCTGGACGGGCCGCTGCATGAGGCTCACGCTCACCCACTTGCCGTCCGATGCGCGAACGACGGGTCCGTGGCGCGTGTAATACGCGGTGAACGTGCGGTGAGCCATACGCTCACCGTCCCGGTAAGGCACCGTGATCGTGCGTGTCGTGAGCGGGTGTTCCGCGCCTGCGTAGCGGTAGTACCAGCGTCCGTCCCTCTTCGTCACCGTTTCCAGGAACTCGTCGATGTTGTCCACCCCGCTCGACGTGTGCATCCATCCCGCAGTGCGATTGAAGCCCTGATAGACGAAGAACTGGCCCCACGTCACGGCACCGTACGCGTCCAGGCCCTCTTCGCTCGACATCTGGAGCTCGGATCGGAAGTAGAAGGAGGTGTGCGGGTTGATGTAGAGGAGCGCGTGGCCGTCGAGCGTGTTCTTCGGGGCGATGGCGATCCCGTTGGAGCCCGTGGGCTCGCGCTCGAGGGCGGTCGCCGGATCGGCCGGCGGGCCCGGGACCCGGTGGCTGTCTCCGTAAAAATCGGCCAGATCACGCAGGCGCACGCGTTCGATGTCTCCGCCGATGCTTCCTTCGGTGAACGTCATGGCCATCCAGGGCTCGAAGCGAGTGATGACCCGTGGCTCCACCTCGGGGTGGGTGTACAGGTAGTAGTTGAGCCCGTCGGCGAACGCATCCATGAGATCACGCAGCCACTTCGGACTCGCGGTGTATTGGACCCGGGCGGAGTCAAGGTCGATGAAGAGCTTCATCCGCAAATCGCGCCAGATCTCCGATGGTCCCTCCGCCTCCGCCAGGCGCCCCATCGCGTTGATGTAGTTCGTCTCGACCCGGTTGAAATCGTCTTCGGCTTGTGCGTACTCCATGCCGAACACGGCGTCCGCATCGGTCCGGCCGTGGACGTGCGCGATTCCCCAGTCGTCACGAGTGATCGTCACATCGCGCGCCTCCTGGGTCCAGCGCGCCAACTCCTCCTGCGTCGGGTGACGTGCGTCGCGTCGACCCGAAGGAGCGGTCGTCTGGGCCGCTGCGCCGCCGAAGGCGGTGATGAGGAGAGCGAACGTCGTGACGACATGCTTCAGATGCGGCTTGTGCATGAGGGTTGCGACCAGCGGTGAGGGGTGACGTGACGCGGGCTGGAGCTCAGCGTTCGACATGAAGGGCCCAGGCGATCCAACGCCCGTGATGGGAGAGCGATACATCGGCGTCAGCGGGACACCCGTCCACGAGCACTCTGGGCGGCCGCCGGCCGGGAGCTCCCGGATCGCACACGATCTCGATCCGTGCTTCATCCAGGCTCAGGATGTTCGCCAAGGCCGCACGCGCCGCGATGCGAACCGCGGCGGACGGGCGGGTATGCACTGCGTCCGCCTCACGGGCGGTGAAGCGAGGGAGCAGGTCCTCCAGGCGCCGATCCCAGGGCGCTCCGGGCGCGTCGAGGAGCTCGAGGCCGAGCACGACATCCTCTCCGACCACGAGGGGTCCTTGTGGATGCGTATAGGCAACGGCACGGATGGCGTCGGACCGGGTCAGCACTGTCACCGGGAGGTCCAACCCCTGGTAGAGGATCCGCCCGATTCGGGGACCGCCCTCTCGCGAAGGGTCCCGGAAGCGAACCGCAAACGCGGCGTGCTCGAACACTGGAGGGCTGCCACGCAGCTTGGTCGCTACCTTGAATCCCGCCTCTTTCGCGGCCCAGTGACTCCAGAGCTCGACGTCCGAGGCCATCGCATCACGGACGACTGCCGCCTCCGCATCGTCCAGGACGCGATCGACGAAGCGCGCGTCGGCTGCTTTGCCGCATGTCCGCGGATCCTGCAGGTCCACGACATCGACCCCCACGAACGTTCCCGGAGCCGCGGGGCCGTGGGGAGTCATGGAAGGTCGCGTCGTGGAGGCGACACCTCAGGTGCCCTGACCGCCTCGGTAGACGATCCGCCAGATGCGGCCATTCACGCTGTCGGACACGTACAGGGAGCCGTCCGGTCCCATGGCGAGTCCCACCGGGCGGGCACTCCACCCGCGATGGTCTCCCTCCTTCGGTCTGAACCCGTCCGCGAAGGTCTCCCACTCGGAGGTGAAGCTCGATGCCAGGGCAGGCACGAAGGCGACACGGTAGCCCTCCTGCGGCATGGGGGCACGGTTCCAGGACCCGTGGAAGGCGATGAAGGCACCCCCCCGATACCGTGCGGGAAACTGCGTGCCCGTGTAGAACTCCAGGTCGTCGGGCGCCCAGTGGCCGGGGAACGCAAGGATGGGCAGACTCTTGGATGCGCATCGCCCCACCTGTTGGCCGTCGCCGCCGTACTCGGGGCCCAGCACCTTCTTGCTGGCTTCCTGGTCGTAGTAGCAGTACGGCCAGCCGAAGTCGGAACCCTCGTCGATGCGGACGAACTCCTCCCCCGGCTCCTCGGCGCTCTTCTGCACGGTGTAGAGATCCGGGAAGAGGTCGTGGAGTTGGTCCCGACCGTGGATGGCCCCGTACAGAACCTCGGTCTCTGGATCGAGCCGGAGGGCGACAGTGTTTCGCATCCCGGTCGCGAACCGATGGCCGTCCGCCTCGCTCTGATGGAGCCGGCCCGAGTCGAAGCGCCAGATGCCGGCACGCGTCTCCAGCTGCGGACATGGGTCCTGGCCGGGGGAGCCCTTGGTGCGGGTCTGCTCCTGACAGGCGTTGGAGGGGGAGCCGATGTTCACGTAGAGGCTCCCGTCCGAGGCGAGAGCCATGCTCTTGTTGACGTGGTTGCCGGTGTCGGGGAGCCCCTGGACGATCGTATCAGGAGGACCGGAGGGGATCATCTCGCCGGCCGCGAGGGGATATCGGAGCACGGCGTCGTTCGGCGACTGGTATACGTATCCGTCCGTAACGAGCACGTCGTTGCCGCCGTTGACACCCCAGCGCGCCGTGGTATCGGGGCGGGCGTCTCCGTTCGTGTCGCGAAGTACCTCGACGCCGCCGATCGAGGGTTGCTCGTTGCGCCCTCCCTGGACGTTCCGTAGCGCGACGAAGATGTCCCCGTTGGGCGCGATGGCCAGGTGGCGGGCGCCGGGGAGGCTGTCCGCGACCATGATGGCGCAGAATCCCTGGGGAAGGTCGAGGCCGGCGTTGTCGGGATCGCACTGCGCCGCCAGGGGCGAGGGGCTTCCGCCCTGGCCGGCATCCGAAGCCGAGTCCGTGGTGGCGCAGGCCGCGACGGCGAGAAGGACGACGGTGGCGAGGGCGCCCGGGAGGCGGCGGCTCGTGGTCATGATCGTGCTCCGGGTACGAGTGCGAGCGTGGCGCTTTGTGGTCCTGGATCCATGGAATCTGGAGGATCGAGGTCGCGTGCGCGGCCGTCAAGGCCGGCAAGCGGCCGGGGCTCCTTCGCGGCACCGACCTCGTGATCACCCGAGGAACGCGGCGCGAACCTCCTCCGGCACCCGCATCGGTCGCCGGTCGGCGCCCACCCAGACCGCCATCACCCGCGCCTCGGCCAGGACGACATCCGGGTGCAGGGACAGCACGATCTCCTGGGCGAGTACCATGCTCGTACGGCGAAACTCCACCGTCCGCGTCCTGATCGTCAGGCGATCGCCGACGCGGGCCTCCTTCAGGTAGTCGATTTCCAAGCGGACCACGTACACGCCCCAGCCTCGCGCCGGCAGGGACTCGGCGGGGATCCCCCCGGCGCGCAGGAGCTCGAAGCGCCCGTGCTCGAGATAGTTGAGGAATACCGCGTGATTTACGTGGCCGAAGGAATCGAGCTCGTAGCTCCGGACCTCGATCTCGGTCTCCACGACCAGACCTTCTTCGCTCGTCTCGTGCATGGGGCCAAGAAGGGGACCTTCGTGGCGGGAATCAAGTCCGTGGACTATCCCTGATGTCGTCCTCATCTTGCCCTCGACCCTGCCTCCTGGATAACCTGGCGGCCCGTGTCCACGCACCGCGCACTCTTCCGTCCACGCTTCCCGCGAGGCCTCCCGTCCTCGGGCGTCATCTTGGCGGCGCTCGCCCTGCGGATGGCGGTGGGCGGGCCAATAGCCGCGCAGGAGCACCCTTCCGACGACGAGCTTCTCGTGCTCGCGGCCGCGAGCCTCACCGATGTCCTGCCGGCCGTGGCGGAGGCCTGGCGGCTCCACGGGGGCGTTCCGGTCCGATTCTCCTTCGCCGCCACGTCGCGTCTCGCGCCCCAGGCGAGTGCCGGCGCGAAGGCCGATCTGTTCTTCTCTGCCGACCGCACATGGATGCGGTGGCTCGAGGATCGAGGTGCCGTCGCCCCGGATGAGGTTCGCGACTTCGTGGGTAATGCCCTGGTGGTCGTCGTTCCCAGGGGCGCCCGCGAGCCGACCGGCCCCGCCGATCTCGCGCGGGTGAAGCGGCTGGCGCTGGCGGGCGAGAACGTGCCGGCCGGCCGGTACGCCCGGGAGGCACTCGAGAGCACCGGCGTCTGGGATTCGGTCGCCGACCACGTGGTTCGTGGCGGCTCTGTCCGCGGGGCGCTCGAATGGGTTGGGCGGGGAGAGGCCGACGCGGGCATCGTCTATCGAACCGACGCGCTGACGGAACCAAGGGTGTCGATCGCGTTCACCTTCCCCGAGGCGAGTCATCAACCGGTGCGCTACCCGGCGGCGGTGCTGGAGGCATCGGCACACCCCGACCAGGCACGGGCGTTCCTCGACTTCGCCGCGAGCCCGGCGGGGGCGCGAATCTTCGAGGCGGCGGGCTTTCGGGTTTCGGCGGCGGCGCGTCCCGGTGCTCGGACCGGGACCCGCGTCTCTCGCGCTACGATTCCCGATCCCGCCTCGGCAATCCGCATCTCGCTCCTGGTCGCTCTGCTCGCGGCGGCGGCTGGACTGATCCCGGCGGTGGGATTCGGCTGGGTGCTGGCCCGGAGGGACTTCCGGGGCAAGACGCTGCTGACCACCCTCGTGCTCGTTCCGCTCGTGGTTCCCCCGGTGGTCACCGGCTTTCTCCTGCTGAGCGTACTGGGGAGCGAGAGTCCGGTGGGCCGTTGGCTCGCGGCGCTCGGGCTGCCGATACCGTTCACCTTCCTGGGTGCGGCGGTCGCGGCCCTGGTGGTCGGTCTGCCGCTGTACGTGATCGCGGTGCGTGGTGCGTTCGAGGCCGTCGATCCTCAGTACGAGGAGGTGTCGTGGACACTCGGGGTCCCGCCTCCGAGAACCTTCTGGAGGATCTCCCTGCCGATGGCCCTGCCGGGGATCGCGGCCGGCGCGGTCCTGGCCTTCGCGCGTGCCTTGGGCGAGTTCGGAGCGACGGTCGTCCTCGCCGGTAACGTCGAGGGACGGACCCGCACGATCGCCCTGGCCGTCTACACGCTCCTCGAGTCTCCGTCGGGGCGATCTACGACCTGGGTGCTGGTCGGAGCGAGCGTGGCTCTTTCGGTCGCGGCCCTGCTGGGTTACGAGGCCCTGTCCAGGCGCCAGCGACGCCGCATGGAGGATCGCCGTGGGCTCTGAGCCTTGGAAGGGCATCCTCATCGATGTCGAGGTCCCCCTGGCATCCCGCACGCTGGAGGTCCGGCTCGAGACCGAGCGCTCTTCGCTGGCCGTCGTCGGACCTTCGGGTGCGGGCAAGAGCACGCTGCTCCGGATCCTGGCGGGCGTCGAGCGCCGTGCGCGTGGGCGACTCACGTTCGACGGGGCCACCTGGCTGGACTCCCGGACAGGTACGGTGGTCCCGCCCTGGAAGCGCCGGGTTGGTTGGGTTCCCCAGGATGCGCTGCTCTTTCCCCACCTCACCGTGAGGGAGAACCTGGGCTACGCGGGGGCTTCCGACTCCGCGGTGTCCGAGATGGCCGACCTCCTCAAGGTCCAGACGCTGCTCGACCGACGCCCCCGTCGGCTGTCCGGAGGTGAGCGTCAGCGGGTCGCGCTCGGCCGAGCCCTGTTGGCCGAGCCTCGCCTCCTCCTGCTCGACGAGCCGTTCTCGGCGTTGGATCGGCCCCTCCGGGCGCACGTCTCGCGAATGGTGCGCTCCCTCACGGCAGAGAGGGGAATCCCGCTGGTCCTGGTCAGCCACGACGAGGAGGACGCCCGGGTCCTGGCGGACGAGCGGTGGCACCTGTCGGACGGGAAGCTCGCTCCCCTCTGAGCTGGTGGCGTGCGATCACGGACTGCGTGAAGCCTGCGGCCGTGAACGGGGCCGCCGCCGGGCCGGTCGCCCTCGGGAGCTGCGCTCAGTGGTCGAGAAGACCTTCCGACCGCATGAAGTCGGCGAGCTCGCCTCGCGACGAGACCTCGATCTTGCGAAAGATGTTGGAGAGGTGCGTGCTGACCGTGCGTGGCGAGATTCCCAGTTCCTTGCCGATCCCCTTGTTGGACTTCCGGGCCGCGACGAGCCTGGCGATCTCCATCTCGCGGGGCGTGAGTCCGGACCATCCCTCGCCGACCCCACGCGGCGGCGGGCGCTGGCCGACCTCCCTGAACTGGACTCTTGTCTTGTCGAGCTCGAGCTCCGCACCGAGGCTCACGAAAATGTCGTGCACCCGGTGGAGCTCCCGGAGAGCTCCCTCACGGTCGCCGATCTCTGCGAGCCGACCGGCCAACTGTCGTCGGATCCGGGTCGCGTAGGGGATCATGGGAATGGCCTCCAGCGCCTCGGCGGCACCGCGCATTAGCACTGCTCCGCGCTCCGGGTCCCCCCGTTTCCAGCGCACGAGGGCATCGCAGGCGTCGGCCCACGCCATCCCGAGCTTGTGGTCGAGCGCTCGAGCATGGGCACGCATGCGTTGGCCCACTTCGGCCGCCTGGTCGATCTCGCCCGCCCAGAGGCAGGCCTCGGCGAGAATGGGCAGAAGCCGGTGCATGGCCCATAGGACGTAGCCGGTGCCCTCGGCGATCTCGAGGCCCCTGCGGGCGACCCGGATGGCCTCGTGGTACTGGCCTGTTCCCACCAGGTAATGCGCCAGTCCGATGTGGGCGGGCACGACCAGGTGGACATCGACCGGGACTTCCGGCCGATTCATGCCGGCCGCATCGCAAGCCTCGTCCACGAGGGCTTTGGCGCGCTCGTGTTGTCCCCGACCTACGTAGAAGAGCGCCGTCCACACGAGGAGCCGTGGAAGGAGCATGCGCTGGTTGAGGTCCCTGGCGAGGGAGATGGACCGCTCTCCCAGGACGATACCCTCCTCCCAATCTCCGGTCGCGTAGGCGAGCTCCACGCCGAGCTCCTCAGTCCAGAGTCGCAGCACGGGGGAGCGGAGCCGCTCTGCCAACGCCGAGGCCTCGCGGTATCCCTCCGCTACCTGGTCGAGCTTTCCCTTGAGTCCGGTCAGGACGGCCAGGGCCCACTGGCACCAGAACTCCACGGACACGTCACCGCACGCCCGGGCCAGCTCGATGCCCCGCTCGGCGTGCGCGTGCGCTTCCCGGGGCGGGCCGATCCAAACGTGAAGCAGAGCGAGCGAGCGGTGCACCCGGGCGAGCAGCGCCACGTCCGCGACAGCCTCGGCGGCCGGAAGGGCCGTGACGATCTCGCGCAGCGCCTCCTCTCCACGGCCCAGCTCCTGGAGACAGTGGCTACGTGCCAGGCGCAGCCGGACGATCTCCTGCCGGGCTCCGACCGACTCGGCAACGGCGAGGCCCTGGTCCAGGTGATCGAGAGCGCCCGCCTCGTCACCATCCCAGAACAGGGCGAGGCCGACGGACCTGTGCACCTTGGCGGCCAGTGCCGTCCCGGGCTCCACACGCTCGAGCAGCGAGGACCAGAGCTCGACCGCCGACCCGTATTCGCCCAGCCGCAGATACGCGCGTGCCAGAAGCCCGGAGAGCTCTATCCATGACGGCTGCGCTCTTCCGGATGGCTCATCAGGACATCGCTCCAGCGCGGCTTTCAGGTAATTCGCCGCCTCGCGGTCCGCGTGGCGCTCCAGCGCGTTCCGGCCCGCCGCCGTCAGGTAGCGCACGGCCTTCGCCTTATGGCGCTGTGCGTCGGTCCGAGCGAAGTGGTATGCCAGCTCGTCCGCGTGAGCTTCGGCGTCCGAACGCCAGAACCCCTCCATGGCTTCGGCGACCGCTCCGTGCAGGACACGTGTGCGTTGGAGGCCGAACTCGTCGTAGAGTGTCCGACGGACGATCGGATGCACGAAGTCGTAGACGACCGCCCCGTCCTGGGTATCCTCCAGGAGAACTCCGCGAGCGCACAGCTCGTCCAGCGACACCAGAAGGTCGGACTCGCTCAGGCCGGAGATGGCCGAGAGCAGAGGATAGCTCGCCCGCGTTCCGATGATGGCCGCCAGCTCGGCGACGCGCCGTGTGTCGTTGGAGAATGTGCCCATGCTCGAGAGCACGGCGCCGCGGATGGAGCTCGGGACGTCGAAGTGGCGTACGTCCCAACCGACCCATGTTCCCCGTCGTGCGGTGAGGCGGCCGGAAGAAACGAGCGACCTGAGGATCTCCTCGATGAAGAAGGGGTTTCCCCGGGTCCATCCATGGAGGAGGTGGGAGAATTCGCGCACCCGATCCGCGTCCACGTCGAAGGCGCCGCGCAGAAGCCCGGTGACCTGCTCCCGGGTGAGCGGATCGAGGAACCGCACCTCGGCGAGGCCCAGCGATGCGAGCGACCGTTCGATCTGGGCCAGTCGCGAGGCCCGTTGTCGCTCGGACTCGTTGTAGGTGCAGAGGAAGAAGAGGGATTGGCCCGCCGCCTGCCGGGCGAGAAAGTGGAGGAGCTGAAGCGACGAGTCGTCCGCCCACTGGAGGTCCTCCAGGATCACCAGGAGTGGGGTGCGCGCCGAGAAGTTCTTGATGAGCTCCGCGAAGTTCCACTGCAGTCGGGTACGGAACTCCTCGGGCTCTCCTCCCGACGACGGAAGCGCTCCGCGCCCACCGGTGGACAACGCCGGAAACAGGTACCGGAGCTCCGCCTCTCCTCCCCGGCTCAGGACGGTAAGCGTCTCCGGGTCCATCTTCCGAAGCAGGGGAAGAAACGCGTCAGACAGGAGCGCATAAGGAACGCCGGACTCGACGGGATACGCCCGCCCGCGTGCCACCACCCGATCGTGTGTGGCCGCCCGCGCCGCGAACTCGTCGGCGAGCCGGGACTTGCCGACCCCCCCTTCGCCGGCGAGGAAGACGAGGGTGGTCTCGGATCCGACGTCGTCCAACAAGGCTTCCAGACGGCTCAGCTCTTCCGTACGCCCCACGAGCGGAAGGGGATCCGGAAGTCGGATCCTTCCATATGCTCCGAGAGCGTCCGGAAGCGCCATCTATACCGTTCCTGTGGGGTGTAGCCGTACAATGAGGCCAGCCCGCGCGACCGCGCCAGGGGGGGCGGTCGTCGCCGGCGCGAGAGAACCGGCACCTGAGGTGGCCATCAGCCCGTTGCCCCACGTGACACCGGCCCCATGTGTCTTTGCTGAGATCGGAACCCGAGGCTCGGTGTGCCGGGGCACGCTCGATGGGCCGTCAGGCCGTGCCGGGTCCTCCGGTGGAGCGGCTCACTCCGGTGGACCGAGGGCGGAGCGGACCGCACCCAGCAACTCCTCCACCGTCCAGGGCTTCTCCAGGACCGAGACGCCCCCGAGGGACGCCGCCTCCTCGAGTTCCGGCGTCGGTCGGCCGCTCGTGAGGATGACCGGAAGGTGGCAGTCGGCGTCCCGGAGGGCCCTCACCACCTCGCCGCCTCCCATCCCGGGCATCGCCAGGTCCGAGATGAGAAGCGCGAAGGCCGACGACCGATCCTGCAACAGCGACAGCGCCTCCCGCCCGTCGCCCGCAGAGACGACATCGTAACCGTAACGCCCCAGAATGCGGACGGCCGCGTCGCGAACATGCGCATCATCATCCGCGATGAGTATGACGTTCGCGGAGCGGGCCTGCTCGTCCTCACCGGCCACGCCGGCCTCTGGCTCCTTCGTCGCCAAGGGAAGGAAGACCCGCATGCTGGTACCCTCCCCCGGCGTGCTCTCGACTTCGAGAAACCCGTTGTGGCTTTCCACCAGGCCGTAGACGACCGCCAAGCCGAGACCGGTACCACGGCTGCGTGTCCTGGTCGTGAAGAAGGGCTCGAAGAGGCGAGCCTGGGTCCCGGCGTCCATTCCGGTGCCCGTGTCGTCGACCTGGATACACGCGTATTGGCCCGGTATGACGGGTCCGTGGAATCCCTGCGCGCCTACGTCCACGTCACGGCGGCCCACCTGCACCCTCAGCGTGCCGCCTTCGGGCATGGCGTCTCGGGCGTTGAACGCGAGGTTCATGAAGATCTGGTCCAAGGCCCGCGGGTCCGCGAGGACCGGAAGGTCCCCCTCACCGATCACCGGCTCGATCGTCACCGTGGCGGGCAGCACACGCCTCAGAAGACGACACTCTTCCTCGGCCTTGGCCGCCAGGTCGAGGAGCGCCAGTTCGGGCTCCTCCTTATGGCTGAAGGCGAGAAGCTTGCGGACCATTGCGGCGCCGTTCTCGGTGGCAGCCTTGATGTCATGCATGGATCGGCGGGAGTCCGAATCGCTGATCTTCCCGTTTTCCTCGAGCAAGCCCACATTCGCCAGAATGACGGTTAGGATGTTGTTGATGTCGTGGGCGAGGCCGGCGGTGAGCTCTCCGAGGGACTCCATGCGCTGTTTGTGTCGGACGAGCTCCTCGAGCTCCTGGCGCTCCTTCCTAAGTCGCAGGGCCCGAATGCCGAACGCCACATCGGCGGCCAGTCGCCCGAGCAACTCGATCTCCTCGACCTGGAAAGCGTCGGCGTCTTCGGCATAGACGTTCAGGGAGCCGTAGCAGCGGTTGCGGAAGGTGAGGGGCAACGCGACGCAGGCTCCATATCCATGGGCTTGGGCCTCATCACGCCACGGCTCGAAGGATGGATCCGTGCGGGTATCATGCACAGCGACCGGCTGACGCGTGCGAATGGCCTGCCCGGACGGCCCCCGTCCGGTCTCGGAATCGTCCCACGTTACGTTCACCGAGTCGACGTAGTCGGCACCCGCTCCCCAATGGGCCACCGGAAGCACCCGCCACCCGTCGGCCCGGGATCCGGCATAACCGATCCAGGCCATGCGGTAGCTTCCCTCCACCACGACGACCTTGCACACCTCCTCGAGCAGTTCACTCTCTTCTCGTGCTCGAATGATGAACTCGGTCGCACGGCCCAACACGCGAAGCGCTCGCGTCATGCGCGCCAACGACCGCTCCGCGTCCTTTCGCTCCGTAACGTCACGGTCGATGCCCAGGTACCCGAGCAAGGATCCGTCCTCGTTGAGGATGGGCGTGCCGCTGGTCTCCAGAACGACGCGCGAGCCGTCCTTGCGCACGTTCACGTTCTCCACGCGCACGAAGGGCCGGCGAGCCTCCATGAGCCGATCGAACTCCACCTTCGCGTGCTCCAACTCCTCGGGGGCCAGAAGGGAGTGGGGGCTCTTGCCGAGAAGCTCTTCCGGGGTGTAGCCGAGGAGCTCCCTGCACTGCGGGCCGCAGTACGTGAAGCACGGCCGCGCGTCCACCTCCCACACCCAGTCGCTCACGTGCTCCATCAAGTGCCGGGTCCGCGCTTCAGCCGTTCGTCGCGCTTGGGGCTCCTCGCGCATTCCGCGCACGAGGGAGGCGATGCGCGTCACACCGAACAGCGGGATGGCCGCGACCGCCAGGCCCAGAACCTCGGTATTCAGGCTCACTCCGACGGGAGCGGGCCGCGAAAGAAGCATTGCCAAGAGCGCGGCAGAGCTATGTACGGCGATTACGCCGAGAACGCCGGCTACCAGCAGCCAGGGACTTCTCCACGCGTTGACGCCACTCAGCCGGACGGCTACGACGGCCGCGACGACCTGAACCACGATCGACGCTGCCAGAGCGAGCTGGACGAGCATTCAGAGTCCTTGTGTCGCGAGCCCATCCAAGATCGGTGGGAGGGTGGCCGGACCACAAGGACCCGCGGCAACGGTGCGGCCGCCGCGCTTGGCCTGCGGGTGCCCGTCGACTTCGTCCATCGAGGGAGAAGGCGGCTCGCGCCGGCCTCAGCCTACGGCGGCCACCCGTCCGAAGCGCCGCTCTCTTCCCCGGAACTCCCGCAGCGCCGCGGCCAGGTCCGATGAACCGAAATCGGGCCATAGACAGGGAGAGAACACGAGCTCGGCGTAGGCGCATTCCCAGAGCAGGAAGTCGCTCAGGCGCTGCTCTCCTCCCGTGCGGATCAGGAGGTCCACCTCGGGCGCGGGACCTTCGTCGTTCATCACCTCCCCGATGAGTCCGGCGAGCGTCTCCCGATCCAGGTCGGCGACACTCGCGGCGCGGCGAGCGGCGGCGACGAGCACGTTTCTGCTGGAGTAGTCCACGGCCAGGCGGAGGCGGAGGCGGCGGCCACCCGCGGTCGCCGCCTCCGCGGTCTGGATGATCCCCACGAGATCCGGATCGAGCCGATCACGCCGTCCGATGCATCGCAGCCGGACTCCGTTCTTGGCCAATTGGGCCGTCTCGCTGCGCAGGTAGCGGCGGAAGAGGCGCATGAGGGCTCGTACTTCCGCCTCAGGTCGCACCCAGTTGTCCGAGGAGAACGCGTAGAGCGTGAGAGTGCCGATTCCTTGATCCGGCGCAGTCTCCACGATGCGCCTCACCGCGCGCGCTCCTTGTCGGTGGCCCCATTCCCGCGGCCTGCCGCGTGCCGTGGCCCAACGGCCGTTGCCGTCCATGATGATGGCGACGTGAAGACCCGCTTGAGAGTCGGGAAGAGGACTCTGCTTCATAGAGTCACACCTGAAAAAAAGAGAGAAGTCGTTGGATGCGCCGGACGAGTCACCCCTCGCGCGTCGCCTTGATGAGCGCCTCCATGTGGTCCAGATAGCCTTCGAGCTGCCGGCGACCCTCGTCCGTCAACTCGTACTCGGTGCGGGGCGTGCGTCCGTCGAACGACTTGTGGCATAAGACATAGCCCGCGTCCTCGAGTCGGCGCGCGTGTGCGCTGAGATTTCCGTCGGTCGTGCCGAGGAGGCTCCGCAGGTCCGTGAATGTCAACGAGCCGTTCACGGCCAGGGCGCTCACGATGCCGAGCCGGACGCGCTCGTGGATGAGCCGGTCGAGCTCCAGGGCGCCGATTCCCTGGCCCTCCACGCTGTCCAGCGTCGGCGATTCCCTCGCCGGCCTGCGGGCCTCGTCTTCGGGAAGAGCGCCAGACCTAGCCACCATGCTTCCTCCAAATGACGATGCCGAAAAGGATGTGGAGGCCGCCGAACCCGGCGGCCATGAACGCGTCGCCCCACGCGGCCGGTCCGAATAGCGCCGCGACGCCGGTCGACATGAAGGCCAGCCCCATCAGAGGCACGATGCGCACCGAGAACGCCCCTCCCGTCACCACGCCCGCCCCGTAGAGCAGAAGCCAGGTACCGGGGAGCAACTCCGTGGCTCCTGCGTGGAAGAGCGCCACAGTGAGGAGGCCGCCGACCATCAGCGGAGGCGTGACGTTCCAGGCGAACTTCCGACCGGGACCCGACAGCAAAGACATCCCGGCGGCCCAGGCCTTCCGTGCCATGGCCACCAGAGCCACGCTGAACGACAGCACCGCGGCCCCCATCCATATCGTGAGCCAGGCGAGGTCGCTCGCAACGCTCCGTGCGACCACTGCGGCTCCCAACGCGATCAGCCCCATGACGATTCCGCCCCATCCGGACACAGCCGTGAAGGAGGCGGAGCGCTCCATCGTCTCGCGGATGAAGCGCAGGTTGTCCATCGCCCGATCTTGCAGGGCCAGCGGAACCCGATCGGGGCCACGAAGCTTTCGTGCGGGGAGCATCATGCAGGAACCCTAACCTCCGCAGCCTCAGAACGTCAAGTACTTTGTGATATAGAGTACATGGGCACCGATGGGTCTCAGGCGGCGCTGTTCCGAGGGGCAACGACCCGCAGGGCTCCTGGGAGGAGGCTCACGTCCAGCGTGTCTTCGGCGGCCTGGCGGACGTCGCCGTCCATCTCGAAGCGAGGCGGAGCGTCGAACGTCAGGCGGAAGTGGGGCTCGTGGAGAAGCGTGACCCGATTGGAGGCAGGGTGGCGCCCCTTTTCCGCCATGTTGAAGAGACGGAGGCGTGTCATGGGCGGAGCGTCGGCGATCATGCACGCGTGGAGCATACCGTCGTCCACGGTCGCGCTCGGCGCGATGGGAAAGCCGCCACCGAAGTAGCGTCCGTTCGACACGGTGAGCATGAGGTGGCGCCCGTCGCGGGCCGTACCCGAGTCGTCTTGCACGCCCAGCTGGATTCCCGGAAAACGAAAGAGTTGCTGGAGCGCGGTCAGCTTGTAGAGAAGCTCGCCCCGTAAGAAGCGCGCCCGGCTCGCCGCATCGATCACGGCGATGTCGAACCCGAAGCCGACGAGGTTTACGAAATGCCGTGACTCGAAGGAGCCCGGCTCGTGTTCGGAAGCGCTGGGCGTCTCGACCCGTCCGACATCCACCGTGCGTTGGTGTCCTTCGGCCAGAATGCGAACGGCTTCGGCAGGATCGCGCGGTCTGAAGCCGAGATTGCGTCCGAAGTCGTTTCCGGTGCCGCTGGGCAGGATTCCGAGCGCCACGTCGGTGCGACCCGAGGCTACGACGCGGTCTGCCACGTTGCTCCACGTCCCGTCGCCACCCACGGCGACGATGACGTCGTAGCCATCCTCCAGGGCGCGCTCGGCGAGCGTCGCGCTCGTGCCCTGGGCCGAGCGTGGTGCCGAAGTCGACCCGAGGAAGGCGGTCCTGCAGAAGGCTGCGGTAGGAAGCGATACGCTTCGCGCCCCGCCCTCTGCCCGAGGCCGGGTTGAAGATGACGTAGTGACGTGGCGTCGACGTCAGATCGTCTCCAGCGGCTCGAAGGTCTGGCGACCGGCCTGGTACCACTGTTCGCGGAAGGGGTACGTGGCGATGTCGGGAATCGTGAGCGCCTCGACCATGGGATGCTCATAGAGCGTGAGCGAGCCCGCCTCTTCCTCGTGCTCGGAATGCGGCGCCTCCATGTAGATGTTGGCCTTGAAGCGCTCGTCGCCGTCCACCATGAAGGAGTTGTAGAGGTATCGGACCGGCTCGTACTGGTAATCCGTGACCAGGAGGTCCACGACCGGGGCTCCCTCGTCCCGGACCTTGACCTCCATCTGGCCGTCGGACTGGTCGAACCCGATGTCGAGGTCCTTCATGTAGTGCGGCAGGTGCCAACGCTCGATGGCGTGGAGACGGGACGCCTCCGTGGAGGTTCCCACGATGAACGGGTAGAACGCCGCCTTGGGAAGCGCCCTGCCGGGCTCGACCATGGGGGGCACGATGACCGAAAGAACGAGCTCCTCGTAGGGCCCCACCTCGCTTTCCGTGAACTCGAACGCCATGATCGCGAAGATGCTTCGCGTGTGCTGGAGCTCCATGGGCTGCAGGTGCGGCGGGAGAATCTTCCGGGCATCCGCCGTGGGCATCTCGAAGAACGCCCCGACGCAGTTCCGAAAGCCGTAGTACGTATAGTCCATGTCTTCCTGTCTTCTTCTGGTGAGCTCGTTGTCCGCCTTGATGGCCGTCGTCGAGTTTGGTTAGCGTTGGCCGGTCAACGGTTGAGGATTGGCCCCGACCACCGCATGTCTTCCGTTCGGAGATGCCCCGCTTGAACCTCCGAGGATACGGCGCGCTCCTGATCATCTGCCTCACGCTGCTCGCGTGCGACGTGGTCCAGCGCCTCGTGATTCAACCCTGGGTACGCCTGGCGCCGGCCCGACGCATCCCCGTTCTCGCCCGCTGGCAGCATTTTCTCGCCCACGCGGTGCTGGATCCGATCGAGAAGATCGGTGGCGCGTCCATTCCGGAGCTCCCCAGGATCCCGGGCGAGCCCGGCGTCCTGGTGCTCATGAACCACCAGTCGCTTCTCGACATACCACTCGTATGCGGTTCGGTCGACGGGGCGTACCCGCGGATCGTCACGCGTAAGCGGTATCTGCGGTGGATCCCGCTAATCTCGCACATGGTGCGACTGTATCAATACCCGGTCGTCGACCCCCGGGCAAACCCCACGGAAACGCGCCTGAGTCTAGAAGCGATTGCCCTGGCGGCGCGAACCTCCGACGTCCCCTTGGCGATCTTCCCCGAGGGCACACGGACGAAGCATGGAGACATCGGCAACTTCAAGACCTCCGGCCTGAAGATGATCCTCGGCGCTCGGCCCTGGAAGGTCTACGTGCTGGTGGCCGACGGGTTCTGGCAGAGGGCGAAGTTCAAGGACTTCTTCGCCGGCCTCAGCTCGATCGAAGGTCGCATCGAGCTCTCGGGCCCCTTGGAGTGGGACGATCCCGAGGCCGACCCGAGCGCCTTCATTCGACAGGTCAGGCGGGAGATGGTGGAGCGACTGGCCCGCATGCGGCTCCCGGCCGCGGTATGACCGTGGTCGCTCCCGCTGGAGCCCTTCCGCTGGCGGAAGGGCTGGTCACGGCGGGCGGCGGCGCGGTGCGGGCCGTCGTCCTGTACGGATCTCATCTCCTGAACACGTCACCCGGACGGTTCAGCGCGTACGACTTCGTGGTCGTGGTGGACGACTACCGGCACTTCTATCGAGCCATGAAGGCTTCGCACGAGCTGCACAGGCCCACCTGGCTCATGGCGGCCCTCTCACGGGTCCTGCCACCGAACGTCATCGCGTTCACTCCGGACGACGGGCGCCACGGCATCGCGAAATGTCTGATTGTGCGGCGTGATCACTTCGAGCGGGCGCTCGGTCCCCGCCCGCCGGACCACTTCCTTCTCGGGCGTATGGTGCAGAAGGTGGCGCTCGTGTGGTCCGCCTCGTCCGGAGAGACGGAGTGGTTCGAGCGCGCCCTGACCGGCGCATACGAGGGTGTCCTCGAGTGGGTGGGCCCATACCTCGACGGTACCTTCGATGCAGAGTCCGTCGGGCGGCGCCTCCTGGAAGTCTGCTACGCCGGTGAGTTACGGCCCGAGGCGAGCAACCGGTCACAGTCCGTCTTCGAAGCCCAGCGGGCCCATTTTCGCGCCCGGCTGACGGGCGTGCTGGAGATCGCCGCTGTGCGCGGGGCTCTCGATCGAGTCGAGGGTGGCTTTCGATTCAAGGAGCCTCCTGCACCCGCCGTTCGTCGGCGCTGGCGCACGCACTTCCTTCGCTCGAAGGCCAGGAGCACGGCCCGCTGGTTCAAGCATATCGTCACGTTCGACAACTGGCTTCCCTATATCGCGCGCAAGGTGGAGCGGCGGACGGGGATGCCCGTGGAACTGACGCCCTGGGAGCGACGGGCCCCCCTGATCTTCCTCTGGCCCCGGGTCATCCGGGTTCTTCGGGGGCGCCCCCAACGAGAAGAGCCATGATTCGTACCGATCTCGCGGTTCTCGTCGGCGTTCTTCTGCTGGCGCTGGTGTCCATGCCGGTGTTCGCCCTCGGCTCCGCGCGCAAGCCCGACGCCAACGACATCGAGGACCGGGGCTCGTTCGTGCTCGGCGGCTTCGTGCGAAGTTGGTTCTACTGGTTCGCGCGACCCGTGGAGCGACTCTCACTCGCGCTCGGTCTTCGCCCCTTCTTCTACAACCTCCTCGGCGTGGCCTTCGGCGTGGCGGCGGCCTTCTGCTTCGGCGCTGGACGGGTGAACCTGGGCGGATGGGCCATCCTTCTGGGCGGCGTGGCCGACATCCTCGATGGACGGATCGCCCGGGCCATGGGGATCGCGAGTCCGAGGGGGGCCTTCCTGGACTCCACGCTGGACCGGTTCGCGGAGGTGGCGGCGTTCGTTGGGCTGGCGATGCTGTTCCGGACATCCGATGTCGTGCTGATCCTGGTGGTGACGGCGCTGGGTGGCTCCTTGCTGGTCAGCTACGCACGTGCCAGGGGTGAGAGCGTAGGCGTCGACTGCAAGTTCGGCGTCATGCAACGGGCCGAGCGGCTCCTCCTGCTCGGATTCGGAGCCGTCCTCGACCCTGGGGTGTCCGCCTGGCTCGGCCGTCCCGGAGGCGCCGTGCTCATCCCGGTGCTCGCCCTCGTGGCGGCCGGCACCATCGGAACCGCGATCTACCGTACGGTGTGGATCGCGCGGCGACTCCCGTAAGTCGTTGTCTGACCATGATGTAGGTTGCCCGTCGCGACGATTGTATGCGTCGTCGCACAACCCCTCTACGTCATTTCTCACCCACCCTACGTCATGATGCGTACAGCGGCGTAGGCTGCGAGCGCAGCATTCTGTGGGCATACGGAAAACACAGCCGGTCGTAACTGCGCCGCCCGATGGGTCGTGAAGCGCGCCCGATTCCGGTTTCGACGGCCCCTGGCCTCGAGACAGCCCGTGTGGGGTCGCCTCTCGTATCCCTTCCTCGATGTGGATCGCGCGTCGTTTCTCTGCTGCCGCGCGTGGCATCGACACCACAATCGACCGGGCCCCATTTGGGGCTCCGGTTCCCGCAATGAGGCTCTTCGAAAGCAGCAGGAGGGCCCCCAGCGGCTGGGCCGTGGCCCATCGGGCGGCCCTGGGCAGGCTCCTCGGGGCGAAGGTGCCGGTACGGCTCGCGCCTCAGCAGAGCGTCGCCGCGGCGCGCTCGGCCGGGCGCACCGCTCGGAACCCAGGCGCATCTGCCGACGGTCTCCATGGCGCCCGTAGCTGCCGTTTCTCGCTCTCGAGGCGTGGGGAACCCGGGCGGCCCGTTCAGCACACCGGACCGGATCCCCTCACCAAGGTGTTTCGCGCCCCGACGACGGAGGTCCGGCAATGGGTCACAACGCGAATCTACGACTGGCACACGGCTTGGCAGCGACGGTAGCGTCGCTGGGTATGATCGGCGGGTGGTTCACGAGCCCGGCACTCCGTGCGCAGGAGAGAGCGGATACGGAGGTCTCGCTGGGGCTTCCCGCGGCGACGGCGCGGGCGCTCAGGAACGACGAGGGCATCACAAGGGATCAGTTGCGCAGGAACGGCCTGATCCTGACGGTGAGAGGCGAGGGTTCGCTGGACCTGGTGCTGTACGTCCTGACCGTTCGCCACGGTCGCATCGTGGGCCGCTGGACTTCCAGGTCGCACGTTCGGGCCCGGCCCGGCGACACCAAGCTCCGCGGCGCTGAGTTCCTGCCGGAGGAGAGCTTCGCCACCGGCCAGCCGGTTCGCGTGGTGTCCGAGGGGCCGCCGGTCACGGCGGCGGCCGCAATGCGAGCCATCGACTCCGCCTGGGCTTCGGTCTTCCTGGACCCACGGACGGGCAAGGACGTGAGCGGGATGATCCTGTTCGCCGAGCTCGCGATGCCGGCAATGGACGGATCGAGCAAGGCCCGCACGGTGGGACCGCTGACCCGGGCGCTTCTCCTGCGACCGTAAGCGGCGGCGATGTCCCTCGTGTCACGGATTGCGTTCAGGGCCGCGCCGCCCCAAACCGGCGTAGCCGGTCACCAACCTACGCCGTCGTCGCTCTGCCGCTTACCCTCGGCTGGGTCTTTGAACAGGACGGGGGGAAGCCTTTCCCCCCCCCCGCCGAAGGTGCGGAAACCTGTGACACCCCAACGGCGACAGCCCCGGCAAATCGTTGTGATTCCACGACTTGCCGGGGCCGTGCACCTGCGCGTTCAACTCCGGCGACAGGACTCGAACCTGTGACCCGCTGGTTAACAGCCAGCTGCTCTACCAACTGAGCTACGCCGGATCGCAGACCCAAAATAGAGAACCGGAACCGGCAGGTGTCAACCTGCCTGCGACTCTGCCCCGCGCACGCGGGCACGGGCCCTTGCGAGGATGCTCCAGACCGCCGGCCCAATGTCATGAGCGCCTTCCCAGAGCTCCCTGTGGCGCGCTGCCGCCAGGCGGGCTCCGTCACCCGTGTGAAAGCCGCCCAACGCAGGACCGCGATGGGGGTACGGACGTTCGAACCAGTGGTAGCCCGTGAGGACCGCGAGAGGCCCTTCCACCGTCGAAAAGACGCTGAAATCCGGGGACCAACCCGCCAGTGGCGCGGACCGGATCTCCAGGCGCCCCTCACGGAGGAGGTCGGTCAGCAGCAGGAGGTTCGGGGCCCGGCGGGGTTGCCCGTTGAGGACCCGAGCCTCCGCGTCCAGGTGCAGCGCGTTCACCTCCGCCACGAGCACCCTGAAGTGTCGCACGCTGTGCAGCTCGGAGGGGGTGAGGTCGAGGGTGCCGAGCCGGACACGCGTGACGGCCGTGGAGATCTCCCTGCAACGACGAGCCATGGCGCCGAACACATCCCGGAAGTCGGGACGGCTTCGCTCGTCCAGGAGGAACGACTCCGACGGCACGAGGCCTCTGACGAGGGGTCGCATAGGTCCGCAGCTCCACGAAGGAAACGAGCCTGCGAGACGAAGATGTGCCTCGGAATCGGGCGGAGGGATGGCGCGAAGGGTCGTCTCAGTGAGTGATTAGGTAGACGAGTCCCACGAGCGACGTCACGAAGGAGAGTACGCCTCCCCAGAACTGGATGTCGTCGCGAACCCTCGAACGATCACGGGTCGGCACATTGATCCAGTCTCCGGATCGGATACGCATCCGCAGGACGGAGTCGGCCACCTCGTCCGGGCGGAGGTTGAGAATGAGGGTCTTCCCGTCTCGAACCAGCCGGACATTCTGCTGATCCGCCGGAATCTGGGAACTGGCGACGGCGTACTCCGTGGCCATGCCCCCGGCCGTGGCCACCGCGTCGAGGATCGTTGCGGTGGGATCGAGGAAGTATTGCCCCGCCAGCCTCACCGCGCCGGTGACGCTCACCCGCAACTCTACCTTCACGTCGACCACCGGGTCGGAATAGAAACCCCCGTACGCCTGGGTCAGGAGCTCTCGCAGACCCATCTCATCGAGTCCCGACACGTGCACCGTGCCGGCGTAGGGAAGAAAGATGTCGCCTTTCCGGTTGACGATGCGCTGTCCGGCCACGACGTCGACCCGTTCGCCCGCGGCCGTGAAGACCTGGACGGTCACGCGGTCGCCCGGCCGGATCGCGTATGAGGTCGTGTCCTGGGCGGCCAGGGACCGCGTGGCGAGCAGGACCAGGGCGATGAGCGGCAGCGCTCTCTGTAGCATCGGCAAGCCGAGGTGGGCGCGGTGTGGTGCACGCCATGGCCAGGCGTGCCGGGCGGGCTAGTTTAGTCTGCGAGCTTCGAGGTTGTCCAGTTGACCGAGGAACGGGCGAGAGACGGATGCGCAATTCCACCCTGTGGGGCCCCGCCCTGGCAGTCACTTTTGTCTGCGCTGTTGGGGCGACTCCGGCATCGAGCCAACTCGTGCCACCCCCCGGGCCGAAGCTCGTGGTTCTGATCTCGGTCGACCAGTTGAGAGGAGACCTCCTGGACCGGTACCGCCCGGCCTTCACCGGGGGGTTCCAACGGCTCCTGGAGCGGGGCTACGTCTTCACACAGGCGTCGGAAGCGCATGCGCTGACCCAGACCGCCGTGGGTCACGCGGCCCTTTCGACCGGTGTCTTCCCCTCTCACAACGGGATCGTCGGCAACGACTGGATGCAGGAGCGAGATGGGAAGTGGTCCCCGACCTACGCGGTCGCGGATCCGGAGGCACTCATCGTCGGCTTCCCGAAGTTGCCGGGTCGGTCGCCGAAGAACCTCCTCCGCGGCGGTCTGCCCGATTGGATGCAGGCGGCCGATTCCGAAGCCGTCGTCGTCTCGATCTCCGGCAAGGACCGGGCTGCAGTCACGCTCGCCGGAAAGGTACGCGGGCAGGTCTACTGGATCGCGCCGGCCCTCGCGCGCTTCGTCACCTCCACGTACTACCGGGCCGATTACCCCGACTGGGTGACGCGCTTCAACGAGACGGTGATGCCCGCGCTCTGGGCCGACAGTGTGTGGCAGGAGGCCGTTCCCATCGAGAGCCGCGGCTTGAGTCGGCCCGACACCGCCGCCTACGAAGGTGACGCGATCCACACGGCCTTCCCCCACGTGGCGGCACGGGAGCTCAAACGAGGGGGGGCGGCCGCGTTCAATGCGTGGGCCTATCGTCAGCCCCGGCAGGACCGCGCCGTCCTGCTGCTCGCTCAGGAGGCCCTGGACCAACTGAAGCTCGGGCAGCGGGGCTCGGTGGACTACCTCGCCATTTCACTTTCCGCGGCGGACTACATCGGACATGACTATGGCCCTTTGAGCCGGGAGCAGCTCGACAATCTCTATCGCTTGGACCGAGCGCTCGGGGAGTTCTTCGACCGACTCGATGCGATGGTCGGTGAAGACGCGTGGGTGCTCGGGCTCTCTTCCGATCATGGGATCATGACCGCACCGGAGGCCCTGAGGGCCATGGGAGAACGAGCGGAGCGCCTGGACTATCGGGGTCGCACTCGGGAGATTCGCCAGGTCGCGCGTGAGGTGGTGGAGGACGGGGGAGCGCCGCAGGAGATCGCCGGCAGATTGGCACGTACTCTCGAGGCGCGTGGCCTGGTGACGCAGGCCTACAGCCGGCAAGAGCTCGCCGGCGCAGAGCCGACCGACTCGTTCGCCACCCTTTTCAACAACTCGATCTACCCTGGGCGGACCGCGGGACTGCTCTCACGCTACGGAGTGGAGTTCCGGTTCGGCTACCATGAGCTCTGGCGGGCGGACCCCACCGGCGCCGATCACGGGACACCGTACTGGTACGACCGCTGGGTGACGTTCATCCTTTACGGGCCGGGTGTGCGGCCGGCGCGCTCGGATGCTCCCGTCCACACGGTAGACGTGGCTCCTACGTTGGCTTCCCTGGCCCACATCGGCGTGCCCGACAACCTCGACGGCCGTGCCGTTTACTGATGGAGGTTTTTCCGGAATTCGTGTTTTCCGTTCCGTGCCTCTTCCGGATAGCATGCCCCCGCCGAAGGGCGCTATATTGTTAGTGTCTTGACAGCGCACCCCGCTGAGACACATATGTAGCTTACTTCACTAAACATTTGTACCGACCCTCCCCGTCGGTGAGTCGCGGGGGCTGTCCGGAGTAGCCCGCGACCCGGGGCTCACAGCACAGATGAAGGATGACGCACGAAGTTTGGGGCTCGTGCGTCCGCAGGAACGCGGATCCAGTGATATCGGCGAGCCATGGGTGTGTGCGTGCCTCGCCCTTCCAGACCGATCAGTGGAGAGGTGTCGGTGGCCCTCCCCCACACCTCTCCGACAGGGGACTGATGACCGCGCCGGATGAGAAAAGAGCTGGTTGGGCGATACAGGAGGCCGAACGCCTGCTTCTCTCGTTGAGAGGCGTGGTCTCGGCTCGGGTGGTTGCCCGACCCGGCGGAGAAGTCGAAGAGATACATCTCCTGACCACCGACGAGGTGACCCCGAAGCAGACGGTACGGAACGTCGAATCCGCACTGTTGGCCCACCTGGACTTTCCGGTGGATCACCGGAAGATCTCGGTTGCGCAGACAAGCGAGCCAGCGCCCCGGACGGCTGAGTCCCAGATGGCTGAGACCCAGGCCGCAGTGCTGGTGCATCCGGGGCCTTCGAAAGCCGAGACGCGACTCGTCTTCAGGAGTCACCGCGTCGAAAGCGAGCAAGCACACCGGGTCCGACATCGCGTCGAGATCGAATGGAAGGACCGACGATTCTCGGGTGAAGCGAGCGCGGCTTCTCTTCCACGTGTAAGGTTGGAGGCAGTGGCGGAGGCTACGCTGAATGCCATATGTGCCGCTCTGGAGGGCGACGCCGACGAAGACGAGATCGGCGACGGCCTCACCTTGGCGCTGGATGGTGTGAAGGTGGTCGACGCCTTCGACCGACAATTCGTAATGGTGGCGGTTCATGCGCTAGAGGGACGGCACATCACATCTCTCGCCGGCGCGACGTTGGTCGAAGACTCGACCGACCGGGCCGCTATTTTGGCATCGCTGCAAGCCACGGACCGCTGGGTCCGTGGACGAGTGAGTTTGAAGGGGGCCTGAGGGCCCAGAGCGAAGAACCCAACGCGGAGAAGGAGAACCCCCTCGGTCTACCAGCCAAGAGCGAAGCTGAGCGGAGAGCGAAGCGCACGCGGCTTTCACAGCGAATAACCGGAAAGTCGACGCTCCTTGAAAGGAGGTGAGTGCATGTTCAGCTCTCTGTTGGATTTCTTCGGCGCGGTGCTGGCTCTAATCGGGCACGGCCTCGCGACTTGGTAGTAGTGGCAGGTAGACTGGGGGGGGCGGCGCGGATGCGAAGAACCCCTGTGCACATGTATGTCACGGGCGTCTGTGTTGTGGCCCTCGTGTCGCTGTCCCTGCAG
Source organism: uncultured Gemmatimonadales bacterium (assembly GCA_963751265.1). Lineage (GTDB taxonomy): Bacteria > Gemmatimonadota > Gemmatimonadetes > Longimicrobiales > Gaopeijiaceae > SZUA-318. Next base: position 317,763 of record CAVVTU010000005.1, on the reverse strand, counting down.
GATTGGGGGCAGTTGGGGTATCTCGTACAGAGGGACTACTGGGGCTTGGCCGTTCTGGCGCTTCTCGCACTCTTCGCTGAGCAGCAGGCCCTCAAGATCAAGGTTGGCAGGGTCTCAGGTGGGTCCTCAATCGGATTCCTGCCGCTCTTCACTCTGGTTCTGCTCTTCGGCCCAGCCGCCACCGTAGGGACCACGGCAATCACGAGTGCGGTTGTCGAATACCTCATTCGTCGGAAAGAGCCGCTCCGGGCCAACTTCAATATTGGTCAGCTGGTGGTGGCAACCGCCCTGGGGGGCATGGCGTTCACAGCAGCGGGCGGAAGAGCCCTCATGGAACTTGGCTCTGTCCAGCCGTCGGGCATTCTCGGGCAGGCCCTCCCATTTGTGTTGTTTGGCGTTGTGGTGTTGTGGGTCAATAACGCTCTTGTGGCCTTCGTGATCGCCCTGAACCAAGGCATGCAGTTCGGTGAGGTGTGGACGCATTTGGTGGGGAGCTCTGGCACCAACATCTTTTATGACCTTCTTATCGGGCCAATAGCGCTCGCGGTGGCGGCTCTTTACGTCCAAGTGGGGCCGTTCGGACTGGTACTGGTCATGTTGCCGCTCTGGTTCATCCGGCGTTCCTACCTGACTACCCAGCAGCTCCAATTAGCCAACCGTGACCTTCTGACGGCCTTGGTAAAGGCCATTGAGACCCGGGATCCCTACACTTCGGGCCATTCAAAGCGTGTTGCACGGCTCGCCCGATCCATCGGGGTTTCTCTTAACCTCTCCGAAGGTCGCGTCAGCGAAATTGAAACGGCTGCGCTCCTTCACGACATTGGCAAGATTGAGGGAGTATATTCGGACATCTTGATGAAGCCGGATACGCTGTCCAGTGAGGAACGGAGAGTCATTGAATCTCACGTAATGAAGGGGGCCGAGCTATTGAGTTCCCTCACGTCGTTGGGGGATTCCGTGATTCTGCCGGTACGCTATCATCACGAGCACTACGACGGCAGCGGGTATCCAGACGGGCTGACCGGTGATGCGATTCCGCTTGGTGCCAGGATCATTAAGGTCTGCGATGCTATCGATGCGATGCTCTCGGATCGACCGTACCGCAAGGCGTTGGGCGTGGACGAAGTCTACGAACAGCTGGAGCTCTACTCGGGCGCGCAGTTTGACCCGCTCATCGTGGACGCTGTGTTGACAGACGACTTGATAGCGCAGCACCACGAAGAAGTCAGCGAAGGCCGTGCCCCGGTTCATGCAGAATCTGCGCTGGGTCACTCGGAGAAGGTCTCCGCCATCTACCTTGTGGGGAACATGTAGGTCGGCTAACGATCCGGAGTTGAGTCCAACACCGACCGGAATTCGCCTTGTCTGGTTGAGAGTCGAAGCTCTTCGGAGATGGCTCTTGCTGTGTTGGCTCGCTCGTGCACGCCGGGCATGCCAATGCGTTTCCGGAGCCTCACCTCAAACGCCCGCAGTTTGAGCCACGCCAACGTCAGACGATTCTGAAGACGTTCGCAGCAGCTAGCGATATGGTGGACTGCTTCCTGAGCCATGCCACGGCGTTCCATCATTCGAGCTCGAAAGGTGAGAATCAGAGTGGGGTCGAAATACCACTCAGCTGGATAGGGATCGAGAAGTGCCTCGAACCTGCGTGCCTCTGATAGGCTTCCCAACTCAAGAAGACACCGCCCGAACCCGGCGATGGCGCCTTGTGCCTGGTCGGGCGGGGTGGTGGGTCCGATCTTTGCGACTGCGGACTCAAAGTAACTAGCAGCTTCTTCGAATTCGCGTCGGTGAATAGCCAACTCACCGAGGTTGCAGAGGTTATTGACCCGCAACACGTCGGCTTCAGCGCCGACGAGCAACCTAGAGGCCTTCCTCATGGAGTGTTCGGCGTGCTGCAAGTCTCCCGCGTCCAAATAGAATGCTCCCAGATTAGCCGCAAGATTGAACCGGGCCACCCAGTCGCCGCTGGATTCAGCCTCACGCATCGCGCTCTTCAGTAGTTGTTGGCCTGAGGGGAGGTACAGCATTCCCCGGCAGTTTAGGACCATGAGAAGCCGATTCTGGGCGGTTAACAGATACTGACCCAAATCACGGTCCTCTGCGATCTGGACCGCCCTCTGCGCGGCTTGCAGGCCATAGTCGGGGTCTCCGAAGAGGGCGTTGAGCGCCAACGACGCGTGAGAGAGGCACTTTGCCGTGGCAGATCCGGCGTTCGAACACGTTTCCATCTCCTTGAACAGCGATCGTATGGCGGTTACGCTTCCGGTTCTGTGCAGCAAGTGCAGTTCCACATCCAACGCCAACGCCACCGCTTCCCAGTCACCCTGCTCACGGGCTTCTGCCTTGATCGTGGCCAGTCGGTCGATCAGGTCCTGGATGGACGTCGCGCCGACCTCGGCGAGGCCGTCCACCCGGCGGATCTCCATGCGGAGCGCTCGGGCCGTTCCTCCGGCTTTCCGCAGACGGGCGGAGGCTAGCTCCAGGAGGGGGTTCGCTCTCGCGATCTCCCGGTTCATGTGAAGCAGGCGAGCAAAGTCGGCGGTGGCGTCGGCCTTTCTCGCTTCGTCCGATTCGTTGGCGACCACTAGCTCCATGAAGTGCGCTGCCTCGGCGACCGCTCCATTTTCGAGTGACTCACGGGCCGCCGTCCTTGCGTGCCGGACAGCGGACTGGGCGTCGCCCGCCCTGGCGAAGTGGATCGCGAGCTCGCTGTCGAGCGGGCTCTCCGTCGTTGCGACGAGGTGCTCTGCAACGGTTCGATGGAGTAGCGAGCGCCGGGCGTCGCCGAGGCGCTGGTAGAGCGCGCTGCGGAACAGCTCATGGGCAATTCGCACGCTGTCGCGGTCCACCTGGACCAGCCGCCAGCCGGAAAGCTCCTCTACGCACTCGGCACACTGCTCCAGGTCCATGCCGCTGAGAGACGCCAGATCGTCGAGCTTCATCCAGCGGGCCCACACGGACAGGACCTCGGCGGCTTTGCGCGCCGCGCTGCCGAGGTGTTCGATGCGGGCCTCGAAGAGCTGTTGGAGCGATATGGGAATCGTGAGTGCTTCGGACGGAAGCTCCGGAAGGTGGAGGCGACCGGAGAGGTGGTCCTTCGTGAGCTCGATGATGTAGAACGGGTTTCGTCCGCCGAGGGCGCACAGGCGCGCGCAGATGGCGCGGCTCAGCTCCTGACCGCCCACGTTGCGGACCAGGCGGATCGCGTCCTCCTCGGAGAGATCCTCCAGAGTGATCGTGGTGACCTTCAGATCCGTGGGCTCCTTGAGGTATCTGCCCACTTCGTCGGCGAACGTGACGAGCTCGGGCCGGATCGACGCTACGACACCGAGCGGGCCGGATTGCCAGCGACGCTGCACGAACTGCAGTACCGCGAGCGTCGTCGCGTCGGCCCACTGGAGATCGTCGATGAAGAGGAGGGTGGGCCGCTCCTCCGCGAGGCTGGAGAAGAGCAGGGCGAAGGCATCCAGAAGTCGACGTGACAGGCTGCTTTCCTGGATGTAAGGGACTTCCGCGACGCGCTCGATCGCTGCGTCGGCGGGAAGGAGGGCCGCGATGACCGCTCGCCAGGGCTCCTCGAGCGCATCCACGTGATCGAGGACTCCCGGTCCGGTCAGCGCGTCGAGCAGGGGATTCAACGGGATTCGTTGCTCCAGCTCCGCGAGCCTGGCATGGAGACACCGGAAGCCTTTGACATGCGCTTCCTGCTTGAGCTCGTCGAGCAGGCGGGTCTTGCCAATCCCGGCTTCTCCGCGGACGAGCAGGAACTCGAAGGAGCCGTGGCGCACCTTGTTCAGGCTGTCCCGCGCCTCCGCGAGGGCCTCGGCTCGACCGACGAGCGGAATGTGCTCGGGGGTGCTGCGCTCTTCGCTCCAACCCGTGCTCGTGAGGCTCCTGACTTGTTCGACGAGTCCGACTGTCTCCCCGGTGGGAGCACGCTCGCCGCCCAGCGACTCCAGAAAGGCGGTGTAGGCGGCTTCCACCCCTTCGCGGGAGCCCATCATCGCACGGGCTTCGATGACCTTTCGCACGACCGACTCGTTTTCGGGATCCAGCGCGTACAGCGCCTCTGCCGCTTCCCTCGCCGCCGGCCAGTCTCCTTCGGGGTAGTGGGCGTCCCATCCATGTGCCCCGGCATCCCGTAGCCATCGGCGGAGCCGCTGTCGCTTCGCCTCGAGCCAGTCCTCGAATTCCCGCGTGGGGACGCGGGGTATCTTGGCGGCGAACCCTTCCCCATGAAGGCTGGCGGCCTGACGGAGCTCTCCGGTCGAGAGGAGCTCGCGATAATGCTTGAGATCCGAGCGGATTCCTTCGACCACGGGAGCCAACCGGTCGCCTTCCACTCGAATCGGATCGAAGCCGGCCCGCTTTCTGATTCCGTGCAAGAGCTGGCGGATGCGCTGTCGGAGGGCCCGATCGTCACTGGCCTCCCAGAGCAGCCAGATGGCGCGGGGGCGACTCAGCCCTCCGTCCTCGTGACCGTAGACCAGCGTGAGGAGGGCGAGCTGATACGGCGAGAAGGGCACGGGAGCCCCGGCCTTCAGCAACGCCGGACCTCCAAACAGCTCCATTCGGAGCGGAATCTCCAGGGACGGCTCTCGGCTCATCGGTTCGAGTCGATGGTGAGGAATCCAGGGGGGCCGGCTGAAGAGACTCAATCTTCCGCCCGGCCTTCGCTCGATGCAACCTATCCTGCCGCCCTTCGACTTCGTGCGGAGCGCCTGCGGGCGGATCGGTGGCCTCCTGCCCGGTCGGCACGAGATTCAGGGGCGCCCGGCGGAACGGACTCATTCGAGAGGCGCTCGCAAGAGGAAGGAGCCAGGCCGCCGGTGTCGGCCTCCCGGCGCAGCCACGCCTCCATGAGCCACTCCCAACCGAGGAAGCGACGAGCGTCGGTGGGGCGGTAACCGATGAGTCGGTGCATCTGATTGCTGAGGGAAAAGCCGTCGGGGTACCCCGCGTCGAACCCCAGGGAAAGGACGCTGTCGTCCGTGTTCTGGAGGCGGATGCAGACACGGAGCAGACGTGAGAAATGGAGCCAGTGGGAGGGCACGGGCAGGCCCTGGCCGAGGAAGCGTCGACCCAGTGCGCGACGGGAGACGTAGAGGCTGCGCGCGAGGGCGGAGACCGAGCGGAGCTCTGCCGAGAGCTCGACGATCTTGCGGAGGAGGTGCCGGGTATCTCGGTCGGTTTCGATCCCTCTCCAGGCGAGGTAGTCGGTCACTTCGACCGGCAAATCCTCGGGCGGCCTGCGGAGCGCCTGCGCCAACTCGGGGGCGGACGGGACCTCGTGATGGGGCAGGATGCTCTGCGGCCGCGCCTCGGTGACCAGGGTGACCAGGCGGGACTCTCGGGCGGGCTTCGGGGGCGCGGGGAGAATGACGATGAGCGGCAGGCCTCCCGGCCGGTTGCGGGCGGCTGTGAAGTGCTCCCGAGACACTGGCGTGCCCAGGGTCCACACGAGCGCGGAGCCCGGCCGTCGGCCCTCCGATTTCAGGATCTCCGGGTGTCCGTCGAGAGGATGAAGGGCCCGGTACGGATGGCTGAGGATACTGAAGGATCCTGGTGCGGTGGGCCTCGACATGACGAACCTCCGGCGCTCGAGGGAAGGTGATTCTGCGATCGTCACCCTCGTGCGCGGGCGTCAGTGAGGCGTCATCGCTCCGTTGGCCGAACCCCCATGGCACCCGCCAGCTCCCTCAGCTTCGCCTGAACACGGTCGGCATTGGCCGGCCCCATACGAAGCAGGTGCTTTGCGGCCGGCGACAGGGCCTCCAGGGCCGAGTCCTCGAACGCGTAGAGTGCACCGGCGGGTGTGACCTCGATGGGACCTCCCGGGACCTGAACGGCGAGCAGCCGCCCGAACGCGCTGGATAGCGCATCCTCGAACGTACCGCCGGAGAGCCCGAGCTCCCGATAGGCTCGGTCGCACAGCGGCTCGATGCGGTGGTACAGTCGCGCCACGCCGTCGGTATCGAGCGAGATGAACGCGTCGGTCAACGCGTCGTACCTGTGATAAGAGGCAGAATCGATGACGGTCCGGCCGTCCGTCGACCGGACGGCGAAGGCTCCCTTGGGTGCCATGAAGCCGAGTCGGGATGTCGGGTTGGTGCCCTTGGCCACGTTCGCCACGGCGAGGACGAATCGCCGTACCAGGTCGTCGGTGTCCAGCCAACCGGCCACACGGGGACGGGAGGACAGGCCCTTCCCGAGGCCACGGACGAGGACGTCGCTCGAATCGAGCGCAGGAAGGTCGGCGAAAGCCGAGTCCCCGACGGCGGACCGCGAAGCCGTGGAATCCCCGGCAACGGAGGACCGGTCACCGCCCGGCGACGACGCATTCGGCTCGGTGCGGAATCTCGTCCAGTACCAGATACCCCCGCCCACCACGGCCGCGAGGAGGACGAGCCCCACCACGATCGGTGCGCGTGGCCTCCGCGACCGGTGTCGCCTGAGGGAGGTGAAGCGTGGGCTGGACGAACGCCCCTCCGATTGGCTTCCGGGATGGTCCATGGTCAGCTCCGGCCCAGGGTCTCGGTTACACGTCCTCGAATCCTTGCAGGATCCTTGCCGCATCCGCCAGTGTGACGCGGCCACTCCCGCCGGTGGACGCCGACACTCCTGAAAAACCTCGGGACCCGTTGGAGTTCCTTGTGTTACGGAGAGCCTGCGCCAATAATAGAACGACTATTCCATTTCCACCGTAGGCTGGGACACCGGGACGTTGCCGCCATCTTCCCTGAATCCTCCCAAGCAGAGCCGCTCGCGTCGGACGTTGGAGCGGATCGAGCGGGCCTCGTTCGAGATCCTGGAGCAGGAGGGGCCCGATGGGCTCACGGTCCAGGCCATCGTGGATCGGGCGGACTCGTCGGTGGGCTCCTTCTATGCCCGGTTCCAGGGAAAGGACGACCTCCTCGACTACCTGGGCGAGCGGGCATGGCAGGAGGCGTCCGAACGTTGGCGGGAAGCGCTGGCTTCGCGTGACTGGCAGACGCTCGACCTCCCGCAGCTCGCCGAGGGCGCGGCGCGCCTGCTTCTCGAGGCCGAACGCTCCCGGGCGTCGTATCTCGCGGCGCTCGACCGCGCCGGAGGCGGTGGAGAGGGAAGCTACCAGGCCTTTCGGGCGCACCTGTTGGACGGCCTCGAAAAGATCCTCCTCTCTCGACGGGCCGACATCGATCACCTCGATCCGGTGCTAGCGGTGCGCACGGGGCTACGCGCGGTGCTCGGAGTGGTTGGCGCGGCCGAAGGGCCCGGCTGGGCGCCCCGCCCCGAGCGCCTCGTCCACGAGAGCCGGGAGCTCCTGGTGTCTTATCTCCAACCGAGTGCGGAACGTTCGGAGGTTCCGCCCGGTGGTGTGGATTTCTTCGACATCTGGGGGTGAAGCCGAGGCCGAACCAACTCACACGGCGGCTGTTCCTTCGATGTGCGCCCCGAAAATCGAGTCCGCGAACGCCTCCAGCTCGGCCCTGCCTTCCGGGTGCGCTTCGATGAACGTCCTTACCCCGCCGTCTCCAAGGATGTAGCTCGAGGGATACGGCTTCTCTCCGGTGATGCGAACGTCTTCGAAGCCGGCGGCCCGAAACTCCTCCAGGTAACGCTGCCTCGGCGTGGGCAGGCACGCCGCGATCGCATCCAGCGACCCGTGCACGACCGCGGGCACGTCGCGATCCGAAACCATGTCGGAGACCACGATCCGTCCTCCCGGCCTGAGGACGCGGCGGGCCTCCGCGAGCACACGGGGCCGGTCCGGGCTCAGGTTGAGCACGCAGTTCGAGATGATGACATCGACGGTGGCGTCGGCCACGGGCAGCGCTTCGATCTCTCCAAGTCGGAATTCCACGTTCGCGTAGCCCCCGGTCGTGGCGTTGGCTCTCGCCTTCTCGATCATCTGGGGCGTCATGTCGACGCCGATGACCTTCCCCGTCGGTCCGACCCTGCGCGCCGCCAGGAAGCAGTCGAGGCCGGCGCCCGATCCCAGGTCCAGTACCGTCTGGCCTTCTTGCAGCGATGCGATCGCTGTGGGATTGCCGCACCCGAGTCCCAGGTTCGCGCCCTCGGGCACGTGGCTCAGCTCCGTCAGGGTGTATCCCACGGCCCGGCTCACGTCCGTCGCCTGGCTGCCGCCTCCGCAGCAGGAGGGGCCGCAGCCACAGCCCTCGTCCTCCGTCGCAACACGGGCATAACGGTCCCTCACGGCGCCACGGATCTCGCTCTCGGTATGGCTCATCGAATGGTCTCCTCGGGGTTGTTCGGGTTGGCTCCCACCACGCAGCAGCTTCCGCCCGACGCGTCCACCCGCACCGCGAACGCGTCAGCGAGCTTGAGTACCAGCCGCGTCAGCTCCGGGCGAATCGCAGGCCCGAAGTCGGTGAGCAGCTCGGCATATTGACGTTCGAGGTCGTTCGCGATGCGCTCCCGGAGCGCACGCCCCCGTTCCGTCACCGCGAGGTGGACCACCCGGCCGTCCTCGGGCGCACGATCACGCTTCAGATAGCCCTTCGTTTCCAGGCCGGCGGCCACCCGGCTCGCCGTGCTCTTGTCGAGATAGAGCCGGGCCGCGAGGTCGTTCACCGTGAGAGGCCCGCGGTCGGCAACCGTCTCGAGCGCGTAGCACTGGCTCACCGAGACGTCGTAGCAGCACGCTCGATCGCGATCGCGGAACTGCACCACTCGGACGAGCTCCGAGAGCGCCTCGGAGAAGCGTCGGGCGCCTTCGAGCAAGCTCGTGTCCAGGCGCAGCGGATAGATAGTTGGCATATGCAACTATCTATCCGAACTCCACCGGCGTCAAGGGGAATGCTCAGGGAAACGGCAGGGGGGCGGCGCGGATCGACGCCGCCCCCGCTCGACCGTTGTTACCGCCCGGACGCGGCCGTTCCGGGTGCCGACATGGCCCGGGACCGACCTCCGGCCGGCAGGTGTTCCTCGAGGTATCTCGTAAGGAGCGAGTAGAGATGGAGCGTCGTGCCCTCACCCTCGCAGATGCAATGCGAGCGATTCGGGTAGTCCATGAACTGGAAGGGCTTGTCGAGTGCCACGAGTCGGTTGATCAGCTCCTCCGAGCCCTGGTAGTGCACGTTGTCGTCCCCGCTTCCGTGCACGAGCAGCAGGTTACCCTTCAAGCCCTGAGCGAAGTTGATCGGCGAGCCGCGCTGATAGCTCTCGGGGTGCTCGGTGATGAGCCCGGAATAGCGCTCCTGGTACACCGCGTCGTAGAGCCGCTGATCCGGCACGGGCGCCACCGACATGCCGGTCCGATACAGATCCGGATAGCGGAACATCATGTTCAGGGTCATCGAACCCCCCCCGCTCCATCCCCAGATGCCGATGCGGGTCGAGTCCACGTAGTCCCACGTTCGGATCTTCCGGTTGGCGGCCGCCTGTTGGGCCGAGGCCAGCGGGCCGATGTTCGCGTAGACGGCCTTCCTCCACGCGCGGCCCCGCGGCGCAGGCGTCCCCTGGTTGTCCACGCTGGCGACCAGGTAACCCTGCTGGGTCAGGTAGAGGAACCAGAGGTAGTTGCGTCCTCCCCAGTTGTCGGTCACCGTCTGGCCGGCCGGCTCACCGTACACGTAGAACAAAAGGGGATACTTCTTCGATGGGTCGAAGTGCGGCGGCTTCATCATCCAGCCATCGAGCTTGACGCCATCCCCGATGTCCACCTTGAAGAAGCTCGCGTCTCCCCGGTCGATCGAGTCGAGGGTGCGAGCCAGCCGCTCGTTGCGCACCAGCGTACGCACCTCCTTGTGGTCGGGAAGTGAGACGAGGTGCACGGTCGGAGGCGATCCGAAGGAAGCGTGCGTCTGGAACGCCCACTTCGCATCCTCGGAGATCTGGTAGCTGCTCCACCCACTGTCCGCCGCCGGGGTGAGTCGCTGGGCCTTGCCGCTTCCGTTGAGACGTGAGCGGTACAGGTAGCGTTGGGTGGCGTTGTTCGGTGAGGCGATGTAGTAGAGCCAGCCCCCCTTGTCGTCGATGAGCTCGATGCTCACGACGTCGAACGGCCACGGCGTAACGAGCTTCTGGTCCTTGCCGTCGCGTGAGATCACGTAGACATGGCGCCAGCCGTCCTTCTCGCTCACCCACGTGAAGCGCTTGCCTCCGTCGAGCCAGAGCATGTCGTCGACCACGTCCACCCAGGTGGAATCCCGGTCCGAATAGACCGTGTGGGCCTTGCCCGTGGCGGCATCCACGAGCATGACGTCGTCCACGTTCTGCGCCCGTGGCATGTGCTGGATGACGAGCTCCCTGGAGTCGTCGGCCCAATCCATGCGAGGGATGTAGTTGTTGCGCGGATCACCGGGAACGTCTGCCCACACGGTCTGGCCTCCGTCGGCCGGAATCACGCCGACACGCGCCAACGGAAGCGTCGTCCCCACCTTCGGATACGGGATCTTCTTGACCTTGGGATAGAGCGAGTCGGTGTCGTTGATGAGCAGGAAGTCCTTCTCGCCCGAAGCGTCGATCTGCCAGTACGCGATGTGCGTGCCGTCCGGGCTCCAGCGGAATCCGTCGCGGTCGTCGAACTCCTCTTCATAGACCCAGTCGAAGGTGCCGTTGATCAGCGTGAGTGAGCCGCCCTCGGTGAGGCGGGTGATGTGGCCGTCGCTGAGGCGCTCGTCGTACAGGTCGTGATCGTGCACGTAGGCGACGCGGTCACCCTGGGGGCTGAACTTCGCGAACATGAGGGTGGAGGGCTCCACGTCGCCGCCGAGCTTCTGGAGCATGCCGCTCTTCAGGTCCAACACCCAGTAGTCACCGCGGGTGTTGTAACGCCAAACGCGCTTGGAGTTGGTGTAGATGAGCAGCTTACCGCCGTCGCTCGACCACTCGTAGTTCTCAACGATCAACGGGCTCGACTGACCTGCCGGCACGAGGTCCGCGGCAGCCACAAGCACCTCGCGACTTCCGGATGCGGGGTCGTATCGAACAATGTCCAGACCCCGCACGCTCGAGGACGGCTCGACCGTGGTGTAGCCGGAGCCGTCCTCGAGCCACCGGGCAGGCCCGAACCCGTCCGACGAGAACTCCCGGGAGTTGAAGATCCGATCGAGCGTGAGCTCGCCCGGGGACTGTTGAGCCTGGAGGCAGGGGGCTGAAACCGCCACCAACGCGGCCGCGGCCAACGTGGAGAGCGCGGCGCGGGGCCGGGGTCTTGACCACATGTTCGGGACTCCTTGGGAAAAAGGTGCTGCTCGTTACTGCTTGGCCATCGTGAGATCGGTGACCAGGCCTTCGGTGTTGTGCGCGAAGCGGATCCCGTAGACACCGTCCGTGGATTTCAGCTTCCCGCCGGTGACCACGGCGGACTTGTCGTAGCTGGCGACCTCGGTGCCGTTGATGGCACAGCTCACCTTGTCGCCCCTCACGGACATCGCGATCCGCTGCGTCACGCGCTCACCCTTGGCGGCGGCCTTGTGCACGGCGTCGTCGGCACCACCCCGCGGGCCGTTCAGCTGGAACGGCTGCGGCCCGAACCCTCGCACGATGAACGTGCCGTTGCCGTACGCCGCGCAATACAGATAGGTCTCCTGGGGGGTTCCCATGTCGTTGCCGGCGATGACGATGCCGTACGGGTGGGGGTGATCGTTCAGGTTCATGTACTTCGGCTCGGTGAACGTCGCGGAGACGGTGTAGTCGCCGCTCGCGGTGTTCGCTGGGTTCCAGTACGTGATCGCCGGGCCGGTGGTGACGTGGAGTGCGTCGCCGTCCTTGGCGAGCCTCGCGCCCTCGACGCTCATCCCCCGGCTTGCCTCCTTGGGATCCACCGTGCCCTTCCAACCTTCCACCGATATGCCGCCGGCGGCGACGGAGCGGGTGGTCTCCTGAGCCAGCGTGCCGCCCGCGATGCAGCCCAGAGCGGCGAACGCGGCGACGAGCGGAAAGACGGGGAACCTGTTCATGGGGTCTCCTCCTGTTGGCGGGATGGGTACCATGAGAATACCCCGGCGCCGGGCGCCGGGCCATCTTGTCGCGTGCTGTCGCGCGGGCGTCCCGACGTCAGGCCTGATCGGCGGAGCTTCGCCGATGCGGGGCGTCCCCCGCGCCGGCCCTCAGCGTATGAGGAGGGCCCCCACCGCCACCAGCACCGCCACGATCGCACCCGTGATGTACGTGGGGTGCGTCAAATGGCCCCCGGGCGAGCGTCGCGTCCATTCGACCACCACGCCGCAGGGAAAGGACTGCTGAAACTCGGCCGGAATGTTGGGCCTGACGTAGATCTCGACGGCTTCGAGATCCTCCGGAGCCAGCCCGGACATGGTGGAGTACGGCACCGGGGAGCCGTTCAGGTAGTAGCGCGGAACGCACTTGCTTCCCATGCTCGAGAGGATCACGGCGCCGCCCATGTCCATGTTGCTCAGGGGCACGACACCGATCGCCTCCGGGAGGTCTGCCATGAGCATCTCACCGACATCCGGCACGCGGCTTTCCCACTGAGCGATCGAGTCCCGGGTCATGAACTGGCCGTAGCCGGACCCGAAGCGCGCGTACCGGGTGAAGAAGTTCTCCATGCCCTTGAGGTTGGCGCGGTTTCCCCAGGGCCGTGACGAGGCCGTGACGGTGATGGGCGCGAGGAGTACGGCTTGCGTGGACAGATAGAAGGTCACGCCCACGCTGTCGCCCAGCATGAGCTGGAGCTCCGGGCCTTCGGACGTCTTGTATCCGATGCGTTCGCCCTGCAGGCGGTACGAGCCGGCGTGCGGGCTGACGAGCCAGAAGTGCCCGTCGTCATCCGATAGGGTCGAAGCCGCAGTCCCCGCGTTCGAGAGGAGGCGCACGGTTGCGCCCGGAATCGGATCGTGCGTCGAGTCGTCGAGCAGTCGGCCGTAGACGAGCTGCTCGCCCCTCCTCAACCTCCGGTTGGCCTTGCGCACGCTCACGAGGATCGAGTCGAGGAGCACGGGCGCCGGGCTCATGCGGAGCTCGACGTCGACGGTATCGGTGGGTGAGAGGCTCATCGGCCCGCGCTCCGCCGTCTTGTAGCCGATCCGTTCGGCCCGCACCGTGTAGCCGCCCGAGTCGAGGACGGGGATGCGGAAACGGCCGTTCGCGTCCGTCGTTCCGGTCACCAGCGTCACGCCTCCCGGCCCGACGATCGAGACCGACACGGTGGCGATGGGCTGCTGGGTATCCGCGTCCAGGACCCGGCCCCGAAGGAGGCCCATCTGCTGGGCGGAGATGCCAGGGACCGTCAGAGTGAGGGCCAGACAGAGGAGCCGGGCGGCGCGACCGAGCGCCGGCGTCCAGACGAGTGTCGGGACCTCACGGGTCCGCGCCATGGATCACTCCTGCATTTTGGAGAACGTTCCTGGAGTTGCGACGCCGGCGCCCACCGCGACATCTTAGCAGCGCTGATCTTCCACCCAACACGACCGTTTCCAGACTCCACTCGCTCGCGCCGGTGTTCTCAGGAGCCGCGACAGCGGCGAAGGCACAACTAAGCCGCGGGGTGAGGCCGGACAGCGTCCTTGCGCATGATACGGGCCGCCGCCTCGCGAAGCCACCGGGCACCGGTTGCCCGTGAATCGTCGAAGGGGAGTGCGCACCGCACTCCCACCGGGTACGTTGCGCGAGGCAGCGCTTCCGTGCCCCCGATGACCCACGGCCCGAATCATGGACGACCCCTCTCCCGATCCCTCTCGACATCCTTTCGACCCTTCCGGCCTCCTCAGCCGCCGCCGTTTTCTGCAGGCCGCGGGGCTCGCCGGTGCCGGCCTCGCGGTCGGCTCTCCCGCCGCGGCCGAGCGTCTCTCGGCTGCGGGGAAGCACGGCGCGTACGACTCCGACTTCGTGGTCGAGTTCGACGACGGGGGGCTGACGAGCCTGAGGCGCGTCGACGACACCGACTACATCGACTACGTAGATCCGGAGCATCGCTTCGGGGACGTGATCGTGCGCTATCGCCCCGGCTCCGGAGCGTGGCAGGAGCTCGACACGGCCAAGGCGGCGAACCTTCGGGCCGCCACGACGAGTGACGATGGCCTCGAGCACACGGCCACGATCCGGAGCGCGCCGGGGTCGGGCGCACCGGAAGTCTCGGTTCGCTTCACCGTCGACGAACATTCCGTGGGTTGGGCCGTCACGGTGCGCAACCCCACCGACGCGCCGCTCGAGATCGGCGATCTGGCGATTCCACTGCCGGTGAATCGCAATCGCTCGCGGAGCAATGAGCCTACGGAGGGTCAGAGGCGCCCACCCCCGATCCTCAAGCACGGCCTGGTCTCCGGGCATGGCTCGTTCTTTTTCTGGATGCGAGGCGATCTGGTGCGGCCCCACCTGATGCTCACGCCGGAAGCGCACACGAGTCTCGAGTACTGGGAGGCCTCGCGGAGCGGCTACCGGGTCTTCATCCACTCGGCGGCGGCCGGTGCCGCCGCGAAGAAGGAGCACGGGACCACCTGGCGACAGGCCAACACGAGCCTGACGCTCCCGGCGGGCGGCTCCCGCACGTACGGCTTCGACTTCCACTGGGCCGACGGCTACCAGGGCGTGCGCGACACGCTCGTGGCGCAGGGGCTGATCGACGTCCAGGTCGTGCCCGGCATGACCGTGCCCCAGGACCTGTTCGCGCGCGTCGCGCTCCGCTCGAAGGAGCCCATCCACGAGGTAGCGCCCGAGCATCCGGATGCGACCGAGGTGCGCTCCGTCGGTCGGAAGGGGAACGTGCGGCTCTACGACGTACGATTCTCGAAGCTCGGCGAGAACCTGCTGACCGTGCGCTTCGGAGACGAACGTCGAATGGTGCTCGAGTTCTTCTGCACCGAGCCGCTCGAGCCGCTCATCCACAAGCGCGCGGCCTTCATCGCGAAGCATCAGATTCGTGACGCCGACCTCTGGTACGACGGCCTGCTGGCCGAGTGGGCCATGGACACGCACGTGCAACTCAGCCCGGACAACTACGATCGCATCAAGGGCTGGCGCATCTACGAGGTCACCTGCGACGACCCGGGCCTCAGCAAGCCGGCCTACCTCTCCTCGAAGAACGCCGAGTTCCCGGACCAGAAGGAAGTCGAGGCGCTCGACTACTACGTCGAGAAGTTCGTGTGGGGAGGCCTCCAGAAGACCACCGAGGAAACCTTCTCCTACGGCATCTACGGCATCCCGGACTGGAAGACGAACCGCGACAGCGACGAGCCCGGACGCACGGGCCGTCAGCACATCTGGCGCATCTACGACTACCCGCACATCGTCCTGACCTACTACAGCCTGTACCGGGTGGCGAAGCACCATCCCGAGATCCGCACGGCGATGGACGCGAAGTCCTACCTGCGGCGCGCGTATGGTACGGCACTGGCTCTCTTCACCATTCCGTGGGAGATCGAGCATTGGTCGGCCTACGAGACGGGGCTGTACAACGAGCTGGTGATTCCGTGGGTGATCGACGCGCTGGAGACTGAAGGAATGCGCGACGAGGCCGAACGCTTGCGCCCCCACTGGGAGCGGAAGGTGCGTACCTTCGTGCTGGGCAAGCCCAACCTCTTCCAGTCGGAATACGCGTTCGACACGACTGGCTTCGAGTCCACGCACGCCCTGGCCAAGTACGCGCTGAAAGTCGCGGATCCACGGGGTCCCGAGCATCCTGGGGAAGTGCGGCCGGGATGGGTGGCGTACGGGCCTTCGACCCGCATCGGCCTGGCAGACGCCGAGGCGTTCATGGAGCACCAGATGGCCTCGAATCTCTTCTGTCGGGGCTGGCTGGAAACGGCGTATTATCTGCTCGGAAGCGATATCCGGGGTGGTGGCGGCAACTCCTACACGCTCACCTACATGTCACAGATGGGCGGTTGGTCGGTGCTCGACTACGGGCTCCGTTACGCGAAGGACCCGGCACCCTATCTGCGGCTCGGATACGCGAGCTACCTGAGCTCGTGGGCTCTCCTGAACTCGGGCACGCCGGAGTCCGACTACGGCTACTGGTATCCCGGTCCCGAGAACGACGGCGGAGCGGGCGGGGGCTTCGAGCCTGCCCCGTTCGGACAGACCTGGCTGGAGCAGCCCCACCACCGTGGCTCGTGGTACTACTCGTGTGAGATCGACCTGGGCTTTTCGGGTGCGATCCGCGATGCGCGCACGGTCCTCTCGGACGACCCCCTTTTCGGGCGCTTCTGCTACGGGGGCGAATGGAAACGGAACGGGAAGGCCGTCGAGGTCACACCCAAGGACGGCGTGCGTCGGCGCTTCCACGCGATGCTGGAAGGCGGCCGGCTGCACCTCGAGTCGGAGGCCGACCGTTTCCGCCCGGATCGGCCGATTCGGCTGGACGAGGATCTTTCCCGGTTGAGCTTCGAGCTCGAGAGCGCCAACCCCGGCGCCCACACCGCCTTGCTCCGCGTGTCCGGTCTTCCGGAGGGGAGCTACGCGGTGCACCATGGCGAGTCCATGCTCGGCTCCATGACGTTCGAGGACGGCCAGGTGACGACGCTGGAGGTGCCCGTCGCGGAAGGGGGGCGCTCCGACGTGATCCGCCTCGAGCGAACCTGACGGTCCGAGTGGCCGACGGCCTCCGAGCAGGCCGCGGTGGCTCTCAGTCCGTCGGCGGCTGCGGCGGCGTGGTTGTCGTGGACGGCTCGGGTGCGGCCGGCATGCCCGGTACCGTCGCCGCCGTCCCGGATGTGTCCTCGTTGTAGATCCACGCACCGGCCACGGTGGCGAAAGGCACCTCCACCAGCTCCCAACAGACTCCGATCAGAAGGAGGTGCGTGGGAACGATACCCATGCTCATGAAGCCGATCGCCGGCCAGAGGAAGGCCATCGCCCACACGAGAAGGCCCACTTTGACGGCCGTGCCGGGGCCCGCCCCGAGCCTGGGTCGAACCGCCGCGTAGATCCATACGGCAAAGAGGCCGATCACTAACGCCCCTATGATGTAGATTGCCATCGTGCCGGCACCCTCGACCATGCCGGCCTCCCGCATCGCGGCATTCCACGGCTCCTCGATCAGTCCGCCGTAGAGAACCCCCTCCAGCACGTTGATCACCAGCCCGGCGAGCAGCCCGCCCTTCACCACGCCACCCGTGTTGATGCGGTTCATGCGTCACCTCCGTCTGTGATGTCGGGAATTCGTCTACACCTTAAGCGCCTCCCTGTCCGCGCGCTATGACCTCGTTGGGCGCCGGACCGCCCGAAATGCGTGCCCGATGCCGGGCGACTCGGATGATCCTACTCCCACCAACCGTCCCACGCGCAGCTCAGATCGACCTGAGGCGTGCCCGGAGCGGGAAGGCCACGCCCTCCCAGCCAGCGCATGGCCGGCTCACCGATCGGGTCGCCCGGGGGCATCGAAGGCGCGGCGGGCTCTGCGAGCGGCGCGTGGGGGCGATCCAGAAACCGACCGATTTCCGAGCTGAACAGTCGATAGGCCGCGCGGTCGGCCCCGTTCGCTCCGTCGGTCGCCTGGTCGAGCCACTCGGAGAGCTGCTCGAGTTCGAGCTGTGCTTCGGCCCGGACCTGGGCCATCGGTGCGCCTCCGGCCAAGGTCATGAGTCGGCTCACCAGGACCTGCTCCACCGCGCGGTTCACCTCGGCCTCGTACGGAGTGGAGGGCCGAGCCTCGAAGACGGCCCGGCGCACACGTTCGATGATGTCGTCCAGCCCGGGGAGCGAGGGATCGAGCGCCTTCTGCTCCACCATGCGCGCGCTGCGCTGCGGGTCGAACAGATACTCCAGGGTGAAGCTCGCGGCCGCGGTCGCCGGAGCCACCGCGTCGAAGACCAGCCCGGTCTGTCTTCGGAAGAGCTCCTGAGTCGGGTTGTAGCGGAAGGGGCGCGGAGGAAGCTCGTCCAGCACCGCCTTGGGAATCGTGAGCTCGGAGGGCCGGAGCGTGCGCAGAAGGGCGTCGAGCGCGTGCCGTTGCTCCGCGGCCGGCACCGGACGCAGTGGCTGCTGGCCGTCGCCCCGGAGCGCGTAGGTGTAGTACTGTCCCGCGATCACCTTCGAGGCGGCCTGTGCCTGGTAGCGGTGGTAGAGGAAGAGTGGCACGAGGGCCTCCTCCATCGTGGCCAACGGCTGGCCTCGCTTCACGGCCGCCTCACCGAAGTGATCGAGGGCCACCCGTCGCACGTCCATCATGCGGTCGAGCTCGTCGGCCGCGTTCGCGCCGTTGTCCCACAAGTGCACGTTCGGGTGCGCGCTCCCGGCCGGCCGAGCGTCCTGGTCGGTGAGGAACCAGATCCCCTCGTGGATCCCCTCCTCGAGAATGCTGTCCAGCGCTGCGTTCTCGTCGGTTCCCGCGGGGAACTGCGTGTAGCCGTAGCGGATCGCGATCTTGTCCCAGGCGCCGATTTGATTCGCGTACGAGTCGCGTCCCAGATGCACCTGCCCGTTCTCCAACGTGACGACCGGTTGCGGATAATCCATGACCGACTGCACGCCGGCGGCCTTCTGGGCGCTGCTGAGGTAGTTGTGGGCCAGGCCGAGCGTGTGCCCGATCTCGTGCGCCGCTAGCTGGCGGATCCGCTGGAGCGCCATCGCCGAGATCTCGGCCGTATCCGCCGCCCCGTCGACGTAGGGAGACAGCAGCGCCTTGCCGATCAGATAGTCCTGACGCACGCGGAGCGAGCCCAGCGTGACGTGCCCTTTGAGGATCTCGCCGGTCCGTGGGTCGACGAGCGAGTTTCCGTAGCTCCATCCTCTCGTGGAGCGGTGCACCCATTGCACGACGTTGTAGCGCGCGTCCATCGGATCGGCCGAGTCGGGGAGCATGCGCATCTGGAATGCGTTGACGAATCCGGCTGCCGTGAATGCCTGGTTCCACCAGCGCCCTCCCTCGAGCAGCGCCGAGCGCACCGGCTCGGGGGTGCCGGGATCGAGGTAGTAGACGATCGGCTGCACCGGCTCGCTCATGGCGGCGTCGGGGTTCTTCTTGATCAGGCGATGGCGCGCGATGTAGCGCTGCTCCAGGTCGTGGTCGATCGGCTGCGCGTAGTCGAAGTAGGTGATGCCGCTGTAGCCGGCGCGCGGATCCGCCTTCCGCGGCTTGAAGCTGCCGTCCAGCGGAGGAAGCTCGACGAACGAAGCGTGCTCGCGCACCGTCAGGTCCTGGCCATCCGGGGTCACGCTGCGTTCGAGTGCGCCGGGCTGGTCCGAGGTGAATGTCAGGGTCACCTCCACCTCGGTGTTCTTCGGGAAGCCCTTGGTGCGCGGCAGATAGAACGCGCTGCGCGACGCATCCAGATGGAAGGTGCCCTGGTTGGTGCGTCGGAGCGTCTGAACCACCCCGTGTTGGTCGTGCAGGAAGAAGTCCGTCGCATCGACGAGCACGCGGTCGCCGGTGGCGGCTTCGACCTTGAAACCCCAGAGCACCGACGTCGGGAAACCGTCGTCCACGGACTTCCGCTCCATCGCGTTGTCCGTGATCGCGCGATACCGGTAGTTCGGCTCCTGCATGAGCACCTTGGGGCCGATGCGCACGAACTTGACCACGTGCTCGCCGCCCAGGTCGCCGCGGTTCAGGCCGATGTCGTTCTGGCCCAGCCCCGCCGGCAGCGACGGATAGTAGAGCATCTCCGTGTCCCAGCGCCCGATCTCCATCCACATCTTGCCGGTGCCCGCGTCCCAGTAGAGCGGCACGAAGCCATCGATCTTCCGCATTCCCTCGGTCTTCGCGGCGATGGAGGGTGGCGTCTTCGCGGTGTCCTTCTTCTCCTGGGCGCGGAGGCCCGAGGGCGAAAGCGAGAAGGTGGCCATAGCCAGGGCGAGCAGCGCTGGCATGGAGATCCTGCGTGGCATCGGTGTTCTCCTGCTGGGGAAGCTCCGCATGAGTCTGCTAGGCCGCGTCATGAGCGTCACGGTCCCAAGGTGCGGCCAATGTGGGCCGACACAGCGACGGAGCGCCAGCGGGTCGTGCGGCCCGTCGGCGTCGACCGCTCACGCAATGCCGGGGATGCCGGCCGGTCGGTTACAGCCCCGAGACCTCACACCGCAGCAGCACCAGCCGTCCTGGCCCCCCGCCGGGTCCACCTTCCGACGTGAGCGCAACCATTCCGTCCAGCCCGATGCCCACGCCCTCTCCCTGCGGCTCGCGAAACGGACGCAGGTCCACCTCGGCACCGCGCACCCCGGCCAGGGTGTCGCCCTCCATCCGGTAGAACCGGAGTGACGTGTAGGTCCGGAGCGCCACGAGGGTCCCGTTCGGCGACGCGGCGCCCCCGGTGAGCTGATAGGGGAAGATCCTCGGACCGTCGGTGAGGCGCTGCACCTCCTGGAGCGTGACCGTGTCCGGGCGAAGAGGTCCGGGATACCGGTACACGGTCACCGGGTCGTTGCGGCCCTTGGTCACCACGAAGACGCGCTCGCCCGGCAGCACCACGATCGCTTCGGTGTCGCGCGGGCCGTTTGGGAAACGCACGGGGAACGCATCGGCCGAGAGGCTGTCGGGATGCGCCGGATCCGGCTCTCGCACGCGCAGGATCCGGCCTCCTCGGTGTTCCTCGTAGTTGTCGCCCAGATCTGCCAGGTAGAGGCAGGAGCCGCCTCCCCGACACGTGGACAGAGCCACGTCTTCCCAGTCGACGAGCTTCCGGTCCAGCGCGAGCGGAAAGCGCGCCAGGATCTGGCCTCGGTGACTGATGGCGTAGAGGACCGATCGCTTGTCCCCGTGCGTCCAGAGCACGCCGGGATGGTCGAGGCTCACCGCCACGCCGCTGCTCTCTACGAGCTCCGCGGGGAGATCCACGCTCGCGCCGGTCGGCAGACAGACGGCGCCGAAGGTCGCGGCTGAGCCGCAGGAAGTGGACAGGAGAAGAATGGAGGTCCAGCATGCCCGTCGGGCCTGTCGGGCACCGACGGGCGGCTCGTTGGGCAAAGCCTTCGCGTCCTCGGTCGGCGGGTTCCTCAATCCTGACTCATCCTCGAGCGGATGTCGGCGGGCAGCGCGTCCCGGTGCACCATGAAGAGGTCGAACTTGGCCCGGACGTAGTTCTCCGACATGTAGATGTGGCCGTGATAGGGTCCCACGTCACCCCACGAGTTCTTGACCCGATAGAACGTCGCACCGTTCTCGTCCTTGGCGATGCCCACCACGTGCATGCCGTGATCGTCGGTGGTCGTCCAGCGGTCCCACCCCTGCTGCCGGTCCTCGGGCGTAATCGTCTGGTCTTCCTTCCAGGTGGCGTAGCCGGCGCGCTGGTCGAACTCGGGCTCACTGACGTCCGCGCCGATCTCGACCGTGTAGCCGCTCTCGAGCGCGTGCCTCAGGACGCGCATCGCGTCGTCCAGCGGGAGGTTCCAGGTCCGGTCGTAGTGCGACCAGTTATCCGGCACCTCGAGGGCCACCTGTTGCCAGAAGGGCATGTTCGTGAACGAGGTGATCTCGACGTAGGCCGAGGGGTCGAGGCCCAACTGGTCGGCGAACTGCTTGGGGGTCACGGATCGGCCGTCGACCTGAATGTGCTCGGGAAGCGGGCCGAGGTAGGCGTCCAGGATGGCGCCGAATCCCTTGGACCATTTGGGCGACGGGCCGGGGCGGGCGCGGAGCACGGCATCGAGATCGGCCTGAAGCACGCTCTGCAGCTCGCTGTGGTCGTGACGGGTCTCGTACGGCCACATTCCCGGGAAGTCGCTCTCGCGGACGACGCCCCATCGTGCGATCGCGTTCAGGACGTCGTGACCGAGGCCGCCGGGGCCGAACGTGTTGTTGCCGTGCATGCGATAGTACGACTCGCCCTTCTCACGGTAGACGTGGTCCACGATGTACATCTCCGAGAGATCGTATGGTGCCTTGCCCATACGTATTAGCTCCGACTCCATCAAGCTCAGCGCCGAGAAGTCCCAACACGTGCTGGTCGACGCCTGATTCTTGACGGAGGTGAAGGGGAGCACCTTCACCTCCGTGAAGGTCTTGGCCGGTTTCGGCTGCCGTGCCACGCCCTGTGCGAACAGGCTTGGCGTGCCCACCAGGACGAGCGTGAGGAGAAGGAACGCGGACGAATGGAAACGGCGGCGGGAAGGAGTCCTCTTCATGGATGGCTCACCTCTGCGGTCCCGAGCTCCAGAACCCGGGTGCCTGGGCCGGCGAGACGGCCCCTCGGGCCCACCGGCTGCGAATCGGGATCGGCCCCGCCCGCGCTCCCGCCACACGTCGATCCGGGGTCCAGAAGTCGCCAGAAATCTAGCGGGTCGGAGGGGCGGGACGAATCGTCGGACCTGGTCCGTATACGGATCGGAGACGAGCTTGAATGGGGCCGACTGACGGTGGGAGATGGCCATGGCAATGCTGCGACGGGGCGGCAAGAGTTCGCGGAAGCCGAAGAAGCCCACACGGCGTGACGCCTACCGCGGCGTGGCGGCACGTGTGGACGGGGAGTTCCACGAAGGCAAGCGTGCCGGCAAGGACCGGGTGCTGGTGCGGCGCGGGCCGTGGCGCATCTGGCTGGACACCTACACGGTGAGCACGGGCCAGGTGACCATCACCTATACCCGGGTGCGGGCCTACTTCCGGGGGCGGCGCGACCTGCGCGTCACCGTGCGTCGCCGGACCTGGTTCGACCGGCTCTTCGCGCGTTTCGGGTTCGGGACGCTGCTCCGGGTCGATCCCAGGCTGAACGACCGCTACGTGGTGAAGGGCAGCCCCGAAAGACGAGTTCCCTCGCTGTTCAGCGCACCCGGAGTGACCGAGGCGATCCTGGCCTTACCGTCGCTCCGGCTCGAGGTCAAGCGTCCGTCCAGGAAAGGCCGCAGACGGTTCGGCGAGGACGCGGGGGTCGTGGTGTCTCAGACCACCGGCGTGATCACCGACGTGGAGCGCCTGGCCGGGATGATACAGGTGGTAGGAGAGACCCTGGAAGGGCTGGAGCGGATCGGCGAGGCCAGCCAGGAAGAGCTTCCCGATTCATGAGACGGCCCGGGCGCCCAGGCCGCCTGGCCCGTGGAGGGGCACCCCCGAGCCCCGACGGTCATAGGGGGCCACGTCCGTCCTGCTCGACCGGGCGCGACCGGATGCTCCACTCCAGAACCTCGATCGGCTGGGGAGGGAGGTCCTCCAGCGTCTCACCCTGGCCCTGGCCCACACGCTCCACCATCAGGTCGAGTCGTCGGTCCCGTGTCCACGCCACCGCGTCCCAGACCGGCTCCCATAGGCCCACGGAAGGCGTGTAGATCTGCCGGACGCGCCAATCGGTGCGTTCCGAGTCGGTCGAGATGGCCATGGAGATCCCGCCGCCGCGCTCGAAGTCCCGGAACACCACGTAGACCTCGCTCCCGGAACCCGTCAGCACGAGCGGTCGGGACATCGGGATCCGTCGGGTCCCGCCACCTTCGAGGCTGAACGCCGTCGTCCGATGGCCAACGGGGCTCGAGCGCCACCCGCCGCCGTCGTGCCAGACGAGCTGGTACTGTGGCACGTCGCTTCCCTCGGGTCTCCAGTACGTGGCGATGTACGGCCGGCCTCGCGCGTCGACGGCCATGGTCGTCTGGTTGATGAGCCCACGGTTCTGAGGCACGCTCCAGGCGACCTCGGCGTTCGAGGCGGTGATCGGCAGGGCGTAGGGCTCTCCGGTGAAGCGTTGCCAGGTCGCGCCTCCGTCCGGCGAGTACGCGTAGAGCACGTCGTGGTTCGTGGCCACGTCCCACGTCTCCCTCCACGTCCACGAAAGATGCAAGCCGCCCCGCCCGTCCACCGCGAGCTGGTTGACGTAGGCGTTGCGCTCGCCTTCTCCGTCGATCAGGGGATGAGCGAGCAGGGTCCAGGTGCCGGTGGATACGTCGTAGCGGTCGAGGTCGACGTCACCGTCGCCCGAGCTGCCGTCGCGATAGACGAAGAGCAGATCTCCTCCGGGCAGCTCGTAGAACTGCGGATAGGTGACCTGTTCCTCGTCTTGGCCCGTCATGGACAGCGGTGCGGTCAGCTCCAGGCTCCCGGGCCCTACGCCGCGGGCATAGTGGAGCGAGTCCCCATGCTGACCCCAGGAGACGTGCAGCACTCCGTCGCCGTCGACGCCCAGGCTGATGGCGTCGTGGGCGTCCCCGACATCGCCGCGGTAGCGCGTCGGGCGGATCTTCCACTCTGCGGTCCCGAGCCGACGCCTCGCGAGTACCATGCGTCCGTCGGGGTCGTAGTAGGCCGCGTACTGGGTGGTGTCGTGAGTCACGAGCCCGTGCTGCCTGAAGACGACCGCGTTCACGGACGAGCGTGCCCACCCGTCTCCGAGCGTCGTGATGTGGGCGGTGGCCGTGGAATCCCGGAAGATCGCCCGCAGGCGCGTAAGGCCCTCGAGATAGTAGTAGTCGGCGTAGCTCAATGGGACGTCGACCTCGCTCTTGCCGGGCAAGTTGCCGACCCCGTGGTCGAGCAGGAAGTCGGCCTTCTGCCCATCCGCCGTCCGGTACGGCGGCTGGCTGAGCGTGCGCAGGATCGTGACCGCCTCTCCCCGGTAGACGGTGCGGAGGGAGTCTCCCACGAAGTTGCCGAGCTCGAGGAGCGCGGAGGCCGTGATAGCGGCGGCCGAAACGTCACGATACGTGTCTGGGATGTCGGGTGCGTCGAAGTCCCAGTACGGCACCCCGTCGGCCGGCAGATGTGGATTCGTGAGGATGAAGTGCGCGATCTTCTCCGCTTGGCGCAGATAACGCGCGTAGCCCGTCTCGCGGTAGGCCGCCGTGAATCCGTAGAGCCCCCACGCCTGGCCGCGTGCCCAGGCCGAGGAGTCCGCCCAGCCCTGCTGGGTGCGCTTGCGCAGGACCGCACCCGTGTGCGGATCGTACTCGACGACGTGGTAGCTGCTGCCGTCGGGCCGGAAGTGGTTCTCGAGCGTCTTGTCGGCGTGGCTGACCGCGATGTCGAACAGAGTGCTGTCCCCGCTCCTGCGGGCCGCCCAGAAGAGGAGTTGCAGGTTCATCATGTTGTCGATGATGACCGTGTACGGCCCCGTCGTGTCGGAGCGCGCCCCCCAGGATCGGATCGCCCCCACGCGTGGATCGAAGCGCGTGGCCAGGGTCCGGGCGGCGGTCATCAGGACCGGCACGAGCGTGCTGTCGCCGGTGAGCCTCCACGCGTTGCCGAAGCTGCTGAAGATCTTGAACCCGATGTCGTGGTCACTCGCGTTCAGCTTTTCTCGTTCGAGCGCCCAGGTCCGGGCCATCGCCCGCCGCTTCAGCGCGGGGTCGCGCGTGTATTGGTAGAGGTACCAGAGGCTGCCCGGAAAGAACCCGCTCGTCCACCACCCCGCTCCGCTGGTGCGGAGCGTGCCGTCAGTGTTGAGCGTTCTTGGAGAGAGCGTATCGGGCACCGCCCGGTCCATCGCGGCATACTGTTCGGCCGCGTGGTCCAGAGACGCCTCGACCATGGCGTTCAGAGCGGCGTCGTGGACGCTCGAACGCGACCCGCCGCGGCACCCTCCCAGCGTTGCGGTGAAAAGGACCTGGAGCAGGATCGCGAGGCGACGGGCGGATCGATGCCTCATGCCTCCTCTGCCTCGGCGCCGGCCCACACCTCCCTCCCCGACATCACCCGCCCTGGCCCGTGGCGTCCTCGTACACGAGCGTGAGCACCTTGCGGAACGTCTCCGTAGGAAGCGCGCCGGGAATCGGGGGGTACCCGACAATGAAGAAGGTCGGCGTACCACGCACGCCCAACTGGGCGGCGAGCTCACGGCCGGCGGACATGCGGCTCGAGGGTCGATCCCCGGCCACGCAACCGTCGTATCGTTTCAGGTCGAGACCCTCTTCGCCGGCCCATCCCCGTAGAAGCGCCGCGGCGTCGCCGGCCTTCTTCCAGCTTGATTGCTCGCGCCAAAGGCGCGTCCGGATGGCTTCGAACGCTTCGGGACCCTGCTCCAGAGCGCACTCGGCCGCGGTCGTGGCCACGCCCGAGTGGCTGAACATGCCGGTCACGAACGGTACGAACTTCCACTGCACCTTACCTGTCTTCACGAACTCGTCGCGCAGGACCGGCCACGTCTCCAGGTGGAACTTGCGGCAGTACCCGCAGCCGAAGTCCGACATCTCCAGGATCCGGACCGGTGCCGCGGGATCACCGAGATCGAAGCCGAGCGAGGCGAAGTCCACGCTCGCGGGGCGAGCCTCGGTCGGGGGGCGTGCGGGAGCCTCGGATGACGGGAGCTCACGACTCGCGTCGCCGGTGCGCGTGCGATCCGCCGCGTCCTCCCCACCACAGGCGGACGTGGCCAGGATCACCCAGGCCAGCACCCCCCCGACGAAGAGCGACCGGGCCGCGATCGCCCTGCCGCACCGCATGCCCCTCTGGTTCTTGCGCCTCATGGCAACTCCAGGTTGATGAGCTGTCCCAAGCCGGCAAGCCCGCGGGTCACGGCGGCGAACGTACCGGTCACCATCGCGAGTCCCACGAGCGCCAGCAGGATTCCGGCCACGCGCTCCAACGGTACGATCCAGCGCTTCACCCTCTGTGTGCCGGCCATGAACCAGTTGAAGGCGATCGACGCAAGCACGAAAGGGATCCCCAGTCCGACGGCATACGTCGCCAAAAGTAGCACGCCCCGGAGCATCGTTCCCTGCAGACCCACGTACAGCAGGATCGAAGCCAGGATCGGCCCGATGCAGGGCGTCCACCCGGCGCCGAATGCGACCCCCACGAGGAGGGACCCGAACGGGCCTGCCGGGCGCGACGCGAGGCTCACGCGGATCTCCCGGGCGAGCGCCGGGATGGGCAGGAGGCCGGCAAGGTAGAGGCCGAACACCATGAGGACCAGGCCCCCCAGGCGGTTGAGCAGGGGCAGCGCCTGCGCGAAAGCCTGACCGGCTGCGGTGGCTGCCCAGCCCATCGTCATGAAGACCAGCGTGAAGCCCACGACGAAGAGGGTCGAATGGAGAACGGCGGCCCTGCGCGCCGCCTTCGTGCCTCCCTCGCGGAGCTCGTCGAGCGTCACGCCCGACACGAAGGCCACGTAGCTCGGCACGACCGGGAGGATGCAGGGAGAGAGGAAAGAGAGCACCCCGGCGGCGAACGCCAGACCGAAGGAAACCTGGACCTGCATGGATCGGGAGCTCGCTCAGGCGGTGAGTGGCGACGTGAGGGCTCGGTGCGTTCGAGGCATTCGAGCCCGGATTCCTAGAGGGTGAAGTCGGTGAGCAGGGGTTTCTCGGTCTCGCCCAACCGGGCCTGGATCTCCAGATACGGTTCGAGCCCGCTGCCCGAGAGCTTCTCGCGCAGGAGCTGGTCGAGCTGGAAGAGCCCGGCCGAGTTGGACATCTCGACGGTGACGAGGATGGGCCGCTCTCGTCCCCGGTCGAGCGAGACGCCTTCGATCGCGGCGGCCGAGACCGAGTGGATCGAGGTAGAGCCCGCCTGGAACGGGATGCGCGAGCGGCCTTTGGCCATGTCCAGCGCGTCGGCGATGCGCACGACGCCCGCCTCGAGCGTCAACGGTTTGCCTCCGGAGCGGTGGGAGATGATCGCGTGCAGGATCTCGGCCCGGACAATCGTGGCGTGGCGCGCGTCGTAGAGCTCGGGGAGAATCTCGCGGAGCTTGTCCTGTGCGACGAAGAGGCTGAACGCCTCGTGGTCGGAGCGGTGGATCGACATGCCCAGGTCGTGCATGAGCGCGGCCAGCGCCACGACTACCTCGGCATCGTCCGGGCTCATGGCGTAGTTGTGTACGATCGACGGCTCGACGCCGGCGTCCACGAGGAGGCGCAGCATCCGCACCGCAAGGTTCATGATGATCTTCACGTGCACGGGGCCGTGATCCGTCATGCCGAGCCGTTCCATCGCGTTGACGTTGGCGGCCGTCCACAGCGCGTAGAGGTCGTCGTCGGCGTTGATGAGCTCGACCGCACGGCGCAGCGTGCGATTGTTCCGGACCGGGACGTTCATGACGATCCGTCGCTCGAAGCGCTCGTCCAGGTCCCTGGCGGGCAGCTCCTCCTGCCCGCCGATGTCCGGCTCTCCCCGCTTCACAACGCCTCCTCCCAGTTGCCGACCTTCTCGGCTCCGTCGAGGACCACGACCGTGCCCACGATTCGATCGTGAATGGCCTGGCGGTTGGCGTCCCAGATCACCTGCGCGAAGCCCAACAGGCCGGTGGCGAATCCGGCGGCGTACCCACCCGCGCGCTCGAACGCGGTCCACCATGTGATCGGCTCCCCGTCGAGACGGAGCACCCGGATGCCCATCACCCGCTTCCCCACGGTTTGCCCCTTCCACCAGGAGAGGAAGATCGTCAGGTATACGGTGGCCCACCCGAATCCGAACCCCAACTCGTCCACCACGTTCTTCAGCCAGTTGAAGAGACCGCCGCTGGTGGCCTCCTGAAGTCGCTGATTTGTTTCCTGAAGCTCCCGCTGTCGCTGCGTGCCGAGCGCCTCGAGATCCTGGACCCGCTCCTGGAGCTTGGTCAGGGTGTCCTCGACCACCGAGTCCTGGAGGTGCTGTGCGAGCACGGCCTTCTGGACCGT
Source organism: uncultured Gemmatimonadales bacterium (assembly GCA_963751265.1). GTDB lineage: Bacteria > Gemmatimonadota > Gemmatimonadetes > Longimicrobiales > Gaopeijiaceae > SZUA-318. The sequence continues at coordinate 289,389 of CAVVTU010000005.1, read as the reverse complement.
ATCGGACCCGGCCGCACGCTCCGCCGCGAGGACCCGGTCCACGATGTCGTCGGCGTCGCCGGCCCAGGAGGCGTCGGCCGGGGCCACAGAGCTGACGAAGTCGCGCAGATCGGAAGGAGTCATGCCGATCCCTTCGCCGCGGTGGACCAGGGTGCGTATCGCCTCTTCCGCCTCGGCCTCCGTGTCGGCGCCGCGCAGGTCCCGCACCGCACCGAGGCCGGCCAGGGCCGTCGCGATGCCGATCTGGTTCGGAGCGCCTTCCCCGTCGATGCTCACGGAAGGACCTCCGCCATGCTTTCCGATCCCGATGGCGCCCCACACGGCGATCGTGATGCCTGCGATGACCACTCCGAGGCATCCCACGCTGAGCCGCATGGCCCGGTTGAACGCGCTGCCCTTCACCGGCGTCCGTCTGAGGCCGGCTCGGATGAAGAGGATCGCCGCGATCACGCCGAGAACCAGGGAGAAGCTCTCGGTCACGGCGGTGATGAGCCCGATGACCGCCAGATCGATGAGGATCGCCGCGAGTCGCTTCGACGGAGGCGCCAACGGCAACCCGAGCAGGTCCGGTGACACCTCGAAGGCATCGGGCGTGATGATGGTCCGCGGGTCGCGCGTCAAGGCGCGAGGGGGCATGGGGTCCCGGGAGGAAGTGGTCCTCAACGGCGCCTCGACCAGAAGACCAGTGCCAACCCGGCGGCGGCGCCGAGGAACGCCCCTCCGAGCATCACCCGCTTGCGGGCCGGGGGCCAGGGCGTGGAGCCCTCCTCGTCGTACGAAGGCAACTCCAGGACGCCGCCCTCACCGTACGCCTCGGCCTCGTCTTCGTCTCCCTCCCATCCGCAGGCGGCGCAGGCGACCAGACCCCGGTCGCGTGCGGTGCGGTTGGGATAGGCGAGCTCCTCCCCACATTCGGGGCAGCCCTGGGCCGTGGGCAGCGGGCGGATCATCTCGTAGAGCATGCCCTTGGACACGTCGAGTTCGTCCGCGATCTGATTCACGCTCATGTCCGAGCTCCAATAGAGCTCGTCGGCTCGCGTCCGTTCTGACCGATCGGCGTCTCGAGCGTTCATAGTGCACCTGCCTGGAGCCTGTCCGCGATTGACTTGACCGTTCGTCCGGACCTCAACAACATAGCGAGGCACGCCCCGTCCCGCACAGCGAAGTCGGCCGCGGGACGGGCCGTTTGCTTTCCGGAACCCGACCCATTGGCACCATGAATATTCCCGTCTCTCACGGACATCTCGAAGCGGCGCTCCGCGAGCCCGACGGCCCGCGGCGCGGTGCCGCGGTCATGTGCCATCCCCATCCGTTGCAGGGTGGGACCATGCACACCAAGGCCGTCTATCGGGCGGCACAGGCCCTCAACGAGGCGGGTCTCGTGGCGTTGCGCTTCAACTTCCGCGGGGTGGGCACCAGCACCGGAAGCTACGAGGAGGGGATCGGTGAGAGGGAGGACGTGAAGGCGGCGGTGGACTGGCTCGAGGAACACTACCCCGAGCTGCCGCTCGTCGTGGGTGGATTCTCGTTCGGGTCGATGGTCGGCCTTTCTTGGGGAGCGGAGGACGATCGGGTGAGTGGGCTCATGGGTCTCGGGCTTCCCGTGGAGATGGATCGCTACGAGTTCGACTATCTGGCCGACGTCGAGAAGCCGGTGCTCGTGGTCCAGGGTGAGAACGACCAGTTCGGCGCCGCCTCCCGCGTCGCCGAGGTCGTGGGTGGGCTGGGCGACCACGTGACCATGGTGCGCATAGCCGGCGCCGATCATTTCTTCACGGATCGCCTCGACGAATTGCGGGCTGCGATCCGGGGGTACTACGCTTCGGGTCCGGGGACGAAGATCCTGCTCGGAGTTTGAGAGCGACGCCGAGCCGGGAGGACAGAGGAGCCAGACCATGCGAAGCAGGGAGCGGGTGCTCCAGAGCCTGGAGAGCGTGTACCGCACGGCCTTCGAGGACGCCGAGCAGCGTGAGGACCGCGCGGCGATGGATCGCCTGGACCTGGAGTACCAGCGCGAGCAGCTCCACCTCGAGATCCTGCTGGATATCCGTGACCTCCTGACGGCGCCGGCTCAGGAGCCCCAGAAGGAGCCGTCGCTCATCGAGCGGGCTCAGACCATCCGCCGGATCACACGCCTCAGATAGGGCCTGGGTCCGAAGCCCGGGGCCGCTCTGGCGGCGGCGCCCAGCCGGAGACGAGGACGGAACGACGTGAAGCTCTACACCCGCACCGGAGACGACGGAGAAACCTCCCTGTTCGGAGGTGGGCGTGTATCGAAGGCCGATGCCCGAGTGGCGGCGTACGGAACGGTGGACGAGCTGAACGCGTCGCTGGGATGGGCGCTCACGCAGGTCGGCGAGCCCGATCTGCGCGTTCGGCTGGAGTCGCTCCAGCACGACCTGTTCGTGCTTGGCAGCCACCTCGCCACCCCGCCCCCGGCGGAAGGTCGCCGTCAGCCCGAAACTCCCTCGCTGCCGCACGATCGGGTGGGGGAGATGGAGTCGTGGATCGATGCGGCCGAAGGAGAGCTGCCGCCACTGAAAGCGTTCGTCCTGCCTGGCGGCACGCCTGGGGGCGCAGCGCTCCACGTGACTCGGACCGTGTGTCGGAGAGCGGAGCGGGCCGTCGTGGCGCTCTCTGCCCGCGACAACGTGGACCAAGGGGTCGTGCGCTATCTGAACCGTCTCTCCGATCTCTTGTTCGCCTACGCGCGGTTGGAGAACCACCGGGCCGGCACCGGCGACGTGGAGTGGCGCAAGGAGTGATCCCGATGGCAGGGGAAGACCGAGCGAGAGCGATGGCCGCGAGCGTGGCGCGCACCGCCCGCTCTCGCGGCGTCGGGGCGCCGGGGCTCGCGCTGCTCAATCGGGCTCACGCGCTGGCCATGGGGCCGCGCGTCGAGATGCTCCCCGACGACCGACATCCGATGCTCCTGCACCCCGGTCATACCGTGCTCGTGCTGCTTCACGACGTCGGACTCACCGATACGGACCTCCTGGCCGCCGCGGCTCTGACGGAGTCGGAGGACGGCGAGCTCCGGATTCCGGGCGTCAGGGTTCGGGCAGAAGTGGGCGACGAGGTCGGGGCTCTGGTGGAGGCGGTACCGCGCGCGGGTGCGGATGCTTTGGCCGAGGTGCTGGTCACGGCGCCGCTCGGTGTGCGCCTCGTCGCGCTCGCGGAGCGGCTCGACCACCTCCGTCACGCCCACTTGCGCGAGGATCTCACCTGGGGCTGGACGGCGTACCAGGAGGCGACCCGTGTGTACCTGCCCGTGGCCGAGCGGACCCATCCGCGGCTTGCGGACCGGTATCGGTACTGGTGCCGGACCTTCGCCGGGAAGTTTCCGCCTCCCGAGGGGGGATTCCGGTAGAGACTCGATCCGGCCGCGGGCCTGTCTTGCGGGTCTGGGGGGCTTTTGTTACACCTTCGGTCCGCCCGAGTGGGGGGCGGTCGCCCAAGACGTGTCCGGGAGAGTCCATGACCTACATCATCGCCGAGCCTTGCATCGACGTGAAAGATGCGAGTTGCGTCGAGGTCTGCCCCGTGGACTGCATCTACGAGGCCACTGACCAGTTCTACATTCACCCCGACGAATGCATCGATTGCGGTGCGTGTGAGCCGGAGTGTCCGGTGCAGGCTATCTTTCCCGATACTGACGTGCCGACGGAGTGGACGTCGTATATCGAGAAGAACCGGGACCACTTCGAGTAGTGGGCCCGGGAGGCGGTCGGGCGCCCGCATGCCGGGTGGTCTTCGCCCCGGGACAGAGGTGACGGGCTCCTGTTCGGAGGCGGCGAGCGGCGGAGGCGACCCTCGACAGAGGAGCCATGTCGATCGAGTCCGAGGGTGGGGAGCAGTACCTGGGCCAAGCGCGCCAGGTCACCATCGATGCGCTCTGTGAGCACTTCGCGAACGACGTCATGCCCATGGAGGAGTTCGAGCGGCGCGTCGAAGTCGCTCACAAGGCTTCCACCGCGGCCGAGCTGAAGGAGCTCCTCAGCGACCTTCCGGGCGGTGACGTCCCGGTTCCCGCAGGCTCCGATCCGACCCAACTCCCTTCGTCCGGGCGCCGCTTCCGCGTGGCCGATTCGGGCCGCGTGAAGGAACGAGAGTTCGTGGTGGCCATCCTCGGAGGCAGCTCTCGCAAGGGCCGCTGGAGTCCCGCCCGAAAGAACTTCACCCTGGCCGTCTTCGGCGGTAGCCAGCTCGACTTCCGCGAGGCCATGATGGCTCCGGGGGTGACCGAGCTCCAGGTCTTCGCCCTCTGGGGGGGCGTGGAGATCATCGTGCCGCCGGAGCTCAACGTCGAGAGCCACGGCTTCGCGCTCCTCGGCGGTTTCGAGCACGCCGGGAACGAGGTCGAGTCCACCGATCCGGATGCTCCCACCCTTCGTATCGTCGGTGTGGCGTGCATGGGGGGCGTGGAGATCACGGTGCGCCGCCCCGGGGAGAGCTCGAGAGACGCACGGCGCCGTCGTCGCGACGAGCGCAAGAAGCTGCGTGGTGGCCGTGGGCGTCGCGGTCTGCCTCGGGGCGACGGGGAGTAGCCCGTGCCGGCTCGGAGGGGTGAGATCGCGTTGGTGTCCGTATCCCTCGACCTCGGCGCGGGACGCCGCGGGGTGGACATGGGTCCGTCCGCGCTGCGCATCGCCGGCTTGAACGAGATGGTCACGCGACTCGGCTACGACATCCGCGAGATCGGCCACGTGACGGCGGGCGGCTTCGAGACGACCGAGCAGGGGCCCACCGGAGCACGCTTCCTGAAGGAGATCGCGAGCGTCTGTCGTCGGACCGGCGCGCTGGTCGCGGAGGCGCTGGAGCACGGGTGCTTTCCGCTGATCGTGGGAGGCGATCACTCGCTCGCGATCGGGACGATCTCGGCCGTGGCCGGTCATCACCGCGCACGAGCGGAGTCCGTGGGCGTCATCTGGGTCGACGCCCACGCCGACATGAACACCCCGGACACCACGCCCAGCGGTAATATCCATGGGATGCCGCTGGCGGTGCTCATGGGGCATGGGTCGGCCGAGCTCGTGGGGCTGAACGGAGACCCTCCTGCGGTGAAGCCGGAGAACGTGGCGCTCCTGGGCGCCCGCGACCTCGACGAAGGTGAGCGGGAGCTCATCCGGTCTCTGGGCGTGCGGGTCTTCACGATGTCCGAAATCGACGAGCGGGGGGCGGCTGCCTGCATGGACGAGGCGCTGACGCGGGTGAGCGACGGGACCGCGGGCTTCCATCTCTCCTTCGACCTCGACGCGCTGGATCCGCGGTACGCACCGGGCGTCGGAACGCCTGTCCAAGGGGGTCTCAGCTTCCGCGAGGGGCATCTCATCTGCGAAAAGGCCGCACGCTCCGGGCAGCTCCTGGCACTGGAGGTGGTCGAGCTCAACCCGGTCCTGGACGACCGGAACCACACCGCGGGCCTGGCGGTGGGGCTCATGGCGTCTGCGTTGGGTCAGGTGATTCTCTGAGGACCGCCCGACTCGGATCCTCCGAACTGTGAGGCGACATGACGAGCGAAGGTACTCGTTCGGGAATTTCCCACTTCTTTCTCAACGCGCTTCGAATCGCGACCGGGCTCCTGTTCATGCAGCACGGGGCGCAGAAGCTCTTCGCGGCCTTCGGGGCGAGCCAGGCAGCGTCCCTCGGTAGCCTGTTCGGGCTCGCCGGCACCCTCGAGTTCTTCGGCGGCGGGCTCATCGTTCTGGGACTGCTGACCCGGCCCGTCGCGCTCGTCCTGGCCGGCGAGATGGCCGTGGCCTATTTCCGCGCGCATTTCCCGCGCGGGTGGGTCCCGATCATGAACCACGGCGAGCTTGCGGTGCTGTATTGCTTCATCTACCTGTTCCTGGCTGCGAACGGCGGCGGGGCGTTCAGCCTGGACGGGTGGCTCGCGGCGCGCAGGCGGGCCGCCTCCGACTGATCGGTCGGGCGCCCCTCACGACACACGTGGCCGGCCGCGACGCCGGCCGCCGGGTCCTGATTGCCTCAGCAGTGCTCCTCGTAGGCCACCCTCAGGTCCTCGGCGATGTCCTCGGGGAAGCGGCCCTCAATCTGGTGACGAGGCATGAAGTAGACGAGGTCACCGCCCTTGAAGAGCGCCACGGACGGCGATGAAGGCGGATACCCGGTGATGTAGTCGCGGGCTCGCTCGGTCGCATCGAGATCCTGGCCGGCGAACACCGTCGTGAGGATCTCAGGCTTCTTGGCTTCGCCCTGAAGGGAGAGATAGACCCCCGGGCGCATCATGCCTGCGGCGCATCCGCAGACGGAATTGACGGCCAGCAGCAGGGTGCGCTTCTCTCCGCCCAGCACGGCATCGACCTGGTCGGGCGTGCGAAGCTCGGTGAACCCGATTTGCACGAGCTGCTCCCGCATGGGGGCCACCATCAGATCCGGGTAAGGCATCGATTCCTCCTTTGGAGGGGTGTGGAAGACGTGGGCGCCCGACACCCCTCGGGTCCCGCAGCCGGGCAGTCGCCGCGGCCTTCCTGCGCCAACGGGATGGACTACCCCCGGAGGCGCCGCGCGGGTTCCGTCCGGGCCAGGTCCCGTTGCGACCCCGCCGGGCCGCGACCAGCTTTGGTCCATGAAGTCCTGGAAATGCCATGCGAGATCAGGCAGGGAAGGGGGGGCGGTACCGATCCGCACCCTGCTGGTGCTTGCCGCCGTTCTGGCGGCGCTGACGCTCGTCGTGCGCCAGACCCACGATCCGGATCCTGCACGTTCGGCCGACACCGGGGCCGACACGGTCGATGTCGCGAACGCGGCTCCCCTCGACGCTGCGCGGCAGGACAGCGCCGCACCTTGGAGCGAGGCCGATTGGGAGATCTTCACGCACAAGGTCGCCTGGGCACGCTCCAGGGGCCTGGATACGCTTCAGCTCGGCGAGTCGATGGCGCGTCTGGGGCGCTCCTTCGTCGGGACCCCGTACGTACCGAAGACACTGGAGGCGGCCGGGCCCGAGCACCTGGTCGTCGACTTTCGGGAATTCGACTGCGTGACGTTCGTGGAGAACACCTTCGCGCTGGCCCGGTTTCTGCGGACGTCGGCGGCCCGTCACCTCGACCAGAGAGCCGCCGCGCAGGCAGCCTACGATCGGATCCTGACGCAGATCCGCTACCGGGGGGGAAAGCTCGACGGCTATCCGAGCCGTCTGCACTACTTCTCGGACTGGATCTCGGACGGCGTGGCCAAGGGGCTCGTGGCGAATGTGACCCGGGAGCTCGGCGGCGTGCAGGACACGAGCCGGATCGATTTCATGACCACGCACGCGAGCGCCTACCGACAGTTGGCAGATCCCGTCAACGTCACCGCCATGCGGTCGATCGAGACGCGTTTGAGTCGGGAAGGGCGCCCGTACATCCCCCAGAACGCCATCGGCGCGGCTTCGCGCGGGATCCGGAACGGAGACATCATCGCGGTCACCAGCACGTTGCCGGGCCTGGACATCGCGCACACCGGACTGGCCATCCGGGTCGACGGCGAGGTCCACCTGCTCAACGCCCCGCTCGTGGGCGCTTCGGTGCAGATCAGCGAGAAGCCGCTCGGCGAACGCGTGCAAGGCATCTCGAGCCAGGACGGCATCATGGTGGCGCGTCCGCTCGGCGGGTGACGATCCAGGCCGTCGAAGCGCTCCCTACCCCCGACCTACTCCGCCTTGATCGCACCCACGGGGTCGGCCCGGGTGGCGGAGATCGCGGGAACCAGCGAGGCGATCAACGCGAGGAAGGTGAGTGCCGCCGCGACCGCCGCCAGGCGTCCAAGGCTCGCGGGTGTCACGTCGTAGACGAGGCCCGTCACGGCCCGTGAAGCCACCAGGGCCGCGAGCACACCCAGAACGACCCCGGCGCCCACGAGCCGCAGGCTACCCGTCAGCACGTGGTTCACGACACGGGTGCTCCCCGCACCGAGCGCGATCCGGATCCCCATCTCGCGCCGGCGCCGGCCGACTCGGAAGACCATGATCCCATAGAGACCACCCATGGCCAAGGCAGCGGCCAGGAGTCCGAGGACCAGGGCGAGCTCCGAGCCCACCCGATAGAGCCAGTAGGCCTTGTCCATGTGCGCGCTGATCGTCTTGACGTCGAAGAGAGGTACGGCCGGATCGACCCGATGGGCCGCGTCACGGACTGGACCCGCCAGCCCGCCCGGATCGCCCTCGGCACTGGTCACCAGAACACCCTGGGTCTCCGGTCGCTGAGCCATCGAGAAGTACATGGCCGCGGAGGGCTGCTCGATCAGGAAGGTGTACTTGCCAGTCTCGGTCACGCCGACGACCCGATAGCTGTCCCCGCCCGGCTCGCGAGAGAACCGAATCCGCTTTCCGAGGGGATCCTCTCCGGGCCAGAAGGCACGGGCGAGCGCCTGATTCACCACGACCACCCTCGGCGCTCCGTCATCGTCTCCGAGGGTGATACCGCGCCCGGACAGCAGGCGCACCCCGGCCACTTCGAACCAACCGGGCGTCACCGAAGCGTACCACGCTCGGAGGCCCCGTTCGTCGGCGCCGTACTGGCGGTCGGTCGCGAACGCGCGAGTCGAGGAGTTCCAATCGCCGAGCGGGATCGCCGTTCCCACGGCAGCGTCCCGGACGCCGGGCACCCTTCGGACCTCATCCAGCAACCGGTCGTAGAATGCCGGCGCATCTCCCGTTTCGTGCCCGCCGAGGGCGAGATCCACGCTCGCGAGAAGGCGTCCGTGTGTCGCGATACCCGGCCGGACCGCCTGGATCTGCTCCAGACTCTGCCGGAACGTGCCGCCGAGGAAGAGCGTGACGAACGCGAGCGCGACCACGCCGACGACCACGTAGTTCAGGAGCCTGCCGCCGTCCGGCCCGTCGTTTCCACCCGGGTCGCTGCCTCGCAACACGTCCGCGACGCCCCCGCGGGAAGCCTGCAGGGCGGGCGCTAGCCCGAAAACGAGCACGGCGATCACGGTCGCCCCCAGCGTGAAGAAGAGCGTGCGGACGTCGGGGGTGGTGTCGATCGCGAGCCGATACGGAATCGAAGGCAGGAGGTATCGGTCGAGTGAGGAGGTCCAGACGCTGAGCGCCACGCCGACCAGGGCACCCAGTCCCCCCAGCAGGACGCTTTCGGTCAAGAGCTGACGGACCAACCGCGCCCGCGCGGCTCCGAGGGCGACCCTCATCCCGATCTCCCGTCGCCGTGCCACCGCGCGAGCGAGAAGGAGGCTGGCCACGTTGCCACACGCCACGAGCAAGACGAGCCCGGAGGCGAGGACCGCGATGATGCCGATGAGATTCGGGAGCGAGGTCATGTCCGGATTGATCGACGCGGCCCCTTCGGGAAGCGCCTCGAACGTCATGCCGCGGTCCGCGTCCGGGTATTCCTTGCTGAGCCGTGCACCTAGGGTGGCGAGGGCGGCGTTGGCCTCGTCTCGAGAAACCCCCGGAGCCAGGCGTGCCACGGCCAGCATGGACGTATTGTCGCGGGCCGCCGACCAGGTGGAGTACCATCCCTCCTGGAATGCCCACGCACGCATGGGAATCCACATGTCCATCGCGATGCCGAACTTCGTACCGTGGAACGCCGCCGGCGCGACGCCGACGATCGCGACCGGATGCTTGTTGAGCTGGATCGTGCGGCCGACCACGCCGGGGTCGGACCCGAAGGTGGTGGTCCACAGGTGGTGGCTGATGACCGCCACCAGGGGAGCTTCCGGCGCACCGTCGATGGACGGGTCGATGAACCGGCCGAGCGCCGGCTCGATGCCGAGCACCCGGAAGTAGCTCGCCGTTACGATCTCCCCGGTCACGCGCTCGCTCGTTCCCTCGGCAAGCAACCCGAAGTTTTCGAGCCGGTGCAGGAACGCCCCGGAGAAGACGTCCGCCTGCGTCGTGAGGTCGACGAAGTTGGGGTAGGAGAGATCCTGATGGTCGTCCCGCACCTCGAACACTCTCACCAGCCGATCGGGGTGCGGCACCGGCAGCCTCGTCCACACCGTGGCCTTCATCATGTCGAACATGCTGGTGTTCGCGCCCACGCCGAGCCCGAGCGAGAGCACGGCCAGGGCCGTGAAGCCGGGCCGCTTCAACAGGCCTCGCAGGGCGAAGCGGATGTCTTGCCTGAGTGTCTCCATGGTCCCCGCTCCTCCCTTCCGGATTCTCCGCGTGTCGCGATGGGCTCGGGCCGCGCTCCACGGCAGCTCGACGAACGTCCGGAGGACAACGGTGAGCAGCCCGGCGTTTCCTCGCCGTCGGCGCGTCTCGACGCACAGGTCCTGGAAGCACTCCACCATGTCTCCGCCTACCTGGTCCCTGGTCGAAGCGGGATAGAGGTGGAGGAGCACCCTGTAGGCGGCTACCAGCCAGGACGTCGAACCCATGTCAGATGATGTCCAGGGCTTCGGCCTCTCCGACCAGACGGCGGAGCCTCTCGGCCTCCGCGGCCAGCACCCGGCTGCCGAACGGCGTGATGGCGTAATAACGACGGCGGCGATCGTCGAGGTCCGGAGCCGGCCGTCTCGAGGACTCGGTCAGGAGCCCCACGCCTTCGAGCCGCTGGAGCACGGAGTAGAGGTTGCCGGGCACGAGACGAATCCGGCCCTCCGTCTGCTCGGCGATGTCGGTGACGATCCCGTAGCCGTGCCGCTCACCCCGGCTCAAGGTCATGAGAACGAGAAGGTCGACGGGCTTGAGCGGTAGCCGGGCCTGAACGTCGTTCTGCGTGTGCGTCATGCGCGTACTCCCTTATCTACGAAGACGCAGTATAATGATTTTTAGCATATCAAGACAAGCATGAAGGATCCTCTTCGCCGGGTCGTATGGATATTTATCGGGCGGGGTGGGGATCGAGATCAGACGATGGAGCGCACCACCGATGCCTTCCGATCATGTGGTCTACCGCGAGCGCACGCCCTGGGCCCCGTCGGTCAACCTGCTCGTCTGGGGCGTCATCCTTCTGGCCGCCCTTCCCATTCTCGCGGGGTGGGACGTCGACCTCCCCTTCGAGCGCCGATTCGTGATGGCCGCCGGCGTCCTCGCCTTGGGGGGCCTTCTGCAGGTGCTCGTCGGTGGGACCACCGTGCTCGTCGAGACGGGGGCGCTTCGCGTCCACCTCGGTTTGGTGCCCCTCCTGTCCAAGCGCGTACACTACGCGGATATCCGGAGTCTCGAGTCCGTGCGTTACCATCCGATCAAGGAGTTCGGGGGATGGGGTCTGCGCGGCTTTGGACAGAAGCAGGCCTGGACGGCCCGGGGGGACCAGGCGGTGGTGCTCCATCTCGTGAACGGGCGGGATCTCTACATCGGCAGTGACCACCCACACCGACTCGAAGACCGCATCCGGATGGCGGCGGGCGACCACCTGGCCTCGAGCGCGCCGAGACGGTAGGGGCGGACCGAGGCGCGGCCCGCGCTTGACCCGCCAAAACGCCCGTGGCCGAACATGCTCACCTTCGTCGCCGTCGCCGGCGACTCGCCGGAGGGCCTCTCAGCGGAAGAAGATCTCCCACACGAAGAGCACGATCTCCACGAGGATGAGCACGACGATGTACCACTCGAGCCGGAGCGACTTGCGCGTATCCAGCAGCTCGAGATAAGTGCCCGCAACGTCGGAGATCAATTCGAGCTTTCGCGAAAGCGCCCGGTCACGGTCGCGCAGCTCGAACTCGGTGGCCAGTTGCCCGTACAGCCGGTCCAGGTCGGGGTCTTCCCAGGTGATCTCCGGCTTTTCGCTCACCTCCACGCGCCCGACCATGCGCGTGCGTATGAGGAGCACTTCGCCGATCTCCCGGACCAGGTCCCGACCCGACGCCGGTACGGTGGTGTCCCGGAGCTGGGCCGCCAGCGCCTCGACCCGATCGAACACGGAAGCCACACGCTCTTCGTAGTACGTGAGCAGCGCGCTCTTGGCGAGCACGTGCGCCACCACCTGAGCACGCTCCACGTCCAGGTCGTGGAGCTGCACCTCACCGTCCGGGAGCACCCCCTCCCTGCCCCCGGAGTCGATGACCAGATCCACCGCTTCCTCCGCCGTGGTGGCCTGAGGATCCACGACCAGGGGCTTCACGATCTCGAGGAAGTGCGCATCCTCCTCGGGTGTGGTTCCGACGGATACGAGCGCGCCGAAGCGCAGCACGACGAAGTAGCCGCCGTCCGTCCCGGCGAAGGTGAGCGGTGCCGTGGCTACGGACGGGTGTTCGGGAACTTCGCGGACCTCGATGCGACCGCCGAGGTGGCGGGCACGCGCTACGAGTGGGAGGGCGCGAGGCGTGTGGGTATCCATGGCTCCTGGTACCCCGACAAGCTCAGCGGCGCTCCAGCACCATCGCGAATCCCATACCACCTGCGGCACACACGGTCAGCAGACCGAACTGCACGTCGCGGCGCCCCATCTCGTTCAAGAGCGTCAACGTCACACGGGCGCCCGTTGCGCCGAAGGGATGCCCGATCGCGATCGAGCCGCCCATCACGTTGATTCGCTCCAGATCGGGGTGGCCCACGGCCTCGGCGCGCCCGAGCTCCTGCCGAGCGAAGTCCCGCGACGAAAGGGCCTGGAGGTTGGACAGCACCTGGGCGGCGAAGGCCTCGTGCATCTCCATGAGGCCGATGTCGTTCATGGTGAGACCGGCCCGATCCAGCGCGATGGGGGCGGCGTAGGCCGGACCCTGGAGGAGCTGGCCCCCCGGATCGAGCGCGGTGACCGCCCAGCTCCGTACGAAGCCGAGCGGTTCGATGCCATCGGCGCGAGCGCGCTCCTCGCTCATGAGCACCACGGCCGAGGCCCCGTCCGTGAGCGGGGACGAGCTCCCCGCCGTCACCGACCCGTACTTCCGGTCGAAGACCGGGCGGAGCTTGGCGAGGGCCTCGAGGCTCGTGTCGGTGCGGATGAGGTTGTCGTGCTCGACCACCGTCTCGAAGTGCGGGGGTACGTAGACCGGAGCGATCTCGGCCGGAATGCGCCCATCGGCCGTTCCGGCGGCGGCGAGCTGATGAGAGCGGAGCGCCCAGACGTCCTGATCGGATCGGCCGATTCCGTTCTCCTTTGCCATGCGCTCGGCAGCCTCGCCCATCGTCTCGCCCGTGCTGTGTTCGGCGATGGCCGGGGTGACCGGCACGAGGTCCCGCGGACGGAGCTTCCGGAACGGGGCGAGGCGCGCGCCGAGTGTGCGGCCCCTGGAGGCCTCGACCAGCATCTTCGCCAGTCGCTCGCTCACGGTGATGGGGACGTGGGAGAGCGACTCTGCCCCGCCGGCGACCACTACGTCGGCATGTCCCAACTCGATCAGCGCCGCTCCGTCGGCGATGGCTTGGTTGGAGGAGCTACACGCGCGCGAGACCGTGACGGCAGGGACCGTTTTGGGCAGCACCGCGAGACCGACCTCGCGGGCAATGTTCGGGGCCTGAGTGTCGTGGACCACGGTCCCGTAGACGAGCTGGTCCACATCGTCACCGCCCAGGCCCGAGCGGGCGAGCGCCTCACGGACCGCCACCTTGCCCAGCTCGATGGCCGTGAGGTTGGCGAAGACGGTTCCCGACCGGACGAACGGGGTACGGCATCCCGCGACGATGGCGGTCTTCATGACAATCGGCTCCTGTGGCACGGCGTCCGCACTCGAGGGCAGGCACGCAACCAACATACCCCGTGGACGGAGGACGTTGCGAGGGCGGGGGCTTCGCCGCCGCCTCACCGAGGCGGGAGCTCGCGCGAAGGTGCTGGAACGGTGGGCGTAGCCTATACTGAACCAGCCCGGGAGGAGGCCAGAGCCGTGAGTGAGCAGAAGAGCACCCCGAGGTACAGATGGACCCTTCTCGCGATCGCCGGCCTGGGCGCCGTCCTCGGCGTTGTGGGCACCCTGGCCGTCCTGCACTTGGGCGGACGCTCGATGACGGCGTCTCCGGATCGGGAGCGCATGATCCACGACATGGGAAGTCGCGTCATGCCCTTCGACCTGGCCAGGACCACGCATGTGTTCGAGATGACCGTGACCGGGGGTATCCAACGGGTCGTGGTCAAGAGCCCGGCCGACAGCGCACAGATCCCGCTGATTCGGCGGCATCTGGAGCACGAAGCGATGCTCTTCCGAAGCGGCAACTTCTCGGATCCCATGTCACTGCACGGCGCCGACATGCCGGGCCTGAAGGCGCTGGCCGCCGCCGGGGATCGCCTCGACGTGATGTATTCGGACGTGCCTCAGGGCGGCCAGATCGTCTTCACGACCTCCGATCCCGGGCTGATCACGGCGGTGCACCGATGGTTCGGCGCCCAGTTGTCCGACCACGGTGCGGATGCCACCTATCGCTAGCGTGTGCCCGGAGGTCAGCGACGATGATCGACATCGACGATGCGTCCCACGAATCCGCTTCCGATGCTTCGCTTCCGGGCTCGGAAGCGCCCGTTGCCGAGCCGGAGCGGCCACCGTTCCACACGCGGCCGGTCGTCCGGATCGTCATTGCGCTGCTCGCGGCCGCGGTGATCCTCGTGCTCCTGGGGATTGCCTTTTCGCCGCGTTACTGGCGGTTTTGAGGACCAGGCTTCGGCGCGAGGCACGGATCCGATCATGCGAGGGGGGCGGCGGACGGAGACATCTCGAGTCAGGGAGGTCGTAATGCGGTATGACACGTTGCTCGCGTTCGTCGTGGCGTCCTTGCTTCTTGGTTGTGGGAAGCAGGCCTCCGACACCGTGGCGTCCGGCACGTCGATCACCACCGACAGCAGCCGCCTGAGTGTGGACGGTGGCGAGATCTGGTACCGGGTGGTCGGGACCGGATCGGGTACGCCCGTCATCCTGCTGCACGGAGGGCCGGGATTCTCGAGCTACTACCTGAAATCGTTGGAAGGGCTCGGAAGCGACCGTCTGGTCGTCCGCTACGATCAGCTCGGCGGCGGCAAATCCGATCGGACCACCGACACGACGAGGTTCAACATCCCGCACTTCGTCGCGGATCTCGACGCGCTGCGGTCCCATCTCGGCCTCGATCGGGTGGACCTCTACGGCCATTCGTGGGGCACCATCCTGGCCGTCGAGTACTACCGCGCGCACCCGCAGCACGTGGCGAGCCTCACGCTCGCGAGCCCGGCGCTCGACATTCCTGCCTGGGAAGAGAACGCCAGGGAGCTGTTGAAGACGCTGCCCGACTCCATGCAGAGGGCCGTGCGGACCCGGGAGGTGGACCAGAACTTCGAAGCTCCCGATTACCAGGCCGCCCTGAACGAGTTCTACGGTCGCTATGTGTGGCGACACCCCGTCGCGGCGGACCTGGACAGCACCATGGCGTCGGTGAACGAGACGATCTACGGCTACATGCAGGGCCCGAGCGAGTTCACGATCACCGGCACGCTGAAGAGCTACGACGCGACGTCGTTCCTGAACGAGATCCACGTTCCTGTGCTCTACACCGTGGGTGAGTTCGACGAGGCGAACCCCGACATCGTCGAGCACTTCGCGAGCCTCACACCGGGAGCGCGCATGGTCGTGATTCCGGGGGCCGCGCACCTCACTGCCTGGGACAATCCGGAGGCGAACCTCGAAGCCGTACGGGCGTTCCTGCGCGGTGTCGACGCCCGGAAGTGAAGCGATGGACCTGAGAGAGACGGTCCGAGAGACCCGCGACCGGAGGGGTCCATGAGGCGGATCCGCTACCAGGTGGCGTGCAGCCTGGACGGCTTCATCACCGGTCCGAACGGAGAGATCGACTGGATTGTCGCGGACCCGGAGATCGACTTCGAGGAGCTGTTCGGCCGCTTCGACACGCTGCTGATGGGTCGGAAGACCTACGAGGCGCTACCGAAGGGTGGACCGCTCTCGGAGATGCGTGTCGTCGTGTTCAGCCGCACGTTGCGGCCCGAACGCCATCCGGGCGTGACGGTCGTTTCGGGCGATGTCGAGCGGGCCGTCGAGGAGGTGCGAGCCCTGGACGGCAAGGACATCTGGCTGTTCGGCGGAGGTGAACTCTTCCGGAGTCTGCTCGAGCGCGACCTGGTCGATACCGTGGAGCCCGCCATCATCCCGGTCCTGCTCGGTGACGGCTCCCGCTTCCTTCCGGCGCCCGCGATCCGGAGACGGTTGCGGCTCACCGGCCAGCGGACCTATCCCAGTGGGATCGTCCTGCTCGAGTACGAAGTCCGCCGAGGCGGCGCCGCCCCGGCGACACCCCAGGGCCGGAGGAACGAAGATGGATGATCCGACACGGACGTCCGTGCGCACGGCCCGGGTGCTCGCGACCGGGATGTCGATCGGAGTGGTTCTGTTCTGGGGAGTCACGTTGGCGCTCACCCGGGGGGGCCGGTACGGGCTGGCTCCGGACGCGATGTCGGCCACGCTGGGAGTGGAGATCTGGGGGCTGATCACCTTCGTCGGCTTCGGCGGGGCCCTCGCCCTCCGCCGGAAGGCGGTGGTGGTCGCCGCGCGGGCGAGACGCGAGGGCTCCGGTGCAGACGCGTCCGTGCGCCCCCTCGGCCTGCTCCTCGTATCTTGGGCGCTTCTCGAGGTGCCGGCCCTGTTGGGTGGGGTCTTGTTCGTTCTCCTGGCCGTGAAGGAGGTCCTATGGGTGGCTGCCGCGGTCTACGCTCTCGGAATGATGCTGACGTTTCCGCGTGCCGGCTGGTTGGAGGAGCGCGCAGGGCCTGCCGCCGGGCGATGAGGGCGGATCGGCAGCGCTCCGAGATGATCCGCCGCCGGGCGCTCGCCCTTCTGGCCTCCGTTGCACCGCTCTTCCTGCCAGGCCCGGGCCGGGCCCAGGACGCCCATCGCGTCACCGTAGAGGTCGAGGCCGGTTCGGTCTGGCAGAGCCGCAACGACGTGCGCATTCCCAACGACCCCTCGGGGACGCGATTCTCGCTTCGCGATCTCGCCGGAGCCGGTCCGTGGCCCGCCGGCCGCATCTACCTCACCTGGAGCGTCGGCGAGCGCAGCCAGCTCCGGCTGCTGGTCGCTCCGCTGTCCATCACGGAGACCGGCTCGTTGAACCAGAGGGTGGACTTCGCGGGCGCTTCGTACGACCCCGGCGTGTCCACCTCGGGCACCTATCGGTTCAACTCCTATCGCCTGACGTACCGGTACCGATTCCATCGAGGTGAGCGGTGGACCTGGCACATTGGGGCCACCGCGAAGATCCGCGACGCACTGATCGAGCTCCGTCAGGGAAGTACGGCGAGCCGGAAGAAGGACCTGGGCTTCGTGCCGCTCCTGCATCTCGCCTCGGACTGGCGCTTTGCCGGCCGTTGGCACCTGAGCTCGGACATGGACGCGCTCGCCGGCGGACCCGGTCGGGCGGAAGACGTAGCGGTCAAGCTGCGATATGACCCGGGTTCTCGCTGGGCGGTGGCGGCGGGCTATCGCACGGTCGAGGGGGGAGCGGACGTCGACGCCGTCTATACCTTCGCGTGGCTCCACTACGCTGTTGTTTCGATTCTCTACCGGATGTAGGTGGGCCACGGACCCTCGCGCGCCGGTGGCAGACCCCGCGACCGCGTTCCTACAGGCACAGCTCGGACACTTGAGGTCCGTTCTTCACCAGCTCGAAGGGGCCCAGCACGGTCTCCGAATCGGTGACGGTCACCGTGAGCGTCATCTGGTCTCCACCGACATGTCCTACGTAGGTGGCGGGATGAGGCGTGCGGCCCTCCACCGGCAAGGGTCCGCCCCCGTAGAAGTGCTCGCCGGTCGCGGTGAAGGTTCCGTCGGAGCCCAGCTTCCAGCCGGCGTCGATCTTGCCGGTTCCACACAGGTACGTGAGGTCACCTCCCTGCGCATCGAGCACGAGGCTGACGCTGGCGCCTCCCCAGGTTCCGGCGATCACCGCCGGGGCGCTCGGAGACGTGCAGGTCGGCAGCGCGAGGAGGAGGGCAAGCAGGTACCCGTGAATCCGTGTCATGAGCATGTCCCGTTGGCTTCGTCGGACGTCTTCGCCATACGTATTACGAACGATCGAGCGGAAGGAGCCGTGACGGCTGCCCCTCGCCAACGCATATGAAGTCCATGAATCACACCATCCTACGTCGTCGGCACGAGCCGACCCGCGCCGTGCCGGCGACGCCGCGACGCTCGACCGCATGTGCGCCCGCGCCTCCACCCGGCACGCGGAGTCGATCTCGACTCCGCCTCACCCTGATCCAGGTTGCCGTGCCCCTGGTCGCGGCGTGTGGTGGAAAGGTCTCCGCCCCGACGGCCAAGGACTTCTTCACCGGCCTGTCCCGCGTTCCGTCGTCCGCGGAGACGACCCTGGGCGACCAGCACACGTTCGGCTCGATAGACGGGATGGCTGTGCTCGACCCCGATGTAGAGGTGGTCTCGGACGCCACGGCCGGCCGTGTGAAGCTCTTCGCCGGCGGACACGAGGTCGCTTCATTCGGGCGTGTCGGGCCGGGACCGGACGACTTCACGACCGTCGGCGCCGTCGCGGCGGTGCGGGCCGACACGTTCGTGGTGCTGGATCCCAACCGGGGGAGACTCGTCACGTTCCGACGAGCCACCGACTCGGTGGAACGGGTCGGCCCGGTCGACTTGCCGTTCGCCGTCTCCGGTGTGTGCGCCCTGGACAGCCGCCTCTTCGTCCTGGGACGCTACGACAGCACGCTGGTGCACGAGACCACCACGCACGGAGGACTCGTCCGGTCGTTCGGGGCACTGAAAGGCGGGACTCCGTTCGAGGTCGGGCTCAACGCGGCGGCGGAGATCGGATGCTCGTCCGAGGCCGGCGCCGTGGCTGTGGCCAGCCGCGTCCCGGGCGAGCTGCTTCTCTTCTCGCCTGATGGAACGCTGATGCGTCGCGACTCGATTCCCTCCTTCAGGCGCTCCGGCTACGTGGGACGGCGAACGGCGAGCCCGGCCGACACGTCGGCCTCCCGTTCCTGGAACGTGGTGGAGGGGCTCCAGTGGTTCGGGCAGGATCTCCTGGTCCAGCTCGGACGCTATCCGAAGACGGGCGCAACGAGGCTCGAGAGTCGTTGGCTCACCGCTTCCGGCGAATGGAAGGCGGGGCTTCCCGCCTGGCCGAAGATCCTGGCGCACAGCGGTGACGGACGGGTATACACCTTATCGCGAGACCCGTATCCCGTGGTGAAGGTCTACTGGGTAAAGCAATGATCGAGTCCCTGAGAAGGCTTGTGGAGCACCTGGCCTGGGCGAACGAGCGCGTGCTGGAGGCGGTGGCCCGCACGGACGACGCCCAAGGACTCCATTTGCTGTCACACCTGTTGGCGAGCGAGGTGGTCTGGTTCGCGCGTATCGAGACCGGACAGAGCGAGCATCTGAAGATCTGGCCCTCGCTCTCGGCTGCTCAGTGCGCCGAGCTCTCCCGGGAGAACGTACGCGCGTATCGGAAGATCGTGGGCGGACTCACGCCCGAAGCTCTGGAACGGGAGATCGTGTACCGGAACTCGAAAGGCACCGAGTACCGGACGGCGCTCGCCGACATCCTGCTCCATGTGGCGCTGCACGGGACGTACCATCGTGGCCAGATCGCCCTGCGGACCCGGGATGCGGGCCACAGTCCGGTGAACACCGACTACATCACGTTCGTGCGTGAGGGCTCGGGGCAGTAGGCGGATGGTTCGGAGACGGACGTCCCGGGGCTCCGGTCCCGGGGGAGTCCCGCCCGTCGAAATTCCGGTGATTCCACCCTGTCGCAGCATACACAGAGGATTCAATCTGAAGGCGGGGCTCGAGGTCACGTCGAAGACGGGAGGGAGGCATGTGCACGGGACGGTGGTGGATCGTGCTCGCGTTGGCTGTGGCACTCGTTCCCGGCCGAGCGGCGGCGCAAACGGGGGCCCAGTCGACGGCGGATGGGCTGAACGTGGTCTCCGCGAACCCGTTCCTTCTTATCGCGGAGTGGTTCAACGTCGAGTGGGAACACCAGGTTTCGCCTACCGCCACGGCGGGGGCGCGGGTCTCGCGCGTGGACTTCGGAGACCCCAACGACACGTACTTCAGTGCACGTGGGTTCTGGCGATACTATCCCGCCGCCGCCTTCGACCGCTTCTTCTTCGGGTTCGACGGAGGCGTGACGAGCCTGGAGGAGTCCGGCAACTCCCATACCGTTCTCGGGCTGGGCTTCGAGCTCGGCTACGCTTGGCTCCTGGGCGCCAAACCCAACTTCTACGTGAGTCTGGGCATGGGCGCGGACCGGCTGTTCGCCGGTGACCTGGGCGACGCGTCGGCGGTCGTGCCCACCGTGCGCCTCGTCAACATCGGAATCAAATTCTGATCCGACCGCAGCCTCGGCGTCGTGTTCAACGTCATGTCTGACACTAACTTGCGACGCCCATAGCTCCTACTCGACCTCTGGCAACGCCGACCGGAGGAACCCTTCGAGTTGGCGATCGTCGAACATGCGGGCCTTCTTCACCGCCTCCTCGTAGGAGGGCTCGATGATGATCACGCCGGTGCGCGCGGGCTCGTCACCTTCCTCGGCGTCGGCGGCCTCGAAGCGGAGGCGGGCCCGGTACGCATCGGGCCGGTGGGGATCGTCGGCGAACTCGAGGTAGGCCTCCCAGATGCGTCCACCGTGGGCGAGGGTCGTCACGTGGAGCCCGGACTTGCGCTCGGCGGTCATGCTTCCTCCTGGTCACTGACCACACGGACCGGGAACGGATCCGTCACGGACCCGGTGTAGAGCGAGAGGTGCGGGAACGGAATCTCGATACCCTCGGCGTCGAAGCGAACCTTGATGTCGTGGGTGAGCTGGTTGCGCACCGTGAGGAACTGATCGGACTTGGCCCAGGCTGCGAACGTGAGGTCCAGAGAAGACGTGCCGAAGCCCCTGTTGATGAAGAGGGGCTCCGGCTCCATGAGCACGTGGGGATTCGCGGTCGCCACGTCCATGAGCACCTGCCTCACGTGCTCGGCGTCCTCCTTGTAGGCGACCCCGATCTGGATGTCCATGCGGCGGATCGGGAAGCGAGTCACGGTGGTGACCTGGCTCTTCACCAGCGTCTCGTTGGGGATGCGCACCATGCGGTTGTCGAACGTGCGGATCTTCACCGAGAGCGTGTCGATCGTGAGGACCTGCCCGGTCACGTCCCCGACCTGGATGACATCGCCGACCTCGAACGGCTCCTCGGCGATGAGGAAGAACCCGCTGATGATGTTGGACACCGACGTCTGCGACGCGAAGCCCAGCGCGACGCCCAGGATCCCGGCGGCTCCCATGAGCGGGGAGAGGCTGAAGCCGAGCTCGGTGAGCACGGAGACGAGAATCAGCAGGAGGCTGGGGTAGTAGATCAGCTTTCCGACGATCAGGCCACGCTGGGGGTTGTAGGCCTTCGTGGCCCAGTTGCGGACCCAGCGGCTGACGACCCACGTCACCGGAATGCCGACGAAGAGGAGCAGTCCCGAGCGGATGAGGGTGGGAAGCCCCTGCGCCAGGATGTGCCTCAAGCTCCAGGTCGACATTCCGGTGGCTTGAGCTTGGACGAGAAGTAGTAGGTTCATGGCTCGTGCCTCACCATCCCGAGAGGGCTTTGAGACGCTCGAAGGTGCGCACCCGGAGCCCTTTCACCTGGGCCCGGGCGGGAGAGATTTCACGGGCCCCCTCGGCCTCCACCGGAGGCTTGTCCTCCATGCGAATGTCGCTTCCCTCCTCCTCGCCGAGGTAGAAGACCTTGGTCTCCTCGGCCCAGAGCCGGGCGTCCTTCTCGTAGACGGACAGGTGCTCCACCCGGAGCGCCAGCTTCTCGGCTCGGAGGTCGTCCTCGGAGCGGTTCGTAAGCTGGAGCGCGCTCATGACCAGATGGGGCTCGAAGAGCTCCGCCCGCAGCTCGCGCCGGGCCTTGGTGGTGAGCCAATAGCCGAGCTCCCCGGTCAGGAAGTCGCCCCACCAGGTGTCGGAGAGGATCTCGGTGGGGATCTCCATCAACGTGGCTCCTTTGTTGCGAGACCCCACCAGCGCCTCGACCCGGACCCAGGCAGGCACCCGCATGTAGACCCGGGCTTTGGCCTTGCGCAGCAAGGTGAAAGGGTGTTCGGGCTTCACGACGAGCAGCCGGTCCGGAAGCACCGGCCGGAGACGGAGACGGTGGGGCGCGTCGCTCAAGGCCCAACGGCTCCAGTCGAGATCCTCCGGCGGCACGTCGCCCGAAGGGACGGGGGTCCCTCCGGCCCTCTGGAAGCCTAGCCACACCTCGTTGTCGAGTCCCTTGAGCCATAGTGTGAGAGGCCCAATGTCGAGCCGTTGGATCTCGCCGTGGGCCGGGATGGGGCGCTCACCCCACGGAGGGGCCGTCTCGGCGTTGTTCTCGGTCATCGATGCTCCGCCTCCTGAAGGAACTCCGCGCCAGTCCGACGAAGTCTCGTTCCGGGAGCCACGGCCCCGGATGCTCCAACGACGCGCTCAGGCCCGGACCCGCAGGGTGCGCCGCGCCGCACCCAGTGCTTGATGCATCTCCTTCAGCTCGGACTCCCCAAGCTGCTCATGACCGTAACGAGCCCTGAGGTAGAGGTCCACCACCCGCTCGGCGGGTCGGCCGGCGGATGCTCGCCACTCGTGAACACGATCGACCAGTGCGAGCGGAGTCAGCCCGGGTGACACACCGAGGCCAGCACGCGCGCAGTGTCTACGCAACATCATATACATACGCGTCGCCGGCGGGAGTCTTCGATGACCGCGACGCATCCGCAAGATCCCGACGACCACGAGGAGGAGCGCGAGAATCGCGAGCCATTGGCTCGCGCGTCCGCCTGAGTCGCTGGGCGCGGCACGACCGCGTTCCGTCGCTCTCTCCCCTCCTCCCAGGGCTTCGGACCAATGCTGGAGGATGCCGGCCTGGGACTGCATGTTGTAGTCCAGCACCCATTTGCTCCAGCGGTGCTGGATCGCGTCGAAGAGAAAACGGCCCGGCCAGAACCAGGCCTGCGCTCGCTCGCCCGTGTCTCCCCCGCCGGGCGTGGGATCGAACGTCACCCATCCGTACCCGGAGAACCAGACCTCCACCCAGGAGTGCGCCTGGTTCTGTGTGACCGCCAGGTAGTCTCCGAACTGGCTCCATTCGCCGCCCAGGAATCCGTTTACGTTGCGGGCCTCGATCCCGAGCGTGCGGAGGAGCACCACCATGGCCGTGGAGAAGTATTCGCAGTGCCCGGCCTGTCGCACGAACAGGAAGTTCGTCAGGGTGGCTTCCCCGGCCGTGGCGGGGAGATCGAGCGTGTAACGCAGGCTCCGCAGCCACGTCTGGATCGCCATGACCTTGTCGTAGCGCGTTTCCAGCCCCCGGGTCAGCGAATCGGCGAGCGCGGGGATCCTCGGGTCCAACTCGGGAAGCTGCAGGTAGTATCGGGCCGAGGGTGTGAAGCGCTCGGTCATCCGGTCGTTGCGCAAGTCACGGGATGCCGGGGGCTCCCTCCGGGAATACACCGTGTAGGCCGGTGCTCCCGAACCCCAGTAGACGAAGTCCCCCGCGTTGTCGAGCAGCGGTTGGATGTTGCTCTCCGGGTTGATGCCAACGACCGGGTGGAGCGTGAAGAGCACGCGCGTGTCGAGCGGCGCCGCGTAAATCTTCTGGGCTACGATTCCACCCCCCCATCGATTTTGGTACCAGCGAGTGGGCGCCGAAGAGGGCGGAAGTCCACGGGAGCGGCTCCACTGGATACCGTCGAAGTGATCGTACGAGCGCCCACGCCAGTGGAGCGTCGGAATCGCCTGGGCCGCGGGCTGGCTGTCCGGGAACTCCACGCGCAGCACGATCTGCGGGTTGCCGTAGATACGGGATCCGTAGTCCGCCAGGGAGACGACGTTGCTGAAACCGGCGATGCTGGTGGTGGGGCTTGCTCCTCTCCCCGTCCAGCCTCGTGACACGCGTGGGAAGGTCAGGAACACCACCACCGCCACGAGGAGGGTCACGAGCGAGAGCGCCACCGTCGTTCCGACGATCCCTCGCCCCAACGGGACGACGCGAACGCGGTGGCGCTCGGCGGTGCGGCGCAGATGCCCCACCATGAGCGCCACGGTGGCCAGCCCCACGTACGCGACGAAGGCGAGCAGGAAGACCACCCCCGGCCGGTACGCGGTCGATGCGAGCACGAGGGCGAATGAAAGTGCGTAGAGACGCAGATCGTTCGGAGCATCCAGAGAACGGAGCGCCTCCGCCGACAGGAGGAGCAGGAGAAGATCCACCACCGGGATCACCACGTCGTCGTGCACGACGAACATGTGGTACAGCGCGCGGATCACCAGGAGCGCGGCGACCGGAAGCCACACACGCTCCAACCGGCTCGAGGTCTGGGCGTCGGGGTGCCAGAAGAGAGCGGTCAGCAGGGCGACCGTGGAGAGCACCGTGGCCACCGGCTCGAAGCCGGCCCCTCCGGCGAACGCCACCAGTCCGGCCAAACCCATGAGGATCGCCAGCCGCCGATGCAGGAGCCTCAGGTTCATGCCTCGAGCCTCCCTTCCGGGTCCAGCCGGGCGTCGGGCCCCACGGCCAGAACGTCGCCGAAGCCGGCCCCTCCTTCGATCGTGACGAGGACGCAGCTCGCGGGGCTCACGGGAGCCAGGGGAGGCGGTGCGTCGGGTGTGAAGTCCACCCGAGCGAGCACGTCCAGGATCCGCTCGAGTTGACCGGGACCTTGGCCGGGATCGACCACGGCGTTGGCCGCGGCGAGTGCGATTGGACGACCGAGCGCCACCGCCCCCGCCGCCAGCGATGCCGCGACCTCGATCGCCACCTCGGCGGCCTCGTCCTGCTCACCGCGCGTGTCCAGGCAGATCCAGCGCGTCTCCGCTCCGTCGCGCTCGTACTCACGAACGACGGGCTCGCGAAGACGTGCCGAAGATCGCCAGTGGATGTCACGGGGATCGTCACCCGCGCGATACCCCCTCAGGCTTCGATATTCGCCGCGCGCACCGAGGGAGCCGACCGCGGAGGCGGCCATCCGGGGGACACGCCCCCCTCCCTCCGACGGTGTGCGTACCGGTCGGTCGTAACGGGGCCAGACCACCAGCTCGCCCGGGATCTCCAGGTCGCGCTCCTTTCGGAAGAGCCCGAACGGGAAGGAGGTGGAGAGCGTCACGGTGCCCAGGGGAAAGGTGCCGCGGCGCTTGAAGCGGTTCACCGAGCGCGTCCGGGCTTCACCGTCGGCGGCGACATGGGCGAGGAAGGCTGCGTGGGGGAGCCCGCGCTCGGTGAGCTCGATGGCCAAGGATGGTAGGCGATGCTTGGAGTTCCAGACACGGTAACCGATGCGGAAGTCCTGGCCTACCGTGACCGCCCGCGGGATGCTCCGTTCGATCCGGAGACCCCGGATCGCCTGCTCCGAAAGCCAACCGCTGACCGCGATGAAGCCGAGCATGGAGCCGAGCAGTAGATAGAGGAGGTTGTTACCGGTGTTCATGGCCGCGAAGCCGACGGCGAACGTGCCCAACGTGAACACCAGCCCTCCCGCCGTGAAGTGGATCCGGCGCCACGCGTGCAGGCGCTTGCGCATGGTGCGGACCCATCGCGGCAGAGCGGCGAGCGCGCGCAGCGCTCGGCCCGGGCGTGTCCCGGGGCTCGTGCTCGGCGCGTGACCGTCCAGCCGGCCCCGAGCACGCGTGCTCACACCGGCGCCTCGACCTCTTCGAGGATGGTCTCCAGGAGCTGAGCGGACTGCTCGTGCGCATCCAGGGTCGCTCCCGAAACCCCGGACGGGAGGATCCTGTGGGCCAGGCAGGGGACCACGAGATCACGCACGTCGTCGGGCACCAGGTACGTGCGTCCCCGGGTGAGGGCGAGCGCTCTGGAAGCCCGGTAGAGGGCGATCGCTCCGCGAGGGCTCACGCCCATGCGCAGGCGGGGTGAGGTACGGGTGCGCTCGACCACGGCCATGAGGTAGTCGACGATGGCCTCGTCCGCGTCCACTTCGTCCACGCGCTCCTGGAGCTGGATCACCTGTGTGGGGGTCAGCACGGTCCGGAGCCGGTCCATGACAGGCTCCAGCCTCGAGGACTCGGTCAGGATGCGCCGCTCCGCCTCCCGTCCCGGATATCCGATGGTGATGCGCATGAGAAAGCGGTCGAGCTGGCTCTCCGGCAGCGGGTACGTGCCGTGATGCTCGAGCGGGTTCTGCGTAGCCATCACCAGAAACGGGGTCGGCAGATCGTGCGTGGTGTCGTCGATCGTGACCCGACCTTCCTGCATGGCTTCGAGCAGCCCGCTCTGCGTGCGCGGGGGAGCCCGGTTGATTTCGTCCGCGAGGATCACGTTGGCGAAGATGGGTCCAGGGCGGGTCTCGAACTCCGCCGTCCGGGGATTGTAGACCGAGACGCCCAGAACGTCCGAGGGGAGCAGATCCGACGTGAACTGGATCCGGCGGAAGCCGACGCCGAGCACCTTGGCCAACGCGTGCGCGAGGGTCGTCTTACCGACACCCGGGACATCCTCGAAGAGCACGTGTCCCCGCGCGAGGAGCGCGGCCAGCGCGAGACGCACGACCTCGCGCTTGCCGTGGAAGACCGTCTCCACCTCCTGGACGAGCTGGTCGAGAAGCTCCAGGGACGGGCGGGCCTCCCTCACCGAGGTGTGCGCAGTGGATTCGGGCATGAATCGTGGTGTTCCAGAAGTCGCGGCCCCGGGCCCGAACGGCGGCCGGCCCGGCACCGTTTCGGCTAAGGTGGGATTCCGACACGGTCCGACGCGCGACCCGGCTCCCGTGAGGGCCGAACGTGGGCAAACTATAACCCCCGCCCCCTGAAAAAGGTTCTGATTCGTGGCTGTCCTCGACCTTGACCCATTTCGGGGCGCCGTCTAGGTTGATGCCGCTTTGCCCGGGTTGGCTTCACCGATACGCGATGTGAGGCCGGCCCTCTTGTGCACCCTCCTTCCCGGGCTTCGCTGCTTGGCCAGAAGCGGAGCCCAGGAGCACAGCGCTGATGAGAAAGACAAGGCTGATCGGCGGTCTCGCTGGCCTCGCTGCGCTGGCCGGTCTCGCGTTCGTTCAGGCGCAGAGCACCGACGGCCAGACCAGCCAGGCTCAGGCTCAGGACACCATCCGTGTCTCGACGCCAGCCGACGACCCGGCATCCTACCCGACCGGGCAGCCCATCGCGTTTCCCCACGACATCCACGCCGGTACCTACAAGATCGACTGTCAGTACTGCCATTTCTCGGCAGAGCGTTCGGTCGACGCGGGCCTTCCGCCGGTGTCTTTGTGCATGGGGTGCCACCAGGTGATTCCCGGGACGGCGCACCCCGAAGAGATCGCCAAGCTCAAGAAGTATTGGGAGGAGAAGAAGCCGATCCCCTGGGTGCGCATCTACAAGATCTCCGACCACGCCCACTACCCGCACATGCGCCACATCCATGCGGGACTGACCTGCCAAGAGTGCCATGGGCAGGTCCAGGAAACCTACGTGATCAACAAGCCCAACCCGGTCTGGGGTGGTCACAATATGGGGTGGTGCGTGAGCTGTCACCGAGAAAGGGGTGCGTCCACGGACTGCTCCGTGTGCCACTACTAGGGGAGTGCGACACGTGAACGTTGAGGACCGAGAGCGTCGCTGCGCTGCCACGACAAGGCGGGCCGACGCGGAAGTAGCATCGCTCTTTCGAGGAGGGCCAACGCCGTCGTGGCGGATGTCGGCGGCGCTCGAATGCCAACGCTCACGCGTTGCACTTCCCTAGGCCGGGGGACACGGACATGAGCCGAGGCATCGAACGACGTGATTTCCTGAAGGTGCTGGGCGTGAGCGGCGCAGGGGCGGCGCTCACCGGGTGTTCCACCAAGAACGCCGAGCGCCTCCTTCCCTACGTCACCCTGCCCGAGGACATCACGCCGGGCGTGGCCACGTGGTACACGACCGTGTGCGATGGCTGCTCCGCCCAGTGCGGGATGTGGGTTCGTACCCGCGAGGGCCGGGCGGTGAAGCTGGAGGGCAATCCCCGACACCCGATCTCGAACGGAGCCCTCTGCCCCAAGGGGCACGCGTCGCTCCAACATCTCTACAATCCCGACCGCTACAGCGGCCCGATGATCCGGGAGAACGGGACGCTGAGGGCCGCGAGTTGGGACGAGGCCGAGAAGCTCCTTGCCGAGAAGCTCGGCTCCGCGGGCGGGAAGGTCCTCTATATCGGCAAGCCGGAAGGGCCCACGCAGTCGCAGCTTGTGGACGACTTCCTGAAGGCGGTGGGCGGCGGCCGGCGCGTGGAGTACGAGACCGTCTCCGACGCGCCTCTGCGTGAGGCGACGCGCATGGCCTTCGGCTACGACGGCCTGCCTCGCTACGATATCGAAGGCTCGCGGTTCCTGATCTCGTTCGGATCGGACTTCCTGGAGAGCGGGATCTCTCCGGTGGAGGATGGACGGGCGTTCTCCCGCATGAGCGCCGTGGACTCCCACGGCACCAAGGGGCACTTCGTCTTCGTGGGACCCCGCCTCTCGCTCACCGGCTTCAACGCCGACGAATGGGTGCCCATCGAGCCCGGTTCCGAGGCGGCGGTCGCGCTCGGGATGGCCTCCGTCATCGCGCAGGACGGCGCCACCGCCGGTCCCTATGCGTCGGTGCTCCGGACCTACGATCCGCGCTCCGCGGCACAAGCCGCGGGCATCACGGAAGACGACATCCGCGGGCTCGCCCACCGGTTCGTCTCGCAGGGACCGAGCCTCGCGATGGGGCCTGGAACCGGGGCGCACCACCGCAACGCGACGGCGGCCAACCTGGCGGTGTTGATCCTCAATGCCGTAGCCGGCAACGTGGGACGCACGCTGCACCTCGACGGTGGCTCCACCCTCGCCGCCCGGCCCTACGCGGACCTCGAGGATGGCATTCGCTCCATGGCGGCCGGCGAGGTGAGCGTCGCCATGATCCACGGCGTGAACCCCGCTTATTCGCTGCCCTCCCCTTCAGGCTTCGACGACGCGTTCTCGTCGGTGGCCTTCAAGGTGTCCTGCGCGTCCGCTCCGGACGAGACGGCGGCCGTGGCGGATCTGATCCTTCCCGACCGGCACTTCCTGGAGTCCTGGGGCGACTCGAACCCGAGGCCGGGCCTCTACGCGCTCCGACAGCCGGTCATGGAGCCCGTGCCGCACTTCGACGCCAAGCAGACCGCCGACGTGCTGCTGGCGGTGGCCTCCCGCCTCGGTAACGACCTGGGTGGGGCGACCTTCTACGAGTACCTGCAGGCGGCGCACCGGCGCATGTACCGGGGCGCCAACTTCGATCACGACTGGCGCGAGATGCTTCGCAACGGTGTGTGGAAGCTCGAGGTCGCCCAGGGTGCCACGTCCACCGAGCTGCGGGCTCCGGACAAGGCGTTGGTGTTCGACGTGCCCACGCTCGACGGGGATGGCGACCTGACGCTGCTGGTCCATCCCTCGCCTCGTTTCGGCGGGGGCGAGCACACGAACGCGCCCTGGCTCCTGGAGATGCCGGACCAGGTCTCCAAGATCACTTGGCATTCGTGGCTCGAGATGCACCCCGACACCGTCGAAGCACACGGCCTGCGCGAGGGCGACATCGTCACGGTGACGTCTCCCTACGGATCCCTCGAGGTGCCCGTGTGGCCCTATCCGGGCATCCGGGCGGACGCCGTGGCGCTCGCGATGGGATTGGGCCACACGGACTTCGGTCGCTTCGCGAACGGGAACGGCGTTAACGCGATGGATCTCCTGCCGGCGGTCGCCGAGCAGCCTTCCGGCGCCTTCGTGACCCTCGCGACCAAGGTGTCCGTAACGCCCACGGGCCGGCACCGCCGGCTCGCGTCGGTCTCGGGCTCCACCAGCGAGGCCGGCCGTCCGATCGCGCCGGCCGTCAGCCTGGCAGCGCTCGGCCATGGCGGTGAGCCGGAGGGAGCGGACGAGATGATCGAGGAGCTGTCGGGCACGGGGGGCTTCGTTCCGATCCCCTCGCCGAACTCCCCCAACTCGTTTCCGCTCGAGGGCTCGCGCCACGGGATGTACGAGAATCCCGAGAGCCGCGCGCGCTGGGGCATGGCCATCGACCTCGACAAATGCACCGGCTGCAGCGCGTGCGTCGTCGCCTGCATGTCGGAGAACAACGTGCCGTGGGTGGGTGAGGACCAGGTGTTGATGGGCCGAGAGATGCACTGGCTGCGCATCGAGACCTACTACGAGAGGGTCGACGCGACCAAGCCGGGTGCGGTGGACGTGCGGGTGATTCCCATGCTCTGCCAGCACTGCAGCAACGCGCCTTGCGAGCCGGTCTGCCCGGTGTTCGCCACGATCAGCAACCCGGAGGGTGTGAACGTCCAGATCTACAACCGGTGCGTGGGCACGCGGTACTGCTCGAACAACTGCCCCTACAAGGTTCGGACGTTCAACTGGCTGCGCTACACGGACGCGGTGCCCGAGCCGATGAACTGGCAGTGGAACCCGGACGTCACCGTACGCGACAACGGCGTCATGGAGAAGTGCAGCTTCTGCATCCAGCGCGTGCGGGAAGCGGAGAACCGGGTCGCGCTGGAGGACCGGGGGTCGATCCCCAAGGACGGTGAGGTGCTGATGGCGTGCCAGCAGAGCTGTCCCGCCGAGGCCATCGTCTGGGGCAACCTGCGCGATCCGCAGTCCCGGGTGTCGCAGGTGGCCGCGAACGAGCGCACGTACCGGGTCCTGAACGAACACCTGAACACGCAACCCGGCGTCAACTACCTGAAGAAGGTCACCTTCCACCAGGTCTCGTCAGAGGAGGGTGCCTGATGGCGACGACGGCGAGCGCTGAGCGAGTCAGGCGGGGCGCGCTGACCCACCCGGATGTCGAGCGGCTCGGCCAGGTCAACGAGGATATCGTCAGGATCCTGAGCCGTCCGGGGAAGGGGTGGTGGGCGCTCTTCCTGGCAGCCGGCGCGGGCGTGGTTCTCTTCTGGGGATCGTGGATCCACCAGTTGATCCTCGGCATCGGCGCCTCCGGGCTGAACATCCCGGTCGGATGGGGCGTCTACATCACCTCGTTCGTGTTCTGGGTGGGTATCGCGCACTCCGGCACGCTCATCTCCGCGATCCTCTTCCTCTTCCGAGCGCCATGGCGGCAGTCCGTCTACCGGGCCGCCGAGGCCATGACGGTGTTCGCGGTGATGACGGCCGGGCTCTTCCCGCTCATCCACCTCGGCCGGGCCTGGCACGCATACTGGCTCTTCCCCTACCCGAACTCCCGTTTTCTCTGGCCGAACTTCAAGTCACCCTTGATCTGGGACGTGTTCGCGGTCACGACCTATTTCACGGTGTCCGCCGTCTTCTTCTTCCTGGGGACGATTCCTGATATCGCGGCCGCTCGTGACGGCACGACGGGCCTGCGCAAGAAATTCTACAGCGTCATCTCGCTGGGTTGGCGTGGCACGGACCGGCAGTGGCACCACTTCGGAAAGGCCTACATCTTCCTGGCCGCGCTCGCGACGCCGCTCGTGCTTTCGGTGCACTCGGTCGTGTCCTGGGACTTCGCGATGGCCATCGTCCCGGGCTGGCACTCGACGATCTTCGCTCCCTACTTCGTCGCCGGGGCGATCTACAGCGGCGTGGCCATGGTCATCACGCTCATAGTCCCGATGCGCAAGGTCTGGGGGCTCGAGAAGTACCTGACCACCAAGCACTTCGACGCGCTCGCGAAGCTCTGCCTCCTGACGGGCATGATCGTCTTCTACTCGTACCTGGTGGAGTACTTCCTGGCCTGGTACGGAGCGGACGTCGTCGAGCGCGCGTCGATCTGGAACCGGATGTTCGGCACGTACTGGTGGGCGGGCTGGATCATGCTCGTCTGCAACGGCTTCGTGCCGCAGCTGCTCTGGTTCAAGCGGATCCGGTATTCGATCCCCGCCCTCTGGGTCATCTCGATCTTCGTGAACATCGGGATGTGGTTCGAGCGCTACGTGATCGTGGTGACCTCGCTGAGTCACGAGTTCGAGCCGTTCGCCTGGGGCATCTACCGCCCGTCGTACACGGAGATGGGGATCCTCATCGGCAGCTTCTGCTGGTTCTTCTTCTGGTTCCTGCTGTTCACGCGGATCTTGCCTCCGGTGGCGATCTCGGAGTTGAAGGAAGTCCTTCCGGCACCGATACGGCACAGGACGGGGGAGGCGCACTCATGAGCGAGACGTCGCACGGCTTCCTGGCCTCCTTCGAATACCTGGACTCGACCGTGGACACCATCGAGGGGCTGCGGAAGGCCGGGTTCAAGGAGATCCGGGTCTACACGCCCTACCCCGAGCACCACATCGAGGCGGCTCTCGGCTACGACCAGAGCCCGGTGCGTGTGTTCACGCTGGTCGGAGGGCTCACGGGTACCGCGACCGGGTTCGCCCTTACGTCGTGGACGTCGATCGACTGGGCGTTGATCGTGGGGGGCAAACCCCAGATCTCCATTCCGCCGTACATCGTCATCGCGTTCGAGCTGACGGTGCTCTTCGGGGCTCTGGCCACGGTCATCGGGCTGTTCATCAACGCCCGGCTCCCGGATTTCAGGCCCAGCATGATCTACGACCCCGACTACAGCGGTGGGCGCTACGGCGTGTACGTGGTCGTGCCCAACGAGCGGGCGGACGAGGCGCGGCGCATCATCGAGAAGCAGGAGCCCAACGAGCTCCGCGAAGGTGCGGAGGCCGCCCATGCGTAAGACACGAGGGATTCGGATCCTGGTGACGGCGGTCCTCGCGGGCGTCGCCGCGGGGTGCCATCCCCTGGACAACGTGATGGTCGACATCTTCGGACGGAGCATGCGCGACCAACGCTCCTTCGACCCGTACGAGAACCCGCGCCCGGAGCCGCCTCACTCGGTTTCCTTCGCTTCTGGGAACTTCCCGCCCGCGAAGGGCGAGGTGAACATCGGCGAGCCCGAGGGCGTGGACGTTCCGCCGTTCACCCAGCAGGACATGCTCCCGATCGGTACAGGCGACTCGATCGTGCAGAGCCTGGTCAATCCTGGAGCGGATTCGACGGACCTGGCCCGCGGCAAGGTGCTCTTCGTGCGCTTCTGCGCACCCTGCCACGGCGAAGACGGGATCGGCAAGGACGCCTATATCGCCGCGAAGCACCCGGTGGTGTCGGCGTACAATCTCGCCGGGCCGAGGGAGCAGGGCTTCAGTGACCAGTACATCTACGGGATGATCCGGGTGGGCCGTGGCCTGATGCCCGAGTACGGGAGCCGGATCAGCCACTTCGACCGCTGGGACATCATCAACTACCTCCGCACCCTCCAGCAGCGGTACAACAGGGAGCAAGCGGACCAGCAGGGCGGAGACTGAGACCATGGCGGTGCACGTTCATCTTCCTGAAGAGATCCCGGTCCGCTACCTCCCGCGGTCGAAGCGCGCGTCCACGTTCGCGGGCGCCCTGTTCGCGATCGGGCTTGCGGCGTTCGTCGTGCGGCTGTTCCAGAATCCGCGTGAGGCCTGGGTCTGCTACGTCAGCAACTGGCTCTTCTTCACCAGCATCTCGGCGGGTGGGGTGATCGTGGCCGCGGCCACGTGGATCACGAAGTCGAAATGGAACTGGTCGGTGCGTCGGGTGAGCCAGGCGCAGGGTGCGTTTCTTCCGATCGCGTTCGTGCTCTTGCTGCCCATGCTCACGCTGCGGGAACAGTACTTCCCGTGGATCTCCCAGATGTCCGGGGATCCCGAGCTCCAGAAGAAGGCCGCGTATCTCAATATCCCGTTCCTGATCTCCCGGAACGTGGTGGGGTTCGCGCTGCTGGTCGGCGTCGCCGTCTACTTCATCTATCTTGCGGTGCGGCCCGACATGGGGCTCAGCGGGGAAGGGGAAGAGGACGATCCCGGTCGCGCCACGTGGCGGGATCGCCTCACCCAGGGGTGGGCCGGCCAGGAGCAGGAGGAGATCGACAGCTACCACCGGATGACGCGCATCGCACCGGCCCTCGTGCTCGTATACGTCGCCGTGATGACCATGGTCTCGTACGACTGGGTCATGTCGCTCGAGCCGCACTGGTACAGCTCGATGCTGGCGCCCTGGTTCTGGATGGGCGCGTTCTGGGGTGGTATCGCGGCTACGGCGGTCTGGAGTCTCTACCTGCGAGGCCGCCATAAGGACTTCGAGCACGCGATCGGCCTCCAGCAGCGCCACGACCTGGGCAAGTTGGCCTTCGCCTTCACGATCTTCTGGACCTACCTCTTCTTCTCGCAGTACCTGGTGATCTGGTACGGGAAGATGCCCTGGGAGCAGGCGTGGATCGTCCACCGCTCCGCCCCGCCCTTCGGCGTCGTGTCGCTCCTGGTGGTGATCCTGTGCTTCCTTCTGCCGCTGATCGGCCTCATCGGCCGCAGGGCGAAGATCAAGCCGAAGGTTCTCGCGACCTTCACCACCATCATCCTGTTGGGGCTCTGGCTCGAGCGGTACGACATGGTCGCGCCGTCACTGCACCAGGTGGGAGCCGCCCCGTTCCCGATTTGGCAGCCGCTGATCGGGCTCATGTTCCTGGGGCTCTGGCTCGGGTCGATCCGGTGGTTCCTGTCCACCTTCCCGGCGGTGCAGCTCTGGCAGCCGATGGTGGATCCGGAGACGCTCGAAGTCGAGCGGCCCGAAGGGGCGATCGCAGGAGACTGAGGGGCCGGGCCGGGAGCCCGGCCCGTCGGCCGAGCCCCCGGGTCGCAGTACGCGGCGTCAGGGATCGGCTCTTCGTTCGTATCTATCGACGTGGGTAGATGGTCTTTCTTCCCGGAGACGATGGATGCGAAACGTACTGGCCCTGTGCCTGGCCGTCCTGGCCGCGGCCACGCTCCCAGGCGATGAAGCCGTCGCTCAGAGTCCCGTCTACGCAGGGCTCTCGGTCGAGCGCGTGGGGCTCACCTTCCCCGACCAGATCGCGACCCGATTCACGGATACGGCGACGCCGCTGCCCGCCGTGTCGCTCGGCTATCCGTTGGGGCGTGATCAGTGGATCGAGGTGACCGTCGGCTACCTGCACGTTCGTCGGACGGAGGCGGGCTGGTCGCCCGCGTCGGGTAGGCCGGCCCCCCTGACGGTCGGCCTACGTGCCTATCCAGTGGGAGCTTCCTGGGTTCGGGTCGTGCCCAAGAGCGGGTCTTTGCTCCATCCGTTCATCAAGCTCGGCCCCGACTGGATCCCGATCACCGACAGCTTCGTGTCGGACACGCCCGAGGAGCGCGTGCATTCTTCCTCCTTCGGGGCTCACGCGGTCATCGGGGTCGACCTGCAGGTGATGGGAGCCGCGTCGGTCTCCCTCAGCGCCGGCTACCGTTTGATGGGGAACCCAGCCAGCCGCCCCGCCACGGCCGTGAAGCTGAACGGTTGGAACGTGGGCGCGGGGATCACCATCGGCCGCTGAGTGGATCGGAGCTCCCGACTCGTCGGGAGCCGCCACCGGAGTGACCGGCCCGCGCGCCCGCCTCCCCCTCCTCCGCACATCTCGCTACCTTCCGGCCCATGCGCGCCGTCACCTTCAACGTCACGGTTCCCGGCTTCCTCCTGGGCAAGAGCCTGGGCGGCGTCACCCGTTCGGCGGTGTTCGGGCGACCGAGCGGCGTGCGTCTCACCGAGGTCGCCGAACCCGAGCTTCCCGGAGACGACTGGGTACGCCTCGAGATCCTCAAGGCGGGGATCTGCGGGACCGACATCGGCAACCTGACCTTCAAGGCCAGCCCGGCCATGGAGCCGTTCGGCTCGTTTCCCGCCGTG
This sequence comes from uncultured Gemmatimonadales bacterium, assembly GCA_963751265.1. GTDB lineage: Bacteria > Gemmatimonadota > Gemmatimonadetes > Longimicrobiales > Gaopeijiaceae > SZUA-318. The sequence goes on along the minus strand of CAVVTU010000005.1, from coordinate 253,860 downwards.
CTCGGCCACGAGATCCTGGCGCGTGTCCTGGAGGTGGGGCCGGCGGTTCGCGGCGTGGATCCAGGACAGAGAGTGGCGGTCGATCCGGTGATCTCCTGTGCGATGCGGGGATTCATGGGAGAGGAGCGGTGCCCATCCTGCCGGGCCGGCCTGCCCAACACCTGCGCCCACATGGGTGACGAGGGCTCGCTCGAGATCGACGGCCATGCACTCGCGCGTGGAACCACGATCGGCTACCACGCCGACATCCCGGGCGGGTGGGGAGAGCGCACGATCGCCCACGAGAGCCAGCTCTTTCCGGTCGACGACGCACTGGACGACCGCACGGCCGTGCTCATCGAGCCGCTGTCGGTGGGCATGCACGCGGCGCTGGGCATGCGCCCCTGGGGACAAGGTCCGATCCTCGTCATCGGGAGCGGGCCCATCGCTCTCGGCACGATCTGGTCGCTGCGCGCGGCCGGGTTCGAGGGGGAGATCCTCTCCCAGATCAAACGAGGGCACGAGGCGAAGCTCGCGTCGAAGCTGGGGGCGACCGGGACCGTGTCCCCCGGCGAGGAAGCGCGCCAGGCGCTGGTCGATACGGGTGCCCAGGCGTACATGCCCATCCTCGGCGACGAGGTCTACGCGGGCGGAGGCTTTCCGCTGATCTTCGACTGCGTGGGGAGCCGCGAGACCATCAAGCAGGCGCTTCGGTACGCCGCCCCGCGGGGCCGGATCGTCATGCTCGGGTGTGCCGCGGAAATCAAGAAGCTCGACCTGACCTTCATCTGGGCGCACGAGCTGAACGTCAAAGGCTTCGTGTGTTACGGCCGCGAGGAGTGGCGCGGAGCGGCGGCGCACACGTTTCAGGTCACCCACGATCTTCTGGTGGAGGGCGGCGCGCCGGTCTCCGAGATGGTCACGCACGTCTTTCCGCTGCGTCAGTTCAGAGACGCCCTGGTCACCGCGGCGGACCGCCGCGGGACGGGCTCGATCAAAGTCGTGTTGGACCCGACGGTAGGATAGGGTGAGGATGTCGGGACCGCGCGTGGTGGTGGTCGGTGGAGGGGTCATCGGCGTGTGCTCGGCGTACTACCTGGCGCGTCGTGGCGCCGAGGTGGTCCTGCTCGAGCGCGAGGAGATCGCCGCTGGAGCTTCGTTCGGAAACGCCGGGACGGTCTCTGCGGGCCACCCACCCCTCAACAAGCCGGGCCGGGTGCGCAAAGCCGTGCTGCAGATGGCCGATCCGACGAGCCCGCTCTACATCAAGCCGCGCTGGGACCCGGGCCTCTGGCGGTGGCTCGCCGAGTTCGCCGGCTATTGCACGTGGGACCACGTCGAGGCGTGCATGGAGATCATGGCGCCCATGGGCATGGAGGCGCTGGATCTCTTCGACGAGCTCATCGACGATGAGCGCATTTCATGCGCATACCGGAGAGACGGTTACCTGGCCGCGTGCCGTACCGAAGAGGGTGTGGAAGATACACGCCACGAGGCCGCGATCATCGAGCGGTACGGCTACACCCCGAGCCTCCTCACCGGCGATGAGCTCCGGCGCTTCGAGCCGGCCTTCGCAGCCGACGTCGTGGGTGGCGTCTACTACCCCGAGGCGCGCACCATGGACCCGGCCCGGTTCGTGGTCGAGATGGCCGAGCGCGCCCGTCGGCTGGGCGTTTTGGTGCGAACCGGGGTGCGTGTAGACGAACTGGTGCGCCAGGGTGGGGCCGTGACGGGAGTGCGCACACAGAACGGTGAGGTGCTGGGTGCCGATACGGTCGTGCTGGCAACCGGTCCGTTCAGCCTGTGGTTGGCCGAGCAGGTCGGCGTTCGTCTGCCCGTACAGCCCGGCAAGGGCTACCACCGGGACCTCCCGGTCGGCGACGGGGCCGCTCCGGCCCTGAGGATCGCAACCGTCCTCCATGAAACGTCGGTCTTCTGCAACCCTCTCGGCGACGACGTGGTCCGCTTCGCGGGCACGATGGAGTTTTCGGGGCTCAACGACGAGATGCGGCCCGACCGTCTGGAGCAGCTGACCACGTCGGCACGCCGGTATTTCCCGTCGCTGGGCGAAGCGCTCGCGATCTCAGAATGGTGCGGCCTGCGGCCGATGGCGTCGGACGGGCTACCGATCGTCGGGCCGTTGCCTGGAATCGAGGGGGTGGCCGTCGCGACCGGACACGGGATGCTGGGGCTCACGCTCGCCCCGGTCACCGGCGTCCTCATCGCCGACCAGATCCTGGAAGGGGGCCCGTCGCTGGACTACGCGCGAGGACTCTTTCCGGCCCGGTTCGCGAAGCGCTTCTAGACGGTCGGGCCGTCAGGTCTTCAAAGAGGGAACCCTCCGATCCGGTAACTTCTACCGGACGTCCACCACCAGGCGCCGGGGATTTCTCAGCTCCATGATGCGGACTTCGCTTCCCTGGGCCAGCCCGGCCGCCCATGTCACGCCCTTGTCGCCCGCGCAGGTGAGACCTCCTTCGACGAACCGCCGCTGACCGAGCTTCGTCGTCTTCACGGGAACGAACTGCTTCGTCTCGTTCGAAGCGCGCGCGGGCTCGAGCGAGACGGTCAGCAGGTCCTCGCCGCCGAGCGTGGACGGCTTCTCTTCATCCCCACAGGCGAGAAGTGAGCCCGCCTTCTCGAGCCGGACGCGGTATCCAGGGAACGGGGCATCCTCCGAGAGGCGGAACACCACCCGATCGAAGGCATCCTGTTCCGAGGTTTCGACGCCGAGGAGTGTGGCCCGGGCGGCGGCTTTCGTGGGGCTCCGCGTGACGGATTTGGTCGTCCAGGGGAGGTTCACGGTGAGGTTGGAGGCCTCCAGCCCGGCGAGATCCGCGCCGGTCAGGGGCATCTGCTCCCTGATCGTGGTGTCCGGAGGAGATGCCGATGCGGAGCTCGTGTCGTTCCGATCGCCGCCGCACGCGGCGAGTCCCAGGAGGGCGGCCCAGACGAGCGCGCCCCGGTGTAGGCGATTCGCGTTCATGTTCCTATAGATCCAGAGGGATCACTTCGGGATGCACGTGGCTGTTCATGTCGGTACCATCGACGTCGACGCCTTCGAGTCGCAGAAGCGCGACCTTGGTGGAGAGGCCCCCGCTGAAGCCTCCCAGCCTCCCGTCCGCCGCGATGACGCGGTGGCAGGGGATGACGATCGGAACCGGGTTGGCGCCAACCGCCTGACCGACCGCCCTGGCCAACTCGGGCCGGCCGATCGCATCGGCCAGGTGGCCGTAAGTCGTGACGTGGCCGTACGCCACCTCCTGGAGATGACGGTAGACCTCCCGCTGGAAGTCGGTGGCGGCCTCCAGATCCAGCGCGACGTCGAAGGTCCGCCGCTCGCGGGCGAAATACGCCTCGAGCTCCGAGATGACGGTCCGCAGCAGAGGTGGCCAGGTCTCGGGCTCGTCTACGTGGGAGTCCTTCGGCAGCGGTCCGAACTCGATCCGTCGGAGCCCCGCGGCCGAGGCCCACACCGTCACGGGCCCCGCGGGGGTGTTGGACAGATGTGCGGAGAAGACGTTTCCGACGTTCAGCGCCCGTTTCCCGTCTCGGTTTTCTTGAGCGCTTCCTGGAGCGCGTCGAAGCCCAGGAGCGCGCACTTCACGCGGACCGGGAACTTGCTCACGCCCTTGAGCGCGCGCAGGTCGCCGAGGCTGCGGTCCTTGGCAGCCTCCTCGCTCCCGTGCATGAGCTCCGTGAAGCGCTTCGCGAGTGCGTCCGCGTCGTCGAGGGTCTTCCCCTTCAGGAGGTCCGTCATCATGCTGACCGCCGCCTGGGAGATCGAGCATCCCTGGCCTACGAATCTCGCGTCTTCGATATGATCGTCCTCGATGCGGAGCTGGATGCGGATCTCGTCGCCGCACACGGGATTCGCCATGTGGACTTCGACCGTCTTGTCCGGAAGCTCGGCCTTGTTGTGCGGACTGCGGTAGTGCTCGAGGATGAGCTGCTGATAAAGAGACTTCAGGGCTGGCGTTTCCATGCCGACCTGCCGAATGCAAGGTGATGGGAATCGAAACTTAGCGTATGGGCGCCCGAGCGCGACAGCGCGGCGGCCGGGGACATGGGAGCCCCCCGGGTGTGTCACCGCAGGGCCGAACCGTGTCGCTCAGCCGAAGATGCTCCGCACGACCTCCAGCCCGCCCACCAGGCGGTCCACCTCTTCGCGCGTATTGTACAGGTAGAACGACGCGCGCGCAGTGGCCGCGACACCGAAGCGCTTCATGACGAGCTGGGCGCAGTGGTGGCCGGCCCGGATCGCGATCCCCTCACCGTCCAGGATCGTGGAGATATCGTGGGGGTGCGCGTCTCCCATGGTGAAGGAGACGACCGCGGATCGCTCCTCGACCGCGTCGGGGCCGTAGACCCGGACGCCCGGCACCGCACGGACCTGCTCGAGCGCATAGCCGAGCAGGTCGCGCTCGTGCGCGATCAGGGCGTCCATCCCGATCTCGGCGAGGAAGTCGACGGCTGCGCCCATGCCGACCGCTCCGGCGATGTTGGGGGTGCCGGCCTCGAACTTGTGCGGCACCGCGGCCCAGGTGCTCATGTCGCGCTCCACCACGTGGATCATCTCGCCGCCGCCCTGGTACGGCGTCATCTCCTCCAGGAGATCCCGCCTGGCCCAGAGGACACCGATGCCGGTGGGGGCACACATCTTGTGGCCGCTGAACGCGTAGAAGTCGACGCCCAAATCCTGTACGTCCACCGGGGCGTGGACCGCTCCCTGAGCGCCGTCCACGAGAACCTTCGCACCCATGGCATGCGCCTTGGCGGCGATCTCCCGGACCGGGTTGATGGTGCCCAGCGAGTTGGAGACGTGGGAAATCGCCACAAGCTTGGTGCGCTCGGAGAGAAGCGACGGGAGGTCACCCAGCATGAGCCGGCCCTGATCGTCCAGCTCGATGTAACGGAGCTTCGCGCCCGTTCGGCGCGCCAGGAGCTGCCAGGGCACGATGTTGGAGTGGTGCTCCAGCACCGACAGGAGGATCTCGTCGCCCTCACCGACATGCTCGAGCCCCCACGCGGTCGCCACCAGGTTGATGGCTTCCGTCGTGCCGCGAGTCCACACGACCTCGGAAGGGTCCGAGGCACCGATCCATCCGGCCACCTTGCCTCTGGCATCCTCGTAGGCCTCGGTCGACCGGCGGGACAGCTCATGAATGCCCCGGTGGACGTTCGCGTTGTCGTGCAGGTAATAGGCCTCGACGGCCTTCAGGACCGAACGCGGCTTCTGGGAGGTCGCGGCGCTATCGAGATAGACCAGCGGCTTGCCGTTGACCTCCTGGTCCAGCACCGGAAATTCCCGGCGGACACGCGCGATGTCGAGCTCGCTCATACCTCAACGTAGATCCCGTCGTCCCGGACCTCGACCGGAAACGACCGAACGGGTCGAATGGCGGGCAGGCCTTTGTTCTTGCCCGTGCACGCATCGAAGCGTGCGCCATGATAGATGCAGATCAAGTCTCCCCCCTCGAGCTCCCCGTCGGAGAGTGGATACGCCTCGTGGGAGCACTCGTCCTCGAGCGCGCAGATGCGTCCATCCACATTCGCGAGCACGATCGCCTGGATGCCCACCATGCGGTTGACGAGCCTGCCGGAGGGCACCGCGTCGACGTCGGCCACTCGAGTCCACTCAGGCATGGGAGCGTCCACCATGAGCCTTCACTATCCCAGCCCGCGGAGCTTCCGCTCGATCACGTGGCGGACCTTGTCGCCCACCCCGCTCATGGGTAGGCGCGAAAGCACCTCGCCCAGGAACCCGAGCACGACCAGCCGCTCGGCCTGCGTCGCGGTTCAGCCCGCGGCTCATGAGGTAGAACTTGGCCTCGTTGTCGAGCTCGCCGACGCTCGCGCCGTGCGAGCACTTCACGTCGTCCGCCTCGATCTCGAGGTTCGGCAGCGAGTCGGCCCGGGCGTGCGGCGACAGCAGCAGGTTCCGGTTCGTCTGGTAGGCGTCGGTCTTCTGCGCGCCCTTGTGCACGCGGATGATGCCCGCGGAAGACCGACCGGCTGCGATCCGTCCAGGGCGCCCTTGTAGAGAAGGTCGCTCGTGGCGCTCTCGGCCTCGTGGTCCTGGCTGGTGTTGAAGTCGAAGTGCTGCTCCCCGTCCCCGAAGTAGAGGCCGAGCATGTCGCTGTCCGCACCCGGTCCGAGGAGGCGTGCGTTCAGGTCCACCCGGCTCACGCTGGCGCCCAGCGCCACGTTCAGGGTGTCGAGCTTCGCGTCTCGCTGGGCCAGCGTGCGCTGCACCGACTGGTAGAACGCGCCCTCGCCCAGGCGCTGCACGGCCGCGTACTGGACCTGTGCCCCATCTCCGGCGAGCACCTCGACAGCCACCGAGACGAGGCTCTGCTCATCGAAGGTGTCGGAGAGCATCTCGTCGACGTAGGAAACCTGGCTCGCGGACTCGGCCACGATCAACACGCGCGAGAACGTCGCGACCCCCGACTCGCTGAACCAGCGCGTCACGCGCACCGGACGCTCGAGACGAACGCCCCGGGGAACGTGGAGCAGCACGCCGTCGGTCCAAAGCGCGGCGTTCAGCGCCGCGAACTTGCCGTCCTCGGGGAGCACGGCCTTGGTGGCGAGGTGCTCCTCGAGGAGGTCCGGATGCTGCTCGATGGCCTGGTGGAGGGACATCAGGAGCGCGCCCTTGGACGCCAGCGCCTCGTCGATGTCCGTGTGCACGACATGTCCGTCGATGAAGACGATGTGGCCGCACGCGTTCTCGCGGTCCAGCGCCATCGCTTCTCGCAGAGGAACGGGCCACTTCGCCATGTCGTCCGGCGCGGCCTCGGCGTCACTCAGCTTCATGGCTTCCAGATGGAGCTTCTTCTTCAGATCCGTATAGCGCCACTGCTCCCGCCGCGTCGTGGGCATGGGCGTGCGCTCGTAGACGTCCCACGCGTCCATGCGGCGCTGGCGCAGCCACTGCGGCTCGGCCTCCGCGACCTGCTCGACGGCGTCCCGGTTGAGTGCTTCGGTCACACCTTCCACGAGTTCTCCGATCATCCCACGGTCCCTTCCATCTCCATCTCGATGAGTCGATTCAGCTCGACGGCATACTCGAGCGGCAGCTCCTTTGCGATGGGTTCGATGAAGCCGCGCACGATCATCGCCGTCGCCTCGTCCGGGGATATTCCCCGGCTCGTCAGGTAGAAGAGCTGCTCCTCGCCGATCTTCGAGACCGAGGCCTCGTGGCCGACGTTCGCGTCGTTCTCCTCGATCTCGATGTACGGGTAGGTGTCGGTGCGGGACGTGTCGTTGATGAGAAGCGCGTCGCACTCGACGTTGGAGCGCGCGTGGTGCGCACCCTCGTAGACCTTGCACAAGCCGCGATACGTGGAGCGGCCGGTGCCCTTCGAGATCGACTTGGACACGATCGAGGACGTGGTACGGGGCGCGACGTGAACCACCTTGCCGCCGGTATCCTGATGCTGGCCGTTTCCGGCGTAGGCGATGGACAGGATCTCGCCGTGGGCGCCCTCGCCCATGAGGTAGCAGGACGGGTACTTCATGGTGAGCTTGGAGCCCAGGTTCCCGTCGAGCCATTCCATATGGCCACCCGCGCCCACCATCGCCCGCTGGGTAACCAGGTTGTACATGTTGTTCGACCAGTTCTGGATGGTCGTGTAGCGGAAGCGCGCGTTGTCCTTGACCAGGATCTCGATCACCCCCGAGTGGAACGACTCGGATGAGTAGACCGGGGCCGTGCATCCCTCGACGTAATGGGCGTTGGCTCCCTCGTCGCAGATGATGAGCGTGCGCTCGAACTGGCCCATCCGCTCCTGGTTCACGCGGAAGTAGGCCTGCAGCGGCGTCTCGAGCTTCACCCCCTTCGGGATGTAGACGAAGGAGCCGCCCGACCACACCGCGGAGTTCAGCGCCGCGAACTTGTTGTCGTACATCGGAATCACGGTGCCGAAGTATTCCCGGAACAGATCGGGATGGTTCTTCAGCCCGTCCTCGATGGAATCGAAGATGACCCCCTGCTTCTCCCACTCCTCCTTGAGCGAGTGGTAGACCATCTCGGACTCGTACTGGGCCCCGACGCCGGCCAGGACCTTACGCTCGGCCTCGGGGATCCCGAGCCTTTCGAACGTGTCCTTGATCTCGTCCGGCACGTCGTCCCACGAGCGCTCCATCTGATTCTGCGGGCGCACGTAGAAGTAGATCTCGTCGAGGACCTCTTCGAGGCTCGTGAGGTCCCCACCCCAGGTGGGCATCGGCTTGGAGTTGTAGACCTTGAGCGCCTTGAGGCGGAACTCGAGCATCCACTCGGGCTCGTCCTTGTGGGCGGAGATCTGCCGGACGACCTCTTCGCTCAGGCCCTTGTGGGCCTGGAAGACCGGCTTGCCGGCCGTGACGAAGTTGTACTTGTACTGGTCGAGATCGAGGCCGGTTACGACTTCGTTCTGCGGCATGGAGGGTCCCCTTTGCTCAGACGCTCGTGGCTGCTTCAGGTTCGTGATCGGTCCAGACCCGGTACCCGTCCTCCTCCAACTCGAGCGCCACCTCCGGCCCTCCGGAGCGCACGATCTCGCCTTCGACCATGACGTGCACGTGGTGGGGCTTGATGTAATTGAGCAACCGTTGGTAGTGCGTGATGAGGAGGATCGTCATGTCCGGGTTCTCTTCGACAAGCTTGTTGACACCGGAGGACACGATCTTGAGCGCGTCGATATCCAGGCCCGAGTCGGTTTCATCCAGGACGGCCACGGTGGGCTTGAGCACCGCCATCTGGAGGATCTCGTTGCGCTTCTTCTCGCCGCCACTGAACCCGTCGTTCACATAGCGCTCCGCGAACGTGGGAGCCATCTCGAGGAGCTCCATCCGTTCGGTCAGCATGTCGGCAAAGTCGAAGATGTCCAGATCCTCTCCCTCGGGCAGGTGCGCTTGCACCGCCGTGCGGAGAAAGTTGGCGATGGACACCCCGGGGATGTCGACCGGGTACTGGAACGCCAGAAAGACGCCGGCCCGCGATCGCTCGTCGGGCTCCAGCTCGAGGAGATCCTGATCGTGGAGATGGACGCTGCCGCCCGTGACCTCGTACGACGGATGGCCGGCGAGCACCTTGGCCAACGTGCTCTTTCCGGACCCGTTGGGGCCCATGATGGCGTGGATCTCACCCTTGCGGAGGTCGAGATCGACACCACGCAGAATGTCGGTGTCCTCGTCGACGACCTTGGCGCGGAGGTCGCTGATCTTCAAAATAGGTGCGTCGCTCATCCGTACCTCAGGGTGTGCGTAAACCTGGACTGGATCTTCTTATCGAGAATGATTCTCTGTTTCACTCACAGAACCTAGGCGGGGCTTCCCCGGGGGTCAAGTGGACACCACAACTCCGAATTCTCCCGGCGAGACTCCGGCCGTCGGCCTTCCCGAGTCGGCCGCCCGAAGAGGCGCGAAAGCCCCACCGCCGCCCGTGATCTCGGGGCGCTCAGATACCCCCGGCCCGAACATCGGGTCCCTGGGCAAGCGGCCCTGGCTCGTGCTGGGGGGCGGGGGTCTCAAGGGGCTGTCGCACGTGGGGGCGTGGAGGGCGCTCACGGAGGCGGACGTGGCCGTGCAGGGGATCGTGGGAACGAGCGTGGGCGCGCTGGTCGGCGGGCTGGTCGCGGGCGGCATGGGTTGGGAGGAGCTCGAGGGGCTGGCCCGAGCCCTGCGCAGGGAGGATATCGCCCGCATCAACCGTAGGGTGGCGTTCATCAACGGCATCCGCCAGCTCAGCGTCTTCCATGGAGAGGCGCTCCGCAGCTATGTCGGGGAGGTGCTGCCGGACGGGGGGTGGGACGCTTTGGGGATCCCGCTGCAGGTCAATGCGGTCGACCTGGCTCGGGGTCGCACCGAGTGGTTCGGTCCCGGGGCGCGCACCGACGTGTCCCTGGCCGATGCGGTCTACGCTTCGGCGGCGCTCCCGGTCTTCTATCCCCCGGTCGAGCTCAACGGGGGGGCCTATGTGGACGGCGGCGTCGAGCACCCCCTGGCGCTCGACCGGGCGGCCGAGATGGGAGCGACCGGGATCATCGCGGTGGACGTGGGCGCAGGCGAGACGGCCAGCACCCCCGAGATCCTGAAGAAGGGGATGCTGGCCATTCACGAGCGCATCATCGGTATGATGACCTGGCGCCGACGACGGGACCTTCTGGCCGAGTGGAGCGGGCCGCCGGTCCTCTATGTCCGTCCCCGCCTGGACGGCTACGAAGCCTTCGACTTCGAGCACACCGACTACTTCGTCCAGGAAGGGTACCGGGCGACGAAGGAGGCGCTAGGAGCCACCCCCGCCGGCGCTCCCGCTGTCGGGTAGGACCTGCTGGGGACCGAAGCCACCCCCGCCCATCCGGCCTCCACCGCGGGGACCCCTCATGCGCCCGGGCATCATGCCTTCCTGGCCGCCCCAGCCGCGTGCGCCCCGGAGCCCCTGGGCGCGGCCGGGCATGGAGCCGCCACGACCCATCCGCATGTGCCGTCCCATGCCACGCATGGCACTGGCCCGTCCGGCGGAGAACGCCCGCCTGCGCTGTACCAGCGTCTGCAGGGTGTCCTTCTGCGCGTCGGTCAGAACGGACTGCACACGGTCGCGCTGGGCCTGACGCATCGCAGCCGCTCCCTCGCGCCACGCCGTGACCGAGTCCACGAGCGCGCCGCGGGTCACTTCGCCCGCCAGCATGCGTGACCTCAGCTCTTCCATCCTCGCCTGGTGCCGCACCCGGCGCTGCACCACCTCGGACCGGATCGCGTCGAGCTGCTGGAACTGACTGTCGGTCAGCTTCAGACGCTCCCGCATCCTCATGATCCCTTCGATGCCCGCGCCTGCGCCCATCATCCTACCGCCCGCTCTCGTCATGCAACCGGGGGCCTGCTGCGGGGGGCCACCCCTGCCGCCGCGCTGGCCCTGCTGCGCGGCCACCTGGAAGGGTCCGAGTGCGAACGCCGCAGCCAGGATCACCGCTCCGCTCATCAACCGCCTCATGGTTCGACTCCTTATGTCTGCTCGTTTCTCTCTTGTCGTGCCGAAGTCCGATGGCATCCGCACCGTGTGCGGTCGGAACCGAGCGTCCTCGATCCGAACATTGAGAGTGGGAGGCGAGCCCATTCGTTAAGCGGCCGGAAGATGCAGGGCGGCGGGAGCCGTGCGCATCCGCCCGCTGAATGGGGCTCGTCAGCCCCTGGGTGGACCGTCGGCCGCGAGCGCGGCCTTGAGGGTGCGGGACCAGTCGGCCAGCGAGCTCTTCAGGTATCTCGCCTCCTCCTCGGGCCGCCGGCTGATCGGACCCTCGCGGCCCGGCTGGACGAGCGCGTGGACGAACGTGGGGCCGGGGGCGGCGAGCACTCCCGGAAGGGTGTTGCGGTACTCGGCCGCTGCCTCGAATCGGAAGACGCCGGGGAAGCCGGCGGCCCGGGCGAGCGCCGCGAAGTCGAGACGCCCGGCGCCGGCCACCGGCTGGTTTCCGGTGATCTCGAACGTACCGTTGTCCACGACGAAAAGGGTCAGGTTCGGCGGAAACGCGTCGATGATGGTCGCGAGCGTGCCGAGCGTCATGAGCATGCTGCCGTCGCCGTTGAGGCAGATCACGCGCCGGTCCGGCCGCGCTAGAGCCACGCCCAGCGCGAGGTCGGCGGCGTGACCCATCGCGCTGTCGGCGGACGCGAAGTCCAGGTCGTGATCGGAGAGCCGGCCCCACGGCCGGGTGACGCTCATGGTCGTCACGACCACCTCGTCGGTACGCACGCGGGCGAGAGGCTCGAGGAGCTCCGTGGTCATGAGCATCAGGCGAACGCCCCCGGCACCACGAGTGCCACCGGCTGTTCGAGCGCCCGGGCCCGACGGATCGTGCGGACGAGGGCGGGGGCCGTCGGGCCTTCGGCTCGATCGTACGGGATGCCCCAGGCCACCAGCGTCGGCTCGGTGGACAGCGCCACCGAGTCCACATCGGGACGCGTCAGGAGCTCCCGGGTCCGTTCACCGTCCGGCTCGAGGCCCGCGCGTTCCATCTTCGCGTAGCCGCGGCCGGTGACCACGATCGGAAGCGGCGTGCCCATCCTGAGGGCGGTGCCTCTCAGGCTGTCTCCCGATTCGAGCAGGCCCGTGTTCTGAACCACGACGAGAGGGGACGCGCCACCCATCCACAGCCCGGACGCGAGCGCGAAGGCCTCGCCCTCCCGGGTGATGCGCACCAGTCGGATGGAGGGATGTCCGGCCAGTGCGTCGAAGAGGGGGCCGGACGTGTTGTCGGGGACGCCCGTGACGTGGGTGACGCCTTCGGCTCGGAGAGCGTCCAGAATGCTCTGTACGGGAGTGGGGGGTTCGGTCGTCATCCGGCCAAGATGACGGGCGGGCCGTTTCGCGGACAGGGCTCCGGGCCTGGGCCGATCTCCGGCGGCCGGACCGCCGAGGATGATATCCGGTCCGCGCACTCCGACGCACCGACGCACCGAGGCGCTCGGGAGCCTCGAGCGTGCCGTCGTCCCGGCCGACGCCGAGCGTCAGGCCCCGGTCCGCCGACGCGCCGTCACCCACCCCGCCAGGACCATGGCAGCGATCATCCCCCCGCCGCCCAGCGCGAGCATCGGCTGCGTGCCCACCAGAACGACCAGGATCCCGGCGTAGAGCACGACGGTGAGCGCGGGAATCCACGGATGGCCGGGAACCCGGAACGGGCGTGCGAGGTCCGGTCGGATCCGTCGAAGCCGGAAGTAGCCCAGGAGCACCATCGAGTCGACGGAGATCGCCACCATCATCATGAATCGGATGAGCAGCTCGAACCCCCCGGTGAGCGCGAGGGCCCCAATCCAGAGCGTGATGAAGATCAGGGCGGTCCGGGGCGTGCCACGCTCGTCCACCCTCCCGAAGCTCCGCGGCGCGAGCCCGTGCTGCGACAGCCCGTACGCCACGCGCGGCAGTCCGAGGAAGTTCACGTTCGTGCTGCTCAACAGGATGAGGATGCTGGCCACGACCACGAAGTCGCCTGCGACGCTCCCGAAGACCTTCGCGATGACGTCCTGGGCGACGAGCTCCGAGCCCGCCATCTGGGCCGGCGTCAGGGCCGCGAGGAAGGAGACGTTCATGAGCAGGTAGAGGATCATCACGGCGAGCGCCCCGCCCAGGAGGATGCGGGGCAGCGCGGACCCGGGATCGCGCACTTCCTCGGCCATCTTGGCGGCGTCCTCCCACCCATAGTAGGCGAACGAGACGGACTGGTAGGCGAGCGCGAAGCCGAGCAGGCCGGAGCCGACGGTGGTGGGTCCGGCGTGGCCGCTCCCGAATCCCGCGAAATCGCCGGCCCAGATTCCCGCCGCGGCGATCAGGAGGATGACGAGCACTTTCACGGTCGTGGTGACATTCTGGAAGATCGTGCTCGTCTCCAGGCCGCGGGTGTGGAGGAAGAAGAACCCCACGACCACAGCTGCGGCCAGAATCGGGATCGATCCTCGACCGGCAAGAATGCGGATATACTCCGCAATGACCACTGCCTTGGAGGCCCCGGAGAAGCCTCGCGTGACCAGAAGCTCGGACCACCCGGCCACGAAGCCCATCACGGGACCCCACGCATGACGGGCGTAGACGTACTTGCCACCGGCCTCCGGCAGCGCCGCCGCCATCTCCGAGAGCACCAGCGTGCTCAGACCGGCGACGAGGCCGCCCAGAACCCAGACGCCCAGAATGAGCCATGGATCACCGAGGTAGCCGGCGATCAGCCCGGGTGTGCGCAGGATACCAGCCCCTATTACGATGCCGACCGTGACGGCCATGCCGTCGCGCACGCGGAGGACACGGTGGAGGCGGCGGGCATCGTTCATGGCGCGGCTACCACGGGCTGAGAGGGGGAGGGAAGCTGGCGCAACATGGGCGCGGGCACGTGGAGCGGACAAGGATCGCTGGATGCCCCGGACTCGAACGCTATGGTCGGCGCTACGAACAGGCCACGTCGGAGTCCAGGACCGCAGCCCGGAAGCGCTCCTTCAGCAGAACGCCGTCTCGCGGGGGCAGCACGAGGGGTGGGGACTCCGCCGTGACCTTGATGGCGGCGAAGGCGGGCCCCGCCCCTTCGTGAATGAAACGGTGCAGTTCCGGCAGGCCGGCCGTGTCCCGGATCGTGGTCGCGAACGAGAACCCGCATGCACGCGCGACCTCGGCTAGATCTACGCCCAGCGCGGTGTGCGTGGGCTGCATGCCGGTCTCCCCGTAACGCTCGTTGTCGAGCACGACCACGGTCAGGTTCTTCGGCTGCTGGACTGCGACGGTCGCCAGGGCGCCGAGCCCCATCAGCATCTCGCCGTCACCCGTCACAACCAGAACCCTCCGCTCGGGGCGCGCGATGGCGAGCCCCAGCCCGACCGTGGCGGCGAGCCCCATGCCGCCCCACAGCGGGAAGGTGCGGGGATCGTCGCCCGCGGCGGCGCAGTCCCATGCCGGTGCGCCCAGCCCGGCCACGACCAGCAGGTCGCCGCGGTCGGCCAGCAACGTGGCCACCACCTCGCGCCGGTGGAGCAGGGCGCTCATCGCCGAGCCTCCGTGAACTTCTTCACACCGATCACGCGCTGTGCGATCAGCACGGCCACGGCCGCGCCTCCCTCGAATGAGCTTTGCAGCGCCGAGCGCACGGTGGGGGCCACGCCCTCCGGCGTGTCCGAGCGCAGCACCTCGACGCCCATCGCCGAGAGCAGCGCGGCCGCGGCCCGACCCATGGGCATCTGCCACGGATTGGCCTCTCCATCCTCGCCCCGCATGGTCACGAGGAGCACGAGGGGAACGAGGCACTCCTGCGTCATGGCGAGTGCGTTCGGAAGGTTGCCCACTCCGCTCGATTGCATGAGCAGGACGGTCCGCGCTCCGCCCAGCCACCCGCCCGCGGCCACCCCGACGCCTTCCTCCTCCGACGTGAGGGGAACGGTCCGCAGCGAGGGGTCCCGCTGACACATCTCGATGAGGCGCTTGTGCCCGGCGTCGGGGACGTAGGCGACCAGCGACACGCCCGCTTCGGCGAGCGCGGAGTGGACGAGCGCCGGCCAGTCCGCGGCCGGGGTGTCGGGAGTTGGATCGGTAGGACGAGGCATGGCGCAAGCTGGCGCGGCTCCGTCCTGGACGCCAGCGGATGACTCCGCCGAGGCTCAGGCGCGCTCGTCCAGCTCGGCCCAGCGTGTGTAGGCCGCTTCGATCTCCCGAGGCAGGCTCTGGGCGCGCTCGCTGGCCTCACGGATGGCGTCGGGATCCGTGCGATAGAATTCGGGGTCGGCCATTCGGTCATGGAGGGCGTCCAACTCCCTCTCCAGCGCCTCGATGTGCGCCGGCAGCGCTGTCCACTCCTTCTTCTCGACCCAACTGAGCTTCTTCGGCTTGTCGGTGCCGGGTGTCGCCGGACGTTCCGGGGTGTCCCTGGCCTTTCGAGCGGGTGCGGGTGCGGCCTCCCGACGTGCCGCAAGCGTACGCTGCCAATCGGAGTAACCTCCCACGTATTCCTTGACGCGGCCGTCGCCCTCGAATACCAGGGTGCTCGAGCAGAGCCCATCCAGGAACTGGCGGTCGTGGCTCACCACCAGGACCGTGCCGTCGTACTCCACCAGGCGGGCCTCCAGCAGCTCGAGGGTTTCGGTGTCCAGGTCGTTGGTGGGCTCGTCCAGCACCAGCACGTTGGCGGGCTGGGTGAAGAGCCTGGCCAGGAGGAGCCGGTTGCGCTCTCCGCCCGAGAGAGCTCCCACCGGCTGGCGCGCGCGCTCGGGCGAGAAGAGGAAGTCCTCCAGGTAGGAGTAGATGTGGCGGCTCTGGCCGTCGATGGTCACCTGATCGCTTCCGTGTGCCACGCTCTCGGCCACCGTACGGGTTTCATCGAGTTGCGCCCGATGCTGGTCGAAGTAGCTCACCTTGAGGGCGAGACCATGCACGACGGTGCCGGCGTCGGGCTCGAGCTTGCCCAGCAGGATGCTCAACAGCGTGGTCTTCCCGCACCCGTTGGGGCCGATGATCCCCACCTTGTCGCCCCGGAGGAGGGACGTGGAGAGATTCTTCAGGATGACCTGCTCGCCCCAGGCGTAGTCTACGTGCCGGGCGGTGATGACCTTGGCCCCCGAACGCTCCGCCTGCTGGATGGTCATCCTGACCTGCCCCACCCGCTCGCGGCGCTCGGCCCGGTCGGCGCGCAGCGCCTGCAGTGCGCGCACCCTGCCCTCGTTTCGGGTGCGTCGAGCCTTGATGCCCCGGCGCACCCATGCCTCCTCGGCGGCCAGCTTCTTGTCCATCAGGCCCCATTCCCGCTCCTCGGCCGCCAACAACTCGTTCTTGCGACGGAGGTACGTGGGGTAGTCGCACGCCCAGGACGTCAGCTGGCCGCGGTCCAACTCCACGATGCGGGTGGCCAACTTCTGGAGGAACGCGCGGTCGTGGGTGACGAAGAGGAGACTCCCGGTCCAGCGCAGCAGGAAGTCCTCCAGCCACTCGATGCTCTCCAGGTCGAGGTGGTTCGTGGGCTCGTCCAGGAGGAGGAGATCGGGCTCCTTGGCCAGCGCACGTCCCAGCAGGGTCCTGCGCTTCTGTCCCCCGGACAGATCCGGGTAGCTCTGCTCGCGGTCGAGCTGGAGAAGAGAGCAGAGGCGCCGCACCGGGTGGTCGCCCGGTGCGTGGCTCAGGAGTCCTCCGCGAATCACGTCCTCCACGCTGCCCCCCAAGTCCTCCGGCACTTCCTGGGTCAGCAGCGAGACGCGCACGCCCGAGTCCGCCACCAGCGTGCCCCCGTCGGGGGCGAGCTGGCCCACGAGCAGCTTCAGGAGGGTGGACTTGCCCTCACCGTTGCGGCCCACCAGCCCGATGCGCTCCCCGCGCTCGATCTGGAGCGAGGCGTCGTCCAGAAGCGGTCGGCCGCCGAAGGCGATCTGCAGGTTCTGACAGGAGAGGAGGGCCATGGCCCGTAAAGATCGCTCAGTCCAGAATCGCCGCGATGACCCGTCCGGGTCCGTGTACGCCCCGCACCAGGATCTGGCCGAGGTCGGCCGACTTGCTCGGTCCCGAGTGGAGGCCGAGCCCCGACGGAAGGTCGTCCTTCATCGCGGAGAGCGCCCCCGTGAGGGTCGCGTGTACGTCCGCGGCGCGGACCCAGACGAGGTGCGTGGGCGGGAGCAGCTGGGTCCTGCGCCCGTCCCGGGCATCCAGCACCAGCGATCCCGTCTCGGCCACGGCGCAGCGTGCCATCGAAACACCGAGCGACGCGGTTTCGGGTGGGCTTCCCGCCCGCTCCGGCCGCAGCCCGTCCGGAACCGTGGCCCCGACGGCCGCCGTGTCGAAGCTCGACGCGACCTCCGTGAGCCACGCTCTGGCCTTCGCCTCGGAGGCGAAGCGACGAACCTCGCCTCCCGCGGCCTCGAAGAGCGACGAGAACCCTTCGACCGGGTCCATCGGTAGTGCGCCATCGGGACGCCAGCCGCCGAAGTCGCCCGGATGGTCGGCTGGTGTCCGTCCGGCGAGAGCTTCTCGCACGCGACCGAGGATCCTCGCACGCGCGTCGCTCATTCGATCCCCTCCTTCCACAGTTGGCCGAAGCTCCTGGCGCTCGGCTCCGGGGGGCTCCGTTCGGCGGTCCAGCTTCCGAGCACGGGCAGCGCCCGCCCCCCCATCTTCCACGGGAGGTGACGCATGACGTGGCTGGCCGCACCGAAGAGTCGGGGGTGCTCCGCGGCGGCCGCGTACGCGCGCATGCCGGCCGCTTCCACCTTTCCCATCAGGCCCGCCTCCACCGCTCGCTCCCTCCAATAGACGAGCAGGTCTGGGATGGGAATGCGCACGGGGCAGACGTCGGCGCACGCACCGCACAGGCTCGATGCGAAGGGGAGCGGCATGGACTCCTCGAGGCCCAGATACGCGGGCGCGAGAATGGCGCCGATCGGACCTGAATACGCCCATCCGTATGCATGCCCACCGGTCTGGCGGTATACCGGGCAGATGTTCAGACAGGCGCCGCAGCGGACGCACCGGAGCGCTTCCCAGGCTCGCTCGTCGGCGAGCAGCCGGGTGCGTCCGTTGTCGACCAGAACGACGTGGAGCTCATCCGGGCCGTCGGGCTCGTCCGCCCGGCGCGGGCCCTGGAGGAGCGACACGTAGTTGCCGATCGGAGCTCCCGTGGCGGCCCGGGTCGTGAGCTGCACGAAGGCCGAGACGTCCTCGAGGCGTGGCAGCAGCTTCTCGATGCCCACGAGCGCCACGTGGACGGGCGGCACCGACGTGGAGAGCCTGATGTTGCCCTCGTTCTCGATCAGGGCGAGCGTGCCGGTCTCGGCGGCGAGGAAGTTTCCGCCCGACATCCCCAGGTCGGCTTGCAGGAACTCCTCGCGCAGCGCCTTGCGGGCCGCGGCGGCCAGGACCTCCGGCTCGGCATCCGGGGGAGTGCCGAGCTCTCGCTCGAAGAGGCGCCGGCAGTCCTCGAGGCTCCGGTGGATCGCGGGGCCGACGATGTGGCTCGGTGGCTCCTCGAGGAGTTGGATGATGTACTCGCCCAGGTCGGTCTCGCGGACATGGATGCCGCGGCTCTCGAGGAAGGCGTTCACCTCGAGCTCCTCGCTCAGCATGCTTTTGCCCTTCACCACGCGACGCACGCCGTGACGCTCGGAGAGCTCGGCGAGAATCGCGCGGGCGTCCTCGGCGGTCTCGGCCCAATGCACCTGGGCGCCGTGGGCCGTGAGGTTGGCCTCGGCTTGCTCCAGGTAGCCGTCCAGGTGGGTGAGCAGGTGGTCCTTCACCTGCTTCATCCAGTCGCGCCACCGCTCCGCGTCCACCTGGCCGTAGCCGTGGACGCGGTGGCTGTCGAAGGTGCGGGTCGCCGCCGTGACCGCCGTGCGCATCTCCGGATGGTCCCGGAGGATGCCCTCCGCGGCCGCCTTGTACCCGGAGGGGCTCGTGCGGCTCATGGCGCTTCCGCCGGGACCGTGGGGTGCGCCGCTTCCCAGAGCACGCTCGCCAGATGGCGGAACCGGGGCGACGAGCCCCGCTTGCCGGCCCGGCCCGAGAGCTGGAGCAGACATCCTCCGTCGGCCGAGGTCACACAGTCGACGAGCGGGAGGGTATCGAGTTTCCGATCGGCCATCGCCGCGGACACGGCGGGAAGCTTCACCGAGAAGAGGCCCCCGAATCCGCAGCACTCCTGGTCGGCTTCCCAGGCCACCACCTCTGCGCCGGCGCCCCTCAGCAGCCTGACGGGCTCGTCGCGTACGCCCAGCTCGCGCAGCGCGTGGCAGCCGTGGTGGTAGGCGACGTGCCGGCCTGCCAGCCCATCGCCCACCGAGTCGGTCCCGAGCACGCGCACGATGAACTGCGACAGCTCCCACGTGCGTGCCGCCAGCGTTCGGGCGCGCTCGGCGTCCCCGCCCGTCAGCAGCTCCGGGTATACGGTCCGGAGCATGCCGGCGCAGCTCCCGGAAGGCAGCACCACGTGCTCGGCGTCCTCGAAGACGTCCAGCGTGTGGCGAGCCATCCGGCGTGCCTCCTGCGCGTATCCGGCATTGAACGCCGGCTGGCCGCAACACGTCTGGCCCGGCGGCACGTCGAGCTCGACCCCGAGGTGGCGGAGCAGGCGTACCGTGTCGGCACACGCATCCGCGAAGAAGCGGTCTCCGAGGCAGGTGGCGAAGAGGGCGACGCGCATGCGTGTCCGGTCAGGATGCGGGAGGATCGGGGATGACCCGGAAAACGGCTTCGTGCTGCGTCTCCAGGGCGAGCTCGAAGTGACGGTCGTGGAGGAAATACGTCGTAAGCTTGGGATTCCTGGCCGGTTCCACCAGGACCCAGTGCGCACCGAAGTCCCGCGTGATCGCCGTGGGCGTGTCGGTCGCGGTCCCCGCCGAGCAGGGGAACGCGTCGCATGTATAGCTGGTGGTCAGGTCCGCCGACAGGAAGAAGAACTCCCAGTAGTGGGCCGGGTCGTGGGCCAGCTGGAAGATGGGATCCATACCTCCCAGATAGCGGTTCGAGCGGTTCCACGCGAACAGCGGGCCGAAGTCGTCCCAGTGGAGGTGAAAGACGATATCTCCCGGCGCGGTGTTGGCGGCCAGCCAGGTAGCCGCCTCCTTGCGCAGGTCGGGTGGGGAGGCCGCGAGCCGCACATTGAGGAGATCGCGGCGTACCGCCCACGGAACGTGCGCTACGAGGATCATGGCGAGGGCCCCCACGGCCACCCGCCGGCCGAGGCCGGCCGGCATCCGGCTCCACACCAGCGGAATCGCCAAGAAGCCGAATGTCGTGAACTCCACCAGCGCCCGCCGGGCGGAGAGCACCGTGACGCCCAGGAAGGCCAGAGAGCAGAGCACGGACGTGACCAGGAGGACGCGCTCCGGGGCCGGCAGGGCCGGATCCGGAGAAACTCCGTCCCGTCCACGCCACTGCCGCACCGTCATGGTCACCGCCGCCACCAGGGTCGCGGTCCAGACCAGGAGGAACGACCACGACATCGTCACCAGCTCCCGAATCGGGAGCGGCAGTAGCTCCACGCCGAAGGTCAGCGGCTGGCCCGTCGCCTTCTCCGCGAAGAGGCGCCCGATCTGCACCCAGGCCAGCTGGGCCGACGCGACGGGATGCGGGCGGAGCACCCATCCCAAAGCCGTGCCCACCAGCACCGCGGCGAGGGCGGCGGCGACGGGCACGCCCGGATCGTCGGCGCGGCGGCGCACCGCGAGGCGGCCGAGCGTGTAGGCGACGACGATCCCGGGGGCCATCCAGAAGAGCGCTAGGTGGAGCCACACGATGGCCGCGGACGCGAGAAGGACTTGCCACCATCGTCCACGTGCGAGGAAGGAGAGGAGCAGGAGCGCCAACGCGAGCGAGAGCACGTGTGGACGGACCATGACCAGCCGGAAGAGCACGTTGGGCACCGCCACCAGGAGGCCGACGGTCCACCAGGCGGCGCCCGGGACCCGGTGGCGCCGGAGGAGCCAGAAGACCGCACCGGAGAACAGGAGCGTGAACACCACGGCGGCCAGCCGGATGCCGGTCGCAACATCCGGGACGAGGGCGAACGGGAGGAGCACCATGTGGAAGCCCCACCAGAGGTCGGCCCCCAGGTCCCTGATGATCGACTGGGTGGCCCACGGCAGGGAGGTGTCGAAAAGGCCGCGCTGGAGGTAGACCTTCGCTTGACCGATGTGGTAGAAGGCATCCGACCCCGCGATCTTCGGCGCCAGCGCAAGGTGGGCGGCCAGCACCGTAGCGACAAGGCAGGCGGCGGACACGGCGGGCCGCGGTGCCGTTACGCGCCCTGGAGCGTCACCCCCGGCTTCGGCGCTCATGAGCCCCGTCACACACGCGGTCGTTCCCGCGGGTTATCAGCCACGGACCGCGTCGACCACGGCGGCAGCGAACGCCCGGGTGCCCACCGCCTCTCCTCCGCCGGCGCCGACGAGGTCGGGTGTGCGGAGGCCCGATGCGAGCACCCTCTCGAGGGCGTCGTCCACCACGGCGGCGGCCTCCGCGAGCCCGAAGGAGTGGCGAAGCATCATGGCCATCGACGCGATGGCGCCCACGGGGTTCGCCCGGTCCTGGCCGGCGATGTCCGGCGCGGAGCCGTGGACGGGCTCGTAGAGCCCGACGCCGTCGCCGAGCGAGGCGGAGCCCAGCAGGCCCAGCGAGCCGACGACCGCACCCGCTTCGTCGCTCAGGATGTCGCCGAAGAGGTTGGCCGTGAGCCAGACATCCCAGGCGGCCGGACGGATCACGAGCTCCATGGCCGCCCGGTCCACGAGCATGTGGTCGAGCCGGACATCCGGATAGTCGGCCGCGACCTCGGTCACCACCTCGCGCCACAGGCGCGAGACCTCGAGGACATTGGCCTTGTCCACGGAAACCACGTGGCGCCGTCGTCCGCGCGCGAGATCGAAGGCCGTGCGCGCGATCCTCTCGATCTCGGGCCGCGTGTAGACGAGCGTGTTGACGGCGCGTCCGGCCGCCCGGTCCCATCCGCGCGGCTCCCCATAGTAGAGACCTCCCGCGAGCTCTCGCACGATGAGCAGGTCGGTTCCCTTCACGCGTTCCGACACCACCGGAGACCGATCCTGGAGCGCCGCGTAGATACGGGCCGGTCTAAGGTTGGCGTAGCAGCCGAGCTCCCGGCGGAGCTTCAGCAGGCCGGCCTCGGGTCGCCGCTCGGGAGGCTCCCCGTCGGCGTCGGGGTGCCCTACGGCTCCGAGGAAGACGGCGTCGGCGCCCCGGCACGCATCGAGCGTAGCGTCGGGGAGCGGAGAGCCCGTCGCCTGGACGGCGGTCCATCCCACGGCATGGGACGAGGTCACGAAGGCGGTGCCGAAGCGCTCGCTCACGGCCTCGAGCACGGCGAGCGCGGCGTCGGTCACTTCCGGTCCGACGCCGTCTCCCGGTAGAATGGCCAGCCTGCGCTTCGAATCGGGACTCAGATGCTCCTCCCGGCGAGGGGTGTGGGTGCGGTGAAGCCCTGACTTACCAGAGCGCCCAGGACGTGTCAACAAGTCGCGGGGCGGGAGCTCGCTCCCGCCCCGCGCTCCGTCGAGTCCCTCCTGAGCCGGGCCCTTACTCGCTCACTGCATGAACACGATGGGACAGTTCACCGTGGCGGCCAGACCGAAGTTCACGGCCATCTGGGCGCTGGCCAGATCGTGCACCTGGTCGAAGGAGCCGTTGTCGTACGGCATCACGTCCCAGAGAGGCGAGTAGGCGGCGTCGGCCGGAACCGTCTCCACCACGTTGTGCGTCTGGCTGGTGCCGTCCTCCACCTCGAAGCCGGACGCCGGCCCACCGCCCGGCTGATCGGGGTTGACGTTGAACGCGACGAAGATGTCGCTCGTGGGCACCATGCCGTCGTTCGTCGTGGTGAGCGGAGCCTCGAAGAAGTTGAAGTAGTAGATGACCTTTCCGTCGTACCACCCGGTGGTGAGGCCGGTGTCGCTGCCGTTCAGACGAAGCGTGGCGGTGGAGCCGTCCGGCACGATCGGGCAGTTTACGATCACGTCGGTGGCCATCGTAGGATAGTCGGCGGCCGTCAGCTCGCTCACGCGCGTGAGCGTGTTGGCCACGTACCCGTCGGGCACGGTGACCTTCATGACCTGCCAGAAGTCGTTGTAGCCCGGATCGCCCGGGATCACGCCTACGATGTTCTTCTGTCCCGGCACCGGATCGCCGCTCGCGTAGAAGAGCGCGAAGATGGGTGCCGGGGCCGTGGGCTGCACGTCGAAGTTGTAGTAGCGGACGACCTGACCCTGCGGTCCCAGACCCTGGGTTATGAAGGCACCGGAATCGAAGTCGACGGGCTCGCCGGCCGCGGGCAGGTCCGGGTTCGCGCTGCGCATGAAGAGGTGGCCGGCGTCGTCGCTGAAGCGGTCGATCGTGGCCTTCTCCGCCGTAGCCGGGTTGCCCGGCGTGTCACCCACGAAGACGATCGGGCAGTTGACGGTGGCGGCCAGTCCGAAGCTCATGGCAGCCTGGGCACCGGCCAGATCGCGCACGTCGTCGAAGGCGGCGTTGTCGTAGGGCATGACGTCCCAGAGCGGGGAGTAGGCCGCGTCGGCCGGGACGGTTTCCGTGACGTTGTGCGTCTGGGTGGAGCTTCCCTGGGCCTCGAAGCCTGAGGCGGGCCCCCCGCCCGGTTGGTCGGGGTTGATGTTGAACGCGACGAAGATGTCGCTCGTGGGCACGCCCCCGCTGCTCGTGGTGGAGAGCGGCGCCTCGCCGAAGGTGAAGTAGAAGACGACCTGGCTCCTGTACCACCCCATGGCCAGACCGTCCGCGCCGTCGCCCTCCATGGCCGTCGAGCCCTCCGGCACGATCGGACAATTCACCAACATGTCGGTGGACTCGATCGAGTAGCCCGCGTCCATGATGTCCTGGAGACTGGTCACGGTGTTGGCCACGTAGTCCGAGGGCACGGTGACCTTCATGATCTGCCAGAAGTCGTTGTAGCCGGGGTCACCCGGAATGGCGTCCACGATGTTGAGCTGCTCGGGGACCTTGGTCCCGTCCTCGTAGAAGAGCGCGAAGATGGGCGTGGGCGCGGTGGGTTGCACATCGAAGTTGTAGTAGCGCACGGGCTGGCCCTGAGGCCCGAGGCCCTGGGTGACGAAGGGCGCCTGGTCCATGTCGATGGCCGCGCCCTCGGCGGGAAGCGACGGGTCGGCGCTCCGCATGAAGAGATGCCCTGCGTCGTCGCTGAAGCGATCGACGGTGGCCCGCGGCGCCGTCGCTGGATCGAGGGGCATCGTCTCGGGCCCGGTGCTGTCCTCGTGGCACGCTGCGAGGGCGGCGCTCGTCAGCATGAGCCCCAGGACACGGCGAACGTGGGACTTCATCATCCTCTTCTCCTTGCTGGGCGGTCAGTTCTTCCTCCGGGGCCCCGCGCGAAGAACAGGGGCACCGCATTCGGTGCAGCCATTCCATCGCGGCCCCCGGTGGGGTGCGGGAGGGAGAGGGCGCAACGCATGTGCCGAAGGAGCCGAACGAGCCGGGATGGGCGAAAACGCCCACGAGAGTAGGTGGTGGGCGGCCGACGATCCGGTCGCGCTCCGGCGTCGGGTGTTTCATGAAACCCGAGGCGGCGTTTCGGCGGACGGAACCTGAAACGCGGGAGGGTGCGGCGGGCACCGGACGCGTGGCTTCCGATCGGGGCCCTTGAACCTCACGTTACGTGAGGTATTACGGTTTCGGGTCGGCACCGCGCCGCACCCGCGTCAACGCTCGTACCGGAGGGGCCGTGAAAGAGACGATGAAGGTCGGAGAGCTGGCCCGCCGCACGGCTCTATCGGTGCGCACGCTCCACCACTACGACGAGATCGGGCTGCTCACGCCGGCACGCCGGACGGAGGCCGGGCACCGTGTCTACTCCGCCCGGGAGGTGCGCAGGCTCCAGCAGATCGCGTCGCTCAGGCAGCTCGGTCTCTCGCTTCGGGACATCGGAGAGTGCCTCGAGCGACCGGCATACTCGCTCGGCCGGATCCTCGCCATGCAGGTGCGGAGGATTCGCGAGGACATCGGACGCAGGGAGCGGCTATGCGGTCTGCTGGAGGACCTGTTGCGGCGTATCGAAAAGGCCGAGGAGCCCTCGGTCGAGGAGTTGACCCGAACCATCGAGGCCACCATGACCATGGAACGCTACTACACGCCGGAACAGCTCGAGCAGCTGGGCCGGCGCCGGGAAGAAGTCGGAGACGAACGCATCCAGGAGGTGCAGCGGGAATGGGCGGAGCTGTTCGGCGCCTACGAGGAGGCCATGAAGGCGAAACGTGACCCGTCGAGCGAGGAGGTTCTGGCGCTGGCGCGTCGGTCCGAGTCACTGATCGCGGAGTTCACGGGTGGCGATCCCGGAATCGAGGCTTCGCTGAAGCGAATGTACCGCGAAGAAGGCGGCGAGAACGTGGTGGCGCGCCAGGGCATGCAGACCACGCCCGGGCTATGGGAGTACATGGCCCAGGCGCGCCGCGCCCTGGAAGCATCGAGGGGCTGAGCCGCCCGGCTCAGCCCTCCCCCCGCCGCCGGAGGTATCTCCGGTGGCGGGGATGGGCACGTGTCCGATCGAATCCGGATGGGCCGTCGCGGCGGGGCGGGCGGTCGCCGAATCCGGCCGTGGGAGCGACCCGCCGGTCGTGCCTTGTCCAGGCGCGGCGCTCGTGCCCGGTCCGAACGCGAGACGCACGACCGAGCGGAACATGGCTCGATCACTTGCTTCGGAGAGGTCGGGCGCGAGGGTCGGGGGCCGGCGGAACGCATCGGCACCCAGGACCTCGCCGGGCCGCAGCAGGTGCTCCACGACCACGAGGTCGAGGGAGGACGCGGCCGAATCCATGTCGAAATCGAGGATGACCGAATCCTGGGGGGCGCCCCAGTGGTCCAGGACCGGCACCTCGAAGGGGCTGGGGCTGCCTCCGGCCGGAGGGACGGCCTCACGGTCGACGGCCCGGAGCGACGCCACGCTGTCGGCCGGGAGACGGACCAGGACCCGCTCGGCTCCGACCTCGGAGCGAATCGCCACGCGGACGAGGCGCCGGGAGGCCACGAGCGTGTCGGCCACGACCGACGCCGCCGGCCCGGGGACCTCGATCGCCCGGGCGTGCGCGATCGCGTAGGTCCTGTTTTGGAAGAAGAAGGGCGCGAGGGACCGGTCGGCGGTGAACTTGCCGCCCGCCCGCTCGCGGGCCCACGTCCGGGCCGGGTCCACCGTGCTGTCCGGGGCGGGCTTCTCGGGGCGCGTGGCCCAGAGCGCGTCCCCACTGGGATGGTCGAGGGCGTAGAGGAGCGTGGATGGCTCGGGACGTGTCGCGGATGGACGAGCCAGCAGGATGCCGACCCCGAGGCAGATCGCGCCCACCGCGAGCCCTCCGATCGGCGGCCACCACCGGTTGGGGTCCTCCAGCAGCCCGAGGGCCGGAAGGAGAAGCAGCAACACCAGGCTGATCATCGCACCGAGAGCGGCCGCGATGCGGATGCTGCCGGCCAGCCACATGAGCTCGACCAGGGGCACCAGGAAGGCGAGCACGGGCAGGGCGAGCAGGACCGTGAGCAGCCAACCGAGTCGACCGGCTCGGCCCCGCGGCACGTACCCGACCGCGACCGCGGTCCCCAGCAACGCCGCGAGCACCGGCCATTGAAGGTTCATCGCACCCGCAGGCACCTTGAAGGTGAGCGCCACGGCGGCGGCCGCCGGGAGCGCGAGCGCCCCGACCGACAACTCGCCCGTGGTGAACCGGAGGCGAGCGATGGCCAGGAGTGTCATCAGGAGCACGAACGAGCCGGCCGCGAGCGCGAGCACGTACCAGCCTTCCCGGTGGAACGCGCTGCCCGCCAGCGCGCCGAACTCCGGGTGGAATCGTTCCAGCCACGGAAAGAGAAGAGCACCCAGCCCGTAGGCCGCGGCCGTGGTGACGATGGCGAGGCCGATCCCGGTGGCCATCCCGGACCAGCGGAGACCGTTGCGCCGGGCGAGCACCACGACGCCACCGAAGAGCACGAGAATCAACGCCGCGATCGGAACGACCCATGCCAACGGGTAGGTCACGAGCCCGACGAACGGGATCCGGAAGTAGACGACGTCCGGCAGCCGGACCACCGAGGAGAGGTCGGCGTCACCGAGCGTGTGCAGGAGCGAGAGGGACTGCAGGCCCATATCCTGGAGTGTCCCCTCGGAGAGGTTCTCGGGGACGTCGTAGCTCTGATGATAGACGTCGGCGTGGCCGATCGCGGCGAAGTTGAGCCCCTGCTTGCCCGCGTTCATGAACACCGAGAGGTCGGTGTTGTTGGGCATGCGCTCGTAGATCAGATGGCTGATCGAGTTGGCGAACGGGTCGGAATCGCCCTTCGCGAGCTCGTGGATCACCCATCCGTCGTCGGGCCCGGTCTGGAACATGATCGCCGGACCGGCGGCTCCTCGCATGTCCAGGTTGAGCACGATACGCACCTGGCTCATCCAGGGGCTCCGGGCCGCAAACGCCCGGGCACCCAGCATCCCCTCCTCCTCGGCGTCCGTGAAGAGGACGATGACGTCGTTCTGAAGCGGTGGCCCGGCCTGGATCGCACGCACGGCTTCGAGGATCGCGACGATCCCGGCGCCATCGTCGGCCGCCCCCACCGCTCCCGCATGAGAGTCGTAGTGGGCGACGATCAGAACGGCTCCGGTGGACTCCGTGCCCGGGACGCGGGCCGCGATGTTGCGCACGCGTACGGCGCGGACGGAGGAACCGGTGCGCAGCATGGACGTCACCGAATCCACCTGCGGATCCAGGCCCAGCTCGCCAAGGCGCCGAACCAGGTAGGTGAGAATGCGCGCGTGCTCGGGCGAGCCGGGCGGGTGGGGCTGGCGAGCGATCTCGACCAGCTCCGACATGGCTCGCGCCGACGAGAACGCGGTGTCGGGCGCGTTCGCCGGCACGGGGCCCGGGACGGCCGGTCCCGTGCTGGAGAGCCAGGCGCCGACCAGGAGGATGAGGAGTGTGACGAGTCCCCTCGATCCGCCCCGCGGCGGCGCGGGTTGGGGCGGCGCTTTGACGCGCTTGGGAGGCTTCTTGTCTCCTCCGGCTCCACCCGTTCCGGGGGAATCCTCCTTCGGCTTCTGCTTGCCTTCCGTTTCGGACTCGAACGCGTCGACGTCCTCGGGCGTAATGCCCAGATCCTTGTCGGAGGGAAGCTCCGGAATGTCGTAGTCGGTCATCGCGAGAGGATGTTGACGATGTCGTCGATGGCGTCCCGCACCGTGTCCGACGGCAGGTTCGAACCGTCCGACAGGATCGAGAACACGATGTCGTGGCCGTTGGCGCCGATTACGTACCCCGACAACGCGTTGACGCCCGAAAGTGTGCCCGTCTTGGCCCAGAGGCGACCCTTGAGGTCCACCAGACGGTGCTCGAGCGTGGATTTCTCCTCTTCCGGCTCGGCGAGCGCGTCGCGAAAGACCTCGGCCTCTGGGCCGGCATGCATGTACCGAAGAATGTGCACGATCGCCCTGGGTGTCACGAGGTCGTGCATCGAGAGCCCCGACCCGTCCCTGAGCGAAAAGTCCAGTGAGTCGATCCCGACCTCGTCGGTGAGGAAGGTCCTGACGACGTCGATCCCTTCGGTCCAGCTTCCCCGCGCGCCACGTTCGGCTCCAAGAGTCCTGATGATCTGCTCGGCGATCCAGTTCTGGCTGTTGCCCAGCGTCTCGGCGAGGATCTCGCCGAGCGCGGGAGAACGCAGCGCGGCCACGCGGCGGGCCGTCGGACAGGAGGGAATTGCGCGCGTGAAGCAGCCACCCCCGAGCGGTAGGCCCGGATCCCACTCGATGCGCCAGCCGCCGTCGACCTGGACCCCGCGCTCGCTCAAGGCGCGTGCGAGCACCGCCGTGGATTGCCGCACCGGGTCCCGGAGCGCGAACGACAGCGTGTCGGTCCGTCCGGCCCCAACCCACCCGTCCAGGATCAGACGACGTGATTCCGGCAGGTAATGCGCATGGACGCTGGTGGTACTGTCCGGAGGGGCGGTCGTCACGTCCGCCGTTACGTAGTCCGGGGTCCCGTGCGGACGCCAGGTGAGCTGGGCGGGCTCGCCCGGGCTCAGCCCGGTCGCTATCACCGTGAGCTTGCCCTCGTCGAGCGCGAAGGCTCCGCCCGTGGCCGCGTAGCTCTCGGGCAGGTCCGAGCTCTCCCAGGTGTCCCCGACGGTCGTGGAGTCCCATGCGGACGCGTCCACGACCAGCGCTCCCGTCACGTGACGGATGCCCGAGGTGCTCAGGCTGTCGGCCAACGCCTCCAGGGCGGCCTCTCCGTTCCCCCAGGCCTGATCGGAAAGCGTCGGATCGCCGGTACCGACCAGGACCAGGTCCCCGTGGAGCGTGTCTCCCGTGACGTGCGCGGCGCTCCAGAGCGCAGTCTCGTATCGGTATCCCGATCCGAGGAGGCAGATGGCCGACGCCGCGACGAGCAGCTTCTCGTTCGAGGCGGGGATGAACGTCTGGCTCGCGTTGCGCGAGTAGATGATCCGTCCGGCGGACGCATCCTCGGCGAGCACCCCGAAGTGTACCTGGCTCAGGGGCGCGGCATCGAGCACCCGGTCGATCGCCTGCGGGTCGGGACCGACCGGGCGACCCACGGTCGCGGGCGGGGTGGCGACGGCGGGTGGGCACAGGCTCTGCAGGGCCGCACAGCACGCCAGGACGGCGCCGTGCAGCATGCCCCCTGGGGGGCGCTGCCTCTTCCGGCGCTTCCAGATGCTCCTGGAAAAGAGGATCCCTTGCACGAAGCCGAGTCCCCCGTGTCGCGCGACCTCCGAAGGTCGGTATCCGGTTTCCCTCTTCATGGCTCGAGACAGCGCGCTGGCCGTGGAGTAGCCGAGACGGAAGGCCGCATCCTCCACGGTGTAGCCGTCACGAGCGAGGTGCGCTCCGGCGAGAAGGAGGCGCCCCCAGAGCAGAACGCGACTGGGAGAAGGCAGACCGGTCGAGCGCAAGGTCTCGCCGAGCGCGCGCGAGGACAGCCCCATTGCGGCGGCGAAAACTGTCACGGAAGGCGACTCGGCGGCGTGCTCCACGGCCCAGGCCACGGCGCGGGTTCCGGTGCCCGAATACCGCCCTTCGAGCGCGCGGCGTACGCGTTCCGTGCGAGCCATGGTCAGCGCACGCTCCACCGCACTGCGGATCGTGCCCGCCTTGTGTTCCGGATTCGCCAGGAGAACCCCATCGATGCCGAGACGCCCGAACTCGAGGAGCTCGAGCTCCTCGCCATCGAAGTCGGCGAACACGACGATGGTCAGGTGTGGATGGGCGCCCCGGATGCGTCGGATGTGGGCCAGGGCATCTTCGCGGGTAGGATGGTCCGCATCCAGAACGCACCCGTCGACCGGCTCGCTCGCGAGAGACTGCTCGAGCTCGGCCCACGTTCCGAATGCCACGGCCCGGTGCGTTCCACCGAGTGCGGCGGTGATGCGTGCGGCAGCCCGAGCGTCGGGCTGGAACATCGCCAGGTACGCCAAAGGGGTTCCGGGCAGGGGCCGTTCCTGGGGGGGCGGTGAAGATGCCGGAGACGGGATTGAACGGCAAGCGAGGAGCCTATCCGAGAGAGACTACGGCACGCGCTCCAACTTCACGGCCGTTCCGTAGCAGAGCATTTCCGCCGCGCCTCTCATGACCATGGACGTCGAGAAGCGCACGTTCACGACCGCGTCCGCATCGAGCGCCTCCGCTTCCTCGATCATGCGGTCGATTGCCTGCTCCCGGGCCTCCGCGAGCATCTTCGTGTACTCCTTCACCTCTCCACCGGTGATGTTGCGGAGGACGGCGATGATGTCGTTGAAGATGTTCCGGGCGCGGATCGTGTTCCCACGGACCAGCCCGAGCGTAACGGACACCCGCATGTCGGGCACGTCCGGAGTGGTCACGATGATCATCGGTACACGTCCCGGTAGGGATCGTGGAGCCAATCGCGGTACCGCTCCCACACGACGCTGCCGAGAAGAACGGCGAATCCGATGACGACGGCCGCGATGGCCATCTTCTCCCAGGGATCCCCGGGGCTGGTGGCGAACACGAAGATGCCGTAGGCGCTCAACACGACCGCGCCCCCGACCATGAGGAGCCATCCCACCGGGCGGGTGAGCTTGCGGTTCACCCGGTCCCATACGGATCGGGCCCCCGCCGGCTGAAAGCTCAGTTCCTGGAAATCCGTCTTCATGGCACGAAAGATAGCGACCTCGCGCTGGAGCTCGGTGGAGGCACGAATCTCGGCATCGACGCGCTCGCGGTCGTCCGGATCGAGCTCTCCGTCGATGAAGCGCATGAGGTCTTCGTGAGTGATTCGCTCGGGCACGGCTCGGCGCTCCTAGGGATACTCGGCGCCCAAGGACAGAAGTGCGTCCTTCAGCGCCTTGCGCGCGTGGAAGAGGCGACTGGCCACCGTACCTTCCGGGATGTCCAGGACCTGGGCGATCTCGGCATAGCGGAGCCCTTGCAGCTCCTTCAGCACCAGGATCTCCCGGTGCTCGGGTCCGATGTGCTCCAGCGCGCGCCACAGGAGCTCGCGCGCGGCAGACCTCTGTCGAAGGCGCTCTGGACCCTTCTCGGCGTCTGCCGGTCTGAACTCCAGTCTCTCGTCCAGCGCTTCCACTTTGAACCTCGCCTGTCGGCTGCGCAGCATGTCACGGCACTGGTTCCGCAAGATCTGGAAGAACCAGGGCCCGAAAGGGCGACGGAGGTCGAAGCGGTGGAGCGAGTCGTATGCCTTGACGAAGGCGTCCTGAAGGGCGTCATGAGCGTCCTCGACGTTGCCCATCATGGCGATGGCGATGCGGAGCCCCGCGGGCTCGTAGGCCCTGACCAGAGGCTCGTAGAACCGGGCCGCCCCGGCCCTGCATTTCCGAATCAGCTCCTGCTCCACCTGTGGCTGCAATCCGTCTCCCTTCAGTGTCCCGAAGGACACTCGTGCCATGTCCTACGCGAGCCACGGGGAATTTCTTCACCGGAGGGGTGGAAGTCCACGCTTCTCTGTTCGGCGCGCTTCCCGGCAGGCCGGTGACGCACCGGCCGCGAGGACCCTGTTTCGCGGCTCGTCAGAACCGAGTCGCGAAGTCCAGGCCCCAACGCAGGACGCCCACCAGCACCAGCAGGAAGCCCTCCGCCCGGGTGAGCCGCCAGCCGGAGCGCATCAGGATCAGGACGAGAATCGCCATGCCGGACAGGGCCATCAGCGAGCTGCGGGCCGGCAGCTCGAGGTGCATCGTGTGGAGGATGCCGGCGAGACCGAGAACCCCCAGGAGGTTGAAGATGTCGCTGCCGATGATGTTGCCGGCGCTGATGGCCATGTGGCCGCGCACCACGCCGGCGAGGCTCGTGGCCATCTCGGGAACCGACGTTCCGGCCGCGACGATCGTGACCGCGATCACCCATTCGGTAATCCCGAAGTCGCGCGCGAGCGCGGACGCGGACTCCACCAGGAGGTGCGAGCTGAATCCGACGACGCCCAGACCCAGAAGGAGCACGCCCGTGTCGCGCCAGACGAGCCTTCCCGGCCGCACCGCATCCGGGGCCGGCGCCTCCTCCTCTTCATCTCCTCCCCGCGGCTGACCGTTTCGGCGCGCCTGCCACAGATACGTGAGATAGACGCCCAGCAGGCCGAAGAGGATCCATCCGTCGGCGTGGCTCAACGTGAGGTCCCGACCGATGAGGAGCACGAGGAGGAGCGTGGAGCCCACCAGCACGACCCCGTCGCGCCAAACCAACTCGCGGTCCGTCGGGATGACCCGCACGAGGGCGG
Source organism: uncultured Gemmatimonadales bacterium (assembly GCA_963751265.1). GTDB lineage: Bacteria > Gemmatimonadota > Gemmatimonadetes > Longimicrobiales > Gaopeijiaceae > SZUA-318. The sequence goes on along the minus strand of CAVVTU010000005.1, from coordinate 221,172 downwards.
CTCCACCCAGGATGAAGCCGAGGTTGAAGATGTTGGAGCCGACGATGTTACCGACGGAGATGGCGCTGCGTCCCTTGAGCGCCGCCACGATCGTGACGGCGAACTCCGGGGCGGAGGTGCCTAACGCCACGACGGTGAGGCCGAGGATGAGCTCGGAGACCCCGAGCCGGGTCGCGAGGGCGCTCGCCGAGTCGACCACGGTCTTCGCCCCCAGGGCGATGAACAGGAACGTGACCACGATCACCGAGGCGTTCGCCCACAGGGGCAAAGAATCCATACAATCAAAGGTAACGCGTTATTATTCAGCCTCCAGCCAAATATCCATCCCCTCAGCCACCCCCTCCGTGACGCACGATCTCGATCTGGAAACCGATCCCGGCTCCCTGCGCGGAGAAGCCGCGCGGCGAGTGGTCGAGAAGTTGCGGGAGGTGATCCGCAGGCACGCCCACCTCTATTACGTGGAGGCGCGCCCGGAGATCTCGGACGACGACTACGACCGCCTTTTCCGGCGGTTGGAGGAGCTCGAAGAAGCCCATCCGGAGCTCGTCACGCCGGACTCGCCGACCCAGAGAGTGGGCGCCGAGCCCCAGGACCGCTTCGAGACCCTGGCCCACACGGCGCCGATGCTCTCGCTGGACTCGACGAAGGATCCGGACGAGGTGCGCCGCTTCGACGAGCGCATCCGGAAGGCCCTCGGCGAGGACGCTCGACCCGTCTATGTGCTCGAGCCCAAGCTCGACGGGGCGTCGATGGAGCTCGTCTACGAGGAGGGGATCCTCGTGCGTGCCGTCACGCGCGGGAACGGGCGTGAGGGTGAGGTGGTGACCGCCAACATCAAGACCATCCCGTCCGTACCGCTCAAGCTGCGTACCGACGAGCGTGCCGCCCCGCCGTTTCTGGCGGTACGGGGCGAGGTCATGATGTACATCTCGGACTTCGAGGAATTCAATGCCAGGTTGGCCGAGAGCGGGCAGGAGCCGTATGCGTCGCCGCGCAACTCCGCCGCCGGCTCGGTGCGCCAGCTGGATCCCCGCATCACGGCCTCTCGAAGGCTGGACCTGCTGGTCTACGACGTGATCGCCGCGGAGGGAGCGTCCTTCGACACGGACACCGACGGTCTGGAGGCGATCCGGCAATGGGGCTTCAGGGTGCCCGACCGCATCGAGACGACCGAGGACGTCGACGGGATTCTCGAGTACCACACGGCGTACCGCGACGAGCGCGACGATCTCGATTACGAGATCGATGGCGTGGTCGTCAAGGTCGACGACCTGGCGGCCCGGGAGAGCATGGGCTCGACTTCGCACCACCCGCGCTGGGCGATCGCGTTCAAGTTCGAGCCGCGCAAGGAGGTTACCCGCATCGACCGGATTGGCGTGCAAGTGGGCCGGACCGGGGTCCTCACGCCGGTCGCGTTCCTGCGCCCCGTCGTTGTGGGCGGCGTGACGATCTCGCGGGCCTCGCTGCATAACCGCGAAGAGCTTCGCCGCAAGGACATCCGTGAAGGCGACGCGGTTCGGATCCAGCGGGCCGGCGACGTGATTCCCCAGGTCGTGGAGGTGGTCGAGCGTGAGGGCGACGAGGACCGGTCGCCCCCGTTCGAGATGCCGTCGAGCTGCCCCGCGTGCGGAACGCCCGTCTACGAGGACGGGCCACGCACGATCTGCCCGAACCGTTTCGGGTGCCCGGCCCAGCTCAAGGGTCGGATCCAGCACTTCGGCGCCAGGGAGGCCCTCGACATCGAGGGGCTGGGCGAGGAGACCGCGAACCTGCTGGTGGACCGGGGTCTGGTGGAGGGGTTGGCCGGGCTCTTCGACCTGGAGCCCGGGCAGCTTTCCGAGCTGGAGGGCTTCGCGGAGAAGTCCGCCACGAGCCTGGTCGAGGCGATCCGGTCGAAGAAGCGGCCCGAGCTTCAGCGTTTCCTGGTGGCGCTCGGCATCCCGGAGGTGGGGGTTACGGTCGCGCGGGACCTGGCGCGGCACTTCGGGAGGTTCCATGCGATCCGCGGCGCCACACGCGAGGAGCTCGAGACGGTTCGCGGCATCGGGCCCAAGATGAGCGAGGCGATCGCTTCGTTCTTCGAGGACGATCGCAACGCTTCGGCGGTCCAGGCCATCCTGGACCGGGGGGTCGAGCCGGAGGAGCAGGAGCCCGAGCTGGACGAGGAGTCGGCCGCCTCCGGGGGCACCGCCGTCTTCACGGGCAGCCTGCCCGTGAGCCGCTCCGTGGCCGAAGCCGCCTGGGAGGCGGTCGGAGGACGGGCGACCGGGTCGGTGAGCGGGAACACGGACTTCGTGGTGGCTGGAGAGAACGCGGGCTCCAAGCTGGAGAAAGCCGAGACGCTGGGTGTGCCGGTACTCGGGTGGAAGGAGTTCGTCGCGAAGGTGGAGGAGTTGGGCGGCTCGGTGGAGGAGGGAGGCTGATGGAGAACCTGGACATCGCCCGGACTCTCGACGATCTGGCGGATCTCCTGGAGATCCAGGGCGCGAATCCGTTCCGGATCCGTGCGTACCGCAACGCCGTGCGTACGGTCGAGAGCCACGGGCGCTCCCTCCAGGCGATGGTCGAGGCTGGGGAGGATCTCACGGAGCTGCCCGGCATCGGCAAGGATCTCGCCGGCCACATCGCGGAGCTCGTGAACGAAGGCACCCTCGCGCCGCTCGACGAGGTGACGAAGGAGCTCCCACGCTCGCTCGTCGAGTTGATGCGCCTGGACGGCGTCGGCCCCAAGAAGGCGCGCAAGCTCTTCGAGGAGCTCGACGTGCGCACGGTGGACGACCTGGCCGAGGCGCTCGAGGCCGACCGGGTCCGCGAGCTGGAGGGATTCGGAAAGAAGAGCTCCGAGAAGATCCAGCGCGCCATCGAGGAGCATCGCAGGCACGTGGGCCGCTTCCAGATCGATGACGCCGAAGCGCTCATCTCGGGTCTCCTGGACTACATGGAGGAAGCTCCGGGCCTCGAGCGGCTGGCTGTAGCTGGTAGCCTGCGTAGGCGGAAGGACACGATCGGTGATATCGACCTGCTCGCTCTGTGTGACGGCGACGGCACGCCCGTCGTGGACCACTTCACGAAGTTCCGCGGAGCGGAGCGTGTGGAGGCCGCGGGGAGCACCAAAGGCAACATCGTGCTCCGCTCCGGCTTGTCGATCGACCTGAGGGTGATCCCGCGCCGCTCCTTCGGCGCCGCGCTCCAGTACTTCACGGGCTCGAAGGAGCACAGCGTGGAGCTGCGGACCCGGGCCGTACGCCAGGGGCTGCGCGTCAACGAGTGGGGCGTGTTCCGGGTTCCGGAAGGCGTCGATCCGGATTCGCTGGGCAAGGACGAAGGCGAGCGGGTGGCCGGCGAGACCGAGGAGGGAGTCTACGAGGCGCTCGGCATGGTCTGGGTGCCGCCGGTGCTCCGGGAGAACCGCGGGGAGGTGAAGGCCGCGCTGGACGACGCGCTTCCCGATCTCGTGACGCTCGCCGACATCCGGGGGGACCTCCAGATGCACTCGACCTGGAGCGACGGCAGGGCCTCCGTCGAGGAGATGGCCAGAGCCTGTGCCGAGCGAGGGTACGAGTACCTCGCGTTCACGGACCACAGCCAGGCGATGGCCATGGTGAAGGGTCTCACCCCTGAGCGGGCGCGTGAGCAGTGGGACGAGATCGATGAGGTCCGGGAGAAGGTGCCGGAGATCGCCATCCTGAAGAGCGTCGAGGTCGACATCTTGAAGGACGGGGCGCTGGACCTTCCGGACCAGATCCTCGAGGAGTTGGATATGGTTCTGGTTTCGGTCCACTCGTTCATGGATCAGGACAAGAAGACGATGACCGACCGCGTGCTACGGGCGATCCGGCATCCGGAGGTCGACATCCTGGCCCATCCGACCGGTCGCCTGATCAACAAGAGAGAGCCTTTCGAGCTCGACGTGGACGCCGTGCTCGAGGCGGCGGCCGAGCTCGGCGTGGCGGTCGAGCTGAACGCCAACCCGAACCGGTTGGATCTCAATGACGTGCACGTCCGTAGAGCCAAGGAGTTGGGGGTGAAGGTGGTCATCAGCACCGACGCCCACGCTCCCGCGGGTCTCGACAACATGAGCTACGGTGTGGACCAGGCGCGCAGAGGATGGCTGGAGCCGGCGGACGTGCTCAACACCCGGTCCCTGAAGGAGTTGAGGCGCTGGTTGGGACGGCGGTCGTGAGGGTCCGGAAGGGCCGGGGGGGCCCGTGCGGGGGATGATCTTCTCGGTCTTCCTTCTCGTGGGGGGCATCGGGGTCCTCTACTTCGGGGCCGAGTGGCTGGTCCGGGGCGCCGCACGGCTCGCCGGCTCGCTGGGGGTCCGCCCCATCGTGGTGGGCCTCACCGTGGTCTCGTTCGGCACCTCCGCGCCCGAGTTGGTCGTGTGCACGATGGCGGCCTGGGGCGGCAACGGGGAGCTCGCGCTGGGCAACGTGCTGGGCTCCAACCTGGCCAACATCGGCCTCATTCTGGGCCTGACGGCACTGATCCGCCCGCTGGATGTGGCCGCGCGGGTGGTGTGGCGCGAAGTCCCTCTGATGCTCGTCGTCACGCTCCTGCTTTACCCGCTCGGGTGGGATCGGGTGTTGAGCAGGATGGACGGCGGCATCCTGTTGATGGTGCTTCTGGCCTATCTCTTCTTCGTGTTCCGTTCGGTGGAGGAGGAGTCTCCCGAGATTCTGGGCGAGTACGAGGAGTTCATGAAGGCGTCGGTCAAGGGGAACAGCGGGGTGCGCCCCAAGGACGTCGGCCTAGTGGTGGTGGGCTCGATCGGCCTCGTGTTCGGAGGCTGGGCGATCGTGGAAGGGGCGGTCACCGTGGCACGGGCTCTGGGCATCTCGCAGGTGATCATCGGTCTGACCGTGGTGGCGGTGGGCACGTCGCTGCCCGAGCTGGCCACTTCTCTGGTGGCGGCGCTCAGGGATGAAGCCGATATCGCGGTCGGCAACGTCATCGGCTCCAACATCTTCAACCTCGCGGGAATCCTCGGCGTGGCCTCGCTGGTCCGTCCGCTCGACATCGCACCGGGGATCCTGACCCGCGAGCTGACGGCCGTCCTCTTCATCTCGGTGCTGCTCTTCCCGCTTCTCCGGATGGGCTTTCGCATCCGGCGATGGGAGGGCGCGATCCTCCTGGGCTGCTACTTCGCCCTGGGGATGTGGCTCCTCTGGCCGGCTTGAGGCGCCCGCCTGCCCAGCCACGCACGCGCAGGTTTCGCCGGCCGTCCCGGACGAGGTGAACCGGTCGAGCGCAGAGCCTATGCGCGCTCGAGCGCCTGCTCCAGATCCGCGATGAGGTCCTGCGGGTGCTCGACGCCCACGCTGATCCTCACCAGCGATGGAGTGATGCCCATGTGCAGCTGATCTTCGGGCTCGACGTCCGAGTGCGTCATGGTGGCGGGGTGCTCGGCCAGAGACTCCGTACCGCCCAGGCTCACCGCCAGCTTCACCAGTTGGAGGGCGTTGAGGAAGCGGAACGCCTCCGCCTCGCCACCACGGATCTCGAAGGAGATCATGCCGCCCGGGCTCAGGCACTGCTTTCGGTAGATCTCGAACCGGGGGTCGGCCTCGGTCAGGTGCCCCAGATAGTGCACCCGTTCGATCTTGGGATGGTCCGCCAGGAAGTCGGCCACGTAGCGCGCGTTCTTCATCTGTGAGGTCATGCGCAGCTTGAGGGTCTCGAGGCTGCGCATGAGGAGCCAGCAGGTCCACGGACCGGCCGTGCTCCCGAGGATGGTACGAGTCGTCTTGAGCTGGCCGACGAGCTCCGCGCTTCCGAGGCACGCTCCGGCGATGACGTCCGAGTGTCCACCCACGTACTTGGTGAGCGAGTAGAGCACCAGGTCCGCGCCGTGCTCCAGCGGATGCTGGAAGAGAGGCCCCAGGAAGGTGTTGTCGACCGCCACGAGCACCCTGCGCTCTCCACCCCCGCTGTCTCGTGCGACGGCCGCGCACTCCTCGATGTCCATGAGCTCGTTGGTGGGGTTGGCCGGCGTCTCCATGTAGATCATGCGCAGCCGGTCCCGCCGATCACCCTCAGCCAGGACGCGTCGCAATCCCTCCGTGCCCTCGCTGGCCGGGAACGATACCGTTTCGATCCCGAATTCCGGGAGCAGTCGGTGCAGGAGGTACTCCGTGCCCCCGTAGATCGGCTCGGGGAACACGATCACGTCCGATGGCCGCAGAAAGGTGAGCAACGTTGTCGCGATGGCCGCCATTCCGCTCTCGAACACCGCGGCCGCCGCTGCCTTGTCCCAGATCGTGAGGCGATCCTCGAGGATCTCGAGACCGGGGTTGTTGAGGCGCGAGTAGATCAGGCCGATGTTCTCGGCAGCTCCCTTCTCACGCAGGCCGTAGGCGACCTCGAAGAAGGCCTTACCCTCCTCGGCGGACGCGAAGGTGAACGTCGAGGTCTGGAAGATCGGCGGCTTGACGGCACCCTCCGACCACTCGGGCCGGTAGCCGTAGCTCATCATGAGCGTTTCGGGCTGGACCTCCCGGTCCCCGATGTGCTTCTTCTTGTCCTTGTCCCACACGGAAGTCGCTCCTGGCTGGTGCCGAATCGATGACGGCCGTGGCGCGGGTGCGGGAGGTGCCCGAAAGCTAACGGGACTGTTTCGGGCATGTCGACGCCCCGACGGGTAGGCGCGGTATGCGATGCCGGGGAGCAGGCTCCGGGGGTAGGCGCGCGGGTTGCTCCGGCGATAGCTTTCGAGCCCACAGCCCGTTCGCACCGGGGCAACCGCAGACCCGAAGGAGCTACACCGATGCTTGGGATCGATCTTACCGGAAAGCGCGCGTTCGTGGCCGGAGTGGCCGACGACCGGGGCTACGGCTGGGCCATCGTGCGGGCCCTGGCCGAGGCGGGCGCTTCGGTCTGCGTGGGCACCTGGCCGCCGACGCTGCGGATCTTCACCAAGAGCCTCGAACGCGGGAAGCTCGACCTTTCGCTATCGGACGGGGGCGAGATCAGCTTCGAGAAGATCTACCCGTTGGATGCCGTCTTCGACACGCCCGACGACGTGCCCGACGACGTGCGCGAGGACAAGCGGTACGTGGAGCTGACGGGATACACGATTCAGGAGGTCGCGAATCAGCTCAGGAGTGACTTCGGGGAGCCCTGCCTGGACGTTCTCGTCCACTCGCTCGCCAACGGTCCGGAGGTCCAGAATGATCTGCTCGACACCAGCCGCTCGGGGTATCTGGCCGCCGTGAGCGCGAGCGCGTACTCGATGGTGAGCCTCGTTCAGCGCTTCGGCCCGCTCATGAGGCCCGGGGGCTCCGTGGTCTCGCTCACCTATCTGGCCGGCGAGCGTGCCGTGCCCGGCTATGGTGGGGGGATGAGCTCGGCCAAGGCTGCCCTGGAGGGCGACACCCGGACGCTGGCGTACGAAGCGGGCAGGCGCTGGGGTATTCGTGTGAACACGATCAGCGCGGGCCCTCTCGAGAGTCGGGCCGCCAAGGCGATCGGCACGATCGGGCGCATGGTGGATTACTACCGCGCGCACACTCCGCTGGCCGACGTGAACACCGCGGATGACGTGGGCCGCACGGCCGCGTTCCTCTGCTCCCCCCTCGCCGCCGGCATTACCGGAGAGACGGTGCACGTCGACAAGGGCTACCACGCCATGGGGATGTTCGCCGAGGGCATGCTCGAAGGCTCGGAGTAGCCCGGCCTCCCGATGGCCGACGACCGCCCCTCGCTCGGAGCACTCCGACCCCGGGTCACCACGCGCCCGCCCGGACCGGCTTCGCGCGCCTTTGCGGACCGACTGCGGCGCGTCGAATCGCGCAACGTCACGTACCGATCCGACGATTGGCCGGTATTCTGGGAGGGAGCGGCCGGCGCGAACGTCATCGACGCCGACGGTAACGTCTACGTGGACCTCACCGGGGCGTTCGGCGTGGCGCTGTTGGGTCACGCCCACCCGGCCGTGGTGGCCGCGGTGCGGGAGCAGGCGGGCCGGTTGCTCCACGGAATGGGCGACGTGCATCCCCCGTCGGTCAAGCTCCGTCTGCTGGAGCGTATGAGCGCGCTCGCACCCTGGCCGGAAGCCCGGATCGTCCTGGCCTCCACGGGGGCCGAGGCCGTGGAGATCGCCCTGAAGACGGCTTGGCTGACCACTGGCCGGCCGGGGATCCTGGCGTTCGAGGGAGGCTACCACGGCCTGACACTCGGTGCTCTGGCGAGCACGGCCCGGGCCCACTTCCGGGGGCCGTTCGAGCAGCGCCTCTACCACGGGGTGGCCTTCGCCCCATTTCCGGAGCCGGGCGGGAAGGGCCTCCGTGGGGCGGAGGGCTCGTTGGAGAGGGTGGCGGAGCTGCTGACGCACGGCGGGCCCAACGGCGATCCCATCGGGACGGTTCTGGTGGAGCCCGTGCAGGGGCGTGCGGGCGCGCGGGTCCCGCCGGATGGCTTCATGTCGGCCCTTTCCGGTCTGGCACGGGACGCAGGCGCGCTCGTCGTGGCGGACGAGGTCATGACCGGCATGGGACGATGCGGTGCGCACCTCGCCTCCGAGCGCGTGGGTCTCCGCCCGGACCTGGTGTGCGTGGGCAAGGCCCTGGGGGGCGGGATGCCGCTCAGCGCCTGCCTCGGGTCGGCTCCGGTGATGGATGCCTGGCCGGAGAGCGAGGGAGAGGCCGTGCACACGAGCACGTTCCTCGGCCACCCGGTCGCGTGTGCCGCCGCGCTGGCGGTCCTGGACACGTCGGAGGCCGAAGGCGTGCCGGAACGTGCCGAAGCTCTCGGCCGCCGTCTGTCCGGGACGCTCCGCGAGCGCCTGGAGGGCGTATCCGGCGTCGGGGAGGTCAGGGGCCTCGGCCTGCTCCTCGGGATCGAGTTGACCGAAGGCTCCGGAGGTGCGGGGCTCCCCGGAGGGGCGGCCCGAGTGGCGGAGGCCGCCCTGGCCGACGGTGTTCTGGTCCTTCCGTCCGGGGACCAGGGGCACGTCGTGGAGCTGACGCCGCCCGTGTGCCTGACGGAGGAACAGGTGGATCTGGCGGTCGACGTGCTGGTACGCGCGGTGCGGGAGGTGGCTCGGTGACGTACGGACATCTCCTGGTGGCGGCGGGCGTCATACTCTCGCACGTCCTTGTAACACCATGTCAGACCACGACCTATGTGCCCGTGCTCTTGGTTCCCGGTTGGTCCGACACCGGGCGTGACATGGCGCCGCTGCGCCTACGGCTCCTGGCGGCCGGGTGGCCGTCCGGCCACGTGGAGACCCTCACCTTCCACGATCCGACGGGAAGCAACCGGGACCACGCGCTGGAGATCGACTCTGCCGCGGCGGAGCTGCTCGCGCGGACGGGCGCCGAGCGGCTCGACATCGTCGCCCACTCCATGGGTGGGCTCGCCGCCCGTCTGGCGCTGGAAGGGCCCGATGCGCCCCCGGTCCGGCGTGTGGTCTTTCTCGCGACGCCGCACCGGGGCACGTGGGCCGCATACGTCGCGTGGGGCGCCGGCGGGGAGGAGATGGAGCCCGGGAGCCCCTTTCTCGACTCGCTGAATGCTCATCCTCCGGTGCCGCCCGGGGTCGAAGCCATGACGATCCGCACGCCGCTCGACACTCACATACTGCCTGAAGAGAGCGCGACCTTGCCCGGCATTCCCGACCGCACCGTCTGCTGCCCCACCCACGCAGGGCTCCTGGGCGACGTGGAGGCGTTCCGTCTGATCCGCCGCTTCTTGACCGAGGACGAGGCGGGCGCGCCGTCGACGCCCGGGAGGAGGCTCGAGCGTCAGCCCACCACCCACCGCGGGGGGCGGACATGAGGGCCCCGGGCCAGCGGCAGTGGCGGGCGATTCTCTTCGACCTCGACGGCACGCTCGCCGACACGGTAGAGCTGATCTTGAGTTGCTATCGGCACACGATGCGAACGCACCTCGGAGAGGAGCTTCCGGACGACCGGTGGCTCGCCCGTCTGGGTACGCCCCTACGCGAGCAACTACGCCACTTCGCGCGCGATCCCGACGAGGCCGCCCGCATGCTCGAGACGTACGTGTCCTTCCAGAGCGGGCTCCACGACGAGGCGGTGCACCCGTATCCCGGGGCGGTCGAGACCGTAGAGGCGCTCGGCGCGAACGGCACCGAGCTCGCCGTGGTGACGAGCAAGCACCGGGGGATCGCAGAGCGCACCCTGGAGCGATGCGGGTTGGCAGGCTATTTCGAGGTGCTGGTGGGTGCCGACGACGTGACGAGGGGAAAGCCCGATCCGGAGCCGGTGCTCCTCGCCCTGGAGCGACTCGGGCTTGCCGGTCGAGCGGCGGACGTGCTGTTCGTCGGAGACTCGCCCTACGACATCCGGGCGGGACGGGCGGCCGGAACGCGCACGGCCGCGGCGCTTTGGGGGCCCTACCCGAGGGACGTGTTGGAGGCCGAGATGCCCGATTACTGGCTGGAGGATCTGAAGGATCTTCTGGGGCTGCGACCCGGACCGACCACCAACGACCCCGGCTGAGGAAGCAGCGCAACCCAGGGGGCTGCGGTCCCTGGCGGACGCGCGCCGGGCCCTGCGCCGTCTCCGAGCGCTCAGCTCGCGGAGGTCGCGAAGTCGATCTGTTGAGCCAACTCCAGGTCCTTGTCGGAGATCCCCCCCGCGTCGTGGGTGGTCAGCATGATGCGCACGGAGTCGAACCGCACGTCGATGTCCGGGTGATGGTCCAGCGTGTCCGCCAGCGTCGCTACCCGGTTCACGAAGACGATCGAATCCCGAAAGGAAGGGAACCGATAGTCCTTCACCAGCTTGTTGGATTTCCGGCTCCACCCCTTGTGGCGTTGGATCCAGCCCTGCACCGATTCTCTGTTGAGCTTGTCCGCCATGCCTGCTCCCGCTCGTGCTCTGAGGAACGGGGAGATCCCTCGCGCCCCCCGTCCTGGACGCGCAGCCGCCCGCCGCTCTGGCGGATGGCCATCGGTAAACATGACACGCGATGCGCCCGGGAGGTTGAGTCATGCCGTGTGGCCTTGAGTTGGTTCGCGGCATTTTTTACACTTGAGGTCTTCCGAGATCCCGGAAGATACCGCTGCCCCCATCGTCTAGCGGCCTAGGATATCTGGTTCTCAGCCAGGAGACCGGGGTTCGATTCCCCGTGGGGGTACTGATTCAGGCGCCAGGACCGTTGTCCGGTCCGGCGCCACGGTCGCTTAGCTCAGCTGGTAGAGCGCCACGTTCACATCGTGGATGTCGCAGGTTCGAGTCCTGCAGCGACCATGGCGATTTCATCCAAGTGATTACGCCCCAACGATCTACGGTCGTTAGAGTATTTCCACAGGTAAGAACACCTGTGGAAGGTCCCAGGGTGTGAGTCGGTCAGGAGCCGCGTAACTGGGCCGCTTCCGGTGGTTGAGGTGCCCGAGGTTCTGGTCCCTTCCGGACCGACGCGGCCCCCGGGTCGCCCCGCTACCCCCCCAGCAGCTCCCGGCATTCCCGCGCTCGCAGCGTCCGCCCTCCCGCCTCGAACATCGGGAGGGCCTCCTCGAGCATCGCGCGCCCCCGCTCGGCATCGATGCCGTGCGTGAGCAGCATGCGCCCGTGGCTGAGGAGAACGCCGGCCCGGGAGTATACGTTCCCACCCTCGTTTGCGATGCGCAGCGCCTCGGTGAAGTGCTGCTCGGCGGTCTCGAGGTCCCCGGCGGCCTCCGCCGCGCGGCCCGCGGCTTCATCGATGAGCCACCACTCTCCCACCAAGCCCATGGCGAGCGTTTCGGTACACGCCGGGTAGAGCGCGGCCGCAGCCGCATGGTCGCCCAGATCGATAAGTCCACTGATCAGTGGGTACAGGGCCACTCGCGCTCCGATCGGCGCGCAGCTTCCGGCCACCGGGATGCGGTGCTTGTTGGCCTCGAGGATGGCGCGGGCCTTCGCCGGGTCGTCGGATGCGGCCGCTCATGAACTCGACCGCCCACCACACGTCGAGCCAGGAGTCGTTCCCAAGGCGTTCGCCGGATCCCTCGAGCGATGCGGCTATTTCGGTCTCCCCGCGGTCCATGGCAGCCACTGGCCCGCCAGACCGGACCGATCTCCCGCCAGGTCCCGAAATCGCGATAGTCGTGCTCCACCTCCTCGGCTCCTGCTGCCAGAAGGTCCACGCGGCCGCTGAGCACCATCTCGGCCCCGGTGCGCCCGATGAAGCACACCATCTTGGCACCGACGTGCCCCACGGCCTCCGCCTCGGGAAGCAACGCCTCCGCCAGGGCCAGCGTGTCGCGAGGGCGACCCAGTAGGCGCACCCCGTTCAGGATCCGGGCGTTCGCCCAGACCAGGCTCCAGCGCCTCGAGGTCCCCTCGAGGAGCGCCACCGCTTCCCGGGCACACGCGAGGGATTCCATGACGTACCCGGCGTTGAAGAAGAGCGCGGAGCGATCGGTCAAGACCGTCCCCAGTACCTCCGCGCCTCCGACCTCTCTTGCCATGTCGGCCGCGCGGTCGCTCATCTCCTTGCCTGCGTCGAAGTCGGCGTTGAGGCCCCGTAATGCGGCACCCGCCGACAGGAGACGCACCCCATCCGCGCTCGCCACGTCCGGCGTGTTGCGAAGCGTGCGGTCAACGATCTCCAGACCTCGGGCGTGCTCGGTCGCCAGGTAGTAGATCATCTCGGCGAGCATGCGGGTGACGGTGAGCACGTCGGCGGGCGCATCGAGGGAGCCGAGCAGCTCGAGGGCCTCGTCGTAAGCCCCCGTCGCGTCCTCCCACCGGCCCAGCCCGCGCAGGGCAGAGGCGCGCACGAGGACCAGATCGGCGCGCCGGCGCGGGCCCGAGTCCTCGATGACCGTGAATGCCTTGTCGGCGTGGGCGAGGGCTTCGTCGAACGCGCCGGCGTCGAGGGCCTGCTGGCCGGCCATGAGGAGATAGCGTGTCGTCTTCTCTTCGTCGGTGGAGCCCGACTGGAAGTAGTGGTAGGCGAGGGCCGACGCGTGCTGGTCCTCACGCCCCGGGTGCAGGGTCTCGATGGCCTGCGCCGTCTTCAGGTGACGCCGCAGGCGGCGCGGGACGGAAAGCGCCGCGAGGAGCGTCTGGCGGACGAGCTCGTGCTCGAACGTGTAGACGGTTTCGCGCTTGATCTGCTGGGACAGGATCAGCTTGGCGTGCTCGGCCTCCTCGAGGGCGTCGAGCAACTCGTCCCCCCTGATGCCCGACACCTCCTCGAGCAACGTCAGCTCGAACCGCGGTCCGATGACGGCGGCCGACGTCAACACCGCCTGGCACGTTTCGCCGACCCGCTCGAGGCGGCGGCCGATGACCAGCTTCACCCCCTCGGGCACGTCCAGGGTGTCCAGGGAGATGTCGGGGAGCCACCGGCCCTCGGCGTCGAGAAGGCGTCCCTCGTCGCGCAGGTGGCGGAAGACCTCCTCCACGAAGAACGGGTTCCCCTCGGTCTCGGAGTAGATCGCGCGCACCAGTGCCGCCGGCGGGGTCGAGCCGCCGAGCTGGGCCAGGAGCGCGGCGACGTCCGAGGTGTCCATGCGACGCAGGGCGATACGGTCGGCGAGGCGGTTGCGGGTGAGCCGCTCGAGGCTCTTGGCGAAGGGACGCGCCACCTCGAGGTCCACGTCGCGGTAGGTGCCGATCACCAGGACGCGCAGGCGCGGCAGGTGCGTGGCGAGGTGCTCGATGAGCAGGAGGGTCGACTCGTCGGCCCAGTGCAGATCGTCGAAATGGAGAACGATGGGCACAGACCGCGTCGCGCGCTCGTAGAACCCGACGAACTGGGTGAAGAGGTAGTGCCGCTGCTGGTCCGGGGGGAGGTCGAGGGGCTCACCGATGTCGGGGTAGAGCTGTCGGAGGCGCGGCATGAAGCGCGCGAACTCCGGCGCCGCGTCTCCCAGCACGGCCCTCAGCCGACCGGGCGGGACCGTCCGGGTGGCATAGTCGAGTATCTCCACGAACGGGAGATAGGGCGGCGCCCCCTCCATCTCGTAGCAGTGCCCGACATTGCAGACGTATCCGCGCGCTCGGGCCTCGAGGAGCAGCGCCTCGGTGAGCTTCGTCTTGCCGACACCCGGCTCTCCACTCACCAGCACCATTCCTCCACCACCCGCGGCGAGGGCGTCGAGCTTCGCCACCAGCGCGGCGAGCTCCTTCTTCCGGCCGGCCAGGGGTGTGGTGGAACGCGTGACGGGCTCGGTGACCTGGGAGTAGTCGGGCAGAGGCTCGACCGCCGGCACGGTGACCAGGGCGGCGCTCATCTCCGACGCGGTCTCGAAGCGCTCCTCGCGATCCTTGGCCAGCGCGCGCCGGATGGCGTCATCCACGGGCACGGGGACCGTGTCGCGCAGACTGTGCGCGGAGGGTACGGGCGCCGTGAGGTGTTGGACGATGACGGCCCGGGCGGTCTCGGCGGTGAAGGGCGCCTTGCCGGTGAGCATCTCGAAGAGGACGCACCCCAGGGAATAGAGGTCGGCGCGGCGGTCCACGTCCTGCTCGGCCGTGGCCTGCTCCGGACTCATGTAGGCTGGGGTGCCGAGGGAGACGCCCGCTGCCGTTGCGCGCGTGGTGTTCGCCGCCGTGAGGGCACGGGCGATGCCGAAGTCGGCGACGATCGGTACGCCGTCCGAGAGGAGGACGTTCTCCGGCTTGACGTCCCTGTGGACGACACCCTGCCGGTGCGCATGGTCGAGGGCGGCGGCGATGCCCCGGGCGATGGCGACGGCCTCGTCCACCGGGAGCGCCCCGTCGCGATCGAGGCGATGCCGGAGCGTCTCTCCGCGCACGTACGGCATCACGTAGTACAGGAGGCCGCCGGCCGATCCCGAATCGAAGAGCGGAAGGATGTTCGGGTGCTGGAGCGCCGCGGTGAGCTTGATCTCGGCGAGAAAGCGGTCCGCGCCGAGCGTCGCACCCAGCTCGGGGCGCAGGACCTTGAGGGCTACGTCGCGGTCGTGCTTGACGTCCCGCGCCAGGTAGACGGTAGCCATGCCACCGCTGCCGATCTCACGCTCGATGGCGTACGCGTCGCCGAGGGTCTCGTTGATCTTGTCTGGATCGATCACTGGAACACGGGAGGGTGTCGCCTCGGCAGCGGGTGGGCAGAGTCCTACGTGGAACCCCGCAGAACGGGTCGAGGCTCCCGGCCGCTATATGAAGCGCACGGTAGTCCGAGCGTGATCGGGGGGCAAGTTCCTCGGAGCACATCGAGAATGGGTATATCGGCATATCTCCCAGGAGGTGTGCCCGTGGAACAACGACCGCTTGGTGCAGATTACGAACGAGCGGGACTACCGTTCGAACTGGCGGGAGGCCGGCGACCGGCCGGATGTGCCTGGGGACCTGCCGGGGACGGAGTCGCCGTCACTGGTGGCGCTGATGCGGATGACGCGGGGGGAGTGGGACGTGTGGACGAGCGGCTCGGCGATGCGGCGCACGGGCTCCGGCGGATTGAGGCGAAATGTTGCCGTCGGCATGGGAAACTGGCTGGCCTGGGTGGCGGACCCGCCCGCAGAGGCGGTGCTGGTGCTTCGGAACGTGCTTGAGGACGAAGACCCGCTGGTGCGGGAGCACACGGCGTGGGCACTCGGGCAAGGAAGGTAGGCTCTCGGCGGCCGCAGGGCGCCGATGGTGCCGCTTGGTGGTGGCGCTTGGTGGTGGCGCCGCCCTACCCCCGGTGCGCCGCGGCGTCGAGCGATCCCGCGTGCGATACCCGCATGCCTCGCTCCACAATGACTTCAGCCATGTATGCGCCGT
Organism: uncultured Gemmatimonadales bacterium; assembly: GCA_963751265.1. Lineage (GTDB taxonomy): Bacteria > Gemmatimonadota > Gemmatimonadetes > Longimicrobiales > Gaopeijiaceae > SZUA-318. The sequence goes on along the minus strand of CAVVTU010000005.1, from coordinate 205,486 downwards.
CGACAACGATGTCGGCGAAGCGGACCGGCAGGCCCATCGCGGAATAGAAACCGGGGCCATCCTGCAGATGGAAGTGCAGGTGCGGCTCCGTGGAATTCCCGGAGAACCCGCACCGTCCGATGATGTCGCCCTGGCTGACGCTATCTCCTACCTCCACCGGTATCGAGCCGGGGATGAGGTGCGCGTAGAAACCGTATTCGCCGTCGGCGTGTCGGATGATGACGTGATTGCCAGCCATCTGTGTGGCGAGAAAATCCGGCATGAAGTATCCCGTGAACGGCGACTCGTGGTGTCCGTCGTGGAGCGCCACGATCTCTCCACCCGCGGCGGCGAGGATCGGCTCATCGTAGCAGTAGTAGTCCTGCAGGCGACGTCCGCTGCCGCGGTGTCGCGAGAATCCGGGATCTGCCTTCACGAAGTCATACGCGTAGCGCTGGTTCAGCACCTGCCATGAGTGGGACGTCTCGGGGCTATGCCCGCCATGGTATACGAGCCATTCACCTTCCAGTGGCAGGCGGTAGGTCACGCGCGTCTGGTAGTTCGCCACGTCTGTCTCGGTTCCGGCCAGGCGCCGTGACGTGGCCATCTGACCGAACGTGATTCGCAGTTGCTGCACCAGGAGGAACGGGTTGAACACCGACAGGAACGTCGATGTGAGGAACGCGGCGGCCTGGCCGGGTCTGCCTGCTTTTCGGATGGGACCCGGCACCGGCCAGTCCAGCGCGGGGTGGCGCGTCGCCGCGATGGTATCGCTCCTGAAGACGTAGCGCTTGAAGATCCAGTTGCATACCAGGTACAGGCCGATGTAGAGCGACCAGGAGTACGCCGGCCGCCATTGTATCTGCGCGAAGTGAACGAGGACGTATTGGATCGCCGTCGCTCCGGCCAGCGCAATCGACAAGGGATAGAGCCAACTCCAGAACGAACCGGCACGTCCGGCTCCCTTTGCGGGACCGGTCGCTGGGCTCTTCGTTCCGTAGTCGTCCATGAGTGTCATGTCCCGGGAAGGAGTCGCGGGGCGCGAGGGCGAGGAAGGTAGGGGCTCTTACGGGGTTGAGCGACCCCGTAACGGGGAGGTCAACTCCGATAGCGAAATGGGCGAACTCTCTGTCTTACGTGCAGATCGCAGCTTGATGTCAAAACGGGGGAGTCGATACAGCACCCAGGAGGTGTGCCAGCCGCTCATGCCGCCGTGACCGCGAAGTCCCAACCTGTGGAACCCAAGGTGTGGATACCCTCCCCCGATTTCAGCGCTTGGAGAGGCCCGACGCCCTCGACCACCGTTGAAGAGCGGCCAATTGCGGGCTTCAACCGGAATCAGCGGGAATCATCGCGATGCAAACGCAGTCCTGCAGCGACCATGGCGGTATTGGATAAGTGTTTACGCCCCAACGACTTGGCGTCGTTGGGGCGTTTCCATAGGTAGGATTACCTCTGGAAGATCCTCGGGAGTCGGTCGGTCAAGAACCGAGTAGCTGCGCGGATTCTGGTGACTGAGGTGCCGGTGGTTCTGGTCCCTCTCGGACCCGAAGATCTGGAAGAGGCGCCTTGCAGCACACCCAAGAAGACCCTGGCGCACGGGCCGTGTCCGCCAAAGGTTGTCAGGTCATGGCCGACCCTGCCCCGATTCTCGACCGCCTCAACGCGGCCCTCACTGGCCGTTACGTCCTCGAGCGCCAGCTCGGCGAGGGTGGGATGGCCACGGTGTACCTGGCCGAGGACGTGCGGCACGATCGGAAGGTCGCGGTCAAGGTGCTCCGGCCCGAGCTCGCCGCAGTGCTGGGAGCCGAACGCTTCGTGCAGGAGATCAAGACCACCGCAGGCCTCCAGCACCCCCACATCCTGCCCCTGTTCGACTCCGGCGAGGCCGACTCCTTTCTCTACTACGTCATGCCTTACGTCGAGGGCGAGACACTCCGCGACCGGCTTGACCGCGAGACCCAGCTCCCCATCGAGGATGCCGTAGAGATCACCCAGGCCGTGGCGAGCGCCCTGGACTACGCTCACCGCCACGACGTGATCCACCGGGACATCAAGCCCGAGAACGTGCTGCTGCACGACGGCCAGGCGTTGGTGGCCGACTTCGGCATCGCCCTCGCGGTGTCGAACGCGGGTGGGTCGAGGCTCACGGAGACGGGCCTCTCACTCGGTACCCCGCACTACATGAGCCCCGAGCAGGCGACCGCCGACCACGTGCTGGACGGGCGGAGCGACGTCTACGCGCTGGGCTGCATGGCGTACGAGATGCTGGTGGGCGAGCCGCCCCACACCGGACCGACGACGCAGGCGATCATCGCGAAGATCATCACCCAGGATCTCGACCCGCCTTCGGCTCGTCGCCCGACGGTTCCGCCGAACGTCGACGCCGCGATCCGAAAGGCGCTCGCGAAGCTACCGGCGGATCGCTTCGCGACGGCCGCGGCCTTCTCCCAGGCTCTCGGCGACGCCTCCTTCAGGATCGACCCGTCGGCGGCCGCGGCGCCGGCGGCCGGCCGCAACGCATGGAGAGCGGCTGCGATAGGCGCGTCGTCGGTCGCCCTCGTCGCCGTCATCGCCGTCATCGCCCTCGCCACACGCACCGCCCCGGCGCCTCCCACGCATCGCGTGAGCGTGGCACTCCCGCAGGGGCAGGGTTACCGGACCGCGTGGGCTGGATCGTCGGTGACCATATCCGCCGACGGGGAGACCTTCGCCTACCTCGGTGAGGACGCCGGACCCACGTGGCAGATCTGGGTGAGGCGCCGGAACCAGCTGGAGGCGACCCCCGTTTCCGGAACGACCTCAGCCACCGATCCGACACTGTCACCGGGCGGGGGAGAGGTGGCTTTCACGACCGGGGGGCCGGGACCGCTCAAGGTGGTTACGCTGGCGACCGGGGCCGTCCACACGGTGGCGGACTCCGCCCGGTGGAGAGGACTCTCGTGGGGTGACGACGGGTGGCTCTACTACGTGAGCGCGGGGGGAGGTCTTGCCCGGGTGCGCCCCGACGGCGGGGGCGACGAAGCGTTGACGACGCCTGTTGCCGGCACAGGCCAGTGGGACCCCGACGTGTTGCCGGGATCACGAGGAGCCGTCTTCGAGATCGCGAACGACACCAGCAAGGAAGAGCCGAAGCTCGGTGCCGTCGACTTCGCCAGCGGCGAGGTGAAGGAGCTGGGTCCGTCCGGGTCGAATCCCGTCTATCTCCCCACCGGGGATCTGGCGTGGGCGACCGAGGATGGCGATGTCATGGCGGCTCCATTCGATGTCCGTCGCCTGCAACTCACCGGTCCTGCCGTCCGGATCCTCGAGGACGTGTGGACGGGGTGGTGGAAGGGAAACGGAATCGCCGCGCACCTGGCCGTGTCCGTGTCAGGGACCCTGCTCTATCGACGAGGGGACGACAGGATCCTCGTCACGCCTGTCTGGGTCGGGCGAGATGGAACGGCGGAGGCCGTCACCTCCGGATCGAAGGTCCCGGTCGTCACGGGCAACATGGGGATCGCATTGTCGCCGGACGGCTCGCGCTTCGTCATGCCGATCCTCGGCTCGACCTCGCTGGACCTCTGGGTTCGCGATGTCGGCGGTTCGCTGAGGCAGCTCACCTTCGACGGAAACAGCACGCGACCCCAGTGGTCTCCGGACGGGAAGGACATCGCCTTCTCTTCCGACATGCAGAGGAAGGTGCGGGAGGCGTTCGTGACGCGCGCCGACGGAAGCGGTGCCCCCCGGCGCGTGTTGACGTCGGACCGTCAGATCGACGAAGTCACCTACTCCCACGACGGGAAGTGGTTCGTCTATCGCCTGGGCACGGGGGCGGATCGGGACATCTACCGCGCTCGAACCGACGGCGACGGCGTGGACAGCGTGGGCACGCCCCTGGTCGCGACGAAAGCGGAAGAGCAGTCCCCGAGCCTCTCCCCCGACGGCCGCTGGATGGCGTACGTGTCGAACAAGACCGGGAGGGATGAGGTCTTCGTGGTCCCGTTCCCCGACGCGGGCGCCGCCGAGTGGCAGGTCTCGACCGACGGAGGAACGGAGCCTGTTTGGTCGCGGAACGGCCGGGAGTTGTTCTACCGCGATGCCAACGACAATCTCGTGGCCGCGGAGATCACGGGGACGTCGTCGTTTGTCGTGGGTCGGAAGAGAGTGCTGTTCTCGGCGCGCCCCTACTTTGCGGACCCCTATCACGCGAACTACGACGTCGGTCCCGACGGCCGATTCCTGATGCTGAAGATCGTGTCGAGGGGCGGTGGCGAGCTCGTTCTGGTGGACAACTGGTTCACGGAGCTGAGGGCGCTGTTGAAGAAGCAGTGACGCGGGGGGACGGGCCAGTGATCACGTTGCGGGCCGGGTCAGGTCTGCGAAGCCCCGGCGCGGGCAGTCCACCCCTGACCGCTTGAGCGATTGACCAACCTCTGGAACCCGGGGTCTGGATACCCTCCCCCGATTGCGGGTCCCACGGAGCGCCGATGCCCTCGATGATCGCCGGAAGCCGGACGAAAAGGGGCTGCTTCCGGAATCACCCGGAATCATCGTGATGCGACCGCAGTCCTGCAGCGACCATAGCGGTTTTCGGTAAGTTATGACGCCCCAACGGCCGAGGTCGTTGGGGCGTTTCCATATGTGGACGTACCTGTGGAAGGTTTGCGGCGTGGATGGCGGCGAAAGCCTAGCAACGGTGCGGAAATGGGGGGAAGGGCTTCCACAGGTGGTGGTCCCAGGAGAACTCTGGGATGTGGATGGCGGCGCCCGGACCGCGGCGGGATCCTTGGGCGGTGGGGGTATGGATCTCTTGCGATCCTGAACGTAGGAGCCGCCTTGGTTCAGGTTGTGCGGTAAACTGAACCAATGACTACGCGCGCGACGCGCATCGGCGCCGTCAGGCGCCCTTGAGTTCGGTCTCGCCCAACATCGTTCGCTCGCAGTCGGGGCAAACGCCGTGGGTGACGCGGCTCGCGCCCGTGCCTTCCAGATAGGTCTCCAGCGGCTGCCATTCGCCGTCGTCGGTCTGGATCTTCTTACACCAGGCGCAGATGGGGAGCAGGCTCCGAATCAACGCAAGCTCCTGCTCGGCGAGATGCCTCGCAGTCACGTTCCTGGTCGCGATGATCACCGACGTCACCCGGCCGTCGCATACGATCGGGATCATGGTGCCCTCGTACCATGCGCGCTCCCCATTCGCGATAGTGATCTCGGTGACCTGCGCGGCCGGCCCCATGCCCCCGAACACGCGGTCCAGGAGCACGGTGTGCTCGGCACGGGCTTCGGGACTGACGAACGCGTCCACGTGTTTACCCAGGACCGCCTCGACGGGGTACCCGGCCTCGTTGCGGTTGACGAAGCGGATCTTCCGTTCCTCATCAATCAGGACCACCACGTCGGGAAGAAGTCCGAGGATGGCCTCGAGTTCGGCGGTGCCCAGCTTGGCTGGTGTCATCTGTCGGTTCGTTCGTGGTAGCATGCCGAACAGAGTCCGCCCCCGGCGCGAGGGACGCGTTCGAGCAGTGCACCGGCAGTGCAACGAACGTTGCGGTGAGGATCCGACATGAGCCGATCTCCGTTTAGGCGCGGGAGCGTCAAACGTCCGGATCGGCGCAGGTGACCGGGAATTGCGACCGATGGACGAACCGGTCTCACTAGTAGCGGTTGCTGAATCTAACGGATGTGAACCGATGGGTTGGAAACAGGGTGTGGATACCCACCCACGTTTCGGGCCTCTGGAAGGCCGATCGCCCCCTGCGTCACCGCCGAAGACCAGCCCAGAGCAACCATCCCCGGGCATTGGCGGGAATCACCGGCAATCGGATTGCAGTCCTGCAGCGACCACTTGGTTCAGGAAATGATTGCGTCCCACGCGTCGTTCCGAGAGGCTCTGCCTTACCTCGGCCGAGTTTTGGAACAGGAGGAGGTCCACCAGCGCCACAACTCTGCGGCAGATTCTCCGGAGAGAACCGGGTACTCGCATCAATGGTGCCCGTCAGGAACGCCCAGCGGGCTCCATGGGACGAGGCCGATGCCCAGCTTTTCTCGGAGAGGGATCACCGCTTCTTCCGGTTCGCGCCACAGCATCGAATACGGTCGTTGCCAGATGCCGCACGCGCAGCACGAGTGGCGGACAGATAGCCCCCTCAAAGGTGCTAGGTAGTCTTTCGTCCCTTTGAGCGATTGGAGGTGCCTCCCCTCTGCCCTAGTCTTCATATCACAAGCTGCTCTCACGGTTCGCCCATCTGTCCCCCGTTCGTCTCGGGGCGGCGTCGCTGTTGACGGACCCAGGACAGGTGAGGAGTGCATGGCAAGGAAGACGTGCAGCCGGTCTGGCGCGGACGGGTCCTGAAGTGTTGTCCTCCCCCCTCATTCGGGCCTCGGCCGTGGATATCTCCGGACTTTCGTCCGCCGAGCGGCTGCGGCTCGTCGAGCGGCTTCGGGGGACCCTCGATCCAACCGACGTTCCGCTCGCCGCCGTGGGGCGAGCCCCCGAGCCGACCGACGCGGTGCTCCGCGCCTCCGAGTTGCGCTACCGCCGCCTCTTCGAGTCGGCCAGGGACGGCATCCTGATTCTCGATGCCGAGACCGGCAAGATCGCGGACGTAAATCCATTTCTGACGGAGCTGCTCGGCTACACGCGGGCGGAGATCCGCGACAAGCACGTGTGGGATCTGGGTTTCCTCAAGGATATCGTGGCCAACCAGGACAACTTCCGCGAGTTGTCGCAGGAGGAATACATCCGCTACAGCGACAAGGCGCTGGAAACCCGTGCGGGGGAGCGGATCGAGGTCGAGTTCATCAGCAACGCCTATATGGTGGACGGACAGCGCGTGATCCAGTGCAACATCCGCGATATGACCGCGAGCGCCCGCGCAAAGGTGGCGCTCGATGCGGCACACCGCCTCAGGAAGGAGATCATCGACGCGCTTCCGGTACGCGTCTTCTGGAAAGACGCGAACCTGGTGTATCTGGGCTGCAATGCCCTCTTTGCCCGCGATGCGGGCCTTGCCGATCCGCAGGACATCATCGGAAAGACGGACCATGAGATGGTGTGGAGCGATCAGGCCGCCCTGTATCGTGAGGATGACCGCCAGGTCTTCGAAAGCGGCCTGCCCAAGCTCCTTATCGAAGAAGCGCAGACGACGCCCGAGGGAACTACCCTCACGTTGTTGACGAGCAAGGTCCCGCTCCGCGATGCCACGGGGGCGATCTCCGGCGTCCTGGGCGTGTATCTGGACATCACGGCACTCAAGCGAGCGGAAGCATCCGAGGCTCGGCTGGCGATGGCCGTCCACCAGGCCGCCGAGTCCATCGTGATCACCGACGCCGAGGGCACCATCCAGGACGTCAACCCGGCACTTGAGAAGAACAGCGGGTACAGCCGCGAGGAGGCCATCGGCCAGAACCCCCGGATGTTCGGCAGTGGCAAGCAGGACGCGGCCTTCTACCAGCGGATGTGGGCGGTGCTGACCGACGGCAAGGTCTGGCGCGGGCGCCTGACGAACAAGCGGAAGGACGGCACGCTCCACGACGAAGAGGTCACCATTTCGCCCATGCGTAACGCCGCAGGGAAGACGGTCAGCTATGTCGCCGTAAAGCGGGATGTCACCGAAAAGGAGCGGCTGGAGTCCCAATTGCGGCGGGCCCAGCGGATGGAGAGCATCGGCACGTTGGCCGGTGGGGTAGCGCACGACCTCAACAACGCGCTCGCCCCCATTCTCATGGCCTCCGCCCTGCTGCGGCTGGCATTGCCGGACAGCGCGACGGAGGATCTCGACCTTATCGAAGGCGGGGCAAGGCGCGGCGCAGCCCTGGTGAAGCAACTCCTCAACTTCGCCCGGGGCATCGAAGGCCACCGGCTGCGGGTCGATCTGCGACCGCTACTCACCGAAATGGAGCTCATGATCCGGAGCACGCTCCCCAAGAACATCGAACTGCGCCTGGATTGTCCGCAGGATCTCCCGGCCATCTTGGGCGACGTCACACAACTGCATCAGGTGATACTGAACCTGTCGGTCAACGCTCGCGACGCGATGCCCGAGGGGGGTACCCTGTCGCTCGAGGTCCACCGAACGGATGTGGACAACACATGGGAGAATGAAGCGCTGGAGGTTGTGCCCGGCCCGTACGTCGTCGTGCAGGTCACCGACACCGGTACCGGCATACCGCCGGAGATTGTGGATCGCATCTTCGATCCGTTCTTCACCACCAAGGGGCAGGACAAGGGAACGGGCCTCGGTCTCGCCACCACGCTCGGCATCGTCAAGGGCCATGCCGGCTTCATTCGGGTGTATTCCGTCCCGGGCGAGGGCTCGACGTTCCGGATCTACCTACCGGCATATGATGGGGGTGCCGCGGGCGCCGAGTTGGCGCCGCCGACCAAGTCCACGTTTCAGGGGAACGGCGAGACCATCCTCGTGGTGGATGATGAACCTTCCGTGCGCAACATCCTCCGGAAAGTGCTGACGAGGATGAATTTCACGGTACTCACCGCCTCGGACGGCACCAGCGCCTTGCAGGAGGTGGCGGTGCACGGAACGGACGTGCGCGCGGTGATTACCGACCTGCACATGCCCCAGTTGGACGGCATGGCCTTCGTGCGGGTGCTCCGAGGCCACATGCCCAAAGCTGCCGTCGTCGTCGTGAGTGGGCTGATTGGTGAGGAGACCAGGGAGCAGTTCGCGGCGCTGGGCGTCCGTGCGATCCTCGACAAGCCATTCGAGCACGCGGCGCTGGTGGCGGCCCTGGAAACGATTTTCGTACCTTGACGGGACCAGGGCGGGCGACTGGGTTGGGATGCGGGGCATCTCGGTACGGCGCTGGTCACGCAGTCGTCCATCACCACCCGCTCGGCGCGCACCTCGCGGGCGAAATAGTCGGCGAGGGCCTTCTTGGCGCGGTCCGGCGCCATCTCCATGAATCCCTCGCGCAGAGCAGACGTGCGGTTCGCCTGCGTGATCATCAACCTGTGCATGGACACCGCCGCCTCCGAGAGCATCATCTCGAGGAGGGCCATGCCCACCTCGGTGAGGACTTCGCGTGGAGGGCGTCCTCCCATCTCCAGCGTATCACCCCCGCCGAACACCGACTGGAACTTGTGGTCGATGACGGCCTGGAACAGTCCCTCCTTGTTGCCGAACATCCGGTAGAGCGTGGCGAGTGATCCGCCCGCCTCGGTAACGATGTCCTGAAGGCTCGTGGCCTCGTATCCATTGCGGCTGAACGCCTCGGTCGCAGCCTCGAGAAAGAGCTCGCGGCGCTTCAGCCCCTTCCTCCTGGGTTTGTATCCGGTCTCGGCCACCGGCGCTTTCGCGCGCTTCGATCCAGCCATTCGTCATCCTCGCAGTTCGATGCGGTGCTCGAGGCGGGGATGGTGTTCGCCGTCGAGCCGAACTGCGGCATTGGCAAGAGGGTGGTGAATCCGGGAGGCACGGTCGTGGTCGGCGAGGACGGCGGCCTGGAGCTGAACGACAACACGACGCGGCTCATGCGGGCCGAGGGGCGGCCTGCGGTGGAGACCGAGGCCGCAGCGTAAGTCACCGACGGAACCCCCGCGGGGGTCGCCAGCGACCAAGAGGACCAGAGCACGGCCCTCGGCTTCTTCCGCGGACCATGCGCCTGGCGTGGGCGGGCAGCCCCTCCATGGCACCAGCCTCTGGTGGGCGACGCCAAGGCAGCGTAGGCAGAGTTGTGCAGCAGGTCAGCGTGGTCGGCGTATATGATGCCCCCACCTGAGCTGAGTCATGACGGCCGAGTGGAGACATCTCCCAAGCGGTGTGCCCTTTCATCCACGAATCTCGCGGACTTGCGCAAAGCCTGCGCATGCGGCGCAGGGGCCCCTCGAGACACCGGTGGGGGCGCGGGAGATGTGCCGGTCGACATCTGCTGCTGAGCACGTGGCGTCGAAACAGCTCACAGGTCTCTGGTTTCTTTCCACAGGAACTCGGTGGTAGCTTCCAGAGACTCGAGGGAGATATCCCTCGCGCATTTGCCCTGGCGATGGTGCCCGTCGGTCCGGGGGTGCGCGCCCGATGCTCTCCGGGGGGAGGGATTCACCGTGACGGTCTTGGACCAAGAAGCCCTCGACGAAGCGGCCGGAGCCGTTCCGCGGACGATGAAGGCCGCCGTCTTCGTGAGGCCCGGGGCCATCGAGCTCCAGGAGCGGCCCGTCCCGGAAATCGGCCCGGGAGAGGCACTGGTGCGTGTGACCACCACCACCATCTGTGGCACCGACGTCCATATTCTCAAGGGCGAGTATCCGGTTCGGAGCGGGCTCATCGTGGGCCACGAGCCGGTGGGGATTGTGGCGAAGCTCGGCCCCGGAGTCACGGGCTACGGGGTGGGACAGCGTGTGATCCTCGGGGCCATCACGCCGTGCGGCCAGTGCTTCGCCTGTCTCGACGGTCACGGGGCTCAATGCGGAGGAGAGCGGGAGAGCGGCCACCCCCACGCCATGGGCGGATGGCGCTTCGGCAACACCATCGACGGTTCCCAGGCGGAGTACCTGCGGGTCCCGTTTGCACAGGCGAACCTGAGCCCCGTACCCGACGGCCTCACCGACGAGCAGGTCCTGATGTGCCCCGACATCATGAGCACGGGCTTCAGCGGTGCCGAGAGTGGGGAAGTCCGGATCGGCGACACGGTGGCTGTGTTCGCCCAGGGGCCCATCGGCCTGTGCGCTACCGCGGGGGCGAGGCTCATGGGCGCCTCCCGGATCATCGTCGTCGACCGTATCCCCGAGCGCTTGGAGGTGGCCCAGCACATGGGCGCGGACGAGATCGTCAATTTCGGGGAGGTGGATCCCGTGGCGGCCATCATGCAGCTCACGGATGGGCGCGGCGTGGACGTGGCGATCGAGGCCCTCGGCCTCCAGAGCACATTCGAGAGCGCACTACGCGTGGTACGGCCGGGAGGCACGGTTTCCAGCCTCGGCGTCTACTCGGGAACTCTGACCGTACCCCTGGATGCCTTCGCCGCCGGCCTGGGCGACCACAAGATCGTGACGACTCTGTGTCCCGGCGGGAAAGAGCGCATGCGTCGGCTCATGGACGTGATCGCCAGCGGGCGAGTAGACCTGGAACCGCTGGTCACTCATCGTTTCACGTTGGATGAGATCGAAGATGCCTATGAGCTGTTCGGAAACCAGCGAGGTGGTGTTCTCAAGGTGGCCATCACCACGTGAGGAGGGATAGCATCCGCACCTGTGTCTGGAACGGCAGGACCCGGCAGGCTGGTCGCACCGACCTGCGGCTCCCCCCCGATGGATGACCGATGGTGCTGAAGGGATGAGAGAGGCTAAAGGCGACGTAGGGGCTATGGGGCCGCGGAGCGAGGAGGCCGCCACGGCGACCTTGACGCACGTCCGGGACGGGCTCCGGGGTACGGTTCATCAGAGGCTGGGCGTGGCACTCCAACTCTTCCTGGCGGCCGGGACCGTGCTCGCCCTTTGGGAACGCCAGTGGCTCCCGGCACTCCTCACCGCAGGCATCATCGGCGTCACCCTCCTGCCCTTTCTGTTGGGGCGCCGATTCCAGGTGTTCATCCCCGCCGAGTTCGAGGCCTTCACCGTGCTATTCGTGTTCGCCAGCCTTTTCCTGGGCGAGGTACGCGGATACTACCTCCGCTTCTGGTGGTGGGATGCCGCCCTGCACACGGCGTCAGGATTCCTGCTGGGCATCTTGGGCTTCCTTCTGGTCTACGTCCTCAACGAGAAGGAAGAGATCGAACTCCACATGGATCCGGGCTTCGTAGCCCTCTTCGCGTTCATATTCGCGGTGGGCATGGGGGCGCTCTGGGAGATCTTCGAGTTCGGCGCGGACTCCCTGTTCGGCATGAACATGCAGAAGAGCGGCCTGGTGGACACCATGTGGGACCTCATTGTGGACACGGTGGGCGCCGGGGTCATCGCCACCCTGGGGTACGGGTGGCTTGCCACGGCCGGAACCCACTCCTTCCTGGAGCGGTGGATCGCCGACCTGGTCCGGTCTCGCAGGGGAGGCAGCCCGGAGGACGGGGACAGGGGAGCGGGACCGGCTGGGGGGTGAACCTCCTCTGGAATCCAGGGTCTGGATACCCTCCTTGGAGCGGCGGGAAACCGCGGAACTACGCGGAGAATCGGCGTTCGGGTTCCAGAGGTTCGGGTTCCTTCCGGACCTGAAGGGCCCCGCTCGTCGTTCCGAAAAGCTCTACCTTACCTCGGCCGAGTTTTGGTAGAGGACGGGAAGGAAACGTGGGAGGGTGGCCGGCTACAGCCTACTTCGGTCCGCGCGGCTGGGTGGTCACTCCATCTCTCGGGCGGGAGCCCTTCAGCCATGCAAGGCGCTCCGAACGGCCAGTATGAGCTCCTCCATCGAGAACGGCTTCTCGATGAAGCCTACGTCCTGAGGGAGAGCTGTTTGCCCACCCAGCGAGCCCCTGGCATGACCCGACATGACGAGCAGCGAGATCTGCGGAAATCGCTCCCGGACTTTCTCCACGAGGACTCGTCCTCCGATGCCTGGCAGTACCAGGTCCGTGAGGATCAGGTCGATGGAGCCGCCGTCTTCCTCCAATACCTCGAGCGCGTCCTCCGCAACGCCGACGGTCCGCACCTGCAACCCGGCCCTCTCGAGGATCCGCCGTGAAATCCTCTGTACGCTCGCATCGTCTTCCACCAGGAGGACGGTCCCTGAAAACTCCTGAAGCTCGGCGACATCCGGGGGCCGCGTCGGCACAAGCTCCGGCGCGCCGCCGGCGGGCCGAAAGCGTAGCACGAACGTCGTGCCCTTTCCTGGATCGCTGTCGACGTGGATGGTCCCGTGACTCTGCTCGATGATACCGTACGTCACCGATAGACCCAGACCCGTCCCCCCCTCGCCCTGCTTGGTGGTGAAAAACGGCTCGAAGAGCCGCTGGAGTGTCTCATCGTCCATCCCGGTTCCGGTGTCGGTGACCACGAGGGACACCACCCGCCCCGGCTCCAGGTCGGGATGGAGCAGGGCCTCCTCCCGTCCCAGCTCTTCTTCTCTCGTGGAAAGCTGCAGGCTGCCCCCTTCGGGCATGGCGGCTCTTGCGTTGACGACCAGATTCATGATCACCTGCTCGAGCTGTCCGGGATCGATCTCGATGGTCGGCACTTCAGCCGCCAGGTTGATCTCCAGGCGCACGTCCTCGCCCAGTACTCGTACGAGGAGTTCTTCCATCCCCAGGACAATGCTGTTCAGGTCCACGATCCTGGGACGGAGAACCTGTTCTCTGCCGAGTGCCAGGAGCTGTCCGGTAAGCCGGGCGGCCCGATCGGCCGCGTGGCGGATGACCTCGATATCCTGCCTCGAGGCGTGGGACTCATCGAGGTCCGCGAGCAGAAGATCGGACTGCCCCCGGATCACCGTGAGGAGGTTGTTGAAGTCGTGGGCGATGCCACCGGCGAGACGACCCATGGCCTCCATGCGCTGGGAATGACGGAGCTGGGCCTCCAGCCCCTTCCGCTCCGTTACGTCCCGCGTGTTGATGACGATCCCCTCCACGGCCGGGGTATCCAGGAGGTTGGAGTCGGTGCACTCGAAGGTGCGCCAGCCACCGCCTTTGGTCCGGAAGCGGATCTCCTCGACGACGACGCGGTCTGGATCCTCCAGGACCTGGTCCCACTGGGCCTCTGCCCGGGCCCGGTCGTCCGGGTGCACGAGATTAAAGGCGCTCCGGCCCGCCAACTCCTCGAGGCTGTACCCCGTGAGCTTCTCCGCCGCGGGACTCAGGTAGCGGTTGTTTCCCTCACGATCCAGAATCGTGATTCCATCCGATGCATGCTCGATGAGGGAGCGGAAGCGTGCCTCGCTCTCCCGCAGCTGATCCTCGGTCCGCTTGAGCTCGGTGATGTCGCTGTACGTGCCCAGGACTCCGTAGATCTCCCCGTCGGGATCGCACAACGGCACCTTGCTCGTAAGAAGCGCGATGGTGTCCCCTTCGGGGGTGGTTTGGGATTCCTCGATGAGAATCTCGGCGCGACCGTTGTGGATGACCCGGCGGTCAGCCGCGCGATACGATTCCGCCTGATCGCGCCACACCATCTGGTAGTCGCTCTTTCCGATGATGTCCTTCGGATCGTCAAACCCGGCGTCCCGTGCAAACGCGGCGTTACAGCCCAGGTACACGAGGTCCCTGTCCTTCCAGAACACCCTCGCGGGGATCGCATCGAGAATCCCCTCGATGAGCTGCCGTGATCCGTGCAGCGCCGTCTCCGCCTGCCTGCGCGCGGTGATGTCGTTGCCGCTACTGAGCGTGCCGACAACGGCACCCTGGCTATCGCGGAGCAGCGCATTATGCCAGGCGATGAGTCGCGACTCGCCACTACGCGTCAGAATGGCGTTCTCGAAGTACTCGGCGCCCTCCATTTCGCCTGCCATGAGCGTCCGGAAGATCGGAAGCAGCTCATCCATGCCATCGGGCTGAGGCAGGCAGAAGGAAAACCAGAACTGACCGACGAGCTCCTCTTCCGCCCAGCCCAACAGCTGGCATCCCTTCCGGTTGATGGCGGTGATCCTGCCCTCGGCATCGAGGGCGACGATCATGGTTTCTACCAGATTCAGGTAGTCCGAAGCGTCGCCCTGCTCACGGCGCGGCTCCTCGCGGGGTGGAGTTGCGGAGGACCGGGTCATGATGCGACGCCGGCCGAAGGGCCGTGTCGACAGGGCCTGGAGAGGCGACGGCCGTAAGACTGAGGATTCCACATGATCCGGACTCCACTGACGCGCCAGCTGCGCCCAACGTCCGGACCGGCGTTAAAGACCGGAAGTTACGGCCTAGAGAGGGAATAGCCGCGTACATAGCGCTTAGTCAACATAATGGGGTCGACGATCCGGATAGGTTCGACGATCCGGCGGCTCCAAGCGGCCAAGGCGACCGCCAGGTAGAGGAAGCCCGCCTAAATCGACACGGAAGTGATCGTCGGCAGGGTGTCGAGTTACTTCTGTAGGAGCACCTGAGGGGCATCGGTCGAGGTGTTCTCCTTCCAGTCCCTCCAATGAGTCGGGCCGGCCCGGACCCCACCACGCGACGTGCCGCCTGCAAGCTCCATCGCGACGCCGTCACCGAATCCGTGATGCCCGACGGACAGGCCGCGGTGGTGGTTCGAGGCGGACCCATGGTCTCCGACCTCATCGTCCGGCAGGGAGCGCTTCCGGTGCGGTGACGTAACGGGCGCGGTGCCGTTCAGGAGTGGACTGTGGCGATCTGCCAACCTCTGGAACCCTGGGTCTGGATACCCTACCCCGATGTGAGGCTCCGCGGCGTGCCGACGCCCTCGATGATCGCCGGAAGCCGGACGAAAAGGGGCTGCTTCCGGAATCACCCGGGATCATCGCGGTCCGGCCGCAGTCCTGCAGCGACCATCGCGGTTTTCGGTAAGTGCATGAGGCCCAACGACTCGACGTGCTGCGCGCAGCTGGTGCCGATGATGCTGTCGCGGCCCGGATGCGGCGGGGATCATGGGACATGATCAACAGCACGTAGAGCACGCGGAATGTGACCGTTGGGACGACGAAGAAGTCGATTGCGGATCCCCGCTCCACATGTGGCGGATCAGCTCTGGACCCGGGTTCGATGCCGGGGCGGCCGCCCCGGGGTCAGCTCTTCCGGCGCCAAAAGACCCGGAACCCCTCGCGGTGCCACTTCACGACGGTGGCTGGTTGGGCGTGAGATCCCGTCGCCTTTTCAACGCGGAAAAGACACCCCACCCCAAGATCCGTACCGAATCCCCGGTCGACGCCTGCCTTTGGTGAACCGTGAAAGGCCGGCAATCTCAGGGCAGACGAGGTTTTCGCCATCTACCGCTACCGCAGCGACGGTTTCCGATGGCGGGGCCACCGAACAGACCGTAACCTGCGGCCACTCGGCGCGCGACGGCACGGCGACCGTTCGAGGGGGTTCGACGTTCCCAACATCGAGAGTCGCGAGTGCAATCGACACCCCGCCCCCCAGCGCCTTGACGCATGCCTCTTTCCGGGTCCAACACTCCAGAAATCGACGGTCGCGCGTCGCGGCCGCGCCACTGGCCCAGTACGCCTGCTCCGCCTCAGTGAAGTGCTCACGCACCAGCGCGTCCGCGTCGGGTACGACGCGGACCTGCTCGATGTCCACTCCGATCGCCCGGTCCCGACTCAGCCCGATCAGTGCTTCGGGACCGCTGTGACTCAGGTTGAACTGCAGGTCCCCGTCTACGAGTTTCGGCTTTCCAAACTCGCCGAAGCTCAGCGCCACCTGCTCCCGCGAACGGCCCAGGGCCTGTGCGAGCACGCAATACAGCGCGTGCCGAGCGGCGAGAAACCGTATGCCGTCCCGCCGGAACGCCATCCGCTCCGCCCGTGCCAATTCGGCGGGCTCCAGTCCATCCAGCGGCACCGTGCTCGCATACGCATCGAGGTCCACCCACAAGAGGTGGACATCCGGCGACAAGCCGTGCGATACGACGCGCAGCTGTTCGGCGCTCATGCTCGATCGAGACTCCCGCAGGGTGGTGGTGGGCCGGCGTCAGCCGGTCCGACCCGGTTGGCCCTCGAATGACCACATCCGTAATTTGACCGTGGTTCGCTCAATGCGAAATGCGCCACTGCGCGAAACGTCCGGCGCACCCACGGAAACGGCACTCATCCATGGCCCAGAACGACTCTGAGCAACTGCTTCACGTACAGTTCGAGGAGCAGGCGCGTAGAACGCCCGACACCGTGGCCCTGCGCGAGGGAAATCGATCGATCACCTTCGCAGACCTCGATGCGCGCGCCGAACGTGTGGCGTGCGCGCTGCAGGCCCGCGGCATCGGCGCCGACTCCACCGTCGGGCTCCACCTCGAGCGCTCCATCCCTTGGGTAGGCGCCGTCCTCGGCATTCTGAAGACGAACGCCGCCGTGATGCCCTTGCCGCCCTCCTACCCTCCGGGCAGGCTGCGGGAGATCCTCAGCCACGCGGCGCTCGACGCCGTGCTCGATGACGCGACGACACCCCTCGATCCGTCCCTGACCATTCAGGCACTGCACCTCGAGGCCCTGCCGCCGGGCGCCGGAACCCGTGGTCACGTCGGGCCCGGCCGGGCGGATCAACCGGCCTTCATCCTCTGCTCGTCCGGATCCACGGGCACACCGAAGATGATCGTACGCACCCATCGGTCGTTCCAGCACCGACTGCGCTGGACCTGGGAGCGGCACCCCTACGCATCCGGCGACGTCTGCGTTCAGAAGGCACAAGCCACCACGACCCACGGCATCTACGAGCTGTTCGAGCCACTGCTGCAGGGCGTCCCGGTGGTGATCCTGCCGGACGAGCGGGCGCGAGACCTGGAAGTCTTCTGGGACACCATCCGCACGCGTGGCGTCTCCCGCCTCCTCATCGTGCCGTCGGCGCTGCAGTCGAGCCTCGACATGCCCGGGTTCACGCCGCCCCCGCTCGACGTGGTCGTCCTCATGGGCGAGTACGTGAACCCGCGGCTGGCCGAGCGCGCGGTGAATGCCTTTCCCCCACGCACGCGCGTCTACTCGATCTACGGCAGCACCGAGGCGAGCTCCACGCTGGTATGCGACCTCCGCGAGTCGTTCCGACCGGGCGAGGAACTGCCGCTGGGCGGGCCGATCTCGCCGGACGTGCGCGCGCTGGTGCTGGGACCCGACCTGGAGCCCGCTGCGCCCGGCGAGGCCGGGCGGCTGTACATCGCCGGCCCCGCCCTCTTCACCGGGTACTTCCGGAGTCCGGAGCTCACGGCGCAGGTACTCGTCCACGGGTCCAGCCGCGGCGACCCGCTGTACGACACGCACGACCAAGTGCGGTACACGCCCGACGGCAGCCTCCAGTTCATCGGACGGGTGGACGACACGGTCAAGATTCGTGGCTTTCGCGTGGACCTCCAGGAAGTGGAGCGCGCACTCCTGAGCCACCCCGGGGTGCGCCAGGCCGCCGCGATCGTGGGCGGCACCGAGGCGGGCGGCGCCACGCTCCACGCCTTCGTGTCGCCCGCGGACCTCGACCGTGACGCGATCTACCGGACGCTGCGGGACCGGCTGCCCGCGTACATGCTCCCCTCCACTCTCGCGGCTCTCGATGTGTTTCCCCTGACGACCAGGGGCAAGCTCGATCGGGCCCGCCTGCTGCGGGAGCAGTCGGCGTGGCACGCGGCTCCCGTGGCCGGCCGGGAGCTCACCGACACCGAACGGCAGGTATCCGACATCTGGGCGAAACTGCTGGGCCACGATGCGTTCGCTCTCGACAGCAGCTTCTTCGAGGTGGGGGGCACCTCCCTCACCGTGTTCGCTCTGGTGCACCGGCTGCGCGAGACGTTCGCGCTCGACCGCGCCCGGCTCCCCGAGCAGGCGGTGTATCGGTACCCGACCGTCGAGAAGCTGGGAGCTTTCATCGATCGCGGGCGGAGTGGACAATCCGCGCCGCAGGAAGAACGCGCGCCGGTTCTCGTGACGATGCGACAGGGGACCGAGCCGGATGAGGCGCCTTTGTTCCTCATCGCCTCGGCCGGCGGCACGCTCGGAGCCTACGAGAAGCTCGCGAAAGCACTGCGCACGTCGCGGGAGATCATCGGAGTGCGCGATCCGTTTGTCTGGGGCGAACGCGAGTTGGCGGAGGGATTCTCCCGGTGGGTCGACCGATACGTCGCGGCCATGCGCCGCCGGCAGCCCCACGGGCCATACTACGTCCTCGCGTACTCCTCCGCCGGCGCGTTCGGCTACGAGATCGCACGTCGGCTGCGCGCCGAGGGCGAGGACGTGCCGATTCTCTTCCTGATCGATCCATTGGCGCTGGACCGGGCCAACCGCCGGCGTTTCGGGTGGTGGGCCCTGCGCGTGACGTATTCTCGCCCTCCGCTCCGCGCGCTGGTCCGGCTGGTCGGGTGGCTCCGTGTCCCGATGCACCGGCTCTTGGGGTCGGGCCGGGACCAACCGCCGGCGCCCCCGTCGCTCGCGGACGTGCAGGAGCTGAGTCGAGCCGCGACCCGCGATCGGGGACACCTGCAGACCTTCGCCGCGCTGCTGGAACTCAACACCGGCCTGCCCCTGTCCCTCGACGCCGCAGACTTCGCCCACGAGTCGCCCGACGGCTACCTGCGGGTGCTGCAGGCCAGAATCGCGTCCCTCATGCCGGAAGTCGATCCGGCGACGATCGAACGCATCGTAATCCAATACGGTTTCCAGGTTCGGGCCCAGCACGCATATCGGCTCCGGCCGTACGACGGCTCCGTGCTGTTGGTCGAGCCTGCGACGCGGTACCGCGGTATTGCGTCGGCGCATCTGCGTCCTTACGTGAAGAAGATGCGGGTTCGCGCCGTCCCGTTGAGCGAGCCGGCCGAACGTATCCGGGTAATCACTGACCGGTTCGGCGCGCTGGAGGCCCACTACCGGAGCATGCGGGACGACCAGTTCGTAAACGGATTGGCGCGCGAGATCGAGCCGCTCCTCGGATAGGATGCGACTGCGTGCCATGGCGAGTTGCGCCGGCCGCAGCCGCCGGCTACCGGGAGAGCGAAGGCAGCGATCCACGAGGCCATCGGGCAGCTCGAGGGCTGTGGCGTCCTGGTTCCGCTCTCGACATCGAGGCGGAATCGATCATGGGAGGCTCATGGGCTCTTGGAGCTTCTGGAGGGTCTGGAGGCCGGGAAGCCGCCGAGCCTCTGATAACGGCGGGGAGGGAACCAAGGAAGTGGCTCCTGAGCCGTTTCACGTTGGATGAGATCGAAGATGCCTATGAGTTGTTCGGAAACCAGCGAGGTGGTGTTCTCAAGGTGGCCATCACCACGTGAGGAGGGATAGCACCCGCACCTGTGTCTGGAGCGGCAGGACCCGGCAGGCTGGTCGCACCGACACTTCTGGTGGTGGGATGCCGCCCTGCATACGGCGTCCGGATTCCTGCTGGGCATCTTGGGCTTCCTTCTGGTTTACGTCCTCAACGAGAAGGAAGAGATCGAACTCCACATGGACCCGGGCTTCGTAGCCGATTCTCGTGCATGCCGAGTGCGACTTCCTAGCGCGCCCTCAACCCTGCCAGCGCTCCCCGCACCAGTGTCTTGGCCGACGCCAGGCTCACCTGGCGGCCCCGCTCCGCCGTGGGGAACGACGAGATTCCGAGTGCCGCCACTTTCGGGTTGGCCGTCAGCTCCTCGAGGACATGTGCCACCTGGGCCGCAGTGGGACCTCCGGCGGTCTCGTAGAAGCTCCCGGGGATCTCCGTCGCGTCCAGGATGTCCACATCCACATGGATGTAGATGACGTCCACCCGCCGGGCCAGACGGTCCACGGCGTCCCGCATGGTCCGGCCACGCGCCACCATGTCGGAGGCGGAGACCAGCGTCACCTCCGACCGGTCCAGGAGTCCCTGCTCCAGGGGGTCCACGTCCCGCATACCCATCATGACGATGTCCCCGGCGGAGATGGCGGGGTCCAGGCCCGCGGTGAGGCGCAGCCGCTCGAGGCTCTGGCCCGACGCCACCGAGACGGGCATGCCGCCCAGCCACCCGCTCATTGAGGTCTCGGGGGTGTTGAAGTCGGCGTGGGCGTCGATCCAGATGAGGCCCACCCTCCGCTCGCGATCCGCGGACGCTGCCCGCTGGAGCCCCGCCAGCATCCCCCAGGAGCTGTTGCAGTTGCCCAGGAGCCCCAAGACGAAGGCCCCGCCTCGGGTCTGCTCCGCAACGGCCCGGCCCAGGTGGGCATCTGCCTCGGCCACGTGCTGCCAGACGCCGTAGTGGGCGGCCTCCTCGGAGGTGAGCTGCACCCGCGCGATCCCCGCCTCGGCCAGCCCCGCCTCGGCGAGAAGGGAGCGCACCGGAGTGTCGAGGAGGTCCGGCGCCACCGAGATCTCGTCGGCACCGGTCCGGGCGGTGTACGGCTGGAGAACCAGTCCGACAGGAAGGTGCCCCTCGCTGGTGGTACCTGCTCCGAACCAAGCGAAGAGAGGATCGAGCCACTCGGATCGCGGGCAGAACACGCCGTGGCGGGCGCCGGGTTCGATTCGCGTCTCCACCGTCACGTCCGCGTCAGGAGACCGTTCGAAGAAGGACCGGCAGGATCACGACCCAGGCCGGTTTGATGCCGATTCCGTGCGCGAGCCAGAAGCTAGCGCAGAGCCGCCTGTGCCGCGGCCAGGCGTGCGATGGGAACCCGGAATGGAGAACAGCTCACGTAGTCGAGTCCCACGGACTGGAAGAAGTCGATCGACTGCGGATCGCCACCGTGCTCGCCGCAGATGCCCACGACGATCTCCGGCCTCGCCTTCCGCCCGTTCTCCACGGCCATCCGCACGAGCTCCCCCACCCCATCCACATCGATGACGGCGAAGGGGTTCTCGGGCAGGATCTTCGCCTCCAGGTAGAATTGGAGGAACTTGGCCTCCGCGTCGTCTCGTGAGAAGCCGAACGTGGTCTGGGTCAAGTCGTTGGTGCCGAACGAGAAGAACTCGGCTTCGGAGGCGATGGCGCCCGCGGTGAGGGCCGCGCGCGGGATCTCGATCATGGTTCCGATCTTGTGCGGGATGGTCACGCCCGTTTCGGCCTCCACGGCCTGCGCCGTCTCCTCCACCAACCGTCGCACGCGGGCGAGCTCCTCCACGTGACCGACGAGTGGAATCATGACTTCCGGATGAACGTCGACCCCGCGCTGGAGGAGCTTCGCGGCGGTCCGGAACACTGCCCGGGCCTGCATGCGGTAGATCTCCGGCATGGTGATTCCGATGCGGACTCCCCGGTGCCCGAGCATCGGGTTGGATTCCCCGAGGGACCGCACCTTCCCGAGGAGACGCTCCGCGTCGGACAACTCCGTCTCCGCGTCCCCCTGCGCCCGTAGCTCCGCGACCCGGGCCTCGATCTCCCGCGCGTCGGGCAGGAACTCGTGCAAGGGAGGGTCGAGGAGTCGGATGGTCACCGGGTAGCCCGCCATCGCTTCCAGGATGCCCTCGAAGTCTTTCTCTTGCATCGGCTGGAGCTCGCGGAGGGCCGAGATCCGCTCGGACTCGGAATCGGCAAGGATCATGCGCCGCACCACCGGGAGGCGGTCCTGAGCCATGAACATGTGCTCGGTGCGGCAAAGGCCGATCCCTTCGGCGCCCAGTTCCCTCGAGCGGCGTGCGTCCTCCGGCGTGTCCGCGTTCGCGTGCACCCCCATCGTCCGAAATCCGTCGGCCCACTCCATGAGCGTCAGGAACTCCGGCAACATCTCCGGCTCGATGGAGGGTACCTCCCCAGCGTAGACCTCACCCAGCGCACCGTCGAACGTGACGATGTCTCCTTCCCGCACCACATGGTCACCGGCCTGGAAGGTCCGGGCTTTCACGTCGATCGCCAGCCCCTCGCAGCCTACGATGCACGGCTTGCCCATCCCTCGCGCGACGATCGCGGCGTGGCAGGTCATGCCACCCCGGCTCGTGACCACGCCCTTCGCCTTGACGATGCCATGGATGTCGTCGGGCGTGGTCTGACGCCGTACGAGGATGACACTCCTCCCCTCGCCTCCCAGGCGCGCGGCGGTATCGGCATCGAAGACGACTTCACCGGTGGCAGCCCCGGGTGAGGCTGGGAGTCCCTTGGCGAGAAGGGTCTTGGAGGCATTCCGGTCGACGTTGCGGTGCAGAAGGCGCACGACGTCTTGGGGGGTGATGCGCAGGACCGCGTCTTCACGCGTGATGACGCCCTCTTCCGCCATGTCGTGGGCCACCCGCACGGACGCCCGTGCGCCACGCTTGCCCCCCCGGGTTTGGAGCAGGAACAGCTCGCCTTCCTGAACGGTGAACTCGATGTCCTGCATGTCTCCGTAGTGCCGCTCGAGGCGCGCGCAGGTGTCCACGAGTTGCTGGTAGATCTCGGGTTGCCGGTCCTCGAGCGCGTCGACGGGCAGGGGCGTTCGAATGCCCGCCACGACGTCCTCTCCCTGGGCGTTGGACAGATACTCGCCGTACAGTGCCCGTTCCCCCGTGTTGGGATTACGGGTGAATACGACGCCCGTGCCAGAGGTGGGGCCGCGGTTTCCGAACACCATGGCCTGCACGTTCACCGCGGTTCCGAGGCT
The DNA here is from genome assembly GCA_963751265.1 of uncultured Gemmatimonadales bacterium. GTDB lineage: Bacteria > Gemmatimonadota > Gemmatimonadetes > Longimicrobiales > Gaopeijiaceae > SZUA-318. The sequence goes on along the minus strand of CAVVTU010000005.1, from coordinate 182,495 downwards.
GTCGGGGATCCCGTTGATGCGCCGGTAGACGACGGCCCGCTCGTTGTCCCAGGAGTCGAACACCGCACCGACGGCACGCATCAACTGCTCATCGGGAGCCTGCGGAAACGCATCGGACGACAGGCGTTGCACGACGTCCTTGTAGTCGTGCACCACGTCCTGCAAGGCGGCCACGTCGAGGTCCGTGTCGAGCCGTGCCCGATGTCGGTTCTTGTGTTTCTCGAAGACCTCTTCGAACTCGTCGTGGGAGATTCCGAGCACGACGTTGCCGAACATCTGAATGAAGCGCCTGTAGGAGTCGTAGGCGAAACGTGGATCGCCGGTGGTGGCCGCCAGTCCCTCCACCGACGCATCGTTGAGGCCCAGGTTGAGGACGGTGTCCATCATGCCCGGCATGGAGACGGACGCCCCCGAGCGCACGGACACGAGCAGGGGATCGCTGTCGTCCCCGAGCCGTCTCCCCACCTGCCGCTCGAGGTGGGCCACCGCCTCTCCGATCGGATCACGCAGGCGCTCCAGGAATGACGCTCCTTCCCTCGTGTATTCCACGCACGCGGTCGTCGTGATCGTGAACCCCGGAGGCACCGGGAGATCGATGGAGGTCATCTCGGCGAGCGCCGATCCCTTCCCGCCCAGGATCTCGCGCATGTCACCCCGACCCTCCTCGAACGTGTAGATCCATCTTTGGTTGTCCATCACGACTCTCCCTCCAACGATTGCAGGAGATCGATGACCTCCCGGGCCGACTCCTCCACGGCCCTGTATGACACGTCGATCACGGGGCAGCCGAGGCGTTGGAACACCCGGTTGGCGAATCGCAGCTCCTCGGCGATCCTGGACGTTTCGGCGTAGCTCGTATCCGGGTCGAGGTCGAGCGCGCGTACTCGCTCCAGGCGGATCCGCCTCAGCTTCTCCGTCCGGGCCGTGAATCCGATGACGCGACCCGCCGGAACTTGATCGAGCTCCTCCGGCGGCTCCAGCTCCGGGACCAGCGGCACGTTCGCCACCTTGTAGCCCTTCTGCGCGAGATACATCGAGACCGGCGTCTTCGAGCTGCGCGAGACGCCGACGAGAACGACATCCGCGCTGGCTATGCCGGAGGGGTTCTTCCCGTCGTCGTACCTTACGGCGAATTCGATCGCCTCCACGCGGCGGAAGTACTCGGCATCGAGCTTGTGGGTGAGCCCTGGCGTCAGGCGCGGCGGGCCGGGCGCGACCCGGTTGAACGCATCGAGTACCGGACCGAGGACGTCCACGGTCGCCAGGTCGAGACGCTCGGCCTCGACCCGGACGAAGGAACGGAGGTCCGGGTCCACGAGGGTGAAGACCAGAACCCCGTTGCGCTCCTTCGCGTCGGTCAGGGCCCGCAGCACCGCGCCCCGATCGTTTGCGTAAGCTACCCGGACGAACTCGACGTCGCCGTCGGCGAATTGGCTCGCCCCTGCCCGGGCTACGGCTTCGGCGGTCTCGCCGAGGGCGTCGGACACGACATAAACCACCAAAGGCGCACCTCTGAGGTTAGGCTCCGAGAGCCAGCGGGTGCGGGACCCCGGAATGGGCGACCAGCAAAACAATCTAAGACAACGTAAGGTCGCGGCAGGACTGCAGTGCGATTCCCGGCGATTGCGGACGATTCCCGGCGATTGCGGACGATCCCCGGCGAACGGTACCTGGTGATGCGTGTGAAGGACCTCATCGCCTACATGATGGGTGACCCCGGAAGCCAGCTCATGTACGGCAGCGACCGGCCACTGGTCGAGATGGGCCCCTACGTGAGGTTCCTGGAAGGTCTGGGTTTCGCGGCGGAGGCGCGGGAGCAGATCGCTGCTTACCCTCGACTGGGCTTTGGAACGGTAGGGGTCGGCGGTAGCTTTCTTCCATAAGCGTCCAGCTTCCTGGAGAATCACGCCATGGCGACCAAGGCAGAGAAGGAACGAACCGCGCACGACAAGGCGACCGAGAAGGCAAAGGCGGCGAAGGCGAAGGCAGCCGCCAAGAAGAAGCTGGATCGGGAGCGCGCAAAAGCCGCGAAGGCCAAGGCCGCCGCGAAGCGGAAGCTCACGCGCGAACGTGAGAAGGCCGCGAAAGCCAAGGAGAAGGCCAAGACCGAGAAGGCTAAGGCGGCGGCGAAGGGGAAAGCCTCGAGAGCCAAGGACGCCGAGAGACTGAAGGACGCGCGTTCGAAGACCAGGAAGGCGAAGGGTAAGCTTCGGGCCGCCGGAAGGAAGGCCGCCGTCAGGAAGGTCGAGGACGTCGTCGGCGCCGCGATCGGGGCGGCCCAAGCCGCCGGGGACCAGATGAAAGCCGGAGTGGCGACGGCGAGGAAGGCCATGGCGAATCGGAGCGCGGCTACCGCGACGAAGTCTGCCAAGAAGCATCCCGCGGCGAAGGGGTCCGTGGCTAAGAAGAAGGTCAGCGCCAAGAAGCCCACTGCCAAGAAGGCCCCCGCAAAGAAGGCTCCTGCCAAGAAGCCCACTGCCAAGAAGGCTCCTGCCAAGAAGGCCCCTGCGAAGAAGGCCCCTGCAAAGAAGGCCCCTGCGAAGAAGGCCCCTGCGAAGAAGGCCCCTGCGAAGAAGGCTCCTGCGAAGAAGGCTCCCGCAAAGAAGGCTCCTGCAAAGAAGGCTCCTGCGAAGAAGGCCCCTGCCAAGAAGGCCTGACCGCCCACGACCTGAAGGGTCGGCGGTCTACCGGCCCGAGGAGGGATCCGGCGGCTCCTGATCGGGCTCAGTACCGCACGGTGTATTGCGCCTTGATCAGAAGCTGGTTGGATGAGAACCGGAGTCGCCGCGCGCTCCATCGGTCCGTGCCCGTCAGGTCGGGATCGGCGAGGTTGTGGTTGTAGACCACGAAGAGCGCCCCCAGCGGACTGAAGGTCCAGCGGAGGCGCGTGTTCGTTCCCAGGGCGCGCGCTTCCGTGTCGTATTGGGTGAAGCTCGACACCTGGAAGTCCGGGGACACGTTGGTGTTCACGCGCACCCCCCACACGTCGGCGGTGAAGTCCCCCCCGGGTAGGTTGCCGATGTCGTGCTCCCCGTTCACTTCCACGGTCAAGAGCGGCGTCGGGTTCCAGGTGGATCGGAGCTGGATCTGGTGGAGCGTGCCGTCGTAGAAGCCGCCGAACCACCACGTGAGCTGCGCCGACAGCGCGCGCTTCGCCGCCAGGCCTCCCTCGAGGCGGAAGCGCAGGAAACGGTGTACGCCCGCCGGCACGGTGACGCCCTCGGCCACGTCGAAGGCCTCGGTGAGGCGCTCTCCCTGTGGGACGATGTTGAACTCGAATCGGTCACCACTCTCCAGCCGGCAGTTGATGGGCGCCATGAACCAGCGGTAGCTCTGCCATCCCCCCGTCAGGCCGGCTACATAGCTGATCTCGTTCTCCCAGAAGCACTGCCGGATGGGGAGTGGCCCGACCCGGCCCGGCCGCGGCTGCCAGTTCATCTGGAGCGAAGCCATGTGCACGCCGGGCCGGGGAACGAACCCCAGAGACGGGTCGAAGGCGTCGCCGATGCGCACGTAGCTCACGGCGGCGTCGATGAGATCGTTGGGATACGACACCTGGACGCCGGCGGCCGTACGATCCCCGACGAGGGTGTCGCGGTGCGCGACGAGGCCCCACGCCGACAGCGACAGGTTCTTGGATCCGCGGAAGTGAGACGTCCTCAGCGTCGCGTCCGGGCCGACCATCCAGCTTCCGGGGCGCGCCAGGGGGTCACCGAACGTGCCGATGAAGCCGATGGAGGACTCTCTGAGGACGTTCTGTCGGATCCGGACCACGCCCATGGTCGACGTGGTGGACAGCGTGTCGCCGTCACCCGTGCGGGTGACGAGGGCGCCGATGTTGGTGCCGCCGATTCGGCCGCTGAGCTTGGTGCCGACCTCGAGGGGCACGGAGGCGCCGTCCACGAGGCCGATCCTCCGGCTGAAGAACGGCACGACGTTGTCCTCCCCGCCGAAGCCGAAGCCGAAGATGTCCGAGCCCTCCAGGAAGAACGGACGTTTCTCGGGAAAGAACAGCGGGAAGCGCGTGTAGTTGGTTCTGCGCGTGTCGACCTCGGTCTCGGCGAAGTCGGTGTTCACCGTGAGGGACGCCAGGAGGTTGGCGCCGAGGCGCTGCGTGACGTCGAGGCTCGGGTGCAACGTGCTCACGAAGGCGGTGTCCGGCTGCGGTTTGCCGCCCCCACCGGTGAAGGCCGGGCGCACGCTCAGACCGATCCCGAGATCGAGGGGGGGCAGCCCCTCCAGCGTTCCCGCCTGGCTGGTCTGGCTAACCTTGTAGTCCTGCGTGGCGCCGGACCATCGGTCCGTTTCCTGGAGGGCCTGGATCCTCCTCTCGACGTTGAAACCCCAGCGATCGAGGCTTTCTTTGAACGCCAGCGTACGCACGGGAATCCGCAACTCAGCGGACCACCCCCAGGACCCCCGGGCCGTCTTCGCTTCCCACACGCCGTCCCAGCTCGGGTTCTCGCCCTTGCCGTCGGTGGTGACCAGCGCGTCGTAGCGGGCCCCGGAGGGGTTCACCGCGAAGACGTAGCCGCTCCGGCCGTCCAGGAACGTGTCGAGGACGACCTGGATGTGGTCTTCGCTCCGGAGCTCCGAGTCCGGCGCCTTGGCGTAGCTCACGACGGCCAAGCCCTCGGGTTGATAGGCAATCACCCCGATGACAATCTCGTCGGGGCTCGCCAAGACCTTGACGACGGTGCGCGCGGAGGGTGTGGCTCCCTGACGTGGCTCGACCTGCGTCAGCCCCCGGATGGAGTCGGCCGTCGTCCACGCGGCCTCGTCGAGTCGCCCATCCAAGGTGATCCGCCCCGGTAAAGGCGCGGAGGTCAGGTGGGGCCGAGCCCCCTCGGCGGTCCCCCTACTTCCCTCCCGCGCTTGCGCGCGGGCACTCCCAGGCGAAAGGAGGCCCATGCCGCACGCGAGCACCACCGTGAAGAGAGCGAAGCGCCTCACTTCCCGTCGGCGAAGAGCTGCACGAGGTTCAGGATCGTACACGTCGACTGGGCCAGCACGCGCGTGGAGATCCACTCCGAAGGTCCGTGGAAGTCGACGCCCCCCGCGAAGACGTTGGGGGTGGGCATCCCCATTTCGGTGAGCCGGGAGCCGTCCGTTCCCCCCCGGATAGGATCCATCCTGGGCGTGATCCCGGCGGCGCGCACCGCCTCCTCGAGCCGCTCGGCCACCTCGGGGTAGCCTTTCAACACGTCGTACATGTTCCGGTACTGCTTCGTGATCTCGACCTTCACGTCGAGGTCGGGCTCCTCGGCCATGAGACCGGCGCACATCCGCTCCAGCCTGCGGCCCCGCTCCTCCAGGACCCCCGTGTCGAAGTCCCGGAGGATGAGCTGCAGCGTGCAGGAGGCGGCGTCGCCCGACGCCACGACGGGGTGGTAGAAGCCTTCCCGCCCGTCGGTGCACTCGGGCGCTTCACCCATGGGCAGCCGGTCCAGGAGCTTCCCCATCCAGGTGAGGGCGTTCACCATCTTGCCTCGAGCCGTACCGGGGTGCACGGACACCCCGGTGAACGTGAGGACGGCCTTGTCGGCCGAGAACGTCTCCACGTTGATCTCTCCGGTGAAGCTCCCGTCGACGGTGAACGCCACGGGACAGTCGAAGCGCTCGAGGGGGAAGCGGTCGGCGCCCCGCCCGATCTCCTCGTCCGGGTTGAAGCACACGCGGATCGTGGGCCGTGGGATGTCCGGCTCCTGCAGAAGAGTCTCCAGAGCGCCCATGACGGCGGCGATGCCGGACTTGTCGTCCGCGCCGAGCAGCGTGCTCCCGTCGGTGGTGATGATCGTGTCGCCGACGCACTCCTCCAACTCGGGGGTGTCGGCGGGGTCCAGGACGATACCGTGGCCCACGTCGATGACGCCGCCGTCGTAGTCCTCGACGACCTGCGGGCGCACGCCGGCTCCCGTGAAGGCCGGCGCCGTGTCGATGTGGGCACAGAGCCCCACCCGCCCCGGAGCCGTGCCGGGGAGCTCCGCGAGCACGTAGCCGTTCTGGTCCATCGTGACCTCGGCCTCCCCGACCCCCTCGAGCCCCAGCTCCTTCAGCTCGTCCACCAGCCGGCGCCCCAGCTCGAGCTGCTTGGCGGTGCTGGGGCATGTATCGCTCGTCTCGTCGGATTGGGTGTCGAAGCGCACGTAGTCGAGGAAGCGCTGGACGATGCGGGTCCGGCTCAGGACATCGGACGGGTCATCGAAGGGGCGCATGGTCGTCTCCAGGGGATGAGATGGTGTGCGCCGAGTGGCGCCACGGTGGTTCACAAGGGATAATGATACGCCCTTCCCGCCGGTGACAATTCACGGATCGAGGAAACCAACATGACGACAGAGGCGCAGACGCCCTCGCGGACGAAGGGGTTCACGACCCTTTTCCTGATCGAGTTGTGGGAGAGGTTCGGCTACTACGGCATGACGGCCGTCGTCGTGCTCTTCATGGTGCAGGAGCTGGGCTACACCGACGACCGCGCCAACCTCACGTTCGGGGCGTTCGCGGCGCTGGCCTACACCGTTCCCGCGATCGGCGGCTGGATCGGCGACAAGCTGCTGGGGAGCCGCCGCACGATGGTCCTCGGTGCGGTGATCCTCGCCCTCGGGTACGTCGGGCTCGCGATTCCGAACCATCCCGCGCTTCTCTTTCCCGCGTTGGGCTTCGTGGCGGTCGGCGGGGGCGTTTTCAAGGCGAACCCCGCCAACATGATCTCCCAGCTCTACGAGGGGGACCCCGCAAAGATCGACAGCGCGTTCACGATGTACTACATGGCGGTCAACATCGGGGCGACCGCGTCGCAGCTCGCGACGCCGCTCATCGCGATCAGGTTCGGCTGGCACTGGGCGTTCGCGTTGTGCGCGGTCGGGCTCGTCGTGGGCCTCGTCAACTACTTCATGATGCGCCGCTATCTCCAGCACGTGGGCTCCGAGCCCGACTTCCAGCCCTTCAACGTGAAGCGCTTCGTGCTGGTCCTCGTCGGCATCGCCGCCGGCATCGTGCTCGTGACGTTCATCATCCAGAACCGCGACGTCGCACGGGCGACCGTGTTCCTCGGATTCGTCACGATGCTCGCCATCTTCGGCATCATGATGCGCATGGGAAGCGAGCGCGAGCGCACGGGTCTCATCTCCGTCCTGATCCTGACGGGGCTGGGCATGCTCTTCTTCATCTTCTATCAGCAGATGTCGACGTCGCTCACGCTCTTTTCGCTCCGCAACGTCAACCTGAACTTCTTCGGGTACGAGGTCCCCGCGGGGCAGGTCCAGGCGCTGAACCCGATCTGGATCTTCCTCCTGAGCCCCGGCCTCGCCTGGCTCTACAACCACCTCGGCAAGGGCAAGGGAGGGGACTTCCACATTTCCACGAAGTTCGCGATGGGCTTCGCGGTCCTGAGTATCGGATTCTTCATCTACGGATTCAGCGGTCGCTTCGCCAACGCGGGCAAGGTCTCCTTCTGGTTCATGGTCACCGGCTTCGGCTTCCAGTCTCTGGGCGAGCTTCTCATCAGCGGTCTCGGCCTCGCGATGGTCGCGCGCTACGTCGGACCCTCGCTACGCGGCTTCATCATGGGCATCTGGTTCCTCGCGACCGGCATCTCGCAGTACCTCGGGAGCTGGGTCGCGACGTTGGCGAGCGTGCCGCAGAGCGTGACGAATCCCGTCGACTCGTTGCCTCTCTACACGAACCTCTTCACGAAGCTGGGGATCGTAGCCGTGATCGGAACCGTCATCGCCGCGGCGCTGATCCCGACGATGAAGAAGCTGTCGGTGGTGACCGAAGGGCCCTGGGAGGAAGCGGCGTAGGGGCGGGGCGGGGGCTGTATCGGGCCGCGTCCCGACGGACCTTCCCTGCTGGCGAGCTCGAGGAGCGAGAGACGAATGAACGACGCGACGTTGATCAGGGAGAAGGTGGCTCAGGCCATCGGGATCCTGGACGAGTACGGCATCGACTGCTGGATCACCTTCGTCCGGGAGAGCGGCATGATGCGCGATCCCATGATGGACTACCTCTGTCCCGCCGACATGACCTGGCACTCGGCGTTCATCGTCACCCGCTCGGGAGAGACGCACGCCATCGTGGGGCAGATGGAGAAGCGGACCGTGGACGAGCTGGGCGTCTGGGGCCGGGTGACGGGGTACGTCGAGGGGATCAAGGAGGAGCTGCTGGGCTACCTGAAGACCCTCGATCCTTCCTCCATCGGCGTGAACTACTCCCGGACCAGCGAGGTCTGCGACGGGCTCACCCACGGCATGTATCGGCTCCTGGAGGAGATGCTCGCCGAGATCGGATTCCAGGACCGGCTCGTGTCGGCGGAGAAGGTCACGTCCAGCCTGAAGGCCCGAAAGACGCCCGCGGAGGTCGAGAGGATGCAGGCGGCCATCGGCCACACCCTGGACATCTTCGACATGGTGAAGGGGTTCATCCAGCGAGGACGGACCGAGAAGGAGATCGCCGCCTTCATGGCCCGGGAGGCCGAGTCCAGAGGGCTGTCCTTCGGGTGGGATCCGGTCCACTGTCCGGCGGTCTTCACGGGACCCGACACCGCGGGCGCGCACTACCAGCCCACGGATCGGAAGGTGGAGCGGGGCCACGTCCTGAACATGGACTTCGGCCTCAAGGTCGAGGACTACACCTCGGACCTCCAGCGCACCTTCTACATCCTGGAGAAGGGAGAGACCGCCGAGCCTCCCGAGGTCAGGAAGGGCTTCGACACCATCGTCACGGCCATCGAGAAGGCACGAGAAGCGCTGAAGGCCGGCGTCCCGGGCGTGGCCGTCGACGCCGTTGCGCGCGAGCACATCGTGTCCCAGGGCTACGAGGAGTTCCCCCATGGCCTGGGGCACCAGGTGGGCCGCTTCGCCCACGACGGCACGGCGCTCCTGGGGCCGGCATGGGAGAAGTACGCCAACAAGCCTTTCGAGCCGATCGAGGAGGGCATGGTCTTCACGATCGAGCCCCGCCTCACGGTTCCCGGCCGCGGGGTGGTGACCATCGAGGAGATGGTCCTGGTGACGGCCACGGGTGCCGAGTTCCTGTCCGAGCCTCAGAAGGAACTGATCCTCATCGAGTGAGGGGCGGCTCTGCAAACGGGGTGTGGATGCCCGATCCCGTTTCAGGCCTCAGGGACGCCGAACCGTCGATGCAGCTTCGCCGGGCGGCGTCCGGACGGAGCCCGATGGTCGCCACGATGGCGGTGTGGGCCTGCCTGCCCATCGCAATGCCCTGTTCCTCACGGACCACCGGGAGCTGGTTCCTGTCCGTGGCCGGGTTGATGGCGCAGGGGGCCGCGGCGAGACGTCCCGGGAGGACGAGTCCGCTTCGGGCGCGGATGAGGCGGCCACGGGAAGGGCCGACACGAGTTGCGTCCATGTGGGGACGTCCGGGACGTCCGGGAGCCAAGTCACCATGGTCGCATTATCCAGGCCAAGGAGCAGCGACGGTCCAAGTAGGAGATCATCATGGACCCGTGGAGCCGCCTTCGGCCTCCCACCTCTGGATCTGGATCTCGGGGCGAGGCACCCGCTTGCTGTCCCTGACCGGAATGCCGTTGCCACTGCCATTGATGGGGGCCCTCGAAGGCAGGCTCGGCGAAAGCCCTTCGCCCTCCGCCCAGGCCGTCCGCGAATAGACCCTGAAAGAGGCTGTGGCGCCTTCCCCGTTGTGACGAGCTTCCTGCGCCGTGCCGCGCGTGCCGACCCAGGCGCCGCGCGCCAAGGCGAATGTGATGGCCACCGTGGCCGCCATCATCAGCAGAGCCGACACCGTCGCAGCGTTGAACGCTCCCATGGACGTGCTCTGTTCCACCGGCACCTGGCCCCTCATCTGCAGGGCATCCAGGGTGAAGAGCGGGATCGCGATCAGGGCCGCGACGCCCCCGACGGCGGAAAACACAGCCAGGAGGCGGGCCGCAACCCAGTGATGGCAGTAGACCGCCAGACTCACCGCGATGAGGAGGCCGAGGAGCGGGGTCATGAGCGACTGGGACACGAGGCCCGTCGCCCCGTACCTCCACCCTGCACCGCCCGCGTGGAAGGGCCACAGGGCGGCCAGGGTTTCCGCCAGCGGAGCCAGGATGAGGTACCCCGCCATGAGGTACCCGCTGAACACCAGGAAACGGTTCGGCTTCATATCTATTCCGGTCTATTCCCGAAGTGCCTCGGGCTTTCGCCGCCAGCTCAGAATGCCGAGTCCCAAAAGACCCGTCGCGAGCAGGAGCCATGTCGAAGGCTCGGGCACGACGGTGCCGGCGGGTGCGACCGCGGACTCCAGGCTCGGGGCCCTGCCGGCTTCAGATGCCACGCTTTCCTCAGACGCCGTCGTCCATTCGGACTCCAGGACGTTCCCCTTGATGTCCGCACTCCCGGAAGGTCCGGGCTCGTGCAGGTAAAGCGCGTAGACGCTGCCCGGCTTCAGGGACGATCTCCCGGAGTTGGATGCGGTCCCGGCGGATGGTATGAACGGCGCCCAGATCAGATCCGTCGCGGGGGGACCCTTCCCACCCTTGTCCGCCGCAGGCCTGAAGACGGGACGCGCGAACGATAGGGCGCTGGGGGCCGTCCGGCTTTCCACGTACCCTGCGGAGCCCCGTGACCGGGACAGCCAGGCACTCCACGCGTAGACGTACGGATCGTACAACGGACTCGAAACGGATGTGACCCGCCGGCTCCGCGACGCCGCTGTCCCGTTCTTCTGCGCACGGCTTTCGTTCTCGTCCGCTCTGTCGGCACTCATCGCGAGAGCCGCCTCGAAGTGGGCGGTGAAGAAGCCCGAGCCGCTCAGGCCCAACTGACTTCCCACCATCGACCCGTCACCCTGCGGTGGTGAGCCAGGCGGTATCTCCGCCCTGACCGGCACGGCCAGGGCCATGAGCACCAGAAGGAAGATGAACGAAGACGTCACGCGACAGCGCGTCGACTGCATGGTGGTGGGCTCCGCGAGGGTTCTTCTTGTCGGTCGGTGTGCGTTACGGACATCGCAACGCGAAAGGACACTTGTCCCGCCGATGAACAAGTCTACGGGTCGGTGCTCCCGGGTCCCATCGCTCCGCGGAGTGAAACGCGGCTTAGACAGAAGGGACCACGGTGAATATCCAGGCTCACACCATCGGACTAGTCCCTTTGGGGGACCCCGCGCCTCCGCGGTCCGCACATATTCCGCGCGGCGCATCGATGGGCGACTCCGTGGTTGCGTGACACCTCGGGTCGTGATCCGGCCGACGGAGCCCCCTCCACCCCTCCGCTCACGGATACGTCGGAGCCGCCGCGAGCATGGCTCCTACCCCTTCGGAGGTACGTCTCTTCCTATCCTCCCGGGCGATTTCGGTCGGACACGACCGGCTTCATCATGTATGCAGCGGGCCCACGTCTGGAGCTCGCGCGCGCCAATCACATCGGATGAGAGGGATCTGTCATGACCATGTCGCTTCCGGGCCTACTGCTCTTGATCGTGATCGCGGCCATTTGCGGGGCCATCGGGAGGGCAATCGCCGGGAACGTCCGCGGTGGGCTGATCGTCTCGATCGCGCTTGGGTTCATCGGGGCTCTTCTGGGGCCTTGGGTCGCGGGACGGCTCGGTCTCCCGGAGCCATTCATGGTCAGCGTCGGTGGGCAGACGTTTCCCATCCTGTGGTCCATCATCGGAGCCGCTCTCTTCGTAGCGGTGATTCACCTGTTTTCCCGACGCCGGTGATGAGCGCGCAGCCGGTGCATCCCCAGTCAATTCACGATCCGGAAGGGAGTGTTGAGATGTCGATCGCAAAGGTGTCCGAGATCAGCGCGACCTCTACGAAGGGCTTCCAGGATGCCATTGAGCATGGGATCGCCAGAGCGAACAAGACGCTTCGCAACGTGCAAAGCGCGTGGGTCAAGGAGCAGCAGGTACGGGTGACGGAGGGGGCCATCACCGAGTTTCAGGTCAACATGATGGTCACTTTCGTCATCGACGGCTGACGTCCCGCGGCGGGGTACAGCGCGGTCGCGCGTAACGCGGAGGCAGCTCTTCGACGAGTCGAGAAGCGGCGTGGCTTAGACGCCGGTCGGCTGGGCGCCTGCAAGTATGTTCGAAAGCGGGCAAGACGCACCGGCCGACCGGTCTTTGCCTCCCCCCCCTGTCACTTCCTGACGTTGCTGGTGAAGGGGCTGCCGTTGATGGGCGTGCCGTTCATGGTGATGGCCACGATGTCGGTGCCCCTGTCGGGCGGAGTGTACCTGGCCGTGTAGGTGCCGTCACCCCTGTCGGTGGCCGTGATGGGATCGGTGGGGTTCGTCCCCGATACGGTCACCACCACCACCTCGCCGCCCACACTCAACGGGTTTCCGAAGGCATCCCTGGCCTGTACCACGATGTCGGTGTGTCTCCCCTTCCGCCCCGACGGAACCGTAGCCGTGGAGCTTTCCGGGCTCACGCTCCCCGCGCCCACGGCGCTGGTGAAGGGGCTGCCGCTGATGGGCGTGCCGTTCATGGTGATGGCCACGTTGTCGGTGCCCGTGACGGTCGGTGTGTAGCTGGCGGTGTAGGTCCCGTCACCTCCATCGGTAGCCGTCACGGGCCCGGTGGGGTTCTGCCCCGACACGGTCACCACGACCGTCGCGCCCAAGGAGGGCAACGGGTTGCCGTCCTCGTCCCGTGCCTGGACCGTGATGTTGGTCGCAAGGCCGGCCGTCCCGCCCGGCACCGTGGCCGTGGACCTGGCCGGGCTCAGCCTCCGGCCCTCGCCGACCGTGCTGGTGAAGGGGCTACCGCTGATGCGTGTGCCATTGATGGTGATGGCCACGTTGTCGGTGCCGGCCGTGGTGGGCGTGTAGCTGGCGGCGTAGGTCCCGTTGTGCTGGTCCGTAACGGTGAGAGCTCCAGGGCTGTTGGCTCCCGACACGTTCACGACCACGGCCGCTCCGCCGGAGCGCAGCGGGTTGCCGAACTGATCCCGAGCCTGCACGAGGATCTTCGTCGGAAGATCAGTGGTCCCCGAGGGAACGGTGGCCGTGGAGTTGGCCGGGCTCACGCTCCCCGGGCCCACGGCGCTGGTGAAGGGGCTACCGCTGATGGGCGTGCCGTTCATGGTGATGCCCACGTTGTCGGTGCCCGTCACGGTGGGCGTATAGCTGGCGGTGTAGGTCCCGTCACCTCCATCGGTAGCCGTCAGGGGCCCGGTGGGGTTCTGCCCGGACACGGTGATCACCACCGTGGCGCCTCCGGAACTCAAGGCGTTGCCGCTCCCGTCCCTGGCCTGGACGACGATATTCGTGGCGCGGCCCGCCGTGCCTTTCGTCACGCCGGCCGTAGAGCTCGCCGGACTCAATGGACCGACGTCGATGGTGAAGGTCACGCCCACGGACAGGGGGGTGTTGAGGGCTTCGGGGTCTATGACCCTCAGCTCCGCGACATAGGTACCCGGCTTCAGGCCCGAGGGATCGGGCTGAACCAGCAGCTGTGACGGGGCTGTGGTAGCAGTCAGTTTGGCCGAGAGCCAACCGGCGACACCGACATACAGGCTCACTACCTGGAGGTCCGAGAGGAGACCGCCTCCCTGGTTGGTGACCTGAACCGTCTGTTGGGCGGCGCGGGCGCCTCCGGCCTCCATCGTGAATTCCAGCGCCCTCGAGCTCACTCCGATGATGGGCTTGTCCAGGACGACCACCGCCTGGACCGGGACCGCAACGGGTGAATTCCTGGCATCTTGGGACGCCAACAAGAGGGTCGCGTCGTAGGTCCCTTCCTCCAGCGGCCCGAGCAGGCTCGATACGGTGAGGGTGGTGGGAGCGGAAGTGCCGGCGAGAGCCAGGGATATCCATCCGGTCGGTCCGCCTGCGGGATATTCGACCGTTGCCGAGATTCCTCCGACGGATCCACCCCCTCCGTTGGTGATCTGAAGGTCGAGCGGATCCGGGTCCGCTCCGCCCACGGTTCCCGAGAAGAGAAGCGATGGCTTCGCGACGACAATGCTCGGGCTGGCCTGCACCGATACGGTCCCCGAGCCTCGGGTCCCGAGGACGGTCGCCCAGATCGTGGCCTGTCCTGGCGCCAGGGCCTCTCCATTTCCCGCGCTGTCGATCGTAAAGACGGAGGGCTCGTCGCTGGACCAGGTCACCGTTCCGGCGGGCAGGACCTTCCCGGACTCGTCCTTGACCTTGGCCGAGAGCTGTCGTGTCTCTCCTTCCAGGATGGTGATGGAAGAAGGCTGCACCTCGACCGACCCGATGGGGACCTCCGTGATGTCCTTCATGGTGCAGGCGCCGGACCACGCCGCGGCGCCCAATGCCAGCCCCACGATGAGGAGGCTCCGCCTCATGCTCCCGCGGTCGAACGCGCCCCTTGGGCCGAAGATCATGACCGGCATCGTTCTGGCCATGATCGTGAGATCCTCCAGAGCCGACCTTTGATCGATGTATCTCAGGTCGAGCTCCACTTTGCGACGAACGTCGTCGAGCGACTGGTCGGAGCGGAAGGTCACCTGCGCGAGACCGGTGATGCCCGGGAGCACGCGCTGTCGCTTGTGATAGTGGGGCACCTCTCTCTCGAGCGAGGAGAAGATCGCCGGCTGCTCGGGGCGGGGACCGACGATATTCATGTCACCCTTCAGCACGTTGAAGAGCTGGGGAAGCTCGTCCAGCCGAGTGGCGCGAAGAAGCCGTCCGACCTTCGTCACACGCGGATCGTAGCTGGATGCCCACACTTGGTCGGCCCCGGAATCCTCGACCATCGTGCGGAACTTGTAGATCGTGAAGATCCGCCCACCACCGTTCGAGCGTCTTCGCCCGTTCTCCGACCTGGGGCCCCGGCGTTTCCTCCGGTCCAGACCGACCCTGGGTTGTCCATAGATCACCGGACCCCACGACGTGAGGCCCACCAGGATGACGATGATTGCCATGAGGGGCGCCGTGGCTACGATGGCGACCGATGCCACGAGGACATTCAAGAGGCGACGACCTTGTTCGGCCAGTCGCCGCCGGCGGCGGGACCAGCGCGACACTCTCCATGGGCGAAGAGGTGCGATAAGGGGCGTGCTGAAGGTCATGGGTGCCACCCTCCGTCTAGCGGAGCAGGCACGGAGGCACGATCGCGGCAGCGACCGCACCACGAGGCGTCCGGCATGGGTCCGACGAGCGGCGGATGCCGGAGAGGAGTTCACGGGAAAGACAATGCGCGTCATGTCCCACCCCAAGCCTGCGAAAGTAGATCACAACATTCGCGATCGGCACCGACGGAGGACATCGGTTGATGGGGTGAAAATCGACCTACCCCTTTGGGACTACGGGCGGCTCCCCTTCTACCCCGGAAGGGCTAGACCATTTGGGCGAGACGCCGATCGGCCTCCCTGCCGAGATGCGGAGACCGCCGCCCGGGCTGAACGACGGAGGAACATCTCAGGGGGCGCCCGAACTACGGGTAGGCGAACTACTGGCGTTCCGCCGCGAGGATGCGCCCCATGTTAGCAGCTCCCGGTCCTGCGCGTCGATCAGCGGCGAATGCGCGAGCCTACGCGCACGGGAAACCAGATTCCGGGCCACGGTCCCCTGCCCCCGCCTCTGAGCGATCCAGGCGGCATCCAGGAAGCTTCCGGTCGCCGTCGTGAGGTCTCCGTATTCGAGCGCGAGCTCTCCGGAATGGGAATCCAACTGCCTTCCTTGGAGCCATGAAGAGTAGATCAGGGAGCACCGGGCAGCAAGTGTGGCGGCCGGAGCGGCCTGCCCGAGCCTTGTCCGCTCACGGGGCCGGCACGCACATTCGGATGAGCCGCGAGAGCGGTTCTCGATCTCTCTCCTGACGGCCATTCAGCGGAGTCGGCTCCTTGGTTGCCCACCACTCGACGATGAGCGTCAGGAATGGGCCGATGCGCGCGCTCGTCCTGATCATCGTGGCCACCGTGGCGACCTTCGTCTACGAGCAGCACGCGCTGCAAGGTTCCGTCAGAGTCGACGGCACCGTCGTCTCGAAGCGGCCGTCGCGCTTCGGGGGGGGCAGGAGCGGGGATCCCTACCGGTTCCTCATCGAGTTCGAGTTGGACGGGACCCGGCATCGGTTCGAGAGCGGCCGCAGCATCGTCGAGCAGTTGGGCGGGGACTTCGAGCCGGGTCGTCACGTCCCGGTGGTGGTGACGCCGGGAAACCCCGCGTCGGCCGAGATCGGCACCGTGTATCATCTGCACGCTGCCAGCCTGTCGATGGCCGTCGTGGCCGGCGTGCTGGCGCTCGTCGTCACCTACCTGACCGTGACCGGGAGGTTGAAGGATCTTCCCACCTAGGGTGGTGTCCCGAAGTGCGTTGGCGTTCGTGCGCCGCCGCATGCACCACGGAACCGAGCCCCTCCTCGTGGTCAATGGAACAGGAAGGCAGTTCATCGGCGCTCGGTAGGTAGAGGCTCACCGTGGTGCCGACCCCTTCCGCCGAGTCGATGATGGCCGAGCCGCCCGACTGGGAGGCGAATCCGTAAACCATGCTCAGGCCGAGACCGCTTCCGCTCCCCGCCGGCTTGGTGGTGAAGAAGGGGTCGAAGGCGCGGGCCGCCACCTCGGGCGACATCCCGGTACCATCGTCCGACACAGAGATCCGGAGGTACTCGCCGGAGGCCAGCTTCGACAGGCGGGGCTCCCGCGAAGCGGTGACCGTGACGTTCGAGACTTCGATGACCACGTGTCCCCCACCGGGCATGGCGTCGCGCGCGTTGAGGACCAGGTTGATGATCGCGTGCTCGAGCTGCACGGGGTCGGCGGACACGGGCGACGTCCCAGCCAGGACGCGAACTTCGATGTCCACCATCTCCCCAAGGCTGCGGCGCAGAAAGCCCAGGATGTCATGGACCAGCACCGCCGCATCGAGATCGCGGGGCGCGAGGGCTTGTTTGCGGGAGAAGGCGAGAAGCCGCTGCGTGAGCTGCGCGCCGCGGTTGGCGGCGGCCAGGGCCTCGGCGAGCAGTTCCGCGTCGTCGGACTCCAGCTCCGTCGCCTCCTGCAGCAACCCGAGGCTTCCTATGGTCACGGCGAGAAGATTGTTGAAGTCGTGGGCGATGCCTCCGGTGAGCTTGCCGATGGCCTCGAGCTTGAGGGCCTGGCGCAGCTCATCTTCCAGCTCGGCACGTCGAGCTTCGGCTTCCAGTCGCCCGCGGACGTCGAGAAGGCTTACCCGCAACAGAGATGGACCCGCTCCCGCGAGGGGCGCGATACGGAGCTCGCAAGGGATCTCCGTGCCGTCCGCGGCGATGGCGACCCAGGGGAGGACCACCGTCTCGCCGGCGAGGGCCCGCGTCATGGCGCCGCGGGCCGCCGTCTCGGACGAGGTCCCGTCGGGAAGCACGGGTGCGCTCACCATGTTCGGGTCTTGTTCGAGGATCTCCTCGGACGGAATGCCCAGGAGCTTGGATACGTTCTCGTTGACGAGCACGAACCGACCCTGATGCACGTCGAAGATGGCGATGGCCTCCGGTGCGCTCTCCACCAGGGAGCGCCAGCGCTCCTCGCCGAGGCGGAGCGCGACCGCGTGACGCCGCCGCCGGATCGATCCTGTGATTCCCAGACCCAGAAGCAACACCAGAAGCGTTCCCACGGAGAACACGAATCCCGGCTGGAGCATCAGCGGCGGGACGACCCGGAACGTCGCATGCACCGGCGGCGTGTCGGTCTGTCCGAAGAGACCCGCGGCCTCGACCTCGGCGGTGTGAACCCCGTACGGCAGGCCTCCCCGCACCCATTCACGGTCCGTGCTCCATGCGGACCAGTCACCCCCGTCCACCCTCAGGCGCGTTGGGATGCGCCGCCCCGGGGTCTCTCCCCAGAACGCGAACGCCGCCCACTTCAAGGTCGCCACGTCTCCCTGGGCGTGAGCATCGACCACGACCCGAGGCGCCGGTGTGGATGAGTAGCTCAGGTCCAGGGTGACGAGCCCGCCTCCCAGTGTCCCGATGAGCAACGCTCCGGGGCGGGCGACCAGGGGCCAGACACTCTCCGCGCCGAGCCCCGTGCCCGTATCGAAGAGCGTCCACACGCCGCCCGCCAGACGCGCCACGCCCGCTCTCGATCCGGCCCACAAAGTCCCCTGCGCGTCCACCGTCAAGCTCAACACCTGACGGCCATCCACGCCGCCCGGCGGATCCACATAGTGGACCGTACCGTCCAGGTCGAGGTATCCGAGACCCATCCCTCGGGTCGGGCGGTGGCAGAACCACACCCGCCCGCCAGGGTCGAGCGCGACGTCCCACACCTCGGCGGCATTCACAAGCCCCAATCCCTGTTCGGGTCCCCAGAATGTCAGCTGGGAGCCGCTGAGGCGGGCGAGACCCTCTTCCAGGCCGAGCCACACGGTTCCGTCCGGGGCTTCGGCGAAGGAAAAGGCCGCTCCCGGCGGCAGATGACGATCACGGGTCACGTTCTCCACCGCGCCCCCCGCGAGACGATAGACGCCCGCAACCTCCCGTGTCTGTCGTCCCAGGGCCATGAACCAGACGCCCCCCTCCCGGTCCCCGAAGACGCGATGGATGCGGCCGGCGTCGAGCCCCTCCCGGGTGCCGAAGGCATGCCAGTCCTTTCCATCCCAGCGCAGCGCTCCGTCCAGGTCGAGTCCGCTGGTCAGCCAGATGTCACCGCTGCTGTCCTGGGCGAGTCCGGTGCCTACCTGCGGGGGACGCCCCAGGATAGAGTTGATCCAGGTTTCCCGCCCTTCGGCGTCGCGGGTCACGAGCCCGCCCTCGGTGGCCAGCCAGGTCACGGTGTCCCGGTCCACCAGGATGGCGTTGATGCGATTGCGAGGATCGGGGAACGGCCAGCGCCTCCGTTCCCAACGAGCTGCCGACGAGCGGAACAGGTGCAGGCCGTCGGCCGAGCTGACCCACAAATCGCCGTTGTCGGCGAAATGGATGAAATCGAGACCGTCGATCCGCGGCGTGGGAAGCACGACCGAACGCCAGACGCCGTGCTCCAGGACGCGTAGGTCCCCGGTGTCGTAGATGACCCACACGATGCCGTCGCGCACGTCCGCCGCCAGCGCCGGATTGTGCCCCTCACCGGGGATCGACCGGAGCGGCCCCCCGTCCTCCCACCCCATGAGCCCCATCTCGGGAACCGGGAAGATCCGCTGCGCGATGCCCACGCCGGATGGGTCCTCCACCAGAACCGGGGTAATACGACGCACCGCTGCGTCCTGCCGGATCGAGTCCTCCCTCAGACGCCACCGCCCCCCCTCCCGCACGGCAAGCCCCCGCCAGGTGTCGATCCACAGGCGGCCGGAGCGGGCGCGCCAGAGACCGTCGGGCCGGGACAGAGGGCTCGGGATATCGACCTGGCGCACGCTCCGGCCCGAAGCATGGAAGAGGATGCTCTGGAGCTCGTATCCGGGCGTGTCGGAGGGAATCACCGTCAGGTAGAAGCTGTCGACGCTGTCGGGGAGCACCCTGACCACACGGGACGATTCGAAGGGCGGGGGAAGGGGAACGGGAAGGCGCGCGAAGCCATGGAGGCCTCCGCGATAGATCATTCCGTCGACGACGAGGACGAGGGTGTCACCCCGGACCACGGCCAGGGAGGTGGGGGCGCCGGCGGGCAGGCCGAGCGCCGAGCCGACGTTTGTCCAGACGAAGCCGTCGTAGTAGGCCACGCCCTCGTCCGTGCGAAGCCATACGACGCCCCCGGCCTCGACCAGGTCTCGCACGTTCCCTGCGGGGAGCCCCGATTCCGGACCGAAGTCCACCCAGCGCCACTCCTCGGAAAGGTCCGGGAGTGCGGTCTGAGCGGTCAGCTCGGTCGCGGCGAGGGTGAGCCCGAGAAGAACGGCCGGGCAGAGCGAGCGCCACACGGCGAGCCCCGAGCGCCCCGTGCCGGGATCACCCGGTTCTGGTCCGACGAGTCGCACGGCAGAGAGCGCCACGCTGCGTTCGTCTCGGTTGGGGGAGCCTCTCTAGAAAGATCGCCGCCTGCGCGTAGGCCCTGCAAGGGGATGTCCGCAAGGGCGGCGAGTCCGTCGGCCATGCATCGTCGAGCATCTGCCCTTGGTTGCCATTTCCGCGCGTGGGTCCATGGCTGCGAAGCCCGCCGAGACGGACTTCCTACCTCACCTTGGGGTCATCCAAAGCTCGTCGCACGGCGGTGGCCAGGCCTTCCGCGGTGAAGGGCTTTTCGAGAAAGTGCATCCCCTCTTCCAGTATGCCCTCGTGGGCGATGACGTCCTGGGTGTAGCCCGAGACGAAGAGGCACTTCATCTCCGGCCTCAGAGCGAAAACCGCCTCGGACAACTCGCGACCGTTCATGCCGGGCATCACGACATCCGTGATCAGCAGATCGATGGTCTCCCCGCGCTCCTGAACCAGTTCCAGGGCGTCCTTCGGCGCTTCAGCCAACAGCAGGGCGTACCCCAGCCACTCCAGGATCCGCGCTACCACCCGGAGCACGGCGGAGTCGTCCTCGACGACCAGAAGCGTCTCGGTTCCTCGGACCATCTCCGGCACTTCGGCCTCGGCCCAGCCCTCCGCCTC
Source organism: uncultured Gemmatimonadales bacterium (assembly GCA_963751265.1). GTDB lineage: Bacteria > Gemmatimonadota > Gemmatimonadetes > Longimicrobiales > Gaopeijiaceae > SZUA-318. Next base: position 162,044 of record CAVVTU010000005.1, on the reverse strand, counting down.
AGCGCCGACCAGACGCGGCAAATAGACGCGGATCGTGGTCCCTTCGCCGACCTCGCTGTACGCGTTCACGAAGCCTTCGTTCTGCTTCACGATGCCGTATACGGTGGCCAGCCCGAGGCCCGTCCCCTTCCCGGACAATTTGGTCGTGAAGAAGGGTTCGAAGGCCTTGTCGATGGTCGCCTTCTCCATGCCCACGCCGTTGTCGCTCACAGACAACACGACGTAGTGCCCGGGCCGGGCGCCGGGGTTGTGGTCACAGAACGCCTCATCGAGCTCGATTCTTGCCGTCTCGAGGCTGATCCTGCCCTCACCCTCACCCTTCTCCTGGATGGCGTCACGCGCGTTCACGGTCAGATTGGCGAGAATCTGGTCCACCTGGGCCGGGTCCACCTTCACTGGCCAGAGCTGGTAGCCGGGCTTCCAAACCAACTCCAGGTCCTCACCAACCAGGCGGCTCAGCATCTTGACCATGCCTCCCACCGTGTCGTTGAGATCGATCACCACGGGAGTGATCGTCTGCTTGCGGGCAAACGCCAGCAACTGACGAGTCAGGGCCGCGGCACGTGTGGCGGCTTGATGGATCTCCTGGAACTCGGCCCGCAGCGGATCCGCCGAGTCCATGTCCAGCAGCGACATCTCCGAGATGCCGAGAATCACGCCCAGCACGTTGTTGAAGTCGTGCGCCACGCCTCCTGCCAGACGACCGATGGATTCCATCTTCTGGGACTGTTGGAGTTGGGCTTCCACATCTCTGTGCTTCGCTTCGGCCTGACGAAGCTCGGTAATGTCCACATGCGAGCCGACCAAGCGGACCGGGTGGCCGTCCTCCCCGCGGATGACGGACGCCTGGGCCAGGATCGACCGATACGCGCTGTTCTTGTGCCGGAATCGAAACTCCGCTCGATATTCTCCCTGCTCGTCCGCGAGGGATGCTTCGATCAATGCGAGCGTCCGGTTCAGATCGTCCGGATGCACCCGACTCCGCCACTCCTCCAAGTCGTTGGCGAGCTCGTCGTCTGCATACCCGATCTGGCGCTTCCACTCCGGAGAGAAGCGGGTGCGGTCGGTGTCGAGATCCCACTCCCACAGTCCGACGTGCCCGGCGACAACGGCTGAGTCCAACTTACTGGACGTCGCGCGCAGCGCCTCCTCCACGTGTACCCGCTCGCTGAGGTCGGAGGAAACTCCGATGATGGCCTCGAGCTGGCCGTTCTCCCCGAAGACCGGGGCGTCCGTGACCAAAGCAGGGAAGTGGCGTCCGTCCCTGGCCTGCACCGTGAACTCCCCGGACCAGGTCTTACCTGCGGAGAGTCGCTCCATGATCTCAGTTGCAGCTTCCGACATCGCGGGCGCTGGTGTCACGTCGACAATGGACCTGCCCAACGCTTCCTCGGCTGACCAGCCATACAGCCTATGCGCCGCCTCATTCCAGAAGAGGATCGTCCCCTCGGGGTCGGTCACGACGACGGCCTCGCCCACGGATGCCAGCATGCGGGCCTGGAAGCGGACCTGCTCCGTCGCCTCGTGCGTGGTCGTGATGTCGTGGGCGATCCCGCGTACCGTTCTTCGCCCGTCGGCCCCTGCCTCCACGGATCCGCTCTTGGAGCGCAGGACCTTCGTCTCCCTGCTGTCGCGCGTGACGATGCGATGATCGATCTCGACGGGGCCGTGGCCGTCACGAAGGGACGCCAGGCTCGCGCCCCACCGCCCGCGGTCCTCCGGGTGACTAAGTGCGATCACGTCGGAGAGGTCGATCGGGCCGTTCCCCCAGCCGTGAATCCGACGCCACTCCGCGCTGACGGTGAACTCGTCCGTGGCGAGGTTCCATTCCCACCCGCCCACGTCGGCGACTCGCTCGGTCTCCTCCAGGAGCCGCTGTGTGCTTGCCCGAGCCAGGGATTCCTCGCTGCCATGGAGGGCGAAGCCGAGGTCGCCCGCGATCGTGTGGAGAAGACGCTCCTCCTCCCCCTCCTCATCAACGGGCGACTCTAACAGGATGGTGATGTATCCGAAGACGCGCTCGCCGTGAGTCAGGCAGGCCGTGAGGGCGCTGTGCGTCGGGATCAGGCCCGAAAGCTCGCAGGCCCCGCAGATTCCGTCGTCTCCGACACGGACCACGCGCCTCTCTTGTTGGGCACGCCGGCAACACTCGGGTACGATTCCCCGGGCGAACGCCTCGGTCACCGCGCAGAGGCGGTCTGGCGTCATCTGCGATTGGGCAGCGTCGACCACGCTACCGTCCTCGTTCGTGAGGACGAGCCAGCTCGCCCGGAACCCGCCGTCGCTCACCAGCCGGTCACAGGTCGCGCGGATGAGCCGTCCCCGGTCCGACTCCCGGATGATGACCTGATTGACGCTGGCGATGGCCCGCAGCACCTGATTCAGGTGGTCGCTGCGCGCCTGGAGCAGCCGCCTCTCCTCGGCGGCGCGCATGCGCGCCGTGATATCGTGGAGGTTGACCACGAAGGCCGTGGTGCCATCCCAGGCCGTCTCGGCCGAGCGCATCTCGACGGTGGCGGCGTCCATCCCCGGACGCCGCAGGGTGATGACGGTGGGCTCATCACCGATCGAGGGATAGCCCAGGGTGACCCCCATCGCACCGCCGGGCGTTTTGCCCAACAGGGTCTCGGCGGCCGGGTTGGCGAACAGAACGACGCCCTCGCCGTCCACGACCACGGTCCCCTCGACCGCATTCCGGACGAGGTCGGCCACCTGGGACGTGAGCCCTCTTGGAGGGGGGCCGCCCGCCACCCCCTCTTTCAGGTGGGATCCGGTGGGCTCACCGGCGGCCATATCACGGCTCCTGCCGCACCGGAATACCCAACCCGAGCACGACCTTCTGGATCAGGGACAGGTCACCGATGACCCGGCGTACCGGGAGAGGCGCCTGCCTGACGAGCGTCGGCGCCGCCACGATGTCGAACGCATCCGCCTGTTCGGGGTCCTGGAGGACATCGACCAGCGCGATGCGGTACCGGCCGGAGAGGTGCTCCTGGCATACGCTCTCCAGGGCCTCGCGCACACGTTCGACCTCCATGCCGCTACCCGACACGAAGAGACGCAACTCCCACATCGCCGCGTCGCCTGCCGGACCCTCACGAGCGTGCTGGGGTCGCTTACGCATCATCGCCTCCCGTGAAACCATCCGCTGGAGGGAACGGCGTGATCGAGATGCCCGACGGGCAGAATACCAGCTCGCCGATAACCTGCGAGTGGCCGATGCCTCTGGCCTTGTGCACGTAGATCTGGCGGCGACGGGTCCCTCGGTGGCGGACGAACCGGACGATGATCCATGCATCCACCATCGAGGAAACCTCGGTCTCCGTCTCTTCGTCCGAACTGCTGCCCGGTGTCAGGCTGGGCATGACGATGGTGATCCCCAGCCCCTTCAGGTGATCCAGGAGCCGGATGATCATGGCCTTGACCTCCGTCCGGCCTCCGATCGACGTGAAGCTGGTGATGGGATCCAGGATCACCGCGTCGGGTTGGAAGGTCTCCACCAACAGGTGGACACGGATCAGGTGCTCTTCGAGGCCGAACGCGCTGGGCCGCATCGCTTCGATGGCCAGGGCCCCGCTGCGCACGTGCTTCTCGAGGTCGATCCCGACGGAGCGCATGTTGCGCACGACCTGGCTGGCCGACTCTTCGAAGGCGATGATCAGGGCCCGCCCCCCACTCTCGGCGACGCTCTCCGCGAACCGGGCGCCCAGGGTGCTCTTGCCGGTTCCGGCCGCACCCGAGATCAGCACGGTGCTGCCCCGGTAGAACCCGGTGCCGGCGAGCATGTCGTCCAGCCCTTGGACACCGGACGGCACGAAGCTGGTGGGAGCGGTGCTCTCCAGACCCAGGGCCGTGATGGGAAGAACGGAGACCCCGGTTGCGCCGATGAGGAACGGATACTCGTCGGTGCCATGCGCGGAGCCGCGATACTTGACGATGCGGATGCGGCGCTTCGAGATCTGCTCGCTGATGCGGTGGTCGAGCAGGATCACGCAGTCGGACACGTACTCCTCCAGCCCGCGACGGGTGAGATCCCCCTGGCCGCGCTCGGCCGTGACGATCGCGGTGATCCCGCGGTCCTTGATCCAGGAGAACAGGCGGGAAATCTCGAAGCGCAGATTCGCGCTGTCCGAGAAACGGGCGAAGAGTGCGTCGATGCTGTCCAGCACGAGCCGACGGGTGCCGTTCCTCCCGACCCACCACTCCAGCCGGGCCAGAAGGCCATCCAGCGTGAAGTCACCGGTCTCCACGGCCCGTTCGCGGGAGATCAGCACGGATTCGAGATGGAGCGTCCCCCGGGCGAGCGCTTCGCTCATGCCGAACGAGGAGGACGCGAAGTTCATCTGGATGTCCGCGCGGCTCTCCTCGAACGATACGAAAGTGCCGGGCTCTCCGAACTCGACGGCGCCGCGAGAGACGAACTCCATGGCCAGTGCCGTCTTGCCGCAGCCAGGACCTCCACAGACCAGCGTAGGGCGACCCTCGGGGAGTCCTCCCCTCGTGATCTGGTCCAGCCCGGAGATTCCCGTGGCGACCTTCGGCAGCCCACCCGCGGCGCGGGTGACGCGCTCGAGCAGCGCGCCGATGTTCTCAGCGGGCAGGCTCATGATCCGGTGCCGGCTGAAGCCACGTCACGGCTAGGCGCGGCAACGCGACGGACGTTGCGGGGAGGGTCCGACATCATCCGGTCTCCGCTCAGGCGCAGGGGCGCTAAACGTCCGGGTCGGCGCAGACGACCGGAAATTGCGGCCAAACGACGGGCTGGCCACGTTTGAAGCGTTTAATCAATCTAATACATCGAGAATCGCTGCGTCCGGTCTTGGCCATGCTCGAGCCTCGGCTCGACAGCCGGACGGAGATTCAGCCCCCTTCGGGGAAGGGGAGCTTCACGTCCTCGCCGTAAAGCCACTTCGCCACCCACGCCCAGTTGTGCCAGGTCGCAGCCAGGCGCTGCTTCGGGGTCGGGACGCCGTGGCTGTCGGCGTGGTAGAGGACGAACTTCACCGGTACGCCCACGTCTTTCAGCCCCTGATAGAGCTCGAACCCGTTTGGCGGTGGCACCCGCGGGTCGCCGTCGTCGTGCTGGATGAGGGTCGGGGTCGAGGCCTGCTTGATGTACGTGATGGGCGAGGTCTTCGCATAGAGCTCCGGCAGGTTCCACGGCGTGCCGCCCAGGTAGGAGATCGTGAACGGGTGGATGTCCGTGTTCACGTAGTAGGTCATCCAGTCGGAGATCCCTGCGCCCACCGAGATGGCCTTGAAGCGGTGGGTAGTGGTCGTGAGGAAGGCGGAGATGTAGCCGCCCTCGCTCCAGCCCATGGCCACCATGCTATCGGGGTCCGCGATCCCGCGGTCGACGAGCGCCTGGACGCCCGAAATCACGTCCCAAGCGTCGCCCACGCCGAGGTTCCCCACGTTCAGCTTCTCGAACGCCTGCCCGTAGCCCAGGGAGCCGCGATAGTTGGGCATGAGGACGACCGCCCCGCGCGCCAGCCACTGGGTGAGCGGGTAGACGTACGACTGGACCTGGCTGGAGAGAATCGGAAGGTCGATGCCGGTGGGCCCTCCGTGGATGCGCACGACCAGTGGGTGTCGGCGGGTCGAGTCGAAATGGGGCGGCGTGATCAGCACGCCGTGCACGGTCGCACCGTCCTCGCTCTTCCAGCTGATGTCGCGCTCCGTGCCCAAGGGCCACCCGGCTACCTGGGCGGTCATGTCCGTGAGCTTGCGCGGCCTCCATTCGCTCCCCGACGTGAGGTAGACTTCGGAGAGCTCGGTCGGGGTGGCCCCCACGAAGGCCGCGGCCCGCCCCTCGCGTGTGTAGTCCACCGAGCGGAAGGTCCGCGGCGCGTCGGTGATCACGGTCATCTTCCTCGAGTCGGGGTCCATCCGGTACAGGACCGTCTGCCCCTGGCGCCACCCCTGCACGACGAGTCCGTCCGGGAGCCACGCCACCGGGTCGGCGTTGGAGTCGTACGAGCCGGTGAGGAGCTCCGGCTTCCCGCCCGAGGCCGGGACCTTCCCGATCTCGTCCGTCGTGTAGTAGGCGGAGTCACCGGCCCCGGTTGAGAACGCGATCCAGCGGCCGTCCGGCGACCACACGGGCCCTCCGTCCATGCCGGGCCAGTCCACCAGCGTGCGGATCGAGTCCGTGGCCACGTCGACGACGGACAGGTCCCGGCTCTGGAAGGATGGAACCCGGCCGTCGGGCTGGTGGCCGAACGCGATCCTGGACCCGTCGGGCGACCAACGGAAGCCGACGACCGTATAGGGCGCCCCCGACGTGAGCGGACGGAAGGCCGTCCCGGAACCGGCTGCCGCCGCGATGGTCGAATCCACCGCCGCCGAGTCGGCCGGCAGCTTCGCCCCATCCGCGCTCGTCAGCGCCTTCGACACGTCCATGACCCACAGGTGGACCGGTGGCTCGGTCTCGCGCTCCACCCGCCAGTCGCCGTAGTTCTTCTCGCGGGCCTTCATGGCCGCGCTCTCGGGTTCCTGGATTGCGACCGCCAGGCTGGATCCGTCCGGGCTCCAGGCGAAGGAGCGCACCCCTTCGGCCACATCGGTCAGCGGGCGAGCCTCGCCCCCATCGGGCCGAATGAGCCACACCTGCGTCTTCCCCTCGTCCCGAGACGCCAAGAAGGCGATCCACGTCCCGTCGGGGGACCAGGCCGGGCTCGTGGAGCTGCCCTTCGCGGTGCGGGTGAGCTGGAAGGGCGACGAGCCGGGCCGCGCCAGCCAGATCTCGGTGTCGTACCGATTGGTGTCCCATTCAGCTTGCTGCACCTCGTAGGCGACCGACGATCCGTCCGGCGCGATGGCCACCCCCCCCACCGAGCGCAGGCTCAGGACGTCGTGGAAGCTCGGCGCCCCCGCAACCTGCTGGGCCGAGGCGCTGCCCCCTGGTGCGGGAAGAGCGGCTAGGCAGAGCGTCGTAAGCCCGACGAGCATGTGTCTCGACATGGGGTGATTCCGCTGGAGTGGATATCGGGTCCCGGCCCCATTCTGTCTCGTGCGCCGACGGCCGGCAACCGCATGCGTAGGTGGCCGAACGAGCCGGCGAGCTGCGGGTGTCGACAGGTCAGGTAGGCTCGAGCGTCGTTCTCGACTCACCACGAGGGCGACGACGTGGCGCGCTCCTCAGCCGCCGTCGAGCCCGAGGTGCTTGGCGAGGAACCGCTCCATCGCGCGGTAGAAGTCGAACTGGTTCTCCTCGTTCTGAAACCCGTGCCCCTCGTCGTCCTTGACGAGGTACTCGACGTCCACTTCCCCGTCGCGCAGCGCCGCGACGATCCGATCCGACTCGCCCTTGCGCACGCGCGGGTCGTTGGCGCCCTGCGCGACGAGCAGCGGACAGCGGATGCGGTCCACGTGGAAGAGCGGCGAGGTCGCCTTCAGTCGCTCGGCGTCGCGAGCGGGGTCGCCGATCATCTCCTGCACCATGGCACGCAGCGGCTCCCAGTACGGCGGGAACGCCTCGAGAAACGTGAAGATGTTCGACACGCCGCAGTAGCTCACGGCGCAGGCGAAGAGCTCCGGCTCCTTCGTGATGCCGGCGAGCGTCGCGTAGCCGCCGTAGCTACCACCGTAGATCGCAACGCGGGCGGGGTCGGCGATCCCCTGGCCCACCGCCCAGCGCACGGCGTCGGTCAGGTCGTCCTGCATGGCGAGGCCCCACTGGCCGAAGCTCGCTTCCCAGAACGCCTTTCCGTAGCCGATCGACCCTCGGTAGTTGACCTGCAGCACAGCCGCGCCGCGGTTGGCGAGGAACTGGATCTCCGGGTTGAAGCCCCACGAGTCGCGATGCCACGGCCCGCCGTGCGGGTTCAGCACGAGCGGGAGATTCTTCGGCTCGACGCCCGCCGGCACGGTCAGGTAGCCGTGGATCATCAGGCCGTCGCGGCTCGTGTAGGAGACCGGCCGCATCTCGGCGAGCTCTTCCTCGGGCAGCCAGGGGCTCGCGTCGAAGAGCGGCGTCAGCTCCCGGCGCGCGCCGTGATCCTCCCATGTGAGCAGATGGTAGCTGCCCTGCGTGCGGTCGCCGCCGGAGCGCACGACCCAGCGCGTCTCGTCGCGCGAGTGCGAGACCATCCGGTTCAGACGGCCGGGGAGCACTGCGTCGACGTACTCCTGCTGGGCGCGGCGCTCGTCGTCGAGGAAGTGCCACTTCGGCTTGTCGGTCTCGTAGGCCACCGCGGTCAGCACCCGGCGCCGCCGGGAGATGTCGAGTCCAGCTACATCCACCTCGGGGTGCTCGAAGATCAGCGCCCCGTGCTCGGCAGTCGTCGGATCGTACTCGAAGATCGCGGTCCTGTCGCGGCCGACGTTGGAGGACACGAGGAGGCGACGGTCGTCGAAGGTGAAGCGGAGCGGTTCGAGCGTCTCCCGGAAGTCGTACGTCGCGACCGTCCGCCAGGGAGCAGCCTCGGTTTCGCGGTAGAGCAGGCTCGTCGAGACGCCGTCGTTGGCGTCTGCGGCCCGAATGTGGCCGGACCAGTCGGTGACCCAGCCCGTGACGTTGCCCGGATTCTCTGCGACGAGCCGGATCTCGCCCGTCGCGACGTCTGCGCGGTAGGCGTCGAAGACCCGCGGGTCGCGCCGGTTCATCTGGAACAGGACCTGGTCCGGCTCGTCCTCCAGGGCGTCCACGAGGCCGCACTTCACCCCCTCGAACGGGGTGAGATCGATCGATGCCGAGCCGTCGGCCTTCACCGCGTGGAGGCGGTAGTTCTCATCCCCACCGGAGTCCTGGGCGTAGACGAGTCGGTCGCCGCCCGCCCAGAGCCAGCCCAGGACGTCGCGATCCGTCGCATGCGTGACACGCCGTTCCTTCCCGGTGGCGAGGTCGCGCACGTGAACGTTGAGGCGGCGCTCCCAGGGAGCGAGCCAGCCGAGACGGGTGCCGTCGGGGGAGATCCGGACGGCGGTCCGCTCGGGCTTGCGGAAGAAGTCTTCGAGGGGGATGCGTTGTGACGGTGTCATGACGCCCAGGTGTAGTGGTGGAGGAGGTGCGTGCCGCTCCGGCGGCCGCCCAACGACGGTTCTGCGTATCGCAGACCCTCTTGCTCGGGGCTCGCGGATACCATGAGGCTCCTACGCCCCCGAGGCGTGCGGAGGGTCGGTGCGCGGATATAGTGCGCGTCCGCCGGGGCGGACATCCTCGTCGGCCACGCTGTCCGCCGGCAACCCGAGATAGCCGAGCACCATGCGGGACAGCTCGCCGCCGAGCCACTCCGGATCCGACAGGTAACGGCGGGGCGGGTGCGGCGAGAGCAGAATGCCCCGGAGCGTGGTGGCCACTGCGGTGATAATGAACCCGACCCCTCGCTCGGGATCCGGGTGCGCCATGTGCGTCCGCCGCTCGAGCAGGATCCGCGACGCGTCCCGGAGGGCCTCACGCCGCAGCCGGCTCAGGCGCTCACGGAGGCGTGGGTCCGATTGGCGCTCGGAGAATTCGGCCATCGCTGCGAAGAGTCGGCGATTCTGAGCATACATCCGCGCGGTCGGCAGCAGCAGCCGGCTCAGCAGTGGCCCGATCGGCTCCGCACGCCAGCGGGCCCGATCGAGAGCCCGAGCGTTCGCGGCCGTCGCGCGCTCGTCGACGCGCAGAAACACGGCCTGGAGCAACCCATCCTTGTCCCGGAATCGCTTGTAGACGTTGCCCACCGCCATCCCCGCCCGCGCGGCGATCGCAGGAACCGTCGCCGCCGGCAGCCCGCCCTCCCGGAGCAGCGCCTCCGCTGCATCCAGGAGTCGCTCCCGGGTCCTTTGCGCACGCGTGGCGCCTGATGACGTGCCTTCCACCGACTTCCCGGGCATGGCCGTCCCTTCTCCTCGCGGGCATGAGCGGGTGAATTGCCATTCACCTTTCGAAGGTGAACTCTAATTCACCTCTGGGCGGAAGACCAGGCCTCGCGCCGGTGCTACCGGCTGCCTCGCAGGATCAACCCCCCCTCGCCCACGACGACGACCGTCCGGTCGTCCAGCATGCAGGCTCCGTCGATCTCCTGGTGGGACGGGAACTCCCGGGAGGTCCAGGTCTCGCCCCGGTCCACCGACTGGAGGACCACGGGCCGGAGGGGCTCGAGCTGAAAGGCGTTCCCGTGCAATCCCCCCGCCACGAGCGTCCTGCCATGGCCGGCCAGCGCGCTCAGGTCCATGTTGTCGGCGATGGCCCCGGCGGGAAGGCTCGTCCACGTCTGGCCGCCGTCCGTGGAGCTGAGGACGGTGCCTCCGGCACCTACGGCGGCGAAGCGGGCTTCATGGCCCCATATGGCCGCGAGTCCTGGACTCTCGTTGCCGGCGACGGCCGACCAGGAGGCGCCCTCGTCGGTGGAGTGGAGGATGGTGCCGAAGATTCCGACGACGATGACCGTCGAAGCATCGCCCCACACGGCCCGCAACTCGGAGATCTGGGGTCCCTTCTGTACCGCGGACCAGCTCGCGCCTCCGTCGGTGGAGCGATAGACGGTGGCCGGGTCGACGGCCACCACGGTCGGACCGTTGCCCCAGATGCCGGTGATATCGAAATACGTGTCGGGGCCTTGGGCCACGGCGGACCAGGTGGCGCCGCCGTCCGTGGAACGAACCATGGTGCCTCCCTCCCCGGCGGCGAGCACGATCGAGGCATTGCCCCACACGGCCTGAAGCCTCTGGCTCGTACCACTGGAGACTCCGGTCCATGTCGTGCCGCCGTCCATGGAGCGGCGGATGGTCCCTCCGTCACCCACGGCGACGACGCGAGAGCCGTCACCCCAGACGGCCCGCAGGTGGTTGGGCGTTCCCGCGCTCGTGATTGCCCAGGTGGTGCCTCCGTCGGTCGACCGGAGCATCGCGCCCTCGAATCCCACCGCCACCATCGTGGTGCCGTCGGCCGCCATGGTCACGCCCATGAGCGGGCTCCAGGCCGGCGTGTCGATGGCCTCCATGACCGTCCAGCTCCGTCCGCCGTCGGTGGACCGCATGATGCCGTTCCCCACGGTCACCACCGTGGATCCGGATCCGGCGATCCCCCACGCGTACGTGCGGGTCTCTACCACGGTCCAGCTCTGTCCCGCGTCGGTCGACCGGAGGATCCCGCCGTCCGAGACGGCGAGCACCGTCGACCCGCTGCCCCAGACGCCCTGGATGTTTCCGGTCGGACCGTGCACGGCGGACCAGGTAGCGCCAGCGTCCGTGGAGCGGAGGATGGCGCCGTCCCACCCCACGGCCACCGCTGTCGTGTCTTCGATCCACACGTCGCGGAGAGAGGCCTTTGAGCCGGAGTCCACGGCCGACCAGGTCTCACCGCCGTCGGTGGAGCGAACGATTGTGCCGGACCCTCCGACAGCGAGCACCGTCTCGCCGTCGGCCCAGACGCCGAACAAGCTCTGGCCCGTGCCGCCCGTCTCTTCACCTCCCTGCCATGTGGCGCCGCCGTCGGTCGAGTGGAGGACGAGACCCACGGCGCCGACGATGAAGGCCGTCGATCCGTCGGCCCACACGCTGTTGAGCGGGCGCAGGGTGCCGCTTTCCAGGATCTCCCAGTCCGCACCGCCGTCGGTGGAGCGCAGGATCGTACCGAACAGGCCCACGGCCAGAAGCGTCTGGCCGTCCGCCCACACGTCGTAGAGGTGGACTCCGGCCAGCGTGCCTTCGACCTGTTGGAAGGTGAACGTTGTGTCGAGCAAGGGCTCGGGACCAGGACCGGTGGCATCCTTACACGCCAGGAGGAGCGCGACCCCAAGGAGCGGAACGAGCCGTACCCGGGCGATGGTCGGGGTCGGGTATCTCTGCACGCAGTGCGACATGGTCCCTGCCGTCTTCTCGAAGGGGGCGCGGATGGCACCGCGCCAGTGAGCGAGCGTAGAGGCGCCCGGGTCGTGGGTCCATGGGGAAACAGACGACATGCCTTGTGGGGACATTCCCCACAGCCCGTTGGCTCCGATGCCGGTGGGATGACCTGGAGGCACGCCGGTGCCTCCGAAAATGTGAGGGGCCCGGCCACTGGCCCCCCCGGTCCCTAGGGAATGAGGCTCAGGATCCGCTGAAACACCCCGCCGGCCACGTCGGAGGCGACCTCGGCCACCAGCTCGTCGACCGCGGCGCCCCGTTGGCCCTGCCATACCTCCGGATCGAAGAGCCGGCGCTCACCGCGCGACAGGTCCAGGTTCCGGGGGTCTCCCCGGTATACGCCCCGTTCGAAGCGGGTCGCGCGGCTCGCCTGTGCAGGGAAGTGTTGGATCTCCAGTCCGTCGCTGCGGAAGAGGGTGACGAGGACCGTGACGGTGTATTGTTCCCGGCCCGATTCGATGCGGTAGGTGGCCGGTCGGCCCTGCCTCGTCCGGGCGGCGACCTCCCGGTGCTTCAGTTCGTCCCGCCGGACCCGGACGTCCGTGACCTGCACCAGCACACCGAAGTCGGCGCCCACTTCGGCGAGTACCCGACCCGGACGCAGCGGCACGCCCGGCGGTGACAGCCGCCGCGTCAACTGTCGCACCGAGGCGGGGTCGGCTACGACGATGAACGTGGGTGGCCTCCGCCAATGATCCCCGTCCAGGGCATCGGTGAGGCGCGCCACGAGCTCCGGGAGCGGGCTGCGGGGCACGTTCGATGTGGCTTCCAGCGGGAACACGGCCAGCACCCGGTGGCCGCGGGCGACGGCTCTCTGCTGCAGGCCCACGGCACCTTCGACCAGCTCCGCCGGAAGCGCATCCCCGAGATCCAGGACCTCCGACGCGCGCAGGAAGGACGCCCGGAAGTGCTCGGCACGAGACTCGCTGTCGGCCCAGTCCAGGAGCACTGCGGCCTCTCCCTCGATGGCGGCCTGCCGTTGGTCTCCCCGCGGTTCGTAGTCGGCGCGAATCCTCCGGTACGTCGACTGGGCCGCGCCCCAGCTCCCCGACCGGTGCTGGGACGCCGCCGTCTCGAGGAGCGAGGCGACGGCCCGGTCCAGCGCCTGCCTCCGGTCCGGCGCGTACGTCGCCGGCGTGCGCAGATGCACGGAAACCGCGGCTGCTCGGGTGATGACCCGGTCCAGGGCCCGGTATGCGTCGGCCGCGCCGACGGGATCGTCACGCCCGGCGGCCTCGTTGGCGTCTCGGAGACCGCCCGCAAGGACCGAATCCCAGACCTCGCCCAGAGCCTCCCGAGCGCCTTCCACGCCGGCGTCCTTCTGCATGGCGTCGATGTAGCGGTACGCGGCCTCGGTGTACGCTCCCCTCGCCCGGGCCTCGTTTCCCTGTTTCACCCGTTTCCCCGCGGAGGCACACGCGCTCGCCGTCACGAGCCACAGGAACACGGCCACACGCATACGCGTCGTCATAGGCTGTCGCTCATCGAGGCCTCACGTGTCACGGGGGGCAACGGCGACAACAATACACCCTGGACGCTCGAGGGGATACCGAGCTGCCCCCCCCGGGCACGACGGAGTGTATCCGCCTGTTCACAGGGGATTCGAGGCAACACCGGGGGGACAGGCGATGGGCACGGAAACGTCGGGCACGACGTAACGCTCGCCGGGAGCGAGGGGGGGCAGGTGCATCTCCGGCTCCGCGCCTTCGACTTCCAAAAGGAGGTCCGCTCCCGGCGCGAGGCCGTCGAACGCGTAGTTGCCCAGCCAATCCGCCTCCCATTCGAAGACGGCGGTGCCGCCGCCGAGGAACCGCTCCGTCAGATGGATCGTCGGCAGCCGGCTCAAGCGGCTGCACCTGCCCACCACCCTTCCCTCGATCGCGGCCGAGCTCGCGTCTACGATGTGGTCGCAGACCGGGAGGCCGTCGGGTCTGGCTTCCGTCGGGTTGCAGCGGGAGAGCGGGATCGCCCAGGTCGCAACCCCGCCTACGAACCCGAACCCGTTCTCGACGTTGGAGGCGGCTCCCACAGGCAGAATGGCTTCCGCCGACGTGAGTCCGGGCTGGTACGGCCAGTCGGCGGGTGCAACGCCGATGCGCATCTCCACCCGTCGCAGGTCCCGGATATCGAAGTCCCGCAAGGAGTCGGGGTGCCTGAATTCGTACCTCCCCGGATCCGTGCGAATCGGAGTCTGTGCTACCACGATCGAGTCCCGGGGCGGCTTCCCGACCAGATCGCGCACCGCGTAGATCGCGTCACTGTACAGGCGGTAAGCGCCCTGGACGTAGATCCTGAGCGGCTTCCGGTACCACACGGTGTCACCGCGGATCACGTCCGGGGGACCTTGGGCGTACGACACGACGACCTCGGCGTCGGCCGGCATCTCGACGAGCGCGCTGGTGGTGGCGCCGTCCGAGCGTATGGCTCGGAGCCGGTATGTCATCCCCCGCTCGATCCGCTGCGCCGTCCAGAAGTTGTGCGCATAGACAGCGCCTCCCAGGTCCACATCCGGGAACTCGAAGACGGAGTCCCTCAGTGTCACCGTCTGGCCGCTTTCCACGTCCTCGAGGGTCACGACGGCGTCGACGGGCGCGGGATCGGTGAGCAGGTTCTGTCGCACGGGCATCACCCGGATCCACTGGGTATCGGCTCCGACGTCCAGGTACCCGAACATCGAGAACGGCCCCTCCGTCGTCTCCAAGAACGGCTGGAACGGCTCGTGGCACCCGCCCACGAGTGCGGCAGCCGTCAGAGCGGCGGCGAACCATCGCGAGCGGGGGGTGCGAGCCCCACCTCCGACCAGAGGTCTCCGGAGGACGCTCATCGGTTCGCGCCGGAACGGGGTTGGATCTTCACGGACAGGTAGGGAGCGAAGGGGAGCTGATCGATGCGTCGGTTCGTGAAGACGTCGTAGTAGAAGATGTTCGTCTGGTCGTACGCGTTGATCACCCCCGCCTGCAACTCCAACTCCCGTGACCCGATCGGCATCGACCGCTTCACCGAGAGGTCCAGATGGTGTGTCGGCGGCATGCGTCCGTTGTACGGTCGGTCCAGCAGGACCCGCGTCTCGCCCGGAGTGCGGGTGACCCGGGGCAGTTGAGTCTTGTCGGTCGGGAACCGGATCAGCTCGTCGAAGCCGAGGGGGCGGGTGAAGGGAAAGCCGGAGCCGAACTCCCAGCGCGCTCCGAGGGTGTAGCGGCCGAGTTGGAGACTGGCCAGAGCGCTTGCCTGGTGTCGGCGATCATGGGGTGGGTGGAAGGTCTGCACCGGTTCGCCGAACCACACGCCGAAGTCGGCTTGTGCAGACCGGTACTCCGTCCAGCTGTACGCATAGGCGCCGAAGAGGTAGAGCGGGCCCCGCCGATACTCCATGCGCGCGTCCGCTCCGTACGAGCGGCCGTCGGCCAGGGAGAGGTCGGGCGTGAAGCGAGCGACCGTGCTCCAGGTGGTCACCGACAGGTCGTGCATACGCCGGAAATATCCGTCTATGGAGTAGGAGAACGATGCTCCCAGGCTCTGCTGCCAGCTCGCCTGCGCGTGAAGCGCGCGCATTCTCGAGCCCTTCGGCGTCCGCACCCACGCGGTGAAGACGGAGCTGGCGTCTCGCCGATCCGCGATCCCGGCCAGGCGCTGTTCGTAGATCCCCAGCGCCCCGCTCAGCTCTGCGTCCTCCAGGCCACCCACCCGCCACGAAGCTCGCAGGCGCGGCTCCACGGACGCGCGCCGCTGCGTCATGGCGGACAGGGCCGCACCGGGCAGGATCCGGAGCCCCCCACCGAGGGGAATCTCCATCTCGGCCCAGGCACCGCCCGTGACCCAGTCGTCTTCCTGCTTGCCGTCCGCCGCAAGAAGCTGCTGGAGGTTGTAGCTGGCGCCCTCCATATGCATGTACAGACCCGTGTTCAGCCGCATGCTGCCGATCAAGCGGCTGAAGTCCCCTTCCCCGAAGACCCGATTGACCGAGGAGGTGAACTCGGATGCGCCGCGGGTTATGGCCTCGCTGCTGAGGCCCGCCCACCCGAACCTCGCCTCCACGAACGTCTCGCCGGCCAGCGTGTTGCAGCGTCCCCCCACGAGGCCGTTCGTCCAACCCACGCGCGACCGCCGATCCTCGGGATCCAGCCCTCCCCGGTCGTGCGTGCGCATCAACGTGAACGCGCACCGGGAGCCACCGTCCTTGCTGAGCTGGCTGAACCTCGCGTACTGGCTGTTGAACGCGAGCGGCTGCTTCTCGCCCAGAAGCCAGGGGCTCGTCTCCTCTATGAGCGATCGCCTCAGCGAGACGATGTATGACAGCCGGTTCTCCTTCGGCCCCAGCGGGCCCTCGGCGACGGCCTCCGCGAGGAACGGACTGACGGAGGCCGTCACCGCGCGCTCGTTCCGATTGCCGTCGCGCATCCGGACGTCGAGCACGGAGGAGATCCGCCCGGTGTAGCGGGGCCCGAAGCCACCGGGAAAGAACTCGGCCTTGTCGACGAGGTCCGCCGGGAAGGCCGAGAAGAAGCCCGTGATGTGGAAGGGCTGATACACGATCATCCCGTCCATGAGCGTCAGGTTCTCGGAGGCGGTGCCACCACGGACGAAGAGCTGGCCCCCTCGATCCCCGGTCCCGACCACGCCCGGTTGCGTCTGCAGGTAGCTCACCAGATCCGCCGACGCGGCGGGCGTGGGAATGCGCTCCAGGTCGCGAGACGTGATGGTCTGCCTCCCCAGCTCCCGCTTCACCGCTCCAGGATGCCGGGCCGAGACTTCGATGCCCTCCAGCGCCACGGGACTCGGCACCAGGCGGCGATTGGCCGTGCGCAGCTCTCCGCCGTCGAGCTGGATCCTCTCCTCATGGTCGATGTAGCCGAACAGGGTGATCCGAAGCAGGTAGTTGCCAGGGGAGAGCCCGGGGACCTGAAAGAGACCGTTCCGATCGGAGAGCACCTCGCGAACCTCCTGACCGGCCTGTTGGAGGACTACGGTCGCGCCCTCGAGGGGCCGCGACGTGACCGAATCGATGAGGAACCCCTGTACCGCAGCCTCCTGGGCCTCCGCGTCCGACGGCCCGGAAGCCTGCCCGACCGCCAGCACGAGGAGCAGGAAGGTCCACGTGGCGGCTCGATGCCCGAGGCGTAGTGTTCGCGTCGTCATGGCGGTAGATGGACTTCTGGACGTCCGGTGAGTTGTCCGCCAGGGGGTCGATCGGAGGCTGGCTGAAGGGATGGAGAAGCGGCGTACATCTCGCAGGACGAGCAACCGAGCGCATCCCGGGGCCAGGGGGGCGCACACGCCGCTATGGTGAAGGTAGTCGCAGGGGCTGTGGGGAGCCAGGAAGAGAGCCCAGGCGAGGCACGCCCTCGCCCCATGAGCTCGAAAGAGGATCGTGGCGGTGGCCGGCCGTTCGGCACTACCATACGCGCGGATCACCCCAAGGGGGTGGCGGCACGACCTCACTGTCCTTTCCTCCCCACGATGAAGCGTGTAAGATGTTGTGTGGGCACTCGCCCGTCCGAAGGATGTCGCACGCGAGTACGGTTCGGTGCCGAACCTGCGGACCCGGCGCCTGTCCATGACTGATCAGGAAGCCAGCGGTGCAGTTCGGCAGGAAGTTGCCGTGGCGCGTCGATCCTCCGGCCGCCTGCTTCGTGTCCTGGGCGCCGCCTTCGGCGTCGCCGTGATCATCGGCAATACCATCGGCGTAGGTATCCTGCGGACGCCTGGTGAGATCGCGGCCAGGCTGCCGTCTGTCCCGCTCTTCATCGCGATCTGGGTGGCCGGCGGCCTGTACGCGCTCCTCGGTGCCATCTCCCTGTCGGAGCCCGGCGCGATGATCCCGCGCTCGGGGGGACAGTACGTGATCGTCCATCGCGCCCTCGGTCCGTTTCCCGGCTTCGTGGTGGGATGGAGCGACTGGCTGTCTACGTGCGGCACGACGGCTGCGGGTGCGCTGGTGGTGGGTGAGTACATCGGACCGCTCGTTCCGGCCCTGGCCGGACGCGAGACCGCCGTCGCGATCGGCGTCGTCGTGTTCTTCGCGCTGCTACAGTGGCGTGGGATCCGGGTGGGCGACGTGGCCCAGCAGCTCACGAGCCTGCTCAAGACGCTGGCTCTGCTCGGCCTCGTCGGCGCCATCCTTCTGCTGCCGAGCCACGCGGCGGATGCCGTCGTCCCGAAGCACGCGCTGCCCGGGGGTGTCGGGCTGCTCTCCGCCGTGGTCGTCGCCCTCCAGGCCGCGATCTTCACCTTCGACGGATGGACCGGTGCGATCTACTTCGGCGAGGAGATGAAGAACCCGGGGCGGGACATCCCCCGCGCCACGATCGGCGGGGTGCTGCTGGTGCTGCTCATCTACCTGGCGCTCAACGTCGCCTTTCTGAGCGTCGTCCCCATCCAGCGTATGGCGGGGGATCCGTTCGTCGCCGGAACCGCGGCCGCGGCGGTCTTCGGTCCGCTCGGCGATACGATCATCCGGCTCCTGATGATCCTATCCCTCCTTGCGGCGGTGAACGCGTGCCAGCTGATGGCGTCCCGCATCCCGGTGGCGATGAGCCTGGATGGCCTGGCGCCGGGCGGGTCGCGGGTGAATCGCGGCGGCACGCCGTCGTCCGCCCTCCTCGTCGGTGCGGTGGTCGCGGTCCTCTTCATCGTAACCAACACGTTCGACACCGTGCTGTCGCTGCTGGCGTTCTTCTTCGTCGCGAACTACGCGCTGTCGTTCACGTCCGTCTTCATGCTGCGGAGGAGGGAGCCCGACACCCTTCGTCCGTACAGGGTCATCGGCTATCCCTGGACGACGGCCGTCGCCCTGGCGGGCTCGATCGCGTTCCTCGTCGCCGCCTTCTTCGGCGATCGCGAGAACTCCCTGCGCGCGCTCCTCCTGCTCGCCGCGAGCCTGCCGGTCTTCCTGGTGCTGCGGAGGCTGGGCTCGGTATCGGGAAACCACTAGTGGACGGGTGCTCGGCGCCTGAGAAGGACGGCCGGTGTTATTATCAATAACAAGAGTAGCTTTGCATCCGCGTCACTGCTCCGGGGCGGTCCCCAGACGGGGTCCGCCGAGGGACCTGAAGATGAGCACACATCGAGTCGTCCGGCGTTCGCGGACACGCGTTCCCGAATATACCAGCCTGGGCTGTCCTCTGACCAAGAGCCGCACTCCGTGGTGCTTCGGTTTGTGCGAGCCCGTGGACGGGATCGGTGTCTGTGGACGGGTGGCTCCCCACGCACTCATCGGGCGCACGCAGGAGGCGATCCTCCGCCATAAGCTCAAGCGGGCAGCGGAGACGGCCGCCTGACGTCGGGGCGGCCGCCCGGGGGCGAGCGTCCGAGCGAGCTTCGCATGGTCGGACGATCCGGTCCCTCAAGGCTGTGGCGCCCGAATGAACAAGTCCGTCCAGTAGGTCCCCACCAGCCCCACCCCGTGCGCCGTGAGCGAACAGTTCTCGATGTTCGCCCTGTGCCCCGGGCTCCCCAACCACCCGCTCAGCACGGCGGACGCCGTCGGGTATCCGTAGGCGATGTTCTCCGCCGCGGAGGTGTAGGTGATCCCGGCGTCGTGCAGGCGGTCGAAGGGTGACTTGCCGTCAGGGTTGGTGTGGCTGAAGAAGTTCCGGTCCACCATGTCTTCGGTATGGGCCTGGGCCACCCGGCCCACCGCGTCGTTCCAGTCCAGCGCGGGGCAGCCGACCTCCAGCCGGTGGGCGTTCTCCAGCGCGACGAAGTCCTTCACCTCGGGGGGAACGTCGGCCCCGGGGGCGGTGGGATCGTCCGCGCCACATGCCGGGACGGCGAGCAGCAGCGACAGCAGTAGCAGGCTGGAACGGCGCATGGAGCACTCTGGGTGAGCCTCGGGGGGGTATTCCATGTGTGTCACCGGGCCGCCGCCGGACGCAACGGCGATGCGCGGAACAACGGGACGGGGTCGCAAGAAGATCCGCAGCACCGCGACGGCGCTTGCCGGGGCCGACTTCGGACGCCATGGTCCCGTGAGTCGTGTGTCGAGTATCACGGTGATCGACCCTGTACCATCAGCCCCGGGTGACCATGTCCGCGCCGTTTCGACGTTCCCTGACCCTCCTGGCTCTGCTGATCACCGCGCCCGCCCTCTCGGCGCAGTCGCAGGGCGGACTCGACCTGGCCGCGATGGACACGACGGCCGTGCCGGGCAACGATTGGTTCCGCTACGCCAACGGTGGCTGGCTCGACCGCACGGCCATCCCGGCTGACCGCGCCTCCTTCGGTGCCTTCGACATCGCGAACCGAGAGCTCGAGCCCGCGCTCACCGAGATCGTCACGGGCGCCGCCGAAGCGCACGCCGCACCCGCCTCGGAGCTCCGAAAGATCGGCGATTTCTACAGCGCCTACGCGGATACTTCCGCCATCGACCGCCGTGGGCTCGCCCCTTTGCGGCCGACACTCGAGGCCATCGACGCGATCGCCGACCGGAAGGAGCTCGCGCGCTACATCGGCACGTCCCTGCGAGCCGACGTCGACGTCCTGAACGACGGAGATCTCTCGACACCGAACCTCTTCGGACTCTATGTCGAGCGCGACTTCGCTCGGCCCCGTCGTTACGCCGGTGTGCTCATGCAGGGTGGGCTGGCCCTTCCCGACAAGGCCTACTACCAGGACACGACGGCCGCGGGTTCGGAGATCCTCCGCCGCTATCGGCGTCACGTCGCGGCCATGCTCACGATGGCCGGGATCCCCGACGCCGAGGCGAAGGCGGCCATGGTGCTGGCTCTCGAATCGAAGATCGCCGCGACCCACATGTCGCGGACCGAGACCTGGGCTCCGGCCAACGGCACCCACCGGTGGGCTCGCGCCGACTTCTCCCGTCTCGCACCGGGCTTCGACTGGTCGACGTTCTTCACCGCGTCCGGGCTCGAGCGGGTGGACACGCTCATCGCCTGGCAGCCCAAGGCCATCGCGGGCCTGTCCGCGCTCACCGCCGACCAGCCGCTGGAGGCATGGCGGGCGCTCCTCACCTATCACCTCATCGAGTCCCACGCGAGCGTGCTGCCGCACCGCTTCGACGAGGAGTCGTTCGCGTTTTTCGGCACCACCTTGAGCGGAGTGACCGAGCAACGTCCCAGAAGAGCCCGAGCCGTGAGCGCCGCGAGTGACGCCCTGGGCTTCGCGGTGGGCCATCTGTACGTAGACCGCTACTTCTCCGCCGAGGCCAAAGGCCAGGCCGAGCGGATGGTGCACAACATCATTGCGGCCTACCAGCGGCGGATCGACGCGCTCGACTGGATGGCGCCGAGCACGAAGGCCGAGGCGAAGCGCAAGCTCGCCACGCTGCGGGTGAGTGTGGGTTACCCTGACAAGTGGCCGTCGTACGGAGGACTCGAGGTCCGGCCCGACGACGCGTACGGCAACGCCGAGCGCGTGGCGATGTTCGAGTATCGCGAAGCACGCGACGAGATCGGGAAGCCGGTCGACCGAGCCGCCTGGGCGATGGTGCCCCAGGAGGTGAACGCGGTGAACCTCCCGGCGATGAACGCGATGAACTTCCCGGCCGCGATCCTGCAGCCGCCGTTCTTCGACGCTTCCAGGCCCGCGTCGATGAACTACGCGTCCATCGGGGCCGTCATCGGTCACGAGATCTCCCACTCCTTCGACAACCTCGGATCCACCTTCGACGCCGACGGCCGCCTCCGGAACTGGTGGACCCCCTCCGACCTCGAGCACTTCAACGCTGCCGGTGCGCAGCTGGTGGCGCAGTACGAGGCGTATCGACCGTTCCGCGACCTGCACGTCAACGGCAAGCTCACGCTCGCGGAGAACATCGCCGACCTGGCCGGGCTCACCGCGGCCTACGATGCCTGGAAGATGTCTCTGGGCGGGGCGTCGGCTCCGGTGGTCGACGGGTTCACCGGAGACCAGCAGTTCTTCATCGCCTTCGGACAGACGTGGCGCTCCAAGATGCGCGATGCGGCGCTGCGCCAGCGCGTCATGACGGACGGTCATGCCCCGGCCATGTATCGGGCCCTCACCGTGCGGAATCTCGATCGCTGGTATGGGGCGTTCGATGTTCGGCCGGGGCAGAAGCTCTATCTGGCGCCCGACCGGAGGGTGAGGGTCTGGTGACGGATTCCACCCGATGACCAGAAACCGCGTTTGCGACGGCGCACCTCACGAGGACGCGTGCGCGAAAGATTTCCATTGCATCGCGGTGCCATGAGGCCCTAATGAGGTGGTCCATCAGTCGATCCCTGTCTCCATTCTGCCCGGAGGGTACCGACATGCTCGACCCGAAGCTTCCCACCCATCGCCGTGGATTCCTCGGTACTCTGGCCGCAGGCGCGACCGCCTACGGCTTGGGCGCCCTCATCCCCAGGGGGCTCGCGGCACAGCCCGCAACCGCGGATGCGCAGGTCGATGATCCGAAGCTGGACGCCTGGCTGAACAAGATCACCGGCCAGCACAAGCAGGTTTACGACATGCCCGAGTTCAACAAGGGCGTGGGCTTCCTCTGGTCTCGTGTCTTCTACATGACCAACAAGGAAACCGGCGTGCCCCCGAGCGACCTCAGCGTCGTTCTGATTCTGCGCCACAACGCGCTCCCGTTCGCGCTGACCGACGCGATGTGGGCCAAGTACAAGCTCGGCGAGAAGGGCGACCTCACGGATCCGAAGACCAACGCTCCGGCGGTACGGAACTTCTTCTACAAGGACCAGCCGGCCGGCATCCCCCTGAGCGGCCTCTCGATCGATGCCCTGATGGCCGACGGTGCCCTGGTCGGAGCCTGCAACATGGCGATCAAAGCGGTGAGTATGGGGATGGCCAAGAAGATGAACATGGCGGCCAACGAGATCGCCGATGAGTTGAGAGCGAACCTGCTCCCTGGAGTGCAGGTCGTCCCCTCCGGAGTATGGGCCGTGAATCGCGTGCAGGAGCGCGGCTGCACCTACTGCTTCGCCGGATAGATCTCGGAGCCGACGAGGAACGGCCCGCGCGGGATCAAGCGGGACGCCGCCTGTCCTTTTTCGTTGCCTGACGACGGGCGCGAAGCTACGCTTCGCGCCCGTCGTCAGGACCACCCTCCGCCCCCGGACCTCATGCGTACGCACTCGATCCTCGTCGCGGTCCTGGCCGCCACCGTGGCCACCGCCGGACCCACAGCCGTTCCCCTTGCCGCCCAGGACTCCAGCGCGGAGTACACCGCGCCGTACCAGAGGAAGGCGCTGGAGATCTACCGGCACATCATCACCATCCGGAGCGCCGAGGGGCAGGGGAAGGTCCCCGACGTGGCCCACTACCTGGCCGACCAGTTCCGGCAGGGCGGCTTCCCGCCCGAGGACATCCACGTCCTGCCCTTCACCAAGGGGAACGGCGAGGAGTCGGCCGGCCTGGTGGTGCGCTACCGCGGCGGCGGCCCGGCGGACAGGAAACCGATCCTTCTGCGTGGGGCACATGGACGTAGTGGACGCCCTTCCCGAGGACTGGGAGCGCGACCCGTTCACCCTCGTGGAGGAGAACGGGTACTTCTTCGGGCGGGGGACGTCCGACAACAAGATGGGCGTCACCGTGCTGACGACCACCTTTCTGCGCTTGAAAGCCGAAGGGTTCGTTCCCACCCGTGACCTCGTCATCGCCTTCACCGGCGACGAGGAGACGGGCATGGTCTCGGCCCGGGAGATGGTGACGACCCATCGCGACCTCACCGACGCGGAGTTCGCGCTCAATGCCGATGGCGGAGGCGGCTCCATGGACCCCGACGGCAAGCCCCTCCTCTTCGCGGTGCAGGCCTCCGAGAAGACGTACGCGACGTTCGAGCTCACCACCACGAACCCCGGGGGCCACAGCTCAACGCCGCGGACCGACAACGCCATCTACGATCTGGCCACGGCCCTCGGGCACCTCGAGGCGTACCGTTTCCCGGTGATGACGAACGGCGTGACGCGCGCATACCTACGTGCGATGTCGAAGGTCGTGCCCGGTGCGGTGGGCGGGGCCATGGCCAGGCTCGCCGACGATCCGACGGACGAGCACGCCGCCGACGTCCTCTGGCACGAGCCCGAGGAGGTAGGCGTGACCCGCACGACCTGCGTGGCCACCATGCTGCGGGCCGGCCACGCGGAGAACGCCTTGCCCCAGTCCGCCACTGCGACGGTGAACTGCCGGATCTTCCCCGGGGTGGCCGTTGCCGACGTCCAGAAGACACTCGACTCCGTCGCGGCGGTGCCCGGGCTGCGGATCGCGGTCCTCGGCGATCCCGAGGCCAGCCCCGCGTCGCCCGTCCGGGAAGACGTCATGGACGCGGTAGCCGCGGCCGTGCACGCTCGCTTCCCCGGTCTGGCCGTCATCCCATCCCAGGCTTCCTACGGGACCGACGGGAAGGAGTACAGGGCTGCGGGGATCCCGACGTATGGCGTGGCCGGGCTCTTCATGAGGGACAAGGACCAGTTCGCCCACGGACTCAATGAGCGGGTGGAGGTCCGGAACTTCTACGCAGGGCTGGAGCACTGGAGGACCCTCATCACCCGGCTAGCGGGGAGACCCGCCTCCTGAGAGGTGCCGGTGCCCCGGGGAGGCCATTCCATTCCTTGCTGACGAGGCACCGCCGGCCTACCCTGCAGTCGACTCCGTGGGGCAGGATGCGGGCCCCAGCGGTGTCGCCTGGCGTCAGCGTCGCTCCCTAAGCCACACCCGCGTGACAGATATCCCGGCCTCGTTCGAACAGCTAGCCGAGGCGCTCGCCAGCCGCTACCGGATCGATCGCGTGCTCGGCCAGGGCGGCATGGCCACCGTGTTCCTCGCGCACGACCTCAAGCACGATCGGCAGGTCGCGCTCAAGGTCTTGGAGTCGGAGTACGCCGCCGCGCTGGGAGCCCAACGGTTTCTGAGAGAGATCCAGGTCACGGCCAACCTCCAGCACCCCCACATCCTTCCGCTGTACGACTCCGGTGAAGCGGGAGGCATGCTGTACTACGTCATGCCCCTGGTCCAGGGCGAGTCACTCCGCGAACGGCTCGCGCGCGAAAAGCTGCTGCCCATCGAAGAGGCGGTCGGGCTTCTTCGTCAGGTCGCCGGCGCCCTCGACTTCGCCCACCGCCATGGCGTGGCCCATCGCGACATCAAGCCTGAGAACATCCTCCTGCAGGATGGCGAGGCGTTGCTGGCCGACTTCGGCATCGCCATCGCCCTCACCGGGGCCTCCGTCGAACGCATCACGGGCACGGGACTCTCCGTTGGCACGCCGGCCTACATGAGCCCCGAGCAGGCCGCCGGCGAGCGCGAGCTCGATGCCCGCAGTGACATCTACTCCCTGGGCGCGGTGGCGTACGAGATGCTTGCAGG
This sequence comes from uncultured Gemmatimonadales bacterium, assembly GCA_963751265.1. Lineage (GTDB taxonomy): Bacteria > Gemmatimonadota > Gemmatimonadetes > Longimicrobiales > Gaopeijiaceae > SZUA-318. Next base: position 136,925 of record CAVVTU010000005.1, on the reverse strand, counting down.
AGAGCCACCGGTGACGGGCGCTACGGCACGCGCGATGCTCGTGAAGCTGATGACCCAGGACCCGACCCCGCTTCACCTCGTTCGGGATGGCGTTCCGCCCGGGCTCGAAGCCGCCGTCATGCGAGCTCTGGCGAAGGAGCCGGGCGACCGCTTCACCTCCGCGCGGGAGTTCGCCGAGGCCCTCACGACCGGGGCGGTCCCCCGCAAGCCCGGGACCATGCGCCCACAGCGGCCGGCGCGGCCGCGGCGCGGGCCCACTGTCGGGTTCGGAATACTCGGCGGCCTGACCATCGCAGCCGTTGCGTGGTACGCCATGGCGCGCCACCCGGCGTCCTCATCGGGCACATCGGGCGCGCCAACGGAGATCCGCTCCATCGCCGTCCTTCCCCTCGACAATTACTCCGGTGACCCCGCGCAGGACTATTTCGCGGAAGGAATGACCGACGAGCTGACCGCCGCCCTGGCCACCGTGAGCGAGCTCCGCGTGATCTCTCGCGGATCGGCCATGCAGTTCCAGGGACGGAATCGGCCGGCGACACCCGAGATCGCGAAGGCCCTCGACGTCGATGCGGTGGTGGAAGGCTCCGTGGTGCGCTCCGGCGATCGGGTGCGGATCACGGCTCAGCTCATCGATGCCCGTGCCGACAGGCACCTGTGGGCGCAGAGCTTCGAGCGCAGGTCCACCGACGTGCTGGCGCTGCAGGCCGAGCTCGCGTCCGCCATCGCCCGCGAGATCAACGTCCGCCTGTCCGACAGCGAGGAGTCGCGCCTGGCCGCCGCACCCAGCGTCAACCCCGCCGCACACGACGCCTACCTCAGGGGACGCTTCTTCTTCAACCGTCCGAGTGACGAGAACCTGCGGAAGGCCATCGAGCAGTTCGAAGAGGCGGTGACGCTCGATTCCACGTTCGTTCCCGCCTACTCGGGTCTGTCGGACGCGTACCTGTGGGCGGGATACAACGAGGGGTTCATCAGCGCGGCCGCGGCAAAGCCGAGAGCGAGAGCCGCCGCCGAGAAGGCCGTGGCGTTGGACAGCACATCGCCGGAGGCACACACGTCGCTGGCCGTGTTCAAGCTCTTCTACGAGCTCGATTGGGCCGGCAGTGAGCGCGAGTTCCGCCGCGCGCTGGCTCTCAACCCGAGCTATGCGTTCGCCCATGACCAGTTCGCTCTGGGGCTGGCCTTCACCGGGCGCGACGAGGAATCGGCCGCGGAGAGCCGCCGGGCGATGGAACTGGACCCACTCTCTCCGCAGGTGCTCGTAGATGCCGCGATGGTGCCGATCTTCCGGAAGGACGTCACTGCCGCGGACGAGCTGATGGGCAGGGCCATCGCGCTCGATCCCACGTACTACTTTCCGGTGATGATCGAGGGGTGGGCCAGGCTGGAGGTGGGGAGGTTCGAGGAGGCGATTCCCTTTCTGGTGAAGTCCAGGACCTTGGACGCGCCGCCGTTCGTCACCGCCTTCCTTTCCTATGCCTACGGTGCGGCGGGAGACAGCACCAACGCCATGGCCGAGCTGGCGACCCTCCGAAAGGCCTCTCCGGACGGGGAAGTCGCGCCGTTCAACCTGGCCCTGGTCCACCTGGGTCTCGGCGACCGCCAGCGCGCCATCGACGATCTCGAGAAGGCCCACGCCGCCGATTCGCAATTCTTGGGGTGGCTCGGCCGGGATGCCATCTTCGATCCGCTTCGGAGCGATCCGCGGTTCGTCGCACTTCTGCGGGACCTGGACTTCGTCGAGTGAGGACCTCCCTGCCTTCTCGGACGTAACCCGGCGTCGCCGGAAATCGCGATGCGGTCCTGCGGCGACCATGGTGATCTTCGATCCGACACTTCACGCGACGGAGGCTCCCGCTCCCCGCACTGTCCGCACAGCCGCCGTCGCATTACCATGGGTGCTGCGCCCGCCGGTTCCCGGCCGACGAGGCGGGCCGCCCCCGAGTGGCCGACCCGGACGGACTGGTGAAGCAGGGGGTCTGGGACGAGGGATTTCTGCACCGGGTCCACACCTCGCACCTGGCCAACCCGTTTCGATTCGTACCTTTCGCGGCCAAGGAAGCCCAGGGTAGCGGCTGCGTGATTCCGTTCAACTTCCGCGGTCCGACATCCGTCTCGGGCGATGGCGCGCATGGGAGTCCGGACCCGGCGCCGCTCCGAACGACCTCGAGGTGCGGATATGAGCTCCTCCGACATACGAGACGCCGGTGACGCCAGTCCGGCGAGCGAAGGCCCGCCGACGGGCGAGGTCACGCGCCTGCTGGGCCAGTGCGCCAGTGGAGACCATTCCGCCTTCGAGCGACTCGTCCCCCTGGTGTACGACGACCTCCGAGGTATCGCGCACCGGCGTCTGCGGCGCGAGCGCGAGGGCCACACGCTCAGCACGACGGCTCTCGTCCACGAGGCCTTCCTGCACCTGGTCGACCAGGCCACGGCCACGTGGCAGGATCGGGCCCACTTTTTCGCTGTAGCGTCCAAAGTGATCCGGCAGGTGCTCATCGACTACGCGCGCAGCCGGGGGGCCAGGAAGCGCGGGGGCGGGGCCATCCACATCCCGCTCCAGGACGATCTGTCCGGAACGGAGCCCGGTACGGTGGAGCTCCTGGCCCTGGACGAGGCGCTCACCGCCCTGGCGCGCTACGATCCCCGTCTGGAGCAAGTGGTCGAGTGCCGCTTCTTCGGCGGGATGAGCGTGCGCGACACGGCGGCCGCGCTCGACGTCTCGGAGAGGACCGTCGAGCGCGACTGGGCGCGCGCCAAGGCCCACCTGTACCGTACGCTGGCTGCGGAGCCGGACGCCGAGGAGGAGGCCCGGGCCCGGGAGTAGACCCGCCTTCCATGCTGGGGGAGACCATGAACGACGCCGGCGGCCGGTGGCGCAGAGTGGACGAGATCTTCGTCGAGGCGCTCGAGCTGCACCCCTCGCGGGCCGCTCGCTTCGTAAGCGAAGCGTGCGGAGAGGACGTCGCGCTCCGCGAGGCGGTCGAGGCGCTCTTGGAGGCGCACCGCCGCGCCTCCTCCTTCCTCGAGCGTCCCGCCGAGGACGTCTGCGACGTGCCCTGGGACGAGATCCTCGAGTCCGCCGGCCCCGAGGAAGGGGCCGGAGACCCGTACCCGGATCGAACCGGGGAGCGCGTTGGCCCCTACCGCCTCGTGGATCGTCTGGGACGCGGCGGCATGGCCACCGTGTACCTGGCCGAGCGCGTGGACGGTCAGTGGGAGGAGCGGGTGGCCGTCAAGGTCGTCCGCCGCGGCATCGACACGGAGGACACGATCCGCCGCTTCCTGGCCGAACGCCAGATCCTCTCCTCCCTCAACCACCCCAACATCGCTCGCTTTCTCGGGGGTGGCACGACCGACGACGGCCTCCCCTACCTGGTGCTCGAGCGGGTCGAGGGCACGCCCATTACCCGCTACTGCGACGAGCACCGGTCCGGCCTCGAGGAGCGGCTCGAGCTGTTCACGGACGTGTGCCGGGCGGTCCAGTTCGCCCACGCCAACCTGGTCGTCCACCGGGACCTCAAGCCTTCCAACATCATGGTGACGGCCCGGGGCCGGGTGAAGCTGCTCGACTTCGGGATCGCCAAGATCCTCGACGCGGCCACAGACGACCCCCGAACCCGCACGCTCCTCCGTCCGCTCACCCCGGAGTACGCGAGCCCGGAGCAGGTCTCGGGAGAGCCGATCACCACGGCATCCGATGTCTATCAACTCGGCCTCCTCCTGTCCGAAGTCGTGGCCGGGCGACGTCCCTACGAGGTCCGTGCGCTGTCGCCCGCGCGCATGGAGGAGGCGATCGTCGGCGCCAGGCCCCGCCGCCCGAGCGAGCTGGTGACGGAGGAGAGCGCCCGGGACCGCCGGACCAGTGCGCGTAGCCTGACCAGGAAGCTCGCCGGCGACCTGGACCTCATCGTGCTCAAGGCGATCCGAAAGGAGCCGGAGCGGCGCTACGCCACGGCCGAGGCCCTCCTGCAGGACCTGGAGCGCTACCTGGAGGGCCACCCGATCTCGGCACGCTCCGACAGTGTGGCCTACCGGGCCCGGCGGCTCCTGGGCCGCAAGCCGTGGCTCGCGCCGACCGCCGCGCTCGTCACCCTCGTGGCGGGCGGCTACGTGTACACCCTCACGCACCACGCCCGGGAGTTGGAGCGCGAGCGCAACGTGGCGCGAGCCCAGGCGACCCGGGCCGAGGAGGTTCAGGCGCTGCTCGCCGGTCTGTTCCGGAGCGCCGACCCGTTCACACGGCCCGACTCCGCCTACGGGGCCAACCTCACGGTGATCCAGGCCCTGGACGTGGGCACCCGCCGGCTGCGCACCGAGCTTGCGGACCGTCCGGTCGTTCGCGGGGAGCTCCTCCTGGCCATCTCGCAGACGCTCAGCGACCTGGGTCAGTACGACAGGTCCACCCGGACCGCCGAAGAGGCACTGCGGTCCCTGGGTACGGCGCACGGCGAGGCTCCGGACGTGGTGGGGCGCGTCCTTCTTCAACTCGGAGCCTTGGCGGCGTGGCGAGGCATGCCCGACTCCGCCGACGTTCTCTACCACGGAGCGCTGGCGGCGGCCCGCTCGGTCCACCCGGAAAATGACCCGGCCATGGCGCCGTTCCACGCCTCGCTCGGACGCTTCCAGTTCGATGTTGGACGGCTCGACAGCTCGCGAGCCCATCTCGAGCGGGCCGTTGCGCTCGAGCGCGCCGCGGATCCGATACCGGAGGGAGAACTGGCCGGCACCCTGGCCAACCTGTCCGACACCTACCGGGCTCTCGACGATCTGGATGGCGCCCGGACCACCATCGAGGAGGCACGGCGGCTCGACGAGAAGGTGTTCGGGCCGGACGCCGTGCAGACGGGCTTCGCCCTGGTCTCCGAGGCCGCCGAGCTCGAGCAGGAGCAGCGTCTGGCCGAGGCCGAGGCGGACTTCCGCCGCGCCATCGACATACTCGAGCAGCGCCTTGGCGCGGAGAGCCCGAACACCACGGCGGCCATGAACAACCTGGCGCTCCTGCTGGCCTCCCGCGGCGAGCTCGCCGGTGCGGAGAGCCTCCAGCGCCGCGTCCTCGACATCCGCCGGCGCACGCTGGGCGAGGATCACCGCGAGACCGCCACCGCCATGCAGAACCTGGCGGCCGTCCTGTCTCGCGAGGGGAAGTACGACGAGGCGGAGGGGCTCCTGGGGCAAGCCAGCGAGATCTACCGCCGGACGCTCCTGCCGGGCAACCAGCTCGTCGCCTTCCCCCTGCTCACCCAGGCGGACATTCGTCTCAGGCGGTCCGATTACCCGGGCGCCGAGAGCTCGGCCCGGGAGGCCGCGCGGATCCTGCGCCAGGCGCTGCCGGACGGCCACTGGATCACGGCCGTGGCCGAGTGTCGCCTGGGCCGAGCCCTGGCCGGCCAGGGCCGCCGGGAGGAAGCGCGCCCGCTCCTCGAGGGAGCCGCCGAAGACCTCGCGGACCGCGAGGGCACGCCCCAGAAGAAGTACCTCGACGCCTGCCGCGCCGCCCTGGCGAGGCTCGACTCCCTTCCGACCGCGGAGGCGAAGCGGGGGAGCTGAGCGGCGCCGGACCCTCCGGGTCTGGCAGCCCACCTGCATCGCCTGGCTCTTTCCTGCCTGGCGGCTCCGGCCGCCTTCCTACGCTCTCGGGACAGGAAGCCGCATCGGACCACGGCACTCGCCGGGGGACGGGACGCGGACCGGTCCTCGAGCCTGGAAGGGGTGGGCATGCAGCTCCAGAAGTACGTCACCGGAATCCTGGTGACCGGCGTGGCCCTGGCGCAGGTCTCGTGCGGCGGCGCCTCGCCGCGCTCCGCCGCCTCGGGCGACACGGCCTCGACCCGCGGACGGGCGCGCGCGCGCCCGCTCGCCGCTTCGGCGTCCGGCGCGGCCGCAAAGGGTGGCTCGACTCCCGGCGACTCTCGCGACTCGAGCGCGGAAGGCTATCCCGACGGATGGCCGGAGCAGCTTCGCATGCCGGACGACGCCCGGATTACCTCACACCTGACGCTGCATGGCGCCGGAGGAATCGGGACCCGGCAGCTCATGGTGACCGCGCGGATCGAGGGCGGGTCGGGACCCGACGTCTACAGCTTCCTGGCCTCGGAGGTCAGGGCTGCCGGGTTCCAGATCGAGCACAGCGACAGTACGGCGAACGCCTCGCTGTTCATCGGACACATCACCGGGGTGCGGGACGGGCGACGGGAGAGCTGCCTGGTGAGCGTGAACGCGATCGGCGAGCTCGTGACCATCAAGGCCACGGTGGGGCACGCCGAGCCATGAAACAGGCCGAGGCTCGGCAGGCCCTCGAGCCCGCCCTCGAGGCCGGAGAGCGCGTGTCGTGGTCGGAGCGTCCCGTGGCGGGTCGGGCGTTCGCCCGCGGCCTGGTCGGGCTGGCGGCAACCGTCGTGGTCGCGGCCGGCGTTGCCTACTACGGTCTGTCCGCGTTCGCGGAGAGCTCCCGGTCGGGCGGCGCCGGACTCCTGGCCTCTCTGACGGACGGCCCCCTGGCCGATCCCCACCTCCTCGTTCCGCTGGCCGTCTTCGCCGCGCTCCCGCTTCTCGGGGTCGTGGTCCTGGTAGTCGAGCGCGCGGGCCTGCGGAGCACGGCCTACGGCATCACGGACCGCCGGCTCCTGGCGGTCCGGGGCAGGAAGGGTGGGCTCCTGTGGTCGCTCCAACCGGAGAAGGTGGCCTTCGTCGAGGTGCGGGGGGCGGGCTCGGGGATCGGGGACGTCACCTTCAACCGCTACCCGGGCAGCCGCAGCAGGAACCAGCGACGCATGTTCACCTTCGAGCGCGTCCCCGCACCCGAGCGCGTCTCCGGCGAAGTGCGCGCGTGGCTCGAGGAGCGCCGACGCGCCGCGGTCGAGGACGCCCGGAACGTCCGGCGCATCGTCGACGCGCGTCTCGGCTTCGCGCTCGACGTCCCCTCTTGCTGGCGGGAGGGACCGCCCGGCGAGGAAGAGGCCGGGACCTTCCACGTGCTTTCGGTCAGCCCTCTCGTCGCGGCGGAGCCGCCCGAGGGCGAGCGGGTGCTGGAGCTACGCGGCCCGCTCGGTGCCTCGCTGGTGCTGGACGCAGCCCCGGCCGGCACCTGGACCTTCGAGCAGGCCCGGGATGTCCGTCACGGCCTCCTTCGAGCGCTCGACGTCACCGCGGAGCGCGAGGAAGTCCGGATCGGCGAGACGAGCGGCTTCTCCATGGCCTACGCGACCCGGCTGGCCCAACCCCTTCGCCGGTGGACCACGACAGGCCCGGGCGTGGAGGTCGGGCTCGAGATCCTGATCCTCACGCACGGTGACGTCCAGCTTCGGTTCGCGTTGGGCTGGATGAAGCGGTTCGAGGGCATGAGGGAGGTGCTCGAGGGCGTCGTACGGAGCTTCGCGCCCTGGGCGGCTCCTGGACGGCCGTCGTAGCCTGTGGAAGGCACCTGCACCTGCACCGATGGCCGTGCGGTCCCTCCCGACCTCACCGCAGCGCCTCTCCCGGCGCGCGCTCCCGTGCCGTGGCGGCTCCCGGCTCCGTCTTCCGCTCTGGGGGTCGGACGGGGGATTCGTCCCGTCCCTCGTGCCACGGCCGAGCCGTCCCCTGCAGGAGGATCCCATGCGAAGCCCGACCCGCTCCCGCTCCCACTTCGTTACGCGCGTCCTGCTCCTCGGCGCAGTGACGCTGATCGCCCTTCCGGCGCCGGGGCACGCCCAGATCCTCAAGCACCTCAAGCGGGCGGCCAAGAACGCGCTCGAGAACGAGACGGAGAACCAGATCGACCGTCTCATCAGCGACGCCGTGAAGTGCGTGTTCGACGATCCGGTCTGCGTCCAGCAGGCCCAGGACAGCGGGCAGGACGTCGTCTACACGGACGACCAGGGCAACGTCCTCACCGACGACGACGGCAAGCCGATCACCGACGCGGACCAGGCCGCCGACGCGGCCGGCGGGGAAGAGACCGCGGCTCCGAACACGGGCGTGTGGACCAACTACGACTTCGTCCCCGGGGACCGCGTCCTCTTCTACGACGACTACAGCGACGACCAGGTCGGCGACTTCCCCCGGAGGCTCACGTTCCGGAAGGGAAACTGGGAGTTGGTCGAGTGGCGCGGCCGCCGTCTCCTGAGGAACACCGGGCCCCGCGGATCGGCGATCGAGGTGCCGATCGGCGACTCGCTTCCCGCCCGTTTCACGATCGAGTTCGACGCCTACTTCACGCACGAGAACCAGCGGCTGGTTCTCGCGCCCTCGCCCCCCTCGCCGGGTGAGCGGTTCAACCGGGTGCCAGGCAACGTCTTCCAGGTGGCCGTGGTGCAGGGCACCGGCGTGCTGTCGAACGACAAGGGAGGCGTCCAGTCCCTGAACAAGACCCCGGACGTGGGCCAGAAGCTCGTCCCCGTCCGCATCATGGTCGACGACCGTTACGCCAAGGTCTACGTCGGCTCGCAGCGCGTCGCCAACGTGCCCAACGCCGAGCTGCATCGGGGCAATTCGCTGTACCTGGAGAACGTCTACTTCGCCGACGACAAGAACCCCATGTACGTGGGGCCCATCCGCGTCGCCGCCGGGGGGAGGGACCTCTACGACGTCCTCGCCGAGAAGGGCCGGGTGGCGACGCACGGGATCCTGTTCGCGGTGAACAGCGCCCGCATCCGGCCGGAGTCGACACCGACCCTCGAGGAGATCGCGGCCATGCTGCGCGACCACCCGGACCTCCGGCTGTCGATCGAAGGGCACACCGACAGCACGGGGGACGGGGCCTCCAACCAGGACCTCTCCGAGCGCCGCGCCGGGGCGGTGCGGGACTACCTCACCGAGCAGGACGAGATCGACCCCTCCCGCCTCGAGACCACCGGCTTCGGCGAGACGAAGCCCGTGGCCGACAACGGCACCCCGGAGGGCCGCCAGCAGAACCGGCGCGTGGAGCTCGTGCGGCTGGAGGGGCAGGGAGGGGGGAGCCCGGGTTCGGCCGCCGCGGGGGACATGGCGAGGGGTGCCCCGCACGAGTGGCCACCGGAGATGGTCCCTGCCCCCACTTCCATGCCGGCATCGGGTCCGTCGGATCGGGCTGGTTGGTACGATCCTCCTTCGAGCCCGCGTCGACCCACTCCGGCGCCGGCGCCCACGATCCGGCTCGGTCTTACCGCCACCGCTCGGAGCGCCATCGCCTCCGGGGAGCGGCCTCTGGATGTCCGCGAGACCCTGGCGAAAGGACTCGTCATCGATCTCTCCGGGGAACGCGAGACCCGGGCTCGAGTGGTGGCCATCGTCATCGCCGCGGGGCGGATGCACGAGGCGTGGCCGTCCAAGTGGTTTCCGTTGCGTCCGGGGTCGAGCCGCGTCCCGGGAGACCAGTTTGTCCCGGGGGACCAGTTCGTCCCGGGAGACCAGTTTGTCCCGGGGGACCAGTTCGTCCCGGGAGACCAGTTTGTCCCGGGGGACCGGTACTTGGCGGACGCTCACGCGATCGCCTCGACGGGTGTCGTCTTCGGCCGGGCCAAGGTGGATTGGAGGCGGCAATCGGTCCTGTACCTGGTCGTAACCCCGGTTAACCAGGAGGAGGCCGCCCACAGCCGCGTTCTGCCGGTGGCCTTCATCATGAACGGAGGCCGGTGAGATGCAGGGATCGAGGCTCGCCGGCCGCCGCGTCCCCGTCGTGCGCGTGCTTGTCCCGGCGCTCCTCCTCACCGTAGGCGGGGCGGCCTGCGCGCAGGCGCCCCCCTCGGGGCAGGCCGCCGTCGCCTACCAGATGCACTTGGAGCGAGATGGCGGCCGCGAGACGTGGTGGGGCGTGACGGGTCCAGAGCTGGGAGCGATGCGCACCGCGACCGGGAAGACGCAGCTCCTCGATGGAGCCGCCGTGGGCGGCGCTCCGGCCACGACCGTCTCGTTCGCGGGTCGGCCCGCCTACCTGGCCGACGCCTGGCGGCTCGCTCCGGACAGCGCCGCCGGCTACCGGACCTGGTCGCCCGTCGCGGACTCCGGCCAGGCCATACTCGACTCGCTCCGCTTCGGCCTGACCGACGCCGGCGCCGGCCCGTCCATCGAGGGTCACGCCACCCGCCACGCGGTGGTACAGGTGGAGAGCTGGTGGAGGAGCGAGGACGGGTCCGGCGCGGCGGTCCCCTTCCGCGCGACCGGCCGCTCCGACCTGTACTTCGCCGGCGACCTGCCTTTCTCATGGCTGCCGATGGCGGCTACCCCCCGTGAGAGTCCCGAGGCCGTGCCACTCTCGGAGTGGATGCCCGGGGTGGCGAGCCGCGTGGCGCTCGCTCTGGGCCCCCGGCTGGAGAAGCTCGGTCTCCTGCTCCGGGCCGAGGTGTCGGATTCCCTGGTCGTCGCCGGAGATGCGGCCGCGAGCGCGCCCTACGGCGGGGACTACCTGACCCGGACGGTCACGGTCGACTCGATCGCGTCCGACGGCTCGGCTCCCTCGGCGGAGGCCTACGAAGGGCTCCCGCGTCTGTCCGAGCGACGCTCCGAGCTCGTGCAGCAGGGCCTGTACGGGTCCGATCGGGCCTGTACGCAGGGGCTGGACGGGAAGGGCGGCTCGTTCGAGCTGAAGACCTCGGGGCCCGCGTCGTTCACTGCGTCGGGAAGTGCCTTCGCCCCGGCCGGCGACGGCGAGGACGGCCGGAAGCAGCTCGTGATGGGAAGCATCGACAAGGTGACCGAATGCCTGGTCGTCGGCCTGCCGGCCGACGGCCAAGCCGGGGCCACGATGCCCATCGCCGCCGTCCCGCCGAGCGCGGCGCCCGGATCGACCGATCCGGCGGCGGCGACCGTCCTCTATCTCGTCGTCGACCCCGCGCACGGAGCCGTCCACCGCGTCGCCATCCTCGAGAGCGGGACGCTGGAGATGCGGGCGGCGGGCGGCGGGACGCTCCGCGGCAAGCTCACCGGCACCGGGTGGAGCCTGGAGCTCCGTCCCGAGGACCACCGCCGAGTGATCGAAGACCTGGGCTTCCACGTGACGTTCGAGGCCGTTTCGAAGGGCTCCTGAGCAAGCCTCTGTTCGCGCGAGCCTCTACTCAACCCCTCGGAGGAGGTCGTCATGACCCGCTGGACCAGCGTCACCTGGCTCCCGGCGCTCGGCCGGAAGACGTGGATCCACAGGCTTGGACCTGGGCTGCAACCTCAGGCGGCCCTGGCGTTTCCTCGTCAAGCAGTCGGCGTCTCGTTCCCTCAGGACCCGGAGCGCACGATGAACCGATCCGTCACCCGGCAGGCCCGAACCCTCTTCCTGGGCGCCCTCGGCCTCTTCGCGTCGACGGTCCTGGGCCCCGCTCCCGCCGCCGCCCAGACGCCGTCGGCGTCCGAGATCGTCGAGGCGATGATCCGGCGCCAGGAGGCCGAGATCGACCACGTCCGGAACTACTGGGTCGACGAGGAGCAGAACGGCGCCCGGTCCAAGCTCTACTACGAGAACCGCACGGTCGACGGCCGCAAGGCCTTCGTATCCGTCCCGGAGTCCGAGTACATCCGGCGACTCATGAAAGAGAAGGGCATCGACCCCTCCCGGAACCCCGCCACCAGCCGCGGCGGGGAAGGCGGTCAGGGGGGCATGGGGAACCCGGGCGCCGGCCTCCAGGGGAAGCTCCTGCAGGGCGGGATGCAGAAGCTGGGGAGCCAGCTCGCCGAGAGCAGCCAGACGCTGGCCACCCCAGATCCGGAGCTCATGCGGGCGATGGCCGCGCGCGCCACGGTCACCGGCGCGGAGGAGGTGGACGGCCACCGGGCATGGGTGCTCGAGATCCACGACTTCGAGGGACTCGACCTCTCCAACGGTGAGGGAGGCATGGAGGACTTCACGCCCACCTCGGCCAGGCTCCTCATCGATGCCGACCGGCACGTGAGCCTGCGGGACGAGTTCGCGGGGGTCGTCCACTCCGACGGCGACCACGAGATGCGCATGGTGGCCCGCTACGGTGATTACCGCGAGGTGGACGGCATGCTCCGGCCCTTCCACACGGTGATCGAGGTGGGAGGCCTCATCGAGCAGATCCGGGACGCCCACGGCCAGGAGATAGATGCCGCCCGGCGGCGGGGCGAGGAGGAGGCCGGCCGCGAGCCCACGCAGGCCCAGGGGAGCGTCCAGTCCGAGGCCTTCGACAAGCAGATGAAGCAGCTTCAGGAGCAGCTCGACAAGATCCCTCCGGAGCAGCGGGCCCGGGTGGAACCCATGATCCGGCAACAGATGGCCATGCTGCGCCGGTCGCAGCAGGCCATGGAGACCCACGACGGGAAAGCCGACTTCGAGAAGGGACAGGCGGCGCTCGGCTCCGCCATGAGCTCCGGCGCCTTCACGGTCGAGACCGTCGTGCACGAGATGAGGGTGAACGCCGGCCCGCCGGAGCCGGAGTGGATGAAGCAGCTCGAGGAGGCTCGGAACGGGGGTGCGAGATTGCCGTGATGCCCCGGGGCCCTCGCGTAGGGGACGGAGGGGTGAGCCTCAGTCTTCAACCGTCCACGAAAGCGGGACAGATCCACGTCATGACCGGCGTCGCGCTGCCATCACTCGACGCGCATGGACTCGATGGGATCCACCCCCGCGGCCCGCCTGGCGGGTAGCCAGGCCGACACGATGCCCACCAGCAGGAGGATCGCCGCCGTCCCCACGAAGGTGAGCGGATCGCGCGCCTCGACTCCGTAGAGGATCCCCTGCAGCAGCCGGCTCAGGAGCGCCGCCGCGGCCAGACCGACCACGAGTCCGAATACGAGGATACGGGCTCCATCGCCCACCACCATGCGCATGACGGTCGAGCGCTCGGCGCCGAGCGCCATGCGCACGCCGATCTCCTGGGTTCGCTGAGCCACGGAGTACGAGAGCACGCCGTAGAGGCCCACGGCCCCCAGGACCAGCGCCATGAGCGCGGCGATGCCGAGCGTGAACATCGTGAACGAGATCTGCATCACCGCCGGCGAGTTGTTGACCAGTTGCGTGCCGGTGCGCATGTCGGCCACCGGGATGTTCGGGTCCACGTCCCACACGGTGGAGCGCACCGACTGGGCCAGCGAGCCGGGGTTGCGGGCGCGCACGACATAGGTGGCCGAGCGCACGACCCATCCGCTGTCCGGCTGCGGAGCGGTCATGGGCAGGTACAGCAGGGGATCGGTCTCTCTCCCGATGCCGAGATCCATCACTTCGTTCACCACGCCCTCCACCGTGAGCCATCGCGTGGAGTCCGAGGGGAATCCGATGCGCTTGCCCACGGGGTTCTCGCCGGACCAGTACCGCGCCGCCAGCGCATGGTCGATGACCACGTGACCGACCCCGTCCCTTGCGTCGGAGTCCTGGATGCCGCGCCCGGCCAGGATGTGGATTCCCATCGTCTCCAGGAAGTCCGGCGACACGAACTTATAGCGCAGGATCGGGGGAAGCTGCCCCGGTTCGGTGGGGTGGTCCGGGATCTCGAACGGCTGGCCCGGGGTGGACTGCGCCAGCGGCATGGTGGACGTCAGGCCCGCCTTCTCCACTCCTGGCAAGGCCCGGAGACGGGCCAGGAGATCGTCGTGGAAGGCCGCCACCCGTGTGGGCGTGGGGTACTCACCCTCGGGCAGCGACAGGCGGAACGTGAGCAGGTTGTCGTACGTGAAGCCCAGATCGGTCCCCCTCGCCTCCCAGAAGCTCCGCACCAGCAGCCCCGAGCCCACCAGGAGCAGGAGGGCCAGCGCGGTCTGTCCGGCGACCAGGAGATTGCGCGCCCGCATCTGGCTCCGGCCACCCGTGCCGCCCCGCCCTCCTTGCTTGAGCGCCTCCAGCAGCACCCTGGGCGCATGGCGCAGCATGGGCGCGATGCCAAACAAGAGCGCCGCCAGCGCCGTGATGCCGAGCGTGAACAGGAGCACGGTCCCGTCCAGGCCGACCTCGTCCAGGCGGGGGAGCTGCGGGGGTGCGTGACGCAGAACCGCCGGCACCCCGGCGGCCGCGGCTGCGACCCCCAGGGTCCCGCCGAGGACGGCCAGCAGCCCGCTCTCCATGGCGACCTGGCGCACCAGCGTGCCGCGCGTCGCGCCCAGCGCCACCCGCACGGCCGACTCCCGGCGCCGGCCTTCCGCCCGGATGAGCACCAGGTTGGCCACGTTGGCGCAGGCGATGAGCAACACGATGCCCACCGTCCCCAGCAGGATCCACAGAGGGCGCCGCATCGACCCGACTTGGTCCTCCTTCATGGAATGGACCAAGGGCTGGTACCGCCCGTTCTCGAGGAAGGCCCGATACTGCGATCCCTCGTCGTGGCTCTCCAGGAAGCGCTGCACCAGGGGCACGAGCTGCGCCGTGGCCTGCGCGACGCTCACGCCCGGGCCGAGGCGTGCGATCGCCGGAAAGCTGAAGGCTCCGGTGGGAGGATTGTCCGGGTCGAATTGGGCTGGCAGCCAGAGGTCGGTGCCGTTGGGAAAGTCGAAGCCAGGAGGCATCACGCCGACGATCTCCCGGGACTCCCCTTCGATCTGGATGGCGCGGCCGATGACGGAGGGATCGCCGCCGAAGCGGCGCTGCCAGAGGCCGTGGCTGAGCACGACCACATGGGGCCCGTCGGGCACGTCCTCCTCGGCGGTGTAAGTGCGGCCCAGCATGGGCTCCACCCCGAGGGTGGGGAACAGCGACGCGGTCGCGGACAGGGCGCCCACCCGCTCCGGAGGCCCCCCGGTACCGGTGACGCTCACGGCCTCCTGGGAATAGAGCGCCATGTCGGCGAAGGCGGAGCTCTGGTCGCGGTAGAAGAAGTAGAGGTCCGGCGACAGAGTGAACTGGTCGTAGTTGAGCCCGGGAGCGGTGCTCCACACGTTGACCAGTTCCTGCGAGCGCGGATAGCTCAGGTCCTTGAGCAGGACTCCGTCCACCACGCTGAAGATGGCGGTGTTGGCTCCGATCCCCACGGCGATGGTGAAGATGGCGACGACCGTGAAGCGCGGCGTCTTCAGCAGAGACCGCGTGGCGTACTTCAGGCTCCGTGCGAATCGCTCGAACATCGGATCTCCTCCTCCTCGTCCTCCACCCGGTCGGGGGCCGAGTCTCGGCGCTCCCGACCATCTGCCCAACACCCGGTCCAGCCACGCCCGTGCCGCCACTCCCAGGGCCGCCCGCCGGTACCATCGATGCGCTGCCAGAGAATCCTGCGCGTGACGGCGGGCGTGCTCCTCCCTGAGATCGCCCAGGATGCTCCGCCCCACCGTGCCAGGAGGCAGCGCGCGCCTGAGCAGCGACTCCCAGATCCGCGGCGGCTCCATGTCCGGTCGTCTCTCCCCCCCTCCACGAGCGAGTCCCTCAGGACCCTCCCAGGTCGAGCATGGCTTCCAGTCCCTCGGTGAGGTTGCGGAGGCCCCGCTGCTGATTCTTCAACGCCTCGAGACCGGCTTTCGTGAGAGAGAAGATCCGCGCGGGGTGCCCACCCCGCTCCAGTGAGGATCCCTCGACGCGCCAGGTGAGGAACCCCTTGTACTCCAGCCGGTCCAGGGCCGAGTACAAGGCTCCCCTGGATACGCTGCGGCCCGCCTTCTCCTCCAGCTCCGTGCTGATCGCGTTGCCCGAGGCATCCTCGTCCAACCGGAGCGCGGCCAACATCACGAGCTGCTCGAACTCACCCAGCGCGGCCTGTCGGGTCACGGAGACTCCCTGTCTTCGGTGTCTGTTCTACAGACTCAGTATGGCGAGCAGACTACAGGCTGGTCAAGGACGAGCGCCCCTCACACCTGATGGGCTGTTTCCCGCCGGGGCCGCTGCACGATCCTGTTGAATCTCCGGCGCTACCTGTCCCACATTGGAACATGAGGGTCTCGAGCCCAGAACCGGGATGCGGCTCCTCAGAACGCCCCCCCCTTTGTGCCGAGAGATTCGCCCGAAGGGAGGGCCCGCCACGTGAGCATCTCGCCCGTCGTCCGCCGTGCTCCTCGCTTCCAGGATCTCCTGGCTATCCCGGGAGGTGACGGCCCCTACGTCTTTACCGGGATGTTCCGGGAAAGCGATCGAGCGGAGCGCCGTCAGTCCCGGAGGCACTTCAAGCTGCTGAAGCAGCTGGACGGGACGATTCGGGAGATCGTCAAGCCCAGCGAGAAGGTCCTGTTTCTCACTGAAGGACGGGGGCTCTCCTTCTGGGAGCGGTGGGTGTTGGGATGGCGGCGCGCCGTCGTCCTTACGGACTCCAGGGTCGTTCTTCTCCAGCTCGACGCCGCCCGTCGTCCTCGCCTCGCCCACCAGCAGATGGCCTACGGGACGGCCGTACGAATCAGGGACGGCCGGTGGGGTAGCGTCGAGATCGAAACCCGAGGTGGCGGCATCATCGAGCTGCGAGGGCTCCGCCGGTCGGATCGGGCGGTCGTGACCGAGCGGATGCGCAGCAGCGCCGAGTCGAACCAGGGTGCGCAGGCAGGTCCCGGCATCGAGAGCCTCTGTCCCCACTGCCACGAGGGGTTCTCGGGGCGACCCCGGTCCTGTCCGAGCTGCCTCAGGAACTTCAGGAGAGGATGGCCGACGGCACTCTCTTCCCTGGCGATTCCGGGACTCGGCAACTACCTGATCGGGTATCGCGGGTTCGCCGTTCTCGAAGTCTTGATCGCGGCCGCCATCTGGGCGGCCTATCTCCTCGGACCCGAGGTGTGGGGAATGTCGGGCGTCCGGAGCGCGCTGGGCCTCGGGTGGCTCTTCGCAGCGGTCCACGGTGCCGACGCCGTCCTCACGTGGCACGTCGCCCGGAGTGGAGTCTTTCCTGTCGGAAGCGACTGACGCCTCCGCCGCCGGCCTCGGGCTCAGCGAGCCGTGCGCAGCACTCGGAGCAGGCTCGCCGGGTCCACACTGGTCGTACCGTAGCGAACGACCCAGTGAAGATGAGGGCCGGTGACCCGGCCTGTTGCGCCGACCAGGCCGATCGGGCTGCCGGCCTCCACCGTATCCCCCTCCTCGACGAGTTGCTCGCTGAGGTGGAAATACCCGCTGATGAGCCCGGCCCCGTGGTTCAGGTAAACGACGTTTCCCGCCAGCAGGAAACGGTCGACGAGCGCCACGACCCCCCGCGCCATCGCCACCACCGTATCCCCGACCTCGCCGTCGAGGTCCAGTCCCATGTGTCGGCTGGAGACCTGGCCGTTGAAGATGCGGCCGTCGCCGAATCGGCCGGTGATCCGATCGTGCCGGGGAAGAACGGCGCGATCTGTCCAGAGCCGGCGGGTACGTTCCGCCTGGATGGAGACCGCACGGGCCTTGGCCTGGTCCCGGGCCAAGCGGGCGCGGTTCTTTCTGCTCAGGGGCGAGCCGAGCTCGGGCGCCACCGTGAGCTCCTCGTGGTGGAAAGACCTGGCGGTCACGGGCACGGAAGCGGTCAGTGGGCGGGTGGACCCGGAGGCGTAATGCAGCGTGAGGGCCACCTCCACGCTGTCCGAGACATCGACGGGCACGGGGGCGAACGATTCGAGAGCGCCGCCGTCCACCGGATAGAAGTGCAGCTCTTCCGGCCCGGCCCGGCCGGACACGGAGTTCAATGACGTGCCCGACCCCGACGTGACCCGCAGGGCGAAAAGGGTCCCTTGTGCTGGTTGCTCGGGGCGCCAGGCCAGGTGGGCAGGGGCCGGAACCGTATCCGCGCTCCGGGTCGCAGTACCCGACGCGGCGCCCCCCGCGGGCTCGGGGCCCGCCCCGGTCGCGACTGGATGCAGCAGCGCCACGAAGCAGGCCAGGGCGACGACGAGCCCGGCTCGCCTCATGGCCCGCCATCCGCTGGGTGCCTCCATCCCGGCTCGCATCATGCCGTCCGCTCTCGCAGCTATCCGGCCAGCTCCTTCAAGGTCTCGGTGAGGAGCTCGTAGAACCTGCCGACGGAGTCCACCTTCACCCTCTCGCTCGGAGAATGGGGGGCCTCGATCTGGGGACCGATGGAGATCATGTCCATTCCTGGCATCATCTCACCGATGAGACCGCACTCCAGCCCGGCGTGGATGGCCTCCACATGCGGCCCGAATCCCAGGACCCTGTCGTGCACGGAGCGGACGACACCGAGAAGCCTCGAATCCAGGTCCGGCTTCCATCCCGGGTAGCCGTCGTGATGGTCGACCTCGGCGCCGGCCAGCGCCGCCACCGCCTCGATCTTGTCCCTGATCCAGTCCAGACCGGAGGCCACCGACGAACGTGAGCTCATGAGGACCTTCAGCGCCCCGCCCGCCCGCTTCGCGGCGGCCAGGTTCGTGCTGGTCTCCACCAACCCCTCGATGTCGTTGCTCATGGCCACCACGCCGTGGGGCAGGGCCACGAGGGTCTGCAGGACCCGGGCCGTGGCCTCGGCGGTCCAGACGGTATCCGGTATACCCACCTCGCTCGTGCTCATCTCCATGCCCGGCTCGGGCATCGAGTATTCGGCCTTCACGCTCTCGAAGACCGCATCGAGCCGTGCGAAGAAGTCGCCCGTCGCGCCCTCCGGGATCACGAGCGTCGCCCAGGCCTCGCGAGGAATCGCGTTGTGCTTGTTTCCGCCCTCGATGTCCGTGATGAAGCCGGGCTGCTCCGCGGCGCGTAGGATACGCGCCAGGAGCTGGACGGCATTCCCACGCTGCAGGTGGATGTCCACGCCCGAGTGCCCCCCCTGGAGGCCGATCAGCTTCACCGTATGTGCGGTGGCGCCGGCGGGGGCGTTCGTCGTCTCGAGGTCGAGCGTCAGGTCGGTGTCCGCCCCGCCGGCGCACCCGACCGTGAGGGTGCCCTCGTCCTCGGAGTCCAGGTTTATGAGCTGTTTGGCGGAGAGTAGTGAGGCATCGAGGCCCGCAGCCCCGGTGAGCCCCGTTTCCTCGTCGATGGTGAACAGGAGCTCGAGGGGGCCGTGCACCAGATCCGTGGCTTCCATGACGGCGAGCATCGATGCCACGCCGATGCCGTTGTCCGAGCCCAGCGTGGTGCCGTCCGCGGTCAGATAATCTCCGTCCAGAACGGGCTTGATGGGGTCCGTCGCGAAGTCGAAGTCCACGTCCGAGTTCTTCTCGTTCACCATGTCCAGATGGGCCTGGAGGATGGTGGCGGGTGCGTTCTCCTTGCCCGTCGACCCCGGCTTCTTCACGACCACGTTCCCCGTCGCGTCCACGTGATGCTCCAGACCGTTCCGCTCCGCGAGGTCGACCACGAAGGCCCGTATCTTCTCCTCTTCCTTGGATCCACGGGGAATGGTGAGAATCTGGTCGAAATGGCTCCAGAGAGGCTTCGGGTCGAGGTCGGATACGAAGGTCATGAGTCTCTTCCGTTGTAGAGGTCCGAAGTGTCCGGGTCCTCGATGCGATTCCTGGTGTCCATCGGCATGCCGTCGTCGCTTTCCAGGTCCGGAGACTAGCGCTCGTACGAAAGGTGGAAAAGGTCGACACCGACTCGGACTATGCTCGGCGCCGGGTCCTGGCAGCACAACCTGAGCTGCTCACCAGAGAAACGTGTTGGTTTGCCGACCGTAGGCAAGCGGAACCTTCACCGACACTCCTACGCTCGGGGACGCCGGTGAGCCGAGGCCTGGCGCCGAGCGCCCCCTCCGATCACCCTTCAAGGTTACGTGAGCGCGGGGCCACGTGAGCGACGCGGTGGCCGCAGGATTCGCGGTCGATCGACATCTGACCTACCGGAGCGACAAGTGCCGAACAAGAAGGTGGTTCTAGCCTATAGCGGCGGGCTCGACACGGCCTGCATCCTCAAGACCCTCCTCATGCGCGGATACGACGTCATCGCCTTCGTCGCCGACGTCGGCCAGCAGGAGGACTTCGACGTCATCGCCGAACGGGCGAAGCAGACCGGCGCCAGCAAGGTGTACGTCGAGGATCTCAAGCGAGAGTTCGTCACGGAGTTCATCTTCCCCGGCATCGCCGGCAACGCCGTGTACGAGAACCGCTACCTCCTTGGTACCTCACTGGCCCGCCCGGTCATCGCGCGCCGCCAGGTGGAGATCGCGCTGGCGGAAGACGCGGAGGCGGTGGCCCACGGCGCCACCGGAAAGGGCAACGACCAGGTTCGCTTCGAGCTCGCGTTCGCCGCTCTGGCGCCTCAGCTCGAGATCATCGCTCCCTGGAAGGAGCGCGAGTTCCTCGACCGCTTTCAGGGCCGCAAGGACCTCCTCGCATTCGCCAAGGAGCACGACATCCCGGTGGAGGCCACCGCCGAGAAGCCATACTCCAGCGACGAGAACATCATGCACCGCTCGTACGAGGCCGGTCTACTCGAGGACCCGGCTTCGCCGCCTCCGGCGGACATGTACAAGCTCGTGCGCCCGCTCGATCAGACACCCGACGATCCCGCGGATCTCTCCATCGAGTTCCGTGACGCCACGCCCGTGCGCGTGGTCAACGAGGCGGACGGGATCGACCTCACCGACCCGGTGGAGCTGTTCACCTACCTCAACAAGGTGGGAGGGGAGCACGGCGTGGGCCGGATCGACATGGTCGAGAACCGCTTTGTCGGCATCAAGTCGCGTGGTGTCTACGAGACGCCGGGCGGCACCGTGCTCCATTTCGCCTTGCGTGACCTCGAAGGGCTCGCCATGGACCGCGAGGTGCTTCGCCTGCGCGACATGCTATCGCCGCGCTTCGCCGAGATCATCTACAACGGGTTCTGGTTCAGTCCGGAGATGGACTTCATCCAGGCCGCGTTCGGCCAGTCGGAGAAGCTCATCACCGGCGAGGTGAAGGTGCGTCTGTTCAAGGGGAACGTGATCGCTCGCGGCCGCACCTCCACCAGCGCCCTCTACGACAAGGACATGTCCTCCATGGATGTGGCCGGGGGCTACGACCAGGAAGACGCCCGCGGATTCATTCGGATCAACGGCCTCCGGCTCCGCGCCCACAAGCTCATTTTGCGCCAGACCGGGGAGGATCTGGCGGAGTAGCGCACACGCGGTCCGCGGCGCTCCCGGCGTCGGGCCCTATTTCACCGGGATTCGGCCTGCGTTCTCATTCAGCCACGCCGAGAAGCTCTGGACCTCCGGGTTGAGCTCTCGTGAGGTCTCGACGGACCTCCGACCCCGGACCTCTTCCTGGAACTCGGCGTGGTGTTGGAACATGTTGCCCAGGTCGTCGGATCCAGGGAAGTCGAAGGATCGGTACGTGTCCGGTGAGACGGCGGGATGCTCCACCTTTTCGCCCAGAGCCTCGGTGAGGGCTGCGGCCATCTCGGCGCCGGAGAGGTGCTCGCCGGCCACCCCGACCGTCCGGCCGATCCACTCGTCTCCGCCCTTGAAGATTCCGTAGGCGCACTTGCCGATGTCCTCCGCGGCGATCCCGGGCAGCTTGGCGTCGCCCATCGGGAGCACGAAGCGGAGCACGCCGTCCTCGCCGCGCTGGGGACCCATCCCGAAGTGGATGAGGTTGTCCCAGTAGAAGGAGGCGTAGAAGTACGTGGTGGGCACGCCCGCCTCCTCGAAGAGGTGCGTTGGCGGCACCCTTGGCGTCGAAGTGCGGCACCTTGTACTTCCCCTGCAGGGTGGGCATGCGGTCGTCGTCCAGGGGCACCTGCAACCGGGTGTCCTCCAGGGTGGACCAGACGACGTGCTTCACCCCCGCGCTTTTCGCGGCCGCGACGATGTTTCCCGCCTGCTCGATCTCCTTCTCCGGAGAGAAGTGCTCCCAGAAGTTCGTCACGGCGAAGACCCCGTGGGCTCCTTCGAACGCCTCCCGCAGGCTGTCGGCGTCGTCCATGTCCGCCTTCACGACCTCGGCACCCGCCTCGGCCAGCGCCCGCGCCGCATCCGAGGTGGGGTCGCGTGTGAGGGCGCGAAGCTGGAAAGGGCCGTCGGTATCATCGAGGATGGCCCGGGCGAGTCCACCACCCTGAGAGCCGGTGGCGCCGAGGACGGCGATGATCTTGTCGGACACGCTGGGATCTCCTGCGAGGAGGGGGCCTGCAGCACCGAACGGTACGCTAGTAAATATTATAAGCTCAAAAGATTATCTGCAACCCTGCCCTCTCGGGTCGATCGGCCGTCATGCCCGATGGTGGGTCGGTGAAACAGTCCGGTGGGGCGGTCCGGTTGCCGGAGGTGCTTCTCAGCCTCCGCTTCCCAGTACCCTCCCCGCCTCCGCCTCCACCGCATCCAGCTCCTTGCGCAGCTCCCGGTAGCGGTCGATGGCGTCCTGCCCGATTCGCTGGTCGGCTCGCGTGGTCATTCCGCGCAGGTACGTGATCTGGTCCTCCAGCCCCGGCTTGCTGTAGCGGATCGGGGGTGTGATCAGTTTGTCGGCCACAGACTGCAGCCGCCGTTTCGTGGCGGCGTCGCCGGTCTTCATGCCCTCCTGGACCCGCGCGACCAGGGCCTGGACCTCCTTCACCATGGCGTCCATGCGCCGGTTGTGCTCGGTACTGATCCACGAGGTCGCTCACCGACACGCCGCCTCGCTCCACCCTGGGGTCGATCAGCACGTCGAAGGGCTCGCGTCCGGGACGTACCGTCCACGGTCAAGCGAGCCTGGTAGTGGCCGGGCGGCACGGTGATGCCGTCGGCGTCGCGCACGTCCCACACCATCCGGTTGAAGCCCGAATCGGTCGTGACGGTGGGGGGCGTGGGCCTCCGCCGGCCGGAGGGGCGTCCGCCTCCGCGCGGCCGGCGCGGAGCCGGCCGGGTCTCGCTGCTGTACGAGCTCACCTGATTGCCGCCGGCGTCCAGGATCTCGACGGTCACGGCTCCCTTCGGCGAGCCGGGCAGGTAGTAGTCGATGATGGGGCCGAGAAGCCGGGGCTTCACGTTGGTGCGGTACCCGTCCCGGGGTGCGTAGAGGTGTAGCGGCGTCCGCCGTGGTCTTCGGCGTGATCTGATGGAGCGAGGTGATGTCGTCGAGCGACCCAGACGGAGCGGCCCTGAGTGGCGACGAAGAGGTCGTTGCCGTGGACCTGGATGTCGTTGATCGGCACCCTCGGCAGGTTGAGGTCGAAGGGCTGCCAGTGGCCGCCGTCGTCGAAGCGAGATGTAGATGCCGAATTCTGTGCCGGCATAGAGCAGCCCCTCCCGATCCGGATCCTCCCGCACCACGCGGGTGGGCGTGTCGCCGGGAATCCCGTTCGTGCCGTCGGTGAGTCGGGTCCACGTCCTGCCGTAATCGTCCGTCCTGTAGATGTACGGCGCGTAGTCTCCGAGCAGATAGCGGTACACGGCGTAGTACGCGGAGCCACGGCGGTGGGGCGATACCTCGATGAACGCGACGCGCCCTCCGGGAGGCAGGTCCTCCGGCGTGACGTCCGTCCACGTTGTTGCCGTCGTCCCGGGTGACGTGGAATGGTCCGTCATTGGCGCCCACCCAGATCACGCCCGCCTGGTGTGGTGATTCGGCGATGGCGTAGAGGGTGCTGTAGAATTCCTCGCCGGTGACGTCGCGGGTGATCGGCTCGCCGCTCACGCCCTGACAGCACGCCGGGTGCGCGGTCAGGTCGGGCGACATCCGCTCCCAGTGCACGCCCATGTCATGCGTGCGGTGCAGGTATTGGGATCCGTAGTACACGATGTCCGGATCCCAGGGGGACGTCTCCATGGGAGAGACCCGCTG
Organism: uncultured Gemmatimonadales bacterium; assembly: GCA_963751265.1. Classification (GTDB taxonomy): domain Bacteria; phylum Gemmatimonadota; class Gemmatimonadetes; order Longimicrobiales; family Gaopeijiaceae; genus SZUA-318. The sequence goes on along the minus strand of CAVVTU010000005.1, from coordinate 113,459 downwards.
GAACCGGTAGATCAGATCGCTGGCGGGGTTGCCGTAGAGCGACTGCGCGCCGACCCAGTACTGCTTGGACTCGCCGGTCTCGAGGTCCATGACCTCGAACTGCCCCTTGCAGGAGCCGTACACGATGTTCGGCTTGGCCGGGTGCGGCACCACCGGGCCGGTCTCGCATCCCGGGCCCGTCCACCAGTCGACGTTGCGCTCTCCCCCTTCGGCGACGCTGGAGAGGATGTGCGTGCCGTCGTCCTGTTGGGCGGCGTAGAGGCGGAACGGGAAGCGGTGGTCGATGTGCAGCCCGTAGATCTCCGCGGTGGGCTGATTGTACTGGGTGGACCACGTCTCGCCGCCGTCGAAGGAGACGTTGGCGCCTCCGTCGTTGGCCTCGATCATCGTCCTGCCGTCGTTGGGGTCGATCCAGATGTCGTGGTTGTCCCCGTGCGGCGTGCGCAGCACGGTGAGCGTCTTACCTGCATCGACGGACTTGAAGAAGGTCTCGGCCCCCATGTACACGACGTCGGCGTTCGTGGGATCGGCACCCAGAGCGGTGTAGTAGAACGGCCGCTGGATGATCGGGGCCGTGTCGTTGACGAGGGCCCAGCTCTCGCCGGCGTCGTCTGAGCGGTAGAGCCCACCGCCGGGCTTCGCCTCGATGAGCGCATAGACCCGCCGGGAGTCCGCCGCCGTCACCGCCAGGTTCGCCTTGCCGATCAGGCCATGGGGCAGCCCGTTCACGATCTTCCGGAAGTGCTCGCCCCCGTCGGTGCTCTTGTAGAAGCCGCCCTCGTGCGAGCCGCTGATGATGGTCCACGGCTTGCGCTCCAGGCGGCTCATCCAGGCATAGACGACGCTGGGGTTCCCTGGTTGGATCTCCACGTCCATCGCCCCGGTGCTGTCGGATAGAAAGAGCGTGTTGCGCCAGGTCTTTCCGCCGTCGGTGGTCTTGAAGATTCCCCGGTCGTGGCTTGGCTTGAACGCGTCGCCGATGGCGGCGACCCACACCGTGTTGGGATCGCCGGGGGCGATGCGCAGCTCCCCGATCTGGCCGGCGTCGCGCAGACCCGCGAAGGACCACGTCTTGCCGGCGTCGCCGCTCCGGTACACACCGCGTCCGGTGGAGACGTTGCTGCGCAGGCCGTCCGAGCCGGTGCCGTAATACACGACATCGGGATCCGAATCGGCCACGCCGACGGAGCCGCTCGATCCGAGGGGCACCTGACCGTCGGTGACGGGATGCCAGCTTTCCCCGCCGTCGGTGGTCTTGAACAGCCCTCCGGACGCCACCCCCATGTAGAAGGTCCGCGGCCGGGAAGGGACGCCCGTAACCGTCGTCACACGGCCGCCCTGCGTGGGTCCGACGAGGCGGTAGCGCATCCCATGGAAGAGTGCGGCATCCACGTGGGACGTCAGCGGAAGGTTCTGCGCTGCTCCGAACGAGGGGACCGCCACGAGCAGAGCGGCGGCGAGCACTCCGGATGCGTTCCTGAACATGGGGCTGGCTCCGAAAACGAGGCAGGCACGCCTCGCCGGGCTGCCCGCGGTGCGGCTGAGGGAGGGGACCGGATCAGAATGAGGAAGGTGGACGGAGCCGGCAAGGAGCCGACCCGGAAAGACAGCCCCCCGATGGGTCCCGCATCAAGAAGCTGGCGTTGACGACCCCACCCTGCCCATCGTTCATGTAGCGCTTCGAGCGCGTTAGTCAGCCCCCCCCGGTGCCCCTTGGTGTGGTCTTTCGTGTCATCAAGGAGGAACCATGAAGCGGTACGTACTTGCCATTCCCGCGCTGGCCCTGCTGTCCGCCTGCGCCGACACCATCGTCGCGCCCGTCCAATCGCGAGATTCCGGCCCAGCTGCCGATTACCGCGTTGCGCCCAGTCGCATGGACAAGGCCCAAAGCGGACTATCGACCGACGTTACGTCGACCGGAAGCGCCGTCATCGACTTCGAGAGCCTCGCCGCGTCGGGGACGTCGTTCGCCTTCGTAACCTCGTACTCCGAGGACGGCTTCACGTTGGTGAATCCAGCGTACTCGGGGTACGACGCCTTCAGCGCACCCCAGTCCGACAACGATCTATTCCAGGGCTCCACGGGCTTGCTGAACGATCTGCCCGACGGCGTCACTCTGCTGACGAAGGGCGACGGAGGGTCGTTCACGGTGGCGTCCATCGACATCGCCGAGTTCAAGCCCTCCATGTTGGATCCCCGAGAGGTGACGTTCACCGGCACACGGGCGGACGGATCCACGGTCAGCGAGACGTTCACCACGGATGGGCTCGCCGGCTTCGAGACGTTCACCTTCAAGGGGTTCACCGACCTCGTCTCGCTGTCGTGGGTGCAGGCTTCGCCTTACCACCAGTTCGACAACATCACCCTCGACCCGGTGGCGCTCGGACCCCAGAGCAAGAGCGACTGCTGGAATGGAGGCTGGGAGCCCCTCGGCTTCGGCAACCAGGGTCAGTGCATCCGCATGGTGGAGACCGGCCAGGACAGCAGATAACCGTAGGCCTGCCTCTGCGTCCTCAGGGCTGTTCGATCACTTCCGATTCTCGGCGCGACGAAGCTCGCCCGTGACGCGACATGGTATTCGGTCGGCTGTGCGAAGGCCGGCGCCGGCCTAAGTTGCGTCGTCTTCGCTCGCAGACCGGAGGTAGCGCTTGTCCGATCGACCAACGCGCGTCCATGCGACGCCCATCACCGGCGCACACGCCTCCGCGGAGCGGGGCGTGTGCGCTGGGAGCTGGCGTTCCCGGACGAGGCACGCGGCTTCCTCGTGCACTCCAGCTGCCCTGAGGCGCACCATGGGGCGGCCGACTTCTTCCGGCGAATGCTCGTGAAGGTCGAGGCGAAGAGGCTGAGGAGAAGGTCGTGAAGAAGGGGGCCATGCGGTTGGACCGGACGAGATGGGGGCGCGAAGCCGGGATGTGGATCCTTGCCGCCACGGCCGCGTTCTACGCTCTCCTCGTCGTGCCGTACTGGAAACCGACGTGGGACAGCGCGATCTACATCACACTCGCCCATTCGATCGCGCATGGTGAGGGCTACACCTACATGGGGTACGCCCACACGAAGTATCCGCCCGGCTTCCCGCTGATGCTGTCGCCCATCGTGCTCCTGTTCGGGAAGAACTACATGTTGATGCGTGCGTCCGTCGCCGCGTGCGCGGTGGGCTCCGTGGGCATCACGTACCTCCTGTTTCGCCGAATCGCGTCGGTCGGCATCGCGGTTTCCGTCGCACTGATCACGGCCGCCGCCTATCCGCTTGCATTCGAGGCCACACGTATCCTCTCCGACGTGCCGTTCATGCTTGTTTCCCTCGGCGCACTCTACGCGGCGCAGCGGCACCACGAGTCGTCGGGGGAAGGGTGGTTCCGGTGGACGGTCGGCCTGATCGTCGCGGCCTACCTCATGCGGACCATCGGATTCACGCTGGTCTTCGCGTTCGCCGCGTCGATCCTCCTCCGGAGCGAACGCCCACTTCGCTCCCGAATGCGACGGGCCGGGATCGCCCTCGCGGTCGTCGCGCTCGCGACGGGTGCGTGGATGGGACGCAACGCGCTCGCCTCACGCACACTCCCGGAGCAGCTGCGTGAAGGGCTGAGCTACGAACGCGAGCTCGTGGGGGCGAATCAGGAGGCGCCCGTAACGGCCACGACGTTCGTCGCCGGCCTCGAACGACGCGTTACGCGCAACCTCGATTACTACGACCGCCTCACAGCGTCCATCCTCACGGGCCGGACGGCGACCGGCACGGCGCTCGCACGGTGGATTGGCATCTGGGTGATCCTCGGCTGGCTCTGGGCGATGCGGCGTCGGCGAGGAACTCCCGAGTTCTACATCCTGTTGTACATGGGCGCCTTTCTCCTGTGGCCCGCCCGTGAGGGCGAACGGTTTCTCGTCCCGGTCATCCCGCTCCTCGCGTATTACGCGCTGGTGCCGTTCTTGGCCTTCGTGGAGGCTGGCACCGGGCTGGCGAAACGCGTCGTTCGATCCAGGCAAGGCGACCTTGCGAGATGGGCGGGTGCCGGGAGCAGGGCGCGCGCGTCGGTCCTGCTGATCGCCGTCGCGTCCTTCCTGATGTGGAATGGGCCCCTGCTGATCGCCCAGGTACGGGTGGAGCACTCCAAACCGTACTACGGCAGTGACATGCGTGACTACCTCGAAGCCTTCGCATGGGTGGACGAGCACCTTCCGCCCGACGCGGTGCTCGCGACGAACCGCGCGCCGTACGGCGTCCTTCTCACTGGCCGGGACACCTATACCGTTCCCTGGGTGGCTGACAACGCGGTGAAGCTCGCGTCTCTGGATCGCCACGGCATTACGCACATCGTCGCGAACAACAGCACGCCGTTCCTCAACCGGCTGATCGTCGCGTATCCCATGAGGTTCCGCGAGATCCACCGGGTCGGAGGAACGATCATCTACGCCGTCGAAGCACCTCGGGCCGGGCGACCCGCCCTCTGAGAGAAGACGATCTTCCCTCCCGCGTCATCGCGCTCGTTCGATTTGCTCCTGGACGTTTGGGGCACCGTCGTCCATGTTGGGCCGATGCGATCCCTGTCTCGTACGATCCGCCCCCTCCTGGCTCTCGGTGTGGCGCTCACTGGAGCCTGCGCACCTGCCCCGCCTCCCGAGCCGATGGACGTGGTCGAGGCCACGATTCCGCAGATCCAGGAGGCCGTACGCTCGGGACACACCACCTGCCACCAGGTGGTCCAAGCCTATCTGAACCGCATCCGGACCTACGACGACGCCCGAGGGGTGCACGCCATCACGGTCGTGAACCCCGAGGCTCTGGCCACGGCCGACTCGCTGGACCGGGCTCTGGCGGACGGCCGGGACACGGGGGCGCTCTTCTGCGTACCGATGCTCGTCAAGGACAACTACGATACGAGGGGTTTGGAAACGACCGGCGGCTCCATCACCCTGCGCCAGAACCGTCCGCCGACCGACGCGTTCGTCGTTCGGCGCCTGCGCGAGGCCGGAGCCGTCGTGCTGGCCAAGACGAACATGGCCGAGTGGGCGTTCAGCCCCCGCCAGACCGTGAGCTCGTCGTTCGGCACCACGGCCAACGCCTACGCGACCGACCGCGTGCCGGCGGGCTCCAGCGGCGGGACCGCGTCCGGGGTCGCCGCGAGCTTCGGGGCCGCCGGGCTCGGCACGGACACCGGCAACTCCATCCGCGGACCGTCGTCCCACCTGGACCTCTTCGGGATCCGCTCCACCATCGGCCTGGTGAGCCGGAACGGGATCATCCCCCTCTTCTTCGACCGTGACGTGGCGGGGCCCATGACACGGAGCGTCGCGGACGGCGCCCGCATCCTGAGCGTCATCGCGGGCTACGATCCGGGCGACCCCTACACCGCTCCGGGGCGGGGGCACGTGGACGCCGACTACACTCGGTTCCTGGATGCGGACGGGCTCCGGGGCGCGCGCATCGGTGTGCTCCGCGCGCTCGCCGATCCCGCCCGGACCGACAGCGCCGTGCTACGCCTGTTCGATCAGGCGTTGGCGGACATGAAGGCCGCCGGCGCGGTGCTGGTGGATCCATTCGATCTTCCGACGCTCGACTCCGACGCCCGGGCCGATGGCCTGTTCTGCTCGCGCTTCCGCTACGACATGCACGAGTACCTGTCGTCTCTGGGAACCGAGGCGCCCATCCATGACGTGGCCGAGGTGCTGAAGACGGGCGAGTACTCGCCGTACGTGGAAGACCGGCTGCGCTCCGCCATGAAGTCACCGGCCGACGTGCCGCCCGCCGACTGGGATCCGCCGTGTCCGGATTTCGCGGCCAACCAGCCCCGCCAACGCTTCCTCTCGCACGTGAGGGCGGCGATGGACAGCGCGCACGTCGAGGCCATCGTCTATCCGACCTGGACTTCGCCGCCGGCGCATATCGACCGGGCGGTGGAAGAGTATCGGGGAGACAACAGCCAGATCATCGCCCCGTCCACCGGCATGCCGGCCGCCACCGTCCCCATGGGATTCACATACGGGTCACTTCCGGCCGGACTGCAGATCCTCGCCAGGCCCTGGGACGAAGGGGTGATCTTCCGCTTGGCCTACGCGTACGAGCAGGCGACCCACCACAGACGCCCCCCCGAAGGCTTCCCGAGCCTGCTGGCGGAAGACACCCGGTCGCGCTAGACGCCAACCTGGACTATTCTGTCCCGCGCGGCCCTGCGCCCGAGGCGCTGACCGCATGATGCGGCCCTCCGACCGACGTAAGACGCCGTGCGAAGTCTCGGCCTTCTCCGGCGCCACGAGCCCCACACTCCCTTCCGAGACTGCTTCATGATGACGACCGTCTTGACCCGAGGCCGGAGCCTGTATGGGCGTCCGGTGATTCTCCTCTGCGCCTTCCTCGCCCTGACGCTCCCGGTGCCCGCCCTCACCCAGACCGCCCCGGCTCAGGCCGCCCAGGTCGCGGCCCCCCAGGGCTCCATCGTCTTGGACGGCCCTGGCTCCGCGAACTACCGGCTGGCAGCCCGCTGGGCACCCTACAAGCTCTCGACGCTCCTGCACAGCACGTCGGTCCAGCCGCACTGGATCAAGGGAGGGGAGCGCTTCTGGTACCAGTGGGAGACATCGGAAGGCACCTCCTACTACATCGTGGACCCGACGAGGGCGAGTCGGCGCCAGATCTTCGACAACGCCCGCATCGCGGCCGAGCTCACGCGCATCACCAAGGACCCCTGGGACGCGCAGCACCTTCCGATCCGCTCGATCCGCTTCATCGACGCCCACACGCTCCAGTTCGACGTGCAGTCATCCCAGGACGAGGCGAAGGACACGGCGTCGGACCAGCAGCAGGAGGAGCAGCAACAGCAGCAACAGCGGGGCCGTCAGGGCCGTGAGCAGACGAAGAAGAAGATGTTCCACTTCGAGTACGACGTGGACACGCAAACGCTGCGGCAGCTCGAGGACTACGAGGCCCCCGACAACCATCCGTCCTGGGCCAGCGTGTCGCCCGACGGCAAGACGGTCGTGTTCGCGCGGGACCACAACCTCTACATGATGACCGGCGAGTCCTACCAGAAGATTCTGGACGCACGGCGCGGCAAGAGCGGTGAGGAAGCCGACTCCCTCGACCAGAAGGTCGTGGTCGACGAGACCCAGCTCACCGACGACGGCGTGGAGAACTACGGCTACGAGTCGGGTGACCGGGCGCACACGGACGACTGGAAGGAGAAGCACGCCCACGACCGCAAGCCCGCGCGCATCTCATGGTCGAAGGACTCCAAGCGGTTCGCGCTGGTTCGGGCCGATCAGCGCAAGGTCGGCGATCTGTGGGTGATCCACTCCACGGACAACAAGCGCCCGGAGCTCGAGAGCTACAAGTACGACATGCCGGGCGAGAAGAACGTCACCCAGAACGAGATGTGGATCTACGACCTCGCTTCGCACTCCAAGGTCAAGGTGCAGGACGATCCGTGGAAGGATCAGGACATGTCCGTGGCGACCGATAGACAGTTCGTCTATCCGGACGAGCACGAGCCCCGCAGGTCCGTGTGGCTGTCGGACAACTCGAACGATCTGTACTTCATGCGCCTCAGCCGGGACCGGCACCGTGCCGCCCTCATGGAGGCCGACGCATCCACCGGTCAGGCCCACACGGTCATCCTCGACAGCCTCAACATCTACATCGAGACGCGCCGGCCCGAGCGGCTTCCCAACGGCGACATCCTGTGGTGGTCCGAGCGGGACGGGTGGGCCCACCTGTACCGTTACGGGTCCGACGGGACGCTGAAGAACCGACTCACGTCCGGGCCCTGGCACGTCGAGAGCATCGAGGGTGTGGACGCCAAGAACGGCGTCGTCTACTTCACCGCCAACGATCACGAGCGCGGCGAAGACCCTTACTACCAGCACCTCTACCGGGTCAACCTGGACGGCACGGGGCTCCAACTCCTCGATCCCGGCGACTTCGACCACCGGGTGAGCGTGGGCGAGTCGAACCGGTTCTTCGTGGACAACTTCTCGCGGGTGAACACGGTGCCGGCGGCCGTCCTGCGCGACGCCACCGGGAAGCAGGTCATGAAGCTCGAGACGGCAGACTTCTCTCAGCTCGATGCGGCCGGCTGGAAGATGCCCGAGCCCTTCAAGGTGAAGGCGGCCGACGGGGTGACGGATCTGTACGGTGTGATGTACAAGCCGTTCGACTTCGATCCGACGAAGAAGTACCCGATCATCGAATACGTCTATCCGGGCCCGCAGACCGAAGCCGTGCCGAAGTCGTTCTCGACCAGCAGCACCGAGATGTCCCTGGCCCAGTTCGGCTTCATCGTGGTCGCCGTCGGCAACCGCGGCGGCCACCCCGCCCGCTCCAAGTGGTACCACAGCTACGGGTACGGGAACCTCCGGGACTACGGTCTCGCCGACAAGAAGGTGACCGTCGAGCAGCTCTCGGAACGCTATCCCTGGATCGACGCGGGGCGGGTAGGCATCTACGGGCACTCCGGGGGCGGCTTCATGTCGACGGCCGCGATGCTCGTCTATCCGGACCTCTTCAAGGTGGCCGTGTCGGAATCGGGCAACCATACGAACAACATCTACAACCGGTGGTGGTCCGAGACGCACCACGGAGTCAAGGAAGTCGTGGGTGACTCCGGGAAGGTCAGTTTCGAATATTCGATCGCGACCAACCCGGAGATCGCGAAGAACTTGAAGGGCCACCTGATGCTCAGCACGGGGACGGCGGACAACAACGTCCACCCGTCCAACACGTACCGCATGGCCAAGGCGCTCATCGAGGCGAACAAGCGCTTCGACTTCTTCATTCTTCCGGACGCGCGCCACGGGTACGGGAGCATGAACAACTACTGGTTCTGGATCCGCTCCGAATACTTCGTGCGATGGCTCTTGCACGACGAGACGCACTTCGGTGCGGACATCCTGCAGATGCAGGTAGAGCACGCGAAGACGAAGTGATCCGGACCGTGGGTGGCTTCCGTCGCCGACGGGAGCCACCCGGCCCCTCTTCCTCTCGCACCACCCGTCGTCCCTGAACGAGGCGGACGACGAGCTCGGCGCCGGCGATCAGTGGCAGGAGGTGGATAGAGTCTTCGGACCGTGACACTCGAAGGGAGCGTGTATAATGCGTAGGCACGTATGGGGTTTCGTGGCGCTTTTCACGATGGCTTTCCCGGCGGCCCTGGCGGCCCAGTGCCTTCCGGGGGTCTCCTCGGGTGGGGACAGTGTTTCTCTGCGTCTCCGTCTGACGTCCGGCGTGTCCCGTCATCTCATCAGCACAATGGACCAGACCACCTCGCAGACGATCATGGGTCAGACACGGGAGGCCCATCAGGTCATGCGCATGGGCATCCGCTTCGACGTGGAGCCGGGGATCACCGAAGAGGCGCATCGCATCCGTATCACGTACGAGACCGTGCGGGTGGAGATGGACAACCCGATGGGTCACTCCGTCTACGACTCGTCCGACCCCGAGGGCGCTACACCGGCGATCGCCCGGATCTATTCGGCCATGGTGGGGCGGTCCGTCACGATGGACCTGGCTCCGGACGGCTCGGTGACGGGCGTGGACGGCCTCGATTCCCTCGTGAGCGCCGTGGTGAGCTCCATACCCGAGTCTCCGGCCATGAGCCGAGCGGAGCTCGAGAAGGCGATGAAGGATCAGCTCGGCGATCAGGTCATGAGCCAGGCGATGCGCCAGGCGTTCGCGGCGATGCCGGTCCGCTCAATGTCGGTCGGCGATAGCTGGACGTGTCCGGTGGACCTCGGTTCGTCGATGCCGGTGCACCAGCTCGCCACCTGGACCGTCCGTTCCCGCAAGGACGGGGTGATCACGCTCGAGATGAGCGGCGACATGACGACCGACAGCACGACCAGCGTCACGTTGGGTCCGATGAAGGTGCGCTACGCGTTGAAGGGCACGAACAAGGGGACCATGGAGATCGACGAGGCGACGAGTTGGGTGATTCGCTCGAGCAGCGAGAGCGACATGTCCGGCACGATGACCATGGAGGGGTCTCAGATGGGCTCCCTTCAGGTGCCGGTGCACATGCACACGCGCAACACGACCGAGCCGGGTCCGGATACGCGCTGAAGCCGTGGCTGCCGCTATTCTCCCTGCCCGCCGCCCACCAGCTCGTCCGCCGTCTTGCGCGCCTCCGCCATGATCGCGTCGGCTCGCTGGTCGGCTTGGCGCACGAGATCGTTCGCCTTGTCGTCCGCTTCCTTGCGGATACGGTCCGCTATCGGTCGGGCCGCCTGCTTCGCGATGGGATTCGTGGCCTTCGCGAGGACCTCGTCGGCTCGCCGGTTCCCTTCCTCGCGGACCTGATCCGCGAGCTTCCGAGCCTCGGCGCGCACCTGGGCCGCGCGCTCCTCGGCTGCGGCGACGATGCTGTCGGCTCGCGCCTGGGCACGTCGCCGCGCTTCCGCCCCGGCCGAGTCGATCTGCTGACGACCTTCGCCCAGGCGTTCCTGGACGGCGGCGCCGGCCGCCTGCTCGACCTGCTTCCGGGCAGACGTGGCGGCTCGGCCGATGCCCACATCCAGAGATGGTGACGTGACCGTGCCGGCCACCTTCACGCCGAGGTGGATCGAGTCGGCGGCCGCCAGGTCGAGGCCCGCCTTGTCGGCCTCGGCGGCCAGCCCACTCACGATCCGGTCGGCGGCCTGACCCAGCGCGGCACGCGGGAGCGTGAGGCCGAGCGTGTAGTCCATGGATTGATCGATGCCGTTGGAGCCCTCCACGGACATCCGAAACTCGCCCAGGCCCGCCTCGAACGGTCGCACGTACAGCCTGCCATCCCTGATCTCGATGGCCGAGCGGATCGCATTCAGGGTTGGGTTGCTCAGCCGGGGAATGGTCAGCGTGCTCGCGAGCTTCTCGAACAGCGGAAAGTCCTGGATCACGATGCGCGACGTGGAGAGCGAACCCCCGCCGTTCAGCGCCGCGAAGATCGGCGTCATGTCACGGCTCAGCGCGCCGCCGAGGTCGAGCTTCGTCGAGAAGGTGCCCCTCGCGTAACGGGCGACCGGCGCCAGCGTGCGCACCGTGAGGAAGGCGGCGGCCGCCCCCGCGACGTCCAGACTGTCGATCGTCAGTCCGACGTTGAACGTCGGTCGCGTGGGCTCACTCGTGTCGTAGACTCCGTTGAATCCCATCCGGCCGCCCAGCGTCTTCACGCCGAAGTCGTTCATCGTCAGACGTTGGTCCTTCACGTCGACGCCCCCGTGCGCGTCGGTCATCGTCAACGTGCCGTACATGAGGGTATCGATGGTGCCGCTCAGCGAGAGGTCGAGCCAGGTGGGAACCGGGATGATCTGCAGCGTCGGGTCGTCGGATCTCCACTCGTCCAGCACGAAGCGGCGGCTCGTGAAGGTGGCGCTCCCGTGCAGCGGGTCACGTCGCAGCGCGAAGCCCAGCAGATCGTCGAGCCAGCCGTGCGCCTGCAGGTCGCTGCTCCCCAGGCGGGCGTCGAGAGACTTGAGGTCCGCGCGCCGGGGCGTCAGGTCGAGCGTAGCCTCCCGCACCGAGATCGGCTGCCGCAGGCCCGCGGCGCGGACGGTGAGGGCGCGTGCTGCCACGCTGCCTCGTGCGCCGATCCGCTCGTAGCGCGCGCTGTCCACATCGGACAGACGGGCGCTGAGGGAAGCGTCCGCGTCGATGACGCCGGCGAGCTCCTGGACGTGAGCGAGCTTGATGGTGCGGGCCACCTCCGCCAGGTCGAGAGTCCCCCGGATGCTGGCGTCGACATCCGGATCGGACACCGGCGTGCGCATGGTGAGCGCAGCGTCGAGCGGGTGGTCTCCGATCACGACATGGAAGCGGTCGAGGCGCACTACCGTGCTGTCCACGTCGCCGCCGGGATTGTCGATCGACAGGTCGAGGGCGATGTCGCGGGCGGGCAGGGGCAGGTCGGGGTAGCGGAACATCCCGTTCTGCACCGCGGCCTTCAGCGCGAACGCCGGAACGACGTGCTGGCCGTAGATGCCGTGAATGCCTCCCTCGACCGAGAAGGTGCCGGAGGTCTCGAGCGAGGCGAAGTCGCTGGCGTAGATGGCCGGCACCAGGGACAGTGCCTGGCCGAAGTCCGTCTGCGGCGCGGAGAAGTCCACGTTCAGGGCGAGACCATCGTTCTGCCTCGTCGCGTCTCCGGAGAAGCGAAGCGCCAGGTCGTTCAGACGCAGCTCGTTGTCCTCGAACGTGAAATGCCCGGCTCCGAGATCGGCGTCCACGTCCGCGCGGAAGTCGACGGCCACGCGGTCGAGGTACGGGATACCGGCGAACCGAACCGAGGCTCGCTCGGCGTGCGCGCTCGTCTCCACCACGACGTGCTCCCGCGAGAGGTTGCCGCTGAGCGTGTAGTGCAGGCCGTCGACGGAGGTGACGAGCCCGGAGCGCCTGTTCTCGAGCGTCAGGGTGCCGTCCGTCAGTTCGAGGCTCTGCAGCTGGACGTTCAGGGAGCCATGGCCCCCGGCCCCAGGAGCCCCGTTCGCCTTCTCGGCGGGTCGGCTCAGGACGTCCCAGCTCGCCGAGCCGTCGTCCAGCACCGTGAGGTGCACCGTGGGCCGGTCGACTCGAATCGACCTCACCACGATGGGTCCTCGCCCGCGCCATGCGCCGAGAACGCTGCCCACGTCGAGCACGAGGCGCAGGCTCCGCACGGACGCGAGGGTGTCGCCGTCGAATGGGGATCGTCCGACGGCCGTGAGATCGGCGATCGAGAGCGTGAGGTTCGGGAAGTTCCGGAAGAACGTGAGGCCCACACCGCTCCAGTCGACCCGGGCGGTCAGTGTACGGTCGAGCTCCGCGCGGGCGCCCGCGACGACGCGGTCCTTGAACAGGAACGGGAGGACCAGGAGCGCCACGAAAACCAGGCCGAAGAGCGCCGCCACCGAGACGAGGAGCTTCTTGCGAGAGGTCATGGACGTGTCATACCCGCGAGGGGGGCGAAGAGTGTCGGCCATTGCCCCGCGCCCGCCCAGGGCGGACATTCGCGATTCCGAGTCGAGTCCCGCGCGACCCCGAGCCCCATGTCCTCACGCTCAGCCGCTCCGGGAGCACGCCTGCGCGCGCTCTGGAAGCTTCTGTCACCCCTGCCGGGGGGACGATGGCTGTTCAGCCGCGCGCTGGGCTGGATGGTTCCCTATTCGGGCCGGCTGGGCGCCACGGTCACCCTACTCGAGCCGGGACACGTCCGGGTGGAGCTTCGCGAGCGCAGGGCGGTGCGCAACCACCTCGGGTCGATCCACGCCGTGGCCCTCGTCAACCTCGGAGAGCTGGCGGGCGGCCTTGCCGTCCTGGGTGCGCTGCCGGCGACCGTACGGGGAATCGTAACCGGGCTGGAGACCACGTTCTCGAAGAAGGCGCGGGGACGGGTGGCCGCCGAGGCGCGCTGCGCCATCCCGTCCCCCCTCACGGCTTCCACCCCGGTTGCGGTGGAAGCGACGGTCCGTGACGGCTCGGGTCAGATCGTCGCGCGCGTGGTTGCCCACTGGCTCCTCGGGCCGGTCCCGTCGGATCGCGACGCCGATCCAGGGGCGCCACGATGAGTGCCGGGTCTCTCGATACGCCACTCACCCGCGACGCGGGCGTGACCGTCCCGCTGATCTGTGGGGCGATGTATCCCTGCTCCAATCCAGAGCTGGTTGCGGCGGTCTCGGACGCGGGAGGCCTGGGCATCGTGCAGCCGGTCTCACTCACCTACGTCCACGGACACGACTTCCGGGAAGGCTTCCGCCTGATCGGGCGGCTCACCGGTCGTCCCGTGGGGATGAACGCGCTCATCGAGGCGTCGTCACGGCACTACCACGAACGCATGGTGCGATGGGTCGAGTTGGCGCTCGAGGAGGGCGTGCGCTTCTTCGTCACCTCGCTCGGCAAGCCCCGCTGGGTGGTGGAACGTGTAGCATCGGCCGGCGGCGTGGTCTATCACGACGTCACCGAGCGCATATGGGCACAGAAGGCGCTCGACTCGGGAGTTCACGGGTTGATTGCCGTGAATCGTCGGGCAGGGGGCCACCCCGGCCCGCTCGACCCCCGGGCGCTTCTGGAGGAGGTGGGAGACCTGGGCCTTCCGGTGGTGTGCGCCGGAGGGGTGGCGAGCCCGACGGAGTTCACCGCTGCCCTCGACATGGGCTATGCGGGGGTTCAGATGGGCACCCGCTTCATCGCCACGCCCGAATGCCGGGCGAGCGAGCCGTACAAGCGGGCGATCCTCTCTGCCGGCGAAGACGACATCGTGCTCACGGAGCGGATCACCGGTGTGCCCGTCGCGGTCATCGATACCCCGTACGTGCGTCGCCTGGGGCTTCACGCCGGGCCCCTGGCCCGTCGGCTCCTGCGAGGGCGGCGCACCAAGCGCCTCGTGCGCGCCTTGTACGCGGTGCGCTCCGCCTGGCAGCTCAAGCGTTCGTCGCTGGACGAGTCCGGGGGCACGGAGTACTGGCAGGCGGGGCGATCCGTGGCCGGCATCCAGGAGCTGGTTCCCGCGGGCGAGATCGTGCGGCGGTGTGCGGAGGCGGCCACACGAGGCCAGGAGCCGTAGCGAGCCGACGATGCACCCCCGGTCCCCGCCAGGGCTTCGGAGCCCACGTGGGCTCCGAAGGTCGCTCGCCCCTGCCCGGCGAGAAGGTCGAAACCCCGGCTCAGGCGCCTCCCGGCTCGACCACGATCCACAGACCCTTTCCGGCCGGCACGCGCACGGCCGACAGGTCCACCGGCCCGGACTCCTGGAGGCCTTTCACCGCCGGGGCGGTGGCGCGGAGGTCTGGGCCCAGGCCCAGCGCGTCGCGGTCGAGCTGCAGAGACACCACCTGGTCTCCCTCCGCCCACGAAGCAAGGGCGATGAGCACCCGGTCGTCACGCACGTACGTCGTGGCCAGGATGTCGTCGCGGCCCGTGCGCACGGGCGCGTTCTCCAGCCAGTAGCCCAGCATGCGGCTGTCCGCGATGCCGAAGTCGTCCATCATTGCCCAGACGGGCCGGGGATCGGTATCGCCGTACTTCCTGGCGGTCATCCCGTAGAGCATGCCACGATACGGCCGGCCTCCGTCCTGGAGCATCTCTCCCATGAGACCGAAGGGGAGCCCGGACACCTCGGTCATCCAGTACTCGGGCTTCTGGGAGTAATCGAAGTACTCACCGAACCAGAGCCGCGAGATGTAGGGAAAGAGCTCCATGTACAGCATGGCGCTGTTGTTGAAGCCGTCGCGCGGGTTGAACTGGTTGGCCGAGTGGAGATCGATGACCACCTCGGGCCGCTCCTGGTACAGGACGTCGACCATGCGTCTCATCGTGGCACGGCCGAAGGCGACATCGTCCAGGTAGAGCCCGTCGATGTGCTGGTTGTGAGCCAGCCACTGGAGTCCCTGGATGTAGTAGTTCGTCCAGCGCGACGTGCCCTTGTCCAGGATGGAGGCGTCGTCCACCTGATAGGCGCGCCATGCGGCGTGGTAATGGTCCTGCAGGTGCTCCTGCAGCCAGGAGTAGCCGCCGCCCTCTCCGTCGTTGAAGATTTCGTCCCCCAGGCTACGGATCGGGAAGAGCTCGCGCGCCTTGTACGTCAGCTCGCGGATCGTGTAGTAGAGCTTGACCTTGACTCCCTTGGCGTGGGCTTCGTCGATGTACGCGCGCTGCTTGTCGAGGTTGTAGAAGGGGTAGTTGATGTACGGGTTGATCTCGTTGGCGTGGTGGATGTTCACGACCGTGCCGCCCCACGCGACCACCGAGTCCACCGGGACGTACTGATGCACGAAGCGGGTGCGGAAATGCGTCCGCGTGTCGATCGGCTTGAACGGCGTGATGAGGAAGCGGACGTTGAAGTGCAGCGTGTCTCCGGCCCGGATGGTCCGCGGTCCCGAGTAGTTGTGCGCCACCACGGCCCCGCTCTCCTCACGGATGCGGATGCCGCCCCGCCCCTCGTTGAACCACGACGGCGGCATGCGCAGCGGCTGGTTGTGGTAGAAGTTGGTGTTGAGCGGGCGCAAGTAGTTGTCGTCCCGGAGCACGTACTGTAGCCCCCGGTTCACGCCGCCCAGCCAGACGCCCTCCTGGTTCTTTTCGACGTCCCACTTCCAGTCGATCGAGGCGGGCCGGAGGCCGCCCATGCGTCCGAGCCCGAGCATGTACTTCGCGGCTCCGAGTGCGTAGCGGACGGGGAAGTCGATGTCGTCGACCGCCACGTCCCGGTCGGCCACGAGGGCCATGCGCACGTTCAACATCCCGTCGTATTCGAGCGTCCCGTCCACCGTCAACGTGAGGCCGTCGTCCGTCGTGCTGCGAGCCGTCCAGGTGGTGCGTCCCGGTGACGAGGAGGTCATGGTCGGGCCGTCGGCGCGGAAGGCGACGGGCGTCCCGCCGGTCGTGACTTCGAGCGCGAGCGGCGCTGCCAGGATCGCATGGGCCGTATCGGAGAACCCGGTGAGCTCGGGCGTGAAGAAGCTCTCGATGGTGTCGGGCAGCCCCGACGCACCGAGCGTGACGCGGCGCCCGAGGAGCGTTAGCGCGCGACCGTCGACCGTAATCGGCTCGAACGGCGGGATGATGTAGTCCGGGTCCTCGCCGGCCGTGGAGTTGAGCCATGCCAACCGCGTCATGAGATCGGGCTCGTCCTCGCCGCCGTTTGCAGCCTGTGCATCGCGCACCTGGAGCGACACGGCCACCGATTGGCTGCCACGCTCCGCCGTGGACACGGTCACCGTCCCCTCGACAGGGCCCGGCCCTTGATCGGCCGGAACCCGCACCCCGAGCCAGAGGGGTTGGACCTCTTCCGCTGGCACGTCCACCTTCTTGGTGAATGCGTGTCCGTTCTCGTCCACGCCTCCACAATCGAAGCACGTCCACGCCCACGTCTCCGGGAATCCCTGGAACGTCACGTGCACGTCGCTCAGGGGGGCGTCGCCGCTCACGAGCGCCACCTGGAAGGTGAATTCCTCGTCCCGGAGCACCTCGCTCGCGAGGGAGGCCGGGTTCCGGGCATCGACCCAGAGGCGAGGAATGAAGTGCCGCATCCTTACCGGGTGGTCCCGGTGCTCGGCGACCGCGCGCCACCCCGCCGGCGCACCGGCCATGAACTTCGCCGTCTCCTCGCGGGTCGCGACGACCTCCATGGGGAAGAACGAGTGGAATGCGTTGACCGACTGGATCCGTGTTGTGCGGCCTTTCGGCAGGCCGTCGACACCTGCCGCCCCCACACGCGTGGCCCAGGCGCGGTCCGGTGCGGGCGCCAGGTCGGAGGGATAGGTGACCTTCGGGTACGGTCCACCGGTCGTGACCCAGGGCATGTAGTAGACGTAGTAGACGGCGCTCCCCCGGTTCGGCTGGAAGGCCACGTCGCCGGAGGCGCTCTCCACGCGGAGCGCCTCCATGTTGGCCACCGCCTCGCCCATGGATGCGTCCACCACCAGGACCGACTTCTCCTCGGGGTGGGGGTCGTGGCGGCGCCACGGGATCGTCACCGACACCGCCGCGGCCGTCTCGCCCTGCACGAGCGCCGAATCCACCTCGACCACGGCGCGGTGGTTGCCCATCGACGTTCCCGCTTTTCCGGGCTCCAGGTCCGGCGTCCAGTCGCCCGCCTCCCACACCACGCCATCGACCACGTTCGATACGGCGGGCGCCCGGTAGAGCGGTCGGGTGTTCGGGGCTGCCTGGCATCCGGCGACGAGCGCCATGGCCAGAAAAGCGACGGTGCTCCGCGTCTGCGCGATCGCGAGGTGGCGTCTGACGTGCATGGAATGTCTCCGAGCCGGCGGGCTCTCCACGGTGGACCCGCGGGGTTGGACGTTCATCGAGTCTCTCCGAGCGCCAGCGCTCGGCGTAGGATACGGCCCTCCAGATCCCGGAAGCTCGAATCGGGCGCCTGAGCCAGGGGACTCCGGTCCGGCTTCTGCCCGAGGGCCTGGAGGGCGGGGATGGCCAGGAGGTCGAGCCGGGACACGGGTGCACCGGGGGAGGAGGCGGCGCGTGTGACGTCGACCACGTGCTGGAAATGGCCTCGGGCCTCCGAATCCTTTCCGAGGTGCCGCTCGGCGATCCCGAGGAGGTAACGAACCAACCGATCCTCCGGCTGGTAGGGGCGTCCCTGGCCGAGGGACTCGGGCCAGGTCAGCGCGGTGTCGAGTTGCTCCTCGGCCTTCGCGGCATCGCCGTCCTCGAGGGCGTCCAACGCCAGCAGGGTGTGGGCCCACTCGAAGAGATGGTGGCTCTCCCGGGCGTTCTCCGACGGGAGGACCTGGATGTCCGCGAGGATATGCGCGGCTTCGGCGGCGCGCCCCGTCTCGAGGAGCGATCGGGTCTGAAGGAGCGCCAGATTGAAGTCTCGGGGAAAGCGGGTCCGAGCGTCCGCGAGCGCGTCGAGAGAGCCCTTCCACTCGCCCTGCTCCTGGAGCTCCCGGACCAGAGCCACGCGGAGCACCCGGGTCGAGGGATCGAGCGCCACGGCCCTGCGGAGGTCGGGGACGGGATCCGCACCGCGAGCTTCCTTCAGGAGGAGGCCGCGGGCCGCGTAGGCCGGCCCGTAGTCCGGAGCATCGCCCATGCTCTCCATCAGGTCGGCCGCCTCGCCGGGACGGTCGACCGCCCAGAGATTCAGCGCGCGGAGGTACGTCCAGATCCAGGCGTCCGCGTGCTCGTCGGCCCACGCCAGGACCGGCAGCGACTCGCGGCGGTACGGGAACTGGAACGCCGGAGTGCCCGGGTCCGCGAGGAGCGACGGATCCTGCCGCAGGAAGGCGCGCCACGCCCGGTGCTCGGCGGGCGCGGGCCGGGCCGGCCGAAGGTCGAGCAAGGCGAGGGCGTCCTGGGTGAGCCCCAGGTCGGCGTAGCCCACCGCGAGCTCGAGCAGGGTCTGGTCGGGGTATTCGCCCCCAAGGGCGCGGGTCAGCGAGTCCGCCGCGTCCTGCGTCCGGTGGGCGAGGTACGCCTCGGCCAGGGCGGCATGGCGCAGGGGGTCCAGCCTGCTCAGCTCGCCCAGCGCTTCGGCCGATACCGAGTCGTTTCGGGACAGCCGACCCGCGACGGCCAGGGCGCGCCACGCCGGAACGCTGAACCGGTCGAAGTCCAGAGCCAGGCGCGCGTAGCGCCTCGCCTCGCCCAGATCGCCCTTCCCGACCATGATCTCGGCTAGCTGCGTATAGGCCACGGACCGATACGTCGTGCTCCGTGCGGCCCACCCGAAGGCGTCGCGCGCATCGTCCGTCCGTCCGAGGGCCCGGTCGTGGATCCCGGCCAGGAAGTTGGCCTTGGCGTCGTAGGCGTCGAGTTGGCGGGCCCGGTCGGCTTGCTCCAGACCGCTCTCGTATCGGCCTTCCCGGTACTCCAGCTCCGACGTTCCCAGGAGCGCATCCCGGTTCCACGGCTCGAGCTCGAGGGCCTTCCCGAAGAGCTCACGAGCCTCCGCGTACCTTCGCCCCTTCATGCGCTCGCGGGCCTCGAAGACCGTCCGATCCGCCTCGGACATGGAAGGGAACGCGTCCGGATCCGTCTCGAAGGGCCGCGACAAGCGGCGGGCGGACGGGTCGCTGTCGTAGTCCAGGCCGAGCGCCTTCGCGCGCACCCGCACCGGCTGCCCGGGGGTGACCGCTACGGTGGTGCGAAACGGCTCGAGGGGCATCAGGCTCAGGGGCAGCACGGCCACCCGCCTCTCGCCCGACCACACCTCGAGGCTGTCCGAGACGGCCACGAAGGCGTTGACCCCGATGGCGGCCCGCCCGCCCTCGACCGAGAGGTAGAGGGCTCCCCGGTCCGAGGCATCGGACAGGCCGCCGGTGCCCTCCAAGGGGAACCAGGTCTCGCTCCAACGTGACGACGAGCCCGGCCCGAAGCCCGCCTGCGTGATGGGGTTCACGTCCTCGCCGGGCTGGTACTGCACGAAGAGGCGTCCGGCCTGGAACTCCACGTACTGGCCGTCGGTGTCGGTCAGCAGGTCCTCCCAGATGCCGCCCTCGCGGGACAAGGCCCAGAGCCAGAGCTTCTGCCCGGGCAGCTCCTCATAGCGGGACCAGTGGCCGAAGCCGTAGTCGGCGTCGTGGTAGTAGCCCCCGAAGAAGTCGTTGAGCTCGCCCACGACGTGGTACGACTTGTTCCCTCCGAACGTGTTGTTGCGGTACAGGGGGAGATAGCGCCCCCGTTCGTCGACGGGCCAGTCGCGCACGCGCCCGGAGTGCTCGAGGTAGGCGTCCCCGGGAATGGTCATCTCGAGGTCGTTGCGGGCGGGTGCAGCGCCGGTCATCCAGCTGTAGTAGGGCTGCTCGATCGGCGTGGGGTTGAACCAGAAGACGTGGGTCTCGAAGGCGGCCTCATCCGCCGGCAGACGGACCTCGACGCGCCACTCGGTGCGCGACGGGAGATCCATGCCGCCCACCCAGCAGCTCACGCTCCCGTCCGGGTTCTCCGCGAGGCGGTAGTCCACCGGCGTGGCGGTGGACGGCGTGTGGCCGATGACGCCGAAGTTGAACTCGATCCCACCGGACGTCCATGGGCCCCGGAGCGCGATGTTGCGGAATTTCAGCACCTCGTTCCGGTAGATGAACTCGTGA
Organism: uncultured Gemmatimonadales bacterium; assembly: GCA_963751265.1. Taxonomy (GTDB): domain Bacteria; phylum Gemmatimonadota; class Gemmatimonadetes; order Longimicrobiales; family Gaopeijiaceae; genus SZUA-318. The sequence goes on along the minus strand of CAVVTU010000005.1, from coordinate 92,957 downwards.
CCGGTCTTCTTCACGATCGCGCCCCACACCTTCCCGCCCACCTCTGGAAGGACGAAGACCTCGATCCAGTCGTTCTCCATGCGCACGACCTTCCACGTTCGGGGCACGGCCGTGGTCGAGTAGCCCTCGAAGGAGTGGTACGGGTAGAGGCGTGCGTCCCGCGCGAGGATGGGGATCGGGTCGGGCTCGTCGAAGGGATAGGTGCCGAGCGTGCGCATATCTTCGGAGATGTGCGCGGTCTGGGCGGCGAGGGCGCCCGGAATCGAAGCGAAGAACAACCCGGCGGCTGCGAGGCGAGCGGCGTAGAGAGGGCGCATCGTCATCTTCTCGTTCCCGGGAACGTCCCGGCGATGTCGGGTACCGTCGGATCCTCCACTCCGCCACCATCGGAGCGGCGCATGCGTCGCGGAGCTCCCCTGCGCGGCGCGGCAACGACGAACATGGGGCCGGGCCACCCCAACCCACAACGTGCCGGGCGCCATGCGCGCGGCCCACCCTATTGCTCGGACAGGCTCCCAGTTCGTGCGGGGAGGCGGCAAGCCCATCGGCCGGACCATGGCCGGCGTCCGGAGTGTACCTGTGAGGATGCCGATGCCGGCGCGCCTTCCACTTGGTCGGGTCGGCGGCCCGGAGGAACGAACGTTGCTTCGGTGGAGGCTCTCGCGCCCGGAGGTGTTTCCCGATGGATTCCTCCCCTCGATTCAGATTGGCGCCTTTGGTCGTGGCGCTCGCGCTTCCGGTCGCCTCGGCCGTCTCGACTCCGGGCCAGGTCTCCGCGCAGTCGACGGCGGGCTCCTCCGTGGATTCTGCCACGCTGGTCTCGGAGGCCCACAAGCGCCAGAGGGACTTCGAGGCATTCCGGGCGAGTCGGATTCCCCTCAGCCGCGAGCCCTCTCGTGGGCGGTGCGATGTGCTGATCGGGCGCATCTGCATCTGGTACGGCGGGGAGGACGAGGAGGACTTCCCCCCCGAGCCGCCGGAGACCACGTTGGCGCGGAGCGAGCTGGTGCGACTCTTGTCCACGTCTGCGAGCCAGATCCGGGATCCGTGGATCACCGGGCAGCTCGTCCGCTACCTCCTCGAGGAAGGCCAGGCCTCGCAGGCGGAGCAGGTGGCGGAGGATTGCGGGCTCACCGAGCGCTGGTGGTGTCACGCCCTGTTGGGCTACGTGTTGCAGATACGGGGCTCGTTCGTGGACGCCGAGACCGCATTTCGCTCCGCCCTCGACTCGATGCCGGACAAGGAGCGGGCGCGCTGGACGACGCCCGGCTACCTCCTGAGCAAGGACGGCGACGCGTTGTTCAAGCACGCGACTCCCGAGGCGCGGGAGCGGCTGTGGCGTCTGTTCTGGCGGCTCTCCGACCCCCTCTACCTGGTCCCGGGGAACGATCGGCTCACAGAGCACTATGCGCGACTCGTGGAGGCCGACCTCGAAGAAGATGCGGGCAACCCGCAGAGCCTGGATTGGGGAGAGGACATGGAGGAGGCCCTCGTCCGATACGGGAGGATGATCGGCTGGAGCCGGAGTCGGCAGGCTCCTCCCGGCATGCAGGGCGGCCGCCTGACGATGCAGGACACGCGCACCGTCATCGGACACCATGCGCCGAGGAGCCGCGGATACCTCTTCCCGGATGACTTCCTGAAGGCTCCGGCCGACGTCCCGCCAGAGAGCTGGATCACCGCGCCTCGCGAGGCTCGGACGTGGTACTCGCCTCCCTACGCCCCGGACTTCACCGAGTTGGAGACCCAGGTGGGGCGGTTCAGGAGAGGCGACGAGATGCTGGTGGTGGGCGCCTACCAGCCGGCGGCGCCCGAGCCCGTGTCGAAGCAGCAGGAGAAACCGCGGTTTCAGCTCGGCGCGGGCCGTCCGAGGGCGTACAACCCGTTCGATCGAGGGCGGCCCACTCGCGAGCAGGCCGAGCCCGACACGGCGAGCCCGCAGCCCGTCGAGATAGAGGGGCCGGTCGAGACGGGCCTCTATCTCGTTCCCGAAGACGGGGGGCCGGCCCTCGACGTCCGAGGGGACGCCCCCGAAGGTGTGCTGACCCTGAAGGTACCCCAGGGCCGATATGTCAGCAGCATGGAGCTCTTCGAGCCGGGCGCGCGTCGGGCGTGGCGGGCGCGCCAGGGCCTGAGCCAGGCGCCGCTCACCCCCGGAGTCGCGGCCGTCTCGGACCTGCTGATCCTGAAGGAAGGCGCTCCTCTTCCCGAGACCCTGGACGAAGCGATTCCCGAAGTCCGGCCCGGCGTCAGGATTCACGAGGGTGAGCGCTTCGTCGTGGTCTGGGAGGTCTACGGGCTGCGGATCCAGGAGCGCATCGGGGTGACGCTCGGCTTCACGCGCGGCCGACCCGGGTTTCTCCAACGGGTCGGCAGGTTCGTGGGGGTCCTGAAGCCGGAGCAACCGGTGGACGTGACCTTCCAGGACACCGGACCGGCGGCCGTCCATACCGCCTTCCGCGCGGTCCAGGTGCAGCTACCGAAGCTCGATCCTGGAGCGTATACCCTGCATCTCCGCCTCGACCTGTCCGGTCGCGAGCCGGTGGTGACGAGTCGACCGATCACGATCGTGCCCTGACGCCGGGCCTCTTCAGTCGGGCCGCAAAGCCTCGACGGGGTCCAGCCTCACGGCGCGGACGGCCGGGATCGCCATCGCCAGGAGTGCCGTCAGGGTCACAACCACGGGAACGGTCGCCAGCGTGAGCGGATCTCCTCGCCCAATCCGCAACAGGGTGGCACGTCCCAGGGGGAGCGCAGTAGATCTGCACTTCCGAGGGGTAGTCGAGGGAGGCCGGTGCCACACCCACGATCTCGAAGGTCGGGTCGTCGATGCGGAACGTGCGTCCCAGCGCTCCCGTGCGCAGATCGAACAGCAAGCCTCCCATGTGCCCCCATCCCCCTGTGGATTCCCGTCGTTCAGATGGGACACAGGTCCGGGCAGGGGCGTTGCGCGACGGCTAGTGCTACGCCCCAAAAGTTCTGGTACATGCACGAGAAGTGTGGTAAGATGGTGGCATGGGCGTGCACGTGTCGGCAAGCGAAGCTCGGGAGTTGGAGCGGATCGTCCGAGAGAGACGGGGCGAAGCGCGCGTGTATCGACGGGCCCGTATGGTACAAATGGCAGCGTCGGGGGCGTCGATCTCGTCAATCGCCCGAGCGTTGGGCACGAACCGGACGCGGGTAGGAGAGTGGCTTCGCCGGTTTGAGGAAGAGGGGATCGAGGGGTTCGAAGACCAGCCGAGGAGTGGACGTCCGCTCGAGATCACACCCCTGGAGCGGCATCAGGTCATCGCCGCGGCGTGCAGCGCACCGAGCGAGTTTGGGTTGGATCGAACGGTGTGGAGCCACGAAGCTCTAGCCGAGGTTCTGGAGGCAAGCGGACGGGTGCGCTCGATCAGCAGCAGCACGGTGGGTCGGATCCTGGAGGATGCGGAAATCAAGCCTCACCGTGTGAAGGCGTGGTGTCACAGCACGGATCCGCAGTACCAGGCGAAGATGCGCTCGATTGTGAATCTGTACGTGTCGCCGCCGGCGGGGGCAGCGGTGCTGAGCATCGATGAGAAGAGCGGGATCCAGGCGTTGTCGAGATCGAGACCCATGGTGCCAGCGGCACCAGGCAAAGGGCCGCGTCAGGAGTTCGAGTACAAGCGCAACGGGACCCGGTGCCTTTTCGCCTGCTTCAACATCCGCACGGGACAAGTGCTTGGACGCTGTACGCTTCAACGGGCTCGCGAGGACTTCTTCTCGTTCCTGGACCTGGTCGCAGGACGCTACCGGCAGGGAGAGGTCAACGTGGTGCTGGACAACCTGAACACGCACAAGGACACGAGCCGTGGGCCGTTCCTGACCGAGTGGAATCGGGCTCATGGTGAGCGCTTCGTGTTTCACTACACACCAACGCACGGGTCATGGCTCAACCAGGTCGAGCTCTGGTTCAGCATCCTGACGCGCAGGGTGCTGCGTTATGGGGACTTCTCGACGCCAGATGACTTGGTAGCTACCATCGACCGGTTCATCGACGTCTGGAACGACCAGGAAGCCAAGCCGTTCCGCTGGACGTACCAGGGGCTTCCCTTGGTGAGCACATGAGAGAGCGATGAAGCGTCCCCGCCGTGAGGCCGCCAAGCAGCGACTGGAGAAGTTGCTCTCAGCCAACCCCATCACTCAGGGCATGTACGTCCGGGCCTGGGGTGACCATCTCATCGTCGGCCGGGAGGAGGCCTTCGGACCGAACGGCGAGATGGAGGCTGACGACCGTGTGCGTCTCACCGCACGCAGCAACTCCGCGTGGGGCCTCAGCGTCCGCCGTCACACGGGGCGCTGGGAGAAAACGCCCTTCACCGGAACGCTTGAAGAACTCAGCGATGTGATCTCATCCCTTATGCAGCACATCGTCGCCCCATACACCTGACCTGTACCATTACTTATGGGGTGGGGCACTAGCCCTTCGGGCACGGCGGGTAGATCCCCATGCTCGCGACGTCGCGCTGGAGCTCCTCGAGCACGCTCCCGTGAGATTCGTCGTCGCGGTTCTCCAGCCAAGTGCCGCAGGGAGCCCCTCGGGAGAGCCGGCCCTGATATCGGATGCGGCCACTTTCGTGGTAGACCGTCATCTCTCCCTCCCACATACCGTTCTCCAGGGTGCCTTCGATCTGGACGTGTCCGGAGCCGTCGCGGAAGTGACGCACGACCGGACCGGAATACGGTTCGTGGCTGTCCGGTGTGAGGTAGACCGTGTCGGTCTGGACGAGGGTGTCGAGATCGCGGGCTCGCACGTGTCCGCACGACGCGGTGAGCACCAGCAGAATCGGCAGCAGCGCGCGCAGTCGCCGAATGACGTGGTCCATGGCCCTTCCACTCGCAACTCGTAGGACGCCCCGGGCGTTCGACACGGGCGTCTCGCCCCGGGCCCGATGTTGGAGATAGCCTGCCGGCTGCGCGAGGGTTCCATCCGTGGCCGTCGGGCGGCCCCCCTCGACTCCGGGGGGCGCACCCGCTCTGCCGCGTGCGTCGGAGGATGGCGCACGGAGGGTGCTCCCGCACCCTACGCGTTGACAGGTGCGGCGCACGCGCGTTAGAACCCGTCCCGGACGCGCTCCGCTGGAGCGCTCGGGCGTGGGCGGCCGACCCTGACCCGTTTCGCCGGCACGACGCGCGCTCCCGGCTCGCGCCCGACCGTACCGACTCCACGACACCGGAGAGTTCCGTGACTCCATCAGCTCGCGGCGCGCTCGCGGCCCTTGCCGGGCTCGTGATCGTCGCCGGCCGCAGCTCGGCCCAGGCGGCTCCAGCCACCTGGATGGCCGACAACGGCAACGGTACCTACTCCAACCCGCTTCTCTTCGAGGAGTTCTCCGACCCCGACGTGATCCGTGTGGGCGACGACTTCTACCTCACCGGCACCACGATGCACACGATGCCGGGCCTACCGGTGCTCCACTCGAAGGACCTGGTGAACTGGGACCTCGCGAGCTACGCCTTCGACACCCTGGATCTCGGGCCGGCCTTCCACCTCGAAGGGGGCGAGATCTATGGCCAGGGGATCTGGGCGCCGGTCATCCGTCACCACGACGGGACGTTCTACATCTTCTCGAACGTCAACGGCCATGGCACGCAGGTCTATCGGTCCAGGTCACCGAACGGGCCGTGGGCGCACAACGTCATCGGGACCACCCTCTACGACCTGTCCGTCCTGTTCGACGACGACGGGAAGATCTACGCGGTGCACCGTGCCGACGACGGCGTGATCCTCGACGAGCTGAACCCCCGGATCACCGACGTGGTGCCGGGCGGGCGCCGTATCCTCATGCCGCGCGACCGGCTGGGGGAGGGCTACAAGTTCTACAAGATCGACGGAACCTACTATCTGATCAGCGCGATTCCCGGAGGCCACACGCCGCTCGTGGCGGCGCGTTCGCGTACGCTGGACGGCCCCTGGGCGGTCGACACGCTGGTCGAGGGTGCGAACCTCGGCGTGTTCACCGGCAACCAGCTTCGCACCCGGGGGCGAGGCGCGAATCGGACCTTCGAGGTCGTCCATCTCGACCCGAACACGGGTAACGGACTGACGCTTCATCAGGGTGGTATCGTCAGCACGAGCACGGGCGAGTGGTGGTCGATCATCATGCAGGACCATCGATCGCTGGGCCGTGTGTCCGCGCTCGTCCCGGTCACCTGGAACGACGGGTGGCCCTACCTCGGGCTTCCGGGCAACCTGCGCCATCCGCCCCGGGTGTGGGTGAAGCCGAACACGGGCCACGAGGAGAAGCCCCACCCGCTCTTCGTGCGCGGCGACGACTTCGATGCGGATACGCTGAACTCGATCTGGCAATGGAACCACATCCCGGTGGATTCCGCCTGGTCGCTCACCGATCGGCCCGGCGTCCTGCGGCTCCACGCGCTGCCGGCACCCGACTTCTGGTGGGCGAAGAACACCCTCACGCAGCGGGCCGTGGGGCCGGTGTCGTCGCCGACGGTGAAGATCGACGTCCGCGGGATGAAGCCCGGGGACGTGGCCGGGCTCGCGCTCCTGAATGAGCCGTATGCGTGGATCGGGCTGGTGCGCGGGAAGAGTGGCGTGGTGATGCGGGAATACGATCAGCTCACGGGCAAGGTGACGGACGCCCCGGTGTCGGCCACGCACTTCTGGCTGCGCGCCGACTGCGACTACGAGACCGAGCTCGCCGACCTGAGCTACAGCACCGACGGCGCACGGTTCACCAAGCTGGGCGACACGTTCACGCTTGTGTACCAGCTCAAGACCTTCCAGGGGATCCGCTACAGCCTCTTCAGCTACAACACCTCGGGCTCACCCGGGGGATACGCGGACTTCGACGACTTCACCGTCGCCGAGCCGAGACATCGTGGCCTCACGCAGCCCATCCCCTACGGGAAGACGATCGTCCTCTCTTCGCTGGGCGACGGCAGCGTTCCGGTGGCGCGCGGGAACGGCGTGCGGGTCGTCGCGGCGGCAGATCCCGCAGCCGACTCGCCTGCCGCCGGCTTCAGCGTGGTGGATCGGAAGCTGGGCCGAATCGCGCTCGAGGCCCTCGACGGGCGCTGGGTGTCGGTGGACGCGACCTCGGGGAGGGTCACCTTGAAGGCCGGTGATCCCGGTGACTCCGAGACCTTCCAGTGGGAGGACATGATCTCGGGTGACGTCATGCTGATGTCGTTGGCCAACCACCGCTTCCTGCTCGCCCGTCCCGGCGAGCGGCTGGTGGGCGACCATGTCGGGCCCCGCCCCGACCACCGCGACGGGTCGGGGTTCATCTGGCGAGAGCTCACGAGATAGGGAAACAGGGAGAAGGCTGCCGTGAGCGCCCGGCGGCCGCTTCCACCTTCCGGTCCGTCGGCGGTGGGCTCCGTTTCCCCGTCAAGCCACGAGCGTTCGAGACGGCTCCACGGATGCCGCACGGATCGCCGGCCTGAGCGCCGCGATCACACCCACCAGGACCAACAACGCCCCGACCCCGAGGTACGTGAGCGGATCCAGTGGTGAGACGCCGAACAGAGCCTTCCGGATCAACGAGGCGACCAGGGCCGCGAGCAACATCCCCAGGACGGCTCCCGTTCCGAGCAGGAGGAGGGTCCAGCGGAAGACCATGCCCAGCACGCGCGCCCGGTCCGCGCCGAGCGCCATCCGCACACCGATCTCACGGGTGCGCTGCGTTACCGCGAACGCCACGACGCCGTACAGGCCGGCGGATGCCAGAAGGAGCGCGAGGATGCCCAGGAAGCCCATTCCCCCGGCGACGAGGCGCCACGGGGCGAGCGCCTTCCGGCGAGCCTGTTCCACCGTCTCGACAGACTGGACGGGCAGACGCGCGTCCAGTGTCCCGATGAGCCTCCTGACCGCCGGGACCAGCGGGCCTCCCGGTCCGTCCGTACGGACCAGAAGAGAGGCGCGGGGACTGTAGGCCGAGCTCATCGGAAGGAAGAGGATGGGCGTCGCGGGTTGCTCGAGCCGCGTCCGGACGTCGCCCGCCACCCCTACGACTTCGAGCGAGCGTCGGTCCTCACCTCGGCCTGTCACGAGGACCCTGCCCAGCGGCGACTCGCCCGGCCACAGGCGTTCCGCCAGCGCGCGGCTGACCACCGCGACCCTTTCGGCCGGAGCACCTTCCTCCGCGCTCGGGGGAAACGACGTGCCGGCCACGAGGGGGATACCGGTCGTCTCGAACCAGGTGCGTCCGACGTACGCGACCGACGTGCTGAGGCCGTGGCCCTCCTTCTCGCTCGAAGCGGTCGCCTCAACGCTCCCCAGGCCGGCCAGCGGGGGACGCGCCGCGAGTGCCACCGAGGCGACCCCGGCCATGCTTCGTGCGCCGTCTTCGAGCCGTCGATAGAAGGCACGACCCTCGGCCTGCGGGTAGTCGAGGAGACCCAGATCCACCGTGAAGACCAGCAGGTGTTGTTCGTCCATGCCGGTATCCACCGTGAGACCCCGCTGGACGCTCCTGACGAACAGCCCGCAAATGACGAGCAGCATGAGCGCCAGCGTCACCTGGCCGACCACGAGAGCGTGGCGGACTCGGGCGAGCCTGCGGGAGTGACCTCCGCGCCCGGAATCCGACAGGCTCGCGCCGGGCTCCTGTCGTGACGCGGACAGGGCCGGCATGAGCCCGAACCCGAGCCCGGATGCGAGAGACACGCCCAGGGCGAACACGAACACTTTGAGGTCGAGAGGGGCGTCCATGCTGAGGTGGACAGCGAACAAGGCGGCGAGATTCCTGGACCAGATCGCCACGGCCAACGCGAGCACGCCTGCCATGAGACCGAGCATGGAGCTTTCGATGAGAAGCTGTCGGAGCAATGCGCCTCGCGTGGCCCCCAACGAGGCCCGGATCGCGAGCTCCCGCCGGCGGGCGGCGGTCCGGGCGAGAAGAAGGCTCGCCGCGTTGGCGCAGGCGACGAGCAGGACGAGCATCGGCACGATCAGGAAGCCCACGACCGTGAAGAGTGCTCGGTGCCTTCCGGCTCCCGGTCCGAAGATCAGGTCGCCCGAGACCAGCCGCGCTTCGCGGCGCGCTTCGGGATGTGCGGTTCGCAGGTCGCGGGAGAGTGCCGGCAGCGCCGCGTCGGCCTCCTCACGCGTCACGCCTGGTGCGAGCCTGGCGACGACACGGAGCCAGCGCGAGGTCGGTTCCTGCGCACCCGTCCGAGAGGTCGGTCCGAGTCGTACGGCGCCGGAGGCCGCGACGGAGAGCCAGAGGTCCGGGCCGCTCCCGTCCGGATCGACCACGTCTCCGGCCGTCATCCCCGTGAAGCCCCGCGGCATCACGCCCAAGACCTCGAAGTCGCCACCGTTGATGTGGAGCGAGCGGCCGACCGCCCTCGGATCGGCACCGAGGTGTCTCCGCCAGAATCGGTAGCTCACCACGACGCCCATCGACCCGCCTTCCGGGCCCGTGTGCGGAGCCAACGTCGTACCCAGGAACGGGTGGGCCTCCAGGACCGTGAAGTAGGTCGGTGTCACCGCCTCGGAACGCGCTACGAAGGGCCCCGCACCCACGTCGGCGGCGACCTCCGCGAATCCCGCTCCCGCCACGCCGGAGAAGATGGAGCTCCGAGCCTCGATCACCTCGATGTCGGACGAGGCCATCACCGAGGGTGGGAGCATCCGTCCTCGTGCGTCCGTAACCGAGAGTCCCAGCGTGAGCAGCCGTTCTTGATCGCCCACGTCCGGAAGGCCACGGAGGGCCATGGCGTTCACGAGGCTGAAGGCCACGGTGGTGACGCCGACCCCGACGGCCAGGGAGAGTACGACGACCGCGGTGGAGCCCGGATGAGAGCGCAAGGCGCGTAGGGCGGAGGACGTGTCTCGCTTCAGGTTCTCGAGCATGAGATGGGATTCCTGGAAAGCCGGCAGCCCGCCACCGCCGCAGGTTCACGCGATTCCGTCTTCGGGGCTCCTTACGAGGGTGCCAGCGGAGCGGTTTCCCCTGTCCGGCCTTCCGTGGTCGTGATCCGAGTTGCCGCGAAGCTGGCTAGGAGCGCACCTTGCCACGGAAGCTGAAGGCAACCATCTCTCGGGCTTGGTCGGGCAAAGCACATGATACGACGTCTCTCAACGGTGTTCGCCCCTCGTCGAGGGGCGCTGGCCGGCCTCCTGCTGCTCGCTGGTCTCACCGACTTCGGGTGTACCTCGGAAGTGGAGGCCGCAGTACGGCCCCAACATGCTCCGCGGCAGACGGTTGCCGTACGGGCGACTCCCGGGCCCAAGGCACAGGCACGTCCCCACACACCCGTCTTCCGGATCACCCTGCCCGCCGCGGCCGCCCGACGCATCGCGGAGGTCGGGCTGGAGGCCCCGGTGCATGGGCGCGTCTACGTCGTGCTCTCCACGGACAGCGTTCGGGAGCCCAGGGCCCAGGTGCGGGTGATCGGTGCTCCCTTCTGGGGTGAGGACGTCCAGGGCTTCCGGGGCGGCGCGACGGTGACGCTGCAGCCGGGCGCGGAGGGAGTCGTGGGCTACCCGACCGATGACATGCGTGACCTCCCTCCCGGCGAATACCAGGCGCAGGCGGTCCTGAACGTATACACCACGTTCCATCGCTCCGACGGCCACACGGTGAGCTTGCACCTGAACTCCGGCGCCGGGCAGGATCTGTGGCGCTCGCCGGGCAACGCGTACTCCGTGCCGATCCGCCTCACGATCCATGCGGCGGGGTCGGGAAGCGGTGCCGACACCGTGCGGCTGAGCCTCGACAGCGTCATCGGACCGCTCGAGCCGGTGCCGGCCGACGGCTCGCTGCAGCAGGGAAATCCCACCGACCACGGGCTCGTGCGGTTCGTGAAGCTCAAGAGCGAGCGCCTCTCCCGCTTCTGGGGCCGGGATATGTGGATCGGCGCCAACATCCTTCTGCCCGCCGACTATGACAGCCATCCGGAGCGACGCTATCCGGTCGTCTACGTGCAAGGCCACTTCCCGGGTCGCTCGGCGCCCTTCGGCTACGGGAGCGGTCGAGGCCGGGCCGCCGGATTCGACTCCTTCTGGAGCTCGGCGGACGCGCCGCGCGTCATTGCGGTGACGTTCCGGCACGCCAATCCCTACTACGACGATTCGTATGCCGTGAACTCGGCGAACGTCGGCCCCTACGGCGACGCGCTGGTGCACGAGCTTATGCCCTACATCGAAAGCCACTTCCGCACGATCCGAGCGCCGTGGGCTCGTGTGCTCGCGGGCGGCTCCACAGGCGGGTGGGAGGCGCTCGCCCTTCAGGTTTTCCATCCCGAGACGTTCGGAGGGACCTGGGGGTGGTGCCCCGACCCGGTGGACTTCCACGACTACCAGATCGTCGACGTCTACGACGACGAGAACGCGTATCTGGTGAGCCACGGGGCCGTGCGCGTGCCGCGCCCGGGGGCTCGCGGCACGGACGGTTCCGTGCGCTACACCATGGAGCAGGAGAACCACTGGGAGCTGGCCCAGGGCGAGCACGCCCGGTCGGGTGGGCAGTGGGACATCTGGCAGGCCGTATTCGGTCCCGTCGGCGAGGATGGATATCCGGCCCCCATCTGGGACAAGCGCACAGGAGCGATCCACCACGAGGTGGCTCGGTACTGGGGAGAGCACTTCGACCTGCACACCTATCTGGAGCGCAACTGGAGCCGCATCGGGCCGTCGCTCGAGGACAAGATCCACGTGGCCGTGGGCGACATGGATACGTACTACCTCAACAACGCCGTCTACCGGCTCCAGGCGTTCCTGGACTCGACGACCTCACCCCCGGCCCATGCATCCTTCGAGTACGGGCGGCTGAAACCCCACTGCTACATCGGTCACAGCCCGGCGGACCCTTCCCGGGACCTGAGCTACCCCGAGTTCATCCGCATCGCCGCCGATTTTTTGGCCCGGCGCGCACCGGCGGGCGCGGAGCTCGACTGGCTCGGGCGGCCGGGTACGGGACGGTGAGCCTAGACCCGGGGTGGGGGGCCCGGCGCTCGCCGCCGGGAGGTCACCGGCGCTCCGCGACCGGCCGGAGACCCGGCGACGCCGTGAACAAGCCGAGATCGATTGCCTCGCCCATGGCCCGGTACCCGGCGTCGTTCGGGTGGAGGTGGTCTCCGCTGTCGTATTCGGGCAGGAATCGCGCGGGGTGGGCGGGATCGCGAGTCACCGCGTCGAAGTCGATCACTCCGTCGTAGTCGCCGCTCGTACGGATCCAGTCGTTGACCGCTTGGCGCTTCGCTTCGCCCGCCGGCGAGGCGTAGCCCGCCCCCTCGAACGGGGTCAGCGTCGCGCCGTAGATCGTGAGACCCAACTCGTGGGCCCGCGCGACGAGCTGCCGGTGACCGGCGATGATCTCGTCGGCGCCGACGTCCTGATCCGCGAAGCCGCGGAACGTCGAGAAGCCGATGTCGTTGATGCCCTCCAGAACGATCACGAATCGGACACCCGGCTGGCGCAGGACGTCCTGGTCGAAGCGGGCCAGTGCGTCCCGGCCTTCGTGGTCGTGCAGGACGCGATTGCCGCTGATGCCCTCGTTCAGCACGGCCAGGCGGTCGAGCTGGTGCTCGGTCCCGAGATGCTGCGCGAGGACGTTCGGCCAGCGCGCGTTTGCGTCGACGGTGGAGGCATACCCGTCCGTGATCGAGTTGCCGAGCGTGACGACGGCGGCGGCGTCCTGCGGGGCGAGGATGCTCACGCCGGACAGGAAGAACCAGTTCACCGCCGTGGTGTCCGTCGGCATCGAGACCGCGTTCGTGTGGTCGCCGGGAGGAGAGATGTAGGACGTCTGTACGGACAGCTCGTGGTAGGTGGACGCGATCGTCGAATCGGGTAGGTAGAGGCTGATCGCGAGGTCGGAGAGCGGCGGCACGTGAAGCGCCACGGGATCGCTGAGCACGGGAGCGCCCACGGGCACCGTGATCGACGACGCGCCGCTGAACGTCAGTGGGCGGCTCGTGCCCTCGACGATGTCGGGGCCTCCGGACGACAGCGCGATCCGGGCCGCACCGATCACGAGCGGATCCCGTCCGAACTCGTTCGAGAAGCGGACCCGCACCGTATCGCCTCCCATGCTCACGCGCACGACCTGGCGCAGGGTCTTGTTCCTGAACTGCTTCACCTCCGGAGAGGAGGAAGCGATGCCGCCCTGGGGGCTCGCGGCCCAGGTGCCCACCCAGTGCCGGCCAGCGGGTGGATGGGGTCCCGAGCTGGCCGGCCTCCCGGCGAAGGTCGCTCCGCCGATCCCGATCACCACGATCCCGATGAGGGACAGACGGCGCGAGACGAATCGCCTTGATCCCACCTCTCTCATGGTGCACCTCTCTTGTGAGGCCGACGACGGCGGGCAGGCGGGCGAGACGCTCCGCCACCCGACGACTCCCGGAGAGACGATGGAGCCCGGTGCCGGGTCACGCCAACCCACGTGGTCGAGGGCCTGTCCGGGCTTCCGGCGGCGCGGCCCTCACGGTTGCAGGAGTGAGACGGAGCCGTGACGATACTGTGTGGATGGAACGGACTGCCCGAGCCGGGAGATGCGAGCATGTCAGTGACGGGTCTTGCCGTGAGACGCCTTCCCATGGTCGCCTTGATCGTCGGCTTCCAGATCGCTCTGGGTGCCTCGACGCCGGGGGGCGCGGCGGCCCAGGACTGGCCCGGCTTCGGCTGGGACGTCGGGCGTTCGAGCGCACCGGATGTTCCAATGGGCATCACGGCGGACGACCTCGGCTCGCTGCGACGTCGGCAGGTGGCGATCGACGGCACCATCGACGCGTCGCTCATCTACCTGAAGGACGTCCAGGTGAGCGGATCGGCGCACGACGTCTTCTTCGGAACCACCACGTACGGGAAGACGATCGCGATCGACGCCGACAGCGGGACGGTGCTCTGGGAGTTCACTCCGCCGAGTTACGATCAGGTCGCAGGCTCGCGCCAGATCACGACGGCGACGCCCGTGGCCGACCCGGACCGTCATGCCGTCTACGCTGCCGCCCCCGACGGCATCATCCGCAAGCTGGCGGTCGCCGACGGCCGGGTCGAATGGAGCACGGCCGTCACACGGCTTCCTCGCCGAGAGAAGATCCCCTCGGCACTCAACTACTTCCGGGGGCGCGTGGTCGTCACCACGGGCGGCTACATCGGTGACCGGCCGCCCTACCAGGGGCATGTCGCGATCATCGATGCCTCCGATGGCCGTCTCCTGCACGTGTGGAACTCGCTGTGCAGCGACCGGTCGGGTGTCATCGTTCCCTCTTCCTGTTCCGAGAGCGGCTCGGCCATCTGGGGTCGCGCGGGCGCGGTGATCGACTCCACCACCGGGCACATCTTCGTCGCGACCGGAGACGGCCGATGGGACGGCCGCACGAACTGGGGCGACGCCGTCATCGAGCTCGACCCTGACGCGACCCGCATTCTGGGGAACTACACGCCGGACGACACCCGACGCCTCGAAGACCGGGACGTCGACCTCGGCTCTACGGCCCCGGTTCTTCTGGGCAACGGGCTGATCGCGCAGGGAGGAAAGGACCGGATCATCCGGGTCATCGACTGGAGCCGGATGCAGGGCGTAGAGGCCCACCGTGGGGGGGAGGCGTCCCACGTGGACACGCCGTCCGGCGACCGATTGTTCAGCGCACCGGCCGTGCTGCACGACGATGCCGGGACCCGGCTGTTCGCGGCCGACCGTGGCGGCACTTCGGCGTGGACGCTGGACCGAACCGATCTGGAGCCCCTCTGGCGCGACGGCCGGGGCGGTACGAGCCCGGTCGTCGCCGACGGACTGGTGTTCGTCTATGATCCCGACGGCGGGCTGCGCGTCTATGAGGCAACGACCGGCAAGGTAGTGGCCGAGCTAGACTGCGGGGGTGGCCACTGGAACAGTCCCATCGTGGCCGACGGGCGTATCGCGCTCCCCGAAGGGAACGCGAACGCGCACGCCACGAGGGGCGTGATCGACATCTGGAGCGTGGTGCGGTAGCGGGAGACTCCAACCGAGGGCGACACTCTTGAACATTCTGGATCGTCCGTTGTCCGACGTCGCCGACGCGCTTCGGCGTCGCGTGATCTCTTCGACGGAGCTGGTCACCGAAGCGCTGCGGTGGTACCTGCTGCGTGATCCCGAGCTCGGCGCCTACAAGCATGTCGAGCCGGAGTGGGTGCTGGCGGCGGCGGCGGCGGCCGATCGGATGCTCGCCGAGGACTCGCACCCCGACCCACTCTGCGGAATCCCCGTCTCGGTCAAGGACCTCTACGGTGTCACGGGCCTTCCCACCTACGCGGGCACGGCGCGGAGGCTGCCCGATGTTTGGTCCCAGGATGCGTGGTTGGTGCAGAACCTGCGCACGCATGGGGCCGTCATCGTAGGCAAGACCCACACGGTCGAGCTCGCCTACGGGGCGGTCGGGATCAACCCGCACTGGGGTACTCCCCGCAATCCTTGGGACGCGCGCACGCACCGGATTCCCGGTGGCTCGTCCTGCGGCGCGGGCGTGAGCCTGCACGAGGGATCGGCGCTGGTGGCGTTGGGCACGGACACGGGCGGCTCGATCCGGATTCCCGCCGCGCTGACCGGCACCGTCGGCCATAAGACGACGCATGGTCGTTGGCCCACGGACGGCGTGGTGCCGCTCAGCTCCACCCTCGATAGCGTGGGCGCGCTGACTCGTTCCGTGGCCGACTCCGTCTACTTCTTCGGATCGGTCGACCCGTCCTGGGGTGACCCGGCGGCGTTGTTGGAGCATCTGGAGGACCCCGGCCAGCGAGGGCTCCGGATCGGCGTGCCCCGCTCGGAAATCTGGCGCGCGTGCCAGACGGACGTCGCGGATGCCGTTCAATCGGCTCTGTCCGAGCTCGAGGCGGGGGGCTGGACGTTGGTGGAGGTCGACGGCACCCTCCTCGACGAGGCGGCTCACCTCTATGCCCACGGCGGGATCGCCGGGGCGGAGTGTCGGGCCTTTCTCGAACGTGACCTTCCGGGGTGGATGGAGATTCTGCATCCGACCGTGGGGCGGCGGCTCCGGGCGGCGAGCGAGCTCGGGGGAGCCGCCTACACCCAGGCGATGGCGGAGCGCCGCCGGATGGTTGAGGCGGCGCCGGCTCTCTTCGCAGAGGTGGACGTGCTCGCGCTGCCGGGCGCGCTCCTGACTCCCCCGCCCGTCTCCGAGCTCGACGACCTGGAGCGGTACATGGAGGTCAACGCCGCGCTCCTCCGGCCCACGAGCCCGGCGAGCATCCTCGGACTCTGTGCCTTGAGCTTGCCGGTCGGGCTGGACCGGGCCGGGATGCCGGCGTCGCTTCAGTTGGTGGCGCCCGGCAGGAGTGACGAGGCGCTGCTGGGCTCGGCGTTGGCCGCGGAGCAGCTCCTGGGCGCACCTCGGGAACGTCTGGGGATCCCGCCGGCTCGGTGAGCGGGGCCCCCACGGCAAGGAGAATCGATGCCGGGCGGGGGTGACCGACGACCGCCCCGTGGCCCTACTGCCGCAGGCGTGCCCTCAGATCGGAGAACCAGTCGTCCACCCAGACGAGCTTCGCGCCGCCCGTGGCCAGGCCCGCGTGGCGTGGAGCCAGGAACAGGAACGCGCTGTCGTCCGGTGTCACCGAGAAGAACGTGTGGAACCCGTCGAACGTGGTACCGGAGGCGTCGAAGAGCGGGGTCAGACCCAGGACGTGGAACCCGTCGCGAGTGTCGATCCGGGCCGATACCAGGCGTCCCGCGCCGTCCAGGAAATAGAGGGCGCTCGCGTTCGGCGACCAGACCGGTGACGAACCGCCCCCGCTCGAGATCTGCCAGTGGCCGGTGCCGGTCTCGGGAAACGGCCGAACGTATACCTCGTTGGTTCCGCTCTCGTTCGACATGTACGCGAGCCAGCGTCCGTCAGGTGAGACCGCCGGGTGCAGCTCCGAGAAGCTGCTCGCCACCAGGGGCACCGCTGTGGTGTCTCCGTCGGTACGCACGCCGACGAGGTCGCCGGCCCCGTACGCCGTATTGTCCGTCCTGAGCACGAGCCAACGCCCGTCCGGCGACCACGCGACCTCCTGGATCATGCGGTCGATGCGGGCCAGGCGCTCGTCCGGACCGGTACCGTCCGCAGGGTGCTCGACGACGATGCTCGTGTTGGCGCTGTCCCGGATGAACGCGACGTTCTTCCCGTCCGGAGACCAGGCTGGCCGCCGGTCCTGATTGCCGAAGGTCAGGCGGGTGGCGGGACCCTGGCCGAGCGGCTTGACCCAGATGTTCAGGCTGCTGCCGAGCCCGATCGCCGCGGCGATTCGATCCCCGCTCGGGGCGAGCGTGAAGGAGTTGATCGCGCCGTACCAGGCCGTGTCCACAGGCGTGGCGGACCCGTCCCGCCTCACGCGCACCACCGTATAGTCGTTCGCCCCGGCCGAGGCGCGAGCGTACACCAGCGATCCCGAGCGCGACCATGCGAGAATCGCCGACCCGTTGAGCGGCTGAACCTGGATGCCCTCCAGCACCGGCGTGGCCTCTCCCGTGATCTCGAGCCGATCGAGGTCGAACGGGGCGGCCATGGCCACGCCATCCAGTCGCACCCACATCAGCCGTCCGTCCGGGAGGTACGACGGGCTTACCGCATCTGGGAGGAGCTCCTTCTGCTGTTCGGTGCGCAGGTCGAGCACGTGCACGCTCGTCGAGGTGCATCCGGAAGTGCAGTACTGGAACAGCAGGCCCTGGGATCCGGGCAAGGCGACCGGCAGCCCGATCCCCCCGCCTGCCAGCGAGTCCGCGGTGAGGATTTGCGCGCTCGGCCCGCCCGCGGCACTCACGCGCATGAACCGCGTCTGCTCCGGGGTTCCGAAGACGATCGTACCGTCGTCCAGCCAGGTCAGCCCGCTGAACTGCGGGCCTACGGAGTCCGCGAGCGTCACGGTCGCTCCCCCGCTCGCCCGCACCTTCTTCAAGCGTCGGTCGGCCGCGAACGCGACCCACTGACCATCCGGCGAGAACGAGGGGTTCTGGGCCCGCTCCGTCCCGGGGATCGGTGTGGGATCGAGGCGGTCCCGCCGCTTGACCCACAGCAGACCATTTTGCCGGTCGTCCTTGAAGACCAGCGTCGAACCGTCCGGTGAGAGCGCCAGTCCCTGGTAGTCGGTCACAACGTGGGCGCTGTCGCCCAGCGTGATGTGCTGCCAGGTCGGGAGGCGATGCGAGAGCGACCGCACGGTGAGCCATCCCCAACCGGCGAGCACCGTGGCCAGGACCGTGCACGCGGCGAGCACGGCGGTGAGCCCGCGTCCGCGAGCGGGCGGCGCGGAGCCGGACTGCGCGCCGGCCTCCGCTCTGCCGGAGGCGGCGCCGAAGGTGCGATCTCCGAGCGCCTCCACGAAGGCCGCGGCCGATGCGAACCGGTCGGCCGGGAGCTTCTGGAGGGCCGTCCGGACGGCGGCTTCGACGTTCGCCGGGATGGTCTTCCTCTGCCCGGTGAGCGCCCGTGGCTCCTCGGTCACCACCCGGGCCACGATCGCCTGGGCCGTCGGCCCGGTGAAGGGCGGCTCCCCGGCTAGCATCTCGTAGAGCACGCATCCGAGTGCGTAGATGTCGGCCTTGGGTGTGATCTCGCGCTCGCCCATGGCCTGTTCTGGGCTCATGTAGTGCGGCGTGCCGAGCGACATGCCCGTCTCGGTCATCCGGGTGCCGCCTTCCAGCCGGGAGACGGCCAGCGCGATGCCGAAGTCGGCCACGAGGGCGGATCCGTCATGCAGCAGGATGTTCTCGGGCTTGATGTCGCGATGCACCACGCCGTGCCGGTGGGCGTAGTCGAGCGCTCCCCCTATCTCCACCGCGATGCGGACCGCTTCGTCCACGGGAAGCTGATGCTCGCGATCGAGACGGTCGCGCAGAGACTCGCCCTCGACGTAGGGCATCACGTAGAAGACGGTGCCGGCGGCCTCGCCCGAGTCGTGGAGCGGCAGGATGTGCGGGTGCTGGAGGTTCGCCGTGGTCTTGATCTCGGCCAGGAACCGTTCGGCGCCGATCACCGCAGCGAGCTCGGGCCGCAGCACCTTCAGCGCGACCCCCCGGTCGTGCCGGTTGTCGCGGGCCAGGTAGACGGTTGCCATGCCGCCCTGACCGAGCTCGCGCTCGATCGTGTAGCGGTCGCCTATGGCTGCGTCGAGACGGTCGATCAAGACCGGTAGCGCGCGCGGGAGGGACGGCGGCCGAGGGGCGCCGGAGAGGATCGGGTCATGAGCCCAGGAACTCCATACGGGTGGGGAGGCAGCCGCACGCTCAGGTTGACAGCAGGGTAGAGCGTGGTGCCGTGCACAGCAAGGACGTCGCGGACCGCGGGGCCGAAGGAGCTCGCGGGCTCGACGTGGAGATTGTCATACGTGAAGCCGAGCCCGAATCCGATCGGCCGGTTTCATCCGGGTGCTGTCGAGACGCACGTCCCGAGCAGTCGAAGAGTCGGTCGGCTCGTCCGCCCCCCGCCGGGGGCCCCGTGTTGACAGAAAATAGAAATATATTAATGTCTCTATCTCTCTATCAGGAGGCGCGGAGCGTCCGGCGCAGGGACACACGTCTGGTTGCCGGCCCCCTTCTCGACCGAGTGGATCCGAGCTGCCGGAAGGCCGGCAGCTCGTTTTTTCGACCCATGACATACGGACATATGAATTATCCCATGTTGCGGTTGCTTCCACTGCTGGCCATGCTCGCCGCTGCGCCCGCGCGGGCTCAGGAGCGCCCGATCACGCTCCGCGAGGCGTTGGCCCAGGCGCGGCGTCAGAGTCCGGACGTCTTGGCCGCGAGGGCCCGCGCCGAAGCGGCCCGCCAGGGAAGCCGGGCGGCGGGCTCGTACCGGTGGCCGACCGTAGGCCTCGAGGCGGGCGCCGTACGCTCCGACGATCCGGTGGCGGCGTTCGGCGGTCGACTGCGCCAGGGCCGGTTCACCCAGCAGGACTTCGATCCAGCGACGCTGAACCACCCGGACCCGTTGACCGATTGGAGTGGCGCCGTGGGCGCGCAGTGGGCCCCGGTCGACTTCTCCGCCGATGCCGGCTACCGGGCGGCCCGAGCCCAGGCGGAGGCCGCGGGACTGGGCGCGAGGTGGGCCGCGAGGGCGGCTGCCTTCAGAGTGGAGACCCGCTATGTGGAAGCCGTCGGCGCCCAGCGTCGGCTGAACGCGGCGGCCACGGCGCTCGAAGCCGCCGAGGCTGACGCCGAACGGGCCGAGCTGCGCCTGGCCCAGGGCGTGCTCACCGAAGCGGATGTCCTCCAGGCACGAGCCGCTCGCGAAGGGGCGCGGGCCAGGCGCATCGACGCCGAGCGAGGCGTGGCCGATGCCCGGGAGCGGCTCGCGGTGGCCCTCGGCTGGCCCCAGGGTCGTGAGCCCGTGCCCACGGACACCACCTTCGTGTTGGACACCCCTGCCCGGGACGTGAATCTGGAGCGCCGTCTGGACCTGAGGGCGTCCGAGGCCGGATTGCGCGCGGCGGATGCGCGCGTGAAGCAGGCCGGCCGGGCACGCCTTCCCCGTATCGAGGGCTTCGCCCGCCTCGAATCCCATGCCCCCGACGCGTTCTCGGGCGCGGAGGGAGACTGGACGGTGGGATTCCAGGTGCGCGTCCCCGTCTTCACCGGGTTCAGGATCGCTGCGCTGCGGCGAGCGGCCTCCGCCACGCGGGACGCTGCCCGCAGCGAGCACGCCCAGCGCGTCCGTGAAGCCGAAGCCCAGGTGTCGGAGACCCGCCGCGGCGTCGAGGCCGCGAGTCAGGGGGTGGTGGCAGCGGAGGCAGCGGCGGACGCGGCGGCGGAAGCCGCGCGCCTCATGCGTCGCCGCTTCGAGGAAGGACTCGTGACGACGGCCGATCTGCTGGCCGCCGAAGCGCAGGCCGCGGCCCTGCGCACCCAGGCTGTCGACGCGCGCCTGGGGCTCCACATCGCCGTGGCTCGACTGGCGTTCCTGACCGACACCACCAACGACGACGTCTCCGGAGGATCGGATCGATGAAGCGACTGACCTTGCTCACCGCCGCCTTGACCTTGGTGGCATGCAGCTCCGACGAGCCGGGCCGGATTCCGCGCCCGGAGGAACCGACCGAGGTGACCGTGTCCGCCGTACAGCGGGCTCCCACCGTCGAGACGTACCCCGCCGTGGTCGCCTCGCAGCGAAGGGCGGACATTGCCACCCGCATGAGCGGGACCGTCCAGCGCGTCCAGGTCGACGTGGGCGCCCGGGTCCGCGCGGGCGATGCGCTCGTGTCGCTGGACGCCGCCGACGTGCGCGCACGCGTGGCCGCCGCGCGTGCCCAGGCGACGCTGGCCGAGCAGTCGTATCGACGCATCGACAACCTCCACGCCGACGGGGCCGCATCGCAGCAGGAGCTGGACCAGGCGAAGGCGGCCTTGGACGGGGCGCGTGCCCAGCGGACCGAGGCAGAGGCGCAGGAGGCGTACGCCGTGGTGCGCGCACCGTTCGACGGTGTGATCACGCGGCGCAACGTCGATCCCGGTGACCTGGCGGTTCCGGGCCGCCCCCTGTTCACCCTGGTTACGTCCGGAACCCTCAAGGTCGTGGCCGAGCTGCCCGCGCGCAGCGCCGGGACCCTGTCCGTGGGTGATCCCGTCGGGGTGCGCGTCGACGGTGAGGTTCGCGCGGCCCACATCGACCGGGTCGTACCCGCGCTGGGGGACGGAAGTCGGACGTTCAGGGTCGAGGCGGTGCTGGACGGCGGATCCGGACAGATCATCCCGGGCACGTACGCACGGCTCGAGGTGCAGCACCAGGACGCCGGCCCGCGTTGGATTCCCACCGACGCGATCGTGAGCCGGGGGCAGCTGACCGGCGTGTTTTCTCTCGAGGCGGACACTCTTCGCCTTCGCTGGGTCAGGCTGGGACAGACCCGTGACGACGGGGTGGAGCTGTTGGCCGGTCCCGCGGGAGATCTCACCGTGGTGCGTAACCCCGGCCCGGAGCTCACCGACGGGAGACCGGTGTCCGCGGCTCACACGGAGCCGTGGACGGCGCCCGGGGGCGGGGGCGCTGCGCCCGCGCCCGTCCGGGAGGTGGGCCCGTGAAGCAGAACGTCGCCGGGCGTCTCGCCGGGCTCTTCCTCCAGTCCAAGCTCACGCCGCTCCTGATGGCAGCGGCCCTGGGCGTGGGTGCCTGGACGGTGATGCACATGCCGAGCGAGGAGGAGCCACAGATCATCGTGCCCCTGGCGGACCTCTACCTGCCGCTCCCGGGCGCCACGCCGAAGGAGGTGGAGAACCGGGTGCTGGTCCCGCTCGAGAACGTGCTCTCGGGCATCGAAGGCGTGGAGTACGTCTACAGCCATGCGGAGCCCGGGCTCGGGCTGGTGACGGTCCGCTTCGAGGTGGGCCGGGACATGGAGAAGAGCCTGGTCCAGCTCTACAGCACACTCATGAAGTACGCCGACCGCATGCCGCCGGGACTGCAGTTCCCGTTGGTGAAGACCGTCACCATCGACGATGTGCCCTTCTTCACCGCAACGCTCTATGGCGGCGGCCTGGACGGTGGCGATCTGCGCAGAGTGGCGGATGAGCTGCGCGTGGAGCTCGAGACGGTCCCGGAGGTCCGCGACGTGCAGGTCGTGGGTGGTTATCCGAGGGAGATGAGGGTGGAGTTGGATCCCGAACGGATGGCCACCTACGGCATCGATCCGTTGCGGGTCACCCAGCGTCTCTCCGGCGAGAACGTGCAGGCGGACGCAGGCACCTACACCGCCGACGACAAGGTGGTGCGGGTCACGGCGGGACCGTTTCTCTCCAACGCCGAAGACGTCGGCAACGTGGTCCTGGACGTGCGCGACGGCGCGCTCATCCAGGTCAAGGACGTGGCCAAGGTCGTGGACGGGCCCGCCGAAGTGACACACTACACGTTCCAGTCGGGGGAGCGGGGGGACTGGACCCCGATGGTCACGATCGCCGTGTCCAAGAGGCCCGGCGCCGATGCGACGAAGCTCGGGAGAGCGCTCGAAGCCCGCCTCCGGGAGGCGCACGGACGCATCGTCCCGGAAAACGTGACCGCCGAGGTCACGCGGAACTATGGAGAGACCGCCCATCAGAAGGTGCGTACGCTCCAGGAACACCTGATCCTGGCGGTGCTCTCGGTCGGGCTCGTGATCCTCCTGACCATGGGATGGCGCAGCGCGGTCGTCGTCATGATGTCGGTGCCGCTCACCTTCGCGCTCACGCTCTTCGTGTACCACGTGTTCGGGTACACGCTGAACCGGGTGACGCTCTTCGCGCTCATCTTCGTCACGGGCATCGTGGTGGACGACTCCATCATCGTGGCCGAGAACATGGAGCGTCACTTCAGCATGAAGGACCGCCCGCTCCGGGCGGCGGCGCTCGCCGCGGTCGATGAGGTGGGTAATCCCACCATCCTCGCCACGCTCACCGTCATCGCGGCGGTGCTGCCGATGCTCTTCGTGAGCGGACTCATGGGGCCCTACATGAGCCCCATGCCGGTGGGCGCCACGGTCGCGATGATCTTTTCCCTTCTGGTGGCACTGACCATCACGCCCTGGCTGGCGTACAAGATGCTCGGGAAAAGCCACGGGCAACGCGATGAGGGCGGCGAAGGGCCCACGTATGACCTGAAGGACACCCGGATCTACAAGCTCTACGGCGCCCTCATGCGGCCGCTTCTGGCGCGACCAGCGGCCATGTGGGGGGCGTTGGCCACGGTGTTCGTCCTCCTGATGGGCGCCGGAGGGATGTTCCTGACCCGGTGGGTCAAGGTGAAGATGCTCCCCTTCGACGACAAGAACGAGGTCCAGGTAATCGTGGACCTTCCGGAGGGGACTCCGCTCGAGGCCACCGTGGCATTGGCCAGCGACATCGGTCGCGCGGTGGGTGGGGCGCCCGACGTCTCGGACGTGCAGCTCTACGCGGGTGTGGCGGCGCCCTTCAACTTCAACGGGATGATCCGCCACTACTACCTGCGCCGGGGTCCACACGTCGCGGACCTGCAGGTCAACCTGGTGGACAAGGAGGAGCGCTCCGCCAAGAGCCACGACATCGCGGTGGCCCTGCGGCCCATCGTGGACTCCATCGTAGCGAAGTCCGGCACCGGAGCGCGCGCGAAGGTCGTGGAAGTACCGCCCGGCCCACCGGTGCTCTCGACGCTGGTGGCGGAGGTGTACGGCGACGATCCGTCGGAGCGGGTGCGCGTGGCCCGGCAGGTCATGGACCGCTTCGAAGCGCAGGAAGGCGTCGTGGACGTCGACTGGTCCCTGGCAGCGCCTCAGAGGGAAGTCGATCTGAACGTGGACGCCGAGAAGGCCGCGCTGTCCGGCGTCGCGAAGGAGCAGGTCGTCGGGGCGCTCCGCCTGGCCTTGGGCGGGCAGGTCGTCTCGCACCTTTCGGATCCGGCCGCCCGCGATCCGGTGCCCATCAGGGTGCAGGTCGACGAGCCCGACCGCTCCGGTATCGATCGGCTGGGCCGAATCCGACTGGGCTCCAGGTCCGGTGGGATGGTGCCCGCCGGCGAGCTGGTCCGGAGGACGGAGTCGACGCGTCCCCAGGTGGTGGATCGCAAGAACGGCAAGCCCGTGGTCTACGTCATGGGCGACGTGGCGGGCACCGAGGAGAGCCCGGTGTACGCGATCCTCGACATGGAGAAGCGCCTGGACGGGATCCACGTGGCCGGAGGCCAGCCCCTGGGGCGGCTCTTCGCCAGGGAGCCCGAGGTGACGGAGCGGCCGGTGATGAAGTGGGACGGAGAGTGGCAGATCACGTACGAGGTGTTCCGTGACCTCGGCGTGGCCTTCGCGGGCGCGCTCGTGCTGATCTACGTGCTCATCGTGGCCTGGTTCGGCTCCTTCCTGACGCCTCTGGTCATGATGGTGGCCATCCCGCTCACGCTCATCGGTATCGCACCGGGCCACCTTCTGGTGGGTGCGTTCTTCACGGCCACATCGATGATCGGCATGATCGCGCTGGCGGGGATCATGGTGCGCAACGGCATCCTTCTGATCGACTACCTGGAGGCGCGACTCGACGACGGCGTCCCTCTGCAGCAGGCCATCATCGAAGCCGGTGCCGTCCGCACGCGGCCCATCGTCATCACGGCCGCCGCTGTGATCATCGGCGCGTTCGTGATCCTCTTCGACCCGATCTTCCAGGGGCTCGCCGTGGCGCTCGTGGCCGGGTCCATGGCCTCTACGGTCCTCTCGCTGATCGTGGTTCCCGGTATCTACTTCCTGCTGAAGCGGCGGAACGTGGCGGATCGTGGGGCCACACCGCCTTCCGCGTCCCCTCAGCCGGCTCCGGCCGGCCCCGACGTATGAGGAGTGATCCCATGAAGCTCGTAATCCTCATGTTCCTGGAAGACGACACGCCCAACGTGGAGCGGCTTCTGGCCGAGCATCATCTCGTCGCCTACAGCGAGCTTCCCATCGAAGGGCACGGCATGGGCACGGCGGGCTGGTACGGAAAGGTGGCCCCATACCAGTCCCGCATGCTCCTGGTCTTCCTGGGGGCCGACAAGGCGGAGGAGCTCCTGGCGGCCGTGAGCACATGCACCGGCTGCAAGGACCCCACCCATCCCATTCACGCGTGGCAGGTCGACGTCGACAAAGCGGTCACGTCGGGCCTGCCCTCACCCGACGTCAACGCCTGAGCTCCGGAGCGACGAATGAGCCTTCACCACAAGATCCGACTCATCGCCGGCACCTTCATTCTCGTATCCCTGGCGCTGGGGGTTTGGGTGAGCCCCTGGTGGTTCCTCTTCACCGCCTTCGTGGGCGTGAACCTCGTCCAGTCCTCGCTCACCCGGTGGTGTCTCATGGAGGACATCCTCAAGGCCACGGGCATCCACAGACAGAGTTGAGCGGAGCGGCACGGCTCCGTGGCACGCGTAACGCAACGTGCCGTGCTCGTGCTAAGCGTCCCTACCGCTTCCTCGCCAACGTCAGCCCGTCCCCGATCGGCACGAGGCTCAGTGTGACGCGCTCGTCCTCGTGGAGCTCGGCGTTGAAGGCGCGAAGGGCCACGGTGTCGTCGTCCACCACCTCGGGGTCGGCGACCCTACCGCTCCAGAGGGTGTTGTCCACCGCCACGAGCCCGCCGGGGCGGAGAAGACGGAGCGCGCGCTCGTAGTAGGCTCGATACGATCGTTTGTCCGCGTCGATGAACGCGAAGTCGAACGAGCCTTCCTCTCCCGCACGCAGGAGCTCGTCCAGCGTCTGCACGGCCGGTGCGAGGCGCAGATCGATCTTGTGGGCGACGCCCGCCTCCTCCCAGTATCGCCGCGCGACGGCGGTCCACTCCTCGCTCACGTCACACGCCACGAGTCTGCCCTCCTCCGGCAGTGCGAGGGCGACCACCAGCGAGCTGTATCCCGTGAAGGTGCCCACCTCGAGGGCGCGCCGAGCGCCGAGCAACTCCACCAGGAGCGCGAGGAGCTGTCCCTGTTCGGGCGCGATCTGCATGCTGGCCTGCTCCATGGCGCCCGTCTCTTCGCGGAGTCGGCCGAGCAGAGGCGGCTCGCGCAGGGAACGGTCGAGAAGGTAGTCGTGGAGCGTGTCTGGCAGATGGAGGGTGCTCTGGCTCACGATGTCAGCGGATCCGCGGTAGGGGTGAACAATGTCCGCTCGGCCGGGGGCCGGCGTTACTTCTGTCGGCGAAGCGACCGGTACTCCACCCACACGAAGGCCATGATCACGAAGTCGAGCGCCGTCAAGAACGCCAGGCCGTAGGAGAACCCGACCAGCAGCCGGTAGCACTGATACAGCACGAAGAGTCCGAGGAAGCCGAGCGCCCAGGGGAAGACGCGGAGGCGCTCGCGGATCAGGCCCGCCGCGAGGACGAGCTTCACGATCCCGTGGACCGACAGGTACGCGATCGCGAAGTGCACGGTCTCGTGGCCGACATCGCGGAGATGGCGAACGAGCCAGCCGGCCAGAACGTCGTGGGGGTCCTCGGAGAGCTCGTGCTGCGTCAAGAACCTCACGGCGCGACTGATGCCCGACGCGCCGAACACGGCGAGCAGGATTCCGCCGGCCACCTCGAGGGCCCCGTCGAGGCCCTTCAGGATCACCCCCACCTGGAACAGGCGGTGGCGCCACCATCCCCATGCGCGCGTGTCGTGCTCCATCATCGAAGGTAGGAAATCTCTGCGTCGCTCCGACAGTCCCGGGCCTCCCGGGGGCGCCCCCGAGGCACCCCATTGCGCGATCCCGAGAGTCTCCTACCGTGAGTTCCATACCGTCCGGATTCGGCATGGACGGCATTCCACAGCGAGGTGACCATGAAGGCTACGGTCGAGATCCAGGTGATTCCCGTGGGGGTGGGCGTTTCGGTCCGGAAACAGATCCGGCGGGTCCACGCCGTGCTGGTGGACTCGGGGCTCGAGCCCCAGCTTCACCCGAACGGCACCGATGTCGAGGGTGAGCTGACCGACATCTTCGATGCGGTGCGACGCGTCCACGAGACCCTGCACTCGGAAGGGGTTCCGCGGCTCGAGACGTTCATCAAGATCGGAACCCGAACCGACAAGGAGCCTTCGTTGTCGGGCAAGATGTTCTGAGGGACCTGCGGTAGGCTCAGGAGGCTCCTGGCCGGCCAGGCACGAGCGATGCCCACACCCGTGACCCGAGCATTTTCGGAGAGACCACAATGACCTTCGCCTGTCTGGCCCTGCTCGTCTCCCTCCAGGCAACCGCCGGCGTGGCGCCGTCCGCCGCGCAAGCTCCGGATACGCTCACGCCGGAGCAGACGCTCCGGATCCGGCAACTCGGCGACGTCCGGGTCTCACCCGATGGGAGCCGCGTGGCCTTCGTCGTCACCGAGCCACCCGAGGGTGATGAGCGGGACCGTGCCATCTGGATGGTCGACGTCGCGACCCGACACGTCCGCAGACTCACCTATTCCGACGGCTCGGAGTCCTCGCCGCGCTGGTCGCCGGACGGTCGAACGCTGGCGTTCCTTTCGGACCGCGATGAGGGGAGGCAGCTGTACCTCCTTCCCATGGACGGCGGAGAGGCGGCTCCCCTGACCGAGGGTGAACGTTCCGTCGGAAGCTTCGCCTGGTCGCCCGACGGTGGCTCGATCGCCTTCGTCGCGACGGCGCCCCGCACGGAGGAAGAGAAGAAGAGGATCGCGGAGAAGGACGACGCCCGGGTGGTCGACAAGGACGATCGGCACGCGCGTGCCTGGACGGTGGACGTCGCGACGAAGAAGGTCCGACAGCTCACCAAGGAGCCGTGGAGCTTCGGGGAGGTGACCTGGATGCCGAGCGGCGACGCCCTGATCGGCACTGCCACGGATCGCCCCGCGTCCGACGAGCACACGGAGCGGATCGTGCGGGTGAGCCTCGGCGACAGCAGCGTGACGGTCGTGGCTTCCCCGAAAGGACCGTTCGGAAATGTCGAAGTCTCACCGGACGGCCGACGGATCGCATACATCGCCGCCCGGCTCGACGGGCCGTCGCCTTACGACGTCTATGTCCAGGAGCTCGGGGCCTCCGAGCCGAGAAACCTCACCGCCGCGACACTCGATCGTCGGATGGGGGCCGTCCGCTGGCAGCCCGACGGGACCCTCACGGCCGGGGTCACGGACGGCTTCGCCATCCGCATGGTGCGGCTCGGTCTCGATGGATCCGTCCGTTCCCTGGTCGACGCGCCCGTCAACCCGACCACGTACTCGCTCCGGGGGGGCACGCTGGCCTTCGTCGGAGAGACGACCACCCGGGCTCCCGAGCTGTGGATCTCCGTGAAGGGTGCACAGGCGGAGCGCGTGACGGAGCTGAACGCCGGATGGGGACATCCGCCGCTCGCGACACCCCGGATGCTCACCTACAAGAGCTTCGACGGCACGCCGATCGAGGCAGCGCTCCTCATGCCGTCCGGCCAGGCCGATGGTGAGAAGCCCCCGCTCGTGGTTCTCATCCACGGTGGGCCGACCGGGCGTTGGGGCGATCACTTCGAGCCGTGGGGCCAGCTTCTCGCCGCGCGAGGCTACGCCGTGCTCTACCCGAACATCCGTGGCTCGGTGGGATACGGCTGGGCCTTCCTCGCGTCGAACCGTGGGGACTGGGGCGGTGGCGACTATCGGGACGTCATGGCCGGAGTCGACACCGTCATCGCCCGCGGTCTCGTGGATCCCGACCGGCTGGGCATCGGGGGGTGGTCCTACGGAGGGTACATGTCCGAGTGGGCCATCACCCAGACCCACCGATTCAAGGCGGCGGTGGTGGGCGCCGGTCTCTCCGATCTCGCCAGCGAGTTCGGCACCGAGGCGGGCCCTGCCTACGACGAGTGGTTCTGGGGCCTCCCGTACGAGAACCTCGACGCCTTCATCCAGCATTCACCGGTCACGTTCGCGAAGAACATCCGCACCCCGACCCTCATCCTGCAGGGCACGGAAGACACGACCGACCCCCAGGGCCAGAGCGACCAGCTCTATCGGCCGCTCAAGCGCTACGGGGTGCCGGTGGAGTATGTGCTCTATCCCAGGGAGCCCCACGGACTGAGGGAGGAGAAGCACCTTCTCGACCGGTTGAATCGTGTCATCGCGTGGTACGACGAGTACGTGAAGGGAGGTTGAGGCCAACGTCGCTGTGGCCGTGAACGAGATGCCCTCGCCCGCGAGCCTGCCTGCCATCCCCTTCTTCAGCGACCTGTTAGCCGTCCGTCAGCCTCGGCCTTCTATCGTCGGTGGACCGCGGCGCGGGAACTCCACCGCCGTGCCCGGAGAACCACCTGGTCGCTGAGGACGTGTCACGCCCGAGTCGAATCGGGGGAACGATGGGGATTGGATGGATCGTGCCGACGGGCTGTACCCCGGGGATGCTCGCGGTGGTGGGCTCGGTCTCGGCTCGGTCGACGCCGGACGGGCGGTGCTGCTTCTGGTGGCGGTCGGCATCCTGCTGCGACTCGTCCTCGCCTGGACGATCGGGCTCGGTGTGGACGAGTCGTACGCGGTGTCGGTGTCGCGGGGGTTGAGCCTCAGTTACTTCGATCATCCACCGATCTCCTTCTGGATCCCGGGTGCGCTCGCGAAGCTGACACACAGCGAGAACCGGGTCCTCATGCGTCTCCCCTTCATTCTCTTCTTCGCGGGCACTACGTGGCTGATGTACCGGCTCACGGCCCGCCTGTATGGAGAGCGGGCCGGCTTCTACGCTGCGCTCCTGCTCAACGTGTCGCCGGTCTTCAGCGTCAGCACGGGCGGATGGGTCCTTCCGGACGGGCCGCTGATGTTCTTCATGCTCGCGGCCGCCCTCTGTCTGGTGCCCGTGCTCGTCGGCCGAGAGCCCCCCACTCACCCGACAGGGTGGTGGCTCGGCGCCGGCATCCTGAGCGGCCTGGCGCTCCTCTCGAAGTACCACGGGATGTTTGTCGCGGCCGGGACGTTCCTCTTCCTGCTCACGCGACGCGAGAGCAGGGGCTGGCTGCGGCGTCCGGGGCCTTACCTGGCCGCCCTGGTGACGGTGGTGATGTTCACGCCGGTGCTCTACTGGAACGCTAGCCACGACTGGATTTCCTTCCGGTTCCAGGGCGGTCGCGCGGCGCCGGCGGGCATCCACCTCACGTCCTTCCTCCAGTCGATCGGCGGGCAGGCCGGCTACGTCCTCCCGTGGATCTGGGTGCCACTCGTCTGGCTCTTCGTCCGCGGTCTGGCCGCCGGCCCGCGCGACGCGAAACGGTGGCTGCTCTGCTGCTTGGCGCTCGGACCCATCGTGGTGTTCACCCTCCCCTCGCTCGGAGGCCACCCGGGCCTGCCGCACTGGGAGGCGCCGGGCTACCTCTTCCTCTTCCCCCTCCTCGGGGAGGCGGTCGACCGGTGGCTGAAGTCGGGTAGGAGGGCGGTGAGAGGCTGGCTCAGGTTCTCGGTGGCGGGTTTCCTCGTGCTCGTCACGATTCTGGCCACCCACACGGCGACGGGATGGATCGCCCGTGCCGCGCCGCCGCTCTTCCGCCGGGGCGACCCTTCATGGGAGGCGATGGATTGGCGGGCGCTGGCGCCGGCCCTGGCGAAGCGTGGGCTGCTTGCCGACAGCACGCGCTTCCTGGCGTCCCCGAGTTGGATCGAAGCCGGGAAGGTCGCGTACGCGATGGGTCCCGACGTACCCACGGTCTGCCTGTGCGACAGCCCACACCAGTTTCGGTTTCTGGATCCCCAGACCGCCTTCCTCGGGAGGGACGCGGTGATCGTGGAGCGCACACCTTCCGGCACGGGTGGTACGGACGCCGCGGCCAGATTCGCGGCACACTTCCGCTCGGTGGAGCCGGAGGGGCGCGTCGTGCTCACCCGGCTGGGCCACCCCGAGTTCTCGGTGACCGTGCTCCTGGCCCACGACTTCAGGCGTCCCTGGGATCGGAGCGGAAGATAGACATGGAATCGAACCATCGTCTCCGGGCGGGAGCGCGAGCCCGGAGCCACATCCGGTCTCTCCACCCGGTTCGGCTCATCGCCTGGCTCGGTCTGGGGTCGTTGGCTCTCGTGGTGCTCGGCGGATGTTGGTCCTACACCATCTTCCCCGAGTACCGATTCGAGAAGCCCGCTCCCTTCGCGGGCTCCCGGCTCTTCGACCCGTATGCCGGAGCGCGGGGACGTTGGTGGAAGGCGAACTTCCACGCCCACGCGTACGCGTGGCACGGGATCACGAACGGACACCAATCCGCTCGCGAGGTTCGGCGCTTCTACCGAACGCTCGGCTACGACATCGCATGCGTATCGAACTACCAGAGCATCGACGAGGGAGCGCCCGGCGACTCGGACGTCGTGCCGGTCTACGAGCATGGATACAACCTCCACAAGGTCCACGAGCTGGTGATCGGGGCGAAGCGCGTGACCTGGCTGGATTTTCCCCTCGACCAGAGTTTGTCGGACAGGCAATACGTGCTGGATCGCTTGGACCAGGACGGAGGGATCGTGGCGCTCGCGCACCCCTGGCTCAGGAACGGATATCCGAAGAGCGTGCTTCGCCACCTGACCGGGTACTCGCTGATGGAGGTCGTGCGGAGGGGGCAAGTGGGAGCCGACCGCTGGGATGCGGCACTCTCGGCCGGCCACCTCTCGTGGATCATCGCGGACGACGACGAGCACGATCTGACCAGGCCGGGTGACACAGGCGTCTCCTGGACCATGGTCCGGGCTCCGACGAAGCGCCGATCCGACATCCTCGCGGCTCTGCGGGCCGGGCACACCTACGGTGTGGTCGGCCGTCACGGAGCCTCCGACGTGGGTCTGCGGGAGGTGACGCTCCACGGTGACACGCTCGTGGTCCGGACCGATCCGGGGGCGATCTCCTTTCGCTTCGTCGGCCAGAACGGCGAAGTCAGAAGCGAGGTGAGGGACAGCATGGAAGCACGATATGTGGTGCGGCCGACCGACAGCTACGTCCGGGTCGTGATCGTGACGCCCCACACCCGAATGCTGTTGAATCCCATCGTGCGCTATGACGGTGTGGCGCTCCGCCGGCTCACCGCCACGCCCCTGGCGCCGCAGGAGCGTGAAGATCGGGAGCTGCTGGCCGCCGGCATGATTCCCCTTGTGGGGCTGCTGGGCCTCGTCGGGGCGGTGGGGAGGGCCCGACGACGGCCTCAACCCTCGCCCAGGGCTTCATGAAGATGCGGATCACACCGCACGCTCCCCTCGACCTGTAGATCGAGGTCGAGAGGCGACGTCCCGAGGACCTCGATGGCGGACCCGGTGGCTTGGGTTCCCGCTCCTGGCCCGCCCGCGTCTCCCTATCGAGTGCACGACCCCGTCGGCTTGAAGTTCGCGCCTCCCACAACGACCTGCGTCGGTGGATATCGATACGGCTCGGTCCCGTGGCCCGTGGCGGGGTGGTCGTCCGAGGGCGCGCGAGTCTCGGCCCACACGCCGTAGACGCATCCGTCGAAGGCGGCAAGACCGGTGTAGTCGCCCAGCACGACGTTCATCGTGCCGAACGGATCCATGCTCCAGACGTAGTTTTCGAACGACTTCCCATCGTCGGTCGACCGGGCGAGCACGAACTGCGCGGTGCCCGCGGTCGGGTCGTTCCGGCGGTCGTAGAACGACACGAAGAGGTCTCCGGTCTTCGGGTCGGCCGCCATCCACTGGAGAAAGTGGTCCGCGCCGCCGTGGGCCGGGTCGGTGTTGACCTTCACGGGCTCCGACCAGGTCACGCCTTCGTCGTCGGAGTGCACGGCGAACACGTCCACCTCACCGTTCCTGTAGTCGCTCCACGTGGCGTACAGGTGTGCCGCTTCTCCGTTCTTGCCCGGCACCATGGAGATCTGGGGGTATCCGTTCACCCCGTTGCGGCTCGGGAATCCCAGAATGTGGAAGCGCGACGGCCCGGTCTTGGCGATCGCGCGGCTCGGGTGGAAGGTCTTGCCGCCATCGTCCGAAGAGGCGTAGCGCAACTCGTCGTACTGGCCGGCCCAGAGCGTATGAACCACCCCGTCCGGAGTCACGACCCCCACGAACCCCTCGGTCATCCCGTTGTCGTCGCGCGGGAGGCTCGAGTGGCTGATCTGGATCGTCCGGGACCAGGTCCTACCGCCGTCGGTCGAACGGCTGAAGATGATGCCCGAGTCCTTGAGCCGGTCCTGGGTCCAGCCGACGTAGAGGTTCCCGCGGTAGGGGCTGTCGGGGTTGTTGTCAGCGACGATGTAGGGCTTGTCCTCGAAGGGGATCTGCACGCCCGGCTGCGTCTCGTGGTCGAGCACGGCGATGTCGTCCTGCTCCCAGGTCTTGCCCCCGTCCAGTGAGCGACGCACGTAGATGCCGTTCGCCGTCGCATTGTGTCCCCAGTACTGGGAGGTGCCGAGGGAGTCGAGGGCGATGTAGCAGAGAATCGCGTGGCCACGGCTGTCGTACGTGATCGAAACGTCGCCTGAGCCCGAATAGCGCGTCGACGCGGTGCCGGTGGCGCGCGTGAAGGTCTTTCCGCCGTCGGTCGAATAGGCAACCGCGGCGTTGCCCTGGTAGGTCGCCACGACGTGCAGCGGGTTGTCGGGGTCGACCGCGACGCCCGGCTCGCTGAAGCGGCCCACCGGGCTGACCGGCACGACCCACCTCCCGGGTGCGGGAGAGAGGGGCTTCGGGGTCTGGGCGTGCGCCGCCGAAACCGTGGCGAGCATCAGCGCGCCAACCAGCGTCGGTACGCTGGCCGGACAGGTAGCGTGCTTCATGGTTCCTCCGTGGTTGTTGACGGTCCGTTGGACCGGATCGGACGCTAGGCCACGGGGTCGGGAAGAGCAAGGCGGCGCTCGCCAGGGACTTTCGGGCCGGGTGCGGGCGCCTGACCTTTGGTCTGGACCGAGCATGTGCTCCCCTGCTTCGCCGGATTCGTCCGACGATTGGAGGCGCTTTGGCCGAAGGATCTCCGAGGGGCGACCAGGAACTCTCCGTGCAGCCACCGGATGCGGCGGGCCTGGAGACGCTCGTCCGCCGGACCGCGGGTGCGCAGCCGTGGCGGAGGGTCCTCCACGCCATGACCGGGCTGCTGGCGGTCGCCGTGCTCGACTGGGCCGGGATATCCCGCGGAGCGGCGCTGTGGATCTTGGGGGCCCTCGTCGTGGCGGCGTTGTCCCTCGACGGGGTCCGCCTCCTCGACCGACGCGCGAACGTGCTCTTCTTCCGGGCGTTCCCGCACCTGGCGTCGCCGCGCGAAGCAAAGGGGCTCGCGTCGTCCACCCTCTACGCGATGGGCCTGTTCCTGACGGTGGCGCTCTTTGCCCGCCGAGTCGCGATCTCGGGAATTCTCCTGCTCGCCTTGGCCGACCCCGCGGCCAGCTGGGTGGGGAGGCGCTGGGGGCGGCACCCTTTCCTCGGTGGCTCCCTCGAAGGGACCGGCGTCTTCCTGATGGTGAGCCTCGGGCTTCTGCTTACACGACACCCCTGGCCCGTCGCGCTGGGTGCGGCCGTCGTAACCACGTTGGCCGAGCGCCTTGGCTGGCCGCTGGACGACAATCTCGTCGTGCCCCTGACCGGAGCGCTCGCGATCACCTTACTGGGTGCGTTTACGTAGCAGCCCGGTTCCCGGACGACGTGGCCCACCGGGGCGGGGGGTGTGCATCGCGTCCCCGTCCGGCGCATCGGAGGTCCCTCCCTACTCCTTCTCCTCCGGGCGGTACAGGATCACGTGTGCCCGCTCCATGGTGATGAGCCCGCCGCCCATCATCTCGTCCAGGATCGGCAGCACGCGCTGCAGCGTCTCTTCGGTGTCCACGACCTCCACGATCACCGGAAGGTCCGTCGAAAGGCGCAGGACCTTCCCGGTGTGGATCGTCGCGCTGGGGCCGAATCCCGCGATCGCGCGCACGACGGTGGCGCCGGCGCAGCCCTCTTCCCGGAGGGTGAGCAGGAGCGCTTCGTAGAGGGGTCTCCCTTTGTGGGGTCCCACACGGCAGTGGTCACTCTCTCCCAGGAAGATGCGCATCAGCGTGCGCTCCCCCTCGAATCCGTGGCTCATGACCTACCTCCTCATCCTGAGCAGGCCGTCCGCCAGCATCGTGCCGATCAGAACCGCCGCGACTCCGAGCACGATGCTGCCAGCGAGATACCCCCAGGCGCGCATCCATTCTCCGTCGCGGAGCATCTCCAACGTCTCGTAGCTGAACGTGCTGAACGTCGTGAACGATCCCATGAAGCCGATCGTCACGAACCCGCGGAGCTCGGCCGAGGCAATCGACGACTGCAGCCACACGACCGCGAAGCCCAGCGCGAGGCAGCCCGCAACGTTCACGGCTATCGTGCCCCACGGAAAGAACTCACCCGCCAGTCCCTGGACCCATCCGCTCGCAAGGTATCGGCTCACGGCGCCGAACGCTCCCCCGGCAGCGATGACGAGGAGCGTCACGGCACCGCCTCCAGGAAGCTCTCGATCGCCTCGGCGATCTCTCCGGGGCAGTCCTCCTGGATGAAGTGCTTGGCGTCCAGGCGATGGATGGTGGTCAGGCGGAAGTCGTCACGGAAGCGTTCCATGTAGCTCCGGGGAAAGGAGAAGTCGGCGATGCCCCACACGAGCAGAAGCGGCACGTTGGCGAGCCGCTCGCGGACTTCGTCTGCGAGGTCGCCGAGCCAGAGCTCGGAGGCGAGGATCTGTCGGGGGGCTTCGGCCACGCCGATGCGGCTCTTCGGTGTCGGCAGAGCCTCCTGGTAGTGGTGCATCACCTCCGGCGCGAGCGGGACCTTGACGGCCATCGGCATGATCTTGTCGACGAAGAGGTTCCTCTTGAGGAGCTGATCTTGCATGAACGCCGTACCCATCAGGTACGAGAACGCCTTCATGTACCAGAGATCCACCGGCCAGTACCAGGTGTTGCCCATGACCAGGGCACGCAGACGTGGCAGCTCGTCGAGCGCGACCCGCATCCCGATCGGGCCTCCCCAGTCCTGGCCCATGATCGTGACCCGCTCGAGGTCGAGGTGGCGCACGAAGTCGGCCACGATATCCGCATGCTCGGCGGGCGTGTAGCCGTAGTCCTCGGGTCGGACCGAAAGGCCGAAGCCCGGATAGTCCAGGGCGATACAGCGGAACTTCTTCCGGAGCCGGATCACGATGCCCCGATACAGGAAGCTCCAGGTCGGGTTGCCGTGCAGGAAGAGGATCGGATCGCCCTCTCCTTCGTCGATGTAGTGCACCGGCCCCACGCGGCTCTCATACCACTTCGAGTCGAAGGGGAAGAGCCTCCGGTCGGGTGTGAACGGGGGAGTGTGGTGCACCGGCGTGCTCCGGAGAGGGTCCTGGGCTGGCCTCATGGCCGCCGCGGAACGATGTGGAAAGCCGGTTCCCGGGTAAAGGCTACTGCTCGCCCGAGGACTCGGGACAACGGCCGTCCGCCCTGGTCGCGGCTTTGATATCCAGGACCGGCGTGCCGTCGATCGCCTCCAGGGGGGTCACGCGCAGGCGACACCCGTCCACTTCCAGGACTTTCACGGGATGAAGGCCGATGGGGTTGGGCCGGACCGGCGATCGGGTCGCGAAGACGCCCTTGAGACGTCGCTCCGGGTCGTGGTGCGGACGCACCTGGAGCAGGTCCCGCTCGGACAGGTGCAGCCAGGTGACGAGAACCAGCTCCCGGCCCGGCTCGACCCCGAGGAGCCCGTCCCGAAATTCCTCTTTCAACTCGACCCAGGCCTCCGGGGCCCCCTCGCTACCCTGCCGGGGCGCATCCTCACGGCGGACGAGCAAGGAACGGACGGTTCCGATCGGATGAACCTCGTAGCTCATGGCCTTGCCATCTCACTTACACCACCGCCAGCTTCCGCGGGCTCGCGGGCTCAAGCTTCTGGCCGGGCTCCCAACGGGTCACGTAGCCCGCAACGGCGCTGGCCGCCACGGAATAGGGCGACGCCAGGTACAGCTGTCCGGGTCCGGAGCGGCCCGGGAAGTTCCGGTTCTGGCTGGAGATCGACACCTCCTCGGGCGAGGCGGTCACACCGGGCCCCGCGTTGATGCAGGCACCGCATCCCGGCTCGATGAACTCTGCTCCCATCCGGTCGAAGAGGTCCAGGTAGCCCTTGTTCCCGACAGTACTCCCGCACGTCCATCGACCCGCACTGGATGTAGCAGCGCACGTCGGGATGGACCTTGAGTCCCTGAGCGTCGGCCTCCGTGAAGACCCGGGCGTACATGTCCATGTCGTCCTTCTTGCCCGCCGTGCACGAGCCTGCGTAGGCGATGTCGATTCGCACCCTGTCCGCTTCCAACGCCTCGATGAAGCACGCCGTTGCCCGGATCGTTCGGCAGCGCCGCCATCGGCCGGATGGAAGACGCGTCGATCTCGATGACCTTCACGTACTCGGCGTCGGGATCCGACTGCATCCCCCGAACCAGGGCCTCGGCCCGGTCGCGCTCCATCCCGCGCTCCCGCACCATGAACTCCACGCTCTTCCCGTCGGCGCCGATGATGCCGGTGAAGGCGCCCACCTCGGCGGCCATGTTCGTCATCGTGGCCCGCTCGTCCACGCTCAGGGTCTCCACGGCGGGGCCGGCGTACTCGATGATCTGGCCGATGGCCTGCCCATCCCGGATGTAGGGGTGGCGCAGGATCTCCAGCATGTAGTCCTTCGCCGTCACGTTCGCCGCGGGCTCGCCGGTGACCACCACCTTGAAGGAGGCGGGCACTCGGGCGCGCACGTCCTTGGTGATCCACGAGTTGAAGATGGCGGTCGTGCCGACGCCGAATGCCAGGGCGCCGATCGCTCCGGCGTGCGGGGTGTGCGAGTCGGAGCCGATGATGAGCATGCCCGGCTCGGCGTACTTCTCGAGGATCTTCGAGTGGCAGATCGCCTCGGAGCCCTGCCGGTGGCCCATCTGCTCGCCGTAGAGCCTGATGCCCTGCTTCTCGGCGAAGGTGCGCTGCTTCACCTCGAGTTGGCCTGCGACGTCGAGCAGCCCTTCCTCGATGCGCTCCTGCGTCATCGCCTTGTCGAGGAAGGCCAGATGGTCGCGGAAGAAGAGCACCGAGTCCGGGTCCACGACCTTGCTGTCCGCGCCGACCTTTTCCTCGAAGAAGATGGCGGACATCGGCGTTACGTACTCGTGGCTGAAGCGGATGTCCGTGCGGAAGAAGCCGGCCTCACCCGGCTCGACCCAGGGCACGCCCGTGCGGCCTCGAGCCGCGTCCACGACCAGGTGCCGCGCGAAGATCTTCTCCGCCACGGTCATGGGGCGGATACGAACCTGCGCAGATGGCTCGGCCGGCCTGTCATCCGGATGCTCCGCCGATGCTTCCCTGTCCAGACTTCTCGGCGTCGGCAGAGTCACCTTCCCCTGGAGACGGGCCACGTTGAACTCGAAGAGCCCGCCGTGCTCGATGATCTGGCGGGTGATGTCGTCCTTGCCCGCCGTGAACTCCTCGAGCGCGATCTCCTCACCCTCGCGGATGCGGCCGAGGATCGAGAAGTCGGTGGTGGTCAGGATGCCGAGGTTCTGGCAGTTCTCCTCGTAGATGCGCTCGATGCTCTCGGCGACCACGACGCGGATGCCCGCCATGAGCTCCGCGTACGGACTCTGCTCGCGCGAGCTCCCCTTGCCGCGCCGCTTGCCCGCGACGGAGCAGACGAAGCCTCCGTCCTTCACGGAGCCGCGTGTGACGGGAAATACCATCTCGCCGGTGGCACGGTCGGTGGTCCGGAGTCCCAGATAGGGGAATTCCCCGAGCGTCTCGTCGAAGAAATAGCAGATGTAGGCCGGAGTGATCTCGTCGGTGGAGATCTGGTCGCGCAGGCGGGCCTTCGCCTCGTCCGTCAGCTCGAGGTCGCGCCCTCCGAGTTGGGCACGCATAAGCTCGGCGTCGTCCAGGAGCAGAAGGATGCGCCCTTCCCATCGCAGCGTCGTGGGCCGCTTCGTGACGGGCCGATCGAGGAGGGTTTGGATCATCTTGGAAGCTGTCTCCGTTTCGTGGGCCGCGACGCGACGGAGCTTACCGTTCCCGCACCTGGAGCGCCACGGCATGGATCCCGGCCGGCACACCGAAAGGTCACGGCGACGGGCCGGAAGCCTGCTACCCCGAGGGGTTCGTCAAGGTGTCGCTCGAGCGCGGCGGGGCAACCACGGATGCCGCTACCGCCGTCCACAATCATGGAGGATCGAGTATCATCCGGATGAATGATCGGGTGGTCCACCGCGACGGAGGTACGGAAGTGCGTCGGATCAGCGTGAGAATCGGAGCGGTGCTGGCGGGCGGGGTGGCGGTGGCGGTGGCCTGTGGCTCCGCCGTGGCTCAGCAAGTGACGAACCTCCCCGCCCAGGACCGGGTCATCGAGCCGTCTCTGGATCGTGTCTATTCGGTCGGGTCGCTGGACGGGGCGGACTGGGAGACATTCGGTGAGGTCCGCGGCACGGCGTTCGACTCTGCCGGCGACCTGTACATCCTGGACACCCAGAGTTCGCGAGTCGTCGTGGTTGGTCCGGACGGGAAGCTCGTCAGGGAAGTGGGCTCGCCGGGTGACGGGCCCGGCGAGCTTGGGGGACCGGTAGGGTTCGCCGTCCTTCGCGACGGCACGATCGTGGTCACGGACATGGGCCATCAGGCCTACGTGGTGTACGGACCGGACGGGAAATTCCGGAAGCAGCTGTCGTTCCGCCGCGACGGTGGGATGGTCCGCATCGGAGACATCGAGCCCGACCCACGCGGTGGAGCGATCCTGACCGGGGGAGGCGGCATGTCGATCTCGATGTCGATGGGACCCGGGCAGCGACCGGAGCTACCTGCCGCTCGCCCGATCCAGAGGATTCCGCTCGACGGACAGGAGGCAGCGCCGCTCACGTTGGTGGACGCCTGGCAGCCCCCCCGGGATGCGCATCCCCAGGAAATCAAGGGGGGCGGTATGCGTTTCAGCATGGCCATGGCAGGGCCCCGGACGTTCGAGCCGGGCCTCTACCTGGGACCGCTCCCCGATGGCGGATTGGCGTACGTGGACTCTTCGGACTACACCGTGAAGGTGACCGACGCCGACGGACGGATCCAACGCGTCGTCAAGCGGCCGTTCCAGCCCCGGCCCGTCACGGATCGGATGGAGCAGGCCGAGAAGGAGCGCCGTCTCGAGGATCTGGAAGCCGGCGAAGGCCCGCGAATGGTCGTTCGTATGGGCAGCCCGGGAGGCGGCGTGCGGACGGTCGATCCGGCCGCGATCAAGGAGATGATGAAGAACCAGATCGACCAGATGGAGTTCTATCCGGAGGTTCCCGTGCTGATGGGGCTGTCCACGGGATGGAACGGAAAGATCTGGGTGCAGCGTCGTGGTGCCGAGCCGACCGAGAAGGGAGCCGTGGACGTCCTGCGGCCCGACGGGATGTACGTCGGCACGCTGGCGGAGGACGGGATCGGGATCCCGGACTCGTTCGGGCCCGGCGGGCTCGTGGCGTACGTGACGAAGGACGAGATGGACGTGCCGAAGGTGGAGGTGCGCAGGTTGCCGCCGATCCTCCGGTAGCTGGGTGGCGTTCGGGGGCCGCCTCTCCTCCCGCCTTCATCGACGCGGAGGGAGAGGCCCGCGCGCGCGACCCCGTGCGTGGTTCCTGCCCGCAGGAAGAAGCGTCTATCGCGTCGCCGCCGCGCTGTCTCCCACCTGCCGGTACTCCGCCGGCACGAAGTCCTTGATCCGCGCCCAGCTGAAGAGGGCCCAGAACGCCGCGGCGAGGATCAGCAGGAGGATCGTCGTCTTGAGATCGAAGCGCTTTCCCCGGATCCACTTCAGCATCGAGGGGGCTCCTCGCGGTCACGGTCGGTTGCAGGACGGCGGCGAGCCGCAATCTACGGAGGCCGCCCGAGCCTTGCAGCAGGGTGCGGGTGAGCCTATGTCGCGAAACTCGTGAACGTCATCGTTCCGATCGTCACCGACGAGACGTCGGTGCTGAAGCAGAGCACCTTCTACCCGTACGATTGGGCGGCGAGATACGCCAGCGGTCAGGTGCTCGATCTGCGCGTGGATCGGCCCCGCCGGCCGAGGCCCGGGGTCACCGGTCGCGCGTCAGTGCCCACACACCAGCGCCCACCACGGCGAGGGCTGCCAGACCCGCCGCTCCGACCTCGATGCCGAAGGACGTGCCCATGAACCACACCGGGCCGCTCCGCTCGGTGGCCAGCCCGATCAGGTTTGGCCCGCCCCCGCCCGTCAGGTTGAAGACGTCGTCTTGGAGCAGGTCCCACGTGAAGTGGATCCCCATGGCCAGCCAGAGCGAACCCGAGCGCAGATAGCTCCATCCCAACACCGCCCCGGGGAGCGCGAGCATCACGGTGAACACGAGCGCGTCGGTGTCCGACGCGCCATGGACCAGTAGGTGCGAAGCGCCGAAGGGGATCGACATCACCACCAGGCCGATCCACGGCCCCCAGGCGCGCGTCAGCCCGGTCAGGAAGTAGCCACGGAATAGGGCCTCCTCGCCGACCGACGCCAGCCCGTTCGCCAGGAGAGCCAGCCAGAGGGTGCCCAGCACGGTGCTCCAATCCCTTCCCCGCATCGCCCACCCGTCCACACGCAGCCACCCGAGCCGGATCTCGAGGACGAAGATCACAGCCATGGCGAGACCGCCCAGCAGCATTCCCGCGACGAGGTCCTTCCACCAGCCTGGACGCCTGCCGTAGAGCACTTCGCCGGCGCGCAGTCCCGTCACCTTCCGCAGCGCCAGCGCCGAGAGCCAGACCGTCGCGAACATCATCCCGCCACGGGAGATCGTGCCACCGAGGGTCAGGCGGAGCATCTCCGGCGCGCCGAGCGAGCGCAGGATGAAGTTGGGCACGACGCCCAGCACGAGCGTGGCCAGCCACACCGCGACGAACAGGACCACGAAGCCGATGATCACGCGCCAGCCCAGGGTGGGTCGGCTCATCTCTCGCACCTCCGACGGCGGGTCAGCGGCTCCGCCCGGTCCCTCCCCTCCTTTGCGGCACTTCTAGGAGAAGTCCTTGCCGAAGAAGGCGATCGCGATCAGGATCGCGCCGATGGCGGCCGGGGCCACGAAGCGGATGAAGAAGCGCCACATGCCGTAACGGAACCATCTGGGCGTCTTGTCGTCGACCAACTCGTCTTCGGTGGCCTTGCGGGTCATGAACCAGCCGGCTCCGAGCGTGATGAAGAGCCCACCGATCGGGAGCTGCCAGTTGGCGAGCAGGTGGTCGAGCGTCAGGAAGAGGCCCTGCTTTCCCGCGATGATCGAGAAGTCCGAAAGTGCGGGCACGGCCCCGAACGACAGCGCGCACAGGGTCGTTACCACGAAGATCGACGCACCGCTCAAGAGCGTGGCCTTCGGGCGGCTCATTCCCTTCTCGTCGATGAAGTAGCTCACGACCACCTCGAGCATCGAGATCGTGGAAGTGAGCGCCGCCAGCGCGACCAGCACGTAGAAGAGCGGGCCGAGGATGCGACCGAACGGGACCACCTGATAGAAGAGCTGTGGGAGCGAGATGAAGAGCATTCCCACGGTGGAGCCGCTCACCTGGTCGCTCAGGCCGGGCACGCTGAAGATCACCGAGAACATGATGATCGTGGCGACCAGCGCGACGAGCGTGTCGAGCAGCACGATCGT
Organism: uncultured Gemmatimonadales bacterium; assembly: GCA_963751265.1. Lineage (GTDB taxonomy): Bacteria > Gemmatimonadota > Gemmatimonadetes > Longimicrobiales > Gaopeijiaceae > SZUA-318. The sequence goes on along the minus strand of CAVVTU010000005.1, from coordinate 50,048 downwards.
GCCGGCCGCGGTCACGAGCGATTTGTCGCGCTTGATGTAGGAGCCGTACGTGATCATCGCCCCCATTCCCAGCGAGAGCGTGAAGAACGAGTGGCCGAGGGCCTCGAGGATGGCGGGTGGCTTCAGCTCGTGGAAGTTGGGACGGAAGATGAACCGGATCGCCTCGCCGGAGCCGGACATGCTCAGGGCACTGAACAGGAGCAGGAGCAAGATGGCGAAGAGGATCGGCAGGAAGATCCGGCTCACCCGCTCGATCCCGCTGTGCACACCGAAGTATACGATGCTGACCGTGGCGATCATGAAGAGGCCGGAAAGCAGGATCTGAAGCGGCCCGTTCGCGACCGCGCTATTGAAGACCGCGCCGGTCTGCGTCGTCGCCGGAAAGCCGAGGAGGCTCCAGCTCATCGTCTTGACGAAGTAGAAGAGCGACCACCCGGCCACGACCGTGTAGTAGCTGAGCACGGTGAAGCCGGCCAGCACACCCCACGCGCCCACGAGGCCCCATGCCGGGCCGATCGCATCCCTGAGCGCGCCGACCGGGCTCTTCTGGGTCTTCCGGCCGATGAGCAACTCGGCCAGCATGACCGGAAGGCCGACGCCCGCGATGCAGAGGAGATAGACCAGCACGAACGCGCCGCCGCGGTTGTGCCAGGTGATGAACGGGAACTTCCACAGGTTCCCGAGGCCGATGGCGCTCCCGGTGGCCGCGAGGATGAAGCCGACGTTCGAGGTCCACTGATCACGCGGTTGGTTCATGGACAGGTGCTCCGGGAGGGCGCTCGATTCGGGACGAAGTGGCCCCAACATACCGGCGACTTTGAACTACGAACAGGCGACGGTTTAGACTACCGGGCGAGCCTGCCGCGGCACGAGCACAGGCCTGCCCGGCCTTCCCGACCCAAGGAGCGACGCGTGACACGGTTTCCATATCGGTGGATCCACCCGGCGCTCGTGGCCCTGTTGGTGCTTTCGTCGGCCTGCAGGGGTGGGGAGCGGGAGTCGGGCTCGGCCGAGCCGGCGGACAGCGCCTCGGCAGGCACGTTCCAGGTCGCGCTCCTGACGGCAGGCCCCGTAAGCGACGCGGGCTGGTACGCTGGCGCCTACGAGGGGCTCCAGATGATTCGGGATTCGATGGGTGCCCGGATCAGCCACCAGCAGACCAGGACACCTGCGGAGTTCGACGAGGCCTTCCGGTCCTACGGGGATGCCGGCTACGACCTCATCTTCGCACACGGGTTCGAGTACCAGGACGCGGCGATGCGGGCAGGCAAGGAATTCCCCGGCGTCACGATCGTCGTGAGCAGCGGAGGCCAGGTCGCCGCCAACGTCGTCCCGCTGATCTTCAAGCTCGAGGAGGGGAGCTATCTCGCCGGCATGGTGGCCGCCGGAATGAGCCGATCGCACGTCGTGGGTGCGGTTGGAGGCGTGGCGATCCCGCCGGTGCAGGGCACGTTCAAGGCCTTCAAGGCCGGCGCCCAAGCGGTGGATCCGGACGTGACTGTGCTCGTGTCCTACATCGGGAACTGGGACGACGTGGGCGCGGCGAAGGAGGCCGCCGTCGCCCAGGTCCGGCGGGGGGCGGACGTGCTGATCCACAACGTCGACGCGGCGTCGTTCGGCGTCTTCCAGGCGGCGCGCGAGGCCACCCGCTCCGGTGATACGGTTTGGGCGCTCGGGATGAACAACGACCAGAACGAGGTGGCGCCCGACGTGATCCTGGGCAGCGCCCTCATCCACATCCCCCGCGCCTTCCTCGAGGTGGCCCGCCTCTGGAAGGAGGGCAAGCTCGGGGGCGAGCCGGTCTATACGGGCGCGAGCGACGGTGTGGTGGATTTGGTGGAGAACCCGGCGCTGTCCGGTCGCATACCGGAGGACGTGGAGAAGAAGGTCGACGAGGCTCGCCGGGAGATCCGCTCCGGAGCGCTCCAGGTACCGCGGGTGCCGTTCGTCGAGGGTGAATCCGGCGGATCATGACGGCTCCGGCCGCCCGGCTCTCGGGCGTCGTGAAGCGCTTCGGCCCGGTCACCGCGCTCGACGGGGCCGACCTCGATCTGCGCGCGGGCGAGGTCCACGGCGTCCTGGGCGAGAACGGCGCCGGCAAGACCACACTCCTGCACGTCCTGGGCGGCCTGCTGCGGGCGGACGCCGGCTCCGTCGAGATCGACGGACGAGCCCGCGACCTGCGCAGTCCCCGTGACGCATGGGCGGCTGGGGTGGGTCTGGTCCATCAGCACTTCACCCTCGTGCCCCGGCTCACCGTGCTGGAGAATCTGGCCCTCGGGTCCCGGGCGCACGCCGGAGGGATCCGCCTCGACCTGGACGGGCTGAGGGAGAGGGCACGGGTGCTGGCCGGCCGGACGGGGCTGGACGTGCCGCTGGACGCTCCGGTGGAAGGGCTCGGCGTGGGAACGCGCCAACGGCTGGAGATCCTCAAGACGTTGCTGAGGGAGCCACGGATCCTGGTGCTCGACGAGCCTACCGCGGTGCTCACGCCGGGTGAGGTGGACACGCTCTTCGCCCTCCTCCGAGAGCTGGCTGCCGAAGGAAGGGCTCTCGCCCTGGTCGCGCACAAGCTGGACGAGGTGCTCGCGGTGGCCGACAGCGTCACTGTGCTCCGCAACGGGCGCACCGTGCTCACGGCACCCCGGGAGAAGGTCGACGCGGGAGGTCTCACGCGGGCCATGGTGGGAAGGGACGACGTGGGGGGCCTGGACGTGGGCCGGGCCGGGGCCGGCTCGCCCCGACCAGTCGTCGGGGCCGAGGCGCTTCCCGTCGCCGTGCTCGAGCATGTCCGGGTTCGGGGCGGCCGCGGTGAATGGGCGGTGGACGGTGCGTCGCTCGAGGTGCGGCGCGGGGAGGTCGTGGGGGTCGCGGGCGTGGAGGGAAACGGGCAGCGCGAGCTGGCCCGGGTGCTGGCGGGACGGCTCACGCCCGAGGAGGGCGAGGCACGGATCCCCGAAGGGGTGGGCTTCGTGCCCCAGGACCGGACGCGCGAGGGTGTCGTGGGTCCTTTCGACCTGGCCGAAAACGTGGCGCTGGCCTTGCACCGGGACGAGCGTCTGCGATTCGGCCCGTTCCTCCGTTGGGGAGCGCTGCGGCGCCGAGCGGGGGCGCTGATCGAGCGCTACGACGTCCGCGCGTCCGGCACGCGGACGCGGGCCCGGGAGCTGTCGGGCGGCAACCAACAACGGGTGGTGGTCGCACGGGAGCTCGCCGTGGCCGGCGATCTCCTCGTGGCCGAGAATCCCACACGCGGTCTGGATGTCGCCGCGGCCGCGTTCGTGCACGCCGAGCTGGGTCGGCTGGTGAACCGTTCGGACCCGGCGCCGCCGGGGGTGGTCCTCATCTCCATGGACCTGGACGAAGTGCTGGCGCTCTCCGACCGCGTCCTCGTGATGGTCCGGGGTCGGCTGAGTCCGGTGCCGACCGGGCGGCGCACGCGCGAGGGTGTGGGCTCGCTCATGCTGGCTGGGAACCGTGGGTCGGCGTGACCCGCGCCGACTCGGCGCCGTCGCGGCGGCTTTGGGCGCGCTCGTGCTCACCGCCCTCGTCGCGGCCGCCGCGCTCTGGGCCGGGGGCTACGACCCTGTCCGGGCCTTCACGGCCCTGGTGGGCGGCGCGCTCGGGAGCTCCGACGCCGTGTTTTCCATCACGCTGGTGCGCTCGGTTCCGCTGATCCTCACGGGATTGGCGGTGGCGCTGGCCTTCCGCGGTGGCGTCTGGAACATCGGCGCGGAGGGGCAGCTCTACGCCGGTGCGGTCGCCGCGGTCTGGCTGGGGGTCCACGGAGGCTCTCTCCCGTCGTGGGCGCTGATTCCGGCCGTGCTGGGCGCTTCGGCGCTCGCGGGGGCGGCGTGGGCTGCGGTGCCCATGCTCATGAAGCTGCGCCTGGGCGTGGGAGAGGTGATCACGACGCTCCTGATGAACTTCGTCGCGATCGACCTGACCGCGTACGCGGTACACGGCCCGCTCCAGGAGTCGAGGCACGTCTTTCCCCAGACGGATCCCATCGCGACGGGAGCCCATCTTCCGATCCTCGTGCAGGGGACCCGACTGCATGCCGGCTTCGCCGTGGCGGTGGGGCTCGCCGCTCTCCTGTGGGCTTTCTTCCGGTGGACATCACTCGGGTTCGCCGTGCGAGCCGTGGGCGCTTCACCCGAGGCGGCCCACATCGCGGGCCGGATGGACGCCGATCGGGTGGTGCGTGCGGTCTTCCTCGGCTCGGGCGCGCTGGCGGGCCTGGCGGGTGGCGTGGAGGTGGCCGGCGTCACCTATGCGCTCTATGAAGGGTTGTCTCCCGGATGGGGCTATACCGCCATTGCGGTGGCCCTTCTGGCGGGGCTCGAGCCCGGCGTCGTCGTGCTCACCGGCATCTTCTTCGGGATGCTGGAGGGTGGGGCGGGCGCCATGCAGCGCACGGCCGGAATCCCGTCGGTCTGGGTGAGCGCCATCGAGGCTCTGGTCATCCTGTCGGTGCTGGCCGTCGACGCGGTGCGCAGGCGCGGAAGATGGCGTGGAGTCGGGGCCCGAAGCTCCGAGGAGGTGGACGGAGTCGCTGCCGCGGAGGCGGGCGATGGGTGACGCCGGAGCCCTGCAGGCCTTCCTCGAAGCGTCCGTCCGGCTCGGCGTGCCTCTGGCGCTGGCTGCGCTGGGCGAGACGATCACGGAACGGAGCGGCGTCATCAACATCGGCCTGGAAGGCTCGATGATCGCCGGCGCGCTGGGTGCGGCGCTTGGTGCGCTCTGGCTGGGGTCCGCCGGCGCCGGGGTCGCAGTCGGGGCAGGCGCGGGCCTCCTGGTGGCAGCAGTGTTCGCGGTCTTCGCCGTAGGGCTGGGTACCGACCAGATCATCACGGGCACTGCCGTGACGCTCGGGGGGCTCGGGTTCACGGGGGCGATCTACCAGGCTCGCTTCGGCGCGACGGGAACGGCGCTCACGCTGCCGACGCTGGCCGCTTGGCCCGTGCCCGGCCTGGAGCGAATCCCCCTGGTCGGCGCGGCGCTCTTCGACCAGGCGCCCACGGCGTACCTGGCGTACGTACTGGCGCCGCTCCTCTGGGCCTTTCTCTTCCGCACGGTGTGGGGACTCGAGGTGCGGGCGGTGGGCGAGGAGCCGGCCGCGGCGGAGGCCGCCGGGGTGAGGGTCCGTTGGACGCGCTTCTGGTCCACTCTCTTCGGTGGCACCCTGGGGGGCGTGGCTGGTGCGCATCTCGCGTTGGCGCATGCAGGCACCTTCGCGGAGAACATGTCAGCGGGGCGCGGATTCATCGCGATCGCGGTCGTCGTTCTGGGGCGCTGGAACCCGCTCTGGGTCCTTCTGGCGGCCCTCTTCTTCGGCGCGGCCTCGGCGCTCCAGTTCCTCTTGCAGGCGCTGGGGTTGGACGTCGCCTACCAGCTCTTCCTGGCTCTGCCGTATCTCCTGACCCTCGCCGCGCTGGCGGGGTGGATGGGGCGCGCGAGAGCCCCCGCCGCGCTTGCCCTCCCGTGGCCCGAGTCCGGGTAGCCGGTCGGGACCCCCTTTTTCGGGAGCGCGTTTGATCGCCATCTTGCAGGGTCCCTCGCGGGACCCTCACGCGAACTTCGGGTACTTCCGTTGCTGGACGGAACACTCGAGCCCGCGAGGCTCGCTGAAACGAGCAGGTCGCCGTGTCGCCTCCGGCGGCCTGTCAACATTCGAGGTCATGACGATGATGCCGAACGGTCGGGTACGGCACGTGCTGCTCTTGCTGGGGCTCCTCCTCACGCTCGCCCCGAGTGGTCTGCGGGCGCAGATGCTGGACAAGACGGGGACGGTGGCCACGGGCCTGCTTCTCCGTCAGATGAGCGGCGTGAAACGCGTCCTGATGATCGGAGCGCACCCCGACGACGAGGACACCGGACTTCTGACCGCGTTGGCGAGGGGTTGGGGCGTGCAGACCGCCTACCTGGCGCTCAGCCGGGGTGACGGTGGCCAGGATCTTCTGGGCCCCCAGCTCTGGGAGGGCCTCGGTATCATTCGCACCGGAGAGCTGCAGGCGGCCCGGAAACTGGACGGGGGGCGGCAGTTCTTCACGCGGGCGTTCGACTTCGGATTCAGCAAGACCGCGAAGGAGACGCTCTCGAAGTGGCCCGAGCAGGATCTGCTCCGCGACGTCGTCTGGATCATCCGGAAGTTCCGTCCTCAGATCGTGGTCACGGTCTTCACCGGGACCCCGCGAGACGGGCATGGCCAGCACCAGGCCGCGGGCATCGTCGCGCGCGAGGCCTTCAAGGTCGCGGGCGACTCCACGGCGTTCCCCGACCAACTGCGGGACGGCGTCGGCGTCTGGGCGCCCGCCAAGCTCTATCAGCTCCACCGTAGGGGAGGCGACGGGTCCAGCACGGAGGTGGACCTCGGCGAGCTGGATCCGCTCCTCGGACGTTCGTACCTCCAGCTCGCGATGCAGAGCCGGAGCATGCACCGCTCCCAGGACATGGGCATGCCCCAGCCGCTCGGGCCGAGCGAGTCCGGGGTGGAGCTGCTCCGGAGTCGGGTGGGCTCGTCATCCACGGACCGGGGGCTTTTCGCGAACATCGACACCGGAGTGGTCGCGATCGCGAAGCTGGCGCCGGTCGAGAGCAGGAACGCCGTCGAGGCCCATCTGGCGGCCTATGACCGGGCGCTGGGCCGGGCCCGCACGGGCTTCATGGCGACCGAGCCAACCGCGATCGCGCCGGCGCTCGCCGATGCCGCGGCCGAGCTCCTGCAGGCGTCGGGCGCGACCGGTGACGAGCCAGGCCGCAACCTGGAGCTGGACCTGGGCGAGAAGATCGGTCTCGCGACCCGGGCCTACATGGCGGCCGCGGGCCTGGTGCTCGACGTACGCACCGATGACGACCTGGTGATTCCCGGACAGACCCTGAAGATGAGCGTTCGCCTCTGGAACGGTGGTACGACGACCGTCGCCGGGGCGAAGCCGGGCGTGGAGCTGCCGGACGGCTGGAAGGCCCGCCTGACCGGCACGGGCGGTCTGGACGCCTCGGGAGGCGTCGCCCCGAACTCCATGGCCACATGGACCTACGAGGTCACACTCCCCGACGACGCGGCCCTCTCCAAGCTGTACTACCTGCGTCAGCCCCGCGATGGCGACATGTATCGGTGGCCCGACGAGCCCGACCTGTGGGGCCTGCCCAGGGACCCGCCCCCGGTGAGGGCCACGATGGACATCACGGTCGAACGCCCCGGCGGTGAGCCGGTGACGCTGCGCGCGCATGCTCCCTGGCAGTACGTGGGAGTGGACAAGTCGAAGGGTGAGTTCCACCGTCCGGTGCTCGTGGTTCCCGCCGTTTCGGTGAAAGTATCGCCCGGAGGGATGGTGTGGCCCGAGGCCAGCCACGAGGCCCGCACCCTGACGGTGGAGGTCCGCTCCGACGCGAAGAACGGCACGAAGGGCGAGGTGCGCCTCGAAGCACCCGCCGGTTGGACGGTCTCGCCGGAGCGACGCCCCTACGTGTTGAAGGCCGAGGACGCCGAGCAGTCGCTCTCGTTCCAGGTGCGTCCTTCGGGAGCGCCCACGGCAGGCAAAGCGGTGTTCCGCGCGGTGGTGAAGACCGACGACGGAAGGAGCTACCGGGAAGGCTTCGACCTGATCGACTACCCACACATCGAGCGTGCCCTGCTCTTCCACGACGCGGAGGCCGACGTCACGGTGGTGCCCGTGCGGATCCGGTCCGGGCTGCACGTGGGCTACATCATGGGCTCGGGCGACGACGGCTTCGACGCCATCTCGCAGCTTGGCGCAAACGTCGAGCTTCTCGGTCCGGACCGCGTCAAGGACGGGGACTTCAGCGAGTTCGACGTGATCGTCCTGGGAGTACGCGCGTACGAGACGCGTCCCGACCTCCAGGCCGCCAACAGCGCGCTCCTGGATTTTGCCAGGAAGGGTGGCACGGTCGTCGTCCAGTACAACAAGTACGAGTACCCGCGCGGAGGGTACGCGCCGTACCCGATCGGCATGACGCGACCGGAAGCGCGTGTCACGGACGAGCACTCACCGGTGACGATTCTGCATCCGGATGCGCCGATCTTCACGAGCCCGAACGAGATCACGCGGGCCGACTTCGACGGTTGGGTTCACGAGCGCGGGCTCTACTTCCTGAGCACGTGGGACGGCCACTATATGCCGATGGTGGCGATGAACGATCCGGGCGAGGCGCCGCTGAAGGGCTCGCTGATGGTCGCGCCGCTCGGCAAGGGGGTCTACGTCTACGCGGCGCTGGCCTTCTTCCGGCAGTTCCCGGCGGGCGTGCCGGGCGCCTACCGGCTTTTCGCCAACCTGATCTCGCTGAAAGCGCCGGACTGGCAGGCGTGGTTGGCGAAGCAGGGATGAGGTCGGTGCAGCTCGAACATGGGCTTCCCCTCCGTTCCGGCGAGCTTCGCGATGACGCTCCGGCGAAGCCCGTGCCGGAACCTCCTCACGCCCGGGCCGGCGTTCCCCAGCTCAGCGCCAACCCTACCACCACCACCGTCACCGATCCGACGACGTTGAGCCAGAGATAGGCGACCGAGGGCGCGCCGAAGGTGACCGCCGCCACTGCGCCCATTCCGGCCAGGAGACCGTAGAACGCCCCTCGTCCGCGGGTGCCCGGGATCATGGCGAGCAGGAAGACGCCCAGGATCGAGCCGTAGAAGAAGGACCCGAACTTGTTCACCACTTCGATGAGCGAGCCGAGCGTGGCGGCGTAGGTGGCCACAACGCAGGCGAACAGGCCCCAGAATCCCGTCGCGATCTTGGAGACGCGCAGAAGGTGTGCGTCAGAGCCGTCCGGGCGCACCCATCGTCGGTAGAAATCGATGACCGTGGCTGTCGAGAGCGAGTTCAGCTCGGCGGCGATGCTCGACATGGCCGCGGCCAGGATCGCCGCGATGAAGATGCCCGAGAGGCCTACGGGAAGCTCGCTCAGCACGAAGCGCGGGATGATGTAATTGACGTCGTCCGAAGGACGCCCCGTCACCTGATGGGCGAGATCCAGGGCCTCGTGGCGGACTTCGTCCACCTGGCCCTGGCGCCGCCGGAGCTCCGTCAGGGCCGCCTCGGCAGCGGGGCCCTCGGCGCCCTCGGACGTGTCGGCGAGACGCATCGCGGCCGACTCTCGTTCGGCGAACGCCTCCTTGAAGCGCTCCTGCAGCGCGGCGTAGCGTGGCCCCTGCGCTGCCTTCACCGTCGCTTCTTCGGCCGGGTTGTAGAGCAGCGGCGGTGCCTGGAACTGGTAGTACACGAAGACGAGGACACCGACCAGAAGCACGAGCGCCTGCAGCGGGATCTTCCAGTACGCGCTCATGAGCAGCGAGCTACGCGCCTCGTCCACGGAGCGCGCGGTCAGGTAGCGCTGCACCTGGCTCTGGTCGGTGCCGAAATACGACAGCATCAGGAAGGTACCACCGATGATGCCGGACCAGAACGTGTACGGATCGTGCAGATTGAAGGAGAAGTCGAAAGCCTTCAAGCGCCCGGTGGCACCGGCGATGCGCAACGCGTCGTCCGGCCGTACCGGCATCGTGTCATGAAGAGCACGACGACGATCGCGATCAGGGCCGTGATGATGAGGAACATCTGCTTGACGTCCGTCCACGTGACCGCCTGGACGCCGCCGATCATGGTGTAGAGCACCGTGGGAATGCCGATGATGGCCACCGTCGTCGTGAGGTGCCATCCGAAGACCGCGGAGAAGACGACGGCCGGCGCCGCGATGATCGTGCCGCACGACATCCCCCGGGAGAGCAGGAAGAGGAACGCCGTGAAGGAGCGTGTGCGCGCGTCGAAGCGACGCTCCAGGTACTCGTACGCCGTGAAGACCTTCGCCCCGTGAAGGAACGGGCACCAGCGTCACGCCGAGGATGACCATGGCGATGGGCAGTCCGAAGTAGAACTGCACGAAGCGGAGCCCGTCCGTGGCTCCCTGCCCGGTCGTGCCGATCATCGTGACCGCCGAGAGCTGCGTGGCCATCACCGAGAGGCCCACGGCCCACCACGGCAGGCTGCGGTTGGCCAGGAAGTAGCCGCCGATCTCGTGGGTGTCCTTCGAGCGGCGCACGCCGTCCACGACGACGTAGGTCAGGTAGCCCACCACGATGACCCAGTTCAGCCAGTGCACGTGCCGGCCGTCAGACGTTGTAGCGGGCCTGGAGGGCCCAGAGCAGAAGGAGCGACACCACCTGCACGATCATCACGTACAGGAGTGTGCGCCGGAAGCTGCGCGGCTGGCGCGAGGCTGGCGTCGGCTGGTCTGGTGACATCGCTCGTCCTCCGTCGGCGGGAAGGGAAACGTAGCTTCTACGGCCCGGCACCCGAGCGCAAGCGGACGAAGGGGAAGAGGGTGGCGCGGCCCACTCGTGGGCAGGGTCGGGAGCGGCCGTTGCCGCGGCCGGCGGACCGGCGCGCTGGAGAGAGCGTCACGAGGGGCGTCGCTCGCTCCTTCCCCATATGCAGGGCCGCCACGCACGATCGACGAACCGGAGGGGAGACGATGAGGGGACGCTCGAGCAGACGCTGGTGGATCATGGGTGCGCTCCCGGTGCTGCTGGCGGCGTGCGCGGGCTCCACGGATCCGGCGCCGTCCGGCTCGGCGCAGGACTCCGTGCTCGCGGAGCCCGTCGAGCTCGATCTCGCCTACGGGCAGGAGCAGACCGTGCCCGGCACCACTCTGAGCCTGAGGTTCGACCGGGCCGTGCAGGACTCCCGCTGCCCCGTCGACGTCGTGTGTGTCTGGCAGGGCAATGCCGAGATCGAGCTCGGCACCACGCTCGGCTCCGGCCCCTCGGTCGGGTTCCGGCTGAACACCGCGCTGGATCCCCGCTCCTTCGACTTCGGCGGCTACCGGGTCAGTCTGACGGGCGTCTCGCCCGAGCCCCACGCGGGTGTCGCGATCGAGCCCGACGTGTACCGGGTGAGCCTGCGCGTCGAGAGTATCTGAGCGGGCCGAGGCGCCCCCCGCGCCCCGCGATTCCCCTCCCCGGGCCGCGCCCGGATCGATAGACGCAGTCTTTGTTCCCTCACGGGAACATTGGTCCCCACAGGGAACGGCCTACGTTCCTGATCAGGAACGACGTCCCGACTGCACTCCCGGAGTGATCACCGTAAATCGTGTAGTGACAATAGTTTATAAGGTCCATTCGGTTTGGCACGTCTCCTGCCCCTAAAGGTGCTTGGATGACGGAGCGGCGCTCGGCGCCGGAAGCTCCGGACATCGACAGGGACCATTCACGAGGAGAGAAGGAGACCACCATGAACAAGAACAAGATCGTTGTCTGGGATCCGACCGCAGCACTCATGCTCGCTCCGAAATTCGCCTGGGCGCAGCGCGGCTCCGGGACGGTCAAGGCGTCCGCTACGATTCTCGCATAGCTCGATGTCCAGAACGTCGCCGGCCTCGAGCATCGCCGCAGGCTCTTCCGCCACCCTCACCGCGGCTCCGGGGGCGGGCCCCGTCCCGACGGGACGGGGCTCCTGCGTCCGTCCCCGGACCTGCTTGCGCATGGGATCATCGCCGTGCGTCGGACCCGGGAGCTCCTCGGGTCGGCGCTCGGCGGGACGGTGTGACGCTCCAGACGTCGCCCACCGTACGACCGGGGCACTCGAATGCAGACGTCCATGTGTCACAGTCCGTTAGTCGAGACCGTGCTTCTTGCGGCGCATCCAGAGGACCTTGCGGGTGACGCCCAGCCGTTCGGCCGCTTCCTGGATCTGACCGTCCGCATCTTCGAGTGTTGCCTCGATGTAGCGCCGCTCCACTTCCTCGAGGGTGAGCCCCAGAGGCAGCACCACGCCATCCTGTGCCGTCTCGGACGACGCGGCCTGACCCGGGATCGCAGACTCGATGCGACCGAGATGCAGGGTCTTGCCGCTCGAGAAGATCAACGCCCGTTCGACGACGTTGCGAAGCTCGCGGACGTTGCCCGGCCACTCGTAGTCCCGAAGCCGTTCGAGGCTCTCGACGTCCAGCTCCGGCACGGGCTTGCCGAAATAATCCGCCGACTGTCGCACGAAGTGCCGCGCCAAGGTCTCGATGTCGCTGCGGATCTCACGTAGGGGCGGCAGCGTGACCTGGGCCACGTTGAGGCGATAGTAGAGATCCTCACGAAAGCTGCCCGACTCCACGGCCCTCGCAACGTCCGCGTTGGTTGCGGCCACTATGCGCTCGCGGACCTGGATGTCTTCGGTCCCGCCGACCCGGCGGAACGTCCGCGACTCGAGGAAGGTCAGGAGCTTGGCCTGCAGGGACAGCGAAAGCAGCCCGATCTCGTCCAGAAACAGCGTTCCGCCGTCGGCGAGCTCCGCCAAGCCGCGCTTGGCCTTCTTGGCGTCGGTGAACGCCCCCTTCTCATGACCGAAGATCTCCGCTTCGAGCAGATTCTCGGGCAGCGCGGCGCAATTCACCTCGACGAAGCGGTACCTCGCGCTCTGACTTGCCGCGTGTACGGCGCGGGCAACCAGGTTCTTCCCGGTGCCGGACTCTCCGAGAATGAGGGCCGGCACCCCGGGAACCGCGGCGACCTGATCGATGAAATGCCGTACCTCGTTCAGGCGGGGATGGCTGCCCAGAATTCCGTGAGCGTTGAAGTGCCGCTCGGCCGCGGCGATCAGGAACTTCCGGGACGGGACCTCGTCGATAGCACGCCGGAGTCGAGCGATGAGCGTTCCCGGCTCAACGGGCTTCGTGGTGAAGTCGTTGGCCCCGGCCTCGTACGCCCGCTGCGCGTCCTTCTCCTGGCTCTTCCCGGTGAGGACCAGGATCGGCATCGTCGGGAACTCCCGCCGCAAGGCGCTCGTGAGCTCGAACCCACTCATCCCCGGCATGACCAGGTCGGTCAGCACGGCGTCGGGCTCCTCTTCACGGGCCATGACGAGCGCCTCGTGCGGATCCTCGGTCGAAAGCGTGGCGAACTCACCTGAGCGCTCGAGCTGCGCGGAAAGCAGAGCGAGCTGGCCCGGGTCGTCGTCGACCAGCAGAACCGTGTACTTGAGAGATGAGGACACCGAGCGGTCTCTCAGTCTCCTAGGCAGATGCCGAGGGAGCGCGCCGTCTGGATCACGTCGGAGTCCAGCGGGACGGTCTTGATTCGGGAGATGGCCAGACCCAGGGGCACGGCCAGCACGTTGGGAGGATCCAGGGCCACCATGCAGCCGAAGCATCCGTCGCGCACCAGGTTCACGGCGGCCGCCCCGAAGCGCAGAGAGAGAAGTCGGTCGTAGGCATTGGGGCTGCCCCCGCGTTGGAGGTGACCCAGCACCATCGTCCGCGTCTCGTGGGTCGTGAGGCGGTCGATCTGCTCGGCGAGCTCCACCGCGATGCCGCCCAGGCGCTTCGTCCCGCGCCCGGCCTCCTTGTAGTGCGGCTGGCCGCCCCTGGGGTAGGCGCCTTCGGCCGCGACCACCATGGCGAAGCCCCGCCGACCCATCTCGTAACGCCCTTCGATCTTCGCACAGATCTTGTCGATGTCGTAGGGAATCTCCGGGATCAGGATCACGTCGGCCGTGCCCGCCACGCCGGAGTACAACGCGATCCAGCCGGCGTTGCGCCCCATCACCTCGATGATCATGACCCGCTGGTGAGCCTGCGCCGTGGAGTGCAGCTTGTCGATGGCTTCGGTGGCCGTTTCTACGGCCGTCTGGAAGCCAAAGGTCAGGTTCGTGGCGGCAAGATCATTGTCGATCGTCTTGGGTACGCCCACGACCTTGAGCCCTTTCTGGAACAGCTCGTGGGCGATGCTCAACGATCCATCACCGCCGATGGCGATGAGGGCGTCCATCTCGAGGTCGGCCAGAGCTTTGATGACCTCGTCCGAGCGATCCACGTATTCCACGGAGCCGTCCGCGCGCTCCATCGGCCACTTCAGCGGATTGCCCCGGTTGGTCGTACCCAGGATGGTCCCGCCGAGATGGGTGATGCCCCGGACAGCAGTGCGGTCCAGCCGATAGACGCCGCCGTCCTCGAAGAGGCCGTCGTATCCCTCCCGGATTCCGTAGACCTCCCACCCACGCTCTTCTGCAGCCAGAACCACGGCCCGGATGACGGCATTGAGCCCGGGCGCGTCCCCGCCGCCGGTATTGACGGCGATGCGCCGGATCTTCGTGCTCATGGAGAACTCTCGCTGTGTAGGAACCTCTGCAAGGATGGCGCCCCGCAACGGGAGCGCCACGGCCCCGAAATGCCGAAGGGCACGCTCCTGCGGACGATCGCTCCCAATCTACGGTCGGAGAGGGGAGGCGGGCGAGGCACGGCCTGCTTGCTCCCTTTCCGACGGCCTTCGGGACGGGGTACATTGATCGTCCGATCAGCCACCCGGAGGCGATGAGTCCGTGTCCGACAATGCACATAGCTGGTCCACCGAGCAGATGGTGGACGTTCTCGACAACGCCGAGCTCTTCAAAGGGCTCATTGCGGAGGATCTGAGGCGCATCGCGGAGGTCGCGGGCGTGACCACGATCCAGCCTGGCGAGATCCTCTTCGAGGAGGGGGATCCGGCCGACGCGTTCTACATCGTCTTCGAGGGAGCCATCGACATCGTCAAGTCCAGAGCCGACGGAAGGGAGGACAAGATCGCGGTGTGTCGTGGCGGGGACGCCTTCGGCGAAGCGGCCCTCCTCGACGAGGCGCCCCGTTCCGTGACCGCGCGTGCCGCGGATCCGACCCAGCTCCTGAGGGTCCCGCGCGAGGGATTCCGTGAGCTGATGGGTCGTGACTCCCTCCCGCTCCGGATGATGCGGACGCTGTCCAAGGCGCTCCCGGCCTTCGCCGTCGACGTCGTCGGGCCCGACACCGTGCTGGCTCCCGACTCCTCGGACCGATCCGGTGCCCACGACGTCAGCAGGGTGATGCAGGCGTCCCTCCTTCCGCGAACGGCGCCGCGACTGGAGGGCTATGAGATCGCGGCGGGCACCACGACGGAGGAATCCGGTCGGGGTGGGTCCGTGTGGGACTGGATCGGGATGGACGACGGACGAGTCGCGCTTCTGACGCTGGATGTTCGCCAGGATGGCTTTCCTGCCGCCTATCATCTCGGGGCCGCACGCGCTGTCTTGCGGGCGCTGGTCGTGGAAGAGCCGAGGTTGGAGCGGCTCCTCGCTCGGGCCAACGATGCGCTGTCGGCTTCGGCGGTCGAAGGGCTCGACCAGTTCGTCGAGGTGGGGTTCCTGCTGGCCGATGCCGAAGGAATCACATGGGCGAGCGCGGGCCGGGTGCCGGGAGGTATCATCCGCCGCGAGGGGAGCTTCGAAGAGTTCGGCACCCACGGGCCTCCCTTCGGCATGATGGGCGGCTTCAAGTACAACGTACAGCGCTTCGAGATGAACGTCGGCGACACCGCCTTCGTGCTCTCACACGGGTCCCAGGGACTGTTCCTGGGCGCGGCGGATCTGGTGGCCCAGCTCCATGGGAAGCCCGCGGGAGAGGTCGTGGGCACCCTGCACCGCGCCATCAGGAAGGCAAAGGGCGAGGATCGCACCGAGACTTCGGTGTTGTACGTGCGCAAGCACTGACGGTCGCGGGGGCGTACGAACCCGAGGGAGCTCCGCGGGTAACTCAGATGCGCGCCGTCGGAGGCTCCGAAGGCGTATCGTGTTGTCACCGGAGGGAGGAAGGACTTCGCATGGCCGTAACCGAGAAGGACGTCCAGAAGGCACTCAAGTCCGTGATGGACCCCGAGCTGGGGCTGGATCTCGTTGTGCTCGGGCTCGTCTACGACGTCGAGGTGGACGGGGTCGCCGTGCAGGTGACGATCTCGCTGACGTCGCCGATGTGCCCGGTCGCTGGACAGATCGTGGAGCAGGCCAAGCAGGCGATCGAGGCTCTGGACGGTGTGGAAAGCGCCGACGTCCAGCTCACGTTCGATCCGCCGTGGACACCGGAGCGGATGAGTCCGCTCGTTCGATCTTCACTGGGGATCTGATACCGGCCACGACGAGGCCAAAGGGGAAGTCATGGCGCCGTTCACGGACGAGGAGCTCAAGGCCAGGATCCGGGACGGGTACACGGTCGAGTCTCTCGACGAGATGACCGACGGGTACCGGAAGGCCCTGGTGGTCCAGCTCACCGTCCAGGCGGACACGGAGCTCATGAGCGCTCCGGCTTACTGGATGGCGGCGCGCCATGCCCCTTCGACCAACACCCAGGTGAGCGCCCACGCCATCATCCAGGACGAGTTGGCCCACGCCAACATCGCCTATCGTCTTCTCGAGGATCTCGGAGAGTCGAAGGAACGGCTCGTCTACGGGCGTGAGCCTCACGAGTTCAAGCATCCGTACGGATTCGATCAGCCGTTGGACAACTGGGCGGAGCTCGTGGTGGCCAACGGGTTCTTCGACCGGGCGGGGATCACGCTTCTATCGGACGTCTACCGGAACACGTCGTACGGGCCCTTGAAGCGCGCGCTGGTCAAGGTGGACATGGAAGAGACCTTCCATCTCCGCCACGGAGAGGTCTGGATGCGACGTCTCGCCAAGGCCGGTGGGGAGGCACGCGCGATGCTTCAGCGGGCGGTCGACTGGATGTTCCCGATGACGGTCGAGTGGTTCGGACTGCCCGATCATATGAAGCGCCATTCCGGTCAGCTCGACTACAGGTTGAAGAGCCTCACGAACGACGAGCTGCGGCAAGTGTGGATGACATCCACGGTACCGCTCTGCGAGGAGCTCGGCTTGGAAGCTCCGGCCCATTTCGATGCCGAGGCCGACCGGTACGTGCTCGACTACCCGTTCCCCTGTCGGTACGACCCGGTGGAGAAGCGCTGGCTTTTCGACGAGGGTGAGATCGAATGGAGCGACGTTTTCGCCCGCTGGAAGCAACGAGGCCCGATGAACGAGACCTACGTGGAGAGCATTCGCCGCTCCCGCGGGGACGTGGACCGCTGGCTCAGCGGCCGCCCGGCCTGAGGGGCGCGCGTGCGCGAGAGCGACGTGCGGCGAAGCGGCGGGAGAGACAGGTGGAGTGCTCCCCTCGGCACGAGGCCGGCCGATCCCCATGCGGTGGTTCGCGGCGCGTTGAACGAAGTGCTGGATCCCGAGTTGCCCATCGGCCTGGTGGAGCTGGGACTCGTCCGCGAGATCATCGTTCAGGGTGACCAGGTGCGTGTCGACCTCACGTTCACGGCTACAGCCTGTCCGTGCATGGACTTCATTCGGAGCGACATCGTCGATCGGCTCGAGCGCGAGCCGTGGGTAGGGAGTGTCGAGGTGGTCGAGGTGTGGGATCCCCCCTGGACCACCGACCAGATCACTGCCGCGGGTAGGGAGAAGCTCAGGCGACTCGGGGTGATCGCGTGAGCCGCCCGCCGAGCGGGGAGGACGCTATTCATGCGTGAGGTCGTGTACGACGTGTTCGCCCGGAAGAACAGGGGTGACGCGCTGACGCACGTCGGGTACGTGGACGCGCTCGACGACGAGACCGCCCGGGTCTATGCGTGGAAGACGTACGACGAGGAGAACTGGTTCGAGATGTGCGTGGTACCGCGCTCGGCCATCGTCCCGGTGAATCGTGGGGACGGGTCGCTCGGTGGCGGTGGCCGGAATCGGACATGAGCGCGCCGACGCTGGACGTTCAGACGCTGGACCCTCCGTCGCGCGATGCGCTTCGGCGGCTGATCACGACCCTGGCTGACTCCAAGCGGCTCATGGGCCTTCGGTACTCCGATTGGATGCTGGGCGCTCCCTCCATCGAGATGGGCATCGCCATGTCTTCGATGGCCCAGGACGAGTGGGGTCACGCGCGACTCCTGTACTCGATGCTCAAGGAGCTCCACGTGGATCCGAGGACCGTGGAGCACGAGCGTCCGGCCGAAGCCTACGCATCCGTGGACGCCCTGGACGTTCCGTTCGGGAACTGGCCCGCGGTGATCGCGGGGATGGTCGTTGTGGATGGAGCGTTGGCGGTGGCGCTGGAGTCGTTCGGGAGAGGGCGCTTCGATCCGGCGAGCACGCGAATTCCGAAGATGCTCGCCGAGGAGGAATTCCACTCGGCCCTGGCCGTCGCCTGGTACCGCCGGTTGGCCGGCTCGGCGGCGGAGGCCCGCGCGCTCCTGCGTGATGCCACGGATGCGCACCTCCCGGTTATGCTGATGTGGCTGGGCGCTGCGGACGAGGCGGCCCGCTCGTTGGTGTCCGCCGGCGTGACCGACACCGGGGAGAGCCAGGTGGCGGCGTTTCGAGACGTCGTGCGTGACGTGCTGACCGAGGCGGGCGTGGACGTGGATGCCGTGGAGCCGTCGGAAGGGTGGGACGAAGAGCGCGGACGCGGTCCGGGGGCGCCCGACGAGGGTGCGGTCGAGCGCGCCCGCGGCGATCGCAATCGTGCTCTGTTCGTGGAGTAGAATGGAGCCTCCTAGCCACGATACCGACTCGGGAGAGCCCGACCGCCTCCCCGGGGAGAAGACGCTGCCCGGGGAGCTGCCGGCCGCTCCGCCGTGCCCGTTCTGCAGCGGCACGGAGACCGAGCTGGTGAGCGCCTTCGGCGCGCACGCGTCCGTGAGCGCGTGCTGGTGTCGGACGTGTGGAAGCCCGTTCGAGATGATGAAATGGCGCGCGAGGCCCCGGTGAGGAGCGGCTCAGTCGACCAGCTCGACCTCCTCCAGGAAGTCCTTCAGCGGGTTCGCGACCGCGATGGCCCGCTCACGGATGGCGTCCGCGAGCTGGAGTGTCTCTCCCGGAGCGACCACGAGGTGGCGCGAAACCGCCTCTCCCAACCGGACGTCGGATTCGGCGGCGGCGTGGTGGTACTCGGCGTAGCGGGCACTCACGTGCTGTTCGAAGATGGGGAGCTGGGCACGGGGAGTGCCGTGCTCGACCATGTCCTCGAAGACCGCTCGGTGGAGCGCATCGAGACCCTTGCGGATCCGTTCGTCGGGGGCCCGCCCCAGAAAGGCGAGCTGCACTCCCCGCGTATGGGCCCACATGAAGAAGATCAGCGCCTCTTCCGCGCTTCGTTGATCGACGGCTTCGTCTTCCCCCGAGAGGGGCTGGCTGTCGGGCAGGGGAGTCTCGACGTCCTCGTGGGCGAGGAAGTCGGAAAAGCTCTCCCAGACGAGGCGAGCCAGGCTGTCTCCCAGCTCGCTGGGTGTCATCGTCTGGGGAGCCCGAAATTCATGGATATCGTCCATAACGCTCGTTAGCACGTCGTTATTCCCGTGTAGAAAGGATTCGGCTACCCTCAATTCCCATCGGGGGAGGGGGGGTGTCAAGGTTTTTCGTTCAGATACGCGAGGATGTCATGAGCATGCAGGATCCTCACGAGGACCGACCCGGACGGCGCTGCATCCGGCACGCAGCATGGTTGATGGCGAGCCTGGTCGTGGCCGGCTGTGGCACGGCGACGCCCGAGCTGCCGACCCCGAGGCCCGTCATCATCCACTCGGGCGCCAGGGTGCGAGCCGACGAGGTACGCCTCGACTCCATCAATGCCTGGGTGAGTCGCGAGCAGGAGAACATCACCAACGACCCCAGCTTCATGGTGGACAGCCGGCGCGCGGGTGGTGAGGTCTACCCCTGGACCGACGTCGAATACGGCAAGGACTCGGTCCGTATCATGGTGGACCCGCAGTACCCCGATGCCGTGGTGCCCTTCGAGATCTATGGCCATCTCCACCTGATGGTCCGAATGGGACGGCAGGCCGAGTGGCTTCCGGAGGCGCCGGACGCCACGGGATTCGAGTTGGAGCGCGCGATCCTCGCGAGGGTGGCCGATGCTTGGCTGCTGGCGCGTACGGTGTACGGGGCGGCGCCCTACGGACCGCTCGACGAGATCATGTACGCCCACGAGAACGGGTATCTCGACGCGATGATCTTCACGGCACGTCCGAACAAGTTCGTGGAGGCGCGTGCCGAATGGGCCAGGAGCCATCCGGACGCGACGAAGCAGTATCGGGAGTGGTTCGAGCAGACCTTCAACCGAGAGCCGCCGGGTCTGCGGTAGCGGCTCGCCGGCAACCGGAGGGCACGGGCTTCTTCGCCGAATTCCCGTGTCGGGTGGCGGTGGGTCCTGAACCTTCGGTGGGGAAGGGCCGCTCAGTCGGCGAGCGACATCTCCCACCGTAGCGACACCGGGCCCTCTCCGTCCTCCTCCTCCACCTGGACGTCCACGCGGCCCGTTCGGGCCAGCCGGTCGTCCGAAGGTTTCCCTCCGAAGGCCGCGAAGCCTTTGACCCGGACGTGGCACTCGCGTCCGTCGGGTGCGACCGCGAGAAAGCGGGCACCCTTGAGGGCTTTGATCGAGGGCGCTTCGCCCGACTGAAGGCGGAGACGTAGAATTCGGCCGGAGTGGGGTGCGTCCATAGCGTCCAGAACGCGAAAGACGACGCCCCGACTTGTAGTGGTTTGCGCGGTCATGGAAAGAAGAGTATTCAGATGACGCCCCTGAAGGAAGATGGTGCGACGGAGTTGCGCATGTCCCGCGAGGACATGCTCGAGTTGGCCGAGCACGCGGTTCGCCTGGTGGTCGAGCGGCTGGAGGGCCTCGAAGGCGAGGCGGCCTGGCGCGGAGCGCCTCGTCGGGATCTGGAGCCCTTGCTCCGGGAGACCCCTCCCGAGACGGGACGTCCGGCCCGGGAGGTGCTCGATCGGGCGGTCCGCGACGTGCTGCCCGTGGCGGCCAGGGTCGATCACCCGCGGTTCTTCGCGTTCGTCCCCTCGGCGCCCACGTGGCCCGGCGTCCTGGCCGACTTCCTGGCCGCGGGCTTCAACACCTTCCAGGGCACGTGGCTTGGCTCGGGGGGACCCAGTCAGCTTGAGTTGGTGGTCACGGACTGGATACGCCAGTGGCTCGGTTACCCGGAGACGGCCGGAGGGCTCTTCACGAGCGGGGGCTCCGCCGCCAGCCTCGATGCGCTCGTCGCCGCCCGGGAAATGGCGGGCGCGCCGGAGCGCCCGACCGTGTACATGAGCGACCAGAGCCACAGCGCGCTCGAGCGGGCGGCCCGCATCATAGGCGTGCGCGCCCAGAACGTGCGAAAGGTGCCCTCGGACGAGCGGTTCCGTATCCGCATGGACGATCTGGCCCGCATGGTGGCGGAGGACCGGGACTCGGGATTAGCGCCCATCGCCGTGTGCGCGAACGCGGGCACGACGAATACGGGGAGCGTGGACCCCCTGCACGCCATGGCCGACTTCTGCCGAGAACAGGACATCTGGTTGCACGTCGACGGCGCGTACGGTGGCTTCGGGATTCTCACCGAACGAGGCCGTGCCCTCCTCGACGGGCTCGATCGCGCCGACTCGATCACGCTGGATGCCCACAAGTGGCTCTTCCAACCGTTCGAGGCCGGGTGCCTCATGGTCCGCGACGTGCGCAACCTGGAGCGGGCATTCAGCGTACACCCCGAGTATCTGCAGGATACCCGCCTTGGCGAGGAGCACGTCAACTTCGGTGACCGCGGTTTGCAGCTGAGCCGCTCCTTCCGCGCGCTCAAGGTCTGGATGTCCATCCAGACCTTCGGGATGGCGGCCTTCCGGCGCGCCGTGGGGAACGGAATCGAGCTGGCCGACCGGGCGGATGCGTACGTGAGGGCATCGCCCGACCTCGAGCTCCTGAGCCCGGCCTCCTTGGGCGTCGTGTGCTTCCGGTACAACCCGCGCTCCCGGGACCTCGACGAGGCCGCCCTGGAGGCGCTCAACGAGAAGGTCCAGGGACGCGTCATCTCCGAGGGGGTGGCCATGATGTCGTCGACCCGGCTGCACGGGCGCTACGCGCTCCGTCTGTGCATCCTGAGCCACATGACCACGTGGCGCGATGTCGAGGAGACGCTCACGGCCATCGAGGTCTTCGGGCGCGGCGAGGGTGGGGCCGGGTGAAGACCGGAGCTTCGCGCGGGGCGCGCGCCGTCATTCTGGGCGGTGGCGTGATCACGGGGGTCCTGGCGCCCTTCCTGGTCTCGACGACCGCACTGGCCTGGCCGGACGCCGTGCTGATCTCGGTCCTGCTGGTCCTGGTTCCCACCCTCGCCGTCGGCCAGCTTCCGGTTGCGGACGAGCGCGAGGTCAGGAGGATTCCCGCGTACGCGGCATCGGCCGTGACGATCGGGTTTCTCGCGGCCCTCTGCTGGCTCGTAGGCACACGCTCCGGCGGCGCCGCGGCGCTGGGCCTCGTGGGCATTCCCGCCCGAACCCTCGTGCTCTGGTCTCTGCTCCTGGCGGGCGCGGCGATCGGCATCGAGCTCCTGTTCCGGCAGCTCGGCATCGCGATGGGATGGTCGGAGAGCCCCTGGCTGAAGCTGTTGCTGCCCCGAACCACTCGGGAGCGGTGGGCCTTCGCCGCACTCTCTCTCGTTGCCGGCTTCGGGGAGGAGCTCGTCTATCGTGGGTACGCCATACTGGTTCTCGCCGGACTGGTGGGCACCACCGGGGCGGCGATGCTCACGTCCGTGGTCTTCGGCGTCCTGCACTCCTATCAGGGGTCCGTCGGCGTGGTACGCAGCGCGGTGCTCGGGGGTATTCTGGCATGGGGCTTCCTGGCGACCGGGAGCCTGTGGCCGTCGGTCGCCGCTCATGCCCTGATCGACGTGGTGGGCGGCATCATCCTCGCCGATCGGCTGATGGTACCTGAGGCCGCTGGTGGGGTACTTGTGGAAGAGGAGTGAGAAGCGCTCCCCGACGACTGATCCATCAGGCGGAGGCGGCCCGAGGATTCGGTGCGCGCCCGCCACAGAGGCAGGCTCCCAAGTGGAAGTCGATCTAGCTCTGCTCGCCGATGCCGCGACCATCGACGCATCGGGAAAGCTCAACATCCTGGGCATCTTCGATCGCCTCTCGGCGGCGACGTTTCCCGTGCGACACCCCCACATGGTCATGGTCCTGCGATTCTCCGCCGGTCTAAACGAGACCGGGCAGCACGAGGTCGATATCGTGCTCAAGGACCCGGATGGTCACGAGGTCGTCCGGGTCGACGGAGAGATGAACCTGGCGCCGGGAACCTCGGGCATGGTGGATGGCGTTCGGGTTCCACAGGTACTCAACATGGACGGGCTGGTGTTCTCCAAGCCGGGCCGGTACGGCTTCGACGTGCGCGTCGACGGGGAGCACCATGCCACGCTCCCTCTGACGGTCGGAGGCATGGGCGCGAGCGCCAAGGCGTGATCCGGCCGCGTGAACGGGGCGCTTGCAGAAACCTCGGGCGGTGCCGATAAGTAGATATAGTCAGAGAGCGGAGCCACAACGATGATCCTGTACTTCAACTACGAAGAGCTGAGGGCGCTGAAGTCGGGTGCCGAGACCCTCCTCGAGGGGGAGTCGGAGAGTTGTGGCTCGGTGATGGCTCCTCCGCAGAGCCGAGCGCGTGTGGAGGCCCTGGTTCCACGGCTCGAGGGTGACCTGTCGTTGCCCACCTTGAGCGAGCTTCGCGCAGTGGCCGCCGCCGTGGAAATCATCGTCAGCTGCCTGAGGGTGGAGATGGAGACGATGGTCCTGACCGCGCACCCTGCGGACGAGGGCGCGGTAGCCGCCTACTTCGACTATGCTCACGCGCTCACGGTTTTCCGCCGCTTGACCGATATGGCTACCGAGATGGAGGCGCTCATCGAGGTGGTTACGGGTGAGCCCGTCACCGCAGCCGCGGCCGCCGACTTTCGTTTCCCGGACTGAGTCCGGGTCCACCCGCCTCCCCTCCCCCTCCCGGCCCATGAGCTCGGACCGCGTCGCCGCGCTGCAGAAGATGCTCGAGCGACGTCCGGAAGACGCCCGCCTTCGCTTTGGCCTGGCCCTGGAGTATCTCCGCACGGGTGATCTCGAGGACGCCGTGCGGGAACTGCGCGCCTACCTCGAGACTTCTGAGGACGAGGGCAACGCATGGGGACGTCTCGGAGAGGCCCTCCGGGAGCTCGGCCACGAGGATGAGGCGAAGAGCGCCTATGCTCGCGGCGTCGAGGCGGCGCGGCGTCACGGTCATCCGACCATGGCCGCCGAGTTCGAAGAGGTCCTGGAGGATTGGGGACCGTGAGCGGCGATTCGCCCACGGCCCCGGCGCCCGCCGCGGACTTCCACGCGGAGGCGCTTCCGCATCTCGATGCCGTCTATCGGTTCGCGTTGCGCTTGACGGGCTCGCCGGAGCGTGCGGAGGACCTGGTCCAGGAGACGTTCCTGCGGGCGTTCCGGTCCTGGGACCAGTACAAGCCCGGGACCCGGTGCAAGAGCTGGCTCTTCACGATCTGCCGCAACCTCTTCCTGCGGGAGCGGGAGCGGGGGCGGAGGCACGACGAGCTCGTCGAGGAGAATGCGCTTGCGGAGGGACCGGGCGGGCCGCTGGCCAACCCGGTGTGGCTGTCGTTGACGGAGACGGATCCCGAAGGTGAGTTCTTCGACTCGATTGTGGACGAAGAGGTCCTGAAGGCCATCGATGCGTTGCCCGAAGAGTATCGGACCGCGGTGGTCTTGTCGGACCTCGAAGGGCTGCCCTACCAGGAGATCTCGGAGATGATGGATGTGCCGGTCGGCACCGTGAAGAGTCGCCTCTTTCGGGGCCGCAGGAAGCTTCAGGAGGTGCTTTACGAGTACGCGGTCGAGATGGGATACATCTCGGCCGGCACGGCCGAGGAGTAGGGTCGAAGATGTCCTTCACAGACGCAGTGAAACGACTCTTCGGCGGCTCGGCCCGGGAGGATCGGGCGGCCGGTTTCGAGGGGATCTCGTGTCAGGAGGCGATCCGCCTCGTGTACGACTTTCTCGACGGAGAGCTGGAGGACGCTTCGAGCGCCAGAGTGAGGGCGCACTTCGAGAAGTGCCAGCGATGTTATCCCCACCTGCGCCTGGAAGAATCGTTCCGTCTGGCGCTCCAGAAGGCCGTCCGCGGGGAGAGCACGCCGCCCGATTTGCGAGACCGAGTGCTGCGGGTCCTGGAAGACGCGGCGGCCGACGGCTGACACGTCCGGTCGCCGAGCCGTCACCACTCCTTTCGACGTCCCCACGGACCCCGCCCGCCGTTCCGGCGGCGTCTCCCATCCGCACCGCCGGCACCTTCGCCCCCACCTCCGGCGTCCCGCCCCACACGTCACTGGAGACCCGCTTGCCCCGCTACCCCCATCGTGAGAACCTTGGGGCCTGCCCGAGTCGGGAGGTGGGCCACGTGTCTCCACGCTCGGGCGTCTCCGGCGTATTTCAGTCACTGATTCTGGAGTAGGAATGGCCACCGCCCGGAAACGGGAACGGATCCTCACGCGCCTCATCGAAGAGGAGATGCGGGAGTCGTTCCTAGACTATTCCATGAGCGTCATCGTCCAGCGGGCGCTCCCCGACGTTCGGGACGGCCTCAAGCCCGTGCACCGGCGGATCCTCTACGCCATGTACGAGCTCGGGCTCCTCCCGGACCGCGGGTACAAGAAGTGCGCGACCGTCGTGGGCGACGTCCTCGGCAAGTACCATCCGCACGGCGATTCGGCCGTCTACGACGCCCTCGTGCGCATGGTGCAGGACTTCTCGCTGCGCTGCCCCCTCGTCGACGGTCAGGGCAACTTCGGGTCGATCGACGGCGACTCCGCGGCGGCCTATCGGTATACCGAAGCGCGCCTGACGGCGCTCGCCGTGGAGTTGCTCGACGACCTCCAGCGCGAAACCGTCGATTTCACGCCCAACTTCGACAATCGCCTGGAGGAGCCGAAGGTCCTGCCCAGTCGGTTCCCCAACCTGCTGGTGAACGGCTCGTCCGGGATCGCGGTGGGCATGAGCACCAACGTGCCTCCGCACAACCTGCGTGAGGTCGCCGCGGGCGTGCGCCAGCTCGTGGTGGACCCGGAGTGCACCGTCGAGGATCTCATGCGCCACATCCCCGGACCGGACTTCCCGACGGGCGGGTTCGTGGTCGGGACCGAGGGGATCCGCGACATGTACACCACCGGCCGGGGTCGGGTGGTGATGCGGGCGCGGGTCGTGAAAGAGGCCTTGCGGGGAGGAAAGGAGCAGCTCGTGGTGACGGAGCTGCCCTACGCGGTGTCCAAGTCCAAGGTCATCGAGCAGATCGCCGACCTCGCGCGCAGGGGAAAGCTGGACGACATCTCGGACATCCGCGACGAGACGGACCGCGAAGGCATCCGTCTCGTGATCGAGCTGAAGCGGGGAGCCAAGGCAGGTCGGACACTGAGGCTTCTGCACAAGCGCACAAGCCTCCAGCAGACCTTCGGAGGGATCCTTCTCGCGCTCGACCACGGGCAGCCTCGCGAGTTCGATCTCAAGCAGATCCTTGAGCGCTTCCGTGACCACCGCATCGAGGTGATCCAGCGCAGGTCCCGGCACGAGCTCGAGAAGGCCGAGGCGGAGCGCCACATCGTGCAGGGCCTCCTGGTGGCCCTGGACCACATCGACGAGGTCATCAAGATCATCCGAGCCTCGGACGATCGTGCCGAGGCCTCCGAGCGGCTGCAGGATCGTTTCGGGCTCAGCGAGGTCCAGGCCGGCGCGATCCTCGACATGCGTCTGGCTCGGCTCACGAAGCTCGAGCGATCCCACCTGTTGGCGCGCTTGAGCGAGCTCGAGGCCCGCATCGGCGAGCTCAAGGACATCCTGGGCTCCGAGGAACGCCAGCTCGAGGTGATGCTCCAGGAGCTTCGCGCGGTCGTGGACGCTCACGGAGACGAGCGGCGTACGGTGATCCTCGAGGACGGTCAGGAGGAGGAGGCTCCCGTCGAGCACGCCCTGGCGGACGAAGACGTGGTGGTCACGGTCAGCCACGAGGGCTTTGTCAAGCGCATGCCCATGCACCTCTACCGGCGCAGGGTGTCGTCCGGGAAGGCGCTCGCGGGCATGGAACGCTACGAGGCGGACTACCTCGAGCGGATCTTCACGGCGCGGACCCAGGGATGGATCCTGGCCTTCACCGAGCAGGGGCAATGCCACTTCCTGCCGGTCCTCGACGTGCCGGAGAGCGGCCGCTCGTCACGGGGCCAGTCGATCTACGCGCTTCTCGGCGGGACGGACCGTGAGGACCGCATCGTCGCCGTGCTTCCGATCGACGATCTGGCCGTGGAAGATCGCTTCCTCGTGTTCCTCTCGAGGAAGGGAGTCGTGAAGCGGACGGCGCTGAACGAGTTCTCCAACCCCCGTGCCGGCGGCGTGATCGCGGCTGGGCTCAAGAAGGGAGACCGGATTCTGGACGTGGCGCTCTCCGACGGGACCTCCGAGGTGATGCTCCTCTCGCAGGGCGGCCGCGCCATACGTTTTCCCGAAGACGAGATCGGGGTCGTGGGACGGACGGCCCAGGGTGTGAAAGGAATGGATCTGCGCGGCGGAGACGAGGTCGTGGGCATGTTGCTCATCCGCCGGGAGGCCACCGTCCTCACGGTGACCGAGGACGGTATGGGCAAGCGGACGTCCGTGAACGAGTTTCCGCTGCAGAAGCGGGGTGGACTGGGCACGATGGCTCTACCGTCGGCTGCCGGCGCCGCGAAGATCGTCTGTGCCCTGGAGGTGCTGGAGGCCGACCAGCTCATGATCGTGTCGGCGGGGGGACAGGTCAGTCGGATCGTAGCGGATTCCGTGCCCCTGCAAGGCCGCCGGACGCAAGGTCGGCGGGTGGTGAAGCTCCCTGCGGGCGATCGGGTCGTCGAGGTCACACGGGGCGAGGGGCGTGACGGAATGCCCGCCAGGAGTGCCCTGGATGGGGACGAAGAAGGGCAGCTCGACCTGCTGGGGGACTGATGAAAGGGACGTTTCTCGCGCCTGGATGCACCGCTTCCCCTGCAAGGTGTATTGGTGTATCTTGCGTTGAGATTCATTCTCAACTTCTGTGGTCCAGACGCCCATGCCGACGAATCTGAAGCGGCCTCACGGGACGGAGCATCCGCCCGAACCCACCCATGAGAACGAGGTCGAGTTGCGTCTGGCCGACATCCCGCTGAGGCAAGTCGTGGAGCTGGTGCGCATCGATCTTCCGAGCGACCAGCTCGAGCCTCTTCTCGAGCGGGGTATGCTGCCCGGTTGCCGGCTCTGCCCGGTAAGGCGCTCTCCCTCCGGAGATCCGATCGTCGACGTGGACGGCTCGATCCTGGCCCTGCGTCGCGAGATGGCGGGCTGCCTTTGTGTGCGGCTCTCCGAGGCTCTGGAGGACTGACGCTCGTCCGGCCGTTCACGCCCCGTGGCTCCGCTTAACGACGCCTCTCACACGCTCGAGGCCCCCTCTCGGACGCCGTCCGTCGCGACTCCGCTCGTGGCGTTGGTGGGGCCGCCGAACGCGGGCAAGTCGACGCTCTTCAACCAGCTGACCGGCCTTCGCCAGAAGGTGGCGAACTACCCGGGTGTGACCGTCGAGAAACACATGGGCCGGGTGCGGCTGGCCGACGGGACCGAGTTGGACTTGGTGGACCTGCCGGGCGTGAACGGATTTTCGGCCCGTACGCTCGACGAGAAGGTGACGCGTGACGTGCTCGAGGGACGGGCGCCAGGCCTGAGGAGCCCCGACGCGGTCATACTGATCGCCGACGTCACACGGTTCGAGCAGCAGCTCATGCTCTGCGAGCCGACCCTGGAGCTCGGGATCCCGACGCTCCTGGTGCTCAACATGGTGGACGAGCTCGAGCGGCGCGGCGGCGACATCGACGAGGCCGTCCTGGCCGCAGAGCTGGGGGTGGACGTAGCCCGCGCGGCCGTCCGCTCGGGCCGGGGGATGGAGCCCATTCGCCGGTTCCTGGCCGAGGTGGCCCGGCGTGGGCCGCTACCGGAGCGGGCGTGTCCGGCGGTGTCGAACGTGCCGAAGGGCGTGGTGCTGCCGACGGTCGACGTCTTCCGCCGCCGCAGGGAGCACGTCCGTGCGCTCGGCAAGCGAGCCGGGTTCGTGCCTGCGGGGCCGTCGGGCTTCTCCGACACGCTGGATTCGATCCTGCTGCACCGGGTGTGGGGCCCGCTGGTCTTTCTCGCCGTGGTGGTGCTCGTCTTCCAGGCCATCTTCACCTGGGCGACGCCGTTCATGGACGGCGTGCAGACGCTCATCTCCGTGACGGGAACGTGGCTGGGAGGCTTGCTCCCTCAGTCGTGGTTCCGCTCGCTTCTGATCGACGGGGTCTTCGCCGGCGTGGGCTCCGTGGTGGTCTTCCTGCCACAGATCCTGATCCTCTTTCTCTTCCTCGGGATCCTGGAGGACTCGGGCTACATGGCACGGGCCGCGGTGATCGCCGATCGGATGATGTACCGGGTGGGGCTCCAGGGGCGGGCGTTCTTGCCGCTCCTGTCCGGGTACGCGTGCGCGGTGCCGGCGATTCTCTCGGCCCGAACCGTGGAGGACGAGCGGGACCGTCTGGCCACGATCTTCGTCACGCCGTTCATGACCTGCTCGGCGCGACTTCCGGTCTATGCGTTGCTCATCGCGGCGTTCATACCCGACCGACCGCTGCTCGGCCCGATCGTCGGTCTGCGCTCGGCCACGCTCATGGGGCTCTACGCCCTGGGCACCACGGCCGCGGTCCTGACGGCCTTCCTGCTCAAGCGTACCCTCCTGCGCGGCCAGCCGTCCGCCTTCATGATGGAGCTTCCACCCTACCGGATCCCCTCGCCCCGCACGCTCGCGCTGCGCCTGTTCGACCGGAGCAAGGTGTTCCTGCGCCGCGCGGGCCGCGTGATCTTCGCGGTGACGGTGTTGCTCTGGGTGCTGACGCAGGTGCCGCGCCAAGACGGCCAGGCCCCGCCGATCGAGGAGAGCGCGCTCGGTCAGGCGGGCCACGTCATCGAGCCCGTGATCCGGCCCCTCGGGTTCAACTGGAAGGTGGGCATCGGCCTGATCTCCTCGCTCGCTGCCCGTGAGGTGATCGTGGGCACGCTCGGCACGATCCACGGCGTTCAGGATGCCAGCGAGGGCTCGATGCAACTCCAGCAGGCACTCAAGAAAGACCTCGACCTCGGGGGCGCGGTGGCGCTCCTGGTGTTCTTCGTGTTCGCGCTCCAGTGCACGTCCACGCTCGCCGTCATGCGGCGGGAGACCGCCGGTTGGCGATGGCCCGCGCTGCAGTTCACCTACATGCTGCTGCTCGCGTACGTGGGCGCGTTCCTGGCCAACTGGCTGATCTGAGTCTCACCGTCGCCTTCCGCTGCGACCCGGAAGGACGTCCTCAGCGGCTGCCGAGCACCGCCTCGAGGGAGATCTTCTTCCCGTCGCGCTCCACCACGATCGTGACCTCGTCCCCGGGCTTCTTCTCCCGCAGCGCGTACGCGTAGGCGTACAGGTCGGCGATCTCCCGGCCGTCGAACTCGACGATCACGTCGCCGGCCTTCAGCCCGGCCTTCTCGGCGGGGCTACCCTCGCGTACTCCCGTGATGCGGAGCCCGAAATCCCGAGGAGTCATGTCCGGGATCGTGCCCAGGTAGGGGCCGTAGCTTCGGGTGGGCGACTCGGCTCCGCCGCCCGGGGACCGGCGCTCCTGCTGCACCGGCGTAAGCTCGGCGGGCTCCCGGCCGGGGGCGCCGGCCAGACGCTCCGCAATGCGTGCGGCCAGGTCCGACACTCGGTCGATGCCCGGCGCGTTGATCTTCTGCCAGTCGTCCGTCGGCCGGTGGTAGTCCGCGTGCGTGTTGGTGAAGAAGTGGAGCACCGGGATCCCCTTCGCGTAGAACGACGTCTGGTCCGACGAGCCGTATCCCTCGGGATTGAATGAGAGATCGAGGGGACGGGTAAGCGAGTCGTTCTCCGCGGTGAGGATGTGGTCCCACTCTTCGGCCGTTCCGGTGCCGAAGACGGTCACGGCGTCGTCGGTCATCCGTCCGACCATGTCCAGGTTCAGCATGGCCACCACCGAAGAGAGGTCCACGGTGGGGTGGGCGACGAACTGGGCCGAGCCCCACAGGCCACGCTCCTCGCCGGTGAAGGCGATGAAGAGAACGCTGCGGGCCGGGCGTGGGCGCCCGGTGAGCCGACCTGCGACGTCAAGCAGGCCTGCCGTACCGCTTGCGTTGTCGTCGGCTCCGTTGTGGATCTCGTGGCTGTCGGGCGCCAGGGAGCCCGACTCCTCTCCGCCGCGGCCCAGGTGATCGAAGTGGGCGCCGACGACCACGTGCTGGGCGCGGAGCGAGGGGTCCGCGCCCGGGAGCTCGGCAACGACATTTCGGGCCTCTGACGTGACGGGATGCACCTCCGCGCTCAGGCGGGCCTCGTCGCCGTGGCGGGCCGCCTGCCGCACGCTCTCGGCCGCCGCGCCGCCCGCGACCGCCACCACCGGGATCGAAAGGCTGCCGCGGATCTCGTGCGCGAGGCTCGGGAGCGGCATCCCGTCGGGGAGGAGGACGACGAGTGCGTCTGCGTGGCGTCC
This sequence comes from uncultured Gemmatimonadales bacterium, assembly GCA_963751265.1. GTDB lineage: Bacteria > Gemmatimonadota > Gemmatimonadetes > Longimicrobiales > Gaopeijiaceae > SZUA-318. The sequence goes on along the minus strand of CAVVTU010000005.1, from coordinate 18,835 downwards.
CGCCGCGACGGTGGCCTTGAAGTGGGGGTCGGTCCGCTGTGAGGATCTTCCCTGCACGGCATCGGGATCGCCCCAATCGACCACCGCGATCTTACCGGTCAGGTCGACGTGGGCGAAGGCGTCCCGGGGCTGTCCGGGGCTGCTCAGACCCGACCCCGCGTAGATCAGCGGGCGGCTCACCGTGGAGGTTGCCGAGAAGCCGAACGGCACCCATTCCTTGCCGGTCTCGTAGGTTCTGCCCGAGATTGCCAGGGCGTTGCCCGGACCCAGCACGGCGCCGGTCCGGACGGGAAAGGACTGGAACCAGGTACCGCCGGTTCCGGCCGGGGTGAGGCCCAGCTCACGAAAGCGAGCCGCGATGTAGTCGGCTGCGCATCGCGCGCCCGGCGAGCCGACCTCGCGTCCCTCCAGGGCATCGTCGGCCAGGTACCGGACATCGGCGAGGGGCCCGGAGAACCCCGTGGTGAGCGCGGCGGCATCTGGGCAGGTGCGCCCGGCCTGGCCGAGCACGGACACCGGCAACAGCAAGAGAGAGAAGGCCGCTCCGACGAGCCGACGGACGGAAAGAGACGTCATCGAACCTCCCGAAGGATGTGACACGTGAATCATCGATCTTTGCTGTGGACGGCGATGCTGGCGCTCGCTCTGGCCGGATGCGGCCCCGAAAAGACGGGGACGGCGCTCGTCATCGGGGCGGGGCAGGAGGTGGACTCGCTCATACGGCCCGGAGAAGTGCATTTGCGTCATCTCCGTCAACTCACGTTCGGGGGTGAGAACGCCGAGGGCTACTTCTCCTTCGACGGCACGCGCCTGATCTTTCAATCCCGACCTCCCGGCGCGGGTTGCGATCAGATCTACACCATGGACCTGAGTACGGGCGACACGGCCATGGTGAGCACGGGCGAAGGCCGCACGACCTGCTCCTACTTCTACCCGTCCGGAACCGAGATCCTCTACTCGTCTACACACCTGGCCGACCCGGCGTGCCCGCCCACGCCGGACTATTCGATGGGGTACGTGTGGCCGGTGTACCCAACCTACGACATCTTCGCCTCGAACCTGGACGGGTCGAACCTCCACCAGTTGACCGACGAGGACGGCTACGATGCCGAAGCCACCTTCTCGCCGCTGGGCGACCGCATCGTCTTCACATCGGACCGCGATGGTGACCTCGATCTCTATACCATGGCGCCCGACGGTTCGGACGTGAGGCGGCTCACCCATACGGAAGGCTATGACGGCGGGGCTTTCTACTCACCGGACGGTTCCCAGATCGTCTGGCGGGCACATTACCCCCAACCCGGACCCGAGCTGGACGATTACCGCAAGTTGCTTGCCCAGGGACTCATCCGTCCGGGACAGCTCGACATCATGCTCATGAACGCGGACGGCTCCGATCAGCACCAGGTCACGCACCTGCCCGGAGCGAGTTTCGCTCCGTTCTGGCACCCGTCCGGCACCAAGGTGATCTTCAGCTCGAACACGAAAGACCCCGAGGGTCGGGATTTCGACCTCTACATCGTCGATCTCGACGGCTCCAACCTCGAGCGGATCACGTTCGACGACGGCTTCGACGGCTTCCCGGTCTTCAGCCCCGACGGGAAGTACCTCGTGTTCGCCTCCAACCGCAACAATGGAAACACGGGCGACACCAACCTGTTCATCGCAGAGTGGGTGGAACGCCCGGGGACGTAGGAGGGTCTGCGAGCGCCCGGTCGCGGATCTCCGTGATGGCGATGCAGCGGCGTGCCGGGGCTACTTCCCTCCGAGGGACCGGAGCGCCGAGTCCGGATACACATCCAGGAACTGCGTCAGGATCCGGTAGGTGAGACCCCAGACGACATCGCCGACCACGTTGAAGCACGGGAACGCGCGGGTTCCCCCCGGCAGGGGAATGTCGACGGAGCCGTGCGTCTCGGCTGCCCGGAGCTCGTCGACCCTGACCCAGTGGACCTGATCGACCTCCCGGCTCGCGACCCGAGCTTCGGCTCCTGCCCGCGCGCCGAACACGAAGGGCGCGATCACCAGGCTCGGCAGGCGAACGCTCGCGGGTGCGACGTGCTCGAGGTGGCCGAGATGTACCCCCTCGGCCACGAGGTTCAGCCCGGTTTCCTCGAGCGTTTCGCGCACGGCGGTGTCCAGGAGGGTGTCGTCCACCGGATCGCGGCGTCCCCCGGGGAGCGCCATGTGTCCGGACCACGGATCCCGCTCCGAGCGGGCCCGCTTGATGAGCAGGAGCTCGAGGTGGTCGTTTCCGCGCAGCACCAGAGAGACGGCGGCCTCGAGCGTGTCCTCATCGCGCACCGGTGGGTCGTCAGCATCGGCGGCGTACGAGGCCAGGGCTTCGCTCAGCACCCAGAAGCGGGCGTCGGTTTCGAGTGGGTCTCGGCTCATGGCTTGTAAGGGTGGCCCAATGCGTCTGCCCCGGGACGACTCGGGCGTGGGCGGTGGCACTCAGCTCTCGAGGGCGGCGCTGTCCGGTTGGATCCGGTAGCGCACCACCTTCTGGACACCCAACTCGTCGCGAGTGATGGCCCAGACGTGGTCGCCGTCGAACTTCGGCCACGGGTAGGTGCTGAATCCCATGGGCGTTCGGACGCGCCCCAGGTAGGTGCCGTCGGGCTCGAAGACGTCGAACGCGACGGGCTCGCGCCACCGATCGGGCACGGCGTCGGGATCCTTGGGGTCGTAGGCGGGGTCCTCGACCTGCACGCCCGGCTGGCTGACGACGACCCAGAGACGGCCGTCTCTCCCCGTCAGGATCCGGGTGAACGGCGGCTTCTCATCGGGGATCGGCGGTCCGTTCCAGCGCCAGTTGGGCACGGTGTAGCGCATGTTGCGCGTGGCGGCCCGCTCCTCCTCCGCCTTCTCTCCCGCGGTCACCGGCACCGGCTCGTACGCTCGCTCGAGACGTAGCACGGGCGCATCGTGTCGTAGCAGGTCGATGCGGTAGTGGGTGCTGATGGCGTGGATCCAATACCCGTCGGGGTGGAGCGTGGTCTGCTCCCCGGGCGAGAACGGCACGCTGTTGCGCGAGACGTTCTGGCCGTCTTCGGTCGTCATCCTCGCTTCGATATACGGCGCCTCGTATCCCGACTTCGGGGGGATGAGCGTATCGCCCGGAGTTCCGTCCGGGGCGATGTCCACCAGGCCGATGACCCAGTCGTTCAGGTCCGCTTTCGGATCCACCAGGATCTGCGTGTAGACGTGATCGTCGCGATCCCGATACAGCGGACTGCCGGTATTGAATCCGCCCCGGATCGGCCAGGTCTCCAGAGCCTTTCCGTCCGGGCCGAAAACCTGGATGCGGGCGTTGCCCGGGTCACGCACGAGGACGCGCCCGTCCGAGAGCACGGCCAGGCCGCCGTCGGGCTGCTTCAGCTCCCCCGGGCCTTCCCCCGGACGTCCGAGCGTGGCCAGGTAGGTTCCGTCCGGACTGAAGGCACGGAGGTCGGGGACCTGCCGGTCCACCACGTAGATCGTGCCATGCGGGCCGACAGCGAGAGAGCTGATGGCCCCGAACAGGTACTCCGGATCGCCTTCCATCTCCCCGATCGTGACCTCTGGCACCAGGATCCGGTCGCTGCCCCAGACGCTTCCCGAGACCGTGCGCACCACGATGGTGTCCCCGATCGTGTCGCGCTCGACCACGAGGCGCGCCGTGTCGGGGGAGGCGTCTCGGCTGCAGCCCGACAACGCGAACGCCGCTGCGATCGGAAGAAGGAGTGAGAACGAACGCGTTGGATGGTGCATAGGCTCTGCCTGCTGGTTCGGAATGCCGGCGTGCTGGCCCGGCATCCCCTTCGACAGGGTAGGTGCGCCGAGCGTTGCCGTCGAGCCCGACGCCGTCTTCGGCCCGGATGCGTTCGACAGGCTCGGCTCCTCGTGTGGACCCCACCCGCTCCTTGACTTCAGACCCCCGTCCGCTCCGGGTCCCAGATCAGCTTGTGGAGCTGCAGCTGGAAGCGGACGGGGAGACCGTCCTCCAGGATCCACCCCGCCAGCGCCTCCAGATCGACCGCGCCCCACACCGGTGACATGAGCAGCGCCCGCAGGGAGCCCCGCCCGACCCGGGCGTCGAGGTCACGCTCCCGGATGGCGGCGCGCGCCCACTCGTAATCGGCCCGATCCTGGAGCACGAACTTCACCTCGTCCCGCGCGCCCAGATGGTCGAGGTTCGACCATAGGTTGCGCTCGCATTCGCCCGAGCCCGGGCACTTCAGATCCATGATCTTGTGGACGCGCTCATCCAGCCCCGAGACGTCGAACGCCCCCGAGGTCTCCACCAGCACGGTATAGCCCTCGGCGAGCAGTCGGTCGGCCAGCACGAACGCGTTCGGGTGTGCCAGCGGCTCGCCGCCCGTGATCTCCACGAGACGGGCAGGGTGCGCGGCGACTTCGCCGATGATCTCGTCGATGCTCATCCGCCTGCCGCCCGTGAAGGCGTAGGCCGTGTCGCACCAGACGCAGCGGAGCGGACAGCCGGTCAGGCGCACGAACGTACAGGGCGAGCCCACCCAGGTGGACTCGCCCTGTATCGAGTGGAAGATCTCCGTGATGCGGAGGAACGGCGCTCCGCTCAACGCCTCCGACCGTCCTTGCGCCCCGGCCAGAGGAACCCGAGCGGCGACTCCTTGACGACGCTGCCGACCATGAACAGTACGTTGGCGGGCCGTTCGGCCAGACGTCTCATGAGGTAGGGATACCAGTGCGATCCGAAGGGGACGTAGACCCGCATCCCGTAGCCGTCGGCCACGAGCTGCTTCTGCAGGTCCCGGCGGACCCCGTGGAGCATCTGGAACTCGAAGGTGTCCTTGGCGATGCCTTCCTTCTGATGGAAGTCGATCGTGGCGTCGATCATCTTCGGATCGTGCGTCGCGATGCCCGGAAAGTTGCCGTCGGCGAGCAGCGCCTTCATGAGGTCGACGTAGCTCCGGTCCACCTCGGCTCGATCGCGGAAAGCCACCGAGGCCGGCTCGTCGTAGGCGCCTTTGCAGAGCCGCACGCGCGCGCCGAGCTCGTTCATCCGGGCCACGTCGCCCATCGTGCGCTTCAGGTACGACTGGAGCACCACGCCGATGTTGCGCCGGCCCTCGGCCCATAGCTTCTCGAAGGCGTCGAGGGTGCGCTGCGTGTACTCCGACGATTCCATGTCGAAGCGCAGGAAGTTGTCCTGGGCCTGGGCCTGGTCGAGAACGCGCCCGAGGTTCTCGGCCAGGAAGGCCTCGGAGATGTCCTGGCCGAGCGCCGTGAACTTCATCGAGACGTTGCAGTCGAGGCCCTCGGCCGCGATCCGGTCGAGGATCTCGAGGTACACGTCGGCGGCCAGGCGAGCGTTGGCCTCGTCGTGGACCGACTCGCCCAGGAAGTTGCCGGTCGCCGAGAGCCCCTCGGCGTTCGCCTTCTTGACCGCCTCCACGAGGTCGTCGACGCTCTCGCCCGGAACGAAGCGGCGGCTCATGCCGCGCAGAGGTGTACGGGTGACCACCGCCTTGGCGGGTCGGGAATGGCTCAGGTAGATCAGGCCTTCTCGAAGCATGGTGTCAGCAATCTGCTCAGGTGGATTCTTCCCGCTCCCGTTCCAACGCGGCCTCCAGATGCTCCTGGACTTGCACGAGCGTGAGCTTGCCCAGCCACTGCATCGACTGCTGTGAGCTGCGGCGCTCCACGAGGACCGGGGTCTCGACGTGTCCCACGATGCCGACGCCCGTCTGGGCCCATCGCGGAAAGACGAGGAACCCCGCGTACGGCGTCCTTAGGTTGGATGTCTGCTCGATCTCCGGGGAGACCGTATACGGATGGCCGTCGGAGCCTTCGAAGGCGGGAGGGCGGTTGTGGACCTCGAAGTAACCTCCGAGGGTTGCATCCTTCGCGGTATCGGCTCCGTTCGCGGCGAGATCGGGTTCGGGTTCGGCGTCCGGCATGGTGCCACATCATCGAGTTTGCGGGCGGCTGGATGCGATATCCGCCGACGACGAAGAAAAGCTAGAGGAAGCAGCGGGCGAGGGCCACCGCCAGCGTCGGTTGTGAGGGTCGACCCAACCCTCTACACTTCCTTCCCGAAGCCCCAGGAGGTAGTTGATGGCATCCACGATGCGCATGCGCGCAGCGGTCTTCTCCAGCTTCGGTGGTCCCGAGGTCGTCGAGATCGAATCCGTTCCCGTGCCCGAGCCCGGGCCCGGCGAGGTGCGCCTGCGCGTCGAAGCGGCGGCCATGAATCACCTGGACCTCTGGGTCCGACGGGGACTCCCGATCGAAGCGCCCATGCCGCACATCGGAGGCTCGGACGTCGCAGGGGTAGTCGACGGCGTCGGCCCGGGAGCGGAGGATGTCCCGATCGGCGTCCGTGTGGCGGTGGACCCCTCCCTGGACTATGGATGGTACGATGGCCAGGAACGGGGCGAGGCCTTCCATGAGCCGCGGTTCCGCATTCTCGGCGAGCATACGCAGGGTGGTTTCGCCGAGTACGTCGTGGTTCCGGCGGCCAATCTCCTGGAGATTCCCGAAGACGTGCCCTCGGAGCGGGCGGCAGCGGCGGGACTCGTGTTCGTGACCGCGTGGCGGGCACTCATGGTGCGGGGAGGTCTCCGTGCCGGTGAGACGGTGCTCGTGACCGGAGCATCGGGCGGAGTGGGCACCGCGGCGGTTCAGCTCGCCAAGCTGGCCGGAGCCCGAGTGTATGCGGTGACGAGCGGCGAGGAGAACGTCGAGCGAGTGCGGGGCCTCGGAGCCGACGTGGTCTACGACCGGCTCTCGGGTGATTTCTCCCGGAGCGTGTGGGCCGATACCGGAAAGAGGGGCGTCGATCTCGCCTTCGACGCCGTGGGGGAGGCGGTGTGGCTGTCGTGCCTTCGCGCCCTGGCGGTTCAGGGACGGCTCGTGACCTCGGGGGCCACGACCGGCTCGCACGGGGAGACCGAGATCCGGCTCGTCTTCTGGAAGCAGCTCTCGATTCTCGGGAGCACGATGGGCTCCCCCGCGGAGTTCAGACAGGTCATGCGCCTGGTGTTTCAGGGGAAGGTGGCGCCGGTGATCCAGGAGGTCATTCCGCTGGACCAGGCCTCCCGGGCCCATGCGCTCCTCGAGGAGGGCGAGGTGTTCGGGAAGCTGGTGCTCGTGCCGTGAGGAGCGGGGTGATGTCTCGTCGGGACACGCAGCGCGCCCCCGGGTGGGAAGATGCTCGGGCGCGCGGGGCGGTGCCATGGACCTGAAGGACGCCCAGCGACGGGTCGACGCCTGGATCTCCCAGTTCGAAGAAGGCTACTGGCCGCCCCTGACCAACCTCGCCCGACTGATCGAAGAGGTCGGCGAGTTGGCACGGGAGATGAACCATCGCTTCGGGCACAAGCCGAAGAAGGCCGAGGAGGAGGATCAGGAGCTCTCGCTCGAGCTCGCCGACGTTCTCTTCGTGCTCCTCGTGATCGCCAACGAGCAGGGGATCGATCTGGGGGATGCGCTCGAGCAGGTCCTGGAGAAATACCGGACGCGAGACGGCGAGCGCTGGACGCGGATCGACGCGGCGTCCCGGGAGACGCTCAATTCGACTTCGGGAGAGCGTTAGACGCTCCGCCCTCCTCTCCTTCCAGCGCGTCGTGGACCACCCGGAGCAAATCCGACACGGTCCACGGCTTGGGCAGGAACGGGTGATCCGCGGGGATTCCCGGGGCGGCCCCTCCCTCGTCGCGCGAGTGGCCGCTGGTGAACACGACCGGCATCGTGTAGCCCTCTTCCCGCAGGGCCGCCAAGAGCTCGGCGCCCCCCATGCCGGGCATCACGACGTCGGAGAGGACCAGGCTCAAACGATCCCCGTGCATCTGGACGAGCTCCAGGGCCTCCTTTCCGTTGGAGGCCACGTACACGCGATATCCGTATCGCTCGAGCACGCGCCGGGCGGTGCGCCTCAAGGGCGCCTCGTCCTCCACCACCAACAGGGCCTGCCCCGATCCGCCGGGCATCGCCGCCGCCTGGTCCTCGGCCGCGTGATCCATGACGTCCGCAGCAATGCCGGGGAACCACAGGCTCATGCGCGTGCCGTGGCCCGGAGTGCTTTCGACATCGACGAAGCCGTCGTGCTGCTGCATCAACCCGTACGTAACCGCCAGCCCGAGGCCCGTACCGCGGCCGGGCTCCTTGGTGGTGAAGAAGGGCTCGAAGAGGCGACTGCGGATGTGCTCATCGATGCCCCGGCCCGTGTCGGAGACCGTGATCCAGACGTAGGGCCCGGGCCTCGCTGTCGGCCGGCCCGCCAACTCCACCTCCGTCTTGCTGACCGTGCCCACCTCCAGCTTCAGGACGCCACCGGCCGGCATGGCATCCCGGGCATTGGTCACCAGGTTCATGACCATCTGCTCCACCGCCACGGGATCGGCGAGCACGGGGGGAACCCGCGCGGCGGCGGCGATACGCACGTCGATCGTCTCGGGGAGGAGCCGGCTCACCATGGACGACAGCTCCCCCACGAGTGTGGGCAGGAGCGTCGGGCGCCGATCGAGCGAGGCCTTTCGACTGAAGCCGAGGAGCTGCTTGATCATCTTGGCGGCCCGCCCCGAGGCGCTCCTGATGTCGGATGCGCTCACCAGGAGATTCTCGTCCACCGTCTGGAGGGCCTGGACCAGGAGGTCCGCGTTGGCCCCGATCACCGAAAGAATGTTGTTGAGGTCGTGGGCGATCCCTCCGGTGAAGCTTCCGACCGCCTCGAGCTTCTGCGACTGGCGGAGCTGCTCTTCCAGCTCGACCATACGGGTCACGTCGCGGGCCACGTTCACATAGTTGACGATCCTCCCCCGTGCGTCCCGCACCGGGGAGATCAACGCTTCCTGGCGGTAGAAGCTGCCGTCCTGGCGCCGGTTCAGGAGCGTTCCCGACCAGGTGTCGCCGTGGCTGATCGTCTCCCAGAGGTTCTCATAAAACGCGTCGGGTTGCTGGCCGCTCTTGAGGATGCTGGGCTTGGCGCCAACGGCTTCCTCGCGCGTGTAGCCGGTGATGCGCTCGAACGCCGGATTGACGTACTCGATGACACCGTCCCGGTCGGTAATCAGCACGATCTCGCCGAGCTGCTCGATCGCCTGGACGAGGCGCGCGTGCTGGAAGTCGTCGGTCACGTCCGTGAAGGAAATGACGAACCGTCCCGTTTCCCACGAGAACACCGTGAAGTCGAGATGGCGTTCGAGGTCGCTCACGTAGCGACGGAAGTGGGCCGGCTCACCCGTGAGCGCCACCCGGCCGAAGTCCTCGATGAAGCCGTCGCCGGCGGCCCGGGGCAGCACACTGCTCACCCGGCGGCCGAGAACCCGTTCTGCCGTCAGGCCGGTGAGGCGCTCGAAGGCCGGATTCACTTCGTCGAAGACGTAGTCGACCGGCGTTCCGTCGGCGTTCAGGACGACGGTGTGCACGGCCAGGCCGGCGACCGAGTTCTCGAACAGACTCCGATACCGGGTTTCGGTCGGCCCGTCGAGGTTGTCGTCGGAGGCGGACCAGCGGTGTTTCCATCGCTGGAAGATTCCCATGGCGGTTGAGAACCCGGATGTCGGAGAAACGAGGGCCCCGGTAGAGGACAGCCCACCCATGGCGAGATGCGGACACCTCCGGGATACATGCTCGTGATACAATGATCGGGCCTTTGCCGTCAGGAATCTAGATGTTTCTCGACGTTGTCTCCTCGAGGACAGTGTCTCGCGACCCCCTCGGGAACGTATGATTGGGCAGATCTCGGCCCTGCACCGCTTGGAGCGAAGAAGCGAATTGTATCTTCTCCTGACCCTTCCCTGGCTCGCCTTGCTCTTATTCGTGGTGCTGCGGGTACGCTTGCCCGCGGGGCTCCCGGAGCGCCGCACGCCGGCCAGCCGAGCCCCGCTCGTCAGCGTGATCGTGCCGGCCCGCGACGAGGCCGTGAACATCGAACGGTGCGTTCGGTCCCTGTGCGCCTCGGACTATCCGCGCTTCGAGGTGATCGTCGTCGACGACCGCAGCGAGGACGGCACCGCCGAGCTGGCCCGGGGGATCGCGCCCGGTTCCGCCGAGCGGGTCGAGGTCGTGGAGGGAGCGGCGGTGCCCGAGGGATGGCTGGGAAAGCCCTGGGCGTGCTGGCAGGGAGTCCGATGGGCTCGCGGTGATCTGCTCCTCTTCACCGACGCCGACACCATCCATGGCCCCGCTTTGCTGGGTGGGGCGGTGGTCGCCCTCGAAGAGAGCGGCGCCGATCTCGTGACCGTGGCGGGTCGCCAGATCATGGGCTCGTTCTGGGAGCGGCTGGTGCAGCCCCAGATCTTCATGACGATGCTGCTGCGTTTCCACGACATCGTGCGCTCGATCGAGCGAGGCCGTTGGAGGGATGCGATCGCGAACGGGCAGTTCCTACTCTTTCGGCGTGAAGCGTACGAGGCCGTGGGCGGGCACGAAGCCGTGAAGGACGAAGTCGTGGAAGATCTCGCGTTGGCGCAGCTCGTGGTCCGTCGCGGCCTGAAGCTCGAGCTGCGGATGGCAGAAGGCGATCTCTCGACGCGCATGTACCGGTCTCTGGCGGACATGGTGCGGGGCTGGTCGAAGAACCTGGTCATGGGTGGTCTCCAGACGATCTCTCCGCGCTTGCGACCCTTCGTCCCGCCCGCGTCTCTGCTGGCGGTCACGGGACTCTGGATCGTTCCGCCCCTGACGTTGATCGCCGCTCTGGCGGGACGGGTGGGCTCGACCACGCTCGTGTGGGCGGTCGTCGTGACCACCGTCAGCGTGCTCTTCTGGGGGCTCTTCACGCGCCGAATGGGCGCTTCCGCCTGGTACGGCCTCCTCTATCCGCTGGGCGCCCTGATGCACGCCTTCATCTTCCTGCGCTCCTGGAGCGGTGGGAGGAGGGTGCGGTGGAAGGGGCGGAGCTATCTGCTCCGTCCCCTCTCGGAGCGACCGTAGGATGGGGACGGCGGTGCGATGACGCGCAAGGCGGGCCTCGACCGTTCGGAGGTGGCGCGAGAGCTGAAGGAGCAGGCGACGGCACGGGGGTTTTCGCTGGCCGGGATCGCCTCGCCAAGACCGAGCGAGCACCTCGATGGGTACCGGAGGTGGATCGAAGGGGGAATGCACGGAGAGATGGGCTATCTCGCCCGTGCCGACGCGGTCCGGCGGCGGGGCGACCTGCGGAGCACGATGAAGGACGTTCGCTCGGTACTGGTCGTCGCCCACGAGTACGGGCAAGAGGATCCCCCGGGGGTCCCGGACAACCCCTCGCGCGGTGTGATCGCCCGGTACGCCCGGGGCCGAGACTACCACAAGGTCGTGAAGAAGAAGCTGGAGGCGCTCGCCCGCTGGCTGAACGAGCGTGTGCCGGGAGGGGCAGGTGCACGTGCCTACGTCGATACCGGGCCGATCCTCGAGCGGGACTTGGCCAGGCGCGCCGGGCTCGGGTGGTTCGGCAAGAACACGATGATCCTGAACCCCAAGCGCGGCTCCTACTTCTTTCTCGGGGTGCTCCTGCTCGATCTGGAGCTCCCTCCGGACCAGCCCTTCGAGGCCGACCGCTGTGGCTCGTGCTGCGCCTGTCTGAACGCGTGTCCGACCGGCGCGCTCCTCGGCCGAGACGAGCACGGAGCACCGGTGATGGACGCGCGGCTCTGTATCTCGTACCTGACGATCGAGCATCGGGGATCGATTCCGGATAAGCTGCTGCCGCTCATCGGCAACCGGATATTCGGGTGTGACATCTGCCAGGAGGTGTGCCCGTATACCCAGAAATTCTCAGGGCCCTCCCAGGAGCCGGATTACGCCCCGCGGCCGGCCTGGGAAGCCGAGTGGGATCGCGACCCGGATGATCCCGACGACGACGGGCCCACCGAGGCGGTCATCCCCACCACGGACGGCCCCGCCCTAGTCGACCTCATGCGCATGAGCGAAGACGAGTGGGACGCGTACACGCGGGGGTCGGCCATGCGGAGGGCGGGGTACTCGGGGCTGCGGCGCAACGTGGCCATCGCGCTGGGGAACTGGCTTGCCGCCAGTGATGCGCCCGACCCGGAGGCCGTGGGCGAGCTGGTGGCGGCGCTGTCGGACGAGGACCCGGTGGTGGCGGAGGCGGCGGCATGGGCGTTGGGGCGAGCAAAGCGACCACACGACGGATAGAACGAGAATGGACGAGCCACTGGACGAAATCGCGGTGCGCGTGCTCGGTTCCCTGATGGAGAAGGAGCTCACGACACCCGACAACTACCCGCTTACGCTCAAGGCGCTCACTGCGGCCTGCAACCAGACGTCGAGCCGCGAACCGGTCATGGACCTCGACGAAGAGGCGGTGCGTCGCGGCCTGGAACGTCTGGCCGGCCGGTCCTTCGCGCGGGGGATCCACCGCGGCGGCGCCCGTGTGATGCGGTACCGTCAGGAGATCGGGGAGAGGCTGCACCTGCACCGGCCCGAGCTCGCGGTCCTTTCGGTGCTCATGCTGCGGGGGGCACAGACGGCGGGCGAGATCAGGACTCGAGGGGGCAGGGCATTCGAGTTCGTGGACCCCAGCCACGTCGAGGTCACGCTCGAATCACTGGCGGCACTGGACCCACCCCTCGTCACGACGTTGCCCAGGAGTCCGGGGCAGAAGGAGGTCCGCTATACGCACCTCCTGGGCGGACCACCGGCGCCGGACCCTCTGGAGGAAGGCGCGAGCCCCAGGGCGACGCGGAGCCACGGTGAGGCCGACAGGGTCGAGGAACTCGAGCGAGAGGTACGCGCGCTGCGTGAAGAGGTGGCCGAGTTGCGGGCAGAGCTCCAGGCCTTCCGGCAGCAGTTCGAGTGACGAGGGTGGCCGGGCCGGTGAACCATGGCCGGACCCATGCACCAACGCAAGATTTGATGTCCTTTCCCCCCTCTTTTCCGTCCGAATCGTGACAGGAGTCCAGGTATGCCGGGAGTCGAAGGGCGGGTAACGCTGGTCACAGGAGCCGGACGTGGGATCGGTCGGGCAGCGGCGAAGCTTCTCGCGTCCAGGGGCGCTCGGGTGATGGCAGCGGCCCGGAGCGAGGATCAACTCCGAACCCTGGGGCTGGACTATGTGGCAGCCGACCTGGGTACCGCCGAAGGGTGCACCCGGGCCGTGCGCGAGACGGAGGAGCGGCTGGGGCCCGTCGAGATCCTCGTCTGCAACCATGGGATCGGCTCGGCCCACGAGCGGGTGCTCTGGGAGCAGGAGCCGGAGGCCTGGGCCGAGTCCATGCGGATCAACCTGGACGGGCCCTTCTTCCTGTCTCGGGCCGTTCTGAAGGGTATGGTCGACCGAGGCTACGGCCGTCTGGTCTACACCAGCTCCACCTCCGCAGAAGTAGCGGAGCACGCGGGGAGTGCCTACAACAGCTCCAAGGCCGGGCTGCTGGGTCTGATGCGATCCGTGGCCCAGGATGCCGGAGCATACGGGGTGACGTCCAATGCCGTGTTGCCTGGTTGGGTGCGGACGCCCATGGCCGATCTTTCGGCCGAGGCCGAGGCCCGGGATCGCGGCGTCACGACGGATCAGGTGTGGGGGGAAAGAGAGGCTCTGTACACGGCGGGCCGTGTGGTGTCCCCGGAGGAGGTGGCCGAGCTCATCGCCTTCCTGGCTTCGGAGGAGTCCAGCGGCGTGAGCGGAGAGGCCATCAGGGTGGCGCTGGGGAGTGTCCTGTGAGGATCGTCCGCTCGGGAAAGATCGTGGACGGCGCCGGTCGGGTGCTCGGCAAACGGGCAAGAGCACTCTTGTCGGGGATCTGTAGCCCGGCCGCCGGGAGGTCTTCGTCCGCCCCTGTTCCACGACAAGTACTTTCGGGGCAACCATGTTCGACTCTACGACCTGACGCCGGACGACCGACGGTTCATCCTGGTGAGGCCGGGCAACGACGGATGGAGCCGGGGCGAGGTAGTCTGTTCCCGGGGGTGGTACTGGAGCGCTGAGATCCAGGCGCTGCTCAGCAGCCAGGCCGATCCCGTCTACGATCGAAAATGGGTATGCGGGCACATCCCCCAGGAGGTGTGGTCACGCACCGGAACGCTCCGTACGCCCTGGGCGAGGAGGGTGAGGACCGGCGTCACCGTGGAGGAGCGGTTGAAGTGGGGCCACCAGTCGGCTTCCGACCCGCTTGCCGTCCCCGCATCTGTCGTCTAGCATGATCTTCGGTACCACCGTGCGGCCGGATGCCTTCTCCGTCATCCGCCCGCACGCCAGGGCACGGTCCATTGCCTTCCGAAGCCCCGCAGGTCACCGTCGCGACACTGTTCGCGGTTCTTACGATGTTTGCCCTCGTCGGCCGCAGGTTGGGCGTACCGAGCGCGGTGGTCAGCTACGTGTCCTACCTGTGGGCGTTCTTCCTCTTCTTCGTGCTGTCGACGTTCGTCTCGTTCTCCGTGGGCATCTGGGTCCTGGCGGCGCTCACCTTCCTGGCGCTTCGCGAGTTCTTCACCCTCGTCGACCTCCGCATCCAGGACCGGTGGGGGATGGTCGCCGCCTATCTCGCCATCCCCTTCATGTTCTGGTTCATCCAGACCGACTGGTACGGGATGTTCATCATCTCGATCCCGGTGTACGCGTTCCTGGTGATCCCCATCGCCATCACCGTCGGCGGGCGGGACGCGGAAGGATCGGTCCTCTCCATCGGCGCCCTGGACCTGGGCCTCTTCCTCCTGGTCTACTGCATCGGGCACATCGGGTACCTGGCGTTGTACTCCTCGTGGACCGCCATCCTCCTCGTGGCGGCCGTGGCCATCTGCGATCTGTCCGCCTGGCTCTTCAAGGCCCGGGATCGGAAGGCGATGCAGAGCGTCGCCCTTCAGATCCTCGCGCCGGCCCCGGTCATCGCCGCCCTCGCTCTGGCGGTGCACTTCTGGACGGGGATCCCGGTGGTCCACTCACTGATCCTGGCCGTCTTGATTCCCGTCCTGGTCGCCATCGGATGCCACACCATCGACCACCTGGAGGCCGACCTGGGCATCGACAGGAAGAGCCTCCAGCCGGGTCGGGGCGAAGTCATCAACACCATGAAGTCGTTCGTGTACGTGGGACCCGTGGTCTTCCACTACCTCAGGTATTTCCTGGACGCCTACTGACATGGCCTGGAGGAGGCATCTGCCGTCGATTCCCGCCCTCATCCACCTCCTCGTCCTCCGACCCGTCCTCAAGCTCCTTTTCGGCGTCCACGTGGAGGGGCGGGAGCACCTGGCCGGCCTGGATCGCTTCATCCTGGTGGCGAACCACAACAGCCACCTCGACATCCTCCTGCTCTTCCAGGTCCTCCCGCTGCGGCACCTCCGGCGCACGCACCCCGTGGCGGCTTACGAGTACTTCTCCAGGTCCCGGGCCGTGCTCCGGCTCGCCGAGTTCCTGCTGCGGCCGGTGTGGATCGTGCGCGGCAGCACCGAAGGGGACCGGCTGGCGGGGATGAGGGATCGTCTCTCCCAGGGCCGCAGCATTATCATCTTCCCCGAGGGGACGAGGGGAGCGGCGGGCGAGATCGGCCGCTTCAAGAGCGGCGTGGCGAGGCTGGCCGCCGAGTTCCCGGACGTACCTGTCGTCCCGGTCTTCCTGACGGGCCCGGAGAAGGTGCTCCCCAAAACCCGATCCCTCCCGGTTCCCATCTGGAATCACGTCCGGGTGGGCCTGCCGCACCTCTTCCACGGGACGGCAAGCGAGTTCACCGCCGAGCTCGAGGGTGCCGTCCGAGGCCTCGCCGCGTCCGACGGGCCCCGACACCGACGCCCGACGCGGACGCGACAGCCCCCCACGCTGGCGGTGCTGGGTATCGACGGCTCGGGCAAGAGCACCCTGTCGCGTGCCCTGGCGCGCCGCCTTTCCTCAAACGCCCGCGCCAGCCTGGTGACCGACCGGGTGGAGCTGTTCGAGGGCGGCGAGCCCACGCCGCCGGCGCCCCTTCTAGCGGAGAAGCTGCGGGAAGCCCTGGGGCGGCACAGCAAGGTCGCCGGCTCGCTCAAGAGCTACAAGATCCCCAAGCTCGCTGAGCTCCTGCTGCGCGATCACATCGTCTCGGAGCTGCGCGATTGGTACGCGCCCGACCTTGTCGTGATGGACGGATCGCCGCTCCTGAACGTCACCGCCTGGATGGGGCTCTACCGGAAGGACGCGCTGGACGAGGCAACGTACGTCTCCGTGCTCCGCATCCTCTGTGGGCGAGACGAGGCCCTGACGGCGGATGACCCGGTGTACCGCATCTTCCCGGAGTTGGTGACGCTGCGGCGACTTCGGCTCGCGGTCATGCGGGTGCCCGATGCCTTGCTTTTCCTCGACGTGGACCCGGCGGTCTCGATGGAGCGAATCCGCTCGCGAGGCGAAGATCGACAGGTCCACGAGACGGAGGAGAAGCTCGGGAGGCTCCGTGACGGTTATCGCATGGTGTGCCGCGTCGTGGAGCGAGACCTGGGCATCCCCGCCGGCATCCTGGACGGAGGCCATGACGCCGCGAGCGTCGCGGCGATGGCGTTGGAGGAGCTACGGCGAATGCACCTGCCCGCGTTCGCGCATCTCACGGGTCTCGAGGAGATCGGTTCCCATGGGTGAGGACTCGGGCGTCCACGTCATCGCGACCACCATCTCCGGCTCTATCAAGGACTGGGGCAAGGTCGAGCGCATCGTGCCCCTCTTCCGTCAACTCGGCAGGGACGACGTCGAGCTGCACGTAGTGGACAGCCACGCCGCCGCGCGCTGGACCACGGCCGACCTGGTGGCCGGGGGGTGCCGCAAGGTGATTTCCGCGGGAGGGTCCGGCACGTTCAACGCCGTGCTGGAGGGGTGCATCGACGCCGGTGTATGCCTGGGCGAGGTGAGCCTGGGCTTCCTCCGGAAGGGGTCCGCCGACCTCATCGGCAAGGTCCTCGGCATGCCCGACGACATCGAATCGGCCGTGGAGGTCTTCGTCCAATCCCTCGCCATGGGATCCACCGTGGGGTGCGACGTGATCCGCGCCTGGAGCGAGGAGGGAGACGCCGTGCCCCGCCACTTCGTCGGGTACGGCGGGGCGGAGATCTTCGGGCGGGTGCCCCACTTCACCGAGAACCGGCTCATGAAATACTACAAGGGCGTGCTGAGCCAGCTCTTCGGCGACCTGGGACCCTTCACCGTAGGCGCCACCATCGCGGCGGCGGATAAGCTGGTCCACGATCTGATGGGCCGGAAGAAGGTCTGGACCGTGTCCGTGAACGGCGTGGAGCGGGCCCGGGGCCGGTACCAGGTGTTGGTCCTGGTGAATGGCGACCTGGGCAAGGAACTACCCTTCGCCCACGGCGTGCCCCTGGGCTCCGGCGATTTCCACCTGTTCTGCCTTCGGGATGTCGGGCTCCTGAAGCTCCCGGGCCAGTTCAAGCGAGCTTTCGACGCCTCCATCCAGAATGACCCGGAACGGTGGGGATTCGAGCACTACAGGGTCGAAGGCACCCTGACCCTGGCAGCCAGGGGCGCGGGCGCCTTCCCGGTCAACGTGGACGGATCCACGCTGCCCTGCCTCGGGGCGGCCTCGTTCCGCATCGTGGACCAGGTGCGGCTGATGGCGAGGGGGTAGACCGCTCAGCGTCCTCCGCGCGGAATCGCCACCATTACCCACGGGCCTTGAGCCGATCCCACCCCGCGACGGCCCGAAGACAGCTCCACACGGAAGCACGCCCCCGCCTCCTCGTTGTTCTCCACCCAGACCCTCGGGCACCTACCCGCACCGGGGGTAGTACCTAAGGCGTTGCAGGCATTGTCGTTCGGATTCCGATTCCGAGCCTCACGACAATCTTCCTGAATGACCACTCCTCCGAGAAGGTGTGTCCATGGAATGTCCGCTTCGCCCATGTGGCCACGTAGCGCGAGTAGGCTGCGTGCTAGGCGTGGGAAGCCGAGTGGGATCAGGACCAAAATGATCCCGAAGACGACGGCCCCACCGAGGCGGTGATCTCGACCGCCGACAGACCGGCTCTCATCGACCTCATGCGCATGAGCGAGGACGAGTGGGACGCCTTCATGCGGGGCTCGGCGATGCGGCGCAACGTGGCGATTGCGCTGGGAAACTGGCTGGCGGGGATGGATATGCCCAACCCGGAGGCCATCGGTGAGCTGGTGGCGGCGCTGTCGGACGAGAACCCGGTGATGGCGGAGGCGGCGGCGTGGGGGCTGAGGCGGGCACGACAGGACTCGATCCCGTAGGTGGTCGGTACCTGCTCACGGTGACGTTCTGAGCCGGCGCACCCGCAGTCGATTCGGGGATGATTCCAACGGTTGACCGGATCAGACCGTCTCATGTGGTATCAACATGACAGTAGTATCAATGTGACACCACGTGACGGCTTCGCGGGGTCAGGCATGACTTCCAACAGCGACATCCAGGGGTTCCTTCCGCTCCATCCCGAGGCCTTCCGGATTCTCCTGGTCCTCAGGAGTGGGGAGATCCATGGTTACGCCATCGTGAAGGAGCTGGAGCGCGATCCGGGAAGGCCGGGCCGCGTGCTTCCCGCCAACCTGTATCGGCGCATCCGGACGTTGTCGGAGCGGGGGCTCATCACCGAGACCGATGGCCCCCCTCGCGCAGACGACGAGCGCCGTCGGTACTTCCGCCTCACCCGACTGGGCGAGGCCGTGGCACGCGCCGAGGCGGCGCGGCTGCAGGGGCTCCTCGAAGGGGCCCGGGACCTGCTGGCCTGACCCGGTCACCACGGAATCCACACCTATGCGCGCGTATCGCCTCCTCCTCCGACTCTTCCCCCGGGCCTTCCGGGCGGAGTATGACGACGAGATGGCGCGTCTCTTCCGCGACCGTCTCCGCGAGGTGCGCAACCGGCCGTGGGCTCGGGCGTGGCTCTGGGGACTGGCGGCAACGGACGTCGCGTTCCACGCGACGTTGGAGTGGGTCGG
>CAVVTU010000004.1:0-16934 GCA_963751265.1 uncultured Gemmatimonadales bacterium | reverse complement strand
CAAAGAGAGGTCCTGCGGCCCGAACGGCCGCAGGACCTCTTGGCTTTCCGGGGCTCGATGGTGGAGGGACGGCCGGATTCGGGGACTCGCCGAAAGCGAGGACCGGGACGCGGCGTCAGCCGCGGACCTGAACCGTAGGTTCGAGCCGAGCGGCCCGAGCTGATCTCGAAGACCCACCTGACCTTCCGCGAGACGAGCGAGGATGGCCGGAGGCCACCGCAGCTCCATCCGGCCGTCCCGATCGGCAGGCGGCAAGGCCCGACGCGGGTTTTCTCGCGTAGGGCCTTCGCGCGTCCCCCCGGTGGGTCCGCTTCTTGGGTCCACATCCGGCAGTGGCTGCCCCCACCTATGGATCGACTATCTCCAACGCCGACCCCTCGCCGACCTGGCCCTCATGCCCCATCCCCTCAAGAGTTATCCTGGGGCGATTCAGGCTTGGTCTCCAGACTGCTTGGGAGCACCCCAGCCACCCGGCCCAAAGACCCACCCGCCCCAGAACCCGAGGATCACTGCCACTTCGAGCGCGACGACCCAATGGTCCGCAGTAATCGGCATAGGACCCGTCAAGACGGCCGCCACAAACGCAGTGGGATACGCGATTACCACGCCGAGAAGCATTGCTCGGAGCCGTGTGGTGATCTTCTCTCGCAACAACTCGAGTAGAAGTCCTGAGGTTCAGTCCGCCGCCGAGACCCGCACTTGCGCATAAGTGCTGGCAACAACATGTATTCGAGACATCGACTTGCTGTCCCCCCACAGCCTGTGGAGGGGTTATCCAGGCCGAAGGTGAGGGTGAGGATACGCCTGGCTCACCCCAGTGTGAGCCGCACGGCTAGAATGCTTGGGCTTCTGCGTGCCACGCGCCAGGCCTTCATGAAGGTGTTGGGTGGGATGGGCCTCGAACGGGTGGAGTGTTGAGAGAGGACGAGGAGGCGAAGATGAGTGCGTTGCCACTCTGGGCGGAAGGCTTGCCGTCAGACGTCATATCTTTCGAGCTGAAGGCACGCATGCGCACAGCCCTCGGCCTTTCGCCGCGTGAGTTCGAAATCGCTCTCTACCTCACGGATGGTCTGAGCCGCAAGAGGACCGCCGAACTACTCCGGTGCTCCCAACATACGCTTGACTCTCACATCCGTCGCATCTATCGGAAGATGCATGTCAGCAATGCCGCGGCCGTGGCGGGAATGATCTTCTTGGCCTACGCGAACATGACGTAGACCGCGCGGGGTGCGATGGCGCACCAACGTGTGACGAGATGCCGTGACACGCTGAAGCGTGACTTGTCGGCGATTCGTGCCCCTCAAAGAATGATCCCCATCAGATGTGGCTGAGCTTTGACCGCCACATTCTCCGGCGACGTGCTACCACGTGATGAGGTCAGCAGTACGGTGATTCGATTACCATCGGCGAAGGGAATTGAGACGTTTGCCACGGCGACCTTGGCAATGTGCGCCATAACGGTGACCGGCGTCTTGCTTCGGCGAGAGTTCTCGCGTCCCGCGGCCCCGTCACTCAAGGCTGTCTTTGTGAAGGGCTGGCAGAACTATGCCGTCAGCGATGAGCGTCTCGGATCAAGAGACGGACCGGTCAAGGTGGTTGTGTTCTCCGATTTCGAGTGTCCGTTCTGCCGGCAGTTGTCCACTTCTCTTGATCGATTGGTCGAGAAGAGCCCGTCGAAGTTTGACATCATCTATCGCAATTTCCCTCTTGCGCAGATCCACCCGTATGCACGGTCAGCGGCGGTTGCCGGTAAATGCGCGGCTGCGCAGGGCCAGTTCGAGACGTTCTATCACTTTGTGTTCGCACACCAAGACTCAATCGGCACATTGAACTGGCCAGCCGTCGCGAGCGTCATAGGTGTACAGGATACGAGCGCTTTCAGGATATGTATGTCTGATAGCGCACAAGCGCGACCTTTTCGCGCAGACTCCCTGGCCGGTGAGGCACTGAAGCTCACGGGCACGCCTACAGTCATTGTGAACGGCTGGAAAGTGAATGGGAGCCCGCCCGAGAGTCAGTTGGAAGAGCTAGTGGCGCGAGCGCTCAAGCTAGAAGAGGCCGATAAAGACAATTGAGGGTGGATAGGCTAAGCATTGGCCTGTGGCCGCTGCTGGAAGGTAGGGTCACCCGGCGCTGGCTGATAGCCAAGCCGATTGAGGGTAGAGATTGGTTGTGTCTCTTGGAAATGGGTGGCAGCTAGATGTGCGCCTTCTAACGTGCCTACGGCTGTGACCTGCTACTCGAAGGGAGGAGCGTGATGAGCAAGAAGAGGATCATTCAAGTGTTATCGGTATTCATCATCAGCGCCAGCACAGTTATGCTCGCCACGCCGGCGCCGGTATCGGCGAATCCTCCCCCATGCTCGGGAGAAAATTACTGTTCGTGCGACTTTATGGGTCCCAGTTGCCACGACTGTCACCTGGACTATTGTGCCACCGACGGCGGATGGAATTGCAGCAGAGGCTGTACCTGCACCTGCGACTGAGGATGCCTCGTCACAGGACATGCCGCGAAGGAAACTGCTGGCCAGTCGGAGCAGGGTGTATGAAACTTGGGGGGAAGCAACCTCCGAGAGTGTGTCTTGGCTGGGAGCGGCATTAAAAATGTCGCTCCCAGTTTGTATTTATCATGAACTTGATGCATCGGACATCGACCAATGAGGGTGCCTCGTGGGTGGCGTACCTTTTGGGTCTCCCTGGCGCTCTTTGCGTGTAGGGGTGATCCGAAGAGGGGACCTGACAGACAGCTTTCAGCAACAGGTCGGAGTGTTATCCATCTAGAACGTATCAGCGAGATCGGTAGCGAGGGCGGTGCAGGAGCATCGACATTCGGGAGAGTGGCTGATGTGAGACTTGGGCCCGAGGATGACATATACGTTCTTGATGCCGAGAAGGACGAAGTCCTCGTGTTTACACTTGAAGGGCGGTACCTCCGGACAATCGGCAAGAGGGGACAGGGTCCGGACGAGTTTCTTCGGCCCTATTCAATTGCGTTCGACAGCGTCGGAAGATTGTGGGTTGGTGACGCGGGCAGCGGCAAGTACAGTGTGTTTGACCGAGATGGACGCTTGGCCGGCGTGCGGTCGGGCCTTCGGTGTGGGGGGGTAGTACCCGGTGGACTAGAGTATATTTACGGCTCCCTTCACGACTTCTGTGACATCCTTGTTGCACATCAAGGGTCTATCAGATCTCTGGGGTTTGCGGGCGTTGTGATGCCAGGAGGAGAAACTCAAATGGCGCCTGACACAATCCTCCTTGGACCTTGGCAACCACAGGGAATTGTAGTAGCTGGACAGCGTGACCGGATGACCTTCGTGTCACCACTGGCAGCTAGGAGACTGCTGGCTTGGGGTGCAAGCGGTCATGTCTACGAGGGCGTGACAAATAGATACGATATCACAGAGATTGGGCCCGGCGGCGATACGGTTCGCTCAATTTCGCGAAGACTCACTGCGACGCGGCTGTCACGAGGTGATGAGGCCTCCGTGTTGCGTTGGGCAGACGCAATAGCTCGGCGGACGGGAACCGTGGTTGAACGATCATCTCTCCCGAAAGACTATCCGCTTTTTGATGCAATCGTGCCGGACGACGATCATTACTTGTGGGTGCTGCGGGGAGAACCCATGAACGCTAACGGGTTTGATGTGTTTGACCCCGAGGGGAGCTTCATAGGTTCCGTAGCGGCCCCTACAATGCCAGATCGGAGGCTAGGGCCCCCTCTTCACGTTCGTCGTGGATACTTGATGGGTGTGGGGGTGGATTCCTTGGGCGTGCAATACGTGGAAATCTTCCGAGTGGTACGCCAAGAGGAGGGAGGCTCTTGAATTACGCTGTGCGTGCCCCTAGGAATGGTATCTGTTGGCTAGCCTTTGCCTCCATGGTGGCGGCGTTGCCGGGCGCTGCAATGGGTCAGATTGTTGGTGTGGTTGTCGATTCGACCGGCCAGCCCGTGGTCGGTGCGAGTGTGGAGTTATGGGGCCGATCTACTCTCGGTGTGGCGGGCCTATCGGACAACGAAGGTCAATTCAACCTCTCCCCACGTCCTAACGCGACGCGAGTCTTGGCATATGCAATGGGTATGGACTCTGCGTTCGCTGAACTCGGGGATCTTCTGCAGCCCGTCAGGATTGTCCTCCGCCCCAGACCGGTGATTCTGCCGGGCCTCAGCGTGGAGGCGGTTCCCTTTCAGTGCCCAAGACAGGACGACTCAGCGGCGCGCTCGCTCTGGCGGCGAGTGGTGGCCTCGTATAATCCACTGCCTGACAGTGTGAGGTGGGCCGCCCAAATTGTTCGGATGAGCGAGGGCACCGGTTATCCGGGCGAACCAATCGGACGCCAGGGCGAGCCGTCCATGCACGGGCTCACGGAGGGGGGCAGCTTTGGGAGCGAGGTCCCGATGTCCTTGGTACCCTGGTCGGAAGCGTGGATCCGACGACACGGCTACGCACGTCGTGCCAAATGGGGTGGTATTGATCGTCGCGAGGACGCCTGGGAATACATTCCGTTAGACGGACGAGCTGCAGCTCACCTGGAAAGCAAGGCATTCGCGGACTTGCAGCGATTCGCTTTTAGCGGCCCCCCATCGGACCGGACTATTGTGTTCTGCTCAAGCGACACGAAGAAGCCAGGAATCCAGGGTAGGATAATGGTGAACAGCGCTGATCAAGTGGTGCGCGTCGAGTGGAAGTTTGTGACTCCGCCACCTATGGAAAATGCTGCCGGAGAGGCGGAGTTCTCTGCTAGCGCTCGCTTTCTCCTACCCACAGTTGGGACCTACAGAAGACGAACACCTGTAGGCCGGTATTTTCAACAGACGACTTGGTACGGCCCCTGGTTCGTCGGTGATTCAACCAGCGTCCGGGAGTTTATGGAGGCGCATAGAGGACGTCAACGTAACCAGTAATTAGGGGGGGATGGGGGTGAATCGCCCCGGCTTTGCCGGAAACCGTTTCAGTTGAGACTCAAGAGCTCCGTTGGAGCTTCTTGAGCACGGAAGAACGCCTCTTCGTACTCGGCCGGAGGCACGTCACCGGTGGGCCCAAAGAGGCGGTGGTGGTTGAACCACCAGACCCAGCGGAGGGTGGCGAACTCGACCTCCTCGAGGGAGCCCCAAGGCCGCTGCGGTCCGACGAGCTCGGTCTTGTAGAGGCCGATCACGGTCTCGGCCAGGGCGTTGTCGTAGCTGTCGCCCTTACTGCCGACGGAAGGCTCGATGCCGGCCTCGGCCAGCCGCTCGGTGTAGCGAATGCTGAGCTATTGCCCCCCTGTCGCTATGGTGGATGAGGCCGTCGATGGAATCGGCCTCTCGCTCGTAGATGGCTTGCTCCAGAGCGTCGAGCGCCAGGTCGCTTCTCAGCGAGTTCGAGACCCGCCAGCCGAGGATCGGCAACTGAAGACGTCGATGACGAAGGCGGCGTAGACGTAGCCTCGCTTCGTGGGCACGTATGTGGGGTCCGAGACGCACAGACTGATTGGGACGCTCACGTTGTTGCCAGCACTTATGCGCAAGTGCGGGTGCGCTCCGGCGGGACCGCCCACTGCCCAGTCAAGGACATCGGCGAGATGCGAGGTGAGCGACCGATCCGAGGTTGGGCGCGCCGCTGTTCGTTCCTCCCTCTATCTCAGCGTCGGGAATGCATCCAAGTGGAATCCCATCATCAGGCGCTTGTACGGCCGCCGTCACGACCATAGGGCAAACGCCCGAGGTGGCGCAGGTCGCCTGCATGGGGAAGCTCCCAACCATCGGCCGTGCCCCATGGTCGTCTCTAGGATCCCCGATCCCCTTGCCAAACCACGCTCAACGGAGAGTATCTGACGCCCTTGTGCTTCCGACCGAACCTGAAAGGTGTTGAAGGCGGGTGGCCTGATTGATCTTCGGCTACGCCTTGGTGCGAAGCGAATTCGTGGGCCGTCCGCAGAAATGTGTTTGGCACACTCGTTGGCATACATCAACAGGACGCATGATACATAAGCCATTGTAGAACCTCTACTTAGAACGGTTGCAGTCGAGGCAGGTCCCGCCGGTTCGAATCCGGCCGTCCCGACTATTCGAACGTCACGCTGAGTGACGCGAGGAAGTCGAACAAATGGCGTGGTTAAGCCCAAAAGGGCCGATCGGCGAATGACGCTGGTCGGCCTTCCTTTTGCCCAGAATGACGGTGTTTTGGTATACCTTTGCAGACACCGCCATTGCTGGATCCGGTGAACCCTCGCCACCCCCTTCGTCGGAGAGTTGCTCGAGAGCCGCTTGTCTGCCGTGGCCCGCTATCCTAAACTTTGTTTAGATGTGGGTGAGGTCCGAGAGGATCTGGTCCGCGAGGCCGAGTCCCAGGAACTCGGTGTCGAGATCCGTGCCCACCGTGGCGAACGGGAGAACAGCCACGGACCGTGGCGGGGCGTCGACTTCGGAGGCGTGCGGACGGTCACCCACGTTCCAGGCGACCCATACCACGAACGGCATCGCCAGGCAGCCCACCACGAAGATCAAGGTGTCCACGGGCTCCTGGACGTTGAACCAGACCATGACCCAGTCCGTGAACTCCAGCATGCCCCACCCGGCGGCCAGGTACAAGCCCAGTACGCGGCGGCACGCGCCGCCGCGTCAACTCCTGGATGGTTCGCCCCATGCGCCGCACCTCGAAGGTTCGCCCCACACTCCGCACCTCGAAGGGAGGAGGGAGGAGGGTGCGCCGGCGTAACGCCGGGGGCAGGTCCTCAAATCTAAGCCGTCGGCCGCTCGGGCGCTGGCGTTCATGACGCCCCGGCCCAACGGACCGAACCCGGGGGGCGCTCGGAGGCGTATGGCGGAGGTGTAGGCGGGCCGCGCGCATTGCCCGTGGGTCGAGCCCGACCGATCTTCCCGGAGACCCTCTTCGGATCCGGTCCCCTTCAGCGCCTACGGGATGCAACGCCATGCTACACCCCCGCGTACCCCGCCGCCGCACGGCCCTCCTGCTCGCCCTCTCCCTCCTCGCCCTGGCTCCGCTCGCGAAGCCCCTGCACGCCCAGGCGCGGAAGCCGACATTGACGCCCGCCGACTATGGGAAATGGGAGTCGCTCGGGTACGGCACGCTGTCGCCCGAAGGGCGCTGGCTCGCTGCGTCGATCCGGAAGGTCGACGGTGACGAAGAGCTCCGCATCCGGAAGGTCGGCACCGACTCCGTGGTGGTCGTGGAGCACGGAACCACGGCAACCTTCTCGGGAGACGAGCGGTGGGCGGCGTACACGATCGGCGTTTCGGAGAAGACGCGGGAGCGCCTCGAGAAGGAAAAGAAGCCGGTACGCGAGGCGATGGGTCTGTTGAACCTGGTCGATGGAGATACGGTCCTCGTGCCCGAGGTGTCGCGCTACGCGTTCAGCGGAGACGGGCGCTTCCTCGCGTTCGAGCGCTACGCCTCGAACGGCGGCGGCGCGGACCTCCTCGTCCGCAATCTGAGCACCGGCATGGATACGCACTTCGGCAGCGTGACCGACTTCTCCTGGTCCGATGTGGGTGCGCGCCTGGCGTTCGTGGTGGCCGGCCACGAGGGTGTGGGCGCGGGCGTTCAACTCTACCTGCCGGGTCCAGGAACGTTGCGCCCGCTCGCTTCAGGCGCCCCGAAGTACGCTGGGCTCGCATGGCGTAAGAAGGCCGACGACCTGGCCGCTCTCGCGGCCGAGAAGGACTCGGGCTGGGTGGACACCACCCATATCGTGCTGGCGTGGCGCGATGTGAGTCGGGAGGGCGGGCCGCCGGACGCATTCAATCCGATCCTACGGAACGACTTTCCCGATTCCACACGCGTCGTGGAGACCCGCGACCCGCGTTGGTCGGACGACGGCGCCCGCATCTTCTTCGGCATCAAGGAACGCGAGGCGAAGCCCGCCTCCAAGAAGAAGGGCGAGAAGGGCGATTCGGCCGCGGCGGACAGCGCTCGCGCCGACAGCACCCGAACCGACAGTACGGCGGCTGCCGCCGGGGATCACGACGCCGACGCCGACACGCTGAAACCGGGCCTGGAGATCTGGCACGCCAAAGACGTCGATGTCATTCCGGCGCAGAAGGTGAGCGCGCGCCGCGACGAGCGCAGGAGCGACCTGGCCGCCTGGACCTTGAAGGGCGACCACTTCGCCCGGCTCACGAACGGACCCGACGAAGACGCCATGCTCGATGCGCATGGCGCCACCGTGGTGGTCACGGACAATGGGCCGTACCGACGTGAGCGCATGTTCGGACCCGACGAGCGCGACCTGTACGTGGTCGACCCGGAGACGGGTGCGCGGAAGGAGGTCGCCGCCGCGGTCCAATACTTCCGGGGCATCAGCCCGGGTGGCCGCTACCTGCTCTGGGTCGACAGCGCCGACTACTGGAGCTACGACGTCCACAGTGGCAAGTCGGTCGATCTGACCAAGGGCCTCGGACCCGCCTTCGTGGACATCGAAGACGACCATCCCGTGGTCGAGAAGCCTCCGTACGGGACGGGCGGATGGCTCGCGGACGACCGGGCCGTGCTCCTCTACGACAAGTACGATGTGTGGCGCGTGCGTCCGGATGGGTCCAACGCCGAGCGGATCACGCACGGCCTGGCGGACAGCATCCAGTACCGAGTGGCGGGCGTCGGCCAAAACGACGACGGGAGCTTCGATCCGGGCAAGCAACTGTACCTGTCCATCTACGGCGAGTGGACGAAGAAGTACGGCTACGCCCGCCTGGACGGAGAACGTACGCGCCGCCTGGTCTGGGAGCCGAAGAACGTGGCCCGGCTCACCAAGGCCGACAGCACCGACGTGTACGCCTACGTCGTTCAGGACTACGAAGACTCACCGGACTACTTCGTGGGTGGAAAGGACCTCGACGACGCGCGGCAGGTCACGCATACGAATCCGTTCCAGAAGGACTACGCGTGGGGTCACTCGGAGCTGGTCGAGTTCCGGAACGAGCAGGGACGGCGCCTCCAGGGCGCGCTGTTCTATCCGGCGAACTACGACTCGACCAAGACCTACCCCATGATCACGTACATCTACGAGGAGCGGGCGCCCTCGGTTCACCAGTATCTCGCTCCCTCCGAGCGCAACTACTACGACTGGACGGTCTTCAACCAGCAAGGCTACTTCGTCTTCCAGCCGGACATCGTCTATCCGCTCGAGCGCAATCCAGGCATGTCCGCCGTAGACGCCATCGTTCCGGCCGTGAAGTCCGTGTTGGCGCGCGGCCACGTCGATCCGAAGCGCGTGGGGTTGGTCGGCCACTCGTGGGGCGGCTACCAGACCGCCTTCACGGTGACGCAGACGGACATCTTCGCGGCGGCGGTGGCAGGCGCGCCCCTGACCGACCTGTTCAGCATGTACCTGTCGATGTACTGGAACTCGGGCGGCACCGACGCACGCATCTTCGAGCAGAGCCAGGGCCGCATGGAGGTCCCGTTCTGGAAGGACGTGGCCGCCTACCAGGCCAACTCACCGGTCTTCCACATCGAGAACCTCAAGACTCCGCTCCTGGTCGAGGACGGCACGAAGGACGGCGCCGTCGACTTCAACCAGGCGGTCGAGATGTACAACGCGGCGCGACGCGCCCGTAAGGACTTCGTGCTGTTGGTCTACCTGGGCCAGAACCACGGCCTGTCCGACAAGACCGACCAGATCGACTACCACCGGCGCATCCTGCAGTGGTTCGATCACTATCTGAAAGGCGCGCCGGCCGAGGACTGGATCACCCAGGGCCTGCCATATCTGATCCAGAAGAAGAAGTTCGAGACGAATGCGCCGGGCTCACCCCGCGGAGACGACGGACGGTAGGGGCCGGACGAGCATAGACGCGTAGCGCCCCCCCGGAGAGGCTTCGCGAGCATGGCACACAGCGCGACCACCCGGCGGCAGCACATCCTGCTGCTGGACACGATCGTCCTGGGCGTGGTGGGTGCGCTCGGAGCGCAGATCTTCGTGGCGCTCCTCCGCGTCTCGCAGAGCCTCTTTCTCACGCACCTGGCGGCGTATGCCCCCCCCGACCTCCCGTCGAGCGGGGGCACACTCGAGCAGGTGATCGGACCGCATTGGCTCTGGCTGGTTCCGGTCGCCACGACGCTGGGCGGGCTCATTAGGGATAGAAGAAATGCAACCGCCGTGTCGGCCTGGGAAGCACGGTAGGCTGCGGGTCCACGAGAGGCAAGGCGGGCGGATGGTGGGGGGAGGCGGAGAACGTGCCGACGGACCTGGGGGCGAGTGGCTGGGGATGCTCGTGGGAGACGGGCGGATGGGCGGTGGGAGCCGGAGCCCGAACGAGGACTCCCGTGGGGGTGGATCGAGTTCTCAGTCGACGGAGTCGTCGGGCAGCGACTGGTCGAACTGGAAGTCGGGCACGGGCTCGGGCTCGGCGGGATCGAAGCTCGAGGTTTGGTCGATCAGAAGATCCCGCTGAGGCGGCGCGCGAGCGGGCGCGAGGGGCGGAGGCCGGTGGGGGAGGTCGAGGTGCACGAGGATGGCGGAGAGGACGGGCGGATCGGTGATGAAGGCGAGGACCTTCATGGAGCCGCCGCAGGCGGGACAGAGGAGCGGCAAGACCTGTGGGTGGCGAAAAGCTCGTCCGCCGCGAAATTGCTGGCCTTTCGTGGCTTCAACGAGAGCAGGCGTCGATGAGAGGTTGGGTCCGCATCGTAGGGTGGAGCGTCGTTTAGGCGCTCAAGAGCCGACAGGATGTCGCGCTCGAGAACGTGGCACTTCGGCGGCAACTGGTGGTGCTCGGTCGGCAGCCCGGAAGGGTGCGGCTCAAGGACCGTGACCGGCTCTTCTGGATCTGGCTGCGCCGTGTTTGGCCAGGTTGGCGCGGACGCCGGCGCGTCCGGCCGAGAATCGATCCTCAGGTCCGGAAGCTGATCCGCGACATGTGGCGTGCGAATCCCACCTGGGGCAAGCCCCGCATCCACGCGGAGCTCCACAAGATCGGGATCGAGGTCAGCGACTCTACGGTCCGGCATTACCGACCACCACGGTCTGGCCCACCGTCTCAGAGCTGGCGCTCCTTCCTCGAGAACCACGTCAGGGACATCATGGCGATCGACTTCGTCGCGTCGTCCCGACGGTGACGTTCCGCGATGGGCATCGACGA
The DNA here is from genome assembly GCA_963751265.1 of uncultured Gemmatimonadales bacterium. GTDB lineage: Bacteria > Gemmatimonadota > Gemmatimonadetes > Longimicrobiales > Gaopeijiaceae > SZUA-318. The sequence goes on along the minus strand of CAVVTU010000004.1, from coordinate 5,855 downwards.
AGTCTTCACAGCCCCACACTCGCCGTGGACGTGGTCGCCCTCGCCCAGGTGGGTGGGCTTCATCACCGCTACACCCGCCGACTCGCTGCCTGACCCTCCCCCCAGAACCTCTGCTGAGCCCACTACCACACCCACGTGGCGGGACACCTTCTCTTGGGTGCTCGAGCCCCCAATCGGTATACGCCTCGGTCAGCGTGGGTCGGCCACGACACCACTACGGTCTCGGCTCGTCCCAGGCCGGATCTTCGGGCCACGAGCACCCGGTCTGTCCGCCATCCATGCGCCTTCCCTACTCGGATGGAATTTTCGCCACCCACAGGCCCAGCACCGCCCTTCCGAATCACTCCGCCCGTAGCGCCGCGTTCGGATCCACACGCGTCGCGCGGAGCGCCGGCAGGATGCAGGCCAGCGCGGCGGCCAACAGCACCACTCCTGCGGCGCCGCCGAGGGTGCGGGGGTCGTTGGCGCTGACCTCATAGAGCAGGCTCTCGAGCAGCCGTCCGCCGGCGAGCGCCGCCACCACCCCGACGAGCGCTCCGAGCCCCACCGGAATCAGGGCCTGCCCGGCGACCAGTGCGCGGATGGTCCTCGCCGGCGCGCCCAGCGCCAGGCGGATCGCCAGCTCCTTCCTCCGTCGGGCCATGCTATGCGCCACCAGCGCGTACACGCCGATCGCCGCCAGCAACAGGGCAAGTCCGGCGAAGGTCATGAGCAGCGTGAACTGGTAGCGCTCGGACGCCGTCGCCGCCGCGCGCAGGTTGCTCAGCCGGCGGATCTCGGGAACGGGCGCGTTGGGCGCCAGCTCGGCGACGGCCGCGCGTGCGGGCCCCGCGATCGCGCCGAGCGGCAGCGAGGTCCTGAGCACCAGCGAGAACGCCGATGCATAGCCCCAGTCCCAGTAGGGCTGGTAGACCACGGCCGGCGCCTCCGAGGTCAGCGTGCCGTCCAGCGCGTCGGCCGCAACGCCCACGATCGTCGCCGGCCGCCCGTTGAAGAGCAGGGGCTCCGCCACCAGGCTCCGGGGGTCGCGCTCCGGCCAGAGGAGCCGAGCCGTTGCGGCGGAGATGATCACCGTCTCGGGCGTGTTCTGCGCTTCGGCCTCGTCCTTCGGAGGGCCTCCGGCGGGCCGGTCACTCTCGCGGAAGTCCCGGCCGGCGATCATCGGAATGCCCATCGTCGCGAAGTACCGCCCGCCGATGAAGCGCACGTTCACGGTCGGCTGCTGGCCCGGGGGATACTCCTTTCCGGGCACGCCCGCGCCGTCGATCCACGTCTCGCCCTGCAGCGGCAGGTGCGACGAGAGCGCGGCCGTCTCCACCCCCGGAATCGCCTCCATGGCCGTCGTGATCTGCTGCATGATCTGCTCGCGCTCGGCTTCTCCGTAGCTGTTGACCACGATCCCCGCCTGCACCGCGTGGTCGGTCGAGAACCCGGTCGGCTTGGTCATGAGCCCATAGAGGCTGAAGCCCAGCAGGCCGGCCACCGCCATCAGCAGGGTCGAGAGCGCCGCCTGCAGCCCGATGAGTCCTTGCCTCGAGCGCACGCTCGCCGTCCCCGCCGTGGTCGCCGTGCTTCCCGCCTTCAGCGGCTCGTGGGGATCGCCTCGTCCCACCCGCAGCGCGGGAACCAGCCCGGTGAGCAGTCCCGCCGCCACCGAGAGCGCGAGACCCACGGCCAGCACCCGCCAGTCCACGTGGACCCGGTCCAGACGGGGTATGTCGGCGGGCGCGAGCGCGAGCAGCCCCCGCAGCCCGGCCGCCGCGGCCGCGACGCCGAGCACGCCACCGATCAGGCCGAGGGTCACTCCCTCGGCCAGGACCTGCCGTACCAGCCGGCCGGGCTTCGCCCCGAGCGCGAGCCGGATCGCCCAGTCCCGCCTGCGGTCGACGACGCGGCTCACCCACAGCCCGCCCAGGTTGACGCTGATGATGAGCAGCACCGCGCCCACCGCGCCCAGGAGCAACCAGAGCCCCTGTCGTGCGCTCTCGGTGGCGTAATCCAACACCGGCGTGACCTGCGCCAGGAGCTCTCCCGGCCCTTCGTGCGGCGCGTCCGCCGCCAGGTGGGCCTGGATCACGTTGAGCTGCGCCAGCGCCTGCGCCGGCGTCACGCCTGGCTTCAAGCGCGCGATGACCGTGTAGTTGAAGTTGCTCCACACCGATGTCAGGCTCCCGCCGAAGTCCGGCCCGAACTCGAAGGGAAAGAAGAACTCGGTGGGCTTGCCGGCCGTCATGGGCCCCAGCTCCCTGCCCCCGATGCGGGCGTGGGCCGGCAGGACCCCGATCAGCCGCACCTCGTGTCCCGCCTCGCCGACCGTGCGTCCGACCACCCCGGGGTCGGCGTTGAACGCGGAGCGCCACAGAGCCTCGGTGATCACCATGGGCCGGGGAGAAGCGGTCGCGTCCTCCGGCGTGAAGAACCGCCCCAGCTCGGGCTTGGCGCCCAGCACGTCGAAGAAGCTCGGCGTGACCCGCGCGCCCTGCAGCACGCGCGGCGCACCCTGGCCGAGGAGCGTGAAGGACGTTCCCTGCAGCGCCGCCATCCCCTGAAAATCGGTCGCCTGCTCGCGCCAGGCCCGGAACGCCGAGGGCGTATCGAAGAACTGGAAGCGCTCGGCCAGCTGCGGGATCGCCGGCACCCGCTCGCCGAGCAGCACGAGCTGCTCCGGGTAGGGGAAGGGGAGCGGCCGCAGCAGCACGCCGTTCACCACCGAGAAGATCGCCGTTGTCGCGCCGACGCCCAGGGCGAGCGTCGCGACCACGACCACCGTGAAGCCGGCGGAGCGCCTCAGGCTACGCGCCGCGTGCCGCGCGTCCTGGAGCAGCTGCTCGATCCACCACACGCCGCGCGCCTCGCGAACCTGCTCCTTGAAACGCTCCTCGCCGCCGAACGCCACCGCCGCGCGCCGGCGCGCCTCATCCCGGGACAGCCCCTGCTCGCGCGCGAGACGCTCGGTCTCCATCTCCAGATGGAAGCGCATCTCGTCCTCCATCTCCCGCTCCTCGCGCGCGCGGAAGAGCAGGGCCCGCACGCGCTCGCCGAGCTCCGAAAGCAGCCTCATGCCACCCCTCCCTCCCATCCCAGAATCCGGTTCACGGCCTGGTAGGATCGCTCCCATCCCTTGCGCTCCACCGCGAGCTGCTTCGCCCCGGCCGAGGTCAGGCTGTAGTAGCGCGCCCGCCGGTTGTTCTCCGTGCGACGCCACTCCGAGCGGATCCAGCCCTTGCGCTTCATGCGCTGCAGCGCGGGATACAGGCTTCCCTGGTTCACCACGAAGGTGCCTCGCGACATCTGCCCGATGCGCTGCGCGATCCCCCAGCCGTGCATCGGCTCGACCGAGAGCGTTTTGAGTGTCAGCAGCTCCAGGGTGCCCTGCAGCAGGTCTCCGCGATCGTCGGGCACGCGTTCCCACCCCCGTTCTGTAGATTGTCTGAAGGATGAGTGCGCATCCTCCTTCAGATTGTCAAGAGAAGGGAGGGCCACGAGCACCCGGTCCGTCCGCCATCCGTGCGCCTTCCCTACTCGGATGGAATCTTCGCCACCCACAGGCGAGCAGCCCGCGTCGGGCGGGCACGCGGCGGCGCCGTGTTGCCGACACCGGTTCGGGAGCAGTAACGTCATTGCCGTTGCTCCTCGTGCCCGCTCCGCTTCCCGTTCCGCGCCCCGATGCCATGCGCCTCGCTCGTTCGGTCTCGATCTTCTGCATCCCGTTCGTACTGTCCGCAGCGGCGGTGCCGTGTGCCGCCCAGCGCGGACGCGCGGACAGTCCCTTCGCGGGGGGCGAGAACCCGGACGGATCCCTTCGCCCGAGCGCGCGGAACTCGCGCCTCTTCACGCAGGACGCGTACACCGAGTACTCGCTGCTGGCACCGGGTAGCGAGGAGTTCCGCATCCGCTACCTCACCGAGGTGAGGCGCGTCGGCGCGACGGAGTTGGTCAACGCAACCCGCGGCGGCAGTGAGGGGACCGACATCGAGGTCTACGATCCCCGCACGGGCAAGCCGCTGCCTTTCACATATGAGGCCGAGGGAGACGGGCACGCGATCCACGCGAAGCTCACCGCACCCGTGCCGTCGGGAGGCATCGGGCGCGTGCTGATCTACAAGACCTACAGGGACGCTCGCACTTACCAGGTCTACGAGGATGCGAACCCTGCCTATGGCATCGAGCCAGGCGACATCACGTGGGTACGGAGCCTAAGGGGCTATCGGCTGGGCGTCATCCTGCCGCCGGGATACGCGCTTTTGTCGTCGAGCGTCGCCGCACAGATGAGCACGACGCTCGACGGGCGCATCGCCCTCCACTTCGCCAACCCGAGCGGACTCGGCAATCCATTCACGATCCATGCCCGCAAGGCGCCGGCGTCATTCAGGCCGGAGCCGACCCCGTATACGGACATGTTCTTCGACGACGTGAAGACGCTGTACGACCTCGACCAGCCCTCCACGCACTCGGTGCGTGTCGAGCAGATCTACAGCGACTATCGCAAGGGAAGCGTCCTGCCCCTCGACCTGCTCACCTATGCATCGCTCGGCCAGCTGAAGGTCGTCGACCTCGACACCGCCGAGCCCCTGGCGACGACGCAGCGCGAGGGACGAACGGTCTTGCAGCTTGCCGTGCCGATCGTGGATGACCGGCAAAGCGCCCACCTCCAGGTGAGTGGTGTGCTGACGGACACCGGGTACCGTGAAGTGAACGGCGTGCTCACGTTCGATCGGGAGCTGCGCGGACTGCGCAACACGATCCTGCTGCCCGAGGGATGGGAGGTCACGTCGGTATCGCAGTCCGGCACCGTCGGAGTGTATCGCGGCCGCGCATACATTGCGTTGATCAACCTGAACAGCGAGAACAAGTACCGCGTGGTGATCACGGCGACGAGGAGGTAACCTCGTTCGAGGTCCGAGTGGCTGGCTCTGGCTTTGCGAGCCATGCGAGCGCAGTCTTGTGGGTGGCGAAGAGCTCGTCCGCCGCGAAATCGCTGGCCTTTCGTGGCTTCAACGAGAGCAGGCGTCGATGGGAGATTGGGTCCGCATCGTAGGGTGCAGCGTCGTTTCGGCGCTCAAGAGCCGACGGGATCTCGCGCTCGAGAACGTGGCACTTCGGCAGCAACTGGTGGTGCTCGGTCGGCAGCCCGGAAGGGTGCGGCTCAGGGACCGTGACCGGCTCTTCTGGATCTGGCTGCGCCGTGTTTTGCCAGGCTGGCAACGAGCCCTCGTTCTCGTCCACCCGGCCACGGTCGTGAAGTGGCACCGGAAGGGATTCCGGGCCTACTGGCGCCGAAAGAGCGGACGCCGGCGCGGCCGGCCGAGAATCGATCCTCAGGTCCGGAAGCTGATCCGCGACATGTGGCGTGCGAACCCCACCTGGGGCAAGCCCCGCATCCACGCGGAGCTCCACAAGATCGGGATCGAGGTCAGCGACTCTACGGTCCGGCGTTACCGACCACCGCGGTCTGGCCCACCGTCTCAGAGCTGGCGCTCCTTCCTCGAGAACCACGTCAGGGACATCATGGCGATCGACTTCGTCGCGTCGTCCCGACGGTGACGTTCCGCGATGGGCATCGACGAAGTCGTCACAGCCCCACACTCGCCGTGGACGTGGTCGCCCTCGCCCAGGTGGGCGGGCTTCATCACCGCTACACCCGCCGACTCGCTGCCTGACCCTCCCCCCCAGAACCTCTGCTGAGCTCACCTCCGCATGCACGTGGCGGCACGCCCTCTATTCGCATACGCCTCGGTCAGCGCGCTTCACCCACCACCTCATCATGACTTTGGCCTGTCGTAGGACGGCCCTTCATGCCCGAGCGCTCCGTCCTTGAGCCATCCGTGTGCCACTTCCCCACCCGGATGGAGGTC
>CAVVTU010000003.1:0-635866 GCA_963751265.1 uncultured Gemmatimonadales bacterium | reverse complement strand
CCGTTCCGCCCCAGCTCAGCCGCGTTGGTGGTCAGGCGCGTCCCATATCGGGCCGCCCGGTCGTCAGGCGGGTTGAGCTTCCTTCTCTTCATCCGACTCGTCGGAGAACTCGGAGCGGGCTTCGTCGATGGCCGCGCGCAGCTCGTCCCACGCGGATTCGACGCCCGCCTTGGCGTCGCTCCATGCGGCGGAGCCGGCCTTGCTGGCCTTCGCCAGCTCGTGCTTCATCGCGTCGCGCTTCCTGACGTAGCTCTTTCGAACCTCGCTCAACTTCGCGCGAGCCTTGATCTCGCCCCGGCGCATCTGTTCCAGCTCCAGATCCTGGAATTCACGGATGGCGGCGTTCATGCGTTCCGTGAACTGCTCGGTCAACTCGGCCCTTTGTGTGGTCTCGTCCTTCACGAATCCCCTTTTTTCGGCGCGCGGGGTGGCTCGACGGCCTCCCGCACGGATGCGCCAGATCGTCGTCGTGATTGTAAGTAATGGTCGGACTACACCTTACGCCACTGCTACGTGTTTGTTCCGTCGGACGGCGAGGCGACGCCGCTCCGGGCCGGGTGTGCAGCATCGCCATGGCTGAGCGTCCCCACGGCGTCGGCGGGGTCCGGAGCTCGCGACGGCGCCGGGCAGCCCCGGAGAAAGATGGAAACAGCCCCTTGCGTGTAGGAACCGGTAGCGATACGTGGCGCCTTCTCTTGCCGCGTCGCCTACGGCGTCGTTCTATTGCTCCGTAGCAGCGCCCCCTCAGACCAGAAGGTCCCATTGAGCACAGCTGCACGCGTCTGTCCTTCCTGTCAGGCTCCGCTTCCCGACGAGGCGCAATTCTGCATGCGCTGTGGCGCGCCCACGCCGACCGTGCCGGAGAGTGCGCCCCCACCGCGGCGCCGCCCGGGAGGTTTCGCGAGGTGCGGGCCGCCCTCGGGGATCGCTATCGGATCGAGGGCGTCGTCGGGCAGGGTGGCATGGCCACCGTGTATCTGGCCGAGGACCTGAAGCACCACCGCAAGGTGGCCGTGAAGGTTCTGCGGCCGGAGCTGGCCGTTACGCTGGAGGCCGATCGCTTCCTGCGCGAGGTGGAGATCGCTGCCCGGCTCAGTCATCCGCACATCCTGCCGATGTACGACTCGGGGGCGTCCGACGACCAGCTCTACTACGTCATGCCGTACGTGGAGGGGGAATCGCTCCAGGCGAGGATCCGGCGGGAGGGCCAGATTCCGGCGGAGGAGGCATGCCGCCTGGCTCGCGAGGTGGCCGAAGCGCTGGCGTACGCGCACGAGCAGGGGATCATCCACCGGGACATCAAGCCGGCCAATATCCTCCTCAATGCAGGGCACGCGCTGGTGGCGGACTTCGGCATCGGCCGGGCGTTGGGTGAGGGCACACAATCGCTGACCCGGACCGGGCTCTCGGTGGGAACGCCCCAGTACATGAGCCCCGAGCAGGCCACCGGTGCGAGCGACGTGGACGGGCGGACCGACGTGTACGCGGTGGGAAGCGTGCTGTACGAGATGTTGGCAGGCGAGCCCCCGTTCACCGGGCCCACGGTGCAGGCAGTTTTGGCACGCAGCCTGACCGAGACGCCCCCGTCCGCTCACCGCCACGCGAGCGGGACTGCCGGCCCACGTCTCGGCGATCTCACCAAGGCGCTCGCCCGGAGCCCAGCCGATCGCTTCCAGACGGCAAGCGCGTTGGCGCAGGCGCTCGGCTCCGCATTCCAGGTGTCCACCGGCGGAGGCGCGCCCCTATCGGGGCGGAAGGACCGTCCCCGGTGTTGCTCTGGAGCCTGTTCGGGATCGGGTCGCTGGCGGGGTTGTCCGTGGTCTTCGTTCTGATGCGGCGCTGGGGGCTTCCCGATTGGGTGTTGGGCCTCGCGGCGCTCCTTATCGCCATCGGTGCGGGGGCGCTGATGACCACCGACCGGGTCGAACGGCGACGCCGGGAAGGATGGGAAGCCAGGGGCCTGGAGGCTGTTCACCGAGCCAACGCGACCGTCGGAGGGGCGCTCGCCCTGGGTCTCTGGGCCGTCGCGGCGACGTTGGTAGCGGTCACGTGCCCGCGGAGAGCGGCGAGCAGTGGAGTGCGGCTTGCCGTGCTTCCATTCGAGCTGGTGGGGACACGAGGACGACTACCTGGCGAACGGAATGGCCGACGAGATCCGCGGCAAGCTGGCGGCGCTGCCGGGATTCCGGATCACGGCCCGCACCAGCTCGAACCAATACCGGGGGACCACGAAGCCGGTCCAGCAGATCGGCCGGGAACTGGGCGTGGACTACCTGCTCAGCGCGACCGTCGGCACAACCACGGACGCCGCCGGCGATCGCCGGGTACAGGTGGTGCCGGAGCTCATCGCGACGAAGTCGGGGGACGTGACCTGGCAGAAGACGTTCAACGCGGACCTGACGGATGTTTTCGACGTGCAGTCGCAGATCGCCGGCCGCGTGGCCAGCGCCCTCGGCGTGGCCCTCAGGGAGACGAACAGCGCAAGCTCGCCCGGCGGCCCACCAGCAACCTGGCGGCATGGGACCTCTATCTCAAAGGGCGGAGCCCTCACAGCCAACGATCCAGTCACCCTCAAGCAGGCTGCCGACTATTTCGACCAGGCGGCCGCGCTCGATTCGACGTTCACCGACGCGTGGGCGCGCCTGACCTCTTCCCTGAGCACGCTCTACTACAACGGCACCCGGGATCCGGAGGTGGCGCGGCGGGCCCGGATGCGGCGCGAAAGGCGCTCGCCATCGATCCCGACGGCGCTGCGGCCCACGCCGCCCTGGCGCGATACCTCCTCGCGGTGAAGAAAGCCCCTTTGCAGGCCGAGGACCAGATGGCGCAGGCCCTCCAGGCCTCGCCCAACAGTCCGGGGGTGCTGACAGCCACGGCGTCACTGGAGCAGACGCTGGGCCGGTGGGACGACGCGCTCGCCCATCTGGAGCGGGCTCGGCGGCTCGACCCCAGGTCGTACGGACGGCTTCGGATCTCCGCCGCTTGCTGATGCGCCTGCGCCGGTATCCGGAGGCGATCGCGGTCGGAAACGACGCCCTGGCGCTTTCGCCGAGCGACGCCGACAACATCGAGGGCCAGGCGATGGTCTTCCTTGGCAAGGGACCTGGCCGGAGCACGAGAGGTCATCAAGGACGCACCGGGGAGTCTCGGACAGCCGGCCCTTGTCGCCTATCTCGCGACCTATTACGACCTCTTCTGGGTTCTGGACGACGCCGAGCAACGGTGTTGTTGCGGCTCCCGCCTTCGGCGTTCTTCGACGATCCCGCGGCCTGGGGCTCGGTCTTCATGCAGACATACTGGTATCGGGGAGACAAGCAACGGGCCCGGGCCTATGCCGACACCGCTCGCGTGGCGTTCGAAGCCCAACTCGAGTCGGCGCCCGACGATCCCCAGCTCCACGTGCTTCTGGGGTTGGCGCTCGCCTACATGGGCCGGAAGGACGAGGCGATCGCGGAAGGGGAGCGTGGGGTCGCCCTCGTCCCGATCACCCGTGACGCGGCGAACGGCGCGTACTACCAGCACCAATTGGTGCGGATCCTTCTGATGGTGGGCGAGCCCGACAAGGCACTCGACCTGCTCGAACCCCTGCTGCGGACGCCCTACTACCTTTCGCCCGGATGGCTCCGGATCGACCCCACTTTCGCCAGTCTCAAGGGCAACCCCCGGTTCGAGAAGCTGATCGCCGGCGGGTGAGTTGTGCAACGTGGCCGAGGACGCGAGGATGATTCCGGGCCGAGGTTCACCTCCTACCGACTGGGAACCCGGCCCAACCGCCGTGGTGTCGGTCAGGGCTTGATCACGAGCAGCCTGAAGGAGCCCGGGACCATCGGGGGACGCCGCCGCCGTCCTCCGCTGCTCGCGCTGGCGGGCAGCGGCTCGTACTCGGCGCTGGCCGTGTAGACCGTGTGCGTCGCATAGTCGAGCGTCATCGTGCGCGCCCCCGGCATCGTCCTGACCGTGTCGACCACGCTGTAGCTGTCCGGGCCGTCCTCGTGAATTACCGTGAGCGAGCCGTCACTGTTCGGCGCGAACGCGAGTTGGGTGGCGGGATCGAAGCCGGCACCGTCGACCCGGAGCCGATGGGCACCGTGGTCACGAGCTTGCCGGCGTCGGGGTCCGAGACGGCCATCACTCCGCTCCGGCAGGCGCTGAACAGACGGTGGTGCTCGAGGTCGATCGCCATGCCGGTCGGCGACTCGCACGGCTCGATCGACCACTTGCGCGTGACCTTCATGGCCGCCGCGTCGATTTCAGCGACCTGATTGGCCTCTTCGAGGTTGACGTAGAGCTTCCCGTTCTCGGCGGTCACGCCCGACTCCGGCTTCGCGCCCAGATCGATGGTGCCGATCCGCTTGCCCGAGACCGGATCCATCACGCTCGCGGAGTGCGCGTCTCCGTTGAACGTGTATACGCGCTTGGTGGCAGGATCGTAGAGCAGGGCATCATCGTCGGGCGCAACGATGGTCCTGCCGAGCACCTTCAGGCTCTTCAGGTCGAACATCGTCACGGTGCTGTCCCCGCCTGATGTCGCGAACCCGTGGCCGGCGTCGTACGCGAAGGCGACGCCGTGCGCCCGGTTCATCCCGGGGAGCTCGCCGATGAGCTCTCCCTTGGCCGGATCGACCACCATGAAACGGTCCTGCCGGCCAATGAACAGGTGATCGTGGACGGTGTCCAGCGCGAGATAGTCCCACCACCTTCGCCGCCGAGCTCGTACCGTTCGGCCACATGGTAGTGGGAAGCCTGCGCTGCGGCACCCGCCAGGATCGCCAGGCCTCCAACCGCTAGAGAACGCTTGAATACGCGAGGAGAAAACACGTGCCACCTGCCTGCCACGGGAGTGGATCAGCATCCTTCTCAACTTAGGGAGTGAACCTGTCACGAGAATGACACGCGCCTCGCCGTGTCCTGAGTCATACGACCGTGCGGGCGGCCACGAGGAGCGCCATGGTGACGTTCGCGGAGGCGTGGAGCATCCACGGCCCGAGGATCGAGCCGGACTTTATCCGCAGCCAGCCGAGCACGAGCGCCGCGGCGAACACGACCGGCAAGATGCCCCAGGCCTCGGGCGCGATGCGCAGGATCGCCAGGTGCGGGAGAAGGAAGATGAGCGCCTGGAGGACGTTGGCCCATGCCAACGGCAGCCGGCGCGACAGGCTGCCCGCGATCAGCCCGCGGAAGAGCAGCTCCTCGGTGAAGCCCGTCTGCACGACGCCGTTGAGGAAGGCGCGGACGAGCGCCGCCGCGCCCAGGCCCAGCCCGACGAACTGATGCTGGGCCGACCCGCGGCGCATGAGCGGCGCCAGAGGCGGCGGCCGAAGGATGAGCGCGGCGACCAGGACGGCCGCGAAGGCGACGGCGTAGAGAAGATAGCGAGGCTCGCCCAACTGGAGCCCGGCGCGCGCCGCTGTCTCCGCGAACGCGCGCTGGTACCGCAGGCGATGGTAGAGCCAATAGGCGAACAGCGGCACGCCGCCGAGCACCAGAACTTGCAGCAGCGCCGATGTCGCCGCGCCTAACATGGGATCTCCCCCTCTATTGATGTCCGCATGTTCCGATCGAGCGCTCGCCGCCCAGCGGCGAGGCGACGCCCCCTCCGCCTACTCCTGAGGCTTGATCAGGAATTTCTCCCCGGTGGCCTGCTGTCCGTATCCGGCAAGAGCGTCGAGGGCCAGCACCTCGGCCAGGGAGATTTCCCGCGCGTAGTGGCTGGCGAAGGTGGTCGTGATTTCCCGGGCGATCCGCGCCCGTAGCTCCATCGTTCTCGGCATGCCTATCCTCTTCAGGAAGGGCGACAGCAGCCAGCCGCCCAGGCTCCAGCGGAACCCGAAGTCGCGGGTCAGCACGGTCGGTCCACGATCGAGTGCACCATAGATGTAGACCTGCTTGAATACGTCCGAACCGTAGCGGCTGTATTCCTCCAGATCGCTGACGGCGACCGCCTCCATGCAACTCAGAATCCGGCTGACCAGCTTGCCGCCGCCGGTGGCGTCGAAGGCCAGGGTGGCACCCGTCGCCTCGATGGCAGCGGTCAGGTCATCCATGAAGGTGTCGGCCGAGGAATTCACGATGTACCTGGCACCCAGGTCCCGCAGGATCTCCTCCTGTTCGCTCCTGCGCACGACATTGACCAGGTCGATTCCGTCAGCGATACAGACCCGGTTCAGCATCTGGCCGAGGCTGGACGCTGCCGCGGTGTGCACGAGCGCCTCGTGCTCCTCCAGCCGCATGGTCTCGACCATACCCAGGGCGGTGAGTGGATTGACGAAGCAGGAGGCGCCCTCGGCGGCGGTCGTTCCCTCCTCCAGGGGCAAGCACTGGCGGACATTCAGGCAACGGTACTGGGCATACATCTCACCGCCCACCATGCCGACGGTGCGGCCCAACAGCGCCTGGGCTGCCTCCGAGCTTCCCGCGGCCACGACGACACCCGCGCCCTCGTTGCCCACCGGCAGGGACTGGCCCACTCGCCCGGCAACCTGCTTCATCGCGGCGGAGGGAATATCCGCGGTCAACACGGGGCGATCCGGGGTGCCCCCCGCCCGGAAGGTCGAGCGGTCGGCAGGACCCACGAGCAGGAAGAGATCCGAGGGATTGATGGGCGTCGCGTCGACGCGCACCAGCACCTCGTCCGGGCCCGGTTCGGGGAATTCCACGTCGGTGAGGGAGACCTCCAGGGTGTTGTCGTCCCTGACGAGTGAGCGCAGTTGCAAGCCTCTTGTTGTCAATGCAGTGCCTTGGAATGACAGGAAGTGCCCTTTGGGGTGGACGCGGACCGCGGGACGTCCCCGCGGCCCGGCCAAGCCACGTCGAAGGTGACCCGGTCGATGTGCGACGGCCAGGCCGCCGGTGATCGCCTTGCGGGGGATCCGCCCACCGGGTCATCATCCTCCGTCCACCTTCCGCACCCAAACCCGGAACGGGTTTCCGCGACCCGCAACAGCCCTCGGAAGACACCGTGATCGCACTGCTCCTCGACCCCGCAGCCTGGGCAAGCCTCTTCGGCATCACCCTCATTCAGATCGCGCTGGGAGCCGACAACCTCATCATCATCACCATCGTCGCCAACAAACTTCCCGGCGATAAGCGGGTCCGAGCCATCCGCTGGGGGCTGGTGCTGGCCATGATCTTCAGGATCGTCCTCCTCTTCGCCGTGAGCATGGTCCTGGCTGCGGCAACGGCGAATCTCCTCCACCTCGACACCCGGACCCTGGGTCTGGCAGAGGTCACGGGTGACGTGACGGGGAAGTCGCTGGTGCTGGTGGTGGGCGGGCTTTTCCTGTTGTGGAAGGGCGTGAAGGAGTTGCGGGTGAAGCTGAAGGGCGTGGAGGATCACTTGAAGGAGGTGGCTCGCTTCCGGGACGTCGTGGCCCTGATCGTGGGGATGAACCTGCTCTTCAGCGTAGACTCCATCCTGACGGTGGTGGGGATGACCGACGTCCTGGCCATCATGGTGGGTTCGGTGGTCATTTCCGTGGCCCTCATGCTGGCCTTCGTCGACCCCCTTTCTCGCTTCCTGACGAAGAACCCCGAGTTCGAGATCCTGGGACTCTTCGTCCTCCTCCTCATCGGCTTCGTCCTGGTGCTGGAGGGGGGCCACACGGCACATCTGGAGGTGAACGGGACACCCTTCCCCTACATCCCTCAGTGGATCGTCATCTTCATGCTGCTCCTCATGTTCAGCGTGGATCTGTACCAGAACTGGTGGGAGCGGAAGCAGGGGAGGGTGGAGGCACCGGTGGGGCTGCGTCACAGGAAGAAGTAGGACGGGCGGCAAGAAGCGGCCGTTTGGGGGGGGCGGCTGCCCTGGAGGCCTCACGACCGCCACCCAGGCCGCGCGCCTGGTCCGGCTCCCATCCGCATCAGGAAGCACACGGTGGGCGTGGCCACCAACGAGAGTAGCACGGAGAGGTCTCGCGAGATGGGCGTGCGACTGGCGCCCGCGCGGACCGCGGCCCGGGTGGATCCGCTCGTGAGCCTCCGCTCGGAATAAGCCGGTCCGCACCGCACGCGCTCGCGTGGTACATTGCTCCGGTCCCTGAGCCGACGTCTCGGCTTCCGAAACCCCCGCCAGGCAAGGAAGGAACCCACGGATCTCGCCGGCCAGCTCGATCGGAGCCGCCCGCTCACGCGCGCGGCGTACCTCGTGGTTCTGCTCATCGCCACGCTCTCCTCCTTTCGGCCGGGCGGGCCCGGGCTCCACGGCCTCGGCCGCATGTTCGACCCTTCCCTGTCGCCGCGCGACGTCATCGACGGCGCCCGCAACGTGGTGCTGTTCGCCGGGTGGGGGCTCGTCTGGATGATCACGGCCCCGGCCGGACGCTCACTCGTGAGCTTCCGGAACGCGGTGCTGACCGGCGCAGGGGTGAGCGCGTGTGTGGAGACGACCCAGCTCTTCTCAACCACGCGCACCGCGAGCATTCTGGACATCCTCACGAACACCGTGGGCTCCATCCTGGGAGCCGCGGTCCTGGTCGCGCTCGTGATCGCGGTGGCCCGTCGGCGCAGGGCCCGATCGTTCGTGGGCCTTCCCGCCATGGTCTTCGCGATGTCCTACGGCGTGGCGGCGTTCGGCGAGGCGTTGGTCCCGCTCTTCCGGCAGGCCACGCTGCCCAACGTGTACGGAGGGCCTCTGGGGCGCTTCCGTCTGGCGTGGGGGATGTTCGCATGGAGCTCGCTGGGACGGATCCCTCTCACGGACATCCTCCTCTTCGCCCCGGCCGGGGCGTTCGCCGTGGCCGCCTTGGCGGAGGCGGGCCGGGAGTATCGAAGGTCCGCATGGCTGGTAGCGGGAATCGGCTCCGGCCTGGCCGTGCTCGCCGAGGTCGGCCACGGGCTCTTGGGCCTGCCCATCGACGCCGGCGCCGTGGTGGCGCACGCGGTGGGCGTGGGAGGCGGGGCGCTCGGGGCGGCCTGGGGGCTGCCCCGCCTGACGCGCCGCGTCCGCGGCCGCACGCGACCCGCGATGCTCCTGTGGGCCTACGGGTCGGTGCTCCTCCTCTGGGCCCTGCGTCCCTTCGCGCCGGAGACCTCGCTTGCCGCCATGGGCGCGAAGCTGACCGACGACTGGTGGGTTCCGCTCCGCTTTCTGGGCCAGCGCGTCGACCTGTTCAGCGTGGTCGACGTCGTCTCTCCCTTCTTCCTCTACCTGCCGCTCGGCGGACTGCTCGCGGTATGGCCCCTCTCCCGGCGCGGCTGGCTCGCGAACTTCTGGCCCGCCGTGTACCTCGCGGCGGGCACGGAGCTCTCCCAGGTCCTGATCCAGGGGCGCCTTCTCGACTCGACCGACCTTCTCGTGCAGGCCGCCGGGGTACTCGTGGGCTGGACGGTCCTGCGCCGGGCCGGCTTCGCACCCTACGGCTCGCTGCTGCGTCGGCGACCGTCGTGACGCAGCGACGCCGCTTCGGCAGCGTGCCGGCTCCGCGCTGCGGGCGTCCGCGAGGCCCCGGATGAAATACCTCCCCTAGGGACTCTTCGTCGTGTGGCGCTCGCACTAGCGTACGCGTCATCCCACAGCACCGGTCCCGCACTCGAGCAGCTGGAGGCCGGGCTCTTCGCGCTTCTGCTCTGCACGAGGAGGCGCTCACCGTCGAATGACGATTGACGGGTAATACTACGATATCATAGTATCAAATCGTTCACTTCGTGGATTTCTTACGCGTGTCGGCACGCACGGCCGCCCGGCGGATCGTGCATGTCGAACAGGTCGCTGAAAGAGGACGAAGCCATCGTGAAGGCACTTCGATACCACATCCTTCTCGCGCTCGCGGCGGGCCCGCTCCACGGAGCCGAGATCCGTCGTCGGGCGGAGGAGGACAGCGGAGGGGCGGTGACGCTGTATCCGGCCATGCTCTACGGCTCGCTGGACGAGCTCGCTGGAGAGGGCTGGATCGTGGAGGTGGACGCGCCGAGCCAGGGCTCCGAACACACCCGCTGGCGCTTCTACGCGCTCGCACCCGAAGGCCGGCGGGTCCTCGAGGCGGAGACCGCGAGGCTCAAGGCCGTGGTCGAGCGCGCCAGGGCCGCGCTGGAAGCGCCACAGGGCGCATGAGTCACGACCCGCCCGGCCGGAGGGCCTACCGGGCCCTTCTCCACCTCCTCCCGAGTGGATTCCGGGAGCGCCACGCCGAGGAGATGATCCGTCTCTTCGAGGAGATGCGCTGCCGCGAGCGAGGAGCGGCTGGTAGGCTGCGTTGTTGGACGGCGGCCGTATGGGACGTCGCGCGGGTCGCGTGGAGAGAGCGTACGGGGGGGCGGAGTGCCCGCCGGCACCCCAAGGGCAGAGACGAGGACGGGACGGGAGGCATGCTCATGGACGACCTCATCCAGGATCTCAAGTACTCGCTGCGCCAGCTTGCGCGGAAGCCGGGCTTCAGCCTTGTGCTCTTTCTCACGATCGCGCTCGGCGTGGGCGCGAACACCGCCGTGTTCAGCGTGGTGGACGGTGTCGTGCTGCGACCGCTCCCCTACCCTCACCCAGATCGTCTGACCGATGTCTGGACGCAGTTCCCGTCCATGGATCTCATGGAGTTTCCAGCCTCGTGGCCGGAGTTCCAGGACTATCGTGCGGCGTCCCACTCCTTCGCCTCCCTCGGCGGATGGATCAACCAGCAGCGCACGCTCACCGGCGGGGATGCTCCCGAGCGCCTCGACGTGACGTTCGTCACCTGGGAGATGTGGAGGGTCCTCGGCGTCGAGGCCGAGTTGGGCCGGACCTTCGGCAAGGAGGAGGACGCTCCCGGACACGACGGGGTCGTGGTCTTGAGCCACGGCCTCTGGGAGCGCCGCTTCGGGTCCGACCCCGGCGTGGTAGGCCGCACCATCCAGCTCGACGGCGCCACCGTGACCGTGCTGGGCGTCATGCCTGCCTCCTTCAGGTTTCCGAACCCGACGATCCAGGCCTGGCTCCCGATGGGGATCGATCCGGCCAATCCGCCGGGAAGGGCGAGCCACTTCCTCCGCCTCACGGGCCGCCTGGCGCCAGGCGTCACCCTCGCCCAGGCGAGCACTGAGCTCCACGGGCTCGAGCAGCGGTGGCAGGACGACGCTTCCATCGGACACTCCTGGAATCTGAAGGGACACCCGGCCTACATCCGCTCCATGCACGACGACGAGGTCGGCGGGGTACGCACGTCCCTCCTCGTCCTGCTCGGAGCCGTGGGTGTCGTGCTCCTGATCGCCTGCGCGAACGTGGCCAACCTGCTGCTCGTGCGGGGCGAGGGGCGCGCCCGCGAGGTCTCGATCCGAGCGGCGATGGGGGCGGGACGGGGCCGTATCGTCCGTCAGCTCCTCACGGAAAGCGTTCTCCTGGCCCTGCTGGGTGGCGCCGCGGGAATCGTACTCGCCCGCGGCGGCCTGGCCGCCCTCCTCGCCTTGGCGCCGGCGAGCCTGCCGCGCCAGGACGACATCGGGCTCAACGGAGCCGTGCTGGTGTTCTCCGCCGCCGTGACGCTCCTGGCCGGGGTGATCTTCGGGTTGGCGCCCGCGTTGCAGACGCTCCGGCTCGACCCGCAGGAGACGCTCCGCGAAGAGGGGCGTAGCGGAACGGCCAGTCGCGGCCGGCATCGGTACCGGCAGCTCCTCGTCATCTCGCAGACGGGACTCGCGGTCATGCTCCTCATCGCGGCGGGCCTCCTGGTGCAGAGTTTCTGGCGGCTGAGCCACGTCGATCCGGGGTTCCGGGACGATCATGTCCTCGCCCTCTCCGTGAGCCTGCCCTCGAAGGACTATCCCGAGGAAGCCGACGTGGTCGGCTTCTACAGGGACCTCATGCCCCGCGTCTCCGCCCTCCCCGGCGTGAAATCGGCCGCCCTGGTGTGGACGGCGCCGCTGACCGGGAGCCTCCCCCCCAACGACATCGAGATCGAGAACTACGCGGCGCCCGAGAGCGATCCGCCCCCGCTGAACGCGGACATCCAGATGGTGTCGGCCGGGTACTTCAAGACGATGGGGATCCCCGTGCTCCAGGGCCGCGCGTTCGACAAGACGGACAACGAGGGCTCCGAGCCGGTGGTGGTGGTCGACCAGGTGCTCGCGCGCCGATTCTTCAACGATCCGTCGCGGGCTCTCGGTGCGCGCATCCGTCAACCCGGGCGGGAGTGGGCGCGCATCGTCGGCATCGTCGGCGCCGTGCATCAGGAAGCCCTCTCCACGGAGCCGCGCGCGCAGCTCTACCTCCTACACGCGCAGGGGGCGAAAACCTGGTCGTCCCGCGGGACCATCCCCGCCATGACCGTCCTCCTGCGCACCGACCAGGACCCGCTCGGACTCGTGGCCGCTGCGCGCCGGCAGGTGCACGACCTCGACGCGAACGTGCCGGTCTACCAGGTGACGACCATGGCGAAGGCCGTCGCGGCATCCACCGCAGGCCAGCGGTTCTCGATGTTCCTGCAGCTCGTCTTCGCCGGGATCGCCCTCCTGCTGGCCGTGGTGGGAATCTATGGCGTGCTCTCGTACTCGGTCGCGCAGCGCACCCGCGAGATCGGCATCCGCATGGCGCTGGGCGCGGAGCAGAGCGCCATCCTCCGACTCGTGGTCGGTGAGGGAATGGCGCTCGTGGTGGCGGCCGTGGTGCTCGGCGTGGGCGGCGCGCTCGCGGCCGCCGGGGTGCTCCGGAGCCTTCTCTTCGGCGTCTCGGTGCGTGACCCGCTCACCTACGGCGTGGTCGTGGTGTCGTTGACGTTGGTGGCGTTTGTGGCGTGCTGGATCCCGGCGCGGCGGGCGAGCGCGGTCGACCCCCAGTCGGCGCTCCGGCAGGAGTGAGGCGCGTCGGTCGATTCAAGGAACACGACGATCTCCGCGGCCGGCCGTTTCGGCGGTCATGCGCCCACGCAGCGGCTCCGGGGCGTCCTTCAGAGTCACCTCCTCCGATACTTCCGAGTCCACAGGCTGCTCGATGAGCTCGACGCCCTGGTCGGCGGTATCTCGCCCGGCCGAAGAGCGCGAGGATGTGCGGGTGGGGTATGCGGGCGGTGGAGCTCTCGCCCGGCAATACGCTTTTCCTCGCGCAGTTCGGCGAGGCGTGTACCATGGTGGGGGACGTGGGGAGGGCACGCGACATCCTCGCGCGTCTGGAAGCGCTCGGCGCCGAACGCTACGTATCGCCCTATCACCTGGCGTATGTCCACACGGGTCTGGGCCAGAGGAAGGAGGCGATCGCCCAACTCGAGAGAGCCTTGGCCGAGCGGTCGGGAGGGGTCTACGGCCTGGCCGGCTCCTTCCTGTTCGAGAGCCTGCACTCCGAGCCGGGTTCCGGAACCTTCTTGCGCGGATGAACCTGCCCGCGGCTTGATCGCGTCCGCGTGGCCGTGGGGCCTTTCGGCTCTTCGGGGCTGGGCGGCCGTGGTCCGCGACCCCGCCTGTCGTCTCCCGTAGCAGGGCCCGAAGTTCCTGGGTGTCCGGTCCGTACCGGGTGTGAGAGCCCCGAGGCCTGGAACAGCCCCACGAGCAACGAGTCCCGCCGCTTCACCGAGAAGGAATTCGCCCTCGTCCTCCGCAAGGCCATCAGCCTGCAGGACCAGGCACCGCGCCAGAGCGGCCTGCCGTCCCAGGGAATGACCCTGGAGGACATGAAGGCCTTAGCCCACGAGGTGGGCATCGACCCCGCTCTGGTGGATCACGCCGTGGCTCTTCTCCCCAAGGAGGAGAGCACCCTGCAGGACCGCAACCCGGGAGGACCCACACGCTAGCGGCTGGAACACTCCAACCCCCGGCTGCTGAGCTCCGACGGGACGGCGGGCGTCATCGACGTCATCCGCCGGGAGGTGCAGAATGTGGGCCGGGTGACGTCGGAGCTGAACGGCGTGACGTGGGAGACCGTGAACGAGGTGACCCAGTTCCACGTGAGCCTCTCTCCGCGTGGCGACAACACCGAAGTCCGACTGACCGTGAACCGAGACGCCGCCTTCATCCTCACCTGGTTCTTCTCCCTGGCCGCGGGTCTCGTCTCCGCCGGCATCACCGGTGGAATCATCGACCCGGATTCCGCACTGGTGGGCGCTGGTCTCGTCGCCACCGGCGCCGCGGGTGGACTGGCGCTGGACCGTACGCTGTGGGGCCGCACCACCCGGACGATCCGGGCCAAGATCGACCGCCTCATGGACGCGATGGCGGGAGAGATCGAGTCCGGCGAGCCCGGTAGGGACGGGTAGCGCCCCCTTCGGTACGGAGCCTCGAACCCAGGGACCGCCCGGGTTGCCCTGTGATACTCCGCTCCTCACCTTTCTTGGTTTGGTCCGAGGACCTCTGGGCCTCTCGGATTGCAGCGCCGAAAAGGCTTATTGAGAGGGACACCTGCCATGTTCAAAGCACGCCGCGTCGTACTGCTCGCCTGTCTGCTCCTGGCCCTCCCGGCGGCGTCCGGGCCTCCCGCGTCACCCGGCCACCTCACCAGTGCCCTGCGCTGGCGCAGCGTGGGTCCCTACACCGGTGGGCGCGCCACCGCGGTAGCCGGCATCGCCGCCAAGCCCAATGTCTACTACATGGGCACCGCGGGCGGAGGCGTCTGGAAGACCGAGGACTACGGCCACAGCTGGAAGAGCATCTCCGACAAGGACTTCAAGACCGGAAACATCGGCGCCGTGGCCGTCGCGCCTTCCGACCCGAGCGTCATCTACGTGGGCACCGGGCGACTCCGGTCCCCGGAACACGGTCATGATCGACGAAGGCGGGATGTACAAGTCCACCGATGGCGGAAAGACGTGGAAGCTCCGTCGGGCTGGATGACACGCACATCATCTCCTGGATCGTCGTGGATCCCCACAACCCCGACGTCGTGTACGCAGCGGCGCTGGGTCATCTGTTCGGGCCCAATCCCGACCGCGGGGTGTTCAAGACCACCGACGGCGGCCGGACCTGGAAGAAGATCCTGTACGTCGACGACGCGACCGGCGCCATCAGCATGGCGATGGATCCGTCCAATCCGCACGTGCGTGTACGCGGCGATGTGGCAGATGTCCCGGAGCCACTGGACGTTCTCCAGCGGCGGGCCGGGCAGCGGCATCTACAAGACCACCGACGGCGGCGCGACCTGGACCAACATCTCCCACCGCCCGGGGCTGCCCACCGGCATCTTCGGGAAGGTCGGCCTCGCGGTAGCGCCGAGCAGTCCCAACGTGGTGTACGCGCTGATTCAGGCGGACTACAAGGGACAGGCGGGCGGCCTGTTCCGGTCCGACGATGCCGGCCAGAGCTGGACGCTCGTCAACAACAGCATGGATATCACGCAGCGCGCCTTCTACTACAGACACGTGTACGTCGATCCCAAGGACGCCAACACGATCTACCTGCCCAACGCCGGGTTGTACGTATCGCACGACGGAGGGCAAGAAGCTGACCGCCCTGCATCCGCCGCACGGCGACAACCATGTGCTCTGGATCAACCCGAACGACCCCCAGACCTTCATCGAAGGCAACGACGGCGGCGCGACCGTCACCCTGAACGGCGGACAGGCCTGGAGCTCCGAGAACAACCAGCCGACCGGGCAGTTCTATCACGCCAATCTCGACGATCAGTTCCCCTTCCACATCTACGGCGCGCAGCAGGATCGGAGCTCGGTCGAAGCGCCGAGCGCCGTGCCGGCCGGGTCCATTCCCCCGGTCTGGACGAACGTACAGGGCGGAGAGATGAGCTGGGTGGTGCCGACGCCGGGCCGGCCCTGGATCACCTACGCCAGCGGGTATTACAGCAAGGAGTGGAGAGACGATCGCAGGGCAGGCTCGATCACCAATGTGAGCCCTTGGCCGTCCTACCAGTTCGGTCTCGCAGGGTCCAAGATCAAGTATCGCTACGGCTGGATCCATCATCCGGTCGTGTTCGCCCCCGGCAACCCCAACGAGCTGCTGATGGGTGCGAACGTGCTGTTCGAGACCCTGGACGAAGGCACCCACTGGAAGGTGATCAGTCCGGACCTCACGCGTGACGACAAGAGCAAGCAGGCGCGTCCGGGCGGCCCGATCAGCGCGGACGTGACCGGCGAGGAGATGTTCGGCACCATCTCCTCGATCGCCTTTTCGCCGCTCACGGACAACGTGATCTGGACCGGCTCCGATGACGGCCTGGTGCACGTGACCACCGATGCGGGCGGGCACTGGAGCCAGGTGCGCCCGCCGACGCTGCCGACGTGGTCCACGATCACCTGCATCGAGCCGTCGCACACCGACCAGGGCACCGCCTACGTGTCGGCGAGTCGGTACGACTGGGACGACTTCCACCCGTACGTGTACAAGACCACCGACTACGGCAAGCACTGGACGGCGATCACCGCCGGGCTGCCCGACGACCAGTACGTCGAGAGCGTGCGGGAGGACCCGAGCCAGCCCGATCTGCTGTTCGCGGGTACCAGCAGGACGGCGTACTTCAGCCTGGATGGGGGCCGGCAGTGGCAGCCGTTGACCCTCAATCTGCCGGCGGTACGGGTGAGTGACGTGGAGATCCAGCCCGACCAGCATGCCGTCGTGCTCTCCACGTTCGGCCGTGGCTTCTGGGTGCTGGACGACCTGCAGTTCCTCGAGCAGGTCGGGGCCGCCCAGGTGGCGAGTGGGTCACCCCACCTGTTCAAGCCGCAGCAGGCCTGGCTGGTGACGCGCCGTGCCGGCGGGTTCGGCCGGGGAGGAGCGGGAGGCGGGAACCTGGCGCCCGGCGTCACGGTGTTCTTCCACCTCCCGGCCGACTACGACGGCAGCGCGCCGGTGAAGCTCAGCTTCACCAGCGAAGGCGGCAAGGTGATTCGCGACTTCACGCTGCACCCGAAGAGGAAGGCCGAAGCGAGCCCGTCTTCGCGCGACCCGTCCGCGGCGCGAAAGCAGCGGGAAGAGCGAGGGACGGCGGTGGAGCCCGGCATGAACCGCTTCCAGTGGAACCTGCGATACCCGGATGCGGTGGACGTGAAGGGCATCTTCAACTCGGGCTTCTCGGCGGCCGAGCCGGTGGGTCCGGAAGTGATGCCGGGCACCTACTACGTGACACTGAGCTACGACGGCGCCACGCAGAAGCAGCCGTTCGTGGTCAAGCTCGACCCGCGCCTGCAAACCACGCAGGCGGAGTTGCAGCAGCGCTTCGACTTGTTGATGCAGCTCCACGATGCGGTGAACCAGCTCGACACCAACCTGAACCAGGCCATCGCCGCCCGCGACGCGCTCCGGAAGGCGGTAGCCAACGGCGGTGCGCAGGATCACGCGCAAGAGGCGCTGGACGACCTGAACCGTGACATCGACGGTCTGGTGGATCTCAAGATCCAGTCCGGTGAAGGCGCGCTGGTGTATCCCGGTCTAGCTGCGCTCCTGGCTGACCTCCATCGCGAGCCAGGTGGGTCTGGCATTCGTGCCGCCCACGCCGGCGATGGTGCAGGTCGCGGATGGGTACATCCACGATGCGGAAGCGGGTGTCGCTCGACTGAAGGCCGACATCGCCGCGGCTCACGCGGTCCCGTCCGCCGAGTAGGCATCGGCCCCGCCCGAGGTCACGGACTCGGGCGGGGCTCCCGTTGGCACCGGGTGGCTCGCATCGCTCCTTCCTTCCTCGAGGCGCCATCAGACGCCCTGGAGCAGGACGGGGGCGGGGGTGCGTCAACGCAGTGGGGTGATGCCGGTCTCGGTCATACGGTATCGTCTGGTGGGTGCAGTGCCACTCACAGTCTTCCACAAGCAGCCTTGTGCACAGGTCGCGCTGACGTGCCCATCAGTGCTGGTGAGGGCAATCGAGAATCGCCCAACGGACGGGCTCTGTTCAGCGGTGCGCAGCGGCCCGACCCCACTGTCCGTGATGCGGTACTCACCCCTCGGGTACGTCGCGGTGAGGTTCTTCCAGCTACAGCCACGGCTGCAGACAGCGGTGATTCCCGTCCCGGTGGAAGTCACCACGAACGAAAAGGGCGTGCGCCGAGCCCCTTCGGCCGCCACCCGCGCCCCCGGCCCTGTGACGCTCGGGGAGATGGTGCCGTCCGGATGCGGCGCGGCGCATGCGGCCGCCACGAGCAGTGCGGCCCCGGCGAGGGCGGCGACCGCCCTCCACGCGCGTACCCGCGGCGGCGCAGCGCTCAGCGCCCGGATCCGCCGTTCGAGCAGCGAGCGCGGCTCGGCGAAGGCTGCCGCGAACGTACCGCCGCCTCCTCGTTCGACCACGTCTAGCAGCAACGTGCCGTAGCCGTGCCGGTCGGCTGCGTCGCGCAGCACCCGGGCGTCGCAGTCCAGCTCCAGCGCGAGCCGCAGCCGC
Source organism: uncultured Gemmatimonadales bacterium (assembly GCA_963751265.1). Classification (GTDB taxonomy): domain Bacteria; phylum Gemmatimonadota; class Gemmatimonadetes; order Longimicrobiales; family Gaopeijiaceae; genus SZUA-318. The sequence goes on along the minus strand of CAVVTU010000003.1, from coordinate 617,655 downwards.
CTCGTCTGCCACCACAGCGCCGGGTTCCACGGCATCAGCGCGAGGGCCGCAAACGAAAAGGCCAGGAGCCGCGGGTCGCCGGCGGCCATATGCTCGCGCTCGTGCGCGAGGATCATTCGACGGGCGTCATCGGCTTCTTCGAGCACCCACGCGGGCACCACGATGTGCTGGCGCCACAGGCCGACCACGGCCGGACCAGTGCCCGTAGTAATCAGGACGTCATGTCCGTCCAGGCACTCCGGTCGGGAGCGCTTCAACACCCGACGCAGGCGCCAGGCGGACCTCACCAGGGACGCCACGAAGCCCGCGCTCAGCAATGCCCACACCACCGCCAGCACGGGGTTCAGGGGAGAGAGGGCCGTGTCGAGGTGCGCCGCCGTGGTGCGGACCATGCCCAGTATGGCGACCGCGTCCGCGACCGCGGCATGCAACATTGCGAGGAGCGCCGAGCCGCCACCCGGCGCGGCGAGGCTCGCCGGCGGGGCCGGCCCAAGGAGCAGACCCACGGTGCCGCTCGAGCCCGCCGCCGGTACGGCCTGGCCGCCGAGCAGGGCGAGCGCCGGCAGCACCAGCGAGCCCGCGGTCGAGAGCACCCAGGTCCACCGCCCGGGCAACTCGTACAGCCGAGCCACCCGCTCCGCGCCGAGCGCCGCCACCCCCAGAAGCAGCGCCACGGCCACGGCGTACAGCATCCAGTGCGCGATCATGACTGCTCCTCCTTCAGGCGTGCGTCCAGCAGCGCACGCATGCGGCGCAGCTCGTCGGGCGTGATTTCCTCGTCCGAGACGAGACCCGTGAGCAGCAGCTCCGGCCGGCCCGCGAACAGCTTCCGCGTGATCCGCCGAACCGCGCTCTCGCCGGCCGCCTCCCGCTCCACCAGCGCGTGGTAGCGGTGCGCCCTTCCCTCCTCCACGTGGTCCACCCGCCCCTTGTCTTCCAGGGTGCGGAGCACGGTCAGCACGGTCGTGTACGCCAGTTCGTCCGCCAGCGCGTCGCGCACCTCCGCCACGGTGGACCCACCGCGCTCCCAGAGCACGGCCATCACATCGAGCTCGCGGTCCGTGAAGCTGATCTCCATCTGTGACCCCCTACTATGGTTATAGTAGATAGTATGGGGATGCGCCGCAGATTTGTCAACTATATGCCTAGTAGATAGCCCCTTCACGGAGTCCCGGGAGAGCCAGGGCCGCTATGCCAGGCGCGCAGCCTGATCATCCGGCTCACAAGAGAAAGTCCCTTCTCGTCGTCCGGTTCGCCGGATGCAACCCATCGCCTGCCCCACACCGCGACTGTCGTCACATGCGAGTCCCGGAACGGCCTCTCGCCCGCTCTCCGGCGCCCCGCCTGGGGGACATGATCCCACCCGCCCCTCCACCGTAGGCGTCTCGCGGGTCCTCGGTTGGTCGTTCCCGCACTGCGATGGACTTTTCGCTACCCACAGGGGCCCATCACCTGCCACCAGAGGCTGGGAGGCCTCTTGAATCACTACGCGAGACAGGCGGCCTGAGGCTCGGCTGAGTCTTGGAACAGGACGAGGTTCGCCCCTCCAACCCATGAGCGGTTGTGTTACCCTTTCGTTACCGCGGTAACACAAAAAGCGTGGAGCCGCGTAACTTATTGCGGCTCCACGCTTTACCTATGGGCCTGGGTAGACTCGAACTACCGACCTCACGCTTATCAGTCCTGGGAAGCAGGAAAAGAGAAACGTGAAGAACGCGAACGACCATCGCGTCGTCGGGGAAGTCTCTCCGTGTTCTTCACGCGTCGCCAATCAGGCATTCGCGTCCTTCACGGTTCGACCGCACCCCTGGGAGCAGGCGCGCGAACGATCCGCCTCGCCGGTAGCCTTGCGGCGATATATCTTATAGGATATAGTTGAGTATGTCTGTGATTCGCCGACTGCGGAAGGCCGCTGGACTCACCCAGGCCGCTTTGGCGGAGGCCGGTGGCACGTCCCAGCCCACGATTGCCGCCTACGAGGCGGAGAAGAAGAGTCCCACGCTCAACACCGTGGACCGGTTGGCCCGCGCCGCTGCCCTCGAGGCCACGGTGGTCTTCCACCCGCCCATGACCCGCGAAGAGCGCCGCTCGCTCGCGCTTCACGAAATGATCGCGGACAGGCTCCGGGACGACCCGGACACCGTGCTCGGACAGGCTCGCGGAACGCTGGCACGAATGCAGTCGGTCGCAGCGGCGAGCTCGCAGCCGCTGCGGGAGTGGTCGGTGCTCCTGGACCGACCAGTCCCGGCCATCGTAGAGATCCTGACGGATGCCTCGCCTTGGGCCAGGGAGCTCAGGCATGTCACCCCGTTCGCCGGCGTCCTTTCGGCCGCGGAACGCGCCGAGGGGCTGCGAGCGTTCGCAGTAGCCGAGACCGAGGTGCGCCACAGATGAAGCGCGAAGAATTCGAGCACGCCATCCGAGCAGCGGGAGCCGTCCTCGGCGTCGACGAAGTGCTCGTCATCGGTAGTCAGGCGCTGCATGCCAGTATTCAGGGTGTACTCCCCGACGAGGCCGCACGGTCCGTCGAGGTCGATGTCGCCGTGCGCGGCGACGAAGAGGGTCGGATGGCCGACCTGGTGGACGGATCCATCGGAGAAGCATCCATGTTTCACGCCACCTTCGGGTACTATGCCCAGGGGGTGGTGGAGTCCACGGCCGTACTTCCAGAAGGCTGGGAAGGGCGGCTGCTCCGGTTCGAGACCCCGGCCACGAACGGTGTTGTCGCATGGTGCCTCGAGGTCCATGACCTGTGGATCTCCAAGGCGATCGCCGGCCGCCCGAAGGACATCGAGTTCTGCGCGGCATTGGCACGGCACGGAATCGTGGACCGGAAGACGCTCGAAGCCAGACTCGCGATGGTCCGGGATCTGGATCCGCGGGTACGACACGCGGTTGAGGGCCGAACCACTTCCCTCTGAAGGGGTGGAGGACGACCCTCACCTTTTGTACGAAGAGCCCCGCCCGGTCCTGTCGACCAAGCGGGGCTTCGCGTTCCTACCTATGGGCCTGGGAAGACTCGAACTTCCGACCTCACGCTTATCAGGCGGCTCTGGTGGCGCTGACCGGCGCCGGTGGGCGCCAGATGGCGCTGAAACACTAGGGTTTGGCGCTGGCTGGCGCCAGGTGGCGCCGCCTGGCGCTGGTGGGGTTGTTACCGCTTGTGTTACCACGGGTGGGCAGGACGGCGGATCGATTGCATCGTGCTTCGCATGGTATTGGCCCAGGACGGTGTGGACTTGACGCTGATCGCCTGGCGTGGACAATAGCGCACGTTTTGTGCAGTATTGTCCACACACCCAACGGGAGGTCGCCATGCCGGGCAGCGGATACGACAAGGTTATGGACGTCGCCGCAGATCAGTTCGGCTACGTATCCACATCCCAGGCGGTGGCAGAAGGCGTCAGCGGCAACGCACTCAGAATGATGGCCACGCGCGGCACCCTGGAGCGCGTGAGTTGGGGCGTCTACCGTGTCAGGACCTTTCCGGCCTTGCCCCTAGCCGAGTACATGGAGGCGAGCCTTTGGCCGGCGGGGGTTCCCGGGGTGATCTCGCACGAATCGGCTCTCGCCATCCGCGACATCTCGGACGTGAGCCCACCCAAGGTGCACATCACCGTGCCCAAGACCTTCCGAGTGCGCCGCGCCGTTCCCGGACACCTGGCGATCCATCGCGTGGACCTCCCTGAGCACGATGTGACCCAGGTGGAGGGCATCCCAACGACCACCGTGCGCAGAACCATTGAGGACTGTCACCGCACACATCTCGGTCCCGCACTCCTCCGGCAGGCCATCGAGGATGGTGCACGCGAGGGGTACCTCAAGCCGGATGAAGCTCGCGAACTGCGGAGGCTCGTTCTGCCGTGAGCAGACCTGGGAAGGCTCCCCACTCGGCTCGTGTCCTCACACAGTGGGTGGACGCCTACGCCCGGGAGTGGGGACTGGGCCGGAAGCGCGTCAGGGACTGGGTGTCGTACATGGTGGTCGGTGGCCAACTCGAAAGGGCGAACTCCGCTGCGGGAGGACCACGGTTCACGATCAAAGGAGCCGTCGCCCTCGAGATGCGGCTTCCCACGACGGCCCGGGCCACCAGGGACATTGACCTCGTCGTGGACGACGCAGAAGGACAGGATGTCGCCAGGATCCTCGACGATGCGCTCGCCGGGAGCTACCAGGACTTCACCTTCCGGGTGAAGGGGGAGCCCCCTCTCATGCCCAACGGCTCGGTCCGCTTGGATGTCGTCCTTCACTACAGAGGCAAGAGCTGGGGCACCATCCAGGTTGGACCGCACCCCGGAGCCCACCTATATGAACGCGACCCTCAATCTCCCCGGGTCAGATAGGCCAGATCGTCGAGGTCCTTCGGCCGCCCGCTGGCTCGTTTGTTCCTCACCAGCGCGTCGAGTCCGATAAAGGCCAGGGGTACGTCCCCTTTCTCCGTCTGGACTACGGCGTCGAAACGTCCGGGCCACGCCTCCTCGAACGTGACTCCGTCGATGGCATTGACCAGGTCGATCCGGTTCGGCGGCTGACCGAATTGGACCACGAGGCCCTCCGGCGCCAGGCCGTCGGCAGACTCGATGCCCGGCACCTCACCTCCCCAGAAATCCTCAAGCGCCGAGAACAGTCGGTCGAGGTTGGCACGGTCCCGGGAGTAGAAGAAGTCCACGTCGCCGGTGAGGCGTGCGTGACCGTGGAGAATGACCGCTTCTCCCCCGACAATGAGGTATCGGACGCTATTCTCCGCGAGGGACTCCAGAAAGGCTCGGGTGTCCGGCGAGAAGTGGGCAGCGTCTATCCGGATCGGTGGCACGCCCGCACGTCCTTCGCATCGGAGGGAAACGCCCGCTCCTTGAGTTCCCGTGCAGCTCGCAATCGCTCCCCAGGCGTCATCGACGTGTGCTGCTCAACGTCCCAACGAAGGGCCTCCTCGTGCCCCCGTGAGATGTTGACTACCCTATCGGTCATTCGGCCGGAATCCATGGTTTAATATAGCGGAATGGCCATATCGATCCACGGTTTCTGCGCTCCCCTCGCACGAAGCCCCGCCCGACCGTCACAGTCGAGCGGGGCTTCGTTTTCAATCAATGGGCCTGGGAAGACTCGAACTTCCGACGTCACGCTTGTCAGGGGTGGGGGCCCGAAGGCATACCCGGATCTCTCCGAAAGAAAGCTAGGATTTACGCCACATCTCCTCTGCGACTTCGGGGTGCAGAGGGCCTTCCTTCGGGGTTTTCGTGTGGGAACCGCACCCAACCGCACCCACAACGCGATCCGCATCCATCCCCCGATCGCCAACCATCTCACTGAGTCGTGGAAAGGCCAGGAAGCTCGCGGACGACGGGGCTTTCGCTACCCAAGGGAGGTCATCCGTCCCGTTCATCCTGATGGGGAACGGATGTCCCTCCTTCAGGCTAGTCCCCCTAATACGTCATGCGACGGATGGGCCGGAGGTGCCGCGATCTGTATCTTCAGAGATGGAACCGGCCGCCCAGAGGGCCGTGGACACAGAGTGGCACGACTCCCACCATGAGACCTTCCCATGAAGAAGCGTATCCGCTCCTCCACGCAGCACATTCTCCCCGTTATGGCACTCTTCGCCGTTGCGTGCAGCAGCAGCGCGAACATGATCGGACCCGACAACCAACTGGAAGTCGCCAACGCGACGGACTCCTTCCAGTGGCAGGTATCCGCTCTGGACAAGGTCGCGCAGGTTCTCGAATACGGTTGGGTGAACACCGGCACAACAGCCAACGTGAATCAGTCTTCCAGCCTGACCGGTGGAACCGCGACGCTTCAGGTCAAGGACGGAGGCGGTGCGATCGTCTACACCCGCAGCCTCGCGGAGAACGGGACAATGGCCACGAGCGCTGGGAGCGCCGGAACGTGGACGATCACCGTGACGCTCGACAACGCCCAGGGAACCCTCAACTTCCGGCTCCAGAAACCCTGACGAGTGACGGCCGAGCGTCGTAGGCCGCGCCCAACTTGCGGCCAACATGAAAGCCCCGCCTGGTCATCATCGACCAAGCGGGGCTTCGTTTTCAATCAATGGGCCTGGGAAGACTCGAACTTCCGACCTCACGCTTATCAGGCCTGAGAAGCAGGAACCTGAGAGCGGAACGGCATCAAGCGACGTGGCTTTCTAGCGATGGAGCCTTCCGGTTCTTCCGGTTTGAATCGCCCTTCTTTCCGCTCTTTCAGCCCAAATCACACCCGGAAACCGCACCCGGCGGAAAGGCACCCGTGATTCAGGTCGATGATCGCACCGGCCCCGAAACGTTGGTGATTCTGGGGCAGATGAGGTTCTCGCCACCCACAGCACGCAGATGGACCCGACGAGCGGGTGCCTGAACACGGTCACACGCACGGTGTGGGCGGGTGACCAGATCGCCTATGAGATCCGGGCGGGATGGGACAACCCCAACAACGACGCGTACAACGGTGCCCATTACCGACGCGTCGGATACCTCTATGTCGGCGCGCTCGACCGGCCTATCGCCCTGTGGAAGGCTACGAGGGTGGTCCACCCGCACTCCAACGCGCGAGGCGCGTATGTCATGGGCACCTGCGGCACGGTCTTGTGCAACGACTCCATCGACTTCCGCGCTGGGCGCATGAGCGTGTTCGGCATCGATACGGTCTCGCTGCCCAACGGACCCCTGAGCTGGTACGGGAGCATCATCGCGGGCCAGATCGACGCCAGTGGGTTGCTTTTCCGCAGAAGCCGGTACATGAATCCGAATGTCGGCACGTTCACCCAGCCCGATCCGTTGGGGATCGCGGGCGGGCTCGATGTCTATGGCTACGTTGGTGGCGACCCGGTGAATCACGCGGATCCGTCCGGGCTGGATCCAACGTATCACCTGGGCGGGCTCACGGTGAGTGTGAGCCGCTGTGACGACAACTTCCGGTGGACCTGCGGCACGGGAGGGCCTCCCGGCACCGGGCCTGTCGTGGGACCGGTGGGGTTCCCGGGAGCGTCGGGAGCGCCGGGGTCGGGAGTTTCGAGTGGCGGGGGGAGTGGAGGTCACGATGAGACGCGGAGTCCGACCTGTTCAGCTGCGTGGGCTATCGCCGGTCTTAGCTTGGCCGGAGATGTCGCGCTGGGTATTTCGATCTGGACTGGAGCAGGCTTGGTGTTGGAAGGTGGACGCCTGCTAGGAATGGCGGCAAGGAACGGCACTTTTGGGGCAGCACTGCTTGAGGCCGGCAGCGAAGGTCTGGGTTGGAGCACAAAGGCTGTGGCTCGAAGCCAAGGACTGCAGGGAAGAGCTTTGCGGTACGCCGGGTTGGTCCCCTTGGGTTTGGGGCTTGGGACGTACTCCGGAGGCGCCGTCGAGACGAACACACTTTCCTTCATGCAGGGGTCCCGCATATCGACATTAGACTTCGTCCCCGTCGCGGGTACGCTTCGTGCACTGGGGAGGGCGTGGGCATGCAGCAGCCGCTGAGAGATCGTGTCATTCGGAGCGTGGTGTATGGCGTTACCATGGCGGGATTCTACTGTGTCTATGTGTTGGCACTCTACCTTGCTCGTGGTAACACCCCCTTTGAGCGGGTGGGATACTCACTGCCGACCTTGATGGGTCTTTATGTTTTCGGAGGTGTGGCGGGTGGGGCAATCGTGGGTGTGCTGCTCCCGTTGGCCAAGTGGCGGCTCGGCGCCAGTCTCATAGGGGCGTTGGCCGGATTGCCACTAGGGTTTGCGCTCTACCTGACGAGTGGCGATTACTCTACCACTTCATTGGCACTATCCCTAGTGACCGTCACCTTAATAGGAGGCATGATCGGCATGTTGGTCCCCAGGCGCCGGTGAACAACGCCGCCCGGCCGTGAGGTGTAAGAGGCTGGTGGGGAGTGTGCGAAAGACTGTGTAAATGGCCATGGTGTAGGAATCCCGTACCGAAGGGGAGTACTCCATGGCGGAAGAGCAGGAGCTCAGTGAGAAAGAACTGAACGCGATCTTGGACCGGCTGATTCAGGGCAAGACACCCGAGGATATCCTGGGTCAGACGGGGCTGGTGAAGGACCTTACGCGCCGGCTGGTGGAGCGTGTGCTGGAAGGGGAGATGACGGCGCACCTGGGCTACGAGAAGCACGCCCAGGAAGGGCGCGACGGCGGCAACTCGCGCAACGGCAAGACGGGCAAACGGGTCAAGACTGACACCTCGGACATCGACCTTGAGGTCCCGCGAGATCGGGACGGCACGTTCGACCCGGTGATGGTGGCGAAGGGCCAGCGGCGGCTCCCTGGCTTCGACGAGAAGGTGATCGCCCTGTACGCCCGGGGGATGACGACGCGGGAGATCCAGGGGCATCTGAAGGAGCTGTACCAGGTCGAGGTATCTCCGACGCTGATCTCGGCGGTGACGGACGCGGTGCTGGAGGACGTGCGGGCGTGGCAGGCTCGCCCCCTCGATGCCGTCTACCCCATCGTGTACCTCGACGCGATCCACGTGAAGATGCGTACGGCGGGCCACGTCGAGAGCCAGGCGGTCTACCTGGCGCTGGCCATCAATCTCCAGGGCCAGAAGGAGTTACTGGGGCTGTGGGTGGGCGAGGCCGAGGGAGCCAAGTTCTGGCTCAGCGTGCTGACCGAACTCAAGAACCGCGGCGTTCAGGACATCCTGATCGCGGCCGTGGACGGGCTGAAGGGCTTTCCGGACGCCATCGAAGCGGTCTACCCCAAGACCCAGGTCCAACTGTGTATCGTGCATCTCATCCGAGGCTCACTGCGCTACGTGTCCTGGAAGGAACGCAAGGTCGTGGTCAGGGACCTGAAGGAGATCTACCGGGCGCCGACGCTCGAGGCGGCTGCCCAGGGCCTGGAGACATTTGCCGAGCGCTGGGACGGCCGGTTCCCTCAGATCAGCCGGATGTGGCGGACGCACTGGACGAACCTGACGCCGTTCTTCGACTATCCGCCGGAGATCCGGAAGGTTATCTACACGACCAATGCGGTGGAGTCGGTCAATGCCCAGCTAAGGAAGGTGACGAAGCACCGGGGCGCATTCCCCACCCCCGACTCCGTGAGGAAGGTGTTGTACTTGGCGATCATGAAAGCCAGCGAGCGGTGGAGCCGGCCCGTCCAGGACTGGACCTCTGCCCTGAACCATCTGTCCATCGTCTTCGAGGGACGGATACCCGTTTGATGTCGAGGCCATTTACACAGAATTCCTGACACCCCCGGCTGGTGATTACCTGACGCCCAGCCCTCGGGGTGTCCATAGCTAAGACGCCTCTCGTCCCTCCTTATTCAAGACCTTGTCCGGCGACCCGCACCTATGACGCGAACAACCGGATGCTCACCCAAGCATCGGACAGCTTCGCGTACGACGCGGTGGGCAACCTGACGCGGGCCGACAACAGCGCCGCGCGCATCCGGCGCGGCTACGACCTGGCAGGTCGGCTGGTGGCCGACACGCTCTGGGTGGCGCAGTTCGACACGACGACGCAGGCACCGAACGGGTTCATCAGCCCCCGCCATCTGTACGTCTATCGTTACGGGTACGATCTGGACGGGCGCGTGCTGTGGCAGCGGCCATCGGACAACCTGGCACCGAGCGCGACATACGACAGCATCGGCTACGCATACGACAGCGCGGGGTTCCTCGACACGGCCACGGACCCGAACGGGAACTCCTACACGTTCACCTACGACGCGCAGGGACGTCCAACCGGCCTGGTGCGCACGCTCACGGGCGGGGGCACCGTGAGCGACACGATGGCCTACGACACGCGCTCGAGGCTGACCTACCACGAGGTGGTCTCGAGCACGGACGGTGTGATCCTGTCCGAAAGCCCGACCTACGACCTCTTGGGCCGCATGACGGGGGATGGGAGTGATACGTTCAGCTACGATCCCCTCGGCGCGCTGAGCAGCATCGGCTCGGGGGGCTTTCGAGAGGAGTATTCCGCCGACCCGCTCGGCCGCAGAGTGGGGAGGGACCTGCCGCTGCCCACGAGCTCTTACTCCTACACAGCAGGAACGGGGGTGCTGAGTGCATCCATAGCCGGGACCTCTCCGAAGCACCCGAACCCGGACACGACGCTCTACACGTACATCAACGCGGGCCTGGAGCAACAGTCGACATCCAGCGGGGCATCGACGATCACCCAGACCTACGACTACGACTGGAGTTCCCCCGATTTGGTGGACACCCCCACATTGATCGAAAGGAGGTGTCCCCATGGCACAGACGAGGAAGACGTACCCGAAGGAGTATAAGCGGCGGCTGATTGAGCTGGTACGGGAGCATCATCGCGGGCCAGATCGACGCCAGCGGGTTGCTCTTCCGCAGGAACCGGTACATGAATCCGAATGTCGGCTCGTTCACCCAGCCCGATCCGATGGGGATCGCGGGCGGGTTGGACTTGTACGGCTATGTCGGGGGGGACCCGGTGAACAACGCGGACCCGTCCGGGCTGGATCCAACGTATCACCTGGGCGGGCTCACGGTGAGTGTGAGCCGCTGTGACGACAACTTCCGGTGGACCTGCGGTACGGGAGGGCCTCCCGGCACCGGGCCTGTCGTTGGACCGGTGGGGTTCCCGAACGCCGGGAACGCGGGGTCGGGAGTTTCCAGTGGAGGGGGGAGCGGGGGGCACGATGAGACGCGGAGTCCTACCTGTGCGGCTGCAATAGGCGGGGCTGCAATCTCGTGGATCGCCGACATTGCCCTGATTGGAGGCGTGGGACTGGGCGCCCGGGCGTTTAGCACCGCTTTCTCGCTCGGCACCCGGGAGCTTGCGCTCGGCATGAAGGGGGCCATCATAGACGCTGCGGGCAGGGATCTGGTGCTTCCACTCACTCTCAACGGCGCCGGCATGGGCCTCGGAGCCTTCGGCGCAGGGATTGGGGCTACGACTTGGGTGGAGGGCAAGACGTTGCTGGGGGACTCCGGATGGGACTGGGTCCCGATCGTTGGAAGTACTCGACGGACTTGGGAGGTACACAAAGCCTGCCCATACATCTAGGAAGACGCGATATCCGGTGCGGACGCAGAAGAACATACGCTGGGGGATGAAGTACGGCCTAGTCATGGCCGTACTCTATTCGGCGATTGCCTTGGCCATATTCGGGAGGTCGAGGCCTCCAGCGGGCGAGATCGGGCGCGTGCTTTGCGTCTACTTCAGCGGCGGACTGGCCTCAGGACTTCTACTCGGGTTGTTGCGAGAGAAGATCACCACACGGCTCCGAGCCATGCTTCTCGGCGTGGTGATCGCGTACCCCACTGCGTTTTTGGCGGCCGTCTTGACGGGTCCTATGCCGATTACTGCGGACCATTGGGTCGTCGCGCTCGAAGTGGCAGTGATCCTCGGGTTCTGGGGCGGGTGGGTCTTTGGGCCGGGTGGCTGGGGCGCTCCCAAGCAGTCTGGAGACCAAGCCTGAGTCGCCCCAGGATAACTCTTGAGGGGATGGGGCATGAGGGCCAGGTCGGCGAGGGGTCGGCGTTGGAGATAGTCGATCCATAGGTGGGGGCAGCCACTGCCTGTGGGTGGCGAAAACGTCATCGCAGTGCAGGAGCGGCTGACCGACGGCTCGCGAGACGTCTGCGGGAGAGCGGCTGGCCGGGTCATCGACACGGCGCGCAAGACGGGTCAGATAACCGGCCTCAAGGCCTTCACGCGATGACACGCTCACTTGGGGCACACGTGGCCCGCATCCGGCGGAGCGGATGTCGAGAAGAGCCTTCTTCTGCGAACCCGTAAATCAGGCCACGCGCCGGGCGTAGCGGTGATGGAGCCCACCCACCTGCGGGAGTGCGATCACCTCGCCCTGCTCGGGCGGCTCGACTGCACGGCCGTCCGGGGAGTCGCCCTCCAACGCACGATGGGTCCGCGAAGCGTGGTAGTAGGATGCGTAGCTCCGGAGCACCCGCAGGAGATGACGTTCGTTGAGCACGACGACGTGGTCGAGGCACTCTCGACGGATGGAGCCGATCAGGCGCTCGCAATAGGCGTTCTGCCATGGAGAGCCCGGGGCTGTCAGCACCTCCTCGATGCCCATCGACTGGACTCGCTGGGCGACCTCGCCGGCGAAGATCTTGTCTTGGTCATGGAGCAGGAAGCGAGGCCTGGTGTCGAAGGGAAACGCCTCGAGGACTTGTCGTGCCGTCCACTCAGCGCTGGGTGACGTCGTGACGTTGAAGTGCAGGATCCGGCGGCGGTCATGCGCGATGATAAAGAAGACGTAGAGCACGCGGAACGTGGCCGTGGGGACGACGAAGAAGTCCATCGCCGCGATGTCACCCAGGTGGTTCTGCAGAAACGAGCGCCAGGTCTGGGACGGCTGCCTGGACCGCGGCGGCCGATAGCGCCGGATGGTGGACTCGCTCACATCGATCCCGAGCTTGTGGAGCTCGGCCTGGATGCGCGGCGCGCCCCACGTCGGGTTCGAGCTCCACATGTGGCGAATCAGACGTCGCACCGACGGATGGATCCGCGGCCGTCCTCCTTTGGGCCTGCTCTTCCATCGCCAATAGGCCCGAAAGCCTCTGCGATGCCAGCCGACGACGGTGGCCGGTTCGACGAGGACGAGGGCCCGGCGCCAACCCGGCCAGATGCGCCGGAGCGCGACCCAGAAGAGGCGGTCGCGGTTTTTCAGGCTCACCTTCGCCGTTTGTCGCTGGAGGACCATCAGCTGCTGCCGGAGGGCCAGGTTCTCAAGCGCCAGGTTCCGCCGACTCCTCAGCCCCGATACGAGGGCCCATGCCGCAATCCTGATCCAATCCCCCATCGCCACCCGCTTTCACCGAGTCGTCAAGAACCCAGTAATCTCGCGGGCGATGGGGTTTTCGCTACCCACAGCCGAGAAGGCCTCCAAGAAGTCGGCCTCCAGTTCGAGTTCCTTGGCCTTCCGGAGGATCACAGCAATGCGCCAGGCATAGTACGGTGCTGGCATCATTCCGGTCTTGAAGTAGTCCTCGACGCCCTCGCGGACAATTCGAGTCTGTTCGGCGAGGTTGTTGTCCACCGACCGCAACCTCTCCCGGAATTCCTCCTCGCTACCCGTCGTATCGACCGTCCCGCGCGACTCGGTCGCCTGGCCGTACGTCACGCCTGACCCCGTCATCCGCGCTATCTGACGCCGAAGGTGATCGTCAACCAAACGCTGCCGTTCGGCCTCCGACATCTGATCTCGCGATCGGAGCAGAGCCGTCAGACTTCGGACTTGGCCAACAGCGTCGGATGAAGCCAGCACCATGCGACATACCTCCCGATCCTATGTACGCCTACCGCTGCCGCACCCCAAGGAGTGCATTTCAGATAACGTTCCAGAGTTGCGACGCCGGCGCGTCCTCACGTCCCACCGAGGCTGCACTCTTCGATGATTTCTAGCACCGCTTCCAGACTCGGCAACGCCTTGCGCCGGTGTTCTCCGGAGCCGCGACAGCGGCGTAGGCGCGACTCGTGTGCTCTCCGCTGTGCGTGCCCCCGCGCTCCGTCTACCCTTGCCGACATTCACCCTCTCTTGGGTGCTACTCTACGACGACAGAGATGCCAGGTGAAAGGGTGGGCGGGCCATCCTCGTTCTCAAGCGCAGCGCGCACGTCGTAAGTACCAACTACAGTTGGCAACTGCCACGACCAGGCAACTGAATCGGTCTCACCGGGCTCGAGTAGGTTGCTGTCCTTCAACTGGCAAGTGAAGTAGAGACCCTCGTACATGGAGTGGGACAGACCGTCTGGAGCGGTAACGTAGAAGCCGATTCCAGGTGAGCAACCGAAGCTGGCAGAGATAGTGTCCGTCGTGGGATTGAAGGCGATTCCAACAAGGTGGACTGTGTCGCCGGGTAAGCCAGCTGTGGGCATCGCCACAAGCGTTACCACTACCCTATCACGAGGCTGAGTCGGTGAGTTGCATGCCGTACAGGAGACCCCAGCGCCAACCGCGATGATGCCGAACCCTCCTACAGCCCACCACCGACGCATCGAAGGCAACAGCGCCATCTCCCCCTCCTGTGCATGAACCCGTCGCGGCCCTCTCCGGTCCGAGGATAAGTACACGACCGAGTCTGCCGACGGTCCGGTACGATCGGTGCGGCCTGGCTCGTGTCTGACCAACCTCGACTTTCGCCGCATGTCGGAGAACGTTCCTAGAGTTGCGACGCCGGCGCGTCCTCACGTCCCGACGAGGCTGCACTCACCCACCGTAATCAGCACCGCTGCCAGACTCTACGAGGCCTTGCGCCGGTATTCTCCGGAGCCGTGTCAGCGACTTAGACGCAGCACCGTTGCTATCTAAAGTGCGCCGATTCTATGTGCCGCTGATCTGCACGCCATACACTGCCAGTGTCTGGACATCGAGACTGTCCTTTTCGATGGCTATGAACCTCTCGCCTGGCAGAAAGGCCACGGGAAACGGCGGCGAAGGCGTCATCGTTCCCAGATACTGGCCGTCGTTGTCGAACACATCCACCGACCGCTCCTGCGTGCCCGGGTTCCTGCGCTTCACCCAAAGGCCTCCCTCGGGCGTCACCACAACGGCCTCCACAATTGGCACAACTGGCCCGTAGCCGCGTTCCTCAAGCACCTCATTTCCAGGAACGAGGCATTCCCGGCCACCGATCTCCCAATGTTCTCCTTCGCCGACTTCCCGCTTCGCTACCTCCTCCGTGACCTGCTCGGGCTGGAGGTCCCGCCGGATCACGTCAACCAACGTTGTGTCATCGAAGATCCAGATGGAGTAGTCCGGGCTTCCAGCCACTGCAGTACGAACTCCGTTTGAGCCCCACACCAGTTCCGACGCGAACAACGGCGGTTGCCGCATTACCACACCACAAGACTGGTATCTCACCATCTTGAACGAGCTGCTCGCGCTCGGCCCCAACTGCACGGTGTCCGTGGCTGACAGGTACAGAACGCGACTGGTGGTCTTTCCCTCACTCCCCTGCCTGTTCTCCGAAAGCAAGACCAACCCACTCGCGGTCGCTACCATCCGTACGCCGTTGAACGGCACGGTTAGTGGACGCTCATCCAGCACCGTCCCATCCGCGGCGAAGGGCACCAATGCCTTCTTTCCATAATCGTAGACGAGCACCCCGCCATTGGGCTCTACAGCAATTGACGACGGGTAGCGGAATTCTCCGGGCCCACCGCCCTCCCGGCCGTAGGTCGCAATCGGCGAACCGTCCACGTTGAATGTGCTCACCCGATGTCCCTGGTGGTCCAGCACCCCAATGACGCCCTTCGCGCTCACGCCAACTTGCCAGGGATAAAGCTCGTAGAACGACTCCGGGCCGGAAGACTTGCCACCGAGGCGATAAGCCAAGTTCAATGATGCTGCCAACGGCCTCTCCGACCCTCCATTCTCTACGATCCGGATCCCTGCCGAGTCCCTTCGTGTCGCGGTGCTAGTCCCCTCGCTCTGAGCGCAGCCGCTCATCACCATCGCTACCGCCATCAGGGCTGCCGTCCATCGCCCCATCATCCACCTCCCTGCCAGCCATTTGTGATCACGTCTCTGGCTTCTCAGCGATCAGCTAGTGACCGCGTTTCGCTATCCAGTCGGCATCAATCCCGAATCCAAAGGCACCTGTCGCTAACGTTCAAGGTGCCCGACGCGGCTCGCAACGCGAGCCGTGTTCCCCGGAGCGAACGCAGTGAGCGCAGGCGGCACCCGGTTGTTACGCGAAGCGCGCCCGCACGTCTTCAGTTTGCAGATTGAGCGGACGCCCACTTGAGGCGAACCTTGAGGTCGTTACAGTGGGTGCGCGGCAAGATGTCGTCGTGCTGCAAACGTCCTACCACGATACCCGGCGCGATTCCAACATCAGCGGCGAATCCCATGATCACTGCCTTGCTGAGAACCTTTAACCGGGAGATCTGGTCGTACCGTTCCGGCGGAATCAAGAAGTCTCCCGCCCAGCGATTAGCCTCCGCTTCTTCCGGACCTTCATGGTGCGATGTGTCGAGGTAGATTGATCGCTTTCCGTGAAGCAGGATATGCGCGGCCTCGTGGAAGAAAGTAAACCACAAATGATCGTTGGTCTTGTATCGGAGCGATAGCTGAATTAGCGCCTTGGCAGACGTGATCCAGCGAGTCGCGCCGCTCACCCTCGACTTCGGCAGTTGGGGCACAAACACCACTGCGACTCCCGCTGCTGCACAGAGATCCGTCAACGCTGGCTGAAACACCTCTGGGCCCTCACGTGTGAGATGTTTCGCCTCCTGAAGCGCCGCCAGAAAGCGATCGCGGTTGTACGACTCTGCCTGGACGGCTCCGCTCCGCAGGAGACCTGCGCGCAGCCAGGCCCCCAGTGCGTTCGGATCGGCCTCAAATGCTGTGGAACGCCGGAAGGAGACTGCGTACTGGGAGTACAGATCCGCCCACTGTTCGGGTGCGTTTACTCCCAGGAATCGGAGTAGCGCCCGAACCTGCTCTCCCTTGTCACTGACCTTGGGGACCATGCCCTGCGCGGCCATCTCCTTCAATGGGAAGCGACGGGCCCACTCATACTGACGAGCGAGGGAAAGCGCCTGCTCAGCCCTCGCTAGATACTCGCGATACTGTTGCTCTCTCGAGTTCCAGAAGTCGGCGGGAATACCAAGGACCATTTCAAGCTGGAGCGCCGTTTCGGTCGTGATCGCGGCTTTTCCGTTGACGATCTCGCTCACTGTCTTCTTTGGACGCCCCATGCGGGTCGCGAGTTCAGCCTGAGAAAGTCCAGTCTCATCCAAGAGATCTCGCAGGGTGTCACCAGGAGGAGTAACTCGGTCTGGCTGGTACTCGTTCGGGCGGGAATCAATCATGGGTATCCTCGATGTCGACAAGGGTGACGGCGGTCACCTGATCCCAATCCAATCCCCCGTCCTCTCCTTGCGGCGCTGGATCCGCGGAGGGGACTAGAATGAGGCGGTACGGGTGGACGAGGTCGATCGAAAGCTGCCCGGCTCGATTTCCCTTCAACTCGTGGCACCGCCCCGGAAATGGTGGTTTCAAGACGCTCAGATTCGCCGCTGCCCTCAT
Organism: uncultured Gemmatimonadales bacterium; assembly: GCA_963751265.1. Lineage (GTDB taxonomy): Bacteria > Gemmatimonadota > Gemmatimonadetes > Longimicrobiales > Gaopeijiaceae > SZUA-318. The sequence goes on along the minus strand of CAVVTU010000003.1, from coordinate 600,681 downwards.
GTCGTCCAGTCTCCTGCCAAGCCTCTTAGCCTGTTCCGCGCCGAGCTGCTTGTTAGCGACCTTCGAGTCACAGCATTGCTTCTTGAGCTTCTTGGTTCTGAAATGGATTTCCAAGGAGCCCGGTCGGTTGATTGAATAGCGTTAACCCGTGGGGTTAACATTAATGGAGTATCGGTATCTGTCGGCCTAAAGGCAAGGGCTGCATCCAGGTAACCCTTGTCACCCTGAACGGCGTTTCGCCTAACGTTCAAAGTTTCTGACGTCCGCCGGAGGGCGCGAGCAGAAACTGTTGTTAGCCGAAGTGACTCGGGCCCAGTTGCACCTCGCATTCGCGATGTTCCGTGGTCACAGGCGCTGGCCTTCTCACAGGCGCGCCCTCCGGCCTACTCTCTTGCCTCGGCAAGCTGCCGGTGTAGGAACTCGATCTGCTCAACCATAAGAATGTTCATCAGGTATTCCCGCACCTGCCACGCATCCCATCCGTACCTAACATGCCCGTCGAGAATTAGGGCGCCAATGGCGTGCATCCGTTCCACGTTCAGATCTATCCGATCCGTGCTTGTACTAAGCTCGAACCAGTCCGTGTCGAGCGCCTCCATATCTCGCTGTCGTCGTTCGTCAAGCGTGAGCTTGGGCTCGGGGCCGACCACCCGTGGTAGATCGACGGCTGCACCGTATGCAGCGTTCTCGCGCTCGTACGCCTCCGTCACGAACTCACTGTCCCGCAGCACACTGACGTCCATGGCGCGAATCCCGTCCAGGTAGTGAAGGACGGCGAGCTCAATGACGATCGCTGCCTCTGGGAGCGACAAGCCTTCAACGGCGGCGAGAGCTTCGATGATGACAGGGTCGTCCTCCGACAACTTCCGCTTGAGGTACCCACCGATCTCGTAGGGTGAAAGGTCGATGAAGGAGCCTACAAACTCCGGGTCGACCACGTGCGTGGATGGATCTGTGGCGAGTTCCGCCCGAGCGTCGCGCAGCTTCGCACGGTGCGCAATGCCGTCAGTGCAGAGAAGGACGTAGAAGTCGGCCATGTCGGCGTGGAGATGGGCTTCGTAGACCTGAGCTTTGAGGTTCTTTAGCCACCCCTGTTCCTCAAGATCTCGGAAGGACTTGATCTGGAATCCGATGTACGAGCAGGGGCCGTCTGCGTCAGCCTCTCGGCGGTAGCGGGCAAGCACGTCGATGCCCCGGTCGCGAAGGCCCTGCGTGTCGTAGACCACTCGGTGATAGCGCTCAAATAGCGATACGATTTGATCCAACTGATGCTCTATCGCCGGCACCAGATCGTCATTGTGCATCTGGTCGCGAAAAGCTGCTGTGCGCGTGATTGGTGCCCGTCGGTAGTAGAGCAAGTCGAAGATCACGCGCTTCAGAAAATCGTCGTCCATTCGGGTTCTCACACCGGTTCAGCAGGCGTGCGCTACATCATGCGTTCCAGAAGTCCAGTTCTCGGGCTGAGGTGGTCACAATGTCACCCCGAGTCATTTCGGCTAACGTTCCCAGGTGGCCGACGCGGCTCGGTTGCGAGCCGTGTATAGCGTAGCGACCGAAGGGAGCGAAGCCGGCCACCGTGTGTTATGTGACGTCGACATTCTTCACGTTGGCCTCCTCCTACTTCCACCCCGGCTGATCCGACGGCCAAGACGAGAGCCACCTAATGCTCAGCCTCGTAGTGCCCACGCAGGAACTGCGAGGCGATCTCGAAGAAGGCATCTGTGTGGGTATACCAAGGGTCGTGCCCCCCGCCGGGAATCGAACGGATCTCGAGGTTGGGCAGGATGCCGACGAGCTCGCTCGAGCGGTCAGGGATGAAGCCCTCTCCGCCCGAGATGACGAGGGTCGGCGTCTGGACGGCCTTCAAGGCTGAAAGCGGCGGCCCCAAGCGGCTCATCGACGTACGCGCCCCGTTCTCGTGGCAGTCCATAGGGACGCGCCAGGCGAGGGCGGAATCCCCGCCTACGCTGCTGGGTGAAAGGGCGTACACGCGCCCTCTGCCGGTTCCGGGATCGGCCGGCCGCCGCACAGTCACTGCGCCATCCTCCTGGATCAACCGCTGGACGTATGCTTCCACGTTGGCTCCGAACCCGACGGTGTCACGTCCCAGGCGGACGTTGTACCAGCCTCCGAAGCCACTGAGAACCAGTGCGTCGGCGCTACCCGGATGCAGGTACGCGTACCGCAAGGCCAACTCGGCTCCCCAGGATGAGCCTGCAAGGAAAACCGGCCTCCCGTGACGAAGGCTCCGAATCAGACGGTCGATATCGGCAACGTGCGCTTGCCAGGTGAGCGCACCGCTCGCCGGATTCGCACCACAGCCACGTTGGTCGTAGTACACGACTTCGCCGACGGATGCCAGACGGTCCCACTCCGGACGGAGGTAGTCATGGGTGAGGCCTGGGCCACCGTGCAGGACCACAATCAAGGCGGGGCCGCTCCCCACAGTCTCGTAGTGGAGCGGAGGGTCGCCCGAGACCACACGCGAAGGACCGCGCGTCGAGGAGCTACCGGCGCAACCCGAGAGAGTCGTCGCCGCAACAAGGGCGTACTGCATCCTGCGTGTCTTGCTCATTAACATGTTGAACTGACGCTCCTGCTTCGGGCGATGTCAGTTAACGTTCCTAGTGCTACGCCCCAAAAGTTCTGGTACATCTGGGGAAAGTGTAGTAAGATGGTGGCATGGACGTGCGCCTGTCGGCAAGCGAGGCTCGAGAGCTGGAGCGGATCGTCCGAGAGGGACGGGGCGAAGCGCGCTTGTATCGACGAGCGCGGATGGTGCAGATGGCGGCGTCCGGGGCGTCGATCTCGGGGATCGCCCGAGCCTTGGGTACCAACCGGACGCGGGTAGGCGAGTGGCTCCGCAGGTTTGAGGAAGAGGGGCTCGAGGGGTTCGAAGACCAGCCGAGGAGCGGCCGACCGCTCGAGATCACATCTCTGGAGCGGCATCAGGTCATCGCCGCAGCGTGCAGCGCTCCGAGCGAGTTTGGGCTGAATCGCCCGGTGTGGAGCCACGAGGCTCTGGCCGGAGCGCTGGAGGCGAGCGGACGCGTGCGCTCGATCAGCAGCAGCGCAGTGGGTCGGATCCTGGCGGCCGCCGAGATCAAGCCCCACCGTGTGAAGGCGTGGTGCCACAGCACGGATCCGCAGTACCAGGTCAAAATGCGCTCGATCGTGGACCTGTACGTGTCGCCGCCGGCGGGGGCGGCGGTGCTGAGCATCGACGAGAAGAGCGGGATCCAGGCTCTGTCGAGATCGAGGCCGATGGTGCCGGCGGCACCGGACAAGGCGCCGCGTCAGGACTTCGAGTACAAGCGAAACGGGACCCGGTGCCTCTTCGCCTGTTTCAACATCCGCACCGGACACGTGCTTGGGCGCTGTACGCTTCAACGGGCTCGTGAGGACTTCTTCTCGTTCATGGACCTGGTCGCGCAACGCTACAGGCAGGGCCAAGTCCACGTGGTGCTGGACAACCTGAACACGCACAAGGACACGAGCCGCGGGCCGTTCCTGAGCGAGTGGAACCGCGCGCATGGAGAGCGCTTCGTGTTCCACTACACGCCGACGCATGGATCTTGGCTGAACCAGGTGGAACTCTGGTTCAGCATCCTGACGCGCAGGGTGCTACGCTATGGGGACTTCCACACGCCGGACGAGCTGGTAGACACGATCGAGCGGTTCATCGACATCTGGAACGGCGAGGAAGCGAAGCCGTTCCGCTGGACGTACCAGGGACGGCCCTTGGTCAGTACGTGAGGCACCGATGAAGCATCCCCAGCGTGAGGCTGCGAAGCAGCGACTGGAGCACCTACTCTCGGGCAACCCGATCACTCAGGGCATGTACGTCCGACCCCGGGGAGACCATCTAATCGTCGGCCGTGAGGAGGCCTTCGGACTCAACGGCGAGACGGAGGCGGACGACCGCGTGCGTCTCACTGCCCGGAGCAACACCCAATGGGGTCTCAGCGTCCGCCGTCACACCGGCCGCTGGGACAGGACGCCGTTCACAGGAACGCTCGAAGAACTCAGCAACGTGATCTGGTCCCTAATGCAGCACATCGTCGCCCCATATACGTGACCTGTACCACTATTTTTGGGGCGTAGCACTAGGTGGCCGACGCGGCTCGCAACGCGAGCCGTGTTCCCCGGAGCGAACGAAGTGAGCGAAGGCGGTACGTTTGTTATGTGCAGTCGCCTCACGAGAGCTGACAAATGGCTCTAGAACTTCTCGACCTCGGCATCGGTGTTCTCCCAACCGCCAGGCACCTCCGTCGGCACGTGGCCGTGTTTGGCATAGAGTTCAGCTAGTAGCGCGGGGCATTCTGCCGCTTCCGAAATCTGACGGTTCCCAAGGCAGGCAGCCTCGATCTGGCTCAGGTGGGCAGGAAGCAATCGGGAGAATCTCAACAGCAGCTGGGCGTTAGCTTCAGCCTGCCTGAACGACACCGATGCGGCAAAGCGGTCAATCGCGGGTCTTGCCATTCGGCTCTGCGTCAGTGGGTTCACGACCAGGGCGTCGTAGACATCGGCCGAAATGTCTTTGGCCTTTCTTCCGCTGCCCTTGACGGCCTGATGCTTTCCGAAGAATCCGTAGGGGTCCAGTCCCAATTGAATCGGGATGACGAGAAGACCGCGGCCCAATGCGAACCCGACCTCTTGGTCGGTCCAATTGCTCTTCGGAAAATCGGGCGTGACCATAGCTACCATGGCGTCCATAGAACGTAAGGCCCGTTCAATCTCCTGCTGCCATTCCAGCGACGGATGAATCTGTTCGTGTGCTACGAAGGACGTGATCCCATAAGGGTCCATGGCACGCGCGAGTGATGTGGCCTTCACCTTGTCGACAGCGAGGTGGCTAATGAAGACTCTCACCTCTCCCTTACGCCACAGCAATTCCCCGGAGTCGGGGCGGACACCGGCCTGCACAGGCACGTCAAAGTGCTCAGCTAGCTCGACCAGGACATTGGCTTCAACCGAAGCGAGCGAACGGTGGATATGGAGTTCGACATCCCCGTCAGTGTAATCGTCCGGAACGACCCCAAACTGCTCGAGAATCAGATCCGCGATTGCCCACCCACGCGGCGCGAGTTTCTCCCCAACCGCGCTAATGACCATCACTCGCTGGCTCGCCCGCACACCTCCTCCTAGGCCCAATGCACTCACTTGGCGATCGTTCTAATGACCTGCTTGCTTCAGCGATTGCACATAACGTTCTAAGTTACCGGCGCGACTCGCGTTAGCGAGTCGTGCTCGTCGTAGTGAGTTGAGATGAGAAGGGCCAACCCCCGAGTTTCGCAGTAGTCCGAAAAGGGCTCTGCAGTCCCGCCGGGTCGTTTGCCCGACCCATCGCAACGGAGGTTGGCCCCATGTCGAAGCTCACGGTGAACAACGTAGTCGTGGGTCTGGATCTCGGCGACCGTTTCAGCTGGCTCTGCGTGTTGGACGGTGACGGGGAGGTCGTCGAGGAGGGGCGTATCCAGTCGACGGAGGCTGCGTTGCGTCGCTGGTTCGGACCGAGGGAATCAGCGTGCGTGGCCATCGAGGTGGGGACGCACTCGCCGTGGATCAGTCGGCTGCTCAAGGAACTGGGCCACGAGGTGATCGTGGCGAACGCCCGCCACGTACGGATGATCTACGATGGCGACCGGAAGAGTGACCGACTGGATGCCGAAGCGCTGGCTCGGTTGGCTCGGCTCGACCCGGCGCTCCTTCACGGCATCGCGCACCGCAGTGAGGAGGCACATCACGACCTTGCAGTCATCCGTGCTCGGGAGGTGCTCGTCCGGACCCGGACACGGCTGATCAACCATGTGCGGGGTGCCGTCAAGTCAGCCGGTCACAGGGTGCCGCGCTCCAGCAGCGCCGCCTTCCACCGAACCGCGGCCGAAGCGATCCCCACCGGACTGAAGGAGGCCATTGAGCCACTCCTCGCCATGCTCGAGCAGGTCACCCAGGAGATCCGCGCCTATGATCGCCGCATCGAGACGCTCGCGTCGGAGCGCTATCCCGAGACCGGCGCCCTGACCCAGGTTACCGGCGTGGGCACGCTCACCGCGCTCGCGTACGTGCTCACGCTCGAAGACCCGGGCCGGTTCGCCACGAGCCGTGCCGTGGGCCCCTATCTCGGTCTCTGCCCGGGGGAGCACCAGTCCGGCGACCATGATGCCCAATGTCGCATGACCAAGGCCGGCAACGAGATGCTCCGTCGCCTGTTGATCCAGGCCGCGCACTACCAGCTGGGTCCCCACGGCCCCGATAGCGACCTCCGTCGCTGGGGCTCGGAACGCGGAGCCCGCGGGGGACGCATCGCGCACAAGAAAGCCGTTGGGGGAGTCGCACGAAAGCTCGCCGTCCTGCTCCACCACCTTTGGACGTCCGGAGAGGTCTACCAGCCGCTACGCAACAGCGGAGGAGGGGACGAACCCACGGCCCAAGCCGCCTGACTCCTCCCCTCGAGTCTGTCGAACCATGCCCACGGCGTACCAGGACCCACATCGCGTTCGGGTGACTGCGATCGCTACGCTGAGCCGCCTCCGGGCGAGCTCGTCAGTGAGTTTGCAGCGCCCAACGCTCTCGAACCTCAACATGCACCGGCCGCAGAACTCGGCCACCAAGAGTGCGAATGGAAGCGAGGTGCAAGGGTCCCGGGTTGTGTCGCATGCGTCGTTCTCTCGCCAGAACCGTGAGCATCGAGGGCGCTGGCGCGCCCAGGGCGCCACCGTCGCCCTTGACTACCTGGCCCTTCTCATGGAAGCGTAGCGAACGAAGCCGGTAACTGTTTGTTATCAGTCGTTGGCGATCAGGCGGCTCAAGCAACAACCACCACAATGACGCTGAGCAGGAACATCAAAGGTATGCCAGCCATTATGGCGATCATCCCCACACAACCGGACCCAGGCTTCTGCACCTGAGTCTGCGAGGGCTGCCGAATCGCGACAGCTACATCGTCGAATCGATCGAGCTTTGAAGTCGCCCGTGAGAGACTCGCGTTCTCCATCCACGCTGGCACTTCGTCGCCAGCCGCGAGGCGCTTGGCAGTCTTGAGGGTCGGGGCCACCCCGACAGGTACCTCTTTGGTGCCCTCCCATTCTTTGACGTAGTTCCAGTCACCCGAGCTGGGCGGGTGGATCCCGTCTGGAAGGGCCTTGAGTGCCGCACGGATGGCATCAGGCTTTAGGGCGGGGCAGTAGCGATGTTCGTGAATCCCCTTCTCCAGCTCATGGCTCAGTCGGTCTCGGTCCCAGTGCCACCGGCCACTTGAATCGAACTTCCCCCAGCACAGCCAAGACTGGCCCCACGCCGCGAGAGGCATGCCGAGACGGTGGCATCCCCACAGATTCTGCTCGAACTCAGTCTCACCGAAGCAGTACTGCGAGGGGCGGAAAGACTGTTGCCGCTTCTGGAAGCAGCCGAGGGCGCCGTAGGTGAGATCCTTCTTGGTGGCTCGCTCACCATTGATGGTCATTCGGGACGTCTTCCAACCGCCTACCAGCTCCCACAAGGAAGCTGCAAGGGCGACGTCCTCTCCCCCGAGAGTCACTTCATGTGACCCGTCTTCCGCGTGGCAGTATGTGGGGACCTTTTGGGCCAGCGCCACCGCATCGCTGTGCCTTCCGGAACTACTCTGCCCAAACCGAATCAAGATACTGGTCTGAGCCTGAGTGACCTCCGGCTCCGCCTTCACGTCCGCTTCGGTGACCGGATCGGCGCACCGGGGACAGAAGTTGGCACCGACAGGGATGTGCTCTCCGCACTTGTCGCAAATCAGCATCGTCTCATCTGCTCCGACCCACGTTACGTTGGGCCTTGGTCATCGTCCTGTGGCCAACCTGACACTGCTCTGGTTCGTATGCCAATGACTGATAACGTTCCAGAGTTGCGACGCCGGCGCGTCCTCACGTCCCGACGGGGCTCGACTCTGCGATACTATCACGTACGCTTCCAGTTGCCACCATGTCTTGCGCCGGTGTTCTCCGGAGCCGCGCTATGCGCGGCGTAGGCGCAACTCGTGTGTTATGTGCAGTCAGCGGTCCGAGAGCGCAGTTTCGAATCCTATTGTCTTCGCCTGGATCAAGGAACGATCAGAAGGCAGGTTGGACCGTCAGAAGATCGCCACACCCAAACCGACCGCGAGCGCGGCTCTCTCGCCGCTCCGTTTCTCCACCTCCCAGCGCATGTGGAAGCGTCCAGAAGGCGAACCCAGGTCGACGCCCGCCATAGCGGCTGGGACATTGTCTCGCCTTGTGCCTCCCTGGTAGTACCGGCGTCCTATTCCTGCTCCAAAATAGGGAGCCAAGCGGGAACGAATCGGGAAGAAGTTCAGGCCACCGGTGAGCAGCCAAGTATGTCCTGTACCGCATCCAATTCGGGTAGCCGCCGCCGTGCTGGCTCCGGAAAGGGTCAGGGGAATCCCGTAGTCACAGGGAAAGTCCTCATGGATTGCGTCAGCCCAGAGTTCAAAGCGGTCGCCAGGAAGACGCGCCCCAAGACGGATTCCGAGCCCACCCACCTGGTCGGTAAGCGCAAGTTGCCCCCAAGCGTACGGCAGGAGCAGCACCCTTGGTTGATGCCCGGCCTGCGACGCAAGCCTTGCATGGCCACCCAGGAATAAGGCCGACGTCAGCCACAGGATTCTGAACCGATGTAACGATGTCCTCATGATGCCATAAGCTCCCGGTGTCAGGTGTCGGCTAACGTTCAAGGGTACCGACGCGGCTCGCGCAGCGAGCCGTGTTCTCCGGAGCGAACGCAGTGAGCGCAGGCGGTACCTGATGGGATGGACTCCTCCCCCCGACGGCACCAGCGTGCCAGAAACCAAGACGGCCCCGAAGGCCAAAGACGGAGGGAGGAGTCCGAATGAACACTACACAGGTAGGCGTCGATGTGGCAAAGGCTGTGTTCGAAGTGGCCCTATCCGATGCACCGGGTACGGTGCGGGAGCGGCATCGTCTGAGCCGCGAACGGTTCCGGCGGTTCTTCGCGACGCGCGAGGCGAGCGACGTCCTGATGGAAGCATGCGGGTCGGCTCACTACTGGGGCCGGGAGCTGCGGGCGATGGGGCACCACGTGGTGCTCCTGCATCCAGGAGACGTGGCTCGCTATCGGGATGGCAACAAGACGGATCGAGCCGACGCGAAGGCGATTCTCGAGGCCGCCCGCAACTCGGCGATCGATCCGGTTCCGGTGAAGTCACAGGAACAGCAGGCGATCGCTGCCCTTCACCGTATCCGTATGGGATACCTCCAGACCCGGACCGCACGCATCAACGCCGTCCGGGGTCATCTTCGGGAGTTCGGCGTCGTGATCCCCATGGGCGCCCGCCACGTGGTGGATCAGGCAGGGGCAGCGCTGAGCGCCGAGGAGTTGCCCAATTACCTGCGTCGCGCCCTGCTTGACGCTCTCGATGAGATCGCGTCCCTCGAAACCAAGGCCGAAGATCTGCGCTCTGAGCTCAAGAAGCTCGCCCGGGCGATGCCCGAGTCTGCTGTCCTCTTGAGCGTTCCCGGCGTCGGCGTACTCACGGCCACAGCACTCGTCGCTTTCGTGGGTGACATTCATCGCTTCCGTTCGGGCCGCGACTTCGCCGCCTACCTCGGGCTCACACCCAGGGAGCACTCCTCCGGTCAGTCACGGCGGCTGGGACGCATCACCAAGCGCGGCAACAGCTACCTCCGCATGATGCTCATCCACGGCGCTCGTTCAGCGCTCCCGCGCCGGCTCCATAGTCGACGTACCTGACGATCTCCGCACATGGGCCCTCGACATCGCCCGCCGAAAGGGCTTCAACGTTGCGGCCGTCGCCCTCGCCAACAAACTCGCGCGCGTTTGCTGGCGCGTCTGGCGGGATCAGAGGCCCTTTGAACGACGGGAGGCCGCCTAGACATCACACCCTCGAGCTGCTCAGCGAAGACATCGATGGCCCACCGGTCTGACCGGCGTGGGGATGAGCCGATAACAAGCGCGTCCGTTTCGGGGACGAGTACCCGATAGGCACCCCACGCGTGACTTTCCATCGTGGCCAGGGTGTTCTGCACCCATCAAATGGGCCGGAGATACGACTGCAGTCGACCTCGGCCATCATGCTTTCGCTTGCATCTACTCCGGGAGGAGTCCAGATACGTTTGTTAGCCGACGTAGCATGGTCTCAGATCCATACGGCGGAAGTACTTGAATCGAACAGGATCCTCCCAGACCGTCACTTGAGCACGTGCCTGCTCTCCCAACCAGAGCGTGGCTATCGGGGCCTAGGATCTGCATTCCGCTTCTGAACGACCATCCCGATACCCGTCCCCACCACCCCCAGTAGGACAGCACTCTTCGCACCATCACCCTCAAGCACGAGCGCACCAAGGGCCAAAAGCGCAAAGCCAATTCCTGAGATCCACAAGCCGAAGGCCAATCGAGCCGAAAGCCGTCCTTGCATCCAACGGATTGTTGGCAACACCAGCAAAAGAGCGGAAAAGACCGCGGCGAACATGCCAAGCATCCGAGACATAGTTAGAGCGTTCGGGATGTCGTTCGTGTTTGAGACATAAGGGTAAGGGAAGTACGCTTTCCTCAACTGTGGTCGAGGTATTGTAGCACTACTACCGACTCCTCCCGAATAAAAGGCGGAGCTATGTCGGCTAACGTTCCTAGGTGGCCGACGCGCCTCGCGACAAGCGAGGCGTGTACAGCGTAGCGACCAACGGGAGCGCAGCCGGCCACCGTGTGTTACACGAGGACTCGGACGTCCCGCATCTTGCTGCGTTCACCGCCTTGCAATCGGATGGGTTTAGGGGCAGGGGCTGTTCTAGACTCTCCTGTCCAGCCGCGCCGCAAAGGCGCGGCTTCGACCACGTCCGTCTCGAGAGCTCCAGCTCCTACGAGGAAACCCCTATGCCCAACCTTATTACAGGTAGTGAGGCGGTGGGGCCACTTTCCCCAACCTCCACTCCTAGGTTCGTGCGTTTCCCAAATCGTCGCCGGCCGAGTTTCGTGTAACGTTCGGGGCTTCCGAACCGGCCCCGACTACGCTGCTGATATACCCCTGCCGCTCCAAGAGCGCCATCACGTCCACGGGGTCGCATTCCTTTGGGGCCGGTTGCAGCGTAGGCCGCCGCAGGCGGCCGCAGCCGGAAGCCCTTTTGTTACACGAAGACTCGGCCGTTCCGTCTCCTGCTGCGTTCACCGCCTTGCCATCGGATGGGTTTAGGGGCGGGGGCTGTTGTAGACCTTTCTCTCCAGCCGCGCCGCACAGGCGCGGCTTCGACCACGTCCGTCTCGAGAGCTCCAACTCCTGCGAGGAACCCCCTACGCCCAACCTCCAATAAGTGGTGAGGTGGGTGGGGCTACCTCCTCAACTCCCCTCCTAGGTTCGCGCGTTTCCCAAATCGTCGCCGGCCGAGTTTCGTGTAACGTTCTAAGTTACCGGCGCGACTCGCGTTAGCGAGTCGTGCTCGTCGAAGTGAGCGTAGCGAACGAAGCCGGTAACTGTTTGATCCTAATGCAGGCCCCCTCCTGGACCTCTCAGACCTCGAGAGGAACGATGAGAGCGCGAGCACATCATCGAACCCAGGAGGGGAACCATGCGCTTCTACACTGGCCAGCATCGATACTACTGCGGGATCGACCTCCACGCTCGGACCATGTACCTCTGCATCCTGGAGCACGAAACCGGCAAGACCGTCCTCCACCGCAACGTGCGCTGCGAACCGGACCGCTTCCTCCGTGCCGTCGAACCGTACCGGGACGACCTGGTCGTCAGCGCCGAGTGCATCTTCTGCTGGTACTGGCTCGCTGATCTGTGTGCCCGGGAGAACATCCCCTTCGTTCTCGGCCACGCCCTCTACATGAAGGCCATCCACGGCGGTAAGGCCAAGAACGACCGGATCGATGCCCACAAGATCGCCGTGCTCTTGCGGGGCGGGGCCTTCCCTGTGGCCTACGTCTACCCACGCGGGATGCGGGCTACCCGTGACCTGCTCCGGCGCAGGCTCTTCTTCGTGCGCCGGCGCAGCGAGCTGTTCTCCCACATCCGCATCGTCTTCCACCAACTCAATCTGCCCGCGCCCACGGGCCAACTCCATTACGCGGGGAACCGCTCCGGTCTCGCTGAAGCCGTACCCGACCCCGTTGTGCGGGCCAGCATCGAAGCGGACCTGGCCATGGCCGCTCGCCTCGATGAGATCATCCGATCCCTCGAGCGCACCATCCGTCACCAGGCCAAGGTCGACGATCCCGAGACCTACAAACGCCTCCAGACCATCCCCGGCGTCGGACGGACCCTCGCCCTCACGTTGCTCTACGAGCTCCACGACATCTCCCGCTTTCCCCGCGTCCAGGACTTCTTGTCCTACGCCCGGTTGGTGAAGAGCCAGAAGTCCTCGGCCGGGAAGGTCATGGGCACCTCGGGCGCCAAGATCGGAAACGCCCACCTCAAGTGGGCCTACAGCGAGGCCGCCGTCCTCTTCCTTCAGAAGAACCCGCCGGGCCAACGCCTCATCAATCGACTCCGTTCCAAGCATGGCCGCGGCAAAGCGCTGAGCATCCTCGCTGCCCGCCTCGGCCGCGCCTCCTACTACATGCTTCGCCGCAACACGGCCTTCGACATGGATCGCTTCATGAACTGAGCTTACGGAGGGGAGGAGGTGAGCCCGTCGCATAACTCGAGCCGGTCATGCAGTTCGGCAGCCGCTCTGTTTGATTGGACGCCTCCTCTTCCTCCACACATCCCGGATCCTCGCTGTTTGCAGCTCTGCCCCTCACCCGATCCCGCACATAACTGGCCGCGGTGCCATGGCGCTCCGAGCCCGCCTTCTTTGAGTCGGACGGCACGAGGGCACACATCAGTTTCTAGGGCGCAGGGAAGGCTCTCGCCGCTCCTGCACCGGCGTCTCCACGCCGGGCGACCCTCAATAGGTGTTTGGTGCAGGGCTCTACCGCCCGGCGCCGACAGATCAGAAATGAAGTCAGAGTCTCGAGGACCCGTTCATGTCGTTGTAGGCCGCGCTGCCATGCAGCGCGGTTGGGGGAACTCCGCGCTCTTGACCCAGGTGGGCCTGATAGGTGTTATGTGCCGTGGGCTCCGCTGGCCGGCCAAGCACATGCGATCGGGAATCACCCACCCTCGTCGAGCAAGCTCTCCAACTCCTCGTGGAGGCCCGGCTCCGTCCGAGCAACAAGTCCAATCAACCTGTGATACCGGAAATCGGATTCCGTCCTTGTAACGGCCTGTACTGCGCTCCGCGCCGACAATCTCGCCTCGTTGACCCTACCCAAGCGCTTCAGAAGGAGGGCTTTCGCCAGCGAATACTCGTAGATCAGAATTGGCATCGGCATCGCGTGGGTGAACTCCTCCAACACTGCGAGCGCCTCCTCATAACGCGCCTCCAACCCGTGCCGAAGCACGAACAAGCCGTAGCTCGTGTGCACGTTGCAGTCCACATTGGGAAACGCCCGCCTAGAGTTGATCGCCTGCTGCCACGCTTCCTGCGCTTCATCGACTCGCTGCAGCGCCTCGAGACACTCCGCTCTCTGCGAGTGCGCGGCTTGTAGTTCGATCTGTTCCGGGTACTCTCGAAGAAGAAGCGCCAGCAGCTCGAGCGCAGAAGACAACTCAGCTGTCGACCCGAGCTTCTGCAGGTGCCCGGCTTGAAGGCGGAGATACTGGGCCCTGTTGCCACGTCGTGCACGCGCTAGGTGCGCGAAGAAGTCGGCAGCATCCGCGGCGCTCCAACTCTCCTTCCGAAACCACTCTTGCTTAAACATCAATCCACACCTAATCGCGGAGCACATGGCACATTGTATGTCGACGAATCCATAGATTCTGAGACAGAATAGGGTGCGGCAGCCCGTTGTCACATAGGCTCGAGTAGGCCGGACGTTAGCTGGGGCGCCGCACCTGATGGGCGATCGCAGAATCTCGAACAGTTGTCAGGGCCCCTGAGCCCGAATCGTGCAAGGCCGGGACAAGGCGATCGCATTCTCCTCCAGCCGAGGGAGTCGAGAGATGGGTTCGCAGCCGGTCTTCGTAGGCATCGACGTGGGAAAGGCGCAACTCGACGTCGCGCGTAGCGACCAGGACGATGTCTGGAGAGTCGGCAACGACGAGGAGGGGATTGAGGAGCTTGTCGGACAGCTCCGCGACCTCAGCCCCGAGCTCGTCGTGCTCGAGGCCACGGGCGGTTTTGAGTTCCCCGCGGCGGCGGCCCTCGCTGCTGCCGAGATCCCGGTCGTCATCGCTAATCCCCGGCAGGCACGTGACTTTGCGAAGAGCACAGGCCAGCTTGCCAAAACCGACACGATCGATGCCCGTGGGCTCGCCCTCTTTGCTGCCCGCGTGAAGCCGCAGGTTAGAGAGCTGCCCTCCGAAGAGGCCCGTGCCCTCAGTGCAATCGTGGCTCGCAGACGCCAAGTCATCGAGATGATCACCGCTGAGAAGAACCGCCTCGGCTTCGCTCTCAAGCCGGTCCAGAAGGGCATCGAGAAGCACATCCGCTGGCTCGAACGACAGCTCTCCGACGTGGACTCCGATCTCGACTCGATGATCCGAAAGAGCCCCCTCTGGGCTGCCAAACGGGATCTCCTTCTGACCGTGCCCGGAGTCGGTCCGAATCTCTCTCGAACCCTCCTCGCCGAGCTCCCCGAGCTGGGCCTGCTTTCCCACAAACAGATCGCTTCTCTTGTTGGCGTCGCACCCTTCTCGCGTGATAGCGGGGTCTTCAGGGGCAAGCGCATGATCTGGGGCGGCCGCGCCCCCGTCCGCTCAGCCCTCTACCTCAGCGTCTGGAGCGCCTCACGCTGGAATCCCGTGATCCGCCTCTTCTACAACCGCCTCAGAGCCAAGGGAAAGCCGGCCAAGGTCGCCCAGGTCGCATGCATGAGAAAACTCCTCACCATCCTCAACGCCATGGTCCGCGACGGCCGGCACTGGGACCCTTCCATCCCTCTCGATCAGCTACGTCTGCAACACAGTTGCTAACGTTCCAGGGTGCCGACGCGCCGTAGCGAAGCGAAGGCGTGTTTCAGCGTAGCGACCGCAGGGAGCGAAGCCGGCACCCGTGTGTTAACTGATGGCGCCTCCCTACGCGCCGAACTTACCACCGCTGAACCTGTGGCCGCGAGGTTGGGTTGCCCCACGCCTGCCTTGCCTCGTCCGCTTCCCGCTGGCCCACTCGGGCACCGTCGATCCACCTGACATCGGGCCGTGCCTGGTTGCGGCCCCTCATCCCGTCGCACCAACCACCCCGGCTCGACGCATCGGTCCCCAGCTCAGCGCCCCACCACGCGTCGGCCGATCCAGCGATGGCCAAGGCTCAACCCCTCACCGACTCTTCGGAGAGATCCGCCGCCGAGAACCTCGAAGAGGGCGCCTGGGGCGACCCCGAGGACACAAGCCTTAGACACAGAGGACTCAGTAGACATTTGAGATCAGGGCTTGTGTCCGCGGGGTCGTCCCAGGTAGCGCCGCGGGGCAGGTACCGCGTTCGCTCTTCCGGAGACCTGAGGTGCTTGAGCCCCGCGGGGCTCGGCGGCCGTTCGACGGATCCGCGACGCGCGGGAAGCTCACGCTGCGACCCACCGTCGGAAGCTGAGCGCCGGCGCATCCAAGGGTCCACGGCCGAAGCCAGGTACGGCCCCCTCATAATTCTGTCGACGGAGCCCAGACCTCGACATCGACAAGCGGATAAGGCACACGACATCGGGCAACCCAACCTATGTTTCCCAACCACTCCGTTCATGCGCTGTCAGTTAACGTTCGGGGCTGCCGACGCGCCGTAGCGAAGCGAAGGCGTGTTTCAGCGTAGCGACCGCAGGGAGCGAAGCCGGCAGCCCTTTTGTTATAGGACGTCGGCGCCTGGCCGACCAGACGAATCCATTTTCTCGAGCTCAGCCCTCCCGCCGAGCGTCGGCGGCACAACGTCGTTGTCAGTTCTCGCGTTCTCTTTCAAGCCCTCAAGGTGGAAGCGCGCCGGGACTCCTTGGCACACCTCCAATCGAACCAGTAGGGCCACGAGCACCGATCACTTGGAGCGTCTCAGCGGCGCGCCGTACAGGCCGGTCACGCCGACGACGCAGGTTACCAAAGGTGTCCGGGCAGCCGGCGTACTGAACCACGAGGGCTCGCCTCGGAGCCTCAGGTACTGCGCCGGACTCTCTGCGGCGCGACTCCTTCATCTCTTCAATCATCGAACGTGACCCGCGCCTCGGCGCGCGAACTCCCACCGGATTCTCGCGGCGCCATCAGGTCCTGCTTCTATAGTCCGGCGCTCCGTACCCCTACTGCTGTGCCGATGTCCTATAACGTTTCTAGGTGGCCGACGCGGCTCGCGTAGCGAGCCGTGTACAGCGTAGCGACCGAAGGGAGCGAAGCCGGCCACCGTGTGTTAGACGGCGTTGACCATTGTATTTCATTGACCTGCCATTTCCCGTACGTCCGCTTTCAAAACCCAAGCCTTGGACTCCAACCTTAGGTCTTCAACAGCACTCCGCTGGGATATGGAGGCCATGTGTAGCCCAGTCTCTGCCGCTTCCTGGAACACGTCCTTCGGGTATTGTCTGATTCACAAATACTGCAACGAAGCCCTCTACTCAGGTGGCTGAAGCTCCGCCCGCTCATCTTCGAGTTCATCGATCTGGGATTGAAGCGTTCGGTATCCGCTGACCGAGGCTGCGAGAGAACCCGCAGCGCCACCCAGCGCCACGAAGACATGTGCGGTCAGGCCTGCTGCTCGTTCATAGAAGAAGTACGAAAAGTACACAACGACCGCAGCCATCACTGGGAACACCAGCCACTTCATGGACTTCAAGTACAACCGACGTGAAAAGAGTTGGCGATCGATCTCATTCAATCGCGCCTGAACTCTCATCGGGCTCTGTATCAAGTTCACGAATGCGGCTCCAATGCCGTCTTGTATGTCGACGAATCCATAGATTCTGAGACAGAATAGGGTGCGGCAGCCCGTTGTCACATAGGCTCGAGTAGGCCGGACGTTAGCTGGGGCGCCGCACCTGATGGGCGATCGCAGAATCTCGAACAGTTGTCAGGGCCCCTGAGCCCGAATCGTGCAAGGCCGGGACAAGGCGATCGCATTCTCCTCCAGCCGAGGGAGTCGAGAGATGGGTTCGCAGCCGGTCTTCGTAGGCATCGACGTGGGAAAGGCGCAACTCGACGTCGCGCGTAGCGACCAGGACGATGTCTGGAGAGTCGGCAACGACGAGGAGGGGATTGAGGAGCTTGTCGGACAGCTCCGCGACCTCAGCCCCGAGCTCGTCGTGCTCGAGGCCACGGGCGGTTTTGAGTTCCCCGCGGCGGCGGCCCTCGCTGCTGCCGAGATCCCGGTCGTCATCGCTAATCCCCGGCAGGCACGTGACTTTGCGAAGAGCACAGGCCAGCTTGCCAAAACCGACACGATCGATGCCCGTGGGCTCGCCCTCTTTGCTGCCCGCGTGAAGCCGCAGGTTAGAGAGCTGCCCTCCGAAGAGGCCCGTGCCCTCAGTGCAATCGTGGCTCGCAGACGCCAAGTCATCGAGATGATCACCGCTGAGAAGAACCGCCTCGGCTTCGCTCTCAAGCCGGTCCAGAAGGGCATCGAGAAGCACATCCGCTGGCTCGAACGACAGCTCTCTGACGTGGACTCCGATCTCGACTCGATGATCCGAAAGAGCCCCCTCTGGGCTGCCAAACGGGATCTCCTTCTGACCGTGCCCGGAGTCGGTCCGAATCTCTCTCGAACCCTCCTCGCCGAGCTCCCCGAGCTGGGCCTGCTTTCCCACAAACAGATCGCTTCTCTTGTTGGCGTCGCACCCTTCTCGCGTGATAGCGGGGTCTTCAGGGGCAAGCGCATGATCTGGGGCGGCCGCGCCCCCGTCCGCTCAGCCCTCTACCTCAGCGTCTGGAGCGCCTCACGCTGGAATCCCGTGATCCGCCTCTTCTACAACCGCCTCAGAGCCAAGGGAAAGCCGGCCAAGGTCGCCCAGGTCGCATGCATGAGAAAACTCCTCACCATCCTCAACGCCATGGTCCGCGACGGCCGGCACTGGGACCCTTCCATCCCTCTCGATCAGCTACGTCTGCAACACAGTTGCTAACGTTCCAGGGTACCGACGCGGCTCGCAACGCGAGCCGTGTTCTCCGGAGCGAACGTAGTGAGCGCAGGCGGTACCCGTTTGTTATATGAAGTTGAGCCATGCTTCCCGATTCTGCTCGGGAGTCGCACCACATGAGCTTCCCAAGATATTCAACGACCCAGATACTCACGTCGGAACTGGTGGTGCCTTCGTGCGGCCTCCGGTGAGCCGAGTACATGTGTTGTCCCGGCCACCACCCAGATGATCTCGTCCGACAACTCGAAGACGTCCTCCACATCATGACCTGAGATCACGATGGCGCAGCCCCGGGTACGGAGCGCTCCAAGACCGTCCGTCACCAACATCCGGTCCCTCGGAGCAATGCCTTCAAACGGCTCGTCCATGACGAGGCATGAAGGTGCTCGGACGATGGCCAGCGCCAGGGACGCCCGCTGGCGCTCGCCACCCGAGAGTGTGGGTGGCTTGCGGTCCAAGAACTCCTCCAACGCCAGACGAGAAATCGTGTCTCCGACCCGATCTTCCCCGGCGAAGACCCGAGCCACTGCGGCCAAGTGCTCACGCACCGTAAACAAATCGGTTACGGCCGAGTCCTGGGCCGAATAGAACAGCCCGAGTCTAGCCATTGCGGCCAGGCTCGGACGGGGCAGGTATTCTCCGTGGAACAGCACTCTACCGTAGTCTGGCCGTACACGGCCGATCGCGACCCGGAGCATCGCCGATTTTCCGGCCCCGTTCCGTCCCATTAGGGCCGTGATCGTGCCCGTTTTGGCTCGGAAGGAGGCTCCCTTGAGGACCTGCTTGTCTCCGAAGGACTTTCCGAGTCCGTCGACATCGAGCACGACGGGACGCTGCATCAGGGCACCAGCGCCTCAAGAAGTGCCGCGATGGTCAGCGCGAGCAGA
This sequence comes from uncultured Gemmatimonadales bacterium, assembly GCA_963751265.1. GTDB lineage: Bacteria > Gemmatimonadota > Gemmatimonadetes > Longimicrobiales > Gaopeijiaceae > SZUA-318. The sequence continues at coordinate 581,707 of CAVVTU010000003.1, read as the reverse complement.
GCGATGGACCACGCCGGAATGCCAAGGTTGCCCAGGAAGAGGTCCTCTCCCCTGCGTCGGGCGTCCAGAAGAACCGTTCCTGCCACAATGGGCAGGAGTGCGAGTTCCGTACCCAGACCTGGATCAGCCACGCCGCCAAAGGCCAGGGCCACACGGACTCCTGCCCAAATGAGCACGCTCCGCAAGACATAGGCGTTCCGAAACGGCCGCAGCTGAAGGAGCGTGACCTCGTTTCCTCCCAATTCCATCCTCCCGCTCCATTCCCGCGAGCACGGCTCAATTTCATATAACGTTCAAGAGTTGCGAACCGGCGCGTCCTGCCGCTTCCCTGGCTCCGATCTCGCATAACATACCCGCACCGCTTCCCGCATCCGTAACTCGTGGCGCCGGTTGCTCCGGAGCCGCGTCAGCGGCGTAGGCGCAACTCGTTTGTTAAGTGAAGTCGGACGCCTGCCAGTCTCTCTCGATCTATGCGCGCCATGACGCCCCGGAACGCCCGGTGCAAGGCGAGTGCTCCGGACTCTCCGCCCGCCGAGTCAGCGCAAGACGCTTGTTGGGCAGCTCACGTTTCTGGCTCTTCGGAGAGGGCTCTGAGCTTCGCCTCGATGTCCTCAACTTCGAATCGCGCCACGATTGCGCGCCACGCTTCAATTCCCGTGACGAAGACGGCGCCCACTCCGATCATCCCAATCCCGAACTCACCCACTGAGACTATGAAGGGAATCACGGCCCACGGAGAGAGGCCGAGAATGGCCCATATTAGGTGACGACGTGCAGACAACCGCGTGGAAAGCAACTGCAGCTCAAGTTCGTGTCGCTCGGACTCTAGAAGAGCTCTCTCTCCCGGTCGCATCACCTCGCCCGGCGCACGGTTCACCAGGCGTTCCATATGTCGCTGGGTTGTCACTGGCCCATTCAACTCCTAAGTAGAGTTCTACCGCCTTACTGGTCACCCGATTTCACTTAACGTTCAAAGTTACCGGCGCGGCTCGCGTCAGCGAGCCGTGCTCGACGTAGTGAGCGCAGCGAACGAAGCCGGTAACTATTTGTTAAGCGTTGTATGCGGCGTCGAGCTCATCCCAAAGCGCTTCTCCGTATTCCAAGCCGAATCGCCGCATGACGCCCAGGAGTCCAAACACGTGCGTGAGCAGCGCCGCACCGTCGACGTCATATCGGACTTCCAGGTCGAGGATGAGTGCTTGGAGCGGACGCCCGGCTGTGCGATCAACCCGGAGGCGCTCGTCGTCCTGGTCGATGTCAACAACGTCCCCGACCAGCGCATCTAGGTCGGAGTAGAACCGCTCAGCGAGTGGTCGGCCACCTACGTTCTTTGGTCCCCAACTGACCACAGGAGGGGCCTCGGGAGACTCATCCTCGTCGTCCGAGTCATCTTCCGGGCCCAAATCCTCGTCGTCTTGGTCGTGAGGAAGATCCAGCACATCGACGTCAGGAACTGAGCGGTAGACCTCCTTCAGGAAGGGGTCTCCTAAGAGTGCTTCCGGTTCAACAGCGTCCCCGTGGCGCAGCCCCTGATATACGAGTCGCAGGAGCAGCGCAGCCCGGGTGGGGTGGAGGTCTCCAACGTAATCCCGTGCCCTCTCAAGTACGATGTCGTCACCCTTTTCGAAGGTGTCGACCACAAGGCTGACATGCGTGCGCCTGAGGCGAAGGAAGTTGTAGGCGTAGCTTGGTAAGATCACCACTGTCTTCGGGATCTTCGAGAAAGCCTTGCTGATCTCTCTGATCTTCTCGCGGTGTTTTACCTCATCCGTGCACAGCATAAGCACATACTGGTGTAGGCGCTCACCGTACTCGTCGTCGGCTTGGAGCCGCTGGGAACGCAGGTCCTTCAGATAGTCCCTCTTCTTCAGGTCGTCATACGATTTCACCTGAAACGCGATGACTTCCCAAGGTCCATCAGCGCCGTCAGACTGAGGATAGAATTTCAGAAGTACGTCTGTGCCCTGGTCATGAATGCCTTGGACATCGTATGCGATCGCGTCGTACTTCACATATGACTCAAGGAGCAGCTCGAGTTGCGACCTCACTCGGGGGCACAGGTCGTCGTTGTGCTTCAGTGCCTTGAAGGCCTCGGTCGCCTTCTCCGAAGCCACTCGATACCGAAGTAGCTCGTTAACCACCATCGGGAGATCGCGTGTCATGTGTACTCCAGTTGGTGGTGCATATGACGCTTAACGTTCCAAAGTTGCGACGCCGGCGCGTCCTCACGCCCCGACGAGGCTGTGCTCTCCGACTTTGCCCCGGCCGCTTCCAGACCCCGCAAAGCCCCGCGCCGGTGTTCCCCGGAGCCGCGCGCAGCGCGGCGTAGGCGCAACTTGTTTGTTAAGCGCCGTGCAACCCGCCCACTCGGTCGCTCCTCCCATCACCGTCTGCCGCGCTACACGTAGATTCCCATCGGTTCGATCGAGAAGCTCTCGAAATTCTTCGAATGATCGAAGACCTGTAGCGTATGACCAGAGTCGAACCGCACCAGGAAGGACTCCGGCGCATGCACCTCAGTGGCTCGCACCTCGCAGCCCAGGAGTACATGCACCTTGAACGAGAGCCGCTCCTGCGGCTCGATCCATTGGTCCACCAGTTCGCCTTCTCCATCCCGAATCTCCCAGTCACCTTCTACCGAGATGGTGGTGATCTGGTCACAGTCGAAATGAAAGTGGACGATGTGGATGCCGAGGTCGATCCGCTGAAGGATCGCACCCACGAGCGCTGTGAGATCCAAACTCCTTGGCACACCGTGCATTCAAACGTCCCCACTCGGGTCCGGGCACCGCGCATGGCGCCTCAGCCCAAGCTTATCGGAATTCCTCAATCGGCCCGCGTAGGCCTTCAGGCAACTTACGCCAGGCAAGCTCAACAAGCTCACCCCAGTTCTTGGCCCCGGGCCCAACCGGAATACGCTCTCCGTTCCTCCCCGCGAAGACCAGGTACCGACGCTTGGGTCCGACAATGACGGACTCGATCTCGATCCACCTGAGTTCCTTGACTCGCTTCGTAGGAAACGGAACTACCACTTCGATACCTGTCTCCGAGGCGAGAACCCGGGCTGCCAAGGCCAGCACGAGAAGGTAGGCCCCGACGCCGAGGAACATGACGCCCAGCGCCCCTTGAAGCATGCGGGAGAGCGGAGACGAGCCCATTCCCATGGCAAACCCAAAGAATGCAGCACCGATGACGACCGCCCACAGCGCGATCAGCAGGGACTTCAGCCCCGCCCGAACCGTGATGATCGGCTCGACATGTTTCATTCTCGGATCTCCACTTGAGATGCATCTTCGCTCATGCGTCCCCACACGCACCCGCATGGCGCTTAACGTTCCTAGGTGGCCGACGCGGCTCGCGCAGCGAGCCGTGTACAGCGTAGCGACCGTAGGGAGCGAAGCCGGCCACCGTGTGTTATGTGCAGGCGCGGCTTCATGCTGCCGTATCTAGTGTGCATCACTCCACTCCTCGAGCTGCAAGACTCGCACATGTTGCACGTCGAGACTGTCTCTGGTGACCACCGCGAGACGATCGCCCCTCACAGCCAACAGGCGCGCGTTGGATGGTAGCCGCACCCGAGCGAGTGGCGATCCGTCCGGTGCCAAGACGTGCCAGGCGCTCTCTTGGTGCCACGACCCGTCCACTCCCCTCATCAGGTCTGCAACGTCTGTGCACGGCGCAAACCTGGAAACCCAGATCCGGCCCTGCTCATCCAATAGGGCTGCTCCGACCGCCGGCAGCGTCTCGGGAACCACATCGGGCTGGAAGAGAGCCTGGACCAGCCACTCGAGGGCAGCAGGATCAACTCTTCGAAGTTGGCCGCTTGTGGCATTCATCGAGTCGCGGACCGTCGCAACCATCGCCGCCGTCAGGGGCTCCTTTTGGCCAGGCCAACGAATCACCTGAATCGGCCCGAGAGCGAAATCGCGCACCAGCAGTTCATAGGCCAGTCCGGATCCGTAAAGGATCCGGCCTGCGTTCACCGTCACGAACGGTTGGTTGGAGAAGGGCGATCGAACCTCGCCACGTGTTCCCCTGACGTTGTACTCGCCAATGAATTGAATCGGAGCGCCGAGCTCCGTGTCGGTCCCCGAGTGCACCTGGAGGATGCGCTCTTGCGGTGCCCGATGCGGGGGATCCTGAAACAAACCACCCTCACTACGGCCTATTCCGTATAAAAGGAAGCGATCCGAGTCTAACGCCCAGGCCCTCAAGACCCGGGTACCTGGTCCCGCAAAGTCCGGACGCACGGGAATGGCCCTGAGGAAGTCACCGTCATGACTAAACGCGGAGATGCGGGACAGTTCAGGGTCGAACGCGTAGATCGTGTCGCCCGGGGTCAGAGACAGTTGTGCCAACGCCTCAACCTCCCCGGGGCCATCACCGGCATGGGATACCAGTCGCGCTACCTGCCCGCTCGCTGTGAAGATGCGCAAGTCCCTGCTCTGCTCATCGTAGATCAGCACCTGTCCGTCCGCTAACAGCTCCACCGCCCCCACCTGGCCAAGGAGTGACGACGCATCCCCGCCGATTTCCGTCAGTGGCGCGTCTGCCACTGTCCACTCGGGCACCGCGTCGATTGGGCCGTCGATGGTCACGGTTCGCACGTCTGCGCTGTCAGCCTCCTTCACAGTCACTTGTCGTGCCTGGGCAGCGGGCTCGACGCACCCCATGACCAAGACGGTACACGCAACGATGCGGGCCTTGGTCGAACCGTTACTTCGCATCAGTTCGCTCCCGCATCTTCGATCCTCCCGAACATGGGCTACCTGCTCTGGCGCTTGCACATAACGTTCTAGAGTTGCGACGCCGGCGCGTCCTCACGGCCCGACGAGGCTGCTCTCTTCGATCCTATCTAGCACCGCTTCCAGGTTCCGCAACGTTTGCGCCGGTGTTCTCCGGAGCCGCGCTTGCGCGGCGTAGGCGCAACTCGTTTGTTATCGGACGTCACCGTCCTGACGCTCTCCACAACACCCGCCCAGAGCGTCACCTCCTTTGCAGCCGAACCTATTTCCGCAGAGACACCAAGGCGCTGGCCAGCAGGACTATGGCACCAAGAGCGCAACCTGCTACGAATCCGAGAATGCTCCTGATGAAGAGCCTCGGCCGGAACTTCTCGCCTGGGTTCGTGCGAATCTCTCTACCCAAGAAGAAGGTGGCGCCTCCAAAGGCGATAAGGCTGAAGAGCGCGAAGTACACCACCTCGGTGAAAACCACGTCAGGACTCGCACCCATGCCAACCGTCTTCCGGATGAGCGCGAGTCTGAACTCAAGGATGGCCGTCAGCAAGGCACCTGCGCTCACCCACGCGGCGATCAGGCCAGGCCTACCAGCACGCCGATTCAGCATCCACGCGAACGGGGTGAACACGCACGGCACGCCAACCAGAATTACCCCCAGAGCGACCAAGAAGGGGATTAAGCGTAGTTCTCCTGCCATTATGGCTTCGCCCGAGGGACTCGTGTCCTCAATCCGGATTCCTCAACAGACTCAAAACCAAAGGCCACATTTGACTTCTGGACTGGCCATCTTGCCTCCCGGCCCATAGTGATGTCCGATAACGTTCCAGGGTGCCGACGCGGCGCGCACCGCGCGCCGTGTCCTCCGGAGCGACCGAAGGGAGCGCAGGCGGCACCCGTGTGTTAACTGACGTCGCCTTCCATCTGTGACGGGCAACACCCTCTCACAACCCCCATCGCGCGAGCTTTCGGTAAAGGGTCGATGGATCGATGCCAAGCGCTTTGGCCACATGGGTCTTATTCCCGCCGCACCTGCGAAGGGCGTATCCGACGTATGCGCGTTCCACTGTTTCCAGTGGAACCACATCGGCGAGGTCGAATTCAATGTGGGTACCCACCGCCTGGATACGCGAAGTTTCTCTCCCCAGCGTCGCAAGCGACTCCAAAGCGGGGACCCGACGAATCAACTCGTCCGCCAGCGCAGTGATGACCTCGAGGTCTTCCGCGGTTGGATCGACACTCATAGCTCCACCATCCTCGGGTGTAGACCGCCTTCAGTCACGAGCAACTCCAGCTCCCTCCTCCCGAAGAAGGCGAGGATCGTTCTTTGTTAATGGAGGAGGGTTCTGTCCAGCCGGAAGCCTCCGTCCGATGCGAGACAATTGAGGCCAGATCCGAGATGTGTCGAGTCGGCGATTGAGGTCCGCCAAGGCGCTGTCGATGATGAACTCAACCCGCTCCGTCTCGAGATCGTACTGCGTGGCGTTTTCCACAGCGCGGTCAAGGTGCTCCCGCGCGAGGCTGTTGTCCTGTTCTGCCCTCGCCTTGTCGACCAATTCCATCGCTGTACGGTGATACAACTCAAGATGGTTGATGCCGTCGATCACGTTCAGATGAGCTTGCTGAGCGTTGTCATCGTCGTGTTCGTCGGTCAGGTAGTAATCAATTACTGCGACGGTCGGAATGAACTGCTCCGATACTCTCGGAGGATAGGGAATCTCATCGGATGCGGGCGGGACCCCCTTCTTCCACTGGAACTTCTGGAGCATCCCGCGGGCCCGACGGAACTCGGAGCGCAGCAGTCTGAGCTGGCGGCGGTGCTCTCTGTGTCGATGCACCCAATCCACGAACAGGACCTGCGCTGTGCCGATGGCATAGCCAAGAATGGCTACCAGGGCTCCCTCGATCATGCCAACTCCGCTGTCTCTACTGGTTCCTGTCTTCCCGAGAAAGCACGCTGACTTGCGATGTCAGTTAACGTTCCAGGGTGCCGACGTGGCCCAACCACACGTCCGTTCCTCAATACCCATCTGCAAGCCCACCTCAGTACTGCGCGGGTGACCGATACGCTCCAGGGCCATGTTTCACTGGAGCGAGCGTAGCGAGCGGAAGCGGCACCCGTGTGTTATGGGATGCCGGCTCCCCGTTGACCAGGCGAACCGTGCGTTTCGCCCTTCATGCACCAGGGATTCCGCTCTCCAGTAGAGCCCGGGGGTCTCAGCCACCAGAAATAAGGGGCGCGGGGCGGGGCTCCTCCAGCCTTTCATTTCTGTCCGCAGCCCTCGCCATCGCCAGTGTCCCAATTGAAGAGGCCCCACCCAGTATCCCCAAGAGGCCAAGGGCTATCATTCCTTCTGACCCACCGAGTTGGAGGAGAATGGGAGTGCCTACGAGAAACGACCCCAGAGCACCCCAGAGCGCGATTCGGCTATAGGAGAGTTCCCCAAGACTCCTCCTGCGCTCCGTCAGGGCCAAGACAACTGAGAAACCGCCACCGGCGAAAAAGCCGGCGGTTCCGACCCCGAGGGCTGATAAGAGAATCATGCTGAAGGGGAGGGTACCGAGAGAATTCATTGCGAACAGAGCGGTAGCTGCTCCGAACCAGGAGAGGCCCCAGGCCGTGGCCGTTCCCAAGAGGCCCCGGATTCGGCGGAACAGAGTCTTCATTCTCTTCTCCTGGGCCGACGACTGAGATCTTCTCGCGCTGTTTCTATTCGTGGCGTTCCGCACCACTGCTGCTCACGCCGGTGTCCCATAACGTTCAAAGTTACCGGCACGGCTCGCGTCAGCGAGCCGTGCTCGACGGAGTGAGCGCAGCGAACGAAGCCGGTAACTATTTGTTATCCGATGGCGCTCTCCGTCGCGCATAAGATACCCCATGTAGCGACGGCATCGCGAGGTTGGGTTGCCGCCCATTCCGTCCGGCCCGTGCCTCCCCGTCCGGCTCACGTCGAGCCCAGCGGACGTCCGGGGCGCGCCTGGCTGCGGCCTGCACAGCATCGCAGCCCATCCGTAACGACGCATCCTTTCATCAGCTCAGCCCCGCAGGAACGTCGGCCCATTCCGCCATTTCAGCGGCCGCCCTTTCTCAGACATTGTGAGAAGCCCGACGCCGAGAGCCTCGAAGAGGCCTCCTGGGACGACCCCGAGGACACAAGCGAGAAGCATGAGGACTGCGTACGACGGTTGGGATTTCTGCTTGTGTCCGCGGGGTCGTCCCAGGGAGCACCGCGGGGCATCCGCCGCCTTTCTCCCCCACAGGGACCTGAGGACTCCGGCCCGCGGAGCTCCGGCGGTCCTCCGACGATTCCTGACGCCTCGAGGAGCTGATACATGAATACCGATCGTTCGAGGGCTGAGCTCTCGTTCCGCGACCGCAGCCTGGCGCGCCCTTCGACATTCTCTTCTCGACGTGAGCCTGACTCAACCGGTCTCGACGGGACCGGAATCAACTCTGCGCAACCCAACCCCTCTCTACTCAACCACTCCGTTTCCAGCGCTGTTGGATAACGTTCCAGGTGGCCGACGCGGCTCGCGCAGCGAGCCGTGTACAGCGTAGCGACCGCAGGGAGCGAAGCCGGCCACCGTATGTTATGGGAAGTCGGCTTCCACACGACAAGCCGAATCCACTTTCCCGAACTCAGCCCTCCCGCCGTTCGTCGGCGGTACAACGTCGTCTTCAGTTCTCGTCTTGTCTCTTCAGCCCTCGAGCTCGAAGCGCGCCGGTGCTCCTGGGCCCGTCTCAAGTCGAACCAAGCAGTCTCGCCGAGCACCGATGACTTGGAACAACTCAGCGGCGCGCCGTCACTTCAGTCCGCCGACGACGCAGGTTACCGAACGTGCCCGCGCAGCGTGCCCATCGAACCCAGAGGGCTCGCCCCGGAGCCTCAGCTACTGCGCCGGACTCTCTGCGGCGCGACTCCTACTTCTCTTCAAACATCGAACGTGAGTAGCGCCTCGGCGCATGAACTCCCACCGGATTCTCGCGGCGCCTTCAGGTCCTATTCCTTACTCCGGCGCTCCGTATCACGACTGCGCTGCCGATTTCCCATAACGTTCGGGGCTGCCGACGCGCCGTAGCGAAGCGAAGGCGTGTTTCAGCGTAGCGACCGCAGGGAGCGAAGCCGGCAGCCCTTTTGTTATAGGACGTCGGCGCCTGGCCGACCAGACGAATCCACTCTTCCGAGCTCAGCCCTCCCGCCGTGCGTCGGCGGTACAACGTCGTTGTCAGTTCTCGCCTTCTCTTTCCAGCCCTCGAGGTGGAAGCGCGCCGGGACTCCTTGGCACACCTCCAATCGAACCAGCAGGGCCGCGAGCACCGATCACTTGGAGCGTCTCAGCGGCGCGCCGTACAGGCCGGTCCACCGCCGATGCAGGTTACCAAAGGTGCCCGGGCAGCTGACATACAGAACCAAGAAGGCTCGCCTCGGAGCCTCAGGTACAGCGCCGGACTCTCTGCGGCGCGACTCCTCCATTTCTTCAAACATCGAAGGTGACCCGCGGCTCGGCGCATGAACTCCCACCGGATTCTCGCGGCGCCATCAACTCCTATCTCTATAGTCCGGCGCTCCGTACCCCTACTGCTGTGCCGATGTCCTATAACGTTCCAGGGTGCCGACGCGGCTCGCAACGCGAGCCGTGTTCCCCGGAGCGAGCGTAGCGAGCGCAGGCGGCACCCGTGTGTTATATGGCGTGTGTCGGTGCTCCACCTAGCACCTGTACTTGATACTCTCCGCAGCAGCCCTACGGATCTCATTGGCGGGTGAGCGGCAGTACAAGCAGCCGTGGCACATCCAACGTGTCTCGCACCTCAGCGAACACCTCGTTCCTGGAGACATGAACGAGCCGGAAAGATCCGGGCAGTCCCACATGACCTAAGACCGCCCCGTTCGGGTCAATAATCCAGTACCGGACTCGATCGGGCGGCGATTGCCCCGGCGCTTCGTACTCGTCAACCCAGACGTATCCAGCTTCATCTAGCAGAATAGGCCCAAGTGAGGGCGGCGAATCCGGCTGCTCTGCCTGCCCCTCCAATCGGTATTCAGCCATGAGGCCTTTGCCCTCGAGCGACCACTCTCGAACCTCGAAACCGACGCCGTCCGCCGTGAGGAAGCGCCCTGAACCTCCCGTAGCTTCGGGATAGGACCGCCAACGCGGATCCAGGATGCCCTCCTCCACGATCGAGCTGCCGCCCGACGTTTCGCGCCTTCCCACGGACCACACCGGCCCCGCGACTTCCGCGAGTTCGGTCGCCGCTCCTGTCCTTGCGTCGAATAGCACATATGGGACGCTCGCACGCTCGTTGTTCCGCGGTTCGGCAGGAAGCATCTGTACCGCCGCGCCCTCGGGGCCCAGGTAGGCCGGATTTCCCATGGGCGCAGCAAAGAGGTCGCGAGGTGGAGCGCCCAGTGGGACGCGACGCAGGAAGCGTCCGTCGGAATCAAACCAGATCAGAGCGGCGCTGCTGACATCATGCACGACAAGGGTATCGCCGCCGATATGACCGACGGTCCCAAGGCGGCGCCATTCCTCCGGGCCCTCCCCCCTACGTCCTATGCCGTGCAAGAAGGCTCCACCAACTGAAAAGACCGCTATTGCCGGATCCCCACCGCCCTGAACGACAACCCTGCCATCGGAGAGCCGAAAGGCGGTCCGGACACGAGTGAAGGCCTCGGCCGCGGGCCGATCCTGAACACCCAACGAGAGGACCGGTTCAAGGCCCACACTCCAGCCCACATCGCGCTCAAGAGCCGCCGGCGCCATCTCGACGATCCGAACGCCGGCGGAGTCGCGCACCGTCGCCTGTGAGTGGCCGTCCCCACCATGACAACCGCAGCCGAAGAGCGGAGCCATCAGGATTGCCAAGACCGAAACATGCGGACTGAATCGCATCGGAACCCTCCTGGTCCAAGTCAAGGCCACAGCGCGTTAGCTCCCGTTGGCCACTCAGTGTCTTCGGAATCCGACCTGAAGACACATGTCATATAACGTTCCAGGTGGCCGACGCGGCTCGCGCAGCGAGCCGTGTTCAGCGTAGCGACCGAAGGGAGCGCAGCCGGCCACCGTGTGTTATCTGAAGGGCGACCGGCTCAGATCCGAGCGGTCGACGTCGCCTTGCCTGCTCCTCGAGCCACTTCGGCGTACAGACGGTCGGGTGCCACATCCAGTCCACTTGGCCACGCGATGGTGCCGCTCTCCGGATCGACCGCCACACGGGCGAACTCCGATGGATCATCGAGCCACGTCTTGAAGACACCCTTCCCGGCGAGGTCCGAAAGATCCGCCTCGCCTTGAAGCCCGTCCTCGAAACGGACCCAGACCCTGAATTCGGGTCGAGCTTCGACCTCCACGACGTCGTAGAGCATATGCCGTTCCTCTACACCAAGGGCGGAATAGTGCCGGGCACTTCGTTTCTCGTCGCCTTCTCCCAGGCGGCCTGCAACTCGTCCTGGTGAAGAGCCGCCCACTCCATCACAAGTCCCAGCGCCCGGGGCGCCAAGCTACCGGCGAGCAGAGATAGATCAGCGATTCCGATGCTCGCCTTCTGCCCTGAATATCTGGCATGGAAGTGCGGCGGACCGTGGTCGCCCCAGTACATATAGATAGAGATGCCGAAGAACTCGCTCAGCCTGGGCACGCCACCTTCCTGTCCTTGTCGCATCCACCTACGGACTTCTCAAAACCTACGGCCCTTGTCGTCACCAGGGGAGTCACGGGGTGCATTCCGGTGACTGCCGGTACCGAGATGTACCCCTGCATCCTCGCCGCAGACACTTCTTGGAGGTCGCCTTTCAGATAACGTTCTAGGGTGCCGACGCGGCCCGCAGCGCGGGCCGTGTTCCCCGGAGCGAACGCAGTGAGCGCAGGCGGCACCCGTTTGTTAGCAGACGTGGCGCGCTCCCGAGGCTACTCGGCCCGAGCTTGAGCTAGAAGGGCGTACGAATGCGGAAGCTTGCCCTTTAGCTCGCTTGGCCATTTTGGGAACTGGTCCCAGAAGAGAACTGGGTACTCACGAAACTTCTTGAGCTCAAGTCCTACAGCCAACAGTACCTCGATAACTTCGTCGAGCCGCCACTGCCTTTCACGCATAAGTGGGCGCTCAGCCCCTACTTCTCTAGCCACGACGCTCGCGGGGAAGCCAGCTGCCTCGCGTGCCTCGTTTTCGAAGTACGATGCGCCGGCCTGCAGTTCCAAGCCGCTTGCCTCCCGATTCCACAACGCATCCAGGGGGTGGCCCTCGAAAACGAACACACATCCACCCGGCCTCAACAGCTTGGACACAGACCGGGACCAAGCTCCGAGATCGAGAATCCATGGTAAAGACCCGCGCCCCGTATAGATGATGTCGGCTGTTCCATCGAGCTCGGAGGGTAAGTGAGTGACATCAGCGACCAGGAACTCTGCAGATGTGGAGCCGATCGCGGCCGCCTTGGCGCGTGCCTGTCGGACCATCTCTGAGCTGATGTCGATTCCGAGAACGGATGCCGCTCCCGCGTTGATTAGCCCGAGCGCATCAAGACCATGCGAACACTGCAAGTTGATCACCCGAGCATCTGGGAGCAGCGGGCCGATGATCTCGAGCTCCACATCCAGGAGGTTGTGGTTCCCGAGATGTAGGTGCTCGACATGCTCGGTGAATTCCGCCTCGTACTTCTTCTTGGCCACGATGTCCCAGGCCTTGGCGGTCTCACGGTGCCCCTCTATCTCGCCACTCACCACCCCTCCTCTATTCTTGTTCTTCGCTCTCGGTTTCTCTGGCCCGATCGGTCAAGGATGGTTCATTGCCGACCGTCAAGCACCCAAAGCCATGTCTGCTAACGTCCGAGGTTGCCGACGCGGCTGCGCAGCGAGCCGTGTTCAGCGTAGCGAACGCAGGGAGCGCAGCCGGCCACCGTGTGTTAACTGATGGCGCCTCCCTACGCGCCGAACTTACCACCGCTGAACCTGTGGCCGCGAGGTTGGGTTGCCCCACGCCTGCCTTGCCTCGTCCGCTTCCCTCTGGCCCACTCGGGCACCGTCGATCCGACTGAGAACGGGCCGTGCCTGGTTGCGGCCCGCAGCCCGTCGCACCAACCACCCCGGCTCGACTTCTCGGTCCCCAGCTCAGCGCCACCCCACTCGTCGGCCGATCCAGCGATGGCCAGGGCTCAACCCCTCACCGATTCTTCGGAGAGATCCGCCGCCGAGAACCTCGAAGAGGTCGCCTGGGACGACCCCGAGGACACAAGCCTTAGACAGAGAGGACTCAGTAGACGTTTGAGATCAGGGCTTGTGTCCGCGGGGTCGTCCCAGGTAGCGCCGCGGGGCGGGTACCGCTCTCGCTCTCCCGGGGACCTGAGGCCCTTGAGCCCCGCGGGGCTCGGCGGCCGTTCGACGGCGCCGCGACGCTTGCGGAGCACTACGATAGACCCACCGTCGGAAGCTGAGCGCCGGTGCATCCAGGAGTCCACAGCCGAAGCCAGGTACGGCCCCTCATAAATTCCGTCGACGGAGCCCAGACCCACGACATCGACAAGCGGATAAGGCGCACGACATCGGCAACCCAACCTATGTTTCCCCACCACTCCGTTCATGCGCTGTCAGTTAACTCGTTATTGGTGTCTTCGGGTGTCTGGTCTGCGCCCAACACCTCTTGGATTTGCGTGGGGAGTGTCGTAGTCGATTGTATACTTGTTGGGGATGCGAGTATCCTGCGATCTTGGGTCGCGGACATGTAGCAAGCCAGGTGCTCTTGGGGGGGCAGGTGTATCATCGGTCCGATCGGCCGGGGACGCAAGCGCCCATCCGAGCCCAAGCCCCCGGTTTGTCCGTCGATCGCCCGCCGCCTTCGCCGGGACCTCTACTCGAGGTCGTCCAACGGGCTTCTGATCCTGGCCAGGGTGGTGTTGGCCACATGCGTGTAGATCTCCGTGGTGCGGCTGCTCTTGTGACCGAGGAGCTCCTGGATGTAGCGCAGGTCCGTGCCGCTCTCCAGGAGGTGGGTGGCGAAGGAGTGGCGCAGGGTGTGGGGGGTGACCTTCTTCTCCAGGCCGGCCCTACGCGCGCACTCCTCGACGATGCGCTGCACGGACCGGGTGGTGCAATGCCGGCCCGGTCGCGCGCCCGGAAAGAGCCATCCCTCGGGGCGGAAGCCCTCGCAGTAGATCCGCACGGCCTCCACGCCCCGCTGCGAGAGCAGGGTGTAGCGGTCCTTGCCACCCTTGCCCCGGCGCACCCGTAGCAGCCCCCTCGAGAGATCCAGATCCTCGGGGCGCAGGCGCACCTGTCAGTAGCGAAAACCTCATCGTGGTATCGGGAGGAGCGACGGAAGGGCTTGAGAATACTGAGGGGGAGCAGCGGGCGGGCTCGTGGGCCCAGGCGACGGCCCGAAGAACGGTCAGATAGCCGGCCTTGAAACCTGCACGGACTACACGCCCGGCTGGGGCACACGATAGCTCGCGTCCGGCGGGCCGAACGTCGAGAAGAGCCTTCTTCTGTGAACCGGAAGATCAGGCTGCGCGCCGGGCGTAGCGGTGATGGATCCCACCCACCTGCGGGTGGGCGATCACGTCGCCGTGCTCGGGCGGCTCGACGGCACGGCCGTCAGGGGAGTCATCATCCAACGCGCGGTGGGTCCGCGAAGTGTGGTAGTAGGACGCGTAGCTCCGGAGGACCCGCAGAAGATGTCGTTCGTTGAGCACGACGACGTGGTCGAGGCACTCCCGACGAATGGAGCCGATCAGGCGCTCGCAATAGGCGTTCTGCCACGGCGATCCCGGTGCTGTCAGCACCTCCTCAACGCCCATCGATCGCACTTGTCGCGCGACATCGCCGGCGAAGATCTTGTCCTGGTCATGGAGCAGGAATCGAGGTCTGGTGTCGTAGGGGAACGCCTCGCAGACTTGTCGCTCTGTCCAGCGCGCGCTGGGTGACGTCGTGACATTGAAGTGCAGGATGCGGCGTCGGTCATGCGCCATGATCAAGAGGACGTAGAGCACGCGGAACGTGGCCGTGGGGACGATGAAGAAGTCCATGGCCACGATGTCACCGAGGTGGTTCTGCAGGAACGAGCGCCAGTTCTGGGATGACTGCCTGGGCCGCAGCGGCCGATAGCGCCGAATGGTGGAGTCGCTCACATCGATCCCGAGCTTATGCAGCTCGGCCTGGATGCGCGGCGCGCCCCACGTCGGGTTCGAGCTCCACATGTGCCGAATCAGGCGCCGCACCGACGGATCAATCCGCGGCCGTCCTCCTTTGGGCCTGCTCTTCCAGCGCCAATAGGCACGAAAGCCTCTGCGGTGCCAGCTTACGACGGTGGCGGGTCGGACAAGAACAAGGGCCCGGCGCCAACCTGGCCACACTCGCCGCAGCGCGACCCAGAAGAGGCGATCGCGGTCCTTCAGGCGTACCGTCCCCTCCTGTCGCTGCAGGACCATCAGTTGCTGCCGGAGGGCCAAGTTCTCAAGCGCTAGTGCTACGCCCCAAAAATAGTGGTACAGGTCACGTATATGGGGCGACGATGTGCTGCATTAGGGACCAGATCACGTTGCTGAGTTCTTCGAGCGTTCCTGTGAACGGCGTCCTGTCCCAGCGGCCGGTGTGACGGCGGACGCTGAGACCCCATTGGGTGTTGCTCCGGGCAGTGAGACGCACGCGGTCGTCCGCCTCCGTCTCGCCGTTGAGTCCGAAGGCCTCCTCACGGCCGACGATTAGATGGTCTCCCCGGGGTCGGACGTACATGCCCTGAGTGATCGGGTTGCCCGAGAGTAGGTGCTCCAGTCGCTGCTTCGCAGCCTCACGCTGGGGATGCTTCATCGGTGCCTCACGTACTGACCAAGGGCCGTCCCTGGTACGTCCAGCGGAACGGCTTCGCTTCCTCGCCGTTCCAGATGTCGATGAACCGCTCGATCGTGTCTACCAGCTCGTCCGGCGTGTGGAAGTCCCCATAGCGTAGCACCCTGCGCGTCAGGATGCTGAACCAGAGTTCCACCTGGTTCAGCCAAGATCCATGCGTCGGCGTGTAGTGGAACACGAAGCGCTCTCCATGCGCGCGGTTCCACTCGCTCAGGAACGGCCCGCGGCTCGTGTCCTTGTGCGTGTTCAGGTTGTCCAGCACCACGTGGACTTGGCCCTGCCTGTAGCGTTGCGCGACCAGGTCCATGAACGAGAAGAAGTCCTCACGAGCCCGTTGAAGCGTACAGCGCCCAAGCACGTGTCCGGTGCGGATGTTGAAACAGGCGAAGAGGCACCGGGTCCCGTTTCGCTTGTACTCGAAGTCCTGACGCGGCGCCTTGTCCGGTGCCGCCGGCACCATCGGCCTCGATCTCGACAGAGCCTGGATCCCGCTCTTCTCGTCGATGCTCAGCACCGCCGCCCCCGCCGGCGGCGACACGTACAGGTCCACGATCGAGCGCATTTTGACCTGGTACTGCGGATCCGTGCTGTGGCACCACGCCTTCACACGGTGGGGCTTGATCTCGGCGGCCGCCAGGATCCGACCCACTGCGCTGCTGCTGATCGAGCGCACGCGTCCGCTCGCCTCCAGCGCTCCGGCCAGAGCCTCGTGGCTCCACACCGGGCGATTCAGCCCAAACTCGCTCGGAGCGCTGCACGCTGCGGCGATGACCTGATGCCGCTCCAGAGATGTGATCTCGAGCGGTCGGCCGCTCCTCGGCTGGTCTTCGAACCCCTCGAGCCCCTCTTCCTCAAACCTGCGGAGCCACTCGCCTACCCGCGTCCGGTTGGTACCCAAGGCTCGGGCGATCCCCGAGATCGACGCCCCGGACGCCGCCATCTGCACCATCCGCGCTCGTCGATACAAGCGCGCTTCGCCCCGTCCCTCTCGGACGATCCGCTCCAGCTCTCGAGCCTCGCTTGCCGACAGGCGCACGTCCATGCCACCATCTTACTACACTTTCCCCAGATGTACCAGAACTTTTGGGGCGTAGCACTAGGTTCTGCCGACTCCTCAGCCCCGATACGAGGTCCGATACCGCAATTCTGATCCAATCCCCCATCGCCACCCGCTTTCATCGAGTCGTCAAGAACCCAGTAATCTCGGGGCTGATGGGGTTTTCGCTACCCAGAGGTATCTGGAGGTCCGCCAGCACTTCTTCTGGGTATTCCACCGAGGCAACGTGGGCCCATAGCCCTCCGACGATCGCGGAGTTCTTCGCCGCCAGCATCGTCCGTCCGCGGTTGTTGACCACGCTCGAGTCGGCCCCGCACGGAGTAGCGTCGTCAGCATCGCCTTGCGGCTCCTCCAGAGAACGGCGCGTGCCGCGTGGCGGATCGGCCTGAAACCATCTCGATTGCCCATGCTGAGGTCAGCGCCCGCATGCACAAGCAGAGATACGAGGTCGATCTGTTCATGCCGCGCGTGCCTGATCACGGGGCTGTCCCCGCGCGCCCCGATCGCGTTGATATCTGCGCCCGAAGCAAGTAGCGCCGCCGCTTGTCCCGGGCATGAAGCCCGATGCAGAGCCGAGTCGCCGAGGGAGTCAACCTCGTGAGGGTCTTCTTCGCCGCAACCGCAGAGCGATCTCCGCCATGGGCAATCGGCTCCGGACCGGTGACGAGGGTGCTCGTGCCATCGGGCGGCCTCCTTCAGGTGGATCGCAGGCGACTCGTTCCCGGTGCCGTTCTCAGCGTGGTGCATCCTCCACTCCTGCGATGCTGGGTTTCGTCCTATGGTCTCGGCCGGCCGGAACGGATGGTCTCGCGTCTCCTGCCTTCAGGTCATCATACCCGGACTCCACGGCGAACGTAGGCGCGCAGTTGATCATGGCCCACGACACAGGAGGCAGCCGAGGCTAGTGACGCGCGCACCGCGGACTGGCGCTTCCCCGACCGGTGGATCCTCTCCTCGGTGCCCTCGCATGAACATCGGTTTCCCCACCCCTGGCTCGTCTTCGCCGGGCCCGGTCCAGGCCGCGGTCGCGCGTGGTCTTGTGTGACAAACTCGTGTGCCCACGGGGCCGCGGATGCTCGCGGATCGCAGGGCGGCAAACGCAAGATCTTGTATGTCGGATCCGCGCAAACGCTGGATTTGTGCGGAATTCGCGACCCGACTGAAGGTGCTGAAGTCGTAGTCAATCGCCGGCCCGGGCCGCCCACGGCCGTACTGCTGTACGCATTGGCCGACAACCACTTCCGCGTCCACTTCGTCCCGCCGCGGTGTCCGAGTGTGACTAGCGCGTGTGACTACATCCCCGACACCCATCACCTCGGGCGGCCCTGGACTTGTCGCTCTGGGTTTTCTCGGGGACGCGTGGCGGCGGGTAAGCTAGTCGCGTTACACAATACGTGAAGACCAGTCTCCGGGAGGTACACCGTGACGGCGCTGATGGAGTTGGCCGAGCGCTGGATGGACGAAGCAGACACACTGCGGACGCGCTACGGCATGGAAATCGTGGCTCGGCTCTGCGAAGCCCACGCAACGGAGTTGCGTGGAGAACTCCTGGCAGGTTGTGACGAGATCCTCTCAGTACGCGAGGCCTCACGCGAGAGCGGGTATTCGACGCAGCACCTCAGGGCACTGATCGCCGACGGCGCCATCCCCAACGCAGGAGTGAAGGGACGGCCGCGCGTCCGGCGAGGCGACCTGCCGACGAAGGGTGCGAGCTCCGACAACCGGCCGAGACATCCCAGGAGTCAGATCGTCCACCGGCGTGCCGCATCGCATTCTCGGCCCGGGTTCGACGCCCGCAGACTCGTTCGAGGGGATCCGAGCGGCGGTGGGGTTGCAGGGAGCTCAGAAGGTCTCACACCCTCTCCATAGTGACCCTGCTCATCGCTCTGACCGGGTTGCCGGCCGCAAGAGCGAAGGAGAGAAGGCGGGGTTGCTGGGAGCTCCGCAGGTCTCCCACGCTGTCCATATCGAAGGTCCTCATCACTCTGATCACGAGGCTAACAGCCATGAGCAAGCAGAAGAAGCAGAAGGCCCCCGCTTCGGGGAAGCGCAGGGCGCCGCGGGGTAGCCGCGCAGTCGTGACCGTCACAGCGGCGCAGGGTGCGGTCGAGGTGATGGTGAAGGAGCGCCAGGATGGGCGCGGCAGTCTCTTCTACGCCGAGTACACCCACCCGACCAAGGGTCGGAGGCGGCAGTCGCTTCAGACCGATGACATCTCGCTCGCGAAGACGCGGGCGCAGGAGATCGCGAATGAGCTCGCCGTTCTCCTCAGCCACCACCCGAAGGCGGACGTGAGCCTTCAGGACCTGGAAGATCTGCGCCTCGGGGACCTGTTCGCTCAGTTCCGCGCGCACCGCCTTCCCAACTTCGTGAAGGACGGTGTCCCCAACGGTCACTGGTTGAACCTGGACCGTACGATGCGCATCGCGGAGGCCATCCTCGGGCGAAACCAGGTGGTGTCCGAGATCGGGCAGACGGAGGTCGACCGCTTCCGGCGTGAGCGCGCCGCCGGGGGCTTCGCGATCGACGGCTGCGTTCGCCCTGACCAGTTCGACAAGATCCTCTTCCCGCCGGATCCGAGGACCATGGAGGCGTGCGGTCCGAACGCCATGGCGAAGGAGATCCTGCTCCTCAGCACCATCTTCAACTGGGGACGACGGCAGACGATCCCCGGCGGGCGTGGCCTGACGCTCCTCAAGAGGAATCCGCTGCACGGGATCAGCCTGAGCGCCGGGATGGTGGACGCCATGCGCCCCTTCATGACCGACAGCAGGCACGCCCTCATGGTTCAGCATGCGGAGGCGTCGGAGATCATCACGCTCGAGCGCTACCCCGACATGCCGATCGGCTTCCAGGAGACTCTCCTCATCACCGCTCGCGGCACCGCGCGACGGATCCGGGGTCTGCTCGGCCTGCGCCACGGCGACCTCCTGTTTATGCGCGAACAGGTGCGGGTGAAGTTGCTCGAGCTCGGCTGGCCGGAGAGCTGGGCGGATGCCTGGCCGTACGGCGCGATCTACTGGGATCCGGAGTTCGACAAGGAGGGCTACTCGCGGCTCATGCCGATGTCGAAGCGGCTGCACGATCGCCTGCTCCGCTACGTTCACGATCGCGGCGTGATCGATCCGCATGCGTGGCTCTTTCCCTCCCCGAATGATCCCAGCCGCCACGCTTCCGTCGGCGCGGCGTGGCTGTGGTTCCGCAGGATCGAGCAGAAGGCGCAGGAGGCCGGGGAGGACCTGCCCCGGCTGCTGTACGGTGCGTGGCACTCCTACCGCCGCCAGTGGCGCGCGGAACGCGCGGGCTTCTTCGACAACAAGCTCGTGGCCCTGTGCGGCGGCTGGCGCCGCTTCAAGGGCTGGGAGGAAGCGATGAACCAGGGCTACCTCGCCTACAACCCTCGCGCCCTGTACCTGTGCATGGAGTTCGACCCGGCGAGGGATGCGCCCCGGGACGGGCGTCTCCCCGGCGTGAAGGTGGTCGTCCACGCGCCCGGCCGCACCAGCGATGGGCAGCCCCGCATCCTGACTTCCCAGGGTGCCTAGCGTCCACATCATGATGCATCACGCCACATCACGCCGCCGGACGGTGCCTATGGGGTCCACCATCCAGAGAGCCCGTCCGGCGCCCTCCCCCGCGCAGCGGCCTCTTCGCCCGCGATTCACTCACTGACGTCGCTCGCAGCGTTCTCCGCAGCACCCCTCCGCACCACCGCCTTGCAACACGAACCCCGATGCCGCACTCCGCGTCGCTGAATGCGACAACGGCGGAGTTCGCCGGCACGCCGTCCACGGCTCCTGATCATGAACGCCAACGAGTTCACCATCCTCTATGAGGCCATTGCCGCAGCGGACGGGATCGATCCGACCGGTCGCCTCCGCGCGATACTCCATGTTCTCCGCTGTGGCATGGATGCTCGCACGCTGCCCGAAGTCCTGTCGGCGCGAACCGATGGCTTCTACGACAACCTCGACAGCGCCACCCAGGCGCTCCGAGCGCTCGGCCGGGAAGAAGCGCCGCCCGCGCAAGCGCTAGGCGCTCTTCTCCTCGACCACCAGGTGATCTGGCTCGATGCCGATGGAGTGGAGGAACTCACCCTGTATCTCATGCGCCGACGGAAGCAGACGCGCCACCTCCTCTCGAGATACGACAGTCGCGGGGGGAAGTTCTATCTCGTGGTCGTATCCGGCGGCGGGCGAGTCGCGAGGTCCCTGGGCACCACGAACCGCGACAAGGCCGCAATGCGGATACGACACAAGCGGAAGCACATGCGGGAAATCGCGAGAGCGAACGACGCCGGCTGGCTCTTTCCGCACACCTGGCGTCCGACCAGTCCAATGAAAGAAACGACGGTCCGTGGCTGGCTCTCTGGCGTCGTAGGCAAGCGTGCGTCGGCAGCGAGCCACAAGCGTTGCGCCACGCACCAACCCGCCTGGCGCGGGGGCAGAAGGCGAAAGGCGAAAGAGAAGCTGTCGTAGGCCAGCCAAGCGACCCACCTCCCGCGCCATCTCAGCCCACGACCGCTCAGGATGCTACGTGTATCCGGCGGGAATCCGGTTTCCGACGGCCTCCGGGTAGGGTGCTCACAAATGACACCCTTACGGAAGGTACTGATGGAACGTCATAAGAAGGCCCTTTCCGACGAGACAATGCGGCGAAACAGGCTCGTTGCGCCGTACGATGTTGTTTGTCAGCTCCACGATGAATTCCGAGAGGCCCTCGTCCTCCAATTGGCGGCCACCTACGAGGCGGATCGGCGCGAACTGACGTGGCGTTCGTCATGGCGAACGGCGGTCGGATCGTGCGAGAAATCCTCGAACGGATCCGCGACGTGGGAATCGAGGTCGATGCCCGGAAGGTACTCGCAAGCAGTGAGCTATGAGCAGTCCGCTTGAAGAGGCGCGACATCACCGGCCAGGTATCTGACGGAGGCGATGTTTGGCGAGCCTGTCGACACCGCGCTCCACGGTTTGTTGTCGATGATCACGACCAAGCTGTCTGGGTACTCGGTGCGAGCCCTCGTGATCGCGTCAGGAAGTGAGAAGGTCTCGGCGGACCCCTGAGAACTGCTGCGGGCTTGAGGCAGAAGGAAACCGGTGACCGCATCGTTTCCAGCGGCAGCGGGGCTGTCACGCCGGAGGTTGCAGCTCTCGCACCGGCTTTGGACTGATCGCCACACTCTCTGAGTGGCGATCGCGCCGCTCCAGAGCATCCGTGGCTCCAATCTTGACCGCCTCTCCCGGAACCCCGCGGATTTCCGGAGAACGCAGATCGGTCGGGTAGGGTGGACGCGTGGACCAACGAGTGGTCCAGGCAACCAGCAACCGGAAACCCGACCATGGCAAGCAAGACCGACCTCGACTCGACCGTCTCGGCACTCGCTGCCCACGATGTCCTGTGGAGCCACCTCTCGGACCACGTTCGTGAGCGGGCCTCGATCCGAGGTCCACTGTCACTGGAGGACCTCGACTCCAGAGACTGGCGTGCCACCATCCTGCGCTGGACTCAGCGAGCCGATGTCCAAGTCACCCACCCGCCGGAGGCCCTTCTCGGGCTTCGCGCCGCCGTCGCAGACATGGATCATGAGGAGGTGTACTTCCTGGTGATGGGTCTCGCGGTCCGTGACGAACGCGGTGACACGCCGGATTCCCCGAACGACCAGGCCCCTGCGGCTGACTCGAGCAGCCACAAAAGGAGGTCGGCCTGATCATGAGAATCCCACACGGTTCCATCCTGGACTTCGGGGATACCGTTGTCGTCGCGGGTCGCTGCGTAGCCACCGGCCAGGCCTACACAATCCGAGTCCCGGCCTCTGAGTGGAGGGCTTGGGAGGCAGGGGTCGTCATCCAGGTGGCGATGCCGTCAGTGTCGATGGACGACCGCGAGACCCTCCTGTCCGGCCTGACTCCTGCCGGCTTCCGAGCATGGTTCGGCGATGATCCAGATGATCTTCTGGACGGGGGGCACTGAGATGATCATCACAAAGGACCTGGTTCTGGCACACATCCGGTGCCCCCGCGTCGCGCACACGAAGTCTTTCCGGCCACAAGCACCAACCGCCGAGGAGAAAGACCGGATGGCTGAGGGCCAGCGGGTGGGAAAGGCAGCGCGAGAGCTCTTCCCAACTGGTGTCCTGATCTCCACGCACGCCGATTGGAATGAGAGGGTCCGGGCCACGGAGTGGGCAATCAAGTCGGGGGCATCGGTGATCTTCGAGGCCGCCGTCCAGGCACCCGAGGGTCTCCGCGCAGTGATTGACGTGCTTCGGGTGAATCGGGCTGACGCAGTTGAGGTCATCGAGGTCAAGGCGTCGACCGCCGTGAAAGACGAGCACCTTTGGGACCTGGCGTTCCAGGTTCTGGTGCTCGGCCTCGGCTATCACGTCGACGGGGCGTCGATCATGCACCTGAATCCCTCATACCGGCCGGAACTGGCCCACGAACCACTCCTCGTTTCTGAGGACATCCTCGCAGAGGTGCCCGAAAAGCTGCGCGCTCTCCCGGACCACATCGAGGCCCTTCAGAAGATGGCGAGGAGCGAGCCGCCACCACCCCAATACCGAACGTCCTGCAAGGCGTGTCCTCTTCGGGTCGAGTGTGAGCCGGCCGACCCTGACCACATCCGTACCCTGTACCGCGTCCAGGAGCGAGAGGCGATGCGCTTCGTGGAGGATGGGATCCAGTCGCTGGCGGAGATCCCCACGACCTGGAAGACCAGCAGCGTGGTTCGCCGCCGCCAGATTGAGGCCGCCAGGTCGGGACAGCCCGTGCTCGACCGGGAGGGACTTCGGTCAGAGCTGGTCCGGCTTGGCGGCAAGACGATCGCGCACATCGACTTCGAAACTACACAATTCAGCATTCCTCCCTATCCAGGCGTGGCCCCGTGGGCGCAGCTGCCCGTGCAATGGAGCTGCCACACCGAACGCGGCGACGGAGACGTTTCCCACGCAGAGTGGGTGGCCGAGAATGCCGGCGACCCTCGCGAAGAGTTCGCGCGCACCTTGATCGCAGCAGCCCAAGGAGCCGATGTCGTCACTGTATGGAACGCGACGTTCGAACGGGGTGTGATCGCGGCCCTTGCGGACTTCCTGCCCGAGTACCGGACCCGCCTTCTCGCCTTGAGTGACAAGATCGTTGACCTCCTTCAGGTCGTGCGAGACCACGTCTACCATCCTCGTTTTCGAGGCAGTTTCTCCCTGAAACGGGTCCTGCCCGTCCTCGTTCCGAGTTTGAGTTACGCCGGGATGGCCGTCGCCAATGGGGCCGTGGCGGCCGTTGAGCTCAAACGCATCCTGCACGACCGGAGCATGACCGCAGTGGAGCGCCGGCAGGTCCGAAGAAGTCTGCTGGAATACTGCGAGTTGGACACGCTGGCCATGGTTGAGCTCCTCGCGCACCTGCGGACGCTCTGCTAAGTCCGCGACGAACGTTCCGTACCCAGGTCACCCGACCGGACGAGATCGCTCTCTCACCTCGGCGTCCTTTTCGGGCGGGACCCTAGGCGCCTTGCAGACTGGGCTGGCACGGAGACGCACCATCGCGTGGCTGTGCAAACTGCGCTGACGCTGGGGAAATCCGGATTCCCCGCCTCGCCGGGTAGCGTGAGGTCGTGACCTGGAGAGCCCAGGTACCCGAGCGACAACGTCTTCGAGTGAGGTAGTCATGACCGTCTTTCATCAGCTTGATGAGAACCGCTATCGCATCGAGCTCCAGGACATGAACCCCTTCGGGTCCCCGGTTGACCAGCGCGAGATGACCGTCGCCGAGATGCTCGCGTTCTCGGACTCGTCCGCCACATCCGTGGTGTCGATGGCCGACGCGATCTTCGCGGCCAAGGCTGGCTTGTTCGAGGAAGATCTGGTGCTGACGGTTCACAACGCTGGCCGCCTCATCACCATCGTACCATGACACAGATCCCAATGGTGGTCGTCCAGAACTCGACTCTGGGCGGTCTCCGCTGCCGTCGGCCCGGTACTCACCGGTGCATCCCGATGCTCTGGCCGAGCTCCGAATCTCTGGGTGTGACCACCCCCCTACCCCGTTTGCTGGTCAGGTCTCCCACCGTGTGCAATAGGAGGCGCGATGATGAGAGCGCCCAGCACACTACCCAGCATGACGACGATAGGCCGACAACGCCCTGGGGGAGCATCGGCGCGGACAGGGCAACGTCTGCGCGGGAATGGAACACAGAGAGCGATGCGCTTTCCCGGTGATCCCACGGAGGTGGCTGAGAGCCTCGTCAGCGCGTGGTCGGGCGGCGGCCCTGGCGACGACGATCCGTTCCTGCGCGCGATTCGGCATCTCCGCGAGGCGTCGGCCTATCACCACAGGTTCGGGGGCGATGCGGCCGCGGCCGCATTCAAAGAGAGCGCGGATCTCTTCGAGGCGATTCTCAGACGCATGCAAGACATGGAGGTCACTTACGATGAAGCAGCGGCGCTTGGTCCGTGGGCTCGGGGCACGGTGAAGAACAAGAAGGCGGGCCTCCATGAGTCAGCGCGAGGCACCGTACGCCTGTCAGATCTGCCGCTCAATCCCAGCGATG
The DNA here is from genome assembly GCA_963751265.1 of uncultured Gemmatimonadales bacterium. Lineage (GTDB taxonomy): Bacteria > Gemmatimonadota > Gemmatimonadetes > Longimicrobiales > Gaopeijiaceae > SZUA-318. The sequence goes on along the minus strand of CAVVTU010000003.1, from coordinate 556,534 downwards.
CGCTCGCGGGACTGAGGTCCCGGCGGGTGACCCAACTGATTGAAGCGGAGCGAGCAAAGTCGGAGGGGGAGGCTAGGGCTCAGAACGCGAAGTCGGACGAAGACGAGGTCTGGGCACAGGCCCAGATCCACTCCATGTCCCAGTAGGATGAGGAAGACCACATGCCGAAGGGAACGAACGCGCTGACGAAGGAACAGCAAGCGGAACTGAGGGGCCAGCTTTCGTGGACCAACGAGGAGTTCGATGTCGAGGCCCTCGATGGAGCGCACTCGGCCAATGCGGACGGAAGATGGCGCATCCGGGTGGTGCTCGGGAAACGCAGCGTAGTCCTCTACGAGCCTTCGAAGGGACACATCAAAACTCGACGCTCGCTCGGTGCCCACGAATGGCGGGCGGCCGTCAACCAAGACGAGCAACATCAACAAGGCGATCAGCCGAGCCGAGGCGTTCCTGCTGAAGCTCCGGGCGCGGAATCTGGTTGACGATCCCGCGCGGGGAATTGGACCTCAGCTACCGCCAGCGGAGGTGTCCCTGGGGCTCATTCACGACCTGTTCCCCGCGCACAAACTCTCGGCGTTCGAGGACAAGTTCCAGCAGAACCTGACCCTGGTCGTGGACTTGGTGGAGAAGTACTGCGGGCGATCGACCTACCCGTTACAGATCGACGAGAGTTGGGCGCGGAGATTCATCGATTGGCGCATGACCCAAACCATCGACCTGGCACGGAAATACCCCGACGGCTCCAGGGAGGCGATGACACTCACCCCCGTCGGAGGTGTCACGGCATTGGGCAACATCCGCGACTACGATCAGGTGCTTCAGTTCGCCTACGAGATCCGCCGCGGCCCCCGCAGGCAGCGGCTCATCAAGAGCAACCCGCTACGAGAGATCCGAAACTGGCCGCGGTATGAAAAGGCCCTACGCGAGCGGGCCAGCGACGAGCTATACGAGCTCCTCATGACCCCACTTCGGATCGCGCATGACGCCGGCGGTGAAACGGTGCTGCCCGCCCCCGTTGATGCGGCGGATCCCACCGGGCTGGGGATTGTCCGTACCGTGGTGGCGGTGAAGTACCACACGGCGAGGCGACGGGAAGCTGTGCTCCAGATGCGATGCGGAGATATCGTCACGTCGGAACGTGAGATTCGCCGAAGCGTGCGGATGCTCGGCGGGGCTCACAGGCCTGACTGGGCAGGGGTCTTCGAGCATGGCGTCTTGGTGTTCCGCGCCGAGTTCGACAAGAGTGGCTATGGACGCGTGTTCCCGATGTCTGCGGTCCTCCGAGCTCACGTCGATGCCCACCTGGCTCGCTTGACCGCGGCAGGGTACTCCACGGCTGACGAGGCACCGCTTTTCCCCCGGCCCACTGCGGCGGGCGAGCCGGCGGCCGCCAGTACCCTCTACCGAATCAGGTCCGTTCGGTCCTGGACGGTGAGTTCCGGAGAGGTCCGGCTCCGGGACCGGAAAGGCGGGTGGTACACCGAGGCCCTGTACATCGCCCGCGAGTATCTGGAGCGGCAAGGACGCGACCCTGACGCGGTGGTGCCGACAGATCCCGACGACCCAAGCAAGATCCTCGACGGCTTCAAAGCGCACGCGTGGCGCGGGTGGTGGGCCACTATGATGGAGCGGCTCGGCTTCGGGAAGAGCACTTCGGCAAGCGACTTCGACTTCGACCGGCATGCCAACTTCGCGGGCTCCTGGTCGATTCTGGGCGACGGCATCCGCGAGGAGCGTTACGTGGATCTGGACCCCCGGGTACTTCTAGCCATCGCGAACTTCGAGGCCGGTACGCACTTCCTGCGGGAGCGGGCCCGGTTCGAGGAGAAGCGAACCTTGGACATGTTGGAGCGGGTGGCTACTGCCTCTCCCTTCGCCCAGCTGGCTGTCGGAGCGAAGGCAGGATGATGGTGTCCTGGCCATTTCAGAACGGGCTACTGCTTGGCTTGCCGCCTGATTTCAAGCGCTCCCGCTCTTCCATCTCCGGTCCTCCAACTCTCTGACCGGTCGGGCCGAGGCGCGCCCTGCCCGAGCCTGAACCTCGTTATCGACGGTGGGGTCCGACCGAATGCTGCTGGAGCAGGTGACCTGAACAGCCGGGCCAGTGCGGCTGGCGTTGGCTGGCTCAGCGCCTCAGCCCTCCCTCAGCGCCTCCGACGGAGACACTGACGCTGCCCTCGCCGAAGGCCGGGCCGCAGCGATCAGCACCACGAGGAAGATGATGAACGGCACCCCCAGGAACGTGACCGGGTCGAGGAGGTGGAGATTGATGAACGCGCTCCGCGCCGCCAGGGAGGCGAGCCCGCCGAGCCCGAGTCCGATGGCCCCTCCGATGAGGGTGAGTCGGGATGCCTGCCCGAGGATCTGGCCAACGACGTCCCGTCCCGTGGCGCCCAGCGCCCGGCGAATGCCCAGCTCGCGTGTGCGGCGTGCGACGTGGAAGGACGTCACCCCGTAGATTCCGACCGACGCGAGGATCAAGCCCACTACCCCGAAGAGCCCAACCAGCACAGCGGCAAACCTCTGTGGAAAGAGGGCGAGAGAGAGCACCTGCTCCAGCGTGGCGGAGTCCTCGACCGCGATATCGGGGTCGAGGCGTCGGACCTCCTCGGCGATGGCGCGGAGCGCAGCTCCTTCGTTGCCGGGAGCCATGGCGTACACGGCCAGGTGCTCGTGGAAGTCCTGCGCGAGGGGCAAGAACAGGAACGGGCGTGGGGCGCTCGACGCAAGGATGAAACGTCCGCCCCGCACCACGCCGACCACCTCATGATCGACATCGTCGAAGCGCAGACGGCGCCCCAGGGCGCTGACGCCCGGCCAGAAACTTTCGGCCAGGTCCTCGCTCACGACCACCACCGCACTTGTGCCGACTACATCTCCAGGAGCGATCCCCCGTCCCGCGACGAGCTTGATGCCCTCCATGTGGAGGAAGTCGGGATCGGCACTCACGAACGACGCGTTGATCACCTCCCGTCCCCCCTCAATGGGGTCGGGGGTATGGATGTCGCTCCGCAAGCGGTCGCCTCTACCCAGGACGTTGGTGGCGAGGGCCACCGCCTCCACGCCCTCGACCCTGCTCACAGCCTCGCGCAACTCGTTGAAGAACATGCGACCCCGCGTCTCGTCGTACCCATGACGTGCGAGGGAGACCTGGGATACCGCGATCCCTTTGGTACGGTAGCCGAGGTCTGTCGTCAGGCCCTGGTAGAGCGAGTGTGTGAAGAGGCCCGCCAGCACGAGCAGGAGGACCGACAGCGCAACCTGGCCGGCCACGAACACCGAGCGCATGCGTGAGCCACGGTGATCTCCGTCGCCGTCCTTGAGCGCGGGGAGTGGGGCTACGCTGGAAGCCTGGAGGGCTGGCCAGAGGCCGAATAGGAGTCCGGTGCCGACGGTCAGCACCAGCGAGAAGAGGAGCACTCTGGTATCGGGGGCCACGTCGATGCGGATGTCCTCAAGCGGGACCGGGACGCGCGATATGGCGCGGGTCGCCAACCACGCGAGGGCCACACCCATCCCGCAGCCGACGACACAGAACATGAGCGTCTCTGCGAGGAGATGTCGCACCAACCGCGCTCGGCGGGCGCCGAGCGCCAGCCGCATCGCGATCTCCCTGCGCCGTCGGGAAGAGCGGGCGAGCAGCATCCCCGCGACGTTGCTCGCTGCGATGAATAGCACCACGAGTGCCAGCACGAGCAGCATGGCCAGGAGCCCGCCGACGACCTCACGGCTTGGGCCCACAATCGCGGTCAAGGGTTCGAGCCGGGCGCCGTGGACCGTTGTCTGTGGTTCGTCGGGAGGGATGGAGCGTGCGATATCGTCGATCCTCGCCTGGGCCTGATCGATGGACATCCCAGGACAGAGGCGGCCGAGCAACCCCACCCACCCGCCCGCAAATTCGGCGGTGTCCTTTGGAAGGAGGCCGGGGGAGGCGAGGGGCACCCACACGTCGATCCCTCTGAGGACCGTCGTACCGGAGAATCCGTGAGGAGCGACGCCGACAAGCGTGTAGGTCCGGCTGTCCAGGTGGATCGCGCGGCCCACCAGATCTTGGTCAGCCTGGAAGCGCGAGTGCCAGAGCTGATAGGAAATCACCGCGGCAGGCTCGTCGTCCCGGTCCAGGAAGCGCCCCACCGCCGGAGCGAGGTCCAAGGTGCTGAAGTAGTTGGCCGACACGCGAGCTCCGTTGACGGCCAGCGTTTCGTCCCCGAGCCGCAACGCGAAGGACTCGTAGCGGAAGGCGGCAAGGGAAGAGAAGAGATCCGACGTCCTTTCGACGTATTTCTCATAGCGAATGCGGGGGAGGCGAACCCCCTCGGCTCCCTGCGACATCGCTCCAACACGCTCCTCCATCAGCCCCGCCAGACGGTCGGCCTTAGGGAGGTCCACCGTGCGAAGCACCAGGCTGTTCACGGCGCTGAATACCGATGCGGTGGCCCCGACGCCGAGCGCAATCGTGATTGCCGCGAGGAACGAGAAGAGGGGGTCACGTCGGACGGCGCGCAGCGCCGAACGGAAGTCCCCAGCCATCGCGTCGAACAAAGGCGCGGTACGCCCCTCACGCAGGCGCTCGCGGTGTCGCTCCACGCCGCCGAATGCCACGAGCGCGCGACGCCGCGCTTCGGCCGGAGAGAGTCCCTCACGGACGCGCTTCTCAGTCTCCATATCGATGTGGAAGCGGATCTCGTCGTCCATGTCCCGGTCCAGCGAACGGCGCCGCACCGCCTGGCTCAGTCTACCAATCAGCTCCCTGACGCTCATCATGCCCCTCCGGGCCCCAGGATGAGCTCCACGGCGCCCGTGTACTGCCTCCAGCTGGCGGCCTCCTCGGCGAGCGCGCGGGTCCCAGCCGCCGTGAGATCATAGAAGCGTGCTCTGCGGTTGTTCTCCGAGCGGCTCCAAGAGCTCCGGATCCACCCCTTCTGCTCCAGTCGCTGGAGCGCGGGATAGAGGGAGCCCTGGTTCACGTCGAGGAGCCCCCGAGAGCGCTCTTGGATGCGCTGGCTGATGCCCCACCCATGCATCGGCTCGAGGGAGAGGATCTTCAGGATCAGGAGGTCGAGCGTGCCGCGAAGGACGTCGCTGCTTTCAGAAGAGGCCATGGGGCGGGTAGAGTGGAAAGCCGTCTTGTCGAAACTCTACAGGTAGTATGAGGAGCCTTCCTGTCGGAAAGCAAGAGGAACGCAAGCCGTGCATCAGGCGGCCGCTCCCCTTCACCTTGGCCAACTCACGCTGCAGGGCGAGCAGCTCCTGGTCTCGAGCCACTCCTGAGCCCGGGAAGGCCTTGGCATCACCTTCGATCTCACGCCGCCAACGGAACAACTGGCTCTGGCTGACCCCGATGTCCTTCGCCACCTGGGCTATGCTCCCCTCGGGCTGGCGGGTCAACCTGACCGCCGCCCGCTTGAACTCCTCGCGGTACCTTCTCCGCGGTGCCAGGACACTCCTTTTCGCCCAAGATGGGGCTTCTCTGAAGTGTCCGCATTAGCGGGGTAGAACCCGGGGCGTGAGGCCGAACCACCGATCGAGGACGATCTTGCGCGCCTCCACAGTGGTTCCTACCGTGGCCATCCAAGAGTGCTCCGACTGTCGTCGGGCAACTGTGGGGTCCGCACTGAGTAAGTGCCTCGCAACCTGGAAGATTCCGGGCGGAACGGAGGCGGGAAGGGAAGGGGTTAGTGAGAGTGACCGCGGCACCCGACGAGGTACAACCAACGCGCTGTGAAGGTGTTGGGTCTTCCAGTGGGCGTCGACAATACAGACAGGGTAGAGCAGATCACGGTGGAGGATGATGATCAATACGGTAATCGGGACCTTCATAGGACTAAGGACAGCATCGAAGCTGGCGTGGGCACGAACTGGCGAGGCATCCTCTCACCGAGAGCCATTCAGTGGATAGAACGCGAATTCCCTGACCTGATTGAGTTGGCGGCGGGGTCTCACATGCCGTCCGAACGTGATGCTGCGTTGAGGCCCGGGATTGATCCATGACCTCCAAGAAGCCGGATATGAAGGTGTCCTCACTGCGCGTGGATGTTGAGGAACCATGAGGACTGTCGTCCAGATCATTCGCTCGCTGCAAGTGTCACCGATGTTCGCCGTGACAGTGGTGGCGTCACTTGGCGTTGGCTTGGGTTGTGCCGCATCTATCGGTTTCGTGGTCCTTGGCCTCTTCTTTCCGCCGCCTCGATTCGCCCACGAGGAGGAATTGCGAGAGATCTGGGCTACTGTGTCTCCGCAAAGCCGCGTCCCCGCGGACTATTTTGCGCGTCGCCGTGCGGAAGACTGGTCGAGGGAGCCATTCCGAACGGCGAGCGCGATGGCGTTCTACGGGTCGACCGACCTGATGCTGCTCCAGAACGAGCGGTCCACCACAATACGAACGACAATCATCTCAGGTCAGTACTTCGAAGTCCTAGACATGACGGCGAGGCTTGGTCGTGCCTTGGTGCCTGAAGATGATCAGCCCGCCGCGACGCCTGCGGCTGTCCTGAGCGATGCAGCCTGGAAGGGAGCACTGGGGGGCAACCCTCGAGTGCTTGGGTCACAGATCACACTGTCTGGCCGGTCGTACGTGGTCGTGGGTGTCATGCCTGAGGACTTCGAGCGAAGACCGATGATCTGGATTCCGATGGCTCAGTCTGGCGAAACGGCTGGCGTCGTTCCATGGCTCGGGATTGCACGACTGCGGCCTGGCCTGGGGACAACTCAGATGGATGAGGAGTTGTCGCTGAAGGCGTCCCAGGAGTCGAGTGCGGATTCGGTCCAGTACGGCCACCATGGCGCGGCGGCAGTGCGACTCGGTGCTGTCCAACGCGCCGCGCAGTCAGGGAGGCTGTCTCTCTTGGTTGCATGTGGGTTCTGTATTCTGCTGGTCACTTTGGTGAACCTCGCCAGCCTAACATACGGCAGGACGATGGCAAGGGAACGCACTCTCGCGATTCGTCTTGCCGTCGGTGGTTCAACCACCCGTGTTGGGCTGCTCCTCATGGGCGAAACGCTGGCTTTGAGCGTCATTGGTGCTGGATTGGCGTGGATTACAGCCAGGTGGTTGACCGTGCTCTTAGGTCACGTGGTCGCCAACGACGGCCTCCTCGCGGTTGGGTCGTCGCTTTTTGGTAGAGCCTCCATCATTGTCGCCCTTGGCCTCATTACGTGGGTGGCTCTCGTGTCCGGACCGCTTGTCCGGCTGTTGTCCTTGTCCGTTCCGGTCCTGCTGCAAGAGGGAGCCTTCGGGACCACAACAAGTCATGGCGTCAGCGTGTCTAGGAGGGTGGTGGTGGTTCTCCAACTGTGTATGTCTCTGGTGCTAATCACGGTGTCGCTCACATTAGCGAAGGGATACCAGAGACTAAGAACACTAGATCTCGGCTACAACCCGGACGTAGTCGAGGGAGTTCCAGAGTACTCCCGATCGGATTTGGGCCCGGACGACCAGTACCGCCTCGCGGCAGCAGCCGGAGGCTTGATCCGCAACTCGGCGCACGTCGATGCCGTGGGCTTGGCGAAGGATGTCATCCTACCCTACCCTCCGCGTCTCGATGAGGTCGCCGTACTGGATGGGCATGCCCCAAGCATGAGAGCTGGGGTAGCGCCCGGCGCTTATACTGCGGCGACTCCCGGCTTCTTCGCCGCCATGGGGATAACTGCGCGACGCGGCCGACTCATTGGCCCTGGAGACGGTCGAGATGATCCACTCGTTGCCGTAGTGTCTGAGACCGCCGCCAAGATGTTCTGGCCTCACGAGGAGGCGTTAGGGCAGAAGTTTCGAATCGGCCCAGCTGGGCAGCCAATAACGGTTGTGGGAGTGACGCCGGATGTCGGCGGCATGGGTCGGATTGGGCGGGTAGCTGCTTCTTTCCGGCCCAATATCCCGACGGTCTTCCTCTCCCTGGAACAGGCGGTGACCGCTCCACCCGGTTGGTCCGACACATGCCCAAGTTGCGATGGTATCGTCGTGGTGGTGAGCGGCGCCTCGGTCGAGGAGACCGAAAGGGCGATCACGGATGCCTTCACCACGGTCGCTCCCACCCTTCGGCTACGGTATCTCGGCACCATTGTCTCGCGTCAGATGTCGGTTGCAGGCGTACATGACGTTGTTGTTTCTGGGTTGGTCCTTTCGTCCACGGCCTTGTTGGTATCGTTGTTGAGTCTAATCGGCTTGAGCGCGATTTCCGCCCAAACAGTTGACTCAAGGCGGTCAGAGTTTGGAGTCCGGCTGGCGCTAGGCGAGCCACCCACGCGTCTGCTTGTGCGTGCCGCGACTGATTCCCTGGCAACCACTTGCCTTGGGCTAGTAGCGGGACTTGGCGTCGTTCTGCTCCTTAGAGCGACCTTGGTGAAGACCTTGATACCCCCCCTCCTTCAGAGGGGTGGCGTGGATGGTGGTGACCCGAAGGGGCTAGCGGTTGTCGTGGCAGCAGTGCTCACAACGGCCTTGATGACGGCGGTTCTGGGGGCTTGGAAGGTCGTGCGAATCGACCCGGTATCTTCCCTTCGGGCCGAGTAGTCTTTGGGTACTGCGTGCATTCTGCGTCCGAGCACTGCGCGGCTGCCTCGGCCAAGGGGTACGAGAAGCGCCACTTCGTAAACGATGGGTCTTTCCTCTGCGGACCTCGTCATACACTTTGGGACTAGGCCACGCGTTGCGTCACGTATTGGCTCGGCAATGGGGCTCGCTTCGGTACCAACGGATAGGCATCATAGGGGCATGGCATCCGCTACCGGCCCTGGCAAGCACCAAATCAGCGAAGAGGAAGAAGGGGCGTTCACCTCTTGAGGTGGGAGCGCTTTCATTAGCGCGAGCATGTATCCCAGAGGTCGAGGAGGAGAACGCCCATGGAGAGGTATATCGGGCTGGACGCGCATGCGTAGAGCTGCACGCCGTACTGTTCCAAAATTCAGCCGAGGATCAGGCGGCCCGTCTGGCGTAGTGATACAGGAGTCCACCCAGTCTCGGGTGGCACGTAATAGGCCCCAAGCCCGACTGCGGCTCTCGCCCGATCAACCGGTTGCCGAGTCCCTGGTGGCTCCGCTCCCGATGGTAATGCTCCACGTATTCGGCCACGGCCCTTCGAAGGTGCCTCTCTCCCAGCGGGACCATCCGGTCCATGCTGTCGGTAGCGAAAACCCCGTCGGCCGCGAGATTACTGGCTTCTTGGCGACTCGGCAAAGGCGGGTGGCGATGGGGGATTGGGTCAGTATTGCGGTGTGGGGCCTCCTATCAGGGCTCAGGAGTCGGCGGACCCTGGCGCTCGAGAACTTGGCTCTCCGACAGCAGCTGATGGTGCTCCGGCGGCAGAACGCCAAGGTGCGCCTGAAGGACCGCGACCGAGTCTTCTGGATCTGGCTCCGGCGTGTCTGGCCAGGCTGGCGCCAGGCCCTCGTTCTCGTCGAACCGGCTACCGTCGTCGGCTGGCACCGCAGAGGCTTTCGGGCCTACTGGCAGTGGAAGGAGCCGGCCCAAGGGAGGACGGCCACGGATTGATCCGTCCGTGCGACGCCTGATTCGCCACATGTGGAGTTCGAACCCGACGTGGGGTGCGCCCCGCATCCAGGCCGAGTTGCACAGACTCGGGATCAAGGTGAGCGACTCCACCGTTCGGCGTTATCGACCGGGGCGGCCCAGGCAGCCATCCCAGACCTGGAGCTCGTTTCTGGATAACCACCTGGGTGACATCGTGGCCATGGACTTCTTCGTTGTCCCCACGGTCACGTTCCGTGTGCTCTACGTGCTCGTGATCATGGCGCACGACCGACGCCGAATCTTGCACTTCAACGTCACGACGTCACCCAACGCTGCTTGGACCGCCCAACAACTCATGGAGGCGTTCCCCTACGACACTCAGCCTCGATTTCTGCTTCACGACCGGGATAAGTGCTTCGCCGGCGACGTCGCTGTGGGTAGCGAAAACCTCGTCAGCCGCGAGATTACTGGCTTCTTAGCGACTCGGCGAAGGCGGGCGGCGATGGGGGATTGGGTCAGTATTGCGGTGTGGGGCCTCCTCTCAGGGCTCAGGAGTCGGCGGGCCCTGGCGCTCGAGAATTTGGCTCTCCGGCAGCAGCTGATGGTGCTCCAGCGACGGAAGGCCAAGGTGCACCTGAAGAACCGCGATCGAGTCTTCTGGATCTGGCTCCGGCGTGTTTGGCCAGGTTGGCGCCGGGCCCTCGTTCTCGTCGAACCGGCTACCGTCGTCGGCTGGCACCGCAGAGGCTTCCGGGCCTACTGGCGCTGGAAGAGCAGTCCGAAAGGAGGGCGGCCACGCATTGATCCATCGGTGCGACGCCTGATTCGCCACATGTGGAGTTCGAACCCGACGTGGGGCGCGCCGCGCATCCAGGCCGAGTTGCACAAACTCGGGATCGATGTGAGCGACTCCACGGTTCGGCGGTATCGGCCGGGGGTGTCAGGAATTCTGTGTAAATGGCCTCGACATCAAACGGGTATCCGTCCCTCGAAGACGATGGACAGATGGTTCAGGGCAGAGGTCCAGTCCTGGACGGGCCGGCTCCACCGCTCGCTGGCTTTCATGATCGCCAAGTACAACACCTTCCTCACGGAGTCGGGGGTGGGGAATGCGCCCCGGTGCTTCGTCACCTTCCTTAGCTGGGCATTGACCGACTCCACCGCATTGGTCGTGTAGATAACCTTCCGGATCTCCGGCGGATAGTCGAAGAACGGCGTCAGGTTCGTCCAGTGCGTCCGCCACATCCGGCTGATCTGAGGGAACCGGCCGTCCCAGCGCTCGGCAAATGTCTCCAGGCCCTGGGCAGCCGCCTCGAGCGTCGGCGCCCGGTAGATCTCCTTCAGGTCCCTGACCACGACCTTGCGTTCCTTCCAGGACACGTAGCGCAGTGAGCCTCGGATGAGATGCACGATACACAGTTGGACCTGGGTCTTGGGGTAGACCGCTTCGATGGCGTCCGGAAAGCCCTTCAGCCCGTCCACGGCCGCGATCAGGATGTCCTGAACGCCGCGGTTCTTGAGTTCGGTCAGCACGCTGAGCCAGAACTTGGCTCCCTCGGCCTCGCCCACCCACAGCCCCAGTAACTCCTTCTGGCCCTGGAGATTGATGGCCAGCGCCAGGTAGACCGCCTGGCTCTCGACGTGGCCCGCCGTACGCATCTTCACGTGGATCGCGTCGAGGTACACGATGGGGTAGACGGCATCGAGGGGGCGAGCCTGCCACGCCCGCACGTCCTCCAGCACCGCGTCCGTCACCGCCGAGATCAGCGTCGGAGATACCTCGACCTGGTACAGCTCCTTCAGATGCCCCTGGATCTCCCGCGTCGTCATCCCCCGGGCGTACAGGGCGATCACCTTCTCGTCGAAGCCAGGGAGCCGCCGCTGGCCCTTCGCCACCATCACCGGGTCGAACGTGCCGTCCCGATCTCGCGGGACCTCAAGGTCGATGTCCGAGGTGTCAGTCTTGACCCGTTTGCCCGTCTTGCCGTTGCGCGAGTTGCCGCCGTCGCGCCCTTCCTGGGCGTGCTTCTCGTAGCCCAGGTGCGCCGTCATCTCCCCTTCCAGCACACGCTCCACCAGCCGGCGCGTAAGGTCCTTCACCAGCCCCGTCTGACCCAGGATATCCTCGGGTGTCTTGCCCTGAATCAGCCGGTCCAAGATCGCGTTCAGTTCTTTCTCACTGAGCTCCTGCTCTTCCGCCATGGAGTACTCCCCTTCGGTACGGGATTCCTACACCATGGCCATTTACACAGTCTTTCGCACACTCCCCTCCTTTCTCGAAAACCACCTCGGTGACATCGTCGCCATGGACTTCTTCGTTGTCCCCACGGCCACGTTCCGCGTGCTCTACGTGCTCGTGATCATGGCGCACGACCGGCGGCGGATCCTGCACTTCAACGTCACGACGTCACCCAACGCTGCTTGGACCGCCCGACAGCTCATCGAGGCGTTCCCCTACGACACCCAGCCTCGATTCCTACTTCACGACCGGGACAAGTGCTTCGCCGGCGACGTCGCCCCGCGAGTGCGGTCGATGGGCGTCGAGGAAGTGCTGACCGCGCCGGGATCCCCATGGCAGAACGCCTACTGCGAACGCCTGATCGGCTCCATCCGGCGGGAGTGCCTCGACCACGTCGTCGTGCTCAACGAACGACACCTCCTGCGGGTACTTCGCAGCTACGCCTCCTACTACCACGCGTCGCGAACCCACCGTTCGTTGGACGGCGACGCCCCGGATGGCCGTGAAGTTGAGCCCCCCTCGTTCGGCGAGGTAGTCGCGCGGCCGCAGGTCGGCGGGCTCCATCACCGCTACGCGCGGCGCGCTGCCTGATCTTCCGGTTCAGACAGAGGTTCCTTCTCGCGGCGTTGGTGCATGGCTCCTGGCATAGGTTTCATTGTGATGCGAAGCCCCTGACCCGGAGCCGCCAGCGATGAAGTATCCGAAGCGAAGCCAGTACAAGCACGCGAAGTCCCAGTATCGGGTACGGAATTGGCCGGAGTACGAGGCCGGCCTTCGGCGTCGTGGCGACGTGACCGTCTGGCTTTCAGATGCGGCGCTCGATGCCTGGCGTGCTCCGGCCAGCGGCAGGCCCGGCGGCCAGCGTACCTACGCGAACATTGCGATCGAGGCCGCGCTAACGATCCGTGTGGTCTTCCATCTTCCGCTTCGGCAGACCGAGGGCTTCCTGAATTACGGAGGCGGCTGGCAGCGAAAGGCAAGGCACTGGGCCGGCGAGTGCTTCGGGAGGTCGGGACGCGGCGTTGTTGCATGGCTCTGAATTGGGGACAGATGCCCCGTCCCGCGAGCGGAGATCAGGCCACTCGGCGGCTGTCGGGCATTCCTAAACCGATCATCGTATTGAGGATCTTGCTCGCCAGCTGTACTTCAACGCGCTGCCCAGCGATGGTGCGACTTCTCATTCGTCGACCGATGATCGTCTTGTACCGGTAGACAGTATTCTCGACCATGCTGCGCTTGCTGTACCCGGACCGCTTGTGCCACTCGCGACGACCGAGCTCGTGGATGGAGTGGATGTTCCGGTTTCTCTCCTCCAATGCGGGCGACGGCCTTGGAGCCAGTTGGGCCCCTCGTCCAGGTGGGATGAGCATCCTAACGGTTCGTCCTCGCACTTTGATTGACCCGCCTCGTAGACCCCCGCCGCGTCGTAAGCACCGTCTGCTGAGAGGGAGGCCAGCGGGTTGTCGATCTGCTCCAGCAACGGGCCGACCCGCGTGCAGTCGTGGGTTCGGCGATCGGTCAGTTCCGATGCAACGATCTCACCCGTACTGGCATCAACCGCGAGGTGCAGCTTCCTCCAAGCCCTTCTCTTCGGTGGCCTTCTCAAGGGCCCGACGTGAATCCTGAGCCCCGTGCTGTCGATGAGCAGGTGAAGCGGTCGGTCCGTGGCGAGCCTGCGAAACCGAACGTCACCGAGCTTCTTCAGTCGCCGTGACAGCGTGGTGTGATCAGGGATCGGGAGATCCAACTCAAGTAGCTGGGCCAGGGAATGGTCGTTGTTGAACCGTAGCCGCTTCTTCCCATGGAGCTCCCGCAGGACTCGGTTCTCTTCCTGCAGGTAGGCGATGACGCTGCGTTGATGCTCGTTGACCCATCCCGCGAACATCATGATGAGCATCTGAAACGGCGTGGTCATCGCTTCGCGTCGTCCGCCAATACTGCCACCCTCCTCCACCGTCGGAAACAGGGCACCAACCTACGACGCACCTCGCTCCTCGTTACCTCGCCTGGGTTTTGGAACACCACCGCTTGCCACTCCTGCAACCACAGCTTACCGTGCCCTTCGGTCCAACAGGCCCTTTCAATCTCCTATCCGCCAACGGAATCAAGCAGGATTCGACCCCCTTGCTTCGATATTCCGACGGTCAGGCATCGCCGGACTCACTCGGTCGGTGGGGGGCCGACGAGCAGAGCTACACCACCCTTCCCAGCGGCGGCTGGCTCAGTACTCCTCTCGGCTTCGGCCGGCACCTGGCTGCGTTCGGTCGATCGGGGCGAGCTGTGCTGGGATCCACCGATTCGTTGAACGCGACGGTCCTGGATTCCACGGGTGTGGTTCTGTTGCGATTGATCGGACGCTTTGAAGGAGCCTGGGTCTCGAGCAGTGATCTGAAGGCATGGAAGGCCGACTGGACGGGTCAGATCTCCAGCGATCTTCCTGAGCCATTGAAACAAGCACTCCTCTTGGCCCCGCACGACGACACGTATCCTGCATTCGACCGTCTGCTGATCGATAGCGACGGTGATGTCTGGGTGGGGAGTGCCGTCGAGTGGGGTGAGCTCAAGCGTGCCTGGATCGTGTTCGATCTCGGAGGACGGCCCATCGGCGCCGTGGAGCTGCCGAAGAGCGTAGATCTCCTGGACGTGGCATACGGCCGCGCCGTCGGGAGAGTCCGAGACGACCAGGGTGTGGAGGATGTCATCGTCTACCGAGTCAGGCGTCACGGATGAGAGGGGCGTCCGCGAACCGCCGGCCATCTGAAAAGAGTTCTCAGAAAGCCCCGCGTGTCAACGCCGGGCGAAAATGTCCCATTTGTGGAGGGGGGAAGCGGCGTTAGATAGCTTATACGACACAGCTTCTCCCTTGGCGTGAGGGCGCCGGCGTCGGAACTCTACGAACGTTAATTGCAAGCGCCCTGAGCAGTGGCAGCGGGGCCGATAGAGTCGGGATCTGGTCTCGATGTGCATGAGAGGATGTTGGCGTTTCTGAAGGCCATGAAGAAGCTCCCCATCGAGTCGGGAGGCAATGGTGAGTGTGCGTCACGGATGTCTTCTGGCGGCTCTCGTACTCGTTGGCGGGTGCCGAAGGGCCGCCGACTCGAGTGGTGGAGCGGGGGTCGATCAGAAGATACCCGTGCCTGAAGCAGGTAGCGGTGATCGCGGAGCGAGAATCCCGACGCTCAAAGTGGCCGAGACGCCCGACGTCACGATTGGAGTGACGACCGGCAAGACCCCGTATGAGTTCAGCGGCGTTACGAGCGCGATCCGCTTGTCAGATGGCAGCATAGTGGTCGCGAACTGCGAGAGTGGCGAAATCAGATATTTCGATGCTCGAGGCCGCTTCATGCAGTCAGTCGGGAGAAGAGGGAAAGGCCCGGGCGAATTCGAGTGGCTGCGCCGGATCTTCCCTGTTGGGGGAGACTCCGTCGGTGCTTTCGATCCGTTCCAGACCCGGATCACCATCTTCGGCCCGGACGGCAATCTGTCCCGGATGATCTCGTTGGGACCTTTCACACAGGATGCGCCCGACGTGCTGGGCCGGTTGGCCGATGGCCGCTTTGTGGCACGGTCGTATCACTACCTCACCACGACCAAGGCCGGCACACCGTACCG
Source organism: uncultured Gemmatimonadales bacterium (assembly GCA_963751265.1). Classification (GTDB taxonomy): domain Bacteria; phylum Gemmatimonadota; class Gemmatimonadetes; order Longimicrobiales; family Gaopeijiaceae; genus SZUA-318. The sequence continues at coordinate 541,217 of CAVVTU010000003.1, read as the reverse complement.
CGTGAGCGTTTCGCTGAAGCTCCTTGACAATGATGGCCGCACAATAGACTCGGTCGTCGATCTGCCCGGAGCCGACATGCTGGCTCCGCCGCATCCACAAGGCCCCTACCTCCTTCTGGACTTTGCACGACAGGCGGTCTTCGGCGTCTCCGCCAACAGTGTGTACTACGGCGGCCAGGACAGCACCGGCATCACCGAGTTCGGTGCGGGCCTGGAGCGCGTGGCGACCATCCGCACCATCACGCGGGCTGAGGCTGTTACAGATCAGGTAAGGAAGGCTTACCAGCACATGCTGGACGAACGACTTGATAGGCCGCGGGGAGGGATCGGCGTAACAGATGTAGGAGTCTACCCCAACATGGCACCCGCCTTCGGTGACATCGTGGCGGGTGCGGACAGTCTCCTCTGGGTGCAAGACCCGTTCCGCCCAGACGAGTACCCGTTGGTTTGGACTGCCTATTCGCACGGCGAACCAGTCGCGCGGGCCGGGCTTCCCCGTCGGTTCTTCCCGTTCGCGTTTCTTCGGCACTCGATTCTGGGGGTGTCCTATGATGACCTGAACGTGGAGCGGATCGAGGTGCGACGATTGGTCGAGGGACCCATATCACGAAGCCCCTTGCCACCAAGAGACGCGGCTCCGGTGAACACTCCGGTGTGCGGGTCCTGGGCTTCTCGTTGATGCCCTACTGGCGTCGGTGTGGGACGGCGCGGAGAGACAGGGTGCGCTTCCGCACCGTGGTACCGGTTCTCGTGTCATTGACCGTGATGGGCTGCCGAGCCAAGAGCCCACCCAACGTCGTGACGGTGGTCGACAGCGCCGGCCTTGAGATCGTCAGGAACCCGGAGGCTAGGGGCAGCACGGTCTGGGCAGAGGCATCCTCCAAGAGCCTCACTTTGGGGCAGGCGGCTGGTGATCCTCGGGTGACCTTTGACCTGATCCGGGCTGCGAGTCGACTGGCCGATGGAACGCTTGTCGTGGCGGATGGCGGATCTAACCAGATCCGGCTCTTTGGCGCTGATGGTTCGTTCCGCCGAGCCTTCGGTTGAGCACGTGCCGACGCCTCCTCCCAACTCGAACTACTCTCATTGCCAGTTTGCATCGGAACTGAGCCGTGCCGGCGAACTACAGATGGTGGAGCGCTGTTGGTTTCAAGTGCCCCAGCGTGTCCGCCAGGTGAAGGGGCAGGCAGGGTAGTCCTCGCAACAGGGACCGATGGGACGCCCGAACGTGGGTCGCCTTCCCCGTGGTGGAGTCCCTCTCCAAGGCTGCTGTCCCCTAACAACTAGTCAGGAGGCGTCGCCGACACATGGCGCATAAGATCCTGGGGAGGGAGTCGAGGGGACCCCCTGCTCCCAAAGCCTGGCCCACGGAGAGCCGATTCCGGCAGAAGTGAGGAAGTTCAGGCTGCAGGACCAGTTCCGGTCCGGACTCGGATCTCGACTCTTCGGCACTGATCCGGAGTTGAACCTACCCACCTACCTACCAAGGGGTGGCACCACTACCGGAGTATGCTCGCCAGCCCATAGCCAAGTCGGCGAGCCCCATCGCTACCCGCGTTCACAAGAGTGTCGAGGATACGAACCAACGCCTCACGGGCCGACTGGTTCGGTCGGCATGTTGGTGCCCCGATTGAACCGGAGAGTCGTTAGCAGCTGCTCGGGAGAGAGATGGCCTAGCGTCGCCGAGGCGGAGCGTACAGTGAGTCTTGGAGCGCGGCCGCACGCAGCCTCCGAAGCCCTTCCTTGAACTCGCCGATCAATTCGGGATCCGACAGAATGAGGCCGAGTGAGGCGTTGCTGTCGGTGAGTGGGGGGAGGGACGGATCCGTCAATACCTCGGCCCTTACACACTCGCCACTTGCGGGCAAACACTGAGCGTATACGCCTCTCAGCGGGACGCCATCCGGCCCGGCGGTGTCAGGACTCCCGGAAACCGTCAGTACCTCGGCTCCCACAGACCAGAGGCTGAACGAGTATTCCACCCTCAACCAATCCCCGAAATCGGTGCGGGCTTCTTGGCGCCACCTCAGGATACCACCCTGTTGAACACTCAAATACTGACTGTATGAACCGAGGCACTTAGTACCCCCGTCAACGGTTCCGTAACACGCCTCGGGTGGGGTTAGGGCCTGTAGGGGCCTGTTGGCTGTCAGAGCGAAGTAGTCCACTTCGGTCAGACTTCGGGTGGTCGTGGTGCCCCGAGCAAGGACATCCCCTGCATTCTCTTCATTCCCATGACGCCAAGCGAGTTCGATTTCACGCGGAGAGTATCCCAAGCAGCGCAGTCGCGCCTCGGCATTCCTGCGCCACTGTTCGGGAACATTTCCGGTGGTTTCGGAACGCCTGACCTCGGCTGAACCACATTCGCTGCTCTGCGCTGACACGGTCAGAGGACTCATCCCGATGGTGGTTGCCAGCCATAGGCCAGCCCACGCCACCCGACGGCGCGTCCCCACTGTCCCATCCGCGGAACTGACTATTCTGCCTTCTTTGAGACCATATCCGACTAGTTGCCCACGGTACATTTGGTCAGGTCCTCCATCAGGGGCCGGCGCAGGTACATTTGCCGCTTGAACTCCGGGGAGGTCTCTTCGTACCGGATCGAAGCGCATGTAAAGCCCACGCTACGGAGTGCTACAGCGAAGCGTTGCTGATCTGCGTGATCGAAGGTCTGCATTGCTCCCGTGGCCGTGCCCCGTTCTCCTGTCAGGTAGTCGACCCAAGTGCAGTTGGCCGAGCAGAAGTAGTGCGCCTCCACCCCCCTACGGAACGCTACTAAGTAGATCTCAACCGCCGTGACTGGCATCCGGCGGCCCTGGTCCCTCTCCTCAGTAGTGGTGCCACCGATCGTTTCCCTCCATACCAGATCCGTGCCCTGTATGGACAGCGTCCACGGCCCATCCCTAAAGAGCTCACGAGCTCCTCTGTCGATCTCGCCACCCCTCCCACCACCTCCTTGCGGGCTGACTGTGCCTTCCGGGATCAACCCCGCCAAGTCATTGATCTCGGACGAGATCGCGCTTCCCGTAGCTAGTTCCTGCTGGAACGCTCCCAACGCCGTCTCAACCCGATCGATCCAGCCGTCGTCCCGGCCACCCAGAGCGGCTTCGAGCGTGGCGTTGAGTCTCTCTCTAGTGACTCGGGCCTGTCGCACGCCTCTCACGAGGGCCTGTTGGTATTCCCGCACGACGCCGCCGGTCGGAGCCGCACGCCCAACTCGGTCTGCCTTCATCAAGTTGCCGATCCTGAGCGTCAGCGAGGCATCAATGCTCGCGAGATTCGATCGCGCGAGCGCCCCGAAGGCGGCCTTTGTAGCCTCGTTTCGCAGTACGTTGTGGGCACGTCGATCTCGCGAGACCGAGCGCGATGCGCAGTGTGGGCCGATGAAGCTCGCAAGCGTGGATGATTCTGCTCTTATTTCGCGCTGCAACACGCTCACGCTATTGCGGAGCTCATCGAGGAAGTAAGCGCTCCTGAAGCCACAGCTCTCGTCCACCAAGCATTTCTGAGTCCAAGCGAGGTCTCCGCGAGCGCGCTCAAGGAGCTTGGTATGGATCTCTCTGGACTCCCCAAGGTCCCGATTGCAGTCCGCTCGGTCTCGGCAAGGTACGAGCAGTGGCCCGGACGATGGGGGATGGACATCCTGCCAAGACCTGTAGTAGGTAACGCCCCACTGCCACTCGTAGACCGGACACGAGCATTGTTCTCCGCGGGAGCCGCAGCCCTGACCACTGGCGGGCTCCTGTGCGGCCGAGGGCCTGCAGGAAACTGCATTCAGAAGGCCCACGGCACCCAGAATACCTAGTGCTCTTCTGACCGAGGCGAGGCTCGGCATGGCGCGGGCGTTTCTCACGGGCAGGGCTCCAGCGCGCGTCGTGGTAGAGAAACTACGGGCAGCATACGAGCAGGACGCGCATTCTCGCAAGCTTCATCCTCGCTCGCCCCGTGTGGGGTACCTGTCCGACCGGTTAGGCCGTTCCGGCACGAACAATAGAGAAGGGCGTCGGCTCCGTTCCCGTCTTGCGTGTCGGATCGGGCTGATCCAGCCATTGTCGTCGGCAACCACCCACGGCGATCCGCACGCTCCCGGGACACACCTCCTGGGAGGAAGTGGACAACCACGAGAATCGTAAGGCGAGGGGGGATCCCACGGTTTCAGGACGGAGGCCTGACCAGATGAGTGAGGGTGGAATCCACCGACTTCGCGATTTCGAGAAACTCGCGTTGCATAGGATCATCGCGGAGCGCCTGCTGGTGGATCCGGAGCACGTGCTCGTGGTCGCACGCGACAACCTGCGCCGCGGGCAGTCGGCTGGGGTGCAGCCGTACTACGAGCGGTGGAGTGTCGTCCTTGAGGATTGGCCTGCTGAGAGAATCGCCGCGGCCATCACCGCTGACGATGAAGTGGGTCGAAGCTTGCGGCAGTCAACGCCCTTCGCGGGGGTGCTCGGCACGCAGGAACGGGATGACATCATTCGGGAGACCGGTATAGCCTGGAGGGCCCGCCGCGTCGAGCGAGGCGAGCTTGTGCCGCTGCCTGACCTGACCGACGACGAGATGGGCGAGGAGGCTGGCGTACCAGGAACTTGAGTGGGAAGTGGAGCACACCTCTCCCGAGTCTATCGCGGTGCGGTGCTCCCCCTCGTTTGGGGCGCCTACGAATCATCTCTGCAAGAAGTAGCAGAGTTCCTTCGGAAGAGGATTCCTGCCACTCTGGCCCTCTCTGATCTTAGGGGCCGCACCACGTTCGAGCGGGCTCGGAAGTACTTCCCCGAAGTCCTCAAGTTCGAACTCTTCACATCGTCTGACGCCCCTGGACAGCTGCGGGAGATCGACCTCGTCCGGAATGCATTCGCGCACACCAATGGCCACCTCTCCAACATGTCGTCGGGGACGCGTAGCGTCCTCGATGCGATGGTCGCGGCCGGCAGACTCGAGGAGTCATGGGGCCTTGTGCGTCCGACCAAGAGGTTCATGGAACAAGCGTTGAAGCTGGTTGATGCCGAGGTGACCGGACTTGTGGAACGCGCCAAGGCGTGGGATGACGCTCGGCCGAACAAGCCGAAGGCCGAGGCAGCTGGCGGCTCGACCTAGCTTACCGTGTGCTCATGGCCGGCACCTCCTGGGGGCGAACTTTGGCCATGTAATCACCTGCCTGACCGGCAGTGGAGGACCTCACACCTCCCGGGCTTGGCGCAGCGGTCATTCACGATTCCAGCCGCCGATGTGATGAGCGGCGGCGTTTGCTCACCGCCGCCGGATTTCTGGAGATCGCCTGGCCGTCGGGTAGGGTGACGTGGATCGCGGACGGCTCACACGCCGTTCTCAGTCCAACGTCAAGAAAGAGGTTTCAACCATGGCCACGCCCGCATGGAAGATGAGTGCCGCAGCGGTCGCCCCTCTCGCCCTCCTCCCTCCCACTACCCCTCTCGATGAGGCCGTCACCCGGACCCTGGTCGATCTCGCGTTGTTGCCCGTCCGGATTGCGACCGAGAAGGGGCACGGGGTCCTCAGCGCGAAGGGCCCCGGCCCCCGCACGCTCCGATTCATGATCGTCAATTGGTGCCGGGTGCAGTGGGACTTCGCCCACTACGATCGCGACGACCTCGACGGGCTCATGGCGGCCATCGAAGACTTCTCGGATGAGGAATTGACCGGGTACGTCAGGGGCGCGGCAATCGCGTACGGCGAGTAGGTCGCCCAGAACACCCTGCATGCGGGACCCGGGAGCAGAGTGCCAGTTGCCTGGGTCCCGCAGGTAAAACGGCGGCAGGTATCCGGTATCGAACGGCGACCCGTTTCCGTCCGGCCAGGCGCGCCAAGTACGATGACTGAGCGCCACCTCAATCCAGGGATGTCCACCATGTCTCAACATATGAAGCCGCGAGACAACGCCGAGTTCAGGACCGTCTCGCCCGAGACGGTTCTGGTAGGGCAGTCGGCCACCAGCAACGCCAGCGAGGAGTTGGCCAGATCCGTTCTCCGGCACGGCGTGTTGGTACCAGTGCTGGTTGGCCAGGAGACCGACGGCCGTCTGACCGTCGTCGCTGGTCGGCGCAGAGTCCTGGCAGCTCGGGCAGCTGGACGGCCTTTGCCGGTGCGAGTGCTCACCGGAGACCGGCTCGACTGGTTGTTGAAGGCGTTCAACGAGGACAGCTGCCGGTCAGAGCGTTCAATCGTTGAACGCGGGGAGCAGACTCGCGAGATCGTGGAGGAGGCCCGAACGCGGGGCATCCAGCCCACCAGGCGCTGGTTGGCAGACGTCGCGGGCGTCAGTGTCGGCACGGCGCACAACTTGATGACCGTAGGAGAGAACCTCTCGCGCGAACGCATTGAGTCCCTTGCCGCGATGGTGGGAGTGGACGCTGACGCCATCCGCCGGCTGCCCGTTCGAAAAGCGATGCGGCTCGCGGCCGAGGAGGACGACATCGCCGCCGCTGACCTTCTGAAGAAGTTCGCGGCGCCCCCAGACAGCGTTGAACCCCGACCCGTGAGAATCTGGCTACGGCTCTTCGATCGCATCATCCGATTCATTCTCGCTTTGTGGTCGATGTTGACTCCCGGTAGATAGGGCGATCGACCGCCCCCCGGGGCTCCCCACTCGATCCAAGGACCGTCGGCGCGCGCCTCTGGATCCTCCCTTCCCTCACCACGCTCGGTCGTCCACGTAGTCCCACAGTCTGGAATGATGCGGCGTCCAGAGGTGCTCGAGGCTCCTTTCAGCGACGAGGCCAGTCCTCAGTAACCTAGGTGGTAGTGTTCCGCCGACTCCGGGGGCCGCTGCTCTCAATCCTGCGCGTCCTTCGCGGCCTTCGCACTTGAATCCAGCGACTGGCCACGTCTCCACGGGTTGGCCGCCCTGGCGACTGCGTTCCACCCCGTACACCCGTCAGGATGGGCCTCCCCGCCCTGAGCCTCTCCTGCACCCATCTCTCTGTGGATTTCCGGAGAAACGAACAACGCCCGGTACGCTGGCGGTGTGGAGGTCAGGCGCTGGTCCTGACCCGATGCAGGAGAGCGTACCATGTTCGCACCGGCTCGCAGGACGCAGCACTCTACGGGATTGTGTCCCCCCTCCGCCGACATCGACCACCTCGAGGAGGACTTCCTCGGGGCGCTGCAGACTATCGCGCTGCTCCCAATTCGGAGGGCTTCCCTTTGGGAGGCGGTAGAGGAGGTCGAGAGGGGCGACAGGCAGGCGGCTCCTTCTGGCAACGTCGCCCCCGGGATCCTACGACCGGACGGGCCCGACGCATGGGTCATCCGTCGGTGCGCGCTCGCATGGGTGGCTCAGGCGTCCCCTGATCGGTACCCGGCCGACGAGCTCGCCGGCCTCGCGGTCGCCCTCGACGACATGACCGACGACGACATCGCGGGTTGGGTCAGGGGTTTCGACGGGCTCAACCCTGCGCCCCTGGTCTGACCGGTGCTCCGACGGCTTGGGCTCAGGGGGCCGGCGGCCATAGGGGGACCCCCTGGTCGCCGCCTCCGAACCTCCCCTACTCGTGTCTGTAGGTGGCCGCGTGGCGGACACCGTTCGCTTCCACAGACACGACCGATGCACCGACGTTCACCACCGAAGAGCCCACAAGCGCCGTCCCCGGGCGAGAACGCCTATCCGGACGTCGAACGTGTTTGTCTGGCCCCCATCGTGGCGGAGCTCGATGACCTCGATCGACACGCCGCCCGGGCACTCGAGTTCGACGAGGACGACCCTCGTGCACGGGTGCTTCAGGCCGCGGTGTCCAGGATCCGCAGGGCGCTTTGGGACGCGGCCGTGGTCGTAGACGAGGTCTCGCCCACAGCCGTCGCGAGGGAGCTGGGCCTGTCTCCGGACGCGGTACGATACTGGGTCCGCAAGGGGCGAGTCCGCAGCAGACGCAAGGGCAGCAGGATCCTGGTCGACCGCGAGTCCGCTCTCCGGTATGCGCAGTCACTGTAGATGATCACGCCCGGATCAGAGCGGCCAGCGTTGTGGTTCGTCGACCTCGAGGTCGACGGGCGCAAGGTCCAGGTGCGTGAGCGCCGCGATCGCGATGGGTTGTGGTTGCACTGGTACGCCGACGGTGGTCGCCGCCAGCCGCGTCTCACCGGACTGAGTACCGTTCGGACCGAGGATGGCGTCATCGACCAAGCGCGGGTGAAAAAGGCCATCCGCCTGGCCCGCACGCAGTTCCGGCAAGCCCTCTACGGTCTGCAGCAGGAGTCCTTTGACGAGGATGAGAAGAAGGGACTCACCCTCGAGCAAGGCTTCGACCTGGCCCTCAAACCCGGCGTTGGGCGGTACCCATCGAAGACGGCTCGGCACAAAGAGGTCCGAAGAGCGCGTGCACGGGTCCTTGAAGGGCTGGGGTCAGACACGCTCTGGACGGAACTTCGGCCTCGCCACTATCGGCTGCTGTGGCGCGAGTTCCTCGCCCGTCAGCCCGAGTGGGGCCAGGGTTGGCGGATGGCGGAGATCGCTGTGTCCGCCCTTGCTGCCGTCGGCGCTTGGCTCTTGGATGAAGACCTTGTCAGTTCATTCCGAGCGCCGAAGCGGGGCTGGCGGGGGGAGTTGCGCAAGGAGTGGCAGGAGACCGCACAGAAGTCCGCCAAGCCAGCGCGGCCGCGCCACACGGACGCAGAGATGGACCGGTTCTGGGGCGGGATGAACGGTCCCGATGTTGATCCCCGATTCGGACTCGCTGCCGAGGTCGGCGCCGAATACCGCATCGGCCAGGTCATCCGCTGCGACAGGTCAGACCTCGACCTAAGCTCCGGGGCCGGGTCAGGGTTTGGCACCCTCGAGATCCACGGAGTGGGCCGCAAGCCCGGAGCCCTGGTCTTCCTGTCCGCCCATCAACGCTCCGTCGTCGACGCCGCCCTTGGCGTCGACCCATCGAACCGCGGGCATCTGGCCGCGTACGAGGAGGCCTATCAAAAGGGCCGCCTCCAGGACTATCCGCTGTTCCCTGCCGGGAAGCTCCGCGACGGGGTACTCCGCCCACCGCGGCCCGGCCACCCCCCCTGCCGTATGGCCAGAAGAAACCTCCTGAAGTTCTTCGCCGCCTACGAGGCAAGCGTCGGAATCAAGCACGTTCCAGGGCGAGCGTGGTACGGAATCAGACGTCGCTCCAGCGACCGCATGCGTCGTGTGTCGACCGATGAACGCGTGAGAGACGCGGGAGGTGGTTGGACCCCTGGCTCCTCGACCCGAGAGCGGATCTACATGGACGGGCAGGACCCGGACGTCCTTCAGGCGACTGCAACGGCTCGAGAGCTCGCGCGGGGCCGCGACGCAGCGAATCCCACGGAGGCCACGCCCGCCGACCTCGAAGGTGTCCTTCGGTCGATGGGCCTCCCGGAAGCCAAGGTCCAAGCCCTTCTGGTCATGGCCACTCCGGACCCCACAGCCGGAAGCTGAACCGGGTCGCGCGCCCGGAACCCCACCGCACCCAGGACCGCACCCAGACCGCACCCGGGAACGGTTCTCAACTACGATGAAGCCCCGCCCGGCCTCGTAAGGCCAAGCGGGGCTTCGTTTTGCGACATGGGCCTGGGTAGACTCGAACTACCGACCTCACGCTTATCAGGCGTGCGCTCTAACCACCTGAGCTACAGGCCCTCTGGGCCGCGCATACGCAGCCTCTGGAGCACGAAAACGTAACGCGCCCCGGGCCCTGGTTCAACGGGGCCTCGGACAGGGTTCTGAGACAGTATGTGGCGTAGCCCGTCCGGGGCCGTCCGTATGCTCCCGGCCGGCCCCGATCCACGGCTGTCAGGACTGCTTGGTCCCCTCGTCCTCGGGCTTGTCTCCACGTCCGACGTAGACGATGAAGACGACCGCCACGACGGTCAGGCCGAGCGCGAAGATCGATGCGGGGTCCCGCGGAAGCGTCTGGATGATGTGATGGAACTGCGACATGATCGGATCCTCCCACCCCCTGGATGCGGGGGCTCGGGTCTCTCGGAGATTCCGGGCCGCGCGAGGCGCGGTCCGGAGGCGTCGGATCGGAACCTCAGATCCGAGCGGGAGGAGCCGTGGGAGGATGAGCGCAGCGGCCCTGGCGCGAGGCCCGGTTTGGCCCGGCGGGATCGGCTGCGTCCCGCGCGGGCAGAGCACGACGACGGTCGGCCGGCCTGGTTTCCGGAGTCGCTGACGGGAGCGTCGGGCGCGTGACGCCCTCACCTTCCGTCTCACCCCCGGATGTCACGGCGGACAACGCCAGCCTCGCGCCTGCGTGCTGACCTGCGGAGGGGCTGCACAGCGCGGCCCGGCCTCCTCCTGCATCGGCCACGAGGGACCGCGCGGGAGCCGCCGCGGAAACCCAAAGGGCCGCCGCAGAGAGCAGGAGTGTTGCCAGAAGCCGGATTCGTCGCATAGACAAGAATGTAGCGTGGTCGGCCGGAATGACCACGGCCACGCGCGTGGTTCGTGTAGCTTATCATTCTGATAACCCGCGGCATGGTCCACGGGGTCCCCTCCGGGCGGGAGCGTGCGTGCGCACCAGAGCAGCCATCGTCGTTCTCCTGGCGGCAGCTCCGTTCGTGGCGGCCGGCCTACCGGCTGCCGCGCAACAACGCACGATCGAGCGGGTCACCGCCACGCCGGAGCAGACCGCCCGACTCTTCCTGCGCTCCGTGCGCGCGATCCGATGGAAGACCGCGGCTCAGTTCATCGACCCGTCCGCACTCGATCGCTTCCATCTCGTGGTGACACAGATGGTGCGGGTCGATACCACCGGCGACATCCGCCGCTTTCTCACCCAGACCGACGATTCAGCAGGGTACGCTGGACTCTCTTCGCGCGCGGTGTTCACGCGCGCGGTCGGAGCGGTGGTCGACGACATGCCCGGCCTGATGGACGCCATCTACGAACGCGACGACACCGTGCTCGGCCACGTGGACGAGGGACGGGACACCGCGCACGTGGTCTACCGGAGCACGCCCCGGCTCCCTGGATCCCGCTCGGAGGTCAAGGTGATGCAGCTCGTGCGCATGCCTCGCGGATGGCGGGTCCTTTGGAGCGACGAGCTGGACATTCTCTGGACTGCGGTCGAGGGGGCGCTCCGGGTACGGCACGGACCGGCCCCTCCAGGAGGTGGAGGGAAGCCGCCGAGGACGCTTCCGGCCATCCGACCCGGCGAGGAAGTCCCAACGCGGCCGCTCCCGGAAGACCCTTCCAACCAACCGGTCTCGATGGTCATCTGAACGGTAGCGTGATGTCCGTCTTCCGGCGGCGCGGTCCGCCGAGAGGAGTAGATGGGGGCCATGAGCGGTTCGACGGTGTTGGGTGATCTGGCTCAGGACGTGAGGGTGGCGCTTCGATCCTTCCTCAAGCAGCCGGCATTCCTGGTGGCGGTCCTGCTCACCCTGGGGCTTGGCATCGGTGGCAACGTGGCCATGTTCGGAGTCCTGGAGGCCTCGCTCCTTCGGGCGCTTCCGTACCGTCAGCCCGATCATCTGGTGATGGGACGCGTCACGAGGCACGGGGAGGTCGGTTACACGGTGTCGGGCCCCGACTTCTTCGACTACCGGGAACGGTCCGCATCGTTCGCCGACCTGGCCGCGTTTACCCCCTTCCAGATCGCCACGACCGTGAGCGGTGACGGCGAGCCGGAGCGGGTCCGGGGCGTCCTGGTGTCCACCCGCTTCTTCGCGACCCTGGGCGTGCGCCCGGCTCTCGGACGCGAGTTCACCGGAACGGAGGGCGAGCTGGACGGTCCCGACGTGGTCGTGCTGAGCCATGGCTTCTGGGAGCGGAGGTTCGGAGGCGACCCCGACGTGCTGGGTCGAGCCGTGAGCCTCGGAGGCCGACCGTACACGGTCGTCGGCGTCATGCCCGCGGGCTTCCGGTTCGTCCTGGACACGGACCTGTGGCTTCCTCTCCAGCGCGGGGGCTCGTGGGCTCAGGCGCGGCAATTCCACAACTTCGTGCTGGTGAGCCGCATGGGACCCGGGGTCACGTTGGACCGCGCCCAGGCCGACGTGGACCGTATCAGCGGAGCTCTGGCCGAGACGTACCCGGACTCCAACCGCGACAAGGGCCTGAACCTCACGCCTTTGCGGGAGGCGCTCACGGAGCGATACGAGACCACCTTGGCCCTGCTCATGGCCGCGGTGGCCGCGCTTCTTCTGATCGCCTGCGGCAACGTGGCGGGCCTGCTACTGGCTCGTGGCAGCGCCCGTCGTGGTGAGTTGGCCGTGCGTGCGGTCATGGGCGCCGGGCGTGGCCGGTTGGCTCGGCAGCTCCTGACCGAAAACGCCCTTCTGGCCCTCGGTGCGGGCGTGGTGGGCACGGCCCTGGCAGTATGGCTGGAGCGGGGCATTCTGACCTTCGTGTCCATGGACCAGCTCGGTCCCGTGGAGGCTCGGGTCTCTCCGCCCATGCTGGGCTTCGCCGCCGGGCTGTCTCTGGTCACGGTGCTGGTGTTCGGTGTTCTGCCATCTCTGCATATGGCCCGTGCCGATCCGGCGTCGGACCTACACGGCGGGACACGAACCGCGGGTGGGAGGGTGGCCACGCGCTTCCGAAGCGGCCTGGTGGTGACCCAGGTGGCCCTCACGTCGGTGCTCCTCGTGGTCTCGGGGCTTCTGGTGCGCAGCCTGGGCGAGCTCCGCGGAGTGGACCCCGGGTTCGACACCCACAATCTCCTCACCGCCGAGGCGTATCTCCCGGGCGGCAAGTATCCGCAGGGAAAGGAACGGGTCGAATTCTACCGACAGCTGCGCGAGCGCCTGGCCGCTCTTCCAGGTGTCGACGCGGTGGGGCTCGTCACACGCCTTCCGATCCGTGACCGGGGCGGGAACGTGCGGGTCGACCTACCCGAGAGGTTCGGTACATCGGGCGTGTTCGGCGGCATGGCCGACCAGCGCACGGTCATGCCGGGCTACTTCGAGACGATGGGAATTCCCGTGGTCGCCGGGCGTGACCTGACCCTCGACGACGGAGAAGGCGAGCCTCGACTGGTCGTCATCAGCCAAGGCGTCGCCCACAGGCTCTTCGGTACCTCCGACCCCGTGGGACGTACCGTCGGTGTGGACACCGGAGGCCTGGAGCCGACGCTCTTCCAGGTGGTGGGCGTCGTGGGAGACGTGGTCATGGAGGACCCGACCGAAGGCGTGTACCCGGCGGTGTACTTCCCCTATGCCGCTCAGCCCAGCTCGTCCATGCGGCTGGCGGTTCGCACCCACGGGGATGTGGCCGGGGTGACGTCCGCCATCCGGAGCGTGCTCCGGGAAGAGGACCCCGATGTGCCGTTGGCGGGGGTCTCCACGCTGGACGACGCAATCTCCCGAACGGCGTCGGATGCCCGCGCCGTCGCCGTGGTGCTCCTCCTTTTCTCCGCCGTCGCGCTGCTCCTGGCCGCCGTGGGTCTGTACGGAGTGCTGGCGTATCAGGTCACGCGAAGGCGGCACGAGATCGGAATCCGCATGGCGCTCGGGGCCACGGTGGGCCGGGTCCTCTCATCCGTCATTCGAGAGGGTCTCACCCTGGTGCTGGGCGGCCTCGCGCTGGGGGCCGGGGCTTCGCTATTCGCGGCGCGCCTGGTCCAGGGAATGCTGTTCGGCGTAGGCCCCGCCGATCCCGCCACGTACGGAGGAGTCGCCCTCTTTCTGGGCGGGGTCGCCGCGTTGGCGTGCTTGGTGCCGGCGCTGAGGGCCGCGGGGGTCGATCCCGTGCAAGCGTTCAGGGCCGAGTGAGCCGCGAGGTGGCCAAGGCCGGCTACGCCTCGCGCACCGTACCGGCTCCGCGGGTCATCTCCGCCACCGCGGCCGTGAACGCCTCGAGCTGGCGCTCGGGCACGCCGCACCGATATCGGGCGTCGGCGCCGAAGTCCTGGGAGGCGACCGCAACGTCCAGCTCCTGCATGAGGCGCTGGAGCGCGTCGACCTCCGCGTATCCGACGACGACCTCCACCTCCACGCGCTCGACCTTCTCGACGGTAGGCAGATCCTCGAGCGCGAGCTTCACGCCACCGGAGTAGGCGCGAGACAGTCCTCCCGTCCCGAGGTTCACACCTCCGTAGTAGCGGACGACGACCGCGGCGACCTCCCCGATCCCACTGTGGAGCAACGTGTGGAGCATCGGCTTGCCGGCGGTCCCGTGCGGCTCACCGGCATCGCTCATCCCGATCTGCGTGGTAACCCCGGGCGGGCCGGCCACGAACGCCCAGCAGTGATGGGTGGCGTCGGGGAACTCGGCCTGGATACGATCCACGAACGCGTGCGCCGCGTGGGAAGTCGCGGCTCGGGCGAGCGTCGTGATGAATCGGCTCCGCCGGATGGTCTCTTCCACGCGGTGGGCGCGCGCGGGAACGGGGTAGCGGGTCGGGTCGGTCATCGGGTGCCGGAACCGAAGCTTGGTTCAGGCGGGCCTTCAGCGGCCCGCCATCCGGTCCAGGAACTGCCGCTCTCCCTCGCTCAGGCTCTTCACTCCTCCCTGCTCCGCTTTCGATACCAGGCGCCGCACCTCGTCGCGATTCAGCTCGTGCAGATCATTCACCTGGATGGTGCGCCAGCGATCGAGCGAGCTCCGGTCCGACGTGACGACGGACGGACGGGGATCCATGGCGCGTTGGAACTCGCGTCGGCCCGCACCGATGCGCCAGTCCGACCACTTCAGGTACAGGAAGCCCGTGGCCAAGCCGCCCAAATGGGCGAAGTGGGCCACGCCCGACTCCGATCCGGTGACGCCGAGGTAGAGGCTCGCACCCACCGCGAACACCACGAGGATCCACGCCTCCACGGGCAAGATCATCCAGATGTAGATCTTCTCGCGTGGCCAGAAAATGGCGAACGCGAGCAGCACACCGTACACGGCCGCCGACGCTCCGACCACGGCGTACTGACGGGCGAACAGAAAGCTGCCGAGCGCCCCGCCCATGCCCGAGAGGAAGTAGAGCCAAAGGAAGCGCTTTCCCCCCAGGCGATCCTCCACACGCGGTCCGAAGAAGAAGAGGACCAGCATGTTGAAGAAGATGTGGGCAAAGCCCGCATGCAGGAACATGTACGAGACCACTGTCCACGGACGGTACACGATCCACCGCGGAACCAGCATGAGCGCCTGGTACAACGGGGGGTAGGCCCGCGTGACCAGGAAGACCGCCACGTTGGCGAGCAGGAGCCGCTTCACCCACTTCGTCATCGGTATCATGATGAAAGGACTACCCCGCCCAACCCCATGGGGGTTTCACCGCGTCCCTGCAGTGGATGCACAGGAGCCGCCCCGGCCGATCGGCCGGGGCGGCTCCATGATCCAGTGCGGAAGAGACCTGGTTCCGTCTAGAGGTCACTGCCAATCCGGGCGTTGGCGACGCGGCCGGCGCCCGAAGAGATCGTCGCCGTCGTCCCAGTCCTCGTCGTCATCGTCGTCGTCATCATCGTCATCGTCATCGTCGTCGTCTTCGTCGTCGTCCCAGTCTTCGTCGTCGTCCCAATCGTCTTCGTCGTCGTCCGACCAGTCCTCATCGTCGACCACGTCCTCGTCATCGTCGAGGTCGTCGTCACCCTTGGCGAGCACCTCGGTGTCGAGAACCTCATCGTCGAACCAGCCCGACCGGCTCATGGCCTTCCTCTCCTCCTTGGTTGGGACCCGGGGCTTCTCCGACCCGATTCGGAGTGCCCATGGGGGCTTGGCGCGAAAGTAACGGTGGGCCGAGGTATGTCAACAACCTCGTCGATCGCCGTGGTACGCTCGGTCATGACTCGAACCGACGCGTGATAAGCGCACGGACGGATGTCGGCCTTCGTCGACCCTCCGCATCACGACTTCGTGTGTAGATCCTGTGCCGGGAGCTGGTAGAGAGGCCTCAACTCCAGCTGGAAGGTCACGTGCTCGATGCCGTGACGCTTCATCCTCTCCCTGACCTCCTCGAGCACGCGCGTATGATCGGCGGGGTCGTCGATCACACCGTGACCGGAGAGCGCAATGAAGCCCGAGGTGAGCGTCCAGACGTGCACATCGTGAACGTCTTCTAGGCTGTCGATGCCCCTCAGCTCCTCGATCAGCTCCGTCACGTCGATGTGCGGAGGCGCGGCCTCCAGCAAGACCTCGGTGGCCTCACGCACGAGCCGCCAGGCGCTCACGAGAATGAGCACGGCGATGAGCACCGAGATGAGCGGGTCGGCCGGAGTCCATCCCGTGAGCATGATGATCAGCCCACCGACGACGGCGCCGACCGAGCCCAGGAGATCACCGAGCACATGCAGGTACGCGCCCCTCATGTTCAGGCTCTCGTGGGCGTGACCGTGGAGCAGCACCGAGCTCACCACGTTCACGACCAGGCCGAGCACGCCGATCCAGAGCAGAATCGGTGCGTCCACCGATACCGGCTCCTTCAGGCGTCTCCAAGCCTCGAAGGCGATCCAGACCGAGATGGCCAGGAGCGCGGCTCCGTTCACCAGCGCCGCGAGGATCTCGAGGCGTACCCACCCGAACGTGCGCTCGGCGTCCGGAGGCCGCTCGGCCAACCGCATGGCCAACAGCGAGAATCCGAGTGCGGCGACGTCGGTGAGCATGTGGCCGGCATCGGCGAGGAGCGTCAGCGAACCCGACACCACGCCACCGGCCACCTCCGCCACCATGAACGCCGCCGTGACCACCAGCGCCCAGCGCAGCCGTCCTCCTTCCTCGCCCCGTCTCACCATCCCCCGGCCGAGGCCGCCGTGGTGGTGCACGTGCCCGTCGTGAGGGTGCGCTTGTGCGTGCCCGTGCTCTTCCCGACTCACGTCTTGCCCCCCGTGGGCGCGAGCGCTCGTCCGAGCAGGACGGGTCCGACGAGGATGTTGCCGACGATCACGGCCATGGCCAACGCCACGATCCCGCCCCCCACGTCGGGCAGGGTCCGTTCGAGAACCAGGATGAGCCCTAGCGACACTCCACCCTGCGAGACCAGCCCCAGCCAGCCGCGTGAGCGGATGTCGGCACCGGCGCCGGCGAGCCGCCCGCCCCACCGTGCCCCGAGCCTGGTCAGGAACGCACGCGCGACGAGAAAGACCACCGCCGCCGGCCAGTACCGGGCGGCCGAGCCGAGATCGAGGCTCGCACCGGCCACGGCGAAGAAGAACGCGAAGACCACCACGGCAACCGAACGGATTCCCCGGATCATCCGGTCACCCGCCTCGGACAGGTTCTCGATGACGAAGCCGGCGGCCACCCCGGTGAGGAGCAGCTCGACGTGGAGCTCCCGCGCCACCACGACGAGCACATACGCGAAGAGGAACGTCGCCAGAGGAGATCGGGACCGGTGTCCCTCGCCTCCCAGGTACTGCGAGAAGACCCATCCGAGCGCCGCGCCCACCGCGATCCCCCCGCCCACCTCGAGCGCCAACTCCACGAGCGCGTGCGACGAGAACGATTCGCCCGGAACCAGCAGGGGCCGCACCAGCGCCAGCGTCAGCGTGAACAGCACGATGACGACGACGTCTTTCACGATGGTGATGCCGAGGATGACCTCCGCCAGGTCTCCTTTGGCCTTCTTCTCTTCGATGACCGCGACCGTGAGGTCCGGGGAGGAGTTGGCCGCCCAGACACCCAACAGAAGCGCCACGCCCAGCGCTCCCGCCAAAGAGAGGCCCGCCAGTGCCGGCACCAGGGGTCTCAGCGCCAGCACGACGAGCGCCATGCCCGTCCAGACCACACCGGTCACCGTCAACGTCGTCGCCGCGATCGTGGCGGCGTGGGGCTTCAGGACAGCGATGCGCAACTCGCCCCCGGCGAGCATGGCGATGAGGGCCAGGGCGAACTGGTCGATCAGCCTCAGATCCGCGACCGCAGGCTCGGGCAGCAGACCGAGCGCCGAGGGACCGGCCAGAATGCCCACCAGGATGAAGCCCGTCAAACGAGGGAGCCCGGCCTTGGTGGCCAGCGTGCCCGCCACGGCCGCCGACAAGAGAACGAAGCCCACGAGAAGAGCCAGCTGTCCACCCTGCAGCGTGGGTGCCGCTCCCTGCAAGGCGAGCCAGGTCAGCCCGAAGAGCAGCGCGAGGGTCACGGCCGGACGCAGAACCGTCAGTGGGCCTCGAGGCCTGGAGAGAAGGGGCGCGGCTGGACTCATCGGGCACACGATGACTGGAGGGTCTCGTCGGCAGAACGCCACCTGCCGGCGACCTGCACAGTGTCGATATCTGAAGATAGACGACATCCCGCGGATCACGGTACCCTACCCGCCGGGTTCCGCTCTTGGCATAATGCATTCGGCGGTTCCGACCCGAGCCGCTTCATGACCCGAACTGGCTCCCACCCCCCCCCGTACGAATGACCGACACATCCAACCCCCTCCTGTCGGAAGACTACCGGATCCCGTTCCACCGGATTCGCGCGGCGCACGTCGAGCCTGGAATCGGCGAGGCCCTGGCCGAAGCCAGCTCCTACATCGACGAGATTGCCGGAGAGACGGCTCCACCCACCTGGGCAAATACCATCGAGCGCCTCGACGAGGTGACCGATCGTCTGAGCCGGCGCATCGCGCCGGTGAGCCATCTCGTCTCGGTGGCCGAGACTCCCGAGCTCCGGCGGGCGTACAACTCGGTCCTTCCGGAGATCTCGGCCTTCTGGTCGCGCCTGCCCCTCAACGAGGAGCTGTGGCGGAGAGTGAAGGGATTCGCCGACAGCTCGGACGCCGAATCCCTGACCGGAATCCACAGACGACATCTGGACCGCACGGTGCAGGAGTTCCGCCGGGCGGGAGCCGACCTCCCGTCCGACGCGAAAAAACGCCTCCAGAGGGCGCGCATCGAGCTCGCCCGGCTCCAACAGAAGTTCAGCGAGAATGTCCTGGACGCGACGGCCGCCTACGAGTTCCTCGTCGAAGACGAGGGCCGACTGGAGGGCGTCCCGGAAGCCGCCAAGCGAAGGGCGAGGGCCAGGGCGCACGAGAAGGATCTCGACGGCTGGCTGCTCACCCTGGACTATCCCTCGGTGGAGCCGATCCTCAAGTACTGCCGTGACCGTGAGCTCCGCCGCAAGATCCACGTGGCCTACACAACGCGGTGCCGGGACGGTGAGCACGACAACCGCGCGATCATGGCCCGCTTACTCCGGCTCCGTGACGAAATCGCGCGCATCCTCGGTTACGAGAGCTTCTCGGACTACAAGCTGGAAGACCGCATGGCGCGGAGCGGGGCCAGAGCCGCCACCTTCGAGCGCGACATGGTGGCGCGCACACGGCCGTACTGGAGCAGGGATGTGGAACAACTGAAGGAGCACGCTCGAGCTCGAGGCTTCGAGGAGCTGGAGCCGTGGGACGTGTCCTACCTGATGGAGGAGCTCAGGAAGGAGCGCTACGAGATCGATGACGAGGCCATGCGCCCCTACTTCCCCCTGGACCAGGTGCTCGAAGGACTCTTCGAGATCGTCCGGCGCACCTTCGGCTTCAAGGTGGAGGAGCGTCCGATCGAGGAGGTCTGGCACCCGGACGTTCGATTCTTCGAGATCTTCGACGAACATGGAACGCACGTGGGGTCCTTCTACTCCGACTGGTTTCCCCGCAAGGAGAAGCGCCAAGGCGCTTGGATGGACAACTTCATCACGGGTGGACCCCGCGCCGACGGATTCGCCCCGCACCTGGGTGTGATCTGCGGCAACTTCACCCCGCCCGACGACGAGCGCCCCGCCCTGCTCACACATCGGGAGGTGGAGACCACCTTCCACGAGTTCGGACACCTTCTGCACCATTGCGTCTCGCGAGTCGAGATCCCCGCGCGTGCCGGGATCAACGTGGCCTGGGACTGGGTGGAGCTCCCGAGCCAGTTCATGGAGAACTGGGCCTGGGAGCGCGAGGCCCTCGACCTCTACGCGCGGCACTTCGAGACCGATGAGCCCTTCCCCGACGAGCTCTTCCGTCGAATGGTGGCGGCGCGGCGCTTCATGGGTGGTTGGGCACAGATGCGTCAGCTCTCCTTCGGTACCGTCGACCTCGCGCTCCACGACGAGTTGGCGCCCCAGCTCCACGCCGAGGCCGGAGAGAACCCGGACGACCAGGGGGTGGACCGGCGCCAGGGCGCCGAGGTCATGGATTTCGCGCGCGAGCGTTTCCTGGATTTCTCCCCCAGTCCGCGTTTCGCGGACCTCCACATCGTCCCTTCGTTCACCCACCTCTTCGCGGGAGGATACGCGGCGGGATACTACAGCTACCTCTGGTCCGAGGTGCTGGACGCAGACGTATTCACCCGCTTCAAGGAGGAGGGCATCTTCAACCGCGAGACCGGGCGCGCCTACGTCGATGCGATCCTCTCTCGTGGCGATTCGGAAGAGCCCGAGGTCCTGTTTCGCGAGTTCATGGGCCGAGATCCGTCACCGGAGGCGCTCCTGGAGCGCAATCTCGGGCCCAAGCCCGAAACCCAATCCTGACCACGCGGTAGAATACCATGAAGGATCAGCGCGCGGCGTGTCGCCCCCGAACCGGAAGAACCATGCGCACTTCAGCCATCGTCTCGGCAGCGGCCTTCATGCTCCTGGGTGTCTCGGCGTGCGAGCAGATGCCCATCGCCTACGGGGATGCGAACAGCATCATCGCCGTCATGGACACGACCCTCTGGAGCCAGGTGTCCGACGACGTCGAGAGCGCGCTCGAGCCGACGATCCTGACGGTGGCCAAAGAGCGGACCTTCAACGTCACCTACCAGGATCCCACGGAAACGGACAAGTGGGTCAACCTGAGGCGCTTCCGCCAGCTGCTCCTGGTCGGAACGGGGGATGAGCCCTGGATGGCGAAGCCGCTCTCCGAAGTCACGGATTCCGTAACCGGTCCCGGGCTCTACAAGGCGTACAACGTCTGGTCACGTGGCCAGCAGGTGAACCTCCTGATCCTCTCGAAGGCCGACGCCGCGAACGAGGTGAGGCAACACCTGCCCGCGATCAACAAGATCCTCGACGATCAATACCGCCAATGGGCGCGCAACCGGATGTACATGTCGGGCATCGACTCGGCCCTGGCCGACACGCTCATGGCGCAGGCTCGGTTCCAGCTGGTGGTGCCGAAGGTGTATCGATGGAGGAAGTCGGCCGATTCCGTCTACGAGTTCAGGAACGACAACCCCGATCCTTCGGAGCTCATTCGCCAGGTGACGGTCACCTGGAGGAGCCCCGTCCCCGACGGGTTGCAGCCCGAGGATCTCCTGAGCTGGCGGCACCAGCTCACCGAGGACTACTACAGCGAGCCGCAGGATGTCGACCTCAGTCTCAACGACGCGGGTCCGTTCGAATACCGGGGTCGCCAGGCCTATCAGATCCAGGCGGTCTGGAAAAACCCCCCGGATCTGGGCTGGCCGGCCGCGGGTCCGTTCATCCTCCGCGCGATCGTCTGCCCTCAGCAGAATCGCATGTATCTGCTGGATGCGTGGCTGTATGCGCCCAACAAGGACAAGTACCAGTACATGATCCAGCTGGAGACGATTCTGGAGACCTTCCGCTGCGGGACCTCCTGACGAGCCCCCGCTCCGGCTGCCTCGACGGCGTCCATCCGGCGCGGAAGATCGCGCCGGCGGCGACGCACGGGACGGAAAA
This sequence comes from uncultured Gemmatimonadales bacterium, assembly GCA_963751265.1. Classification (GTDB taxonomy): domain Bacteria; phylum Gemmatimonadota; class Gemmatimonadetes; order Longimicrobiales; family Gaopeijiaceae; genus SZUA-318. The sequence goes on along the minus strand of CAVVTU010000003.1, from coordinate 519,730 downwards.
CCCGCGCCCTGCGGTGCGCCCCCGCTCGCGCATTTGATCGGCCCACCGGGGCCTCGCTACAATCATCCGTCCGCAGTCATCCGCCGGCGTCCGGCGAAGCCCGCGAGCGCTCGGGTCATCGGGTCTCCGGCGGATGCGGTGCGGCCCACTCACCTTTCTGATCACACCTCCAGCAGACCGTCATCCGCGTGAGCTTCGTCCATCTCCACACGCACTCCGAGTACTCTCTCCTGGACGGCGCCAACCGGATTGGCGACCTCATCCGGAGGGCCAAGGAATTCGAGATGCCCGGCCTGGCCCTCACGGATCACGGCTGCATGTTCGGTGCCTGGAGCTTCCACAAGGAAGCCCGGAAAGAAGGCATCAAGCCGATCGTGGGTATGGAAGCCTACGTCGCGCCCGGTGACCGGCGCGAGCGTGCCAGGACCGGGCAGGGAGAGCGCGCCTACTACCACCTCGTGCTGCTGGCTCGAGACATGGTGGGTTACCGCAACCTCGTGAAGCTCTCGTCCATCGGCTACACGGAGGGCTTCTACCATCGGCCCCGGGTCGATCGAGAGGTTCTGGCGCGGCACCACGAGGGGATCATCGTCTCCTCGGCATGCATGGCGGGCGAGGTGGCACGCCATCTCATGGCCGACGACCGGGACGCCGCGCGCGAAGCCGCCGAGTGGTACGCCAACCTCTTCGACGGGCGGTACTACCTCGAGGTTCAGGCCCACGATACGCAGGGCCAGGCCGGTCTGAACCAGAAGGTCTTCGAGTTGGCCGACGAGTTGGGCCTGCCCGTCGTCGCCACCAACGACGCGCACTTCCTCCAGCCCGAAGACCACGAAGCGCACGACGTGCTCCTCTGCATCGGGCTGGGCAAGGACCGGGACGACCCGGCGCGCATGCGCTACGACCGGGGCCTGTACTTCAAGAGCGCGCCGGAGATCTCCGAGCGGTTTCCGGACCGTCCCGATGTCCTGGAGAACACGCTCGAGATCGCCGATGCGGTCGATCTGGTCTTCGAGAAGAAGTACCACCTCCCGGCCTTCCCGCTGCCCGACGACCACGCCGACGAGAACGAGTACCTCGAGCACCTGGCGCTCCAGGGCGCGAAGGAGCGCTACGGCGATCCGCTCCCCGAGGTGGCCAGGAAGCGCTTCGACTACGAGATGGAGGTCATCAAGGGCACGGGCTACGCCGGCTACTTCCTGATCACGCAAGACTTCATCCGGTGGGCGCGCAACCACGACATCCCCGTCGGGCCCGGCCGCGGCTCGGCGGCGGGCTCCCTGGTGGCGTACAGCCTAGGGATCACCAACCTGGATCCCCTCGAGCACGACCTGCTGTTCGAGCGCTTCCTCAACCCCGAGCGGATCTCGATGCCGGACATCGACATCGACTTCTGCTTCGAGCGCCGCGGCGAGGTGATCGAGTACACCCGGCAGAAGTACGGCGCCGACGCGGTGGGTCAGATCATCACCTTCGGGACGATGAAGAGCCGGGCCGTGATCCGCGACGTGGGCCGCACGCTCGGCTTCGAGCCCTCCGAGACCGACAAGATCGCCAAGCTCATCCCGAACGCGCCGGGTCAGAGCTTCACGGTGGAGCAGGCGGTCGAGAACCTGAAGGAGGTCAAGGACCTCTATCATCTCGACGAGCGTCACCGGCAGCTCTTCGACTACTCGATGACCCTCGAGGGCCTCTCCCGCCACGCGTCGGTGCACGCCGCCGGCGTGGTCATCGCGCCGGGCCCGCTCGACGACTACGTGCCGGTGTGCGTCCAGACGGGCAAGAACGGCGGCAACGGGAACGGCGACGACGCCATGGTCGTCACCCAGTACGACATGAACTGCCTCGAAGAGGCGGGCATGCTCAAGATGGACTTCCTGGGGCTCAAGACCCTGACCGTCATCCACGACGCCGTCGAGATGGTCAAGGAGCGCCACGGGAAGCTGTCCAACCCCGAGACGGGCGAAGCCTACGAGAGCATGGACGACGTTCCGCTCGACGACCCGGCCGTCTACCGGATGATGGCGCGCGGAGGCACCTCGGGCATCTTCCAGTTCGAGTCGAGGCTGGCCAACGACAAGCTGCGCGCGATGAAGTGCGACCGTTTCGACGACCTCGTCGCCACGAACGCGCTCATCCGGCCCGGTCCGCTCGACTCCGGCATGGCCGACGTCTACATCCGCAGAAAGACCGGTCGCGAGCAGGTACGCTATCCCCATCCCGACCTGGAGTCGATTCTCGAGCCGACCTACGGCGTGATCGTCTACCAGGAACAGGTGATGCGGATCGCCAACGTCCTGGCGGGCTTCAGCCTGGCCGAAGCCGACGTGCTCAGGAAGGCGGTCGGCAAGAAGATCGCCGAGCTCATCAGAAAGGAGCTCGGCAGGTTCGTGGAACGCTGCGTCGAGCGCGGCGTCGACAAGCGACTGGCCGAAGACCTCGCCGAGCAGATCGAGACCTTCGGCCGCTACGGATTCAACAAGAGCCACAGCGCGGCCTACTCCCTGGTCTCCTACCACACGGCGTGGCTGAAGGCCCACTACCCGGCCGAGTTCATGGCCGCGCTGCTGTCGTCGGTGCTCGACAAGACCGACGACGTGGTGAAGTACATCGGCGAATGCCGCGACCTGCCGCGCTACATCCCGAAGCTGGAAGACGCCGTGGAGGTCCTTCCTCCGGACGTGAACGAGTCCGGATGGAAGTTCACCGTGACCGACGCCAACCAGATCCGCTTCGGATTGGGCGCGGTCCGCGGCGTGGGCGCGAGCGCGGTGCGTTCGGTGCTGGAGGCCAGGGACTCCGGCGCCACGTTCACCTCGCTCTTCGACTTCCTGGAACGCATCGACATCCGGGCGCTCAACAAACGTGCCTGCGAGGCGCTCATTGCCGCGGGTGCGCTCGACGCGTTCGGCCACCGCTCGCAGCTCCTGGCGGGGCTGGACACCGCATACTCCGAGGTCCAGGCCCGACACGCCGAGGTCGAGGCGGGCCAGGCGTCTTTGTTCGGCAGCGCCTCCGCGCTGCCACGGCACGCGCCCGAGCTCCCCAACGTGCCCGAGTGGTCCGAGCCAGAGCGGCTCGCCCGCGAGAAGGAAGCCCTCGGATTCTTCACCTCGGGCCATCCGCTGGACCGCTTCCGCGAGGTGGTGCGGGCCTTCGAGCCCGTCTCGACGGCCGTGCTCCACGAGTATCCGAACCAGGCGGTCGAGCTGCCGTGCGTGGTCACCTCCGTGGCGCGGCAGATCTCGCGGAAGGACAGCTCCGAATGGGGGAAGATCACGGTCGAGGACTTCCAGGGCACCGCAACCGTCCTCGCGTTCCGTGAAACCTGGCAGACCTACAAAGAGGTCCTCCAACAGGACGCGGTGGTCCTCGTCGCCGGCAAGGTGAGCGGGCGCGAGCGAGACGAGGATGACCCGCCCATCTTTCTGGACTCGGCTCGGCTGCTCGAGGATCTGACCCAGCAGGGTGAGCTCTCGCTGCAGATCGAGCTCGAGCTGGGCGCTCCCCTGCCCGACCAGACATTCCAGGAGGCCCGCAAGGTGCTGAGTGCCCATCCAGGCGCGGCATCGGTGCTCCTCCAGGTGGGCTCCGACAACGGGGAGCGGGCACCCCGTTTCCGGTCACGGACGCTCAAGGTCAGCCCGGACCTCGAGACCGTTCAGGCGCTGCAGAAGCTATTCGGACGCGGGAACGTGCGACTGGTGCGGTCGGGCACCCCCAACAAGAACCTCTGACCTTTCCCGGACAGGACATCATGAGAGAGCAGATACTGAGTTCCCTCGGCATGAAGGACGTCAACGCCGGTGGCTTTGCCGGAGACTGGGTCGGATCCGGCCCCGAGCTCGAGGTCGTCAGCCCTGTCGACGGCTCACGCCTGGCTTCGGTACGGCAGGTCACCGCGGAGGAATACGACGCGCTGGTCGAGCGGGCGCACGAGGCCTTCCTCGAATGGCGGAAGGTGCCCGGCCCCAAGCGAGGCCAAGTCGTGCGGTTACTCGGTGACAAGCTGCGTGAGCGGAAGCAGGAGCTCGGCTCCCTCGTGACGCTGGAGATGGGCAAGATCCTCGCCGAAGGGATGGGCGAGGTGCAGGAGATGATCGACATTTGCGATTTCGCCACCGGCCTCTCGCGCCAGCTCTACGGCCTCACGATGACGTCCGAGCGTCCCGACCATCGTATGATGGAGCAGTGGCACCCGCTCGGTGTGGTGGGCGTGATCAGCGCGTTCAACTTCCCCGTCGCCGTGTGGAGCTGGAACGCCGCCATCGCCGCCGTCTGCGGAGACGCCACGATCTGGAAGCCGGCCTCCAAGACACCGCTCACCGCCATCGCCGTCACGAAGATCGCGGCCGAGGCGTGCCGGGAGGCCGGCGTGGACCCGGCCATCTTCTCACTCGCCGTGGGCAAGGGCTCCACGGTGGGAGAACGGATCCTGAACGACGGGCGCATCCCGCTGGTCTCGGCCACGGGGAGCAGCGCTGTCGGCCGACACGTTGCCGAAGCCGTGGGCGGCCGCCTGGGTCGCACGATCCTCGAGCTCGGCGGCAACAACGCGATCATCGTGACACCGCACGCGAACATGGACCTGGTGCTGCCCGCGATCCTGTTCGGCGCGGTGGGCACGGCGGGACAGCGCTGCACCACGACCCGCCGGATCATCGTCCACGCTTCGGTCCGCGACGAGCTGGTCCGCCGCCTCGTGCGCGCCTATGAGGACATCCCCATCGGGAACCCACTGGACGACGGAACGCTCATGGGCCCGGTGGTCAACGAGCAGGCGCTGAAGGACCTCGCCCAGGCGCGCCGACGCGTGGTGGAGGAGGGGGGCGAGATCCTCTACGGGGGCGAACCGCTCTCCGGCGACGCCTACCCCGGAAGCCTGTACACGACCCCGTGCATCGCAGCGGCGCGGAACGACTTCGCGATCGTGCAGGAAGAGACGTTCGCCCCGATCCTCTACATCATCGAGTACGGGCGCGCCGATGCAGGACCGGCCGACGCCGTCGCCGACATGGACGAGGCGATGGCGCTGCACAACGGCGTGCCGCAAGGACTGTCCTCGGCGATCTTCACCGAGCACGTGCGCGAGGCCGAGTACTTCCTCTCGCACCGGGGCAGCGACTGCGGGATCGCCAACGTGAACATCGGCACCAGCGGCGCGGAGATCGGTGGAGCGTTCGGCGGTGAGAAGGAGACCGGCGGCGGCCGGGAGTCCGGATCCGACGCGTGGAAGGCCTACATGCGCCGCCAGACCAACACGGTCAACTGGAGCACGCAGCTGCCGCTCGCGCAGGGCATCAAGTTCGGCGGGGACTGAAGCGGGGTGGGGGCACGGCGGCTCGTCACGCCCCGCGCGTGAGCCGCCGTGCCTCCGAAGCCGGTGGAGCCTGCCGGGCTCCTAGGAGCCCTTCTTCACGGTCGCCAACGTCGGCATGACCCGATCGACGCGGTAGCCGGCGACCTCGTAGGTCGTCGAGTCGCCGCGGGCACGCAGCCATCGGTTGCCCTCCCCGCCGCCGGCGGTCAAGGCCGTGAGCGTGTCGCCCACGCCGTTCAATGCGACCAGCGAGCCAGCCCGGGCCGCAAGCGAATCTCCCTGGTGGTAGAAACCCGAGGCGCGCAGGTCGGTCAGCTCGGAGAGCATGTTCCGGACAACGGCCGTGTCCGCGACGCCGCCCCCCTGGAAGGTCCACGTGCTGTCCTTGCGGACCAGCTGATACCGGTGTCCGCCTCGATCGACGGCGAGATGAACGACCGAGGAGGAGTCGATGGACACCACCTTCTTGTTGCGCCAATCGTCCGCGTCTCGCACGACGGCCGAGCGCAGACCTCCGTCCAGCGTATACACCGCATCCTCATCGGGCAGGCGCACGTAGGCCGTCGTGTAGGTCGGTCCGGCTCCACCCACGTAGATCGTGCGGGACCCGCCCGACACGTCGAAGGTCACCTTCCAGGTGCTGTCGGCGGCCACGCCCAACCGGGCATAATTCTCCGGATTCGAGGCCACCAGGTCGCGAACGGTCGCGCTTTTGACGTCGGACCATAGGCGGGCCACCGCCGCCGAGTCGGTCGCCTGTCCGTGGATCGTCCAGACACCCGACTTCTGTTGCAGATCGACCGTGTCCACAGGGCCTTCGATGTGAACCGCCGACACCGCTCCGGGTGTGAGCCCGTCGAAGAAAGCAGTCACCGCCGCCGAGCCCGCAGGCTTGCCGGCCCGCCCGGACAAGAAGGTCACACCCGCCCAAACAACCACCACCACGGCCAACACGCCCAACAGGCGCTTCAAGGTCCGTTCACTCATGACACCACCTCCTTCCAGCGCGACTCCGCCCTGCGTCGGCGGCCGCTCACGCGCAGGATCCCGATGAGCACGAAGAGGAGGGGCATCCCGACCAGGTTGCCCCACTTGAGCAGGTTTCGGCTCGCGGCCGACGAGAAGGTCAACGGGGGCGGAGTCCGATCTTTGGATCGGATGCTCATGAGCGCGTCGTTCTCAGCAAGCCAGTCGATCGCGTTCTGCACGAAGGCCTCGTTGCCCGGGTTGTTCTGCACGAACTGGTTCTCCAGGAACGTCTCGTTCGCCACCACCACCATGCGGCCGGCCTTGCTCGACTTCGGTGGGGTCACCGACACGGCTACGGTGCGCACGCCCTGCTGATCGGGCGGGATGCCGAAGTCCTGGTCGGGCATGATCGGAAGATCCGGGCTTCTGAGCCCGGCAGCTTTGGTGGTCTGCCAGAGGGGCTGCACGGTGGCCGAATCCAGGATCTCGATGTGGCCGGGCCACGCCAGAGAGAGCCCGGTGATGTTGCGGGTGATGGGACTGTCCCCGGCCGGGTGGACGACGGGCCACAGCGGGTACGAAGCAACCACGTTGAAGAGCCCCTGGCGCCCCATGGAGACGCGTTCGCTGGACGCAGGGTCCTCGACCATGTTGGAGTCGAGGCGCATCCCGTACTTCTCGAGTAGCGGATTCAGGCCCGTCTTCACCGGATGCACCATGGGCTGGCGCGGATCCATGAGCACGGGATTGAGGAGCAGGAGCGCCGAGCCGCCGCTGTCGACGTAGCTCTCGATACGACGCACCGCCGTGCTGTCGAACGGCTGGGTGGGACCCGCAACGACCAGCACCTTCAGCGAGTCGGGCGACAGCGGAGGTGCGGTGTCGTTGGCGAGGTCGATGTAGCGAGTGGTGTACCGGTCGTCCACTTCCGTCTTCATGGACGCGTACGTTCCGACCGTCTTGGCCCCGAACCCGCTGGCGAAGCTGATGGCGGGTCGGTGGCTCGTGGTCATCGAGTAGATGTCCGATACCAGGTTGAGCTCGAGGTTCTCGGGATGCTCGATGACCGGGATGACCTTCTTCTTGTCCGCGTAGAGCAGCGCGAGCCCGTAATATCCCCGCTTCACCTGGAACTCGTCGTTGCGCATCACGTTGAACTGCACGGGCTCGATGCCGTACGAGCTGGCCTGGTTCCGGGCGTCGTCGCTCTGGTCCGGATGCAGCTCCGTGACCTTCAGCTTGCCGTCCGACGCGTGGCGCAGGTCCGAGAGCAGGTCGCGCACGTCACGGAGCTGGAGCTGCACTTCCGAGGGGAGGTCGCTGGAGACGAAGAGCTTGACCTGAACGACGTCGTCGAGCCCGCCCAACACCTCACGCGTACCCGGCGCGAGCGTGTAGAGGTTGCCCCGAGTCAGGTCGATCCGACCTCGCACGTGGCTTCCCAGAAGGTTGAGGACCAACACCAGCACGCCTACCGCGAGCGCTCCGACCCGAAGGCGCTTGTAGTCGGCTCGGCCGTGGCTCAGGCGGTCCCGGCCGAGCACCGCCGTCGCGAGCACCAGGAAGAAGATCGAGACGGACGCGAAGTACAGCACGTCCCGCAGGTCGATGACCCCGCGCGCCACATTCTCGAAGTGGGTGAGCACCGAGAGATTGCCGAGGGCGGCCGCCACGTATGCGGGCACGCCGATCTGCGCGACCCGCAGACCGATGAGGTAGAAGAGGAAGCTCCCGAGCGCTGCCACGATGAACGCGGTGATCTGGTTGCGCGTGAAGCTCGAGGCCCACAGCCCGAGGGCGACGAACTCCGCCGCCAGCAGCGCCGCCCCGAAGTACTGCGCGACCATGATTCCCGGGTCGGCCTTCGAGACCATCAGCACACCGAGCGCGGTCGGCAACGTGCCGGCCAGAGCGATCAGGACGAAGACCCAGTCGCCCAGGAACTTCCCGATGACGATCTCCGTCTCGGTGAGCGGCTGAGCGAGCAGCCACTCGAGCGTACGGCCCCTCCTCTCCTCGGCCAGGCTCCGCATGGTGGCCGCCGGAACGAACACCGCGAAGAGGATCGGCAGCATCTGGAAGAACGGACGCAACGTGGCCGCGTCCGACGAGAACATGTTCCGGAACCCGAGGAAGAGCGACAGCCCGAGGAAGGCGACGATGAGCACGTACGCCGTGGATGTGTCGAAGTAGCTTCGAACCTCACGCCGCGCGACGGTGAGAATGCTCCGGATCATCGGGCCACCTCCTCGCGGCCGCCGTCCGTCGGCCCCGTGTCCACGGGCGAGGCCGGCTCGGACGTGAGGTTGCGGAACACCTGCTCCAGGCTCCCTCGCTCTCGATGGAGCTCCCAGAGCACCCAGCTCCGGTCTCTCGCCAACTCGTAGATGGCGGGCCGGAGCTCCTCGTCTCCGAGGGCCTCCAGGTGGACGCGCACGCGTCCGTCCAACGTCTCGACCTCGTGTGACCCGACACCGGGAAGCCCCGCCAGCCCTTCGGCGACGCCCTCACCCTCGGCCTCGACGACGTACCGGATCGCGCCCGAGCGGCTCGCCAGGAGGTCCTGAACGCTCCCCTGGGCGGCCAGATGTCCCCGGCTCAGGATCAGGAGCCGGGAACAGGTGGCCTCGACCTCCTGCATCACGTGGGTGCTGAGCAGGACCGTCCGCTCGCGGCCCAGGTCGCCCACCAAGCGTCGAATCTCCACGCGCTGGTTGGGATCGAGCCCTTCCGTCGGCTCATCGAGGATGAGCACCTCGGGTCGGTGCAGGATCGCGCCTGCCAGGCCGACACGCTGCCGATACCCCTTCGACAGCTCGCCGATGGGACGGAAGAACACGTCGGAAATCCCCGTCTCGTCGACAGCGTCGGCCACGGACGAACGGGCTTGGCTGCCGTGGAGGTCACGCAGGTCGGCCACGTATTCGAGGTACTCCACCACGAGCATCTCGTCGTACAACGGGTTCGCTTCGGGCAGGTAGCCGACGCGCCGCTTGGCCTCGGTGAGGGCCTCGGCAATCGCCGCTCCCTCGAAGTACACCGCGCCTTCGTCCGGCTGCAACGTCCCGGTGAGCATCTTCATCGTCGTGGACTTGCCGGCCCCGTTCGGACCGAGGAAGCCGACGACTTCGCCCCGGTCCACCTCGAACGTCAGCGTGTCGACCGCGACGAGATGTCCGTAGCGCTTGGTCACCCCTTCGACGGAGATCATCCGTTCACTCCCCTCTCTCTATGAAAAAGACCGCGTCAGGGCCCCCGGCTCCAACGCGGCAACGGCACGTACCTGCACTCCCCATCCTCTTCACGGCGCGCCGGGCAGGCCCTCCGAGCGAACGTCCACCGTGCGGTGCGAACGTCCACTGCGACAACATCTCCTATACGGTGCGATGGCCCCGGAAAGGGTTGCCCCACCCCGAAAGCCCTTCAACCCGAAGCGATCTCGAGGAATCCGGCCGCCATCCGGAAACCGGCCCCCCGTGTCCTCGTGCTTGAACAACACGAAGGCCCGCCTCCAGGCCCGCGCCTGGATACGCTCGGCCCACCGCCGGAGGTCCATGAAGTCCTCCAGCCGATCGAACTCGCGCTTCAGGTTCGGCGGAAGCTGGACGAGTACCACGCCCGGGCGGTCACCGAGGTCATCGAGGATACGACGCATCCGGTAGAACGTGTTGTTGATCTCGACCGCCCCCGGTCGCTCCCCGCAGTAGTGCAGCATCCCGCCGTTTGGCGAAGCACGCTGGCGAAACTCGGCGCCGCGCGCCACCGTCTGTGTCAGGAGCAGGTGGTGAGCACCTGCGCGGCGGACCGGTTTCTCCGGGAGAGGAGGAGCGGGTCACCGAAAAAGGGGAGCCATGAGCCCGGAAGTCTGGGTGGTGGTGGGGGCCGTGTTCGTGTGCGGCGGCGCGATCGGCACCGCGGGCACGCTACTGGCCCAGTGGGTGATGCGGAAGGTCAGTCGGCCCGTCGCTACGCCGCGGGTGGCCGATCCCGGGGAGCTCGAGATGCTCAAGGCCGACGTCGCGGAGTTGGGTCGCCACCTGCGCAACCTCGACGACCGGCTCGACTTCACCGAACAGCTCCTGGGCGGAGCGGTGCCCACGACTCGGCCACCGGCTCGCCTGGAGGAACGGGGAACGGACGACGGCGAGGCGTCTGCTCACACCGAGTAGGAGCCCGGAGGACGGCGGCCGGAGAGGCCGCCATCCCTTACGTCCGCCGCCGATCAGTTGCGGGTGGACAGGGCCGCGATCTTCGGCCTGACCAGCTTCTCGTAGTCGGCGTAGGAGAGCTTCAGCAGCTCCGTGTGGCTTCCGGCGTTGAAGGCGATCTGCTCGTCTTCACAGAGGCGGCAGTCCACGAACACCTGCATTCCCCACAGGTTGCCGAAGGGGGGCATGGCCCCGACTTCGCATCGCGGAAAGAGCCCGGCGAATTCGGACTCCGAGGCGAGCTCGACTTCCTTGGCCCCCGAAACCTCCCGGAGTCGGCTGGCGCTGACCTTGTCCGGCGCCGGGAGCACGGCCATGGCGAACTTGCCATCCAGCTTCACCACCACCGTCTTGGCCAGGTCCCTGCCGGGCAGGTGGGCCGTCGCGGCGATCTGCTGCGCCGTGAACGCCGGTCGGTGCTTGATGGTCACGTACTTGACGTGATGCTCCTCGAGATACTCGCGCAGTCGCTCGACTGGCATGGTGCACCTCCCGCTCGTGGAACGGGCAGTACTTGTATGGTGCATCGCCGGGCCATGTCGGGCTATCGGGAAACGGATGATGCGCCTGTCGGAGGAAGTCCCACAGTGGCGCAAGCACGGGGTGGGCCGAGGCGGCGTGCGTCGATCGGGGCACCCATCCCCGAAAGAAAGCGCCCCGGCACGCAGATTCGCGCACCGGGGCAGCTGTTGCTCTTCCCTTCGAAAAGGGTTCAGGCCTTCTTCCTGCGCCTGCGCTTCTTGCGAGGCTTCCGTGCCTGATTGGGGTGATCCAGGAATCCCCAGGTCTCACCACGCCGGAGCATGTAGATGGTGCTGGGCGAAACACCAAGTCGCCTCGCCCATTCCGCTCCCGACGTTCCCCATCGATCGGCTTCCTCGTCCCAATCGTCCAAGACCTCCCGGGCCTGCTCCTCGGTGATCTCGGCGTGCGGGGAATTCTCTCCCCGGAGCCATACGTTGGAGCCGTACCAACGATCCACGGTCTGAATGGGGCCCGGAAGCTTGCGTCCAGTGTGTCCCAGGCAGTAGTGCCGGACCTGATCTACCGAGTACTCCGGAAAGAGCCGGGCGATCTCGGCGTACAGGTAGCCCTCTTCGGCCAGATCCCGCCACTTCACGACGAGCGCGCCGGGGGGCTTGGGCATATGCGCACCCTCCTATGGGTTACGGTTAAGCAGTGCGGGTGATCCGCACTTATACCGCCGGATGCGTGGAAGTTCCCCTACAGTTGTGGCGTTTTCCGGCTACCGCTCGCCGTTGCGAGGAACCTGCTCGTCGCGCCCCCGCAGCCGGTGGGCGAACCGTTGCCGGAACTTGGCCACTTTGGGCTCGATCACGAGCCTGCAATAGGACTGCCCCGGATTGTTCCGATAGTACTCTCCGTGATAATCCTCCGCCGGGTAGAAGGCCTCCAGGGGCTCGAGCTCGGTCACGATCGGGTCGTCCCACGGCCCCTCGTGCTCGAGCTCGACCAAGAGGTCCCGGGCGATCGCCCGCTGCCCGTCGGAGTGTGTGAAGACCACCGACCGGTACTGCGTGCCCACATCGGCCCCCTGGCGGTTCCGGGTGGTCGGATCGTGGATGGAGAAGAAGATCTCCAGGAGCTCGCGGTAGGCGATCACCTCCGGGTCGAAGGTCACCTGGACGACCTCGGCATGTCCGGTCTCCCCCGTGCATACCTGCTCGTAGGTCGGCTCGGGCACGTGGCCACCGGCATAGCCGGACTGGACCGATGTCACGCCCTGGACCTGTTCGAACACCGCCTCCAAGCACCAGAAACACCCGCCAGCCAGCGTCGCGGTCTCCGGGTTCACGCCCATTCGGCCCTCCTCCTCGAAGTTGGGGATACCACAGGTCGGTCAGTCGCCCGAGCCGGTCACGACGTCACCCATGATATCGACGGCGGTGATCACATCCTGCCGGCTCACGTCCAGGTGCGTGACCGCCCGAACGCCGTGGGGGGTCGTTGGCAACATGAAGAGCCCGCGGTCGTGACAGGCCTCCACGAACGCCCCAGCCGGCATGCTCTCGACTTCGAAGCGAACGATGTTCGTTCGTACCCAGTCGAGTTCCACGCGAACCCCTGGAATCTCGGAGATGCCCATCGCGAACAGGCGGGCGTTCTCGTGATCGTCGCGGAGTCGTTCGCGGTGGCGCTCCAGGGCATGGAGGGCTCCCGCCGCGACGATGCCGGCCTGTCGGAAGCCACCGCCGAGCTGCTGCTTGAACCGTCGCGCCCGGGTGATCAGCTCCGACGAGCCGACCAGGGCGGATCCGACCGGAGCGCCCAGGCCCTTGCTGAAGCACACGCTCACCGTGTCGAACAGGCCGGCGTACTCCGCCTCGGACGAACCCGACGCGACAGCCGCGTTCCAGAGTCGTGCGCCGTCGAGGTGCAGGCGTAGCCCGTGCTCCCGCGCCACCGCCGTCACCGCCCGGAGGGCGGCGAGCGGCCACACGCTGCCACCTCCGACGTTGTGGGTGTTCTCCACACAAAGAAGGCGGACGGGCTGCGTCAGGTGGGTCGGATTGAAGGGATGGGACACGTCGATCGCGGCCTCGACGTCGGCACCGGTGAAGATCCCGTGTCGGCCGGACAGCGGCCGCACGGTGAGCCCCCAGAGGGCGGCGGCGGCCCCGCCCTCGTTGAGGATCACGTGCGCGTTCCGGTCCATCAACGCCACGTCCCCCGAGTCGGCGTGGACCCTCAAGGCCACCTGGTTGGCCATCGTCCCCGTGGGTACGAAGACCGCGGCCTCCATCCCGAGAAGTCGAGCGACTCGATGTTCGAGCGCGTTGACCGTGGGGTCCTCTCCGTAGGCGTCGTCGCCCACCTCCGCCCCGGCCATCGCCTCCCGCATGGCCGGCGTCGGACGGGTTACCGTATCACTTCGCAGATCGATCATCGACAGTTCCATCGATGTGGTGGTTCGCTCTCGAGTGCTTCGAAGACGTTCCACTCTCGCTGCGCGAGCGGGCGCACACAAGAAAGTGCTTGACCGGCCACGTCATGTGGCGCAGCTTCGGCCTCTACGGCGAGGGCTCGTCGGAGCCCGTCCACGGTGGCTCCAGGCCACAACCCAGCGCGCGGGTCGACAGCCGTGGGAGTCATCAGTCGGAAGCTACGGAACGCGCCCGGACTCCGACGGAGACGAACAACGGAGGAGATGGATGCGTACCGCAGGAACGGTGAAGTGGTTCAACGACCAGAAGGGTTTCGGCTTCATCACGCCGGACGGGGGTGAAAAAGACTGCTTCGTGCACCACTCGGCCATCCAGTCCGAAGGGTTCAGGAGCCTGAACGAAGGCGATCGTGTCGAGTTCGAGGTGGTCGAGGGTACCAAGGGCCCCGCTGCGGAGAACGTGGTCAAGATCTCCTAGCACCCGACCTCATTCAGGCGCGACGGGCCGTTCCGCGCTGCGCGGAACGGCCCGTCGTCATCCAGGCTTGACCGACGGACGCACAGGCTGAGGCGCCCGGCGGGCGCCTCAGCCTTCGTCGCCGTTGTCGTGGAGCGGGCTCGTCTTGAACCAGAGGGCCTCGACCTTGTCACGCAGCTTGCGGATGCGCGCATCCATCTTCGCGTCACCGCGCAGGTGGTACCGGGCAGCGGCCAGGGCGCGGAACGCCCGCCAGAGCGCCTCGGATGCGGGGCTTCTCTTCGACCCTTGGCGCTTGGCGCCTCGAATGCGGGCCAGAACCCACTGAGACAGGTCGTCGTCCAGGCGCATAACCTCGACGTCGTCCCCCTGGTGCTCGTGCAGGAGGTGCTTCAATTCCTTCTGGAAGCTCCTCGGAACGTCGGAGATGACGTAGACCGAGAGATCCTCCTTTTCCAGCCACTCGTGGGCCATGGGTTACCGGCCTTTCGTTGGTTTGGCGTCGCCCTTCGACTCGCGACATGCGGAGAGTAAGGTTAGCTACCCTCGTCACTGCCATCTGATCCGATTTAGCGTTTATCATGCGTCCCAATACCGCCGTTCTCGCGCTACTCCTCGTGGGCCTGGGAGCATGCCAGGAGCGTGATTCTGCACGCGAACAGCCCCGCCAACCCCCGAATCCGCTTCTGCAGCCGCGGCGATTGAAGGAGACATCCCCAGCCGAGTACCGGGTCCGCTTCTCGACCACGCAGGGCAGCTTCGTCGTCGAGGTACACCGGGCCTGGGCCCCCAGGGGCGCAGACCGGTTCTACAACCTGGTGAAGAACGGCTTCTACGACGGGGATCGTATCTACCGCGTCATCGACGGCACCCTGGCCCAGTGGGGTGTGAACGGAGATCCGCGCATCAACGCGGCCTGGAAGGAAGCCTATATCGTGGACGACTCCGTCACGCACTCCAACGCGAGGGGCCGGGTGGCCTTCGCGCAGGGAGGCGTGCACACCCGCACCACCGTCGTGTTCGTGAACCTGCGGAACAACCCGAGCCTCGACGAACACGGATTCGCGCCGTTCGGCGAGGTCGTGGAGGGAATGGACGTCGTCGACCGGTTCTACTCCGCCTACGGCGACGGACCGCCGCGCGGCGACGGTCCGTACCAGGCACGGGCGCTGGCGCTGGGGGAGGCCTACTTCGCCCAGGAGTTCCCCGAGCTCGATCGTATCACGAGGGCGACGGTGGAGCCCGGCGGCTCCTGAGCTCCGGTCGAAAGCACCCCGCGGTCCGGGGCGGCAACCATCCCCGGAGATACTACCGACAGGGAAGGCGCCTCAGGGCAGCAGAGCCTTGGTAACCCGGATCGCGGCGTAGAGTCCAACGCCGGTCCCCACTGCGCTCAACATGTATGCGGTGAAGATCGAGACGGGCTGGCCAATGACCCAACCGATCCATCCACCGATCGTCATCCCGGTGAAGTTCAGGATTCCTTTCACGGATGAGGCTCCTTCCTCGGTACGCGTGAGCGCGTGAGCAGGACCGGGTCGGTCCACCATTGCCCGAACAGCCGCTCGAGCGCCGCCGGGACATCGACCACCTTCAAAGGTAGGCCCGTGCATCCCGCGGACGCGAGCCATCTGACCAGGGCAACGTCCCGCCCCGCCGTGGACGGCGCGCCGAGGCGCCCCGAGCGCCATTCCCGCCTCACGCGCCCGGAGCCCCGTCGAGATCCCTATCCTCCCGACCTCGGGATGAGCGGCAAGCGCACGTGTGACGGATGCGCGGCGTCGTGCAGGATCCGCTGGTGCGCGGACACGAAGACGGTGTCGCGCTCGTTGTCGCCACCCGTATTCAGGTTCCGGTCGTACTTGGGAAAAGCCGCCGATGCCACCGTGACCCGCAAGCGGTGTCCCGCCGGAATGACGAGGCTCGTGAACCAGAGGTCGATCTCGTACCGGTAGACTCGGCCCGGCGCGAGCAGCGCAGGGCGATCGAATCCGTTGCGGAATCGGGCACGTGCGACTCCATCCTGGACGCGCAGCGCGCGGCCGTCTGGGTGGACGTCGAGGAGCATCACGTTCCAGTCCGTATCCCGAGCGTCGGTCGCGGCCCAGAGCGTGGCCGACATCGGACCGGTGATCTCCATCGGCTCGGTGAGCGGAGGCGACGTGAACGCGAGCAGGTCGTGGCGCTCGGCGTCTACGCCGGCGTAGTCCTCGTTGATGTTGAGCTCGAGCTCCCGGGCATCGACCAGGTAGGGCGTGGGATCGCCCGGATCGTAGGTGAACGTGTCCCCGGGCTCGTCGGCCGGGCGAATGCTGTCCAGCACGCCGTCACCCGACGAGGTGTTCGCGCCGCCGCCCGAGTGCAGGTAGAACTCCGTCCATCGCGTGCGAGCGAGCGGCCACTCGTTCTCGCGGCGCCAATGGTCGTCGCCCATGACGAAGATGTCTACGGGCGGCTCCCGATCGACCCCGTTGTCGATCCTCTTCAGGTAGTGGTCGAACCAGCGGAGCTGGAGCAGGCGCGGGTCGATGCGGGCCTCCGGTCCGAAGTCCCCGTTGACGTAGTCGATCCCCTTGTGGGCGCCGGGGTCCATGACGAGGCGCTGGAAGGGGTGGTGGGGCAAGCTGTCCAGGCCCATGTAGTTGCGGATGGTGCCGCGGGCGTCGTCGTACCATCCCGAGATCCCGAGGACTGGCGCCTTCACCCTGTTCAGGCGCGCCTCGATCGACAGGCTCCTCCAATAGTCGTCGAGCTTCTGGTGGTCGAACCAGTCGTCCCAGAACTGCCGGCGTGGGCACCCCGCGCGCTCCGCGCTCTCGATGACCGGCAGATGCTCGAACGCGCTCACGATGTCGATGTTGCTCATGCTCGAGAGCGTCCCCGGCTCGGCGGTCAGGCAGAGCCACGGTACGATCGTCGGGCTGAATACCATGTCGATGTAGGGCACGAGTCTGACGGGGTCCGCCGTAGCCACCGCCGGAGCGATGGCGGCGAGGTGGGGAGGCGCCGCGATGGCCGCATACCATGCGTAGAGGCCGGGGTTGGAGCGTCCGATCATCCCGACCCTGCCGTTCGCCCCCGGTAGCGCCGCGGCCCATTCCACCGCGTCGTAGCCGTCCTCCTCCTGGTTGGCGTTCATGTCGAGAACGCCGCCCGAGCCCCCGCGTCCGCGCACGTCTTGCTTGACGTAGATGAAGCCGCGAGAGGCCCAGAACACCGCCGCGGCCGTGTCCCACCTGAGGTACGGGGTTCGCTCCATGACCACCCCGAAGGGTCCGGGCCCTTCGGGCCTCCCCACGAAGCTCATGAGTACGACACCGTCGCGCGCCTTCATCGGCACGGCGGTGTCGATCATCACGGCGAACGTCGAGTCCGACACGGGGCCCTTCCACAGGCGATAAGGGCGCTCGAAAACGGCCGGCGACGCGCGCCGCACCAACCAGATCCGGTCGACCGGACTCCCTCGACGGAAGGTGCGGCCCGCGAGCGTGTCGCCCACGAGCGATCCCCTCAGGGAACGGTCGTCCGCGAACTCCACGAGCACCGAGTCACCATCCATGCGGATCGCTCGAATCGCCTGAAGCGTCTGGCCGCTCCGGCGCCGGAGCCAGCTCGAGTCCGCGTCCGTGCCCCGGAAGTGCGCGAACCCGAAGCGCCGCCGCGCCTGGAAGCCCCCGATGGGCCCGGCCCCGAGCATCTGGTAGTAGTCCCAGTCACCCGTGAGCGAGTCCGCGGTGGGTCCGGCGCCGCCACCACGACATCCCGCCACCGCGAGGGCGAGCACCGCCACGCCGGCGACGCGCAGCCGGTCCGACCCAGCGCTCATCGAGGCACCCGCCCCGTGCGCTGCAGCCACCACCGCATGCACCGGTGGACTACGTCCACCTTCCCGCAGAACATCATCGGGCAGCCGCCGACGATGGGGTCGAGGCCGAGCCGCTCACACGCTTGGACGGCTTCTTCCGATACGCTTCCGTCTCCGAACGAACGATGGAACCAGATCCGCCGAACCCCACGCTCCGCGCACTGCTCGACCACGCCCGCAGCGACATCGGGGTGCGTAGCGATGACGACTCCATCGGGGACATCGGGAAGCGACGCTACGTCCGGGTAGCAGGTGACTCCCTCCACCTCGTCGGTCGTGGGGTTGATGGGCGACACTCTGTAGCCGACCTCGCGAAGCCGCCGGAAGATCGCGTTCGCGGGGAGCCGGCCACTCCGGGAGACGCCGGCCACGGCAAGCCGTTCACCGGCCAGGAACTCGGCGATGGGCGCTGGAATCGGGGCCATGGGAAACCCTCCTATCGGTACCGCTGCAACCTACGGGCAGGTCTTTCCGTCTAGACAGTATACGGCAGCCGCCCGGGGGGCGCCCCCCGCTCTCGGGCTGCCCGCGAAGGACCACGAGGAGGCAGAGGCATGAGAGGTTTGAGGCACGCGCTGCGTACGCTCGCGAAGACCCCGTTCGTGACCGCGGTCGCGGTTCTCTCGCTGGCGCTCGGCATCGGCGCGAACGCGGCGATCTTCTCGCTCTTCGACCAGATGCTCCTGCGCCCCCTTCCGGTCCAGGCTCCGGCGCAGCTGGTAAACCTCTCCGCACCCGGCCCGAAGCCCGGCTCGCAGTCCTGCAACATGGCCGGAAACTGCGACGTGGTGTTCAGCTACCCGATGTTTCGCGACCTGCAAAAGGCCAGCGGTCCGTTCAGTGGTATAGCCGCACACAGAGTCTTCTCCGTGAACCTCTCGAGCACCGAGCAGACCACGAGCGGCCAGGGGATGCTCGTGTCCGGCTCGTATTTCCCGGTCCTGGGGCTCCAACCGGCCCTGGGAAGGCTGCTGGGTCCTGCCGACGATCAGGTCGTCGGCCAGAATTTCGTGGTCGTGCTCAGCTACAACTACTGGACCAACCGTCTCGGAGGCGATCCGAACGTCCTCAATCAGACGATGACCGTCAACGGAAGGTCGATGACGATCGTGGGCGTGGCGCCGCGGGGATTCGAGGGCACCACGCTGGGCGTCAAGACGGACGTCTTCGTGCCGATTTCGATGCGCCAGGCAATGGTGCCCACCTGGAGCGGATTCGAGAATCGACGCAGTTACTGGGCCTACCTCTTCGCCCGGCTGAAGCCGGGCGTGTCGCTCGAGCAGGCACGTTCCGAGATCAACACGGTCTATCACGGCATCGTCAACGACGTCGAGGCGCCGCTCCAGGACGGCATGAGTGATCAGACCCTGGCGCGCTTCCGCTCCAAGGCGATCACCGTCGAGCCCGGCAAGCTGGGGCAAAGCTCGGTGCACCGTGAGGCACGTACACCGCTCATCCTCCTCTTCTCGATCACCGGGCTCGTGCTCCTCATCGCGTGCGCCAACATCGCCAATCTGCTGCTGGCACGAGGCGCTGCCCGGGGACAGGAGATGGCCATCCGGGGATCCCTTGGTGCCAGCCGGTCGCAGCTGCTGGGACAGCTTCTCCTGGAATCCTGCATCCTCGCGTTGGTGGGGGGCGTGGTGAGCCTGGTCGTGGCGCGGTGGACGCTTGCCGTCATCGTGTCGATGCTCCCCGCCGAGCCCGCCGCGACGATCGCGGTCCACCTCAGTCCGGCGGTGATGCTCTTCGCGGGCGGACTCGCGCTCGGCACCGGGCTGGTCTTCGGACTCTACCCCGCCCTGCACAGCACGAGGCCCGACCTGGTCACGATCCTCAAGTCCGCGTCGGGCCAGCCTTCCGGTGCCCGCGCCGCCGCACGCTTCAGGACCTCTCTCGTCACCGCCCAGATCGCCCTGTCGATGGCGCTCCTCGTCGCCGCGGGTCTCTTCATCAAGAGCCTGGTGAACGTGAGTCGCGTCGACCTCGGACTGAATCCCGACGGCGTGGTGACGTTCCAGGTCTCACCGGCGCTCAACGGCTACGAGCCGGAACGCAGCCGTGCGCTCTTCGAGCAGGTCGAGCAGCGGCTCGCCGCCATCCCGGGCGTGACCGGGGTGACCGAGGCGATGGTGCCCGTGCTGGCCGGCAACAGCTGGGGCAACGACGTGAGCGTGGAGGGGTTCGAGTCGGGTCCGGACATCGACTCGGGCGCGCGCTACAACGAAGTCGGGGCCGACTACTTCCGCACTCTGGGCATTCCCTTGTTGGCCGGCAGGGAGTTCACGAAGGCGGACGACGGCAAAGCACCGAAGGTCGCGATCATCAACGAGGCGTTCGCCAAGAAGTTCGGGCTCGACCGCCAGAACGCGGTGGGCAAGCACATGGGCACGGGTGGGCGCGCCAGCGAGCGCGACATCGAGATCGTGGGCGTCGTCCAGGATGCCAAGTACTCGGACGTGAAGCAGGTCGTGCCACCCCAGTTCGTGGTGCCGTTCCGGCAGGACGACCATCTCGGCCAGATCGCGTTCTACGTCCGCACGTCGGCGGACCCGGCCGAGGTGGTTCGCGCGGTGCCGGTCCTGATGAAGCAGATCGATGCCAGCCTGCCCGTCGAGGAGCTGAAGACGTTGGCCGACCAGGCGAAGGAGAGCGTCTTCATGGACCGCTTCATCAGCACCCTGTCGGCATCGTTCGCCGTGCTCGCCACCCTGCTCGCCGCCGTCGGCCTCTACGGCGTCCTCTCCTACACAGTGGCCCAACGCACCCGGGAGATCGGGGTACGCATGGCGCTCGGTGCGGGAGCCGGCCGCGTTCGCAAGATGGTCCTCAAGCAGGTCGCCTGGATGCTGCTGGTCGGTGGCGTGGTCGGCCTGGGCGGCGCCCTTCTGCTGGGTCGCGCGGCCCGCTCGCTCCTCTACGAACTGCAGGGCCAGGATCCGGTGGTCGTGGCGGTGGTGGCGGTCGTGCTGGCGGCGGTGGGCTTCGGTGCCGGCTACCTGCCGGCGCTACGCGCGTCCAAGGTCGATCCCATGCACGCGCTCAGGTACGAGTAGACGTCCGGGCCGTGCGCCGTGGTCATCGCCCCTCCCCCGGGGGGGCGGACCTCTCGGCCTCGTCCTCCTGGTCCTCCCGATGGAAGACCAGAAGCAGGAGCAACACTCCGACGGTGAGCGCCGAATCGGCCACGTTGAAGGTCCAGAAACGATGGGTCCCCACGCCGACGTCGATGAAGTCGACCACGCCTCGTGGGGACAGGAGCCGCTGCCAGGCGTTGCCGAGTGCCCCGCCCGTGAGAAGACCGAGCGTGGCGCCGAGAAGCCGGCGGTCGGATCCGGCCCCGAGGTACCAGACGAAGAGGAAGACCGCGGCTCCGATGCCCAGGAGGCCGAGGACGCCCGACACATGCGAGCCGAGCGGAAGGCCCATGGCGGCCCCTCGATTGTACGACAGGGTGAGCCGCAGGAAGTCACCCAGGACGGGCCGTGGCGGTACGCCCAGCGGCAGATGGGACACCGCCAGACGCTTCGAGACGAAGTCCGCCGACAGGACGAACAGGAGCAGGGGCCAGAAGGTACGGGCTTTCATCGAGCGCTCCTAGAGGTTTCGGTGCCGCGTGGCGGTCGCCGTCTCCGAACATGGTCCTCCGGCCCGGAGGCACACCAGGTCCGCCGCCCGTCCCGGTTGACGGTTGCTCCTCCGGGTTCGATCTTGGTCGAACCTATGAACGTACACGCGCGCACCCCGTTTTTCGGCTTTTTCGCCTTTTACGGCGCCTTTCGAGGCGGCGGGGTGAGCGTGCGCTCGTAGAAGACCGAGCGACCGAGCACGGGGCCCCGCCGATTCGAATCGGCGGGGCCCCTTCTTTTTTTCCTTCTGCACCGGACGAGGTCGGACATTCATGGACGCGTTGAAAGACCGCCGCTCCACCATCGACCAGATCGACCGGGAGCTCGTGGAGCTCCTGGGACGCCGCATGGCCGCCGTACGTGACATCGGAGCCTACAAGGGTCAGAACCATGACGCCCCTCTTCACGACCCGAAGCGCGAGCATGAGCTTTTCGAGTTCTGGACTTCCGAAGGTACGAGGGTGGGACTGTCGAGCCTCTTTCTCGGTCGGGTCCTGCGCGAGATACTGGCCCATTCGCGCCGCGATCAGGAGCGTCATCTCCGGCCCACGTCTTCCGCTCGCGCGACCGGTGTGCGGGTCGGCTATCAGGGCGCGCCTGCCTCCACATCCGACCTCACGCTCGACCGGCTGATCCCCTCGCGCACCGACGCGCCCGTGGAGAAGGCGAGCTTCGAGACGTTCGCGGGCGCGCTGGATGCGTTGGAGTCCGGAGAGATCGACTACTTGCTCCTGCCCATCGAGAACACGCTGGTGGGAAGCATCCACGAGGTGTACCACGAGCTTGCCCGCCGGGACGTCTACCTGGTCGACGAGGAGGTGACGCCGGTGGAGCACTGCCTCGCCGGCCTTCCCGGCGCTACCGCCGAGAAG
This sequence comes from uncultured Gemmatimonadales bacterium, assembly GCA_963751265.1. Classification (GTDB taxonomy): domain Bacteria; phylum Gemmatimonadota; class Gemmatimonadetes; order Longimicrobiales; family Gaopeijiaceae; genus SZUA-318. Next base: position 497,484 of record CAVVTU010000003.1, on the reverse strand, counting down.
CTCCTCTCGGTGCGCTCCGACCCGACCTCCCTGCAGCAGTGCTCCCGCTTCCTGCGCACGCTGGTGGGCGTGAAGTCGGAGGGGTGGTACGATCCGGCCGCCGCGGCCACGTCCGTCGACGAGGCGGGGGATGCGGGCATCGGGGTCATCTGCTCACCGGACGCCGCTTCCCGCAACGGGCTGCACATCCTCGAACACAACATCTCGGACCACCGACAGAACACCATGCGCTTCGTGCTGCTGTCGCGCACGGCCGAGCACGTCGACCGGAGGCTGCCGGCGAAGACCTCGCTGATCCTTTCGGTCAACCACCGTCACGGAGCGCTGGCCGACTGCCTGCAGGCGTTCGCGCGCCACGATCTCAACCTGACCAAGCTGGAAAGCCGTCCTCTGCCGGAGCGGCCGTGGGAATACCTCTTCTACGTGGACGTCGAGGGCAACGTCGACGACGACCGCATGAAGTCGGCGCTGGACGAGATCCGGGAGTACACCGGCAGCCTGCGGGTGCTCGGCTGCTACCCGTGCCGGACGGGCGGCGAGCCCATGCCGGCCCTTCGACCCAGGCAGGTGGTCGAGGAAGCCCCGGCCGGCCCGGTGTGCGACGTCGAGGACGAGGCGCCGCCGGTGAAGGTCGCCACCGCGAAGGACCGGAACCTCGCGAGCCTGCCGGAGAGCGGGCGACGCTCGATCGTGAGAGTCGGCCCCGCGGAGATCGGCGGGAAGCGCTTCACCCTGATCGCCGGCCCATGCGCCGTCGAGAGCCGCCAGCAGATCATGGAGTCCGCCGAGTTGGTGGCGAGCGTCGGCGCTCAGGTGATGCGGGGCGGGGCGTTCAAGCCTCGCACCTCGCCCTACAGCTTCCAGGGCCTCGGCGTGGAAGGTCTGCGTCTGTTGGCCGAAGCCGGACACATGGTCGGGATCCCGGTGGTCACGGAGATCCTCAGGGTCGAGGACATCGATGCCGTGGCCGAATCCGCCGACATGTTCCAGGTGGGCGCTCGCAACATGCAGAACTTCGAGCTCCTCAAGGCACTCGGACGGCTGCGCCAACCGGTCCTGCTCAAGCGGGGCATGAGCGCAACGGTCAAGGAGCTCCTGCAGGCCGCCGAGTACGTCCTGGCCGGGGGCAACCACCAGGTGGTCCTTTGCGAGCGGGGTATCCGCACGTTCGAGACCGCCACCCGCAGCACCCTGGACGTCTCGTCGGTTCCCGTGCTCAAGGAGCAGACGCACCTGCCCGTCATCGTCGACCCCTCGCACGCAGCGGGGCGACGCGCGCTGGTCACTCCGCTCGCGCTGGCCGCGGCGGCGGTCGGTGCGGACGGGCTCATCGTCGAGGCGCATCCCCATCCCGAGGAGGCGCTGTGCGACGCGGAGCAGGCGCTCTCTCCCGACGATCTCCACAACCTCCGCGCCGCCCTCGAACCGATCATCGAGGCTCAGGGACGCGTCATGTAGGGGATCGGAGGCCCGGGTGGAGGCCCAACGAAGTCCCGGCCGATGTCAGCGGCGCTCGTCAGTCTCCGAGCACGTACGCGAAGATCAGCGGCGCGACGATCATGGCGTCCGAGTTGATGTTGAACCGCGGGGTGCCCGCCTCGAGCTTGCCCCACGTGATCTTCTCGTTGGCCGGCGCGCCGGAGTACCCTCCATAGGAAGGCTGGGCGTCCGTGATCTGCGCGAAGTAGCCCCAGAACGGCACGTCTCGCTGGAGGTCCTGGATGATGCAGGGAACCGTGCAGATCGAGAAGTCGCCGGCGATCCCTCCTCCGATCTGGAAGAAGCCGACGGAGGGGACCTTCCCGTCTCCGTGGTTGGCCAGGTACCACTCGATGAGCGCCTGGAACTGCTCGGTCCCGGTCTTCACGCACTGGTGGTGAGGCACGTTCCCCAGCATCACGTTCGCGGCGAAGATGTTGCCGGTGGTCGAGTCCTCCCAGCCCGGCGCGAATACGGGGATACCCGTCTCCTTGGCCGCGAGCATCCAGGAGTGGGCCGGATCGATCTGGTAGTGCTGAGCCAGGGTCGGATCGTCGAGCACCTCGAACAGGAACTCGGCCGGGCTCTTTCGTACACCCTCCTCCCCGGCCTTCTTCCAGGCCGAGACGAGCCGCTTCTCCAGGTGGCGCATGATCGTCTCCGGAATGCACGTGTCCGTGACCCGGTTCATCCCGCGGTCGTAGAGCGCCTGCTCGTCTTCGGGGGAGAGCTCCCGCCACGACGGGATGATCTCGTACTCGTCGTGGGCGAGCAGATTGAACACGTCCTCCTCGAGGTTGGCACCCGTGCACGAAATCGCGTGGACCTTCCCCTCCCGGATCATCCGGGCGAGGCCGATGCCGAGCTCTCCGGTGGACATCGCGCCCGCCATGGCCAGAAGCATCTTGCCCCCCCGCTCGACGTGCTCTTCGTACGCCCGGGCTGCCCACACGGTCTCCCGGGCATTGAAGTGGAGGTAGTTCCGGTCCATGAAGTCACGAATCGCGCCCACGCTGGTCTCCTGGTTATCGGCGGCTCGCGGCCCCGGCGGGAAGCAACCCGACCGGTGTCCGCAATGAACGGCGGCTTGAAAAGTAGTCTAAGCCGCCAAACGGGGAAGCGCAGCGATGGGCGGAAGCTGGACTCGCCGCACGGGCCGTTCCTATCATGCAGAGGCACTCGACCGACCTCGCCTCGAACGACCGATCCGCATGGTCATCCCTTCACCTCGGGCACAATCGACCCGCCGGCGGTTGCGCGCATGCCCGTGACGCACCCTCGGACGCCGACGCGAGCACCCCGGCCCGGGTGTCGGACGGCGCGCACGGCGTCCATCCCGCCCGGGCCGGGTTCCACGTGAAGGGCCCGAGGGACTCCGAAGAGCTCGAGCGGACCCTCCTCCGCATCGACGGACGGGGCTACAAGGCCTACAAGCAGTTGCGCGGCCCGTGGCGGTTCGAGGGCTTCACGCTCCAGGTGGACCACGTCCAAGGCGATCCCTTTGCCGCACCGACTCGCCTGAGAGCCATCCTCACGGACGCCGAGGCCGGCCTTCCACCGTCCACGTACCACAGCCGGATCCGTGCCCTGGGCACGGCCGCCTGTCTCGCCCGGTCGTTCGCCGGCCGTGCTCGTAGCGCCTCCCGCAGGCGCGGAACGGGCAAAAGCGGGACCATGGAGATGGAGTCGCCGGGTCAGGAGGTCCTCGCACAGACCGCCCTCCTGATCTCGGAGGGCGGCGCGGTGGAGGCCCGCTTCGGCGCGGGCCTCCCGGCTCGCGGCCGGACCGTGGTCGCCCGCGAGGCGATCGCGCTGCTCCTCGACGACATCCCCGCCCTCGTGAGCGCGACGCTCGCGTCGGGAGCCCACGATCCGCAGGATCTCGAGCAGCACGCCGACACGAATGAAGACGCGGAGTACCTGCGCGGCCGGCTGCGCGAGATGGGCCTCGTGGCCTTCGTCGCCGACGGCGCGCATCTGCCGCGGCGCAGTGGCGTGGACGACCGACCCCTGGAAGGGCCGGGGGTCGTGGCCTTCCGATCTCCGGAGTCGCTGCGCGCGAGCATCGAGCTCCCCAACTCCGGTGCCGTCACGGGAATGGGGGTGCCGGAGGGGATCACGCTCGTGGCGGGAGGAGGGTTCCACGGAAAGAGCACCCTGCTCAGCGCGATCGAGACCGGCGTCTACAACCATCGCCCCGGAGACGGACGAGAGCGCGTGGTGAGTCGCGCCTGCACGGTGAAGGTTCGCGCAGAGGACGGTCGCTCGGTGAACGGCGTGGACATCTCCGGGTTCATCGACGGGCTCCCGCTGGGTCGGGCCACCCGGAGCTTCACCACGCCCAACGCCTCGGGCTCAACGAGCCAGGCCGCCTGTATCGTGGAAGCCCTGGAAGCCGGGGCCGAGGTCCTTCTCGTGGACGAAGACACGTCGGCCACCAACTTCATGATCCGCGATCGCCGCATGCAGGCGCTCGTCCCCCGTTCGAGCGAGCCGATCACTCCGTTCGTCGATCGGATCCGTGAGCTACGCGCGACGGCGGGCGTGAGCTGTCTGCTGGTTCTGGGTGGGAGCGGCGACTACCTGGACGTGGCCGACACGGTCCTCGCCATGCACACCTACGAGCCTGCCGACGTCACCGCACGGGCCCGTTCGGTGGCCGAGGCCCACCCGACGGGTCGAGCCTCCGAAGCCGGATCGCCCTTGTCCAGTCCCGCTGCCCGTGTTCCGGTGTCCGGGTCCGTGGACCCGGGGCGAGGGCGGCGCGCCGTCTACGTCAGGGTGCCGGATTCGCGAACCCTGCTGTTCGGCACGGAGACGGTGGACCTCGCGGCCGTGGAACAGCTCGTCTCCAGGGCGCAGGTGAGGTCTGTGGGCCTGGCACTCTCCCACGCGGCAGCGCATCTCATCGACGGCGTGCGGAGCGTCGCGGAGATCCTCGATGCGGTCGAGGAGGCCGTCGCGCGCGATGGCCTGGACGCCCTGGACCCACGCCACTCCGGCGATCTGGCCGAGTTCCGCCGCTTCGAGCTCGCGGCTGCATTGAACCGTCTCCGTTCACTCCGTGTAGAGTGAGCGTCCGTCTTTTCGACCACCCTTCGGGGAACTCGCCCGGGAGGCCCTCGATGATCCTTCGCCGCCGTGCTCCACATACGCTTCCGTTCGCGGTCTTCGCCGCGCTTCTCGGCATGCCCGCATCGTCGGCCGCGCAGCAGCGCGGCACCGACCTGAAGCCGGTGGCCACCGTGGAAGGCATCACCGAGTACCGGCTCGACAACGGGCTCGAAGTGCTGCTCTTTCCCGACCCGAGCAAGCCGCAGGTCACGGTCAACATCACCTACTTCGTGGGCTCGCGGATGGAGGGGTACGGCGAGACCGGCATGGCCCACCTGCTCGAGCACATGCTCTTCAAGGGCACGCCGGACCATCCGGACATTCCGAAGTCTCTCAACGACCGGGGCGCTCAGTTCAACGGCACCACCTGGTACGACCGCACCAACTACTTCGAGGTGCTGCCCGCCACGGGCGACAACCTCGCCTGGGCGCTCGGCCTCGAGGCCGACCGGATGGTCCACTCCAAGGTCGCCAAGAAGGATCTCGAGTCGGAGATGACCGTCGTGCGCAACGAGATGGAGTCGGGGGAGAACGACCCCGGCAACATCCTGCAGGAGCGGGTGATGTCCACTGCCTACCTCTGGCACAATTACGGGAACTCCACCATCGGAGCGCGCTCCGACGTCGAAGACGTGCCGATCGAGCGCCTGCAGGCGTTCTACCACAAGTACTACCAACCCGACAACGCGATGCTGGTGCTGGCGGGCAACTTCGATCCCGCCGAGGCGCTCGACCTGGTGGTGAAGGACTTCGCCTCCATCCCGCGGCCGGACCGGTCCGGCGCCGAACACATCTATCCGACGTACACCCGAGAGCCGACCCAGGATGGCGAGCGTACGGTCACGCTCCGCCGCACCGGCGACGTGCAGATGGTCCTGACGCTTTACCACGTCCCGTCGGGCTCCGACCCGAGCTTCGCGGCCGTGGACGTGCTGGCCTTCGCGCTGGGAGACTCACCGTCCGGACGGCTCTACAAGGCCCTCGTGGAACCGAAGCTCGCGACGAGCGTGGCGGCCTACACGTACCAGCTCAAGCAGCCCGGTCCGCTCTTTGCGCAGGCCACCGTGCGCAAAGACGGAGACCTGGAACGGGCCCGGCAGGTGCTGGACTCCACCGTGGTGGGCGTGCTCCAGCATCCCGTCACGGAGCAGGAGGTCGCGCGGGCGAAGGCGGCCATCCTCAAGGGCATTCAGCTCGCGTTCAACAACTCCACCCAGATCGCGATCCAACTCTCCGAGTGGGCGGCCATGGGCGACTGGCGCCTCCTCTTTCTCTACAGGGACGACGTCGCGAACGTCACGGCGGAGGGGGTGAATCGTGTCGCGCACGAGTACCTGAAGCGCAGCAATCGCACCGTCGGCCTCTTCTATCCCACTGCGCATCCCGACCGGGCCCAGATCCCTCCGCCCCCCAACGTCGACAGCCTGGTGAAGGGCTACAAGGGACGGGCGGCGGTAGCCGAGGGTGAGGCCTTCGACCCGTCACCGGCCAACATCGACGCACGTACGGTCACCTTCACCCTTCCCAACGGGATGAAGATCGCGCTGCTCCCCAAGCAGACCCGTGGCCGCTCGGCCGTCGTGCGCTTGCGTCTCAGCTTCGGGGACTCCGCCTCGCTCCAGGGGCGGGTCACCGCGGGCGAGGAGGCCGGCTCGATGCTCATGCGGGGCACACGGGAGCACACCCGCCAGCAGATCCAGGACCTGCTGGACAGCCTGAAGGCCCAGGGTTCCGTGGGCGGCAGCTCGAACATCGGAACGGGTCAGTTCCAGACGGTGCGCGCCACGCTTCCCGGTGTGATCCGCCTCATGGGCGAGCTCGTGCGCGAGCCCGCGTTTCCCGACACCGAGTTCACGACGCTGAAGCGGCAGCAGCTCGCGAGTATCGAGCAGAGCCGCTCCGAGCCGATGTTCAGGGCGCAGACCGTGCTGGCCCAGCACATGTCGCCTTGGCCGGAGGGAAGCCCCGACTACACGCCCACCGCCGACGAGTCGCTGGCGGACGTCAAGGGCGTCACGCTCGATCAGGTGCGGGCGTTCTATCAAGACTTCTACGGCCCACAGGACGGCAACATCGTGGTCGTCGGCGACTTCGATCCGGACTCGATCCGAGGCGTGATCGAGCAGACGTTCGGAAGCTGGACGAGCCCTCATCCGTACCATCGGATCGCCCAGCCGTTCTACGAGCCTTCCCCCGCGGACACCGCGATCGAGACCCCCGACAAGGCCAACGCGGTCTTTCTGGCGCAGCAGAACCTGAAGCTGCGCGACACCGACCCGGACTATCCGGCGATGGCTCTGGCGGGCTACATGATCGGGGGCGGCGAGCTCAGCTCTCGCCTGGCCGACCGGATCAGGCAAAAGGACGGCTTGAGCTACGCCGTCGGCGCCGTCATCAGTGGCCACCCGATCGACCCGGCGGGACGGTTCTACGCGCTGGCCATCTGCGCGCCACAAAACGCCGAGAAGGTTGAGGCGGACTTCAAGGACGAGATCCGCAAGGTCCTGGACAACGGCTTCACCGACGACGAGGTAACGGCCGCGAAGAAGGCGTATATCCAGGCACGCAAGCTACAGCGGGCCCAGGACCCCTCTCTCGCGGCGGCGCTCTCGTCGAACCTGTACTTCGACCGGACCTTCGCGTTCGACGCCGCGTTCGAGAAGAGGATCCAGGCACTCACCACCAAGGAGATCAACGACGCCGTCCGCAGGCGTCTCGACCTCTCCAAGGTCTCGATCGTGAAGGCGGGGGACTTCGCTTCGATCAAGAACGACGGAGGAAGCCGGCCGTAGGCGCCCGATCGGAAGGATGCAGAACGTGACGAACGTTCGGACCGATCCGGAGCTCGCGTTGCCGGCGGCTGCCTCGCCCCCACCTCACCTCGGTACGGTCGAGCCGGAATTGGCCCTGGCCGGCGTCGTCGCAGTCCGTCCGTTCCTGGTCGAGGGAGGAGCCGTGGCGGTCTTCGGAGCGGAGCGCGGGGGGCCGGTTTCGGTGGACATCGGAGGTGCCACGGTCGCCTCCGAGATCGATACGAACGTCGGCCCGGCCGTGAACCTGGTCGCCTCACCGGGCCTGCTCCGCAGAGAGCGCGTCGGGACGCATGGATCGGTCATCGAGACGCTCCTGGCCTCCCCTTCTCTCCCCTTGGCCGCCATCCAGTGGACGGTCCCACCCGGCGCGCATGTCAACGGCCCCATCGAGGTGCGATTGACGCTGGCACCCGGCGCCGGCGAGATCCGTTACCGGGCGGGCCCGACCGGCCTCGCGGTGGTGGACGACACACGGCCCGACGAGGTCATCGTGGCGGTCCTGCATCCCGCTCCCACGAACTGGACGGTGGACGCAGCGCCGTCCGGGGGCGTTCGGGTCCAGGTCGCCGGCGAGGGCCGAGACGATGTCACCCTCTTGTTGGCATCCGGGTCACCAGAGCGGGTACGGGCGGCGCTGCGGGCGAGTGCGCACCTCGACGCCCAGGAACGAAGCGCCCATCGCGACGCCGCGGGGCAAGGCATGAGGGTACGCTCCGGCGTCCCCGAGCTGGACGAGGGGGTTGGCTGGGCCCGGGCCCGGCTCGCGAGCTCGCTCGTCCGCCGCGGAAGGAGAACCCCCGCGCCCGACCGGGTGTTCTGGTCGGCTCTGGGCGCGTTGGCCGTCGGAGACGGGGAGAGCGCCTCCAGAGGCCTCTCCCTGCTGGAGCGCCCGAGCACCGAGCCCGCACCCAGCCCCTCCGCGGACGGACCCCTCCTGCCGCCGGGTCCGCTCGCTCCATTCGTGGCAGCCAGGATCGCCCTGACGTTGGGTGATGCGGGGCCGGCGCGCCGGTGGGCCGGTGTGCTCGATCCGGGCCACCTGGAGCACCTCCGAGAGCGGAGTGACGAAGCCACCTGGGCCCTCTGGTCCTTCACGCTCGAGCTGCTCGCGGACGCGCTCCGGCACGGGTGGTCCGAGACGGACATCCAGCGCCTGCGAGATGCGGCCACGCTCCCCCCGGGCGGAGCTTCGGGCAGAGTGCGGCTCCCCATGGTCGGCGGGCGTGACACGGCCGGGCCCGGGCCGGCGAGCCTACTGCGCACCCTGCTGCGTCGCGGGCCACCGCTCGAGACCACGGCGGTCGTGGGCGGCGAGGACCCACGCGCCCTCGCTGCCTGGGCCTTGCTGGCGTGCGGCGAGACCGACCGGGGCTACGCCCTCTGGCGCTCCGAGCTGTCTGCCGGACTGGAGGGGAGATCCGGCCCCCTTGGATCGTGGGACGGGACAGAGGCACGATCGAGCCCGGGTGCTCCCGCGGCGGGCGCGCTTCTCGGAGGTCTGACGCATGGGCTGCTCGGCTTCCTGCCGGACGCACCCGCGGGACGGGCCGAGCTCTTTCCCTCGCTTCCGAGTCATTTCGAGCGCTTCGATGTGGCGGGGCTCGCGCTCGGTGATACCCGCTTCGACCTCTCCTACCGGCGGCGTGCGAGGGTCGTCGCCTACACGGTCACGCCGACCCGCGGGCGCGTCCCGGCCAGCCTCGTGTTGGCGCCCACCCTGCCCGGCACGCGCGTTGATGCCGCTCGGGTGGACGGCGCTCCCGCCGAGCTGGACTGGGAGAGCCGCGGATCGAGGGTGCGCATCCAGGTACAGATGCCGCTCGACCAGGTGCGCGTGCTGGAGGTGGAGACCCGCTGAAAAGCGACCGGCCGGGGAGCGGGTCGCTCCCCGGCCGGTCATCATGGAATCCCTGCAGATCAGTCTCCGCCAGTGTAGCCGTGCTCTTCGAGGAGCTTGCGCAGACGCTTCTCACGCTCCGATAGAGTCGTCCTCGAGATGGTCCTCGCGAACTCAACCCTGTCGGTCTCGGTTACTCTGTCGAGGATCGAGATCGGAGCGCCGTAACGCAAGAGGATTCGCTTGGCGTCAACGGATACCGAGTCACTCACCTCGCCCCCTTCGTCCACCGGACCGGAATAAGTGGGAGAAAACAGAGAATGATAACGTCTCGGCACGGGACCTGCAAACAGTTGTTCCGGGCTCGCCGGCCATCCCGACCACGACCTCGTCGCGCCGTCAGTTCATCTCCTCGTCGGCCTCTTCGTCTTCCAGGGCTTGAAAGCCCAGGGGAGGCCCGAAGGTGATGGGAGCGCTGAAGTGGAAGCGTGGCACCTCAACCTTGAACTGCTCCCCGTCCGGCCGGACGAAGGTGTAGTACCCCTCCATGTAGCCGGCGGGGGAACGCAGAACGCAGTAGCTGCTGTACTCGTGGGACTCACCGGGATCGATCAGCGGTTGCAGCCCGACGACGCCCTCTCCGTCCACCTCGGTGTCTTCGCCGACGGCGTCGTGGATCAGCCAATGGCGAAACAGGAGCCGGGCGGGTGCGTCGCCCTCGTTCGCGACCCGGATCTCGTAAGAGAACACGAAGGTCCCGTCGGCGGGGTCGGAGTCGGCCAGGGAAAAGGTCGGCTCCACCCGCACGCGGAATCCGGCGGTGGCCTTCTCGTAGGGCATGATGATCTCGTTCTCTGCCAAGGTGTCGCTCCCTGTCGGATCATACGACCGAACGGCTTCGGGATTCCAGCTCTCCGAGGGCTTCGTTACCGAACCCGCGGAGCCCGGCCGCGTCGAAGCCGTAGGGAGTGGGACCGGGCTCTCCTAGCTTCGATCGATGAGGACGGTGTAGGTGTTGCCTACGGAGAATACGATCGCGGAGCCGAGCAGCTCGAGGAGCGCGTTCCCCAACTGGGGGTCCGTGGTGGTCACGGACACGCCAATGAGCGTGGTCGTCTTGGGATCGCCGGGAAGCCCTCCCGGCAGGCTCCAGTTCTCGAAGTCGACCTGATAGCCGTCTCGGTTGAACGAGAAGTTGGCCGGCAGATACGGCACCAGCTCCGGAGGTACGACGCCCACGCTGGCTTCGGCGGGCCACCCGTGCGCGTCGGCGTTGTAGTTGAGGGCCGCAACCTTCACCACGTTCATCGTTCCGGCGACATCGGCCGCGTGTGCGCGCTGGATCATGGTCTTGAGGTTCGGGATCGCCAGCCCGGCCAGGATCCCGATGATGGCGACCGACACGAGAAGCTCTATCAGGGTGAAGCCACCACGCCGGGAAGCGGCTCGGTCCTTGGCCAGCGGGCCCCACCGCGCGGTACGGTGACGCAGGCGCATGATCATCCTCCCGCCAACCGGTTGACGGCGGTCCCCACGAAGTCCGCCAGAGATTCGGATGAATCGTAGACCAGGGCGGCCTCCCCCGATGTGCCCACGAGCTGATATGTGCGTCCCTGCCTGTGGTATTGGACGCCCGGAACCGCGCTGCCCGCATCCTCCAGACGCTCGGGCAACGCGTCGTGTCGCAGGCGGTAGTCCTCGATGCGCTGTGCCTGCAGATACATAGCCAGGCGGAGGCTCTGTTCTTGCTGCTGCGGGGGTGGTCCCTCGATCGGGTGGACCGTCACCCATTCCGGAGGGGCGATGAGCAGGTATACCGCGAACACGGCGAGGTTGACGCCCAGGGGCAGCATCCACTTCGGCTGTTTCTTCGCCTTGGGCTTCTCACGCGCGGCCTTGTCGTGCTCGGCCGCATGCTTCAATACGGCGGCCACGGCATCGGCCGCCTCCTGGCCGCTGCCCTCTGGCTTCGCGTGGAACGGACGTACCGGATCCTCCGAGTTCATTCCCTGCGGAGATCGTGTGGAGAGTCGAGCGTGACGACACGCATCTGATACCGGATAATACCACGGGGGCGGGACGCGACCCAAGGCTTTCCCGCTGCAATCCGCGTCCACGGGCCCCGCCATTCTAGATATTCGGGCCTGCGCCGACCAGGCCTCGACGCACCCCGAGGCCGGACATAGCTTGTGCCAGCCGGCTTACTCCACACACCCACGACCTTCCCATGGCCGACTTCGCTCCTGGGCTGTCCCGTTCCGTCGAGGACTACCTGAAGGCGATCTACGGCATCTCCGAGCGTGGAGGTGCCGCTTCCACCAACTCCATCGCCGAGGCACTCGAGGTCCAGCCCGCCTCGGTCACGGGAATGGTGAAGCGCTTGGCCGAGTCCGGGCTGCTCGAGCACGCGCCCTACCGAGGCGTCCGTCTCACGGATCAGGGGATCCGGGAGGCGCTCCGGGTGCTGCGGCGCCACCGCATCCTGGAAACGTACCTGTGCCAGTGCCTCGGCTACACGTGGGACGATGTGCACGAAGAAGCCGAGCGCCTCGAGCATGCAGTCTCGGACGAGCTGGTCGAGCACATGGCCGAGGCGATGCACTATCCCAGCCACGATCCCCATGGCGCGCCGATCCCAACCAGCGGGGGCGAGATCGAGGCGACCGACGCCGTGTGTCTCGCGGACGTGGAGCCGGGCTCCGTGATGAGGATCCGCGCGGTTCGTGACGAAGACGCCGGACGGCTGAGATCCATCGAGTCCGAGGGGCTGATGCCCGGCGTGCGGATCCTGATCGAGACAGCCGGGGGTGCTCTCGTGGTCTCGCTCCCGGATCAGGGTGGTCTGCGCCGGACCGTCCCGAGCGACCTGGCACGCCGCATCTTCGTCGTGCCCGACGTCTCGTGACGGCCCGGGCCGGACCCGCCGTCGTCCTGGGCATCGCCGGCGGCAGCGGGTCCGGCAAGTCGACCGTCGTGCGCGAAGTGGTGCGACACCTGGACCCGGGCGTCACCACCGTGATCCACCACGACGCCTACTACCGGGACCTGTCCCATCTGAGCCCGGCGGATCGGGCCCTCGTCAACTTCGACCACCCGGACAGTCTGGAGACCGATCTTCTGGTGACCGACCTCGAACGACTCCTGGCGGGCGCGAGGGTGCAAGCGCCCGTCTACGACTTCGTCGTCCACACGCGCCGGTCCGAAACGGAGACGCTGGAGCCCAGGCCCGTGCTGATCCTGGACGGCGTTCTGGTGCTGGCCGACCGAAGGCTCCGCGATCTGATGGACCTGAAGGTCTTCGTGGACGCCGAGGCGGACGTCCGACTCGTCCGGAGGCTCCGCAGAGATCTGATCGAGCGTGGCAGGAGTGCCGGGTCCGTGCTCGACCAGTACGAGGCGACGGTGCGGCCGATGCACATGGCGTACGTCGAGCCGAGCAAGCGATACGCCGACCTTCTGGTGGCAGAGGGTGGGCACAATCACGAGGCGGTCGCCGCCGTGGTGGCCCGGGTGAAGCATCTCCTGGACGGGTGATCGAGGCCTATTCGAACCAGTGCGCCCGTCGCTCGAGAGCGCCCAGGAGATCCGGATCCGCGTGGAGCACACCCTGAAGCGGATCCTCCTTCAGTCGCTGCATGCGGCGAGGAACGCTGCGGATGGTGTGCTGTCCGATGCTCAGACGCGAAGTCACCTCGCGCCAGGCGAGCGGGGCCGAGACCGTGGCTCCGGGCAGCGGCCGAACGGTGAACGGGGCCGCCAGGAGCCGTCCGTGTCCATTCTGGACGAAGTCGATGTAGACCTTCCCTTCCCGTCGGTCGGGATTGCGCTGGAGCGTGGCGATGCCGGACCGTTCCGCCACCAGCACCCAGGCCAGGAGCTGCGTCGGCGTACGCCAACGACTTTGGTGGCTCGGAGCGGGGCGCGCTCGCATCCCACGGGCCCGCCGGACTCGAGCCGTCCTGCGTCCGACATTCCCAATCCGCACCCACCCCCGTAGAATCTCTTCATGCGCACGGTCGTGCTGGAGGCCGTATCCGGAGCCATCAATCCACGGTCGAAGCCATGAAGACGCATCCCCTGCGCCACCTCGCGGCGCTCATCGCCCTCACGCTCCTCTTCTCCGCCGGCGCTACACCCGTCCGCGCCCAGGCCACCTCGAGCGGATTCGTCAAGGAATTCGGCACGATGTGGACCTTCGACGCCCCGCCGCTCGATTACTGGCAGGAGACGTACGGCTTCCGGCCGGACCAGAGCTGGCTCGACCACGTCCGCCTCTCCGCGGTGAGGATTCCGGGCTGCTCTGCCTCCTTCGTTTCCGCGAACGGTCTGGTGATGACGAATCATCACTGCGCGCGATCCTGTATCACGGCGGTGTCACCTCCCGACACGAGCTACCAGGAGACGGGCTTCGTCGCGACGAGCATGTCCGACGAGAAGCGCTGTCCGGGCATGTGGGCCGATCAGCTCCAATCCATCGAGGACGTGACACCCCGCATCCGGACGGCCGTCACCGCCACGGACGCGGTCCGGCAGTCGGAAGAGCGGGACTCGGTCATCGCCGCGATCACGGACGAGTGCAGACAAGGAACGGGGCTCAACTGCCAGGTGGTGACCTTCTACCAGGGCGGCGTCTACTCGCTCTATCGGTACAAGCGTTTCAACGACATCCGGCTGGTCATGGCCCCCGAAGAGCAGGTGGCGTTCTACGGGGGTGACCCGGACAACTTCACCTATCCTCGTTACGACATGGACATCTCCCTGCTCCGTGTCTACGAGGACGGGAAGCCGCGCGCCGGGGGGGACTACTTCCGCTGGAGCGCCAACGGTGCGGCCGAGAACGAGCTGGTCTTCGTCGTCGGCAACCCAGGATCCACCGGTCGGCTCCTCACCGTGGCCCAAATGGAGTACCTGCGCGACGTGAGCTACCCTGCGCGGCTGGCCGGTTACGAACGACAGTTGGCGGTGGTGAAGAAGCTCTCCGCCCGTAGCGAGGAGGATCGGAGGCGCTTCGAGAACACCATCTTCGGCCTCGAGAACTCCCGGAAGGCGGTGAACGGATACCTCACCGGACTCCTGGACCAGGAGAAGATGGCGCGCAAGCAGGCGTTCGAGCGGGATTTCCGGAACCGAATCGAGGCCAACGCGGACCTGAAGGCCCGCTATGGAGGTGCCTGGGACGCGATCGCGAACGCGCTCGCGCAAGAACGCTCGTTCGCCGCGCAGAGCAGGTGGTACGGCTTCGGTGGCTCACGGCTCCTCGCGCTCGCGGGCCAGATCGTGCTGCTGCCGCGGGAGGCCGCGCTGGCCGACTCGCTTCGTATGCCGGGCTACCGGGGACGGGGCCTGGACCGCGTGCGCGCGTCGGTGAAGCGCAACGAGTCGTTCGATCTGGAAGTCGAGCGCCTCACCCTGACCGCACAGCTGGAAGCGGCGCGGGCCGAGCTGCCGCCCGACGATCCGTTTCTCTCGGCCATGCTGGGGGGCAGGACGCCCGCAGCCGCGGCGGCCGCATTGATCGACGGCACCAAGCTGTCGGACGAGGTCGTGCGCACCGGCCTGGTGGACGGCGGCACCGCGGCTCTGGAGGCATCTACCGATCCCATGATCGTCGCCGCCCGGAAGATCGCGCCGCTCGCGCTCGAGATCGCCCAGAGAGAACGTCCGCTCGAAGCGACGATCGGGAACAACGCCGAGCTCATCGGCCGGGCCATCTTCGCGGCCTACGGCCGCTCGCTTCCGCCCGACGCCACGTTCACCCTGCGCATCAGCGACGGAGTGGTGAAGCGCTACCCGATGAACGGGACCTACGCTCCGTACAAGACTTCGTTCTACGGCCTGTACGCGCGCTCCGCCGAGTTCGACAACGAGCCCCCGTGGAACCTGGCGCCGCGTTGGGCCGCGGCGGTGGACCGCGTGAACCTCTCGACGCCGCTCGACTTCGTCTCGACGAACGACATCATCGGGGGTAACTCGGGTAGCCCCCTCATCAACCGGAACGCCGAGATCGTGGGGCTCGCCTTCGACGGCAACATCCAGTTCTTGCCGAACCGATTCATCTTCAGCGACGAAGTCGGCCGCACGGTGAGCGTGCACTCGGCAGGCATTCTGGAAGCGCTGAGGAAGGTCTACGGAGCGGACCGGATCGCGGACGAGCTCCAGGGGCGTTAGCGGGTCGCCTGGAGCGGTTGGTACGCCATATTCTCGTTGCGTTGCGCGCGGGCGTGAACATACGTTTCCGCTCATGCCCGCGCGCGCCGGCAAGAAGTCCGGCTCCAAGACATCCACGGCCGAGAAGAGGTCCTCTTCCAAGAAGGCCGCATCAGGCTGAGAAGCCCGCACTGGCTCGAGGCATGAAGGGCTACACCACCCGGGAAGTGGCCGAAGTGCTCGGCCTATCGACCTCCACGATTCTCACGTGGGCGCGAAGCGGCCTGCTCTCGCCTCGGAGGGGACCTCGAGGCGCCTACGTCTTCAGCTTCCAGGACGTCGCGCTCCTGCGAAGCGCACGCGAGCTGCTGCAGGCCGACATTCCCACCCGTCGGGTCCGTGCGGCGCTCGAGCGACTCCAGGAGCAGCTCCCCGTGGGGCGTCCGCTGAGCGCGGTGAGCGTGTCCTCCACCGGAGGCCACATCTTCGTCCGGGGCGAAGGCGATGTCTGGGAGCCCGGATCCGGCCAGCTCCAGATCGATTTCCAGGTAGCCGAGCCGTCCTCGCTCCCACTTCCCGGCCCGGGTGAAGAGCGAGCCGACGAGGATCTCGATGCCGACGGGTGGTACGACCGGGCGGTGGACCTCGAAAGCGAGTCCACCGAAGCGGCGAAGGCAGCCTACCGGCAGACGCTCGCGCGCGATCCGGATCACGCCGGCGCGCACCTGAACCTCGGACGCCTGCTCCACGAGGAGAAGGACGTGGCCCGTGCCGAGATCCACTACCGGAAGGCCCTCCTGGCCGACCCGAGCCACGCCCGGGCTTTCTACAACCTCGGCGTCGCGCTCTACGACCAGGGACACAGCGCCGGGGCGGTCGAAGCCTACGAGGCGGCGCTCCGCGTCGATCCCGACCTCGCCGCGGCTCATTTCAATCTGTCCGGGCTCCTCGAATCGGCCGGCCGAAAGGCGGAAGCGCTGGGCCATCTAGCGGCCTACAAGCGCCTCGTGGAGGGGCAGAGCACGGGGTCCTGAGCGGGGCGGTTCCCCACGCGGTTTCAAGGGGAATTTCCACCTTGACATAACCCTCTGAAGGGGTGACGCTCATTCAGCGGACTGAGGCCCTCCCTGGCCCGTGCCAGTGGTAGCTCTGTTGCCCCTTCGAACGCTCAGCACCCGCATCGCGGTGCCCGCCGGATTCTTCGCGCTCGTGAGCATGGGCGCGTTGTCCACCATGCTCATCCGGTCCCAGAGAGAGCAGGTCCTGGCCGAGGTCGTCCGTGGCTCCGAGAGCATCGCCGAAGCGATCGGTCTGAGCATCGACCGCGACATGCGTCTGAACAATCGCGAGGGGGTGGGCGAGACGATGAGGACCGTCGCCCACCACGAGGGTATCGAGGGGATCCAGCTCTTCGACAAGGAGGGCAGGATCACGTACTCGTCGAATCCCGCCGAGGTGGGAACCATCGTTCCCAAGAGCGCCCCGTCGTGCGTCATGTGCCACGCGACTCCGCGGCCCGACACGGTCGTGGATCCGGCGCGTCGCTCGCGGATCTACACCGACCCGGCCGGGAATCGGATGCTGTCGACCATCCACGTCATCCGTAACGAGCCGGGGTGCCAGGGCGCGCACTGCCACGTGTCGCCCCAGGAGCAGCCGCTGCTCGGCATGCTCGACGTCGCCGTGTCTCTGGAGCCCGCCGAGGCACGCCTTGCCGCATCGACGCGGGGCGCCCTCCTCTTCTCCGGAATCGCGGTCGCGCTCGTCACGGCGGCCCTCTTCCTCATCATCTCCTGGAGCGTGCGTCGCCCCATCAACCGGATGGTCGCGGCCACCCGGAGGGTCGCCGCGGGCGTTCCGCGGCTGGACGTTCCGCGGGGGGCCGCACGTGAAATCGGGATCCTCGCGGGTGCCTTCAACGAGGCGGTGGAGAGCCTGAACAGCTCCCAGCGCAACCTCGAGGACTGGGTCGATACCCTCGAGCAACGCGTGGCAGAGAAGGCGTCCGAGCTCCGTGACGCCCAATTCCAGGTCGTTCGGGCCGAGAAGCTCTCGTCGGTGGGCCTCGTCGCCGCGGGCATCGCCCACGAGCTGAACAGCCCGCTCATGGCGATCATCACCTACAGCTACCTGGTGCGCAAAGCCGTCCCCCCGGACTCCCAGGCATACGAGGACCTGCGCATGATCGAGCAGCAGGCCAACCGGGGGGCTGGGATCATCCGACAACTGCTCGACTATTCGCGCAAGCAGGAGGAGGCACCGGAGACCGAGCCGTGCCTGGTCACCGACGCCCTGGAGGGCGCAGTCGACCTCCTCAAGGTCGAGATCCAGAACGCGGACGTGCATCTGAGGATGTCGCTGCCCGGGGACCTACCGGCGGTGGAAGCTCAGGAAGGTCCACTCCTTCAGGTATTCGTGAACCTGGCCATGAACGCCGTCCAGGCCATGCCCGACGGCGGGGATCTCGTCATCGAAGCCGACACGGTGGATCGGAAGGACTATCCGGACGCGAACCTTCCACCGCACCATGGCCACAAGCTGGTCCGGGTCACGTTCCGTGACACGGGCATCGGGATTCCGTCCGACGATCTGGCCAAAGTCTTCGATCCATTCTTCACGACGAAGCCCGTGGGACAGGGCTCCGGCCTGGGGCTTTCGGTTTCCCAGGGCCTCATTCGCGGATACCGGGGCATGATCCTGGTTGACAGCGACGGGCGTACAGGAACCGTATTCACTGTCCTCCTCCCCATACCAGAGCACCCCGAGGCGATCGCGAACGCATGAACGACGAGAGCAAGTGGACCGAGCCCCCCCGCGTTCTGACCATCGATGACGAGGCGGTGGTCTGCGAAAGCATCCGGAGGGTCCTCGTGCCCGAGGGATATCACGTCTCCACGAGCACGTCGTCCCGCGACGGACTCGAGCTGATGAAGAAGGAGGCCTTCGACCTCCTTCTCCTCGACATCAAGATGCCCGACATGGACGGCATCGAGGTTCTTCGGCGCGTGAGCGACATGTCCCCGGAGACCGAGGTGATCATCATCACCGGTTACGCCACCATCGAGACGGCCGTGGAGGCCATCAAGCTAGGCGCGTTCGACTACCTCGAGAAGCCCGTCAGCCCACCCCAACTCCTGGTCGCAGTAGCTCGAGCGCTGGAGCGAAAGCAGCTCGTAAACCTGACCCAGCGGCTGCGCTCCGAGCTGGAAACGCGTTACAGCATCGGCAACGTGGTCTGCTCCTCGGCCGGGATGCGTAAGGTGATGCAGCTCGTGTCCAAGGTCGCCCCCACGAACAGCACCGTGCTCATCACCGGGGACACCGGCACCGGTAAGGACCTCATCGCTCGGGCCGTCCACTACAACAGCCAACGCCGGGACGCTCCGTTCGTCGTGGCGGACTGTGCCTCTCTCAGCGATTCCCTCCTGGAGTCCGAGATCTTCGGCCACGTGCGGGGCGCATTCACGGGCGCGGTCCGGGACCGGAAGGGCCTGGCCGAGACCGCCCGCGGCGGTACGCTCTTTCTGGACGAGATCAGCACGATGCCCCTCCCGGTCCAGGGGAGCCTGCTCAGACTGCTGCAGGAGCGCGAGATCCGTCCGGTGGGATCGGACAAGGCGGTGTCGGTGGACGTGCGCCTCATCGCCGCCACGAACCGCGATCTTCAGGAGATGGTGGATGAGGGCTCCTTCCGCGAAGACCTCTTCTACCGGCTGAGCGTGTTCGCCATCCGGATCCCACCGCTCCGCGACCGGAGGGAGGAGATCCCGCTGTTGGCGCACCATTTCGTGAAGCGGTTCTCCGCGCAGTTCAAGAAGGAGATCGACGGGATCACGCCGACGGCCATGGCGGCCCTGGAGGCCCACGACTGGCCGGGCAACGTGCGGGAGCTCGAGCACGCCATGGAGCGCGCCGTGCTCCTGGCCGAGGGTGGCGCCATCGATCTCACGGCGATCCCCACGATGGTGGGACACGCCTCTTCGGCGGAATGGGACGACGTTCCTGCAGACGCCCGTGCCCTGGCCGCGCGCAAGAAGGAGCTGCGGGACGAAGCCGTCGAGCGCATCGAGAAGCTCTTCGTTCTCAAGGCACTTCAGAACGCCGAGTGGAATGTGACCCACGCCGCCGAGGCGGTGGGAATGAAGCGCCCCAACCTGCACGCCCTGATGCGAAAGCATGGGATCACGGGCCCCCAGGGGTCCGACGATGAAGGCGATGACGGCCAGGAGGCGTTGTCGCAGTAGCGTTTTAGGCGGTGTATGTGAGATACATACACCGTATACAGGCCGCGTCCTGTCTCTCTATATCTTTGCAGCACTTGAAGTTACGGCCCCCCGCGCATGACCATCCCGTCTCGGACACCTCTGAGGTGTATGCGTCAGACATACGGTTCACCCCATCCGGACGCAGAAGGAGGCGTCGCGTTCATTCTGTAAGTCGTTGTTGTCATGCGACTTACAGCCTTCTTGCACTTTTTGGCACAAGTGGCACACCCCTTGCCTTCATGAAAGGTACCGGGAGCCAATGACGGCTGACCCGGTGGGATCGGCCCCCTGGGCCGGAGGAGGATGTGACGGTGTCGTCGACAGTCCTGCTGGCGGATTCGGAGCGAGCGGCCGCACTGGCCGCCAAGCTCTCTCCCCCGGACCGAGACGTGGTCTGGTACACGAGCCTGGAAGAGCTCGTCCGGAAACAACCGTTGTCGTCCATCTCCGTGCTCGTGGTTCATTCGGACCAGCAGCCCAAAGGCGTCATGCTCGCCACCCTGGGACGAATGAGCGTCGAGTATCCCGGCATGCAGAAGGTCGCGGTGATGGAGGGGACGCCTCCCCTTCCGATCGCCGAGTACCTGACCGCCTGTGGCGTCGCGCTGTTTCTGACGCAGCCGGTGGAAGAGCGCTTGGACCAACTGATCTCCATCGTGGATCGTATGCGCGAGCGCAGGCAGTGGATCGCCGGCGCGAGCGAACAGGAGGCCTGAACAATGAACGCCAAGAATAGAGTGATGTTCGTAGACGACGAGGAAGTGGTCCGCACGAGTTGGAACCGGTTCCTTTCGGAGCAGGGCTTCGACGTGACCACGGCGACGGACGGTGCCCGAGCCATCTCGGAGCTGCGGGAGAATCCCGTGGACGTGGTCGTGTCCGACCTGAGGATGCCCACGGTCGACGGACTCGAGCTCCTGGCCTGGCTCAGGGAAGAGCAGCCCGACACGCGGTTCATCATGCTGACGGGCTACGGGACCGAGGAGGTCGAGCGGCGAGCCAAGGAGCTCGGCGCATTCGGGTACCTCAACAAGCCCATCAGCCCAGACACGCTCGCGGCCCTGGTGACCGCGGCCACGCACCTGAAGCTGATGGACCTCGACGTGGTCGAAGCTCCCCAGAAGCTGGAGGAGCCGGTCGAGGAGGTCGAGGAGCAGACCGTCCAGGCCACTTCGCAGGACGGTGACGTACAGAAGTCGCACGAGCGGGGCACGCTGAGGGAGTCGGCCGGGATCGTGGGAGGCCTGATCGCCGCCCCGATCATGGGCCTCGCCTTCGTGATCTTCCTCCCCGTGATCGGATTCGTCGGCCTGACCTGGTACGTGGGCCGCGCGCTGGTGGACGCCGTTTCAGCCTCCAGAGGCTGAGTCAGGAATCGAGAGGAATGGATATGCACGAAGGCCGGGGATCCACGATGAAGCTCGCCGCCGCGCTTCTGGCCGCGCTCGCCCTGGCAGCGGGTGCGGCCGGAGCGGTCGCTCAGGAGCCGGATCAGGTCCAGACCATCTGTGCCTCGTGCCACGAGGATCTGGACGTCGCCAGGTTCCGGACGTTCCAGCACGGCGACACGGTGGGATGCCTCTCGTGCCACCACATCGGGTTCAGCAACGACTCCGCTCAGGTGGTCGCGGAGCGCATCCAGGCCTGCGAGTCGTGCCACAGCGACGTCTCACCCTCTCACCTGGGCATCACGGAGGGCGGGCCCGTATGCACGGCCTGCCATTCCATTCACTCGGATCCACCCATCGAAGATGCGGGCCCCGAGCTGTCCCAGCGGTGTCGGACGTGCCACGAGACCCGGCACGCGCTCCACGAGGGAATCGCGAACGGGCCCGAATGCACCGACTGCCACACGCTGCACGGTGAGCTACACCCCGAGACCACCGATCCGAAGCTGGCCAACCGGTGCACGGGGTGTCATCAGCCGCACCCCACCCACGAGCGCTCGGCCGAGGGGTTCCCGCTCTGCCTCGACTGCCACACGATCGACGGTCCGCCGCTGCGCGACGAGACCGCAGCCGAGCAGTCGAATCTGTGCGCGTCGTGCCACGAGGTTCATCCGACCCATGACGGCGTGACGCAGGGAGCGCCGCTCTGCACCGATTGCCACTCCGTGACGAGCGACCCGCCCCTGGATTCGGCGGGTCCCGCCATGTCGAGGCGGTGCGCAACCTGCCATGCGCAGGCGATGGCCGACTTCGAGTTCGGAGGACATGCCGACGGGCTCAAGCAGGGCGATCCGAACCCGGATCTACCCACCTGCATCACCTGCCACGCAGCCCACGTGGATCCCGGGACCGTCCAGACATCGGTCCGGCTGCAGGCCACCGAGCACTGCATCTCCTGCCACTCCAACAAGGAGCTGTCCCGGAAATACGGGCTTCCGGTCAACGCGGTGGCCTCCTACGAGGATGACTACCACGGGGCTACCCTCCTCTTCCTGGCGGACAACCCGAATGCTCCGGAACAACCCGACGTTCTCACGTGCGAGGACTGCCACGGGCCCCACGCGGTCGGCTGGAGCGGCCAGAAAGCCGTCTCACAGGTGTGCCTCAAGTGTCACCAGAAGGGCGATCCCAAGCTTGCAAGCGCATGGCTCGGCCATGCACCCGTCGGGCCCAAGAACCAACTCGTGGTCTGGCTGGTGAAGCTCTTCTACTACATGCTGATCCCGACGGTGCTCCTCGGGCTCACCCTGAACATCCTCTTCGAGCTCCGCCATCAGCGGGAGAAGGGCGCTCGGCTGCGCGACGCCCTCGAAGCTCTGCCCCGGCGCTTCCTGGACCGGAAGAAGCGGAAGAAGACGATGGTGCCGCGCTTCAGCCTCGTGGAACGGCTCGAGCACGGCGCGGGGATGGTGGTGTTCATCATGCTGGTCGTGACCGGGCTTCCGCAGACACAGCCCAACGGGCACGTGAGCCACGCCATCATCGCGGGGTTCGGTGGCATCGGGAGCATCCGATTCATCCATCGTATCCTCGGCTTCACCTTCGTGGCGCTGCTCGTGACGCACATCGCACGCGGAGTGACCTCGGCGATCCGCAACCACAAGATCCCGGACATCGTGCCACGGCCCGACGATCTTCCGCAGGCCATGCAGATGCTATGGCATCGACTGAAGGGCACCCCCGCGCCGAAGATCGGACGGTTCGACTTCGCCGAGAAGTTCGAGTACTGGGGGCTCTTCCTGGGCGGCATGGTCATGAGCGTGACCGGCGTGTCTCTGGTCTTCCCCGAGCTCGTCACCACCTATCTGCCGGGCATCGTCCTGGCCGTGACCCGGACGATCCACGGGTACGAGGCCACCTTCGCCGTGATGGTGGTGATCCTCTGGCACACCTGGGGCGTGATCCTCAGGCCGGAGATCTTCCCGCTCGACACCTCGATGTTCACCGGCAACATCAGCCTCGAGCGCCTGAAGGAGGAGCATCGGGCAGAGTACGAGCGGCTGTTCCCGGAGGGCTCCGAGGCCGAGACGACGGGGGACTGAGCCGTCCCGATTGACGAACCGCCGGAAGCTGCGCACACTCCCCACATGGGCACGCCCGTCCTCCTTCCGGCCGCCGGGATGCTCGCGGCTTCCCTCGCCCTCGGCGCGTGCTCGCCCCGGATGTCCGGGGCGGGCACCGCGGCCGAACCGGTCCGGGTAACCTCTCCCGGCGCACGCCCCGCCGGAGCCGTCGCACCGACGGCCACCCCCGCCCTCCCCCTCCACACCGAAGGTCGGTTCATCATCGACCGGGCCGGCCGGCGCGTCCGGCTCACGGCGGTGAACTGGTACGGGGCCGAGTCCGAGGACTTCGCGGTGGGAGGGCTGCAGCTACAGCCACTCGACACCATCGCCGAGACGATCCTGCGGCTCGGGTTCAACGCCGTACGCCTGCCCTGGTCGAACGAGCTCGTCGAGCACAACCCGATCGTTCCCGACCGTGCCCTCACGGCCAACCCGGACCTCCGGGGCCGCCGTGCGCTGGACGTGCTCGACCGGACCGTGACCGCACTCACGAGCCGGGGCCTCGTGGTCGTTCTCGACAACCACAACAGCGACGCGGAGTGGTGCTGCGGGAAGGACGGAAACGAGCTCTGGTACAACGACCGCTACCCCGAGTCGAGCTGGCTCTCGGACTGGAAGGCCGTCGTGGCCCGCTATCGTGACGACCCCCGGGTCGTCGGCGTGGATCTGCGCAACGAGCCGCGCCTCCGCGCAACCTGGGGCGGTCCGGCGGCCACCGACTGGCACGCGGCCGCGGAGCGCGGTGGAAACGCCGTCCTGAGCGTGAATCCGGCTCTGCTCGTCTTCGTGGAGGGCATCGCGTACGCCGACGGCCTGTCCGGGGTCGACAGCCTGCCGGTCGAGCTCGACGTGGCGAGGCGGGTGGTGTACGAGGCGCACGATTACGCGTGGTTCGAGTCCCATGCGAGCTATGAGGACTGGGTCGAACGCATCACGCCCAGGTGGGGCTACCTGGTGACCGGTCCGCGCCCGCGCCCGCTCTGGATCGGGGAGTTCGGCACGTGCTACCGCTCCGTGGATTGCGTGCGCAGCGACGATCCCGAGAAGTACGGTTCCTGGTTCGGAGCCCTGACCCGCTGGATCGCCACCTGGGAGGTGGACTGGGCGTACTGGGGCCTGAACGGCACCCAGTCGACCGGGAAGGGACGCAGGTTCGGCGCGGTGGAGGGCTACGGCGTGCTGAATCCGACCTGGAGCGGGATCTCGAGCCCGGAGCACATGGAGGCGCTGCGGGCGATCATGGACGGCCCGGTGGGAAGGCGCCCTTGAGCACGCTGGAGCGGGTCCCGGTCTTCGTGGCGGAGCGCCACGAGGAGATCGCTCGGACGGTCGCCGGACGCATCGCCGAGATCGTGCGGACGAAGACGGCCGAGGGAGAACGGCCGGTCCTGGGCCTGGCGACCGGCTCCACGCCCCTGGGCGTCTACCGCGAGCTCATCCGGTTGCATCGCGAGGAGGGGCTCGACCTCTCGAGCGTCGTGACGTTCAATCTCGACGAGTACTACCCGATGGATCCGGAGAGCCTCCAGAGCTATCACCGCTTCATGCGCGAGAGCTTCTTCGACCATGTGAACGTGAGGCCCGAGAACATCCACATTCCCAGGGGAGATCTGGACGAGGCGGAGACGGACGCACACTGCGCCGCCTACGAGCGCGCGATCGCCGAGGCCGGGGGCATCGACTTCCAGCTCCTGGGAATCGGACGTTCCGGGCACGTCGGGTTCAACGAGCCCGGGGCCGGACGGGAGTCGGAGACGCGCCTGGTCTTCCTGGACTCGCTCACCCGGAAGGACGCGGCCGCCGACTTCTTCGGGGAGCAGAACGTGCCGCTGCAGGCCGTGACGATGGGCATCGGAACGATCCTGCGGGCCAGGGAGATCGCGCTGCTCGCCACGGGCGAGCACAAGTCCCCGATCGTGAGGCGGGCGGTGGAAGGCACGGTCCACTCCGACGTGCCGGCGACGTACTTGCAGGAGCATCCCAACGCGACCTTCTACCTCGACGCGGCCGCGGCCGCGCACCTCACCCGGCGCGACACCCCGTGGATCGTCGGGGAGGTCGAGTGGACGGAGCCGCTCGAGACCCGCGCCGTGCTCTGGCTCAGCCGCCGCACGAGCAAATCGATCCTGCGGCTCGAGACCCAGGACTACCGGGACAACCATCTGGCGTCACTGATGGCCCGCTACGGTTCGGCGCCTCCGCTCAACGGCGACGTCTTCAACGCGCTGGTCTCGAAGATCCAGGGCAGGAGCAAGCTCCCGCGCGGAAAGCGCGTCCTGGTCTTCTCCCCCCATCCCGACGACGACGTAATCTCCATGGGCGGGATCCTCCGAAAGCTCGTCGAGAACGGGAACGAGATCACCGTGGCCTATCAGACGTCGGGCAACATCGCCGTCTTCGACCACGAGGTCAGGCGATACCTCGACATGATCCGGCGGCTCGCCGGAGCGTTCGGCCTCGAGATGCCGGGCATGGCGGCGCTGAGCGAGCAGGTCCATGAACGTCTGCGCACCAAGGCTCCGGGCTCGCCGGACCCGCCCGACGTGAGGGAGCTCAAGCGGATCATCCGGGAGACCGAGGCGGTCTCCGCACTCGAGGCGGTCGGCATCCCGGCCGAGCGCGCCCGGTTCCTGGACCTCCCGTTCTACCGGACCGGATTGGTGCGCAAAGACCCGATCTCGGATGAGGACGTCCGCCTGACCGGAGGCGTGCTGGCCGACGTCACGCCCGACATCGTCTTCGCCGCCGGAGACCTGTCCGATCCGCATGGGACACACCGGAAGTGCCTCGAGGCCGTTCAGAGGGCACTGGAGGCGGAGGCGGGCCCGCCTCCCGACGTCTGGCTCTATCGGGGTGCGTGGGAGGAGTGGGGCGTCGACGAGGCGACCGTGCTGGTCCCACTCTCGGGCGAGGAGCTCCGCAAGAAGGTCCAGGCGATCTTCAAGCACCAGTCGCAAAAGGACACCGCGCCCTTCCCCGGACCCGACGAGCGGGAATTCTGGCAGAGGGTCGAGGACCGCAACGTGGGGACGGCGCGGATTCTGGAGCAACTCGGGCTCCCGGCGTACTACGCGATGGAGGCGTACGTCGTGCTCAAGAATGGGGAGCCGCTCAAGAACCCTCTGGTGCCGACGAGCACGCTGGGCGCCTGAGAGCGCCCCACGGAGCCCGTCGAAGGGCGGCGGGCGAGCCGCTCGCCGTCCGCTCGTACGGACCCGGTTCCCTCCTTTCGCAGTGTCCTTTCAAGTGGACGCTCGCGCAGTTTCTCGCACCATCCGGTAGGGCTCCCCCCCGGCCGTCGGGTCCGGACCGGAGACTCCGAGCGCCCGAATCGCCCGGGATACACGGGAGTTCGACCCGGTCTCCGCGCTCTTCGCTCGGTGGCATGTCCCATGCACCCGTACATGGCTGCCGCCACGAGGGCGGTTCAAGCTCGAAGAGGTCGAGGTGGAAGATGAAGACCATGAATGGAATAGAGACTCGCAGAAGCATCGAACGGCGCCGGCAGCACACCGTCCGCGGCGGGCCCGTGATCTGGACGGCGGCCTTGGCGCTACTCGCGGTAGCGCTGTCCGGAACGAACGCAGCCGCACAGGCACCGCCCACGTCTCCGATCGACGTCGCAGGCACCGTGCTCAACAAGGAGTCCGGCCAGCCCGTGGCCGACGCGGTCGTTTCGCTCACGAAGGCGTCCACGGGGGTGCTCACCGACGATCAAGGCCGGTTCAAGCTCGAGAAGGTCGACCCCGGCAGCGTGAGCATCTCGGCCGAGAAGCTCGGCTACGAGACGCTGACATGGGAGGGAACGGTGGGCCCGAACGAGGACCAGCTGACGCTGGAGCTCCCGCCCAAGGACTCCATCCTGAACGGGCTGCACACGGAGATCGCCAGGTTCCGGCACAGACGGCGCGCCGCCTCGGTCGCGGTGCAGTCCTTCGACCAGAGTGAGCTGCAGCGTACGTCCCAACCGAACGTGATGGACTTCGTGAACACCCACGCGGGCGTCGCGAACGTAGACTGTCCCGGCCTGCTGGGTTCCGACCAGTGCTACGAGGTCCAGGGCATGGTGGTGATGCCCATCGTGTACGTGGACGACGTGCCCATGGCCGGTGGCGAAGGCTATCTGGAGAGCATGTCGCCGCACGACGCGTACCTCCTCGAGGTCTACGCGCAGGGTGCGGAGATCCGCGTATATACGCCGCACTTCATGTTGCGGGCGGCACGCACGGACTACCGGCCGAGAGCCCTCGGGTTCTGAACCGCGCAGGAGAGGACGGCGGTCCCGCCGTCCTCTCTCGCATCGCGGGCGGGCGACCGCGTTCCTCCGAGTGAGATCCGGATGGAAGCCGGCCGCAGGATCGCGGGCGCCCCCGGCGGGTATCTGACGGCTCCTGCTTCTCCGGCTCGCGCCGCCCGGGCCGGAGAACGTGTGACACCGATCCCACACGAAGTCAGCATGCCGCACGCCCTCCGATTCGCTCCGCTCATCGCCCCGCTCGTGGGTGGGCTCGCCGTTCTGGTCTGGCGGATCCAGGAGACCCGCACGCCGGTCACGGCGAAGAAGATCCTCATTCCGCCGCTCGGCATGAGCACCGGGTTCTTCATGTTCGTCGTTCCGGCGATGCGCGTGCCGTGGACCTGGGCGATCGGAGCCTACCTGATCGGTGCGATCGTCCTCTCTTATCCCCTCGCACGCACGTCGAGCCTCGAGCGCACCGGGGACGTCATCTTCATGCGGCGCTCCAACGGCTTCCTCCTCATCCTGCTGGCCCTGCTGGCCCTGCGTCTCGCGCTGCACAACTACGTGGGCGCGCTGATGCCGGCGAAGCGGACCGCGGCCGTCTTCTTCATCCTGGCCTTCGGGATGATCTCGCGGTGGCGCGCGGGGATGTACCGGCAGTACCGGGCGATGAGGGCCGAACCGGCGCGTGAGCCCGAGGCCCGCCCGCAGGAAGTGTCGGCCTAGGCCCCGCCGGCTCCCTCCAGCGTCAGCACCTCGAAGGGCTCCAGCCGGAACGCGTGCGGCGTTCCGGCCTCGAGACGAACCGGAGCCTGCTCGTCGCCCCAGGGAGATGAGATCGTGAAGGCCCGTGGCGCACCGTCGGGAAGCTCGAACGCCTCGGCCACGTCCACCTCGATGGTCCGCGGCTTGCCGCTCGGGTTGCGTAGGACGAGGATCCCCTTCTCCGGAGACCACGACGCCCACCCGTACGGCTCCAGCTGGACGGGGTCGCCGCCCACCCAGTGCGTGTCCACGAGGGTGGTCGCGTTGCCGCGCGACCAGCGGGCTGCCTGGGCGAGGTCGTTCCAGTTCTGCTCGCTCAAGAGCGCCGGCGTAACGTACATCTCCTGGAGCTGCGTACCCGTGCCGAAGTAGTCTCGGATCTCGCTGCGGAAATCGTCGCCCGGGTCGCTGTCGAGCCCCTTGGCGTGCTTGGCATAGATGAGGCCGTGCAGCATGAGAGAGTTGAGCGGGTAGAGCGGTCCCTTCTTCACGATACCGGCGTACGTGTCCCCGTCGCGGTACGTAATCCACTGTTGCCGCCGTGAGCCGACACCCGCGAAGGAGTGGTCGCTTCCGCCACGCCAGATCGAGTCGCAGTACCGCAGCCAGAATGGAGACGGATACGTGCCCGTGGTCAGGTTCACGTAGAGGTTGGGCTCGATGCCGCGAAGGTCCCCGATGAGCGAGATCATCGCATCGAAGTCGCTGTCGAACCGGCTTCCCGCAACGACGCGCGAGGCGTTGCCCGTGCCGTCGAACTTGAACTGGTTGACGCCGTACTTCTCGATGAACTCGACGCACGTGTCGTGGAATCTCTCGTAGTACTTCGGTCCGGAGAGCGCGAAGCCGCCCTTGTTGGTCTCGAAGCCCTGAGCCTTGCCGTACTCGAGCCGCTCCTGACGGGGCTTCCCGTAACCACCCCAGGGTGACATCCACACGCCCGGGGCCGCCCCATAACGCGCGGCGGCCTCCCGCACCTTCGTGAAACCGTCCGGAAAGCCCGAGTTGAAGTGCCAAAGCGTGGTCGAGTCATCCCACCCGTCGTCGAAGAGGAAGGAGTCGAGAGTCACGTTCCTCTTCGCGTGGAGCTGCTCACCGAACGCCTGGATGACCGCCAGCGCCCCCGCCTCGTCGTACTTGTTGAAATAGCCGAGGTCGTACCAGGAGTTGTAGTGCAGGAACGACCGATACGGGTGCGCGCGCTCGCGCTCTACGTATTCGAGGAACCCGCGCCGGAGCTGCCCGGAAGCCGTGCTCCCCACGACCGACGAAACCGTGAAGGTCGTGCCCGGCCGGAGAGGTAGCTCGCGTGCGAGCGCGGCGTGGGCACGCGTGCCCTCGACGGTCGCCTCGGAGAGTGGGTGCTCGAATCCGAGCCAGGTCTCACCGGCAACGATCGGAGAGCCGCGCACCTCGCCCGAGACGCTCGCGCCGGGCAGATCGAGGTCGACGAGGACGATCTGCTTGATCGGTACCTCCCCCTTGGTCGCCCGCAGCGTGATCTCCTGCCGCAGGTATTTCGAGCCATCCCGTGCCAGCGCACGCCAGGTGACCCCGAGGCCGGTGGCGCGATCCTCGAGCTCGACCCGGAGACCCGCGCCCGCGACGCGGTCGGCGAAGCGCGAGGCCCGTGGGTCCGCGCGAAGTCTCTCCCGGATGGGACCGTGCTGGATCCGCATGGCGGAGGCTCGAATCGTGCTTCCGTCGGCGAGCGCCAGCTCGAACGCCTCGGCGGGCGCCGGGAGCTTCCGGCCGCTCAGCGCGTCGTGCAGACCGACCGGGCGAAAGCAGCCGTCCGCAACGGTCCAGGTCCCCCCGATGCCGTCGGTGTCGAGCGAAAGCTCGTCGCCCGACAGACGCCCGCACGCCGAGATGGACGGCAGGACGCCGAGTCCGAGCGAGAGAAGGGCCGCCCGCTCGACGAAGTCGCGGCGGGTGATCGGAGGCATGTCGCGAGAAGTCATGCGCTTGTCACTTCCCCTGGATGGTGCTGGCGCGGAGCGATTACCACGCCCGTGTCGTCGGTGAACTCGCCCAGGACGCGCGAGCCCTCGATCAACTTCGGCTCGAACCTGCTGGGAGTGTCGATCGTAGCGGTGAGGGTACGGCCTGGCGCAAAGACGAGCCAGTGCCCCGGGGCGAGCGCATCCCCCGACACTTCCTCATAACGCCGTCTCCACGCGGTTGCGACCCCCCTCTTTGGCTCTGTACAGGGCCTCGTCCACCTTCTGCAGCAGTGCGCCCGGCGCCATCGGCTCCTTCCCGACCGAGGCGACACCCAAGCTGCCGGTGACGCGGAAGGCGATGCCCGCGGGAGAATGATGGCGGGCGGCCTCGATCTTCATGCGGATGCGGTCGGCAACGGCACGGGCACCCGCGGCCTCGGTCTCAGGGAGCAGCAGCACCAACTCTTCGCCACCGAGACGGGCGGCGAGGTCCACATCACGACATACGTCGAGCAGAACCCGGGCGGCCTCGACCAGCACGCCGTCACCGGCCGCGTGGCCGTGCGTGTCGTTGACGTCCTTGAAGCGATCCAGATCCATGAGCACGAGCGAGAGAGGGCGCTCGTACCGGGCCGATCGATCGAGCTCCTTCTCGAGTGCCTCCATGAAATGGCGCCGGTTCGCGAGACCGGTCAGCGCATCCGTGTTCGCCCGACGCTCGAGCTCCCGGTTGGCGTCCAACAGCTGGTCCCTGGCGCGGATGAGCTCCCGCTCCATCACCTCCCTCTCGGTCACGTCCCTCAGGACGAGCGCGCTCCTGCCCGGGGCGCCCCGGTCGTCCAGCGACGTCACGGTCACCTCGAAGACTCGCTCTTCCCGTCCATTCCCGGCCGCCGCCTCCAGTGTGATCCGGGAGGACGTGAGCGGCTCCTTGCGCGAGCGAGCCCAAAGCGTGCCGAGCGTCATGGGCACGTCGCCGTACGGGTGAAGCCCGAGCGTCTGTTGCGCGGCCCGGTTCACGTCCACGATCCGCCCCTTCCCGTCCAGGACCACGATGGGATCCTGGATCTCGACCATCACCAGGGTCCTCGCCACCGGGCCGAGGTTGAGGAGTCGGAAGCGCAGGAGGCGCGAGCCGAGCATGGCGGACGCTACACCGAACCCGGCGGGCGCCAGGTCTCTCCATACGGCCGACGGACTCCACCGTAGGTGGGCCACCACGGGAACGATGGCCACCAGACCCGCCGCCACGGCCCAAAGGCTCCTCGTGCGGGAGTCCGGCGCACGGGTGAGATAGGTGACGAGCACCACCGTGGCGGCCACCACGGCCCCCACGCGCACGAAATCGTCGGCCCAGTAGAAGGGGCCCCGCTCGAGCCGAAGCCCCACGACACCCCCGTGCCCGACCAGGCTCGAGCTGCGAACCAGGAGCGTCTGCGCCGTCGGGTGAAAGGTGAGCACGAGCGTCGCCGCGCCGACAGCGTACAGGAGCCACATGGGCCAGCGCTTCAGCTCTCCCTCGCGTCCCGTGTAGGCGAGTGCGAACCAGAGCCACGTCAACGGCGCAACGCCGGCCAGGGCGTCCTCCACCCGCACGACCTGGGAGACGAACGGAAGCGTAGGCGTCACGACCGTGAAGAGATGGAGAAACGCCCACAGGCCACTTGCGGACGCCAGGGCTCCGAGCGCCTTCGCGGAGGCGTCGCGCCGGTGCAGCCAGAGGAACTCCAGGTCGCGGAGGACCAGGAGCACGGCCAGAAGGGAAGGGAGCGCCCAGGGGGTGAGCTGGAGAGACCATGTCATACGATTCGCCTCGACAGTTCCTCCATCATGCTTCCGGCCGCAGCGTGGGGCCACGCCGCGGGGGCAGGGCTACTGCAAGAACGTGCAACGAAGCATCCGGTGACCGCAGCGGAGCCCGAATGCAGACGTTCATGGGTTGCAGTCCACTAGTTCGCGCCCCCCCTTTCCCACCGATTGTTGGACCGGTCCATGTCGGGGAGCTTCGCGTCGGGATCCAGGATCACGCCCGTTACGTGGCCGGGGCCCGGAACCCGAAGGTCGAAATCGTCGCCTCTCGCCCAGATATCGACCGGTAGCTTCTCGTTCAACACGTGTCCATCATCAAAGGTAACGCGCAAAAGCACCGGCATCACCAGACCCGCTTCGTTCTCCAGCCCGATGCGCGTCGTGCCGTCCTTGCCCTCCGTGACCGACGTCACCGCCTGATCCAGCACGTCCGTGCCGGCGAACCATCCGCGCCAGAACCAGGAGAGGTCCCGTCCGCTCACGCTCTCCATCGTCCGGAAGAAGTCTCGCGGCTTGGGGTGCTTGAACGCCCACTCGTCGGTGTACAGGCGCATCGCCTTCTTGAACGTATCCTCACCCAGAACCACCTCGCGCAGCAGGACGAGACCGAATCCCGGCTTGCGGTAGGCGAGGAATCCGAGCCCCGCGTCCCGGATGTGGTCAGGGTAGGTCAGGATGGGCTGGTCCGCGATAGGAAGCCGCATCCGCTGGGCGATGTTGGCGGCCGTCGTCGAAAGGGTCTTCAGGGCCTCTGGTCCGTAGAAGTCCAGGCGCGAGTAATGGTTGATGAAGGTGTTGAAGCCCTCGTCCATCCAGGCGTAGCGACGCTCGTCGCTACCGACCACCATCGGGTACCAGTTGTGCCCGAACTCATGGTCCTCCACGCCGAAGAGCCCCGGACCCCGGGCACGCACCGAGCAGAACACGATGCCCGGGTATTCCATACCTCCCACCACTCCCGCCACACTGACCGCCGAGGGCCAGGGGTAGCGGCGCCATTGCTCCGAGTAGTACGAGATCGTGTGCCTCAGGTATCGGGTGGAGTTCTCCCAGCCCGGGTTGTCCTTCGTGCCGAGCGCCTCTCGCGGGTAGACCGACTGGAGGAGGACGCCCTGCCAGCTCGCCGCGTCCCAAATGAACGCCTTCGACGCGGCCCAGGCGAAGTCGCGGGAATCCCGGATGCGGAACTTCCAGGTGAGCGGGCCGTCTCCGACGGGCCGTACGTCCCGACTGCCCACCTCGTCGCGGGTCACGACCGGCACCGTCTCGCTGCTCTTGCTCGCCCGATCGAGCCGGTCGATCTCCTTCGACGTCAGGACCTCTTCGGGGTTGAGCAGCTCACCGCTGCCCACGACGATCATGTCCCGCGGGACGGTCAGCTCGACGTCGAAGTCCCCGTACTCGAGGTAGAACTCCCCCTGCCCCAGGTACGGCATCGGGTTCCAGCCGTGCACGTCGTCATAGACGTACATCCGCGGGTACCACTGCGCGATCTCGTAGATCCAGCCCTGGTCCGCCTTGAAGCGGCCCATCCGGTCCGCCCCGTACGGCGGAACGACGAACGACCAGTCGAACTCGAGCTGCACGCGATCGCCCTTCGGAGTCATCGCCCGGTCCAAGTCGATCCGCATGCGCGTTCCGTCCACGACATACGACGGCGTGTAGCGTTTTCCGTCCTGAACGACACTGACGGACTTCAGCTTGTCACCGCCGCCCGGAAACGCGCCCCTCCAGCGAGCCTGCGAGTTGATGATCGCGCCCCGGCTGTCGGGCGCGAACAGGTTCTGCTCGAGCTGGATCCAGAGAAACGGCAGCTCGTCCGGAGAGTTGTTGGTGTAGTCGATGACTTCGTGTCCGCTCACCCGATGGGCTGCCGTGTCCAGGCTCGCCTGGAGATGATAGTCGGCCTCCTGCTGCCAGTACTCGGGGCCCGGCGCTCCCGACGCCGTCCGGACCTCGTTGGCCTCGGGAAGCGGGAACGGGGCGAACATCGCCTGGTTCG
Source organism: uncultured Gemmatimonadales bacterium (assembly GCA_963751265.1). Lineage (GTDB taxonomy): Bacteria > Gemmatimonadota > Gemmatimonadetes > Longimicrobiales > Gaopeijiaceae > SZUA-318. The sequence continues at coordinate 463,553 of CAVVTU010000003.1, read as the reverse complement.
TCGCGGGTAGGGACGTCGGGTTCGTCTGTGCGGAGCCGGCGGAAGCGATCACGGACGCGAAGAACAGGGCGCCTGTAGCGGCGCTCCGCGCGCGAGACATGCGCATGGGTCTGCCTCGGATTGGATGGCGGGCGGTCGCCGAGGACGGCGCGGGAGGGCACCCGCCGTGAGGCGACGTAAAGATCAACGATAGAGCCATTCCCGAGGCACAGCCACCCGTATGCGTAAAGCGGGGCGCCCTCGTGGAAAGGCGCCCCGCCCCGCGGAAAGTCGAACCCACGGCCCCGCGAACGGGTTTGCGGGCTCGGATTGGTCAGTGAATACCGCCCATCAGCTTCTTCATGGGCTTCACCAAGGCGAACATCACCAGGGACGCCGCCGCGCTGGTGCAGAACACCGCGAAGAAGATCTTCTCCAGCGGGAACGTCTCGAAGAGTCCCGCGACCTGGCCACCGATGAAGTTCCCGGTGGCCGCGCCCAGGAACCAGATTCCCATCATCTGCCCCACGATCCGCTGGGGAGCGAGCTTCGTCATGGCGCTCAGGCCCACGGGACTCAGGGAGAGCTCGCCGAACGTGTGCAGGAGGTAGACGCCCAGCAGCCACTCGACGCCGACCCGCGCTCCCTCCCCGCCGCCCGAGATCTTCATCGCCGCGGGGACGAGGAGCAGGAAGCCCAGCCCGACGAACAGGAGCCCGATCGCGAACTTCGTCGGTGTGGACGGCTCGACCTTGCGCTTCGAAAGCCAGATCCAGAGCGCCCCGAAGATGGGTGCGAAGATCACGATGAAGATGGCGTTCACCGACTGCCACCACGTGGACGGGAACTCCCAGCCGAAGACCACGTTGTTCGTGTAGCGGTCGGCGAAGAGGTTGAGCGTGGAGCCGGCTTGCTCGAACGCCCCCCAGAACAGCGACGCCGCGATGTAGAAGACGATGATGGCGACGATCCGCTTCTTCTCCACCGATGTCCAGCTGCCCGCGAGGAAGAGGAAGCTGAAGTAGACGATCGGCAGGACGAGCAAAAGCACCCCCACCACGTCGCGCACGCGATCGATCGTGATGGTGGCGATGCCCGACACGCTCAGCACGAGCGGGATGACGATCGCCGCCGCGAGCACCGACAAGCCGATCGTGAGCGTCCTCACTTCCTTGGCGCGCTCCTCCGGGGTTTCCCCCTTGCTCACCTGCAAGCCCGCATCCCCCAGGTACTTGGCACCCAACTGGTACTGGATGAGTCCGAGAATCATGCCCACGGTCACGGCCGCGAAACCGTAGCGCCACTGGATGCGCTGTCCCAGTCCGCCAGCAATGAACGGAGCGATGAACGCCCCCAGGTTGATGCCCATGTAAAACACGGAGAAGCCGGCGTCCCTACGCGTCTGGTCGTCGCCGTAGAGTGTGCCGACCATCGTGCTCACGTTCGGCTTGAGGAGCCCCGTGCCGATGGCGATGAGGCCGAGCCCGAGGTAGAACATCCCACGAGCCGGGAACGTCAGGCAGAAGTTGCCCGCCGCGATGACCACGCCACCCCAGAAGACCGCTCGGCGCGCCCCCAGGAACTTGTCGGCAATCCAGCCGCCCGGGAGGTTCGTCATGTAGACGATCGCGACGTACGTACCGTAGAGCGCACCGGCCGTGGCCACGTCCAGCCCCAGTCCGTGGTTCACCAGGGCGTCCGTCATGTAGAGGATCAGGAGCGCTCGGCCCCCGTAGTAGGAGAAGCGCTCCCACATCTCCGTGAAGAAGAGCGTGGCCAGGCCTCGGGGGTGGCCGAAGAAGGTCTTCTCCATGTCCGCGGTGGCCGCCTGAGTGCTCAAGCTCGGATCTCCCGTCCTGGGTTCAGGTGTTCGGCGTCCCGCACCCACCACGGACGCCACGAAGCCCTGATTTCGGACATCGTACGACAACGCGCAAGGGCTGGCGCTGGACAGGCGGGCCACTCATGCCCTTCATTACCTGAAACAGAGCGACCTCCAACCCGAGAGTCACGCGCGTGAGCGGCCTGCCGAGCTATATGCTGGCGCATCCCATCGTCATCCTCGTCCCGATCCTGCTTCTGGCGGCGATGCTGGTTCTCGCGCTCCTGAAGAGGCTGATCAAGATCGCCGCGATCCTGGTGATCGCCGCCGGACTGTACGTGCTCCTGATGCGCTACTTCGGCGGGTGACGAAGCTGCGGCTCCGGTTGCCCCGCCCGGGAGCTCCCCGAAGACCGCTCTGTCCCGGAGTCCTCTCCTCGTCGCTTCCCGCTTGCCCAGGCATGCTCGTGAAAGCCAACTTGGCGCGGCATGGCCGGCGACTCGCCGAAGCCGAAGCGGTTATGGCGCGAGGGTTCCCGCGACGTCGTCCGGCAACCTGCTGATCTCCTCTCCACCGGAATCGATCGTCGTGACCAGACTCGTCCGGGCCGCCCTGCCGGCCGTGGTCCTCGTCCTCGCCGGATGCGCCGGCGCGCACGGACCGGCCAGCTATCACCTGATCCCCCAGCCTCGGCGTCTGGAGCCGGGCCGGGGGGCCTTCGAGATGGGTCCGGGAACGCGCATCACCCTGTCGGATCCGAATGACGCGGAGCTCCGCCGGCTGGCCGACTTCTGGGCCGACCCCGTGCGCGCCGCCACCGGTTTCGACCTCCCCGTCGTGGCGCAGGACCACAGCGCAGGAGCCGGAATCCGTCTCGTCCTGGAGGACGGGCACGGGGATCCCGAAGGCTACCGCCTGACGGTCGGGAAGGACGGGGTCACCATCCGGGCGCCGGCGCACGTCGGCATCTTCTACGGCCTGCAGACGCTCACCCAGATGCTCCCCGCGACGCTGGAGACGCCCGGGAGCCACCTCACGAGCATCCGGATTCCCGCCGTGAGCATCGACGACGCACCCCGCTTCTCGTATCGGGGCATGCACCTGGACGTCTCCCGTCACTTCTTCGGGCCGGAGTTCGTGAAGCGCTACATCGATCTCCTGGCCCGCTACAAGATCAACTACTTCCACTGGCACCTCACCGACGACCAGGGTTGGCGGATCGAGATCCGCCGCTATCCCGAGCTGACCCGCGTGGGCGCGTACCGGAAGGAGACACAGGTTGGACGCAACGCCCGGCCGTACGTCGGAGACGGAAAGGCCTACGGCGGGTTCTACACCCAGGACGAGGTCCGCGACATCGTCGCGTACGCCCGGGAGCGCTACGTGACGATCATTCCCGAGATCGAGATGCCCGGCCACTCGGAGGCCGCGCTGGCGGCATACCCCGAGCTTGCGTGCACCGATGGGCCCTTCGAGGTGGGCACGCACTGGGGCGTCTACGACGACGTGCTCTGTCCGAAGGAAGGGACGTTTCTGTTCCTGGAGAACGTGCTGAGCGAGGTGATGGACCTGTTTCCCGGACCGTACATCCACGTCGGGGGCGACGAGGCTCCCAAGATCCGGTGGGAACACAGTGACGTCGCCCAGGGCGTGATGGACCGGGAGGGGATGCTCGACGAGAACGAGCTGCAGAGTTGGTTCATGGCCCGGATCGGGCGCTTCCTGAACGAGCACGGCCGGCGCCTCGTCGGGTGGGACGAGATCCTGGAAGGTGGGCTTGCGCCCGACGCGACCGTCATGTCGTGGCGGGGCACGTCGGGCGGCGTGGAGGCAGCGCGTAGGGGCCACGACGTCATCATGACGCCCACCGACGCGCTCTACTTCGACTACTACCAGGGCGACCCGGAACAGGAGCCGCTCGCGATCGGCGGCTACGTCCCCTTGAAGCGGGTCTACTCGTTCGACCCGGTTCCGCAGGAGCTCGAGCCCGAAGAGGCACGACACGTGCTCGGGGCTCAGGGAAACGTGTGGACCGAGTACATGGCCACCGAGGATCACGTGGAGTACATGGTTCTGCCCCGCATGCTGGCGCTGTCGGAGCTGACCTGGTCGGCCGATTCGGCCCGGACCTTCGACGACTTCCTGCGCCGCCTGCCCTGGCATCTGGCTCGCTTCGACGCGCTGGGGCTCACCTACCGGATCCCGGACGTCGTCGGCCTCGAGCACGATCGCATCACGCTCGAGGACCGGATCTCGGTCCCGCTCTCCGCTCCCGTGCCGGGAGGGCGGCTCCGTTATGTCCTCGACGGCTCGGAACCCGACTCCACGTCACCGGTCTACCGGGCACCGATCCGCGTCGACCTGCGGGACGGGCCCGTAACCGTTGCGGCGCGCGCCGTCCTGCCGGACGGGCGCATGGGCCCCGTCCGGCGGGCCCGGTTCGAGCGGACGAGCCTGAGCCCGGCGGCCATGGTCGATCCCGCGATCCTGACCCCCGGGCTACGTGTCAGCCTCTACCGTGGAGCGTTTCGGTCGGTGTCCGGCGTGTCGGGCATCGAGCCTTCGCGGGAAGACACCGTGTCCCGGGTCGGCCTTCCGTCCTGGGTGCCCGCGGACAGCTTCGCCCTTCGGTTCCGCGGCTACCTCGACGTGCCCGAGGACGCCGTCTACTCGTTCAGGCTCACCTCGGACGACGGTAGTCGCCTCAGCCTCGCCGGACGGCAGGTCCTGGATCACGACGGCGCCCATGGGCCCACGGCGAAAGAGGCTCAGGTGGCGCTCGCGAAGGGACCTCATCCGATCGAGATCCTGTACTTCCAGGCCGGCGGAGCCGCGACGCTCGGGCTCGAGGTCGAGCGAAAGGAGGGATGGGAGCCCGTTCCGGTGACCTGGCTTCGCAGGACCCGGCAGGGCCCTCGGCGGCCCATGTCCGGGTGGGGTGGCCCGGACCGGAGCGACTCCTGATATTGTGAGTGACAGATTCGCTCACCCGTCCCCGGAGGGACCCTCCATGCGCCGACTTCTCGCGCTCAGCCTCCTCGCGGGCATCCTCGCCCTCGCCGCTCCGACCAACGTCACGGCCCAGGACACCGGCTCCCACCTCCTCGCCGTGGGCGAGAAGGCCCCCGACTTCGCGCTCCCGGGCGCGACGCGCTACGGTGTCCTCGCAGCCCCCGTGCGTCTGAGCGACTACAAGGGCGAGACCATCGTGCTCGCCTTCTTCTTCCACGTCAGGACGCCTGGGTGAACAGTCCAGATGACAGCGTACCGTGATCAGTACGCAAGCCTCTTCCACGACGGACGCAACGTCGTCGTCATCGGAATCTCGAACGACTCGCCGGAGTCGCTGCACTCCTGGCTCCACGACGCCGACTTCCCCTTCCTCTTCGCCAGCGACGCAGAAAACCACGGTGGCACCTACGCCAAGTTCGGCGGCCAGGTTCGGCCCAGCGGCGCGGTTCAGGATCGGACGGTCATCGTCGTCGGTCCGGACGGCCGTATCGCCGGGGTGATCCAGAAGTTCAACCAGGTCGATCCGAGCGCCTACAAGCAACTCGCGCAGATGATCGACTCCGTCACGCCGGCACCCGACTCAGGCAACTGAGGGAGAGGGCCCGCACCGTCGGATCGCTCCACGGTGCGGGCCCTCGCGCCGACCGGAGCTCGGAGGCCCTCCGAGCTCCTCCCTAGGAGCCCAATACCCTCGAGACCGCACCCACGAGATCCTGGTGGGGCCCCACGCCCGTATAGGCCACGCGCCCCTTCCGGTCCAGCAGCACCACCACCGACGTCGTGGGCGCCCTATAGGCCCGCACGGCCGCACCGTCCGCATCCCACAGGTAGGGATATCCCGGATCGTGCGAATCGATGTGCCGCCGGACACGCCGGGGCGTCTGCGCCACCGCCACCGCTACCGCCACCACGCTCACGCGGTCACCGAAACGCTTCTGGATCTCGTCCATCTGAGGTTGAAGCGCCCGACAGTTGTCGCACCAGGTCGCCCAGAACTCGATCAGGGCCGGCTCACCCTTCTTCACGTAGTCGAGGAGCTGGACCGTGTCGCCCTTCAGGTCCTCCAGTGCGACCGCCGGGGCCGCCGTACCCACGGGAGGACCGACGACGTTCTCACCCGTCTGGGCGCGGAGGCCTCCGGCGTTGGAGGAAAGCGCCATCAGCGTCAGAAGACCGATCATTCCGAAACGCCGGGGGAGGGTCTTGTCGATCATAGGTTGTAGCCCGCTTGCACGAAGTAGTACTCGGCCATGACGATCATGATGAGAGCCGCCACACGCTTGGCCCACACCATCCACTTACCGGAACGCGGGAGCACGGTGAGAGTTCCCGAAAAGAGCCCGACGACCACGAGGAGCACGCTCATTCCGAGCGAGAACGCCAAGAGGTAGAAGAACCCCATGAAGCCGGCCCGGGTGGCCGCGACCCAGGTCAAGACCACGGCGAATGCCGGAGCCCCGCACGGCGCGGCCACGACGCCCGATGCGGCTCCCATGACGAAGACCGCCCCCCAGGAACCCCCGCTCTGCCGGTCGGCCCACGTCAGCAGACGCCGAGGCACCGGCACCGGAAACACGTCGAGCATCGTCAGCGAGAAGAAGAGCAGGAGGTTTCCGATCGCCAGGCGCGCCCACGGGCTCGCGCTCACGGTCCCGAACAGCGTTCCAGTCAGACCCGCGGCGAGTCCCAGGGACGCGTACAGCAGCGCCATCCCGAGCACGTAGATGAGCGTCAGCCCGACGGTGCGCCGCCGGCTCTGGCCTTCCCGCGAGGTGCCCGCGATGACCGATGCCGTGATGGGAATCATCGGATAGATGCAGGGCGTGAGACTCGTGAGCACGCCCGCGCCGAAGAGTGTCCAGAGCGCGAGCAGGGGGCTCCCCGAGAGCATTCCGGAGAGCCCTCCGGCCGCGCCCGCCTGGGTCAGGATGGAGAAGGCCACCACTCAGAACGCAATCATATGCCGGACTCGTCCAATCCGGCCCAAATCACGATCGGGAGGACGGGAAACCGCGCCCCGTGGCGGATGATGTTCACCAGCCCGATCTGTATTACGCTCAGGCTGTTGGCGTAGCTCACCACGCCGAGTTGGAGACCCTGATGGCTGACCCGTCGCGTCGTTGACGAACCCGAACTGTACGCCGTGGCCCTGGTCGAGAGCGTTCACGGGGCCAGGGCCGCGACGACGATGAATCTCTTCATGGCGGAAATCCCGAAGCAGGGTGAAGAGCCACGGCCGGGCAAGGACCGCCGGGTTCCTCGTACCCCGGGCCGCACCCCGGGGATCACGCATCGTCCGCAGCGGCCCGCTTGAGCATCACGAGGGCCATCTTGAACCGCTCGGGAGCGGCAACCGCATGGGGCCGCCCACCGGGAAGGTGAATGGACTCCCCCGCGGACACGGCATGGGTCTCTCCCTCGAGCGTGATGTCCGCCCGGCCGTCGAGCACCGTGATGAGCGCGTCGTGGGGGGTGGTGTGCTCGCTGAGCCCCTCCCCTTCGTCGAAGGCGAAGAGCGTCACGGACCCCGACGCGTTCTTGACGATCTGACGGCTCACCACCGAGCCGTCTTGATATGCGAGGAGATCCGGGAGCCGGAGCACCACCCCACCTTCGATATCCGTCATGGAGTACCTCCTTCGGAACCACCGGGCTGGCTGCACGACCCACGAACACTCGCATGCTCGCGCCGGAGGGTCCACCACCTGCTTTCCGGAGGGCCTCCGTCGGCGTATGCTTCCAGCCGCCATGACCCACGACGAGTACGGTTCCCACGACGCCGTGGCGCTCGCCGAGCTGGTGCGTCGGGGAGACGTGACCGCGACGGACCTTCTGGAGTGCGCGCTCGCCCATCTCGAGCGCGTGAATCCGGGCCTGAACGCCGTCGTCCACCTGATGGAAGAGGACGCCCGGCGCGTCGCCCTTCGACCGCCCGCCGGCCCGTTGTCGGGCGTCCCGTTCCTCCTCAAGGACCTCCTGGCGACCGTTGAGGGCCATCCCACCTCGATGGGGAGCCGTCTGCTGCGTGACGTTGCGGCGGACCACGACAGCGAGCTGGTACGGCGCTACGCCACGGCCGGGCTGGTCACGCTCGGGAAGACCAACACGCCCGAGTGGGGCCTCCTTCCTAGTACCGAGCCGGAAGTGTGGGGTCCGACCCGAAACCCCTGGGACCCGGAACGGACACCGGGCGGCTCCAGCGGCGGATCGGCCACCGCCGTGGCCGCCGGGATCGTGCCGCTGGCCGGCGGGGGCGACGGAGGTGGCTCGATCCGCATCCCGGCATCTTGCTGCGGCCTGTTCGGACTGAAGCCGACCCGTGGGCGCACGCCCACCGGCCCCGACCACGGCCAGCTCTGGAGGGGCGCGGTCGTCGAGCACGTCCTCACCCGATCGGTGCGCGACAGCGCGGCGACGCTGGACGCGATCCACGGGCCGGATCCGGGGGCGCCCTACGAGATCGCGCCACCCTCCGGCCCGTTCCTCACGGACGCGGCGACGGACCCGGTTCCCCTCCGCATCGGCGTCACGACCGAGCCGTGGCTGGGCTCTTCCGTGCATCCCGACTGCGTGCGGGCGGTGGAAGACGCCGTGTCGCTTCTCGAGGGGCTCGGTCACGAGATCCACGAACGGCAGCCCGACGTGGACGCCCCCGCGTTCTCACGTGCATTCCTCCTGATGGTCGCGAGTGAGTTGGGAGCCGACCTGGAAGACGTGCGCGGCCTCTTGGGGCGATCGGTCCGCTCCCACGACCTCGAAGCTCCCACCTGGGCGCTGGCACTCCTCTCCCGGGCCTTTACCGCCCGGGACTACGCGGGGGCGCTCCGCACGCTCGAGCGAGCGGGGCGCCGCGTCGGCCGCTTCTTCGAGGACTACGACGTGCTGCTCACCCCGACGGTCTCCCTTCCACCGCCACTCATCGGCGAGATTCCGCCTTCGAGGGCCGAAGCACGGCTCCTCAGGATTCTCGGGAGCTTCGGATCGGGCCGCATCGTGAGAGCCGCCGGGCTCCTGGACAAGGCCGCCGGGGACGCGTTCGAGTTCACCCCCTGGACACCCGTCTTCAACGTCACGGGCCAACCCGCCATGTCCGTCCCCCTGTACTGGAACGCCGAGGGCCTGCCCATCGGGGTGCACTTCGCCGCCCGCTTCGGAGACGAGTCCACGCTCTTCCGGCTGGCCGGCCAGCTCGAGCGCGCGCGGCCCTGGTCCCACCGCCATCCCCCGTCATGGGTGGAGCCGGACTGAATGGGAGCAGCTTGGTGGCAGCACCCGCTTCGTGCGAGGGAGCGTTGGCGAGCGCGAGGATGGAAACGGGTCGCGGACGGAGGCCGCAGCGAGCCCCGTCAGCGAGCATGAAACGGGGCCCCCGAACCCTACCCGATCGCGTCAGAGCTCCACCCACGTCGGCGGATGCCCTTCCTCCTCGAGGAACCGGAGCATGTCGTCGCGCGCGAGCGTCGTGGTCATGGTGTTGTCGAGCGGGTGAAAGCTCCACAGGTCGTAGCGCCGGAGCCCGGTATCCAGGGCAACCGACACCTCGCCGCCGTGATCGTTGACCACGCCGAACGGCGTCACGGCGCCCGGGATCACCCCCAGGTACTTCATGAGCCGTTCCGAGCTGCCGAACGAAAGACGCTTCAGGCCCAGGCGGTCCGCCAGGGCCGCGAGGTCCACCGAACAGTCCTCGCGTGCCACGACCAGCCACATCACGCCCTTCTTGTCTCGAACGAAGAGGTTCTTCGTGTGCGCTCCCGGTAGCTTGCCGCGAAGGGCCTTGGCTTCCTCGACGGTGTAGACCGCCGGATGCCGCACGGTGCTCGCTTCGATGCCCAACGCCTCGAGGCGGGCCAGCAGATCGGCCGCGGTCGCGGGCGCGCTGCCGTGGGCCAGGATCCGGTCCGGTGCCTCCGAATCGCTCATGGAACCTGCTCCAGAAACTCGATGATCTCTCGGGCTACAGGGGCCGTGGTCCCGGGTGAGAGAATGTCTCCGGCGAGCACGTGGTGCTGTGTATCCTCGTCACCCTCCACGACCAACGAACGCTTCAACGGGGAGCCGATCCGGCCCAGCGCGGCCAGCGCCGCCGACGGATCGACCACCCTGTCCAGGGGAGAGTACGCCATGAACACCGGGGCGTTCACTTCCTCGAGCGGAAGCGCGCGGACGATCCGGACCAGAGCCGTCACGGAGAGGATCGCCGACGAGGGATAGCACGTCGTCCAGTGGCGGCTCTGGGCCTCGTTCCGGGGCTCGAAGCACCGCTCCGGTCCAAGGATCAGCCGCACCACGAAGCGACCCCAGGGACCTACTAGCAGACGGGCGGCGCGGCTGCGAAGCGCCAGGTTGGGTGACAGAAGCACCAGCGCGGCGAGCGAGTCCTTCCAGCGCCTCTGGGCCCCGAGCCAGAGCGCCAGCGTGCCGCCGGTGGACGTGCCCATGACGATCACCCGTTCACCCAGACGCGTGCCGATGGTCATCGCCTCCTCTGCGTCGGACAGCCAGTCCTCCACGTTGGCGCCGGCCAGCGCGGCCCCGTCCCTTCCGTGACCGGTCAGGCGGCTGTAGTAGAGGTTGGCGCCGAGGGCCCCCGCGACCCCTCGGGGAACCGGCTCGATCTCGTGCCGGTCGGCGCTGAACCCATGCAGATACACCACGGCGAGGGGCGTCCGTCGATGCTGGTCCGCTCCCGCCCAGACGATGGTGCGCGCCGATCCCTCGCGAAGGTCGGGAATGCGGGCCTCGGAAGCCGCGAGCCAGGCGTCCAGATCCTCGGGCAACGTGGGGACCTCGACCCCCGACCGGTCCCTCCGCGGCTGCTCGTGCCCCATCCCGGGGGAGGCGGGTCAGCCGTTCTTGGGAGGGACGAGCGTCTTGAGATCCTCGCCCAGCTTGCCCGACATGTAGTCCGCCAGCGCCGAAACGGCCTGCGCCTCGTTGACCTGTAGCAACCCGATCGTGAACACGGACTCGGCCTTGGCGCCCTCGCCTTCCGGCACCTTGAGGGCCGCGAGCCCCAGCGGCGTCCCCGCCTCGAGCTTCTTCAGATCCGCCGGCGTCAACGGAATCACCACATGCTCCGGAGCCCCGGCGCCGGCGCTCGTCGTCCAAAGGACGTCCGGGTTGCCCAGATCCCCGAAGAAGAGCACGTAGTTGGTCTCGCCGCCGAGCGGCTCGGTGAGGTTCATCTGGAGGGAGAGCGCAGGCGTCATGATCAAGTCGGGATGATCGAAGGTGAAGCCCATCGAGTCGAGGGTCGCCTTCGCCTCCGCCACCTGTGAGCTGTCGAGTTGGGCCTTCTGTCGAATGAGGGGCTGGAGCGCCACGTTCACCACGACGTTGCCCTGACGCGAACGGGTCTGCGTCCGGGCGCCCACGAGCTGCCCCCCGGGCCCCACCTGCAACGGGGTCGGGTCGGTCCACGGGAGGAACTGCTGAACCCCCCACAGGGCTTCGGGTGTCTCCACGAACCGATACGGGTCTTCGGGCTTCGTGGTGTCCGCCGCGGCCACCCGGCACAGCTCACTCGAGGTTCCGTCACATGCCGACCTGACCGCACTCCTGACGAAGATCATCCCCGTGCACGGGGCGGCCGCCGCCTCGACGTCCTGCGCGTGAGCGCTGTCCGCCCTGGTCTGCGCATCGGCCTGCACCGCCTGAAGCGAGCGCGTGAGCAACGCCTTGACCGAATCTCGCGCCGCCTTGCGCTTCTGTCGGAGTGAATCGGCACCGGTGGCCACGATCTGCATGGCCAGTCGGTCGTCCTGCTGAAACCACGCTCGCACCGCCGCTTCGACCGAATCGGACGGAGTCAGCATGGAGATGACGGAGGTGTCTTCCAGTGCCACCGCGCGACCGATGGCCTGCAGACGGTTGAACCGCTGGACCTGGGGCGCCATCGCCTTGTTGAGGTCCTCCAGGCGCGAAAGTGGACCCACGCAGTTGCGGGACCGGGCCAGCTCCACCTGAGCCAGGTTGGCCGGCACGCTGTCCTGTGCCAGAACCATGGCCGGAATCGAAAGGGCGACGACAAGAAATGCTAAGGTTCTCAAGGACGGACTCCATGACCGGTTCTTCGTTCGACGGGATACGATAGCGTCGGCGGGACGAAAAAGGTCCCCCCAACGCACCGATTCCGAGCGGTCCGGCACACCGGCGATATGGCGAAGCACCTCCGGCGGCGTCATCATACCAGTTGAGATTACATCAAGGAGTGGTTCCGATGCCTTTCACGGAGACAGGTCACCCGGCCCTGACGGACGAACGGACCGGACTGCCCAACAAACTCCAGTTCGAGACAGTCTACCGTTTTCTGTTCGCCGCCGCCGACCGCGGTGTCCCGCTGGCGCTCATGTTGATCCACCTGGACGTCACGGAGGAGTCCGCGTTTCGTGGCGCGGCCGCCCGGCTCGCGGCCTCGACGCGGGGCTCCGATCTCCTCGCTCACCTCGGCGACGGCCGCTTCGTAACCATTCTGTTCGGCTGCAACCTGCATGGCGCGCGGGTCGCGGCGGATCGGATGTCGACCGTGCTCGCCGACGAGATCGGCGGCAGGTTCGCGGTGGGAATGGCCGCGTACCGGGACGGCATGAAGCAGCCGTCCGAGCTCATGGACGCCGCCAGCAGGGCCGTGGACGACGCGTGGGCCGCGGGCGGCGGGTCCGAGATCGGCATCGCGTGAGCTCCCCCGCCGAGCGATCGCCGTGGGTCGGTGGCGCGGCGTCCGACCGGTTCCGGAAGACCTTCCTGCTGGGTCTCACCGGACTCATCAGCCTGGTCTTCCTGCTCATGATTCGCCAGTTCGTTCTGGCGGTCCTCCTGGCGGCGGTGTTCTCGGGCATGGCGCAACCGCTGTTCAAGCGTCTGGAGGGGTGGTTCGGAGGACGCAGGCGTCTGGCGTCGTTGACGACGCTCCTCATTCTGGTCTTGTTGCTCCTGGGGCCGCTCGTGGGGTTCTTCGGACTGGTCGCCAACCAGGCGGTGCAGGTCAGCCAGGCGGCCGCTCCGTGGATCGAGCACCAGATATCCGATGTCGGGCGCATCGACCGGCTCCTGGAGCGGATTCCGCTGTTGGACCGGCTCCCCACGGTTCAGCATCTTCTGCCCAACTCCGAACAGATCGCGAGCAAGGCGGGCGAGGCCGCATCCAAGATCGGCACCTTCATGGTCAACGGACTGACGAGCGTCACCCGCGGTACGTTGGCCTTCTTCTTCCAGCTCTCGATCATGCTGTACGCGATGTACTTCTTCCTGATGGACGGCGCCTCGGTCCTCAAGCGTATCCTGTACTACGTGCCGCTCTCACCCGTGGACGAGGAGCGTCTGCTCGAGAAGTTCGTATCGGTGAGCCGCGCGACGCTCAAGGGCTCGCTCCTCATCGGGGTCCTCCAGGGCACCGTCACAGGGTTGGGGTTGTGGGCCGCCGGCGTACCGGGCGCGGCGTTCTGGGGCACCGTGACCATCGTGGTTTCCATCATTCCTGCCATCGGAGCCGTCCTGGTGTGGGCTCCTGCGGTCGTCTACCTGATGGTCACGGGCCACATGGGGGCAGGCCTGGGGCTCCTGGCGTGGTGCGGCCTCGTGGTGAGCAGCCTCGACAACTTTGTCCGGCCCATCCTCGTCGGGAGGGACACGAAGATGTCCGACCTGATGATCCTGCTGAGCACGCTGGGCGGGATTCTGCTCTTCGGGGTCGTGGGGTTTATCGTCGGGCCGATCGTGGCTGCCCTGTTCGTGACGGTCTGGCACCTCTACGGAGAAGCCTTCCGCGAGATGCTCCCGGGCGAGCCACCCGCCGAAGCGGAAGTTTGATCGAACGCGTCGAGCAGGTCGACGACGCCTCAGAAGAGCCCGACCCGTCCCTTCACGGACGCGATCAGCTTCTGGGGGTCGTAGGCGACGCCCTGCTTGAAGACGAGCTCGACGTTGCGGATGTCCGAGATCCGGGTAGCCGGGTCACCGCGAAGCACCACGAGGTCCGCCTGCTTGCCGACCGCGAGCGAGCCGATGCGGTCGGCCCTTCCCAGATAGCGGGCGCCGTTGAGCGTGCAGATCTCGATCGCCTCCTCCGGGCTGAACCCCGCCTCGACGAGGAGCTCCACCTGACGCTGATCGGAGTAGCCCGGGATCACACCCCCGCCGCCGGTCGGATCGGTACCCGCGAGCAGCAGTCCGCCCGCATGGGCGAACCGCAGCTCCATCGCCTGGTCCTTGGCGAAGAGCGTGCGGAAGATGGATGTGCTGTCGCGCTGAGTTGCCGCCCAACGCTGCTCGAACGCTTCTCGGAGGATCGGGTCGAGCACGTCGAGTCCCGGCGGAACCGGACGCCCCGGCGTGAAGGTCTCGAAGACGGTGAGCGTGGACGTCACGGCCACATGGTGCCGGACCAACGTGTCGACCAGCGCGCCGAACGCCGCGCCGCCGGGATCCACACGGTCCAGGGCCGCCATCCCCTTGCCCTGGCCAGGGCACACGTCGGGCTGCTTGTCGTCCACGAAATCCGTCGAGACGAAGAAGCCGTGCTCGAGGTCGTCGATCCCCAGGTCCGCGGCCTCGCGGTACGTCACCGAACAGAGGTGTCCGGTGATCTTGAGTCCCCGCGCGTGCGTCTCGCGGATCGCCGCGGCCAGCTCGGCCCTGGTGATGTTCATGTAGGCCTTGAAGGACGTGGCGCCCGCGTCGGACCAGAAGTCCACCATGCGGCGGGCGTCGGTGGAGTCCTTCAGCACGTGCATCTGACCGAGCCCGAGCCCCGGCCCCTCGAGGTAGGGTCCCGTGGCGTCGACCCACGGTCCGGGCTTCTGGCCGTCCTCGATGGCCTGAGCGATCGAAAGCTCACCGTAGCCGTTGACGTTGCCGGTGGTGCGCATCGAGGTCACGCCCCCGGCCAGGTACAGCCTGGTGAAGCTCTCGGCCAGGTAGGCGTACACACCCGGCCCCGTCGGGTAGAACAGGTGCTCGTGCATCATCACGAGCCCGGGGATCACAGACCGGCCCGTGAGGTCGAGCACCCGCGCGCCGGCGGGGACCCGGACCGACCCGCTCGGGCCGAGCGCGGCGATGTCTCCGTCACGGATGACGAGCGTCTGGTCGTCCCGCGCCGCAGCGCCCGTGCCGTCGATGACCCGCACATGGGTCAGCGCCACGACCGGGGTGTCCACGACGACGTAGCGGAGGACGTTGCGGGAGAGCTGCGGACGCTGGGCGGCTGCGTGCGTCGGGCCGAGCGCGAGCCAGGCGCCGAGCACGAGCCATCGAGAGGGCAGGTGCATATTCATCCGAGGAGGTTACGGCCAAGCGCGGGCGGAGTCCAGCCACGCCCCCGCCGCACACGTGCCTCTCGTCGTGTCGCGCCACCGGCCTCGGTCAGGAAGCCAGCAGCTTCTCCACCGCGGCCAGGAACCCCTCCCGATCGATGGGCTTGGGGAAGAACCCCTCCGGGGGCGGCACCATGGCCCGGTTGCTGATGAACTTCTCGTAGGCGTACGGATCCCCTCCGTAGCCGGTCACCGCCGTGACGATGACGACCGGGATCGGGGAGAGCGCTGGATCCCTCTTGATCTCCTTGTAGAAGCGCGTCCCCGACGCCTTGGGCATCGAGATGTCGAGGGTCACCAGGTCGGGCTTGATCTCCTTGACCATCTCGAGCGCCTGGGCGCCGTCCTCCGCGCTCACGGTCTCGTATCCCACGTCCCGCAAGAGCATCTCCAGATAGCTGACGACGTCCGGCTCGTCGTCCACGATGAGAATCCTCTTGGCCGGCCGCGATCCGGCCCCGGTCGATGTCGACATGACGTCCATCCTCGAAGTCAGTGGGGCTTGTGCTTCAGGGCTTCCAGCGCGCGGCGGAGCGCGTGTGGCTCCGCGTCCGGGAGGCTCCGCCGCAACTCCTCCTGGAGGCTGATGCGGTCCTCGTCGGCGGGCGCCTCCTCGATGCCGAGCGCCCGCTGGACGCACCGCACGTAGTCCAGCGGCTTCACGGGCTTCTCCAGATACACGCCGGGGCCGCTGATCACCCGGCTGTCCACGATATCCTGGAGGTCATCCGCTCCGAGCTCGTCCCGCGCATGTGCGGTAACGATCAGCACGGGGATCCTGGACAGCGTCCGGTCCTTGCGGAGCTCGTACAGCAGCTTGTGACCGCTCTTGCGGGGCATGACGAGGTCGAGGGAGATGAAATCCGGCGGATCCTCCCGGACGATCTCGAGGGCCTCGACTCCATCGCCCGCGGTCCGGACACGAAATCCCGCGTCTTCTAGGATCTGGGCGAGGTAGCCGCGCACGTCCGGCTCGTCGTCCACCACCAGCACGGTCTTCTCTTGAGCTCTGGCCATGGCGTCACCTTCCTTCTTCCTGGGTGGCTCCCGCGGATGGGCCCGGATCCGGAAGCGCATCGCGGGGCAGCTCGATGCGGAAGACGGACCCCTCACCCTCCCGCGACGTGAACGAGATGCGGCCCCCGTGCTCGTGCACGATCCTCTTCGTCGTGAGCAGACCCAGCCCCGTGCCCCGGTCCGACCCCTTCGTGGTGAAGAACCTGGAGAACACCTTCCGGCTGATGTCGTAGTCCATCCCGCGTCCGTTGTCGCCCACCTCGTATACGAGCGTGCCGTCCTCCTCGCGGGACGAGAGCGTGACCACGAACGCGCGGCCCCGCTCCGCGACCATGCAGGCGTCGATGGCGTTGGAAACCAGGTTCGCAAGGCAGGTGTGGATTCCGTCCTCGTCGAGCGGAGCCAGCTCGAGCCCGCCCTGCAGGTCCGCCCGGAGCTGGATTCCCGCCTGTTCGGCGCGGTCCCTGTACAGCTCTATGACCTTTCTGGCCGGCCCGTTGGGATCGCCCATCCTCGCCGAGCTCGAGCGTCCCTTGGCGAAGTCCAGGAACTCCTTCATGAACGTCGAGATCCGCTCTACGTTCTCCTCCACGGTGATCCAGCCGGATGCGATCCGCTCGTCGTCCCCGGTCCGGATCCCGGTGTTCACGGCGTACATCCCCCCCTCCAGACCCATGAGGATGTTCTTCACGCCGTGGGCCACGCCCGCCACCGTCTCACCGACGGCGGCCAGACGCTCGGCATCCCGCTTCTCGCGCTCCAGACGTTTCACCGGGGTGATATCCGTGGACATCTCGATGACGAAGGGGACCTCTCCGTTGGGCCTGACCATGGGCACCACGTGGACGAGATAGTCGATCTCCTGCCCGTCACCCATCATGCCCTCTTCCTCGCGAGCCCGGATCTTCCCGTCCGCGAACGTCTCGAGGGCGGCGCACCGGAGACAAGGCTCCGAACGGTCCTTGTAGACCTCGTAGCACGGACGGTCCCTCCACGGACCGAAGGATTCCTCGAATCGGCGGTTCGCCTCCAGCACGCGGAAGTCGCGGCTGATCACGCTGACCGCCATCGGGACCTCGTCGAAGAGGTTGGAGCGGATCCAGGCGTGGATCTCGCCCGACGGAGTCCCCAGCGGGTTCATTGCATCCTCCGCGCCCGGCGGCTCTTCTCCGCGGAGGCCGGCACCGGCGGACTCTTCGCCGGCTCGAGGCTCTGGAGTCGGCCGCGTAGATCCGGATCGTGGCAGTTCCTGCATTCCGCCAGGTACGAGGCATAGCGGTCCGGGTTCTCCTTCGCCTCGCGTTCGTGACAGGTCACGCACAGCCCGTGCATGGCGTCGGTGTAGCTCGAGGCCGCACGCCACCGGTCGTGGGGCGCTGCGATGACGGAGCTCGCCAGCACGTCGGCCGAGTGGCACTCCATGCAGGCGGTCGAACTCTCGTAGCTCTTCACCGGCGCGTCCGGGCCGTGGCACTGCGCGCAACCCGCGTTGCCGCCGAGCGCTTTCTCATGGTCACGGTGGTCGAACGTGGAGGTGGTGTCGAACATGTCCCGGTGACACGCAGAGCAGCGGGCAGTGCGGTCGAGCGGCAAGCTCAGATGATGGCATGTCGCGCACGATGAGTCCGCACCCATCCTCTCGATGTGCGCGTCGTGATCGAAGAGGACCGCGTTCCCGTCGCGATTTCCGTCGATCAGGAGCAGGAGCTCGTCCCGAGTGTCCGGAACCGGAGCGCGACCGTCCTCCAGGCGACTGCTCGCGAGCAGGAGGGTCCGACCCTTGGTGGAGTCGGGAGGGAGGGCCAGGCCGGCCACGCTTCGGGCCGGCGAGACGGGCGTCGGAGTCGAGCGTTTCCTCCCCATGGGAAGGAAGACCAGCGCCAAGGTCATCCCGACCAGGGCCGCGCCGGAGTACCGCCGGGGCGCGGCGAGCAACCTGGGCTGTAGCTCGTGCAGCGTCGCCGGATCGTAGCTCGTACGGATCACGGGCTGGGCGCCCTTGCCCACGTCGTCGTAGACCCGGAAGTGCTCGACGAAGAAGATGAAGATCAGCGCGAACGCCGACACGATGCCGACGCTGACGGCCACTTCCTCCCAGCTCGGGAAGTAGCCGAAGCCCTCGGGACGCGCGAACGAGAGGACGGACGTGTCCAGACGATAGAGCACCATCCCCGAGACGGTGAGCGCGGCGGCCAGCGCCATTCCGCCCAGGCTCCCCCGCACTCGTCGGAAAAGAAGCAGGGTGGCCGGCAGCGCCGCGCTCACGGCGATCTCGAACAGGAAGAGATTGCCCTGTCGCGACCCGTCCACCGCCATGTCCAGGACACCCCGCAGCGCCAGATCGCCGAGGCGCAGCGCCAAGTAGACCCAGAGCACCACCGAAGCCGCCAGGCCCAGGCCCGAGAGCTCGCGCCTGTGGGCCTGATGACCCAGGAACCACGCCGACAGCAGGGACTCGAGCGTCACCATCATCAAACCCAACCCCACCGCGGACACGAAGTAGAGGAGGTAGATGATGTGCGAATACCAGAGGGGGTGGAGCCGGTAGGGCGTAATCAGGAAGAGCGAGCCGAGCGACGACTGATGCAGCGTGGAGAGCACGATCCCCGTGATGACCAGCGGAATCGTCGCCTTCTTCAGGGCCTTCAGAGCCGTCTGGAAGAACCGGCCCGACAGGCGCGGGTGCTCGAGGACCGTGGGCGCGAACTCCAGCGCGAGCACGGTCAGGTAGAGCATCACGCACATCGCTACTTCGAAGAGCACGGAGCGGTGCTGCCAGTGCAGCACCGGATGCCAGATACGCCACGGGAGCCCGAGGTCGTAGAGCAGCCCGACGGCCACGGCCGCATAGCCGAGCAGCGCGGTCAGCACCGCGGGGCGCACGAAGGGCCGGTAGCGCTCGAGACCGAAAATGTAGACCGTGGCGGCCAACACGAATCCACCCGCCGCCAGGGCGACGCCCGACATGACGTCGAAACCGATCCACAGTCCCCAGGGGGCGGCGTCGGAGAGGTTGGTCACGGAGCCCAGCCCCCACGCGAACCGCACGACCGTGACGGCCACGAGGATCCCGACGAGCGTCCACAGAACCGTCTTCAGCGCGGTGAGCCGATCAGTCATCTTCGCCTCCCGTGGCTTCCTCGGCCGCCCGTGCGGCAAGCTGCATCCTGCGCCGAATTACCCAGTGGATCCCGCCCATGAGCGTGCCCATGCCCACGATGACCGGTGGGACCTTCTTCAAGGACGCCCAACTGAGTAGCGGCAGAGGCTCGTCCGAGAGGTGCTGGCTCCACCCGAGGAACCCGAGCGAGATGTCGGCCAGGTAGAGAACGGACGTGCCTCCCACCTCGTGCTCTCCGTAGACGTGCGGCACATAGCGGTCCGGCGCGCTCGCGAGTCGCCGATGGGCTTCGGACAGGAGGTCGTCCCTCGACCCGAAGAGGAGCGCGTCGTGCGGACAGGCCTCCACACAGGCGGGCTGCTTGCCTTCCTTGAGCCGAGGGTAGCACATCGTGCACTTCTGCACGTAGGGCACCGACTCGTCCCACTCGTAGCGGGGGATCCCGTAGGGGCACGCCACCAGACAGTACCGGCACCCGATGCAGAGCTCCGAGTCGTAGATCACGGGTCCTTCGGGGCTCTTCTGCATCGCCCCGACGAGGCAGGCGCTCACGCACGCCGGGTCTACGCAATGACGGCACTGCTGCTTCACGAAGTGGTCGCCGGGGCGGCGCAGAATCGTGGTGAACCGCGTCGACGAGAGACCATCGACGGTTTCCTGCCCCGGACGCAGTCGGTCCTCCCCCAGGTGGTTCTCCTCCTTGCAAGCGAGGACGCACGATTCACACCCGGTGCACCGGGTGGTGTCGACCAGAATGGCTGGAGCGCGGCTCATATCGGCTCGTTCTCCTTGCCCAGGGTGAGCCCGACCCGGTGCCCGGCGTCGGGCGGAAAGTGCCAGGCCAGCTCGGACACGATCTGGGTGAGGGGAAGCAGGATCATGTGACTCAGCTTGGTCAGGGGCACCAGGACGAGCAGCGTGTCTCCGACGAGCACGTGCGCGAGCATCGTGCCGTCCGGCGAGAACGGGTTCCACGCCGGATGCATCACCAGGAAGCCGGACGCGAAGCCGAGCGCGAGCAGCAGCGGCAGCGCGTAGTCCTGGAACCGGCTCAGGGACCGCGTGGCGCGGGACAGCGCCCTCTGGATCACCACGGCGAGCGCCGTCACGAGGGCAACGAAGGTCAGGGCCGTGGCGACGCCGTTCGGGAGCGCCGGCCAGGAGATGCCGATCCCCTTCTTCCACAGGGCGATGTGACCGGCCAGGAAGAGAGGCACTACGATGACGGCCACGTGGAATGCGAACGTCGTGACGCTGTACGGCCACCGGTCCCGCAGGCGGCCGAAGGGAAGAAGCCACCTGCGGGTGGCCTCGGCCACCTTACGGAACGGGATCTTCCGGTCTCCCGCCCGCTGATAGACGCGCGCCCCCGCCCACACGGTCAGGAGAAGGTGGCGTGCGAGGCCCAGAAGCATGAAGACGAGGGCCACCCGGAAGAGAGGACCGCGTGCCCAGTGGAGCCAGAGTTCCATGTCAGCCCTCCTCCACCGAGGCATCGGGAAAATCGATGGCGCGCAGGAGCAGATCGTGGAGCCCCACGACCTCCACGTCTCCCAGGTCGTTGTCCTGGCACAGCTCCCGTAGCTGCTTCTTGCAGTTGGCGCACGGCGATACGACGATCTGCGCGCCCGTATCACGGATCTGGTCGGCCTTGCGGCGTCCCATGAGCCCGGTGCGGAAGGGCCGGATCTCGTCGATCGAGACCGTGCCGCCTCCGCCACCGCAGCAGTAGTTCTCGGTGCGGTTGGGCGTCATCTCGACGTAGTCGGCACAGATCGCCTTGAGGATCTCTCGGGGCTGCTCGGTGATCCGGCCCACCCTGGCGATGTTGCACGGATCGTGGTACGTCACCCGCTCCGGGATCCGCTCGGGCTTCAGGGGGATCCTGCCGGCCTCCAGCATCCGGTGGGTGTACTCGAGGCAGTTGACGACCTCGGGCGCGTCCGGTCCGGCGAAGGTGGGCACGTACCAGGCCGAACGCGTGGCGTGGCCGCACTCACCGATCAGGATCTTCCTGCCCCTCCAGGCGGCGGACCTCCGCGACCATTCTGCTTCACGATCCGCTCCATCATGCGGTCGCTGTAGAAGAGACCGTAGTTGATGCCGTCGTAGTTGCCGGTGCCGATGGTCCACGAGGCGCCGGTCACGTGCATCACGGCGGCGTTTCCCATGAGGGTGTCGGCCTCCATGATGTAGTCCGACACCGCCGGGAAGAACACGTATTCCGCATCCCTCCACGTCGAACGGATAGTCGATGTCGACGTGGTAGATGTCGTGGAGCTCCTCCTCGAGGAACTCGCAGGTGTCCTTGAGCGCCGGCAGTGGGATCGCGGACGTGTTTCCGGTCTTGCCGTCGAGCTGTTCACGCACCGACACCACCAGAGCCCGCGGGATGATGCCCACCTCCGCGAGCGCCCAGCGCGCCAGGTGCGTCACGAGCCCGTGGTCGATCCCGATCGGGCAGCTCGCCTTGCACCGTCGGCACGCGGTGCAGCGATAGAAGGCCTCGGCCATCTGGTCGAGGTACGCGTCCGTGAGCGTGAAGCCGCCGAATACGCGCGCCTTGAGGACGCCCGACGGCATGAAGTACCGGCGGTAGATCCTCATCAGCAACTCGGAACGATGGCAGGGAATGTCTTCGGGAGCGCCCGTGGTTTCGTAGAGCTGACATGCCGACGCGCAACGAGAGCACTTGGCGCTCATGCGCGCATACGTGTCGAGCGCTACCCCGTAGCTCCCGTGCTCGAGGATCGCGGCTAGGGCTTCGAGGAACTTCCTCGGCCGTCCGCTGGACTCCAGCGCCGGCGCCTCGACGTGATAGCTGTATCTCTTCGGTGTGGCCACCGCTCAACGCTCCGTCAGACGAATCAGTGCCACGGCTCGCCGAAAGCCGCCCATTCGGGTAGCTCCATGCCCCGGACCAGTCGTCCTCTCAGGTACAGATCCAGCAGGACCTCCACCGGCCCGGATACCCAGGAGATCACCTCGAACCCGCTTGCCCGAAGCAGATCCTCGTAGACGTCCTGCATGCCCCCGCAAATGAGGGTGTCGACGCTCCGGTCTCGGAGGAGACGGACGCGGTCGAAGGGATCCCTGCTCTGCAGCGGGAAGTCGACCTGGTCGACGATGCACCGGGCATCGATGGTGAATACTGCCATCGTGGCGCAGTACTCGAAGCACGGGGCGACCCCTTCTCCCATTCGCGGAACCGCGATTCTCACGCTCGGACCTCCCGCTCGTGTGGGTCCTGATAGCGCAAGGCGCGCGCCGGAACGTAGAAATCCTGGCCGCGTCCCCTCAACTCACTGTTCTACATAGGCTTACAGGGGCCATAAGGAGGAGCCAAGGAGGTCGGAAGAGGGGGTGACGTTCCAGGTACGGAACGGAGGAGGTGTTTCGCCCGTTTCAAGTACGCAACACGGGCAGCGCCGAGTTACGAACCCGCGAAACGGATCCCGTACTTCTTCATCTTCCGCCAGAGCGTGGTGCGGCTGATCCGGAGCTCCTCGGCAACCGCGGCTCGGCGGCCCTGATGGCGTGCGAGCGCCAGGCGAATCGTCTCGGCTTCGCTCCGGTGCAGCGGGGACGAGCGGTCCTGCTGCTGCGGCCTCGCCGAGCCGGTGGCCTGGTCCCTGATCGCGTCCGGCAGGTGCTTCACGTCCATGAGGCCGTTGTGGCAGAGCACGAAGCCGTACTCGATGATATTCTCCAGCTCCCTCACGTTGCCCGGGAAGTCGTGCCGCATGAGGATCTCCATGACGGCGGGCGTCACCCCCTGGATCCGCTTGTCCTTCTTGGCATTGAAGCGCCGAATGAAGTGCTCGACGAGGTAGGGGATGTCCTCCTTGCGGTCCCTCAACGGCGGGATCGCCAGTCGCACCACCGCCAGCCTGAAGTACAGGTCGTCACGGAAGCGCCCCTGGCTCACACGCGTGGCTAGATCCTGGTTTGTGGCGGCTACGATGCGGACGTTGGCCTGGCAGGTGTCGACGCCACCCAGGGGATGGTACTCCCGCTCCTGCAGGAGGCGCAGGAGCTTGATCTGGGTCTCGAGGGGCAGGTCCCCGATCTCGTCGAAGAAGATCGTCCCCCCTTCGGCCAGCGTGATGCGGCCGGGCTTGTCCCTGCGGGCATCGGTGAACGCCCCGCGCTTGTACCCGAACAGCTCCGACTCGAACAGGTTGGGTGGCAAGGTCCCGCAGTTCACGACTACGTACGGCTTCTTATGCCGCGCGCTCAAGTTGTGGATGGCCCTGGCGAGGAGCTCTTTCCCGGAACCGCTCGGCCCTTCGATCAGCACCGTGCTCTCGCTGGCGGCGATGTCGGGCAGGATGGCGAAGATCTTCTGGAAGGCCTCGCTCTTCCCGATGATGTCCTCGAAGGAGTACTTGCTCAGAATCTCCCGCCTGAGCTGCTCGAGCGTGGACAGGTCCCGGAAGGTCTCGACGGCGCCGAGGAGTGTGCCATCGTCGGAGTGCAGGGCCGCGCTGCTCACGCTGATGGGAATCGAGCGTCCCCGGCGGGTGAGGATACGGGCCGGCCGGTCGATTACCTCCTGGCCTCGATCGAGGGTCTCCCGGATGGGACATGCATGCTCGCACAGGTCGGAATGGAAGATGTCCGAGCAGCGCTTGCCCACGGCCCGCTCGGCCGAAACCCCGGTGATGCGCTCCGCGGCGCGGTTGAACGACGAGATCCTCCAGTCGCGGTCCACGGTGAAGACCCCGTCCGCGACGCAACGGAGAACGATCTCGAAGAAGTGAGCCTTGCTGAGCGAGTCCGGCGTATGCATCGGAGATCCGGATCCCTGTCCAATCCCCGGCTCGCGAGCGGCGCCGGGGGCGCCATGCCTGAATCGTGATAAATATAACGAATTAGATGGTCGTGACACGTCGATGCCCTACCTATCTTCTCGGGAACCCGCAAACGCATCGCATCCTCATCCCGGTGGACCGACATGCAGAAGCCGTCCGTCGCGAAGGCCGCAACCTTCCGCCCTCTCGTCCTCTTCGCCGCCCTCGTCCTCACCACCCTTCCGAGCCCGCGACCCGCAGCGGCACAGCAGGTCGCCCCGGACGCATATTCCGGCATGCGGTGGCGATCGATCGGGCCGTATCGGTCCGGCTACGTCTACGCCGTCGCCGGAGTGCCGGACGATCCCGCGGTCTACTATCTCGGGCTGCCCGAGGGTGGCGTCTGGAAGAGCACGAGCGGAGGCACGGTCTGGAAGCCGATCTTCGACGACGTGCACGTCGCGTCGGTCGGCTCGGTGGTGGTCTCGTACTCCGATCCCGACGTCGTCTACGTCGGCACCGGAGACCCGACGGGCTGGTCGTACACACCCGGCAAGGGCGTCTACAAGTCCACCGATGCGGGCAGGACCTGGACGTACGTGGGCCTCGACAGCACGCGCTACATCCCTGCCATGCTGGTGAGCCCCGACGATCCGGACGACGTGCTCGCGGGCGCGTTGGGATTCAGGCAGCGAGCCGGCGGGCCGACGAGCAACAGCGCGACCGGCATCTACCGCTCGACGGACGGCGGCGCCACCTGGGCGCGAGTGCTGCGCATCGACGCGCAGACCGGCGTGACGGGACTCTCCCGCGACGAGCGCGACCCGAAGGTCATCTATGCCACGTTCCGGCGTAGCTCGGCGGGCCTCACGGCCGCCCAGGCCGGGGCACTGAAGCCCCTCGGCTCGGGCATCTTCAAGTCGACGGACGGTGGCGCCACCTGGGCCCCCGTGGCCGGGCGAGGTCTCCCGGACGCCGCCCGGGGCTTCGAGATCGCGGTCGCTTCGGGCATGCACGGCGCACGGGTGTACGCAGAGGCGCAGGGCGCCGGACGTGACGCCGGGGGTGTCTACCGCTCCGATGACGGCGGAGCGACGTGGACCCTGGGGACCCGCCACATCGCGAGCGCAGGCGGGCGCATCTACGTCAACCCGACGAACCCCGACATCGTCTACCTCATGGGCACGTCGATGTACCGCTCTGTGGACGGTGCCCGCACCTTCCGATCCTTCAAAGGCTCACCGGGCGGCGACGACGAGCGTGACCTCTGGATCGACCCACACAACGGCAACCGGATGCTTCTGGGCGCGGACCAGGGTCCCTCCGTGTCACTGGACGGGGGTCACACCTGGACCCCGTGGTACAACCTGCCGAACGGCCAGTTCTACAACGTGTCCACCGACGACCACTTCCCCTATCGGGTGTGCGGCTCGCAGCAGGACAGCGGCAGCGCGTGCGTGCTCAGCCGAAGCGACTGGGGTCAGATCCTCCAGAGCGACTGGGCGCCCTCGGGCGGATTCGAGGCCGGGTTCATCGTCACGGATCCGTTGAATCGGCGGTGGGTCTACTCCCAGGGGTGGTACCACGTGCTCAGACGTCTGGACCGCGAGACCGGCCAGGTGGCGGTGCTCTACTCGCCGACGCCGGAGGACCACTTCCTCTGGTCACCGCCCATGGTCTTCTCGCCTCAGGACCCGCACACGCTCTATATGGGAGCGCAGTGGATCCTCGCCTCCAGCGACGGTGCGCGCACCTGGCGGCACATCAGCCCCGACCTGACGACTCGGCCGGGCAGCCCGGAGCCGACCGGCGGCTCCGGACGCCGATCCCCCGCCGCGTCGATCCAGACCATCGCTCCCTCCCCCGTGGCCGACGGTGAGATCTGGGCCGGAACGAGCAACGGCCTGATACAGCTGACCCGGGACGGCGGGTCGAGCTGGACGAACGTGACGCCCGAGGACATGCCGGATGGGGCCGTCAACATCATCGACGCCTCCCATCAACACGCCGGGACGGCGTACGCCGCGGTCCAGGTCCCGGGCGACGACGCGCCCTGGATCTTCCGCACCCGCGACTTCGGAGCGAGTTGGGAGAAGGTCGTGAGCGGGCTCCCCGACGACGTCGGCGCCCGAGTCGTGCGTGAGGACCCTCTCGACCCGGACCTGCTCTACGCCGGCACGGTCGAGGGCGCCTGGGTGTCCTTCGACCGGGGCGACCACTGGCAGTCCCTCCAGCTCAACCTCCCGACGACGCCAGTCACCGACATGACCGTACACGAGGGCGACCTGGACATCTCGACGTACGGACGGGGGCTCTGGATCCTCGATGACGTGGCGCCGCTCAGGCAGGTGGCTTCCGCACTGGCCTCTTCCGGCGCCTACCTCTTCCAGCCGGACACGGCCTACCGGGTGCGTTGGGACAACTACCAGGATACGCCCCTTCCACCGGAGGTGCCCGCCGGACAGAATCCGCCCGAAGGCGCGATCATCGACTACTACCTGCCGAACGCCGCGAGGGGCCCCGTCACGCTCTCGATCTACGACCGCAGCGGCACGCTCGTGCGCCGCTACACGGACACGGTCCCTCCGCCGGACACCGTCATGGCCAACGTGCCATCATACTGGATCGCCCCACCGGTTGTGCTGCCGACGACTGCCGGCATGCACCGGATCGCGTGGGACATGCGCTACGAGACCCCGCCGACACTCAACTACGGCTATTCGGGCAACCTGCTCGACTACACCGAGTTCACGTTGACGTGGCACGCCATCGCGGGACACACGCCCCGGTGGGTTCCGACCGGTCCGCTGGTGGTCCCTGGCACGTATCGGGTGGAGTTGCGTGTCGGTGGGCAGACCTCCACACGCGAAGTGACGATCCGTAACGACCCGCGCGTGAGCGTGCCTCAGGACGGGCTGGAAGCCCAACTCGCCTTCGAGCTGCGAATGATGGCCGGCATGAGCGCCAGCCACGACGGGTTCAAGCAGGTCCAGAGACTGCGTGAGGCGCTGTCCGCGGCGATCGGCAAGGCGGGAACGGACACGTCGGAGGCCGACCTCGTTGCCGCCGCACGCGACCTCGACCGCCAGGCGGCGGAGATCGCAAACGGGAGTGGGAACAGCTTCGGCCCCGCGAACCGGGACCTCGCCCGTCACCTGGAGGACATGGAGTTCGGGGACCTGCGCCCCACGGAAAGCGACCTGGCCGCCGGCGAACTGAGCTGCCGCCGGATCGACGCCGCATCGGCCGCGCTCACCGATCTCCAGAAGACGGCGGTGCCGAAGCTGAACCAGATGCTGAGAAACGCCGATCTGGCCCCCCTGCCGGTGATCGAGGCCCCCGCCGGCCCGGCATGCCGGGTGGGCGGCTGAGCCCCACGACCGGTAACGCATGCGCGAGGGGGCGGCGAAGCGCCGCCCCCTCGCGTGTGGCTATCCGAGCACCTCGATCGTGTCCGGAGCGTTCGGTACGACGCAGATGAACTCGAACGGCTCGTCGCCCTCTGCCTCGTACGAATGGGGCGTGCCCGCGGCGATGTAGATCACGTCTCCTTCCTTCACCTGGTGGGTCTCGTCTCCCACCGTGATGGTCGCCCTGCCGCGGAGCACGTACTGCTCGTGCTCGACCCTGTTCGTGTGGCGCGGCATCCCACCGCCCGGCTCCATGATGAAGCGGCGCATGGCGAAGTGGGGGCCCTGGTCCGGTCCGATGAGCACCTGGCGGGTGGTGTCGTTGCCGGCCTTGACCTGGTCGGCGGGAATGGTCGCGGCGGATCGTACGGACATCGGATCACTCCTTTGGGTGAAGTCCGGGGGAACGCTCCGAAGAAGTATGGTGCTGCGGGCCGTGGCCGCCCAGTGATGGCCGCCACGCGACCCGTGGCCTCGCGAGATCGGCGCACTGTAGGCACTTCTTCGCGACGGGTCCCGACGTGACGAGCGGGCGCCGGGCCTCGAGGCCCGGCGCCCGCTCTCGGCCTTCCGAGGCCAACCTCCTACCGGTACGTCTTGTACACCGGGTCGAACATGGCCGCCTGAATGGCCGCGCCAAGATCCGTCGGACGCTCCGCCCGAGCGATCCCCCGCTCGAACGCCACCGTGGCGACCGCCTCCGCGATGTGGGCCGAGACCTCACGAATACGCTTGAGGGACGGATAGATCCGGCCCTGCCGGAGGTCCCCCTCGTTCACGAGTCCGGCGAGGGTCCGCGCGGCCTGGAAGAACATCTCGTCCGTGCATTCGGACGCCTCCGAGACCAGGAGGCCGAGCCCCACGCCGGGGAACACGTACGCGTTGTTGCCCTGTCCCGGGACGAAACGTTTGCCTGCCAGCTCGACCGGATCGAACGGGCTGCCGCTCGCGAATATCACGCGGCCCTGGGTCCAGGCGTAGGCCTGCTCGGCCGTGCACTCGGACTTCGAGGTGGGATTCGAAAGCGCGAAGATGATCGGCCGCTCATTGAAGCCCAGCGATCTCTTCCACGATCGGCTGGGTGAAGGTCTGTGGGCGCCCGGATACCCCGATCAGCGCGCTCGGCTGCAGACGTCGGATCGCCTCGAGGAAGTCGGTGGTCGGCTCGGCATCGTGCGCGAACGGCCTCTTGTGGGCCGCCAGGTCCGTGCGACTCTTCACCACCAGTCCCTTGGAGTCGAAGAACCAGCACCTGCTCCGCGCCTCGTCCTCTCCCATGCCTTCGTGGACCAGGGCCGCCGTGATGAGGCTACCGATCCCCACGCCCGCCTCTCCGGCGCCCAGGAAGAGGAAGTTCTGGTCCGCCAACTTCTTGCCCGTGATACGCAGCGCCGAGTAGATGCCGGCCAGGGCCACGCCGGCCGTCCCCTGGATGTCGTCGTCGAACGAGCAGAAGCCCTTCCGGTATTTCTCGAGAAGGCGGAAGGCGTTGTGCGTGGCGAAATCCTCGAGCTGGACCACGGCCTTCGGGAAGACCTCTGCCACCGCCTCGAAGAACTCGTCCACCAGATCGTCATAGGCCTCGCCACGAAGCCTGTGCCGGGGAATGCCCAGATAGAGGGGGTCCTCCAGGAGACTCTCGTTGTCGGTACCCACGTCCAGGGTGACCGGCAGCGTCTGGGTGGGATGGATCCCGGCGCACGCGCTGTAGAGCGAGAGCTTGCCGATGGGGATCCCCATCCCGTCGGCACCGAGGTCACCGAGCCCCAGGATGCGCTCGCCGTCGGTGACGACGATGATGCGCACGTCCCGGTGGGGCCAGTTGCGGAGCACGTCCTTCACGTGTCCGCGATCGTATGCGGATACGTACAGACCCCGGGATTGCCGATAGATGTGCCCGAACTCCTGGCATGCCT
The DNA here is from genome assembly GCA_963751265.1 of uncultured Gemmatimonadales bacterium. Lineage (GTDB taxonomy): Bacteria > Gemmatimonadota > Gemmatimonadetes > Longimicrobiales > Gaopeijiaceae > SZUA-318. The sequence continues at coordinate 434,167 of CAVVTU010000003.1, read as the reverse complement.
GGCCAACCACCGGCGTGTACACGATCGGCATGAGCTGCTCGATATTGTCCAGAAGCACCCGATAGAAGAGCATCTCGTTGCGATCCTGGAGCGAGATCAGGGCGATGTAGCGCTCCAGGTCGTCGTGCTTCCTGCGGAGGTTCTCGAGCACCCGGGTTACCTGCAGATCCTGCGTGGCGACCCGCGGAGGCAACAGCCCCCTCAGGCCCAGGGCTTCGCGCTCCGGCTCCGTGAACGCGGTACCCTTGTTGAAGACAGGATCGTGCAGGAGCTTCGTGCCCCGAGGGAAATCGGGAGGTATAGGGAGCGCCTTCTGGGCGTCCTCCAACGTCTTCATGATTGCCGCCTCGACACTTCGTTAGATGTACGTCGAGGTCGGGGTGGCCAGCGGGGCAGACGCCATCCCAACACTTGTCCCAACACTTGTTGGGGAGGGTCTATGCGCATCTATCTTCACGCTTTTTACGCCTTCCGGCAACGCCTGGAGAGATGGTTTCGAACGAGCTCGTGAGCAGCCCCCGAGACAGTCGAGGACGCCCACATCGGAGCCCGTCGTTCGGCCCGAGAGGCTCTCCGAAAGGGTACGAAAAAAGGCCCGGCGAGGCTTGCGCCTCGCCGGGCCGGGGCAGGGGCGCCTGCGACCCTCCCGCCAACAGGACACCCCTAACCTCCCATGGGTACTCGCGTAGCCTCCGACTTCGAGCCCCGCTTTCCCGATATTTGGGTCGCCTGAAGTTCCTGCCCAAAACTCCCGACGACCCTGGAGCTGTCACCCGCCGGGGGCGGGTAGAGGTTGCTGGACCTCAATCCCGTCGAGTCACAGCCCCCAATCGCTGAGACAAGTCTACGACCACCGCAGGCCGAGTGCTGTCGGGGAGAGTCCCTTGTCTCGTGTAGGAACCTCCCCTACACACCGAGGACGTAAGTCCCGGTCGACGCAAAAAAGGCCCGACAAGGCTTTCGCCTCGCCGGGCCAAGTCAGGGGCACCTGCGACCCTCCCGCCAACAGACCCCCCTGGCTTTCTGTGGGTACTCGCGGAGCCTCCGAATTCGGGGTCCCGCTTTCCCGATATTCGGGTCGCCTGAAGTTCCTGCCCAAAACTCCCGACGACCCTGGAGCTGCAACCCGGCGAGGGCGGGTAGAGGTTGCTGGACCTCGTCCCGTCGGGCTGTCAGCCCCCAATCGCTGAAAGAGTATACACGCACGATGGGGTGGGTGCTGTCGGGGAAAGTTGGACCGATGCTGTAGGAAAAGGCCCCACAGCCCAGAAGAAAGGCCCGGTGGGCAGCCTTGGCTGCCCACCGGGCCGAAGGGCTTCCCACACACCCCGCCACCTCGCATCCCGATGCCTCGAGTGGAAGAGCCCCCGATCGAATCGAGGCCTCCTACGCAACTCCATACGCACGAGACGCGAAATTGCTTCAGTTCGTCGGCTGGCAGATCCTGGAGCCCACGACGGACGTCAGCCGACGCGCCTGTAGACCCCAACCCTCAACGGCGGCTCGACGTGCAAGTGGAAATGGAGCTTGTTCTCTCCCTTCACGACCACGTTCTTGGTTCTCTGGCGCGTCTTGGGGTAGTCGCGTCCGGAGTCGTTCTCCACCACCAGGACCTCGTCGGCATCGATGTTGGACTCGAGGACCAGGAGACGCTCCTCCAGCCGTGCAAGCAGGAGCTGCTCGGCGTGGTCCTGAACGGGCCCGTCCGCCTCTTCTTCGAGCTCGTGGGCGGCCACACGCTCGTAGCCCGCCGCGAAGTCGTCCGCGGAGATACTCCTCTGGCCGTCCCTTCGAAATCCGATCTCGGTGATCGCGGTGGACTGGAAGTTCGTATCGACGCTCTCGAACGAGGTGCCGTAACGTTTGAAGATCATCAGGCCCAGCCTCTCATGATCCGGGGTTGAGGAGATCGTCCAGCTCTTCGGGCGTGAGGTCCTCCGCGGAGCGCGATCCCATACCGAGGGGAGAGCGGGATTTCCTGCCGCGTCGGGATGGAGAGCGCTGCTCGGTCTGGGGGGCCCCGGTATAGTCGAACCCGGGCAGGTGTACACGTTCCAGCGGCCTCCCCAGGCGATGCTCGAGCGTCTTCAACGCGCCCAGATCCGCCGCCGTGACGAACGTGACCGCCGTGCCGTGGGCGCCCGCCCGTCCAGTGCGCCCGATGCGGTGCACGTAGTCTTCGGGATCGAGGGGGACGTCGTAGTTCACGACGTGGCTGATGCCCTCCACGTCCAGCCCCCGCTGGGCGATGTCCGTCGCGACCAGGACCCGCACCTTGCCGCTGGCGAACCGGTCGAGGGCTCGGGTGCGCTCCTTCATATGGCGGTTGGAGTGCATCACGTCGGTCTTGATGCCCTCGCGCTGGAGGCGAGCCTCCAGGACGTCGGCGCCCGCCTTGGTCCTGGTGAACACCAGGACGTGGTCCATCGTCGAATCCTCGAGGAGCTCCAGCAGCAGATCGGGCTTCTTCTCGGGCTTGACCGAGTACACGACCTCGTCGATCCCCTCCGCGGTCGTGCCGGAAGGGGTCGCTTCGATCCAGACGGCATCGTCCGTGAGGCGGAGCGCGAGGTCGTGCACGCCATGCGGCATCGTCGCGCTGAACAGCATCGTCTGCCGCTGCCTGGGCATGCCTCGCATCGCCTGCTCGATCTGCGGACGAAAGCCCATGTCCAACATGCGGTCGGCCTCGTCCAGGACGAAGTAGCTGATCCCTTCGAGGTTCACCCTGCCCGATTGCATGTGGTCGATGAAGCGTCCGGGCGTGGCCACGATGACCTCGAAGCCCTTCTCGAGCGCTTCGATTTGCGGTCCGTAGCCGACGCCGCCGTAGATGGCGGCCACACGCACCTGGGTCCCTTTCGCGAGCGACTCGGTATCCTCGGCCACCTGGAGCGCCAACTCGCGCGTAGGACAGAGAACGAGCACCTGAAGACCCTTCCCCGCCTCGATCCGTTCCAGCGCCGGAATCACGAAGGCGGCGGTCTTGCCCGTGCCGGTCTGGGCGATCCCCACCACGTCGGAGCCGCGCAGGCCCTCCGGAATGGCCTTGGCCTGGATGGGCGTCGGATCGATCCACCCCATAGCCTCGATCGCGGCCAGGCGCTCTTCAGAGATGTTCAGGTCGCGAAAGCTCAATGTTTCCACAAAACCGTTCCTTTCTTGCAGTGGGGACAGTGCAACATAACTTCCGCGGGATGAATTCCTCCACGTCCGACACGATTCGCACGTCCGTACTCTTTGTCTGCCTCGGCAATATCTGCCGTTCCCCCATGGCCGAAGGCGTGTTCCGGCATCTCGTCCGGGAGGCGGGCCTCGAGGACCGCTTCGATATCGATTCCGCCGGCACCGGCGCATGGCACGTCGGCGAGCCGCCCGACGCGCGCTCGTCCGAAGCGGCGGCGCGCCACGGCATCGATCTGGATGGGCATGCCCGACAGGTCCAGCCGGTCGACCTGGAGCGCTTCGACCACGTCATCGCCATGGACCGCGAGAACCTGGCGGACCTCAGGAGCATCCAGGAACGATCGGGCGGGCGGGCGTCTCTGCATCTGCTGCGGGAATTCGACCCCACGGGACGAGGTGACGACGTCCCCGATCCGTACTACGACGGAGCTCGGGGATTCGAGACCGTCTATCGGATGGTTCATCGGTCGTGCGAGGCTCTCCTGGAGCGCCTGTACCCGGAGGCGTGAGCCATGGCGCCACTCCCCGATCCTGTACGGCACGCCGTGGAGGCCGCCCTGCAAACGCTGGGGGGCCCGTCGAAGATCCGGTCGGTGACGCCATTGTCGGGGGGCTGCATCAATCACGGGGCTCGCCTCGACGTCGAGGGCCCCTCCACCTTCTTTCTCAAGTGGAATGCCTCTGCGCCTCCCGGCATGTTCCAGGCCGAGTCGGACGGACTCGCGGCGCTGCGTGAACGGGGAGCTCTGCGCGTGCCCCTCCCGGTGGCCCGTGGTGGCGGCGCCGGCGTTCCGGCCTGGCTACTGATGGAATACGTAGCACCCGGCCGGTCCACCTCGGACTTCGAAGAGCGCCTCGGGCGCGGGCTCGCGCAGCTTCACCGGCCCCTGGCCGACTCGCTCTTCGGATGGCATGAGGACAACTGGATCGGCTCGCTCCCCCAGGCCAACGCTTCGTCCGCCTCCTGGGCGGAGTTCTGGAGAGACCGCCGCATCGTGCCACAGCTCGAGTGGGCTCGGCAGGGAGGCCATTTCACGGGACGCGACGGCGGGCTCCTCGACGAGCTTGTGGAGGCCATCCCACGGGCTCTCGCCGATGTGGACGATACCCCGCCGGTGCTGCTGCACGGGGACCTGTGGAGCGGAAACGTCTATCCGGCGGAGGGGGGAGCGCCCGTGATCATCGACCCGGCCGTCTACGGTGGCCACGGCGAGGTCGATCTCGCCATGACCGAGCTCTTCGGAGGGTTCGGCAAGGCGTTCTATGCGGCTTACGAGAGCGAGGCCGGTATCGACCGTGCCTACGACGCCTATCGCCGAGACCTCTACCAGCTCTACTACCTTCTGGTCCACGTGAATCTGTTCGGGACCACCTACGAGGCCGGCACCGCGAGGGCCGCGCGGCGTGTGTTGGCGGCCGTGTGAGGCCGCCAACACACGCCCCTTCCACTCGGAGTCCTCAGACCGAAGCCGTCCTGCGCACGACCTGGGCAATGCGGCCGAGCGCGGCCTCGAGATCCTCGTCGGAGGCGGCGTAGCTCATGCGCGCCCATCGGTCGTCACCGAAGGCGCCGCCTGGGACCAATGCCACACCGACTTCCTGGAGCACCTTGCTGCACCAAGCGGTGGCATCCTTCACCTCGTCGTCGAAGAAGCCGTCGACGCGAAAGAAGCAATAGAAGGCGCCGGCAGGGTGGATGAACGACACCTCCGGCATCAACTCCTTCATCCGTGTGGCCACGAGGTCGCGACGCCGCTTGAACGCGGATTCCATCTCCGCGATCGAAGCATTGGCCGCAGCGACGTTGGTGTAGGCTTCGAGCGCGGCGACCTGCGCCGGCGTATTGACGTTCGACGTCACCTGGCTCTGGAGCGCCGTGAACTTCTTGGCGACGTCGGGATCGCAGTACGAGAAGCCGACGCGCCACCCGGTCATCGCATAGCTCTTGGAGGCACCGTCCACCAGGACGTAGTCCCCGATGCTCTCAGCAGGAATGTCCAGCACGCCGGCCGCCGCGGCCCGGTCGCCTCCGTGGTAGATGTTCCGGTAGATCTCGTCGGAGACGAGCCAGACACCGTGGTCACGGGCCCACTCCGTCAGAGCCGTGAGCTCTTCCAGCGAATACACGGCTCCCGTGGGGTTGCACGGCGTGTTGATGATGAGCCCCCGCGTGCGCTCCGTGGCCGCAGCTTCGAGGTGCGCCGGCTTCAGCTTGAAATCGTCGGCCTCGTCCCCGAAGACCGGCACCGGCTCGGCGCGAGCGATGTCCACGAGAGCGGGATAGCTGGTCCAATAGGGGGCCGCCACCAGCACTTCGTCCCCGGGGCCGAAGAGCGTGAACAGAGCGTTGAACAGACACTGCTTGGCCCCGGTCGACACCACCACCCCGTTCCAGTCCAGGGAGCGGCCGGCCCGCTCGCTCAGGTGGGCCGCGACGGCCTTCCGCAACTCGGGCATGCCCGCCGGCGGCGTGTATCGGGTCTTGCCCTCGCGAATGCCGGCTACACCCGCGTCAGCGATGAAGACCGGCGTGTCGAAATCGGGTTCGCCCGCGCTGAGGTTGATGATATCACGACCTTCTGCTGCCAGGCGCTTGGCGAGCGTGCTGACGGCCATGGTCGCCGAAGGCTTGAGCTTCTCGATGTTGCTGCTGAAACGCATGGTCGTTCCTCACAGGGACAAAGGAAGCTGCAATATCGAGTCCGCCCACAACCGAATCAAGGAAGGTGGGGTTTCTGTTTTGCGCGGTTGCCCGCACCTTGAGAGGCCATGACGGAAGTCTCTTCCAGCCGGTTCTACTTCGACTACGTGGATCCCCTCTCCTACCTCGTGGAGCTCGAGCTTCGCGAGGTGGAGAAGACCTCGCGGAGCCGTGTCGCGCGCGTCCCTTTCGAACTGCGCCCTCCCCCGGCGACGATGGTCGATCCGGACGCAGAGGAGTGGCGCCGCCGCTGGGACGAAGCGCGACGGATCTCCGAGGCTCGAGGCACCAGGCTCCCGGATCCACCGGGCCTGGTTCCGTGGACCCGCAAGGCCCACGAACTCGTGGCGATCGCGCACGAGCACGACCTGGCGCGACGCGCCCACGAGCTTCTGTTCGAGCGGGTCTTCGATGTCGGCGCCGACATCGGGAGAATCGACGTGCTCGTGGCGATCGCAAAAGAGCTGGGTCTCGATGAGACGGAGACGAAGGCCACTCTGGACGTGGACCGCCATACGCCCAGGGTGGAGCGTGTCCGGGTCGCGGCCGTATCCTCCGGGGTACACGCGCCGCCCACGCTCTTCTTGGCGGGGAACACGCTGGAGGGCTTCCGCAACGCAGACGAGATCGTCAGCTTTCTTGACTCGTTCTAGCAGGTCTTCGATGACCTGCCCGACCCCCGCAGGAATACCGTAAATGGCCGGTTATCAGCGAAAGACGGCGCTTGCGCCAGCGGACATCCTGGAGCGCGCCGAGAGCCTGCTCCCCGACCTCGTGGGCCTCACGAAGTCCAAGGGCTCGTCCCACGGTGCGACCTATTCGGGAACCGAGGGCACCGTAACGATCAACGTCCACCCGCACGGTCCTTATACCCAGGTCGTCGCGACGACCGACCGCCTCAGGACGTCACGGGTGGACTACGAGATCCAGAAATTCCTCAACCGGCTTCCCTACGAGCCGGGCGACCGCGGCGGACCCGGGTCCGGCGAACCCTCCTGAGCGCCTGAGAGCGAGAGGAACCTTCCCTACATGGACTCCTTCGAGGACCTCGGCATCCTGCCCGAGCTCGTGGAAATGCTCGCGGCCGAAGGTATCGAACGGCCCACGTCCCTTCAGAGCGCGGCGGTGCAGGTCATCCGCCGAGGAAACAACGTGGTGCTGCGAGCGGGCCCCGGTGCCGGAACCCTGGTGGCGTGGGGCGCAGCCCTGCTGGACCGGATTGCGCCGGAAGGGCGAGGACCCTCCATCCTCGTGCTGACCCCGACGCCCGAGGGTGCGGCGCGCCTGGCGGAGTCGCTCGGGCGTCTCGCCGTCGCGTCGGGCCATACGGTTGCCGCCCTCGGCACCCCGTGGGCCCTGGCCGGGCACGCCCACGTTCTGTTCGGCACGCCTACGGACGTCCTTGCCGCGACGCGGGCAGGCACGGTCTCCCTCGCCTCGGTCCAGGCCACCGTCCTGGACCAGGCCGACCGAGTGGACAAGCTCGGAAGCCTCCATGAGGTGGAGGAGGTGTTGGAGTTCGTTCCCAAGGAGTGCCAACGCGTCGTCAGCGCGCTTCCCCTGACCCCTCCGGTCGAGGACTTCGTGGAGCGGCACGTCCGGCGTTCGACCGTGGTGCCGTTGGCCGAGCAGGCACCGGTGAGCCGTGGCTCTCTGAGGTACCGGATCGTCTCCGAGCCGAAAGACGAGGGTGTGCTGATCACCGTCTCGGAGCTTCTGGACGGAGAGACACGCCACGCGCTGGTCTACTGCCGCAACGAAGACCGCGCCGCCGATCTCGGGGATTATCTGACCCTCCACGGCTTCATGGCGGGAGCGCCGGGAGACCCGGAGTTGCCCGTCTGGCTGGGTGTCGATGAAATCGAAGGGCGCGAGCGGGCGGAGGGGCACGAAGGCGTGACCATCCTCAGCGCCGACGTTCCCGCGGACGAAGATTCGCTCGATCGCCGTCACCACGGGTCGGACGGAGGCGTGGTGCTCGTGCTCCCGCGTGAGATGGCGCACCTGAGAGATGTCTCCAAGCGTACCGGCTACGCCCTCGCACCCCTTCCCTTCCGCGACGCACAGACCGCCCGCTCCGACATCGAAGCGCTCCGAGAGCGCCTGGCCCGCGCGATCGCCGAGGAGGACGTCGAGCCGTACCTGCTGGCCCTCGAGCCTCTCTTCGAGCGCTACGACGCGGCCGAGGTGGCGGCGGCGGCCGTCGCCATGCTGCGCAAGAAGCCCGCGGCGCCGGCCGCACCACCTCGCCCATCCGCCCCTTCAGAGCCCAACGCGCCGATCGCCTGGGCCAAGCTCTTCATGAGCGTGGGCGAGCGTGACGGCCTGCGTCCGGGAGACCTGCTCGGCGCCATCGTGGGCGACACCGGTATCCAGCCGGAGAAGGTCGGCAAGATCGAGATCCGAGAGAGCTTCACGCTGGTGGAGGTGGACCACGGCGTCGCCCATCAGGTCATCCAGGCCGTCAACGGCACGACGATCAAGGGCCGGGCAGTCCGAGCGGACTTCGACCGCGGAGGCCGGGGACGGCAGAGCGGCCGTCCGAGCAAGGGTGGCAGGCCACCGCGCCGATCCTGAGGGCGCCCGTTCGCCATTCACCCCGAACGTGAAGAGGCCGCGTCGCCCTGGGGCGACGCGGCCTCTTCCACTCCGGGCGGCGCCGACCGTCGTGCCGGACGCCGCTCGGTGGCCGTCTGGTCGCTTACTTGATGGCGTCCTTGAGGCCCTTGCCGGCACGGAAGCCCGGCGTCTTGGTCGCGGCGATCCGGATGGTCTGGCCGGTACGCGGATTGCGACCCGTACGGGCCTTGCGGTGCTTTGCCTCGAAGGTGCCGAAGCCGGTGATCTGGACGCGATCGTCGCGCTTGAGCGCACCGGCGATCACGCCTCCGTCAGGGCTGAAGAGGGCATCCACGGCCCGCGACGCATCGGCCTTGGTCATACCGGTGCGGTCGGCGAGGGCGTCCACGAGATCGGACTTGTTCATTGGGCTGCTCCTGTTACGGAAGGGTTGTTGGCGCGGCCGGGGCCGCCCTGGACGCGGGCCTGGAGTGTCTCTCCGGGGAGTTTCCGGACACAGTGAAAAGCCGCATGAATCAAGTGTTTCCGGGTCCCGCGGGTCAGCATGGTTCCAACGGTAAGCGCCGTCCTCCGGAGCGTCAAGGGAAGATGTGGCCGAAACCCCGCGCTGCACCTAGCTTCTCATCGAGACGAGGTGCCCATCCCTCCCGAACCTGCCGGAGGGGTCCAGCCTGCCAATGAGGCACCTGTACGGCGGATAAACCATCGACGGTTCCATGCGTGCTTTCCTACCTCGCCTGGTCTGGACCTTCGCCTTCCTGGCAGTCCTCGTGACCGTCGGGACGGTAGGCTACATGCTCATCGAAGGATGGCCTCCGGGAGACGCGCTCTACATGACCGTGATCACCCTGACGGCCGTTGGCTATCAGGAAGTGCGCCCCCTCGGTACCGTGGGCCGTGACTTCACGATGCTTCTGCTGGCCGGAGGCATCACGTGGATGGCGTTCTGGTTCGCCGGACTGACCTCCGCCATCGTCGAACTGGACCTCCAGGACGCTCTACGGAGACGCCGATCCATGAAGGCAATAGCCAAGATGAAGGACCACGTCATCGTCTGTGGAGCGGGCCGGACCGGGCGCCAGGTGGCCCAGGAGCTGGAGACGACCCCGAGTCGCTTCGTGGTCATCGAGAAGGACCCGGCGTGCATCGAGAAGCTCCGGGAGTTCGTACCCCACGCGCAAGTCGTCGAGGGCGATGCCACCCACGATCAGGTGCTGATCGATGCCGGAGTCCTGCGGGCGCGAGGGTTGATCACCTGCCTGAGCACCGATACCGACAATCTCTTCGTCTGCCTCTCGGCACGCGATCTGGCCGCACGGCTCAAGATCGTGGCGCGGGCCTACGAGGAGGAGACCATGGACAAGTTGTACCGGGCGGGCGCCGATCAGGTCGTGAGCCCCAACGTGAGCGGCGCCATCCGCATGGCCTCCGTGCTCCTCCGCCCTTCCGTGGTGTCGTTCCTGGACATCGTGACCCGCTCTCCGGACCTCTCCCTCCGTATGGAGCAGGCCACGGTCGCTCCGGAGTCCCCGGTCGCCGGCCAAACGCTCATGGAGGCCGCGATCCCACAGCGGACGGGTCTCATCGTCATCGCCACGCGGAAGAAGTCCGCGGAGCCGACCGAGTTCCACTTCAACCCGGCGGCCGACACGCGGCTCGATGACGGAGACGACCTGATCGTGCTCGGCACCGAGGAACAGATCGAGAAGCTACGACGTTACGTGTCCTGATCGATCGGGCACCACACGGCGCGGAAGCCCCTCCGGGCCGGCCGGCCCGGAGGGGCTTCCCTCCTTCCACGACGGACGCGAAGCGGACTACGCGACGCGCTCTTCGTCTTTGCGCTTCTTGATCATCGAGTAGATGAAGAAGATCACCGCCGCGACCAGAGCAAGCTTGACCGTCATTGCCAGGAGGCCCAGGAAGAGGCCGAACAGCGGAAAAAGCAGCGTCGCGAGGAGCTTGAGAAGGACCACCCCCGCCACCCCGGCCACCGTAAACGTCGCGAACGTCCTCATCATTTCCTCCAGAAATTGCGTGTCCTGCGTCCGTCCCCCTTCACTACGGAACGGAGTCCCGAAGGTTTCAGTCCCATTCAACTATCGCCTCGCACTTCGCCACGCCGAAGCTTCCGGGATCCCGTCATCGAACCCGGAGCAAGTATGGGGCGGACCTCAGGACCGGCAATCTGCGTCGAAGGCGTCACCGCGGGATACCGCGTGCGGGGGCGGAAGAAGACCGCCCTCCGGAATCTGAGGCTCACCCTCCGTCCTGGACAGGTCACGGGACTCGTCGGCCCGAACGGTGCCGGGAAATCGACCATCCTCCGCCTGCTGCTCGGCTATGTCCAGCCGTGGGCGGGTCGGATTCGCGTGGACGGCATCGAGCCGAGTCTCTACCGGAGCCGGCATGGCGTGGGGTACGTGCCGGAGTCGGTCTCCCTGCCCCGTGACTGGAGCCTGCAGACCTTCCTCGATGTCGGAGCCCAGCTTTCGGGTCTGGATCCATCGACCTGGCCGGCGGTCGTGCGCGACGTGTGCCGGGATGCGGGCCTGGCGAGGTCGGTATCCCTCGGGTCGCTGTCCCGCGGTCAGGCCCGACGCGCCATCCTCGCCTTCGCGCTCATCGGTGTACCCCTCCTGGTGGCCCTCGATGAACCGTGGACCCACCTGGACGCAGATGGTCGTGCGCGTACGCGCACGACCATCGAGAGCCTCCGCGCGCGTCGGGCCACCGTGATGGTTTCCTCCCACGACCTGGGAGAGGTGGCCCGGGTCTCCGATACCGTCCATATCCTCAGGAGAGGTGCCCACGAGCGCACGCTGGAGGGAAGGCACGTAAGGACCCGGGACCTGGAGCATGCCCTCCTCGAAGGGGATGAGCCGTGAACGGGCCCGGCCCCAGGCTCCGCCTGCACGCCGCGACGATGGCGGCCCTGGTGCGGGGGCGTGCCTTCGTGGTCTGCGCCACGATCGCGGCAGGCTCCGCCGTGATCGCGTTCCTCGACGGAGGACGCACACACTTTCTCACGGGGATCATCCTGGGCCTGGTCCTCTCCCACGGCATCGTGTCCCGAGACTTCAGCCGCGGGACCGTGCTTCTCTGGCTCCAGAAGCCCAGGAGCCTGACACGATTCCACCTCGAGCGGCTCACCGAGACCGTGCTGCTGGTCTGGGGAGGGCACGTGACCGTGGTCATCGTCGCGTTCGCGCTTTCACCCGGTGCCCCGGGCACGGCTCGGGCAATGGTGCAGATCCCGGCCGGACTGCTGCTCGATCTGGCCACCGTCAGCGTCGTCTTCGGATGGTCCGGCGTGGGACTGCAGCCCGAGCTGATTCCGTCCCTCGCGGTAATCCTCGTTCTCGGCCCGCTCGGTGGCGACGCCGTCACGGCGCCCGAGGCCGTCGGACGATGGGCACCGCTTCTGGCTGCACAACGCTTCCCGTTCCGGGCGGCCTACCGACTGAGCGCCTGGTTGGGTGGCAGCGGGCCCCTGCCGACCCGAGCGAGTTGGGTCCGCCTGGTTCTCTATCCGGCCGCCTGGATCGCCTTGGGCTCACTAGCCGTGAGCCTCAGGGCCCGGAGGCCGCCCCTCTCGGCCATCGACGGCTGAGCGCGACCGGGGGCCGCGGCGGAGCCCCCCACGATCGCGCCGCCCCTTCCCGAAGCTCGCCCGCCGGCCTCACCTCGTCACCCGAGCTGCGCAGCCTCCCGAAGCGCATCAGCGGTCAGAACCGCATCGCGCGCGAAGATCACCGCCGCCTCGAGGGCGTGCGCGAGCTCACGCACGTTTCCCGGCCAGGCGTAGCTCTCGACGAGGGAGGCTCCGTCGGGCGAGAGTCGCAGCTCGTCGATCCCATAGCGCCGCCCGAGGCGGCGCAGGAAGCGCCGCGCCAGGTAGAGCGCATCCTCGGGCCGCTCGCGCAACGGCGGAATGCAGCAGCGCAGGACGGCCAGGCGATGAAAGAGGTCCCGCCGAAACGAGCCCGCCTTCAGGGCGGCGTCCAGGTCGGCGCCGGTTCCACTGATCACGCGGAGCTCTACGGGACGTGACTTCACGCTGCCGACACGCCGGACGGTCCTGTCCTCCAACATGGTGAGCAGCTTCGACTGTTGGGCCACGGGAAGGTCGCCGACCTCGTCGAGGAAGAGTGTCCCGCCGGTCGCTGCTTCCACCAAGCCCACGCGAGCCGCTGTGGCACCCGTGAACGCCCCCCGCTCGTGTCCGAACAGCTCGCTCTCGAACAGGGACTCCGGAACACCCGCACAGTTGACGACCACGAACGGCCCGTTCGATCGGTGACTGCTCTCGTGGATCAACCGGGCCGCCAGGGACTTGCCGGTGCCGGTCTCTCCCGTGAGAAGCACGGAGGCCTCGACCTCGCCGGCACGACGCACGAATGCGCGCACCGCCTGCATCGCCGGGCTCCGGCCCGACAGCTCCGCCAGGGTGGGCGTGGAGGATGCCATGCACGAAAGGTCACCGCACCTGCCGGGCGGCCCCATGGTCGAGCGGGTCGGCCTGGAGGGGCCCAGGGCGCCTGCCCGCGCGATGCGGCGAGCCCCGGGCAGGGGGGCTCGCACGGCTCATGCTGCTACGGTCGGGAACGAGCGCCCGGGAGGGAGAGGGCGCTACTTGTAGCGGTAGGTGACCCGCCCACGGCTGAGGTCGTAGGGAGAGAGCTCCACCTTCACTCGGTCTCCTTCGAGCACCCGGATGTAGTGCTGGCGCATCTTACCCGACAGGTAGGCCAGCACCTCATGACCGTTCTCCAACTGAACGCGGAACGTCGCGTTGGGGAGGACCTCGTTCACGGTGCCTTCGATTTCGATCGCTTCTTTCGCCAAACGTACCTTCACTGCTGCGAGACAGGTAAAAAGGCCGCCGGGACAGGCAGAAACCCAGCAAGCCTACCTTAACGGTGAGGCGTGCGTCCAGCAACCGGGAGACGAAGCGCGCACGGCCCGCGGATTCGCCCCGACCGAGCGCTCGGTCACATGCGGAAGCGGTAGCTCACCTTCGCGAACAAACCGTCGGCCTGGGGCTGCACATGTCGGAAGGTGAAGGCTCCGGCGTCTTGCATCTCCCTCGTGTACCCGAGGTAGAATACGGTCCCGGGCGATGCCTCGTAGCTGACGAGGCCCTCCACGTGCACATCGTGGTTGGCGGAGCCACTCAACGTGTCGCACACACCGTCGGCACAGCTGTCGAGGATGCGACCGGTCTGCGGGTCCCGAAGAGCTCCCCGCTCCTGGTTCGAGTACTCGAAGATGCCGCGCACAAAGAAGGCGCGTGAGAACTGGTACTGAAGCCTGACGCGCGGGATGGTGGCGGTGGAATACCGGGAGCCGTCATCCTGTCGATGGATCTCGGAGAACCGCAGGCCCAGCTCGGCCTGCAGCGAGCGCGTGGGATAGAGCTGAAGGCTCAGGTTGCCGGACCTGGAGGTGGCCGGCTCCACCGCCGCGTCGGACCCCCCGAAGATCGGCACCTCCTCCCACGCGACTCGGAGGTTCCCCCGTACCTTCTCGAAGGTGCTCACGGACAGGTGGACGTTTCCTCCGTAAAGGCCCTGGAACCTCGCCTGGCTCGGGTAAAAGGGCGTATACCCACCCTGAATGCCCGGCACATAGAGTCCGTCGTAGCCCTCGGGGCCGAAGTCGTAGCTGGTGCGCTGCAGGTTGCCGAAGATGCTGACGTTGCCCCTGAAGGAGATGTTGCCTCCTACCTCGAGCTGGGCCTCGTTCGGCGGGCGGCCTCCCCAGAAATCGTCGTGGTTCCAGTAGCTCTGTACCTGTACGCTCGGCCCCCAACTCTCCACCAGGCTCCCCGGTCCGTAGTAGTGGCTGAAACGGACCTCCGACCGGACCTGCGTCTCCCCGATTCTGCGCAGGAAGCCACTCGCGGCCTCGAAGTTCTGGTTCGAATCGTCGATGCTCGCGTTGAGGGACAGCCCCCGTCCGCCTCGCTCGAACCGGGCCGAGTACAGGATTCCGTCGGCCGGCCCGGTCCCGACGTCGGGGTCACCGGTGCGGCTCGCGGCGCCCTGGAGCGTGAGCGTGTATCGCCCCCTGAACACGAGCCGCGCGTCGGCGCCCGCCACCCGGTTGTACCGATCCGCGCTCACCGTACGGTCGGTATAGACCATGCCCAACGTCGAGCTTCCGCCCACGTCCCGGCGCACACGAAGCAGGTTGACCGTCGCGTCGTACCCGTCGTCGGACACGGCCCGATCCCTGGCCCCGATGTAGCCGAGATTCCATCCGCCCACCTTGCCCGTCAGCTTGGCTCCGCCGATGGGGTTGGCCACGCTGCGTGTGTACACGAGCTGCCTGGGCATGTTGAAGATCTCGGTTCCCTCCAGGAAGAACGGCCGTTTCTCGGGAAAGTAGAGCGCGAATCGCTCATTGACCGCGATCTGCCCGGCGTCCGCCTCCACCTGGCTGAAATCGGGATTGTAGGTCCCGTCCAGCGTCAGGTTCGACGTGAGCCCATACGTCGCGTTCATCCCGAAGGAGCCGCCCGCATTCTCGTGGACGTACCGCTGGAGATCCTCGTCATAGGCTCCGAGCCGCTTGCCCGTCATGACCGGGTTCATCTCCAGGAAGAGGCCCGGGTCGAGGTTCTCCAGGCCAGTGAGCTCACCGGCCTGGGACAGCTTGTTGGAGATGTTGTTCTTGATGGGAGCCCACGATTCCCTGTAGCCGTTCCGCTGGATCCGACGGATGATCTGCAGGCCCCAGGTCTGTTTCTTCAAGGCCGGAAAGCGAAGGCTCTTGAAGGGAATGCGAACCTCGATCTCGTAGCCCCAGTCCCGGATGTGCCCGGCGGATTCCCAGAGAAAGTCCGGGTTGCTGTCGATCGGGTCCCCGAAGCCATGGTGGCCGCCGCCCTCATTCCAGATGCCGTCCTGCTGGACCCCGAGCGGATTCACGCTGAAGACGTAGGCCCGCCGCTGATCGTCGAAGGTGTCCAGGATGACGCGCACGTAGTCGTCGGAGCGGTCGAACTCGTCGCGTTGCGCCATGGTCGCCCGGATCTTCCCAGGCTGGTCGTCGTAGGCGCGAATTCCGAAGTAGATGGCATCGGCGTCCACCAGGACGAGCACCTGGGTTTTCTGCGTAGCGGGCACGCCTTCCACGGGATCGTATTGGGTGAACGACTGAAGGAGCGCCGCCTGTTGCCATGCGCCGTCGTCCAGACGGCCATCCACGTCGATGGCGGCCTTCGCCACGGCGGGTGTCTCCACGGAGATGTCGCCGGCGGAGCCGTCGTACGAAGTCGGCTTCCCACCGCTTCCGGGTCCGAGCGTGGACGTCGCGAGGACGAGGGGCAGAAGAGACAGAACGGGATGCACGATCTCGAATTCGTCCGCTATTGGTCTCGAGGCGCGGGCTCCCTCGCTCGGGGAGCCGAAAGCAAGAACCTGCGCCTACACCCCTCGAGGCGTCAGTCCGGCACAGATTTTAAATATACACAGATTTCGGGCTTTGGCGCGCTGCACGCGGCTACGTTCGCGACCGTCTCCCGGAGCGGACCGGCCCCACACCCCGAACGTGGAACCCCGGCCGTTGGATCCAGCCGTTGGATGAGGTGGCCATCGGAGCCCCGAAGTGCGAGAGTTCCCTTTCGATCAGCGCCGCGACCGATACCCGAGAGAAGCCCATGGCCAACCGCATCGTGGAGTTCCAGACGAACCACGGCACCTTCGCCGTCGAGCTCTTCGACGACCTCGCCCCGAAGACCGCGGGCAATTTCGCCGACCTCGTCGAGAAGGGGTACTTCGACGGCATCATCTTCCATCGCGTGATCTCAGGATTCATGATCCAGGGCGGCGATCCGACCGGCACGGGCCGCGGAGGACCCGGCTACACGATCCCTGACGAGTTCGGCAAGGGGTTGGCGCATTCCGGCCCGGGGATTCTCTCCATGGCGAACGCGGGGCCCGACACAGGAGGCTCTCAGTTCTTCATCACCCTGGCCGCGACACCCTGGCTGGACGGAAAGCACGCCATCTTCGGCAAGGTCACGTCGGGCCTCGACGTCGTGAACACGATCGGCGGTGTGGACACCGGCCCTGGTGACCGGCCTCGGGAGGACGTGGTCATGGAGAAGGTGACGCTCTCGGAGACCTGAGAGCGTCGGCTACCTCCCCAAGGTCAGCGTCTCTCCGTGCCGGAGGACGTGAAGGTCCTCCGGCGGCAGGCCCACGCGCCGCCACTCCGCGCGCACGCGAACCGGGGGCTCGAGCGGCGGCTCGTCGGTGAGCCGGAACGTTCCCCAGTGCCCCGCCACGAAGGCGCCTCGTGCGCCGAGGTCCCGGTATGCCCGAACGGCCTCTTCCGGATTCATGTGCGCGGGCTCCATGAACCAGCGCGGCTCGTACGCCCCGATGGGCAAGAGCGAGACGTCCCAGGATCCCATCTCGGCGCCGATCTCTCCATACGCCGGACCGTAGCCCGAGTCGCCCCCGAAGTAGACACGGAGTCCACCCGTGTTGCGAGCCGGAATGACACCCCACGATGCCCAGAGGCGACGGTTGGTGCCGCCGGGGGTACGGCGGGTCCAATGCCGGGCAGGAAGGCACACCGCCCGGTACGAGCCTCCCGGAAGCTCCGCCCCCTGCCACCAGTCGCGTTCTTCGACGGAGTGAACGCCCACCTCGCGGAACCAGCTGGCGAAGCCCAGAGGCGTGAGCCAGACGAGATCTTCGCCGTAGCGCTCCCTGAGTGCCCGAACCGTGGGCCGATCCAGATGGTCGTAGTGGTCGTGTGAGAGGAGGACGGCATCGACCGGAGGGAGGTCGTCGAGCGCCGGGGCAGGCGGAACCAGGCGTGCCGGGCCAAGCCACGGGATCGGCGAAGCCCGGTGGCTCCAGACGGGATCGGTCAGAAGGGTCAGTCCGGGCAGCTGCACCAGGAAGGTGGCGTGCCCCACCCAGGTGACACGTGCCTCGCCGTCCGACGCGCGCGGCCGTGCCGGCGTCGGCTCCGCGCAAGGAACGTCGGCCGGATCCGGATTCGGCGCCCGACCGTCGCGCATCCGCTCCCATTGCCATCGCAGAATGCCCCCCGGCCCGGGTGGCGAGGAGAGTCCGGGCCACGGATTCCGGAATCGTCCGTCCGATGTGTGGTGGGCCGGCCGCTGAGCGTGGGGCATGGTCGTTCGTACGGGTGCGGGTGAGCCAGGAGGACAGGCTCGAGCCATACCCTGCTCGCCGGCACCAGGTGCCCCCCCCCCGGCTCGTGCAAGCCTCCTCCGGCAGGGCGTATACTCACTAGTGGACTGCCATTCCTGCAGTCCACCAGGAGCCCGATCTCCTCACTGCCCCGTCAGCGCGATCCGGCTCCGGTCGGCGAGCTCCAGCACGATCCACCGGTTGGTGCTGCCGCACAGGGGACACACCGCGAAAGTGGCATCGAGAACCTCCAACTCCGCCACCTGACCACATGCCTCGCAGTGCGCCCGGATCGTCTTGAACGCTTCGTCGTTCAGGTGGCTCTTCGCCAGTCGGACCCCCATGATGATGCCGGACTTGCCGGTCGCTGGGCACCGTCCTGCACTGCACCCCTCGTGGAAGTCCAGACAGACCACCTCGGCCCCGTCGGGCAGGTTCGCCTGTCCGTCGTGGGGCGGCGGATCCGTGAGCACCAGGCGAACCTCGTGACCACACCCGGAGCAATACGCCGTCTCGGTCTTCATGGCCTCACCTCGGCTCTTCGGAGGCCTTCCGAAACGCCTCCAGGTTCTTCTTCATCTGCTCGCTCGGAACGTCGAAGAGCGGGCACATCGAGCCCGTGCACGTCTCGCCGTACTCCAGGCACACGATGTCCTCTGGATCGAGCTGCTCCGGGCTGGGCCAGGCAGGAGCCTCCTTCTTCACGAGGACCCGCACCGGCCTGTCACAGGTCGCGCAATATGCTACTCGGGTCTCCATCGGCTCCTCCTCGTCTCTGCGTACTCTTCGCTCACCAACAGCCAGGTCCCACAGACCTCGTCAGATCGAGCTGACCACGCGGGCACCGGGTGCCGCCTTCGAAAGGACGTGCGTCCACTCGTGCGAGCCCGCTCCGAACAGCGCCGTCGCGGCGGCATCCGCGATCACGCAACGGTCCGCCTCCACCGTGATGCTCCTCATCCTCGTCTGATAGGGTTCTCCGTCACGCGGATCGAGCAAGTGATGATACACCCGACCATGGTAGGTGAAGTAGCGCAGGTAGTCCCCCGACGTCGCGACCGCCCGATCGGTTACACGGAGCACCTGAGCCACCTCGTTCAGGTGGTCCGGAGAGCGCACACCCACCTTCCAGGGCTCACCCTCCGCGTCGACCCCCATCGCAACCAGGTCTCCACCGACGTTCACCAAGGCGTGGAAGATCCCCATGTCGCGGAGCGCCTGACCGGCCAGGTCCACCCCGTACCCCTTGGCGATCCCGCCGAGGTCGATGGCCGCGTCCGGGTTGGTGAGGCGCACGCGCGGCACCGCTCCGTCGCGCTGCAAGTCGAGCGCATGGTACAGGTTGCGACCCGCGTAGCGGCGCACGATGTCCATGGACGGAGGTGTCTTGCGGTCTTCGACGTCCCAGAGCTTCGACGCGCGACCCAGGCACGGGTCGAACCGGCCCTCGCTCGCATACGCCCAGCGCAGCGACGCGTCCAGAACCGCTGCGGTGTCTTCGGCGATCGCCACGACGCCGTGCCCCGCAACCAGGTTGGCACGGCCGACATCCGAGTCGTCCCGGAACCGCGTCATGGTCCGGTCCACCCGCCGGAGCTCGCCCAGCGCCGAGTCGATCGCGCGCTGCGCCCACACCTCGTTGTCGTGCCGCACCGCGATCTCGGCGATCGTTCCCATCACGGGAATCTGACGGCGGATCAAGCGATCCTGCCTCCGGCGCAGCGCCCGGGGAAGTGTGGCCACCGCCAGGGCGCCCACGCCCAACGCCAGGAATTCACGGCGGTCTGGGTGCTTCTTCCCGGAGCCGCTCATCGGGTCCTCCATTCATTTTCAAGTTCGTGACCACCCAGGCTGCAGGACGCGCAGTCGCCGTCCCCCGAACCCGAGCAGTCGTGGCATCCCTTCCCATCGGCCAAGCGGAATCCGCAGAACACCGCGGTGAGCACCGCCATCGCCACGATTCCCAAGATCGCGTGCATCATGAGCTGAACAGTCCCGCGAAGCCCATGAACGCCAGAGACAGGCTGCCCGCCAGAATCAGGACGAGCCCCATGTTCCGGGCCATGGCCGGCACGTCGGCCAACTCCACCGTCTCCCGGATGGAGGCCATGAGCACCAACGCGAGCGTCAGTCCCAGGCCACCACCGATGGCGAAGAAGAGCCCCTCCACGAAGCCGTAGCCCCGGTTGGTCTGGAAGATGGCCAGGCCGAGGATCGCGCAGTTGGTGGTGATGAGGGGCAGGAAGATGCCGAGCTCCCTGAAGAGCGCCGGGCTGACCTTCTTGATGACCATCTCGACGATCTGCACGAGCGACGCGATCACAACGATGAACGAGATGAGTCTGCAGGTACGGCGCATAGGGCAGCACCCATGCGTTCAGAAGCGAGACCGTCATCGACGTGATGACGAGCACGAAGATGTTGGCCATGCCCATCCGCACCGCCGTCGACACCTTCCCCGACACGCCCAGGAACGGACACAAGCCCGAGGAAGAGGACGAGGGTGAAGTTGTTCACCAACATCGCCGAGATCAGGATCCAGAACAGCTCGCCCATCAGACCGGCCCTCCGACCTCGGTGGTGACGCCGTGGGGCCAACGCCGCGGATGAACGGGCACGGCCTTACGTCCCTTCCACCACCCCAGCCCCAGGAGAATGAATCCCAGCGTGAAGAACCCGCCCGGAGGCAGGATCATGATGACCCAGGGCTGGAAGTGGCTCCCGAAGACCGAGTGGCCGAGCAGGGAGCCGTTGCCGAGGAGCTCACGGACGGAGCCCATGATCAGCATTGTGATGATGAACCCGAACCCGGTGCCGATCGCGTCGAGCGCCGAGCGGGCCACCGTGTTCTTGGCCGAAAAGGCTTCCTGCCGTCCCAGGATGATGCAGTTCACGACGATGAGCGCGATGAAGGCGCCCAGGGCCTTGTGGATGTCCGGTACCACGGCCGCGAGCACGTAGTCGGCGATCGTCACGAAGGTCGCGATGATCAGGATGTACGCGCTGATGCGCACCTCCCTCGGAATCACGCTCTTGAACGTCGAGACGAGGATGCTCGAGCCGAGCAGCACGAAGAAGGTCGCCAGCCCCATCGCGAGCGCGTTCTCGACGGTACCCGTCACGGCCAGCGTGGGGCACAGGCCGAGGAGCTGCACCAGGACGGGGTTCTCCTTCCAGATGCCGCGGAGGAAATCTTCCTGCGGCGTGGTCTGCCTCATTGGTCGCCCCCCTGCGTCGAAGTGAGGGATCCCGATCCCGCCGTCGAAGCGGAGATCGTCGACCAATAGCTGTCCACGGGCTTCTTGATCTCGTCCAGGCGGTCGTTGATGATCTTGATGACCGCCCGGGATGAGATGGTCGCTCCGGTGATCATGACGACCTCATCGTGTCCGCCTTTTCCCTGACCCTTCTTTACGCCGAGTAGCGGCGTGCCCACACTGTCGAACTCGTTGATGAACGAGGAGTCGCTCGTGATCTTCTCGCCGAGGCCGGGCGTCTCCTTACTGTCCAGCACCGTCATTCCGATCACGTCCCCGTTCGCCGGGTCGTAGCCGAAGAGTAGGTCGATAATGTCCTGGAAGCCCGCCTCGGCGGCCTCCATGGCGACGCCCGTCGGCCTACCCGAGGCGTCGTAGCCCACGTAGACCTTGTCCAGAGCGGTCGTGTCGGCCGTGGGCTGCGTCGTGAAGTGGTCTCCGTCGAGGAAGACCGTCTCATAGTGGTCGGGACCGCCGAGCACCACCCCTACGGCCTGGGACAGGACCAGCGCCTTGTGGGCCTCGATCTTCGGCTGGGCCCACTGGAACACCATGACGATCGCCATGCCCGCCACGGCGCCGGCGAACGTCAGCGTTCCGATGAGTCGGAAGGACGACGCCTCGGACTGCGCGGGGGCCGGGGGTGCGCCGTTGCCACCCGCCGCTCCGTTCCCGTCGGACCCGGGCTCGACCACGGGGAGCTTCTGCTCGCTCATGATGCCTTCACCGCCTTCCCCGTGCCGAACACCCGGGGTTGCGTGGCCCGATTGATGAAGGGAACGAGCGAGTTCATGAGCAGGATGGCGTACATGACCCCTTCGGGCAGTCCTCCCCAGAGGCGGATCAGCACGACCAGAACGCCGACCCCGACCCCGAAGATCCAGGCCCCCTTCGGAGTGGTGGGCGACGTAACCATGTCGGTGGCCATGAAGACCGCCCCAAGCATGAGCCCACCGCTGAAGAGCATGAAGAGGCCGTTCGGGAAGCGGTCCGGCGCCGTCATGTGGATGATCTGCGAGAGCACGAAGACCGTGACGAAGATCGAGATCGGAATGCGCCAATCCAGGTACTTCTTCACGGCCAGGTAGGCCCCGCAGATCAGAATCACGACCGCCGCGGTCTCACCCAGGGACCCCCCGGTGGAGCCGACGATCAGGTGAGCCAACTCCGTGTGCTTGCCCTCGAACTTCATGAGGCCGAGCGGCGTAGCGCCGGTAACCGTGGCCACGGGGTTCGGGGTCGAGAACGGCAGCGCGAAATTGTCGCCCCGAAGCGCCGACCACGGACCCGAGAGGTCGGGCCAGGTCGTGAGCGCCTCCGGGAAGGCCGCCTGGAGAAAGGCCCGTCCGAGGAGCGCGGGGTTGAAGACGTTCTGACCGAGCCCGCCGAAGACCACCTTGCCGAGCCCGATGGCGAAGACGCCGCCGATCGCGGCCATCCAGAGGGGGATGCCCGCCGGCAGGGTGAGCCCGAGCAGGAGGCCGGTGATCACTGCCGATCCGTCCCCGAGCGTGCCGCCTTGGCCGAGCAGACGCTCCGTGGCCAGACAGGCCACGGTCGTCGTGCCGATGACGAGCAGCGCGCTCGGTCCGAAGTACCAGAACGCCGCAAAGATCACGGGAACCAGGCTCCCCACCACCGTCCACATGATGCGCGGCGTGGAGTCCGGCCCCTTGATGTGCGGAGAGGCCGTCAGCTCGAATGCGCGTGTGCTCACGCGGCAGCCTCCTCCTTCTTCTCGTCGGGTGGAGGCGGCGGAGCCGCGGCCTTCTGCCGGCGGAGGGCCGACTTGCCCAGGGCGAACATCTGCGAGAGGGGGATGTTGGACGGACACACGTACGAGCAGGATCCGCACAGCATGCAGTCGGCCAGGTGCTCCTCCTCCATCGCCTCGTACCGGCCGGCCTGTGCGAGCTTGCCGAGCTGGGACGGGTTCAGAAACACGGGGCACGCGTCCAGGCAATGCCCACAGCTGATGCACGGGTAGGTGCGCTTGGGCTTCACCTCGGCCTCCGTGAGCACCACGACGCCCGTGGTCCCCTTGGTCAGAGGCGTCCGCATGTCCGGCTGCGAGGTGCCCATCATCGGACCGCCGAACACGATCTCAGCGGCGTCGTCTGTGATGCCGCCGCAGAACTCCAGGACGTCACCGAGCTGGGCCCCGACCGGAACGATCAGATTCGAGGGACGCTTCACGCCCGGTCCCGTGACCGTAACGACCCGCTCGATGAGCGGCAGTCCCGTCTCGAAGATCTCGGCGATCGTGGCGATGGAGCCGACGTTCTGGACCACGGTCCCGACGTGCATCGGCAGCTTGCCCGAGGGTACCTCGTGGCCGGTCACCACGTTGATGAGCATCTTCTCGGCGCCCTGCGGATACTTGACCACCAGCGGCTGGACGGTGATGTCGAGATCCGTCGGCTTGGTGCGCTCGAGTGCCTCGATCGCGTCGGGCTTGTTCTTTTCCACGCCGATGACGGCCCGCTTCACGCCCAGGCACTGCATCATGATGCGGATGCCGAAGTGCACGCGCTCCGGATACTCCACCATGGTGCGGTGGTCCGTGGTCAGGTACGGCTCGCACTCGGCGCCGTTGACCAGGAGCCACTCGATCGGAAAGTCCTTCGGAGGCGCCAGCTTCACGTGGGTGGGAAAGGCCGCGCCGCCCAGCCCCACGACCCCGCCGTGCTGGACCTCGGCCCTGACCTGGTCGGGCGTCAGCCCCTCCCAGGTGGGCACGATGCGTGGCCTCGGGATCTGCGGGCTGAACCGCTCCACGTCGATGATGACGGTCTCGGCCATGGACCCGTCGGGGTGAGGCCACCAATCGATGTCCACGACGGTTCCCGCGGCGGAGGCGTGCACGGGCACGGACATATACCCGTCCGCCTCGGCAATCATGTCGCCTCGCTCCACGCGATCACCCTTGCGCACCAGGCAGCGGGCGGGCTTGCCCGCGTTCTGGCGCAGCGGCAGGGCGATCCTCTTCGGGAACGGCATTCGCCGGATGGGCACGTGCTCCGTCAGATTCTTCGAGTCCGGCGGGTGCACGCCGTGCCGGAACGTCATGCCGAGGAAGCTCATCGTCCGACCTCCCGCGTGAGCCTCAGTTGAAGGGCTCGGCCCGTGCGATCCACTTGTCCAGGTCCTTCTCTTTCGGGTTCAGGGGCGTCCCGGGATGGATGATGCCGGCGGGGCAGCGTTCCGCGGCCTGCACGAGCTGTGCGAACGTGCCGGCGTGCGGGTCCTTCACGACTGCCTGCTTGTTGTCGTCGTAGCTGAACATCCGCGGATTCAGGTTGGTGCACTCGTTGCACGACGTGCACCGGGCGGTCTCGATCCAGGGATCCATCCCCAGCTCGTCCTCGTCCTCCGCTTCGACCGGAGCCTCGACGGCCGCGGCCGACTCCTCCATGACTGCGGTAGTCGCTCCCGCTCCATTCCCTGCCGGGACGGCGGCGGCAGCCTTGGCCGTCGCGGGAGCCGCTGCTCCCGGACCGAAGTCCAAGCCGCCTTCCACGGGGCCGATGCCCTGCAGGCCGGGCGTGGCCTCGGCACGCACCAGCAGGTCCGCGACCGTCATCTTGCCGTCCCCGATCTTCAGCAGGCCTTCCGCCATGCGCCTCGCGATGGCCCGGGGGTAGGTCGCCCTCAGGTCCGCGAGCTTCTCCTCGTACTCGGCCTTCAGTACCTCGAGCCGCTTCTCGTACTCGCCCTCCATCTCCGACATCAGGCCGTCGCGCACGGCCTCCGGCACGTCCAGCCCGGCCAGCTCCTTGAGCTGGTGCCAGAACATCAGGCGGTCTTCGGCGAGGAGGACCATCTCGTTGGAGACCTTGGTCTTCTTGAGCGTGCGGTCCTTGTTCAGCGTCCAGATGAACGGCCTCTTGCCCACCCGATCCTCGTGGCTCGCCGCCACGAACTCGTGAAACGGGATCAGCTCGTCGGTCTCTTCCGGATCCGCCGGGGCGAAGTTCTTGCGGAAGCGCACCTCGGTGGCCGCCCAGTCCGCCACCGTGAGCGGAAGCTCCATGGACGCCTCGTTGCCGTCCTCGTCCACGTACCGGAGCTCGTAGGTAGGCCAGACCTGATCCAGCGCGGGGTTGCCGTCCAGCGACAAGCAGTCGGCGAGGTCGTTACCGCCGTCCGGATCGTAAGTCAGGAACGGGAACGCCCGGGACTCGAGCGCCAGCCTGGCCGCCGTCGGCGCCCAGTCGTCGGCCAGGCCGTGCTCCACCGGGCAGGGGGTGTAGATGTTGAATACTGACGGGCGCCGGGTGTTGAGGCCCTTGATGACGCCCTGAATGAGGTGGGAAGCGGAGGCCTGAGAGGACTGGTGGACGAACACGCCTCTGTGGGCCATGGCGATGAAGGCCAGTTCCTTACGGACCTCCGACTTCCCGTGCTGAGCCTTCCCCCATGCGGACATGTCGGCGACCTGCCCGGTGAAACCGGAGGTGCAGGCCTGACCGCCCGTGTTGGAGTAGACCTGGGTGTCCAGGACCATGACCCGGATGGGCTTCCCGCTCGCCATGAGGCGGGAAAGGTTCTGGAACCCGATGTCCATCATCGCGCCGTCGCCCCCGATGCTCAGGATTGGCGGGCACAGGTGGAACTCCTCGTCGGTGAACTGCTGCCAGTCGAACGCCTCGGCGAAGCGCCCGAAGGCCTCCGGCGTCGAACGTGCCGTCCGACGAGCTGCTCCGCCTTGCGGAGCGTCAGGAAGTTGTCACCCATCTTCCGCATGTGGCCCTCGAACACGCCGATGGCGATCGAGGGAGCATCCTGGAAGAGGTGGTTCACCCAGGGGAAGGGATATGGATTGTACGGGTACGTGCTCCCCCAGACCGAGGAGCAGCCCGTCGAGTTCGTGATGCCGAGGTTCACGCGCCCGCGGCCGCTCGGACCCTGGACGTAGAGCCACTTCAGACTCTCGAGCTCCTCCCTGGACTCCTGCAGGAGCCGGAGGCGCTCGCGCTTCTCGGGCGAGAGCTTGACGCCGACCTCGTTCGAGGAGGCCTTGGCCACCTTCGGCCAAGTCGGCGTCGGAGGCCAGGAGCTCGCGCTCCTGCTTTTCCATCTCGGCTACGAGTGTCGTCGATCTTCTCGAGCAGCTTCTTCACGCGAGGCTGCATGACCGCCTCGACGGTCGACGTGACCAGGTGCACGGCGGTCTTCTCACCGCATCCCATGCACGCGCCGTCGCCTCCGGCCATCGACCGGTAGTTGTCCTTCTTGAGCAGCAGCGACGAGAGCACGCCGATGCCTTCGTCGATGTCACGCACGTTGATGTACTTATCGTCGGTGTCGGGGAGCCGCTCCCAGAACTTCCAGTTCCGCCGGAGCCGGTCGACGATCTCCTCGTCCTGCTGCACGGTCACTAGCGCGTTCTCCGGGCAGACGTTCACGCAGATGTTGCACCCCTTGCACGCCTCGGGATTCACGGTGATGGCCAGCAGTCCGCCCGAGCCCTTTTCCTTCGATTCGGGCAGGTCGAAGAACGGGGCCGTCTTGGCAAGCGGGAACTCCGCCAAGACGCGGATAGACCCGAGCCCATTCCTCGTCGAGCTGAGCGCGACGCTCGGCGTCCCAGCCCAGCTTCTCGACGATGTTGGTGTAGGCCTGCGCCGCGGTCTCGCCGAACGTCTTGAACGGCACGCCCTTCAGTAGCTTCTGGGCTTCCTTGGCCAGGTGCTTGGAGATCTGCTTCACGCGATCGTTCGAGCTTGCCGTTGGCCGACGTGCGGATGGCCGTGTCGCAACACGTCCTCCACCGACACCACGAGACCCGGAATGGCCGCGTCGGGGCACTGGATCCAGCATTGGCTGCATCCGGTGCATTTCTCGGCGACGAAGTCAGGGACCTCGAAGCGGATGTTCGTCATGTCGCGGACCGTGCTGGTCACAGCCGGCATGGCGGAGATCGCAGCGTACGGATCCGAGATGCTGTCCTGCCCGATCGAGCAGAGGGCACAGACCTGCTCGAAGAACCGGCCCTTGTTGCCCAGTCCCTCTTCGCCGTCGGGGTCGTTCAGGAGCGAGGGCATGTACCACCCCGGAGCTTCCTTCGCCTCGTCGGCGCCGACTTCGGCGTCGGTCGGGACCTCGCGCACTTCGTCGTAGCCCCGGCGAATGACCCTCATGTTGTCGTCGACGACCCGCTGCCCGAGTTTGCCGAACTTGGCCTCGATCTGGGCGGTGATGCCCGCGAAGAGCCCGTCCTCGGCCATTCCCTCGCGCTCGGCGAGAGGAGAGCAGCGGAAGAAGGCGCCCATGAAGGCGACACCCTGCATCCGGTAGCGGAGCTCCGGATCGTTGGCCTCCGCCGACGCGATGCCGAACCCGTCGAGGCAGTAGACCTTGATCTTCTTCTCACGGACGGCGCGCCGTGCCTCGGCGGGCAGCGACTTCCAGACCTGCTCGGGCTCCTCGTGGCTCTGGATGACGAAGACGCCCCCCTCCCCCATCCCGGCGAGCGGGTCGGAGTGCCGGAAGACGTTTCCGTCGGGCGAGAGCACCACGTTCACGTGCTTGAGCTCGGCGTTGAGCTTGATAGGCTCGTGGGCGAGGACGGCGTAGAACGTGGTCGGTTGGCCCTTCTTCTCGGAGCCGTACTTCGGGTTGGCCTTCACGTTCATCCCGAAGAGCTCGAACGCCGTCATCGCGATGTTCTTGCCCATCGTGATCGCGCCCCATCCACCCACGGAGTGGATGCGCAGGGCGGTCGCGCCCGTCGGGCAGGAGGTTGAAGTCACCCGCCGATTCGAGCGCCATCTCCTCGAGGTCGGGATAGGACTCCACCAGCTGCTCCTGCCAGATCTGGAGCTTGGGCAGCTTCGTTCCCTTCCGGATGAAGTCGATCCCGACATAGAACTGACGCCGGTGCTTGCCCTCCGGAAGCATGTTGTCGACCGCGGCAATGACGTCGCCGGGCTGGAGGTCTCGGCTACCGAACCCGAACCCGGCCGAGTAGAAGTCGGGCATCAGGGCCGGCTCCACCGGAGACACCTTCGCGTAGGGGAGCGGCCGAGCCGAGCTCGGCTTCTTCCCGTTTCCGTTGGCGTGCAGCGCCTTCCAGTTCTCCATGCCCTGGGTCATGGCGGCCCGTACCTCGCGCAGCAGCGGGGCGTCCACGGCCAGGGGCTGATCGACCCGCTCGAACACCGTCACGCCCTTGGCGCCGACCAGGATACGGGTGACGATGTCAGCCGGGAACGGTCGGAACATGCTCACGTTCAGCACGCCGACCTTGAGGCCGCGCGACTTGCGCAGGTGCTCGGCCACGACCTCCAGGTTCGGGACGACCGAGCCCTGCCCGACCAGAATCCAGTCGGCGTCGTCGGTCAGGTAGCCGACGGCCCGGGCGTAGGAGCGGCCCGTGAGCTGCGCGAACTCGGCCAAGGCCTGATCGGTGAGCCCGGCCACGTGGTCGAAGTAGAACGGCCGCTGTGCCGCCACGCCCTGGGCGTAGGAGTCCTGGTTCTGCACCGGCCCAGCATGGCCGGATAGTCCACGCTGAACAGCTCGGGAATGCGCCGCCGCTTGTCCCCGAAGGTCAGGCGCTGAGCCGGCGTGGGCGACTCGATGATGTCCGCCGGGTCACCCGAGGTACTCCTTGATCAGCTCCGGCTCGGCGAGCTTCGCCGTCTCGATGACGTGGCTCGTCAGGAAGCCGTCCTGGGCGTTGAGGCCCGGGTTGAGCGACAGCTCGGCGATGCGGTGGGCGATGAGGCTGAAGTCACCCGCCTCCTGCACGTCCTTCGCGAAGAGCTGGAAGAAGCCCGTGTCGTCCACGGCGTGGTAGTCGTCGTGGCCGGCGTGGACGTTCAGCGCGTGCTTGGTCATGGCGCGCGCCGCGACGTTGAGCACGTACGTGAGGCGCTTGCCGGTGGCCGCGTAGAGCGACTCGTGCATGTACGCGATGCCCTGCCCGCTCGAGAAGTTGGTGGAGCGCAGGCCGACCATGCTCATACCGGCGGTCACCGCTGCGGCGGCGTGCTCACCCTCCGGCTCGAAGAAGAGCAGCCGGCGGCCGTTGACGTTGGTCTTGCCGGCGGCCATCGCGGCGGCCCACCCCTCGCCCATCTGCGTCGACGGGGTGATGGGGTAGGCGCCCGCGGCCTCGCTGCGCGATTGGTCTCGGAGTGGACGACCGCGCCCGGTACCGTCGGTGGCGGTCAGGATACCCGGGAATCTGGGGCCTTCTGCGGCCCCCTTCTCGTTGCTCATGCTGCCTCGCTCCCGGCGGGGACGAAGAGCTCGGGGAACTGCTGCCCTTCGATCCAGACGATGGCCCCGGTGGGGCATCGCTCGACCGCCTTGGGGTTCTCCAGCTCGATCTTGTCGTAGTCGATGACCGCCAGCCCGCTGACCATGCTGATCAGTCCAGGCTCGGCGTCTTGAACGCATCTGCCGCAGGCATTGCACGCCACCGAGCACACGCGCTTCGGCGGCGTCTCCCTGGAGCAGGTTCTTGCACTGCACCACCAAGTGGTGGTCTTGCCGCATCAGGACGAACAGGCCCAGCGGGCAGGCCTCGACGCAGTCACCGCACGCCGTGCACTTGTCGGCGTCCACGACGGGCAGCCCGAGCGGGCTCATGGTGATGGCGTCGAAGTCGCACGAGACCGCGCAGTCGGCGAAGCCCAGGCAGCCCCAGGGACATCCCTTTCCACCGCCGGTCACCGCGGCGGCCGCGCCGCAACTCTCGATTCCGTGATAGCTCGCCTTGTACGGGGCTACGTCACGTCCACCGGCACACAGGAGGCGCGCGACACGCTTGTCCGCGCTCCCCGCGTCGACGCCCAGGTACGACGCCACGTCCGAGCGTGCGTCTTCGGTCATGACCGTGCACTCGGCGGGGATTGCACTGCCAGTGATCACCGCTTCGGCGAAGGCACGGCAGCCGGCCCGCCCGCAAGCGCCGCAGTCGGCGCCGGGCAGGATGTCCCGCACACCGTCGATGCGCGGATCCTCGTAGACCTTGAACTTCGCGTTCACCACGGAGATGAACGATCCGAAGACCGCCGTGACGCCTCCGAGAATGGCGACGGACTCGAGTATCTGGCTCGCGGCAATCACCTTCCGAAGCCTCCTAAAGCCCAGTGGTCTGGCTCAGAAGCCAGGCCGCCAGCTGGTCTGCGGGAGCCACGTCCTCGGGCTCGGCCGACTCACCCGTCAGGGCGGTGTCGGACATTCCCAGGGGCGCCTTGGCCAGAGCCTGGAGGTGCGTCAACTCCTCCAACCAGGTCGGCGCCCGCCGCCCGCGGCCGACCTCGGCCTGCTCCGGCATGTGCTCGACCTTCAGGCGCTTCCACGGCGTGTCTCCCGCATCCGGATCGTGGACGAATCGGGCCTGCTCGGCCCGCTCCTCGTCGAAGAGCAATCCCACGCCGGGATGGCGCGATGAAGCCATGGCTTCCAGCGTCGCCGGATCGGCGGTCTGCACCACGAACGTCCCCGGAGTGATCAGGCGCGCGAGCGGCGCGGGTGCCGTGGGTCCGTTCACGACGAGGACGATCTTGACGGCCCCGTCCAGGAACTCACCGAGCCCGACGGGGAGCAGATCCTCCGCCGCCCCGAGCTCCACCACCAGCGGCGGTGCCATCTGGCGCTCGGCCCGGTTCCACTTCCGGAACGGCAGGGAGCCCAGGAGCGACATGTGCTCGTCGGGATCGAATCGACCGGACCGGGCCAGCTCCACGGCACGTGCCGTGCCGAAGATGCGGCCCACGTCGGTGAGGGCGTCCTTCACGGCGTCCCTGAGATCGCCGCCCGACTCGAGAACAACGTGGTGAAGGTCCTCGCCGGCGGCGAAGTCCTTCAAGATCTTCTCCGCCTGAGCCAGGATCTCCATGGTCTCTGGCGTGACTTCTTCGGAAGGGGCGAGGAGCGTCACGAACCGGTCGGGGCTGATCCGGCCCGTGGCGAACGGCCCGAGCTCCATCAAGGCCTCTTCGGCCTGGAACTCGCTCGCCCCGCGCCGTTGCGCGGTGAACGTACGGATCTCCTCCTGGGCGACCGCAACCGCCGAGCGGAACGACTCGACCCGGCTACGCAGCGCCGCGAGGGCGAGGGCCGCCGGCCCCTCGGCCACGCCGGATGTCTGGGCTTCAGACGGCATAGCGCTCCAACTCCTCGTTCAGGATGTCGCTCTTCTGCTGCGCGGTGAACTTCGGCAGCGTTCGGGTCTCCTCGTAGCGGGGTTTGGACTCGTCCCTGAAGAAGAGCCCGAGACGTATCGCCGCGGTGTCTTCGGCAAGCTCACGCGCCTGATGGAGGTCCGCAGGGTCGTGACGGATCCGGTTCGTGTAGATCTTTTCCAGCCCTTCGGTCTGGATGCCCTCGGGATGATCCAGGAGTTCGATCCGGTCCGGGTGCTTCACCAGCTCACCGTAGAGGTCCGGTGTGAAGTGCGGGCACCGCTGCAGGATCCGCACGAACGAGAATCCCTTGTGCTCGTATGCGGCCTTGAGGGTCGCGAAGAGGTGCGCCGGGACCCATTCCGCCGTCTGGGCCACGAAGGACGCGTTGGTCACGCCCAGGGTGGTCTCGAGCGGGTTCATCGGCGGCAGGTAGCTGCCGTAGGGCTGGGTGTTGCTCCGGTAACCCTTCGGCGTCGTCGGCGAAGTCTGCTTCTTGGTCAGCCCGTAGATATTGTTGTCCAGAAGCAGCGCCACCATGTCCAGATTGTAGCGGATGGCGTGGATCCAGTGGCCCGCCCCGATCGACACGCAGTCGCCGTCACCCATGACCACGAAGACGTCCAGGTCGGGCCGGGTCAGCTTGACCCCGGTGGCGACGGGCAGGGCCCGCCCGTGGATGCCGTGGAACCCGTACGTCTTCATGTAATGTGGGAAGCGGCTGGAGCAACCGATGCCCGACACGAAGACCGTGGTCTCCGGCTTGAGCTGGTTCTCGGTCATGAGACGCTGCGCAGCGGTGAGGACCGAGTGGTCCCCACACCCGGAGCACCACCGGGCCACGGGGCCCTGGTAGTCGCCCATCTCGAACACGCGGTCGTCGTCCTCGAGGGCCGCGGCGTGAAGCAGGGAACAGGATTCGGCGATCATGCCGCACCTCCCTTGGGCATGTTCTCCCGGATGGCCTGAACGATCTTCGCGGGGCGAAGCGGCTCCCCCAGGACCCGGGTCCAACAGTCGACGTCAACCAACGTGCTCGCCCTCAGAAGCCAGGAGAGCTGCCCGCGGCGGCGATTCTGCTCGTTGATGAAGGGATCGCCCAGCCTGTCGGAGTAGTTGATCTCGACCGTCATCACCTTCTTGAAGCGGCCGAAGATCTCCTTCAGTCCGGGTGGCAGGGGCGAGAGGAAGGTTATGTGTGTCGACGACACGCTCAGTCCTTCGCGGCGCGCGCGCTCCACCGCCTCCTCGATGGCACCCTTCGTACTTCCCCAACCCACCAGAAGCAGATCGCCGCCCTCGGGATCCCCGTTGATCTCGGGAGGAAGCAGCGTGTTCTGGAACGCCGCGAGCTTGCGGCTGCGCATGTCATGCGACTTCTGCACGATCGCGGTGTCGTAGGCGACCTTGCTGCCGCTCGTCATGGGCCAGACCCGTGACCGTGTGCTCCCCTCCAGGCTGCCCGGGGATGAAGCGCCGCGACAGGCCGGTCCTCGGATCCCAGTCGTAGGGCCTCAGGCCCTCGGGAATGGGACGCTGGTCGGGTGGGGCCGGGTGCCAGGCAGTTGGACAGCTCGGGGCGAGCGAAGGGCGCCACGCCCGGTGGCCAGGTTCGCGTCGGAGAGCACCATGACGACGGTCCGCAGCGACTCGGCGATGCGGCGCGCCGTGGGCATGATCGTGAAGCACTCCTCGATGGTGGCCGGCGCCATGACGACGTGGGGCGCGTCCCCCGGCTGGCCGAAGATCGCCGCCATGAGGTCGGACTGCTCCACCTTCGTGGGCAGCCCCGTGCTCGGGCCTCCGCGCTGCACGTTCACGAGCACGAGCGGGACCTCGATCATGGTTGCGAGTCCGAGAAACTCTGTCTTCAGAGCCATTCCCGGCCCCGACGTGATCGTGAACGCGCACTTGCCCGCGTACGACGATCCGATGGCTACGCCCGCCGCCGCGATCTCGTCCTCGGCCTGGTGGAGCACCCCGCCGAACTTCTCGAAGACCTCACCCAGCATGTGCGAGACGCTGGTGGCCGGCGTGATCGGGTACATCGCGGCCAGCTCGAGTCCGGCCGCCACGGCGCCGAGGGCGATCGCGTCGTTGCCGTTCATCACCACCTTCGGGACATCGTCCGTCATGGTGGGCACGTCGTAGCGGAAGTCGAGGTTGGCCTCGGCCCACGCATACCCGAGCTCCAGGAGCTCCACGTTACTGTCGGTGATCTCCTGCTTCTTCTTCCGGAACGTGTATGCGATCTGCTCGCGCGCCTTCTGGAGGTCGCGGTCGAAGATCCAGCAGAGCATCCCCAGCGCGAACATGTTCTTGCCCTTGCGGGCGTTGTCCACCACGGTGAGACACTGCTCCTCCATGGGGACTTCGATGATGCGGTAGTCCTTCTTGGAGAGCTCTTCCATCGCGGCCTCCCACTCCGCCCGGATGTCCGGGTTCGGATGGGTGGCCCACATGCTCTCCACGAGGACCGTCGCGTCGGGTGCGAGTGCGTTCAGCTCGTGCCGGCCCAGAAGCGCCTGCTCGTTGAACGCCACGACCAGGTTCGTCTCGTCACCCCAGTTGGTGACCTCGCGGTCGCCCAGGCGGATGCGGATGCCCGAAGCTCCAGCGGGGTTGCGGGGAGGAGGCTCCACCTCGGCGGGGATGATCTCCACGGTCCACACCCCGTTGCCCATCTTGGCGGACACGGAGCCGAAGATCTGCCCACACTTCTGGGCGCCTTCACCGGAATCGGAAACGATCTCCACCGAGTGGTCGGTAACTCGGTGGACATGCACGTCTTTTTCCGTCGACGCGTCCGCGTCGACGGTTGGCAGCTTCATCGCCATTCCTTCCCTCCAGAGGGAGAGGGTAGGTCTGTGTACCAGTCGGACTGACTGGTGGCCCATGGGGAAGCTACCGGAGCCGGTTGAACGCGGGTGTCGGGAGGAAAAGGGAGGGTCCGGTGGGGATTCCTTTGAACTTGGAGTAGGGATAATCCCTACGTGGGATAAAGGCCGTTCATGGACACCGCGAATCCCCCATGCCTGGCGGAGGATGCGGGCATCGGGGCGAAACGGCTCACGTAGGGAGTCCGGGGGGCCGGGCCGCCCGGGTCAGCCCCTCACCCCCCCGTCACATCCACGATTCCGACGTCGACGTACTGTGCCCCCCGCTGGTTGCGGACGTGCACGGCGAGCGTGTGTGAGCCGGGGGTGAGAAGTCGACGGGCGTCGGTGCTCATGGGCAGGACCTCGTAGGCCTGGTTGTTGCCCTGCAGCGACGCCGCCCGCACACCATCCATATAGATGTCGACGTCCTCGTCGTGACGAACGAGAAGGCGCGGGTCCTCGGGAGGGCGCGCCCCTACCTCGAACGTGCGCCGCAGCCAGAGATCCGACGACGTCCAGAGCGTGCGCACGGTCGTGCCGTTGTCACGGGTTCGACCGAACCCGCCGAGCCCCTCCCTCCACCCGGCATCGTCGAAGCCCGGGCTGGCCCAATCCGAAGAAGGCTCCTCCGTCGCGTAGCGCCATGGCTGGCCTTCGCCGCGTGAGGTCGAGACCACGGAACGGACGACCGGAGCCGGTCCGTAGAGCTCATCGGCGGCCGCCCGGGCCGCGGCCGGCAGCTTCACCACGGCGCGGTCGTACGTCATGATGCCGTTGACTTCGATCTCCACGTCGGTGGTCTGGGTGTAGACGGCTGCGGCGAGGCCTTCGCCTTCCAGGTAGCGGAGCTGACGGAGCAACGCGAGGTACGCCCGACCCAATGCCGCCGTATCGGTGAAGCTGCGATAGCCCCAGTTGTCACGATCGAGCCAGGTGTGGCCCTCGAGCGGCAGGCCCAGTCCGCCGAGCTCGCCCAGCACGCGGGCGCGCCGCCGGTCATTCGGGGGGATGGCGGGTCCCGGGTACGCATGCACGTCCGCCACGTCTCCGGAGCCACGGTCGGTCCATCCGCTGGCCTCGTCCACCAACCGGGTGGGGTCGTAGGACTTCAGCCAAGTGGCGATACGCTCGGTGTCGTATTGCCCCCAGCCCTCGTTGAACGGCACCCACATGACGATGGAGGGATGGTTGCGGCGCGCATCCACGATGCGGCACAGCTCCGATTCGAACTCCCGCCGGACGTCGGGTCCGCGATTCTCGCCGCTCGGCATGTCCTGCCACACCAGCAAGCCCAGCCGGTCCGCCCAGTAGTACCAACGAGCGGGCTCCACCTTGACGTGCTTGCGCGCCATGTTGAAGCCGAGGCGTCGCGTCGTCTCGATGTCCGAGCGGAGCGCCTCGTCGGTCGGCGCGGTGTAGAGGCCCCCGGGCCACCAACCCTGGTCGAGCGGTCCGAACTCGAAGAGTGGCCGTCCGTTGAGGAAGAGCCTGAGCGTGCCGGTGCTGTCGGGCTTCACGGCGATCTTCCGCATGCCGAAGTAGCTCGACACGGAATCCGACCCCAGACGCACGCGCAGGTCGTAGAGGAAGGGATCGGCGGGCGACCAGAGGTGCGGGTGGGGAATGTCCAGGACGAGCACCCCGACCCTCCCGCTGGTCGAGGCCACGATTCGTCCGCCGGACAGGACTTCGGCTCGTACGACCCCGTCGCCCGCCTCCGCCGTCCCCGTCACCCGCAGGACGACCCTCGACGAGTCTACATCGGGCTCGATGAGGAGGCCGGCGATGCGTGCGGCGGGTACCGGCTCGATCCAGACGGTCTGCCAGATGCCCGTCACGGCCGTGTACCAGATGCCATGCGGTCGGCGGACCTGCTTGCCGCGAGGCTGCCCGCCCGCGTCCGTCGGATCCCAGACGCGGACCACGAGATCCTGATCCGGGCCCGCCGACAAGGCGTCGGTGATGTCGAACGTGAACGGGTCGTAACCGCCCGTGTGCGACCCCACCTCACGCCCGTTCACCCACACGTCCGCGGCCCAGTCCACCGCACCGAAATGGAGGAGTAGCCGCTGTCCCGCGGGCAGGTGAGTCCGGAACGTGGTGTGATACCACAGACGCTCCACCTCGCTGACGGACCGCCTCACCCGGCTGAGCTGCGACTCGATGGGAAAGGGAACCAGTATCCGTCCGTCCCACCTGTCGGGCTCCGAAGCAGCGCTGTCACGGACCGCGTAGTCCCACCACCCGTTCAGATTCTGCCACCCGGACCGCACCATCTGGGGCCTCGGGTATTCCGGGAGGACCCGGGCCGTATCGACTTCCGCGGCCCAGCGGCTGACGAGGTGGGACGGGGAAGCCTGAGCTGCGAGCGGACCCGCGAACAGCGTGAAGGAGAACACTGCGAGCGAGCCGATCCGCGCACGTGGAGAGGTCATCGAGCTCTTGGTCCATAGGGTTGCCGACGCGCCCGGCGACCAAGCGCCGGAAGGATCCACGACACGATATCGATTCGTGGCACCGAGGGCACCCTCGGGCGTCTCTTCCCCACCCAGGGAACGCCGGCGAGGTCGCGCCATCAGGCGAGACGTCCCCGACGGCCGCCCGTATGCGCCATGGAGGAGCGCTTGCCCCTTCTTCCGCCGCGGTCTACAATCGCGCCAAACCCACCCGCGGCGTCCCACCATCACCAAGGAGTCCCGTGGAGGACGGAAGTTCCGGGCAAGGATACCGACCGGCCCAGCGGATCGGCCTCGTCCTCGGAGCGGCGGTATTCCTGGCCGCGCTTCTGGCGCCCGTTCCCGCCGGGTTGAGCCCACAAGGTTGGCATACCGCAGCGGTCGCCCTGCTCATGGCGGTCTGGTGGATGACCGAAGCGATTCCGATCCCGGCGACGGCTCTCCTGCCCCTGGCGCTCTTTCCAACGCTGGGCGTGCTGGACGCGGGCGACGCCGCAGCCCCCTACGCGAACGAGCTGATCTTTCTGTTCATGGGGGGCTTCTTCATTGCCGTGACCATGGAGCGGTGGGGTCTCCACAAGCGGATCGCGCTGAGCATCATGTCCTGGGTGGGAACGAGCCCGAACCGGCTGATCCTCGGGTTCATGTTGGCGACGGCGTTCCTCTCGATGTGGATCTCCAACACGGCCACGACCGCCATGATGCTCCCGATCGCCCTGGCCGTGGGTGACATGTTCCGACCTCAGGATCACGAGGGCGTGTACGAGTTCGGCATCGCGCTCATGTTGGGAGTCGCCTACGCAGCCTCGATCGGGGGAGTCGCGACACTCATCGGCACGCCGCCCAACGCCGTGCTGGCCGGAGCGGCCAGCGAGATGCTCGGCCGCCACATCGGGTTTCTGCAGTGGATGGGCGTAGGCCTGCCCGTGGCGGCAGTCCTGCTCCCGGTGGTTTGGCTCTTGCTCACCCGACTCCTCCATCCTCCGGGAGATCTCTCGGGAAACGCCGCGGGAATCATCGATCGTGAGCGCGCGGGCCTCGGGCGGCTCGGCCGGGGTGAACGGCTCACCGCCTGGGTCTTCGGTCTGACCGCTCTGGCGTGGGTGTTCCGATCCGAGAAGGTCATCGGTGGAGTGACCATCCCGGGCATCCAGACCCTCGCGCCGCACATGAGCGACGCGACGATCGCGATGCTCGCCGCGATGGTCCTGTTTCTTCTTCCGGTGGATTGGCGGCGAGGAGAGTTCGTCCTGGACTGGAAGACGGCCAAAGGGATCCCTTGGGGAGTGCTGGTCCTGTTCGGAGGAGGGCTCTCACTCGCGAGAGCCATGGATCAGTCGGGACTCGCCGCATGGATCGGGGGCACGGTCGCCGCCCTCGGCACCATCCCTCCGGTGCTCATCGTCGCGTCCGTGGCGTTGCTCCTGACCCTACTGACCGAGCTCACCTCGAACACCGCCACCGCGACGATGGCCATGCCCGTGATGGCTGGCGCGGCCGCCGGCCTCGGCCTGGCTCCGCTTCTGCTCATGACCACCGCGGCGATGGGCGCGTCGATGGCGTTCATGCTACCGGTGGCGACACCGCCCAACGCGATCGTGTTCAGCTCGGGCTACCTCACGATCCCGCAGATGGCCAAGGCCGGGCTGATCCTCGACATCCTGGCGGTCGTCGTGATCACCGCCGCGGCGACCTTCCTGATCCCGTTGTTTCTGGTGGGGTGATCCCACCCCTCAGCGCCCCCGCTTCCTGCGGGGCTCGTCTCCTCCGCGAACTATCTGCTCCACCTTGCCGAGGAGCGTGTCCGAGCCCGCTTCGCTGGCACCGAAGAGACCGTCCTCGGTTTCGTCCAGGCGCTCGGCGGCCCCGTGGACGTTCAGCCAGAGATCGATGCGTTCGCTCAGGCGCAGCACCGAATAGAAGAGCCTCGGACGGGTTCCGCCTCCCGAGATCAGGTCGAGCAGGACCGCCCCGATCGACAGATGGAAGACGGCGATGTCCTTGAGGCCGTCCAACACCACCTTGAGCTGGAAGATGAAGAAATCGCGGACGGTGACGCTCCGCGTGGCCGTGGTCATGGTGCTCTCCCTCTCGCTTCGGTAGTGATGGACACCGGCGCCGCAATGGACCCGCCGGTATGCCTCCCTACGTCCCCGCGCACCCAAGGATTCAACGTTTCCGGGGGAGCGGCGGGTCTCTCGACAAGGGGCTCGGGCACCCGTGCGGGCGCCGGCTCCCCGTGACAATCACCCTTCTCGACGACGGAGCGGGGCGGAAACGCAGGATCCAGGTTCACCAGGAACCTTCATCTTTCCCGCAACGTACGAGAGTCAGCGCCCACATCGACCCTCCCGATCCCGGGCATCCGATGCCTTCAAGAGCTGGAGCCCTCCTGGCGTTGCTTTCGGCATCACTCGCGTGCGCGGGTGTTCCAGCTTTCGGGACGCCGGGGGAGGCCGTCTCGGCCCAGGAGACGCCGACGCGGATCCGCCGGCCACGGCTGGACGAGATCGAGAGTCCGGCATCCGCCGGCGACGCCAGCTACGGCCGACACGAGTTCTACTGGACACGCGCCGCGTATACCGATGTGTTCGGGCAGTATGCCGGGGGGAGCGGAAGTCGGGGGCGCCGGTGGCGCGGCCGTCCCTTCTGGACGACGGACTATCCCAAGGCGGACCGCCAGTTTCTGGTCGTGCTCAAGCGCATGATCCGCCTGAACGTCTACGGTGCGGAGCATCCCGTGGGGCTCGCCGACCCCGCCCTGCGCCGATATCCCGTGATCTACGCGGTCGAGGTCGGACACATGGACCTGACGCAGGACGAGGTCCACGGGCTGCGCGACTACCTGAACGCCGGCGGGTTCCTCATAGTCGATGACTTCTGGGGCCCGCGAGAATGGGACCAGTTCGAATACAACATGCGACGGGTGCTCCCGGGTCGGCCGATCGTCGAGCTGCCCAGGCATCACCCGATCTTCTCCGCCTACTACCAGATCGACTCGACCATCCAGGTGCCCAACGTGGGCAACGCGGAGGCGATCACGCGCGGCTACCCGGGCGCTCACACGTGGGAACATGGCGGCTATGTGCCGCACGTCCGGGGCATCCTCGACGACAAGGGCCGCCTCATGGTGGTCATCAATTTCAATACGGACCTCGGAGACGCCTGGGAGTGGGCCGAGGATCCGATGTATCCCCTCAGGTATTCGACCTATGCCTGTGAGATGGCCGCCAACATGATCGTCTACGGCATGAGCCACTGACGTTCGACAGGGGGCTCGGGGAGGGGAGGAGGAGCGGCCGACTCTTCGATCTCCCTGCCAGACCACCTCGGTGAGAGGGCCTTTCGAGGGTGTTCGAGTTTCTCTTCAAGTACCGACCCGTGTTCTTCGAGCAGGGTCACTTCGCGCTGAGCGCGCCGGGGTCCGTGCGCCTCTGGCTCATCGCGGCCGCGGTGATCGGGGCGGCCGCCGTGGCCACCTATACCTTGGCGCGCGGCCGTGCCCGGATGCTCGACCGGGGCGTCATGGCCGCCCTCAGGGTTTCGCTCCTGGGCGTTCTCCTCTTCTGTCTGCTTCAACCGTCGCTCGTCCTGTCCACGGTGGTTCCCCAGCAGAACTTCGTGGGCGTCCTGGTCGACAACTCGCGGAGTATGCGCCTGGCCAACGGCGACGGCACGCCGAGGAGCGACTTCGTGAACCAAGCCTTCGCGCCGGACCAGAGCGATCTGCTGCAGAAGCTGTCGGAGCGCTTCACGCTTCGATTCTTTCGCTTCTCTTCCTCGGCCAGCCGCATCGAGGGGCCGGGGGAGCTGACCTGGGATGGCACGCATACGGATCTGGCCGGGGCGCTCGACGGGGCCAGGCAGGAGTTGTCCGGACTTCCGCTATCCGGCCTGGTGCTGATCTCGGACGGAGCCAACAACACGGACCGTCCCCTCACCGACGCGCTCGTCTCGCTGCAGGCCGCCGGAGTTCCCGTGTTCACCGTGGGCGTTGGAGACGAAGAGGTATCCCCCGACATCGAGCTCGGCCGGGTGGAGGTGCCACGATCGATCCTCGCGGGTAGCGCCCTCGTGGTGGACGTGGTCGTCACCCAGACGGGAATGAACCGAGCCACGGTCCCTCTGATCGTCGAGGACGACCAGCGGATCCTGGCGCAGGAGGACGTGACGCTCGGCTCGGACGGCGAGCCCGTGGTGGCGCGCGTGCGTTTTCACCTGGACCAGGCCGGTCCGAGGCGTATCCGATTCCGAATTCCACCCCAGCCGGGCGAGCGCGTCGAGCGTAACAACGCTCGCGAGGTGCAGATCGACGTGCGCAGCGAGCGCGAGAAGATCCTCTACTTCGAGGGGGAGCCGCGCTTCGAGGTCAAGTTCATGCGCCGTGCCGTCGAAGACGACGACAACATCCAACTCGTGGTGCTCCAGCGCACGGCCCAGAGCAAGTTTCTCCGTCTGGACGTGGACAGCGCCGACGAGCTCCTCGCCGGGTTCCCGAAGACCCGGGCGGAGCTCGACCGATACCGGGGTCTGATCCTGGGCAGCGTGGAAGCCAGCTTCTTCACCCACGATCAACTCCAGATGATCGCCGACTTCGTGTCCGATCGAGGAGGCGGGGTGCTGTTCCTGGGCGGGCACAGCGCATTCGCCGAAGGCGGATGGGCCGGGACGCCCGTCGAGGAGGTGATGCCCGTGGTGCTCGGCTCCGCGAATCCGGATTTCCTGGCGGAGATCGAGGTCGCGCCCACGCCGGCGGGTGAGGCTCACCCGGCGGTGCAGCTGGGGGCGCAGGACAACGACCCGTCGGCGCGCTGGCGGGCGCTTCCCCCCATCACGGTCGTGAACCGCATCGGGGAGGTGAAGGCCGGAGCCACCACGCTCCTGACCGGGACGCTGCCGGGCGGGGACCGCCAGGTCATCCTCGCCCACCAACGCTACGGACGTGGCAAATCGATCACGTTCACCCCGCAGGACTCGTGGCTCTGGCAGATGTCGGCCGACGTTCCCGTCGACGATCCGAGCTACGAGACGTTCTGGCAGCAGATGCTCCGCTGGCTCATCGACGGTGTGCCCCGCCCGGTGACGCTCACGATGGACCACGAGCGAGCCGAGCGTGGAGAGCCGGTCGGGATCACCGCATCGGTGGTCGATTCCGCCTATCTCGAGGTGGATGACGCGACCGTCCTCGCCAAGGTTACGAGTCCCAGCGGGATCGTCAGCACGATCCCGGCCGAATGGACGGTGGACCGGGACGGCGAGTATACTGCCCACTTCTTGCCGGCCGAGGAGGGCGAGTACGAGGTCGACGTCTCGGCCACCCGCAACGGACGGAGCCTGGGCTCGGACGGGACCTTCCTGCGCACGGCTCCCAGCGACGACGAGTATTTCGGAGCCGGACGGCGCACGAGAACGCTCCAGCGCATCGCTGACGAGACCGGGGGCAGGTTCTACACACCGGACGACGTGGCCACCCTGCCGGAAGACATCAGCGTGACGGGAGCCGGCGTGACCCTGGTCGAGGAGAAGGACCTCTGGGACATGCCGGCGCTCTTCCTCGTCATCGTGCTCCTCATGGGCGCCGAGTGGGGATACCGGCGCATCCGGGGGCTCGTATGAGAAGGTCCCTGCACCTGGCCCTCGCCACCTTCCTCGCGCTCCCGGCGGCGGTCATGCCGGTGCCCGCGCCGGCCCAGACCCCGGCCCAGACCCCACGCGTCCTCATCGTGACCGGGCTGGGCGGGACCGACGCGTACACCCGGCAGTTCCACGAGTGGGCGATGGAGTTACGCGCTGCGCTCCTGGACCGCCACGGCGTCACCCCCGGGGAGGTGATCTACCTGAGCGAAAAGCCCGAGCTTTCGCCCGGGGCGATCCGGGCACGGTCCACTCGGGAGAACGTCCTGAATGTCCTCTCCGAGCTGGCGGACTCCATGGGGCCGCAAAGCGGCCTCATGCTGGTCCTCATCGGCCACGGTACGGCACAGAACGGAGAGGCTCGCTTCAACCTGCCGGGCCCCGACCTGACACCCGAGGATCTGAACCAGGCGCTTTCCGGCTTCACCACGCAGCGGATCGCCATCGTCCACACCGGGAGCGCGAGCGGTGGCTTCGTCGCGCCTCTCGCCGCGCCCGGGCGCATCGTCGTGGCCGCCACGAAGACTGCGCGCGAGCGCAACGTCACGCGCTTTCCCGGCTACTTCGTCAAGGCGGTGGCCGGAGACGGAGCGGACCTCGACAAGGACGGGAGGCTCTCGCTGCTCGAGGCCTATCTCTATGCGCGCCAGGAGGTCGCTCGCTCCTACGAGAAGGACAATCAGCTCCTCACCGAGCATGCCGTGCTGGACGACGACGGAGACGGAGAAGGGACCGGAGACGCCAGCGCGGAGGGCCCCGACGGCAGGCTGGCGTCCACCTTCCTGGTGGGAGCTCCCGCTTCCGCGCTCCCCGCCGCGGCGGTCACGGACTCGGTGCTCACCCGGCTCCATTCGGAGCGGGCCGCGATCCGGACGCGCGTCGAGCGGCTGCGAGCCGCGAAGGACACGATCCCCCAGGCCGACTACGAGCGCCGCCTCGAAGCGCTGCTTGTCGAGCTGGCCTTGAAGAACCGTGAGATCCGGGCTCGGGAAGGGGGCACGCCGTGAGCCGCTTTCGTCCATCGGGACTCCGGGTCGCCGTCCTGCTGCTCGCCCTCGTGTCGCTCCCGTCTGCGATCCTGGGCCAGGATCTCGGTGAGGCGCGCGCGGCGGCCCACACGGGCCGGTACGACGACGCACTCGACGCCTACCGGCGGGCCCTGCGGGCGGACGCCTCCTCGGTGGAGGCGCGCCGGGGCCTCGTGGACGTGCTGTCCACGCTGGGACGGTACGACGAGGCCGAGGCCGAGGCGGAGCGTGCCTCCGATTCGGTGGCCCTCGCCAACACCCTGGGGAAGGTTCTCCAGGCGAGGGGGAAGGATGGCGAAGCCGAGGCGGCCTTTCGCCGAGCGGTCACGGGCGGCGCCTCCGATCGCCTCACCGCACAGGTCAACCTCGCCGAGCTGATGCTCTCCCGGGGCCGTGTGGACGAGGCAATGGCGGGCTTCGACCGTTTCATCGACATCTACAACAACTCCGACGGAACGCTCAGCGCCCGTGACCTCGTTGCCGTCGGCCGCGCGGTGCACCACCTGGCGGTGCGCAATCCCACCCTCTTCCAGGACGCGCTGCGCGCGTTCGACGAAGCGGCCGCGGCCGACCCGGACTGGCTGGAGCCCACGGTCCGGGCCGGCGACCTCTTCCTGGAGAAGTACGAGAGCTCGGAGGCCCAGGCGGAGTTCGCCGAGGTCCTGAAGGTGAATCCACACCACCCGGCCGCGCTCCTGGGCGTCGCCCGCGCCCTCGAGTTCGACGGAACTGGCGGGGCGGCCGAGCGCGTAGCGGCGGCGCTCGAGGTGAACCCCAACAGCGTGGCCGCGCACACGCTCCTGGCCCGGCTGAGCGTAACACGCGGAGCCTACGCCGACGCGCGCCGGGAAGTGGCTGCCGCGTTGGAGGTGAACCCCACCTCTCTGGAAGCGCTCTCGGTCCGGGCCGCGATCGAGGTCCTGGCGGGAGATTCGGTCGCGTTCCGTCGCACACGCGGCCGCGTCCTCGCGCTCGATCCGCACTTCGCCGACCTCGACGCCACCGTATCGGAGCTCGCCGTGCAGGTCCGACGCTACGAGGAGGCGGCCGAACGTGCGCGCATAGCGACCTCGCTCGACTCCACCGCGTGGAACGCATGGGGCCTGCTGGGCATGAACGAGCTCCGCCTCGGCCGCATGGATGAAGGGCGCCGTCACCTCGAGATCGCCTTCCGCGGTGACCCCTACAATCCCTGGTTCAAGAACAGCCTCGACCTCCTGGACACGTTCGACCGCTATGACGTCCGCCGCACCGAGCACTTCGCGCTCTTCCTGCGCCGAGACGAGGCCGACGTCCTTGAGCCGTACGTGGCGGAGGTGGCCGAAGAGGCATACGACAGTCTGGCCCGTCGGTACGGAGCGGAGCCGCCCACGCCGGTGCGCGTCGAGATGTACCCGAGCCACGCCGACTTCTCCGTGCGCACGCTCGGCGAGACGGGCCTCGGAGCACTCGGCGTCACGTTCGGAAGCGTGGTCGTCCTCGACTCCCCGGCGGCCAGAGAGCGGGGAGAGTACAACTGGGCGTCCACGCTCTGGCACGAGATGGCTCACGCCTTCCATCTGGCCATGACCGACCATCGCGTCCCTCGCTGGTTCTCCGAGGGTCTCGCCGTGCACGAGCAGCATCGGGCGAGCCCCGGC
Organism: uncultured Gemmatimonadales bacterium; assembly: GCA_963751265.1. Taxonomy (GTDB): domain Bacteria; phylum Gemmatimonadota; class Gemmatimonadetes; order Longimicrobiales; family Gaopeijiaceae; genus SZUA-318. Next base: position 389,485 of record CAVVTU010000003.1, on the reverse strand, counting down.
TGGGGGCCCGGTCCGACGATCGGATTCGTCGAGGCGCTCCGAGACGGACGGCTCAAGAAAGTGAGTGAGCTCGACGACGGGTTCATGCGGCCGGAGTACCCCCAGCAGGTCATCTATTCGTACTACGAGGCTTCGCTCGTCTTCGAGGTCATCGAAGATCGCTACGGCTTCGTCGCCATCCGCTCCATGCTGGACGGCTACCGGCGGGGCGAGACGACCGAGGCGCTCTTCCAGTCTCTGTTGGGCACGTCGCTCGACCGCTTCGACCGTGACTTCGACGCGTATCTCCACGAGCGCTTCGAAAGGCCTCTGGCGGGCCTCGCCGAAGTAGCGGACGCTCCCGCCCCCGGCGCGCCGACCTCCGTGCTGCGACAGTTCGTGACGAGCCATCCCGGTGATCTGCTGGGCCGGCTCCGCCTGGGCGCCGCCCTCGTTCGCGAAGGGCACGACGAGGAGGCCCAGCCGCACCTGAGGGCAGCGCTGCGCATGTTTCCCGACTACGGTGGCCCGGACAGCCCCTACTGGTTCCTGGCTCGGATCCATGGGAACACGGGGGATACCGCCCGGGCCGCCGCGGCCCTCGCCCGCCTGAACGGGCTGTCGGATTCGAACTATCGGGCGCTTCTGGAAGAAGCCGACCTGGAGGAGGCGTTGGGCCGCACCGCGGACGAGGCCCGGACGCTCTCGAGGGTGATGCAGGTCGACCCCTACGAGATGACGCTGCACCGGCGACTGGCGAGCCTTCTGGCCGAGGAAGGCGACCATGCCGGCGCGGTCCGCGAGCGACGGGCCGTGGTCGCGCTCCATCCGCCGGACCGAGCGGCCGCTCTCTACGAGCTGGCGCGTGCGCTCCTCGCGGCCGGCGACCGGGAGGGGGCGCGGCACACGGTGCTCCAGGCGCTCGAGATCGCCCCGGAGTATGAAGCCGCCCTGGAGCTGCTCCTCCGGCTCCGTGACGGCGCGGGCGGAGGTGGGCTCCGATGATCGGCGGACGCTTCGTGGCCGGGCTCCTCTTCGGGGCGATCGTGGGAGGAGGGGGTGGAATCCTCCCCCGGAGCCCGCAGGACGCCTCGCCCGCCTGCCGCGAGCCGACCGGGTCCGAGACGTACGAAGGCCTAAACCCGGGCTACGACGCCGGCTACCAGTTCGCTCGCATCCGCTACACCCCGACTTCTCGCGGCGGCTTCTACGGCTTCCGGCGACGAGGCGGCGGTGAGCCGATGTGGCACCATGACTACCCCCGCGCCGACGGCCACTTCCTCAAGATCCTCGATGAAGTGACGCTGATGCACCCGCGCCCGAACGGCTGCAACGTCTTCACGAGCGACGACCCGCGGCTGTCTCGCTATCCCATCGCGTACATCGTCGAGGTGGGAAGCTGGAACCCGACGGATGCCGAGGTCGAGGGCCTCAGGAGCTACCTCCTCAAGGGTGGCTTCCTGATCGTCGACGATTTTCGCGGCGATCGGGCACTCGGGAACTTCGAGTACCAGATGCGCCGGGTTCTGCCGGGGTCGTCGCTCATGGAGCTCGACCCGAGCCATGAGATTTTCGACTCGTTCTTCCGCGTCGATCCGTACGAGGTGCTTCCGCCTCCCATCTACGGGGGCGGACTCCGGATCAAGTACTACGCGATCTTCGAGGACAACGACCCGAGCAAGCGGATCATGGTCGTGGCCAACTACGACAACGACATCGGGGAGTACTGGGAATGGTCCGACACGGGGTTCTTTCCGATCGACCTCACGAACGACGGCTACAAGCTCGGCGTGAACTACATCATCTACGCGATGACCCACTAACCACTGGAGAACACCCTTGGCCGACGACGTGATTGGAACGGTGGCGCTGGAAGACGCGGACGACGTCGCGCTCGCCGACCGGCTGAAGGACGGGAGAACGCAGATCGTGAGCGAGCTGCGCAAGCTCATCGTGGGACAGGACGACGTGATCGAGCAGGTCCTCCTCACGCTCTTCGTCGGCGGCAACAGCCTCCTGGTGGGGGTACCCGGGCTCGCCAAGACCTTGCTCATCCATACGATCGCTCAGGTGCTGGATCTGGACTTCTCGCGCATCCAGTTCACCCCCGATCTGATGCCGTCGGACATCACCGGGACAGACATCATCCAGGAAGATCCCGACACGGGCCGACGAGAGATGGTGTTCGCGCCCGGGCCGGTCTTCTCGAACATCATCCTGGCCGACGAGATCAACCGCACCCCACCCAAGACACAGGCTGCGCTCCTCGAGGCCATGCAGGAGCACCGCGTAACCGTGCAGGGCCGGACCTATACCCTGCACGAGCCGTTCTACGTGTTCGCGACGCAGAACCCCATCGAGCTCGAGGGCACCTATCCTCTACCCGAGGCGCAGCTCGACCGCTTCATGTTCGAGATCGTGATCGAGCACCTCTCCCCCGACGAGGAGCTGGAGGTCGTTCGCTCGACCACCGGGATCCTGGATCCGACCTTCAGCCACGCGGTCACCGGACCGGACCTGGTCGCGTTCCAGAGGCTGGTGCGACGGGTGCCCGTGTCCGAAGAAGTGCTTCGCTACGCGGTGTCGCTCGCGCGGACGAGCCGCCCGGGTGACGGCGCGCCGGACTTCGTCGGCCGGTGGGTGGCCTACGGGGCGTCCGTGCGGGCCGCCCAGTACCTCGTTCTGGGCGCAAAGGCGCGAGCGCTCACCCGCGGACGCTACCACGTCACCTTCGAGGACATCCGGTCCCTCGCGCAGCCCGTGATGCGCCATCGTGTGCTCACGAACTTCCACGCGGAATCGGAAGGGCGCACGCCCGGCGAGCTCGTGGACATGCTCCTGAACGCCGTCCCGCTGCCGACGTCGGGGATGTAGTCATGCCCGTCCGCGCACGCGCCCACGCATACACGGCGGGAGCCCAGTTCCTCGATCCGGCCGTGCTGGCCCGCATCGACAACCTGGAGCTTCTGGCGCGCACGGTCGTGGACGGGTTTCTCACGGGGCTGCACCGCTCGCCCTACCTGGGCTTCAGCCTGGACTTCGCCGAGCACCGCCCGTACATGCCGGGCGACGACATCCGGGGCATCGACTGGCGCCTCTGGGGCCGCACCGACCGTCACTACATCAAGCTGTACGAGGCCGAAACCAACGCGAACTTCGTGATCCTCCTGGACGTGTCGCGATCGATGGCCTACGCGAGCGGACAGGTGAGCAAGCTCGACTACGCCCGCTACCTGTCGGCCTGTCTCGCCTTCTTCTCCCGACGCCAGCGAGACCGCGTCGGGCTGGTCACGTTCGACCACGAGATCGTCGAATACGTGCGGCCGTCAATGAAGCACATGAACACCGTTCTCCACGTGCTGGACCGAGCCCATCCGGGGCGGCCCGGCTCGCTGGGAGAGCCGTTGCTCCAGGTCACGGAGCTCCTCTCTCGCAAGGGGATCGTCGTGCTGGTCTCCGACTTCTACGAGGAGCCCTCCGCCGTGCTGGAGGCGGTCGGACCGCTGCGTGCACGCGGCCACGACGTGCTGGTCTTCCACGTGCTGGACGCGGCCGAGCTGAGCTTCCCGTTCGAGGATCCGTCGGGCTTCGAGGACATGGAGACGGGGGAGCAGATTCCGGTGATCCCCGAGCGGTTGCGCGCCGAGTATCGAGAAGTGGTGCAGCGCCACCTGGCCGAGCTCGAGAACCGCTTCACCGGGCTCGGCATCGACTACGCGGTCCTGGACACCAGCCAACCGCTGGACATGGCCCTCTTCAAGTACCTCTCGTCGCGTGAGCGTCTGAGCCGGATACGATGAGCCTTTCCTTCCTGGTCCCGCTCTTCCTCCTCGGCCTCGCGGGGACCGCCGTCCCGGTGATCCTCCACCTCACACGACGCCAACGGCGCAATGTCGTGCCGTTCCCGTCGCTGATGTTCCTGGAGATGATCCCGTTCCGCGAGCAGCGCCGGCGGCGTATCCAGCACTGGCTGCTGCTGTCGCTCCGGGCCTTGGCGCTCGCGCTCCTCGCCGTGGCGTTCGCCCGCCCCTTCCTGGACCGCACCGACCAGGTCGCGGCCGGCGCCGGAGGTCCACGAGAGGTCGTGGTCATCCTGGACCGGTCGTACAGCATGGGCGTGTCCGACGAGTTCGAGCGAGCGCGTGCACGCGCCGCTCAGGTCTTCGACGAGTTGGGCCCCCTCGACCGCGCGAGCCTGGTCGCGTTCGGGCAGGGCGCGCACGTGCTCGTGCGATCGACCTCCGATCCCACCCGCCTCCACGCAGCGCTGGATACCCTGCGCGTGGGCTCGGGCACGACCCGATACGGCCCGGCGCTCAAGGCGGCCCAGACGATCCTCGAGGAGTCCGAGCTCCCGGCGGGCGAGGTTGTCCTGGTCAGCGATTTCCAGCGAAGCGGCTGGACGGGTGACGAAGGAGTACACCTGCCGGCCGGTACGGTGGTCACACCCGCGTCGGTCGCTCGGCCGATCCCCGAGAATGTCCTGGTCGCAGACGTCTCCTTGCTTCGACAATCCGTATCCGGCCGGGAGCGTGTGCGGGCCACGGCGCGCGTCGTGCGGCGGGGTGGAGAAGCCGCGCGCGACGTGCCGGTGACACTCGCGCTCGACGGGCAGGATCTGCAGAGCCGCACGGTCACGTTGCAGGCGGACGGCGCGGCCACCGTGGTCTTCGATCCGTTCACACTCTCCCTCGCGCACACGCGAGGAAGCGTACGCGTGCCGGACGACGCGCTGAAGGCGGACGATGCCCTCTATTTCGTCCTCTCTCCCGGCAGCGCCCTACCGGTCCTCCTGGTGGAGGGGGCCCGGGCCCCGGCCAACGCGAGCCTCTATCTGCGGCGCGCACTGGAGATCTCGGATCAGGGTCGTTTCGAGGTGCACCTGCGCCATGCCGACGGAGTTCGGCCCTCCGACCTGGACGGCGTCGGCGTGGCGATTCTCAACGACGCACGCATCGACGGCGCGTCGGCCGGACGGCTCCGGACGTTCGTGGAGGGCGGCGGCGGGGTGCTGGTCGTGCTGGGTGAGGACGCGACGTGGCCCGCCTCGGCGGACGACGTGCTCCCCGGTGACATCGGCCCCGTCGAGGACCGAGCCGAGGGGCGCGGCGGACGCCTGGGCTACCTGGCGTACGACCACCCCGTCTTCGAGGTCTTCTCCGGCCCACGCAGCGGCGACTTCACGGACGCGCGCTTCTTCCGTGCACGTGCCTTCACGCAAGCGGATTCCGCGGAGATCCTGGCTCGGTTCGACGACGGCTCCGTGGCACTCGCCGAGGTCCGCCACGGTCGAGGTCGCGTGCTCGTCTGGACGTCGACCCTGGACTCGTTCTGGAACGACCTCGCGCTCCAGCCGGTGTATCTCCCGTTCGTCCACCGTCTGGTCGAGTACCTGAGCGGCCGAGTGGAAGCCCTGCCCTGGCTAACCTCCGGACAGGTCGTGGATCTGGCCGACCGCACATCTCTGGAGGCCGCGGGCGTGCGAGCTTCAGAGGTCGCCGAGATCGGAGACGGCAAAGACCTCGTGGTGCTCACTCCTTCGGGCTCCTCCGTGTCCATGCCGGCCGAGCCGGGGCCCCGCTACCTCCCACTCGAGGAGCGCGGGTTCTACACGGTGCGCCCCCCCGGGGTGGACCCGGTCCGCCCCCTCGTGCTGGCGGTGAACGTGGACCTCGCGGAGTCGGCGCTGGGCCGCATCGATCCGCAGGAGCTCGCGGCACAGGTGGTCACGCCTGGAGTTGGCCGGAGAGACGGAACCCGCTTCGCCGACGCCGCCTCTCTGCTCAGGGAGGACCAGGAGCGTCGCCAGTCGCTCTGGCGCCTGATCCTGGGGGGCGCGTTCGCCCTCCTGGTGTTGGAGACCGCGCTCTCCAACTGGGTTTCCAGGCAGAGGAGTTTCGCGGATCGATAGCTAATACGCTGAAGAAATGGTAGTGAAGCGCGACTCGTAGGTCATAGTGTGTGGACAAGACGGGAGGCGGGCACCCGGATGGGAGAGGGCCGATGAAGAGCGAACGGATTCCAGGTCACACCGAGATCCTCAGGACGGTCCGGAGGGTGCGCAGGCGTTGGCGCCTCCGGGTGGCGCTGCGCGGGCTGGTGTGGGTGGTCGGGCTATCCGCATCGGCGCTTTTCCTCTCGGCCCTCGCCTTGGAGCAACTCCGCTTCACCGAGTCCGCGGTAGTCTGGCTGCGCGTGGCGACGTGGGGAACGCTGCTCGGGACGGCCTTCCTCTTCCTGCTCCGGCCCCTGATGCGGCGGGTCAGTGACGAGCAGGTCGCGCTCTACCTCGAGGAGCACGAGCCGAGCCTCGACCATGCGCTGGTCAGCGCTCTCGAGGCGGGAACAGGACCCGCGCATTCGCGGGCCCTGACCCGGCGTCTCCTGGAAACCGCCCTCGAGCAGGTCCGCGGCGTGGAGTACGGACGGAGAGTCGAGCAGTCCCGCCTCTACCGGTTCGGCGGGATCCTCACCGTGCTGGCCCTCGGCACGCTGAGTCTCGCCCTGATGGGTCCGACCCACCTCAGGACCGGTCTCGCGGCCCTCCTTCTGCCCGCGCGGAACGCGGCGGCCGTGAACCCGTACGCCATCGGAGTGAGCCCCGGCGACACGACCATCGCACGAGGGACGGACCAGGTCGTGACCGCGCGACTCAGTGGATTCGAGGCGGGAGATGCATCGGTCTTCACCCGCTCGGGCTCCGACGGGCAGTTCCAGCGCCTGAGCATGCTCCCGGCCGAGGGCGGGGGATTCGAGATCCTGCTGCTCGGTGTCGAGGAGCCCACGGAGTACTTCGTGGAGTCGACGGGGGTGCGGTCTTCGACCTACACCCTCGACGTCGCGGACCTCCCCTACGTGAGCCGGATGGATCTCACCTACCACTTCCCCGCCTACACGGGCCTGCCCGATCGCACGGTCGAGGACGGTGGCGACGTGGCCGCCCTCCATGGAACCGTGGTGGAGGTTCGAATCCACCCCACGATGGCGACCCCGGGGGGCGCGCTCCGCGTGGACAGCACCCCTCCGAGCGAGCTCACCTCCGTGGACGACAGCACTCTGGTGGGACGCTTCACGGTTCGGAAGCCAGGCTTCTACTCGGTGGCTCTCGCCCGGAACGACGGAGCGCTCGTACCAGCCTCACCCGAGTACACGATCGACGTCCTGGACGACCAGGGGCCCTCGATCCGCTTCGACAAGCCCGGTCGTGATACGCCCGCATCCGCCATCGAGGAGGTGTACCTCCAGGTCCGGGCGGACGACGACTACGGAGTCGGTGACGTCCGGCTCGTGTACTCCGTGAACGGCGCACCGGCGGACACGGTCTCGCTCTTCCGGGCCGGCGGCTCGGCGATGCCGGAGGTATCGGTCGGCCACACGCTCTTCCTCGAAGAGCTCGGACTGCAACCCGGGGATCTCGTCTCGTACTACGCCCTGGCGCGGGACAACCGAACCCTCGGCACGCGCAGCGCCGTGGCGAGCGACATCTACTTCCTCGACATCCGTCCCTTCGAGCAGGCGTTCAAACAGTCGGACCAACAGGGCGGCCCTCAGGCCGGTGGGCAACAAGGAGCCGAGAACCCGGCGCTTTCCGAGCTGCAGCGCCAGATCATCGCCGCCACCTTCAACCTCGTGCGGCAACACGACAGCTACTCGGAGGACGAGTTCGGCGAGAATGTCGTGAGCGTCTCACTGGCCCAGGGACGCCTGAAGGAGCAGGTCGAGGCTCTCCTGCAACGCATGCAGAACCGCGGGCTCGCCGGCATCGATCCAGGCTTCCGTGATGTGTCGGCAATCCTGCCGCAAGCAGCCGAGGCGATGCAGAAGGCGAAGGATGCGCTGGAGCGGAAGGATCTGGAGGGCGCCCTTCCCTCCGAGCAGGAGGCGCTGCGATTCCTGCAGCAGGCCGAGCAGACCTACGAGGTCTACGTGCAGCAACAGCAGCAGGGACAGCAAGGCGGCGGCGGACAGCAGCAGGCCGCCGCGGAGGACCTCGCGGATCTCTTCGAGCTGGAGCTGGACAAGCTCAAGAACCAGTACGAGACCGTGCAGCGCGGCCAGCGGGAGCAGTCCGACAATCAGGTGGACGAGATCCTCGAGCGGCTGAAGGAGCTCGCGCGGCGCCAGCAACAGGAAGCGGAACGACAGCGGCGGCGGGCACAACAGGCCGGACAAGGAGCCCCCACGGGAGGGGGTCAGGCGCAGCGGGACCTGGCCGACCAGACCGAGGAGGCGGCGCGCCAGCTTCAGCGCCTGGCGAGACAGAACAATGATGCCCAGATGGAGGAAACCGCCCGTCGGCTGCAGCAGGCCGCGGAGGCCATGCGGCGCTCGGCCTCCCAATCCGGCAACGCGAGCGCGTCGGAGGCTGGATCGGCCCTGGACCGGCTCGAGGAAGCCCAGCGGCGCCTGAAGGACTCCCGGTCCGACCGGGCCCGGAGGGACGCCGCGAACGCCCTCGACCAAGTAGACGAGCTGACCCGTCAGCAACGCCAGGTCGAGAATGAGGTTCGTGAGCTGCCCGCAGGCGGGCAGGAGCGCGCGCAAGACATCGAGAGGCTGAGGGAGCGAAAGAACCAGATGACCGACGCGGTGACGGGGCTCGAGCAGCAGCTCGATCGGGCTGCCGCCAACGCCCGCGCAGATCATCCGGACGCCGCCCGGAAGCTTCAGGGCGCAGCCAACCAGATCCGCGAGTCGAAGCTCAAGGAGAAGCTCCAATACTCACGCGGCACGATCGAGCAGTGGGATCGCGAGTCGGCCGTCACGCTCGAGCTGAACATCGAGTCCGACCTGCAGTCTCTGCGCGACCAGCTCCAGCAGGCGAGCGACGCCGCGGGCCAACAGCAGGACGACCCCGTGAAGGACGCGCTGGAGGGCACGCGCGACCTGATTCGCGGGATGGAGGCCATGGATCGGCGGCTCCGGGATCCGAATCCGGGGAACCGCGCCGACTCCGCGGATGGATCGGAGCAAGAGGGCCGTCAAGGCCAGGCCGGACAACGGGGCGACCAGGGTCAGCAGTCCCGGACCGGCCAGCAGGGCCGTGCGGGCCGGCAGGGAGAGCGAAACCAGCAAGGTCAGGCCGGTGGTCAGCAGAGCGGCCAGGCGGATGCGGAAACACCGGGACGCGCCGGCCAGGCCGGGGCGGGCGACCGGGGCGGTGGGGCGGCTTCGGGCGACCTCCGTCCCCTTTCGCCGGACGAGATCCGCCAGTTCCGACGTGAAGCGCGCGAACGCGGTACCCAGGCGGAGGCGCTACGCGACCGTCTGAGGGAGGCGGGACGCGACCCGGGGGACCTCCAGGCCGTCATCGATGCGATGAGACGTTTGCAGGACGAGGGCACCTACGCCGATCCGGTGAACCTCGCATCGCTTCAGGACGAAGTGGTCCAGGCGCTGAAGCGCCTCGAGTTCAGCCTGAGGCGTGAGGTGGAGACGACGTCCCGGCAGCGAGCGACGCTTTCGGGATCGGACGACGTCCCGGAAGGCTACCGAAAGATGGTCGAGGAGTACTACAAGGCGCTGGCGAAGGGAGGGAGCGGGGGCTCATAGGAGGGCGGCCCGAAGGGCCCCCTTCAGTCCTCGGGTGTGTCCATGACCTCGCGGACCTTGGCGCGGAGCCCTTCCACCGTGAAGGGCTTGCTGATGAAGTTCACCTCGGCCACCCGCACGCCCTGGAGGATCACCTCGTCTTCGGTGTAGGCCGACATGAAGAGGAGCCTGACGGAGGGATAGCGCTCGGCGAGCACCTCCGCGAGCTCCCTGCCGCCCATGCCGGGCATCACCACGTCGGTCAGAAGGAGGTCGATCTTCCCGTCGTTCTGATCCGCCAAGCGCAACGCGTCCTCACCTCCACCCGCCTCGACGACCTCGTAACCTCCCCGACGAAGAACCTTGCTAGCTACCTGGAGGACGGACGGGTCATCGTCAACCACGAGAATCGTCTCCCCACCAGGCATCGGCTCCTCCCTTTTCTGCCCCTCGAGGGCATCCAGCTGTGCTGGCGCGAACAAAGACGACGGCATCGTGTCGACGTCTGTGGGCCGGACTGTCGCTTCCATTCCAAGATGACCTCTTGGCCGGGTGGCGGGTGTCTGACCGACTGCTCCGTGCGCCTGCGACGCCGGAAGATCGGGACCCAGGGGGGGCACCGCAAGGCTATCAATTCGGTACGGTCCTGGACATGCTTGGATGGGACGACCTCCTCGGACGGTCAGCCCCCGTTTACGCGGCGGCGGCGGCGCGCCCATCGACCGTTTTCCCGTCATGGCATTCCGGACCTCGGTGCCGGGGTGCAATCCGGCCCACGCGGGGACCCGGACGGTCGCCACCCCTCCGGCCGAGGCCGATTCCCGTATAGATTCTCCGGCCCGGACCGGACGTTCCCACAACCCCATCGTACCATGAGCGGTCCCCAGTTCATCTACCATATGTACCGGCTGTCGAAGATCGTCCCGCCGAAGCGGGAGATCCTCAAGGACATCAGCCTCTCCTTCTACCCGGGCGCCAAGATCGGCGTCGTGGGACCGAACGGCGCCGGAAAGAGCTCGCTGCTCCGGATCATGGCGGGCCTCGACGCGGACTTCCTCGGCGAGGCCTGGGCGGCGAAGGGCACACGCGCCGGGTATCTGCCGCAGGAGCCCGAGCTGGACGCTTCGCTCGACGTCAAAGGTAACGTCGACCTGGGGGTAGCCGAGACCCGGGCGCTGCTTCGGAGGTTCGAGGAAGTCAACATGAAGTTCGGTGAAGTCTCGTCGGACGCCGAGATGGACGCTCTGATCGCAGAGCAGGCGAAGCTGCAGGACCGCATCGATGCGGCGGGTGCCTGGGAGCTCGATCGGCACGTCGAGATCGCGATGGACGCGCTGCGTCTTCCGGCCGGTGACACCGACGTGACGACGCTCTCGGGCGGTGAGCGCCGCCGGGTGGCACTCTGCCGGGTCCTGCTAGAGCAGCCGGACATGCTGCTCCTGGACGAGCCCACGAACCACCTGGACGCCGAATCGGTGGCATGGCTGGAGCACCATTTGGCAGCCTTCACGGGCACGATCGTCGCGATCACGCACGACCGGTACTTTCTCGACAACGTGGCCGAGTGGATCCTGGAGCTGGACCGGGGCGAGGGGATCCCTTGGAAGGGCAACTACTCCTCCTGGCTCGAGCAGAAGCGCGAGCGGCTCCGGATCGAGGAGAAGCAGGAGTCGGCCCGCCAGAAGACGCTCGAGCACGAGCTCGAGTGGGTGCGCATGTCACCGCGGGCACGCCACGCGAAGGGCAAGGCACGGATAATCGCGTACGAGGAGTTGCTGGCGCGCGACGAGCGTGAGCAGATCCGTACCGCGGAGATCCTCATCCCGAAGGGCGCGCGCCTGGGCAACACGGTGATCCGCGCGCAGGGCCTCACCAAGGGGTTCGGCGAGAAGCTGTTGATGGAGGACCTCTCCTTCGACGTTCCTCCCGGCGCCGTCGTCGGCATCATCGGCGGGAACGGAGCCGGCAAGACCACGCTCTTCCGGATGATTCTGGGTGAGGAAGAGCCCGATCGGGGCAGCATCGACGTAGGCCGAACCGTCCAGCTGGCCTACGTGGACCAGTCCAGGGCGGCGCTCGACCCGGACCGTACGGTCTTCGAGGAGGTGAGCGGAGGACAGGATATCCTCCACTTCGGACGCGCCGAGGTGAACGCGCGGGCCTACCTTTCCTGGTTCAACCTCCGCGGAGCGGACCAGCAGAAGAAGGTGGGCGTACTCTCGGGAGGGGAGCGCAATCGACTCCACCTGGCCAAGCTCCTGAAGTCGGGTGGCAACGTCCTGCTCCTGGACGAGCCCACCAACGACCTGGACGTCGATACGCTCCGGGCCCTCGAGGACGCGATCCTGGACTTCGCCGGGTGCGTGCTGGTGATCTCCCACGACCGTTGGTTCCTCGACCGGATTGCCACGCACATCCTGGCCTTCGAGGGAGAGAGCCGGGTGGTGTGGTACGAGGGCAACTACCAGGAGTACGAGGAGGATCGGCGGGCGCGACTCGGGAAGGACGCGGACCAGCCCCATCGGGTCAAGTACCGCAAGCTGATACGAAGCTGAGCTCCACGGACGCGCTGGCAACGCCCACGCGCCCTCTTATCTTGGTAGGCGATACCGTGGCCCCTCCTCCGCGGACCCCGCCGTGAGCGATCCAGAGCGCAATCCTCCGATCCTCGAGACCAGCCCGGAAGAAGAGCGCGAGCATCTTCTGGCCGAAGCGTTGGCGCATGCAAACGCCCAGGAAGAGGCGTTTCGTCGGCCCATGCTCGAAGCCGAGCGGACCGGCCGCTGGAAGACGCCGCTGTCCATCCTGATTTTCCTCTTCGCGGGATACGTGGCCGTATCGCCCCCGTCCTGGGTCGTTCCAGCTGCCGCGCCCATCCTCGACCGGGGAACGCTGGAGCGGGGAGCGCGGGCCGCTCTCTACCTCCAGGCGCGGGAGATCGAGGCCTATCGCGTCCTGCGGGGCCGGCTCCCCGTCTCCCTCGACGAGCTCCCGGCCCGCGTTTCGGGCGTGCGCTTCATACGCTCCGACAACCGGGTCTTCCAGCTCGTCGGCCGCAGGCCCGACGGGTCGAGCCTCGTGTACGATTCCGCCCACCCGGCGCCGGACTTCGCCTCGGTCGCCGCGGGTTGGAGCGGGAGGCGGGAACCCTGATGCCCGGTGACCCCCGGGCCGGAAGATCCCGTTCCGGCTTCGCCCTCGGGGACGTGCTCCTCACGCTCGCGGTGCTGGCACTCGTGGCCTCGCTCGTCTGGCCCGTCCTTCGCAGGGCCTCCTTCGAGCGTCGCGTGGCCAGGGCGATCCACGACGTGGACGCGGTCCGGGCATCGGCTCGGCGCTACCAGAGCCGATACGGCACGTGGCCGCCCGGGGCCCTCCCCGGCCGGATCCCCCCGGAGCTCGCGGCAGAGCTTCCCGCGGAGGTCCGCTTCACCTCCGATGGCTATCGACTGCTCTGGAACCGCTGGTCCGCGGTGGCGCCGGAGGCCGCGCCTCCGGTCGCCGACCAGATGACGGACTCCCTGGGCGCGACCCATCCCACCGTGGTCTCTCTCGGAAGCATCACGCTCCGTACGGCGGACCCGTCCTTGCTCGCGGCCCTTCTCGATCACTACGGGCCCTCGGTGTCCTTCGCGCGGGACAGCAGTTGGACCCTGATGGTCCAGCCGACGGATCCCGAGGCGCCGGTGACCGACTCGTTTGGCGGACAAGGCTCTGGGAACGCGGCAGAAGCACACATACATTGAAGGTAGGAAGGTGTCTCCGCCCGCTTCGGCGGGCGGTCGTTTCTCCATCGTCTTCGTCCAGCCATGACCGGTCCGAATCCCAACCCCGGGGAATTCTGCGAGGAGATGAGCGAGGAGCACGAGCGCGCGCGGGCTTTGGCCGCCGTGCTTCGAGACCAGGAAGTGCGCGCCCACGCGGCGCGCGAGGCCGAGGCACGGAGCCACCGGCGGAACCGGATCCGGCGGGGTGTGCTCCTGGTCACGTGGGCCGCCGTGGCCTACGTCTGGCTCGGCTCACCGTCCTGGCTCGAGGTGACCCCTGCCCCCCAGCCGTCGGTCGTGGACGAAGTCCGCTCGTTGCGCGTCAGCATTTTCCTGGAGTCCCAGAAGATCGAGGCCTACCGGGAGGAGCGCGGGCGGTTGCCCTGGGTGCTTTCCGAGGCCGGTCCTCCGCTCCCGGGTATGGAATACCACAGGAAGGACAACCGCTTCTACGAGCTGGAGGGGGCCTCGGACCGTGCCCGGCTTCGGTACGAGTCGGAATCATCTCCGCTCGACTTCGTGGGTACCGCGGCCGACGTGTTCGACGGCGGCCCCGCGCGGAGCCAGCAGCAATGAAGCTCTTCGCCTTCTTCCGTCGCAGTCAACGGACGCGCCGAACCCCTCGGGTCGGCAGCGAGCGCAAGGGCTTCACGATGGTCGAGATGCTGACCGTGGCGGTGGTCATGGGCACGCTGGCTCGCGTGGGGACTCCGACCTTTCACGAGGTCCTGCTCAGGGCAAGGGCCGCCGCGGTGGCGGGTGACTTCGAGACCGTTCGCGTGGCCGTGCTCAACTACTACGCCGACCACCTCGAGTGGCCGGACGACGGCTATACCGGCCAGGTGCCCGGCGGGCTCGAACCCTACCTGCCCGACAACTTCAGCTTCGTGCGTCAGGGCTATCGTTTCGATTGGGAGAACTGGGCCCTGCCCAGCGGTCTCCCCGAGCATCCGGAACGAGGTGTGCTCCTGGGAATCTCGATCGTCACCAGCGACCGCGAGCTCGGCCAGGCCGTGGTGGACCTCTTCGGCCGTAACATGCCGCACTATACACTCGGCTCTACCTATACCTTCGTCATCGAGCGCATGTAGCGACCCCCCGTTCGGAGTGGCGCGTCCTCGTCCGGACGGCTGCAGGACGGCTCAGGCGCCTCCGCCCGTCAGCGTATCCAACCGCTCGCGGGCGGGCCGGAAATCGGGGGAGAGCTCCAGGGCCTTCCGATACGCGTCGATGGCCGCCTGCTTGTCGCCCGCGCGCTCATGGATCTGGCCCACGGCGAAATAGCTCTGCGCCGACCGAGGATTGAGCTCGATGGAGAGCTGCAGCACCCGGAGCGCGGTGTCGGCCCGGTCCGCCCGGCCCAGGCGCTGGGCAAGCTCGAGCAGGGGTCGGTCGGTAAAATCGTAGGAGGCCGACCCGTAGTACTCCTGCCGCAGCTCCCGATACTGAGCCAACGCGGAGTCCACCCCCTGATCGCGGATCGTCTGCTCCACGATCTGGTCGATTGGTTCGGGCCGCCTCACACCCCTGTGGCACGTCATGCAGGTGACCGAGACGTTCGGGGTGTCCCGCTGCGGAAGATGGGCCAGATACTCCCCGTTGACCTCCCGGACCAGCCGGAGCATCACCCGCGCCTTCCGTTTCATCGCCTTGTCGTCCGCGGCGAAGTCGTACTCGGACAGCGGTTGCCCCTCCTTTCCGACGTGGCAGGCGGTGCAGCGCACGCCGAGCGCCGACGTGAAACCGCGCATGTACCCGATCAGCTCCCGGCGGCCGATGTCCTTCGGGAGCACCTTGAGGTTCGTGAACTTGTCGGGGAGCTGGGCCCGGGCGCCGGTGGGAAGGACGAGTGGCAACAACACAAGCAGGAGAGCGCCTGCCCGGACGCGGGCGAGCCGGCCGGGCGCGCGGAGATGGGGGAGGGTCATGACCGTCGCTCCGTCGCTTCCAGTTTCGATTCGCGCGAGATGGCATCTATGCGCGTGAGAAGATGCAGCTTACTGTCTGGGACACGAATCAGGCCAGAGCCCAAAAGGTCACGCCATGATCCAAACGCCCCGCAGACCCGACCTCGACGCCGCGACGGCTCGCGAGCTCGCCGCCGAGCACTTCGGGATCGATGGCGCGGCCACACCGCTTCCCGGGGAGCGAGATCGCAACTTCCTGCTGGAAGGCCCCGCCGGGGACCGACATGTCCTCAAGGTCGCTTCTCCCGACGAACCCGGTGACGTGCTCGACTTCGAGAGCGCCCTTCTGGTGTGGCTCGCCGAGGAGGGCTCGACGGCCGTTCCACGCCCCGTGCCCACGCGTGGCGGCGACCTGATCGCCCGCGCCGAGGAGGCGCCGTCCGAGCCGTGGCGCATCCGTCTCCTCGAGCATCTTCCCGGGACCGTCCTGGCTCGCGTTCGGCCACGCACGTCCGATCTGCTCGAGAACGTGGGACGAGAGCTCGGCACGCTCGACCGGCTCCTTGCGAGCTACCCCGGGACGCCCCCGGAGCGTGAGGCGTTCGACTGGGCGTTGGCGCGAGCCGGAGGTGTGGTGGAGCGGGGACTCCGATTCGTGACCGACCCGGCCCGCCGAGCATGCCTGGAGCATGCGATAGGCGGTCTCGACGGCACGCGCGAGCGCGTGGCCGACCTCCCCCGCCAGGTCGTCCACGGCGACGTGAACGACCACAACATCCTCGTCTCGGCACCGCTGGAGGGACCGAGGCGCGTGACCGGAATCCTCGATTTCGGCGACGTGCATGAGGCCCCGGCGATCTTCGACCTCGCGATTGCCCTCGCCTACCTGATGATGGAGCACCCGGATCCCGTGGGGGCCGCCGTCCGGGTCGTCACCGGCTATCACGAGCGGCGTCCCCTCACCGAGGCGGAGGTGGACCTTCTGATCCATCTCGCCCGAGCCCGGCTGGCCGCCAGCGTGTCGATCTCCGCCTGGCGCAGATCCGAGACGCCGGATGTGGACGACTACCTCCTGATCTCGGAAACGCCTGCGTGGAAGGTGCTGCTCTCTCTGGAGGGCGTGCACGATCGTCTGGCGACCGGTCGACTCCGGGAAGCATGCGGCTACCCGGCCTGCGCACGTACGTCGGAGCTGGTGCGGTGGCTGGCGACGTGCGATCCCTCGCCCGCATTGGACCTGTCCGCCGAGCCCGGTGAATTGACGATCCTGGACCTGAGCGTCGGAAGTCCTCTGCTGGACGGACACGACACCGACGATACCGCCGCCTTCGCGGGGCGCGTCTTCGGTGCGATGGACGAGGCGGGAGCGAAGGTCGGCGTGGGCCGCTACGACGAGCCCCGTGGCTTCTACCTGACCGAGGCGTTCGACACGCCCGGCGGCGAGATGCCGGAGCGCCGCACGATCCACCTGGGCATCGACCTGTTCGTACCACCGGGCACGGGCGTGCGGACGCCCCTGGGCGGGATGGTACGGAGCGTTCAGGACAACTCGGGCCGGCTCGACTACGGGCCCACCGTAATCATCGAGCACCAGAGCCCGGGGCGACCGTTCTGGACGCTCTACGGACATCTGGAGCGCGCCTCGGTACGGGATCTCGAGGCGGGTACGAAACTGGAGGCGGGTGACGCGTTCGCGCGCGTCGGACCGTACCCGGAAAACGGGGACTGGCCCGAGCACCTGCACTTCCAGATCGTCGCCGACCTCCTGGACCGGAGCGGCGAATTCCCGGGTGTGGCGCGGCCCGGAGAACGATCCACGTGGTGCTCGATCTCGCCGGACCCCAATCTGCTCCTTCGGCTGGACGGCCCCACACGCTACGAGGACCCGGTCGGGCTGGCCGCGAGACGAGCGCGCGCCCTCGGCGCGAGCTTGAGCCTCTCGTATCGCGAGTCGATCCACGTCGTCCGCGGCCGCGGCGTCCACCTCTTCGACGCACTGGGCCGAGGCTACCTCGACTGCGTGAACAACGTAGCGCACGTGGGCCACGAGCATCCGCACGTCGTCCGTGCCGGCCAGAGGCAGATGGCCGTCCTGAACACGAACACACGCTATCTCCACGAGGCGGTGCTGGAGTACGCGGAGCGCCTCGGCTCCCTTTTCCCCGATCCCCTCGGAGTATGCTTCTTCGTGAATTCCGGAAGCGAGGCCAACGAGCTGGCCCTGCGGATGGCGCACGCGCACAGCGGAGGGACCGGGGTCGTGGCCCTGGAGGGAGCCTATCACGGCAACACGGGTCGTCTCATAGAGGTGAGCCACTACAAGTTCGCGGGGCGGGGGGGCGAGGGACCTCCGCCCTGGGTGCGCGCGGCGGTGATGCCGGACGACTACCGGGGAATCCACCGGCGCGACGACCCCCAACGGGCTGCTCGCTATGCCAGGCACGTGGCGGACGCGTTCCGCGATCTGGAATCCTCGGGACACGTGCCTTCGGCCTTCCTGGCCGAGAGCCTCCTCTCGTGCGGAGGCCAGGTGGAGCTCCCTCCCGGATACCTGGCGGCCGCATACGGTCACGCCCGGGCCGCGGGTGCCGTGTGCATCGCCGACGAGGTGCAGGTGGGCTTCGGACGCGTCGGAACCCACCTATGGGGCTTCGAGACCCAGAGCGTCGTACCCGACATCGTCACGCTGGGCAAGCCCATCGGAAACGGACACCCGCTCGGGGCGGTGGTGACCACGACCGCGATCGCGCGGAGCTTCGCGAACGGGATGGAGTTCTTCAGCACCTTCGGTGGGAATCCGGTTTCGGCCGTCATCGGGTCGGCGGTGCTCGACGTGCTCGAGCGCGAAGGGCTCCAGGAGCACGCGGCCCGTGTGGGTGACGCGACCACGGCCGCTCTTAAGGAGCTCGGCACGCGTCACCCAGCCGTGGGTGACGTACGAGGACGCGGCCTCTTCCTGGGGGTCGAGCTGGTATCCGACCCGGGGGCACGCACGCCGGCGCCCGAGGTCGCCCGCTACGTGACCGAGCGCATGAAGGCCCGGGGAGTCCTTCTCAGCAGGGACGGTCCCGACCACAACGTGCTCAAGATCAAGCCACCTCTGCCCTTCTCATCCGAGGATGCGGAGCGCCTCGTCGCCGATCTGGACCGCGTGCTGGGAGAGGACTTCGTCACGGCGTCGTGCCGCTGAGGGGCTCAGCCCAGGCGGTGAAGGCGCCGCAGAGCTCCTCGAGGACCGATTCATCGGTCCGGCCCGATCTCTTCGGCACGTGGAATCCGTGGTCCGCGCCGTCCACGACGTGTAGCGTCGGCTCGGGACCAAGCCCGAGGACCAGGGGCTCGAGCAGGCTCAGGTCGGCCAGCCTGTCCCGGGTGCCCTGAAGGAAGAGCATCGGGAGGTGCACCTCGGCGAGGTGCGAACCCCGGTCGGCCGACGCCCTCCCGGCCGCGTGGAGGGGAAAGCCGAAGAAGGCGAGGCCGCGAACACCGGGCAACGCTCGCGCGGCCGCGGCAGTCGACGTCATCCGCCCACCCATCGACTTGCCCCCGGCCAGGAGCGGGAGATCGGGAACCAGCGAGGACGCCTCCCTCACCGCCGAGCGCACCGTCGCCACGAGGATCGGGGCGGGGTTGGGGGCTCTGCGTCCCTGCTCCATGTACGGAAACTGATACCGAAGCGTGGCCACGCCGTGCCGGCCGAGCCCCTCCGCCACAGCGTTCATGAACGGGTGCTCGGCACCCGCACCCGCTCCGTGGCCGAATACGTACAGACACCATGCTCCCCGAGGACGGAGCAGGAGCGCGGACACCTCTCCGGCTTCGGGAGTGGCGGCGAAACGATGGCGGGTGAGCTCACCCATGGGAATCTCCGCGAGGACGACGGGGTGGAACGAGAACGTTGTGACGGAGGCTCGCCCCCGGCTAGTCTTCCCGTCGATGACGCCACCCTTCTCCGATCCGCAACGGATGGACGCACCCGCACGCACTCTACGACGAGACGCGCTCCTCGTGGGAGCGGCCCACGTCGCGCTCGCCCTCTACTACTGGTCAGCGCGAGGCGTCACGATCGTGAACGACTACGGGCCGGACGCTTGGGGTTGGTTCTGGCAGAACCTCCCCACCGACCTGCTGCGGGACCATCCTTTCCAGAGCCTCTGGTATCTCCACGCGCAGCCGCCGCTCTGGAACGCGCTGGGCGCTGCCTTGCTGGCGCTCTTCGGCACGGGTCAGCTCGCAGCTCTGCAGACGCTCCAGATTCTGCTCGGAGCGGCCACCGCAGCGCTGGCGCTCATTCTCACCTCACGCCTCACCGGTAGCCGCTGGTGGGGACTCGCGGCCGGTGCCCTGATCGGCCTCCACCCCGCGCTCTTCCTGTACGAGGCCTACGCCCTGTACACGGTGCTGGCCGCGTTCGGTGTGATCCTGGCGGGAGCTCTGCTCGAGCGAGCCGGAAGGCTGCGCTCCTGGAATTGGGCTCTGGGGTTCGTCGCGACGATATCGGCACTGATCCTCACGCGCAGCCTCTTCCACCTCGTGCTGATGGTGGGTGCGGTGCCGCTGGCGCTCCTGGTCGCGGGACGTCCCACCCGGCGCCAGGCATCGATCCTGGTGGTCCTCGTTCTCGTGCCGGCCGGCTGGTACGCCAAGAACGAGGTGCAATACGGATTCTTCGGCGCCAGCAGTTGGTACGGGATGAGCCTCTGGCGCACCGCGCTGTACGACCAGGATCCCGCAACGCTTCGATCCCTCTACGACGCGCGGGCCCTGGCTCCTGTGGTGCGGGTGACGCCCTTCAGCCTTCCCTCGGCCTACCGCAGACTCGGGTACGACCGGACGTCCCCGATCCCGTCTCTCGACCGCGACGACTTGGAGAACATCAACATACCGGCCATCTCGAGGGCCTACAGGCAGAGCGCCCTCACCCTCATCCGTGCCACACCCGGGCAGTATCTCCTCAACGTGCTCACGGCGTACGGGAATTTCTCCGCGCCTTCGGCGGACTTCAGCCAAATCGAGCCCAATCGCCAGAGGATATCACTTCACGTCGACATCGCAGACTGGCTGGTGGGCCGCCCGTTCGTGAGCGCCATCGAGAAACGGATGGGAGGCGGCCGCTACTACGGGTCGCTCTATTTTCTTCTCTTTCCGGCCGTGCTCTTGACGTACCTTCTCCAGCTCGCCCGAGCCGGGCCTGGGGCGCCCGGGCTCACGGAACGGGTGCGCCGTGACGCGCCCGCGCTCTTTCTCGCGGCTTCGATCTTCTACACGACCGCCGTAGGCTGCCTCATGGAGCTGGGCGAGAACATGCGCTTCAGGTTCATGGTGGAGCCCGCGTTCATCGTGGTCTTCCTCGTGGTCTTGCACCGGATGTGGGGCGGAAACCGCTGGGAATCACGCACAGACTAGACGCGGGCCGTGCCGGAATCGCTCGGGTGGCCTATACTGAGTGCGCGGACCGCTCGACGAACGGAGCCGGCCGGGTCGATTTCGAAAGGCGGACAGGAGGTGGCGCCTTGAGCGAGCGCGCGTCGGACAGGATCTCGGGAGAGGGCCGCACCATCATGGTCCTCGATGATGACGAGAGCATCCGGGCCTCCGTTCGGAAGATCCTCGAGCTCTACGACTTCCACGTCCTCGAAGCCCGCGACGCCAGGGAGGCATTGGAAGTCCTGGACACCCACCCTGGCTCCATCGACCTGGTGCTCTGCGACCTCGTACTTCCGGGTCTGGGAGGGCGCGAAGCTGCGAGCACCCTGCTGGCCCGCCGGCCCGACCTGCGGGTCCTCTACACCTCCGGCTACTCCACGCACGGATCCTTCCGACGCGACATGCAGGCATCGGGAGAACCCTTCCTGAGCAAGCCGTTCGAGGTCCCCGAGCTTCTGGGCGCGATCGAGCGGGCTCTGGCCTGAGGGGGAAGCACACCTCCGTATCCCGATACACGAACGCCCGTCCCGGTACCTCCGGAGACGGGCGTCTCACGCTTCCGCGGACAGAGCGCTCAGCCGACGCCCAAGCGTACCCCGAGGTTGAGGATGGGCCACAGCTTCAAGTAGGTGCCCACATCGTTCCGGATGCTGGCTTCCTCCTTGTGGAGCTCGGTCTGGAACGCCGGGTCGTTCACGATGGTCGGGTCGCCCGACGCGGACAGGGTCACCGCTGCCGGATCCCCCATGAATGCGACGCCCAGGTCCAGGAAGAGGCCGATGCCGCTCGCCGTATGCTTGCCGAAGCCAAGAAGCACGTACGGCGCCCGGTTCTTGGAGTCGAGGATCCCGCGGAGCTTGAACTCCGACTGCGCCGTGTAGGTCGTGTCGCCGATCGTCACCTGCTTACCCGGCTCGATCGTTCCGTCCACCACCGGGTCGTCGGGCTTGAAGAGCATGCCGACACCGAGCCGGACCGGACCGGCGACATACAGGTCCAGGCCGATGTTGTACCAGGTCTTCGGCAGCGTCAGGGTGAAGTCGATGTCGGAGATGTTGGCCGTGGGCTTGAGCGGAAGCAGCCCGATTCCGCCACGAATCACCAGACGGTTCGAGAGACCCATGGCGGCCTCGGCGCCCGCGCCGAGCGTGCCGACCCTGGCAGCCACGCCGAATCCCTGGGCCGCGGCCACGCCCGGCACCGCCAACAGGCAGATCGTCGCGAACGTGAGGGTGCTTTTCTTCATCGGGGAGGAGAGCCTCCAATCGGGTCGAATCGGGACAGCGGCGAGGATGCCCGAGCGGCGAAGGGTCAGTCTCAAGTATAGAACCAGGCACCGGTTGAGCAAACGGCTGTGCGACGCCCGTCGCGCGCATCCCGAGGTGGGCGCTCGCACCAAGGCATCCCGTCCCTGCCCGGGTCGGCCGCAACGGCCTCAACCGTTCGCCGGGAATGCCTCGGCCAGGAAGCGGAGTCGCTCGAAGTGCTCCCGACTCTGTCGGCCAGCGAGCTCGAGGTCCACCTCGCCGTTCGTGAACCGGCGCTGACGCTCGAAGTAGGCCGCGGGATCGGTCCACTCAGGCTCGACGTTGATGCGGTAACGCTCGCCGTCGAAGACTTCGTACAGCGGAAATAGGCCGGAGGAAACGGCTTCGCGCACGAGCTGGATCGTCTCTCCGGGCTCCGACTTCCAGCCCGTGGGGCACGGGGAGTGCATGAGCAGAAAGCGCATCCCGTGCGTCGATAGGGCTTTGCTCAGCTTCCGTCGGAAGTCCGCCGGGTGGGCAATCGAGAGCGTGGCCGCGTACGGGATCCGATGGGCGGCCATGATGGCCACGATGTCCTTCTTCGCCTCCGGCTTACCGCGCGGCGTCGTCGTGGTGCGCGCTCCCGCCGGCGTCGCGGACGAGCGCTGGCCTCCGGTGTTCCCGTAGATCTCGTTGTCGTAGCAGATGTAGAGGATATCCTCGTTCCGCTCCGCCGCCGCCGAGAGGCTCGCCAGACCGATGTCGTAGGTCCCTCCGTCTCCGGCCCAGCAGATCACCTGGGTGGTCTCTTCGTTCAGGTCCCGGATCGCGGCAAGCCCCGAGGCGACCGCGGGTGCGGACGCGAACGTGCTGTGCGCGGTGGGCACCCCGTAGCTCGTGGTGGGAAACGCACCCGCGGTCACGGCCGCGCAGCACGCCGGGATGGTCAGCATGCAGGTCTCTTCGGCCTCGGCCAGGGCGCGTCCGAGCATCACCAGGCCGACGCTCATCCCGCATCCACCGCAGTTCGTGTTCCCGGCGCGGAGAAGCCGTCCCTCGCCGCGGGGAATCTCCGCGACCGTCCCCAACGATCCGGATCCGATCGCACCACCCGTCTGCGCGCTCATGCCGGCACCTCCTCTTCGGTCCTGATACCCGTCCATACCGGAGGACCGGACCGGGCCCGGCCCCTCAGATCGTCCAACACCCCGTCGATGAGCTCGGGGGTCACGTCGCCACCCCCGATGCCCACGAGGTAATCCTGGATCACCAGATCGTCGCGGTGGCCCTGGAACGCGGCCCGCGTGTCCTGCCACCAGACTCCACCCATACCGGCCGCATAGTCGCGGTCCAGCACGCCGATCCTCGAGGCCGAGCGGCATGCCTCCCGCAACTCCTCCTCCGGGAAGGGCCGGAACATTCGCATCTTCACCAATCCGACCCGCTCGCCCGCCGCACGACGACGGCGCACGACCTCGTGCGCCGTCGTCGCCACCGTGGCCGAAGCCACCAGGATCTCGTCGGCGTCCTCGACCTCCCAGGTCTCGATCACGCCCCCGGGGTCCCGGCCGAACACGTCGAAGAAGGCGCTCCGGCACTCCTCGTAGACCATCTGGACCCGGCCCATGGCCTCGTGCATCTCGAGCCGCAACGACGTGGTGACGTCGGGCCAGATGAGTCCGCCCAGTGTTCGCGGATCGTCGGGGCTGAGCCGATGAGGCAGATCCAGGTCGGGCAGGAAGCGATCCACGTCGTCCTGGCTCGGGAGATCCGTCTCCGCCTGGGTGTGGGAGACGATGAAGGCGTCCATGCACACCATCACGGGAAGGAGCACCCGGTGGTCTTCGGCGAGCCGGAACGCCAGGAGGGTCGCGTCGGTCACCTCCTGGTTGTCCGAGCAGTAAAGCTGGATCCAGGGGAAGTCGCGCAGCATCAGCGTGTCGCCCTGGTCCGCCCAGATGTTCCACGGGGGTCCCAGGGTGCGGTTCACGGCCACCATCACGATCGGAAGACGGTAGAAGCCCGCCACCGCGATGTTCTCCGCCATGTAGGCGAGCCCGTTGGCCGAGCTGGCCGTGAACGAGCGAGCTCCCGAGAGCGATGCGCCGATGGCAACACCCATCGCCGAATGCTCGCTCTCCACGGGAACCACCCGTCCCTTGGAGAAGGGGAACGCGGCCACGCGCTCGACGATCTCCGTCTGCGGCGTGATCGGGTAGATCCCGCAGGCGGCCCCACGCGCGGTCCGGTTGGCCTCTCCGGCCACGGAGAGGGCGTATCCGGCGGCGTGGTTGCCCGTGACGATCTCGACCGGCATCTCGAACCTCCCGGCTCAGAGCTGACTCATGAAGACGACGTTGCGCGGGCATTCCGTGACGCAGATGCCGCACCCTTTGCAGTAGGCGTAGTCGAAGACCAGATCGTGCCCCACCCGCTTCAGCACACCTTCCGGGCAGTAGGTCACACAGTCGTCGCACTCGTTACACACGCCGCACGAGAGGCACCGACGTGCTTCGCCGGTGTCCCGCGCTCCCAGGTGAATCTCATCGAACGTGCTGAGGCGGCGCTCCATGGTGATCGCGTCACCCGCAATCGGAGCCTGCCGCTCGAACAGATGCAGACGGAGGGCGTCGCTCTGGATGACCTCGTCGTGCCACACGTCGACGTCCGAGCGGACGCGGGCCTGGTCACCGACCTGGACGACCTCCCCGGTGAACGTCTGGTGGATGTGCAGCGCCGCACGGCGGCCGCTTCCGATGGCCCCGGCGACCGTGCCCTCTTCCGTCGCCAGGTCGCCCACGGCGTAGACGGGCGTTTCGATGATGCCCAGCAGCCGGTCGCCTTCGCGCACCTCGGTGCCTTCGGGGAAGACGGAGATGTCGGGAGACTGACCGAGCGCCAGGATCACGCGGCTGCACGGAAGATCGAAGTCGGAGTCCGGCACCTCGACGGGGCGCCGCCGTCCGGATTCGTCGGGCTCACCCAACTCCATGCGGCGGCACCTGAGGTCGTACTGGTGGCTGTCTCCGTTTGCCTGGGCCACGGCCGCCAGCGCCATCGGCTGCGTGAGGAAGTCGAAGACGATTCCCTCTTCCAACGCCTCGTCGACCTCCTCCGGAATCGCCGGCATCTCCGCACGGCTGCGCCTGTACACGACCCGCACGGACGACGCACCCAAGCGCAGCGCGGAGCGCGCAGCGTCCATGGCCGTATTGCCGCCGCCGACGACGACCACGTCCTCCCCCTCCATCCTCACACCGCCCTGCCGGACCTGATCGAGGAAGTCGATCCCCTGGATCGCGACGTCCCCGTCGAGCATGCCGAGACGAAGGCCACGGAGCTCCTGGAGCCCCGTGGCCACGAGCACCGCGTCGTGATTGCGGGCTACGTCCAGAAGTCGAGCCCGGTCGATCCTAAGGTCCGTGATCACCTCGACGCCGAGGTCCAGGATCCGATCGACCTCCCGTTGCACGACTTCCGGCGGGAGGCGAAACGCCGGGATGCCCGTTCGCAGCAACCCTCCCACCACGGAGCCACCCTCGTAGATCGTGACCGCGTAGCCCATTCGAGCCAGATGGTACGCCGCCGAGAGCCCGGCCGGCCCGGAGCCCACGATGCCCACGCGCTCCGGCCTGCGCTCGGGGCGCGGCACCTCGACCGAGCCGTGATCGGCCGCGAATCGCTCCATCTCGCGGACGTTGACCGCCCCGTCGAGCTGGATCCGGTTGCACGACGTCATACACGGTGCGGGACAGACCCGCCCGCACACCGCGGGAAAGGGGGTCGTACGCAACAGGATGTCGAGCGCCTCGTCCGGACGGTCCTCCGCGAGTGCGTGGAGGAATCCCTGAACATCGTTGCCGGCGGGGCAAACCGCGTTGCAGGGGGGGACGTACTGCTGCCGGCGGGGCTGCTCGGTCGCCCAACTCCCGGTCAGCACCGTCGGGAGCGCACCGCCGGCCCCCTCGACGAAGCTCGGCCCCCGGTCCACCGGACCGGGCCGCGCCCGGCCGTCGGCATGGGGCTCGGCGACGGCAGCCGCGGGCTCCAGGGTCTGCACAGCATCGAAAGCCTCGGTCGCCGACGCGACGTTGCCGCCTCCGAAGCCGAGGTGCTCCAGCGCCGCCAGCATCTCGTCCAGAGGGATGTCGAGGATCCGGGCGACCGCTCCCGCGAGGGCCGTATTCACGATGGGGACGCTCCGCGTGCCCAACTCGTGCTTTCGCGCGATGGCCGTCGCGTCCACCGCGGCGACCCGGCTCTCCGGGAAGGTCTCGGCGACGCTGCCCGGATCGTCGGGCGTGTTGAGGAGCATCCAGCCGCCGGGCTTCAGGCCCGCCGTGATCGCCGGCCCCACCAACGTGGGGTCCAAAACGACGACGTGGTCGGGCTCGTAGATGAGGTTGCGGTTGGTGATCGTCTCGTCGTCGAAGCGGCAGAACGCCTGAACGGGTGCCCCCGAACGCTCGGCCGCGTACAGCCCGAACGCCTGGACCGACCGGCCCTGGAGAAAGCGCGACGTGGCGATGAGCTTCGCCAGCGTGACCCCACCCTGGCCACCCCTTCCATGGATCCGGATCTCGACCATGCAATCCCCCCCCTCGGGCGGGAGGGTCGACCGTCGAGCGGCCGGCGAAGCCCGGGCGTCAGTGTAAGACGATATTCTCTAAGATGTCGCCGCCGCCGCTCCAGGGGAACGCCCCCGTTCGCGTGCGACGGAACCTCGATTTCAAACGGTCTGGAGCACCTCGCGGAGAACGGTGAGCGCACGTCGGGCTTCGTCCTCCGTGAATACGAGCGGCGGCCGGAAGCGGATCGAACGGGGTCCACACGCCAGCACCGCCAGACCTCGGTCCCAGCAACCCTGCTGCACACGTGCCCGCGCGTCCCCGTCGGGAAGGTCGAGAGCGAGCAGGAGGCCCTTGCCGCGCACGTTGCTCACGACGGGGAAGTCCGTCGGGAGCGCCTCCAACTCCTTCGTCATGAAGCCGCCGACGCGGTTGGCGCTCTCGACGAGGCCGTCCTCGTCGATGATCTGCAGGTATCGGGCGCAACGCACCATGTCCACGAGGTTGCCTCCCCACGTGGAGTTGAGGCGACTGGAGACGTGGAAGACGTTCTTCTCGACGTCGTCGATGCGCCGGGTGCTCATGATCCCGCAGACCTGTGTCTTCTTGCCGAAGGCGATGATGTCGGGCGTGACACCGGTGTGCTCATACGCCCAGAGCTTCCCGGTCGCGCCCAGGCCGGTCTGGACCTCGTCGAAGATCAGGAGCGCCTCGTAGCGATCCGCGTAGTCGCGGAGCTTCCGGAAGAACTCCGGCCGGAAGTGGCGATCCCCGCCCTCTCCCTGGATCGGCTCGATGAGGATCGCCGCGATCCCGTGCGGGTCGGCCGAGAACGCGGCCTCGATACGGGCGCACGCCTCGTCCTCCTTGGCCGCGACCGCGGCCTCATCGAGCGGAAAGTCGATGTACGGGCTGGGGATCCGCGGCCAGGCGAACTTCGGAAAGTCCCGGGTCTTGGTCGGATCGGTGTTGGTCACCGAGAGGGTGTAGCCGCTCCGGCCATGGAAGGCGCCCTCGAAGTGGAGAATCTTGTCGCCCCCCCCTCGACTCCGGCGGCGCGGTTCTTCTGGACCTTCCAGTCGAAGGCCGCCTTCATGGCGTTCTCGACCGCTAGCGCGCCCCCCGCGACGAAGAAGAGGTAGCGGAACGGATCCGGCACGGCCAACTCGCGGAACGTCTTCACGAACGCGGCGAACTGACGCGAGTAGATGTCGCTGTTGGCCGGGTTCGACAGCGCGGCCGTCATGAGGGATTTGCGGAACCCCTCGTCGTCCATCTTGGGATGGTTGTGGCCGACGGGCAGCGTGGCGAAGTACCCGTAGCAGTCCAGGTACTCCTTACCCTCCAGGGCATCCACGATGACGGAGCCGTGGGACTTCTCCAGGTCGATGACGAGATGGAACCCGTCGACGAGGATGTTCTCCTTCAGGACCGGGAAGACCTGATCGGCATCGAGCTTGATCTCGGGCATTTTGCTCTCCAGGGAGACTCGGATGGCTGTGGAGTCTTGGGAGGCCCGGAGGGGGGAGGCGTGCATATCTCCGTGCCGGCGCGGTGCGCGTCGGGGTCCGGGCCTAATTCCCCTGGAGGTTGGGTGGAGCGAAGAGGCTGGGTCGCGCCTCGGTGGGAAGCGGAATCTTCATGACGAGAATCTAGCAGGTCGCGACGAGCCGTGTCTAACGGCCGGAGGTGTGGGCTGCCGCCGCCCGCGCAGCGGGCGGCGGCAAGGCCCTGGTCTACCAGATCTTCACCCTCTCCTCCGGCGGTCGGTACATCCCGTCACCCGGCTTGACGTCGAAGGCCTGGTAGAAGGCCTCCATGTTCGTGAGCGGCACGAACGCCCGGTACCGGCCCGGCGAGTGCGGATCCGTGAGCAGCCGCTGCCGAAGCGCCTCCGGCCGCATCTTCGTCCGCCATACCTGGGCCCACCCCATGAAGAAGCGCTGATCCCCGGTGAAGCCGTCGATGACGGGCGCCTTCTGCCCGTGCAGCGACATGTGGTAGGCGCGGAGAGCCACGGCGAGCCCGCTCAGGTCGCCGATGTTCTCTCCCATGGTCAGGGCGCCGTTGATGTGGAGCGTGTCGATGGGCACGTACGCCCCAAACTCGGCACCGAGCTTGGTGGTACGCTCCTCGAAGGCCTTGGCGTCCTGGGCTGTCCACCAGTCGCGCAGATTGCCGTTCCCGTCGGACTTACGGCCCTGGTCATCGAAGCCGTGGCTGACCTCGTGGCCGATGACCGCGCCGATGCCCCCGTAGTTCACGGCGTCGTCGGCGTTGACATTGAAGAAGGGCGGCTGGAGGATGGCCGCCGGAAAGACGATCTCGTTGTTGACCGGGTTGTAGTAGGCGTTGACGGTCTGGGGCGTCATGCCCCAGCGGGATCGATCCACGGGCTTTCCGAGGTGGTCTACCATGTCTTCGTACTGGAAGGCCCTGGCGCGCATGACATTGCCCAGGAGGTCGTCCCGGCGGATGGCCAGAGCGGAGTAGTCCCGCCACTTGTCGGGGTACCCGATCTTCACGGTGAACTTGGACAGCTTGTCCTGCGCCTGAGCCTTCGTGGCCGGGCTCATCCAGTCGAGGTCGTCGATCCCGGCCCGGAAGGCCCCCAGGAGGTTGTGGACCAGCGTGTCCATCCGCGCCTTGGCCTCGGGCCGGAAGTGGCGCTGCACGTAGAGCTTCCCGACGGCCTCGCCCAGGGCGCCCTGCACGGTCGAGACTCCGCGCTTCCAGCGCGGCTCCATCTCCTGCTGTCCGGAAAGGACAGACCCACGGAAGTCGAAGCGCGCCTGTACGAAGGCAGCGGGGAGCTCGTTCGCGTACCCGTCGAGCAGCTTGGCCCACAGGTACTCCTTCCAGGTGCCGAGCGAGGTCGAGGCGAGAATCGTGTCCGCCGCCTGGAGATAATCCGGCTGGCGTACCACCACGTTCTCGGCCGCACCCAGACCCGCTCCTCGCAGAAAGGCGGAGGGAGACCACGAGGGCATGAGCTCGTCGAGCTTCGCGACGGTCATCTTGTTGTAGGTGGCATCACGGTCGCGATTCCTGGCACGGTCCCACTGCACGCGGGCGAGGCGGGTCTCGAACGAGAGGACCCGATCGGCCGCGCCTTCCGGATCGGGACGGCCGGCCAGCGTGAACAGCCGGGCGAGGTAGCGGGTGTAGGCCTTTCGGATCGACGCGAACTGCTCTCCCTGACGCAGATAGTAGCTCCGGTCCGGAAGCCCCAGCCCGGACTGGCTCACGGAGACGACGTACGCGTCGGAGTTCTTCTGATCCTGCCCGACCCTGGCGGACAGCGGACCCGTGAGCCCCACGCGCTGAAGCCGCCCGAGCGCGGCGGGCAGGGCGTCGAGCGACGGGATCCGGGCGATGGAGTCCAGCTCGGCCTGGAGTGGCGCGACACCGAGCGATTCAACCCGGGCCGAGTCCATGAAGCTGGTGTAGAGGTCACCGATCTTCTGCTCCTCCGAGCCGGGCGCGGCCCCGGAGGAGGCCGCGTCCTCCACGATCTCGCGCACTGCCACCTGGCTCTTCTCGGTCAGCTCGACGAACGAGCCCCAGCTCGATCGATCCGCGGGAATGGACGTGCGATCCATCCATCCACCGTCCACGAACCGGTAGAAGTCGTCCTGCGGACGCACGGATCGATCGAAGTTGGTGGTGTCGATCCCGAGCCCGAGCGGAGCCCGTGCCTGCTGGGCCGAGAGAGGTGGGACGAGAATGCAGAAGGAGAGGGCCACGGCCGCACCCGACAGGATGCGCCGACCCCAAGTCGGACGATACGTCATCTTGCTCGATCCTCACGTACGAGTTCAAAGATACGGCAGACGATCTGGGAGATCGGGAGGCGGGCCGTCTCGGACCAGGGTAAACGTTATCCACGCGTCCCGCGACGCGCCACCACGCTCCGGGACTCTTGATCCCCGAACCCGGTCCGGTCTAGCGTTCAGGGCAGGACAGCCGAACCCACTCAGGGAGCACGAGCATCAACCTCCTCATCTGGATCGCCTTCTTCGCGCTGATCCTCTCCTTCCTGGCCCTGGACCTCGGCGTCCTGAACCGAAAGGACCACGCGCCCTCGATCTCCGAAGCGCTCGCCTGGAGCTCCCTGTGGATCGGCCTCGCCCTGGCCTTCAACGGCCTGGTCTACTTCCTGTACGAGAACAATTGGATCGGCGCCGGACTGGCCTTTCCGGTGGACGTCGGGGGACGCCAGGCGGCGCTCGAGTTCTTCACCGGCTACGTGCTGGAAAAGTCGCTCAGCCTGGACAACATCTTCATCATCGCGTTGATCTTCTCGTACTTCAGGGTGCCCCTGCGCCTCCAGCACAGAGTCCTCTTCTGGGGGATCCTGGGCGCCCTGATCATGAGGGGCGTGATGATCGGGGCCGGGGCCGCCCTCATCTCGCGCTTCAACTGGGTCACCTACGTCTTCGGCGTGCTGCTTCTGTTCACGGCCGGTCGTATGCTCGTGGCGCGCCACGACAACCTGGAGCCCGAAAAGAGCCCGCTCGTCCGACTCACACGCCGATTGTTTCCGGTCACGGACGACTTCAGGAACGGCCGGTTCCTGGTGAGGGAAGGAGGGCGGCGCTTCGTCACACCCCTGCTCCTCGTCCTCCTGCTGGTCGAGAGCACCGACATCCTCTTCGCGGTGGACTCGATTCCGGCCGTCTTCGCGGTGACCACGGACCCGTTCCTGGTGTACACGTCGAACGTCTTCGCCATCCTCGGCATGCGGAGCCTGTACTTCGCGCTCGCCCCGCTGTTGTCCCGCATCCGATTCCTGAGGGTCAGCCTCGTCGTGGTCCTCGGCTTCGTGGGCGTGAAGATGCTGCTGGCCCACGTGCAGCCGATCCCGGTCGGGATCTCTCTCGGAGTCATCGCCGCGATCCTCGGCGTCGGCGGGCTGGCCTCCGGGCTCCTTCCCGGCCCGGACAAAGCTCCGCTGCGCTCGCCTCTGTACGAAGAACGGGAGCGGCTGGCGCGCGTGACAA
Organism: uncultured Gemmatimonadales bacterium; assembly: GCA_963751265.1. Taxonomy (GTDB): domain Bacteria; phylum Gemmatimonadota; class Gemmatimonadetes; order Longimicrobiales; family Gaopeijiaceae; genus SZUA-318. Next base: position 358,056 of record CAVVTU010000003.1, on the reverse strand, counting down.
TGGCGGTGGCCGTCCGGTGCATCATTCTGGTGGCCGGAAGCACACTTCTGGCCCTGGGTGGGGCATGGCTGTTCCTGCCCGGCCCGGGCGTCCTCACGATCCTCGCCGGCGTGGTGCTCCTGTCCACCCAGGGTCTGTGGGCCCGGCGGCTCCTCGACCGGGCGCGCCACCGGCATTCCTGATCTGTGGAGCGAGCCCTACCTCGAGCTGCCTCCCGGCAGCGGTCGGACGGCCCGACTCAGCGGGTCGCGTCGTTCAGCAAACGCCTGAAGTCCTCGAGTGGAAGCGCCCCCTGCACCAGCTTCCCGTCGATGAAGAAGCTGGGCGTGGAGCGTACGCCCGAGCGCTCCGCCAGGGCGTCGGCGGCCTCCATCCGGTCGTTCGCTCGGGTGCTGCCGTAGCACGCCTTCCACGCGTCCCCGTCGGCACCCGCCGCCACGGCGTAGCTTCGGAGCAGGGCGTCCGGATCCCGGGCCGCTTTCCACGCGTCCTGATTCTGGAAGAGCAGGTCGTGCATCTTCCAGAACGCGCCGTCGCCCTGATCGGCTACACAGGAGGCGGCCTTCATGGCCTCTCCGCCGTTGGGGAACATCCCCAGGACGAATGGCACGAAGCGCCAGCGCACCTTCCCGGTCTTCACGAACTCCTCGCGAAGTGCGGGGAAGGTCTGCCGTTCGAAACGGCCGCAATACGGGCAGCCGAAGTCGCTGAACTCGACCACGGTGACACGGGCCCCCGGCGCGGCGATCTCGTGGTAGAGCTCCGTCAGATCCACGTCGGGAGCCGGTGATGGGTCGGCCGCCGGGAGCACCGGCGAGGGCCCGTCGTCCTGCTCCGGAGCGGCCGCACGGCGAGGTGCGGCCACGAGGAGGGTGAATAGGCCCACCGGCACGATCAGCCTCACGATCGGATGGATAGTCACGTCCCCTCCTTCTCCGACAGAAGCTCTTCCACGCTCCGGCGCAGGATGGCCTCGCTGAACACGCCGCTGACCATCTTCCGCACCCGGCCCTGGCGGTCGAGCAGGAACGACTGCGGCAACATGTCCACCCCGCCGTACCGACGCCGAATCCCGTCGGACGCCATGGCCACCGGATAGGTGATCCCGTGCCCCCTTACGAACGAGCGCACGGGGCCGTCTCCACCGAGGTCCGCGGAGAGCCCCACCACCGTGAAGCCGCGACTCCGGTAGTCCTCGAAGACCGACTCGAACCCGGGCATCTCGAGTCGGCACGGCGGACACCAGGTCGCCCAGAAGTTCACCAGGACCACCTGCCCCTTGAGGTCATCGAGGTCGATCCTGTCGCCGGAGAATGTTCGCACCGCGAACGACGGGGCAACCTCGCCTTCGGTGACCGGCTGGAGGGGGGCGGCGGGTGTGAAGTGGTAGAGGAGGGCGCCTGCCACCAGAACCCAGAGCGTGATCTCCAGACGGCTGAACCACCGTCTCTGTATCGTCGTCATATATGAGTATATATAAGTCTGCATGTCTTGCCCAGAGACTGGCGCTACCGATTCTGGTCCGGGCAACTCGCCCGTCGCGGACCGGCCGTGGATGGCCGCCCCACCCTTCCCTCCGGGCCGTTCTCGTGTAGTGTCGGAGAGTCTCTTCCGCACATCACGGAGCCATGCATGGAATACACCACCTTGGGCGCCACGGGCGTCACGGTATCACGCATCTGCCTCGGCTGCATGAGCTACGGCACGAGCGAATGGCGGCCTTGGGTCCTGGACGAAGAAGAGGCCCGACCGTTCTTCAGGCGAGCCATCGAAGCCGGGATCAACTTCTTCGACACGGCCGACATGTACTCCCGTGGTGTCAGCGAAGAGGTCACGGGCCGAGCGCTGCGGGAATACGGACGCAGAGAAGAGCTGGTGATCGCCACCAAGGTCTTCTGGCCGCTCGCCGACGGTCCGAACCGCGGAGGGCTCTCCCGTAAGCACATCGTGGAAGCCTGCGAGGCGAGCCTGAAGCGACTCGGCGTCGACGCCATCGACCTCTACCAGATCCACCGCTTCGACCCCGACACCTCGATGGAAGAGACGCTCGCGGCGCTCGATCACCTGGTACGGTCGGGCAAAGTGCGCTACATCGGAGCGAGCTCGGGCTGGGCCTGGCAGTTCGCGCGGGCGCTCGGCCTCTCGGACCGCCACGGGTGGGCACGCTTCGTCACCATGCAGAACCACTACAACCTCATCTACCGCGAGGAGGAGCGCGAGATGATCCCCCTCTGCCGGGAAGAGGGCATCGGGATCATCCCGTGGTCACCGCTGGCCCGCGGGATGCTGGCCGGAGCGCGCAAATCGCTCGACGATCGGTCGTCGACGGTGCGCGCCGAGACGGACACGTACGGGCACACGCTCTACGGCGGCCCGGGTGATTGGGAGATCATCGAGGCGGCCGAGGCGATCGCCAAGGAGCGGGACGTCTCCGCAGCGGAAGTGTCGCTCGCGTGGCTTCTCTCCCGCCCGGGGCTTACGGCTCCGATCATCGGAGCCACGAAGATCGAGCACCTGGACGCGGCCATCCGGGCTGTGGATCTCGAGCTGGAGCCCGGTGAGATCGAGCGCCTGGAGGCTCCCTACCGGCCACACGAGGTCCAGGGACACAGTTGAGACAGGACCCCGGGGATCGGGCCCGCGGCTACGTTGCCTGACCGACTCCCCGGCTCCGGACACCCTCAGGTCACGAGGCGAACATGACGAACCCCACGCGTCGGCCCCGCCTGGAGCGACGGGCACACGTCTGTCTCGCGCTCCTCCTCCTGCTCTCGGCAGCGGGCTGGGCCCCGAGGGCGCCCGCCCCGAATCCGATCGTGTACACGCTGAGCGTCCCTCACCCCGACACGCACGAGGCGGAGGTGCGGGCCGTGGTACCGACGGGTGGCCGTGCCACGATCGAAATGATGATGCCCATCTGGTCGCCAGGGTACTACGTGGTCGAGGACTACGCCGCCAACGTGCACGACTTGAGCGCGCGCACCCCGGAGGGGACGCGCCTGACCGTCGAGCACCTCCGGGCGAACCGCTGGCGCATCGAGACCGGGGGGAGCCCGACCCTCGTCCTCACCTACCGGATCACCTGCGAGCGAGGCTTTGTCACGTCCGACTACGTCGGAGAGGACTTCTGGACGCTGAACGGAGCGCCCACCTTCCTGACGCTCGTGGAGGACGTGAAGCGGCCGCACGAGGTGCACCTGGAGCTCCCGGCGGGCTGGAACGCCATGACCTCCCTGGATCCGGCGCCCGACAGCATGGCCAACCACTGGATCGCGGCCGACTACGACGAGCTGGTCGACTCGCCCATCGCGGCGGGGAGGCTTTCCGTGCACGAGTTCACCGTGTCGGGCAAGCCACACTACCTGGTGGACGTGGGCCAGGTGGACGACTTCGACGGAGCGCGGGCGGCACGAGACCTGAAGCGCATCGTGCAGGAGACCGAGCGCTTCTGGGGCACGCTCCCGTACAAGCGCTACGTGTTCCTCAACATCTTCCGGCGGGGTGGCGGGGGGCTCGAGCACAAGAGCTCGACGATGCTCACGTCGAACGCCGCGGGCGAGCGCACGGGTGCGGGCTTCACGCGATGGCTCGGGTTCGTCAGCCACGAGTACTTCCACGCGTTCAACGTGAAGCGGCTGCGGCCCGTGGAGCTGGGGCCCTTCGACTACGAGCATCCACCACGCACCCCGAGCCTGTGGATCGCCGAAGGACTGACCAGCTACTTCGGCGAGCTCATCGTCACCCGATCGGGCATCGGCACCACCGAGGACTTTCTGGCCGCGCTGTCCGGCCACATCCGGCAGCTCCAGACGTCTCCCGGACGACTCGTGCAGACGCTGGACGAGTCCTCCCTCGACGTTTGGGACAACGGCGGATCGGGGGTCGGCCAGGACCGGACGAAGACCGTCAGCTACTATGTGAAGGGGCCGGTCGTCGGCTTCCTGCTCGACGCGCGTATCCGAGACCTGACCGACGGTGCGAAGGGGCTCGGCAACGTAATGCGCCTTGCCTACCAGCGTTATTCGGGCGCGCATGGCTTCACACCGGAGCAGTTCCAGTCGACCGCGGAGCAGGTGGCCGGGGCTGACCTGGGGTCCTTCTTCCATCGCACCCTCGCCACCACCGAGGAGCTGGACTACGGAGAGGCGCTGGACTGGTTCGGCCTCCGGTTCGCCGACCCCGGCTCCGCCGATCCGTCGTCCGCGTGGAAGCTCGAGGTTCGGCCGGACGCCACGAGCGCTCAGCGCCGTCACCTGGAGGCCCTCGTGTCGAGCCGAGGAGCGTAGTCCGCCCCGGCCCGCGTTACATGACCGTTACAAATCGGTGACCGTTTCAATACAGGCGGCCGCTCAATTGCAGTCGCTATGCCCGAGGCGAGCCGAGCCGGGGATTCCGGCCAGACGGAGAGCGCAGGCACACCGCCTTCTCACGCTCCTCCCCACATTCACGGTGGAGGAGTAGGGGACCGCATCTACTCGGTCGTCATCGCGCTTATGGCCCTGGGTGTTCCGGCCCTCCTCCTCCTGATTTTCGGAGTGGTCACGGTCGCGGCCTGGCCGGCGCTGCGCACCTTCGGCTTCGGCTTCCTGACCTCCAGCGACTGGGACCCCGTCGCGGGTCATTTCGGCGCCGCGCCCGCGCTCTACGGCACGCTGGTCTCCTCGCTGATCGCCCTCCTGCTGGCCACACCGCTCGCGCTGGGCGTGTCGATCTTCCTCTCGGAGTTCGCTCCGGCCTGGCTGCGCCGGCCCGTGGCGTTCGTCGTGGATCTGCTGGCGGCGATCCCGAGCGTCGTGTACGGGCTCTGGGGCATCTTCGTGCTGATTCCGCTGTTGCGCACGTACGTGATGCCGTTCCTGCGCGATACGCTCCACCTGGGCGTGACCCCGCTCTTCAGCGGCCCGGCCTACGGACCGAGCATGCTGGCGGCCGGGATCATCCTGGCGATCATGATCCTGCCCTACATCTCGGCGGTCTCCCGCGAGGTGATGATGGCCGTGCCCCGCTCCCAGCGCGAGGCGGCGCTCGCCCTGGGGGCAACCCGCTGGGAGATGATCCGGGGGGCGGTGATCCCCTTCGCCAAGTCGGGCATCATCGGAGGTGTGATCCTCGGCCTCGGCCGAGCGCTCGGCGAGACGATGGCGGTCACCATGGTCATCGGGAACCGTCCCGAGATCGCGGCATCCCTGTTCGCCCCCGGCTACACCATGGCCTCGCTCATCGCCAACGAATTCAGCGAGGCCACGGGCGACCTGCATCTGTCGGCGCTGATGGCCGTGGGCTTCGTCCTCTTCGTGGTGACGCTGATCGTGAATGCGGGCGCCCGCTGGCTCGTCTGGCAGACGTCGCGGGAGGCCGGCGCGTGACCGCCTTCCGCACGTCCCCGCGCCGCCGGGCGATCAACATCTTCATGACCGGCCTCATGTGGGTCGCCGCGGCCGCGGCGACCCTGCCGCTCCTCCTGATTCTCTTCAACCTTCTCGAGCAGGGAATCACGTCGCTCAACTGGGCGTTCTTCACCCACTTGCCCGCTCCTCCCGGCCAGGAGGGTGGTGGAGCCGCAAACGCGATCGTCGGTACGGTCCTTCTCGTGGGAGGCGCGAGCGTCTTCGGCCTACCGATCGGGATCGGTGCGGGCATCTATCTGGCGGAGCATGGGAACGCGCCCCTGGCCATGCTCGTGCGCTTCCTGGCCGACGTGCTCAACGGACTTCCCTCGATCGTGATGGGGATCTTCGCATGGGAGCTCATCGTCGTTCCGATGCACCACTTCTCGGCGTTGTCGGGCGCGTTCGCTCTGGGTGCCATGATGATCCCGACGGTGACACGCACCACGGAGGAGATGGTACGGGTCGTGCCGACCACCTTGAGAGAGGCGGCGCTCGCGCTCGGCTACACCCGGTGGCGCACCGCGCTGCGGATCATCCTTCCCACTGCCCTGGCCGGCATCATCACCGGAGCGCTCGTGGCGCTGGCCCGGATCGCCGGTGAGACCGCTCCCCTCCTGTTCACGGCGTTCGGCAACAACTTCTGGTCTCTGTCCATCAACAAGCCCGTCGCTGCGCTCCCGCTCCAGATCTTCAACTACGCGACGGGACCGTACGACGACTGGCACGCGCAGGCGTGGGCAGCCTCCCTGGTGCTCATCGCGCTCGTGCTGCTGATCAGCCTCCTGGCCCGTTCCGTCACGCGGAGTGGGTTCTCCCGTGGCGTCGAGTAGCGTTCCGGGCGTCGCCGTGGCCACCGGGGCGTCCACCCGCCCCGATGCCCCGACACGCATGGAGGTGCGATCGCTGAACGCGCACTTCGGGGACGTCCACGCGGTGCGCGACGTCTCCATGCGCATCCCGGAGCACACGGTCACCGCCATCATCGGCCCATCGGGCTGCGGGAAATCGACCTTCCTGCGGGCGCTGAATCGGATGCACGAGACCGTACCCGGGGCGCGGGTGAGCGGAGAGGTCCTGCTCGACGGTCAGAACATCTATGCACCGGGCGTGGATCCGGTTTCCGTGCGCCGGCACGTCGGCATGGTCTTCCAGCGTCCTACGGCCTTTCCCACGATGTCGATCCGGGGCAACGTCGCCGCGGGTCTGAGCGTCCTGCGCGCCGCCGGTGAGCGCGTCGACGAGAACGAACGTGTCGAGCAAGCGCTGCGACGCTCCGCCCTGTGGGACGAGGTGAAAGACCGCCTCGACGAGAGCGCGCTCGGTCTGTCGGGCGGACAGCAGCAGCGGCTCTGCATCGCACGAGCCCTGGCCATGGATCCCCAGCTTCTGCTGCTCGACGAGCCCACCGCTTCTCTGGACCCCATCAGCACGGAGAAGGTCGAGAACCTCGTACACCAACTGCGGCGGGACATCACGGTCGTGATCGTCACCCACAATATGCAGCAGGCGGCCCGCGTCTCCGGCCAGACCGCGTTCTTCCTGAACGGGGAGATGGTCGAGCTCGCCCCCACCTCGGAGATCTTCACCCGTCCGCGCGACGAGCGCACGGAGGCGTACGTGACCGGGCGTTTCGGCTGAAACGCGTTCCACGGTCGTGACCGCTCCGTTACAGATCCTCCCCAGGGCCGTTACCAGGTGCGCATAGCATCAACTCACTGGCAGCATGGATTCTCCGATGGAGGCAAACCCAAAATGACACGCTCGTTCCTGGCTGTGACGGCCATCCTCCTGATCTCCTGCGGTGGTCGCGACGAGTCGTCACAGGGCTCGGCGAAGGCACCGGTACAGGCCGCCAGTCCCAGAGGCACCTCGCTCACCGGCGCCGGCGCCACGTTCCCGTATCCGATCTACTCGAAGTGGTTCGACGACTACGCCCAGAAGACCGGGGTCAAGATCAACTACCAGGCCATCGGCTCCGGCGGCGGCATTCGCCAGCTCACCGAGGGTACGGTCGACTTCGGCGCCTCGGACGCCCCCATGAGCGACGACGAGATGTCGAAGGTCCCGGTCCCGGTTCTGCACTTTCCCACCGTGATCGGCGCGGTGGCGGTGACGTACAACCTCCCGTCCGTGCAGCAGTCGCTGAAGTTCACGCCCGATGTGCTGGCCGACATCTTCCTGGGCAAAATCACGAAGTGGAACGACCCGCGCATCGCGAAGATCAACCCGGACGTGAGCCTTCCGAACACGGACGTCCTGGTGGTGCACCGCTCGGACGGCAGCGGCACCACGTTCATCTTCACCGACTACCTCTCCCGGGTGTCCGGCGCCTGGAAGAGCGGCCCCGGTAACGCGAAGGCGGTCGACTGGCCGGTCGGGCTGGGTGGGAAGGGCAACGCGGGCGTCGCGGGCCAGATCAAGCAGACCCCCGGCTCCATCGGATACGTGGAGCTCGCCTACGCCAGCGAGAACAAGCTTCCCGTGGCCGAGCTGCAGAACCAGGCCGGCAAGTTCCTCAAGCCTTCCCTGGAGGGTGCGACCGCCGCGGCGGCCGGCGTGGCACCGAATCTCCCGGACGACACGGACTTCCGCGTGGCGATCGTCAACGCGCCGGGCGTGGATGCCTACCCGATCTCCTCGTTCACCTGGCTTCTGGTCTACCAGCAGATGAAGGACGGGGCCAAAGCCAAGGAGCTCCTCGACTTCATCAAGTGGGCGCTCACCGAAGGCGAGAAGGAGACCAAGGCGCTCGACTACGCTCCCCTCCCGGAGAACATGGTCCAGCTCGAGCTGAAGCAGATCCAGAAGGTCACCTACCCCGGGAAGATGTAGAGGCGGGAACGCCGGAACGTGACCCGGACATGCCTTTACCTCCGCGTTACAGAAGCGCTCGGCGGACCGTTACGGGTCCGCGCCAGACTGGAGAGCCGATGGACGCATCCACTACACGGAGACGAAACACCTTGAACACGATCAGCCCACGGCTGTACCTGCTCGGCGCCGCCGCTCTCATGACGGCGCTCTCGGCCCGCGGCGCGTTTGCCCAGGACGTGAATGTCAGCGGTGTCGTGTACTCGCAGTATGCCTATGAGCTCAACGCCGACTCGGCGAACCAGCACTACAACGCGTTCGACGTGAAGCGCGCCTACCTCAACTTCAAGGCGAGCTTCGACGGCGGTATCAGCACCCGGATCACCGGCGACATCCACCGGACATCCGATGGCTCCATCGACTACCGGCTGAAGTACGCGTACTTCGCTTGGACGCCCGAGAACAGCCCTCTGACCTTCAAGTTCGGCCAGACTCAGACTCCCTGGCTCGATTGGGAGGAGGGGCTGTGGGGGTACCGCATGCAGGGCACGATGCCCCTGGAGCGAGCCGGCTACCAGACCTCGTCGGACCTGGGGGTGGGCGTGGACGGTGCGTGGGCGGACCAGAAGTTCAACATGCAGCTCTCCTTGATGAACGGTGAGGGTTACCACGCGCCGGAGACCGATCAACACAAGGACGTCGGATTGCGGGCGTCCGTGCGGCTCCTGCCCTCCGACGACGGCGGAAGCCGTGGCGGGCTGCGCCTCACGGCGCTCGCCGAGAAGGGCACCCGGGCCGGCGGAGGTGATCGGGACCGCTACCTGGGCATGATCTCGTGGAAGTCCAAGATGCTCACCCTGGCCGGCGAGGCCGGGCGCACCTCGGACGGTCTGCCGGCCGTGAAGGGAAGGGTCGTCGCCTTCTATGGAACGCTCAGCCCCGAAAACTCCAAGCTCGGCCTCATCGGCCGGGTCGACCTGCTGGATCCGAACACCGACGCCGCCAACGATCAGACGACCCGTATCATCGCGGGCGTATCCTACAAGCTGAGCCCCAACGTCCTGCTGCTGGCCAATCTCGACCACGTCAGCTACCAGGGCACGCCCAGCCCGGCCCAGGATGCCCGGAGCTCGACGCTGCTCTTCCAGACGCAGTTCACGTTCTGAGACGGGTGGCGCCGGCGATCCGCCGGCACCGGGCGTACGAAGGGGGGTGGACTCGTCGAGTCCACCCCCCTTTCTCCCGTTCGTCAGGGACCGGGCCGAGCTATGGCGTCGTGACCGCCTCACACGTGACACCCGTGATCGTGTAGGTCACGCTGTCGACCTCGGTCGTCATCGAGTCGACAGTGGCCTCGCTCGGGTCCGCCGTCGCCTGCCACACGAGCTTGGTGGAATCGAACGGCGTCTCGGCCTGGAAGCCGAGCGTGTAGGTGTCGAAGGCGAGCACGTCGATCATGAACGCGCCTCCCTCACCGGTCTCACCGGAGAACGCGAGCGGGTTGCCGTCCCCGTCCATGGCCGTGGTCGCGGTGGCCCTCGGGACGAATGCCGACAGCGGAGCGTCGCCACTGTCCTGACCGCAATCGGGAACCACGATCGTGTCGCCGTTCTGGTCGGTGCCCAGGGCCACCATGCCCATGATCGTTCCGCCGACCAGGCCACCCTCGATGTCACCGGGCGTGGCCGCGGTCCCGTGGATCACCGGATGCATGACCCATTTCCCGGATTTGCCGGCGACGTGGCCGAAGCTCTCGGCGACGTCGAAGTCGAGGAGCAGCCCGTTGCTGCCGCCCGAGATCTGGACGCCGCCTGACAGCTTCACCTTGAGGCCGCTCTGGGCGCAGCTCGGGCACTGGAGCGTGCCCGTGGCCTCCATACCGTTCGGAGGCGTCGCGTCACCCATGACGTAGACGTCGCCGCCGGAGGTCTCGAGGACCGCGCCGCCCAGGACGAAGCGGACCTCGTGGTAGGTCCCGGAATCGATCTGCATGTCCGCGGTCAACGTGGTCACGGAGTCCTGCAGCGCGGTCACGTTGATGAGGTCGGTCGGCGAATCGAGGACGGAGACGGGCCCGCTGTCTCCCATCAGCATGATCTCGTCGATCTGGACCCAGACGCTGTCCACGGACCCGGGCCCGTCCTTCAGGTACACGGAAAGTGTCGAGTTCTGGTTGATGTTCGGCGACGACGTCGAGTCGCACGCGGTCGTCAGCAGGAGACACCCGCATACGAGCGGGAGCCCCCAGGCGGCAGTCCGATTGGATCGGAAGGATCTCATGGAGCTTCTCCTCACGGTGTGCGTCGGTCTCGGTGTGATCCCAACGGCCCCGACCTCCGGGGCTCGGGGTAGGAGGGATGCAAGCCATGTGCCGGGGTCCGGCGCATTGGGCCGTTCGAGCCCGCTTCCCAGGCTTTGGCACGATTCATTCAAGAGAATCGGGTGTGATGAACACGAGTACCCCGCAGACGGCGCGCTGGCTCCCCCGCTGGCCGGTCTCCCGGCCGTGCGCAGGCGCTTGCCTGTCCTTCGCCGCCAGCGTGGCCTTCGTCGTGACCCTCAGCCTGGTGACCCGCTGGTTCTCGGTGTCGTGCGCACCCGACATCCCCTGCGTCACGCTCAGCTCCCTTCAGCGCGGCACGCCTCTACCCGAGGCGATCCACCTGTACGACCGGTACGGGAACCCGATGGCGGACGTCGCCGGGCCGCTCCGCCGCGCGCTCCCGTCGGGGCAGATCCCCGATCGGCTGGCCAACGCATGGGTCGCGGTGGAAGACCGACGCTTCTGGGACCATGGTGGCGTCGACGTCCGCGGCATCTTCCGGGCGGCGACCCACGACCTCGCCACGGGAGAGCTCGAAGAGGGTGCCAGCACCATCGCCATGCAGCTCGTGCGCACGCTGTGGGGTGGATCGCTGCGCGACGTCGGAGCGTGGCACCGGAAGATCATCGAGGCGCGCACGGCGCCGAGGCTCGTCGACGAGCTCGGCCGCAGGCGAGTGCTGGAGCTGTACCTGAACTCCATCTACCTGGGCAATGGGCTGTATGGAGTCGATGCCGCGTCCCGCTACTACTTCGGCGTTCCCGCGGACTCGATGGATCTGGCGCAGACCGCCACCCTCGTCGGCATGACGCGTGCGCCCGAGCTCTACGAGCCCAGGCGTCACCCCGAGCGAGCGCTCCGACGCCGGAACGTGGTCCTCCGCGTGCTGGCCGACGCGGGTGTGGCCACCGAGCGTGAGGTTCGCGAGGCCGAGCGCGAGCAGCTCGGGACGGTCGACGAGCCCGACAGGAAGGACCGCCGGACCTACGCGACCGCCGCGGTCATGCGCGCGATCCGCAGGGTGGCACCCGATCTCGCGGGTCGCCCGGGCCTCCGCGTCTTCACCACGCTCGATCCGGAGATGCAGGAGGCCGGCGTGAAGGCGCTGCGGCACCAGATCGAGGCCATCGAGGAGGGGCGCTACGGCCCCGCCCCCCGCCCCGACTCTTCCAACGTGCTCCAGGGTGCGGCCATCGCGCTCGATCCCGCCACGGGTGCGATTCGCGCGTGGATCGGTGGACGGGACTTCCAGACGTCCGAGTTCGACCGGGTCTCCCAGGCTCGACGCCAGGTGGGGTCGTTGGTCAAGCCTCTGCTGGTGTCGGCGGCCCTGGAGGAGGGTTACGGCATCCTGGACCCGGTCTCGTCGGACACGATCTCCATCCAGGGAAAGGACGGTGTCTGGTCACCCGCCGACCACGTGGGCGAGACCGTCCTTCCGATGCGGGAGGCGCTGGTGCACTCGTCCAATCGCGCGGCGGTGCATCTCGGACTCGCCGTAGGGGTCGGGCCGGTTCGGAAGATCGGTCGCGCGATGGGCATCGGCGGGCCGATCGAAGACGTGCCCTCCACCTTCCTCGGGAGCTTCGGCGCGTCCCTTCTGGAGATGACGGGCGCCTACGCCGTCTTCGACCGCGGGGGGCTTCAAGTCGATCCATATCTCGTGGCGCGCATCGAGGACCGTGACGGCGGCGTGCTCTGGGAGCGGCAGGGTCCGGATTCGGCGGTGAGGATCCTCTCGGAGGCGACCACCTTCGTGGTGCTGGACGCGCTGCGGGAGGTCGTGGACCGCGGCACGGGATATCCCGTGCGCGCCGTCGGCTTCGACGGCCTCGCGGCCGGCAAGACCGGCACCACGGACGACGTGCGCGACGCATGGTTCATCGGTCTCACGCCGGGCCTCGTCGCCGGCGTCTGGATCGGATTCGACCATCCGCGGACGATCGTGCCCGGGGGCAGTGGAGGACGCCTGGCGGGCCCGGTATGGGCCCGGTGGCTGAGCTCGGTTCACGAGGAGGCGGGAGACGACACCCTATTCTGGACTCCTCCCCCGGGGGTCGAGCGCGTCCGGTACGATCCGTCGTCGGGAGCGGCATTCTCGACCCACTGCTGGGTCGGGGGCGGGCCCTCCTATCCGGAGGGATGGGTCCACGCGGACCAATATCCCCTCGAGCGTTGTCCCGGAGGCGTCATGAGATGGCTGGACGGCCTCTGGAGAGCGCTCGTGCCCCCGAAGGTCACCTCCCTCCGACGGGACACCATCGGACGGTGAAGGCGGGGTGCGGCGTGGGCGCGGCCACGCGGCCCACGCGGATCCGGAACCCGCCTCAGCCGTCCAGGAGCGCGATCACCAACCCCATACGCAGCTTCGGCTGGAACCACGTGGACTTCGGAGGCATGAGCCGTCCCTGCCGGCAGACGTCCACGAATTGCTCCATCGTGACCGGCGCGAGCGTCACGGCATAGGCGAATTCACCGGAGTCGACACGGGCCTTCAGATAGAGCGCGTCCCGATCACCGCCCACGAAGGTCAGTCGATCGTCTCGGGCATCCGTGATCCCGAGGGCGTGGGCGAAGAGGTGCCTCTGTACGATGTCCGCGTCCACGGTCTCGACGGCATTGTCGGGGTCGACGATCCCTGGCTTCGGGACGGCCCGACGCCAGATCCCCCCGGCATACAATCCGATCTCGTGTGTCGCCGTCGGCTGATAGCCGTCAACTCCCCGAAGAACCTCGACGCGGAATCGTATCTCGAGGCGTGCGAGCAGCTCGTCGAGCGAGACACCCGAATCCTCGACCAGCCTGTTGTATGGGGCCAGGCCCAGAGTGGCGGCGGGGAAGAACACACCCAGATAGCCTTCCAGGCCCAACATGGCGGCCGCGGCACTACGATGGTTGCCGTCGGCCACGTAGGCGAGCGGCTCGCTCGCCAGGAGCGCCTGGAAACCCTGCACGTGCTTCGGGGACCGGACGAGCCATACCCGGTGGCTGCACCCTCGCTGGTCCCCGGCTTCGAAGTCGGGGGCGGACGCGTCGGCCCATGCGAGCAGCGCATCCTCGAGATCTCCTTCGCCGTCCTCCACCGCGTGATTGACCGTGCCCACGAAGGCGTCCGTCGCCTGGATCAGCCTCGCACGACCCCGAGCCTTCTCCTCGCGAACCCCCTCGTTGCGCACGATCGTGCCCTTCGGCCGCGCCTCCGTTCTGATCTCGTCGGTACGCGCCATCCCGCCCAGCCCGATCTGTCGGATTCCCGGGCGGCCGGGGTCCACGATCTCGTAGACGAACAGGGTGTCCTCGACCGTCCGGGTAAGGGCGCTCGCCCTCAACCCCCGCAGGTGTTGCGCCGCTCTGGCGAGCGCTTCGTCAGAGTCCTGGACCAGGAACGACTCCGGCCGATCTACGGCGCAGTGCGCCATCGTGACGGTCAGGATGCACTCCGGCCGCTCCCGGATCGTCTCCCAGACCTCCAGATCGCTCTGGAACTCGTCGTAGTTCGGCGCGGACACACGCCCGGCGGCCCCGGAGTCCGCCGGGACGAGCGCCCGGCGGACCGGCATGATGGTCACCACTCGGAGGATGCTCCTCAGTCGATGGCGGGAAGATCCGCCAGAGACTGCTCGAGAAGCTCGTGGTCGTAGTCCCGGTCCTCGAGACCGCCCTGGAAGTACTCGAGGTAGGCCGCCATGTCGAAGTTCCCGTGGCCCGAGAGATTGAAGAGGATCGTCCGTCCCACGCCTTCCTCGCGGCAGCGGATCGCTTCGTCGATCGCCCCCTTCACGGCGTGGTTCGACTCCGGCGCGGGCACGATACCCTCGGTCCGGGCGAACTGGATGCCGGCCTCGAAGCAGGCGTTCTGACGGAAGGCCTGGGCCTCGACGAGGCCCAGCTCCTGCAGGTGACTCACGATCGGTGCCATCCCGTGATAGCGCAGCCCGCCGGCGTGGAAGCCCGGCGGCACGAAGCTCGAGCCCAGCGTGTGCATCCGCACCATCGGGGTCAGATGGCCCGTGTCGCCGAAGTCATAGGCGTAGCGCCCCCGCGTGAGCGTCGGGCAGGCCGACGGTTCGGTGGCCACGATGCGGACGTCCCCGCCCTCGCCGCGGAGCTTCTGGCCGATGAAGGGCAGCGCGATGCCGCCGAAGTTGCTGCCGCCGCCCGTGCACGCGACCAGCACGTCCGGGTAGTCGCCCGCGAGCTCGAACTGCTCGATCGCCTCCTGGCCGATGACCGTCTGGTGGAGCAGGACGTGGTTGAGCACGCTGCCGAGCGAGTATTTCGTGTCGTCGTTCTGCGCCGCGAGCTCCACGGCCTCGCTGATGGCCATGCCCAGGCTTCCGGGGGTGTCCGGGTCGCGCGCGAGCATCTGCCGCCCCACATCCGTCTGGTCGCTCGGGCTGGGGATGCACTCGGCGCCGTAGGCCGCCATGAGCGCCTTCCGATAGGGCTTCTGCTCGTAACTGACCCTCACCATGAAGACCTTCACCGACAGATCGAAGAGCGAGCCGGCGAACGCCAGGGCGGATCCCCATTGGCCCGCACCCGTCTCCGTAGTGATGCGCTTGATCCCCGCTTCCTTGTTGTAGAAAGCCTGGGCCACCGCCGTGTTCGGCTTGTGACTCCCGGGAGGACTCACCCCCTCGTACTTGTAGTAGATCCTCGCAGGCGTATCGAGCGCCTTCTCGAGCCGCCGGGCCCGGTAGAGGGGAGAGGGCCGCCACAGCTTGTAGACGTCCCGGATCGGCTCAGGGATGTCGATCCACCGCTCGGTGCTGACCTCCTGCTCGATCAGCGACATCGGGAAGAGAGGCTCGAGGTCCGCCGGACCGATCGGTTGGCCCGTTCCGGGGTGGAGCACCGGAGGAAGGGGCTCCGGAAGATCGGCGGCGATGTTGTACCACGCCCTGGGGATGCGTTCCTCGGGCAGTTCGAACTTGAGCTTGTCGGACATGGTTCGTGTTCCTTGACGATCGGACTCGGCCGCCGGGTGACTCGATCTCCTCGGCGGCGGATCGTAACGCACCCTCCGGCCGGAGATGGGGGAGGCCCAAGGTGGCCGGGAGACCCTCTTCAAGCAAGACCGGAATGCCTTGCGTGGACCGCTTCGGGCAGCGCATGCTGCGCCGAGCCGGACGACCCCTTGGATCGCGCTTCTCTCTCCTCAGGTACATCCCATGGCTCACGAGATGCCACGCCGCGATTTCCTCAAGACCGCTCCGGCGGCGGTCGGCCTCTTCGCGTACGCCGGCCGCGACATGAAGCCCGCCCCCGCCGCCCCCACCATCCGCCTCCACCCCTTCGACTACCAGGGAGTGCGGCTGCTCGACAGCCGTTGGCTCCACCAGGCCGAAGCGGGAAGGGACTACTACTTCGGTCTGACGAACGACGACATCCTCCACGGGTTCCGTGCCGAGGCGGGTTTGCCCGCCCCGGGCATCCATCCGGTACGCGGATGGGGCATCGGTCCGACGGCCGGTGCCATCTTCGGCCAGTGGCTCAGCGGGATGGCGCGCATGTCCCTGGCCACCGGCGACGATGCCCTGCGCGGCAAGGCCGTCGACCTGATGAACGGATGGGGCGCCACGCTCCCGGCCGGAAGCGCCACGGAGATGAGCGCGTACGAGTTCGACAAGTTCGTGTGCGGACTCGTCGACATGTACGTGTATGCCGGCGAGAAGCGCGCGCTGCCCCTGCTCGAGCGGCTGACGTACAAGGCCAC
Organism: uncultured Gemmatimonadales bacterium; assembly: GCA_963751265.1. Classification (GTDB taxonomy): domain Bacteria; phylum Gemmatimonadota; class Gemmatimonadetes; order Longimicrobiales; family Gaopeijiaceae; genus SZUA-318. Next base: position 341,813 of record CAVVTU010000003.1, on the reverse strand, counting down.
ATCGAGCCTGAGCCGCGATCGTGTTCCCGCCACCAAGGCATCCTTCTTCGGCAGGCCGAACGAGTGGTACACGCTCTCCGAGAACCTCTATCGTGCCTACCAGGCGACGGGCGACGACCGGTACCGCGCGTTCGCCGAGGTCTGGCTCGGTGAACCGTACTGGTCGAAGTTCGCCGACACCTCGTTTCCCGCGGACGCTCACGGCGTGCACGCCTACAGCCATGTGAACACGTTCAGCAGCGCCGCGATGCACTACGAGATCACCGGTGACCCCCGGACCCTGAGGATTCTGAGGAACGCCTACGACTACCTGCAGCGCACGCAGTGCTTCGCAACCGGGGGCTTCGGCCCGGACGAGCGCTTCCTCGCCCCCGACGGATCACTCGGTCACGCGCTGGAGATGCGGCCCAACACGTTCGAGACCGTCTGCGGCTCGTGGGCCGGCTTCAAGCTCGCGCGCTACCTCATGCGCTTCACGGGAGAGGCCCGCTATGGCGACTGGATCGAGCGACTCTTCTACAACGGGGTCGGCGCGGCGCTGCCGATCACGGACAACGGACGGAACTTCTACTACTCGGACTACCGCTCGACCGGCGGAATGAAGGTCTATCGGTACGACAACTACACGTGCTGCTCAGGCACCTACTTCCAGTGCATGGCCGATTACCACAACCTCGTCTACTACCACGACGACGCCGGCCTGTACGTGAACCTCTACGTACCGTCCGAGGTCGCGTGGAACCGGAACGGGAGCCAGGTCAAGCTCCGTCAGGAGACGGACTACCCGATCGCGGACACGACCACGCTGACGGTGGATTCCGGCGCCTCCGTGCCCTTCCCGTTGAGCTTCCGGGTGCCCGAGTGGTGCGAGGGGATGACGATCCTCGTGAACGGGGAACGAGCGGACGCGCCGGCCGAGCCCGGCACCTGGGCGAGGGTCTCACGCACATGGCATCCGGGCGACCGGATCGAGGTTCGGATTCCCCAGCGTTTCCGGTGGCAGGCGGTCGACGCAGAGCACCCCCATCGGGCAGCGATCGTGCGGGGGTCGGTCGTGATGCCGCTCGAGTTCCGCTACCTCGAGACCGCCTTCCGGGCGCCCCCGACCGATCGCGAGCTGAACGACTGGCTCACACCCGACACCAGCCCGCAGGTCATCAAGGGGCTCTCGTCGCACGGCGCGTACCGTGTGCGGGGAGCGGACCAGAGGGATCTGGCGGCCCGGGTGCGCCCGTTCTTCCAGTACTACGAGAACTACCCGTACCTGATGTACATCGATCGGGACGAGTGGCCGGTCGATCTCTGGGGATGAGAGGTCGTCACCCCCCTTCCGCGACATCGTGATATAGATATATTTTCATTTATGCCAAGCTACGACTTTGTTTGCCAGGACTGCGGCGCGTCCTTCGAGGTGCGCCTTTCGATATCCGCGTACTCCTCCGGGGAGGGACGCGAGTGCTCGGAGTGCGGCTCGAAGAACGTCGAGCGCGCGTTCACGGCCGTGAACGTGATCGGGAGCCGATCGAGCTCCGGATACGGGGGATCCTCCTCGTCGGGGGGAAGCTGCGGCAGCGGATTCACCTGAGGAGTGTAGAGATCGCCCGGTTCGGGTGAACGTGTGTGGGCGCCCTCGCGGGCGGACGAAGACATTGAAGGGGTCGGGCTCGAACGAGCCCGGCCCCTTCGGCCTTCCCAGCCGGTCGGTCGGGGGAGGGAGGTACGCGTTCCTCCGATCGGGTCATCGGCGCGGCGCAGCAGACGAAGGTTGCCCGGCAACACACCGGATGCGCCGCGTCGCTAAGCGAGCCCCGCAGTCTCAGGCTCGAACAGGCGAGCGGGCCCTGGCGGAGGAACGCGTGCCTCCCTCCCCCGGACCCGCCCGCACACGTCCCCCTACCTCCGTCTGAGGTCCGGCATCTTGATCTCGTACTCCTTCGGTGGCTCGGCGCCCAGAAGCCACTTCACGAAGTAGTCCCACCGCTTGCGCATCATGTAGTTGGAGTCGACGCCGTAGCCGTGTCGCTGGTTCGGCAGCAGGAGCATGTCGAAGTCCTTGTTCGCCTTGATCAGCGCGTCGACGACCAGGAGCGTGTTGTAGGGGGGCACGTTGTCATCCACCGACCCGTGCGCGATGAGGAGGTGGCCCTTGAGGTTCCCGGCCAGGTCCTCGTTGGCTTCAGGCGCGTAGTTGTCCGTGCCGTCGGTGCGAATGAGCTCGCCCTGGTACCGCTCTCCCCAGTCGTCCTCGTACTCGCGCTGGTCGTGGTTACCCGACTCCGAGATCCCGACCTTGAAGAAATCGGGATAGCGGAACATCGCATCGGCGGTGATGAACCCTCCGCCGGAGTGGCCCCACATGGCCGCGCGATCGATGTCGATCCAGGGGTACTTCTGGGCCAACTCCTTCATCCCGATCACCTGGTCGGGGAGCGTGTTGTCGCGCCCCATCGCGCCGTACCACTTGTCGTGGAACGACTTCGAGCGACCCGGCGTGCCCATGCCGTCGATGGATACCACGACGAACCCGAGCTCCGCCAGGGCCTGCTTGTCACCGCGCGCCGCCGTGAATGCGCGACCTCTCACGCTTCCGCTCTGAGGTCCTGGATACGCGTTGTTGATGATCGGGTACTTCTTGTTCGGATCGAAATTCGTCGGGCGGAACATCACCCCGTAGAGGTCGGTCTTGCCGTCGCGCGCCTTGACCGTGATCGGGATCGGTGGCTTCCAACCCGTGGCGAGCAGCTTGGAGATGTCGGCCTTCTCGACCTGCATCACCTGCTTCCCGTCGCGGTCCCGGACCGTGACCACGGGCGGCACGTCGGGCTGGGAGTACGTATCCACCAGATACCGTCCGTCCGGCGCGAGCTGCATCGAATGCGTGCCGACGTCGGGGGTCAGGGAGATCTGCCTGCCGCCGTCCAGGCCGATCCGATAGAAGTGCGTGAAGTACGGATCCTGGCCGGGCTCGCGGGCGTTCGCGCCGTACCAGATCGTGCGGCTCTTCGGATCGAGGCGCTCGATGGAGATCACCGGACCCTCACCGTCGGTGATCTTCCGCTTCAGCTTGCCCGTGTTGAGGTCGTAGAGGTAGAGCTGGCCCCAGTTGTCGCGCTCGGAGAACCAGACCACCTCGTGCGTGTCCCACAGGACCCGATACCCCGTCACCGACTCGTACTGGGTCGGGACCGTCTCCTCCATGATCGTACGTACCTCGCCGCTCTCGGTGTCCGCCACCTTGAGCGTCGCCGACTTGTGATAGCGAGACGTCGATACCAGCGCGAGCTGGGAATCGTCGGGATTCCACTGGTAGTCGTCCATGCTGATGTCGTCGCCCAGCATGGCCCGGTGGAAATCCGGGGGCATCTGGAGGCGCACCACCGTCCCGGCATCCACATCGATCACGACCCGGTGAACCATGGAGACGATGCTGTCTCCCGGAAGAGGATACTTCCACGCCTCGAGCTCGGGATGACCGACCTTGGTCCGAACCAGATACATGTCGCCGACCGGCCGGTCGTCCTGCTGCTGGGTGGCGATCATCTTCGAGTCCGGTGACCACTTGAGGATCGCCCGGTCGCTGTGCCTCCACCCGGCGTTGTCGGTCGCATAGCCATAGTTCTCGACACCGTCGGTCGTGAGCGGCTTCTCCGCGCCGGTATCCATGTCTCGTACCCACAGGTTCCAGTCGCGGACGAAGGCGCCGAGCTTGCCGTTCGGAGAGAGCGTCAGCGGCTTCCCGTCGGACGACGTGGGACCCCGGCCGAAGCCGAAGCGGGGCGTCGGCTCCGGGGTTGCCGTGGCGGCCCCCAGTTCCGTGCAGGCGCTCCCACCCACGTCGCACGACCAACGGCGTCCGGCGGCGTTGAAGGACACGCTGCGTCCGTTGTCGGACAGCTCGATCTCCCGGAAGGGGAGGTCGCCCGGCTCGTAGCTCTCCCCGGTCTTGGCCCCCAGGGCCTTCGCCACGGCCGCATGATCGAAGGCAGGCTTGCGTGTGCGTGCGCGCGGGTCGACCACCACGAACTCGTACCCGTCCATGGTCTGGCTCCGGTACCAGAAACGGTCGTTCGGGAGCCAATGGGCATCCACGTTCCCGCCGACCACCGTGCCGGCGAGGTTCGGAGCGAGGAACTTCACGGCCTGGTCGTAGTCGGCCGCGGTGAGCTGACGCGTCTGCTGCGCCGCGGCCGATCCGGCGATTCCGAGGAGCATCACCGCGAAGGCCAGCCGTGCGACCAGCGGAAGGTGGGAACGATTCACTCGCCGTAGCATGGAAGATTCTCCGGCAGGGGTTGTGCGATCAGCCAGTCCCGGGGAAGCACTGCACCGCTTCCCCGGAGCCAAAGAACCTGGGGATCCGATCAGGGCCCGGCAACCACGTCCACCCCCTGGCCGACGGGACGGAGGCTCAGTCGTCGAAGGGACCCACAAGAGGCAGATAGACCGCGAGCTCCGCGCCTCTTCCGTCGAGGTTTCGCACGGTGATGGTGCCCTTCGCCTGCTTGATGATCCCGTGACAGGTCGCGAGCCCGAGGCCCCGGCTGCTTCCCCGGGTAGTGACGAATGGCTCGAAGATGCGGTCCATGACCTCGTCCGGAATGCCGGGACCCTCGTCGGTAACCGTCACGACGACGTACTCGCCGGGGGCCAGATCGTTCGACGGATCACCCCCCTCCACACTCGCGCGGCCGGTGGACACCGTCACCTTCCCCCCCTCCGCCCCCATGGCGTCGCGGGCGTTCATGAGCAGGCCATGCAGGACGTGGGAGAACTGTCCCGGGCCGACGTTGACGGATCCGGCGTCTGGATCGAGCCGGGTCGCGACCTCGACCGTATCCTCCAGGCTGCCGATCACCATGTCCACGATTCCCTGCACCAGAACGTTCACGTCTTCCACGCGGGGCGCCACGATCTGTCTGCGGGCGAACCCCAGGAGCTGGGACACGAGTACGCCGGCACGGTGGGCGGCGCGCTCGATCTCGTCGAGCCCCTCTCGCACCTCCGCGCTCCCCGCGTCCTCCATGGCGAGTTGGGCGTGCGCCAGGATGACCGAAGTGAGGTTGTTGAAGTCGTGGGCGATGCCGCCGGCGAGCCGCCCCATGGACTCGAGGCGTTGAGCGCGCCGGACCTGATCCTGAAGATGCAGGAACTCGGTGACGTCGGTGGAGATCGTGCAGACCGCGTAGGGAGCCCCGCTCGGATCCGAGAGAGGGAATTTCACTGCGACGAAGTCACGGATGCCTCCGGGCAATGCCACCCGCTCCTCGAACTGCTCGGGACGGCCGGAGGCCACCACGGTGGCTTCGTGGGACCGCAGTTCGTCGTAGGTCTCCCCCGGCAGGAACTCCGCATCCGCCTTGCCGACCACATCCTCCGCCGAGACCTGCCACAGCTCGGCGAAACGTCGGTTGACCAGCGTGTAGCGACCCTCGAGGTCCTTCACGAAGATGACGGCGGTCGAGTTGTCGATGACGCTGCGAAGCATCTCCTCGCTGCGCAGGACCGCTTCCTCCGCCCGCCGCTGCTCGGTCACGTCCCGAACGAAGCCCGCCAGACCGACCGTATCGCCCTCCTCGGCAAGCGGGGCCACGGAGACCTCGGCGGTGAAGACCTCACCGCTCTTGCGCTGGGCCGGGATCTCCACGCGCTCCCCGAACACCCTGCTCCCATCCGCCAGGACACCGTCCAGCCCGCGCCGCTGCCTCTCCCTCAACTCGGGCAGCGAGATCACCTGCTCGAAGGACCTTCCGATAGCTTCCGCCGCCGTCCAGCCGAAGATGGACTCGGCACCGGGATTCCAACTCGTGATCGTCCCCTCCAGGTCTACCGTGATCACGGCATCCAGCGCGGCGTCGAGGATGCGACGCGTCACCTCCCTACGCTCGGCCTCACGTTCCCCGAGCTCCTCTACCATCCGGTTGAAGAGCTGGGCCAGCTGGCCGAGCTCGTCGTCGCGAACCGCGGGAACGCGGACCGAAAGGTCGCCCGAAGAAGCAGCGCGGAGTCCGGCGTCCAGCGTGGTCAAAGGGATGTACAGCCGCTGGTGGAGAAGCACCCCTACGCCCCCGATGAGGAGAACGCCGAGGAGCGAGAGCACGACGAGGGCACGCGACCCCCTTCGTGCCAGGTCGTCCAAGGCCTGACTTCGGGCCGCCACGTCCCGGACCCCCGCCTGCTGAGCACGGGCCATGGTCGAGACGAGTTGAGCGACCAACGAGCTCGCCTCGGTGAGCGATGCACGCGCCCCGTCGATGCGCCCCAGGTCGAGCAGCGCGACGGTCTGGGTGAACAGGTCCCGGATCTCCGAGTCCCTCTCGATGGCCTCCGCGAGCGCCGCCCGCATCTCGAGCGGCGCACCCACCATGGCTTCCCGCGCCGCCTCGGTGAGCTCCGTGGGTGTCGCCGCCCGTGCGTCGGCCACGGTCGCCCGGACGCTGTCCAGCTCACGATCGTCGAGCTGCCGCTGTGCGTCCGTGATCGCACGATCGAGACGGGCGCTCTGGCCGGCGAAGCCCTCGAACTCCAGGAGGAGTCGCTCGGTGTCCGTGTGCAGCGCAGAGACGTGTGGGGCCAGGAGGGCGCCGACGGATACGGCCAACGCGAGCAGGTAGAGCGCCACGCCACCGAGCGCCAGAAGGAAGAGCCGACGAACGGTCCACGAATGCCGGGGTGCCGGGGTGCTCACCAGCCCCTCCGCGCGACCGGATGGCCCCAGGCATCCACGACGATGAACGGGTGTACGGCTCCCGAACCGAACGAGACCGCTCCGCTCACGCCCTCGTACCGCGGACGCCCACGGCCGAGATCGCGGAGGTACGAGGTCACGCGATCGCGCTTCGGCCCGACCGCCTTCACGGCCTCCGCCACCATCCACACGGCGTCCCACCGGAGCGCCGCGGCGGCGTCGGGGGGCGTACCGACCCGCCGCTCGTACTCCGCCGCGAACGCGCGCGACGCCGAATCCTGTTCGGAGCTCCAGAAGTGCACCACCCACATCCGATCCGCCGCGGGACCGAGCCGATCCACGAGGCTCTCGCCGATGTTGACCCCGTCGCCCGCCAGGAAGCGGACCCCGGGCGCGCGTTCGCCGAAGAGGCGCACGATGCACCGGGCATCCCGGGTCCGACTCCCGAGCACGACCACGTCCGGGACGCCGCGCGTCAACGACGCGTCGACCAGCGCCCTGAAGTCGTCCGGACAGCTCCAGCGATTGAGCCCGTACTCGACATCATCGATCACGCGGGCGCCCGCCGAGTCGAGGGCACTCCGGACGCTCTCGTCGAGATCCATGCCGAACTCGTCCGACAGGTGGAAGATCGTCACGCGTCGGGCGGCGAGCGCGTTCACGGCCACATGAGAAAGGAACGTACCTTCCTCCCCGTTGTCCGCCTCCATCATGAACACCCGGGGACCCAGGTTCCTGATGGCCCGGCTCGTGGCGTTCGGCACGACCAGCGGAACGCCCGCGTCACGATAGACCGGGCCCACGACCAGCGTCGAGCGGCTGTCCTGATGTCCGACCACGGCCACCAGGCCGGGCATCTGCACCACCTGTTGGGCGGTCTGGAGTCCCGTCCGGTACGCGTCGCTCGCCTGCCCGCCGTCGAAGATCTTCACCCGGATGGGCTGCGGGAGCGCCATCAAGCTGTCCGCCATCGGCTTCAGGAAGAGCGCATCGGAGCCCACGCCGGCCATCCCGATGACGGCCACCTTGGGCGTCGGCCCGCAGGCGCCGACGAGGGCCAGGGTCAAGGCGAGGCCACACGCCGACCATCCGGAGATTTGCCTCATCCGCCCTCCGAGGGAACAGTCGTGGCTTCGCGGGTCGACACGCTCGAGAAAGGGAGCTGCGCGCAGAGGTCAGGGCCTCAGAACCCGATTGGGGATCCACGCCGACGGGAGGGACTACGTTTTCGGCGCGGGCTGGTTCCTATTCGGAGAACCAGTATCCATGATGTGCCACAATCGCCTTCCAGGCAACCGCCTCGACGGCCCGAACGCGGATGGCCAAGCGGCACGTCGTCCGGACCGCGGCCCACTCCATCCGGGAACCCCGCAACTCCGCCATCCCGAGGAATACGGATGTCGCCTGGGGAGCTTCCCTACGAAAGCGGACGTCCACCCCCCCACAGCCCCAGGTCGATGCCAGACACATATTTCAAGGTGAATGGACCTGAAGGGTCCGGACTGCCCTCATTGGAGACGAACCGATGGCCCACGGACATGGAAACGGGAGCGGGGGACACCCCCGGAGACATGGCGGATCCGGACATCCGGGTATGCCCAAGGATTTCGACCAAGCTCCCTTCCTCGTCATCTGGGAGACGACCCAGGCGTGTGACCTCGCGTGCAAGCACTGCCGGGCCGAAGCGCAGCCGCTGCGGAACCCGGACGAGCTGACCACCGACGAGGCGAAGAAGCTTCTCGACGACGTGCGCCGCTTCGGGCCCATCATCTTCGTGTTCTCCGGCGGCGACGCGCTCAAGCGCCCCGACATCGTCGAGCTGACGCGCTACGGCGCCAACCTCGGCCTGCGCATGGCCATCACTCCGGCGACCACGCCGCTCTGTTCCGAGGAGCGCTTGCGCGAGCTGTACGACGCCGGGATGGCACGCCTCGCGGTGAGCCTGGACGGATCCACAGCCGGCGTGCACGACGAGTTTCGCCAGGTGCAGGGCTCGTTCGATCATGGCCTGCGCATTCTGCGGACCGCGCGCGAGATCGGCATGTCCACCCAGGTCAACACGGTTGTGGCGCGCCACAACGTGAACGACTTCCCCGTCATGGCCGAGCTCCTGTCCGAGCTGGGCATCGTCTTCTGGGAGGTCTTCTTCCTGATCCCGATGGGGCGCGCCCAGCCCGAAGACGTCGCCGGCGCCGACGCGTTCGAGCGGGTCTTCAACGAGCTCTACGACCTGGCCAAGACGGTGCCCTTCGATATCAAGGCCACGGCGGCGCCCCACTACGGCCGCGTGGTGCTCCAGCGCAAGGTCGCCGAGCGGCGCGAAGGAATGAGGGCGGAGTCGTCCGACATCCTGACCGACGGCGTCGCGCACTCGCTGAGCGACGGCATCGGGCGGGCTCGGGGCGTCAACGACGGCGACGGCTTCCTCTTCGTGAGCCACGTGGGCGACATCTTCCCGTCCGGCTTCCTGCCCAAGTCGGCGGGCAACCTGCGCACGCACGATCTGGTCGATACGTACCGGAACGCGCCGCTTTTCAAGCAGCTCCGCGACCGTTCGCTGCTCAAGGGCAAGTGCTCGGTCTGCGAGTACCTGCCCGTGTGCGGCGGTAGCCGCGCCCGAGCGTACGCCGTCACGGGCGATCCGCTCGAGGCCGAGCCGTTCTGCGCGCATATCCCGGTGCGCTACCAGCGCATGGTCGACGCCGGCGAGGCGGAGCCGGTGGACGAGTATTTCGCGAAACGCGCCCTCTCGCACGGGATTCCCCTCCCGGTCCTATGACGAGCCGCTGAAGCTTTTCACGACCCATCAGGACGAGTCACCGGGCGGACGGCGGGTCACGCTCGGTGCCCCTGCGAGAGGAGCGCGGCGCGGTTCGGCGCACCTCCCTCTTCGGCGACCGGCTATCGGGTCGGCGCCAACGCGCTCGCGGTGCGGCGGGCATCCACGAGCCGGCCAGGGATCCCCGGTCGGCTCGACCAGTTCGCCGCCACCCGGATCCCGTCGGGTAGGGTGAGGCCGTCCAACGCGCTCCACGACGTGTCCCACGCCGGCATCGTCTCGTGCTCGACGGCGAGCGGCGTCGCGTCGTAGCCCGTGCAGCGCCTGAACTCCTCGACGGCAAGGCTCGCCAGCGCGTCTTCGCCCATGTCGGAAACCTCCGGACGGCGGGCACCACCGAGATAGGCCGTGTACACGTTCCGGCGTCCGAAGAGCGAGTCGTTGAAGGTGACGCCCCTCAGGGCGAGGTCGTCTTCGGTGAATGCCACCTGGAAGCCGAGCCCGCGCAGCGGTGTGTCGGCATCGAGGTGCACCACGGCCAGGGGGTTGTAGTGGAGCATGCTGAGCGCGGACGCCGCGCTCGGAGCGACCTCGGAGAGGAGCTCGGCACCCACGGGTGCGGGCACGGTCAACACGACCTGGTCGGCCTCCACGACCTCCGAATCCGTTTCGAGCGCCCAGCCGCCACCGCCACGGCGGAGCCGTCGGACGGGGCTCTCCAGTCGGAGCCGCTCGCCCAACGCGCGCGCGAGCGCCTCCGGAAGGGTCTGCATTCCTTCCTTGAAGGAGAGGGGCGCGGGAGGCCGGATGCGCCCTCCCCGCCTCAGGAGCGGGAGGGTAAGGCTCCTGCGAATCCCGAACTCGCGGAGGACGTGTCCGAGTGAGAGCCCGACCACCATGTCCGCCGGATCCGACCCGTAGAGCCCTCCGTACAGCGGCGCGACGAGCGTCTCGTAGATCTCTCGTCCGACCTTGCGCGTGAAGTAGCTCGCGACGCGCTCGTTCGGGTCGGCGCCTGCCGTGAAGGGCTCGAAGACCAGACGCAGCTTGGCCAGCGGACCCACGATGTCGGAGCGGAAGAAGTCCACCGCCGAGAAGGGAACGCGACGCAGCCGTCCCTTGCGGTAGACGAAGAGGTCGAGGTCGGTCGGGGCGGTGATCACGTGGTCTTCGAGCCCGAGCCTCCCCACCAGATCTCGCATCGCGGCCGTGAGGCGGGTGCGCTGGGGGCCCCACTCCAGGATGCGGCCGTCGACACACGCGCTCCGGATCACGCCTCCGGGCCGTGACGCAGCCTCGAGCACGACGTACTCGACGCCCAGTCGCTCGAGCTCGTAGCCCAGGGCGAGGCCCGTGATTCCGCCCCCGACGACCGCGATCATGCCCCGTTGCCGTCCGTCATCGTCGGACGCTCAGACCGCGTCGGCCGGAACGTAGGGGCTCGGGGGAAGCTCGCGACTCCCGTTCGTGCACCAGGTGTCCTCGAAGGAACAGCACCGGCAGGCGGAAAGGAGGCCCGATCCCTGAGGATCTTCGGCGATCGCCTCGGTCACGAGGCTCGCGAGGAGCACGGGAAAGCGGGGATCGTCATGGGGCACGGGCACCCGGTGGAACTCCTTCCCCTCCCCCTCCACGAAGTCGCGCAGCTCGTGATCGAGCTCGGCGAGCGTCTCCGATTGCTCGTGCATGAACGAGATCGGGACGACGACGAGACGTCGCTCCTCCGTCTCACGAATGGCGTCTTCGTTGTCCGGCCGGGTCCAGACGATGCGCCGGTTCGCGTGGTTCTGGAAGCCCACGCGGTACCGGTCGGCGCCGAGCCCTTCCGCGACGGCTCGGCAGTGCTCCTGCACGTAGCGGTCGTAACGGCCCTTCTCGCCCAGGTACCGGACCGGCGTGCCGTGCACCGAGAAGTAGAGGAGGGTGTCGGGGGCATCGAGATCCAGCCCGCGCTCCTTCACGAAGGCCCGTACGTGGCTCACCCGCATGGCGACGTAGTCGGGATGGTCGTGCCATCCGGAGAGACCCACGAGGCGGGGCGTCCATCCGAGCTCGTCCAGCGTCCGACGGACGTCGGTCAGCGCCGCCACCGTGGTCGAGTAACCACACATCGGATAGACCGGAAGCCCGACCAGGGTGTCCACTCCGTCTTCCCTGGCCCGCTCCAGCATCGCCCGAATGGCCGGGTCGGTGAACTGGAACGCCGAGTAGACGTGCACGTCCATCCCCGCCGAGGAAAGCTCACGCTCCAGGGCCGCGGCCTGCTCGTCCGCCTGTCCGTTCAGGGGAGAGCCTCCGATCGCCTCGTAGTCCTCGACCAGGCTCGGCGCCCGATCGGCAGCCAGCTGACGCGCCCGCGCCACCGCCGCCTCGTCGGCGTGTCCCTCGAGACCGGCGTTCTGGAGGAAGATCCGCTCGAGATAGGGTCGCGCCTGGTCGAGCGTGGCTTCGGCTGGCTCGCCGAAGTTCACTACGAGGACTCCGAGGGGCACGGGGTTTCGCTCCTGTCGGGGATTTCGGTCGTCAGGGCGCCACACTCTGCAGAGAGCGCTCGTGGATGTGGTCCACCAGGAACGCCACCTGGTCGGGATCGGTTGTGCGGTGGATTCCGTGGCCGAGGTTGAACACGTGGGCCGCGGCCGCCGCGCCTTCCTCGAGGACCCGGTCCGTAGCGGCGGCCAACTCGGGTCTGGGCGCGAAGAGCGCCGCAGGGTCGAGGTTGCCCTGTACGACCGCCTGTTCACCCAGATCGCGCACGGCGCGGGAGAGGGGCAGCGTCCAGTCGATGCCCACCACGTCGACATCGAGTCCCCGGATGTCGGGCAGAAGCGTCGTCCCGCCGTGAGCGAAGTAGATCAATGGCAGGTCGACTTCGGCTCGGATCGCGCGCACGGTGTCGTCGACTACCGGAAGCACGAAGCGCCGGTAGGTCTCCGGCCCAAGCAGTCCGGCCCACGAGTCGAAGAGCATGAGGGCGTTCGCACCCGCCCGGGCCTGCGCCACCAGGTAGCGCGCCATCGACGTGCCGAGCAGGCGCAAAAGCTCCGTCGCCGCCTCGGACTCCTGGCGCAGGAAGGCGCGGGCCTCGGCGAAGTCCTTGGAGCCGCCGCCCTCGACCAGGTAGCAGAACAGTGTGAACGGCGCACCGCAGAATCCGATGAGTGACGCGTCTGCCCGGAGATCGGAGCGCACGAGGCCGAGCGTCTCCAGGACGAAGGGCACACCCTCGTCCGGATCCAGAGGCCGTAGCGCACGGATCGCATCGAGCGAGCGGATCGGCTCCTGCAGGACCGGGCCGGGCGCGAAGTCCAGAGGAATCCCCATTCCCTCCAGCGGCGTCATGATGTCGCTGAAAAGGATGGCTGCGTCGAGCGGAAAGCGCTCGACCGGCTGGAGCGTGATGCGAGCCGCGATCTCCGGCGTCTTCGTGGCGGTGAGGAAGTCCACACGCTCACGGATCTTGCGGTACTCCGGCAGATAGCGGCCGGCCTGGCGCATGATCCACACCGGGGGGCGAGGGCCACGAACGCCGCGGCAGGCCCGCTCGAAGAGTCTTCCCGACCCGGGTCGTGACTCAGACATACGTCGAATCCCCCGCCGAGCGATGCAGGAGCGTTGCGCAGGCATCCACGAGGCCGGTCATGCCGGCGCGGGCGCCGATCTCCACATCGGTGACGCCGGCGTCTTCGAGCGCCTTGGCGGTCGTCTCGCCGATCGCGGCGATGCCTACCCCGGCGAGCGCGCCGGCCAGATCGTCGTCGAGCGCCCCGGCCAGGGAGTGCACGGCGGACGGGCTCGCGAACGTCACGACGTCCACGCCGGCGGACAGATCCCTGCGCACCAGCGTCCCGTCCGGCGGAGTCTCGCGCGTGTGGTAGGCCTCCACGCGATCCACCTGGGCGCCGAGCGCCTCGAGCTCCTCCTCGAGCACGGGCCGCGCAAGCGATCCGGCAGGGAAGAGGACCCGGGCTCCGTCGAGCGAGGCGAACTCCGCCACATGCTCGATGAGGCCACGCGCGCCACCTCCCTTCCCGGTCACCGTGACCCTCCAACCATGCTCGACGACCGCTGCCGCCGTCGCCTTCCCCACGGCTGCGACACAGACGCCGCGTGGCGGCTCCGGCACCAGCTCGCACAGGGCCGGAACGGCCCGGGCGCTCGTAAAGATCACCCAGTCGTAGCGGTCGAGCCCGCGAGCGGCGGCTCGAAGAGGTTCGGGATCGCGGGCCACCCCGGTCACCAGGGTGGGCCAGACCACCACCTGAGCGCCCTCCTCGCGGAGCTGCACCACGAGCGGGTCCTCGGCCCCACCCTCCCGGGTCGTGGCCACCACGCTGCCGTCGAGACGGCCCATCAACCCGCGCTCCGGGGCCGTGCCGGCGCTCCCGCCCAGGCTGCCTCGTTCAGGGACTCGAGCTCGAGCTTCGCGAGGAGCGCCTCGGCCAACGCCACGCCCGCGTCGGCCGGGGCCTCACGCGTGCCTTCGGCACTCACCCAAAGAAGTCCCTCCGGCGACGCGATCGCCGCGCGCACACGGACACCGTCTGCCGAGGCCCGTGCGAGCACGCCGAGCGGCGCCTGACACCCGGCCTCGAGGCGGCGAAGGCAAGCCCGCTCCGCCGTCACTTCGGCACGCGCATCCGGATCGTCGAGCGTCGAGACGATGCGAGCCGCACTCGCGTCGTCGGCCCGGATCTGGAGCGCCAGGGCCCCCTGTGCCGCGGCGGGCAACATGATGTCCGGCTCGAGGATCTCCACGATGCGGTCCTGGAGATCCAACCGGCGGAGCCCGGCCACGGCCAGCACTACGGCATCGGCCTTGCCCTCGTCGACGGCGCGAACCCGCGTCGGCACGTTGCCGCGCTGCTCCTGGATGGCGAGGTCGGGACGCGCCTGCGCCAAGAAGCTCTTGCGGCGGAGGCTCGACGTTCCGACCCGTGCGCCAGCCGGCAGGTCACTCAGCCCGGCGCCCCGGCTCACCAGCGCGTCACGGGGATCTTCTCGTTTCGGTACGGCCCCGAGCACGAGTCCGTCGGGAAGAGCGCTGGAAAGGTCCTTGCACGAATGGACCGCCAGGTCGACGCGTCCGTCGAGGAGCGCGTCCTCGATCTCCTTGGTGAAGAACGACTGCCCGAGGTGGGGTCCCAGCGGAACGTCCTGGATGCGGTCCCCCGAGGTACGGATCTCCACGAGCTCCACGGACAGCCCGGGGACGGCGGCCTCGAGCGCCGCGGCGACCCCGCGGGACTGCGCCATCGCCAGCAGCGAGCCGCGGGTGCCCAGCCGAAGTACGGTCACGAAGGCTCCGACGCTCCGGTTCCGGACAGCTCCACACCGAAGAGCGACGTCGCGCTCTCCAGTAGCTGTCGTCCTTCGGCGTTGCCCGGGTCCGCCTCACGGAGCGCCACCGTGGGCGTGTGTAGAAGCGATCGGGCCAACGAGCGAGCCAGTCTGAGCAGATCTTCCCGCTCCTCCTCGCTCCGCCCACGAGCATACCGTTCGGCCTCCACGCGGGCGGTCTCGAGCACCTGCCGCCGGACCGCTTTGAGCACGGCCGCGGATTCGCGGGTGCGGAGCCACTTCGTGAACGAATCCGCCTCCTCGCCGACCATCTCCTCGGCGCGTGGAGTCTCGGCAGCGCGCGCCTCGCGCGCAGCCTCCACGTCTTCGAAGACCTTCTCCAGATCCACGAGGTGAACCCCCGGCAGCTCCGCCAGGTCGGGGTGGAAGTTCCGTGGATGTGCCAGGTCGATGAAATAACGCTCCTTCATGGACCCGTTGGAGAACGGCGCCTGCAGGGGCTCCGGTTTCACCATATCGAGGCGCTCGCCCACAGCGCCGATCACGATGTCCGCCTCCAGGATCAGACGCTCGATATCCTCGAGCTCGACGGCCTCTCCCCCGAGCTCCCTCGCCACCCGCTCCGCCTTGGAGAGCGTACGGTTGGCCACGGTCAACCGACCCAGGCCCTCTTTGCGCAGAAGCCGCGCCATGAGGACGCCGGTGTCACCGGCACCGAGGACCACCCCCGACAGGGACTTCAGTGATCCCACGCGGCGCTGTAGGAGCTGGAGCGCCGCACCGGCCAGGGAGACGGCTCCCCGTCCGATCCGGGTCTCCGTTCGAACGCGCTTGCCCGCCGCCAGCGCGCTCTGGAAGAGACGGAGGAGGATCGTACCGGCGGTCTCGCGGGTGCGCGGATCCTCCAGGGCATCCCTCACCTGCCCTATGATCTGGGCCTCACCGTATACGACCGAATCCAACCCGGCCGCGACCCGGAAGAGGTGGACCACGGCATCCCTGCCACGATGGACGTAGGAGTGCGCCGCGATCTGGTCCGGGCGAATGCCGGTCCGATGGGCCAGCATCTTGCGCAACGCGCGCATCGCCCGTTCGGGCTGCCGGCTCGTCCCGTAGACCTCCACCCGGCCACACGTGCCGAGGGGAACAGCCTCGTCCAGCAGTCCCCGGCCGATCAACTCGGTCAGGGCCTCGTACATCTCGTCCACGTCCACGTGCAGCAGCTCCCGCTCGTGCTGCGAAGCGACGGATTGGCTGCTGCCGAGGACGAAGAGCTCCACAGGTGCTTCGCTCATCCCAACGTCTCCAGCCACCGGTCGAGGTCCAGCAGGATCCCGGTGTGTAGAGGCGTATCGGCCTTCGTGTAGCGCCGGGCCTCGGTATCTCTCAGGTCGTACACCAGACGGGAGAACAGCGACAGGTCGTCGGTCTCGTAGACCACCAAGAACTCCTGGTCCTGCAGCCCGAAGGAGTAGAGCAGGAGCTGCGTGATCTCCTGGAACTGCTTCCCGATGCGGATGTGCTCGTTCATCATGCCCTGGCGGGTGTCCCGCCCGAGCAGGTACCAATCGGCCGTCTTGGTGAACGGGTACATCACCAGGTAGGGCGAACGTTCCGGCGCCAGCGGATCGATCTCCTGGGCGGAGCGCTGGCTACGGCTGTATTCGGAGGGGCGTGTCAGCCCCCAGAGCGCGTGCATCGGCTCCAGGATGTCCCGGTGCCGGTTCTCCGCGTGGGCGCGCTCGGCGAAATAGCCGCCGGCGTCGCCCGGCTCCGGAAGCCGCACGGTGCACCACACCAGGACGTCCGCTTCCGATTCGAGGCCACGCACCAGGTAGAGGTGGGCCGCCTCCGCCGTGTCCCGCAGTCCTTCGAACCAGGCGCGGGCACGCTCGCGGCGCGCCTCCACATCCAGCTCCCAGAACCGCGGAGTGAAGCGGTAGGTGGAGAAGTGTCCGAGGGTGACGGCGGGTACTTCAGAGCTCATCGGATAGCCAACCTGCTGCGTCCAGAGCGTGATAGGTGAGAATCATGTCGGCACCGGCCCGGCGGAACGCCGTGAGGGTCTCGAGCACGACCGCGCGCTCGTCGATCCACCCCCGCTCGGCCGCCGCCTTCACCATGCTGTATTCGCCGCTCACGTTGTACACGGCGAGGGGGTGATCCGGGTAGGACTCGCGCGTGCGCCGCACGATGTCCAGATACGCCAGTCCCGGCTTCACCATCAGGATGTCGGCGCCTTCCTCCAGATCGACGACGTGCTCGAGCATCGCCTCCCGACCGTTGCCGGGATCCATCTGGTGGCTGCGCCGGTCGCCGAAACGGGGCGCTCCGTCGGCCGCGTCACGGAACGGTCCGTAGTAGGACGATGCGTACTTGGCCGAATAGGAGAGGATGGGGATGTGGCTCAACCCGTCCTCGTCGAGCGCTTCGCGAATGGCCTCGACCTGTCCGTCCATCATCGCGGACGGCGCCACGATGTCGGCACCCGCACGCGCGTGAGACACGGCGGTGTCGGCCAGACGCACCAGCGTCGGGTCGTTCAGGACGATGCCCTCGTCGTCCAGGAGCCCGCAGTGTCCGTGATCGGTATACTCGCACAGGCAGACGTCCGTGATGATCAAGCCGTCGAAATCCCGGTCACGCAACTCCCGGACCGCACGCTGGACGATGCCTTCCTCGGCCGAGGCCTGCGAGCCGCGGCTGTCCTTGTGGCTCGGGATCCCGAAGAGGAGAATCGCCCCCACCCCCGCTTCCCGCGCCTGCTTCGCGATCTCCGGAAGGCGGTCCACCGGCCAACGGAACACGCCGGGCATGGATGGGACCTCGGTGGGCTCGTCCTCGATCTCGGTGACGAAGAGGGGGAGGATGAGATGCCTGGGAAGGACCTGGTGCTCCCGCACCAGCGCCCTCAGGGCGGGAGTCCGACGCAGTCGGCGAAGACGCGTGATCACAGTGCTCCATCCTGTGGATTCATTCGTTGTACGCTGCAGGAAATTTCCCCGCAGGCGAGCTGTTCTACAATCGGGAAATCTCCCCTTCACGGGTCCGTAGTTGACCCGACCTCCCGGTGGGTAGCTCCCCGGGCGGCTCACCATGGCGCAGCTCTGTCCGTCAGTGTGCGAGCCGAGGATTACACCCGAGGAAGCTCGTCGGTCCGGCGGGAGAGGGTCTCCCGCGCTCCACCCTGAAACAGATCGGCATGCCGCTTCGTAGAGATCAATGAAGCGTCGCAACCTTTGCGGTTGTCGACGCGTCCAACGAAGTAACCGGGGTCGCTCCGCACGGGGCGGAGGGCCCCGACCGGGCGGCACGACCGTTCTGGCAGGATCGGGGAGGGGCGGGTCGCTCCGGAAATGAAGCTCTCATCAAGACCGGAGCAAGAGCGATGAACGGGATGAGGATGAAGGGTGCGGTGGCATTCGTCGCATTCGCGGGAATGGCCTTCACAGCCAACGGTATGCTGGCACAGTCCGCCTCCGGCCAGGAGAGCGTGGACGTGGCCAAGGCCCAGAGGTATGAGGCCGCAGCCGCTCGGGTGGGGAAATCGATGGAGTTCTTCAACGAGGCCGCCAAGTACTGGGAGGCCGCGGCGAAGTTGCGGCCCGCCGGCGACTGCCAGGCCGTGCAGGACATGGTGGAGGCGAGCCGGCTGAAGTTCTATCTCGGTGACGAGGGCAAGGCCCAGTCTCTCCTTCAGGACGCCGGAGAGATCGCAATCACCTATGGAGACGTGGCGACCGCCGCCCGGGTCTTCCTGGATGCCGCCTGGATCGCGGAGTCACGCGGTCAGGCGACGGTGGTCCAGAACCTGATCTCGCGGGCGCAGAAGTTGGCCCAGTCGCCTTTGCTTACCGACAGGGACCGCAACGCGCTTCTGAGCCGCATCGCGGCCGACGCGGACTGACGCTTCCGGCCCTCACGGGCGCGGAGGATATATGAGAGGCCCCGCCTCCCGGATCCGGGAGGCGGGGCCTTCTGCGTGGAACGATTGTCGGTCGTCCGGGCGGCCCGCACGACCGACGGAACGGCCACGGTGTCTGGATTCCACCCGACACGTTATCATGCCCGCCTTCCGTTCCACCGTCGTCAGAGAGGATTTCCGATGCGCGCGACCCTGCTCATCGCTGCGACCTTCGGGCTCGTTCCGTTCTTCGGCCCGACCGCTCCGGTCACACATGATGCCGCCCCGACGCATGGCCCGTCGGCGATTGCCGGGCCGGCCTCCACGGCCCCCGCCGCCGACTCCATCGACCGCCTCGTGGCCCGGCTCGACCTCGACAAGTACAAGGCCACGATCAAGGGCCTCACTCAGTTCGGCGATCGGCGGCAGGGCACGGACCGAAACCGGCGGGCGGTCGACTGGATCGAGCAGCAATTGAAGAGCTACGGATGCCAGGACGTGTCGCGCCTCACGTACACGTACGAGCCACGCCCCCGGCGACCGCGCTCCGGGCGTCGCCGCGGCCAGGGGGCGCCACAGAGCGGCGAGCCGAGACGAGCCGCCGGCGGCGGTCGCCCGCGAGGCATCCGGGGCCCCACGGGCGTGAACACGGACTCGCTCGCGCAGCCGGACCCGAAGATCCGGGCGATCGACATGCAGCCCAGCGCACCCGGTGAGCGGCAGGAGGTCTACTGCACCAAGATCGGGAGCACGCATCCCGATGAGATGTATATCGTCGGCGGCCACATGGACGGCATCGGCTGGGGACAGGCCGCCAACGACGACGGCTCGGGCGCTGCGTTGGTCATGGAGCTCGCGCGGGTCTTCAGCAGCCCTGACGTGCGTACCGACCGATCCATCCGCTTCGTGCTCTGGAACAACGAGGAGACGGGGCTCAACGGAGCGCGGGCCTACGTGGAGCAGCGCGAGGCGCTTCAGGGCAAGGAGTCGCCGGCCGGTTCCGGCAAGTATCCCGAGCCCAGGTGGCTCGGAATGATCCAGCACGACATGATGCTCTTCGACCACGGAATGCCGCGTGCCGACGGCACGCTACCACCCGAGCAGCGGCCCGAGGCCGACGTGAACATCGAGTTTCAGTCGACGTCGAAGTTCGCCGACGCGGCGCAAGCTCTGGCCTGGAAGCTCGAAGCCGCCAACGAGCGGTACGCCACGGACTACCCGGCCACGGTCACCGACCACATGACCAACACGGACTCCGACGCGTTCAAGGACGTCGTGCCCGCCATCAGCCTGCGCGAGAACGAGCGCGGCACGCAGATCGGCAACGGGTGGGATCCAAACTGGCACCAACCCACGGATCTCTACACGACGTATGGCGACAAGGACTTCAGGCTGGGCTTGAACGCGGCGCAGACGACGCTCGCGGGAGTGGCGGAGTTGGCCGGGGCGAGGATCGTGCGGTAGGAAGCGGCGCCGACGAGGTGGGGCCGGCCCGGGGGCCCCCACCTCCCTCAGGTTCCGTTCTTCTTCTGTCTCCGATAGTGGCGCCGAGCCTTGGCGCGGTTGCCGCAGTCCTTCATGTCGCACCAGCGACGGCTGCGGTTCTTGCTCATGTCGACGAAGAGCCAGGTGCATGCGTCGTTGCCGCACTCCTTGACCCGCGTGAGGTCTCCTTCGGTGAGCAGCTCGGCAGCCGAGTACGCGGTCGGCCAGAGGACTTGGGCGAGCGGCTCGTCACCTGCTTCCCAGAGCCATCCCCACCCAGCGTCCGTGCGCGACAGACGGCGGTGCCGGGCACCCTCTTCGAGATAACCCGACAGCAGGTCCAGGTCCGCGGGCGCCGGGTCCGCGCCCGCTCCGACGAGGGAGAAGATCCTGTAGATCGCCTCCCGTAGCTCGACCGCGCGGGCCAGCGCCGCTGCCGCGTCGGACGGACGGGCTTCCGCCTCGGTCCGCAGCACATCGGCCCGCGCCGCTCCGAACAGGCCCGTGCGCTCGGCCCAGACCACCAGGTCCCCGTACGTGTGGAGCTTCTCTCCCGGGTCGGGCTGGCCCCGGCGAGACACCGTGTTGGACAGGTCCAGCGCCAGGTTCCCCCCGACCGGATCGTAGTGCTCGATCGGCTCCCCCCTCGTTTCCATATATAACCTCCAAAAATCTCTTGACAGGTTAGAATTCGCTTGCCATCTTATCTAACCACCATAAGCATGTTTACTGGTATCGGCAAGGAGGGGGGGATGTGGATCGAGGCTGAAATGAGCGAGCGGATGGAGCATCCGGAGTGGCACGTACCGGCGCTGCTGAAGCGGGCCGTGAAGGCGTGGGGGAAGGCCTGGATCAGGTTCGCCGTCGCCGTCGGAGAGCCGGCGCCACCGCTGACGAGGAGGGAAACTTGGCCTCGCGGGCGTTGACGGCGGCACCCCCGCGCGCCCTTTCGGATCGACCTCGTGGGTCCCCGGAAGCGTCGGGGGTGGCGGCCGCCCCACCCCGAGCGCTGCTCCTGGCCGCGTTCGCCGCAGTCTACGGGATCTGGGGCTCGACCTATCTGGCCATCGCCGTGGCGGTGGAAACGCTTCCGCCTCTGCTGATGGTCGGCCTGCGGTTTCTGGTTGCGGGGCTGGTGCTTCTGGCCTGGGCGCTCCTCCGCGGGGAGCCGTGGCCTCGACGCGACGCATGGATCGCGGCGGCCGTGCAGGGCCTCTTCGTCCTCGGCGCCTACGGGTTGGTCGCGTGGGCGGAGTTGCGCGTCGCCTCGGGGACTTCCGCCGTGCTCGCCGCAACGTCTCCCGTCTTCGTCGTCCTGCTGGACTCGCGGGTGCGGGGTCGGATCGGCGTGATAGCGGGCGCGGCGTTGGGCCTCCTCGGCGTGCTCCTGATCGCTTCTCCATGGCGGAGCGGAGCAGGCGTCGACCCGTGGGGCAGCCTCGCGCTCCTGGGCTCCGCTCTCCTCTGGGGCGCCGGCGCAGCGAGGGCGAAGAGGGCTCCGGTACCAGCCTCCGCCCTCATGGGCACGGCCATGGAGCTTCTGACCGGCTCGGTGATCCTGTTGAGTCTGGCGATCCTCTCCGGCGAGTCGAACGCCGTCGGCGCCGTGAGTGGCCCGTCGCTGCTCGCCATCGCGTATCTCGTGGTGTTCGGATCGATCGTAGCCTACACCGCGTTCCACTGGCTCCTTCAGGTAAGCTCCCCGTCGCTGGTCTCGACACACGCCTACGTGAACCCCGTGATCGCGCTGGTGCTCGGGGCGATGCTCCACGGGGAGCCCGTCGGCGGGGCAACCGTCGCGGCGGCGGTCACGGTGCTCGGGAGCGTCGGAATCCTGGCCTGGGCGACGCGGTGAGGCACGGCCGCCGCCGTGGGACGGGCGTAAGCCGTGGAGCCCGGTGAACCCGGCCCTCTCGATACGGTAGAGCGCGGTTCGCGCCGCCCGCGCGGCGCGCCCTATATTGGCCGCCCACTACCCGTTTTCGAGCTCGGACCGATGACACGTACGACGTTCCGCCTCCCGACGCTGCTGTTCGCCGGCGCATGCCTGACGGCGGGCGGCCTTTCGGCGCAGGCCGACCCGATCCGCATCGAGGTCCAGGCCGACCACCAGATCGGCCCGATGGACCCGATCTGGGCGTGGTTCGGCTACGACGAGCCCAACTATACCTACATGCCGGACGGTGTGAAGCTGCTCGGTGAGCTGGCCGAGCTGAGCCCGGTGCCCGTCCACGTACGTACGCACAACCTGCTCAACACGGGCGACGGGTCGGCGGCGCTCAAGTGGGGCTCGACGAACGCCTACACCGAGGACTCGAACGGCGACCCGCGCTACGACTGGACCATCGTCGACAGCATCCTCGGCACGTACGTGAGAAAGGGGATCAAGCCGCTCGTGGAGATCGGCTTCATGCCCGAGGCCCTCTCCTCTCACCCCACACCCTACCGCCACCATTGGAAACCGGGGGACCCATACGGCGACATCTACACCGGCTGGTCCTATCCGCCCACCGACTACGAGAAGTGGAGCGAGCTGGTCTACCAGTGGGTGCACCACGAGGTCGAGAAGTTCGGTAGGGGTGAGGTCGAGGGGTGGTGGTGGGAAGTCTGGAACGAGCCCGACATCGGCTACTGGCAGGGCACGTCCGAGGAATACCAGAAGCTCTACGACTACGCCGCGGCGGGGCTGAAGCGGGCGCTACCGACCGGGCGTATCGGAGGCCCCGAGGTCACGGGGCCCAACGGAGCCCGCACGCAGAAGTACATGCGAGACTTCCTCGAGCACGTGGTGGGCGGCACGAACTACGCCACCGGCGAGACCGGCTCCCCAATCGACTTCGTGAGCTTCCACGCCAAGGGCGGCCCCCGAGTCCAGCCGGACGGGCATGTCCGCATGAGCGTCGCCAACCAGCTGCGCGCGATCTCGAACGGGTTTTCGATCGTGGCCTCGATCCCGCAGGTGGCGCACCTACCGATCGTGATCGGTGAGTCCGACCCGGAGGGATGCGCGGCCTGCCCCGTCACCAAGTACCCGGCCAACGACTATCGCAACGGGACGATGTACTCGAGCTACACCGCCGAGCAGATCGCGCGCACGTATCAGCTCGCCGACCGAACCGGCGTCAACCTCGCCGGCTCCGTGACCTGGGCCTTCGAGTTCGAGGGCCAGCGGTACTTCGACGGATTCCGCTCGCTCGCATCGAACGGGATCGACAAGCC
Organism: uncultured Gemmatimonadales bacterium; assembly: GCA_963751265.1. GTDB lineage: Bacteria > Gemmatimonadota > Gemmatimonadetes > Longimicrobiales > Gaopeijiaceae > SZUA-318. Next base: position 318,440 of record CAVVTU010000003.1, on the reverse strand, counting down.
GGTGCTCAACACCTTCCGGATGCTGGGTCTGATGCGGGGCGGCCGGGTGGCGATTCGGAGCAGCGGCGGGCTCCCGCTCGATCGAGTGGTCGAGGAGAGCGTGCGCGGCCAGGACGACGTCTCTGCCCTGGCAAGTCGTGACGCGCACTCGGTGTCCGTCCTGGCATGGAACTACCACGACGACGACTTGCCGGCCGAGCCCGCCGACGTCCAGCTGACGATCACCGGGCTCCCGAACGGCAAGGCGACGATGACGCACTACCGGATCGACCAGACGCACAGCAACGCGTACGCGCTCTGGAAGAAGATGGGCTCGCCGCAGCAGCCGACGGCCGCGCAGTACAGGACGCTCGAGGAGGCGGGCCATCTCCAGATGCTGGACGGGCCCAGCCCGATCGCCATCACGGGAGGGAAGACCCTGTTGAGCTTCGAGCTACCGCGGCAGGGCGTCTCCCTCATCCAGCTCACCTGGTAGCGACCCCGATGACCGAACCGATCTCCCGACGCGATGTCCTGAAGCGGTTGGGCGCCGCCGGCGCGGGCCTGGCCATCACCGGCACGCGGCTCCGCGGTTTTCCTGCCGACATCGTCGTCGCCGGTCGGCCCGTCGAGCTCGAGGTGGCCTCGTTGAGCGCCCGGACCGTGCGGCTCACGCTCCGTCCGATCGAGAGTGGCAGACCCGCCACCCTTCCCTTCACCGGCGCTCTCGCGAAGGACGACGAAGGATCGACCGTGGCGAGCGGACGCGACGACGCGGCCTTCGCCCACGTGCGCGCGGGAGACCTGGTGGTCCGCTTTTCGGACGCACCGCCGACCATCCACGTGGACACCGCCGACGGCCAACCCGTGCAGCGATTGGTGCTGAGCGCCACGGACCCCGGCATGAAGTTCGTGCTGAGCGACGGACCGCTCCTCGGGCTCGGCGAGGGCGGCCCGCAATTCGACCGGCGCGACTCGACGGACCGGATGAGAAACGGCCAGGGCGGCTACCAGCTCGCCACGCACGGCACGCGGGCGCCGGTGCAGTGGCTCGTGGGCACGGACGGCTGGGGCATGTTCATCCATCAGCCGTACGGCTCGTTCGATTTCACGGGAGCCGCCGGCGTGTTCACGCCGCACGAGGACACGGACGCTCCGCTCGACGTGTTCGTGGTGCGCTCCGAGGACCCGAAGACGATCATGGCCGAGTACGCCCGGATCACGGGATATCCCCAGCTTCCCGCGCTCTGGACGCTCGGCTACATGCAGTCGCATCGGACGCTCGCCGGGCCGGACGAGGTCATGGGCGTTGCCCGCGCGTTCCGCGAGAAGATGCTCCCCTGCGACGCGCTCATCTATCTGGGCACCGATTTCTGCCCGTCGGGCTGGAACACCCACAACGGGGAGTTCACCTGGAATCGGGAGAACTTCCCCGATCCGAAGGACATGATCTCGCGACTCCACGAGGAGCACTTCAAGGTCGTCCTGCACATCGTGATCGAGGGGCACGAGCTGACGGGAACGGTGCACGACAGGTGCACCACGGAGCCGCCGCTGCCCAGCGGACGCACGAAGGATGGGCACTGGCCGCCCGACCGCGAGGTCGCCTGCTACTGGCCGTGGCACAAGCCGCTCATGGACGTGGGCGTGGACGGCTGGTGGCCCGACCAGGGCGACGGGTTCGACGGCCCCTCGCGGTTCAATCGGCATCGGATGTACTGGGAGGGCACGCTCATGTACCGGCCGAACGAGCGGCCCTTCGCCCTGCACCGCAACGCCTCGCCCGGCGTGCAACGCTACGGCGGATTCATCTGGTCGGGCGACGTGCGCAGCCGGTGGGAGACGCTCGCGACGCACGTTGCCGTAGCGATCAACACTTCGCTGTCCGGCCTGCCGTATTGGGGAACCGACATCGGGGGGTTCATCCCCACCGACGAGCTCACGGGCGAGCTCTACGTGCGCTGGTTCCAGTTCGGGGCGTTCTGCCCGCTCTTCCGGTCGCACGGCCGCAACTGGCATCTGCGCCTCCCCTGGGGATGGGACGGAGGAGACGGCGGCCCGGACGAGACCCGGGGCTGGAAGCCGGCTCCCGGAGAGCTCCACGACGATCAGGTCGAGCCGATCTGCCGGAAGTACCTGGAGCTGCGGTATCGCCTGCTGCCCTACCTCTACACCGCGGCCAAGGACGCTCAAGACACCGGGATGCCGATCATGCGGGCGCTCTGGCTGCACGCGCCCGACGATCCTGTGGCCGTCTCACGCGGCGACGAGTACCTGTGGGGCGCCGACATGCTGGTCGCTCCCGTGGCAGAGCCGCACGCGCGCTTCCGCCGCGTCTATCTACCACGGGGCCGCTGGTACGACTTCTGGACCGAGGAGCCCGTTCGGGGGGGTCGAGAGGTGGAGCGGCAGATCGATCTCGAGACCATCCCGGTGTACGTGCGCGCGGGAGCCATCCTCCCGATGGGCCCGGTGAAGCAGTGGACGGGGGAGCCCGTCGACGAACCCCTCACCCTCGTGGTCTATCCCGGCGCCGACGGCGCGGCGAGCCTCTACGACGACGACGGGCACACGTTCGCGTACCGGGACGGAGCCTACATGCGCATGGACATGACGTGGAGCGACGCCGACGGACGGCTCTCACTCCGTTTGAGGGACGGCTCCCGGATGCCGGACGGGCCACGCACGTTCGCCGTGCGAGTCGTAGGCCGAGAGGGGACGAAGGAAGTGCGCTTCGACGGATCGCCCGTCGAGCTCCAACTGTGAGGCGAGGATGCCGGACATGAAGCTCGGTCGAGTACGGGTCATCGGCGTGGTGCTGGGCACGGTCATCTTCTGGACCGCTTGCAAGGTCGAACAGAAGACGGCCGCGCAGGGAGAGGCCATGCGGGACACGGCGCAGATGGTCGCCGCCGGAACCAGTGTCGAACACCCTGGCACGGTGACCGTGAACGGCATTCCCTTCACGTACTTCGCGGAGGGGAGCGGACCCACCTGCGTGATCGTGGGCGACGGGCTCCCCTTCTACCGCGTCGTGTCCGACACGCTGAAGAGCCGGTTTCGTTTCCTGAACCTGAACTCGCGCGTCAGCACGCCCGAGCAATTCGTGGGCGACGTATCCCACGTGACCATGGACACGCTGGTCTCCGACATCGAGGGGGCACGCGCGGCGCTGGGCCTCGGGAAGATCTGCGTCATCGGCCACTCCATCTCGGGACTCATCGCGCTCGAGTACGCCCGCAGGTACCCCGAGAACACCACGTTCGTGGTCATGCACAGCACGCCACCCTACTACGGCGACAGCCTGGGTCGGGCGGACCGCGACTACTTCGAGAAGCACGCCTCGCCGGAGCGGAAGGCCGCTCGGGCGGCCGCGCGCGCGCGGGTGCCGCAGGACTCGCTGGACAAGCTGCCGCCGAGCGACGCGATGATCCTGTCGTACGTCAACAACGCATCGACGTACTTCAACGATCCGCTCTACGACCCCGCATGGATCCTCGAAGGCGACTACTGGAACGTGCCGGCCTGGAACCAGCTCTTCCAGGTGATCATGAAGACCTACGACATGGCGGACGGGCCGCCCGTCACCACGCCGGTCTTCCTCGCCCTCGGCAAGGAGGACTACTCCGTGCCGTGGAAGGTCTGGACCGAGCAGCAGCGCGCCAAGATCCCGAACCTCACCGTCTACACCTTCGAGAAGAGCGGGCACTACTCCGCGCTCGAAGAACAGGACCTGTTCGACCAGCGGTTCCTGGGGTGGGTGGACGGGCTGAAGTAGGCGAAATGGCACGCCCCGACAACTGCGGCAAGCGGGTCGCCGCACGTAGTCCACGGGGTGCCGGCCCCCGGCGCACGCCCGTCCCGGTATGTGTCCCAGACGCCGGACAACTGCAGCGGCGTTCCGCTCGCGATGCGCTGGCGTCGTCCGCTGACTCCTCGGTACTACCAGAAAACGATGCCACCGGGCATCGAGATGGTCTTCGCGCCTCAGCCCAGCCCGGGGAGGAACGGCTACTCGGAAGAAGTGGTGCTCGTACGTCCTCCACCCTCATCCAGTGTCGGCGGGCAGGTCCCGTTTCGCCCAGGCATCCGCGACCGAATCGGCCACGCTGGTGAGCACGCGTGCCTGCTCCTCGCTCAGCACGATCCGTGGCATCCCGCTACCCCCGTCGAGCACGGACGGAAGGCCCGTCAGGGGCTTGCCGGTCAGGACGCCGACCACGACCATGGCGCTGACGACGCTACCGAGCTCCGAGGGATGAAAGCCGTCGGGCCCGTAGGGTTCGAACCCGGGGTAGCGCTCGTACAGCGCTCGAAACGCCTCGCCCGCCGGCAGGAAGACACCGCCCACGTGCTCCGCAGCAGCTCGGTATGAGTCCCGCACCGCGTCGAAAGCATACACGCGCGCAGCCTCCGGCCAGACCATCAGCAAGGCGGGCACCGCCCCCACTTCCCGCGCGACACGGGCGACCGAATCCGTCCACTGCACCAGATTGACCCGACTCTCCGGAAGAGAGGACGGCCCCTGCTGCATGACCACGACCGTGGGCCTCGTGGCACGGATCCGCTCCGCGATTCCGGCGGCCCAGTGATCTTCCAGGGCGTAGTTGGCGTAAGCGATCGTCACGGTCGAGACCGAGGCGCCCGCGACGGCCGAGATCGTCTCGACCATCCCCGGGAGGTCGTTGACGTAGGTCAGTGAGTTCCCGACGAACAGCACGCGGATGTCCTTGTCGCCGTCGAACGTGGGTTCGGTCGAGCTCCCGCCTCCACAGGACATCATGAGCACGATCAGACCCACCGCGACCTGGAGCGTCCGCCCGGTCCGCCCGCCCGGTCTGACCCCCGGCTCGGAGCGGCCCGAAGCGGGCTCGCCCGGGTGTGGTCGCCTTCGAGCGTGTCCGACGTGGATCCCCATCGCCTGCCTCCCCTGGCCTCTCACTCTCCCGCCGGGGGAAGCTACGGGCGACCTCGTTCTTCGTTACATCGCGATCCGCCAGACATTCTCGGGACTGGCGCCCCCCCCATCCGGATCACATCCTGAAGGTGAACCTCGGGTCCGAGGAGACGATTCCCTCCCTTCTTCGGGCATCGACGGCAGGAGCGTCAGAGGGGTACCCGCATGGCGGACTTCGTCGAGCGTCTGATCGCAACCCTTCAGGGCCGCTACCGCATCGAGCGCGAGGTGGCCCAGGGCGGGATGGGGGTGGTGTTCCTGGCGCACGACCTCAAGCACGACCGACGGGTCGCCCTCAAGGTGCTACGCCCCGAGCTCGCCCAGTCGCTCGGTGCCGACCGATTCCTCCGCGAAATCCGGATTTCGGCGCAGCTCAACCACCCCAACATCCTGACACTGATCGACTCCGGCACCGCCGACGGGTTCATGTACTACGTGATGCCGTACGTCGAAGGAGAGACGCTGCGCGATCGCCTCGAGCGGGAGCAGCAGCTTCCCCTCGAAGACGCCTTGCGCATCACCCGAGAGGCGGCCGATGCGCTCGCACATGCGCACAGCCTCGGCATCGTGCACCGGGACATCAAGCCGGAGAACATCCTCCTTTCCGAGGGACACGCCCTCCTGGCGGATTTCGGGGTCGCCCACGCCGTGAGTGAAGCCGGAGGAGAGAAGATCACGCAGTCGGGAATGGCCGTGGGGACTCCGGTGTACATGAGTCCGGAACAAGCCACCGCGTCGGGGGCGGTGGACACGCGGAGCGACATCTACAGCCTGGCGTGCGTCCTCTACGAGATGTTGGCCGGCTCGCCCCCGTACACCGGGCCGACTCCCCAGGCGGTTCTGGCCCGCAAGGCGGTCGAGCCCATACCCAGCATCCGGGTCGTCCGCGAGACCGTGCCTCCCCGGCTGGAAGCCGTCATCACGCGAGCGCTGGCCAAGGTGCCGGCGGATCGCTTCGCCACGGCGCGGGCGTTCCGGACCGCCTTGTCCGGAGCCGGGGAATCAGCGGGCCCGACGGCGGCGGCCGGTGGCTTCCCGCGGGGCCGGCTCGTCACCCTCGCCTCCGCGGTCGTCGTGGTCGCGGCCGCGGGATACGTAGCGCTTGCCCTGACCGGGCGTCACGAAGCCGGACCATCGATCGCAGGCGCGACGTTCAACCGGCTCACCGTCGACCCGGGCGTCGAGCGGTTCCCGAGCCTCTCACCCGACGGGCAGTGGATGGTGTATTCGGGTGAGGCGTCGGGCAATCGCGACATCTACCTGATGAGCGTGGGAGGCGAGAACGCAATCGACCTCACGGCAGACTCCCCCGAAGACGACGATCAGCCCGCGTTCTCCCCCGACGGCGAGCGCATCGCGTTCCGCTCCGAACGTGACGGAGGGGGCATCTTCGTCATGGGCCGCACGGGTGAGGCGGTCCGTCGCGTGACGCGAGAGGGCTACCGCCCGAGTTGGAGTCCGGACGGGACACGCATCGTATTCGCGACAGAGAACGTCGAGCTCAATCCACAGGACGCCGAGACGCGGGGCGAGCTGCGAGTCGTCGAAGTCGGCACCGGGGAGACTCGGCGCGTGACGGACTTGGACGCGTCGTTGCCGAGCTGGTCACCCCACGGCGACCGCATTGCCTTTTTCCACCGCCTGGGCCAGACCGCCGGCGGCCACATCTGGACCGTTCCCGCCGCCGGCGGCGAGCCCACGCCGCTCACCGAAGGTGTACCCCGCGACTGGAGCCCGGCATGGTCCCCGGACGGCCGGTACCTCTACTACGTGAGCGACCGCGGCGGGAGCATGAACCTCTGGCGTGTCGAGATCGACGAGCAATCGGGCCGCCCCCTCGCCGACCCCGAGCCCATTACGGCGCCCGGGACCTCGCTCGCGCACATAAGCCTCTCCGGGGACGGCAGGCGGATCGCGTACAGCAGCGTGCACGTCACCACGAACGTGCAGCGTTCCGCCTTCGATCCCGAGGACGGCTCGATGACGGGTGAGCCCGAGTGGGTCACGCGCGGATCGCGTCGATGGGCGAACCCCGCTCCGTCCCCGGACGGAACGGAGATCGCGTTCTACTCTCTCGTCGAGCCGGAAGGCAACCTGTACGTCATGAGCTCGGACGGAAGGGGTGCCCCCCGCCAGGTGACCGGGGACAGCGCCTCGGACCGCGTTCCGAGGTGGTCTCCTGACGGTCGGTGGATCTCCGTCTTCTCGGATAGGGGCGGGCCGCTCCAGATCTGGAAAATCCACCCCGACGGGAGCGGACTGATCGAGGTGACCGAGTCGCCCCATCCGCTCGGGTACGCCGTCTGGTCCCCCGACGGCTCGCGCATGACGGCGGCCGACGTCGCCGCCCGTGGCGGGCAAACCTACGTCTTCGATCCCGATCGACCATGGAGCGAGCAAAGCCCCGACAACCTCCCCCCGCCGCCCGACTCACTCTCGCCGTTCACTCCCCACTCGTGGTCTCCCGATGGGAAGAGGCTGGCCGGAATGATCGCCGGGTTCGACCGCGGAATCGTGACGTACTCGTTCGATCGCCGAACCTATGAGCGCCTGACGGACTTCGGACAGTGGCCGGTGTGGCTTCCCGACGGTCGCCGCATCCTCTTCGTTTCCGGCAGGAAGACCTTCTATGTGGTCGACCGCGAGACCAAGGATGTCCGGGAGGTCTTTTCCGTCCGTCACGACGTGATCGGCCCGCCGCAGCTCACGCCCGCTGGGCTGATGATGTACTACACGCGGCGCGTCACGGAAGCCGACATCTGGGTCATGACGCTGCGCTAGCGAACCGGTGAGGTGGGCGTACGCCGCCTGTCGGCAGCATGCACGCATCGCGCGGGGTCGCGCCAGGGACGAACCCCCGTGCGCCGACCGGGGTTCTCTTTGGTGCAGCACGGCCCAACCCAGGAGACCCATGACGCGACGACGCCCGATCCAGGCAAGCATCCATGCGGGTGCGCGCGACCCCGGGGCGCAGTCCGGCATTCCGCCCGAGCTGCTCCGCGAGGCCTACGCCCATTGGGCGACCGGTGTAGCACTCCTCGCCGCACGCGACGGCACGAGCCTGGAGGCGATCACCGTCACGGCGTTCACGCCGCTTTCGGTCGAGCCCCCGCTCGTGCTCGTCGGCCTGCACGAGCAGGCAGCCGTGTTACCCATCGTCCTCGAGACCGGGCGCTTCACGGTGAGCGTCCTGCCCGAAGACCAGCGACGGACGGCGAACATCGCCGCGGACCGCGTGCTCGTGCGCACGCTTCCGTTTTCCAGGGAAGGTGACCCGCTGCTCTCCGGCGCGCTCGTGTCCTTCGTCTGCCGGCTGCAGGATGAGCACCCGGGCGGGGACCACCGCGTGCTCATCGGAGAAATCGAGCGCCTCGTGCTCGGTCCCGACACGGATCCACTCCTCTACTACAGGCGCGAGTACGGCGGGTGGAGGACGCGGTAGGATGGCGGCGATCGCTCCCGGCACCCTCGACATCCAGCGCTTCCAGACAGTGGGGATCCACCAATGACCGGCATCCTGACCATCAGCGGCGCGATCATCCACCACATCCTCGGTATGGCCTGGAAGGTCGGCTGGGGCCTGGTGCTCGGCTTCGCCATCTCGGGTGCGATCCAGGCATTCATCTCCAAGGCGCGCATCGCCGAGCACCTCGGCAAGGTGAGCCTGCGCTCGATCCTTCTGGCGTCCGGCTTCGGCGCCGCGTCCTCGTCCTGCTCGTACGCAGCCGCGTCGATGAGCAAGAGCCTCTACCAGAAAGGGGCGCACATCGTCACGGCGACCGCCTTCCTCTTCGCCTCGACCAATCTGGTCCTGGAGATCGGCCTGGTGATCTGGGTGCTGCTGGGGTGGCGCTTCGTGGCGGCGGAGTTCTTCGGGGGAATGCTGCTGATCGGTGTGGTCTCGGTGCTGCTCAACTGGTTCGCTCCGAGGCGCGTCTTCGAGCAGGCCCGCCGCCATCTGGACGAGTCCAAAGGCGGCGGCCACGAGCACGACCACGGGAGCGGAGAAGCACTGCCGCTTCGCAGCATCCTCACCTTCAAGGGCATTCGGTCCATGGCGCGCTACTACGCCACGGACTTCCGGATGGTCGGCAAGGACATCGTCCTCGGCCTGGCGATCGCCGGGACCCTGGCGGCGGTCGTGCCGCGAACGTGGTGGGCCACGCTCTTCCTCTCCAGCCAGGGCGGTGCCGTTCCCAGCTTCTGGGTGAGCCTCGAGAACGCGATCGTCGGCCCCGTCATCGCGATCCTCTCGTTCGTGTGCTCGGTGGGCAACATTCCGCTGGCCGCGGTGCTCTGGAACGGGGGGATTTCCTTCGGAGGCGTGGTGGCGTTCATCTTCGCCGACCTGGTGACGATCCCGATGGTGCTCGTGTATCGCCGCTACTACGGATGGAAGCCCGCCCTGGTCTACTCGGGCTACCTTCTGATCACCATGGTCGTGACGGCCCTCGTGGTGGAGTACCTCTTCCGGTGGACCGGTTTGGCCGCCCACACCGTTTCGCTGGCCGCACCCGGCATCAAGGAGATGGACTATTTCTCCTGGGACTACACGACCTTCCTGAACATCGTGATCCTACCGTTCGGGGCGTGGCTGGGGTGGGTCGGGAGCCGGGGGGGCGGGGGCATGCACCAGGGACACGCGGGACACGGTGCCCACGACGGTCATGCCGACCATGGGCATGGCGACGACGGGGACCCCTCGCAGGAAGGACACGCGTCCCACGAAGGCCACTGACGCCGGAGACGCCCCGACCGGCCAGAGCCCGAGGTCGGGCGGCACGGCCGTGTCGACCCTTTACCCCACCCAGGTCGTCACTTCCGCCGCCGACCGCCGCGGCTTCGCGTCCGGCACGGCGGCCGGCTCGCCCAGGTGGATCGTCGCCACGATGCGCTCTCCCTCGAGCACGCCCACGGCCTCCCGGGCGCGCGGATCGTCCATCACCGCACCGCTCTTGATGTGGGTGCCCAGCCCGATGGCGTGCGCCGCCAGGCAGAGGTTCTCGACGGCCATGAGCGTGGCGGCGTAGTCCTCCTCGAGGATCTCCGGATTGTCGTCGAGGGTCATGCTCACGGCGATCATCGCCGGCAAGCCGGCGTGCGTGCTCGCCACCTTCTCGACGACGGCGCCCGCCGCCTCGGGATCCTGGACCTTCTTCGCCTTGCGGGCGCCGAGCGCCTCCCCGAAGGCGCGCCTCGCATCGGGTCCCAGCACGTGGAACCGCCAGGGCTCGGTCATCCGGTGGTTGGGCGCCTGAACGGCAGCCTCCAGGAGCCGCTCGATCTCTTCCCGGGTGACGGCCCGGTCGGTGAACTCCTTGATGGAACGGCGCGTGGCGATGGCTTCGAGAACGTCCATGGGCTCGGTGGTGAGGGTTCGGAGGTCGGCGCGCTCGAAATGTGCACATCTCGCGTCACAGGGCCAAGGCGCTGGACTCTCGCCACCCTGCGGGGATGCCACTAAGATGTCCGACGAGTCCTCTCGCGCTCTCCGTCCCTCCATGCTGGACCACGATCATGAACGCTCGCTCCTCCAGGTCGGCCGGCGCGCTCGCGCTCGTCGCCCTCACCTCGCTTGCGGCCCCACTGGCCGCGCAGACGTTCCCCACGCAGGACGCGACCATCCGACGGATCTACGCCGTCGGCATGGACAGCTCGCAGCTCGAGCCGCAAGCTCACGCCCTGTTCGACTCGCTCGGACCGAGGCTCATGGGCTCGCCCGATCTGAAGCGCGCCGATGACTGGCTCGTGCGCATGTACGAGTCGATGGGCATCGCGGCGCGTGAGGAGCGGTTCGGCACCTGGCGGGGCTGGGTGCGGGGGCCCTCCCATATCGACCTCGTGGTGCCCCGCTTGCGGACGCTCGAAGGCCAGATGGTGGGCTACAGCCCCGGCACGGGTGGCAAGGACGTCGTCCGGGAGACGATCATCCTGCCGCGCTTCCGCGACAGTACGGAGTTCGTGAAGTGGCTTCCCCAGGCCCGCGGCAAGCTCGTGCTGATCTCGGCGGGGCTCCCCACCTGCCGTCCCCAGGACGATTGGGCAGCCAACGCCACGCCGGAGTCGAAGGCCCACATGGACTCCGTGATGGTGGCAATCGAGCGCGACTGGGCCACCGTGCGGCGCGGACCGGGCGTGGATGGAGCGAGCGCGGGTCTGCGGGGCACCGGTTATTCCCCGGCGCTCGGCGGCGGCTCGCTGGGCGTGCGGCTGGAGGAAGGCGGCGCGGCGGGCATCGTCACGTCGCGCCCGAAGCTCTCGTGGCGGATGGGCGGGGGGCGCACCCCCGAACAGGTCGTGGCCGACGAGCTCGATCCGTCGAGGTCGGCGGGTGGCTACTACGGCTTCGGCGGTGGGGCGCTGAACACCGGCTGGGGCGCGATGGAGGTCTTCGAGACCTACAACACCAGGACGCCCGCCATCGCGCTGTCGTGTGAGGACTACGGGCTGGTCTTCCGGCTCACGGAAGAGGGAGACCATCCGAAGCTCAGGCTGAACCTCGAGGGCAAGCTCCTGGGCGAGCAACCGGTCTACAATGTGATCGCGAGCATCCCGGGCACCGAGCGTCCGGACGAGTATGTACTGATGTCGGCGCACTTCGACTCGTGGGACGGATCGTCGGGCGCCACGGACAACGGCACCGGGACGCTCACGATGCTCGAGGCCATGAGGATCCTGAAGAAGGTCTATCCGCACCCGAAGCGCACGATCATGGTCGGCCACTGGGCCGGGGAGGAGGAAGGCGAAGTAGGCTCGAAGGCGTTCACCGAGGATCACCCCGAGGTCCTCTCGGGCCTGGAGGCGCTCTTCAACCAGGACAACGGAACCGGCCGCATCGTGAGGATCGGCGGAGCCGGACTCGTGCATGCGCCCGAGCACCTGAACGCATGGCTGGCACAGGTCCCCGTGGAGTTCCGGCAGATCGTCAACGGTGGGGGACCCGTGGTGGCGGGCCGCCCCGCCGGAGGTGGTAGCGACGACTTCCCCTTCGGCTGTCGCGGGCTCCCCGCCTTCGGCCTCGGCTCGCTCTCGTGGGACTACGGCACGACCACGTGGCACACGGAGCGCGATACGTACGACAAGGTCGTGTTCGACGATCTGCGCTACAACGCCACGCTGACGGCCATGCTGGTCTATCTCGCGTCGGAAGATCCGGAGCGCATCCCCCTGGACCGGGTCGATCTGGCCGCCGAGGCCGCGCGCTTCGGTAGACGGGCGAGCCGCTACGGTGGCGGCTCCACCTGGCCCGAGTGCGAGAAGGCACCTCGATCGACCAACCCACGCCTCTGGTAGGGTCGGCGAGACGACGAGGGCGGGGCCGCGCCGCCCTCGTTCGTCCGCCACCCGGTCCAGCGGACCCGAGGCGGCCGGCTCCCGAAGTCTACCCTCGCTTCATCGCCACGTACTCGCGCATCCCTGAGCGCAGAGTAAAAGCGTGCACGACCCGGAAGGGGGCGAGCAGCCGCTCCACTTCGGCCGGCAATAGCTCGCGGCCGGCAGGCTCGGGCGGACCCACGGCCTCCTCCGAGACCCGGTCCACGTCCACCAACGTGAACCGTAGCGGCCGCACCGTCGTCGCGCTCGATGCGCGCACGACCGTGTAGAGGCGCGCGCCCGGCGACGTCAGTTGGGCCAGTCTCTCAACCAGGAGAGACCGCTCCTCGGGGATGAGCCGATCGAAGACGTTCCATGCCAGCACCAGATCATAGGGCTCCGCACGGTTGGGAGGCATCGCCTCGAGCGCCGCGGCGAACGACGCTCCGTGTGGCGTCGTGGGAATCAGGCCCGCGAACCGGATCTGCCTCGCGTATCCGCTGTACAGGCGCAGATGGCTCTCCGCCGCGGTTCCGAAGTCGAGAACCGTGTGGCTCCCGTCCTCCTTCATTCCGTCGAAGAGCGCCGCGACCCCGGGTGCGGCCCGCACCACGGGCTCCGGGCGGGTCTCTTCCCGCCCGACCTGATCGGTATCACCAGGATGGGCGGTCCCCCGGCCCCGCCCCAGCCAACCCACTCAGGAGCCCGTCTTGGAGCTCGCCTTGTCCGCCACGGACGCCGTGTCCTTGCTCGTGCTGGAAGAGGGCTTGCTCGACGAGCTCGGCGAGGAGCTGCTCTTGCCGGAGTCTTGCGTCTTGGAGTTCGAGCTCGACTCCGACGACGAGCTGGTCGTCCCCAGAGGCGCCCGCTGGCTCTGCGTGCTCGAGTCGGCACCCGTGCTGGCCTGGCCCGCATTGGGCTCGCCCATGTCGACCAGACCTCGGAAGCTGGCCCCGTCCTCCAACACGACACGCGGAGCCGTGATGTCGCCCTGCACACGGGCCGAGCTGCGCAGGATCACCTGCTCCTGAGCCCGGAGGTCGCCCTCGACGGCACCCTCCACCGTGACCACCCGCCCGGAGATGTTGGCCTTCACCCTTCCTTCGCTCCCCACGGTGACCGACTGCAGCTTCAGATCCACCGAGCCGTCCACACGGCCCTGGATCAGGAGGTCTTCGTCACCACTGACCTCGCCTCGGATGGTGATGGAGGGCCCGATCGTGGCCCTTCCGGCTGGAGCCGCGGCCCGTCGAGGCGACTCGCGACCGGGTGCCCTCTCTTCCTGCCCGGGTCGGGTAGGCGTCGTCGGCTCCATTTCGTCCTTCTTCCACATGGGTTCCCTCCCTGGTGTGAACCGGTTCGACCTCCGGAGCGGCGCTCGCGGGGGCATCCGATATGAGTCGTGCAACAAGCACGCCAGAATTCCGACCGGGCAGTCGAGGGACACGGACGCAGGACCGTGATCGGGGCGTCCCGGGACCTTGCAGGCATTGCGCGGTCCGGCTTACCGTGCCCTCCTGCTCATCGGGACGGCCGGGCCCTCCCGACTGGTTCCGCACGCCGACGGGGGGAGGTGGCACGTGACGGATGTCGTATCACGGATGCTCAACATCCGCAAACAGGAGCTGCCGCTCGCGATCCTCTCGGCGCTCCTCTTCTTCTTCGTCCTGTGCGGCTACTACTTCCTCCGGCCCGTCCGTGACGCGATGGGCGTATCCCGGGGAATGGACGAGTTCCGGTGGCTCTTCGTCCTGACGTCCGTGACGTCGCTGGCCGTCGTGCTCGCGTTCGGGGGCGTGGTCGCGGGCACGAACCGGCGCCACTTCATCCCGATCGCCTACCTCTTCGTGATCGCGTGCCTGCTCGGCTTCGCAGGACTGCTCATTTGGGACGCGATGTCCGGAGGCGGCCTCATCGGCACCGAGACGCAGACCACGCTCTCACGCGTGGTCGGCTACACCTTCTTCGTGTGGCTGAGTGTCATCAACCTCTTCATCACGGCGGTGTTCTGGGCCTTCATGGTCGACCTCTTCAACGTCGACCAGGGCAAGCGGATGTTCGCGTTCATCGGCATCGGCGGGACCGTGGGCGCGCTCGTCGGCGCGTCCGCCACGACCTGGGTCAGCGGACGGACGCACTCCATCTACCTGCCCGCCGGGTTGATGCTCACCGGGGCGGCGTTCTTCGGCTTCGCGATCGTGACCGTGCTCACCCTCGACCGCATGGCGCTGCGCTCGCGCGCGTCGCGTCTCGGCGCCGGGGAGACGGGCGCTGCGCCCCCGCCGATGTCGGAGGCCGAGGCCGGATCACCGGCGCCCGGACGCGAAGAGAGGCCGAAGCCGGCGCCCGACGGACGCGCGCCCATCGGCGGCCGGTTCTGGGACGGCGCGAAGGCGGTGGCTACGTCTCCCTACCTGCTGGGCATCGCGCTCTGGATCGTCTTCATGGCGATCTCGAACACCCTCATCTACTTCTCACAGGCCCACATCGTGCTCGCGGAGACGGATACGTTCAGCCGCCGGGTCCAGAGCTTCGGCGGCTTCGACATGGCCGCGCAGGTCGCCACGCTCCTGACCCAGATGTTCATCACGACCCACCTCATCAAGAAGCTGGGCGTGGGCTGGACGCTCTGCATCCTGCCCGTGGTGACGATGGCGGGCTTCGCCGTCCTGTCGGTCTGGACCATCTACGGCGTGATGGCCGTCTTCCAGGCCGTGCAGCGCGCCACCCGGTACGCGGTCTCGCGCCCGGCGCGTGAGACGCTCTACAGCGTGATCACGCCGGCGGAGAAGTACAAGGCCAAGCCGATCGTCGACGTCTTCCTCTACCGGGCCGGCGACGTCACGGGCGCCGGCATCGACGCAGCGTTCGGCGCGCTCGGGCTGGGGCTCGTATGGATCGCGGCCGCGACCATTCCGCTCGCAGCCGTCTGGTCGATGCTCTCCCTCGGGCTCGGACGGGCGCAGCAGCGCAAAGACGCCGAGCGGATGGCCGGCGAAGGGCTCGAGACCCACTCCCCCAGTCCGCAAGCGAGTTGAAACCCACGATGAACACGACCCGACGCACATTCCTCCAGGTTTCGGCTGGAACGGCCGCCGCCCTGGCCCTCGGTTTCGACGCCCCCGGCCCCCTCGCGGCGCAGGCGGCGGCGCCGGGCCCGGCGCCGCGTCCGCTCAGGATCCTGGTGCTCGGCGGCACGAGCTTCATCGGCCCCCACGAGATCCGCTACCTGCTCGAGCGCGGCCACACGGTCTCGATGTTCAACCGTGGACACACCGACCCTCTCATGTTTCCGGAGATCTTCGACCGGGTCGAGCACCTGGAAGGCGACCGCGGAGGAGACCTGGCCGCTCTGAAGGGACGCACCTGGGACGCGGTCATCGACAACTCCGGCCAGAACGTCGAATGGGTGAGCGCGTCGGCGAAGCTCCTGGCCGACAAGGTCCGGTACTACCTTTTCGTCTCGTCCACGGGCGTGTTCCTGCCGTACCGGACGGTCGGCGTCACCGAGGACGTCGAGCCCCGCATCGAGGACGACCCGCCGCAGGATCCCCCGTCCTACGGGGTCATGAAGGCACGCTCCGAGCGTGAGGTGGAGCGCGCATTCGGGGAGAGGGCCATCATCGTGCGGCCCAACTACATCGTGGGACCGGGCGACACCACGGACCGATTCCCCTACTGGCCGGTGCGCATCGCGGCGGGCGGAGAGGTTCTGGTGCCCGGGAGCCACGACGACCCGGTTCAGTTCATGGACGTGCGTGACCTGACCGAGTGGATGGTCCGCCTGATCGAGCAGGGTGTGACGGGCGTCTTCAATGGAGGAGGCCCCTTCTACCACCAGGCCACCATCGCCGAGATGGTCTACGGCATCCGCGCGGTCACCGAGAAGCCGGTCGAGTGGGTCTGGATCGACGACTACGACTTCCTGGCCAAGCAGCGCGTACGCTACATGGTGCCCTGGATCATGCCCCTCGGCGACGAGCTCGGCCACACCCGTGTCGACTTCAGCAAGGCGGTGGCACACGGACTCACCTTCCGGCCGCTCGGGGTGACGGTGCGCGACACGCTCGACTGGTGGGCATCCGATGCGGTGCCTCCCGGGCGCCGGGCCGATCCGAAGTTCGTGCTGACGCGCGAGCGGGAGGCGAAGATCGTCACGGCGTGGAAGGAGCATGAGAACGAGGGCACGGCCGGACAGTGACGGCGGATCGGGTGGGCTCGCTCGCGGCTCCACCCCTGAGGAGCGTGAACCCTACCACCCCGCCGCGACGCCGAAGAGCATCTGGCCGTCATTGTTCGTGCGGGCACCGCGCTCCAGCGCGCCGCTGTCGTAGTTGTCGGTGAAGGTCAACGACAGAGAGACGGTGCCGTTCATCTTGTAGCGAAGCTCCGTGTTGGAGCTGACCAGAAACTGTGAGACCCCGGTCGCCTTCGGCTGCCACGACATCGAGTGCGAGATCTGCAGGCGGTCATCGAACGAGTGATGGTACTTGGCCTGCCACGAGAAGCGAGCGATCCGCTCCGCCGGAAGGTGCACGGTGCTGTCGCGAGCCACGGTGCGCTCGGCCGACAGCGACAGGCTGAAGCTCGCCTCCGTGACCGGCGACTGGAGGATGTTCCACTTGGCTCCGGCCCCCGCGCTGTAACGGGCGTCGATCCGCTTCTCCAGGTTCGACTGATAGGTGGTCGTGACGAAGCTGGAAACCGGAGCGAGCGGCCGGAAGTTCACGGTCATCGTGGCCATCCAGAGGCGCTTGGTGACCGTACGCGGACCCTGGGCCAGCGAGGCCTCGCCGTAGAGGGCCTGCAGCTCTCCCGCGAACCCGAAGGTCGAGTCCACGCGCGCGAGCTTCCCGTCAGCGCCCAGCACCTGCTGTTGGGTGTTGCCGAAGAAGAGGCTCGCGTTGGCCAGCGCGCTTCCCTTCCAGGGATGCGGCGGGGCCACCGTGGGCTTCGCGGGCGCAACGGCGATCACGGTCGACGCGAGCGCGGCGAGCGCGTGAAGGCCCATTCCGGACAGCACTTCGGGTATCGGCATCGCCAATGATAAACGGCGCGGCCGCTGTGCAAAACCCGATTCTTCGATTTCTGGATGGCGCCCCCGGGAAAACCCATCCCCCGTCGGCCGTGCTCGTTCCTGCAGCCGGCTTCGGAGGCTCCGCCCCGTGGACACGGCCGGCCGCGGAGCCTAGGCTTGTTGCACCCTCCCTGCCCGCGTGGCCGGCTCTTCCGGGGCCGCCACGACCCACCGGGAAGAAGCCTACCCGAAGGAGAAGATCATGAGCCACGCCCTGGGGTTCCGGGCGGGCAGAGCGCTGCGCCTGGCCGCGCTTCTCGCCCTCGGTTTCGCCGCACCGGCCACCGCACAGACCAAGCTGCTCCGATTCCCCGACATCCACGGAAATCACGTCGTCTTCACGTACGCGGGAGACCTCTGGACCGCCCCCTCGACGGGTGGGACCGCCGTACGTCTCACCGCCCACCCGGGCCTCGAGCTCTTCGCCAAGTACTCCCCCGACGGGAAGTGGATCGCGTTCACGGGGCAGTACGACGGCGACGAGCAGGTCTACGTGATCCCGGCCGAGGGTGGCGTGCCCAAGCAGCTCACCTTCTTCCCGGCCCAGGGGCCGCTGCCGCCGCGCTGGGGATACGACAACCAGGTCTACGGATGGACCCCCGACGGCAAGTCGGTTGTCTTCCGCTCTCTGCGCGACGGATGGGATCTGGCCGAGAACCGCCTCTACACGGTGCCGGTCGAGGGAGGGCTTCCGGTCGCGCTCCCCATGCCGCAATCGGGCGCGGGCGACATCTCCCCGGACGGCAAGGAGGTGGTCTACTCGCCGCTCTTCCGCGACTTCCGAGCCTGGAAGCGCTACCAGGGTGGGTGGGCAGAGGATCTCTGGGTCTTCGACCTCGCGACGCACGACGCGACCAACATCACGAACAACGTGCGCACGGACCGGGATCCGATGTGGATCGGAAATCGCATCTACTTCGACTCCGACCGGTCCGACAAGCTCAACCTCTACTCCGTGAAGCCGGATGGGACCGACCTGGTCCAGCTCACCCACGACACGACCTGGGACGTGCGCTGGCCGAGCGCCGACGAGACGGGCGACATCGTCTACCAGCTCGGAGGCGAGCTGCACGTCTTCGACACGGGCACCCGCACCGACCGCAAGCTGGACATCTTCGTGCCGGACGACGGAGTCGCGTCGCGCCCCGTCCACAAGTCCGTGGCGCGCTGGATCGAGGACGCCGCGCTCAGCCCCGACGGCCGCCGGGCGCTCTTCACCGCCCGGGGCGACGTTTTCACGGCGCCCGCGGAGCACGGGCCCACACGGAACCTGACGCATAGCTCCAACGCCCACGACAAGGGAGCCCGCTGGTCTCCCGACGGCCGGAAGATCGCCTTCATTTCCGACATGAGCGGCGAAGAGGAGCTCTACCTGGTCGATCAAGACGGCAACGGCGAGCCCGAGCGCCTCACCACGAACGGCAACCAGATGCGCTTCGCTCCGGTGTGGTCACCGGACAGCAAGCGCCTCGCGTTCAGTGACAAGTCCGGGCAGCTCTGGGTCCTGGAGGTCGCGAACAAGAAGCTCGCCCGCGTGGCCCGGGACTCGACGGGCAACATGAGGGATCAGAGCTGGTCACCCGATTCGCGCTGGCTCACCTTCAGCCTGAGCCACGGCAACCGGTTCCGCTCGATCTACGTGTGGGGAGCCCAGGACGGCGTGCTGCACGCCGTGACGGACCCGATGTTCAACGCGACCGAGCCCGTCTTCGGCGCCGGGGGCAAGTACCTCTTCTTCCTGAGCGACCGGGAGTACGCACCCATGGTCAGCTCCTCGGAATGGGACTACGCCACAGACCGCATGACCGGAATCTTCGCGTTGGCGCTGCGCAAGAACGTGCCCGCGCCGTTCCCGCCGGAGAGCGACGAGGCCAAGATCGACTCCGCCGGCTCAGAGTCCGCCGGCAAGGTGTCGAACGGTGGGGCGAAGGCCGGTGCGTCGGCGCCGCCTGACGTCACCATCGAGTTCGATGGGCTCGCGGACCGTGTGGCGCGGGTGCCCGTGGCGGCCGACGACTACGGAAGCCTCTCGGCCGTGAAGGGGAACCTGATCTACGTGCGGGGAATCCCTTACGTCTACGGCCGGGAGCCGGCGACGAAGCCGGAGCTCATGATCTTCAACCTGGAGGATCGCGAGGCGTCGACGCTGATGGACGACGTCGGCGGCTACGCTCTGTCCGCAGACGGCACCAAGGCGCTCGTGCGTCAGAACGGCTCGTGGAAGCTGCTGGACGCGAAGCCCAAGGGCGGAGCCTCGGCGAAGACCGTGTCGACCGCGGGGCTGCAAGCCGACATCGTGCCCAAGCAGGAGTGGACCGAGGTCTTCCACGAGGTGTGGCGGCGTTTCCGGGACTACTTCTACGTGCCCAACATGAACGGCTACGACTGGGCCGCCATCCGCGACCGCTACGAGCCGCTCCTCCAGTACGTCGGCCACCGCTCGGATCTCGACTACGTGCTGAACGAGATGATCGCGGAGCTCAGCAACTCGCACACCTACATCTCCGGGGGTGACTACGACATCCCCAACCGTCCGGACGTGGCGCTGCCGGGCGCGCGCTTCGAGCTGGACGCCGCGTCGGGTCGGTACCGCATCGCGAAGATCTTCCAGGGCGACAACGCCGAGGCGACGTACCGCTCGCCGCTCACACAGGTGGGCGTGGAAGCCCACGTCGGAGACTACGTCCTCGCCATCGACGGGCGGAGCCTGTCCGCCCCCGAGAACCCGTACGAGCTGCTGCGCTACAAATCGGCTCACCCGGTCACGCTCACACTCAACACCCGCCCGACCCTGGACGGCGCCCGCGAGGTGAGCTACCGGCCCATCAGGAGCGAGACCAAGCTGGTGTACAAGGAGTGGGTCGACCGGAACCGCGAGAGGGTAGACTCCATGACCCACGGCAGGGTCGGCTACCTGCACGTCCCGGACATGGGCGCCGACGGGCTGTCGGAGTTCATCAAGTGGTTCTATCCGCAGGTACGGAAGGAAGGGCTCATCATCGACGTGCGAGGCAACGGCGGCGGCAACGTCTCGTCGATGCTCATCGAGCGGCTGAGCCGCGAGCTCCTGGCCAGCGGCTACTCACGCGACAACGAGTTTCCGTCGACGTATCCGAGAGGCCCGGTCTTCTACGGCTCTCTGGTCGCGCTGCTCAACCAGACGTCCGCGTCCGACGGCGACATCTTCCCTGCCATGTTCAAGCAGGCCGGCCTCGGCCCGCTCATCGGCATGCGCTCGTGGGGCGGCGTCACGGGGATCACGAGCCACGGCCCGCTCATCGACGGCGGCCAGGTCAACGTGCCCGAGTTCGGCTTCATCAGCGTCGACGGCAAATGGATCATCGAGGGCCACGGCGTGGATCCGGACATCCAGGTCGAGAACGACCCCAAGTCGGTCATCGAGGGGCGTGATCCGCAGCTGGAGCGCGGCGTGCAGGAGATCCTGAAGCTCATGCAGGAGCACCCGAAGCACCTGCCCGCACGGCCGGCGCCGCCCATCCGGGCGCCGGGAGGGGGTGGCAGGTAGGTCGACCTCGAAACGGAATGTCGCCGGTGGCGTCGTGCGCGGCCGAGCCGCGTCCGCGTCACCGGCGACGCGTGTCCGAGCGGGCGGACGGGCGGTGACCCTCCCTACGTACCCACCTTCTCCTTCAGCTCCTCGAAGAAGTTCTCCACCACGATCAAATCGTGGGGTACGGTACCGGACCCGGCAGCCACCTGGACCATCATGAAACGCCGGTCGTCGGGTCCCACGTCCCAGCTCGCGTAGTTGGCCGTGGCGAAGATCTGTCGGTCGGCGACCGAGAAGAGCGGGCGGCGCTCACCGACACGAAAGCCGCCCTGCGTCCGCACCTGCGCGGCCACCATCCGGCCCTTCCCGTCGATGTAGAAGATCTCCCGTCCGCTGTGCGCCCAAACGGGGTTGATGCCTCCCCCGGTGGAGACCTGCCACTTCCCTCCGTTCACGTCGGGAAACGGCCTCACGTAGATCTCGTCCCCACCGGTCTCGGTGGACTCGTAGGCCACCCAGCGGCCGTCGGGGGAGAGGGCCACGGCCTTCTCGTCGTACGGCTCGGCCGCCACCGGCGTGGTGGTCGTGTCGCCTTGGTGCACGGATACGATGTCCCGAACGTCGGTGACGGCGCCGCCCGACTGTCCCCCGAGCCGGACGAGAAACGTCTTGCCGTCGGGCGTGCGCCGCGCCTCGAGAATCGCCTTGTCGAGATCCAGAAGAACGTGTGGGGTCCCGGTTCCGTCGGCGGGCTGCTCCCACAGGTCGAACTGACCCGCCCGGTCCGAGATGTAATCGATCTCTTTGCCGTCCGCGCTCCAACGGGGCCGCCGGTCCGTCGCCTCGTCGAAGGTCAGGCGCGAGAGCGGTCCCCGATCGAGCTCCTTGACCCAGATGTCCTCGCTGGACTCTGTGTTGATCTTGACCGCCAGCCGCGACCCGTCCGGCGAGAGCGCCACACCCACCTCCGGCGGACCGGGATCGAACTCCCAGTCCGGATCGACCGGCGTGACTGCGCCGTCACGGGTGACCCACACCGCCCGGGCGAGCCCGCTGGTAGCCCCCCCGGTGACGTAGGCGAGCGTGCCGTCGTTCGCCACGGACAGGTCCACCGATCCGTACGTGCCGATTCCGATGCCCTGGGCGAGCGCGACCGGAGGACCTGTCAGCTCCATGGCATCCTGGTCGAAGGGCGCGGCCAGGAGGGTGCCGTCGGCCGTCACGTACACCAGATCGCCCGGTGCCGCGTATCGTCCGAACACACCGCGCACCAGGATCTTCGCCGTGCCGGTGGCCAGGTCGGCGACCGCCAGGTCGTACTGCGTGATGTCGGTGAGGGGCGCATGCGACACGGTGAAGAGCACGCCCTTCCCGTTGGGGAGCACCTGCGCCCACGCGTGGAAGATCTCCTTCTTCGTCGTGTCGGGTGGCGAGAAGACCACCGACTCGCCCCCGGTGGCGGGAACCCTCCGAAGACCCTCCTGACCAGCGTAGTAGAGGTTCCCGTCCACACCCCACGTGACGGCGGCGCCCGCGACGTCCTTGGTCGTCACCGTGATCGGCGGTGCACCTCCGAGCGAAGCGATCTTCACTGTCGGGGGGTTCTGGGTGAGGAAGGCGATGCTCATCCCGTCCGGAGAGAAGGTCGGACTGATCCCGTCCACCGTCCCGGGGATCGCGGTGGGGTCGAGCTGGTCGCGGCGGCGGAGCCAGAGTTGGGACGGCCCCTTGCCGTCGGCCGCAGGGCCCGAGTAGACGAGCTCGGAGCCGTCGGGTGAGAGCGCGACGTTCGAGCCGAAGATCTGGGAGATATCGTGCCCGTCGGGGAGCCCCACCGCGTACCGGCTCACGACCCCCGGTCCACCCTGGTGCATGAGCGCCCAAAGAGCCAGCAGGGCGAGCGCCACCGCGGAGCCCGTGGCGGCCACAGCCAGCGTCTTCCACCGCCCACCGGCAGCGGCGGTGACTTCCGCTCCGACTCCGTGACGGAAGCCCGGATCGGCGAGCGCCTTGCCGAACGCTTCCGCGGTGGAGAAGCGATCGGCCGCGAGCTTCTCGAGCGCTTTTCGCAGCGCCGCGTCGACATTGGCCGGGATCTGGGGTCGAACCTGCGAGGGCGGCGTGAAGGTCCCCGAGATGATCTTGCCGAGCACCGCCTGCGCGGTCGCCCCGGGGAACGGCGGCTCACCCACCAGCATCTCGTAGAGCACGCAGGCGAGCGCGTAGATGTCGCTCGCAGGTCCGATGACCTGGTCTCCGGTCGCCTGCTCGGGGCTCATGTAGTACGGCGTGCCCACGCTCAGGCCGGTCTCGGTGAGCCGGGCGCCCCCCGCCGCGCCCACCGCCAGCGCGATTCCGAAGTCCGCCATGACCGGCTGGCCGTCCTGGAGCAGGATGTTGGCCGGCTTGATGTCCCGGTGGATCACGCCCCGCTCGTGCGCGTGCTGGAGCGCCCCGGCGAGCGCCACCGCGATCCGCACCGCCTCGTCCACTGGGAGCTGCCGCTCCCGGTCCAGCCGCTCGCGCAGCGACTCCCCGTCCACGTAGGGCATCACGTAGAAGAGGAAGCCGTTGGCCTCGCCCGAATCGTGCAGCGGAAGGATGTGGGGGTGGTGGAGATTGGCGGTCGTCTCGATCTCCGAGAGAAAACGGTCGGCCCCGACCACGGCGGCGAGCTCCGGCTTCAGGACCTTGAGCGCCACCTTGCGATGGTGCTTCACGTCCTCGGCCAGGTAGACGGTCGCCATGCCGCCTTCGCCGAGCTGCCGCTCGATGGTGTAGCGACCCGAAAGGGCCTCGTTCAAGTGGTCGATCGTGTCGTCGCTCATGGGGAGGGCTCGGGGAGGCGGGGGAGCGAAGCGGTGGTTCCGAGGACGACGGTAGGAGCGTCGCCGGCGGCCTGCAAGGACCTTTCGAGCTCAGCGTCGCGTCACGTCCGCCACATAGATGTCGCTCTCGCGGTCCTCGAAAGTGAAGAAGAAGCGTTTCCGATCGACCGCGAAGTCGGCACGGTTCGACGGGCGATCGAGGTCGGGGAAACGGACCATGGGGCGAAGCCTCCCGTCGTCCGTCACCTGGGGGATCGTCGCACGCCCGAGCGCGTCGTGGGTCTTGATGTACATGCGCCCGTCCGGGGCCCACTCGAGGCCGTCCAAGGACGTTCGGGCCTCCCCGGGACCAGCGCGGTTCGCCCAGATTTCGCGCACGGCCCGCGACGCGACCGAGACGACGTAGACCGCGTCGACCGGCTCCGCCCCCGTGGAATCGACGCCCAGGAACGCGATCTCGCGTCCATCGGGCGACCACCGTGGACGGCCGCCCTTCGCGATCGTGTCCGGCGGCGACCACTCAATCGGCTCGAGGCGGGTGACGACGAGGATCCCCCTGCCCTGACTCTGATCCCAGATCAGCAGCTTCTTCCCGTCCGGAGACCAGAGGGGATAGCTCTCCTGCGCCGGGGTGTCGGTCACGCGAACGGCGGGCGAGCCGTCGAGCGCCTTGACCTCGACGTCCCGCGTTGTCGACCGGAACGAATGGTACGCCAGCAGGCGCCCGTCCGGTGAGAGCGAAGGGGCGAACTCGTCGAACGGCTCCGAGGTAAGCCGCTCCGGCGGTCCTCCCTCGATCGGGATGCGGTAGATATCGGCGTTCCCACGCAGATCCGAGTCGTAGAGGAGCCAATTCCCGTCCGGTGAGGCACGCACGGACTCGATGATCTGGTTGCCCTCGGTGAGCTGCGTGCCCTCCTCCGCGTCGACGGGTCGGCGGGTCGGAATCGGGAGCGTCCAGATGTTCGAGCGGGCCGTGTAGACGTCATAGGCGAACCGCGTCCCGTCCGAGGACATCGAAAGCGACTGCGCGTTCAGCCCCGTCGTCATGCGCGAAGGCCTGCCTCTCGCGTGCCCGTTGGACGAGATCTCCTGAACGTAGACGTCCCTGGGGCCGTCACGGCTGCTGACGAAGAAGAGTCGGCGTCCGTCCGGAGACCACACCGGGCTCTCGTTCAGACTCTCGGCCTCGGTGATCGGAATGGGACTCCCCCCGCCGGCCGGCACCAGGACGATCCTGCTGGGAGCGAGGTTGCCGAACGAGCCCCCGGGCACCGCCGATTCCCGGTTGCCCAACACACAGGCGATCCAACGGCCATTCGGCGACCAGCGACACGCATGGGGCACGTAGGTCACCGCGAGGGGTCGCGCAGACCCTCCCCGCGAGGGCACGGCCAGCAGCGTGTCACCCCGCACGAACGCGATCTCGCCGCCGTCCGGTGACCAGGCTGCCGCCGATACGTCGTTGACGGAGGAAGGGGCTACCACCGGGCGGCCGACACCGCCGAGCGCCGATGAAACCCAGACTCCGCCGTGGGTGAGATACAGGAGCTCGCTGCCGTCCGGCGACCAGCGGGGCTGGAACTCGATGCCCGTGGTGTCGTCCGAGAGCGGGATCGTCCGGCCACCCCCGACGCCACGAATGTAAATGCGCATATTCGCGGATCCACCGGCCGCGTAGGCCACGAATCGGCCGTCCGGCGAGATCGCCGGGTGGATCTCCAGCCCGGGCTGGCCGGTCACCAGCTCCGAGCGGCCGAACACGAACGAGGGCGGAGGCCGATGGGACGCCCACCATGCGGCCGCGGCCAGCAGGAGGACGGCGGCCGCGCCCGCCATCCACGCCGCAGGGCGCTTCCGTAAGCGAACCTCGGCTGCGGGAACGGCCGTCGTGGGGGTCATCCCGCCACTCGACATGGGCAGCCCCTCGAGCTGCAGAAGCAGCTCGTCGGCACTCTGCCAGCGATCCGCCGGCTTCTTCTCCAGGCAGCGCATCACCGCCGAGCCGAGGAGCGGAGGCACCGATTCCCGCCGAGCGCTCACGAGCTCGGGCGTCTGCGTGACGTGGGCCGCGAGGATCGCCTGCGGCGTCGTTCCCGCGAAGGGGGGCCGCCCGGTCAGCATCTCATAGGCGACCACACCTGCGGCGTAGATGTCGGCGCGGTGGTCGATGTGAGGATCACCCGCGGCCTGCTCGGGCGCCATGTAGACGGGTGTGCCCAGAGCGACGCCCGTGGTCGTCAGGGCGTCGCGCCCGGCCGCGTCGCTCACGGCCTTCGCGATACCGAAGTCCGTGACGACCGCGTGCTTGCCGAGCAACATGACGTTGTCGGGCTTGACGTCCCGGTGGATCACGCCCTGCCGGTGCGCCGCCGCCAAGGCGTCGACGATGTCGCGCAGGATGCGCACCGCGAGCGCGACCGGCAGCTCACCGTCGCGCGCCAGTCGGTCGCTGAGGGTGTCTCCCTCCACGAAGGGCATGACGTAGTAGAGGAACCCGTCCGCCCCCCCGGCCTCCGGCCGGCCCGTGCGCCCACTGTCGAACAGCGGCAGGATGTGCGGGTGGTTCAGGTTGGCCGCGATCTCGATCTCGCGCAGGAACCGGTCCGCGCCCAGCACCGAAGTGAGCTCGGGCCGCAGCACCTTGATCGCCACCCTGCGGTGATGCTTCAAGTCCTCCGCCAGATACACGGTGGACATGCCACCGTGACCGATCTCGCGCTCGATCGCGTATCGGCCCGCAAGTGCATCGTTGAGGCGATCCACCGACTCGGACACCGGCGAAGGCTCCGGCTCTGGATGGAGGTGGAACAGGCGCTCCGTAAGGATGGGCCCCGGCCGGGCGTGGCGCCATACGCCGCACGCGCGTCGGCGGCGCGTCACTTCCGACCCGGAACCGACATCCGGAAGCGGTCCCACTCGAACACGAACCGCCACATGTTAGTGTTCACACCTTGGTATTCACGCAGACGCTCATGCGACTCACGACCCTGCCGGAGCATGACCCATGACCGATCGCCCGACCCGGATGTCCACCGATGAGCTGCTCGAGCGGGTGGGAGACCCGGCCGTCCAGATCGTCGACGTACGCCCCATCGACGCGTACAACGGATGGAAGCTCCGGGGCGAGGCGAGAGGAGGACACATCCGAGGCGCGCGCTCCTTGCCCTCGAAGTGGACCGGCTACCTCGAGTGGATCGAGATCGTGCGGGCCAAGGACATCCGACCCGACCAGTCCCTGGTCGTCTACGGCTACGACGCGACCGACGCCGACGAGGTCGCGGGACTCTTCGCGCGAGCCGGCTACGAGGACGTATGCGTCTACCACGACTTCGTCAGCGCGTGGTGCGTCGACGAGCGCCTGCCAATGGACCGCCTGCCCCGGTTCCGGCACCTCGTCTCACCCTGGTGGCTGAAGCGGCTTCTCGACCAGGGTGCCGCACCCGAGTGCTCCACGGACCGGCACGTGCTCTGTCACGCGCATTACCAGAACCGCGCCGACTACGAGGAGGGCCATATCCCGGGCGCCGTAGCGCTGGACACCAACGCGCTCGAGTCGCCCGAGACCTGGAACCGTCGCTCACCGTCCGAGGTTCGTGAGGTGCTCGAGGAGCTGGGCATCACGAAGGACACGACCGTCGTACTGTACGGGAGGTTCTCCTCTCCGGACTTCAGCGACCCCTACCCGGGCAGCAGTGCGGGTCATCTCGGCGCCTTTCGGTGCGCCTTCATCATGCTCTGGGCGGGCGTGGAGGACGTCCGGATGCTGAATGGAGGGCTGCAGTCCTGGCTCGACGCGGGGTTCCCCACCACGACCGAAGAGGGCGAGAGACACCCCGTGGACGACTTCGGAGCCGACATCCCCCGTGTCCCCGAGCTGGCGGTGGATCTCGACGAGGCCAAGGAGATCCTTGCCTCACCGGACGCGAACCTCGTGAGCGTACGGAGTTGGCGCGAATACACCGGCGAGGTCAGCGGCTACCACTACATCGAGAAGAAGGGACGGATCCCCGGCTCCGTCTTCGGCGACTGTGGGACCGACGCCTACCACATGGAGAACTACCGGAACCTCGACCACACGACCCGGGAGTACCACGAGGTCGAGGAAGCGTGGAAGCGGATCGGCATCACCCCGGACAAGCACAACGCCTTCTACTGCGGAACGGGATGGCGCGGCAGCGAGGCGTTCTTCAACGCCTGGCTGCTGGGATGGCCCCGGGTGTCGGTGTACGACGGCGGGTGGTACGAATGGAGCGAGAACGCGCGCAACCCGATCGAGACGGGCGTCCCGAAGCGGTAGGCCCAGGCGGAGATGGACGTATTGATGGAGAGAGTGAACGGCAATCCGGACCGATCGGTCGACGAGATCCAGGACGAGATCATCTACGAGATGGCCGGCCTGGAAGACGGCCTCGAGCGGTACCAGTACCTGGTGGCGCTGGGCAAGACGCTACCCGCTGCGGACGACGCCATCCGGACCGACGAGAACGCCGTGGGAGGTTGTCAGACCACGGTCTGGATCGAGGCGGATCTGAGGAACGGGAAGCTGCAACTGGCCGCCGACAGCGACGCGATGATCACCCGGGGGATTCTCGCCCTCCTGCTCAGGGTCCTCGACGGGCGCGGTCCTCGTGAGGTCGTGGACGCCGAGCTCTACTTTCTCGACCGGACCGGCCTCGGAACCCATCTCTCGCCCGCCCGAGCCAACGGCCTCGCCGGCATGGTGGAGCGGATCCGCTCCTTCGCCGAGGCGGCGGCGAGCGGTCTGGCCGCTCAGTGACCTCCTCGCACCCGCGCCGCGGCGGCAGGGTCGAGCAGCCACTCGCCCCCTCGTGCGAGCTGCGCGGGACACGCTTCCGGGTCTAGCGGACCTTCCAACGCGCGCGCAACCGCCTCGGCCTTCTCGGCTCCACGGGCAAGCACGAAGATCCGTGACGCGCGCTTCACGGCCGGCGGGGTGAGCGTGAGTCGATTCGGCGGGGACTTCGGCGTCGTGACCGGCACGACCAGCCGCTCCTTCTCACGCATGACGGGCGAGCCCGGGAAGAGCGAGAGGGTATGGCCTTCCTCCCCGATGCCGAGCAGGAGCACCGTCAACCGGTCGGGAAGTCCTGCGGCGTACGCCGCAGCCGCGGCGTCGCGGTCCTCACGCTCGGCTTCCATGCGGTGGACCCGGTCCGCGGGAATGCCCGCAGGGTCCAGCAGCGTCTCCCGGACCATGCGGTAGTTGCTGTCCGGGTCGTCGGGCGGTACGCAGCGCTCGTCACCGAAGAAGATCTCCACCCGGTTCCACGGCACACCGCCGGCTTCGGCGAGCCAGCGATAGACGGGACGTGGCGTCGACCCACCGGCCACGGCGAGGCTCACATGCCCGGCTGAGCTCGCCGCGACCTCGGCCAACGCGTCCGCGATCTTCACCCCGGCCGATTCGGCCCATGCGTCGGGCTCCGGCGTGGCACTCACAGGCTCCTCCAGCAGCGTCCCTCGCGTTCGAGAAGCTCGTTTGCGGCATCCGGGCCCCAGCTTCCGGCGGGGTAGTTCGGAAACTCGCCCGGGTCCGCGTTGGACCAGTGCTCGACGAGCGGGTCGACGATGGACCACGCCTCCGAGATCCAGTCCGCCCGGGCAAAGAGGCGCTGATCGCCCTGCATCACGTCCTGGATCAGCCAGGCGTACGCTCGGGGCGGCTTCTCCACTCCGAACGCGTCGGCGTACTCGAAGTTCATCGACACGGGTCTGAGCGCCACGTCCGGGCCCGGCTCCTTGGCAACGAATCGCTGGAGGATGGCCTCCTTCGGCTGGAGCCGGAACGCGAGCACGTTCGAGCTCATGGGCGTCCCGTCCACGCGAGGAAACATCATGTGGGGGGTGGGCCGGAACTGGATGGCGACCTCGGTGAGCTTCTGCTTCAACCGCTTGCCGGTTCTGAGGTAGAACGGGACGCCGGCCCAGCGCCAATTGTCCAGCGTGACCCGCACGGCCGCGAACGTCTCGGTGTTCGAGTGCGGGTCCACGTCGTCTTCCTGACGGTACCCGCGAACGTCGCTGCCGCCCACCGAGCCCGGCCCGTACTGGCCGTGTACGGCATCCCCTTCCGGGTCGAACCGGGTGACCTGCGCCGCTTGCAGCACCTTCACCGTTTCGTCACGCACGCCGGAGGCATCGAAGCTGACCGGCGGCTCTATCGCGGTCATGCAGAGGAGCTGCAGGAGGTGGTTCTGGATCATGTCCCGCACGACGCCGGTGCCCTCGTAGAAGGACCCGCGGGTGCCCACGCCGAGCTCCTCCGCAACGGTGATCTGGACGTGGTCCACGTAGTTGCGATTCCAGATCGGCTCGAAGCTCGGGTTGGCGAACCGGAAGACGAGCATGTTCTGCACCGTCTCCTTCCCGAGGAAGTGGTCGATCCGGTAGATCTGCGTCTCGTCGAAGACCGAGCGCACCCGGCGGTCCAGCTCGACGGCCGACGCACGGTCCTCGCCGAACGGCTTCTCGATGACCAGTCGACGCCAACCCCCGTCGCTTCTCGCCAGCCCGCTCTCGTCGACGCGCTCGACGATGTCGCCGAAGAAGCGCGGCGGAGCGGCCAGGTGGAAGAACACGTTGTCGGGGATATCGGCGTCCTTCCGGATCTCCTCGATACGGCGGGCCAGCTCCGCGTAGGAGGCGTCCGGATCGTCGTCGAAGCCCCCACTCACATAGTGGAGCGAGGCCCTGAGCCGCTTCCAGACCTCGTCGTCTTCCACGTCGATGCCTTCGTCGACGAGTGTCTCCTCCATGGCCTGCCTGAACCCGTCGTCTCGGCGATCGCCGCGCGAGAAGCCCACGACGGCGAACGGGTCGGGTAGCAACCCTTTGAGCGCCAGCTCGTAGAGCGAAGGGATGAGCTGGCGCCCGGTCAGGTCACCGCCGGCCCCGAAGATCACCATGACGCACGGATCCGGCGGACCGTACTCCCCCTCGCGCAGCTGCGAGTCCTCGACGTCCTCGACA
This sequence comes from uncultured Gemmatimonadales bacterium, assembly GCA_963751265.1. Taxonomy (GTDB): domain Bacteria; phylum Gemmatimonadota; class Gemmatimonadetes; order Longimicrobiales; family Gaopeijiaceae; genus SZUA-318. The sequence goes on along the minus strand of CAVVTU010000003.1, from coordinate 287,781 downwards.
TGGAACGCCCTGTGAGAGGTAGTCGAATTCGCCACGGTCTACTCCTCCTTCACGGCGTGACCGCCGAACTGGTTCCGCAACGCGGCGATGGTCTTGTATGCGAAGCGTTCCTCGGTCCGCGAGTCGAAGCGCTGGAAGAGCGCGTTGGCGATCGCGGGCACGGGCACCGCCTTCTCGAGCGCGTAGTCGACCGTCCAGCGGCCGGTTCCCGAGTCGTCCACGTAGGGCCCGATCCTGGCCAGGTCGTTGCCTTCCTTGTCGAATGCGTCCTCGAGCAGGTCGAGCAGCCAGGAGCGGATGACCGACCCGTGCCGCCACACCCCCGTGATCTGCTTCAGATCCAGATCCCAGTCCGATGCCGCCAGGCACTCGAAGCCCTCTCCGATCGACTGGAGCATCGCGTACTCGATGGCGTTGTGGACCATCTTCACGAAGTGCCCCGTCCCGCTCGGCCCCATGTGGCCGTAGCCGTCTTCGGGGGCCAGGGTCGCCAGGATCGGCTCCACGCGCTCGAACGCCACGCGCGGACCGCCGATCATCATGCAGTAGCCGATCTCCAGGCCCCAGACACCGCCGCTCACGCCGATGTCCAGGAAGTGGATCCCCTGTTCCTCGCAGGTCTTCGCCCACGCGACCGATTCGGTGTAGTGGGAGTTTCCACCGTCGATCAGGACGTCGTCGGAATCCATCAGCGGCATCAGCGCCTCGAGCGTGCTCCGGGTAGGCTCGCCGTGCGGCACCATTACCCAGACGATCCGGGGCGCCTCGAGCGCCTTCACCAACTCTTCGAGCGATTCGGCGGCTTCGGCGCCCCCGTCCACCGCTCGCTTCACGTTGTCATCGCTGATGTCGTAGCCCACGACCTCGTGGCCATCCTGCACGAGACGGCGTACCATGTTGCCGCCCATGCGACCGAGCCCTACGAGTCCGATCCTCATCGTACCTCCGCCGTTGCACCGCCCACACGGGCGTTCAGGGCACCGACCAGATGCTCGAGTGCCGTGGCCGGCTCGCCCTTAAGATGGACCCTGACGACCTTTCGACGCACATCCCGCAGCGCACGGATGTCTCCGAGCGCCTGTGCGTGATGGAGCGTGGAGAAGCCGAAGGGACGGTCCGGGATGGCCAGGTCCTCCGACTCGTCGCAGGTCAGCACCAGGAAGACGCCGGTGTTCGCGCCCCCCTTGTGGAGCTGTCCGATCGAGTGCAGGTACCGGGGACCCCACCCGAGCGTCGTGGCGATACCGAACCGATCGCGCACGGTGCGCCGAAGCTCCGCCAGGGGTTCCTCGCTGGCGGCCGCCCGGGGCATCCAGGCGAGCACGGCCAGGTAGTCGCCGGCGCGCGCCCCGCGTAGATAGGAATCGATGACCTCGGTGGGTTGGCCGTGTGTGGGAACCTCATCCGGGAGGTAGAGGGAAAGCCGTTCGTCTTCGGCCGCCGGGTCGCCGGGAGAGGGCAGGCCGTCGTCTTCCCATCGCTCGAGAAGCTCACGGGTGCGGGCCTTGGCGCTCTCGACGTCGGGCTGATCGAAGGCGTCGATGCCCATGACCGCGCCGGCCGTGGCGACCGCCATCTCCCAGCGGTAGTACTCGGCACCGAGGTCCAGAATATCTCCCACCACGATCCTGATCACCGGGTGGCCGGCCTGCTCCAGCACCTCAAGCCGCCGGGTGTTGACCGGATCGGACTCGAGCACGGTCCGGAGATGCACGAACACACGATCCTCTGCGTAGACCTCCGGAGGGCCCGTATGCTCGCCGTCGACCGGGACCAACCCGGTTCCGCCCTTGCCCGTGCTCTCGGCCAGGAGCTGCTCGGCCCACGCCCCGAAAGCCTTCAGGCGCTCCGAGGTGACGAACGTGACCTTGTCGCGGCCCGCGGTGCAGAGACCGCCGAGGGCCGCCCCGAGCCGGATGCCCGGATTGGCGGTCTCGGGCAAGTGGGCCGCACATCCCATCTGCATGTTCCTGGCCCGAACCAGCACGTTTGCGATGTCGACGCCCTGGAGCGCCATGGGCACGAGACCGAAGTAGGAGAGCGCCGAGTAGCGCCCGCCGAAGTCCCCGGGATTCTCGAACACACGCCGGAAGCCACGCTGGCGCGCCTCCCCGGCCAGTGGCGTTCCAGGATCCGTGACGGCCGCGAAACGGTCACCGGCCTGGTCGCCGTGGCGCTCCTTCATCCACTCGTAGAAGCGGTGATACAGGCTGAGCGTCTCCAGCGTCGTGCCCGACTTGCTCGACACCAGGAAGAACGTGCGATCCTCGGGCACGCGCTCCCGTACCTCACGCACCGCATCGGGGTCGGTGTCGTCGAGGACCGTGATGGTCGGCCAGCCGTCGATCGAGCCGAAGGTCTCCGCGGACACCTGGGGCGCGAGCGAGCTCCCGCCCATGCCGAGGAGGACGACGTGACTGAAGCCGTCTTCCCGCACTTCATGGGCGAAGGCGCGGATCTCGTCGACCCGCTCCAGGAAGTCGGTGGGCGCTGTCACCCACCCCAGCCGGTTACGGACCTCCGCGGCCTTCTCGGGATCGCGCGTCCAGAGCGACGCGTCCTTGTCGTGAAGTCTCCGGGTGAACTGCCGCGCCGCGAGGGACGCGACCACGTCATCGATTCGAGACTTCGTCTCGCCGAAGCTGGACGGCTCCGGCCGGCCTCCCACCCTCAGACAACGGTCCCGCTCCTCGGCGATCGTGGTGAGGAGGGCGTCGAAGGAGTCCATGAACTTCTGCACGCCCTCGTTCATCAGTTGCTCGGTCACGGCGCCAAAGTCCACGCCCGCCTTCTCGAGGGCCTCGAACGTGCGCTGTGCCTCTTCGACCCCGTTCGCGACCGTGTCGTCGACCACTCCGTGGTCCGCGAACGCGGCGATGGTCTCGTCCGGCAGCGTGTTCACCGTATGAGCCCCGATCAGCGGCTCGACGTAGCGCACATCGGAGTAGAGCGGATCCTTGGTGCTGGTCGACGCCCACAGAAGACGTTGCGGGCGGGCACCCGCCGCCGCCAGCCGCTTCCATCGGTCCGTCTCCAGGAGCTTCGACAAGCTCCGGTACGCGAGCTTCGCGTTGGCGATGGCTGCCTTGCCCATGAGGTGCTCGGGCGCGACAGCCGCATCCTCGTCGCCGGGCGAGGCGCTCTCTCCGGTGCGGATACGGTGGCCGAGGAGCTGGTCCACGAGCGCGTCGATACGGCTCAGGAAGAGGCTCGCCACCGAAGCTACGTCGTCGACGGACTTCCCTTTGTCCAAGCGCCGCTCCAGTGCACGCAGATAGGCATCCGCCACGGCCTCGTAGCGCTCGATGGAAAAGAGGAGGGTGACGTTGACGTTCACGCCCTCGTAGAGCATCTGCTCGATGGCCGGCACGCCGGCGGGCGTCCCGGGAATCTTGATGAGGAGGTTCGGGCGATCGACCTCCTGGAAGAGCCGCCGCGCATCACGCATCGAGCCTTCGGTGTCGTGCGCCAGGTACGGAGAGAGCTCGAGGCTCACGTACCCGTCGAGCCCTTCCGACTCGTCGTAGACGGGCCGCAGCACTTCGCAGGCATCCCGGATGTCGGCGAGGACGAGCGACTCGTAGATCTCGTACGGGCTCTTTCCGCTCTTGGCCCCCTTGTCGATCACGTCGGCGTAGTCGCCGCTGCCGGAGACCGCCTTGTGGAAGATCGACGGGTTTGAGGTCAAGCCGCGTAGGCCCTCGCTCGTTACGCGGCGCTCGAGCTCGCCGCTCTGGATCTTCCCTCGCGTGAGGTTGTCGAGCCAGTAGGACTGGCCACGGTCGATGAGTCTCAGAAGTGGATTCTCGAGCTCGTTCATGATGTCTCCTCCTCGGTGTATTCGGGTTCGTCCCGTCCCACGGATGACACGAGCGATCGAGCGCGGCGCGTGACATGGCCCGCGGTCAGGCCGTAGTGGTCGTAGAGGTCCTTCCATGGAGCGCTGGCGCCGAAGTGGTCGACGCCGATGACGGCGCCCCCGTCACCGACCCACTCGTTCCACCCGAACGAGGCGGCGGCTTCGACGGCGAGTCGTGGAATCACGTCGGGCGGCAGCACCTGATCGCGGTAGGCCGCCGGCTGCGACTCGAAGAGCTCCCAGCAAGGCAGGCTCAAGACCCGGGCGTCGATGCCGTGCTCCGTGAGCCGCTCCCGGGCCTCCAGGGCGATCTCCACCTCGGACCCGGAAGCCAGGAGGATCAGATCGGGCCGCTCACCGCGTTCCGAGGCGAGCACGTACCCGCCCCGGCGCAGCCCCTCGGCGGGCGCCAGCCGGTCGCGGTCGAGGATCGGAAGCTTCTGACGGCTCAACACCAGGAGCGTGGGCCCGTCGCGGCGCTCGAGCGCGGCGCGCCAGGCGAAGGCGACCTCGTTCGCGTCCGCCGGACGGATCACGTGCACGTTGGGCATTGCCCTGAACGACGCCAGGTGCTCCACCGGCTGATGCGTCGGCCCGTCCTCCCCCAGGCCGATCGAGTCGTGCGTGAGCACGTAGACGACCGGTTGCCGGGTCAGGGCGGCGAGGCGGATGGCCGGACGGGCGTAGTCGGTGAAGACGAAGAACGTGGACGCGAAGGGGCGGACCCCACCGTGGATGGACATGCCCGTGGAGGCCGCGGCCATCGCGTGCTCGCGAATGCCCCAATGAAAGTTCCGCCCACCCGGAGAGTCCGCCTCGAAGTCGTCGGTGTCCGGCAGGAGCGTCTTGGTCGATCCCGCCAGATCGGCGGCACCGCCGATGAGCCAGGGAACCGTCGGCGCGATAGCGTCCATCACCTGGCCGGACGCCTTGCGCGTCGCCATGGGGCCGTCATCCGTCGAGAAGGTCGGAACGTCACCGTCCCAACCGTCGGGGAGCTCTCCCCGGAGCGCCGCCTCGAATCGGGCGGCGAGCTCGGGATGGGCCTCCCGGTACGCATCCATCTTGTCGTCCCATGCGGCGTGCCGCTCCCGGCCCCGATCGACCGCACGGCGCATGTGCTCGCGGGCGCGCTCCGGCACAAGGAAGGTCTCGTCCTCGGGCCAGCCGTAGCGCCGCTTCGTGGCTCGCACCTCCTCTTCTCCGAGCGGCGAGCCATGGGCGTCGGGAGTGTCCTGCTTCTCCGGAGCACCCCAACCGATGTGCGAGCGCACGATGACGAGCGATGGGCGCTCGGTCTCCTCGGACGCCTGCTTCAGCGCGCCGGTAAGCGCGTCGATATCGTTGGCCCGCTCGCCCAGGTCCTGCACGTGCCAGCCGTACGCCTCGAAGCGTCCCGCCACGTCGTCCGAGTATGCCAGACGGGTGTCACCCTCGATCGTGATGTGGTTGTCGTCGTAGATCCAGACGAGCTTGCCGAGCTTCAGATGGCCGGCAAGCGAGGCCGCCTCGTGCGAGGCACCCTCCATGAGGTCGCCGTCGCTGCAGATCGCGAAGGTGCGGTGATCGACGATCTCGTGGCCGGGACGGTTGAACACCTCGGCCAGATGGGCCTCGGCGATGGCCATGCCGACGCTGTTCATCACGCCCTGACCGAGTGGGCCCGTGGTCGTCTCCACGCCCGGGGTGCGCTCGATCTCGGGGTGCCCGGGCGTCTTGCTGCCCCACTGGCGGAAGCGCCGGATCTCGTCGAGAGGGAGATCGTACCCGGTGAGATGCAGCAGCGCATATTGCAACATGCACGCGTGACCCGCCGAGAGAACGAACCGGTCCCGGTCGAACCATTCAGGATCGTTCGGATCGTAGTGCATGATGCGGTCCCAGAGCACGAACGCGAGAGGAGCCAGCGCCATGGGCGTGCCCGGATGGCCGGAGTCGGCCTTCTGGACCGCATCCATGGCGAGCGTCCGGATGGTGGCGACGCAGAGGTCCTCCACGGACCACGCTGCCAGGTCCCGACTTCGGCCTTTCACGACGTCTGCCGAATCAGGGCTGCTCCACCGTTTCTTCGTTGTCGTGCTATCCATCCACCCACCTCTCATGCAGGTCCGATTCCGTCGGTCTTCACCCCCTTGTCGATGCAACAGTTGTTCCAGGGCGTTGCCGCATATTAGACGCTCATGTATGGAATAGCGTACAGGCTGCTTACGCCGGGAACGTACCACAGGCCCGACTGTATGCCAGACCGACTTGTCGAGATGTCTGCACCTGGACAGGAGGTGTGCTCATGCTCTGGAAGGGAGACGTGCCCGAGAGGCCGCGGACCGACCTCGTCGCCCCGGGCGGCGAGGATCGCCCGGCGGGGTACGGCCGTCAGCCGGGCTGGGCACGACAGCCGGAAGAGCAGGATGCGGACGAGCGGCCGGAGGATCTTCGCAAGGAGATCAACCGAGTGGCCCAAGGTACCGCGTCCTGGCTCGAATCCGAGGAGCAAGCCCTGCCCGACCACCTCCCCGAGCGGTTTCGTGACATGGCTCTGGCCTACCGCTTTCACGGGTTCAGCGTCACCGACACGCTGGCGGATCTCGGAGATCTGGAGGAGGCGCTCTACCGCGACTCCGAAGCGTCTCCGAGTCCGGAGGACTGGATGCGCCTCCGACGCGCCATGCGCGTGCTGGTCGAGGAGGTCGTCCGGCTGAACCACACGCTCGACCGACGGCGCCACCGCGAGCAGTACGACGCGCTCGAAGCGTTCCGTGAGATCCTCTCGCACGAGTTGGGCAACCGGCTGGGGGCCGCCCAAACCGCGGTGGAGATCCTCAGTGGGCTCGACCCCGAGGTCGGTGGGGATCGCCGTGCTTCGTTGACCGAGCTGATCACGGAGAGCCTGGACGCGGCCATGGAGACCGTGGACGACGTCACCTCGCTCATGAGCACCCATGCTCATCTCGATCACGATCCGGTCGAGCTGGGCGACGTGGTCGACACGGCCGCCCGCAGCGTGCGGCCGGTCGCGCGTCGTGGAGGCGTGCGCATCGAGGTGGAGCGTCCGCTCCCGGAAGCGCTGGTCGACGGCAGCCGCATGCGACTGGTGCTCTCGAACCTCCTGCTGAACGGAGCGCGCTACGCGGACACGACCAAGGAAGAGCGCTTCGTGCGCCTGTCCGCGACCGTGTCGGACGACAGGCTGGAGATCAGCGTGCGTGACAACGGCATCGGGATCGCGGAGGCCGAGCGGGCGCGCATCTTCCACGTCCACCAGCGGGGGCGATCGGCCGAGGACCTGGGCGAGGGCGAGGGCCTCGGGCTGGCCATCGTCCGGGAAGCCGTGGAGCAGATCCACGGCACCATCGAGCTGGAGAGCGAGGCGGGCGAGGGATCGGTCTTCCGCATCGTCGCACCCCTGAGCCCGGGGTCGCCCGAGGAGGGCGAAAAGCGACCCGCCTAGGGGAGCAGCCCGCTCGGCGGCATCTGCGAGCAGAGCGTCCCTACACCGTCGTGAGCCACTCCCGCAGGTCCCGCACCGAGACGGGCTTCTCGATGACCTCGTCGAAGACCTCTCGCTTGGGCCCATCCACCGGCGGCCGGCGCGTCACGGCGAGCACAGGCACCCTTCGTTCCACCCGGCGGATCCGGGTCGCCATCTCGATGCCGGTCATCTCAGGCATGTCGATGTCGGTGATCACCAGATCGGGCGACCGTTCACGGAACTCGCGCAGTCCCTCTCGCCCGTCCGCGGCCTCGTAGACCGTCCAGCCGGCCAGTTCCAGGAGATGGCGCAGGACCATGCGGCCGCGGCGGTCGTCGTCAACCACCAGGACCGTGTGACCGAGAAGCGGCTCAGATGTCATGCTTCTTCCGTCGACGCCAGAGCGTCGTAGTCGAGATTTCCAGGGCCGACGCGGCTTCCTGCACGCTGGACGTGGCTTCCAGAACGTGGCGGATATGCGCCTTCTCCATTTCCTCGAGCGAGAGGAGCGGCCGATTTCCGTCCCCGTCGATGCCGGATGGCGGCGGGTTCCCCGGCACCGAGCTCGGCAAGAGCTCCGGTCCGATGAGCCTTCCCTTGGCCAGGATCACGGCTCGCTCGACCGCGTTTTGCAGCTCGCGCACGTTGCCGGGCCAGGGAAGGGCTCTCAGCAGGCTCCTTGCATCCTCCGAGAAGCCTTCCACGAGGCGGTTGTTGCTGGCCGAGTACCGGTGCAGAAAACGCTCGGCCAGCGGCACGATGTCGGAGGGCCTGTCCCGAAGCGGGGGAATGGTCATCTGGATGACGTTGAGGCGGTAGAAGAGATCCTCGCGGAACCGCCCCTCCCACACATCCTGCTGGATGTCCTGGTTGGTCGCGGTCACGAGCCGGACGTCCGCTCGCCTCGTTCGCGTGTCCCCCACCCGCTCGTACTCGCGGTCCTGGATGAAGCGAAGGAGCTGGGGCTGAATCGACAGTGGCAGGTCCGCGACCTCATCGAGGAAGAGCGTGCCTCCCTCGGTCGTCGCGATCCGACCCCTTTGGGCCTTGATGGCGCCCGTGAACGCCCCCCGCACATGCCCGAAGAGCTCACTGCGCAGCAGATCCTCCGACAACGAGGGACAGCTGACGACCGAGAAGGGAGCGCCGTGCCTGGCGCTCCACCCGTGGATCGCCCGGGCCAGCACGCCCTTGCCGGTCCCACTCTCCCCGAGCAACAGGATGGTCGCATCGCTGTCCGCGGCCTGCCGCGCCAGCTCCAGCACCTTCTGCATCTCGGGATCCTCGCTCTCCAGCTCGGGCTCCGCCCGGTCGGTGTTCCCCGAGAGGGACTTCGATTCCCGCTCCCTGCGCCGGATCGCCAAGAGCTTCTCCACCAGCACCTTGACCTGGCCAGGTCGGAACGGCTTCTCGAGGTAGTCGACGGCACCGGCACGAACCGCCTCCACCGCCGACTCGATCGAAGCGTACGCCGTCATCAGCACGACCTTGATCCAGGGTGCCCGCTCGAGCGCCTTCGGAATGAACTCGATCCCACTCGCTCCCTCGAGTCGGAGGTCCACGAACGCGACGTCGATGAGCTCCTCGTCCAGGAGGTCGAGCGCCTCGTGAACGTCCGAAGCCGGGCGGACTTCGTGCGGGGTATCCGCCAGGCATTCCACCAGCGCCTTGCGGCTCACCGGCTCGTCGTCCAGCACGAGAATGCGCAACGACGGTTCCGAGCGGTTGCTGGACATGGCGTTCGTCGATCCAAAGGAGTTGAGCGTGTCGAGCATGATTACATGATTGTGAGAACATCCCGATCCCATCGACTCTGGTCAAACGGACCCGTGCAAGCGCTGTTCCGGTCGTGTCCGACCCACCGTCCGAAGCGCTTCCGCACCCTGCGGGCATTTCAGAACGTCCGGACCTGAACGACGAGTCCGAAAGAGGAGCGGCACCGAGAGGGGATCGCTCGGGGTCCCAGATGGAGACGAGCTCGGGCCTGGCATGGATATTGAAGCCTCGCGCCTCCATACGAAGCCCGTCTCTCTCCGATCGCCCGTCCGGCGCCCGTCCACACTGGAGCGACCATGGACCAACTCGACGTGACCTTCCTCGGCAACACGCTGCTCTCGTGGCTCATGGCCGTGGGCATCCTGATCGTCGCCTTCATCCTCCTGCGCGCCATCGTCTCCACCGTGGGCTCTCAGCTCGCGCATCTCTCCGGACGCACCAAGACCAGCTGGGACGACATCGTCACGGTCGCGCTCACGAAGACCAAGCCCACGCTACTTCTGGTCGTCGCGGTCTACGCCGGAGCGAGCACGCTGCACCTCACGCCCGGTGTCGAGAAGATCTTGAGGAGCGCGACGATCATCGCGCTGCTCCTCCAGGGAGGGATCTGGGCCAGCTGGGGCATCCGGCGGTGGATCTCCATCCATCGAGAGGGACGTCCGCCGGAAGAGGCCGCCGCGGTGATGACCATGAACGTCCTCGGCGTCGCCGCGCGCTTCACGCTCTGGTCACTGATCGTCCTGCTGAGCCTGGACAACGTCGGCATCAACGTGACCGCCCTGGTCGCCGGCCTCGGCGTCGGGGGTGTCGCGGTGGCGCTGGCCGCACAGAGCATCCTCGCGGACCTGTTCGCCTCCCTGGCGATCGTCCTGGACCGTCCGTTCGTCCTCGGCGATTTCCTGATCGTCGGCGACTATCTGGGCGCCGTCGAGGACATCGGCCTCAAGACCACCAGGATCCGAAGCCTCTCGGGGGAGCAGGTGATCTTCTCCAACACCGACCTGCTGGGTAGCCGCATCCGCAACTACGGTCGGATGTTCGAGCGGCGGGTCGTCTTCAAGATCGGCGTCACCTACCAGACCGAGAGGGAAAAGCTCGAGCGTATCCCGGAGATCATTCGCGATGCGATCCTTGCCCAGGGAGAAAAGCGGGTCCGGTTCGACCGCTCCCACCTGCAATCCTACGGAGACTTCGCCATCCAGTTCGAGACCGTCTTCTACGTCCTGGGCGCGGACTACAATCTGTACATGGACATTCAGCAGGCGATCTATCTCATCATCCACGAGAAGTTCGAGGAGGAGGAGATCGAGTTCGCCTACCCGACGCAAACGCTCTTCTTGCGCGGGCAGGTACAGGACCAGTTCGCCATGGAAAGCGCATAAACTGTTGTACGGAACGGCGCCGTCACACCCGGGTACGCCCCGTGACCACGAACGGCACCCGCGCTTTTCGGCGCGTGACACGTCCTTTCCGATCCCCCTCCCAGGCGTACGTCTCCGATGACCGATCAGGAAGCACGGGCGTGGCAGGCCCTCGAACGGGCGCGAATGGACTTCGACGGCCGCGCCATCGGCATACGGGCGTCGACGGACTCGGACCGGCCCGTCCTCAACTACGATCACTGCTTCGTTCGCGACTTCGGCATGTGCGCGCCCGCGTTCCTGCTTCAGGGCGACACGGAGATCGTGAAGAACTTCCTCATAACCGTTCTGGGCATGCAAAGCCGCGACGGTGCGTCCCTGCACGCATACGAGGCCCGCACCGGCCTGATGCCGGCAAGCTTCCGACCGATCTCCGGCGACGACGGACCGGCCCTGGAGCCCGACTACGGTGAGGAATCCATCGCCCGGGTCACGCCCGTCGACTCCGTGTTCTGGTGGCTGCTCACGCTGAGGGCGTACGTGCAGACCACCGGCGACCGTGCCCTGGCCGAACGCCGAGAGTTCCAGGAAGGGATCCGACAGATTCTCGAGCTCGTGCTGGTGGGTAGCTTCGAGATGTTCCCCACCCTGCTGGTCCCGGAAGGGTCGTTCATGATCGACCGCCGGATGGGAGTCTACGGACATCCCCTGGAGGTCCAGGCGCTCTTCTTCGCCGGACTGCGTGCAGCGACGGAGCTTCTCGACGACGGAGACGGCCTGCGGGAGGCCGCCACGGCCCGGCTCCGCAACCTGCGCATGCACGTGTGCAACAACTACTGGATCGACCCCCCGGGGCTGGAGCGCCTGCGCGAGGTGGATCGCGACGAGTACGGCGAGGGCGTGATGAACGTCTTCAACGTCTTCCCCGAGTCGATCCCGGATTGGGTCGGCCAGTGGCTGCCCGACAACCTGGGCTATCTGGCCGGCAACGTGGGGCCCGGGCGAATCGACTTCCGCTTCTTCGCCCAGGGCAACCTGCTCTCCGTCACGGCCGGCCTGGCCGACGAAGATCAAGCCCCGAAGATCATGCAACTCTACGACGAGCGCTGGGACGACCTCGTGGACTTCGCCCCCCTGCGCATCGTCTACCCGGCGCTCGAAGGAGAGGCCTGGCTGCAGGTCACCGGTGCCGACGCGAAGAACAAGGCCTGGCGCTACCACAATGGAGGGAGTTGGCCCTGTCTGCTGTGGGCGTTCGCGCCTGCCGCGATCGTGGCCGACCGCACGGACCTGCTCGAGCGCGCCCTGGAGGCCGCCGACGCGCGCCTGGAGAAGGACCGGTGGCCGGAGTATTACGACGGGCGGGACGAGCGCGAGCCTGGAGAGCGGGCCCGCAAGCTCCAGAGCTGGACGATGGGTGCGTATCTGTACGCGAAGGCCTGTCTGCGCGATCCCGGCGTCGCGGACCTGTACCGCTGGCCCGAGAGAATCGAGCCCGAGGAGGCCTCTCCGCGAGACCTGCCGTGAGGTAGGGCCACTCGGAACGGTGCTTGCACCGTCGTGCTCCCCGTCCGAGCGGAACAGGTCGGAGAACGACGGCACCGGAAGGAGGCGATGGCATTACGACGCGACGATGGGCCGGAGTGGTGGCTGCGCTCCTGTGCGCGGCCTGCGGGAGCGAATCCACGGAAGGACCTCCCCTTCTGCGTTGGTACGTCTTCCACGAGCAGTCCGGCTCGTTCGCCCAGTCGGCGCGACGCTGCACCGACGAGTCCGAAGGGCGATATCGCATCGAGCTGACGCCTCTTCCCACCGACGCCGACCAGCAGCGCTCCCAGCTCGTCCGGAGGCTGGCGGCACGGGACCACGACATCGACCTGATCGGCATGGACGTGATCTGGGTCCCGGAGTTCGCCGCCGCGGGCTGGATCCTGCCCTGGCGTGGAGAGAACGCCCGTCGCGCATCCGCCGGACGCCTCCAGGCTCCGCTGGCCACCGCCCGTTTCCGGGACACGCTCAGGGCCGTGCCATTGACAACGAACATCCAGCTTCTGTGGTACCGCACCGACCGTGTGTCACATTCGCCGAGAACCTGGGACGAGATGATCCGGATGGCCGAGGCCCTCGGGGATTCCGGCACGATCGAGGCGCAGGGTCGGCGCTACGAGGGTCTCACGGTCTTCTTCACGTCGATGCTCGCCTCCGCCGGAGGGCGAATCCTCGAGCCCGGCGACACGGCCGTGGCCCTTCCCGAGGGTCCGACGCGCCGTGCCCTGGGCGTCATGCAGCGACTCGCCACGTCTTCCGCTTCCGATCCGACGCTCTCGACCAGCTCCGAGGATCAGGGGCGACTGGCCTTCGAGTCGGGGCGCGCCACGTTCATGGTCAACTACACGTACGTGTGGCCGAGCGCGCACTCCGACGCCCCGCACGTCGCGCGCAACATGGGATGGGCTCCCTGGCCGGCCGTGTCGCCGGATCGCCCGAGCCACGTCACCATCGGCGGTATCGACGTGGGCGTGGGCGCCTTCACGCGCCACCCGAAGCTCGCCTTTCAGGCGGCTCTCTGCCTCGCGTCGACGAAGAGCCAGAGGCTCGACGTGACCCGCGGCGGGCTGCCTCCGACCGACTCGGCGCTCTACGACGAGCCCGACGTGAGGGAGGTCTTTCCGTTCGGCGATCTTCTCCGCCGGACGTTGGGCGGCGCGGTCCAGAGGGCGCGAACCCCCTTCTACACGGACGTGTCCCTGGCCGTGATGCGTACGATCCACCCGCTCTCCGAGATCGACAGCATCGGCGACGTCGCCCGGCTCCGGACCGAGGTGACGAAAGCGCTCCACTCGCGGGGGCTGCGCTGATGGAGCGTGGAGCCGACACGCGTCTGGCCTGGCTGCTGTGCGCCCCCGCCGTGGTCGCCATGGCGGCCGTCGCGGCGTATCCGCTCCTCGACGCCGTGCGCCTGTCGCTCTATCGCTACGACCTGCGCTTCCCCGGTGCTCGCCACTTCGTCGGGCTTCAGAACTACGCCACCGTGCTCACGTCGCCCGTCTGGTGGGGGGCGGTGCTCAACACCTTCATCATCACGATCGCGTCGGTCTCGGTGGAGCTCGCGCTCGGCCTCGTCCTCGCCCTCGTCATGCACCGGGCGCTGATCGGTCGGCGCACCGTGCGCATGGCCACCCTGGTGCCGTACGGGATCATCACCGTGGTGGCGGCCCTCGCGTGGCGATTCGCCTTCGACCCCACCACGGGCTTCGTGCACGGGCTGGGCGTCCTCGATCGAGCTTGGCTCGGCCACCGGTGGTCGGCGTTCGTCGTGATCATCCTGACGGAGATCTGGAAGACGACTCCCTTCATGGCCCTCCTCCTGCTCGCGGGCCTGGCCCTCGTTCCCGAAGACGCGCTGCGGGCCGCCCGCGTGGATGGCGCGTCACGTCTGCAGCGCTTCCGGAAGATCACGCTGCCGCTCATGAAGCCGGCCATCACCGTGGCGCTCCTCTTCCGCACGCTGGACGCCGTCCGGATCTTCGACACCGTCTTCGTGCAGACACGCGGGGCCCTGGGTACCGAGCCGGTCTCCCTGGTCGGCTACGACACCCTCCTCGTCAGCCTGAATCTCGGGCTCGGCTCGGCGGTCTCGGTCCTCATCTTCCTCATGGTCGTGGCGGTGGCCTTCCTCTTCCTCCGATTCCTCGGCGTGTCCCTGGCGGGAGCAGGGGCACGATGAGCGAGCGGCGAACGGTCCGGGAGCGCTTCCTCTGGGGCGCGATCGCCGTCGCGGTCGTCGTCTACGCGGCCCTGCCGGTGACGTGGATCCTGTCCTTGTCGCTCAAGACGCCGGGCGAGTTGGGAGACGGGCGGCTCGTTCCTCGCCACGTCACCTTCCGGCATTACCGCGCCATCTTCGCCGACCCGCACTTTCCGGCGGCGCTGAGGAATTCGCTGGGTATCGCGTCGGTGACCACGGTCGTCGCGGTCGTGCTGGGACTGCTGGCCGCCTACGCGATCGTGCGGCTGCGGTTCAGGGGGCGCACCCTGATTCTGGGCGGCGCGCTCTCGATCGCCATGTTCCCACCCATCGCCATCATCGGCCCGCTCTTCGACCTGTGGCGCAGGATCGGCCTCTTCGATACCTGGGTGGGTCTGGTGCTCCCGTACCTCTCGTTCACCCTCCCGCTCGCGATCTGGACGCTGTCGGCGTTCCTGCGCGACCTGCCCTGGGAGCTCGAGCGCGCCGCCCGGGTCGAGGGCGCGAGCCGCCTCCAGGCGTTCCGGCGGATCATCGTACCGCTGGCCGCACCCGGCGTGGCGGCGACGGCCATCCTCGTCTTCGTCTTCGCCTGGAACGACTTCCTGTTCGCGCTCTCGCTCACGTCCACGGACCGGGCGCGCACGGTTCCGGCGGCGTTGGCGTTCTTTACGGGCGCGTCGCGCTTCGCCCAGCCGACCAGCTCCATCGCCGCCGCCTCGGTGGTGGTCACCATCCCGATCGTCGTCCTCGTCCTCCTCTTCCACCGACGCATCGTCGCTGGCCTGACCGCCGGCGCCGTGAAAGGCTGAGCATCATGGCCGAGATCAGCCTCGAAGGCATCGGCAAGCGGTTCGGAGACGGTACCGTCGCCGTGCGCGATGTGGACCTCCGCATCACGGACGGTGAGTTCTTCGTTCTGCTGGGTCCTTCCGGGTGCGGCAAGTCCACGCTGCTCAACATCATCGTGGGGCTCGAGCATCCGACCGAAGGAACCATCCGCGTGGACGGAGCGTCCATGAATGGGGTGGACCCGAGCCGGCGCAACATGGCCATGGTCTTTCAGAGCTACGCCATCTACCCGCACATGAGCGTGCGAGAGAACCTGGGCTTCCCCTTGGAGATCCGGGGAGTCGACGCCGAGGAGCGCACCCGGAGAATCGAGCACGCGGCGCAGATCCTGGAGCTCACCGAGCTTCTGGACCGTCGCCCCTCGACGCTCTCCGGCGGGCAGCGTCAGAGGGTGGCGATGGGAAGGGCGCTGGTGCGCGAACCGGTCGCCTTCCTCCTCGACGAGCCCCTCTCCAATCTCGACGCGCAACTGCGCGGCCAGATGCGCGGAGAGATCGCGCGGCTCCACCGCCGCATGGGCACGACCACAGTCTACGTGACGCACGACCAGACCGAGGCTTTGACCCTCGCCGACCGGATGGCCGTGCTGCACGGGGGTGTCGTTCAGCAGGTCGGGACTCCCGCGGAGGTCTACCGTCGACCCGCCAACCGATTCGTCGCGGGGTTCATCGGCGCACCGCCGATGAGCTTCATGATCGGGTCGGTATCGGACGGAGGGCTCGCGCTCCCTCTCGGAAGGGTTCCGTGGCCCGCGGCCGACGCGCCTCCGCGCGTGGAGGTGGGGCTCCGATCCGAGGACGTCCACGAGGCCCGCTCCGCACCGGCGGATCCGAGCCGCAGCCTCGTCTTCCGTGGCTCCGTCGAGCTCGTCGAATGGATGGGCTCCGAGACCCATGCGCATGTGCGGGTGGGAGTCGAGGGCGACACCACCGACCTGGTGGTGCGGCTGCCGGCCGCAACGATGCCCCGCGAGGGAGACGACCTCGAGCTGTCGGTCGCCACCCACGATCTCCACTTTTTCGACCTCGAAACCGGACATCGCCTCGATCCCTCCCAAGGAGGTGCATGATGACATCCACTTCGAAATCGTTTTCGCTGACCGACATCCTCTACGAATCGTTCTATACGGCGGGCATCGGCGGCTCCTTCGTGGCGCTTGCGTTCCTGCTCGTCGACGGGCTCTTCGGCCATCCATTCTTCACGCCGTCACTTCTGGGCCAGGTGATCTTTTTCCACACGCCTGCGGCCTCCGTGAGCTCGATCAGCCTCAAGGCCGTGGCCTATTACACGCCGGTCCACTTCCTCGCGTTCTTCCTGGTCGGCCTCGTCGGTGCGGTCCTCGTGCGAACCATGGAGGCCCACACGCGGCGGCCGTTCTGGGTGATGCTGGTGCTGTTCGGGATCATGGAGGGCGGCTACCTGTTGGTGACGCGCTACCTTCTCCAGGGCGTGGGCAACGTGCTCGACGCCCCTCGCGTGGCGGGGGTGAACTTCTTCGCCGCCATCTGCATGGTCGCGTTCCTGCACTACACCCAGCGACTGGAATCCGACATGCACGCAGGATCGGTCCAGCCGCTCTCGTCGGAGGCCGGCTGAAGTCGGGATCGACGGCGAACCGCAGAGGCCTCCAAGAGGCGTCCGGCGGCTCCGGAATGCAGCCGCCGGATGCCTGGACGGGGTCCGCCGATCCCGCGAGCTTCCTGGTGGAGTACAATCGTGAACGCCTGCACGGTACACTCCGCGATTACGTGACAACGTCCCAGCGGTCCCTGTGTACCGCCGCCACGGCGGCCACGACGATCCCTCCACGGGACGGAAGCCGGCGGGCAACGAACGCCCGTCGGCCCGGACGCCAGGCCGCAATGACCTGAACGAGTCCGTCCCAACCGCGGAGTAGTCCCCATGGACTGGCAGGATAGATACGCGTCGAAGCGTACCACGGCCGACGAGGCGGTACGCACGATCCCCGCCGGCAAACCGATCCTGATCGGATCGGGCGCCGCACAGCCTCTCGGCCTGGTCGGGGCCCTGGCGCGTCAGGCAGACCACTTCTCGGACAACACCGTCGTCCATCTCATGACCCTGGGGCCCGCTCCCTATACGGTCCCCGAGATGGCCGGGCATTTCCGGCACAACGCCTTCTTCATCGGTGCGAACACGCGCAATGCCGTTCACGAAGGGCGCGCCGACTACACCCCGGTCTTTCTCTCCAAGATCCCGGACCTGATCCGTTCGCGACGCATGCCGGTCGACGTGGCGCTGATCCAGTGCACGCCGCCGGACAAGTTCGGTTACGTCAACCTCGGCGTATCGGTCGACGTGATGATGGCGGGCTTGGAGACGGCGAGGCTGGTCATCGCCGAGATCAACCCGAACGTACCGTACGTCTACGGCGGCGGCTTCCTGAGGATGGACCGCATCGACGCGTGGACATGGAACGACGTGCCGCTCCTCGAGCACCTGCCCGAGGAGCCCGGCGAGGTCGAGCTCGAGATCGGGCGCAACGTGGCATCGCTGATCGAGGATGGGAGCACGCTGCAGGCGGGCATCGGGATGATCCCGGACGCCGTCCTGCGTGCGCTCACACGACAAACGGGATCTCGGGGTGTGGACGGAGATGTTCTCCGACGGTGTCATCGACCTGATCGAGAGCGGCGTGCTGACCGGGCGCTACAAGACGATCCACCCGGGAAAGGTCACCGCATCCTTCACCTTCGGGTCGCGGCGACTCTACGACTACGTCGACCGCAACCCGCTCTTCACCTTCCAGTCCTCCGACTACACCAACGATCCCCGGAGGGTGGCCGAGCAGCACAAGATGGTGGCGATCAATAGCGCGCTGGAAGTCGACCTCACCGGCCAGGTGTGCGCCGACTCGATCGGCACGCGCTTCTACTCGGGCATCGGCGGCCAAGTGGACTTCATCCGGGGTGCGTCGATGTGCAAAGACGGGAAGCCGATCATCGCGCTCCGCTCCACGGCCAAGGACGGCACACTCAGCCGCATCGTGGCCACGCTGACCGAGGGCGCGGGTGTGGTAACGTCGCGCGGCGACGTACGCTACGTGGTGACCGAATACGGTGTGGCCGACCTGCTCGGGAAGTCGATCCGGGAGCGCGCGGTCGCGCTCATGTCGATCGCCCATCCGGACTACCGCGTCGGGCTTCTGAACGACGCGAAGAACCGCCACTACGTGTTCGGCGACCAGGTCGCGCCCCGTGGGCGCTATCCCCGTGAGCTCGAACGTCGTGTGCAGACGCTCGGGGGCGACCCGCTGGTCCTGCGCCCCATCCGCCCGACGGACGAGCCCAAGCTGGTCACGCTCTTCTACTCCATGAGCGAGGACGCGCTCTACAAGCGGTTCATGCGCGTGGTCAAGCGAGTCCCGCACGAGGAGCGCCAATACTTCCTCGACGTCGACTACGCCGACAACATGGCCATGGTCCTGGAGACCTGCGATCCCGAGACCGAACCGGAGATCGTGGGCATCGCGCAGTACTTTCGCGACCCGATCAGCAACTTCGCGGACGTCGGCTTCATCGTCCGCGACACGTGGCAGGGCAAGGGTCTCGGCCGGATCCTGGTCGAGGAGATGATCAGCCTGGCGCGCTCCAGGGGCATCAGGGGCCTCACGGCCGACGTCCTGGCGACGAACCAGGCCATGCTGCACCTCTTCCGCGACACGGGCCTGGACATGCGCACGGAGATGGAGAGCGGCGTGTGTCTGGTCGAGCTCCACTTCGAGGGCGACGAGGCGACGCCGTCCGCCGACGAGAAGCACTCGGAGGAAGAGGCCGCCGGCTCCAGGACCTGACACCGGGGAAGCCAGGGCTCGAAGGGGCACAGGCGACCGCTCGAACGCGGTGGCCGAGCGCCCCTTCGTTCGCTCCTCAGGGTGCGCCGGCGCCTCCCTCGACTCCGTTCATCGCGCTCGCCGGGAGCACCACGAGCTGCCCCCACATCATCGGCAGGTGCGTCGGGATGTCGCACACGAACCGGAAGATCCCGGCTCGACGCGCCACATACGTCGTGTCCACCACGCTCTGGGGCGGAAGGGCGAGGGAGAGGTCCGGGAGGACGAAGGTGTGCACGTCGTCCTCCGGGTTTACGAGCCGAAGGTGGAGCGTGTCTCCCTCGACCACGGTGATCGTGCTCGGCGAGAACGCGTAGACCTCCTTACCCTCCAGGACGCCGCCCGGGGCGAATGCGGAATCCAGGAAGGGATAGACCGACTCCGTCTCCTTCACCAGCAGAGGCACGGCGGTCACGGTGATCTCGCGCGCCTTCGGCACGTACGGTGCCGTCCGGCTGCAGCCGGCCAGGGCGAGCACCGCGAGGGTCAGCGCGGTCCGGCGTGCGATTCGCGACCGGAAAGCGATGCGGATTGGCG
Source organism: uncultured Gemmatimonadales bacterium (assembly GCA_963751265.1). GTDB lineage: Bacteria > Gemmatimonadota > Gemmatimonadetes > Longimicrobiales > Gaopeijiaceae > SZUA-318. Next base: position 268,326 of record CAVVTU010000003.1, on the reverse strand, counting down.
TCATGGGTAGGAATGCTCCGGTCTGGGGTGGGCGTCAGACTCCTCGGTCCGGGTGCAGATCGTTCGGCCCGGGTGCCGCATGCGTTCCGAGCTTCGCGTCGAGTGCCCACGGCCCGCCACCCACGACGAGCAGGAAGAGGCTGCCGAGCAGCATGGAGAAGTCCACGCGAGCCTCGTGTGCCATGGCCCACAAGCCCGCCGTCACCAGAAGCGGGATCTTCGTGGTGCCGATCGCCACGAGCATGTCGATGACGAGCGGGACGGCCGCGAGCCTGGTGCCCAGGCCCAGGAGGATCAGCGCCCCGCACCCGATCTCGACGACCCCGACGAACGGAGCCGAAAAGGCCGGCGTCGGAATCCCGATTTTCGCGAACCGGCCGACGCCGAGCGCCGCCGGGAAGATGAACTTCTGGATGCCTTCCGAGAGAAAGACCCCACCGACCGCCAGCCGGACGAGTACGACGGCTGCGGCCGAGCGTGTTTCGGACAGAGAGCGCAGAGACATGACCGGCACCCCAGGAGAAGGTGGTCACGACTGTCGGAAGAACCGTCCCTTCATCGTGACACTGGATACACTCCGGGGCCAGTCCGAGCCGTTCGATTCGAGGCGCCCGAACGCCCGCGCCGGCCTCCGAGACTCGCCGGCTCTGCGCCTTGCCGGTTGGGGCTCATGTACGTACGGTGTCGCCTTCACGCGGGCCGGGCCGACCCCGCCACCTCCACCTGTTCGGGAGGGACCCTCTTGGATCCGATGTTTCTGTCCGAAGTCGAGCAACACAACGACCCCGGCTCGCGGGGCCGAATCATCCGCGCGATGAAGGAGGCCGGAGCGCCGGTCCCCCAGATCATGCACCTGTTCGCCTACAAGGCGGACCGGACCGGGCATCTGGAGCACTTCACCCAGGGCGTCATGCGTGGTCCCTCCCCCCTCCGGCCGGGCCAACGCGAGCTGATTGCCGCGTTCACCTCACGGCGCAACGAGTGCCCCTTCTGAATAGGCTCTCACGCCGCGGTCGCGGCTGAGCTGTTGGGCGACCGGGAGCTCGTGGAGGCCGTCCTCGAAGACTACAGGACGGCGCCGATCTCGGAAAAGGACAAGGCGCTCTGGGCGTTCATCGAGAAGGTGAACCGCGAATCGAACCGGACGACGCAGGCCGACATCGATCGGATGAAGGACGCCGGCTGGAGTGAAGAGGCCATCTACGACGCGATCACGGTGTGCGCGCTGTTCAACTTCTACAACACCTGGATCGACGCCACCGGCGTGCACGACATGCCGGCCGCAGCCTACGAGGCGTCGGGGGTCCGTCTGGCGACCCAAGGGTATATGACCGGCGAGTAAGGGCCGCCCGCCCCCCGCTCAGCCCTCGTCGCGCAGGATGGCCGCCGGGTCGAGGCGTCCGGCACGAAACGCCGTTGGCGCCACGGCGGCGAGCGTGGCCGCCAGGTACGCCAGCGCGGCGGCGGCCAGCAAACGTGGATCACGAGGGTCGCCGCCCCCGGCGAAGAGCCCGAACACCGGGGCGGCCGCCCAGGCCAGCACGATTCCCACGGCGAGCCCCGGAGCCACTCTCAAGAGGCCGCGCCGGAGCATGTGGCCGGCTACGCCCGAGCGGGCGGCGCCGAGCGCCATGCGCACCCCCAGCTCCCGGCTGCGTCGGCGCAGGTCGAGCGCGAGGACCCCGTAGACACCCAGAAGTGCCACGAGCACGGCACCCAGCGCACCTACGAGCGCGAGCAGGCCGGTCGTCCGATAGAAACGTCCCACGTAGTCGAGCATCTGCCCGAGCGTGTAGACCGGAGGCCCGAGCATGGAGCCGTCGAGGCTAAGCTCTGGATCGACCGTGCGGACGGCCGAGCGGAGCGCCGGCGCGAATGCCAGGCCGTCACCGTGCGAGGCGCGCAGAGCCACGAAGAACGTCGTCGGGTCACGCGTCGCGATCGGCACGTAGGCCCAGCGTAGGCGGGTGCCCTCGTGGTAGGGGGTCGTAGCCACGCCGACCACGTGATACCAGGTGCCGGCGGCGGACCCGTCCGAGAGGTGAATCCGCCTACCGATCGGGTCGACTCCCGGGAAGGCGTCGTCGGCCAGGTCGGGACTCAGCACCACGGCCGGCTCCCCCGAATCGCCGTCACCCTCCCGGAGCAATCGACCTTCCCGGGCGCTCAGGCCGAAGGCGTCGAAGAACGACGGGGTGACGCCCAAGACGCCCACACGCGCCCTCGAGCCGTCCGGGGGAGGGGTCCCTCCCTCCACCTCGAGCGTCGCCGACTCGGTCCGGAAGCCCGGGATCCCGGTGGAGAGTACGGCGTCACGCGCACCGGCGCGCTCCAGCGTCTCTTCCAGCCGCCGCCTGACGTCGGCACGGGCGGCCTCGTCCGGGTAACGGATGGAATCCAGCGTCAGCGATCCCATCACCAACTCCCCTCGGGGAAGCTCCGACCCCGACCGGCCCATCCGCGCCAACCCGAGCGACATGAGAAGGGCGAGCACCAGGGCTGCGGTCGAGAACGCCACCTGGGCGGTGAGGAGCGCGACCGAGCTCCGGCTCGTCCGCCGCCCGCTGCCGGCCGTGTCAGCGCGCAGCGCGGTGGAGAGGTCCGGACGGAGGGTGCCCAGCGCCGGGGCCGCGCCCGAGGCGACGGCGAGCACCACCGCCAGGACCAGCGTGAAGGCCACCACCGGCGGGTCGACCGTCACCTTCATCCAGAAGAAGCCCCAGTTGGCCGCGAGCGTGCGTTGAATGAACGAGACCGCCACCGAGCCTGCGGCGAGCCCGACCAGCCCTCCGACCAGGGAGAGGATGAGCGACTCGCCGAGGAGCTGGAGCGCCACCTGGCCAGGTCCGGCACCCAGCGCCGCGTGCACCGTGAGCAGATGGGCCCGCTCTTCCGAACGGGTCAGGAAAAGGTTGGCGACGTTCGCCGTGGACACGAGGACCAGAAGGAGCACGAGACCCAGGAGCGCCGAAAGCGCCACGACCTCGCCACCCTCGCCCCGGTCACGCGTGAACCCCTTCACCTCGACCTTCACGGGATCGGCACCGGGCTCGCGGATACCGCGCAGTCGAGCCAGCCGCTCCGAGAGTTGGCGAGCCGCCAGGGCGGGACTCACGCCCGAAGCCAACCGCGCGACCAGCTCGACGCCACCGGTGCCGGGCGCGCCGACAGCGGGCGGGCGTCGCCCGAGCTCCGACGAGACCCACCAGAACGATTGGCTGTAGGGAAAGCCGAAGCCCTCCGGCATGACACCGACGATCACCGCGGGGCGGTCGCCGATGTAGAGCGTACGGCCCAGGACGGCACCGTCGGATCCGAGGAGGGCCCCTGCCGTGCGCGCGCCCACGAGCACCTCGACGGGCTCGTCGTCCCCGGCGGCCCGAGGCAGACGTCCAAGCGACGGCTGCACCCGGAGCAGCCGGAACACCTCGGGCGAGAGCTCGGCGGCCTGCACCCGGACGGGCGCGTCGCCCCCGGCCCGGACGAGCGGCGACCGGACGCTGAAGGCGCCGACCTCGGCCAGGACCGGAGCGTCCGCCCAGGTCGCGAGCACGTCCGAGCCCACGGAGACGTCCTCACCACCCCTCGCGGCCAGAGGGCGAATCTGGACGACCTCCGCCCCGCCCGGAACCGGAAGCGGGCGCGTGAATCCGTGGAGCACCGCGTAGATGGTGGCCGCCGCCGCGATGCCCAGGGCGAGCGTGACGACCGCGGCGAGCGCAGACGCGGGCCGGCGCCGGAACGAGCGCAGGGCGAGCCGTGCCGCCGGTCCCGGTCGGAGCTTGGCTCCACCTCGACCCCCACTGCCCCCCACCATTCGCTCGACCACCCGCGCATCCTCCTGCTGATCGTTCTTTCGAAACTCAACATACGGCCCGGCCCACGGGTGATGTCCCGGCCTCCATCGACCTCTACGAGCGGATCCTGCGCGGCGATTCGACGGACCTTCGATCCCGGCGGCGCCGTCCCGGACGAAACGGCGCCGCCGCGCCCGGGTACGCGCATACTCTTCGGTCACGCCGATCCACATCGCTCGACGCCACCGCGCAAGAGGGAGCAGAAGTGATCCAGAAGCCGCTAGGCCCGAGCATGCACGGAGCCGGCATCCCCGAAGCTCCCCTAGGCTGAGCGGCACGTGCACACCGAAGCGATCTTCATCCTGCTTCTGGTCCTGGCCACGTCCGTGGCCATCGTCACTCGCAGGCTGCGGATTCCGTACACCGTCGCACTCGTCGTGGCCGGCCTGGTCGTGGGCGCGCTCCACATCCTGGAGGCCCCCGAGCTGACCCAGGAGATGCTCTTCTCGGTCTTTCTCCCGGGGCTCCTGTTCGAAGCCGCCTACCACATGGAGTACGACGACTTCCGGCGTCACGCCGTTTCGATCGGCGCCCTGGCCGTTCCCGGCGTCGTCGCCGCCACGGTCTTGACCGCCCTCGTGCTCACTCCTGCCGTGGGCGCGCTCGATATGGTCCATGGGTTCGGCTGGCAGGAGGGACTCCTCTTCGGCGCGGTGATCGCGGCCACCGATCCGATCGCGGTGGTCGCACTCTTCAAGAGCGTGGGCGCACCCAGGGAGCTCAGCGTTCTGATGGAGGGGGAGAGCCTCCTGAACGACGGCACCGCCATCGTGGTCTTCACCCTCATTCTGAGCGTGATCGGAGGCGCCCCGACGAGCGCCGGTGGGCTGATTCTCGAGTTCGGCCTGACGGTGGGCGGGGGCGCCGTGCTCGGCATCGCCGTGGGGCTGGCCGTCTCGGAGGTCGTGAAGCGCATCGACGATCCGATGATCGAGATCACCCTGACCACGATCGCGGCCTACGGATCGTTCGTCGCCGCCGAGCACTTCCACGTCTCCGGGGTCATCGCCACCGTCGCGGCGGGCATGCTGTGCGGGAACTACGCTGCCACGCGGGGGATGTCGCCGAGCACACGCATCGCCGTAGAGTCGTTCTGGGACTACACGGCGTTCGCGCTCAACTCGATGGTCTTCCTGCTCATCGGCTTCGAGGTCAGCCTGCCCGCGCTGGCCCACGCCTGGCTCCCGATCCTGGTGGCCTACCTCGCCGTCCTGCTCTCGCGGGGCGTGGTGGCGGGCGGTGCCACCGCCCTGCTGCGTCCGTTCGGCAAGCACATCCCCTGGTCCTGGTCGGCCGTACTCTGGTGGGGCGGGCTGCGCGGGGGAATCTGCATGGTGCTGGCGCTGAGCCTGTCCCCCTCGCTCCCCAACCGCGAGCTCCTGGTCAACATGACGTTCGGCGTCGTGACGCTGGTCATCCTGCTGCACGGCTTCACGATCTCACCCCTCCTCGATCGACTCGGCCTCACCAGCCACCACGAGGCCCGCGAGGAGTACGAGCTCGCGCGCGGGCGCCTGCACGTGGCGCAGCACGCCCTGCATGTCATCCGGGACATGGCTTCCTCACGCACCACCGACCCGAGCCTGCTCCAGACGATCGAGGAAGAGTACAAGGCGCGGGTGGACGAGGAGGAGGAGCACCTCAGAAGCCTGCACTTGGCGCACGCGGACCTGCGGGCGGGAGAGCTCGGGCGGACGCTCCGCCAGGTGATCCTGGCCGAGCGCCAACAGGCCACCGAGGCCTATCACACCGGCCTCATCTCCCAGGACGTGCATCAGCGTCTCGTGACGGACATCGATGCTCGCCTTACACGGGCGGAGCACGATTGGATGGCGGACGTCGAGGACCCGGACGCGGACCCACCCCTCGATCACGCACGCGGGCTGACGGGGCGAGAGGGCCGCGCCGAGCAGGAGCGGAGGGGCGACCCCCAGTAGCCGCCTCCGCCCGACGCGAAGAGCGAGACGTTCGTCAGGCGCCGTTCCGGAAGAGCGCCTGCGCCGCGACCGACGCCGCGCCGAGCAGGCCGACGTCTCCGCTCAGGACGACCGAGACCGGGATATCCTCCACGTAGCCGCGCATACGGCCCCGTTCCAGGAAGGACTCGAGGAACGGTCCGTTGCGGATCGCATCCAGGATCTTCGGGGCGATTCCGCCGGCGATGAAGACACCTCCCCGCGCCCCAACCGTGAGGGCCACGTTCCCGGCAAGTGCCCCATACGCGGACACGAAGAGCTCCACGGCCTGCTCGCAGAGCCTGTCGTCATGGGCGAGGGCGTGTTCCGAAACGACCCCCGCGGGATCCTCCTCGCTCATCTCCACGCGTATCGCGGATCGCTCCTGGGCGAACCCGGTGGACGCCAGATAGCGGTAGATCTCCACGAGGCCGTGGCCGGAGAGCACACGCTCCCACGATGCCCGTCCGTGCTGTCCCGCGAGGTACCGGGCCAGGCCCCGCTCGAGCTCGTCCCGAGGGGCGAAATCGGCGTGGCCCCCCTCGGACGAATAGACGCGGGGCCGCTCCCCGGACGGATCCAGATAGGCCACGCCGAGCCCCGTTCCGGCTCCCACGACCGCCACCGGGGCGTCCAGGTCCGGATTCCCCTCCTGTAGCTCGGCGAGCTCGTCGCCCTCGAGAAGGAGGACCCCATGCCCGACCGCGTCGAAGTCGTTCAACAGGCTCAGCGAGGCGATACCCGTAGCTTCGGCCAGGTCGTCCCGACGCACCTTCCATCCGAGGTTCGGGAATCGCACGGCACCGTTCTCGAGCGGCCCGGCCAAGGCCAGGCATGCCCCCTGAGGGCGCGTGTCCTCGTTGCCGAGGTATTCCTCGAGAACCCCGACGAGCCCGTCCAGCTCCGCGCTCGGCCATGTGCGCTCGCGGACCTTCTCGGGGCGTCCCTTGGTGCGCCGGAACGTAGCCAGACGGGTGTGCGTGCCACCCACATCCGCCGCCAGAAGCGTCGAATCGATTGTGAACCTCCGTCGGTTCATCCGGGAATATGCGACAGGACAGGAGCTACCCCGGGCGGCGCCGCCGGTTCGTGGCAGGCGACGGCCCTCGTCCACGAGCGGCACACGACGGGGGCGTGCCCGTCTCCAGGGGGTTCGGTGGACACGGACAAGGGTACGAGCTTTCTTCCGGTCGCGGCGTCGCCGGACGCCGGGCGGACAGATCGCGGCCCGGCTCCGGAAGTCGTATCGTCCAGCCACATCATCGTTCCAGCTCCGTCGCCGACACGACTCGCATGGAGAGACGCGTGAAGATTCCGACCCGACCGACCCTGGCGCTCCTCGCCATCCTCTCGGCCACCGCGCTCACTTCCTGTGGCCTCTCGCGGGGCCCCGTCCTCGATCACCAGGCGATCCTCCAGCGATACGACTGGCTCGACAACCGCGACCTCGACTGGTACGAGGCCAACATCCCCTTCTTCGAGTCGCCGGACTCGGCACTGGACGCGACCTACTACTACCGGTGGGACCTGGTCACCAAGCACCTGACGTACGGCTCTCCGGCGACCGGCTATACGTTCACGGAGTTCATCGATCGGCCGTCCTGGTCGGGCGCGTACGGGAGCATCTCGTGTCCTCTCGGCCATCAGATCGACGAAGTGCGCTGGCTCAAAGAGCCGCGCGTGATCGAGGACTTCGCGCGCTACTGGTTCGAGACCCCCGGTGCCCAGCCGCGCCGCTACTCGAACTGGTACGGAGACGCGGTCTGGTCGGCGTACGAGGTGCTCGGCGACACGTCGTTCCTCCGCGTGGTGTATCCCCACATGCAACAGCAGGTCCGGGGCTGGACGCACGAGCACTGGGACGGCGAGCACCGCATGTACGACTGGGTGGGGGCGTGGGACGGCATGGAGACCAACATCAACTCACGCCTCACGGACAACACCTTCAGCGGAGCGGACGGCTACCGGCCCACGCTGGACAGCTACATGTTCGCCGACATGCGCGCCATCGCCCGGGCGGCCACGGTCTTCGGCGACAGCACACGGGCCGCGCTCTACCGGAGCCGAGCGGACAGCCTGAAGAGGCGCGTGGAGGACGAGCTCTGGGACTCCTCCCGTGACTTCTTCTTCCACCAGTTCGCCCACGACGAGAAGGGCGGCATCCGCGCGAAGACGCTCACCTACCAGTCCGGGCCGTACGCCGGGAATCCCCACGGACGCGAGGAGATCGGCTACATCCCCTGGCAGTTCGAGCTGCCGGACTCAGGGTACGCGGGGGCGTGGCGCTTCCTCATGGACACGGCCTACTTCGCCGCGCCGTTCGGGCCGACCACGGTGGAGCGTGGAGACCCGCAGTTCTACGTCTCGGCGCGCTGCTGCGTCTGGAGCGGAAACGAGTGGCCCTACGCGACAACGCAGACGCTCGTGGCCATGGCGAACCTCCTCGACGACTACGACCAGTCGGTCGTCACGAAGGACGACTATGACCGACTGCTCCACACGTACGCGCTGGATCAGCGGATGAACGGCCGCCCCTACGTGGCCGAGGCGGCGAACCCGTTCACGGGCTCGTGGGACGGCCATAACACGTTCTACCACAGCGAGCACTACTTCCACTCCGGGTTCGTGAACCTCGTGATCAGCGGGCTCGTGGGCCTGCGGCCGCGTGCGGACGACACGCTGGAGGTGGCACCGCTGGCTCCCGACGACTGGCCCTACTTCGCGCTGGAGGGGGTGCGATACCATGGGCACGACGTGACGATCGCCTGGGACCGGGACGGCACCCGCTACGGCCAGGGCGTCGGGCTCGGCGTGTGGGTGGACGGAAGGGAGCTCGGTCGGCGGGCCGACCTGGGGCCGCTGCGCGTGGGGATCCTGCCCCCGCGGCGATCCTCACCCGCGCCCCGCCTGAACGACTGGGCGGTCAACAACGAGCGGGCCGTCTTCCCGCTCGCCACGGCGTCGTCGAGCGATCCGCGCTATCCGCCGTTCTGGGCCGTCGACGGGAACCGCTGGTACCACCCGTCGCCGCCCAACCGATGGGTGGCGGCACCCTCGACGGGCGGGTCCGACTGGCTGCAGGTCGACTTCGGCACCGAGCGGCCCCTCCAGTCCGTGAAGCTCTATTTCCTCGATGACGTGGACGCCCCGCCGGTGGAGGCCACAGGCGAGGAAGACCGCTCGGGCTTTCCCGGCAAGCCGGGCGAGACCGTGCTCCCGGTCCGTCCCCCGGCGAGCTACGAGGTTCAAATGTGGACCGGCTCGACGTGGGTGGACATTCCGGCCCAGCGACGCACGCCGGAGACGCCCGGGGGTCGCCGGGCCAACACCGTCACCTTCCCGCAGGTTTCGGCGTCGAAGATCCGCGTAGTCGTGCACCACCAGCCCGGCTCCACGTCCGGCCTCACCGAGGTCGAGGCCTGGGGGCCGGGGGCCATCCCCGTTCCGCCCGCCACCGCCCCGGTCCGCGACCTGGCGTGGAACCCGAACGGTGACGGGTATCCGCGCGCGAGCGCCTCCTACACGGGCCCGTCGGATTCGCCCGCCGAAGCGGTGGACGGCCGTATCGCGCTCACACGCTATTCCCGGGACCGGTGGACGGCGTACCGCTCACCCAACAGAAGTGACTGGCTCCAGGTCGATTTCGGCGAGGCCAAGCGCGTCGGAAGCGTCGAGCTCTACCTCTACGGGGACGGCGGCGGCATCGCAGCGCCGCATGACTACCACGTCGAGGTCTGGAGCGACGGGGCGTGGCATACGGCCGCCGAGCGCTCGCGCTCGCCCGCGCAGCCGATGGCGTGGGCGCAGAACACGGTGGTGCTCGACCCGGTGAGCACCTCCCGCGTGCGCGTGGTCTTCACGCATGCTCTGCCCGCCTTCACGGGGGTGAGCGAGCTGAGGGTGTGGGAGGCGGATTGATGGATCTGGCCGCCCCTGACGACTAGCCTCCCATCTTCGCCCTCAGCTCCCCCAGCCAGTTCCGCACCAGCACCAGCCGCCCGCCGGCGTCGGCCTGCGCTCGCCCATACGCTACCGACCGGAGCATGAGAAAATGCTCATTGTCCGGCGCGACGGCGTAGTAGTGGCTATCGTCGTTCGCGAGGTATATGCGCGCGTCGAAGAGAGGGGTGCGGGCTCCCGCGGAGAATGTGGGTGTCCCGGAGACCCTGGCAACCATCATCCGGCCCATCGCGTTGCGGTAGAACAACTCCGTTCCATCGTGCGACCAGCGGGCTTCGGAGCCGCCGTCCGTGGAGACCTGCCAGATCCCGTTCCGCGCGTCGGGGAAGGGCCGGACGTAGATCTCCTTGCGTCCCGACACGTTCGAGGCGTAGGCGAGCCAGCGACCGTCGGGGGACAGAGTGGGACCCGTCTCTTCGGCGTCCGTCGCCACCAAGGACACGGGCGTGCTGTCGCCCTCGGTTCGGACCGCGAGGATGTCTCCGCTGCCCGCCGCCACGTCGTCGGTCCGGTAGACGATCCACTTCCCGTCCGGCGACCACTGGCCCTCGAACACCGGCCTGTCCTCCGATACCACTCGGGTCGGCCGTCCGCTCCCGTCGGCCCGCCGCCTCCAGATTTCCATCTTGCCGCCGGCGTCGGACACGTAGAGGATCGCCTGCCCGTCCGGCGACCACACGGGGCGGATGTTCCGTGTACCGTCGAACGTGAGCCGGGTCGCCGGTCCCTCCGGGAGCCCCACGGCGTAGATGTCCGTCCGGCCGCTCGCGCTGTCGCTCACGGGAACCGCGACGTGTTTCCCATCGGGTGACAGGTCGACCCCACCGTTGTTCGGCAAGGCCGCGCTCCATGCGCTGTCCAAGCGGGTGGCGGATCCGTCACGTGACACGGAAACGATCTCGAAACGCGTCCCGGAGGCGGCCGCGGCTCCCTCCGCGTAGAACACGGTTCCGTCCGCCCCGACCGTGACGTCGCCGAGGCCGCCGACCGTGCGGACCCCGTCGAGGACCGACACGGGGGGGCCGTCGAGGACGAGCCGCTTGCGGTCGAACGGGGCGGCGAAAAGCGCGCCGGTCGCCTGACTGTAGACGAGGAGCCCACCTGGCACGACCCAGGCGCCGAGCGTCCCGCGGGACAGCTCGTGCACCGCGCCGGTCTCTAGATCCAGAGCGATCTCCCGCGTGTTCGGCGGCCCGATCCCCACCAGGACGGCGTCCTCGCCGGGCACGGAGGAGACCCGCATGATGGGTCCTCGAGCCGAGTCGGTCGTCAGCACGCAGGTCGTGGGGCCTCCGGCCTCCGCCATGCGGAAGAGCTTGTCGCCGTTGCCCCCGATGAACACGATCGTTCCGTCCTCCAGCCAGGTGGCGCCCAACGCGGCCGCGGAATCGGACATGACGATCGGCGAGCCACCCTCCCGCGCGACTTTCTTGAGGAACTGATCGGCATAGACGATCCATCGGCCGTCGGGAGAGAAGGAAGGACCGGGCGGCCCCCCACCGCTGAGGTTGACCAGCGTCACGAGCGCCCGACCGTCCAGCTCGTTCCGCTCCTTGATCCAGAGGCGATCGCCGCCGGCCGTGTCAGGGTACACGATGGCCGAGCCGTCCGGTGCGATCGCCGATCCCAAGCCTACCATGCCGGGAAGGCCCGCCGGACCGAGCAGGATCGCCTGGCGACTCGGAGCGGGCTGAGGCAGCGGACGCAGCCATCCCCAGAGGGCGGCGGCGAGCGCCACCAACGCGCCGCCGACCAGAAGCGTGCCGCGGGGTGAAGGCCGCCCGGCGGCAGCTCGCCGTCCGGTGGCCGCACCACTCAGCCGCGTGGGTCCCTTCCACCGCCCCTCGAGCGCCTCGCCGAGCTCCGCCGCCGTCGCGAACCGATCCGCCGGGAGCCGCTCCAGCGCCGTAAGCACCGCCGCCTCCACGTGCGGCGGGATCGTCTTGCGCTGCGTGATGAGCGGCCGCGGATCCTCCGTCACCAGGCGCGCGATGATCGCCTGCGCCGTCGGGCCCGTGAACGGTGGCTCACCCACCAGCGCCTCGTAGAGGGTCGCACCCAGCGCGTACACGTCGCTCCGCGCGGTCACCTCGTGGCCCCCCATCGCCTGCTCGGGGCTCATGTAGTGCGGCGTGCCCACGCTCATTCCCGTCTCGGTCATCCGGCTCCCGCCCGCCGTCGACAGTGCCAGCGCGATCCCGAAATCCGCCACCAGCGCACGGTTGTCGTGGATCAGGATGTTCTCCGGCTTGATGTCGCGGTGGACCACCCCCTGCCGATGCGCGTAATCGAGCGCGCTCGCCACCTCCACACCCAGGCGCACCGCATCGTCGATGGGGAGCTGGCGCTCCCGCACGAGGCGATCCCTCAGCGACTCCCCCTCGACGTACGGCATCACGTAGAAGAGCTGCCCGTCGGCTTCACCCGAGTCGAACAGCGGCAGGATGTTGGGGTGCTGCAGGTTGGCCGTCGTCTTGATCTCGGCCAGGAAGCGCTCGGCCCCGATGACGGCCGCGAGCTCCGGTCGGAGCACCTTGAGCGCAACCTTGCGGTCGTGCTTCACGTCGTGGGCCAGATAGACCGTGGCCATGCCACCCTCGCCCAGGTGACGCTCGATTACGTAGCGGTCCGCGATCGATGTCTGCAGGCGTTCGGTGAAGTCGGTCATGGTGCACGCTAGGGCGCGGCGCGGCTTGCCACAAGCTTGAAGAGGCGTGGGTTCCGTCGGCCGAGGAGTGCGCTCGTGGCGGCGGCCTTGAAACCCCTCGTCGACGGCGTTTCCTTGTCGAATCCACGAACCTGGGCCGGCTCGGTAGCTTCCGGGCCGGCCGTCACGCTCCTTGCTCGCTGGAGGCCGGCTCGACCCCGGCCAGGCGCTGCGCTCGGATTGAGAGAGGTACCCCCATGCCATCGAAACCCCTCCCGAGCACGAGCCGTGCAGCGGCGATCTTCTTCCTGCTCGCGGCCCTCCTCACGGCGAGCCCCGCCGGAGCCCAGCGGGTCCTGAATACCGAACGGGTCGAGCCGCGCAACGTCTCGGGCGTCTTCACCAGGATCGAGGCCGGCGCCGACCTGCAGGGCGGCAACTCGGACATCCTGAACCTGAAGGGGAGCGGAACGCTCGGATACCACGGCACCCACTCCTGGATCCTCCTGGTCGGCGGGCTCTCGTACCTGAAGAGCAGCGGCAACGTCTCGGTCGACGACCAGTACATGCAGGCGCGCTACGGGTGGATCTTCTCCGAACGCACGCGCACCTTCCACTTCGTCCAGCTCCAGAAGAGCCGGGCGCAGGCACTCTCACGCCGCCTCCTCGTGGGAAGTGGACTCCGTCACGCCTTCGTGTCGAGCGAGCGCGGCAGGCTGGAGCTCGGGGCGGGTCTAATGTGGGAATCCGAGAGGCTGAACGAATCCAAGCTCCCACCGGGAGTCCCCGCGCGCTCCGACGACTGGCGCGGCGACCTGATCGGCGTCGCATCGCGCAAGCTCTCGACCACGGCCACGCTCTCCGACGTCTTCTACGTCGAGCCCCGCGTCGACGAGCCGGCGGACGTCCGCATCCTGAATGAAGCCAGGCTCGCGGTGAAGGTGGTGAAAGGAGTCGATCTGAACGTGACGTTCCGCTGGCTCCACGACAGCCGGCCGCCGCCGTCCATCGGCCGCGACGACCTCGAGCTCGAGACGTCGGTGTCGGCGACGGTCAACTGAGCGCGTGCGACCGGCCAGCGGCCGAGCGGCCTCGCAGCGCACGTCGCATCGTCCCTCGCTCCCACCCCAAGCGTTGACCGGCACACCGGCACCCGGCCAACTTCAGAGTCATGCCACCTCCTACGGAGATCGTCTGCCTCACGGTCAACCACGACCGCCGCGAGCTCGGGGTTCCGGGCCACTACACCCTGCTGGAGACACTCCGCTACGGGCTCGGCCTGACGGGATCGAAGCAGGGGTGCGACAAGGGAGACTGCGGGGCATGTACCGTGCTCGTGGACGGCGAGCCGACCCTCTCGTGCATTCTGCCCGTGCACGAGGCCGAAGGGCACGAGATCGTGACGGTCGAAGGGCTCTCCACCGCAGCGGGGCCCCACCCCCTGCAGGACGAGTTCGACGTCCACGGCGCCGCCCAGTGCGGGTTCTGCACCCCGGGAATCCTGTGCTCGGCCGTCGCGCTGCTGGAAAGCACTCCGGAGCCTACCCGGGAGGAGATCCGCGACGCCCTGGCCGGCAACCTGTGTCGGTGCACGGGCTATACGAAAATCTACGACGCCGTCGAAGCGGCCGCAGCACGGATGCGTGATAGTGCGTAAGTCCAGGTCTGACTTCCGTTTAATCGGCAAGCCGCAGCGCAAGATCGAGGGGCTGGAGAAGTCCACCGGCCGGGCCGTCTACGCCGACGACATCCAACTTCCAGGCATGCTGCACGGCAAGATCCTCCGCAGCCCGCTCCCCCATGCCCGGATCGTGTCGATCGATACCTCCGAGGCTGAGGCGTTGGAGGGAGTGCGCGGAGTGGTCACCGGACGGGACATGCCCGTCGCCTACGGCATCATCCCCTGGACGCCGGACGAGTACCCCCTGGCCCTGGACCGCGTCCGCTACGTCGGGGACGGCGTGGCGGCCGTGGCGGCGCTGGACGAGGATACCGCCATCCGTGCGTTGGACCTCATCCAGGTGGAGTACGAGGAGCTTCCGGCGTTCCTGGATCCCTTCGACGCGCTCGCCGCCGACGGCTCCACGCCCTACGTCCACGAGTCCAGGAAGGAGGGGCGGAACGGCAACGTCACCAAGCAGGTCCACCTGGAGTTCGGCGACGTCGACGCGCTCATGGAGTCCTCGGAGGTGGTCGTCGAGGGCGACTACTTCTTCGAGGGGACCACGCACACGCCCATCGAGCCCCATTGTGCGATCGGGCTCTGGCAGCCGGACGGACGAAGCGGCGCCCCGCCCTCCGGCAAGCTCACGGTCTGGTCCGCCACGCAGGTGCCCCACTACCTGCACCGCGAGCTGGCCCGCGTTCTCGGAGTGGATCCTGCCCGGGTGCGTGTGATCCAGCCGCTGGTGGGCGGCGCCTTCGGCGGTAAGAGCGAGCCGTTCGACCTGGAGTTCTGCGTGGCGAAGCTCGCCATGAAGACGGGCCGGCCGGTGAAGATCCTCTACACGCGCGAGGAGGTCTTCTACGCCCACCGCGGCCGCCATCCCTACCACATGAAGTACCGCACGGGGTGCGACGCCGGCGGCATGCTGAAGAGCGTAGACGCCGAGATCGTCCTGGACGGCGGCGCGTACGCCTCGTTCGGGCTGGTGACCACCTACTACTCCGGCCAGCTCCTGTGCGCTCCGTACGCGATGCCCGCCTACCGCTTCGACTCCACGCGGGTCTATACGAACAAGCCTGCCTGCGGGCCCAAGCGGGGCCACGGCTCCGTGCAGCCGCGGTTCGCCTTCGAGGTTCAGATGGACAAGCTGGCGGAGCGGGTGGGCCTCGACCCCATCGAGATGCGCCGGCGCAACTTCATCGGCGAGGACACGCGCACGGTGAACGAGCTGCGGATCACCTCGAACGGCTTCCTGGAATGCCTGGACGCGGTGGAGCGGGCCAGCGCCTGGCGAGAGAAGTTCCGCCGGCTTCCCTTCGGCCGGGGCGTGGGTGTGGCGGGCTCCACGTACATCTCGGGCACGAACTACCCGATCTACCCGAACGAGATGCCGCAGTCGGCGATCCAGATCCAGATCGACCGCTCGGGCCGGGTGGCGCTCTTCAGCGGGGCCAGCGAGATCGGCCAGGGGTGCGATTCCACGGTGGCCTACATCGCCGCCGAAGAGCTGGGCGTTCCCCTCGAGCATGTGCGGGTCTACCGGGGCGACACCGACTTCACGCCGGTGGATCTGGGTGCGTACTCGAGCCGCGTCACGTTCATGCTGGGCAACGCGACCATCCAGGCCGCCCGGAAGCTGCGCGGCATGGTGCAGCAGGCGGTCGCCGAGAAGTGGCAGGTCGAGCCCGGCGAAGTGCTGCTGGCGGGCGGGCGGGCGCTGTGGGCTCCCGACACGAAGCGTCAGATGAGCTTGCGGGAGGCGTTCAACCTGGCCGAGGCGAAGTTCGGGACGCTGGGCGCCCGGGGTTGGTACGACACGCCGAAGGATGTCCACGGCGAGTACCGGGGAGGCACGATCGGTGCGTCGCCCGCCTACTCGTTCACGGCCCACGTGGCCGAGGTGGACGTGGACGTGGAGACCGGCTTCGTGGACGTGAAGAAGATCTGGATCGCCCACGACTGCGGCCGGGCTCTGAATCCCGTGCTGGTGGAAGGCCAGATGGAGGGCTCCGCGTACATGGGCTTCGCCGAAGCGCTCATGGAGGAGCAGGTTTTCAAGGACGGGGACCACGGACGCGCCGGCCTCCACAACGCGCCTTCGTTGCTCGACTACCGGATCCCGACGAGCCTGGACACCCCGGAGCTGGAGTCGTTCATCATCGAGTCCATCGATCCCGAGGGACCCTACGGCGCCAAGGAGGCTGGAGAGGGCCCGCTGCACCCGTCCATTCCGGCCATCGCCAACGCGATCTACGACGCGGTGGGCGTGCGCATGGACCGACTTCCGTTCTCCCCGGCCGCCGTGTGGAGGAAGGTTCAGGCCGCGCGCACGGCCGAGACTCTGCGTAAGCCGCGGGCGCCGACCGGCCGGCTCACGTCGTCCGACACCCTCACCGCCGGCTGAGGGCTCCGCCCATGGCACGAACCGCATGCTGAGGCTACCCCCCTTCCGCTACCATCGTCCGGCGACGGTGGACGAGGCCGTGGCGCTGCTGGCCGAGCATGCCGGTGACGCGCTCCCGGTGGCGGGGGGCACAGACCTGATGCCCAACATGAAGCACCGCCTCTTCGATCCGGGACACCTGGTGGCGCTCAAGGGCGTAGCCGAGCTGAAGGGGATCCGAGAGGAGGACGGTCACCTAAGGATCGGCGCCGCGGAGACGCTCGCCGCGGTCGCGCGAGACCCGTTGGTGCGGGCGCGCTTTCCGTCGCTGGCCGACGCCGCGGGCCACGTGGCGGGCCCGCAGCTCCGCAACATGGGCACGCTGGGCGGAAACCTCTGCCTCGACACGCGCTGCACGTACTACAACCAGACGGCGTTCTGGCGTGGCGCCCTCGGCCATTGCCTGAAGAAGGACGGCACGGTGTGCCATGTCACGCATGTGGGAAAGAAGTGTGTGGCGGCCCACTCGGCAGACACCCCCCCGGTGCTCATGACGCTGGATGCCGTAACCGTGCTCGTGGGACCGGCGGGGCGGCGCGAGATCCCGGTGCGCGACTTCTTCGTCGCCGACGGCATCGCCAACACGGTCCGCGAGCCCGGGGAGATCGTCACGGAGGTGCGTATCCCGTTGGCGTCGGCGAAGAAGCGTGCTGGATACGCCAAGCTGCGCCAACGGAGGTCCATCGACTTTCCGCTGCTCACGGTGGCGGTCGCCGCCGATATGGATGGAGATGGCATCGTACACGCCATCACCGGCGTGGTGACCGCGCTCGGCGCGAGACCTCGGGTGCTGACGGGGTGGCAGGAGATCGCCGACGGGCACGCCCTGGATGACGACGTTGTGACGGAGCTCGCCCGGCGCGCCCTCGAGCAGTGCCACCCGCTGGAGAACATCATCGTGGATCCGGAGTGGCGACACGCCATGGTGCCGGTCTACGTACGGAGAGCGCTGAGCCAGATCCGGAGCTGAAGCGGGCGAAGCGCGGCGACCTCGGCGCCGTCGCCCTGCGAGGGCCGACCCCGCCTACTCCCGCTCGAAGGTCCCCACCGTCTCGCCCCGGGCCAGGACGTGGCCTCCCATCGCCTTCACCAGCGCGTCCTCGGTGGCGCTCGGCGCCAGCGAGAATCCACCGTCCAGCGCGTACAGCTTGAAGTGGTAGTGGTGGGGTCCGCGGCCCTTCGGCGGGCAGGGACCGAGGTAGCCGGTCTTCTTCGCGCCGTTCGTGCCGTCGATGCTCCCGGACGGAGCGGGCCCTCCTTCGGACACGGCCGTCACGGCCGTCGGGATGCCGTAGAGCACCCAGTGAACGAACGTGCCGGAGGGCGCGTCGGGATCATCGACGATCAGTGCGAGAGAGGCCGCGTCGTGCGGGACACCCGACCACGCCAGCGGCGGAATGGTCTGATCGCCGGAACAGGTGTACTTCGCCGGAATGGCTCCCCCTTCGTCGAAGGCGGAGCTGGCGATCTGGAGCGTCATGGACGTGTCCTCCGTGTTGGTGCCCGCCGTCCCGTCCGCAGCCCCGGCGCCGGCTTCTTCGTTCCGATAGACCACCTTGCCGCCCACGATCGTGTACAGGACGCGGGTCCCCAGGATCGAGTCGGCCGGAACCGTCATGATGTCACGCGAGAGCACCACGATGTCCGCGTACTTGCCGGGAGTGAGCGAGCCCTTCTCGTGCTCCTCGAACGCGACGTACGCACCGTTCGTGGTATAGGTCTGGAGCGCCTGTTGCCGGGTGAGCGCCTGGTCGGGGAAGAAGGCCGAGTCCGTGCCCACCATGTCGCGTGTCACGCTGCAGTGATAGGAAGCGATCGGGTCGATCTCCTCCACCGGTACGTCGGTGCCGTTCGTGACCACGGCGCCCGTCTGCCAGAGCGACTTCCAGACGTACGCGCCTTCGCGCGCGCGCTTCTCGCCGAGCCGCGGGAGGACGTAGGGTGCGTCGGAGCAGGCATGGATCCCCTGCATCGAGGCTACGACGCCGAGTTGGGCGAAGCGGGGGATGTCCGACGGATTCAGGTGCTGGGCGTGCTCGATTCTCCAGCGCAGCGTATCCCCGTCGACGCCCGGCTGCTCGAAGATCGACTGGTAGACATCGAGCGTCTCGCGGTTGGCGCGGTCACCGATGGCGTGGACCGAAATCTGGAATCCGTCCCGCAGGCCGATCTCGGCGATCTGCCGGATTCGATCGATCGGGGTGACGTTGAGGCCGGTATTCGCGGGATCGTCGTCGTAGGGCCGGAGCATCCAGGCGCTGCGCGAGCCGAGCGCCCCGTCCGCGGTGATCTCTCCGATCGCGCGCACGGTCAGGTGCCCGTTGCCGTAGTCGACCATCCGGTGGGCGACCAAGGCGTCCTCGTTCTGCGGTGTGGCCTCACCCTGGCTCACCAGGATGTAGAGCCGGAGCGGCATGTCGCCCTCGTCGACCATCGCCTTGATCCGGTCGATGGTCGCCAGCGACTCGCCCATGTCCTGGAAGCTCGTGACCCCCTTCGAGAGCGCCTCCTGCGTGGCCAGATGGATCTCGTGGCGGAAATCCGCTTTCACCTGCTCGGGGGTACGCCGGGACTGGCTCTCGGCGAGCGCACGGCGGATCAGGCTCTGGGCGCCGTCGACGAAGATGCCGGTCGGCCGCCCCCGACCGTCCTTGATGATACGCCCTCCAGACGGACTCGGCGTGGACGCATCCACGCCGGCGAGGCGCAGGGCCGCGGCGTTCGCGATGAGCGCGTGACCACTGGCGTGCTCGAGGATCACCGGATTGTCCGGCGCGACGTCGTTGAGCAGGTCGTTCGTCTGGAAGCCGTCCACGACCCGGCCCGGCGAGCGGTCCCACTTCTCCTGGTGCCAGCCCCGCCCCCGGATCCAGGCACCCGGCCGTGCACGCGTCACCGCTGCCGCTACCGTGTCCACGATCTCCTGCCAGGACGGCACCCCCATCAGGTGGAGCTCGGTGAGCCCCTCTCCGAGCCCGGTGAAGTGCCCGTGCGACTCGATGAAGCCGGGCACGGCCAACCTGCCCTGGAGGTCGACAACCTCGGTGGAGGAGCCGACGTAGCGCTGGATCTCCGCGTCGGAGCCGACGGCTACGACCGTGTCGCCCGCGACGGCGACCGCCTCGGCCTGCGGGTGGTCCGGATCCATCGTGACGACCTTCCCGTTGCGCAGAACCAGATCGGCGGGCGCGACGCCCGGAGCACAGCCGGCGGCGACGGGGAGCAGGGCGGTGAGCAGGGTGACAACCGTACGGCGACTCATGGAACTCTCTCGTGCTCGCGTTCGTTACGGGCCGACGGTCGGGTCGGCGTCGATTGCGTGTGGGCAGCGGACCAAGAATCGAGTCCAACGTGCCGCGACGCCAGTACCGGGTGCTCCGGACTCCCCCCACTTGCAGCTTGCGCCCGCCTCTTCTACCGTGCGTCTCCCTCAACTCGATTCAACCCGACCCACATGCTCAGCTTGCCCCTACCCCTCCCAGGCGGCGTGCTCGCCTTGACCTCGTCGAGCGCGCTCGCGAGCCCTCCCGTGCAGGAGCACGTCGCCACGCTCGCCAGCACCACCGACATCGTCTCCCAGGCGATCGTCGGTGTGGTGATCATCTCACTCTTCGTGGTCCTGTCCATGGAGGCGGCGCACCGCGTGCTCGTGGCGATGGTCAGCGCCGCGCTTCTCTGGGCCGTGACCTACTTCACGCCCTACCACCTCATCAGCTTCGAGAATGCCGCGGCGGCCGTGGACATGAACGTCCTGCTCCTGCTCGCGGGCATGATGACCGTCGTGGGCGTGCTCAAGTCGACGGGAGCCTTCGAGTGGGCCGTGGGACGGCTCGTGGTGCGCGCCAAGGGGCAGCCCCGGCTGGCGGCGAGGTTGCTGTCGTGGTTCACCGGCGTCGCGTCGGCGTTCCTGGACAACGTCACTACCGTGATCTTCGTCACGCCCATGGCCATGGGCATGTCACGCCGGATGGGGCTGACGCCCGTCGCGCTCCTGCTCCCGATGGTGGTCGCCTCCAACATCGGAGGGACCGCGACCCTGATCGGCGACCCGCCCAACATCATGATCGGCTCGGGCGCGCACCTGAGCTTCCTCGACTTCGTGAAGGACCTCACCGCCCCGGTGCTCGTCATGATGGTCGTGCTCCAGTGGTACCTGGCCTGGTACTACAAGGACGAGTACGCCTCCGCGGCCGGCATCCCGGATACGCAGGAGGAGGAGGTCCAACTGAAGGATCCGAAGCTGTTCCGGTGGATGGTGGCCATCAGCATCGGTACGCTCATCGGGTTCCTCACGCACTCGCTCACCGGCACCCCCCCGGCGGTGCCGGCCGTCATCGGCGCCGCGTTGGCCCTGGTGGTACAGGACGTCCTCTACCTGAAGCGGCAGAAGCCGACGGTGGACGAGCGCACACATGGCATCCTGACCATCATCGAGAAAGACATCGAGTGGCCCACGCTCGCCTTCTTCCTCTTCCTCTTCATCATCGTCGGGGCCGCCGTCCAGACGGGCCTCATCGGCTCCGTGGCGCACGGCATGTCCTGGACGATCCACTCCGTGCGCGACACGGCCGGGCTCGGTGACGAAGCGACGCTCCTCTTCGCGGCGCTCCTGATCTGCTGGATGTCGGCGATCCTGAGCGCCTTCATCGACAACATCCCTTATGTGGCGGTGAGCATCCCGGTGATCCATCAGCTCTCGGGAGCGCTCCCGGGTGACACTTCGGTGCTCTGGTGGGCGCTCTCCCTGGGCGCGTGCCTCGGCGGCAACGCCACCGTCATCGGCGCCTCGGCGAACGTGACCACGGTGGGTCTGGCCGAGAAGGCCGGCCTGCGCATCGGATTCGGCGAGTACGCACGGTTCGCCGCGCCCATGGCGACCCTCACGGTCCTCATCTCGTCGGTCTTCGTGGCGGCCTACATCTACATGGGGGCCACGCCGGCGCGGGAGACGTTCGGCGCGCTGGCCGTCGTGCTGGTGCTCGCGGAGATGGCGCACGGGCGGCGGCTCACCCGCCGCGCCGCCAGCGCCATGGGCGCCTGAGCGCGGCTTAGAGACGATTGTGCCCGCCCGCGGGCGGGCGCATCCTTGCTCCGTGCCGTGGATCGACCCCGTGGACGGAGCACCGCCATGACCAGAGCAACGCTTCGCGCGCTCGCCGCCCTCGCAGCCGCCGTGCCGTCCCTGATGGCGTGCGGCGGGGGCCCCGACTCGGCGTCCGCCCCCGACGCGGCGGCGGCGGCCTCGCACGGGCTGTGGTCGGTCTACGAGCAATCGCTGGCGCACGCCAAGTACATCGACCTGACCCACACGCTGACGCCCCGGATCCCGGTGTGGAAGGGCTTCGCCCCATCCACGTTCGGACCGGCGTTGAACCCGGCCACGGGCGAGCCGTACACGTATGCGAAGGACGGCTTCGAGGCGACCCGATACGAGCTGGGCGCCGACCAGTTCGGTACCCAACTCGACCCGCCCGCCCACTGGGCGCCGGAGTTCCCCTCCATCGACGAGCTGCCTCCGACCTACGCCGTCCGGCCGCTCGTGGTCATCTCGATCGTCGACCAGGTCGCCGAGCATCCCGGGTACCACCTGCAGGTCTCCGACATCGAGCGGTGGGAGGCCAGGAACGGAACGATCCCGGCCGGATCGGTGGTCATGGTGCGCTCGGACTGGTCCAAGGACTGGCCCGATCCGTCGCTCGCGACGCGCACCGTCTTCCCGGGCGTGTCGCTGCCCGCGTTGAAGTTCCTGCACGAGCAGCGCCACATCCTCTTCCACGGCCACGAGCCGCTGGACACCGACACCACGCCGACGCTGGAGGGCGAGCACTGGCTGATGCACCACGGCTACACGCAGGCCGAGGGCGTGGCCCACCTGGACGAAGTGCCGGAGACGGGATGCCTGGTGACGATCGGCTATCCGAAGTTCAAGGGCGGACTGGGAGGTTACGCCCGCTACGTCGCCATCTGCCCGGCGGACTGGAAGTACGGCGTCGCCGTGGGCGAGGTGCCCGAGGCGCCGCTGGCGATGAGTGACCGCGCGCTCGCTTGGGACTCCGCGCGGGGCGTGCGCGTCCGCCGATAGCGCCTCGACGGGATCCGAGCGGGCGAGGGGCGGCCGGCTTCGAAGCCGGCCGCCCCCGTTCGCCCCCGCGCGAACGAACGGCCCGGCTCAGGACGGCCAGAGCCAGCCGAACGTGCCTCCCGTGATCAGACCGTAGACCAATCCGTCGATCGTGTTCTTCAGCGTGGTGCTCGAGGCCTGCCGGTACCAGATGGTGCGCGGCCAATCGCCCACGGTGTAGGCGATGAACGCGGTGGCGCCCGCGAAGCGCTGTACCTGGAGGTAGTCGGCGCCCGGACCGAGCGCGCGCCCGGCGATGTAGGCGGCGAATACGCTCACGATGATGCAGAAGACGAACCACTGGGTCAGCTGGGGGCCCATGCTCATGGGGTTCGGCGACGGCTCGAAGACGGTCAGCATGCCGACCGGCCCCTTCCGCATCTTCTCCTTGAACTCCTCGGACCTCATCTCGGCCATGTCTCCGCCCGTGGACGGGAACATATACTCCCCCGGCGGAATCGAGAGGCCACGCAGCGCGTCGAGCGCCACGTCCTGGTCCGGGAGCTTCTTGAAGTCGTTCTTGTGGTGCGGAAGCGCCATGTGGAAGAGCGCGCTCACGACGAACACGAACACGGCGGCGAGCAGGATCGGGAGCCAGAGGGCAGATAGGGCGACCATGGCGCACACTCCGGTTGGGGGAATGGCCTCGGAACCGCGCTACAGTAGGGACGCCCGAACCCACCGCGCCAGAACTTCTTCGGCTCGATCGCAGCCCAGGCGCCTCGTGCCCCGCGTTCGGCGACGGCGCGAGCGACGAAGCTCGGCCAACCGCCGCCGAGCCGGGTCAGTGGAAGAACAGGTAGCCGATGAAGATCCCGGCGACGATCCCGGCGAAGTCGGCGATCAGGCCACAGGTGACCGCGTAGCGGGTCTTCTTGACCCCCACGGACCCGAAGTAGAGCGCGATGATGTAGAAGGTCGTGTCCGTCGCGCCCTGGAAGACGCACGTCAGGCGGCCGACGAACGAGTCGGCTCCGTAGGTCTTCATCGCGTCCACCATCATCCCCCGGGCGCCGCTCCCGCTGAGCGGCTTCATGAGCGCCGTGGGAAGGGCCGCCACCCAGTCGCTGTTGAAGCCGAGAGCCGAGACGCCCTTGCCGACGCCCGAGACCAGATAGTCCATCGCCCCGCTGGCACGGAACACGCCGATGGCCACCAGGATCGCCACCAGATAGGGGATGATCTTGATGACGACGGGAAAGCCTTCCTTGGCTCCGTCGATGAACGCCTCGTACACGTTGACGCGGCGCACCATCGCCATCGTGATGAACCCGACGATGACGCCGAAGAGGAGGAGATTGGCCACGAGGCCGGATACGGTCTGTACCTGTTCCTGGGGAAGCTTGGAGAAGTAGTAAAGCGTCGCGCCCACCAGCGCCGAGCCACCGATCAGGTACGTCAGCACGACCCTGTCCAGCAGATTGATCCGCTGGACGACGGAGACCGAGACCAGTCCGACGATGGTGGAGAAGAAGGTCGTCAGCAGGATCGGCAGGAAGATGTCCGATGGGTTCGCGGCCCCCAGCTGGGCCCGGTAGACCATGATGCTGATCGGAATCAGCGTGAGCCCCGACGTGTTGAGCACCAGGAACATGATCTGGGCGTTCGAGGCCGTCTCCGGATCGGGGTTGAGCTCCTGCAGCTCCTGCATCGCCTTGAGCCCGAGCGGCGTGGCCGCGTTGTCGAGGCCGAGCGCGTTGGCGGCGAAGTTCATGATGATCGACCCGTGCGCCGGGTGGTCCCGCGGCACCTCCGGGAAGAGCCGGTGCGTGAGCGGCCGGACGAGCCGGGCGAGCAGGCCCACCGCCCCGCCCTCCTCGCCCACCTTCATCAGGCCGAGCCAGAGGGTGAGCACACCGGTCAGGCCCAGGGCGACGGTGAAGCCGAGCTTGGCCATGTCGAACGTGCTGTTCACCATGTCGGTGAACACGTTCATGTCGTGGAAGAAGACCAGACGCACGAGTCCAACGATCAGCGAGATCAGGAAGAAGGCGATCCAGATGACGTTGAGGACCATGGCCGCTCAGTCCGCGCGGGTGAGGAGGTCGGTCAGCACGGGCACGTGTTCGCGGGTAAGATCGTCGGGGGAGGCGAGCGGCAGCTCGTACGTGACCACCGCCAGCTCCCGCTCCGCCGCCCAGGTCCCGAACGAGCCGGGCGTCGGGTAGCCGACGTCCCCGACCAGGGGAAGGCCCGTCGCATCGGCCAGCCGACGGGCGAGCGGCCCGGCCTTCGGGTCGTCGATGCAGCCGAGCGGCGCGTGCAGGGCCACGACCGCCTCGGGCTCGAGCTCCTCGACGAGCGCGATCAGGGCCTGCGTCTCCGGCTCGGAGCCCGATGTCTGGCCCGGGCTCAGGAGAACCTCACGCGGGCCGCCCAGCGTGGCGCGGTGGGCGACGGGACCCAGCTGCCAGTCCCGGGTCGGGAAATTGCGGTTCAACTCGACCCCCAGGGCGTTGCCTCGCGTGCCCCGCACGAGGCCGTCGGGGTTCGCGGCAAGCACGACGGCGCATCGCTCGGGCGGGTCCGCCAACCGGCGGAGCGCCTTCGAGAGCACGCCCGTGGTCTCCGGCTCGTCGCCATGGATGCCTGCGAAGATCAGGAGCTTCGCGCGGCCCCGTGGGCGCCACACCTCGAGCGGACGTCCGAGCCGCGAGTGTCCATAGGTCGCGGGCTCGAAGGGAAGGGTCCCCTGCTCCGCGCTCGGACGCCGGCTCACCGGAACGCCGGGTTCGTGTTGAGGACGAAGCGGTCCACGATCTCGTCGAGGTGCCGGAGCACCACCCCCTTCCGCTCCATATCAGCATCGGCGAGCGCCTCGCGCAGCGCCGAGGGCGTGAGCCGTCGGGCCCAGGCCGTAGCCACGGGCGCGTAGCTCAGGTGCCAGCGCTCGGGAGCCACCCCGCCCCGATCCTGGTCGTAGGGGCGGAAGAAGCCGAACGCCCGGTCGGAGGCGATACGCGCGTCCAGCCAGGCGTGCAGCGGACCGAACATCCCACCGGCCTCGACCTCTGCGGGCACCAGCTCGATCTCGTAGCCCTCGGGCCTGGCCGTCTCGTCGTAGACGTCGAGGTCCGTTCCCCAGTGATGCCGCGAGGCGCCGGGCAGCGCCGACCAGCGGAGGATCGCGAACACGAGATCCCGCTCGCCGAGGCGCCCGACGTCCAGCGGCCGGGCATCCGAGTCGAGAACCGGCTGCTCGCCCCGGGCCTTCCGGTTCCAGATCCCGAGCTGGTGGTCGAAGCCCCGGAAGCCGCTCACGATCCGAAGGCCGAAACCGGCCTCACCCGCCTCCTCCTCGAGACGCAGGAACGGCGCCACGACCTCGCGATGCACGCGCGCCCCCAGCGTCGCGGCGTCCGCGTCCGAGCAGAGGTGCTCCTCACCCCGACCGGTCAGCGTGGCGAGGGTCTCCTCGGCGGGGAGCGCCGCAGAGCTCACGTCGCCCTCCGCCGGCCGGGCGCGTGCGCGCGCGGACGAGGGGTCAATGCAGCTCCCGGACGTTGTTCGTGCGGTCCACGTCCAGGAGCTCGTACCGGGGATCGAGCGCGATCCGCTGCGGCCGGTCGGCCGTCCGCACCTCGACGACCTGCCTCCAGTCGTGCGCCTCGAGCCGCTGCCGCGCCGAGCCGACCTGGAGCGTCACCGGCATCCACGCCTGCCCGCCCCGGATGACCTCCACGCGGGTGACCCACCCGTCGTCCGTCTTCCGGGTCGAGACGTCACCGAGGCCGTAGTCGAGCCTCAGGGTCGTGTCGAGCCACTCGTGGAAGAACCACCCCAGGTCCTCTCCGCTCGCCTCCTCCATCGCGCGGCGTAGATCCCCCGGCGTCACATGGTGGAAGCGGTTGTCGAGCGAATAGCGCATGAGGCCGCGGCTGAACGCGTCGTTGCCCAGGAGCCCCTGCATCATGTGAAAGAAGGCGCCCCCCTTGGAATACGACATGGCTGCGTACATGCGGTAGTCCACGAAATCCGCGGCCGGCGTGTCCATAGGCTGGGTCGTGCCCGTGCGCTCGAACTGGCCGAGCCGGGGCAGGGCCCGCCGCCACACCGTGGTGTCGCCGCGCTCCTCCTGGGCCCACGCCGTCATGAAGTCGGCGAAGCCCTCGTCCTGCCAGGCGTGCTTCCACTCGTTGCTGGCCAGGATCCCCATGGCCCACTGGTGCGTGAACTCGTGCTGGATGAGGCCCAGCGACGCCCCTCCGTTCATCACCATCATGGGAAACTCGGTACCGCCGCCTTCGATGCGGTGCAGGTTCGTGATCTGGGCGTAGGGGTAGGGTCCGAGCTTGGACTCGAGCCACTCGAGCGCGATGCGCGAGTTCTCGACGGCGGCTCCACCCGACCAGCTCGTGTCGCCGGGCTGATAGAGGACGTGGATCAGCACGTCTCCCGCGCGCCCTCCTTCGTAGATGTAGTCCGGCGCCGTGCTCCAGGCGAAGTGGTGCACGTCGGCGGCGATCCAGCGTACTCGCTTGCGACCCGCCGCCGCGCTCCCGGTGAGGAGGCCGAGCGACTCCGCCGGCGGCGCCGGATACGCGTCACGCGCGTATTCGACCTTCTGACCGGGAGCGGCCACCTTCTCCCAACCCGGATCGCCCTGGACGGGTACCCCCGTGGCGCCGATGACCTGGTCGGAGGCCACGTCGAGCGTGACGTCCCAGTGGGCGAACTCACCGTAGAATTCGCCCTGCGGAAGTAGGACGTGGTATTCCCAACCGTCCTTGTCGTACGCGGCGATGCGCGGATACCACTGCGCGAAGTCCCAATGGCGGCCTCGTCGGCCCTGTCGCCGCGGGATCGTGGAGGGCCGCGCGTCCCAGGCCATGTCGACCACCGCGCTGTCGCCCGGCGCGAGCGGGTGCGGTAGCGGGACCGCAGCCACCGTCGAATCCGGAGAGAACGGATAGAACGGCTTCACCGGTGTGCCGTCGACCCGGACGGGCGCCGTGAAGCGCTCGAACCCGTGCTCCGAGGGACCCAGGTCCTGGAAGCGGCGCACCCCGAACTCCAACTCCCTGCGCGCCCAAGCGCTGTTGGGTCGGAAGGCGTTCAGGTACTGGTGGAAGTAGAGGGTGTCCAGCGTGGCCGGCGAGTGATTCACGTAGCGCATGCGCGCTCGCCCGTGAAGCACCTGCGCCGACTCGTCGAGCGAGGCCTCGATTCGGTAGGAGACGCCCTGCTCGAAGTAGGCGGTATCGGGCTGTTGGGGCGCGGCGAGAACGGTCAACGCGATCAACGGGACGATCATGATCCCTTCCGGTTTGGGCGTCTGGCCTGCGGCGTAATGCCTACCGTACGGGCTCCGGAGCGTCAAGCGAGGAGCGACTCGCACCACGGGCGCCGGATGCGGACCGATCGCCTCGATCCTGCGTATCGATCATGCAGGTCCACCGATCGGAACGGCCTCGACCATGGCCAGATGAGGAGCACGCATATGATCAGCAAGAGTCGTACCCTGGGACGCTCCGGCGTCGACGTGTCCACGCTCGGACTCGGATGCATGGGGCTCTCGGAGTTCTACGGTCCTCGCACCCCCGAGCCCGACGCCATACGCCTCATCCAGGAGGCGATGGAGCGGGGCGTTACCCACTTCGACACCGCCGAGATGTACGGGCTGGGCCACAACGAGAGCCTCGTCGGCAAGGCCCTCGAGGGCCGCCGCGACCAGGTGGTGATCGCCACGAAGTTCGGTCCCATGCGCGACCCCGACGGAAAGCGGCTCGGGGTGGACGGCTCACCGGCCAACGTCCGGCGTGCTTCGGAGGGGAGCCTCCAGCGGCTCGGTACGGACCACATCGACCTCTACTACCTCCACCGGATGGACCCCGACACGCCCATCGAGGACACGGTCGGCGCCATGTCTCGCCTGGTCGAGGAAGGAAAGGTGCGGACGCTCGGACTCTCGGAGGCCTCCGCCGATACGCTGCGACGCGCCCATGCGGTCCACCCCATCACCGCGCTGCAGACCGAGTACTCGCTCTTCAGCCGGGATCTCGAGCAGGAGATCCTCCCGACCTGCGTCGAGCTCGGCGTGACGCTAGTGGCCTATTCGCCACTGGGCCGCGGGCTCCTGACCGGACGCTACGAGAAGGGCCTCGTCCAGGACCAAGGCGACTTCCGCGCGGTCGCCCAACCTCGCTTCGCGGCCGGGAACGTCGAGGCGAACCTGGCGCTCGTCGAGGTCGTGAAGGGCGTCGCGTCCCGTCACGGCGTCACCCCGGCCCAGGTGGCGCTCGCCTGGGTGCTGACCCAGGGTGAGCACGTAGTGGCGATTCCGGGCACGACCACCGCCGAGCACCTGCGCGAAAACCTGGGTGCGCTCGAGGTGGAGCTCACGAGCGCCGATCTGGCCGAGCTCGATCCGCTCCGCGAGGGAGTTCGCGGGGCGCGTTACAACGAGGCCGGGATGGCGGCGCTCGAACGGTAGCCGTCCGAGCGCGGCGGGCGGTCGATCCGGGGCGGCGCTCTTGCTCCCCGGATCGGCCGCCCCTACCGTGCCCTCACCCTCCCCAGGGCTCTCGCACCGCACGCGGCCGGCGTCATCCGCCGGCGGGGGAACGGAGCCATGGCCAAGAAGAAGCAATCTCCGAAGAAGTACTTCCGGATCCTGTCGATCGACGGTGGAGGAATCCGGGGCATCATCCCCGCTACCGTGCTCGGCGCCGTGGAACGGCTCGTCCAGAAGGTCCGTGGCGACGACACCCTCAAGATCGGCGATTGCTTCGACCTGATCGCCGGAACGAGCACCGGCGGCATCCTGACCTGCCTCTACCTGGCGCCCGACCCGGACGTCCCCGACCGGGCGCGCTTCAGCGCCGACGAAGGGCTCCGCCTCTACATGGAGTACGGTGACGAGATCTTCGACCGCTCGATATGGAAGAAGCTCGAGTCGCTCGGAGGCCTGGCCGACGAGAAGTACTCGGCGAAGGCGCTCGAGGACACGCTCAGGCGCTACCTGGGAGACCTGGAGCTCAAGGATCTGATCGGTCCGTGCCTGGTCACGGCCTACGCCACCAAGCAGTACCGTCCCTGGTTCTTCACCTGGCACGACGCCGTCGAGGACCCGGCGGCCAACTACCTCGTGCGTGACGTGGCCCGCGCGACCTCGGCGGCCCCCACCTACTTCGAGGCGGCAATGCCGGACAACCTGGACGACATCCCGAACGCGGTGCCGATGATCGACGGGGGGGTGTTCGCCAACAACCCCGCAGCCTGCGCGTTCGTCGAGGCTATCCGCTCGGACAAGCTGAACCGGAAGGTCGAGGACGTCGTGATGCTCTCCCTCGGCACGGGGCGGTCTCCCCACTCCATCGCCTACAGCGAATGCAGGAACTGGGGCCAGGCCGCGTGGCTCAGGCCGCTGCTGAGCATCCTCATGGAGGGCGTCTCCCAGACGGTCGACTTCCAGCTCAAGACGGTCTTCTCGACCCTCGGCATCGAGCGTCAGTACTTGCGCGTCAACGGGAGCTTCCACGACTTCGAGCACGGCCTCGAGGTCGAGGGCCTCGACCCCTCGATGGACCACGCCTCCCGCGAGAACATGCGCAGGCTCGAGCGATTCGGCCGCCAGTTGGCGCAGAACTACGAGCGCGAGCTCACCGAGTTCGTGGAGGCCCACTTCCAGGCGTGAGGGGCACCGCCCGGGCGGGTCGTCCGGGTCGGCCCCGGCTTCCGAACGCCGCCACCCCGGCGACGCGGGCCGCTCGCCGCGCACTCCCGCGGGCCGCCTTTTCTAACACCCCGCGCCCCTCGGGTGTCAAGATGAGGAAAACCCACCGTTTCGGGGTTGGGCCCTCCCGATCGGGCCGTAGCGCTATGCCGAACGGCCCTCGACATTCTTTCCGGACAGGTCGGCGGGTGGATTCATGGATGAACAGAGGAAGCGTCATGACGAAGCATGCAAGTAGCCTCGCGGTGTGCGCACTGAGCCTCGCGCTCGTGCTCCCGGCGGGGCTTTCGGGACAGGAGAAGGCCGACACGACCCGGCCGGGACTGCAGCCGTACGTCGTGGGCCAGGCCAAGCCTCCCGTGCAGGAGGGGGAGACGCTCGTCGGGATGACGCTGGACGACGCGATCGCTCGGGCGCTCGAGTCGAACCTGAACATCCAGACAGCGAAGCTGAACCCCGAGATCCAGCAGTACTCGCTGCTTTCTGCCCAGGCGGCGTTCAGTCCGACGTTCAACACGAACCTCGGCTACAACAACTCCAGGACCCTGCCGACGAGCCAGCTCGACGCGGGCAGCAACGTGACCCAGATCACCAGCCAGCGCGAGACGTTCAACGCGTCGCTGGTCAAGCCGATGCCATGGATGGGCGGGCGGCTGAGCGCGAACTTCAACAACAGCCGGAACGAGACGAACAGCGCCTTCTCGACCCGGAACCCGAACTACAGCTCGACGTTCAGCCTGAACTACTCGCAGCCGCTCCTGGCCGGCCTCAGGATCGACAACCAGCGCGCTGCTCTGAAGACTCAGCGGATCCAGACCCAGATCACCGATCTCCAGCTCAAGAGCCAGATCGCCAACGTCACCAACCAGGTGAGGCGGGCCTACTGGGCGTTGCGGGCCTCGATCGAGCAGATCGAGATTCAGCGGCGCACGCTGGAAGCCGCCCGGCAGCTGCTGGCTCAGGACAGCCTCCAGATGCGTCTCGGTCAGATGACCCAGACGCAGACGCTCCAGGCCGAGGCACAGGTGGCGAGCGCCGAGCAGGCGCTCCTGAACGCGCAGGTCCAGTGGCATACGCAGGACCTGAACTTCAAGAGCCTGCTCGTGAGCGGGCCGGCCGACCCGCTTCTCCAGGAGATCGTGAACCCCACGGACCAGCCGACCGAAACACCGCAGACGGTCGACATCCAGGCGGCCATCCAGACGGCGCTCGCGGACCGCACCGACATCCAGCAGCAGCGGCGGCAGCGTGACATCTCCCAGGTCAACCTGCAGGTGACGAAGTCCAACACGCTTCCGGATCTCACGCTCTCGGCGGGCTACACACTCCAGGGCGTGGGAGGGGACCTGTACGACCGCTCCGGGCTCGGCGGCTCACCCGTGCTGGTGCAGCCGGGAGGCTACTCGGACGCGCTCACGAACATCCAGAACTTCGACGCGCCGACCTGGAGCGTCTCGCTCCAGGGTTCGTATCCGATCGGCACGAACCCGAACAAGGCGAACCACGAGCGGGCGCAGCTCCAGCTCAGGCAGACCGACCTGGCGCTCAAGAGCCAGGAGCTCGCGATCATCACGCAGGTGACCAACGCCGGCTACGCCGTGCGAAACGCCTACCTGCAGCTCCAGGCAGCCCGACGCTCCCGCGTGGCCGCGGAACGCAGCTTCCAGGGCACGCTCCAGCGCTTCAACGTGGGTGCGGCCACGAACTACGAGGTGGTCCAGTCGCAGAACCAGCTCACGAGCTCGCGGCTCTCCGAGCTGCAGGCCGTGATCAACCACGTCAACGCGATCGCCGAGTACGAGCGGGTCCAGCAGGTGGGTAGCAACTGATCGGAGCGCGGAACGCCGATCCATTCGGCCGGCGCGTCCCGCTCCCGGGGCGCGCCGGCTTCGTTTCGCCTATTCCAGCCGGTCGACCTGCCGGAGCGCGGGGAACAGCTTGGCCCACAGCCCGGTGACGCCGACCGAGCCGACCCCACCGAGCACCGCGGCCAGGACCGGGCCGAACAGGCGCGCGGTCACACCGCTCTCGAACTCTCCCAGCTCGTTCGAGGCGCCGATGAAGAGGAAGGACACCGCGGCGACCCGCCCGCGCATCGGGTCGGGCGTCACGATCTGGATGAGCGTCTGGCGCACGTAGACCGACAGCATGTCGGCGCCCCCCAGGACGGTGAGCGCGCCCATCGAGAGCGCGAACGACCTCGAGAGCCCGAAGACGATCGTGGCCACGCCGAAGATGGCGACACCGGTGAACATGATGGGGCCGGCCTTCCTGTGGATCGGCCGGCTGGCGAGCACCAACGCGACGGCCGCGGCACCGACGGCCGGCGCGGAGCGAAGCAGTCCATACCCCTCCGCTCCGACGTGCAGGACGTCGCGGGCGAAGACCGGCAGGAGCGCCGTGGCGCCGCCCAGGAGCACGGCGAACAGGTCGAGTGAGATCGCGCCCAGCACGACCTTGTTGTCCCGCACGTAGACGAGCCCGTCCCGCACCTGCTGGAGCCGTGAGCCCGGCTGCGCTTCCGGCGTCGTGGGCCGGGCGATGAACCCGAGTCCGATCATGGCGACGACGTAGAGCGTGAGTGAGACCCCGTACGAGACGGCGGACGACCAACGGCCGACGAGCAGGCCGGCCAACGCCGGCCCGGCGATCATCCCGATCTGGAAGACGAGTGAGTTCCACGCGATGGCGCGGGGCAGCAGGAGCTTGGGCACGAGCATCGGGGCCAGCGCCACGCCCGCGGGCGCCCGGAACGCCCTGGCAATCCCGAACGCGAACGCGATCCCGATCAGGACGTGAACCGTGAGCACGCCGGCCGCTGCCGCCCACACCAGAGCCGCGGCGCACAGCGCCTCCCCGACGAAGCAACCGATCAGGATCGACTTGCGGGCATAGCGATCCGTCACGACGCCCGCGGGAAGGGTGAGCAAGAAGCGCGGGAGGAAGCTCGCGAAGCCCAGCAGGCCGACGTAGAGGGCCGACTCCGCCACCCCCTTGTCGGCGCGCGCGAGGTCGTAGACCTGCCAGCCCATGGTGACGCTCTGGGTCATGGTCCCCAGCACCCCGAGCCCACGGGTGACGAGGAACACCATGAAGTCGCGCCGGCGAACCAGGGCGCGGGCGCCTGAGACCCTCGCGCCCTCCGTCACGGTTTGGGGCGCATTACGAGGTCGAGCATGGCTCCCGGGGCAGGAGGTCCGCCGAACGGAACCCACCAACATCCACCGACCCGGCAGGACCCGCAAGACGTGCGGGGCCGACCTCTCGTCGCCGGCCGCGAGACCTCCATGAGCGCGCACCCGTAGACGCCCGCACCGGTTGGCTCTACGATTGACGTTCTATGATGCATCCACGCACCCTCCCGACCAGTAGACCTCCGCGACGGTGACCGGCACCGAGCGTTTCCAGAGAGAGTGGGTCCGGGCCCGCCGCAATGTGGACAAGGCCCGCAACCGCGTGCGCCGGCTGAGCCGCGAGCAGCACCTGCGGCTCCTCCTGCTCGCCGCCATCGTGGGCGTGGCGGCCGGGCTCGGCGCGGTGGCCGTCAAGGAGTGCATCGGCTTCGTCCAGCACGTCTTCTGGGGCTCGACGGAAGACCTGCTCAGCGCCGCGGCCGGCGCGCACTTCTGGCGCATCCTCATCATGCCGGCACTCGGCGGGTTGGTGGTCGGCCCGTTGGTCTGGTTCTTCGCGCGCGACGCGTCGGGCCACGGCGTCCCTGAGGTGATCCAGGCGCTTCTCATGCGTGGGGGCCGGATTCGCGGGCGGGTAGCCCTGGTGAAGGGAGTGGCGGCTTCGCTCACGCTCGGCTCCGGTGGGAGCGCCGGCCGCGAGGGCCCGATGATCCAGATCGGCGCCTCCCTCGGCTCGGTGATCGCCCAGAGGGTCGGGTTGGCCGAGGACGGGATCCGCACGCTGGTCGCGGCCGGGGCCGCCGGAGGCCTCGCGGCAGCGTTCAACGCACCGATCGCCGGCTCGTTGTTCGCGCTCGAAGTCGTGCTGGGGGACTTCGCCATCGCATCGTTCTCGCCGGTCGTCATGGCGGGCGTGTCGGCCACCGCGGTCTCCCGGGCCTTGTACGGCCAGTCCCAGGTTTTCGAGATCCCGACCTACACGGTCAACTCCCCCTTGGAGTTCATCCCCTACGCCTTGCTCGGGGTGCTGGCCGGGTTCGTCGCCGTGGGCTTCACGGTCTTCCTCTACGGCCAGGAGCGAACCTGGGAGCGGCTCAAGGCCCCACCGTGGCTCAAGCCGGCCGTCGGCGGCCTAGTGGTCGGCGCGGTTGCGCTCTTCTTCCCCGAGGTGCTCGGCATCGGCCACTCGGCCATGGACCGCATGCTCCAGGGTCAGATGGGCCTCGGACTCCTCCTGGCGCTCGTGGTCATGAAGATCGTGGCCACCTCGCTCACGCTCGGCTCGGGGGGCTCGGGCGGCGTGTTCGTTCCGTCGCTCTTCGTGGGCTCCGCGCTGGGCGGCGCGCTCGGCACGGCGGTAGCTCGATGGGCGCCCTTCGCCCACGGGGGCCCCGGCGCCTACGCGCTGGTGGGTATGGGCGCGGTGGTCGCGGCCACGTCTCACGCCCCACTCACCGGCATCGTCATCATGTTCGAGCTGACGGGGGACTACCAGATCATCCTGCCGGTCATGCTGGCGTGCATTCTGGCCACCGTGGTGGCCTCCTCTCTCAAGGAGGAGTCCATCTACACGCAGAAGCTCAAGTGGAAGGGGATCTCGCTCCACCAAGGGCGCGAGGAGAGCATTCTCGAGCATCTGAGCGTACGCGCGGTGCTCCGGCGCGAGTTCCGCTACTTTCCCGAGAGCGCTGCCCTGCCGGAGATCTTCGGAGAGGCCCTGGGCAGCGCGCAGACCACGTTCCCGCTCGTGGACCCCGAGGGGAGCTTGGCCGGCGTGATCCGCGTGCAGGACCTCCACCATGCCCTCGAAGACCGCAGCGTGCTCGAGTCGGTGCTCGTGGCCGCCGACATGGTACGTGAGACCCGCTCCCTCCACGAGGACGACAACGTCGAGCAGGCGCTCGAGCTCCTCACCGAGACGGGAGCCGACCTCCTCCCGGTCGTAGGCAAGAACAACGTGTTGGTGGGTGTGGTGCTCGCCTCCGACGTGATGGAGCGTTACTCCCACGAGCTCCAGAAGCTCCGCCTCGCGTCGACGCTCTCGCAGCGCAAGAGCTTCTCGGTCCAGACCGAGGGCATGGAGCTCGGACACGGCATGCGCTTGGCAGAGATGGACGTGCCCGAGGCGCTGGCGGGCCAGACGCTCCGCGAGCTGAGCCTCCGGGCGAACCACGGCGTGGAGGTGCTTTACGTCCTGAAGGGGCCCTATCGGATCCGGAAGTTCGCCGACCCCGAGCTCGACCTGGAGGCCGGGGACCGGATGGTGGTGGTGGCCGAGGCGTCGACCCTGCGGGAGTTTCAGGAACGCACCCACGCCGTCGTGGGTACGGCGGGACCGCCGGCCCACTGACGGGGCTCCGCAACGCACGGGAGCACACGCGCGTCCGGCGCGGCTCCGCTGGGTGACTCGCGTGCCCGGGATCGCTCCGGTATGCTCGGGTGTATGTTCGCCGGTCGCGTCTCCTGGTGCTCAGCGACCCGCCAGACCTCGTCGCCTCCGAATCGGGATCAGCAATGGACAACGGCAGCTCGAGTGGAAGCCTCAAGGCCTTCTACATCATTCTCGGCCTCGTGGCCATCATCGGTATCGGTGCCGTCGCGCGCTCCGTAACCTCGAAGTCCGCGGCGAAGGCCGCGACCGAGCCCGTGCAGATCTCGGGGGTCGGCGACCCGGCGAAGCTCGCCCAGATGGCCCAGGGCGTGACGATGGGCAACCCGGACGCCCCCGCGACGATCCTCGTGTTCGAGGACTACCTCTGCCCGCACTGCGCACACTTCACCACCGAGATCGAGCCCCAGATCAAGGCCAAGCTCGTCGATCCCGGCAAGGCGAAGCTCGTTTACCACGACTTTCCCCTGCGCCCCGAGACGGGCTCCTTCTTCGCGGCCCGAGCGGCCCGGTGCGCGAACGATCAGGATCGGTTCTGGGAATACCAGGACGTGCTCTTCCGGAACCAGGGCACCTGGGGTCTCGCTTCCGAGAAGGAGCCGATCCTCCTGAACTACGCCGCGGGCCTCGGTCTGGACATGGACCAGTTCAAGAGCTGCCTGGACTCCGACAAGTACGCGGACGTGGTGACGGCCAACATGGAGCTGGCCAAGGCCCTCGGGCTGGACGGAACGCCCTCGGTGCTGGTGGGCGCCAAGGGCGGCATGAGCCGGCGCCTGTCCGACTACACCCTGCCGTCCGTCGAGATGGCGGTGGACGTGGTGCTGAAGGCGGAGGCCAAATAGCCCTCGGCCCGGACTCCCTCGAGCGGCACCCCTAGGCGCGCCGTTCGTCGCCGTCGACCTGCCCGTCGACGATGCGCACGAGTCGTCTCGCACGCTCCATCACACGCGGATCGTGCGTCGAGAAGATGAACGTCACGCCGCGGTCCCGATTGAGCTGCTCCATGATGTCGAGGAGCCGGTCCGAGGTCTCCGAGTCGACGTTCGCCGTGGGCTCGTCGGCAAGCACGACCGCAGGGTCCGCCGCGATGGCGCGCGCGATGGCGACCCGCTGCTGCTGCCCCCCGGACAGCTCGTCGGGGCGACGGTCCTCGAGGCCGGCCAACCCCATCTCCGCGAACAACTCGCCGATCTTCTTCCTGCGCGCGGCCGGCTCGACCCCTTGCAGCGCCATGACCGTCTCCGCGTTCTCGTAGGCGGTGAGCACCGGGATCAGGTTGTAGGCCTGAAAGACGAAGCCGATCCGGTCGCGGCGCAGATGGCTGAGGGAACGTCGGCTCATATCCCCCAGCTCCTTGCCTTCGATCCGCACTCGGCCGGACGTGGGGCGGTCGAGCGCGCCCACGACGTTGAGCAGGGTCGTCTTGCCCGACCCGGACGGCCCGTACAGGGCCGTGAGCTCACCCGCCCGTACGTCGAGGCTCAGGCCCCGGAGGGCGTGCACCTCGACCTTACCCTGCTGATAGACCTTGGTGACGTCCTCCACCGAGACGATGGCGTCGCCCGTGGGCATCGCTGCTCTCCTGTCGGTAGTCGGGGCGCTACACGAGCCGGATGGTCTCGACGGGCGCCACGCGTCCCGCCTTCCACGCCGGATAGATGCCGGCCACCAGCGTGGCGGCCAGCGCGGACAGGGCGATCACGACGGCATTGATCGGGAAGATCCCCACCTTGAAGATCGGCGAGACCGCCACGCCCGCCACCTCCGAGCCTCCCTCCCCGACCATGGCGGTCATGTCGATGCCCGTATGGGCGAGATACAGGTACGGCCCGACGATGAGCGCGGCGCCGACCGCGAGGCCCACCAGCCCCAGCCAGAGGCTCTCGAACATGACCATCGCGTAGAGATCTCCGGGGCTGTAGCCGATGGCGAGCATGATCCCGAACTCGCGCATCCGCTCGGTTACGCTGACGAAAAGCGTGTTGAAGATGCCCGCCGCGATCAACACCGCGATGAGGATCTTCATGAAGTTCGCACCTCCTACCTTCATCGCGATGAAGCCCGCCAGAGCAGGCTGCGTCTCGTGCCAGGGAAGCGCCACGGCGCCGCTGTCGAGCATCGCTCCGATGCGGGCCGCCACCTCGTCGCTCTTTCGCTGGTCGCCGATGAAGACGGCCACCTGGGTCGCCTCTTCCGGCCCGTAGCCGAGGGCCCGGCGCATCGTCTCGAGGGGGAGCAGGCAGAGACCTCCGTCCACGCCGGGGGCCCCCGTACGCACGATCCCGGAGACCCGCGCCAGGCCCGAGATGATATCCCCGTGCTTGTCGGTCATGTTGTAGACGACCTTCTTGCCCAGGGTAACACCCAGGTTATCCGCCAGGCGCGCGCCCAAAACGATCCCGCCGTCATGGGCGGAAGGGAACATGGCTCCCTCCGTGAACGCGTCGGCCACCGCCAGCGTCGTCGTATCTTCCCGGGTCGGGTCGATGGCCACGAAGCCGGCCCCCTGGCTGTTCGTGGCGGTGGACAGGAGGGTCTGGCCCACGATGCGAACCACCACGCGGGTCACCTCGGGCTCGGCCCGCGCGACCTCCGCGATCGCTGTCGGTGCCCCGCACGGTGTTGGCCAGGGTCGGCGAGTCCAGCAGGTCCGCGTTCTGAACGGTCACGTGCCCCCCACCCAACCTCGCCGCGAGGTCGATCATGTCGGCCCAGTTCCGGTCCTGCATGGCGGTGAGAAGCACCGCCAGGAAGAGCCCGAAGGCGATCGATGAGAGCGTGAGCGCCGTGCGCCTGCCATTGCGCCACAGGTTCCTCCAGGCGATCCGAGACAGCATCTTCGGGCTCATCGATCCTCTCGGCTCAGCGGTGCTGGATCGCCCGGATGGGGCTGATCCACGCGGCCTTGGCGGCCGGGTACACGGCGGCGGCGGCGACGATGAGGAGGAGCGTGAACAGGGGTCCCGAGAAGACGTCGCGGCTCCACCACGCCCCGCCACATCGGGTCCAGGACCATGCCCATGATCGCCATCCCGCCCAGCCTGCCCATGTCGATGCCCACCGTCTTCAGATACCAGAGGGCCGGGCGCGGCGAGCGCGGCTCCCACGACGACGGCGAGCGCCGTCTGGACCGCGCACTCGCCGAAGATCATCGCCAGCACCTGGCCGGGCGCGTACCCGATGGCCTTGAGCACCCCGAACTCCCGGATGCGCTCGAAGACGGCCATCAGCATGGCGTTGAGGATCAGGATGCCGATGGCCACGTAGACGATAAGGAAGACGATCATCATCACGCCACGCGCCGACTCGAGCATGGAGGCCAACGTGGGTGAGAGCTCGCGCCAGGTCTCCACCCGCTCTCCGGGCGCCAGCGAGCGCACATCCGCCGCGAACGCGTCCAGAGACCATGGCGGGCGGACGACGCAGGATGATCTCGTGCGCCCCGGCGGGGAACGCGAAGAAGCGGCGGAACGCCTCGTCGGTCATGAAGACGCCCGAGCGGTCCGCGGCCTCGCTCACGACCTGCAGAACGCCACGCACGACGAAGAGGTCGTTGGCCATGCTTCCGTCGGCCGCCTGGCTGACGAGCACGAGCTCGTCCCCAGGCTTCACTTCCAACGTGCGCGCAAGCTGATGGCCCACGACCACCTCGCGCGGTCGGGACGCGTCGAGCCAGGCTCCGTCCTGGACCCGCTCGTCGATACGGCTCACGGCGCGGTCCCGCGCCACGTCGATCCCGTAGAGGTGCACGCCGGCCGAGGCCTCCCCGGCCGCCCCCAGCCCAAAGCCCAGCAAGCGCGTGGTCGCCGGGTATCCCCGCTCGTCGAAGCGCCGCAGGAGCTCGTTCGCGTCGGGGATGCTCGAGTAGAGCGAGGGATCGTCCTCGTAGTCGGGCGAGTGGATCTGTACGTCGCCCAGCTCGAGGTCGAGGATGTTGCGCTCCATGGAGCGCAGGTAACCCTCCACCAGGCTCGAGTAGACGATCATGACCGTGAACGCGAGCGTCGTGGCGGCGACGGTCACCAGGGTCCGGCGTCGGTTGCGCCAGACGTTTCGCCAGGCCATCCGCAGGATGCTCAAGACATCGCTCCCCCGAGGGATCACCACCCACCCCGCCCCCCGTGATGATCTCGCACAAACGCCCCCGCTTCAACCCCGGCCGGTACCGGGTAACGGAACGCTTCTTGCTGCTCCTGGTGGGCGACCACGCAGTCCCGGAGCCCGTCCGGGCGGGCTCACCGTCCCCGGAAGACACCATCGGCCGGCCAATCGATGACCGCCAGCGAAAAGAACGGGCGCGAGGAGGTGGCCGAGATCGGGTTCAAGCGCTTCGCTCCCGGTCCGGACTGCGTCCATGTGCCCACCTCCTCCCGCAAGGCCGCGCTGGCCGGCCTGGCCTTCTACCCGGCGTGCCGGCCGGATTCCGTGCGCCTCCAGAAGCTGGCGTGGGCTCTGACGTCCGTCCTCGGCCCGCGTATGCTCCCGGGCCGCTCGTCCGCCTGGGCCCCTCCCATGGAGCCACGCGTGTGGGAGACCCTGACGGCGCGGTGGCGGCGCGCGGCGGGCGACTTCGACGGCTTCGCGGTCTCGAACCGGGGAGGCGCCACGGGGGGGCTGCGCCTGCTCCTGCTCCGCGGCGGAGAGCCACGGGCGGTGGCCAAGCTCCACCCCTCCACCTCCGACCGCTGCGGGAGAGAGGAGGGCGCACTCTCGATGCTCGCTCGCTCTCGACCACGGTCGTTCCGTGTTCCGGGCATCCTCGCGACGGGGGAAGTCGAAGGATGGTGCTACCTCCTCGTGCGGCCGCTCCCTCCTCGCCTCAGCCACGTTCCCGGCCAGCCCCCTCTCAACCGCATCGTCGGGGAGATCCAGACGGGGCTCGCCGGCCTCACCCGCCCCGGCGACGTACCCCATCACTGGGATCCCATGCACGGCGAGCTGGCGCCCTGGACACTCAGGGAGACGGCGGACGGAGACCTCGTGATCCTGGACTGGGACGACGTCGCGTGGGGGCCACCCGGCGCCGACGAGGTCTTCTACCGAGCCGCCGCGGCGGCCGTGACGGGGCGTCCTCCGAGCCCCATCCACGTCCGGGAAGCGCTGGAGTTCTGGCGCCGCCGGGTCGCCGTGGGGTTGGTCTCGGAGCATCGCGGGCCCGACTTCACGAAGAAGGTGGTGGCCGCCATCGATGAGATGGCCTCTCGCCAAGGCGGGCAAGCGCTCCGCTCCTGACGGTCACCGCAGACCCGTTGCACGGATCGGGGAAGGCCCGAACGTCGCCCGGTCCACCCTCCCGCCTGATGGACTTCTCCATGGCGAAGATCCATCCTTCTGCCCATGAAGACGGGCCAGGAAGCCGGGTGGGAGGTGCCCACGACGACGGCCACCGCCACCGAAGCCTCCGCGCCCTCAGAATCGGCGGACTGGCGCCGGAGGCTCACACGCCCTTTCTTTTCTGCCTGTCACCGCGCCCCCGGAGAGATCGGTACCTCCTCGGCGCCACGTATCGGCCCTCCCCCGTCCGTGTCGTGCGAACCCGCTCATGATCCGAACCCTCATCCTAGGTTCGTTGCTCGGCCTCTTCTCGGGGGTGGTGCCGGGGCCATTCACCGCGCTGATCGCCGTTACGGCACTGCGTCACGGCTTCTGGGCCGGGTTCCGCGTGGCCATCGTGCCGCTGGTCTCCGAAACCGTGGTGATGAGCCTCACGGCCCTTCTGCTTTCGCAGCTCAACGACCAGACGCTTCGGTGGATGGGCATCGTCGGAGGCCTCTTCGTCCTCTTCCTGGCGGTGCGCACCTACCGGGAGTCGGGCGAAGACCCGGTGGACGAGCCGACCATCAGCTCGCGGCGTCGGACCCTGGACGGCATGATGCTCGCCGTGCTGTCCCCCGCCCCGTGGGTATTCTGGCTCCTGGTCGGATCGCCGCTCTTTCTCGGCGCCTACCACCAGGGGTGGGGGCACGCCGCGGCATTCCTCGGCGCCTTTCTCTTCGTATTCGTCGGGATCTACGTGGGCGTCGCCAGGATGGCTTCGTGGGGCCACAAACGGTTACCCGAGCACTGGTACCGGCGCGTGATGATCGGGGCGGCCATCGCGCTGACCCTCGCGGGCGCGGTGCTCCTTTGGCAGTCCTGGATCGGGAACTTCCACCGGATGGTGCGCGGCTCGGAAAGCATCCGGGACATCCTCAACGACACCTTGCGCACACGCTGAGGCGCCCGGCACCGGGCGCACAGATCGAGATCCCTTCCTGAACCGATTCCCTCTGGAGAGCCACCTGTGAAGATCACCCGCATCGCCGCCTATCAAGTCGACCTACCGCTGCGCGAAGGCAAGTACGCCTGGTCCGGCGGCAAGTCCGTGGACGTCTTCGACAGCACCGTAGTCCGCGTCGACACCGACGAAGGCATCACCGGCTGGGGAGAGGTGTGCCCGCTCGGCCCTGTCTACCTGCCGGCGTACGCGGCGGGCGCGCGCACCGGCATCTTGGAGATCGCGCCGGCGCTCCTGGGCGAGGACCCCACAGGACTCGAGCGCCTCGTCCGCATCATGGACCGGACGCTCCAGGGCCATCCGTATGCGAAGTCGGCGATCGACATGGCGTGTTGGGACATCCTGGGCAAGGCGTCCGGCCAGCCGCTGTGCACCCTCCTCGGCGGCCGCTATGGCGATGATTTCGTTCTCTACCGAGCCATCTCCCAGCGATCCCCCGAGGAGATGGCCGAGAACGTGGTCGGCTACAGGGAGGCGGGCTACCGCCGCTTCCAGCTCAAGGTGGGGAGCGACCCGGCCACGGACATCGAACGGATCAAGGCCGTGCGCGAGGTGCTCGAGCCCGACGACATGCTCGTGGCCGACGCCAACACCGGTTGGCTCATGCACGAAGCGGCCCGGGTCGTACGGGGCGTGCGCGACGTCGACGTCTTCATCGAGCAGCCCTGCAAGAGCTACGAGGAGTGCCTGACCATCCGACGGCGCACCGACCACCCGTTCGTCATGGACGAGTCGATCAACGGACTGGACGTGCTGCTGCGCGGCCACGCCGACGGGGCCATGGATGTCGTCAACATCAAGATCAGCAAGTTCGGTGGGCTGACCCGCGCCCGGCAGGCGCGTGACCTGTGCGCCTCGATGGGCATTGCCATGACGGTCGAGGACAGCTGGGGCGGAGACATCATCACGGCCGCCATCGCCC
Source organism: uncultured Gemmatimonadales bacterium (assembly GCA_963751265.1). Classification (GTDB taxonomy): domain Bacteria; phylum Gemmatimonadota; class Gemmatimonadetes; order Longimicrobiales; family Gaopeijiaceae; genus SZUA-318. The sequence goes on along the minus strand of CAVVTU010000003.1, from coordinate 225,277 downwards.
ACCTGGCCCACAGCACGCCCACCGAGCTCCTGTTCACGTCCACGGACTTCAACAGCTACGTGACGGTCAGCACGGCGGAGGGGGCACCCACGGGGAAGAACGGTCGCATGCGCGCGTCGGATGCGCCCGGACTGGGGGTGGAGCCCCGGATGGACGTGCTGGGAGATCCGGTGCTCGAGGTCGGACGAGGGTGAGGGTCGCCCTCCTCTGCGCCGGCCTCCGATGGGTGCCGGGGTGCGCCTCTAATTCGATCGTACCAGCGTGAGCTCACCGCCGTTGGGCCCGCTCCAGGTCCCCTGCACGGTGTCCGTGCCCACGAAGTGCCCGCTGAAGGTCGCGGTCGAGCCGTCGTCGTAGGCCATGGTCAGGTTGATCGAGGCACTCTTGTAGGTGCCGCTGACCGTGTACGTGCCGATCACGGCGTGCTGGAGCCCATAGTCCGTCCCCGAGCCCGTCACGCTCGTCCCCGACGAGCGCAGATCGATCGACTTGCCCGTCCCGGACGGGACCGGTGCCGTGACCCACGTGCCGTTGAGCGCACCCTCGGGCGCCACGCCCGTGGTGCTACAGCCCGCCAAGGCGATCAGGGCGAGGAGGCTCAGACCTCGCAGGGCTCTCATGGCCATCTCCGGATACGATTGAGGCAACTACCCACCTAAGATACGAGGTCGGCCGTGATCTCTGACAGGCCGCGGCGCGGTCGGTGCCGTGTTGGCGTCCGCCCGCCCTACGGCCCATCCGACAGCCCCAGGCGCTTCTTCAGAAAGGCCACCGTGCGGGGCCAGGCGTCCTGGGCAGCCGCGAGGTTGGCCTGCTCCTCTTCGGGGTTCCGTTCCGGCCGCATCGGGTCGTCCTGCGCCCGCATGAACCCGTGGATCGCACCTTCGTAGTTGCGGCCGAAGTAGTCCTTGCCGAGCGCGTTCATGGTCGAGTCGATGGCCGGCATCAGCGCGCCTATGCGCGCGTCCTTCGAGCCGCTGAGCAGCATGATCGGCTCGTCGATCTTCTTCAGTGAATCGACGACCAGCACGCCATTCCTCGTGTAGGGCGTTCCGTAGAACGCGACGCCGCCCGAGTAGCCGGAGATGCCCCCGTTGATGGCGTAGCCCCACGTTGTGGAGCCGCCCCAGCAGAAGCCGATCACCGCGTACCGTTTCTCGGCCGACGGCAAAGACATGGCGTAGCGTGCGGCGGCGCTCACCCCCGCGTTCTTGTCCGCGGTCGGCACGCCCCGGATGATCTTCACCGAGCTGTCGCGCGAGAGCTCCACCGTCGACGGCCCGCCGCGCACGCGCGAGTTCAGATCCGGAGCGATGGCGATGAATCCCTCGGCCGCCACCTGGTCGGCGACGCCGCGCGCCCACGTGGTGAGCCCGTAGATCTCGTGCACGACGACCACGACCGGCGAGTGCTCACGCGAGGTGACCGGGTAGACGACGTAGGCCATGAGCGAGTCGCTCCGCCCGTCGCCCCAGGGAATCTCGACCCACTCGGCGTGGCGCGGGCTGGCGTTGATGCGCGCCTCGGCGGCGTCGTTGCTGGGCGGTAGGTCGGGATGGCCCTGGGCCTCGGCGCGGAGCGGAGCGAGAAGCGTGAGCGCGGCGAGTGCGGCGATCGGGGTCAGCGAGCGAACACGCGGGTGCGTCGGCATGGGCGCCTCCGGAGATGGCGGGAAGGGTCATCAGGGGTACGCTACCGCGCGGAGAGGCGAGAGGGAAGCTTCTCGTCGGAAATGAACGAGGCCGTGGCCTGCGCCGGCCGGGGCTCCGGCCGGCGCAGGAGTCCGGATCACGGATTCGGTCGGCCCGGCGGGAGCAGCGGGCACAGGAGGTAGCTGTCATCCGCATCCTGGACGCCGTTGCCGTTCGCGTCCACCCACCAGCGGCCACCCAGATATCCGGGCTGGCCCGGCCCGAACTCGGTCACGCCGCCGGTGAGCGCCTGAAACCTCCCATGCATGGGCAGGGTCTCGGCCGAGACGAAGGTGTCGTAGTAGAGGCCCTGGCTGGACACGTACACGACGCCCAGCGCGCCCTTGCTACCACGCCCGCCTACGGCGGTCTTCGAGTGTTGCACGGGAAGGTCCACGGCCGGCGCGGCCGGCGCGGTGGGCTCCGAGTTGCAGCCGAGCAGCAGAAGCGCCGGCGCGAGCAGTAGTGAGATTCTCCGGGTCATACGTCCTCCCTTGGCGGTCGGCGCCTCGCGTGTGTGGCATCGGAGCGATGCCGCGACGACCGCGGCGCCTGGCATCAGCCGGCCAGCAACCGTGGCCGGACAGGTGTGGGCCCTTCCGCTGCAGAGGTCGTTCCACGAGGCCGTTCCGGGGGACGGGAACGTGAATCACCCTGGGAGAGAACGGTTTCGGGGAGATCCGCGGCGTGCCTCGGACGCATCCTGGGCGTTCCAGACCGTCGCTTGAAACGTTTCAGGGCGTGGCGGATGAAACGGTTCCCACCGGGACCGATCGGCTGTGCGGAGCATGGCCGCCGGAGGCAGGAACGATGCCGGGCGGGCCGCAGGCCGCTGCCCTCGTCGAGTCGGCCCTGTCGGATGCGGGCGCGGACCTGACGATCCCGGCATTCGCCATCAAGCTGTATCAGTTCCGGCTCGAGTGAGCGAAGGCCGAATCCCGGCCCGATGGCCCGACGGGCTCCCACCTCGCAGACGGTGGGAGTCCGTTTCTTCGCTCGCCCCCCGCCCTCCACGGTCACCATATTCCCGTTTACAGTCTGTCTACACGGGCCTTGAATTCGGAGCAGACCTGAACGGGTTCATCTGGGTTCGAGCCCCTCCGAGGCGGGCACTGCCCCTGTCCAGCTCGCCCGTGCTGACGGAACCGGATGCCGGCCCGCGTTCCAGGCGGGCGTCGTCACTGCGGGAGTACAGCGAGACTAAAGTGGCCCCGACCGCCGGCACGCGACGGCCGGCACGCGAAGCCGCCTTCTTCAGGAGCCTGACATGTACAGATCCGACCGGAACGCCCGACGCACCCTCGGGTGGGTGGGAACGCTCGCCCTCGTGCTCGCCACGGCGGCGCCCCTCGCCGCCCAGGTGGGCGACGTCAAGGACGTGCCCGACCCGGCCATCATCGAGCAGGGTGGCCACTACTACGTCTTCGCCACCGCCCCCGGCATTCAGATCCTGCGCTCCGACGACCTCTGGCAATGGAACCGCATAGGAACCGTCTTTCCCGACTCGGTGCCGGACTGGGCCGAGAAGGCGGTGCCCGGCACCCTGTACCCGTGGGCCCCAGACATCTCCTTCTTCAACGGGAGCTACCACCTCTACTACGCGCTCTCCACCTTCGGTGGCCAGCACTCCGTCATCGCGCTGGCCACCAACAAGACCCTCGACCCCTCCAGCTCCGACTATCGCTGGGTGGATCGGGGCGAGATCCTCGAATCCCGCCCGGGCGTGGATCCGTTCAACGCCATCGATCCGGCCATCGTCGTCGACGGACAGGGCCGAGTCTGGATGAGCTGGGGCTCGTTCTGGGGCGGCATCAAGATGCGCCGGATCGACCCCGAGACCGGCGAGCTCTCGTCTCAGGACACGACCACCTACTCCCTCTCGGCCCGGGCCGGGATCGACGCAGTGCGCGGTCCCCGCGACGATCAGGCGGTCGAGGGCCCGTACATCGTCCACCACGGCGATTACTTCTACCTGTTCGTGTCCTTCGACGCGTGCTGTCGCGGGGCCAAGAGCACGTACAACGTGCGCGTCGGACGATCGAAGTCCGTGACGGGCCCCTACCTCGATCGGGACGGTGTGCCGATGACGCAAGGGGGAGGGACCCTGGTGCTGGCGGGCCGCGGCAAAATCGCCGGCCCCGGCCACAACTCCGTGCTCCATACGAGCCACGGGGACTACATCGTCCACCATTACGTCAACATCGCCGAGGGGCCCGCCTCTCCCGACGCCCCTCTCGCCATTCCCCGCAGCCTGCAGATCCGGCCGCTCTACTGGGCGTGGGGTGACTGGCCCGTCGCCGGACAGCCGATCTCCGGGCCCCGGTAGGACGAGGGAGCGAGGCGGCGGCAGGCTCTCCTGATGGTGACAGGCGGTCGGAAGGACGGCGAGCAGAGCGGCCGTCGCATACGGGACGACGCGCAGGGGCAAGCGAATACGGATGCCCATCGCGCCATGGTCTTTCGGGAACCCCCGGGCGCCCGACACACACCGGACGACGGGTGGGTCTCCGGCCTCGCCGGCCCCATTGGCACCATCCGGCGGCGATCTCTAGATTCGCGTGTTCCACGAACCCGGAGACAACCCCGATGATGCTGGTAGACCCCCGCGCCCGAGCGCTCTCGTGCCGCCGGCGCCTGTCCCTTCCGTTCCTGTCGATCGCGCTTGCCGCGCTCCTGACGGCTGCCCTCTCCGCTCCGGCGGCGGTCCAAGCGCAGAGCTACGACCCGGCGCTCTTCTCGGGGATGCGGTGGCGGCTGATGGGCCCCTTCCGGGCCGGCCGCTCGGTCGCGGCCACGGGCGTCCCGGGTGAGCCGGACCACTACTACTTCGGCGCCGTGGCCGGGGGGGTATGGGAGACCGAGAACTCGGGGCTCACCTGGCGCCCGATCTTCGACGACCAGAAGATCGCCTCCATCGGAGCCATCGAGGTCGCGCCCTCCGACCCGAAGGTGATCTGGGTAGGCACGGGCGAAGCCGACCTCCGCACGGACATCACGTACGGCGACGGCGTGTACCGTTCGGACGACGGCGGCAAGACGTGGCGGCACCTGGGCCTCGACGACACGCGACGGATCGGCCGCATCGTGGTCGATCCGCACGATCCGGACCGGGTCTGGGTCGCCGCGCTCGGCCACGGGTTCGGGCCCAACGAGCAGCGTGGAGTCTTTCGCACCACCGACGGCGGACACAGCTGGAAGAAGGTCCTCTATCGCGACGAGAACACCGGCGCGATCGATCTCGCCCTGGATCCGGCGGACCCGAACACGATCTATGCGGCACTCTGGGCGACCCGCCGGCCACCGTGGAACGTCTACCCGCCCTCGAACGGCTACGGCGCCGTCTACAAGAGCACCGACGGCGGCGACACCTGGCACAAGCTCGGCGGGGGGATTCCGGGTGGGGCGGGTGTCGGCCGTATCGGCATCGCCGTGGCACCCTCCGACGGCGGGCGCGTCTACGCCCAGGTCGACGCCGACAAGGGGGGCGTGTACCGCTCCGACGACGGCGGCGAGAGCTGGCGGCTCATGAGCGACGAAGACCGCATCTGGCACCGGGGCTGGTACTTCGGGAGCGTGACGGTCGACCCGGCCGACCCCGACGTGCTCTACGTCATGAACACCTCGGCCTACCGCTCCGAGGACGGCGGCAAGACGTGGGCGGGCTTCAAGGGCGCCCCCGGTGGTGACGACTACCACCAACTCTGGATCAACCCGAACGACGACCGGCGGATGATCCTGGCGAGCGACCAAGGCACGATCGTCTCCGTGGACGGAGGCGGGAGCTGGAGCTCCTGGAACAACCAGCCCACCGGCCAGTTCTACCACGTCAACACCGACGACCGCTTTCCCTATCGGGTCTACGGAGCCGAGCAGGACAACGGCGCGCGCGTGGTCGTGAGCCGGAGCGGCTCCGGGGGGATCTCCTACCGTGATTGGAGCAACGCCTGTGCCGGCGGGGAAAGCGGCTACATCGCGGTCGACCCCACCGACTGGCGTACCCTCTACGGCACCTCCTACAACGGGTCCGTGACTCGCTGCAATCAGGACACGGGCGTGCGCTGGGACGTTTCTCCCACGGTCGCCTACCCGGACAGCCAGTTCCAGGCGGTGTGGACCCCGCCGGTCGTGTACTCCGAGGCCGGGTCGCACGCGCTCTATTTCGGGAACCAGTACGTCTGGCGCACCACGGACGGCGGGCAAAGCTGGGACCTGGCGAGTCCCATCCTCACGCGGAAGGACCCGGGCGCCCCGGCGAACCTGGACTCCGCCACCGCGGCCGACCTCACCGCGCTCGAGCGCTCGTACGACCACTGGGGCGTGGTCTACGCGATCGCACCTTCACCGATCGACGCCAGGAGCGTCTGGGCCGGCACGGACGACGGCCTGATCTGGGTCACCACGGACTCGTCGGCTACCTGGACGAACGTGACGCCTCCGGAGCTGAAGCCGTGGAGCATGGTCTCGATGATCGAGGCCTCCCACGTGAATCCGGCCGAGGCGTACGCGGCCATCGACGACCACCAGCTCGACGACATCGCTCCGCACCTCTACCGGACGAGAGACGGCGGGAAGAGCTGGCAGGCGATCACCGACGGCATCCCGCCGGGCGCGTTCCTGCGCGCCATCCGTGAGGATCCGGTGCGCACCGGCCTCCTGTTCGCCGGCACGGAGCTGGGAGCGTACGTGTCCTTCGACGACGGCGACCACTGGCAGCCGCTCCAGCTCAACCTGCCGGTCACGCCGATCCGCGACTTCGACATCCGCGCGGGCGACCTGATCGCGGCAACGCACGGCCGCGCCTTCTGGGTGCTCGACGACATCGCCGCGCTCCGGCAGATGAACGGAGAGGTGGCCAGCTCGGACGCGTGGCTCTTCCGTCCCGACACGGCCACGCTCATCCGGAGCCGGAGCCGGGGTGCCCCTTCACCCGACGTGGCACCGTACATCGACCCGGTCGACCTGGCGGCGGGCGAGAACCCGCCCTCCGGCGCGATCTTCGACTACTACGTGGCCCGCGACGCCGACTCGGTCGCGATCGACGTGCTCGACGCCGCCGGAACGGTCGTGCGCCACTACTCGAGCACGGAGAAGCCGCGAGGACAGAACCCCCGCACCATGGACGTGCCCGCCGCGTGGGCCTCGACACCCGAGGTCCTCGACGCGAGCGCCGGCATGCACCGGTGGACGTGGGACCTGCACGTGACCCAGCCCGGTGGCGGCGGGGGCGGCGGCGGGTTCTTCGGAGGCGGCGGACCATGGGCGCCTCCCGGCAGGTACACCGTGCGGCTCACCGCGGCCGGGCGCAGCCTCGAGCAGACATTCGTGGTGCGTGCCGACCCGCGAACCATGGCGGCGGAAGGAACCCTGACCGCGCAGCTCGCCATGGCGCGGCGCGTCCATGCCGCCTCCGGGCGGGCGTCGGCCGCGATCTCGCAGGTGAACGCCCTTCGCACCGCCATCGACTCGGCGCGCACCAAGGCCGCCGGGAGGTCGGCGCTTCTCCGGGCGCTTTCCGACCTGGACACCAAGGCGCACGACCTGCTCGGCCACACCGCCACCCCGAACCCTGACGCAGCGGGGGTGGGAGACGGAGGTCCCGGACCGCATACGCTTCTCGCGCTGCGGAGCTACCTGAGCGGGCTGGAGCGGACGGTAACGAGTGGCGAGATGCCGCCGTCCGAGCAGGCGAAGGCCGGCTTCGAGAGGGCGAGCCGCACGCTCGACCGCACGCTGGCGCGGTGGAAGGCGCTTCAGGCCAACGACGTGGCCAAGGTGAACGGGATGCTGAAGGAGGCGGGGGCGAACGAGCTGCCGGTTGGCGGCTGAGGACCCTGACATGGAACGAACGCCGACAGTTGTAGTTGTTCCTGGGCGCCGCCTGCCGGGGCCCTGTCGGGCAACTCCCCACGAGAGATCGGGCATTCCCCCGCAAATGATCCCGTAGTCCGCCTTCTAGGCCCGGCCGGCCCGGATTCGTAACTACACGAGTCTGGGCCGGTCCACCCGGCCCCGAGCTCGGGTCCGTGTGTCCGGCCCGGCTCGCGCCCACGTGCACCGGTCGGATTGATCGCTCATGAGCACTGCCGTTCAAGGCCTTGCGGGTCTCGACGCCGAGACGCTCGAGATGACCCTGGAGGCCATCCGGGACTTCTCGGAACAGAGCCTCCCCCTCGATCGACTCCTCGAGCTCGATCGCACCCACGACTTCCCCGAGGACACGGTCCGCGCCATGTGCACGGAGCTCGGCGTCCAGCTTCTCTTCATTCCCGAGAGCTACGGGGGGATGGGCGGCGGGGCCTTCGACGTCTACCGCGTGTGCGAGCTGATGGCAGGGATCGACCTGGCCGTCGCCACGGGCGTGCTCGCGACCTTCCTCGGCAGCGATCCGATCCTGTTCGGCGGCACCGAGGAGCAGAAGGCCCGCTGGCTCGGCCGCATCGCCGAGGAGGGGCTCCTCATGGCCTACGGCGCCACCGAGCCGGAGGCCGGCAGCGACCTGGGTGCGCTGCGCACGACGGCCACGCCGGTCGTGGAGGACGGCGCGGTCACGGGCTACCGCATCAACGGCGCCAAGATGTGGATCAGCAACGGAGGCTACGCGGACCTCTACTCCGTGCTCGCGAAGGCCCCCGGCGGCCCTACCTGGTTCGTCATGGAGAAGGGCGCCGAGGGCTTCACCCCGGGCAAGCCCGAGGACAAGCACGGCATCCGTGCGAGCAACACGGCGGCGCTCTCCTTCGAGGACGTCCTCCTCCCGGTCGAGAGCCTGGTAGGCGGCGTCGAGGGACAGGGACTCGTCCAGGCACAGCTCGTCTTCGGCTACACGCGCCTCATGGTGGCCGCGTTCGGCCTGGGCGCCGGGTGGGCGGCGCTCGAGCGTGCGCTCCGCTACTCCACCACGCGCATCCAGGGGGGCACACCGCTCTCCGAGAAGCAGGGCTACACCCACAAGCTCATCGTCCCGCACGCGTGCCGCCTCGAGGCGAGCAGGGCATTCATCGAGGAGACGGCCACCCGCATCGACTCCGGCGAAGGCACGCTCAACACCGAGGGCGCCATCGCCAAGTACCTCGCCACGGAGGCGGGCAACGGCGCCGCGGACGCCGCCATCCAGGCCCACGGAGGCTACGGCTACGTGCGCGAGTACGTGGTCGAGAAGATCCGCCGCGACGTACGCATCACGACCATCTACGAAGGCACGTCGGAGATCATGGAGATGACGATCTCCCGCGACCGCTGGCAGACGCATCTCAAGACGCGGGGCCAGCACTACCACCAGGAGGCCGAGGCGCTGGAGCGCCTTCACGCCACGAGCCCGACCGTGGGCGCCGACGTGGCAGCACTCGCCACCCACGCGCTCGCCGAGTTGCTGGAGCGCGCCCGCGTCGAGCGGCTCACCCGCATGCAGCACGTGCTCTTCCGGCTGGGCGAGCTGATCGCCTGGGTGGAGGGGGCGGGCGCGCTGGCCCGCCGCGCGGCGGCGGCGCTGGCCGGCTCGCTCCCGGAGAAGGCGGACGTGCGCGTCGAACCCCGCGCACTGGCGGCCATGAGCCGCATCAACGCCCGGGAGGCCGCGTCCAAGATGGTGTCCGAGGGGATGCGATGGGTGGTCGGAGCCGGCGGTGTCCGCCCCGACGACCAGTCGGGGTTCGAGGCCGCCCTGGGGCTCGGGTCGCTGCTGCGCGCGCAGGAGGGCCTCGTCGACGACATGGACACGGTGGCCGCGGCACTCTACACGGCGGTGGAGGCATGAGCATGGAACACGAGCGAGCGGTCGCGATCGTCGGTCTGGGCGCCGTCCTACCCGACGCGCCGGACAGCCCGACCTTCTGGTCGAACCTCTCGGCCGGCCGCTACAGCATCAGCGACGTCACCGACCGCTGGGACGTGGGCCTCTACTACGATCCGGACCCCAAGGCACCGGACAAGACCTACTCGAAGATCGGCGGGTGGGTGCGGGACTACGAGTGGGACCCGATGGGCTGGCGGATGCCGATCCCGCCGAAGGTCGCCGCGATGATGGACCCGGCCCAGAAGTGGGCCGTCGCGGCGAGCCGGCAGGCGCTCCTGGACTACGGGTACCCGGGCCGTTCGCTCGATCCCGAGCGGGTCGCGGTCATCTTCGGCAACGCGCTGGGTGGTGACTTCCACCTGCTGTCCGCGGCACGCATCCTCTTCCCCGAGATCGCCGAGGAGCTGGGCAAGGCGCCCGCGTTCCAGGCCCTGCCCGCCGAGGTGCGCACCGCGGTCATGGAAGAGCTGGTGGCAGGGGTACGGGGACGGATCCCGGACATCACCGAGGACACGATGCCCGGTGAGCTGGGCAACATCGTGGCGGGACGGGTCGCCGCCCTCTGGGACTTCAAGGGCCCCAACTACATCGCCGACGCGGCATGCGCCTCGGCCATGGCGGCCATGTCGGCCGCGGCCGAGGGGCTCATCCAGCACGACTACGACGCGGTGCTCACCGGCGGCATCGACGCGAACATGAGCGCCTCGACGTACGTGAAGTTCTGCAAGATCGGAGCACTGTCGGCCACGGGTAGCCGCCCCTACGCGGAAGGGCGCGGACGGCTTCGTCATGGGAGAGGGAGGCGCCGTCTTTCTGTTGAAGCGCCTGGCCGACGCCGAGCGCGACGGAGACCGGATCTACGCCGTGCTCCTGAGCGTGGGCAGCTCGAGCGACGGCAAAGGCAAGGGGATCACCGCGCCCAACCCCGCGGGCCAGCGCTTCGCCGTGACGCGCGCGTGGGACAAGGCCGGCGTCGCCCCCGCCGCCGGCGACCTGATGGAGGGCCATGGGACGTCCACCAAGGTGGGCGACGTCGTCGAGGTGGAGACGCTCCTCGCCGCGTTCCAGGGTGCAGGGCTCCCGACCGGCTCGATGCCGCTCGGCTCGGTGAAGTCCAACATCGGACACCTCAAGGGCGGTGCGGGCGCCGTGGGCGTCCTCAAGGCGGCGCTCTCGCTGCACCACCGCCAGATCCCTCCCAGCGTGAACTTCCACGCGCCGAACCCCGCGATCGACTTCTCGACCTCGCCCTTCCGGGTGAACACCGAGCTGAGGGACTGGGAGAAGCCGGGCTCGAACGGGGAAGCCATCCGGCGGGCCGGAGTGAGCGCTTTCGGCTTCGGTGGCACCAACTTCCATATAGTGCTCGAGGAGCACGTGCCTGGACGGCACCGGCCGAAGCAGGCTCAGGTGGGCGGAGCGAACGTGACGAGAGCGCCAGGCAGTCCCGGGACTCCGGCCGTCGCGGCTCCCAAGGCCCCTCTGCGCGGGGCCCTGGTGGTGGGTGGCGACACCGCAGCGGACGTGGTGGCCCGCCTCCGGGAGATCGAGGCCCGGGCCCGCGCCGGAGAGGCGCCCGTGCCCGAGGCCCCACGCGAGCGCGACCTGAGGGCTCAGGTGCGCGTGGCCATCGATTTCGGTGATGTCGACGAGCTGGCCGACTCGGCCTCCAGGGCGATCGCCGCCCTCGACGACGACGATGACGGACGGTGGCGGGCGCTCAGGAACAAGGGCGTCTACTTCGGTCGGGGCCGGCCGGGAAAGGTCGCGTTCCTCTTCACCGGGCAGGGCTCCCAGTACGTGGGAATGCTCGAGAACCTGCGGGCGCGTGAACCGATCGTGGCATCGACCTTCGACGAGGCGGACGCCGCGATGGCGGCGGTGCTGGGCGGGCCGCTCAGCGCGCGCATCTTCGTGGACGGCGCAGACGAGGAGGCGATGCGGAAGGCCGAGGAGGACCTGCGCCAGACCGCCGTCACCCAGCCCGCCGTGCTGACCGTGGACACGGCCCTCGCCCGGCTCTTCGGGGCGTACGGCATCGAGCCGGACATGGTCATGGGCCACTCGCTGGGAGAGTACGGGGCGCTGGTCGCCGCCGGCGCCATCGGCTTCGGCGACGCGCTCCGCGCCGTCGGCGCCCGCGGCGAAGCCATGACCCGCCTGGCCGCGGACGACAACGGGCTCATGGCCGCGGTCTTCGGGCCCCTCGACGAGATCACCGCGATCGTCGACGCGACGGACGGCTACGTCGTCGTGGCCAACGTGAACAGCACCAAGGAATGCGTCATCGGCGGCGCCACCGACGCGGTGCACGGGGCCATGGAAGCCCTGAAGAAGGCGGGCTTCCGAACGAGTGAGCTTCCGGTGAGCCACGCGTTCCACACCCGCATCGTCGCGCCCGCATCCGAGAAATTGAGGGGCATCCTGCAGGCGATCCAGCTGCGCGCGCCCCGCATTCCCGTCGTGGCCAACGTCGATGCGTCGTTCTACCCGACCGGCTCCGACGCGGCCGAGCGGATCGTGGACATCCTCGCCCGCCAGATCGGCTCGCCCGTGCAGTTCGTGAAGGGCCTGGAGGCGCTCTACGACGCCGGCGCACGGGTCTTCGTGGAGATGGGACCGAAGCGTGCGCTCTTCGGCATGGCCGACGACGTGGTCGGATCTCGGGACGACGTGACGGTGGTCTTCACCAACCATCCCCGCCATGGCGACGTCGTGAGCGTGAACCGCGCCCTGTGCGCCTTCTACGCGCTCGGCCTGGGCGAGGGCGCGACCGAGGAAACGGTCGCCACGTCGTCGGAGCGGGAGGTCGCGCCCGACGTGCGCGGCACGGCCGTCGCGGAGCTCGCTCGGCCCGTGCGCTCCCAGGCCGCCGCGGGAGCATCCGTCTCTGCGCCCGCGCCATCGCCGGGCGCGTTGGACGCTTTCGGATCTGCGCCGACCCCCTCGCCGTCCCCGAGCGCTCCCGCGGCGTCCGAGGACCGCTACGTCGCGCTCGGCCGAATGTTCGCCGACTTCCTCGACAAGAGCTTCGAGACGTACATGGGCCCGCGCTCACGGGAGGCGGCGCCGATTCGGGTCGGCATCACCGGCGCGGCCCTGGGCCTGCCGGGCAGGACGAAGGTCTTCGACGAGGACAACGTCGCGAGCATCCTGCGGGGCGATCAGTACCTGGCCCCCGTCCCGGAGGCGCTGCGGGCCGCCACGTTGGATCGCCGCATCACACGCCTGGTGAAGGGCCCCAACGGAGAGGCGCGCTTCGAGACCATTCAGGACCCCGAGGACGTCATCAAGCTCGCGGGACGCGCGGGTGCATTCGATCTGTCGGCGGAGTTCGGGTTCCCCGAGGACCGCGTGCAGGCGCTGGACTGGGTCACGCGCCTGGCCATCGCGGCGGGCATCGACGCGCTCAGGGACGCGGGCATCCCGCTGGTGCCCCGCTACAAGACGACCAGCACGGGGTCGAAGTTGCCGATCGGGTGGGCGCTGCCCGAGGAGATGCGGGACGACACGGCCATCATCTTCGGCTCGGCGTTCCCCGGCCTCGACGGGTTCGCCCGCACCATGAATGGGCTACTACGAGGACCGCGCACGGCGGGACCGGCTGGATGAGCTGCGCAAGCTGCGGGAGCGGATCGAAAGCGCCGACGCCCTCGCCGAGGTGGACACCCTCATCGCCGCGTTGGAGCAGGAGATCGAGGCCGCCCCGTTCCAGTTCGATCGGCGCTTCCTCTTCCAGGTCCTGTCGATGGGGCACTCCCAGTTCGCCGAGTACATCGGCGCGCGCGGGCCCAACATGGCCACCAACGGCGCCTGCGCCACGGGAACGCAGGCCATCGGCCTGGCGCAGGACTGGATCCGCACCGGCCGCTGCCGGCGCGCCATCGTGGTCACCGCCGACGACATCACCACCGAGCACACCTTCCCATGGTTCGCCTCGGGGTTCCTCGCCTCGGGCGCCGCCGCCACCGACGCGCGGGTGGAGGACGCGGCCCTCCCCTTCGACCGGCGCCGGCACGGCCTCCTCATCGGGATGGGCGGCGCGGCCCTGGTGGTGGAGGACCTGAACGCCGCCGCCGAGCGCGGCGTGTGGCCGATCTGCGAGGTGCTCGGCACGGTGGTGGCCAACAGCGCCTTCCACGGCAGCCGGCTGGACGTGCGAGCACATCGCGGACGTCATGGAGAAGCTCGTGTCCGACGCGGAGCGCAGGTGGGGCATCTCGCGCCACGCCATCGCGCCCCAGACCGTGTTCGTCTCGCACGAGACGTACACCCCCGCGCGCGGGGGCAGCGCCAGCGCCGAGGTACACGCGCTGCGCACCGGTATTCGGCGCCGACGCCGACGCCTTCGTGGTGGCGAACACCAAGGGCTACACGGGCCACCCCATGGGCGTGGCCATCGAGGACACGCTGGCGGTGAAGATGCTCGAGACCGGGCATCGTGCCGCCCGGTGGCCAACTACCGTGAGGTCGATCCCGAGCTGGGCACGCTGAACCTGTCCCGGGGCGGAGCCTATCCCATCCACTACGCGCTCCGCCTGGCGGCGGGCTTCGGCTCCCAGATCAGCATGAGCCTGCTGCGCTGGACGCCACCGCCCGACGGCGCGCGCCGTGACCCGCACGACCTGGGCTTCCGGCACCGGGTGGCGGACATGGGCGTGTGGTCCGCGTGGCTGCGCCGCGTGACCGGCTACGAGACACCCGAGATGGAGGTCGTGCAGCACACGCTGCGGGTGAAGGACCAGGGACCGGCGCAGGTGGTGCCGGCCGTGACGGCCGAGGCCCCGCGTGTGCAGGTCCCGCCGGCCCTGACGCCCACTGCGGCCGATGGGCCGCAGCCGGTGGGTGCGCCCGTCCCGGCGCCTTCCGCGCCGGCAACGCAGGCTCCTCAGTCGCCTCCCGCGCCCGCCCCGGCCGAGACGTCCGCGTCCGCCCCCGCCTCCGACCCGGTGGCGCAGCGCGTCCTCGAGATCGTGGCCGAGCAGACCGGTTACCCGACGGACATGCTGGCGCTCGACCTCGACCTCGAGGCGGATCTCGGCATCGACACGGTCAAGCAGGCGGAGATGTTCGCCGCCATCCGTGCCGCCTAGGACATCGAGCGCGACGAGAACCTCGCGCTCCGCGACTACCCGACGCTCGCCCGCGCCATCGAGTTCGTCTACGAGAAACGGCCCGATCTGAGAGGAGCTGCGGATGCCGAGGCGCCCACAGCTGCGGCGCCCGCGCCGACGATGGCTACGGACGCGGCCCCGGGTGCAGCCGGGAAGACCGATCCGGTCGCCGAGCGCGTCCTGGAGATCGTCTCCGAGCAGACCGGCTACCCGACGGACATGCTGGCGCTCGACCTCGACCTGGAAGCCGATCTGGGCATCGACACGGTCAAGCAGGCGGAGATGTTCGCCGCCATCCGCGCCGCGTGGGACATCGAGCGCGACGAAGATCTCGCGCTCCGCGACTATCCGACGCTCGCCCGCGCCATCGAGTTCGTCTACGAGAAGCGGCCCGATCTGAGAGGAGCGCCTCGGGCGGCTCCGGCCGCCGCGGCCGAAGCCCCCGCCCCGGCCACAGGGGCACCCGACGAGACCCTCGCGTCCGCGTCCGCCACGTCCACGGAGGCGTCGTCCTCCGCCACGGATCCCGTCGCGCGGAAGGTCCTGGAGATCGTCTCCGAGCAGACCGGCTACCCGACGGACATGCTCGAGCTGGACCTCGACCTCGAGGCGGATCTGGGCATCGACACGGTCAAGCAGGCGGAGATGTTCGCCGCCATCCGCGCCGCGTAGGACATCGAGCGCGACGAGAACCTCGCGCTCCGCGACTATCCGACGCTCGCCCGCGCCATCGAGTTCGTCTACGAGAAGCGGCCCGATCTGAGAGGAGCGCCTCGGGCGGCTCCGGCCGCCGCGGCCGAAGCCCCCGCCCCGGCCACCGGGGCACCCGACGGGACCATCGCGTCCGCGTCCGCCACGTCCACGGAGGCGTCGTCCTCCGCCACGGATCCCGTCGCACGGAAGGTCCTGGAGATCGTCTCCGAGCAGACCGGCTACCCGACGGACATGCTCGAGCTGGACCTGGACCTCGAGGCGGATCTGGGCATCGACACGGTCAAGCAGGCGGAGATGTTCGCCGCCATCCGCACCGCCTGGGACATCGAGCGCGACGAAGACCTCGCGCTCCGCGACTACCCGACGCTCGCCCGCGCCATCGAGTTCGTCTACGAGAAGCGGCCCGATCTGAGGCCGGGCGTGGACGTCGCGCCGGAAGCGGCGCACGGGGCCGCGGCGCCGGCGCCCGCGGGAGCGCCGACGGAGGGTGAGGACGACCGCGCACCTTCCGCCACGGAGGAAGTCGCCGGGCCGCAAGCAGGCTCGCCGACAGCCGGCTCGCCCATTCGTGGCTCGCTGGAAGCCGCGCAGGCCGTGCCCCGGCGCGAGCCGGTGGCGCTCGTGCGACCCGCGGCGACGCGCTTCCCGAAGAGTGGAGTCGAGCTCACCGCCGGGTCTCACGTGGTCGTGGCCGCCGACGGGGGAGGCGTCGCCAACGCCCTGGCCAAGCGCCTCGAAGGGCGGAACGTGGACGTCCTGCTCCTCGATCCCGCCCGGCCTACCGAGGCGCTGATCGCCGAGATCGAAGCGTGGCGGAGCGCGTTCGGGTCCACCGCCGGGGTGAAGGGCGTATACTGGCTCCCGGCGCTCGATCCCGTGCCCCCCGAGGCTCTGGAGAACCCCGCCGAGCGCCCCGAGGCACTCCGCCGGCGCGTGAAGGCCCTGCACGCCGTCGCCCGCGCGGTCTACGAGGACCTCGCCGAGCCCGGCTCCTTCCTCGTGTCGGCGACCCGGCTCGGCGGCCAGCACGGTTACGACGCGAAGGGCGCCCTCGACGTGGCGGGCGGTGCCGTGACGGGCTTCACGAAGGCGCTCCGCCGGGAGCGGCCCGATGCGCTCGTGAAGGCCATCGACTTCGAGCCGTCCCGCAAGACCGCGGCCCTCGCCGACCTGCTCATCGAGGAGACGCTGGCCGACCCGGGCGTCGTCGAGGTCGGTCATGGCGAGGGTCACCGCTGGACGATCGGCCTCGCCGAGCGTTCCGTCGAGCCCGGCGCGCCCCTACCGGCCGACGCCGTCCACCTGGTGACGGGTGCGGCAGGAAGCATCGTATCCGCTATTCTCGCCGACATGGCCGGCTCGGCCGGCACCTTCTGGCTGCTCGACCTCGCTCCGGAGCCCGACGCCGCCGACCCGGACCTGACGCGCATCGTCACGGATCGGCCGGGGCTGCGGGACGACATCGTCGAGCGACTCAAGGCCGAGGGACAGCGCGTGACGCCCGTCCTGGTGGAGCGTGAGCTGGCCCGCATCGAGCGCGAGCAGACCGCGCAGGCGGCGATCGACGCGCTACGTGCGGGCGGCGCCACCGTGCACTACCGGAGTCTCGACCTGCGTGACGCGGACGCCGTCGGGAGGGTGGTCTCCGACGTGCTCGAGGCCCACGGCCGCCTGGACGTGCTCATGCACGCCGCCGGTCTGGAGATCAGCCGCTCGCTGCCGGACAAGTCGGCGGAGGAGTTCTCACTGGTCTTCGACGTGAAAACCGACGGATGGCTCAACCTCGTCAGGGCGCTCGGTGACGCGCCCATCGGCCGGGTGATGGCGTTCAGCTCCATCGCCGGCCGGTTCGGCAACGCCGGACAGACCGACTACGCGGCCGCCAACGACCTGCTGTGCAAGGCGATGTCCGAGATGCGCCACCGCCGCCCCGACACCCGGGCGCTCGCGGTCGACTGGACCGCATGGGGCGAGATCGGCATGGCCGCCCGGGGCTCGATGCCCACGATCATGAAGGCCGCCGGTATCGACATGCTCGCGCCCCGGGCGGGGCTGGGCGTGGTGCGGCGCGAGCTCGGCGCGGGCTCGCGTGGCGAGGTGGTGATCGCCGAGGGGCTGGGTGTGATGGTCGAGGAGAACGCCGAGTCGGCGCGGCTCGATCTGGCGTTCGCCGAAGCGGCCGTTCAGGCCGCCGGACCGATGGTCGGTGTCGTGCGCTCGTGGAGCCTCGCGAACGGGCTCGTCGTGGAGACGGAGCTGGACCCGAAGACCCAGCCCTTCCTCGACCACCACCGAATCGACGGCATCGCCGTCCTTCCCGGTGTGATGGGGCTCGAAGCGATGGCCGAAGCGGCCTACGTCGGCTTCCCCGAGCTGCACGTCGTATCGCTCGAGGACGTGGAGTTCCACGCCCCGTTCAAGTTCTACCGCGACGAAGCGCGCACCGTGACGGTACAGGTCTCCTATACCGCCGAGGGCGAGGACGTGCTCGCGCGCTGCCGGGTACTGGGCGCCCGCATCCTGGTGGGACGCGACGAGCCCGAGATCACCATTCACTTCACCGGAACCGCACGGCTCGCGGCAAGGGCGCCCGAGATCGTGCGCGAGCGCCCCGTGCCGGAGCCGGACGGGGACGTGGTCCAAGCGGCCGCGATCTACGACACGTACTTCCACGGCCCGGCGTACCAGGTGATGGCGAAGGCGTGGCGTGCAGAGGGGGTGGTCTCCGGGCGCCTCGCCGCTTCCCTGCCCCCGAACCACGAGCCGGCGGATCGGCCCACCGTCGTGGCGCCGCGGCTGGTCGAGCTGGCGTTCCAGACGGCGGGGCTCGCGGAGATCGCCACGACCGACCGCATGGGGCTTCCGTTCGGGTTCCGGCGCCTCGAGCTGCTTCGGCCGGCCAACGGAGAGGTCGCGAGCACGGCCGTAGCCGCCGCGACGGCCGAAGGCTCGTTCGACGTGGACGTCGTGGACGAAGAGGGACGGGTGCTCACCACGCTCACGGGCTACCGGACGTCGGCACTGCCCGGCGGCGTGCGCTCGGGGGCGTTCGCGGCGTTGAAGGAATGACCGCTCCCCTCCGGGTCCACCTGGCGCGGGCCACGGCTCCGGACGTGCCTGCCGGTGTAGGGTGGCTGGCACCGACGGAGGCCCGCGTGCTGTCGGACCTGCGCTTCGCCCGGCGCGTGGCCGACTGGCGACTGGGACGTTGGGTCGCGAAGAGGGCGGTGGCCGCCGCGTTCGGCCTGGACCACGATCGGCCCGAGCGGATCGAGGTGCTCGCCACACCCGGCGGAGCGCCCGCGGCCCGGCTCCTCTCCGGCTCGCCTCCGGGCCCGATCTCGTTGTCGCTCAGCCATTCCGGAGGAGTGGGGTTCGCCGCCGTCGCTCCCGGCGACCTCGAGCTCGGCTGTGACGTGGAGGCGCTCGAGCCGCGGAGCGATGCCTTCGTCGCCGACTACTTCACCGAGGCCGAGCGGGCCTGGATCCGGCGGGGGGGCAGCCTACGCAGCGTGCGCGCCACGCTTCTGTGGAGTGCGAAGGAGTCCGCGCTCAAGGCTCTGGGCGAAGGCCTGAGGCTGGACACGCGCTCGGTGGAGGTCGAGGCCCCGGCGCCCGACGGTTCCCACTCGGCCGAGTGGCGTTCGCTCGCGGTCGACGTGCCCGACGGACGGACATTTCCGGGATTCTGGCGGATTCGGGAGGGGCGGGTGTGGACGGTGGTGGCGGGCGCGCCGATCCGACTGGCTCAGGAAGCCGTGACGTCGCCCGACAGCTCCCGACGCACCACCGGCGCCACCTCGGTTCCGAGAAGCTCGATCGCGCGCAGCACCTCCGCGTGCGGTGTCGGCCCGACCGTGAGCTGCATCAGGAAGCGCTGGTGACCGAAGAGTCGGTGATGGTAGAGGATCTTCTCGATCACCTGCTCGGGATCTCCGACGAAGAGGGCACCGTGGAGCGCGCGCTCGGCCTCGAACTGGCGGCGACTCGCGGGAGGCCATCCCCGCTCCCGTCCGATCCGGGTCATCGTCTGCTCGTAGGGAGGCCAGGCGATTTCGCCGGCCGTCTGCGCGTCGTCGGCCAGGAACCCGTGCGCGTTGATGCTCACGGGAAGGCTGTCGGGGTCGTGGCCGGCCTTGTCCGCCGCTTCCCGGTAGAGCTCCACCATCGGCTTGAAGCGCGCCGGCGGACCCCCGATGATCGCCAGCGCCATGGGAAGGCCCAGCGTGGCGGCGCGGACCACCGAGGGCGGTGAGCCGCCCACCGCGATCCACACGGGAATCGGGTCCTGGACCGGCCTGGGGTAGACCGGCCGGTCGTCGATGGCCGGCCTGTGCTTGCCCGACCAGGTCACCCGCTCCTCCGCACGGACCTTCAGCAACAGGTCGAGCTTCTCGCTGAAGAGCTCGTCGTAGTCTTCGAGCTGCTGCCCGAAGAGGGGGAACGACTCGATGAACGACCCGCGGCCCGCCATGATCTCGGTGCGCCCGTTCGAGATCAGGTCGATGAGCGCAAAATCCTGGAACACGCGCACCGGGTCGTCGGAGCTCAGCACGCTGACCGCGCTGGTCAGGCGGATCCGCTCGGTGCGCGCGGCGGCCGCCGCCAGGAGAATCGCGGGCGACGACACCGCGTAGTCGGCGCGGTGGTGCTCGCCGATGCCGAAGACGTCGAGGCCCACCCGGTCGGCGAGCTCGATCTCCTCGAGCAGATGACGGATGCGCTCCTGAACGCCGAGCTGGCGACCCGTCTCGGGGTCGAAGCGGGTCTCCGCGAAGGTGTAGAGTCCGATCTCCATGGAAGGGGAAGGTAGAGCTTTCCCATGGAGAGGCGAAGGAGGAGGCGCGTCGAGCGGGAGTCGCGAGGTGCGGGTCGCTGCGGGGTCCCTCGGGGACGAGTCGACCTCGCGTCCTCCATCTACCTCCCGAAGATCGGCAGCATGACGGCGATGCCCACCAGCGCCGTGCCCATCGACGCCAGGGCCACGTTCCGGTGCGTGTTGTTGTTGGCGGTCGTGCGCACGCCTCCCTCGTTCTCGTTCTCTTGCGCGGTGGCCCCGGTCACGATGAAGCCCACGTCGGCCACGAGCATCAGGACCGTGTGGAGCGTGCGCCGATTGCGCCCATCCGGGTCGTACCAGGCCTCGATGGCGTTGAGCCCGCCCGTGATGGTATTCACCGCGAACAGGCCGGCGATGCTCCCGGCCAGCAGCCCGTGGACGTTGCGGAGGTGATCCGAGCCGTCGCCGTTCAGGAGCTTCCGTCCCACCGCGTACTGTCCGGCGAAGAGCGGAAGCGTCAGAACGCTCGCCCACTTGTGGATAGTCAGGCGCGTGAAGTAGGCGTCGCTGTAGTCGACGAGCTGGGAGGCGCCTGGGGACCCGGCGCCCAATCCCGACGCCTCGACCCGGTCGGACGCATCGAGGTCGGACGCCCCACCGCCGCCCGCCGGGGCCGGCACACGCGAGTGCAGGCTCCCGGGCGCGAGTACCGAGGCGTGGGCGATCCCGGCCCGGAGGAGTCGTGCGGCCGGCACCGTGTCACGGGCCGGAAGCGTGGCGGGCGTCAGGGCGAGCGTGCCGGCGAGGGCCAGGGAGAGCAGCATTCGGGCATTCCTGTCAGGATGATGCGAGACGCCGAGCGACCCGCGCCCCGGGGATCGGAGCGCGGGCCACCTCACGAACGGCACGCACGGTCGGAGTCAGGACGCGGCGAGCCCCGCGCGCACGGCTGCGGACGTGAACGGCATCTGGAAGAGACGCACGCCGCACTCGTCGAAGATCGCGTTGGCGATCGACGCTCCCACGGCCACGATGGCGGGCTCACCACCGCCCTGCGGCGCGAGATCGTCGTTGGGCACGAGTACGGTCACGAGCTCGGGCACGTCCTCGAAGTGCGGAATCCGGTACGTGGTGAAGTTGCGGTCCTGGATGTCGCCTCCGTTGAAGCGGAGATGCTCCATGAGCGAGTATCCCAGCCCCATCGTAAGGCATCCCTCGATCTGCATCACGGCGCCTTCGGGATTCACCACGATGCCCATCTCCTGGGCGCACACCATCTTCTCGACCTTCACCGCCCCGGTGGCGTGGTCGACGGAGACCTGGGTCACGTGGGCCACATAGGAGCCCGCATCCACGCCGCATGCCACACCGAGGCCGCGTCCGCTGGGCGCCGGAGCCGGCTTCCAGTCCGCCGCCTTGGCGACCGCCTCGAGAACGCTCCGCATCCGGGGATCCGACGTGTTGCGCAGCCGGAACTCCAGCGGGTCCATGCCCGCGTCGGCCGCCATGATGTCGATCTGGGACTCGCGCGCGAAGCAGTTGGAGTTGGCCCCCGGAGCCCGCCAGGCGCCGGTGGCGAAGGGATGGACGTCGCGGACCGAGTACGATACGACTGCCGCGTTGGGCACGTCGTAGAAGACCTCGGTGCTACGCGTGCCGGCACCGTAGACGTGGTAGTCCCAGAGCTGCATGCGCCCGTTCGTGTCCATGCCCGATCGCACCTTCACCACGGCCGCGGAATGGAAGGTGTCGTAGAAGAACTCCTCCTCACGCGTCCACATCACCTGGACCGGCTTCTTGGTGATCCAGGAGAGGCGAGCCGCCTCGAGCGCCTGCCCACCCGAAGACTTTCCGCCGAACCCACCGCCGACGTACGGCGTGATGACGCGCACCTGCTCCTGGTCGATGCCCAGCAGGCGCGCGATCCGGCCCTGGTCGCCGAACGGGCTCTGGGTCGAGCTCCATACGGTGATGCGATCGTTCCGCGCCGACGCGATCGCGGTGTGGGGCTCCATCGGGACGTGCGCCAGATACGGATCACGGTAGGTATGCTCGAAGACCTTGGTCGAGGCCCGTTCCCCGTCGGCCACCTGGCCGCGCTCCTGGGACGTGCGGCCGCGCGAGGCTTCCGCCACCATCCGGTCCCAGATGGTCTTGTCGTCGACCTTGGCCGGTGGGACGTTCCACTCCGCCTTCACCAGACCGAGCGCCCGCTCGGCCGTCTCGGGATCCTCGTGCAGCACGGCGATGATCCCGTCCTGGTTGATCACCGTCACACCGGGGACCTGCTCGGCCGCGGAGGTGTCGACGCTCTTCTGCGTGGCGCCGTGCGAGGGCGGGCGGACGAGCCGCGCGCGCAGCATGCCCGGTAGGCGGATATCACCCGCGTAGTGCGCCGCGCCGGTCACCTTGGCCGTGGCGTCGAGCCGTTCGGGCGACTGCCCCATGACGGCGAAGTCCTTCACCGCGTGTAATACCGCGTCGTGGTCCAACGTCCGGGCGATCTTCTTGCCCTTGGCCAGCTCGGCGTAGGTGACGCTCTTTCCTCCGCCGACCACGGAGACGACGCCGTTTTCGACGTGGAGCTGGTTCACCGGCACGCTCAGGTGCTCCGAGGCCAGCTCGAGCAGCACCTCGCGCGCCTTCGCGCATCCCGCGCGCAGCGCCGGACCGAACACCCGCGTGGTGAGGGAGCCCCAGGTGCCCGCGTCCCATGGGACCCGGTCGGTGTCGCCCAGCACCATGTCGACCGAGTCGAGCGACACGCAGAGCTCCTCGGCGGCCATCTGTGCCTGGGAGGTCAGCACACCCTGCCCCATCTCGATCTTGCCGCTGAACACGGTGACGCGGCCGTCCTCGCCGACCAGCACGTAGGCGTTGAAGTCGGTCGGATAGCCCCGCTGCTGCTCCAGGCTCTCGGTGATGAGGGAGGTGTCCTTCAGGGCCATGAGGACGGCGATCCCCCCGCCCGTGAACTTGAAGAAGTCCCGGCGGTCGACGGCCATCGGGCCGAGGTCGTTTCTGTTCATGACTCCCTCCTCACATCCGTTCCGCGGCGGCTTCGATCGCTTCCACGATCCGCTTGTGGGCACCGCAGCGGCACAGGTTACGGTTCATCCCGCTCACGATCTGCTCGCGGGAGGGATGCGGATGCTGCTTCAGGAATCCGTATGCTTCCAGGATCATGCCCGAAGTGCAGTAGCCGCACTGGAAGCCTCCGCGCTCGGCGAACTCTTCCTGTAGCGGATGGAGCTGATCGCCCTTGGCGAGGCCCTCGATGGTGGTCACGTCGGCGTCCTGAAGGCGCGATACCCGGTACTGGCAGGACCGCACGGGCGTGCCGTTCACGAGCACGGTGCAGGCGCCACACATGGCGATCCCGCATCCGAACTTCGTTCCGGTGAGCGCGAGGTCCGTGCGCAGAACCCAGAGCAGTCGCCGGTCGCCGTCGGTCTCGAGCGTGACGGGCCGGCCGTTGAGCCGGAAGCGGATGGTCTCGAGCATGGGGAATCCTCCCTACTGGATGGTGATCCCTTCAGCGTCCGAGGAACGGGCCCATCCGTCCAGTCGGGAGATTCCCTACCATGCGTGTAAGGGCGCCTCGGAGGGTAGGCGACGCACGCATCCGCCTCCGCTCCGCGGGCCGGTCCCGGCGCCCGGGCCGACCCGCCTCGCCCCGTACGCGCTCAGCGCTCCAGCGATACCCTCGGCCAGCCCTGCGCGTCCCATTCGATGGGCTTCACAAGGAGCTTGGAGCGTCCCTGGTCGGTCGCGTCGTACGCGTGGAAGACCAGGTAGTCCGTGCCGCCGAAGGTATACGCGGCTTCGTGTCCGCCGGCCGCCCACCGACCCCCGTCCCCGAACCCGTACACGACCAGGGAGCCGCCGCCGTGGACCATCTCCTGGCCCTCGCGATCGCGGTACGGCCCCTCGACTCTCTTCGAGCGGCCGACGACGACCTTGTAGGTGCTGTTCACGCCCCTGCAGCACCGGTCCCAGGAGACGAACAGATAGTACCAGTCGCCCTTCTTGAAGATGAACGGAGCCTCGATGGCGCCGTCCTGCATGTTCTGCTCCATCTCCACGATGCGCTGGGGATACAGGCTGTCGTAGGGGAGCTCGGGATTGGCCGCGTCGCCGGCGTCGCGCTCGTCGAGCTTCCAGTAGCGGTTGCGCGCGGCCACGGTGTGCCACACCGGAGGATCGGCGGGGCGCATGAGATCGGGCGCCAGCTGCACGAGCTTGATGCCCTGCCAGAACGACCCGAAGGTGAGCCAGGGCGTGCCCCCCTCGTCGAAGAAGAGCTGGGCGTCGATGGCGTTCCACATGTCCCGGCCCGGAACGGAGCGCACCACCATCCCATGGTCGACCCACTTGAACGAGGGGTCCTTCGGGTCCAGCGTCTCGTTGGTCGCGACCCCGATGGCCGAGTTGTTGCGGCCGAACGCCGAGACGGCGTAGTAGAGGTAGTAGGTACCGTCGTGGAAGCTGATGTCGGGCGCCCATTCATCGTTGCGGAAGCCGGGCAGCATCGTGCCGATCCAGTCTGGCGCCGTCTCGAAGACGGGCGCCAGGTGAGTCCAGGTCTCGAGATCGGGAGACGACCAGACCTGGATGCCTCGGCCGGTGCCGAACAGATAGTACGTTCCGTCCGACTCGATCATGGTCGGGTCGTGGATCGGCGGCTCCGTGGTGGGCCCCGTCGGTCCCCGACCCTGGGAGCGGGCGCTGTTCGGGATCATCAGCGTCGACACGGCCAGGAGGCACCCGACCAGCGCCCCGGATCGCGACCGGTGTGCGTGTACCCCGCGGCACACGGTCGCTCGCACGCCCTCGCCGGACCGGTCCACTAGTCGATCGTCACGTGAGGCCAACCGTAGGCGTCCCACTGGATCTCCTCGATCAGAAGTCTCGAGCGCCCCCCGTCCGTGGCGTCGTAGCCGTGCATGACGAGGTAGTCGGTATCGTCGAAGTCGTAGACGCCGCAGTGGCCGACGGCGGCCCAGTGCGTGCCGTCACCTGCCGCGACGAGCGTCCCGCCACCGAGCCTCATCTCCTGGCCTTCGGCGTCGAGATACGGCCCCGTGATGTCCTTCGAGCGGCCGACGACGACCTTGTAGGTGCTGTTCACCCCGCGGCAGCACCGGTCCCACGAGACGAAGAGGTAGTACCAGTCCCCCTTGTGGAAGATGAACGGGGCCTCGATCGCGCCGTTCATCTCGTCGCCGGCTACCCGATCGGGAAGCTTCCAGTAGCGCTGGCGCGCCGCCACGCTGTGCCACTCCTCGGGCTCGGCCGGCCGCAGCAGGTCGGGCCGCAGCTTCACCAGCTTGATGCCCGTCCAGAACGAGCCGAACGAGAGCCAGCCCGTGCCGTCGGCATCGAAGGCGAGGTTGGGGTCGATAGCGTTCCACAGGTCGCGGCCCGGCACGGACTCCACGACGATCCCGTGATCGACCCAGCGGAAGTCGGGGCTCTTCGGGTCGAGCGTCTCGTTCGTGGCGACCCCGATGGCCGACGTGTTCCGGCCGAAGGCCGACACCGCGTAGTAGAGGTAGTAGGTGCCGTCGTGGAAGCCGATGTCGGGGGCCCACTCGCCGTTGCGAAAGCGGGGAACCACCTCGTGGGCCCAGGCCGGCGCGGAGTCGAACACGGGCGCGAGCCGGGTCCAGCTCTTCATGTCGGGGGAGGACCATACCGTGATCCCCCGGCCAGTCGCGAACAGGTAGTACGTCCCGTCCTGCCTGATCATGACCGGGTCGTGAACGGGGATACGCGCTTCCTGCGCTTCGAGTGCGGCCACCGGGAGCCCGACGGCGAGCGCCCCCAGGGCGACGGAGCGGGCGAGAGTGTATCTGCAAGGCATAGCGCCGTTCTCCGTTAGGACCTACTCTCTCTGGCGGTCATCCGTACCGCCAGACGCCTACCGTCCTATCCACTCCACCCGGAAAGCGCAAGCCATGAAAGCAAGAATCTGGGGCGCGTTGATAGCGCTAACATTCCTGCCGTTCGCGGCCGCGAGCGCCCAGCAGACGTCCTCCGGCTCGCCCCACCTGATCGTGAACGCAGATCAGGGCAGCACGACCATCAGCCGCAACATCTACGGCCAGTTCTCGGAGCATCTCGGCCACGACATCTACGGGGGCTACTGGATCAAGGACGGCCACGGGGGCTGGACGTACAATCAGGCGGCCATCGACGCGCTCAAGAAGCTCGAGGTGCCGTTCGTGCGCTGGCCCGGCGGCTGCTTCGCCGACTACTACCACTGGCAGGACGGGATCGGGCCCCGCGCCGAGCGTCCGACGATCGTCAACACCGTGTGGGGCGGCGTGACCGAGGACAACAGCTTCGGAACCGACGAATACCTCGAGCTCATGAAGCGGCTCGGGGCCAGCCCGTTCATCGTCGGCAACGTGGGCAGCGGCACCGTGAAGGAGATGGCCGACTGGTGGGAGTACGTGAACTTCCCGGGCAAGAGCCCGATGGCCGACCTGCGCGCCAAGAACGGCCACCCCGAACCGTACAACGTGCGCTTCTGGGGCGTGGGCAACGAGAGCTGGGGCTGCGGCGGCGGCATGACGCCGGAGTACTACTCCGACCAGCTCAAGCGTTACGCCACCTTCCTGCGCGGCTACGGCAACACCCGGCCCTTCCTCATCGCGACCGGACCCAACGTCGACGACTACAACTGGACCGACGTCGTGATGCGCGAGGCCGGACGCCGCATCCGCGCCCTCGACTTCCACTACTACACGGTCGTCGGGACATGGCAGCACAAGGGGAGCGCGACGGACTTCAGCGAGGGAGAGTGGTTCACGGCGCTCCAGAAGGCGATCCACATCAAGGAGCTGATCGAGCGCCACTCGACGATCATGGACCACTACGACCCGAACAAGCGCGTGGCGCTCTTCGTGGGCGAGTGGGGCATGTGGCACGACGTCGAGCCGGGCACGAACCCGGGCTTCCTCTACCAGCAGAACACGATGCGTGACGCGCTGGTGGCCTCGGCCTCGCTCGACATCTTCAACAACCACGCCGACCGCGTGCGCATGGCCAGCATCGCGCAGACCATCAACGTGCTGCAGTCGATGCTGCTCACCCGCGGCGACACCGTCGTGGAGACGCCGACCTACTGGGTCTTCCAGATGTACACCGTGCACCACGACGCCACGCTCCTGCCCATCTCGCTCGACGGCGGCACGTACACGTATGACGGGCAGAGCATCCCGGCGGTGAGCGCGTCGGCCTCGCGCGATTCGCTCGGTGTGACGCACATCACGATGTCGAACCTGGACCCGGACAAGGCGCGCACCGTCACCACGGACGTCCGGGGCGAGCAGGTCTCGAGCGTGAGCGGGCGCGTCCTCACGGCACCGACCATGCAGGCGCACAACACCTTCGAGCATCCCCACGCGGTCGAGCCGACGTCGTTCGACGGCGCGAAGCTGTCGGGGAGCACGCTCACGGTGCAGCTGCCGCCGAAGTCGATCGTGGTGCTGACGTTGAAGTGAGACTCAGGCGACGTTCCGGAGCCGTCGGAGGCGGGCGCGCCGCGACGGCTCCGGGGCCCGCCGGCTCACCCGCCCGGGGCTCAACAAAAGGAGGCGACCGCGGGTCTTGATAATCGGATCGTTCCTGCCGACTGTCCAATAGGCGATTCCACCCCTCCCACGCGCCCACAATCCTACACGCGCCTGCGATGCATCGCCCAATCGGCTCCACCCGCCTCGCCCTCCTCCTCCTGGTATTGCTCGCCCTGCACGCGCCCGGCGCGTCGGCGCAGACGCCTCCGACCCGGCCGTCTGCGCCGCTCCCCTGGCCGCAGGACTCGATGTCGAGCCGTGTGCAGCAGCTCTCGTCCGGCCATTCCTGGATCTCGAGGATGGGCACGGCCGTGGGTGGCGCCCTGGTCGGCGCCGGGGTCGGCTTCTTCGTCTCTCAGGTGGCGCTCGGAGACTGGGACCAGGGCGAGGGCAACCGGCACATCGACCGCACGACCTGGGCTGGGGTCGGCGGCGCGCTCGGTCTCACGCTGGGCTTCTCGTTCCCGATCGGGGGCCGCCCCGGTGCCCTCGGAGCGAGCGGGCTGTCGCCCTCGGGAGGTCCGGGGCTGGCTCTGCCGGGCGGCCGCAACCGAATCACGCAGCAGGAGATCGCGGGCACGGGTGCGACGACGGCCTACGACGTAGTGAGGAACCTCCGCTCCGACTGGATGCTCCGACGCCAGGCACACACCTGGGAGGAGATGTCGGTCGGACCGGACATCCCGGTCTATCTGAATTCTCAGCTGCTCGGTGGCCTGGACGCGCTCTCGACGGTGTCCGCTCAAGACGTACGGGCGATCTACCGATTCAGCACATCCCAGGCCACGACCCGTTGGGGCGCCGGACACGAGAACGGCGCGATCATGATCGTCACGAAAGGCTAGCAGGTCGCCGGGGAGGGGAGTCCCGGTACCGTCTCCGTGCATGGCACCCGCGATCCGCTGCCGGGCGCTGGCCAAGCGCTACAAGGACGTGCTCGCCGTGGTGGACCTCGACCTCGAGGTTCTCGCGGGCGAGTGCTTCGGGCTCCTGGGCCCGAACGGCGCCGGCAAGACGACCACCGTGGAGATGATGGAGGGCCTGATGCTGCCCGACGAGGGCGAAGTCGAGGTCCTGGGCCTGCACTGGGAGCGAGACGAGCACGCGCTGCGCCAGCGGCTCGGCGTCGCGCTCCAGGAGACGCGCCTGGCGGATCGGCTCTCGGTCGTGGAGGTGATCCGGCTCTTCCGGAGCTTCTACCGCGAAGGTCATCCTCCCGGAGGAGGTCCTGGACGTCGTGGAGCTCCGCGAGAAGAAGGACGCCTGGGTGGAGAAGCTCTCCGGAGGCCAGCGACAGCGCCTCGCCATCGCGTGCGCCCTGGTGGGCGACCCCGACATCCTCTTCCTCGACGAGCCGACCACCGGACTCGACCCGCAGTCCCGACGCCAGCTCTGGGACGTGATCTCCACGTTCAAGGACCGAGGCGGGACGGTCGTGCTCACCACCCACTACATGGAAGAGGCCGAGCGGCTCTGTGACCGGGTGGCGGTGATGGACCACGGCCGGGTGATCGCGCTCGGCTCGCCCCGGGACCTCATCGCCTCGCTCGGAGCCGATCACGTGATCGAGTTCGCGGTGTGCGACGAGGCGCGGCTGCCCCCCGAGGACACGCTGGCGAGCCTGCCCGGGGTGATCGAGATCCGGCACGACGGGTCCCGCCTCAGCCTGACCGTCACGGAGCTGCACCGTGCGTTACCTGCCTTGATGGCCGAGCTGCAGCGGCGAGGCGTGGAGATGACCGAGCTGGTCACCCACCAGGCGACGCTCGAGGACCTGTTCCTGAGCCTGACCGGACGTCGTCTGAGGGACGAGTGATGGGTTATCTCGGGCCTCTTTGGCAACTCACCGTCTCTCGCTTCCGCGAGCAGCTTCGCCAGCCGGAGGTGCTCTTCTGGGTCTTCGCCTTTCCGCTCCTGCTGGCGATGGCCCTCGGGCTGGCGTTCCGGAACCGCCCGGCGGACGTGGTGCACGTGGCCATCACGGCCGAGGTGGGCGCGGACTCCCTCGCCGACATCCTCGAGGCCGCCGGCGGATTCGACGTCTCCGTGCTCCCCGATTCCGAGGCCTCCGCGAGGCTGCGCACGGGCGGCGTGGCCCTCGTCGTGGAGCCCGGCGATTCGCTCGTCTACCGCTTCGACCCCACGCGCTCCGAGAGCCGTCTGGCCCGCCTGTCCACCGACGACGCGATCCAGCGTTCCCTCGGGCGCCAGGAAGTCCGCGCGGTGGCGGACCGGCGGGTGACCGAGCGCGGCTCGCGCTACATCGACTTTCTGATTCCCGGCCTGCTCGGGCTCAATCTGATGGGCACCGGGATGTGGGGCGTGGGCTACTCCGTGGTCGACGCCCGCCGCCGCAAGCTCATGAAGCGGCTGCTCGCCTCGCCGATCCGCCGAAGCCAGTACCTGCTTTCGTTCATCATGACCCGCCTGGTGCTCCTGGGACCGGAAGTCGCCCTGCTGGTCGGATTCGGAACCCTGGCGTTCGGCGTGCCCCTGCGGGGCTCGGTGCTGAGCCTCGCCTTCCTCTCGCTCCTGGGCGCGATGTGCTTCGCCGGGGTGGGACTCCTGACGGCGAGCCGGGTACAAACGGTCGAGGCGGTGTCTGGGCTCATGAACCTCGTCATGATGCCGATGTGGGTGCTTTCGGGCGTGTTCTTCTCGTCGGAGAACTTCCCGGCCCAGATGCAGCCGTTCATCAAGGCGCTGCCTCTCACCGCGCTCAACGACGCGTTGCGGGCGGTGATGCTGGACGGCTCGTCACTCGCGGGCGTCGCCGGCCCGATCGCCATCTGCGCGGCCTGGGGCGGGGTCTCCTTCGTGGTCGCGCTCCGGATTTTTCGATGGCGTTGAGAGGACGTAAGTTGAGAGTCCTCCAGCGCGTATTCGATACCTGACCGACGAGGCGTGGCATCAGCTCCCGTCTCCATCGCAGCCTTCACGTTTCTACGAGAGGTCGAATTCAGTGTCCTCAGACAACCAAGGCCGGATCCCGCTCGATCGACGCACCTTCCTGAAGACCACCGGCGCGGTGGCGGCGGGCGCCGCCGTGTACCCGTACCTGGAAGCCTGTGCGCCCCGCCAGGGACAGATGGCCGAGGAGGTGCTGGGCACCGGCTGGTCCGTGAGGCCGTTCCCGCTCTCACAGGTGAGCCTCGGCGAGAGCCTTTTCACGCAGAAGCGTGACCGGATGCTCCACTACGCCCGCAATTACGGGAGCGAGACCGACGTCTACGCGGGCCCGGACCGGATCCTGAGCATCTTCCGGGCGAATGCGGGACTCGACACCAAGGGCGCGGAGGCCGTCGGGGGCTGGGAGAGCGCGACGGGGTATCTGCGGGGCCACTACGCCGGCCACTTCATGAGCATGCTGTCGCAGGCGTACGCGAGCACCGGCGACGAGATCTACAAGCAGAAGCTCGACTACATCGTCTCGGGCCTGGCGGAGTGCCAGGCCGCGCTCGCGGCCGCCGCCAAAGAGCCGACGCCGCGAGTGGAGGGCCGCCTCGGAAGCGCGCTGAAGCTCTCGGGCTCCCCCGTGGGGCTGGCCGAGCACGTGCGCCTGCCGGCCAACGTCGTCGACGACCTCGCCGACTTCACCGTCGCCACGTGGATCAACCTCGGGGAGTACGACGCGGCCGACCTGCCCCCGTCGAACCGGAACCAGGGCCCGGCGACGCTGAACAACCGGTCCGTGGTCTTCGACTTCGGGAGTCCGAACCCCGAGTACGCCGAGGAGCCGCTGGCGCACATGTACCTGACCGTGCGCGTCTCGGATCGAAACCCGGTGCCCCGCTTCGCCATCACGACCACGGGCGCGGACGGCGAGCAGCGGCTCGACGGCACGGAGCCCATCCCGGTGGGCGAGTGGACCCACCTGGCCGTCACCCGCTCAGGCAACACCGCCACGCTGTACGTCAACGGGAAGGCGGTGGCCACGAACGACGCCATGACGCTGGGCCCCTCGGACCTGGGTGGCACCAGCGACAACTGGATCGGCCGCAGGCAGTTCCCGCAGCGGGCGGTCTCGTACCTGAACGCGGCGCTCGACGAGTTCCAGATCTTCGGCCGCGCGCTGAACGAGGACGAGCTGGACTCGCTCGCGCACGCTGCGGACGGGAGCGCCGGCGGGGGTGACGTGGTGTGGTATCGCTTCGACGAGACCGACGGCCCGACCGCCGAGGACTCCTCGGGCAAGGGTCGCAACGGCGACATCGTCGCGCCGACCGACGGGCGCCGGCATCCCGGCTTCCTGTCGGCCTATCCGGAGACGCAGTTCATCCGGCTCGAGGAGTTCTGCACGTACGGGAGCACCCAGGGCATCTGGGCGCCGTACTACACGCTCCACAAGATCATGGCGGGCCTCATCGACGCCCACGTGCTCGCCGGCAACGAGCAGGCGATGGACGTGCTCACCGGCATCGGCGACTGGGCGCACGGCCGCCTCGCGCCGCTGACCCAGCAGCAACTGACCCGCATGTGGGACATCTACATCGCGGGCGAGTACGGAGGCGTGAACGAGAGCCTCGCCACGCTGCACACGCTGACCGGCGACCAGAAGTACCTCGACGCCGCGCGTCGCTTCGACAACTTCGCCGTGCTGAAGCCGACGATCGCCGACGACGACATCCTCGACGGACGCCACGCCAACCAGCACATCCCCCAGTTCACCGGCTATCTCCGGGTGAACGAGGAGGGGGGCGGAGACGACTACTACACGGCGGCCGCCAACTTCTGGGAGATGGTCGTGCCGCACCGCATCTACAGCCACGGCGGCATGGGCGTGAACGAGATGTTCCGCAAGCGCGACGTGATCGCCGGGTCGCTCTACGACGACCGGGACCACGCCGAGACCTGCCCGCTCTACAACATGCTCAAGCTGAGCCGGAACCTCTTCTTCCACGATCCCGACCCGAAGTACATGAACTACTACGAGCTCGGTCTGTTCAACCAGATCCTGGGCTCGCGGCGAGACATCGACAGCACGGAGAGTCCGGAGGTCACCTACTTCGTGCCGGTGCAGCCCGGCCGGAACCGGAGCTACGGCAACATCGGCACCTGCTGCGGCGGCACGGGGATGGAGAACCACACCAAGTACCAGGACTCCATCTACTTCCGCTCCGAGGACGGGCAGACGCTCTACGTGAACCTCTACATTCCGTCCACGCTGACGTGGCCGGAGGAAGGCTTCACGATCACGCAGGAGACGAACTACCCGCTCGAGGACTCGAGCACGCTGAGGGTCGACGGAAAGGGCACGCTGGCGATCAAGCTGCGTGTACCGACCTGGGTCCAGAAGGGCTACACGGTGCGGGTGAACGGCGAGGTCCAGGATCTCGAGGCGGCGCCCGGCACGTACGTGACGCTCAATCGGCGCTGGAGCCGGGGCGACAAGATCGAGATCTCGATGCCGTTCAGCTTCCACGCCGAGCCGACGATCGACGACGCGTCGGTGCAGGCGCTCTACCACGGTCCGATCCTGCTGGCCGTGCAGAACCCGCCCGTCGGCGAGAACCTGGAGACCGGCCTCATCGAGATGAGCTTCTATCGGTCGATGAAGCTCGACGGTGATCTGGCTCCGGCCATGACGACCGGCGAGGAGCCGAACTTCTTCACGACGAACGGGCACGAGCTCGCGCCGTTCTACGTGGCCGATCCGCAGGATGGCGACACGAAGCACTATCACGTGTACGTGCGCCGGCACGAGCCTCGTGTGGTCTTCGGCACGATCGACGCCGGGGTCGACAACCCGTCGAAGGACGACGGCACGACGCTGCTCGACGCCATCTGGGCCGCGGCGCCCTTCTCCGATCACCAGGCGTTCGTCCAGACGGTCGAGCGCGTCTCGACCGCGTGGCAGGGCGACGGCAAGCTGAGCCAGAAACAGGCCGAGGCGATCGTGGCCGCGGCCGGCAAGGCCGAGGCGGACCTGCGTGTATGAGGTGGACGTGAACGGATGATCGGGAAGGTCGAGGTCCACACCACGGGACAGGGGCTCTACGAGATCACCGACCGGGTGGCGCGTCTCGTCGCCGAGTCGGGGACGGACGAGGGCCTCTGTACCGTGATGGTCCAGCACACCTCGGCCAGCCTGACCATCCAGGAGAACGCGGACCCGTCGGCGCGCCACGATCTGGAAGCCTGGCTCAGCCGCCTGGTGCCCGAGGGCGACCGGCACTTCACGCATACCATGGAAGGGCCGGACGACATGCCGTCACACATCAAGGCGGCTCTCACGTCGACGACCCTGTCCATTCCGGTGGCCGACGGACGCATGGCCCTAGGCACCTGGCAGGGCATCTACCTCTGGGAGCACCGCCGCTCGCCGCACCGCAGGCGCTGCGTGGTGCACGTGGGATAGCGGGCCTGGCTGCGGGCGGGCTTCGCTCAGCTTCCCGTGACGCACGTCCCCGGGACGGCCCACCGGCCCCCGCGGACCGAAAGTCGGGCCACCACCGCGTCCGCCACCTCGTCGGGCGGGACCCTGCGGACGCAGAACGACTTCATCGGATCGTCCGGGTCGCACGCACCGGGTGCGACACACTGGGAGCCGCACGGCAGGGAGGCCTGGAACGTGAGGTGATCGGTGTGGCCGAGCGGCGCCCAGGTGGTCGCGCTCTGCGAGCCGAACAGCGCGCACACCGGCGTGCCCACGGCGGCCGCCATGTGCATCGGCCCGCTGTCGTTGCAGAGCAGAAGGTCCGCCTTCGAGAGGAGCGCGAAGAGGGTCGGGAGATCCAGCGGCTCCGCCAGGAGGGTCGCCGGCCACCGCATCTCTTCGTGCACGGCGCGCGCCGCCTCGGGCTCCGCCGGACCGCTCAACACCACGACTTCGGCGCCGACCTCCTCAACGAGCCGATCGGCCACCCGGGCGAATGCCGAGGGCGGCCATCGGCGCGCCTCCGAGCCCGAGCCCGGGTGCAGGAGGACGAGCGGCCGCCCGTCCTCCCGCTCCAGGGCGACGTGGCGAAGCACCTCCTCCGCCGCGATGCGGTCGCGCACCGGTACCGGCACCTCAGGAACCCGAAACGGGGTGGGCACGCCTACGGCACCCAGAAGCCGGTTCTGCGTGTCCACGACGTGGGTCGTGTCCACGGCCCGGCGCGTCGTGCTCACGATGTCGGTGTAGAGCCGCGCCCGGGGAGGCGGGCCGTCGATGGCCAACGTCACGCGGCGACGCGCGCGGCTCGCCAGAAGCAGCGCGAGCGCTCGCTCGTTGCGCGCCAGGTCGAAGGCCAGATCCCAGGGCGCGCTCCGGCTCACGTCGCGCAGCACGCGGGCCCAAGCTCGCAGGGAGGCGTAGGCGCCCGCCCCGCCCGCCGGGATCTCGATGATCTCGTCCACTTCCGGACAATTCGCGAGCACATCCACGTACGGAGTGTCGACCGCCAGGGCGAGCCAAGCGTCCGGCCAGCGGTTGCGCAGGTTCCTGAAAAAGGGCTGTACGAGGACCGTGTCGCCCAGGTATCGGCGGCGGATGACGAGGACCCGAGGGCGGGCCATGCGGCGGCGATCCGGCGTGACGGGAGCCGCGGCGGGACAGTTGCTGGAGACGGTGGTGGGAAGCATCGGTTCGGGATCGACGGTCTGATTCCCCCGCACGACCGATGATGGTCCGCCGGCCGCCGGCGGGGACGGTCCAAAGCTACCGCAACCGGGTGCCCTCTTGTACCGGTTGGCGGCCCGCTCGGTAGATGCGCCGTCTCCTGATCGGGGCTCCTCCCTCCCTCGGATGTCCGGTGGGGCAAACTCCCACATCACGACCCTGGATCTGCCCCACAGCCGAGAAGGTTGTCGAACCAGAAAAGATCATATATTCATGAGGAACGGATTTTCTCATCCGATGGAGGGAGAGGAACGTGGCTACACGAGCACTCACGGTAGGAGGCCTGCTCTTGCTGGGCACGCTCGTGGCGTGCGGCGGCAAGCAGGGCAACGCGGCCGACGGCAGTGACACCACCGCCGAATCCGCGGGCACGGACGCTCAGGTGGCTCGGATCACGCCCGAGGCGCGCGCGCAGGCCCAGCAGATCTTCACGACCCGCTGCGCCGTCTGCCACGGCGCCGAGGGCCGCGGAGACGGACCAGGCGCCGCAGGGCTGACCCCCAAGCCGCGCAACTACCACGACGCGGCGTGGCAGGACAGCGTCACCGACAAGGAGATCGAGACCGCCATCGTCTACGGCGGCGCCGCCGTGGGCCGCAGCCCCGGCATGGTGGGCAACCCCGATCTGGGGAGCAAGCCGGCCGTGGTGGCGGCCCTCAGAGAGATCGTCAGGGCGTTCGGAACGCAGAAGTAGCGTCGCGGCTGCGGCGAACCAACCTACCAAGGAGAGACCCCATGATCGGGAATCAGTGGACGAGCCGGACGGCCCGTCGGCTCCTGGCGACGGCCGCCGTGGCGGTGCTGGCCGCGTGCTCCGGCCAGGGCGGAGACGGAGGAGGCGGCGCGTCGGTCCAGGACCTGATGAAGGCCCGGAACCTGAGCGAAGCCGACGTGGTGGCGGCGCTCAAGACCTACACGCCCACCGGGCGCACGGACCCGTTCGTGATGTTCGCCTCGGGCGGCCACAGCGGCCAGGTGATCGTGATCGGCGTCCCCTCTATGCGGATCCTCAAGTACATCGGCGTCTTCACGCCCGAGCCCTGGCAGGGCTACGGCTTCGACGATCAGACCAAGGCGCTCATGGCCGCGAGCTCGCCGAAGGGCAAGCCGCTCACGTGGGGCGACAGCCACCACCCGGCGCTCAGCGAGACGAACGGCGACTACGACGGGCAGTTCCTGTTCATCAACGACAAGGCCAACGCGCGCATCGCCGTGGTCAGCCTGAAGGACTTCGTGACCACACAGATCGTGCACTCGCCGATCCTGGGCACGGACCACGGCGGCAGCTTCGTCACGCCCAACACGGACTACATCATCGAGGGCGGCCAGTACCCGGTCCCGCTGGACGGGAGCTACCAGCCCATCTCGGACTTCGACGACAAGTACCGGGGCGCGGTCATGTTCTGGAAGTTCGACCGTGAGACGGGCAAGATCGATCCGGCGCAGTCGTTCGCGATGGAGCTTCCGCCCTACATGCAGGACCTCTCCGACGCGGGCAAGCTGGTCAGCGACGGATGGGCCTTCATCAACTCGTTCGACACCGAGCGCTCGCACGGCGGCGACGCGGAGGGCCAGCCGCCGCTCGAGTCGGGCGCGTCGCAGAACGACATGGACTACCTGCACGTCATCAACTGGCGGAAGGCGGCCCAGGTCGCCACGGAGGCCGGCAAGACGCGCACCATCCAGGGTGTGAAGGTCATCCCGCTCTCCACGGCCGTCGCCGAGGGGCTGCTCTACTTCGTGCCGGAGCCCAAGAGCCCGCACGGCGTGGACGTGACCCCCGACGGCCAGTACCTGGCCATCTCGGGCAAGCTCGACACGCACGAGACCGTCTACGCCTGGTCCAAGATCAAGCAGGCCATCGACTCGAAAAACTTCGAGGGCACGGACCCCTACGGCGTGCCGATCATCGGCTTCCAGACCGCGCTGCACGGCCAGGTCGAGCTCGGCCTCGGTCCGTTGCACACGCAGTGGGACGACCAGGGCAACGGCTACACGTCGCTCTTCATCGAGTCGAAGATCGCCAAGTGGTCGCTCGCGGACATGAAGCTCGTCGAGAAGATCCCGGTGCACTACAACATCGGGCACCTCGCCACGCCCGAAGGCGACACCGAGCATCCGAAGGGCCACTACGTGATCGCGCTCGACAAGTGGTCGATCGACCGCTTC
Organism: uncultured Gemmatimonadales bacterium; assembly: GCA_963751265.1. GTDB lineage: Bacteria > Gemmatimonadota > Gemmatimonadetes > Longimicrobiales > Gaopeijiaceae > SZUA-318. Next base: position 187,831 of record CAVVTU010000003.1, on the reverse strand, counting down.
AACAACGTCGGGCCGCTCATGCCTCAGAACATGCAGCTCATCGACGTCACGACGCCCCAGATGCAGCTGCTCTACGACCTGCCCATCGGGCTGGGTGAGCCGCACTACGCGCAAATCATCAGCGCGGACAAGCTGAACGCCCAGCAGATGTACAGCCCGGTGGGCGAGAACCAGGTCACGCACCAGCCCGACCCGAACGCCGTGCAGTCCGAAGCGGATGCGCGCGTGGAGCATCACGGGCGCTCGGTGGACGTCTACATGACGGCGGTGCGCAGCCACTTCACGCCGGACCGGGTCGAGGTGAGCCGGGGCGACACCGTGCACTTCCATCTGACCAACATCGAGCAGACGCCGGACGCCACCCACGGGTTCGGCCTCGGGGAGTACGACGTGAACCTGAGCCTCGAGCCCGGGAAGACCGCCGACGTCACGATCGTGGCCGACAAGGCCGGCGTCTTCCCCTACTACTGCACCGAGTTCTGCTCGGCGCTGCACCTCGAGATGATGGGCTACATGCTGGTGAAGTAGGGCCATGGCATCCCCCGGGTCGGCCGGACGGCCGGCCCGGGGCGCCGAAGAGAGACCCACGCACAACCACCGACCGAAACGAGTGAACGGAGCCATGAGCACGGTGCCCGGGAGCCATGGGATCGCCGGAATCGGCGTGGTCATCGTGGTCGGGTGCGCGCTGATCGCGGCGGGCCGAGCACCCGCGCGGACCGTGTCGGCAGACGCGGCCCCGGCGGCTTCGGCCTCGGCGGCTTCGGCCTCGGCGGTGGCCGGGGTGCCCGGCGTCGAAGCGGCGGCCTGCCCCGTCGACGGCGTCCGGGTCCCGGCCAACGCAGCGCTGCAGGCGATCGCCGACTCCGCGGCCGCCGGCTCCGTGCTCTGCCTGTCGCCCGGCCACTACGCGGGCCCGCTCGAGATCAAGACCCGGCTCACCCTGCAGGGCCCCGCCACGGCGGTCCTGGGCTCCGACGGCAAGGGCACCACGCTGCGCGTCCTGGCCGACAGCACCGTTCTCGCGGGCTTCACCGTCGACGGCAGCGGCCGGCGCTACGACAAGATGGACGCGGCCGTCTACCTGAAGGGAGAAGGCATCGAGGCGCGCGGGCTGACGGTGCGGGACGCCCTGTTCGGCATCATCGCGGAGCAGTCCGACGGCCTGACCATCGCCGACAACCACGTCTTCGGCCTCGCCGATCTGCCCGTGGGCATCCGCGGAGACGGCATCCGCCTCTGGGAGGTGCGCCGCTCGGTCGTGGCCGGGAACCGGCTGGAGGACTCGCGCGACATCCTGGTCTGGTACTCGCCGGGCAACCTGATCGCGCGCAACACGGTCCTGCGCAGCCGATACGCCACGCACTTCATGTACTCCGACAACTGCGTGGTGGACAGCGCAGAGTACCACCGGAACATCGTCGGCGTGTTCGTCATGTACTCCCGTGGCGTCACGCTCCGGGGCAATACGATCGCCGACAACGCGGTGGCCGACGGGATGGGGCTCGGCGTGAAGGAGTCGGGCAACCTGACGGTGGTGGACAATCGCTTCGTGCACGACCACGCCTGCCTCTACCTCGACACATCCCCGTTTCGCGAAGGCGACTCGGTGCTGGTGCACGGCAACACCTTCGCCCGCTGCGACGCGGCCGTCACGTTCCACTCGAGCGAGCGGCACAACACCTTCACGGGCAACGCCTTCCAGGACAACCAGACCCAGGTCGCGGTGGAAGGCCGCGGCACGGCTCGGGACGTCCTCTGGGCCGAGAACTACTTCGACGACTACCAGGGCTACGACCTGGACGGCGACGGGGTGGGCGACGTGGCCTATGAGCTGCGCAGCCTCTCCGAGCGGCTCGTCCGGAGCCATCCCCGGCTGGCGTTCTTCCGGGGAACGATCGCGCTCGAGCTGCTCGACATGGCCGCGCGGGTCTTTCCCCTGCTCCAGCCCCAGACCATGCTGGTGGACCCGCACCCCCGCATGGCGCCTCCGGGCGCCGTGTGAGCGGAATCGAGCAAAAATGATGCGTGTAGAGCTGAAGAACGTGACCAAGAGCTTCGACGGCGTGCAGGCGCTGGACGGGGTCTCCCTGGACCTCGCTCCGGGCGATCGTGTGGCGCTGGTCGGTCCAAACGGGTCGGGCAAATCGACGCTGGTGCGGGCCGTCATGGGGATCCTGCGCTGCGAGGGCGCGGTCAGGCTGGACGGTCTCGATCCGTTCGAGCATCGGACCCACCTGGCGGCGCGCCTAGCCTACGTGCCACAAGTCGCGCCGCAGCTCGGCGCCACCGTCGGCGAGGTGGCCCGGGCGGTGGCCACGCTTCGCGGCCTCGACCTGGGCGACATCCGAGCCACCGCGGCCCGGATCGACCTGGATCTGGAGGAGCTGCGGCGGCGCCCGGTGCGCGCGCTCTCGGGCGGAACGAAGCAGAAGCTGCTCCTCAGCCTGGCGCTCGCGGCGCCGGTCTCGCTGCTGATCATGGACGAGCCCACGGCGAGCCTCGACGGCGAGGCGCGCGAGGCCTTCTTCCGGCTGTTCGAGGAACGGGCCGACGGCGCGACCCTGCTGCTCTGCTCGCACCGTCTGGACGAAGTCCGCCGCCTCGTAGGCCGCGTGGCCGCGCTCGAGGACGGCCGGGTCGCCCTGGACGCTCCGGTCTCCGCGCCGGAGGTCGCCGAGCGGCTCCACCACGGGTCGTGGTGGCGGGACGTGCGCGAGCTGCGCGCCCGCCCCATGCCGACCAGCCTCCCGGACGCGGGCCTGGCCGCCGGGGGGTGGGCGTGAGCGCGGCGGCGGTGGTCGGAGGAAGGCTTCCAGGAGAGGCCGAAGGTCACCCCATGGGAAAGCTCCCCGGGAGCGTGGGCCGGATGGCCGCGCTGGCCCGCCTGGAGCTGGGCGAGGTGCTCCGGTCACGCTGGCTCCTCTTCTGCGGGGGCCTGTACGCCGCGCTCGCCGCGCTCTTCATCGTGGTGGGCCTGCGCGAGTCGGGGGTGATGGGGTTCACGGGCATGTCCCGGGTGCTCCTCTCGCTCAGCCACGCGCTCGTGGTGCTCCTGCCTCTGCTCGCGCTCACGGGAACGGGGCTGGTCGTGAGCCGGGCGCGCCGGGACGGCACGCTGGAGCTCCTGTTCAGCCAGCCGGTGACGCGCGCGGACTACTTCGGCGCGGTGACGCTCGTGCGCTACGGCGCGCTCTTCCTGCCGCTGCTCGTGCTGATGCCCGGGCTGGCCGTGGTGGGCTCGATGGTATTCGGACAGCCGGTCCCGTGGGCGTTCCTGGCCCGGGCGCTGGCGGTCAGCGCCGCGCTCCTGTGGAGCTTCACCGGCATCGGGCTGGCCATCAGCACGCGGGTGAACGAGCCCGACCGGGCCATGATGTACCTGCTCCTGGCGTGGGTGCTCGCCGTGGCGCTGCTGGACTTCGGCCTGGTCGGCCTGATGCTCCAGTGGGATCTGCCGGCCGTCGCGGTATTCGCGCTGGCCGGCCTCAACCCGGTGGAGATGGCGCGCCTCGCGCTGTTGTCCGGAGCCGAGCCCACGCTCGGCACGCTCGGGCCGGTCGGCTTCTTCCTGTCCGGCACGCTCGGGTCCGGGTGGCTTCTCGCGGCCGGCGTGCTCTGGCCGCTCCTGGTCGGCTCGGTGGGCTGGACGGCCGCCCGGCGCCGGCTGCGTAACGGCGATCTCGTATGACGAACGGGGAGGGCCGATCCAGGCCCACCCATGGAGGGATGAGAAGGTGACGCTGGAGACGAAGCTGCGGCCCCTGGTGGACCGCTTCGAAGAGTTCCTGGACGAGCCGATCCGCTTTCGCAGCCGGATCCTGCTCGTGCTGCTGGTGATCCCGCTGGTGCTCTCCTTCACACAGCCGCTCTGGCGCATCAGCATGAAAGCCCCGCAATATCCCCAGGGGCTCCACATGGACGTGTACGCCTACAAGCTCGACGGTGGACACGCGGGTCACGACATCGCGGAGATCAACGAGCTCAACCACTACATCGGCATGCACCGTATCGAGCGGAGCGAGTTCCAGGATCTGGACTGGATCCCCTTCGCGCTCGGCCTGCTCGCCATCCTGGCGCTCCGGGCTGCCGCGATCGGCAAGGTCCGCTCGCTCATCGACCTGAGCGTCATGACGGCTTACATCGGCGTGTTCTCGATGGCGCGGTTCGTCTATAAGCTCTGGGTGTTCGGCCACGACCTGGACCCCCACGCGCCGGTGAACATCAAGCCGTTCATGCCCGTGGTCGTGGGAACGAAGCAGGTGGCGAACTTCACCACGCACTCGTGGCCCAACTGGGGCACGGCGCTCATGTCCACCTTCGCGGTCGGCGTCACGCTGATCGCGGCGTGGCACTGCTGGATCGGCTACCGCGAGGCCTGGGGTACGAAGGCGGCTTCGGCCGCGTGACTCCATAGCGCTGAGGGACGGCTTGTGCACCGCGCGGGCGGGGCGGGCCGCCCGGTGCGTCCCTCAGCGCTTCTTTTGCTCTTCCCGGCCCTCAGTCCAGGTCGACCTCCATGCCCAGTTGCTCCACCAGGAAGGTGAGCTGCATGGCGCTCAGGCGGATGCGGTCGCTCACGGATCGCCCTCCGGCGTGGCCGGCCCGGAAGCTGTAGTCGAGAATTACCGGATAGCCGGAGGTGCTGGCGGCCTGGACTTCCGCGGCCATCTTGCGCGCGCCCTGCGGCGGCACGCGGGTGTCGCGCGCGCCTGTGCTGAAGAAGACGGCCGGGTACGCCACTCCCTTCCGCACGTTCTGCAGCGGCGAGTATTTGCGGATGGCCTGGAACTGCTCCGGGATGGAGGCGTCGCCGTACTCGAGCAGCGCGGGCGGGCTGTTGGCGTCGTGGTGCCAGGGGAAGCGCAGGATGTCCAGATCGGGGTTGGAGCACACCACGGCACGGTAGAGATCGGGCCGCTCGGTGAGTGCCGCGCCCACCAGCAGACCCCCGTTGCTGCCTCCCTGGATGGCCAGGTGCTGCGGGCTGGTGTAGCCGGCGTCGATCAGCCACTCGGCCGCCGAGATGAAGTCGTCGAAGACGTGCTGCTTGTTCAGAAGCATACCGTCGCGGTGCCACGACTCGCCGAACTCGCTGCCACCCCGCAGCGTGGCCAGCGCGTACACGCCCCCCATCTCCAGCCAGAGCGCGGCCGTGGAGCTGAAGCCCGGTTTGCGCGCCACGTAGAAGCCGCCGTAGCCGGTGAGCAGGGTCGGGTTGGTCCCGTCGAGCTGGACGCCGCGCCGGTGCACCACGAACATCGGCGCCCGGGTGCCGTCGGGTGACGTGCGCCAGACCTGCTCCGCCACGATGCCCGCGCTGTCCCAAGCGATCTCGGGCGGCTTCTCCAGCGTGCGCTCGCCCGTCTCCAGGTTCACGCGCCACGTCGTGGAAGGCGAAGTGAACGAGGACAGGGTGAGCAGGGCGTAGCCCCCTTCCCCACCCCGGATGGACGCGCTGGAGAGCGGTGGCACGCTCACCTCGCCGGCCGGCGTGCCGTCCATCTCGAACACGCGAATGCGGTTGCTGACGTCGTGCAGGTAGGTAACGTAGATGCGGTCTCCGATGAACGTGAAGTCCTCCATCACGTCCTCGGACTCGGGAACCACCTCACGCCAGTTGGCGCGCGCCGGCCTGGTGAGCGGCACCATCATCAAGCGGTTGTGGTCGGCGCCCAGGTTGGTGCGCAGGTAGAGCCGGCCGTCGTGGACCTTGTCGTAGAAGCGAGCGTCCTCACCCTCGGCGATGGGGCGCACGGGGCCGCCCCGCCGGTTCTGGATGTAGAGCTCGGAGGTGGCCCACCCGTGGCGCACCGAGTAGAGCAGGTAGCGTCCGTCCTCGACCTCGCTGACGTCGACGTAGGTCGACGGTGCGTAGCCCTTGTCGAAGAGCACCTCGTCGGCCGCCACGTCCGTGCCCAGCTCGTGCAGGCGCACCGTGGTGCCCTGGTCGCGCGAGCGCAGCGTGTAGTAGAAGCCTCCCCCCTCGCCCGTGAAGGCCACGCCGCTGTAGAGCGCCGCCGGCAGGCTGTCGGGCAGATCCTCGCCCCGCTCCAGGTCCCGCACGCGCACCGCGTACTCGTCGGGCCCGCCGTCGCGTACGCTGTAGAGCAGAAGCTTGCCGTCCGGAGAGAACGAGAGGATACCCAGGGAGGTGGTGCCGTCCGGGCTCCACGCCAGCGGATCCAGCACCTTCTCGTAGGAGCCGGCGGGGTCGACGTCCGTGGTGTCGGGAGCCGGCCGCCGGTAGATGGCCGCCACCTCCTCACCCTTGCGGCGCAGCGTGAAGTACTGGTAGTCGCCGGCCTTGCGGGGCGAGCCGACGTCGTCCCGGTCGTTCAGCTCCCGCAGGCGACGCTCCAACCACGCCCGGACGGGGGGGTTGCCCACGATCCGCTCGGCGTAGGCGTTCTGCGACTCCGCCCAGGCCCGCGTCTCCGGGCTGTTGGTGTCCTCCAGCCAACGATACGGATCGGGCACCGCCACGCCGTGGATCGTGTCCACCACCAGTCCCACGCGCGTCTCGGGCGGGGGCGGGGTGGTTCGACCGCAGGACGACGAGACCGCGCCCGCCAGCACCACGAGGAACAACCCACGGAGCATGCCATACCGGCATTCGGAAGACGATCTCATGGCGGCCACCTCGCGCTCGAGATTCGGGCAAGGGCAGGTGGAGCCAACCTAGGGGACCGTCCCCCCCGCGGAAAGCTTCTCCCGTCCGGGCTCCGCGAGTGTGGGGCCGGACGAAGGAGCACGCCGGCGGGGGGGCGTTGCCGGCTCCGGACGCCCCCCGTAGGCTATCGGGATCGGCATTCGTACCCCACCGGCAGGAAGCGCATGGACGTCTCTCGGACCACCCTCGCGGCCCTGGCTCTCGCGGCCCTCGTCACCCCTCTATCCGCACAGCAGAAGCGGGCGCTCGACCACGCCGACTACGACATCTGGAAGCGCATCCAGAACGAGACGGTGTCCCGCGACGGACGCTGGCTCGCCTATCAGCTCACCCCCGGCGACGGCGACGGCACCCTGCGGGTGAGTGGGCTGGACCAGGACCGCTCCGCCGCCGTGGAGCGTGGGATCTCTCCGCAGATCTCCTCCGACGGACGCTGGCTCGTGGCGCGCGTCGCTCCCACGGACTCGGCGATGAAGCAGGCCAAGAAGGAGAAGAAGAAGCCGGAGGATCAGCCCAAGGACTCCCTGGTGGTCCTCGACCTGCGTGCGCTCGATCCGGCGTCGGCGTTCCGGGCGGAGCGGGTCAAGTCGTTCCAGCTCCCCGAGGACGACTCGGCGTGGATGGCGTACCTGCTCGAGAAGGAGCCCGAGGAGAAGAAGGACGAGAAGCCCGAGGAGGCCGGGAAGCAAGCCGAGAAGGAGGAGGCCGAGGAGAAGGAGGCGGAGACGCCGCGCACCCCGGATGGATCGACGCTGGTGGTGCGGGAACTGGCCTCCGGCACCGAGCGTCGCTTTCAGAACGTGGTGGCGTACGCGTTCGCCGAGGACGGATCGGCCCTCTACTACACGGCCTCGGGCGAGAAGGGTGCGGCCGACGGCGTCTTCCGGGTGGGCCGCTCCGGAGACGCCCAGGTGGTGGCCAGCGGCGAGGGCCGGTACCTGAAGATGACCGTGTCCGATAAGGGCGATCACGTGGCGTTCGTCACCGACCGTGACGCCCGCACCGCCCAGGCGCCGGCCTTCACCCTCTATCTGGCTGGCCCATCGGGCGCCGCCGCGCCCGTCGTGGCCCCGGGCGCCGCGGGCCTGCCCGAGGGGTGGGCGCCGAGCGAGAACGGCACGGTGTCCTTCTCCGAAAGTGGCCACCGCGTCTTCTTCGGGTCCGCCCCAGCGCCGGTCTTCCAGAAGCCCGACTCGACGCCCGAAGACGAGAAGGTCAACGTGGACATCTGGAACTGGAAGGACCCCTACGTGCAGCCCATGCAGCTCCTACAGGCCGAGCAGGAGCGCAAGCGCACGTACGAGGCGCTGTACGACATCGGCGACGGCAGGGTGGTTCAGCTCGCCACCGAAGACGTTCCCACCGTGCGAGTGGGCGCCGAGGGCGACGGCGACGTGGCCCTGGGCACCTCGGACCTGCCCTACCGACAGGAGATCTCCTGGGACGGCCGCTACGCGGACGTCTATCTGGTGAGCACGGCCACGGGCGCCCGTGAGAAGGTCGCGGAGAAGGTGCGCGGCGCCCCGCGCCTCTCTCCGGAAGGGAAGTACGCCTGGTGGTGGGACGGGACCGCCAAGGCGTGGGTGGCGTTGGACACGCACAGCAAGCAGCTGCGCAACTTGAGCGCCGCCGCCGGCGTCGCCTTCTACGACGAGCTCGACGACCAGCCCGCCCCACCCCCGGCCTACGGCTCCGCCGGATGGACGGAGGATGACAAGGCGTTCCTGGCCTACGACGCCTACGACATCTGGATGCTGGATCCCACGGGCGAGCGTGCTCCCCGGGACGTCACCGAGGGCGTAGGCCGCGGGAGCCACATCCGCTTCCGCTACGTGCCTCTGGAAGACCAGGGCGACGCCGCGGGCGGGCGCTTCGGGCGAGGCGAGCCCAAAGCGGTGCCGACCGACGAGGACGTGACGCTGTCGGCCTTCGCCGTGGACACCAAGGCCAGTGGCTTCTACCGGGATCGCTTCGCCGGCGAGGGCGAGCCCCGGCGCGTGCTCTGGGACGACGCCTTGTTCTCGGGGGTGCGCAAGGCCGAAGACGCGGACGTGGTGCTCTTCGACCGTCAGACGTTCCGCGACTTCCCGGACGTTTGGGTGACGGACCCGCGCTTCCGCTCCCCGCGCAAGGTGACCGACGCGAATCCGCAGCAGGCCGACTACACGTGGGGCAGCGAAGAGCTGGTGCACTGGACGTCCAACGACGGCATCCCGCTGCAGGGCATCCTGTACAAGCCCGACGGATTCGACCCGTCGCGGAAGTACCCGATGATGGTCTACTTCTACGAGCGCAACTCCGACCGACTCCACCGCTACGTGATTCCCGCGGCAGGAAGCTCGTCCATCAACTACTCGTTCTACGTTTCGCGGGGCTACCTGCTCTTCGTCCCGGACATCCCCTACGAGATCGGGTACCCGGGCGAGAGCGCCGTCGACGCGGTGGTACCCGGCGTGCTGGCGATCGCCGACCGGGGCTTCGTGGACCGCGCCCACATCGGCGTGCAGGGGCACTCATGGGGCGGCTACCAGGTCGCCTACATGGTGACCCGCACCAACCTCTTCGCGGCGGCTGAGGCCGGAGCGCCGGTGTCGAACATGACCTCGGCGTACGGCGGCATCCGGTGGGGCTCGGGTATGGTGCGCGAGTTCCAGTACGAGCACACCCAGAGCCGCATCGGCGGCACGCTCTGGGACAAGCTGCCCACCTACATCGAGAACTCGCCACTCTTCTTCGCGCCCAAGATCCAAACGCCGCTGCTCATGATGCACAACGACGGCGACACCGCGGTGCCCTGGTACCAGGGCATCGAGTTCTTCACGGCGCTACGCCGGCTGCACAAGCCCGCCTGGCTGGTGGTCTACAACAACGAGCAGCACGGGCTTTCCCGCGAGCCGGACCGGAAGGACTGGGCGGTGCGACTCCAGCAGTTCTTCGATCACTACCTGAAGGGCGCCCCCGCGCCCGTGTGGATGGAGGAGGGCGTGCCCGCCGTCCTGAAGGGGAAGACGCTGGGGCTGGAGTTGGAGAACGCAAAGACCTCGAGCCAGGGGGACGGGGCGGGCCGGTAGCGCCCGCCCCCCGCCGCGGCGAGCGCGAGCACGGCCGCCGCCGCGGCGAAGCTCGACCGAATGCGCCCCCTCAGCGGCCCCGCTTCCACTCCAGCGCGGACATGCGGGTGGGGCCGGGATAGGGGACGTCCGGCCCCTTGATCATGCGCCAGAGGATCTCGTTGAAGAGCCCCTCGTCAGCCATGTCCTCCAGGCGCAGGTCGAGCCCGCGCGAGGCCACCGCCTCCGATCCCCGCTCCGGGTTGCGCTCGTCCAGCGACACCGCGGGCATGAGCGCCGCGTAGGGCGCGGCGGCCGGCGCGAAGGTCCAGATGTCGCGCAGGGGACGGCCGAAGTAGTCGAACTGGGAGAGCGAGCCCAGGTGCAGGATCTCGGCGATGGTGGCCACCACGTCGGTGGTGTTGGTGAAGCGGTGGTGTACGCCGGGGCGGGTGTAGGGAGAGATGGCCAGGAAGACCGAGCGGTGCGAGTCCACGTGGTCGGGTCCGTCCTGCGCGTCGTCTTCGAGCACGAAGATCACGGTGGAGGACCAGAAGGGGCTCTCGGAGACGGCCTCCACGATCTTGCCCAACGCCAGGTCGTTGTCGGCCACGTAGGCGCGCGGCGTCCACTTGCCCGCCGCGCCGCCGGAGGTGTGGTCGCTGGGCAGATGCATGATCTCCAGCGCCGGCAGGCTGCCCCGGGCGACGTACTGCCGGAACTCGTCGAGCCAGACGCGCAGGCGCGTGCTGTCCTGGATGTCGAGGTCGAAGCCGGGGAAGTCGTGGTTGGTGTGGGCGTTCAGATAGGGCTTGGTGCCGCGGTAGCCGGGCGGAAGCTCCTCGATCTCGCCCATCCCGCCGGGGGCGACGAACTCGCCGTAGTTGCGGAAGGTGATGCCCGCCCGCTCGGCCAGGTCCCAGAGGTACCCGTTGGCCGGCTCACCCGCGTCCTCCGCGTCCTGATCTTCGGGGATCCATCCCCGGTTCATGCCCTCGAAGTCGTAGGAGCGGCCCTGCTCCCCGTAGTTCAACGGGGTGGTCTTCTCGATGTAGTCCGACGCGTAGGCGCCCACGGACCAATTGTGGCCGTCCGCGCTCACCTCGGCGTTCACGAAGAAGCGGTCGAAGATGCCGAAGCGCTCGGCCAGCGCGTGGTGGTTGGGCGAGGTGGGGCGCGGAAAGAAGACGAGGCTGGTGTCCCCGTCGCCCTCGGGCAGATCCCCCAGCACCTGATCGTAGGTGCGGTTCTCCTTGATGATGTAGATGACGTGCTCGAAGGGCGGGTAGCGCGGCGTCTCGGTGGAGCGCACCCAGTGGTTGAGGCGCGCGACGTCGGCGGAGTGCGCGTCCAGGGCGGCGCCCCGCGTCTCGGCCGTGGGAATGAAGGAGAGCGTCCCCGAGAGCTGGCCCAGTGTGTAGTTGGGCGCCCGCGCACCCCGCAGGCCCGGCTGCGGGAGCCCCGGGTTGGGTGCGCTGCCCAGCCCCTTGCCGTTCACCACCAGGAGGGTATCGCCCGCCCAGGCGAGCGCGGTGGGATACCACCCCACCGGGATGCGGCCCACGAGCGAATCACCCTCGAAGACCGCCACCGCGTTGTTGTCCGCCTCGGCCACGAAGAGGCGGCGGCCGTCGGGGGAGAGCGCGAGCGCGTTGGGTGTGCTCCCCTCCGACGGGCCGCTCGGTCCCGGGTCGGCGAGCACCGTGAGGACCGAGTCGCCGCGCGTGTCCACGACCGTGATGCGATCCGTCGAGCCCGAGGCCACGAACAGGCGCGCGCCGTCGTCGCCGAGCGCGAGCGCCGAGGGGTGTCGACCCACCTGGATGGTCCCGGCAGGCGCCACCATGCCCGAGCCGTCCGGACGGAAGACGGACACGGTGTGACCCGCCCACGCCGACACGTAGACCACGCCCTCCGGCGTGACCGCGACGCCGTACGGATAGCGCTCCATGCCGAAGCGGCGCACGACCGTTCCGGTGCCGAGGTCGACGACCGCCAGGCTGTCGGCCAGGTTCTCGGCCACGTAGAGGAAGCGCCCGTCCGGAGAGGTCGCCAGCCCGGCCGGATAGCGGTCGCCGTGGCGGCGCGGGCGCGGGCCCACGTGCACGTCCAGGCTGTCACGCAGGCGCGCGCGCCCATCGCGCCAGGCGTACCGATAGACCAGGTCGCGATCGCCGCCCGAGACGTAGAGCGTCCTGCCGTCGGGCGCGAACGCCAGGCCCAGGAAGGCGGCCGGCTGCTCGAGGGTCTGGACGACGGCGCCCCGGCGCAGATCGACCACCTGGATCCCCTGCGTTCCCCAGCCGTTCAGCGAGACGATCGCGTAGCGAGCGTCCGGCGAGAGCGCGAGCGCCATCGGCATCGAGCCCAGCGGGACGGAAGCGCCCACAGGGGCGAGCGAGACGCCCGTGGGCAGGCGCCCCCCCTCACCGGACTGCTGGAGCTGTTGGGCGGAGGCGCCGCCCACGAGGGCGGCCGAGAGGAGCGCGGCGACGAAAAGCGACGTTCTCATGGTATCCCAGAGTGCGAGCCTGACGATGGCAGGAAGGGCGAAGGTGCCGAACGAAATGGCCATCCGAAAGGGGCAGCGGCTCAACTCGTCCCATTGCGCCATGGCCCCTCCCCGCGCGCGGAGGCTTCGTTGCGCATGGCCACCAGCCCCGTCGTATCCATCCGTATTGTGCCGGAGGAGGACGCCGTGGAGATCGAGCTCCGCCCCGGGTTCACCCGGACGGAGCTCGACACGGTGCGCGGCCTGCCCGGCCGGGCCTACCACCCCCGCCGCCGCGTCTGGACCGCGCCCGACGCCGACGCAGCGATCGCGACACTTAAGGACGCGTTCGGCTCCGACGGCGTGTCCGTTGAAGGAAGCCGAGCCGAGCCGCCCAGCGATGTGCTGGAGCGGGTGCGGGTGGCGCTGACGGTGCGCGGCTACAGCCCCAGGACCCGCAAGGTCTACCTCGCGCACCTGCACCGCTTCCTGGAGTGGTGCGGAGGAGGCGAGCCACGTATCCCCGAGGACCCCACCGCGAAGGGCCAGGCGTACATCATGGAGCTGATCGAGAGACAGAGGATCTCGAAGAGCTACCAGAACCAGCTCGTGAGCGCGCTCAGGTTCATGTGCGAATCGGTGCTGGGTCAGCCGGAGTTGGCCCTGAGGGTGCCCCGCCCCAGGAAGGAAGTGCGTCTTCCAGCCGTGCTCAGCCCCGGAGAGGTGGCCCAGATGCTCCGCAAGGCCCGCAACCCGAAGCACCGCGCCCTGCTGATGGTCCTCTACTCCGCCGGGCTGCGCGTCGGTGAGGTCGTGCGCCTCAGGCCCGCCGACCTCGACGGGGAGCGCGGGCTGGTGCGGGTGCGAGGGGGCAAAGGCGGCAAGGATCGCTACACCCTCCTCGCCCGCAGAGCCGTGGAAGCCGTTCGCCTCTACCAGGACGCCTATCCCACCGACCGGTGGCTCTTTCCCGGCGCCCGCCCGGACCGCCACCTGACCGAGCGCTCCGTGCAGCGCGTGGTGAAGAGGGCCGCCGCGGCCGCGGGCATCGCCAAGGACGTGACGACCCACACGCTGAGGCACAGCTTCGCGACCCACCTGCTGGAAGGCGGCACCAACCTTCGCGTGATCCAGGAGCTACTAGGCCACAAGAGCGCGCGCACCACCCAGATCTACACCCACGTGGCGCGGTCGACGATTGGATCGGTGCGGAGCCCGCTGGACAATCTGGAATGAGACTGACACGCGCCTAGCTTGCGTAGCCGGACAAGCGGATGAACGTTGGGTTGGAGTCCCGGACCCGGACGGCCCGCAACGTTCACCGCCCGGTCGCCGTGTCCGGGCCCCCACCGCCCCCCCCGGACGGTGACGCAAGAGTACAACCCCCACCCTTCAACGCATTGCCGCTGAGCGTACGTAGCGTCAGCGACACAACAACACGTCAATAACGAGTTCTCCGACATGCACAGTCGGAAGTGCCAACGTGGACTGAAATCAATGACGTCGATCGTTTCATTCGTGGTTTTGGCATCCGTGAGCATCGTCGTGTTTGACGGTGCCGCGTCCGTGGTCTCGAAGCTGACTCGGCTGCCCTATGGCTCCTTTGCTTCGGGCTCATTCCTTATCTACGTGTTATTGGGTCTTCTGGGTGGTCGGGAGTTCAGCGTCTTACCTGTAGCGATCTCCGTTGGCTTCGCTGGGTTGGTCGAATCGACAGTCGGATGGTGGCTTTCCTGGGTGATCGGTCCCGGTCAGCTGCCAGGAGGCCGCCCAACGCCAAGCGAGTTGACCAAGATCGTCATTCGAGTGTCCAGCATCGCGCTCGCGCTCGGCGCTACTGGAGCATTGATAGCTGGGAGCCTATAGACCTCCTCACGGTAGAGGAGAAGGGGTATGACACTTCGGTTCGGATTAGGTGGAGCGGGGGAGATGAAACTCGCGGACGCACGTCGTAGAACATGAGGTCTCTGCACGCGCCCGCTGCGCGGTCGCGGCCCTACGGGACACCCGCCCGGGCGCGGAAGCGATCCGGTGTCGTGAAAGGAGACGGTGGTCAGCGGGATCCGTTCTTGACCTGGAAGCGGTGGCGGGCGTCAGAGACCAAGGAACGTTAGGAGACATCGCAAGCGGCATGCGGGGTCACAAGAGCGGCAGTAGATTCTAGGCATGAGTTCACGTCCCCTGGATACGGCGCCAGCAAGCTGGTCTCAGTACGAGGCCGTCCTGGATCAGATGGACGGGCCGACGCGGCTGCGCGCCGCGGTCGAATTGAGCGAGGCGGTCCGTGAGATCCGCCTGGCCGGTATCCGATCTCGCCACCCTGGGTTGAGTCTTCGGCAGGCGCTTGTCCGACTGGTCGCCGAAGACTACGGGGTGGATCTTCCCGACCAGAAGTGAGCCTCACAGGATTCCTGCAAAGGGTCGTCGAGGTGCTCGACGAGGCAGGAGTTCAGTACATGCTTACCGGCTCTCTTGCGGCGGCATTCTATGCCGTGCCCCGGGCGACCCAGGATATTGACATCGTAATCGAGACCGAGGCAGAAGGTGTGGATCGCCTCGTGGAAGGCCTCTTGGGGTCAGGATGGTACGTAGATCGAGAGGCAGCGCTGGAGGCGTGGCGCGGGCGGGGACAGTTCAACACGATCGAACCTGAATCGGGGTGGAAGGCCGACTTCATCGTTCGCAAGGAGCGTCCGTTTAGCCGAGTCGAGTTCGACCGTCGAGAGCAGGTCTCCGTGCTGGGAATCGAGTTGGCTGTAGCGAGTCTCGAGGACGTACTGATCGCGAAGCTCGAGTGGAGCCACCTCGGAGACTCGGCATTGCAGCGGCGTGATGTTGCCCAGCTCCTGGAGCGCACGTGGTCAAGACTCGACCAGCCATACCTTGAGGAATGGATCAAAGAGCTGGGGTTGGAGTCCGAGTGGGAGGAGATCCAATCCCAGGTGAAGCGGTTGCCAGAGGAATTGGAGTAGTGGAGTAGTTGGAGAACTGGCGGAACCGCGACGTCTCCTAACAACCGAGTTGCGCCTACGCCGCTATCGCGGCTCCGGAGAACACCGGCGCGAACGAAAGGTAGGCCGCAGGAAAAGAGAGGAATGATCGCTGGAAGTGCTACGATCGGACGCCGTGGCGCGCCGGCGTCGCAACTCTAGGAACGTTAACGGACATCGCTTAGAGCACTTGTGCCGAGGTAGTGCCGATCAATGACCACAGCATTTTGGGCGGAGGTGCTGATCGAACTGCTGCCTACCGATAAGGGCGGACGGGTTCTGCCATTGGACCTCTGCAATGATAACCCGGGGCAGTATCGCCCCCACCTGAGAGTAGTCGGTGGCTCCGGGGAAATGCTTGGAGTCGCATTCATGGATGGTCCTGATGAGCCCGTACAACCGGGTGGTCGGACCTATGCGACGATCAAGGGCCTGTACGAGGGCTTGGTGTCGTATGCAGAGCTGAAGAAGGGGGTACAGTTCGAGATCCTTGAGGGGCCGCATGTGGTGGGGCGTGGCGAAATCGTGCGGCTGTAGGTTAAGCATTGGCCCGGCGAGCAGTGCCTGATGGTAATGGACGTAATGGGTCACGTCACTGGAGAGCGTGGGGTCAACGTCCGTTAACAAACGAGTTGCGCCTACGCCGCTAACGCGGCTCCGGAGAACACCGGCGCAAACAAGAGGTGGCCCGCGGGAAGCGTGGGCGAGGATCGCTGAACGTGCCACGATCGAAGGTCGTGGTTGGCGCCGGCGTCGCAACTCTGAGAACGTTAACTGAAACTGAGCCCAGGTTCGCCTGGCCAAGTGACGGTGGGCAATGGCGTTTCTAGTCATCTGAGCCATGAAGGCGGAGCGTACTTCCGTGACAGCACGCAAGATGTTTGTCTACCTTGCGGTCCTTGAGGGGATGGTTGCGGCTCCCCTCGCCGTCTTCTTACCTGTCTCGGGAGCGGCGCTTGTTGTCGCGGTGGTAGTCCTGGTTGCTCTGAATGCGTCAGTCCTCGCCACAATTGCCGCGAGGACCTGGTCCCTGCCGCTCCAGGTGTCGAATCTGGCAATGGGGGGCATCTTCCTATGGGCAGCCTTCGGGCCCGGCATGGGCTCTTGGGCAGCATGGGCCGCGACGATTGGGGCGCTCTACCTATGTCTGTTCGTCCTTGGTCTTTTCCAGCTGTCGGACAGAATGCTCAAAGAGTGTTTTGCCGCACAGCAGCTGGCCCTAGCATCTACCCTCGTCTCCTGGCTGGCAATTCGTCACTTCTGGCCGGCCTTTGAAGCAAGCGGGCTCACTTCAGCAGAGCACTTCCGGGCGGGCCTCCGCTTTCTATTCCTCGGTCCTCTTGCGCTCGTCGTGTTTACGTACTTTGCGGGGCTGGCAGGATGGAGAGGGTTCTTCACCGCGATGGCGGGGGTCTGTGCGGCGCAATGGGGAATGGGCTTCATTGAGCTTGGCGCCGCGCTTGGTTCGTACCCGTTGGTGATCGCTGGGCTGATTCTAGCGACCGCCTTCCTGCTGCTTCTCGTCCTCGCGGTGGCGTTCCGACGACGTCCGATCAAGAGAAACTCAGTCTGAGCCTCGGGGAAGCCTGCGGGGCTGTCCCCCCGGTCTGGTACGCAAGGCGCCCGGGGGTTATGCCTTCAGGATGGATTCGGCATGGCTCAGCATCAGTTAACATACGAGTTGCGCCTACGCCGCTATCGCGGCTCCGGAGTACACCGGCGCGAGCGCAGCGAGTCTGGAAGCGGACGTGGTACGTGGAAGAGAAGTGGTGCTGGAATGCGGTTGTGATTGGCGCCGGCGTCGCAA
This sequence comes from uncultured Gemmatimonadales bacterium, assembly GCA_963751265.1. GTDB lineage: Bacteria > Gemmatimonadota > Gemmatimonadetes > Longimicrobiales > Gaopeijiaceae > SZUA-318. Next base: position 170,820 of record CAVVTU010000003.1, on the reverse strand, counting down.
CTCTGGGAACGTTATCTGCCATGTCTCAAGACATTCGAGTATAATGAACCAAGCCGAAGAGGTCTTGGAAGGATTGGTTGGGCAGATCTGCTGGGGGAGCAGGTTCGATTCTCAGTTCAACCTCAAACTGAATTTTGGTGAGCCCCACCTACACATTCGAGCGCCGCGTCCGGAGTCGAGTGCTCCCACCATGCGAAGGCGGGGGGTGCGTGCGGTGGGCAAGTGGCATCTCTGGATCTACGAAGCTCGGTGGAGGCTGGCCGTCGATGGTCGGCGCGTCACCGGCAGCTCATCACAGAAACAGATGCGCCAAGCACTGAGCATGCTTGAGGGTCAACTACTGAGCGGCGCCCGGGTCGAGCTGCGGTCGGGCGCCACCACGCTCAGCTTTGACCTGGGCGCAGAACTTCAGATACGTCGCTGGCGTCGGACGGACACCGAGGACTTGTGGATCCTCTATGAGCCGGATGACCTAGCGCTGGCGGTCACCGCCGACGGTCGTATGAGCCACCAATCTGCTAGAGAGGTGGCGGCGTATATGGCCTTGGAGGACAAGACACGGCAGATAACATGAGGTTGCCGCCTGCGCGGCCTGCGGCCGCTCCGGCCTTCGGAACCGGCGCGTGAGGTAGTGAGGCGGCAAGCACAGTGCTTGAAATCGTTAGCTGTGCCTCGCCGAGCGATGTGGTGGGCGCCGGTTCGGCAACCAAAGAACGTTATCGGCCACCGCCGTGTGCGGTGCAGGTGTAGGGAAGGGAGAGCTATAGGACTGTGACTGTGAGGCCCCGTGGATCGACCTGAGAACGAAGAGGAACTCATCGATTGGGTGATGACCCGCCTTACAACCGGTGAGTCCACCTCCGAGAGGTTTCCCCTCCCGGGTTTCCCCGATACCGAGCTCCACTACTACCTCGATCCGGAGTTTCCTGCCGCGATCCGTATGGACGCCGAGAGTCCGGAGGAAGGTAGGATCGAAGCCGTCCAGTTCCTTGAGGTCGAGACCAAGCCGATCGGCTTTCCTGATGGGTTCCCTTTTGTCCCCGGATGTTACGTCACTTGGACGCGGCTCCCGGACCAGGAGGAGTCGGTCCACTGGGCGGTGGATGATGACGCTGACGCGTTATTCGACTTGGTCACATCTTCGATGGTCGACGAGGGGTGGTTGGCAGTGGAGGAGGACCTGCCACTGCTCTATGAGGGTGTCCTTCGACAATCAGTGCTCGCGAAGGGGAGCCGCCTGAGGATCATCACGCTGGGTGCCCGGAGGCCACGCGGACTCGTCGCCGTCCTCGAGTGCGGTTTGGACGGACCCAAGCCACCAAGCAGCCTCCAAGGGCGCCCAGGGGCGCCTCGGGTATAGCGTCCGGTTGACTTGGATCGGCGCTCACGATGGTGGCGGCTCCTCACGGTGGAAGTGGAATCTTCAACGCCTGGGGATGCGGCGGCCGATAACAACCGAGTTGCGCCTGCGCCGCTATCGCGGCTCCGGAGAACACCGGCGCATCAAGAGAATGGGCCGCGAGAAGCTGGAGGGATGATGGCTGAAGGTGCCACGATCAGGTATTGTGGCGCGCCGGCGTCGCAACTCTAGGAACGTTATGCGGGCATCGGCAGCAGTTGACGGGTGAAACTCTGTGCGCGGCTGGGGAAGGCCAGGGGACACGAGCCACGCGCGCCGTGGGACTGCGCTGGGGAACACGTTCGATGACGGGGAAGAAGGTCATCGGGTTCATGGGCATTCCAGGAGGGCGCGCGCACCGCACGCCTGGTCACTCCGTGATTGGGGGGAAACGTCCCTCAGCCGCGCAAACGACGTGCTTGTTCGGAAGAAGCCTCAGCTTCGCCCTGGCGTCGGGGGCGCCGACACCGCATAACAATGAGGTCTCTGCTCGCGCCCACGCTGCGCGTGGTCGCGGCCCTTCGGGACACCCGCCCAGGCGCGGAAGCGATCGGATGTCGGGAGGCGAGAGGATGGTGCGCGGGATCTGTTCGTGATGTTGGAGACGGGGGCGGGCGTCAGAGACCAAGGAACGTTATATGACAACGCGATCGGCGGTATGGTGAAAGCATGATTGGAGTGTGGGGTGCCGGTGCCTGAGCGTGTCAGGCGCGCGATGGGTCGCGCCGTCATCGGGCTAGCCCTAGTCGCGGTGCGGCTCTTCGGCTTGAGGACGACGGTTGACGGGGTGCACGTGGCAGTTCTCACTCGCCAGGACGCGGCATCTGGGACTCGACTTATCCTTGATGCACTTGCCCTGATTCGGACGAGTGTCCCACACCGCTACGTCCAGCTGACGCGCGATCTTCGCTGGATTCTCGGACTGCCCGGTCCGCATTTCTTCTTTCAGCCTAGGTATCTTGCCTGTGTCCTAGATGCGACATGGATACAGCGGGCCTCCGCTGAGGATCTCGCGTGCGTAGTTGTGCACGAAGCGACACACGCGAGGCTACGGCGGAAAGGACTGCTCTACTCCCGTGCGCGCGCGCGTCATGAGCGGCTGTGCCTTAGAGCAGAACGCGAGCTGTTGCGGGCCCTGGGACACTCGACTGCTGCAGAGGGAGTCATGGAACGGATTGAGAATCCGTGGTGGGAATGACTACATCAGGGAATGCGTCGTCACATAACATACGAGTTGCGCCTACGCCGCTATCGCGGCTCCGGAGAACACCGGCGCGTCGATGAGGTGGGCCGCGGGAAGCTGGAGGGATGATCGCTGGACGTGCCACGGTCGAAGGTTGTGGTGCGCCGGCGTCGCAACTCTGAGAACGTTAGCCGAAAGCTCTTAGGCATGAAGATGAAGTCAGCTATTGAAGCTCTTAAGGCTGCAAAGTGGCCGGAGGTAAAGTGGGATCCGAGCCGGAAGCCAATCGTTGTTACGGAAGATGGGTGGTGCTCCATCCCGAACCTGGAGGCTCCGATCCAGGGGGAAGTGGCGTACGTCGTGGGAGTGAACGACACGCACATGATGACGTTGTGCCGCTGGCTGGAGACACGAGCGGTGCATTTCTACGAGATGCGTGTGACAGACCTCGGGCCGTTGGCGAAGCTGGGCGGCCTAACTGAACTTGCGATTCGGTGGAATACGAAGCTGAGCGACCTCGGTCCCCTATCGAAACTGAGCGATCTGAGGACGCTTGTGCTTGAAGACACTCCGAAGGTCCGTGACCTGCAACCGGTCGCTGCCTTGGAGGCACTGCGCGCCTTGGAGTTCTCTGGCGGCATCTGGAACAAGAACAAGGCGGAGACACTGGAACCAGTCGGCCGACTCCAACAGCTCGTAGAGTTGCACCTCACGAATGTCGGTGTCGAACGTGACGGTCTGAAGCCGCTGGCGGGGTGTCGTGGCCTGAAACGCTTGGTCGTTTCAAATCAGTTCGCGACTGAGGACTACGCATTCTTGGCGGCTCGTTTGCCAGAGACGGACTGCGGGATGTTTGCCCCGTTCACGCGGCTTGGCGCTCCTCTGAACGGTAAGGACGTGCTAATCACGGGCCGTGGGAAGCCGTTCCTGAACTCCAAGACGGATGCGGAACGGATCGATCAGTATGTGAGGGCCTTTGAGGCGCTCAGGCTCAGCTTCGAAGCAGACCGAGCCTTCGGCTAACAATGAGGTCTCTGCTCGCGCCCGCTGCGGCGGTCGCGGCCCTGCGGGACACCCGCCCGGGCGCAGAAGCAATTGGATGTCGGGAGGCGAGAGGGCGGTCAGCGGGCTCCGTTCGTGACCTGTAAAACGGTGGCGGGCGTCAGAGACCAAGGAACGTTATTTGAAATCGGCGCGACCGGAGGTGATACGGAGCGCCGAAGAACCAACAGCAGAACACGTCGCGCCGCGAGAGTCCTGTGGAAGTGCGAGCCTCTCGCCGCGTCCGAAGCCCGATGTTTGAAGAGTAGAAGGAACCGCGCCGCAAGCAGCTCGGCGCTGAACCCGAGGCTCCGTGGCGAGCCCTCAGGGTTCGGAGTCCCAGCTGGCCGGCCGCTCCTGGTGACCTTCGTCGGCGCAGTCCTGAGGAGGAAGGCGCGCCGCCAAGACGCTCCAAGTCATCTTGGGCCGAGGGTACAGCCGGCTCGACTTAAGGGAAGTGCGGCGCGCCTCAGGCGGGAGGACCGAACCGCGAAAACGGACTGAGAATCACGTGGTACCGCCGACGTACGGCGGGTAGTCTGGGGTCGGCTTTCGGGTTCGACGGAGCGTCCGGAGGCCGACATCAAATAACACAGCAGTTGCCGCCTTCGCTCACTGCGTTCGCTCCGGGGAGCACGGCTCGCGGGGCGAGCCGCGCCGGCAACTGCGGAACGTTAAGCGCCACTCCGCAGGCTATGGATCGGATGCGGATGAAGGCGAGCCTGTGCTGGAAGAAGCAGCTCGCAGCCGACTTGGTTGCGAGGCCTGACATCCGAACCGAGTTTTGCTAGTTGACTGGTGGCTGCTGGACCGCCCCACCTTCCGGAGACACCGAGTATGGTGTCCAAGCTTGCGGGATTCCTGGCTGAGTTGAAGCGACGACAGGTCTACCGGGTCGCGGTGGCCTATGTCGTTCTTGGAGCTGGGATCATCGGGTTGGGCGACGCAGCCCTTCCGTCCTGGGCGCAAATTCAGGTTCCAGTAGTAGTCGCGGTGCTGGTGGGGTTCCCCATCGCCGTGATCCTCGCCTGGGCGTATGAGGTCAAGCCTGAGCAGGCGCGCCCCGAGCCAAAGCCTGGCGACCGCACCACGCCTGGAGTTGTCGCTCCGACCGGTGCCTCGATTGTCGTTCTTCCGTTCGACAACCTCAGTCCCGACCCAGGAGATGCGTACTTCAGCGACGGTTTGACGGAGGAGGTGATCTCTGATCTCTCCGGCCTTCGTTCGCTCCGCGTGATCTCCCGGACCTCGGCCATGATCATTAAGGACAGCGGCAAGGACGTGCGCACTATCGGCCAGGAACTGGCGGTGCGTTACGTGCTAGAAGGCAGTGTGCGAAAGGCGGGGGAACGGCTTCGTGTGACGGCGCAGCTCATCGACGCAGTGTCCGACGCACACGTCTGGTCCGAGAGCTATGATGGTGAGCTCGGCGACGTGTTTTCCATCCAGGAGCGGGTAGCCCATTCCATCGCCGACGCGCTCCACATGGAGCTGACTCCAGAGGAGGAGAGGGGGTTGGCGGCGAAGCCTGTTCCGGACGTCGCGGCGTACGAGTGCGTCCTCCGAGCCCGTCATGAGATATGGACCGGTACTGAGGAATCGATCCACAAGGCCATCGCGCATCTCGAGGCCGCTCAGGAGATGGTGGGTGAGAATGTCGCGATCCTGAGTGCCCTGGGTGAAGCCTACTTCATGCTTCCGCACGCAACCGGGGTCGAGATGCATGACCTTGCGAGCCGAATGGACGAGATAGCGGAGAGGATCCTCTGCCTCGATCCTGCGGCGGCGAAGGGTCACTTCAACAAGGGCCTTGCCGCTGCGAAGCGGCCTTGGGGGGCAGAAGAGGTGATGCGGCGATTCCGGAGGGCGACGGAGCTGGACCCCACGGACACTGTCGTGCTCGCCTTCCGTGCCTTCTTTGCTGCGGAGACCGGCTGTGTGGATGAGGCCCTTAGGGTGTCCGCTCAGCTACTCACCCTCGACCCGATCTCACCGTTTGGGTACATCGTTCGCGGCTACTGCCTCATGTTCGCGGGCCGTCTGGAGGAGGCGACAGTCCTTGCTGAGCGCGCCTGCAAGATGGATCCGAGTAGCACCTACTACCGCTGGATGTTGGCCATCGTCTTGGCCCAGTCGGGCAACCACGCCGAACTGGCCCAGATGGGCGGCTCGGTTGCGCAGACCCCCATGGACAACTGGGAGCGATCAACCGCGCTGCTCCGGGCCGCCGTAGCAGGCCAATCCCTTGAAGAGTCCTTAACTCAGGAGCTCTTGGTGACGGCGAAGGACGACGAGACGTTCTCTTGGATACTAGCTCAGTCCTTCGCCCAAATGGGACAGCTTGATGAGGCAGCCGAGTGGCTGGAGAACGCAATTAGCCGCGGGTTCGTCAACGCCGAGTTTCTGGGGGGCGGGGACGTCCTTCTGGTGCCGTTGCGTGTCCACCCGCGGTTCGAAGAGCTAATCGCTACTGCCCGGAAGGAGTCGGGGAAGGTACAACTCGATGGGTAGGGGGGGAGCCACTTTATAGGGGGACCAGAGCGGCGCTTAACAATCGGTGGCCGGCTACGGCCGCCTGTGGGCGGCCTCCGACCCAACCGGCCGACCAGTGTGGGCTTCGGTCGTAGGGTTGTGATGGGGAGGGCGGATAAGATGTTCTGCAGGGGTCGGTCCTTTGCCGGTTCGGCCACCTGGAACGTTATGCGCAAGCGCCTCAAGCATAGCGCCGCAGCGTGGAAGGTGTCAGCCGCAAGGGGCCAACAACGGATTGGAGATACAACGTGTCTTCTTCTCATCTCGGGCGAGTGGCTGTCTGTCTCTTCACCAAGGAAGTCACACGACAGCACGCTTACGGTGACCCTTGACGTTACAACGCTCCGCAGCTTCTCGCGGCAAGCGATGAAATCCGGCTCCGACGAACGCGTATAAGCCATCGGCGACCGTCAACTAGGCGGACTGAGGGCGTGGCCATGCATGATCACGAACTCCACGACTTCATCGTCGCAAGAATCGAGACGGCCCTCGGCGACCGGACATGGCGCTGGCTTGCCCACAAGAGCGGCGTGCCCGTATCCACCCTCCACGGTCAAAAGTACACCAAGTTCACCGTCCGCGTCCTCCTACGGGTCGCCGCCGCACTCGAGATGGACGTGACCGATCTCCTACCTTGACCCTCAAGGCAAGGGACAGGCCAGAATGTGGAGGACCCCATCCGGCCAAGAGCCGATGACGGTGAGTCATTCGGAAAGAGACTTCATCTGAGTCTGCAACTCTCGCCTCGCCGTTCGGATTCCCGGACAGGGGTTGTAATTCTCAACAGCACGGAGAATTCATGTACAATCGATGGAGCCGAACGAACTCCACGACCTGACCGTACGGTCCCACGCAGAGCACAACCAGAGGAGGCCTACGATGCGCAAGCGACTGGTCATTCCCCTTATCCTGGTCGTCGCCCTCGGACTCTGGGGGGGAGTGCGCTCGGCAACCGCCGCGCCGGACCCCTGCCCCGGCGAGATCTGCAAGCCGGAGGGCGGGTGCCGGACACTGGCTAATGCCTGCTGCGTTCATGATCCCTGTGAAACATGCGTTTGCTTCTGACCACCCGCCACCCTCGCCGCTGCGCGTCGTGAGTGTTCCGTCGAATGATGCTGGTCCGGACGGTTCGCGCTTCCGCGCGCGGCGGCGCTGGGCGGTCGTGTGCGTCGCTTCGACCTTGCTCTTCGGGTGCGAGCGTGGAGGTCGTGGAGCGCCGCCGAGCTGGCGCAGCGGGAACGACCAGCGCCCCTATTTCGTGACTGGTGACGTCGATCTTGTGCGTCAATACCTGTCACCCGATTCGGTGACGATCGTCCATAATGGACTGGCCTTCCGCCATCTTGCCGGTCCCCCAAGTGACCTGAACACAGATTACTTGCTCAAGATTGACGTCGTACGTGGCGGCCCGGAACTCGCGGCTGTCTCGGAGTCTGTCCGCAGTTTATCACCGTCCGGTGCGGTGTTCTTGGTCATTGGGCGAGACTCCTCGTTGGTACGCGATGCGCCTGGCGCCAAATGAGTTCGACAATGCGATACAGCGTCATTCTTGGCGTCGCCTTATCCGTTTCGGTGCTCGCAGGTACCTTCGTAGGAGCGCACGTGCCGGATCACAGGCTGGCCGTGAAAGATGGACCGCAGATCGTTGCCGCGCTTTTCGTCAACGCGACCTGCCATGCTGTATTGGACCCCGCGTTTCGGGACGACTACCAACGTACGGTTGGTGCCCTCAGAGCCAAGGCGATCGCAGCCGGTGCTTCGTTCCATACTGTTGGAATCTCTGTCGACCCTGACGTTGGCGTTGGGAGGGAGACCCTGAAGTTGTTCGGTCGGTTCGACGAGATCTCGATAGGCGCTGGATGGCTGAACCTGGACGCCGCGTTGCTTCTCGCCTCTCGAAGCAGAGGGGGGCAAGCCGTGCCGCAAATGGTGGTGTTCTCGAGAGCGGTGTCTCTCGATAGTGGCTACGTTCGGCCGACCGTCCCGCACATTCTGTTTCGCCTGATCGGGCCTGGAGAGTTCCGTGCCCTGCCGATTGGCATCGACAGCATGTTGGCCCTCGCGATTCGAGATCCGAATGGCCAGTCGAAGGCTCAGGAACCACCCAGATGAAACTGGAAATCCCTGAAAGGCTTCAAACGGTCCTCGGAATCATCCTCTCGGCGATTGCGGTTACGTTGCTCATAAGATACTCGTCGATCGGCCGGCGCACCGCCGTTGCGCCGCAGACCCCCGGCACAGTCTCGGACTGGCACCGCATCGCAGCAGAGGGTTGGCGCACGGGATCCGAGACCCCGGATCTGACCTTGACCGTGTTCTCCGATTACCAGTGTCCATACTGCCGGAGGCTGTGGGCGTCGATCGACACAGTATTGAGGTCAGATAGCCTCAAGGTGGCTGTCGTCTACAGGCACCTCTTCAACCCATCCTCGCATCACTTGGCCCGCCACGCTGCGATAGCGGCCGAATGTGCTGGTTTGCAGGGCAAGTTCTGGCAATACCATGCCCTGCTCTTTGAACGTCAGCAGTATCTTTCCGATACAAGCTGGGTCCACCTTGCTCAGCAAGCAGCCATCGAAGACCTGAGCACCTTCGGGGCATGTCTCTCCTCGGCAACCCCTGCTGAGCGGGTTTCGCAGGATCTTCGTGTCGCCGCTGATGTTGGGGCCGCCGTGACGCCGACCTTCCTGGTGGACGACGAGCTATGGACAGGTGGGGTGACCACCCAGCGCTTGGAGGAGTTGCTAGCAGCCAAGTTGGCACACAACAGGTAGAAACGAACAGGCCGAGGTCTCAATCCAAGTGTCCAGTGCGGGCTGGCTCTTGGGGGGGCCTATCCCCTGCCCGGTGCACCACACAACAGGTACCTCGAACACTCCAAGCTCATGTCGAACAGGAGAGCCCCCCCTTGGCCTTGGCTCGGAATCGCCTGCATCACGACACTAGCGCTTGCGGGTACGCGCTCGTGGAGCACGGGGGCGGTCGAGCCGGCCGCCGCGCCCAACCTTGCGGACCCCCAATGGAAACTCACAGTACATGACAGCGCGGGCGTCACGATCGCTGACAATCATGCCCCCCGCCCGCGCTCGGCATGGAGGATGCTCCCGGCACCGGACCGGGTTCCGATCTCTGACAGCCTCCCACATCAGCCGTTCTACCAAGTCCGTGACATCGCGATCGGACGGGATGGTTCGTTCGTTGTCGCCGAGGACACACGACTGCGGGTGTTCTCGCCTCGTGGCGTTGAGATGTCTTCAATAGGTGGCGAAGGTCAGGGTCCTGGGGAGTTCGTTCACATCGCCGGAGTAGTCCTTCGCGGGGACTCGATTCTCGCGCTTGACAGAGGTCTCATGCGCCTCTCTGTCTTCCACTCGGGTCGAATCATCCGGGTTGTGCCCTTGTCCTTCGAGACCCCCGCGCCACTCCAGGGCCTGTATTCTCTTGCGGACGGGAGCTTGCTGAGCCGACTGATGCAGACCGCGAGCCTCTTGGGATCCGAGCGACGGGATGGACGCCATCGTCTGCCGGAACGGCTCTATCGATACACGAGTGAGGGGCGACCGACCTCGAGCATCGGGCCGGAGCCGGGGGCCGAGGTTCTCCTTGCTCACATCGGGGGTATACTCGGATTCACGGATCCGCCTTTCGGCAGGCAACCGAGCGTCGGGACCTGGAAGAGCCATGTGTTCGTTGGCGCGGGCGATGGGATCAGCGTCAACGTGCTGGATTCAGACGGCACGTTGCGGAGAGTCATTCGTATCACCGGCGTCGACCTCTCTATCACCGCTGGCGATGTAGATGCGTGGGTGAGTCAGCGCACGGCGAGCATGGCGAATGACCCAATGCGGAGGCGCTATGTGGACGCGGTGCGGAACCTCGCCCCACCTGGTGAGCGACCGGGTTACGCCCGTTTTCTCGTGTCTGCGAATGGAGATCTCTGGCTGGAGAACTATCCGGCGCGGACGGGCGCCACACGATTATGGCATGTAGTCGACGCCGGGACCGGCCGTTACTGTGGTACCCTGCGGCTCCCCGAAGGGCTGACGCTCTACGACGTCAGGGACGGGCGAGCGGCTGGCGTCTACATCGACGAAAACGGTTCCGAGCAGGTTCGGTTGTACGAAGTCGGAGAACGTACTTGTGAGTCAGTTGCAGCCGAGCTTCGTCCTTGAGCATCCTGAGCTGAGCCCCGCGCGACGATCTGCCTGCCACTGCCGGCGCACAGTGACCAAGTGTAGGGCCGTGTGACGGTGGTCTGCGACCGTTGAGGGACAGCGCCAGCACATAACATACGAGTTGCGCCTACGCCGCCATCGCGGCTCCGGAGAACACCGGCGCGTGGCCAGCATGGACCGCGGGAAGCGGGAGGAAGGATCGCTGGAAGGCCCCGATGGAGCGCTGTGGCGCGCCGGCGTCGCAACTCTTGAACGTTATCCGAAAGGCGGCCTGCGAAGGTATGGTGGCTGGAATCCGTAGGCGGCGATAGGGTGGTGAGCATGGATATGCCAGAGATAACCATCGATTGGGATTCCATCGATTGGGATCGGGTGGACGAGGCGGTTCTGGCCTTGATGCTGCTCGGGGTCCATCAGGGCTGGCGAACCTGGAAGGGATTTGACTGGAAGGTCCTGGATCGCCTGCATGAGAAGGGGTTCATCACGGATCCGAAGAGCAAGGCGAAGTCTGTGATCTTCACGGAAGAGGGGTTGAAGGAATCCCAGCGAGTCTTTCAGAGAAGCTTCGCTCGTAGCAGGCAGTAGCCGGGTTTGCACGAGGCCATCACGTTGCTGTGCTGGAGGAGACCGTGCCGAAGCTGAGCGAGTTCTTTGGGATCGCCATCTACATGTATTGGGGTGATCACGGACCTCCCCACTTCCATGCGCGGTATGGGGGAGAGAAGGCTAGCATCGCCATAGGTGACCTATCGGTGCTGGCAGGCAGTTTGTCGCCGCGGGCGCTGGGCTTGGTCGTTGAGTGGGGAGCGCTACACAAGAGTGAGCTTGAGCTCGCGTGGCAGAAGGCCAGTGAGAACGAGCAGGTCGAACCCATCGAGCCGCTCAGGTGAGGAGTGCGAGATGCTATACGATGTGATCGCTGCAGAGCCTCGCGGAGATTTCAAGGTCTGGGTGCGCTTCGAGAATGGGGTGGAGGGCGAGGCAGATCTCTCAGATCTTGCCGGGCGAGGCGTGTTCAAGCGGTGGACAGAGAATCCATCTGAGTTCGGCCAGGTCAAGGTGGACTCAGAGAGTGGCACTCTGATTTGGCCAGGCGGGTTGGATGTAGCCCCCGACCGACTCTATGCGGACGTGGTGCGAGCAACGGGTGGGGTGGGAGCAAGCTCGAAGCTCTGATACGGCCGCCCATCGGATAACATACGAGTTGCGCCTGCGCCGCTATCGCGGCTCCGGAGAACACCGGCGCGTGGAGAGAATGGGCCGCAGGAAGCGTGAAGGATGATTGTTGGAGGCGCCCCGATCGCACGTCGAGGCGCGCCGGCGTCGCAACTCTAGGAACGTTATCCGAAACCGCGTAGGCGGTGCGGATGTGTGAAGACTCCGGCTCAAGAGCGTTGACCGAGTGTAGCCATCTGGCTACACTTTCTTATGATCGAGATCCGCAAGACTGAGCTCTTCGCGCGCTGGATCGACGACCTCCGAGACGTGAAGGGTCGGGCTCGTGTCTTGGCACGAATCGAGCGGTCAAGTCCCGATTTATGTGTAAAAGGGAGAGAGGAAGCTCCCTGGGTTGAGTGCGCTTAGGCTGCCTGGGCGATCACCTCCTCCGAGTCCAGGAGGGACAGGTCCACATAGCGCCGATCGGCCCAGGACTCAGTCCTGCGCAGCGCGACGGCGGTGATGAGGCGCAGGGCGCTGGCCCGGTCCGGGAAGGCGCCGACGGCTCGGGTCCTACGCTTGATCTCTCCATGCAGCCGCTCCAGGCCGTTCGTAGTCCGGATCCTGGGCCAGTGGGCCTTGGGGAACGCGTAGAAGCGCGTCGCGGCCGCGAAGCCCCGGGTGAGCACCTCCATGGCCTCGGGCAACTCCTTGCTCCAGCGAGCGACGAGCTCGTCGCGCCGCTTCTTGGCCTCGGCGAGTCCTTCGGCCTTGAAGAGGGGCGAGACCTCCCGGGCCAGGCGCTTGCGCAGCCGATGCGGCACCTTCGTGAGGACGTTCCTTTGGAGGTGCACGCTGCACCTCTGGCGCTCGGCCTCGGGCAGGAAGCGGCGCACGGCCGCAGCCAGCCCCGCGTGTTCGTCGGCGATCACGAGCCGTACCCCCATGAGGCCTCGCTCAAGCAGCTGCTTCAGCAGATCGGCCCAGCTGTCCTCGGACTCTTCCGGGCCGATCGTGATGCCCAGCAGCCGGCGTCGGCCGTCCGGGCCCACCGCGTAGGCCACGAGCGCGCTCACGTTCTCGACCCTCCTGGCCCAGCGGACGTCCAGATACGTGGCGTCCAGATAGAGATAGGGGTGCGCTCCTTCGATCGGCTGCTCTTTCAGCTCCGTGACGGCCTCGTCGAGCTTCTTGGCCGTCCGGCTCACCGTGGATCGGCTCACCCGCTCGCCCATCAGAGCCTCGGTCACCTCGCCCATCCCACGCTGGCTCACGCCCTGCACGTAAGCCTCTGTGATCAGGTCGTCCACGTCCTCGGTCCTGCGGCGGTAGCGGCCCAGCACGTCGGCCGGAGCGCCGTTCTCTCGGCTCCTGGGCACCTGCAGATCGATCTGGCCCAGGCTCGTCAGCACACGCCGCAGGTAGGTGCCGTTGCGCCGATCTTTCCGGCTGCTCACGCGCTCGAAGCGCCGAGCGCCCACCATCGCTTTCAACTCCTCCTCGAGCACCATCTCGAGCGTCAGGCGGATCGCGCCCTGAAACAGCGACTTCAGATCCGTGCGCAGCTCGTCTTGCGTGGCCCGCTCGATTCCCGTGATCTTCTCCATGAGAGGAAGCCTCCTTGGTTCCGGGGCCTGGTCCTCGCGCCTCCGGCGCTCAGGGCCCACGGCTCTCCGGGTCTGGTTGTTGTCGTCAACTCCAACCTAACCCAAGGAGCTTCCTCTCTCTTTTTCGGCCTCCTCGACCTTATCCGCTTTTACACAAACTTGGGGACACTACCAATCGAGCGCCTCGCTTTGGGCAATGCAGGAGACGTCAAGCCTGTCGGAGAGGGAGTGTCGGAATTGCGAGTGGACTCCGGGCCGGGCTATCGGGTGTACTTCAAGAAGCGTGGACGGAAGCTGATCATCCTACTGGCTGGAGGGGACAAGAGCACGCAAGCCAAGGACATCCGCGCTGCGCTTCGTCTCGCTCGCAACTTGGTGGAGTAGGCACATGGGCAAGACAGTCACCAGTCGCTACGACGTAGCGGAACATCTCAGGACTCCAGAGGAAATGGCCGCCTATCTGGAGGCGTGCCTAGAGGAGGCGAATGGGGATGCCTCGTTTGTGGCCAAGGCGTTGGGCGACATCGCGCGGGCCCGAGGCATGACACAGGTCGCTCGGGATGCGGGCCTCTCGCGGGAGAGTCTGTACAAAGCTCTTTCGGGAGAGCGCACCCCGGGATTTGACACCATCCTGAAGGTTGTGTCCGCTCTGGGCCTCAGGCTTCACGCAGAGGCGCAGCAGGGGTAGGGTTGCACCGGTTCGGTGTAGCGGCATCGGCTAACATACGAGTTGCGCCTACGCCGCTGACGCGGCTCCGGAGTACACCGGCGCGTGGCACAGAATGGGCCGCAGGGAGCATAAGGAATGATCGCTTTGCCGGTGACACGTGGCACGTTCTGCTGCGCCGGCGTCGCAACTCTGGGAACGTTAAGCGCCACTCCGCAGGCTATGGATCGGATGCGGATGAAGGCGAGCCTGTGCTGGAAGAAGCAGCTCGCAGCCGACTTGGTTGCGAGGCCTGACATCCGAACCGAGTTTTGCTAGTTGACTGGTGGCTGCTGGACCGCCCCACCTTCCGGAGACACCGAGTATGGTGTCCAAGCTTGCGGGATTCCTGGCTGAGTTGAAGCGACGACAGGTCTACCGGGTCGCGGTGGCCTATGTCGTTCTTGGAGCTGGGATCATCGGGTTGGGCGACGCAGCCCTTCCGTCCTGGGCGCAAATTCAGGTTCCAGTAGTAGTCGCGGTGCTGGTGGGGTTCCCCATCGCCGTGATCCTCGCCTGGGCGTATGAGGTCAAGCCTGAGCAGGCGCGCCCCGAGCCAAAGCCTGGCGACCGCACCACGCCTGGAGTTGTCGCTCCGACCGGTGCCTCGATTGTCGTTCTTCCGTTCGACAACCTCAGTCCCGACCCAGGAGATGCGTACTTCAGCGACGGTTTGACGGAGGAGGTGATCTCTGATCTCTCCGGCCTTCGTTCGCTCCGCGTGATCTCCCGGACCTCGGCCATGATCATTAAGGACAGCGGCAAGGACGTGCGCACTATCGGCCAGGAACTGGCGGTGCGTTACGTGCTAGAAGGCAGTGTGCGAAAGGCGGGGGAACGGCTTCGTGTGACGGCGCAGCTCATCGACGCAGTGTCCGACGCACACGTCTGGTCCGAGAGCTATGATGGTGAGCTCGGCGACGTGTTTTCCATCCAGGAGCGGGTAGCCCATTCCATCGCCGACGCGCTCCACATGGAGCTGACTCCAGAGGAGGAGAGGGGGTTGGCGGCGAAGCCTGTTCCGGACGTCGCGGCGTACGAGTGCGTCCTCCGAGCCCGTCATGAGATATGGACCGGTACTGAGGAATCGATCCACAAGGCCATCGCGCATCTCGAGGCCGCTCAGGAGATGGTGGGTGAGAATGTCGCGATCCTGAGTGCCCTGGGTGAAGCCTACTTCATGCTTCCGCACGCAACCGGGGTCGAGATGCATGACCTTGCGAGCCGAATGGACGAGATAGCGGAGAGGATCCTCTGCCTCGATCCTGCGGCGGCGAAGGGTCACTTCAACAAGGGCCTTGCCGCTGCGAAGCGGCCTTGGGGGGCAGAAGAGGTGATGCGGCGATTCCGGAGGGCGACGGAGCTGGACCCCACGGACACTGTCGTGCTCGCCTTCCGTGCCTTCTTTGCTGCGGAGACCGGCTGTGTGGATGAGGCCCTTAGGGTGTCCGCTCAGCTACTCACCCTCGACCCGATCTCACCGTTTGGGTACATCGTTCGCGGCTACTGCCTCATGTTCGCGGGCCGTCTGGAGGAGGCGACAGTCCTTGCTGAGCGCGCCTGCAAGATGGATCCGAGTAGCACCTACTACCGCTGGATGTTGGCCATCGTCTTGGCCCAGTCGGGCAACCACGCCGAACTGGCCCAGATGGGCGGCTCGGTTGCGCAGACCCCCATGGACAACTGGGAGCGATCAACCGCGCTGCTCCGGGCCGCCGTAGCAGGCCAATCCCTTGAAGAGTCCTTAACTCAGGAGCTCTTGGTGACGGCGAAGGACGACGAGACGTTCTCTTGGATACTAGCTCAGTCCTTCGCCCAAATGGGACAGCTTGATGAGGCAGCCGAGTGGCTGGAGAACGCAATTAGCCGCGGGTTCGTCAACGCCGAGTTTCTGGGGGGCGGGGACGTCCTTCTGGTGCCGTTGCGTGTCCACCCGCGGTTCGAAGAGCTAATCGCTACTGCCCGGAAGGAGTCGGGGAAGGTACAACTCGATGGGTAGGGGGGGAGCCACTTCATAGGGGGACCAGAGCGGCGCTTAACAATCGGTGGCCGGCTACGGCCGCCTGTGGGCGGCCTCCGACCCAACCGGCCGACCAGTGTGGGCTTCGGTCGTAGGGTTGTGATGGGGAGGGCGGATAAGATGTTCTGCAGGGGTCGGTCCTTTGCCGGTTCGGCCACCTGGAACGTTATGGGAAATCGGCGGGAGCGACTATGGTACGGAAAGTCGGACAAAGAAATAAGAGTTAGGTGGTCAGGATGAGCGGATGGATGTCGGGGCAAACTCCGAATAACCCTAGTAGGCGCAGTCTCACATGTGGGTGGCGCCGCACGGAAGCTCCACCCGATGCACCACAGGGAGGCTTTGTTGAGTGACCACAATGAGCCGCGCTACTCTGACGAGGAGTTCGCTGCCATCGTTCAGAAGGCCACGGAGTTACAAGATCAGTCTAGTGATTCTGCCGCCCATTCCTCTCAGAAACTCAAGGGCAGAGAGGGCGCCGAGGGCCTGACCATCGCGGAGGTCCGCGAAATCGGGTCGGAGGTTGGCCTCGAACGGCGCTTCATCGACCAGGCGGCTGATGACCTCGCGTTGGAGTCTTCGGGCCTTTTCGGAGGCGCCCTCACACAGCAGGCGCAGGGCACGTTTCAGCATGTGCTCACGGAGGCTGAGAGGATTGAGATCCTCGACTTGGTGCGTGCGACGCTGAAACAGAGGGGTGAGGTTCACGAGGTAGCGGGCGCCGTTGAGTGGAAGAGCGTGGGTCGGATAGCTCGAACCACGGTCACGATCAACGCTACCTCTGAGAGCGTAGCGCTACGAGTGCACAGTGATGCTTCGGGCGTCGCCGCATTCACCTGGCTGGGCACGATTGGGGCCGGTCTGGCCGCAGGTGCCGGACTCGTGGGTGCGTTGCAGCCGGAGTCAGTTCTTGCCGTAGTATCGATCGTGGGTGCTGGAGGCCTGGCAGGTGTGGGCGTCGCCCGAACGATCTGGTCCGCCACGACCCGGGCTTTCCGCGGCCGGGTTCAGCGAATCCGGGATGAGCTTGCTCGGAGTCTGGTGGGCTCGAGCGGAAACCCTGATTGATAACAGAAACTCAACCCTGAAGGGTTACAGTTTCGGGTTTCGAGAGAGGGAGCCGCAGTATGACGAAGGGAAATCCCTCGGAATGCATGGTTCGTCCGGTCGCTGAGCAGCCGACATCCCATAACAAAAAGGTTGCCGCTTCCGCTCGCGGAGCTCGCTCCAGAGAGCACGGCGCAGAGCGCCGCGCCGGCAACTTCTGAACGTTATCTGCTCAGCCGTGCGTTTGGCGGAGGTGACACTGAAAGCCTTGGATGCTGTCAGGAGAACGGGAATCGTAGGCGACCCCGCTCCCCCGAAATGAGGTTCCCCAGCCGCCTCCCCGGAACGGACGCCTCCGGATGATCCGGACCAAGGAGGGACATGGAGTCCTCACGAGCATATCGCCAGGAATGGACTCCTCGAGATCGTCGACGATCAGAGGGACGGTCGCGGGCTCACCTTCGTAGACGCCCCGGAGTTCGCAACCGATCGTGCTTCGGCGACGAACGGCTTTCAGTTTGCGATGGACGGGCAGATGCTTGGGAAGCAGGTGGCGCGGGAGCAGGGTCGCGGTCGGCGGTCAAGTCCCGATTTATGTGTAAAAGGGAGAGAGGAAGCTCCCTGGGTTGAGTGCGCTTAGGCTGCCTGGGCGATCACCTCCTCCGAGTCCAGGAGGGACAGGTCCACATAGCGCCGATCGGCCCAGGACTCAGTCCTGCGCAGCGCGACGGCGGTGATGAGGCGCAGGGCGCTGGCCCGGTCCGGGAAGGCGCCGACGGCTCGGGTCCTACGCTTGATCTCTCCATGCAGCCGCTCCAGGCCGTTCGTAGTCCGGATCCTGGGCCAGTGGGCCTTGGGGAACGCGTAGAAGCGCGTCGCGGCCGCGAAGCCCCGGGTGAGCACCTCCATGGCCTCGGGCAACTCCTTGCTCCAGCGAGCGACGAGCTCGTCGCGCCGCTTCTTGGCCTCGGCGAGTCCTTCGGCCTTGAAGAGGGGCGAGACCTCCCGGGCCAGGCGCTTGCGCAGCCGATGCGGCACCTTCGTGAGGACGTTCCTTTGGAGGTGCACGCTGCACCTCTGGCGCTCGGCCTCGGGCAGGAAGCGGCGCACGGCCGCAGCCAGCCCCGCGTGTTCGTCGGCGATCACGAGCCGTACCCCCATGAGGCCTCGCTCAAGCAGCTGCTTCAGCAGATCGGCCCAGCTGTCCTCGGACTCCTCCGGGCCGATCGTGATGCCCAGCAGCCGGCGTCGGCCGTCCGGGCCCACCGCGTAGGCCACGAGCGCGCTCACGTTCTCGACCCTCCTGGCCCAGCGGACGTCCAGATACGTGGCGTCCAGATAGAGATAGGGGTGCGCTCCTTCGATCGGCTGCTCTTTCAGCTCCGTGACGGCCTCGTCGAGCTTCTTGGCCGTCCGGCTCACCGTGGATCGGCTCACCCGCTCGCCCATCAGAGCCTCGGTCACCTCGCCCATCCCACGCTGGCTCACGCCCTGCACGTAAGCCTCTGTGATCAGGTCGTCCACGTCCTCGGTCCTGCGGCGGTAGCGGCCCAGCACGTCGGCCGGAGCGCCGTTCTCTCGGCTCCTGGGCACCTGCAGATCGATCTGGCCCAGGCTCGTCAGCACACGCCGCAGGTAGGTGCCGTTGCGCCGATCCTTCCGGCTGCTCACGCGCTCGAAGCGCCGAGCGCCCACCATCGCTTTCAACTCCTCCTCGAGCACCATCTCGAGCGTCAGGCGGATCGCGCCCTGAAACAGCGACTTCAGATCCGTGCGCAGCTCGTCTTGCGTGGCCCGCTCGATTCCCGTGATCTTCTCCATGAGAGGAAGCCTCCTTGGTTCCGGGGCCTGGTCCTCGCGCCTCCGGCGCTCAGGGCCCACGGCTCTCCGGGTCTGGTTGTTGTCGTCAACTCCAACCTAACCCAAGGAGCTTCCTCTCTCTTTTTCGGCCTCCTCGACCTTATCCGCTTTTACACAAACTTGGGGACACTACCCGGTCGGCACGGCCGACAGATAACAATGCGGTTGCTGCCTTCGCTCACTTCGTTCGCTCCGGCGAACACGGCTCGCGTTGCGAGCCGCGTCGGCAACCTTGAACGTTATCGGGCATCGGCCCGAGCACATGAGGTTCGTACGCCGGACCAGAGAATAGAGGTATCACTCGCGCCGCGGGCTCCGCGGTGAAAGGCCCAGTTCAGGTGTCCGTCCGTTTCGGAGAAAGACGACCCCGCCGTTCGATGCGGCGCTCTCATTTCCCTGCCCCGAATACTCATCGGCTAGGCGCGACACTTCGGCAGTCCGGCGCGAGCCATCTAGCTCCAAGGCCAGTCCTCGTGCTTCGGAATACGGCTAGGACAGGCGTAGCGGGTGGCCCACGTCGGCGGCGAGCTCAAGGGACACACACGCGCGGCACGCATCGATGGGAATCCCCCACGTCCGCAGTTGCTGCACATTCGACTCGCCCCCCGTCCGCCACTGCCCGCGCGTTCCAGCCATTGGACTCGACCGAACTCAAAGTCTCGGAGTTCGAGCGCGGCCGCTGACGTGAGGCATGTGGCTGTCAGAGAAAGGGAGGGTTCCGTCTAGCCTGCGAGACGCCGACGCCCTATAACAATGCAGTTGCCGCCCTGCGCTCGCTTCGCGAGCTCCGGAGAACACGGCTCGCTCGCGCGAGCCGCGTCGGCAACTTCTGAACGTTATATGACATGTGTCTCCCGATTTGTCGAAGGAGCCGAGGTGCAGAGGACGCTCCAGGGTTTACTGACGCCCAGGGTTGAGGGCGCTCCCTTCCTTCCTCCTCGTGAATCACGCTCTCCGGATCAGCGAGTGGGCTGGAGACCCCCCTCGAGGTGTTGTTTCATGGCTTGAAGCACGTAATCCCAGGCCTCTTCGAAATAGGCATAACCCGCATCCCACTCCTCCCCTTCCTCCCAGCCGATTTGGGAGAATCGCACCCGGGTGCCACTGCCAGTCTCATCGAAACGTACCACGACCTGCGTCTTGGCGCGGCTGGTGCGCAAGGATGGAATCGAAGGTGGGAAGCTCCAATCGAACGCGAGAACGCGGTACGGGAGGAACGCCAGGACCCGGCATCCTTCACCTCCCCGCCACCCGTCCTCGTCTGGCGGAAGATCCAGGAACCACTCGTAGGGTCCACCGATCCGGAGTTCGATGTTCGACTGTCGGGACACGAACGTCATGGCCTCCGGATCGGTCCACACGGCCCAAACCTGCTCCACCGGCGCGGAGATGGTGATCTCCTTCTGAAGCTCCCGCCGGACACCGCGTTCCCCAGAGCCGGGGAGGGAATCCGACGGGCCCTCCACCCCGCTGGGCCGCCACCGACCCTCGGCCTCCCGTCCGGGACCCGCCGCGAGAGTGACCGGTGACCCACTTCCGTCGGCCGGGACAGCCAAGACGTCGTAATCGTTGCTTTGGCCAGAGGCGCCGGCCGCGGTGAACACGATCCAGCGCCCATCCGGGGACCAATGGGGATAGTAGTTCAAACCCTGACCCAGCAGTGTCCTGGGGTCCGAACCGTCGGATGCGGCGATCACGAGCTCTGAGACTTCACCCCTGTCTGCATAGTAGGCGATTTGGGAACCGTCCGGCGAAAAGGCCGCTGTGCCGTTCGACGCATCGTCCTCTGTGAGTCTCCCGATCACCGCACCCGAGCCGTCGACGGCGAAGATATCGGTTGGCTCCTCACCGGTCTTGCGGGAAAGGACCCACCCGGACCCATCGGGAGCCCAGGACGCATCGGTGGACGTGCCTGGTGACTCCGGGAAGAGACGCACCTGCCCGGTGCCGTCGGCGTTCATCATGTAGATGTGGTTGGCTCGAACGGTGTCGCCCGGCTCCCACCTCCAGGAAGCGAAGGAGAGCTGAGATCCATCCGGGCTCCAGACCGGCAGATAATCGGGTTCGGGATCAGTGGTGAGTCGGTGGGGATCGGAGCCGTCGGCGTCCATGACCCACACATCCAGGCTTCCCCCCCGGTCGCTCTGAAAGGCGATTCGGGTCCCGTCGGGGGACCACACCGGCCAGTTATCCCCGCCCGGGTGGTTGGTCAGGTTGATCCATTCCGAAGACCCTGCGGGGAGGAGGTAGATCTCGCTGTCCCCGCTCCGGTTCGAGGAAAAGACGAGATCAGCTTCGGGGAGATCCGGGGCCTGGGGACGAGCCCTCTCCTCCGCCGGACCCCCACCCCCAGGGCCGCTCCCTCGATCGCAACCAGCGACCATTGTCACCGTCAGAAAAACCAAGGCCCGAGCGCAGGCACTCTTCGCTGGTCGCATCATCCGGCCCCCTCGAAGGCCTCTTTGAGCCAGCCCAGGAGTTGGTCGTCCACCTCCCCCACCTCGGTAACCCTTACGCGGTGGCTCACCATGGCGTTGAAGCTCCCCGATTCCTCAAGGCGAGGGGTGGGTTCCTTTCCCTTCAGGTTGATTCCGACGTCGACCCGGGTCTTGGTGGACGGTTGAATTAGAGCGAACTGCTTCTTCCTTCTCAGGCTTACGTAGGTTTTCTTCGGTGCGAACTCCACCTCGGGCCCAAAGTGCTGGATGCCAGCGGCCAAAGCCTCGTAGATGGGCCGAAGGCTCTGTTTAGCCCCGGAGTACTGCTCCTGGATGAGGTCCTCTCCGGAAGGGGGGCCGTCTGCTCCTGCCTCCCGGGCCTTCTGGCTGATGAGGTTGGCGAACCCATGCGTGACCCCGTGGGTCCCCTTCAAGAACGCCATGATCTCCTTGTGACCGGAAAGGCCTTCTTTCGCGAGGAGATCCTGCCATCCCCCCAGGGATTTCCCGGTCTTCTCGGGAAGGTTCCCGATCATCGTCTGCAACATCTCTTCCGGTGACGGTGCCATGGTTGTTTGCGTCCGGTTGATGGTCAAGTTCTTGAGCGGTGGCGTCAGGCGGCGGGCCGAAGCTTGTATCCGATGAGGCCCCCGATGACGCCGGCCACGGCCGAAGAGAGCGTGCCGAGCAGGAGAATCAGGGCCGTCACGTCACCCAGAAGGAAAGAGATGACGATCCCGATGAAGGCACAGACGCCCCCGACCACCGCTCCGCCCATGGCGCCGTTTCCGAAGCCGTCAGCTTCTCCCTTCGCCCAGAGGAGGCCCACGATAAGGGAAATCAACATCCCCAGCGGCCCGAAGAGGTTCGCGACGCCCGTCACCCAATGACCAACCACCACCATGGCGGTCTGTAGAACCGTTCCGATCCCGATCCACTTGGTCATGCACCCTCCTTCTTCGGTTGATTGACCATGGGCGGCACTGTGCGGCCCACCCTCGCCTCCTGCTGGAGGCCCTCGATGTATCGCCTCAACTGCCGGACCGAGGCGTCATACGGCTCGATGCTCCGATGAGTCCTGGCCTGCATGACCCCACCTTCCATCGTAGTGAGGATGAACCTGGAGAGCTCGCTCAGATCCAGGTCTCCCGGAAACCGGTGGGCGCCAGCGCGAAGAGACGCCTCGACTCCCTCACACCACTGAGAGAAGTTCCGGGCCAGCAGTTCCCTCACCGGGGGATCCGGCTCTTTGAATTCCAGTGCGAGGTTCCCGATGGGGCATCCGAAGGTCAGTTCGGTGGCGAGAAGGGCTTGCCTGTAGCCTTCGAGCACAGCGAACACCTGTTCTACAGGATCCGATGTCTGCTTGCGGGCTGGTTCGAGGATCTGATCCTCCAGGTTCGCGAAATACCACTCCAGAACAGCGATCAGAAGGTCCTGCTTGGTCGGGAAGAAGTGGTAGAGGCTGCCGCTGTTCGCCCCGGCAGACTCAAGGACCTCGGCCACGCTGCAGGCGTGGAAACCCTTCTTCCAGAACAAATCCCTGGCCGCGTCCACCAGACGACGACGTGTTTCGTGTTCCATGGGCCTTGTTGGTTGAATGATCAATCAACTTACCCGACCCGCCTAACGATGTCAATCTCGGTCGGTCGGAACCTGGGAGGGCACAGGCCACGGCGATTGAGTCGAACGACGACACACGCCATATAACAAATCTGTTGCCGGTTCCGGCCGCCTTGCGGCGGCCTCCATCCCAAACGGCCGTGCGCAAACGGAGCTTAGGAGCCAGATTTCAGGAGTGTCTGGAGCTGAGCCTGGGAACGGGCAGGTTGAGGCCGTTTCGGCAACAGCTGAATCGTTAGACGTCATTGTCAGAGACGGGCTCGCCGGCCGGAACAAGCCGTGGCTTCTATTGCGTGACGATGCGAGCTAGGTGCAGGTTCGCCAGATCCGCATCGGCGTGAACGATATGCGTCACACGTCGGGATACAGCCGACATGAGCCGGTTCCGCGACGAAAGTCGTTGCAGCACAATCACTGGTTAGGATGCGCAAGGAGATACATGGCCAGCCCCTTAGCCAACGGCGCCTCCGTTGTCATGTCCGTCATCGGAGTCCTCTTCTCACTCCTCACGTTACTCGGCGGCGTCGTGACCGCGCAGGCCTTCATCGAACGCCTCCAGAACGGTCGCGGCATCATGTTTGCAGATGCCGAGTTCCTGACTATCGCCACAGTTGCCTGCGCCGTGGTCGCCGCTCTGTCGTTCCTTGCTGGGGCGAAGCTGCGTGGCAAGTAGCGACTGCTGGAGTGCCAATCTACTCACAGCAGCAACGGCCGTTACGCCACGACGGTGACTTAACCTGCGGCCGGGAGCCTATGTCCGGCCGGTGCCGGATGGGTGTTGTCACCGGAAGCCCACCGGAGGATCCTGGCAACTGGGGTGTGCAGAAGTAGGTTGCTCGAAGACTGGGCGAGCCCTTGACGGTGTCGACGGAATGGAGCCTGCGCTGCCTATCTGGGCGCTCAAGCTGCCGTGGTCAGCTGGAAGGTCCGGGGCCACTCGCCTTGCAGCTCGCGGCCCCGGCCGGGCATGTTGCTCACGCAGGTTAGCGCCAAAGACGCTAGGTTGCCCGAGAAGTGGGGCGGTCCGTCATATCCCTATGCCGCACGCGGATCTGAGGCGGGTTGGACGAGCGTGCAGAGGACAACGACGTCTAACACGCTGGGTTGCCGGCTACGGCCGCCTGGCGGCGGCCTCCGTCCCAACTGGCCCGGGATCTGTTTTGCACGTTTGAGCAAGGTGCGGCGTCATGGAGGATAGCGGAGTGTCGACAGATCGGGTGGGGCCAGTTCGGCAACCGCTGGAACGTTATCGGGCATCGGCCCGAGCACATGAGGTTCGTACGCCGGACCAGAGAATAGAGGTATCACTCGCGCCGCGGGCTCCGCGGTGAAAGGCCCAGTTCAGGTGTCCGTCCGTTTCGGAGAAAGACGACCCCGCCGTTCGATGCGGCGCTCTCATTTCCCTGCCCCGAATACTCATCGGCTAGGCGCGACACTTCGGCAGTCCGGCGCGAGCCATCTAGCTCCAAGGCCAGTCCTCGTGCTTCGGAATACGGCTAGGACAGGCGTAGCGGGTGGCCCACGTCGGCGGCGAGCTCAAGGGACACACACGCGCGGCACGCATCGATGGGAATCCCCCACGTCCGCAGTTGCTGCACATTCGACTCGCCCCCCGTCCGCCACTGCCCGCGCGTTCCAGCCATTGGACTCGACCGAACTCAAAGTCTCGGAGTTCGAGCGCGGCCGCTGACGTGAGGCATGTGGCTGTCAGAGAAAGGGAGGGTTCCGTCTAGCCTGCGAGACGCCGACGCCCTATAACAATGCAGTTGCCGCCCTGCGCTCGCTTCGCGAGCTCCGGAGAACACGGCTCGCTCGTGCGAGCCGCGTCGGCAACTTCTGAACGTTAAGCGCCATGCCTTAGACGCAGAGCGGTGAGAAGTGCGTTGGCCTCTCGGCCTATGGGGTGGAAGATGACGGTCATGGTACGAACGGCGGCAACGAAGGACTTAACCTTCGTGAGTCAGGACGGGTACGTGGACTCGGCCGTGGTTGAACGGAAGATTGAAGAGGGCGAGGTGTTCGTCGCCGAAATGGGTGGCAATCCAGTCGGCTACATACGGATCGAGTATCTATGGTCGATCCGGCCCTACATCGCCATAATCCGCGTTCTTGAGCCGTACCGGGGGAGGGGAGTGGGCAGAGCTCTCCTTTCACACGTCGAAAAGGTGCTGAGGGATGCCGGCCACTCCTTCTTGTTCTCGTCATCTCAGGTTAACGAACCGCAGCCGCAGGCGTGGCATCGGCACATGGGCTTTGTGGAGTGTGGTGTCATCAACGGGATCAATGAAGGCGGCGTGGGGGAAGTATTCTTCCGGAAGCCCCTGTAGGCAGGTGGGGAACCTTTAGGGAAAGCACCGAGCGGGCACAGCGCTTAAAGCGAGTTATCCGAGATCGGCACCAAGCTTCGTGGGCCCGATCTTGCGGCGGACTTGAAAACGGGAGCTCGCGCGCCGAATGAGGATCCAAGACATCAACGGGCATCGCCCCCGCCAGGCTCGACAGGGGAATGAGGTTCCCTTCGCGCGCGCCCTGCCCTGCTCGGCGCCTCACCCGGGTTGCTCGAGACTCCCGCAGCCGTCGCCGCAAGACATCTTTGTCCATGGTCAGCCCTCAGGGTCCGTCCACCCATTCTCGCGGCCGACCTCCGATAACAATGCGGTTGCTGCCTCCGCTCACTACGTTCGCTCCGGAGAACACGGCTCGCATAGCGAGCCGCGTCAGCAACCTCTGAACGTTATCGGCAATAGAGCGGGAACACGTGAAGGGTGTGGGAGAGGCGATTGAAGTCTGCTTCGGGGTGTGCTCCAGAAGGGGCGAATGGAGTAGATTGGGGTGGACCCACGGGCGGGGAGATCTCAAATGGCCATGAAGAGAGAACAGATCGAGGCTGAGGCGAGGCGTTTACCTCGAGAAGAGCGTGCGCTTCTCGCTGAAGCTCTGATCAGCAGCCTCGACGAGGAAGCGGAAGTCGAGCAGGCTTGGGCGACAGAGATTGCTCGACGCGTTGCGGAACTACGCAGCGGTCAGGTCGAGACTATTCCGGCTGAAGAGGTATTCGCAGAACTGGATCGTCTCCTCGAGAAGTGACGTGACGACGAGCGCGGTGCGCTTCCACCCGGAAGCGCGGCGGGAGTTGAGAGCCGCCGTGCAATTCGCGTCGTGGCGGACAGAATCGCCGAATGGCCGGAGAGTGGGTCGCCTGCGGCCAAGGATGTCCGCCGCGTCGTGCTGGCACGTTTCCCGTTCACAATTGTGTATCAGATACTTCCAGACGTCATCGAGATCGTTGCTGTAATGCACCAGCGACAGAAGCCGGGCTACTGGCGAGGCCGGTCGTGAGGGTTCAGCCCAGCACGCTCTACAGCCGATAACAAACGAGTTGCGCCTACGCCGCTATCGCGGCTCCGGAGAACACCGGCGCATGAAGAGGATGGGCCGCAGGAAGCGGGAGGAATGATCGCTGGACGTGCCACGAACACACGCTGTGACGCGCCGGCGTCGCAACTCTAGAACGTTATCGGAAATGACTGCTGCGACTGGCAGTACAGCGGCGAGAGGCTGTTAGAAGGACTCGACCATCTCGACGCTGAGCCCGGCCTGTGGCTTTCCTGGGGGCCGTGGACCTACCTGAATTCGAATCTCGAGGTCGAGTGCGTTGAGGAAACGCTCAAGACGGGCGATGCTGAAGCGGAGAGCTTCCCTCGGGTGAGATCAGAGACGTCTGGCTGCTGGATGCCGAGGAGGTTCGGCCGCCGCGACCTGAGTCAATTCACGGGCGGTGATTTCGCGTCGAATTAGGCGGGCGAGTTCGGCCTTGGCAAGACGCTCCTCGGCATCGCGCATGCCCATGTCCTGGAAGACATTCCCAGTACTGTCGTGGACCTTCAGTTCATCACTCATGATGGTCGTCTCCGCGAACGGTCAGCCGTCTCCGTAGGTGTCTATGTGTGGGCCTGGGCGGCGGCCAGGCGAGCACGGATGTGGTCCTTGTCGGGCCGAGGCGTGGCAATTCCGGTTGTAGACTTCTTCTTGAAGACGTGAAGGACATAGACGGCCCTGGGCAGCGCTGCGATGTAGGCGGCGCGGTAGGTGAAGTGGCGTGGGCGCCGTGAGGCTGAATCCATGACGAGAATATAGCTACAGTGCTATGGGTCAACAAGGCGCTACTGGGCTGGCGCGCGGAAGCCGAAGACCGTACGGATACGGAGCGTCGATGGTGCTCGGTGGTGTCCCCAAGTTTGTGTAAAAGCGGCTAAGGTCGGGGAGACCGAAAGAGAGAGAGGAAGGCCTTCGGCTAAGTGTCGGGCCGGAAGGACCGGCGCAACGGCACCTACCTGCGGTGTGTGCTCACAACGGGTGACGGAGAAGATTGGAATGACGAAGGAAGGCGTGTTGTGCTTGAACAGGGTGAGGGGGCGAAGCCATCGACGACTCCGTCCTCTCGATCTTGAGAAGAGAGTGGGAGTCCTAAGGGGGGCGGTTCGTCGAAGCGCTGCGTCAGATAACAAACAAGTTGCGCCTACTCCGCGCGATGCGCGGCTCCGGGGAACACCGGCGCAGTACATGGCGGAGCCTGCGGGCGGGCGTGAGAGTATCGCAGATAGCAGCCTCGTCGAGACGCGTGGGCGCGCCGACGTCGCAACTCTGAGAACGTTATGGGAAATGGCGCCGCAGGCAGTGACCATGGACCAGACTGGAACTCTCGGCCTCTTGCGTGAGTATGCCCCATGATGCATTATGCATCTTATGGCAT
Source organism: uncultured Gemmatimonadales bacterium (assembly GCA_963751265.1). Taxonomy (GTDB): domain Bacteria; phylum Gemmatimonadota; class Gemmatimonadetes; order Longimicrobiales; family Gaopeijiaceae; genus SZUA-318. The sequence continues at coordinate 143,278 of CAVVTU010000003.1, read as the reverse complement.
ATGAGGTCGAGGTCACCGACGAGTGGTTGGTGTGGTTCGAGGAGCTCACAGCCGAGGAACAAGACGAGATCGCAGCGGCGGTCGGACTCTTTGAGGAACGCGGACCCCATCTACCCTTTCCCTTCAGTAGCCAGGTGAATTCGTCGCGGCACTCCCACATGAGGGAGCTTAGGACGCAGATCCACGGGAGCCGTTCCGGACGTTGTATGCGTTTGATCCGCGACGCGTGGCGATTCTGCTGGTCGGGGGAGACAAGACGGGGATGGTCGGTTGGACGAGGTCTTCGCACCACGGGCCGATGACCTGTACGATGAACATGTTCGGATCCTCGAAGAGGAGGGCTCACTCCAATGGCTACGAAGTTTCGGACGGTGCGGGAAAGGATGGCACCGGAGCGACAGGACAAGATCCGCAAGCGTACGTAGGAACTGCTGGCGGAGCCGCCTCTTCAGGAGTTGCGCCAAGCCAGAGCGCTGTCGCAGCAAGAGTTGGCGGAGGTCCTTGGGGTCACCCAGGCGACCGTGTCCAAGCTCGAGCGGCGAACAGACATGTACCTCAGCTCTCTGAGACGGTTTGTTGAGGCCATGGGAGGAGAGTTGGAGGCCAGTGCGAATTTTCTGCACGGGCGCGTGCGCATTCAGCTCTTCGAGGATCTGGAAGAGGAGAAGAAGCCGGTGAAGGTGGGCTAGGCCCGTATGGGCTGAGGTCGCCCACGGGGGAGGCGCCACATCCCATAACATACGAGTTGCGCTTACGCCGCTAACGCGGCTCCGGTGAACACCGGCGCTTGGAGAGGACGGACCGCAAGATGCCCGGCGAATGATCGCTGGACGTGCCGCAATCGCACTCGGTGGCGCCGAGGTCGGCAACGCGCTGACCGCGCTATTCAAGCGAGGGCGCATCCAACTGCGGCAGGCTCAGAAGGCCGTTGAGTCCTTCGAGGCGATCCCTGTTCAGCTGGTGGACGTTGATCTGCAGGAGGCGGTGAGGCTGGGCCATGAGCAAGGCATCTATGCGTACGACGCGTACGTTCTCGAATGCGCTCGACGGTACGGAACGCCGCTGCTCTCGTTGGACGGGCCACAGTGCAAGGTGGCCAGGAAGCTTGGAATCGAAGTGCTGGAGGTGGCGTCATGAAGGTTTACACATACTCGGAGGCGCGCCAGCGACTGGCACGCGTGCTGGACGAGGCACGTAGCGGCGGCGAGATCCGAATCAAGCGACGGGACGGAAGTGAGTTCGCAGTGCGCCCTGTGCGTGCCCGGGAGATCTCCTCTGGACGTTCCTGGGGTGGACACGGGACTGGAACGAGCCGAGATCCTCGCCGCGATTCGTGAGTCGCGCGAGCGGGAGCCGAGCGGAGGGTCTCTGTAGGTCAGATGGGCCGCGTATCGAAGCCTCGAGAGGACGGAGAAGGGACTCGAGAAGGATGTCACATCGGAGCAAGGGAATTGCGTCTAAGCCGCTAGCGCGGCTTGGCCTTGACCTCGGAAGCGGTTCGGTTCGCATGATGAGGGACCTCCTGTACAAATAGGTCCAAATGACCCTAATGACTAATCGTCCTGCGGTCAAGACACGTTGAAGGGAGCCCTCAGCAGCCGATAACATACGAGTTGCGCCTGCGCGGCCTTTGGCCGCTCCGGAGAACACCGGCGCATGGATAGAATGCCCGCGGGAAGCCTGAGGAAGTGATCCTGGAACGTGCCACGATTCGGTACTGTGCCGCGCCGGCGTCGCAACTCGAGAACCTCTATCCGCCGTTCCTACGAACGGTGAGCAGCTCCATGAAGGCAACGGCCCGGCATAGAGGGCATGGGGGGTGCCGATAGAGTGCATCCAGATCCGGATGAGGATCGCGTTCCCAGGCTCCACCGAGGATGCTTCATCGTGCCAGCGGCGCCACTGCGAACCGTGTACCTGGTTGCTGACAGGTCCAGACTTCGTTCATTGATTCACCGCGGAGTAGACTCGCCGCCATGGGACTCTTGACCTTCAGTATCAACGTCACCCTGGACGGCTGCGTCGACCACCAGGAAGGAATCGCCGACGACGAGACACACGCCTTCTTCACCCGCCTCATGGACGAGGGCGGGGCGATGCTGTGGGGCCGCGTCACCTACGAGATGATGGAGAGCTACTGGCCGGCGGTCGCCCGCGGCGACGAGGAGGCGCCGCCGGCGATGCGCGAGTGGGCGGTCAAGCTGGAGGCCAAGCCGAAGTACGTGGTGTCGTCGACGCGAAAGGACTTCCCGTGGACCAACAGCCACCACATCGCCGGCGACCTGCGCACGGGCGTGCAGAAGCTCAAGGACGCGACCCCGGCCGGCGTGCTCCTCGGTAGCGGCAAGCTCGCGACCGAGCTGGACCGGCTGGATCTGATCGACGAGTACAAGTTCCTCGTCCACCCCAGGATCGCCGGCCACGGCCCGACCCTGTACCAGAGCGGGCTGCCCAGCACGCGACGGCTCGAGCTGGTCTCGGCGAAGCCGCTCCGCAACGGCGCGGTCGCCATGCACTACCGGCGCGCGCGTTGACTCAGAGCAGTCCCATCGCGTTGCGGATGCCGCGGCCTCACCTCGCCCCTCCGCGCAGCCAGGAGTCGACGGTCATCTGGATCACGCGATCACCGTGGGGCCCACGTATATCAAACGAGCTGCGTATACGACGCGCATGGGGCAGCTCCGGAGAACACCGGCGCAGGCTTGTGGGCCGTTTGGAAGCGGTGCAAGATAGGATCAGAGAAAGGTGCCTCGTCGAAGCTCGAAGCCGATGTCAGCCATGTGCAGGGGGACACACAATGATTGGCAGAACCTCCAGCAGAATCATCTCTCTGGCTCTTGCATGGATCGTTGTGGTCACGGCGGCCATCGCAGGGTGCGACAGAACAGGTTCCGACCGGGCGCTGGAGCGCAACAAGGAGCTTGTGCGCTACATGAACGCGGAAGTGTGGAACAAGGCCGACGTCGATGCCATAGACGAGCTCTTCACGCCTGATTTCGTTCTTCATTTCCTGCCCGATGGTTCCGAGACAAGAGGCATCGCAGGCCTGCGACAACACGTACGAGACCTGCACGACGCGTTTCCAGACTGGAGCGAAGACATCAAGCGCATTGTTGCCGAGGGAGACCTGGTCGTGATTCACTACGTCTCTGGCGGCACCAATCAGGGTCAGTGGCTCGGCAAACCTCCCACGGGGCGGAGGGTCCAGGTCAACGAGATCTCGATATTCCGCATAGAAGATGGTCGCATATCCGAGCAGTGGCTCCTGCCGGACCTGGGCAGCATGCAGCAACAGCTCGCCGGCACGGGTGATCAGTGAGGACTCATCGGGCCCCATCTTCAGGCACCTCTGCCCAAGTGGCTCCGAGTTGGAAGGTGCAGCGGGCCTACGCATATCACCCGGTGGCCGCCTCCGCGCCCTCCGGGCGCTCCGTGGAACACGGCTCGCAAGTGAGGCGTGTCGGCCATCTGAAGACTCGAGTGAAATCGTTTTGGGTCGTGCATGTAGCCGGGAGAGAGTAGGTTGAGGGCTCAATAGCGTCGCCGACCACAGCGGACAGTCACGAGGGTCGAGCCGCCACAACCAGGAGCTGCGGGTTTCCATATGGAGCGCAGGTACCAGGATCACGAAATCCGGCAGATTCTCGATCTGGCGGTCCGTGAGGGAGAGGCTCCTGCACAGACTGTTGCTGGGATCGATGGCTTGACCCTCCGTGAGCTGCAGGAGGTCGGGCGCGAGGTGGGATTGGCGGAAGATCGTATCACGCAGGCAGTCGCGGCGTTCGAGGCGCATGCGGTAGTGCTCCCTCGTGGCACCACGCTCGGCTTGCCAACTGCGGTCGGTAGCATCGTGACTCTTCCTCGTAGCCCATCGGACCGAGAGTGGGAACTGCTCATCGCCGAGTTGCGCGCCACGTTTGGCGGGAAGGGCGTGGTGACCTCGTATGGTGGTCTTCGAGAGTGGTCTCACGGGACTGTGCACGCGTTCGTCGAGCCAACCGAGACGGGACATCGGTTACGGTTGGCGGACTCGAACGCGACGACGGTGGGCGGGATGGCCCTGGGAGGATTCTTCTTGGCATTCGCCCTCTTGATCTTTGTCATTCTCCTCGGCAAGGACGACCCAGGCGTGAGATTTGCCGTTCCCGTCTTCTTTTCGTTGATCGGCGGTAGCCTGGTCGGGGGCACCGTGGTGGCGTTACCCAGGTGGGCACGCGAGCAGGAGAAGCGCATGGAACACATCAGCAGTCGTGCGATATCGCTACTTGCATCGCCCGGGTCGACGGAGGAATGAAGTCGCGGGTCTGGGCTGCAGAGAAGCGCATCGCGGGACCCGAGTGGACCGGAGGAGGAGAATGGCCGCGTCCGGGCACGCGAAATCACATGACAAACAGTCTCAGCTCCCTCCCCGCTGCACGGTCGCGGCCCTCCGGGACAGCCGCGTCATCGAATCAGCCCACAGCTTCTGGCAACCGCATAGTCAGAGAGCTACATATAGCGGCTTAGGAGCAATACGGCCGTCTGAGACTTTGAACGTTAAGCGCCAGACAGTGCCCTCTTGGAGAGCGTGATGCTTTGGGTCACAGGATCCACGTAGCTGGTCAGGTCTTTCAACTGCGAGAGAGCCAATGGTCCGCTTGCAGGCGAACTGGGCCAAGTAGACAGGATTGTCGTGATTTGGTGGGGCTTCGGGCCCGCCTGCGGGCGTAGCTCGCCGTTCGACGCTGCCCCGATTCCCCGTGGCTCAGAGGTCTTTATAGCCGCCGAGCCGCGCGAGCATGAAGGGAAGTGTATAGGGGCCGTAGTCGGCGGGTAAACGCCACCCGCTCGCGGCCTCCGTCCTTGTCGGGGCTCGGGCCCGGGTCTACCGTAGCCCCCAGCGCGGCGCCCGTCTCGCCGCCGTCTTCCTGGAGGTCTTTTGCGTCGATTCCCCGTAGGTCCGCGCGCCCGGCGCTTCGCCGAGACCGTCCTTTTTAGAAAGGGGTGGCACGGGACGGTTCAGCCGTGGGCCCTCACCAGGGTGCTTATAGGCTGCGGCATGTTCTTCTTCGCCGGGTGCGCCGACTCCACCGGCACCCCGGGGCTGGCGCCGGACTCGGCCACCGTAGTGCTCCACTATATCGAGCGGCCCGTGGGGACCGAGGAGTTCGCCATCGAGGTTACGGACTCGGGGTACGCTCTTCGGTCCCATACTGCGTTCGTGGAACGCGGGAGCTCCGGCGACCTGGTGGCTTCGCTCGAGCTGGACGAAGGGGCACGCCCCACGGACTTCACGGCCCGGGGGCGCACATACCGATTCGTAGAGGTGGACGTCCATGCGGCGGCCCAGGGCTCCAGGGTGGAGGTCCAGGACCTGGGCCAGAACACCGTCGTTGACGTGGCAGGCCCCTACTTCTTGGCCCGGGGCTGGGCGCCGCTGTCGGCTCGGGCGGCGCTCATCGCCTCCTGGGAGGCCAGCGGTCGACCCCACGGGATGCGCCTGATCCCCGGCGGGTCCCAGGACTCCATCCTGGTGGAATTCCGAGGGGTGGACACGGTTTGGGTGGGCGGGCGTCCCGTGGTCTTGCAGAGGTACTCCGTGGACGGAGTGGTGTGGGGCAAGGAAGCGGTGTGGTTGGACCAGGCCGGCCGGTTCGCCGCCGCGCTGACCCGCATCCACATCCTCCCGCTGGAGGGGGTGCGGAAAGATCTGCTTGAAGCGTTACCGCAACTACAGGCCGTGGCCATTCGGGACCGGATGGGCGACCTGGCCGACATGTCCGCCGCCGCCCGCCCGATGGTGGCCGGGGACTTCGCCCTGGTGGGGGTGCGGGTGGTGGACGGAAGTGGGGCGGCGCAGGTGGATGACGCCACCGTCGTGGTCCGCGGAGACCGCATCGTGGACGTGGGTCCCCGGGATCGGGTCACCGTGCCCGAAGGGGTGGCGCCCCTGGACGCCGGCGGGCTGACCGTCGTTCCCGGACTCTGGGACATGCACGGACACGTGGGCCAGATCGAGTGGGCGCAGGCGTACCTCGCCGTCGGGGTAACCACCGTCCGTGATATGGGGGGCGAACGCCGTTTCCTTACCGCCTTCCGTGACGCGGTGGACCAGGGTCGGGCTCTGGGCCCTCGGATGGTGTTGGCAGGGCTCGTGGACGGAAGCGACTCCCTGAGCTTTGGCATGGTGACGGCGTCCACCCCGGAGGAAGGCCGAGCCGTGGTGGACAGCTACCACGACGAGGGCTTCCGGCAGATGAAGCTCTACAGCCGGCTTCGTCCGGAGGTGGTGGCGGCCATCACCTCCCGCGCCCACCAACTGGGCATGACGGTTACGGGGCACATTCCCAGCGCCTTGACGCTCCAGGAAGCGATCGTCGCCGGGATGGACCAAGTGGCCCACATGCCGTTTAGGGGGGACGAGCGGCAAGTGAGGGCGGACCTCGCCGTCTTGGCCGAGGCCGGTACAGTGGTGGACCCCACGCTGGTCTGGTCCGAACTGTTGGGACGTTCGCGGGAGACGCCCATCGCCGACTTCGAGCCCGGGATCCGGAGGGTGGCGGGGCCCATGGCGGCCAACTACCGGGGGGCCGCATCCGACGCCACGCCCAGCGAGGCCGCGGAGCGGCTCAGGACGAACCTCGCCCGGGTCGCGGCTATGCGGGACGCCGGCGTCCGCATCGTGGCGGGGACCGACGGTGCCGTGCCGGGCTTCAGCCTCCTTCGCGAACTCGAACTCTACGTCGCAGCGGGCCTGACCCCGATGCAGGCCCTCCAGGCGGCCACGGTGGTTCCGGCCCGTGCTTTGGGGATGGCGGAGGAGGTGGGCACGGTGGAGGTGGGGAAGCGCGCGGACCTGCTGGTTCTGGAAGGCAATCCCCTGACGGACATCTCCAAACTCCGGCGAGGCCGGTGGGTGGTGGTGGGAGGACGGGTCTTCGATATGGATGGGTTCCGACGGTAGGACCGCGAACGGGCCGGGATTCGAACAGCGCCTAGTCGCTGGCGTCGGGAGCCTCGGATAGAGAAAGCCTGGCGGCGCCGGCGTATATCAAACAGTCGCCGGCTCCGTTCGCTTCGCTCACTTCGCCTAGCACGGCTCGCGTTCGCGATCCGCGCCGGCAACTTTGAACGTTAGCGGACAGCGCATAAACGAAACGGGATTGAGCACAGAGAATCGGGAACGGCGCACATGACAAGAGCCCGGCGCCTCACTGCCGCCGCATGCTGTCTTGCTCTCGCGGCATGCTCTACGGATATCCCGAAGGTCGCCGCCAAATGGGTTCAGCCCGGTGAACGCGAGGCAGTGGACGTCACGTTTGCGAGGGCCGGAGCTCAGGATTGGAGCGCCATCGAGGATTCGTTTCACCATTCAGTCACCAACCGTGGCTCGGACGAGGTATGGTCGCAGATTGGCGAGACGCTCAAAGACGCTGATCTCGTTGATCGCGACCTGATCGGGGTGAACGTCAACGTGGTCAATGGTCAAAGGAGCGTGGGGCTGACCTATGAGGGGCGAGCAGGCGACCATTGGTACGTGGCGACCGTGCGCCTCCTCGATGGGCGACTCTACGGCTTCAACGTCGCTCGAAGCGAGCGCTCTCTCGTGAGTGCCAATGCGTTCAGCGTCCTCGACATGGGTTTGCCACACCTGCTGATGTTCATGCTCGGCCTAGGATCAATCGCTGTGGCGTGTGTGGCGAGCTATCGGGCGCTCAATTCACAGATCGCCAGGCGGAAGCTGTGGGCGGTGCTGTCGTTCATCATGGTGGGGAGCTTCACACTCAACTGGACAACCGGACAGATTGGGCTGCAACTCCTCAAGCTGCAGCTGCCGCCGATCACCTTCCTGAAGGCGGGTCCGGCTGCGCCGTGGATATTCGGCTTCGGCCTGCCGATCTTCGCACTCATTGCTCTCAGGAAGGTCAACCGGGCAGAGGCGAATGCACTGGCCGACCCACCGGCAGACGCCCCGGATGCGGGTGCGCCCATGCGGGGAGTTGAGGACGGAGACTGAAGGAGCGCCGTCCGATAACAAATAGTTAGCCGAAATTGTGCCTTCAGCCCAAATGTGATGATGTTGTGATTCAGGCACAGCCGTGGAACCCATACGACTTCCTGACACCTAGTGAGGTCAACCCAGTGATCCTCGAAAATCGGCATACCGGCGAACGGCTGTCCTTGCGGCGCGTTCAGTTGGGCAATGAAGTCGTGTTGGAGCTGCAGGGTACGCTTCCCGCGCATCGTGAGGGGCCACCGCTGCACATTCACTTCGCAGAGGATGAAGAGGGGTACGTCGCCTCAGGCACGCTCTCGGCCGTAGTGGACGGTCGGCGTATCACGGTGCGTGCTGGGGAGTCTGTGCGACTGCCTCGCGGGTCCGTCCATCGCTGGTGGAACGACGGGGACGAGACACTCCAGTTCAACGGTCATGTGCGGCCCGTTCTGGATTTGGATCGTTACCTCCAAGCTGTCTTCGAGGTCCTAAATGCAAGCCCCACGGGACGGCCTTCTCTGTTCTACATTGCCCACGTCTCCTTGCGACACCGTCATACCCAAGCTCTGGCCATGATGCCGCGACCCGTCCAAGCCCTGCTTTTCCGCGTCATCGTCGCCATTGGCACGCTGACGGGACGATATCGGGGCGAGGAGTGGCCTGGGTGTCCGTCCCGTTGTCAGGGTGCGCCATTGGAAGCGGAAACAGGGGCGGAGGGAATTGACGGCTCTCCCCTGCCATGGTGACTGACGAGTAGGAGCCCAACTACGGCTAACACACGGTGGCCGGCTGCGCTCCCTACGGTCGCTACGCTGTACACGGCTCGCTACGCGAGCCGCGTCGGCCACCTGGAAACGTTATGGGAAATCGCTTCAGGTTTGGTCAGTAGTGATAACGGCCCATCAAGAAGTCGATACGATCGTTACGCACCAGGTAGACGAGGCGGTGTTCCTGAGTGATGCGACGGGACCAGATATTGGCACCGAGATGCTTGATGGGTTCGGGCTTCCCGATGCCAGCGAGGGGGTCGCGCATGACGGCTTCGACGAGCTTGAGCACTCGAAGGGCAATGCGGCGATCCGTCTGAACCCAGAACTGCAGGTCCTCTCTGAACTCGTCTTGGAAGACGGAAAGTCGAGCGGGGCTCGAGGGCTTAGGCTTCGACTTCTTGGAGGCCAGACTCCCCCCTCAGGTCCTCGATGGCTTGGGGCTCGACGGTGCCCTCCAAGGCTCGTTGGAGAGCACGGAGCAGACGCCGTACGTTCTCTGGGGAACGGAGGAGATGAGCGGTTTCCTCGACAGCGCGAAACTCAGCTGCGGGCATGAGAACCATGTCCTCATGGTCGCGACGGGAAATGACGACAGCCTCTTGGCGGTCTTCGGCCCGGTCGAGAAGGGAGGCCAAATGCTGGCGAGCGTAGCTGTAGGAGACCTTTGGGGTCATGGAGTTCTCCTGCGTAGTTGTACATGGATACTGTACAACTCTCAGGCGAGCGTCAAGAGGAAGTGTTTGGGAGACCGCGCGCGACAGAACGGCTGGTCATGTTGAATCGTAAGGCCGCGCATAAGTGAGTGAGCCGGCAAGACGTGTGTCGAGGGTGAGACATCGATTGGTCGTGGAGTCTGTTCTTCTTGTCGCCACATGTAGCTGCCCAACGTTCGTTCCCTGAAGCGACGGGAGCGTCCATGCCGAATCCGTGATCCAAGGTTCTCGAGCAAAGATGTTGACCTGAGAAAGTCCTATGAGAGATTCCACATCTTATCCCATGAGGGCCGTAGTCTTTTTCACTCTCGCCCTCCTCCTCGCCCCGTGTTCACTGCGAGCACAGCGCGCCGCCGAGGTGCCCAGGCCTCACCTTCCCCGCCAAGCGGTAGCTCTGCTGGAGTCGTTGCAGGGGGAGGGACCAGAACAGGCGAGAAATGCCATTCCCAAGATCGAAGGGGCGCTCGCGGAGCTCGACGACCAGCATTCCCGATTCCTCCTTCTCAGGGCCTTGTTCACCTTTCACGCTCAAGCGGGGAACTTCGAGGCGAGCTATGCGGTGCTGAGGGATGCGGTCGAAGAAGGGTTCTACTTCTCTCTCCGCACGGGGGAACAACCCTATCCGCCCTTTCTCCCCGAGTTCGAGGGCTTCGTTGGCTACGAAGAGATGCTTGCAGCGAACGAGAGCTTGCGAGCCCTTGATCAAGAACGATCCGTTCTGGAGTACTTTGTGAGCCTCCCGGATGGCTACGATCCGGAGCGATTGTATCCGCTGGTGATTGTGCTTCACGGTGGTGGTGGAAACCATGCCGAAACGGCTCTGAATTGGGTGTCCCCGCGCCTTAAGGCCGGGTATATCGTCGCCTTCGTGCAGGGGAGCCGATGCTATGGATCGTATACGAAAAGCTTCTTTGGTGGACAGAGTGTTGAAGAGCTGGGTGCCGCCTATGAGCAGCTTTCAGGGCACTACGCCGTGGATCCCACCCAGGTGCTCCTTGCAGCAGAGTCCTCTGGTGCCATTGTGGCTCTCGATCTCACCTTCGAAGAGAAGATCCCAGTTGCGGGCATCCTCCTCGCTTTCCCTCACTATCCCTCCGAGCCCGAGAACGAAAAAATCAGTGCGGCGGCAGAACGAGGCGTTCGAGCTGTCCTCCTGAATGGCGAACACGATTGGAGGCTCCCCCGACAAAAGGTTTTGGGCGTGGCTTTCGATCAGAATGGACTGCCCAATCGGTTCATCGTTTATCCAGGCATAGGACATGGGCTCCCCAATGATTTCGCGACCGAGATCGACAGGTCTCTCGAGTTTCTTGCGGCGGGCAAAGGGGGGCGGGCGGTTAGCGCATCCGGCGTCAGGTGAAACCCAGAGTTGTACAACCCGAGTCTGTCGGAGCGAGCCAAAGGATCATCAAACTGCGGTCATCGAAATTCACAATGGGTGCGTGCTCTCCGTCGTTTGGGACATTCCCGGCATTCGGATAGATCCACGCACGAATAGACTCGGGATCTGGAGGCCACTGTAATCGTTCGGCGGTGCGACGGCACATAAAGCGAGTTATGCGAAAGCCCTTGGGGTGTGAGGGTGCTGATCGCTCTGATGCGTATGGGAAGCGCTCTTCGTTCGTGACAAAGCTGAACTTCGGACACGTGGGTGCCGCTCAGGGCGCCCGTCACGCGGCATTCGAGGTCAGCCATGAGTTGGAGGACAGACAATGAGTGGGAGAACCCCCAGTCGAGTCATTCCACGGGCACTTGCGTTGCTCGGTATGACCTCGGTGGCTCTCGCAGGGTGCGGGTTAGGGAAGCCCGACAGCACCGTCGAGCGCAACAAGGCGCTCGTTCGCCAAATGAACGCGGAAGTCTGGAACAAGGCCAAGGTCGATGCCATCGACGGGTTCTTCACGCCTGACTTCGTTCTTCACTTCTTGCCTGACGGCTCTGACACAAGAGGCACCCAGGGCTTGCGAGAACACGTACGAGAGCTTCACGAAGCGTTTCCAGACTGGAGCGAAGACATCAAGCGCATCGTTGCCGAGGGAAACCTCGTGGTGATTCACTACGTCTCGAGTGGGACCAATCAGGGTCGGTGGCTCGGCAAGCCTCCAACGGGGAAGAGGGTCCAAGTCAACGAGATGTCGATATTCCGCATCGGAGATGGTCGCATAGCCGAGCAGTGGCTTTTGCCAGACATGAGCAGCATGCAGCAACAGCTGAATGGCGCGGGTGATGGATGAGGGCTCAGTGAGGCCATTTGCAGGCGCCACCGCGGGAAATGCCAGGTAGTTTTGAAGCGGCAGCGGGCCTGCGCATAACAAACAGTTTCAGCACGCGCCCGCTGCGCGGTCGCGGCCCTTCGGGACAGCCGCGTGATCCAATCAGCCCCCAGCTTCTAGCGAACGCAGAGCCGGAGAGCTACATGTAGCTGCTTAGAAGCAATGCGGCCGTCTGAAACTTCTGAACGTTATGTGAAATCGCTTCGGGTCGTGCATGTAGCCGACGGAGGGTAGGTTGAGGGCTCCGTAGCGTCGATAACCACAGCGGACAGTCACGGCGGGCGGGCTGCCACCACCAGGAGTTGCGGACTTCCACATGGAGCGCAGGTACCAGGATCACGAAATCCGGCAGATTCTCGATCTGGCCCTCCGTGAAGGAGACGCTCCTGCACAGACTGTTGCCGGGATCGATGGCTTGACCCTCCGCGAGTTGCAGGAGGTCGGGCGCGAGGTGGGATTGACCGAAGATCGTGTCACGCAGGCAGTCGCGGCATTCGAAGCGCATGCGGTAGCACGCCCTCGAGGCACCACCCTCGGCTTGCCAACAACCGTCGGTAGCATTGTGACTCTCCCTCGTAGCCCATCGGACCGAGAGTGGGAGCTGCTCATCGCCGAGTTGCGCACCACGTTTGGCGGGAAGGGCGTCGTGACCTCGTCTGGTGGTCTTCGAGAGTGGTCCCACGGGACTGTGCACGCGTTCGTCGAGCCAACTGAGACGGGGCATCGGTTGCGACTAGCAGATTCGAACGCGACGACGGTGGGCCGGATGGCCCTGGGAGGATTCTTCTTGGCCTTCGCCCTCCTGCTCTTTGTCATTCTCCTCGGCAAGGACGACCCAGGCGTGAGATTTGCCCTTCCGGTGTTCTTCTCATTGATCGGCGGTAGCCTGGTCGCGGGCACCGTAGTGGCGTTACCCAGGTGGGCGCGCGAGCAGGAGAAACGCATGGAACACATCAGTAGTCGTGCGATATCGCTGCTTGCACCGCCTGGACCGACGGGGGAATGAAGTCGCGGGTCTTGGCTGCTGAGAAGCGCATCGCGGGAAACGATTGGGCCGGATGAAGAAAATAGCTGCATCCGAGCACGCGAAATCACGGAACAACCGAGTTCCGCCTGCGCGGCCTACGGCCGCTCCGGTGAAAACCGGCGCCGAGATCGTGGTGCTGGAAGCGGTGCTAGACGTCGTCGGTAAGTGCAGCGTCGGCGGGACGTGAGGACGCGCCGGTTCGGAACCTAGGAACGTTATCGGCCATGCCCTCCGCGACGTCGGGAGCGTGTCGTCAGTGGCGGGCAATAGAGATGACCTCGCAGGTTGCGAGTTAATCTCGTTGCCCCGCGGGAGGATGCATATGGGTGAGTCCGGAGCAACGAGCGCGACGGCCGGCGCGCCCGAAGCCCGTTCCTTGCTGAGCTCGGGTAGGAAGTTGGAGTACTTTACGATCGGGTGGAACGTCCTGGAGGCCGTCGTGTCGATCTTCGCGGGGGCGGCGGCGGGGAGTACGGCGCTCATCGGTTTTGGAATCGATTCGGCCATCGAGAGTAGCTCAGGGGCTGCATTGCTGTGGCGATTGCAGGAGCGTGCCGGACACGCCGAGCGGGAACGAACAACACTGCGACTCGTGGGGGTTTCGTTCCTGCTGTTGGCAGCGTACGTGGCTGTGGATGCCAGCAGGACGTTGATCCTACGTGACCACACATCCCCGAGCATCCTGGGTATCGGGATTGCTATTGCGTCGCTCATTGTCATGCCAGTGTTGGCAACGCGGAAACGCGTCGTGGCAGCTCAACTCGACAGTCAGGCGATGCACGCGGACTCGCGACAGACATCACTGTGCGCATATTTGTCCGCGATCTTGCTGGGCGGATTGGCTCTGAACGCTGGGTTGGGATGGTGGTGGGCGGACTCGGTTGCAGCGCTGCTCATGACTCCCATCATCGCCCGAGAGGGTGTCGAGGCACTACGAGGGGAGCGCTGCGACGACTGTGCGTGACGGCGCTAGACGCATACGTGGCTTGAGCCGGACCTGGTTGGAAGGGTCGGGCAGCGGAGGGCACAGCCGATAAAGCGCGTTAGGCGTCAACTCTATGGCACTCATGGTCTGGCCAATCCACGTCTTTTCGGATGACTACTCGGTGGAGGAGTCATGGCGGCTCTTGCGCTGGTGTATGGAGCGCGGGGCCGACGAGTTCTCCCTTCACATCCGCCACACGCCGCCCGATGGCCCAACCGCATCTCGGTGGATCGAGGATCGTCTAACCGTGCATGCCTCAGGTGTGGCAGATCGGGCCGTGATGACCATCGCACAGGGCCAATCGTGGTATCAGGAGATTCCGGTCTACCGACTGACCGACGCCTCCTTGGACCTGCTAGCTGATCTGATGCCCGAAGGCCCTTTTGTCTGTCGGTACTCGGAGTCTGCTTGGGTGGAGGACCCCATCCTCTACCGGTCCGGTGAGTTCTTCATGGGCGTGGTGTCACACGAGGCCGAAGGGGCGTTGGAACTGAACCCCTCGGACCGGGATGCCTTCGTGGCTGCCGGGTTTCCGTCTGGGCCGGAGGGCCGTTGGGTTGGGCCACCACCGCCGCGAAGCTGAGTCGACGCATAACAGTAGGTTGCCGCCTGCACGGCCTGTGGCCGCTCCGGCCTTCGGAACCCGCGCTCATGGTTGCGGTTTGACGAGCACCGGTGATAGAAAGCAAGAGCCGTGGATCGGCGCTCGATGTGGGCGCGCCGGTTCGGCAACCAAAGAACGTTATCGGGCATCGGGTGAACGATGAGGTGAATGCGGCGCGACGGATCACACGTCGAGATTCCGGCCGGCGACTGAACACCTGGGTGCGCAAGGAGTCGTGATCGATTTGTTGTTCTTCAAGAATCGGTTCTGGGAACGGCTGACGGTAAACGTAGGAATCGTGCTGGTATTCGCAGCATTCTACTTCAGATTCCTGAAACGCCCATGAGCACGGCGAAGGCGCGAGGAGGACAACGCCGTGTAACACACGAGCCCCGCCGGCACGGGCTTGCGGCCGCTCCGGAGAAACCGGCCCCGGAAGGGCGGACCAGGGCGGCGAGGACTGGTTGCTACGAAGAAAGCCGACCCTGGGAGCTGGGTGATTGAGGCCGGTTCGGGACGCTGGAACGTTGGCAGAACTCGGAATGGTATCCGGGTAGCAGGCGAGACTTGAACGTCCTTGACGGTGGAGGGGAGCGTGGATCGGAAAGAGATGGTGCGGAAGTATAAGGAAACGCCTCGACCAGCTGGCATTTTCCGGATCCTCCATCAGCCGAGCGGTCGAACGCTCCTCGGCTCCAGCCCTGACGCACCAGCCATGCTCAACCGCATCCGGGCGCAGCTGAAGATGAAGGGGCACCGCAACCGTTCCCTGCAAGCGGACTGGGACGCGGACGGCCCCGACGCGTTTCTCTTCGAAGTTTTGGACCTGTTGCCGCCGTCGGAATCCGGTGAGCGGGATTCCAAGGCGGATCTGGCGACCCTCGAGGAGCTGTGGACCGAGAAACTCGAGCTTCGAAAAGAGCTCAGGTATTGAGAGGGAGCGAATCGAGACGGTCCACGCGAGTGGGTGCCGCGCCCCGAACCTTGTGAGAGAGGTTTCGGCCATTGCTCGGGCGGGCGCGGTGACTGTCCAAGACGTGTGTGAGAGGCCTCGAGGAGGCGCCGGCACACAACACATGACCAGGAGAAACCGCATGACCGGGCAAGCAGTACGACGGCTCTTGACGCTCGCGATCCTGCTCACCGCGATTCCGGAAGGAGTCGCGTGCCAGCACATCCTCATCGTCTACCACAGCGAGACGGGGCATACGGCACTATTGGCCCATGCCGTCGAAAGCGGGGCACGAGGCATCGCGGGTAGCGACGTGCGGCTGTTGTCCGTAGATAGCGTCTCGCACGACGACGTGGCATGGGCCGACGCTCTGATCGTCGGTAGCCCCGTGCACCTTGCCAACATCTCCGCTCCGGTCGTGGAGTTCCTGCACTCGCTCCCATTCAACGGGGAGATGCGCGACAAGATCGGGGCGGCATTCGTCACGGCCGGAGGGATATCTGCGGGTGCCGGGGCTGCTCAACTCGCCATTCTTCGTTCCATGCTGGTCTACAATATGATCGTGGTCGGGGGTCCGACCTGGACCGAGGCGTTCGGTGCGTCTGCCGTCACCATCGAACCACCCTTCGCGGACACGGCCGCGACAGCCTCGATCGACTCGATCTTCGTGGAGAAGGGCTCGAGGTTGGGGGCGCGGGTGGCCGAAGTGGCCAAGCTCTTGAAAAGCTGCGGGGGCGGGTGAGGAGCGGAGACGGCGCTCCAATTGCGGAACCGGATGCGCCGGTTGCAGGTTCGCAGAACCGCGGTCGTCGTGGGATCTGCATCATGAGGCGGGATACTGTTGAGGTGAGCAGAATACCCCTCCTAGATTGGCGCAGGCCAATTCCCGGCTAGAAGGCACCATCAACCGTCGAATGTGACGTTCATTCCAGATGTCGTTCTTCTCGAGGCTCAACCGGGCGGTGAAGGCTGCCTTGGACTACCCTGGAGCTGCGCGTTACCAGGTCCGGGGGGAGACGGTTGCGTGCCCCGTGTGTGGCGGTACCGAGTTCGCCATGGTCAGAGACCGAGACGTCCGGCGGCCGCTCTTCAGCCGGCGCAACCTTCCCTGGCTGAAGCTGGACCGAAGCTCCAGCACCCTCATTTGTACGCACTGCAGCCATCTGATGCAGTTCGCCCGTGCGCCCGTCCGCATGGATCAGGTGGAACCATGACAGGATGGCACCTCCCGCGCACGCCTGCGCCGTCCGACTCGGGTTCGCTGCTACGGCGGTGCCAGGGCGGACTCCAGTAGCGCCTCGACGCGAATGCCCGAGGCTCCCTCCATGCTCCATGGATCCGGTCGGCATCCAGCCGTCGGCCAGCGCGTTGACACGAACCAACCGGGCAGTCTACTTTGCAGTACAAAGTACAACTCCACATGGAGGTCGTTGATGCCCCGATGGTTGAGGGTCATCCGTGGGATGATCGGGATGGGTCTGACCTTCTCGGCGGGTGTCGCCGTGATCGCTTCGGCCATCGCGGGGCTCGTGTGGCTGCTCCCCGGGAGCGACGGCGGTCTCGAGATGCTCCGTGTGGTCGTCGCGAGCTCGATCTGGGCCTTCCCCATTGGTATCGCCTTCTCGGGCGTCATGGCGCTGACCGCCCGGGGCCGTCCGTTCGACGAGCTCTCGCTCCCCCGCTTCGCCGCGTTGGGTGCCGGAGCCGGGCTTCTGCTCTTCGGGGTTCTCGCCCTGAACGCGTGGGACTCGTGGTCCACCACGGCCGCGTTGGTCAACGCGACGATCTTCGTGCTCCTGGGCGGTGGCTCGGCCACGGCGACCCTGATGCTCGCCCGAAGAGCAGGACCCGCGCTGAAGTCCGGTGACGATGCGCGCAGACGAGACGCGGAGTAGGCTTCCAGGCGGGGGAGTGCCTTGGTGATCGGTACCTTGACCCTCCCGAGCGCAGTCTCGGCCTCCGGTTTGCTGAATCCGGCCCGAATGGCGGACGACCGAGGACCGACCACCTAGATGGAGAACCTTCCAGTGACGTCCGAACCGTCGGCTGCCGACCGCAGGCCGTGGTGGACTGGTGCTCGCGGCGAGTGGTTCGTGGTCGGGCAGGCCCTGCTCATCGGTTTGGTGGCATTCGGTCCGCGCACCATACCGGGTCGGCCCGGATGGGTCTTTCCATGGCCGCACGCATGCGCGCTCATGGGTGCCGCATCGATGCTGACGGGCGGGGTCCTTTCTCTCGCGGGACTGATGAGACTGGGGCGGGGCTTGACTGCGTTGCCGTTCCCGAAGGAGGGTGCCGACCTGATGGAGGCTGGCCCTTTCGCGGTGGTTCGTCATCCGATCTACAGTGGTGGACTCGCGCTGGCGTTGGGATGGGCGCTGAGTGTGCAGGGGTGGCTCACGCTCGCGTACGCGGTCGCCCTGTTCGTGTTGCTGGATGCGAAGTCGCGGTGGGAAGAGCGATGGTTGGCGAGCAAGTTCCCCGCGTACGCGGATTATCAGCGGCGTGTGCGCAGGTTCATTCCGTTCATCTATTGATCGGGTACGCCTCGGCGCGGTCAGCACCCCGGCGATACGATCCAGGCGCTCGGCGGCTTCGCGAGATCCGGCGGATCCGAGACCGGGGGTGCATCGACGTGAGCCATGGGGATTGCGGCTCGGGCCGCTCGGCGGGCCGTCCGTTCGCGGCTAACGCGACGGCGCGCCCACCGGCCGGAGATCGTCCAGGATCGGCTCGGTGAGCCCCTGCAGCGACGCCTTCTGTGGCGTATCGAGTGTGAAGACCACCACGTCGTTCGCCCCCTCGTGCAGCCACGGACCGGGCAGGTAGAGCGTCTGCTGGGGACCGATCCCCCAGAAGCGGCCCAGGTTGTGGCCGTTCACCCACACCACCCCCTTCCCCCAGCCGCGCAGGTCGAGGAAGGTGTCGCCCGTGCTGCCGACGTCGAACGTACCGTGGTAGAACGCGGGCCCCGTGGCGGCGCTCGGCCGGTAGCTGAGGCGCGAGACGTCATCCATCGGGAGCGAGTAGACGTCCCACCCGGTGAGCTCGCGGCCGGCCAGCCGGACAGTTCCGGTGATCCCCTTGCGCTCTCCGGTGAGTTGGTGCGCGAAGTTGATGCGCCCGTCGTTTTCCACCAGGACGTCGAGGGTGTGCGTGCCGCCGGGAACGCTCAGCCGGGCCGAACGCTGTTTCAGGCGCAGGTCGATCGTGGCAACCGGACGTCCGTCCAGGTAGACCGCCCCGTAGTCGTTGAGCGTGTCGAAGGTGAGCGCGCCGGAGGCGGGGCCGTCCACGTGCGTGCGGTAGAGGACGAAGCCGTACGACTGCCCGAGGCGCTCCATCGGCTCGGGTGTCGCGCGGTGCACGGGCTCGGGAAGAGCGTTGAAGAGCGACGTGGACTCGTCCAGGATGAAGCTCGGCACTGCAATGACGGGAGGCGCCGGTGGAGGCGTCGGCAGCGTGTCTCCCGGCGGGAGGCGCCGAGAGATCGCCTCGCGGAACGCCCGGTACTTGGGCGTCGCGTGTCCAGCCTCGTCCAGCGCGGCGGCGTAGTCGTAGCTCGTCGTTTGCGGAGCGTACGCGCCGTTGTAGAAGTTGGCGCCGCTCATGAAGCCGAACGACGTCCCGCCGTGGAACATGTACAGGTTGAACGAGCCTCCCTGGTCGAGCATCCAGCCGATCTCGGCCGCCTCGCGGGCCGCGTCCGTCGTGTGGTGCTCCACGCCCCAGCCGTCGAACCAGCCGGCCCAGTACTCGCCCGCCATGAGCGGATCGTTCGGGCGGAACCGATGCAGCGCGGCGAAGGCGGAGTCGGCGCCTCCCGGCCCGAAGTTGACCACCGCGCGCACGTTCGGGAGGCTTCCGCGCGGGAGTTGGCTCGGTCCGTCGGCCGTGAAGAAGAGTGAAGGATCAAAGCCCGCCGCGGCGTAGTCGTCGGCCATGTCCCGCATGAAGACGGAGTCGTCGCCGAAGGATCCGTACTCGTTCTCGACCTGCACGCCGATGATCGGCCCGCCCCGTGTGACCTGGAGCGGCGCGAGCTCTTGGGCCACCCGCGTGATCCATCGGCGCGAGGCCGCCAGGTAGGTCGAGTCACGGGAGCGCACCAGCACGCTCGAATCCGCGAGCAGCCAGGCCGGAATGCCGCCGAGGTCCCACTCCGAGCAGACGTAGGGGCCGGGGCGCACCATCACGTGCAGCCCGAGGTCGCCCGCCATGCGCACGAACGACGCGACGTCCAGCCGGCCGGTGAAGTCGTACTCGCCCGGCTTCGGCTCGTGGAGGTTCCAGAACACGTACGTCGTGACGGTGTTCAGCCCCATGGCCTTCGCCATCTCGAGCCGCTGGCGCCAGTAGGCGCGCGGCACCCTCGGGTAGTGGATCGACCCGGAGCGGATCTGGAGGGGCTGGCCGTCGAAGACGAATCCGCCGTCGCGCACCTCGAAGGTATGGGCTTCGGGCGAGGACACCGGCGAGCCCGAGCAGGCGGCGGCCAGGCAGGCCAGGACGAGCGGGAGCGCGAGCCGTTGCCGAACGTTCATGAAGAAGCCTCTCTCGCCGTCGCCTCGCTGGCGGCGGATTGTGTGGACTCGGCCGGTGCGGCCGTGCGCCCCAACCACCACGCCGTCACCCAGGCGATCACGAACACGGCCGTGCCCGCCGCCATGAGCTCGACCCCGAGGTGCTGCAGCCGCTGGAAACGGTCGGCCAGGCGGATGGTGGCCCAGAGCGGATCGCGGGGACCGGGCTGGTAGTGGTGCACGTCGGCGAAGCCGACCCAGGCGCGCAGGAAGATTCCTCCTCCGACGAGGAAGAGAAAGAGCCCGACGAGGTCCAGCACCCGGCCCACGCGCGGTACGCTTGTCCTTTCCATGGTATCGCCGAAGATGGGCGCTGAACGCGGGAAGTGCCATCCGGGCGGGCGGACATCCCGACGCTCGAACGGCCCCGCGCGCGCCCTCCCGCCGATCCTAGCTCCCGATCCAGTAGCTGAGCTTGATCAGGAAGACGTTGTCCGCGGGCACGACGTCGCCGTGCCGGAAGCCGAGGAGCCGGCCGAAGTCCTGACCGAAGTCGAAGGCGCCGGTGCCGCTGGAGCCGGTGCGGCTCTGGCTCCAGACCAGGAAGAGCGTGGAGCCGGGCGTATACTCCCAGCGCAGCACGGCCGTCGAGCGGAACTGCTTGAAGTTGAAGTCCGGCCGGTCGAAGGCGACCGCGTCGGCCGTACCGTCCACCGCGACGCGGTAGACCTCGTCGGCGGCGTCGTAGTGGATCTCCGCCGGCGTGAGGGTCCGGAACCGGTCGGCGAACGCGCTCGCGTGCGGCTGGACCGCTTCCTTGAAGGCCGAGTACGTCCCGGCGCTGACGAACGGCTGCGCGTAGAGTTGGAAGGAGAGGCTCGGCGACACCGTGTAGTTCAGGCGCGTGGTGAGCGAGACCGTCGTCTGGTGGATGCTCCCCATGTAGTAGTGCGTCAGGCCCGCAAAGTCCTCCTGCGCGACATACTGGGCGGGATCGTGGTTCCAGCTCACGCCCGGACTGAAGACCAGGTCGGCCTGCGGCGCGATGCGCCAGTGCAGGCTCGGCGAGATCTCGAGCCGGTGCGTGGCGGCTCCGAACGAGGAGTTGCCCGAAACGTCGAGCTCGCCGACGAGACTCTTGCGGTCGTCGGAGTTGACGCTGCTCCAGAAGTGGACGCTCGGGTCCATCCGGAGCGCGGGACCGCCGCGCAGCTCCCCGGGTGAGAATACCGCGCCCGCGTACTCGATGCCCGCGCTGCCGCTCCAGTAGTTCCGGAGCTGCAGATGGCCGTTGACGTTGGCGCCGAGTGAAAGGAGCTCCCCTCCGAAGGTCGTGCCGTGCCAGCCGTTGAAGTTGATCCTCCAGTTACGGAAGTGCGGGCCGGCCTGGTTCTCCTGGTACCCGCCCCAGAGAACCTGCATGAGCAGGTCCGACTGCGTCTGGAAGCCCAGGTCGTTGACCTCGAAGCCCGGCGAGATGGCGTGCAGGAACGCGCCGCCACGCCAGTGACCTCCACCGGTCTTGCCGAGCTGGAGCTGCGTGGCGAAACCGTCCAGCGAGGTCCGCGTGGAGTCCAGCGTGAGGTGGCTCGCATCGGGCCGCTGGAAGTAGTGGACCGGCGACTCCTGCAACCTGGCGATCGCGTCGGTGCCGCCCGCGACCCTGCTGCCCAGGGCGAAGCCCGTGAGCTCCCAGTCCCCGCCACCCCAACGGTGCCGGAGGTTCAAGCCGCCCGCGACGGCGGAGGTGGGTAGCTCGTCGAGGCCGGTGGCCTGCAGCTTCCGGCTGGTCGAGGTGAAGATCCCGCCCACGGCGGACTCCCCGTGCCGGAAGTCCTTGATCACCCGACCGACGGCGTAGTTGGTGAGCGGCTCGACCACGTTGCGGCCGCGACCACCCGATTCGGTAGCGAACGGAGCGGTCTCCCTGGCCGTGACGGCGTCGAGCACGCCGACGGACCACCCGCCCGGCGTCTTGCCCGAGAGCTTGCCCGCGCCGAGGATCGTGGTCCCGTCAGGCACCTGGCCGAACTCGGCCGAGTCGGGCAGACCGCCGTGAGGCGCCCGCCCGATGCGCCGCGAGTAGAAGAGCTGCTCGTTGCCCATGTCCCCGTCTCCGACGCCGATGCCGAAGCGGAAGATGTCTGAGCCCTCCTGGAAGAACGGCCGCTTCTCGGGGAAGAAGGTCTCGTAGGCCGTGAGGTTCACCACGGAGGGGTCGGCCTCGACCTGGCCGAAGTCCGGGTTGATGGTGCCCGTCAGCGTCATGCTCGGGGTGAGACCGTACTTGACGTCCGCCCCGACGTCGAGGGACGCGTCGTTGCGCCGGTAGAACGGGTCCCCCGCTTCCCGGGGGGCACGCTCGAGGCGCGCGACCGAATACGGGGTGACCTCGAGACGCCGGGGCGAAGGCAGGCGTCCGAGCCCGAGCAGCGTGCCCGAGGCGGATACAATGCGTGCCTGGTTCGGGTCGAGCGGCGCCCAGAACTCCTCCTCGCCACGGCGCGCGATCTCGCGGTAGAACTGGATGCCCCAGGTCGAGGTCGCCTCCGAGCTCGCGTAGCGGAGCTGGGAGAGCGGAATGCGAATCTCCACCGTCCAGCCGAGGGAGTCGGTCCGCGCCGCGGCCTCCCAGACCGCGTCCCAGTTCTGGTCCTCGTTGGTGTCGTTGGAGATCAGCTCGTCGTAGCGGACGCCCCTGGGATTGACGATGAACGTGAAGCCGGTCCGGTCGTCGTTGTAGCTGTCGAAGGAGACGCCGAACCAGTCCGAATAGCCCTTGTCGTCGCGCCGCATGAGGCGTGAGACGATGGAGTCGGGGTGGTCGTCGTACAGCCGCGCTCCGACGTAGATGGCATCGTCGTCGTAGAGCACGCGCGCGACGCTTCGCTCCGTCGCGGCCTCGCCCGGGTCCGGGCGGAGCTGCGTGAACGACTGCGCCGAGTCGGCGCCCGCCCATGCGGCCTCGTCCAGCCGACCGTCCAGGGTGATCGTCTGTTCTCCCACGCGTGCGGCCCGCACCTGGTAGCTCTGGGCGTTCGAGGTGACGGGCTTGCTTTCGCTCGCGCGACCTACCGGCGACTGCGCTTCGACGGTCCAGGGCGACATCGCGCTCACGCAGAGCACGGTCGCCAGGATCCGGATCTGTATCATGGAAATCGACGGGCCCCCTTCATCCACACGTCCCGGGCCGGCGTTCCGGCCCTCTTTCTCCGCGCCCTCCCTTACGGAGCGTCGACGAAGGGGGTTTCAGGAGATCCGGCGCCGCGCGCCTCGGCACGATATCTGCTGAGTAGTCGAGGGACCGCCTTCAGCGCCGCGAGGCACGGAGCAGATCATGGAGATCAGGGCCCTGCCCCTTCCCGGGTTGAAGTTGACCCGACCCGACGTGGTTCCGGACGGCCGAGCGCTCTCCCCGGAGGGCGCCCCGCGGCGACACCACCCGGAGATCGCGATGAAGCGGGAAAGGACCGGAGGCGGCCGCGGCCGCCCCTCCCTCTGGCTCACCGGCGCGGAGGGAATGCTCGGACACGCGTTTCAGGCGCTCCTCGAGGAGCTGGGCCTCCGATTCGCCGCCACCGACCGGGACGTCGATATCACCGAGCGGGCCCAGGTGCTCGCGTTCGCGAGGGATTTGAGGCCCACCCACATCGTCAACTGCGCCGCGTTCGGCACGGTCGACGATGCCGAATCGCACGAGGATGTGGCCCACGCCGTCAACGCCGAAGGCGCGGAAAACCTGTGGCTCGCGGCCCTCGAGACCGGCGCGACCCTGATCCACCGCTCCACCGATCACGTCTTCGACGGCTCGGCCCTCGAGCCCTACGGTGAGCTCGCTCCGAGTCGGCCCGCCGGGGCCTACGGACGGAGCAAGCGCGAAGGAGAAGAACGGATTCTCGGCCTTCCACCAGGTCCCGGCGCGGCTGCCCGTGCCTACATCGTGCGAACGTCGTGGCTGTATGGACCTCACGGCCGGAACTTCGTCGACGAGATGCTCGACCTCATGGGCGAGCGCGACGAGATCAGCGTCGTCGGAGACCAGATCGGCCGCCCGACGTATGCGCCCGACCTCGCCTGGGCAGCCCTGGCGCTCTGCGGGCTCGCGCCCTCCTCGCTCTCACCCGACGAACGTTGGGGGGAGTACGCCACGGAGGGGCACGCGCACCCCCATCCGGCGGGCATCTACCACTTCGCCAACGGCGGAGCCACGAGTTGGCACGGATTCGCCGTGGAGATCCTGCGACAGGCCCGGGCCCTGGGGCTCCCGGCCCGAGCCCGGTCGGTCACGCCCGTGCGCACGAAGGACATCCCATGTGCGGCACCCAGACCTCCGTTCTCCGTGCTCGACACGACAAAGATCGAGCATACGCTCGGACCTTGCACCCGGCCGTGGCAGGATGCGCTCGGCGAGTACCTCGTGAGCATTCAGGAAGGCGTCGCCGCCCTGTAGGTGGAGGAGAGACGGCGGGCGACCAGCCCGCTAGAAGTTCACGTCCAGGTCGAAGTCGGCGGCCCTTCGCTCGATGAACGACTTGAAGTTCCGGGCGCCCGTCCCCTCCCCTTCGTAGAGGCAGGCCTTGCCGCACGCCCCGTCCGGATGACCGTCGGCCTGATCCAGCAACTTCTTCAGGTTCTGCTTGTGCTTGGGCTTGTGGTTCTGGACCTCGAACTCCTCGTTCTCGGCCCACGCCTCCAGGTCTTCGGCGACCACCTTCAGAGCCGCGGCGAGCGCCGCCATCTTCCGGACCCGGTACTGCCAGCGGCGGTACCGATACGCGAGCCAGAAGGCCCGGACGCACATGTCACTCTTCTCGGCGCGAACGCACTCCTTGTTGTACTGCTCGCGCTGCTGGACGGTCTTGTAGCGGGCCCGGTCCAGCTCCGAGATGTCGAGCTCCTTGATGGCGAACTTGACCTCCCCCTCAATGTCGCCGGCCTCCGCCCTCTTCTTGGCGCGCCACTTCTCCCGGAACTTGTCCGCCGCCTTGTTCTCCAGGTTCACCAGTACGGTCCCGACGCCCGGAACCGGAATGAGCGCAACCAGCGCCTCGGTGGTGAAATGCGCGATGTTCTTGGGCTTCGAAAGCTTGTGGAACTTCGAGCCCATGAAGCTGGCGAGCTTGCTGAACGTGTCGCGATTTCGCGCGCGGTCCTTGCCCACTTCATCCATGACCTGGACCAGCTGATCGACATTCATGACGAACCTCGGTTGTGGGCGCCGCCGGCCCGCGCCCGGGACAGGGACGACGAAGTCCTCTGCCCCGCTCTGACGAGGGGGGCTGGAACAGCATCGTTCAGGGGATCTGTGGAGTGACCGGAAGCGCGGAGGATGAGGTGGGGACGGCCCCGTCGTCAAGCTCCCTGCATGGGCGCCGCATTTTCGGCTAGCCATCGAGGCCACGCATACGTACGTATACGTACAGAGGCGGGTCCCTCCCGCGATTAGCATGTGGACATCGCCAGCTCGAGCGGCATCCGCCTTCTCTCTCGCCAAGGATCCGCCATGTCCACGCATCCCCCTTCCAGGACGCCCGAGATCCCCCGAGAGCTTCCGTTGGTCGGCCGCCACGACGACCTCGAGCGCCTGTATCTCCTGTTCGGCCACGAGGACCGTGTCGAGCCCATGTCGCTGCTCACGGGAGACGCTGGAGTAGGCAAGTCTCGGCTCGCCGGCGTGGTGGAGACGGAAGCGCGCCGGCGAGGGTGGACGGTGGCGTCGGGACGGGCGTATCCCGTGGAGACGGGAATCCCCTACAACCTCCTGTCGGATGCGTTCCTGCCCATGCTCCGATCGTTCGACGAGGCGACGCTCACCGTGCTCACGCGGGGAACCTCCGGCGACCTCCGCCATCTCTTTCCCGCGCTGGGGGCCACGGAAGCCACGTTCGAGGACTGGGACCCGAGCGAATCGAGGACGCGTCTCTTCTGGAGCTTCACCGAGTTCGTGAAGCGGCTGTCGGAACGTGGACCGCTCCTCATCGTGGCCGAGGACCTGCACTGGGCCGACGCATCTTCCTTGTCGCTTCTCCATTTCCTGGCCCGGCAGCTCCAGGGAGAGCCCATCCGGATCCTGGGCACGTCTTCTCTCGACTACGGACGGGACCTGGAGGGTCTGAATCGCCTGGAGCGCTCGCTCGCCTCGCTCAACCTCCTGATGCGTCATCAGCTCCTCCCGCTCACGCCCGAAGCCGTCCGGGAGCTGATCGGCAAGGTGTTCCAGGTGGAAGGTCCTCCCTTGGTCGAGTTCTCGGCGCATCTCTACGAGTGGACCCACGGCAATCCGTACTTCCTGGAAGAGACGCTCAAGACGCTGGTCCGGAGCGGACGCCTCCACTACCGGGACGGGACCTGGCTCGGTTGGGAGGTTCGCAACCTGGACCTTCCGGGCTCCGTCCGGGACGCGCTCCTCCTCCGACTGGGCTCACTCTCGCACCCGGCCCGGACCTGCGCCGACCTGGTCGCGGTGAGCGGCGGACGCGCGTCGGTGCGTCTCGTGGGCAGCGTGGCGGAGATCGAGCAGGCCACGCTCCTCGACGCCGTGGAGGAGCTCACGGCGCAGACCCTGGTCCTCGAGCGGGAGGAGGGAAACGAGGTCGTTCTCGAGCTTCGTCATCCCATGTTGCGCGAGACCCTCTACCGCAGCCTCGGACCCTCGCGCCGGCAGCTCCTCCACCGGAAGCTGGCCGAAGGCCTCGAAGGGCTACATCGCGCCGGGGCGGAGCCGGTCGACCAGCTCGCCTACCACTTCTCGCGGGGCGGTCCCGCGGTGGAGGATGTTCGCGCGGCCCGATACCTCGTGCAGGCGGGCCGATCGGCCCTGCATCGCCATGCCGACCGGGAAGCCGTGGCCTACCTCGAAGCGGCCCTGGAGCGGTATCCGGAGTCGGTGGACGACACCGGCCAGACGGCCGACCTGCCCGGCAGGAGTCGTGTACAGGCCGAGTTGGCGCGTGGGTTGGCCCGGCTCGGACGGTACACGGCCGCCGCATCGCTCTGGCAGGAGCTCCTGGAAGCGGCCCGCGCCCGAGGCGACGCGGTGGCTTCGGCGCAGGCGCTCCGGCACCTGGGACTCCTGGCTTTCTGGGGCGGCCGCAAGCAGGAAGCACTCGACTTCTACGAACAGGCGCTCGAAGCGATCCGAGGCCGGAACCTACAGGCCCCGGAGGCGCGAATCCTCCTCGCGGCGGGTGTGGCGCTCCAGGAGCTGGGTCGGGCGAGCGAGGCCCGCGTCAGGATCGAAGCGTCCCTCGAGCGTGCTCGCGCGCTCGCCGACCCCACCCTGCTGGGGAGAGGACACCGGGCGTTGGCGCTCCTGTTCACCTGGCTGGGAGAGACCGACGAGGCCCGGCGCCACGGATGGCAGGCCGTGGAGATGGCCGACCGGGCCGGAGACCCGTATGTGCGCTTCTGGGGCCGATGGGCACTGGCCTCGCTGGAGGGACTGACCGGGAACACCGAGGAGATGAGTCGCCTCATGGGGCAGGCAGGGCAGGTAGCCGACGAGATGCGTTCTCCGGTGCTGCGGCTTTGGACCGCCGAGCTCGAGGTGGAATACCTCTTCGCCGTGGGAAACTGGGACGGCGCGCTGGCGCAGGGAGAGCGTGCCATCGCCCTGGCCACGAATCTGAGTCAGAAGAGCCTGCTTCCGAGGCTTCTGGTGTGGACGGCCACGGTGTACGTGGGCCGCGGGGACCTCGACCGTGCGCGCGACCTGGTGGACCGGGCATGGTCGATCGCGGGGTTGGACCAGGACACCGGAACGCGGGGTGACGTCCACGTGACCGTGCCCTCCCACATCGGTCGAGCCACCTGTCTGCTGGCGGAGGGACGCTACGAGGAAGCGGCCGAAGTGGGCCGGGCCGGACTCGAGCTGGCCGACTCGGCCGGGTACGTCTTCTGGAGCCTGCACCTGCTTCTTCCGGTCATGGGGGAGGCGTTGATCCGCGCCCGTGACCTGGAGGGCGCCAAGGCGGTCGGCCGGCGCCTGCGTGAGGAAGGGCAGAGGACCGGACATCGACTCGCGATGGCCTGGGCGGACGCCTGCGACGCTCTGGTGCTCTGGATCTCCGGCGACGCGGAAAAGGGGCTTCCCCTCCTCGCGGGGGCGGCCGCAGCGCTGGAAGCGATCCCCCTGAAGTACGACGCCGCTCGGATCCGGCGGCAGATGGCGGGCCGGCTGGCGGAGCTGGGGCGCCGCGAAGAGGCGTTGGCCGAGCTCCGCGTCGTCCACGAGACCGTCGGCGCCCTCGGAGCCCAGCCGGAGCTCGACCGTACCCGGGAGATGTTCCGGGAGCTGGGAGCCAGACCTCCGAGTCGCGTGGAGGCCGAAGGCACGGCGGAGTTGACGGCGCGTGAATGGGACATCGCCGTCCGGGTCGCCGACCGCCTGTCCAACAAGGGCGTCGCGAAGGATCTGGGGATCTCTCCGCGAACGGTCACGACGCACTTGAGCAACATCTACCGGAAGTTGGGCATCGGGTCCCGGGGAGAGCTGGTCGATCTGGTGCGGGAGGCGAGGCTACCCGGGCGTCCGGCGAACGATGGTTGAGCCGGGAAGGTTCGGCTCGCCTGGCCGATCGCCGCCACGGCCGGATGCAGCAAGGATCCCGTGGACGCTCTTCGCCTCGGAGTTCCTGGGCACGGCGATTCTGGTCGGGGTCGGCATCTCCACGGTGATCCTGGACTTCGGCGCGGGCAGCCCGGTGGTGAGCTTGATCCCCGACGCCGGCCTCCGGCGGGCGCTGACGGGATTCCTTTTCGGCTCGACCGGTGCGCTCATCGCCGTCTCGGTGATCGGTAAGGAGAGCGGAGCGCACATCAACCCGGCGGTCACCCTGGCGTTCTGGCTCCGCGGGAAGGTGGGGGCCGTTCAAGCCCTGGGCTACATGCTCTTCCAGTTGCTCGGCGGTGTGCTCGGAGCGTTGCCGCTCCTCCTCTGGGGACGCATGGGAAGCTCGATCGACTACGGCGCCACGCTCCCGGGTGGGAGCTACTCCGTCTGGACGGCGCTGCTGGGAGAGGTCGCGACCACCTTCGCGCTCGTCGTCTTGCTCTTCGTCTTCGTCGGCCACAGGCGGCTGCGCCGCTTCACCCCGCTGCTCTTTCCGGCGCTGTATGCGCTCATGGTGTTCGCCGAGGCGCCGGTGTCGGGAACGAGCACCAATCCAGCGCGGACCCTGGGGCCGTCGGTCGTGTCCGGCGCCTGGACCGGCTGGTGGATCTACTGGGTCGGTCCGGCGGTCGGAGCCCTGGTCGGCGTCGCCGTCTCCAGGCTCCGGTGGTTCAGGCGGTTCGAGATCGAGGTCGCGAAGCTCTACCACTTCGAGCACGACCGGCACGGGGTCTTCGCGCGCGAGCGGTGAGGTCCCGAGGCCCCGTCCCCGGACGAAGGCCCAGCCCCGTCCGAAGCCGCGCTCAGGAGCCTCGTTCGGGACGCTCCGGCTCCGATATCAGGCCCAGAAGGGACCGGAAGCGCGGATCGTCACGCAGGTTGTCCAGGTCGGGATCCCGCTCCAGCCAGCTGCGGTTCCCGAACCCGACGGCGATCGCCTCCTCCAGACACTCGAGCGCCCGGTCTACCCTGCCGGCCACCGCGAAGAGACACGCCGAGTTGTAGCGCACGCCCGCGTCCTCGGGGTCCATCGTCAGCGCCCTGTCCGCCCAGTACAGGCCCTCCTCGAACCGATCCAGGCGGCTTAGCGAGACGGCCCTCATGGTCGCGGCTCGCGGATCGTCGGGGTTGAGCTCCATATGCCGCTCCGCGACCGCCAGTGCCTCCCCGTATGCGACCTTCGCCGCCTCGTGCTCGCCCGCGGCTTCGAAGGACTGAGCCACGAAGAACGACGCCGAGTAGTCCTGCCGCACGGACGAGGCCTCGCGGAAGAGCCGCGCCGCCTCCTCGAAGCGGCCTTGCTGAAAGAAGGATCTGGCGTGGAAGTACCGGGCCTCGAAGAGGCGGGGATCCAGGTCCACGGCTTTCCGGAACGCCTCTTCGGCCGCGCCCAGGTCGCCCATGGCGTAGAGCACGGCACCGTGCGCGGAGTGCGCCTCCGCGAGGTCGGGATCGAGAGACAACGCCTTGCGACTCGCCCGGAGCGCATCGTCCAGGTCGGCCGCCGCCGCCGGATAATAGAGCGCGAGCAGCGCGGCCACTTCCGCCACGCCCGCGTAGGCCAGCGCGAACTCCTCGTCGAGCCGGATGGCCCTCTGGAACATCTCCCGGGCGAACTGCAGGCTCCGTCGCCGCGTCTGGAAGAAGAAGCTCCTGCCGCGCAGATAGAACTCGTACGCCTCGATGTTGCTCGTGTAGACCTTGGTCATGGCCCGGCGTTCCCGGTCCCGCAGCACGGCCTTGAGCACGCGCGCCACGTTGGAGGAGATTTCGTCCTGGATCAGGAAGACGTCGTCCATGGTGCGGTCGTAGCGTTCTGACCAGAGGTGGTAACCGTCCTCGGTGTTGATGAGCTGGGTGGTCACGCGGAGCCGATCGCCCATCCGCTGGATGCTGCCCTCCAGCACCGCCCGGGCACCGAGCTTGCGCCCGATCGTTCGAACGTCGTCCGCCGCGCCCTTGAAGGCGAAGGACGACGTCCGGGCCACCACCTGCAGGTCGCCCACCCGCGCCAGGTCCGAGAGGATCTGGTCGGCGAGACCGAAGCCGAGGAACTCGGTATCGGGATCCCCACCCACGGTCGCGAACGGGAGCACGGCGACCGACCGTGGAGGAGCCTCGAGCGTCGGGGCGACGGTGCGCGAGCCGACACGCCACTGGAGCCACCCGACCAGGGGGAGGGCCATGCAGCCCAGCGCGAAGATCACGGTATCGACCGGGGCATGGATGGTGAAGCGGACCATGACCCAGTCCGTGAACTCCAGAATCCCCCAGCCCGCGGCCAGGTAGAGCCCGAGGACGTGGGGGACGCGCCGCCGCATCAACTCGTCGATGGTCCGACCCATGCTCGGGCTCTCGAGGCCGAGGGAATTGGACCGGCGCTCCGCCGGGGGCAGGCATCCTAATCTAGGGAGGAGCCACCCAGCGCGCTGCAACCGCGCCCCACCTCCCGGGGGACGAGGCGGGAGAAGCGGGCGCCGGGGCGGTGGATTCCGGCGCCTCTTCCCCGGGTCACGGGTGCTCCCGTGCATTGCCCCGCCCGAGGCCGCGCCCGATCTTCTCCAGAGTCCGGCTTTCCCGCTTTCGACCACCTCGAAGGGCTCAGGATACCCGCCATGGCTCGCCCCGACGCTCGCTCGATCCGGCTCGTTCTCCTCCTCTCCTTCTCCGCCGCGCTGGCCGCGATCCCGGCCGGGGCGCTCGGGCAGGAGCAGAAGCCCACCGTTCCCGCCGCGGACTACGGCAAGTGGGAATACCTCGGCGGAGGGACCCTGTCGCCGGCGGGCGACTGGATCACGCAGGGTTTGCCCTACCTGATCCAGAAGGAGCGGTTCGGCACGAGCGCCCCGGGCTCTCCTCGGAGCGGCGATGGCCGCTAGCGGGGGAAGCGGCGTGGCGCTGCGCAGAAAGCACGTCCTGCTGCTCGACACGATCGTTCTCGGGATCGTCGGGGCGTTCGCGGCCCAGCTCTTCGTGTGGCTGCTCCATCTGTCGCAGGATCTCTTTCTTACGCACCTGGCCGCGTACGCCCCTCCCGACCTTCCCTCGAGCGGAGGCGTGCTTCAGCAGGTCATCGGTCCCCACGGCCTCTGGCTGGTGCCGGTGGCCACCACCCTGGGCGGCCTGATCTCGGGCGTCCTGGTCTACGGCATCGCGCCGGAAGCCGAGGGACACGGGACCGACACGGCGGTGCGGGCCTTCCACCGCGACAACGGGTTCATCCGACCTCGAGTGACGCCGCTCAAGATCGTGGCCTCCGCGATCACCATCGGCTCGGGCGGCTCGGCCGGCCGAGAGGGACCGACCGCGCTCTTCAGCGCCGGGGTGGGCTCGATCTACGCGTCGCTGACCCACCGCACCGACGCCGAAAAGCGGCTCCTGGTCCTTATCGGGATGGCCGCGGGACTGTCGGCGATCTTCAGGTCACCGATCGGCACCGCCATCTTCGCGGTGGAGGTGCTCTACGGCGAGATGCAGTTCGAGGCGGGCGCCCTCATCTACACGATGATCGGTGCGATCGTGGCCTATGCCGTGAACGGCCTCTTCGTCGGGTGGGAGCCACTCTTCCAGGTGCCCTCGGGCCTGACGGCGGGCAGCATAGCCGGCTACGGCTGGTTCATCGTGCTGGGACTGGGCAGCGGCGTGGTCGGCGCCCTACTCCCGACCGTCTTCTACGGGGTGCGCGACGGGTTCAAGGCGATTCCCATCCCGCCCCACTTCAAGCCGGCCATCGGCGGCCTGGCCGTCGGCCTGATGGCTCTGGCGCTTCCACAGGTGCTGGGCGGAGGCTACGGCTGGATCCAGGAGGCCATCGACGGCAACCTGACGCTCACCATCCTCGGAGTTCTGGTGTTCGCGAAGATGCTCGCGTTCGCGATGACCGTCTCGTCCGGGGGATCGGGCGGCGTGTTCGCGCCCAGCCTGTTCGTCGGGGCGATGACGGGGAGCTTCCTGGCGCAGCTCGTCGGCCAGCCTCCGGCGGCGTTCGCCGTCATCGGGATGGCGGCGGTGTTCGGAAGCGCGGCGAGGATCCCGATCGCAACCCTGCTCATGGTCACGGAGATGACCGGCGGCTACGGCCTTCTGGCGCCCGCGGCGCTGGCCGTCATGCTGGCGTTCCTGGTACAGAAGCAGCTCACCGCCACGGCCCGGTACGACAGCCTGTACGAGGCCCAGGTGCCCCGTCCGGCCGACTCGCCCGCGCATCGGATGGAGCATCTGAGAACGGCATTGAAGATGCTGAGCGAGCGACGCATGTTCGACGCGACGCAGGTGGGGCACCTGAACCTGTTCTCGCTCATCGAGTCGGGCGTCCCCGTGGATCTCCCTGACGGAAAGCAGCTGATGATCGAGACGATCGCCCCGGACAGCCCGTGGGCCGGGTTGCCCGTCAAGGAGGGGAGCTTCGTCGGGGACGACGTCGACTGGGAGATCGTCGCGCTCCTGCGGGACGAGCACCTGGTCATCCCACACCCCAACACGATCATGGAACCGGAGGATCAGATTCTGATCCTCATTCCACCGGAGGTTCGGGAGGAGTTGGAGCGGCACTTCGTATCGGCGTCCTGAACGCCGGGGGATCGACGATATAGAGGTATCATTCGGCTCGCAGCGCCTCCATCGGCTCGACGAGTGACGCGCGTCGCGCCGGCAGCCACGCGGCGAGGCAGGCCACCCCGAAGAGCACCGCCCCCGCGGCCATGAACGCCACCGGGTCGTTCGACCCGACGCCGAAGAGCACGCCGCGCAAAAGGCGCGAGATCGCCCACGCGCCGAGCCCCCCGACGATGAGGCCGATCGTGGCCAGGGTCACACCTGCCCGCACTACGAGGCGCACCACTGCCCGCGGGTCCGCGCCCAGAGCGACCCGCAGCCCGATCTCACGAGTGCGGCGCGCGACCGAGAAGGCAACCACCGCCCACACGCCGGTGCACGCCAACAGGAGCGCGAGCACCGCGAAGATCGACAGGAGGATGCCCAGCACGCGGGTGTCGGCCGACGCCGACGCCTCCAGGTCCTGGACGGTGCGGACATCGAAGATCGGCACGTCCGGTGCCATCTCGGCGAGCGCGGCTCGAGCGGCCGGAACGACGGCAAGCGGCTCGCCTCGGGTGCGCAGGATCACCGTGCCGGTCTCGCTCTGCTGGCGGTGCGAGACGTACGCATCGGGCATGGCCCCCTGCTCGGGCCGATCGTAGAGCACGTCGCCGACCACCCCGATGACATCCGCGCTCCCTCCGTCCTGCGGCGTGAGTCCGATGCCCATGGCCACCTTGCCGCCCAGGGCATCCCCGTCGGGAAAGAGCCGCTCCGCGGCCATTCGGCTCAGGACCACCACGGGTGGTGAGCCGGCCCGATCTTCCGAGGTGAAGGTCCGCCCCTCCAGCACGGGCACACCCAGCGTCTCGAAGAAGGAGTCGCTCACGAAGTTCACGCCGATGGTGGGCCGTGCTCCTTCGCTCCACGTGCGCGCACCGGCCCGGCGAACCCCGGTGATGAGACAGTGCCCCCCGAGCGGGGGAACGCAGGCCAACGTGGCGGACTCGACGTCCGGGACGGCGGAGAGACGTGCCAGATAACGTTCTGTGAACGAGGCCTCG
Source organism: uncultured Gemmatimonadales bacterium (assembly GCA_963751265.1). Classification (GTDB taxonomy): domain Bacteria; phylum Gemmatimonadota; class Gemmatimonadetes; order Longimicrobiales; family Gaopeijiaceae; genus SZUA-318. The sequence goes on along the minus strand of CAVVTU010000003.1, from coordinate 109,245 downwards.
TCCTGTACCAGGGGGCTGCTCCTGGGAATCGAGAACTCGAAGGCCACCAGGTTGCCGGGCCGATATCCCCGATCGACGTGCTGAAGCTCCCGAAGCGACCTGAGCAGCAGGCCGGCGCCCACGAGCAGAACCAGAGCGAGCGCGATCTCTCCCGAGACCAATGCGCCCCGCAGGGTCACCCCACGCTTCCCTCCTCCGGCCGGGATCGCGCCGGCCTTGAGGTGCCGTCCCGGATCGGCCTGGCTCACCGAAAGCGCGGGCGCCGCTCCGAAGAGCAGGCCCACCAGCGCCGCCACGGCCCCCGCGAACACGAGCACCGACCCGTCGAGACCGACCGACCCAACCGGAGCCGCGCGCACGTTCCAGGTCGCCTCGAGAAAGCGGCTGGGCCAGAATGCCGAGAGCGCCTGGACGCCGTAGGCCGCCACGCCGACGGCCAGGACCCCGCCCAGCAGCGCGAGGACGAGCGCCTCGACCAGGAAGCCGCGGGCGACACGCCAGCGCCCGGCCCCCAGCGCAACGCGCACAGCGGCTTCCCGGAACCGATCGTCCGCCCGCGCGGCCAGCAGGCCCGCGAGGTTGGCGCAGGCGACCAGAAGGAGAAGCGCCGCGGCAGCGCCCAGAACCAGAAGCGAACGGCGGGCCTGCTCGTTGACGCGGGCCGACGACATGCTTTCCGCCGCGCCGCCGCGCACAACGGTGGGATCCGAGTCCGGGTAGGTCTCCTCGACGGTTTGCCCGAGCGAGCGCATGCGCTGGTCCAGCGCGGCGAGCGTGGCACCGGCCCGCATCCGGCCGATCACCCTGAGCCAATGGGCCTGGGCGCCCGTGACGAGGAAAGGCGCGCCGAGCAGCGCCGCGCCCGTATGGACGGGTAGCCACAACCGCGCCTGGCCGGTGAGCCCCTGGAAGCCCACGGGGCCGATGCCCACCACGGTCACCGACCTGCCGTTCAGGACCACACTTCGGCCGACGATCTCCGGGTCGCCACCGAACCGCTCCCTCCAGAGTCCGTGCCCCAGGATCACCACGAGGTCGGCGTCTCGGGCTTCGTCGGCCGCCGTGAAGTCGCGACCGGCGGAAGGCCGCTCGCCGAGCACCCGGAAATAGTCCGCGGTGACGAACTCCGCGCTCGAGTAGCGGGCGTCCCCCTCCCCCATCAAGGTGACCGCGCGACGCGCGTAAGCGGCCGAAACCTCCAACGGGACGTCCCTCGCGCCGGCCAGGACCTCGTACTTCGGATAGGACCACGGGAACGCTCGAGGCGGACCGGGACGGGTCGTGGAGGAGTCCGTGAGGTCGAGGAACACCAGGCGGTCCGCGTTCGGGAACGGCGGCCGCGACAGGAGCGTCGCGCGCACGGCCGAGAAGACCGCGGAGTTCGCGCCGATGCCCAGGGCCAATACCAGCACCGAGGCGGCCGTGAAGCCCGGGGCCTTCCTCAACGTCCGAACGGCCACGCGCACGTCCATCCACCACTCGACCAGCGTCGTCGCCATCCCCGTTCTCCCGGACGTCGGCCTCCGTTCCACGCTCCTTCGCGCGAGGAGGCCGGAGCGCGCCACGTCCAGACAGGCCCGCGCCGCGAAGCGCCATGCGATCCACCGCCCCCGCCCGAGCAGCTCCGCGTACCGGTAGCGGGTCGTGGCGACGACCTCGTCGCCGTACCGCGCTCGGCCGGACGCCGGATGGAGCAGGAGGGTCAGCCGCACCAGGCGTCCGAGCCACCTTCCAGGCACATCGCTCACGGCGCTTCGGGGACCAGGCGCGCGGCGCGCGCCACACGCAGGAGGCGTGCGAGGCGTGCGGATTCCGCCTTCCCGACGGCCAGCCCGAGAGGCGTCGCCCGATAGTAGCGGCGCCGGGCGTCGGCGTCGGGGTCCGGTGGGCGGTCGAGCTCCTCCAAGAGACCCTTCTCCACCATCCGGGCGAGGGTCGTGTACAGCGTCCCGGGGAGGAGCACGTCCGCTCCGTCCGTTCGCTCCTCGAGCGCGCGCATCATGCCGTACCCGTGGAGCGCGTCGCGGCCGAGGGAAAGGAGCACGTGGTATTCCGGCGTCGTGAGCGGCAGGAAGGTCTCGGGTTCAGGGCTGTTCGGCATGCTCGCGAAGCTCGGTGGAAGTCGACGGCCAACTATCATGGCTACCAATATACTTAGTCACAAGATTTTCCGACAGTGGCTCGTTGTGCAGTGTTCGGTGCTCCCAGGCCCGGCTCGCCCGGAGCCCGGCCTGGCTCTGCCCACCATAGAGGAAGGAACCCGATGTCCCAGACCATCACCCTCATCCCCGGAGACGGCATCGGTCCCGAGGTGACCGAGGCCACCGTGGCCGTGTTGCGCGCTGCCGGTGCCGACCTGGAGTACGACGAGCAGCTCGCGGGCGTCACCGCCCTGGAGCAACGGGGCAACCCGCTGCCCGACGCCACCGTGGACTCCATCCGTCGCAACCACGTGGCCCTCAAAGGGCCGCTCACCACGCCCTCCGGAGGCGGCTTCCGGTCGATCAACGTGGCGATCCGGAAGGAGTTCGACCTGTACGCCAACATCCGGCCGGTGCGCACCATCGTGCCCGGGGGACGCTACGAGGACATCGACCTGATCCTCATCCGCGAGAACACGGAAGGGCTCTACGTGGGTGTCGAGCACTACATCGGCATGGAGGGCGATCCCCGGGCGGCGGCCGAGTCGGTCATGATCATCACGCGATTCGGCGCCGAGCGCATCAGCCGCTACGCCTTCGAGTACGCCAAGAAGCTCGGACGCAAGAAGGTCACGCTGGCACACAAGGCGAACATCCTGAAGTACACGCAGGGCCTCTTTCTCGAGGTGGCCCACGACGTGGCCGAGGAGTACCCGGAGATCGAGTGGGAAGACCGGATCATCGACGCTACCGCCATGCAGCTCGTCCTGGACCCCTATCGCTTCGACGTGCTGGTCATGGAGAACATGTTCGGAGACATCCTCTCCGATCTCATGGCGGGCCTGGTTGGCGGGCTCGGCTTTGCGCCGGCCGGCAACGTGGGCGACGAGCACGCCATGTTCGAGGCGGTGCACGGGTCGGCTCCTGACATCGCCGGCAAGGGCATCGCCAACCCGACGAGCCTCATCCTCTCGGCGGGCATGCTCCTGGACCACGTGGGGCAGGGGGAAGCCGGCGACCGGATTCGCACGGCGGTGGAGCGGGTGCTCCAGCGCGCCGACGTGCGCACGGCGGACATGGGAGGGAGGGCCAGCACGCAGGACTTCACCGAGGCGGTGGTCCGGGAGATGGGCTGAGGCCGGGGTGCTCCGGGAAACGAAGAACTGGCGGAAGGCGGCGCGCCTGCTGGAGGAAGCCTCGAGCCTGCGGCCCATCCGCAGCCCGAAGGCCATCCAGGAGTCGGCCCTCTCGACCGTCGAGAGACCGTCCCCAGGAGGCGGAGACCACGGCCGGTATCACGGAGACGAGGACTCAGAGGGCGCCGAAGTGCGTCTCGATCTCCACGCCGCAGGACTGGAGGAAGCTCGTAGGCAACTCGCCCCCGATGAAAACGAACACCTGATCGGCCGGGACTTCGAGCACGTCGCGACTCGGGTGGACAAGGAGCACGCGCGAGCGCTGGACCTCGGTGGGCCGGGTCTCCCAGAGCACCTCCAGGCGTCCCTGCCCGAGCGCGGCCTCCACACGTTCGTGGTTTCGAGGCTTGATACGAGAGAACGCAGCGCCTCGGTAGGATAAGCGCACCTCGTTACCAGGTTGCTCCGAGAGCGCGAGCGCCGCCTCGACCGCCGAGTCCCCGCCGCCGACGACCAGGATACGGTCGCCGGTATAGGCTTCGGGTTCACGCAGCGAATACGAAACGTGGGATGCATCGTCCTCGCCCGGCACCTTCAGCTTCCGTGGCACTCCCCTCCGACCGATGGCCAGAATCACGCGGTGCGCCTCGTGCACGCCCTTATCGGTCGTGACCCGGAAGTGCAGCGGAGCCACCCGGTCCACCTTCGTCACCGTCCGGCCGGTCTCCACGCGCAGTCCCGCCGAGCCCGCGATCTCCTGCCAGAGATCGATGAGGTCCTCCTTCTCGATCTCCTTCACGGGCAGCTTCCCGTATCCCGGGACTTTCACCGGCCGCGTCAGCACGAGCTTCTTGCGAGGATAATGGCGAACCGTACCGCCCAGGTCCTCCTTCTCCAGCGTGACGAAGCTCAAGCCCGCCTCGAGTGCGGCGAGCGAAGCGGACAGTCCGGCGGGACCGCACCCTACAACCACCAGGTCGAGCAGGCCCTCGGGTCCCTTCTCGCTCTCACCGAGGATGCCTTCCACGCACTGACGCCCCTGCTCGAAGGCGTTGGCCACGAGCCCCATCCCCCCCAGCTCCCCGACGATGTAGAGGCCCCCGACGTTGGTCTCGAAGTTCCCCTTCACGCGGGGCAGATCGACGCCCCGCTTCTCCGTTCCGAAGACGAGTTGGATCGCCTCCATCGGACAGCTTCGCTCACACAGCCCGTGACCGATGCACCGGGCGGGCTGTACGGCCACCGCCTGTCCGACCTCGATCCCGAGGACATCCTCCGGGCACACCGAGATGCAGCTTCCGGTGCCGATGCACCGGTCCAGATCCACGACCGGATGGAGAGAAACCGGCTCGTGCAGCCCGTACCGGAGCGCTTCCAGCTGAGCCGTTTCGGTGCGTCGCTCCTTCCATCGCAGGCGCAGCAGCATCGGAACGGCGGTGACCAGCGTGAGCGCCAGGGCCACGCCCCAGATGATCAGGGTATCGGGGTTCATGGCTCAGAAGATCCGGTACAGGCTCAGGGCGAACGACTGACTGCTCAGGTCGCCGAACTGTGCCCGAACACGTGCCGAGACACGCAGGCCCGATGAGAAGGGGACGTCGAGCGAGCCCTCGATCGCATGGGTCAGGCTCACCCGGCCAAGGTAGTCGGAGCGATTCAGTCGGTATCCGAGACGCACCCAGGCCGGCGAAAGGTCCAGGGAAAGAGCCGGCGCGGCGGAGATGCTGGTCCCGTAGGGGCCGCTCCACCTCGACAAGCTCGCGAACGCGCCGAGGCCCTCGGGGCCGGGCAGATGATCGATCACGAAGGTTCCTGTGCTCCCCCACGTGCGCGCGCCGGACGCGTCCTTGGTGACCGAAGCGTCCAGGGCCAGGTAGCCGGCGGCGCCGCGCAGGGCCAGGCCCGCGTCCGCGCGGTCCCGACGGAATCCGAAAGGCGAGCCCGACAGCCCGTAGAGCCACGGCTCCGAACGTCCCAGCCCCGCCCGTATCTCCACGGCGGGCGTCAACGCGACCGAAGCTCGCAGGCGCAGACGGGACAGTCTCCAGCTTCCGCCCGCCGGATCACGGTCGACCTGCACGTCGTGGCTCAGTCGCACGGGTCCGGCGGACAGGCGTTGGCTCGCGCCCAGGAACGTATGGTCGGGCTCGGCGTCCTTCGGACGGACGGCGTGGGCCGAGAGGTCTCCCGACCACCTCCACCCGGGTCCTCTCTGCCGACCGTCGATGAATATCGAGGCCTTGGGCATCGCGGACGACGGCCGCTCGTCCCACCGATCCGGCTCGAAGCCCGCGATGGCGCCCACGCCGAATCCGGTCCCTCCCAGGCGCACCAGCGCCCCGTCCCAGAAGCCGCTGTACGACTCCCAGGAGCTGCGGAAGCGCCCCAGCTCGATGCGGACGTCATGGCTGAGCTCGCCCTCGAGCGCCAGCGCGTATACCCGGGCCGAAGCCGCGGGCTGGACGATGTCCCGGTCACTGTAGCGATAGGCCAGCCGCATGTTGGTGCGCAGCCTCAGCCCGCCCACGGCGTCCGGGACAGTCAGGTCCAGCCGCATGGCGGGGGTCGCGAACGTGCGGGCCACGTCGACGGGGTCGGCCCCACCCACCCTCGTGTTCGACCGGACGGCCGACAGGTCGAGCGCCAGACGCCCGTGCGCCGGCCGTCGTCCCTGCTCCGGGGCAGAGGCCTCCGTGCTCGTGGCCACGTTCTCCGAGGGCACGGGACTCGGCTCCCGCACCGTGGGCGTCGGCCTCGGCGCCGTGGGCTGCGGCACGGTCGGCGTCGGTGGTATCTCCTCGGGCTGCCTCAGGAGCTGGAGCGTCAGATCCGCTCCCCTCGTGACCGGAAAGGGGGGGCCGGCGAACGTGAGAACGGAACGGGTCTCGGTACCGGCCGTGACCACGAGCCTGCCCACCACGGACCCCGCGCTGTCACCCAACACCGTGAGCGTGTCTCCGGTCACGATCCCGTGACGGGAGCCCACGTCGAGGTACAGCGTCGGGCCCGCCACCTGACGCACCCGTACGGTGATGCGCGGGGGACCTTGCTGTCCCTCGCCCGCGCGAGGCCATGCCGTGGACACCGCGCCCACGAACAGCAGCGCGCTCAGGAGGGTCCGGCCCGCCGTGTGCACGTCAGGACCTCCCTCGGGGGTGACACGAGTAACACGCCGAGCTCGCGTAGACGTAGCCGCTGACCCCGTCGTGGTGGCCGTCCGTGTTGCTCTGGCTGTGCTCGTGGCAGTCGATGCAGCTGAACGTGGACAGATCGCCCCCGTTGGTGTGGCACGTCTGACACGTGCTCCACACGGTCGCGTGCCGTCCCGAGTAGATCGGGAAGTATTGCGCGTCGTGATCGAAGCTGGACGGCGTCCATGCCGTGGTGTTGTGACACGCCGAACAGTCGGTAGGCATGCCGGTGCCGGCGTGCGCGCCGTCATAGTCGGTCTGGTGGCACGTGATGCAGTCGTTCTGACTGGCCGGCTTCGGAAAGAGAAGCGCATAGCCCGGCACGACGTGACACGCCGTGCACTGTGCCGTCGCGTGGCTTCCCGTGAGCTGGAAGCCGCCGGAGATCTGGGCGTGGTCCACCGTGGCCCCGGTCCAGCGGTCGGCCTGGTGGCACGACAGGCAGGTGGTCGGGAAGCCCGAACCGGCATGCTGCGCGTCGTAGTCCGCCTGGTGGCACGCGACGCAGTCGTTCTGGCCCGCCGGCTTCGGAAAGAGGAGCGTATAGCCCGGCACGGCGTGACACGCCGTGCACTGCGCCGTCGCGTGCGGGCCGGTGAGCGCGAATCCTCCGGACAGGAGGGCGTGATCCGCCGTCGCCCCACCCCACGCGGTCTGTGTGTGACAGTCCGCGCAGCTCGTCGGAATGCTCGAGCCCGCGTGCTCCTTGTCGTAGTCCGCCTGGTGGCAGGCGACGCAGTCGTCCGGGTTGGCCGGGCGCGTGGACAGGTTGTCCGGCGGTCCGTGGCACGTCGCGCACGACACCGACTGGTGCGCTCCCACGAGCGGGAAGCTCGTGGACGCGTGGTCGAAGGAAGCTCCGGTCCAGCTATCGGGCTGGTGGCACGACACGCAGGTGGTCGGGAAGCCCGAGCCGGCATGCTGTGCGTCGTATTCGGCCTGGTGGCAACTCACGCAGTCGTTCTGATCCGTCGGCTTCGGGAACAGAAGGGCATAGCCGGGCACCTGGTGGCACGTCGTGCACTGCACCGTGGCGTGCGGGCCGGTGAGCGCGAATCCACCCGACAGGAGCACGTGATCCGCCTCCGCCCCACCCCACGACGACTGGGTGTGACAGTCCGCGCAGGTGGTCGGGACGCTCGAGCCCGCGTGCTCCTTGTCGTAGTCCGCCTGGTGGCACGCGACGCAGTCGTCTGCGTTGGCCGGCCGCGAGGACAGGTTGTCGGGAGGGCCATGGCAGGTGGCGCACGACACCGACTGGTGCGCGCCGACGAGCGGGAAGCTCGTGGACGCATGGTCGAAGTTGGCGTCCCCCCAGTCGTTCACGTTGTGGCAAGACAGGCACGTGGTCGGGAAGCCCGAGCCCGCATGCTCGCGATCGTAGTCCGGTTGGTGGCACGCGACGCAGTCGTTCTGGTCCGAGGGTGTGAAGAGCGGCTGCATCCCCGGCACCCGGTGGCAGCTCGCGCAGCGGAGACCTGCGTGCGCACCCACCAACTCGAAGCCGTGAGCGACGGTCGCATGGTCGAACGCGGGCGAGTCGTTCCAGGCCACCGTCGTGTGACATCGGGTGCAATCGGTCGGATACCCGTTCGCCACGTGGTCCACCGTGGTCGCCCTCCGATAGTCGGTCTCGTGGCAGGACACGCACTCGGTGGGAAGCGACGTGAACGCGCCCCCGACGTCGCTGGTGTGGCAGCTCTCGCACGTCAGCTGGCGGTGGGCGCCCGTGAGCGGAAACGAGGTCCTGGCGTGGATGAGCTCTCCGTCCACGTCCTGGAAGGAGCGGGTGTTGTGACACTCCGAGCACGACTGCAGCATTCGCCCTTCATGCACGTCCGCGTGACAGCTCCCGCAGTCGTCGGGTGTGGTCTGGGGGCCGTCGAAGCGCAGGTCCAGGTGGCACTGGGCGCACGCGGCCTGGGCGTGCGCGCCCGACAGAACGAATCCGCTCTTCGAGTGATCGAACGCCATCGGGGCGCGCAGGGTGTTCCATCCCTTCGCGGTATGGCACGCCGAGCAGTCGAGGCCCTCCGGAAGCGGCCCGTGGGGGCTCTTCACCGCCTGCTGGGCGGCGCCAGGCGTCAGGGCGCCAGAAAGCAGCGTAGCCGCCGCGAAAAGGCCAACCGCTCGCGAGAACCGCGTCGATCCCGGGACACTCGAACGTGGGCGACTCATGACTTGCCTCCGTGACAGTCCCGACAGTCGGTGCCGAGTGGACGATAGCGCACCATGGTGACGCCGGAGGCCGTCGTCTCCGTCTCGTGACACGCTGCGCAGGGAGCCTGCGCATGCGCGCCCTCGAGCGGAAACCGGGTCGCATCATGGTCGAAGTGCTCGATGCGGAATGACACCACCGAGTGGCATGCATCGCAGGAACGGCCCGCGAACTGGTCTCCGTGGGGATTGGTCTTCTGGTGGCAGTCCGCGCACCCCGTCTTCTCGATGCGGAAGGTGCGTGCTTCGCCCGTCGGCGTGTGGCACTCGTTGCACGCGACCGCCAGGTGGGCCCCCTCCAGCTTGAACGGCGCCTCGCGGTTGTGGCGGGCCGCGTCGTAGTCGGCCGGCAGCCAGGCGTCCTGGCCGTGGCAGCCGGCGCAATTGCCGCCGTCGTCCGTCTTGGCGAAGACCCCTCCGTGCGGGTCCTCGTGACAGGCGAGGCAACTTCCGGCCTCCGGACGGGGAAATGGGCGACCGCGGGCCCCCGGCTGGAACCGGATCGCGATCCCCTTCAACGCAGCCGAGGCTTTCGCATCGTGGCACGAGGAGCAGTCCAGGGCTGCGTGCCGCCCCTCCAGGGTGAAGCCCGTCGTGCGATGGTCGAACGTGGATTCGACGCGCTTGCGGTCCACCTTCCCCCATCCCGCCGTGTTGTGGCACGTGGAGCACGCGCCCTTCATCGCCCCTCCGTGGGGGTCTTCGTGGCAGTTGTCGCAACGCGTCGCGGCAATCCCGGTGTATCGGACAAAGGGCACCGGGCTGCCCGGTCTCGGGGTGCTCTCGTGGCACTTGGAGCAGGCCACGTCACGGTGCCTGCCCGTGAGGTGGAAGCGGGCCGCGGCGTGGTCGAACTCACGGGCGCCTTTCCACCCTTCCACGTCGTGGCAGTCCGTGCAGGCGCGGCCCTTGAACTGCGTCTTGTGAGGGGAGTCGCCCTCGTGGCAGGACGCGCACTTCGTCGGCAATCCGAGGAAGGTGCGGTCCAGTGCGCCATGCTTCTTCTTGAAGGTGCGCACCTCCTGGTCCGTGACGAGTGCGGGCTTGTGGCAGTCGCGGCACGTCTGCTCGGCATGTCGGCCTTCGAGCGGGAAGCCGGTGCGGCGATGGTTGAACCGTACCGAGTCCAGTCGCACGAGTGCGAAGTCGGCGCCGAAGTGCTCCTTGTGGCACGTCGCGCACGCCCGAGGGTTCGGGAGGCTACCGTGGAACCCGCTCTTGTCCTGGATGCGGCGGGCGAGCGGCTGGTGGCACTCGAGACAGAGCGATGCCGAGATCCCCGGCTTGCGCAGCTCGTGGCACTGGGTGCAGTTGCGAATACCCTCCAGGTCGGCGTGAACCGAGGAGAGCTTGCCCGGAGAGATGAGCTGCGATGCCGCGCGGCCGGGCGCCAGAGCGCCCAGGAGCACGAGCGCCCCGCCGAGCGCGAACCGGATCCGACACCGTCGCACCATCGACTCAGGCTCCCTTCAGGCGGGCGAGGGCCTGGGCGATGCGGGCCAAGAGCGCGCCGTCGGATGTCGCGGCCCGCGCCCGCTCGAAGAGTGCGCGCGCCTCGTCGCTGCGGCCCTGGTTGGCCCGCACGGCTCCGAGGTCGTAGAGCGCGACGGCATCACCGCCGTCCCGGTCCAGCCGACTCTGCAGGGCGTCCGCGGCCAGGTCCCATTCGCCCAGCTCCGCATGGACCGACGCCAGGTCGTAGTAGGCCTGAGCGTCGGTGCCGTCCAGCTCGATGGCCTTCCGGTAGAACGGGACCGCCTCGCGGGGCCGATGCCCGTCATGCAGGAGCCTGGCCATCTGGAGGACGAGATCGCGGCGTTCCGGGTCCTCGGCCAGACGAGCCCCAAGCTCGTGCCGACGCTCCGCGAACACCTTCGAGGCATCACCTCCACCCGCCGTCACTCCGGCCGCCGCGTGGGCGGCCGCGGCCGCGGCCGAATCACCCGGCGCGCCCGCCGCCATGCCCGCCGCCTCCGGAGGAACCGTCCGCGCCGGCCCGCTCCGACCGTGCGCGAACATGACGACCGCCACCGCCATCCCGCCCAGCAGGAGGAGCACGGGAGCCAGGACACCCCACGGCGAGGAGGAAGACGGCCGCGACATCAGAAGATCCAGGTGTAGCCGAACATCACGGCCACCGAGACGTGGACACAGAGCACGAGAAACATGACCACGGCCAGTGGCAGGTGGATCACGTGCCAGTAACGGAACATCCGCTGGAACGGCTGCAGGAAGAGCGCCTGCTGGCGTAGGCGCCGCTGCTCGCGGGCCAGCTCCATGACCGGTCCGTGCAGGTCGCGCGGGACCTGCCGGGTGCGCAGATAGCTGCGGACTCCGCGCAGGTGTTTGCGCTGTCGGAAGTCCTCGCGGACGGCCTGAGCCAGCGCCGTCGCCAGGCTGGAGCTGCGCGGCACGTCACCGGCCGGGGCGAGAAGCCCTTCGAGCTCGGCGGCGGGGAGGCTGGTCCGCGCCGCGATCGCTCCCGTGAGCTCCCTGATCCGCCCCCTGACCGCGTCCAGGCCGAGGAAACGCCCGTTGATCGTCTTCGGGATGCGCACGTAGACGTAGCGGCCGAAGATGCCGCTCGCGACCACGACGGCCATGCTCCAGAACGCGATGGAGACCAGCCCTCCGAACTTGAACGTCGTATGGAGCAGCACGAGGAAGGGGCCCAGGGTGCACAGGAAGATGTGCACCTGCAGCCAGTGCTTCAGGGGGCCCAGACGTGCGAGGAAGGCGAAGCGCTTGCGGGCCATGTAGCCGACCACGCCCACCGCGATGAACGCGGTGCCCACGATGCCGAAGCCATGACCCACCAGCCCCGTGGGTGCGAAGATCGGCGCGAGGTCGGAAAACGCCCTCTGATCCATCGGCAACAGATAGTAGTCCAGGCCCGCCACCAGCGCGGACCCGGCCACCGTAAGCCAGAGCACGACGAGCACGAACGAGAGCAAAGACCCCTCCTTACCTTTGATCCCGCTCTTTGCTGCAAGAGCCGCGCCCGACACGACCGCCGCCCCGACACAAAAAAGCGCCCGCCGCACTCCGTGCGACGGGCAGAGCTCGGAGGACCGCCCTCCGAACCTGGCAGCTGGGCCGTCCGGCCGACGGGCCGGACCCCTGGCTTTGCGTCCCACCGTCACCGGTGGTTTGCCCTGAGCAGGATACTTCTACGATACGCACCGGGGTCGGTCGGCCACAACAGTGTCGTTCCGATCGCATTGCGCATCCATCGGCCCGACACGATCATGGCGCGATCCCTCGGCGTAATCATGTGGCCCTCCTGCGGAGTATGGCGATGACCTTCGGTGTGAAGCGTGCGGGACCGGCAGCGGAGTCGGACGAACGGGGGAAGATCGTCCCTGCGATCACCATGGAGACGTTGATCGCGCTGGCCTTGCTGTCGGCCCTCTTCGGCGTCTTCGCGTGGAAGATGGGAATCGCCTTCACGTTCAAGACGATGATGGCCACGGCGCACGACCTGCTCCTGAACACCGTCCTGTTTCTGATGGGCGTGCTGATCATCGCCGGCGCGTTCACGTCGTTCATCGCCGAGTTCGGGATCGTGGCGATCGCCAACCGGGCGCTGGCGCCGTTGATGAAACCCCTTTTCGGCCTCCCGGGCGCCGCGTCGGTGGGCGTGGTGGCGACCTACCTGTCGGACAACCCGGCCATCATGCCGCTCGGCCTCGACAAGGGATTTCTGAAGTACTTCCGGCGGTGGCAGATCACGACGCTGGTGAACCTGGGCACCGTGTTCGGCATGGGCTTGATCGTCACGACCTTCATGCTCGCGCAGTCGACCCCCGGGCGCTCGCTCGGAAGGGCGGTCCTGATCGGAAACGTAGGCGCGATCATGGGAGGAATCGTCAGCGTCCGCCTCATGGGCTGGTTCGGCAGGCGCAAGTACGGAACCGAGGAGATGGCGCTCTCGAGCGAGGAGGAAGGCTACGACACGCTCCGCTTCCGCGAGATACGGCACGGGAACGTCGCACAGCGAACCCTACAGGCCCTCCTGGACGGCGGAGCGCACGGGGTGCAGATGGGACTCGACATCATGCCCGGGGTCATCATCATCTGCACCCTCGTCATGATGCTCTCCTACGGTGCGCCGCAGGGCGGCTACACCGGCGCCGCCTACGAGGGAATCGCGTTCTTCCCCTGGGTGGGGGCGAAGTTCTCGTTCGTCATCGAGCCGCTCTTCGGGTTCACCGACCCCCGGGCGATCGCCTTTCCGGTGACCTCATGGGCGTCGGTCGGCGCTGCGCTCGGCATGATCCCCCAGTTCCTGCAGACCGGCGTCATCGCGGCCAAGGAAGTAGCGGTGCTCACCGCCATCGGCATCTGCAACGCCGGGTTCCTGAGCACCCACGTCGGCATGATGGACGGCCTCAAGGAGCGCGAGCTGACGACTGTCGCCATCGCCACGCACTTCGTGGGAGGCTTGACGGCGGGAATCTTCGCGCACGGGCTGTTCCTGCTGTTGGGTTGAGGGCCGACGCCGCTCGATGGCCCCCACCACGCGCTCGGCGTCCCGGCCGACGCCGTGGACCATCGCGGACGACAAGGCGTGCAGGAAATGCAGGCCCACGAAGTAGAGTCCCGGCTCGTCGTCGACGATGCCGCTTCTGTGTCTGGGCTCAAGAGGACCGTGCACCGGCAGGTCGATCCAATCGAAGCCGGCCTGGAATCCAGTGCACCAGACGACGTTCGCCACGTCCAGGACCCTGCCGTCCTCGAGGAACGGCTGGCCAGCCCGCACCCCGACGGTCTTCGGGACACGCTCCACGCCGGCTCGATCCATGTCTTTGGGCATGACCCGAATCAGCGGGCCTCCTCTCCCCAGGATCTTCGCACGAACCCTCCGACCCACCGGCGTGCCCACGGTCAGCACGCGATGGAAGAGCACGCGCAACACCAGACGGATCATGCCCAGTCGACCCGCCGGCCCGGCGATCCGGAACGGGAGATGGCCGGTGTTCCGGCCAGACATCCAAACAGTGTGGCGCCGCGCCAGCTCCATGGCGATCTCGGAGCCGGAGTTGCCGGCACCCACGAGAAGGACGGGACCCTCGCGGAGCTGACCCGGGTTCCGGTACTGGCTGGAGTGCAGCTGGACCACGCGGGGGTCCAATTCCGCCGAGAAGGACGGAACGTGGGGCTTCTGATAGCCCGCCATCGCGACCACCACGTTGTCGGCCTCGAACCGATGCGCACCCGCGGTCGCGACGAAACGCCCCCCGCGCCGGAAGAGCCGGTCCACGCGCACCCCCGACCGGACCGGGAGCCCGAAGTGCGAGGCGTACCGCTCCAGGAAATCGGCCATCTCGTCCTTGGTGGGAAAGGTGTGGGCGGGCGCCGGAAACCGCATTCCGTCCAGCCCGTCGTAACGGGCGGGCGTGAACAGCTTCAGGGAGTCCCAACGCTCGCGCCACGCATCGCCGATCCGAGCGCTGGCATCGACGATCACGAAGGGAAGGCCGCGGCGCTTCAGATGGTACCCGACGGAGAGGCCCGCCTGGCCGCCGCCGATCACGAGGGTTTCGATGCGCTCGGAGGATGGAAGGTCGCTCATCGTGGAGCCTCCGCCGGAAGGGTCGTCGTTTCGGCCGCCGCGCTGCGAGCCGCACGTCGGATCGTCGAATCAACGCTAGCGTCGGCACGGGGGGCCCCGCTTCGGGCGAATCAACCAATTTCGGAAGTCGCGCCGGTGGGCAATTCTATGTAGGTGGACCGTAGGCGCGGGCGCCCCGCGTCACCCTGCGCCGGACGGGTCCAGCAGGTCGTGCTCGTAGGCGAAGGCGGTGGCGGCCGCGCGCGAAGACACGCCCAGCTTCCCGAAAATGTTCGCCACGTGGCGAGCCACCGTCTTCTCGCTGATGAAGAGCGCTTCGGCGACGGCGCGGTTGGTGAGGCCGGTGGCGACGAGCGCCAACACCTCCCGCTCCCGACGTGTGAGGCCGTACTCCCGCCGCGCGCCCCGAGGACGCGTCAACGCCTCGATTCGCGCCAGGTCGGGTGTAGCCCCCAGCTCCTCGAACGCCGCGCGTGCGGCCCCCAGCTCCAGCTCCGCTCCTTCTTCGTCACCCAGGGCGCGGCAGGCCAACCCCAGCAATGCGCGGACCCGGGCGGCCTCGTAGCGGGCATCCAGCCCCCGCCAGCCTTCATGAGCCTCGCGGAGTTGGGCGAGCGCCGTCCTCGCGTCACCCTCCGCGAGATGGATCGCTCCACGTGCCTGCGCCACGACGGTCTCCAGTACCCCGGATCCGCAGACGTCCGCGATCTCGGCCAACTCGGCACCCGCAAGCCTCGCCTCCTCTAGCTCCCCGAGCTCCAGCAGGATCTCGATGTAGGCGGGAAGCAGGCGTGCGCGGCGCAGGCGATCCGGGGTTTCCGCGAGGGCACTCCGGATCGCGGCGGCCGCCGCCTCGCCCTCACCCTGCGCCAGGCGCAGCAGGGCCAGCCCGGGTTGGGGCGCGCGCCCCGAGCGGCTCGCCGCCCGGTAGGCTTCCTCGGCCGCGGCGGACTCGCCGCGCAAACGGTGGACCTCGCCCTCCTGGTAGAGCGCCAGTCCGGTCGCGCCGAGGCCTGCCCGCCCGGACAGCAACTCCGTGGCACGGCGAGCCTCTGCGATGGCGTCGCGCCATTCACCTCTCATCTGCAGGATTTCGGACCGGTACACACGACACTCGCCGCCGTAGGCCACCATGTCGGGTTGATGCTCGCACCAGGCGGCAAGCGCGTGGGTCCACTCCCATGCACGCCCCAACGCCCAGACCTCCCTGCACGCTCCGATCACGCTGCAGTAGATGAGCCCCACCACCATGGGCAAGAGCTCTCCCGTGGATACGGAGATCATGGCTTCGTCCAACAAGGCCAGCCCTTCCTCGATTCTGGTCTGCCGCAGGAGAGCCCGCCCCTGGACGTGGAGCGCGAGGGCGAGCAGGTCGGGCTCCGTGAAGCGCTGCCCGATGGCGGCGGCGCCGGCGGCCGTCTGGGCTGCGGCTTCGAGATCGCCCGTTTGAAGCTGCTGATAGGCGACGGTCATCAGGAGGTAGCCACGCTCGACGCAGTCCGCATCGTCGATCAGACGTCCCGCGCGCCCGAACCAACCATTGGCCCGCGCCATCTCGCCGCAGGTGGCCAGGTGGAAGCCGAGCCAAAAGGCACAGCGGGCCGCGGGAAGCGGCCGGCCGGCGCTCAAGTGGGCCCGATGGGCCTCTTCGAGCACGCCGACGAACTCCTCCTCCCGTCCGATCAGATACGATGCCACGGCCAGCCGCCACAGGTCGTCCGGACCGAGCGGGGACGCACGGTGGGCCGAGGCCAGCGCTTGGTGCGCGCGCTTCCAGGCGCGGCGCTCGAAGGCGTCACGGCCTTCGCGCAGCTCGGGGGGCAGTGGTGTCATCGTACGCCGGTGTACCGAGGGAGGGTGCTCGACGACATGCACCACTATGGAGCATCAGACCCGATCGGCACAGGGGGACGTCCGCGGTGATCGCCGGGGCACGCGGGGCCGTGCGGTCGCGAAGCCGCGGGGAAGAGCGGGAGGTACGTCCTCCATCCGTTCCCGTCGTGGGTGAGCCGAACGGGCTGGCCCACCTCTTGCTCGAGGAACGATTCGTCCGTCAAGCACATCCACGCGAACTGCGCACATTCGGGTCGAACGGAGCCGGAACCCTGCCCGGTTCGCCTCGCGTCGCGGGTATGAAATACCTTTACTTTGCCGGACTGCATGGAGCTACATTGGATCATACCACTACGTGCTTCTCACCGTACGCCAATCCGCCATCTGTCCGCATATGCTGGAAGACCTCACGGAAGCCCGCCTCCTCATCGTCGATGACGAGGAAGCCAACGTTCAACTCCTTCGCCGGATCCTGGACACCGCCGGCTACACCCGGGTCCGCAGCACGAACGATCCTCGCGAGGTGGAGCGCCTCGTGGCCGAGTACGATCCGGATCTGATCCTCCTGGATCTCCTCATGCCCGACATGGACGGCTACGAGGTGCTCCAGGTGATCCGGGCCCACACCCCGGAGGACGTCTACCGGCCGGTCCTCGTCCTCACCTCGGACCACACGCAGGAAGCCAAGCGCCGGACGCTGTCCGCCGGGGCCAAGGACTTTCTCACGAAGCCGCTCAGCCCCTCCGAGGTGCGCGTACGCGCCCGGAACCTCCTCGAGACCCGCTTTCTGCACCAGGCGCTCCGAGAGTACAACGAGCTCCTGGAACAACACGTCGCGGAGCGTACCGCCGCGCTGGAGGCGGCGCGCATCCAGACGCTCCTTCGCCTGGCGAGAGCCGCCGAATACCGAGACGATGATACGGGTGAGCACACCAGGCGGGTCGGGCGAACCTCGCGGAGGATCGCCAAGGCGCTGGCCCTGGACGACATGCTGATCGAGACGATCGGACTGGCGGCGCCCCTGCACGACGTCGGCAAGATCGGGATTCCCGACACGATTCTCTTGAGCGCCGAGCCTCTGACCACCGAGCAGTTCGAGGTCATGAAGACCCACTGCGCGATCGGCTACGATCTCCTGGGCAGCACCGACGTTCCTCTGCTGCAAATGGCCGCCGAGATCGCGCTCACGCACCACGAGCACTGGGACGGCAACGGCTATCCGCAAGGGCTCGCGGGAGAGGACATACCCCTGACGGGGCGCATCGTATCGGTGGCCGACACCTACGATGCCCTCACGAGCATCCGTCCCTACAAACCGGCATGGACCGAGGTGGAGGCCGTCGTGGAGATCGAGGGGGGCGCCGGCACGCGCTTTGATCCGCAGGTAGTGGAGGCCTTTCTGGAGACTCTCCGAACCGGGGCGCCAGCCGCTCGTTGAGGCATTCCATGTTCCATCGCATCGTCCCGCTCGCCGTCCTGCTCCTGGCAGGGGGATGTGCTTCGTTACCTTCTCGCCTCACGCCGAAGTCCGAGTCGGACCGACGGTTCGAGACGGCGCTGAGCGCCCTCGATCAATCCGATTTCGCCGCGGCTCGTACCGACCTCGAGTGGCTCGTGAGTCGGTGTGAAGCCGGAGCGAAGGGGCGCAGTGCCCTCCTCCTGCTCGCGTCCGCCGAGCTCGACCCACTGAACCCCCGAGGCTCCCCGGCCGAGGCGGCCCGGCTGGCCGGAGCGTACCTGAATCTGCCCCGCACGGCACCGAGCGAGGTTCCGCTTGCGCGCACCCTGTACCTCCTGGCCGTCGATCGGGAGCCCCCGTCGGAGAGGAGGGGGGGGATGGGGGATCTCCACGCGGAGTCGGCGGGCGTGGACTCCGCGGCGGCCGAGGGGCCGCTCCCTCTGGCAAAGCGGTTCGAGAAGTGTGACGCCCACGGGCCTCCACAGGCGTCCGGAATCGTGCCCGAGTACCCCGGTACGACCACGGCCGAGCGGCTGACTCGGCTCGAAGCCGAGCTGTCCGCCCGATCCGACTCGCTCGCCCGTGCGCATGCCCGCATCGCCGATCAGGCCAAGGAGATCGCCGACCAGGCCAACAGCATCGAGGAGCTCCAAGCCGAGATCGCCCGCATACGCAAGCTGCTCAAGGGCGGCGGCGGCGCGGCACCCTGGCTACGATGACCGTTCGCAGACGCCTGGTCGCGAGCTTCGCGGTCGTGGCCGTGCTCATGCTGCTCCCGGGGCTGTACGCGGCGAGTCGCCTCTCGGAGCTTCGGCGCATCGCCGTAGAGCGCCGGAGCAGGCAGGCGGCGGCCGCGCTCACCGTGGGTCGTCTCCAGACCGCGCTGGCGGAGCTCGACCGCTACGAGCGGAGCTACGTGGCTACGGGGGGGACGGGCCTCAGGGCGTCGGCCGATCGCACGGTGGCCGCGATGGGCCGGGAGCTGGACTCCCTTCACGCCTCCCCGTACGCACGTCCCGCGACGATGATGGACCCGATGCTCGACAGCATCGCGGTCGCGACGCACATCGTGCACGAGCTCATGGCCCGGGATCAGGTCAACCAGGCCACGGATGCCTTCGCCCGCCTCGACCCCCTGTTCGCGGAGAGCCACCAGCGCCTGCGGGCACTCGCCGACTCCATCGACCGACTCGCCCAGGACGACTTCCGCCGAGCCGAGGCGATCAGCGCGGCGGCCCGACGCTATACGCTGGGTGGCGTCATCCTCTTCCTCATGGTGTCGATCCTCCTGGTCGCCTGGACGACGCGCGCCCTCACCGACCCCCTCCGGCGATTGGCCGATGCGACGGCCTCGGTGGCGGGGGGCCATCTCGAAGAGCCGACCGACCTCCCGTACGCGAGGGCGGACGAGATCGGCGATCTCTCCAAGTCGTTCCGTGCGATGACCCGACGGCTCGCCGAGCTGGACAGGCTGAAGGCCGAGTTCGTCGGCGTGGCGAGCCACGAGCTGAAGACGCCCCTCAACGTCATCAACGGTTACGCCGAGCTCATCGAGGAGGAAACGGAGGGCGAGCTCACCGAGCACCAACGACAGATCCTGCGAGGCATCGCTGAGCAGACGCACGTCATGTCCCGCCTGGTGAGCCGTCTGATGGACATCAGCCGGCTGGAGGCCGGCACATATCGGATGGAGTTCGAGCGCGTGCACCTCGAAGACCTGATGACCGGCCTGCTCCGCTCGTTCGACGTCCTCGCCCACAACGAGGGAATAGAGTTACGCACCTCCGTCGACGAGACGGCCCCCGAAGAGCTCGTGTTGGACGTCGACATCATCCGGGACGAGGTGCTGGGCAATCTCGTGGCGAACGCGCTCCGACACACCCCTCGAGACGGATGGGTCTCGGTGGAGGTGTCGGGCAGCCAGGACCTGGTGATCTTTCAGGTTTCGGACTCCGGCCCGGGAATTCCCGAAGAGCATCGGCCGTACATTTTCGAGAAGTACTACCAGGCGGAGCGCTCGCGCGCGGTCGGGGCGGGCCTGGGCCTCGCAATCGCCAGGGAGATGGTGGCCGCGCATGGGGGCTCGATCTCCCTGGAGCCCACCGTCTCCGGAAGGGGAGCCACGTTCCGGGTGACGCTCCCCAGGGATGCGGATCCGCGCGGCCTTCTCGAAGGCCTCTTGGCTCCGGCTCAGAGCCCTCCCGCCGCCGCCGGACCGTCCGCCGACGAGGCGAACTCCGAATCCGTGTAGCCGGCCAGCGAGTAGTTGGTGATGCCCGTTCGGACGCCTTGAAACCGGCTTCGTCAGGACGCCGTAGGGTTTATTGACTTTGTCAAAATAACCCCGCTCGGAGCGACATCGATGGGTCGGCACTCCCACCTCGGCGACCTGGAGGAGCTCGCGCTCCTCGCCGTGCTTCGTCTCGGAGAGGAAGCGCACGGCACGCGCATCCGTGAGATCCTGCGCCGGGACGCAGGCCGGCCCGTCTCCATCAGCACAATCTACGTGACACTCATGCGGTTGGAGGAGAAGGGCCTGGTACGCTCCTGGATGGGTGAGCCCACCGGCGAACGCGGAGGAAAGGCCCGCCGGCACTTCGAGGTCCGACCGGCGGGCGTGGAGGCCCTGGAGACCGTCCGGCGCGTACGCGACCGCATGTGGGCCGGAGTCAGGGAGGTCCGGGAGGAGGGGCATGGAGCCTGACCGGAGAGACTCGCCTCCCCGTGTCGCCGCCTTCCTGATCGAGGCGCGCCTGCCCGCCGAGCTGGCAGAAGCGGTGCTCGGGGACCTCGAGGAAGAGTATCGCACCCGGGTGGGTCGGGGACGCCTGCCCGCCTACCTCTGGTACTGGGGGCAGGCGCTGGTCCTGCGGGCCGCGAAGTTGCGGCGTCTCTCCCGCCGCCTGCGGGACGTCCAACCCACCTGGGAGCGAAACCGCCCCCGCCGCGTGCGCGGCGGTCCGACCGACATCCGGAGCAGAATCATGCGTCCCGAAGACCTGAAGTACGCCGTACGCCGACTGGCTCGCAGCCCCGGCTTCACCATGGTGGCCGTTCTCTCCCTCGCGCTCGGGATCGGCGCGAACACGGCGATCTTCAGCATCGTCAACGCGGTGCTTCTCCGCCATCTGCCCGTGACGGACCCGGATCGGCTCGTGGAAGTCTACACCTCCAACGACGGCGGCTACCCTGCGTCCTCGTCTTCCTATCCGGACTACGTGGACGTGCGCGACCACAACGACGTCTTCACAGGCATCGCCGGAGAGCGCACGGTCATCGCCCGTGAGGACCGGGACGGGCGAACCTCCGTCGTGTTCGGCGAGGTCGTGACGGCCAACTTCTTCGACGTTCTGGGCGTGCCCATGGCGCTGGGGCGGTCCTTCCTCCCGGAGGAGGACGCCGAGCCGATGGCCCACCCGGTGGTGATCCTCGGGTACCGAACCTGGACCAGGGATTTCGGCCGGGACCCGAACATCATGGGAACGAGCGTGCGACTGGGCGCACGAGCGTTCACGGTCGTCGGAGTGGCTCCCGAGCGCTTCAACGGGACGTTCCCGGTGATCGTGACGTCCTTCTACGCCCCGATGATGATGAGCGGGGCATTCATGGACTCGGGCGGGAATCAGCTCACGCGCCGAAGCCAGCGGAGTATGTTCCTCAAGGCGAGGCTGAAGCCGGGCGTAACCGTGGCGCAGGCGAATGCCGCGCTGAAGGCGTTCAGCGAAGGACTCGCCGAGAGGTTCCCGGACTCCAACAAGAATCGCATAATGTCCGCGCTGGCTAGCGAGGACGTCGCGATTCATCCGCTGGTCGACAAGGCCATGGTGCCGGTTGCGGGCCTGCTCCTCACCGTGGTCGGGCTCGTCCTGCTCATCGCGTGCGTGAATCTGGCCAGCTTCCTGTTGGCGAGAGCCGAGGAGCGGCGAAGGGAGATCGCCGTGCGGCTCGCTCTGGGCGCCGGCCGCGGGGCACTCATACGTCAGCTTCTCGTGGAGACGGTGCTTCTCGCGCTCCTGGGTGGCGGCGCGGGCATTGCCGTGGCCCAATGGACCTTGGCACTCCTGATGAGCTTCAAGCCGCCGATACCCGTGCCCATCGAGCTCGACGTCTCCCTGGACGGGCACGTGCTCCTCTTCACGCTCTTCGTATCGGTGCTCGCCGGGATCCTGTTCGGCCTGGTGCCGGCCCTTCAGGCCACCAATCCGGACGTGGCGCCCACCTTGAAGGACGAGGCGGGGCGTGCCGGCAAGCCGGGGCGCTTCAGTCTGCGCGGCGCGCTGGTCGTTGCGCAGGTGGCGTTCTCGTTCGTCCTCCTGATCGTGGCGGGCCTCTTCGTGCGCAGCCTGCAGAAGGCGCAGGCCATCGATCCGGGCTTCTATACGGGCCCCGCGGCGATGGTGACGCCCATGGCCAGCTTGGCCAGCTACAAAAGCGACGAGGAGAAGGAGGCGTACTATCGCACGTTGGAGGAGCGGCTCCTGGCCGATCCCGACATCGACCAGGTGGCCATGGCCGACCGCTTCCCCCTGGGCATGAGCATTCAGACCTCGGACTTCGTGCTGCCCGGCGTTCCGTCCCCTCGCCCCGACGGCGTGTGGGAGATCGACAACGCTCATGTCTCTCCCGGATACTTCCCGGCCATGGACGTGCCCATCCTTCGGGGACGAGCCTTCGCGTCGTCCGACGGGGAAGGCGAGGCGGTCGCCGTCGTGAGCGAGGCCTTCGTCCAGCGCTTCTATCCCGGTCGGCAGGTGGTGGGCCGGACGATCGAGACCCGACGTGGCTCGCGGGTCCGTATCATCGGGGTGGCCCGCGATACCAAGGTGCGGACCCTGGGTGAGGCTCCGAGGCCCTACCTGTACCGACTCCAGGGGCAGAGCGGAGCACCCGCTCTGGAGATCGTGACCCGGGGGAGGGGCTCATCCGCCCGGATCCTCGCGGCGACGCTCAGGGTCGTGAAGGACGTCGATCCCGACGTGCCGATCTTCGAAGCCAAGACCATGAACGAGCATCTCTCCCTCATGCTCTTCCCGCCGCGCATGGCCGCGCTTCTCCTGTCGGTGTTCGGAGCGCTCGCGCTGGCGCTGGCGGCGGTCGGCATCTATGGCGTGGTCAGCTACACGGTCTCACGGAGGACCCGGGAAGTCGGGATCCGGATGTCGCTCGGCGCCTCGGCGACGGACGTCGTGGCGATGGCGGTGCGGAGCGGTATGAGACTCGTCATGATTGGCGGCGTCATCGGGGTGGTCCTGGCCGCCGCCGTCACGTGGTCCATCTCCCGCTATCTCTACGGAATTGGCGCCACGGACCTGGCCACCTTCGTCGTCATCCCGCTGCTGCTCGGCGGAGTGGCCTTCGCTGCGGCCTTTGTCCCGGCTCTGCGCGCGAGCGCCGTGGATCCGGCCTGCGCGCTGCGGGCCGACTGAGGTTCGAGTCGGATCGCAGCGCCTCCCGACGGCCGGGGCCCGCTTGCGCGCACTCCCCCGGAGTCCGAAAGTCACGAGCGGAGCCCCCCGCCAGCCGCCGGAGGGAAGGCTCCGACCTCGACGAAACCTCCGGGAGGCACGAGATGCTTCGCGAGCGCTGGACGATGACGACCCGAAGCGCGGTTCCCATGCTGGCGATACTGGTCCTGACGGCTCTGCCGACGGCGGGCGCCGCCCAGACCCCCGATTACCTCGACCCGGATCTCCCGATCGAGCGCCGGGTCGACGATCTCGTCGGCCGCATGACGCTCGAGGAGAAGGTGGCGCAAATGCAGAACGCGGCGCCCGCCATCGATCGCCTCGGCGTCCCGGCGTACGACTGGTGGAGCGAGGCACTCCACGGCGTCGCCCGGTCGGGACTGGCGACGGTCTTTCCGCAGGCCATCGGCATCGCGGCCACCTGGGACGACAGCCTGGTCTACGGGATGGCCCGGGTGATCTCGGTCGAGGCCCGGGCGAAATATCACCAGTCCGTGCGCGAGGGGAGGGAGGGCCAGCGCTACGGCGGACTCACGTTCTGGTCGCCCAACATCAACATCTTCCGTGACCCGCGCTGGGGCCGTGGCCAGGAAACCTGGGGCGAGGACCCGTTCCTCACGTCCAGGATGTCCGTGCCGTTCATCCGGGGCCTGCAGGGCAACGACCCCAAGTACCTCGAGACCGTCGCCACGGTGAAGCACTTCGCCGTCCATAGCGGGCCGGAGCCGGAGCGCCACGAGTTCGACGCGTGGGTGAGCGAACGTGATTTCCACGAGACGTACCTGCCCGCGTTCGAGGCGGGAATCCGGGAAGGAGGCGCACGCTCGCTCATGTGCGCCTACAACAGCCTCTATGGCGACCCGGCCTGCTCGAACGACGCGCTGCTCGCCGGTATCCTGCGCGGCGAGTGGGGCTTCGACGGCTACGTCGTCTCCGACTGCGGGGCGATCCGCGACATCTACCGGAACCACAAGGTCGTCGAAGACCGGGCCGAGGCGTCGGCGCTGGCCGTCGAGGCGGGCACCGACCTGAATTGCGGGCGGGTCTTCGCGCCGGGGCTCGTCGAAGCGGTGCGCCTGGGGTTCGTCTCCGAAGTTACCATCGACCGCTCGGTGAAGAGGCTTTTCACGGAGCGCTTCCGCCTCGGCATGTTCGATCCGCCCGACCGCGTGGCCTACGCGCGGATCCCGTACGACTCGTTGGACACGCCGGGTCACCGCGCGCTGGCCGCCAAGGTGGCCCGTGAGTCCATGGTGCTTCTAAAGAACGACGGCCCCCTCCTGCCCCTCCGGAAGGACGTGGGCACCATCGCCGTGATCGGACCCAACGCCGACCAGCCGGAGATGCTCCTCGGCAACTACAACGGAACACCGGCCGATCCGATCACGCCGCTGCGCGGCATCCGCGAGGCCGTGGGCGCCGCGCACGTCCTGTATGCCCGCGGATCCGACCTGGCGGACGGGCTCCCCACGTACGACCCGATACCGGCTCGGGTGCTTCACACCCCCAGCGGCCGAGCGGGTCTGCGCGTGGAGTACTTCGACCACTACGGCCTCGAGGGAGCTCCGCTCTTCTCCGGGATCGACAGCGCGCTCGACGCCGACTGGGGCGACGGCGCGCCGCGAGCGGACATGAGCCCCGACTCCTTCGCGGTCCGGTGGACCGGCACCCTCCGGCCCGATGGTGACGGCGTCTACCGGCTTGGCCTGATCGGCACGAGCCACTATCGCATGTTCCTCGACGACAGCCTCGTGCTTCAGTCCAGGTCCGGCTTCGGGAGCGAGGCGAGCACCCCGCTCCTGGTCGCCACCGACTCCCTGCACCTCGAGGGTGGCCACTCCTATCGCATCCGGGTCGAAGCGCAGGAGTCGCGCGGCGACGCACGGACGAAGCTGGTCTGGGTCGATCCGGCCCGGGACCTGGAGGGTAAGGCGGTCGACGCCGCGCAGAAGGCGGATGCCGTGGTCCTCTTCCTCGGGCTGACGTCACGGCTCGAGGGCGAGGAGATGCCGATCGACATCCCGGGCTTCGAGGGTGGAGACCGGACCGACCTCAAGCTCCCGGCCCCGCAGGAGCACCTCCTGCAGCGGATCATGGCGGTCGGCAAGCCAACGGTCCTGGTGCTCCTGAACGGGAGCGCGCTTGCGGTCGATTGGGCCGACGAGCACGTGCCGGCGATCCTCGAGGCCTGGTACCCGGGCCAGGCGGCCGGCACCGCCATCGCCGACGTGCTTTTCGGCGACTACGATCCCGCGGGTCGGCTGCCCGTCACCTTCTATCGCCGGGTGGACGATCTGCCTCCGTTCGAGAGCTACGCCATGGAAGGCCGTACCTACCGATACTTCCATGGTGACGTGCTCTACCCGTTCGGCTACGGACTCAGCTATACCACCTTCAACTACGGTGACCTCCGCTCCAGCGCCGACAGCATCGGAGCGGACGGACGGATCACGGTGAGCGTGGACGTGACGAACTCCGGAACGACGGCCGGCGACGAGGTGGCCCAGCTCTACGTGGCCTATCCCGGTTCCGCCGTGGAACGACCGATCCGTGATCTCAGGGGCTTCCGCCGCGTGCACCTGCGCCCCGGAGAGACGCGCACGGTGACCTTCCCCCTCACCGGCCGGGACCTCGCCTACTGGGATCCGGAATCCAGGGGGTGGAGGGTAGAGGGCGGACGGGTGCGCCTCGAAGTCGGCGCGTCTTCGGCCGACATCCGTGTCAGCCGCGAGATCTCGACCGGCGCCGGCACGCCGAGCGGCCCCGGAGCTCGCTACTGAAGCAGAGGCCGGAGCGCCCGCACCCGGGCGGGCCTCCGGCCGACGGATGCTGCCGCCCCCTCTCCTCCCGGAACCTCCTACTGCCCGCCGCGGACGGGCCCGACCGACTCAGACCGACGGCCGCGGCGTCGCGGGTCTGCAGGTCACGACCGTCTCGGCCGGCTCGAGTCCGGGCGAGCTCGCCTCGACCCGCAGCTCGCCGGCGGACTTGCCCGCCTGCACGATCGCCAGACACAGGCCGTTGAACGCGCGCCGCGCCGTTCCCTTGTCCGGGGCATGATCGCTGGGATCCCCGTTCCCGACCCCGATCAGGCGCCCCGCCCCCGACACCTCGAACGTCACCTCGTCGTCCGCGACCGGCACCAGGCGGCCCTCGGCGTCCACGATCCGCACCTCCACGACCGAGACGTCTTCGCCGTCGGCGTCGATCTCCGGGCGATCGGGTGAGAGCACGATGCGCGCCGCGGGGCCGGTGGTCTCGCGCTTCGCGCTCAGGGTCCGGCGGCCTTTCGCGAAGCCGCGGGCCTCGAGGGTCCCGGGCTGGTAGGGCACCTTCCATTCGAGGTGGCCGTTCGGCTCGACCGTCTTGGCGCCCAGGCTCTTGCCGTTCAGCAGAAGCTCCACACGCTCGAGGTTGCTGTACACCCACACGTCGATCTCGCGGCCTTCCTCGCCCGCCCAGTTCCAGTGCGGAAAGAGGTGCAGCTCCGGCTGCTCACCCCACCAGGTCTTGTAGTAGAAGTAGTTGTCCTTCGGAAACCCGCAGGTGTCCATCAGGCCGAAGTGCGAGTTGACGCACGGCCACGCGTATGGAGTCGGCTCGCCACGGTAGTCGAAGCCGGTCCAGACGAACCCGCCGGCCAGGAAGGGCCGCGCCACGTACGCGGTCCACCATTCCTCGGCCGTCGCTCCCCAGCGCGGCTTCTGCGTGTCGTACGCCTCCACGTACCCCCGCGACTCGTCGTTGGCGTAGATCCCGCGCGTCGAGACCGTGCTCGCCACTTCCGTGCCCATCGACGGCTTCCGGGGGAACGTCGCGTGGAAGTCGTCGATCCCGTCGGTGTAGTAGTTGAAGCCCTGCACGTCGACCACGGCCGACAGCCCGTGGCCCCAGGACCTCGAGTTGTTCATCGCTTCGGTGACCGGACGCGACGGATCTAGACGGCGCGCCAGCCGCTTCATGCTCGCCGCGATGCGCGCCCCTTCCTCCGTTCCCTGCGACGGCTCCTCGTTGCCGATCGACCAACAGAACACGCTCGGGTGGTTGCGGTCGCGTAGGATCAGCCGCTCGAGCTGGCTGAGCCCTTCCGGGCTCGAGGAGAACATGCGCGTCTCGTCCAGGACGAGCATGCCGAGCCGGTCACAGGCGTCCAGGAGCTCCGGGGTGGGCGGGTTGTGGGACGCGCGGTAGGCGTTCGAGCCCATCTCCTTCAGCTTGGCGATGCGGTAGTGCTGCAGCCGGTCCGGCAACGCGGATCCCACGCCGGCGTGGTCCTGGTGGTTGCAGGTCCCCTCGAGCTCCACGTGCTCGCCGTTGAGGAAGAACCCGCGGTCGGCGTCGAAGCGGATCGTGCGCACCCCGAAGGTCGTGCGGTAGTCGTCGACCGCCTTTCCACCCGACTCGACCGTGGTGAGCAGGCGATAGAGATGGGGCGTCTCGATCGACCAGAGCCCGGCCTTCTCCAGCGTCATCCGCTGATCGACATCGACGCGGCCCCATGCCGGGACCTTCACGCCGTCCGTGGCGACGCTCGCGCGCACCGCGCCCGAGCCGTCCACGATGTGCGACACGACCCGGCAGCCGGCCTCCTCCCCGCTCTCGTTGGCCACCGTCGTGCGTGCGCGCACCCGCGCGTCCGCCCCGCGCACGTCGCTGGTGACGTACGTGCCCCATTGAGGCACGTGCACCGGCGCTGTCTTCACCAACCAGACATGACGGTAGATCCCGGCCCCTTCGTAGAACCACCCTTCATTCTCGGTCGCGTCCACCCGCAGCACGAGGACGTTGTCCTCGCCGTAGCGCACGAAGTCGGTCACGTCGACGCGGAAGGGAGCGTATCCGCTGAGCTCGGTCGTCAGATACACGTCGTTGAGCGTGACGATGGCGTTCCGGTAGACGCCGTCGAACTCGAGAGAGATCCGCCGCCCCGCGTCCGAGGCCGGGATCGCGAACACCTTCCGATACCAGCCGATGCTGGTTTCCGGGTACGACCGGCCCAGGGGATGGTAGCCGTGAGAGTCGAGCTCCCGATCATCCACGAACGGGAGCTCCACGGCCCAATCGTGCGGCAGGTCGATCCTGCGCCAGTCCGTCGTGTCGAAGTCCGCGCGCGCCGGCTCGAAGAAGAAGCCCGTCTTGGCGAACGCTCCGCTGTTCCCGCGGCCGAACCCGAAGTCCCGCGCGGGATCGGATGCATGCCCCAGATGGAAGCGCCAGTCGAAATCGAGGAGGAGACGATCGCGGATCGACTCCGGAGCCGGACGCCCGAGGGGTGGCACGCCGGCCTCCGAGCCGGTCGACTGCGCCCGGCCGTCGAGCGGACCGAGGACCTCGAATCCCTCCCCCACGTCGGGCACCACCATGGCGCCGGCCGCAATCAATCCGCTCTTGAGCAAGTCTCGCCTCGACCATTCGTGCATGACCCTTCTCCATTCTCCCGTGGGAGGTCGACCGAAGCTCAGCCTCCGTCCACCAGATTCGTGAGGATATCGTTCCAGCGCTCGAATACGAAGAAGTGACCCTCACCAGGCAACAGCGTCATTCGAGCCCGCGGAATCGCGTCGCGCAGGAGTCCGGCGGCCCGGGGCGGCACGTTCACGTCCGCGGTGCCCTGCCAGATGTCGATGCGGGGTCGCAGTCCGCCGAGGTCGAATCCCCAATCCCGGTGGATCAGAACATCGTCGTACGCTACGCCCCTGGACCCGGGCCGGAGTCCTTCACGGATCGCCTCTCCGAACAGTTCCGCGTTCCGAGGGTCGTGGAGGACCGCCTTGTCCGCGTCGGGGATCGACGACATCAGATGGCGAACGCTCTTCTCGACGTCCCCGATCATCGTGCGGCGCATCATCCAGCGCACGATGCGCGTGAGCCAGGGACACCAGCGGGCGGACTCGGCGAGGAGCTTGTTGGGCAGAGCCAGCCCGTCGAGGGAGCCCGGGGCCTCGGGTGGCGCTGCGGAGCTCACGAGCGCGCCTGCCTCGACCCGATCCGGCAAGCGCAACGCACACGTCAGCGCGTACGGCCCCCCGGCCGAATACCCCTCCACCCAGAACGTGTCGATTTCCAGATGGTTCGCGAGCTGGCGGACGTCTTCGGGCCAATCGATCAACCGGCGGTCGGCCAGGAAGTCGGACAGGCCGTGCCCGGGCCGGTCGACGGAGATGAAACGGATGTTCGCCTCGACGAGCATTCGCTCGGAAGCCGGCCGCTCCAGCCGAGAAGCGGCCGAGCCGTGGAAGTGGAAGACCGGACGTCCGTCGGGCGCGCCGAACTCGGCGAAGCCGAGTCGGCGCCCGTCCGCGAGAACCGTCGTCTGGTTGATTCGGTCAATGGGCATCGCTGACGGAACGACAGCCCACGCCCCGAGTCAAGTCGGCCCGACGAGGCGCGGTGAGGGGCGGTCCCGTCGGCCCGGGCGAGATCGGCGGGACCCTGCGCGAGTCGTCGGCGTACCCGGGGTATGGCCTGTCCAGCGCGGCCGCGGTGTCGTGCCATGAAACCAGACGCTCCGACCCGGGAAATCCTATGCCGAATCTCGACACGCTCACCACCCTCCTCCTCACCAACGTGGCCACGTGGGCGCCGAAGGTCGCGGGTGCGTTCGTCGTGCTCGCCGTCGGATGGATCTTCGCCAACTGGGCCAAGAGCTTCACCGTAAGAGCCATGGGACGCACGCACGTGGATCCCCTCCTCGTGCCGTATGTGGCCGGGGTCGTCCACGTGGGCCTCATTGCCATGATCGCGCTGGCGGCCGCCAACACGCTGGGGGTGAGCACGACCTCGTTCGTGACGGTCCTCGGTGCCGCCGGCCTGGCGATAGCCCTGGCCTTCCAGGGCACGTTCTCGAACTTCGCGGCCGGCATCATGCTGCTCACCTTCCGTCCGTTCAGGGTCGGCGACTACGTCGAGGTGGGAGGCCACGGGGGCAGCGTGAAAGAGGTCGGGATCTTCTCGTGCATGCTGGCCACTCCGGACAACGTGCAGATCCGGGTCCCCAACTCCAGCATCTTCGGTGAGACCATCAAGAACTACTCGGCCAACGACACACGGCGCATCGACCTCGTCATTGGCGTCGGCTACGACGACGACCTGGGCGTCGCGGTGCGCACGTGCACGGACGTCGTTACGGCGGATGCCCGCGTCCTGCCGGAGCCGCAGCCCGTGGTGGCTGTCAGCGAGCTGGGTGACTCGTCGGTGAACCTGGTGGTGCGGCCGTGGGTGAACTCCCCGGACTACTGGTCCACCCGGTGGGACCTGACGCGGGCGCTCAAGGAGAATCTGGAAGCCGTCGGCTGCTCGATCCCGTTCCCACAGCGCGACGTACATATGTTCGAGGCGTAGGCGAGCGCGGGCGGCCCATCCCGGGCGAAAGGGGGCGGATCCACCGATTGACGGCTCTTCGGGAGCGCAACGGATTCCACCGGGCCGCGCGCAGGGCGTCCCGATGCAGATGGACGAGGTCCGGGAGGTGCGTGACGGGCTCCCCGAAGTCCGTGATCTCGGGCCTCTTCAATCAGGCCGGATTCGTGGGGCCCACCCGGCTCGTGCGGGACCTCGCATTACTCGGGGTGGCCGTGGAGGGAGCGGTCCGAGCCCGGTGACCCTGGCGGGCCGTCGTCGCCGCTTCCCGTGGAACGGGGAGCGGAAGGATGCTCTCCGGAGTGGCCGACGCCGGAAGGAAGGGAACCCACTTCATCACGGCAGCCACCTTCTCGCGGGTCTCGACTTTCGCGCTGAGCGTCAGATACCGCCTGTTCACGAAGAGGGTGGGGAGCGGATAGACCCCCATCGGCGTGACCTGCTCCGGAGACGAGATCGTGGCGAAGCGGTGCAACTCCTCCGGTGCGGTCGCCGGAATCGCGTGTGAGCGCCCGCGGATGACATGGCCGTCGACGGTCCGGTAGTAGTGGTCGCAGAGCTGGCCGGCGCCGGCGCGGAAGTCGGGGATCAGATACGGATTCTGGAGGCGGAAGTCGAACGCCACCTCGATGCGCGCCGGGTCCAGGTTCACCGGCGTCATCCGCGCTCCGGCGCGTAGCCGTTTGAGGAAGAACGGGACCCCCTGGCTGCACGGCGGCAGGACCGCCGTCAGGGCGCCCGCCTCGTCGATGGATCGTGGGCTCGGAAGCGTCGAGAGATACGCGGCCAGCGATTCACGCGCGTAGGCGATGCCGGGCAGGTCGAGGCGTTGGAAGCGCAGGAGCGCCAACACCAGCACCGGACACCCGGCAAGACGAAGCCCCACCAGCTCCCAGAAGTGATCCTCCTCCTCGGCGCCCAGGTAGACGTTCTCGGGCGTGGGGTCGACGAGGTGCCCGTAGCGCACCCGCTCCAGGTGCGCCTGCACATGATCGATGTGTGAGTGGTACATGGCCTCGGCAAGCAGGCCCGGGGGGGAGTTATTCAACGCTAGCGCAGCGCCCGGGCCGGACGCAAGGGATGCGGACCGAACACGAGGCGGGAGGCGCATCGGAGGGGCGGCGCGCCGCCCGGAACACACCCGGGCCGTGGCGGGTTTGAGGTAGAGAGCCTGCCCTCCGGCGCGGTTTCGCGTCCGTGATCCACGACCAGACTTCCGTCGAGATATCGGAAAGGAGTCCAACGTGGACAGACCCAGCTTCCGGCTCCTCCGCAGGTCCCTTCCCCTCCTGGTCGCGGCCGCCCTGGCGCCCGCTTGCTCCGACGCCCCGCTGGATGTCGAGAGCGACGACGCGCTGACCGAGGGCGAAGCCTACGCCCTGGCCAACCAACTCGGCCTCGCCGCGCTCGGGGCCGGGCGCAATCAGGGTGCACGCTCGTCCGCGTCGGCGGCGCATCCCGTGTCACGGTCGTCGACGGAAACGGTGTCGGTCACCTACGGCTCGACCTGGCCGTGCCTTCTCGGAGGCTCGGTGAGCTCCAGTGGGCAGATCACCATGGTGAGCGACGATGTGACGGACCTCGCCATCGTCGACGTGGTCGCGACCGAGGTTCACCACGCCTGTGTGTTGCCGGCCGGTACCGCACGCATCTCGGTGACCGGCGACCCGGACCTTACGACGACCATCCACGCCGAGTCCCTGGCAGGGGAGGCTCGGGGAACTCAGACCGTTGCCGTGGCGGGTGCCTTCACATGGGTCGCCGACGATGGGCGGAGCGGCCGGTGCTCGCTCGACATCCTGGTCGAGGTGGACACCGATCACGCCACCCAGATCACGCGTGGAGACGTCTGCGGATTCACCTTCGACGTGACCGTGGTGAGCAGCTGAGCACCCCGGGGTGTCGGAGGCGCCGCCGCGGCGCCTCCGACGATGGGTTCCCGGCGAACCTCTCCGGCGCTCCGCTAGATACCGTCGATGATGGCGTTGAGCGTCGCACTGGGGCGCATGGCGGCCCCGGCCCGGTCCAGGTCGGGCAGGTAGTATCCGCCCAGGTCCTGAGGCGGGCCCTGCGCGCCGTTCAGCTCGCCGAGGATCGCCTCCTCGTTCTCCGCGAGGGCCGCGGCGACGGGTGCGAACCGGTCGGCCAGCACCGGATCGGAGTCCTGCTCCGCCAGGGCCTGCGCCCAGTAGAGCGTCAAATAGAACGTGCTCCCCCGGTTGTCGAGCTCGTGGACCTTTCTCGAGGGTGAGCGGGCGTTCTCCAGATACCGCGCCGTGGCCGCGTCGAGCGAGGCCGCGAGCACCCGGGCCCCGACGTTGTCGAACTTCTCGCCGAGGTGCTGCAGCGAAGCAGCGAGTGCCAGGTACTCGCCCAGCGAGTCCCAACGCAGGTGTCCCTCCTTCTGGAACTGCTGCACGTGCTTGGGTGCCGAGCCGCCGGCGCCGGTCTCGAAGAGCCCGCCGCCGTCGAGCAGCGGGACGATCGAGAGCATCCGGGCGCTCGTGCCGATCTCCAGGATCGGGAAGAGGTCCGTGAGGAAGTCGCGCAGGACGTTGCCGGTCACCGAGATGGTGTCCTCGCCCCGGCGGATGCGCTCCAGCGAGAACTCTATCGCGTCGACGGGCGACATGATCTCGATCCGCAGCCCGTCCGTGTCGTGCTCCGGCAGGTAGGCCTCGACCTTCCGGATCAGCTCCGCGTCGTGGGCGCGGGTCTGGTCCAGCCAGAACACCGCCGGTGCGCCGGTGGCCCGCGCCCGATCGACCGCGAGCCTCACCCAGTCGCGGATCGGTGCGTCCTTGGCCTGGCAGCCGCGCCAGATGTCGCCCTTCTCCACCGCTTGCTCGATGAGGACGTTCCCGTCATCGCCGACGACGCGAACGGAGCCGTCGGTCGGGATCTCGAACGTCTTGTCGTGCGAGCCGTACTCCTCCGCCTTCTGCGCCATGAGGCCGACGTTGGGCACGGTCCCCATGGTCGACGGGTCGAACTGGCCGTGCGCCTGGCAGTCTCGGACCACGGCGTCGTAGATCCCGGCGTAGCTCGAATCCGGAATCACCGCCTTGCAGTCCTGCAGCTCGCCCTTCGCGTTCCACATCCTGCCCGAGTCGCGAATCATCGGCGGCATGGACGCGTCGATGATGATGTCGCTCGGAACGTGCAGGTTCGTGATCCCGCGGTCGGAGTCGACCATGGCGAGGTCGGGGCCATTCTCGAAGGCCGCCCGGATGTCGGCCTCGATCGGCGCCCGCTCTTCCTCCGGCAGCTCCTGGATCTTGGCCAGCACGTCGCCGAAGCCATTGTTCGCATCGGCGCCGAGCTTCTTGAAGGTGGCGGCGTGCTTGGCGAACACGTCCTCGAAGAAGACCCGCACGCAATGGCCGAAGATGATGGGGTCGGAGACCTTCATCATCGTCGCCTTCATGTGGATCGAGAACAGCACGCCCTTCTGCTTGGCGTCCGCGACCTGCTCCCTGAGAAAGTGCACGAGGGCGCCCTTGCTCATGAAGGTGCCGTCGAGCACCTCGCCCGCCTGGAGCGGAAGCGACTCTTTGAGCACGGTCACGGTGCCGTCGGCCGCCACGTGCTCGATCCGGGCGTCGGTCGGCGCGTCGAGCGTGACGGCCGTCTCGTTGTGGCGGAAATCGCCCGCGCTCATGGTCGAGACGTGCGTCTTCGAGTCCTCCGGCCAGGGCCGCATCCGCGGCGGGTTCTTGCGCACGAACTCCTTCACGGACTTCGGCGCGCGCCGGTCGGAGTTGCCCTGGCGCAGCACCGGGTTCACGGCGCTTCCCTTCACCCTGTCGTAGCGGGCTTTGATCGCGCGCTCCTCCTCGCTGGCCGGCTCGTCCGGGTAGCTCGGCAGCGCGTAGCCCTTGGCCTGAAGCTCGGCGATGCACGCCTTCAGCTGCGGAAGGGAGGCGCTGACGTTGGGCAGCTTGATGACGTTCGCCTCGGGCGTGTCCACCAGGCGGCCCAGCTCGGCGAGGTCGTCCGACACCTTCTGCTCGTCGCTCAGGACATCCGGAAAGACCGCGAGGATTCTGCCGGCGAGCGAGATGTCGCGCGTCTCGACCGGGACGCCCGTCGCACCCGCGAAGGCTCGAATGACGGGCAGGAACGCGTGGGTCGCCAGGGCCGGCGCCTCGTCGGTCCAGGTATAGATGATAGACGGTGACTTGCTCATGGAGGTCGGGGTCGTGTGTGGCTCGAGGATGCGGCGTGGGAGGGAGCCGCCACGGGGCCCCTCAATATAGGGAATCGACGCTGGATCCAAGATCTCGGCCCAGGCTCGCCGGAACCCCCGGGCTGCGCCTCCGCTCCATCTCCCTGCGGACGGTCCCCTCCGCCCGCGCCGCAGGTGCGCATGGGCGCCGGAGACCCTACCCTTCGGGCTCGATCCGAAGTGACCCTTCGAGGAGCCCGCACGATGTCATTCGTCCGTAGATCGACGTGGGTCGGTGCATTGACGACCCTTCTCGCCGTGTGTACCACCGCCGCCTCCGCCCAGAGCGTCGCGCATTGGGTCCCGGAGCCGGTGAGGGGGCAGACCTTCCAGCTCTCCATCGAGAACATCATGAAAGGCCCGGAGCTGGTCGGCGAAGCTCCCACCGGCGTGCGGTGGACGGACGACGCGCGGTGGGTCTACTTCCGCTGGCGCCCCGGCGGAGCGGCCTGGAACGTGGACCGAACGCTCTACCGGGTGGGCGCCCAGGGTGGAGCACCCCGGAAGCTCACCGATGAGCAGGCCCGGCAGGCGGCCCCGCTCATCGCCCCGGGCGATCTCTCGGCGGATCGAAAGTGGCGCGTATCCGCGGTGGACGGTGATCTCTGGTTGGTGGATCGCCGGACGATGAAGACGCGGCGCCTCACGCATACCCAGGCGGCCGAGAGCTCGCCGTTGTTCTCGCCGGACGGGGAGCGCGTCCTCTACCGCGAGGGGAACGACCTCTTCCGGCTCTCTCTGGAAGACGGCTCTCTGGAGCAGATCACCCACATCGAGCAGGGACCCGCGCCCGAGGAGCCCAAGGAGCCGACCGGTGAAGCCAGGTTCCTCCGGGACCAGCAGCTCGAGCTCTTCGCGCACGTTCGCAGGATCAAGGCCGAGCAGGACAGCCAGAAGGCGCGGAGGGAGCGCCGCGAGGCGACCGAGCCCGAGACACTCTACCTGGACCGGAACGAGCGAGTGCGCTCGCTGACGACCACCCGTGACGGCGCGCACGTGTTCATCACGACCTATACACCGGCCCAGAACGTGAAGCGGCCCGTCGTCCCGGAATGGATCACGGAAGACGGCTTCACGCAGGAGATCCCGGGTAGGCCCAAGGTGGGTGAGGAACAAGGATCGGCGCGCATCGGGCTCATCACCACGGCCACCGGCTCGATGACATGGCTGCCGATGGCGCCCGGCGACTATGACGGCAGCGGCCGTGCGAGCCCGGCCAATGCCGGCTGGAACGACGCCGGCACCATGGGCTTCGTCTTCACCACATCGTTCGACAACAAGGAGTGGTGGCTCTGGTCCGTGGATCCGTCCAACGGCGACGTAACGCTCCTCGACCATCTGCACGACGACGCGTGGGTGGGTGGCCCGTGCTTCGCCCGGTGTGTCGGCTTCGTCCCGGGCACCGACCGGATCTGGTACGTCAGCGAGGCCACGGGGTACGCCCAGCTCTACTCGGTCAACGCCGACGGCTCGGATCGCCGGGCGTTGACGACCGGGGACTGGGAGGTGCTGGGCGTCGACATCCCGGAGGACCACTCGGGGTTCCTGATCACCGCCAATAAGAGCTCCCCGTTCAACCAGAACGTCTACCGTCTGGGTTTCGACGGAGGGGACCTCCGGCCCGTCACGGAGGGCGACGGACGCTACGAGGCGACGATCTCCCCCGACGGGCGCCGTTTCGCGTTGGTGCACGACGTGGCGAACCGCCCCCAGGAACTCTTCCTGGCCGACGCGAAGAAGCCCATGGAGATGAGCCAGGTGACGCACTCTCCCACGGAAGCGTGGCTCTCCTTTCCGTGGCGGAAGCCCGAGATCATCCACTTCAGGGCGACGGACGGGACGATGGTCCCGGCGCGGATCTACCGGCCTCGTGACATGGGCGCCCGGCCGAACGGCGCCGCGGTAATCTTCGTCCATGGCGCTGGTTATCTGCACAACGTCCACAACTATTGGTCGTCCTACGACCGCGAGTACATGTTCAACCACTTCCTGGCGGCCACCGGCTACACCGTCCTGGACATCGACTACCGCGGCTCCGCGGGTTACGGACGCGACTGGAGGACCGCCATCTACGAGTGGATGGGCGGAAAGGACATGAGTGACCAGGTCGACGGCGCACACTGGCTGGTGTCGCACGAAGGCGTGGACGCCCGTCGCATCGGGATGTACGGAGGCTCCTACGGCGGCTTCATGACCGAGATGTCGATGTTCACGGCCGGCGAGACCTTCCGGGCCGGGGCGGCGCTCCGCTCCGTGAGCGACTGGGCGCACTACAACCACGGCTACACGAGCGACATCCTCAACCTGCCTCAGAACGATTCCACGGCGTACAAGAAGTCGTCGCCGATCTACTTCGCCCAGAACCTGCGCCCGGACCAGTATCTGTTGATCCTGCACGGGATGGTCGACACGAACGTCCACTTCTCCGACGACGTGCGCCTGGTGCAGCGTCTCATCGAGCTGGGCAAGGAGAACTGGGAGTTCCAGCCGTACCCGGTCGAGAACCACGGATTCGTCGAGCCCACCTCGTGGACCGACGAGTATCGGCGCATCTTCGAGCTCTTCGAGCGCACGCTGAGCAAGCCGGGCTGCACGGACGACGGGGATCTCTGCCCCGTGCCGAGGGCGGGAGGCTGAGCGCGGCGACCGACCCGGAACGAAGGAACGAGAACACGAAAGAGAGCGTGGACACACCATGACGATGCGCGCGCTGGGCACGACGGGAATCCGGGTGACCCCGGTCGGGTTGGGGTGCTGGCAGTTCTCGGGAGGGGAGGGGCTGGCCGGCCGCTACTGGCCGGCCCTTCCGAGCGAGACCATGAACGATATCGTGCGCGCCTCCCTGGACGGGGGCATCAACTGGTTCGACACGGCGGAGGCCTACGGCTCCGGTCGCAGCGAGATGGCACTCGCCACGGGGCTTCAGGCTGCGGGCCGCGAGCCCGGCTCGGTCGTGATCGCGACGAAGTGGCTACCCCTGCTGCGCACGGCCCGATCGATCGGGCGCACCCTGGAGGAGCGTCGGACCAACCTCTCTCCGTACGGCATCGACCTGCACCAGATCCACATCGGCATCGGGGCGCTGTCCACGAAACGGGCGCAGGTCGAGGCGTTGGCGAGACTCGTCGAGGCCGACCGGATCCGGGCCGTGGGCGTCAGCAATTTCTCCGCCCGGGCCATGCGCGGCGCGGCCGGCGTGCTGGAGCGCCACGGCCTTCCCCTGGCGTCGAACCAGGTCCGCTACAGCCTGCTGGACCGGCGCATCGAGACCAACGGGGTACTCGACACGGCCGGCGCGCTCGGAGTCACGATCATCGCCTATTCGCCGCTCGCGCAGGGTTTGCTCTCGGGCAAGTTCCACGCGGACCCCGAGCGGGTGAAGCGCGCCGGGGGACCCCGGAGCCGCCTGCGCCCCTTCCGGAAGGCAGGGCTACGAAAGAGCGCTCCGGTCGTGGGCGCGCTCGAGTCAGTCGCGGCCGAGCACGGCGTGACACCGGCTCAGGTGGCGTTGCGCTGGCTCGTTCAGGCGCACGACCACGTCGTGGTCATCCCCGGAGCCAGCAAGGTCCGCCAGGCCCGGGAGAACGCCGCGGTTCTGGAGTTCGAGCTGAGCCAGGCCGAAATGGTCAGGTTGGACGAGGTCTCGCGACCCTTCCGATGATCGCGTGCTCCTCGGGGGCTACGCGCCGGCCGCCGAGGAGCGGGTCCTACTTCGCCACCTCGGCACGCAGCGCGAGCGTGTTCTCCTCGGTGTCCCGGAAGAACGCCATCCAGAGCTCGTAGCTCCCCATGTCGGCGATGCGGTGCGGGACCTCCACGAACTCCACGCCGCGCGACCGCAGCGTCTCGTACGCGTCGTCCAGATGCGCCACCTCGAAATAGAGGACGGATCCGGGGTGGTCCTGCCCCTCCCCTTCCGGCAGCGCCACCATGAGCCAGGTCCCCTCGCAGTCGAAGAACGAGAACTGTCCCTGCACCGTGAACAGGAGCCTCATCCCCAGCCGGTCCCGGTAGAAGCCGGTCGCTCGCTCCAGGTCGTGTGCCGTTTGCGCGATCTGCCGGATCCTCGATAGTCCGAAGGCGGCGCGACCCTCTCGGCCCCCCTCGTCCGCCGCCTTCGTTCCCGCGTCTTGCGCCATGAATCCCTCCTCACGGGCGCCGCCGTCCCCAAGCGCTCCTTGCCACTTCACGCGCCCACTATTATTTAGGTGCAGCACCTAAATACATTTTCCTCCGGAGCCGCGCAAGGGTGGACGAGGTCGGCTTCGGAGGCACTCGGCCACCATGGGGTTGGAGCGTCGACGAATGAGCCCGGGAGTCGGGTCGGTGAGGGAGGAGGCGCGCGGGCGGATCGCGGATCGCTTGCACTCGCTGGCCATCCACCTCCTCCGCGCCGTGCGCGTGGAGGACGCGCGCTCGGGTCTGAGCCCGGCACGATTGTCGGCTCTTTCCGTGTTGGTGTTCGGCGGACCGATGACGATCGGCGGGCTGGCCGATGCGGAGCAGGTCACACCGCCGACGATGTCCCGCCTGGTGGCCGGCCTCGAGGCGGACGGCTACCTGACGCGATCGCCGCACCCGGACGACGCCAGGGCGGTTCGAGTGCGGCCGACGCAGAAGGCGAAGAAGGCGCTGCGAGAAGGTCGGAAGCGGCGCATCCGCCACCTCGTCGACCTCCTCGGTCCGCTGACCCCCGAGGAGTGGGATACCCTCGGGCGCGCCGCCGGGATTCTGGAAACGAGACTCGGCTGATTCAGAGACCGCCCAGCGCGTCCCACCCCGCCTTCAGCGCCGCGATCAGCACGATGACGGCGAACAGGCGTTGGAGCTGCTTCGCCGAGAGCTTCTTCTCGGCGAGCGTCGCGCCGATCAGCCCGCCGATCATCGCAGCGAGACCGAGGGGGACGAGCACGTGGGCGTCCACGCCGCCCCGGAGGCCGTGCGCGGCGAGCGCGACCGAGGAGACCGTCAGGATCAGAAGGGAGTTCATGGCCGCGACCTGGCGAGGGCCGGCCCATCCGAGCAGGAGCACGAGCGGGCCCAGGAAGACACCGCCCCCGATCCCCAGGAAGCCCGAGACCCAGCCGATCGCGACGCCGGCCGGCACAGCGACGGCATGGAGCCGGAGCGGATCGGGGAGCTCCTCGCGCTCCCGAGCGCCCATGGCCGAGCGCAGCATGGCGAGGCCCGCGAGCACCAGGGCCCCGGCGAGCACCGCCATGAACACGCGAGCCTCAACCTTCACCAGCCCCCCCACGAAGGCGGCGGGCAGGGCCGGGATCAGGAACGGAAGCAGGAGTCTCCAACGCAGCCGCCCGGCCACCCCGAAGCGAAGAAGAGCGACGCCCGTCACGAGGATGTTCAGGAACAGCACCGTCGGCACGAGGACGTCCGGAGCGAGCCCGAAGAGCGTCATCACCGCCAGATAGCCGGTCCCGCCGCCCAGACCCACCGAAGCGTAGGCGCCTGCCACGACCAGCACGAAGGGCGCCAGCGCGGCTACGGTCCCGTTTGGAACGGCTTCCACCAAGATGCCTCCCTGAGTACGGTGGAGGTCGAGGGCAGTGCCCGCGACAATGTAGACGTGCCTTACCGGACCGCCAGAACGGCTAGATTCAACCCTTCGCCCCCGCGGAACCTGCGATCCCTCGCACGAGCTGAAGGAGGCTCCGAGTGAAGAAAGGGCTGGAGGCGCTGAGAGGCCCCGCCTACCGGGTTCTCGGCCCGATCATCCGGTGGATGGTGCGCCACCGCATCCATCCGAACCTCCTCACCACGCTCGGCTTCATCTCGGTCGTGGGCGCGGGCTTTCTCTACCACCTGGACCACGTGCGTTGGGCGGGCGCCCTGGTTCTGCTCGGAGGCGCATGGGACATCTTCGATGGTGAAGTGGCCCGCGTGAGCAAAATGGCATCCAAGTTCGGCGCCTTCTACGACTCCACGCTCGATCGGATCAGCGAGATCGTCGTCTTCATGGGCTTGCTGTCACTCTACAATCGGTACGGACGGGAGCTCGGGGACGTGTGGATGGTGTATGCCATCATGCTGGCGATGGGCGGCTCCCTCATGGTCAGCTACACCAGGGCCCGCGCCGAGGGACTCGGACTGGACTGCAAGGTCGGCCTCATGCAGCGCCCCGAACGGGTGGTGGTGCTGGGTCTCGGCTCACTCTCTTTCGGCCTCATGTGGGGCGGTCTGGTGCTCAAGATCGCCATCGTCCTGGTGGCGGTGCTCACCAACGTAACCGCCATCCAGAGGATCATCTGGGTCCAGCGCCGCGCCTCGGGCGTCCCGGTGCCCGATCCCTCGCTCCGCGGCCAGTAGCGGGACAGGTCAGGAGGGCGTTCTCGGCGTCCCGGTGAGCCCGGAAGGCCAAAATCCTGGCCCTGAGGCCGTCCTCACCACATCTTGGCGGCTATGGCCACACCACCCTCCCGCCCGAGATTCTCGGACATCGACGCGTGGGGAGTCACCCACGTAGGTAAAGTCCGCAGGGACAACCAGGACCATTTCTTCCTTGGCGCCATGGCCCGCGGCGTCACCGTGGATCGGTCCAGCGTCGGCCCCGAAGGCGTCGGGATGATCCACCTCGATCGGCTCGCCTCGCTGGCCATCGTCGCCGACGGCGTCGGCGGGGTGGCTGGAGGCGAGCCGGCGGCGCGCCGGGCCGTCGAAGACCTCGTCTCGTCCCTTTCCGGGTTCTTCTACGACGCCGAGCGCCGTGAGTCCGAGGACCCGGAGGTCTTCTCACGGCTGCTCAACGAAGCGGCGCTGGCGGTGCACGAGAGCCTCCTCGCCGAGGCCGAGCGCGAAGACGGGAAACGCCGCTTCGCGACCACGCTCACGGTCTTCCTTGGCCTCTGGCCCCATGCCTACCTCCTCCAGGTGGGGGACTCGCGCTGCTACATCTATCGCGACGGCGTGCTCACCCAGATCACCCGGGACCAGACGATGGCGCAGGAGCTCGTGGACAGCGGCGTCCTGACCCGGACCACGGCGGAGAGAAGCCGGTGGGCCAACGTCCTGTCCAGTGCCGTCGGAGGAGAGCAGGCCGCACCCGTCGTGACCCGGGTGGTGCGCGACTGGGGGACGGTGGTGCTGCTGTGCAGCGACGGGCTCACGAAGCACGTGTCCGACGAGCGCATCGCCGAGCGTATGGCGTCCATGACCAGCTCACAGCAGCTCGTCGAGCAGCTCCTTCAGGATGCCCTGGACGATGGTGGCACGGACAACATCACCATGATCGTGGGTCGCACGCTGGAGCCGGACTCGAAGGTCTGAGGACGGCCCGGACCGGATGGCCCCCGGCCGCAGAGGCTCCAACCGGGAGCCCGCACGGTAGGAACGGCCTGGAACCGCATTCCGGTTCGGGTGATCTTCAGGGTCCACGAAGCCGGACTCGACCGCTTCACTCCCCTTCGGCAGGGACCCCACGCCATGCGATGGACGGCCACCACCGTGCGTCCTTCACTTCTCATCGTGGGAATGATGCTGGCGATGGCCGGCTGCGGCGGTAGCGGCTCGTCCGGAGGCTCTACCATCACCCAGCCGGAGCCACCCGACACCCTCGGCCGGAACCCCATCATCCGAGCCTGCTTCAGCAGCGACCCTGCCGCGCTCGTCTACGACGGCCGGGTCTGGCTCCACACCGGCCACGACGAAGCCACCTTCGACGACAACCACTTCGTCATGAACGACTGGCAGCTCTATTCGTCCTCGGACATGGTGCATTGGCAGGAGCACGGCTCACCCATGTCCGTCGAGACGTTCGCCTGGGCCCAAGGCGACGCCTGGGCGAGCCAGGCGATCGAGCGTGACGGCACGTTCTACTACTACGCCGCGGTCCGGGCGGCTGACGGCTTCGGCATCGGAGTCGGCGTGGCCGACACCCCGGAGGGGCCGTTCGAGGACGCGCTGGGCGCGCCGCTCATCGACAACAAGATGACCACGGGCCCCAACGACATGGACTGGTACGATGCCCATCGATGTGGGCAACCGGCATAACGCATGACTGATCAATAAAGCGACCCCGGGAGGCCATTCATGAAGTGCTATGCTCGAATCGCCACGGGACTCTCTATGGTCGCCCTGGCCGCCTTCACGGGACCCGTGGGCGCCCAGACGGTCCGGCTACGGCACCCACGTCGGGCTGTCGTCCCCCGAAGGCCGGTACGCGGCCCGTGACGGGCAGGACGCGGGGGGCGGCACGGCGCGCGTTGCCGCCGGCCTGGACCTGTGGGTCCCCCTGACTTCGATCACGCCGGCGTTGAGCTGGTACACCTCGGCCGACGTGGCCTGGCATCACGTATACAGCGGGGGCGTACGAGGCCGGACCGGCGGGTTCGTGGAGGGCTCGTACTTCTACGCACCCCTGATGACCGGCCTGCGCTACGACCTGCGCGAGGAGCTGCCCGACGTGTTCGTCACCGGCCAGGCGGGCCTCGTGCTGGCGAAGGGCCTCTCCGAGTTCTACCCGTTCGGAGGCGCGAGCGGATCACCCAAGCTCGGCTCCAAGTTCGGCTTCACCGTCGGTGCGGGAATCCAGCTGACGCCGACCCTCTCCCTCGGTGCGCGCTACTACCCGCTCGGCACCGTGAACTTCGATTACTCGGGCGCGT
This sequence comes from uncultured Gemmatimonadales bacterium, assembly GCA_963751265.1. Lineage (GTDB taxonomy): Bacteria > Gemmatimonadota > Gemmatimonadetes > Longimicrobiales > Gaopeijiaceae > SZUA-318. Next base: position 66,023 of record CAVVTU010000003.1, on the reverse strand, counting down.
CTGATCCCCTGAAGCAGGACGTTTCGTTCCTCGAGATCGGCTTCGGTCTCCGTACCGGCTGACCTCGTCGACTCCGGGGATGCGCGGAGCGCGGCCCGCTGGTGCGCGCCGCACCCGCGCATCCCGGCCGTTCCGACGCTCCTTGCCGTATGGCGGCTGATGGGCTATACGCCATACGATCGCGTGTCCGGATCAAGATCCTCGTTCGGGAGGCCGCGCCATGCGCTCCAGCCGGACGGCTCCAGGGCTCGGGAGGCTCTCGAAGTACATCCTCGTCCTGACCCTGGCGACGAGCTGCAGCACACATGCTCCAGCCTCGGGCCCGCGGCCCTCCCCGGCGGCCTGGCTTGCGGCCACCGGGTTCGAGGGTCGCTCCTCATGGAGCTCGACAGCCCTCCATCTCCGGAGAGGGGAGTTCGCCAGGATGAGCCGGGCGACGTCGCTCCTCCAGGCAGTTCGGCATATCCTCGTCCAGGTGCGGCCCGTGGGAGATTGGGGAGTTGAGCAGGTCCGGCCCCAGCGCGGCGACACCTGCTCGGTCCACGTCTTCCTGAACGGTGACGAGGTCCGGCCGAATCTGGCGGACCGCCAGATGCTGAACCTGAACACCCTGGTACCGACGCGGCTGATCGACGGCCTCGAGCTCCATTTCGGCGAAGACGGCCCCACGTTTGCCTCGGACGGCTGCGCGAGTCTTCTCTTCTGGAGCGAGACCCTGCGCTCACGCGTCGACCGGCCGTTTCGGGGAGGCATCCGCGGCATCGTCCGCAGCGAGACTCCGGACACCGTGCTCCGGGTGCAGATCTCGCCCGGCGACGTCTCCAAGGAGCCGAGCGGTGTGGGGCTGTTCCGCTTCGACGGCCTCCTGCCGGGCGCGTACCGGCTTCTCTTCGCGGGGCCGGAAGGTCCGGTCACCGAACAGGATGTGCGGGTCTACGCGCACCGAACGTCGTCGGTCGAGGTGAGCATCGTCTCGCGGACGCCGTCGAACGGGGCTCGCTGACGGGAACACACTCCTCGCCGTGCTCGTGAGGCGGACCAGCTCCGCCCGGCCACCCGACCTTTGCGTCCTCCTGCTCCCGGGATTACCCTGCCCTTGAAGCGGATCGGCGATGGGAACCCTCGGCGGGAGGTCCCATGAAAGCGAGATGGCCGACAGCGCTGGCTCTGCTGGTGTGGGCGCAGGCGTGCTCGGACCCGATATCCGTCGAGCCCACACCCGCCACGCAGCACCCGGTGCCGAGCCGGCCCGTGGACGTCACGGTCCTCTACGGCCAGAACGAGATCGTGCCCGGCACGGACATGGACGTGGGGTTCGTGAGCGTGTTCTCGGACTACCGATGCCCCGTGGACGCCACGTGCGGTTGGCCGGGCAGCGCGGTCGTGGGGCTCGACATCGTCCTGGGCTCCGACCCCGGAGCGGTCTTCCTGCTCAACACCGGCGTCGACCCTCGATCCCTGGCCCTCGGGAACTACCTCATCACGGTCGTGGACCTCACACCGGCTCGGCACACCGGCGCTCCGATCCCGGCACGGAAGTACCAGGTGAAGCTGCGCGTGGAGAGCATCCCGGGTTCGTAGCAGGCCCCACCTTTCGCCGGCGCCCGAAGAAGCGCACATTCGGCGGTCGTTTTCACCGGATCGACGGATATCTCAGCCTTGCGCTTCTCCACATACCTGGAGCTGGCGGCCGCATGCGTGCTTCTGTCCGCACCCGCCCGCGCCCAGACCGACATCCCCGGAACCCGCTCCGATGCCGATCGTCTGATCATCGACGCCGTGCGCGCCACGGAGCCCATCCATCTCGACGGAAGCCTGAGCGAAGGGGTTTGGCAGCGCACCCCACCCGCGACTGGATTCATCCAGGCCGAGCCCGACGAGGGAACTCCGGCGAGCGAGCGTACCGAGGTGCGCGTGGTCTACGACGCCGATCACCTCTACATCGGCGCCTACCTGCATGACGATGCACCCGACCGCCTGGTCGTCAACGACATCAAGAAGGACTTCGACGATACGGACCAGGACGCGTTCGCGGTGATCCTGGATACCTTCCGGGACCGACGGAACGGGTACGTGTTCATCACGAATCCCGGAGGGGCGCGCGCCGACTGGCAGGTGAGCAACGAGGGCAAGGAGATCAATCGAAGCTGGGACGCGATCTGGAGCGTGCGCACCCGCCGGGTGCAGGACGGATGGACCGTGGAGATGGCCATTCCGTTCCGTTCCCTGCGCTTCACCCGGGGCGGGGCGCAGGAGTGGGGCATCAACTTCAGTCGCCGCATCCGCCGGAAGAACGAGCTGGCCTACTGGTCGCCCATCCCCCGCTCCTACGCCCTGACGCGTCTCTCGCTCGCCGGTGACCTCGACAGCCTGCCCGACGTCGCGGGCGGACGGGACCTGCGCACCAAACCCTACGTGCTGGCCGGAGCGGCGCGCGAGCCCGGAACGGTGGGCTACGAGCGCCGGGCAGAGGTGGGCATGGACGTCAAGGCCGAGGTCCTCGGAGGCTTCACGCTCGACGTCACCGCCAACCCGGATTTCGCCCAGGTCGAGGCGGACGTCCAGCAGGTGAACCTGACCCAGTTCAGCCAGTTCTTCCCCGAGAAGCGGGAGTTCTTCCTGGAGAACTCGGGCCTCTTCTACGTGGGCGATGCGCCTCGAGGCAACCAGGTCACCCCGAGGCTGGTTCCAGACGAAGATCTGCTGCTCTTCTTCTCCCGCCGGCTTGGCGTGGCCGAGGACGGCCGAGCGATCCCGATCCGTGCGGGCGCCCGGCTCACCGGCCGCGCGGGGGGCACGAGCGTCGGTGCCATCGCCATGCGCACGGAGGCGCTCGAGGGGATTCCGGCCGACGACTATGCGGTGGTTCGCGTGCGCCAGAACGTGGCGGCGGGCTCGGACGTGGGTGGCATCTTCATGATGCGCGAGGCGCGCGGCGTGGGAGGCGGCAACTACAACCGGGTCTGGGGAGGCGACACGAACATCCGCTTCTTCGGCGACGTGGACTGGAGCAGCTACGCGGTTCGCAGCCAGTCACCGGGCATCGGAAGCGGGCAGTACGCGTGGCGCACGTCGGTGAACCGGGAAAGCGATTTCAGCCACACGAAGGTCGGGGTCATGGAGGTGGGCGACGGATTCACCGACGACCTCGGGTTCTTCCGAAGGACCGGTGTCCGGAAATACTTCTGGGACCTGGGGGTTCGCCTGCGTGCCGACGCGCTGCGGAGCGCCGACATCCGGGAGATCCACCCCCATCTGGTCTGGAACTACTACCAGGGGGTGGATGGGGGCCTCGTCGCGAAGTCGCTGCACTCGGGCGTGACGTTCTTCTTCCAGGACGGCGGATACGTCGAGTTCTCGGGCACGCCCAACTTCGAGCACATCGACGCGCCGTTCGCGATCTCACCGACCATCGATCCCATTCCGGCAGGCTCCTACGCCTGGACCGAGTGGCGGATCACCGGGATCACCGACCCCAGCCGGGTCGTGTCGGCCGGGTTCAAAGGCATCGTCGGCGGGCTCTGGAGCGGAACGCAGCGGACGGTGGACGTCAACGTGACCGTGCGTCCGTCCTACCACTTCTGGGCGGACCTGCGACTCCAGCGCACGGCAGGCGACCTGGAGGAACCCCGCGCGAAGTTCACCAAGACCTTCTGGACGCTGCGCGCCAACTACTCGTTCAACACGAACATGTTCGTGGACGCGCTCATGCAGTACGACCCCGTCTCCGAGAAGCTCAACACGAACGTCCGCTTCAACCTCATCCACCACCCGCTCTCCGACCTCTTCATCGTCTACAACGAGCAGCGCTTCGCGACGGCGGAGGCGGTGGCGCCGGGGCGTGGGATCACGATCAAGGTGACACAGACCGTCGCCTTCTGAGCCACAGTGCCGACCCGGTCCAAGCGGAGCGTTCGCTCGGATCTTGCTTGCCGCCGCTGCACCCGTCCCCTACCGTGCCTTCGGGGCCTCGGACGGTCCGCCCTCCCGCCGTCCGGAGCGAGTCTCCCGTATCCGGACTCGGAACCATCACCGCTGGAGCTCCGGCTCTCGCCTTCCGGTATGGAAACGATGACGAAGAGCAGATTTTGGGCCACGCTGGCGTGCAGCCTGGTCATGACGGCGTGTGGTGGCAAGGACGCCACGGGACCGGACACGAAGCCGACCCCACCCGCACCGCCCTACAGCGGCACCATCTTCATCGACCCGGACATCATCACCCCGTCCGACCCGACGGCGCTGCAGAAGGTGGAGTATGCCGGGCAGGGGAGCCGCACGATGTTCGACCGCAGGGTCAACGACTGGATCACGGTCGACGCCTACCTCTTCGACGCGAGCTTCGACGACGGATTGAGCACGGAAGTCGAGGTGAACCCGGAGTTCGGAAGCAGTGACAGCGCCCGGATCGTGGCCGAGAAGTACGCCGAAGTCATCGGACAGCTGCCGACCGCGCTGCGCAGGAACGTGGACGCGGTCTGGATCCACGAGGGTACGCAGCCTTTCGGAGGCGGCAACCACAGCCTCCTGATCCACGTGGGCCAGGCGGCGCTGTACGAGGCGGACGGCATCCTGGCCGAAACGCTCGTTCACGAGGCCACGCACACCTCCCTCGATTCGTTGGTCACGTCCGATGCCGGATGGCAGACCGCACAGAACGCGGACGACACCTACATCTCCACGTACGCGAGGGACAATCCGACCCGGGAGGACGTCGCGGAGAGCTTCCTGCCTTATCTCGCGATCCGGCACCGGTCGGACCGGATATCGAAGGGGATGGCCGACACGATCGAAGCGACGATTCCCCACCGGATCGAGTACTTCGACCACCTGTCGCTGGACCTGCATCCGATCGGCTAGCGCGTCCGTCCGGCGAGAGCCGGGCACGACCGCGCGGGCGGCCGTGGCGCGCGGGTATGTGTACTCGCTAGTCGTTCACGCGCGTATAGCGGACGGTCCACGACACCTTCGCGCTGCGCTCAGCGAGCAGCCGGATGACGCGGAGCGGCCCCCTCGACTCGGAGCCGACGAGCTCGGCCCCGTTCGCCCTCACCTCGGCGACCCGAAAGCCGGGCGGCTCGGTGAGGTACACCTCGTACGGATCGTTCCCCACCACATCGCTCGTGCCCGACAGCACGTCACCGCTCCACTCGAGGCTCTCGAGGTCCGGCCCGCCACAGCTCACGTGCCGGTTGGTCGCGACCAGCTGCGGTCGGCCCACGCGCTCGCGGATGCAGAACACCTGCACCTTCAGGCCGGGATCGATCGGCCCCGGGACGAATCCGCCGTGGAAGGTCCCGCGGAACGTGCGCGACCAGAACTCGAACACGAGGTAGTCCCGCTCCGGGTCGAGGCCGAGGTCCACGAACCGTACGGAGTCCGCATCAGCCCCGCCCGTGCGCGCGAGAACGGACCACCGCTCGAACGGACGGTTCACGTCGAGCAGGTACAGCGGCACCGTCAGCCGCTGGTCGGCGTCGAACGCTCGAGGCCCGGACCCGCTCACCTCGGTCGAGGCACGCCCGATGAGCGCCGAACGTGACGGATCGACGTCGTAGATCTGCCCGGGCCGCGCGAACAGGACGGGGGCCGTGCGCTTGGCGATCTCCGCCCGCGGGGTGCGGTACACCTCGGGTCGGTCGGTCAGCATCAGGAGCGAGCCGGTGAGCGAGGCCAACGTCGCGGCACGATAGGCATCGGGCGCCGTGAGCTGGATGTGATCCGGGTCGTTGCGCCAGACGACGTTGTTGAACGAGTTGTACTCGCTGAAGCCCCCGTACCCGAATCCATCGGTGCCCACCCGCACGGCGTCGACGATTCCGACGAGCTCGGGACGGATGCCCCAACAAGCGAGGAGGAATGCCCGCGGGCCAATGGCGTCGCGCACGGTCTGCGCGAAACGGCGGAACACCCGCTCACGATCCAGCCCGCGGTCGCGGAAATAGTCGGCGTGGCGGTTGTAGCCTTCATACCGGAGATGCCTGAGCGCGTCGAGCTTGTAGTAGCGCCACCCCATCTGCGCGAGGCTGTCGTAGACCGGCCGCACGAGCCGGTCGAGCGTAGCCGGATTGGAGGCGTCCATCACGTACCCGACCCAGTTTCCGTAGGCCGGCGTTCCGGTCGACGTCGACACGAATTGGTCCGGATGCGCGAAGGCCCAGGCGCTGTCCGCGAAGCTGGCATTGGTCCAGATGCCGGGCTCGAGCCCGCGATCGGCGATGTAGCGCTGCAGGGCGCCCAGCCCGGACGGGAACTTCGCATTCGGGTGGAGCCAATGGGCCGGCGTGCCGATGGGCTCCCGCTCGTAGCCGTCGTCGATCTGCAGGTACTCGTACCCGAACGGCTCCAGGACATCGTGCAACACGTCCGCCGTGGCCCGTACGTCCTGCTCGGTGACATCCGAGAGAAAGGCGTACCACGACGTCCAACCGGCCACCGAACCACGCCAGGCGCCGTAGGTCCAGGGGCGGTACTCGCTCAGGCCTCGGTGCTTCTGGTAGTAGCGCGGACGAAAGCGGAGGATGATCTCGGAGCCCGTGGCACGGATCGCGAACGTCGACGAATCACCCGACTCCCCAAACGGCCGGACCTCCACCGACGTAGGCTCGTCCACGGACAGCACCCAGTCCGATCCCCGGTCATAGACGGCTCGGTTCAGGCGGCTCGCGCTCGGCCCCACGGCGTTGCGCACCATGAGGGGGCGGTCGCTCCGAGGCTCGGTCTCGCACGCGAAGGCCTGCTCGCTCCCGTACACCGTGCCGGTGAGCGTCAGGCCGGCCCTCCCACGCACCGTCCACTCGAGCACCTGGGTGACGGCCTCCCCCGCCGTGTCCACGAGCGTTCGCCACTCGGGCCGCGTTCCCGTGCTTTCGAGGGTGGCCGAGAAGATGGTGCGTCCACCGTAGTCGAGCGTGAGCCGCCCGTCCCGGATGTGGGCGACCGCCGGCGCGTTCGGGGGCTCGGGAACGGACTGAGCGACGCCGGGTGGCGGCGAGGCCCACGCCATCAGCACGGCGACGACGAGGGAGCCGAGGCGCATTGCGTTTCTGCCCGGAGCTCGTGCCGAGTACCGGGTTCCTGCGAGCGTTCCGGGGCTGATACCGACGGTCGAGAACACCGCCGCGCCGCCGACGAAGGCCGCCCACTGAGGGTTCGACGTCTGCATATCGCAATAATACAAGCTCCGAGGGGCGGCCATCGGCCGTTCGTCGTCGCGCATGGCGGTTCTGGGAACGGCCCCGGACCCTTCTCTGGACGCTACACTCGGCGTGGGCGCTCGGCGCCGGGATGGATGTGCGGAACCCAGCCCCCATCTCGGAGTAACCCGAGCCGACGCAAGCTCCGCCGCCTCTCGGCCGCGGATCGACCCCGAGCAGCGATCATGAGACGATGGCCCGCATGACCTACCTCCGGCATTCCATTCCGCGCTCCCGCTGCGCCGGTCGGCCCTGATCGTCCGCCTCCAGACAGCCCGAAGGCCCTTCCGGCGACCCGGCATCGAACGGCGCGCCGGCTCGACCCTCGGGAGAGGGGCCCTGCATGCTCTCTAACGCGGCGGATCAGATGGCAACACCGGACATCGACGGGATGGAGGAACGGGACCGGGCGCTGGCTCGCGAGGTCGAGCGTCGGCGCACGTTCGCCATCATCAGCCATCCCGACGCGGGCAAGACGACGCTCACCGAGAAGCTCCTGCTCTTCGGCGGCGCCATCCACCTCGCGGGATCGGTAAAGGCCCGCCGCGCGAGCCGGCACGCCACGTCCGATTGGATGGAGATGGAGAAGGAACGTGGCATCTCCATCACGGCCAGCGTCCTCCATTTCGACTACGAGGGCTTCCGCATCAACCTCCTCGACACGCCCGGCCACCAGGACTTCTCGGAGGATACGTACCGGGCGCTGACCGCCGCCGACAGCGCGATCATGCTGCTGGACAACCGCCGCGGTGTCGAGGAGCAGACACGCAAGCTCTTCAGCGTCTGCCGCAAGCGCCGGCTCCCCATCTTCACCTTCGTGAACAAGGGTGACCGAGTCGGCGAGGACCCCTTCAAGCTGATCGACGATGTACAGGCGGACCTCGGCATCCGGTGCTACGCCGCGACCTGGCCCATTCGCAGGGACGGGCGTCTGGTCGGGGTCGTGGACCGGCACGACAACACGATCCACATCTACACGCGCACCGACGACCACGGCGAGTCACGGCCCGACGCGAAGGTACTGTCGCTGGAGAGTCCGGAAGTCGAAGAGATGGTCGAGCCCGAGGTGCTGGAGCCACTCAGGGAGGAGCTCGAGCTCCTGCGCGTCGCGGGAGAGGAAGCCGACGCGGACGCGGTCACGCGCGGGGAGGCCAGCCCCGTCTACTTCGGCAGCGCCCTCACGAACTTCGGCGTGGACGTCTTCCTGCGGCGCTTTCTGGAGCTGGCTCCTCCTCCCGCGCCGCGCGCGAGCACGCGGGGCGAAGTGGACCCCGTCCGCGAGCCGTTCTCCGGCTTCGTCTTCAAGGTCCAGGCGAACATGGATCCGAAGCACCGCGACCGCGTGGCGTTCCTGCGCGTCTGCTCCGGCCGCTTCGAGCCGGGCATGGAGGCGACGGTGGCCCGAACCGGCCGGACGCTCAGGCTCGCCCGTCCCCAGGAGTTCATGGCGCGGGAGCGGAGCCACGGCGAAGGAGCCGTGGCGGGCGACGTGGTGGGCGTGCACGACCGAGGAAGCTTGCGAGTCGGGGACACCCTGGCCGTGTCTACCGATCTCGAGTTCGGCGGCGTCCCCCGCTTCTCACCGGAGAACTTCGCTCGCGTGCGGTTGGACGACGCGATGCGGCGCAAGCACCTGGACCGCGGCCTGCGACACCTGGCGGAGGAGGGCACCATCCTCCTGCTCTACTCGCACTCGCTCAGTGGGCCCGTCCCACTGATCGGTGCGGTCGGGCGCCTCCAGTTCGACGTGCTGTTGGACCGCCTCGAGCGCGAGTACGGGGTACGTGCCTCACTCGAGCCGCTGTCCTTCCGGTGCGCCCGGTGGGTCACGGGGCCGGAGGACGACATTCGGCGCGTGGGCGGAGTCCTCGGACGCAAGACGGTGGAGGACGCCGAGGGCCAGCCGATGATCCTGTTCGAGAACGAGTGGATGATGGAGCGTATCGCCGCCGACGAGAAGAGCCTCCGACTCCACGACGTGCAGCCGCGTGTCGGGAGCGCCCCCTGAACGTGAAGGTCTGCCCCTGACGATCAGGGCGCCGGCGGCGCGCTCGAACCCGGTCGGGCGGGGGTCTACCCGCCCGTGCCGAGGTGCTCCAGCGCCGATGTGCGCAGCGTGGTCCAGATGAAGTCGTAGACGTCGAGGAGATCGCGCGGCTCGTGGCCGGCCGCGTTGAGGCGCTCCCGAACGCCGACCGCCACACGGCGGAAGTTGCGGTACGCCCCGACCCTCGCGCGCCTGCTGTAGCGGGCCGTCGGCGCCACGGATCCCGCCTGCCGGACGAATGCCGAGCGGCGCACGACCACCTGCTCCTGCGGGTGGACGAGGCCCGGGAGGACCGTGGCGACCCTCCAGTTCGGGCGCTCGCCGAAGAGTGCCTCGAGAGTCTCGACATGGTCCTTGAAGCGCTCCTCGTAGCGCCGCTCGCCGTGCAGAAGATCCACGACCGACTCCACGTATCGATGCTTCTCGTCCGGGTCGAGGCCCCGGAGCACCTTCGCGTGCGAGACGGGGACGAGGTCCGTGCGTGCGAGCAGGTTCGCGATGACCTCCAGGAAGTCCTGGTGACCGTCGGACGAGAGCGCCTCCTCGCAGCGCGCCGGAGAGAGGGCGTCCCGGGCCTCGGCCGAGATCGGCGTCCGGTGCCGCTTCAGGGGTGTGCCGTCGGTCCGCCTGTGTTCCTCGATCCACTCCGGATCCTCGAAACCTCCGGGATAGAGCTGCGTGAACAGCGCGACCTGCGCCGAGAAGGGGCAGACCGCATCCTGGACCTTCGGGTCGGTGTCGTCGCCGCTGGCAGAGGCCACCTGGCGGAGGTTGTCGCGGAGGTGCTCCGCCCGGTCGTCGGGCACTCCGGCCGGCTCCAACAACTTGTAGTATCCCTTGCGGATCTTGCGGAGGCGGCCGTCCTCGAACTGATAGGCCCGGGTATCGTCGAACTCCCAGACCATGATCGCAACGCCCCATTCGGGCCGCTTCGTGTGTCGGTAGAGTCGGGGGTCGGCGTCTGCGACGCGGGATGCGGGTACTTCGAGCGTAGCCTTGGTCAAAACGGCACGATCCTTTGGTTGCCAGCCGAGCGAAGGCGATGGTGACGCCTCGACGCAGATCGGCCGAAGGAGAAGGGGTCGCGAGTGCCCGATGCTCGCACGTCGACGCCACCCGACGGAGCATCAAGGCTGTAAATATATGTTGTTACGTAATTTACGGCAATATTGGCGCTCCGGCGGACATCGGCGGGCGCGACGCGGGGGATGTCGACCCCCGGGTCCGGCGCCATCAGTACCGTTCGAACGGCCCCGTCATCTCCACCTTCACGGGGATTCCGGCCACTTCTCCCGGGATCGACCCCCGAGCGCCCGCATCGCTCAGGTAGACGACCAGGCAGGGCGAGCCGTCCGACCGGCCCACGGCGGTGCCGCTCACGCCGGGCTTGCCCAGCACCTTGCGGTTCAGCTCCGACAGCGCGGCCTTCACGTCCGCGCTCACAGCCCGTCTCCGTCCACCGTGACCCCGAAGTGGTCGAGCACGAGGTCTATGGGATTGGCGATGGTGTTCAGGTTGCTTCCCGCGAACAGGAGGCCCACCGGTCGGCGATCACCCAGAAGCCGGCCCTTCGTGACGATCAAGGAGCCCGAATCCCCCGGGTTGCTGAAGGTCCCGTCCGAGATGACGATCTGGTCCACGAAGCGGGCCGTGGAACCGCCGTACCCGACATCCAGGGTGGCGTGGATTCCGGTCACCTCGCCCACCGTCTGACCGGTGGTGCGCCCGTACTTCTGAACGACCATGCCGAGCTCCACCTCGGCGGTCCGATTGCGGGGTGTGCCGTATCCGCCCTCGGGTGTCGCGTCACTCAGATCGTCGACGGTCGTCAGCGCCAGAGCGGCGTCGATCCGGTTCTCAGGGCAGGCAAGCCTGCACATGCGGATCGGCTCGAAGGCGGCCAGCGTACCCAACGCATCCTCGGGATCCCTCCCACCGTCCAACGCACCCGGCTGAAGGAGGTTGTCGCCTTCGCGGCCCTGGTTGACCGCCGCGAAGACGTGGTTGTTGCTCAGGGCGTAGACGTGATCTCCATCGGTGACGCGCGCGCCTATGGTGCCCGCGGTGACGGATGGGTGGCCCGCGCTCACTCCGATGGGTACGGGCCGCGGGAAGCTCCGCTTTGGGTCGACGGGCTCGTCCGCGGCATACGCGACGATGGGTCCGGTGACCTGGGGCACCACCGGCACGCCGGCCACGGAGGCCGGGAACGCCGCAACGCCTGCGGCGGTGAGGTACACCTTCACCACCGGGCTGCCGGTGGCATCGAGGCCGATGGCGGTACCCACCACGCCGTCGAGGTCGATCCAACGCGCCGTCACCTGCGCCTGGGCCGCGAACGCGGCCCGGAGATCCGCGGCCTTCAGCCCGTACGTGGCCTCGTGGGGGCCGGCGCGCATGAGGAGGTCACCGACGAAAGCCAGCACCAGTCCGATCCGCGACCGGAAGAAGCGTCTCATCATCATCGGCTCCTCCTCGGCTCCTCCTGACTACGGAACTCCAGGAACCTGGTCGGCGGACTGGCCAGGCTTCGAGTCCATCCAAGATGGGTGATTCGGCCGTCGGCGCGCCACTGCGGTGACGTCGGCGTCCAGGCCGGGCGGCCCGGGGGCCCTCCTACCAGCCGCCTCCGCCGCCCCCGCCCCCTCCTCCGCCCGACGAGCCGCCGCCCCCGCCGCTTCCCCCGCCGCTGGACGGGGGACTCGACGCGGATGACAGGGAGCCGGAGAAGGAGCCTCCCAACGAGGAAGCGATGCTACCGAGGTCGGAGGTGTGTCCGCCCTGGTACCACGCGATCCAGGAGGAAGAAGAGCTCCCTGCCGCCGTCTCGCTGGAGGCCAGGACCCCCTGGAAGCGCTCGGCCCATCGGTTCTCGACCCCGAGAGCGATGGCGTAGGGAAGGAACCGCTCGAAGAGCTCGGGAGTGCTGGCCGGGGCCGTCATCCGGTCCAGCCGATCCGCGTCGGTGGCGGTCAGAAAGCGCTCGAAGCCCTCCAGGTGGTTGAGCACACCACGCCCCTTCAAGGTGGGGCGCTCCAAGAGGTGGTAGAACAGGACGTTGAGGAAGCCCAACGCCGCCGCGGACGCCAGCAGGTGCTGGGGGACGCGCGTGGTGATCAGGTGGAGCACGAAGAGCTCGGCGGCCACGAACGGGGTGGAGAAGAGGCTCAGGAAGATGGCCTCCACCCACGCTCCGAACCCCACGCCCCTGATGGCGGCGCTCCACGCCTTGCCGGCCCGGTAGAGCAGGGTTCCCACGCCGAGGCTCCAGATCGAGAGCCAGAACGACAAGAACCAAGCCTCGGGAGCGATGCCGTGCTGCCCCCGCCAGACCAGCACGGCGAATCCCACGGCGCTCACACCCAGCCCCAGCGCGAACCATCTGCGGTTCAGGAGGAAGTATCGTTTCTCCAGGCTCCGGGACAGGGAGCCCTTGAGCTTCTTGATCCCTCTCTGGAGGGTCGTGGCGTGGGCGGCTTCGAGGACGAGTTGGTCGCGCTCCCCCAACAACTCGGCCAGAACCGCCCGTTCCTCCGGAGCGAGGGACTCCCGGGGCGAGCCGGCGCGGTGCAGAGTCCAGGTCGTCGAGCGCTTCTCGATGGTCAACGTGCCTTTAACCGCAAGGCTCACCAGCGCCGCCGACAGGAGCGACGGGTCGTAGCCGCGCCGCTTCAGGTACCCAAGAGAGGCCGGTGAAAAGCCGGGGGGCGGCTCGTACTGCACTACCACCGCGCCGCGGTGTGGATCCCGTCCCACCCGGCTCCACATGAACAGGTAGAGCGCCAGGACGAGGCCCACCACCTCGGCCGCGTCGATCCATCCGCCCCAGTCCATCCGGAACCACATCGCCTCGACTTCCGGGGCGGGCGGGGCGACGACCCCCTTCGGGAAGGTGAGCCGGACCGTCAGGCCTTCCCCGGGTGCCAGGGGCCCGGTGGTCTCGAATACCGCGGCGGCGGCGGCCGCGTCCCAGGTCGCGGTGGCGTGACGTCGGGTGGAGCCCTCCGGGCCGGTCCACGCCTCGAGTCGCAGGAGCGCCGGGTCGACCGGCTCGGGAAGCGTGACGCGCGCCGAAGCTCGATCGATGGGGAAGCTCCACCCGTTCCCGGTGACGTTCCAGTAGAGCTGGTCCTCCGCGTCGCCGAAATGGACCCACCGCCACGTCACGTAGCGCAGCGTGTAGCGGTGCACTCCCTTCGGGAGGACGACACCGGCATCGCCGATGCGAACCCGGACGCCGCCCCGGCCGTCGGGACCGCCGATACTCTCCACCGTCCACGGCTCCTCCCGGCCGTCCCGCTCCACGGACAGGACCTCGAAGGGGGCCTGGATTCTCCCGAACCCGCTGGCTCTCGGGAAGCTCGTCGGGAAGTCCCTGTAGATGCCCCGCTTGATCTCGTCTCCCAGGGCCCTCACCGCGAGCTCCTCGGCGACCACCATCTGGCCACCACTCCGGACGTCCACGGTGACGTCGTAGGAGAGGATCTCCTCCTGCTCCTGGGCAGATAGGGGCCGGGCAGCGACCTCCCCACCCAGGAAGGTCAGGAGCCCAACTGCAAGGGCCAGGCGCTTCACTTGAGGAACCAATACAGCACGAGCATGAGCGCCAGGAGGAGGCCGGCCGCCACCCTCGGGTCTCCGAGCCCCGTGAGCCGTCTCCGGATCAGGAAGTCGAGCGGCCGGGTCCAGCACAAGCCCTCGATCCGCTCCGGCTCCGGGGCCGGGGTGGCGAGGCTCACCCCCACGAACACCACGCTGCACAACACGAAGAGCCACCAGGCCTGCTGCATGAAGGGTATTCCCACGACGTCCGTGATCCACTTCGTCCGGCCGAACAGCGGGACGTCCAAAGCCAGGTCCGTGGTCCCGGCCAGCAGGCCGACTCCCAACGCCGCGAGGGATCCCTCGGCGGTGCCCCGGCGCCAGAAGACGCCGAAGAGGAAGACACAGGTGATCGCGGGCGCGAAGGCCAACGGGATCTTGTTGATCGCCTCGAAGATGCTGGTGAACTTGCCGCCCTGGGTCGACCACGCCATGGCCAACGCCATCACGGCCACCGCGCTGATGCGCCCCACCCGGACGCGGGCGGAGTCGGACGTCTCGGGATGGATGCGCCCGACGATATCCACCGCCACCAGCGTGGCGCTGCTGTTGAGCGCACCCGCGATCGTGCTCATGAGCGCCGCCAGCATCCCGGCCGTGATCAAGCCCCTGAGGCCCCGGGGCACCAGTTGGCTGATGAGGACCGGAAGCGCCTGGTTGGCGTCCTGCCCGATGACGTCACGGAAGAGCACGTAGGCCACCACCCCGGGCAGCACCATGATGAACACCGGCAGGACCTTCAGCAGCCCCGCGAAGATCGGCCCCAGCTGGGCGTCACGCTCGCTGCGGGCACCGAGGACACGCTGGACGATGGTCTGGTCGGCGCACCAGTACCAGACGCCCAGGATGGGATAGCCGAGGAGCACCGACACCCAGGAGAGCTCGTTCAAGCGCCCGTCCGGCGCGCGGAACGGTTGTACCATGCTGAACTGGTCGGGCTTCAGGGCCGCCTTGAACTCCACGAAGGAGTGGATGCCGTGCTGCGGCAGGGCCAGCACGGCCAACGCGGTGACCAATACGGCGCCGAGCACGAGTACGGCGCTCTGGACGGCTTCGGTGACCACCACGGCCCGCAGCCCGCCCAGGACCGTGTAGAGGGCCGTCACCACGGAGATGATCAGGATCGAGACCCACGCCTGGATGCCGAAGAACTGCTCGAAGACCGCCGCGCCGGCGTACAGGCTCATCCCGATGTGGATGAGCAGGGCGGCCAGCACGGCCATGATGGCCAGGAATGTCCGGGAGCCGGGGCCGTAACGCTTTTCCAGATACTCCGGCAGGGTGGAGATGCGGTTACGGAAGTAGAACGGCGCGAAAACCAGACCGAGCACGATGAGGATGAACGAGGCCATCCACTCGAAGTTGCCCCACACCATGCCCTCGTTGTATCCCGACGCGGCCAGGCCGACCAGGTGGATGGTCGAGATGTTGGTGGCGAACAGCGCGGCGCCCACCATGCCCCAGCGCAGGGAACGGCCGGCCAGGAAGTACTCGCTGCTGGAGGCCCCCAGCCCCCGGCGGCTCGCCCAGATGCCCAGGGCCAGCACGCCTGCCAGGTAGGCTACGATGACGACCAGATCCAGGAGGTCCACGTTCACGGAGCAGGCCTCGGCTCAGCGCCGGTAGCAGGATTCCAGGAGGCTCACCATCTCCTCCGGGCGGGCGAGGTGGGGGTCGTTCTCGTAGTCGGGAAGCACCATGGACTGACGCGCCAGGGCGGGCAGCTCCTCCCGAGGCACGCCCTGCGATGCCAGGTCGGTCCAGAGCCCCAGGCGGCGGAGCAGATCGTCCAGCGCCTGACACGCGTGCGCTCCCACCTCACGGGCGCTGGAGCCCCCCACCCCGAGGAGCTGGCCGAGGCGAGCGAACCGCTCGGGCGCTACCTCCAGGGTGAAGCGGGTGCACGCCGGATAGCAGATGGCCAGAGCCACGCCGTGCGCCACCTGGGGATACATCCCTCCGATGGCCATCGCGATGCCGTGCGGCAGGGTCACCCCGGCGTTCGCGATGCAGAGCCCCGCCAGGGTGTCGGCCCAAGCCATCTCCCTGCGCGCCTCGAGGTCGCCGGAGTCGGCCACGGCGCGGGGCAGATACGCCACCACCCGGCGCAGGGCCTCGGCCGCCAGAGCCTCGGTGTAGGGCGAGGCCCCCGGATGCAGCGTGCTCTCGAAGGCGTGGCAGAAGACATCGAATCCGGTGGCGGCGGTGCCGGCGGGGGGCAGGGTCAGGACGAGCTCGGGGTCCACGATCGCCACCCGCGGAAAGAGGCGGGTATGGTAGAGTGCCGACTTGTCCCGCTCCCGAGGGTTCGTCACCACGGACACCTGGGTGACATGCGACGCGGAGCCCGACGTCGACGGCACGGCGATCACCGGGAGTGTCCGCTCGTCCGGCTGCGTGTCGCGATAGAAGAGGTAGTCCCAGCAGCTTCCCGGATGCGTGGCCTCCACGGCGATCGCCTTGGCGACGTCCATGGCGGAGCCACCACCCAGGCCGACCAACACGTCGCTGCGGTGATCGGCGGCGAGTCGGGCGCCCGCGGCGACCACGTCCGTGGTGGGGTTGGGCTGCACACCGTCGAAGTGGGCGACGTCGAGCCCGGCCGTCTCCAGCAGCTCGAGAGTCCGCCCGATCACCGGCGCGAAGGGCCCGCGCGCGGGCCGGCTGACGAGGAGGCAGCGGGAGCCGTGATGCGCCGCGACCTCACCCACCTCGGCCAGGCGCCCCTCGCCGAAGCGGAGCTCGGTAGGCTGAAACCAGTCGAATGCGCTCATGAAGCGGTCCTTTCCGTATGGGGCAGGCCGGCCCGGTCAGAGGTCGATGAAGACCTTGAGGCACTCGGCACCCTGACTCTCGATGTAGTGGTAGGCGTCGATGAAGCGATCGAAGGGAACGTGATGGGACTCGAGAGGGTCGGTGACGATCTCGCCGGCCGCGATGCGCCGCACCGCCTCTTCGTAGTCCGGGCGGCGGTACATGAGCGTGCCCGTGAGGGTGAGCTCGCGATCTCCGGCCACCGCCAGGTCCACGCGGGGACGTTCGGCGTATACGGCCACCAGGACGATGGTGCCTCCCTTGGCGATGTGGGCTACCGCATCGCCGATGCTGGTCTCGGTTCCTGCGCAGTCGAAGGCCACGTCGAAGCCGGCGGCGCCGAAGACGCGGGCCGCACCTTCGGCCAGCGGCGTCTCGCGCACGTCGAGGGTGTCGTGGAGCCCGCACGCGCGAGCCCGCTCCAGCCGCCATGGGTTCAGGTCGGTGACGAGGGTACGCGCGCCCCGGGCCCGGCACATCTGGGCCACCAGGTTGCCGATGGGTCCGGCGCCGAGCACCACCACGTTGCGGCCCTCGAGATTTCCGACCCTCGAGGTGGCGTGAACCGCCACCGCGGTGGGCTCCACCAGAGCCCCTTGCTCGGGCGTGAAGTCGCTTGGCAGGCGCACCACCTTCTCCGCTTCGGTCACGAAGAGGTCCTGAGCCACCCCCGGGGCCTGGAAGCCGCGCACCTTGAGGTGGTCGCAGATATGGACGTCCCCCCGTCGGCACGGACCGCAGCTTCCGCAGACCTCCTGAGGCAGCGCCGTGACCGGGTCGCCCGGAGCCAGCCCTTCGACGCCGACGCCGACCGCCACGACCTCGGCGGAAAATTCGTGGCCCTGCACGACGGGGTAACCGGTGAAGGGATGCTCGCCGTGATAGACGTGGACGTCGGAGCCGCAGATGCCGATGCGCAGAATGCGGATCAGCACCTCCCCCTCGCCGGGATGCGGCTCGGGCACGCTTCGATACTCTATCGCGCCGGGGCGCGTCATGACCGCCTGCCTCAACGGGCACCTCCTGGTGTCGGAACGAGTCGGATGTGGAGGGGCCGCTCGCCGTGCGCCTCGATCCAGACGATCAGGTCCGTGCCGTCGAGCGTGTGCCTGTGGCCGAGGCGGAAGGCCGTGCCCGCCGGCACGGCTCGGCCATCGATCTCGAGCGCGGCACCACCCTCTCCCCAACCCTTGATCACGAGCGCCAGGTTGTCGACGGGCGACGTCGGCGAGGCGGCGAAAGCACATTCGAGGGTCGTCGGAGCCCCCCGGCTCTCGTTCGACAGGTGGTAGGCCCGCTCCGAGCGGTCGTACCCGGCGCTCGCGAACGCCCCATCGGTCACGGTGAGCTTCGGCGCCTCGGCCCACGAGCGGGCCAGGGTCACCAGATCCGCGAACGGCTTGTCGGTCATGCCGTACAACCCGTTCCAGAAGTCACGCCCGTCGGCACCTCGGTGGACCGGCGGATCGGAGATCGGGAAGCCGAGGAAGTGGCTGACCCGGTCCGTGGCCTGGCTGGTGCGTCCGTCGGAGTGGATCTGGGCGACCGGCCAGTGGTCGCTCGAACCCGGTCCTGGCAGCGAACGCTGGTCCATGTCGCGCAGGTAGCCCATCGAGTCGCCTTTCTCGAAGACGATGAATGGATTCTCACGCGCCTTGAAGTGGTGCATCTGGATGTCGAGGTCCGGCGGGAACGTGCGCGGTGCGCGAGAGCCGGGGTCCGCCACGTAGGAGAGCGTCGCGCTGTCGCCCGCGAGGTTGCCGACGGTGGCGTAATCGCGCTCGACCACGTCTCCCTCGACCTGCCCGGGTTGGGCGAGCACGATTGACTCCTGGAACTGCCTGGGGCTTCCGACAGTGCCATGCTTCCATGTGACCTTCCGCACACCCGTGGCGTCCGGATAGAACGTGTAGTACTCGTCGATCCAGGCTCCGTTTTCCAGACGGGGGGTGAGGTTCCATAGCTTATCCGCTACGTTGACCAACGCGTATCGCCAGTGCACCACCACGCGGGCATCGGACTGTTCGACGATCTTCACGTGGGAGTAGCGGTTCTGCTTGTCGTTCATGTGCTCGAACGTCTGCCCCTCGTTCCAGGCCTCCACGCTCTGGTCCACCATCCAGAGCCCGTTACCCGTGACCCACGCAGGCGAGTACTGTGTGCCCCTCCAGAAGACGACGCGCACCGGTGAGGTGTCGAACCGGACCAGGACGTCGGCGTCCGGGCCGACGCGCCAGAGTCCGTCCCACTCGGGGTAGTACGACAGCGTGGTGTAGTAGGCGCCGAAGCGGCCGGGACCCGGTGGACCCGCCGGCAAGACTCGAGGTGCCAGCGCCGCGTCCGGGATGGGTATCGCTTCCTGATAGGCGCTCGCGACGGCCTGGTCCGGAAGGGCGGTGGTGTAGACCTTCACCTCGTCGAGCAGCCCGTCGAGCGAGAACCAGCTCGGCTGGTTGCCGTCGAAGCGGTGCCAGTTGGAGGGACGCTCGGGCGCACGCACCCCTCCCACCAGGAGCGGGATCCCCCGGGGCATGGTCACGCGCCCGGTACGCGGCCGGCCACCCCGCGTCGCGCTCGAGTCGAGGCGTACGACGCCGGCGGGACGCCCGTTCACGAACAGGGTCAGGCTGCGGCCGTCGTATCGCCCGGCGACGTGGACCCAGCCGCGCAGCGGCACGACGTAGTCGTCCGAGGCTACCGTACGCCAGGCACCGTCGGCCGCGACGCGCAGCCGAATCCCGCCGCGCGGCCCGATCTCGAAGGCCCAGCCCTCCAGCTCCGCGTCGCTCTGATCGACGACCGGACACCAGTTCCAGGGATAGGCGCCCAGCGCGACCCACGCCTCGACGGTGAGGGCGTCCGCGATGGACGGGGCCGCTTCTGCCGCGCGGGTCAATACCGTGGTGTAGCCGTCCAGGACGAGTGCCTTGCCCGAGATGCCGGCGACCAGGCGAGCCTGTCCGGTGAGGCGGTCACGCGCTCCGCTCGCGGCATCGCCATCGAGTGCGTCGAAGCGCCACCAGGCGCTCGGGCCGGCGGTCTGGGCGGCAACGGCGGACCCGGACCCCAGGGTCAGCAGGGCGGCCAGGCCAAAGAACCATGGAGCCGGGCGTGGGAGAACTCCGGACCTTTCGGTCGCGCGCATCGTCTCACTCCCTTCCGAGGGATGGAGCGCCATTGTACGGCCCGCGCCGGATCATGGACAGGTCGGCCGCGCCGTCCGCCCCACTCTGGC
Source organism: uncultured Gemmatimonadales bacterium (assembly GCA_963751265.1). Lineage (GTDB taxonomy): Bacteria > Gemmatimonadota > Gemmatimonadetes > Longimicrobiales > Gaopeijiaceae > SZUA-318. The sequence continues at coordinate 46,132 of CAVVTU010000003.1, read as the reverse complement.
TTCCCACGGTACGGGAGCACGCGAGGCAGCCGGCAGCCGACCCCGTTGCGCTGGACTGCGGAGAGGGTGTGGACCGCTGAGCCGGGCGGGCTCAGCCTTCCGCGTCGTCCGTCAGGCGCACACCGCTGCGCCGAAGGACGGCGCGCGCGCGCGCCTCCAACCGCTCCGCGACGATGGGCTTGAGCAGGTAGTCGTCGGCACCCGCTTCCAGGAGCTCGATCTCGTCGCGCGGGTGGGGAGAGGCGGTGAGCACGATCACGGGCAAGGCCTGTGTCGCGAGCGAGCTGCGGATGTGCTTCAGGACCTCGAGTCCGTGCATGCCGGGCATGAAAAGGTCGAGAATCACGAGAGAAAAGTCGTACTCGGCCGAGCCCAGCAGCGCCAGTGCGCGCGGACCGTCCTCGGCCTCCACGACCTCGAACCCCATCTCCTGGAGCACCGCACGGACCAGGAGCCGGTCGCCGGCCTCATCCTCAACGACAAGGACGGGCCCGACCGCCGCCGCGCTCGCGTCCCGCTGGGGGAGGAGCCCCAGTACGCGCTCCACCTCCTGGAGCGTGGTCTGGCCCTCCGAGACCCGATCGAGCGCGACGTCCAGGAACGTGCGCATACCATGTGCCCGTGTCGCCTGGTCGAAGTCGCCATCGGTCGAGGCCTCGGCGAGCGCGGTCAGCAGCGAGGACGTGACGGGGAGGACCTCGGCGAGCGGAAGCTGACCTCGGTAGCCCGTCCCCCCGCATTCGGGGCAGCCGACGGCGCGGCGCGCGGGGGACCTTCCCACGGAGTCGGCCAGTTGCCGCTCGCGGGCGGGGAGCTCCTCGGGCCTGGTGACTTGCGCCGCGCATGTGGGGCAGAGGCTCCTCACCAAGCGTACAGAGATCACGCCACGCAGTGATTCGGCCAGTCGTCCCGGAGCCAGCCCCATGTCGAGCAGGCGCCGGATGCCGGACACCGCGTCGGACGTGTGTACGGTCGCCAGGACTCGCCGTCCGGTCACCGCGGCCCGCAGCACCGCGCGTGCCGTCGCGAGGTCCCGGATCTCGCCGGCGTGCAGGAGGTCCGGATCCTGCCCCAGAAGCTGCTGGAGCGTCTCGGCGTAGGAAACCCCGGCGGCGGGGTCGAAGGCGATCTGTGTGACGCCCGGCAGCAGGAGCTCCACCGGATTCTCGAGCGAGACGACGTTCAGGCCCTTGCCCGCCGAGAGGATCGCATAGACGAGGGACGTCTTGCCCGACCGCGCAGGTCCCGTGACCAGGATGAATCCTTCCCGGTGCGCGAGGAGCTCGTGCAGCTGTGTGCCCGCCGTGACGTCGAACCCCAGGGTGCCGAGTGTGGGCCGCCGCCCGGGGTCGGAGATGCGGATGAGCACCCGCTCACCGTCAGGGGTGGCGGTGCCCTGGAGCGTCGCCTCGAGCTTCGCCCCACCGGGGTTCGGCAGTGGGAAGGTCCCCGGACGACCCTCGGTCGACGTGGGCGACCGTTCCGCAAGACTCTTCATGCGGGCAGCGACGCGGTTGTGCGCCTGAGACGGAAGGTCGATGAAGCGCTGCAGGACACCGTCGATTCGGTACCGGACCCGTGCGGTCTCTCGCCCCGGCTCCAGGAGGATCTCGGTGGCGTTGTAACGGACGGCCTGCTGGAAGATGATGTCGGTGAGCTTGACCACCGCGGGAGCATCCACGTCGAATCCGGTGATGACCTCCGAACCCTGGCTGGTGACGATCTGGAAGTCGTCGGATGCAGCCTCGGCGAGGAGCGTCTGCAGGGCGCTTCGCACCGAGCCCCCCGGAGTGTAGGCCCGGTCCGTGGCGAGCCCGACCGCCGTGGGGCTCGCCATGAGGAAGACGGGCTGCCGGCCGGCGTGGGCGACGATGTCCTGTCGCGCCGCTCGGCTGGACGGATCGGATGTGGCAACGACGATGGTCGAGTCCGTGAGGCTCAGGGGGAGGATCCCATGGGCACGGGCCACCTTCTCCGGCAACAGGGCGACCGCCCGAGGGTCCCAGGTCGACAGGTCGGCGACGCCGAGTCGGAAGTGGCGCGCCACGCGCTGGGCAAGCTGATCGTCGGTGACCTTGGACGCGTCCGTGACGATACGCCACGCCTTCCGCAGGGAGGAGAGGTCGGGGGCGGGAGGCAACCGGAGGTCGAGCCCCGCGTGTGCCGCGACATCCATGAGCCAGTGCGCGTTGCCGGGCGTCTGTGGCCGTGGCTCCCCGGGTCCATGTGGCGATGAACGACTCAAAAGGAACTCCCCCCTTTTCCCCCGGATCCGCTACGCCTCCACGATTCCCGCGACATTGGCAAATTAACCTCGCCGCCGTTCGAGCGCAGTGGAGTCGAAACATCCTCACTCCCGCGTACGACCCGCCGTGCGTATCCCGTCACTTCATTCCACCCCGCGCGGACGGGTCGTCGCGAAGATCCTGGTGATGGCGCTGCGACGGTAATCGAAGATCGCATCGAGCTGCCTGCGCACCAGGGTGGCGTGGGCCAGCGCGCCGAGGGGCCCGAACGGCAGCTCGTATTCGACCAGGTCCACCATCTCCACGCCGCCGGGCGCGGGAAGGAAGACGTGGCGGTGGTACCACCGCTCATACGGACCTCGCAGCATCTCGTCTGCGAACCAGGCGTTCTCCTCGTACTCGGAGATTCGAGACTTCCACGCCATCGGAAAGACCAGCCACCGCAAGCGATACTCGATTTCGGTGCCGAGGCGCACACGGGCGTCCGTCGCCGAGACCACCTCGAAGCCGAGCCAATCGGGCGTGATCCGTTCCAGGTTCCGGGGATTCTCGAAGAAGGCGAAGACGGTGGCCCGATCGCCGGGGACGATCTGGCGACGCTCGATGACGTAGCTGCTCATGCGACCTCCCGCCGCCTCGACGGGTCGTGGGTGTGAGCCCGAGCGAGGAGCCCCCCGGATCAGGGCACGAAACACAAGGGACCCTTAGCGTGTTGTAAAAGATATGCCTAAGTGTTGTCGAAGAAGTTCCACCGAGGCGAGCGGATGTGTCAAGAGATAAGCAGCACTTATATTTGACAGCCCTTATACAGGACGGTATCGTTGCCCACATGAGTCCTCAAGAATCGACGACGTCACGACATCCGATCCGTGTGGTGGCCCGGCGGACAGGTCTCACCCCGGCGACCATCAGAGCGTGGGAGCGCAGGTACTCCGCGGTGAAGCCAAGCCGGTCGGAGGGGGGACAGCGCCTCTACTCGGACCAGGACGTGGAGCGGCTCTGCATGCTCCGGGATCTCACGGACGTCGGTCGGCCGATCAGCATGGTGGCCGGGCTCTCGGACGAAGCGGCAGCGGCGCTCCTTCTCGAGGATCGAGCCGCCGCGTCGACGCCCGAGACTCCACCGAATGGAGACGAGCCATCGAGCGTGGTGGCCGCCGCGTATGCTCGAATCCTCGAACTCGACGCGGACGGCCTCGAGCGAACCCTGTGGCGCGCCGCCATGTCCCTGGACGGCCGCACGTTCCTGGACGGGGGCGTGGCTCCGTTGCTGGCCCGGATTGGAGCGGGCTGGGAGGCGGGGGAGATCACGCCCGGCCAGGAGCACCTGGGCAGCGACGTGATCGACAGGGTCCTGGGGCAGCTGGCCGATCCCTCGAGATCGCCCGACGGACCCGGCCTCGTGGTGGCGACGCTGCCTGGAGAGCGGCACGGGCTGGGGGCGCGACTGGTGTCGGCCGTGGCAACCGTCGATGGATGGCGGGTGACCTACCTGGGGACCGACTTGCCGGTGGGCGACATCGCGGCAGCCGCGAACCGAGTGGGCGCGAGCGCCGTCGCGATCAGCGTCGTCGGTGGAGATCGCCTCGACGAGACGATCCGCTCGCTGGCCGTGTTGCGGGAACTGTTGAGCCCAGCCGTCGACATCCTCGTGGGCGGCCGCGGCGCGGGACTGCTGGAGGCCGATCGTCTCCCACGGGGCGTGACGGTGTTCGATAGCCTCGAAGGGCTTCGGGATCTGCGCCGGAACGGCAGCTGACCCCCGCCCGAGGCCTGGGTATGTCGGGCGCCGCGCCCAAACCCCGTCACCCTCGGTGAGCTTCTCCTGACCCGACCACGGGGAAGGAAGCCCGAGAGATTTCCCGCAGCGATCCGAGCTCCGCAATCCGCCGTTGTCCAACGACTGTCACCCTAAACCTTGACAAATGATCGACACTTCTCCTTGTTTGGGGCACAAACTTAGACAATGCTTCTACAGCATGTCGCAGCGGCACCGGCCCAGGGCGCCGGGCTCGACCTCAACCGGAGAGATCAACATGAACAAGGTTCTCGACTTCCCCAGGCGCGCCGCAGCGGTCGTCTTGCCGACTCTGCTGCTCTCCGTCGCCGCATGCGGCGACGATGACCCGATCGCGTCCGAGACCATGGACGACATCACCCAGATCGTGACAGCGAACTCCAACGTCAGCACTCTGGAGGCCGCCATCGAGGCCGCAGGCCTGACGACGGCGCTCCGGGCCGACGGCCCTTTCACGGTCTTCGCACCCGACAACGGCGCATTCGATGCATTGGGCGCCGACGTCGTGGCCGCCCTTCTGGAACCGGGCAACCTAGAGTTGCTACGTAGCATCCTCACCTTCCACGTCGTCGGGGGCGTGGCGGCGTTCTCCAGCGGCCTGGTCGACGGTCAAATGGTCACCACGCTCAACGGCGAGGAGCTGACGCTCGGCGTCTCGGGCGGCGGCGTCACCGTGAACGGGGCCGTCGTGACCACGCCGGACGTCCAAGCCTCGAACGGCGTGATCCATCTCATCGATGCGGTGCTCCTGCCCGAGGTCGACCTCGTCGACCGGGCGATTCTCACGGAGCAGACGCAGACCCTGGTGGCAGCCGTAACCGCAGGGGGGCTGGCCTCGACGCTGAGGGGTGCCGGTCCGTTCACGGTCTTCGCTCCGACCAACGGCGCCTTCGCGGCCCTCGGCACGGATAAGCTCGACGTGCTGCTCGATCCCGCGAACCAGGCGCTCCTCCAGAAGATCCTGACGTACCACGTGATCTCCGGCGACATTCGGGCCGCCGACCTGACGGACGGAGCGTCCGTGCCGACCGCTGAAGGTTCGAGCGTTACGATCGACCTGTCGGGAGCCGCGCCGAGGGTGAACGGCGCCGATATCGTCGCGACCGACATCGCGGTCAAGAACGGTGTCATCCACCTCATCGACGGCGTGCTCACGGAGAATCTGGACATCGCGGACGTCGCGCAGCTGAACGGATTCTCGACGCTGGTCGACCTGGTCCGTACGGCGGGACTGGAGGCGACGCTCCGGAGCGACAACGGGGGGAAGGGGTTCACGGTGTTCGCCCCGACCAATGAAGCCCTCGCGGCGCTGAGCAGCGTGCCGAGCGGGCAGGACCTGGTCGATGTCCTGACCTACCACGTCGTGAGCGGCACCATCGGCTCGGGCGACCTCTCCGACGGTCAGGTCGTGACGACCGTGGAAGGCAAGACGTTCACCGTGGGCATCGACGGCTCTTCCGTGACGCTCACGGACGGCGCGGGTCATGCCGTCACGGTGGTCCTGACGGACATTCCAGCAGCCAATGGTGTCGTGCACGTCATCGACGGGGTCCTCCTCCCGAGCTGACGTCGGGCTCCGCCACGCCGACGTGGCGGGTCGCGACGGTCGGAGATTCGAGTCTCTCCTCCGACACCCCGACGCGAAGACTGGAAGAGGCCCCCGGAGGTTAGTCCTCCGGGGGCCTCTTCCGTTGGGGTTCAGCGCATCGGCCGCCCACCTCCCTCTTGAGGGCCCGTCGGTACTCGGGAATGATCGAGTCGGGGCAGGGTCCCACCCATCAGATCTCTGGCCAGCCCTGATATCCCGTGCGACGACTCCGCCCGCGCCCGGCACGGCGGGCAAGCCTCATCGCGCCGCCGGCAGGGAGGTCGGCCGCCCCTTCCCCGGGGGGCCCCGCTCCGCCAATTTGGCCGCCAAAGACGCGCCACCTCGCTTCCGGAGGGCTCTTTGGACCACGACACCATCGCCGTCATCGACTTCGGCGGCCAGTACGCCCACCTGATCGCCACGAAGATCCGCCGCATGGGCGTGCGCGCGGAGATCCGCCAGCCCGAGGACCCGGTGGAGGCCTACGAGGGCTACCGGGGGATCGTCATCTCGGGTAGCCCCAGCCTGTCGTCCCACGGGCGAGGACGCGGCCTACACCAAGGAGATCTACGACCTGGACGTGCCCATCCTGGGGTTCTGCTTCGGCCACCAGGAGATCGCCAAGCACTACGGCGGCACCGTGCGCTACGGCGGACGGGAGTGGGGGAAGGCGGACCTGCACGTCCAGGGGGAGCACCCCCTCTTCAAGGGGCTCGGACGGGTGGAGCCGGTCTTCATGAGCCACTTCGACTCGGTGGGCTCGGTCGGTCCGGAGTTCCAGGAGCTGGGGATGACGCTCACCGGCTCGGGCTCGCCGGAGCACCGGTACGCGGCCATCGCGTCCGACTCCCTCCGCCGGTACGGATTCCAGTTCCACCCCGAGGTGGACGACACGGTCCACGGCGACGCCATGATCTCCAACTACGTCTTCGAGATCTGCGGCTGCCGGGAGTCCTGGAGCATGGAGGCGTTCCTCGAGGAGGAGATCGAGCGCATCCGCGCGCAGGTGGGCGACGAGTCGGTCTTCCTGCTGGCCTCCGGCGGTGTGGACTCCACGGTGGCGGCGGTGCTGCTGGGCCGCGCCCTGGGGCCGGAGCGGGTGCACCTGCTGCACATCGACAACGGCCTCATGCGCAAGGACGAGAGCACCCAGGTGCTGGACATGTTCGCGCGCCTGGGCCTCGACCGGCACCTGCGCTTCGTGGATGCCAGCGATCGCTTCCTGGACGCCCTCGCCGGGGTGGCCGACCCCGAGAGGAAGCGACGCATCATCGGCGACACCTTCATCGAGGTCTTCCAGGCGGAGGCCGAGCGGCTGGGCATCACCTCGCACCTGCTTGCCCAGGGCACCATCTACCCCGATACCATCGAGACCGGCGGCACCCGGCGGGCGGACACCATCAAGACCCACCACAACCGGGTGCCCATCATCGAGGAGATGATCCGTGCCGGAAAGGTCGTGGAGCCTCTGGCCGAGCTGTACAAGGTGGAAGTGCGGGAGCTGGGCGAGCGCCTGGGGATCCCCCACGACGCGCTTTGGCGCCACCCCTTCCCCGGGCCGGGGCTTGGCGTGCGGCTACTCTGCGGCGATGGCGTCCCCGACCGGGACGGCTTCGAGAGCATGGCGCCTGCGCTCTCGGACCTGGCCACCCGCCACGGCCTGGAAGCGACGGTTCTGCCCATCCGCTCGGTGGGGGTGAAGGCGGACCTGCGGGCCTACGAGCACCCGGTGCTGCTGTCGGGAGATGTGCCGTGGTCGACGCTTCTGGACGCGGTCTCGGCCATCACCGCCGAGGTCCCGGGGATCAACCGGTGCGTCTGGAACCTGAGGCCCGAGCACCCCACGGATGCCCGGCCGCTCCGCGCCTACACGACCAGGGAGCGCTTGGACACCCTACGCGAAGCGGACCACATCGTCATGGAGGGGCTCCGCGCCCATGGCCTGTACGACCAGGTGTGGCAGTGCCCGACGGTCCTGCTCCCGCTGGCCCTGGGGGCCGAGGGCGAGGCGACGGGGGAGACCGTGGTGGTCCGCCCCGTCCGCTCCGCCCGGGCCATGACCGCCACCCCCGTGGAGCTCCCCGCGGCGCTCCTGGACGAGCTCAGGGAGAAGATCCTGGCGCTGCCCGGCGTCTCCGGCCTGCTCCTGGACGTGACGTCGAAGCCGCCGGGCACCATCGAGTGGGAGTAGGGACACGTGCGTGGTCTTGCGCGCGGCGTGCTCCCCTTCTTCAGCGACCCGCTCGGCCGGCGGACGTGAGCCCGGTCGGAGCCATGATCTCGCGGAAACGAGGATGCCCGCGGAGCGGCTCCCAGAGCGGCCGGCGAACCGCCAGGAGCACCATGCCGTCGCGCTCTTCGACCGCGAGCTCGAGCAGGTCCGCGGCCAGGTCGAGGTCCCCTGCGGCCATGGCCGCCCCCGCCCGGAAGCTCGCCGGCACATACTCGGCCGTAGCCCGCGCCTCGAGCTCGCGGTGCACCGCCACGGCGTGCGGCCCCTGCCCCGCTGCCGCGTACGCCTCGGCCAGGTAGCCGAGAGCCCACGGGCTCCGGCCCGACATCATGAGCGCGGCCTCGGCAGCCGCGAGTGACCCCGGGGCATCGCCGCCCCAGTAGCGCGTGACCTGGAGTGTCCAGTGGGCGAGGAAGGAGTCCGCGTCCAGCGCAAGCGCATGGGTCGCCGCGCGCTCGGCTTCCGACGCGCGCCCGGCCCCTGAGAGGATGAGTGCATGCATGCTCGTCGCCCAGGCGTTCAGCGGATCGGCCTCGACGGCCCGCCCGGACTCGGCGACTCCATCCTCCATTCTGCCGTGGTAGAACGTCGTCCACCACAACGCGTGTTCGGCCCGCGCCCTCGTGTGCCCGGGATCCGCCGCCAGCGCACGTTCCCAGTACTCGGCCGCCCGCGCCTCGTCGAAGTCGTAGATCATGGATACGTCGGCGAGCGTCGCCAGCGCCTCCGCGTGGTCGGACCGCAGGCTCAGTGCACGTTCGGCTGCTTCCTTCGCGCGCGGCATGGTCTCGTGCGGCGGCGCCAGACCGTAGAGCCCCATGATCCGGTACGAGTCCGCCAGCATCGCGAGTGCGTCCACGTACCCCGGGTCGAGCGCGACGGCCTGCTCGAAGAGGTCCAGGGCACGCGTGACGGCCGCACCCCGTTGGAGCTGAAGCGCGCGGCCCCGGAGATACAGATCGTAGGCCTCGAGGCTCGTCGTCCCCGCTGCCCGACGCTCCGCCGCTCCCCCTGCGAGGGCGACCTTGAGCGCTTCCGCGACGGCCGCGGCGATCTCGTCCTGAATGGCAAAGATGTCGGTCATCTCCCGGTCGTAGCGCTCCGACCAGAGGTGGTATCCATCCGCGACGTCCACCAGCTGGACGGTGACCCGCACGCGATTTCGGGCGCGCCGCACGCTGCCCTCGAGCACGGTGGCGACGCTCAGCTTCTCGCCTACGACACGGAGGTCCTCACGGACGCCCTTGAACGCGAAGGCGGAAGTGCGTGCCGCCACCCGCAGCCCGCCCATACGCGACAGAACGTTCGTGATCTCGTCGCTGACCCCGTCGCTGAAGTATTCGTCCTCCGGGCCTCCGCCCATGTTGATGAAGGGCAGGACGGCGATCGAGGGCTCGGGAACGCGGGCCGCACCGGCCGGCGCCGCGGCCAGGGCCTTGGCGAAGGCTTCCACCCCGGCGAAGCGGCCCGCCGGGTCCCTCGCCATCGCCCTGGTCAGCGCCGATTCGATCCGGGGAGGCGCCGTGCCGAGCACTGCGGACAGCTTCGGCGGCGGCTGGGTGAATCGCTTCACCAGAATCGCCTCCGCGGTGGTCCCGGAAAACGGCGGCTGTCCCGTGATCATCTCGTACAGCACGCACGCGAAGCTGTACAGGTCGCTCCGGCCATCCAATTCCGGGTCCCCGGAGGCCTGCTCCGGGCTGATGTAGAGTGGTGTGCCCACGGGGACGCCGGTCAGGGTCAGTCGCTCCGTTCCCGCCGCGGCGACGGCGAGTGAGATGCCGAAATCGGTGACCAGGGCGTGGCCGTTCTCGAGGAGGATGTTCTCGGGCTTGATGTCTCGGTGGATCACGCCACGGTCATGTGCGTAGACCAGGGCGTCGCAGACCTCGGCCGCCAGGCGCAGCGTCTCTCCCACCGGAACCGTTCCCTCACGCTCCAGGCGGTCACGCAGAGACTCGCCGTCGACTCGAGGCATGACGAAGTAGAGCAACCCGGCCGCCTCGCCCGAATCGTAGAGCGGTACGATGTTCGGATGCCTCAGACCGGCGGTGGTGCGGATCTCGCGCAGGAATCGGTCGGCACCGAGCGGCTCGGCCATCTCCGGGTGGAGAACCTTGATCGCCACCTCGCGGCGATGCTTCAGATCCTCCGCCAGGTACACGGTGGCCATCCCCCCTGGCCGAGCTCGTCCTCTACGGCGTAGCGGTCGGCGAGGGCGGCGGACAGGCGGGCAGTGAGATCGGGCATAGCGCGAACATGACGGGACACCTGAAGTCGAGCAAGACAGGAAGGACTGCAACCACTACTACGTTGTCACGCGGGTCACTCCCGCTTCATGGAGCCGAGCAGGCGCCCGCAATACGGACTCGACCCTCACCTCACCGCCTTCTTCAGCAGCCCCTCGATCCTCTTCTCTACGGACGCGTCCAGCTCCTTCAGCGCGAAGGAGTTCGGCCACATGGCGCCGTCGTCGAGATTCGCCTTGTCGCTGAAGCCGAACGTCGCGTACCTCGCCTTGAACTTCTGCGCGCTCTGAAGGAAGCAGACGACCTTGCCGCCCTTGGCGTACGCGGGCATCCCGTACCAGGTTATCGGCGAGAGGGCCGGCGCGCCGGCTTTGATGATGGCATGGAGCCGCTCGGCCATGGCGCGATCCCGTTCCGGCATCTCGGCGATCTTCGCGAGCACGTCGCCTTCCCGTTCGCCTTCTCCCCGCCCGGGCGGCGGCGCTCAGCCGCCTTCAGCTCCTGGGCGAAATCCGACGGTCGTCGTCGTCGGCCGGCCGGTAGTCCCGTTCGCCGGTATCGGGATTGTAGTAGACGTCGGTGAGCCGGTACGTGGTGGGATCCAGAAACCGTTCACCCGTGCGCTGCCAGCGCCCCTCCGGGCTGGTCAGGGAGCGGGCGTAGCGCCAGCGCTCGAAGGCGACGCCGACCGTGAGGACGCCGGAGCCGATCAGCGTTTGAAGCCCGGGCTCGTACTGGCCTGCCACGAGGAGCCCGATCCCCACGACCAGGCCCCCGGCGCCGGCGGCGAGCAGTATGTTACGCAGCATATCAGCTCGCCCGCTCCACTACGACCGCCGTTCCGTAGGCCACGATCTCACTCATCGTTTGCCCGATCTCGGACGAGTCGAAGCGCATCATGATGATGGCGTTTGCGCCCATCAAAGAGGCGTTCTCCACCATCCGATCCACGGCGTGGCGGCGCGCCTCCTCCAGGAGCTCCGTGTACTCCTTGATCTCGCCACCTACGATCGACCGGAGCCCCGCCATGATGTTGCCGCCGAGACCGCGGCTACGCACCACGACGCCGAAGACCTGACCCTTGGTGTCCGTGATCCTGTGGCCGGTGACGTGCTCCGATGTTACGACGAACATGCGTGGTTTCCTCCCAATCGTCGGGCCTTGCCTGGAGCGAGGATCGCTACGGGCCGGATCACCGTAGCCCGCAGCCTGGCGGACGGCAACGGTCGAGGCGGCACGTACTTGAACTCGCCCCTCGGCTGCCGAGCCGACCACGCCTCGGGCCGTGCCGCTCGGTAGCCAGGAACGACCACCGCCCCGCCGGACGATCCGGCGGGGCGGTGGTCCCTACTCTGGGACAGTGTCAGGAAGAAGGTCTATCCTCCGAGAGGCTGGCACGGTGCCGTCATGCTACGTGCCGCGCACTCGTTGGCGGGTACGATCATGTTCTGAAATACGGAGTCGCCCGTGCGGTCGATGGGCAGCTGGTCCAGTCGCCCATATCGGCGCGCGTCGATCCAGCGGGTTCCCTGGCTCCACATCAGTGAGTAGAGCCGGTTGTAGAGCAGCTCCGTCACGAAGTCCGCGTCGGGGCTGGCAGCCGTCAGCGTGGTCGCATCCAGCCCGCCCGAGTTCTCCCGGATGAGATTGATGTCGTCGATGGCCCCGGGCTTGTTGGCGGTATTCCATCGGATCTCCGCCCTCAGCAGGAGCAGCTCCTCGTTGGTGATCCACGGGACCGGCGCGCCTAGATCGGCCTGCGTCGGATCGCTCGGGTTGTTGTAGAGGATCGGCTTGTACGAGCTCGACAGCCCGTTCAGCTCACGAGTGCGCCCGACGTCCATGACCTTCTCGGTGAGCCTCATGTCCGGTTCGCCGTTGGCCTGCAGCTGGGCTCCGCTCACGAGCGACGGGTGTACCCAGAACCGGTTGCTCGACGTCGGCTCCGCGATCGGATTGGCCGGCTCACCGGACGCCGTGGAGTAGGCGAAGTAGACGCCCGTAGAGAGTGAGGCCGGGAGATTCACGTCGGTCACGAACGAAAGCCCGAGCGCGGCGCTCGCATCCGCCCAACACGCCGTGCAGCCGACGAACGTCGCCCGCCAAACCAGGATCTTCGCTGCCAGCGCCCGGTTGAACTGAGCGAATGTCGCCGGCATGTCGAAGCCGGTGAACCCAGGTGCCATGCGGAACGGGAACGCGTCACTTCCGCCTTGCAGGTCCGTGTAGGCCGAGTCCATCAGGGCAGAAGCGGCCTGGAGCGCATCCGAGAAGGAGACGAACGGCGCCGGATCGGCATCGATGGGACGATCCACGTCGATCGGGATCCCGAGCGTACCCGTACGGATGGCCAACTCCGTCATGTGCCAGGCCTTGATCGTGTTCGCGAACCCGCGGGCCGCGCTGCGCTCGGCGTCGGTCAGCGCCGAGGTGCTGCTCAGCGCTTTCAGGTAGCTGTTGATGGTGCGAATCGCCGAGTACTGCCCCGTCCAGATCCCGGAGTTACGCCCCGTGGGATCCTGGGGTCCGCGAATCTGCTCGCCCGTCTCGCGCGGGTCGTTGCCGAGCAGGTTGTAGCCCTCGCGGCCGTACAACGCGTAGAACTGGATCTGACCGCCCACGTCGTTGGCGGCCTGTGCGAAGATGCCCGTCGCGGCACGTGCGAGCACGTCGAGTGAGGGGTCCTTCGTCAACTCCTCCACGGTGGGTGCGTTGGTGTTCACGATATCCAGGTTTCCGCAGGCCAAAAGCGTCATCGCGCCGACGAGCGCGACACCGAGACGCAGGGCCGCCCTCGCCGACCGCTTGCCGGTAGTAGTCGTCGTGCTCATGTCAGAACCCCACAGAAATGTCGAAGAAGATGGTACGCGACGGCGGGTAGGGACTGATGTCCAGGTTGTTGCGCACCGACGCGCTGCCGAAGTTCGCAACCTCGGGGTCGAGGCCGCTGTAGCCGGTCCACATGAACAGGTTCCGTCCGGAAAGACCGACGCTCACGGTGTTCGCATCGAGGTGGACCGCCGAGAGCAGTGTGGACGGTACGTCGACGTTCACCGAGATCTCACGGACCTTCACGAAGCTCGCGTCTTCGACGTACGGTGCGATCACCCCGTGCAGATACCCGTCGTAGCGCGCCTGCCAGGCCGCTGAGCCCCAGTCCGCCGACGTCTGCCCGTCGTCCATCAAGAACTGCGTCAGGTTGATCGCGTCGCCGCCGTGCTGCCAGTCCATGACCACCCTCAAGCTGGCGGCCTTGTATCGCACGTTGTTGACGAAGCCGATCCTGAAGTCCGGCGCCGAATTCCCGAGCTGAGACAGCTTGTCCGCACGCGTGTGGCTGCCGTCTCCCTTGAAGTCGAAGCCGATGATCTGCGTGATGGACTGGCCTTCTTCGATGTAGGTTCGGCCCAGGTTTCCGAAGCCGGACTGCGGCGGGAAGAAGGCCGGCAGGCCGGCCAGGCTGATGACCTTGCTGCGGTACTGCGTGAACGACACCTGCGAGACCCAGTTGCCGCTGGACGTGACCAACGGCGAGAAGCCGACGGAGATCTCGGTCCCCCAGTTACTGATCTTACCGCCGTTGAAGAGCTGGCTGGTGAAGCCCGACGAGGGAGCCGGTACCCGCTGCAGCAGGAGGTTCGTCGTGTTGCGCCGGAAGTGCGTCACCTGCCACGTGAGGCGATCGTCCAGCATCGAGCCGTCGATCCCGAACTCGATCTCCTTCAGTCGCTCCGGCTCGATGTTCGAGTAGCCGGACGTGGTGGACACCGTAACGCCCTGCGTCCCACCCAGCTGCGGCGTGTTGAGGTTCGTGAACTTCTGGCCGAACAGAGGCTGGTTGCCGGTCTCACCGTAGGCCGCACGCACCTTCACTTCGTTCCCCTCGCCGAACACGTTGAGGAACCGATAGGCGCCCGAGATCTTCGGGTAGACGAAATACTTGTCGATGTTGCCGTTGACGCTGCTGCGCTCCGCACGCAGGCCACCCTGCAGGTTCAGACGCTCGTCGAAGAGCGAGACCTGCTCCTGGGCGTACAGCGCGATGGTGCGCTCGCGCGTCAGACCCTCCGTCGGGGTGGTGTTCGTGCCCTGGTTCACGTTCTGCTGGCCGGGCAGCAGGTTGCGGGTCAGGATCTGGTTGGTGTGCAGGCGCCGATCCTCGTACTGGACACCGGCCGACGTCGTAGCCGACCAGGCCGACGCGTCCCACCTGTGGATGCCGTTGACGTTCCAGTTCTGGAAGAAGCTCCGGCCGTCGGTCTGGACCGCGACGCCGGGGAGCGCGGCGACCCGCTCGAAGTACAGCTCGTTCGGTGCCCAGACCTTGTTGTTCTGGTCGAACGTGTCGATGCCTCCGCCGGCCACCAAACGCAAGCTCTGGTGGTCGTCCTTGAAGACGTTCCAATTCAGCCGCGCGCCACCCGTGAACCGGTTCGTCTCCGCATGGTTGACCCCGAGCGCGGCGAGCTGCAGCGGATTCGAGGGAATGCCGGCGATCTTCGGCTCGGGATAGACGTTGCTCGAATTCTTGGCCATGTCGAAGAAGCTCGGGATGTAGGCCATGGCGTAGCCCATGCATCCGAAGTTGTTGCAGTTGTTGTCCCACCCGCGGTCGGTGGTGGACCGGTTGTACGCGCTCGAAATGTGAACGCTGAGGTTCGAGCGGAAGTCGTGATCGAGGTTGACCCGGACCGCTCCGTCTCCCGCGCCGGTATTGCGTTCGATCCCCTGGTCCTTCTTCAGCTCGCCCGACACGTAGTAGCGCGTGGTCAGGCTGCCCCCGCTCATGCTGACGAGGGTCTGGTACGAGGGCTTTCTCTGATCGTAGACCATCCCGTACAGGTCGTAGTACGGGCTCGAGTTGCCCTGGAAGAACGCGCTCGCATCGGAGCCATAGGTGGCCGTGGCGTCGGACTCCGTCCAATGACGAGTGTCCAGGAGCTTCAGCGGCGAGGACACGCCGATGCGCTGCGTGATGTTGACGCGCGTCGCGCCCTCACTGCCGCGCTTCGTCGTGATCACCACTACGCCGTTGGCCGCCTTTGAGCCGTAGATCGACGACGCCGCCGCACCTTTCAGGATCTCGATGCTCTCGATGTCCGACGGGTTCAGGTCGGCGATCCTGCTGACCGGGTCGGCTTCCGTGGAAGGCGAAGCTTCCGAGTTCGCGTATCCCCGTCCCCCGGGGAGCTCGGCGTCCGAATAGATGACGCCATCCACGACGAAGAGCGGCTTGTAGCCGCCGAGGATGGTGCTGTTTCCGCGGATCTGGAGCTGCATCCCACCGCCGGGCGCACCGGAATTGCTCTGGATGTTCACGCCGGTGACCTTGCCGTTCAGCGCGTCCACCATGGATGCCGAGGGCACCTGATCGACGTCCGAGCCGGACACGTAGTCGATGGCCGTGGTCGCCGTGCGACGCTGCACCGACGTGGCCTGACCGGTCACGACCAGGGCGTCCAGGTGGAACGGACTGAACTTGAGCGCGATGGTCACCGAAGATTGATCTGCGGGAACCACGACCTCGCGCACAGCGTAGCCGATCGCGCTGACCCGAAGCGTGACCTGGCCGGACGGCGCCGACAGCGAAAAGTTGCCGGAGTCGTCCGTGAGAATCGTTGTGATGTTCTTCCCGCTGATGACGGCAACCGCGGCGGCAGCTACCGGCTCGTTGGACTCGGACCTCACCACGTGTCCGGTGATACGACGAGTCTGGGCGGTGACCGCGGTGGGAAGCAGCGTCGCGAGAACAAGGACGCCGCGCAGCCAGTAACCATGTTTGAACATGCACCCTCCCTTGGGAGTTACGAGGATCACAGGCAGGTGGGTCGCTCGGGCAACCCACGAGATCACGCCAGTCACACCCTGGCGGGCATGTCGAGGTACTGGATATTTCAGGGATCAACGATGGAAGCGTTGCGCACGATAGAGGTCGATCGACGGGTACGCAACAGAATACTTCACGCTCTCGCGCTCCCGCAGCGAGGCTAGCCCCCGCTCGAGGGACCCCTCATTCCGGGGACGGGGTCCACGTGGAAGACGGTCTCCATTCCCGAGGCGATGTGCTCGGCGATGTGGCAGTGCATGAGCCAATCCCCCGGATTCGATGCGTCGATCAACAGGTCGACGCTGGAGCCCACGGGAATGATGACGGTGTCTTCCCAGCTGTGATTCTCCGTCGGCAGGCCGTCACGGTCGATGACGAGCATGCGTTGGCCATGCAGGTGGATCGGGTGCTGCATGGGGTGGAACGAGAACGGGTCGTTGTGGATGCGGAGCTTGACCACCGACCCCTGCTCGACGTGCCAGTCGATGTCCATGTCCTCCTTGCCCGTCGCGTCGTCGCGGATGATCCACTTCAGCTGCTTTCCCGTGGAGAGCCAGTTCATCATCGGCATGCCGTCCATCCACTCGACGGGCTGGAAGTACGCCGTGTCCACGTTCATGAACTGGATCGTGCCGAGCGGCAGGTCGCCCGGCCGGATGGTGAGCGTGAACGTCTTGTCCGGGGGCCGGTCGAAGTACTTCCGGTAGTGGTCGATGTCCTGCACCACGGCGGTATTGGTCCGGATCGTGTCGAACTGCGCCGCGTAGTCGGGCGATGCCGGCATGGAGTCCACGGTGACGATGCCGAGCGTATCCACCTCGGGGAAGAACTCGCCCTGGGAGTGGTACATCGCCTGCACGGCGTTCACCAGCGCGTAGCGGCCGGGCTTCGGGAAGCGGACCTCCACGACGTAGCGCTGCGCCACCCCGAGCACGACGCTCGGCACCATCTGCTCGTGCTCGAACCGGCTCAGGTCTCCGGCCAGGAGTTTGATGGGCGCGCCACTGAACGAGAGGTTGTAGGTGCGGGAGCTGGACGAGTTCGTCAGGTAGAACCGAACCACCGCGCCGCTGTGGACCGTGAGATCGTAGCGCTCTTCGCCGTTCGTCAGCAGCACGTTGCCGAGCCGCCCCATGAGGGCGAAGTCGGGCGTGTTCTTCCCGAAGGGGATCAACGTGTCCGCGTTGACGAGCAGATCGTCGAACATGAGCGCCTGCTCGTTGTTCGACGGGGAGTAGTAGCTCGGCTCGGGCGAGTCGACGATCATGTTGCCGAACAGCCCCATCGCCTGCTCGATGTACGTGCTGACGTGCGGGTGGTACCAGTACACGCCGGCGTCGGGGAAATGGACCTTGTACGTGAAGTCGTCGCCCTGCGCCACGGGCTCCTGCGTCACCCCGGGCACGCCGTCGAAGTGATTGTCGAGGCGCAAGCCGTGCCAGTGCACCGTGCTCGGCAGGTCGATGTGGTTGTGGAAGCGGACGATGATGGTGGCATCCTGCGGCACCCGGATGAGCGGCCCCGGCGTCTGGCCGTTATAGCCGTACATCACGTAGGTGTGGTCTTCGATCTTGCGGCGCAGGAGCATCGCCGTCAGGTCGAGGGTGTCGCCGTCGTCCATCCGTACGATCTGCGACCGCCTGGCCATCGGGAGGGTTGCGGGGTCCACGCCCTCGCCGGGCAGGAACGGCGTGATCGGCGGCTCGAGCCCCTTCAGCGCGCCGAACATGGGTATTCCCTTGGGCATCGGGATCGGCATGGACATCGCCGCTTTCCCGGTGTCGGCACCCATCTTCATGCTCCCCGTATCCTGCGCCGCCACGGGGACGGCACAGACGGCCAGCACCATCGACGCCGCCGTGACGCGTGAGAGCTTCATTCGACTAATACACTCCCCGGAAGAACGCGTCGTGGGTCAGGAAGTTCTCGAGCCACCCGCTGGGTGACGTGCCGTGCAGGACGGTCGGCCCCTCGTGCGCGACGACGGTGTCGCTCGCCTCCGCGGTGACCACCAGCAGGAACTTGTTCATATCCGTGGTGCCGACCACGGTCGTGTCGTTGCCCACCGTACCGAGCCGCCGCCACGTCGTGAGGTCGGGCGTCACTTCCCAGGCCACGTATGCGTTGTACGGGCCCAGCGCCGACGGAGCAGGCAGGCCCTGGATGTTCAGGTGAACGTCGTAGCGGTCGATCCCGTCGACCGTGACGGCGACGCCGAACGGGGACGAGGCGTAGAAGAGACGCGCCCGCCCACTCGCGTCCGCAGCGCGGGACGTATTGAACATCAGGATGTCGTACGGGCCCTCTCTCGTTGGGGGCAGGCCCTGCTGGCCTCGGGCCACCGCCGGGAGCGGGAGCACGGCCAGAACGGCCGCCGCCCGGACCAGGCGGGCCAGCACGCGGAGCGATCGATCGCTCCGCGTGCCGGACGCACGCCTCATGCCACCCACGGTCAACGGTTCCCGGACCTCTGCGCCATCGCGCCGGTGGGGCCGTGGTCGAAATCCTGCACGCTCGAGATGTTCGCCACGCCGTACTTGGCGCCGTTCCATCCGTCGAAACCGTCGAGATGGAACAGCCAGAGGCCCGTGCGCATGTCGGACAGCGCGATCAGTCCGTCGTAGTTGCGCACATCCACCCCGAACGCACCCTGCTCCACACTCTTCGTGCTCTCCCAGCCGTTGTTGGGCGTGCCGCCGAAGCCGTGGAGATGCTCGCAGTGCTCGGTGCAGGTGTAGTACCAACCATCGGTGTGCGGCTTCCTCGGATTCTTCAGGTCGAAGACGAAGAAGCCGTCCTCATAGGCCGACACGAATACGTACGGCCACCGCACCTCGTGGTTGTGCGCGAGGTCTCGCCAATCGGCGGCCCAGCCGGAAATCGGGACGTCGATGTTCTTCGTCTGGCCGCTCTGGCCCGGCTCGAGATCCCAGATCCGGAGCGGCGTGTACTCGTACTCCGTCTCGGTCACGGCATAGCGGCCGTCGGGCGACGGCGTGAACGTGTGCGCGATATCGAGCCCGAGCCCGGTGATCGTGAAGAGCTGCTGCGGGTTCTTCACGTCGGTGATGTTCCACACCGAGTAGCCGCCCAGGCCGGCGCCGTAGAACTTGTCCTCGTGGGTGGCCGGATCGTACGCCACGTAGAAATCATGGTAGCTGCCCGTGCCCATCTGCTTGAACGGCGTCGGGTTGGGGATCTTACCCGCCAGCCACTCGGTCTTGGGCGCGCCACTCACGATCTTGTTCGCGTCCCACACCAGCGCGTTGCCCTCGTTGGCCGTCGTGATGTAGTAGACCTGGCCGTCGGAGTGCTTGTAGGCGTACGTGTTGTGGAAGCCACCGGGGTCGTTCGGATACCGAATCTCGGCCACCACCTTCACCTTCGACGTGTCGGGCAGCCCGGTCACGTCGAAGATCACCGCACCGAGATCGGTGTCGGGGCCTCCCTGCATGAACTGGTACGACTGCGCGAAGTAGTACCGGTCGCCGATCTTGAAGTACTTCCCGTCCATGGCGCCGATTCCCCGATGCAGCTCGGCGTTGGGGATCGTCCAGTCGTAGATCTTCTTCGGGTGCGACGCGTCCTTCACGTCGTAGATCTGGAAATCGAAGTTGGTGAACCCGGATACGTAGACGTACGGTCGTCCGGGATCCTGCTCCATCTCGACGTCCGAGAGCTTCCAGAGACCGGAGTGGCCAACCACGTGCGCCACGAGGTGCACCGACTTGCTGCCGCCGGTCTTCTGGTTGAAAGGACGGACCGCCATACCGGGGTCCTGGGCAGTGAGCGTCGCGGCGAGTCCGAGCGTCGCGGCGACGGCAAGGCAGAAGCTTCGCATGGGGTTTCTCTTGGGAGGGTGAAGCAACTGGAAACCCGGCAACATGAGGAGGCCCCCTCGCCCGAGGCAAGCAGGAGCTACCCGGGCGAGGGCCAGAACCGCGGCATGGTTTTCGGAATCACCCTGCAGGCGCCGTCCGTCAGTACAACGTCCGCAGAGCAGCCTCGTCGATCGAATAGAGGTTGCGCTTCACGCCCCCGAGATAGCCTGGATTCATGATGGCCTCGGGGCTGAAGAACATCTTGAAGTTCCCGGAGCTGAACAGCCCCGGCGGGACCTTGCCGGCTCCGCCGTAGTGGCCCAGTCCGAAGGTGTGTCCGTCTTCGTGCGTGGCGATGGATTCCAGGTCCATCTGGTTGCCGAGGAACGTGGCACCCGACGTTACCCACTCGTAATCGCTGTTGAAATACTGCTCCACGTACAGCCGATCGGTGTAGTGGTCGCGATTGGCATCTCCGTAGGAGAACGAGAACGTGACGCCGATCACATCCGGCCCGACGCAGGCATCGAACCAATCACCGGACAGCCAGCCGCCCACGACGACGTCGGCGACGGGGAAGAAGCCTGTGTAGTCGGGGCTCCAGACGTCCGCGGTATAATCCACGCATCCGGTCGAAGGAGGGCCGTCGAGGATGTCGTGATTGCCGGGGGCCGGATCGGTCGTACGTTCGGCGCGAATCCCCGACGCCTTCACGGCGTTCCACCGCTGGTAGGAGTGGACCAGGGCCGCGTCCACGTCTGCGACCGGAAGCTGCGTCGTGAAGTCCGCTTCATCCAGGTAGTAGTAGATCGGGTTCCAGGCCCAGCGGGCTCCCGTGCGGAGCCTCCGGTACGGATCGGTGCCGACTCCGACCGTGAAGAGCCATGCTTCCTGGATCCGGACACTGCTCCCGAGCGCGGCCAGTCTCGCGTTGGCACCCTCGATCATCCGGATCACAGCGTCCGGGGTGGGATTGGTGCGTACGTTCTGGCCAGGCTGTCCCTGCACTGACGCGGCCGAGGGTTCGACGGGCTGCACGCCCGTGATGGGGGCCTCGTCCGAGCAGGCGGTCACTCCAACGCAAAGGGCAACTACAGCGAGAGAGATTCTGCCCATGGGTCCGTCCTCCGCGTGGGGGAAATGGCGGGGAATCACGGCGGTTGTGCCGTGGCCGGGGGGAGGGACACCGACCGCGGCTTACAAGTAGCCCAGGGTAGGCGCACCCGCAAGACTCGCGGGTTGACGCCCATTCCCCAGCAATGGCGTCGCTGTTGCCCGCGGAGCGCGCCTCACGCACCGATCCGATGGAGGCATTGCGGTCGGAGTGACATGGCGCGCCGGAGCGGGCCGGACCCGCGGTCGAGCGCCGCCTGCAGCTGTACACGGAGAGGACGGAGAGACCCGAAGAGCCTTCCGACAACTCCCATGATCGCTATACTATCCAATCTTTTATAGTTTGCTAGCGGAGCAATACGAGAAATGCCGTCGTGGCTCAGCGGTTGCCGCGACTCTACATATGAGGTACCGCGTGCATCCACGCGATCGGTTTTTATCCGTCGTGGTGCCGTTGGGTGTGGTGTCCATCGTTACGACCATGGTGGTCGTCGGACGGGCTACGGAGCCCGCACGCTACGCCCTCGGCTATGCCCCCGAACAGCCCATTCCGTTCTCGCATCGTGTGCATGCCGGCGCGAATCGCATTCCGTGCCAGTACTGCCACACGAACGCGAATCGTAGTCGCGCGGCGACCATTCCCGCCGCACAGACCTGCATGAACTGCCATCGGTTCATCGTGATGGCCGACAGCGACTACATCAACAAGGACGTCGTGGCCCGGCTGCAGACCGATGAGCCGCTGAAGTGGAAGCGGGTCTATCACCTGCCCGACTACGTGTTCTTCGATCACCGCTCGCACGTCCAGTCCGGCGTCCAGTGCCAGACCTGTCACGGTCCCGTCCAGACCATGGACGTGGTGAGCCGAGTGATGGACATGCGCATGGGGCGCTGCCTGGACTGCCACCGCGACCCCACCGCGTACCTGCCCCCGAATTCTTCCATCAAGAAGGGACCGACCGATTGCACCGCGTGTCACCGGTGATCGGTCGGGAGGAGTGATAGATCTATGAAAGTGACTCGCCGCCAAGGTGTCATCGCGATCATCGCGGCGATCGTCGGAGTCTTGTTCAGGGCTTCCTCACTGAGGCGTTTTCGCCCGATGACCAAGTCGGTCTCGCAGCCGGGGGTGCATCGGGAGCGTGGCTCGCGCGGCCTCGTCCAACGCAGGCCTACGCGCACCGTCGAACCCGCTCCCTTCTCGGTGAAGCGCCATGGATAGGGGAGCGAACGACCTCGAGAGGGGCGCCGAGACGGATCATCCAGGGGGACGGGCATCCGATCCCGAGGGCCACGGGCGACTCGCGCTTCCCATCCACCCCTCGGTCCAGACGCTGCAGGAGGAGTTCCCGCCGGATGCGTTCAAGCCCATCGAGCCACCGTCGGATCCCGTCTCACGTCGGCGCTTCCTGAGCCTGATGGCCGCGTCCGCAGCCCTGGCCGCCACGACGGCGTGCGAGAAACCGCCGGAAGACACGGTCGTCCCCTACACCAAGAAGCCCACGGACGTCATCCCGGGGGTCGCCGACTACTACGCCAGCACCTACCAGGAAGGGCTGATCCCCTACGGCGTCCTCGTGAAGGCTCGCGAAGGGCGGCCCATCCACATCGACGGCAACGACGAGCATCCGCTCTTCGAGGGCAAGACCTCGCTGAGGGCGCAGGCCGAAACCATCGGTCTCTATAGTCCGGAGCGGCTCCGCCAGCCCCGCCTGGCCAGCAGCCCGGCCAGTTGGAAGGACGCGAACGCCCGCGTCACGGCCGCGCTCGAAGAGGCGGCAACCCGGAACAAGGCGGTCCTTCTCCTCACGCCCGCCGTGGTCTCCCCGACGCGCCGGGCGGTGATCGCCGAGCTGAAGAAGGCGCTTCCCGGGTTGAAGCACGTGGCGTGGGAGCCGGCGCTCCCATTGACGGACCGTGCCGCGTCATCGGCGCCGTACGGGGAGGGTCTGACGCCCCGGTATCGGGTGGAAAGGGCACGGATCATCGCGTCCTTCGAGGCCGACTTCCTCGGGACCATGGGCAACGTCGTCGAGACGATTTCCGGCTTCGCCCGGAACCGGAAGCCGGCCAAGCCGGGCGAGCCCATGAGCCGACTCTACACCTTCGAGAGTCGGATGAGCATCACCGGGAGCAAGGCCGACGTGCGCGTTCCGGTTCGTCCTTCCGGAGCCGCCCAGATCGCCTTCGCGGTGGCGAGGGCTCTTCACGTCGAGCACGGACTCGGCCTTCCCTCGGGATTCACGCCCGACGCCCTGTCTCCGTTCGGCATCGCCGACGTCGCGCATCGGTATGGCGTGGACGCGGCGACCCTGTCGTCGCTGGTGGACGACCTGGCGGGGGCGGGCCGCGAGAGCATCGTGATAGCCGGCCCCTCCCTGCCCGCGGAAGCTCATGCGGCGGTCGCTCTGATCAACGAGATGCTCGGCGCGGAAGGGTACACGGTGGACACGTCCTTCTCCCCGGATCCGGCGCCCCTGGCCACACCGGACGAGATGGCGCGGCTCACGCGTGAGATCGACTCGGGCTCATACGCCGCGGCCATCTTCTGGCAGACGAACCCCTCCTATGCGCTCCCGGGCGCGGATGCGTTCGACGATGCCTTGGTGAAGGTCCCGCTCAAGGTCTCGCTCTGCCTCGCCGAAGACGAGACCGCGCGCGGATGTGACGTGGTGCTTCCCGTCAACCACTGGCTCGAGAGCTGGAACGATTACGAGCCGTCCACGGACCTGCTGAGCCTCCAGCAGCCTTTGATCCGGCCTCTCTACGCTACGCGTCAGGCCGAGGAGATCCTGCTGGAGTGGGCCGCGAAGCTGGCCGGCTCCGACAAGGTCGAAACGGACTACCGCAAGTACGTGATGGGGCGTTGGAAGAGCGACGTCTACCCCCAGGGGACGCTGGAGACGTTCCAGCAGTTCTGGGATGCGGCGGTCCACGATGGAGTTCTGCGCCGCAGCGTCTCCCCGCGCCCACCTCGGAAGATCCAGGTGCCCGCGATCCAAGCTGCGGCCGGCGCGGCCGCGTCCGCCGGGCCTTCCGGCGATGTGGAGCTACTCATCGAGCCCGACATCAGAATGTGGGACGGCCGCTACGCCGAGATCGGATGGCTGCAGGAGCTGCCCGACCCCATCACCAAGGTCACTTGGGGCAACTTTCTGGCCGTTTCAATTGCCGACTCGAAGAAGCTCGGTGTGTCCGACGGTGACCTGGTGTCGGTCGCAGCCGGGAGCCGGCGCGTCACCTTGCCGGCCCTGGCGCAGCCCGGCCAGGCCGAGGGAACGGTCTTCGCGGTGCTCGGCTATGGGCGGGAAGGCGACGTCGCGGGAGGGCGCGGGGCCAGCCTGTTCCCGCTCGTGGCCGATGACGGCTCCGCGCCCTTCCTTCGGCTGGACGCCAGCGTCTCGCGCGCGACGGGCAGCCAAAGCCTGGCCCGCTCGCAGACCGACTTCTCGCAGCAGGGCCGCAATCTGGTCCGGCTCTGGTCGCTGGATGAGTACGCGAAGAACGCGGCGCCACCGGAGAACGAGAACGAGCTGTCGACGTTGAACGGGAGCCTGGAGTGGCCCGATCACAAATGGGGCATGGCCATCGATCTGTCCGCCTGCGTGGGCTGTGGTGCCTGCCAGATCGCCTGCCAGTCCGAGAACAACATACCGGTGGTGGGGCCGGATCGCGTGGAGCGTGGAAGGATCATGCACTGGATCCGCAACGACATCTATTACGTCGGGCCCCCGGAGAACCCACGGGTCGCTCATCAGGTGATGCTGTGCCAGCAGTGTGACGATGCTCCATGTGAGCCCGTTTGTCCGGTGGCCGCCACGGTCCACAGCCAGGACGGGCTGAACGAACAGGTCTACAACCGCTGCATCGGCGTCCGGTACTGTGCCGCGAACTGCCCCTATCAGGTGCGTCGTTTCAACTTTTTCGACTACACCAGCTTCATCACCGATCCTCTCGACCTCGCCTTCAATCCGGAGGTCACCGTCCGGCCCCGCGGCGTGATGGAGAAGTGCACTTTCTGCGTTCAGCGGATCCGGAACGGCGTGCAGGTCGCCAAGGATGAAGGCCACCCCGTCCGCGACGGGGAGATCAGGACGGCGTGTGCGGTGGCCTGTCCCGCAGAGGCCATCGTATTCGGCGATCTGAAGGACCCGAACAGTCGGGTCTCGCAACTGTCCCGGAGCAATCGCGGCTTCAAGGTCCTCGAAGAGGAGGGGACCCGACCGGCGATCACCTACATGGCCGAACTGATGAATCCGGCCGAAGGGTCGAGGAAGAAAGACAATGCCTGAGGCCACCATGACGGCACGGGAGCTCGCGGAGGCGACCTTGCCCCGAAGGGAACTCCCGGCATCTCTACGCCTCGAGCCGCTGGTCGAAGGAGACGTCTCGATCGGGGACCTCGACGATCACGTCCGGGACCTGAGCGAGGCGCAGCCACCGACGTCCTGGTATGTGGCTATCGCGATCACCAGTCTGATCGGGCTGATGGGCGTCGGGGCCGCCGGCTACATGATCTACACGGGCATCGGCACCATGGGGAACAACATCCCCGTGGTCTGGGGCTTCCTGATCATCAACTTCGTGTTCTGGGTCGGGATCGGGCACGCCGGTACGTTGATCTCCGTCATCTTCTACCTGTTCCGGCAGCGGTGGCGCAATGCCATCAGCCGGACCGCGGAGGCGGTGACGGTCTTCGCCTTCGTCTGCGCGATGATGTTCCCCGCGATCCACGTCGGTCGCCCGTGGCTGCCGCATTGGTTGTTCCCGTATCCCAACGAGCGGGGCATGTGGATCAACTTCCGGTCCCCACTGATCTGGGACGTATTCGCGGTCGTTACGTACTTCAGCGTGTCCGTCATGTTCTGGTACCTGGGGCTGATTCCGGACTTCGCCTCGCTGCGCTCGAAGGCCAAGAGCAAGGTGAAGAGGGCGGTGTTCCGGTTCCTGAGCCTGGGCTGGATCGGCAACGCCCGGCAGTGGCTCCACTACGAGAAGGCCTACCTCATTCTCGCCGGGCTGACCACGACGTTGGCCCTGAGCGTCCACAGCATCGTGTCGATGGACTTCGCCTCGTCCATGGTGCCCGGCTGGCACATGACGATCTTCCCGCCCTACTTCGTGGTGGGAGCGGCGTTCTCGGGGTTCGCCGGGGTGGTGCTCGTCTTCGCGTTCGTACGGACGGCCTTGAAGCTGGAGAACTACGTCACCCTGCGACACATGGACCTCTTGAACAAGATGGTCCTCTTCCTGTCCTGTCTCATGGCGTACGCGTACCTGATGGAAGGCTTCACGGCCTGGTACAGCTCGAACAGCTTCATCCGGTACATCTTCGCGAACTACGTCTGGGGCGACCAATGGTGGGCGGGCACCCTGACGATCTTCTTCAACTGCATTCTGCCCCAGCTCTTGTGGTTCCGGAGGTTCCGCCGGTCGGTTCCGGTCATGGTGCTGGTCTCAGCGGGCGTGACCCTGGGAATGTGGATGGAGCGCTACACCATCATCATTCTCTCGCTGCACCGTGACTATCTGCCCTCGTCATGGGGCGTGTATCTGCCGACCCGCATCGACTTCGCCATCCTGCTGGGTTCCGTAGGGATCTTCTTGACGCTGCTCCTTCTCTTCCTGCGCAAGATGCCCATCATCGCGGCCTGGGAAGTGAAGCCCGACATCGTCCACTTCCGGTCGAAGCGCGAGGAGGCCGAGCATGTTTGAGCCCGTGTTCGGCGTCCTCGGCCTCTTTCCGTCCGCCGAGGCTTTGCTCGAGGCGATCCCGAAGGTCAAGAAGATGGGCTTCGCCAAGCTGGAGGCGTACACGCCCTACCCGGTGCACGGCCTCGACGAGGCTCTGGATCTTCCGAAGTCCAAGCTGGGCGTCCTGGTCTTCATCATGGCTTCGATCGGAGCCATCTCGGCGTTCGCCTTCGAATGGTGGACCAGCACGGCGAGCTACCCGCTGCTCACGGCGGGCAAGCCATCCAACGGCTGGCCGGCGTGGATTCCGGTCACGGTGGAGGGGACGATCCTGGTCGGAACGTTCACGGCCGCGCTGGCGATGCTCTTCGTCTTCAACAGGCTGCCCTTCTTCGGCAACCCCGTGTTGAACAGCAACGCCAGTGACAGCATCACCCGCGACAAATTCGCGCTGGTGCTCATGCCGGTGGACGGCGAGCTGGACACGGCGGCGGCCATCGCCGCGCTGAAGTCCGTCGGTGGCGACGCGATCGAGGTGGTCCCGGTTCCGCGCTACAAGAAGGCGGGAGTCGCGTGGTGGGCCAAGACCGTCGCCGGGATCGCCGTCGCGTGCGTCGTGGCCGGATTCGGCACGGCGTGGGTGGTCAAGACGTATCCCACCGTCAAGCCGATGGTCGAGATGGAGAACCAGCCGAGGCTCGATGCCGAGGCCCCCGACACCTTCTTCTCTAGTGGACGCGGCATGCAGCTTCCTCCGGACGGGACGGTGCCTCGGGGCTTCATGCCCATCCTCGCGACGACCCCCGAGCAGGGCGGGAACGACCTCGTCGACCCGCTTCCGGTCACGGCGCAGGCCCTGGAGCGCGGCAGGAACATGTTCGACATCCACTGCGCGGTCTGCCACGACAAGCTCGGCACGGGCAAGACGTGGCTCGACAGCACCTATGTGGTGCAACCGGCCAATCTCCAGTCGTCGACCCTGCGCGACGCGTCGGACGGCTTCCTGTACTGGGTCGTCTCGAACGGATTCGGCACCATGCCCGGGTACGCGGCCGACATCTCGCAGTACGACCGATGGGCGATCGTTCGCTACATCCGATCGCTCCAACGCTCGCAACACGCGTTCGAAAGGGATTTGAAGAAATGAGTGTCGATGCCCAGGGCATGGAGGCCGGTTCACCGTTGATCGACGATGGCGTACGAGGCCCCTCCCCCGAGGCGGGGGTGGCCGCCCGCGTGGCGGCTCCGACGATGCGTCGGGGTCTGTGGGCGCTCTCCGCCCTCGGCGGCGTAGGCGTCGTGGCGGCCTACTTCCTCGCAGGGGGTCCCCGATTCTGGGCCAATTGGATCCTCTGGTTCGTCATCATGGCGTGCGTCGCCCTCGGCGCGCTCTTCCTCGTGGCTCTGCAGCATTTGACCGGCGCCATGTGGAGCGTGCCGCTACGGCGAGCTCCGGAGAGGATCGCCGTGCTGACCCCCTGGCTGGTTCCCGTGGGGCTGATCGCCCTGTTCGCTCTGCCCGTCGTCTTCTCGTGGACGCAGCCCGGCGCGGACTCCATCACGCCGATCGTGCTCAAGTCCCACTGGCTCAACTATCCGTTCTTCATCATCCGGCTGGTGGTCTGTCTGGCGCTGTGGGTGCTGTCGTATCTCCTGCTCGTCAAGCGTTCCACTCGCCAGGATCGCACGAAGGATCCCATGATCACGGTGAAGCTGCGGCGGTTCTCTCCGGTGTTCATGGTCATTCTCGCCCTGACGCTCACGAGCTTCGCGTTCGACTGGGTATCCAGCCTGGAAGCCGCGTGGTACAGCGACATCTTCGGCGTCTATCTCTTCGCGGGGGCCGTGACGTCCTCGATCGCCGCAGCGACGCTGGCCGTCATCTATCTCCTGCGGCGCGGCCGGCTTCCCGGTGTCACAGAGGACCATCTCTACAACCTCGGTGGGCTCCTCTTCGGGTTCACCATCTTCTGGGCCTACATCGCATTCTCGCAGTACCTGCTTCAATGGTATGCGGACCTTCCGGAGGAGGTCTTCTGGTTCCACCAGCGCACCTCCGGAGCGATGACGTTCGTATTCGCCCTGTTGGGGATCGGCCACTTCTTCGTGCCGTTCCTGGCGTTGATGTCGCGGGACGACAAGAAGAGCTGGAAGCGGCTGAGATGGGTGTCACTCTGGGTGATCTTCATGGAGTTCGTCGACGTGTTCTGGCTGATCTCACCGATCCTGGGGAAGGGGATCCATCTCGGCTGGCCGGAGCTGGCGTTCGCAACCTTCTTCGTCGCGGGGGGACTCCTCGTGCTCGAGCGCGGAATGAGCATGGGGGAGGACATGCCCGTGGGTGACCCCTTCCTCGCGGACGGTCTGGAGTTCCACCTGACATGAGGGGACGCGGAATGTCGCAGGACTCGAAGATCATCGGCGTCGTCGTGGCCGCGCTCCTGTTTGTCGGCCTCGCCATCGTCGTGGGTGACCAGCTCACCGAGGGGCATCCCAACCAGGAGCTTTCGTACCAGGAGGCGACCCGGCCGACGCAACCCGATCCCACCATCTTCCCCCCGGAGACGGGCGAGACGACTCCGGGCCTCGACCTGCAGAAGCTGCTCACGGGGACTCCGAAGGCCGTGGCCCAGGGCAAGCAGGTGTTCGGCACCTACTGCACCGTGTGCCACGGGACGGCCGGAACGGGCGACGGTCCCGCGGCGGCGGGACTCAAGCCCCCCCCTCGAGACTTCACGAGCCCCCGCGGCTGGACTCACGGATACACGATCGCCGACCTCTACACGACCATCACCGAGGGCGTGAAGGGCACGGGCATGGGAGCGTTCAACATGATCTCGCCCCAGGACCGTTTCGCCCTGGCGCACTACATCGAGTCGCTCGGCAGCTTCGACCACCACGATCATCTCCAGAAGGAGATCGAGCAGCTCGACAACAAGTACCACCTGTCCGAGGGCGTCGGGACGCCCAACAAGGTGTCGGTGCCCACGATCATGAAGCACCAGGAAGCCGAGTACGCCGCGCCGCCTGCGGTCGAGATGCCTCCTGCCGCCGACACCGCTCTCGGAGCTGTCCTGTGCCGGAGACTGGTCGCAGACCCCGTGCGGGCCGCCGCGGTGCTCTCCGAGGTACCCGACTGGCGCAAGGATCTGGACACCTTCGCCCGTGCAGCCATGGGGAACGCACCGGGCAACGGGTTCCGGGTGGCCGTGGCGACCCTGGATCCGGCGCAGTGGAAGGCCTTCCACGCCGAGCTCGTGAGCCGGACTCCCGCTCCTGGTGGGCCCGGTACCACGGGGGGCTGAGCCGGACCACCCGCAGCCCGGATGTGCGCGTAGCCTCGCAGTGCAGAGGCCGCCGCCCACCTGACCGAGCACGTCCTGAGGCGCCTGCCCGTACCGCACTGGGTGCTGTCTCTCGCCGTCGTGCCCCCCCCCCCCCGACAGGGCGTTTGTACTTCCTTCACCTTTGCTCCAAGCTTCGCCGCTTGGTACCGTGCCTCTCCATCTCGTCAGTGCGGTTGGATTTCCTTCCGCCAGGAAGGGCCGGAGGCGCTTTGGGACTGAGAGGACCCACTGCCTGGTGGCCAGGTGGGGCAGAACGTGATGCGTGAGGTGGGCCGCGGGCTCCGCCATGCGCTGGGTGTTGCAGGAGGGCGGCGGATATGCTCGTTTCCCGGCGGGGACCTCACCGTAGACAAACAGACCGCCATCGTCCACCTTCTTCACGAAGGTCCATACCCAGTGGGGATGACGTCCTGAGAGATCGGGAGAGGCACGGCATGAAGGGAGGAGTCGGATGGGTGGGGGTCGTCGTCGCGCTCCTCACTGCAGCGGGTTGTCCCAAGTCCACGCAAGCACAGGAAACGGACGGGCCGCGGATCGGCTGCTTCCGTGGAAAGCCGCTTCCCGCCTGCAGGAGCTTCTGGATCACCGAGGTCCAGGGGGCCTTCCCGGTCGTTCAGACCCGTCACACGATCTCGTTCGGGGACGCCACGCCCGCGGTGCGGGACGCCTTCGGCTCGGTCGTGGAGTGGAACGTCGGCCACATGGTGAACCTGAACCGCAGATGGGCGGTGGGCGGAGAGGTCACCGTCGGCAGCGGCGGCACCAATCTCCTGACCGGACTGCGGGCTCGAGGGCGCCGGTGGCTCGGCCCGAGCATCGGAGTCGAGGCGGAGGTGGGTGTCCGGTGGAGCGACGCGGATCACCTGGCCCCGGGTGGCACTGCCGGACCCAGCGTGGGGGTGCGGGTGAACGTTCGTGACCAGGGAGCGTTCTTCGTGCGTTGGGACGCGTTGTCACTCTCCCAGCGAGGTGGAGACGGCGGTTTCTTCGACCGCGGCGGGCCGCAGCATGCTCTCTCTGTCGGCGCAACCGCCGGGAGCGTCCCTGCGCTGGTGGCGACGGGCGCCCTGGGCTTGGGGTTCGCCGTGATCATCGCGCTCTTGGCGGGATCGGACTGAGCCGGGGGCCAGGTGGGTGCCGCGGCCGCTGGCGCCGCCGCCCATCGTGAACGCCGGATGGAGCTGCGACGGCGGACGGGCCCGAGGGCGCCCGCATCTACCCGATCGACGGGAGCGCACCCGAGCCGGTCCCGGGGCGCACGCCCTCCGACGAGGTCGTGCGCTGGAGCCCGGACGGACGGGCGCTCTGGCTTTCGCGGGAAGACGAGATCGGCCTACACGTCGAACGGCTCGATATGGCCACCGGCCGGCGCTCGCCGCTGACCGACATCCCGGTGGCGAGACATCCGGGGCTGCTCGGGGTGGGCGAGCCTAACCTGTCGGACGACGCCAGCGCCTACGCGTACATCGCGACCGAATACGTGTCGCATGTCTTCGTGGTGGAAGGGATCCGCTGAGGGGGGCTGTCGGCCCTACGCCTACAGGATGATGCGCGGGGCGCTCAGGTCCTCGACCCGGTCAGAGCCTAGGCTTCCTTCGTCAGCGAGCCGGCTCTCCTGAGCAGCAGCTAGCCAAGGTCGAGGCGCTTGGCATCAGTCGGGATTTCGTGCTCGCGCCCCCTGGCTGCGCCCCACGAGCGTAGCGCGTCGAGGACGAGCTCGACCGAAGGCAGGCTCCGTAGGTCTCCGGTTCGTAGCGCCCCCACTTCCCGGTGACGCCCCAGCGGGGCCCCGTGCGAGGCGCACAGAAGCACCGAGGCGACGTCCCCGTGCGTGCACAGCACCACCGTGGCGGAGCGCGCCTCACGCGTCAGCTCTTCCACGAGCGCTCCGGCGCGCTCGAGCACGTCGGCAACGCTCTCCACTCCCCAACGCCGGTGGGTCGGATCACGCCGGTCTTCCTCCCAGACCTCGTCATAGCGGCGGTCGGGCTCCAGCTCGAGCTCTCCGAAGTCGCGCTCGGTCAGGCGGGCGTCCGCGGAGGGGCCCGCCCCCAGGAGCTCCGCCGCCACCTCCGCGGACTCGCGCGCCCGCAGCAACGGCGAGCAAATCAGGAGACCCGGCCGGGCCAGCGAACCCCGAGAGACCGCCCGAGCGAGGCTCGTCCGGACCTGTTCGCGACCCAATGGTGTCAGACCGAACGCATCCGCCGCATTCTCGGGCCGACTCGCGATCAACCGTTGCTCATTCGCGAGGCTGTGACCGTGGCGGAGCAGGACGATGTGCGACGTCATGGCGTAGGTTCGCCCGATTCCGGGCCTACCGCCAGCCGGCGTGGCGCATCCCGATTCCCCGAGAGGAACCTCCCGTGAGCCGAAACGAGTCTTTTCGCCAGACCCTCGATAGGACCAAGACGAGCTTTCTGAATCTCTTCGCGAAGAACGACCAGCGGCGATGGGATCACAGCTACGCTGAAGGTCACTGGACTTTCCTCGACTCGATCGAGCAATGCCCCCGGCACTACGTGATCGCCGGTATGCTGCGCTCGCTTCGCAGCTCCGGGGCGCGCGTGCTCGATGTCGGGTGCGGCACCGGAGCCCTGGTGCCCCACCTGCCCGGCAACGTGGCTCGATACGTGGGCATAGATCTCTCGAGCGAGGCGATCCGCATCTGCCGTGCGAAGACCGGCACCGCGGACAGTCAGACTTTCGTTGCTACGTCGTTCGACGACTACGCACCCCGGGAGTACTTCGACGTCATCGTCTTCAACGAGATGCTCTACTACTACCCGACGCGGCAGATTCCCGAGGTGGTCTCGCGCGCCCGTAGGCTCCTCGACGACGGGGCGGGTACCATCATCGTGTCCGTCCACAACCGCAGCTTGAAGCGGCACTCGGTGTGGAGGCGGCTGCAGGCGTGCATGGACTCTGCCGAGACCGTGGAGGCGGCCGACCTCGGGACCGGTAATTCGTGGCGCGTCAAGCGCTACGAGGTGGATGGCCCATCTCCGGAGCCGGCCGGACCGTAGGGCGTGGCTCCCGCCGGACGGGGCCGGCCAGCCAGATCAGCCCCAGCCCGAACGCGATCCAGGCGATCTCCCTTACGCGGCTCACGATGGCGACGTAGAGCCCCACCGCCGGGTTCAGCCCGAGCGTCGTGAAGACGGCGTACATCCCTCCTTCCTTCGCGCCCAGTTCCATCGGCACGAGGAAGAGGACGTTGGTGATCATCGACGTGAAGGCACCGATGACGAACGCCTGAGCGTAGCTCAGCGACAGCCCCACGCCCATCGCGATCAGCAGGTACTCGAGCACGGATACGCAGCGGCTCAAGTATTCCAGACCCAGCGCCTGATAGAATCGTACCGGACTCTCGTGGTAGAACGCCGTGATCTGCACGTCCAGGCGCACCAGGGTCTCCCTGTGGCTCTCTAGTCTTCTGGCCAATCCTCCGGCGAGCGGGATTCGATGGAGGAGATCCAGCAGCTTCTCGAGGAAGCCCCGTCGGTGGCGTGAGAGGAGAAAAAGCGTGAGGGCCAGGCACGACGCGGCGACCGCGAGCATCACGCCGCGTGGCACCGAACTGTGGACGAACGTCAGGGCGAGAAGGAGGGCCGTCAGCCACATCAGGAGGTGACTGAGCGCGTGGACCATCAGGTAGAGCACGACGGACCCCGTAGCGCGCCGCGTCCCCAGCCAACTCGAGGCCGCAGCGATCTTGAACGGCTCTCCGCCCGCGTTGGCCATCGGGGTAACGGAGTTGATGGAGAATCCCGCGATCGTGAAGGCGTACGTGCGCCAGAAGGGCGGCTTCCGCGGCTCTCCACCCATGATCACGGCCCACGCCCACGCGTTTGCCGCATAGACCACCGCGTAGACTCCGATGACCGGTACGATCAACCACCCGATCCGGGAGGCATTGGCGAGCAGGTGGTGGACGCCGACCCGCCGCACGAGGAAGACGAAAAGCGCGGCTCCGAGGGCAAAGAAGAGCGCTTGTACCTTGCGGCTCATCGGGGTGGGAAATGGCGGACCATCACGCCGCGACGACAGGCGCCGGTTGCCCGGCTCCGTCACGACGGTCCGGCAGCGGCTCACGCAGGGTGGAGGGCTCGCATGCATGCAGCGGCCTCTCCCGACAGCCGTCCACTGCCGATGCGTAGGCCGCATCGATGGTCTCGATGCAACGGCACGCATCGAGTGCGTCCATGCCCACGTAATCCCCATGCTCGATAGCGGCGACGAATCCATCGAACATCGCGTTGAACCACTTGGCGTGACTGGCATCCATCCAGTCGGAGGAGGCCGACGTGCGCTCGACTTCCCACTTGGCGCCGGCTTGGGCCGACGCCCTGCCCGCGGGAGCGGTCACGATCTCGATATCATCGTCGCGTGCGATGATCGCCCCGCGATCCCCTTGCACGGAGTACACGACGGCACGCAGGCCGGCCGTCCAGGTCAGATGGACCCGCGCCACGCGGTTGTCCGGGAAGGTGAGCACGGCGGACAGGGTATCCTCGGTGTCCCAGAGCTCCGGTTCCTGGTTGACCACCTTGGCGGTCACCGTCGTGGGCCACGCATTCAGCCAATCGAACGCGAGGTACAGGCTGTGACTACCATGGTCCATCGCGATTCCGCCACCCGACCAACGCCGATGTCGACGCCAGTCCGGTTTCCATTCCGCCACGCCCTTCGCGTGTGTGGGACGGAAGGTGTCGAGGGTCACGGACCGTACGCGGCCGATCCTCCCCGAGGCCACGATCTTGCCGATGGACGCCACGACCGGCGCGAACTTGTAGTTGTGGCACGGATAGAGGACACGCTTCGATGTCAGGGCCTTGTCGAGGAGCACCCGGGCATCTTCCGCTCTCGTGGTGAGAGGCTTCTCGCACAGCACGTGCAGGCCTCTGTCCATGGCCCCGAGCGCGATCGTCGCATGTTCCGAGGGGGGCGTTGCGATGTCGATGAAATCGAGATCGATCCCCGAGCCGAACAGGGCGTCGACCGAGTCGAAGACCTTCGCCCGCGAAAGGAGGGTCGGCACCGCCTTACGACGTGCGGGGCACACGTCCGCGACAGCCACGATATCCACGTCGTGACGCTGGAGATAGGCCGGGACATGCCCGCGGGCTCCGATGAACCCGTATCCGACCAGGGCGCCCCTCAAACGACGACCGTTTCCCGACTTCTCCATGTGAGTCATGCAATCTCCTCCAGCGAGTGATCGAGAGCATCCAGAGCTTCGTCCGCCTCGTCGAGCGTGAAGATCAGAGGCGGGTTGACGCGCACGCGTGGCGCGTAGGCCATGGTGATGAATCCACGGCGCAGCATCGCCTGGAACAGCGCTTGGCAACTCCCACGCGTCCACGGAGCGCCGCTCTCGTCAACGAGGTCGAACCCGATGAAGAGTCCTTCCCCACGAACGTGCGCGACCTCTGGCCGGCGCGCCGAAAGGGCGCGAAGGCCGTCGCGCAGATGGGCCCCCACGAGACGGGCGTTCTCGGTGAGGTCGTCCTCGCGGATGATGCCGACCGACGCGGCAACCGCAGCCGACGCGAGGGGATGTCCACCATAGCTCGAGCTCGAAAAGCTCGGCTTGGACCAAGGCTTGGCTCGGGTGATCTCTTCCCTGGCCATCACGGCGCTGACCGGGAAGCCTCCCCCGAGCGACTTTCCGAGTGTCATGATGTCGGGCGTGACGCCGGTGTGCTCCACGCCGAACATCCTGCCGGTGCGCCCGAAGCCCGTGATCATCTCATCGGCGATGAGGAGCGCGTCGTTCTCCTTGGCCAGTTCGGCGATCGCGGGCAAGAAGTCCGGTGGCGGAACGAGGTTGCCCGCCGTCCCTTGCATCGGCTCGACCAGGATCGCGGAGAGGCGGCCCGTGGTCTCCCGCTCGATCTTTTCTTTCGCGAACTCGACGCACAGTAGCCCGCACTCCGGGTGTTTCGCCCCGAACGGACAGCGTGCGCAGTCGGCGTAGGGCGTCAGATGAGCTCCCGGCGCCAGCGGCCCGAGGCCGTGCTTGAAGTCGCTCCCCATCTGAGCGAGCGATCCGCTCGTCTTGCCGTGAAAGCCGCCCCAGAAGGAGAGTGTCTCGTACTTTCCCGTGAAGGAGCGTGCGAGGCGCATCGCGCTCTCGACCGCCTCGGAGCCACCGGAGTACATCTGGAGCTTGGTGAGGCCGGGGGGCGCCACCTCGGTGACCACCTCGAGCGCGCGAACCCGGGCCTCCGTAGTGAACGAGCCCGCGTGCGAGCGGTCCATCTGTTCGTGCAGGGCGCTCAGGTAGCTGCGGTGACCATATCCGAGGGCGGCCACGCAGATGCTGGCGGTGAGGTCGAGAAAGCGGTTTCCGTCGACGTCGATGAGGTCACAGCCCTCTCCCCTGTCGATGGCGATCCCGGCATGGGCCGCGATGGCCTGGAATCCAGGTGCGATGTGCTGGGATTCTCGGTCCCGGAGGTGTTGGCTCTGCGGGCCTGGGATCGCGGTCCGGACACGACCGGTGGGAACGGGGCCCCGCGTGGGAGGATCCGTCATGGGCAGGTATGTGACTCTCTTTCTGGTGGAAAGCCGCGCAACGCGGCGTTCGGAAAACAGGAGTACAACACCACGAACGGCGCTCGGGATCCCCGCGGTGGCGACGGTGTGGGCGTAGACAGCCGCACAGCGGTCCCGGTGACGGGTAGGCTCTCCTTCCGTTCGCCCTCCGCGGGAAACCGGAAACGCGTGCGGCCCGACTACCGCCTGCCCCCCTGCGTCAGCCTGTACAGCCAAAGGTGCTGCACGCCCATGTCGTCGACATGCACGCCGAGCACGTAGTCGAGGCCGATCTCCTCGACGCGGAAGTGGTTGGGAAGGGTGACAGAGCCCACCATCCGCCCCTCGGGGTCGAAGAGGGTGGTGGCCCGGACGGTATCACCGGGCACCTCGTACGCCTCCACCCACCAATAGTCCAGGGCGTCGGTGTGGATGCTGCCGTACGCCGGGAAGAAGTCCGGAATGGGTGCCTGCCGGACCATGCGCCCGAACTGGCGGGCCTGCTCGGTGTCGTGGGCCTCCTCTTCCTTCTGGGCCCGCGGCGACTAGGGCCCGGCCTCACCTCTTCGCAGCACCCAAGTCGTCATGGAGCGCATCCCCTGGACCACGGTGGTCTTCAGGGGATCGACCTGCGTGGCCCCCAGTTCCGCGCCCATGGTCGTCAGGTAGGCCTCGTCCACGAGGAAGCGATCTGTGCCGTCGGGTAGGTGGTGCCAGCGCCCCTGGAGAGGGGTGGGCCGTCCCTCCTGCCCGATGGTGGACGCCAGCCGGGCGAAGAAGAGGCCGCCCGTTTGGAGGACACGCCACATCTCCCGCACCATGGCCTCGAAGGCGGATTCGTCCTCGGCGAAGTGAAGGACGGCGTTGCAGACCACCGCGTCGAAGTACCCATTCGGGAACGGGAGGGCTTCGAGGTTGGCCACGGTGAAGTTCTCAGCCGGCAGGCCGGGGGCCACGGCAGCGGCCAGCGCGCGGACACGCTGGATCTGACTCGGGTCCTCGTCAACGCCGTACACGCGGGCGCCCCGACGCATGAGGTACTCTGCATTGCGGCCGGGTCCGCATCCGGCGTCGAGGATGCGCATCCGCGGCGTGAGGTTCCCCCGCAGGATCTGGTCGAAGACGTAGATGTCGATGTGCCCGAACTGGGCGAGCACGTCTTCTGCGCCCCACGTCGGATCGGCGCTCATCGGGACGCCCTCGTCCGTCGAAGGCCGGGGCGCGTGGGCGGGAGCAGGGGCATGGCGAGTCCCTTCCGGTGCAGAAGACTCGGCCAGGAAGCCAAGGACTCCAAGCCTCCCAGGGAAACCGAGAGAGTGAACGCCAACTGGTGGCGGGCCAAGGTACTCGGAACCCAGAACCCGGGCAAACGATGCAACCGCGTGATCGCATCTGCCCCGATCGCCATCGCCACGTTGCGCCGCAGCCCCGGGTGGCAGCGCCTCCAGCACCTCGATCCCCCGAGCGGCGTAGTCCAACGCCTCCGCCGGTTGCCCGAAGAACCACGACAGCCGTGACATCCACCGGCGATCCCAGCGTTCGCTCGTCGCCCCGTGCGAGCCTACCTTGCCCTTCATGAGCCAGGACGTCTCGTTCCGCCGCAACATCAGTCTCTTCGGGGCCGTGATGATCGGCATCGGAGCGATGATGGGGCCGGGGATCTTCGCGCTTCCCGGGGAGGTGTCGCGCCTGGTCGGCCCTCTGGGGATCGGTGCCTACTTGCTGGTCGGGGTGATCACCCTGCTCACGGCGCTAAGCTACAGCGAGCTCGGCGCCGCCCTCCCGCTGGCCGGCGGCGGCTATTCGTTCACCAGTCGCACCCTGCCACGACCCCTCGCATTCCTGACCGGCTGGTTCTTCTGGATCGGAAACACGCTGGCGTGCGCCATGTACGCGGTGATCTTCGCCATCACCATCCGCGTCTACTTGTGGCCCGAGGCCAGCGTGGCGCTCATCGCCATCGGCACGACCGTGGTGTTCGCCGCCGTCAACCTGTTCGGCACCTCCGAGGCCC
This sequence comes from uncultured Gemmatimonadales bacterium, assembly GCA_963751265.1. Taxonomy (GTDB): domain Bacteria; phylum Gemmatimonadota; class Gemmatimonadetes; order Longimicrobiales; family Gaopeijiaceae; genus SZUA-318. The sequence continues at coordinate 7,662 of CAVVTU010000003.1, read as the reverse complement.
TCCGCGTCGTCACGGCCATGAACCTGGTCGAGCTGGCCGTGCTCGTGGGGGTGGCCGTGCTGGGGCTCGCGCAGGTGGAGGCGCCGAACCTCCGGCCGCTGGCGCCCGAGGGCTGGAGCGGGTTCGTACCGGCCATGGCGCTCATCTACATCTCCTACGTCGGGTTCGAGCTCATCACCGTGGCGTCCGAGGAGATCGTCGCGCCCGGGAAGACGATCCCCCGGGCGATCCTCATCACCCTGCTGGTGGCCACGGGCATCTACGTGTTCGTCGTGTGGGTGATGATGGGCGTCACCCGTCACGAGGTCCTCGCGAAGAGCGAGGTCCCGTTCATCCTGATGGCCGAGCACATCCTGGGAGGGTGGGGCCGGTGGGCGGCCATCATCGCCACGATCATGGCCAGCCTGTCGGCGTTCAGCATCACCCTCGGGGCGAGCGCGCGGGTGCTGTACGCGCTCGGCCGCGACGGCCACTTCCCCGCGGTGTTGGCGCGCCTGCACCCCCGCTTCCGGACGCCGCACATCGCCCTGGGAATGTGTGCGCTGGTGGTGGCCTCGTTCGGAGCGTCGGGGATCGTCCGGTTCGTGGCCTCGGTGGCCGACTTCGGATACCTGATGGGTCTCGGCGTGGTGAACTACGCCGTTCTGGCGCTCCACCGCAGGATGCCCAACCTGCGGCGGCCCTTCACCGCCCCCTTCCACCCCTGGGTCCCGGTGCTCGGGATCGTGAGCTGCTGGATCTTCGTGCCTTTCCTCGAGCTGCGGAGCCTTCTGCTGGGTGGCGGCCTCACCGTGGCAGGAGCAGCCCTCTTCCTCACCCGTCCCGAGAACCGCGACCGGGCCCTGGCTGCATTGCCGGCCGCCCGTCGCCGGCTGATCTTGTGGATCGACAGACTGGGCAAGGACCACATGCGCGTACTCATCATCAGCGGTGGACGGCAGGGTCGGAACATCGCCGACCGGTTGCTCGCTGCCGACGACTTCCGGCTGGTGTTCCGGGCGGCCGAGCACCAGATCACGTTCATCGAAGAGGACGAGGCGCGGTGCCGCGAGTTGGAGCAGCGCTACAACGTCCCGATCTACCAGGGCGACGGCACGAAGGAGGAGCTCCTGCAGCAGGTGGGCCCGGAGAACGTGGACGTGACGATCGCCGCGTCCGACGACGACGGCCGAAACGTCATCGCCGCGCTGCAGGCCCGCAGACTCGGCATGGGAAGGGTGATGGCCATCGTGCAGGATCCCGAGTATATCTCGCTCCTCGAAGACCAGGGGATCCTCGCGATCAGCGCTCCGTGGGCCACGGCCGCGATGGTGGAGAACTACCTCGACCGGCCGGGCGTGGCGGAGCTGTTCGAAATCGGCTCCGGCGTCGCGAGCCTGGTGAGCGTGCCCGTGCCCGAGGGCGGGGCCGCCTCCGGCGCCCTGATCCGGGACATGGCGATTCCCCCGGAGTGCGTGGTGGCCGCCGTGATCCGGGGCAAGGAGTTCGTGGTCCCTCGCGGGGACACGCGGATCGACACCGGCGACTACCTGGTGCTCGTGGGTCCGGCCGACGCCGTCAAGAAGGCCCAGAAGCTGGTGGCCGGCCCGGCGTAGCGGTAGGCGGCTCAGTCCCGCAGGGAGAAGTCGGTCTGGTGGAGTACGCGCCGCAGGGAGCGACGGAGCCCGTACAGGTGAAGGCGCGGTGGGAGCCGTTGGTCGATCTCGACCTGTTCGGTGTGGTCCAGAAGCAGCCGGGGAAGAAGAAGGCCCTGCTGGACCACTGGATCTGTCACAGGGAGATCGCGGTCGAGCCGATCCCCGGGATGCAGAGGGCCGCTCTGGGAGAGCTGCCCGTATACCCGTACCCGGATCACCCGCCGCATCGCCGACCCCCGCGTGTACGCGTCCCACTCGTCCTCGCCCATGCGCATGAGGTCGAAGAGGGCGAGCCGGTTGGTTCGGTGGGACGGGCCAGGAGTTGGCTAAAGGAACCGCCGTTGGCATACCCGGCGGAGTACACCCTGTCGTCATCCAACTCCAGGAGGTCTCCCAACCGCGCCAGTACCTCGAGTGTGAATCCGACATCGTCCGCGGTCGAAGGCGCGCCCGTTGTGATCCACATGTAACCATTTGGCCCACATCGTGGGTCTAATGGTCGGTAGCCTGATGGCGGGACATCTCGAAGGCGAGGCGACGTGGGCAGGACCCTTGGAGAATTCGAGCAGCTGGTGCTCTTCGCGCTGGTGGCTCTGGGCGAAGACGCCTACGGAGCTTCGGTGCGCCGGGAGATCGAGGAGCGCACCGGACGGTCGGTGTCGGCCGGCGCCGTCTACACGGTGCTGGAGCGCCTGGAGTCCCACGGGTTGGTGGCGTCGTGGGTGGGTGAGCCCTCCCCTGAGCGGGGCGGCCGTCGGAAGAAGTACTACCGCCTGGAGCCCGAAGGCGCGCGCCTGCTGCGTCGGTCCCGTGACGAGCTGCTGAACATGTCCAGGGGGCTGACCACGCGCCTGGATCGCTTGGCCGACGAGACGTGACGGTGAACGCCCCCGGACCTCCGCCCCTGACGCGCTTCCTGCTGCGCATGCTCGTGCGCGGCCCCGAAGCCGAGTTCGTCCTGGGGGACATCGAAGAGGATTTCCGCCGTGCGTGCGCTCTCCGGGGGCGGCGAGCGGCAAACCGGTGGTACCGACGCCAGGCATGGGCCGCGGCGTGGCATTGGCAAGGACGCGAACAGGGAGGGGTCATGGAAGGGACGATACGGGATCTGCGTCAGGCGGTTCGCGGACTTGTGCGGGCTCCGGGTTACACGCTGGCCAGCATGCTCACGTTGGCCCTCGGTCTGGGCGGTGCGGTGGCGGTGTTGGCCCTGGGCGAGTCGGTGCTTCGCCCCCTTCCCTTCCCCAACCCCGACCGCCTGGTCGCGGTCTCGGAGGTCTACCAGGGCCATGCCCGTTCCGCGGCGCCGGCGGACTACCTGGACTGGAGGCGCATGTCCACGACCTTCCAGGGACTTGCCGCCTATAACACCCGATCCGCCAACCTGACGTTCGGCGGAAAGGCCCAGCGTGGCCGCACGGCCGAAGGATCCGGAAACCTCTTCCAGGTGCTGGGCGTGGCCCCCACCCTGGGGCGTACCTTCGACCCCACCCTCGACGTGGACTTCCCAGCCAGGGAGGCGGTGCTGAGCCACGCGCTGTGGGCAGACGCCCTGGGCGGCGACCCTGGCGTGGTGGGAAGAACGTTCCAGGTGGACGACCTCACCTACGAGATCGTCGGCGTCATGCCGGCAGGCTTCGCGTTCCCCGACCCCTCGGTGCAGGTGTGGCTGCGATCTGCCCGCGAGGTCCCGGACATTCGAGGCTTCCCCTATGATCTGCTCGCCGCGCGTGACGCCTGGTACTTCCATGTGGTAGGGCGCCTGGCCGACGGCGTGGCCCTGCCCGCCGCCGCTGCCGAGATGGATGCCATCGCGGCGCGCATCGAGGAACTGCACCCCGATACCAACGCCGGAGCCGGGGTTCGCCTGACGCCCCTCCTGGAAGAGACCGTGGCCGGATTCCGCCCCACGCTCCTGGCCCTGGCCGTCGCCGTGCTCCTGCTGCTGGCCGCGGCTTGCGTGAACGTCGCCCACCTGGCGCTGGCCCGCAGCGCCGCCCGCGAAGAGTCGTTGGCGGTGCGGGTGGCCCTGGGCGCCACCCGTGGTGCGCTGATGCGCCATGTCCTGGCGGAAGGGTGGATGGTGGGGCTGGGCGGAAGTCTGGCAGGGGTGGCCCTGGCCGTTGCGGCGGTGCGCGGAACGGTCGCGGTCTTCGGCGCCACGCTGCCCCGGGCCACCGACGTCGCGGTTCGGCCCGAAGTCATGGCGGCCGCGCTCCTCCTGGGTGTCGCCGTCACCAGCGTGCTCACGCTGCTTACGTTTCGGGCGCCCCAGGCCAATCCCGCGGGCCACCTCCGGTCTCGAGGCGGCGGCTCCCGGACCCGGGACGGGCTGGTGATGGCCCAGGTCGCCGCCGCCGTCGCCCTGGCGGCGGGCTCCGTCCTCGTGGGTCGGAGTCTCCTGAACCTGAGTCACGTGGATCCGGGCTTCGACACCCAGGACCTGGTCACGCTGCGCGTCTCGCTACCCGATGCCCGGCTCCGCACCTATGAGGAACGACTGCAGGTCTACCGCGACCTGGCGGAGCGCCTGGCTTCGGTCCGCGGCGTCACCGCCGTGGCGTTGGGCTCCACCGGACCGTTGGCCATGGGCCCCAGCGCCAGCGTGTTCAAGGCAGGCGCCCTGGACGAGCGGGATCCCCCTTCCGCGAGCTGGCAGCCCGTGGAGCCGGGGTACTTCTCGGCGCTGGGCATCCCGTTTGTCGAGGGACGGGCGTTCACGGCGAGCGACGTGGACGGTCCCTACGTGGGGGTCGTCAACGAGATGCTGGCCCGGCTACGCTTTCCCGGCGAGGACCCGCTGGGCCGCCAGATCACCATCGGTCTGGACGGCCACGACCACCCCATCACCATCGTGGGCGTCGTGGGCGACACACGCACACGCGGTCCGGCACTGGCCCCTGGCCCGGTTCTGTTCCGTCCCATGGGCCAAACGGGACGCCAGGGATTCAGCGCCGACGCGGTGTTCCTGGCGGTACGGGCCCCCGGTTCCCCACCCTCGCTGCCGGCCACGCTCCGGGAGGTGATCCACCAGACAGCCCCAAACCTCCCAGTGTACGCCGTGGCCTGGGGAGACGATCTCATGCGGCCCTTCCTCCAAGGATCGGCCGGTATTCTGCTGGTCGTCGGCGCCTTCGCCGCCACAACGCTGTTGTTGTGTGCGGTGGGCATCTACGGCATCACGGCCTACCTGGTGCGTCAGCGCCGCCGGGAGTTCGGGATCCGCCTCGCGGTCGGCGCCGACGCCGCTCAGGTCAGGCGCGAGGTCATGGGACGAGGGGTCGGCCACGCCGCCCTGGGGATCCCCGCAGGATTCCTGCTCACATTCGTCCTGGGACGCGCGCTGGGGGCCACCCTGTTCGGCGTAGGGGTCACCGACGTGCCCACCTACCTCACGGCCGGAGGCCTGGTCCTGGCGGTGGCGGCGGCCGCGCTCTGGAGCCCGGCTCGCGCCGCGGCGCGCACCGACGCGGCGTCGGCGCTCAGGGGCGACTGACCGGCGGCGATGCGCGCCGAAAGGCTCGTGGGGGGCGGTCCGGAAGCGGGCCCCTCGTGTCTCACCTCCGCGTCAGTCCGCCCGCAACGCGGACGCCGGCGGGACCCGTGACGCGCGCAATGACGGGAGCAGTGTAGCCGCCAGAACCACCGACAGGACGATGGCCGTCACCGTCACCAGCGTGACCGGATCCTGAGGCTTCACCCCGTAGAGGAGACTTCCCAGGATTCGACCACCCCAGACGGAGCCGAGGATCCCCAGCGCGACGCCGACCACCGCCGGGGCCACTCCCTCCCGCACCACCATGCCCACGACGTCGTCGCCACGCGCTCCGAGCGCCATCCGGATCCCGATTTCCCGGGTTCGCCGGCTCACGGAGTACGCCACGACGCCGTAGAGGCCCACCGCCGCCAGGATGAGCGCCAGGGCGGAGAACGCCGACACGAGCGTGAGATAGAAGCGCGTGGGCGCCAGCTCCCGGTTCACCGCGTCCTGGACCCGCTCCACCGACGTCATGGCCAGGTCGGGGTCCATCGCATGGACGACGTTCCGGGCCTGAGGAAGCGCGGTTTCGGCTCCCGGCGCCACCCGCATGGTCACGGACATGATGCTGGCGCCGAACTGCGCCTCCGGCAGGTAGGCCGCCGGGTCGTCGGGCTCGGTGGCGTGGTCCGTACGGGCGTTCCCCACCACGCCTACGATCGTGCGCGCCGGATCGTCGCCGTATCCCCAGCCGATGTTCAGGTGGAACCGGCGCCCCAGTGGATCCACATGGGGATAGAACCGGTCCACGGCCGCCTGGTTGATGACGACCACGCCTTCGGTGCTCCGGACGTCGGTGGGGTCGACCCACCGGCCCCTGAGGAGGGGGATGCCGGCGGCCTCCAGGTATCCAGGGGTGGCGATCCGCACGACCATGCTGGACTCGTCCGCCGGGTCCACCGGGGGCCGGTCCAGGAGCTGCATCGTGGTGGACATCCGGCCGTCGCTCAGGGGCGCGCCAAAGGCCGCTCCGGCCTTGGACACCTGAGGTAGGCTGGTCAGCCGAGCCTCCAACTCCCGGAAGAACCGCACCCTGGCCTCGGTGTCGTAGCGGCTGCCGGGCGCGGAGACCCTGAACCGCTCGATGCGCTGCACGTCGAAGCCCAGATCCGTCGCCCTGATGTTGCGCAGCGTACCGAAGAGCAGACCGGCGCCCAGGAGGAGGGTCAGGGTCAGGGCCACCTCGCCGGCCAGGAGCACCGACCGGGACATGCGGGCATGGCGCCCGCCTTCGGTGCGGCGCCCGCCGACCAGGGCCGCCATGGGCGACGCTCCGGCGACCTGCAAAGCGGGAACGAGACCGAAGATGCCGGTGACCGCCACCACCACCAGGAGGGCGAATCCCAGCACCGAGCCGTCCAGCCCGACCTGGGCCAGACGGGGGATGTCGGGCGGCGCCATGGCCACCAGGGTCGTGAGCCCCCACCACGCCAGAGCCACACCTCCGGCGCCTCCCACCACCGACAGGAGCAGGCTCTCGGTGAGGAGTTGGCGCGCGAGGCGCGCCTTCGACGCGCCCAGCGTGGAGCGCAACGCCACCTCCTCCCGGCGGTCCTCCGCCCGCACCAGGAGCAGATTGGCCACGTTGGCGCACGCGATGAGCAGCACCATGGCTACGGCGCCCATGAGAACCCAGAGGGCGTTCCGCACGCCGGCGACCTCCTGGCCGAGCATGGGCTCGAGCGCGGTTCCGTCGTAACGGTGGATGTCGGGGAAGGCCTCCGTGAGGTGCGCTGAAGCGGCGTCCAGCTGAGCCTGCACCGTCTCCCGAGTCGTGCCTGGCACGATGCGTCCCACGGCGCTCATGAGACGACACCCGTGTCCGCAGGCCTCCTCGTCTTGGTGCTGCGGCATCCACAGCACCGCTCCCTTCGGGTAGTCGAACCCCTTCGGCGCCACGCCGACGATCTCCCAGCCCTCCCCGCCCAGGGTCAGGCTGCGCCCCAGCACGTCGGGGCTCCCCCCCATACGCTCCTTCCAGAACGCGTGGGATAGCACCACGACGTTGGGTCCGTCCTTGACGTCTTCGTCACGTCGGATGTCCCGCCCCAGCTCTGGCTTGAGCCCGAAGACGCTCAGGAGCCCGTCGGTCACCCGGGCGGCCTGGATCACCTCGGGTTGGCCCAAGCCCGTCAGGGTCGGATGGCTCTCCGACACGCCGGCTACCAGGAAGCCCGACACGCTCTCCTGCCAGTACCGGAGGTCGGGGTGGTCCACGCTGTTGTCCTGGGCGCCGTCGCGCGTGTCCACCGTCCACACGCCGACGAGCCGGTCGGAGTCGGGGTAGGGCAGAGGCTTGAGCAACACCCCGTTCACCACGCTGAAGATGGCCACGTTGGCCCCGATCCCCAGCGCCAGGGTGACCACCGCCGCCAGTGTGAATCCAGGCCTGCGTACCAGGCCGCGCACTCCGAGTCTCAGATCCTGCGTCCACGCGCTCATCGTCACTCCCTCCCTCAGGATCATCTTCGTCACGTCGGCCAGCAC
>CAVVTU010000002.1:0-4657 GCA_963751265.1 uncultured Gemmatimonadales bacterium | reverse complement strand
CCATGCAGCAGACCGGCATCCCAAGCGTAGACGTAGGCCTGGAAAGACAGAGTCGTGTTCGTGGGGTCGGGAAAGTTCGTCGAAGTGCGACCCAGCCAGAACGAGAAGCTGTTCAGCGGGTTGTCGGTGGGGCTCGTAATGGTCTGCCCGTACGTCTGAGTGTTGTCCTTCCCGAAGGACTGGATGAAACTTCCGCCGCCGGCACCTATCGTGGTCTGGGCGTGGGCCGGGGGCGGGAGGGCCAAGGCCGCCAAGGCGAGGAGCGCGGCACTGACACGGAAGCGTGGTACGATTGCGGACATGGCGCCTACTCCGTGACGAGGGGACGGAACGAGTACACGGGCCCCGCGCACGGAGGCCGCGTATCGAGGGACGCTTTGCAAGACTCGCACCGGCCGGCCGTCTGGATGCCATGCGCGTAGGGTAAGGATTGTGCAACGCGGCACAAGCGGTGAGGCCCGAGAGGATGCGGTGGGTGTGCCTCATTGTGTAGCGTACATGCCACACAATCGCCATTGGCCTCACCGGGCTCTCGGCGACACGACGCCTCTTGGCAAGCTGCCGCGAAGACCAGGTCGGCCATGTAGTGGTCCTGATTTCTGCATTCTTGCGGGCGACGGAACCCCCATTCGAACGAGTCTGTGGTAGCTCGCTAGCTTCGACCGAGTGACCCTCCTACCTTGAACTCGTGGATGGCTCCATGCCCGGACCTTCCACAACGCGCCGCGGACCCCGATTCTCCCGGCGGTCCCACCGCCACCCGCGCGAACCCACGATTCCTGCCAGGGCGGTCCAACGTGATGACGCAACACCCCGGCCGTCTGCTGGAGCCGCTGTCCGGTCGCTCCCTGTCGCCCGATCAGGTGTTCCGACGTATGGGCGGTCGCGTGGCCGCATATCGACGCCTGGGGCTGCGGGGCGGCGACCGCGTGTTCCTGCACTACGGCAACAACCTCGAGTTCTTCGTGGATCTGCTCGCGATCTGGCACGTGGGGGGCTGCGCCGTGCCGGTCGATGCCCGCCTCACTCCGTTCGAAGTGGCGACCTTGGTTCGGTCGGCACGTCCGGCTTTCTCGGTGTGGAAAGAGGCGCCCGAGCCATCGCTCGAGCGGGAGCTCTTGGAGTTGGGCACGCGCGTGCTCGAGATGCCGGGCGATGAGGAGGGGAGGGACGGAGCGCTGCCTCGATCTGCGGTACACCTCGATGACGACGCGCTCATCCTCTTCACGTCCGGTACAACGGGAAACCCCAAGGGCGTGGTGCACACCCATCGAACGCTGCGTGCCCGGTGGGCGAGCCTGGCCAGCGCGCTCGGACTCGGGGCACATCGTCGGACGCTCTGCCTTCTCCCGACGCACTTCGGTCACGGCCTGATCTGCAACTGCCTCTTTCCCTGGCTCGGGGGACAGGACCTCTACGTGCTGCCGCCGTTCAGGGCGGACCTCCTGGTTCAGCTCGGCGAGCTGATCGACCGCAATGAGATCACGTTTCTGTCATCGGTCCCGACTGTCTGGCGTCTCGCAATCAAGATGGCCCGGCCCCCCGAGGGTGGATCCCTTGTCCGCGTGCATTGCGGGTCTGCGCCGCTGTCGGCAAACCTCTGGCGATCGGTGCAGGAGTGGGCGGGCACACGCGATGTGAAGAACGCGTACGGCATCACGGAAACGGGCAGCTGGCTCGCGGGCACGCCCAACGATTTTGCCGCGCCGGAGGACGGGCTGATCGGCGTCGCCTGGGGCGGCACGCTCCGGGTGATGCCCAGCGCAGACACCGCAGAGTCACCCACCTGGGCCGCCCCGTGCGCGCCCGGCGAAGACGGGCACGTCTGGATCAGGACGCCGGCTCTGATGAGAGGCTATCTCGACCGGGACGACCTCACCGACGCGGTCGTCACCGACGGCTGGTTCTGCACCGGTGATATCGGTGTGATGGACGAGCGCGGGCAGCTATACCTGCGGGGACGCGAGCGTGAGGAGATCAACAAGGCCGGGATGAAGGTGCACCCGGGCGACGTCGACGCCGTGGTCGAGCGGTTCCGTGGTACGCTGGACGTGTGCACCTTCGCCGTACCCGATGCCCTTCTGGGCGAAGACGTTGGCGTTGCCGTCGTCCTCCACGAGGCGTCGGACGAGACGCTGCTCGCTCTGCGCGCTTGGGCCGGACAGCACCTGGCATCGCACCAGCTCCCGAAGCGCTGGTACCTCATGGACGAGATTCCCCGGACCTCGCGGGGGAAGGTGAATCGCGCCAGCGTCGCTCGTCATTGTGAGTCGCTGAATCCGGTCGACTTCAACCGGCTCAGACAAGGATGATGGGGCTCCGCGCCGAGCTGCTGGCGTTCCTCGAAGGCTGCGACATCTCGCTGCCCGAGGATTTCGACGACGACACGCAACTACTGTCTTCTGGCATGTTGGATTCACTGGCGCTGTTCAATCTCGTGCTCTGGATCGAGGAGAGGACCGGCGGCTCGATCGATCCGACGCAGATGGACATCGTCCACTCCTGGGATTCCGTGCGGCGGATCCTTCGCTACATCGGGGCCGAGCGCGAGGCCCCCGTGGCCGCGATCGTGCCCGGGCGTGGCGGTGCGCTCCCGGGCCAGGTCCGGGTGGTGCCGTACACACCGGAGCACAAAGACGCGGTAGCGATCTTCCAGACCGGCCTGTGGAGCCCCGACGTGGCGTTGAACCGCCGGTACCTCGAGTGGAAGCATGAGGAGAACCCCTACGTCGTCGCGCCGCGCGCGTACCTCGCCATCGACAACGGAGAGTTGGTCGGGATGCGCAGTTTCTATCCATCGCGCTGGCAGGTCGGCCGGCCGACTCGGGAGGTCGATATCCTCGTTGCCGACGACCTCCTCGTGCGTGAGGACCGTCGCGACGAGGGGATCGTCAGCGCGATGATGCGCGCTGCCTTCGACGACCTGCGGAGCGAGGGCGCGGAATACGTCTTCAACCTGACAGGGGGTCCGGTGACGGTCCTGGGGTCGCTGGCCATGGGTTGGCGCAGCGCCGGTTTTCTGGATGGGGTCGGGCTGCGCTCGCAGGCGCAGCGGTGGCGTGTCAGCGTTCGTGAGCGGATGAAGTCGATGCGGTTCGCCTGGCGATATGCAGACTCACCCCGTCTCCAGGCCGGCATCGAGCGTTATCCCTTCCAGCGCCTCGACACGCGGGCGGGCGCGCTCCTCCCTGGTGACATGCAGCTGGAGGTGAGTGCTACGCCCCGCGTCGAGGAGATGGCCGCGCTGATTGAGCGGGTCGACTACGATGGTCGACTGCGGCACGTTCGCGATGCGATGTTTCTCGAATGGCGGTTCCGGCATCCCTTCAACGAGTACCGGTTCATCTACGCGGGTGGCACCCCGCTCGACGGCTTTCTGGTTCTCAAGTGGAGCGGTGCCCGAGGGAGGGCCAATCTCCGCGTGCAGATCGTCGATCTCGAAGCGGTGGACGAGCGCGTGTCTGCCGCCCTTCTGGAAGCGGCGGTCAAGGTGGGACACTTCCCGGAGCTCGTGACCTGGCGGGCCACCCTGTCGCCCTCCGTCACCGGGGTGCTCGATCGACTCGGATTCGAGCCCGTGGACCGCGAACGGGCGACGCACGGATGGCCCTGCGTGCTCGTGCGATCGATCGACGACACCCGATTGGATGAGGACTGGGCCCTATGTGGCACCCGACTTCTCGACCTGTCCAGTTGGGACATGCGGATGCTGTATACCATGGCGGGCTGAGGGCCCGGGCCTCCTCGTTCGCGTACACCTGCGTCGTCCTCGCGTACTTCGCCCAGACCCTTCCTGGCCAGCTGCCTGCGTCGCCGGCCCCCGGTTCCACCGGTGCCGTCCCTACCTCTCGTTCGTCAGCAGGTACAGCGTCGCGAAGGTCGCGCAGTAGTGCGAGCCGGCGTAGCCGACCGCCCCGATGACCTTGAACCCCTTCTCCACCTGGATGGCCGCGAGGCGCCGGAGGACCGGTACGCGCGGATCGTCCGCGGGGAACAGGTTCGCCAGCTCCCCCATCCCCTTCGCGCGCATGAACGCGAGCCCGATGATGTGAGAGCGCGCGGTGATCGCCCTGAACCCTGGCGAGCTCAGCCGAAGTCCGTGCGGTTTGCCGAAGCCGGCGGTGCCGGTGCCGAACCGCCCTGTCGGCGTGAGATGCCCGATAGGCTGCGGGGCGCCCGGATGCATCCGGGCGCCCCGCGAACGTGGGAGCATCGGACCTCCACGCGAGAAGAGGGACCCTAGGCCGCCAGCCCCTGCCTCCTGCGTAGGCGAGCCGTCATCCCCAAGCCCAGCAAGCCCGAGACGAGAAGCAGCCACGTTGCCGGCTCCGGAACCCCGGTGGAGGGTCCGAACCGAGCTTCGAACCTCGCGTCGGATGAGTAGCTCGCCCACTCGGCCGTCGTGAACTGGGAAGCGTCCTCCCCGTTGTTGAGGTAGACGAAGTCGCCACCCGAGTAGTCATCGCCGACACTGCCTTCCCACTGGATCCGGCCGTCACCGGAGATCCCCGACGCGCTGAGGAATAGCACGTACATGTCCCCGGGCGTCAGCCAAAGTCCACCCGTGTTGAACGTGTATTCGGTGAACGGAGTGGTCGCGCTGTGGTAGTGTGACGTAACCGCGCTGGTGTAGAGTGCGGGTCCCGTCGCATGCAGC
>CAVVTU010000001.1:0-821746 GCA_963751265.1 uncultured Gemmatimonadales bacterium | reverse complement strand
CTTCAAGGGCATGGAGGAGTTCCCGAGGAAGGCGGGCGCCCTCACGTTCTCCTACCAGGCGGACGCTTCGGGTAAGGGCGGGGCGGCCGGGGACTCCCGGGCCCCCCCCGCTGTCACACCCCTCCGCTACCCTTCTCTCCGTCACCTCCAACGACGGAGACCGCATGAAGACCACCGTTCTGCTCGACCACGAGCCCGTCGCCGACGGCGGCTGGATGGTCCATGCCCTGCTGCGCATCGAGGGCGAAGCGCCCAAGGACCGCGACCGGGTCCCCCTCAACCTCTCGCTGGTGCTCGACCGCTCGGGCTCCATGATGGGCGAGAAGCTCCACGCCGCCCGCAAGGCCGCCGCCATGCTGGGCGCCGCCTCTCCCCCGCCGACACCGTGAGCGTCGTGGCGTTCGACGACACGGTCCACGTGGTGGCGCCACCGGCCACCGGCGAGGCGCAGGAAGAGCTTCCCGACCTCATCGAGTCGATCGAGTGCGGCGGATGCACGAACCTGAGCGGCGGGTGGCTGCGGGCACGTGACCTCATCGCGGAGAACCTCCGCGAGGCCGGCGTGAACCGCATCATCCTCCTTACCGACGGGCGGGCCAACGTCGGGCTCGTCGATCCCGGCAGCTCGTGGGCCTCGGCCAGACCGGGAGCCAGCGCGGCATCAGCACCACGACGATCGGCTTCGGCGAGGACTACGACGAGGACCTCCTCAAGGCCATGGCCGACGCCGGCCGGGGCGGCACCTACTACATCGAGAAGGTGGACCAGGCGTCCGGCGTATTCGAGGAGGAGCTCGAGGGCCTGCTCTCCATCGCCGCGCAGAACGTGCGCGTCACGGTGGAGCCCGGCGCCGACGCGAGCTTCGTGAAGGTGCTGCACGACTACCCGTCGCACGCCGAGGGCGATACGCTCACCCTCGAGGTTGGCGACCTCTATGCCCGCGAGCCCCGGCGCATCCTCATGGAGTTCCTCGTCCCGCCCCGGAGCCCGGCGCGGACCCGAAGGCCCGGCGTCGCCCACCTCGTCGTGACGGCGCATGTGATCACCGAGGCCGGCGGCGTGGAGCTGCAGGAGATCGACATGCCCGTCACGCTCTCCCCCGAGGAGGGCGGCAAGGCCGAGCCGGAGGTCCGCAAGGAGATCCTGCTGGTGGAGGCCGCGCGGGTGAGCAAGGAGGCGCTCGAGGCCAGGGACCGCGGCGACTGGGACGCGGCCGCCCGAGCGCTCCGGTCCTACTCGGACTCGGTGCGCGCATCCGGCATCCAGGACGCCGAGGTGGAAGAGGAGGCCCGCGACCTCGAGCGCATGGTCGCGTCCTTCGAGGAGCGAGCGGTCTACGACGCGGACGTGAAGTACATGAAGCAGCGCGTGTACTCGCGGGACCGGAGCCGCGGGGAGTCTTTGGGGAGGTTTCGGCGGGAGTAGGGAGGTCGTCCTGGCCCAGCACCTTCGGGGATCGGAGGTAGACTCTCTCCGCCCCCTGGAGGTCCCCCTCCATGTGGCGGAACAGGCCGATCCGGTCCAGCGCTCGGATTTCACCCCACGAAGCACCCATCCTTGCCCCACTATATTGTATACAGTATACAATACTCCATGCCTTCGCCCCCTCGCCGCCCCAACCTGAGCCAGACGGTCCTCGACGCGGTACGTGACCGTGTCGTCACGGGAGCGCTGCCCGCCTCCGGCCGCATCAACGAAGTCGCCCTGGCCGAGGAGCTGGGCGTCAGCCGGACGCCGCTGCGTGAGGCTCTGGTGGGCCTCGCGGCCGAAAAGTTGGTCGTCATCGAGCCGCGCCGCGGGTTCTTCGTCGCGCCCCTCGAGCCCGACGAGATCCGGGACCTCTACGAGATGCGGGCCATCCTGGACCCGGAGGCGCTGAGGGCCGCGGGCGTCCCGTCCGAGCGCCGGACCCGGGCGCTCCACGAGCTCATGGAGCGGATGCGCGGCGGCGCCGGCACACCGGCCCGGCTGGTCGAGCTCGACAACCGGTGGCACCGCACCTTGATCGAGCACTGCCCCAACCGGATCCTTCTCGAGGCCATCGACCACTTCGTTCGGCTCACCCGCCGCTACGAGCATCTCTACTTCCGCGAGACCTCCTCGGTGGAGATCGCACTGGCGGAGCACGAAGAGATCCTGGATGCCCTCGCGCGCGGTCACCTGGCCGCGGCGTGCCGGGCGCTGAGCAGGAACATGCTGTCGGCCGTGGCGCCCCTCAGGGCCTGGCTGGAGGGGGACCGATCAAGTTGAACGGAGTGAATGGGATGGGACGTGGACGGGTTTTGGGCGCGCTCTTCGTCATCGCGTTGACGACCAGCGCTTCGCGAGCCGTGGGCGGCGCCTCCGGCGATGCGACGAGCAGCCCAGGCGGGCTCGCAGGCCTCTGGGGAGCGGAGCGGACGTTCGGCCCGGCCGTGGCGGGCACCCTGCTCCTCGATACGCGCGGCGCGCGCTGGCACGCCGACATCGCCGGTCGCACCGTCATCGTCGCCCACGACCACGGGCGACTCCACTTCGAGCTTCCGGGCGGCGAAGGGAGCTTCCGGGCCCGCCTCGACCCGGCCCACCATGAGATCACGGGCCAGTGGATCCAGCCCCCGGGCCTCGTCAGCGCCAACGCCTACGCTACGCCCGTTCTGATGAGCGCCGTTGAGCCGGGCGTATGGCGCGGCCGCGTCGAACCGCTGCCCGACCGGCTCTCCTTGTACCTCTCGGTGACGCGTCGTGCAGACGCCGCCCTCGAGGCCTCGTTCCGCAACCCGGAGTTCAACTTCGGTCGTGACGATCCCTACCTCGTCACTGTGAAGGGCGACCAGCTCATACTCACCAGCGAGAAGCGCGGCTCGGACGTCCTTCGGGCACGGTACGACTCCGCCGATGACGTGCTGGTACTGGACCTCGCCCCCCTGGGGAT
This sequence comes from uncultured Gemmatimonadales bacterium, assembly GCA_963751265.1. GTDB lineage: Bacteria > Gemmatimonadota > Gemmatimonadetes > Longimicrobiales > Gaopeijiaceae > SZUA-318. The sequence goes on along the minus strand of CAVVTU010000001.1, from coordinate 818,832 downwards.
GCCGCTCGTGCTCGCCCGGCGCGACCGAACGCATGCCCGGGGATTCTATCCGGTGACCCCCGAGACGGACCGGTGGGTCTATCGTCCACCCGTCCCCACCGACGACGGCTGGACCACGGCGAGCCTGGACGAGGTCGGTCTCCGCCCCGCTCCGCTCGCCCGACTCGTCGAGCGAATACGCCATCAGCGCTACGAGGGGTTCAGGACCCCCTACATCCACAGCTTGCTGGTCGCGCGGCACGGAAAGCTCGCCCTGGAGGAGTACTTCTACGGCCACGATCGCGACCGCACCCACGACATGCGCTCGGCGAGCAAGACGTTCACCGGCACGATGGTGGGCATCGCGCTGGCGCATGGGGCCGGGTTCGGGCTCGACACGCCGGTGGTGTCGCTCTTCCCACAGTATCCGGACCTCCGGCACCTCGACGCGCGCAAGCGGGCGATGACGGTCGAGGACCTGCTGACGATGACGTCGGGCCTCGACTGCGACGACAACGACGAGGCCACGCCGGGCAACGAGGACGTCATGCAGAGCCAGAGCGAGGCCGACTGGTACCGCTACACGCTCGACCTGCCGATGGCCCGCGAGCCCGGGGCCGACAGCGCCGTCTACTGCACGGCGGGCGTGAACCTGCTGGGCGGCGTCCTGAGAGGCAGAATCGACGAGCCGCTTCCGGAGTACTTCTTCGACCACTACGCCCGGCCGCTCGACATCCTCCGCTACCACGTCAACCTCATGCCGACCGGCGCGGCCTACATGGGCGGAGGCATCCACATGCGGCCCCGGGACCAACTGAAGCTCGGCCAGCTCTATCTGGATGGCGGCGAGTGGCACGAACGCCGCGTCGTGCCGGCGTCCTGGGTGCGGTCGTCGCTGGCCGTGCACGCGCGCTTCGGCCCGGACCACCACTACGGCTTCACCTGGCACCTGATCGACCTGACCTCCGGCGGCTCGCGCTACCGCGTCTACGAGGCGGGAGGCAACGGAGGCCAGTTCGTCCTCATGGTCCCCGAGTTCGACCTGGTCGTCGGCTTCACCGCCGGCAACTACGGCGACTACGGTACGTGGTATCGGTTCATGACCGAGCTGGTGCCCAAGTACGTCATCCCGGCCGCGGAGCCGCCACGCGACTGAGGGCCCCCGCGTCCGTCCGCTCGCCTGCCGAGCCCCACCCTTGCCGCAGGCTAATCTCCACGCTAACTACAGACGTCGTCGCTGCCCGTCGGGTCGGAGCTGATCGTCATCCCGGCCCGGCTTCCTCCTCGAAGACGGACCCGGAGCCCATGGCACGCCGCACGATCACCACCATCGCCGTCCTCGGTCTCCTCTTCGTCGCCGCCTGCGACCGGACGCCTGCCACCGGCTCGGGCATAGACGCGGTCGTGGATACGGTGGACGGGGTCCCCCGCATGACCTACCCGGGCAACGGCGGTCCCACGCTCGCCTGGACCATGGACACCGTGGCCGTCATCGGCGACATCATGGGCGACGACGAGCACTACATGTTGGGCCAGGTCCCGCCGGCGGGCATCACCGGAGACGCGCACGGCAACGTGTTCGTGCTCGACGTGGTCGCCCACCACGTCCTGTCCTACGACACTGCGGGCGTCTATCTCGCGACCTACGGACGCCAGGGGAACGGTCCGGGTGAGCTCGGCCAGCCCTTCGGGCTCGGCATCGGGCCCGGTGATACCGTATGGGTCGAGGGCATCACCACGCATCGCCTCACCGGATTCCCCATCGCGGGCGGGGATGCCCGCACGATCACCCTGCCCACCGAGATGTTCATACGGCCGCCCCTGGCCCCGGTGCCGGGCGCGTTCCTCACGGAGGGGTACCCGATTCCGTCGTTCTCTGGAGGGGACGGAGCGTCCGACGATGCCGCCAACGTCGTTCCACTCCTTTCGCTGCGAGCCGACGACTCCGGTCTGGACACTCTCTGGAGCAGACCCGCCCCCAAACAAAACCTCGTGCAGATGCAGACGGACCGGGGGATGGTCGTGCTTCTCGCCCAGCCCGTGTTCGAGCCCACACTCCATTGGGACAGGTTCTCCGACGGCTCGGTCGCCATCGCTTCGGACGACAGCTACACGGTCCATCTGCTTCGGCCCGACGGTGGCGAGTTCCTGCGCCTCGCCCGTGATCTTCCGCCGCGGCCCGTGAGCGATCAGGACCGCGAGGCAGCCCGAGACCAGATCCGCGAAGCGTCCGCACAAGACGGCACGAACGACGATCCGTCCCGGCGCCAGATGACGGAGAAGCGCATCGAAGCGATGACCTTCGCCCCCACGGTGCCCCGGATCACCGGCATCCGCGTGGACGGCGCGGATCGGATCTGGGTCGGCGTGTCGCTCTCGATGCCCGACTCCACCCAGCGGATCGACGTGTTCGAGCGCGACGGCAGCCTGCTCGGAACGGTCGAGGGCATGAGGCTCCCCGCCACCTTCTTCGCCTCGGACCGGGCCGCGGCGCTCCGCAGCGATCCCGATACCGACGTGCAGCAGGTCGTGGTGATGCGGCTGCGGGAGGGTGGGAGCTGACGGCGTCATGGTCGGCCTGCCCGTTCGTAAGAACAGGTGAGGCAGGAAGCGAGCTGTGGAACCGGGGTGGAGGAGGACGACATGACGACGCGTGTACGCTCCCTGGCGAGCCGGATCCGGCTCGCGTGGCTGGCGCTCCTGGCACTCTCGCTCGCGCTCGCCTCGTGCCGCGACGCCACCGGGCCGGCCGCGCCGAGCGACATCCTCGATCGCCTGAACGCCCTGCCGGGTGTCCAGGCCCAGGAGATCCAACCGTACTACGGATATCCCAGGGCCTTCCAGCTGGACATCACCCAGCCGGTGGACCACCACAACCCCGACGGCCCCACGTTCACTCAGCGGGCGTACCTGTCCCACATCGACACGCTCAGGCCCATGGTCTTCGCTCCGTCCGGCTACGGCGCCTCACCACAGTCGCTGCCCGAGCCGGCGTGGATCCTCCAGGCCAACGCTCTGAACGTGACCCACCGCTACTTCCCCGGTAGCCGTCCGTCGCCCTTGGACTGGCAGTACCTCGACATCTGGCAGGCCGCCGAGGACCATCACCACATCGTTTCTCTGCTCAAGCAGATCTACACGGGCAAGTGGGTCAGCACCGGGGTCAGCAAGGGAGGAGAGACCGTCCTCTTCCACAGGCGCTTCCATCCCGAGGACGTCGACGCAACGGTGGCCTACTCGGCGCCCCTGCTCTTCTCCACCGACGACCCTCGGCTGATGCCCTACCTGCAAAGCGTGGAGACCAATCTGGAACGGGCCGCGATCCATACGTTCCAGAGGGCCCTCCTGGAGCGGAAGGACCAGCTCCTGGACGACTTCGGCGCGTGGTTTCCCCAGCACGGATACACGTACTCGTTGCCCTTGGCGCCCGAGTTCGAGTCGGCCGTTTCCGCCTACGAGTGGGAGTTCTTCCAGCGCCACGTCTTCGGCGTGTCCGACATTCCGGCAGCGGACGCTCCCGACGCCGCCATGGTCGCCCACCTGGCCCAGGTCGTGCGCCTGCACTTCGATTCGGACGTGCTCCGCGACTACTTCAGCGCCTACATCTACCAGGCGCTGACCGAGCTCGGCTATCCCCACATCGACGTCGATCATCTCGCGGATCTGCTCGACGAGGAGTCCCTGGACGTCCACGAGGTCTACGGCTTTCCCCCGGATCTGGAGCTGCAGTATCGGCCCGACGTCATTCCCGACGTCCTCCAGTGGATCCAGACCCAGGGCGACGGGATCATCCTGCTCTACGGCGGCCTGGATCCGTGGGCCGGCGGAGCGGTCGAGCTGACCGGAGCCACGGACGCGCTCGAGATCGTCCAGCCGGGGGCCGACCACGGGGTGACGATCGACGGGCTCGACCGCAGGGACGAAGTGCTCGCCAAGCTGAGCGAGTGGCTGGGCATGCAGGTCACGATGCCGGCCGGAGTGCCGCCCCGGGTTGCCCCGCGTGCCGGCGAAGAGCCGTCGCTCGTGGGTCCGGACCTTTGGCGGCCGCTGATGGTCGGAGGGAGGCGCTGAGCGCTGGGGAGTCGCGCGCGCGGCCGAGACCCTCCGAGATCGCAGGCCGCCCAGCCCTCAGCTCACCCTGAGCGCCTCCACCGGATCGGCCCGTGCCGCCCTGCGCGCAGGAACCCACGCGGCGGCCCACGACACCCCGAGGAGCACGAGCACGGAGCCGCCGAACGCGAGCGGGTCCAGCGCGCGGACGCCGTAGAGCATGCCGCCCAGCCGTGACGCGAGAAGCGCCGACACGGCCACGCCCACCGCGAGGCCGAGGATCACCACGCCGCCCACCTCGAGCACCATCATGCGCACCACACCGGAGCGCTCGGCGCCGAGCGCCATCCGGATTCCCAGCTCCGCGGTGCGCCGGGCGACGCTGAAGCTCACCACGGCGTAGATACCGAGGCCGGCGAGCAGAAGGGCCAGGAGGGAGAAGGCGCCCATGGCCTTCGCCACCGTGCGGGGCGTGGACAACGTGGCGCCGAAGTGCGCCGCCAGGGTGCTCTGGGCGTCCACGGTCACCGACGGCTGAAGGGCGGCCACCTCCCGCCGCATGGGCGCCAGGATGGCCGACGGGGGCCCGTCCGTGCGGGCGATCAGGTACGTCGGGGACGTCGGGACCTGGCGGAGCGTGAAGTAGAACATCGGTCTCGGCTTCTCTCCGAGGCTCGACGTCGGCACGTCGCCCACGACCCCCACCACCGTCCGGGTCCACGTCTTCGAGCCTTGGCCGCGCATGCGGCGGCCGATGACGTCCACGTCTCCCCAGAACCGCCGGGCGGCCGTCTCGTTGATGATGATGGAGGCAGCGTCGCCCGGCACGTCGTCGTCGTCGAAGAGCCGGCCCTCGAGGAGCGGGATCCCCATGGTGCGGAAGTATCCGTCGCTCACCAGGACGAACGGCATCTCGACGGCGCTCGTCCCCGCCGGAGGGGTGTAGCCCTCGACCTCGGTGGTGGTGGACCCTCCACCCTGCGCGGGAATGCGTGAGGCGAACGCCACATCCGTGATGCCGGGCAGGGCCGCCGTTCGCTCGAGCATCTCGTCCAGCGCGGATCGGATCCGATCGTTGGGGACTCCGGCCGCGCTCCAGTCGAGGCGGAGATAGGCCACCCGAGCGGCGTCCACCCCGGGATCCACGTTCTGCAGAGCGGCGAGGCTGCGCGCCAGCAGGCCCGTCCCGAGCACCAGCACCAGCGACGCCGCCACCTGGAGTCCCACCAGGAGGCCGCGGAGGCGCGTGCTTCCCCGCCCGACCGAGACCCCACGACGGTCGTCGCGGAGCGCGAGCGCCACGTTCGTGCGCCAGGAGCGGATCGCGGGCGCCAACCCGAAGAGCACGCCCGTGACCACCATGAGCATCACCGAGAAGAGCGCCACGCGGCCATCCAGCGCGAGCTCGGGTGTCCGGCCCGTGGCGAGCGGGACGGCGGTGAGCACGGTCAGCGCCCAGCGGGTGAGCAGCAGGCCCAGCAGGCCTCCCACGACCGTGAGGAGGAGCGACTCGAGCAGGTAGAGCCGTGCCACCCGTCCCCTCGACGCGCCCAGGGCGGAACGCACTGCCATCTCGCCGGAGCGCGCGAGGCCGCGCACCAGCAGGAGGTTCGCCAGGTTCGCGCACGTGAGCAGCAGGAGGGTGAGCACCACCGCCGACAGGAGCCCGCCGGCCAGGCGCAGCTCTGCGTCGTTGCCCGGGTGCAGGCGTACGTCCTCGGAGGAGAAGACGGTGATGCCCCGGCCCCGGTCGTACTCGGGATACGCATCGGCGAGCTGCCGCGCCAGCGCGTCCATGGCGGCCTGCGCCTGCTCGATCGTGACCCCGGGCGCGAGGCGGGCGAGCACCTGGTACCAGTGATCCTCGCGGCGCTCCAGGTTGGCCACCTGGAAGTCGCCGCTCACCGGCGTGGCCGAGATCGAGAGCCAGAAATCGGTGACGAGCGGCTGCACCGTGCTCGTGAGCCCCTCGGGCCCCACCCCGATGATGGTCACGGGCTGGCCGTTCAGCCGAATGGTGCGCCCCACCACGTCGGGATCGCTGCCGAGACGCGCGTGCCACGCGGCCGCGCTCACTACGGCCACGGGAGCCCCACCGACCGCGTCGTTCTCGGGCGCGAACCAGCGGCCGAGCTGAACCTGGCGGCCGAGCACCCTCAGGTAGCTCGACGTGGTGTACTCGGTGGCGACGCGCACCGAGCCGTCGGGCCGCTCCCACGACGCCGTGGACGGGCTCGTGGCCGTCACGTCGGCGAACATGCCGGAACGGGCGATGTCCCGGGTCGCCGGATAGGAGCAGGCGCTGGGATCGCCGTCGTCCGAGTCCTGGTAGACGTGCACGACCCGCTCGGGGTGGCTCCACGGGGGCGGGCGAAAGAGCAGCGCGTCCACGACGGTGAAGGCCGTGGTGTTGGCGCCGAGGCCCACGGCCAGGAGCGCCACGGCGCCCAGTGTGAACGCCGGGGACCGCAGCAGGCGGCGAGCGGCGTAGCGAAGGTCCTGAAGCAGCGTCTCCATGCGAAGTCTCCCTCCTCCCCTGTCCCCCTCCCTGTCTCCGCGGCGCAGCGCGACCGCCGTCCGCACGGCATCCTCCGCGATCCTCCACCAGAGCCGGAGTCGCGCCCCGGGCCCGCGCGCACGCTCCATGCGCTCCAGGAAGAGGAGCGTCATCTCTTCTCCGTGCTCGTCCCGGAACCACCGGGGATACAGCCGCAGCAGGCCCCTGAAGAGCCGCCGGCGCCGGTGCGCTCCGGGATGCGTCACGCCCGCTCCGGAAGCGCGCCCTGCGCCCGCGCGGTCTCCACCAGGCGGTCGAGCCGGGCGGTCTCACGGGTGAGGAGCTCCCTTCCCTCGTCCGTGATGCGGTAGTACTTGCGGCGGGGATCGGCATCCTCCGAGGGCGCCGGCACCGCATGGATCAGCCGCGCGTCCACCATCTCCGAGAGCGAGCGGTAGAGCGTGCCGGGGCCCAGCTCCAGCGCGCCCTCCGAGGCCCGCTCGATCTCGTCGGCGATCCCCAAGCCGTGCCGGTCACGGCCCAGCAACGCCAGCAGGATGTGATAGACCGGCGGACGAAGCGGTATGACGCTGGGATCGGACGAGCGGGCCATGCGGATGCCTTTTCCGGAGTGATCTATCCACTCCAGATATATCCATGACGGATAGTAAGCGCAAGCTGCGCGTGCGCGCTCAGCCTCGCTGGCCGGTACCCTGGCCAGGCACCAACGCCTCCCCGGCCCGCCGGAGCGCCGCCATCTCCTCCAGGGCGCTTTCCTCGCGGGCATCGGACGCCCGCGCCTCGAAGGACGCCTCGACCGAACCGATGAGGTGGATGAGCCGCCCACGGAGCCGCGTCCGCTGGGTGCGCTCCCCCCCGGCGGCGAGCGGCTCGAGCACCTCCCGCCGGAGCGTCTCCAGAGCCTCGCCGCCGTCGACCACGGACACGGCCAGCACTTCGGGCACGTCCTCTCCCAACTGCTTGCCGAGGACGCCGCGCACGTACTGCGTCGCCGCCGGGAGATCCGAGCGCGGGAGCAGGTCGGCCTTGCTGAGCAGAACCTTCACCTCCACGCCCGCATCGCGGAGCCCGCGGGCCAGCGACACGTCCACCGTTTCCGGCACCGACCCGGCCGGAACCAGCAGCAGGCCCAGGTCGCAGCGGGGGAGCCAGTCGAGCGCCCGTGCGCCGGCCGGCGTCCCGAAGGAGCCGACGCCGGGCGTGTCGATGAAGCGGATTCCTTCGGGGGCCGTGCGAACGAGCGCGTCCATGCCGACGATGTCGGTCTCGCCGGCCTCGAGCGATTCGAGATCGAAGCGGGCGAGCTCCTCGAGCGGCAGCTCTTCGTCGGCCCCGCCCGCGTGGCGCACGCGAAGGGCGGAGGGACCGCGCTCGAGCCGGAGCGGAATCGCCGTAACGGGGAGCGCGCCCACGGGGAGCACGTCCATGCCGATGAGGGCGTTGACGAGCGCGGACTTGCCCGCGTTGGCGCGGCCGAAGACGCCGATATCGGAGGCGGCGGCCCCAGCTCGCTCCGCGACGGCCGCGACCTCCGCGTAGACGTCGACCAGCGCATTCCTCTGCGCGAAGCGCCAGATCTTCTTCAGCACCTCTCCCACGGGGCCGTCGACCCGGCCGACCGCGTCCTCGACCGCGCCGGGATCGATGCCACGCAGCAGCTCCCGGGCCCGCGCCACGAGTCGGCGCACGTCCTTCACTACCGAAGCGATCCGCGACTCGTCGTCGGGGTCCATGTCGCCATAGCCCCTCAACTCGCCACCCGTGAGCTCGGAGAGAGCGATGTCGCCGAACAGGAGCGCGGTCCTCGCGCCCCACCGGGCAGAGCCGTCGGGCTGAGGGACCCCGATCCCGAGGGCATCCAGAGCTTCGAGCATGGATGCCCGGATCGTGGCCGCCAGCGTCTCGAGCCGCCGCGCTTCGGCCGGGGTGAGATCGAGGTGCTGGCGATCGAACGGGTTGAGATCGTTGCGCGCCAGCTTCTGCACGCCGTCGAGCAGCTCGCTCACATGGGTGAAGCTCGCGGTGACGGCCCTGGCATGGACGTCGTTCAAGGCCACCCGCGCCTCTCCCGGCTCAGCGCCTCGAGCTCGGCGAGGGCTTCTTCCAGCTCGACACGACGCTCCTCGGCGGCGCGCCCCGTCCTGGCGCGCAACGCCGCCGCCCGCCCGGCCGCCTCGGTCAGCCCGTCCAGTCCGGCCACGGTCCAGCGGCGCAGCTCCGCGTTGAACGCACGGGCCGTCTCCCGGGCCCGGTAGAGCATGTCACCCCGCACCCGGCCGGCCCCCATCTCGAGCGCCTGCGCCGCGAGGCCGGGCGCCTTCCTGCGGAGCCACGCTCGATAGACGGGCCGCGGCAGGAGGGCGCGCAGCAGATCCACGGTAAGGCGGGGCGTCGCACCTTCCAGGTGCCGATAGAAGCTCGCGGACTCCTTCAGGGCCTCAACGCGCGGCTCGTCGGGAAGCGCCACCCCGAAGGCTTCGCGGATCCATTCCGACACGTCCCGCCGCGCCTCGGCGAGGTCGTCGCCGGCTCGCCTCATCTCCGCGAGCAAGTCTTCCACGGCTTCGGCGCCGTGCTCTTCCCACCAGTCGTCGAGCACCCTCCAGGCGCCCGCGGCGAGCGCATCGTCGAACGTTGTCGCGACCGACATGTTCGACTCCGTCGGCTCCGCCTGGGCGATCACGTCCCGGAGGGCCGCCGCCAGCTCCTCCCTGGCGGTCCGGGCTTCGGAGAGCATGGCGTCACCCGCGCGTCCCACGATCTCCCCCACGGCTGCCTCGACCGCGCGCGCCGCCCGTGCGACGCGCCCCTCCAACGAAGTCACCGTCTCCCGCAGACCGTGGAGGCGCACGTCCAGCTCCCGCTCCTCCATGTCGAGGCCCCGTCGCTCCATCTCCAGGTGGGCGCGAAGCCTCGAGCCCGTGCTTGCCAACCTCCGCCGGCCGAGATCCTCACGCACACGCGCACCCTTGCGCCGGATGAAGTCGTCTATGTGGCTCCGGAGCGCGGCGAGGGACGAGCCTCCATCCTCGAGCGCCAGACGTGCGGAGACCGGGATCACGTCCACGTCCTCGGGATCCCGCTCGAGGAGATCGCCGAGGACCCGTCGGTCGAAGGCGAGCACCTCGCGCCACTCGGCCTCGGGCACCCGATCGACCTTGTTGAGCACGAAGACCAGGTGCGGCGTGAGCGACGCCAGCTCCCTGACGTAGTCCGCCTCGGCCTCGCCGACGGGCGGGTCGGGCGAAAGCACCACCAGCCCGGCGTCCACGCTGGGAAGGAAATCGTAGGCGCGCTCCGTGGCCATCCGGTCCGTCGACCCGATCCCGGGCGTGTCCACCAGCACCAGGCCGTCTTCCAGGAGCTCGGCCGGATAGCCCACCTCGACCAGGCGTACGCCGAGCGCATTCCCAGGATTGCGGGCTTCCACGACGAAGTCGGACAGACGCTCGAGCCCCTCGGCCTCCTCGACCTCGCCGGTCTCGAACCGGACCTTCAAACGGGCGCGGGGCGCCCAGCGGACGAGCGTGGAGACGGACGTGACGGGCGCCACGCCGGTGGGGAGGACCGGGGCCTCGAGAAGCGCGTTGAGGAGCGTGCTCTTGCCGCGCTTGAACTGCCCCAGCGCGACCATGCGAAGGAGGTTCTCCTCCAACGGGCCGAGCGCCCCGCGAGCCTCCTGGGCTACGCCCTCGTGGCCGAACCGCGTGGCGAGGTCGGCGAGGCGCGCAAGGGCCCCTGCGAGATGCGTGGAGGAGCGGCCGGGCGCGTCGGCAACCTGCGACGCGGCGCCTGCGGCGGAAAGCGGCGTGGAGGACTCCATGCGGCGACTCCTGTGGCCCTGAAGGGTCGGGTAGGAGTCATCAACCGCCGCTGCGGTGGTTCCGGGCGAACTCCATCGCCGCCTGGAGTCTGTATGGCCGCCCGACGGAGGTCAAGACGTCGGATGGGCCCCGCCCTCACATGGATGTGAGGAGGACGATCCCAACCATTGCCCCGCCCCCGGGACCGTCCTTCACACCTTCAGCTGATCCCGTAGGGGAAGCCTGCGGATCCGCGTTCCCACCGCGGCGAAGATCCCGTTGCACAGGGCGGCCGCCACGGGGGGAACTCCGGGCTCTCCGGCGCCCCCGAGCGGGTGCTCGTTCTCGAACAGGGCGACCTCCACCAGAGGCGCCTCGTCGATCCGGCAGACCGGGTAGTTTCCGAAGTTGTCCTGGACGACCGCGCCGTTCTTCGTCGTGATCTCGCCGTGCAGCGCGATGGACAGGCCGAAGACCACGGCCCCTTCCAACTGGGCCCTCACCCTGTCGGGGTTGACCGCGAAGCCGCAGTCGATGGCCGTCCACGCCCGAGGCACCTTCACCTGTCCCTCGGGCGTGACCGTGACCTCCAGCGCCGCGGCCGTGAAGCTCCCGAAGCTGGTGAAGGCCGCCAGGCCGATCCCCGTGCGCGGGGGCAGCGTTCGGCCGTAGCCGGACATCTCCACCACGCGGCCGAACACCGCCCGGAGTCGGTCGGCGTCCAACGGCTTCGGCTCCGGCCGTTTCGGATCGCTCAACGCCGCCCCGGTGAGCACCGAGCCGAACAGATCGTTCCAGACCCGGTCGGGTCGCCTGCCCGTGGCCTCGGCGATCTCGTCGACCATGGACCCCACCGCGAAGCCATGCTGGATGCTCGTGACCGAACGGAGCCAGCCGACCCGCACGTGGGCCTTGGCCTCGCCGGACGAGAGCCGGAGCGAGGGTACGGCCAGAGGCTGCTCCATGACGGGGACGACCTCGAAGGAGGTGGCCGCGTCGGTCCGCTCGCCCGAGTAGACCTCCATCAGCGACGGATACGCGGACCTGTGATCCCACGCCTGCACCTTGCCCGCCGCGTCCAGTCCCACCTCGACCCGTTGGGCGGAGATGGCGTGGTAGTAGCCGTGGCGCACGTCGTCCTCGCGGGTCCACACCATCTTGACCGGCTTGCCCATGTGCCGCGCCAGCAGCGCGGCCTCGACGGCGAAGTCCGGCTTCGACTTCCGGCCGAAGGCACCGCCCAGCAGCGTCACCTCGACGTAGACGTCCTCCGGCTGCTTGCCGAAGTAGGGAGCCACCGTGGTCTGGACCACCTGCGGATCCTGACACGAGGTCCAGATCTTCAGGTCGTCGCCGTCCCATTCCGCCGTGGCCGCCGGGGGCTCCATGGGAATGTGGTGCTGGTGAGGCACGAAATAGTCCGAGCGGATCCGCTTGGCCGACGAAGCCAGCGCACCCGGCACGTCCCCGCGGTCGTAGGTGACCGTGCCTCCGTCCTCGATCGCACGCCAGAGGGAGGCTTCGTACTCGGTCGTGTCGTAGTCCCCGTTCGGTCCGGCCTCGAAGGAAGCGTCGAGCGCACGGCGGCCCTGGATCGCGGCCCAGCTGTTGGTGGCGACCACGGCTACACCCCCCAGGGGCTGGTAGCGCATGGGCCACTCGAAGACCGGCAGCTCGACCACGTCCAGCACGCCCGCCACCGCCAGCGCGGCCTCGCGGTCGTACTTCACCAGCCGACCACCGACCACCGGAGGGCGCGCCGCCACCGCGTACACCATGCCCTCGCGGCGCATGTCCTGACCGAAGACGGCCCGGCCGGTCGCGAAATCCTCGGCGTAGATGTTGTGAACCGGCTTGCCGATGTAGCGATGCTGGGCGCGGGTCTTCAGGGTGACGGACTCGGGATCCGGCACGTCGAGGAGCGCGGCCGCGGCCACGAAGGCGCGATAGTCCAGCGACTCCCCGCTCGCCAGGTTGTGGACCCGGTGGTTGCGGGCTTCCACCTGGCTCCGCGCGACTCCCCAATGCGCGGCGGCGGCCTGCTCGAGCATGGCACGGGCCGTGGCGCCGGCGGTGCGGAACGCATCGTAGAAGAGCCGGATCGACGAGGATCCGTCCGTATTCTGGCTGCCGAACTTGGTGTCCCCGTAGGCGGGCATGACCCGAAGGCGATCCCAATCGGCCTCGAGCTCGTCCGCCACGATCTGGGTGAGCCCCGTGCGGCTTCCCTGGCCCATCTCCGCCCTGTGGACGTACACGCGCACGGTGCCGTCTTCGTCGATGGCGAGGTAGACCGAAGGGGCCAGCGGGCCGGCCGACTTTGCGCCGACCAGGGCGCGCAGTCCCCTCGGGACCACCGACGTCGAAAGGACGAACCCGGTGGCGAGGCCCAGGGTCTTGATGACGCTCCGGCGGGAGACGTTGGTGACGAGCACGGACATGGTCATCCCTCCTGGGCGGCTCTGTGGATGGCCTTCCGGATCCTCTGGTACGTCCCGCACCGACAGATGTTGATGACCATGGCCTGGTCGATCTCCTCGTCGCTCGGGTCGGGGTTGCGGGCGAGCAGCGCCGAGGCCGCCATGATCTGGCCGGTCTGGCAGTACCCACACTGCGGCACGTCCTCCGCGAGCCACGCCTTCTGGAGCCCGGTGAGCTCCTCGGCGGCGAGACCCTCGATGGTGGTGATCTCGCGGTCCGCCACCCGGGAAACGGGCGTGACGCACGAGCGCACGGCCGCGCCATTCACATGGACGGTGCAGGCACCGCACAGACTCTCGCCGCATCCGTACTTGGTGCCGGTGAGCCCCAGCAGGTCGCGCAGAACCCAGAGCAGCGGCATGTCGGGCGGCGCCTCGACGTCATGGCGCGCTCCGTTCACGGTGAGGGGATACCTGGGCATGTGCGCTCCTGGGAGGGTGGGCGTCTTCCGTATGGACCGGCGGCGGTCCCCGGGGAGGGTCCCGGAGCGTACAGTGTACGGCCTCCCGGGGCCTTCCGCGACGGATGGAGGTCGAGGCGAGCGTCTTCGCCCGGTCGAGCGCGGCGGCGCGGGGCGAGCCTCAGCCTTGCCGTTCGTCGCCCCGACGCTCTACCCTGCCCGTGCCGACCGTCCCGCGGGGGCCTGTCGACAGGCCCCCGATCCAAGCCTCGCACGGAGACTCAGGCCATGCCACGCATCCGCCCGCGCCCATCCATGCTTCCTTCCCTGGCCGCGGCGCTCATCCTGAGCGTTCTGGCCGTGCCCGCCGGCGTGTCGGCGTCGGCGTCGCCTGCGGTCCCGGACGACTACCCGAAGGACCTGCGGGTGGACGTGATCCACTACGTCTTTCGGGTGGAGCTATCCGATACCACCGACCGCATCCGGGGCGAGACCTCGGTGCTCGTGCGCTTTCGGGAGGCCGGAGTGGAGCGCCTGCGGCTGGACCTGGTGGGGCCGGCGGGGAGCGGCGCGGGAGCGAAGGGGATGACCGTGCGGGAGGTGCGGACGAAGGGCGGCGCCCTGACGTTCCGCCACGACGGCGACGTCCTCTGGATCACGCTGCCGGAGCCCTCCCGCAAGGAGACCACGCTCGAGGTGCGCGTCCGCTACGACGGCATCCCGGCCGATGGGCTGCACGTGAGCCCCAACCTGCACGGGGAACGCGCCTTCTTCAGCGACAACTGGCCGAACCGCGCGCGAAACTGGCTGCCGACCGTGGACCACCCCTACGACAAGGCCAGCACGGAGATGGTGGTGACGGCGCCGGACCACTACCAGGTGGTGTCCAACGGCCTGCTCGTGGAGGAGACGGACCTGCCCGGCGGTCTCCGCCGCACGCACTGGAGCCAGAGCGTCCCCATGGCCACCTGGCTCAACGCCCTGGCCGCGGCTCCGTTCGCCGTGGCCCACCACCGCCCCTGGCGGGGCCGCCCCCTGCAGACCTGGGTCTTTCCCCAGGACCGGGATACGGGGTTCGGCGTCTACGAGGCCACGTCGCGCTCCTCGCTGGACTTCTTCAGCCGGTACGTGGGCCCCTACGCCTACGAGAAGCTCGCCAACGTGCAGTCCAGCAGCGTAGGTGGGGGCATGGAAGCCGCCACGTCGGTGTTCTACGGTGCGGAATCGGCCACCGGCGTGCGTCCCGAGCGCTGGCGTCTGGTCATCATCCACGAGCTGGCCCACCAGTGGTTCGGCAACGCGGTCACCGAGGCGGACTGGGACGACGTCTGGTTGAGCGAAGGCTTCGCCACCTACTTCACGCTCCTCTATCGGGAGCACGTGGACGGGCGGGACTCGTTCGTGCAGGGGCTGCGGGAGGCCCGCGACATGGCGCGCGACTTCTACGCCGAGAACCCCGACTACCGCGTGGTGCACGATAGCCTCACGGACATGTCGAAGGTGAGCATCTACGCGGCCACGTACCAGAAAGGCGCGTGGGTGCTCCACATGCTGCGCCACCGCGTGGGCGACGAGGCGTTCCGGGCGGGCATTCGCCTCTACTACCGGCGCTACATGAACGGCAACGCCCGGGTCCGGGACTTCCGCCGGGCCATGGAAGAGACGTCGGGCCAGGAGCTGAAGCCCTTCTTCGACCAGTGGCTGCGCCGGGGCGGATGGCCCACGATCACCGGCCGCTGGTCCTGGAACGCGGGGCGGCACACGGTGGACGTGGAGCTCCGCCAGGAGGTGAGCGGGAGCGGCGGCCTCATGGACCTCCCGTTGGAGGTGGGCCTGCGGAGGTCCGGCCAGGTGGTGCCCGACGTGCGCGTGGTGCGTCTCGAGGGGGAGCGGGCCACGGCCTCGTTCCCGGCCGACGCCCGCCCCGCAGCCGTGACACTGGACCCGGACGTGTGGCTCCTGGCCGACACGCACATGGAGGAGGTGGCGCAGCGGCCGGGCCGGTGAGCCGGACCCGACCTCGCTCGACCGCTCTGCCCTACCGCCCGATCCAGTACGTCGCCTTGATCTGGAATACGTTCACGGGCCGGTCGTTCAGGATGGCCGTGCGGGCACCGGCGAAGTTGAAGCTGCCCGTCGGATCCGAGCCCGCGCGCCGTTGCGTCCAGACGAAGTAGAGCGTGGAGCCCGGCCGGTACTCCCAGCGCAGCACCGCCGTGCCGCGCAGCGCGGTGTTGGTGAAGTTGGGGTTGTCGAACGTGAACGACTGGGCGGGGCCGGAGCCGTCCGGATCCACGGTGTACGTGAGTGCGTCCGCGTTGTAGGCGATCGTCCCGACGTCCGTACCGTAGACCAGCTTGTCGAGCGTGCGCGGCCGGGCGAACTCGCGGAACGAGGAGTAGTCGCCGCTCGCGATGAACGGCTGGGCGAAGAGCTGCAGCGTCAGGTTCGGCGTGAACGTCCAGTTGAGGCGCGTGTCGAGCGACACCGTCCTGGTCTTGATGAAGCCGAACACGTAGCGGGTGCCGTAGAATGCGGTGGCGGTCGGGTCGTCCACGGAGGTCACGTACTGTGCCACGTCCTCGTCGTAATGGTACATGGGCGAGAGTTGCAGGAAGATGTTGGCCGCGGGCTTGAGCGCGAGCCCGGGACCCACCACGAACGACCGCGTCGAGGACTCGATGCCCGCCGAGCCCTGCACCGTGATATCGAAGACGGCCGACCGGCGCGCGTCGGTCGACACCTCGACGCTCGCCACGTCGTAGCCGGTCCGCTTGACCACCGGGCCGCCGCGGGTGAGCCGATCGTCGTAGGACGGCAGGGACCGGATGCCCATCACCCGCAGATTCCAGTAGTTGGGAAACTCCATGGCGTAGAAGGCCTGGATCTGCGACCAGGTGCGGTCACCGTCGTAGTTGTACTTCGTAGCCCCGCCGAAGCTCGTGAAGATGTTCCGGTACCATGAGGTGGGCCGGGTCCAGTTGCCCGCGATGTTGCCGTTGAACCAGGTGTAGTCGGCCTCGTTCAGGTAGGCGAGGTCGTTGACCTCGAAGCCGGGGCTCCGGATGTTGGCCATCGCCTCCCAGAGAAGCGTGCCGCTGTCCTTGCCCACCCGTGTGAAGAGCCCATAGCCCCGCAGCGACGTGGCCGTGGGGTCGTAGCGGGCGCTGAAGAGCCCGTCGCCGCTCACCTGCCGGTCGGGACGCTGGAAGTAGTGGGCGCTGGAGCGCTCGGTGGCCGCGATCGCGGCGGACGAGCCCGCCACGTTCGAGACCAGCACACTTCCCATCCACGAGTACTCCCGCCGCTTCCACCAATGCCTCCAGTCGACGCCGACCGCCTCCGCGTGGCTGCGCAGCCGGTCACCCACCACGCTGTCGGGAATCTGGCGTGCCGCGGACGTCACGATGCCACCGAACGTGGTCGCTCCGCCGCGGAACTCCTTCTTGACGCGGCCGACGAAGTAGTTCGCGAGCGGCTCCACCACCTGCGTGGACTCCGGGCCGCCGGCCGTGGCCCGAAAGGTCGCCGTTTCTCGATTCGTCAGCGCGTCGAGCACACCCACGCTGTAGCCTCCCCGGGTGCGTCCGGTGATCTTGGCCGCCCCGAGGATGGTGGTGTTGTCGGGCACGTCCGCATAGGCGGAGTGGTCCTCGACGTAGCCGGCCAGTTGCGGCGGTCTGCCGATGCGGCGCGAGTAGAACGCGCTCAGGCCGGAGGTGTTGCTGCAGAAGAAGCAGCGCATGCCGCCGAAGCTGAACGAGCTCGCTCCGGAGATGAAGAAGGGCCGCTTCTCGGAGTAGTACGTCTCGAACGCGGTCAGGTTGAGGGTCGCCGGATCCACCTCGACCTGCCCGAAATCCGGGTTCAGCGTCCCGTCGAGCGTGAGGTTCGAGGTGAGCAGCAGCTTGAGGTCGGCGCCGGCGCTGAAGCGCGTAGCCTGACCGTCGTGGTAGGGGTCGGCGGGCGCCGCGTACCGGAAGGTGCTCCCCGTGACGGCGTACGGCATCAGCTCCATCTGCCGCGGCCGGTTCGGGATGCGCAGACCCTCGAGAGTGCCGTAGAAGGCCGGCCCGCCGGGCCCGTTCCGGGGCCAGAAGGACCACATGTCGCGCTCGTTCAGCCGGTCGATGTAGCGCCAGACCTGCATCCCCCACGTCTGGACCGAGTCGCGAGAGAAGCGCAGCTGGCTGTACGGGATGCGGAGCTCCGCCGTCCAGCCCGCCGAGTCCACCTGCGTGGCCGCCTCCCACACCGGGTCCCAGGACGGATCGCCATCGTGCTCGTCGCCCTTCACGCCCGCCGGGTTCACCTCGAAGAGGACGTCGTCCAGGTGGTTGTGGTAGGGATCGAGATCGATGACGAGCTTGTCCGTGGTGAGCGAGTTGAAGGAGCCGTTGTCGCCGCTCGCATCGAGGAGCTGGTCACGCCGGGCGAGCGGCGCCGCCACTCCGCCCGGCTGCTGCATGCGCGCGCCGATGTAGATCGCCTCGGCGTCGTAGAGGACCCACACCTCCGTACGGAGCGACGCGGGTGCGCCCTCGTCCGGCTGGTACTGGCGGAACGCCGTGATCGGCGTGGCCCGCTGCCAGGCGGCGTCACTCAAGAGGCCATCGATGCGGACGCGTCCTTCCGACGCGGCCGCGCTGGCGACGGGCGGCTGCGCGGGGTCCGTGGATGCGCCCGCGTCCGCGTCCGCCGTCTGTGCGCTGAGAGACGGAGGCAGGACGAGCAGGGAGAGTATGAGGCCGACGGATGCGAAACGAGGCATATGGCGGGCACGATCCGATGTTCGGGTGTCATGGCTGTTTACCACTTGGACGGCACCAGCCCCCCGATGGTTTCAATGGCACATCCGGAGAGCCGGAGGGGGGGTGGCAGGTCGGCGCCCGCCGGGACGCGCGTCATCGGGGAGGCTCTCGACATTTGTATCAGCGATGCCGCCGAAGCGCAGAGTACCCTGAATATAAATCCCACTGTGGATTATAAAAATCACTATATAGCCAAACCCGATCTCATTCCGTTAGAATATTTCAACCTTCCCGTCCCAACCCGACATCATAGTTGCAACCCGGATGCTAGTGGGGGATTCAATGCCGAAGTCCAGGGTGATCCTGATGGGAGCCGCCGGCCGCGACTTTCATAATTTCAATACGTTCTACCGCGACAATCCCGACTATGAGGTGGTCGCGTTCACGGCGACCCAGATCCCGGACATCGACGGGCGGAAGTACCCTGCGGCCCTGGCCGGATCTCTCTATCCCGACGGGATCCCGATCGAGCCGGAATCCAGGCTCGCGGACCTGATCGCCGAGCACCAGGTCGACGAGGTGGTCTTCTCCTACAGCGACGTCCCGCACGAGTACGTCATGCACTGGGGGGCGCGGGTCAACGCGCTGGGGCCGGACTTCAAGATGATGGGCGGCAAACGGACGATGCTCGAGAGTTCGAAGCCGGTGGTCGCGGTGTGCGCCGTCCGGACCGGGAGCGGAAAGAGCCAAACGACCCGTCGGGTCGCGGAGATCCTGACCGAAGCAGGCAAGCAGGTGGTGGCCGTGCGCCACCCCATGCCGTACGGCCACCTTGCCAAGCAGGCCGTCCAGCGCTTCGCCACGATCCCCGATCTGGCAGCCCAGGATTGCACGATCGAGGAGATGGAGGAGTACGAGCCGCACATCGACCGCGGCACCATCGTCTACGCGGGCGTGGACTACGAGGCCATCCTCCGGGAAGCCGAGAAGGAGGCCGACGTCATCCTCTGGGACGGCGGGAACAACGACCTGCCCTTCTACCGGCCCGACCTCATGATCACGGTCGCCGACCCCCACCGCGCGGGCCACGAGCTCCGCTACTACCCCGGGGAAACCAACTTCCGGCTCGCCGACGTCATCCTCATCAACAAGATCGATACCGCGGACAACGCCGGCGTCGATGCCATCAGGGCGAGCGTGCGGAGCTTGAATCCCGACGCCACCGTCATCGAAGGAGCCTCCCCGATCTCCGTCGAAGATCCGGCATTGATCACCGGGAAGCGTGCCCTCGTGGTCGAGGACGGCCCGACCCTCACCCACGGCGGCATGAAGTACGGCGCCGGCGTGGTCGCCGCGGAGAAGTTCGGGGCCTCCGCCCTCGTCGATCCACGCCCCTTCACCACAGGGAAGATCACGAGGACGTTCGAGAAGTACCCCGAGATCGGTACGCTCCTGCCCGCCATGGGCTATGGCGAAGAGCAGATGAAGGACCTCGAGACCACCATCAACAAGACGGATTGTGACGTGGTGGTGATCGGCACACCGATCGATCTCCGGCGTGTGATCGACATCCGACATCCCTCGGTCCGTGTGACCTACGATCTGCAGGAGATCGGCCGTCCGGACCTGCGCGACGTCCTGAAGCCGCTCCTGTAGCGCGACCCGACCGATGCCCACCCGGACCGCCGTCGTGGCGCTCGGAGGAAACGCGATCTCTCCGAGAGGCGAGCCGGACACCATCGCCAACCAGTTCCGGCGCACCAGACAGAGCCTGGAGTCGATGATCCACCTCATCGACCACGGCTACAACCTGGCCATCACGCACGGGAACGGGCCCCAGGTCGGCAACGCCCTCCTGCGGGTGGAGCTGGCCCGGGGCCAGGCGCCCGTGCTCCCTCTGGGGATCTGCGTGGCGGACACCGAGGGCGGGATGGGCTACATGATCGAGCAGTCCCTCCAGAACCGGCTCCGCCGCGAGAACATCGACAAGGACGTCGTGACCGTCGTGACCCAGGTGCTGGTCGACCGGGACGATCCCTCCGTCACGAATCCGACCAAGTTCATCGGGCAGTTCTACGACGAAGCCGAAGCCGGAAGGCTGCAGGAGCAGAACGGTTGGATCATGCGCAACGATGCCGCCCGGGAAGGCTGGCGTCGGGTGGTCGCTTCCCCCCATCCCCTCTCCATCGTCAACCACAAGCCGATCCGGCAGCTGGTGGAGGCCGGCACGGTGGTGATCGCGGCGGGTGGCGGGGGGATTCCCGTCTGCATCGATGAGAACGGCAACTACGAAGGCATCGACGCCGTGATCGACAAGGACCGGGCCGCCGCCATCCTGGCCCGGGACATCGGAGCCCACGAGCTCTTCATCATCACTGATGTGCCCGAGGTCTGCATCGACTTCGGCACGCCGAGCGAGCGTCCGCTGCGCGAGATCCACGTGGACGAGCTGCTCACGTATCAGGAGGCCGGACAGTTCCCTCGGGGCTCGATGCGCCCTAAAGTCGAAGCAGCCGTGACGTTCCTCGAGCATGGCGGCGACAAGGTCGTCATCACCTCGATCGAGCGCCTCCACGAGGCGCTCGGCGGCAGGCGGGGAACGCACATCGTACGGTAAGCCGGGCGCGACGCGCCTCCGGCGCACTCCACAGTGCTGGTGACCTCAACCAACCAAGGAAGCGATTCAATGATGCGCAAAGGTAGTCGGCATCGGTCGGGCCTCGTCTTCGTCGCGCTGGCGGTCTCCGCGCTGACGGCGAGAGCGGCGGCCGGGCAGGAGTCCATCACCTGGAAGAACTCCACGGAGTTCAGCTTCGTGTCGACCGGTGGAAATGCCACCGCGAACACGATCGGCCTGAAGGGCACCCTGTCCGGGACCAAGGGTCCGGACGCCATCAAGTTCGAGGTCGGCGGGATCCGCGGCTCCATCGGCGTCACGACCCGAACGGCCACGGGTACGCCGACCGACTACAAGGTCACCAAGACGACGGTGACGAAGGTCACGGCGGAGAACTACTTCGCGCGGGGCCGCTACGACCGCAAGCTCGACGGCGCGTTCGCCTTCACCGGAGCCGGATGGGACCGGAACACGTTCGCCGGCATCCAGAACCGGTACTCCGTGGTGGCCGGCATCGGGCGGACGTTCGTCGACGGGGAGTCCGGCCACTTCAAGGCCGACATCGGTGGAACCTACACGATCCAGAAGGACGTGGACCCCAAACCGGGGGCCAACGAGGGGTTCGGGGGTGCGCGCCTGAACGTCGACGCGCTCCGGCATCTGTCGGCTTCGGCCGACTACGCGTCCGCGCTGATCCTCGACGAGAACCTGGAGAACACCGAGGACCTGCGCGCGGACTGGACGAACTCGGTCACGGTCGCACTCTCGGACAAGCTGGCACTCAAGACCGCGCTGCAGCTTCAGTTCGACAACCAACCTTCGCTTCTCGGTGTGCCGCTCCTGGGCACCGGAGGAACGCCGACCGGCACGATGGTGACGACGCCGGGAGACAAGGTGGACCGCGTCCTGACGCTCACACTGGTCATCAAGCTCTAGCAGCACCGAGAGCCGCGTCACCTCCGAGCACCGAAGGATCACAAGCGGCAGCGAGGCGTGGAGAAGGCTCGAGAAGGAGCTGGCCTGAGGGCTCCTACAAGCGCAGCCCCACCGAGATCGGGACGTAGCGGGTCGTGAGCCTATCTCCCTTGACGTTCACCAGCCGCACCTCGACGAACCCGCCGAATTCGGGCGCACCGAAGCTCAGCCCCACCCCGACGTGGTAGCCGGTTCCGATCGACGACGAGAGCTGGACGTCGTCGAAGCTCGTCCGATAGTGGCCGATCCCGCCCAGGACGTATGGCGAGACCCCGACCCCACCGAGCGAGAGAACGGCGCTCGCCGAGCCGGACACGACCGTCAGGTGCCCGATCGACGAAGCGCTGACGAACCGGTCCGCCTCGCCCTCGGCCCGGACCGAGAGGGGAAAGTGCGGCAACCCGCCTGGAGGCCGACCCGCCCGTGGTAGCCCGACTCCGCGACCTTCGCAAAGTCGCCGGACGGCGAGCTCAGGCCCGCCTCGAGGAGGAGATGG
The DNA here is from genome assembly GCA_963751265.1 of uncultured Gemmatimonadales bacterium. Classification (GTDB taxonomy): domain Bacteria; phylum Gemmatimonadota; class Gemmatimonadetes; order Longimicrobiales; family Gaopeijiaceae; genus SZUA-318. The sequence continues at coordinate 796,762 of CAVVTU010000001.1, read as the reverse complement.
ACCTGAGCGGACGCGGAAGCCGGCACTGCGAGTGCCACGGCGGCGAGGGCCACGGTGGCGGCGCCGAACGGAAAGCGTCTCATGATCGGGAGTCTCGGAGGATCGGGAATCACGGACGGCCGGCCCGCTGCCGGCCCACGCAGGCGCATATGGTGGCACCTACACTACTCTGACACGGCCCGGGGCCCGGGGGCAAGAAGCTCCGAGTTCCCACGGCCCCCCGGAGGACTTCTAGCTCAAGAGCTTCTCGAGGGCGGCGTAGAGTTGACTCATCTCCTTGGCCATGCCGGCCATGATCAGGACAAGGAGCACGAGGGCCACGAGCCCTACCGTGAGGGCCACCTTCAGCCAGTACAGTTCCAACGGTCTCATGGTGTTTCAAGCTAACGTGGCAGGCGATCGAGGGCACGAAGCGCTCGGCGTGCGCGTCGAGATTCGAACTTCGTGCAGGCAGGCGCACCGATTCCACGCCCGCACTGCTCAGGTGCGTTCGGAAATCCCGTGTGTAGAGCGGATCCCGGTCGTGGATCAGGTACCGCTTCGCTCTCAGAAAGCCGTCGAACTCATCGACGAGATTCCTCGCCACCTGGCTCATCCATAGTCCGGTCGGCGTCGGTGCAATGCCGGCGATCTCCACACGCCTTGTGGCGAGATCCAAGACGAAGAACACCAGGTACCGGACGAGCCCAACTGCGGTCCACACTCTCTGCCGTCGTACTTCCGGGCGATCAACTCCCGATGCCACCGCAGGATCTGTCACGTAGGTGGCTCGGTCGGCCTCGCACCTCCATCCCCCCGCTTTTCGCCTGCGGGCGACAGCGCTGGCGCGTCGTTGCACCTTATGTTGCGGGACCTGCGGTAGCGCCCTACGCTTGCAGTCACCGTCTGCTGAATCGCCTCATACGTCACATATCACTGATCACCCGACGCGGGGGGTTTCATGAGGGGCAGAAGCATCGGATGCATTGGGCTGACAACTCTGACGGGGTTCCTCCTGGCGGCGTGTGGCGGCGCCGGATCGGACGCGGACACGGGTGCCGACACGGGCGCCGCGGATGTGTCCGGCACTGCTGCTTCGGCGTCGAGCGGCGGCGTCGTCGCCGTGACCGCGCGCGACTTCGCCTTCGACGCGCCCGACTCGATCCCGTCCGGCTGGACGACGTTGCGCTTCACGAACAACGGCGCGCAGACGCACTTCTTCGTGCTCGACCACCTGCCGGACGGCAGGAGCCTGCAGGACTTCATCGACGCGGTCGGCGCCCCCTTCGACAGCGCCTGGAGCGGCCTGCAGGCGGGCACGCTGGACAAGGCGGACGTGCCGGCGCTGCTGGGCAGGCTCGTGCCGCCGTGGTTTGCGCAGGTGGACCAGCGAGGCGGCGTCGGACTGGTGCACCCCGGCGGCAGCGCGCAGGCCACGGTGCACCTGGACCCGGGCACGTACGTGATCGAGTGCTACGTGAAGTCGCCCGACAACACGTTCCACACGGCGCTGGGCATGGCCCGCCAGCTCACGGTGACGAGCGCCTCCAATGGCGAGCAGGAGCCGACGGCGGACCTGGAGATCACGTTCGGCGAGAACGGCATGGAAGCGCCCGCGACGGTGTCGCCCGGCTCGCACACGGTGGCCGTCCACTACACCAAGGCGGCGAGCGGCATCCTTGCCAATGACGTGCACGTCGCAAAGCTGGAGGAAGGCCAGAGCGCGGAGAGCCTCGCGCCATGGATGGACTGGATGAACGTGCCCGGGCTGCGCACGCCCGCGCCCGCGACGTTCTTGGGCGGCGTGCAGGAAGTGCCCGTGCCCGGCACCGCCTACTTCACCGTCGATCTGCAGCCCGGACGCTACGCCTGGATCTCGGAGAATGCGGAGAACGGGATGGTGAAGGAGTTCACGGTGCAGGGGACCTGAGTTTTCCTGTCTCCGGGGTCGCCGACGATACCGGTGAATGCCGAACCCTTGGCGAGCCACTATATCCAGCACGTTGCGTCGGACGCGGTCACGGCCGCGGCTCCAGCACCTTGTCGCCCCGTCTCTGTTCGCGAAGAAGCTGCCCGCGGGCAGGTGGGCGTCCTGTTCCAAAACTCAGCCGAGCTCGCCCAGCAGAATCATCCGGTCCAAGCACTCCAAGCACTCCGACTCGATCGAGAGGACGAAGCGCTCAGCGTAGGCGTTGAGATTGGGACTTCGTGCTGGCAAGCGCACTGCTTCCACGCCGGCGCTCCGCAGTCGCGCTCGGACGTCTCGCGTGTAGAGCGGATCCCGATCGTGGATCAGGCGCCGGAATGGCAGGACGACATCACCGGAATCGGTGGACGCCTTGGTCGGGAATACGCACCCATACGCCTCCGAAACCGGTGGGCGCGCGGAGCGGACCAGGAGGAAAGAGCCCGGGCGCTTCGACGCGCTGTGGTCTTGCTCGGCGTCTCGTAATCCCTGCCAGTCTCTTTCGTAATCCCTGCGGCGAGAGTGCCTGGCACTCTCTCGTAATCATCGAGACAGCCCCTCTGCCCCCATCCGAGCTCCAGCAGAGCACTTGAGACTCAACTCAAGTGGTCTTCGGTAAACCCGGGGCGATTCACCCTGTCGCTTGCTACGCACCCAGAGCTGAGCTTCCTTGCTACCGCCCTCCGTGAAGCCGCCCAGGTAGAACCGCGACAGGAAATGCGCCTTCCGTGTCTCGCCCATGATCCCCCCGTTTGGGGCGTGCATTGCCCGCCAGGATGTAGCCACAATGCCAACGTAGCCGGCGATCAGGTGCACCTCTTGCGGCTCAGTACTCGCCTTTGATCACGAAGAACGAGCCGCGGATCGTCCCGGCGAGCTTCGACTTTTGCCGAGCGAACTTGAAGCTGTCCGCGAGTTCCGCCGGCACTTCCATGCCTTCCGAGAGCTTGAAGCCCACGGCGCGCTTCTTCGGGTCGTCGACCGTGTACATGACGTTGATCGACAGGCCGCTCTCGTAGAACACGTAGGTCCAGTCGATCTTCCCCACCTGGAAGCGTGACGTCTCGAGAGGCTTGGAAGCGATCTCGATGTCGCGCTCTTCCTCGAGGATCCGATTCACGTAGTCGAGCACGTCCCGGCTCTCGCTGGCCGGGGTGACCGCGAACTCGTGCTTGTACTTGTTCATGAAGTAGCGAGCTTCATGGGCACGAAGGCCGGCAAGCGCTCGGGCCACGGGAGAAGGGTCGAGACCGGCGGTGGAGACGTTCTTGAAATCCACAACTTCAGGCATCGCTGTTGCTCCTTTGCGTGTAGATGCGTGAACGGGAAGGCCCAGACACCCCGCAGACCTGCCTGGCCCGTCCGTCGGTTCGTCTTGTGACCGACAGGCCGTTATCACTATTTTAGTGATACTTGATATTGAAGATACCGTCAAGGAGCCGGCAGTGGACGCGAAGAAGGAACTTCACGACCGAGTATTCGCGGCGGCCCGGGACGGAGGCCTCAGCTCGGTCCTGTTCCGGAACGCAGTAGGCAGGAAGGTCGGAGTGAATACCACCGACTACGAGTGCCTCAGCTTCTTGGCGATCCAAGGTGCCGCCACCCCTACCGAGCTGGCCCGCTACACGGGTCTGAGCAGCGGGGCGACCACCGCGATGCTCGACCGGTTGGAGAAGGCCCGCTTCATCACCCGCGAGCCGAACCCCAGCGACAGGCGCGGGGTCCTCGTCAAGCTCACCGAGAAGTGGCAGGAGGCTGCCGGGCCGTTTGTCGCAGGTGTCCAGAAGGCCCACCACGAACTGATCGCAGGATATTCCGCCGAGCAGCTCGAGATCATCGCCGACTTCCTGACGCGCTTCACCGAGAACGTGAAGGAAGCGACGAGGGTGTTGGAGCACAGCCGGTAGCCCAGCCGAACTCGGTCCATGCTCTCCCGCTCCACCCGCTGTCGGTAGCGAAAACCTCATCGTGGTGTGGGGACGACCGACGGAAGGACCTTGAGAAGACTGCGGGAGAGCAGCGGGCAGGCTCATGGGCCCAGGCGACGGCCCGAAGAAGGGTCAGATAGCCGGCCTCGAGACCTGCACGGGACGGCACGCTGGGCTCGGGCACACGATGGCTCGCATCCGGCGAACCGGATGTCGAGAAGAGCCTTCTTGTGTGAGCCGGAAGATCAGGCTGCGCGCCGGGCGTAGCGGTGATGCATCCCACCCACCTGCGGGTGAGCGACAACTTCGCCCTGCTCGGGCGGCTCGACTGCACGACCGTCAGGGGAGTCGCCATACAATGCACGGTGGGTTCGCGACGCGTGGTAGTAGGATGCATAGCTGCGAAGCACCCGCAGGAGATGGCGTTCGTTGAGCACGACGACGTGGTCGAGGCACTCCCGACGGATGGAGCCGATCAGGCGCTCGCAATAGGCGTTCTGGCAGGGCGCTCCCGGTGCCGTCAGCGCGTCCTGGATCCCTATCGACCGGACGCGTCGGGCGGCTTCGCTGGAGAAGATCTTGTCCTGGTTGTGGTTTTGCGCGGCGGCTCGTAATGCCTGACAACCTCTCTCGTAATCCGGGGGCCGAGCGGCTTGGAATTCTATCGTAATTCCCGGAACACGCCTTCTGCCCCCCCTCACGTGTCCTCGAGGTCGGGTCAACGGCGTTCATTTCTGCTCAACTGACCTGCACGACACGAGGGTGGGCTTTCATCTTCCCGCTGGTGGCGTCAGTCCGGACGCCGCCACCAGAGAGGGCGACCAACCGAGTTCCTCTTCGATTCGCTTCCGATAGGGAGTCCTGATCTGTGCAGGCGCGTTGCGTATGTACAGCTCTGCAGCCTCCTGTCGGCCGGGAGGCAAGTCTCGGAGGTGTCGAAGCACGTCAGCTTCCCTCGGCACGAGTCCACGGCGGCCCAGAAACCCAGGCTTGAGAGCGGTCCATACAACCCCATCCAATCTCCTAGTGGTCGCCCACTGCCCAATCCTCTCTGTCTCGTCATGGGCGGACTCCTTCTCGACTGCCCAGAACCCAATTCTGCGGTTGAGTGCACCCTCCATTCCCTCGCGATGGGCCAGGGCGCTCTTTGCAGCCTCCAAATCGGCTGACGCTACCTCGGTCCACAGAGCTTGGACGTCGTTCGGCACCTGTGCTATGACAAGCGTGATCCGCCCATTCGACGATTCCCGGGCGAACTCTATCGGGAGTAGGGGGCCGTCCTTGAACCAACCGCTCGCGATAGGCAGTGATCCGGGATCCCAAACAAGCGACCCCCACCCAAGGCAAGCGATCCGCGGAGTTGAGGCCATGTCACGTCCGTTCCATGTACTTCTTGATGAAGTCGTCGTAATCGGCCGACGAGTTGAGCTGCAGCTTGTAGCGCTGCCAGAGTCCGGCCTGGAAGGACTTCTGGAATGAATCTCTCTCAAACCCGTCGTATCCGAACTCCTGAGCAGCACCCCGCGCCAGACAGGTACACCAAAGCCTAATGTCCATGACGAGGCCCACCAGATCTTCCCGCCCGAGCCTGCGCTCCGTCAGCTGGCCGTGGAAGATCTTGTTTCGGTAGATGATGGCCTCATCAAGCCGATCCCTGAGGCGCCCGTAGTCAGCTCCCACGAGGTCTTGGATCGATCTTGGAGACAAAGCGTCGAAGCCCGCCAAGAACCCCCCGAAGTAGACGCGACGGTGCCTCCCCAGCACATCCCGCAACTCATTTACGTCGTCACGACCGAACGCTGGGAACTGGTAGATGAGATGGGTCACCAGCCTTCGCGCCTGGCGCTCGGCCTTGATCAACGACAGGGCGAAGGCGTCGACGCCCCGGGTCTCGGCCCGGGACGCCAGAATCAGCGCGACGGTAGCGAACTCGTTCTCGACGCTCATGTTGACTCGTCTTCGCTCCAGGGCCTGCTTGGGACACCGTGCCAGACTCCGACCCAGCCGACCACGGTGATCCACGGGGCGGGGTCAGCATGTATCTGCCGGCTCAGCTCAACACCTCCAGCATCTCCCGCCGAATCTCTTGCCAAGGACGACTGAGATCCACGGTTCGAGCCTGGATCCGGAATCCCCTCAGTGTCACGTCAATGCGGAAGGAACGCTGGACGGCAGCATACAGGAGCACGCCCTCATGTCGGGGGCCGGTGGGAATGCTGCCCTGGCGGTTCTCTAGGTACGCGAGAAGCTGATAGAGATTCCCCGAGCGGAGCTTCTCCGAGCCCCACCGATGGCTCAGCGGCGTTCGATAGAACTTGGTGTCGAGGATGATCCTGCGGGTCGGGGACTCCAGGAGGATGTCAGAGGACATCTCTGGGACATAAGCCTCGTCACTCGGCGTTCTGCCTGCGAATGCATCCCATGGCACCTTCCGCTCCGGCAGCACTCGAAGCTCTCGCTGCTCGTGGCGGTAGAATTCGCGGGCGAAATCCTCGAATAGGCGCCACATCTGCTTCTTGTCACGCCGGAAATCATGGAACCGGACACCGCCGGTCTGCTCGTCCACAAGGAGTGACTCGTGAACGAGCTGGCAGATCTGGAGCAGGAATCGGTAGTGGCGCTGGTTTCGGTTCAGTTGGACGCGACGGAAGACCTGCCGACTAACCCGTACGACATGGATGCCCTCCAGCTTCCGATGAGCAAGGGCTACATCCCGTCGGATGGAGGAATCCAGGTCCTCTGCACGGAGCAGCGTGTTGAGGGTAGAGCGCAGGATCTGATTCTGCAGGATGTCGGGAGAGAACTCCTCGAAGGTGCAGATCGTGCGGCTGCGTGCCCGCACGGCTGTGGTCGCCATCGCGCTCACCCGCAGCTTCCCTCGCACCCCGGCAATCTCGCGAGTGATCTCCTTGTAACCCCGGTCGATCCCGCGCCGGACCAACCGGAACGTGCCCTCAGCGAGCACCTTCGCGAGAAGGTCTTGGGCTCGATCGAGCCGCTCGAGCGTGCCAACCTCAACGAGGTCGCTCTCCTCGAGATGGCTCCACGCGTAGCACAGCAGGTAGTAGACGTTCCGGATCGGGATACTCACGAAAGCAGCTGACCTAGGTGTCGGTCTAGCTCGCTCGGCTGGTCGAACCAGTACTCTCGCAGGAGCGGCGCGACCTCAGTCTCGACCACCATCTCGTACCAGGTGTCATCCAGCACTTCCTCATCACCGGAGGGCACGAAGTAGCTGTGACCGATCTCGAATCCCGGTCCCAAGTTCCGGCGGTCGGCTCGAATCGCCTCATTCAACCGACCCATCCGGTCATTGATGCGACGCACAATGTCCTCAGGAACGTCCTGTTGGAGCAGGTATTGGCTGAACCGATCCCTGCCGAACGCCGGATCGAGGTCGATGAACCCGAAGCGGCGGCGAAGCGCATAGTCTACCATGGCGAGAGAACGGTCGGCTGTGTTCATCAAGCCAATGATGTGGACGTTCTCCGGGACGAAAAACGTGGCGTTGGCCGAGTACGTGAGAGGAAGTGCGTGCTCGGGCCCTCGCTTGTCGCTCTCGATGAGCATCATGAGTTCGCCGAGGATCCGGCTCAGGTTCCCCCGGTTGATCTCATCGATGATGAAGACGAACGGTTCTCCGGAAGAGTCTTCGGCGGCTCGCTTGCAGAAGTCGTGGAAGACGCCGTTGCGCAGCACGAACCCACCCTGCTCGTTCGGACGCCAGCCCTGGACGAAGTCCTCATACGCATAAGACTGGTGGAATTGGACCATTTGAACACGTTCGGGCTCTCGCCGGCCGATGAGCGCGAACGCGAGGCGTCGGCAGATGAAGGTCTTACCGACACCTGGGGGGCCTTGGAGAATCACGTTCTTCCTTCGGCCCCAAGTGTTCAGGATGGCAGTGAACTCCTCCGGCTCAAGGAAGAGGCCCTCAAGAGCCTTCGCAATCGGGTACGTCCCCTCCTCGCCGTTCCGCCGCACCCCACCCTCGTCGCCCCTCATCAATTCCAATGCCCACTTGGTCCACCGCGGATACTGCCGAAACTCCGTGAGGGTCTTGGTCGCGATTGCCCGCTGGTCGCCGACCAATTGCCACTGGCCAACGTCCTTCCATTCCACGGATCGGATGTGCTGGTATTCGCCTCGAGCGGGCTCGTAGGTGTACTCGCCGGTAATCTCGCCCCAGCCAAACAGCTGACTGTTGCCTTTCTTGGCGATGACAATGTCACCTGGTTTCATTTCGCGAACGAATTGCCACGCTGCCAGGGAGTCCATCGACGGATGCTCGCGGTTCTCCTTCTCGGAGATGGTCGTCTGGATTTCATCGCGCGAGGCATACTCCGATAGATCACCGAGGTAGTCCCAGCCAATTGCGATCAAGCCGTCGTCGCGAAACCCCCGCCAGAGCCGACCACCTCCCGGTACGCTGAGAAGCCAGACCGCGCTGTCGCCGATGTTGTTCTGTAGCCAGTCACGGGCATCTTCGACTTCTGGCCACTCCGTGGTCTCGGTGGAGTCATCATCGACCTTCTTGTCTCGCCACTGCTCAGCTATCGCTTTGCTATAGAAATCCACTTCTGACGGATCGTCGCCACGATCCGCTAACAATTTCTCTCGGACCCGTAGGACCTCCCTGTCCAGCGCAACTCGATCCGAGTAGTCGAACTCCTCCGGACCTTCGTCCCATTTCTTACGGAACTCCTTCACAATCTTGCGCTTGTGGGAAGCAGTTGCGATCCGTTCGAAGTCTTCCGGGAAAAGGAGGAACAGCAGGATGTGTCGGAGCTGCCGTCCAGGAGCATGTTCGCGCTTCTCGAGCCACGTGGCATACTCCCAGGGATCTTCGAGAAGTGCTTCACGTCGGTCGCGGCTAAGGTCCTTCCAATCCTCCAGCATCGTGATGAAGAACCGGAACTCCCTCCACCGGTGCGTATTGTAGGCTGTACCGGGATGAGAAATGCCTTGGGAGAGCAGGTCACCGATCAATGGGTGGTCTTCGGCCAACTCCTCCCCAGACCAACTCCAGACCTTCCGGATCTGGAAACGCTTCGTCTCCGCACCCATCGCGCTCTCTGAGACCATCAGGTACATCGCCCAGAACATCTCCGCGGCAAGCTTCTTGGCACTCGGCGATGTCGGGCCGAGTTGGGCCTCGAGCTTGGAGAAGAAGTCGCCTTCGCCGTAGTCGAGGTTCTGGACGAAGTGTTCGTCGAGCTCCTGGAGAGTCTCTCTCGTCCAGAGTCTCTCCTGCGAGAAGACCGAGCCGTCTTCGATCAGGCACTTGTTTCGCCAGTCCCGGGCAGCTGTGAGGATCGGCTCCGCGGCGGTCAGACGAGCCATTGGATACCTCCGTTCACCGGTGTCCGGTTGCCGGTCGGCTTCACGTCCCTGGTCATACCAATCTCTCCCTCGGTCGAGAGGTGGGTCACTCCCAGCCGTCGAGGCAACCTAGCATCCATCTGTGACACGCACAGCGGCCAAAGCTGACGGGGACAGTCCCGTCCTGATGCATAGCCGGGAATTCAGGAAATTGCTGGCTCCGCTCCGGGGCGTTGGTGCATGGCTCGGAGTTGAGAACGGTATTGCCCCGCCCCACGCGGGAATCACTCCACTCGGTAACTCTCGGGCATCCCGGGTTCAGTCGTCGTGTTGAGGATCCCGCACGCCAGCCTCATCCCACCGGTATTGGCGTCAACCGCGAGGTGCAGCTTCCTCCAAGCCCTGTTCTTTGGCGGCTTCCGTAGGTGGCCAAGGTGAATCCTGAGTCCCGTGCTATCGATGAGCAGTCGGATACTTCAAGGGTGCCGACTCCGGGTAAGGGCCTTCGCATGACCATGAACCTACACGAGCAGCCATGCACCGACGCTACCCCACCACCGACACGCTCGTTGACACAACGTAGCACAATGTTTACGTTGTGTTACAACGAAGCACAACAGCGGCAGATCAACGGAGTCCGCATGGCCAACAAGAAGGCAGAGAAGGCAACGCTCAGGGTCGAACAGCCCGCCTCCGATTCGACAACAACCCTCAGCACCAGGCTTTCTCAAGAGCAGAAAGAACTCATCGAAGAAGCGGCTCAGCTACAGAGCTGGACGCCATCCAATCTCATGCGAAAAGCGGCGGTGGAGCGATCGGCGCACATCGTAAACACTGGAAGGCCAACGCGATTCGCTTTCGGGATGTTCGCTGAGAGGCTCGCGAACCTGCTTTGTGATCCCGAACTCTGGGTCGAGGGCGATGAGGGAAGAACCATCATTCAGTGGCCCGTCTATGACGACGGGGCGGAGGTCCACGTCACGAGCCTAGCCTTGAGCGAACTCAACCAGCTGCGGGAGGCGTTGCATTTGGGTGGGGTCGAGTTCATCGAGCAGGTCGTTGATGCCTGCCAGAGGAGGCTGAGTGACGTTGGGCTGCCCGATCCCATCGATCCTTCTACGCTGGAGTGAGTCCGTCATGACCTCCTTCACAGAGCATTCCACGGGCGCCCTCCCACTGACGAACCACGCTCGGGTCAGAATGCGACAGCGGGGCTATCGGGGTTTCGACATCCAGTTGGTCCTGCGGTACGGGACCGAGAGTCGGGAGGCCGTCGTGCTCACACACTCCGACGTAGAGCGCGGGGTGCGACTCTTGAAGAGAGAGATTGCGGCCCTCGAGCGGCTCAATGGGACTGCGATCGTCACTTCCGGTGAGGTGGTCCAGACCGTATACCGTCCTGGGAAGCGCAGGATGAGGAAGTTCCTTGGTGCTACCCGCGGACGGGCGGCGGAATGTAGGAGTCCCTCATGACTGCTCATGAAATCAAGCCACAGCACGGCGACGTAAGCAGCAGACCGGATGTGATCCCTGGCCAACCGGCACGGGCAGACTCTAGGTCACTCGCCGGGCACGAATTCTGGCTGGTCGGGTCGCTGCAAGTCCGACGCACGGCCGAGGGTCTTCTTGAAGAGTACTCGCACCTGTTCGACCCCATGGTCCGTACGAATGCGTACGGAGCCGGACCCTTCTGTCACATGGGGCTCCCGGTCGCTCCAAGAGCGGCTGGCGTCTACTCCGTCTTCATCGACGGCAAACTCCGCTACATCGGTGAATGTCAAAATCTCGCCGAGAGGTTCGGTCCGCGCGGCTACGGCCATATCCATCCTCGCAATTGTCACCACGACGGGCAGAGTACCAACTGCAAGATCAACGCTCGGGTCTTGGAGGCTGTTGCGTTGCGGTCCCAGCGACGCAGGGGGTTGCAGGCGGGCTGACATGGAGTGTGCGGGGGGGGTGCGGCGTTCCGTTCCGAGCGCGCCCCTGGGGTGGAACGCCGGAACGGGAGGGGGCGGGGTCAGGAGCCGAGGAGGGAGAGCTGGCGTGGGTCGGGGTGGGGGGGTAGGGACCAGCCGCTGGGGCCGCGCACGACGAGGCCGCGTTGTTCGAGGGCTTGGAGGGCGTCTCCGAGGCGGGCATTGTTGACGCGGAGGCTGTGGCGGAGCGCGGCCCTGGAGCGGGGTTCGCCGGCGCTGCGGAGTTCGGCGCGCACGGCATCGGCCAGGGGTGGGGGCTCGTCGTGGTGGCCGTCGAGCTCGAGTCTGGCGGGCTCGACGTCGCCACCGGCGAGGCGGAGCAGCATGGGCTCGGGAGCGGGCGCTGCGCGGTGCTCGACGGTGAGCCTGAGGCGTTGCTCTGGGCGAGGGAGGAGATAGCAAGCGGAGTCGGTCCAGGCGTGGAGATCGGAGCTGCCGCGCAGGGCCTGACCGGGGTCGCGGCGCGAGCGCTTGGCCATGTGGTGGACGAGGGCGATGGCGACGTGATGGCGGCGGTTGAGTTCGCGCAGGAAGCCGAGGAGGCCGGAGACATCGGCGGCGCTGTTCTCGTCGAGGCGGTGGAGGCGGACGAGGGGGTCGAGCACGAGGAGCTTGGGCTGCAAGGCCGAGAGCGTGTGGTCGAGGGCGCGCCGGTCGTGCTCGAGGTCGAGGCGCAGGCTGGGGGCGGTGACGACGTGCAAGTCCAGGGCGAGCAGCGAGAGTCCCCGGTGCAGGGAGAGTTGGGCGACGCGGTCGCGGACCTGGGGCAGCGCGTCCTCGGCGAGATAGACCAGGGCGGGGCCGGGGGTCTCGACGTGGAAGCGGTCGAGGCAGGCGGTGGCGGAGGCGACGGAGACCGCGAGGTCGAGGCCGAGCCAGGATTTGCACGCCTTAGGAGGGCCGCCAATGACGCCGACGGCGGAGGCGCCCCAGAGGTCGCGGACGAGCCAGCGCGCCTTGGCCGGCTGGGGGTCGATGGCGTGGACGGGGAGGGTCGGGAGGGTGGGCAGCGAGTCGGTCACGGCCAGAGCAGCTTGCGGGCTTGGATGGCTTCGCCCGAGGAGACGGCGGAGGCGCCGGAGCGTGCGGCGAGTTCGAGCGACTTGAGCGCGATGCGGTCGATGGCGCGCAGGTTGCCGAGGCTCATCTCGAAGAGGGCCTCATGGGCGTCGGAGTCGAAGGGATCGGTCTGGGCGCCGGCGAGGGCGCAGCGGTGGACGACGTAGGCGCGGGTCTCATCGCGGGAGAGCAGGCGCAGGGTGGCGTAGTGGGCGAGGCGCTGGGCGACGGCCAGCTGGTCGGGGCGGGCGAGCAGGGTGCGCAGCGGCGGCTGGCCGGCGAGCACGAGGGAGACGACGAGGCGTGAGTCCATCTCGAAGTTGGTGAGCAGGCGGAGCATGGCCAGGGAGTCGGGCCGGAGGTCGTGGGCCTCATCCAGCACGATCACCGGGCGGAGTCCGTCGGTGCCCGAGGCGTGGGCGAACGCGTCCTGCAGCTTGCGGACCAGGGCGGGATAGATGCCCGTGGGAGAGAGCCCGCAGGCGGCGGCGATCTCCTTGCACAGGTCGCGCTTGGAGAGTCCGGTCACCTTGACGTAGCGGACCTGGTAGCGAGCCTCGGGCAAGCCGGCGACGAGGACGCGGAGCGCGACGGTCTTGCCGGTGCCGGCGGGCGCGATGAGCGCGGCGCTCATGCGCTGGCGTACGGCCTCGGTGAGGGCATCGATGGCCTCGGCCTGGTGGGGCAGCGCGAAGCGTTCGGCGACGGCCAGCTCGCGGGTGAAGGGGGTCTTGCGGAAGCCCATCGGGCTCAGGTCCCCGATGCTCATGCGTCCTCCGTAGGGTTGTCGTTGTTGTCGTTGTTGTCGTTGTTGTCGCTGAAGCCGCCGTCGGAACCGACCAGCGGCAGCAGGTCGTGGCCGAACGCGAGGGAGGCGGCGGTGGTGGGGACCCCCTCCGAGGACAGAGGTCGGTCGTCGGAGGCATAGCCGCGGCGGTCGGTGGCGTTGTGGTGCGCATCGAGCTCGGCGAGCTCGACCATGCGGCCCTCGTGGAGGACCCACAGACGGCCGTCGAGGACGTGGCGGACCACCTCGAGCCAGGTGCCTGCGAGGCCACGAGGCACCTCCCACAGGCGGCCGTCTTCTTTGAGGACGTGGTCGGTCGAGACCTTGCGCGCGTGGCGCACGACGAAGCGGCGGTAGAGGTCGGCCTCGTCGTGGGGGAAGCGCAGGGGGCGGCCGGCCTCCCAGCGCTGCCGTGGGGTGTCGCCCTGCAGGGTCTCGTGGGGTGTGTCGTTGTAGCCGTCGAGGAAGTGGCGAAGGCGAAGGGTCAGGGCGCCGAGATCGGGATCCACGTCGGCGGCGCCGTCCAGGGAACGCAGCACCTGGTCCTGCGCGGTACGGTTGAAGCGCTCGACGGCGCCGCGCCCTGCCGGGTAGCGGGCCGTGCCGTGGATCAGCCAGGCGCCGAGCCCGCCCTGGACCACGGCGAGGGTGTCGGCGGAGATGAAGCCGGGACCCCGGTCGAGGTAGAGCAGGTCCGCCAGCCCGTGCCTCCTCGTGAGGTCGTAGAGCCCGTGCAGGAAGAGGGCGGTCGACTCCACGGTGCCCACGAGCGCGTCCAGACCGTAGCGGGTGGCGTCGTCCAGGAAGAAGAGCGCGACCCGGCGCAGGCGGGCGCCTCCGGCCCGGAAGTGTTTGCCGTCACACAGCACGCACTGCATACGGTGCGGATAGCTCCACCTCCGCGTGTCACCCTCCCGCTTGCTCGGACGGGCCCGGGTCGGCAGGTCCATGCGCCGGCAGGCCCGCCAGGCCGTGGAGCGGTCCACCGCGAGACCGGAGGGCAGGATGCCCTTGACCCGCGCCCGGCGCAGCAGCTCGGGAACACTGGCCCGTGGGTCCTGCTCCTTCTCGGTGCGCAGGAACACGACGAGCTCCTCGCTCAGGGCGAGCGAGGTGTCGGTCCGCTTCCGGCTCCGGGGCGCGAGGGCCTCGAAGCCGCCCACGGCGTAGGCCGCGCGCCAGCGCTGGAGCGTGCGTACGCTGAAGCGCACCGTACGGCCGTCCGGATGGGCATGCTCCCGCCCGGCGACCTCGCGCAGGGCCGCAGCAGCCCCCCACCCACCCAACACGAGCGTCTCGACCTGGGCGAGCACCGAGTAGCGCAGGAGCGCCTCGGAGGAGGGAGCGGCCGGAGGACCCGGAGGACGGGGCGTGTCGTTCATGAACCCGAGCATAGAGCCGTTCCTTACGGCCCCGCACCGCGCAAAGTCGTGGGTGGAGGGCTCCGGCCCCGAGGGAGAGCGGCCCCGGGGCGTTCCGGCCCGACGGAACGGGGCGACCGCCCCAGGACCCACGTCCCTCGCGCCGCATCCCAGCGCCGCGGCCGGGCCCACAGGCCCCCGACCTGGCCGGCCGCCAGGATCCGGTCGAGCAGGGCGCCGTCCACGGGCACAGCCAGGAGCACGGCAAGAACCGCGGCGCCCCGCATCGTCCAACTCCCCGCCCACTCCCGTGCCGCGCCACGCAGCCTCAGCGTGGGCACCCCGAGCCGCGTCGCGATCCGCTCCCGCGCACCGTCAGCGATCTCCGCATGGACGCCTACCAGCCGGCCGGCCAGCTCCAACCGACGGCCCTGGGTGCGCCGCCGTCGGGGATCGAGCGCCGGGCTGTCCGACGGCCACCGCTCGCCGCCCGCCGCGTCCACCGCGGCAGCGAACAGCGTCGCCTCCCATGGGGGCGCCCCCGTCGCGGCGTCTCGCAGTAGCCCTCCCGACAGGCTCGACGCCACCGCAGCCTCGCGACCGTACGGCACGTGCCCCGGCGGGTACAACGTGTAGCGCCCCTGCGCGTGCGCCGAGCAGCCCACCACCGCGATGGGGAAGCGCGGGCCACTCTTGCGTGCTCGGTAGTGATCGACGAACATCGAGCACGTCTCCGCCCCTGTGGCGTAGACGCAGCGCGACGGCAGCACAGGGCGAAGGACACCTTCCTTGTCCGCCTCGTACGTCGTCGTCGCGAACGGGAGGCGTGCCCGGGCTGCTGAAAGCCCGTGGTACACACGTTGCCTCTCGGGTCCTCGTGTCCCTCGAACGCCCGCTTCCAACGAACGACGAGGGCCACGAACAAAGTGAAGCCCACGGCGCCCTATGCGCCGTGGGCTTCACACCTTATCCCCCTCGTACTCCTCCTACCACCACCCGCCCCTACCCCCCGTCCCTACGTCATCCAGTCTGCAACCGGAACCCCCTCACTCCGCCTCTGGGCTCGCTACGCAATAGAGGCAGCGAAGCTCGGCCGGACGGCCCACGTCTGGTTCTGTCCGAGTGAGGAACGGAGCCTCCTCGAGGACGAGTTGATCTCCCGGTTCTCGCCACCATGGAATGGGCAGAGAACCAGCGATACCCCGCGCGTCGCAGGACCGGCTGGAGCACTTGCGCAGCTGGTTCCTCAGAGACGCGTTGTGAGAGCACGGCGGGCCCCAAGAACAGTGGACTTCCGGAGGGCACTCACGGCCCTATTCACAGAAGCCCAAGCCGAGAACAAAGAGTCGCTTCAGATCCGGGCCGGAGACCTCCATACGCAAGTGGGCGGCTATCCTGGACCCGACCATCGGATGCCGTCGTGCTGTTCCGCAATGAGGTCCTTGATGGAGTCGGGGGATCAATACCTATACGAACCTCCACGCGGGGACGGCGCCCGACTGACGATCCTCTACCGGTGCCCTCGCCCAATCCATGCCGCGCGGTTGTCATTCTGACCCCTGAGTCCTGCAAAGGTCAGCACTCTCGCCACCGATGGGCTATTCGCTACCCAAGACGAGCCTTGGTAAACCGGGCGGCGCTCAACGGCCGAATCGATCCCCATCAGGCGGCGCTTCCTCACCCTAGGCCGGGCCAAAACGATGCGACCGGAGACGATTCTGCGCTTCGCTGTTGTGGCACCGCGGGTTCCTGGCTGCACAATCGTGCAGTTACCGTTTGTGCACACGGCAGGAAACGCGCACCGCAGGGGAGTCCGTAGCCTTCTACAGCGCCCAGATTTTGGCGGACGGGCTGCGGGCTGGCGCGTTTCGGGAGGTCCTGCCGGCTGGTCGACGGTTCTGACCCGACGTGACACCGGCCTCGCGAAATCACTCGGCCGGGATGTTGGTCACGCCTTCGCCCGCACCACGCAGTACGGTGCGGTATGCGAGCAACCGAACCGTGGTGTCGTATCAACCAACTCGCCGGCGGGAGCGCCAAGTGCGGGGGTTCAAGTCCTCGTGCCAAGCGCAGCGATCCCTGTCGGTCAATGGGGTCATTCAGAACTGCTTCCGACTCCGGCACCACCTGCTACGTCCGGAGCACTCCCGCGTGCTGCGCGCCCGCTCGTTTGAGGCCTGGGGTTCGGCTACGGCTACGTAGGTAGTCCCGGGTGGAGATGGCTGACTCCGGGCCACGGCGTTGCTGTTGCCGCGCCAAGTTGAGAATGCCTTGTCACTCCGACCGCCGCAGGTCGAACATCCGCTTCACGGCGTCCAGCACATCGCCGTGGCGCCCTTGTCTAACCCAATCGAGCAAGGACCTTCCACCGAGTTGCGGTGCCGAGCGCCGTACGACTTCGGATATACGCTCGGCCTTCACCCTCGCCTGCAGGACTTCCGTCGCCGTTGCCAGAACGGCCAGGGCCTCGACGTGGTCCGACGGCACTCCGTGCTTCGCCCAGTCCTCCACCTGTCGTCCGCTCACGCCAAACGCCGACGCCGCATCGTCCGCCGTCAGTTCCCACACCGCCATGATGGTGCGCAGCTTATCGGTGTTATTCACCTCGGTCTCCTTCTACACAATCACACGCTTGTGCGCCTGGGCCAGAATGACCTCACGCAAGGCCGATGACACGACCCAGCTACGGCTGGACCGCACGTGTGCCGGTAGTGCCTGGACGTCCAACTCCCCTGCCACATGCAGCACCCACAGCGTCGACGCCACCGCGTCGGATGGCGCGGACGCATCGCTGAGTAGCTCGGCCCCTATGGCCGCGGCACCAGGCTCGCCGAGTAGCGTCAATGCGGCCATGGCATCACGACGGAGGGCGGGGTCGGAGGACTCCCCGAGGCAACGGACAAGCACCGCCGACCGGAGGTTACGTCCAAGGAGGCGAGCCCCAGCGGCGAGGGGTGCAGCCGAGCGCGCCATGAGCTTCTCCGCAGCGTAGCTCAGCGCTTCCACCCTGTCGGCGAACCAATAGTACCGGTGGTTCGCATCCGGGTCATTCCGATGCGTATAGCGCGGGTTCAGGAACCGTCGAACAGTGGCGGCGAGGGCCATGAACTCCCCCGGAGTGTAGTCGCGCAGGTCGCCCTCTGGGAACCATCCAACATACTCATCCGGACGAATCAGCGGACGCTGCACCGACAGAACGTGCTGGACCTCGATGCCGAGCCTGCGGGCGGCCGAATTGAGTACTTCTTCCTCTTCGCCGGTCCAAATTCCCTTGCCGAGGAAGCTGCGCAGGGTGCGGCGATGCTGTGCGATTTCATTTCGGACAGCTCTTGAGAACGACGGCTCCATGGCGGCCACGTGTTTCAACACATCTTCGAGTCCCTCGAATTCCCGCTGGCCCAGCAGCGCGCGTCCCGCGATGACGGCTTCGAGTTCAAGGCCAGCCTCAGGATAGAGCGACCGCAGGTCTTGGGCTTCCCGTTGGTCCTGTTCAATCCTCTCCAGTGCCCCTCCCTGTAGCGTCCTCCGCAGGTCCTTCAGCCAGACGATGCGGCGGCGTCTCTCGAATCCTGGCTCGTCCGGGACATCGTAGTAGACGTTATCGCTCAGTGGTCCGCGAACCCGAACGACCCTCGCGGCAACGCGTTCTCGTCCATCGATTACGTCACGTGCGGCGTCGCTGATGACTTGCCCCAGGCTGCGCGCTCGCCTGCGGATGCTCTCGGCCTGTCTCTTCGCCTCCCCGTCGCTTCCAGCAGTGTCCCGAATCTCGGACATGCGGACGGACTTTCCCTGTGGGTATCGGCTGGATGCCCGAGTTCGAACGGCGATGCGGACGAGCTCGCGACCCACCTCCTGCGCGGTGGCTTGGCCGAGTCGGGTCAGGTCGGCATCGGTGGCTTTGAGTCGCTTGAATTCGGCCACCCACTGGTCGAACTCCGCATGGTCCGGTCGCGGTCCGAGGGGACGCCACCGGCGCCACCTTTCTCCGTCCCGTTTGACCTTCTCTGCGGCCGGCCCGCGACGCCGCACGAGTCGTTCCAGGAGGTTGTACGTCTGCTCGTCCGGCCGCGTGGGTGCCAGCGGCTCGATGTTGCGGAGCACCTCGGTCACCAGCCGAGTTGGCACCTCCTCGACTCCCGAGGCCTCCACCGCTACCCACAGCGCCTGTTGGGCTCTCTCGACGTCATCGAACTCCGGCGTCGACGACTCAGGCATCCGCTCGAACTCGATGAGTCTGCTCCGGAGAACGTATTTCTTCCGGCTTCGTCCTCCGCTCCCGAAATCCCGCCGACCCACCTCAACCACCAAGTCGTCCTCAAGAGCCGCAAGGTGACGGGCGAGGTCGCCCGAGGCGTTAAGGCTCAGCCTCTCGACCTGGGCCATCTCCCGCCGGAGTTCGTGAGTGCTGAACACGAGGCGGTTCTTGCCCACACGCTTCGCCAGCGTGACCACCCGGTCCCGGTCCGCCCACTCCGCGGGAGTACCCGGCCAGGAACCTCTTGGACGCCGTCCCATCAGTCCTCCGGGGCGAGGTTGGCGAGCGCGAGCTCGACAATTTCCACATCGACGCGCCGATTCATCGTCAGTGCGAATTCATTCATGTTCTCGAGCACCGCCACCAGGCGCCGAAAGGAGCCGTTGGCGGCATCCGTTATCTGCTCCGCGACCTTCTTCCACTCCGGTGCCTTCATGGAGCCCTTCAGCCGCAAGAGGTGGGGGTGCCAGCGCTCTATCTCAGCTGTCAGCGACTCGAATCGGGGAAAGTGTATCTCGCACGTGAACCTCTGGCCCAGCAGTTTGGCGGCTACCATGTGGTCCCGTAGGTCGTGCTCCCCAACAAGCACCATGCCCAGTGGATACTCATCGGCCTTGGCCTGGTCCCACACAGCCTTGAGGAGTTCCAGGTTCGGAACACTGATTTCCTGTGCTTCATCTATGCAGACGAGATGGACGCTGCGCTCCTTGAGCTCCCGGACCGTACGCTCGACCCATTCAGTGTCTGTCCATGTGCGTTGAGCGCCGCGCGGCAACCTGGCCTTCAACTCCCGGAGGAGGTCTCTGAGCACCGTCTTTCGCCCATCTGCCTTAGCGGTCACATAGTACGTGATGTCCCGCGGATGGGCGGGCAGCCGGCCTTGCCGTTCGAGCACTAGGTCGGGTCCGGTGACAGGCCGTTCACCCGACACCCTCTGCATGTCCTCGACCTGTAGCCGCTTTGCCGTAGCCTTGACGGTCATCGACTTACCAACACCGCGTGGGCCGATGATGATGGTGTTCTCTCGACCGGCGAACGCCTTCCGCATTTGGTGGTCGACTTGAGAGTGGACCGGCTGCCTGTACCACATCGGCGTCCACTCCAGCGATTCTTCGTGCTCCTCCGGACTCAGCAGGCCATTTGCAGGCACCTCATCGGTCTCCCTTCGTGTCTTGCTCATTGCACTCTCCGTCTTCCGGGGGCTGACTCAAGTCTCGTCGTCGTCCTCGACGAAGCCGGACTTCCCGCCTAGCGCGGTGCCGATGCGCCCACTCTTGTCGTCGGCTGACACACGGGTAGAGGTGGTTCCATGCCGCGCGGTATCCTTCTGGGCGGGTTTGATGCCCGCATCGCTGCCGTCCGCTTCGGAGACGGCCGAATCCGCCTCCTGAAGGGCCTTTCCTATCCGCTCCTGCTTCTGCCTCTTCCCGTCATTGCCGGCCCCCTGTGGGTCTTCGCCGTAGACAGTCGCGCGAGCACTGACCCCACGCTCGACCTTCAGCGTCCGCCGCGCGTGGGCGCCCTGCTCGTCGTAGAACGCCTTGAGCTCCTGCTCCTGCCCTCGATGAGCCTGGATTTCGCGCTCGGTCAGATTGCGCTTGGCGACGAGCACCCTCAGGTACTCTCTGCGAAACGCCATGAATTCGGCGCGACTTGCTCCGTCGTGCTTCAGTTGCTCACGGGGGACTGCGATACAGACAGGTCGGTACACGCCGCCCTCGATGACTTCCAGAACCTTCACGTCGCGGAGCACTCCCCGGGCCGCCTGTGCTCGGTCATACCTGGCCACGAGATGAGGGCGTGGGCCTTCCTTGTTGCCGGTCGTGTACGGGATGAGTTCGGCAGCGGTGTATGCGACTCCGTGCAGCTGGAAACCGTCCTTGTCGATGGTGTCGATGTCCACCTCGTGCAGGCCCCAGTCGTCTCCTAAACGGGTGGGGTCCATTCCTTGGCTGGTGAGCCCTATGAAGTCCATGGGCGAGAGGAGCTTGGGCCCGTTCTCCGGGGAGCCTATCCGGTGCGCGCAGCATAGGTACGTCATCGTGTATGGCCATGGTGGTCTCCTTACCGGGCATTATGCCGCCTGCTCATTCAGCAGTTCGTGGAGTTCGAGGGCTTGGTGGAGCAGCAGCGAGTTGGCCCGAAGGGAACTGTGCCCGCGAGCGTTATAGATGGTGGCCCAGGCGTGGATACGCGCTTCGAGTTCCTCGAGGGTCAGTAGTCCGTCGAGAGGCACCTTCACTTTGCGTCGGTTGATTCTGAGGCTGAGCCGGCTCTTCGCGTCCTCGTTCTCCGGGTCCCGGTATGGGTTGAAGAGACCTTCCACGGGGAGGTAGCCGCGTAGATTGGCCAGCACCTCGGTGTTAATCGTGTCAATCACTCGCTCGACACGACCGTTGTCCTCGGGGTTCCCTGAGGTGTACACGACCTTGGCGCCCGCGGCATCGAGCGCACTGCGGAAACCGGCGAGATGCTCCGGGCCGCTGTCGACAAGCACCTGTCGCGGCACACCGATGGTCGGAAGTCCGGGGTAGTTGAGGCCGGGCACAATGGTCCGACGAATCGTGCCCAACGCGATGCCCGAATCGATGTCGCAGGTCGATAGGTTGAACGTCAGCAACGCCCGGCTACCGACATCCTCCACCACCGTCAGCACGCATCGGATGGCCTTCCATCCCGCGCTTACGCTGAAGTCTCGAACCCGAACGACGACGTCACAGGCGGTGCTGTCGAGCGCCACGCGATACCCGGCAGGGAACTCGACCCCTGGAAGGGCGAGGCGGAAGCGGTTCCGCCACCCCCCGATGCCCTCCTTGACCAACGACACCAGATGGGGGTTGCGGCGCCGGAACCGTTGAATTTCCCTCCACATCGTGTGGTACGAGGGGAGTGCCACACCCTTGGGCAGCGCCCTATCCAAGTAGGACAGGGCCTGGGCGCACCCGGACTTCAGTCCCACCAAGCACGCAAGGGCGATTTCCCGCACGTCCCTACTTGATGTTCCGCGAGCGACCCGCGTCTTTTCGCACCTTGTCGACGAGACCGAGGGTTCCCCACAGTGCGTACAGCCTAGCCCAGTCCCTCAGCGTGTTGTAGGCAGGGACGTTGTCAGTGCGGGATACCACATCGCGGCGGCGTAAGCCTCCGCGTATGTCATCAGTCGCCCGCGCGGACAACCTTCCTCCACGAACCGCCGCACCCACGATGACCTTCTCGACCGCCCGCTGCCGGAGGTCCCCAGGGACCTCGTCCAATGCCATCGTAGTGGGGCAACCGCAGTCCTGGCGGGGGGTTTGTCACGTCGACGTCCCACGCCGAACGGTAGCTCCCGGGTTGGGACTTCCGAGCCTGGTCCTCCCCAGCCTTGCGGCCGGGCCGGCGGATTGGAGTCACCTTCCGACTCGAACTCATCTATCGGCTCCTATCGTCATTCCTGGCCCGGGCGCCCTCGCGACGCCCGGTGTCGTCGTTCTTCGCCACCCTACCCGGTCTCGGACCGACCGCGGCAATCCCGGTAGTCCCTTCCGCCGAGTTCTTCCCTCGCGTCCAGGAGCACACTACCGGGCCAAATCACCGCGTTTCGCGGAAATGGCGGTTATCTTGGTTTTGTTGCAGATTTTTGCATAATTCTGTGTTATGTCACCGAGACAGGGTCATGCCTCCAGCTTTAGATGAGAGACGATTTCCGCGAAATAGTGGGCCGTGCGCCTGCTTCCGACGTCGGGTCGTCGACTCCGCCTGGGGCTACCGCCACGGGCAGTACACAACGGTCGACGGCCTCACGAGGCTGAGACGGCGATGCCCTCTGTGCGGAGCGACCTGGCTTGAGGACGCCCCACTGCCTCGGGGCAGACACCCGGTGGAGAGGAGCCGCTATCAGGTCTTCTGGGACTCCGTGCTCCGCGAGTTCACGGATGTGGGCATCACTCTCGCCATTCGGTCAGCGGCGAACGCGGTCGGAGTCAGCCACCCGACGGCTACTCGGTGGATTCACTCGCCCCGCCCCGGGCTCATCAATGCGCCGCGCCCCAGCGCGGAGGTCAGATATCGACTGCTGGAAGCCGTGCTGGATATCTGGCGGGGCCGGTGGCGTATCCCCCAGCCGATGAGCGGCCCATTCGGCTACGCTGGACGCGAGTATCGGGGGGAGGCGAGTTCTCCGCTCGGGCTGCTGGGGGTCCGCTCGGGTGGGTCCGCTGTGGCAGCTCATTGAGCGAGCCTGCGTCGTGGCCGCGGTCGTCACGGGCAAGCCGTATCCGAATTGGGCGACGCGCCTTGTTCCGGCGTTCACCGACGTATGGTCCGGTCGAACTTCAGGGCGGACCTCTGGACCAGGCACCGGTGGCAAGTCGTCCTGACCCAGACTACTCCCTGAGACTTTGGCTAGCCTTCGAGCCCAACCTCAACCAACATCCGCGCAGCAAGGTGTGGGAGAGCATGACCGCAGCTGCGTATGTGAGTACGCGCAATCGCGTGGTTGGATTTGCCAGAATGGACGTAACACCCGCTGAGGTCCGTGAGGCACTACCAACCATTCCCGTTGACGACGTGCATTGGTCACCAGTACGCCTCAGGCCCCATAGCGCCCTACGATACCCCGACCACATAGCGATGCGCGTGGTCCCCCTACCAGGTACCCGCAGTACCTCTCATCGTGGGGTCGAACCCCTGTTCATAGAGCTGAGAGACTGGCAGGACCTCGACCGTGACCGCCATGCGGCAGACGGGTTCACCAAGGTCTTTCGGGACGTTCCGAGCTGACCGGGCGAGCGCCGTCCACACGTCCGCGGGGTCCACGCACTGACGCTTCCCGCGCAGGTCACACGCCGACCAGACTACGAGACGGGAGGACAATCGGCGTGCCGTTCTTCCTCAGGTAGGCAAGGAGCTTCCGGACAAAAGCGAATTGCGATGCCTTCTCATCGAGGTATGCGAAGTCGGCAAGGACAACCAGGTTGAACTGAGCTCGACTCAGGGCCACGGTGAACAAACGCGCCCCGTCATCATTGGGGTGTCGGATGCGAAGGAACCGGCTCAGCGGTGTGCCCTTGGCATCGGAGACGTCGAAGACCACGATTGGCCGCTCGCTTCCCTGAAAACGGTGGACGGTATCGACCTCGACAAGCGGACGTAGCTCTTCTGGTAGCTCCCTCCGAATCCTCCGTGCCTGCCCCCAGTACGGGGTGATGACCGCGGATGGTACATTTGGTCCTCCTCCGTCAGCCACTTCACGCAGCAACTGCGCAACCACCCGCGCGTGCACATCGTTGACCCGAGTCCACGTGCCTCTGGGGATGCGGGCACGGGGATGAAGGGAGGACGTGTCGATGTAGCTGACGGGGGACAGCAGCAGCCCGGGCCTCGGCGCCTCACGTTGCCGGACGACGGCAGGCGTCAGCAGTGTGCGGCCGCCGTAGCTCATTTCGTTGACCAAGCGGGCAATCTCCGGGGCTCATCCGGTATTGGTTTCGGAGTAGAATCGCTCCCTTCCCGTTCGCGCGGGCCGCCGAAGTATCTCCAAACACCGTTGTCGCCACATGCCGACGCACCTCATCTGCGGTCGACTTGGTAATGGTGCCAAGCTGGCGCGGGTCGCCCCCAAACACCGCTGTCTGCTTTGCGAGGCCGGCGGCGAAGACGGACATCGGGCGGGGCACCGTCGAGGCCTCGTCCACCACGACCATGTCGACCTGCCGGTGAGGGTGACCCGGTAGGTACGCACGGTGGACCGTGGTCGCGAATACCTGGGCCTCCGCTACCACCTTGGCGGGAACCTCGTCGTATTGTCGCTCCACGACGGCCGCACGGTGGAAATACTCTTCTAGCTGCCTGCGTGCACTCTCCACCCTCGCTCTGTCCGCGTCCGGGTCGCCCTCGAGTTGGCGCACCTCCGCGCGGGCCCCAGCGATGCTCGTGCCCAGCTCCTCCATCTCCGGTTCCAGCAGCGCTCTTCGTCGTTTGATGATGCTCTCGAATGCGACGCGGTCCCCATACTTCTTCCGCAGCGTGGGACTTCTGATGTCACCCACCCTAACCACTGCGTCCTCTGGCAGGGCATCCGGCCCCAGTCGGTCCAGTACGCCCTCCAGGAGACCATCTACGGCGATGTTGGTGTGAGCAAGCAGAGCGATGGACTTGCCGTTCCGGGCGCTCTCGACGGCTCCTGCCGCGAGCGTGGCCGTCTTGCCAGTACCAGGTGGTCCCCAAATGACGGTCACGCCCGGGAGCGCCATCGCAGCCACCGCCAGTTCCTGGTCTTCATTCAGGGTCCCACTCGCCTCAATGGAAGTAGCCACCCTTGGTGGACGCGTCCAGCGTTCTGGCTCCAGAACCTGGAGCGCGAGGGTCCTATTGAACGAAAGGGCGCTGACCCTCGGCGCACCGCCTTCAGTCGGTGTCTCAGGGCGTCGATTAGATAGCTGTCGTCGCGGACGAGAATGGCCTCGGGGACCGTTAGTCCAAGGTCCTCGTCCACAGATATCTCCACCCGACCTTTGTCACAGGCGCGGGTGACCACGCCCAGCGTGTCCGCCTCTCCCCTGAGAAGGTACACGGCTTCTCCTTCTCGAAGCGGCCTCCTCGGAGTACGCAGCATGAACCTGTAGGTGACCGACGAGCCGCCGTCGAGGCGACGGCCTCCCAGCACCTCGACTCTCTCCCCTCCATCACGGCCACATCGCGCCCGTGCCTCGATGGCCAACGCCTGAATCATCTCCAGTAGTGGGTCCCCGCCCGCCATACGACCTCCTCGCTTGAATGCGTAAAGAAGTCCTTCGGCGAGCAGCCTACCTGACACGCGGCGGAACCCGGGATTTCGTCGGACCAGGGGTCTGGAGGGAGGAAGCGGATGCCAGGCCGGAGCGCCGAGATACAGCCGGTTGGGGCTCAAACGCAGGACGAACCGTGGCTATGGGCCCACGGAATCTCCGCTTCCGGTCAGCCAATCCTGGAGCCACCACGACCCCCCCTGTGCGATTCGGCGCTCCCAGCGGCGCCCGGTAGACGTGAGGTCGAAGGCAGACTTTCACACAGAACGGAGAAGCGACGATGTCCAAGCTGTGCGCTGAAATCAGAGCCTGTCCGATGCCGAGGCCCTTTGACGAGACCGAACCGGTCCTGGCTGAACTCGCCAAGATGGAGGTGGCACTGGTCCGTGAGGTGGAACGACTGAAGGGGCTACATGCGCCGAGCCTCCGGCGACCTGGCGTACTCCGCCATAGCGGCCGAGACCTGTGGTGGTGGCGGGTGATGCTTGTGACGTGGGCTCACTCGCGGAATGCCGCGCAATCCTACTCCGCCGACGTCCTTGCCGGGCTGAAGCTCTCACTCAGGCAATGGTCCGACCGTGACCTCCGCGACTTCATCAGTCGCCTCCCGATGAGTGTCTCACAGCTTCCGCCCGCGGCGTGAGGAGGCGAGCACAGTGGACTCCACGAATGGCCCGGGCACCTCCCCCAAGTCCATTGGGGCATTGGTGCCGACGTCCCCGGAAGACGCCGGAGTTCTGTATGGCCTCTTGCGAGATGAGATGGCCAAGTACGTCGTCGGGCACGACGCCGCGCTGAGCGAGCTAGCGGTCCTCGGAGTGCGCCATCTGGCACGCGACCTCTCTCCCCGAACTCCACTCCTCCGGGCCCTTCTCCTCGGCCCCCCTGGAGTCGGGAAGCGAACACTCGCCTTGGCCCTGGCCAAGGCCATCGGCCTGCCCTGGCTCTACCTCCCGGCGAACGCGATGGCCGAACTCAACTGGCAAGGAACGATGTCGCGGGTTACCTGATGGTCCCTGTACGACCAAGTACCAGGCAGCGACCATGATGACGACCTACGCGCGCTCGTCGAGCGGGCAGTCGTGATCATCGATGATATCGACCAGTTGAGGCTGCCCGGGCGATACGGGAGTGCATCCACCCGCGATTACGAGGTCGGTCGCCAGCGCTCCATGGCTCTGCTTGTCGGCGATAGCGTAATACCGATTGAACACCGGGGCAGCCCAACGCGGCATTGGCCCTCACGACGAGCCCTGGTTCTCTGCTGTGCCGCGTTTCCGGGCCTGCGGTCTGCGCTCCCCGGCGTCGAGGACCTAGTTGACTGGGGAGTGACGCATGAGTTGGCGCGGCACCTCGGGACATCTGCCATCCTGCGCCTGTCACCACTGCAGTCAGCCGACGCTTTGCATCTTCTCCGCCGACTCACCGGTGAGCTCACGCACGCGTTCCGTGTGTTCGGATACACACTCGTCGTCAGCGACGAGGCCCTCAGGTACACGGGCGAACGCATGCCCAAGGAAGCGGGGGCGCAAAGCGCGCTGGCCCTCTTGGCCTCCACCGCGCATCGAGGCTTGGCTCGCTTGGTTCAAGAATCCGCTCCTCCCGGCAGCCGGTATGTCCTGGCACCTGACGACATCCGGGTCCCGCATGCGCGCGGTATGTGGAGGGAATAGCGTCGGGGTTGAGCAAAGCGACGGGCCCCGCCGCTGAGAGCCGAACCGGGTCAGGTTGAGCACCGAGTTAGGAGCTACCTTTCAAGCAGCCGAACCTCGTCGCGGGAGGGACTGAAGGCGGCTCTCCAACTCCGCCAAGGCTGGCTCCATTTCGTTCCAGCCCGCCTTCCACCGAGAGTCGAGCGCCTCGCTCGGCTGACAGAGCCTTCGACCAAGAGACACCACGACGTTTGCAGTGGCTACGAGATCCGCCTCAGCAGGGTCGCTGATGCGCAAGAGATGGAGGTCACTAGGCGTAGTCGGTTGCTCCAGACCGCACCGCTTGGCAGCCAACTGACCGGTCGCAAGCACAGCACGCATGAGACGTGTCCTCAGCACGTAAGCCGACTCGGGGTCGCTGGCACATTTCCGCACCTCAGCCAGGAGCTCGAGGCAATCATACTTCGTGGGCATAGTGACTCCGTAGGGCAGCTAAGTACTCTCTCATACGCTCAACCCACCCGTGTGCTTCGGCAAGAGACGGCTGATGGGGTAAGGCACACCGCCCGAACTCATGCACTCGGAAGAGGTAGAGCGTCTCAAAGCCGCTCGCGTCAGTAGACAGGCTGAGGTACCGACACGCTCTGCGAATGGCGCCGCGCCCAAACGTCGGATGGCCCGCGAGGTAGCACGCGAGTACTGACGCGTGTCTAACGACACCTCCGAGGACGGCCAGTTCAAAGGCCGGAGGGGTACCGACCTCCAGGCCTCGCCGCACGTCGTCGACGGTTCGCTCGAATGCAACCAAGTCCCTGCCGGCAAACATGTATCGAGGAAGCGCATCGAGAAGTTGCCCTATCCGGTTGCGCCCTTCCCCAACGTGCGAAAGGGGTTTCCCCTCGCTCCTCAGATGGTGGAGAAAAAGCGACCCGTAGAGCGCCATGGCTTCGAATTCACCCCAGGTGTAGTGACTCAGAGAAAGCGGGCCATTGGACGGCAATGAGGCTCGCTCCTCCTCTGTTAGGCTTGCGGAGTCTCCTACGACGAGGACATCGACGTCGCTAAGCTCATCTGCATCGCCCCTGGCAACCGAGCCATACAGCCAAACGGCACGGGGCGAGACCACGTCGACGAGCACTCTGGTCACCGGCGAAGCGCCCGGCGAACCAGGAGAGTGACGAAGAGACCAGCAATCACGATCCCCATGAAGGCTTCCAGGGTGAGGACAACACGCGCTAGGGGACTCGCCGCCACGAGGGAGTTGATGCCGTCGACCGGTATGGTTGTGGTAACGCTCAGCCATACGATCTGGCCAACGCCCGGCCGCCTACCATCAGCCAGCTGGATGCCGTCTCGGAGAGTCCACAGCACGATCGGGAAGAGCACCAGCGCGGCGACACCGAGATTGCGCGCGAGTACGGCCCACCGTTCGCCGTGGCCCCAGAGCAATCCGTTGAGCTTGCTTGCCAGCCAACTGAGCGCCGCGCCGATGCGTCGGCCAAGGTCGTAGTGGTCCCGGTACCACTCGCTCTTGCCGAGGACCGCTGCCCAGAGATGCTCGTCTCGAGCCTGGATGGCAGACAGCCGATACCGGCGTGCTTGCGAGGTGAATCCCAACTGCTCGGAGGTCACAGCAAGGCAGTTGCTAAGGTTCTCACGGAGGTTCGGCTCCCGAGGGAGACAGTGTTCCATCTCCTCGAAGGATACGGCACAGTTCTCGAACTGCGCGTACCGGAAATCGGATGACTGGACTGCTGGTTTCGGGAACTCGCACCCGACGAACTTCGCACCGACGAACGTGCAGTTCACGATCCGCGTGTGGCGGAAATAGCATGCCAGGAACGCGCAATCGTCGAAGCGGCAGTCTTGGAGGACGGCATCCAGGAAGCTGACGTTCGCGAACGTGCAGTGGTGGAAGCGACGCCCCGTCAGGTGCTGCTTGTCCAGGCGTTCGGCAGCGATCAGGATGTCCGCCTGATCGCCTTCGGCGTTGTTGAACGCCGTGCGCTTGCGGCCAATGAGGTAGGCGGATGATGCGCTCATTCGGAGATGTTTCCCTGAGTCGATGTCGGGCCGACGGGTCGATGAGATATCGTAGAGCCTGGACCTGTCAGGCGCCTCCGAAAGGACGTCGAGTCTAACCTGCGCGCCAAGAATGCTGGGTGGGGCCGCGAGGTGCAAGGCGCGTGACCCAGTACCTCCAAGCGCGCAGCGCCGGCTTCACACGTCTGTGACGCGACGTCTCATCGGTCGCTCCAGCAGTGTCTTGATCTGCTCAACGCCGGATTCGAAGGGTGCTGAGGCACAACGTACGATGATGAGCTGGATCGAACGGCAGTCGACTGGCCGGTCAGCGCAGCCGGTCCGTTGCAGGGAGGACTCCTGCCCGCCGTACTGAGGCATCTGCTGCCCGCGATCTCCAAGCTGTGCGATACGACAATGCTGGCGTCCCGGCGACCATTGCCAGGGCTCCCGCAACCTGTTGATCCGGTCGTCAGTCGGGCGCAGGAGCCGCCAGGCAAACATCAGTCGGGAGGACTCCTACGCCGCATCCGCCCCATAAACACTCGTCCCGGCTCCCGCGTACGCCTCGAAGATGTGCTGAAAGACGACCTCGCACTTCTTGTCGTACAGGTCCTTCGAGTATGCGCGGGGGAGTCTATCCAGAGCCTCCTGCACCGTAACCAAGACTGAGGCGCGGCTCTGCTGCCGCTTCCGCCAATCGAGGACCAACTTCTCTCGCTTCAAGGTCTCAAGCAGTTCCCGCGCGATCGCCTTCACGTGTTTGATCTCGGAGTCCGTCAGTTCGGGCCGTGGCTTCATCAACAGATCGAAGACAGCAAGCTCTTCCTCGGTCAGGTTCTCAGCGACGGCCCGCTGATCCTCTTCCGACAGCTTCTTCGCGAACGCGAGTAGCTCGTCGAAGAAGAGCTCGATGTTCTTCGACCCGGCGTTGTACTCCTCGATCATCCCCTGGAACTTCTCAAGGTAGTCGATCCTCGTGCGGTTGAGGCGGACCATCTCCTCGAGCTTGTGACCGAGGGCTGCCTTCAGCCGCTCGAGCTGCGTGCGCTTGTGATCCGACACAAACTTCTCGCGGAGCAAGGCGAAGTCGATCTGGCTGAGGTCGATGTGGTCGGCGCCGGCATACTCCGGCCGTGTTGGCCGGATTACGAACGGCTCGGCGGCGATCGAGCGGTCGAGGAGCTCCTCCACCTCGCCCATGACTTCGTCGACTGAGACCGGCACGGTGACCGCACGGATCATCTCCGCCAGTGCACTTAACGTCGAAACGGCAGGCGTGTACGCTGAGGCCGCAGGATGGGGGAGAACGGCCTTGTATAGCAGCCGGAGGCGCGCGACTAGGGCGAGGAACTGCTTCTTCACTTCCTCGCTCACCAGGAGCGCCTCCCGGGCATCCTTCATCCTGGCGATGCGCTCAAACCCCTTGAGCGGAACAAGTGCGGGAATGTCGGCGCCGTGCTCGTGGCAGAACGCCACCGTTCCGTCCAGTTGCTTCTTCAGGTCGCCGGCCAGCTCCTGCTTGTTCCGGATCGGCTTCTGCCCTCCCTCCGCTCCACCACCGCCGTAGATGGCCAGCGCTTTCTGCAGATTTCGGAAGACGCCGACGTAGTCGACGATCAGGCCGGCCCGCTTGTCGCCGAACACGCGGTTCGCCCGTGCGATGGTCTGCATGAGCGTGTGGTTCTTCATCGGCTTGTCGAGGTAGATCGTCGAGCACGGCGGCGCGTCGAAGCCGGTCATCCACATGCGCAGACGAAGACGATGCGGAGAGGATCGTCCGGGTCCTTGAACTTCGTCTCGAGATCCTCCTCGACCATCCGCTTGCGGTGCGGCAGGATGTCGAGGCCCTTCTTCTTGCAGTCGTCGATCTCGTTCTGCGACTGCGACACGACCACGGCCATGTCGGTCGGCTCCATGAACGCGATCCGTCCTCGAGCAGCTCGTCGCGCTCGCTGGCCATCGGTGGCCAGGATCTCGCGCTTCAGGATCGAGCGTACGCTGCTTCCAGTGCGCCTGCACCTTGTCGTACATGCGGACGGCGGTGCCTTGTCGATGGAGACGACCATCGCCTTGCCCTGATAGCCCCGCCCGATGAAGTGCTGCACGAGGTCTTCGGCGATCGTCTCGAGCCGGTCGTCGCGGGTGATCAGGTGGTACTCTCGGCGCGAACTCGCGCTCCAGCCTCTTCTCCTGCTCCTCGTCCAGTTCGGCGTCCTCGAGGAGCTGCTCCATCTCCTCGTTGAAGGTCTCTCGTTCAGGAGCTGCAGCTCGGGGATCCGGTTCTCGTAGTAGAGCGGGACTGTGGCCTGGTCCTCGACCGACTGCTGGAAGTTGTAGATCGCTGACGTAGTCGCCGAAGACCTCCCGCGTCTTCTCCTCCCCCGCCATGAGGGGGTGCCGGTGAAGCCGATGAACGCCGCGTTGGGAGGGCGGTGCGCATGTTCGCGGCGAGGATGTCGTACTGGCTGCGGTGGGCCTCGTCGGTCATGACGATGATGTCGTCGCGATCGGAGAGCATCGGATAGGCTCGCCGGCTCGGTGCGGAACTTCTGGATCAGCGTGAAGACGTAGCGGTGGTCCTCGCCGAGAAGCTGCCGCAGGTGGTCGCCGCTCTCCGCGCGCACCGACTCCTCCGGCTCCGTCACCGCACCCACGCTGGCGAAGTTCTTGTAGATCTGCTTGTCCAGCTCCTGGCGGTCCGTCACGACGACGAACGTCCAGTTCCCCGGCAGCTTCCGCAGGACCTTCTGCGCGAAGAAGATCATCGAGTAGCTCTTGCCCTAACCCTGCGTGTGCCAGAAGACGCCCAGTCGGCCGTGGTTGTCCTGGATTCTGTGGACGGCTTCGATGGCGTTGTTGACGCCGAGGTACTGGTGGTTCTTGGCCAGCAGCTTCGTCAACCCTCCGCCGGCGTCGGCGAAGAGGACGAAATTCTCGACCAGGTCCAAGAGGCGGTGCTGCTCGCAGGTGCCGCGGATGACAGTCTCAAGGGAGACCACGCCGGGTTCGTCTTCGTCGCTGATCTTCTTCCACTCGGTGAAATGCTCCCACGCCGCCGTCAGTGTGCCGACGCGCGTCTCCACACCGTTGCTGAGCAGGATGAATGCGTTGTACCAGAAGACATGCGGGATCGTGTCCTTGTAGTCCCGCAGGTTGTCGTCGAAGGCGTCCTTCAGGGGCTTCGTGGGCGCCTTCAGCTCACCAAGCAGTAGCGGAAGTCCGTTCACGAAGCCGACAAGGTCTGGACGACGCTTGTGCAGCTCGCCCGTTACCCAGAACTGCCGCACCAGGAGGAAGTCGTTGTTTCCGGGATTGTCCCAATCCACAACCCGCACGATCTCTTCGACCTCGACGCCCTCCTCATCCTTGAACGGCACGAGCACGCCGTTCCGAAGGAGTTGATAGGTCTCGCGATCGGCCTGGGCCATGGATAGCGCGCTGCGATCACGCGCGAGTTCGTCGGCAGCCAGATCAAGCGCCTCCCGGGGAAGGTCGGGATTGAGGCGCTCCAGGATTGGAAGAAGACGGGCGGTGAGGACGACCTCAGCGGAGGTCGAACGGCCAAGAAGGCTGCCGGGCCAGGTCTCGTGCTGAGCGTTCACTACGTCAAAGCCGAGGGTGCCGAACAACTCGGCAGCGGCTGTCTCCAGCGCGTCCTCCGCATCCGGATGGTGCGCGGTCATGCCACCGCAGCGTCGGGCTCGACGCTCAGTTCGCTCACGTCGAGATCTCCGGATACAAGTCTGGGAAGGAGGATGTCTCGGGTTTCCTCGAGAAGTCTGACCTGACGCTGAAGTGTCTCGATCTCCCTGCCGATCGGTTCAACAACCTCCCGATACTGCTCGGAAACCGCTCTATCCGGTACTGCGATCGGAAGCCCTCGAAATGTGGTCTTGTTTATCTCCTTGAACGTCGCACCCGATGCGAGGGTGGTGATCAACTCGAGGTTCTCTCGCACCCAAAACAGTATCTGAAGCGCCGACAGTCTTTCGTTCGGAACGCATGTGACAAAACCCTGATTCGTGCACGCCCTAGTCGTGTTGATGGCGGTTACGCCTATGGTAGCCCTGCTCGTCATCATGACGGAGTATGCAGGAAAGAGCTTGGCTGAGCTCTTGTCGAGGCCAAGTTGGTTGATCTGTCGCTCCGAATCCGTGATGAACATCGTTCCGGCAGCGGTGAGATCACTGGGGGAGAACCACGCAATGTCCCCGTCCTCCCAGTACTCCTCTTTCTTCGTCGATGGGGTTCCACCGCCTAGAGTATCTACCGCTTCACCAATCGGCAAAACTTCCCACCCCTCGGGGATTGGTCCCAGCTCCGACTCCACCATCTCCACCTGCTGGTGGCCCGGGAAGTGGAAGTTCACGAACCACTCGCGGTAGATTGCCTGCGCCATCTCCTCCACGATCGCGATCCGACGGATATTGTTCTCGATCAAATCGTCGTAGCCTGAGAGGGTGCCCGCGATCTGATCCTGTACGTCCAAGGGTGGGAGGGCGATCTCAAAGCGCGGGAACTCGCTCAGAGGAATACGATCAACTGTTGAGCCGCTTAGCATGTTTCGAGCTACCGTGCTCCGCCACTCCGGGCTGAAGAAGTAGTAGAACAGAAAGCGAGTGTTGACCTTTGCCGGATCCGGCCGGATGAGAGCCGTACGCCTGCCTAGACATCCCCGGAAACCGCTGGGGATTATCGCGTAGCGGTTGAGAGTGGCTTCGTACGTGAAGACGATGTCTCCGGGTTGCGGCTCGACCCGCTTCGTCCAGCGCGGAAACTCACGCTCCGAAATATGCCGGATCTCAGAAAAGTCCAGCCGACCATCCTCCGTGATGTTCTTGATGCCCAAGAAGATTGGCCCCTCGTCGGCGAGCTTCGGAGTTGCGTGTGGGCCGTCGAAAAGACCCAGATAGACTTCCTCGATCGGGACCCGTGGCCACCCGACTGGAGAACCGTTCATGTCCCTGCCCCCTCCAGCATGTTCGCCACATTCACCGCGATCCGCTCTTCGAGTTCTCTCGCCTCCGCGTTGAGCACCTCCAATTCCTCGTTTAGCTCCTCCAATCGCTCGTAGAAGTCGAAGTCGTCGTCCTCGCGTTCCTTCACTCCCACGTACCGCCCCGGATTCAGACTCCATCCCTGCGCCTCGATCTCCGTATGTGTCTTCACCGCGCAGAGCCCCGGCACATCCTGATACCCCCCGTCCGGGAACCGCTGGGCGAGCATCTGAGTGCTTCCCCACCGGTCGTCCGGCTTCTCGCTCCGGTAGAGCCGCACGACGTTGGCAATGAACTCGAGCTGCTCCGGCGCGAAGTCGCGGTGGGCCCGGTCTACTTGGCGGTAGATGTGCCGACCGTCGATGAATAGCACTGTGTCCTCACGGTCAGTCCCAATCTTGCCCTTGTCGAGGAACCACAGCGTGCAGGGGAGCGTCACGTTGAGGAAGAAGTTGCTCCCGATGGCGATCATGGCGTCCACGGCGCCACTCTCGATCAGCCTTTGGCGGATCTCCTGTTCGGAGGCGCGGGCATCAGCCGCAGAGTTGGCCATCACAAAACCGGCGCGCCCTTTCTCGTTGAGCGCACTGTAGAACTCTTGAATCCATAGGTAGTTGGCGTTGTCAGTCCTGGGGATCCCGAACGGATAGCGCGGCTCGTCCTTGATCTTCTCCTTGTCCACTCCGTTCACGTTGAAAGGCGGATTGGCTAGGACAAAGTCGAAGCGGCCGACGCAGTCGTGGACGTTCTCGTAGTAGGTGTTGGCCTGCTTGATCTCGCCGGCTAGTCCGTGGACGGCCAGATTCATCCGGCAGAGTCGGACCGTCTCGGCAACCCTTTCTTGACCGTACACAGAGATTTCCGACTGCGGAGTCTTCTTGTGGTTCTCGACGAAGCGGGCACTCTGGACGAACATCCCGCCCGAACCACAGGCAGGGTCGAGAATACGGCCGTGGAAAGGCTCGATCACCTCCACCATGAGCCGGACAAGCGATGTCGGCGTGAAGAATTCGCCGCCCCGCTGCCCCTCGGACATGGCAAACTTACCGAGGAAGTACTCGTAGATTCGCCCGAAGACGTCGCCTTCAACGTCCATGGGGATCCCGGAGAAGGTCTTGAGCAGCGCGGCAATGGTATCGTTCTCGAGGCGCTGGTACGTCTTCGGAAGAACGTCCTTGAGTTCCGGATTCCCCTCCTCGATGAGCTTCATCGCCTCGTTGACAGCCTTCCCCAGATTCGTCCCCTCGGGCAATTCAAGCAACGAGCCGAAGCGGGCTTCGTCAGGGAGATAGAGCACCCCCCTCGCCTGGTAGTCAGCCTTGCCGATTGAGCGCCGGCTACTCGCGGGCTGCGCTTTCTGTGACAGCTCAAGATGAGCCTGCCGGAATCGATGGTCAGCGTAGCTGAGGAAGATCAGCCCGAGAACGGGCGGTCCGTACTCCGAAGACCGGAGCTTCGAGTTCGCCCGGAGTTGATCTGCAGCGCTCCAGAGCCGGTTGTTCAGATCGGCGGTATCGATGCTCACGCGGCGTCCTTCATTTGAAACGTGGGGTCCGGGGCTGGGCACGGGCGGGGGGCGGGACCGGCGGTCGTCCCTGTGGCCGGAGGCAAGATGGCCTCCCAGTGTGACTCCAGCAACGCAAACGGGGAGGTGACGCCGTTCTTGGCGTCACCTCCCCGCTCGCTAACACCTTGGTGGCGCTCAACTTCCGCGCCATTACGAAAGACCACGCAGCAACTTACGAGAGACGATATCCCTCAATTACGAGATGCCGAGCAAAACCACAACGCAAGGCCCCACTCCCTCGGAGATCCCGCCCTATTGCCTTCCCCGCTCAGATACCGATTCGTCTTGCCCTAACCTCAATCTGCAAAAGCACTTGGGACAAAGCTCCATGCCGAACACGACGAATCGAGTGTCCATCTGTCGATTCTTCGAGTGTCTGGAAGGCCATCACCCCTGACTACTTCACCGCGTTGATCATGTCGAAGATCGGCAGGTACATCGCCACGATCATGCCACCGACGACCACGCCGAGCACCACGATCATGATCGGCTCCATGGCGCTGAGCAGGGCCTCGACCGCCGCGTCCACCTCTTCGTCGTAGAAGTCGGCGATCTTCGTGAGCATCTCGTCGAGTCCGCCGGTCTGCTCGCCCACGTTGATCATCTGCACGACCATGGGCGGAAACACCCCGGATTCCTTGAGCGGCCCGGCGATCGTCTCACCGCCCGCGATCGAGGCCCGCGAGCCCATCACGGCGTCGTGGATGACCCGGTTGCCGGCCGTCTTCGCGGTGATCTCGAGACCTTCGAGGATCGACACGCCGGACGACACCAGCGTGCCCAGCGTGCGCGTGAAGCGCGCCACGGCCGCCTTGCGCTGCATGTCTCCGAGGATCGGGAAGCTGAGCAGCAGCTTGTCGATGAGCAGCTCGCCCGCGTCCGTGTGGTAGAACTGGCGCACCCCCACGACAATGGCGATCACCCCTGCGGCGCACGCCCACCAGTAGGCCTGCAGGAAGGCCGACATCCCGATCACGATGCGGGTCGGTAGTGGCAGCGGAATGCCCGCCGACGCAAACATGCTCTGGAAGGTCGGGATCACGAACACCAGCAGGATCACGATGGCCGAGGCGGCCACGGTCATGATCACCGAGGGGTAGATCATCGCGCCTTTGATCTTACGCAGGAGCGCGTCGTTCTTCTCCAGGAACGTCGCCAGGCGCAGCAGGATCGTGTCCAGGATACCGCCGGCCTCACCGGCGGCCACCATGTTCACGAACAGGTCGGTGAAGATCTTCGGGTGCTTGCCCATGGCGTCGGCCAGCGTGTGGCCGGACTCCACGTCGTAGAGCACCTCCTGGATCGTCTTCCTGAGCGCCGCGTTCTCCGTCTGCTCGGCCAGGATGTCGAGGCTCTGCACCAGCGGGAGCCCCGAGTTGATCATCGTCGCGAACTGGCGCGTGAAGATCACGACGTCGCGTCGTCTTCACGCCTGTCCCGAAGGTGATGTTGATTTCCTTGGATTTCTGCCTGACAGAGACCGGAATCAGCTTCTGCCTGTGCAGATAGGCGAGGACATCGTCCTTGCTGGCGAGCTCGATCTCGCCCGACTGGATATCCCCGCCCGTAGCGGGTCTCGCACTGTACGCGAAGGTCGGCATGGCCCCCTACCTGCTTTCCTCGGTAACGTGGCTCATGATCCCTGCATCGGCTGAGGGATCGGCTCTCCGACCGCGCGGAGCAACTCCGCCGGGTCCGAGGACCGCTTGAGCGCTTCCTCCAATGTGACCTCGCCCTTGATGTAGAGCATCTGAAGGGCGTCGTTCATCGTCTGCATTCCGTGCTTCTTGCCCGCCTGCATGAGCGAGTAGATCTGGTGGATCTTCTCGTCGCGGATGACCGCGCGGATCGCGGGCGTGCAGATCATGATCTCCGCCGCCGCCACCCGCCCCTTCCCCTTTGCGCGGGGCAGGAGCGTCTGGGTGACCACGCCCTCGAGGACGAAGGCGAGCTGCGCGCGGACCTGGGCCTGCTGGTGCGACGGGAAGGCGTCGATCATGCGGTTGATCGACTCCGCCGCCGAGTTGGTGTGCAGCGTCGCGAAGACCAGGTGGCCGGTCTCGGCGATGGTCAGCGCGGCCCCGATCGTCTCGAGGTCGCGCATCTCGCCGATGAGGATGACGTCGGGGTCCTGACGAAGCGCGTACTTGAGCGCCGCCCCGAAGCTCTTGGTGTCCGCCCCCACCTCCCGCTGGTTGATCATGCAGTTCTGGTGGCGGTGGATGAACTCGATGGGGTCCTCGATCGTGATGATGTGACCCTTCCGCTCCTGGTTGACCTTGTCGATCATGGCGGCCAGCGTCGTCGACTTGCCGGACCCGGTCGGCCCGGTGACCAGCACGAGACCCCGGGGCCGCTCCGCCAGCTTGTTGATGACGGGCGGCAGGCCGAGCTTCTCGATCGAGACGATCTCGTAGGGGATCTGCCGGATGGCCATCGCCACGCAGCCCCGCTGCTTGTACACGTTTCCCCGGAAGCGCGACAGGTTCTGCACCCCGAAGCTGAAGTCCAGCTCGTCCTCGGTCTCGAATCGCTTCTTCTGGTTCTCGGTCAGGATGGAGTAGGCCAGCGACAGCGTATCCTTGGGCGCCAGCACCTGGGCCATCTTCGAGTTGACCAGGTCTCCGTCGACCCTGAGCTTCGCGGGATTTCCCACGGTGACGTGAAGGTCGGACGCTCCTCGCTGGATCATCTCCTGCAGCAGGAGACGCAGGTTGATCTCCTGCGGCTGGGGCGGATTCTGGGGCGGCTGGCCCGCGCCCGGAGCCGGCTGGTTCATTCGCATTCCTTTGTGGGTCTACGTGAGCGGTCACCTACCCGGCGACCGACGTCTCCTTCATGATCTCATCCAGCGTCGTGTCGGCGCGCTCGACCTTCTTGTAGCCGTCCATGCGCAGCGTGAGCATCCCTTCGTCGACGGCCACGTCGCGGAGCTCGTCCGTGCTGGCCCCCCGCATGATGGCCTTCCTGCATGCGTCGGAGCTCATCGCCATCACCTCGTAGAGGCCCTGGCGTCCCTTGTAGCCGCTCCCGCCGCACAGATCGCAACCCTCGCCCTTGTAGAACGTCTGCCTGAGACGCCCAGTCGAGGTCGACCTTGGCCGCCTTGAGCAACTCTTCGTCGTAGGTCGTCTCGACCTTGCAGCTCGTGCAGATCCGGCGCACGAGCCGCTGGGCAGTCAGCAAGTTGAGCGCCGAGGCCACGTTGAACGGCTCGAGGCCCATGTCGATGAGACGGGTGATCGTGGAGGGGCAGTCGTTGGTGTGCAGCGTGGACAGCACCAAGTGGCCGGTCAGCGCCGCCTTGATCGCGATGCCGCCGGTCTCCAGATCCCGGATCTCACCGACCATGATGATGTTCGGGTCCTGGCGCAGGAACGCTCGGAGCGCGGCGGCGAAGCTCATCCCGATCTCGGTGCGGACCAGCACCTGGTTGATCCCGTAGAGGTTGTACTCGACGGGGTCCTCGGCGGTCATGATGTTGGTGTCGATCGTGTTGACCTGCGAGAGCGCCGAGTAGAGCGTGGTCGTCTTTCCGGAGCCGGTCGGGCCCGTGACCAGCACCATCCCGTACGGACGGCCGATGGCCTACATGAAGTCCTTCTCGGCCTTGGGCTCGAACCCGAACTTCGTGAGGTCGAAGGTCAGGTTTCCCTTGTCGAGAATACGGAGCACGATCTTCTCGCCGAAGATCACGGGCAGCGTCGACACACGGAAGTCGACCACCCGCTTCTTCATCTTCAGCTTGATGCGTCCGTCCTGGGGCACACGCCGCTCGGCGATGTTGAGGTCCGCCAGGATCTTGATGCGGCTGGTGAGCGCCGCCTTCATCTTCATCGGCGGCTTCATGACCTCCTGCAGCGCGCCGTCGATCCGGTACCGGACGCGGACCTCCTTTTCGTAGGGCTCGATGTGGATGTCGCTGACCCCCTTGAGCACGGCGTCGGTCAGCAACCCGTTGATGAACTTCACCACCGGCGCCGAGTCCACCTCGGCCTGCAGCGCCGCGACCGAGACGTCGTCGTCCTGCTCCTCGATGACCTCGACGTCCTCCTCGCCCCACTCCTCCAGGAGGTCGCAGATCGCGTCGTCTTCCTGCGTGCCGTAGTAGTTCTCCAGGTGCTTGCGCAGCGTGTACTCGCCGACGATCACCGGCTCGATCTCGAGCTCGGGTGATGAACTTCAGGTCGTCGATCGCCGAGAGGTCCGTCGGGTTGGTCATGGCCACCGTCAACATTCGGCCGACCCGCCTGAGCGGGAGCACCAGATGTTTATGGGCCACTTCCGCCGAAACCAGCTTGATGATCTTCGGATCGACGTTGACCTTGTCGAGGTCGACGGCGGGCACCCGGTACTGGCGGGCCAACATGCGCGTGAGCTCTTCCTCGGCCACGAACCCCAGCTTCACCAGGGAATAGCCGATCCGGATGTTGCTCGACTTGGCCTCCTTCAGGCCAGCGTCGAGCTGCTCCCGGGTGATGAGCCCTTCGCGGACGAAGAGATCGCCGAGCCGGATTTCCTGAGCGACCTTCGCGGACATCTGCTGCGCTCACGTGTTTGGAGGAGGGCCGGCAGGGTGTGCTGACGGAATATTCGGATCACACAACACCAACGCTAAGAATACGGGTCCCGCCCCACACCCTACAAGTGAAACGAGCGGGCAATTCCAATTTCACCGCCCAGGACCGAGCGTAACGTGGTCCCGGAGGCGCGCCAGGCTGGCGGGCCCGATGCCCTTGACGCGGGTGAGGTCCTGGACCGTGCGGAACGGTCCCTGGCGGCGTGTTTCGACGATTCGGCGCGCCAGCACCGGGCCCACGCCGGGAAGCGTCTGGAGCGTTGCCTCGTCCGCGCGGTTGACGTCGACCTTCGGCGCGGGGACGGGCGGCGGACGGGCGGAGGCGGAGCCGCCGGCTCCGGACGAGGACGAGGCGGCGGGGGCCGGCCGCCGTCGGGGCGCGGGAGGCACGTGCGTGAAATCCAGATGGGCGCGAATCCGCGAGAGCGTGCCCTCGCCGAGCCCCGCGACCCGCACCAGCGCCTCCGGACGCTCGAACGGGCCGGCGCGCTTGCGGTCCGCCACGATCGCGGACGCCAGAGACGGCCCCACGCCCGGCAGACGGTCGAGGTCCGCCGCACTCGCCCGGTTCGGATCGATCCGCTCGTTCGGCCCGAGCGGGCGGGCACGCTTCTGGGCGTCGTCCTCCCTCGCGCGGCTCCGGGCGAGCAGCTCGGGCAGCACGTCCGGACCCGCCCCGGCCGCCTCAACGGCCGGATGCGCCCGGCTCCATCCCCAGCGGACCACGCTCAGGACGAGAAGCAACGCCGCGGCCCGTCCGAGCGCCCGCGTCTCGGCGTCATGCATGCCCCAAGGAGCCGGTCGGAGCGAGACCGGGGAATGGCCGGATGGGCGTGGGCGCTAGCGTGGCGCGGCGCCCGCCTGCGGGAAGGTACCCGACGAGAAGTTGAGCTGGCCGAACACGCCGACGCGGAACTGCGTGGAGCCGGTCTGCTGCCCGACGTAGGACTGGCGGTCGTCGTAGTTCATCTCGAGGCCCATCTCGAAGCCGCCGACGCTGGTATCGAGGGAGAGGCTGAGGCTGCGGCGGAGCTGGTCCACGAACGGGACGCACTCGGGCCGCGAGGCCGTCGAGCGACAGTCGCGCTCGGCCGTATAGCCCACCAGCAGCGACAGGCGCACCGGCCGGTCGAGCGACTGGGCGATCTTGCCGGGCGGCATGAAGGTCGAGGTCACCGAGACCCGGTGGTTGGTCTCGTCGCGCTCCGTGTCGCCGGTAGGGTCGGAGCCCTTGCCCGTGCGGAAGGAGCCCCGGTAGCTGGTGACCAGGGTGCCGAGCCACGTTACCGAGACCTCGAGCGGAACCTGGACGTCGCGGGTCGTGCGCTCCTGCTGACCCACGTTGCCGAAGATCGTTCGGCGCAGGCTGCGTACCAGCCCGGACGAGAGCCGGATGCGCTGCACCGCAGACTTCTCGGCGAACGTCAGGGTCGGGAGGCTCGCGTGTACGTCGGGCCAGCGCTCTTCGGTCGTCTCGCGGTTGCTGCGCGTGTCGAGGGTGGTGGACAGGCTGTGCTGGTAGCCGACATCGACCGACATGCCCGCGGGCAGCCGCAGCCCGGACCCGAGTGTCCACGCCGCGCGGTCCGTCAGCGTGGCGGCCGTGTCGCCCTGGATCATCCGGAAGCTCCCCCGCCCTCCCCACCCGAGCTGGTAGGACGCGTCGGGCGAGACCGGGTCGCGCTCGAAGCGTGAGATGATGCCGTCAGTGTACGTGACCGAGAGGGGCTGCACGGCACCGGCCACCGCACGCAGGTCGCCCTGGCCCAGGGTCGTGGAGTCACCCATCAGACTACGGGCCAGCAGCGCCGGGTCCAGAGAGACGAACGCCCGCAGGTTGCGCTGCCCACTCGCATTGCGCGCCAGCGCGACGGAGTCGGAGCCCGACAGGTCGTGGTCCAGGAAGTTGGCGTTCCGGTCGGAGCTGTACACGCTGCTCCACTCCAGGTCCTGGTGCAGCCAGCCGACCAACCGGGGTTGCCAGGAGAGGTGGGTCCGGAGGTCGCGGTTCGTCTCCCATCCGAGGTCCATCCCCGCCACACGCGCGCGCTCGGCCCCGATGAGCTTCTGCGCGATGGTATCGGAGATCGCCTTCTGGGGAGCCAGCAGGTCCCGCGTGGTGAGCAGCGTGAAGTCCGTGGTGAGCGACTCGAGCGGCCGGAAGCGAATGTCTGCAGCGCTCTGCAGGGTCTCGCGCGGTGCCAGCGTGGCGAGCACGAGCGTGTCGGAGGGCCGCTCGATGATGCGGTCGTACCGGAAGATCCGGCTGGTCTGGTTCAGGTATGAGGTTCCGAGGGAGATCCGCTCCGGGGTCCAGCGCAGCCGGGCGCCCAGAACCGAGCGCTCGAGTCCGCCGGGCAGAAGCCAACGCATCAGCTGACTCGCGAACGAAGGCACGAGCGCCACGTCGCGGCGTTCCGGATTGCGGGTCCATCCGAGGCCCGCGTCCACCACCCCGCTGCTGCTCCGGGTCGTCACCGTGGAGCCTCCCGCCGAGGTGTAGGAGAACCGGGCGTCCAGGCCGTCGACCAGGAGACCGACGAGAGGGTCGGCGCTCCGCGAGCTCTTGCGGAAGGAGAGCCCGATGCGCGTCTGCCGGGCGTTGGTGGGCCGCAGGCCCCGTAGCCGGTCGGCACGCACGTCCGAGTTGGTCAGGAAGGTCGGCTTCTGGCTGATACGGTTCATCGAGAACGTGAGCGGAAGCTCGATGCCCCAGTCCGAAGGCATCCACCGCTCGAGCCGGAGCGTCGAGGTGAGGTTGACGCTCCGGTCCGCCTGATACGTCGGGTCGTCGCGGAGTTGGTGAAAGAGCGCGCCCCGGTCGGTGAGCGAGAGGTGCGTGGTCAGCACACCCGCGCCGTCCAGGTCCGCCTGCACCGAGGTGGCCAGCCCCGCGTCCCGGACCGGTCGGCCGAGCCGCACCTCGTCCACCCAGACCTCCCCGGTAACGGGGGCCTCACCCTCGTTCCAGACGCCGATCGAGAGCTCGCGGACGGCCGCCAGGTTCGGCGCACGGCCACGATCCTTGAGCACCACCGCGTACGACGAGTCGCGCGACCACACCTCGACCGGAGGATCTCCGGCACCGCGCGAGGTGAGCAGCAGGGCTTCCTCCGCCTCGCGGCGCAAGTCGAACCACTCCCCAAAGTCGATGACGACCTCGGGCGACCAGTCTCCCGCGGTCACGCCCGATGGATTGGCGGGCGGCGGCAGCCTGGAGCGGAAGAGATAGTAGTTGTCGGCGTCCGTGCCGACCTTGAAGAAGAAGTAGTGCGGCCGGTCGGGTCCGAAGTCGCCGGAGCGCGGCACCACCCAGAGCCGGATCTGCCGGTAGTTGAGGAAGTTCCTCGGCCGCTGGGGGAAGCGTTGGTAGACCTCGGCTCGGGCCCTGGACGGCAGGTCCTCGAACGTGAGGCCGAGCGACTTTTCGTTGAACTCGATCCCCTGCCCCGAGAACGCGGTGGTCGGGTTGGCGAGCTGCTCGAGCACGCCGGGCGGGGAGGTATAGGCGGCTCCTTCCGTGACCTTCGAGACCGTCGCGACCTCGAGACGTCCGGCACCGGCGAGCGTGTCGCCCCCCATGCCCCGAAGCACACCCTCCGCCGCGCGCTTGATCCAGCGGGATCCGACGAACCGCATCCGGGCGATGCTGACCTGGGCGCTCTGCGTGCCGGCCATGGTGATGCGCAGCTGCTTCACGGACCGGAGGTCCGCGTCCGTGATGGTTCCGCCGACGTCGATCGCCCCGGTCCCCTGGATCGGGATGCGATAGAGCTGGAACGCCGTGCCGGTCTCGCGAGTCGTGCGCGCCAGGTAGGGCGATCCCTGCCCCAGGCTGACGACGAAGCGCAGGTGCCGCTCCTGCGTGTCCAGGTTGCCGTCTCCGTCCAGGTCCTCGGAGTCCCTGCGCCCGTTGCCCCGAGTGCAGTCGGCCCGAGCGTCACCGATCCGGTAGATCCGTCCGCGCTGGGCCAGACACGACTCGTCCCAGACGCCGTGCTGGTCGGTTACGTCGCTCCAGATCTCTCCCTTGGCCGGGTCGGCCTCCTGGTCCAGGAC
Organism: uncultured Gemmatimonadales bacterium; assembly: GCA_963751265.1. Lineage (GTDB taxonomy): Bacteria > Gemmatimonadota > Gemmatimonadetes > Longimicrobiales > Gaopeijiaceae > SZUA-318. Next base: position 752,480 of record CAVVTU010000001.1, on the reverse strand, counting down.
GCCGAGTCCCCACGGCTCGCCGTCGGTGTCACGGGATCCCGACGTGCGGCCCAGAGAGTCGATGAAGAACGCGTCCTCGCTCACGCTGCCCAGATCCAGGACGAGCGTCTCCCCTTCGCCACCCGAGGCGTAGAACTCCAGAAACTCCGTCTTGGTCAGGTCGAGGCCGGTGGTGGACAGCGGCGTCGTGATCGAGCGCCACGCGGCTTCGCCGGGCGTGGGGTCGCTGAACGAAAGCAGCAGGCCGGGCTCGCGGACCTCCGAGCCCGCTACCCGGATCTGGTTGTCGATGTCCCGCCGCGGGAAGTAACCCTCGTGCACGCCGACGCTGTCGCCCGAGGGCGAGACCTCCACCCACGAGTGCTGCCAGACCAGCTGCGCCGCGTCGGCCGGGGTGAGGGCGGCCGGCAGGATGCCCTCGGCTCCGTCGTTCGTCGCGGGTGCGCTCCCCAGGAGCCAGTTCGAGCTCAGCAGCGAGATCGGCAGCACGTCGGCCGCGTCGAAGTCGTCGACGAACGCCTCGCCACGCGTGTTCGGGTTGGGCAGCGAGAGCGCGACCTCGCCGTTCACGGAAAAGGTGCTGTGGCCCGTGAAGCTGAGGCCGGGCATCTCGTTGAGCAGGCGGTCGAGCCAGGCCACGTCGGTGGCGTAGTCCCCGCTCACGCCGCCCGTGAGTGCCGCCGCCGGCTCGGTGCCCAGCAACGGGCGGTTGACCACCGAGCGTTCGGACTGGTAGAGGCCGAGCACGTTGAGGCCGCCCGAGCCCAGGTCGGCGTGAGCGCGCATCCCGAAGACCTGCGTCGGCGAGACCTGGAAGAGCGAGCGCTGCTCCCACGTCGCCCGAATCGTGGGCGTCGGGCGCCGCGGCGAAGAGCTGCTCGGGCTCGAGCAGGCGCACCTGGCCCACGTCGTAGTCGATCTCGTAGTCGACGCCCTTGGTCAGGAGCCGGTCACCGAGATAGATCCGCTCGCTGCCGTCGCGGATCCCGAGTGCCCCGAGAGAAAAGGACGAGATCACGCCTTCGCTGCGGATCCGGTACGTGAGCGAGAGGCGGAACAGGCCCGCCGCGTCGCGCTCGTACGGGTCCGGCTCGTCGTAGATCCGGTGGTTCGCGTCCTCTCCGAGGATGCGCGCGGTCTCCTCGGCCGTGAGTCCCAGCGTGGGCAGCGGCGGCGGCTCGGCGAACGGATGCAGCGTCGGGAAGATGACGAACGTGCCCTGCACGGGCGGCTGGTCCTCGAAGACGCCTCCGGATGGGGTGTAGACGAACGAGGGATCGAGTTGGTCGGTGGGCGATTCGGCGTCGAGCCCGAAGAGGCGCAGGAAGGTGTAGTCCTGGCCGGAAGGGCCGCGCTTGAAGGTCCGGCCCGCCGAGAGCTCACCCAGCGAGATCTTGAGGTCCACCGAGCTGGGCTGGACGTCTCGGGAGCCGGACACGCGATAGACCTGGTGCATCTCCATGTCCCAGGTGGGACGGCCCGGCTGGTGGTTCGCGCCGGACGCCTTGAGCAGCCTGAGCTGCGGGCGCCCTCCCGCATTGTGGATGCGCTCGGGGTTGTAGTCGCCGACGGTGTCGCCCGTGGCCGTGATATAGGTCACGGCCAGCATCTCGTCGCGCCCGAGCGGGGCGCGCAGGGCGATCCAGAGTCCGCTCGGGTGCACGAAGTAGTCGACGCCGGGCTGCAGGTACCGGAACCACCCGGACTCCACCACCCGGTCTCCGTTCTTCTCCGCCACCGCGTCCGCCTGGATGTAGCCCTCGACCTGCTGGCGCTGGACCGGGTCGTTCTCGTATCGGTAGAGCTCGATGCCCTGGGAGCCGGGCTCCACCGACGCCGGTGCGGCGGAGGCGTCCAGGTCGAGCACGTCGACGTGCGGATAGCCGCCGGATGAGCGAGGGGTCGACCAGGAAGAAGAACTGCCCCTTCACGTAGTCGGCGTCGTCCAGCGCGAGGGTGTCCTCCTGGACGAACGCGCGCTGGTCTCCGACGCCGGTCAGGTGGAACTCGCGGGAGTTGAGGTCGCCGCGCTGCTGCGCCCACACGGTCTGGAAGTCGAGCGGCCCGAGCTGGCCCGAGGCCTGGAAGCCGAAGTTCCCGGCCGGCACGCCCTCGGTCAGGAAGCGGGAGGCGGGAAGCCGGAAGGTGACGTCCCCGACCTCGAGGCGCTGGAGGATGTCGTCCTCCTTGCCCTGGTAGAAGATGTTGATGCGGTTGGCCGCGTCGAACTCACGCGACTGGTCGAAGTCGACGTCGACCTGGATGCGGTCCGCGATCGTGCCCGCCACCTTGACCCCGAACTGGACGTCGGGGCTGATCTGGGGAATCAGGCCCGGGTTGCAGCTCACCTTGAATTGGAGATCACAGGGCCGGTAGCGCGCCCAGTCGCCGCCGAGCTCCATGCGGCTCTTCATCGAGAACGCCAGGTCGGCGTACTCCGACACGAGGCCGCCGAACGGAGCCTCGCCCGACGGGCTCACGGGCGTTCTGCCCGGCTCGGGCCGGGCGGGTGGCAGGAAGAGGAGGCTGTCGGCCCGCGGCCGGCCCCATGTCTCGACCCGTCGGCGCAGCACGGAGGCGACGATCTCGGCGCCCGCCGCCTGCCCGGCCGGGGCCCCCGCCCCAGCGGCGTACGCCGTCGGACCCGCCGGGCCCACCGCGAGCTCCGGCAGGGGCAACGGCAGCCCGAGGATGGTGTCGACCAGAAGAGGAATGCGCCGCATCCCCAGGTGGAGGGCGGGCGCGCCGACCGGCGCCGTCAGGCCGCTGGCGACCGAGGCGGGCGCCCGCGAGAGGTCGGGACGCAGGATCGTATCGGGAGGCACCGACGTCGGGACGGGCGGTGCGTCGACGCGCGCGGCCGGGGCGGCGGCGGCCGTAGGCCGTGCCTCCACGTCCACGCGGGGGGCGATGGCCGTGCGGGAAGCCTCGCGGTCCGAGGCGGTGGCAACGGCCGTGGGGAGCCCGGTGGACGGCGGCACCGCCAGCACCAGCGCCAGGACGAGCACGAGCGCGCGAATCACCCGTCAGCGCCCGAACCGTAGGGGAGAGCTGGGTGTACGCCTTGTAGCTCTAGTGCGCCCCTGACTAGCTTGGCAGGCTGGAAGGCCGAAAGACGACCGCGCGAGGTACGTTGTGATACGGATGGGAGTGCTCACCAAACACCTGATCCGGGCCCACCTCGGCCCCTTTCTGTTCGCCCTCTTCGCGATCACCGGGCTCATCTTCCTGAACGCCGTGGCCCTGCGCATCGAATCGCTTGTGGGCAAGGGACTCTCGTGGGCGGTTGTGCTCCAGTTCCTGGTTCTGTCCCTACCTCATACCGTGGCGCTCTCCATTCCGATGGCGGTGCTCGTCGCGGTTCTCTATGCGTTCAGCGACCTCGCGACGTCCAACGAGATCACGGCGATGGCCGCCGGAGGCATCCGCCCCACGCGCCTCCTGATTCCGCTCATGGGCATGGGCGCGCTCGCCACGATCCTCATGCTCTTCTTCAACGACTCCGTGCTTCCCGAGGCCAACCATCGGCTAAAGAACCTCCTCGTGGACGTCGGTCGCAAGAGCCCGACGTTTCAGCTCCGCGAGAACGTGGTCAACCGCATCAATACGAAGGACGATCGGATCAAGTACTATCTGACCGCCGCCCGCATCGACCCGGCCACGAACACGCTCGAGGACGTCACCATCTTCGATGACAATGACCCGCTGCGAAAGCGTATCACGCACGCCGACCACGGGACCATGGCCTTCAACGCCGCGCGCACGGACCTCTTCCTCACTCTGTACGACGGGGTGGTCCGGGAGGTACAGGGAGACAAAGACGGCGGCTTCCAGCGGCTGTATTTCCAGAAGCAGGTCGTGCCGATGCGCGGGGTGGGCGACGAGCTGGACCTGCAGTTGGGCGCCCAGCAGCGCAGCGACCGCGAGATGGACTTCGGCATGCTCCACCACGAGATCGACGTGCGCAAGGCGGAGCTCGACAGTGTCCTCGCCCAGAGCCAGACCAACGCGGAGCGCGCCGTGCGCACCGCCCTCGGGATCGGTGCGGATTCGACCAAGGTGGCGGCGGCGGTCGGTCCGCTGTCCGGGCGCGCAGCCTCCGTTAGGGCAGGCAAGAGCCTGCTCGACCGGGATGTCACCACCCGCGAGGTCGTGATGAACCAGCGCTCGCTCTCGGCGCGCACCGAGACGCTTCTGGAGGCGGTGAACCGCTTCGAGGTCGAGATCTACAAGAAGTGGGCGATCGCGTTCGCTTGCCTGGTCTTCACGCTCCTCGGACCGTCGTTGGCATTGCGCTTTCCACGCGGAGGGGTGGGGATGGTGATCGCCGCGTCCACCGGCATCTTCTCGATCTACTGGGTGGGCCTGATCGGCGGCGAGAGCCTCGCGGACAAGGATCTGGGAAGCCCGTTCTTCACGATGTGGATCCCCAACATCGTCTTCACGTTGGCCGGGCTGATCCTGCTGCGGCACATGGGGCGCGCCGGAGCGACGACCCGCGGCGGAGGGTGGGAGGAGATCTGGTATCGGATCCGCTCGGGCGTCGCGAAGCTGTTCGGTAGGGGCCCGGCGCGGGTGGCCGGATGAAGCTCCGCATCCTCGACCGCTTCGTCGCCTGGACGTTCTTCAAGCTCTTCCTCCTCTTCCTGGCGGCTTCGCCCCCGCTCTTCATCCTGGGCGACCTGACCGAGCATCTGGACAACTACATCGACCGGGGCCTCACGGGCGCCCAGGTGGCGAAGGCCTACGCCTTCCAGCTGCCGATGTACATCCAGTGGTCGTTTCCGATCGCCGGGCTGGTGGCGATCGTCTTCACCGTCTACAACATGACGAACCACCGGGAGGTGGTCGCGGCCAAGGCCGGGGGCATCTCGTTCCACCGGCTGATCTGGCCGGCGTTCGTCGCAGGGATCTTCCTCACCGGGGTGGCCCTCGAGCTCGGCGACTGGGCGCCGCGCGCCAACCGCATCGCCGGTCAAATCCTGCGGGACGAGGACACGGGCCGCACCTGGCGCACCGGATTCGTGTACGCCTCGGAAAGCGGTGTGACCTGGCAGGTGACGCGTCTGACGGCCGACAACGGGATGATGAGCGGCCTCGTGCTGGAGCGGCCGGCCGACGGAAGCGAGCCCGCGCTCAACGTCACGGCCCGCACCGCCCAGTGGGACACCATCGACGGCTGGACGCTCGAAAACGGATACGCCCGCCTGCTCTACCCGGACAGCACGCTGCGCGAGTACAAGTTCGGGAAGATGAGGATGGCCGGCCTCACCGAACGGCCGCAGGAGCTGCTCGAGACGCCGCGTAAGCCCGAAGAGATGACGTACGACGAGATCGACCGCATGGCGAGCGTCCTCGAGCGCACGGGCGGCAACGCGAAGCAGCTCCTGGTGAAGCAGAAGCAGAAGCTCGCCATCCCCGTGGCGACGCTCGTGGTCATGCTCTTCGGCGCCCCCCTGGCGACGACGACGCGCCGGGGCGGGACGGCCTACGGAATCGGGATCTCGCTGGCGACGACGATGCTCTACATGCTCCTCTTCAAGATCGCCGCGGCGCTGGGTCAGGCGGGCACGATCTCGCCGTGGTCGGCGGCATGGGTGCCGAATCTGCTCTTCCTGGTGACCGGGACCGTGCTCATGAAGCGGGTGCGAACGTAGCCGACCCTCGCCGGCCTCCGTGCGGGGCCTCCGCGAACATCTGCCCCGAGCGCTCCCGGCCGCGAGACGTCAGAGCTCGACGCCGAGCGACGGTTCCGGCCAGCTGCCGCCGCGACTCTCGCCCCGGCTGCCGCCGAAGTGTCTCCGCTCCTGGCTCTCCAGGGACGGATCCCGGTAGCGGATGAGTCCGGCAAGGTAGGCGTCCGAGGGCTGCCCCAGGGCACGGGCGAGCTCCAGCGTGCCCTCCTCCAGGATATCCGCCACCTTCCTCGGCGACATGGACGTTCGGCCGTCCCGGAGCCCGCTCAGACGTGCCAGCTGCTCGAGCGCGCTCATGAGGCCCGGCAGGAGCGAGATCGCCTCGGACTCGTTGGTGAGCTGCCGGCGGCTGCGCGTTCCGATGTTGAGGAACAGGCTCTCGGCGTGATCCGCCAGCTCGTCCGTCTCGTCGACCGCGTGGAGAATCCCGAGAAGCTCGTCGGTCTCCAGGTCGCGAGGACCTCCCTGCCAGACCCAGACACCCGACTCGACCGCGTGCACGGCGTCCCACGCGAGGCGCCGCGCCCGGTCGAGCAGACGTCGCCGCTCCAGGAACGCCTCCACGATCGCCACGGTGATGATGACCCCGACGATCTCGCTGCTCAGGTTGATCAGGAGCTGGCCCCAGTCGGTCTGCGTGCCGAGCGCGAAGGCCAGCGACATCAGGAGGCCCGAGAGGACCAACGAGCCGACGACGATGAGAAGCCGAATGAACCTGGTCATCGTGGCGACCGTCTTCGGAGGGATCGGGAGGGCACGCCCCGTCGACAATAGACGCGCCGCGCCCGACGCGCCACACTGTTCATCGGCCGCGGCCGTGCGATCCGGGTCGCGTGAGCATCGGCCCCCGCGACCCGCGCCCGGTTCATCCCAACGTTCGGGCCCACTCCGGACTCAGCGTGCCCTCGCACACCTCCTCGACCGGACCGCGCAGCACGACGTCCAGGTCGGCCGCGACCGTGACGTCGAGGGTCCCTCCCTCCATGCGGATCTCGATCGGGCCGGGCTCGACGAGGCCGCGATGCACCGCGGCCACCGCGACCGCGCATGAGCTGGTGCCGGAGGCCGAGGTGGGGCCGACCCCCCGCTCCCAGATGAGCGCTCGGCAGGCGTGCGCGCCGTCGGGCGCGGCGAGTTGCACGTTGGCGCCGTGCGCGAGCGCGGGGTGGGCGGTCAAGAACGGTCCCAGCCGGTTGAGGTCCTCGGTCTTCGGATCGTCGACCCACACCACCAGGTGGGGATTACCCACCGAGACGGGCACGAGCGTGAGCGGCTCGCCGTCCGGGCCGGCCAGGCGGCCTTCGGCGTCCAGCGCGGAGGTCTCCATCGCCACGGCTTCGGGCCCGACGCCCGCCCGCCCCATCTCCACCGACACGTCGTAGAGCGGGCCGGAGCGCCCGTGCACCCTCATCTCGATGCGGTCGCCCCCGACCTCGACCTGGAAGGGCTCCGAGCCCACCCGGTCCGTGCGCGCCAGGTAGGAGGCCAGGATGCGCAGGCCGTTGCCGCTCCGTTCGAATTCCGATCCGTCGGGGTTGAACATGCGAAGCCGGAAGAGCCCTCCGGAGGCGTCGCCGAGGAGCACGACGATCCCGTCGCTTCCGGGCCCGCGCCACCGGTCGCATACGCGTGCCACCGACGCCGAATCCGTCTGCCAGCTGTCGCCCTCTTCGAAGACCAGGTAGTCGTTGCCCAGACCGTGCGCCTTGTAGAACCGCAAGCCGGCCGAAGGCCGGGCCCGATCGGAGTTCACACCGCCATCCGCCATGTCGCTTCCCGCGTGAGGTTCGATCTCGGAGTCTCGCCGCCCGGGTCGGGCCGCGCCCGTGCAGTGTCGCCGAGGCTACGGGCCTGGGCAAGGAGGGAGACCCACCCGGAGCCGGCGGCGGGCACCGCGGATCGGCGAGGCCCGCTCCACCGCGCCAGACTTGGCCTCATCTCTCGCGAATGCTAGCTTCCATGCTACAATTCGAGTCGGGGCAATTTGAGGCATATTGCGGCCCGATCGGCGATCTCTCTCGCCGGTGAACACGCTAAAAAGCCATCGCCTCGCCGCGCCCGTCGCGACGGGGCTTTCGGTTCAGGGGGCAAGCATGACGTCGGCACAGGCCAAGAAGCGCGCACGCCGCGCCGAGCTGCTCGACGAGCACCTCGCGCGCAGGATCCTCCTCCTGGACGGTGCCATGGGCACCATGATCCAGAGGTACGAGCTGTCCGAGGACGACTTCCGCGGCGACCGCTTCGCAGACCACGCCATCGGGCTCCAGGGCGCCAACGACCTCCTCTGCCTCACGCAGCCCGGCGTCATCCGGGAGATCCACGAGGCCTACCTGGCCGCGGGCGCCGACATGGTGGAGACCAACACCTTCAGCGCCAACCGGATCTCTCTGGCGGACTACGCGCTCGAGGGTCTCGTCCACGAGATGAACCGCGAGGCCGCCCGCATCGCCCGCGAGGCGTGCGACGCGGCCGAGGCCGCCGACCCCGAACGGCCGCGCTGGGTGCTGGGCTCGATCGGACCGACGAACCGAACCGCCTCGATCTCGCCCGACGTGGGTGATCCGGGCGCCCGCAACGTCACCTTCGACCAACTCGTGGAGGCGTACGCCGAGCAGGCGCACGGGCTCCTCGACGGCGGCGCGGACCTCCTCCTGGTCGAGACCGTCTTCGACACGCTGAACGCCAAGGCAGCTCTGTACGCGCTCTCCGGCGTGCTCACCGACCGCGGCGAGGATGTGCCGGTCATGGTCTCCGGCACGATCACGGACCAGAGCGGACGCACGCTCTCCGGCCAGACTCCCGAGGCGTTCTACAACTCGATGCGCCACGGCGTGCAGCCCGGTCCCGGCCGGCGCTCCGGGCTCTTCTCGATCGGGCTCAACTGCGCGCTGGGAGTCGACCAGCTGCGTCCGTTCGTCGAGGAGATCTCGGGGGTGGCCGAGGTTCCGGTGAGCTGCCACCCGAACGCGGGGCTACCGAACGAGTTCGGGGGCTACGACGACACGCCGGAGCACATGGCCGTGGCGCTCCGGGAGTTCGCCGAAGCGGGCTTTCTCAACATCGTGGGCGGCTGCTGCGGCACCACGCCCGAGCACGTCCGCGCGATCGGCGAGGCCGTGGCCGACGTGGCGCCCCGCACCGCGGCGAGCCCCGAGCGCCTCACGCGCCTCTCCGGCCTGGAGCCGCTCACGATCGGGCCCGACTCGCTCTTCGCGAACGTGGGCGAACGCACCAACGTCACCGGCTCGCGCCGCTTCGCGCGCCTGATCAGGGAAGAGGATTACGAGACCGCGCTCGACGTGGCGCGCGACCAGGTGGCGGGTGGCGCGCAGATCGTCGACGTGAACATGGACGAAGGGCTGCTCGACTCGCCCGTCGCCATGACCCGTTTTCTCAACATGCTCGCGGTCGATCCCGAGATCGCGCGCGTGCCGATCATGGTCGACTCCTCCAACTGGGAGGTCATCGAGGCGGGCCTGAAGACGCTCCAGGGCAAAGGCGTCGTCAACTCGATCAGCCTCAAGGACGGCGAGGACGCCTTCCGTGACAAGGCGCGCCTGGTGCGCCGCTACGGGGCCGCGGCCATCGTGATGGCCTTCGACGAGAAGGGTCAGGCCGACACGGTCGAGCGCCGCGTGAAGGTGTGCGAGCGCGCGTACCGGATCCTGGTCGACGAGGAGGGATTCCCGCCCGAGGACATCATCTTCGACGCCAACGTCTTCGCGGTGGCGACCGGGCATCGCGGAGCACGACCGCTACGCCATCTGGTTCATCGACGCGGTGCGCCGCATCAAGGAGGCGTGTCCGCACGCGCTCACGAGCGGCGGCATCAGCAACGTCAGCTTCTCCTTCCGGGGAAGCCCCGAGGTGCGCGAGGCGATGCACGCGGCCTTCCTCTACCACGCCATCGACGCCGGCCTCGACATGGGGATCGTCAACGCGGGGGCGCTCCCCGTCTACGACGAGATCCCCTCGGGTCTGCTCGACCCGGTCGAGGACGTGCTCTTCGCCCGCAATCCCGAGGCGACCGAGACGCTCACGAAGATCGCCGAGGAGCGCTCGGGCGCGCAGCGAGCGCAAGCGCGAGGAGGACCTGTCGTGGCGAGAGCTCGCCGCTCCGCGACCGGCTCGTGCACGCGCTCGTGAAGGGCATCGACGCCTGGATCGAGGAGGACGTCGAGCAGGCCCGCCGGGAGCTGCCCCAGGCGCTCGACGTCATCGAGGGCCCGCTCATGGACGGCATGAACGTCGTGGGCGACCTCTTCGGCTCCGGACGCATGTTCCTGCCGCAGGTGGTCAAGAGCGCGCGGGTGATGAAGAAGGCCGTGGCGCTACCTGGTCCCCTTCCTGGAGGCCGAGAAGACCGACGCGGGCGGCAAGGGCCTGGTGCTCATGGCCACCGTGAAGGGTGACGTGCACGATATCGGCAAGAACATCGTGGGCGTGGTGCTCCAGTGTAACGGCTACGAGGTCGTGGACCTGGGTGTGATGGTCCCTGCCGAGAAGATCCTTGAGACGGCCCGGGAGAAGGGCGCGGACGTCATCGGGCTGTCGGGCCTCATCACGCCCTCGCTCGACCAGATGGTTCACGTGGCCAAGGAGATGGAGCGCACTGGGCTTCGAGACGCCGCTCCTGATCGGGGGCGCCACCACCTCCAAGGTCCACACGGCGCGTGCAAGATCGAGCCGGCCTACCACGGCCCGGTCGTGCACGTGCTCGACGCCTCGCGCGCCGTGGGCGTGGTCGGCCGCCTGCTCGACAAGAACCGTCGGGCGGAGTTCATGGACGGGGTGCGAGCGGACTACCAGAAGGCTCGAGAGCGGCGCGCCGGCAAACGCGAGAAGAGCGAGCTGCTCGAGATCGAGGAAGCGCGCGCACGCCGGTTCCGCACCGAATGGTCCTCGTACCAGGCACCCGTGCCCGCCAGGCCCGGCGTACACCGCGTCGACGTGACGGTCGACGAGATCCTGCCGAGGATCGACTGGACCCCGTTCTTCCAGGCGTGGGAGATCCGCGGCAAGTACCCCGACATCTTCGACGACCCCGACGCGGGCGAGCAGGCCAGGCAGCTCTTCGACGACGCCCAGGCGCTCCTGGAGCGGATCCGCGCCGAGAAGATCCTCCCGCCGCGCGCGATGGTCGGGTTCTTCCCGGCCGCCGGAGCGGGAGACGACGTGAAGATCTTCGCCGACGCGTCACGCTCCGAGGTGCCGGACCGTGGTGCACGGGCTGCGCCAGCAGTTCGAGAAGAAAGGTCGAGAGAACCTCTGCCTGTCGGACTTCATCGCACCCGAGGACACCGGTGTGGAGGACTGGATCGGTGCCTTCGCGGTGTCCGCCGGACACGGACTGGAGCCGCTCGTGGCCGAGCTCGAGGCCGACCACGACGACTACTCGGCCATCCTGGCCAAGTCGCTCGCCGACCGCCTGGCCGAGGGGCTCGCCGAGCTGATGCACGAGCGCGTGCGCAGGGAGCTGTGGGGCTACGCTCCCGACGAGTCGCTCGACAACGCGGACCTGGTCGCCGAGCGCTACCGCGGCATCCGACCGGCGCCGGGGTATCCGGCCTGTCCCGACCACACCGAAAAGCGCACGCTCTTCGACCTGCTGGACGCCGAGAAGTGCGCAGACATCCGGCTCACCGAGACGTGCGCGATGGTTCCGGGCGCATCGGTGAGCGGCTGGTACTTCGCACATCCCGGCTCGCAAGTATTTCGGGGTGGGACGCGTCGGCCGGGACCAGGTGGAGGACTACGCCGGGCGCAAAGGCATGGAGCGTCGAGGAGGCGGAGCGGTGGCTCTCCCCCAGCCTGGGCTACGACCCGGACGCGCGACCGATGAGCTCGCTCACCGAGATGATCGAAGACGGGCGCATCCACGTCTTCGACGGCGCCATGGGCACCCTGCTCTACGGCCGCGGCGTGTTCGTGAACGTCTGCTACGACGAGCTCAACCTCGAACGCCCCGAGCTGGTGCGGGAGATCCACGAGGCATACGCGGCCGCCGGCGCGGAGATCCTCGAGACGAACACCTTCGGCGCGAACCCGGTGAAGCTCTCGCCCTACGGGCTCGACGGAGCGCACCGAGGAGATCAACCGAGAGGCCGTGCGCCTGGCGCGCGAGGGCGCCCGGGATCGGGCGGCCGTCGTGGGCGCCATCGGACCGCTCGGCATCCGCATCGAGCCGTGGGGTCCCACCGCGCTCGACGAGGCGGTGGAGCTCTTCCAGCGTCAGGCGGCCGGGCTCGCCGAGGGCGGCGTCGACGGATTCGTGCTCGAGACGTTCTCCGACTCGAGCGAGCTGGAGTGCGCGCTGAAGGCCGTGCGCGCGCGTGTCGGACCGGCCGATCGTCGCGCAGATGACCGTGGGCCAGGATGCGACCACGGTCTATGGCACGGATGCCGCCGCCATCGCCCGCAAGCTCACCGAGCTAGGCGCCGAGGTCGTGGGCCTGAACTGCTCGGTCGGCCCGGCGGTCATGCTCGACGCCATCGAGGAGATGACCGGAATTACGCGCGCGCCCCTCTCCGCCCAGCCCAACGCCGGCCTCCCGCGGACGGTGCGCGACCGCAAGATCTACCTCGCGAGCCCCGAGTACATGGCGCAGTACGCCCGCCGGATGATCGACGTGGGCGTCCGTTTCGTGGGCGGCTGCTGTGGCACGACGCCCGAGCACATCAAGAAGATCCGGGACGCGGTGGCTTCGGTGCAGCCGAGGCATACCGTCGTCCCCGTGAGCGCGGCCGCCCACCACCGCCGGGCGGCCGTCGACCCGGTGCCGCTCGAGCGCCGGTCCGCGCTCGGCGCCAAGCTCGCGCGGGGCGAGCCGGTCCTCTCGGTCGAGCTCCTTCCGCCGCACGGCTGGGACGGCAAGCCGATCGTCGGCCCGGCGCGCGAGCTCCGCGAGGCGGGCGTCGACGCGGTGCACATCGAGGACAGCCCGCGCGCCCGCAGCCGCATGGCCCCGCTGTCGGCCGCGCTCCTCGTAGAGCGCGAGGTGGGCATCGAGACCGTCGCCCACTACACGTGTCGCGACAAGAACATGATCGGGATGATCTCCGACCTGCTCGGCGCGGCCGGCGCGGGCCTGAGGAACGTGCTGCTGGTGAGCGGGGACCTGCCTACGCAGGGCCCCTACCCCGACAGCACGGCCGTCTTCGACATCGACTCGATCGGGCTCACCAACGTCGTGAACGGGCTGAACCGGGGGGTCGATCCGGGCGGCGGCGCCATCGGCGCACCCACCGAGTTCGTCATCGGCGTGGCCGCCAACCACGGGGCCGTCGACCGTGCCCGCGAGGTCCGGCGTTTCCGCTACAAGGTCGAGGCCGGCGCCGACTTCGCCGTCACGCAGCCCGTCTTCGACACCGAGGAGCTGAAACGCTTTCTCGACGAGGTCGATGGAGCGCGCATTCCGATCCTGGCCGGGATCTGGCCGCTCCTGTCGCTGCGCAACGCGGAATACCTGGCCAACGAGGTGCCGGGCGTGCACGTGCCCGACGAGATCGTGGCCCGCATGGAACGCGCTCAGGCCTCGGGCGCCGAGGCGGCCCTCGATGAAGGCGTCGCCATCGCCCTGGCGATGATCGAGAAGGTGCGTCCGCACGTGCAGGGGTTCTACCTGAACACGCCGGGCGAGCGGGTCGACGTCGTGCTCAGGGTGATGCGGGAGGCCGGGCTCGGCCACCCGACCTCCCTCGCCGGGTGAGGCCCGCTCGCCGAGCCGCCCTACGATGCGGAGATCGCTCCGAACGGTTCCGCTACACCTGATCGAGGATCCTCTTCAACCTGCTTCCGGCCCCCCGGCTTCCCAGGTTGCTCACGTAGATCTTCTCGGCCCCCAACCGCCGGAGCTCGCGGATCGTGCGCGCGCAGATCTCCTCCGCGCTCTCACCGGCCTCGAACTCGCGGGTGATCTCCTCGGCCGGCACGGGAAAGAACTCGTCCAGGAGCTCGAGCGTCTTCGGGTTGGCGCTCCTGTAGAAGAAGACGCCGAAGATCGTGGGCACCCGGCGCTCGGCCCGCGCCAGCTCCTCGAGCAGCGCTTCCACACCCGCCAGCGAGTGATGCGACACCACCTGGGTCAGCGCGAAGTCCGCCATGGCGTCCGGGGCGGTGACGTAGCCGGCCTGCGTGGCCGCATCCTTGTGCGGGTTGGCCCACCCACCGAGCGAGAGCCCCGGGATCTGCGTCCGGATCAGCTCGCGCAGATCCCGACCGTGCGGCACGCAGCGGGGCGCGCCCACACTGCGGTCGCCGCCCAGCACGGTCAGCGCGTCGAATCCCTGCGACGACGCTCTCGACGCGAAGAGCATGCAGTACTCGAGCTTGTGCTTGCTGGTCAGGATGGGAACGATGCGGCGCAGGTCGACGTCCTCGCCCACGTTGGCGCCCACGTGAGCCAGATTCTCCTCCTCGGCGTCGCCCACGGCGTTGTCCGTGAGGAAGACGAAGAGCTCGTCGCGCGTGAGCCTCCGGATCGTGTGATGCAGGTCGATCCACGCCGACATGCCCATTTCCGCACCCAGGTCCGTGCGGGGCGGGCGGAGCTCGACGGCGACCATGGGTCCGGGCTTTGCCAGCTCCCCCAGGAGGAGCGCTCCGGCGGACGTGACCGGCCCGCGCGCTTCGTGGTCTCGCCCGAACGGAGGGCCCACCGCGCTCATTTTCGATCCGCCTTCATCGCCCGTTCCCCGCGAGCGCCTCGATCTCCTCGGCCGCGGTGGGAAGGGAGTCCGTCAGGTTCTCGCATCCGCCGGCCGTCACGAGAACGTCGTCCTCGATGCGCACGCCGATGCCTGCGTAGCGCGCCGCCTTCCCTCCCGCCCCGGGCGGGATGTAGAGACCCGGCTCGATCGTGAGGGCCATGCCGGGCACGAGCTCCCTCGGCTTCCCGGCGCATGCGTAGTCGCCGGGGTCGTGCACGTCGAGGCCGAGCCAGTGCGAGGTCCGGTGCGGGAAATACTTCCGGTAGCCTTCCTCCTCGATCAGGTCCTCGACCGGGCCGTCCAGCAGTTCCAGCTCCACCAGACCTTCCGCCAGCACGCCCACGGCCGCGGTATGGACCTCCGCGACCGTAGCCCCGGGCTTCACCGCGGCGAGCGCGACCCTGCGCGCCTCCTCGACCAGGTCGTAGACGGCGCGCTGCGGCCCCGTGAAGCGGCCGTCTGCCGGAACCGTCCGCGTCACGTCGCCGTTGTACATCGCCAGCTCGGCGCCCGCGTCCAGCAGGACCAGGTCGCCCTCCTCGATCGTGCGCTCGTTCCTGACGTAGTGCAGCACGCAGGCGTTGGGGCCCGAGCCCACGATGGTCGGGAATCCCGGCCCCGCCGCTCCGGCCGCTCGGAAGGTGCCGTCCACGGCGGCCTCCACTTCCCACTCCCCCGCCCCGGGTCGCGCCACCTCGAGCCCGGCGCGCTGCCCCTGCACGGTCACGCGCGCAGCGGCGCGGAGTCGCTCGATCTCGAGCACGTCCTTCACCAGGCGCATCTCGTCCAGGACCTCGCCCGGATCGAGGATGCCGCGCGGGCCCGTGCCGCCGCGAGCGCCACGCCTTCGCGCCTTCTCCAGGGCGGCGACCACCATACGCTCCAGGTGGTCGCCGCGTCCGATGCGGAAGTGGACACGGTCTCCGGCCTGGAGGAGCTCGGGCAGCTTCGCGTCGAGCTCGGAAAGCGGATGCGTCTCGTCGGCCTCGAAGCGCTCGGCAGCCTCGTCCGGGCCGAGACGCCCGCCCGTCCAGAGGTCGGCCTCCGGATCCCGGTCGCGCACGAAGAGCACGAAGCGCCGCTCCTCTCCGAGGAGGACGGCCACCGTGCCGGGCTCGGTCGCACCGGTCAGGTAGTAGAGCTCGCTGTCGGGACGGTAACGGACCTCGGTGTCCCTGGATCGGTACAGGATCGAAGCCGCCGGGAGCACGAGCACCCCCCGGCCGAGGCGCCCGAACGCGTCGGAGCGTCGGGACGCGAAGATGTCGGCGGTCGGCTGCTCCTCGTCGTCGTGTTCGGCCATGGCGGTGGCAGGTGTGGGTGAAGTCCATGATCGCGGCCGGCCTCGCCGGGCGCTCGGTAGCCATTACACTAGCGCTCCGGGAGCCGGTGCGGCACCCTGGGTCCGCCCAGAACATCCGTTCGAGCCAGAAGCGAAAGGAGCCAAGCATAGCAGCCCACATCCCGGGATCCGTCTCGCGCCGGTTGCCCGGTGCCCTGCTGCTTGTTGTCGGGTGCCTCGGGCCGGTCCTCGTGCGCGCGCACCCTCTGGCCGCCCAGGCGGATCCGGACTCGGCCGTCACGCTGGAGCCGATCGTGGTGCGGGTCCTGCGGACCCCCTCCGGGCTGGGCGCGGCGGTACCGGTCTCGGTCGTGGCCGGCCCGGAGCTCCGCCGAGCCAATGCCGGCGTATTCCTGGAGCAGACGCTCCGGGCCGTCCCGGGCCTCCAGATCCAGAACCGCTTCAACTTCGCGGTCGGCGAGCGGCTGGCGGTGCGGGGCTTCGGCGCCCGAGCCCAGTTCGGGGTCCGTGGCGTCCGGATCCTGGTGGACGGGATTCCGGCGACGCTCCCCGACGGACAGTCCACGTTGGATCACCTCGACATCCCCGACCTCGATCGCGTGGAGATCCTGAGGGGCCCGAGCGCCGCGCTCTACGGCAACGCCGCCGGAGGGGTGCTGGCGTTCCGCACGCGGTCGCCCGCGCCGGGCGGGCCGGCGGCGGAGCTGCGCGTCACGGGCGGAAGCTTCGGGATGCGCAACGTCGACGCCTCCCTCACCGGCACCGTGGGCCGCACCGGCTACCGCATCAGCGCCACCCGCCTCACCTGGGACGGCTTTCGCCGCGACCCGGTGGCCGACGACGGGAGCACGTATGGCGCCGCACGCCGTTCGATCATCGACGGAACGGTCGAGACGCCCGTCGCCGGAGGCACGCTGCGCGCCGTCGTCAACGGCGTCGATCTGAACGCCGACAACCCGGGCTCGCTCTCGGCCGATCTCGTCGCTCAGGGCGATCGCCAGGCGTACCGCGGCAACGTCCTCCAGAGGACGGGGAAGACGGTGCGTCAGGGCCAGACCGGGCTGACCTGGTCGGGTCCGGTGGGAGCGCTCGACGGAGCGCTGGCCGCCTGGGCGATCCGCCGCGAGCTCACCAACCCGATTCCCTCCGACATCGTGGGCCTGGACCGAAACGCCGGCGGGGTGCGCGCGCTCCTCCGCGGCTCGCGACCCGGAGCGGGCGGCACCGTGACGCTCGAGGGCGGCTTCGAGGCCGAGTTCCAGAGTGACGCCCGCAAGAACTGGGAAAACGCCGCGGGCACCCGCGGCGCGCTGACGCTCGACCAGCACGAGCGGGTGCGCGGTGCAGCGCTCTTCCTGCAGGGGCGCGTGGACCCACTGCCCCGCCTTTCGGCCTCGGCGGCGCTACGCTACGACCGCTTCCGGTTCCGCGTCACCGACGACCACGTCGCCGCGGACGCCGGGGTGGACAACTCGGGGGCGCGATCGATGAGCGCGCTCAGCCCGTCCGTCGGCGCCGTGCTGCGACCGTTCGGTCGTGTCGAGCTGTTCGCCTCGGCCTCCACCTCGTTCGAGACGCCGACGACCACCGAGCTCGCCAACCGGCCGTCCGGCGCGGGCGGTTTCAATCCGGATCTGCAGCCGGTGCGGGGGGTCACGGTGGAAGGGGGCGCCCGAGGCCACGTCGCCGGCCCGTGGAGCTGGGAAGCGACGCTCTTCCGCACGCATCTCACGCACGAGCTGGTGCCCTTCGAGGTGCCCTCCGACCCCGGGCGCACCTTCTATCGCAACGCGGGCCGCTCCCGGCGCCGGGGCTGGGAGCTCTCCCTGTCGGGGGACCCCTCACCCGCGACGTCGGTGCGGCTGGCCTACACCCGGGTGGACGCCCGCTTCGAGGCCTACACCGTCGATGGCGCGGACTACGCGGGCAACCGGGTTCCCGGCCTCGCCCCCTGGCGGCTGGACGGGGTCGCGCTCTGGAAGCGGGGTGGCACCTTCGTGCAGGCACGCGGACTCTACCAGGACGCCGTCCCGGTGAACGACGCCAACACGGCGGGCGCGCCTCCCTGGTTCGTGCTCGACCTGCGCGCGGGCCTCACCGACCTGCGGGCCGGCGCGGTGAAGCTCTCGCCCTTCGTTGCGATCTCGAACCTGCTCGACCGGCGCTACGTCTCGTCCGTTACGGTCAACGCCTTCGGCGCCCGCTACTTCGAGCCCGGCCCGGGAAGAGCCTTCGAGGTGGGGTTGGGGATGCGCTGGGGAGGATGAAGGAGGTCGGCGGCGCGCCGTGCGCGGAACGACCCCGACCCCGACCGGATCCGCGAGGAGCGACCCCGAAGCACGCGACCCGGGTCGCCTCGCCTCCCCTCAGCGATTGCAGGCCGACGGCGTCCGCACGACTGCGAGAGCGTTCACCACGGGCCGTTCCCCGTTTGGATCCGAAGGATGGCTCTGGATCCGTCCCTCGACGATCATCACCGAGGACGATCCACCGTCGAGGTTGAGCGCCTCCGAGGCACCCAACGCCTTCATGAGCCCGGCGAGCTCCGGCAGAGACATGCCCACCGAGTACGAGGACTGCCGTCCGTCCACCACGACGAGCCAGAGTCGGCCCCGGCGGGGGTCGTAGCCGACGGCCGTGCGTGGATGGCGGGTGGCGCCGAACGAGGCCCGCTCCGCGGTGCCCAGGTCGCTCACCGGCTCCCCGGCCTGCAGAAGCTCCGGAAAGCCCCCGACCGCCTCCGTGAGGCCGTCGCTCCCTTCGAGCGCCAGCGTCCAGCCAAACCGGAGTGAGTCCCCGTCGATCTGCGTCCGGCCGACCCAGGGGGCGGAGCCCCGCCGCCATGCCAGCGTCGGTCGCTCGCGCGCCGTCGTCACCTTCCCGCGCACCACCTCGGTGCCCAGGCTCGCCCCCTCGGGCGTGAAGAAGTCGCCGTTGACCGCCGCGAGGACGCGTTCCGAGGCGGACGAGCGCGCCACCATGCTGCTCACTCTCTCGAGGCCGTGGCCACCCTCCCGGCGCTCGTCGGACTGAAGGATGTCCAGCCCCACGTCGCACCGCCTCAGATCGGTCTCCACGAGGTGAATCGCCCAGGGGCCGACGTTCGACCAGAAGTACCGGTACCAGACGCCCGCGCTCAAGCGCTCGGTGCGCACCGTATCGGGATGGAGAAGCTCCACGGCGCCGGAGGGGATCCGATCCGCGAGCGCGGGTGGCGTGTCGGGCGGGCCGCACGCGGCCAGTCCGGCGGCCGTCACGACGACGAGCAGAACCCCTCCTCGGTGGACCGCTCCGCCCCGGGTCCCTATACTCCGGCTCCGATGAGTCGAACCTCCGCCGTTTCCGGTCCCGCCACGCCCCGCGCGCGTGCCCCCCATATCGCATCCCGAGGCCTGCGCCGCCGGGTCCCCTTCGCCGCCCTCGTGGCCTGCCTCCTCATGGCCCCGGCGGCCGCGCCCGGGATCGCGGCCCAGGAGATCGGATCGGGTGACGGCGTGCGCTTCGGCATCACGGCGGGCGGCATCAGCACGATCGGCTTCGCGGTCGAGTTCTTCCACGACCACCACAGCCTGGACCTCACCGTCGGCACCTGGTCCTTCCGTGACCTCAGTGTCGCGCTGGTGGCCAAGGAGTACTTCGGCGCCGGGTCCATGCACCCGTTCGTCGGCGCGGGGCTGTGGGTCGTAGCCGCCGCTCCGCGTGGGGAGCGCCTCGGTCTGGCGGCGGTCCTGCACGCTCCCGTCGGCGTGGACTGGCGGGCAGCGGGCCGGCACTCCCTCGGCCTCGCCATGCACGTGAACCGAGCCCTCGGGGTGCGGCGCACCGACCCCGAGGACGACCTGCCGCTCAACCGCAGGCTGGTCCCCCTTCCGGGCGTCTACTACCGTTGGACCCGGTAGCGCACCGACCGGCCGTTCACCCCCGCGCCCCCTCACCACTCGTCGGGCTCGTCCCAGGGCTCCGACCAGAAACGGCGCTCCTCCTCTTCGATCTCGTCCAAATCGAGCGGCTCGGGCGTGTCGTCCCTGAGTATCCCGGTCTCCAGGATGGAGCGTAGGGCGTCGTCGTCCACCCGGGGCTCGCGATAGCCGACGCGCCTTCCCAAGCGGAGGCGCAACAGGATGGCCGCCGCGATCACCAGGGCGGTCAGCGCTGCCCAGAAGACGAGCCAGAAGACGTGTAGGACCACTTCAGTCCAGAGGCTTCATGCCCACGTACTTGAGGCCGCTCCCCGTGTTGAACAGCACCACCTCGTCCTCGGGGACGATCAAGCCTCGCTCCATGAGCGCCGGCACGGCCGCGACCGTGGCTCCACCTTCCGGAGCCGCGAAGATGCCGGTGTCGGCACCCAGATGACGCACCCACTCCGACATGGCGTGATCCGGCACGGCCACCGCCCCTCCACCCGACTCCCGGAGCGCGCGCAGGATCAGGAAATCGCCGACCGCCGCCGGGACCCTGAGACCCGCGGCGTAGGTGGCCGCGTCGAGCCACGTGTCAGCGGACTCGGCACCCGCCTCCCAGGCGCGCACCATCGGTGCACACCCCGCGGCCTGGACCGTGAACATCTTCGGCCGCTCGGGGCCGATCCAGCCGAGCCGCTCCATCTCGTCGAAGGCCTTCCACATGCCGATGAGCCCGGTACCCCCACCGGTCGGGTAGACGATCGCGTCGGGCAGGCGCCCGCCGAGCTGCTCCCAAACCTCGTAGCCCATCGTCTTCTTCCCCTCCACCCGGTACGGCTCCTTGAGGGTGGACAGGTCGAACCATCCCTTCTCCTCCACCCCCTTCCGGACCACCTTGCCGCAATCCGTGATGAGGCCGTCGAGGAGTTGCAGGTCCGCTCCCAACGCGGCGATCTCCTCCAGGATGGGCGCGGGCGTGTCGTTCGGCACCACGACGTGCACGGGCAGATCGGCGGCGGCGGCATAGGCGGCCGCGGCGCTTCCCGCGTTCCCCGCCGAGGGGATCGCCAGCTCCTCCGCGCCGAGTTCCAGCGCCCTGGAGACCGCAAGACCCAGCCCCCGCGCCTTGAAGCTCCCGGTCGGGTTCTGACCCTCGTCCTTGACCCACAATCTGCCGACGCCCAGGCGATCGGCCGTGCGCGGCGCGTCGATCATCGGAGTCCATCCTTCACCCAGACGCACCTGGCAGCTCCGATCCCGAACCGGCAGCACCTCTTCGTAGCGCCACAGATCCGCCCGTCGCCCCCGCAGTGCCTCCGGCGTGAAACGCTCCTTGAGCGCCTCGAGATCGTAGCGGGCGAAGAGCGGCTTGCCCGCCGGGGAGAGGCCCATCAGCTGCTCGCTCTCGAAACGCTCGCCGGTACCCGTGCACTCGAGGTGGGTCGCGCCGGGTAGCTTGGACTCGTCGGTCATATCGTCTCACTTTCGACGTCTCGTCGGTTCAGGATCCGGACCCCCGCCGCCAGAGCCAGCACCGCCGCCGGGATCAGCCAAAGCGGCGGTGGCGCCTCGGGGTCCGAGAAGGACGCCCGCAGCGCCGGCACGTACGCAAGGACGAGGATCGTGCCGTTGTTGAGGAAGTGCATGAGGACGCCGATCCAGATGGAGCCGGTCCTCCACACCGCCCACGCGATGACGATACCCAGCCAGGCCGTCGGAAGGAACCGGATGGCGGTCTCGAACGAAAGGTGGAACGCGCCGAACACGAGCCCGTTGAGCAGGATCGCGCGCCAGGGCTCGAGCGAGCGCGTTCCACCCAGGAGGACGCCGCGGAAGACCATCTCCTCGCACAGCGCAGGGGTGACGGCCAGCAGGAGGAACAGCCATGCCATCCGACCCAGGCTGTCCGCCGTCACGAGCTTCTCGAGGCCACGCATCAACTCCCACGGCACCGGCAGCACGAACGTCTGGAGCCAGCCGATGACCCAGGCGATGGGCAAGCACCCGGCGATGAGCAGGACGGCGCCCGCCAGCGCGACCCTCCGGGGTGCGCGCAGCGATAGCGTGCGACGCAGATCGAAGCGTCCCCCGCCCACGAACAGGAGCGCGGGAAGGAAGAGAAGGAGCCACTCGGAAGCCAGGAGCCCCCGCTCACCCAGATGTACCTGGAGGCTCACGCCCCCGTAGAAGAAGAGCACGGCCACGCCGGCCACGAAGCCGACGGCGGCCCGGGGGCTCGGGACCGTGGGTACCAGCCCTCGCACCCGCGCCAGTCCCAGGCGGGCCCAGAAGGATCGATCCGCTCCCGGGCCCGCCTCCGACTCGCCGGAAGCGAACAGCACGTGCTCGCTACCGAACGCGCTGGCGGCGAACGCCAGGGCTCCGGCGGCGTAGAGCGCCGTCGAGCCGATCACCACGACCGCTTTCCACGCCACGACGTCGCCCCCCATGAGGTCACGGAAGAGGAACGAGACTCCCGCCACGGGCGTGAGCGCGAGCAACGGTCCGAAGTCGATGCCGGGAAAGAGCGGAAGCATCGCAGGCACGATCACCAGCATATAGATCGGGGTCAGCGCGTTCTGGGCCTCCTTGAACGAGGCCGATCGAACGGCAACGCCCAGGAAGAGTGCTCCGAAGAGGACGGCGAGCGGAATCAGGGTCAGGAAGATCACGACCACCGCTCCCGCCGACATGGACACCTTCAGGTGCAGGGCCTCGGGCATCTGGAGAAGTCCCGTCTGCAGCGTCAGGATCATGCTCCCCAGATTGAGCGCCGCGGCCACAACCCCGACGAGCGCCACCGCGACGAACTTCCCCGCCACCACGGAGCGTGCCGGGACCGGCGCGGTGAGCAGCGTCTCGAGCGTGCCGCGCTCCTTCTCGCCGGCGGCGAGGTCGATGGCGGGATAGAACGTCCCGAGCAGCGTGACGACGACCAGAAGCAAGGGAAGGATGCGCCCGAGCGTATAGCCGCCCACCTCTTCCGGGCGGGCGATCGAAGAGTCGGCGACCGCCACCGGACGAGCGAACCCGGGCTGGAGACCGCGCTCCTGCAGCCGGCGCGCGAGCAGGGTGTCCTTCCACGCCGCCAGCACCCGATCCAGCTTCTGGCGTCCCTCCCTCGAGCGATCGGACGCCGCGTCGAAGAGAAGCGTCACCGACCTGGACGCCTCGGTGCCCGGCGCCGAACCCAGCACGGCGACGGCCGCCGCGGAGTCCGAGCGCAGCGCGGTCTCCGGATCGCCCGAGATCGGTACCAGGCGCAGGCCGCCGTCGTCGTCGACGAGCTTGAGCAGCTCGGCCGGTGCATCGCCGACGATCGCCACCGGAGAGGTCCGCGACTCCAGCCTGTGCTGTCCGAACATGAGGAGCTGCTCGCTCACGACCAGGATGACCGGATAGAGCAGGACCGGCACGACGATCATCATGAGGAGCGTGCGCCGGTCGCGGAGCGTCTCGCGCAGCTCCTTGATCAGGACGATCCACCATGCGCTCACGGGCGGCGCTCCACGGCCTGGGCGGAGGAGGAGGCGTCCGGAGGACCGTCCCGGTCCGCGGCACCGGCGGCGGGGGCACCGGGTTCGGCCGCCCCGTTCGAGACCAGCGCCAGGAAGGCTCGTGCCAGGTTCGGCTCGCCCGTCTGCTCGAGAAGCTCGGGCGGCTTGCCCTCGGCCACGAGCTCACCGCCGCGCAGCACCCCCACGCGGTCCGCGAGCAGCTCGACCTCCTGCATCTGGTGGGTCGAGAAGAGAACCGCCTTGCCCCGCTCCCGCTCGCGGAGCATGAACTCGTGGATCGTGCGCCCGCTGAGCACGTCGAGACCGAGCGTGGGCTCGTCGAGCACGAGCGCCGGCGGGTCGTGCACGAGCGCGCGGGCCAGCGAGACCCTCTGGCGCTGGCCCGTGGAGAGGCGACCGCACAGCCGGTGCTCGAACTCGACGAGGCCGAAGAGGGCGACCAGCGAGTCCACCCTCGCGTCCAGCGCCGGGCCACGAAGCCCGTGCAGCTGTCCGAAGTAGGCCACCAGCTCCCGCGCCGTGAGACGTTCGTAGAGTCCCATCGACGCTGCGAGGAAGGCCATGCGGCGCCGGACTTCCAGGGGCTCGCGCACCGAGTCGGCCCCGGAGACCGACACGCTTCCCGCGTCGGGACGTAGCAGCGTGGCCAGGCAGCGCAGGGCGGTGGTCTTTCCCGCCCCGTTCGGACCCAGGAGCGCATAGATCTCACCCGGCCGCACCTCGAGGGTGAGGTCGCGAACCGCGGTGAGCGCGCCGTAGCGCTTGGTGAGGCCCTGGAAGCGGATCATGCGCCGTGGGAGAAGAACCCCGGGTGCCCGCCCCGGGTAGGTACCGGAGGCTAACTCGGCGGCGCGGCGGCAAGCAACCGTCGGCGGAGGTGCCGCATCCAATAACAGTCGGAGAAACCGAGCTCCGGAACGGTATGTCGGAAAGCCAGCTCATCCAGCAGGCGGCGGACGGAGACGCGCGCGCGGTGCGTGCGTTGTACGACCGGTATGCACCACGCGTATACGCCGTGGTACGCCGCATCGCCGGAGACGACGAGCTGGCTCAGGACTACGCGCAGGAGGCCTGGATCCGCGCGATCCGGGCCCTGCCATCGTTCCGTGGAGATGCGCGCTTCTCCACGTGGTTGCACCGGATCGCCGTCAACGCGGCGCTCCAGGCACTCAGAAAGGCGGAGACGCGACGCAAGCGGGAGGCACCCCCACCGGAACAGATTCCGGTGGCACCGAAGCCTGGTGACGCCCTGCTTCAGCGAAGGTTGGAGCTGGCGTTGGACCAGCTTCCCGAGGGGATGCGCCGCGTGCTCATCCTCCACGACGTCGAGGGCTACACCCACGACGAGATCGGGGATGTGCTGGGCGTCGCGCCGGGCACCTCGAAGTCACAGCTGTTCAAGGCACGAGCGAAGATGAGGGAGATGCTCGGGGCCTTGAGCGGCACAGAGAAGGATCATGGAGCAGAAGCATGGGGCATCTGAACCCTGAAGTGCTGGCCCGCTTGGTCGATCAGGCCCCCGAGCCGGAAGAGACCGAGCATCTGGCGTCGTGCGAAGCGTGCGCGGCCGAGCTGGACGCGCTGCGCCTCCAGACCGAGCAGTTGAGCTCGCTGCCCGAGCTGGTCCCACCCCAGGGAGACTGGCAGGTGCTCGAAGCGAGGCTCCGTTCGGAGGGACTCATCCGGGATCCGGGCCTCTTCTCGCGCCTCGGTCTGGCCGAGACGCCCGCCTGGATGCGGGCCGCAGCGGCGATCCTCCTCTTCCTCGGCGGGACCGGCTTCGGGGCCGTGATCACGTCTCGCGGGGCCGCCGCGCATCTGGCGTCGCTCGAAGGCGATCCCGCACCGCACGCGACCTCGGCGACCGCGCAGGATGCCGCCGCGGACCTGCGCCAGGCCGAGCAGACGTACGTGAACGCCCTGGCGCAGTATCGGGAGGTCATGGCGGACCGGGGCAGCGACGCGACCAACGGCGATCCCAGGAGCCGCTTCGCTGCGCTCGAGTACCTCGTAGCGGCCAGCCAGGCGGCGGTCCGCCAGGCGCCGACCGACCCGTTCCTCAACGGGATGCTCGCGTCCACGCTCGCGGAGCGGGAAGCCACGCTGCGACGCATCTCGACACGGCAGAACTGGTTCTGAGCATGCGGATCCTGCGGCTGGCAACGCTCCCGCTCGCGCTCGCGATCCTCGTGAGCGCCGTGCCCGCGTCGGCCCAGGTGGCGGGAGCGCGCGCCGGCTGGATCGGTGTCTCGTTCGACGTCCTGACGACCGGTGACGAGCACGGGGCGCGCTCCGAAGCGACGATCACGGAAGTGAGCGAAGGCAGCCCCGCCCAGCGGGCCGGGCTGCGCGCGGGGGACCGCCTGCTGTCCGTCAACGGGATGCCGGCCCGGGCCAATCTGGCGCGGCTTTCCCAGACCCTTCGCCCGGGCGATGCGGTGCGTGTGGTCGTCGAGCGCGGCGGACGCAGGATGGAGATGTTGATCCACGCCGCGCCCCGGCCGTTGAATGTCGTTGCGGCTCCACCGACCCTCACGCTCACGGTCGGCACCGACTCGGTCGTGGACGCGATGTTCCGGGCGATGGACTCGCTGCGCGAGCGTCTGGCGAGTGGAGCCGGCGGGCGAATGCGCGTGGTGAGCGAGCCCGGCGCGGAGGACTCGATCGTAGCGGTGCTCGGCGGCCCGGGAGCCAGGAGGCTCCTGGTCCGGGCCAAGCGGACGGACGACGGCAGGCGCGACTCGGTCGTGGTGGAGCCGATCGAGGGGTTCTTCCGGAAGACGACCGATGCCGGGGCCATCTTCTTCCCGGAGATCCATCCGCCCTTCGACTTCTACGTCATCGGAGGCGCCGAGCACGACTCGCTGCGCCTCGCCGTGGAGGAGCTGAACCGCCGCATCCAGGAGACTCGTGCGCTCGAGCAGGCGCGCATCCGCACGCTCGCCGACCAGCCCGACCGAACGGTGGTCCAACAGGACGAGGAGCTCGCACGCCTGCGCCGGGCCATGGAGCAGTACCAGGAGCGGAGCGACGGCCTCAGGGAGGCGATGCGGCGTGCTGCGGCCCGGGAGGCCACGACCCCGGGAGCGGTCGCGGGGCGGGCCTCCGAGGACCTGCCGCAGGCACCCGAGACGGTGCGCTTCCGTCCGCTGACCCCGTACCGGCTCGGACAGAACTGGGTGGCCGGCGCGCAGATGGTCGATCTCAAGCCCGAGCTCGGCGCGTACTTCCAGGTCCAGAACGGTGTGCTGGTCGTCGAGGTCCCGGACGGCACGCCTGCGCAACTCGCGGGCCTCCAGCCCGGTGACGTGATCGTGCGGGCGGGTAGGGTCGCGGTCCACTCGATCGAGGACCTGCGCACGGGCCTGGGTGAGCCCGGTGACACGCTACGGCTCCAGCTGGTGAGGAAGGGACGGACGGTCCAGGCGGTCCTGGGAAGGTAGGCGACGCGCCCTGTCGGGCGCCGGAGACCCAAAGCGCCGCACCCATCCGATTTCGGCACGACGGGCCCACCTCTGGCCCTCTGACGCCACCAGGTCCATCTTGGCCGGATGAACACGATCCGACCTCTCTCCGGCCTGCTGTTGGGCGCGACCTTGCTCGCGCTCTCCTCTTCCTGCACCGACGGGCAGAGCGCGTCCTTCGTACGCGCCAACTACGTCAAGCACGAGTACCGCATCCCGA
Source organism: uncultured Gemmatimonadales bacterium (assembly GCA_963751265.1). Classification (GTDB taxonomy): domain Bacteria; phylum Gemmatimonadota; class Gemmatimonadetes; order Longimicrobiales; family Gaopeijiaceae; genus SZUA-318. The sequence continues at coordinate 725,665 of CAVVTU010000001.1, read as the reverse complement.
TGCGCGACGGTGTGCAGCTCTTCACCATCGTGTACGTCCCGAGGGACGCGTCGCCCTCCAACACCTACCCGATGGTGATGCAGCGCACCTGCTACTCCATCGCGCCGTACGGGCCCGAGCAGTATTCCACCCGCATCGGGCCCGATCCCTACATGATGCGCGACAAGTACATCTTCGTGTACCAGGACGTGCGCGGCCGCTACATGTCCCAGGGCACCTGGGAAAACGTGCGCCCGTTCATCCCCGACTCCATCAAGGCCCGGGACTCGACCGCCGTGGACGAGGCGTCGGACACGTACGACACCATCGACTGGCTCCTCGCGAACGTGCCCGACAACAACGGGCTCGTCGGTCAGTGGGGCATCTCCTACCCGGGCTTCTTCACCACCATGGGCGCCCTGTCGGGCCATCCCGCGCTGGTCGCCGCCTCTCCCCAGGCGCCGGTGACGAACTTCTACTTCGAGGACTTCCACCACAACGGCGCCCTCACGCAAGGCTACTTCTACACCTACCCGCTGTTCGGCATCCAGCATCCGAAGCCCACCTCGGAGGCCTGGTGGCGTTCCGGCATGGTGCAGGAGGGCCTGCCGGACGACTACGACTTCCAGCTCTCTCTCGGGCCGCTCTCGAACACCACGGAGCGCTACTACGAGGACAACTTCTTCTGGCAGGAGATCGTGCACCATCCGGACTACGACTCGTTCTGGCAGGACCGCGCCGTCGGCCCGGACCTGGTGGGTCGACACATGCCGGCCATGCTGACCGTCGGAGGCTGGTTCGACGCCGAGGACCTGTACGGCCCGCTGAAGGTCTACAAGACGATCCAGGCTGGAGGCCCGGAGCACTTCAACGGGCTGGTCGAGGGACCGTTCCGGCATGGCGGTTGGGCACGCCAGGGTGTCACCCACACCGTACACGGCGATATCTACTTCGGCGATTCGCTCGAAACGAGGTTCCAGCGCGACGTGGAGGCGCCGTTCTTCCGTCACTTCCTGAAGGACGGTGGCCAGGGCCCGGTTGGGCTTCCCAACGCGCTGATCTTCGACACGGGCAGGAAGAAGTGGGATTCGCTGGATGTCTGGCCCCCGAAGGCGGCCGTGCGGCGCGAGCTCTTCTTCCAGCCGGGCGGCAGGCTCTCCTTCGATCCACCGACAGGCGGTGCCACATACTCGCAGTATGTGAGCGATCCGTCCGAGCCCGTGCCCAGCAGGTGCCGCGCCCCGACCATCCAGGGGCTCACGATGTACCAATACATGAGCGACGACCAGCGCTGCTTCGATGACCGGCGCGACGTCGTCACCTTCGAGACCGAGCCTCTGAGAGAGGCCGTCACGCTGGGAGGCGAGATCACCGCCGATCTGTACGTGAGCACTTCCACGGACGCCTCGGACTACGTGGTCAAGCTCATCGACGTCTATCCGATGGACGAGCCGGACAGCCCGTTCCGGCCCGACACCACGGTGCATTACGCCGGGTACCAGCAGCTCGTGCGGGGCGACATCATGCGGGGACGCTATCGGAACGGCTTCGACCATCCCGAGCCGTTCGATCCGGGCCGCGTGAGCAGGGTCGACTTCCGGCTCCAGGACGTGCTCCACACGTTCGAGAAGGGGCACCGGATCATGGTCCAGGTGCAGAGCTCGTGGTTCCCGGCCTTCGACCGGAACCCGCAGACCTACGTTCCGAACATCTACGAGGCGAAGGTGGGCGACTTCGTGACCGCGACGGAGCGTGTGTACCACACGCCCGGGCGCTCGAGCGGGCTCCAGGTGCAGGTCGTCCCGGACGGGTCGCGCTGAGGGGGCGCCCCTCTTCTCGGCAACCCCGAAGGCCGGAAGCCTCCCCGGCGCTCCAGGGCGCCGGGGAGGCTTCCAGGTCCGCAGGCTCGATGCGAGCCCGCGGATCTATTCGTAGCGGAGCGCTACGATGGGATCGAGCTTCGCCGCCCTCTGGGCGGGGAGGATCCCGAAGAAGAGTCCCACCCCCGCGGAGAACAGGAGCGCGGTGAAGACCGCGGCCGGCGCGACGACCGTGTTCCATTGAGCCACGGTCGTCATGATATGCGCCGATAAGTAGCCGAGGCCCACCCCCAAGAAGCCACCCAGCACGCACAGCGTGAGGGATTCCACCAGGAACTGGAAGAGGATGTTGCGTCGAGTGGCGCCCAGCGCCTTGCGTACGCCGATCTCGCGTGTGCGCTCCGTGACGCTCACCAGCATGATGTTCATGATGCCGATGCCGCCCACCAGAAGGCTCACGCCCGCGATGCTGGCCAAGAGCCAGGTGAACGTCTTGTTGGTCTCGTTGAACGTGGCCAGCAGGTCGGCCGAGTTCCGGATGCTGTAGTCGGCCTCCGCACCCGGTTGGATGCGGTGCTGGCGGCGCATGATCCGGTCGATCTCGCCGTACGCCTGATCGAGCTGCTTCGGGGAATCGGTGGCGGCGTCGATGCTGCTCAGCCGCTCCCGCCCTCCGAAGACCCGGTACATGGCCGTGGAGACGGGAATGAAGATCTGCTCGTCGGGGCGCAGCCAGGCCGCCTCGCCCTTCTCCTCCAAGACACCCACCACCTCGAAGGGGATGCCACGGATATGGATCGTCTTGCCCACCATGAGAGCGGGCGGGATCGAGTCGAAGTCGTCGGACACGTTGTGCCCGAGCACGGCCACCCGGCGCCTGCCCGATACCTCTCCCTCGTTGAAGAACCGTCCGGCCAGGAGGTGGTGGTCGTAGATGTCGAAGTACTCCGGCCAGGTTCCCACGATCTGGGTGTTGGTGTTCCACCGCAGGTACGTGACCTGGAGCCTCGAAGAGGTCTCCGGCGCGATACGCAGGAGTCCCTTGGCCCCGCTCCTCAGGGCTTCGGCGTCGTCGACGCTCAGCCGCTGCGTGGAGCCCGAGGCGACGCCGTGCATGAACTGCTGCCCAGGCCGGATCGTGAGGACGTTGGTCCCCATGAGCTGGATCTGCTCCTGGACGCGGGCCTGGGCGCCTTCGCCCAGAGCCACCACCGAGATCACCGCGGCCACGCCGATGATGATGCCCAACGTGGTGAGAATGGCCCGCATGACGTTGGCCCGGATGGCGGCCATGGCCACCATGAAGATCTCGTAGACGAGCATGGCTGTCTCCTACCGCCGCCCGCGAGCACCGCCGCCGAACGGCAGGCCACCAGCACGGTTGCGCATCCGGTTCATGAACTCCTGCTGCTGCGCCTGCAGCTGCAGGGCGCCGATCACGGCAATGGAGTCACCCTCGTTCAGGCCACTCAGGATCTCGGTCGAATCCCAGTCGTTCAGTCCGACCTCGATCGTGCGAGGCTGGGGCTTCCCGTTGTTGACGACGAACACCACGGCGGAGCGGGTGTTCGCCTGACCGGAGCCGGCCTGAGCGTTCGCACCGGACATGCCCGCCTGTTCCCTCACGGCCCGGATCGCCGCCCGCATCGAGTCCTGCGTGATCTCTCCGCGCTCGACCTTGGCGCGCAGCGAGTCGAACTCGGCACGCATGGCTTCCGGCATGGCGCGCGCGCCGGCCGGATCCCGCGCACCCGCAACCTGAGCGGCCCCGTTTCCGGTGCGCGCCCCGGCCGCGACGCCCTGACGCGCGGCGCTTTGCGCTCCACCGTTCCGGCCGTTCGCCGCGCTGGCCGCGCCGGCACGTCCCGCTCGCACAAGCGAGCGGAAGTCGAGCGAATCGACGTTCAACCCAAGCACCAGGGCGGCCGGCCCAACGTCCTGCGGCTCCACGATCGCGTTGTTGGGGATGAGCAGGACGTTGTTGGCCTGGTTGACCAGGATCTCCACGTCTCCGTTCATGCCCGGCTTGAGCAGCCCGGCCCTGTTGTCGATGCTCACGATGACGTTGAACATCGTCACGTTCTGCGTGGTGACCGCCTGAGGCTCGATCTTCTCGACCCGGCCCTCGAACGTGCGGTCCGGGTAGGACTCCACCTTCACGGTGCTAGGCAGGCCGGCGTGAAGCTGGCCGACGTCGGTCTCGTCGACCTGGGTACGGACCTGCATCGAGTCCAGATTGGCCATCGTGAAGAGCGTCGTTCCACCCGAGAAGCCGCTGGAGCCGGACTGGATGACCGCCCCTTCCGCGATTCCGGTCCCCTTGGCGATGATCGTCCCGTCGATCGGGGCCATGATCGTCACGTCGGCGAGCTGGAGCTTGGCGAGCTCGTAGTTGGTCTGGGCCCTCACCAACGACGACCGGGCGGTCACGTAGCTCAGGTTGTTGCTCTCGTACTCCTGCTGCGTGATGACGCCGGAGTCGAGAAGCGCTTTGGACCGGTCGAGCTGGGCCTTGGCGTTGGTGGCCTGGGCCTTCGCGACCTCGAGGTTCGCTTCCGCCTGCTGGTAGGTGTTGTTGACGTCGCGGGGATCGATCTTCGCCAGAATCGTGCCCGCGTGGACGCTGTCGCCCACGTCGACCAGGAGCTGAAGGATCTGGCCCGACGCCTTGGACTTCACGTCCACGGAGCGCACCGGCTCCACCGTTCCCGTAGCCTCTACGGAGATGCGGAGGTCGCCGCGGGTGGCGACGGCCGTCTGGATATTGGGCGCGTTCTCCGCCTCGCCCGCCTTGCAGGCCGTGGCGCCGAGCGCCGCCAGCACAACGATGGCGAGAGTCTTGATCTGGGTAGTCATGCGGTGGTCTCCGCAACGTGATTCATGAAGTCCTGCTCTATCTGTCCGTCCCTCAAGTGCACCTGTCGCCGGGCGTACTCGGCGATGTCGTGCTCGTGGGTTACCAAGACAATGGTCTGCCCTTCTTTGTTGAGATCGGCCAGCTGCATCATGATCTCCTTGCTCGTCATCGAGTCCAGATTTCCCGTGGGCTCGTCGGCCAGAAGAAGCGCGGGCTCGTTGACGAGCGCGCGCGCCACGGCCACGCGCTGGCGCTGCCCTCCCGACATCTCGGGCGGCCGGTGGTCCATGCGGTCCCTGAGCCCGACCAGCGCGAGCTTTTCCTCCGCACGCCGGCGGCGTTCCTTGGCGCCCATGCCCGCGTAGATCAGCGGCAGCTCCACGTTGTGCAGCGCCGTCGCCCGTGGCAGGAGGTTGAAGGTCTGGAAGACGAAACCGATCTCGCGGTTCCTCACGCGAGCGAGCTCGTCCTCGGAGAGCCGGCTCACGAGCTGGCCGTTCAGCCAGTAGCTGCCGGCGGTCGCCGAATCCAGACACCCGATCATGTTCATGAACGTGGACTTGCCGCTGCCCGACGGTCCCATGATCGCCACGAACTCGCCCCGCCTGATCTCCAGGGTGACGTCGCGCACCGCGTGTACGGTCTCGGCGCCAAGCACGTAGTCTTTCCGCAACCCCTCGGTGCGAATGATCACGTCATTCATCCGACCTTCTCCCTTCCCATGACGGCTTCGAGCTGTGCTCTGGCCTGGATGGTATCGTCGCACTGCGCACGATGAGTGTGCCTGCGAGGACGCTGGGTCCTCCTGCAGGCCGACACGACCCGCTCTGGTCTATGCATGATGCTCTACTCCCGGTCTTGCCTCGGCGCCCGCTCGGCCCGCTTGCGGTCGTTCGCGGCGACGATGGAGTCGTACTGCGTGGCCTGCTCCGGGGTGAGCACACCCTTGATGGCCTCGCGCGTCTCCTTGATGAGCGCCTGGTACCGGGGGTCGTACTTCGCACGGAACTCCTCGTGCAGAGCCCTCATGGCCGCACGATGCTCCCCTACGATGGAATCGATGAGAACCTTCTGCTGCTCGGTCGGATGGACCTGCATGTACGTGGGTGTACGACGCGCCTCCGCGGCTCGATCACGATCTCCCTCGTTGCCCAGCTCGTGCCGACCCTGGTCCAGGGCCAGCCCAAGCAGGACACCGGCACCGAACACCAGGACAAGGACCACCGCCGCGAACAGCCTCGTCCGCAAGACACGCTCCATCAGAAAGACTCCGAGGCGAAGGCAACCTGGGTACGCTCCAACTCGGCCGGAATCGTCGAACCCTGGACCCCGGCCACGAGAAGCTCTTCCACGCCCACCGTCCGGGGCTGCGACACGCTGTGATCATGCAGGATGAGCAAGCCGGCCAAGGCGGCGGCCAGCACCGCGGCCGGCACGACCGCCCGAGCCCAGGACATGACCACCTCCGGCAAGGAGGGATCGCCCATCAGGCGTCGCCGGGCCAACTCGGGACCGCCGTGACGAACCACCTTCGCGCGAAAGCGCATCCAGTACGCCGGATCCATGTACCCCGGATCCAGAAGCTCCATCACGGCAGCGAGCTCCATATCCCGTCCGAGCTCGTCGGTCGGCTCCACCCGCGAGTGTCTGTCGCTGTCAGAGCTCATCTGCCCCTCCTCTTCGTCGAATGCGCCGACAGGGAGTCCCCGAGGAATTCTCTCAGCGTCTTCCGGGCAAAGTGCAGGTGCGATCGGACCGTCCCCGCAGGGAGGCCCAGAAGCCCCGCGATCTCCCGATGCTTCCAGCCTTCCATGTCATGCAGCAGCACGATCTGTCTCTGCACCTCCGAAAGGCCACTCAATGCTTCCTCCAACCGTTCGCGCAGCTCCGTCGTCTCCGCGGAGCGTTCCGGCGTCGGCACGCTCGAGCGTGCACTCACCGGCACTTGATCCATCTCCCTCAAGGACTCGCGGCGAACCAGATTCCGCGAGCGGTTCCTCACGATCGTCATCATCCAGCCGGCGAACCGCTCCGGATCCCGACATTCGTCCAGCCTCTCCAGCGCCACCAGGAACGACTCCTGGGCCGCGTCTTCGGCGTCCTGCGGCCGTCCGGTCACCGACAGGGCGACCATGTAGGCAGCTCGCTGGTACCGCTCGACCAGGGAGCCGAACGCGGATTCGTCGCCCCGTCTGGCCCGCCGGACCAACTCGCCATCAGTGGACGTGTCAGACCTCTTCAAAGACACCGATCGGTTGCACCGTGTTGAAGGCGTTTCCCCTGGATGGGGCGACTCCGCTCGCCCAGCCGCAGGGCCGGCGGCGATCGCCACGCCCCCGAAGCTAATGAGGTCACCCCGTCGGGCTCTACTCTCTACGGACTCGAAGCGCGGTGGATTCGTTAGCGGCACGGCGCGAAAAACCCCCGGTCGGCCTCGAGGCCGACCGGGGGTCGATGCCCAGCGTCGAGTGGGCGTCTGCTATGCGGCGCCCTTCCAACGGCCGAACGGAAGGGTCGGGGTCGGACGGACCTTGCCGCCCCAGATGAACGCCGATATCCGAGGACGACGGGATTCGTCGTCCGAAGCCACCGAGGGAGTGATCACGATCCCCCGGAGCGCGCTCCGGCGCTCCGGCTCCTTCGGGCCCCCACGATCCCAGCCCAGCTTCATCATCGTGCCTCGTCTTCGCGATTCTGCGATTCTCGTCTACACGCGACGCGCGCGGATCGAAACCACGAGGAGGCACACTTCGTGCCGAAACGACACGATCGCTGCAACTCGTTTACAAACAACGATATAGGTGCGGTCATCCCTGGCTTTGGGAGCCCTCTGTCCGTGTCACTATGACGCGCATCTGTGTACATTGGACACGCAGGTCGTCCCCCGAAGGGGACGTCCGCCCCCGACCGGTGGACCCTCCCGGGCAACGAGCTTCGGCGCTTCAGCTCCCCCCTCGTCCACGTCGCGACGTGGTACCCGGGAAGATCTCTCGGGAACGCCCGGGGTCCGGTGGCGCCTCGGCGGTGGCGAACGCCTCCTCGAGCTGTCGGGGTGTGAGGCGCGCAAGCGCGCGGCCGACGACCAGCGCTTCACGGGTCGCACGCTCGTCCTCCTCCTGTCGATAGAACCCCAGAAGAAGGAGGGGGGCCGTGGGTCGGGTGCCCGTGCTCGCTCCGCCGCCGGCGCGACCCTCCACCTTGACCGTCCACGTCGCACCGTCCAACTCGACGGTTCGCCGGTCCACATCGGGCTCGACACCGTCGCCGGGCGCCTGAGCCTCTTCGGTGCCAGGCCCGGCGGGAACCGGCGTCTCGTCGCCGTGGCGCTCCGGCGACGGCACGCCTTCACGCGCAGGGATCGGCCGCACGGGGATGGGCCGTGCGGGTCGCGCTTCGTCAGGCTCTTTCGGATCGCTCTCCATCACTTCTCCGGTCGGAGAACAGGACGTCCTGAAGATGAGGCGCATCCGCTCGTCCCCTCAAGGGCACCCCGGCCTCGGGCGGACTTCACGCTGGATACTCGGCGCCCAGGTCGGGACTCTCGAAGACGGCGACCCGTTCGAGCCGGGCCGGCGGATCCAGGGCGGGCTTCAGGCGCTCGAAGAGCCACCGCGCCAGCGATTCGGTCGAGGGGCTCAGCTCCCCGGCGGCCGCCTCGGGGACCAGCTCGTTCAGGTCGCCACCCGCCCAGCCACCAACGAGCCGCTCGATGGCGTCGTCGAGCGCTTCGAGGTCGGTCACGAACCCGGTGGCGGCATCGACCGGTCCCCTCACCCGGACCTCGACGCTCCAGTCGTGCTCGTGGGAGACCGCCTGATCCCCGAACCGGTCGCGGTTCTCGCCCTCCGGACGATCCGCCCTCCCGTAGTGGTGGGACGCCCGGAAGCGGACGCGCCGGATCAGACGAGCCTCATCCATGCGTTCCCCCTTCACCTCGTGACCGCGAGCCACCTGGGCGGTCGCTCGAGAAGTGGAGCACGCCCGCGCTTGGAGCGCCGCGGCGACCTGCTAACTTTTCCAGCATCGCGTTGCCTCGTTCGTATCAACACTCTGATCCGGCGCTCCGGAGCCGCCTCGTCATGCCGACGTCCCTCGACGCAGTCTTCCGCCCCCGATCCATCGCCGTCATCGGCGCAAGTCGCCGCGCCCATACCATCGGCTATCAGATCGTCGACAACCTGCTCAGCCACGGGTACACCGGCGTCCTCTACCCGGTCAACCCCTCGGCCCCTGCGATCCACGCGGTGCCCGCCTATCCCTCGGTCGATGCGATTCCCGGAGAGGTGGATCTCGCGGTGGTCGTCGTGCCGAAGGAACGGTGTCGAGGAGGTGGCCGAGGCCTGTGGAGAGAAGGGCGTCAAGGCCCTGGTGGTCATCTCCGCCGGGTTCAAGGAGGTCGGAGGCGAAGGCGTAGTGCGTGAAGCGGCGCTCGCGGCCATCACGCGCAAACACGGAATGCGTCTCGTGGGCCCCAACTGCATGGGGGTGCTCAGCACCGATCCCGAGTTCTCGATGAACGCGACGTTCGCCCCGACCATGCCGCCCGCGGGGCCGATGAGCTTCATGAGCCAGTCCGGCGCGATGGGCGTGACGATCCTGGACTACGCCGCCGAGTACGGGATCGGTATCCATCACTTCGTGTCGGTGGGCAACAAGGCGGATGTGAGCGGCAACGACCTCATCGAGTACTGGCAGACAGAGGAGGACACGAAGGTCATCCTCATGTACCTGGAGAACTTCGGCAACCCACGGAGGTTCACGGCGCTCGCGCGCCAGGTGACGCGCAGCAAGCCCGTCGTGGTGGTGAAGTCCGGGCGGACACAAGGCGGGCGCGCGCGCCGCCGCGTCCCATACGGGCGCCCTGGCGGGCGTGGACGTGGCCATCGACGCACTCCTCGCGCAGTGTGGCGTGCTGCGCGCCCAATCGGTGCAGGAGCTCTTCGATATCGCGATGGCGTTCGAGAGCCAGCCGATCCCGAAGGGCAACCGGGTGGCGATCATCACCAATGCGGGCGGGCCGGGCATCATGATCGCCGACGCGTGCGAGTCGGGCGGGCTGGAGGTGGTGGAGCTGTCGGCGGAGACGCAGGCGGACCTGCGTGCGATCTTCCCGGCCGAGGCGTCCGTACGCAACCCGGTCGACATGATCGCGTCCGCGACGTCCGAGTCGTACCGGCTCGCGCTGCAGCATGTGCTGGCAGATCCCAACGTGGACGCGGCAATCGCCGCCTTCGTGCCCCCGCTCGGCGTGCGGCAGGTCGACGTCGCCTCGGCCATCGTCGACGCGTGCAGGGACGAGGGTTCCAAGCCGGTGCTGGCGGTGCTCATGGGCCGCCAGGGCTTCCCGGAGGGACGGGCCGAGCTGCACGAGGCAGGGATCCCGGCCTACACGTTCCCGGAGTCGGCCGCCGGGGCGCTGGACGCGATGGTGCGCTACCGCCGATGGCTCGACCGCCCCGTCCAGGAGCCGACCCGGTTCGAGGTCGACGAGGCGGGGGTGCGCCGGATCATCATGGAGGCGCGCGCCGACGGGCGGAGTACGCTCAAGGAGCACGAAGCCATGGCCGTTCTGGACGCCTACCGCGTCCCGGTGGCGCCCTATCGCTTCGCGCACGGACTCGACGAGGTTCGTGCCGCCGCGGATGCGTGCGGCTACCCCGTCGTGCTGAAGGCGGTGGCGCCGGGCGTCGTGCACAAGACCGACGTGGGCGCCGTCCGCGTCGATGTGCGGTCCCAGCGCGAGCTCGACGACGCCTTCGGCGAGCTCGTGCGCTCCCTGGGCCAGGCGGACGTCGATCTCGAAGGGATCCTGGTGCAGAGCTTCGTCTCGGGCGGCAGGGAGACGATCATCGGCATGTCCACCGATCCTTCGATCGGGCCCATCCTGATGTTCGGCCTCGGGGGCATCTACGTGGAGGCCCTCGGGGACGTCTCGTTCCGCTTGGCGCCGGTGTCGGAGATCGACGCCCAGGAGATGTTGGAGTCCATCCGGGGCGCCAGGCTCCTCGAGCGCATCCGCGGTGAGGCGGGTGTCGACCGGGACGCGATCATCGAGGCCATCCAGCGCATCTCCCAGCTCGTCATCGACCATCCCGAGATCACGGAGCTCGACGTCAACCCGTTTCTTGGCTTCCCCGAGGGGGGGCTCGCCGTGGACTGCCGCGTGTCGCTCCGAACCGACGACGGCGGATCGAAGCCTCGACCGGCCGTGTAGGGACAGAGTCATGGGCAAGTACGACGACATCACCGAGCGCGAGCTCGGGAACCAACTGACCCGCTTCGCGCGCCTGGTTCTGAGGCTGGAGGATCGGGGAACCCTCCTGCAATCGCTGCCCGACCTCATGCAGTACCTGGGAGAGCTGCGCCGGATGGTCTTCGCCTACGAGGTGCGGGGGTCTCCCCAGCTCGATGCGGAGACCGACTCGCCCGCCAACCGTGGCGAGGCGGCAGCGGATCCGTCGATGCGCGAATCTCTCAGGGTTGTCGAAGAGGCGTTGCAGAGAGCGCGGGAGTTGCAGGAAGAGCTGGGAGATGGCCTTTTATCGGACGATTCGGACGATGGCTAAATCCCATAGACCGCCAACGAAAGGGGCCCATGGCCGATTCCGAGGAAACCGAGTTGAAGGTCAAGCGGGAATACTCCCAGCTCCTGCGTCTGCACGAGCGTCTGCTGACCCAGTTGGAGCGGGTGCGAGCCGATCTCACCTCGTCCAACACCAATACGCTTCTCAGGGCCATCCGCTCCAGGACCGGCGCCGTCCCTGACCTCTCCCAGGTCATGGCCTCCGTGGAGGGGGCGATTCGGGAGCTCAAGATGGGGGAATCCGAGATGCGGTCGGCGCTCCTGGACCAGCCGGACGCTCTTCCGGTCGAAGGCGTGCCGAATTTGCCGGCCCACCTCCAACGATTCCTGGCCGAGCGAGCGCAGGCACCGGGGTTCTCGTACGAGGTGAAGCAGGACGAAGTGCGCGGGTGGGTGATCTGCTGGAAGGAGTACACGCTCCGGGGCACGATCCGCGGCTACGGCCAGTTCTACGAGAGGCCCTACGCCTGGCTGGACGAGTAGGGCTGGGTCCCACCCGACGGATCGGCCAGACGTCCCGACACGGCTTCGAGCGCGCCCCTCCCGTAGAACATCTCCACATACTTCGCCTGGGCCGGCGTGACCCTGCGCACCGCCCACACCAGATGTACGTAGTTGGGCTCCCTGGGCACGGTCAGGAGTGCGAGGCCGGCTTCATCAGGCAAACGGTTTCCCTTGCGATTGTTGCAGGGGGAGCAGCTCGTCACAACGTTGTCCCACGTGTTACCCCCGCCTCTCGAGAGCGGCACGATGTGATCTCGGGTGAGGAACTGGCGGCCACGCAGCTCGCTGCGGTGCTTGCCGCAGTACTGGCAGGAATAGCCGTCACGGGCGAACAGGAAGGTGTTGGTGACCTGACGGCGGAACCGCCGGGGAACATGGACGAAGCGCACGAGCCGGATCACGGAGGGACAGGGGACCGCTTCCCTCTCGGACCGGAAGTGATGGTCCCCGTCGACCTCCAGGATCTCCGCCTTGCCGTCGAGCACGAGCCGCACCGCCCTGCGCGCGGGTACGATGTTGAGCGGCTCGAACGAGGCGTTCAACGCCAGGCAGCTCACGCTCCCCTCCTGGTTTCCCCTGCCTGCATCTGCAACCCACCCGCCTGAACCGAAAATATTCCGGCGACCGGTGCCGCGGCAATCCTCCGCGTGACCGAAGTCGCTCGGCGGCACAAAGCCCTACAACAACGCCACCGGGTCGCGGTCGATGGCGATGCGGATGTCGCCGGCGGGGGGACGGTGGTCCTCGGCCAATGCGCGCGCGGCGGCTCCGAGGGCCGTGGGTGAGCTTCCTCTCAGCAAGAAGTGCCACCGCCATCGCCCGTGGAGCCGTTCGATGGGCGCGGGCGCCGGGCCGACCAGATCGACCGGTGGCGTGCGCGTGCGGCGGGCCTCGCCGGCCAGCTTCTTCCGTAGCCAGGCCGCGGCCTTCTCCGCACCGGCGGCCGCGGCCTCCCGGTCGGGGCTGCTCACGACCACGTTGATCAGCCGCACGTGCGGCGGGTACTGCGGCCGTTCGCGCTCCGAGAGCTCTCTGCTCGCGAAGCCGTCGTAGTCGTGCGCCACGGCCGCCTGAATGGCGTAGTGCTCGGGCAGCGACGTCTGGATCAGCACCTCGCCGCCGAGCGATCCCCGGCCCGCTCGCCCCGCCACCTGGCTGAGGAGCTGGAAGGTCCGCTCGCTCGCCCGGAAATCGGGAAGGTGGATGCCGACGTCCGCGTTCACGACGCCCACCAGGGTCACCCGCGGGAAGTCCAGCCCCTTCGCGATCATCTGGGTGCCGAGCAGGATGTCCACCTCCCCGCGCTCGACGCGAGAGAGGATACGCTGGTGCGACCACTTGCCCGAGGTCGTGTCGACATCCATCCGCGCGATGCGCGCGGTGGGAAACGCCTCGGCCGTGATCCGCTCCACCTGCTCGGTCCCGAGCCCCCGGAACCAGAGGTCGTGGGAGCCGCAACGGGGACACCGCGAAGGGGCTTCACGCTCGTAACGGCAGTGGTGGCACACCACTCGTTGGGTCACCCTGTGGTACGTGAGCGAAATCGAGCAGTTCTGGCATTCCTCGACCTCGCCGCATTCCCGGCACTGTACGAACGACGCGTAGCCGCGCCGGTTGAGCAGGAGAATCACCTGCTCTCGGCGCGTCAGGCGGGCGTCCACGGCATCGACGAGCTCGGCGGAGAGTACGCGGCCCCCTCGCTCCTGGCCCGAGGGGCGGGTGGGGGATGCCTCGCCTCGTCCGGTCCTCAGGTCCACGAGCCGTACGGAGGGCAGGCGTGCGCCTCCCACGCGTTCGGGAAGCACGAGGTGACGGAACTTCCCGTTGCGCGCGTTGCGCCAGCTCTCCAGGGACGGGGTGGCGCTGCCCAGCACACAGACGGCGCCCTGCGCCCTGGCTCGCATGACGGCGAGGTCGCGCGCCTGGTAACGCGGAGCCTCGGACTGCTTGTAACTGCCGTCGTGCTCCTCGTCCACGACCACGACACCCAGGTTGTCGAGCGGCGCGAAGATCGCTGAGCGGGCACCGACGGCGATCCGGCGCGTCCCGGCACGAAGCTGACGCCAGGCGTCGTAGCGCTCCCCGTCGGAGAGCGCCGAGTGCAGGACCGCGACCTTGTCTCCGAAATGGGCGCGGAAGCGGGACACGGTCTGCGGCGTGAGCGAGATCTCCGGCACCAGAACCACCGCGGTGCGCCCCCGCTCGAGCGCTCGCCGGAGCAGCTCCACGTAGACGAGCGTCTTGCCCGAACCCGTAACCCCCTGAAGCAGGAACGGCGCCGGGCGCGCCTCGTCGAGTGCCGCGACCAAGGCGTCGAGCGCCGTCTGCTGTGCGGCGGTCGGCGTGTGGTGCGGCGGTACGGCGGCCGGCATCTCGGCGAACGGGTCCCGGAGTACCTCCTCGTCGGCCAGCTCCACCAGATCCTTCTGCTCCAGGCCGGTGACGACCCCACGGCTGAAGCCGGCGGAGCCGGTGAGGTGGGCCAGCTCGACGGCATCGCCCGAGGCCTCGAGAAGCTCGTAGGCCTCCCTCTGGCGCGCGGCCCGACCGAAGACCTCGTCCCGCTCGGTGAGCGTCCCCAGGTAGCGCCGTATGCGCACGACTCGTCGGGTCTTCACCGGGGGCTCGGCGGGGGGCACGGTTTCGTGTGACAGGAGCCCCCGTGCCTCGAGGCTCCGGATCTCCGGCCACACCGAGCCCATCGACAGCGCCTTGCTCAACGTCTTCACGCGCTGCGGCCCACCCCGTCGTCGCAGCGCCTCGGCGAGCCGCCGTTCACGGGGCCGAAGGTCGTCCGGGAGCTCGCCGACCGCCGCGATGTAGTCCCGGGACACGTCGGAGAGGACGGCGGGCAAGGCGGCACGCAGGGCGATGCCGAGGGGCGCCGTATAGTAGTCCGCCATCCACCGACAGAGCTTCAGGAGCTCGGCCGAGACCGTAGGCGCCGGATCCAGAATGTCGAGGATCGGGCGCAGGCCCTGCGGAGGCGCGCCCGTGGCGGGCCCCACCACCCACCCGATTCGCTCACTGCGCCGGAACGGGACGAGCACGCGCGTCCCGGGGGCCGGGGCGGGAGCGTCACTCCGATACGTGAAGGTCCCGAAGACCGGAAGGGGGAGGGCGACCTCCACCCGGGTGTGCGCAGCGCTGCTCAAGCCCCGTCGGAGTCGCCACCGAAGAGGGGCAGGCCCACGGTCTCCTCCGTGCCTTCCTCCAAGCCCCGCTCGGGTGCGTCCACCTCCGGGGGCGAAGCCTCATCGGCATTCCCCTCCTCCGGCGGGGGCGCCTGCTCCGCTTCCGGGTCAGCGACCTTGCGGCCCTTGAGCAGATCCAGGCCCAGGATCCGCTCCCTTGTCAGCAAGCGATGGACCTCTCGCTCGCGCTCGATGACCGTCCGCACCCCCCTCCAGCCCCACCGGCGCCATGCGCGTCTCAGGATCCCGATCTTCTGCGAGAGCGTGAACATCTCCGCGAAATCCGGGAACGGCTTGGCGATGTGCGGCCGGAACGCCGTCTCCTCGTCGGACCAATCCTCGGTGTGGAGCTCCTCCACGCCGGCGTCCTTCAGCCTGCGCTTCCACTCGACCATCATGAGCGGGCGAGCGCCCAGGTGCTCGGCCAGCACGCGTTGGCGGGCAGGATCCACCGGGGCCTTCCAGACGAGCTGGACCAGGACCACGTACCCGCCGGGCTTCGTGACGCGCACGAGCTCACGCACCGCCTCGGTGGGATCACAGTGAGCGGACAACCCCAGCTCGCCCACGACCACGTCGAAGATCCCGTCGCGGTAGGGGAGGGCGTCGGAGGGCGCGGTCTGGAACTGCAGGCGGTCCGAGATACCCTCGTCTCGGCTGCGGGCTTCGGCACGCTCGATCATCCCGCCGTCTTCGTCCACGCCCGAGCCGTGCGCCCCGTGCTCACGCACGAAATACTCCAGGGGCACACCCTTCCCGCACGCGACGTCGAGGATCTCGTGTTCCTCGGAGAGGTCCGTGAGCAAAGCGATCTGGCGGTAGAGATCCACGCCGCCCGGTGGAAAGAGCAGCTGGGGACTCAACCGGATCAGGTCGAGCATGGAGGGGACCGAGGGACGATGTCCCGCGGTCTCGGGTGTGTCGGCCGACATGGGCATAAGGTAGGGCGTGGATGGCGAGGGGCAACGCGAGCTTCCGGGCGACCCGCGCCCGCGCTCCTCAGAACGCGGGCTCTTCGGCCTCGTCCATCTCCTTCATCGCTTCCTTCAAGCGGGCTTCGTCCTCGACACCGACGACCCGTCCTGGCTCGGTCCCGGCGGAGGCGAACTGGCCGTCCCGGCGACGGCGCGCGAGGACCACGCCGACCATGCCCAGACCGCCCAAGAGCATGAGTGGCGGGAGGATCCAGGCCCACAGCCCCATGCCCTTGGCCACGGGCTCTGCACGCCACTCCTCTCCATACTGGCGGATCACCCGCTCGACGATGGAGTCGGCCGACATCCCCGCCACGGCCATGGCCTGGATCGAGTCCCTGAGCATGGCTCCGCCACTGGAGGGGCAAATTTCCAGCATCTCACCCGGGCAGAACGGCGACCGAATACGGGAGATGGCCTCCTTGGCGGCCGGGGCGACATGCAGGGGCTCGCCGGAACGCGGCGGCTCCTGGGCGATCACGGAATTGGTCGATGAAAGAAGGGCAGACAGGAAAACGAAAAAGACGGCTCTGCCTCGCGGTATCATGAACGGTACTCCCTGGTGTCCTGACCTTGTGCAGACCGGTCACGGACGCCCGGCATCCGCAGGATCCGGCCCTGCCTTTCGCACTTGAACCCCCTGATACCCCGGGCCCCCGGCCCCCGGTCCCGAATTCCGGACTATTCTTCCCGAGGAGGGCCCTCTCCGTCTTCGCGCCCTGCAGGGGCCGGAGCCCCAAGCCCCGCGAGCGCCCGGATGACGGCCACCGCACCTTCGCCCAGTCGGGCCGGAACGTACCCGCCCTCCAGAACCGCGACCACGCGCCCGTCGCATCCGGCGGCGGCGGCGTCCACGATACGGCGGGTGAGACGGTGGAGGTCCTCGGGCTCCAGGAGCTGGCCTCCGAGCGGGTCCCCCGCCAGCACGTCGAATCCCGCGGACACGAGCACGAAGTCGGGCGAAAAGCGCTCGAGCGCCTGCTCCAGGGCCCGATCGAACGCCCTCAGGTACCGCTCCCGCGACGTGCCGACGTTCAGGGGCACGTTGAGCGTCGTGCCCTCCCCCTCCCCCGCCCCGGTCTCCTGCGCGGCTCCCGTGCCCGGGTAGTGATGTGCCTGATGGAGCGAGAGGTAGAAGACCGAGGGATCCTGGTAGAAGGCGTCCTGCGTGCCGTTCCCGTGGTGGACGTCCCAGTCGACGACGAGCACGCGCTCGGCCAGCCCATCGGCCTGGAGGCCCCGGGCGGCCACCGCCACGTTGTTGAACAGACAGAAGCCCATGGCGTGGCTCGGCGTCGCGTGGTGCCCCGGCGGCCTCGCGGCGACGAACGCCGTTCCCAGCTCGCCGCGGGCCACCGCCCGCGCGGCCGTCAGAGTGGCGCCGGCGCTCCCCACCGCGGCGTCCCAGCTGGCCGGGGAGACCATCGTGTCGGAGTCCACCGGCACCAGCGTCTGGCGTGACTCGGCAATCCGGCACGATTCGCGCACCATCTCGACGAGCGCCTCGGTGTGCACCCTCAGCAGATCCTCCTCGGTCGCCTCCACCGCGTCCCTCTGCGCCACATGCCCGTGCAGGGTCAGAAGGTCCCTGCCCACCGTCGACGAGAGGGCGCGAAGCCGTCCCTGATGCTCGGGATGCCCCCACCCGGTGTCGTGAAGCGGGGAGGCCGGGTGGAGGTAGAAGCCGGTGAGCCCGCTCACGCCGGCGCGACCGCTCCGAGAGAGGCGATACGCTCCTGGATCGAGCGGACCGAGTGGTCGCGGGCCCGGAGCGCGATGAGCGCGTCACACGCCGCGGAGGTAGCCGACATGGTCGTCAAGTACGGGGTGTTGTACATGATGGCCGCTCGCCGCATCGCGTAGTCGTCGTACTGGGAGTTCTTGCCCAGCGGCGTGTTGATCAACAGCCGCACGTCTCCGCTCACGATGTGGTCCACGATGTTGGGACGTCCCTCGTTGACCTTGTAGACCCGCTCGGCCGGAACGCCGAGCCGCGTCAGATACTCCTGGGTCCCGCGCGTAGCCAGGATGTTGAAGCCCAGATCGTGGAAGCGGCGCAGGATGGGCGTGACGGTCGGCTTGTCACGGTCGTTGACCGTGACGATCAGGGTGCCGGGCTCTTCCGGGAGCGGGTTCCCCGCCGCGACCTCGGCCTTGGCGAAGGCCATGCCGAAGGAATCGTTGAAGCCCATGACCTCGCCGGTGGACCTCATCTCCGGGCCGAGAAGGACATCGACGTCGAAGCGGTTGAACGGGAACGCCGCCTCCTTCACGGCCACGCCGGGAACCGGCGGGTCGTGCGGCACGTTCATGTCGGCCAGCTTCTCCCCCGCCATGACGCGGGCGGCCAAGCGTGCGAGCGGGACCCCGGTGGCCTTGCTCACGAACGGCACCGTGCGTGAGGCCCGCGGGTTGACCTCGAGCACGTAGACCGTGCCGTCACGGATCGCGTACTGCACGTTGATCAGCCCCACCACGCCGAGCTCCAGGGCGAACTGGCGGGTGAGCGACCGCATCTCCTCGAGCACCGGCCCGGACAGCAGATACGGAGGAAGCACGCACGCGGAGTCCCCGGAATGCACGCCGGCGTCCTCGATGTGCTGCATGATGCCGCCGACGACCACGTCGGTGCCGTCGCTCAGCGCGTCCACGTCGGCCTCGAAGGCGTCTTCGAGGAAGCGGTCCACCAGCACCGGGTGGTCCTCGGAAGCCTGCGCCGCCTCCTCGAAGTACCGCTCGAGCGACTCCTCGTCGTAGATGATGCGCATGGCGCGTCCGCCCAGGACGTAGCTCGGACGCACCAGCACCGGGAAGCCGATCCGGCGGGCCACGGCGAGCGCCTGCTCCTCGCTGGTGGCGATGCCGTTGTCGGGTACGCGTGCGCCGATCTTGCGGCACACCTCGGCGAAGCGGTCCCGGTCCTCGGCCCGGTCGATCGCGTCCACCGAGGTACCCAGCACCGGGGCGCCGAGCTTCTCGAGATCCTCCGCGAGCTTCAGCGGGGTCTGGCCGCCGAGCTGCACGATGATTCCGCGGGGCTTGCTCCAGGTGCAGGATCTCGAGCACGTCCTCCAGCGTGAGCGGCTCGAAGTACAGCTTGTCGCTCACGTCGAAGTCGGTGGAGACCGTCTCGGGGTTCGAGTTGATCATGATGGTCTCGAACCCGGCCTCCTTGAGCGCGAGCACGGCCTGCACGCAGCAGTAGTCGAACTCGATGCCCTGCCCGATCCGGTTGGGTCCGCTCCCGAGGATCACGATCTTGTCCCGGTCCGAGGGGACGCTCTCCGATCTCGTCCTCGTAGGAGGAGTAGAAGTAGGGCGTCTCCGCCGGGAACTCGCCGGCGCACGTGTCCACCACGTTGAAGGTGGCGTGGATGTCCCACTCCTGGCGCCGCCTGCGCACGTCCTCTTCGGTCTCGCCCCGAAGCTCCGCGAGCTGCAGGTCCGAGAAGCCTTCCCGCTTCATCCGTCGCAGGAGCGCCGGCGTGATCTCGGCGGCGTCCGCCCAGGCGCGCTCCCGCTCCACGATCTGCTGGAACTGGTCCAGGAACCACGGGTCGATGAACGTGGCCTCGTGGATCTCCTCGAGCGAGATGCCCGCCTCGATCGCACGCTTGATCTGGAAGGGGCGGTTCGCGGTGGGCCGCCGAGGCGCCGCCAGCAGCGCTCTCACGGTCGTCGGCCTTCAACCCGTCGTCCTTGAGCCGCTTGCCCGTAACCCAGCCGTGACGCCCCGTCTCCAGCCCCCGGAAACCCTTCTGCCAGGCAGACCGGAACGTGCGGCCGATGGCCATGGTCTCGCCCACGGACTTCATCTGCACGGTCAGGGTGTCGTCGACCTCGGGGAACTTCTCGAAGGCGAAGCGGGGGATCTTCACGACCACGTAGTCGAGCACCGGCTCGAAGGATGCCGGCGTCGTCTTCGTGATGTCGTTGGGCAGCTCGTGGAGGTGGTAGCCGACGGCCAGCTTGGCGCCCACCCGCGCGATCGGGAATCCGGTCGCCTTGGAGGCGAGCGCAGAGGAGCGCGAAACCCTCGGGTTCATCTCAACGACGAGCATCTCGCCGTCGGCCGGGTTCACGGTGAACTGGACGTTGCAGCCTCCGGCCTCGACACCGATCTCGCGCATGATGGCGATGGCCGCGTCGCGCATCCGCTGGTACTCGACGTCGGTGAGCGTCTGGGCGGGCGCAACGGTGATGGAATCGCCCGTGTGCACGCCCATCGGATCGATGTTCTCGATCGTGCAGATGACGATGACGTTGTCCGTACCGTCCCGCACGACCTCGAGCTCGTACTCCTTCCACCCGATGACGGACCGGTCCACGAGGACCTCGTGGATGGGCGACGCGTCGAGGCCCCTACGTACCGCCGCCTCGAACTCCTCCCGGTTGTAGGCGATCCCACCGCCCGTGCCACCCAACGTGTAGGACGGCCGTATGATGGCCGGGTAGCCCGTGTCCTCCACGATCGTGCGGGCCTCTTCGATCGAACGGGCGAACCCGCCGTGGGGAACCTCGAGGCCGATGCGGCGCATGGCGGCCGCGAACTCCTCTCGGTCCTCGGCCATCTCGATGGAACGCTCGTTGGCGCCGATCAGCTCGACTCCATACTTCTCGAGCACGCCCGAGCCGTGCAGCTCCATGGCGAGGTTGAGGGCCGTCTGGCCTCCCATCGTGGGCAGCAGCGCATCCGGCCTCTCCCGCTCGATCACCTTCTCGACCCACTCGGCCGTCAGCGGCTCGATGTAGGTCCGATCCGCGATCTCCGGATCGGTCATGATCGTCGCGGGATTGGAGTTGACGAGGATGACCCGGTAGCCCTCTTCCTTCAGGGCCTTGACCGCCTGGGTGCCGGAGTAGTCGAACTCACAAGCCTGCCCGATGATGATGGGGCCCGAGCCGAGGATGAGGATGCTTTCGAGGTCGTCGCGTCGTGGCAAGGATCTGGAGGGTTTTTCGGATCAGTGACCTAAAGGAAACCCCCACTGGCCCGATTCTGGTCGGGTCCGGGGGGTCATCCCGTGGGAGCCCACAAATGGTCGCCTAGAAGGCGACGGTTGGCAAGAATGCACCGAGCGGCGCGTGTTCCGGGCCCGCCCGGCTCCCGCCGAACACGCCCGCTACTCGCGGGACTTGCCCGACTCCTTCCGGATGGCGGTACTCAGGGCGAGGGTGAAGCCTCCCCATACGAAGGCCATCACCACCAGCATCGTGATCCAGGTCGCTGCGGTCATGTCGGTCCCGGTCGGATCGAGGAATCTGTTCTGCGTGTCCCACGGAATCGGACCAACTTGCGCAGACGGGGCGGTGCCTGCAAGCCGCCCTCGGAAGCGCTCAGCGCGCGATCCGCACCTCGAGGCCCGAGCCGGAGACGGACGCGTTGTCCGCGTCGACCGCCTGGAGCACGCTGACCGTCGGGAGCTGTCCCCCGCGGTCATCGACCTGGATGCCGAAGTGGAGGTCGCCGCCGTTCTGCCCCACCACGATGACCCGGTAGCTGGGCACCACGGCGTTCGGCGAGAGCGCCGTGCTGAAGACCTTGCTTCCGTCCTGGCCCTCGAAGCCCCGGATGCCTGATCCGGCGACCTGCAGAACCACGGCGCCGAGGTCCGGACCGGAGACGACCGTCGACAGCGCGCCCGGACCCTTCGGCCCCGAGTCGCAGGCCGTCACGAGCATCGCTGCGCCCAGCAGTCCGAGCCAACGGCGCGTGCGCTTCATCGCGAGCCTCCCGCGGACGAGGTGGCCGAGGCCTTCCCGGTCAGGGGAAGGTTCGGATGGGCGAGAACCCAGGCCCTGAAATCACCGAGGTCGTAGCTCCCGTTCTGGTTGCCCTGCCCATCCAGGAAGCGACGCTCCCAAGACGTGAGGTCGGGGCCGACGCCGAAGAAGGGAGATGCGAGCTGCTCCGCGGGGAGCACGGGCTCCGACACCTGCAGCGTGACGCTCCCCTCCGCCGTGAGCCCGAGGGCGTCGCGGGCGCTCACCGTCAGGGGAAACGTGCCCAGCTCCAACGCGGCACCGGTGAAGACGCCGGACGACGCCAGGGCGAGGCCCCCAGGCAGCGGGCCCTGCGTGACGGTCCAGAACACCGGGGCCGTCCCGTTCTCCACCTGGAGCGGGCCGAAGCTCGGGACCTCGCCACCGACGATCTGCACCGTGGCGGCCGGCACGGCGTAGGTGAGCTCGAAGGATGCCCCCGCCTGCATCGGCGCCGAAATCGTGACGCTCGCCGGATTGGGTTGACCCTGCAGGGCGCCGGACCAGGCCACGAAAGAGAATCCCCGGGTCGGGACGGCCTCGACCTGGGCGCTCGCGCCCTGTTCGAACCAGAGATCCTCCGTGGGGGGCGTGCTCACGAAGGTGCCGGGCGTCACGCCGTTCACGCCGCCCGTGGTCTCGACGGCGAGGTGCACCTGCCGCCCCGAGTAGGTGGCCACGAACGTGGTGTCCGTCAGAGGGGTCTCGATCTGCCGCAGACGCGGGGCCGTCGAATCGTCGGACCATCCCGTGAACGGCTCGCGAACGCCGGTGGAGATCTGCTCGCCGCCCGCCGCTTCCAGCGTATCCAATGCGAAGGGCGCGGCGGTGAACGTCCCGGAGGTGCCGGCCACGGGGGCCCCGTTGATGGTCAGGAGCCCGCCGGCCCCACTGTCACCGTCGGTGCGGACCGACACCGCGGTGAAGCGGGTCAGGAGGTGGAAGCGCACCTGTCCCGCCACCCGCTCGATGTCGAGCACCGTGACGCCGCTGGGTGTGTCGAGGTGCGAGATGGACGCCGGGTTCGAGCCTGCGTGGAAGACGTGGTTCTCGGGCTCTCCCGACTTCACGTACGGGAACGGGTCACCCTCGTCGCCCCGGTTGCCTCCCGTCTTCGTCAGGTCCCCGAGCCCGTCGGCCTGCCGGAGCCACACCCCCAGGTGCGCATAGGCGTTGATCGTGTTGAGGGCCCAGTGGCTGGAGATCCACTGGGGGTCGATCTGCCAGATCAGGAGACCCTCGCCCGGGAGGCGGCTGTCGAAGCCCAGGCGCTGCCGGTTCTCCAGGAGGAAGTAGTCTCCGGACCCGTCCTGTGCGTCCACGCGGTAGACCTGGTAGCTGCTCTCGACCGCCGGGAGCGAGAGCGTGCCCAGGTCCGTGCCGCTCGGCAAGGGCTGCACGTCCACCCAGCCGAGCATGGCCTTGCTCCACGCCCCCATCTGGCAAGGGCTCTGCGGGGTGGCGCCGTCGCAGCCCCACGCGCCCGTGGCCATCAGGTCCCAGTTGCCGTCGCCCTGGTGGCTGGTTCCGTCGTTGGGATCGGTGTCGTAGAGATCCGGGAGCCCGAACGCATGTCCCGACTCGTGCGCGAACACGCCGATCTGGTCGAGGCTGTGGTGGTCGCATGCGTAGATCGGCTGGATGAAGTAGTCGTCGATCCGGATGTAGCCGCCGTTCGCCGAGGGCGTGGTGGTCGTGAAGGCCCCCGACCCGCCGCCGCTCAGGCTCCACTTGTGCGACCAGATGCGGTCGGACGACCCGGCCCCCCCGCACTCCGCGCCCCAGGTGGGCTGGATCACGGCGAGCGCGTCGACGAAGCCGTCGTCGTCGCCGGAGTTCGGGACGCCGTCCGGCCCGTCGTTGTCGTAGAGCCCCCAATCCACACCCTTGACCTTCGTGAGGAGGTCGGCGATGAAGGCGGCGGTCGTATTGACCGCCAGCCCACTCTGCCCGCCCGTGGCCTGGGCCTGCGTCACGTTGGAGCGGATCCACCCCACGGGATCGCCGCGGAGCTCGACCTTCCCCCCGGACATCTCGCTGTAGAACGCCGTGACGGTGCGGGGCCCGTCGCCGAAGTACTCGGTGCGGATGGTGTCCGGCCCGAAGGGAGGCACGGTGTCGGTGTCGCTGAAGAGCCCGAGCACGACCGGGATGTGGAACGTACCCGCCACCGGCCCTTCCCGCGGTCCCAGGATCCGGAGCGGAGCCGCCTGGGCGGCGGACCGACTCATCCGCAGGCGCATCGCCGCGGCACGGCCCCGACGGAACTGGAAGGCCAGGGGATGGGTCGCCAGCGTCCGGTAGTACCCGTCCGGCGGGCGCGTGCCATAGTGCCGCCCGAGCAACTCCACGTCCTGTCCGAGGGCGGAGGTTGCTCCCAGGGTGAAGAGAGCGGCCGTGATCAGGAAGGCGCTGCGACGCAAAGCAGGAAACCTCTTCGGTGGGGGTTATCCACGTTACACGGCTTCTAGGCCCCGAGATCCACGCCACGCACCCCCAACTCGGCCGCGATCCGGCGCATTCCTTCGATGACATTGCCGATGTGCTCATTGCGTTCTACGCCCATCAGCTCGATCCCTTTCTGCACGTCCTCGCGGCTGACGCCCGCGGCGAAGGTCTTGTCCTTGAGCTTCTTCACGACCGACTTGGGCTTCAGGTCGTCGATTCCGTTCGGCCGGACCAGGCAGGCGGCGTAGACCAGCCCGGCCAGCTCGTCGCACGCGAAGAGGACCCGATCGAGGTCGGATTCGGGCTCCACGCCGGTGAAGTCGGCGCGGTGGGCGAGGATCGCGTGGATCACCTCGTCCGGGTAGTCGAACTCTCGCAGCCGATCCACCGCCTCGAGGGGATGCCGGTCCGGGTACTTTTCCCAGTCGAGGTCGTGCAGGAGGCCCGCCAGGCCCCACAGCTCTTCGTCCGCACCGCGCAGGCGGGCGTAGTGCCGCACGGCGGCCTCCACGGCGTACATGTGCTTGCGGAGCGCCTCGTTGTCGACCCACTCCTCCAGGAGCACCACGGCATCATTACGATCCGGCATCTTCGTCATCCTCGGGGTTCGTTTGGGAATGTCTCTGTGGTCTTGACGGTCGGTCCGCCGTTCGGGCCACGTCCGAGTGCCCCCCAGCAGAGATTCGTCGGCATTCGAGCGCCACTAAACCCGCGACGACGGGCACAGGTGGGAGACCGCACAAGACTCGCACCGCGGCTTGCGGGCATCGCACACCCGCCGGCCGTGCCAGATCAGCAGGTGGGACAGGAGCGTCCACCGATCGCTCGGAAAGAGCTCCATGAGGTCGCGCTCGATCTTGTCCGGACCGTCCACGTCGGTGAAGGCGAGCCGGTTGGACAGCCGTTTCACGTGGGTGTCCACCACCACGCCCTCATCGATGCCGAACGCGTTGCCGAGGATCACGTTGGCGGTCTTGCGGCCCACGCCCGGCAGGGCGGACAGGTCGGCCATCGTCCGAGGAACCTCTCCCCCGTGCTCGCTCACCACACCCCGCGCGAAGCCGATGATGTTCTTCGCCTTGTTCCGGAAGAACCCCGTGGAGCGGACAATCTCCTCCACATCCTCCTGGCGGGCTCGGGCCAGCGCCGGCGCATCGGGATAGCGACGGAAGAGCTCGGGGGTGACCATGTTCACCCGTTCGTCGGTCGTCTGCGCCGACAGGATCGTGGCCACGCCGAGCTGGAACGGGTCCACGAACTCCAGCTCGCAGTGGGCGTCGGGATACTCGTCCGAGAGGAGGTCGAACACCTCCGCGGCGCGCTCCTTGCGCGCTTTCTTCGACTCTCTAGCCATCCTGTCGCTCGTCCCCGTCTTCAGTCCAAACGATCCTCCGGTACGGCAGCCGCGAAGCGGGCGGGCCCTCGGACGGATCGGCTCCGGACGCGCCTTCGACCGACACGCCCGCCTTCCCGTGAAGATAGGCCATGAGGCGAGCCATCAGCTTGAGCACCTCGCCGGCGGCCTGGAGCGAGTACAGCTCCTCGAGCTCGCCGCCCGGAAGCGAGCTGGCGTAGTCCTCACCGTCCGGCCGGATGGACGCGTCGAGCCACTCCGGCGCCTCGCTCCAGGGTGCGGAGGCAACGGGCGCCACGACCAGGCCCGGACGCTCCCAGTGCATGCCCGTGGCCAGGAGGAGGTGGAGAAGCCCATCGGACGCGCGGGTCCAGAAGAAGCCGTCCACCGACTCGGGGGCCTCTTCGACGCCGGGAGTCCAGAAGAGGTGCTGGGGAAGCTGCACGTAGCCCGAATCCGCCGGCAGGCGCGGCTCCAGGGAAGGGCTGCAACCCCGCACCAGCCGGCGGGCGACCCCGGTCTCCACGAGGAAGAGGGGGCACCCCGCACGAACGAAGTGGAAGGCGTGATAGGCGAGCATGCCGAACGGATGGATGGCCTCCACGCCCGTGTCCCCGGCTCGGATCTCCGCGAGGTACGCGCTGACGGCCGGGAGGGTCAGGAAGATTCGTACCTCTCCCGGATCCATGGCGTCGCCGAGCTCTTCCTCGACGGACGAGACCAGCAGTTCGCCTCCGTCCGGAAATGCGAGCTCGAAGGGTGTGAGCCGGGCGTATGCGTCGTGGATGGCCATGGCCAACCTACCCCTGGGCCGGATCCGGTTCCGCGGCCGCCTCGGACTCCAGGACCACCGACCGGTACGTGCCGCCCAGGCGCTTCACGTCCTCCCACCAGCTCCGATGTCGGACGAGGACCAGCTCGAGCGAGGCGGCCCCGGTCTCGATCCCCTCGACCCGGACGAAGTGTACGTCCCCCAGCTCCCCGGGGCGGGGCACACGGTAGCGCCCCCCGTGCCACTCGAACGGCACCCAATCGGCATCCGCGAACGCATCGGCGCGCCAGACCTGCTCCAGGTAGAAGGTCCGCTCCACCCGGAAGAGACCTCGGGCCACCTCCTCTCCCTGCTGGTAGTACCATGGGTCGAACGCGCTCCCCTCGTCCCGCTTGAACGTCTCGTCCAGAGCGTAGTCCACCCCCTCCAACGCGTCTTCCCGGGCCAGCCACTCGAGATGATGGCGCAACTCGTGGGTCAGGGTCTCCCAGAGCTCCTCCTCCCAGTCGAAGTCGTCGCCCGACGCCGCGAGCTCGGCGAACGAGCCCCAGTAGAGCACGAGAACCGAGCGGGTCGTGTCGGGGCCGCCCCACTCGGACGGATACGACTCCGTGGCGCAGTGACCGAGCGTGTACACGTCCGCGTGCGCGGGGTCGGGGAGCGACTCCCGACTCACCACCAGTCCGTCCACGCCCTCACGGTACTCCGGGGGTACGGAGTCGAAAGCCTTCCGGGCCGCCCGCTCGAACTCCTTGAACTTCAGAGGTGCCTCCCGGGCAGGGTCGTCAGTTGGACGAGCCCTCGTCCCCGAGCGCCGTGTGGGCCCGCATGGAGCGCACCATCCACCCGTTGGCGAGCACGAACACCACCAGCACGACGCCCCACTGGATGATCACGGTACCCACGTTGTCCGGGCTGAAGAGCGTCCACGTGGCCTTGAAGCCCTTCCCGCTCGAGGCCTTCCAGGCGCTTCCGAGCCACCAGACCATGAGCACCACCGCCTCCACGACGATGAAGCGCATGAGCCAGTCCCACCAGACGCCGATGTGGATGTCCGAGCCTTCCTGGTTGATGAACGTCTCGCGCCACTTCCTGACCCCGTACTTCAGCACGGCGATGGCGAAGAAGAACCCGGAGAGCATGAGGCCGACGCCCCACACCCAGTCCTGGTTGTGCAGGACGTCGAGGTTGAGCGCCGAGGGCACGCCCATCAGGAAGCCGACGGAACCCACCACCGCGATGGCCCGCGAGCGGTTGAGTCCCAGATCCATGAGGATGCGGCTGGCGAGCTCGATCATCGAGACCAGGCTCGTCCAGGCGGCGAACAGCAGCGCCAGGAAGAAGAGCGCCTGGAAGAAGCGGCCACCCGGGATGTGCGAGAAGAGCTGCGGGATCCAGATGAAGGTCAGGCCCTCGTTGCCCGCGCCCACGATCTTGTCCGCAGCCTCGGGCATGACGGAAAAGACCGTCGAAAGCACGGTGATGCCCGCGAGGAGCGAGATCGAGTTGTTGCCGAAGCCGATCACGAACGCGTTGAGCGCCGTGTCCTCATGGCTCCGCATGTAGATCGCGTAGGTCAGCACCAGGCCCCATCCGGCACCCGTGTCCCACGCGTTCTGCGTGAGCGCCTGCAGCCAGATGTGGTAGTCCTTGAGTCCGGCGAGGTTGGGCGTGAAGAGGAACGCCAGCCCCTTCTCGGCGCCCGGCAGCGTGACCGCCTTGATGGCCAGGATGACGATCAGGACGATGAGGCTCGGCATGAGGATCTTGGCGGCGGTCTCGATTCCCTTGACCCCCCTGGAGACGACCCAGACACCCAGGACCATCGCCACGAGGTGGGTCAGGAGCGCGCCGCCCGAGGAGTTGTACGCGTCCCAGAACGCACCGGGCTGGGCGGCGGGAACGGCACCGGTCACGGTGCCCACGAAGAAGCGGATCGTCCACCCCATCACGACGCTGTAGTAGAACATGATGGCGGTGGCCACGAACGCCACCCACGCGCCCATCCAGGCGAACTTCGGGCCCATGGTCTTGATGAATGCGCCCATCGCTCCCTGGCGTGTTCCCTTCCCCATCGCGAATTCGAGGATCAGCAGCGGCACGGACCAGGCCAGAAGGAAGCACGCCCATGCGACGAGGAAGGGGCCTCCGCCGTTCGTCGCCGCGATTCGCGGGAACCGCCAGATGTTGCCCGTTCCCACGGCCATGCCGAGCATGGCGAGGAGCATTCCCCATCGTGAGCTGAAGACTTCGGACTTGGACGCCACCGATACCTCCGTGAAACCCGGTCTCAAATGGTCTGTGGCCGGGCCGTCGGG
This sequence comes from uncultured Gemmatimonadales bacterium, assembly GCA_963751265.1. Taxonomy (GTDB): domain Bacteria; phylum Gemmatimonadota; class Gemmatimonadetes; order Longimicrobiales; family Gaopeijiaceae; genus SZUA-318. Next base: position 697,099 of record CAVVTU010000001.1, on the reverse strand, counting down.
ACCCGGAGGCGCCAAGTATAGGGGTGCGCCCGCGAGGATGCGAGCGGTCCCGGCGGCAGGTCGCTCAGCCCCCTTCGATGAACTCGGCGTGGAGCCGACGCACGATGTCGGGGGCGTCTTCTTCGTGTACGACAAACGTGATGTTGATCTCGGACGAGCCCTGCGAGATCATCTCCACGTTGGCCGGCTGAACGGTGTGGAAGACCCTCGCCGCCACGCCGCGCGTCGTGCGCAGACCGATGCCGATCACGCTGACGATGGCACGGTTCTCGTCCACGTGGACGGTACCGAGTCCCGACAGATCTTCCAGCACCCGCGGAAGGCGCTCCTTATCGTCGATCGTGACCGAGACACTGACCTCGCCGCTGGCCAGGACGTCGACGGACACCTCGTGGCGCTCGAAGACCTCGAAGAGCTGCCGGAGAAAGCCCCACGTCCCGAACATGCGCGGCGCGCGTACGTTGATGACGATCACGCCCCGCTTCCACGCGATCGAGCGCACCGGCGAGTCCCCGGGGCGCTCCAACTCCCTGCCCGTCGTGATGGTGGTCCCGGACAGATCCGGCTGACGCGCATTCAGGACCACGATGGGAATGTCCCGCTCGGCGAGCGGCGTCTGGGTCGCCGGGTGCAGAACCTTGGCGCCGAAGGTCGCGAGCTCCGCCACCTCGTCGTACGTGGCGACCTTCAGCGTGCGGGCCTCCGGAACGATGCGGGGGTCGGCCGTCATGACCCCGTCCACGTCGGTCCAGATCTCCACGCGCTCCGCGTCCAAAGCCGCCCCGAGGAGTGAAGCGGTGAAGTCCGATCCGCCACGGCCCAGGGTGGTCGTGCGCCCGTCCGCGGTCTGGCCGATGAAGCCCTGAGTGACCGGGACCCGCCCGGCATTGAGCAACGGCCCGAAGCAACTGCGGGAGAGCTCTCGAATGCGATCCTGCCTCGGCACCGCGCGGCCGAAGCGGTCATCCGTGGCCATCACCTCGCGCACGTCGACCCAGGCCCCGGGAATCCCGGCTGCCTCGAGCGCCCCCGCAGCCAGATGAGAACTCCAGAGCTCGCCCACCCCCATGAGGCGATCCGTGCCGGCCGGAGAGAGCTCGGTCCCGTTCCACACCTCGAGCTCCTCCACCAGACGCGCGGCCTCGCCGCGGATCTCACGCATGACCTCGGACGGGAGACCGAGCTCCTCGGCGACTCCCGCATGGCGATCCACCAGGGCCTTCACCTCGGCCTCGAGGGCGCCGGCCTCGCTACGCGCAGGCGCCCGCGCCAGATCCACGAGCGTGTTGGTCACGCCCGCCAACGCGGACACCACGACGACGGGTCGCTCAGCTGTCCGGCTCACCACGATCGTCGCGAGCCTGCTCAGGGCGTCCGCATCCTGGACGGACGTCCCGCCGAACTTCATGACGATCATCGGACTCGATCCCTGGTTCCGCGAGCGCTCACTCGGCCATGCGGTCGCGGATCCAGCTCACGACCCCGTCGAGGGGAACGCGCACCTGCTCGAGGCTGTCGCGGTCCCGGATCGTGACGGTGCCGTCGTCGTTGGTCTGGCCGTCCACCGTGAGGCACCACGGAGTACCGGCCTCGTCCTGGCGCCGATAGCGGCGGCCGATCGAGCCCGACGCGTCGTAGAAGGAGGGGATGGCCGCCTTGCGCAGAGCCGCGTGCAGCTTGTCGGCGATCTCGGGCAGGCCATCCTTCTTGACGAGAGGGAAGACCGCGGCCTTGAGCGGGGCAAGGCGGGGATGCAGGGCGAGCACGACGCGCTCCTCCCCTTCCACCTCCTCCTCCCGGTACGCGTCGGCCAGGACCACCAGCAGGGTCCGGTCCACCCCCATCGACGTCTCGATGACGAAGGGCACGAAACGCTCGTTCGAGCCCGGATCGATGTACTCGAGACGCTTGCCCGAGTACTCCTGGTGACGGGAGAGGTCGAAATCCGTCCGGTTGTGGATCCCCTCGAACTCCTTCCAACCGAACGGGAACCTGTATTCGATGTCGTAGGCCTTCTTCGCGTAGTGGGCCAGCTCGTCGGCGGTGTGCTCGTGGAAGCGCAGGTTCTCCTCGCGAATCCCCAGTCCCACGTGCCACGCCATCCGGTCCGCCATCCAGCGCTCGAACGCGGCCTCGTCCTCGCCCGGCTTCACGAAGAACTGCATCTCGGCCTGCTCGAACTCGCGCGTCCGGAAGATGAAGTTGCCCGGCGTGATCTCGTTGCGGAACGCCTTGCCGATCTGCGCGATTCCGAACGGGACCCTCTGGCGGGCGGTGCCCTGGACGTTGAGGAAGTTCACGTAGATGCCCTGGGCGGTCTCGGGCCGGATGTAGATGACCGAGGCATCGTCCTCGACCGGCCCCATGAACGTCCGGAACATCAGGTTGAACATCCGAGGCTCGCCGAAGGCGTCGCGCGTGCCGCACGTCGGACACTGCCCTTTTTCCACCTGCGGGAGGTCGGCCCGGAAGCGTCGGTGGCAGTTGGAGCACTCGACCAGCGGGTCGGTGAATCCCTCCACGTGCCCGGAGGCCTCCCAGACCCGCGGGTGCATGAGGATCGCGGCGTCGAGGCCCTCGATGTCGTCGCGCTGGTGGACCATCGCGCTCCACCAGAGGTCCTTGACGTTCTTCTTGAGCTCGACTCCGAGCGGACCGTAGTCCCACACCGAGCCGGTGCCCCCGTAGATCTCGGAGGACTGGAAGACGAATCCCCGCCGCTTGCACAGCGAGACGAGCTTGTCCATCAGGTCTGCGTCGGCCATGAAAATCCCGTTGGTTTCCGGGGGTTTTCCGATAGTGGAGAGCGAACCGGGAAAGGTAGAAGCGGCCCGCGGCACGAGCAACGCCTCCGATGAGGCTCGGAACCCCCGAACCCTACCCGCCCGACGGGTGTACGAGTGTGCCGGGAGTCGGTCTCCGGACAGGGTCCCGAACCATCGATCACCGCGGAACGTCGGCGACGCCGACGCCCGTTCACTCCGAACTGCCCGAGCACCGGCATGCTGAACTTTACCGATCGCGCCAGAGAGGTCGTCCGCTCGTTCCTGGACCAGAGCGACGGCGAGCTGGAAGCCCTTCGTATCTCAACGGGCGCGGGAAGCCCCGTGGCCCCGCGCTTCGAGTTGACCCTGGTCGAGCTCCGCGAGCGCGCCGACGACGAGCGTCAAGTGGACGGCGGCGGCTTTCCCGTCCTCGTGCGCCAGAGCGATGTGGAACGACTCGACGGGGCCACCGTCGACTTCGTGGAACGCGTGAACGAGAGCGGCTTCGAGGTGCGGCCCCGGACGACCGCGAGCCCGGCACGCGCCCCGGGAGGAAACGGACGTCCCACCGGGGAGATCGCCGACCGGGTCCGGAGCGTGCTGGAGACCCAGGTGAATCCGGCGATCGCCTCGCACGGAGGCATGATCTCGTTGGTCGACGTCGACGACACGGAGGTCTATGTCGAGATGAGCGGCGGCTGCCAGGGATGCGCGCTCTCGCGCATGACGCTTCGGCAGGGTGTGGAGCGCATGCTCCGCGAGGCCATTCCCGAGCTCACGGCCGTGCACGACGTCACCGATCACACCTCCGGAGAGAATCCCTTCTTCAGTCAGGGGTAGTGCTCCCGTAAGACCATGTGCACGACATCGGGTCGTCTTCTCGCCTTGTCCTTAGCGGCTCTGATGCTGACCGGAGCGCGGCGGGAAGGAGCGGCCCAGGAGTGCCGTGTTCCATGTGTGGGTCCGGCCAGGGGGGCTCTGTTCGCCGCCGGTGGGGGCAACCTCCCTGCGCGCCTTTACCGACGCTTCGTCTCGCTGGCCGGCGGATCGGACGCCCGCATCGTGCTGATTCCGACCGCCGAGACCGAGACGGGCTTCCCCGACGCCGGGGTCGTCGCGGACCAGCTCCGGCAAGCGGGAGCACGCACGCTCACGATCCTCCACACCCGGGATCGCAAGGAAGCGGACGACCCCCGGTTCGTGCTCCCGCTCCAGAGCGCCACGGGCGTCTGGATCTCCGGAGGCCGCCAGTATCGGCTCGTGGATGCCTATCTGGGAACGCGTACGCAGACGGAGATCGGCCGCGTCCTCGACCGGGGCGGGGTCGTAGGGGGCAACTCGGCCGGCGCCTCCATCCTGGCCTCGTTCCTGCTTCGCGGGGCACCCGTCGGCAACGAGCTGGTCGTGGCGCCCGGCTACGAGAAGGGATTCGGTTTCCTTCGAGGGGTCGCCATCGACCAGCACCTGCTCGCGCGCGGGCGCGAGAACGACCTCCTCGAGGTTCTGAAGGCCCATCCGCTCCTGCTCGGCATCGGAGTCGACGAAGGCACGGCGGCCATCATCATCGGAGATCGGCTGCAAGTGATGGGGCGCGGCAACGCGGTCGTATACAACACCTTCGCGAAGCAGCCCATGCCGGCCTATTGGCTCTCCGAAGGAGACGTCTACGATTTGGGCGGGAGGCGCCTGCTCTGGGATGCCGAGGGAGGAAAGTAGGGCACCTCCGCGAGCCCATCACCGACGTCGGCCACGAGCCCCGGGGCTGCAGACCGATCAGGTACTGGAGCACCAGCGACCGTCGGCTCGATTCCTTCCGAAGCCGAAGTCGGTGCAGTTGTGCGTCGGACGGTCGAGAAAGACGTCGAGCGTCCGCCTAGTCGAATCCGGCCTGGCGAATCCGCTCGAAGAGCACCGCGAAGAGGCGCTGCGTGGTGACCTTGTCCAGCGTCCCGAGCGTGTCGAGGGCTCCGACGATGCCATCCACCATGTTCCACATCCGGTCGCCGAGCTCCCTGCTGCTGGGCACGGCTTCGAGGACCGGATCCCGGGACACCCCTCCTGCGGCGGGCTCGTAGGCGATCTGGTCCTCGTTGTCCAGCAGGAACTGGTGCAGGTCGAGCGCGGCGTTGACCAGATCGCCCATCTGGTTGTACGCCTCGCGGCGGGCCTCGCGTGTCGCGAGGAACCCCGAGTCCGCCCGTTCGAGCAGCATGCTCGCAGTATCGCCCGAGATACGGGCGCGCTCGAGCTGCGCGACATACTGCCTGTGGAAGGCTCGAGCATCGGTGGCTCTCAAGTGGTCGACGAAGGAGTCGATGGCGACCCAGTACCGCTGGATTTCCGGATACCGACTCGCGTTCGCGAGATAGACGCCTGCCAGCCAATCAGACCGTGGCTGCTCAGGCAATCCGAACGCGACCCGCTCCGAATCGAATTGGGCGATCATCCCCGCGAGCGCATCTCGGCCCAGGGTCCGCATTGTCGGGAGCAGGCCGTCGGGAATCTCCGGAATGACCACGGGCGGTCGTGCGGCCTGCCGCTGGGCTTCCTCCCGTTGCGCCTGGGCCCGGGCCCGGTACGCCGACCACCCGTACCACCCCCCGACGCCCACCGCGACCAGGACGACGATACCCACGACGGCCCGAACCAGCCCACCCTTCTTGGGCCGGCGTGGAGGAGAGGGCCGTTCCCGCGGTTCCCTTCTCCCGCGATCGGGCCCCGTGGTGCCGCGGCCGGCTCCGGCGCCCTCCGCCGGGCGACGGGGCGGGATCTTCGCCTCGTCACCGCCTTCCGACGGTTGTGCGAGATCCAGCACCCGTTCCACCTCGACGTCTTCCCGCTCGGGTGCCTCCTGCTCCATCCAGGGCGGCGGCGTGGTGGGATCGAAGTCGGACCAGGGCTGCTCCAACTCCAGCCCGCCGCCCCGGTCCTCCGCCGCGACGGAAAAGTCCATGGCTCCGCCGAGCGGCTCCTCCAGAACCATGCCATGGCCGGATTCCGGAGGTGCTTCATCCCCGCCGGAGCCCTTGGCCGCGCCCTCGTCGGACTCGAGAGAATCGAGCCCATCGAAGTCGAAGCCACGCGCATCGGCCGCCTCCGTCATCCCTTCCGGCTCCGGCTCCCCCCAGGGATCGCGGCCCGGGGACACATCCATCGGCTCTTCTCCTCCGACCTCGCCGCCCGATTCCGGGACGCCACCCTGTCCTGGGGGGCCCTGCCCCGGGGCCGTGTCGGAGGGAGGCACCGCACCGGCTTCCTCCTCTTCCGCAACATCCTCGATCGCGAACCCGTCCACGAGATCGAACTTCAGGTCGGGCTCCGCGTTGCTCTCCCCCTCGCTTGCATCCGCGGACTCGGCGACGGGCTCCGACTCCTTTTCGGCGGAGGTCCCGTGCGCAGGGGCGGACGGCTGCTCGACCTCGGCCGCCTTCTCCACCTCCTTTGCGGGTCGCTCGGAGGGCCGGGGCGGGGGGGGCGGTGCAACGAACCCCTCGGCCTCCAATTCACGCGAGAGCGTGTGGAAGATTTCGTGCGTGTGCGCCGGTCCCCAGCGATCCGCCGACGCATCGTAGAGCTCTGTGTCCGGCCCGATGGCCCCGAGCTCGATCCGCAGCGCAAGGGCGTCCACCCCTGGAATGGAGACTTCGTTGCCCTGCGAGTCGACATACGCGAAACGCATCGATCAGCCGCCGTCTAAGCTGGAGTCCGCACCGAACAGTGGAAGTGTACACCTTGCCCGGTCGCTGAAAAAGGGAACCACGGGGACCCGGCGGGCGCCGTCCCCTCCCCACGGCCGGGAAGGAATCGGTAACTTGCCTCGTTCGTTCCCTCCCATCACGTCCGTCACGAAGCTCAACATGCTCCGACACCTCTTCGCATTTCTGCTCCTCCTCGCGGTCGCGAGCTGCTCGCCCCCGGATCCGATCCAACGCAGCACCGCGAGCGGCCGTGTCGAGGGCGTTACCACCCTGGGCCCCGTGTCGCGCTACGAGTTCCGGGTGCTCGCCGTGTTGCAGGTAGGACGCCGTCCCCATCAGATCGCGTTCACCTCCGCCGGGCGCACCGCCTGGGTCGCCGCCTCCGGATCGGACCGTGTCACACGCATCGACGTCGTCGGGCTCGAAGTGAACGGGGGCTTCGACGTTCCAGGGGAACCCTTCGGCCTCCTGGCACTCCCCGGCGACTCGGACATCGCCGTGACCCGCTACGGCGCCGGACTGATCGGACGCTACCGCCTCGCGGATGGCGCCGCCGTGGACAGTCTGCGTGCGGACGGGGGTCCCACGCTGTTCGGCGACCTCTACGGGGACAACCGGTACCTCGTGCCCGTCGAACGCGAGAACGAAGTGTGGGTGCTGGATCCGAAGACGTTCACCCTCCGGTACTCCTTCCCCACCGGGGCGGGGCCGGGCCGGCCCTCGACCGTCCCCGACGGCCTCACCGCGTTCATTCCCAACTACGACGACGGCACGGTCTCGATCCGCGAAGCCGAGAAGGACCGCGTCGTGGCCACGCTCCGTGTGGGGACGCACCCCAGCGGCGGCACCGTGCTGAAGAACGGGATCACGTACGCTGTCGCGGTGCGGGGTGAAAACCGGGTGGTCTTTCTGGACCGGGTGCGCCGGCAGATCGACGGCGAGGTGAGCCTGGGCATCGGCGATGAGCCGGAATCCGTGGTGATGACCAGGGACGGGAGAACGGCGTTCGTGAGCAACAGCGGGAGCAACGATCTGTCGGTCATGTCGGTGGAAGACCGGCTCATCGCGGCGCGCGTGCCCGTGGGCGACGGACCCGACTTCATGACGATCTCACCGGACGGCTCCCAACTCTGGATCTCGTGCGAGCGGAGCCACGACGTCTGGGTCCTCGAGATCCCCCGCAGGCTTCGGTAAGCCCGCCTCCGGAGGTCACCCATCCGGCGCTGCGAGGCCCATTCGCTCGACGAGCGTCCGCAGGTCCGGCACCTCCAGGTCGGGTCGGGCATGAGAGGGCGCGGTGGCACCTCCGCCCCCACGGGCGCCCCGTCGATTCACCCACACGCACGGGATGCCGAGCTCGCGGGCCGGCCCGATGTCGTGGAACAGGCTCTGCGCCACGTGGAGCACGCGCTGCCTGGGAAGCCCCAAGCGCCTCAGCGCTTCGCGAAAATGGGTGGGCGACGGCTTGTAGCTCCTCACCTGCTCGGCGGTCACGACGGCGTCGAACGTGACCTCGAGCCGAGCCGCGGTGGCCCTGAAGAGATCGTCGTCGACGTTGGAGACGATCGCCAGACGGTATCGCGTCGCCAGCGCGCGGAGCGAAGCCACCGTATCCTGGAACGGCGGCCAGCGGCCCACCGACCCGGCGAAGGCCTCCACCTCCTCCGGCGTCGGCTCGAATCCCAGCTCACGGCCCAGGCCGGTCGCGACCCGCGCCAGCACGTCGCGGTAGAGTAGGAAGGGTCCCTTCTGGACTTCGGGCTCCAGACGCCCGAAGCGCTCCAGGAGCTCTTCGTCCGGCCTGTGGACGACGTGGGCCTCGAGCATGGGGCGCAAGGCACCCACGATGCCGGACTCCCAGTCGACGAGCGTGCCGTAGCAGTCGAAGGTGAGCGCCTCGAAGGCGGAGAGATCCATGGGCGAGCCTTCCCCCGTCACCACGCGAGCCCCAGGAGCACCCCGTTCAGGAACGTCTTGTCGTCGGTACGCTCGGCCGCGAGGCGCAGCAGCGCCTCCAACTCCTCGTGATCCAGCCAGACCCCCCCACACGCTGGACACCGATCGATGAGCAGGTTCTGGAGAACCTCTTTGAGCATCTCCCCGCCATCCACGGGACAGACCCGCACCTCGTCGCACTTCTGTCGGATGAGCGTGCCGCATCTCTCGCACGTCGGAAGCCCGTCGAGGACTTCCTCGGCCGGGTGCTCACGGCACCGGACACAGAGTTCACGGCCCTGGCTTCCCGTCATCCTGCGACCTCCGAAAGGTGGACCTCACGTAGGAAGGGGGGGTGATGGCACCCCCAGATTGAGGGCGCGGGTCTTCTCCAGCAAGAAGAGCCATTCTGCGTGACCGGTCGAGCAACCCTGGAGCGGAGACCGGGGAAATCTGTCTTGTGGGTGTGGAGCCGAGCGTCCAACTTGGATCGGTGGGCCCGCCCCAACCCTCTCGAGTCGTGATGTCCCTATCCTCCAAGCTCGCCTATCGAGGTCTCGTGACGGTGCTCTCCGTCGTCACCGTCGTCGCCCAGGTGCTGTTGATGCGGGGCGGCGGCGGCACACTGGCGGAGGTCCGGCCCGCGTCCCTGCCCGTGCTCGGCATGGGCGCGCTCGATTCCGTCGTGGCGGCGCTCCTGGCGCTCGCTCTCGTGTGGGGCACGCGAGGCGGGAAGGGCGCGTACGCCCTCGCCGTCTGCCTCGCGGCTTGGGGCTACGTGCTCGCCTACAGCGGCGTGGTCGGGCTCTTCACGCCGGTGGCGCAGGAGCTCGGCCGACGCCTCTTCGACGCTCACTTTCCCCTTGTGGAAGCCCTGGGGCTGGCGGGGGCCCTCCGCTTTTCGGCGGTCTTTCCCTCGGTCGTTCGGGCCGATGACGTCGAATCTCCGGACTCGTTGCCGATCGGCCTGCGCACCTTGCAGCGGGTGCGCCGTGCCCTCCTCGGGCCCAGCGCTCCCTGGATCGCGGCCGGCCTCGTCTTCGTCCTGCTGCTTGCGGTCAACCGGATGAGCGGCGGCCTCCTCCAGGAAGCACCGCTCAATCCCCTCGCGACCGTGATCCGGTTCGCCGCCTTCACCGCCGTGGTGCTGAACCTGCGGATCTCCTGGGTTCGAGCTCGCGGGAGAGATCGGAAAAGGGTTTCGTGGGCCGTGGTCGGGTTGACGTTCCTGATCGGGTTCCTCGGAATCCTGATCGGCGGAAACGTCCTCCTGGCCGTCACCGAATGGCGGATCCCGCTCGTCAGTTGGCGACCCGTCGTACTCGACCTGGGTCTGCTCGGCCTGCTCTGGGGAACGGCAATGGGTGTGCTCTACGAGGGAGTGATCGATCCGACCGCGGTGGGCCGACGCGTGGCCATGCTCTGCGGAGCGGCCACGGTGGCGCTCTTCCTGGCGGCCGGCCTGGAGGCCCTCTTCTCCGACGTCCTCGTGGGCCGGCTGATCGTTCCCACCGGCCTCGGTACCGTCCTGGCCGCGGTCCTGACGGGGCTCGTCTATACGCGGGCCCGGGCCACCCTGGAGGTTCCGTTGAACCACATTTGGTCGCCGGAACCGGCCACGCCGCTGGACTGAGGTACCTCGCCCGGCCGTAGTCTCGTGGAGGTCCGCGGGGGAAGCGCAGCGTCACGTATTTCGCGCGCCACTCGTTCCACTCACGGACGGGTTGACGCAACGGAGCGCCGACTGGGAACCCGAGCGGTGCCCCGACGCGGCCCGATGTGCTACTCGGACAGGCTTCTTGGACTTCGACACCGCTTTCGACCATCTCTTCCCGCCTCTGGTCCGGTACTGCCACCGGCTCACCGGAGACAGGGACGTCTCGGAGGATGTCGCGCAGGAGGCGCTGGTGCGCCTCTTCGCCCGGCACGTCGAGGGGCCCATGCCCGCCCTGCGTGCCTGGCTCGTCAAGACGGCCACCCGTCTGGTCCGTGACCGGCACAAGGTCGAGGAGAACCGGCGGCGCCTCCTCCGGGAGAACCCGGTGAAGCCGTCCGAGCCGGAGTCACCCGAGCGGCGCCTCGAGCGCAGCCGGGACGTGGAGCGCGCGAGGAGCGCACTGGAGATGCTGGCCCCCAGGGACCGGGAGATGTTGCTCATGCGCTACGAGGGATTCAGCTACAAGGAGATCGCCGAAGTGGTGGAGGTCGAAGCCAGCTCCGTGGGCACCTTGCTGTCCCGTGCCGAAGCGCGCTTCGCTCGCGCGGCGCGTGGAAGAGAGGAGCCCGAGTGAGCCACCTGGACGAAGCGACGTTGGTGGCCTTGCGCGACGGCGAGGCCCACGACGGCCGGTCGGTGGCCGAGCGCCATCTAGAGTCCTGTCCCGAATGCAGAGAAGCCCTCGCAGCCGCGCACGCCCGCCGCGATCTGATCGCCGGCGCGTTGGCCTCCCTCGACGAGCCGTTCGACCCCGCGGCGGCGCGCCGGATCGTGCGCGCCCGAGCGAGAGCAGCCGGCGCGGAGTCTCCGCGCTTCGCCCAACGGGTTCTTCGGCGCGCGGCCGCGGTGACGCTTCTCCTCGCCGCAGCGGGCGGCGCGTACGCGATGCCGGGCTCACCCGTGCGCTCCTGGCTTTCTGGCTCCGGAGACACCCGGCCCACTCGGCCCCCGTCGACGCCCCAGGGACGGCCCACCGTGACATCCGAGGTCGAGACGGGCGTACATCTGGACGTGGAGGGCGGTCCACTGAGGGTCGTCCTCAGGGGTGTGGAGGCCGGAACGGAGATCTACGTGAGGCTGGTGGCGGGAACGACCGCCTCGGTAACGGCCCCGCGCGGGACGCGTTTCACCACGAGTGACGGGAGGATCGAGGCGGTGACGGCACCCGGAACGGTGCGCGTGGAGTTCCCGCGCGAGGCCCGCCCGGCCTCGCTACTGGTTTCCGGGCACACCTATCTCCGCAACACGGACACGGGTTTGGATGTCGTGGGCCCCTCGATCGAGCGGACGGCAACGTCGATTCGCTTCAGGGTTCCCGCCGGCTGATCGATGGATAGGGGCCCATGAGGGTGCGATCGCTGCAAGCGATGGGGGTCTTCTGGGCGGTCCTCGCCGCTTCGGCGGGGTCCGTCGAGGCCCAGCAAACGGCTCGGGGAACGTCGATGCCGGCGGACACCATCATGGGGTCGGTCGCGGGCACGGTCCGGGGTACCTTGCAGGGCGACGCCGAGGTGCTGCCGTGGGCCCTCGTGGAAGCCTGGGCCCCGGGCGTGCGCCGGACGGACGTGGCGGACAGCCTCGGACACTATCGTCTGACGGGCCTCCCGAAGGGGCTCGTGCGGGTGAAGGTGTCCCACCTGGGCCACGCCCCCGTGACCCTCGACGTCCTGGTCGCGGCCGGGGACACGGTACCGCTGGACGTGGAGCTCGCCGCGAGGCCCATGATGCTCCCGCCACTCGAGGTTCTGAGCGACCGGCGCATCCCGAAGCCGACGGGCGCGACGGTGGACCCGCGGACGCTGGCCCGGGTGGAGGCGGCCGCCATGGAGTCGGGGGCCGGCGTCGCGGATGCGGGCCTGGTCGACGCCGTGCGAGCCCTGCCGGGCAATGATCCCTCCGATCCCAGGGACGTGCTCTTCATGCGCGGCACGACCACCGACCTCAAGCTCGTCCTGCTCGACGGAGCTCCGGTCTACACGCCGTTCCACGTCGCCGGCCTGCTGCGCAGCTTCGATCCCGCGGTTCTCGGCGACGCCGACCTCCACGTGGGAGGCGCACCCGCACGCTACGACGGCGGACTCACCTACATCCTGGACCTGAACACCCGTTCACCGCGGCGCGACCGGCTCCGGGGCGCGGGATCGGTGGATCTCATCTCGGCGACCGGTGAGATGGATGGTCCCCTCGGGTCTCACGCGGGATTCGTCGCATCGGCCCGTGCGCTCCACGACCTCGGCTCCGGCGTCCTCGGCGGGACCTCGCCGTACGGCTACCACGACGTCCTGCTCGGCACGGAGGCCGATGTCGCTCCCGGTCAGGTGATCCGGGCTACCGGGTTCTGGAACCGGGAGTCGGTGGCGCTGGACCTGGCCCGGACCGAGGGTATCGCCGAAGCGACGGCTCCGCCCGCCGCCTGGTGGGCCAACCGAGCCGTCTCGGGCCGCTACCACGGGCACATGGGATCGGCGTTCCTGGACGTCACGGCCGCAGGCAGCGGCTATCGGGCCTCTCTCCCTCTGCAGCCCTCCCCCACCGAGAGCGATCCGGACCCGGCGCTCCTGCTCGCAACCGGAGCGATGGACCACGTCCGGCTTCTGGCCGAAGCCGAGGTCCCCGTACAAGGCGGAACGGTGCGCGCCGGCCTGTCCTACGAGGCGCTCGACGTCGCGTACCAGGCCGGGCCGCTCGCCTCGGCGGCCTCCGGCGTGTCGACGCACGGCAGCGGCTCGGTCTTCGGGGGATACGTGGACCTCACACATACGCTCGGCACCGAAGTGACGGTGCGGGCCGGGCTGCGCGCGGACGCGTTCGGCGGGACAGATCGCGGCGTTCGCCTCGCGCCCCGGGCTTCGATCGCCTGGACCGTGGCACCCAACGCGGTCCTCACCGTCGCGGCAGGGCGCTACCATCAGCACGCGAGGGCCACGGACGCCGCCCTGGAGGAAGCGATCGGCGCAGACGTTCAGGAGCCGATCCTGGCCACCGAGCTCCTGCCGGTGGCCTCCGCCGACCACGTCGTGCTCTCCCTCGACCAAACGCTGGGACGTCGCGTGCGCCTGGGCGTCGAGGGGTTCTGGAAGCGCTACGACGGGCTCCCGGCCGCCGAAGGAGAGACCGTGCGCAACTCGGGCCTGGACCTGAGGATCCGAAGGGAAGGCGACCGGAGCATGGCCTGGCTCGGCTACGGGCTCTCCTGGTTCTGGTCCACCAGCGACCTATCGGGGCCGACCTCGACCTTCGTCGGCCGGCAGCTCCTCAACGCGGGCCTCTCGGGCGCGGTGGCCGGTCCAATCGGCGGCGAGATCAAGGTCGCCTACGCGGCGGGCCTGCCCTACACGGCGATCCCGTTCGGGTCGACGACCTCGCCCGTCAAGCTGTACATGGACCAGACCAACGAGGTGGCGGCACAGGCGCCGCCGCTGTCCGGCGGTCCCGACGAGGAGTTCCTGCGCGTGGACGTGGAGTTGCACGCCACGCTGGAAGCCCATTGGGGTGGACGGTCGTGGCACTTCGCCCCGTACCTGCGCGTCCTGAACGCCCTGGACCGCCGCGACGCGCTGTTCTACACCTTCGCGCCCTATCGCGACGCGTCGCCGCACGCGCTGGCGGCGCAACCGCTGATCCCGGTATTGGGGCTGTCCTGGCGATTCTAGCGGACTGCAACACACGAACGTCTGGATTGATCTCCCGGCGGTCGATCGTCTCGCGGTCCGGCCCGTGGATCGTCGACGGCGCAAGGCCCGCTCACGCTTCAGGACGCCGTGGTACAGACCCACCGGATCTCGGTGTGCGTTCCCGTGCTGTAGCCCGCTGCCTCTTGACCGGGCCCCTCGCCAGGATCTATTCATGCTGCGCTAACGTGGAAATCGAACAAACAGGAGCCGCACATGTCGGACGGCGAGGGCAATCGGATCCGCGTGATCCTCCGCTGGATCCAGATCAAGGACAACCTCGAGCCCGCGTGGGACGACGAGGGAGAGTTCCGGTTCCGGTCGAAGGTGACGACGGGCGGAACGTCACACGAGCTCAAGTTCCCGGAGAAGGGCTTCTGGTCGATTTCCGACCATCCTCGGAGGAACAAGGTCGACAAGATCGACAAGGTCCTCTACGAGGGTGAGGCCGGCGACTCGCTTGTGGTAGAGCTCTTCGGCGAGGAGCTCGACCAGTTGACCGCCAACGACCACCTCGAGGACTACCGCCGCGAGTTCACGGGCTCACCGTCGTCCTGGGTCGGCCGCCACGAGCCGACCGATGAAGGTCCGGGCGACGCCGAGAACCTGAGCAACTGGCGCGTCTGCTACGACATCGAGACGCCCTGAGGCGCTCGACCGACAGGCTGCGAGTGTTGGGGCCCCGGCCGGTAGAACCGGCCGGGGCCCTTCGTGCACTCGCGCATGGCCTGATCCACGCTCATCTCGTGCGTGCTGGAATCTTCCCGCTCAGTGCGCTCCCAGGATCGCGAGCGCCTTCGCCTTGAAGGCTTCCTGACCCTGCAGGTCCCGAATCTTCTCGAGCTGTGTCGGAAGCTCGTCACGCAGCGCCCGCAGCTCCTCGACCGCCGTCTCCGGCTTCAGCTCGATGCGGCGTCCGGTCTGGCCGAGCGCCACGAACGCGTCACTCGGCCAGTCTTCCGGCCAGAGGTTCTCGAGCGTCGTTCGGGCGGCGGCGAGGCGGGCGAGCGTGCCTGCCGCTCCGTCCAGAAGGCCCGCCGGCGCGTCGGGGAACCGGATGCCCAGCGAGCGAGCGACGGTCACGGGCGCCTCCGGGAGGCGAATCACCACCTGGAGGTGCTGGCCGTCGTACGTCCAACCCGGCACGGACCCGTCGATGCCGTGCGGGACGCTCACCCCGTCGGCCTCGACCGACTCGGGTGGCAAGCTGTGAGGAAGGCGCACCACGAGGCCGCGCTCGGTACGCATCCCGGGATAGCTTTCCTCCGTGGCGCCGACGTCCAGACGAAGCGTGCGCCCTCCGTCCGACCAGTGTGAGCTCAGGCTCGTCCAGGCGTCCTGATCCTTCTGGTAGCCCTCGTCGTCCCCGGCATCCTCGTAGAGCCGAGCCGATCCCTCACCCCCGCGAAAGACCGTGACGACCCTGGGCCCCCTGGATCCGTCACCGACGCGGGTGGTGGGCTCGGCCATCGGAATCACCGCGCCGGCCCGCACGAACAGGGGAATCTCGTCGAGCATGTACGTCCGGGTGACCTCGCCGGGCCCGTGCAAGCGGGCGCCCGAGCCCCACTCGATCCAGTCACCGGGCGGAAGCCAGGTGGTACGGGTGGCCAGGCCGGTGGCCGAGTCGGCCGGGGTCGTGACCGGGCTCGCCATCAGGTCCTGGCCGAGCATGTACTGGCCCTGGTGCGTGTACGCCGCGTCCAGCTCGGGCCAGCGGTAGTAGAGCGGCCGCAGCATCGACACGCCCGTGTCCCACGCCGTGCGCGACGCGGTGTAGAAGTACGGGACGAGAGACGTCCTCAGGAGCATCGCCTGGCGCATCGCGTGAAAGTACGGCGGCGGGTAGGCCCAGATTCTCCGCTCCGCGTCCGGGTTCTTGGTGGTGTGCGTACGCAGCACCGGAGCCAGGGAGCCGAACTGGATCCAACGCGTGTAGAGCTCCGGGGACACCGGCCCGGGAAGATGGCCACCGATGTCGTGGCTCCAGTACCCATAGAGCACGTTGGCCGCCGTCGACGTGAAGCGCGGCTCGAAGGCGAGCATCTGCCAGGTGGAGGCGGCATCGCCCGAGAAGCCCACCTGGTAGCGCTGGCTCCCCAGCCCTCCGTACCGGTGGAAGATCAGCGGGCGCGCTTTGCCCTCGCGCTGCATGTCCGTGAAGAAGACGTGGTTCAGCCAGATCGTGGGATGGAGGTTCGGGACGGCCGTGGTGTCGGACTGCTGCCAGTCCAGCCACCAGAAATCCACGCCCTGCCGCTCGAGCGGGTGGATGACCAGGTCGAAATAGGATTCGGCAAAGTGGCGGTCGGTGATGCGGAACGGCACGTACTTGCCGCTGGCCGGATCGATGCCCATGGCCTTCGCCATGGCCGGGTACTGCGCTTCCCAAGGCTGGATGCCCGACGCCGGGTGGAGGTTGAGCGTGGTCTTCAACCCCTGACGGTGCACCCACCACAGAAACGGCTCGGGCTCGGGGAAGTAGGCGCGATCCCAGGTGTATCCGGTCCACCCCTTCATCTGGCCGGCCTGGTCCTTCTCGCTCCGGCTCCAACGCAGCTCGAAGGTGTTGTGCCAATCCATGTCGATCACGAGCACGTCGAGCGGCACGTGGTAGAGCTCGAAGTTGTCCACGAGCTCCTTCAGCTCCTGGTCGGTATAGGCCCAGTAGCGAGACCACCAGACGCCGAACGCGAAGTGGGGTGGCATCGGCATCCGGCCCGATACCTTCGCGAAGTCGCCGAGCGCCGCGAGGTAGTCGTGCCCGTAGGCCAGGAGGTACCAGTCCTGGTGCGCTCGCTGGGAGCGGGCCGCGGCCCACGGCGGATCGCCGGTGAGGAGGGGGCTGTCGGAGTCGTCCACGAGCGCCCAGCCGGCGCGAGAAAGGAGGCCGTTTCCGAGCGGAACGGGTCCCTTCACGCCGTCCAGGGTGCGGATCGTGCCACCCAGGTTGCCCGCATTCTCCTCACCGGGATGCCAGGTCGTGTCCACATTTCCCGTGGCCAGATGCACCTCGAGGTTGTCCGGCGTGAACCGCCCGCTTCCGGTCCGGTAGCGCAACGTCAGCGCGTCGGTCTCGATCACGGTCCAGGCACCGTCCCGGCGCTGCCGGAACCCGGGGACAGGGAGCCGTCGGTTCACGACCACCATCGTGGCGCTGTCCTCGAAGTGCCCTCCCGAAGCCCATTCCATCCGGACCATCCGGTCCGTGAGCAGGGTGAAGCGCGCGTCCCCGATCCGTACGACGGCGTCGGACGACGCCACGGGATCATGGGGTTGCTGGGCGAGGAGCGCCGAGGGGGCGAGCACGAGGAGCAGGCCGGCGGAGAGCTGGAGCTTCATGATCGGAACGGGGGAGAAGGGATCGCAACAACTTTTCCCTACAGACGCCTCCCGCAGACCGCGCCGCAAGACCGCGGCGCCTCCACCTGCGCCCTTGCACAACCGACCCGTGCAGCTAGCTTGAAGGATGTTCGGGTTTTGTTCGGTATCCGCAGGAGCATCCATGTCGCCCTCCCCATCCCTGCCCGTCGTGCGAGGCCGCGGCGCCTCCTGGAATCCTCCCAACCGTTTCGAGCGGCTCCACCTGGAGCGGGACGGTTGGACCGACCCCGACGACCCCGCTCCGGAAACCGAGATCCTGGAGGACGCCACGCGCTCGATCCTGTCCAGGAACGACAGCCCGGACGTAGCGTTCGACATTGGGCTGAACCCGTATCGGGGGTGCTCGCACGGGTGCAGCTACTGCTACGCGCGCCCCACGCACGAGTACCTGGGCTTCAGCGCCGGGCTCGATTTCGAGACGAAGATCCTCGTGAAGCGGCGGGCACCCGAGCTGCTGCGTGAGGCCCTGTCGTCGCCTCGCTGGAAGCCGCAGCCGATCCTGATGAGCGGGGTGACCGACCCCTATCAGCCGGTCGAACGCAGGCTGCGCGTCACGCGCCGCTGCCTCGAGGTCCTGATGGAGCTCGGCAACCCGGTCTCCGTGATCACCAAGAGCTATCTCGTGAGCCGGGACGTCGATCTGCTGGCCGACCTCGCGCGCCGTGACGCCGCGGCGGTCACGCTGTCCATCACGACGCTCCGCTCCGAAGTCCACCGGGCGATAGAGCCACGGGCGTCCACGCCCGCCCGGAGGCTCGGGGCGATCCGGGTCCTGGCCGACGCCGGCATTCCCGTGGGCGTGAACGTCGCGCCCGTCGTGCCCGGCCTCACCGACCATGAGCTGCCGGCGATCCTCGAGGCGGCGGCCGAAGCCGGGGCGAGCTTCGCGGGCACCATCGTCCTCCGCCTGCCCCACGGGGTCAAGGAGATCTTCGAGGCGTGGCTGGCTCGACACTTCCCCGATCGGAGGGAGAAGGTGCTCAATCGCCTCCGGGAGCTTCGCGGGGGCAGGCTCTACGACAGCCGGTTCAGCGTGCGCGGCCGGGGTGAGGGGCCATGGGCGGAGCAGCTCCGGGCGCTGTTCGAGGTCACCCGCGCTCGCTGCGGACTGGACCGTTTCCCGGACTTGTCCACGGCCGCGTTCCAGCGTCCGACGAGCGATCCCCCGGCCCAGACGGACCTGTTCCGCTGACGGGCCGGAGAAGGCGCCTTGCTAGTGTGGTGTCCCGGAAGTTCGTGGCAGCATCGAGGGTGCCGATGCGCCGGCCTGGCAAAGCGCGACGACGAGGAACAACAGCGCTATTTCGAGCGAGGAGCAACGCAGCCAGGGTGGATGCGGCTGCGCAGGAATGCCAAGGAACGTCCAGTCCACTAGACCTCCGCCTCGCTCCCGTCGCGGCGGGCCCGCGCACTGCGCGCGAACGTCCACAGGAAGTTCGTGAACCCGACGTCGTAGTCCGAGATCCCATTCTGTCCGGTGAGCTTGAGGCGCTCGTCGTAGAGTCGCCTCATGACGAACGTCGCCAGTCCCTCATACTGCCCTCGGTCCGGCTGGAGGGCGTGCAACGCTCGGTCGAGCTCGTCACGCAGCGCCAACCCGTCCACCAGGTCGTGGTAGCGGTCGCTGTCCTCGTCCGACAGGACCTTGAGCTGGCGGTGCAGGCGCTCCGCGCGGGCGGACTGCACCAGCACGGGATCGCCCGATGTGACCAGAGAAAGGTAGGAGAGGGCCTGCGCATGCAGCTCCTTCCAGTACCCCTTCCGATGCGTGAACTCGTGACAGAGGATGTGGGGCGCGAGAACGCCGGCGTCCTGGAACACCGCGACGTCACCCGAGATGACGTCGCAGACGCCCATGGCGAACGGAAAGACGAGTTTGGCGAGGGTGAAGTCGCGTACCGCCGAGCTCGTGTGTACCCGCTGGCCCGTGATCGAGGCGATGTACTCGGTCAGATGGTGGTTGACCGTCCTCGCCAGCTCCTCGGTGGGAACACGCGTGTCGGTATAGTCGGCATCGAGCAGCCGGGCCAGGCGGTCCACCTCATCTCGGCGCTCGGCCTCGGGCATGGACTGGAGCGTGTGGACGTCCACCCCGAACTCCGCCTGGAAGTCGATGCGGCGCATGTCCCAGCGACGCACCCAGTCCTTCACGGCGCTGCCGGCGTAGACGCCGAGAGCGGCGGTGCCGATGATCTGGCCCGGTAGCGTCGCCCCCAGAAGCACACGGGAAGCGAGGGGTGCGGCGGCGATCAGGTCGGTGAGGGCGACCGGGGCGTAGGTCGCGTCGTTCGGTATCCGGATCTCGTCCATGATGCTCCTCTGCGCGTGCCCTCCTCGGAAGCTATAGGGGCACGGACGTGTCGGAGGTTCCATCTCGGGGCCACGAGTGAGCCCCCATAACGACGCACGCCGCCCGAGGGCGGCGTGCGTCGTGGCGCCAGGTCGCTCCCTGCCGCAGTCGCGATCCGTCGACTATCCGGACCCGCGCCTACGGCAAGGGCCGCTCAACTGCGCACCGGGAAGACCAACTTCAGGGTCGCCGAAGGAAGCTGCGTCGTGGAGCTCTCCGGCTGCTGCAGCTGCTCCGACCGGGTCCCTACGTCCGAGCCTACCACCACCCCATTCGTCGCGTGCCTCGGCGACCAGATCGCCAACAGCGCCACCATGAGCGGCACCACCAGCAGGGGCGCGCCGAAGGCCGCCCACAAAGGAATCGCCGATTCTCTGTCGATATGCGCGTGTATCATCATCCCACTCCCATCCGGTACTGCTCGGAGTCGGGCACCCTGCCCTTCCTCCCCTCACCACACCCTTCGTACGAAACGTCCCGAAAGTTTCATCGCTCCCGTTCTGCCGTCCGTACACCCCCTTGGACGCCTCCGGGACCGAAAACGTTTCGTCCAGTCTTCGACCGATCTTCAACGGGGATCTCGCGCCGACACCCCAGGCGGCCCATCTTCGTGGTCCGCCACGCAGGAGGCGTGGCCGCGAACGATCGCCTTCATCCGGGAGCAGTTGGACCGCCGATGGCCTCTCCTTCACTCGTGGTTCTCGCCGCCGGCCTCTCTACGCGCTTCGGCAGCCTCAAGCAGTTGGCGCCCGTGGGCCCGAGCGGCGAGGCCTTCATGGACTACAACGTCTTCGATGCTGCACGGGCGGGTTTCGAACGGGTGGTGTACGTGGTCCGTCCCGAGATCGAGGACGACATCCGGGCCCACGTGCGGGACGTCGTGGGCAACGCCCTCTCGACCGAGTTCGTCCATCAGACGCTCGACCAGGTGCCCGCGCGCTACCGGGTGCCGCCGGATCGACGCAAGCCGTGGGGCACGGCCCAGGCGGTCCTGTGCGCGGCCCCGGCCCTCGACCGCGCGTTCGCGGTGTGCAACGCCGACGACCTGTACGGGCCGGACGCCTTCCACAAGCTCTTCGAGCACCTCGCGACCGAGCCCGCGCCCTCTGAAGCAGCACTCGTGGGCTATACGCTCTCGGAGACGCTCTCGGGAGCGGGTGGAGTGGCACGCGGGGTGTGCGTCCCCGGGCAAGAAGGCCTGCTCGAGCATATCACCGAGGTGCTGGGCATCCGACGGGTCGACGGGTGGATCTCCGGAACGGACACGGAAGGAGAGGTCGTGGAGCTGCGCGGAAACGAGATCGTCTCGATGAACCTGTGGGGCTTCACACAGCCCGTCGTCGAGCTGCTCGGCCGTCAGTTCGACCGTTTCCTGCGGCGCTGGGGCGCCAACACGGACGAGGAGTTCCTCCTGTCCACGGCGCTGAACGGACAGGTCGAGCTCGGTGCGACCCGCGTAGCCATCCTGCACAGCGACGATCCATGGTTCGGCGTGACCCACGCCGACGATCGGGAAGCCGCCCAGAAGACACTGGCCGAGCGTATCGGCGCGGGGCACTATCCCGACGATCTGGGCAAGGCGCTCAGCCAAGGCGAGTAGCGGTTCCCACGTAAGGAAGCACCGGACGTGGTACGCACCTCTCCGGTGGCTCCCAGGCACGTCCAGGGTAGCGACGACGTTCCCTGGCGGCGAGCGGGAATCCGGCTCGGGGCGCTCTACGGCAGGGGTCCGAACGACGCGCCCGGAGAGGGTCGCGCCACGAACAGGCGGTCCTCGAGCGGTCCGGCCCACTCCCTTCCCTCGTAGTAACGCCCGGCCAGCTCGGCGATGATGCCTTCCGCGTCTTCCGTGTCGCACAATGCCACGATGCATCCGCCGAAGCCCGCTCCGGTGAGGCGGGCCCCACGCGCGCCCGCTTCGCGCGCCATGCCCACGAGGCGGTCCAGCTCGGGCGAGCTGACCTCGTAGTCGGAGCGGAGGCTTTCGTGCGAGGCGTTCATGAGTGCACCGAAGGTGTCGGCGCTTCCCTGCAGGAGCGCGTCCTGGGCGTCGTCCACCCTCCGGGCCTCCGTCACCTCGTGCCGGAAGCGGCGAAGAAGCACATCGTCGAGGACGGCTTCGCCCGCGGTGAGCGCCTCGTCCCAACCCACCGAGTCCCGGAGCTCGGGATAGCCGGACGGGGCCGCGGCAAGGGCTCCGCGCCGGACCAGCTCCGCGCCGACCGCGTCCAGAGCCTCCCGGCACTCCACGGTCCGCCGGTTGTAGGCCTCCCGGGCCGCTCCCGACTTCTCGGCGCGCGTGAGCGTGTCCGCCACGACGAACCGCCACGCAGGCGGCACCGGAATCGGCTGGATCCGCAGGGGCGCGAAGTCGATCCGGCTGGCGTGGCCCTCCAGAGCCGTCATCGAGATCGCCTGGTCCATCCCTCCACCGCGCGTACCGACGTAACGCTCGGCCTCCGCCATCTCGTCGGCCAGCGTCCGTGCGTCCACCTCGACACCCGCGATCCGTTGCAGGGCCAGGCCCACCGCGCACACGAGCGCGGCCGACGAAGAGAGTCCCGAAGCGACGGGGACGTCCGAGTCCAGAACCCCGTCGAAGCCCCGCGACACACCGAACCGACGGGCCAGATGCTGCGCGGGCGCCTTCAGGTAGTTTCCCCAATGCCCGGAAGGCCCCGGGGCGATCTCGGCGCCGATACGGAACTCGACCGGCTCGAACTCGGGATCGGCGTTGGCCAGGCGGACGCGGTCGTCGTCGCGCGGACGCAAGACGATGCGCACGGCCCGCTGGAGCGCCATCGGAAGAACCGGCAGGTGGTTGTAGTCGGTGTGCTCGCCGATGAGGTTCACGCGGCCCGGAGCTCTGGAGCGGTGGGTTGGATCCGCTCCGAAACGGACGCCGAAGATTCCCGCGAGCTCGGCATCGTTCCGGTCGAGAGGGGTACCGGCGGAGGGCTGGTCGTTCATGGACGTCTCGGAGGAGGTTCGGTACCGACCGGGCCGGAAGCCGACGGATCGGCGCGTCAGGACAACCTGGCGTCGAGGGTGGATCCCCTCAAGTCCGCGCCATTCCTTTCCTCCGAACGGCCGTCCCGGTAGGTTGGGGGTGGACGACACGCCCTGCCTCTCATGGGTAGAAGAAGGAGCATATTATGCGCCGTATCGTTCCCCTTCTCGTCGCACTGGCCTGGGTGGGAGCGTGCAGCCGGAGCGAGCCCGCCACACAGGGTGCGGGGGGCTCACAGGGTACCGATTCGGTCGCGATGGCCGACTCGACCTTCGACAGCACGGTATTCGACACGTTGACCTGGAAGACGACCCAGGAGGCCCACGATCGTGGCGGCGTCGTCTTCCGCGTCAGTTGCCAGAAGTGCCACGGTGACGCGGGGCGGGGCAACGGAAACTTCGTTCTCCACGGTGACACGCTCCGGCCGACGTCGTTCCTGGCTGCGGACTGGCGCTATGCGGACGACCCGATCGGGCTGCGCGAGAAGATCTTCGTCGGGGCCCCGCGGGGGATGCCGCACTGGGGCATCATCGGCCTGGGCTACCGCGACGTCGACGCGGTCGCCCGGTACATCACCGAAGTTCTGAGGGCGAAGTACAAGGAGTAGCCTGGAAACACGTGACGCGGGCGACCTGCCTGGCCGCCCGCGTCACGAAAGTCCACGACGGTCCCCGAAGGTCGCCCGCGACTCCTGCCCGGGGTCGATTCGCTTCAGGGCTCCGCCAACACGTCGCGCAGAATTTCCGCCACGGCCTCCACCTCTTCGAGGTAGGCTTCGTGGCCGGCGCAGGTGTCGACCTCCACGTACCGCGCCGGGCCCCGCAGCCGATCGGCAAGCGCGCGGATCGTCCACTGCGGCACGAGCGTGTCCGAGTCGAAAGCCACGACCGTGCATGGCACCTCGATCCGTTCGGGCTCCAGCCGGTGACGATCCAGGGACCTCGACAGGCAGACGAACGCCTCCTGGCCCGCCGTGCGCGCCGCACCTCCGTTCCGGCTCACGAGCGATCTCTGTAGCCCCCGGACCGCGGTCCCGAGCGGATGACACTCGTGGGCGGCCGCCAGGGCACACACCCGCCCGACCCGCTCGGGCGCGTCCGCGGCCAGACGGAGTCCGACCATCCCGCCGTACGAGGCACCGATGACGGCGTGAGCGCGCTCCACACCCAGAGCGTCCAGAACCGCGGACACGGCGCGGGCCTGGTCCGCGGTCGAAACCGATGCCCCTTGGGGCCAGTGCGTCGAGGTCGCCGGTCCGGTCGAGCCCCCCGCACCGCCCAGCCAGTCGATGGAGATCACCCGGAACCGCTCGGGGTCCACTGCGCGGCCGGGGCCGACCTGCCGGCTCCACCACCCGGGCCGACCCGGGGTGTCGGCAACGTGCCGGTCGGCGGAGATGCCACCGAGGACGACCACCGCGGGCGCGTGTTCCGGCCCCAGGACCTCGAACGCGACCTGGGCAGGGTGGAGCCGGGCGCCCGAATCGAGCCGGAACCCAGCAGGCAGGTGGGCCACACCCGTGCGGGGACCGGCGTCCATGCGGGCCGAACGCCGCGCGCCTCCCCGTCCCGGCTGGTCGCCCAGACGGCGGACGTCGGCGAGCAGAGCGCGGGCCGTCTCCTCGGGGCCCATCCCCGCCCCGAGGTGGAGCCGGACCTGTCCGTCGTCCATCTCATAGGCGTAGACGGCGCGGTCGGCCGGCACGGCCAGGGCATCGCCGGGCGCCAGCTCCTCGTAGCCGACGAACAGCGAGCCGTCCGCCTGCCCCCTGGCCACCAGTCGGGTAGTACGGCCCGACAGGGCTCGGGCTCGGACCACGGCTGGATCGAGCGCTCGGATGTCTTCGCTCGGGATGTCGCCGGGATGCACGGCCCGGCCCCAGAGCGCCTGCGCGACCACGGCGAGCTTGACCGCGGCGTCGGCGCCCCGGAAGTCGAGCTCCGGGTCGGCCTCCAGTAGGCCGTGGCGGTTGGCCTCTGCCACACCGTCCGCGAAGCTCCCGCCGGCCTCCATGACCCGCAGGATGACGGTGGTGGAGCCGCTGCCTGCCAGGGCGACGCACGCGCACGAGGAGCGCAACTCGGCAATGTCCTCGCCGAGCGCCGCCCCCGCGCCTCCGAGCGTGGCATTGATGCCGACGCGAACATCGCCCGCGGAGGGCACCCATCGGTGCGCACGCCGCGCCGGGGCGTCCTTCGCTGCCAACGCCAGGGTCCTGCCGCGCCCGACCACGACATCGTCCAGAAAGCCCGCCCATTGCGGGCGGTCGAATCGGGTCGCCGTCGCGTCCACGACGACATCCGCATCCACGCGACGGACGGCCTCGCGGGCAGAGGAGGCCGGGAGCGCCAGGCGGTGCCGGACGAGCGGTCGGCCGGCGGCCTTCCATCCGGCGAGCTCCACGAGGTCCAGGCCGGCGGGGTCGTGCACGGTACCCGAGGTATCGGTAGCCGCCACCAGGAGCGGGTCGTCCTTCTCGAGGAGGGCGAGCAGCGCGCGACCGACCTGGCCGACACCGAGCAGATGGAGAGAGCGGCGTCCCGGCGAGGGACCCGTCGTGCGATACGCATCCAGGCGCTCATCCCGTGCGGAAGCGGCCAGGCGCGAGGGAACCGTGCTCATGTCGAGAACTCCTCCGGTCGAGTCCGCTCATCGGACTTCCGGAGGAGGCGCGCCGGCCGAAGGAAGGAGAAGCGGCCGAGCGCCGCGACCCATCTTTCGGCGAACCACGCAGGTTCCCGCGGGAGTTGGCACCATACGGAGCTTCGGGAAGCTCCGGGGTTGCCCCGGCTTCTCAGGGCCCGTCCCTCAGCCGGTCTCGATGAGTTCCGGAAACGCTAGCGTGCGCCGGCGGGGGACGTCAAGAGCGGCGCCGGGCCACCAGGGGCGGTCGCCAGCGCCGACCGACCGTCTCACACGCGCAGCACCTTCCCGTGGTTACGGTGATTGAGATCCACGCCCAGGAGCCGCGAGAGCGCCGTGAGGAATCGGTACTTGAAGCGCTCGTCCTTGTGGAGCTGGGTCCGCGTCGTTCCCGGAGGGTCCACAACACGCAGCTTGTCCGCCCAATCCATGGTGGCGATGCGGTCGGCCATGACCGCGGGGTGCGTGCCCCGGAAGGTCTCGAGGCGTCCGAGCGGACCGTAGTCGAACTCGGTGCTCGCCCCCTGCTCCGCTTCTACCTCCTCTGGGCTTTTGCGATGCAGCCAGAACTCGCGGACCTTGGCCTGCATGTAGCGCGGAGGGCGCGCCCATCCGTAGTGGAAGATGCGCGCTCGCGCGGGCGCTACCGTGATGCGGCGCTGATCCGGGTACCGGAAGGACTGGGCGTCGCGCACCGAGCGGATCCCGATCCCGTTCCGGATGAGGCGGATCTCCTTCTGGTACCACCCGTGACCGGTCTGGAGATGGGAAAAGTCCCCGAAAAAGTGCAGATAGTCGAAGAGCATTCCCTCCACTCGGACGTCGTTCAGCAGCTCCTCGCAGCGCCGGCGGATCATGGCGTGGTCGTCCTCGTGGAGCACCTCGTCGGCCTGGAGGTAGAGACACCAGTCTCCCGTACACCGCTCCAGAGCCACATTCGTGAGATCGGCGTAGATCCGAGGTCCGATGGTCCCGTCCCATACGCCTTCGACGATCCGAATCCTGGGGTCTCCGAGCGACTCCACCAACCCGTGCGTGTCGTCGTCCGGATCTCCCGGGACGACGGCCACCACCAGCTCGTCCACGACCGGAAGGAGGGATAGAAGGGATTCGCGCAGCGGGTAGTCGAGCTTGTCCGCATTGCGTACGAACGTGAAGCCTGAGATCCGCATCACGCGCGCCCCCGAGCGGCTCCCGGCTCGAGGCCCAGGATACGGGCGGCGTTGGCGCCGAGCACCGCGGACTCGGATTCCGCGTCGAGGCCCAGGCCCCGAATGCTCGATTGCATCTTCGCCAGGCTGCCGATCATATGCGGATAGTCCGAGCCCGCCAGAAGGTGGTCAACGCCCGCGAACTCGAGAGCCAGCCGCAGCGCGGCCGGGTCGAAGTTCACCGTGTCGTAGTAGAACGCGCGGAGCTGCTCGGAGGGCAGCATGGTGCAGCGCTCGCGGCATTCGGGGTAGGCTTCGAAGCCTCGGTCGAAGCGCTCGGCCATGTACGGGACTGCGCCGCCCAGGTGGCCGAGGGCCCACGTGATACGCGGGTGGCGCTCCACGACACCCGCGTACACGAGCGAGGCGGCAGCGAGCGTCGTGTCCATGAGGAATCCCACCATCGGCATGAGCATGTACCTCTCCATCGCCTCGACGCCCACCGGGTAGGTCGGGTGGATGTAGACCACGGCGCCGACCTCGTCGAGATAGGCCCACAGCGGCAGGAATCGGTCGTCCGAGAGGGGCACCCCGCTCGCGTTGCTGAAGAGCATCAGGCCCGGAAGGCCGAGCTCCTCCAGAACGCGTGCGGCTTCCTCCACCGCGGCGTCCGGCGCGTTCATGGGAAGGGTGCCGAGGGCGGTGAATCGGTCGGGGCGCGCCTCCACGTCGGCGGCGAACGCGTCGTTGACGACCCGGCAGAGCTCGACCGCCCGCCGAGGAGTCTCGATGCTGGTGCCCGGCGCGGTGAAGGACAGGACCTGCATGGCCACACCTTCCGCGTCGAGGACGCGGGTGCGGACGTCCAGGTCCCGATGGCCCGGGACGAGCACGTTGTAGTCACCCGGGGAATGGAGCACGGGATTGTCGGCCTCGTCCCGCGTGACGCGGAAGCGACTGCCGCCGGTCCGGATGGCCTCCAGGAATGGGGGCGGATAGTAGTGGTTGTGGAAGTCGAGAATCATGGTTCGTCGGCCGGGAGTTGACGTTGGGAGCCGCCGCGAGCCCAGAAGTGATAGACCGGAACCCCGAGGAGGACCAGCCCCAGTCCGGCCGCGCTCGAGACGGGAGACGAAGCCACCTGGTTGGCGACGATGGCGAATGCGGAGGCCGCGAACCCGAGCGGGATCCACGGATAGCCCGGAATCCGATAGCCTCGCTCGAGCCCAGGACGATGCCGCAGGAGCACGAGCCCGATCGCCATGAGGCCGAAGAAGATCCACTCCGTGTAGATGACTCGGGTGAAGAGCGTCCGATACGTGCCGGTCAGCACCAGGATGCACGCCCACGCGGCCTGGAGCACGATGGCTCGATGGGGAGTGTGGTAGCGCGGATGAATGGCAGCCGCCCATCGGAAGAGGACGCCGTCGCGCGCCATGGCGAAGTAGACGCGGGGGCCCGCCAGAATGATCCCCGAGAGCGCCCCGAGCGTGGAGAAGACCACCAGCCCCGACATGGCCGCGCCGCCGCCCCGGCCGAACACGGCATCGGCGGCGTCGGCCGCGACCCGGTTCGAGGAGACCACCATGCTCATCGGAAGCACATAGAGATAGACCGCGTTGAGCGCGAGGTAGGAAACCGTGACCAGGAGCGTGCCGATGACCAGCGCGCGCGGGATGGTGCGGCGCGGCTCCCGGGTCTCCTCGGCGTTGTACGTGACCATGTGCCAGCCACCGAACGCGAAGAGACCGGCGACCATCCCGAGAGCGAAGTCACCGGGGCCGAACCCGGGGGTTGCGAAGGATGCGTCGGACCGGGCGGCGGCGGCGTGCGCACCGCTGCCGAAGAGGAATCCGAGCAGGATGATCACGCCGACCGCGGCCACCTTCCCGACCGTGAAGGCCGCCTGCAGCGCACTCCCGTGGCGCACCCCGACATAGTTGACGGCCGACAGCACCAAGATCGCACCGACGGCGGTGGCGCGGAGGCCCACGTCGCCGAGGGGGATGAAGAAGGCGGTGTAGCGGGCGAAGATCACCGCGACGACCGCGATGATCCCGGAGTGCATGGTCCAGAACATCGCCCATCCCCAGAGGAATCCCAGCGCGGGGGAATAGGCCTCGCGCAGGTACACGTAGACGCCGCCGGCCTCCGGGAAGATCGAAGCCAGCTCGGCGCACACCAGCGCGCCGAAGAGCGTGAGCACGCCGCACGCGAGCCAGACACCGTAGACCCCGAGGGTCGTCGGAACGTGGCCGGTGACTTCGGACGGTTGGACGAAGATCGACGCCCCCAGGATCGTACCCACGACCATCGCGGTGGCGTGGTACAGCCCCATGGTGCGATCGAGGGCGGGTCGGGACCGAGAGGGCGTGTCCATGGAGGTGGGTGTCGGTCCGTGGGTCCGGTGGCTCCCCGGCCCGGCCGGCGTTCCAGGAGTCAGGAAACCCGAGCCTTCGGTCCCGTCCCCGGCTCGCCCGACCCGTAGAGGCGCTCGGAGAAGATGCAGCTCCGGCCGAGGACCTCGCGCATGATGCATCCCTCCCTGAAGTGGATGCCGCAACGCAAGCACTTCTCGGTTCGGGCCGAGTCCAGGTTGAGCAGGCGGACCGCCAACTCGTCGAGGAGCGTGGAGAGCTCCTCCAGTCTGTCGTCGTCGTAGTCGCCGAGCGCCGCGGCCAGATGCCGGTCGGAGACTTCCCGCACGCGATCGAGAAACTCCTCGCCTTCCTGGGTGAGCGACAGCTCGACCGCGCGCCGGTCGTCCGGCGAGACCTCCCTCTTGATGAGGCCCCGCTGGACAAGGCGATCCGTGGACCGGCTCGCCGCGGCCGGCGTCACACCCATGATCTCGGCCACGTCGGAGACCATGAAACGCTTCGACGGGCGATCGATGAGCAGGAGCAGCCGGAACTGTGAGAGCGCCAGCCGAGAGGGGCTCACCTCGTGGAGCGTCCGTTCCATGAGCTCGGTGACGGTGGAGCAGAAGATGTGCGATGCACCGAGCACCTGGCGAATGAGATCGGTCTTGAGGTCGCTGCCGGACACGACGCTGAACCCTCCACCGCGGGGAATGACCTGCTTACGGTGGTAAATGGTATACGGGGGCACGATGTCGGACAATCGAGGCCGGCGGGTAGCTCCCGCCGGCCTCGCTGTCACGGATGAGCGTCAGTCGGACGCGCCGACCACGTTCAGCTTGCCCGTGGCGGTCGTACCGCCCGCCGTCACCTCGACGGTGTAGGTGCCGGGCTGCACCCGGCGGGCCATGCCGAAGCGACCCGCCCGCTCCGCCTGGCCTTCGCGAGGCGTGGGCGTGAGATCCCAGACGACCGAGTTGAATCCGGCGTCGCCCGTACCTTCGAGCGTTCGGACCACCGACCCGGTCGCGTCTTTGATGGTGATCCGGGCCGGACCCGCGCTCTTCATCCAATACGCCACGAACGCCGTGGGCCCTCCGCCCCCGCGGCCGTAGCCGCCGAAGCCCCGGCCTCCGGTCTGCACCGTGACGTCGTCGACGTCGAAGAGGTGCAGATCGCTCGCCGCCACCGCGTCGGTGAGCGCCTGGAGGTAGCGCACGTCGAGCGCGTACATCCCACGCCCGTGGGTCGCCGCCACCAGGATGTTCTCACGAGGATGGACGATGATGTCCTCCACGAAGGTGCTCGGCAGCCCCCCACCCAGCGTCTGCCAGCTCCGGCCTCCGTCCACCGACACGTAGGCGCCGATGTCCGTTCCCACGTAGAGGAGATTCGGGTTGACCGGGTCTTCCTTGATCACGTTGACCGGCCCCGTGGGCAGGTTCGCGGTGATGCTCGTCCAGTGCCGGCCATAGTCCGTGGACTTCCAGACATAGGGCACAAAGTCGTCGTTTCGCCGTCCGTTCTGGGCCAGATAAACCGTGCCCTCGGCGTACTTCGACGCCACGATCTCGGCGATGAAGCGGTTCGGCACGAGCCCCGACGTGATCTCGGTCCAACTCTCTCCGTCGTTACGCGTCACGTGAACGCGCC
This sequence comes from uncultured Gemmatimonadales bacterium, assembly GCA_963751265.1. Taxonomy (GTDB): domain Bacteria; phylum Gemmatimonadota; class Gemmatimonadetes; order Longimicrobiales; family Gaopeijiaceae; genus SZUA-318. The sequence continues at coordinate 666,762 of CAVVTU010000001.1, read as the reverse complement.
CGTCGTCCGTGCCCGCGTAGAGGAGCCCGAACTTCAGCGGCGACTCGGCGATCGAGAAGATCGTCTGGTACGCGATGTCGCCGAGCTTCTTGGGATCGTTGTACGTCAGATCCGGGCTGATCCGCTCCCAGCTGTCTCCCCGGTCCCACGAGCGGAAGAGGTACTGATAGCCCAGGTACAGGATCCGCGGGTTGTGGGAGGAGATGATGAACGGCGCCAGCCACTGGCCCCGATACGGCAGCTCGCCCTCAGGAGGCTTCGGCGCGAGCTGCACCGTCTCGCCGGTGGCCATGTTCGAGCGCTGGATCGAACCGTAGTAGCCCGCCGAGTAGACCGTGTTCGGGTCGGTCGGATCGACCATGTGGATGCTGCCCTCGCCTCCCGGCGCGTTGTCCCACTCTGCGGCGGGAATCGCGTGCCGACCATGGCTCAGGTCCACGACCGCCCGGGCGCTCCCGATGTCCTGGATCGAGCCGTAGACACGGAAGGGATCGCCCATGTCGTAGCCGACGTTGAAGAACTCGCTCAGCGGGAGGTTGTCCGTGAACTGCCGCCAGGTCTGGCCGCCGTCGTAGGAGGCCACCACACCACCGTCGTTCACGTTGACGAGGTAGTCCGAGTTGGCGGGATCGATCCAGAGGCCGTGGTGGTCACCGTGCATGCCCGAGAGCTGACGGAACGTGCGGCCGCGGTCCTCCGAGACGTTCAGGCCGAGGCCGAGCACGTAGATCTTGTCCGCGTTGTTCGGGTCGACGCGAATCTGCCCGAAGACCCATCCGTACGTGCCGCCCAGGCGTTCCATGTAGGCGTTCTCCTGGGACGTCCGCGTCCAGGTCTCGCCCCGGTCCTCCGAGCGGAAGATCGTCGCGGCTTTGATGACGGGCTGCAGTGGGCGTCCGTAGGCGTCGCGCTCGCTCGGGTCGGGCGTGCGCGCGATCTCGTAGTTGTCGACGAACGCGTAGACGACGTTCGGATTCGAGCGCGCGACGTCAATTCCGATTCGGCCTCGGTGATCGGGCGACGGAAGCCCCTGGTTGACGGCCTTCCAGGTTGCGCCCGCGTCGTCCGTCCGGTAGATGCCGCTCTTCGAGAATCCGGGCTCGACGCGCGGGTCGTTCCACGGCCGCCGGATACGCTGCCACATGGCCACGTAGAGCCGGTCGGGATTCGACGGATCCATGACCAGGTCGATCGCGCCGGTCTGGTCGTCGATGAAGAAGACCTTGCTCCACGTTCGGCCTCCGTCCGTGGTCTTGTAGACGCCACGCTCCGAGTTGAACGTCCACTCGTGCCCGGACGCGGCCACGTAGACGATGTCGGGGTTCGTCGGATGGATGACGATCCTCGGGATCGTGTACGTGCCCAAGAGGCCCATATGCTGCCACGTTTCGCCGCCGTCCGTGGACTTGTAGACGCCGGCTCCGGCGAAGGAGCTGCGGAAGATGTTCGCCTCGCCGGTTCCGATCCACACGACGTTCGGATCGGAGGGCGCCACCGTGACGTCTCCGATCGAGGTCGAGACGGCCTGGTCGAAGACCGGCTCCCAGGTGACACCGTCGTTCACCGTGCGCCAGACGCCGCCGCCGGCACCGGCCACGTAGATCGTGTAGCTCTTGCCACGCGGCGTCACGACCGCAACGTCGGTCATGCGCCCGCTGATGTTCGTCGGCCCCAGCAACTGCCAGGGGAGGTGGGTAAACGGGGACGCCGCCGACAGGGCGACGTGCTTGTTGTACATCTCGACGCGCTGCTCGGGACTCGTGGGTCGACCCTGGGCAGGGGCCACGGATGGAGAGAGGGCCAAAAGGAACGCCACGGCCGTGAGCGAGCGCGCGCCAGAGGTGAAAAGCACAGGATCAACCTCCGTTCCGGGTGGATTCCGGAAAGGTCGGGAGGGGCCTTTTCCGTTCAGCGTCCGTCGGACTCGGGACGCCGGCGCTGCTCGTCCTTCAACCTACCCGCGGCGGGGCGCAACGCAACGGGTGGATCGCGGGCCGGACCGTAACACACCGCGCCGGGTGGGTGTCTTTGTTTCATGTGCTTGAAGCGGTGGGCCGCCAACCGACCGACCGCGTGTACGACCAGCCAGGAGAGGTACCATGATTCGCACCCTGCAACGCCTTGCCCTGTCCACGGCGCTTCTGGCGCTCGTGGCCATTCCAGCGCAGGCCCAGTCGAAGGTCGACGTCGGCGGCAAGTGGGAGTTCACCTCGGAGGGCGGGCGCGGCCCGCAGACGACCACGTTCACCTTCAAGCAGGATGGCTCGACCGTGACCGGTACCGGCGTGTTCGCGTTCGGGCGGCGCGGCGGCGGTGGTGGGCAAGCGCGACCTCCCGTCGAGATCAAGAACGGGAAGGTGGACGGGAACAAGCTGACGTTCGCCGTCGAGCTGAACTTCGGCGGCGGTGGTCAGGGCATGACACTGACCTACGCGGCAACGGTCGACGGGGACACGATGAAGGGCACGCAGACGACGCCCCGCGGAGAGCGGGAGTTCACGGCGAAGCGCGTCAAAGAATAGCGGAAAGCCGCAAGGCCGCCCGCCACGCTTCATCGACGCGGCGCCGGGGAGACATCGGTGCTCCTCCCCGACGCCGCATTCTCGTCAGAAGCGGTGGCACATCTCACAGTCGGTGTCCGTCGTGTGCGTCTCCTCGGACCCGGCGTGGCACTCGAAGCACGTGGCCGGCTGCGCCCGGCCTACGTCACCCTGCTCGTTCACGTGGCAGTACTGGCATTCCAGGTCCGCCGGATGGGTGGCGTGAGAGAAGATGAGGGTCGTCTGGAGGGGCTCCGGCGGGGAATAATCGACGGCCGGCCGGGTTGCCCCATCGTGGCACGAGGCGCACTGCGAGGGGGGCGGAAAGAGCGCGGTCGAATCCTCGCGGGCAATGCCCGAATGACACGTCGCACACGTCGTGCGATCGATGTGTCCCGCGTGGGAGAACTTCACCTGCGGCGGTGCCCCGAACCCCGCCAACGCCAGGCTCAATACCCCCAGGCCTGCGCCTGAGAGCCACCTCTGCTGTAGTCTCACGGACCACCTCCGGACGTGAAGGTTCCCCCCGACGGGGAATCAAGGGCCCCGACACCGGTCGGTCAAGAGCCGACGCCGAGCGTCGTCCGGCTGGCCTTGAAGTTTATTTGCGGTTAGTAGATAATTGATGCAGGACATCAATTACTGGGTATTTCCAGTCTGCTCCGCCCCATCCGATGGTGCGTCAGGCGGAAACCCTGCGGAGCGCCCCCTTCCGGGGTCACGAGGATGGAGCGCCAGCCCGCCGAAAGCTCCGTGGGACCGCCGCCAGAGTGGGAGGTCAGGATGGGATTCGTCCTCTTCATTGCGGTCGCGATCCTCCTGTTCGTAGGCGATCGGCTCATCAGGAAGGTGCGCCTCTCGAAGGTCTCGCGGCACACGACCTCCGACGCCTGAACCTGCCCGACATTCACGGTCCGAACCCAGTCTCTCACCTTCGACCGCGTGGGGAGATTCCGGAGATGTCCGTCACGCGCAGGAGTGCGCTCAAGTCGCTCGCGGCCGCGGCGACGGCGCTCGCCGTGCCGACCCGTCTTCTCGGCCGGGAGCCCAAGCGTCCGCCGCCGGACGCGGTCGGGCTCCTCTACGACTCGACTCGCTGCACCGACTGCGGCCTCTGCACCCGGAGCTGCCGGGCCCAGCACGGAATCCACGAGCCCAGAACCCGATCGAGGGAGCTTTCGCCGGCGGCGCTCACGGCGGTCCGCAAGTACCCCACCCAGGATGGTCGTTGGGCCTTTCGCAAGCTCCAGTGCATGCACTGCGTGGATCCGGGCTGCGTGAGCGCCTGTATGCTGGGTGCCATGCACAAGGGAGCCGACGGTGCCGTGACGTGGAACGGCGATCTGTGCGTCGGATGCCGGTACTGCGAGATCGCCTGCCCCTTCGTCGTGCCGCGTTTCGAGTGGGACACGCCGGTGCCGCGGCTCACCAAGTGCGACCTCTGCCCGGATCGCCGGGCCCAGGGACTGGCCCCCGCGTGCGTCGAGACGTGCCATCGACAGGCCCTCGCGTACGGGAGGCGGGCGGAGCTCCTGGTCGAGGCTCATCGGCGTATCGGGGCGGAGCCGGCACGCTACAATCCCCAGGTCTACGGAGAAACGGAGGGTGGAGGGACCCAGGTGCTTCTGCTCGCGCCCGCCGGCGTGTCGTTCACCGAGCTCGGGCTACCCGAGCTCGGTGAAGAATCGGTCGCGTCACTTCCCGAGCGCGTGCAGCATACGCTCTACAAGGGATTGGTCGCGCCGGTGGCCCTCTTCGGGCTCGCGGCGGTGGCGGTGCGGCGCAGCACGCGGAAGGAAGGGCTGCTGCCGGGCCACGCGGTGATCCCTCCTGAGCCGGTGGGAGGGCGTCTGCTGACGTGGCCCTTCCTCGGCCTGACGATGCTGCTCCTCCTGGGCCTGTTGGCCGTGGGCCGGCGCTTCTGGCTCGGGCTGGGGCCGACCACGAACCTGAGCGACGGCTATCCGATGGGCCTCTGGATCGCCTTCGATGTCGTGACGGGTACCGCCCTGGCCTGCGGAGGCTTCGCCATCGCGCTCCTGGTCTATGTCCTCAACAAGGGCCACTACCACCCTCTGATCCGCGGTGCGATCGCCACGAGCGCGCTCGGCTACACGCTGGGCGGCATCAGCGTGCTCATCGACATCGGCAGGGCGTGGAACTTCTACAAGATCCCGATCCTGTTCTGGCATTGGAACCTGAACTCGATCCTGCTCGAGGTCGCCCTGTGCATCATGGCATATACGGTGGTTCTCTGGATCGAGTTGTCACCCGCCTTCCTCGTGCGGTTCCGCAGGAGCAGGTCGGACGGCCTGCGCAGGACGGCCATATGGCTCGCCCCAAGGTTGGAGCCCGTCCTCCCGTGGGTCCTCGCCTTGGGACTCCTGCTGCCGACCATGCACCAGTCTTCGCTCGGGAGCCTCATGCTGCTGGCCGGCCCCAAGCTGCATCCACTCTGGCGGACGCCCCTGCTCCCCCTGCTCTTCCTGGTGTCGTGCGTGGGGATGGGCTACGCCGCGGTCATCCTCGAATCCACGATCTCGGCGAAGGCGTTCGGGCGATCGGGTGAGACGGACATGCTCCACCGCCTCGCCGGACCCGTCGCCGTCGTGCTCCTCGTGTTCGCCACGCTCAGGATCGTCGACGTAGCGTCCCGCGGCCTCTGGCCGCTGGTCATGGAGCTCGACCGCCACAGCGTCCTCTTCATGCTCGAGATCGCCCTGTTCACCGCACCCGCCGTGGCGCTCCTGCTGCGTCGTCGAACCGCGAGTCGAGGACTCCTCGTGCTCGTGGCCGGCGTCGTGGCAACGGCGGGTGCGCTCTTCCGCTTCTCCACCTACCTGTTTGCCTTCGACCCCGGACCCGGATGGTCGTACTTCCCCGCGCTCAGTGAGATAGCCGTCACGACGGGGATCCTGTCCGCCGAGCTGATGGGATATCTGTTCATCGTCAAGCGCTTCCCCGTCCTCAGAGGTGTGGCGCGCCCCCCATCCTCTCCCCGGGGCCGAATGGCCACGGAAGACGAGCCGGCGGTGTCCACGTGACCCGCGCCCCATACGAAGTGTCCCGACGCCTTGCCACACCTTCGGCGCGGTTCCAGGTTTCGGATGCGAGGGCGACCCACTTCAGCGTGGAGATCCGTCCCACCGGACGAACCTCCGGGGGCGCCGACCAGGATGACGACATCCGGAAGCCGCGAAGCCGCGTTCATCGGAAAGATCACCGCGGCGGCCACGCACGAGATCCGCAACGTGCTGGCCATCATCAAGGAATCGGCGGGCCTCGTCGAGGATCTCCTCCATGTCTCGACGACCGACGGCTCGCTGGACCGGGAGCGCGTGCTCAAGGCGCTCGGCCGGATCGAGGCCCATGTCGGGCGGGGCGCCGAGATCGCCACCAACCTCAACAGGGTGGCGCACGCCCTCGACCAGGCGACGGAGAGCGTCGACCTGGTGGAGGAGGTCCGTCGGGTCGTCTTCCAGACCCAGCGGCCCGCCCGCAGGAAGTCCCAGATCGTGCGGACGGCCGACGGCCCGGCCCCACCCCCGTTCCACGCAAGCCCCCTGCACGTACAGATGGCCGTGTATGCCGCCGTCGAAGCCTGCCTGGAGCGGCTGGACGAAGGCGCCACGGTCGAGCTCCGTACGGGATTGAGAGGGGGACGTCCATCGGTGGATCTCACGAGCGCGTCCGACGGCGGATGGAGGGCCGACGCCGAGGGGACTGAGTGGGACGGGCTGCGCACGACGCTGGAGAGCCTCGGGGTCTCGCTGGAGAGCTCCGGGACCGGAGACGGACTGACACTGCTCTTCGAGCCGGGGGACTAGCCCCCCTCGAAGGGCTGCACATCTGCGCCTCCGGGCGGGCGAGGCCGGATCTGAGCACGAGGTAGTCATGAGCGAGATCCGAGTGCTTCTGGTCGACGACGAGGAAGACTACGTCCGGACAATGGCCGAGCGTCTGGAGATGCGCGATCTGAGGAGCCGCGTAGCCACCAGCGGCGCCGAGGCGCTGGAGATGGTCCGGACCGAAGTGCCCGACGTGATGATCCTCGATCTGCGTATGCCCGGCATCGACGGCATGCAGGTGCTGGAGCGCGTCAAGGAGGAGCATCCCCAGGTCCAGGTCGTTATTCTCACCGGCCACGGTTCGGAAGCCGAAGAGAAGGAGGCCCGGGCCCTGGGCGCGTTCGAGTACCTCCAGAAGCCAGCCGACACCGCACAGTTGATCGACACGATCACCGCCGCATGGAAACGCGGCCTGAAGGTCGCGACCGAGTTCCTGCGCGAATCCAAGCAGGAGTTCGACCGGACGATGGAGGCCGCCGCGTGGGCCGAGGCCGGCGAGCACGACCTGGCCGTGGGCGCCATGACCAAGCAGCCGCAGGAGGAGTCCTCCGCGACGCCCGGAGCGCTCAAGGTTCTGCTCGTCGACGACGAGGAGGACTACGTCCGGACCATGGCGGAGCGTATGGAGATGCGCGACCTCGGAAGCGACGTCGCGCTGACCGGTGAACAGGCCCTGGAGCTCCTCGAGCACGACCTGCCCGACGTCATGGTCCTCGACCTGCGCATGCCGGGCCTGGGGGGCATGGAGGTCCTCCGCCGGGTCAAGGAAGCGCACCCCCACGTGGAGGTCATCATCCTGACGGGGTTCGGATCGGACGAAGACGAAGCGGAGGCGCGGCGGCTCGGGGCGTTCGACTATCTGCGCAAGCCCGTCGACATCAGCGACCTCGTCAACACGATCAGGAGAGCGGGGCGGACCCACCGTACCCGGAAGGCGCAGAACGCCTGATGCCGGACGATCTCCCTCGCGTCTCCGGACCCGACCGGGATCTGGACACGCTGATCTCCCAGGGCCGGTACCGGAGGCTCCTCGTCACTGCCCTGGTGGCCGTCTCCGTGGTGGCCGTGGTCCCGCTCCTCATCATGACGGGCGTCAACTACTACCAGTACCGTCAGGCGTTCCGCTCGGAGACGGCCCGCCCCATGGCGGATTTCGTGCGTAACGGGAAGCAATCGCTGGAGGCCTTCCTCGTCGGAGCGCATGGCCGCCCTCGAGCTGATCGTGCGCGAGCGTCCCTTCGATGAGCTGCAGGACTCTGCGCGCATGGGCCGGGTTCTGGCCAACATGAAGCAGTCGTTCGGAGGCTTCGTGGATCTCGGCCTCATCGACGGCCGCGGAGTTCAAGTCTCGTATTCGGGACCGTACGAGCTCGAGGGCCGTAGCTACGAAGCGTCTCCGTGGTACCACGAGGTCGGGCGACACGGGGCGTACGTCAGCGACGTGTTCATGGGGTACCGCAACGCCCCGCACTTCGTGGTGGCGGTCCAGCACGAGAGGAGCTCCGGCCACTCGTTCGTTCTGCGGGCCACCATCGACACCGAGCTCATCAATCGGCTCGTGGGCTCGGTGGCCACCCGACCGTCGGCCGACGCCTTCCTGCTCAACGCCGAAGGCATCCTGCAGACGCCCTCCCGGCGCTACGGCCCGGCTCTGGGGCTCGCCCCGCTGCCGACGCTCTCACCCGGGCCCGAGACCCAGCTCGTCGAGCTCCAGGACGACCAGGGTGATCCACTCACGGTCGCCTACGCCCAGATCGCGAACTCGCCGTTCACCCTCGTCCTGGTGAGATCCCGCCACGCGCTCCTCTCCGGCTGGGTGGCCCTGCGCAGGAACCTGCTGATCTTCCTGGCCGTGAGCGTCGTGCTGATTCTCGCCGTGGTGACCTGGGGAACGACCCACATGGTGAATCGGGCGCGCGAAGCAGACCTCCTGCGGGCCGCCGCGTACCACAAGATGGAGTACACGAACAAGATGGCGGCCCTCGGCCGTCTGAGCGCGGGGGTCGCCCACGAGGTCAACAACCCGATCTCGATCATCGCCGAGAAGGCGGGGCTACTCAAAGACCTCCTCCAGATGTCGGACGAGATTCCACCCAAGGAGAAGATACTCGAGCTGGTGGACTCGGTGCTCCGCTCCGCCGACCGATGTGCCGGGGTGACGCACCGGCTCCTCGGATTCGCCAAGCACATGGAGGTACACCGGGAGTCGATCGAGCTCGACGCCCTCCTGATCGAGGTGCTCGGCTTCCTCCAGAAGGAGGCGAGCTACCGGAATCTGAAGGTCGAGTTCGACTTCCCAGAATCCCCGCCCGTGGTGGTCAGCGACCGCGGCCAGCTCCAGCAGGTCTTCCTGAACATCATCAACAACGCGTTCGCCGCCGTCGAGGACGGCGGCCGCATCGAGATCGGCATCCGGGATGCCTCGGAGCAGACCATCGAAGTGTGGATCGCGGACGACGGCGTGGGGATCTCCGAGGAGCATCTCTCGCACATCTTCGACCCCTTCTTCACCACGAAGAAGGGTGCGGGGACGGGGCTGGGTCTCTCCATCACCTACGGCATCGTGCAGAAGCTCGGCGGCGAGATCACCGTGCAGAGCAGGATCGGTGAAGGCACGCGCTTCACCGTCACGCTCCCCAAAGGCCAGCCGATGGAGTGACACAGATGTCCGAACCCCGAGCCCCGCGTGTACTGATCGTCGACGACGAGGAGGAGCTGGTGAGCGCCCTCGTCGAGCGGCTGAACCTGCGCGGCTTCCACGCCCGGGGAGTTACCACGGGCGCAGGAAGCGCTGCGATTCGCTGGAGCGGGATCCGTGCGACGTCGTCCTGCTCGACGTGAAGATGCCCGGCCTCGGTGGGCTCGATGTGATCCGGCGGATCAAGGGGGCTCGGCCGACCCTCGAGGTGATCCTCCTGACCGGGCACGGCTCTCCCACGAGTGTCGAGGAAGGGCTGGAGGCCGGAGCCTACGAGTACCTCATGAAGCCCGTGAAGATCGACGAGCTGGTCCGGATCCTCCGTTCCGCGGGCTCGTCCGGGACAGCGAAGAAGGCGGAAGAGGGATGAGCGACTGCAAGGTCCTGCTGGTGGACGACGAAGAGGAGTTCGTCGAAGTCCTCGCGGAGCGGCTGAGGGCGCGCGGGCTGACGGCCGACACGGCCGTCACCGGGCTCACGGCCGTGGTGAAGGCCGAGGAGACGCGTTACGACGCGATCGTGCTGGACATGGCCATGCCGGGTATGGACGGCATCGAGACCCTCGAGCGTCTCCTGGAGCTGAACCCCGACCTCCAGGTCATCCTGCTCACGGGACACGCCACGCTGGAACAGGCCGTCACGGCCATCAAGCTGGGCGCGCTCGACCTCCTCGAGAAGCCGGCCGAGCTCGAGACGCTGGTGAAGAAGATCGAGGACGCCGCCAACCGGCGCTGGTCGATCGAGGAGAAGCGCATCGAAGAGAAGGTCGACGACATCATCCGGAAGAAGGGGTGGTGAGCATGGCGCGCGATGACACGTCCGGCCCGGAGGATCCGAAGCGCGTCCGGGACATCATGATCCCGAGGGACCGCTACCCGTTCGTCCACCCGGACGACACGCTCAAGCGCGCCGTCGACCTGATCGAAGAAAGCCGGCTCGACATCAACGGGCGACAATCCCTGCCCCGAGTGCTCCTGGTCCTGACCGACGAGCACGAGCTCGTGGGGGTGGTTCGTCGCCGGGACCTCATGCGGGGCCTCGAGCCGAAGTTCCTCGTGAGCCAGCCCATAGAGTACCGGAAGAAGCTGTTCGAGGTCGCCGTCGACCCGAACCTCTCGGAGCTTCCGTTCGATCACGTCCTGAAGGGCCTGCGCGAGCAAGCGAGCCGGGCGGTTCGTGAGGTGATGTTGCTCGTCACGGCCACGATCCACCCCGACGACCATCTCATGAAGGCGGTCTACGCGATGGTCTCGCTGAACCTGAGTCTCCTGCCGGTCGTCGAGGACCAGAAGGTCCTGGGCGTCATCCGGTCCGTCGACGTGTTCCACGAGCTCGCGGAGCTCCTGGACTGAGGAATATTCGTGAAGCGCACCGCACTGATCCTACTCGGTGTGGGTCTCTTCGCTCTTCTGTATGTGCTCCCCCTGCCGGGGCCGGCGATCGATCCACAGGGCCAGACCTTCGAGCTCACCCGCGAAGGCAAGGCCGCCCTGGGGCTGTTCTTCCTCGCAGCCACCTGGTGGGTCGCCGAGGTCGTGCCGATCGGCGTCACCAGCATCACGATCGGCGTCGTCCAGGCGCTCTTCTTGATCCGCCCCGCACGGGACGCCTTCACCGACTTCATGGACCCGTCCGTCTGGTTCATCTTCGGCTCGCTCATGATCGGGATGGTCTTCACGAAGACGGGGCTCACGCGTCGGCTGGCCTACAAGATGCTGTCCGTGGTGGGAGAGCGGACGAGCATGATCTACCTGGGCTGCTTCGTCATGACCGCGTCGCTCACGCTGATCATGGCGCACACCGCGGTCGCGGCCACGATCTACCCACTCCTCCTGGCGGTCTACGCGCTGTATACGGACGAGGACAAGCCCACCCGGTTCGGCAAAGGCCTCTTCATGGGCATGGCGTTCGTGGCCGGAGCGGGCAGCATCATCACGCTGCTCGGCGCGGCGCGGGGCGCCGTGGCGATCGGGTTCTTTCTCGACATCACCGGTCGGCAGATCGACTTCTTCGAGCTCAGCTACTACATGCTGCCGATCGGCGCGCTCATGGTCTTCCTGCTCTGGGGCTTCTTCATGCTCTGGTATCCACCCGAGCAAAAGACGATTCCCGGGCTGCGCGACCGTGTGAGACGCCTCTACGCCACACTCGGACCGATGAGCCGCGACGAGATCCTCTCGCTCGTGATCGTGCTCGTGACGATCGCGGTCCTGAGCTGTCGCTCCTTCGTCCCCGTGCTCGCGCCGCTGGACAAGAGCGCGATCATCCTGGTTCCGATCATCCTGCTCTTCCTGCTGAGGATCCTCTCGCTGGACGACCTCGAGAGCGCCTCGTGGAACATCGTGTTCCTGTTCGGCGGAGCGATGAGCATCGGGTTCTGCCTGTGGCAGACGGGCGCCGCGGAATGGCTGGCCGTCAAGTGGCTGGGGCTGTTCGACGGGGCCCACTGGCTCGTGTTCGTGCTCGGCATGGCCGCGTTCGTCATGGTCATGACCAACCTGATCATGAACGTGGCGGCGATCGCCATCACCATGCCGGTCGCACTGGTCATCGCCCCGTACGTGGGGGTGGCGCCCGAGGTGATCCTGTTCGCCTCACTGGTGACTGCGGGTATGCCCTTCCTCCTTCTTGTCGGGGCGGCGCCGAACGCAATCGCGTACGCGAGCCGACAGTTCACGACACGTGAGTTCTTCACCGCGGGAATTCCCGCGAGCCTCCTTCTCATGGTGGTCCTCGGCTTCTTCGTCTGGCTGATCTGGCCGCTCATGGGTATGCCCGTGCTCGCGGGGGGTTGACGCGTCACCTTCCGGGCGGCGTCGAATGACGCCGCGGCGGTGGCGATGACGGAAGAGGATCGCAGTATGGCCGCGCCGACGGTCGGAACTGCCCCGAAGGCGTCCGCCTCCACCGGAGACGGGCACGGGAGGGAGTTGTTCTGGCACACCCTTGGCCGGCTGCTCCTGCTCTACTTCGTGCCCCTCCTGCTCCTGGCCGGCTTCTTCCACGTGCAATACCGGGCCGTTCGGCGCGACAGTCTGCGCGCGCATCTGGAAGGGCTCGCGGAGCAGCAGGCGCGCACCTTCGACATCTTCCTGCGCGAACGGCTGGTGAGCCTGTCCAACGCGCTGCGCGATCCGTCGTTCGAGGCGGCTCGCGCGGACAAGGATCTGGCCCCCCTTCTGGCCGAGCTTCGCCAGGAGAGCGACGCGTTCGTGGACCTGGGGCTCGTGAACGGTTCAGGCGATCTGGTCGCCTATGCGGGACCCGTGCGCTACCCCGCGGGCGTGAGCTACCGGGCCGAGGACTGGTTCCGCTCGTTGTGCCAGTCCGGCCGGAGCTCCGTGATCACGGGCATCTACCTGGGGTTCCGGGGGATGCCGCATTTCACCGTCGCCGTGCGGGAGGGGGAGGGGGATTCCATCCTGGTGCTCCGCTCCGCGCTCTCGCCGGAGCGCCTGTCCCGTGTACTCGCAACGCTCGAAGGCGCAACCGAGGTCAACGCGGCCGTGGTGAACGCGGCCGGGGTCCTGCAGCTCACGACGCCCCGCGTCGGCGCTCCGCTGGAGGCGTCTCTCTTCGTGCCGCCCGCCGAGCCTCGCCGGGGTTTCGTGCCCGGCACCAGGCGACGGGGACACCCCGACTACGCCTACGCCTGGCTCGGCGAGACTCCCTGGGCGCTCGTGGTCATCGATGCCCGCGGCGACGTGGCACAGGCGGTCTCGAGCCGCCCCAGCACGGCCCTGCTGGCCACCCTGGTAGCCTTCCTCTTCATGGGGATGGTGATCCTGATCCGCACGCGTCAGGTCGTGGGCTTCCAGCTCGCTACGGAGCGCCACGAGGCGGAGCTCTCGGGCCAACTCGTCCATGCCGCGAAGCTCGCTTCGGTGGGCGAGCTGGCCGCGGGCATCGCGCACGAGATCAACAACCCGCTCGCCGTCATCGCGGAGGAGGTGGGCGTGCTCCAGGACTCCCTCGACCCCACCCTCACGAGCGAGGACGACGAGCCGCTGGACGTGCCCGAGCACCTGGACGCCATCCGCGAAGCGGTGTTCCGCTGCCGCGACATCACGCGCAAACTGCTCACCTTCGTTCGTCAGAAGGAGGTGCAGGTCGAGCCCCACGACCTGCACGACATCCTGGACGAGGTGCTCGACATGCTGCTCGGCAACGAGCTGGTGATCTCCAACGTCGAGGTCGAGCGGCGCTACGACGCGCGTCTCGCCCGGATCCTCGCCGACCGGAATCAGCTCGTGCAGGTCTTCGTGAACCTGGCAAAGAACGCCATGGACGCGATGTCCGGAGGAGGGCGCCTCACGGTGTCCACGCAGCTCCGCGGGCGTATGGCCTCCGTCTCGTTCCGGGACACCGGTTGCGGCATGGGACCCGAGCAGCTCGAGCGGATCTTCATGCCGTTCTTCACGACGAAGGACCCGGGCAAGGGCACCGGCCTGGGCTTGAGCGTCAGCTACACAATCATCCGAAACCTCGGAGGGGCGTTCTACGTCGACAGTGCGCCCGGCGAGGGAAGTACCTTCACCGTGGAGCTCCCCCTGGCGGAGGCCTGAGGGAGCGGGAGACGGAACACCGTGGCCGCACGTGTCGAAGACCTCATGATCCCGCTGTCGGAATATGCCGTGGTGGACGAGGGCGCCACGGTACTCGACGCCCTGCGTGCGCTGCAGGCGGCTCAGGAGAACCTCCCGCCCGACCGCCACCCGCATCGAGCCATCCTGGTGCGGGGTCGGACGGGGCGGATCGTGGGCAAGCTCCACCACTTCGCCTTCCTGCGGGCGCTTCTTCCCGACCGCAGGGCGCGCGGCGTGCAGGCGCTACTCGAGCGCGCCGGCCTGGACGACGACCTGCGCGACAGCTCCTGGCGCACGCTCGACCTACTCACCGCCGAACTGGTGAACCTCTGCGAGCGCGCCCGTAACGTGAAGGTCGAGGACGTGTGTACCGCGGCCACGGTGAGCATCGAAGGCCAGGCGCGCCTGGCCGACGCCATTCCCGTGTTCCTGGCCCACCAGACGCTGTCGCTTCTGGTCACGCGCTCGGGGCGGACGGTGGGCGTACTCCGGCTGAGCGACTTCTTCGACGAGCTCGCGCGCCAGATCATGGTCGACGAGTGCGCCGACGGGTCCGAGGAGTGACGCCATGTCCAGGATTCTTCTCGTAGACGACGAGGATCGCTTTCGTACCTCCCTGGCCCGCCGGCTCAAGGCCCGGGGCTACGACGTGGTCGATGTGGCCGACGGCGAGTCGGCCATCCGTCAGGTACGCCGCGACGGCCAGATCGACATCGCCGTGCTCGATCTGAAGATGCCCGGGATGGACGGGATCCAGACCCTGCGCGAGATGCGCGCCTTCAATCCCGCCATCCAGGCGGTGATGCTCACCGGGCACGGGAGCCTCGAGTCCGCCAAGGACGCCGGCCGCCTGGAGGCCTTCAAGTACCTCCAGAAGCCGTGCGAGGTGGAGGAGCTCGCGAGCGTCCTGGAGGAAGCGAAAGAGGAAGTCGCCTATGCCAAGGCGCGCTACGAGATCGCACATCAGCCCGAGGATGCCCGCTCGCTTCCGCGCTGGTTCCTCGGAAGCCACAACTCCCGCCCGCTCTTCATCCTGCTCGGTGTGCTACTCTTCTGCGCCCTGGTGATTCCCGCGCCTCCGGCGCGTCTGGTCGAGCTCGTGGGTGCTTCCAAGAGCGTGCCGGAGGCGGGGGCCACGACCCCGGATCCGATCATGGGCTACGCCTCGTACCGGGACATGACACCGGGCCAGACGATCTCGAGCTACTACGGCGCGAAGTACAAGTTGGAGAAGAGCGTCCGGCGGCCCGACGGCCCGAGCGCGAAGGTGCCCCTGTCGGACGTCGCGGTGGCGCGCCGGGCCATGGTGGTGCTGGCGACGCTGGCGGTGTCGGCCCTCTTCTGGGCGACCGGCGCGATCCCGGTGGCCGTGACCACCCTGTTCGTGGCCTCGTCCCTGTACTTCTTCGGAATCTTCAAGCCGGACGGGGTCGCGCAGGCGTTCGCCAAGGACGCCGTGCTCTTCATCTTCGGCGTGCTCGCCATGTCCAAGGCGATCACGCGAACCGGGCTGGACCGGCGCATCGGACTCCTGCTGCTCTGGCCCGCGCGCAACCTGACGCTCTTCCTCCTGCTCTTCATGCCGTTGCTTTCCATGACGTGTGGCTTCTTCTCCGAGCACGCCATGGTGGCATTCACCATGCCACTCTTCGTCATGGTGTACGCGTCGGCGCTGCGGGCCAACAACCTGAGGAAGGACCGCAACCTGATGGTGCTCATGGCGCTGGCGCTCTGCTATGCGGCGAACCTGGGCGGTCCGGGCTCGCCGGCCTCCGGAGGGCGAAACGCGATCATGGTGGGGATCCTCGCCGACTACGGGGTGGCACCCACCTTCGGCGAATGGATGAAGTACGGCTTCCCGCTCGTGCCCGTCCTCTCCTTCTCTGCGGGCCTCTACTTCCTGCTCGTCCTGAAGCGGAAGGTCAAGGTGCCGCACCTGAACGTCGCCGCGGAAGTGAGGCGCGCGGCCGAGAAGATCGGGCCGATGACGCGGGGCGAGTACGTCAGCGCCGCGGTGCTCCTTCTGGTGGTGGTTCTCTGGATCACGGCCAGCGGCTCGCTCGGGATGGGCGGCCCGGTCCTGCTGGGGCTCGTCCTGCTGAACGTGTTCCGGGTGCTCTCCTGGAAGGACATGCAGTCCATCCACTGGGAGGTGGTCCTGCTCTACGCGGGAGCCACCGCGATCGGAGCCGGGCTGGCAGCCACCGGAGCGGCGCTCTACCTGGCCGACGCCTTCGTGTCGATCCTGCCCGACGCGATGCGGAGCGGTTCCGGGCTGGCGATCGCCTCGTCGTTGTTCACGGGGCTGGCCACGAACTTCATGAGCGACGGGGCGACCGTCGCGGCCATCGGGCCTGTGACTGTGCCCATGGCCACGGTGGCGGGCGTGCACCCCTGGATGGTCGGGTTCTCCACCGCCTACGCTTCGTCGTTCGCGCACATGCTCATCATCGGCACGCCGTCCAACGCGCTGGCGTACGCCATGGCCAAGGACCCCACCACGGGTGAGCAGCTCGTCACGCTCGCCGATTTCTTCAAGCATGGCTTCTTCGTCCTGCTCATCAGCCTCGCGGTCCTGTGGGTCTGGGCGATTCTCGGATACTGGCTCTGGCTGGGCTTCCCCGCGGTCTGAGCCGAAGGAGACGAGCACATGAATCACGTCATCAAGCTGCTCATCGTCGACGACGAGGCACGATTCCTGGCCGCCATCGCGCAGCGCCTCTCCAAGCGAGGGTTCGCCGTACGCACGGCTCCGAACGGGCCGGACGCGCTCGAGCTGGCCCGGACCGAAAAGTTCGATATCGCCCTGCTGGACCTGAAGATGCCGGGCATGGACGGGAGCGAGGTCTTGCGCGTGCTCAAGGACGAGCACGAGTTCCTGGAGGCGATCATCCTGACCGGGCACGGTTCGCTGGAGAGCGCCGTGGAGCTGACCAAGCTCGGTGCGTTCAGCTACCTGCCCAAGCCGTACGAGCTCGACAAGCTGATCGAGGTCCTACAGCACGCGTACGAGGCCCGCCTGAAGAAGAAGTTCGCGTCGGAGGAGGCCCGCATCGCAGAGATCGTGAAGATGGCCGCAAACGAGGGCCCGCTCGCGATCCTGCGCCGCCTCCGCGAGCTGGACGACGAGCGCCGGTAAGCTCCGGCGCCGGCATTGCCCGCCTTCGGACGGTGGGGTGGGCTGGTCATGGACATCGGC
This sequence comes from uncultured Gemmatimonadales bacterium, assembly GCA_963751265.1. Classification (GTDB taxonomy): domain Bacteria; phylum Gemmatimonadota; class Gemmatimonadetes; order Longimicrobiales; family Gaopeijiaceae; genus SZUA-318. Next base: position 649,891 of record CAVVTU010000001.1, on the reverse strand, counting down.
TTCCGACATCGTTGTTCCAGACGACGTCGGAGTCGCGTGATTCACCACGAACACGAGGGAAGCGAAGCGTGGGCGCAGCAAAGCGGACAACGAACGGATATGCACGTTCCGAGGAGCTCTACCAGCGTGCATGCGCGTCGCTGGTGGGTGGGGTCAACAGTCCGGTCCGCGCGTTTCGGGCGGTCGGTGGCCAGCCGGTCTTCCTGGAACGCGCGGAGGGGGCGCGCGTCCACGACGTGGACGGGAACGCTTACGTCGACCTCGTCGGAAGCTGGGGCCCGGCCATCGTGGGCCACGCCCATCCGACCGTCGTCAGGGCGGTCCAGGAGGCGGCCGCGAAGGGACTGAGCTTCGGGGCGTGCTCAGCCCAGGAGGCCGAGCTCGCGGAGATCGTCGCGGACGCGCTGCCCTCGGTGGAGCTCCTGCGGTTCGTCAATAGCGGCACCGAGGCCACGATGAGCGCGATCCGCCTCGCGCGGGCCACGAAGGGCCGCTCCAAGGTCCTCAAGTTCCTGGGCTGCTACCACGGTCATTCGGACGGGCTGCTCGTGGCCGCCGGCTCGGGAGGCGCCACCTTCGGCGTGCCGGATTCGGCCGGCGTCCCGCCCTCCTACGCGTCCGAGACGCTGCTCGCCCCCTACAACGACCTGAACGCCGTCGCGAAGGTCATGGCCGCCCACGGCGACGAGGTGGCGGCGGTCATCGTCGAGCCAATCGCCGGCAACATGGGCTTCGTCGAGCCCGTCGAGGGCTTCCTCGAGGGGCTGCGCGCGCTGTGCGACCGCCACGGCAGCCTCCTCATCTTCGACGAGGTCATGACGGGCTTCCGGGTCGCGTGGGGCGGCCACCAGAACGTGAGCGGCGTGCAACCGGACCTCACGTGCCTGGGCAAGGTCATCGGCGGCGGGCTCCCCGTGGCGGCGTACGGCGGTCCGAGGAAGCTCATGGAGAAGGTGAGCCCGCTCGGCACCGTGTACCAGGCGGGCACGCTGAGCGGGAATCCGTTGGGCATGGCCGCGGGCATCGCCACCCTGGGCCTCTGCCGCGCGGACGGGTTCTACGAGGCGCTCGGTCGGAGCACCAGGCGGCTGGCGGACGGACTCCGCGATGCGGCGGCCGAGGCCGGCGTGCCGCTGCAAACCGCCTCTGCGGGCGGGATGTTCGGGATCGCGTTCCGAGACGAGCCCGTGCGGAGCTTCGACGACGCGAAGGCCGCCGACCACGAGCGCTTCGCACGCTTCTTCCGGGCCATGCTGGAGCGGGGAGTGTGGCTCCCGCCGTCCGGCTACGAGGCGATGTTCGTGTCGGCGGCGCACGACGAGGAGGCGATCGAAGAGGTGCTGGCGGCCGCTCGGGAGAGCTTCGCGGTGGTGTAGGTGGTGCGGCCGCCGACGCCGGCTTCGTACGCGGTCAGTGCGCACCAGCGCAATCTTCGCTCGTACGAAGCCGGCGCCGGCGGCCTGACAGTACCTCTCGGCACGTCCACTAGTGGCTGAGGCCGTACTTCTTGATCTTGTTGTAGACGGTGACGCGATCGACGCCCAGGATGCGGGCGGTCTGGGTGATGTTCCACTCGGTCTGGTCTAGGACCGCGTGAACGTGCTTCCTCTCCACCTCGGCCAGTGAGTCCGGCTCGCCGATGCGCTCGCGGGAACCGGGTCGGAGCGGAAGATCCTCGGCCGCGATCTCCTCGCCTTTGCCCACGACCATTGCCCGCTCGATCGCGTTGGAAAGCTCGCGCACATTGCCGGGCCAGTCCCATGCCTCCAGGACCGCCATCGCCTCGGGGCTGATCGCCGTGATGCGCGTGTCCATCTGCCGGGCGAAGCGCTTCAGGAGATGGTTGGCCAGGAGCGAGATGTCGGAGCGGCGCGCCCGCAGCGGAGGCACGTCGATGGTGAACACGTTGATGCGGTAGTAGAAGTCCTCTCGGAAGCGCCCCTCCTCGACCGCCTCCTCGAGGCTCTCGTTGGTAGCGCATATCACGCGGAAGTCGACCTCGATCGGCGCGACTCCGCCGATACGCATGAACTCCTTGCTCTCGAGCACGCGCAGCAGGTCCACCTGGGTCTTGATGCTGATCGAGCCCACCTCATCCAGGAAGAGGGTGCCCCGATCGGCCATTTCCAGGCGGCCCTTCCGGCGCTGCTGAGCGCCCGTGAACGCCCCCTTCTCGTGGCCGAACAGCTCACTTTCGAGCAGCGTCTCGGGCAGGCCGCCGCAGTTGACCGGGATGATGGGCGCGTAGCGTCGTCGGCTGTTGGCGTGGACCGCCCGGGCAACGAGCTCCTTGCCGGTTCCGCTCTCGCCGCGGATCAGCACCGTCGCGTCCGTCTTGGCCACGTGCTGCACGAGCTCCATGACCTTCTGCATCGGCGGGCTCTCGCCGACGATCGCGTCGTCGGAGACGAACTCATCGATGGTGCCGCGCAGCTGGGTGTTCTCTTCCTTGAGCCGCTGGTGCTCGAGCGCGCGTCGCACCAGGTGGCTCAGCTCGTCCGGGTCGACCGGCTTCGTGACGTAGTCGAAGGCTCCCTGCTTCAGGCTTCGAACGGCCGTGTCGACAGAGGCGAAGGCCGTGATCATGATGACCTCGGTCCTGGGATCGACGTTGTGGATGTGCTCCTGGAGCTGGACCCCGTCCATGTGCGGCATCCGGATGTCGACGACGGCGACGTCGTACTTGCCCTTCTCCAGGGTCTCCAGCGCCTCCTGGCCGCTCGATGCGGAGTGGACCTCGTAGCCATCCTTCTTGAACCAACTCTGAAGCGAGTCCCGGACCGAGAACTCATCGTCGACCACCAGGATCCTCGGCTGCCTGGGCGTCATCTCACGCACCTCCCGTCTTCGCGATGGAGCTCGGGGGCAAGGCCGTGGCCTCGTCCTCTTCGGTGTCGTCCCTGCGCGCGGCGGGCGGGACCCTGCGCAGGCGGAGGTGGAAGGTCGTCCCCCGGCCCACGTCCGAGTCGACCCCGATGGTGCCCCCGTGCCGGTGCACGATACCGTAGACGACGGACAGGCCGAGTCCCGAGCCGCTCTCGTTGTCCTTGGTCGAGAAGAAGGGCTCGAAGATCTGGGGAAGAACGTCCGGGGGAATCCCTGGACCGGTGTCCTGGACGTCGATGAGGACGCCCCCCGGCTCGCCGCTCACGCGCACGGTGAGCGTGCCTCCGCTCTTCATGGCTTCCACGGCATTGACGAGCAGGGCCACCAGCGCCTGCTCGACCTGGCCGGGGTCCGCCACGATTCGGCTGTTGTCCTCGAGCAGGGCGGTCCGCAGCTCGACGCCGCTGATGTCGAGATGATGGCGTACGAGCATGAGACTCCGATCGACGACCTCGTTGAGGTCGATGGCCACGAACTCGGCCCCTCCCGGTCTCGCGAACATCAGCATGTTCTTCACGATCTGGCCGCACCGGACGCACTCCTGCTGAACGAGGTGCAGGTAGCGCCCGAGCTCCTCGCGCGGCTCCTCCTCCAGAGGCTGCTCGGCGATCTCCCGCTCGATGAGCCGGGTGTAGGTGAGCATGCCACTGATCGGGTTGTTGAGCTCGTGCGCGACGGTGGCCGCCAGCTTTCCCAGAGACGCCATCTTCTCCATGTGCAGCACCTGGCGTTGGGCGCTGCGCAGCTCGCTCGCCTTGTCGGCGACCCTCGTCTCGAGGGTCTGGGACCATTCGCTCAGCGCCGTCTGGGCCCTGCCCAGATCTTCGGCCATCCGGTTGAAGTCGTCTCCGAGCCGGGCCAGCTCGTGCCCGCCCCGCACCTGCACCCGCGTCTGCAGATCTCCTCCCGCCAGCCGCCTCGCACCCTCCTGGAGCCGGGTGATCGGTTGCTGCACGAGGTACCGGAACACGAACGCCGTCACCAGCCCCGTCAGGAGGATGAGCACCGCGGTGGTCCACACGAGCAGCCACTTCGCGCTGTGAAGGGCCCCCTGGACGGGGAGCATGGACATCTCGACGTCGAGGACGCCCAGCACGTCTCCGGGCGCGGCATCGGTGTGACACCCCGTCCTGGAGCACCCGGGCTCGTTCGGGATCACCGTGAGGCGGCGCAGCACCTCCCCCTCGCCCGCGGGGATGACGTCGGCGGCCTCCGTCCCGATCTTGCCCCTGGGCGCGTCCGCCACGTGGCACCGTGTGCATGGGGCGGCATCCACGGGAATGTGGCGGCCGATCTCGGCGGAGTCGCTCGAAAGCACGATCCCGCCCTCCTTGTCGTAGACCCGGATCGAGGCAACCTCGGGGCCCTCGGCGAGCCGCTCGATGGTGGCCTGGACCTCGTCGAGCCGGTTCAGGAGCATCCCGTCGTGCGTCGCCCGGCGGATGAGCTCGCTCGAGCGCTGGGCCTCCCCGCCGACGAATCCCAGAAAGTGGTCCTTGGTGGACTTGAAGCTTATGTAGGCGTGCGCGGCGAGCACCACGCCGACCGTCAGGAAGACGGGAACCAGCAGACGGGCTCCCAAAGAGGAGAACATCGCCCTGAGCCAGGCAACCATGACCAGTGTCATTTACGGGACCGGGGTCCCGTCTCGAGGAGACACGCGGGGTCGAGTGTGATTCCGACCGCCGGGCAGGCGACTGCTGAAAAATCATACAAGCCGTAGGAAATCTCAACGCCGCCAGGATGTCGATTCCCACGGCGCATGACCGGAACGTGGCCAGTTCCGCCGTCTCTCGGGGTGGGGAGCCCCCTGGTACCCTCTTTGCAGCGTAGGGCACCGGTGGGCACGGCCGACGGGCTGCGCGCCCGGAAGCCGCCATTGACCCGGTGAGGGGAAACGCCGATGTCGTATCAGGTTCTCGCCCCCGATGTCCAACCCTGTGTGTGGATGTGTGCAGGATTCATCCGCTACTGGCTCTGTGACCGGGAGTTCGACTGCGAGGCCTGTCCACTCGACCTGGCACTCAGGGACAGGGCCGCGCATCCACGCGACCCCGAGCACGCCCATGCGTCCCGTATCCCTCTCGAAACGCCGTGGGATCGCCTCTACACGTCCGGACACACCTGGGTGCAGCCAAGACCCGAGAAGGGCGACGCGACCTGCCGCCTGGGCCTGGACGCGTTCGCGGCCACCATCCTGGGGGAAGTCTCGTGCGTCCGCCCCCACGCACTCGGCCAGAGGCTCGAGCGCACCGACGTGATCTGTGATCTCGAGCTCGCCTTCGGAGTCCTGCGTCCCCGTTCGCCCATCGGTGGCCGGATCGTGGACTGCAACCGGGCCTTGCAGTCACACCCTCGGCGGGTCGTCGCCGAGCCGTACGGGAAGGGCTGGATCGTCGAGTTGGCCGACGTGGATCCGGCCGAGCTCCTATGCCTCTCCGGACCGGAGTCGGGACGGGCGCACGCGGACGCCGACCTCACCGCCTTCCGCCGCGAGGTGGCCCGCCGGCTGTTGAGTGAGCCGATCTGGGAGGAATCCGCAGGGGACGACGAGCGTCCCTGGACCGACCTCCGGAGGGTCTTCGGAGGCGGGGAGTACATGAGCCTTCTCCGGCATTTCATCCACTGAGGTCCTCCTCGGTGACCGCGCCGGCGCTCGACCGGCGAATATCTCAACACCAACCGTAGAAAACCTCCACGATTCGCGTACGTTCAACGGCGTGAATCCGGCAGCAACGACACGCCTAACTCGTTGTTATACATTGCCTTACAAATTTACGTGGCGTGCTCCCACCCCGTGGTGTGGGCCTTGCAGAGAATGGGGATGAACGACCCTCCAGCACCTGTGAATCGGAGCCTACGATGAAGCACCTTCCCGATAGACTCGCCCGCGCGATGGGATACTGCGCGACCTGCGTCGCGGTAGTGGTCGTCCTCCCGCTCGCGGCGCTCCTGGTGGTCACCCTGCGCATGGTGCTGCTGCCCATCGCGCTGGCGGTCGGCCTCGCCACGCTTCTCCTGCTCGCGTTCGGCCCGCCCCGTTTCCGGGCGTGGCTCGGCGCCGACTGGGCGAACGGAGGACGGTAATGACCATCACCAGGCGGGCGGCGCTGCGCGCGCTTACGGCCGCGGGTGCGACCGCCCTCCTCCCGACACGGCTCCGCGCGCGCGAAGCGGCGGATCCCGGTGTCGAGGGAAAAGCCATCCTGCACGACGCCGTGCGCTGCATCGGGTGCCGCCAGTGCGCCCTCGGCTGCGCGGAGGAGTTCGGGTGGGACCCTGCCCTGGCGCTCTCCGACCAGCCCGAGCTGACCTCGGAAAACTACACGGCCGTCCTGCGCTTCGATCACGAAGGCGAGGACGTCTTCCGGAAAGTCCAGTGCATGCACTGCCTGGATCCGGCGTGCGTGAACGCCTGCATGCTCGGGGCGCTCCACAAGGACGAGGACGGGGCGGTCGTCTGGAACCCCGATCTGTGCGTGGGATGCCGCTACTGCGAGATCGCCTGCCCCTTCAACATGCCTCGCTTCGAGTGGAACACCCCTCTGCCGCGGCTCCAGAAGTGCCAGATGTGCCCGCAACGCCGCGCCGAAGGGCTCGGCCCGGCGTGCGTGGCTCAGTGCTGGCGCGGCGCTCTGCTCTACGGCACGCGCGAAGAGCTTCTCCAAGAGGCACACCGGCGCATCGCCTCCGATCCGCGGCTGTACAACCACGAGGTGTACGGAGAGCATGACGGTGGAGGGACCTCGGTCCTCTATCTGACCAAGGCCGACGTGGCGTATGCGGAGGTCGGCCTTCCCGAGCTGGGCGACGAGCCGGTAGCGGCGCTCCCGGAGAAGATCCAGCACACGCTGTACCAGGGGTTCGCGGCGCCGCTGGCGCTCTTCGCCACACTCGGGGCGATCGTGCGCCGCAACGCCCGGAAGATCCACGAGGAAGAGGCCGCGCATCATCACTCCGAGCGCCTCGAGCCGGTCGGCGGCTCTCTCTTCACACCGACCACGCTCTTTCTGGGCGTCCTGGCCGTCCTGGGCGTGATGGCCGTCGTGTGGCGCTTCGCCCGAGGCCTCGGGGCCACGACCAACCTCAATGACGGCTACCCGATGGGGATCTGGATCGCCTTCGACGTCGTCACGGGAACGGCGCTGGCCTGCGGTGGCTACGCCATGGCGCTGCTCGTCTACGTGGCCAACCGGGGGAGGTACCACCCGCTGGTGCGCCCCGCCCTGCTCACGAGCGCCCTCGGCTACACGCTGGGCGGCACGAGCGTGCTCATCGACATCGGCCGGACGTGGAACTTCTACAAGATCCCGCTCTTCTTCTGGCACTGGAACTTCAACTCGATCCTGCTCGAGGTCGCCCTGTGCATCATGCTGTACACGATGGTGCTCTGGATCGAGGTGTCCCCGGCCTTCCTGGAGGGGTGGCGAGACAGCCGTTACGAGCCCCTGCGCAAGGTCGCGGCAGTGGCGACGCCCGGGATCGAGCGCGCGATGCCGTTGTTCATCGCGCTGGGCCTCTTGCTGCCGACCATGCACCAGTCCTCGCTCGGGAGCCTGATGCTGATGGCGGGCCAGAAGCTGCATCCGATCTGGTACACGCCGCTCCTCCCGTTGCTCTTCCTGGTGTCGTGCGTGGCGATGGGCTACGGAGTCGTGACCCTGGAGTCGTGCATCTCGGCCAAGGCCTTCGATCGGCCGTCGGAAACCCCGATGCTGCGCGGATTGGCCATTCCGGTCTCGCTGGCGATCTTCGCGTGGGCCGGGATCCGGGTCCTCGACCTGGTCAACCGCGGCCAGCTCGGCCTCGTCACGCGGATGGACGGCCACAGCCTCCTCTTCCTGGGGGAGATGGCCCTCTTCATGGTTCCTGCCGTCGGCCTCCTGGCCCGCCGGGCCACCGCCGGCCCACGCTATCTCGCCGTCATGGCGAGCTCGATCGTGCTCGCCGGGGCCCTGTTCCGATTCTCGACGTACCTCTTCGCGTTCAACCCGGGCAGTCAGTGGTCGTACTTCCCGGCCATCCCAGAGTTCGCGGTGACGTTCGGGCTCGTGGCGGCCGAGATCCTCGGCTACATCGTCCTCGTGAAGCGCTTCCCCATCCTCCGCGGCGCGGCTGCGGACTCCGAGCCGGCGTCGCGTCCCTCCCCCGCGGCGGTGATGAAAGCTGACAGGGAGACGGTCCATGCCTCAGCATAGATTGACGTTCACGCATAGATCCGAGCCCGAGCCGGCCGCGGAGCGCGCGCCTTCGGGCAAGTCCAAGTCGATGACCCGGACCCTCCTCCTCGCCGCCCTCGCCGGAGCGGCGGGCCTCACCGTCGCGCTGACCGCGGTGGCGTCCGCCGACGGCACACCCCCGTGGGTGCGGACGGCCGCGGTCGAAAAGGCCGACACCGTCCGGGCGGGAGACCGCCGGTGCCTCACGCGGCGCCCGGAGGACTGCTTGGCCCGCCCGGTACCCGTGGACGAGCCGCACGGCGCCGTCTGCGGGGTCTGCCACGACCTATGGGCGGACCGTCCGCTGGTCCAGACGGCCCGGTCGTGCTCCGGCGGGGAATGCCACGCGCATCCCGAGACCCTCACTCCCTTCCACCGCACGGTCGACCGCGAGACGTTGGACAAGTGCATCACGTGCCATCGGCCGCACGACTTCCGAGTGGCGGGCGGCAGCCGTCAGTGCGCCGCGTGCCACGAGCGGGGTGGCTCCGTGGCTGACGGGGCAACGACGCCGGCTCCCCTCGCGCTCCCTGCGAGGCTCGGCTTCGACCACGACGACCACGCAGGCGTCGCGTGCGCGGCCTGCCACGGGGAAAGCTCGGCGCACGGGACGTTGAAGCTCCGAGATATCGAAGGCTGCCGAAGCTGCCATCACACGCCGCCCGAGTCCTCGAACTGCACGCGCTGCCACCTCGTGGACGAGGTGAGGGGCATCTCCGTCGAGGTCACCAGGAGCCTCGACATCCACGTCGGCTCACTGGACGGGCCACGCCGGACGATCGGGTTCGACCACGCCAAGCACTGGGAGACCGACTGCGCGGTGTGCCACACCGGCGGCTCCGATCTGGGGACCGCGCCCGGCGCGGACTGCTCCGGGTGCCACCTGAACCACCACGATCCCACCGCCGACTGCAGCGCCTGTCACGCGGCTCCGGCTGCGGGCGCGCACACGCGCGCGGTCCACATGGGGTGCGGAGGAACCGGGTGTCACGATCCGCTCCCGGAAGGGATCCGTGACGTGCCACGCACCCGCCAGCTCTGCCTGGCCTGCCATCGCGACAGGGCCGAGCACGAGCCGGACAGGAACTGCGTGGACTGCCACGTGCTCCCTCCGGTACCGACCCCCGGCACCTGACGACGCGACGCCATCGCACGGGAAGCGCCCGAGGGCGCCGGGGTCTTCCTTGACCCCGGCGCCCTCATCCATACCTTGGTTCTTTTCGTGACGAAATTCTCGCAAGGCGGGCCATGTGAGACATCTGCGGCGCCTCGTCCTCGAGCGGCTCATGCGCTATCACCGCTTCCTCACTGAGACGAGGAGCCGGGACGCCCCGGGGGCGGTCACGAGCGCCGAGATCGCCGAGGCCCTGGACATCGATCCGACCCAGGTGCGCAAGGACCTTGGCTCCATCGGCGTGCGCGGCCAGGGCCGGGTGGGCTTCGACGCCGCCCAAGCCGTGAGCGCCATCCGGCATGCTCTGGCTTTCGATCAGATCCACCTGGCCATCGTCGTCGGGGCCGGACACCTGGGCGAGGCGCTGATGGCCTATCCCGGCTTCGCCCGGTACGGCCTACGCATCGCGGCGGCGTTCGACAACGACGCCGACAAGGTCGGTCGGGAGGTCGCCGGCTGCTCCGGCTGCGTGGTGCGCCACTCGCGGGGCATGAAGGCCTTCATCCAACGCCACAAGATCCGGCTCGCGATCCTGGCGACACCGGCCTCCGTATCGCAGAAGATCGCCGACCGCCTCATCGCCGCCGGCGTGACGGCGATCTGGAACTTTTCGCCCACGCGGCTCACGGTCCCCGAAGGAGTCTTCGTGCGCAACGAGCACATCTCCCTCGGGCTCGCGGAATTGGCCTACCATCTCAAGGAATAGGGCCTCTCCGGCATCGTCACCCACCATCTCTGCAGGTCCCCCACCAACCCGCCCCCACCCCCCTCCCGGGTCAATTCGAGAAAAAAATCTCGAATACTCTTGACGGGGGCTACACACTGGTGGAGATTCCTACTTACCGGAAACTGTGACAAAAATCACGCATTGCTGACCAATTCGTGATGAGTGTCACGCACTTGACCCTTCGAGACCTGCCCCCGGGGGTCACGACCATGCTTCAGGCGCGACTTGAAGCAGGTTTGCGCAGACCTTCTTTCCATGCGACCGGAGGCAGGAAATGCCGAGCTTCGTAATTCCGGACAAGTGTGACGGGTGCAAGGCCCTCGACAAGACGGCCTGCCAGTACATTTGCCCGAACGACCTCATGGTCCTGAACAAGGAGACCATGAAGGCCTTCAATCAGGACCCCACGATGTGCTGGGAGTGCTACAGCTGCGTGAAGATCTGCCCCAACCAGGCGATCGAAGTGCGCGGGTACGCCGACTTCGTGCCCATGGGCGCGAGCGTCACGGCGATGCGAAGCAGCGAAGACATCATGTGGACTCTCCAGTTCCGCGATCGGAACATCCGGCCCAAGAGATTCAAGTTCCCGATCCGCCGCGGCGTCCAGGAAGGCAAGGCCCAACCGTTCGATCACTTCCCCACGGGCGACGCGGACGTCCACAGTCCGACGCTCATGTGCGAACCCACCGGCCTCAACACCGAACGGGGACCGGTCAAGTTCGACAAGGTTCCGACTCTGTGACTTCACCGTTCGGTAGCGGACACCTCTTGGGAGACTTGGGAAAATGACGGAATTCGAGACTGTGACGGTCGACACCGATCTGCTGATCTGCGGGGGCGGAATGGCCGCCTGCGGCGCGGCGGTGGAGGCGTCCTACTGGGCCAAGCAGCATGGACTCAAGGTCACACTGGTGGACAAGGCGGCCATGGACCGCTCCGGAGCGGTCGCGATGGGCCTTTCCGCGATCAACCAGTACGTGGACCTGAACAGCGGCAACAACACCCTGAAGGACTACCTCGACTACGTCCGAAACGACCTCATGGGCATCACCCGTGAGGACCTGGTGGCCAGTATCGCACGCCACGTCGACTCGACGGTGCACCTGTTCGAGAAGTGGGGCCTGCCGATCTGGAAGGACCCGGAAGGCAACTACGTCCACGAGGGCCGTTGGCAGCTCATGATCAACGGCGAGTCCTACAAAATCATCGTGGCCGAAGCGGCCAAGAACGCGTTGGCCGAAGCGGGTGGCGAGTACTTCGAGCGCGTCTTCATCACCCATCCGCTCATGGACGGCAACAAGTGCGTGGGCGCGGTCGGCTTCAGCGTCCGCGAGAACAAGATTTATGTGTTCCGGGCCAAGGCGACGCTCGTCGCCATGGGCGGCGCGGTGCACGTCTTCAAGCCGCGCTCCACCGGCGAGGGCTTCGGCCGGTCCTGGTACCCGCCGTTCAACTCGGGTGCGAGCGCCTTCTTCACCACGTACGCGGGCGCCGAGATGACCTGCCAGGAAGTGCGGTTCATCCCGGTCCGGTTCAAGGACGCGTACGGCCCCGTCGGGGCGTGGTTCCTGCTCTTCAAGGCGATCGCGACCAACGCCGAGGGCGGCAACTACATGAAGGAGAACGCCGACGAGTTGGACAAGTGGGAACCCTACGCCAAGGTGAAGCCCGCCCCGGCCAACATCCGCAACTGGCTCATGATGCTGGATGTGATGGACGGCAAGGGCCCGATCTACATGCAGACCGCCGAGGCGATCAAGAGGATCGCCGACGAGATTCCCGACGAAAAGGCGGCGGCCAAGAAGCTCAAGGAGCTCGAAGCCGAGGCGTGGGAGGACTTCCTCGACATGACGATCTCACAGGCGATCCTGTGGGCCGCCAGCAACGTCGAGCCCGACAAGAAGCCCTCCGAGATCATGGCCTGCGATCCGTACTTCATCGGCTCGCACTCCGGTGCTTCCGGCGCCTGGGTGTCGGGTCCGGAAGACCTGCAGACCGAAGAGACGAAGAACGAGTACTTCTGGGGCTATCCCAACATGACGACCGTCAGCGGCATGTTCGCCGCCGGCGATGCGTCGGGCGCCTCCAGCCACAAGTTCTCGTCCGGCTCGCACACCGAAGGCCGCATCGCGGCCAAGGCGGCGATCTCCTACATCGTCGACCACAACGAGGCCCCGAAGGTGGATGAGGCCGAGGTGGCGGCGCTGAAGGATGAGATCCTGCAGCCGCTGGCGCTCTTCGAGGAGTTCAAGGGTGCGACCACCGATCCGGAGATCAACCCGAACTACATCCGCCCGCAGCAGTTCATGTACCGGCTCCAGAAGATCATGGACGAGTACGCGGGCGGCGTCTCGAGCCAGTTCAAGACCAGCGGCAAGCTCCTCGAGAAGGGTCTGGAGCTGCTCGCGTTCTTGAAGGAAGACTCGCAGAAGCTGGCGGCGTCGAATCTGCACGAGCTGATGCGATGCTGGGAAGACGTCCACCGGATGTACCAGGGCGAGGCCCACGTGCGCTCGATCCTCTTCCGGGGCGAGACGCGCTGGCCCGGCTACTACTTCCGGACGGACACGCCGGCCATCGACAACGAGAACTGGCTGGCGTTCTGCAACTGTGTCTATCACAAGGACACCGGTGAGTGGGAGATGAAGAAACGGCCGGTGCAGTACCTGACGGCCTAGCGGGTTCCCGAGCCGCGCGGAGGAGCTCCGTGGGTCGCCCGCCAGGCCCCGGAGCTGCCTCTGGCGGCACACCTCGATCACGCGGTCGCCCGACCATGAACCGAAGGACGCGAATGCCGAATCCTGCTCCGTCCTGCCCGCATTGTGGTTCCCGACTCAAGAGGTGGCGCGTACCGGAAGGCGCGACCTGGACGGTGGAGTACTTCCTGGTCTGCTTCGACGACGACTGCTCGTACTACCGAGACGGGTGGACGTGGATGCTGGAGCAGTTCGGCCAGAAGGCCTCCTACCGCTACGCGCTCGACCCTTCCACCGGTGGCTGCCTCCCCATCCCGGTTTGGTCGGATACCGCGACGCGAGAGATGATCGAAGACGACCACGAAGGGAACGAGACATGAGCGACGAAACCAATGCACCCGGAGCGGGCGAGGCGCACGAGCGGCTCCGGGAAAAGATCCTGGCCGACTACCCCCGGCTGGGGCCCGACGACCCTTTCACCTTCGCCTGTCATTCGGGCGTTTCTTGTTTCAACTGCTGCTGCAGCGACGTCAACATCTTCCTCTCCCCGTATGACGTGCTGCGCCTGAAGAGACGTCTGGGCATCAGCTCGAGCGAGTTTCTCGACCGCTATGCCCTCGTGCCGATCCAGAAGGAGATGAAGACCCCGGTGGTCGTCCTGAAGATGGGTGACGACGAGCGGAAGTCGTGCCCCTTCCTGACCGAGGCTGGGTGCAGCGTCTACGAGGATCGCCCCTGGCCGTGCCGCATGTATCCCCTGGGCCTCGCGGCCCAGAAGGATACGCCGGACGGATGGCGGGGCGAGCGGTTCTACTTCCTTCTGCACGAACGCGAGTGCATGGGCTTCGAGGAGCCGCGCGAGTGGACCGTGCGTGAGTGGCTCGACGACCAGGGAACCGGACCCTACGACGAGTGGGGCGAAGCCTACAAGGAGCTCACCCTCCACGAGTTCTTCGACCACGGCGGCGTCCTGCCGCCCGAGAAGCTCGAGATGTTCTTCACCGCGTGCTACGACCTCGACCGGTTCCGCCGGTTCGTGTTCGAGAGCACGCTCCTCGAGCGGTTCGAGGTCGACGAGGACTTCATGTACGAGATGAGCTACGACGACGAGACGCTCCTGCGCTTCGCGTTCCTCTGGCTCCGCTTCAGCTTGTTCGGCGAGCCGACCGTGCGTGCCCGAGAGGATGCGCTCGAAGCCATCAAGGGCCGGGTCGAGCATCAGAAGGCCATGGCGGCCGCGGTGGAGGGGGCGGCCGGGGAGGCGTCCCCATGATCAAGCGGACCCCACGCGGCAAGATCGTCGTAATCGGAGGCGGAATCAGCGGGATCACGGCGGCCTTGGAGGCCTCCGAGGCGGGATGCGAGGTCGTGCTCGTCGAGAAGAGCGACTCCCTGGGCGGACGTGTCGCTCGGGCCCATCAGTATTTTCCCAAGCTCTGTCCTCCCCAGTGCGGCCTGGAGATCAATCTGCGCCGGGTGCGCACGAGCCCCTGGATCCAGTGTCTCACCCTCGCCGAGGTGGAGCAGATCGACGGGGGGCCGGGGCATTACCACGTGAGGGTCCGGCAGAATCCTCGGTACGTCAAGGAGAAGTGCACCCTGTGCGGTGAGTGCGTGGCGCCATGCCCGGTCGAGCGAGCCGACGCATTCAACCTCGGCATGGGCACGACCAAGGCCGTCTACCTCCCGCACGAGGCGGCCTTTCCCATGCGCTACGCGATCGACGACACCGTCTGCCTGGGCACCGAGTGCGGCGCCTGCGTCCAGGCGTGCCCGTACGAGGCCATCGACCTGGGCATGGAGCCCGAAGAGATCGAGATCGAGGCCCAATCGGTCATCGTCGCGACGGGCTGGGATCCCTACGACGCCTCGAAGATCGAGGGGCTGGGCTTCGGGACCCATCCCGACGTGATCACGAACATCATGATGGAGCGCCTGGCGGCGAACGCCGGACCCACGGGCGGCAGCATCCTCCGCCCCTCGGACGGGAAAGCACCGGCCTCGGTGGCGTTCGTGCAGTGCGCCGGATCCCGCGACCAGAACTACCTCGAGCACTGCTCGGGCGTCTGTTGCATGGGATCGCTCAAGCAGGCGCGCTACGTCCGGGAGCAATATCCGGAAGCGGACATCTACGTCTTCTACATCGACATCCGCGCCCCGGGGCGGCTCGAGGACTTCTACCAGGCGAGCCAGGAGGACGAGAGGCTCCACCTGGTCAAGGGCAAGGTCGCCCGCATCGGCCCGGACGACGCCGGTAAGCTGGTCGTGGAGGCGGAGGACGTGCTTTCCGCCACCAGCATGAGCCAGAGTGTCGATCTGGTCGTCCTGGCCACAGGGATCGTCTCCTCCGACGTGAGCGGAATCCGGGTGGACGGGGGCCTCAAGACCGACAACCACGGGTTCCTGACGCGCGAGCAACCCACCGGCGGAGTGTTCGTGGCCGGCTGCGCCGCCCGACCAACCGACGTAGCAACATGTGTGCGCGACGCCACCGGCGCCGTGATGAAAGCCCTTCAGTTCTGCGCGGAGTGACGAGAGTGGACAAGAACGTAGCCGTCTACCTGTGCAAGGGCTGTGACATCGGCTCCTCTCTGGACGTCGACGCGCTCACGGCCGTCGCGACGGACGAGTTGGGCGTCGAGCGCTGCCTCGCCCACGATTGCCTCTGCGGGCCCGAGGGACGCGAGCTCATCCGCCGGGACGTCCTCGACGGTGTGACCGCGCCCGTGATCGCCGCCTGCTCCCCCAGGTTCATGACCGACGTCTTCACCTTCGACGGGTGCCGGACCGAGCGGGTCAACCTGCGCGAGCAAGTGGTGTGGAGCCACGAGCCCAACGACGAAGACACCCAGATGATGGCCGAGGACTATCTGCGCATGGGCGTTGTCCGCGCGCAGAAGGCCGAGCTTCCCGAGCCGTCCCAGGAGGAGGTCGACCAGACCCTCCTGGTCGTGGGCGGGGGAGTGACGGGCATGCAGGCGGCGCTGGACGCCGCCGGCGCGGGCCACGACGTGGTTTTGGTCGAGAAAGCGCACGAGCTGGGTGGATGGATGGCCCGCTTCAGCCACCAGATCCCACACAGGCCGCCCTATCGCGACCCCCGGATCTCGGACGTGCAACTGCGAGTCTCCGAGGTAACCGAAAGCGACCGGATCACGGTGCACACCGACACCACGATCCAGCGTATCACGGGCCAGCCCGGCCTGTTCGAGGTAACGCTCGGCACGAACGGGTCCACCACTTCCGTGCGCGTGGGCGCGATCGTCCAGGCCACGGGATGGAAGCCGTACGACGCCACCCGGCTCGGACACCTCGGCTACGGCCGTTGCCCGAACGTGGTCACGAACGTCCAGATGGAGGAGATGCTCGCCTCCGGCCGCCTGGTCCGTCCGAGCGACGGCAAGCCGGCCCGGCGCATCGCGTTCATCCAGTGTGCCGGCTCACGCGACAAGGAGCACCTGCCCTACTGCTCGGCGGTCTGCTGCCGGGTGACGATCAAGCAGGCGCTGCTTCTTCGCGAGCACGACCCCGAATCCGAGGCCTACGTCCTCTACAAGGACATCCGCACGCCGGGTCAGTACGAGGACTTCTACCGGAGGGCCCAGGAGGACCCGGGCATCTTCTTTACCAAGGCCGAGGTGGTGGGCGTCGACGAGAACGAGAGCCACGACCCCGTTGTGAAGGCAGACAACACCCTGCTGGGTGAGCACATCCAGGTGGAAGCCGACCTGGTCGTGCTGGCCACCGGAATGGTGCCCGCGGCCGCCGACGGGGAGCTCATCCGCAAGTACACCGACGCAAAAGCGGTAGTGGCCAAGGGAGAGACCGGCGCCCAGCTCGAGGCAGCCAAGGAGACCGTCGAGGAGCTCAAGTACCTCGAGGGCACGGCGATCCTCAACCTGGACTACCGCCAGGGTCCGGACCTTCCGTCGCTCAAATACGACTTCCCCGACTCACACTTCATCTGCTTCCCGTACGAGTCGCGCCGCACCGGCATCTACGCTGCCGGCGCCGTGCGCGCGCCGGGCGACTCGGAGCTGGCCCGCGAAGACGGCTCGGGCGCGGCGCTCAAGGCGATCCAGTCCCTCGTCCACGCCGGTGAGGGTACCGCCGTGCATCCGCGCTGGGGCGACATGTCCTTCCCGGATTTCGCGCTCCAGCGTTGCACCCAGTGCAAGCGCTGCACGGAGGAGTGCCCGTTCGGCACGCTCAATGAGGACGTCAAAGGGACCCCGCAGTTCAACCTGACGCGGTGCCGCCGGTGCGGGATCTGCATGGGCGCGTGTCCGGAGCGGATCATCTCCTTCAAGGACTACTCGGTCGACATCGTGTCGTCGATGATCAAGGCGGTCCAGATCCCCGACGAGTTCGAGGAGAAGCCCCGCTTGCTCGGGCTCCTATGCGAGAACGACGCCTACCCAGCGCTCGACACCGCGGGCCTGCGTCGCATTCGGCACAGCGCCAACATCCGCTTCATCCCGGTCCGATGCCTCGGATCGGTCAACGTCGTCTGGATCGCCGACGCGCTCTCGCGTGGCTTCGACGGAATCCTACTCGTCGGCTGCAAGTCCGGCGAGAACTACCAGTGCCACTTCATCCGTGGCAGCGAGCTGATGGAGACGCGCAGCTCGAATATCCGCGAGAAGCTCAAGCAGCTCGCCCTCGAGGAGGAGCGCGTGCGGCTGGAGCACCTGTCCATCGCCGAGATCGACCGCCTCCCGGAGATCATCGACGAGTTCGCCGCCGAGATCGACGAGATCGGGATGAACCCGTTCAAGGGGTTCTAGTGCCATGGCTACCGTGATGGAAGCACCGCTGGTCAAGCCCGATCGGGCATTCGTGGACGAATTGATCGCGACAGGCGGAGGCGATCTGAAGAAGTGCATGCAGTGCGCCAACTGCACGGTCGTCTGCGAGCTTTCGGGGGGCCGGCTCCCCTTCCCCAGGAAGGAGATGGTCTGGGCGCAATGGGGGCTGAAGGACCGCCTTCTGGCCGACCCGGACGTCTGGCTCTGCCATCAGTGCAACGACTGCTCCCGGCACTGCCCGCGCGGCGCGCGCCCCGGCGACGTGCTCGCCGCCGTACGCCGCCAAGCGGTCAAACACTACACATGGCCCAGGGCGCTGGCACGCTGGGTGAACCAGGCAGGCATGCTCTGGCTGACCTTCCTGATCCCGGTCGTCCTGATCGGCTTGACGCTAGCGGCACGGAATCCTCTGGAAGAGGCGTTCGGCCTCTCGGCCGAGCCCGGCTTCTACGCTGCGTTCTTCCCGCACTGGCTGTTGATCGGATCGTTCGGGTTCTTCACCACCCTGGCCTTCATCGTCTCGGTCGTGGGCCTGGTCCGGTTCTGGCGCGCCATGCGTCAGGCCGACGTGCAGTCCGGGGTGTACACGCCCACGCGCGGGATCGCCGCGAGCGTCACCCACGTGCTCAAGTCCATCCTGATGCATGATCGGTTCGGGCTGTGCGAGACCGAACGGGCCCGACGGGTGGCCCACCTCTCGGTCTTCTACGGCTTTATCGGGCTCTTCGTGGTCACGATCTGGGCCACGATCGACCTCTACCTGATGCCGGCGTTGGGCGTCGAGTCGATGTACCCGTTCGGACTCCTCCATCCCATGAAGATCCTGGCCAACATCAGTGGCGTGGCCCTGGTCCTCGGGAGCGTAAAGGTGATGCTCGACCGCCGGCACCCGCTGCCCGGGGCGGCCACGGGCACCTCGTTCGACTGGATCTTCGTGTCGGTGCTGCTGGGCGTCGGCGTCACGGGCTTCGCCGCCGAGATCTTCCGATTCACAGTCGACCCGGTGACCGAGGACTCACTCCGAACGCTCGCCTGGTCGATCTACTTCGTGCACCTGGTGCTCGTCTTCCAGCTGCTCGTCTACCTGCCCTACTCGAAGTTCGCCCACGTCCTCTACCGGACGGTGGCGATGGTCTACGCGGAGCACACCGGACGGTACCGGCCGGCTCGTCGGCTGCGAGCCGGGACCGGCGTGGAGCTCCGCACCCCGGGCGCGACAGCCGCAACCCGTTAGAGGCAAGGACGATGGATCAACTGGTCAAACCACATGGGAAGGAAGGCGTGCTGAAGCCTCTGCTCCTGACAGGCACGGAGCTGGCGAACGAGAGGGCGAGGGCCAAGACGCTCACCAGGATCCCGATCACATCCCGGGAAACGGGCGACACCATCATGATGGGGATCGGGGGATTCACTCCGCTCTCCGGATTCATGGGTAGCGCCGACTGGAGGAGCGTGTGCACCGAGATGAAGACCTCGGACGGCACCTTCTGGCCGATCCCGATCACGGTCTCCGTCTCCGAAGAGGACGCCAAGGGGCTGAAGGAGGGCCAGGAGGTCACGCTGGTCGACGAAGAGACCGGCACGGACATGGCCATCCTGACCGTCGAAGAGAAGTACACGATCGACAAGACGCTCGAGTGCAAGGAGGTCTTCCGCACGGACGACCCGGAGCATCCCGGCGTGGCCATGGTGATGAATCAGAAGGCCGTGAACCTGGGCGGGCCCGTCAAGGTGCTGAGTGAGAGCTTTTTCCCCGAGGAGTTCAAGGGCGTCTACATGCGCCCCGTCGAGTCCCGCAAGCTCTTCTCGGAGCGGGGATGGAAGACCGTCGCGGCGCTCCAGCTCCGCAACCCGATGCACCGCTCCCACGAGTACCTGGCCAAGATCGCCCTGGAGATCCTCGACGGGCTCTTCATCCACCAGCTCGTGGGCAAGCTCAAGCCTGGCGACATCCCCGCCGACGTGCGCGTGAAGTGCATCGACACGCTCGTGGACAACTACTTCGTCAAGAACTCGGTCATCCAGGGCGGATATCCGCTGGACATGCGCTATGCCGGGCCGAGAGAGGCCCTGCTCCACGCGTTGTTCCGCCAGAACTACGGCTGCAGCCACCTCATCGTCGGCCGCGACCACGCCGGCGTCGGCGACTACTACGGACCATTCGACGCGCAGGAGATCTTCGAGGAGATCCCCGCGGGCAGCCTCGAGACGAAGCCGCTCAAGATCGATTGGACGTTCTACTGCCACAAATGCCGTGGAATGGCCTCGATGAAGACCTGCCCGCACGGGAAGGAGGACCGCCTCCTCCTGAGTGGCACGGTGCTCCGCAAGACGCTGTCGGAAGGCGGAGACCCGCCGGCCGATTTCAGCCGTCCCGAGGTGCTGGCCATCCTCAAGGACTACTACGCCCACCTGGAGGACAAGGTCGAAGTGAAGCTGCACCACGCCGCCACCGGCGCGTGAGGAAGTCCGGAAGCAGGGAGACGATCAACTCGGAGGTCCGGCCATGAACCTGATCACGATCACGCACAAGGACGGACTGGCCTTCGACGTGCGCGTACACAAGCGCCGCGTAGCCACCGACATGGCGCCCGCCGACGGCGGGCAGGGCAAGGGCTTCACTCCCGCGGAGCTGTTGGCGGGCGCCCTGGGCGCATGTATGGCCATGCAGGTTCAAGGCTACTGCGACGCCCGTGGCTACGGAGACGGAGACGTCTCGGTCAGCCTCGCGTTCGAGTTCCTGGGCAAGCCCAAGCGCATCGGCGCGATCGTCGCGGACATCGACCTGCCCGCCGGTTTTCCGGAGGAGGAGAGGGACGCAGTACGCCAAGTGGCGGAAAGAGCCGTGATCTGCGAGACGCTACGGCACCCGCCCGAGGTGGACCTGGACATTCAATTCGACCGCAATCACCGGCCCGTTCGGGTGCCTGTCGGCGCCTGAGGGGCGGGGGTCAGGAGGATCTGATGGAGAAGAAAGAGCTCGGTGGGAAGCTGATCGAGATCGACGAGGACGGATTCATTCAGGACCCCGATTCGTGGGACGAAGCCGTCGCCACGGACCTGGCGAAGACCGAAGCCGTCGAGAACATGACGGACGAGCACTGGAAGGTCGTCCACTATCTGCGCGAGTACTATCTCGAGTACAACATGGCGCCGATGGTCCGGAAGCTCTGCAAATCCACGGGCTTCAAGCTGAAGGAGATCTACGACCTGTTCCCGAGTGGACCGGCCAAGGGGGCCTGCAAGGTCGCGGGCCTGCCGAAGCCGACCGGCTGCGTGTAGGACCACGCAAGCGGATCGCACGGCCATGCTCCGGGAGCTTCTGAGGAAGCGCAGAGACGAGGTCGCCCAGGCCTGGGTCCAGGATACGCTGAGCGGGTATTCGGCCCAAGCCGTCGCGGCATGGAGTCGCGAGCGTGACCCGTTCGCCAACCCCGTGGGGCACAGCCTCAGGGTGGGGACGCGTGCGGTGCTCGACTGGCTGCTCGACGGCGACGACGCCGAGGCGATGCGTCGAGGTCTGGACGACATCCTCCGGATCCGGGCCGTTCAGGAGCTCTCGCCGAGAGATGCCGTGGGCTTCGTCTTCCGACTGAAGGCGGTGCTCAGAGCCGAGCTCGGCGAGGCGCTCCGGGACCCGACGGTGCGGCAGGAGATGGTGGAGTTCGAAGCCCGCCTGGACGAGATCGGGCTCGAGGCGTTCGAGCTCTTCCTGGCGCACCGGGAGCAGCTGTACGAGCTCCGGGTCGCCGAGCTCAAGCGGACGATTCCGTGGGTCGCGGCGCGCGGAGAGCTAGCCGCGGCCCGGAGGGAGCCGAGATGAAGGTGTTGATCTCCGTGGTGCTCGTGGCCGGGCTCTTCCTGGCCGGCCTGCTCGGGGCGAGCCTCGGGCTCCAGTGGACGCTCGGGGTGGTCCTTCCGTACGTGGCGGTCTCGGTGTTCGTCGTGGGCCTTACGGTCCGCGTCGCGCGCTGGGCCGCCTCCCCCGTGCCGTTCCGCATCCCGACGACGTGCGGGCAGGAGCGCTCGCTGCCATGGATCAAGCAGCAGAAGCTGGACAACCCTCACAACCTGCCGACGGTCCTGGGCCGCATGGCGCTGGAGGTCCTCTTCTTCCGGTCGCTGTTGCGGAACACGAAGACCGAGATGACGGAAGACCGGCGCCTGGTCTACACGACCGACCTGACCCTGTGGGCCGGCGCGATGGCCATGCACTGGTCCCTGGCGGTGATCCTGATCCGCCACCTGCGCCTCTTCACGGAGCCCGTACCCGGCTTCGTGACCTGGGTGGAGAAGGCGGACGGCTTCGTGGAGATCGGCCTGCCCGTGGTCTTCATGACCTCGGTGCTCTTCCTGGTGGCCCTCACGTACCTGATCCTCCGGCGTCTGCTGAACCCACGGGTGCACTACATCTCGCTGGTGGGTGACTACTTCGCTCCTCTGCTCCTGTTCGGGATCGGGGCGAGCGGCTTCTGGCTCCGTCACGTGACGAAGACGGACATCGCGAGCGTGAAGGAGCTGGCTCTCGGGCTGGTGCACTTCCAGCCGGTCGTGCCGGCGGGAATCAGCCCGCTCTTCTTCGGGCACCTGTCCCTGGTGTGTGCGCTGCTCGTCTACTTCCCGCTCGGGAAGCTCCTCCACGCGCCCGGCGTGTTCCTGAGCCCCACGCGCAACCTCGCCAACAACAACCGCGCCGTGAGGCACGTGAACCCCTGGGACTACCCGGTCCACGTGCACACCTACGAGGAGTACGAGGACGAATTCCGGGAAAAGATGATTGCCGCCGGTCTCCCGGTGGAGAAGGAATAGAGACGATGTCGAGCCCCGACGAACCCGGCTACTACGAGCAGGACGACCTGCTCGAGATCGATGGCCGTCCTCCGGAAACGGACTGGATGGAGACCCCGGTGGACCTCCGTCCCGGGACGTTCATCTACCCCGGCAAGGCCAAGAACCTGAAGGTCCTCGACCTGCCGAACGCCCACGAGTGGGCTGTCACCGACGAGGATTGGAAGCTCCCCGAGGGGTGGAAGAAGACGGTCCTCGACGGGATGGCGGACCGGCTCAAGCGGTTCCGCTCCTTCAAGCTCTTCATGGACATCTGCGTGCGCTGCGGAGCGTGCGCGGACAAGTGCCACTTCTTCATCGGCAGCGGCGATCCGAAGAACATGCCCGTGCTGCGGGCCGAGCTGCTGCGGTCCGTGTACCGCAAGGACTTCACCGCCCTGGGCAAGATCTTCGGCAAGCTGGCCGGCGGACGGGAGCTCACGCCCGACGTCATCAAGGAGTGGTTCTACTACTTCTACCAGTGCACCGAGTGCCGGCGCTGCTCGGTGTTCTGCCCGTACGGCATCGACACCGCCGAGATCACCATGATGGGCCGCGAGCTCCTCGGGCTCCTGGGCCTGTACGTCAACTGGGTCATCGAGCCGGTCGCCAACTGCTACCGCACGGGCAACCACCTGGGCATCCAGCCTCACGGAATGGTGGACACACTGGAGTTCATGGTGGACGACATCGAGGAGGCCACCGGCATCCGGGTCGACCTGCCGATCAACAAGAAGGGCGCGGAGGTCCTGTTCTTCACGCCCTCCGGCGACTTCGTGGCGGAGCCCGGCATCTACACCTGCATGGCGTACATGCTCCTCTTCCACGAGCTGGGCATCGACTACACCTGGAGCACGTACGCGTCGGACGGCGGCAACTTCGGGCTCTTCACCTCACACGAGGCCATGAAGCGCCTCAACGCCAAGGTCTACGCCGAGGCGAAGCGCCTGGGGGTCAAGTGGATCCTCGGGGGCGAGTGCGGCCACATGTGGCGCGTGGTGAACCAATACATGGGCACCATGAACGGCCCGGCGGACTTCCTCGAGGTGCCGAAGTCGCCCGTGACGGGCACGGTCTTCGAGCACGCCCGCTCCACCAAGGCCATCCACATCATGGAGCTCCTGTCGGACACGATCCGGCACGGGAAGCTGAAGCTGGATCCGTCCAGGAACGACCACATACGGGTCACGTTCCACGACTCCTGCAATCCGGCCCGCGCCATGGGCATCCTGGAGGAGCCGCGCTACGTGATCCGGAACGTGTGCAACCACTTCTACGAGATGCCCGAGAACACCATCCGGGAGCAGACGTTCTGTTGCGGCGGGGGAGCCGGCCTGGGCACCGACGAAAACATGGAGATGCGGTTGCGAGGTGGACTCCCCCGCGGCAATGCCGTCCGCTACGTGCAGGAGCGCTACGGCGTCAACCAGCTCGCCGCCATGTGCGCGATCGACCGTGCCACGCTGCCGACCGTCTGCGATTACTGGGCGCCCGGCGTGAAGGTCACGGGCATCAGCGAGCTCGTCGCGAACGCGACGGTGTTCGAGGGCGAGAAGCGACGTACCCATAACCTCCGGCTCGAGCCGATCCCCGGCATGGAGGAGGCCGAGGAGGACGTCCCGCCGCCCGAGGAGCCCGCCGGGGCCGTGGAGGCCAGGGAGGCATGGTCCCATGACTGATCGGCCGCGGATCTTCCTGGGGCTCGGGGTCTTCCTCGTTGTCGCCGCCTATCCGGTGTGGAGCGGCATCGCGTCGTCGGCGGAGCCGGCACGTCCCGAGTTGGAGCGCGCGACGGACTCCATCGGCTGCGTCGAGGACACGCTCTGGATGCGGGCGCACCACGAGGACCTCCTGAACGAATGGAGGACCTCCGTCGTGCGCAACGGGGAGCATACGTACGTGGCGACATCCGGCAGGTCGTGGGACATGAGCCTGACCGGAACGTGCCTGTCCTGTCATCAGAACAGCCAGACCTTCTGCGAGCGGTGCCACGCGTACGCCGACGTGACGCTCACGTGCTGGAGCTGCCACGTGGCGCTGGAGGGGGCCGAGCGATGAACGAGAGTCGACGCAGCTTCCTGGCAAAGCTGGGCTGTACGGTCCTCGGCACCGGTGCCGGGCTACCTCTGCTCAATCCAGCGAGACTGGGCTCCCGCACGGGCGAGGAGGCCGCTGCCGCCGCTGCTGTGGGTAGCGTCCAAACCTCCGCCGCGGCCGCTGAGCCCACCCCCCAGTGGGCCATGGTCGTGGACGTGGAGAAGTGCCTCCGCGAGAACGTGCGCCACGCCTGCGTCGAGGCCTGCGACCTGGCGCACAACGTGCCGCACATCCCGGACCCGGAGGAAGAGGTCAAGTGGGTCTGGAGCGAGGCGTACGAAGACGTCTTCACCGACCAGGTGCACGCCCACACGCCCGCCTCGGTCCGTGAAGCGCCGGTTCTGGTGCTGTGCAACCACTGCACGGAGCCGGCGTGCGTGAAGGTGTGCCCGACGGGCGCCACGTGGAAACGTGCGTCCGACGGCATCGTCATGATGGACATGCACCGCTGCATCGGGTGCCGCTACTGCATGGCGGCGTGCCCCTACGGCGCGCGCAGCTTCAACTGGCGGGATCCGCGGCCCTGGGTCGAGACCGACGCGAACGGCAAGCCCGTCTCGGACTATCCGACCCGCACGAAGGGCGTGGTGGAGAAATGCGACTTCTGCTCCGAGCGCCTGCGCGTCGGGGAGATCCCTGCGTGCGTGGAAGCGGCCAACGGGGTGCCCGGTGGTGAGGGTGCGCTGACCTTCGGCGAGTTGAGCGATCCGGACTCCGATGTGAGCAGGCTGTTGCGGGAGCGGAACACGGTGTGCCGGAGGGTGAGGCTCGGCACGGGGCCCAACGTCTATTACATCCTCCCGGGCACGGTCCCGGCCGCGGACGGGAGGGCATGAGGCCATGTTGACCCGCGTCTTCCACGGCAGCCGGCGCTACTGGGCGCTCGTGGCCCTCTGGGCCGTCCTGATCCTGATCGGCCTGTTCGCCTACAGCCGACAGTTCTCCGAAGGCCTCGCGATCACCGGCATGAGCCGGGACGTTTCCTGGGGCCTCTACATCGCCCAGTTCACGTTCATGGTGGGCATCGCCGCCTCGGCGGTGATGGTGGTGCTCCCCTATTACCTGCACGACTACAAGGCCTTCGGCCGGACGGTCATCCTCGGCGAGTTCCTCGCCGTGTCCGCCGTGCTCGTGTGCATGCTCTTCATCTTCGTGGACATGGGCCAGCCCCGCCGGGTCCTGAACGTCATCCTGCACCCCCGGCCCAACTCGGTGATGTTCTGGGACTTCATGGTCCTGTTCGGCTACCTCCTTCTCAACCTCGTCATCGGGGCGACGGCGATCGAGGCGGAGCGCAAGGCCGTGCCTCCCCCGAAGTGGGTGCGGCCGCTCATCTACCTGTCGATCCCGTGGGCCGTGAGCATCCACACGGTGACGGCATTCCTCTATGCGGGGCTCGGCGCCCGGCCGTTCTGGATGACGGCGATCCTGGCCCCCCGCTTCCTGGCATCGGCGTTCGCGGCCGGGCCCAGCCTGCTGATCCTGCTGGCCCTGCTCGTGCGCCGCTTCGGGGGATTCGACGTGGGACGGGCGTCGATCCGGGCGCTCTCGACCATCGTCGCCTACGCGATGGCGATCAACGTGTTCTTCGTGCTCGTGGAGATGTTCACCGCCCTCTACAGCGGCATTCCGCACGACGTAGACGCGTTCGCCTACCTGCTCACCGGGCTCGAGGGACACGCGGCGCTTGCGCCATGGACATGGGTGGGAGACATCCTCGCCGTCGTGTGCATGGCGTTGCTGCTCGTACCCGCGGTGCGTCACCGGGAGCGCTGGCTCGCGCCTGCTGTGCGCCGGCGTCATCACCTCGCTCTGGATCGAGAAGGGGCTCGCGCTTGATCGTGGCGGGCTTCATTCCCTCCCCCCTCGATCACATCACGGAGTACGTGCCGACCGCTCCGGAGATCGCGATCACGGTCGGCGTCTACGCGGTGGGCGGGCTGGTGCTGACGGCCCTCTACAAGGTGGTCCTGAGCGTGAGAGAGAACGCAGTTGGCTTAACGCGCAACGTGGCGCTAGCGCCATCACGCCACGGCACAAGGAGAGAACGATGGCAGAGGAACGACAACGGCACTCCCTTGTTGGACGAGCTGGAAAAGGGTTCCTGGCCCAGCTTCGTCACCCAGATCAAGGAGATGGCCGACGAAGGTAAGGAGCAGTGCCAGCAGCTCCTGGAGCTGCTGGAGCGCTCCTACCGAGAGAAGATCGGCCACTGGAAGCACGGCGGCATCGTCGGCGTGCATGGATATGGCGGCGGCGTCATCGGCCGCTACAACGACCTCCAGGAGGAGTATCCCGGCCATCGCCCACTTCCACACGCTGCGCGTGAACATGCCCAGCGGGTGGTTCTACACCTCGGACGCGTTGCGCACGATCTGCGACATCTGGGACGAGCACGGCTCCGGGCTCACCAACATGCACGGCTCCACGGGGGACATCATCCTCCTGGGCACCACGACGGATGAGCTCGAGCCCACCTTCAAGGCGCTCACCGAGGCCGACTTCGACCTGGGCGGCTCCGGGTCCGACGTGCGCACGCCCAGCGCCTGTGTGGGACCGGCCCGCTGCGAGTGGGCCTGCTACGACACGCTGGACCTGTGCAACGACCTGACGCAGACGTTCCAGGACGAGCTCCACCGGCCGGCTTTCCCGTACAAGTTCAAGTTCAAGT
This sequence comes from uncultured Gemmatimonadales bacterium, assembly GCA_963751265.1. Taxonomy (GTDB): domain Bacteria; phylum Gemmatimonadota; class Gemmatimonadetes; order Longimicrobiales; family Gaopeijiaceae; genus SZUA-318. The sequence continues at coordinate 622,786 of CAVVTU010000001.1, read as the reverse complement.
GCTCGGGCTGCCCCAACGACTGCGTGGCCTCCATCGCCCGCTCCGACATGTCCATCATCGGCACCTGGCGCGACGAGATCCGCATCGACCAGGACGAGGTGCGGGCCTACGCCGAGAGCGGGCATGAACATCGAGCGCGACATCTGCGGCAACTGCCCCACCAAGTGCATGGCGTGGGACGGCAACGAGCTGGAGATCGACGACAGCAACTGCGTGAAGTGCATGCACTGCATCAACGCGATGCCCAAGGCGCTGCGACCCGGCACGGACACGGGCGCCACCATCCTGCTGGGCTCCAAGGCCCCGATCGTCCAGGGCGCGCAGCTCTCGTCGGTGATCGTGCCGTTCATCAAGCTCGAGCCGCCCTACGACGAGATCAAAGACCTCGCCGAGCGCATCTGGGACTTCTGGAGCGAGCACGGCAAGAACCGCGAGCGCGTCGGCGAGCTCATCCAGCGCGTCGGGCTGGGCAACTTCCTCGAGGCCATCGAGCGTGGAGCCGATCCCCGAGATGATCGCCCACCCGAGGGACAATCCGTACGTCTTCTACGAGGAATACTACGAGGAGGAGGACGAAGGAGAGGAGGAAGAGGAAGAGCGCCGAGGAGGAAGCGCTCGCGGCCACGTAGGGCGGCGGCTCTTTCGACCTCGGCTGAACACGGATACGGACTCTTCGGAACGACAGGGAGATACGATCAGATGGACACACAGAGGACGAACGGACATCGGCCCTCCGGATTTCAGGAGGTTCCTGCCTCCGGTCATCAAGGAGAACTACGGGAAGTGGAAGTACCACGAGATCCTCAAGCCGGGCGTGATGGTCCACGTCGGCGAGTCGGGTGACAAGCTCTTCACGGTGCGGGCCGGCTCGCCCCGGCTGCTGGGCACCAAGAGGATCCGCAAGTACGCGGAGCTGGCGGACAAGTACTGCGACGGCTACCTGCGCTTCACCAGCCGGCACAACGTCGAGTTCCTGCTGACCGACGAGTCGAACGTCGACCCGCTCATCGCAGGACCTGGCCGCGCTCGGCCACCCGGTGGGCGGCATCGGGCCCGCCATCTCGAGCATCGTGCACACGCAGGGCTGGGTGCACTGCCACTCGGCCGCCACGGACGCGTCGGGCGTCGTGAAGGCCGTGATGGACGACCTCGCACGAGTACTTCGACGGCACGCAAGCCGATTCCCGGGCAAGCTGCGCATCGCGCTGGCGTGCTGCCTGAACATGTGCGGCGCCGTGCACTGCTCGGACATCGCGATCCTGGGCGTGCACCGGCGGCCGCCGAAGGTGCAGAAGGGGCTGAACAAGGTGTGCGAGATCCCGAACGTGATCGCGGCGTGCCCGACGGCGGCCATCCGGCCGACGACGGTGGACGGCAATCCCATCGGTGGAGATCGACGAGGAGCTGTGCATGTTCTGCGCGAACTGCTTCTCGGTCTGCCCGGCCCTGCCCATGGCCGATGCCCTCAACGACGGCGATCTCCATCTGGGTGGGCGGCAAGGTCTCCAACGCGCGGCACGAGCCCATGTTCTCCAAGCTGGCCATCCCCTTCATCGAGAACGATCCGCCGCGCTGGCCCGAAGTGGTCCGCGCGTGCGCAACATCGTCGAGGTGTGGGTGGACGGTGCCCGGCCGTACGAGCGCATGGGCGAGTTCATCGAGCGCATCGGCTGGCCGAAGTTCTTCAAGCTGACCGGCATCGAGTTCCAGAAGGAGCACATCGACGACTACCGGTACGCGGGGCTGAGCTACAAGCGGTCCGCGCAACTGAGGCACTGACGGGCGGGGGTGTGGAATTGGCGCGGAGCCGGGTTGGCTCCGCGCCCCCTGACACGAGGAGGTCAATCATGGCCGTCACAACAGAGCAGGTCGCGGACGCCATGTACGAGATGGTGAAGGAGGTCCAGGGCAAGAAGAAGCTCAAGGCCATGGACCTGACCAAGGCGATGGTCCACAAGTTCGGCGACGACGGATGCGACAAGAAGATGTGCAAAGCCGCCATCCGGTTGCTGATCGACAACGATCGGTGTGTCTACACCTACTTCGGAGGCAGCTACATCGAGCTGCCCCACGAGGAAGGCGCCGCGAGGTGACCCATGCCCGTCAAGAAAGTCGTCAAGAAGAAGAAGTCCTTCGGCACGAGAGGCGGCTTCGGGGGAGGTCCCTCACGGGAGCAGTCTCCCCTGCGGCCCAAGTTCGTGGAGAAGCGGCCGCCCTGCAGCGACCGGTGCCCCAGCGGGAACCGCATCCGGGAGTTCCTGACGACGATCTCCCAGGCCGAGAGCCTCGGGAAGATCGACGGACCAGGCGTTCCGCGAGGCCTGGGAGATCTACACCGACACGAGCCCCTTCCCCTCCGTGTGCGGACGGGTGTGCCCAGCTCCCTGCGAGACCGAGTGCAACCGCCAGGAGAAGGAAGGCGCGGTCAACATCAACAAGGTGGAGCGGGCCATCGGCGACTTCGGCCTGTCGCACGGCCTCGCGCTGAAGAGGCTCAGCGAAGACAGGAAACCCCAGCGGATCGCCGTCGTCGGCGGCAGGCCCGAGCGGGCTCTCGTGCGCGTACCAGCTCGCCCGGCGCGGCTATTCGGTGAAGGTCTTCGAGGCGTACGAGAAGGCCGGGGGCATGCTCCGCTACGGCATCCCCGGCTACCGCCTCTCCGAGGAGGTCCTGGACACCGAGATCCAGCGGATCCTCGACCTGGGCGTAGAGCTCCACTGCGGGGTCAAGGTCGGCAAGGACGTGACCCTGGCCGAGCTGAAGGAGGAGTTCGACGCGGTCTACGTGGCGCTCGGCGCGCAGCAGGGCGTCAGCCTCGGCGTGGAGGGCGAGGATGCCCCGAACGTCTTCAGCGGCGTGGACTTCCTCAACCGCTTCCACCACGGCGAGAAGCTCGACCTGGGCAAGGACGTAGTCGCGATCGTCGTGGGCGGCGGAGACACCGCCATCGACGCCGCGCGGATCTGCAGGCGGCTCGGCGCGAACGTGACCGTCCTGTACCGGCGCACCCTCGAGGAGATGCCCGCCATCAAGGAAGAGGTGGAGGAGGCGATCCGAGGAGGGCGTGAACGTCGAGTTCCTGGCCGCCCCCGTGGGCTTCAAGCAGGGCGACGACGGGCTGGTGAACGCCATGGTCGCCATCCGGATGGAGCTCGGCGAGCCCGACGACTCGGGGCGGCGCCGTCCGGTGCCGATCGAGGGCTCGGAGTTCGAGATCCCGGCGAGCGCGGTCATCTCCGCGGTGAGCCAGCATCCCGACTTCGGCGGCTTCGACGAGCTCGTGGACGGACAAGAGCTGGATCCAGGTCGACGAGTACGGCCACACCCGGTCCGAGAACGTGTGGGCCGGGGGCGACGTGACCAACCTGGCGCTCGTCACCGATGCGGTAGGCCACGGTCGGCGCGCCGCCGAGGCCATCGAGCGGAGCTTCCTCGGCACGGAGCCGGTGGTCGACACGCGCAGCGTGATCCGGACCGACAAGATGCACCTGGATCACTACAAGACCATCGAGCGCGTGGAGCCGACCACGCTCGACGTGGACGAGCGCATGGACGCGCTCGACCGGGAAGTCAACCTGGGTCTCAGCCTCGAGCAGGCGGTCCAGGAGACACAGCGCTGCATGAGCTGCGGCAAGTGCTTCGACTGCGAGAAGTGCTGGATGTACTGCCAGGACTCGGCCATCGCCAAGCCCGAGCAGAAGGGGATGATCTACGTGCTCAACCTCGGAAACTGCACCGGCTGCGCGAAGTGCGCGGACATCTGCCCCTGCGGGTTCATCGAGATGGCCTGACGAGTCGCCAACAGGGGGCAGACGTGAACGCTCCTCGGATTCTGGTCGCGGGACTGAGCGGAGGCGGCGGCAAAACGCTGCTCTCCGTGGGCCTCACCGCGGCCTGGGTCCGCGGGGGCCGACGCGTCGCGGCGTTCAAGAAGGGGCCGGACTACATCGACGCCGCCTGGCTGTCGCAGGCGGCCGGTAGGCCGTGCCGGAACCTGGACCTCTTCCTCATGTCCCGGGAGACGGTCATGCGCTCCTTCGCGTCGGCGGCCACCGGCGCCGACGTGGCTCTCGTCGAGGGCAACCGCGGCCTCTTCGACGGCACGGACGCCCACGGCACTTTCAGCACCGCCGAGCTCGCGAAGCTCCTGGAGGTGCCGGTCGTCCTGGTCGTGGACGCCACCAAGTGCACACGCACGGCCGCCGCGCTCGTGCTGGGGTGTCAGTGCCTCGATCCTGCGGTCCCCCTACGCGGGGTCGTGCTCAACCGCACCGCGGGGTCGCGACACGTCGCGGTCCTGAAGGAAGCCATCGAGGACGCATGCGATGTGCCCGTGCTGGGCGCCTTCCCCAAGCTCCCTCGCCACCCCTTCCCCGAACGGCACCTCGGGCTGGTCCCACCTGAAGAGCGCGCCGACACGGCGGCCGCCGTCGAAGAGGCCGCATCCATCATCGAGGATCACCTGGACCTCGACGTGCTCTGGCGCTTGGCCGTCGGCGCGCCCGCGCTGGAGGCCCCGCTCCGAACGGAGGCCCACCCGGTGAGAGCCGGAGCCGCGACCGTCCGGATCGGTGTGTTCAGAGACGCGGCCTTCCAGTTCTACTATCCCGACAACCTGGAGGCACTCGAGCGGGCGGGGGCGCGCCTGGTGTCCGTCTCACCGATCGAGGACTCCGCCCTGCCGGACCTGGACGCGCTCTACATCGGAGGAGGATTCCCCGAGACGCTCGCGGCGCCGCTGTCGGCCAACGCCGCCTTCCGGGTCTCGCTTCGCCAGGCCGTCGAGGCCGGCTTGCCGGTATACGCGGAGTGTGGAGGCGCGGTCTACCTGGGCGAAGAGCTCGTCGTGGGGGAGCAACACTACCCGATGTCCGGCGCCACGCCCGCGGTCTACGGCTTCGGTGAGCGTCCGAACGGCCACGGCTACTCGATCCTGGAGACGGTCAAACCCAACCCGTTCTTCCCGGTCGGGGCGTCACTCCGGGGCCACGAGTTCCACTACACGTTCCTGCGATCCGTGATCGCCGAGAACGTCACCTTCTCGTTCCGTGTCCGGAGGGGACACGGCTTCGACGGCCAGCGCGACGGCCTGTGCTATCGGAACACCCTCGCGTCCTACACCCACGTGCACGCCCTCGGGGTGTCCCACTGGGCGCCCGCTCTGGTCAAGGCCGCCGCCCGTCACCAGGCGATGGAGCCCCTCGCTGCGACCCGTTCGGACGAGGGCGCGTGACCATGGACGCCGAGCCGACGGGGGTGCGCGCGGTCTTGCTCCTGGGGGCGACCCGTGCCCGGCGCCGTGAGGCCGAGAGCCTCTCACGCGCGCTGGAAGACGTGCTCCCCGAGGGATGGCACGTCCACGCCGCCGGGCCGTTCGACCTCCCTTCCGCCCTGGACCGGATCGCATCCGGGCCGCTCGACGAGCTGGTCGTGGTGCCCGTGCATCCGCACCACGGCCTCGGAGCGTCACCCTCGGCCGTGCGCGAGCTTTACCGCCTGCTCTCCGAACGAGCGTTCGACGTTCCTCTGGCGGTGCGTACGACGTGGTACGACGACGCGGGCTACCTGAACGCGTTGGCCCGGTGGGTCGCGGAGCACGCGGCCCCGCCGGCGGCGAACGGAGACCCCGTGCTCCTGCGCTTCGTGTCTCCCTTCCCGTCGGAATGCTCTTCCCGCGAGCCGTACCTCGAGCAACTCCGGCGAACGGTCGAAGGTGTCGCCGAGCTTCTGGACTGGCCCCCGGACCGCGTTCGCCTGGACCTCGAGCATCCCGACGCCTCACCGTCGGGAGCGCCCCGAACGCTCCTGTGCCCCCTCCCGTTCCCCTCCGACCCCCACGATCCGGCGACAGGGGGGGACGCGTGCTCTCCGCTCCTCTCGTACGCGCCCTTCCTCGCGGCGCTCCGGGGCGTCGTGCTGCACGGATCGCAGCAGGCGCCCCGTCGAAGGGGCTCTCTTCGACCGCTACTCGAACGAGGGTCCCGTGTTCGACCCCGGCCCGAGGAGCCTGCGACACTGCTCCTGGTCGGTGCGGCCGTGGCCGGTCCCCTGGCCGGGGGGCAGGGACCCTCCTTCCGCTTCAGCGACGTCGCCGCCTTCGGACGGGTCAAGCCGTCGCACAAGAGCCTGCGCGGGTTCCTGGACGGGGTCCGCGCCGACGGGCGGGTGCTGGAGGCCCTGGTGTGGAACACGTGCCAGCGTGTCGAATGCTACGCGTGGATCCCGGACGCGACCGCTCGGGAGGAACGCGAGCGCCTCGTCGCCCACCTCCGACGAGGGCTGTTCGGATCCGAGCCGCGTGGCCTCGCCGTGAACGTCCTGGTCGGGGCCGAGGCGTGGCATCACCTCCTGCGCACCGCGTGCGGGCTCAACAGTGACCTCCCGGGAGACCTGGACGTCACCACGCAGCTCGAAACCGCCCTCCGCTCCGCCTGCTCGGCCCACACCGCCGGTCCCCGCTCGGAGGGCCTGGTGGCCCACGCCACCGACCTGGCACACGAGCTGCGCCGGGACACCTCCTGGGGCGTCCTCGGGACCGGCTACTGCGCGGCCGCGCTCGCCCGGGTCTTCGAGGCCGACCGGATCGAGGCCGACGAGCTCAGACACGTCGTGATCGGGGGCTCGACGACGTCGCGCTCGATTCTGAGGGCGCTGAGAGAAGAACATGCCGTGCCCGAAGCGGGCCTGACCGTCGTCTACCGCGACCATCACGGCCAGATGAAGGAGCTCCGCACGGCCGTAGGCAACGGGAGACGGCTACGGGTGCACGCCTATGTCGACGATCGGGTGCTCTCCGCGATCGCGCGCGCCGACCTGGTCTACTTCGGTATCGACCAGCACGAGCCGGTGCTGGACGCGTCGACGCTCGCCGGCCTCAGGAGCTTCACCGAACGCCCGCTCACGATCCTGGACTTCAACTCCTTCGGCTCGGTGCGCGGATCCGCCCTTCGCCTGGGAATGACCCTCTGGAACGCCAGGTCCCTCGACCGGGCCGTCGCCACCCACACCGCCATCCTGACCGCCCGCGGCGATTTCTCGCGCGCGCTGGCCGAAGCGGAGGAGCGGATCGCCGACAGGGTGTCCGCGGCCGCCTCCGCCCGCCTCCGATGCTGATCCTGATCGCGCATGGGAGCCGCAACGCCGGCTGGCGTGCGTCGGTCGAGCGCGTGGTCGCCGCGGTGGACGGCCGCGCGGAGGCGTCGGACGTGCGCCTGGCGTACATGGACTGCGCTCCGCCCACGCTCATGGACGTCGCCGGCGAGGCGATCGCGGCGGGGGAGCGAAGGCTCCTCGTACTACCTCTCTTCCTGGCCGAAGAAGGCCACGTCGAACGCGACGTCCATCCCCTGGTCGACGAAGTGCGCCGGACCTGGCCCACGGTGCGGGTCGAGCTCATGGATCCGGTCGGCCAACAACCCGAGTTCGTCGAAGTGCTCCGTCGGATCGCCGAACGTGTGAGGACACCATGACATCGAATGCGACCACCCTGACGGGAACGGTCTACCTCGTGGGCGCGGGTCCGGGCGATCCGGGCCTGCTCACGCTCCGCGCCGTGGAGTGCCTCGGCCGCGCCGACGTCGTCCTGTACGACTACCTCGTGAACCCGGCCACGCTGCAGCATGCCGCTCCCGGAGCGGAGCTCGTGCCCCTGGGACGGCACGGGCGCGGGCGCACGCTGACGCCCGAGCAGATCGTGGAACGCGTGATCGAGGAGGCCCGGCGGGGACGGTCGGTCGCACGCCTCAAGGGGGGCGACCCCTCGGTGTTCGGACGTGGGTCGGACGAGACGGAGGCCCTGCGCGCCGCGGGTGTTCCGTACGAGATCGTGCCGGGCGTGACGACCGGCCTGGCCATGGCCGCCTACTGCGAGATCCCGATCACGCAGCACGACGACGCTTCGGCCGTAGCGCTCGTCGCGGGACACGAGCGGAACGAGAAGGACTCGTCGTGCCTGGACTACGAGGGGCTGGCGGCATTCCCCGGCACCCTGGTCTTCTACATGGGCGTGGGTCGCGCGGCAGAATGGAGCGAGGCGCTCATCGAGCACGGGAAACCCGCCGACACACCGGTGGCCATCGTGCGCTGGTGCACGCGCGCGAAACAACAGACCGTACGGTGCACGCTGGCGACGGTGGCCGACGTGATCGCGCGCCGAGGTCTCCGACCCCCGGCGGTATTCGTGGTCGGATCCGTGGTGGAGCGTGCACCGGAGCGCTCCTGGTTCGCCTCGAGGCCGCTCTTCGGCACCCGCGTGTTGGTGCCCGGATCCCCGGCGGCATCGAAGAAGCTCGTACGCCGGCTGGTGGATCTCGGCGTCGAAGTGATCTCGAGCCCGGCCGTGCGCGTCACGGCTCCGCCCCTCTGGGCCGGAGCCGACGCCGCGCTCGATGCCCTCCCGGACTACGATTGGGTGGTCTTCTCGGGCGCAAACGGGGCCCACGGGTTCCTGCGCCGCTTGTTCGACCGGGGGCTCGACGGACGGAGCCTCCGGGGCGTCAAGCTCGTAGCGCTGGGTTCCGGCGCGGCCGACGCGCTGGCGCGCCACCATCTACACGCCGATCTGGTACCGAACGTATTCGATCCGCAGGCGCTCGTACGGATGCTGGTGCACGCCGAGCACGCGGAGCGGATTCTCCTCGTGCGCCCCAGCCCGGCGGCTGGACCGTTGGGGGAGGCGCTGAGCGCCGCAGGAGCCACGGTCACGACGGTGGTCGCCCATCGCAGCCTCCCCGTCCTCGAACCCGACCCCGAGGTACTCGCGACCCTCGAGGCCGGCGACATCGATTGGATCACCGTCACCAGCGGGGCCATGGCCCGCTCCCTGGTCCACCTGTACGGCGACGCGCTCGGAGACGCCCGGATCGCGAGCATCGGGCCCGTCGCTTCCCGCGCACTACGGGAGCTCGGATTGGAGCCCGCCGTGGAAGCCGGCCCCCACTCGACCGACGGGCTGGTGGACGCGATCCTGAGCGAGGGAGCCGCGGTCCCCCGCACCCGGGCGATATCCGTGCGTGAATCCCGCCCGAACGCGACCGGGGTGCGCCAACCGCAAGCCGTGCCGTAGGCGAGCGAGGCTCCCATGGCGGTCGTCTTGATCTCGCGCGGCACCATGTCGGGGGGAAAGCTGCTCGTTGAGCGACTCTCCGAGCGGACCGGGGTCCGCTGCGTGTCCCGCGAAGACCTCGTGACACTGGTCAACCGGCATGGCGAGCTGGCCCAGCGGATCGTGGAACGCCTGAGTGACGCCGCCAAGGCGTACGAGGATTTCTGTGAGTTGAGGCGCCCCTATCTGATCCTCATGCGGGCCGCCCTGCTGGAGTACGCCCAGAAGGACAACCTCGTGTACCACGGGTTTTCCGGGCACCTCCTGCTTCCGCCGATCCACCACCTCTGGACGATCCGGATCCACGCGCCACGTGGGCTTCGGGTCCAGATGACAATGCAGCGGATGAGGTGCACCGAAGTGGAGGCGGAACGCTACATCGAGCGTGACGATGAAGAACGCTTGCGCTGGGCCCGGTTCGTGTACGGCAGGGACATCAGGGATCCGAGCCTGTACGACCTTTGTGTCAATCTGAAGCGCATGAGCATCGACATGGCGTGTAACCTCGTCCAGGGATTCATGGAGGACCCGGCCTGTCAGGCCACCGCCGACTCCCAGAAGGCCATCGATCAGCTCCTCCTCGCCACCCGGATCGAGGCGGCCCTGTCGACGGACCCGCGAACCGACGTGATCGAGGCGGGCGCACGGGTATCGAACGGACACGCGATCGTAACGGGCCCCTACGTGGACGACGCTCGCAGGGACACCGTCCTGGAGATCGCCGGGCACGTGGCGGGCGTGCGGGACGTGGAGTATCGCTGCGGCTTCGTTCCGGAGTTCGGTGCCGAAGCGTGAATCTCTCGGGCCCGGCAGCCACCGGGCCCCAGGAGGAGCCATGATACAGACCGACGAATTCGGCGCCTCGGGCAAGGCGCTCGCCGAGATGCAGCTACTGATGTCGCGCCTGGTCGAGCTGCAGGAGAAGGAGGAGGATCTCGAAGAGGAGATCGCCCTTCTCGCGCGTCGAAGAACGGACGGGACGTCCCATTTGCTGGAGCTCGCATCCTCCGCCGACACCTACTCGAGACGGCAAACGGAGATGGCGGAGGAGCGGACCGCGCTCACGCGCGAACAGACGCGCCTGTCGACCAGGAGCACCGAACTTTCCAACATCAGGACGGACTTCGGCCGCGAGCGCACGACTCTGGCCGGCCAGCGAACCGACCTCTCCGTGAACCGCACCAACATGGCCCGCGAACGCACCACGCTCGCTCGCGAGCGGACGGGCCTATCGGGCAAACGAACCGAGCTGGCCGGGGAGCGGAACGCGCTCGCGGAAGGCCGGAACCTGTTCGCGGAGCGCCGGACCTCCCTGTCGTCGTTGCGGACCGAGCTTGCGTGGGGCCGAACCTACCTCGCGCTCGTCCGCACGGGGCTGGCGTTCCTGGTGTTGGGCATCTCCCTGTTCCGGTATTTCGGTGTCTCGTGGTGGAGCCTCTTCGACGGCGCGCTGGCACTGGGCAGCGCCGTGATCGTCGTCTGGGGAGGCCGGGGCTATTACCGGGCATCGGCGCGCATGCGCCACCTGGCGGAAGGGATCCATGACCGAGCCTGAGCATAGCTCCTCGCTCTGGACGAAGGAGGATTGGTGGGCGGTGTGGCTGGGGCTCGGGACCGTGCTGTGCGCGATCGTCTTCTTCCTGGCCGGAAGCACGCTCGCCCCCATCGCCGTCAGCCCGCCGCGCGACTGGACGACGTTCTCCACGGTGGCCGGGCATTTCGCCCATTCCTGGGGATGGTACGTCCTGCTCTTCGCGGTCCTCGCGGTTCTTTTCACGCTCAGCACCTCCGTCATGGGGCACGCCGCCAAGCGCTATCTGCCAGGCTTCACACTCCTGTACCTGGCTTCGGTCGCGATCCTGACGGTCAGCCAGAGCCGCTTCTTCCACACCTACAGTCTGGAGGCGCCTCTCGTCGCGCTGATCCTGGGCCTCCTGGTGGGCAACGCGTTCCGGCTCCCGGCCTGGCTCGACGACTCGCTGAGGACGGAGTACTACATCAAGACCGGGATCGTCCTGCTGGGGGCCACCTTGCCGCTCACGGCCATCGTCACGGCCGGACCGGTCGCCTTCCTGCAGGCCACGATCGTCTCGATCTCCACCTGGATGGTGATGTTCTTCGTGGCGACCCGCGTGTTCGGGCTCGACCGACGTTTCAGCGCAGTGCTCGGGGCGGGCGGGGCCGTGTGTGGGGTCAGCGCGTCCATCGCCGTGGGCGGTGCCGTCGATGCCGAAAAGGAGCACGTGGCGATCAGCATCTCGATCGTGTCGCTCTGGGCGCTGGTCATGATCTTCTTCCTGCCGCTGGCCAGCAAAGCACTGGGGCTCGCGCCCGGCGTGGCCGGCGCGTGGATCGGCACCAGCGAGTTCGCGGACGCGGCAGGCTATGCGGCCGCGCAGACCATCGCGTCGAACACGGGCAGTGACGCCGCGATCCAGACGTTCACGCTCATGAAGGTCCTCGGCCGGGACATCTGGATCGGCATCTGGGCCTTCGTGCTCGCCATCGTCGCGGCCACCCGCTGGGAGCGGCCCGGGACGAGCGGAGAGCGCACGGTGGGAGCGGGCGTCATCTGGGCGCGCTTCCCCAAGTTCGTGATCGGGTTCATCCTGGCGTCGATCATCATGAGCGTCCTGGTGGCAAGCACGTCGGGAAGCGCCGCGTCGGACCTCACACCCCGGCTCATCACGCCCATCAAGACGCTGCGCACGTGGACGTTCGTCTTCACCTTCCTGTGCATCGGGTTGACGACGCGGTTCCGGCAGCTGGCGAAATTCGGCATGCCGCCGTTCTGGGCGTTCACGATCGGAGTCGCGATCAACGTGCCGCTCGGCTACTTCCTGTCCACCGTCGTGTTCAAGAGCTACTGGATGGCGGTGCGCTGAGGAAGGAGGCCCCGGACATGGCACGCCCCGCCGCCCGGCTGGCAGCCGACCGGACGGTCACAGGCTCCGATCAGACGGGCTCCGCCCGGATCGTGACCCTGCGAAGCTGGCTGAACTCGCGGTAGAGGGTGCTCTCCATCTCGGCCACGATCGTGTGCACCTCGTCCAGGGATCTGGACTCCTCCACCTGGCAGGTGACCGACACGTTGAACGCCCCGTGCAGACGCAGGAGCGTCACGTCGCTGCACCCGAGCACCCGCTCGTCCAGGAGGACGCGCGCGCGGATGCTCTCGCGCAGCGTCTCTTCGGCGTCGGTCGCGTCGCTCAGCTCGACCTCGTCGGGCTGATACTCCTCGAGGTGGATCGTCACCTTCTCCACGTGCTCGAAGCTCTCGTGGATCTCCCGCTCGATCTCGGCAGCGACCTCGTGCGCCTCGACGAACGACTTTCCCTTCCGGTACTCGAGGTCGAAGTCGATGAAGTACCGTCCGCCCGTACGGTGGACCTCGAGGTTGTGCGGCGCCCTGAGGCCCTTCTTGAGCGCGATCATCCGCACCTTGTCCACGATCGTCTCGTCCTCGCTCTCGAGCGGCTCGGCGTGCACGACCACGTCCACGTCGGAGTGCGATACGTGGATCGCCCGCTCGACGTCGTCCATGATCCCGTGCGCGCGCTCGAACGGCGTCGTGCGGCGGATGGCGACTGTCGTGTCGACGAAAACCTTCGGGCCCGAGGGGCGCAGCCGGATGCTGCGGACTTGCTCGACGCCCTCGACGGCGCGCACCGCGTCCAGTACCTCCTCGTAGAGCCCCGAAGGGGTACGATCCACGAGCGCGTCGACCGTGCGGCGGCCGAGCCGGTAACTGACGAAGAGGACCAGGAGCGCCACCGCGATCGCCGCGACCGAGTCCACGGCCGGAAAGCCCAACGAGACGCAGACCAGCCCGACGATCACCACCAGCGAGCTCCACACGTCGCTTGAGAAGTGGAGGGCATCGGCCTCGAGCGCCTGGCTCCGGTGCCTCCTGGCCACCTTCCCCAGGTGCCTGGAGCGCCCCAGGTCCACGACGATCGCCACGCCCATCACCGCGAAGCTCCAGACATTCGCCTGGACGTGGGTTCCGCGCTCGACCAACCGCCCCACCGCCTCCCAGATGATCCAGGAGCAGGTGAGGAAGAGCAGGAAGGTCTCCACCAGCGCCGACAAGTTCTCGATCTTGCCGTGGCCGTACGGGTGCTCCAGGTCCGGAGGCCTGGCCGCGAGCACGATCGCCACGTAGGTGACGACCGCGGCCAACAGATCGAGCCCCGAGTGCGCCGCCTCGGAGAGAATCCCGAGGCTGTTGGTCTGCAGCCCGACGGCGAGCTTCAACCCCGTTAGGAAGACCGCCGCCGCCACCGAGCCGAGCGCGGCGGTCTTCTTCTCACGGGTGGCGCTAAGCGGGTCCATCGCGCCTACCGGGCACTTGGTGGTGTCCCGGCACGGGCCCCCGCCTCGTCACCGCAGCGACGCCCAACGCCGCTCCATCACCGGAAGGAGATCCTGCAGCTGGGTCACCGCGTCCCGCGCCTGCGCCGTGGGACGCGCATCCGCGCTCTGGAACAGCTCCAGCATGTAGAGGAGCTTCTCCTGCAGGCCGACGATCGTCTCCCGGTCGGGTGGCGCCCCCGTGATGCTCCCGTATTGGATGTCGGGCAACGCCGGTTTACCCTCGCCGCGAAGTCTCGACATGGCCGACCGCAGGGCCACGTCCGAGGTGGCGGCCATGGCCGCGTCGATCGAATCGCGCAAGATCTGGAGTCGGTTGTAGGCCCGGTAGGAGGCCATCGACAGCTCGGTCTGCATCCGGAGGTCCGCCGGGCGGATCGACACCCGCGGGTCCATGCGAACCTCGAGCGGTCGCTCGATCGAGGTGCTGTCCACCGTCAGGCGTACGGTATAGCGACCCGGGTGCACGAACGGTCCCCGCGGACCTGTCGGCGTGTCGTGGTACGTGGCCGAAATGGAGAGCTCGCGCTCGGCGCCCCGGGGCGGCGGGTAGCGCAGGTCCCAAACGAAGCGGTGCTCGCCGGACTGCGCCGAGGGCCTCCGCCGCGGCCGCAGCCAGTACGTCGGGTAGTACCAGGCCGTCGTATCCAGAGCCGGGAGCTCCTCGTCGCTGGCGTAGCTTCGCACGAGCTTCCCGCTCCCGTCGAGGATCTCGAGCGTGACCTTCCCGGCCGTGTTCGGGAGGTAGTAGTCGATCACGGCGCCGGGCGGCGGGTTCTGCCCCGTGGGCACCTCGGGAGGCAGCGGCGTGCCGCTGAACACGTTGTTGCGGACACGGGTCGCACGCGGCGGGCTGAAGACGAACGGGCCGCCGGCCGCAGCCGCGGCCGCCAGCTCCCGAAGCGGCGCGATATCGTCGAGGATCCAGATCGAGCGACCGTGCGTACCCACGACCAGGTCGTTGTCGTGGATCACCAGGTCCCGCACCGACGTCGCCGGCATGTTCATCCTCAGCGGATGCCAGTGGTCACCGTCGTCGATCGAGAAATAGACCGCCCGTTCGGTCCCGGCGAAGAGCAGTCCTCGATGCTTCGGGTCCTCGCGCACCACGTTCACCGGACCCATCGCCGGCAGCCCGTCGGTGATCGGCGTCCACGTGGCCCCTCCGTCGTGCGTCCGGTAGACGTAGGGATGCATGTCGTCGCGCCGGATCGCGTTGATGGCCGCGTACGCCGTCGCCTTGTCGAAGTGGCCGGCGTCGAGCTGCGAGACCTTGTCCCAGCTACGCAACGCGGGCGGCGTGACGTCGTGCCAACTCTTGCCGCCGTCGCGGGTCACATGGATCAGCCCGTCGTCCGTACCGGCCCAGATGACGTTCACGTCCAACGGCGACGGACCCACCGCGTAGATCACCCCCCGCCGCGCCATGGATTCCATCGCAGGTGTGCGAAAGTCCCCGACGCTCGGCGGGACCGCCGGCTGCTCGCGGGACAGGTCGGGGCTGATCACCCTCCAATGCTGCCCGCCGTCCGTGGTCTTCCAGAGCACGTTGGTGGCGAAGAGCAGCATGTGCGGATCCGCCGGATGGAACAGGAGCGGCTCGGTCCTGAGCATCCGGTACTTCCCGGAACGGAGCGCCTCCGGCGCCACGTTCTGAGCCGTGCCGGTCTTCTTGTCGAAGCGCATGACCCGCCCGCCGTATACGATGTCCGGGTCGAGCGGGTCGGGCGCCTCGTAGCCGTACTCGTCGGCGCCCACCCCGATCCAGTCACGAAACGAGATCTGTCCGCCGTTGCCCCGGCTCGCGATCCCGATCGCGCCGCTCTCCTGCTGCCCTCCGTAGACCCAGTACGGGAATTGGTCGTCGGTGGTCACGTGGTAGAGCTGCGAGGTCGGCTGGTTATACCAGGAGCTCCACGTCCGCCCCTTGTTGACGGTGATGGTGGCGCCCTGGTCGGCCGTGAAGAGCATGATGTCGGGGTTCTGCGGGTTGATCCAGATGCGCTGGTAGTCGTCCCCACCCGGGGCCCCCTTGAACGCGATCCATGTGCGTCCACCGTCCTGGGAGCGGAGCGAGCCCCGACTCGCAGAATAGACCAGGTCGGGGTTCTCGGGGTCCACCCGGATATCGTTGCCCACACGGGAATCCGTCGTCATCAGCGTCCAGCTCTTGCCCGCGTCATCGGAGCGGTAGAGCCCTCGGCCGCGCCGGGCGGAGACGGAGGCGTAGATCCGGTGCGAGTCGCTCGGGGAGAGCCCGAAGTCGATGCGTCCGACAGCGTCCTGGGGCAAGCCACCCCCCAGCTTCTGCCAGCTGCTTCCGCCGTCCGTAGACTTGTAGAGCCCGCTGTTCGGACCCGCGAAGGCGCCGTTCTCCCACGGCCCCTCGCGGTGGTCCCAGAGCGAGGCGTAGAGCGTGCGCCGGTTCCTGAAGTCGAGCTCCACCTGGTGCGCGCCGGTGTTCTGATCCACGTAGAGGACCTTCTCCCAGGTCCGGCCTCCGTCCCGGGAGCGGAAGACCCCCCGCTGCTCGTTGGGCCCGTAGGGGTGGCCCATTCCGGCCACGAACACGACGTCCGGATCCTTCGGGTCCACGATGATCCGCGCGATCTGCTGGACGTCGGACAGGCCGACGTGCTGCCAGGTCCGGCCCCCGTCCGTCGACTTGAAGACACCGTCTCCCACGCTCAGGTCCGGGCGATGCATTCCCTCGCCCGTGCCCACGTAGAGGACGTTCGGGTCCGAAGGCGAGACCGCCACGTCCCCGACCGATCCGGTCGACTCGTTGTCGAAGATCGGCTTCCATGTACGGCCGTAGTCGTCGGTCTTCCAGACCCCGCCGTCGACCACACCCACGTAGAAGACGTTGGGCTGGCTCGGAACGCCCACCGCTCCCACGGTCCGGCTGGCTCGGAACGGACCGATCAACCGGTACTGCAGGCCCTGGTACATCGACCGGTCGATGGCGGGCGCATTCTGTGGCGTCTGGGCCCCGAGCGGGCCGGCTGCGAAGACGACGGCGACGGCGAAGAGGAACGGGAGGTGTCGCGTTCTCACGGTGCTCTCCTCGGATCCATGGGTGAGGCTCCCAGCGGAGTCTCGTGAATCGGACGTGTGAGTGGGCTCGGACAAGATAGCACGGGATGACCCATGCCCGCCGCACCGGGCACCGTCGAGCCGGCAGAGGCGTCACGCGACCCTTGCGCCGTGCCGCCGCCCCCCACGGCTCGATCCGGCGACGCCGGGAGGACGAGTGCAGCTCCGTCAGGAGCGACCGGCGGGCTCCCTGGCAAGGGGCGGCCTCGACGTCCCCATCGCCGCCGGGACCCGGGTCAACGGGAGTGCCACCGTGAACGTGGTCCCCGCTTCCACCTCGCTCTCCACCCGGATGTCTCCTCCGTGCTGCTCGATGATGCCGAGACTGACGCTCAGGCCGAGGCCCGTCCCCTTGGCGTGCTTCTTCGTGCTGAAGAAGGGATCGAAGATCTTGCGGAGCTGGGCCTCCGGGATCCCGACGCCCGTGTCCGCGAACCGGACGTACACGAACCCGCGGTCCTCGGACTTCTCCACGGTGATCGTGAGCGTGCCGCCCTCCGGCATCGCGTCGAGAGCGTTCAGCACCAGGTTCAGGAACACCTGCGTGAGCTGGTGGCGGTCGCCATAGACGGGGGGCACGTTCTCCTCGACCTCGCCACGGACCTTGACCCGGGCGAGCTTCACCTGATTGGCGGCAAGCTGGAGCGTGTCGCCGATCAGCTGCTCGACGTCGAGCGGCGTGAGCTCGACCTCGCTCTCACGCGCGAAATCGAGCAGGTTACGAACGATATCGCGGGCGCGCTCGGCCTCGCCCACCAGGTCTGCGGCGATCTCCATCCGCTGGGCGTCGTCGAGGTCCCGATAATCCTCCTGCAGCGCGGCGGCCGAAAGCATCAGGTTGTTGATCGGGTTGTTCAGCTCGTGGGCCACGCCGGCCGTCAGCGTGCCCATCGCCTGAAGCTTGTGCGACTGCACCAGGAGCTGCTGGCGCCGGACCAGCTCCTGCGTCATGTGGTTGATGGCGCTGGCGAGCTCCGAGAACTCGTCGTTGTACCTCCTCCGCGGCGTGATCGGCGTGAGGTCGCCGTCGGCGATCCGTCGCGTTGCGGCCACGATTCGGTTGAGCGGGGCGAGCATCTGCTGGCTGATGAACCAGGCCAGCACCGCGATCACCGCGAGGAGCGCGGCCAGGAAGCCGATCGCGATCTGCCTGGACATCGCGAGCATCCCCTCCACCGAGCGCCGCTCCCCGGTGGCGAGGTCCTCCGCCTCGCTCACCATGGTGGCGCCGTTAACGCGCAGCTCGGCCTCGGTCTCCCTTATGCGCTCGTCGTCCCGGCCCGGCTCGAGCGGCCGCAGGCTCGCCAGGAGGGCCTCGTAGCGCCTGACGCGGCCGCGCATCGCCTCGACGGACCGCCGGCCGATCACGGCGGCCATGTCCCCGCTCTCTAGCTGCAGGATCTCCTGGGCCGCCCTCACCTGATCGAGCGCGTCGGCGAGGTTGGTGTGGTAGAGGAAGTAGTTCTTCTCGTAACGGCGCGCCTGCTGGATCTCGAAGGTGTAACGGTCCACGGCGCCCAGGATCGCGAGCTTGGCCTGGACACGGCCGATCAGGACGATCGAGACGACCGTGATGCCCAGGCTGAGCACGAGCCAGGCCACCAGGCCGAGCGTGAGCCGGCTCCGGATCGACAGGCTGGGCCTTTCCCGGAGCGCCCGCTGGGCTTCCTCCGAGACGCTCGCCAGCGTCGTGGTGCCGGCGTCGTCCGTGGAGTGCACCACGCCACCGCACCTCCGTCTCTAGACGATCCTCACGCGCCCCGGCCGGGACGCTAGAGAACCGCCTTGTGCCCCAGGCTGAGCGCGGCCTTGTTGATGACCGCGCGCAGATCCCTCGGCTTGAATGGCTTCGAGATGAAGTCGAACGCTCCCTTCACCAGTGCCTCGCGGGCAACCTCGACCGTGGCGTAGCCCGTGATGAGCACGACCCTCGTGTGTTCGCAGTGCGCCATGACGTGCTCGAGGATCTGGATCCCGTCGACGCCTTCCATGCGCAGGTCCGTCACGACGATGTCGAACTCCTTCTCTTCGAGGCGTGCCAGAGCCCGGATCGGGTCCTCGAAGCACTCCACCATGAACCCCGACTTCTCCAGCGCCGGCTTCAACCGCTTTCCGACGATCGGCTCGTCATCGAGGATCATCACGCTCAGATCCCCGGAACGCTCCGCACGGTCTCCTTCGTCCGCACCCGTCATCTCGTCTCCCCTGCGTCCCTCGGACGCTCTCTCGCTCCGTACGATCCTGAGCCGGTCCAGCGCCAGCTTGGTCTTCCGGTCCAACTCGACGCCGGTGAGCTCGAAGCCCTGATCGTCCGCCCCCGCCTCGGCGAACGAGACCCGGACCATCCAGTCCTCGATCTTCTTCTTCAGATCACCCATGAGAGGGTCTCCCTCCGGTCACCCGGCCTCAGCGGCGCGCACCTCCGCGAGACGATGCCGCACCCTCAGGCGCTGACGGTAGGACCGGATCACGTGAAAGAGGATGAGCGAGCACCCGGCGATTCCCGCGGCGAAGAGCATGACCTTGCTCGCCGTGTTGCAGATACCGTCCCACGCCGGATCGATGTCGATCCAGCCCAGCTGACGGAGATAGGCAGGCATGGCCACGGCGCGACTGATCACGCAGAGGAGGATCACGAGCCCGGTGACGATCCGGATCAGGATCTCCTTGACCACTTTCGTGCCGTATACGCCGATATAGATGCCGATCAGCGAGCCGAGGTAGAGCAGGAGCGTGAGACGGATGTCGACAAAGCCCTGGAACGCGTAGTTGAGCGCACCCCATCCGCCCATGAACATGGCCAGGTACAGCTCGGTGCCGGCCGCCACCGCCGTGGGCATGCCGAACAGGTAGATCATGCACGGCACGCCGATGAAGCCGCCCACGCCGATCGTGCCGGCCAGGTACCCCGTGGCCAGGCCCACGAACATCAGGACCCAGAGCGAGACGCGCACCTCCGAGACCTTGAACGTCACGTAGGGTGGCAGATTCATGCGGGCCAACGCGTTGGCGATGCGCATGGACGGCCCGGCCTCGTCGTCGCTCGCACGGCGGCGCAGGGCGTCTCGCAGCATCGACACCGCGACCACCGAGAGGATGCACACGAACACGGCGCTGATGTATAGATCGGCCGCCGCCGAGCCGCCCGTGCCGTGCCCGTCGCCGCCGCCCTCGAAGAGCCGGCTGTTGATCCACACGGCGATGCGGATCCCGATGAACGACGTGGCGATCAGGTAGATACCCATCCGCTTGTCCACGTTGCCCAGCTCGCTGTGCTTGCGCGAGCCGACCATCGCCTTGCCGAACTTGTGCGTGATGTTGCTCGCCACCGCGACCACGCCGGGCACGCCGAGGTTCATCATCCCCGGCGTCATGAAGAAGGCGCCGCCGCTGCCGATGAACCCCGAGAGAATCCCCCCGACGACCCCGAGAACGATGACCTGGATCGCGACCCAGAGGTCGAGCGAGATGAAATGGTCGTACAGAAGAAGTGGCTCCATTGCTTCATTCCATCCTGATCAGCTTCATCAGCGACCTTGCGACGCTTCCATACGAGAACGCCACGATCGGCACGAAGACGAATACGGCCAGCGCCACGGTGAGCCTGGTGAGCGTGCTTCCTCCCTCCCCGTCGCCGTTCAGGAAGGCGAGCACCGGCTCCTGGTGCGTCAGGACCAGCAGGTAGATGATCACGACGAGGGACAGGTAGCCCGCCAGACGGAAGAGGTCGCGGCGACCGAAGAAGTAGTGGCTGCGCAACTCGTCGGTGGTCACGATGGGCACGTGCATGCGGCTGGCCAACGAGTCCCTCAGCTCGCGGGTGAGGCGAACCCTCGCCGCCGGGTCCCGATCGGAGTAGAGGTTTCCGACCACCACGAGGGAGTGGGGGACCGTTCCGCAGCAGGATGCCACCAAGCTGCCGCGCTCGCCGTAGACGTAGCGTCCTCCACCCGACTTTCCGACCCGGGCCAACTCGTCCAACGTGGCCTTGAGCCCACCGTCCTCGGCCACCTCCTCCTCGACGTCGTCCTCGATTCCGGCGACCGCGACGGGCGCCGACGGACGGGCGAGCGTGCCGACGGTCTCGGGCACACCGCTCGCCTCGGCCGGAGCGAACCGGACCAGCTCGACGGCCGCGTTCCATTTTCCCGCGACCTCGACCACCTCGGCGAACGCGTCGGATGCGGGATCGTACGTCTCCTGGACCCAGAGGATCGTGGTCGCGGCCATGGTGGCCCTGACCTCATCGGCGCCCTCGAGGCCGTCGAGCACCCGCCGGGTGTCGTCCGCAACCTCCATGTCGTGAGGGAGATACGTGACGGTCACCGCGCCTCCGTGCGCCACGACCGTGAACCCGGTCCGGGCGGTGCGTGGGTCGCACGCCAGACGCAGCCTGGCGCGTGCCGCCAGATGCAGGTCCTCCATGGCCCTCTGCGACGCCGGGGTCATCCGGAAGTCGGGGAGCTGGGCCATGCTCACGAGCGCGGACGCGGTGTTCTCGACGCTCATCCGCTCGACGTTCACGACCACGTCGTACTGCGAGGCATCCTCCCACGAGACGCCGTACATCGAGCGAACCCAGTTCTTTCGGTCCTCCTCGATCGCGGCGAGGTACTTCTGCGCCGCCGTGCGCTCGATCCCGAGGTTTCGCATGGTCGCATTGACGCGGTACTCGTCGTCCGCGACCACGCGAACCCGCATGACGTGGCTGATGTTGCGGAGCAGGAGGTGTCCGGTGCGCCCGTGGTAGACCAGCGGACCCTCCCGGATGCGGTCGCAGAGATAGGCGGTGCTGAAGGCGAGATAGTGGTCCCGCTCCCGGGCCAGGCGCTCGGTGAAGGCGCGTGGGTTCATCATGCACGTTTCGAGCTTGCCCACCTGGATGCCTTCCCGGATGGCGGCCTCGATGAGGTCCTCCCGGCTGAGCACCGCGTAGTCCAGCTTGCGGGCCAGGAGATCCGCCAACTCCTTACCTCGCGACAGCGAGCCTCTCGATACGCATACGATCTGGCTCACCTGACCCCCGAGCTCCCGTGGTCCGCGCCGACCGGCGCCCGATCGGAGAGCAAACGCCCGATCTCGTCGCGCAGCCGCCGCGCCTTCGCCGGATCCGTCCCGTCGCTGAACGTGGCGATCGTCATCCCGTCGTCGTGGAGCAGCGCGCCGAAGATCACGTCGGACCGACCCGCGGACGAGGCGTCGCAGGCCAGGGCGCCGATCTCACCCGCGATCCGCGCCCCGAGGCCGTTGAGCGCGACGTCGTCGGTGGCCATCACCACCAGACAGGCGCCATCGAAGTGCTCGCGCCGCACCAGCTCCCGGTGCCATCGCACCCGCCCTTCGTCGATCTCGCGGGCGAGCTCGGCGGTCACCCGGGGTGCGACCACGGTGATGTCGGCACCGGCGCCGAGCAGCGTCTGGACCTTCCGGGTGCCGATCGCGCCACCGCCGACCACGACGCATCGGCGTCCGGTCATGTCGATTCCAAGAGGAAGAAAGCGCATCAGTGCCCCGCGGTGAGAATGCCGCTCGCGGCGAGCGCGAGGATCACGACCTCGGTGACGGCTATGGCCGCATAGATCCAGTCTCGCTTACCGAGCAGCGTGGGTACGATTCCGATGAAACAGACCAGCGTGACCGTCGCCAGGACGGCGATTCCGAGGAAGTTGAGGTAGTCTCCGTGTTCCAGAGCGGAGAGCCACCACCACCCCCGCAGAGCGTGCTCACGGTGCAGGTATTGCACGTTGATCACGTCGAGATATTCGTCCACGCTCATGGTCCAGTAGGCGGGCAAGTCCTTGATGGGCACCGCCGGCGCGATCAGGCCCGAGATGTACAGGGTGAAGGTGACGAGGAGGATGACGAGCCCGGCATACATTCCCGTCGCCAGGATCCGGGCATAGAGGAGCTGCTCCTCGCATACCTCGGGTTCCACGCACTCGTCGCTCATCAGGCCGCCTACACGATGAAGGGGAGCCCCAGGCCCTTGGTGACCGCCTTGCCCCCCGCGAACAGCAGGAGCCCGATCACGAGCCAACGAACGAACCCCGGACGGGCCACCCGGAGGATTCTCACGCCCACGAAGGAGCCCAGCATGATGCCGACGAGCGAGGGCACCACCATCAACGGGATGACGCAGCCCTCGTTGAGGTAGACCCAGGCCGCCGACGTGTCGGTGATGGAGAGGAGAAACTTGCTCGTCGCCACGCTCACCTTCAGGGGCGCGCCCAGCAGGAGGTTGAGGGTCGGCACGTTGGCCCACCCCGCACCCAGTCCGAACATGCCCGCCATGAACCCGATCACGATGAACAGGAGCAGACCGGGCACCGTGCGGTGGATCTTCCAGTCGATCTTCTGGTCCAGACTCGCCTCCATGTAGACCCCGTGGATGCCCAGCACCTGGGAGAGGCGATCGGCCTTGCGAACGACGGGAAACGTCGACTTCCGGGCGCGGAGCATGAGGGCGACGATGCCGAGGATGGCCACGCCGAGCGCCGTCTGGACGACGTTGGTCGGGAGCGCCAGCCCCACCATCGCGCCCGCGATGGCGCACGTCGAAGCGATCAGCGCCACGGGCATCGCCAGACGGAGACTGGCGAGGTTCATTCTCAGGAAGCCCGGCCCGGCGGCCAGGGCGCCGGACATGGCCACGAGCAGCCCGGTGGCGCGGACGAAGTCCAGATGGAAGGGAAAGAAGCCGCTGACGATCGGGACGTAGAGAACCCCTCCCCCCACCCCGCCCATGGCCGCAAGGATGCCCATCACGAACGTGATCGCCAGCAGCGCGAGCGGCCAGACCCACCACTCGGTGGCGCCGTCCGGCGGGAGCACGGCGGCCTCCTGACCTCCAAGGGGGCTCGCGACCGTCACGAGCAAGAGCACGGCAGCGGCCGCGGCGAAGATGCCGCTCGGCGTGAGCCGTGGAAGGCGGGGTTCCGGATAGCGCATAGCTCGGGCGGGCGCTCATGGATAGGGGTCGAACCATTCCACTCTCAGGAGCACCTCCTCCACCCCGGGCACCGAGCGGGCGAGCTCGACGATGCGGCTGCCCGTTCGGCCCGTCTTGTGCAGGGGTGCTCCCCCTCTCACCACGACCCTTCCGCCCTCGGCCTCGGCCTCGAGCTCCAGGGTTCGCAACTCCGGGTCGCCAGCCAGCGCCAGCTTGACCCGGCACGCCGTCAGAAAGTCTCTCAGCTGCCTCGTGACGTGCTCGGTCACCGCGAATTCCGGCCGGTCGACGGCCTTGGCGACGACCGCGCAGGCACCTTCGACGGAGAGGCTCTCCAGATTGATCACCAGGTCGTAGAGGGCGGGGTCCATGATGTCCTCCCCATACATGACCTTGACCCAGCGCGCCCGCGACTCGTCGATGTCGCGGATGTATTGCTCCGCCGTGGCCGCATCCATCCCGGATTCTCCCATCACCGCACTGACCCGACTCTCCATCGGGGCGATGAGACGGACGCAGAAGACGCCCGGGACACCCCGAAGGAGGAGGCCGCCCGACAGCCCGTGGTAGACCAGTTGGCCCGAGGCCGCCCGTTCGGCGAGCGCCGTCTGCACCGCGACCACGTAGGACCTGCGCATGGAGGAGAACCGACTCCACAGCGAGGGGCGGTCGCCCATCTTCTCTTCGAGGAGCTCGGGGCGGACCCCCAATCCGGCAGCCGCCTCCTGCGCGACCTCTCTGCCGAGGAGCGGGTAGCCGAGCCGGGCCGCGAGGCACCTGGCCATGGCCTTGCCGCCGCTCTTCGTACCGCGGCAGATGCAGATGATCGCCACGGGTCAGCTTCCCCCGGCGAGCGCCACGTCGAGACGGACGCGGCACGCGGAGGTGAAGGCCTCCAACTCCGCCTTCACCTCCTCCGTGATCGCGAAGCGAGGCTGCGCGGCCGCCTCCGCGACCGCGGCGCAAGCTGCGTCTAGGGAAAGCGAGCGCAGGTTCACCGTCAGGTCGTAGAGGGCGGGGTCCTCGACATCCGCGCCGTACATGACCTTCACCCGCCGCCGACGCTCCTGGTCCACGCTCCGGATGAAGTCCCCGGCCGCCTTGCGGCTCATCGAGGGATCGTCCGCCATTACCGCGCGCAGGCGCATCTCCAGAGGTGCGATGAGCCGCACCCTCAGGACACCCTTCAGACCCCGCAACAGGAATTGCCCGGCCAGCCCGTGGTACACGAGGCGGCCCTCCACGGCGGCCTCTGCCAGTGCGGCCCTGACGGCGAGCACGTACTGCTCACGTTCGTGGTTCAGTCGTTCCCAGAGGCCCGGAGCGGTCTCGAACTTCCCTCGGACTGCCTCCGTAGACACTCCGAGCTTTTCGGCCGCTTCCTGGAGGACCTCCTCGGCTACGCGCGGATAGTCCAGGAGCTCGGCGAGGCGCTCCGCAAGAGCCCGGCCTCCGCTCAACGATCCCCGAGAGATGGTGATGATGGCCACGCCTCGAACCTCTCACGGCAGGTGCCAGTAGAGGTCAGGCGCTTCCGGCTCCGATCCGACCCGGAGCGCCCGGCTTAATCGTGATATAAATCACAATCTTACGGGCAGGACATTCCAGCCGTTTGGACGGCGTTGAGCTCCAGGATATTTGAGATTTTTATCACGATTAATAGTTTACCGGCCGTAACACCTTGTGTCAAGGTGCATTCAGGCCTCTTCGCCGACCCCCGCGAGCACCGGTTCGGAGGCACCGATCCGACGCAGGTGATAGGCGATCTCGCCCAGCCCCGTGGAGAGCCGTTCGTTGCGGGAGAGGACCCCTTCCGGCACGGTGAGTCGTACAGGAGTGAAGTTCCAGATGGCCCGGACGCCGAGCGCGATGAGGAAGTCGGCCATGGGCTGGGCGGCGGCGGCGGGGGTGGCAATGATGCCCATCACGATCCCCCGCTCCCGGACGAACGACGGGAGCTGGTCCATGGGCTCGATCGTGTGTCCGTTGACCCGTCGTCCGACCTTGAAGGGGTCGATGTCGAACGCCGCCACGATGCGCAGGCCGTAGCGCTCGAAGTCCGGGTAGGCGAGGATGGCGGCGCCGAGTCGGCCGGCCCCGACCAGCACGGCGTCGTACTCCCGGTCGAAGCCCACCACCGTGCGAATCGTCCGGCACACCTCGCACACGTCGTAGCCCACGCGGCTCATGCCCACCAAGCCGACGGCCGAGAAGTCCTTGCGGACCTGGCTCGCATCCACGTCGAGCGCGGCCCCGATACGGGCGCTGGTGATCGTCTCGACGGGGTGGGTCCAGGTCAGCTCGGCCAGGTACCGGTAGTAACGGATGAGCCGATCGAGTACGACTCGCTTCAGGCGTTCCACGGAAATCCGTCGCCTCCGGAAGGCTGCCCGAGCGCCTCGGGCGGATCGGACAGATCCCTCCGCTGGAGCTTTCGACTCGGGCAGGCCGCACGGAAATACTACCACGATCCGCGCCGGAGCGTAACAGTCGGGCTTCGAGCGCGAAGCCGGCCCGGCGGGGGGTTGACGTGGAAGAGTATTCTGCTGCAACGTTAATCGTGAAATTTGCCACGATTGTCTACGTGGCGAGCTGGACGCCCGCGGCGCCAATGATCCGCCAGCGGCCCCGCGGAGTGCCCAAGAAAGCCTCTCGACAGGACGTTCACCATGTCCGGCTCGACCTTTGTGGTGCTCGCCTACGCCCTCCTCGCCGTATTCCTCGTGGCCGCCGTGCTGAGGACCGTGAAGATCGCGAGGCTCCCCGTGCACCTCCGCTGGGAGCTGGCCCCGGTGCCCAAGGAGAAGACCCGTGGCCGTTACGGCGGCTCCTACCTCGAAGCCTACGAGTGGTGGAAGCAGCCCCGCGAGGAATCGCTCGTGGCCGAGGTGCTCTATATGCTCGAGGAGATCCTCTTCCTCAAGGCGCTCTGGAAGCACCAGCGGCGTCTTTGGTGGTGGTCCTTCCCCTTCCACGTCGGGTTGTACGTGCTGGCCGCTGCGGTCGGGTTGGCGCTCCTCGGCGGGCTCATGGCCGTGGCGGGGATTTCGGGGCCGGGCTGGGGGGTTCTGAGCATCGGGCTCTCGTGGCTGGCGGGCGCGGCCTACGTGCTGGGAGCCGTCGGTGCGCTCGGCCTCCTGGTGAGCCGCCTCGCCCGTCCCTCGCTTCGCACGATGACCACGCCCGTGGCGCTCTTCAACCTCCTGCTCCTGCTTGCCGTCTTCGTGACTGGAGGTGTGGCGGTCCTGTCCGTGCCCGACTTCCCGGCCCGCGCCGTGGGGCTGGCCCATGCGCTGCTCACGGCCACGCCCCCGGCCGACCTGCCGTCGGCGCTCACGGCCCACGTCGCCGTCAGCCTCGTCTTCCTGGCCTACCTCCCGTTCAGCCAGATGATGCACTTCATGGCCAAGTACTTCACCTACCATCAGGTCCGGTGGGACGATCGGCCCCTCGAGCCGGGGGGCGCCCTCGAGCGCGAGGTCGAGCAACTCCTGAAGCAGCCCGTGAGCTGGGGCGGACCCCACGTGGGCGCCGACGGGCGGAAGAACTGGGTCGACATCGCGACGGAGACTCACTCATGAACACCCGCAAACGAGTCAAGGACATCGCCCGGAACGAAGGCGAGCTCCTCTCCGAGGTGAGCGTCGACGAGCTCATCCCCCTTCCCGCCCCGTACGACAAGCTCGAGGATCAGCCGGCCTGGAAGGAGATCACACCCGAGGCGAGGGAGCGGATGGTCTGCAACCTGGACGGCGTGGTGGCGCTGAGCCTCCCCCGCCCCGAGACCGAAGAGGAGGAGCGGGCCTGGGTCGACCGGTTCGCCGAGGGGCTGCACAAGCTGCTCACGCGTGAGGACAACTGGACCTTCCTGCAGCCGCTCACGCTCGCGCTGGAGTACTGCGTGGGCTGCCAGACGTGCAGCGAGGCGTGCCACATCTTCAAGGCCAGCGGCGACAAGGAGATCTACCGGCCCACGTATCGGTCGGAGGTGTGGCGCCGGCTCGTCGGGAAGTACGTGAAAGCGGGCGGCAAGCTCACCGCGCCGTTCACCGGCGCCGACGTGGATCTGAACTGGGCTTCCGTCACGCGGCTCTACGAGCTCGCCTACCGCTGCAACCTGTGCAGGCGCTGCGCGCAGGTGTGCCCGATCGGCATCGACAACGGTCTCATCGCGCACGAGCTCCGGAAGCTGTTCAGCCAGGAGCTCGGGTGGGCGCCCCACGAGCTGCACGAAAAGGGAACGGTGCTCCAGCTCGAGGTCGGCTCGTCCACCGGCATGAACGACGTCGTGGTCAAGGACAACGTCGAGTTCATCGACGAGGACCTGACCGAGGAGACCGGCATCGAGGTCACCTCGCCGTGGGACAAGGAAGGCGCCGACGTCCTGCTGATCCACAACGCGGGTGAGATCCTCTCCTGGCCCGAGAATCCCGGCGCGTTCGCGATCATCCTGAACGCGGCCGGCATCGACTGGACGCTCTCCTCCGAAGGCATCGCCTACGACGGCGTCAACTACGGCCTCTTCTACGACGACATCCAACTCGCGCGGGTCGCGCTGCAGCACGTCCAGACGGCAAAGAAGCTGAAGGTGGGCAAGGTCGTCATGGGCGAGTGCGGCCACCAGCACAAGGCGCTCATGACCGTGGCCGACCGGATCCTGACCGGTGATATGCGTGTCCAGCGCGAGAGCTGCATGCCGTTCCTGGAGGAGATCGTCTTCAGCGGGAAGATCGAGTTCGACCCATCGAAGAACGACTTCCCCGTGACGCTTCACGACCCCTGCAACATCGTGCGCAACCTCGGGATCGTGGAGCCCCAGCGCCGCATCCTCCGCTACCTCTGCCCGCAGTTCCGCGAAATGACCCCGCACGGAGTCGACAACTACTGCTGCGGGGGCGGAAGCGGGTTCGCCGTCATGTCGTCCAACAACTTCACGGACTGGCGCGTGAGCGTGGCGGGTCGGATGAAGTTCAAGCAGATCCTGGATGCCTTCGCCGACCAGCCGGGCCCCGAGGTGCAGAAGTACGTCTGCGCACCGTGCTCGAACTGCAAGGGACAGATCCGGGACATGCTCCAGTACTACGACGCGCTGGAGAAGAGCAGCATCACCTACGGAGGGCTCGTCGAGTTGATCGTCAACGCGATGGTCGACGTGAAGGAGCCCTTCATCAAGTGGGAGATGCACTGACGGACCGCTGACGAAGAGGAGCGCACCACGCCCTCCCGGCCGGTGGCGTGGGGCCGGTGGATGGCGATCGAACCCCCCGGAGCGAGGTGGGTACGGTGTGGGGACCGGGCCGGCTTGCCGGCCCGGTCCACCTCGTATCGAGAGATCGCTTCTTGCCCGCACATGCGCGCCGCATCCTCGCCGTGGTTCTCGCCCTCTGGCTCACGCCCGGCCTCGGGCACGCCCAGTCTCGGACGGTGCGAGCCGGGCAGGACAGCACCTCCAGCGTCACGGGCACCGTCGAGGTACACGAGACCGGCGCGCCGCTTCCCGAAGCGAGCGTGTCGCTGGCGGCGGGCTCCGAGGACACGCGCGGGCTGGGCACGCGGATCACCGATGCCGAAGGGCGGTTCACCTTCCGGCGGGTTCCGCCCGGCGCCTATCACCTCGTGGTCACCTTCATCGGATACCACGATTTGTCGGATACCCTGACGGTTCCGGCCGAATCCGACCTTCGCCTCGAGCTGGCGCTTTCGGTGTCGCCCGTCGCGCTGCAACCCTTGGTGGTCGTAGCCCGCCGCGGCAACGCCACGATGCGAGGCTTCGAGCAGCGCAGAGCTCGAGGGTTCGGCACGTTCATCACCCGCGATCAGATCGACCAGCGGCAGCCCACGTACGTGTCCCAGATCCTGCGCACCGTGCCGGGCGTCACGCTCGCCCCGGTCTCGAGATGGGGCTACGGCGTGTTTCTGCGCGACGGGTGCCGGCCGGTCGTCTGGATCGACGGGACCCGCATCGTGGGCGACAACGCGGTGGACCAGATGCTGCAGCCCAACGACGTCCAAGCGATCGAGGTCTACCGGGGGGCGGAGCTTCCGGTGCAGTTCGGCCCGAGCCCCTGTGGTGCCGTCGTGTTCTGGACCCGGGTGCCCGAGCCGGGAACCGGACACGGCTCCATCTGGAAGCGGGCGCTGCTCGCCCTGGCCTTCGTCACGGTGGCGTACCTGCTGACGAAGTGAGCGCGAGCCGGCCGGATGGGCCAGGCGCCACCGCCGCCCCCCCGGGCGGATCGCGAACCGACGCCCTTCGCCAACTCCCGAAGGCACCAAAATGAGGCCGCACAAGGCTTTTCACCACCACGCCCGCGTCCCCCTGACATTTAAAGCTTCACGAACGTACGTTGAAGCAGGAAGCACCGAAGAGCCTCATCCCGCCGGGGCACGGGGGGGTTGCCTCCATGTCGGCCAACACGATTCGAACACTACTCTGCCTGTTGGGGGTCGTGGTCGCTCCATGCGCCACGTCCGCCCAGGATACCGCGGCCGGCGACACGCTGGCCAACAAGCCCTCGAGCATCTCGGGCCGGGTCGCCGACCACGAGTCCGCGCTGGGCATCCCGGGGGCCGTGGTCTCGCTGACCTCGCAGCTGGAAGGGCCGACGAGCGTCCGCAGGCGGGGCACGAACCGCGACGGACGCTTCTTCTACTCCAAGCTCCCTCCCGGGACCTACGTCCTCACGATCGACCGCTTCGGCTATCGAAGCATGCACGACACCGTGACGATCCCCGCCGGGTCCGAGCTGCGGATGCACGCGGAGCTGTCGCCCTTCCCCGTCGAGCTCGATCCCGTCGTGGTCGTGGTGAAGTCCCGGAGCCATCCCTTCACCGTGATCCCGGGCCTCGAGCAACGCGAGCGCCGCGGCCTGGGAACCATCATCGACCGCGACGCCATCGAGCAACAGAAGCCGTTCTACGTCTCGGATCTCCTGCGCACCGTGCCCGGTGTCCGACTCCTCCGGGACCAGGACCTGGGCTATTCGGTGCGGCTCCGTGGAGGGTGCCTTCCCGCGGTGTGGATCGACGGCAATCGCACGGAGGCCACCGACGTGGACCTCCTCCTGCGACCGGCGGACATCCAAACCGTCGAGGTCTACCGGGGCGCCGAGCTTCCGCCCCGATTCGGCAACAACCCGTGCGGTGCGGTCGTCTTCTGGACCCGCATCGCCCAGGGCGGATCCGGGCTGGGCTCGACCTGGAAGAAGCTCCTGATCTCGGCGGCGGTCCTCTCCGTGATGTTCCTGCGCGGGCACTGAGCCGAGCGGCCTCCTGAAGCCCCGCGTGGAGACCCTCTCCGCGACGGCCCCCGCCCTTCCCCCGCGAGTCCCAGTCCGCTCAGGATCTGCGCGCGATCACCAGATCGGTCGGTCCGGACAGCCGCACCTTCCGTGGCTCCTCGAACCCGGTTTCCCGGAGCCACCCTCCGTACTCCTCTTCGCTGTACGAGCTGCCCGCGCGGGTGCCGACGAGCATGTTCAACGCGAAGAGCGCTCCGGTCTTCGGACCGGTCTTGTCCGGGTTCAGGATGAAGTCCTGGATGACCACTCGCCCCGAAGGCTCGAGCGCCGCGAAGGCCTTCTCGAGCATGGCGCGGTTCTCGTCCGGGCTGTTCATGTGGCAGATGGCCGAGATGAAGACCAGGTCGTAGCCGCTCCCGTACGTGTCGTCCCGCAGATCTCCGACGCGGGCATGCACCCGGTCGACGAGCCCGGCCGCGTCGATGTGACGCCGCGTGATGGGCACGACCCCGGCGAGATCGAGCACGTCGGCGCTCACGTCTTCGCCGGCTTCCGCGAACGCGATCGAGTAGGCCCCGGACCCGCCACCCAGGTCCAGCACCCGGCGTACGCCCTCCAACCCGATCGCGCCGACCACCTGCGGGGCACGAACCGACGCGTTCTTGTGCATCGCGGCGATGAAGGCCTCGGTCCACCCGTCGTCCGGGTCTCGGCTCCCGTTCCGGCTGACGGAAGTTCCTTCCGTGACGCATTCGGTCAGCGTCGACCAGCGCGGCCACAGGTGCACGGTGTGCATGAGGGCCGCCCGCGAATCGTGCTCTCCACCAACCGCCAGGTAGCGCGAGGCCACCTGCGTATTCGAGAACGTGCCTCCGCGCTTCTCGAGCGTGCCCATCGCCACCAGCGCGTTCAGCAGCGCCTCGGTCGCGCGAGGATCGGTACCGAGCGCGGAGGCCACGGCCTCGGCGTTCGAGCCCTCACCGACGGTCGAGAAGACGTCGAGCTCGATGGCCGTCAGCAGGATCCGGCTCTCCCGGAAGCCGTTGACCACCTGGTGCAGATCGTCCGGCAAGGCGCCCGCTGCGTCACGGGCCTGGAGGGCGGCGAGCATCTTCTTCCGGTTGCCGTCGATCTCGGCGCGCACCGCGGGCTCGTCGCCGCTCATCATCCGCTCGACCAGGCGACCCCCTTCGAAGTGCTCGCGCACGAGCTCTTCGACGTCCTCCGGGGTGACGCCCGAGTACCAGGTGCCCTCGGGATAGACCACGAGGTTCGGGCCACGCGTGCAAAGGCCGAGTGACCCGCACGTGGTCACTTGAACGTCCGCGCCCAACCCTCGACGCGCGATCTCGCGGCGCAGCGCTTGAATCGTCTTCGCCGAGCCGTTCGCCGAGCAGGACGGCGCTCCCTCGGCCTTCTTCTGGTCGCAGGCGTATACGTGAAAGCGAAACGGTTCCATGAATCTGTCCTTTCCTGTATATCGTGCGTGTCACAGACGCTTTGATCGGTTCATGCATGCTGGTCCTTCCCCCGGGCGGCCTCCTCCAGGACGGGCTCCCCGAGGGCCGCGATGACGCGTCTCAGCCCTTCGAGGCCCTGGACGTCCGAGTCGAACAGAGGAACCCTGAGTCTCGGAAGCCCGTTGAGATCGCGATCGATCTCGTCCAGGTAGCCGGCCTCCCGCTCACGCCGGCGCGCAACAAAGGCCCCCTCGGCATCCGCCGGCAGCACGCGGTTCACGATCACCGCCGCCACGGGGATCTTCGACCTCCGAAGCGCGGCGACCGCCTTTCGTGTCTCGAGGATCGGCAGCCGCTCGGGAGTCAGAACGAAGACGAACGCGGTCCGCCCGGGGTCGGTCACGATCTCGCGAGCCGCCCGGAATCGGGCCTGGCGTCGCTCCAGCGCGTCGAGCACCGGGTCGTCGTCGCGACCGGCATCTCCCGCGGCGGCGCCCGCCACGTTGCGCCACATGCGGCCCAACGAGCGCACCTTGCGCCTCCGCGACACCAATCCGTCGATCCATCGGCTCATGAGCTCCGGCAGGGAGAGCAGGCGCACCGTGTGACCCGTGGGCGCCGTGTCGAAGACGATCCGATCCCAGCCGGCGCCCGCCTCCCGCATGAGCTCCGCGAAGCGGTCGAGAAGCGCGGCCTCCTCGGCTCCGGGCGAGGCTCGGGCCAGATCGATCTCGCGCTCCACCTCGTCGAGGATGCGGGGCGACGCCGCCTCGCGCACCCGTTCCTTGACGTCCGCGATGTAGCGCTCGACTTCGGCTTCGGGGTCGATCTCCAGCGCATGCAGGCCCGGCAGCACCTCGTGGGCCTCGTCCGTGAGCGACACCCCGAACATATCGCCCGTGGAGTGCGCCGGGTCCGTGGAGACGAGGAGGGTACGGGTCCCGCGCTCGGCGGAGCGGAGCGCGAACGCGGCGGCCAGAGTCGTCTTGCCAACGCCACCCTTTCCCCCGAAGAAGACGATCGGCGTCGTCGGCAGTGGGTCGGGCGGAGAGCGCTTCATGGCCGGGAGGCCGCCCCCGGAGCGGTGCCCGGGTCGGGGCGGACGTTCAGCAGCACCGGAAGCCGCCCTCGGGCGGCTGCTCCAGCCCGATCCTCCGGTGCCAGGCGTGGAACTGTTCCATGGCCTCGGGAAGGAGCTCGAGCGTGTAGAATTCGACCGGGTTCGGCACGCCGAGCAGATCGGACGTCGTCAACAGCAGGAAGAGGTCGCGCTGGCGGGCGTACTCCCGGTGGATCTGCGACCTGTACGGCGTCATGTAGAGCGCCTCGTACAATTCGCGGAAGGTTCGCAGCGTGTCTCTGATCCGGCCCGGCATCTCGTCCCCTGCCTCTCGGGCAGCTTGGTTCCGTCCCTACTCCGTGCCGAGGACGTCGTACACGACCTTCTCCTCCGGAGTGCCACCGCGGCCACCACCCAGCATCTTCCTGAACGCCACGATCGCCTCGAGGATCAGCCAGATCTCCAGTGCGAAGATGAGCGCGCCCACGCCGAACAGCAGCCACTGGTGCCGGAAATAGCCGCCCAACTGCTCGATCATCGCCCAGGTCGTCATGACGAACAGGAAGACCATGGGCACCGCGGTCACCACTACGTTGCGCTTCAGCCGCCACAGGAACGCGCTCACGACCAGGAGCGCGAGCGCCCCGGTGAGCTGGTTGGTGGTGCCGAACAGGGGCCAGATGCGCATGCCGCCCGCACCGCGGTCGACGCCCAGGGCGAGCACCCCGATGGTCGCCACCGCGACCAGCGTGGCGACGATCCCGTTCCGGAGCGGCTTGATCCGGTACTGGGAGCCGAGCTCCTCGAGGATGTAGCGCTGCAGCCGCACACCCGTATCCATCGTCGTGACCGCGAAGGAGATCACGACCACTGCGGCGAAGATCGCCGCGACGTCGTGCGGGATTCCGAGTCCTTCACAGAGCGAGCCGACCCCGTCGACGAACGCGTTGACCCCGCCGGACGACGCGGAAGCGAACGAGGCGTAGTGGCGGCGCCACCCGTCGGCGCCCGCGTAGAGCGCGAAGCCCGCCGTGGTCGCGAGTATCGAGGTAAGGGCGAGGATCCCCTCCCCCACCATCCCACCGTAGCCCACGTACCGAGCATCCGTCTCCTTGTCGAGCTGCTTGGATGTCGTGCCCGACGCCACCAGCCCGTGGAAGCCCGAGATCGCGCCGCACGCGATCGTGATGAACAGCAACGGGAACCAGCTGGGGCTGTCCGCCGGAAGGTGATGGTTGATGGCCGGAGCGACCACGACCGGATGCACCACCAGGATCCCGGCGAAAATGACGGCCAGAGCCACGAAGAGCTGATGGCTATTGATGTAGTCGCGGGGCTGCAGCAGGAGCCAGACCGGCAGCGTGGAGGCGAACGCGCCGTAGATCAGCATGACGATGACCCATCCGGCGCGAATCCCGTCGGTCACCGCCGCTGCGTGGGCGGCGGCCGCGTTCCCGCCGGCTGCCTGGAGCTGAGCGGCCGTCGGCGCGAACTGGAAGAAGTCCGGAAGCTGCGGATGGATGTACTGGCCGAGCCAGATGTAGACGTAGAGCAGGATCAGCGCGACGAGGCTCGGCACCAGGATGCCGGCCCGGGTCCGGTAGACGAGCAGCCCCACCACCACCGCGGTCGGCAGCGCCATCCAGACCGGGAAGATCGCCCCCGGGTTCGCGATGAAGAGGTTGGCGATCACCACCGCGAACACGGCGTTCACCATCAAGAGCAGAAAGAAGATGATGAACAGGAAGAGCACCCGGGCCCTCGAGCCCAGGACGTCCTGGGTCACCGTGCCGATGGAGTGGCCCCGATGCCGCACGGACAGCCAGAGCGCGCCGAAATCGTGCACCGCGCCGGCGAAGATCGTTCCCAGCACGACCCACAGGAACGCCGGCAGCCAACCCCAGATGACCGCGATGGCCGGCCCCACGATCGGGGCGGCGCCCGCGACCGAGGTGAAGTGGTGCCCGAAGAGCACGTGCTTGTTCGTCGGCACGTAGTCGGTGCCGTCCTCGAACTGGTGCGCCGGCGTGACGAAATCGGGGTCGAGCTGGTAGACGTGGCGAGCGATGTATCGGGAGTAGATCTGGTAGCCGGTGAAGAACGCCGCCAGACCGACGACGAGCAGGACGATTGCGCTCATGGGCTTTCAGGAGCTTGTCGGAGTGAGACGGCGGGCCGCGGTGGAGCCTTCCTACGCCGTGACCGGTGCGCCACGGCCCGGACTCTGTCGCTTCCCCCCTCGCCACTCGGGCGAATCACGGTCGAAAGGGTCGTCCGGCAACGTCTGGCGTGAGGGAGACGCGCGCAACCCGGCGCCTGAGGATCCCCTCCTCCGCCGACCCGTCAGGCCTCCACACGCTCGAAGAGCGCGTTCACCGTGGCGCGTCGTCCCCTGTCCAGCTCCACGACCACCGTCTCGCTCGGGACCCGCGGACGAAACCCATGCCGGGCCATGGCCTCGTCGAGCTCGTCCGCGTAGAGGAGCACGGCGCGCACGCCGGCGCGGAGCCCCGTGTACACATGGGGTTCGCCCACCACCGGCTCCACCCCGTCCCCGGTCAGGTCCAGATCCGGCGTAAAATGGGCCACGAGGATCCGACCTCCCGGCCTCAGCACGCGCGCGGCCTCCGCCATCGCTCGGTCCCACTCCTCCATGGTCTCCGCGTTCTGGTGGATGCCGAGCGCCACCACCAGGTCGAAGCTGCCCGAATCCCAGGCCGACAGGTCGTCCATGCGTCCATGCCTCACCCTGCGCCTGGCCTCGTCCTCGCCGAGGATGGGCACCAGGCGCCGGCGGGTTTCCTCGACCATGGCCGCCGAGGAGTCGAGGGATTCCACGTGGACGCCGAGCCCGGCGAGGAAGACCGTGTTCCGGCCTCCGGCGCACCCCACGTCCAGCACGCGATCTCTTCCGGGATCGAGCGTTTCGGCCAGTGCGCTCAGTCGGTGATCCGGATCCCGCCCGGCAAAGCGTTGAACGACCTCGGGACTCTCCCAGAACGCTCCCTGTTGATCCATCTCGCTCATCTCGTCAATCTCCGTCGGGTGCCGAAACCCGGAACCCCCAGCTCGTCTCAACGTCGTCGGGGACCGATCATGCGGAAGATAGCATTCGCCGGAATCGTCGTACTCGCGGCCTGGGCCCTCCCGGTGCGGGCGCAGGAGCCGTTCACCCATCAGGTCGACTCCGTGGCCCGGAGGGTCCTGGAGCGCACCGGAGTGCCCAGCGCCTCCGTGGCCGTCGTACGGGACGGGCAACTCGTGTGCGCGCAGGCGTACGGCGACGCCCGGCTCGACCCCGAGGCGCCGGCGAGTACCGACATGCGCTACAGCATCGGCTCGATCAGCAAGCAGTTCGCCGCGGCGGCGATCCTGATGCTCCAGGAAGAGGGCAAGCTCTCGCTGGACGATCCCGTCGCCCGCTTTCTGCCCGACCTGACCCGCGCCGACGAGGTCACGATCCGGGAGCTCCTCTCGCACACCTCGGGCTATCAGGACTACTGGCCGCAGGATTACGTGCCGCCGGCAATGCTCCAACCGACGACACCCCGACAGATCATGGACCGGTGGGCCAAGAAACCGCTGGACTTCGATCCGGGCACGAAGTGGCAGTACAGCAACACGAACTACGTGATCGCGGGGGTGATCGTCGAGAAGGCGAGCGGGATGCCGTTCTTCGACTTCGTGCGCAGCCGTATCCTCGAGCCGTTGAAGATGCGGAGCGTCCTCGACATCGACCGGAGCCAGGTCACGAAGTCCGATCCCACCGGATACCTGCGCTACGCCCTCGGCCCGCTCCGCCCCGCGCCCGACGAAGGAGAGGGCTGGCTCTTCG
This sequence comes from uncultured Gemmatimonadales bacterium, assembly GCA_963751265.1. GTDB lineage: Bacteria > Gemmatimonadota > Gemmatimonadetes > Longimicrobiales > Gaopeijiaceae > SZUA-318. Next base: position 585,667 of record CAVVTU010000001.1, on the reverse strand, counting down.
CCATGGGGGAGCTTTCGATGACGCCGAGCGACCTGGCCCGGTGGGACATCTCCATGATCGACGAGACCCTGATGAGCGCCGAGTCGTATCGGGAGATGGAGAAGGAAGTGCTCCTGAAGAACGGGGTCGGGGCCGGCTACGGGCTCGGGGTCGACGTGGGCATGCAAGGCGGGCACCGGGTGATCTCCCACACGGGCGAGGTCTCCGGGTTCACCGCCGCCAACCTGGTCTTCCCCGACGACCATGCGGCCGTGGTGGTCCTCACGAACCAGGACGCCGCCAGCGCCGCCAGCGGAATCGCCCAGGGCATCGGCTCCCTGCTCTTCACGACGCAGGACGAGAACACCCAGGCCCGGGAGAAGCAGGCGCGCGAGATCTTCGAGGGACTGCAGCTCGGCACCATCGACCGCTCGCTCTTCACCGACGACGCCAACGCGTACTTCAGCGACCAGGCGCTCGCCGACTTCGCGGCCAGCCTCGCGCCCCTCGGTCAGCCGAAGTCGTTCGTGCAGACCGGTGAGGCGCACCGTGGCGGGATGCTGCTGCGCGTCTTCCGCGTCACCTTGGCGGAGCGGACCCTGCGGGTGTGGACGTTCCAGATGCCCGACGGCAAGCTCGAGCAGTACCAGGTGGCCACGACGAGCTGAGGGAGGCGGGCGCCGGGCCGAAAGCCGAACGAGGATTGCCCGCGCGCCCGCCCGCCCCTACCGTGCGCTCTTCGCGCCGGGACCCCTGACCCCTATCCGTGAGCCCATCCGTGAGCCCATCCGTGACCATTCGAAGGACCGCCCTGCTCGCCCTCCTCGTCGCCTCGCCCGTCGCCGCCCAACAGCTTCAGGGCTACACCTCAGCGGCCTCCTCGGGGGAGCGCGCCCTCGAGGCGAGCGCCATCGCCACGCCCGACCCGGCCAGCGCCGAGGCCCACTCCAAGGCGCTGTCCAAGGAGATCCACGTCTCGGGCACGCCGGGCCAGGCGCGCACCCGGGACTACGTGATCGAGCAGATGAAGAAGTGGGGGCTCGATACCGACGTGCGCACCTACGAGGTGTGGATGCCGATACCCACCGCGGTGCATCTTTGGCGCGTGGACGGCAGCCGGAAGGAGCTGCCGTTGGCCGAGCCACCCGTGGAGGGAGATCCGACCTCATCGCTCGCGCAGTATCCCACCGTCAACGGATACAGCGGCGTCGGCGACGTCACGGGCGAGGTGGTCTACGCCAACTATGGCCTGATCGAAGACTACGCCCGACTCGATTCCCTCGGCGTATCGGTCCAGGGCAAGGTGGTGGTCGTGCGATACGGCCGGAGCTTCCGAGGCATCAAGGCGCGGGAGGCGGAGAAGCACGGCGCGATCGCGCTGATCATGTACAGCGATCCGCAGGACGACGGCTACGTGCGCGGCGACGTCTACCCCCGGGGGCCCATGCGGCCACCGGCAGGGGTCCAGCGTGGAAGCGTCCTCAACGTCGACGGCGACCCGTCGACCCCCGGCTGGCCGAGTACCGACGGCGCCCGCAGGCTCTCGCTCGACCAGATGGACGTACCGCACATCCCGGTCATCCCGATCGGCTACGGCAACGCCATGGAGCTGCTGCGTGACCTGCGCGGCACGCACATCCCGGCGTCGTCCTGGCAGGGTGGGCTCCCCTTCCGTTACCACGTGGGGCCCGGACCTGTACGGGCCCGTCTGCAGGTTCAGGACGACCGCGCGAGTGCCGGCTACAAGAAGATCTGGGACACCTTCGGCATCGTACGTGGCACGGAGTTCCCCGACGAGACGGTGATCATAGGGGGCCACCGCGACGCGTGGGGGCCCGGCACCGCGGACAACGTGAGCGGCACGGTCAGCATCCTCGAAGCCGCGCACGCCGTAGCCCAGGAGGTCGCGCAGGGCCACCGTCCGAAGCGAACCATCGTGTTCGCCACGTGGGATGCCGAGGAGTGGGGGCTGATCGGCTCGAGCGAGTACGTCGAGGACGACTCGCTCAGCCTCCTGAAGGGCGCGGCCGCGTACCTGAACCAGGACGTCGCGGCCCAGGGTGTGCGTTTCGGCGGAGGGGGCTCTCCCTCGCTTCGGTCGACGCTGCGGGACGTGGCCCGTGAGGTGCAGGACCCGAACGGGAAAGGGAGTGTCTACGAGGTGTGGCGCAAAGCGGCCGGCGTGACCGGCTCCGATGAGCCCCGCATGGGTGATCCAGGGGGTGGATCCGACTTCGCGGGCTTCTACAACCACCTCGGCATCCCCATCGCGGAGTGGGGATTCGGGGGACCGGGGGGCGTGTACCATTCCCAGTACGACGACTTCACCTGGATGTCCAAGTTCGGGGACCCCGGCTTCAAGTACCACGCGACCGCCGCCCGGATCGCGGCGGCCATGGTGCTCCGCCTGGCGAACGCGGACGTCCTCCCGTACGACTACGTGGAGTTCGCCCGCACCATGGAGCGCTACCTCCCCGACGTCGACCACCAGCTCGCCGCCAAGCGCTGGACGAGCACGATGGCCCCGGTCGCGGAGGCGCTCTACCGCTTCCAGAACGCCGCCACCGCCCTCGACTCGGCGCGCGACGCCCTTCTGGGGGGTGGGCCGCCGTCGAAGCAACAGCTCGCGAGCGTCAACGCCGCGCTCCGAGAGGTCGAGCGAGCCCTGACGCGCCCCGAGGGGCTCGAGGGGCGCTCCTGGTTCCGCAACCTCATCTACGCCGCGGATGAGGACAACGGGTACGCCACGATGGTCTTTCCGTCGGTGAAGGAAGCCATTCGTGCGGACGACCGCGAGCGAACCGCGCACGAGATCGCCGACCTGGCCGCACACTTCGACGCGGCCACCACGGCGCTCGAGCAGGCCAGCCGGGCCGCGGCTCGCTGAGACACGAAGGGCCGGCAGCGCCGCGCGGGCCGACCCCGCGGGCGCCGCCGGCCCTCGGCCCTCGATCGGCCGGTCTCAGGCCTGCTTGCGCACCCTCCAATACGTCACGTAGCGCTCGTCGAAAAGCCGGTACAGGGGCACGAGCTCCATGCTCTTCTCCTGCCCGTGCGTACGGAAGGTGAGCGGCTCGCCCGGCACCGGCTCGACCCAGCTCGTCGGGTCCATCGGCTGGTCGGTGTGGATCACCGGCGTCTCGGGCGGGTCGGGGTTCACGTACCGGACCGACCCGTTGTCGGAACGCAGGTTCTCCTTCGTAAGCCCCTCCGTGCCCATCCGTCCGACGAGCACCACGGGGCCGTACAGGACCGCCTGCAGCCCGTCGTCGTCGGGCATCGGGTCGACGTGCAGCGCCATCGGCAGCGCGAGCTCGAGCCGGTCACCGTCCTTCCAGGTCCGGTCGACCACCAGATAGCTGCTCGGCCCAGCGAACGCATCCAGGTCCCGCCCGTTGAGTCTGGCCCTCCCGCCCTGTCCGGCCCACCAGGGGACGCGCACGCGTAGCGCCAGCTTCGTCGGAGCGTCGGCGTGGACGACGAGCGTCGTAGTGTCGCCTTCCGGGAACCGCGTGTCCTGCGTCAGGCGCACCCCCTTCTCTTTCCAGTCGACTTCGGAAGGTACGAAGAGGTTGACCCAGATCCCGTCGTCATCGTGGAAGTAGACGCTGTCGGCCAGCTTGGAGAAGTTCTCCACCCCCGTGCCCGTGCAGCACCAGAAGTCCGTGCCCGGCACGCCGAAGTGCTTCCAGAAGCCGGCGGCCAGCGGCGTGTAGTAGAGCTTGTCGCCGTCGCCCGGATGCTGCGTGGGCAGGATTCCGTTGATGTAGGCACGCTCGTAGTAGTCGGCCAGACGCACGTCGGGCGACCAGGTGAAGAGATGGCGCGTCAGCTTGAGCATGTTGTACGTGGGACACGTCTCTTCGGTGTAGCCGCCCAGGGTGTCGGCCAGATGCCCCGGCGAGCCCTTCCAGTGCTCGTCGCTCGTGGTGCCCCCGGTAGCGTAGGCACGGCGACGTGTGATCTCGTCCCAGAAGTAGGTCGAGATCATCCGGTAGCGCGGCTCGCCCGTCAGCTCGTAACGCCGCGCCGCACCGATGACCTTCGGGATGTTCGTGTTGCCGTGGACACCCGCGAGGCTGTCCTTCGCCTCGGCGAGCGGGTCGAAGAGCCAGCGATGGTCGAAGCGGTGCGCGAGCTCGGCGTAGCGCTGCTCGTTCGTCACGGCGTAAAGGTTGTAGAGCACCTCGTTCATGCCGCCGAACTCGGTCATGAGGATCTTCTGCCACTCGTCGTCCGGGATGGGCGAAGCGTAGGCGATCGCCCAGTCGGCCATGCCGCGCACGACATCGAGCGCCTGCTCGTTGTCGTGCAGGTTGTAGTTGTCCAGCATCCCGGCCATGATCTTGTGGTACGTGTAGAACGGCGCCCAGACACGCTCGTGGCGGCGGAGTCGATCGAAGAGCGAGGTCGGGAACGCGCTCAGGTACCCCTCGCCGTTGGCCTTCTGGCACTTGGCCAGCTCCCCGATCATCGAAGCGGCGCGCGTCTTCAGGGCGTCGTCGCCCGTCTGCGCCGAGAAGAGCGCCGAGGCCGACAGGTAATGCCCCGTGAAGTGGCCCCGCAGCTCGACGTCGGGCGCCTCCCAGCCGCCGTACGGCTCGGCGTCGGAGGGCAGCCCCGCCGTGATCCGGAACATGTGCAGCAAACGGTCCGGATCGAGCCCCGTCATGAACCTGCGGTTGACCTCCAGACCGTCCAGCTCCATCCCCGGCCGCAATCGGATCCGATCGAGGTCGAACGGATGGGCTCCCGGAACGATGGGCTCACCGGTGAGCGCGGCGCCCACCGGACGGACGAATCCGGATTCCGGACCCTGCCCGTCCGAGGCGGAGACGCCCGGCAGGAGGTGGGCTCGCTCGAGGTGTGAGAGGGGAACGGCGGCGGCGGCCACCGCGGTGGACGTGAGGAAGTCACGACGCGAGAGATCGTGGGTCATGGGACTCTCCCGGCTCTGTCATGTGAAGAAACCAATACAGGCTCCATACACGACGAAGCGCGGGAGGGTCGGGTGGACCCCGTAGGGCGCAGGCCGTTCGGAGCGCACGCCGGCGCCCGGCGGTCCGTCGGGACCGCCGGAGCCCTCGGGCCCCTGGCGCTTCAGTCCTCCAGGAGCGGCGGGCCCTTGGTGTCCTTCACGCCCAGCGCCACGCCGGTCCCGACGCCGGCACCGACGGCGATCGCCGTTCCGGCTCCGACGATGGGAAGCAGCGCGACCACCGGCGCGGCGACCACCGCGGCCGCCACCCCGGCCCAGAGACCGAGCATCGGCTTCTCGACCAGCGCGGTATAGCGCAGTCGCTTGCCCACGAACTGCCGTGACTTGATGTGGCCGGCCACGCCGGCGACGCCGGCGATTCCAGCGGCGATGAGCTCGAACATTTGACCCCCCGGAAACGAAGCGACCTGTGTCTGATAATCCCTACGAAGCTCGACCTCACTCTGTTCCGGACGTACCCGCGCGATCGATGCCGTACTTGGACATTCGATACCGAAGGGTCTGGCGCGTGATGCCCAGATCGCGCGCGGCGGCAGTCACGTTTCCGTCCCGGCGCTCCAGGGCGGCTCGGATGAGGCTCTCCTCGACTTCCTCCAGCCCGGCCGAGCCGGCGAGCGCGATCGCGGCCGCCTCGTCGACCGGCCGCCCGGTGCTCGCGCGTGCGGGCTCCGGGGGGGTGGCGGCCTCGCCGGTCCGGGCCGACGAGGACGGAACCGCATCCTCCGCGAGGCGGAGCCACTGCTCCGGAAAGACCTCCGAGTCGGCCAGAAGCACGCAACGCTCGACCACGTTGCGCAACTCTCGCACGTTGCCGGGCCACGAGTATGCCCGCATTCGAGCCCACACCGAATCCGGGACGCGCGTCACTCGCTTGCCCGAGCGTGCGTTGAACTCCGAGACGAATCTCCACGTCAGGAGCTCGAGGTCCTCCAGCCGGTCCCGAAGCGGAGGAAGATCCACGGTCACCACCGCGAGGCGGTGAAAGAGGTCCTGCCGGAAGGCTCCCGCTCGCACCAGGACCGGAAGATCACGGTTGCTCGCCGCGAAGACGCACACGTCCACCACCGTCTCCCGCTCGCCGCCGACCCTGCGCACCCGTCCGTCCTCGAGCGCTTTGAGGAGCTTGGCCTGCAGCGTCGCGCTCATGTCGGAGATCTCGTCGAGCAGGAGCGTGCCTCGGTGTGCCTGCTCGAAGAGGCCGCGATGCCTTGCGGACGCGCCGGTGAAGGCCCCGGCCTCGTGCCCGAAGAGCTCCGACTCCAGAAGATCGCCCGGAATCGCCGCGCAGTTCACCTCGACGAGCGGCCCTCTGGCGCGAGCCCCTCCGTGGTGCAGGATCCTCGCAACGAGCCCTTTGCCGGTGCCCGTCTCTCCGGAGATCACGAGCGAGCCGATCGGCGCATCCACGAGGCGGGCGAGCATCCGGCGCACGGCCCGCGCCGGCGCGCTCTCGCCGACGAACGTATCCAGCGAGTAGCGCCGGTTGCCGCGGGCCGCCTGGTCCTCGATCGCTCGCTGGGCCTCGGCGCTGCGACGCGCCCCGGCCACGACCACGTCGAGACGATCCAGGCTGCACGGCTTCTCCAGGAAGTCGTATGCACCCAGACGGATCGCACGTACCGAGTCGGGCACGGTTCCGAATCCGGTCAGGAACACCCACTCCGAGGCGGACGGCGGCCCCTGCGAGTGCCGTTCCTCGAGGAGATCGAGGGCGTTCCCGTCCGGCAGGTTCATGTCCGAGATCACGACAAGGGGATCGAGCTCGGCCAGCCGCGTCCGCGCGTCGGCAAGCGTCACGGCACGCTCGGCCTCCCATCCCCGGTCCACGTAGTGGCGGACGAGCTCACGGCCGAGGAGGTCCTCGTCCTCGATGACCAGCAGGTGCCCACTCATGAGCGGCACGGGAGGAAGACCCGGACCACGGCCCCACCGTCCGGCCCGTTCGCGAGCGACACCTTTCCACCGAGGTCCGAGACGGTACGCTCCACCATGGCCAGCCCCAGGCCGGTCCCGACGGGCTTGCCCGTGACGAACGGCCGCGGACCATGGGCCAGCATCTCGTCGGAGAAGCCCGGGCCGTCGTCCGCGACGACAATCTCGGCACCTCCGTCCTCGGGAACGGCCCGTACCTTCACTCGACCCGGAGCCGAATCGAGCGCCTCGATCGAGTTGAGCACCAGGTTGAGCAGCATCTGACGGATCCGGTCTCGGGGAAGCTCGCACACGAGCCTGTCGGGAACCTCGGCAACCAACTCGACGTCCTCGGATACCTGGTGGCGGAGCAGGCCCAGAAGGTCGCCCACCAGCTCACGCAGATCCGTCGCTACCGGCGGTTCGGGCTCATGGCGCGTCTCGGCAAGGTATCGGTTGAGCTGGCGCGTCACACGCTGCACCTCCCCGATCACGGGCGTGATGCGCTCCCCTGCTGCGGGGTCGGTGCTGTCGGAGCGGAAGTTCTCGAGCGCCATCAGCACGCCGGCGAGCGGATTACGCAACTCGTGCGCCACGGCGGACGCGGTGACGCCGGCCGCGGCCAGACGCTCCGCGGTCGCCAGGCTGCGATGCTGCTCGAGCAGTGTACGCGTCGCGGTGTAGACCTTTCGCTCCAGCGACCGGGCCCGGTCGCGGTGCTCCTCCTCGAGCGCCGCCAGTCGGGTGACCAGCTCGTTGTAGTTGTTGAAGAGCGGCTCCAGGAGAGGATCGACTCCGTCGACCTCGATGCGCGCGAAGTCACGCTCCCCGAGGCGCGAGAGCAGCTCCCTGAGCTCGTCCATGGGCTTGAGAACGCGCGTGCGGGCCGTCCACACGCCGATGAGCGCCAGGAGAAGGAGACCACCCAGCGCGCCGAGGACGGCCGTCTCCTCCCGCCGCCCGTCACGACGGATCTGGTCCAGCAGGTTCGACTGGGCCGTGACCTCGGCCTGGTGGATCTCTCTGAGCAGGCTGACCGCCGCGAGGAGCGTGGAGCCAGGCACCACACCGGAGTTCCCGAGAAGCACGGAGAGGTCGTTGAGCCTCGCGTGGGTCTCGGCGTCCAGACCGAGATTCTCGGCCTCCGCCAGTTGCAGACGCACGTCGTCGACCAGATACGAGCGGGTGGAGACGAGCCCCCCGACCTCGTCGAGAAGGTCCTGCTGAAGCTGGATCCGAAGCGACTGGATCTTTGCGGTGACCGCGAGCCGTTCGCGGATGAGCTCGGCCCGCTCCTGGTTGCGCCGCACGCTCGAGAAGAGCAGGACCCCGACGCCACCGATGAGAACGGTGGCGCCGACCGGCACGATCCAACGTGCCTGCGCCAGCAGCCAGAGCCGGAACGGCCGGCGCGCCCTCCCTTCGGACATTCCTGATTTCATGCCTAATGAGAGTCTGAGCGCTCCCCACCGTCAACCTGGCAGGATCGAGGAGGCCCGGCGGTCCGCCGGGTGGTCCATATCAACCATCCGGACCCTGCATGCACCAACATTGGTTCAAAACAACCATCCGCATGATCCACCTAACTATATGTCATATAGTTACTTACGTGTTGGCACAGGGTCTGCATGAGTAATCCGTGACGATCGCCCGACGGACCTCCGACGGAGGCGGCTCGGGCAGGGCAACGACGAGGGAGAAGAAGACGATGCCGAGGGCACGCACGGGTCATACGCTACGCTGGTTGGGGGTCGCCGCGATCGTCGCGGTCCTGACCGGCTGCGGCTCGTGGGCTCGGAACGAGGTCGAAGATCCGCCTCAGAAGAACCCGAGCGCAACGGCCGCCACGGATGCCGGCACCCCCGAGATCAGCGAAGACGTCTGGGTCGGACTGGCCGGATTGCCCCGTTCCCACCTCATGCGGGCCAGAGAGCTGTTCGTGGTCGACCAGAGGGACGACGCAGCCAAGGATTTCGAAGCCGCGGGGGCGCTCGTTCGCCTGGAGGCGGCACACGCGCAGGATCGACAACTGAAGCTGAGGCTCGACGGTGCGGGCATCGAGCTGCGGGAACTGGGCCGAAGCATCCAGCGAGAAGGCACCGCCCCCATGGAGCAGGTCGATGACGTGATGACGCGAGCCTACCTGGCGCTCGCCGAGGAGCACCGGGCGCTGGCGACACGGGCGGTCGAGGGCGATCGCCCGATGTCCGCGAGCAAATACATGGAAGCGAGCACGGCGGAGCTCGAGGGTGCGTACCAGCGCTCCAACCTGGAGCTCACCAAGCAGACGAAGAACACGCTCGTGGACGCACGGGCCGCCGCCGAGCGGCTCGCCACGGATGGATCGAAGGACGCGGTGAAGGTAGCGAGAGCGGCACTGGGCGCGCTCGGGAAGGACTCGACGGTCCTCGAGAACGCGTTGGGCGCCCGCGGACGATAGACGCGGTACGAGACGAGGAGGAAGACACATGTGGAACAAGCTGAAGAACAAGCGAATCGCCGAGGGAGGGCTCGTGGCCGTGCTCGTGATCGTCGGCGCGGGCTGGGCGTGGGCCAATCAGACCCACCAGCCGACGCGGGTGGCCAGCGCGGTCCCGGCGGCGTCCGCCATGACGGCCGCCACGAAGCCGGCCGCCACCGCGGTGCCGGGCGGCCCCGAAACCGTGAGCACGTCGTTCGCCGACCTGGCGAAAATGGTGACACCCGCGGTCGTGAACATCGAGGTCGAGAAGAAGCCGGCTGCGCAGGGTGCGCCGAACATGCAGAACATCCCCGAGCCCTTCCGGCAGTTCTTCCAGAACCCGCAGATGCAGCCGCACGGTCAGCCGGCTCCGGAGTTCGCCGGCGGTAGCGGCTTCATCGTGAGCCCGGACGGGCACATCGTCACGAACGCCCACGTGGTGGAAGACGCGGACAAGGTGACCGTGACCCTGAAGGACGGGCGGACCTTCACGGCCAAGGTGATGGGCATCGACCCCACCACCGATCTCGCCGTCATCGACATCGACGCCAACGGGCTCCCCACCCTGTCCTTCGGCAGCTCCGAGAACCTGCAGGTCGGTGAGTGGATCATGGCGGTCGGCAACCCCGGCATCGGGGGCGGCAGCCAGCTCGACTACACCGTCACGGCGGGCATCGTGAGCGCCAAGGGGCGTCCACTCCAGATCACGCAGCAGTCGCTCGAGCAGAACCCCAACTACGGTGACAAGCTCGCTGGCTACGCGATCGACAACTTCATCCAGACGGATGCGGTCATCAATCCGGGCAACTCCGGCGGACCGATGGTGAACATGGCCGGCCAGGTGGTGGGTGTGAATTCCGCCATCGAAAGCACGGACGGCTACTACCAGGGCTACGGCTTCGCGATCCCGTCGGATCTCGTCAAGCACATAACCCAGGACCTCATCAAGAGCGGGCACGTCGACCGGCCCCTCCTCGGTGTGCAGATCCAGAGCGTGGCTCCGGCGGACGCCGAGGTCTACGGACTTCCCTCCGTGTCCGGTGCGCTGGTCCAACAGGTGACCAAGGACGGTCCTGCCGACAAGGCCGGCCTCCAGCAAGGTGACGTGATCTGGTCCGTGGACGGTCAACAAGTGGATCGCAGCGGCTACCTTCAGCAGCTCGTCGCCGAGCACGAGCCGGGTGACGTCGTGGACCTGAAGGTCTACCGCAACAAGAAGGCGCGTGACATCGAGGTGAAGCTCGGTACGGCCAAGCTCCCATCGGGCAGCAAGGCCGAGAGCGCGACCCCGGCCATGTCGGCCGAGCGCCTGGGCATCGACGTCCAGGAGATGGACGCCCGGACGGCCGATCACTACGGCTACGATTCGGCCGGTGGCGCGGTGGTCACGGACGTTCGGCCCTGGGGTCCCGCCGGACGGCGGGGTGTCCGCCCCGGCGAGAAGATCGTCGAGCTCAACGGACACAAGATCGCTCACGCCTCGAACTTCAAGGAGGAGTTGTCGAAGGTGAAGTCCAACTCGGTGGCCTCCCTCAAGATAGAGGATGCCGACGGCACCACTCGGATCGTCAACCTGCGGGTGAGCCAGTGACCTGATCTGAGCGGTGCCCACTCGGGCCGGCCCACTCCGGGGCCGGCGCGGGTGAACCCCGCCCGGGGCCTCGGCCCCGGGCGGGGTCTGTCGTTCGGGGGCTCGGTGGAGCCGTCGCCGGCGAGCACACCTCCCGCTCGCCGGCGGACTCCTAGTCGAGGACCACCGTGCGGTGGTCCTCCGCGACGCGCACGTTCAGGTCGAGCCTGCGCTCGGCGGCTTTGCGCAGTGCATCGGCCTCGCCGGGCTCACCGTGAACGAGCCAGACCTTGCGCGGGGCCCGTGGCATGGCGCCGAGCCAATCCAGCAGCTCGCTCTGATCGGCGTGGGCCGAGAGCCCGTCCATGGTGGCCACTTCGGCCCGAATCGGCACCTCGTGTCCGTGGATCCTCAGGTGCGTGGCACCTCCCAGCAGCGAAGCCCCGCGGGTCCCCGCGGCCTGATATCCGGTGAGCAGCACCGTGTTGCGCCGGTCCGGACCGTACGCTTTCAAATGGTGGATGATGCGCCCCCCGGAGAGCATGCCCGCGCCCGCGATCAGGACGAGGGGACCCACCCGGGCGTTGAGCGCCTTCGATTCCTCCACCGTCCGCGTGTAGCCGGCCACCCGGAACGCCTCGGCCACCGCCTGCTTCGTCAGGCGATGGAAGGACGGGAAACGCAGGTACAGGTCCTTGACGTCGATCGCCATGGGGCTATTCAGGTAGACGGGCACGCGTGGGACCGACCCCGCGGCGAAGATCCGGGACAGCGCGTAGAGAATGAGCTGCGCACGGCCCACGGCGAAGGCCGGAATCATGAGGATCCCACCCCTCCTGATCGTACGACGCAGCACCAGGGCGAGCGCCTCTTCGGGATGCATGATCGGGTGCTCGCGTCCGCCGTAGGTCGACTCCATCACAACGAAATCGGCCACCGGGGGCGCTTCCGGCGGGGGGATGAGCAGGTCGTCCGGCCGGCCCAGATCACCACTGAAGAGCACCGAGCCCGCGCTGGTCTCGATCCGCACGGACGCGGCTCCCAGAATGTGGCCGGCCGTGGTGAACGTGAGGGTGGTCCCGTCCACCTCGACGGAGCGGTCGAGGGGAACCGGGCGGAGCTGGGGCCCCACCAGCCTGGCTTCCTCCTCGGTATAGAGCGGAAGGGCCGGGCTGTGACGGGTGTGGCCCTTCTTGTTCGCGTACCGCGCGTCCTCTTCCTGCAGATGGCCCGAGTCCGCCAGGAGAATCCGTGTCAGCTCCTCGGTCGGCTCGGTGCAGTAGATCGGGCCCTTGTAGCCCTCCCTCACGAGAACCGGCAGGAACCCGGAGTGATCGAGATGGGCGTGGGTCAGGACCACGGCGTCCAGCGACTTCGGATCGAACGGAAGCTCCTCGCGGTTTCGAAGACGCAGCGCCTTCAGACCCTGGAAGAGCCCACAGTCGACGAGCACCCGCTTCGTGCCCGAGGTAAGCAAATGGCGGGACCCGGTCACCGTCCCGGCCGCTCCGAAGAAAGACACGTTCATCGCGGATCGCTCCCGTTCCATCGTTCTTCACCGAGGGCGTGCAGCACGCGGCGTGCGTGCTCCGGAACGCCCGTCACGTCTACCTGAATACCCGCCCGGCGGACGTCGTCGAGCATGTCCGCGAGCGTCCATGCGCCCGTGAGATCGATTCTCCCCAGGCCCGAACAGTCGATCACCAGCCTCGAGATGCCCTGCTCCCTGGCCAGGTTCGCGAGGATCTCGTCTTCGAGCGCCGGCGCGGAGCCGAACCAGAGCACGCCCTCGGGCGACAGCCGAAGCGTATCGCCGTCGCGTCGGGTCGCCACGTCGAGCTGGACCTCCCGGAGCAGGTGTACCGCACCGGCGGTGAGGATGCCCAGAAGGACCGCATGATCCAGATGCGGCGACAGCGCCAGCGTGAGGATGAACGTCGTCCATCCCACCAGAGCCTGTCCCCTGGAGAACGACCAGAGCCCGATGAGCTCCCTCGGCCGGAAGATGTTCCAGATGGCGGCGATGACGATCCCTGCCAGGACGGCCCGCGGCAGAGGGGCCAGGATGCTCGAGAACGGCAAGAAGAGCAGCACCGCGCCACCCGCCACCATCCCGGTCCACCGGCTCTGCGCCCCGGAGAGTCTCGCCAGGCCGCTGCGGGCGAACGAACCGCCCACCGGAAACGCGCTCGAGACACTCGCGGCGATGTTCGCCACACCCTGGCTCAGGAACTCGCGGTCGGGATCCCATCGCTCCCTGTCTTCCGACGCGAAGACCCTCGAGATGGACGCGGCCTCCGAGAATCCGATGAGCGCGATCACGATCCCGGGCAGGACCAGGGTCGGAAGCTTGCTCCAGGGCAGGTCGACAGAGAGTGGTGGCATGCCGGCGGGAATGGGACCGACTCTCGGACCCGAGTACCCGGTCAACGCCGAGTAGACGGTCCCTCCCACCGCCGCCAGGAGGACGCCGGGAACGAGCGGATGGAGCTTGCGCCCGCCCACGATCACGGCCACGGTCACCCCCGACATGACGAGGGACGCAAGCTCCCACGAGGAGGGATGGCCAAGGGTCCAGCCCGCCCGTGCGAGGAGGCCTCCGGCCGGCGCGTTACTCCCGAGAGCGGCGGGCAACTGGAAGGCGACGATCAGGATCGCCGCGGCGGACATGAAGCCCGTGAGCAGCGGCCGGGACATGAGGTACGAAAGCCACCCCAGGCGCAACAGTCCCACCGCCACCCGCGCCAGCCCGACCACGAGCGCCAGCAGCGCCGCCAACTTCACGTACGACCCGGAGGCGGGCGTGGCCAGCGGTACGAGGGCACCGAAGGTCAGCAGCGATGTGGTCGAGACCGGGCCGGTCTGCAGATACGGGGAGGAGGCGAAGAGTGCGGCCACGATGCACGGAAGGGCCGCGGCGTAGAGTCCGTAATGGCTGGGCATGCCCGCGACGTCGGCCTGTGCCATCGACTGCGGAATGAGGATCACGGCGACGCTCAAGCCCGCCAGCATATCGCGCGTGGAAAAACGATGCTCGGGGACCGTCCGGACCGGTGCCATCACCGAACCTACAAACCCGGCGGGGACGTCGACAGACGTCCCGCCGCCGGCGTTCAGCGCGCCGTGAGCTCCGTCAGGCCGTTCACCATCCAGGTGGGCACGCGCTGGCGAGCGCCTTCGGTGGTGAGCTCCCCGTTCTGGAGGGGCGCGAGAGCCGTCAAAACGCGGTCCAGAGCGGCCTCCAACCGCCCCTGCGCCTCAGGGTCCGTGCCTACCGCCTCGATGACCGGGTCGGCCGAGACACGCGGTCCACGCAGGGGCTCGTAGCTCACGCGGCCCTCGAGCGAGAGAAGGGTCTCGTGGAGCGACACGGCCGCCGCGGCCAACTTCCAGACCTGAGCGTAGAAGGCGTCGCGCTCGGGTCGCTGCGCCTCGAAGTCACCCGCCGCTCCTGCCATGCGGAGGCTTCGCATGGGGCCCGCGATGCCGGCCCGCTCCTCCGCGTTCAGGTAGGCGTCACGGTACAAGGCCGCCTCACGCTGGTGCACCGCCTCCACGAAGCTCACGTAGCGGTCCCAGTAATCCCGCACCTCGGGGTACGCCTTCGGGTCGGCGAGGTATCTCCCCTCGAGCCAGGCGCGCGGTACGCGGCCGACACCCTGGTCCCGGCGAAGATCCTCGACGGCCCGGAGGAAGTCGCTTCTGGCGGCGCCCCTGACCGCGGATTCCGTCGCCAGTACCGGCCGGGCGTCTCGAGCAGACACCTCATCCGCCCGCCTCGTCAGGGTGCCGCTCGTCCTCAGCGCAGGCCAAGCGACCGTGGCGGTCGCGGCCAGCCCGGCGCACAGCAGAACGGAGAACCCCACCCACCACCGCCACCGACTCCGACTCCGCCCGGAGTCCCCCGAAGACCCGGACATCGCGACCGTAGCCCGGGGCGGCTTCACGCGCCGTTCGAGCCAGGGGTCGCGTTGCGGCACCACGCCGCTCACGAGTCCGAGTTGCGGGTCCAGCAGGGACTCCCCGCTCACGCGCGCCGGACGCGTGTCCCGCTCGAACCGTCGTTCCGCCTCCATGCGTGCGATGAACGCCTGGGCCTCGTCCTCGGGAGACGCCTCTTCGACGTCCACCAGATCCATCGTCGACGCCCCGAGGTCCGACCATCCCTCGAGCCCGTCGGAGCTCTCCGCCTCGCCTCCACCCTCCCTGACGAGAGGGTCGGCACTCAAATGATAGGCAGGGTGACTGCGGGCAGGAGCCCACTCACCGGTGAGGCCATCGAACACGAGGTCGGACGGCGCAATATCACCCGTCTGCACCCTCTGGACGAAGGCGTCGAGGGTGCCCAGGGTGAACTCTCGCCCGCCGGCGGCCCGAATCCGGAACCGTGCCATCATGGTCCACCGCCACTCCCCCCCCATCCGCACGATCACGCTCTCCGCTTCCCGCGTGGGATGGAGACACGCAAAGCCACGCCCAGACTCCTGGGCGCGGTCGCGGCATGGAGATATCGGAGAGGACCGCTCACGTCGGTCGCCGGCCAGGAAGATCCCCTTCCCTACGCAACCCCGACGTCACCGTCGGTCGGGCCGGCGTTCCCTCCTCATCGGAGGGTTCGGGGGGCGCCGGAGCGGCCGACACCCACCTGACTGAAAGCTAGACCCGCTTCGATGACCGATGCAAGGAGAATCGCAAGAGGTCTTGCAGAATGCCGCAGGCGCCCTGACTGCCGTCTCGACACCCCCCCGGCGCGGAAATGGCTCAGTCGCGGGAGATATCGTGGGAAAGGTACTTCACGTAGGTCACGAGACGCGCCCCCTCGGAGGCCTCTCTGGCCTGTCTGGCCGCCCGTACGCGTACGGCCTGCCAACCCGCTGCCGCAACCACGAGTAGCACCGAAGCCACCACGAGCAGGAGACCGCGCCCACCCGCCGGTCCGGACGAGAAGCCCACCACCGACACGATGGCGCCCACGAGAACCTGGATCAGCGCCGCGAACGGGACGCCCAGACGCATGCGGGTGGCGGTGCGCAGCGACACGAGGCCCGCGGCGATGACCAGCAGGCCCGTCAAGATCAGCAGGGGACTCATGCACGGGAGATTATCCTCCGCCGATGCGGCGCGCGACCCCACCCCTGGAATTCGACCCGCTCAGCCGCGAGCTTGGTCGGCCCACGCGTTCGGTTCCCTAGAATGGAGCCCGACCTCTGGAGATGATGCACGGACGCTCACCCCTCCTGATCGCGGCCGCCGCAGCGTTCCTCGGCGGAATCCAGCCCGTTTCAGCCCAGAGCCACTCGTACGGGCCCCTGACCTACGAGGAGCAGAGCCCCCTGCAGCGGGTCTCCTACACGCCCATGACCGAGGGAGCGGATCTGGTGCCAGGGGGGCGGTTCCGCGCCGATTTCAGCCTGGGCTATTCCAACATATTCGAGCACGACTCCACCTCGAGCCACCGGCTCTTTCTGGACATGGAGAGACTGCTCAGCAGCACGACCCTCCGGTACGGCTTGAGTGACGCCTGGGAGGTCGGCGGTCGTCTCACCTTCGAGACCAGCGGCGGAGGGATCCTGGACTCGTTCCTCAGCCGCTATCATCACGCGCTCGGCCTCAGCGACGGCGACCGGGCCGACTACCCGTTCAACACGTTCAAGGCCGAGCTCACCGACGCGTCGGGACGCGTGCGGCTCGAGGTGGCCCACCGGTACCTGACCCTGGACAACGCGCGCCTGTTCGCGAAGTGGCGGGCGTATCGGTCCGAGGACGGACGCCGCGTCCTCAGCCTGAGAGCGGTCGGAGAGCTGCCGGGCGACCAGAACCCGATCGGAGGCAAGCGGGCCAACGTGGCGGTGATGGCCCTGGGACGAATGTCCTGGACCCGCTACCACCTGCACGGACTCGTCAGCGCCTCGACGGTTCGGGTCTCCCCGGAGCTCCGGGGGCTCGTGAGGCCTGCCGCGTGGTTCGTCATGGTGGGCGCCGAACGTTCACTGGACAGCTGGATCTCGGCGGTCGCGCAGGTCACGGCGGCCAGCCCGCGCCTGAAAGGGTTCGGCGACAAGGAGGTCGACGGGATGCCCATCAACCTCGTGCTCGGCTTCGCGGGCCGATTGGGCGGGAAGTGGCGATGGGACGCCAGCTTCCAGGAGGACACGCCGCCGGACCGTCCTTCAGTGGACTTCACCGCGGGGCTGCGCATCTCTCGTACATGGTGAGACGCCGGGGACGGTGAGGCCGTGCAGAGATCTCCCCGCGATCGGACCTCCGTACCGTCCGGCCGTGGAGCGCGCCGAACGCCCCGGTTGGCTGCGGTATTGACCCGACGCCCCCACCCCCGCATTATTGGCGCAGTGAACACTGTAGCGAGTAGGGCCACGTGAGAAACACCGGGGAACCGCCGATGGCGGTTGCCCTTTTTTTGTGGCTAGGTGCCACAACCCAGCGTAGGGGTGAGACTACGCGGGTCAGTCGGTAGGTACGGAACATCCGGACTCCGACGAGGGCCAACACAACAAGTGGAGCAGGATGATGCGTACCGTAGGCACCGTGAAGTGGTTCAACGATCAGAAGGGCTTTGGCTTCATCACCCCCGAAGACGGCGGCAAGGACTGCTTCGTCCATCACTCCGCCATCCAGGCGGAGGGTTTCAGGAGCCTCAGTGAGGGTGACAAGGTGGAGTTCACCATCACCCAGGGCGCCAAGGGACCGGCGGCGGAGAACGTCGTCAAGATCTGATCGCTGAGATCCTTCGCGGCGGTTGGTGAACGGGCCGTGCCGGAATTCCCTCCGGCACGGCCCGTTTTTCTTTCCCCCCTGAGGCGGTCGGACTCATGACGGCCCCTCTGTCCCCGGGCTCCACGCCTCAGTACCTTCCTTCGACGGTCGATACCCGCTCAAGTTCACCCCCCTGTTGATGAGCGCCTTTTCACGCTGGTTTCGCTTGCAGCCTGCCTCTGCGCGGCGCACGAGCTCGAAGTCCCGAGAACATCGTCTCGCGGACCTCGAGGCCGCCGCCGAGGGAGCGCCTCCCGGCTACCAGGGCACACCGCTGAATCGTGCGGGTGACCTGTGTCTGAAGGAAGGCGACCATCGGAGAGCGCTCGAGTACTACGGCCGCGCCATCAACACCTTCCTCGAGGATGGTCAGCCGGAAGCGGCGCGCGGAGTCGCGAACAAGATCATCCGGATCCACCCCGAGGCGGTGCGTACCCTTTGCACGCTCACCTGGCTGGACGTGGCCGCCGGCCACATGGCCACTGCGCTGATCCACCTCGCCGACTACAAGGAGGCGGCGCAGCGGGCAAGCCGCGAGGGACTCGCCGCCGAGCAGATCCTGGACATGGCCCGTTCCGTGACCCAGCCGGAGTTCGTGGATGCCGCCGCGGACGCGCTGGACCAACTCGGTTTTCCGGACGAGGCCGCACAAGCGCGGAAGTGGGCCAAGACCGGCGGCTCACCCGAGTCCTTCCAGAATCCCGAGAAGCTGAGTACCCACTGCATCACCTGCGCGGTGGGCTCGAGCGCTTGGGAAGGCTGAAGACGGCCGCAGCCTCGCGACTCCGGCACGGCCGGGCCGGTCTTCGGCACAACTCTACGGACTGGTCTCGTCCCTGAGAGCGGTCGCCTCACCGAGCCCACGTGCAACCTCGGGTAGAATCCCGCGTTCCCGGTAGATCGGCCGCACGATCTCGCGCAGCGCCGGTAACTTCCGGCCGAACGCCAGTGCACCCAGGATGCAGAGCGCACCCCCGGCCATGACCGTGCGCGGCGCCCCGACATGGGCGGCCACCGCCCCCGCGATGAGGCTACCGAACGGCGCCATCCCCATGAAAGACATCGCGTAGAACGCCATCACGCGTCCCCTCATGTCCTCACGGACCAACGTCTGGATCACCGTGTTGCTGGCCGCCATCTGGATCATGAACCCCACGCCCGTCAACACCATGAGCGCAAGCGAGAGGGGGAGCCACGGCGAAAGACCGAAGAGGACCAGGCTCGCCCCGAAGGTCGCCGAGGCCCTCGGGATCATCCTGCCCAGGCCCAGCACCGTGGTGCGCGAGGCCAGATAGAGAGCCCCGGTGAGCGCGCCGATCCCCCCGGCCCCCATGAGAAAGCCGAGGGTGTGCGCACCGCCGTGCAGCGTGCGTGTCGCGATGACCGGAAGCAGCACCGTGTAGGGCATCCCTGCCAGGCTCACGAGGGCGAGAAGCAGCAGGATCGAACGGATCGGCGCGAACCCGAACGCATACGCGAACCCGTCGCGCAGCTCCTGGAGCACCTTCTTGTCCCGGGCAGGACGCGTACGCCGTGCGACGCGCATGGCCAGCAGCGAGACGATCACCGCCAGGTAGCTCACGCCGTCCGCCAGGAAGCACCAGCCTTCGCCGACCCACGCGATCAGGAGGCCCGCCACGGACGGACCGATCATGCGCGCCGCGTTCACCATGGAGGAGTTGAGGGCGATCGCGTTCGACAGGTCCGCCGGATCCTCGACCATGTCGATGAGGAAGGACTGCCTGGCCGGGGTATCGAAGGCGTTGATGACCCCCTGGCAGGCCTGCAGCACGAGCACATGCCACACCTGGATCACGCCGGTGAGCGCCAGCGTCGCCAGGACGAGCGACTGGACCATCGCGAGTGCCTGGGTCGATACCAGCACGCGGTACCGGTCCAGCCGGTCGACCCACACCCCCGCGAAGGGGGCGATGAGGAAGGTGGGCACCTGCCCCACGAAGCCCACGATCCCGAGCATGGCTGCCGAGTGGGTCAGCCGCCAAACCAGCCAGCTCGTCGCGACGCGGGTGATCCACGTGCCCACGAGCGAAACGCTCTGCCCCGTGAAGAACAGACGGTAATTGCGGTGTCGCAGCGCCCGGAGAAGCGCCGCGCCACGGCGTGGGCTATCGGATTCGGGTCTCGGCATGCGCCACGGAGGTGGGTTGTGAGCCTCGCGGAAGGCGGCCGCCGAGGCCGGGAGCTCTGCACGGGGGGTGCGCCGGGCCCTACCTTGTGCAGAGCTCCGCACCTTCAACCCAACGGACCGGGCCCTCCTGAGGCCTGAATCTAGAACGAGGTGATTTCATGACCCATGCCCCCTCCCCCCGCGCACCCCGTTTCCAAGGCAAGGTGGCGCTGGTGACCGGTGGCAACCGTGGTATCGGGCTGGCCACCGCACGGGCTCTGGCCGGCGAGGGTGCCCGCGTGGTGCTCATGGCGAGAAACGCCGAGCTCGGCGCGGCGGCGGCGGAGTCACTCGAAGGCGGCTCCTTCGCCGCCGGCGACGTGCGCAGCGCCGGCGATTGTGTCCGGGCCGTCGAGCACGCGGTGCAGACGCACGGCCGCCTGGACCTCCTCGTCAACTCCGCCGGCGTGATCTACCGCAACCGCACGGTCGAGGAGCATACCGAGGAGGAATGGGACGCCACCTTCGACACGAACGTGAAGGGTACGTTTCTCATGTGCCGGGCGGCTCTGCCCCACCTTCGCCGTGTGCGCGGCTGCATCGTCAACCTGTCGTCCTACGTCGGCCTGGTCGGGTTTCCCGGCTCCTCGGCGTATGCCGCCTCCAAGGCCGCGATCATCAACCTTACGCGTACGATCGCGCTCGACCACGCGGCCGAGGGGGTGCGCGCCAACTGCGTATGCCCGGGCAGCGTGGACACGGAGATGATCCATGATGCCTGGCAACAGACCGGAGATCCCCAGGCCGCCGCACGCGCATGGGCGGAGAAGCACCCCCTCGGCCGTATCGCCACGGCCGGGGAGGTGTCCAGCGCGATCCTCTTCCTCGCTTCGGACGATGCCAGCTTCGTCACCGGTGTGGCACTACCGGTGGACGGAGGGATCACCGCCGGCTGAGGAGCGCACCCCGTCTCCTCATCCGGCTCGGGGCGGAAGGCAGATCAATCGGCGACGGCCGACGCGGTCGTGGCGGCCGCCAGGTCCGCGTCGGCGACGCTTCCGCTCGCCGCGTTCGGAAGGGTGCGAAGACACGAGAACCCTCGGAGCCGCTGAGCTTCGAGGGTCGTGGGTGTATGGAGCCAGCCGGGATCGAACCGGCGACCTCCTGCTTGCAAAGCAGGCGCTCTCCCAACTGAGCTATGGCCCCGTGTGGTGTCGATTGGGCAGTAAGCTAGCAGCGGCCGCCGAGGCCAGTCCAGCCGTCTCGCGGCTTTCGGGACGGTCCGATCGACCCGCTACTCCCTGGCGGCCTCCAGATCGATCCAGAAGGTGCTGCCCTCCCCCGGCCGGGACTCGACGCCGACGGTACCGCCCATCCGCTCCACGGCCTTCTGGACGATGGTGAGGCCCACGCCCGTTCCCGAAGAGCTTCCCGGATCGAGACGCTCGAACGCGCGGAACGCGCGCCCGACCTGATCCGCGGGGATGCCGATGCCGTTGTCCTCGATTTCGAGACGCACCCTTCGGTCTTCGAGCCCGGCCCGGAGCCGTATCTCCGGCGCGCGATCCGGCGGCACGAACTTCACGGCGTTCGAAAGCAAGTTCTCGATCACTCGGCCCAGCAGCGTCCGGTCGGCCTGGACGGCCGGAAGCGTTCCCTCCATGAGCATCCGCGCGTCCCGATCCGTCATCGGCCCCTCCAAGGCCGCGAGGGCTCCGTCGACGATCTCCGCAAGCTCGACACGCTCGGGACGCAGCATGACACGCGTGACGCGGCTGTAGCCCAGGAGATCGCCCACGAACTCGTCCATGCGCCGGCCGGCGTTCACGATGCGGCGCAGGAACTCCTGTCCCTTCTCATCTAGCGAGGCGCGGTAGTCCGTCCAGAGGATCGAAGCGAACCCGCCCATCGTCACCAGATGCGTCCGGAGGTCGTGCGAAACCGAATAAGTGAACGCCTCGAGCTCGCGCACGGCTTCCTGGAGCTCACGAGTACGGCGGTCCGCGAGCTCGTGCAGCGACCGGCTCTCCGACACGTCGCGAATCGAGCCCTGGTACTCCACCACCCGATTGTCGGAGTCGAAGCGGGCGGTTGCGGTGATGAGGCAGTCCCTCAGCACACCCTCGCGGGTACGGAGACGTACCGGGAAATCCTCGACGAACCCGGCCCGGCTGATGTCCTGCTGGAAGCGCCCGCGGTCGGCGGGATCCTCGTAGAGCGACTCGACGTCCAGGTCCATCAGCTCCCCTCGACGGTACCCGAAGAGCCGCACGAGCGCGTCGTTGGCCTCGATGATGTGCCCCTCAGGCGTGCTCACGTAGATCGGATCCCGGGATCGTTCGAAGAGAATCCGGTAGCGATCCTCCGTCTCCCTCAGCGCGCGCTCCGCCTTCCTCCACTCCGTCAGGTGCCGGTCGAGGCGCAGCCCGAGGTCCCTGAGCAGGCCGATGACGCAGCCCACCACGAGAACGAGCGCCGATCCCTCCGCTCCGTCTTGCCCGACCACGATCAACCACCCGGGCTCGCCGACCAGATGGAGCAGCACCGCGTTCAGCCCGATGGCGAACACGCCGGAAAGGAGCCCGCCCCAGGCGCCGAAGAGCCAGCCCAGAATGACGACGGGAAAGATGGAGAGCGCCGATACAGCGGCACCGCCTTCCTCGTAAAGCGGGATGAAGGCGCCCACGTAGACGGCCACGATGAGCGCCGCGAGGAGCCATCGCTTCCACAAGGGCTCGATCATCAGGCTGGCGCGAAACGGGCTCCGGCGCTCCCTCATCATGCGCCCCCCCCCGTCGGGCCAGAGACCTCCGGTTGCTCCGCTTCGGCCGCGATGTGGAAGACCCGCTTGAAGATCCCGAGATACTGCCGAAAGTCAGAGGGCTTCTGGAAGTACCCCTTGGCACCCAGGTTGAACGCGTGCTCGGCGTCCAGGGGGTTCTCGGAAGCCGTGAGCACCACGACCGGCACCGTCTGGAACGGCCGGTCGTACCGCATCCACTCGAGCAGATCGAAGCCGGGCGCCCCCGGCAGGCCGAGATCGAGGATCACCAGACCTCCGTTGAGTGAGTCGGGCTCCGAGGCCTGGCGCTCGATCCAGTCCCTCGCTTCCTCGACGCTGCGGGCTTCCGAGATCGGAACCGAAGGGGCCAGACGCCCCAGGGCCTCCTTGACGAGGGCCCTATGGTCCGCCTCGTCCTCGACCAGCAGAACCCAGATCAAGCCAGCCATCGATCGACCATCGTGCGCACGGCGTCGCCCAACTCGTCGAGATCGGCCGGCTTGGTATAGAACGCCCTCGCCCCCAACCCGAGCGCCCGAGCCTCGTCTCCCGGATTGACCGAAGAGGTGAGCGTCACGACCGGAAGCCCGCGCAGCTCGGCCCGCATGCCGATCCATTCCAGGACCTCGAACCCGTCGATCCCCGGCATGACCAGGTCCAGGATGACCAACTGCGGAAACGGGTGTGCGCCACGGTCCTCGAACGGGGTCTCTCCGGCAAGATAGGCTATGGCTGTCTCTCCGTCCTGTACGACCCGTACGTCCAGATCGGGACACGCCCGTCGGGCTGCGATACGCACCAGAAGCGCATGATCCACATTGTCCTCTACGACGAGGACCGTGCCGGCCCCTCCTTCGATCACGTGAACACACTCCTTCGACGCTCAAGAAGTAGGGTGTCACACCTGGGGGGGGGAATACAAAGATGGTGTACGAGGGGCTCCGGCGCCACGAAACCCTTTGGAAATCAGTCCTCTTCGGACTCCCGATGCCGCTTCACGAACTCGTCCGCCCCCTCCGGAAGGAGCAGGTTGTCCGAGATCTCCGCGATCTCCTCCGCTTCCTCCCACGCTCGCTCGAGCCGCCACAGCTCCCCTTCGAGCGCCCGCCGCTCTTGCTCCTCGTGAAGCGCCATCTCGACCGCCAGGCGGGTGGGACGGGGCAGATTGGCGACCCGGCCATAGCGGGGTCCCCTCCGCCGCCTTCCCAACCCTCGGGGCGGGGTCGCGTACGACGCCGCGTCGCGAAGGACGGCCTCGGGCGTGCCCCGCTCGTCCAGGAGCCTCACCGCGTCACGCACCGTGCTCTGGCGGGCACCCGAGCGATTGATGCGGCTGACCACGATGCCTGCGATCCGCTGGGCCTCGTGGCCCTCGAACCGGTACTCCTTCTTTCGCCTCGGTACCATGAACTCGATTCCCCCTCCACCGCCGATGAGCTGCGCGCGTTCCAGGTCGCGTCTCTTCAGCTTGAGGACCTCCCCCTGCTCGGTGCGCACCCGCGCGAGGGTGCGCCCGTTCATCCAGACATTCACGAAGTTGCCGCTCTGACTGAGCAGGCTCGCGCTGATGACGCCCGTGGCCACGCCTCCCGCCACGACTCCTCCCACGGCGATGATGCCGGCCGCGCCGTAGAGAAGCGCGCGCTTGCGCCGCCGGCCGAACTGATCACCGTAGCGCCACGCCGCGAACTCCGGGCGCATCGGCTCTCCGATCCGCACGAGCTCGAGCCCCTCGGGGTGCTTCGCCAGACCTATGTTGTCGGTGGAGACCCTGATGCGGGTATCGCGAAAGAGGCGCTCGCAGGCCTCGACCGCCTCCCACCGTTCTTCGAGCGGCGACAGGTTCCAACGCTCGCATTTGCGGCAGACGACCCACAGCCGCCCGCGGGCGGCATCGAACGCCAGACGCCGGCCCACGGGAAAGGCCTCGATGACCTCGTTGGTGCCGAGGCTCGCGTTGCAGAACATGCAGGTGGAGTACATCGGACGCGGCTAACCCGTGAACTTTCTCGCCACCGCTCGTCCCACGAACCGAACCTGGTCCTTGAACGGCAACCTGTGGAGCGTGGATTTCAGCACGCCCTGCGTGAAGAACGTTCGACGGGCGTAGTCGATGGCCACCTCAACGAGCACCGGGGTGTCCTCACGGGTGAGGGCCTCGGCCGCGAGAAGCGTGGACTCGACGCCCTCGTCGGCATCGATCGACAGGAAGGGGATCCCCATCCCGGCCGCGAGGTGGGCGAGATCGTACTCATGCACACGGCTGCTCACCTTTCGGCTCGTCGCGGTCGTCTGGAACTGGGCGATCTGGGCCAGCTCGCGATCCCTCAGCACGAGCACGACGACCCCGATCCCCTCGGTCGCTGCAGTCAGGAGCTCCAACCCGGTCATGAGGAACGCGCCGTCCCCGGCCAGGGCCACCACCGGCGCTTCGGGGCGCGCGAGCTTGGCCCCCAGCGCCGCCGGCACGGCGTAGCCCATGCACGAATAGTCGACGGGAGCGAGGAACCGCCTCGGGGCCTCCAGGCGGAGGCACTCGACGGCCAGGAACGTTCCGTTGCCGCTGTCCGTCGCGAACACGGTGTCCGGTCCGAAAACGCGCTGTGCGCTGCGAAGCAGGTGCGCGGGAGTCACGTGCTCGCCTCCTACGTGCTGGAGCCACTCTTGCCACACCCGGGCATGTCCGGACCGGATACGTTCGCGCAGCTCCGCGTCTTCACCCCTGGGCTCTTCACCGAGGAGTCCCAGCAAGGCTCTGAGGAAGGCCCCGGCGTCCGAGACCAGTGCGATATCAGCCGGGAAATTGCGGCCGAGCGCGTCGGCATCGATATCCACGTGGATCAGCGGGCTCGGCGGATCCATCCCATAGCTCCCGGTACCCACTTCTCCGAAGCGGCACCCGATCGCCAGGGTCAGATCGCACTCCGCGGCGACCTCACGGACAAAGGCAGGTGCCGAGGCTCCAAAACCGGGCCAGAGGAAGAGGGGATGCTCCTCCGGGAAGACCCCTTTGCCCTGGAATGTCGTCGAGACCGGTGCTTCCAGACGCTCGGCCAGTACCCGGACCTCTTCGGCCGCAGCCGCGGCGCCGGCGCCGACGTACAACAGCGGGCGCCGGGCCTCACGAATGAGCTTCGCTGCGCGGACGAGGAGTGCCTCGTTGGGCGTCGCAATCTCCGGGATCGTTCCACCCGACAGCCCGTCGATCGGGAGATCCACCTCGTGCGTGAACAGATAGAGGTTGGCCGGCACCTCCACGAACACGGGTCCGGGAGCCCCCTCACGAGCGACGGCACAAGCGTGTCGCACGGCCCCGTAGAGCTCGGAGCCGGTCTCCGGACGGAACGTCGCCTTGACCACCGGGGCCACCATGGACTGCTGATCCACGTCGTGGAGCTGGAACGCCCGGCGGGTGTCGCGGCGGATGCCGCATCCGAGCACGAGCATCGGCACATGGTCGAGGAACGCTTCGACGATGCCCGACATCGCGTGGGTGAGGCCGGCGCCCGGGACGACGTTCACGCACGCCATGCGCCCGGACGCGCGCCAGACACCGTCGGCCATGAAGGAGGCGCTCTGCTCGTCGGTCACCAACACGGGGCGCACGAGATCCGACATCGCCAGCGCGTCATAGAGCTCGACGTTGTGCGTTCCGGGAATCCCGAACGCGAAGGGGATACCTTCGTCTTCCAGCGCCCGCACCACGATGGCCCCGCCCGTGCGCTTCATAGGCACCTCCGATAGCGATCAGCCCGCGATATCGTCCAGAACGCCCTCGGCCACCCGGTCCGCCAGGGCCATGATGGTGAGGTACGGATTGATCTCGACGGAATCAGGGAAAAGAGCGGAGTCGGCCACGCGAAGCCAGGGGGCCCCGTGGACCCGGCCCCGTGCATCGGTTACCGAATCGGCCGCGGTTGCCCCCATGCCGCATCCTCCCATCAGATGCGCCGCCGAGATCGAAAGCCTTCCCGGGACGAAATGCTCCGCGGCAATTCGCTCGTCCAGGCGATCTTGCTCCGACGCGTCGACCAGCGGCGGATCGGCCGAGGGGGCATGCACCCGTCGGGCCCCCGCCGCGAAGAAGATGCGGGCTGCCGCCCTGGTTGCGCGTACCATGCTGTCCACCACCGGAGGCGTAAACCGGTAGTGGACCCTGGGGCGGCCCCTCCGGTCGACCGTGATCCGGTTGCCCTCCGCGGCTTTGTCGCACGCGAGCACGAGGATCATCTGGAGCTGTGGGAACGCCCTCATCAAGGCTTCGTGCTCGGACCCGAACCCCGTCAGGTTCTTCGCGGTCACGAAGGGGAAGTACATGCACGTCTCAAGGACGAAGCCCTCTTCGGCGGCTCGATCCACGTAGTAGCTCTTCGGGTGCCCCACGTCGTTGGTGATCGGTTCGGGATGCTCCCCCACCAGGATGAAGGCCGGATGGCACGTGAAGCCCCGGCCCAGGCGGGGGAGGCGTGAGTCGAAGCCGGAGCGCAGCAGAAGCGCGCTCGAGCCTATGGCGCCCCCCGCGACCACCACGATCTCGGCCGAGATCGCGTAGAGTCCCGGCTCCCACTCCGAGGGCAAGCCCTTCTCTCCGGACCGGGGCTCCCGCACGCGGGCCGTCACCCTCCGGTTCCACACCCGGAGCGCCTCGGCACGGGTCACGACCTCCACGCCTGCCAGCTCCGCCCTCGGGAGCTGGACCCGGTGCGTGCCCTGCTTGGCGTTGTTCGGGCACCCGAGGTTGCAGAGGCTCGAGCCGCGGCATCCGCGCACATTGACCGGGAACTGATCGAACGCGAATCCCGCCTTCCGACACCCCTCCACGAAGAGGCGGTTGTTCTCGTTGATCTCCTCGTCGGGCAAGAGGTGCACGCCGTTCTCCTGCATGTAGTGGCGCGAGCGTACGGCGAGGTCCCCGTGCTCGAGGCCCGGCACGTCCCAGCCGCTGATGACGCGCTCCGGCGCAATCAGCGACGTGCCCGTGTAGACGACGGTGGAGCCTCCGTACGCTTGGCCGAAGGCGAGCGTCATCGTGCCGTCCGCCGTGAGGAAGCCGCCTCCGTCGGCGTAGAGGGCGGATGCCATGTCGAGCTCGACGCCGGTGAAGTCCTGGTCGCGGAAGCGTGGTCCCCGCTCGAGCACGATGACACGCCTGCCCGCCGCGACCAACGGCGCCAGTGCCTGGGCGACGGTCCCACCGCCGGCGCCGGAGCCGATGATCACCACGTCGGCGCGGACCTCACGCATCGGCGTTCCGACGCAGGCTCCATCCACCGGCCGCGGCGCGATACCCGAGCGCGTCCTGGACCGCGGGCTGGCCGTAGTAGCCCATGAAGGCCAGCGTGCGCACACCCCACACCCCACGGCGCAGCATGAGAGATCGACCCCGCTCCAGCGAGCGCAGCAGCGCCGTCGCCTTCTCGCCGCTGAGCCGGCCGAGCGTCCTGCCGAACCTGAGCAGAGAGAAGAAGCTCAACAGTCTGAGAAAGACGACGAACTGGCGGCGCTCCCCCACGCTCCGCTCGGCGAGCGCCTCGTCGACGATCTCCTCGAGCCGGGACCACCCCTCGTCATCGAGGTTCCGGGCGGACGGGACCACCGCGCGGACCACCGCGTGGAAGGACCGGCGCACGGGTGCGATGGTCGTAGGGGGTGTCGGCGACATGAGGCGGAAAGTGCCGGCCGACCGGGGCGGGCGAAAGACCCCGGGCGCTGGTTCGGCGCGGGTTCGCGTCCTACCAGCGAGCCGAGCGGCCCCGGGCGTCCACGTGTACGAACGGACCGTGGGCGGCCGTTGGACCGTACAACCCGAGGCCTCCCAGGCGCACGGACTTCGAGGACTCAACCGATTCAACGACCCGGTACAGGACCCGCGCGTCGCGGACGTCCCGCACCCCGTTGCCGTCCAGATCGTCCATCCGACCGTCCCCGTCGGCGTCGACGTACAGGTCGGCCGCGTCGCCCCACAGGTGACGGCTGTAGTCGGTGGTGTTGCCGATCGCCCGGTTGTAGGCGGGCGTCCGGTAGCCGGACATGACCGTGAGGCTACCGGGGGCATACCCCATCTCCACCAGCTTGTCGGACACGGCCTCGAGCTTCACCAGCAGCGGCACGGACAAGGCCACGTAGCGCGGCTCACCGGGCTCCTTGCACAGGAACTGTCCGAGCCTGAAATGCGGGGAGACCAGGATATCGCGGTCCACCGCCCTGACTTCGACGAAACCGCGCGGCGGCACGTAGGCGGATTCGCCGCGCAGCGCCCGTGCCTGATAGCGGCCCATCCGGTAGCCATTCAAGAAACCTCCCCTCACCTCCGAGGCAGGATGCAGAACCAGGGCCGTGAGCGAGAGGGTATCCGCTCCGGCGCTCATCTCGAGCGCGTAGATCCCGGGCGCGCGCGGCGCCGTCCACCGCCACCGCCCTGGGGCCGTCGGTTGCGCCTGTCCGGCTCCGTATCTCAGTACCGAGGCGCCGGTCGGAGCCGACAGAACGACCGTCTCGCCGGGCAGGACCGGCAGGGCCTGCACACTCATCCGCGCAGGCTCGTTTTCGATGCTGAAGCCGGCGGGGGCCTCGGCGCGCCCCAGCGCCTCACCGGCATGCTTCGGTCGGAGATCGGGATCGAGCGTCACCCCCGTCGCACCCACGTCGGTGAAGCGGGCGGCGCGTGCCCACCGCGGATGCACCGCGATGCCGAGCGAGATCAGCAAAACGAGCACACCCAGGACCCCAAGTGGGGCAAGCGCGCGGCGGTGGCGCCGCGGGGCATCAGTGAGCCGCAAGAAAGATCGACCTCCGACCACGGTTGAAGCCGATCGATCAGGGTCCCGGTGGCTCGGAGTCCAACGCCTTCCGGACCGCCTGATCGCGCACGTAGAGATCGGGGCGGTAATTCACCAGCCCGTCCTCGTCGATGAACACCGTCCAATACAGAATATGCACCGGGACCGGCTCCGACAGACGCACGGTGGTCTCGACCCGGCTGTCGATCACGTATTTGATACGCTCGGGGCCCCAGGAAGGATCCCCAGACAGGAGGTAGTCGGCGAGCTCCAGCGGGTGCTCGAGCCGAATGCACCCGGAGCTGAACGCCCTGGCGGTTCGCCCGAAGAGCTCCCGGGACGGCGTGTCGTGCAGGTACACGTTGTGGCGGTTTGGAAACATGAACTTGACCCTACCGAGCGCGTTCCAGGGACCCGGGTCCTGACGAATGCGATACCGCTGATTGAGCTGCGCGCCGGTGAGCGAGGTCCAGTCCACAGAGGTGGGGTCTATCGGCTGGTTCGTGGCAGCGTCCAGAAGCGTCATGTGCTGCGCCGCGAGATAGCCGGGGTCCTTTCTGATCTCGGGAAGCTTGTCGGCCGCCGCGATGAGGGGAGGTACGTGCCAGTACGGAGAGAGGACGAGGTACGTCATCTTCGCGCTGAACATGGGCGTGCTTCGGTACTCCCGCCCCACCACCGCCTTCATGGCCAACACGACGTGCGCTCCTTCATGGACCTCTACGCGGAAGTCCGCGATGTTGACGCGGATGTGCCGTCGGCCCAGATCGTCGGGCAGCCAGCGCCACCGTTCCATGTTGACGATCACCTGCCCGATGCGCGTCGCGACGGGTACGTTGAGCGCCGCCAGGGTTTCTCGGCCGACGCTGCCGTCCTCCTCCAGCCCGTGGCGCCGTTGAAACCGGCGCACCGCGTCGGCCACGTCCTCGTCGAGGAGCGTCTCATCCGCCCCACCGACCTTCCGCGGCAGGTCGCCCGTCGCCTCCAGCCGGCGCCTGAGGGGCACGACCCGCGGGCCGCGGTCTCCGGGGTGGAGCGTCGGCCCCCCTGGGACCGAGCCCCAGCCCCCGGCCCGCTCCACCTCACGCAGATGGGCCAGCGTGCTCCTGAGGACGGCGTATTCGGGCTGGCGGGGGCGCAGGGACGCGAGCACCCCGTCCACATCCCCGCGGGTCAATGCCTCGTTCAAGCTCACCACCATGTCGATGGAGCGTCGGTTGGCGAGCCATTCGGGCTCGAGGGTCTCGGGATTGACACGACCCTGGAGGAGGTGCGATCCGAAGGTCAGAAACGCGTCCGTCAGCAGGAGGTCGAGGTCCACACCGTCGCCCGGCGCGCGCATCAGCTCCTCGAGCGCCTGGAGATGATAGTCCCGGCCGTCGAGGCCGTCGCCACCCGCCGCTCTCAGGTCGGCGACGAGGCGGCGGGCACACGTCGAAGGTCCCGTGCGATCGATCCAGGCCGATGCGTACAGTCGTCCGAGGTAGAACTCGGGCAAGGCATTCCGCGCCCGAAGCACCTCCCCCACGGCGGTCAGGTGGCCGGTCGCCCGCGCCGCGTCGAGCCGGTTCATGATCGCATTCGCCCGCGCCGAGTCCCCGTCGGTGGGGCAGCGGACCTCGACGGGAAGGGAAGCTCCCCGCACCGATCCGGCCGGGGACCCGAAGTCGAGCACGGTCAGCACGGCGAAGCCCATCAGCGCCACGGCGCGCGGTATGGCGGACGGAAGAGTCATGAATCCACTCCCTGGCGTTTACCGGTACGTCGCAACGGGTCAAGTTAGCAGTATGAAACTGCCCCTGTCAGCCGCCGCATTGATCTTGACGACGGCATGTTCCCATGCCCCGCCCGCTCTCCAGGTGGGCGAGGTCGCCTATCCCGAGAGCCGCCTCGTCGGTCTCACGTCCGGGCGCAGGGAGATGCTGGCCGAGCTCACCGCCTTCGGCCTGGCGGTCGCCAAGGGCGAGAGCGAGCAGTTGGGCGCGCCGTGGGTGCAGGAACGGGAAGACAGCGTGAAGCTCGACATCCTGGCGGCCGACCTGCTCCTGGAGAGCAACGGCGTCGGCGACGACGTCCTCGAGGCCCGCTACCTAACCAACCCCGAGTACGAGCTGACCGTCCGACACATCCTCTTCCGTTGCGAGCGCTGGGAGACCGACGCGGAGCGGGCGGACTGCAAGGCCAAGGCCGAACACGCACGCCAGCTCGTCGAGAACGGCGCCGATTTCGCCGAGACGGCCGCCCGCCTCTCCGAGGAACCGGGCGCGAAGGGACGCCAGGGTCTGCTGCCGCCCGGACGCAAGGGCTCGTGGGTCGACGAGTTCTGGAATGCAGCGTCGGCCCTTCAGCCCGGCGAGATCAGCCCGGTGGTCGAGACCATGTACGGCTATCACGTGATCGAGCTGGTGGACCGCAAGATGGTGCCCTTCTCCGAGGCGAGGAGCCGCGTCGCTCGGGATGTGGCCGACGAGATCGGACACCCACAAGACGCCCTCCGCGACTGGATCTCCGAGCACGCGAGCGGCGCCACGCTCGCAGATCCCGCCGGCCGTGAGGCCGCGCTGGCCGAAGCGAACCGGCGAGCCGTCACGGTTCCGCCGTCCGAAGTCGCGAAGATCGAACGCTCGTGGAAGGACGACGTGACGCGTTGGTCGTCCATTCTGGACTTCGTGCAGGGCGCGAAGCCGGACCAGGTGGCCGACGCATCTCTGCGGGCGCTCGGAATGACCACTCAGAACGCGACTCTGGCGCGCGATCAGCTCGCCGAGCATGCGGATCTCCTGAAGTCCCGCTACCCGATCCAGATCGCCGGAGACGCGCGGTGAGCGGCCGCGGCGGGAAACCCCGCCACACGCCCCACCGTAGGGAAGTGGACCCCCTACTACTACACTCCTGATTGCACGCCCATGACCGACTCGATGCGACGCAAGCTCCGATTCCTGGCGGGATTCGCCGTCTATTTCGGTGCCCTCTGGCTCCTGTGGAACACCCCGGTCGTCTATCCGCTCAAGATCTTCGTGGTCCTGCTCCACGAGATGAGCCACGCGATCGTGGCCGTGGCGACCGGCGGGACGCTGCACCGCATCGTGCTGAACCCCCACCAGGGGGGCGCCACGTTCACCTCCGGCGGCAACGCCTTCCTCACGCTCTCGGCCGGATATCTGGGGAGCCTCCTATGGGGATCGCTCATGGTGATGGCCGCCCAGGCGCGCCGGGTGCGGCCGCAGTGGGTGAACGGGGCGATCGGAGGGTTCGTGGTGATCCTCTCCGCCCTGTACGTGCGCAGCGGCTTCGGGATCCTCTTCGGCATCCTGTTCGGGATGGCACTGATCGGCGTCTCCCAGAAGCTCTCGGCGGGGTTGAACCGGAGCCTCCTGCTGACCCTCGGCCTCACCAGTAGCCTCTACGCCATCCTCGACATCAAGAGCGACATCCTGGACCGTCCCTACATGAACTCCGACGCGCACATGCTCGCGCAGCTCACGGGCGTGCCCACGGTGGTGTGGGGCGTGCTATGGATCGGGCTGGCCATCGGCGTGAGCGCCCTGCTCTTCCGCCGAGCCTATCGCAAGGCCTGACGAGCGGGCTTCGGAGGCGTGTCTGGAAGGGCACCATATGTCGTAGGTGAAGCGTGGGCTCACCACGACCCACCGTATGCCCTTGCCTTCGGGTATCCTTGACCTTACAATGCGCGCGAGGCCCGATGTTCCACCCGAAAAAGGAGGTGATCCTTGTCTAGTCCATGTACATTGCTCAGCCTGGCATGGGCAAGCGATCGCCGTTCCGGCTCGTGAAGTCGGACTGAATCGAAAGTTTCGCTGTCCGCGCCGCACGCGGCCATCGCGCCGGGCTGCGGTAATGAAGAGGCGCCATCGGGGAAGATGCCGGTGGCGCCTCGCCTTTTGTGGGGTGCGTAGCAGGCCTCCCTCGACGAAGTCCGCCTGCGGCCCTTCCGGGTGAACCCGGAAGTCGGTCGGGCCGGCCCGCGCGATCGCCGTGCTTGCACCGTGAACGATCCGCGGCCTACCTTCGGGTCCAGGCCAACTCCACCATCAAGCGAGGGATCCGGTTGGTGGACCGATTCGCATCGCTCGTCCAGGAGCTGCGGCAGCGGCGAGTCGTACGTGCGCTGCTGGCATACGGGGCCGGCGTGGCCGCCGTCCTCCAGGGAGCGGATATGGTCTTCACGGCCATGGCCCTTCCAGATCTGGCCTACCGCATCATCGTCATCGCCTCGATCGCCGGGTTCCCGCTGGTGGCGGCGCTCTCGTGGGCCTACGACCTGACCGCGCAGGGTCTGCGCCGGGCTGCCGAGGTCCCTCCCGAACAAGATCGCGCTCCCATACCGGCCTCCCGGTACCTGCAGCTCCTCGGCGCGTTCACGGTCGTCGCCCTGATCGTCCTGTCCACCGCAGGCGCTGTGTCGAGCTTGCGCTATCCGGGGTCCGACGACGGCCGGGTCGGCCTGGCGATCTTCCCGTTGCGCGTGGCCGGCTCAGCGGGGGACGCATGGTCCGAAGGGACGGCCGATCTGCTCGCCACGGTGCTCCAGGGCACACCCTCGCTGCGGATCGTGGATCCGTGGTCTCTGTGGCGTCCCCTCCGCCCCAGGGCGTCCGCCGCCGCTCTTCCGCCGGCCCCGGAGGAGGCCGCAACGCTCACACAGGAGGCGGGCGCCCACCGGTACATCCTCGGATCCGTGGCGGCCACGGGAAACCGGATCGAGTTGGCGTTCCGACTGTATCGGGTGGGTCGCGCCGAGCCGGTGGATGCGTTCACGGTCTCGACCGATCCTGACGGTATGGCAGACGCCGTGAGCCAGGCGGCCGTCCGCGTTCTCGCGCGGGTCTGGGGACCTCTGCGGCCGAACGACGTGCCTTCGGAGCTCGATTTCGACGCGACGCAGTCTCCGGAGGCGCTGAAGGCGTATCTCGCGGCCAAGGCGGCCTTTCGCAGAGGGATGGTCGACTCCGCGAACATCGCCATCGATCGCTCTCTGGCCCTGGACTCGACGTTCGTCCTCGCCATGGTGGAGGCCGTCAGGATCAAGTCCTGGGGCCTCAGCCTGCGAGGAGAGCCCTACACGGGCTTCTTCGAGTTGCTGGCCCGCGCCGAGCCGTATGAAGCTACCCTCGACGAGCGCAGCCGCCTGCGCCTCGAGGCGATGCATGCGGCGGTGGCGACGGACGGGCCGGCGGCCATCGCCGCGACCCGCCGGATCCTCGAGCTGGATCCGCTCGACTACACCGCCAACATGTCTCTCGAGTACTATCGCCGGTCGTACGGCTGGCAGCTTACGCCGCCCCTCTACGGCAGCCGAGAGCTGGCGGAACGGGTGATGCGACTGGACTCGACAAACCTGCCGGCACTGGTGATGCGGGAGTGGTGGGCCGTCTCCATGAGGGATACCGCGGACGAGCGGGTGCAGCTTCGGCGACTCAGCCAGGCCGACACGAGCGGAGCCCTGGGCCGCATCAGGCTCCGCAGCTTGCGTGCGCTGCTGGCCAGCGACGATGCCTTCGCGCGGATGCTACCCGAGCTCACCTCGGTGTCTCGCGAGGAATTCGTCGACCTCTCCCGGCATCTGCGAGCGGGCAACATGGCGCGCTACCGACTCCTTCTCGATACCCTGACCGCCGACCCGGAGGCGCCCAGCCGCCAGATCGCTCTCATCGAGCGAATGCGCCTGGACGTCGCGCAGGGGTGGGCGGCGAACGTGGATTCGATCCTGGCGTCGGGGGTCTACCCCGAGGATCAGCGGCTCGCCCGCGCGGCGATGGAGGTACTCATCGTGGCGGCCGGCCTGACGGAGGTCGCCGATCGCCAGACGGCCGGCCGGGCGGTCGCGTCGCTCGCCGCCTACATACCGCTCGACTCGGCACCCGAGCATTTCGAGGACCGCCCGGTGTGGTGGGCCGGGTGGCTCATCGGGGCATGGAACGCGCAGGAGGCTGATACCGCACTCGCCCGCCGCTGGATCGCCGTGCTGGGTACGCTGCCGGCCGGCGGGACATCCGAGGACTACCGAGGTGCGCTCCAATCGGACATCGAGGCGAGGCTGGCGACCCGTCGCGGCGACTCCGCGGCCGCGATCGACCTCGAGCGAACGGCGATGAGGCTCTGGACGATTCACACGGACAACACGCTCGAGTCGGCGCCTTCGCCCATGATGAGACTGACACTCGGCCTGTTCCTGCGCGACGCGGGGCAACGGGACGAAGCCGCCGCCGTGCTCTCCTCGCTTGTACTGCCTACGAGCTGGCTGGGCTTCGTCACGGCCCGGGCGGATTTCGAGCTCGGAGAGATGGCGGCCGAAGCGGGAGATACGGCGAGCGCCCGGCTGCACTTCGCCCGGACACTCGACGTGTGGGGAGACGGAGGGCCTCCCGTCTCCGCCTGGGCGGAGCGGGCTCGCACACGTCTCGCCGCGTTGACGCGGCACTGAGCGTCCCCTGGCGGAGGCGCCGGCCGGCGCTGCTCGAACCGGGGCTACCCGAAGGAATCGGGCGCGTTACCCGGCTTCCATTTGATGTTGCAGCCGACGCTGGGCACCTGATCCTCGGCAGGCCGCCGATTCATGAGCACCGCATCGCACGCCGCGCGCAGGTCGACGCCCGTGGGCTCGATCCCGTTGCTCGGACGGCTCGAGTCGAACTGGCCGCGATACGCCAGACGCTGATCCACGTCGAAGAGGAAGAAGTCCGGGGTGCATGCGGCCCCGTACGCGTTGGCCACTTCCTGGGTCTCGTCGAAGAGGTAGGGGAACGGGTAGCCCCACTCTTCCTTGTCCCGGGCCATGGCCTCCGGCCCGTCCTGTGGGAACGCCTCCACGTCGTTCGACGAGATCGCGACGATCGCCAGGCCGCGCTCCTGGTACTCCCGCGCGAACTTCGCGAGTGCTCCTTTGATGAGCTTCACGAAGGGGCAGTGGTTGCAGATGAACATCACCAGCAATCCGGGCGCGGTGGAGAAGTCGGCGAGCGAGACGGTGTTGCCGTCGGTATCGGGAAGGGAGAAGTCCGGGGCGCGCACCCCGAGGGGCGTCATCGTCGATGGTG
Source organism: uncultured Gemmatimonadales bacterium (assembly GCA_963751265.1). Classification (GTDB taxonomy): domain Bacteria; phylum Gemmatimonadota; class Gemmatimonadetes; order Longimicrobiales; family Gaopeijiaceae; genus SZUA-318. The sequence continues at coordinate 549,226 of CAVVTU010000001.1, read as the reverse complement.
TATCGACCACTGAGGACCTCCGTGTCATGGGTCAGCTTCCGTGGGCTCGGTCGATAGAGACACCGAAGCCGGGTAATCGTGCCTCCGGATCGGGTCGTCCGTGCAGGGGTAGTTCCACCCATGCGCGTCGTCTCACTGGCCTGCTCGAACACCGAGATCGTGGCCGCCCTGGGGCGGGCCGACCTCCTGGTCGGCGTCGACGACCACTCCGATTTCCCGTCCGATGTCGTGGGTCGCCTGCCCCGTGTGGGACCGGATCTGAACGTGGACGTCGAGGCCGTGGCGGCCCTCGGGCCCGATCTGGTCCTGGCCACGCTGACCGTGCCCGGCCACGAGCGGGTCGTGGAGCGCCTGGACGACGCGGGCCTGCCGTTCGTGGCACCCGAGCCCACCTGCCTCGAGGACGTCTACCGCGACATCGTCGACATCGGATCGCGCCTTGACGCCTCGGCGGAAGCGAAGCGGCTGGTCGGGGCGATGCGCGCCGAGCTCGACGCGCCGCCTCCCGGTCCGGAGGCACCCTCCATCCTGGTGCAATGGTGGCCCAAGCCGGTGATCGCACCCGGCCGGCGGAGTTGGAGCACCGACGTCCTGCACGCCGCGGGTGCCCGCGGCCTCCTCGACCACGAGGCGGTTAAGAGCCGCCCCCTGAGCGACGAAGAGGTGGCCGAGCTCGCCCCGGATGCCGTGGTGCTCTCGTGGTGTGGCGTGGATCCCGCCAAGTACCGCCCGGAGGTCGTCTACCGCACCCACGGATGGCGGGACGTGCCGGCCGTCCGCAACCGCCAGGTGCACTGCGTGCCCGAGGCCTACCTGGGCCGCCCGGGCCCGCGCCTCGTCGACGGGGTCCGCATGCTGAGGGAGATCGTGCGGAAACTCGGCGGCTGAGCGTGCCGCCCGGTCCCCGCTTGACGGGATTGGTGTAGGTCATTATTGATACGAACGTATGAATGAGTCAAATGGAACCATGGATCATCCGACGCCACCTTCCGGCGCCTCCCAACCGGCGAGGCCCGACACGGCTCGGGCGCTTGTCGCCGCCGGCCGCGAGCTCTTCGCGGCGCGCGGCTTCGATGGCGCCTCGGTCCGGGCCATCACGCGCGCGGCCGGTGCAAACCTCGGGGCGGTCACCTACCACTTCGGCTCCAAGAGGGAGCTCTATGCCGTGGTCCTGCAGGAGGGACTGAGCCCGCTGGCCGACCAGGTCGAGGCCGCAGCCGCGGGACCGGGCACACCACTCGATCGGATCGTCCTGATCGTCAAGGCCTACTTCGAGCACTTCAGGAAGAACCCCGAGCTGCCGCGACTCATGCTCCAGGAGATCTCGGCGGGACGGCGCCCTCCGGACGTGGTCATCGAGCTCATTCGGAGGGTGGCACGGACCATCGCGAGCCTGTACCAAGAGGGCGCCGCCGACGGCTCCCTCCGCGAGGGCGACCCGTTCCTCACCGCGGCGAGCGTGGTGGCCCAGCCGCTCTACCTGACCCTTGTCGGGCCGCTCTTTCTGGAGGTGACGGGATGGGATCTCCGCGAACCCGATACCCACGAACAGGTCGTCGCACACACGACGTCCTTCATCCGCGCGGGGCTCGAATCGCCCCGCGAGGAGGCAGATTCATGACCAATGGACTCGCGAGGCGCTCGTTCGGCCGTGCCGTCGGGCTGGGAGCGTTTCTGCTCGTCGCCCTTCCCTTCCCGGCCCGGAGCCAGTCGCTCACTCTGTCGGAAGCGCTGGACTCGGCCCTGGCCACACACCCCTCCGTCGTCGGTGCGAGGGCGAGGGTCGACGGCGCCCAGGCCGCCCTGGCGGCCGCACGAGCTCAGCGCATTCCCACCCTGGCGGGGACGGCGGGTCTCACACGGTTCGAGGAGCCGATGGTCGTGGCGCCGCTGCACGGCTTCGATCCCACGAACCCACCGGCCTTCAACCGGACGCTCATCCAGGGGCAGCTCGGGCTCCAATACACGGTCTTCGACGGAGGAGCGCGCGGGGCCCGCATCCGGGGAGCCGGGGCGGTCGAGCAAGAGGCGGTCGCTTCTCGCGAAGACGCGCGCATGGGCGTCCTCGAGAGCGTGACCGAGGCCTACCTGACGACGCTCGCGGCGCAGGACGTACTGGACGCCGCCACTCGTCAGGTGACCGCACTCCAAGCCGAGCACGACCGCGCCCGGAAGAACCTGGAGCAGGGCACGGCCGCACAGGTCGAAGTCCTGCGGGCCAATGCGGCCCTCATGGACGCCCGCGCCCAGGCCGCGACCGCCGAGGCCGGGGCCCACCTCGCCCGCAATCAGCTGGCCAGGCTCATGGGTGTGGACCCCGTCTGGATCCAGGACCGACCCCTCACGGACATCGGCGTACTGCGTGCCCCCGAGCCGTCTGCCGGCTCGGAGAGCCCTGCGGTGGAGCGGGCGCGACAGGCCGTGGAGGCCGCGCAAGCCCGCGTCGACCAGGAGAGCGCCGGCCGTCTGCCGAGCTTCCATGCCTCGGCCGCGCTCGTGGATTACGCCGCCGCCGCGGGCACACCCGTCACCGAGTGGCAGGCCGGAGTGAAGATCTCCTGGCCGATCTTCACCGGGGGCGCGCGCAGTGCCGCCATTCGGCAGGCGAAGGCCAATGTGCGCTCGGCGCGCGCATCCCTGCGTCTCGCCGAGCTCCAGGATCAGCAGGCGCTGGATGCGGCGGACGCGGCGGTGGTGGAGGCCGACGCCCGGGCGGAAGCTCTGGAGGCTTCGGTGCGGCAGTGGCAGGAGGTGGCACGGATCGAGGGGCTCAGCCTCGTCGAAGGGTCCGGCGTACAGAGTGACCTTCTGCGCGCGCAGGCCGGGCTCTTTCAGGCGCGGGCCGGTTACGCCCGCGCTCGCTACGACGCCGTGCTCGCCCGTGTGCGATTGGCCCGGGCCCAGGGCTCCCTGGACCGGAAGTGGATGAACGAAGCACTGGAGATCCGGTGATGAAGCAACGACTCAAGTTCGTGATCCCCGCGCTGGTCGTCGTGGCGGCGTTGGCCGTCTGGCTGGTGGTCCGGGGCGACGACGGTGCCGGGACCGGTCTCTTCGCCTCCGGGACGGTGGAGGGTACGGAAGCCGACCTCGGCTTCCAGGTCCCCGGGCGGGTCGCGGAAGTGGTCCCGCAGGAGGGCGATGCCGTGTCGGGCGGCCAGGAGCTCGCCCGGTTGGATACGGCCGAGCTCGGTGCCACGAGCGCGGCGGCCGAAGCGCAACTGGCCGCGGCACGGGCGCGTCTCGCCGAGCTGGAGCGGGGCGCCCGTCCCGAAGAGATAGCCCAGGCGGAGGCGGCCGTGCGCTCGGCCCAGCAGCGGGCGGCCGACGCCCGCCGGGACGCCGAGCGAGCCCAGAGGCTCTTCGAGGGAGGCGCTGTGAGCCAGCAGGCCCTGGACAAGGCGACCACCACGCGGGACGTCGCCGAGGCCTCGCTCGACCAGGCGCAACAGTCTCTCGCGCTGGTGCGGGCCGGCCCGCGCACCGAAGTCATCCACGCCCAGCGGGCCATGGTGGGACAGGCCCAGGCGAACCTGGCGCGTGCCCAGGCCACGCTCGACAACGCGGTCATCCGGGCGCCCTTCTCCGGACTGGTCACGGTGCGCCATCGTGAGCCGGGCGAGACGGTGAGTCCAGGAGCGCCCGTGCTGACCCTGCTCGACCCCGACGACCGCTGGGTTCGCATCTACGTGCGCGAAGACGAGGTCGGACGGGTCCATCTGGGCCAGAAGGCGACGATCACCTCGGACACCTATCCCGACCGAACCTATGAGGGGGCGGTGATCTACATCGGCAGCCAAGCCGAATTCACGCCGCGGAACGTCCAGACCCAGGAGGAGCGCATCAAGCTCGTCTACCCGGTCAAGGTGCGGATCACCGGCGACCCGGGCTTCGAGCTCAAGCCGGGCATCCCCGCCGACGTCACGCTCGAGGCGGACGACTCGTGACCGATCTCCATCCCCAGCCTCGGGGGGAGGCCTCCGTATCGCTACGCGGGCTGACCCGGCGCTTCGGCCCCCTCACGGCCGTGGACGGCCTGACGCTGGAGATCGCCTCGGGCGAGCTCTTCGGGATCGTGGGCCCCGACGGCGCGGGCAAGACGACGACCCTGCGCATGCTCGCCGGCGTGCTCCGCCCTTCCGAGGGCGAGGCGTGGGTTGAAGGCGTGAACGTGGCCGTGGACCCCGAAGCGGCCAAGCCCAACCTCGCGTATATGGCCCAGCGGTTCGGGCTCTACGAAGACCTCACGGTGCAGGAGAACCTCGACTTCTACGCAGATCTGTACCGAGTGCCCCGGGCCGACCGTCCCGCCCGGCTCGAGCGTCTGTACCGCTTCAGTCGCCTCGGCGAATTCAAGGAGCGGCGTGCAGGTGCGCTCTCCGGCGGGATGAAGCAGAAGCTCTCGCTCTCCTGCGCGCTCATCCATCATCCTCGGGTGCTTCTGCTCGACGAGCCGACCTTCGGAGTCGATCCGATCTCGCGACGCGAGCTCTGGCTCATCCTCCACGAGATGGTGGCCGACGGGATCACGGTCATCGTGTCCACGTCCTATCTGGACGAGGCGGAACGCTGTGACCGGGTCGTGCTCCTCAACCAGGGACGGTCGCTGGCCCTCGACCGCCCCCAGGTCCTGCAGACCTCGATGGAGGGGACGATGCGCTCGATCCGCACCGACCGGCCTCGGGACGCCCGGGACCGTATGCGTACCGTGGACGGAGTGGTCAGCGCCTCGCTCTTCGGAGAGGCGGTGCATGTCCTGATGAGAGCGGACGCGGACCCGGAGGCGCTCGCCGGCGCTCTGGCCGAGGACCACATCACGGTCCTGGAACAGGAAGAGGTGGAGCCATCGCTCGAAGACGTGTTCATCCACCTGGTGCACGCCGACGCTGAAGCGCGCGGCGCCGCCGCGAGCTCCGGCCGTGGCTGAGCCGCGTGCCTCGGGCCCGGCCGAGCCGGGCGCCCCGACCACCCCGGTGGCCGTGGACGGCCTGACCCGCCGCTTCGGGACGTTCACCGCCGTGGACCGCGTGAGCTTCGAGGTCCGGGAGGGCGAGATCTTCGGCTTCCTCGGCCCGAACGGCGCGGGCAAGACCACGACCATCAAGATGCTCACGGGCCTCCTCGCGCCGTCGGAGGGAAGCGGTCACGTCGCGGGTTTGGACATCCGCACGGAGCACGCCGCCATCAAGGAGCGCATCGGCTACATGTCCCAGCGGTTCTCGCTCTATGGCGACCTGACCGTCCGCGAGAACATCGATCTGTTCGCCGGCCTCTACGGCGTCAACGGAGAACGGCTGGAGCGCCGCCGCACGTGGATCCTCGAGATGGCCGAGCTCGAAGACACCGAGACGCGTCTGACCGAAGAGCTCCCACTCGGCTGGAAGCAGCGCCTGGCGCTCGGGTGCGCCATGGTCCACGAGCCTCCGATCCTCTTCCTCGACGAGCCCACCTCGGGGGTCGATCCGGTGGCGCGGCGGCGGTTCTGGGACCTCATCGACGGCATGGCGCACGAAGGGACGACGGTCTTCGTGTCCACGCACTACATGGAGGAGGCCGAATACTGCCACCGGCTCGCCCTCATGAGCCGCGGCCGTCTCATCGCGCTGGATACGCCCGGCCAGCTCCGCACTCGTGTCGTGGCCCCGATCCTCGAGGTACGCGCAGACTCCGCACCGGACGCCGTCAAGTCGCTCTCGGGCGCCCCGGGGATCGCGGATGTCGCGATGTTCGGGCGCGCGTTGCACGTGACCGTGGACGAGGCGGACACGGGCGCCGAGCGCATCCGTACCGTGCTCGCCTCGGCCGGTATCGCGGTCCACTCGATCCATCCGGTGGAGCCGTCGCTCGAGGACGTCTTCGTGTCCCTGGTGCGCGCCGAGGGCGGCGCGGTGGTGGGATGATCGTGGATCGCGTCCGACTCGTGGCCATGGCGCGTAAGGAATGGCTTCAGCTCCAGCGCGATCCGCGCAGCATGATCCTCGCCTTCGCGTTGCCGCTCTTCCTCCTCCTCTTCTTCGGATACGCGATCACCTGGGACGTGAAGGACATCCGTCTGGCCGTCCTGGACCACGACGGTACCCGCGACAGCCGAGAGCTCGTCGACGCGTTCGTGTCGAGCGGCTACTTCACGGTGGTGGAGCACCTCACCGCCCCGGACGAGGCCGACGAGCACCTGATCAAGGGTACCGTCATGGGCATCCTCGCGATCCCGGCCGGCTACAGCCGCGACCTGCGCGCGGGCCGCGGACCGGCCGTGCAGCTCCTTCTCGACGGAAGCGACGCAAACACGGCCACCATCGCCCAGAACTTCGCCGACGCCATCGTGACCCGGTACGGATTGGACCGGACACTCCGGGGGCGTTCGTTCTCGCCGCCCTTCCGGCTCGAGCCACGCACCTGGTACAACCCGAACCTCGAGAGCCGCAACATGATCGTGCCTGGGCTGATTGCGGTCATCATGTCGATCATCGCGGCCATGCTCACGGCGCTCACGATCGCGCGCGAGTGGGAGCGCGGCACCATGGAGCAGCTGGCCGCTACGCCGGTGAGCCGACTGGACATCGTCCTCGGCAAGCTCCTGCCCTACCTGGGCATCGGGCTGTTCGACGTCGCGATCACCATCGGGGCGGGTATGCTGATCTTCGGCACGCCGATGAACGGGAGCCCGGTTCTCCTCGGGGTGCTCACCATGCTCTTCCTCATCGGAGCGCTGGGCCTGGGGATCTTCATCTCGGCCGCCGTGAAGTCCCAGGTCCTGGCCACTCAGGTCGCGATGGTGGTGACCTATCTGCCCGCTCTGCTTCTGTCCGGGTTCCTCTTCGACATCGCGAGCATGCCGCCCTTTCTCCAGGGCCTGTCCTACCTGATTCCGGCCCGCTACTTCATCACCGTCACGCGGGGGATCTTCCTCAAGGGTGTGGGCGCCACCGTGCTCTGGCCCCAGGCGCTGCTCATGCTGGGCTATGCGGTCCTCGGGCTGGGCCTGGCCGCCCGCACGTTCAAGAAGGAGCTCCAATGAGTGAAGAGCTCTCCGCTCGCCAGCGCTCGTTCCTGCGCGTCCGGCGCATGGTCGCCAAGGAGCTGAAGCAGCTCCTGCGCGATCCGATGACGAAGCGCATGATCTTCGGCGCGCCCATCATCCAGCTCCTCCTCTTCGGCTACGCCGTGAACACGGACGTCCGCAACGTCACCACCATCGTCGTGGACCACGACCATTCCGCCGAGTCGAGGCGGCTCGTCGACGCGTTCACCGCTTCGGGCTACTTCCGTGTGGTGGAGACGTCCGACCGGTCGTCCGATCTGGGGCGCGCGCTGGACCACGGGAACGCGGTCGTGGGGCTCGAGATCCCCCCGGAGTTCGCCGCCGATGTGAAAGCCGGGCACAGCCCGGTCGTCCAACTGATCGTGGACGGCACGAACTCCAACACGGCGACCGTCGCCCAGGGCTACGCTTCCAAGATCGCCCAGGCGTTCAGCGCGCGTGTTGCGGTGGAGGCCGGCACCGCCCTGCCCAGAACTGTCCAGTTGCGCACCCGGGCCTGGTTCAACCCGTCGCTGGCGAGCAGGGTCTACAACATCCCCGCGGTCATCGGTGTGATCGTGCTCCTGATGAGCCTGCTGCTGACCGCGCTCGCGGTCGTTCGGGAGCGGGAGATCGGTACGCTCGAGCAGCTTCTCGTGTCTCCGCTCTCGGCCGGTGAGCTCATGTTGGGCAAGACCATCCCGGTGGCCGGGGTCGCGATGGTGCAGATCACGACCATCACCATCGTCGCACTCCTCTGGTTCCATATCCCCCTGCGTGGCTCCGTGCCTGCCCTGATCGTGGCGGCGGCGCTCTTCATCGTCGCGGGCTTGTCGTTCGGCCTCTTCATCTCGACGATCTCGTCCACGCAGCAGGAAGCCTTCCTGGCCATGTTCCTCTTCCTTCTTCCGGCCATCATCCTGTCAGGCTTCCTGTACCCGGTCGACACGATGCCGTGGGTCTTCCAGAAGCTCACGCTCCTCAATCCGCTCAGGCACTTCCTGGAGGTCGTACGGGCCATCTTCCTCAAGGGCTCGGGCGTGCGCGAGCTCTGGCCACAGTTCGTGGTGCTCGCGGTGATGGCGGCCGGCGGGGTTCTGTTGGCCACTCGCCGGTTCAAGAAGACGCTCTAGGTCGCTACCCCCTTGAATTACTTCAAGGTTAAACTATATTCGTATTCGCCGCGCATACGAATTGGAGGAGGGTCATGCCACCGCTGAGCACCCGAGGGTTTCACCACATCACGATGGTGTCGACGGATGCCCCGCGAACCCTCGCCTTCTACCGGAATCTGCTGGGGCTCGGCCTCGTGAAGAAGACCGTGAACTTCGACGATCCGGGCGCCTATCATCTGTACTTCTCGGACCGGAGCGGCGCACCGGGCACCATCCTCACGTTCTTCGAGTGGCCAAGGAGCCCGCGCGGCCATTGGGGTGTCGGAGGGGTCCACCATCTGGCCCTCGGCGTGTCCGACGCCGAGGCCCAACTGATGTGGAAGCGACGCCTCACGGATGCCGGCGTCGGTGTGACGGGGCCGCTGGACCGCGGCTACTTCCAGAGCCTGTACTTCACCGATCCGGACGGTCAGATCCTGGAGATCGCCACGAGGGGCCCGGGCTATGCGATCGACGAGCCTCCGGACGCTCTCGGCCGGGAGCTCGTGGCGCCTCCGGATGAGCGTCTTCCCGGGGGCCGTTCCCCGGCCGCCATTGCGGCCCTTACGCATCCCGAGCCCGTCCCCGAAGTCACCGACGCGATGCGGTTGGAGGGCATCCACCACATCAGCGCGCTGACGGACGACCTGGCGTCCGCCGGCGAGTTCCTGGAGGGTGCGCTCGGGCTACGTCTGGTCAAGAAGACCTTCAACCAGGACGACGGGAAGACGAAGCACTACTTCTGGGCTCGTTACGACGATGACCGGGTGGAGCCCCACTCGGCGTTCACGCTCTTCGACTGGGCGGGCTCCACGAAGCGGGCTCGTCCGGGAGCCGGCCAGACACACCACATCGCCTTCCGCGCTCAGGACGACGAGGAGCAGAAGGCCTGGCAGGACCACCTGCGCACGCTCGGCGTCGACGTGACGCCCGTGATGGAGCGCACGTACTTCAAGAGCATCTACTTCCGTGCGCCCGACGGCCTGCTCATGGAGATCGCCACCGACGGACCCGGCTTCACGGTCGACGAGCCGCACACGGAGCTCGGATCGTCGCTCAAGCTACCGGACTGGCTCGAGCCCAACCGGGCCGAGATCGAGCGCACGCTGACGCCCCTCGGTCAGCGCTGAGGCGAGCCTCATGCTCGAATTCGATTCGAACGTCCCCTCCGCGGCCGGAGATGGCGCCACCGTCCTTGTTCTCCTGCATGGGCGCGGGAGTCACCGGGGCGACCTCCAGGCGCTCGCCCCGAGCCTGCCCGAGCATTGGGTGCTGCTCACCCCCCAGGCGCCGCATCCCGGCCACCCCTGGGGCTATGGGCCGGGGTGGGCATGGTACCGATACCTCGCCGCGGACCGCCTGGAGGACGAGACGCTCGCCCGCAGCCTGACCGCTCTCGACACGTTCCTGGGCGACCTCCCCCGGCTGGTGGGGCTGCAACCGGGACGCGTGGTGCTGGGGGGATTCTCCCAGGGGGGCACGACGAGCCTCGCCTATGCGCTCACCCGTCCCGGCAGGCTCGCTGGGGTCCTGAACTTCTCGGGATTCCTGGCGGATACCGAGCTGATCGAGGCGTCCGCTCTGTCGACCACGGCGACACCGGTCTTCTGGGGGCATGGGACGCATGATCCGAACATCCCGTTCACGCTGGCCACCGAAGGCCGCAGTCGCCTGGTCGATGCGGGCGTACCGCTGACGGCTCGGGACTACGAGATCGGGCACTGGATCGTGCCCGAAGAGGTGTCCGACGCGGTGGGGTTCCTGGAAGGCCCCCTGCCGGATTAGGCGCGGCTACTCCGCCGTGGCGTTCACCTGCTGGGGCAAGGTTGTGAGCTCGATGATCCGGTAGACCCGGTCGCCCGCGGGAAGCTGGACGGTCACCTCGTCGTCGAGCTTCGCGCCCAGGAGCCCCTGGCCGATCGGAGAAGCCAATGAGACATGGCCCGCGTCCAGGTCGATGAAGTCACCCGCCACGATCGTGAAGTCGAACTCGTCGCCCGTGCTCACGTCGAGGATCTTCACCTTGGAGCCGAAGCCGACCTTGTCGAAGGCCATGGTCTTCGGGTCGATCTTGGAGAGCTCCCCCATCCTTCGGGTAAGGTGGTTGAGCCGGGCCTGCACGAACTCCTGCCGTTCCTTGGCCGACTTGTACTCGGAGTTCTCGCGTAGGTCGCCGTGCTCCAGGGCCGTCTTGATGCGAGCGGGCAGCTCGACGTTGAGCTCCTGGGTGAGACGCTCGATCTCGCCCTCGATCTTCTCTCGAATCTCGTCCAACATGGGCGTCTCCTGGCGGGTTGCGACGAAGCGGCGGACGCGGGCTCCCGTGTCGCCGAAGGAAAGAGGAGCGCCGTCCCGGTCCGACCGGGGCGGCGCCCGTCCTTGTTAGGATAGAACGGGACGGGACACAACGGAAGCGGCTCGGTGGCCGCGGGTGGCGGGTCGGTCGACCCATCACCCTGCCCCGGTTCGGCGTCGACTACTCCTCCCTGGGATCCAGATGCGCGAGCGCCTCGTCGCGTCGCGACTGCCGGTCGGCGCGAACGGCCTCTCGGATCTCGGGGTGCTTCCCGCCGAGGATCTCTGCCGCGAAGAGTGCCGCGTTTACGGCGCCGGCCTTTCCGATGGCGAGCGTCCCGACGGGAACGCCCCGGGGCATCTGCACCGTGGAGAGCAGCGAATCCAACCCGTCCAGTGCCCAACCGGTCATGGGCACGCCCAGGACCGGCAGGATCGTCTTGGCGGCCATGACGCCCGCGAGGTGCGCAGCACCGCCCGCCGCCGCGATAATGACTTCCAGTCCGCGCTCCTCGGCCGTGGCGGCGTAGTCCGCGCTGGCGTCCGGGGTGCGGTGCGCGGAGAGCACGCGGACCTCGCAAGGGATATCGAGGGCTTCCAGAGTGGACACCGCGTGTGTCATCGTACTCCAATCGGACTTGGACCCCATGACAACACCCACGAGCGGATCGGCCATCGTTCACCTCTTCTGGTTTTGGCGGAAAGGAGGCGGAGACGTTGCGAAACCCCGCGGAAGGGGTCAAGGGTCCGTTTGCGACATGACCCTCACCCTGCCCGAGGAACCGTGACCACCGATCCCCGACCCGGCGCGCCTCGCCACCTGGACGACGCTGAGCTCGCCCCCTTCGTGCCTCTGATCTACTCGGCATGGTCCGACGGTCTGCTCACGGCCGCAGAGCTGCGCGCACTCCGGGCCCACACCGACGCTCAGTCGTGGTTGTCCCGGGGGGCCCGCGTGGCTCTCGACCGGTGGCTCGACCCCGAGGCTCCACCCTCGCCCGAGGAGATCTCGGCGCTGCGTGACCGGATCCGCTCGGCCGAGCTCCCCGACGAGGGCGCTGCCATCGCGTCGCTCGCTGATCTCGGCCTGGCGCTGGCGCGAGCGGAAGGTGGGCCCAGCGAGAGCTGGTCGAGCCCGGCCGCGGTCGAAGGGCTGCGCGCACTCGAAGCCGCGCTCGGACTGGTGGGCCGGGAGGCCGCCCGTCGGCTCCTGGACGCGAGCATCGGAGTGGATGATCGAAGAACCCGGTCTCCAGGCTTCGACACCGAGAGCCTGAGAACCTACCTCGACGCCGAGCACCTCGACCTGAGGAACGGGGTGCTCGATCTGATGATGCGTCCACCCCTCAAGATCCCGCTGGAGCTGTCCCGGGACGCGTACAGGGAACGCGTGCTCGACGCCGTGCGCTTTCTCGCGGAGCGGGGCTACGGAGCCCTGGGCTATCCCGTCGAGTGGGGCGGCGGCGGAGATCCGACCGCGCCGGTCGCCGTATTCGAGACCCTCGCCTACGGCGACCTGAGCGTGGTAGTGAAGTTCGGCGTCCAGTTCGGTCTCTTCGGCGGAAGCATCTTTCAGCTCGGCACGGAGCACCACCATCGGACCTTCCTCGGGCGGGTGGGCCGGCTCGAGCTCCCCGGCTGCTACGCCATGACGGAGACCGGCCACGGCTCGAACGTCCGGGAGCTGGAGACCACCGCCACGTACGACGCCGACGCCCAGGAGCTGGTCGTCCACACGCCCCACGAGAGCGCGGGAAAGGACTGGATCGGCAACGCGGCCTGCCACGGACGCATGGCCACGGTGTTCGCACGTCTCCTGGTCGACGGCACGGACCAGGGCATCCATGCGGTGCTGGTGCCGCTCCGGGACGAAGCCGGACAGACCCTCCCCGGCATCCGTGTCGAGGACCGTGGACCCAAGGAGGGGCTCAACGGCGTCGACAACGGCCGCATCTGGTTCGATCGGGTGCGGGTTCCCCGGACCCACCTCCTCGACCGATTCGGCTCGATCGACGAGGAAGGGAGGTATCTGAGCCCTATTCCGAGCCCGGGGCGGCGGTTCTTCACGATGCTGGGGACGCTGGTGATGGGCCGTATCAGCATCGCGGCGGCGTCGGTGAGCGCCGCCAAGAAGGGGCTGACGGTGGCCGTGCGGTATGCGGCCCAGCGACGCCAGTTCGGTCCCGAGGGAGGACCCGAGGTCCCGATCCTCGAGTATCCGGTCATCCAACGGGCCCTGCTGCCGCGACTGGCCACGACACTCGGGCTCCATTTTGCCGTTCGAGGCCTGGTGCGGCTCCACGCGTCCCGCACGGCCGTCGAGGACGCCGAGGTGGAGGTTCTGGCGGCCGGCCTGAAGGCCTACGCCTCCCGCCACTGCGTCGAGACCCTGCAGGCGTGTCGCGAAGCGTGCGGCGGCGAAGGCTACGACGCAGCCAACCGCTTGGCCGCCCTCAAGGCCGACACCGACGTCTTCACGACCTTCGAGGGCGCCAACCCCGTGCTCTTGCAACTCGTGGCCAAGGGACTCCTCTCGCGGTTCCGTCACCAGATGGGCGACCTGAAGCTCTGGACCATCGTGCGCTATCTCGCGGACCGGGCGGGAACGAGCCTGGCGGAGCTGAACCCCGTCGTCACGCGACGTACCGACGAGGAGCACCTGCGCGACCCGATGTTCCACCATGCGGCGTTCGCCTACCGGGAGGAGCGCCTCCTCCGCTCGGTGGCCCGGCGACTGAAGGCGCGCATCGACCAAGGCATGGACTCCCACCGAGCGGTCGGCGAGTGCCAGGACCATCTGGTCGAGCTCGCGCTGGCCCACGTGGAGCGCGTGATCCTGGACCACTTCCAGGAGGCCGTCGCGCACGCCCCGGCTCCGGGGCTCTCGGAAGCTCTGAGCGCACAGGCCTCTCTCTACGCGCTCTGGCGCATGGAAGCGCACCGGGGCTGGTACCTGGAAGCAGGCTACGTCGAGCCACCGAAGTCGAAGGCGATCCGTGCGCAGGTCAACGTGCTCTGCGCCGAGTCGCGGGAACACGCCCGCCTCCTGGTGGACGGCTTCGGAATCCCGGACGGGGTTCTGGACGCGCCCATCGCCACTTGAAGCATTTCACGGAAATGGAAACACTTGTTCTTTCCCTGGCAGCAGGTCCATCTTGAACGTTGGACCATGAATGGCCGGATCACCCGGCCCACGCACCACGTCGGAGGGAAAACCGATGGTTCGTAAGAGCCTGCTGGCCGTGTTTCTTTTGGCCATCGCGTCGCCGCTCGCCGCGCAGGAGGACTACACCTGGACGTCCAGGCGCCCTGACGCCGTCGCGCCCGCCGGCGTGACCCACGCCGAGGTCCTGAGCCAAGGACAGTTCAGGCTCTCCTATCGCTTCTTGGATCTCCGCTCCACGGGTGTCTGGTACCAGAAGGACTCGCTTCCGCTGGCGACCACCCTCGAGTGGTACTCCCAGGCGCCGATCAGCCTGGACAACAAGACCCACTTCGTGACTGCGGCATGGGGCGCGACCGAGGACGTCACGCTGGTCGCCGACGTGAGCTACTCGCGTCGTCATCGAGAGCAGATGACCACGGACGGGCTTCTGTACACGACGAGTGGACAGCAGCTCGGTGACACCCGGGTCGTGGGGCTCTTCCAGTTCTTCGACCAGAATGGATACCGTGCCCATCTCCAGCTCGGGGCCTTGATCCCGACCGGCGGGATCGACGTATCCGGCGAGACGCCCTACAGCACGCCGTCCCAGCAGGCGCTCCCCTACGACATGCAGCCCGGCGCCGGCACCTTCGCGGTTCTGCCCGGCCTCACCGTGCAGGCCCAGAACGGGCAGGGCTCGATAGGCGCCCAGTTCCAGGGCACGTTCTACTTCGGCACGAACTCGAACGACTACCGACTCGGCGACCGCTACCTGCTCACGGGGTGGGCGGCCGTGCGGATCAACGACTACTTCAGCGCCTCGGCCCGCCTCGCATACCAGCACTGGGGGAGGATCCAGGGTGCGCAACCGGGCCTGGACGCGACGTTGGACCCGGGCAACGACGCCTACTTCCTCAACGGTCAGCGGTTGGACATCCCGTTCGGAGTCAACTTCTATCTTCCGGAGGGCTCGCGGTTCGCCGGCCAGAGGCTGACGCTCGAGGGGGTCTACCCGGTCTACCACAACTACGACGGACCGCAGCTGGGACTGGATTGGGGGCTCAACCTGGGTTGGCAGGTGTCGTTCTGAGGAGGGCTCAGCCCACCACGGCCACGAGGTGGTAGCTCTTCTTGCCCTTCCGTAGGACCAGGAAACGGCCCTCGACGGTGTCGTCCAGGGTGAGGTGGCGTCCCGTGTCTTCCGCCCGGTGGTTGTTCACGTAGACGCCTCCTCCGTCGAGGGCCCGCCGGGCGTCGCCCTTGGAGCTCGCGACACCGGACTCGACCAGAAGGTCGACCAGCGACTTCCCCTCCCCGGCGAGGGCCTCCCGTGGCACCTCCGACGACGGCACGTCGGCGAAGATGTCGGCGATCTGCTCGGCGCCCAGGCCATCCAGCTCACCGCCGAACAGCGCCTGCGTCGCCTGCCGGGCACGCGCCAGCCCATCCTCTCCGTGGACCCGTCGGGTGACGTCCTCGGCGAGCGCCTCCTGGGCCGCACGCCGGTGCGGCTCGTAGCGCACGGCGCCCTCCAGCGCGTCGATCTCCCCTCGTGACAGAAGGGAGAAGTACTTCAGGTAGCGCACCACGTCCTGGTCGCCCGTATTGATCCAGAACTGGTAGAACCGGTAGGGCGAGGTGAGCGCCTCATCGAGCCAGACGTTGCCGGCCTCGGTCTTGCCGAACTTGGTACCCGCGTCGTTGGTGACCAGCGGGAAGACGACTCCGAAGGCCCGCGCACCCTCCACCCGGCGGACGAGGTCGATTCCGGCGGTGATGTTGCCCCACTGGTCGCTGCCGCCCAGCTGCACCGTGCACCCTTCCCGGCGACAGAGCTCCAGGAAGTCGTAGGACTGCAGCAGCACGTAGGTGAACTCGGTGTAGGACAGCCCCGTCTCCTCGCTCTCGAGGCGGCGGCGCACCGACTCCTTCGCCATCAGCTGGTTTACCGAGAAGTGCTTCCCGGTGTCCCGCAGGAAGTCCACCAGCGAAAGATCGTCGAGCCAATCGAGGTTGTTGCGCATGCGCGCCGGGTTGGACTCGACCTCGAAGTCGAGGAAGTGCTCGAGTTGGCCCCGGATGGCCTCGGCGTTCGCGGCGGCCTGGTCACGGGTCAGGAGCTGGCGCTCCTGGGTCTTCCCGGACGGATCCCCGATGAGCCCCGTTCCCCCTCCCACGAGCGCGATGGGCGTGTGGCCCGCGCGCTGGAGGTGGACCAGGCCCATGATCGGCAGGAGGCTTCCGACGTGCAGGCTCGCGGCCGTCGGGTCGAAGCCGATGTAGGCGGTGCGCGGAGCCTCGGCGAAATGCTCGGCGGCGCCTTCGGTGGCGTCGGCGAGCATGCCGCGCCAGGCAAATTCCTCGAGTACGGAGTTCATGGGCTCCAAGGGTAGCGGGGGCGGGCGGCGGGTCAAGGGCCACAACGGAACCTGCGCGCGCCTGGACCACTCTTATAGGGACGGCGCCCGGGTTCCATCGGGGCGCCCGCAGGACACGTTTACTCGATGAGCGGGACCCTCCCGGGAGGTCGACATGTCGGAGTTCACCCACCGCCTCCCTCATCAGCCGTGGTCGAAACCGAGCAAGAACGAGCAGGAGTACTTCCAGCGGCAGCGGTTCCACGAGCGGATGGCGGCGGCACGGAAACGCGAGCAGGAGCGGGACGCGAGCGAGCGGAAGCGGCTCCTCGAGCGGCATCGTGACCACTGTCCCAAGTGCGGCGCCGAGCTCGAGCAGATCGAACTGGCCGACGGACGCGCGGACCAGTGCCCCAACTGCCTCGGCGTCTGGCTCGACCACGAGACGTTCGACCACATGACGCGCCCCGACCGGGGGAGTAGCTACCTCACCGAGACCCTGCGGGAGATGCTCCTCCAGTACTCCACGGGAAAGATCCCGATGAAGCGGGGCGATCAGGCGGACTGACCGCGCTCGAACGGCGTCGCACCAGCCGGAGGCAGGCGCTCAGGAACCGCCGAGCTCCTTCAGCCGCTCCTGGACCACGCGAGACTGCCGCCAGCGCTCGGGCACGCTCTGAAGAGCGGCCCGGGCCGAATCCGTCATCCCCAGGAGTTGGTACGCGGAAGACGCCGAGAGCGCAACACGGACCTCTGTGCGGGGGTCCTGGGCAGCGATCGAGTCCAGCGCCTCGAGCGCCGCCCTCCCGTCCTTCTCGTCCTGGATCAGCGACTCGACCCAGAGCAGGCGCACGGATGGGTCGTCGGGCTCCTGTCGGAGCATCTCCCGCACCAGGCGCGCCGCATCTTCGTGGTTCCCGTTCTGCCGCTCGACGAGCGACTGGTTGTAGAGCCCCGCGATCAGAAGGTGCTCCACGTCGCTCGGGTCACCACTCCGCATCCCGACGCCTCCGGCATAGTCGAAAACGAGGTCCCCTCCGCGCTCGGCGGCCTCGAAGAGGACCAGCGCCGCGAACGCCCAGGTGATCCCCACCACGACCCGCATGGCGGTCGCCGCGAACTGCATCGTGGAGGCCCGGGCAGCCCCCACCTCGCCGACCTCCACATCCATGAGCGGTCGGTCCGGCCCACCGGCTTTCCAGGCCAGTCCCAGCGCCACCAACTCGAGAAGAAGCACACCTGTGAACAGGTCCCGCGTGTCCTCGCCGAGCTCCTCGTGCTTGCGCACGGCGGCGCCGACCCCCGGGATGCGCTCGGCCAGCTCGTGCGCCTGACTGCCCGATTCCACGGCTACCCAGGACGCGGACGCGGCCACGATCAGCAGGATCGTGCCTGTGAGGCGGAGCGCCCTGAATTTCCGCACGAACGCGAGCCAGTAAAGAGGTAGGCCGAGCACGCCGCCCACGACGACGAAGTGGACCACCTGGGGGTGGAACTGACCGATATGGGGCATGGCAGGCTCCGGGCTGGATGAGAGGGTCGCGCCATACTAACTCGACGCGGAGATCGGGACCACGCTGAGGCCGCGGGTTCGGGCGCGCCCATGCACTCACCTGTCAGTTGGCGCACGACCTACAAGTCAGTTGACACACGGTCAGGCGACGCGCACCTTGTCAACCGTGGTCAATCGTTGCTCACCGGGACCGATAGAGGTTTCTCTCCGTGTCTCAACGGCAGGTCGAGCTTGGCCTGGTGGTGCGACACATGGTGGACCTTATCCCACGCTGCGACTTGGCCCGCCAGCGAAGGGCTGTTCGGTACGGTCCTTCCTCATTCTCTCGTATTCGGCGCAACCGGCTGGCCGGCTCTGCGCCTGTTGTGGTTGCGGACTCTCGTCGAGCCGCAACGGACCTAGTCCCAGGAGGCAGTTATGAAGCGTCCCGCTACTGTAGGGACCTTGCTTCTGGCCGTCCTGGTGGCGTTCCCGTCACTCCTCGGAGCACAGGAGACGCGGACGATCACCGGGCACGTAACGGCCGAAGGAGCGAGCCAACCCCCCGCCGGTGTTCAGGTTCAGGTCAAAGGCACGAACCTGGGCACCCTCACGGACCAACAGGGCAACTTCACGCTCAATGTTCCCACGAGCGCGACGACCCTGGTCCTCACGTACATCGGCTACAAGACCCAGGAAGTACCGATCCAGGGTCACGTCGAGGTTACGATGCAGGAAGAGGCCATCGGGCTTCAGGGCCTGGTGGTGACCGCGTTGGGTGTGCAACGCGAGAAGAAGAGCCTCGGCTACTCCGTCGAGGACGTCACCGGTGAGCAGGTCTCGCAGGTGCCGAAGACGAACTTCGTCAACGCGCTGCAAGGCAACGTGGCCGGCGTGCACGTGACCAACGCCGGCGTGACGGGCGGCAGCTCGCGGATCGTGATCCGTGGCGCGAGCTCGATCACCGGCAACAACCAGCCGCTGTTCATCGTCGACGGCATCCCGGTCGACAACTCGTCACACAACATCGGCGGCTACTCGGGCGTGGACTGGGGCAACACGCTCCAGGACCTGGACCCGAACAACATCGCGTCGATCAGCGTGCTGAAGGGCCCGAACGCCGCGGCCCTGTACGGCACGCGCGCGGCGAACGGCGCGATCGTGATCACGACGAAGTCGGCCAAGCCGGGGGCGAACCTCGGGATCACGGCGACCTCGTCGCTCACGTTCGAGAGCCCGCTGAAGCTCCCGAACTACCAGAACGGATACGGCCAGGGCTTCTACGGCGACTTCGCGTTCGTGGACGGCTTCGGCGGCGGTACGTACGACAACGTGGACGAGAGCTGGGGCCCGGCGCTGAACGGTCAGCTCATCAACCAGTTCACGGGCGCGAACATGCCGTTCCTGCCCTACCCCAACAACGTGCGGGACTACTTCAAGACGGGCTCGACGTGGAACACGAACGTGGCCGTCTCCCGTGCGACCGAGAACTCCAACATTCGTCTGTCGATCACCAACGCGAACATCCTGAGCATGGCTCCGGGCTACTCGATCGACCGGAAGTCGGTGGCACTGAAGGGTGGCGCCTCGGTGACGGACAAGCTGCATGCCAGCGCGTCGATGAACTACATGGCCCAGGACGCCCACAACCGGATGGGCACGGGCTACTACGACGACAACATCATGCAGAACTTCACGTGGTTCGGCCGTCAGGTGGACCTGAACGCGCTGAGGCACTACGTCTGCGACGGCACCGAGCCGACGCCGTGTGTCGTGGGCCAGGAGTACAACTGGAACTACAACTACCACGACAACCCGTACTGGGTGCAGTTCGTGAACCAGAACGGCGACGAGCGTGACCGCCTGATCGGTGACATCAGCGCCGACTACCAGCTCAACGACTGGATCACGGTCACCGGTAAGATCGCCAAGGACTGGTACCGCTGGCATCGCAAGGACATGACCGAGGTCGGCAGCGTCGGCAGCTGGTTCGGCACGCAGGGCGGCTTCAACGAGACCAACGAATACCGCTCCGAGACGAACTACGATCTGCTGGTGGCGGCGACGCGTCAGCTTACGCCCAACATCCTCATGGACGTGAACGCGGGCGCGAACACGCGCAAGAACCAGTACCTGTCGAACGGCGTGAACATCACGAAGCTGACCGTGCCCGGCATCTTCACGATCGACAACTCGGCCGTGCCGGTGAGCGCCTCGGACAACATCTCGCGCAAGGAAGTGCGGAGCGTGTACGGCTCGCTGAGCCTGAACTACAAGGGCTGGTGGAACGTCGACCTGACCGGCCGCAACGACTGGTCGTCGACGCTGCCCGAGGGTGCCCGCTCGTTCTTCTATCCCTCGGTGTCCACGGCGTTCGTGTTCACCGACGCGCTCGGGATGAACAGCAGCTTCCTGAGCTCCGGCAAGGTGCGTGCGAGTTGGACGCGGGTCGGCAACGACACGAACCCGTACCAGCTCACGACGAGCCTGTACTCGTACCAGCCGTGGGGCTCGGCCCCGATGTTCTCGGTCAACAACCAGCTCGCGAACGCGAGCCTGAAGCCCGAGCAGACGACGGCCTGGGAGGTCGGCACCGACCTCGGGTTCTTCGACGAGCGGCTGGGCTTCGTGTTGACCTACTACGACAACATCACGACCGACCAGATCATGCCGGTCGACATCTCCAGCACCTCCGGGTTCACCAGCCAGACGCTGAACGCCGGTGAAGTCGAGAACAAGGGACTGGAGCTGATCCTACGCGCGACGCCGATCCGCATGGAGAACGGCTTCCGCTGGGACATGACAGTCAACTGGGCCAAGAACGACTCGAAGGTCAACAAGCTGTACGGTGACCTGCAGACGCTGGTGCTCGGCGGGATGTGGAGCCTCAACATCGAGGCGAGGCTCGACCAGCCCTACGGCGCGATGTTCGCCAACGACGTGCTGCGTGACGACAACGGCAACATCATGCTGTCGTCCAGCGGCCTGCCGCGGACCAACCCGGTCCGCACGGTCGTCGGTAAGTACACGCCGGACTGGAACGGTGGCATCCAGAACCGCTTCAGCTACGGTCCGTGGGACATGAGCGTGCTGTTCGACGGCCAGCAGGGCGGCAACGTGTTCTCCGTCACGGAGTGGTTCGGTACGCAGGCCGGTGTGCTCGCGCGCACCATGAAGGGTCGTGAGAACAGCGAAACCGATCCCGGCATCGTCGTGAAGGGCGTGCTGCCCGACGGCTCGATGAACGGCGACGGTGTCAACGACGTCAGCGTCACGGCGCAGGACTACTACCACAACTGGTGGGGCAAGCAGACCTACGCGGTCGACGACGCGAGCTACCTGAAGCTCCGCGAGGTTCGGTTGGGCTACAAGCTGCCCACGAGCCTGGTGAACCGCCTCGGGTTCTCGAGCGGCGATATCGCGCTCATCGGACGTAACCTCATGCTGTGGACGCACGCACCCAACATCGATCCCGAGACCGCGTACGACTCCAGCAACCGACAGGGTCTCGAGTCGGGGCAGTTCCCGTCGGCACGCAGCTACGGGTTCTCGCTCTCGATCCGGCCGTAACGACGACACGGAGACAAGAAATGAACAGACATATGCTTGCCCGTGGCGCCGCCCTGGCCGGACTCGTTCTGGCCCTCGGGGCATGTGACCAGGGGCTCACGGAAGTCAACATCGATCCGAACGCGCCCACGAACGTGGGTGCCGAATACATCCTGCCGCACACGATCGAGACCGGCGTGAGCCGCGTCTGCTGCTCGCGTGGCATGCTGGACGACTGGGCGCAGCACACGGCCGAGATCCAGTACGCCGAAGAGACGATCGGCAATGTGCGGCCCGCGACGATGGACAACGTCTGGGACGGGTTCTACGGGACCGATCTCGAAGATGCGCAGAACATCATCGACAAGGGCACGGAGACCGGGAAGGCCAACATCCAGGGTGTCGGCATGGTCTGGAAGGCCTGGCTCTTCAGCCAGCTCACCGACATGTTCGGTGACGTGCCGTACTCCGAGGCACTGCAGGGCGCGGACAACACCACGCCCGCCTACGATGCGCAATCCGATATCTACGCCGGGATGCTCCAGAACCTGACGGACGCCCAGGCGATGCTCGGTGCGTCCGGCGGTGGGGACTTCGGAGGCGGCGACATCTTCTACGGCAACGACTTCGCCAAGTGGAAGAGGTTCGCCAACTCGCTCCGCATGCGGCTCGCCATGCGCATGTCGGAGGTCGATCCCGCCACGGCGAAGGCCCAGTTCGTGGCCGCCTACCAGGCCGGCCCGTTCACGAGCAACGCCGACAACGCCGAGCTCGCGTGGCCGGGCTCTCCCTACGGAAACCCGAACTGGGAGAACTGCATCTGCGGTAACGGCGTCCGCGACGACAACAGCGTGAGCGCGACCTTGGTCGACTCGCTGCTGTCGCTCAACGACCCGCGCCTCATGTTCTACGCCGAGAAGAACCAGAACGGTGAGTACTTCGGCGAGATCAACGGGGACCACACCCCGGACCTCCCGCTCGGCAACTACTCGCGGATCGGCAACTACTGGAGAGCCGACGGACAGTACACGCCGTCGATCATCATGAGCTACTCCGAGGTGTTGTTCCTCGAGGCCGAGGCGGCCTGGCGCGGTTGGATCAGCGCCGATCCGGCCACCCTCTACAACCAGGCCGTTCAGGCGGCCTTCGAGATGTACATCTCGACCGGATACGCCACCGCACCCACGCAGGCCGATCTCGACGCCTACATGCAGAACCCCAGGGTCGTCTACCAGGGTGGAGACGCCGGGTTCGCCCAGATCCAGCTCCAGAAGTGGATCAGCCTGTATCAGATCGGCATGGAGGCCTGGTCGAACTGGCGCCGGATCCGCATCCCGGATCTCAAGCCCGGTCCCGACCTCGCAGCCGGTCTCGGGGGCATCAACATCATCCCCGTCCGCGTGCCCTATCCCTCCAACGAGCAGTCGCTCAACAACGCCTCTCTGATGGCTGCCGTGCAGCGTCAGGGTGGTGGGCTCTCGCTCGTCACACCCATGTGGTGGGACGTCAACTAGAGAGTCGACCGAGCTGACTCCAGCTCGCACACGACGCCCCCCGGAGGTCGACCTCCGGGGGGCGTTCGTCGTCTTGGCCCATCACGACCCCCGGTCGTATCCTTTCAGCTTGACGGATCGCACCGTGAGCGCCACTTTGCCGCTCGTATCCTCCATGTATGCAGCGCGGGTAGAGGGCGCCTTCTGCACCGCCCCTCACAACACGTCTTCCTAGATTTGGCGCGGCCGCCCGACCGGCTCTGCGCCTGTTGTGGTTGCGGACTCCTGTCGAGCCGCAACGGACTCCAGCTCCAGGAGGCAGCATGAAGCATCCCGCTATCGTGGGGAGCTCGCTCTTGGTCGTCCTCTTGGCCATTCCGTCGTGGGTATCGGCCCAAGCGACGCGAACGGTCACCGGACACGTGACAGCCGAGGGGGCAGGCCAACCCCCTGCCGGCGTCCAGGTCCAGGCGAAGGGGACGAACCTGGGCACGCTCACGGACCAACAGGGCAACTTCACGCTCACGGTACCCTCGACCACCACGACCCTGATTCTCACGTACATCGGCTACAAGACGCAGGAAGTGCCGATCCAGGATCACGTCGAGGTCACGCTTCAGGAGGAGGCGATCGGCCTGCAGGGCCTTGTGGTCACGGCGCTCGGCGTCGAGCGCGAGAAGAAGACGCTCGGCTACTCGGTCGAGGACGTCACCGGTGACCAGGTCTCCCAGGTCCCCAAACAGAACCTGGTCAACGCGCTGCAGGGCAACGTGGCCGGCGTACACGTGACCAACGCCGGCGTGACGGGCGGCAGCGTGCGCGTGGTCATCCGTGGCGCGAGCTCACTCACCGGGAACAACCAGCCGCTGTTCATCGTCGACGGTATCCCGGTCGACAACTCGGCGCCCAGCGACATCGGCCGCCACGGCGGCGTCGACTACGGCAACACACTCCAGGACCTGGACCCGAACAACATCGCGTCGATCAGCGTGCTGAAGGGCCCGAACGCCGCGGCCCTGTACGGCACGCGCGCGGCGAACGGCGCGATCGTGATCACGACGAAGACGGCCAAGCCCGGGGCGAACCTCGGGATCACGGCGACCTCGTCGCTCACGTTCGAGAGCCCGCTCAAGCTCCCGAACTACCAGAATGCATACGGCCAGGGACTCTACAACCAGTTCCAGTACGTGGACGGCTTCGGCGGCGGTACGTTCGACGGCACGGACGAGAGCTGGGGCCCGGCGCTGAACGGTCAGCTCATCAACCAGTTCACGGGCGCGAACATGCCGTTCCTGCCCTACCCCAACAACGTGCGGGACTACTTCAAGACGGGAGCGACGTGGAACACGAACGTGGCTGTCTCCCGTGCGACCGAGAACTCCAACATTCGTCTGTCGGTCACCGACGCCCAGATCCAGAGCATGGCTCCGGGCTACTCGATCGACCGGAAGTCGGTGGCGCTGAAGGGTGGCGCCGCGGTGACGGACAAGCTGCATGCCAGCGCGTCGATGAACTACATGGCCCAGGACGCCCACAACCGAATGGGCACGGGCTACTACGACGACAACATCATGCAGAACTTCACGTGGTTCGGCCGTCAGGTGGACCTGAACGCGCTGAGGCACTACGTCTGCGACGGCACCGAGGCGACCGCCTGCGTCCCCGGCCTTCAATACAACTGGAACTACAACTACCACGACAATCCGTACTGGGTGCAGTTCGTCAACCAGGAGGCGGATGAGCGTGACCGCGTGATCGGCGACATCAGCGTCGACTACCAGCTCAACGACTGGATCACCGTCACGGGCAAGATCGCCAGAGACTGGTACCGCTGGCACCAGAAGAACGACACCGAGGTGGGGACCGTCGGATCGTGGTTCGGCACGCAGGGCGGGTTCACCGAGGATAACGTCTACCGCTCCGAGACGAACTACGACCTGCTGGTGGCGGCGACGCGTCAGCTCACGCCCAGCATCCTCATGGACGTGAACGCGGGCGCGAACACGCGTAAGAACGACTATCTGGACAACGGCGTGGACGTCACCAAGCTCACCGTGCCCGGCATTTTCACGATCGACAACGCGGGCGTGACGCCAGCGACATCGGACTACATCTCGCACAAGGAAGTGCGCAGTGTCTTCGGCTCGCTGAGCTTGAACTACAAAGGCTGGTGGAACGTCGACGTGACCGGCCGTAACGACTGGTCCTCGACGCTGCCGGCCAACAACCGCTCGTTCTTCTATCCTTCGGTGTCCACGGCGTTCGTGTTCACCGACGCGCTCGGGATGAACAACAGCATCCTGAGCTCCGGCAAGGTGCGTGCGAGTTGGACGCGGGTCGGTAACGACACGGACCCGTACCAGCTCATCGCAGCGCTGACCGCACGTCAGCCGCTCGGCACGGCCCCGATGTTCTCGATCAACGACCAGTTGGCCAACGCCAACCTCAAGCCCGAGCAGACGACGGCCTGGGAGGTCGGCGCCGACCTCGGGTTCTTCGACGAGCGGTTGGGCTTCGTCGTGACGTACTACGACAACGTGACGTCCGACCAGATCATGCCGGTAGACGTCTCCCCCACCAGCGGCTACACCAGCCGGGTGCTCAACGCGGGAGAGATCGAGAACAAAGGTGTGGAGCTGATCCTGCGCGCGACGCCGGTCCGCATGGAGAACGGCTTCCGTTGGGACATGACGGTCAACTGGGCCAAGAACGACTCGAAAGTCGTCAAGCTGTACGGCGACTTGCAGACGCTGGTGCTCGGCACCAAGCGCGTGTCCATCGAGGCACGGCCCGGGCGGCCGTACGGCGTGATCATGAGCCGTGGTCCGCTGCGGGACGACCAGGGCAGGATCATGCTGTCGTCGAGCGGCCTGCCCCAGAGAGACCCCATCCTGCAGGACTACGGACCGTATTCGCCGGACTGGAGCGGTGGCATCCAAAACCGCTTCAGCTACGGTCCGTGGGACCTGAGCGTGCTGGTCGATGGCCAGCACGGCGGCCACATCTTCTCGGTCTCGGAAGGCTACGGCACGTACGCCGGCGTCCTCGCACGCACGCTGAAGGGTCGCGAGAACAGCGAGACCGATCCCGGCATCGTCGTGAAGGGCGTGCTGCCCGACGGCTCCATCAACGGTGATGGGGTCAACGACGTCAGCGTCACGGCGCAGGACTACTACCACAACACGAACGCCTACTGGATGATCGACGACGCGGGCTTCCTGAAGCTGCGCGAGGTGCGTCTAGGCTATCGGCTGCCGACCTCGCTCATGAACCGCCTCGGGTTCTCGAGCGGCGACATCTCGCTGATCGGACGCAACCTGCTGTTGCGGACGCGTGCGGAGAACATCGACCCGGAGACGGCCCTCGACGCGACGAACGCGCAGGGCGTCGAGACCGGACAGTTCCCGACCGCCCGCAGCTACGGGTTCTCGCTCTCGATCCGGCCGTAACGACACGGGAGATAAGAGACATGAACAGACATATGCTCGCCCGTGGCGCCGTCCTGGCCGGACTCGTTCTGGTCCTGGGGGCGTGTGACCAGGGGCTCACAGAGGTGAACGTCAATCCCAACACGCCGACCGACGTGTCGGCGGAGTACATCCTTCCCAGCACGCTCGAGAGCGGCGTCAGCGGTATCTGCTGCTCCCGCGGCATGCTGGACGACTGGGCGCAGCAGACGGCCCAGATCCAATACGCCGGGGCGACCTTCGGCGAGGTGCAGCCCTCCTCGATGGACGGGACCTGGACCGGGTTCTACGGAACCGACCTGCGAGATGCCCAGGCCGTGATCGACAAGGGGGCCGAGGGCGGCAAGGCCAACATCCAAGGTGTCGGCATGATCTGGAAGGCCTGGCTCTTCAGCCAGGTGACCGATCTGTTCGGCGACGTCCCCTACTCCGAGGCGCTGCAGGGCGCGGACAACACCACGCCCACCTACGACGCGCAATCCGACATCTACGCCGGGATGCTCCAGAACCTGACGGATGCCCAGGCGATGCTCGGTGTGTCCGGCGGTGGGGACTTCGGAGGCGGCGACGTCCTGTACGGCAACGACTTCGCCAAATGGAAGAAGTTCGCCAACTCGCTCCGCATGCGGCTCGCGATGCGCATGTCGGAGGTCGATCCCGCCACGGCGAAGGCCCAGTTCGTGGCCGCCTACCAGGCCGGCCCGTTCACGAGCAACGCCGACAACGCCGAGTTCTCGTGGCCGGGTGATCCCTACGGCAACCCGAACTGGGAGAACTGCCTCTGCGGCAACGGCGTGCGCGACGACAACTCGGTCAGCGCGACCCTGATCGACTCCCTCAAGTCGATGGGAGATCCGCGCCTCGAGTTCTACGCCGAGCCTACCACGGATCCCAACGCGCCGTCCGAGTACTTCGGCGAGGTCAACGGGGACTACACCCCGGACCATCCGCTCGGATGGTACTCGCGGATCGGCAACTACTGGAGAGCCGACGGACAGTTCACTCCGTCGGTCATCATCGACTACTCGGAGGTGTTGTTCCTCGAGGCCGAGGCGGCCTGGCGAGGTTGGATCAGTGGCGATCCGGCCACCCTCTACAACCAGGCCGTTCGGGCGGCCTTCGAGATGTACATCTCGACCGGATACGCCACCGCACCCACTCAGGCCGATCTCGACGCCTACATGCAGAACCCCAGGGTCGTCTACCAGGGTGGAGACGCCGGGTTCGCTCAGATCCAGCTCCAGAAGTGGATCAGCCTGTATCAGGTCGGCATGGAGGCCTGGTCGAACTGGCGCCGGGTCCGCATCCCGGATCTCAAGCCCGGTCCCGACCTCGCCGGAGGCCTCGCGGGCATAACCACCATTCCCGTACGAGTGCCGTATCCCGCGCTGGAGCAGTCTTTGAACCACGACAACCTGATGGCGGCTGTCAGCCATCAAGGTGGAGGACTCGGGCTCGTCACACCCATGTGGTGGGACGTCCACTAGAGCCTCGAACGAGCTGACTTCAGCTCTCACGCGAACGCCCCCCGGAGGTCGACCTCCGGGGGGCGTTCGTCGTCTTGGGTGTCGTCCCAGCCCTCGGTTCGGTTCCGGCCGCTACGAGCGCAGGAACACCAGAATCAGCCCTTCGGCGTGCGTCCGATAGCCAGGACGCATGGTGAACCCCATCGGGTAGATCTCGACCCGTTCGGTGTCCCTGGCGCTGAGCGTCTCCAGGATGCAGGTATCGGTTGCTCGAGTACCGTCCACGTATACGTCGGGGTTGATGAAGCCCGAGAAGCTCGCCTGCCCCCGCAAGGAGATCTCCGGGCAGATGCTCGGGCCCGTCTGCACCGAGAAGCCGGGGATCTTGCCCCGCATGGTGTCCAGGAGCGAGCCCTGACCGTCGGTGAGGGCCGAACCCGTCAGCACGACGGCGCCCCGTTCCCTGAACACGCCGTCGCGGCCCTGGACCTCGCGATTGGCGACCGTGCCGTGGTGAAACGGCGCGGAGCAACCGACCACGAGCGGCACCGCGGCCATGCAAAGACTCCGTATGGCGTTGCGGTGACGGATCATCTGAACTCCTCCCGGGGGCGGACGGCCCCGCAGCCGGTCATCAGGCTCTGTCATCAGGCTCTATGGAATCACGGGAACGCGACTCGTTCTCCTTGCCACCTTCCCATACGCCTCGTCCCATCGGGCCATTACGGTCCCGGCCACCTGCCGATCAGCCGCCGTTCCCTCCTCCTATCTCGTACTCATGTGGAGGATTGGTGTTCAGGAGCCAACGGACGAAATAGTCCCACCGGCGGCGCATCATGTAGTTGGACGCCGCCCCGTATCCGTGGTTGGCATTCGGTATGAAGATCAGATCGAAGTCCTTGTTGGCTTTGATGAGCGCGTCCTCGACCAGGAGCGTCTGATACGGAGGAACGTTCGTATCCATCGTCCCGTGCGCGAGCAGCAGGTGCCCCTTCAGGTTCTTCGCAAAGTTCTGATTGGCCTCGACCGTGTAGTTCGAGGAGCCATCCAGGTTGTACTCGAAAGGCCCCTGGTACCGCTCGCCCCAGTCGTCCTCGTTCTCGCGCTGATCGTGGTTGCCCGACTCCGCGATCCCCACCTCGAAGAAGTCCGGGAAGCGGAACATCGCCGTGGTGGTGGCGAAGCCCCCGCCCGAATGGCCCCAGATCCCGGTACGGTCGATGTCGATGTAGGGATACCGCTGCGCCAGCTCCTTCATCCCGGCCACCTGGTCGGGAATCGTGTTGTCCCGCCCCATCGCGCCATAGTACGCATCCTGAAACGCCTTCGAGCGGCCCGGCGTGCCCATGCCATCGATCGAAACGACCACGAAGCCGAGCTCGGCGAGCGCCTGCCTGTCGCCACGCGCCGCCTGGAACGCGCGGCCTCGTACGCTCCCGGTCTGCGGACCCGGATACACGTTGTTGATGATCGGGTACTTTTTGCTCCGATCCAGCTCCGTCGGGACGAACATCAGGCCGTACAGGTCGGTCTTGCCGTCGTGGGCTTTGACCGTAATCGGTATCGGAGGCTTCCAGCCCGTGGCGAGGAGCTTCGAGATGTCGGCTTTCTCGAGCGGCATGACCAGCTTGCCGTCCCGGTCGCGCAGCGCGACCACAGGAGGTACGTCGGGCTGCGAGTACGTGTCCACGAGCCAGCGTCCGTCCGGCGAGATGTCGATCGAATGGGTGCCGACGTCGGGCGTGAGCGAAACCCCGTGGCTCCCATCGAGACCGATCCGGTAGTAGTGCAGGAAGTAGGGATCCTGGCCCTTCTGGCGTCCGTTGGCACCATACCACACGGTCCGCGTTTTCGGATCGAGCCGGGCGATCTGCATGACGGGCCCCACCCCCTTCGTGATCTGGTTCTTGAGCTTCCCGGTCGTCAGATCGTAGAGGTAGAGCTGGCCCCAATTGTCGCGCTCCGAATACCACACGAACTCGTTGGTGTCCCAGAGCACGTCCCAACCGGTACGAGACTCGTATTGGGTGGGGACGTCTTCCTGGTAGACTTTGCGCACGTCGCCGGTCTTCGTATCGGCTACGTTGAGCCATACGTGCCTGTGGTACCGAGAGACCGACGCGATCGCCAGCCTGGAGCCGTCGGGACTCCAGTTGTAGTCCGTCATGCTGATGTCGTCGCCCAGCGTCCCGCGATGGAAGTCGGGCGGCATGCGCAGCCGGGTCATCGTTCCGGTGGGCACGTCGATGACGACTCGGTGGATCATGGCCATCACGCTGTCGCCCGGCAGCGGGAACTTGTGCGGGCGCAGCGTCGGATGGCCCACGTGCTCGACGGGGGTGCGCACCAGGTACATGAAGCCGACCTCGCGCTCGTCCTGCTGCTGTGTGGCGATCTTCTTCGAGTCGGGAGACCATCGCACCACCGCCCGGTCGGAGCTGCTCCAACCGGCGTTGTCGGTAGCGTAGCCATAGTACTCGACGCCGTCCGTCGTGAGTTGGCGCTCCTTCCCGCTCGCCAGATCCTTCACCCAGAGGTTCCAGTCCCGGACGAAGGCCCCGAGCTTGCCGTCGGGCGAGACCGTCAGCGGCTTCCCGTCCGAGGAAGTCGGGCTCTGCCGGCTCCGCATCCTGTAGAAGCCCCCGAGGGTGGGGCCGCGCGGCCGCGCGGAGAGCCCCGGCACCGGAGCGCGGAGCACCGTGCACGACGACCCGGAAACGTCACACTGATAGCCGCGTCCTCCGACGTTGAACGACACCACGTTCAGGTCCGGCGAGAGCTCGAGATCGGAGAACGGCATGTCGTTGCCGGCGTAGTCCTCGCCAGTCGCGTCCGAAAGCGACGAGGCCAGACGCTGATGGTTGAACAGCGGCTGCCGGCTCTTCGCGGCCGGATCGATCAGGACGAACTCCCTGCCGCCCGGACGCTCGCTCAGGTACCAGAACCGCCCGTCCGGTAGCCAGTGGGGATCCACCCGGCCCCCGATCACGTCACCCGCGACGTTCGGGGCCAGGAACTTCTCGGCCCTCGCATAGTCGGCAGCGGTGACGGTGGCCCCCTCCTGGGCCGTGAGAGGCACCGCCATGCAGAGAGCCAGGAGCGGCCAGGCGAGCCGGGACGAGCACGTGTGTGCTGACATGACGAGCCTCCTCACCCGACCTTCTTCGGGATGACGTAGTAGTTCTCGTCCACCTTGAAGCCCGACGGATCCTTCAGGTGGAGCGTCGTCGTCTGCCACTGCTCGGTCGGGTGGATGACCGTGTATCCGTCGTCCGACCGGGTGACCCCGACCTGCATGTCGAAGCCCGGCACCACGTTGGTCCACCGGTACGAGAGCGTGTTCCCGTCGATCTTGTATTCGAGCGTCGGGATCATGGTGGTGGTCAGGTATTCCTGGAACACCTTGCTCAGATCCACCCCTGCCCGCTCGCTGATGAAGCTCTCCACCTGCCCGCTGGTCACGGACTGGTGCCAGAAGGTCTTGTTGAGCCCCCGCAGGATCCCTCTCCACTTCTCGTCGTTGCCCACGATCTGGCGGATCGTGTGCAGCATGTTGCCGCCCTTCGAATACATGTCGCCCGAGCCCTCGGCGCCCACACCGTAGGCGGGGATGATCGGCTCGCGGTTCCGGATGCCCCGACGAGTGCCGATGACGTAGCGGGCTCCGGCTTCCTTCCCGAACTGGCACTCGGTGTAGAGCCCCTCGGCGTAGTTCGCGAAGCTCTCGTGGATCCACATGTCGGCGTGGTCTTTGCCGGTGATGTTGTTCGCGAACCACTCGTGCGCGCTCTCGTGGATGATGATGAAGTCCCACTTCATCCCGAGGCCGGTCCCCGAGCCGTCCCGACCCCTATAGCCGTTGGCGTACCAGTTGCCGTAGGTGACGGCGCTCTGGTGCTCCATCCCCGTGTTGGGCACCTCGATGAGCTTGTACCCGTCTTCGTACCATGGATACGGCCCGAACCAGTGCTCGAAGCACTTCAGCATCGAGAGCGCCTGGGGGAACTGCTTCTTGGCCTTGTCGAGGTTGTAGTCCAAGGGATAGAAGTCGGCCGTGAGCACCCCACGCTCGCCTCGATAGTAGTCGGTGTAGTGCGCGTAGCTGCCCGCGGCCACGTTGATGGCGTAGTCGTTGATCGGGTTCACCACGGCCCACACCCAGGTCGTGGTGCCGTCGTCGTTGGGGATCACCTCGCGCAGGCGTCCGTTGCCGATCTGGACCATCGTATTCGGGAGCGTGAGCGCGACGCGCGCGCTGTCGGCCTCGTCCGACCACGTGTCCTTGAGCGGCCACCAGATGCTCGCACCGATGCCCTCGTCGGTGGTCACGACCCACGGCCGTCCCAGGCTGTCCTGCGCCCAGGTGAATCCTCCGTCCCACGGAGGACGCGTGGCCACGTGCGGGCGTCCGTGATAGTAGACGGTGATGTCCTGGACCGAGTTCACGGGCTGCACGTAGGTGGGATCTGCGAACCAGGCGTTTCCGTCGCGGCGAAAGCTGACCTTCCGGCCGGCCTGCACGATGGAATCGATCCGGAGTGGCTCCTGAAGATCGATCTGCATCTCCCGAGCGGGGCGCACGACCTTGTAGCTGATCCGATTGTAGCCGTCGATCGTCGAGTCCGACGGGTGGATGCTCACGTTGAGGTCGTAGTGCGTCACGTCCCACCAGATGCGCGCGGGAGACGTGGTGGAGCCCTTCAACGAGTCGGCGTGGGTGTAGGTCCGCTGACGTACCTGCGCGGAAGCCTGGGTGAACAGGCCCAGGAGAAGAACGGATACGAGGGCGATCGGCCGCATAGGACAATCAATCCTGAAGGAGTCTGTGGGGTTACGGTCCTCATACTCCGACGTGTCCGCGTCCGCGTCAACGGAAGGCGTGTCGTGGCGGACTTCCTCGCCTCCAGCCCGGCGAACGCCTCCGGACGGCGCATCTGCGGACACAAACCTCATGGGTCATCCGACTCACGACGGTATGTCAATTGACAGATAGTCGATCGACACCCATAATAGCTGCGCAAAGCATGCGTCACAGCGCACTCCGATCGACCGGGACTGCGTCCTCCCACTGGCGGTCCTTGCTTCCTTTGCCAAGTTGTGGCCTGCCCTGAAACGGGCGTCCAGCAGCTATTATGCGTGCATGCTGCGTCGGCGAGTCGTCCGACGCGGCTGTAGGTGTCCTGCCCAACCTGCCCCAGGTTCCACCTGCCGCGGCCACACGCGGCAAAGGAGGCGAGCATGCGTAAGTGCTGTTTGGTGATGGTGACCCTTGTCATGGCCGCACTTTCGGCCAGTTCGTTGTCGGCGCAGGAAGCTGCGACGATCAGCGGCAGGGTCACGTCGTCCCGAGGCCAGGTCCTCGCGGCGACCAGTGTGTTCATCCCCGCGATGAACATAGGTACGCTGACCGACGACCGAGGCCGGTATCTGCTGATCGTGCCGGCGGCCCGAGTCAACGGACAGGCGGTCAAGATGCAGGCCAGTCAAATCGGCTATGCGAGTCAGACCGTCACTGTCACGCTCAACCCGGGCGGGATCGCCCAGGACTTCACCCTGGCGGAGGACCCGCTCAAGCTCGAGGAGATCGTCGTCACGGGCCAGGGCACGCAGACTACGCGGGAAAAGCTGGGCGTAACGGTCACCACGATGAACGCGCAGGATGTGGTCCAGGCCCAACAGAGCAACCTCGTGGCGTCCATGGCCGGCAAGGCCCCGAACGTGAACGTGATCCAGTCCTCGGGTGAGCCGGGAGCTGGGACGTACATCCGGATCCGCGGCGAGAACACGATCAACGGCTCGGTCCAGCCGCTCTTCATCGTCGATGGTGTGCCGATCAACAACGACACGTACACGATCGAAGGCACGACGGGTGGCACCGCGGCGGCCAATCGTGCGCTGGACATCAACCCCAACGACATCGAGAGCATCGAGATCCTCAAAGGCCCGGCGGCCGGAGCGATCTACGGCTCGCGGGCCGCAAGCGGCGTCGTGCTCATCACGACGAAGTCGGGCAAGCCCGGCACGAACCGCGTCTCGTACAAGAGTTCGCTCTCGTTCGACGACGTCAACCAGATGCAGCCGCTTCAGGTGATGTACGGACAGGGCGAGGCCGGCACGCCGTATGGCGAGCCCGGCGTGAACGAAGCGCCGACCTCGTCGATCTCCTGGGGCCTTCCCCTGCCCTGCGCTCAGTCCGATCCCACGACGGACCAGGTAACCAGCTTCTCGGGCTGCAAGCTGGGCCGCGACTACTTCGACCACGCCAACGAGCTCTTCCGCACGGGGCTTCAGTCCGACCAGACGTTGACGATGTCGGGCGGCTCCGAGAACACCACCTATTACCTCTCGTTGGGACGCACGGACGACCGGGGCGTGATCGACGGCAACTCGCAGTACCAGCGGACGACGGTAAGGCTGAAGGGAAGCCATACCTTCTCGCCCAGCGTCACCGTGTCGGGCAACCTGGCCTACTCGAACTCCAACGGTGACCTGATCCAGCAGGGCTCGAACATCAGCGGGCTGTTGCTCGGCGCGCTGCGCACACCGCCGAGCTTCGACAACCTCCCCTACCTGGATCCGGACAACGGATTGCACCGCTCGTACCGTTATCCGAATCCCACCATGCTGGCCCGCACGCGTGGCTACGACAACCCGTTCTGGATCGCCCGCGCGATCAAGAACACCACCGACGTGGCCCGCACGATCGGTCAGGTGAACGCGAGCTGGCAGGCAATGCCCTGGCTGAACGTCAACTACGTGTTCGGCGCGGACGTCACGGACGACAACGAGGTCCACCTCTTCCCGAAGAGCTCGTCGAACTTCCCGAACGGGGCGGTCCTGCGCGGGAACTTCACGGACAAGATCTTCGACAGCAACCTGATCCTGACGGCGAACCACACCTTCAACGACGACTATACGGGAAGCCTCACGCTCGGGCAGAACCTCAACGAGGAGACGTACAAGCGCTATCAGGTTGACGGCGAGAACCTGATCTACGGGACGGACCAGCTCGACTTCGCGATCGACAAGACCCCGAACGAGACGTACCAGAGGATCCGCACCTCGGGATACTTCGCGCAGGGCAACGTCGACCTGTACGACCAGCTCTTCCTCACCGCCGCGGTAAGGCTCGACGGCTCGAACACGTTCGGCGCGGACAGCAAGAACTGGTTCTGGTACCCGAAGTTCACGGCGGCCTGGAACTTCAGTGAGCTCTCCGCGCTGAAGGGCCTGGACTGGCTGACGTTCGCCAAGCTGCGGGCTGCCTACGGTGTTACCGGCAAGCAGCCGCCGATCTATACGAACGTGAGCAGCTACCAGACGGGCACGCTCGCAGACGGCTGGACGAACGGCGTGCAGACGATCTACGGTGGAGCCGACGGCGTCTACCACCAGGGCACCAAGGGCAATGCGGCCATCAGGCCCGAGCGCACGTCGGGCGTGGACATCGGCGGCGACTTCGCATTCCTGGACAGCAAGCTCACGTTGGGCGTCACGTATTACACCGAGGACACGAAGGACGTGATCCTGCGGGTGCCGCTGCCGCCCACGACAGGCTACACGTCGCAGTGGGCGAACGGCGCGTGGATCCAGAACCGCGGGTGGGAGTTCACACTCTCCGCGCAGCCCGTCACGCGTGACAACTTCGCGCTGAGCTTCGACGCCTCGTGGGCGACGAACAACAGCTGCGTCAAGGACCTCGCCGGCTCGGACTTCATCGCTCTAGCCGGGTTCACGAGCTCGCTCACCGGGCTCGTCGCCCCGGAGAAAGACGCGAACGGCAACATCACGAAGTGCTACGAATACAACACGCTCTACGGCGACGACTTCGTGCGCTTCGGCCGCGGCACCGTCATCGACGGGACCAACATCGACCAGGCCTATCCGGACGCACCGAACGGTGCCGTCTATATCGGCGCCGACGGCTTCCCCAGGTACGATGGGCAGGACCGTCCCTACATCAACGTCAACCCTGACTGGACGGCCCAGCTCCGGACCAGGTCAAGTCCCGATTTATGTGTAAAAGGGAGAGAGGAAGCTCCCTGGGTTGAGTGCGCTTAGGCTGCCTGGGCGATCACCTCCTCCGAGTCCAGGAGGGACAGGTCCACATAGCGCCGATCGGCCCAGGACTCAGTCCTGCGCAGCGCGACGGCGGTGATGAGGCGCAGGGCGCTGGCCCGGTCCGGGAAGGCGCCGACGGCTCGGGTCCTACGCTTGATCTCTCCATGCAGCCGCTCCAGGCCGTTCGTAGTCCGGATCCTGGGCCAGTGGGCCTTGGGGAACGCGTAGAAGCGCGTCGCGGCCGCGAAGCCCCGGGTGAGCACCTCCATGGCCTCGGGCAACTCCTTGCTCCAGCGAGCGACGAGCTCGTCGCGCCGCTTCTTGGCCTCGGCGAGTCCTTCGGCCTTGAAGAGGGGCGAGACCTCCCGGGCCAGGCGCTTGCGCAGCCGATGCGGCACCTTCGTGAGGACGTTCCTTTGGAGGTGCACGCTGCACCTCTGGCGCTCGGCCTCGGGCAGGAAGCGGCGCACGGCCGCAGCCAGCCCCGCGTGTTCGTCGGCGATCACGAGCCGTACCCCCATGAGGCCTCGCTCAAGCAGCTGCTTCAGCAGATCGGCCCAGCTGTCCTCGGACTCTTCCGGGCCGATCGTGATGCCCAGCAGCCGGCGTCGGCCGTCCGGGCCCACCGCGTAGGCCACGAGCGCGCTCACGTTCTCGACCCTCCTGGCCCAGCGGACGTCCAGATACGTGGCGTCCAGATAGAGATAGGGGTGCGCTCCTTCGATCGGCTGCTCTTTCAGCTCCGTGACGGCCTCGTCGAGCTTCTTGGCCGTCCGGCTCACCGTGGATCGGCTCACCCGCTCGCCCATCAGAGCCTCGGTCACCTCGCCCATCCCACGCTGGCTCACGCCCTGCACGTAAGCCTCTGTGATCAGGTCGTCCACGTCCTCGGTCCTGCGGCGGTAGCGGCCCAGCACGTCGGCCGGAGCGCCGTTCTCTCGGCTCCTGGGCACCTGCAGATCGATCTGGCCCAGGCTCGTCAGCACACGCCGCAGGTAGGTGCCGTTGCGCCGATCTTTCCGGCTGCTCACGCGCTCGAAGCGCCGAGCGCCCACCATCGCTTTCAACTCCTCCTCGAGCACCATCTCGAGCGTCAGGCGGATCGCGCCCTGAAACAGCGACTTCAGATCCGTGCGCAGCTCGTCTTGCGTGGCCCGCTCGATTCCCGTGATCTTCTCCATGAGAGGAAGCCTCCTTGGTTCCGGGGCCTGGTCCTCGCGCCTCCGGCGCTCAGGGCCCACGGCTCTCCGGGTCTGGTTGTTGTCGTCAACTCCAACCTAACCCAAGGAGCTTCCTCTCTCTTTTTCGGCCTCCTCGACCTTATCCGCTTTTACACAAACTTGGGGACACTACCCCGGACCACGGTCACCTTGTACAAGAAGATCTCCGTCTCGGGGCTGCTCGACATCAACCAGGGCAGCCACATGTGGAATGGGACCAGGGGAGCGATCTACTACTTCGGGACGCACAAGGACACGGAGCCGTACCACGGCCTGGGCAAGAGCGAGGTCTTCGGCAAGACCTACCTGACGAACGAGAAGGTGGCGGGCCCGGGGGTAGGTCAGGAAGTGCTGATCAACGGCGACTACTTCTACAGCGGCCTGGGCAGCGGCTTCACCGGTCCCTTCACGCAGTTCGTGGAGAACTCGAGCTTCGTCAAGCTGCGTGAGGTCTCCCTGGCCTATACGGCCACCGGAGGGTGGGTGGACCGGCTCGGCATGTCGTCGATCGACATGCGGGTCAGCGGCCGCAACCTCGTGACCTGGACGGACTACACCGGCATCGATCCGGAGTCCAACCTGACGGCGCAGAGCGCCGGCCGTGGGCTGGAGTACTTCAACAACCCGCGCGTCCGGTCGTTCTTGTTCACCATTACGCTCAACCGGTGAAGGGAGGAGCAAACCCATGCGTGACTATATCAGACGTGCCGTGGCCGGAGCGGCCGCGGTGCTCGTGATCGGGTCCCTTGGTGCGTGCGACTTCATCACCTCGCCCACCGGTGACCCCAACGCGGTGCCGACCGCTCAGCTCGACCAGTTGTACACGACGGCCCAAGTGAACTGGTTCTTCCTGAACGAGAGCGAGCTCGGGAGGATGTCGGCGATCTTCCTGCAGCAGATGCGCGGCAACGAACGTCAGTTCGCCGGCTACGAGGTCTACATCTTCGGTGAAGACATCGGAGACGACGCGTGGCAGTATATCTATCGTCACGGAGGGCTTCTGGAGCTGAGGGAAGCCCAGAAGCTCGCGACCGACGCCGGCCGTCCCGCGTACGCTGGAATCCTCAAGGTGTACGAGGCCTACCTGATAGGTACGGCCGCGGACGTCTGGGGAGACGTTCCCTACTCGCAGGCCGCAAACCCGGATGTGACCGAGCCGGCGCTGGACAATCAGATGGATATCTACGCGGCCGTGCAATCGCTGCTGGACGACGCCATCTCCGATCTCGGCGGCGGCGGCGCTCCTACGGGTGGCGTGGACATGGTCTTCGACGGTGATGTGGGCAAGTGGATCAAGGTAGCGCACACCCTCAAGGCCCGTTTCTACATGCACGTCGCCGAGGTGAACGGAAACGCGGCGTACCAATCCGCGTTGTCCGAAGCGCAGCAGGGAATTGCCGATCCCTCGGGCAACTGGCACTCGGTCCATTCGACGTCGTCGATCGAAGCCAACGACTGGTGGCAGTTCACCGCGAGGGACCGGACGGGCTACATCGTTCCGAATCCGAACATGATCGCGCTGCTGAAGAGCCGGAACGATCCGCGGTTGGACCTGTTCTTCACGGACTTCAACGCGGACAAGACGGCAGCCGACAACCTGAACCTCCCCGGGAAGCCGGATTTCGACCAACCGTTCGTATCGTGCGCCGAGACGCAGTTCATCATCGCCGAAGCGCAGATGCACGCCGGCAACACCGGCGCGGCGCAAACCGCCTACGACGCGGGTCTGGCTTGCCAGGATGCGTACTGGGGCGTCACCCTGACGTCACAACCGGTGACGATGCAGGAGATCATGACCGCGAAGTATATTGCCCTGTTCCTGAATCCCGAGATCTGGAACGACTACAAGCGGACCTGCTACCCGCAGGTCGTGCCGCCGAGCGGCGCGACGGAGCTGGCGGGCCACCTGCAGGTGCCGCCCGGGTTCCTCTATCCGCTCTCGGAGCGGCAGACGAACACGAACATTCCGGCGAACAACGAGACCGTTCTACGGAATGAGAACGACCCGAACTACTGCACGTACCCAGGTGTAAACTAGGTCTAGAACCAAAGGAGGAAGTCATCTCTGATGAGCCGGCCCCGTCTCCACGTCTTCCTCTCGGCGCTCGAGCTGATTCTGCTCCTCGGAGCATGCGCGAGCCCGGGAGGGAGCCGGGGGCGGGGCCCCCTCATCGAGGTGCAGGTCGTCAATGACCTGATCCCGCCGCGATCCGTAACCATCGAGATCACGGCGGCGCAGGGCGGACATCGTGCCGTGCTGGGGTCGATCGCGCCGTCCCGGGATGGCCACTTCGGGTACCGGCTTCCGGTCACCGGAGCGGACTACGTGTTCAAGGCAACCGATCCCGAGGGAAACGAGATCACCTCCCGCGTTGTTGCCCTCGGTGCGGACGACATCGTAGTCTGGTCCCTTCGCAACAACCGGCTGGAGCTTAGGATCTGAAGACTATGAGGCTGCAACGATTGCGGAGGTCTGCGCGCTGGTGGATCCTGTTCTTGGGCGCGCCGATGCTCGTCGGATGCTACAGCTACATCCCGGCCGAGATTGGAGTCCCACCCCGAGGCACGCCCGTTCGAACGAGGGTACGAAGTGAGCCCACGTTTCAGGTCGGCGATCGCATCGTACGTGAGGTCTCGGTCGTCGAGGGCCAGGTAATCACCTGGAAGCCCGACACGCTCGCGCTCTCCGCCGTGGAGTTGCAATCCGCCGGAGGAGAAAGCTACGACGGCCATGGCTATACGGTCAGCCTGTCCATCGCGGACCTCTCCGGCCTGACCGTCAAGAGGTTGGACAAGAAGCGGACCATCCTGTTGGCGCTGGGAGCCGTGGCGGGCGCCATTCTGGCCCAGCAGTCTCTGACGGGCGCGTTCCGATCGACCGGCGGGAACTCTACGGGCGGCTCAGCGAAGTAGCGGCCAACCTCACTTCCGCAGCGACTGCCTCATCCAGACCAGGACCACGCCGCAGCGCGAGTTCTTGCGGAGCGAGTACTGGGCGGGTGCCTGAGCTCCGTGGACGTAGACCTCGACGGCCTCGATGTCGTGCGGGCTCAAATCGTTCACGTTCGGGTGCGGCTCGTAGTGCCCGTCCACGTAGTACTGGATCGGGCAACCTCCATCCCGGAGCGGCCCCAGCAGCCCCCCTTCCCTGATGGTCACGCCGCTCGGAGGAGCCGAGCGCATCCCGGCCGTGCAGTCGTCGCGAAAGGCCGCACAGTCCAGGCGCATGCCCGGCACCAAGCGCAACAGATCGCTGAACGCATGCGGCTGGATGCGCTCGATCTGGCTGCGGGTGATGAAGTACCCGTGGCCGCGCTGCTTCCGCTCGTAGAACTGCGCGAGATTGCGCGCGGACGTGCCCGCGTATCCGGTCACCATGAGGGAGTCGAGCTCGATCGGTTCGGCCTCGAGCTCGACCGTCCGTTGGGTCAGTCCACCGGGCTCGAGTGTCACGACTTCGTCCGCGGTGCCGAAGCCCAGGAACCTCACGCGAAGCCGGTGCCCCCCCGGGCTCAGGCCTGCCACGCGGAGCGTGCCATCCTCGCCGGTGACGCCGAGTAGGGTCTGCTCGTCCAGGATGACCTCGGCGTCCGCGAGGGGCGTGCCCGTAGCGGAGACTCGGGCATGCACCAGCAGCGTGGATGTGCCTTGCTGCGCGGTGAGTGGCCCGGCCAATCCAGCAAACAGGACGCAAATCGGGAGCAGTCCCGCCAACCTCACGGATCGACTCCAGGTCATCGAGGTGCGTCGGCCTTCCGGCTGCCGTGGTTCGGCTTCCGTACCTCTTACTACGCCCTTTGCATTCATTCGTGTCAAACGGTGTGGAGAAGCGCTCGGACCGCACCGTGCCGAATTGATGCTCCCGGTCGTCGACGGATCCGGCCGGCAGGAGCCCGGCACCGCGTCCTCCCGGCCGCCGAGGCTCGAGAGCGTGGCGACCGCGACTTCAGCGAACGGTCGGGTGTGAGATCCCCGACGGCCACCCCGCTGGAACTCGCCGGAGAAAGTCTACTGCAGGCCTGGGCCGCAGGTCGGCCCGGGTCGCAGCCTCGCCGCAGCCCATGGCAAGGGTGGTAGACAGCGCGACGATGCCGAAGGACGTGGGAATCGTGATACGCCAAGTGTGTTGTCGGATCCGCCCCGCGCAACTTTCACCCCGTTCGTCACCCCAGGTGCTCCCCCACCCGAAATCCCGCCCCGGTCCTACAAGTCAATTGACATACAGTCGATCAGCACGCACATTCTGCGGCGCCCGTCGTTAACCGGATAGTTGTTCAACCTTATACTATTCTTCCGAAAGCAAGGAAGAATCACAGCTAACATTCTTACTAGGTCGGCGCGATCGACCGTACTTAGCAAGGGGTCCTCCCCGTTCCCCACCCGAATCTCTGAAGGACTCACCGGGAGTCTGCCTGCTCACCCACCGACAGGGCTCCCGTGCTCCATAGATCCCATCTGGGCGTTGACATCGATCTGGATAGCAAAAGGGACGGCACGAACCTGAAGTTCGTGCCCGCCCCCGGATCCGGTTGCGCCCAGCGAACAGTCCGGCTTTGCGACATGCCGCCGGTGGGTGCGGCAAAGGAGATGACATGAGCATTTGGCGTGGGAACGGCAGGTTGACATCCACCCTTCAGGAGACCGGAAGATGAGCCCTCGGAATTCGGGAAGACTGGCTCGCGTCCTCGTCGCGGTCGTCGCTCTGTCGGCGGGGCTGGCGGGCGCGCTCCGGGCGCAAGACCGCGGTATGGTCGTGGGGACGCTGACGGACAAGGCCACGGGCCAGCCACTGGCCGGAGCCCAGGTCGTGATCGTAGGGACCGGCCAGGGCACCCTGACTGATCGCTCGGGAGTGTACCGCCTGGGAGGTGTGCCGGCGGGACAGGCATCGGTCCGGGTCGTGATGATCGGCTACGAGTCGATAACCAAGACGGCGACCGTGCCCAGCGGGGGCGCCGTGACCGTGGACTTCGCGCTGACCCAGACCGCGATCTCGTTGAACGAAGTCATGGTGACCGTGACGGGTGAGCAGCAGAAGAAGGAGATCGCGAACTCGGTTACGCAGATCGACGCCTCCTCGGTTACGAAGGCGGCACCGGTCACCTCGTTCGACCAGCTCCTGAACGGGCGGGCCGCGGGAGTGGACGTGCTGTCGGCCTCCGGCTCGGTGGGCACGGGTTCGCGCATCCGGATCCGGGGGGCGAACAGCGTTTCCCTGAACAACCAGCCGATCATCTACCTGGACGGGACGCGCATCGACAGCGATCCCTCCAACCTCTCGGTGGGCACCGGGGGGCAGACCATCTCGCGGCTGAGCGATCTGAACCCCGAGGACATCGAGTCCATCGAGATCATCAAGGGCCCCTCGGCGGCCACGCTGTACGGCACGGACGCCGCGAACGGAGTCATTCGCATCACCACCAAGCGCGGGCGCTCCGGCGCTCCGGTATGGAACGCCTTCGTGGAGACGGGGCAGCTCAGCGATCCGAACGCCTATCCGCTGAACTACCGGGGCAAGACGGCGAACGACGTGTCCTCGAGCAGCTGCTACCTCTACCAGGTGGGCGCAGGCTCCTGCACGCAGGCGAAGCTCTTCTCCTATCAGCCGCTGACCGACCCCGTGGTGAGCCCCCTCGCGAACGGATCGGACCGCCAGATCGGCATCAACGTGCGGGGCGGCGGTGACGCCGTGAACTACTTCATTTCGGGCGACTACCTGAAGCAGGTCGGCACGATGTCGCTGCCCGACTCGGCCCGTCAAGGCTTCGGAGACAGCCCGATTCCCGACTGGACGTTGCACCCGAACTCCACGAGGAAGGTCAACCTACGCGCGAACATCGGGGCCATGGTGGCCGACGGGCTCAACCTGCGCGTGTCGAGCGGATTCGTGACTTCGAGGACGCACCTGCCGCAGAACGACAACAACGCCCTCGGCATCGTCCCGAGCGGCATGTTGGGCAGCTATTCCCCGGAGCTGGGTCAGCATGGATACGGCTTCCTGACGCCCACGGAGGTCTTCTCCATCGAGGCCATGCAGGAGATCAACCGCTACACGGCGAGCACGCAGGCGAACTGGCAACCTCGTAACCTGGGATGGCTCTCGGCCCGCGCCACGGTGGGCATGGATGTGACGGACCGGCACGATTCGTCCTTCTCGCCGGTGGGCGCGGTCACGGAGTTCGGGCCTGTGCGCGCCTCGGGGCTGCGGACCTCGAACCGGTTCCTGATCCAGCAGTGGACCGCCGACCTCAACGCGACCGCGAACGCCCAACTGACCGACGACATCAGCTCGAGAACGACCGTGGGCTCGCAGTACTTCAAGAACATCTCCCGTGCCACGAGGGCGAATGGGGACGGCCTGACGCCCGGGACGAAGTCGCTCGGTGCCTCGTCGGAGCAGTTCGCGAGCGAGAGCACGGCCGAGAGCATCACGTTCGGCGTGTATGCCGAGCAGCAGTTCGGCTACAAGGACCGCCTCTTCGTGACCGCGGGTCTGCGTGGCGACGACAACAGCGCGTTCGGAAAGAGCTTCAAGGCCAGCTACTACCCGCGCCTCGGTGCCTCGTACGTGCTGGTCGACGACAACAGCTCCCCCGTGCTCGGCGTGGTGAACTCGCTGAGGCTGCGCGCCGTGGAAGGCGTGTCCGGCGTAGCGCCGGGACCGCTGGACGCGCTGCGCTACTACAACGCCTCGGTGGCCAAGGTTCAGGGCGGTAGCGAGCAGCCGGGCGTGACCTTCGGGGAACTGGGCAACATCGACCTGAAGCCCGAGCGCTCGACGGAGCTCGAGCTCGGCTTCGACGCCAGCGTGTTCGACAGCAAGCTGGGAGTGCAGTTCACGTACTACCACAAGAAGACCACGGACGCCCTCATCTCGCGCACGCTCGCGCCGTCGCTCGGGGCGAGCAGCTCGCGCTTCGAGAACATCGGCTCCGTCTTGAACAAGGGCGTCGAGCTCACCCTGAACGCGACGCTTCTGGACAGGGAGTCGGTCAAGCTCGCCCTGGACGTCTCGGGCTCGCACAACCGCAACGAGTTGCTGAAGCTGGGCGAGGGAATCGAGCCGATCATCCAGGACAAGCAGCAGTTCCGCGAGGGATATTCTCTGGGTGGATACTGGGACAACCCGATCACCTACAAGGACGCGAACGGCGACGGGATCATCTCCTCGGACGAGATCACACGCGGAGACACGGCCGTGTTCATCGGCAACGTGCTCCCCGCGAACCAGGTTTCCATCACCCCGACGCTCACGCTGTACAACCGAGTCCGCATCTCCACCCTGTTCGACTACCGCGGTGGATTCCGTCAGTACAACAACACCGAGGAATTCCGCTGCCGATTCGCGATCTGCCGCGGGCTGAACGACCCGTCGGCCCCGCTCTGGGACCAGGCGCGTGCGGTGAACACCGTGACTTTAGGGGGTAGCCGCTCGGCCCAGCCGTACATCGAGAACGCCTCGTTCTGGAAGCTGCGCGAGCTGTCGCTCACGCTGTTCGCGCCCGACGAGTGGGCCCACCGGGTGGGGGCGCAGCGCATGAACCTGGTGATCACGGGCCGCAATCTGGTCAAGTGGACCAACTACACGGGGCTCGATCCGGAGATCAACCAGACGGCCACGTCGAACTTCGTGCAACGCGAGTTCCTGACGCAGCCGCCGATCCGGATGTGGCTCGCCCGTGTCAACATCACCTTCTGAGGACGGTATCGTGATGAACAAGAGAGAGAATCATCGGACCGCCCTCCCGGCGGTCGTTGGGCTGGCCACCGCCGGCCTGCTCCTCCTCCCTCTGACGGCGTGCAACACCGGCGATCTGCTCAATGTCCAGGACCCGGACATCGTCACGCCGTCGAGCCTGCAGGGAGAGACAGGCCTGAAGACCCTCTACACCGGCGCGGTCGGCGACTTCGAGCTCGGCTACCAGGGCGGAACCGGAGGTGGAAGCTTCCCGGACGCCGTCGTGACGTCTTCGGCGCTGATGTCCGACGAGATGTACCTGTCGGGCACCTTCCCGACGCGCACGGAGTTCGACCAGCGCAGCATCGACATTAAGAACTCCACCCTCAACGGGATGTTCTTCCGACTGCAGCGCGCACGTGCCTCGACCGCGGCGGCCGCCGCGGCGATCGAGGCGGCCGCAAGCTCGGATCCCCGCGTGGGT
Source organism: uncultured Gemmatimonadales bacterium (assembly GCA_963751265.1). Lineage (GTDB taxonomy): Bacteria > Gemmatimonadota > Gemmatimonadetes > Longimicrobiales > Gaopeijiaceae > SZUA-318. The sequence goes on along the minus strand of CAVVTU010000001.1, from coordinate 504,344 downwards.
GAGCTGCTCGCCATGAACGGCTTCACCAAGCTCGGATTCGCCGAGAACTACTGCAGCGGGGTCCCATTCAGCGTCGTGAGCGCGAGCGGCGAGCTGCAGTACGGCGATCCGCAGACGACCACGGACATCCTCAACAGCGCGATCACGACGTTCGACAACGCGATCTCCGCGGCGGGCTCGGACGACGAGATCGCGAATCTGGCCAGGGTCGGCAAGGCTCGCGCCCAGCTCGATCTGGGCAACTTCGCGGATGCGGCCACCACGGCGTCTTCCGTGCCGACGGACTTCGTCTACAACCTGGCTCCGTCGATCAACTCGAGCGTGTCCGGCAGGAGCGTCGAGAACGGTGTGTACAGCGCCAACACGGCCCAACGGAGACTGTCGGTGGCGAATCAGGACGGCAGCACGGGCCTTCCCTTCCGCGACGGCGACCCGCGGGTGCCCGTCGAGGAGAACGCGCAGGGAGGCTTCGACTCGACGAGTCCACAGTTCAACCTGATCGAGTTCGCACAGACCGGTGAGGTCCTCGGACGCGAGGCGACGTTCCCCCTCGCGACTGGAATCGAGGCTCGCCTCATCGAAGCCGAGGGCGCACTGCAAGCCGGGAACAACGCCGGCATGCTGCAGATCCTGAACGATCTGCGAGCGATGGAGCCGGGCCTCGATCCGCTATCCGATCCGGGGTCCGCGACGGCTCGTCAGGACATGCTCTTCCAGGAGCGCGCCTTCTGGCTGTACGCCACGGGGCACCGTCTGAGCGACCTGCGCCGGCTCGTCCGCCAGTACGGGCGCTCCGCCGACGCCGTGTTCCCGAGCGGGAGCTACTTCAAGGGCGGGAGCTACGGCAGTGACGTCAACTACCCCATCCCGTTCAACGAGCAGAACAACCCGAACTTCACGCAGTGCATCAACCGGGACGCCTGAGCGAGCTCGGACAAGTCGAAGGACCCGGTATCAACGAGCGAGGGGCCGCCCGACGGGCGGCCCCTCTGCTTGTCTGCCCTTCCTCCCCGCCGACCGCCGGGCAGCGGGTCGTCTCCGACCACCCCCACTGCCGACGACGCCTTCCGCTTCTCAGAGTCCGTGCTTCGTCTCGATGATCAGGACACCGTCGCCGGCGTTGAGGCCATAGCGCGTGGTGCCCTGCACGCCGCTGATGAAGCGGATGCTCGCGATCTGCTCGGCGGGAATGTCGGCCAAGGCGTGGTAGTCGGCGAGGCGTGCTCCGTCGAGCACCACGGCGACCGCGTCCGTCAGCACGATGCTGGACTGGCCGCGGTGGTTCATGCCCCCCCCCTGGAAGTTGAGCTGGGGCAGAAGCCGGCGACAAGCCTCCCAGGCGGTCCGAGCACCGGTGGCGTCGATCTGTTCGACGGTGAAGACACGGTCGCTGTCGCCGCTCCGAGCCGCGCTGGATGTAGATGTCGCACAGCCACAAAGCGTGACGACCAAAGCCACCCCGAGCCAACGCCGTTGGAAGGACGGGTTCATTCAGACCTCCTGGAATGCTTCTGGCTGACGGCGCCTGGTCCACCCGCGCGGGGTCGGTCCCCGACGCCTCCAACCATCTGGTGCGACCTGCAGGAGGGTCGTGTCAATTCAGGACACTCGCAGCGGGAGCTTCGTTGAACCATAGAACTCTACGATCGGAAGGACCGATAGATGTCACCGTGCGTCGACGCATGGCGGCTCGTACTTGTGCCACGTGATCGAGAGCCGTAACCATCGGGGTCCGCCTCCCGCACGGTCCCCGGCCCGCACGTGGAATCGCCCATGCATATCCAACTGAGCTGGATCGACTACACGCTCCTCCTCCTCTACTTCGCCTTCGTCCTCGGGATCGGTTGGACGCTCAGGCGATACATGAAGACGAGCACCGACTTCTTCCTCTCCGGCCGCGCGATCCCGGCCTGGATCTGCGGGCTCGCCTTCATCTCGGCCAACCTCGGGGCCCAGGAGGTGATCGGCATGGGGGCGTCGGGCGCCAAGTACGGCCTCATGACGGCGCACTTCTACTGGCTCGGCGCGATCCCGGCGATGATCTTCATCGGCATCTTCATGATGCCGTTCTACTACGGCTCACGGGCGCGCTCCGTGCCCGAGTATCTGAAGATGCGCTTCGACGAGAAGACCCGGGGATTCAACGCCATCTCCTTCGCGGTCATGACGATCTTCTCGTCGGGCATCTCGATGTACGCGCTGGCCAAGCTGCTCGAGCTGATCCTGGGCTGGAACTTCGACCTGTCCGTATGGATCTCGGCGCTGATCGTGCTCGCCTACATCTTCCTGGGCGGGCTCACCTCGGCCATCTACAACGAAGTGCTGCAGTTCTTCCTGATCGTGTTGGGATTCCTGCCGCTCACCTTCCTCGGGCTCATGGACATGGGCGGATGGAGCGGCCTCGTGGCGAAGCTCGGGCCGGTGGCCGCGAGCGCCGGGTTCGCTCCCGGTACCTGGACGGAGACCTGGAAACATGTGGGCTCCGCCTCCTCCAATCCCATGGGCGTCGAATGGTTCGGCCTGGTCATGGGTCTAGGGTTCGTGCTCTCCTTCGGCTACTGGTGCACGGACTTCCTCGTGGTCCAGCGGGCCATGGCGGCCCACGACGAGCTCGCGGCACGGCGCACGCCACTGATCGCCGCGGTCCCGAAGATGCTCTTCCCCGCCCTGGTGATCCTGCCCGGCATGATCGCCATCGTGCTGCACTTCCAGTCGGGCGGGAGCTTCCTGCCGATCGGTGCGGACGGGACCCCCAACTACAACCTCGCCGTCCCGGTCATGCTCGCGCACTACTTCCCTTCGGGGATGCTGGGGCTCGGGCTGACCGCGCTCATGGCCTCGTTCATGTCCGGGATGGCCGGCAACGTGACGGCCTTCAACACGGTGTGGACCTACGACATCTACCAGAGCTACATCCGTCCCGGAAAGTCGGACGAGCACTACCTCTGGATGGGCCACATGGCCACGATCTTCGGTATCCTGCTGAGCATCGGGGCGGCGTACGTCGCGGTAAGCTTCAACAACATCATGGACATGCTGCAGCTCGTCTTCGCGTTCGTGAACGCGCCGCTGTTCGCGACCTTCCTGCTCGGGATGTTCTGGAAGCGTACCACGGGTCACGGTGCCTTCTGGGGGCTCCTGATCGGCACGCTTGCCGCGGCCCTCCACCACGGCCTCACGCTGCCCCTCGGCGATCCCGTGGGGATCAAGGGCGGCTTCTTCGGCGTCATCCTGCACACCTATCCGAGCGAGATGGCGCAGAACTTCTGGACGGCCATCTGGTCGTGGACGACCTGCTTCGTGATGACGATCCTGATCTCGATCTTCACGCGCCAACAGAAGTCCGAAGGCGATCTGCGGGGCCTGGTCTATTCGCTCACGCCCAGGCCCAAGGAGGAGGGTGTGCCCTGGCACAAGCAGCCCGCGCTCCTCGCCGGCGGTGTGCTGGCCGGCACCGTGGCCCTCAACATCATCTTCTGGTAGGAGAATCCCATGGATCTCGACGTGAGGCTGCCGATCGGCTCGATGTTCACGATCGTGGGCGTCCTGCTGGTGATCTACGGACTGGTCTCCAATCCGGCCATCTACCAGCGCTCGCTCGGCATCAACGTCAATCTCTGGTGGGGGCTGGTCCTGATCCTCTTCGGGCTCGTGATGCTCTGGCTGGTGTGGCGGGCGAAGCGGGCGGAAGAGGATCCCATCCATACGCAAGAGGATCGAGCCGAATGAGCAGGCGATGCGTAGGACGCTCCGGTGGTCGAGCCGGGGCGGCGCGTGGGCTTCTGTCCGCCGTCGTGCTCTCGGTCGTGCTTGCGGCCCCGACCGCGGCTCAGGTCGTCCGGATGCAGATCGACCGCCGCGAGCCGTTCGCGGGAGGCAAGGCGTTCGGCTCGGTGGGGCCCTACGAGACGCTGGTCGGCAGCCTCTACGTGGACGTCGACCCGAACGACCCCGCCAACCGGCGGATCCACGACCTCCAGCTCGCTCCGAGGAACGATCGCGGCCTGGTGGAGTTCAGGACCGACTTCTACCTGCTGAAGCCGGTCGACCCTTCCAAGGGCAACGGCCGGCTTCTCTACGACGTGCACAACCGAGGCAACAAGGTCGCGCTCGGGACGTTCGACGGCGCAGGTGGCAACGACCCCGACGACCCCGGCACGGGCTTTCTGATGACGCGGGGTTATTCGGTGCTCTGGACCGGCTGGAGCGGCGACGTTCTACCCGGGGCCGGGCGGCTTACGGCCGACATGCCGGTCGCGACCGAGCAGGGGCGCACCATCACCGGCCGTATCTATGCGGAGATGGAGAGCGGGGGCTACCAGCTCTACCGCAACAACTTCGTGACCCGCACGCACGCGCCGGCCGACTCGATCCTGCACACCATCCCGTTCGACTGGGGTGGGTCGCGCTCCTACCCGTCGGTCTCGCTCGACAACGCGAACGCGACCCTCACCATGCGGCCCTTTCGGGACGCCCCCGCGACGGAGATCCCACGGGATCAGTGGGCGTTCGCCCGCCTCGAGAACGGCCGCGTCGTTCCGGACTCGACGCACCTCTACGTGAAGGCGGGCTTCAAGCTCGGCTGGCTTTACGACCTGGTGTACGTGGGCCGAGATCCGCGGGTGACCGGGCTCGGCCTGGCGGCGGTACGTGATCCCGTATCGTTCTTCCGCTACGCGACCGCCGACGAAGCGGGCCAGGCGAACCCGCTCGCGGGCGTGATCCGGCACGCATACGGCTTCGGGGTCTCCCAATCGGGGCGCTTCTTGAACCACTTCGTTTGGGAGGGCTTCGACGTCGACACGAAGGGCCGACCGGTCTTCGACGGCGTGTTCGCCGAGGTGGCCGGCGGAGGCAAAGGGCTCTTCAACTACCGGTTCTGGCAAACCACGCGGCACGGGAGCCAGCATGAGGACAACCTCTATCCGTCGGACTTCTTTCCCTTCACGTCGACACCGGAGACCGACCCCGTCACGGGTCGGCACGGCAGTGAGCTCGACCGGGCCCGGGCCGAGGGCTTCGTACCCAAGATGTTCTACCTCAATACGTCCACGGAGTACTGGAGCCGGGCCGCGTCGCTCCTGCACACGGACGTGGAGGGCAAGCGCGACCTGCCGCTCGATCCGAACGTGCGGATCTACGTCGCCGCCGGGGCCCCGCACACATCCATGGCCGGCGGCCACTACGACAATCCGCTCAACCACCTGAGCCGGGGACCGGTGAGCCGCGCGCTTCTGGTCGCCCTCGACCGGTGGGTCGGAGACGGTGTGGCGCCGCCTGCGAGCCGCTACCCGAAGATCTCCGACGGGACCCTCGTGCCCGCCGACTCGGCGAGCCACGCCTTCCCGAAGATTCCGGGGGTGCGGGCACCGGCCGTACACTACGCGCCCTACCGTCTGGACATGGGACCTCGCTGGCAGAGCGAGGGGATCGCCGACAACGTCCCGCCGAAGACGGGACCGCGTTACACGACGCTCGTACCCGCCGTCGATGCAGACGGCCTCGACCTCGGCGGGATTCGACTGCCCGACGTGGCGGTCCCGATCGCCACCTACACAGGGTGGAATCCTCGTACGGCCGCCTGGGGCGCGGACGGTGCGCTCACCCGCTGGATGGGCTCCTACCTGGTCTTCCCTCGTACGAAGGCCGACGCCCAGGCGGCCGGCGATCCGAGGCGCTCGATTCTGGAGCGCTATCCGACACGCGCGGACTACCTGCGCAAGTACAGGCAGGCCATCCGCGACCTCGAGGAGCAGCGTCTGTTGTTGCCCGACGACGGCGCCGCACTGTTGAAGACGGCCGAAGGGCGCTCGTACTGGAAATGAGAACCGACGCCCGACGACACGGGAGGAGTCGCTCGTGAGCGAGATCGGACGAAGAGGCTTCGTGCAGCGGCTGGCAGCCATGATCGCGGCCGCCGAGGTGGGATTCGACACGATGGGGGTGGGCGGGCTGCCCGGGCACGAGCTCCCGAAGGCGCCGCACGGTCTGCCGAAGCTCCCCGACGACGCGGTCGTCGGGATCCAGATGAGCCCGCACACGATGCTCTACGAGGGGATTGGACCGTGTCTGGACCTGATTCGGCAGACCGCGGCCGTCAATGTGGTCATGCCGTACAGCCACGCCTTCCACACGAGCACGCTGGGCAAGCCCGTCCGCGATCTCGCGGCGGATCACGGCAAACCGCCGAAGGACTTCAGAGGCAAGGTGCCGGCCGTGTGGGTGCACCACCACGACGCGTACTTCGAGGACACTGTGCTACGCGTCAAGCCGACGGATCCGAGCCTCGAGTTCGCGGACCGTGATCTCTTCGCCGAGATGCTGAAGCCCTGCCGCGAGCGGGGGATGAAGATCTATCCGCGCATCCTCGAGGCCTCGGGGCGACACATCGAGAACTTCGACCAGGTGCGAACGGTCGACGTGTACGGAAAGCCGGGCCGCTACGGCTGCTGGTCGAACCCCGACTACCGGAACTTCTGGGCCGACGTCGCGCGGGACATGTTCGACCACTACGAACTGGATGGCTTCCAGTGGGGCGCGGAGCGCATGGGCCCGCTCATGAACGTGATCCTGCCCTGGAACGCCGATCCGCCGACCTGCTTCTGCCCCTACTGCGTGGCGCGAGGAGAGGCGGCCGGGATCGACGCGGAGCGGGCGCGCGAGGGCTACACGAGACTCTACGAGTACGTGCGCCGCCTCATGGACGACGAGTACCGACCGGCCGAAGGTGTTTTCACGGTCTTCTTGCGTCACCTGATCCGTTATCCGGAGATCCTCTCGTGGGAGTATCAGTACCGCCTCTCGCGAGAGGACGTACAGCGGAAGATGTACGATGCCATCAAGCCGATCGCCCCGCGCGCCGACGTCGGCTGGCACATCGACCATCAACCGTCGAGCTGGGACATGGTGTATCGCGCCGAGATGAGCTACGAGGAGATGGGCGAGCACTCGGACTTCCTCAAGCTCATCCTGTATCACGCCGTTCTCGGCCCGCGCATCTACTCCTGGTACCTCGAGCGCTTCCACAAGACGGTCCTGGCCGAGCTCACCCTCGAGCAGTCGCTCGGGCTCTACTACGCATTCTTCGGATACGATCCCAACGTCGAACCCTCGGTGCGCGAGCTGCCCACGCACGGATTCAGCCCGGACTACGTGTACCGCGAGACGAGCCGGAGCGTGGCGAGCGCGCACGGCGCGGCGCGCATCTATTCGGGCATCGGCTTCGACGTCCCGGGCAGCCCTCCCGACGACCCTCGCACCATCGGGCGGGCGGTGCACGCCGCCTTCAACGGCGGGGCCGGCGGAATCGTGATCTCCCGGGAGTACGAGGAGATGGAGGTGCCGCATCTGAAGGCGGTGGGGGATGCGGTGAGGGAGATGGAAGCGGCGGGCTGAGCGAAGGGGGTCGAGGGCACGCGACGGTACGTTGGGCCGCGATCGTTGCCTCGAAGATCCGTCTTACCGGTCCTTCGTCCAGATCATGATGACGCCGCACGGGCTCTCCTGCCCCTGCATCTGGACGGGCGCGCCCACCGTCCTGGGGTAGATCTCCATGGCAACCACGTCGTGCACGTCGACCAGTTGCCACCAGTCGCCGACCTCCACGTCGTGCGCGTTGCCTCCCCCGGCGCCGGCTCTTGCCAGCGCCCCGGACTCGCGCCCACCATGGCGCACGATCGTGCCGTCGATGGCAACGCTGGGAAAGCAGCGGCCCCCCACGAAGTACTTGGTTTCGCCACTGTTGGTGACCACGTCCCAACCCACGTCCGATCCTCCGTTCGCCACGCCGGGGATGCGGCGCACCGTGAATCCCGGGATCCCGTAGAGCGCGTCCGTGAGGCGGTTGATGACCTTGTCCTTGAGGTCCTGCTCGGTTACGAAGTAGCCGACGTTGGCCTTCTTGCGCTTGTAGAATCCGCCCAGCCGGAGCTTCCGCTCCACCGCGGCGGTGGTGACGTTCAGACCCTCCAGCTTGATGGCCTCGGGCGCGAGGCTCACCTGGGCGGAGACCTGCTGCACGGAATCGGCGAAGAAGATCTTCGTGGCAAAGGGGGCGTAGCCGAATCCGCTCACCTCGAGGTGGTAGCCGCCGAACTTCGGGATGCTCATCGTGAAGCGGCCGTCGTCCCCCGTCATTGCGCGTGCGATGACCTTGCTCCCATCGGCCACCAGCGCCACATCCGCTGCTTTCACGGGCCCGTGCGTGAACTCGTCCAGCACGATCCCCTTCACCCACTGGGCGCGCAGGGTGCCGGGCAGGGCCATCCCGACCACCAGCGTCAACACGAAGGTCGCTGCGGCACGACCCGAGCGCGTCTTCTGCGCCAGCCGACAATGATGCTGCCGGTGCCTCATGCGTGACCTCTCCGGTCTTGGCCCCCACGATGTGAGAACGCTCACCCTCTACATACGCGCCGAAGGGCCGAGCGTGGCACCGGAGCGGTCTATTCCCGGATCGACCTCCCCCTCAGGTGGATCGCCGCGTCGCTCAGTCCCGGCTGGGCCATGAGCGCCTCGATGTCGTCGATCTCGATCGGCACCCAGGCCGACATGTTCTCGACTCCGCTGTCGGTGACCAGGAACATGTCCTCGAGGCGCAGGCCGATGTGCTCGTCGGGGATCGTCATCTGCGGCTCGATCGTGAAGATCTGCCCGGGCTCCAGCGTCTCGGTCCCCCGAGGCACATCGTGCACCTCCACGCCCACGGTGTGGCCGAGCTCGTTGCTCCGGCTGTTGCGGTATCGGTCGGCGAACCGCTTGGCCGCATCCTCGATCGTCGGGTCGGTGAAGGGAAAGACAGCCATGATCGAGTCCATCTTCACCACGGCCCGCTTCATGATGTCCCGCGGAGCAACGTGCACCTGCATCGAGCTCTCGACCGCCTTGTAGAGCTTCAGGTAGATCGAGTAGAGCTCGCGCTGCCTGGCCGTGAATTTCCCGTTCGCGGGAAATACGCGGGTCAGGTCGGAAACGTAGTAGCTCAGGTCGGGCGCGTAGTCGACCTGGACCAGATCGCCGTCCTTCAGCTTCGCGTCGTCGAAATGGTAGTGGGTGTAGAGTGTGTTCGTGCCCGAGGCGATGAGGGGAAAGTAGGCGTCGCCCTGCGCACCGAACTGCTTGAAGACGAAGAGCGCGTCGGCCTGCAGCTCGTACTCGTACATTCCGGGACGCGCATCCCGCATGATCTCCATCAGCGCGAGCCCGGTGGCGTTCGTGGCGCGGCGAATGACCGCGATCTCTGCCGGTGTCTTGATCGCCCGCATCTCCCGGATCAGCGGCGAGACGTCCTTCACCTCCCGCACGCCCGCGGCCTTCAGGTGCCCGATGAACACCTCTTCGAGGGAGGGGCGGGCGTCCCAGGGATCCTCCCTGTTGGCGCGGGCGAGCCCCACGCCCTCCCCGCGTGAGCCGCTCCCCAGGATCTGGGGATCGTGGGGCGCCCAGACGACGCGCCCGTCCCGTACGATCTCGGCGAGCGCCTTCGTGAACTCCTCACGCGGGAGCACCGCATCCAACCCCGTGACGCGCGCGCCCTCCTCGCCGGGCGACACGCTGGGTCCGAACGCCCGGGAGCGGTAGTCGGGCGGGATGTAGGCGACCGAGCGATGACTCCGTCCGTCCACGACGAGGATCACCCGGGGGACCTCGATGCCGCACAGGTAGAAGGTCCGGTTGTTCTGACGGAACCGGGCTTCGGCGGGCAGGCCGGTCGCACCCTCGACGATCGCTACGCCGTCGCCGATGCGACGCATCAGCTCGGCGCGCCGCGCGGCCAGCTCAGAGACCGGAATGGCCTGCTGGAAGATCGGCGCCTGATTGGCGAGCCGCGTCTGGGCCGAGCCGGGAGCGGCCGCGGCCGACAGCGCCACGACGGTGAAGAAGGTGCGGACGACGGTGCGCGTCTTCATGGGGATTCTCCGGCCTACTGCTTCGTGAAGGTGGCGTCCATGAGCGTCCAGGCGTGCGGATCGAGCGCCACGGAGTCAGGTGCCTGGTCCGCCGGGAAGCGGAAGGTCTGCTTCGCGGTGCGGAAGTCCGCCGTGTCTACGACCATGGCGGCCTGTCCCGGCGCCTTGACGCCGATCTCCAGAGGCAGGCGATACGGATCGCCGGGCTGCGTCTGCGCCAACTCGACCACCACCTGCTTCGCACTGCGGTCGTAGCGCCAGCTGCCCTTCACCACCGGAGACTGTGCGCGATGCAGCCACTGCTGGAAGAACCAGCCGAGATCCTGCCCGGACGCCTCTTCCATCTCACGCTCGAAGAGCGCGGTCGTGGTGTTGTGATTCCGGTAGCGGTGGTAGTAGGACCGGATCCCCTTCCAGAACGTCTGCGTTCCCACCTGGTGGCGGAGCATGTTCAGCACCCAGGCGCCCTTCTGATAGATGATGCGGCTGGGCCGGAGCACGTTCGCCATGTCCTGGAGATCGGCGTGGACGACGGTCGCGCCGGGATTCCGTCGCTCGGCCTCCAGCACGCGGTCACGGTCGGTACGCATGCGCTGCTCGAACACGTCGCGGCCGTACTGATGCTCGTAGAAGAGGTGGGTGAAGTAGGTGGCGAACCCTTCGCTCAACCAGACCTCGTTCCAGTCGCTCTCGGTGACCGCGTCGCCGAACCACTGGTGGGCCGTCTCGTGCACGATCACACCCTCGCTCGGCAGGCCGTTGCCGCCGCGCTCGCCATAGAAGATCACGCTCACGTGCTCGGTGCCTCCGCCGCCCCCGGCGGCCTGTACGTGCGCAAGCTTCTCGTAGCTGAACGGACCGATGAACTCGCTGAAGAAGTCGAACGAGCGCTCGGCGGGCACGTCGATCGCGGCCTTGCCCTCGTCGCGTACGTTGTGGGAGACCCAGGTCTCGAGCGGGGTGCCGCGGATGCTCGTGAAGTGCCGGGACGAGAACTGCGCCACGCCGATCGCGTTCAGCCAGGAAGAGATCGGCACCGACTCGCTCCAGTGCGTCATCCGCATGCCGTCGCCCAGATCCTCCTCTTCCTTCAGGCGCCCGTTGGCGACCACCTGGTAGTGGTCGGGTGCCGTGATGACGAACTCGCTCGTGGCTTTGTCCGAGGGATGGTCGATCATCGGCAGCCACTGGCGCGCGAGGTTCGGCCAGTTCCAGCTGTAGAACGAGCGCTCATCGTAGCGGTCCGGCCCGATGATGAGCCCGCCCGCGGGAATCCCGTGATACTTCACCGTGAAGGAGACGAGCTCGCCGGCCGCGGGAGCGCTCGCCAGCGTGAGTGTGAGCCGGTCGGAGGCGTGCGTGAAATGAACGGGTCGTCCGCCGGAGGTGACGCTTTCGACCGTCATCCCTTTGCCGTCGTCGGTGGGCGAGGCGAAGTCGAGCCAGAAGCTCGAGACGGTGTCGGTCACGAACCGGATCTGGACGGTCGCTTCACCCAGGATCTCGTCCGTCGAGTCCGAGAGCGTGAGGCGGAAGACGTAGTGCTCGGCGTCGATGTCCGCCTGGCGCCGGTAGGTGTCGGGGACTGGGGGCGCCTTCGGCGGGAGGGACCGAAGGGATGCGGCAACCCAGGTCGGCGCCGGCGCGGCGTTCACCGCGGGCGGGGCGACGGCACCCGCGAGCGCGAGGAGGAGGGTGAGCGCCGCGAAGCGGTTGGGCACGTTCATCGGATCCCTGCCTGGGTTGAGTAGGAGGTCGGTCGGCACGGCCGCGGACGCCGAGCGCCGCACCTCAGTTTCCGTCCATCGGGTGGCGGATCACCGGCGCCTTCTCGACCAGACGCCTGAGCTCCTTGATCGGCTCCGGGCTGTCGTCGACCTGGAGGCGCAACACCTGATCGTTGTGGAGCCAGACCCCGCCGTTCTTCTTGACGATGAGCATCGCGGCCGACTCCATGCCCCGCTTGTCGCCGCCGGCCTTCTGGCCGGCTTCGAGCGCAGCGAGCAACCGGAAGCGAAGCAGCCCCTCGGTGTTCTCGAAGGCGTGCACCATCGCGTCGACCACGGTGTCGCCGGCCAGGATGTTGCCCTGTGCGGTGCAGTGCGTGCCGGGTTTGGTGCACTGGCGGTCACCCGCCCAGTCGGGGGCCTGGGGGCCGGTATAGGCAGCGACGTTGCCCTGGGCGTCGATGACGGCGAACTGCCGTCCGTACTTGCTCCACCGTTCGGGTAGCGGGTCGGTGTCGTCGTTCCAGAGCTTCTTGACGATGTCGGCCGGTGCCATGCCCTGGCCGAGCAGCTCGAGCCCCTTGGGGCCGTAGCTCACGTCGACGATCGCCTGGGTGGCCACCGCCCCCACCCCCGCCTTGGCCCAGAGCACGCCGTTGCCCACGGAAAAGACGCGCGACTGCACCGCTCCGCCGATCTCACCGGTGGCCGAGTCATAGGCGAGGATCGAAAACGTGGCGATGGGCGGCCACGGGCGGTCGGGGTGGGCGGGGTCGACGGGAACGGTGTCCGGGAGATTGTCTCGGGGAGCGTTCCGGGTCGAGATGGACGGGCCGCCGCGGGCCGCGAGAGACGCCGTGTCACTCGCAGCGACCGGGCGCGCGAGGATCAGCGCGAGGACGGCGACCAAGGCTATCGAGGGCTTCACGTCTGCTCGTCTCCTGGATTGGGGAAGGGCGTAGAAGTGCGTGTTGAGGGCGCCTCCGTCAATGGCGGGGATCGCCCTACACCGCCAGGAAGCTCCACTCCTTCGAGAAGGGGATGCTGGAGAAGCGCACGCCACGCTTCTCGGTCACCCGAAGATTGTCGCTCGGGTTGACGCCGAAGCCGCGCTCCGGATCGAAGAGGCCCGGCTCCATGCTGAACGTCATGTTCTCCTTCAGCACGGTGTAGTCGCCCAGCGCGATGAAGGGAGGCTCGTGGCCCGCGTAGAACTGACCCTGACCGTGGGCGGGCCGGTGGTAGATGTAGGGCGCCATGCCGGAGTCCACCTGGTGCTGGTGGATCTTGGCGGCGATGTCGCTGCAGACCGCGCCGGCCTTCGACTCCTCCTCCTGGATCTGGACGCAGTCGGCCACGACCTCCCACATGTGCTCGAGCTCCGGGCTCCCGGGCGCGATCACGTAATTGCGGTAGCACTCGCCGCCGAGCCCTCCGAGCTGGATGTCGGTGTTCACGTAGACGGTGTCGCCCCGCCGGATCTTATGATGGAAGAACTGGTTCGGATGCGGGTAGGCGCTGGACACGCCCGCGCGGACGTAGTTGGACGACACCAGGACGCCTACGGCGCTGTGGGGACGGCCGTCCTTTTTCACGTCGCGCATCATCAGCTCGATCCCGTACGCCTGCAGCGCCTGGCCGAGCTCGAAGTCCGTGAGGTCGGTGCCGCGCTCCATGATGTAGTCGCGGGCGAATGCATGAATCCGGTCGAAGTAGCGGTACGCGCGCTGGATGAGCGCGATCTCCTCGGGCGTCTTCACCTGCTGCATCGCCAGGCAGTCCGCCTGCACGTTCACGAAGCGAGTGCCGGGGACGATCTTGCGCACGCTCGCCGCTTCGTCGTCGGAGAGCGTCCAGTCCACGGCGAGGGTACGGCCGCCGAGCCCCCTCTTCTTCAGCCCTTCGAGCATCCACTCGAAGAGGTCCACCGTAGGTCCTTGCACCACTTGGCCCTGGTTCGGGAATCCACCCGCAGCGTGCGGATAGCCGAAGTAGTATGCGTTCTCGGTCGCCCACCACGACTCGATCAGGTCGCGGTCGATCCCGGGCGAGTACCAGTAGACGGTGTCCTCCTCGGCCGTCGGGAAGAGCACCCACGTGGAGCGCTCCCCGCTCTGCCGGAAGCACCCGGTGAAGTAGACCACGTTCTGATCACGGGTGAGCAAGACGGCGTCCGCCCCACGCTCGGCCGCACCGGCCCTCAAGACTCGTGCCCGGGCCTGATGCCACTCGAGTGGAAGCCGATCGTAGCCCAAGGGCGCCGGCTCGACGTGGAGGGGATCCCGTCGGAGCAGGCGCTCGGAGCTGGCGATGGCGCCCGCGCGCCCACGCTCGATCGGGGTATCGGCCGCGTCGGCCTCCTGGCAAGCCAGGGATCCGGCGGCCGCGCCGGCGGCCGCGAGGCCGGTGCCCATCCGGCGGATGAAGTCACGGCGCGAGGTGCTCACGGGGACCTCCAGACGCTGAAGGGTGGCTTGGAACCCTCAGAATATCGGCCTCGGGCTCCCGGCGCACGGGGAGCCGAGCATCCCGGGATGGACCGAGGATATTCGGGCGGAAGGCTGCCACGACCATCGGAGGGGGCGAGGCCGGACCCTGCGCGCTCGTCGCCTGGCGGAGCCCTCGACCGCCCGCGTACACTGTCCCATCCCAGTCACACGGTGACGAAGAGGAGACCTCCACATGAAGACGGACATGGCCCGAGCTCCCGCGTTGGTGATGTTGCTACTGGGCGCGACGTCCCTTCCCGCTCTCGCCCAGGCCCAGCCTGCCCTTCCCCCTGCCCCGGGGGCCCACGTGGTGACGATCACGTCTCCGGGCCAGACGGGCAGTGAGCCATGCATCGCGATCAACCCCAACAACCCGGATCAGGTCGTGGCCGGCGCCGGAGGACGGTGGCTCGCCTATTCGACCGACGGCGCTCGAACGTTCACCCCCGTGCAGCCCGCCGGAGAGAACGGGCGAGCGGGCGGCGACTGCTCGCTCGCATTCGACGACCAGGGCCAGGCGTTCCTCTCCTTCCTCTGGATCGACAGCAACGGGCTTCCCGGTTACTGGGGCCACGGGCCGGGCGCCAACGGCGTCTTCGTGCGCCGTTCCCCGGACGGCGGAAAGACCTGGGACGAGCACGAGACGTCCGAACGGTCATGGAAGGGTGACGAGCGCCGGATCTGGCTCGAGGACATGCCCCGGATCTGGTCGGATACACAGCCCGACAGCCCCTACGAAGGCAATCTCTACACGGCGTGGATCGAGTGGCAGCTCACCCAGTCGGTGGTGCTCTTCAGCCGCTCGACCGATCACGGCGAGACGTGGTCGACGCCCATCCAGATCAGCACGGTGCCGGGTTGGCCCCGAGACGACAACGGGGCCGTCGTCGGCATCATCGGCACGGTGGCGCCCGACGGCACGCAGTACGTGGTCTGGAACCAGGGGCTCAACGTGACGCTCGCCGTCTCACACGACGGGGGGAAGACCTTCGAGCCATCCCACCCGATCTTCGACGTGGGTGCGCCCTATTTCGGCGGCGCGGTGTCGATCCCCGGGCTGTCGCGCGCAATGGGCTTTCCGCAGGTCGGCGTCGACAACCAGAACGGCACGCTCTACGTGACCTGGAGCGATTTCCGGAACGGCGACGTCGATGTCTTCATCCGGCGCTCGGAGGATCACGGGAAGACCTGGACACCGCTGCTGCGCGTCAACGACGATCCGGTCCACGACGGTGGCGACCAGTTCCTCCAGTGGATGGCGGTGGATCCGATCGACGGCTCGGTCTACGTGCAGTTCTACGATCGACGGCAAAACCCCGGTAGCCTCGATACGCGCGTGACGCTCGCGCGCTCGATCGACGGAGGGCGGACGTTCAGGAACTACGGCTGGACCGAGGTGCCGTTCAGGGGCCAGAACATGTTCCTGGGCGACTACGTCTGGATGACCGCCTACAACGGGAAGGTCTACGGCGTCTGGGCGGAAGGCGCTCCCGAGGGCTACGAGGTCCAGGGCAGGGGTCGGCCCGGGCGCACCCCGACCATCGTCAAGGTGGGAACGGCAAAGTTCCCGCTGAGGGACTGACGGGATCGGGGCGGGGCGGCTCGCGGGGGGCCCGGCGTGTCGGCGCCGGGCCCGTCACCACCCACGCCGCGCCCTCAACCCCTCGATGTGCGCGATGTGATGATGGCCGTGCCACCCATAGAGCTGAACGAGGAAGTCCAGGTCGATGGGCCCGATCTCCGGGTGCTGGACCGTCCGGCCGAAGTCCTCAGGCCGGAGTGCCCGGAGCAGTCGCACCCAGCGCTCGTGGAGCCCCCGGACGATCTCGAGCGACGCCGCGACCGGAACAGCGCGCACGTCCGGCGTCTCGGCCCACAGCTCCTGCTCGTACGTGCAGATGGTGGGATTGTCCTCCGTGAGGGCGAGCTTGAACCGGACGAAGGAGTTCAGATGCGAGTCGGCGATGTGGTGGGCCAGCTGGCGCGGCGACCAGCCCCCGTCCCGGTAGGGCGTGTCCAACTGCTCGTCCGTCAGGTCCCCCAGGGCCTTCTCGAGGAGCATGGGAACCTCGGCGATGCGCTCGATGAGCGCGGCGCGGGCTTCGGCCGAGAGGGGACCGTCCGTGGGGGTGAACTTGCCCGTGGGATACCGAAGAGAGTCCTCCGACATACGTGGTCCGTGGGTGAGGGTCCGGGTGGCGCAGAGCAACGCTTACACACGAATGAGTAGTGCGCGTCCGGGTGGGCGGGAAGAGCGGATCCGAACATGACCACCTACGGGCGCATCTACGCCGTGGTGCGACGCATCCCTCCCGGATCCGTCGCGACCTACGGGCAGGTCGCGGCCGAGGCGGGGCTTCCTCACGCCGCTCGCCAGGTCGGCTACGCCATGGCCGCCCTGCCCGACGACTCGGACGTGCCGTGGCACCGTGTGGTGAACGCCCGGGGCGAGATCAGCCCCCGCGGCCGCGCCCGTGCGCTCCACCGACCGGAGGCCGGTGTGGCCGAGCACATCCAACGCACGCTGCTGGAAGCCGAAGGCGTCGCATTCGACAGGCGCGGACGGATCGACCTGGGACGCTACCGCTGGGAATCCCCCGACTGATCCGCGATCGCCCGAATTCCGGCGAGCGTGAGCTCCGCGATATGCTCCGCCGCCTGCTCGATCTCCTCGGCCGGCGGGTTGCGCCAGTCGGGAAACGCCACCTCCCGGAAGTTGTTCGGCATGTAGAAGAGGCACTGCGCCTGGAGGCTGACCACACTGCGCCTCACCCGGGGGTCGTCCAGGGGGCACGCGAGGAGCTCGGCGATCGTCCGGGCCAGGAAACGGATGCGCGGCAAGATCGCCTGCTCGGCGATCCAGGGAGCGAGAGGCGTCGGCTCGTGCAGCTCGTGGCGCATGAGCTTCATCATCCACACCTCGTCACCGCGCGGGGCGGCCAGCCGGGGCACGAACGTCCTGACGTAGTGGCGAATCTTCTCCTCCGGAGGAGCGCCCTCGTCCACGTCCGTGGTGGGGTCGCCGCTCACCCGGGACATCGCCCGGCCCACGACCTCCCGGTAGAGGCCGGGCTTGTCGCCGAAGTGGTAGTTGACGGCACTGACGTTGGCGTGGGCTTCCCGACAGATGTCGCGCACCGTCACCCGCCGGAACCCCCGCTCTGAAAAGAGCCGAGTGGCGGCGTCGAGCAGCCTTTCGCGGGTCGCGTCGTCGGAGCTCGACGACATCAGAGCTCCCGCTTGAAGAGCAGGGTCGCGGTGCCCATGGTCAGTACCGAGAATCCGACCAGGACGAGCAGGTCGACTCCGATGGCCCCGAAGCCCGTGTTCTTGAGCACGACGTTCTTGAGCGCGTCGACGGAATAGGTGAACGGGTCGACCACCGTGATCGCCCGCATCCAGCCCGGGAACGCCTGCTGCGGATAGACCGCCCCGCTCGGGAACCAGAGCAGCGTGTTCAGCACCCCGAAGAGCGCGCGCGGCAGGAGCGGATCGCTGACCCGCACCATGAGCAGGAACATCATGCTCACGAGGGTGACGGACGAGACCGCGACCACCAGGAAGAGCTTGAGCATCCGCACGGGCTCGAAGGGATCGGGCATGCCCGCGATCACCGAGCCGAGCGTGACGAACATGAGCCCGGCGAGCATCCCCTTGATCGCGCCGGACACGTTGAAGCCCATGATGAGCTCGAGCCGCGTGACCGGGGTCACGAGATAGCCTTCGTGCAGCCCGCGCGCCTTGTCGTCGATGAAGATGATGCCGCCGCCGATCATGACCATCATGAAGATCGACATGACCGCGATTCCGGGCAGGAGATACTGAATGTAGGGCACGTACGGGTACATCTCGACCACGTCCAGTGTCGGCTGGGCCGAGGGGCGCGACGCCAGCGACGTCCCGCTCGGGTAGGCCCGCAGCATGCCGGCGAACGACGCGCT
This sequence comes from uncultured Gemmatimonadales bacterium, assembly GCA_963751265.1. Classification (GTDB taxonomy): domain Bacteria; phylum Gemmatimonadota; class Gemmatimonadetes; order Longimicrobiales; family Gaopeijiaceae; genus SZUA-318. The sequence continues at coordinate 486,279 of CAVVTU010000001.1, read as the reverse complement.
CAGCGTCGCGGACACGAAGCCGTCGGTGTTGTCCTCCACCAACGCGACCCTGGGCGCGTTGCCCTCCAGCGTGCGCCGGGAAAAGCCGGGAGGAATCGTCAGCACGCCATTCACCTGCCCGTTGCGCAGCGCCCTCAGGGCCCTGCCCTGATCGTCGAAGCGCACCCACTCGAACGTGCGGGCGTTGGCCCCCACGGCCAGGCCGAGCTCCCGGAGCTTCAGCGCCGGCACCCCGTGGTCCTGGTCCACCAGCGCCACTTTCAGATGCCGGACCTGTCCTCCGAACGCGTGGCCGAGGACCACGAGCTGCACCAGCGGCATGAAGAGCGACATGACGATGAGCATCGGGCTGCGCCGGAACCGGCGCAGGTCGCGCTCCACGATGGCCCACATGCGCTCCATGGGCCTACCTCCGTCCACGCAGCATGGCCACCCGCTCGCTCGGCGAGGGATCCTGCAGCGCGTCCCGCAGCTCGTGACCGGTGTAGTGCACGAAGACGTCGTCCAGCGTCGTGCTCTGGATCGAGAGCGACTCCAGGCTCACTCCCTCCGCGGCGGCCGCCGAGATCAGTGCGGTGGTCGTCGCCGGGCCGCTGTCGGACACGATCCGAAACACCCCTGCCTCGCCGTCGACCCGCTCGACGCCGGTCAGCGATTCGAGCCGGGCCTGCCAGTCGTCGGGCGCGTCCGTGAAGCTCACCTCGAGCGTGTTCTCGCCGGGGATGGCCGCCTTGAGTCTCATCGGCGAGTCGAGGGCCATCAGGTGGCCGTGGTCCACGATGGCGATGCGCTCGCAGAGCTTGTCGGCCTCGTCCATGTAGTGCGTGGTGAGGAGCACGGTGAGATCGCGACCCTTCTTGAGCCGCGTGATCATCTCCCAGACGGCGGTCCGAGACACCGGATCCAGACCGGTGGTGGGCTCGTCCAGGAAGAGGATGCGCGGCTCGTGCACGAGCCCGCGCGCGATCTCTACCCGGCGGCGCATTCCGCCGGAGAGCTGTTTCACGGGACGATTCGCCCACTTGCTCAACTCGACCGCATCCAGGAGCTCGGCGATGAGCGGGCCACGCCGCTGGCGGGGCACGCCGTACAGCTTGGCGAAGATCAGGAGGTTCTCTTCGGCGGTCAGCTCGAGGTCCGAGGTCATCGCCTGGGGGATCACGCCGATGGTACGGCGCACGTCGTCGGCACGCTCCACCACGTCGAAGCCCCCGACCCGGGCCGACCCTCCGGTCGGCTTCAGGAGCGTGGTTAGCATCCGGATCAGGGTGGACTTGCCCGCCCCGTTCGGACCGAGCAGCCCGAAGATCTCTCCGTCGCGCACCTCGAAGGAAATCGCGTCGACAGCCGTGAAGTCGCCGAAACGCTTGGTCAGCTCCCGGACTTCGACCGCACTCACGGAGACACCTTGGACTGAGGCAGGAGCACATAGGCGGTCATCCCCAGGGCGAGCCGCCGATCGCCGTTGTCCACGCGCAGGCGCACCTCGAAGGTCTTGATGTCCCGCTTGGTGCGGCTCACGTCTCGCTGGGTCGCGTAGTCCGCGTCGACGCCGCGGTAGAAGACCTTGCCCTGGCGCACCTCCCCCGAAGGCAGACGCACCCGCAGCGTGTCGCCGATGCGAATGCGGTCGATGTAGGACTCCTCCACGTCGGCACGCACCCACAGGTCGTCCGGGTCGACGAGCGTCACGATCGGCTGCCCGGCGCTCACGACCTCACCTCTCGTCACGGCGCGTACGTCGACGATGCCGGGGATGGGTGCGCGCACCTCGCTATAGCCGAGCCTGACATCGGCCTTCGTCACCTCGGCCGCCGCGGCATCCCGCTGCTGGCGCGCGGCGGCCAGGGCGCTCCGCGCCGCGACGACCTGTTTCTCGGCCGCGTCGGCCCGGGCCCCGGCGACCTCCGCGGCCGCGTGCGCCTGGTCCAGCGCCTCCCGCGTGATGCCGCCGGCACCTACCACGGAGCTGTCACGCTCGAAGGTCCTGCGGGCTTTGGCCAGGGTGGCCCGCGCCTCGGACGCCTGGGCTTCGGCGGCCGCGAGATCCGCCTGGCGGGCGGTGATCTGCGAGGCCAAGGCGTCGGCGTTGTGGGCGTAGAACGCGCGGTCGGCCGCCAGCTCGGCGGGCGCGATGACGGCCACGAGCTGGCCTTCGCGAACCGAGTCGCCCTCGACGACGGCGAGGGAGTCCAGACGCCCTCCGACCTGGGGGCTCACGACGACGTCGTCGGTGGTGACGACGCCCGTCAGGACCAGGTCGTCGGAGCCGGAGTGTCCCACGAAGCGCCAGACGGCTATCACGACGACGGCCAGCAGGACGGGCAGAACGAGGTAACGGGCCTTCACGGGGGTGCGCTCCCGTCCGGCGAATCCGCCGGGGCAGACGGTGGACGAGCGGCCGGCACGGGCCGAATGAAACGGATGTATAAAACGGTTGTTTGATCGGGTCAACGGGAGCCCGTGGAAGGTGGTGGGTCACTCCCCCGCTACCCTGCGAACGCGGACGGCGCGCCCGCCGACCGGCTTCTACGACGTCGGACTCATCGTGTACCCGAGGTACGTAAGCACGATGATGTAGAGGAGCGCGCCGTACGCCAACCAGGTCCACAGACGCGCGGGCCTGGCCCCGGGCCGCGGGCGGTCCAGGAAGGGAATGACCACCAGCACGGCGGCCGCCACGCCGAACGCGGCGATACCCAGGAGCTCACCGTCCATGCCCAGGATGTGGGCGGGCAGGTACTTCAGCGTCTGGAACATGAACATGAAGTACCACTCGGGACGGATGCCCGCCGGGGCCGCGGCGAAGGTGTCGGCCTTGGTGCCGAGATGAGCCGGATTGAACGCCGCCATGGAGGCGAGGATGGCCAGCGCCGCCAGCCATCCGACCAGGTCCCGCATGAGGAAGTTCGGCACGAACTTCATCGTACGCTTGGGTCCGCCGCGGGCCTCCACGTCCGGTGGAACGCTCATGCCGTGCTTCTGCACGAGCACCACGTGGATCGACACGAGGACGAACGCCAGGGCGGGCAGCACGGAGACGTGCAGCGCATAGAAGCGTGTCAGCGTCGCGCCGGTCACGTCGTCGCCGCCACGGAGGATCTTGCGGAAGAACGGACCCACCACCGGGAACACGCCCGGGATCTCGGTGCCGACGCGGGTCGCGAAGTACGCGAGCGTGTTCCACGGCAGCAGGTATCCGGTGAATCCGAGCCCGAGCGCCACGAAGAAGAGGAGCGCGCCGGACATCCAGGTGAGCTCCCGGGGGGCCCGATAGGCCTTGAGGATCAGCACGCTGAACAGATGCACGAACGCCATGAAGATCATGAGGTTCGCGCCCCAGGAGTGGATCGAGCGGATCAGCCATCCGAACCGGACGTTCGACATCAGGAACTGCACCGACTCGTACGCACCGTCCGCGCTCGGCCGATAGTAGAAGAGCAGGAGCACGCCGGTGCAGACCTGCAGGATGAAGAGGAAGAGCGCCATCCCGCCCAGGTAGTACCAGAAGCTGTGACGGTGGACCGGCACCTCCTTCTTCTTGATGAGTGGTCCGAGCGCGCTGAAGCCGATGCGCGCATCCAACCAGGAGACGACGGCTCGGGCCATGTCGCGCGGACTCCTCCCGGCACGACGGGGCGCAGGCACGGTCGCTCCCTTCTTCCGGGTGGCCATTACGAAGCTCGCGTCACTACGATCTGATCACCCCGGACGTTCACCGCGTACTCCTGGAGCGGTCGGGGAGGCGGCCCCGAGATGTTGCGCCCGTTGAGGTCGTAGTGGCCGTTGTGGCAGGCACACCAGATGTCGCCTTCGTCACCGCGGTACTGCACCGTGCAGCCGAGGTGCGTACAGACCGCGGAGTATGCCTTGAGCTCTCCCGAGGCGGTGCGCACCAGAAGCCCGGGCTTGTTGCCGAATCGGAAGATCTGGCCCGAGTTGGATCCCACTTCGTTCGGCTTCACCTTCAGGACCACCGAGTTCACGGCGGTTTCGGGGATCTCCGGCGGCACGATGTAACGGGTCACCGGATAGAGGACCGCGACGAGCAATCCCCCGGCGCTCGTGCCGAGAAGCCAGTCGATGAACCGCTTCCGTGTAAGATTCTGGTCGCTCATGCGTCCTCCTTCCCTTCTCCCCAGCGCCGGCCGGGAACGATGGGCATACCGGCGCGGCGGCGCGCCGCCGCCACTTCGTCGCGTTCCAGGTGCAGCAGCTTGGCGATCGCCTCGAGCAGCTCCACTTCGCGCCGAGCCACCGACTGATCCGCGAACACGAGGAACCACATCTCCTCGACGGCGGCCCGCACCTGTTCCGGGGTGTACTCGGCCGACACGAGGGCTGCGAGCCTGCCACTGTCGCCGGGGCCGTTCCGCTCGAGCTGCACGACCCCGAGAAGTCGATCGGCATCCCGGCGCGGGACGCCGAACTGGGTCCGTACCAGATCGTCGATGCGGGTCCGCTCCTCCGTGCGCAGCACATGCGCCGCCTCCAGAAGGAGGGCGCAGGCGGTCAGACGGACCTCCTCTCCCGCCGGAACCGCATCGGCAGCGAGCCGGAGGCTCTCTCTGAAGAAGGTCTCCACCGCAATCCGGACCCGCTCGGCGCGCCCCTCGGTATCCCGGATCTTCATGATCAGACCGGCGATCAGGAGCAGGATGACGCCGGCCGAGATTGCCAGCCCTTCGCGCCGGTAGTGGTGCTCGACCATCGCGGCCTCGCCCCGCTTCAGCCCGGCCGTCGTCACGGCGAGTCCCGCGTCCACCTCCTTGCGCACGGTAGCGGCCCTGAAGGAGTGGATGGCACTGCGCGACTTGCTGAACGCGTTCTTCACGTCGTCGAGCTCGAAGAGCGCCTGACTGACCTCGACTCCCGAGTTCTCGGCCTTCTCCAGCAGGCTCCGCGCCTCCTGATCCGTGGTCGCGAGTGAGTCCAGGAGGGTCTCCATGACCGCGAACTGCTGCCCGGCCGTGTCGTCCGCCGCGTGGCAGCGCTGGCAGACCTGCTTCTCACGGACCACCAGGTCCGAGTCAGACACCGGCTGGATGTCGTGATGACCGTGGCAGGTCGCGCACCCGGGCAGACTGTCGCTCGCGAAGACGTCCTTGTGACCGTTGTCGTCGAAGTACTGCTCCATCACGGTGTGGCACTGGCCGCAGACGTACTCGACCGAGGAGACGCCGGGCGGCTGTGCGCCGTGGTTGCCGTGGCAGTCGTTGCACACCGGCGCGGACAGGTCGCCCTTCTCGTAGATGAGCTTGCCGTGCACGCTCTGCTTGAACTTCTCGAGCTGATCCGTGGGCAGGTGGTGCTTGGCCATGCGCTTCGGATCGGCGTGACACGCCCCGCACGTCTCGGGCACATTGAGCGGATAGGTCTTGGCCGTCGGATCCGACGGCGGACGGATCCGGTGGATGCGGTGGCAATCGGCGCAGGTGGCGACGTCGGGGTCGTTGAGCTCCCTGAGACGACGCCCATGGTCCGACGTCCAGTACTCCGCCACCTGGTCGACGCGTAGCGACGGGTCGTACTTCTTCATGAACGCCGCATCCGAGTGGCATCGACCGCAGAGCGCCGGGATGTCCCGGCGCGCCGGGGCGTGCAGGAAGCCGGCAGCCGGATCGAGCGGGCCGCCACCCGGCGGGGGCCCGTGGCAGTCGAGGCAGCCGAAGCCCATCTCCGCGTGGATGTCCTTGGGAAAGTCCTTCGCGGGCTGTGAGAGTCGCGGATCGTCGAGCCCGAGGTGGCACGTCACGCACACCTGCGAGGTGGGCACGCTCTGGGCCGCAAGGCGCGCCCGCCCCCCCGCGCCCGCGGCCAACAGAGCACCCACCATCAAGAGCGGCCGGAGACCGCGCACGACGCTCATGGGGCTCCCCCCGGAATTCCCGTCCTGTGGCAGGGCAGGCAGGAGAAGGGAGCCAGCTCGCGCAGCCTCGACGGATCGAAATCCGGCCCGTGAGGATTGATGCCCCATCCCCCCACTGCCGCATGGCACTGCATGCAGTCGGACTCCGAGTGACAAGTCACGCATCCCTGCAGCCCCTGGCGGGCGGCCTGACCGTGGCCGACGAGCCAGAATGGATTGGCTGTGTGGAACGCGACGTCGAGCCTCGATCGGGAGGACAGTCCGGCCCCCGCGTGACACGCCCTGCAGAACGTCTCCGTGTTGTGGCAGGACACGCACTCGACGTCGCTCGCGTACGCGTCGGGGCCGTGCATCTGTAGGAAGTTGGGCGGGTGGAAGCGGGGGGTCGTCTGACCCGCGTGGCACTCCACGCAGAAGTCCTGGGCGTGGCATCCCTCACAGGTGGCGCCCCCATCGGCGGCCTCCGCTCCGTGTCGTGTGGCCCAGCCGGCGGGGTGCACCTGGGATACCGGGCCCATATGCACGCCGCGCGGGTCGTCGGGCGACCGGGACGGCAGGGACTGAAACGGTTGAGCCGGTCCGCTCTGATGGCACACGCGGCAGTTGGAACGCACATGGCAGTTGGCGCATTCGGTGACGCCGGCGGAGGCAGCCGCCGCGTGGCCCGTACCCCACGTGCCGGACGCGTGACTCGCCGGCTTCGGGTAGCTCGGAGCCTTCCCCTTAACCGATGCAGCGACCCGTGGGTCGGTGGCGAGGCGCCGGATCGGCTCGAGTGCGTCGCTATTCAGGTGGCATCGCTCACAGCTCTCTCGCGCATGGCAGACCGCGCACGTGGCCTGCGCCACCTCAGGGCTGGGAGCGTGGGCGGTGGGGAAGCTGTCGGAGCGATGCCAGTCGGGTTCGGGGAACTCCGCCACGGCTTCCTCGGACAGGCTCCGAGCCTCGGCGACGGAGACATGGCACTTCGTGCAGTCCCGGTCCTTCGCCAGGTGGCTCTCTGCCCGGTGGCAGCGCAGGCAGGTCTCCGCATCGGCGCTCCGGACGCTCATCCGGCCCGATCCGGCCGGATCCTGGTGGCAGGTGAGGCACGTGGGCGGGCGGGCCGATCCTTCCGGTTGGAGCGGGTGATCCTGGTGCGTGAAGCGCAGGTTGGTCGGCGGGAGCGTCGGCTTCGACCAGACGATCCGTGCCCGAACCGTGCCGTTGTGGCACGTCAGACAGGCGGTCGAGTCGGGGAAGAAGCGGGCCGTGTCGCCGGTCGCGATCCCCTGATGGCAGCCCGTGCAGACCGGGAAGAGCCCTTCGTGGCGAGCGTGCGGGAACGGCCGCTCCTGCTGTTGCCAGGGGGTGGCGGCCCACGACGCGGCGGCGAGGGACAGGGCCACCAGGGCAAGTGCCGCGCGCTTCATGGGGTGCCTCCGACGAGGGCGGAGAGCCCGGGCTCGGGGCCGATGACCCAGTCGAGACGCAGCGTCGCCCGCACTTGGCTCCAGTCGGGCTCGGGCACGCCGTCACGCTGAGCGTGATGGTACCAGGTGCCCGATGCGGACAGCCGGCTCCTCGGAGAGAGCTTCATGGCGGCATCACCCCCCACGCCCCACACCGTGCCCTTCGGTACGCGCAGCTCGTAGGCGGTCTGGAACGCGGTGGCGTTGGCGGCCACGTAGGCCCCATTGCCGAGCGCATGCTGAAGTCTGAGCGCCGATTGACTCTTCGCGGCCCCGAAGCCGACGTCGGCGAGGTACGAGGCCTGAAGCGTCCACGCCGGAGCCACGCCCAGCGCGCCCGACACGCTCATGCGCCATCCGTCGTCGTGGTAACTGCCGAAGAGCTCGCTGGTTCCCGAGTCCGGGTAGCGTCGTCTCGAGATCCGCCCTTCCACCTGGGCGAGCCGGGTCAGGGATCTCCACGACCCGGACAGGCCGGCCTCCCGGAACCCCACGGGGTCGAATGCCCCCCAGATGGTCCAGAGCTCGAAGAAGGGCTTGTACTGACGCGCATAGGCTCCGATCGAGATCTGCGGGCTGAGGTCGTACCGTGCGCGGATCGTTGCGTCGTTGACCGCATGCGACGCCAGATCGGCCTCCATCGAGCCTTCGAGCTGACCCCAGTCGGTCCGGTAGACGCCGTCCAGCGACGCGCGCTCCGAATAGAGTCCCTTCCGATCCGTGCGGATCTCGCGTTGGTAGAACGCCGAGACCGTCCGCCCCGGGGCCGCCCGATAGGAGAGTCGCCCACCCAGGAGCCAGGCTCGACGGTCCGGGTGGAACGACTCCAGCGCGGCCAGGGCGGCACTCGTCGACGGCTCGTTGAGCCCACGAGCGAGGCTCTGGCCTGCGTAGCCTTCGACCGTCAGTCCCCTGCCCATCCTCAGGAGCGCCGAGCCGCCGTCGTAGTTGTAGTAGCCGAGCCCGGAGACGAGCCACTGACGGCCGGCACGGACCCGGAAGCGGGCGCGGTTCAGCTCCGCGTACGCCACCATCACGTCGAAATGATCGTTCTCCTGCGGCCAGATCGAGTCGGCTCCGGCGATCACTCCGCGACTGCGCAGTCGCGCGTAGACCCGCACTCCACGGCCCACGCCCCAAGCGCTCAGGGTGAGGTCCTGGATCGCGGGCAACGTCGAGACTGCGTCGCCGGAACGCAGGAACCGGCAGAGCGGATCACCCGCCACGCATCGAACGATGCTCCCATCGGGCGCGTTCCTTAGAATGCCCTCGCCGGGGACCTCGTCGGCCGGGATACTGTCCGACACCAGCTGTCGCATGTCCAGATACTGCATCGTGGTCGCGCCGGTGACGCGTACGCTCTGGGCCCGTACCGACACGGGTGCCGCCAGCGCCGCCAGGGCGAGCACCGCCGATCCGAACACGATGGGTCGCATCCTCCGGTAGGCGCTCATGAGCCCGCCTCCACCTGGTGGCACGTGGCGCACTCCTGGCCCGGCTCGTGGTCCACACGGTCTCGGTGGCAGACCAGACAGACCGGGCGCGTTCGTGGAATGGTTCTCACCAACTCCGCAGCGTGACACCCCCGTCCGCTGCAGCTCACATGGGCCCGGACGTCGTGGGCGGTGGGCGGTGGCTCCTGATGACAGGTCGAGCAGTCCGCGGCGGGCCGGTGGTGCCGGTCATGGCAGCTCCCACACGTGCGCGTCGGCGTGAGGAGCGGGGGCTCCTCGTGACAGGTTCGGCAACCGAGGGCCGCGTGCTTGGAGTGAGGAAACGTGAACGAGCGCATCCGCGCCGCCGGCCACACGCTCAGCTTGAGCTCGCTCTGGACCGTCAGCTGCCCGGGCAGCGGATTGTGGCACACGGTGCAGGTGACCGTCTGCTTCGCGCCGTGGTGGCACGCGAGGCACTCCGTACGCGTGAGGATCCTCCCGGAGCCTCCCCCCGGTGCCTGGTGGCACTGACGGCATGCCACCGAGCTGTGTGTCCCGTGTCCTGGAACGGAAGCGTGACAAGTGCGGCACGCCACGTCGGCATTCAGATGGGGCTCGTGCGGGAACGAGCTCGGTCCCCTCATCGGAGACGCTGCGGCGGGACGCACGACCTGGGCCGTGTCGGGAGTCGCGACGGGCACCGTCTCCACGGCCGCGGTGTCGGCCGGGACGACTCCCGCCTCTTCGGGCGGAGCCTCCCGCGAGCAGGAGGCCAGGCTCGACACCAGGCACAGTACGGTCAAGACGGGTCGCATGCGCATCGTCATGGTCCGTGCACGCTGCACCGGGGCGGCGGGACGAACGGTGTCGTCCCGCCACCCTCTCGGCGCATCGCTACTTCTGGAATCCGAGGATGTTGGCCAATTGCAGGCTGGGTGCAGCCATGATGCCGTAGTCCTTCTCCACCTGCTTGATGGAGGCCGTCAGCAGCGCTTCCGCGAGGAACGGATTATGCACCGGCGTCCCGTCCATGACGGCCAGCGAAGCGTTGAACTTCGCGCCTTCCGCCGTGGTGATGAGGTCGTCACCGGTTGTGAACTCGCTGGTCGGGACCTGGGCGAGCATGGCGTTCAGCTGTGCGGCCAGATCATCCAGGCGCTGCTTCGCCACCATGAGCGCCGAGCGTGCCGATTCCTGCGTGCCGTGACACCCGCTGGTGGCGCAAGCGCCGAAGTAGCGCTGGCTCAGGTCGCAGTCCTCGGTGGTCGGCAGTCCGGCCGAGTCGATGCACGGGATGGCCTGGAAGAGGTGACCCGTGACCTGGAACTTGAACGAGCCCGTGGCCGCGTCGGTGACCTGGAAGCGCGCGACGTGGCAGGTGGCGCAAAGCTCCGGATTCGCCGAGGTCCCATGGGTCGCGACGATCTGGGTCGTCGGAGAGAGGAAGTTCGGCGGACGCCACCCGGCCTCTCCCAGCAGGAGGGGACCCTGCGGCGAGTGCGGACCGCGCGAGGAGTTCGGATCGGGCTCCGCGCGCCGGTGGTGGCACTTCATGCAGAGCTGCGTATCGACGTTGGGCGTGTTGATCGGGAAGCGCAGCTGGTGCGCGTTGGTCGCATCGTGTGGATCGTGGCAGACCGCGCACACGATCGGAATCACACCGGGGGCGTCCTTCTCGATGAAGTTCGTGTTGATGCCCCAGGCGGCGAGGATTCCACGCGCCTCATGGCACTGGACGCACTCCTCGTTGGTCTGAGCGTGGTTCGTGGTGTCGGCGTGCATGGACTGCGCCCACTCGTCCACGAACCCGTGGTGCGTCCCCTGGTGGCACTCGCCACACCCGTTGGTCAGATCGAGACCCACCTTGATCGAGGCGAGCGGCTGACTGGCGTCGGGGTTGGTCACGTGGTCGAGTCCGGGCCCGTGGCAGGACTCGCACTGGACGTCGTGGTAGCGCGCATCCCCCGTCGCCACATAACCGACGTTGGGATCTTCCACCTTGTTGCCGTTGGCGTCCACGCTGTGGCATGGCTCGCACGAGGCCTGTGCATGGTCGTTGGCCTGTAGTGTGGCCCACGCCTCGGAGTGCTTGGTGCCCTTCCACTCGGTGTACTTGCCCACATGGCAATTCCCGCACACGGGCATCCCCGCCACGGTGTCGCTGTAGCCTAGGAAGCCTTGAGCCGCCGTCGGTGGGTCTTCGTACAGGGGTTTGTTGACGAATACCTCCTTGGTGTCGACGCAACTCGCCAGGGCAAGCGCGGTCAGCACGAGCAGGACTCCGGATCTTATGGACGTCATGTCACCCTCTCGTTGGCGGATGGTCGGGCTGGAAGTTCATGGCTGGGCCGGATGGTCCCAGACGGGTGCAAACCACTTGTGCAGGTAGTGGAGCAACACGATCACGACGGGCGTGGCGATCCAGATGGTGGCCACGAGGGCCAGGACCACCGCGCCGAATCCGGTGAGGCGCAGCTCGGTGTGACCGATGGGAGGGCGATGCGTCACGAAGGTGAGCGCCAGGATCGCCAGCGCGCCCGAGATCAGGAGCGCGCCGGGCCGGCTCTCGGGCCAGCGGGTGAAGGCACGCTCGATGGCGTACCAGCCTTCGACCGCGGCCCAGCAGCACAGGGCCACTCCGGCCAGCCACCCGAGGCTGGTCACCAGGATGGTGCTCGCCCCGCCAAGGCTGAGGACGGCCGAAGTGAGGGAGATCCACGCCGCAGCGACCCAGGCCACGACCAGTGCCGGGAACACCACGATCAAGCTGAAGAGGATGCTCGTCACGGCGGCCCTGCCCTGACAGGAGAGGGGACGGCCGACGTACGCGAGCGCGCCGCCGTGGACGAGCCCTGCCGCGGCGCCGAGCAGAAAGAGCACGGGGGCGAGGGGAAGGAGCGCCTGGGCTTCTTCTGGGTTACCGAGCGCCGTCAGGCCGATCAGTAGCCCGCCCGCCGCGACCCCACCGGTGGTGGTCCAGGAGACGACCACGCGTGCGCACGATGCCGCCTCCCCGAGGCACGCATCTCGTACGTTTCCGGTGAACCCCTCGGACGGCTTGGTGCTCATGGCTCGACCCCTGTTCCGGAGATGGACGGGAGCGCCTTGCTCCCGCCGATCGAACTCCGCTCGGTGCCTCTTCTATGGTCTCGGTGCCATCCGGCACTTGAGATCGAGCCAAGGCGAATTAGATCGCCGAGTTCATTCTCTTAAAGCGTGAATAAAATCGCTGTAGTACTTCCGTTGAAATGAATGTGGGAATAATCCCTACAAAACACCTCCGTACCATCACGGAGGCGTGAGACGGAAAGGCATCCGGTATCTTCCGGAGGGCTTGCCTAGTGCGTGTGCGATGGCGCCTTCTCGCCCGCCTCGACGCGCAGCGCGAGGCGGTTCTCCCGCAGGGGAAGCGGGCACGTCGCGAACGCCGTGTACACGCACGGGGGATTGTACGCGTAGTTGAAGTCCACGACGGCGCGACCCTGGTCGTCGGGCTGATCGACCCACAGGAAGCGCCCTCCCCCGTAGGACTCGGCGCCGTTGGTCTCGTCGGCGAAGACGACCATGTAGCGCCCGCCCTCCGGCTCGCCAGTGAGGACGAGGGAGCGGCGCTCACCCCCGAGCTCGAACACGAGAGAGCCCGGCGATGGCTCCCGGCTCACCCCACCCAGCACGTTGGGGACGGCGACGGTGTCCGGGTGGGGCACGAACCGGGCCGTCACGCGCCAGTCGAGGCCTACCGGAAAGCGGTCGATCCCGTGGAACCGGGAGTAGGCTGCGGCGCTGTCGCTCCGGATCCGGAGCGCCCAACGGTCGCCACGACGGAGCAGCAGCCAATCGACCGGGCCGTTGCGGAGCACCGTGTAGTGGCTTGGAGATACCTGTCCGAGCACGGCCTCGCGCACCCGGGGCTCCGAAGATCGATCCTCGGGAATGAGCCCGTGCCCCTCCGGGAGCACCATGACGGAGTCCACCCCGCGCGTGACCACCGCGCCGGGGGCCGCCACGAACCGTACCAGGGTGTCGGATACGAGCACGCGGCCGACACGGGGGGCCGCGCCGGAGGGCAGCACGATGTCGCTGCTCGAGTCGGAGCCCAGGGTGGGCTCTCCCGCGTCGAGCCAGGCCAGGCCGACCACGGAGAGCCAGGAGTCCGGTGCCTCGAGCTCGGCAACCCGACGTTGATGCCAAGCCTCGACCTCGGCGGCGTGACGCGCCGGGTCGACCGGGATCGGCTCGAGGCCGCACGCGGCGAGCCCCACCACGACCGTCAAGGCGAGGAGGATCCCCGCTGCCGGCACGCCGCCCCGACGGGTCACGAAGCAGCCCCGGGGGGCGGCGGAACGCACGTCGGGGCTTACTTCTGCGCCGCCCGAGCGCGGATCCTCTTGCCCGACCAGACGCCACCGAAGAGGCCGGCGAAGAGACAGATGTCGAAGGCTCCCGCGAAGAGCGGAACGAGCCCCACGATGAGTACGACGACGCCTGTTGTCGTCCCCCAGTTCATCCCGCCCCACGCGACGAGCGCCAGCCCTACCACGACCCGGAGGATCCGGCCCGCGGCCGTGGACATGAAAAGAGCAAACCCGCTGTTGGCCATACTCATGATGCGGTCTCCACCTGTGTGAGATTGGACTCCAATTCTCCACCCGCCGTCCCGTACACGAAACGCTCCAACTCGCCATGGACGCGCCGGATCGTCTCGCTCGACGGGGCACGGGTGAAGGCCGAGACGACGAGCGCCACGGCTCCATTGATCAGAAGCGACCAGATCCCCGCATGGATCCCGAGCGGATGGGGCACGACCCGCAGCGTCACGTAGAGCGTCGCCAGCCCCGCGAACAACCCGGCCAGCACGCCCGCGCGGGTGAGCGTCCTACCGCCGGGAAAGCAGACGCCCAGGATTCCCGGCATGAGCTGGAGCGCGCCGGAGCCGGAAAGCGCGACCAGCACCACCAGGAAGTTGCTGGTGTGCACCGAGAGGAGATAGCCCACCACGAGGAGCCCCAGCACGATCCCCCGCCCCACCCACACGTAGTGCGCCTGGCTCCGGTCCCGCGCGATGTAGCGCTGATAGACGTCGCGGGTGAGCACGGTCATGTTCGCGTGCAGGATCGAGTCGAGCGTCGACATGGCCGCCGCGGTGGCGCCGGCCAGGATCAGCCCCGTGAGCCACGGATTGGCGTACCTGAAGAGGAGCTCGGGGAAGATCCGGTCGGGCACGTCCAGGTGGGGCATGACCAGGGCGCCCCCCAGGCCCACGAACGCCGTGGGGATGTAGAGCGTCATCAGGTAGATGGGCGTGGTGGCGCCCAACCACTTGAGCGTCTTGGCGTCGATGGCCGTGTACCAGCGGATCATCAGGTGTGGCTGGAAGACGATCCCGAACGAGAGCGTGATCGTCATACCGATCCACATCCCCGGCGTGAAGTAGCCGTGCGGGCCGGGCAGCGAGAGGAGGTCGGGACGCTCGGCGGCCAGGCGGTGCCAGAGTGCCACCGGTCCACCGAAGAGCTGGTAGGTCAGGAAGAGCGCCCCGGCCCACACGGCCACGTACATCCAGATTCCCTGGAGCACGTCGGTCCAGTACACGGCGCGGAGTCCGCCGGCCATGAGGTACGTGGCAGCCACGGCGAGGAGGACGAACGTGCCGAGGTCGACGCGAGATGCGCCCCCCGGAGGCCACGTTGATGATGTAGCCGAGCCCCTGTGCCTGCACCTGGATGTAGAGGATCGTGAACACGACCGAGACGATGGCCACGGCCACGCGCACGATCTCGGACTCGTAGAAGTCGGCGAGCATGTCGGCCGGCGTGATGTAGCCGAACGCCTTGCCGAGCGCCCAGATGCGCGTGCCGATCACGTAGGTGATCGCCCCGACCAGGAGCGTCCAGGTGCCGGCCGCCCAGAACCCGATCCCCTGGGAATAGAAGAACCCGCCGGAGCCCAGGAACGCGAAGGCCGAGTGGAAGGTCGCGACCACGGTCAGGTAGAGGACGAAGAACCCCGCCTTGCGCCCGTAGAGGAGGAAGTCCTCCAGGTCCACCGTCATCTTCTGGTTGGCTACCACGCCCAGCACGAGCGTGATCAAGAGATAGACGACGATCAGCCCGGTGGCGACCACCCAGGTCGGCATCAGACATCCCTCCGAAGCGTCCAGAGGAGCACGCCGATGAGCGCCAGGTACACGCCCAGGAGCACGGCGTAGAAGAACGGCATCCCGAGGATCCACGGACGGATGCGGTTGAGCGCCGTGTCGACCACGGGCGGCTCGGCCACGAGCAAGAGGACCAGGAACGCTAGCGTGGCGATCCAGCCGTCGCGCGTACGGGGGATGAGGTGCGAGCGGTAGCGGGGGCGGTCGTCCATGGGGGGCGAACATGGGCCGCCGGGCCCGCATGCAGCAAGGGCGCACACGGCGGGCCGGGAACCCGGCGCCGCCGGCCGGCCCGCCCGCCCGGGCGCCGCCCTCCCGAAATACTTCCGCCGCTCCAGCGTAGGCAGACGAGAACCCTCCCCGGAGACGATGCCATGAACGCTCGCCCCGTAGCCCCGGCCGTGCTCGCATGCCTCCTGGTGCTGGGCCTCGGCAGTCAGGCCCTCGCGCAGGACGCCGAAGCCACGCTCCAGGACGCTGTCGCGAAGGTCCAGAGGGGCGACTTCCAGGCCGCGGTAACGATGCTGAACCGGCTCACCCGGGATCAGCCGAAGAATGTCGGCGCCTGGTCGCTCCTCGGCTATTCGTACCGCCAGCTCGGGGACTTCGACGACGCGGTGGCCGCCTACGAGACCGCGTCGAAGCTCCCGAACCCCACGCCCGGCGTCTTCGTGAACGGCGGGCTGGCCTGGGCGCAGAAGGGCGACCTGGACACCGCCTTCGCCTGGCTCGAAAGGGCGAAGGCGAGCGGCAAGGTCGACATCACCGGCATCGACGCGGACCCGGCCGCGGCGCTCCTGCGCGGTGATCCGCGCTATCGGGCGCTCTTCCCGTCGAAGGCCGAGTTCGCAGACCCGTTCGTCGAGCCGGTGAAGATCCTGCGCGAGTGGGACGGCGAGGCCGCGGGCGACCAGTTCGGATGGATCGCACGCAACGTCGGCGATGTGGACGGTGATGGCATCGCGGACGTGGCGACGTCCGCCCCCTCGCACGCCAACGGGGGCGCGAACGCGGGACGCGTCTATGTCTATTCGAGCCGGACGGGCAAGCTTCTCTGGACGGCGGACGGCCATCCCGGCGACCAACTCGGGCTCGGCATCGAGGCCGCCGGAGACGTCGACGCGGACGGCACGCCGGACGTGATCGCCGGCGCTCCGGGCGGGGACCGGGCCTACGTGTACTCGGGACGCGACGGCCACGTGATCCTCACGCTCCAGGCACCTCAGCCGGGCGAGTGGTTCGGCCGCAAGGTCGGGGACGTCGGCGATGTGGACGGTGACGGACACGCCGACGTGATCGTGGGCGGGCCGAGGAACGACGCCGCAGGCGAGGACGCAGGGAGAGCCTACGTCTTCTCCGGAAGGACCGGTGAGGCTCTCCTGACGCTCACGGGCGAGCGGGCCGGCGACGCCTTCGGGAGCTCCGCGGGCGGGAGCGTCTCGGCCGACGGGCGGATCACGCTGATCGTGGGGGCGCCCAACGCTGGCCCCGAGCACAAAGGCGCGGTCTACGTCTACCACGACCTCTCCGGTGAACCCGCCTTCGTCATCCACTCCGACACCGCGGGCGCTCAACTCGGGGCGATGTTCGTCTCCGCCGTGGGTGACGTCGACGGTGACGGAGCCACGGACGTCTACGCCTCGGACTGGGCGGGCAACGGCGCCGGCGGCCTGGCCCGGGCCGGACGCGTCTATGTGTATTCGGGCGCCACGGGCGAGCGGCTCTACACGCTCACCGGCGAAGCGGCCGGCGACGGCTTCGGGATCGGCGTCGCGGACGCGGGCGACGTGGACGGCGACGGGCATGCCGACCTCATCATCGGAGCCTGGCAGCACGCCTCAGCGGCACCGTCCGGCGGCAAGGTCTACCTGTATTCCGGTGCCGACGGATCGCTCATGCGGGTCATCACGTGCAAGGTCATGGGCGAGACCTTCGGGTTCGACACCACCGGGATGGGAGACGTCGACGGCGACGGCACCCCGGACTTCCTGCTGACGTCGGCGTGGAGCGCCATCCACGGAGGACACTCCGGGCGGATGTTCATCCTATCGGGGCGGGCGCCGGGCGGAGCCTAGTTCGGAGCCGGAGGGGAGGAGCGAGCCGTCCGGGAACGCGGCGGGCAGCATTCAGGAGATGATGAAGGTGCCCCCGGAAGGCCGCACGGCACCAAGCCGGTGAGGCCCTTCCAGGATTGGACTCGACCGAGTAGCCCATCCATCAGGAGCCACCCTCCTCCAGCGCCTCCCGCACAGCCCGGCGGCTCACCTTTCCGTTCGCGTTGCGTGGGAGCGCGTCGAGCACCGCCCAACGCCTGGGCCGCTTGGCCGACGCGAGCCGTTCCCGCACCCACGCCTCCACGGCGTCCAGGTCGAGCGCCGAGTCGACGGGTACCAGAGCCGCCGCCACCCGCTCGCCCCATTCGGGGTCGGCGAGCCCCACGACGCACGCGTCGGCTACGGCCGGATGCGCGCGAAGCACATCCTCGATCTCTATCGGATCCACCGTGACCCCGCCCGAGACGATCCGCTCGGAGCGCCGCCCCGTGATCCACAGGTGCCCCTCGTCATCGATCCGCCCCAGGTCGCCGGAGTGGTACCAGCCCTCCGCGTCGGCCAGCGGCGTCCGGGCGCCCACATAGTCCAGCGCGAGGGTCGGGCCCCGCACCAGCACCTCTCCCTCGTCCGAGAAGCGTACCTCGACCCCGTCCAGCGGCTCGCCCACCGTGCCCCGCTTCACGCGCACCAGGGCGGGCGGTGCCGTCGCCACCTGCGAGGTCATCTCGGTCATCCCGTACGTGAGGGCGATCGGCCAACCGCCGGAGAGCGCACGCTCCACCAGGTCGGCCGGAGCGTGGGCGCCGCCCAACAGCACACAGCGGAAGGTGGACGGAGGTGGACGACCCTCTCGGTGATCGAGCACGCGCAGCAGCTGCGTCGGCACGAAGGAGACATGCGTGAGTGGCCGGGCCGCCATGGTCGCTCCAGCGGAGGGGGCCGAGCCCCCCACGTCGTCGATCAACGCCGAGACGAGAGCGGCGTCGAAGCGGCCGGCCGCCAGCAGGTGGCCGCCGAGCAGCAGTGAGCGCACCACCAGGGCGAGGCCCCCCACGTGCGCGGGCGAGAGCGACGCGAGCCAGCTGTCCGTCGGAGCGAGATCCAGCCGGGCCGCGGCGGCCAGGGCGTTCGCACGCAGGTTCTCGGCCGAGAGCGCCACGCCCCGGGGCCTGCCTTCCGTGCCGGACGTCCAGAGCACGGCCTGCGCGGCGTGCACCGCGTCGGCGCTCTGCCCTGCCGAGGTGGCGCGCACCAGCGCCGATTCGGCCGCCGATCGCTCCGAGGCCGTAAGGCTCGGGTTGAGCGGGGCGACAACCGCACCCGCGCGCCAGAGCGCCAGCAGCGTGACGATCCCCTCGGCCGTGGATTCGAGGACCACCGGAACGAGCGCGCCCGGGCCGGCTCCGAGGTCGGCGACCCGCCGATCGACCCGGAGGTCCAGCTCCCGGTAGGTCCAGCTGCGCTCGAGAGAGCTGAGCGCGGGCGCGTCCGGCCACTCGGCCGCGGCTCGAGCGAGGAAGTCTTCGACACTCATCCGAGCGCCAGGCCGAGGCCCAGCAGGAGTCCGTAGAGCGCCACGATCCGGGCGGTCTCTCCCAGCGCCGGAAGGAGCTCGCGCGCCTCCCGGAACCCTCGCACCTTCCGCACCGGCGCCACGCAGAGCGGGGTCACCAGAAGCGCGGCGAGCGCCAGCGGCGGCCACCCGAACGCGAACACACCGACGACGGGAGCCGCCAGCCCCACGGCGAGCAGCACCACGTACTCGACGAAGGTGCCGCCCCGCCCGAGCCGCACGGCCATCGTACGCTTGCCGGCTCGGGCGTCGGTGTCGATGTCGCGCAGGTTGTTCACCACCAGGATGTCGGTCACGAGCGCGCCCAGGGCGGTCCCGGCGAGCCAGGTGTCGGGCGGCAGAGCCAGGGCCTGCACCCAGTACGTTCCGCCCACGGCCACGAGCCCGAAGAAAACGAAGACGAACAGGTCACCCAGACCGTGGTAGGCGAGCGGATAGGGCCCGCCCGTATAGAGCACGGCGCTCGCCACGCTGGCGAGGCCGATCCAGATGATCGGCCAGCCGGCCACCCACACCAGATAGACCCCCACGAGTATGGCGGCGCCCAGCACCACGATCATGCCGACCTTCACGGTGGCCGGTGGCAGCAGCCCCGCCTGCGTGACGCGCACGGGCCCCACCCGATCGGCCGTGTCGCTTCCGTGTACGAAGTCGTAGTAGTCGTTCGCGAGGTTCGTGCCGATCTGGATGAGGAGCGCACCCACCAGGGCGGCCAGGGCCGGCCCCCACGCCAGCGCGCCGTGATGCGCGGCGAGCCCCGTGCCCACCATGACCGGCGCGGCCGCGGCCGGAAGCGTCTTCGGCCGCGAGGCCAGGATCCATGCCTGGAGGCGGGTCGGCGTCGCTCGCTCGCCCGAGCTCACCAGGGCAGCCATTTGAACTTTCGGAACTCCGGCTTCCGCTTCTCGACGTACGCCTGCTTCCCCTCCTGGCCCTGCTCGGTCATGTAGAAGAGGAGCGTGGCGTTGCCGGCGAGCTCCTGGAGCCCGGCCTGGCCGTCGAGCTCGGCGTTGAACGCGCTCTTGAGGAGCCGGATCGCCAGCGGGCTCTTGTCGAGGATCTCCTGGGCCCACTCCCAGCCCTCGTCTTCGAGCCGATCCAGGGGGACGACCTTGTTGACCAGCCCCATCTCCAGCGCCTCCTGGGCCGAGTACTGCCGGCAGAGGTACCAGATCTCGCGGGCCTTCTTCTGCCCCACGGAGCGCGCCAGGAAGGACGCGCCGAATCCCCCGTCGAACGAGCCCACGATCGGGCCGGTCTGCCCGAAGACCGCGTTGTCGGCCGCCAGCGTGAGGTCGCACATCACGTGCAGGACGTGGCCGCCGCCAATCGCGTAACCCGCGACCAGCGCGATCACCGGCTTGGGCATCGAGCGCATGTAGCGCTGGAGCTCGAGCACGTTGAGCCTCGGCACGCCGCTCTTGCCCACGTAGCCGGCCTCGCCGCGCACCTTCTGGTCGCCGCCGGAGCAGAACGCCCACTTGCCGTCCTTGGCAGGGCCGTTGCCGGTCAGCAGCACGACGCCGATGTCGAGGTCCTCGCCTGCGTCCCTGAACGCCTCCTGCAGCTCCAGGAGCGTGTCGGGCC
This sequence comes from uncultured Gemmatimonadales bacterium, assembly GCA_963751265.1. GTDB lineage: Bacteria > Gemmatimonadota > Gemmatimonadetes > Longimicrobiales > Gaopeijiaceae > SZUA-318. The sequence goes on along the minus strand of CAVVTU010000001.1, from coordinate 466,152 downwards.
GGAACGCGTTGCGCACCTCGGGCCGGTTGAAGGCGATGCGGGCTACGCCGCCGCTCTTGTGATAGGTGATGTCTTCGTAGCGCTTGACCTCTTTCCAGTCGGGCTTGGTCAACGGTCGGCTCCGTGGGAGGGATTCAAGAGAGTGAGGCGCGCACGCGCCGGGCCACCTCATCGGCGACGTCGCGGTGCCTGCGCCGGTTGTGCTCGCGGCTCGTGCGGACCCGGAGGATCCGCGTTCCGCCGTCAGCGAGCGCATACTTCAGCGCCCCGCCGAGGTCGGCGGGTACCACGTCGTCCAATGGGATACCGTGCAGACGCGCCGCATGAGCGAAGTCGAGCCCGTGTGGCGTGGCGAAGTACGTCGTGAAGTGCGGCTCGTGCTCCCGAACGGGGAGCATGTGGAAGATGCCGCCCCCGTCGTTGTCTATGAGCACGAACACGACCGCCGCGTCGGCTTCGCGACTCCAGAGGAGCCCGTTCTGGTCGTGGAAGAAGGCGATGTCGCCCAGCGCGCACGCGACGGGCTCGCCCCGCGCTGCCGCCACGCCGAACGCGGTCGAGACCACTCCGTCGATCCCGCTCGCGCCCCGGTTGGCGAGCACGCGCACGGTGTCGTCGCGCGGGGTGCCGTATGCGTCCAGGTCCCGCACCGGCATCGAGCTCGAGACGAAGAGCGTGCCGTCCTCGGGCATCGCGGCCGCTACGGCGCCCAGGATCGTGCCTTCGTGCGCCTCGCCGTCGTCGTCCCGGGCGGCACGCGCCACGCGCTCCGCCTCGCGCCACGCGCCTTCCCACCCCGGGGGCGTGTCCGCCGCGATGCCTCCCGCCAGCCGGTCGAGGGTGGCGGCCGGGTCGGCCACCACGTAGTCGGTGGCCACGTCGGCGTGGTCCTTCCACCGGCCGCCCACGTCGACGACCACATGGCGAACGCCCCGCCAGGCGAGCAGCGCGTCCAGGAGCGCCTGCGACGTGGGGCTCGAACCGACCCGTAGGACCAGCTCGGGCCGGAGGCGCTCGCGCACCACCTCGTCACGCAAGAAGAGATCGTAGGCGCCCACCACCAGCGCACCTCCGGACCGCGCGAAACGCGCTCCGGAGAGCGGATCGGCGAGCACGGGCCAGCCGGTGGCGCCGCCCAGGCTCAAGGCGGCCTCCCCTACGGCGGCGTCGGGATGAGGCCCCGCCACGATCAGCCCGCGCGGTGAAGCGGCAACGAGGTCGCGGAGCACCGCGATCTCCTCCTCCAGTGCCTCGGGACGCGTCCGGCCGACCGTAACGAACGGGCGACCGTCGGGACGCCCGCCCGCGGCCACCGGATGCGCCGCAGCGAAGGCATGCTCCGCGGCGGCCTCGTCGTCGGACGGCTCGAGCGGCTTGTCGAAGGGGAAATTGAGGTGCACGGGGCCCGCGGGCGCACCGACGGCCCGGGCGACCGCGCGGCACGCGAGGCTGCGCAGGTGCCGCAATGCCGGCCCGTCCAGCGACGGAGGCGCCACCTCGAAGAAGTCGCGCACGTACGGACCGTACAGGCGGGTCTGGTCGATGGCCTGGTTGGCGTCGGCGTCCCGGAGTCGGTGCGGCCGGTCGGCCGTCAGCACCAGGAGTGGTACTTCGCTCCGGGAGGCTTCGACGACCGCGGGCAGGAGGTTCGCGGTCGCGGTCCCCGAGGTCGTGACGACCGCAGCCGGCCAGCCCGTGGCCTTGCCCACGCCCAGCGCGAAGAACGAGGTCGAGCGCTCGTCGAGGTGGAGGCGCACACGCAGGCGGGGGTCGGCGGCACAGGCGAGCACGAGCGGCGTCGAGCGGGAGCCCGGAGCCACGCAAACGTCGCGGATGCCCGAGCGCGCGAGCTCGTCCACGAAAGCACGCGCCCAGAGCGTGTTCAACCCCGACGTCCCTCGGTCCGGGCCGGCTCCTCCTCGTCGAGGAAGTGCACTCCGGCCGCTGTGAGCGCCCGGAGCACCGGCTCGAACTTCATCCCGGTCTCCTCCCACTCGAGCGTGGGCACCGACCCCTCCACGATGCCGGCGCCCGCGAAGAGGCGCCACGTGCCTTCGTACAGGACCGCCATACGCAGCGCGGGCGCGAAGATCCCGTTGCCTTCCCCGTCGAACCAGCCCACCGGGCCGGCATACCATCCACGCTCGAACGGCTCCTTCTCGGCCAGCAGTTCGAGCGCCGCGTCGCGCGGGAGCCCGCACACGGCCGGGGTCGGGTGCAGCAAGCGCACCAGGTCCAGGACGTCGCGACCGCTGTTCACGCGGGCGCGGATCACCGTCTCCAGGTGCTGGATGCGCGTCAGCGCCAGCACGTGGGGCTCGGCGTCCATGCGGATCGCGGTCGCCACCTCGGTCAGACGCTCGACCATGTCGTCCAGCGCGATGCGCTGCTCCTCGCGGTCCTTGTGGCTCGCCAGGAGGATGGCCGCCAGCGCGGCCTGCTCGTCGGGATCCTCGCCACGCCGAATCGAGCCGGCGACCGCCGTGGCCTCGAACGTTCCACGCCGGAGCGTCGCGACGGTCTCGGGCGCGGCCCCGACCAGGGCGGAGCCGGGCTCCGGCTCGAACAAGAAGACGTGTGTCCCGCGGTTGGCGTCCCACAGGCGAAGCACGACATCGACCGGATCCACCTCGGCTTCGGGCGTCACGTCGAGCGTGCGCGCCAGCACGGCCTTGGATACCCGACCGTTCCGGATCGCGGCCAGCGCCTCGTCTACCGCACGCTCCCAGGCCGAGCGCTCCGTGGCGACCCGCTCCGCTCCGACGCGGCGTGGGCGGTGCGTGCCTGGCGCGTGGGCCGTGAGATCATCCCTGAAGTCGCTCAGGCGCCCCTCCAGCCCCCGACGGACCGCTTCGGGGTCCTGGTCGGGACCCACGACGGCACGCCCGCGCAACTGGAGATCGCCCGAGCCTTCGCGCTCGAGCTCGAACTCGGGCAGGTGGAAGAGCCCCGCGGGAAATGCCGCCCAGGCGCCCTCCGGGGCGTGATCCTCGCGGAAGGAGAAGCCACCGAAGAACCGCGTGCGCCCCGTTCCGGCGGCGGCCGCGCGCACCGCGTCGAACCGATCGCCCTCGTAGGCCCGCGAGTCCAGGACCGCGAGCGCACCCCGGTGGGCGATCCACCGATCGCCCCGAGCCCAGAAACCTCGCGGCCCACCCGAGCCCAGGCGCAGAAACGCCTCCAACGCGCCGGCCGGAACGGGCAGGCGCGCCGTGACGAATGCCCGGGAGTCGGGCGACGTGTGCGCTGGGTCGGTCGAGCTCAAAGCGATGGCAGACGTTGGAGTGCGGCGCCTCTGCCGGCTCGTCCACCGGCCCGGGAGCGCGCCGCTCGTCCGAGGAATATAGACCCGCTCCGCCGAGGGTGAAGCGTCGAGTCCTACTCCGCCGCCGCGGCTTCTGCCGCTTCGGCCTCCTCGATGAGCGTGCGGATTCGGGCCAGATCGTCTGAGTCGACTTCGTCGGCACGCACCAGATGGCTCACGAGCGCCGCGGGATCTCCGTCGAACAGGCTCTCGGTCAGCTCCCTGACCTTGGATCGGCGAACCTCCGAGCGGCTCACCGTGGGGCGGAAGACGTACTGCCGGCCGTCCCGTCGGTGCGTGAGGACCTTCTTGCGCTCGAGGCGGGAGAGGAGCGTGGCCACGGTCGTGAGCGCCAGGGGCCGCTCCTCCTGCAGCGCCTCCTGGACCTCGTGCGCCGTGGCTTCGCCTCGCTCCCACAAGATCTGGAGGATGGCAAGCTGGAGACCGGTCAGGCCGACGGTGTCCTGCATGTATACCTCCGGGCGGTTACGCTAGCGGGAAGATCCGAACGTGCCTGAAAAGGACCAACGCTCGGCCCGGAAAGCAAGGTCCGGCAAACGGCCGCCTCCGGGAACGTCGGACCCCGAGGCAGGTCCCGTGCCAAACGGCGCCCTACTCGGCGTGCAACGAGCGGACCGGATCCACGCCCGTGGCCTTTCGCGCCGGAATCCAGCACGCCGCCAACGCGACCAGGCCGAGGATCGAGACGACCACGACGAGCGTGGTCGGATCGTTGGGCGCCACGCCGTAGAGGAGCGTGGCCATCGCGCGCGTCGCCAGGAGCGCCGCCACGAGCCCCACGCCCAGTCCGAGCGCCACCACGGCCATCCCCTCACGAAGCATCAGGACCAAGACCGCCGATGCGTCGGCGCCGAGCGCCAATCTGATCCCGATCTCCTGGGTGCGCTTCCGCGCCGCCTGCGAGGTCACGCCGTACACGCCGACGGCCGCCAGGAGGAGCGCCAGAAGACCGAACGCCCCCAGCAGCGTGAGGACGAACCGCTCCTGATCCATCGATGCCCGCCAGACCTCCAGCATGGACTTCACCTCGGCGATCGGAACGAGCGGGTCCATTTCCGCGAGCACGCCCTTCACCGCCGGGAGCCCATCCAGGGCGTCGCCCTCGGTGCGCACCACGTACCAGACCGTCCGGTTCCAGTCCTGCCGGCGACTCTCGAAGACCTCGGGCCGGGCCGCCTCGGCGGGGCTCATCTGCAACTGATCTCCGACGACGCCGACGATGGTGTGCCAAGTCGACTCGGGCGTCGCCTGGCGTTCGTAGGTGATCTTCCGGCCGATGGGATCTTCTCCGGGGAAGAACTTCCGGGCGAACGTCCGGTTGACGACGACGACCTCGGGTGCGTCCGGACCGTCGTTCGGGCTCCACAGCCGCCCCCGCAGCAAGGGAATGTCCAGGGCCCGGAAGTAGCCGTCGTCGGCCCGGCGATGGACGATCTCGAAACCCACCCGATCGGGCGGCCAGCCCTCGGCCTGGAACTGGCTCGTCCAGGACGTGCCGGTCAGTGGGAGTTGGGCTACCGCGCCCACGCTCCGGATACCGGGGCGAGCCTCCAGACGGCGCTCGAACTCGCCCTCGAAGGCCAGCACCTCGTCGCGACTCCCGTAGCGCGCGCCGGGAACGGAGAATTGAACGGCCAACACGCCTCGAGGATCGAAGCCCGGGTCCACGTGACTGAGAATCCAGAAGCTCCGAACCATGAGGCCGGCGCCCACGACGAGGAGCACGGCCAGCGCCACCTCCACGACCACGAGCGTGCTCACGGTGCGCAGGCCCGAAACGCCGGCCGACCCGCTCCGCCCCCCCTCCTTCAGCGCTTCGTGCACGTTGCCGCGAAGGGTGCGGAGGACGGGTGCCAGGCTGAAAAGCAGACCGCTCGCCACCGCCGCGCCGACCGTGAAAAGCACGACGCGGCCGTCCAACGCCAGCGTGGTGGCGCCTCGGATTCCCACAGGCTGCTGCGTCGCCAGAGCCCGGATTCCGAGCCACCCCAACGCCAGGCCCAGCGCTCCTCCCCCCAGCGCGAGAACGAGCCCCTCCGTCAGGATCTGGCGAGCCACGCGCCAGCGCCCCGCTCCGACCGCGAAGCGTAGCGCGACCTCGCGGGTCCGATCGCTCGCGCGCACCAACATGAGGTTGGCCACGTTCGTACACGCCAGCAGAAGCAGGAGTCCGACCGCCCCCAGCAGCACCAGCAGCGGCGTGTGGACGTCCATGACCAGGAAGTCCCGCAGCGGCATGAGGCCCGCGCCCATGACCTCGTTCGTCTCCGGATGCTCGGTCTGGAGGCGCTTCGCCACCGTCTGGAGCTCGGCATCGGCCTGCGCGAGGGTGACCCCCGGCATCATCCGCGCGATCGGATGCACCCAGTGGGCCCGGCGGAACCAGGCCGCCTGTCGGTCCGCTGGATCCCAGCCCCAGGGCGACCACATGTCGGCGTCGGGGTTCGGGAAGTCGAAGCCCGCGGGCGCCACCCCGACGATCTCCATGGACGTGCCGCCGAGCGCCACGTTGCGTCCCACCACGCCCGGGTCGGCACCGAAGTGCGACACCCAGAAGTCGTGGCTGAGCACCACCACGTGGTCGCGACCGGTCCAGGTCTCGTCCCACGTGAAGCCCCGCCCCACCTCGGGTGGCACCCCCAACACCGAGAAGAAGTTGCCGGTGACGCTGACCACGCCGAGGAGCTCCGGGTCACCGTCCCGCACGTAGGTGACCCGGTCGACGAAGTCGGAATAGGCCGCCACGTCCTGGAAGCCGTCGACCTGCTCCCGCCAGTCGAGCACGTTCGCGGGCGCGGCGGTCTGATGCTCCCAGCCGAACTCCGGGTTGGTCTCGTAGAGCATCACCAACCGATCGGCGTGGCCGAAGGGGAGCGGCCTGAAGAGGAACGCGTTGGCCGCGGAGAAGATGGCGGTGTTGGCGCCGATCCCCAGCGCCAGCACGGCCACGGCGGCAGCGGTGAACCCCGGATGCCTGCGCAGCGTGCGCGCGGCGAATCGGACATCCTGCATCGTGGTCTCGAGCATGGATGCCCCTCCCCTCTTCGTCATCCTCGCCGGGGCGGGCGTGTGGGCCCCGCCGCCACCCAATCGGAGCCGCACGACCGTCCATCCCAGTCCGCAGACCTCACGGAGGCCGAAGAGGATCCGGCCGACCGACGAGCCGCACCCTGCCATCCTCGTGTCGTGGAGCTCCAGGACCTCGATACCGTAGCGGTCCCGGAACGTCCGCGGCGCGCACGCGAGCAGCACCCTCAGGAGGGCTCGGATCACGCGGTCTCCCCGCCCAGCAGGTTCTTCTGGCGGGCCGCGGCGACCAGTGCCGCGAGGCGGACCGACTCGTCCTCCGCCACGCTGCGACCGCGGCGCGTGATGCGGTAGTAGCGCCGCCGCGAGTCGGCGTCGGCGGAACGGCGCTCGGGCGCCTCCTCGACGAACCCGTTCGACTCCATTCTCTGGAGCGCGAGATAGAGGGCACCCGTGCTCGGGGCCGAGGCCGATCCCGCCCGAGACTCGATCTCCTTGATGATCCCGTAGCCGTGAAGTTCCCGATCGGCCAGGGCGAGGAGGATCTGGTAGGTCAGCGGAGTCAGTGACGACATGATGCCGGGCCCGTGTGTGGCGGGGAATCGGCCGCGGGGAGCGACGAATACGCATCCCGAGGCAACTACGTATGCCACTTATATATTTATGGCATACTTATTTTGTCAACACGGATGAAGGGCGCCACGCCGCGGCGGCGTGTCGATGGAGTAGACTCGGGCGCGGAAACGGCGCCGAGCGCACGCTCAGCGCGACGCCCACTCCTTCCAGTGTTCCTCGGCATGGCCCACGGTCACGTCCTTGCCGCAGCGCACGAGGGGCATGCGCAGGCAGAGCGGCTCGTCGACCAGGATCTCGAGCCAGCGCTCCTCGCCGTAGTGGGCGGTCTGGAGCCCGAGCGCCTCGAAGCGCTTCGAGTGGCGGTCGACCAGGGTGTCGATGCCGAGCTTCTGGGAAAACCGCTTGAGCTCGCCCCGCGACGGGCCGCGCGTCTTGAAGTCCACGAAGTGGACCGCGATGCGCCGTTCCTTGAAGAACCGCAGGGCTTTTCGCGTATCGGCGTCGTTCTTTACGCCGAAGATCTGGACGTCCATGGTAGACTAAAGTAATGAACAGGGACGCGCAGCTCGGACTCTTCGACCACGCTCCGGCCGAACTTCCCAAGCCGGTCGAGGGCGCAGCGCCGACGGATCATCAGCGGAAGCTCGCCGGGAAGCTCCCGTCCGGGCTGCGGCTCGGCACCTCGTCGTGGACGTTTCCCGGCTGGGCCGGCCTCGTGTACGACCGGGCAGCCTCGCAGAGCGTGCTGGCGAGCGACGGGCTGCCCGCCTACGCCTCCCATCCTCTCCTTCGCACCGTAGGCCTGGACCGCACCTACTACCGGCCGATCCCGGCCGACGACTTCCGAGCTTTGGCCGACGTGGTGCCGGAGGACTTCCGCTTCCTGGTGAAGGCCGACCGCCTCGTAACCTCGCCGCTGGATCCCCAGGCCTTCGGCGTGCGGGAACCCAACCCCCTGTTTCTCGACGCGCGCTACGCCGTCGAGGAGGTCATCGGACCGATGGTCGAAGGGCTGGGCGGGAAGGCCGGTCCCCTGCTCTTCCAGTTCTCGCCCATGCCGCCGAACCTGGTGGGCGGCGCGAGCGCGTTCATCGAGCGCCTGCAGCGGTTCCTGGAGGCACTGCCCGAAGGGCCCCTCTACGCCGTGGAGCTCCGCACGCCGGGCTTCCTGACGCACGAGTACGCCCAGGCGATCGCGGACAGCGGTGCGGCGCACTGCTTCAACGTGCATCCGTCCATGACCAGCCTGGAGAAGCAGCTCTCGTTGCTCCAGCCGTACCAGCAGCCGGTGCTGGTCCTCCGCTGGATGCTCCACTCGGGGTTCGCCTACGAGGCCGCGAGAGATCGTTACGAACCGTTCGACCGCCTCGTCGACGAGGACCCGGGAACCCGGGAGCGCATCACGCGGGCGGTCTTCGACGCCCTGCTCGCCGAGCGGTCCGCCTTCGTGATCGTCAACAACAAGGCGGAAGGATCGGCGCCGCTCTCGGTGTTCGAGCTGGCCGAGCGGGTAGCGGGCTGGGAAGGCGCGGGCGAGGCGCCGTAGCGACCACGCGCACGACCGACGAGGCGACGACGCGGCGGCCGACACCAGGGGTGCGTTCTACCTCTTCCGGACCAGCACCGTCGCGATCTCCCAGGGCTTCAGCGGCACCGTCGCGCGGTTGCCCACGCTCTCGGTCCACCCGACGGTCGTGTCGGGACGCTCGAGCAGGTCCGCGGGACGCCACTCGAACGGCCAGGGAAGCTCCAGGCCCGCCGTCACCGGCTCGCCGTGGCGTTCCACGAGGCGCACCACCAGGTCGCCGTCGTCCTCGGCCATCTTGAGCGCGCCGAGCTCCACGCCCTCGCCCGTCACCTTCAGGAACGCCCGCGCCCTTCCCCTTCCTCCGTGCACCTCGACCGGAAGGGCGCGCAGCGGCTCGTTCAACTCGTCCGCCACCCGCTCCACGGCTCCGTTCCGCCAGTCGCCCTCGTGGAGCACGAGGTCGTACCGGAAATGGTGCCAGCCCATGTCCGCGGTGGAGTCCGGGTACTTGGGCGCCTTGAGGAGCGTGAGGCGGAGGGTGTCCTTGCGCACGTCGTAGCCGTGCTTCGAGTCGGTCGAGAGGCCCACGCCCCGGGCACTGTCGCTCACGTCCACCCACCGCTGCATCGAGACCTCGTAGCGCGCGCTGTCCTGGCGCGTACGCGGCACGGCCGACCGTTCGATCGCGCCGTACGGCACCTCCGCCCATGTGCTGTCGAAGGAGAGCGCGAGCGGAAACGACGCCTTCAGCAGGCGATGATTCGCGCGCCAGAGCGCGTGCGTGTCCACCTCGAGGCGTGCCTCGCCGTCCGGCAGCATCAGGTGCTGCTCGTAGCGGCCGGTCGAGTCGGCCCGGACGATGTCGACATAAGCGCCGAGTGCATTCCGGCCCGGCTCGCCCACCTGGACCGTGTCCGCCACGGGGATCCAGGGATCGTTCGTATCGTCGATGTTCCAGGCGTCCCACTGCGCGGGCTTGTCGTAGCGGGTGGCCAGGCGATTGCCGCCGCCCGCGGCCTGCAGCAGGTCCCGGCCTGAAGCGCGGTCGACCATCTTCGAGATCTCGCCGGTCATCCGGTCCACCTCCACACGGAGCCGCTCGTTCTCGAGCACGACCCGGTCGCTGTCCACCGAGGCCTCGGTGCCCGCCGGCACAGCGTTCGTCACCGCACCCGGCACCACGAACACCAGCAGGCCACCGCTCGACGGTACGTCGGACACGCGCACCCTCAACGTGTCGCGACGCACGGCGTTCGGAAGCAGCATTCCGGCCGAGTCGGCCACCTCCACGGCACCTCCGGTCCATGGGATCGCCACCACCCCGCTACGCGCCTGCCCCGACGGGTTGAGCACCACGTAGGGGCGGGCACCCTTCACGGGAGGGCGCGTGTCCATGCGGCCCGCGACCATGTCGGCGGCACGGCCGAGCTCCATGTCCGTCACGCGCTCGGCCTCGCGGTAGTCGGCCACGGCGTCGGCGTAGATGGGCCCGATGCCCGAGCCCGGGAGCAGATCGTGGAACTGGTTGAAGAGCGTTTTCTCCCACGCCCGCGTGAGCGCGCCCCTCGGATAGTTGTACCAGGCGGCGGCCGGCGCGAAGAACGAGGCGTGCGCGGCCGCGACCTCCGTGGCGCCGAGCAGTCCCTCCATCCTCCGGTTCCACTCCTTCATCTCCGACTGGCTCGTGTAGACGCCGCGGTGGTACTCGAGGTAGAGCTCGTCGTGGATCACCGGCGCGGAGTCGGCGTGCGCGTTCATCTTCTCGAGCACGTCGAGAGGGACGTCTCCATGCAGCGTCGGGAAGGTCGGGATGCGCCCGAGCGTCTCGGCGCGGTCGAGCATCTTCATGGTCGGCCCGCCGCCGTGGTCCCCCTCGCCGTAGAGGACCATCATCCGGCCCGACGCGGTCGAGTCCTTCGAGACCTTGTAGCGGTCGGCAAGCTGCTGCGGGTCGAGGACATCCGAGTATCCGTAGGGGATGTAGGTGAGGATGCGCGTGCCGTCCCTGCCCTCCCACCAGAAGAGGTTCTTGTCGGCCGTCCAGGGGTCCGTGTCGTTCCAGCGGAGCTTCTGCGTGACGAAGAAGTCGAGGCCCTCCTTCTTGAAGATCTGCGGAAGCGTGAACGCGTAGCCGAACGTGTCGGGAATCCACGCGACCTTCGCGGTCGTGCCGAAGAAACGCTCGTAGGCGCGCTGGCCGTACAGGCCCTGGCGCACGAACGCCTCGCCCGAGGGCAGGTTCGCATCGGACTCCACCCACCAGCCGCCCACGGCGGCCCAGCGGCCTTGCTTCTGCAGGCGCTGCAGCTCAGCGAAGAGGGAGGGCTCGTACTCCTTGACCCACTCGTAGTAGGCCGCCGCCGATCCGGCGAACGTCGTGCCCGGGTATTTCTCGAGCAGCTTGGCCGCCGTGCGCCAGGTGTTGCGCACCACGTCGACGGTCTCGTCCCAGCGCCAGAGCCAGGCCGCGTCGATGTGGGCGTTGCCCACGATGTCGATCGTGTCGGCGCTCATCCGGCGGATAGCGGGCGCCAGGGCTCCCATCCAGTCCGCCACGAGAGCATGGTACTTGACCTTGTCCGCCACGGAGGTGGCCGCCAGGAGCTGGCGTGCGAAGTCGCGGTTCGGGGGAGCCGGTGCCGCGTCCCGGCCCAGAAAGAATCGAGCCCAGTGCGAGCCCTGGGAGATCTCCATCCAGCCGGGATCGGGCACGACCAGCCGAGGCGGATCCCACCACCGACCGCCCGGCTCGATCCGAACGGACAGCGAGTCACCTTGACCACACGGTGCGCACAGCGGCACCCGACCCGACGCCGGAATTGATCGGACCTGTCCGTTCACGCGCACGGTCGAGCCGGTCGCGGCAAACTCCGCGGCCTGCATGTCGAGGCTCAGCCCCGCCAGCACCCTCGGCACCTTTGTGCTGAAGGCGATCGCGCGCGCCTCGCGCACCGTGGGCAGGTCCACACCGAAGTCGCTCGTATCGACGAGCTCATGCCAGGTGCTGTCACCCCCCTGCCAGCGCCATCCGTCGACCTCGATCGGATGCGCCAGGATGTCGAGCACCGGGTCCGCCTCGATGGCGCGGCCTTGGGTCGGGACGCGGGCCCCACCGGCCAGGATCCCCCCGTCACCGTCGGCCGCGGCCGCCGCCAGGTCGTCCCAGGTGGTGGGCAACCTCACACTCGTCGCCACCCCGTCGGGCGCGGTCGGGAGCGTGTCCTCGCGAGATCCGACACGCACCCTCACGGCTCGGGAGAGGCCACCCCAACGGGTGACGCGCACCACCACGGGCACGCGCAGCGCTCCCGTGGCCGCGTCCAGCACGGCCGAGGCCGCCACGCCAAGCGGCGCGAGCGTGAGCGCCGGCCTCGGCGCCGTCGCGATCCGCACGCCCGCCGGGCGTCGGTCGCCGAGGCGGAGGTCGGCCAGCGTCGCACCCTGGGTATCCATGATGCGGGCTCCCAGCCCGAAGCCACCGGTCCGGTTCACGATCTTCAGGAGCAACCGGTTCGCTCCCCGAGCCAGCCGCACCGTCACCGTATCGGTGCCGCTTCCGACCCCGCGCGCCACCTCGTGGTCGAGGACCAGCGTGCCGTCCAGCCAAACCCGGATGTCGTCGTCGGACTCGAACGCCAGTGTGACCGTGCGCTCGTCGGGACTCGTGATCCAGCTGAAGGCGTAGGCCGCGGCCTGCTCGAGCCGTCCGTCCGGAAGGACCGCCTGCAAGTCGACCCGACCGAGGCTGTCGGCGCGCGCCGTATGCCACGCCAGACCTTCGGCCATCCTCTGGCCCAATACGGGCGCGAGAGATGACTCCCGCGGCAGGTACGGATGCGAGACGCGCGCCTCGCCCTGGACCACCGGGAACGGGCCGATCACCAGCCAGGAGGACAGTATCCGGTCTCCCGGGCTCCACTGAGCCTGGGCGCACGCCGGCAGACCGACCGCCCAGACGACGGCGAGCAGGACGAAGGCGGACACCTCGCGGACGAGGGCAGTGCGACGCATGGCTGGCTCCGGGTGACGTGGATGGACCGATCCTCCGGCGGATCGACGTCGCGTCGGAGATCAAGATGGCAGGGAGGGCCGCTTCGCGCAGGTCGGATACACCTCCTGCCTTCGGCGTGGGCGGTACGTGACGGAAGAATAGGGCACGAGCCCCCCTCGGCGCCCCGGGATTCATCAACTGGCGTTGACGGTCCGGAGGCCCACACCAACTGGCGGTGACGGTTCGGAAGCCCATATTGGACAGTAAGCTGCACGTCAGCGACACCTCCCCTCCCACCCGAGTCGGGGAAGGCCTCCGTCCAGGAGCCGCGCGATGGGCCACGGTGTAGATCAGCACCCTGAGCGACATCGACGATGAAGACCGAGCTCGGCGCCGCGCCGGTGCCCGCACGGGCCCTCCTGCTGTCGCTTCTGTCCCTCGCGGTGCCCGTCGTCAGCTCCGCCCTCTTCCCGGATTGGACCAGCTGGGACGTGGGAATCCTCGTCTGGCTCCTGGCGCTGGTTCCCGGGTTCCTGCTGTCGTACTACCGCGGCTGGAGGGGTGCCTCGCTCGCGCTCGCAGCCGGGATGGCGGCCCTGTCCGTCACCCAGGTCGTGATCCTCACCACCGACGCGCCCCTTCCATCGCCTGCGGTCCTGCTCGGGGTGGTGACGGTCCTGACCGCGGTCAGCCTGGGCAGCGGCCTGCTGGCCTCGTTCTTCCACCACTCGCTCGAACAGGCCGAGCGCCTGGCCTTGACCGACCCGGGCACCGGCCTTCCCAACCGCCGACACGTAATCCTCGAGTTCGAGAAGGCATTCGCGGCCGCGCAGCGGGGCTCGAAGCTCGCCATCGTCCTCTTCGACCTCGACCGATTCAAGCGGGTGAACGACGAGTACGGCCACGCCGAAGGCGACCGGGTGCTCGTCAAGTTCGCCGAGATCCTCCAGAAGACCACCCGCACCATGAACACCACGGCGCGCTTCGGCGGCGAGGAGTTCCTGGCCATCGTGCGCAACGCGGACGCCGAGGGTGCGAGCGTCTTCGCCGAGCGGGTGCGCACGACATTCAGGGAGCTCGAGCTCCACTCCGGGCCGCTCACGGTCAGCGCGGGCGTCGCCGCCTACGAGCCCGGGATGGCCACGCCCGATGTGCTCCTGGCCGCCGCGGACCAAGCCCTTTACCGGGCCAAGCATGAGGGCCGGGACCGGGTCGTCGTGCTGGGGAAACAGGGCAAGCTGTCAGAGGAGGCGGAGCGACCCGCCCGAGGCGACGATGTGGATGTCCCCCAAGGCCACGGCGAGCTGATCCTGGTCGTCGACGACGACGTGGACGCGTTGCGGAGCATCTCGAGGACGCTGCGCCGCTTCGGATACACGGTGCTGGAATCGCCGTCTCCCCGGCGTGCGGTGGACATCGCGCGCGGACTCGATCGGCCGATCGACGCGGTGCTGACCGACATCGTCATGCCCGAGATGGGTGGATTCAGGCTGGTCGAGATGCTGGAAGAGATCCAGGAGCAGGTCCGGGTGCTCTACCTATCGGGCTATTCCCAGGAAGAGGTGGATTGGGGCGGTGTCCCCGGGGCGGTCCGCGAATACCTCTCCAAGCCGGTCTCGATCTACCACCTGGCGCACCGGGTCAGGTGGATCCTCGATCAGCCGGCCACCGCCCGTAAGCGGCTCCCAGGGGAGGCTTCCGAGGGTCCCCGGGGGAGCGACGCTCCGAGCCCCGGCGAAATCAGGGAGTTGCTCGACCGCCCCGTAGGAGAAGAGGCGCGCACCCTCGTGCTCTACGCCGACGAGGCACGGGGCGAGATGGTGGCGCGCACGCTCCAGGAGAAGGGCATCCGCTGCGGAGCGGTCCTCGACGGGGTCCAATCGGTGCTGGACAACGTCTTCCACATACGATCCGACCTGCTCGTCATCGACCTCGATCTCGAGCGGAGTGGCCTCGAGGATCTGCTCTCAGTGCTGGAGAAGCGAAGCGAAGCGGCTCCGGCCCTGCTCTTCGTCGTCGGGGACAACAACCGGGATCTGCGACAACGGAGCGCCCGCTTCCCACTCGTGGACTTCATCGCAAAGCCCTTCTCCCTCCTGGACATGGAGGTGCGCTGCCGAAACCTGCTGCGAACCCACTCCTACGAACGGTGGATCGGGTTCGCCGAGGAGGATATCCGCGGTCGGGTGGCCGCGCGCACCGCGGAGCTGGAGGAGTCGCGCGAGGAGGTGCTGCGTCGCCTGGCACTGGCCGCCGAGTTCCGCGACGACCTCACCGGCCATCACGCGGAGCGCGTTGGCATCCTGTCCGGGCTGATTGCCGGTCGGCTGGGACTGCCGATGGAGCGCTGCAATACGATCCGGAAGGCGGCGCCGCTCCACGATCTCGGCAAGATCGCCCTTCCGGATGCCCTGCTGAAGAAGGCGGGCCCCCTGACCCGAGAGGAACAGGAGGTGATGAAGCGCCACACGACGATCGGGGGACAACTCCTGTCGGGCAGCCTCAACCCCATCATCCGGGCGGCCGAAGAGATCGCGCTCACGCACCACGAGCGCTGGGACGGGGCCGGCTATCCCCTAGGGCTATCGGGCGAGGACATTCCCGAGAGCGGGCGGATCGTGGCCGTCGCCGACGTCTTCGACAGCCTGACGAGCCGCCGGCCCTACCGGGACGAGGTTCCCGTCGAGGAGGCCCTCGATACGATACGGAGCGCACGCGGATCCCAGTTCGATCCGCGCATCGTGGACGCGTTCGACCGGGCGATGGAATCAGACGAGCTAGAGGAGGCGCTGAACCTCGAGGTGGTCGCCCGCCCGGACGTCGGGACGTAGCCTTACGCTGGACCGGGATCCGTCGCGAAAACGGGAACGAAGGAACTCACCCCGGTGCCCGGGGTCCGCTGACTTCCCGAACCGGACACAGTGGAGAGACCGACATGATCGCTTTTTTCGGAATGGGCCTCCTGGGCTCCAATTTCACACGGGCCATGCTGGAGCGCGGCGAGGAGGTGCACGTCTGGAACCGCACCGCCTCCAAGGCCAAGGCCCTCGAAGCCGAAGGCGCCGTCGCGTTCGACGATCCCGTGGAGGCGGCGCGAGGGGCGACGCGGATCCATGTGACCTTGTCGGACGACTCCGCGGTGGAGGACGTGCTGGAGCGCTCCCACGACGGCTTCGACGAGGGCGTGGTCATCGTGGACCATACGACGACGGCTCCCTCGGATACGGCCGAGCGCATCCGCCGCTGGGACGAGCGCGGCATCGCGTTCCAGCACGCCCCGGTGTTCATGGGTCCGCAGAACGCCCGCGACGGTACGGGCATCATGCTCGCGTCCGGCGAGCGCGAGCGCTTCGAGGCGCTCTTGCCCGAGCTCCGGAAGATGACCGGCGAGGTGCGTTACCTCGGGCCCGAGCCCGGGCGCGCCGCCGCGTTCAAGCTCCTCGGCAACCTCTTCCTGCTCTCGATGACCACCGGGCTGATCGACGTCCTCAATCTCGCCAAGGCGATGGACATCGAGCCCGACGACGCCGCGGGGATCTTCGACTGGCTCAACTTCGGCGCCAGCGCCCCGGCCCGGATCAAGGGAATCCTCCTGGGCAACTTCGACCACCCGTCCTGGGAGCTGACCATGGCGCGCAAGGACGCCCGCCTCATGATGGTCGAAGCCGGACGCGGCCAGGTGCCCCTGACCACCATCCCGGCGATCGCGGCGGAGATGGACCGCTGGATCGCCAAGGGACACGCCCACGACGACTGGACGGTGATGGCGAAAGAGGTGGTGTAGGGGCCAACGCCCGGCCTCGCGTGGACCTCTCTCAGCTCCCGCGGGCCGCGGCCGTCTCCGCCACCGCCCGGTAGCGCACCAATCGAAGACGTCGAAAGCGACCGGCTCGCATGCGGGCCCGGCGGCCGCCATCCTTGCGAGGGCTCTCCCACGCCACTCTCTTTTCCTCGTGGCCGATGATCGCGAGTACGTTACCGAAGAAGAGGCCAGGCGCCTCTGGCAACGCGCGGCCGAGCTCCAGGCGGAGGCGGCGAGCCGCGCCGAGGCGCTGGCGGCCTGGAAGCCCGTTGACGGTGAAGACGCCGGACCTCCGGGATCCGCCGAAGAGCCTCCGGCGGGCTACGAGCTGGCGCACGTCCGCGCGGCCGCCCTGGAGGCGGGCATCGGGAGCGAGTTCGTGGACGCGGCCGTGGCCGACCTGCGGGCCGAACGGGTCACCGACCTGGCCTCCGGCGGCCGGGGACGGCCCCTGTCCGGGACGATTCTGGGCGGCCCCGATGCCTCGATCACCGTGCGGCGGGTTCTGAGGGCCGACCCGCGCCAGGTCCTGGATGCGATGGAGGCGGTCCTTCCCGTCGAGCCCTTCAACCTCGCGCTCCTGGATCGCCAGGGGGATCCGCTCAAGGGCGGTGTCCTGACCTTCGACATCCAGGGCGCCGGCATGTGGGTGGCGGGTCAGAGCGGGTTTCTGGGCGACGCCAGCTACGCGGACCTGCGCCAGGTGTGCGCCACCCTCACGCCCCGACAGGGTGGGGCGGCGACCGAGCTGACCGTGCGCGGTCCGGTCTCCGGAGCGTGGAGCTGGAACGCGGTGGCCGCCTCGGCGTTCGCGCTCATCGGCGGCGGCATCGGAGTCGGCGCGACGTTCGGGCTGTCGGCCATCTTCGTGCCCGTGATCGGGCCTCTCGCGGTCGCGGGCATGGTCGTGGGCGGCGGTGCCGCCGCGAGAGGCGGCCTCGCCGGCTACCGAGCCATCTACCGATACGGCCAGAAGCGGGGGCGGCGCGCCCTGGTGGCCCTCGTCTCCGCGGTGACCTCCCGGGCCGAGGGAGGATGGGCCGGACCGCCTCGACCGACCGAGCCACCCAGCTCTTCGGAGCCCGCGGTGTGAGGTCCGGGACGGCGAGCCGGGCTCAGGCTCCCAGGCGCGCCAGGGGTGTCAATGAGGCCCCGGGCGGACGCTCCCCGCCCGGGGCCGTGTGTGCGTGCGATGCTCCCGCCCTACCGCCGATCTACCTTCCGACAAGGAAGGAGAAGGTCATCAGGAACGAGTTCTCGGACATCCGGTTGGTCACCTCCATGTCTCCCATCGGCGTCGGGAACATGCCGGTGATGCTGTTCTCGAACGCGTGGTAGTAGGCCACGTCGACATGGAGCGCGTTGAAGGCGAACCCGGCGCCGAGGGTGAGGTGGTGCTGCACCACGGCGGGTGCCGGCACGTTGAACGCGGACTGTGCGTCCGGAACGGGATTCTGGGTGAAGTTGTACCCGCCCCGGAGCGAGAGCTTCTGCACCGGCCGGTACTCGAGCCCCGTGGCCAGCACCCAGATGTCCTGCCAGCCGAAGCCCCGCACCGCGCCGGTCTGGTCCATGCCCGACTGCTGGAAGCCGGCGGTCCGGGAGTAGGTGATGTAGCGGGCGTCCGCCGTCCAGAGGATGTTGTTCTTCGTGACCGCCAGACCGCCCGAGTAGACGGCCGGTACGTCCATCGCGAACGAGATCGAGCGCGCCGACTGGAAGTTCGCCAACGTGGGATTCTCAAACTGCGCGTTGAACTGGAAGTCCTGGAACGACTGCTTGCTCGTGTACGCGAGTCCCAGGCGCAGCGCGTCGTTGACCCGGTAGATCAGCCCGGCCTGAAAGCCCAGGCCGAAGGCGCCGTCCGTCGCGCTGGCGCGGCTGTAGTAGCCCGCCCCCGTGCCGGGATCGTACGCGGGTGAGGCGGTGGGCATGGGGTCCACCGAGAGAGAAGCCCAGTCCAGGTTCAAGGCCACGCCAAGGGAAAACCGGTCGTTGACCGCATAGGCAAGCGCGGGCGTGATCTTCATGAACTGGAAGTTGCTGGCGATCTGACCGAAGCCCTGGGGGCGCGGACCCAACACGGGGTTGGCGGCGTCCTGCGGGTAGTCCACGCCAAAGCCGCCGATGCCGAGCATGCCGATGCCCACCGACAGCTTGTCGGTGGCACGGGTGGCCCACCCGAACGCCGGGATGGGCGTGTAGTCGCTCTTGCTGACGGTGGTGCCGGAGTATGGGCCGAGGACACTGGACACGGAGCGCTCGGGCTTCATCATCTCGAAGCCCAGCGCGACCCTGGTCCCATTGTGACACAGCAGCCCCGCCGGGTTGAGATAGAAGCTCCCCAGCAGGTCCCCGGGGGCCGCCACGCCGGCTCCGCCCATGGCGGAGTTGACGGCGCCGACCCCGTGCAGGAAATGTCCGTCCGTGGCCTGCAGGGGAGCGGCAACGAACAGGAGCAACAGAAGGGGCACGACGCCCCGCACACTCGCTCTCAGAGTCATGGTTTCCTCCAGACGGGTGGGGCATGCGGCCGCGCCACGTCCGGCTTCAGGTTGAGTTCGCGCAGAAGGGCGTCTTGAAACGCCCCTTCCCACGCAGCGGCGCCGGGCACCCGTCCTGACGCCGACAGAAAGGCCCGGCCACTCCCCTGGGGGGGGAGCCCGAACCGGGCTCGGTAGGCCGTCAGGTGAGCGGGCGCACGCCTCTCCAGGAGGAGCTCACCACACCGTGTGGCCGCCAGGTCACCGGCACGCGAGGCCTCGACTCGATCGGGCAGGCGAACCTCGACGGAGGCGAACGCGCGCCTCACCGCCGGATAGCACAGCTCCCGCACCAGGGAGCTGAGGGCCGCCTGCAGTCCGCCGCTGTCCGCAGGCAGACCGAGGGCCACGAGAGGACCCGCACGGCCAGAGGGATTTCGATCCAGGAAGCGCCCTTCGGCGCCCAACGCGGGCACGGCGAGCACCGTGCCCGCGGAAAAGCCCTCGGCGCTCAGGAACTCCGCCAGGGGCGGCGCCCAATCACGCGCCCAGGCGGCCCTCAGCTCGGCGAGGTCTCGCTGCCTGCGGTCCAGGTCGCGCTGCCACCGCGGTCCCGCCACGGCCCGCCACTCCTCGTCCAACGCGTCGAGGAAGGCCGCCAGCGTGCGCCGCTCCGCGGGGGTGGTGAGGGTTCCGGCCACGACCGTGGCGCCGAACCGCGTTCGGGGTGGGCTGTCGACCCCACCCTCGGGGCGGGTCGCCACCGCGCGCAGCGCGGCCACGGCCGCCTCACGGCTCGCGCCGCGGAAGTACAGGGGAACGAAGTGCAGAATCTCGAACGCGTCGTCGCTCCGGAAGGCAGCCAGGAACTCCGCGCGCCGACCCTCCAGGGACGTCGGGGACCTCGACGCCCGGTCCCCGACGCGGGCGTCCAGGGCGTACTGGGCATCGTAGAGCGGGAAGGGACCGAAGCCGAAGAAGCCGACCACCGCCAGCCCGTAGAACCAGAGGTCGGCGAAGGCGTCGTCCTCGAACGTCCACGTTTCGGATGATTGGGCCGCGCCGGGCAGGGCCGAGCCCAAAAGGAGGGCCAGCGCCACCACCATGGCCCCGCCGGCACGCAAGCACGCGCCGGTCCCCTTCATCCTGCAGCACTCGCCCGACCTCATCCTCTTCTCCCCCGGGTGCAATCACACGGGGATGCCATCGGCGGCCCGGCCGCCGGCGGAATCCACTATGGGGAGGAGTCGTTGCCGAAGGGGAAGGCGACCTCCTCGGAGGGCTGGTGGACCCAATGGCACACGGTTTCCACGAGGTGGAGGGCCACGGGGTTGCCCAGGCGGAGGTGGACCTCCGCACCATCCCGCTCGGCGGCCACGAGCCCTGCGCGACGCAGAGCCGCGATATGCCGGGCCGCGGTGGACTGCGGCCATCCGAACTCCTCCATCAGCTCCTTCTGCGTGGTAACACGTCCATCGCCGAGGAAGCATGCCAGTCGGAGACGGTCCGGATGCGAGAGGACCTTGAAGAGCGCCACGGCACGACGCATCTCGCGGGGTTTGGCACCCTGCGCCTGCGTCGTGGTCTCGCTCATGGATCCCTCAACTCCCAGGCGGAAACCCGGGTACCCGGCTATCGAGATACGTGTGGGCAGACCACACGGACGAATCCGTTTTCGGTAGCGAAATATCGAAGGTGGACGGGAGGCCGTCTGAGGGGGCGTGCCTGACATGCGGCGTGGGGAAAAACCCGACACGCCACCGCGCCGCCCTCCCGACCTTGCCCCTCCGCCCCTCGCCCCGTCTCTTGTCGGTCGCCGCGACGATACGCACGCCGTAGACCCCGGAGGCCCGCCCTGACGCACTTCACGCCGCTCGACTGGTTCTGGACGCTGGCGTTCCTCGTCCTGATGGTGGGCGGGGCCGGGTTCTTCTACCGGCTCGCGCGCCGTTCCGAGTCCGAATTCTTCCTGGCAGGAAGGCGCCTGCCCTGGTGGCTGCCCGCCGCCTCGGTCTTCAGCACGCACACCGCGACCGACACGCCGATCTGGGTCACCGGCACCGTCTACGAGCACGGGCTCCGCGGGCTCTGGTACACGTTCTTCTCCGCCTGGACTTCGGTGGCGGCGTTCGTATCGGCCCGGATCTACCGCAGGAGCGTCGCCTTCACGCAGGCCGAGTGGCAGGTGGTGCGCTTCCACGGCTTCGGCGCCGAGCTGCTGCGCGGCTGGATGGCCGGATGGCAGGTGTTCATGAACATGTTCATCCTCGGCTGGGTGGGCATCGCCATGGGCCGGGTCTGCGAGCTCGCGTTCGGCTGGCCCGTCTGGGTCGGGCTCGTGGTGCCCACGCTCATCACCGCGCTCTACACGCTGGCCGCCGGCTACTGGGGCGTGGTCATGGGCGACTTCCTCCAGGGGATCGTCGCCATCTTCGCCATCCTCCTGGTGTCCGCGGTGGGCATCGCGGCCGCCGGAGGCCCGCACCGGCGTGGTCGAGGGCGTGACCAACCTCGGCCAGGCGTGGCGGCTCGACTCGCTCGCGTTCACCGGATGGTTCACCGGGGCGTTCCCGACCGCCTGGTGGATCACGATGCTCGTGATCGCCGTGGTCGGCGGCTTCGGGATGGGCACCAGCATCGACTGGTACATCGAGGCGCAGCGCATCCAGTCGGCCAAGACCGTGCGTGACAGCGCGTACGGGATCTGGTGGGGCGGCGCGATCACGCTGCTCCGCAACGGCATCTGGGCCGCCTCGATCCTCGCGTTCTTCGTCATGGCGCCCGCACATCACCAACGGCGCGGAGTACGAGCTCGGCTGGTACCGGATGGGGTTCGAGCTCCTTCCCGCCGGGCTCGTGGGGATGTTCTTCGCCGCGATCCTGGCGATCCACTTCTCCACCGTCTCGAGCCACATGAACCTCGGCGCGCTCTATTTCACACGCGACCTCTATCAGCGCTACCTCGATCCCAACGCGTCGGAGAAGCGGCTCGTGTGGGTCGGGCGTATCGCCACGGCCGTGCTCGCTCGTCGGCTCGTTCTTCTACGGGCTCATGATGCAGGAGATCACGCAGTGGCTGATCTTCGCGCTCTGGCTCATGATGGCGGGCATCTGGCTCCCGAACATCCTCCAGGTCGTGTGGTGGCGGTTCAACTCGTGGGGCTACCTGGCCTCGTGGATCGCCAACCTGGGCATCGCCTGGCTGGTGGTGTGGGTGCTGCCCGAGTTCAAGGTGATCCCGGTGCTGCCCGACTACCTGCAGTTCTGGTCGCTCATGGCGCTGGGCATCGTGGTGTTCCTGCCGACGACACTGCTCACCAAGCCGGAGCCCATGGAGCACCTCGTGCACTTCTACCTGCAGACGCGGCCGATCGGGTGGTGGGGCCCAGTGCGGGCGGAGGCCCGCAGGATGGGGCTCCTGGCCGAGGATCCGCGGGAAAGGGCGGGCAGCGAGTCCGGCCCCCGACCGCTCATCCGCCGGACGTGGACCGCGGAGGAAGCCGACGCGTGGAGCCGCGAGGACTGGATAGCGATCGTGCTCTCGCCGCTCTCGATGGCGTTCGTGATGGTGGGCGCGGCCAACCTCTTCCTGCTCCGAAGTCCCGGGATCTGGCAGATGGCGTTCGGGATCGTGTGCGCCGCGTTCCTCTTCTGGGTGATCGACCCGAAGCTCAAGGCCGTCAGCGTGGAATACGAGCAGCGTCAGGCCGAGTATCTACACCGCCTGGAGGAGCGCATGCACTGGCAGGAGACGGTGGACCGACTCACCCCCGGACCGGAGGGCGTCTGATGGAACGCGGATTCGTCACCCTCATCGGAATGAGCATCGCCTACGTCGCGTCGTTTCTTGGGCTGGGGCTCGCCTGGTACGGCTGGAAGAAGCGTCACCGCGAGGAGGGACGGTGACGGCCGTGGCGGCAGTGGCGGCGGCGGGCGCGGCACTGACACGGGTCGGGGACGCCGTTGCGGTCCCGGTGGTTCAAGCCGTGGCGCGACAGCCGCTTCCCGCGAAGCCGCCCATCGGCGGGCCGATCTGGACGATCGTGGTGCCGGCTGTGCTGCTGGTCGTGTCCATCTGGGGAACCTGGATGCTCTATCGGCATTTCGCCCGGGAAGAGTAGCGAGGAGTGGGGGCATTGTCGGTCTACGTCCGTGTCTAGCCTTCTAATGCTGGGGTGGTGGGGTGGAGCGCGCCAGTAGGGTGCGGCCGCCGGGCGCCCGCCCGCCCTTCGCCGCCGGCCTCGTGCTCGCGCTCGCCGCGTTGAAGCTCGGGCTCCATATGGTGGTGCTCGCGATCACGCCGTACGGAATCCAGCGCGACGCGTTCCTCTACTTCGCCATGGGCGACCACCTGCGTCTCTGGCACATGGACTTCCCGCCCATGATCGCGATCATGGGCAACGTCCAGACCGCCCTCTTCGGGCACACGCTGGCCGCCGCGCGCGTCTTTCCCGCCCTCGAGGGATCGGTCATCCTGGTGCTGGCCGCGCTCATCGCCCGGGAGCTGGGCGGAGGGCGATTCGCACAGGGCCTCGCGGCGCTGCCGATGCTCTGCGCCGGCATCTTCCTTCGCCCCGCCAATCTCTTTCAGCCGGTCGTTCTCGATCAGCTCTGGTGGACGCTGGCGCTGTACTTCCTGGCCCGCGCGGCGCGTGCGCACCACGACGAGAACGCGCGCGCCGGCCGCAACGCGTGGCTCGGGCTCGGGGTGGCGATGGGGCTCGGGCTGCTGACCAAGTTCAGCATCCTCTTCATCGGGCTCGCGGTGCTGTGCGCCTTGCTGGCCACCCGACTCCGCCGTGCGCTGCTCACGCCCTGGCCCTGGATCGCGGCCGCCATCGCCTTCGCCCTGGGCAGCCCCAGCATCGCAGGGCAGGTCAACCTCGGCTTCCCTGTCGCCGGGCAGATGGACCAGCTCCACGCCGGGCAGCTCGTTCACGTCACGTATGCGTCGTTCGTGCTCGGGCAGCCCTTGATGACGGGCGTCACGGGCTGGCTGCTCTCGGTGGCCGGCGTGGGGGCGCTCCTGACGTGGAAGCGGCTGAAGCCCTACCGCGTGGTCGGCGTGGCTTGTGTCTTCGTCTTCCTGCTGCTGATGGTGCTCCACGGGAAGGCCTACTACGTCGGGCCCATCTACCCCACCCTGATCGCGGCGGGTGCCGTGTGGCTCGACGGAGCCGCGCTCTCCCGCGCGCCGTCGATCCCGCGCGTGTTCCGGTGGGGCATCGTCACGGCGATGATCGCCGAGGGCGTGATCGCGCTTCCAATCACCCTGCCCATCCTGTCGCCCGAGCGCACGGCCGTCTACATCGCCCGGCTCGGTCTCGAAGCGGCCAATGCGACCAACTGGGGCGGCACCGACATCATCCCGCAGGACTTCGCCGACCAGCTCGGCTGGGAGTGGCAGGTGGAGAACGTCGCCCGCGTGTATCGGTCACTCTCGCCCGCCGAGCAGCGCGAGACCGTGCTCGGGGCGGACAACTACGGCGAGGCGGGCGCGCTCGAGTTCTTCGGGCCCCGATACGGCCTGCCCGACGTCGTTTGCGGGTGCGGATCGTACTGGTACTTCGGCCCCGGCACGCGGCCCGGCACCGTGCTCATCGACGTGGGCTCGGATTCCACGGACCTCACCGGGATCTGGAGCGACGTGCGCCTCGCCATGCGCATCCGGAGACCCTGGTCGGTGCTCGAGGAGCGCGACGTCCCGGTCTGGATCGCGCGCCATCCGAAGATGACGCTGCAGGAGGCGTGGCCCGGGGTGCGAGGGGATTAGGCTCGGCTCAGTTCTGCCCTTCCAGCAGCTCCACCGAACTCGTGTAGGTCATCGTTTGAGGCAGCACGAGAGCTTGGGGCAGACCCTCGTAACGGATCTGGCCACTCAGGTTGCCCGTGTGGTGCCTCCCGACCATGTATCCCCCGCTCTTGTCGATGAAGAACGCTCCCGTGTCGGGGCCGGCGACGCTCGAGATGGCCGTGATGCCCGGCTGAGGGCCCGGTCCCTCGCTGCGCAGCTCATTCTCGACGTGCGCAGCGACGATCCAAATGGGATGACCGCTCACGACCGAATCCCGAACCACCTCGTACATCCCGATCTTTCTGCCTTGCGAGATGCGGCCGTCCACCGTGGTGTCCGCATAGGCCACGGTGTCGCTCCAGGCCGTCCCGACGGTGAGCGGCTTGCCCGGAGACGGCATGAAGAAGTCGAAGAACTCCTTCGTGAGGTCCGACACATCCTCGAACGACTTCGGGAAGACCGGTGTTCGAAGCGTCTGAACGTGGTTGCGCCCGTCGAAGCGCAGCACGAACTCCTTGTTCAGCGCCGAATCGGTGGCCGGCCGCCGCTCTCCTTGCGGGCTCTTCATCGCGATCTCCAACGCTTCATACCACGCGTGCGCGCTGTCCGCCCTGATCCGGGCGACACCGATCCGCGCATCATGCAGCGTCTCCACCGTCACCCGCCCCTGGGGGGCGTCGAGGGTGATCCAGCCCTTGGTGATCTCCCGGTAGGTCAGGGTATCCGGAGCTTGAAGGTGGGCGCTGGAGAGCGGGAGCGGAGCCAGGAGGGCCAGAAGGATGGATTCAATGATCATGGGAGTCTTGGATCGAGGTGATGGTGATTTCAGTCTCGAGCGGTGTGTCGGCGGTTTTGGCACCGGCCTGGTCCACCGGCGCCGCCCCCCTCCGCCAGACCACGATCGAGAGAACGAGCCCCACCGGCACAGAGAGGATCGCCCCACCCAACGCCCCACAGGTTGCCCCACCGACAAGCGATCTATGGGCGAAGACCGGCCGGTTCCGCTTCCGCGCCATGAAGAAAGCAGGCAACGTCACCAACAGACCGACCAGGGTACCTGCGATGATGCGGATACTGGTCTCCAGGCCGAGAAATCGCACGACCATGAACCCAATCAAGAAGGCCGCGATCGATCCGATGAAGGGCACCACTCCTGGAACACGCTGCATACGACCCCCTGGTCGTGAACGTCGAGGTTCGGCCATCTGGAAACGGGAGGGTCCCAGCATCGTTACGCGATTGAAGATCCAAACTCACGTAGCGCACCATGCTCGCTGTCCGCGGATGCTGGTACGTAGTTGTGGCACATCCGGAGAGGTAGGCCCAAACCAGAAGAGGGAGCCCAAGAGGACCGAGAGGAGTCCCGATACGGCCAGTCGATGGTTCTTGGCCATTCCTTCCCCCTTTGGCGTATCCAATGGAGGACTGGTGGATCGTACGGTCGCCCCACTGAGTCCGCGAGCTGACGCTTCAATGATCGAGATGCGACCAGCCGGCCAGGAGGGAGTGCCGGCCCGAGTCGAAGGGGGGCTTCGACCGCACCACTATTAAGTGGGCGGAGCGCATGCGGCAACCCCGACTAACCTGCACGTCCGAGCCACCTTACGACGAACCCGACACCGTTGACATCCCTTCACCGCGCCGGTACCTAGAACCACCAAGGGTCGCATCTTATCAGCCCGCGACTCAGGCCGGTTGTGGCAGCATGACTCGCCACGCACCTCCCCGGAGGCAAGATGCCCATCCAAGCACCGAGAGCCGCCCTCTTGGCAGCCTCCCTCGTCCTGACCGCCGCCTGCGAGACCCGAGCCCCCGACCGGAGGGCCGACCATGTCGCGACCGCCGAGCGCTATTTCCGTGGCGTCTACGGCTCGGACACGGCGGCCGTGAACGATCTGGTCGGAGACAGCATCGTGATCACCTACCCGGTCTTCGAGTCGCTCTTCGGCACGCCCACGATTCGGGGCCGCGAAGCCGTGAAGGCCTTCGTCGTCCACTTCGGACAGCGGTGGGCCGACCCGCAGATGACGGTCGACGATGCCGTCGCGGAGGGCGACCGCGTAGTGCTGATGTGGAGGTTCCGGGCCCGCAACCGGATGCCCGATCCTTCCGAGCCGGCCGATACGACCGAGGTGGACAGTTGGGGTGGCATCACCCTCCTCCGGTTCGACGACACGGGAAGGGTCGTCGCGGAGATCGGAGAGGAGAGCACGCCGGGCCCGATGGGGCGGTTGGCCTCCTGAGTCCTTCCGCAGAGTCGCGGCTTCGGGATCCAGGGTCGCCGTCGCCGCTGCCGGGTCCGGGCGGACCTCCCGCCCGGCTTCGGCTTCCGCCATGTTCCCCCTCATGACGGAAGAAGCGAAGTTCGGCCTGGCCCTCGGGGGCGGGTTCATCCACGGCATGGCCCATCTGGGCGTGCTGGGGGTCCTGGAGGAGAACGGGCTCACGCCCGGATGGCTGGCGGGTACGAGCGCGGGAGCCATCGCGGCGGCGTTCGCAGCGTTCGGCGTCTCCGCGTCGGAGGCCGAGGAGGCCCTGGCCGAGCTGGGCTGGGGCAGCATGACGCGCGCCCGTCCCCTGGGACAGTTCGCGTTCGCCACCAACGAGGGGCTCGAGGAGATCCTGGTGCGCGCGCTGGGCGACGTGCGCATCGAGGACAGCGAGATCCCCCTCGGCGTGGTCGCCACGGACATCAACACGGGCGACCGCGTACTGCTCGACCAGGGGCCGGTGGCCACGGCCGTGCGGGCGAGCTGCTGCGTGCCGGGCCTCTATCAGCCGGTGGAGATCGACGGCCGGCTGCTCGTGGACGGGGCGCTGGTGGAGAACGTGCCCGCCCGAGCGGCGCGGGAGATGGGAGCCCCGCTCGTGGCCGCGGTGAGCCTTGGGTTCGAGATCCCCTTCCAGCCCGTGAAGAACCTGATGCAGGTGATGTCCAACGCACTCGTCATCGCCGTCAACAGCCAGATGCGCTTCGAGATCCTGACCGAAGCCGACCTGCTCATCGATCCGGACCTGGAGGGCCTGAGCAAGGTGCGCGCCCGAGACCGAGCCGCGATCGTCGAGGCCGGACGCCGGCGGGCCGAGGAGGCGCTCCCTGCCCTCCAGGAGCTCCTCGAGGAAGAGGAGGAGGGCGTGGTGTCACGCTGGATGAACGCCGTCAGGGAGCGGATGACCAGGGACTGACGCCGACTTCGGCTCCCGCGCGCTGCTCCTTCCGCGGCGCGCCCAGAGAGCGACGGCCTTCAGTACTGCACGAACGCGTCGTCCGGATAGCAGTAGAGCCACCGCTCCCCCGGCTCCGCCGAGGAGATGACGGGATGTCCGTTGCCGCGGGCGTGCTTGCTCGCGTGTTGGTTCGGGGAGCTGTCGCAGCAGAGCGTGACGCCGCACTCCTGGCAAGTGCGCAGGTGTAGCCAGCGGGCGCCGATCTCGACGCACTCGGCGCACTCGCGCCGCTCCGGCACCCGAAGCGCGTTCAGAGCCTCCATGTGCTCGCAGCCGCCGGAGGCCTTCATGACCGCGCTCCGGTCCATCGCACCGCTCGGACCTCGTAGTGCTGGGAGCGCTCGTCGAAGTGCGCGAGCACCCTGCGCGCGGCCTCGGGCACGTAGGCCGCCTCGTAGTCCTCGCCCGCGAACTCGCGCACGGCGTCGAGCGAGTCGAACGACATGATCGTGACGAACTCGACCTCCTCGCCCGACTCCCGGCGCAGCACCTGGATGCTGTTGAAGCCGGCGATGTGTCGGTCTTCGATGCCCGTGATGACCTCCTCGAGCAGGAGGCCTTCGTAGAGGTCGGCGTCGCCCGGGGCGGTCCAGCCGTGCCAGATGCGATTGATCATCGAGGAGGGTCTCCTGTGGAGGGTCTGTCCGTCAGGTTCAGGTCCGTGCAGGTGTCCGGCGAAGACGCCGTGCTGACGCCTCCAGGCTCCGGATCGCGAGCGGAAGTGTCAAGAGCGGACACGGATCGCCCGCCTCCAGCCTGGCGTCGGTGCCGCTCCCTCGTCCATACTTCCGGCGGCGGCGTAGAGGGAACGGGAGGACGATGACGAAGGGTAGCGCTGCGAGGCCCCCCTCGACGATGCGGAACGCGATCGGGCTCCTGGCCCTCGTGCTCCTGGTGCCGGTGCTGCTGTTCGCGGCGGCAGGGACGGTGTCGTGGCCCATGGCCTGGGCGTACGTCGTGGTCTCCGCCATCGGGAGCGTCGGGAGCCGCCTGATCGTCGCTTGGAAGAACCCGGACACGCTCGAGGAGCGGGCGCGGGGACTCCACGCGGAAGGTGCGCAGCCGTGGGACCGGTGGCTCCTGCCCGCCCTCCTCTGGGGAGCGGTCCTCACGCTGATCGTGGCGGGTCTGGATCACCGATTCGGGGGACCCGGGATCACGTCTCTTCCGCTCCAGATTGGTGCGCTGGCGCTCGCCGCGGCCGGGTACGTCCTGGCCTCCTGGGCCATGGCCGTGAACCGGTTCTTCTCGTCGACGGTGCGGATCCAGAGCGACCGAGGACATACGGTGGTCTCCAGCGGGCCGTACCAGCTGGTGCGCCATCCGGGCTACGTCGGCTCGCTGCTCGCAACACTCACGGTGCCGGTGATTCTCGGATCGGCCTGGGCGTTCGTGCCGGCCGTGCTCACAGCGGTGGCCATCGTGGTGAGGACGGGGCTGGAGGACCGGTTCCTGCGGGCGGAGCTGGAGGGCTACCGGGCCTACGCGGAGCGCACGCGGTGGAGGGTGGTGTGGGGAGTGTGGTGAGAGGAAGCGAGCGCCGGTTCGAGGGGTGACGCGCCGCGTCCCCCTCAGGATACGCCGAGGCCGGACCCGCTCACAGCGACCCGCGGGCTCCTTCGTTCCAGGAGCAGGACGTCCTTCCAGACGCCATCGAGCTCCCCGATCCGTTCACGCAGCCCCACCTCCCTGAAGCCCGCGTTCTTGCAGAGGACGATGCTGGCTTCGTTTTCGGGAAAGACACTCCCCTGGAGCGTCCATATGCCCGCTTCCTCCGACGCGGACACCAACCGCCCGAGAAGGATCGAGCCGATTCCAGCACGTCGGTGCCGGCCGCTCACGTATACGCTCGCCTCGGCCACGCCGGCGTATGCAGCCCGACTGGAATACGGACTCAGCGCAGCCCATCCGACCACCGCTCCATCCTGATCGGCGACGAAGCGACAGGAAGGCAGGTGGCTCCGATCCCACTGCTCCCATTCCGGCACGGCCGTCTCGAAGGTCGCCCCCCTCGACGCGATGCCCTCGGCGTAGATCTTGCGGACGCTGCTCCAGTGAGCCCTCTCCAGGAGTTCTATGGAGATCATCGATCGCGCGTCACGAGCCGGTGCTCGCGTGCGCGAGCGCGGACGGGGTTCGGCAGCCCACGATGGCGGGGGCCTCCTGGATCAGCTCGTCGTTCTCGAGGGCCGCCACCATGAACAGGGCGAAGTCGACGCGACGTGTGAGGTTGCTCCCGAGGATCGGGTCGCCGACGTGTCGGCTCCATACGGGTAGGCCCTGGCTCTCGCCCTCCTCGAGGTCGCTTCCGCGCACCACCGTCCACCTGGTATCGCTCGCGAACACCCGGCGACACGCTTCCACCTGGTCGTCGAGCTCCGCGAAGCGCACGAGCCTCGCGAGCCAACCGAACACGGCCACCATCGCCTTGAACCTGGTGGGATACACATCCTGGCCGTCGCGCGTGATGTGCCAGCCGCACGAGAACACGAGACGCGCTCCGGGTGGCGCGTAGTCGAGCACGGCCTGCGCCGTTCCGGAGGAGTATTGCTGGACGCCCCACGGAACGAGCACGGTGAGCACACCGTCGCACCCCTCCACCGCACGCCGGATGACCTCGCGGTCGTTCGTCGCCCCGGGAACCACGGTGATCCGGCTCTCGAACCGACCGAGCTTCCCGACGCTCTGCTCCCTGCACACGCCGACCACTTGGTAACCACGATCCAGGGCGTGCTGGACCATGTACTGCCCGAGCTTTCCGGAGGCCCCGACAATGCAGACTCTCATGGTCCTGGCCCTGCGGTACAAGTCCTATCTCACGAAATAGCCCGACACGTGCCACTTGCCATCTTGGTCCAGCTCGGGCACGACCGTCTCCGCACCGTTCTCCTTCCGTTCGAATCGAGTGCTATACGTGAGGATGACGTAGTGGCCGTCAGGCGCCCCAGGGAGTGCCGACGCGTATTCGGCCGAGTCCAGGGACCGAGAGATCGGGCGGCCGTGCGAGCCCTGGACTCTGGAGACCGACTCTCTCCACTGTGCCTTCGTCACCGCGGCCCGGAAGGTCGAGGAGGCTCCGGCCCAGGACGCGTCCGAGTCGCCGGCGTCGATGTGGTTCAGCCAGTCCTGTGCCGCTTCGACGGCCGCCTGCTCCGCAGCCTCGGGCTTTTCCATCTCCTCGCTCCTTGCCTCGAGGCGGGCGGCGGCCCTCGGAGCACTAGTAAATCAGGTTGGGACCGAAATCCGGAACCTTGCCGTCCCGGATCTCTTCCGTCCACCGGACCAGCCTGGCGCGATTCACGGTGGCGCTCTCGCTCCGCGCCCCTTCGGGGCACCAGAACCGGCGGCAGAGCTCGATATACTCGAGCACGGCCCCCCTTCGACCCTCGAGCAGGAGATCACGCGCCAGACGAAAGCTCGGACCGAAGGAGCACAGTTGCGGAGATCCCGGCGTCCGGCCGGCCTCCAGCAGCTCCCGCTCGGCATCGCCGAGGTCACCTCGCTCCAGGTGGACCCGGCCCAGCAACTCGTGCCCGTGGTGGATGGCGTTGCCGTAGTACCAGTCCCGCGGGAAGACGGCCGCCAACTGAACGAGGTCCGCGGCCAGCCGTTCCGCCTCGGTCAGGTCACGGCGCGCCAACGCACGCTCCGAGGCACCACGAAGGCCGAGCAGACAGGCCTTCCGGGAACCGAACAGGTTGCCCACCGCGTATAGCCCGGTTCCCATCGCCGTCCGTACTCGTCGGACGACCTGGGCCCGGACGGAGGCGTCACTCTGAGTCGCCATCGTCGCCCCTCCGTAGAATCACATCTCCTATCTACAGCCAACGACGGCTGGGGCAAGGTTGGTCTTCGTGCGACCCGCGAGAAGGAAGGCGTCACATCCGACGGACGGAGGGGGCCGAGCCGGAGACCGGAAGCCACGCGAGACCACGCTCACTTCAACGGATCTTCCTGAAGCGCCACGCGCTCGAACGCGTCCAGCACCTCCTCCGCCGCCTTTGGCCGGAGGATCCACTCGTCGGCGAACTCCTCCGCCTGCGGGTAGCCCGTCCTCCGCACCCGGGCCGCCGCGTCTTCGAGATCGTAGGGGGTGCGTCGAAGCTCGACCTCGGGGCCCAGGCTCAGCCAGTACGCCCCCGGAGTTCCGAGCGGCATCCCGACGCTCCCCGCATTCACGACCCTCACGCCACCCACCATCCGGTCGAACTGCATGTGCGTGTGACCGCAGACCACCACGTCCGCCTCCAACCCCTCGAAGAGGGGCGAAAGCGACTCTTCCGGCGTCAGCTTCGTGAAGATCTCGGTGACGCTCCTCGGCGTCGCGTGGCAGAAAAGGACCCGACCTATGCCTTCGATGTCGACACGAGTGTTTTCGGGCCATGAGCCCACCGCAGCCACATGCGCCGGACTCAGCTCCTTCGCCACCCATCGGCCCACCTCCACGGCCCACGAGGGCAAGCCCTCCGGCTCGATCCCATCGCGGATCCGGAGCACATCCTGCTCTCCGTTGCCGGTGATGAAACGCGCAGGGCGACCGAGGCTCGACAGCCTGCTCAAGGTCTCTGCGGGCATCGGACCGGGCAGCGCGTCGCCTCCGACCAGGATCTCTTCGATCCCTTCCCGGTCGATCTCCTCGAGGGCGGGGAGATTCCCGTGGATGTCGTACAGAGCCGCGATCCGATTCAAGGGAAAGCTCCTTCTCAGCTTTCGCCTTCGACGGTCGGCCCGGGTGCGGCCTTGGCGAGCTTGATCATCCCGAACGCCGTGACCCCGCCGAGGATCGCCGCCACCGTGAGATTGATGGCGATATCGAGGGCGGGCACGGCCACGCCGGCCACCGCCATGGGGACGTGGACCAGGACGGCCACCAGCACCGCCGCCACCACCGCACCGAGGAAGCTGAACGACGCGACCGAGATCTCACTCACGTCTCGCTGTCGGAACGCGGTGCCGAGGGTCATCGAAAAGCCAGTACCCGCGACGAAACCCAGAACGGCTCCGCCGAAGAGAAGAGAGGGTACGGCGTGCCAGAACGGGACGGTGTGCTCCAAGCCGGACACGCGCAGAACGACGGCGATGCCGACGTCGGCCAGCGCCCACGGCACGGACCACATGAGGCCGTTCAACAAGGCACCGTACAGGCGACGCAGAAAGATCCTCAATGCAGCCCCCCTCTGCATGGAGATGGCTCTCGTCCCGCTCGTGTAGCCTGGATGTGGATACCTGTCCACGCGGGGAACGTCAAGGGTGTCGCGCACGACGAGCCCTCTGCCTGTCACGGGAAGCGTGCCACGAATGCGAGACTTCATCTGGCCGCACGGGGTGGTGGGAGTGTCCATCTCGGCTCTGTCAGGCGGAGTCGGGTGTGTCGCTCGAGGCGCTGATCTCGATGAATTCCACGGGCGCACGGTTCTCCACGACGAACGCGACGCGTACGCCCTCGCTCGGGCTGTTCGGCGCGATGATGAGCTCCTTGCCCTCGATCGCCGCGTCCAGATCCGACACCTCGAAGGCTACGTGCGGTACGGTCTTCACGAGGTCGGGAAGCGGACTGCCCGGCTCGAACCTCATCCACTCGATGCCGTACTCGCTCGTCTCGTAACCCGACACGTACATCCCGAATTTCGGGAGGTACCGTTCGCCCTCCCGCCGTTCGTCCGTCGGGATTCCCAGGTGGTGGTACTTCACGTTGCCTCCGCGCCGGCGGTTCTCGTGCACCATAGTCTCCAGTGTAACTCTTCCCGGAGTAATCCGCCGAAGCCCATACCGTAAGATGATATCACTACGTGCCGGGCCTTCCCTCGACAGGAGATCCTCCCATGCGCATGGCAAACGTGTTGGCGGCGGCGGTGCTGGCGGCAGCCTTCGGAACGGCCGGATCCGCCTCGGCGCAAGAGATGGCCGGCGGCATGCAGATGTCGGCCATGAAGGACGCTCAGATCAGCGACCTCAAGACCATGAAGGGCAAGTTCGCCAGCCTGGGCGACGCCTTCTCCGACGCTCAGCTCGACTGGCGCCCCATGGAGGGCGTGCGCTCGGTGAAAGACGTGCTCGTGCTGATGGCGGCCGAGGGCAACCTCTTCCCGACCATGTGGGGTGACAAGCCCGCGATGGGCGCCGGGGAGAACTTCCGTGCCGAGATGGGGCGCCTGGGCGCCATGGACAAGGCCGGCCTCCTGGCCGAGGTCGGCAAGGCCTTCGACAACATCATCGGCTCGGCCGACCGGATGAGTTCCGAGGACCGCATGAAGCCGGTCAAGTTCTTCGGCGAGGACACCAACGCCGCCGGCGCGCTCTTCATGGCGCAGTCCGACATGCACGAGCACCTGGGCCAGCTCATCGCCTACGCGCGCACGAACAAGATCGTGCCGCCCTGGAGCCGCGGCGACGGGATGTAATCTCGGCGCATGCTCCGGCCCGCCGCCGCAGCGCGCTGACACGCGCCGGCGGCGGGCGGCCCGAGCCGGTGGGGGCCCCACAGCCGGTAGGCTGGAACGCGGCGGCGAGCCCGTGGTCAGGCTTCTCGAGCGTCAGCGGAGCCGCGGCCGCGAGCCCGACTGGCGCACGGCGGGCGCCCGGTGGAAGCGCGAGGTCGACATCCCGCCCGAAGTACGGGTGCGCGCGATGGAGGCGATGTGATGATGGCGTCGCGTGAACAGTGTTTGGCCGGATCCCTCCGCTGCGAGACGATCACGAGCGAGTATCCGGTCAACCCTGAAACCCCCCTCCGCATACATCCGTAGGTGACATATACCGGTCACGGATGTACCCCACCTCCGGACGCGCACCATGACCCAACGAGACGAGTTGGACCGACTCCTGCCCCTCACGGCGGCCCACTACCACATCCTGGTGGCCCTGGCCGAGGGTCCCCACCACGGCTACGCCATCGCCCAGGAGGTGGAGGAGCTCTCGGGCGGGCGGGTGGTGATGGGTCCGGGCACGCTCTACGGCTCCCTGCACCGCATGCAGGAGGCCGGCCTGATCGTGGAGGCGGCCAACCCGGGCGAGGACGGGCTGCACGCCGAGCGCCGCCGCTACTACCGCATGACGCCGCTGGGCAGCGCGGCCCTGAGCGCGGAGTCGGAGCGCCTGCTGCGCACCGCCAACGTGGCGCGCGAGCGACTGGGTATCTGAGATGAGTACGCGCCGAGGCAACGAGTCCGATAGGATCCGGCGCTTTTACGAACGACTGCTCGCTCTGTATCCCCGCCCCTTCCAGGAGCGGTACGGAGCGGACCTGCTGCAACTGTTCGACGATCGGCGGCGGGAGCCGCGCTTCCGGGGAGTGCTGGGTGGTGTGCGCCTGATGTGGTTCATCCTGCGTGACTTCCTCCGCTCCGTGCCCTTGGCGCGCGCCAACCGAAGCGACACACCCGGATGGAGGGATGGGATGATGAGCGACCTCGGCAGAGACCTGCGCTACGCGGTGCGCATGCTGGTGAAGAACCCCCTGTTCACCGTGGCCGCGGTCACGACGTTGGCGCTGGGGATCGGGCTCAACACCGCCACCTTCTCCGCCGTGCGCGGGCTCCTGCTCCGTCCCCTGGACGGCGCCCGCGACCCCGACCAGCTCGTGCAGATCTACCGGAAGTGGCCGGGCATGGACTACGGGTCGGTCTCCATCCCGCACTATCAGGACCTGCGCGACCGCTCCGGCGACGCCTTCTCCGACGTGGCGGCGTGGTACTTCACGCCCATGTCCGTATCGGCCGACGGACGCAGCGAGCGCGTCATCGGCATGGTGGTGAGCGCCAACTTCTTCCAGACCTACGGGGTTACGCCCGTTCTGGGGCGCGCGTTCATTCCCGGGGTCGAGGATCGCGACCCCGGCGCCCACCCGGTGGCCATCCTGGGCAACGGCTTCTGGCACGCGCGCTTCGGCGGCGATCCCTCGGTGATCGGCCGCACCCTGACCCTGAACGGACAGTCCTTCGAGGTGGTGGGCGTCGCGCCCGCCGACTTCCGGGGCCCGGTGACCATCGCCTCGCCCCCCATCTACGTGCCCCTCATGGAGCAGATGGTCATCGACCCCGGCAGCGACCTCATCCACGCCCGGGGCAACAACATGATGACCGCCGTCGCCCGTCTGCGGGACGGAAGCACGATCGAGCACGCGGGCCAGGTGATGAGCGCGCTCCTCGCCCAGCTCCGCGAGGAGCACCCGAACGACTACGATAGACAGATCGGCACGACGCTCGTCCCGCAGGCCGAGGCGGGCATCCACCCCCAATTCCAGTCCGCCCAGGTGGGAATGAGCGCCGTCATGATGGTGGTGGTGTCGCTCCTGCTCCTCATCGCCTGCGTGAACGTGGCCAACCTCTTCCTGGCGCGGGCCCGCGGGCGTCGTCGCGAGATGGGGATCCGCCTGAGCCTGGGGGCGGGCCGGCGGCGCATCCTGCAGCAGCTTCTCATCGAGAGCCTTCTGTTCAGCCTGGTGGCCGGGGCGGCCGGCCTGGGGCTGGCCGAGATCGCGGTGCACCTTCTGGCCAACGTCCGCCCTCCCATGGAGGCCCCCTGGTCGTTTGCCGTGGAGATCGACACCACGGTGCTGCTCTTCACGCTGGGCATCTCACTGGGAACGGGCCTGATCTTCGGTCTGGTACCGGCGCTGCACACCACGCGCCCCGACACGGTGTCCGCGGTGAAGGGTGAGTCCGCGAACGCGGCGGGCCGCTCGCGCATGAGCAGCGCGCTGATCGTGTTCCAGATGGCGCTCTCCCTGATCCTGCTCATAAGCTCCGGTCTCTTTCTGAGGAGCCTGCAGGGCGCCACCCACATCGATCCCGGCTTCCAGGACCCGGGCCACATCGCCCTGGCGTCCATGGACCCGGGCCTGCAGGGCTACGACGTCCCCCGGGCGCGCGCCTTCTGGGACCGGATGCTGGATGACGTGCGCGCGCTCCCCGAGGTCCGTCAGGCCGGGCTCGTCAGCGAAGCCCCGCTGGGCCTGGGTGGCAGCGACCGCGGGGTGACAATCCCCGGCTATCAGTTCGCCGAAGGCGAGCGCAACAGCTTCAACTATTCCTACATCACGGAAGGATACCTGGAGGCCATGGGCGTGCGCCTGCTCGAGGGACGCGCGTTCACCCGCCAGGACGACCAGAACGCCCCCCCCGTGATCATCGTGAACAAGCGATTCGCCGACCACTTCTGGCCCGGCCGCTCGGCGGTGGGCCAGGTGGTGCACACCGCGGGCAAGGACCGGCGGGTCGTGGGCGTGGTGGCGACCGGCAAGTACGGGAGCCTGGGCGAGGCCCCGCTGGACTTCATGTACCTCCCGCAGCGCGAGCTCTTCCGCACCAGCATGACATTGGTGGCCCGCACCGCGGGCGACCCACAGGTGGTCATGCGCCGCATCCGGGAGATCGTGCGCGCCGCCGATCCCGACCTGCCCGTCTTCGACGTGCAGACCATGGAGAACCACATGGGCATCGCGCTGCTCCCCGCCCGGCTGGGGGGCTCGGTGCTCGGCCTGTTCGGCGTGCTGGGCCTCATTCTCGCGGCGGTGGGCATCTACGGCGTCATGGCGTACTCGATCGCGCAGCGCAATCGGGAAATTGGCATCCGAGTGGCCCTGGGCGCCGACCGCGGCCGGGTCCTCAAGCTCGTGCTCGGAGAGGGACTTCGCCTGACGCTGATCGGCACGTTCATCGGACTTGTGGGCGCGGCCGCGGCGGCCCACCTCGTGAAGGGGCTCCTCTACGACGTGAGCGCCGTCGATCCGGTCGCCTTCATCGGGGTGCCGCTGCTGCTGGTGGGCGTGGCGACCCTGGCGGTCTACGTGCCCGCGCGCCGAGCGGCGGGGCTCGATCCCATGCGGGTGCTGAAGTCGGAGTAGGCGGGCCGACGCCCGACCCGACCGCGAAGGGCCGGCGCCCGGGAGCGCCGGCCCTTCGGTAGTCTCATGGGCCCCGAAGAGGCCTCACCCCAGCGGGAATCCCAGCCCCGCCTGGATCGTGAAGGCGCGGTTCTTGATGTCGGCGCTGGGGCTGGTGTTGTCGATCGTGGTGAGGCCCAGGTCGTAGAGCAGATCGAAGGACAGACGGAGGCGCTCGGAGGCGGCGATATCGATCCCGAGCCCTCCCATCGCCCCGAAGTCGATGTTCTTGATATCGGCGCCGAACTGGCTGCAGTCCACGCTGACGCTCGTGCCCTGGCTCGTTCCCTTCGCGCTGCACTTGGCCTGGAACGACACCGCCGGACCGACGAGGAGGTGCGCGCTCAGGGCACTCGACGAGGGAATCCCTATCCTGAGCAGGACGGGGACGTCGATGTAGTCGATGGCCAGCGTGGCGTCGACGCTCTCGCTGCGGTCCGTCGCGCCCTTCTGGGCGTACGCGCCCCCGATCTGGATCCCGAGCACGTCCGTCACGGGGAGGGTGAGCGACGCTCCGATGTTCACGCCCGTGCGCGAGCTGGCGCCGCTCACGTCCGCCCCTCCGAACGTGGCGATCGAAGCCCCGGCGTGGAGTGTGAGAACGTTCTGCGCGGAAAGCGGCGCAGAGGCCAGCAGGAGCGCAGTTGCCATGATCGCGGATACGCGGATGCGATGAACCATGCTTCACCTCTGGAGAGTGGAATGCCGACTGTAGCGCCACCTACGACGCCCGAGACGCGATTCGGGATCGAGTTCGACCTCAAGCCGGCGGGAAGGCTGCCGGCTCGCGGTGAAGGGGGGCTTCGACCTCACCTCCAATAATGGGGACGCGCGGCGTCCTGCGACACCGTCTTTGCTGCGGGCCGACGCCTGCGGCCGCGCCGCGTCCCGTCAGCGCCCCGACGGATGCCCCGGCTCCAACTTCGCCAGTGCGGCGCGGTAGTCGAGATAGAAGGCCTCGGTGCCCGGGTGGCATTCCAGACACTCGCCCACGCGTAGGACCCGAGCCCGCTCGGCCTGGTTCAGCGGCCGGGCGCCGACGCGCGTGCCCTGCCCGTTGGCGAATATCTCGGGCCGGGTGTGGCAGTCCACGCAGGTTCGGCTCTCCTTCCGGGTGTCGTGCGGGTCCAGCACGGAGAAGAAGTCCAACCGCCGGCGGGGACCGCCCGCGGCGCGTGCGTCCAGGGTGCCCACCATGCCGGGAATGGCCGGCCGTATCCGGCCGTCGGCGCCGATGGCCAGCAGGGGCGGAGCGGACCCCATGCCTTCGTGTGTCTCGATCCAAGCCCCCGGCCTCACGCCGCCGGCGCCGAAGTCCCACTGCTCCCCCCCGGGCTCGAAGCGAGTGTGACAGGTGGGGCAGGTGGGCGCGGCAGGGGTGTGACACGCGGCGCACGACAGGCGCTCGTGACCGGGCAGCTCGTGGTTCGCGTCCGCGGGCGTGGGCGTGACCTCCAGAGGCTTTCCGTCCGACTTCCGAAACAGCGTCCACCCGGCTCCGCCTCTCGTGGGGCGCAGGTTCCAGATCGGCGTGCCGTAGCGTCCCAGGCGTACGGGCTCGTCGTCCGGGCGCCACTGGATGCGCAGGCGCAGCAGCGCCGACGTCACGGAGTCCTGCACCTCCCACCAGGCGACCTCCAGGCCGGGGCGCACGGGCTCGTGGCACGACTGGCACCTGATCTCGACCGCGTCCTCGGCGTGCCGGTACGTATGGCCGTCGCCCATGAGCTCGGTATGGAGGTGGCAGTCGGTGCACCCCACCCCCGCATCGTGGTGCACGTCCGCGGGGATTCGGCACATGGTGCGCCCGTCCGCGAGCACCGTGTCGGAGGCGCAGGCCTGCGCCGGGGCGCCGCTCACCTCCGCCAGGCCACGATACGACAGGCTGAGGCGGGCGCTGCGACTGTGGCACCCGAAGCAGCGCTGGTCGGGCACGTGCCCGTCCACGGACGAGTGCCTGCCTCCCGGCATCACCTCGGTATGGCAAGCGCCGCACCCGGAGCCCCCCGTCTCGATGGCGTCGTCCCGGTTGTCGCTGCGTGTGTTGAGGTGACATCCCGCGCACAGGCGCCGCAGGTGATCCTCTGCGGGGGTGGGGTGGGTCTCGGCCAGCACGTCCCGGATGGTTTCGTCACCATTCGGGGTGGGAAACTCGCCGAAGGCCCAGCGGTCCACGGCCACGAGCCCTCTGGCCGTGGCCATGGGAGCGCGCCGGACCCGCTCCACCTCGCGGGCGTGACAGAGACCGCAGATGCTGTCCACGGTCTCCAGGGCCCCGGGCTCCAGCTCCATACCGCTGTGGGCCTCCACCGCGTTGGTGGCCGTGGGGTCGCCCAGGTGGCAGATCTGGCACGGAAACATGGCGTGCATGCCCGTCGGCCCTTCCGTGGCCCTCTCGTGACAGGCGTCACAGCCCACCGGCGGGAACGTCGGGCCCCCACGTGCGGGGGGAGCGGGGGAGTGGTGAACGAACACGAAGAGCGCCACGGCCCCAACGCCGAGGATCATGCCCACTCCGACGCGCGCGCTCCCGCCCCACCGCACCCTGCGCCACCGCCGGGCCCCGCCCTTCCTCATGGCCGTGGAGTCCTCCCGTGCCATCACTCCGCCGGAGCGGTAACTCGATGACGCTCCAGATCCTCGGGAGTATCGACGTCTTCCGCGTCTCCCGACAGGCCCTCGACGCCGACCGCCCGCAACCGCTCGAGCACACCGTGGAGGGAACGCTCCCCATCCCGAACCGCTCGTTCGACGGACTCCCGGTGCCGCGCCGACAGGAAGGAAACGGTGGGCACGGCGCGTCCCCCTCGGGTGAGAAAGGCCGCACCCTCCCGCCTTCCGACGCGTCGGATCTCCCGAAGCGTGACGAGTGAGAGTCCGACGTGGTCGACGCCCATCACCAGCATGTCGCCCGGCCGGGCTCGCAGGCCCGCCAGCACCCCCGCCACCGGGCCACCGATGCCGGGAACGTCCGCCACCGCTTCCCAGCCATCCGACTCCAGCGCCGAGGGATCCGGAGCGCAGAAGAGCACCTTCCCTCCCGACGCGTCCAGAAGCGCCGAGGCGCGGCCGGCCAGGGACACACCGTCCCGGCAGAGGCTCGCTTTGGAGAGACCGCCCAGGCGCGTCCCCTTGCCGCCAGCCAGAACCAGGTTGGTGTCGCCGGCCGCGTCCCGCGTTTCCGCGAGCCAGCGCGAGATCGCCGCCACCCCCTGGGCCGGCGAGGTCCAGTCCTCGCTGCGCTCGTCCACCGGAGGAGTCCCGACACGGGCCATCAGGGGAAACGGCTCCTCGAGACCCCACGGCCGCTCCACCGCGCGCACCGCGACCTTCGGAAAGAGCCCCTCGCGCGCGCCCTCGACCAGCACCAGGTCGACCTGCGAAGCGGCGGCGAAGGACAGGATCTCGTCTTCGCCGCTGCCGCTGCGGCGCTCCATCAGGGCCTTCTTGCCGGGCGAGAGGAGGAGCACCCCCTCCGCGCCCGCCGCGAGGTGGCGGGCCGAATCCTTCCGCTCCGGCTCGATGTCGGGATCGTGATGGCACGTCTTGACCACGGCCACCCGCACCCCCTGGGCCGCGAGCAACCCGACCACCTCGCCGGCCCAGGTCGTCTTTCCCGATCCACTGGGGCCGTACAGCCCCAGGATCCTCGTTTTCACACTAACAGCCCCCGCCCTTCTTCTTCTTCTGGGGGCCGGCCTGCAGGAGGGGAGGAGGAGCGGGGACCGGGGAGGCCGCCAGGGTCGCGCCCGTGAAATAGGCGGTGATCTGGTCGTGCACCGCCGCCCGCTCACGATCCGCCAGCGTCGTTCCGGGCTCCGCCGGGGTCAGCACATGGTCCTTCCACCCGTCGAAGCCGCCCTCCAGGTAGGCGTAGTGCACCGTGCGAGGCCAATCCGGCTGCACGGTGGGGACCTCGGTGCCGTCGCCCACCAGAACGACCGTCCCGTCCGCAGGTGCCGTCGCCAGAAGCTGCTTCAGCGTCTGGGGGTCCGTCGCGGGATACGAACGGGGGATGCGATTCTCCGAGGACGCGCTGTCGCGAACGTCGAGAATGAGCAAGCCCGGCCGACCTTCGATGAGATCGCGCGCCAGGCTGAGCGGAGAGAGTGCCGTCGCTCCGAGCGGCGGAACCGGCTGGGGACCCCGCTGAGCCCCGATGCCGGCGATGCCCACGACGCCCACCAGCGCCACCGCCCCGGTGAGCGCGAACTTGCCCATGGGC
This sequence comes from uncultured Gemmatimonadales bacterium, assembly GCA_963751265.1. Classification (GTDB taxonomy): domain Bacteria; phylum Gemmatimonadota; class Gemmatimonadetes; order Longimicrobiales; family Gaopeijiaceae; genus SZUA-318. The sequence goes on along the minus strand of CAVVTU010000001.1, from coordinate 424,290 downwards.
CTCCGCGGGGGGGTCAGCTCCACCACCCCATACTTCTTCTGGAATATCTCCTCGATCTTCTCGGCGCCCACGAAGCCGAGGGCCGCGATGACCACCACCGCGATCGCCAGAACCAGCGGAGGCAAATGGAAGACGCCGTAGAGGAACGAGGTGCCCAACGATCCCCCGAGGTACAAGGCCTCGAGACCCGGGACCCATACCACGGCCAGCATGAACACGAGCGCGCCGACGCCGATCCCGAAGAACGTCACCAGCCCGTCCCAGCGGCCGGACGCGGCAGAGACAACGGAGGTGCCCGGGCACAGACCGCTCATCAGGAAGCCCACGCCCAGCAGGAAGCCACCCAGAAGCTGCGCCCACATGAACGTCGGATTGACGTAGAGCATGTCCAGGTCGAACCACCCGAGATTCACGAGGGTGTACAGTCCCACCATGGCCACGAGGATGGCCGTGAACATGACCTTGAAGACCGCCATGTCGTAAAGGTAGAACTGGGCGGCGAGCTTGCGGGCGTTGCCGAAGCCCCCTCGCTCCAGGCTGAACCCGAACAGGAAGCCCAGGACGAGGCCGGTCAGCAGGCGCACGTTGTCGTTGGCGAAGGCGAGTGGAAAGATCGCGTGGCTCATGTCCACTGCCTCCTCAGGAAGTACGCCGCCGCGTATCCGCCGGCGAAGACCATGAGCATGAAGACCCAACTGCCCGTGGCCAGGGTCGCTCCTCCGCTGAGCGCCTGACCCGAGGTGCATCCCCGGGCGAGCGCCGCGGCAAACCCCATGATCACGCCACCCCAGAAGGCGTACTTGAGGCGCCCCCGCACGCTGATGCGCGGCCCCTTCTCGACGGTGGCCTTGAAGCGGCCCGCGCTCACGGCTCCGATGAAGCCGCCCAGGAACACGCCCACGACCTCCACCACGATCCAGTTGCGTAGCGGGTTGCGGCCGTCGGCGACGTAGGCGCCCATGACCGGATGCGAGGCGGTCCACGCTGGCGCGATGTCCTCAGCGGCGACCGCGATGCCTCGCTTGGGAAAAGAGCTCGCCCCCAGCCCCTGCCCCACTACCACGAACGTGGCCAGCAGGGTCAGCCCCAGAAGCGCTCCGGCCAGGTAGGGATTCCAATAGGGCCTGGGCCCCCGAGGCCTTCTCGGTTCTTTCGTCTGATCACTCATCTATGGGATCGTCCGGTTGTCCGGGTGTCCGGTTGTTCGTCGAAGGTCAGAAGAGGGAGGCCACGCCCTCGGTGAAGCCGGTATGCTGGCCCGCGTAAACGATGATCCACCGCAAGAAGAAGCCTCCGGTCAGCACCATGAACGCCGCCAACCTGCCGGGCACGTGGCCGTGCATCGCCTCTATCCAGTCACCCGCCAGCGGCGCCACGAGCCCGATACACACCACCAGTCCCCAGAACGCCGGAGCGTAGGGACCGCTGACGATCAGGGACATGGCTTCCTGCGTCAGCGCTCCCCCCGTGCTCATGCCGATCAGCCAGATGGCCACGAGCGAGAGCTCGACCACGATCAGGCCCATGTCCACGCGCGTCAGCAGCACGCGCTCCACGTCTTCCAGACGATAGAGCAGCATGTACGCGGCGCCGGTGGAGAGCCCGGAGGTGAGAAAGAGCGGGCCCAGGATCGCCGAGTTCCACAGCGGTCGGGACGCCATGGTACCGAGCAGCAATCCCGTGTAGATCCCCAGCCCGGCCCCGGCCAGCACGTTCACCCAGGCGATGCCGGTCCCGTGGGACATGATCCATTCATCGAGCCGAGCCACCGTCCCCGCCACGGACCGAGCCCGGCCACCGATCCATTCCAGCACCCGCTCGCGCAACGTGGCCGGCGTCGTGTGCCACGCCAGAGCCAGGGACGCTGGGTAGATCGCCAACAGGATCCAGGACCCCCACGACATCGGAGAGCGCGGGCGGAAGGCGAAGTAGAAGCGAACCGCGTTGAAGCGGTTCTCCAGGTCCAGCCAGAGAAGAACCATCCCCAACGACAAGAGAACCGGCACGGTCCAGGGCAGCAGGCTCAGGTGCCGGGAGCGGCCCTTGTCCGACCGTAGCAGGAGCCACGCCCCCGTCAGGACCATGATGCCGGCCACTACGCCGCCCAAGAACAGGTAGGCCGCCACTTCGCCGTGCCAGATGTGCATGGCCGGGTCGATGAGGGGGTTGTGCCGGGTCGTGGTGATTTCTTGCATGTCGGCGCCCCTCACTTCAGGAAGTAGTGCCGAGGCCTGGTGCCGGCCTCGGGATGGAGTACGTAGTGCTCGCGTTCGTCCAGGACCCGGGAAATCTCCGAGTCGGGATCGTCCACGTCGCCGAAGAAGATGCTGCGCGTCGGGCAGACGTCCTGGCACGCCGTCGTGGGAATGCCGTTCTCGATGCGGTGCACGCAGAACGTGCACTTGTCGACGGTGCCGTGGCGTGGGTCCACGAAGCGCGCGTCGTACGGACACGCGGCGATGCAGGCCTTGCACCCGGTGCACTTGCTGTGCTCCACCAGCACCGTGCCCCCCGGCCCGATGTAGGACGCGCCCGTGGGGCAGGCGTGCACGCAGGGAGGGTTCTCGCAGTGGTTGCAGCGCTCCGAGTGGATGGTCATGCGCAGGTCCGGGAAGGATCCCGAAACCTCCGTCGTGATCCAGTCCCGGGCGTATCCCGGCGCGACGTCGTTCTCGGTGATGCAGGCCAGAACGCACGCGGTGCATCCCACGCAGGTGTGGGTGTCCACGGCCATGGCGTAGCGCTTGCCGCTCACGACGCCACCTCCGCGGCCGCGGCGTTCTCGACCCCTTCGGCTGCGCCGCCCTCCAACGGGTCGGGCCGCACGATCGTCACGAAGTTCACGTTCATGCCGGTGCCGCCCATGATGGGATCGACCTTGTAGCGCGTCATCAGCTCCGCGTCGTCGATGCCCCGTCCGCGCGCGTGCTTCAGGCGCCGGGCGCTGTGGCCCCAGCCATGCACGACGTAGACGCAGTCGGGACGGATGCGCTCGGTGACCTTCACGGGCGCGGTGTAGGTGGAGACCACGCCGTCCTGGTTCTTGAGGTGGACGCGCTCGCCGTGCTTCAAGCCCCACTCTTTGGCGATGGTCGAGTTCACCCAGACGGCGTTCTCGTCCATCATCTGGGTGAGTAGGCGGTTGTTCTCAGTGCGCGAGAACGAGTGCATGGGCGCCCGCCCGTAGAGCAGCCGGTAGAACCCGGGCGGGGGCTCCTCGGTCTCGCCGTCGTGGAAAGTGGGCATGGGATCGAAGCCCAGCGCCCCCAGCTTCTGGGAGTACAGCTCGATCTTGCCCGACTCCGTGTAGAACACCGGCGCCGCGCCATCTTCGAAGTAGATCGGCTGAGGCTCGCCGAGGACGACGCCCTCCTCCCGGATGTGATCGCAACTCAAGCCGGCGGCTTCCAGGCGGGACTCGCCGTACTCCATCGCATCCTTCCACGGAAAGAAGTCGTGCAGCCCCAGCTTGTTGCCGAGCTCCCGGGCGATCCACCAGCCCGGCTTGCTCTCGCCCGCCGGCGGTACCACCTCCTGGCGGATCGAGACGAAAGGCTCGCGGTAGGCCGGCGTGAAGGGCTCGTCGCAGCGCTCCAGGTACGTCGCCTCGGGGAGCACGACGTCGGCCCAGCCGACCATCTCCACGGGCAGCACATCCACCACGGCCAGGAAGTCCAGCTCCTTGAGGGCCGCGTAGGTCTCCTGGGGATTGGGAAGCGAGTACGGCAGGTTGGTGCCGTACACCATCCACCCCCGGATGCGCTCGTCTCCCAGAATCCCGGGGACGGTCGCGTCGCAGATGCCTTGCGCCAGCGCCTCGTCGGCCAGCGGGAAGTCGCTCGGGTTGGGCCGGTCGGGACGATGGTCGGCCTCCCCGTAGCTGGGGTAGGGATAGGGTGGGAGCTCGACCTGGGCCGGGACGTAGAGGCCACCTTTGCGCCCCCACGACCCCAGCAGCGCGTTGAGGATGGCGATGGCCCGTGATCTCTGGGTGTCGTCTCCGTACCAGGTGACGTGCCGCCCCGGGTGCACCAGCGTGGCGGGACGCGACCCGCCCATCATGCGCGCCGTCTTGCGGATCAGGTCGGGCTCGATGCCCGTGCGCGGATACGCCCACTCGGGCGTGAAGGGCGCGACGTGCGCCTTGAGTTGGTCGAAGCCGTACGCGTACCGCTCGATGTATTCCTTGTCGTACAGATCCTCCTGGATCAGCACGTTCATCCACGCGAGCAGGATGGCCACGTCGCTGCCCGGCTTCACCGGCAGCCAGTGGTTGGCCTTGGACGCCGCCACGGAGTAGCGGGGGTCGAGGACGATCAGGTCGGCGCCCTCCCGCAGGGCATGGGCGAAGTCCTGGACCTGGGTGTTGTGCATGTTCTCACCCAGGTGCGAGCCCACCAACACGATGCAGCGGCTGTTCCACATGTCGGTGCGCTCGGGAGAGCCCACCCCCGATCCGTAGGTGAGGTCGAACCCGACTTCGCGAGGGCCGCGGCACTGCGCGTAGGAGGGCGCGGCGATGTTGCCGACCCCGTACGCCTGCATGAGGTGCTGGACCCACTTTCCGCCGTAGCCGTGGACGAAGAGCGCGAGCGCGCCGGGGCCGTAGCGCGCCTTGATGCGCTCGAAGTTCTCGGCCACCTGGTTGAGGGCCGCGTCCCAACTCACGGCCTCGAACTCCTGCGAGCCCCGCTTGTCGACGCGCAGGAGCGGCTGGGTCAGGCGATCCGGGTCGTAGAGCAGCCCCGTGCCGCCCGTGCCCCGCGGGCAGAGATGCCCCCGTGAGAGCGGATCCCTGGGATTGCCGGTGATCTTGGTGACCCGCCCGTCTTTGACGTGGGCCAGGATGCCGCACTTCCAGAAGCACAGCTCGCAGAAGGTGGGAACCACCCGATCGCCGTCCGTTCCCGGGTTGGGTAGCTGGTCGCCATACAGATGGAACCAGTTGGTCGTGGCCCCGCCCAGTAGCGTGGCGCCCGCAACCCCGTACGATGAGAGCTTGATGAACTCGCGTCGCCTCATGCTGCGTCTCCTCGCTCACCGCTCGAGCGCGTCGGCGCCACCCCCAGCATCGGTACGATGCCGGACGTCGGGGCCGAGTCCCTCCCGGGCGCGGAGCCTTGCACCCACGCGCAGACGGTGTCCATGAGATCCAGGACCAACGGGTCCCCAAGGCGGAGACGGACCTCGGTCCCGTCCCGCTCGGCCGCCACGAGCCCCCGATTACGGAGAATGGTCAGGTGGCGTGCCGCGGTCGACTGCGGCCAACCGAACTCCTCCTTCAGGGCCTTCTGCGTCGTGACGCGCCCGTCGCCGAGCGCACACGCGATGCGGAGGCGGTCCGGGTGGGCCAAAACCTTGAAGAGGTCCGCTGCCATGCGGACCTCTTCATCGGACGCTACAGAGGGATCACGAGCCCGAGAGGAACCTGGGCGATCCCCGAAACTCCGCGTGCCCTTCATCTGAATATCCGGTTTCTTGGATCGAGGGTGACCTACAAAGCTGCTTTGCCCAACCTGTTCAACCCGTGAAATGTCCCGTGATTTACGTCACGATTGTGTCAAGAGAAGCACACGGAAGGGGGAGGGGAAACACCGCATGGCGGTGTAGGGAAACTCCGAAGCGCTCCCCGGGAAACCGGCATCGAGACCGGGCGGACGCGCCGCAAGAGAAGGGTCCGACAGGACGGCGCGCGACGGCATCTCCCGTCGGGCCCTCGGTTCCGTCATGTTCCGAATCACGCGGTTGGAGCAGGTCGGCGACCGAGCGGCGGCAACCGGGAGAGGCACCGCCCGATGGACACTTTTCGTTACTGGCTTGGTGTTCTGCTGGTGGTCGCGCTCCCGCCCGGAATCACGTTGTGGTTTCTCGTCCATCCGTTCGTGGCCTTCTGGCGGCGGCTCGGAGCCACCCTGACCATGGTGGCCGTGGCGGTCTACTCCATCGTGTCAGTGGGAGTGCTGGTCATCTTCCGGGACGCGCTCATGGGCCGGGATCTGGGCACGAGCCCGCCCCTCGTGCTGGTGGGCATCGCCCTCATCGGCGCCGGCTTCAGTGTCCACGCCAGGCGGAAGAAATACCTCACCACGGCCATCCTCGTCGGGATCCCCGAGGTGCGCGCCGACGAGGACAGGCGAGGCGAGCTGCTGGACCAGGGGCCCTACGCGGTCATCCGGCATCCACGGTACATGGAGGTCCTGCTGTTCACGATCGGGTATGCGGCCGTGTCCAACCACGTGGGACCGTATGTCCTCGCCGGGCTCGCCTTCCCCCTGCTCCACCTGGTCGTGCTCCTCGAAGAGCGGGAGTTGCTGCACCGGTTCGGTGACGCCTATCGCGAGTATTGCGAGCGAGTCCCACGATACATCCCCCGTGGGAGGGGATGAGCCGCGGCGCTGCGCTAATCCCGGTAGTTTCCGAACCTCAGCTCGACCCCGTAGTCCCTGCCCCGCACGAACGCTTGCACCTCCTGCAGGGCATCGCGCGAGGGCGACGACACGCGCAGCTCCTCTCCCTGGATCTGCACCTGCACCTTCTTGATCTTCTCGTCGCGGACGTCTTTGGAGATCTTCTTCGCGGTCTCCTGGTCGATGCCCTGCTTGAGGCTGACGATCTGCCGCGCCCTGCCCAGCGTGGCCTTCTCCACACCTCCCTCGGCCAGGTTCTTCAGCGGCACCTTCCGGCGCGCCATCTTCTCGAAGAGCACGCCGGCGAGCGCCTTGAGCCGATACTCGTCGTCGGCTTCGAGCTTGATGCTGGCCGCCGCTCGATCGTAGTCGATCGTGCAGTTCGTGCCCTTGAAGTCGTAGCGGGTGGAGATCTCCTTCCGCGCCTGGTTCACCGCGTTGTCGACCTCCTGAAGGTCCACGCCGGTCGATATGTCGAAGGATGCCATGCGGGTCTGAGCTCCTGTGGGAAGTTCTGGCCTCCGCGACAAGATCGCTCACTTCCCTCGAGCCGGGCTACCCTTCCACGTTCTGTTGCAGTCCACTAGCCAATCCGTGCCGCATACCGCATGGTGTCCGCGGGCCGAACGCCACCGGCCCTCATCCCTCCCAGGAACGTACCGGGGATCGGGAGCGCTCCGCCCGGCGGATCCTCCTCGTTGCCGATCCGCATCGACTCCGAGATTCAAGCTGGAGGTTGGACCATGAACGGTCGTGCCCGTCCCCAGAAGACTCGTCTGCCGCGTACCCGCGAGCTCGTCTTCTTCTGGCTGCTCACGGTCCTGCTGCCCGTGGGTGCCCGGGCCCAGAGCGAGGCGTGGAACCCACGGGAGATCCTCGCGGCCAAGACCTACGTGAGGCCTCCCTCACAGATTGTCGACGCCGTGCTGGCGCCGCGCTATCTCAACGTGACCCTCGACGAGCCGAGCGCGGACCGCAGGTGGTTCGTCACCGAGATCGGCGACGGACCGGTACCGATGAGTCGCTTCAGCAAGCCCTTCGACGAGCTCGGTGGGATGTTCCTGGACTGGGCGGCCAACCGAGACCGGGACCTGACGATCCGGAGCAACGTGGGTATCGCGGTCGTCTCGGCCGAGGATGGTCACGAGGTACGCCTCCAGGTGCCCGACGGCGCTCGGGTCTCCAACGCGACGTGGTCACCGAGCGGCGAGCTGCTGGCCTTCTTCGTCCACACACCGGACGCCACCTGGATCTACGTGGCGGACCCGGCCACGGGCCGCTCGCGCCGGATCACCCGTACGCCGGTCCTGGCCACTGCGGTCACCACCTTCGAGTGGACCTCGGGGGGCACCGAGATCGCCACGGTGCTGCCGCCCGACGGCCGTGCGGCCCGGCCGCTCCCTCCGGCCATCCCCGAGGGGCCTCAGGTCAAGGAGACCGAGAAGGGGGACAATATCCTGCGTACCTACGCGAGCCTCATGAAGACGCCCTACGACGAGCGACTGCTCGAGTGGCACGTCACGGGACAGCTCGCGGTGGTCGACGTGAGCAGCAGGCGCGTGGAGAAGGTCGGCGGCCCCGCCATGATCTGGGCCTTCGACTTCTCCCCCGACGGGAAGTACGCGCGCGTCACCAAGCTGGAGAAGCCGTTCAGCTACCTGGTGCCGGTGAGCAACTTCGGCAAAGTCGAGGAAATCTGGGACCGCTCGGGCACGGTGCTCGCCACGGTCGACACCACCCGCATGAACACGGGGCTGGGAAGCGACCGGCCCAGCGCGCCCGGCGTGGGCGGCAACGAGGGTGACCAGGGCAAGCGCCAGGTGGCGTGGCGAAAGGATGGCCGGGGGCTGACGTTCCTCGAACAGGAGCCGGCTCCGGACTCGGCCACCGCCGCGGCGCGCGATTCGGCGAACGGCGGGGAGGAGAGCGTCGACGAGGCCCAACGCTCCCGGCGCAAGGACCGCGTCATGCTCTGGGCCCCGCCCTTCGACAGCGCCAGCGAGTCGGTCGTCTACGAGAACACGAGCCGCATCTCGAGCCACCAGTACTCGCCGGACTACCAGTGGCTCTTCCTGAGCGAGCGCCAGGGGGAGCGCACCCACCTGTTCGCGGTGCACCTGACCGATCCGGCCAGGAAGCATACGCTCGCCCGCTACGCCACGGACGACGTCTACACGAATCCGGGCGGCCTCGTGCTCACGGGCGGAAGCGTGCCCTCGACAGGTAGAAGCTACTATCGGCGGGGGCCGAGCGGCGGAGAGACGGTGCAGCTCTCCGCGGACAGCGCCTCGGTCTTCTTCTACGGCGCCGAGTACGACCGGGACCCGGTGGCCAACGGCCCGCGGAGCTTCCTGGATCGCGTGTCACTCGCCACGGGCGAGAAGACCCGCATCTACGAGAGCTCGAACGCCGACCTGTGGGAGCACATCACGGCCATCCTGGACATCGACGCGCCCCGATTCGTGGTGGAGCGGGAAGGTCCGACCACGGTGGCGCAATCGTATCTCGAGGCCGGCGGCACGCTGGCCGCCCAGCTCACCCGGAACCAGGACTACACCCCGGACATCAGCCACGCCCGGCGTTTGCGCTTCGTGGTGGAGCGGCCCGACGGATTCCGATTCATGGTCAACGCGACGCTGCCGCCCGGCTACACGGGCGGGAAGCTGCCGGCCATGTTCTGGTTCTATCCCCGGGAATTCGAGGGCCAGAAGAGCTACGACGAGGCGGGCCGCACCTACAACAAGAACGCGTTTCCAAACTTCGGGACGCGCTCGATGCAGTACCTCGTGCGGCTGGGCTACGCCGTCGTGGAGCCCGACGCGCCCATCGTCGGCAAGGCTGGAAAGATGAACGACCACTACGTGTACGATCTGCGCAACGATCTCTCGGTCGTCATCGACTCGCTCGAGGCCAAGGGCCTGATCGACCGCGCCCGGCTGGGCATCGGGGGCCACTCCTACGGAGCGTTCTCCACGGCCAACGCCATGGTCCACACGCCGTTCTTCAAGGCCGGCATCGCGGGCGACGGCAACTACAACCGCACCTTCACGCCGCTCGCCTTCCAGAACGAGCGCCGGTTCTTCTGGGACGCGAAGGACGTCTACCTCTCGATGTCGCCGTTCATGTTCGCCGACCAGCTCACGGGCGCGCTTCTCATGTACCACGGCCTGCACGACCAGAACGTGGGCACGGACCCGGCGCACACGCCGCGTATGTTCCATGCGCTCAACGGCCTGGGCAAAGACGCGGCCATGTACCTCTACCCGTACGAGGACCACGGACCGGCGGCCGAGGAGACCCTCCTGGATCTGTGGGCACGGTGGACGGCATGGCTCGACGTACACCTGAAGGAGGAGGGCACTGCGAAGTAGTCTACGAGCCCTTCGCCTCCGCGAGCGCCTTCTCGGCCGCGTCGTACTGCTCCAACTCCCGCCCGGTCGCGCGGGGGTTGAAGCGCAGGGCGGCCCCGTAGTGCTCGACGGCCTTCGCGGTGTCGCCGGCCGCGAGCAGGTCTCGGGCGAGCGCTTGGTGCATCCGCCAGGAGAGCGGCACGAGCGAAAGCCCGAACTCAAGCACTTTCGCGCGGTCGGCCCGGTGGGCGCGCCCGGCCCGCATCGCGGCCGACATGAGGTCGGACTCGCTCGCGTAGTAGCGCCACAGCTCGGGCATGGCCCGCAGCCTCGCGAGCGTCGCGTCCACGCCCTCCTTCGCGAACCCGTCGCGGAGCATCCGGGGGATCGACTCGTGATGGACAGCGAGAATCTCGTAGTCGAAGACGAGCGTGGAGCCCGGAGGGATCGGGGGCCTGTCGCGGTTGCCGTAGGCCAGCTCGGGCTTCATGACGATCACCACGCGGTCACCCTGGCGCACGTACCCCATTCCCTCGCCGAAGCCCGCGATCACGGGATCGACCAGGTAGGTGTACTCGTACGGCTGGCCTTCCGCGCGCGTGTCCCAGAACACCTTGCCGTCCGTGAAGCGGCCGACCCCGTGGATGACCATCAGATCGCCCGAGTCGGGCCTGGGGCCGTCGCCGTGCTTCAGGAAGACGTAGCGGAGCCCGGACTCCGTGGTGATCGTGTCTCCCATCGGGAGCGGCGTGGGCACGGTGTCTTCCTGCGCGGCGGCCGGACGGACGGCCAGCACGAGCAGGAGCGCGAGCGAAACGACCAAAGCGCGCACGGCCTGGGGACGGGCCTCGGGGGTCATGGGAGTCTCGAGATGCGAGTGCGGATGGCCCCGTGCCGTCGAGGCCGGGGGTGTCGGGAGTCCCGAAGCCTACGATCCGTGCCGTGTCCCCGCCACCGCGCCGCGGAACCCGGAGAGCGGTTCTTCTGCGGCCCCGGAGAACCGACGGATGAGGCGTCGGGTATCTGGCGGAAGAAGGAGGAGCTTTGAATGCGCTACATCCAGCTCTCAATGATGATCGTCCTGGCACTCCCGGCCGAGACAGCCGGACAGGCGCCGCAAGGGCTCGCCAGGAGGGCGCTCGCCGATTCGAGCTTCACCTGGATCACGCGGCGCGCGCCCGGCCTGCGCGTCCACTTCCTGGCAGGAAGCTACGCCGCCGAGCACCAGGACAGCCTCATGGCCCGGGTCGCCGCCGCCCGGGCGCACGACCTCGCCCTGCTGGGGGAGGAGCGCTACGACCCGACGCTCCAACTCTTCTTTCTGCAGGACCGCCCCCAGATGGAGCACCTTCTGGGCATGCGGGCCACCGGGTTCGCGGACATGCAGAACGGATCGGTCTTCCTGATGACGAACCCGGATTGGCGCGCCTTCGAGCGTCACGAGGTCATGCACGTACTCGCCACGCAGCTCTGGGGCCGACCCGCCGAGCCGAGCGCGTGGATCCAGGAGGGGCTCGCCCAGTTCGCGGACGGGGCGTGCGGCGGCTACCCGATCGACCCGGTGGTGGTGGGGCTGGCCGGCGGCAGGGGTTACGTCCCCATGGACACCCTGACGACCCGGTTCCGCCGGCTCGACGACCTGACGGCGTACCTGCAGGCGGCCAGCTTCGTCGGCTATATATACCGGAGATACGGCCGGGACGTGGTCCGGGATGCCTGGAGGCGGGGACTCGACTCCGCTGCCAGGGCACTGCACCGGACCCCCTCCGAGCTGCGAGGCGAATGGATGGGCGGACTGCCCACGCCGGGAGACGGTCCCCCGCCCGGTGAGATCGAGAGAATCCGGTCCAAGGGGTGCGGGTAGAGGGCTTCGGTATTGCGGAACGCGTGAACGACGTATATCGTGCGTGAACGCCGTTTACACCATATCCACGCACGGTCCATGACACCCACGACCTCGACCGTCTCCGCCCTGCAGACGCGCGAGCGCATCCTCGAGAGCGCGCGTCACCTCCTGGCCTCGGGGGGCCTGGCCGATTGCTCGATGCGCGCGGTCGCCGCCCGGGCAGATGTGACGGCGGGCGCCATCTACCGGCACTTCCCCGACAAGGACGCGCTCGTCGCACACGTGGTGCGTGAAGCGTTCGGGCGATTCGAGGTGGCGCTTCTCGAAGCGATCGCTTCGCTGCCGGTCGGTTCGTTCGAGCGAATCGCCGCGATGGGCGAGGCCTACATCCGCTTCGCCGAGGAGAACGAAGAGGAGTTCAAGGTCCTCTTCAACCCGCTGGTGACCGAACGCAAGCGGATCGACGATCTGCCCGGCCGCGGCGGATACTCCATCCTGCGCCGCTGCATCGTCGAGGCGATCGAGGCGGGAACGCTCCGGAGCGACGCTGATCCGGATCAGGTGGCGCTCTTCCTCTGGTCGCGGGTGCTCGGCATCCTCACGCTGCTGATGACGTGCGATTTCGAAGGCGAGCTCGAGGGCGACCTCGACCCGATGCGGCTGTTCCGGGACACGCGCGACCTCGTCGTCCACGGGCTCGCCCCCCGATGAGCGCTCCGGACGAAGTCGAACGGACCGCGACGAGTCCGGGGAGGCCGTGGACCCTGCTCCTGGTCGGAGCGGCGCTCCTGCTCCTCTCCAACGGGCGCTACCTCATCGCGCCCGCGGCCTGGGTCGCGCTGGTCCCCTGGCTCCTATTCGTGGACCGTACGGCGGCCGGCCGGGGACTTCCGGTGGCGTTCGCTGTCTGGCTGGCCGTGTTTCTCGTGGCATGGCGTGGCATCGTACCGGCCCCCGGCCCGCTCTACCTGGCGATCACCGGGGCCTACGCCGTCGTGTATTTCACGCCCGTCGTGTTGCACAGGGTCCTCGCGCGACGGCTCGGGCCCATCGCCGCAACGCTCGTCTTCCCGTTCGGGTGGGTCGGTATCGAGATGGTCTTCGAGCGGTGGATCACGCCCTACGGCTCGTGGTTCTCGATCGCCTACAGCCAGACCGCCGGACCCCTGCTCCAGGTCGCGGCCCTCGCCGGCACGGCGGGTATCTCGTTCCTGATCGCCTGGCTCGCGAGCGCCCTTGCGGTTGCGGCGGCTCGCCGGCCGGGCCCGACCCGAAGACGGGCGGGCGGGCTGGTGGTATGGACAGCCGTGATCGTCCTGGTCCTCGCGTGGGGCGAGCTGCGGCTCGCGCGCGCCGGCTCCGGTCCACCCCTCGTCCGGACGGCGACGATCTTGCCCGACGCACGGAGGCTCGGCGCCCTGAGGGAGGAGATGGCTCCAATCCGTCTGGACCGGCCCGTCGAGGCCGATGTCCTCGACGGCGTGGCACGTTTGTCGGAGCGCCTGAACGACGACCTGTTCGAGCGTAGCCTGCGGGAGGCCCGTGCGGGCGCCCGCATCGTGGCGTGGTCGGAGACGGCCGGTCGGGTGCTCGCCAGCCGGGAGGAAGCCTTCCTCTCTCGAGGGCGGGCGCTCGCGGCCGAGCAGGGCGTGAGCCTTTTGCTGGCCTACGGGGTGTGGCAGCCCGGGGCTAGCCCACCGCTCCGCAATCAGGTGGCCGCCATCGGACCCGACGGCCGGGTCGCGTGGGCGTACGAGAAGAGCCACCCGATCGTCGGACCGGAGTCCCCGTTCGTGGCGGCGGGAGACGGGAGGATCCGCGCCCTCGCCGTGGGACCGATCCGTGTGGCGGCGGTGATCTGCCACGACCTCGACTTCCCCGCCCTGCTGCGCCAAGCCGCCGCGGTGCGCGCCGACCTGGTCGTGGCCCCCTCCGACGACTGGCCCGTCATCGCCGACATTCACGCCCGGATGGCGCGCCTGCGGGCAATCGAGTCCGGGTTCTCGCTGTTGAGGCCGACCCGGGGCGGGCGTACCCTCGCCGTCGATGCCTGGGGTCGCCTGCACGCCTCCGTCGACTACCCCCACGACGCGGTCGTGGCGAGCCTGCCCGTGGGCCGGGTGGACACCGTGTACGCGGCGGCCGGCGATTGGCTCGGTTGGACCTCCCTGGCCGGCCTGCTCGGATTGGCGCTGGCCGCCCTCAGCCGAAGGGCGCGTTCCCGGGCATCGCGCATCCGGTCGCATCGGGAGACGTGACGGCCTCTGTCACCCGCACGGGCACCACGGACGTCGAGGGCCGAGGCGGCACCCGAGCGTTCAGGCCCGCATGCGCCTATCTTGTGATGTAGGCCCACCCGCCCACGCCCCTGGAAGGAGCGAAGCGATGAAGCGCATCTGCCTGGTGATCCTGGCCATGGCAGGCATCTACGCCTGCGCCAAGCCCGGCGAGTCGTCGCAGCAAGCCAACTCGGCCGATACCCTCACCCGGCGCCAGAAGGACAGCATCGTTTCGACCATGCCGATCCCGGGGGCCGGCAGGATCCGGGACGCGCAGAAGGCGGTCGACAAGATCAATGCGCGCACGGAGGCCTTGGACACGATCCATTGAGGACCCATCCCGGACGGTGCTCGGCCGCGGGATGCGCCGCGGCGCTCGTGCTGCTGGGGGGCTGCCGCCACGAGGGCCCGGCGCCGGTCACCACGACCTGTGGCGATTCCGGCCACGCGGTCTACGCGGGCTTCTCCGATCCGAGGCTCCCGACGTTCTCGGCCCGGGTGCGCACCGAGATCGGCGGGGGATTTCGCGAGGGCCGTCCCGTTCCGTTCGGCCGTATCGCTTCGATCGCCGCCGATCCGACCCACGTCTACACCCTCGATGCGCTGAACCAGGCCGTGTTCGTGCACACGCTCGCGGGCAGATTCATCACCGGCTTCGGGCGCAAAGGCGCACGTCCCGGCGAGTTCATCCAGCCGGTCGCCATCGGCTTCGTCGAGCCGGACTCGATCTTCGTGTTCGACGTGGACTCGTGGCGCCTCAGTGTCTTCTCGGTCCGAGGCAGGCTGCTCCGGACGCAAACGGTCGGGCGGACCGAACCCTTCGGACCGGTCTTCGAGGTACGTTTCGGCCCCCATGGCGAGATCTATCAGCTCGGGTACGGCAAGTACCAGGCATCGCTTTCAGACGCGCTCGGCCCCCGTCAGTCGGGCGCCGTTCGGGGCACGAACACCCTCGAGCGGTGGGACGCGGCGTCGAGGACCTGGCTGGAGCTCGCCGACGTTCCCGGCCTCGAGGTCTACGCGGAGCGTGGCGGGGGAGGCATCGAGGACGTCCCCTTCGCCGCCCGGGCGCTCTGGGCTCCGGTACACGACGGGCTCTGGTACGCGGACAACGAGACGTACACGCTCACGCGATACTCGCAGAGCGGCGAGAAGCGCTGCGATGTCCACGTCGTGCACACCAACCCTTCCGTCTCCGAGTCCGAGCGGGCGGCCTTCTACAACGCGGCCGATCTGAGCGGCGATCCCCGACTCGAAGGACGTCTGGCGAGCATCCGCCAGGCCCGGACACACATCCCCGTGCCGGCGACCAAGCCCGACCTGACCGCGCTCGTCGTATCGTCCGAAGGCAATCTCTGGATCCGCGTGCCGATGCCGGACGGGGATGCGGGCCACCCGAACGGACAGGCGGCCTGGCAGGTGTTCGACGCCGACGGCCGGCCGATCGGCTCCGGGACATTCCCCTCGGGCTTTCGGCCCGTCCTGATCCGCCACGACGAGGTGATCGGGGTACTGACCGATTCGCTCGGGATCGATCGAGTGGGTATGCTGGCGGTGTCCTGGCGGGGTTGAGAGAAGAGCGGCCGTGGCCTCCACGTCGGAGACTCCGCGGCGCCCCTCTCCCCTCTATCCGCTCCACCCGGCGTTCTGCTACGTTGCGGCCGAGCGCGGCTTTTCGGATTCCATGACCTGGACAGGACGGAGCGTTCCATGACCCGAGCCACCCCCAAGCTCCTGAGTCCGGTGGAGGGCATGCGCGTTCCGCATGGCTACGCGCTGGCCAGCCTCGTCATGGCTCTCGTCGCAACGGTCTGGCCTCGCCTCTTCCCGGTGCTGGCGCTCACGTCCGCGCGACCGGTCGGCATCCAGCACCTCACGGGCCTTCTGACCCACCCGTTCGTACCCGCGGGCCTGGTGAACTGGGCGATCCCCGCCGGCTACATCGTGCTCGCGGGCTATCTGCTCAGGCGGGAGCTGACCGACCGGCAACAGCTCATTCTAGCGGTCGCGGGCGCCGTCGCCGGCGGAATCGCCTACGAGATCTTCACCTCCCGGGCACGCTTCTTCGTGGGCGGCAGCATCGTCGCCTGGGGCTTCTGCGGCGCAGCGTCGATGTTCGGTCTGATCCGGTGGCGGTCGATTTCGTGGCCCTGGCGCCTGTACGTCGTGGTGATGGGCTTCATCGTGGCGGTCCGCAGCATGGACGTGAGCACGCCCCAGTCGGCGCTGACGGTCGCGGCGGTGGTGGGGGCCGCCCTGGTGCTCTTCTGGACATGGCAGCGGGGGTGGGCCCGGCAGGTCTCGGACGCATGATCGGAACGGGACGTCTCGAGGCGTTCAGCGACGGCGTGCTCGCCATCGTCATCACGATCATGGTTCTGGAGATGCACGTGCCCCGAGAGGCGAGCCTCGCGGCGCTCCGCCCGATGTTGCCGGTCCTGCTCAGCTACGTGCTCAGCTTCGTGTACCTCGGCATCTACTGGAACAACCACCACCATTTGCTCCACGTGGCCGAGCGTGTGACCGGATCCATTCTCTGGGCCAACCTCCACCTGCTCTTCTGGCTCACGCTCGTTCCGTTCGTCACGGCATGGATGGGTGAGAACGCCTTCGCCGCCGTCCCGACGGCACTCTACGGGGTCGTGCTCCTGATGGCCGCGATCGCCTATTACGTGCTGCAGCAGGCCATCCTCGCCGCGGAGGGCCGGGACTCGCTACTGGCCACGGCTCTCGGCACGGATCTCAAAGGAAAGATCTCGCCCGTGCTCTACCTCCTGGCCATCGGGTCGGCGCTGGTCAGGCCCTGGCTCGCCGAGCTGATCTACGTGATCGTCGCGCTGATGTGGCTGGTGCCCGACCGCAGAATCGAGCGGGCCGCCGGGAAGCTGACGGAGGATGCGTCATGACGGACAAGCCGATGGTTCCCACGCCCGACGCGCTCACCAAGGCCCGAGGCAAGCCGGACTTCGTCGAGGTGCCGGAACGCACCGTGATCGCCGTCGACGGCGAGGGTGGTCCGACGACGGATACGTTCTCGAGCGCGATCCAGGCGCTCTACACAGTGGGTTATGGGCTGCGATTCGCCCGGAAGAGCGCCGGGCGGCCCGCGTTCAAGGTCGGGCCGCTGGTGGGCGAGTGGCGCGCCCATGCGGAGACCCTCGCGGAGGGCGCGTTGCCGGCCCCCGAGGACTGGCGGTGGAGCCTTCAGATCGGCGTGCCGGCGCACACGGCCGCGGAGGAGGTAGCCGGCGCCGTCCGTGCCGCCACCGAGAAGCCGAAGGGCAAGCTCGCGGAAAACGCCGAGGCCCGTCGGATCGAGCTCCGTACCCTCGAGAGAGGCCGCTTCGCACGGGTTCTCCATCTGGGCCCCTACGCGACCGAGCCCGAGAGCTTCGACAAGATCGGAGCGCTCTTGGCCGAGCACGGCCTGGGCCGGGAGCCGTGGCACGTGGAGGTCTACCTCTCGGATCCGGGCCGGACGGCGCCCGAGAAGCTGAAGACGGCGCTGCTGACGCGGGTGTGGACAGACGAGCCCGGGGCCCAGAAGTTGCGGGGTTGAAGGCCGACCCAGCGGACCGTGGCATGCGGGTCGGTCCGGCTCGACGCCGACCTCGATCAGTCCGGACAGGACCCTCCCGATGCGTACGTTGACCGACCTCTTCACGAAGAACCTGGCCTGGGCCACCGAGATGACCCGCCTCGATCCCGTGTTCTTCGAGCGCCTCGCCCAGCAGCAGGAGCCCGACTTCTTCTGGATCGGGTGCTCGGACAGCCGCGTTCCAGCCAACCAGATCGTGGGTCTGTTGCCCGGCGAGATGTTCGTGCACCGCAACATCGCCAACGTCGTGGTGGAAGGCGATCCGAACTGTCTGTCCGCCATGCAGTTCGCCGTGGACGTGCTCGGTGTCGGAGACATCATCGTTTGCGGACACTACGGCTGTGGCGGCGTGCGAGCGGCGCTCGGCGACGACGGAGTGGGCCTCGGCTACGTGGACGGATGGCTCCGCCACATCCAGGAGATCCGCGACAGACACGCCGAGGAGCTCGGCGCGCTCGAGTCACACGAGGAGCGGCACCACCGTCTGTGCGAGCTGAACGTGGTCGAGCAGGTGGCCAACGTCTGCCGCACGAGCGTCGTGCGGCAGGCTTGGGCGCGCGGCCAGGAACTCTCGGTGCACGGCTGGATCTACGACATCCGCGACGGGAAGCTGCGCGACATGGACGTGACCGTCATGAGCGAGGAGGAATGTCCCGGCGTCATCCACCGGACGCTGAAGAGCCCGCCGAAGCCGGGTTGATGACGGCGCCCCCTCCTACCGGTCGCCGCTGATGAGCCCGCCGAGGATGTTGGCACCCAAGCCCGCCACCCCGCGCTTCTCACCGACCTGGTGCTGGATCCCCACGCGAGACGCCTGGATGATGCGATCGGCCATGCGAGAGAACGGTAGGCTCTGCAGGTACACCCTGCCCGGGCCGGTCAACGTCGCCGTGAACAGACCCTCGCCTCCGAAGAGCGCGTTCTTGAATCCGCC
The DNA here is from genome assembly GCA_963751265.1 of uncultured Gemmatimonadales bacterium. GTDB lineage: Bacteria > Gemmatimonadota > Gemmatimonadetes > Longimicrobiales > Gaopeijiaceae > SZUA-318. The sequence continues at coordinate 405,876 of CAVVTU010000001.1, read as the reverse complement.
CACGAACTGGATGTCGTAGTCCACGCCCCGGCTGAAGCCCACGATGCAGCCGGTGTCGACACGCAGCCGCTGGTTGGGCATGAGACGCTTCTCGATCAGCGTGCCGCCCGCGTGGACGAACGCCATGCCGTCCCCCGCGAGGCGCTGGAGGATGAAGCCTTCCCCGCCGAACAGACCTACGCCGAGCCGCTTGGTGAACGCCACCTCGATCTCGATGCCCTGCGCGGCACACAGAAACGCGTCCTTCTGGCAGATGAACTGACCGTCGAACTCACGTAGATCGATCGGCACGACCTTGCCCGGATAGGGAGCGGCGAACGCGACGTGCCCGGTCCCCGTCCCGTGGTAGGTGAAGTTCGTGATGAAGAACGACTCACCGGTGACCATGCGCTTCAGGCCCTTGAACATCCCGCCGCCCGTGGAGGTCTGCATCTCGATGCCTTCCTCCATATACATCATGGCGCCGGCCTCGGCCCGCACCGCCTCACCCGGGTCAAGCTCGATCTCCACGAGCTGCATGTCGTCGCCGAAGATCTCGTGGTCGATGATGTCTGCCATGGGTCGCTCGTCTCCTTGGTTGCGGCATTCAGGTCCACGTGCCCCTACGTACGTCGGCGATCATTCCTTCTCGGCGTCCCGGGCCGTTCCACGCTCTCCCGAGGTGAGGAGCCGATCGGTGAAGTCCTGACGCTCCTCCATGAGCCGGAGCCGGTCGTTCATCGTCTCCAGGAGATCACGCACCTGCCGGACCTCGCCCTCCAGTCCGTCCCTGCGGTCTCTGGCGTAGACCTCGAGGAGATCGGAAACACGCTTGGCGAGCGGTCGGAGAATCAGGACCCCGCCCGTCGTCAGAATGAAAACGACGCCGACGATCATCGGGGCAATCAGATCCCAATCCATGGGGCCTCATCCGTTTCTCAAGGGGGATGGGCGTGCCGGCCCTCCGGTGGCCCACTCCAAGGTTCCAGCCGAGCATCGGAAGGGCAATGCCGAGGACTCCGCAGAGCCGGTCCCCCGATCAGTCGCCTGCCACGCCCGTCGTGGACTGCCTCGCAGCTCCGCTGGCGCCCGTGAGCAGCCCCTGCAATCCCTACCCCGCCGTCGTGAAGCTGAACTCCATTCCCCAGGTGGAGTTGTCCCCGTCCCACCAGCCGTCGCCCATGTGTCCGGACCCACTGCCCCCCCCCATCATCCCGCCCATCCCGGTGCTGTCGCCCATCATCGACTGGGTCACCCACTCGCCACCCATGCCCATGCCGTAGTCGCCGAGGTCGACGGAGTCGCCCTCCGCGTCCATCATGCCCCCGCCCACATGGATCACGTAGGTCGTGGCGGGCTCGAGCGCGTCGGCGGGGGTGAACGTGAGCGTCGTCCCGTCCTCCGACAGCACGCACGTTCCCGCCACCTCCGGCCCGGTGACGTCTCCCTGGTGGACGTCCATGTATTCCTCCATGCCGTCCATGAGCGGATGGTCGAACGTCAGCACGATCGGCGTTCCCACGAACACGCCCGTGGCGCCGCCCTGGGGGGTGACGGTCAGGAGCGCGGCCGGGGGGGTATCCGGGCCGGCGGGGCCGGACGAGCAGGCCCCGACAAGAAGCGAGAGAGTGGTGGCCAACGCCGCCGAGGCGAACACTCCCCTGTACGTCTTCAACATCGGTCGATCTCCTGTGGGCGGGAGCCGAAGCTCACACGCCGATGATGGTTTCCCGGAGCACGTTGAGCCTCCGGATGTACTCTTCCTCGTCGATCTCCCCCCCTGGCGAACCTCTGTCTGAGCGCCGCCTCGGCCGCTTCCTCGTAGGACGTCCGGTCGCGGGTCGCGGAGCGATCGGTGAACAGGCGCCAGAAGGCGAGAACGAGCACTGCGAACATCACGAGCCAGAAGGCCCACCAGAGCCAGTGCAGCCCCATGAAGAGCCCTCCGTTGTGCCAGGGCATGTGCTCCATCGGCATCTGCGTTGCGGCCAGGATCGCAGTCTTCATGACGCTTCCTCCTCGAAATTTCTCGTCGTCAGAGCAAGGCGATGCCGTCGTGCTCACCCGTGCGTACGCTCACGACGTCGGTGACGTCGGATACGACGACCAGCCCGTCACCTCGATGGCCCGTGCATCCCTTTTCCCGCACCCGCTCCACGATCGCCTCGACCTCCTCGGCCAGGCGCATACGAACTCCACCTTGGCCTTCTCCGTGAAGGCCTCACCTTCATCCATCGAAGGATGGAGGTCCTGGGGATCGACGCCGGTCCCGAACGCGTGCACGCGCGATACGTAGATTCGGGGCACGCCCTCCTGCTTCAATGCGTGGATCAGGTCCGCGACGCAGTCGGTCCGCACGATCGCCTTCACGTCCTTCATCGATCTCATCGGAATCCTCCTTCCTCCGTCAGGTTCGCCCCTTCAATCGGCTCCCGCGGGCTGCAACGCCGCCTCCGCCAGCTCCCGAGCCTCCCGCCGCGCCTCGGCCCGCAGCACCGCCTCCTGCCAGAGGGAGTAGATGGCCGGGATGACCAGCAACGTGAGCGCGGTGGCCGACACCATGCCGCCCACCATGGGCGCGGCGATCCGGCGCATGACCGAAGCGCCCGCTCCGTGGCCCCAGAAGATCGGCAGCAACCCACCGATGATCGCCGTGACCGTCATGACGATCGGCCTCACGCGCATGGCTGCGCCCTCCACGATCGCATCCTTGAGCGAGCGCTCGCTCGCTTCCTCGCGGCGGTGCTTGTCCCACGCGTTGCCGAGATACAGGAGCATGATCACTCCGATCTCGGAGGCCACGCCCGCGAGCGCGATGAAGCCGACGCCCGTGGCCACCGACCAGTTGAAGCCGAGCGCGGCCATGATGAGCACGCCTCCGACCAGGCTGAACGGGAGCGAGAGCATGACCACCAGCGTCTCTCCGATTCTCCCGAAATTCAGGTATAGGAGCAGGAAGATGATCAGCAGCGTGGCGGGCACCACGAGCTCGAGCTTGGCTTTGGCGCGCTGCATGTACTCGTACTGACCCGACCAGGTCATGGTATAGCCGGCCGGCAGCGTCACCATCTGGTCGACCATCTTCTTGGCGGCCGTCACGTACGAGCCCAGGTCCGTCCCCGCCACGTCGACGAACACCCACGCGGTCGGGAACGCCTGCTCGGTCTTGATCGCCATCGGCCCGCTCACCGTGCGGATGTGGGCCACCTGTCCCAGGGGGATCTGCGCGGGTCCCTTCGCGCCTCCACCCACGCCGTTCACGCCGCCCATGCCACCCATGCTGCCGGCGCCCGCGGCCGCGTTGCCCATCCCGTCCATTCCCGCACCACTGGAGGCTGCCTCGTCGATGCCCGCCATGGTCCCGGGCGCCGCCATGTACTTCATGGACGCCTCGCGACGGCCTACCGGAATGAGGATGTTCTCGAGCTTCTCCGGCTGGTCGCGGAGCTCCTGGGGATAGCGCACGCGAACGTTGTAGCGCTCCCGGCCTTCCACTGTGCGGGTGATGCTCATGCCGCCGATGGCGGAGGCGATGACCATCTGGATCTGCTTCACGTTGAGGCCGTATCGGGCAGCCGCCGCGCGGTCGATGTCGATGTCGAGGTAGGTGCCCGACACGACGCGCTCACCAATGGCCGAGCGGGTGCCCGGGACCATCTTCACCGCGGACTCGACCTCCGTGGCCAGCCGCTGGAGCTCAGTCAGGTCGGGCCCGAAGATCTTCACGCCCACCGGCGTCCGTATCCCGGTCGCCAGCATGTCGATGCGCCCCTTGATCGGCATCGTCCACGAGTTGGTGACCCCGGGGATGCGCAGCGCACGGTCCATCTCGGAGACCAGCGACTCGTACGTCGTGCCTTTGGGCCACACTTCCTCCGGCTTCAGCACGATCGTCGTCTCGAACATGGAGAGCGGGGCCGGGTCTGTGGCCGTCTCGGCGCGTCCGGCCTTACCGAACACGCTCGCGACCTCGGGGAACGCCTTCAGGATCGAGTCCTGGAGCTGGAGCGTCCGCCGGGCTTCGGCCACGCTGATGCCCGGAAGCGTCGTGGGCATGAAGAGCATCGTGCCCTCGTTGAGCGGGGGCATGAACTCCGATCCGATTTTCTTCAGCGGGAGCACGGTCAGCACCAGCACCGCGAGCGCGGTGGCCACCACCGGCCAACGGTAGCGCAGCACGAACTCGAGCACGGGCTTGTAGACTCCGACGAGCGCCCGGTTGATCGGGTTCTTGTGCTCGCGGTGGATGCGCCCGCGGATGAACAGCCCCATCGCCACCGGCACCATGGTCACGGACAGGATGGCGGCGCTGCCCATGGCCAGCGTCTTGGTCCAGGCGAGCGGCTTGAACATCCGCCCTTCCTGCGCCTGAAGGCTGAACACGGGCAGGAACGAGACCGTGATGATGAGCAGCGAGAAGAAGAGCGCGGGGCCCACCTCCTTCGAGGCCCTCACCACGACGTCCCAACGCTCGCGCGTCGAGAGGACGTTGGTGTGGAGGCGGTCGTCCCGGTCCCCGGGCAGGGGGGACCCGACCGCCCGGGCACGCTCGCGCTTTTCGTCGATGGCACGCTCCAGGTGCTTGTGCATGTTCTCGATCATCACGATGGCCGCGTCGATCATGGCGCCGATGGCGATGGCGATCCCGCCAAGGCTCATGATGTCGGCGGACAGGCCCAGCAGACGCATGGCGATGAACGCCATGAGGATGCCGAGCGGCAGTGTCAGGATCGCCACCAGCGCGCTCTGCGCGTGGAACAAGAAGAGCATGGTGACCAGCGCCACGATCACGGACTCCTCCAGGAGCTTGCCCTTGAGGGTCTCGATGGCTCGCTGGATCAGGTCGGAGCGGTCGTAGACCGGCTTGATGACCAACCCCTTGGGCAGGCCGGGCTTGATGGCCTCCAGCTTCTCCTTGACCCGGTCGATGGTGGCCAGCGCGTTCTCACCGTAGCGCATGACCACGATGCCGCCGACCACGTCGCCGCGCCCGTCCAGGTCGGCCACACCCCGGCGCACGTCCGGCGCCAGGTGCACGTCGGCCACGTCGGCCACCGTCACGGGCGTACCGTGGTCGGTGGCGCTCACCACCACGCTCTCGAGGTCCTGCAGGTTCTGCAGGTAGCCGAGGCCGCGGATCATGTACTCGCGGTCGGAGAGCTCCAGCACCATCGCGCCCACGTCCTCGTTCGAGGAGCGAATGGCGTCCATCACCCGCGTCACCGGGATCCCGTAGCTGCGCAGCTTGGTGGGATCGACCGTGACCTCGTAGACCTTCTGGTAGCCGCCCACCGAGGCCACCTCGCTCACCCCGGGAACGGACGTCAGCTGGTAGCGCAGATACCAGTCCTGGTAGGAGCGCAGGTCGGCGAGCGACATCGTGCCCGTGGTGTCCAGCAGGGCGTACTGGTAGACCCAGCCCAGGCCGGTGGCGTCGGGGCCGAGCGCGGGCTGCGCGTCGGCGGGGAGGTTGCCTTGGATGCCCGACAGGTACTCGAGCACGCGGCTGCGCGCCCAGTAGAGGTCCGTGCCGTCGGCGAAGATGACGTAGACGAACGACGTCCCGAAGAACGAATAGCCCCGCACCGTCTGCGCGCCGGGGACCTTGAGCATCTCCGAGGAGATCGGGTAGGTGACCTGATCCTCGACGATCTGTGGCGCCTGCCCCGCGTAGTCCGTACGGACGATGACCTGGACGTCGGACAGGTCCGGGAGAGCGTCGAGCGGCGTACGCCGCATGGCGAGCACGCCACCCGCCGTGATGAAGAGCGCGAAGATCAGGACGAGGAACTTGTTCCTGACCGACCACTCGATGATGCGCTTCAGCATGGGTCGCGGCTCCTCAGTTGTGCTGGTGCGCGGAAGCGCCACCGGCGCCCTGCCCGCTCGAGTCGCCACCCGTCTTGGGGCCACCCATGTCCATTCCCTTCATGTCCTGCGCCCCCTGTCCGGTCGAGCCGCCGCTCATGTCCATGCCGGACATATCGTCGTCGCCCGAGGGGGAGCCCATGTCCATGCCCGGCATGGCCATACTCCCCAGGTTCGACTCGGCGTCGATGAGGAACGCCGCGGAAGACACCACCCGCTCACCCTCGGTCACGCCCGCCAGCAACTCCTGGAGCTGCCCGGAGGTGCGCCCCATGGTCACTTCGCGGGGCATCAGCTCCCCGTTCTTGGCCTGAACGAACACCAGGGCGCGCTCACCCGTGGCGAGCACCGCGCTGCGAGGCACGATCAGCGAAGGCGGCCCCGGCGGGACGTCCAGACGGATCTGGGCGTACATCCCCGGCTTCAGCTCGAGGCGCGGGTTGGGCAGCTCGAGGCGAATGTGCGCGGTCCGGTCCTGGATGGACACGGTCGGATAGACGAAGGCGACCCTTCCCCGGAAGACTCGGCCCGGATACGTCTCGAACGTCACCTCCGCCTCCTGCCCCTTCTCGACCAGTCCGAGGTCCTTTTCGAACACGTCGGCCTCGATCCAGACCCTCGAGAGATCCGCGATCCGGTAGACCGTCATGCCGGGCATGATGCGGTCACCCTCCACCACGTTCTTCTCCACGACGATGCCGGAGGCGGGCGCGCGCAGCGTCACGGTCTTGGTCGGCGTGCCGGATTCCTCGATCCGTCGGATGTCCTGGTCGGGGATGTCCCAGTAGGCCAGCCGGCGCCGTGCGGCCAGGAGAAGGTCGTGGGCGTTTTCCGCCGCCCGCCCTTGCCCCGCATTGCGCACAAGGCGCGCAGCGAGCACGAGCTCCTCCTGAGCCGACACCAGCGCCGGGCTGTAGATCTCCATCAGCGGCTGGCCCGCCTTCACGGGCGCCCCGGTGAAGTCCACGTCGAGCTTCTCGACCCAGCCGGAGATCTTCGGATTGACCGTGGCCAGACCGGTCTCGTCGTACGCGACCGTTCCCACCGTGGTGACGACAACGGGCAGCGGCCGGCGCTCGACGGTGGCGTAGGTGACGCCGATGCGGCGCGCGCCTTCGGGACTGAGCTTGACCGGCTTGCCCTCGTCCGCTTTCGCACTCATGGCCGCATGGTTGTGCCCACCCGCCATGGCGGGTTGGACGGCGTCCTCCGGCCCAGCGTACAGGCGGAAGGACACGACGCCGATCGCCAGTGTGACGATCCCCGCGGACAGCAGGATCTGCTTCTTCGTGTTCATCGGGCCTCCGCCAGACTCGTTCCGTTGCGTGGTAGCGGGCGGCCCACGGCGGACTCGAGCGCCGTCGCGGCCTTCCCGTATTCGCCCAGGAGCTGATAGAGCTCCCCTTCGTACTGGTTCTCGGTCATCTGCGCGTCGACGAGGGTCATGAAGTCGACGTCCCCGACGCGGTACGACGAAAGCGCCGACTGGACGGCCGCCTTCGCTTCCGGCACGACCTCGTCGCGATAGAGCGCCGTGAGCGTGCGCGCACGGTCCAGCTCGGCGAGTAGCTCCCCGATACGCGCGTCCACCGACGCCTCCATGCTCTGGAGGTCGGCCGCGGCCATGCGCTGCTCGGCCGCCGCCTCGTCGCGGGCGGCGAGCTGCCGGCTCCCCGCGTGGATCGGCAGGCTGAAGCCCACCACGGCGCTCCCCATGCGCTCGGTGCCCATCCCGCGGTTCCTCTGCCCGTACGTGACGCCCACAGTCAGGTCGGGCCAGATCTCTCTGTGCGCCAGGTCGATGCGCTTGTCGGCCTGAGCCACCCCGAGGCGAGCGCGCTCGAGGAGGGGCCGGCTTTGGCTCGCCCAACCCAGCAGGGTGTCCGGCGCAGGCACGTCCAGGGGAAGTGAGCCGAGCACGGGTGAGGCCACCGGTGTGGCGGCAGGCCGGTCGAGCAGGGCGTTCAAGCGGGCAGCCTTGGTGACGCGCATGGCCTCCATCTGCTTGAGATCGCCCTCCATGCGCGCCACCTCGACGTCGGCGCGGAGTACGTCGGCCTGCCGGCCGCTGCCCGCCACGTACATCGCCTTGGCCACCTGCTGGAAGTTCTGGAGGAGCCCGAGCGTCTCACGCATCACGTCCACGCGGCGGTCCAGCGAGTAGAGGTCGAAGAAGAGCGACGACACCTGGCTTCTCACGTCCCACCAGACCTCGTCCGCGCCCGCTTCGGCCATCCGCTTGCCGTACTCCGCGACATCTCCCCTCAGGGAGAGCTTGCCCGGAAACGGGATCTTCTGCATGAGCTGCACGGACGGCGCCATCGACGTCGGCATATCGGCGTTGAAGTCCGGCAAGCCGAAGTTCATCACGCCGACCTGAACGGTCGGATCGGGCAGCGTCGAAGCTTCGGGCTCCCGATAGGCGGCCGCCTGCGCCGCGGCCTGGACCGCCTGCAGCTTCGGGTTCCGTGCCTTGGCGACCGACAGGACGTCGTCCAGTCGCAGCGAGCCCACCGAGTCCGGAGTTGGAGCCTGGCCGGACAGGGGGACGACACAGATCGCCCATGCCACCGCGGCGAGCGCGGCGGGACTGCTCAGGAGTGTCTTCACGTACATCCTCTGGAGTGAGGTCCGCCGAGTTACGGACGGAATCTCATCCGGGATGCGTGAAGCGTTGGTGAGATGAAGATGAAGGAAGATTCATGATCCCCCGAAGGGGACTCAGTGCGGACCGCGCCCTGCCGGACGCTACTCGTGCTCTTGGGCTTTGGCAGCTCCGCCCGGCATGGGCATCTGGGTCATGTCATCATCCTGGGGAGCCCGAGCGACGATCTCCTCGTACTGCTCCCGGCTCAGCTCCGGCAGCTTCTTCAAGAACGCGACGATCGACCAGATCTCCTGGTCGTCGTGCGTCGGGCCCCACGCCGGCATGCCGGTGAGCTTGAGCCCGTGCTTGGTGATCCAGAACGCCTCCCGAGTGCCCAGGTCCTCGTCTCTGGCGAGTCTGGGGGGCCTCGGATAGAGCCCGTCGCGCAGCTCGGTCGAATTGTAGCCCGGCGCGAGGTGACACCCACTGCACATCGCCGCGTACTGGCCCGCCCCATCGAGGATCATCGTGGAGTCGGTCAGGTCGGGCGCCACGATATCCTTCGAGTGGGCCGCGACGGAGTGGTCGCGGAGGGTCTCCACTCCCCAGAGCACCAGCTTGGTATGAGGTGAGTCGGCCCCGATCGGGTAGACGCCGGAATAGAGAAAGGCCACGCCGGCGAACAGAACGAGGAAGGTCAGAGCGAGCACGACGCGCAGGGTCTTCGTGGAGGCCTCCAGTCGATAGGTCGTCCCGCCCCTTGCTCGAAGGAAACCGGCGGGCTCGTCGCTCAACGGTAGCCCGCCGCGCCCCGCGATGTTCCAGGCTCGGCGCGGTGGTCGTGATCCCGCGGAGCCTACCGCCGTCGGTGACTCAGCGAATACACGTAGGCGGCGACCGCGCAGACCTGATCGCTGCCGAGCTCCGCTCCTCCCATTGGAGGCATCGGCGCCGGGAACTCCCGGGGTTGCGATACGCCGGCTCGTACGGTCTGCACGATGGCTGTGTAGGAGCCGTCCGCGTCGATCCACGTCGAATCGGCGAGGTTGGGCGCAAGCGTGGTGCCATGGGCGTCGCTGCCGTGGCAGGCGAAGCAGGTCGCACCATTGCCCGTGAAGATCCGGCGTCCCGCGTCCACCAGCGGCTGCGAGATGTCCGGACAGCCAGGCGCGCTCGCCACGGCCGCGGGGGCCGTGGGGGCGTCCGCCGTATCGGCGGCCTGACCCATCATGCCGCCGGTTCCTCCGCGGCCCATCATCCCGCCACGCATCATGCCACCGCCGGCCGTGCCTCCTCGAGGCACGGTATCCGCCGCGTCCCGGGCGGATGCGCCCACATCCTTGTTGGCGCTTTCACCTGCGGGTGGGCGAGCGCACGCCGACAACACCAGCAAGATACCCGCCGCGCCCAGCGCTCCGATCCTCGGAACTGTTCTCACGATACCTCCGCCGAACTGGTCGACCTCACTTCTCTCCAACTCGAACATACACCTGCTGCACGCGAGCCGGTGCGCCGCTGAGAGGATCAGCAGGACGGGCTCGCCGTGTCGGGTCGACCCCCCGTGAGGATCGGGCGCCGAGTGCCTACATTGTTTTTCCCTCCTGCGACATCCGATTCCGGAGGCACCCCATGAGATCGGTCGCCCGAAGCGCTCTTCGACCTACCGTCACGTCGGCGCTGGCCGCCGTCCTGATCGCGTTCCCGCTTACCGCGGCGCACGCCCAGCAGGCGACATCTCCCTGCCAGGAAGGAATGACCCCCGTTGCGCCCTTGAAAGGCACGCTCGAGCGGATCCAGGTGCACGGGAAGTCGCTCGAGGGAAACCTCGAGGGTGACTCGCCCGACCGGTGTGTCTCGGTCTACCTGCCGCCCAGCTACGCGTCCAGCCCGGACCGGCGCTACCCGGTCGTCTACATCCTGCACGGCTACACCGACGACGACCAGCACTGGTTCGGCTGGACCGAGCACTTCGTGAACGTGCCGGCCGGAATGGAGAAGGACCTGGCGGCCGGCACGGCCAAGGAGATGATCCTGGTCATGCCGAACGCGTATACGCTCTACCAGGGCAGCATGTACTCGAGCTCGGCCACGACGGGCGACTGGGAGACCTTCGTGTCTGAGGACCTCGTGGCCTACATCGACGGCCACTACCGCACGCTCGCCCGGCGTGAGAGTCGCGGGCTCTCCGGCCACTCCATGGGAGGCTACGGGGCGATCCGGATCGGCATGAAGCGACCGGACGTCTTCTCCACCGACTACGTGATGAGCCCGTGCTGCATGGCGGCGAACCTGAACCCGGGACAGCGCGCCGCGGCGGCCGAAGCCGTGAAGAGCCCCGACGACGTGGCGGGCCTCGACTTCGGTACCCGGGCGATGTTCGCCTCGGCGGCAGCCTGGTCGCCGGATCCGCAGAACCCACCATTCTACTTCGACCTGCTCACGAAGGACGGTAAGATCCAGCCCGACGTGGTGGCCGCCTGGGCCGCGAACGCGCCCCTCGCGATGATCTACCAGTACGTGGCGAATCTGAAGCGGCTGCACGCGCTCGCGATCGACGCCGGCGCGCAGGACCGCGGGATCGCCGCGACGGCCCGCGAGCTGGACGACATCCTCACACGCTTCGGTGTCCGACACACCTTCGAGATCTACGACCCCGGCACGCACATCAGCCGGGTGGAGGAGCGCATCGAGCGGAGCGTGCTACCGTTCTTCTCGAAGAACCTGGAGTTCTGAGGCGAGCCTCACCGAAGCCGCCACCGCCTGGAGATGAGTTCCGACGGTGGCGCGGGCCCCATCCACCCGCTCCCGCTCCGATATGAACGTCGCTCGATTCGGGCTCGCGCTCTCCCTTGCCCTGCCGGTCCTGTGCATCGGGGCATGCTCGGTCACCGGTCCCGTGGCTCCGGACCAGGGCGAGGTACGCTCCGACCAGATCGATCCCACTCCGCTGGACCAATCGGTCCGGTTCGTCTGGTTCGTGCCCACCGACGTCACGTACCACGAGGCGACGGTCACGGCCATCGAGCGCGCGGCCTACAACACCCAAAGCTGGTATCGGGCGCTCACCGACGGCACGACCTTCCGGTTCGACCAGGACTTCCCCGTGGAAGTCGTCTTCGGAGATCACGACCGGGCCTGGTACGAGAACCGCGCCAACCCCTATGGCTGGGACCCGATCCGGAACGCCAACTACTGGATCGACATGGAGGTGAAGCGGAAGCTCGCCCTCACGGACGGGTCGCCCGCGTACAAGGTGGCCATCTACATGAGCGCCGAGGGTGGAGGCGGCGCGAGCGTGGGCCGCCTCGTCATTCCCCAGCACGACGTAGACGGCATTCAGGAGGGCGTGCAGAACGTCAACCGCTTCTGGGGCGGCCTGGCCCACGAGCTCGGTCACATCTTCGATCTGCCGGACGCAAACGGAGACGACGGCACGATCATGTCGGGCGCCCTGTACGCCTATCCCGACGCGGACCTGCCCGATGCCCTGATCACTGCAATGCTGGACAGCGATTGCAACGCCGGCTTCTTCACCGACATGGGCCCGGAGCTAGAGCCGGATGCCGCCTACATGATCATCAACGCCGCGACGGGAATGGCCGCCGACTTGCAGGCCAACGACTCGACGGACGGTGTGCCCGTCGTGGAGCGGGACTCCACAGGCGCAGCCACCCAGCGATGGCGCCTGGAACGCCGCGCCAACGGCACCTATCTGATCCGGAGCCAGGCCACGGGCGGACTTTTCGTGGTCGCGGGCCGGTCCGGGGTCAGCGGCGCGAAGATCCAGCAGGAGCGCGCCGGCGACCCCGCCGAACAGGCATGGTACGTCCTCTCCCTCGGTGGAGGGCGCTACGAGGTCATCGCCCTCTACGACATCGTGCCCAACCAGAGGACCGAGGGCCTGGCCGTGCCCGAAGGGGCCGGATCGGGTACACAGCTGATCCAGCAGGACTTCGTCACCGCCGACCGGCAGACCTGGAGGTTCGTGAAGGTCGAGTAGCCCGGGCGGCCACGCAGGCACTTCCACGCCCACCTTCACCTCAGCGGCAGCACCCCGAACGAGGTGCCTCCGACGCGCTCCACGGCCAACAGGAGCGTGCGGCGCCCCAGAAAGACGTGGCCGTCCTCCGGCACGATGATCCGGTGCAGGCGGCTCCCCTCCACCCGGTCCACGGCGTCGCCGCCTTCGGGCGGTACCGCGAGGAAGCCCCAGGTGGCTCCACCGCCGAGAAGAGCGTGGAAGGCCGGGAGGTAGGTCGAGGACGTCCGGATGCGGACACCGGCCCCTCGCGACTTCAGGCTCTCCTGCAGGTGGGCCAGAGCCTCCCGCGCCGAATCGGGCAGGGGGCGGCGGGGAAGGTCGGGATAGCAGAGGCGACGGACGGTGGCTCCATTCCGGCCCAGAATCCGCAAGCAGGGATCGGGAGCGACGCCCAACGCGAGCCTCCGCCCGACCATCGCCAGAACCGGGAACTGCATCGGGTCCATCGAGCCGGACCGCCAGTCGTCGTACGTCCACTCCGCCACAATGCGGTCTCCGCCATCAGGCCCCACCCGCGCGACCCGAGCCGTGGTGCGGCCGGACCGATACGCACACGTACTGAGCGCGACCAGGCTGTCACCCCCACCCAACAGGGCGTGCACGTCGGAGAACGTGCAGTCCGCGTCGCGGATGAGGGTTCCGCCCGCCGGCTCACCGTCCGCGCCGAAGAAGACGAGGCGCCCTCCCCGCTCGGCCACGGCGATCCGCGCACCCAGGAGGGCCAGAGCCACCGGTCTGCGCATCTCCCCAGGTCCGTCCCCTTCCCGCCCGGCCACCCGCTCGAGGTCTCCCTCCGGAGACAGGAACGCGATCCGGCGACTGCGAGCGTCGAGGACGACCCACCCGGAGTCGCCCTGGACGGCGTCCGTGACCCCGAGGATCTCCCCGACGACCGGCCGTCCCGCCGGCAGCGCCACCCGAACCGTATCGACGGGCGGCGCAAGCGTGTCCGTCGGAACGCCGAGCGCGTCCGCATCGGGGCCGCCCGAGCATGCCGTCATCACCCAAACGATGACCCCGCTCACGGTCAGGACTCGACCGCCGGGGGGGCCGTGGCCCCCCCGGCGGTGGGTGACGTGAGCTCGCACCGCCATCAACCGACGGGCGGCAGGAGGGCGCTCTCGACGAGCTGTGTGGTGCAGACGAAATCATCGGCGAGCCGGGCCACGTAGCACCCACCCTGGGTGTACCAGGGCTGATCGTCCACGCACTGCTGCATGGAATCCGCAGACGCCGAAAGGCACTCGCCGTACTGCTCCGTCGCCGTGCACTGGCGGGGCTGCCCGTACATGTCGTAGCAGGTCGTCGCCGCGGCCGAAGCCCGTCCTGGATACGCGACCAGGGCGAGGGCGAAGAGCCCCAGGAAGAGGAGGAGAGGGCGAGGGAAACGGCAGGATGAGCTCATGGGTTCCTCCGGAGCATGGATGACGGGCCGCGCCGGCTCGTCCGACGCGGCGCCACAGGAGGTCCCGTCACGAATCGTACCATAGCAGCAACTCGGGAACTGGGAATGTTCGGATGGGACGACGTCTCCGGACGCCGGCGGATCGCGGGCCACCGTCGCCGCCTTCCTCCGCCCCGCCCCGTCCCGAGCCGGCCGCTCGCTTGTCCCCCACCATCCCGAACCGTATCGTGCCCGGCGCGCCGAGAAGCTCCGTCCGCTCCGGATCCGACCCCAAGGAGAGCGCATCCGATGGGAGGCACCCCCTACCTGCTCGTGATCTTCGCGTACCTGCTGCTGATGGGTGGCCTCGGCATCTGGTTCGCCAAGCGCAGGGTGCACACGGGCGACGAGTTCATGCTGGCCGGTCGGAGCCTGCCGCTCTGGGTCATGATGGGAACGCTGCTCGCCACCTGGGTCGGGTCGGGCACGGTCGTCGGGGGCGCCGCGTTCACCTACCAGCACGGGCCGCTGGCCACGGTGTTCTTCTACGCGGGCGTACCGATCGGGATCGTCATCCTCTACTTCTTTTTGGCGGAGAAGGTGCGGGACCTCGCCACCTACACGATCCCGGAGGTGCTGGAGCGGCGGTACGGGCCGGCCGCCCGAGTGCTCGCCGCGCTCTGCATCCTCTTCGCGTACGTGGGCATCACGTCGTACCAGTTCATCGGCGGCGGCTACGTCCTGCACCTCACGACGGGGATTCCCGTCGACCTGGGCAGTGCGATCACGGCGGTCTTCATCGTCTTCTTGGCCCTCACGGGCGGCCTGTTCTCAGTGGCATACACGGACGCGCTCAGCGCCCTGCTCATCCTGTTCGGTCTCGTCGTCGGGCTCCCGTTCGCGATGGCGCACGCCGGCGGGCTGGGCTTCTTCCACGACCTCCCGCCGACGAGGCGCACCTGGACGGGCGGGCTCAGCACCGTGCAGACGCTCGGCTACTTTCTGCCGCTGCTGATGCTGATCCTTGGCGAGCAGAACATGTACCAGCGCTTCGCCGCCGCGCGCGACAGCGCCACGGCCAAAAAGTCCAACATCGGCTTCTTCGTCGGCGCGGTCGTCGTGCTCACGCTCGCCACCCTGATGTCCTCGACGGCCGTCATCCTCTTTCCGGACATCACCCCGGACACGGCCATCCTGAGGGTGGCGCTCGGCTCGATGCCCTTCGTGGTCGGCGCCCCCCTCCTCGCCGCCGCCGTGGCGTTCATCGTGACCACGGGCGACTCCTATCTGCTCTCCTGCTCCACCAACGTCACGCACGACTTCTGGGTGCGCTTCGTCGATCCGGACGCGTCCCAGACCAAGCGGCTCTGGATCACGCGTGGTGTCGTTCTGTTCCTGGGGGTGGTCTCCTGGGTCCTCGGCACGTTCTTCCCGTCCGTCCTCTCGATCCAGATGTACTCCTACACGATGTACGGCGCGGCCATCACCCCGGCGGTCCTCGCCGCCATCCTCTGGAAGCGGGCCACGCCGGCGGGCGGCGTCGCCTCGATCGTGCTCGGAGGCGCGGGCACGCTCTTCTGGGAGATCGGGCTGCACAAGCCGGGCGACCTCAACAGCATCCTCTTCTCCCTGCCCCTGTCGGTCATCGCGCTCGTGGTCGTGAGCCTGGTGACTCCACGACTCCAACCGAAGGAATCATGACCTTGGATACCAGCCACCGCATCGAGCATTTCCGCCGATACATGGAGGACCACCAGATCGCTCTCTGCGTCGTGACGGCGCCGGACGACCAGTACTACCTGAGCGGGTTCAAGGCGGTCGTGTACTCGCGGCCGATCGACCTGGTGATCACGCCCCAGCATCTGACGATGATCATCCCGGCCCTGGAGGAGGCGCACGCCCGCGAGGAAGCGTCGGTCGGGGAGCTCATGGTCTACTACGAGCACCCGGAGCGGGCCGGCGGCGGCAAGAGCCACCTGGAGCACCTGGACACGATCCTCGGACGGCTGACGAAAGGCTCACGTGTCGGCGTCCAGGCGGACTCGATGTCGCTCGCGCTCGCCCACCACCTCACCCAGTCGGGCTTCGAGCTCGCCGACATCGGACCGAAGATCGTCGCCATGCGCACGATCAAGGACCAGGCCGAGATCGAGCTCATGCTGGAGGCCGGGCGTCTCGCGAGCCTCGGCGTGGGCGCCTCACTGGCGGCGCTCCGGCCGGGAATCACCGAGATCGGGATCGACGGCGTGGGCAACGACGCCATCCTCGAGGAGGTCTCTGCGAAGCACCCCGGCGCGACGCTCGACCTCTTCGCCATGAGTCCCACCGGGCCCGTCCGGACCGTGATGCCCCACGTGTTCTCGAACACGCGCGCCATGGAGAAGGGGGACATCCTCATCCACAGCCGCCAGGTAGCGCTGAACGGTTATCGGGGCGAATCGGAGCGCACCTGCTTCCTGGGCAAGCCGAACGCACGGCAGGCCGAGACGTTCGAGCTCATGCGAGAGGCGCAGCTGGCCGGCCTGGAAGCGCTGAAGCCCGGCGTGCCGATGAAGGACGTGGACAAGGCGTCCCGGCAGGTCTTCCAGAAGGCGGGCCTCGGCGAGTACTTCCTGCACCGCACGGGCCACGGGCTCGGGCTCTCGGTCCATGAGCCTCCGTTTCTACGGTTCGACGAGGACATGCTCGTCGAGGAGGGGATGGTCTTCACGGTGGAGCCGGCGGTCTTCATTCCGGGGCTCGGGGGCTTCCGGCACTCGGACACGGCCATCGTGACCGCCACGGGCAACCGCATCACCACGGAGCATCCGAACGACATCGAGAGCATGACGCTCTGAGCGCACCACGGCGGCCCGCCCCGCGAACGCTCCTCCGCCCGACCTCCGTGTCGCGCCTACGCGCGCCCCTGGGCTTCCTCGAACGAGCCCGGCTCGCCGAGAACGCCCAGGGCCTCCTCCAGCTCACCGTTCATCAACACGTGGAGCACGAGTCCGTCCCGCACGGCCGGCAGGTCGATGACGCGCACGACCCCTGCGAGATGGGCGAACTCCGGAAGGAGATCGGGAAGACAGTTGGGCGCACGCCGCAGGAAGTCCTCGTCGAAGTGGTTCGCGGGCTCGTCCGGGTACAGGGGCAGGTAGCGGATCCCCGACTCCACGAGATCCTGGAAGAAGTGCGTACCGAACGACAGATCCGGTACGTAGTTGCCCTTCTTGCGTGCGATCTCGACGAGCACCGCGGTATTGCTGATGTCCGCGTAGCTGACGCTCACGCCCAATCGTATGTCGCCACGGCTCCCCCAACGACCCGGCCCCACCAGGATGAACCGCCGTTTGGGGAGCACCTTGTTCAGCCGGCCCACGGCTCGTCCAACCTCCCAGAGGAGATCCAGTTCCGGAAGCCCCGCGTACGCATCGGGATCGACGTACACCACGTGGCTGATCGGGCCCGCCCGCCCGTTGGATACGTACCGGTGTGCCGAGAACAGCACCCGATCCATCGGCACGTCGCGTGGAATGGCCGGAGGCGAACCCAGGCCTCCGTAGCTCTGCGCACGGCACTGCAGGATGTACAGATCGGTCCCGTCGGAGGCGAACTCCACGTCCACCGCGAAGCCGAGACGGTCCTTCAGGACCTTCATGAGGGTGGCCATGCGAGCCATGAACGTCGTTTCCGAGGCCAGCCCCTCGAAGGTGACCACACACTGGCTGTCACCGATCCGCTCGGTGATGCCGCGCGGACGCCGAAGCACGTCCCCGTCCACGATGGAGACGATGCGCCGGATCAGCGGCAGGTCGTCACCGCACTCCTGGAGGAGCTGAGCCACCGGCACGGTCCGGAACTCGTTGGACTCCAGGTCGATGAGATCGACCATCTTGGGTGAGTACCGGACCACCTCGTCCAGCGAGGTGTTGGCCCGGAGGCCCGGCTGTCCGAGCGCCAGGAGGATCGGGTAGTCGTCGCTGAGCCGATCCACCGCCCGCGTGCCCAGCCCCGGGACCAGCCGGATCAGCCCGTCTTCGCGCTTGATGCGTGGAGACCAGCGGAACTCGTTGTTGCTGAACGCCACCCCTGAGAACGCGGGCAGGTAGTACTTGCCGACCCGGGTCCCTACGACCTCCTGGATCATGATGCCCATCTCCTCGTGAACGTCGAGGAGATTGCGCTCGGCCCGATACTCGATCGGGTCGGGACCGAACATGGAGGCGTAGACTTCGGCGATCGCGTCCTGGAGCGCCTGGAGCCGCTCCTGCTTGTTCCCCAGGTTCGGGAGGAAGACGCTCCGGTACTTGCCGGAGAAAGCCGCGCGCACGCGGTCCTCGAGCAGGCTGGAGCTGCGCACGATCAGGGGCTTGTCGCCCAACTCGTCCATCACCGCCGACAGTCCCTTGGCCAGCTCCGGCGGGAACGGAGAGCTCTTGAAGACCTGGACGACGTTGGGGTACTGCTGCCGCACCTGCTCGATGTCCATGTACTTCCGGTCGTAGACGTCGTCCAGGTTGTTGTATCGTACGAACGCCACCACGCCGTCGGACGTAATGTGCCAGGTCCGGGGCACCTTGATGTCGCGGAGCACCGACTGCGACTCCGTGGTGGCCTCGATGATCTTCCGCGCCAGAAACAATCCGGCGCTCTTCCCGCCGACCTTCCCGTGACTCTTCGGGGGATGGAGCACGCGCGCCGCCAGATCGTGGAAGTCGTCCAGGGTGACCAGCCCCTTGGCGGCGTTGATGAACTCGATCTGGTCGGTGAAGAACCGCCGCAGCAGCGCGGCCCGGAGCATCATCTGCACGGACGAGGGCAGCTCGTCCTCCCCGATCCCGAGCACCTGGAACCGCTCCAGGGCGTCGATGATCTCACCCAGCGACGAGCTCTGCTCCTCGAGGGTGGTGACGAGGAAGCTCACCCGGTCCTGGCCCAGCCACATCTGGATGTAGCCGAGGATCTCCTCCGAGCCGCAGTGCTCGCCGGCGACGGCGAACACCCGGTCCGCCGATACCGTCTCACGATCGGCGGTATGGCGCCGCAGCCGGTTGTCGTCATCCTCGGTGGGTCTTCCGGAGGTCTCGTGGAACAGCTCCTCCACCTCGAGAATCCCCTTCCACCGGAGGAGGTTCAGCATCTTCCGGGCGATGCGCCGAAGCAGGTGCGGGTCGGTCCGCTTCAGGAAGTCGAGAACGACCTGCCAGTCCCCCCGGGCGGGGTCGCCGGACGATGCCGAGCCCGTTCGATTGGGCCGCTCCGTGGAACGCTCGCGCTGGAGGAGGAAGAGCCCGATCCGCTCGGCGAGCGTGACCAGGAGTTGGCGCTCCTCGGTCAGAAACGGGCCTTCGGCGACCTGCGGACGCTCCTCGGTATAGTACACGCTGAGCTCGCCCACGACCTCGTCGTCCACCCGGATCTCGGCACGCTGGAGCCATGGCGACTGATCGAAGTCGGGCGGCCGGTACGTCCGGTCCCGTATCCGAAGCGTCGGCCGGCACACGCCCGGATACTGCCATCCGTCGGGGATCGCGGCGAGCACCTTCTTGAAGACCTCGTCCAGCGGCGCATCGACCCGCTTCAGCGCCTCGCCCACCCGGTACAGGCACCGTAACTCCTTGGCCCGCTCCTGGAGTGGCCCGAGCAGATCCTCCATTCCGCGCCCGGGACTCATGCTCCCTCCCCGCTCGGGACGGGCCCGCTCCAGCGCACGAACCCGCGGCCGCTCTTGCCGTCGACGCGGACGAGGAGCGGCTCGGTGAGCCTCAGATGCCTGAGGAACGTCGTCTCACGGACCGCGGCGTGTCCGGCCAGCCAACTCCAACGCACGTCGGTCGGCTCTGAAGCGCCGAGGGCGAAGAAAATGACACCCAGGCTCGAAATATTGTGGAAGAAATGCGATCCCTGGCTCGGGTCGATCCGGATCTCGGGCAGCGTGGCCTCGACCATCACCCTGGCCCCGGCCACCTGCCCCCAGGTCACCGGGATGCCCAGCCAGGGATCCGAGCTGCCCCATCGGCCGAAGCCGAGAAGAAGGTAGGGCCGTCCTTCCTCCATCAGGGTCCGGTTGAGCTCCGCGATCTCCCCCGCCACGGCCCTTGAGTGCCGCAGCTCGAACGTCTCGGGCCTGACGTAGACGACGTCCCGCAACGTGTCCAGGTCGCCGTTGCCCATGACGCGGCGTGAGGCCATCAGAAGGTCCGGGGCCGTGAGCGCCTCCTCGGGCACGTCGACCTCGGCCCCCGGAGTGGACATCACACGGACCTGCACGAGTCCGACGGACGCCGTTCCCTCCGAAGAGGTGGGAAGCGTGGCGGCCACCTCGATCTCCACCGGCATCTCCAGCGACACTCCGGCGACATCCAGGAGCCCGACCAGCACGTCGTTGAGCGGCCACTCGCGAAGCCGTAGCACGGGAGCGAAGTCGAGCACGCGCGGCCCGCGGCGCCCGGTGCCCGGAACGAGTCGATCCGAAGCCGCATCGTACGTCGAAGCCAGATAGCGCAGGGTGCCGTCGTAGTCGGCGTCTGCCAGGTCCGAGTCGCTCAGGTACTCGGCCTCCGAGAGCGGATCGTAGGCCGGCGGCTTGTCCATGTTCACCGCCCAGAACCTCGTCTGAGTTTCCCTGAGCATGCTACGCGCTGAAGCGAACGGCGGAGGCACGGCGGGATAGCGCGGACAATAGGACCAGCAGACGCCCCCATCCACGATCGTCTTCCCCAGCCCCAGCGCCAGCTGCGCGACCCCGTCCTCGGGATGGGCCGGACCCGAGGGGTAGTAGTTGAAGGAGCGGCAGACCGCCGACACGGCGGGATAGAAGCGGCCAGCGTGGCGCGTGCCGACGACCTCCTGGATGATCACGGCCATCTTCTCCGCACGGTCGTCCACACCGACCACCCGGCGATACGTCCGCGCCCCGGAGAAGAACGCGGAGGCGAAGACCAGCTTCACGGCCTCCACCAGCTCCCGGAACCTCGTGGTGGAATCCGGCTCGAGATTCGGGACCATCTTGGTCTCGTAGATCCCAGCGAACGGGTGGGCCAGCGCGTCTTCCAGAAGGCTCGACGAGCGCACGGCGAGCGGCGTGTGGGCTTCGTCCACCAGCGCCCGAAGGTCGCCCAGGATCCCTGTCGGGAGATCCGCCTTCTGGAACGCATGGGCGATGCGCTCGTCGGGAAGGCCCGAGAGCGCGACATCGTAGAGTTCGCCTTGCTCCATGAAGGTGTCGAACACGCCGGTGGCAAGGACGGTCATCCGGGGAATCGACACCCGTACCCCGGGGAACGCGCCCTCCGCGAACCGGGCCGCGACCGCATCCCCGATCCGGATCAGCCCTCCGGCCTTGCCCCCGAGCTCACCCGTGCCGATCCGGGACGCGAGGGCATCGGACGTGAAGAACCCGCGCCCGAATGGAGGAACCGGCGGGTTGCTCGTCTCCCGCACCGTTTCCATGCGACGTCAATCCCGAGCCTGCCGGCGAGCGTCCTTCATACCCATCCCCGGCTCCGGCAGGCTTCGGCCACGCGATCCACGGCGATGACGTAGGCGGCGTCCCGCATGGAGAGGCTCCTGGACCGCGCCAGCTCGCTCACGGCGATGAACGCCTCCGTCATCTTCCGATCGAGCCTGCCGAGCACCTCGTCCCGCGTCCAGTAGTAGTTCATGTTGCTCTGGACCTGCTCGAAGTAGCTGCAGGTGACCCCGCCCGCGTTGGCCAGGAGATCCGGGATGACGAAGGCACCGCGCTCGCGCAGGGCCTGGTCCGCCTCCAGCGACGTGGGACCGTTGGCCCCCTCGGCGATGATCTTCACCTGCGAGGGGATGCGCGTCACGGTCTCGGCGTTGATCTGGTTCTCCAACGCCGCCGGAATGAGGATGTCCACCTCCTGCGCCAGCCAATCGTCGCCGGACAGCACTTCGTAGCCCAAGGCCTTCGCCCGGTCCCGATCGATTCCTCCGAACGCGTCCGTGACCTCCGTCAGCTCGTCGAGAACCACGCCCGAGTCCTTCCTGTACGCGAAGCTCTCGCGGGCGGTCTGATCCCAGCACGAGACACAGCTGACCGTGCCGCCGATCTGCTGATAGAGGTCGATCGCGTGCTGCGCCACGTTCCCGAACCCCTGGACCGAGGCCCGCGTATCGTTGACGCGGATGCCCAGCTCCTTGAGCGCTTCGCGGATCGTGAACACCACGCCGTAGCCGGTGGCCTCCTTGCGGCCGAGCGAGCCGGCCATCGCGACGGGCTTGCCCGTGATGAAGCCCGGGAGCCGACGCCCCTCGATCACCTCGTACTCGTCGAGCATCCAGAGCATGTGCTGCGCGGTCGTCATCACGTCGGGAGCCGGAACGTCGCGCGTGGGACCGACGTCTCGCGCCACCTGCCGCACCCAGCCGCGGCAGATCCCCTCCTGCTCCCGCTGCGTGAGATCGTGGGGGTCGCATACGACGCCCCCCTTGGCCCCACCTAGAGGGATGTCCACCACGGCGCACTTCCACGTCATCCACATCGCCAACGCACGCACCGTGTCGAGGCTTTCCTGGGGGTGAAAGCGGATCCCCCCCTTGGAGGGGCCGCGAGCGTCGTTGTGCTGCACACGGAAGCCCCGGAAGACCCGGACCGATCCGTCGTCCATGCGCACCGGAATGGCGAACGAATACTCGCGGAGGGGATCCCGGAGAAGCGCTCGTACACTCTCCTCCAGGTCCAGGAGGTCGGCGACACGGTCGAACTGGGCCTGGGCGGCTTCGAACGAATTGTACGCGCGGGATTGCTTGCTCATGTATGGAAAAACCCGTGATTTCGAACGTTGTGGCCACACCTCCCCGCATCCCCGTTTCCAGCAACCTCGCCACCGCCCATAATGGTAGCCACTCCGGGGGTGGAAATCACCCTGTGCGGGACACGTTCCGTGGGCAATTCGCCACCCGCACCGAGGCTTCGTGATGGAGGGCGCCCGGCAGCTGAGATCGAGGCGGAGCAGGCTGCCGAGGTGGGCAGAGGCCGGGAGCCTAAGCCGGAAATCGCACGGTGACCCGAGCTCCGCCTTCGTCCCCGTTGCTTGCCGTGGCGAGCCCCCCGTGCGCCTCCGCGACCGCCTGCACGATCGCCAAGCCGAGCCCCGTCCCCGATTCCGGCGTGTCGTGGGTCCGCGCCGCATCCTCCCGGTAGAAGCGCCGGAACGCATGCTCCGGCGCGCCGAAGCCCGGCCCGGTATCGCGCACATGGAGGACCACATCCGTCCCTTCCCTCCGCACCACCACATCCACGCGTCCGTCGCTCGGAGTGAACTTGATCGCGTTGTCAGCCAGGTTCCACACCACCTGCCCCAGCAGGCCCAAGTCCACCCTCGCGGTGGTGTCACCCTCCGTCGAGAACCCGAAGGTCACACCCTTCTCTCGGGCCACCGCGCCGAGCCTCTCGAGCACCCGCTCGGCGACGCCGGTCACGTCCACGGGCTCCTTGCGGGGCCGCAGGGCACCGGCGTCCGATCGTGCGAGGACGAGCAGATCCTCCGTGATGCGAGAGAGCCGGACGACCTCCTCCAGCGTGCTGTCGAGCACCCTGCGGTACTCCTCCGGACTCCGGTCACGGCGCAGGGCCAGATCCAGCTCGCCGCGCATGGCGGTCAGGGGAGAGCGGAGCTCGTGGCTCGCGTCCGCCGTGAACCGGCGCTGAGCCTCGAACGCGCCCTGAATCCGCCCCAGCATGCTGTTCAGGACTTCGACCAGCCGGTGGTACTCCCGCACTTCGGCGTAGGCGTGGATACGCCGGTCGAGCGACCCGGCGCGGATCGCCTCGGCCTGGTCGATGACCTCGTGCACCGGGCGCATGGCCCGATCCGCCAGCCATGCCGCCCCGACGAACGCCGCGCCGCACATCGTGACGGTCAGCAGCGCGAAGAAGGCCAGCACGCGCATGAGCATCTGGTTGCGGGACGTGAGCGGCGCCGCGACCTGCAGCACGTGGCGGTGGTGCGCCGTCCCCAGGCGCTCCAGCGGATAGTAGAGCGTGCGGATCCGCATCCCGTTCCACGTGGTCTCCGTCCACACGAGGTTGCCCTCGGCCGCCCGCGCCAGGTGCTCGCGATCCAGCGGCAGATCCGAGGTCATGTACTGGTTGCGCAGCAGGCTGACGCCATCGGCGCGCCAGACCTCGGCGTAGCGTATCAGGTCGCGGAGCGAGGTGGCCTCGCCGGGTGTCAGCTCCCACTCGTGGAAGTGCATCTCCCCGGAAGGCGCGGCCGTGAGCGACGAGGCCTGGATGGAGGCCACGTTCAGGATCGAGGCATCCAGCTCCCGGTCCAGGACGGAGCGGAGCGTGAAATAGGTGACCGCCGCGATGGCGCCGAGGCCGACCGCCATCGTCGCGGTGGCGCGAAGCGCGAGATCGATCCGGAACGACCGTCGCGTCACTCGGGATCGCCCTTCTGGAGCAGGTAGCCCACCCCACGGACCGTATGAACCAGCGGGCCGTCCCCGGCGTCGCGCAGCTTGTGGCGCAGATGGGCCATGTGCACGTCGACGACGTTGCTCATCGGGTCGAATTGGAGATCCCACAGCTTCTCCAGCAGCTCGGTCCGGCGCACGACGCGCTCCGGGTTGAGCAAGAGAAACTCGAGGAGCTGGAACTCCTTGGGCGTCAGATCGAGCTTCTGGCCCCCGCGCGACGCGGTATGCCCCACGCGATCGAGCTCGACGTCGGCGTACAGGAGCCGGTCGGGGCGCGCGGCCCCACCCCGGCGCAGGAGCGCCCGGATGCGGGCGAAGAGCTCGTCGAATCCGAATGGCTTGGTGAGATAGTCGTCGGCCCCCACATCCAGGCCGAGCACGATGTCTTCGCGCGCGTCGCGGGCCGTGAGCATGAGCACCGGGACGGTCAGCTTGGCGGCGCGAAGCTCGTGCACGATCTCGAATCCGGACTTGCCGGGGAGCATCACGTCCAGGACCAGGAGATCGTAGTCGTACACCCGCGCCTTCATGAGCCCGTCGGTCCCGTCGTGGGCCAGGTCCACCGAGTACCCCTCTTCGCGGAGACCTTTCTCGAGGAAGCGGGCGACCTTTTTGTCGTCCTCGACGACGAGGATCCGCAAGGCGCCTACATCTCCTTGAGCAGCCCCACGCGCAGGGCGAAGCGCACCAGCTCGGAGCGGTGGTTCAGCCCGAGCTTGTCCATGATGCGGGAGCGGTAGGTGTCGACCGTCTTCGGGCTGATGAACAGCTTCTTCCCGATCTCCCGGGAGCTGTAGCCCTCCGCGGTGAGCGCCAGGACCTCCTGCTCCCGTGTGCTCAGGTCGTGCAGGCCCGCCGTGTCGTCCGCCTCCGACGCCTTGTAGCGCTGCAAGCAGGAGCGTGGTGGCCTTGGGCGGGAGGTACACCTCGCCGCGCGCGACCACCCGGATCGCCTCGATCAGATCGGTATCGGCGCTCGTCTTGGTCAGGTAGCCGCTCGCTCCGGCCTCGACCACCGGCACGAGGTATTCCTCCTCGGCGTGGACGGTGAGCACGAGCACCTTCGTGTCCAGCTCCAGCGCCGCGATCCGTCGGGTGGCCTCGAGGCCGTTGGAGCCCGGCATCGACAGGTCCATGACCACGACGTCGGGCTTGAGCTCGCGGACGCGGTCTACGGCCTCGTCGCCGGACGAGGCCTCCCCGACGACTTCCAGGCGGGTGGCCTCGGCCTCGAGCAGATGGCGGATCCCCGCGCGAAACATCGCGTGGTCGTCCACGAGCAGGATCTTCGTCGCCTCAGGCATTCTGGGTCTCCGTGGCCGTCGCGGGCACGTCGATGCGGATGCGCGTGCCTTCTCCCGGCGTGCTCTCGATGGTGACACGCCCTCCGATCATCTGGGCACGCTCCTGCATGCCCACGAGGCCGAGTCCCCCACCCCGCTCCGCCACCCGATCTTCGGAGAAACCACGCCCCGCGTCTTCGATGACGGCGCGTACGAAACCGTCATCGACGGTCAAGCGCAAGCGCGCACGGGACGCGCCCGAGTGGCGCACCACGTTCGAGAGCGCCTCCTGAACCACCCGGTAGAGCGCGAGCCTCGAGTCCGGCGCCAGAAGGCGGTCGACCGGATCGATGTCCGCTTCGACGTCCAGGCCCGCGGCCTCGCGCAGCGTTCGCAGGTGCGCGTGCAAGGCGGTGGCCAAACCGACCTCCTCGAGCTCGGGCGGCCGAAGCCCGCGCGCGATGCGCTTGACGCCTTCCGCGGTCTCGAGGATCTCCTCCCGGAGCTCTCCGAAGCGCTCCGCGCGTGTCGCGGCATCCTTCTCCATCGCCAGGAGGCGCACCCTCAGCAGGAGGGTCGCGAGGCGTTGAGCCGTGTCGTCGTGTAGCTCCCGGGCGATGCGCTGACGCTCTTCCTCCGACGCCCTCATGGCCCCCGCCGAAAAGTCCTGGAGCCGCTTCCGGTCCGTGACGTCGCGAACCGTGCAGATCACGTGGAGCCCGTCGTCGGCCCGCCACGGGCTGAGGCTGATCTCGATCGGAAACTCCGAGCCGTCCTTGCGCCGGCCACGGAGCTCGAGGCCTACACCCATGGGCCGGTTGTGGGGGCTGCGAGCATATCGTCGGCGGTGTCCCTCGTGGGCGGCGCGTACCCCATCGGGCACCAGCATCTCGACCGGCTCGCCCAAGAGCTCTTCCCGGGCCCACCCGAAGAGAGCTTCCACCTGCGGGTTCACGTCGCGGACGACGCCCTCGGCGTCCACGATGATCAGCCCGTCGGGAGAGGCCTCGAAAACGGCCCTGTACTGGTCGGCAGTCAGCACTCGGTCGGCTTCCCTGTTGAATGCGGAATTCACGAGAAATGTAGAGAAAACTCCCACACCTTGGGCGGCGCATCTCCCACGCCGCGGGGCGCGTTGTCCCTGACAGCCTCTCGGATCGCTATATGCAAGAATGTACGCAAGCCGTCGGACACCGCGAGGGCTACGTGTAATTTTGGCATGTCACGAGGGCGAATGCCCTCGTTTTCGCATTGATTCCGTACCCGATCCTCCCTACCGGCAAGAGCGTTGGAACCTGCGAGGAACGCCAGTCACGACACGGCCGCCGGCGGGACGAGCACCCGTCCGCGGGTGGGGTTCGTCGAGAGGCTGTCCCGCCGGCCTACGGTCACCGGCTTCCTGGGAATCTCGCTTTTCTGGAAGATCTTCCTCGCCAATCTCCTCCTCGTGGCGGTCGGCGCCATGGCGGGCATCGTGCTGGCGCTGGGCTCGGGCCGGATCGGATTGGAGACCGTCACAGCCGCGGGCCTCGTGGCCGCGACGGTGCTGATCCTCTTCAGCGTGACCATCAACGTGGGTCTCGTCAGGCTCGCCCTCTCGCCGGTCGACGCGCTTGCCGACACCGTGCAGAGGGTCCGCGCGGGAGAGACGACGGCCCGTGCCTCCGCCTCGCCGGTGGCCGACCCCGGCCTGCAGCGCCTGGCGGACGTCCTCAACGAGATGCTCGACGCCCTGTCGGCCAACCGCCGACGGCAGAAGGAGCTCGCGCGCCGTGTTCTGGAATCCGAGGAGCGTGAGCGTCAGAGGATCGCGCACGAGCTGTATGCAGGAACCGCACAGACCTTGGCGGGCGTTCTGGTCCGCCTGCGTATCGCCGAGCGGCATCTTTCGAGTGGCGCCAATGGCTCAATCGACGAGATCCGCGAGGAAGTGGTGAGCGCCCTTGAAGAGATCCGAGGTGTCGCTCGGCGATTGCGGCCCCCAGAGCTGGACGAGCTCGGCGTGCGCGTCGCTTTGGAAGCGCACGTCCGCTCCATGCCGGGGAGCCGCAACATCGGCGTCCGATTCGACGGTGACGTCCCTCCGCTGTCCCGGGAGTCGAACCTGGCCCTCTTCCGTATCGTCCAGGAAGCCATCAGCAACGTGGTGCTCCACTCGGGGGCCGACAACCTGAGGGTGCGCTTCTCGGTCCACGGGGACGGCGTTCTGGCCGAAGTGGAGGACGACGGCCGCGGCTTCGACCTGGGCTCCGTTCTGGCCCACACGGGTGAGAGCCTCGGGCTCTTCGGGATGCACGAGCGGGCAGGTTATGTTCATGGTGAGCTCTCTCTCGAGTCGGGCCCGGGCCGAGGTACGCTGGTCCGCGTGACGATCCCGCGTCAGCCGGACCGTGGCTTCGACGAGACGGACGCGAGTGCCCTGGAGGGCACCGCCGAACGTCTGGTGGATGGGCTCGTGGACGACGAGCCGGGCCTGGCCGCGACCGCGGCCACCGACGCCGTGTCGGAGCCGACGAGCTTCTGATCCGGCCACGTCCCGGGCGGCTCGTCCGCCCGGCACCGGCCGTCCAGCAGCGTGGAGGTGTGGAGCGTGTACCGGAAGATCATGGTGCCCCTCGACGGATTCCCCTTTGCCGAGTCGGCGCTCTCGCCCGCATTGACCATCAGCCGGCATTCGGGGGCCGGCGTCCATCTCGTCACCGTGCAGGAGCCTCCGCCTTCCTTTGCCGAGGACGAGTGGGACAACACCGCTCGGGAGTGGAGCGAGCAGTACATCGAGAACGTCTTCGAGCGTGCGCAGGGACTGGCCGGAGGCTCCCTGACCACAAGCCTCCTCGCGGGCCACGTCGTGGAGTCTCTGGAAGCCGAGACCAAGGCGCAGGACGTGGATCTCGTGATCATGGCCACGCACGGGAGAGGTGCGCTGTCCCGCGCCTGGCTGGGCAGCGCGACCGACGCCTTCGTCCATCAGACCGACCGGCCCGTGCTGCTCATCCGACCCGAAGAGGGTGACGAGCCGCCGGACATCCGCGCCGACGTGAGCTACGAACGGATCCTCATCCCCCTCGACGGATCCGAGCTCTCCGAAAGCGTGCTGGAGTGCGCGGTGGACTTCGGGGAACTGTTCGGGGCCTCCTACCGCCTGGTCCGGATCGTTCCCTATCCCATGGACATCGCGAGCCCGTATCTCCCCACGACCTTCCAGATGAACCAGGACCTGGTCGACGACGCCCGCGAAGCGGCCCGGGGCTACCTGGATGAGCACGCTGAACGCATGCGCGCGCGGGACCTCGAGGTCGACGTGGTGGCACGCGTGGACGTGCAACCGGGGCACGGCATCCTCAAGGAAGCCGAGGAGCACGGCTCGGCGCTCATCGCGATGGCCACACGTGGCCAGACCGGCCTGCGCCGCGCGATCCTGGGCAGCGCGACCGACAAGGTGCTCCGGGGCGCGCACGTGCCCGTGCTTTTGCATCGCCATCCGGAATGAAACGGCTCGGCCGGGTGGCCTTCGAAGCCACCCGGCCGCCGCACCACGTCAGCCTCCCCGGGCGAGTCTCACCGCGAAGTAGATCAGGACCAGTCCGAAGATCGTGTTCCAACGGGCCAGCAGCGCGGCCTGCCGCCTCAGTTTGCGCGCCTCCGCGCCGCCCGGCGGGACTCGGCCGGCCCTCGGACCGACGACGAGGTCGTGGACAGCCTGGAGGACCAGCATGATCAGCACGATCGAGAGCTTGGCGGCCAGCGTGTGTCCGAGACGGCTGCTCCAGAACGCGCCGGAGCCCCACACCGCCATGCCCCACCACCCCCGGAAGTGGAGCTGGGCCACCCCCGTCGCGACGAGCACGCCGATGCAGATCCAGCCGACGGTCCGAAAGCGCGCACCTGCCTTCTGGAAGATCCACTGGCGGGTCGCGTCGTCCTCGACCTGGCGCAGGATGGGTGAGACCAGAGCAAAGAAGATCATGCCGCCGAGCCAGACGAGCGCGGCGAGTACGTGGGTCGTGACGGTCAGGTAGTAGAGCATGGTCCGGAGGGGAACATTCATCATATATTGGTGATTAATGGAATGTTCGCGGCGCGGACCTGACAACTCAAGGGGACGGACGGGTTGACGTGATCCTCTCACAGACGGCGGTATACGCGCTCAGGGCCGTGATCCACCTGGCCGAATCGGAGGGCGACGCACTGGTCCGGGTGGATGACATGGCCGAGGCGCTGGACGTCCCGCGCAACTACCTCTCCAAGATCCTGCACACGCTGGCACGCGGGGGGATGCTGCGCTCCACGCGCGGGCCCGGAGGGGGATTCCGCCTGGCGGTGCCCGCCGGGAAGCTGCGCCTGCTGGACATCGTCTCGAACTTCGACGACATGGGAGAGCGCAGAACGTGTCTCCTGGGACGATCGCGCTGCAGCGACGAGAACCCGTGCGCGGTCCACACGCGGTGGCAGGATGCGTCACGGGAGGTCCGCTCGTTCTTCCGCGAGACCACGGTGGCCGACCTCTTCGAGGAAGAGGGCAGGACGGCGCTCCAGGGCCTCTGAGCGAGGCCCTGGAGCCACACGAGCAGCCGTCTTGGGGTGGGTTCCTTGGCGCCTACCGACGTCCGTGGTGCTTGTCGCGCGGCACGTTGACCGCGCCGCCGACACGCGTGTAGTGGACCGAGCCGCTTCCGTCGTGGAGCACGGAGAAGTCGCCGCGCACGTCGCTCACGCTGATGGAGCCCGACCCGTCGTTCTCCACCACCACGTCGCTCCCGGCGCCCTTCACGTCGATGCCCCCGGATCCGTCGCCCAGGCGCACGCGCCCGGTCACGTCGCGCACGGAGATGCCGCCGGATCCGTCCTGCACGTCGAGCGAGCCCGTCACCTGCGCCACCTCGATACCGCCGGATCCGTCCTCGATCGACACCGGGCCACGGATGTCGTGCACGCTCATGGAGCCCGACCCATCCTGGATCTTCAAGCTCCCCGTGCCCGCGACGTCCATCGACCCCGAGGAATCCTCGATGTCCGCGGCCATGCCCATGGGAACCTCGACCGTCAGGTCGATGCGCGCCACGTGGTCACCACCGAGGCGGATGCCGTGGGGGTAACGGGTCTCAAGCACGACCGCCCCTTCCGTCCGCTGTGCGCTCAGCTGGAGTCGGTCCAGGTCGTCCCGGTCGGACGCACAGGCGGTTCCCACCGCCCTCACCTCCGTCAGTCCTTCCCGGCCCTGGACGTGGAGCTCGCCCGATCCTGCGGTCAAACGCAGCGTCAGGGTCGCGTCAGCGGGAACCGACACGCGGCGCTCGACCTGGTACGCGCACGCAGCTGAATGACCGACCAGCACGCGCGCGGCCGACGAGACCGACACCTGCGGGTCCGCGCGGACGACCACCCGCGGGCCGGACTCCGGCTCCCTGGCCATCAGGCCCGCCACGTAGTCACCGGTCACGCCCAGGGTCGTGTACGCGGCAAACAGAAACGTCGTCTTCAGAACACGCATCAGCATCGTCGTCCTCCCGGCCGGCTCGTCGGTCCACCTCACGAAGTCCCCAGGCGGGTCGATAGCCCGCCAGAGAGTTGGACGAGCCGCGCCCCCTCCAGGTTGGAACGGCCGTTCAACCCACTCTTTCCCCGACGTGTCGAGGGCCCTTCGGGTTTCAAGGGGCGGCGGAAAGGGAACGACGAGCCCACCCGGCGGGTTCCACCGGGGCCAAATCGTCCGTCCCGTTGGAGGAAGCATGGCTCGTCGCGTTCGTTCCCTTGTGCTGGGGCTGACGGCCCTGGTCCTTCTGGCTCCAGCCGCCGCCCAGGCCCAGTTGCGTAGGCCCTCCGCCCCCCAGCAGGAAGGGATCGGGTGGACCCCCATCAGCGCGGGACTCCGGCTCGGCTACGAGGATCGGTCAAGCTCCCTGGTTCTCGGCGCGGGGATGCGGATTCCGATGGTCCCGGGAGCCTCGATCGAGCTTCAGCCGAACGCCGACGTCACCTTCCTGCCCAAGCTCAAGGAGTACGAGTACAATCTGGAAGCGGTCTACGTCTACGGAGGTCGGAACGGTACGCTGTACGGCGGCGGTGGCCTGGCCTGGCGCAGCACGATCTTCCACGACGAGCCCGGCCGGCGCACCAAGCAGGGCTACAGCATCGTCGTCGGGCTGCGGTCGCTTCCGGGCGGCAGGTCCAGCTTCGGAACGCAGATTCAGCTCCGCTGGATCTTCGTCGACCCGGTTCTGAAACCCAGGGTGCTGTCGTTCGGGGTCAACTTCCCCCTCTGGTAGCCCCGCGGATTCCGGGGTCCCGACTCAGAGGCTCGTGCGCACCGCATCTTCGACCCTGAGCACCACGTCGTCGGGGTCGGCGATCTCCCCCTGCTCGCGGCCGCCGAGGATCCGGCGGCGCTCTCCCGCGTCCGGAATCACCAGCGTGATCCCCGCCAGACCGAGACCGCCGGCCGGTGGGCGGGGCGCTCCCTCTCCACTCCACACGTTCAGGCCCAGGTGGTGATGGTAGCCGCCGGCCGAGACGAAGAGCGCACCCGGATAACGCCGGGTGGTGACTTCGAATCCTAGCTCGTCGACGTAGAACTCCTCGGCGCGGCGCAGGCTGGAGACCTTGAGGTGGACGTGTCCCACCCGCGCGCCCTGGGGCAGCCGGGGCGCGGCCGAATGGCCTTCCTCCAGAAGAGAGACGACGTCCAACGACGCGGTCGTCATGACGAGATCTCCGTCGTCCCACCGCCACGCGTGGCGGGGCCGATCCGCGTACAGCTCGATCCCGTTTCCCTCCGGATCGGCCAGGTACAACGCCTCGCTCACGGCGTGGTCCGCGAAGCCCTGGAAGGCGTAGTCCGCTTCGCGCACCCGGATGAGCATGGCGCCCAGGGCGGCGCGCGAGGGCATCAGATACGCCACGTGATAGAGCCCGGTGCCGGGCTCCGGCGGTGGCGGCGCGCCCGGTGACGCTTCAAGGGTGAGGAGATGCGGGCCCTCGTCCGGCCCCAGCGTCGCCGTGACATCGTCCTCTCCGACGACGGTGAAGCCCAGAACGTCCTGGTAGAACGCCACGAGTCTCTCGAGGTCCTTCACCCGCAGGTGTACGGCCCCGATGCGTGTCCGCGCCGGCAGCGTCGGTCGATCCATGGGAGACAAGCTACGAACGGAGGGGTGTCGCGCCACGGCCCGAGGGCCGGGCTACGAGCCCGTCTCGTGGGTCAGGACCACGAAGTCACCCAGTCCTCCGTCCTCATCGGGATCGAAGGTCGCGATGTCCGCGCTCGGGTGCAGCACCACGGTCACCACCCGAGTACCGGGCCGATACTCCGGCACCCGCTCGGGAATGCCCGTGCCCCGCTCCACATGGAAGGAGCCGGCCATGTGGAGCACCAACGCCCCCGGATGCTCGTCCAGCGCGCTCGCGACCGAGTAGCCCATGGCGGCATCCCACAGAGCCTGCGCGTCGAGCGCGTAGCCCATCGCGTGCTCCGGCATGGCTCGATCGCTTGGAACGGAATCGGTGCGTGTCGCCGCGTCGCCTCCGGCAACGGAGTCGCCGGTGGCCGAGTCGGCCTGCGGCGGCACCGACGACATCATCTCGGCCATCAGGTCGTTCCACTGCTCGGTGTAGATCTTCGAGGCCGGAGGATAGGGGAGAGGCGGCAGGCTCTCCTTGGCTCGCACCGAGAGCACCCCGAGCGACTCCGGACCGAGCCGCGTCACGCGGTTCACGTACCGCCGGGGCGCGTTCGCGGCCACGACCGGAAGGTTGTGGGCACGCGCGAACTCGACGAGGGGGCGGTAGTCGGTGTGGTAGTTGTCCCACGGGCGCGCGCTCGCGAGAAACTGATCCTCCGTGATCAGTCCCTGGAGGTACTCGTCCAGAACGTACTGGATGTCCCGCTCGAACATCTCGAGCGAGAGCACGACGGGGCGGCTCGGGTCGTCGCCCACTGCGCCGAACCGCTCGGCCGCCCGATAGAGAAGCTGGGCCTCCACCCCGTGCCCGATGCCATCGTTGTGCTCTTCCCCGACGAGCATGGCATCGGCGCCGTCCATGGCGGCGAGCACGTCGGCGAAGGACTTCACGTTGCCCTGGCCGTCGTATACGCGGAAGTCGGTTCCCTCGGTCACCACGACGGCACTCCGTTGGCCGTGCTGGGCGACTGCCGGGAAAGGGAGCGCGAGCGCGGCGAGGGCGTACACGAGGCTGCGTCGTAGCATGGGTTCGAAGCTGAGCGTCGGAGGTCGAGAATGGGACGGGAGGGACGCCCCGGATCGGCGGAGCACCCCGAATCTAGTGGCGCGGACCGCGAATACGTAGGTTGGCCCCCATGCATATCGGCCCTCTCGTCATCGGGCTCGCGATTCTCGTCGCGGGCGTGGTTCTCTACGACGTGACCCAGAGGCGCCACGCCATCCTGCGCAACTTCCCCATCATCGGGCACTTCCGCTACTGGCTCGAGTCGGTCGGGCCCGAGCTCCGCCAATACATCGTCACGGGCAACGACGAGGAGCGACCGTTCTCCCGGGACCAGCGGCGCTGGGTGTACGCGTCGGCCAAGAAGGAGAACAACTACGTCGGGTACGGCACGGACAACGAGCTCGAGCTCTCGTCCAACTACCTGATCATCAAGCACAACACCCTCGGGCGCGCCGACACCTGGCACGACGAGGAGCGCGACCCGACGTACCGCCTTCCATGCGCAAAGGTGCTCGGAGCCCCACGGGGCCGGCGCCGCGCGTTCCGTCCCGACTCGGTGGTCAACACCAGCGCCATGAGCTTCGGGTCGCTCTCCGGTGCCGCCGTCGAAGCCATCAACCGGGGGGCGGCCCTCTGCGGCTGCCTGCAGAACACGGGCGAGGGCGGGATCTCGCCCCATCACCTCCACGGCGGCGAGCTCGTCTGGCAGATCGGCACGGGGTATTTCGGCTGCCGCACCCCCGACGGAGGCTTCGACCGCGCGGAATTCCTAAGGAAGATCGAGGCCCATCCGGTGCGCGCGGTGGAGATCAAGCTGAGCCAGGGTGCCAAGCCGGGGCTCGGAGGTGTGCTCCCCGGCGTGAAGGTCACCGCCGAGATCGCCCGGATCCGGGGCGTTCCGGAGGGGCACACCGTGGTCAGCCCGCCGGGTCATCGGGCCTTCTCGGGCGTGGACGAGATGCTCGATTTCGTGGAGGACCTCGCCGACGCGACGGGTCTTCCCGTGGGGATCAAGTCGGCCGTCGGGGAGCTCGGGTTCTGGTCCGAGCTCGCCGACCGCATGGCCTCGGAGGACCGGGGCGTCGACTTCATCACCCTGGACGGGGGAGAGGGTGGCACCGGTGCGGCGCCGTTTTCGTTCAGCGACCACGTGGCGCTGCCCTGGAAGCTCGGCTTCAGCCGGGTCTACCGCATCTTCGCGGAGCGTGGCGTGCACCAGCGCCTCGTGTGGATCGGCTCGGGCAAGCTCGGCTTTCCAGAGACCGGGCTGCTGGCGTTCTGCCTGGGCGCGGACCTCATCAACGTGGCGCGCGAAGCGATGCTGGCCATCGGCTGCATCCAGGCCCAGCGATGTCACACGGACCACTGCCCAACCGGGGTCGCCACCCAGAACCGGTGGCTCGTGCGCGGGCTCGTGCCCACCGACAAGGCCGCGCGGCTCGCCAACTACGTGATCACGCTGCGCAAGGAGCTCATGCGCCTCAGCCGGGCCTGCGGGGTCGACCATCCCGGCCTCCTCAACGCCGACCACATGGAGATCCTGGACGGCGCGTTCGGCGGGCGGCCGCTGCGCGAGGTATTCGGCTACCAGGCGGGGTGGGAGCTGCCGTCGGAGGCCGACGCGCGCCGCATTCGGGAGCTCATGGAGGGGAGCATCGCCTCTCCGCGGGAGGATGCCTCGAGGGCGTAGGCCCGCCCGTCAGTCGAAGTGCGCCTCCGACCGCTCCGGCACCTGTGACAAGATGTATTCGGCCAACGCAGTGATGGTCAGGCTGGGATTCACGCCCAGGTTGGCCGGGACGACGGAGCCGTCCGCCACGTACAGGTTCGGGTAGCCGAAGACCCTCCCGTCGAAGCCCACGACACCCTGCTCCGGCGACTCGGCCATGCTGCACCCTCCCAGGATGTGCGCGGTGGCGGGCGCATCCAGGAGCACCTCCGACCAGGCGCTCCTGGGCTCGCCGTCCATGCGGCCGGCCAGCCGATACGTCACCTCGTTCGCCATGGGGATGTACGAAGGAGGCCTCGACGTCCCGGCGGGAAGCTCCGATGTCAGCCTCCAGCGCCAAGGCCGCCACCAGGTGCGACGGTACGTCAGGTGGATGTGGCTCTCCTCGGTCTGCATGGCGAGCACGACCGTCGTGCGGGCCGCGCTCCCCGGCAGCCAGAGCGCCGCGAGGAATCTCAGGGGGTGGCGGAGCACGGTTCCCAGGAACCGGAGCGGTCTCGGGATGCGGCCCCCTCCCCCGGTGAACACCGTACCGAGCCCGAACAGCACGTCCGAGCCCTTGTTGTACCGGACGAGCTCCACGTGGGTCTTCTCGTCCGGGTAGATGCCCGATGTGATGGCGATCTGATCGTTCCAGTTCGTGCTCCGGTCCCGCGACTCCACCGCGAGGATCGCCTCGGAGTTCGTGCGGACGAAGCGGCCGAGCCGGTCCGAGAGGTTGGGCAGGAGACCCCGGCGCCGGCAGTCCTGGAGGAGCCGGACGGTGCCGAGCACCCCGGCGCTGAACACCACCCCACGAACGTGGAATGTGCGTGTAGGATGCGTCAATCCCGTGGACCTGCGCGCGACGACCTCGTAGCCGGAGCCCGCCGGCCGCACGGCGGTCACCTCGGTCTCGGGGAGGATGCGGACGCCGAGCCCCTCGGCCAGGTGCAGGTAGTTCTTGTCCAGCGTGTTCTTGGCCCCCACGGGGCAACCGATCATACAGGCACCACAGAAGGTGCACCCGGTGCGTTGCGGCCCTCGGCCGCCGAAGTAGGGGTCCGGAACCGTCCGCTCCGGCTCTCCGAAGAAGACGCCCACGTCGCCAACGTGAAAGGTGTCCTCCCCGCGGATCTCCATTCCCACCTCCCGCAGGAGCCGGTCCGCCATGCCGACCTGCGGGCTCGGGTTGGTGCCCAGCATACGGCGGGCCTCGGCGTAGAACGGCGCGAGCCGGGCCTTCCAGTCGCCCGGGCCCCACCCGGGCCGCCGGAAGACCTCGTCGGGCGGGACGAGGAGCTGGTTCGCGTAGACCAGGCTGCCGCCGCCCACCCCTCCACCGTGCAGCACGAGGACGTGGCGGAGCAACGTCAGCATCTGGATGCCGTAGAGCCCGAGCGA
Organism: uncultured Gemmatimonadales bacterium; assembly: GCA_963751265.1. Taxonomy (GTDB): domain Bacteria; phylum Gemmatimonadota; class Gemmatimonadetes; order Longimicrobiales; family Gaopeijiaceae; genus SZUA-318. The sequence continues at coordinate 369,006 of CAVVTU010000001.1, read as the reverse complement.
AGGCATCCAGAGGTACTTGCGCAGGTTCCAGTTCGTCTTCGGGAAATCCTCTATCCGGTACCGCTTCCCCTTTTCCAGGACCGCGACCTTGTAGCCCTTCTCCGCCAGGCGGAGCGCGGACACGCTGCCCCCGAAACCCGACCCTATCACGATGAAGTCGTAACGGTCCTCATCCCGCTCCATGGCGGAAGCTCCCTGGTGAGCAGCGTGAAGGCGACCGTGCGCCACCGCCCCGGCACGTGACTGACGAGCATTCTCGACCTCCTCTCGTGTCCGTCCAAGCGTTGGAGGACAGGTGATCGACATGCCCTGTCGACCCGACGGGCATGCTAGGCTGCGGGTCGAAGAGGGGCAACGCGGGAGGTTTCTAGCGGAAGGCGGTGAGGAGTGAAGGAGAACAAGGGTGCCGGAACGGGCAGGATGGACGGAGGGGGCCGGGGGAGGCGCGGATGGGCGGCGGGTCGCGACCCGCCGCCCTTTCTCGCGTCAGGGCTTCAGTGCGTGATGTGGTTCGAGGTGAGCCGCTCTTTCATGTTGCGGTTCGGCGGCTCGACTCCGAGCAGGTTGTGCACGAAGAAGTCGTCGCGCTTCTCGTATCCGTAGGCTCCGCCCGAAGTGTGGTCGGAGTTCGGGATCTCGAGCAGGTCGAACATCTTGTCGTCCTTGATGAGCGCGTTGACGACCTGCAGCGTCGACGAGGGGTCCACGTTGGTGTCGAGCTCGCCGAACACGAGCATCAGCTTGCCCCGGAGCCGGTACGCGTTCTCCATGTTCGACGACGCGATGTACTGCGGTCCGAGCGGCCATCCCATCCAGAGCTCGTTCCACCAGATCTTGTCCATCCGGTTGTCGTGACAGCCGGAGGCCGAATAGCCAACCGTGTAGAAGTCGGGGTGGAAGAGCAGCGCCGCCATCGCGTTCTGGCCTCCGGCCGAAGTCCCGAAGATGCCGACGCCCTTGGAGATGTCGTACCACGGGTACTTCTTCGCCGCGGCCTCGTGCCAGAGGATCCGGTCGGGGAAGCCGGCGTCCTTCAGGTTCTTCCAGATGACGTCGTGGAAGGCCTTCGACCGGTTGTTGGTGCCCATGCCGTCCATATCCACGACGATGAAGCCCAGCTCGGCGAGGTTCCTCATCCCGTTCGTCACGCGGAAGGTCTTGGGAACGAAGGAGCCCTGCGGGCCCGCGTAGATGCTCTCGACGACCGGGTACTTCTTCGAGGGATCGAAGTTGGTCGGCTTGAAGATGAGACCGTAGATGTCGGTCTTGCCGTCGCGGCCCTTGGCCACGAACACCTCGGGGGGCTTCCACCCCGCCTTCTCGAGCGCGGTGATGTCGCCCTTCTCGAGCTGCATGACCGTGCTCTGGTCGCTCGTGCGCCGCAGCACGCCCTGCGTCGGTAGATCGACCCGTGACCACAGGTCCACGTAGTACTTGTGGTCCGGCGACCAGACAATGTCGTGGTAGCCGTTACCCGGCGTCAGCGGGGTCATGCCGGTACCGTCGAAGTTGATCCGGTAGTAGTGCATGAAGTAGGGGTCTTCGCCCTGGTTCACGCCGCCGGCGCCGAAGTAGATCCGGGCGTTGGCGGTGTCCACCCACTCCACGTCGCGCACGACCCAGTCGCCCTTGGTGATCTGGTGATCCACCTTCCCGGTCGCGTCGTTGTACATGTAGAGGTGGGCCCACCCGTCACGCTCCGACATCCAGATCATCTGCCTGCCATCGTGGAGGTCGTAGCGGTACGTGTGCCCGGTGTCGGTGAGGCCGGCGTTCGCACGGGGGTAGTCGATGTACGTCTTGGACGTCTCGTTCACGAGCGTGCGGGCCTTGCCGGTCTTCGCGTCCACCTCGATCACGCGGTAGACCTGATGCCCGCGCTGGTTGTACTCGAACGTGAACGCGCGGCTATCCTTCCACCACTCGGGCTGGCTGATCGAATACTCGTTCGGGAAGAGCTCGTTGCTGACCTCGATCTGCTGACCGCTGTCCAGGTTGAAGAGGACCGGCGTGCGCACGTCCAGCCGGTCGCCGGGCTTCCGATAGAGTCGGGAGACCGAGTCTTCCGGCTGGAGCTGGTCGGGTGGATTGGACACCACGTAGTGGATGTGCCGCTCGTAACCGGGCTTGGTCCGGTAGGCGACGAGCTCCCGGGAGTTGGGGGCCCAGGCGATCGAGCGGAGCGAATAATAGTTGCCCTCCGAGCCGTCGAAGCTGAGCCGCTTGCCGGCCTCCGCGCCGGCGGGCCGCACCCAGACGTTGTAGTTGTAGATGTAGGCCTCCATCGTGCTGTCCGGGGAGGTCACGGCATCGGGTGAGTTGCGCAGGAACGGGGACTGCTGGGCGGCCAGCGCATCCTCCTCGACCCACGGATCGTCCCACGGGCCCTCGTACGGCTGCGGATCCTCGTCGGAGACGTAAGGCACCGCGTAGGGCGAGGGGTCGGGTGCGCCCCTCCGCCGTCCGTATCGCCCGAAGCGTGCCTCGCCGACGTCCCGGCACCGATAGCTGGCGAGTGAACACTGCCAGTTGTGACCGTCGTGGTAGAGCTGGATCGTCTGCCCACCGTTCATAAACTCGAAGCGTGTGAACGGGAGGGTGACCGCGGTATAGGTGGTGTCCCACAACGCCGAGAGCGCCCGAGCGAGACGATCGTGGTCGAAGGCCGCCTTCTTCTCCTGCGTATCGGCGTCGACCATGATGAACCGGTGGCCGCCCTGCACCGTCTTGTTGTAGTAGAACTGCTCGGTTCCCTCGATCCACTGCGGTGGATCCATGAGGTCCACGGCCAGCCCCTCGTAGTGCGAGTTCAGCTCCTCGGCCCGCTTGTAGTCCGCGGCGGTGCCCTGGGCACCGGCCGGAGACGCGAACGCGAAGAGCGCCGCGGTCACCGCTCCGGCCACGAGGGCGCGAGGGGCGACTCGGCAGGTGAATCGGCGTAGCATCGTACGCTCCCTTTGGGTGAGTGGGTTATGGGCGCGCACGACCGGCGGACGGGATGCCGTCCGGGCACGCCGGGGTTCGGGGATGTGGGGTGACGAACAGCCAATGGACACGGGAAGTATCCGCAACGCTGACCTCAGGCACCCAACGTGATGGCCAGCTTCGTCACCGAAGCCGGCGGGAAGTCGTAGACCAGCGGCTGGCCGCCCACCGGAACGTCGGCCGACTTCGGCTTCACCCGCTCCGGGTCGTCGAAGTCGTTCACGTCGTGCATGCTGTCCGCGATGAGCGTGGTCGATCGCACGGACTTCAGGGTGCCCCCGCGGATCGCGATCTCCGTCTGGCGAGGCTCGGCCAGGGAGGAGTTCGTGACCGTGAGCGTCAGCTCGCCGTCCTTCACCGAGGCCGAGCCGCTCAACCCCCAGAGCTCCTGCACTCGCCCGTCACGATTGGTCCACGAGACCTCCGGTGCCGACACGAGCGTCCGCACCGACTGCCCTCCCTGGTGCGCCGCGTACATGGCGAACACGTGGTACGGAGGCGTGACGGTGAACTTGTCCTCGTGGGAGAGGAACAGCGAGTGGATGCAGTTGATGAGCTGCGCCACGTTGGCCATGCCCACCTTGTCGGCGTGGCGGTGGAAGATGTCGAGCGTGAGGCTGGTCACGAGCGCGTCGCGGATCGTCTGCTGCGACTCGAAGAGGTGATGCGGATCCTCGAGTGGCGCGTTGTCGTGCCAGGCGCCCCATTCATCGATGACCAGCTTCACGTGATGCCGCCGGTCGATGGGTCCGATCGCCGCCCAGTTGGACGTGATGACCCCTTCCATCCTGTTGGCGCTCTGGAGCAGGTCGTACCAGCCGGTCTCGTCGTAATCCACGGCGTGGTTCCCGATGCCCGGGGCGCTCGAATAGTGGTGCACCGAGAGCCCCCACACACTGTCGATCGCGTTGCGCTCGCGCAGGGCGTTGAACATCCGGCGCGACCACTCCGTGTCCGCCCCGCTCGGGCCCGCCGCGATGAAGGACAGGTCGAGGCCGTAGTGTGGCACCGACCACGTGGTGAACCGGCGGAACTCCTCCACGTACTCCTCGGGGGTGAAGTTCCCGCCGCAGCCCCAGGACTCGTTGCCCACGCCCCAGAAACGGACGTCGTAGGGATCGCGGTCGCCGATGTCGGCGCGTACATCGGACCAGGTCGTCTTGCCCGCCGGCGCGTTGCAGTACTCCAACCACTCGAGGAACGCCTGCGCAGGCAACGTCCGAACGTTGACGGCGAGGTACGGCTGTGCGCCCACCAGGCGGCAGAAGTGCTCGAACTCGCTGGTGCCAAAGGCATTGGGATCGTACAGGGCCGGGCCGCCGTCGATGTTCTTGAACCCGGGATCGTCGATCCAGAAGTTCGTGCGCGTGGGCCTCTGCTCGCGCGGCCCCACCCCGTCCCGCCAGTCGTAGGAGTCGGCAAAGCACCCGCCCGGCCAACGGATCACGCTCGGCTGGATGCGCTTCAAGGCATCCACCAACGCCTTCCGGATCCCTCCGATGTTCGGAACCTTCGAGTCCTCGCCCACCCAGACGCCGTCGTAGATCACGCCGCCAAGGTGCTCGGTGAAGTGGCCGTAGACCTCGGGCGCGATCGTGCCGATCGGCTCCCCAAGGAGCACTTCGATGTGGGAATCGGCGAGTGCCGAGCGCCCCCGCCGGCCGAAGGTCGCCACGCCGGGCAAGGCACCCGGCAACATCAAGGCGGCGCCACCGGCCAAAGCGGACCGGACGAACTCTCTTCGCGGCATATCGGACATCGTTCGGCTCCTCTGGAATCTTCGGTGTCTAGGGTGGCATCGTGCGCCGCCCCGAGCCGATTCGCAAGGGCGCACCGGACCCGCCGTCGAAGCCCCTCCGTCGACCTTCGATCCTGTCGTCTCGGGGGGGTCAGGCCGTATTGTGTCCGACCCGGCTACAAGGGGTCGCCTGCCCGCGTGCTCCCGCTCGACTGGCGGAGAAAGGACGATGAAGACAGCACCTTCGTGCGCGCTCGCGGTCTGGCTCGCAATCGCGGCCCTGGTGGGCTGCGCACCCGACACGGACGGCGTGACGCTCGTCGACGGCCGTACCGGCCACCCCGTGGAAGGGGCCCTCGTGTTTTCGCCCGGCGGCTTCGAGGTGCTCCGCTCCGACGTGCATGGACGCTCCGCGCTCCCACCCGGCGCCATGGACCGGGGGCTGACGGTCCATGCGAAGAACTACGCGCCGGTCCAGGTCGATCCGTCGACGATCCGGGACACGCTTCGACTCACCTGGGACTCGACGCGCGCCAACGCCGTCGAGGCCGCGATGACGTTCACGCGGGCAGACACGCTCAAAGGCACGTACGGTCCCTACCGCGAGAACAACGACCTCCTCGGCTACGCACTCGACGTGAAGGTGGACGTGGAGGGGAGAGCCCTCACCGGCCGCAACACCATCCGCTTCCGGATGCTGGAGGACGGTAACCGCATCCAGATCGACCTTCCCCAGGCGGTCTCCGTCGACAGCCTGCGCTTTCGCGGCCGGGCCGTCTCGTACACGCGCGAGCTCGGCGCCGTCTTCATCGACTTTCCCGAGACGCTCCGGAAGGGCGAGACGTACGACCTGGACTTCTGGTTCTCGGGACAGCCGGTGACGTCGGGGCGGTTCGGAGGATTCGCGCTCCGGGAGGACTCGCTCGGCAATCCCTGGCTCACGACCACCGGCACGGGCTGGTGGCCGAACAAAGACCAGTACGCCGACGAAGTCGACAGCATGACCATCAGCGTGACCGTGCCGTCGAATCTGGTGGAAGTCTCCAACGGGCGACTCATGGGCGTCACGGACCTGGGCGACGGCACGACCCGTTACGACTGGAAGGTCCATTACGGGATCAACAACTACTCGGTGTCGATGAACATCGGGAAGTACGTCCACTTCTCCGACACGCTGGGCGACCTGAGCCTCGACTACTACGCCCTGCCCTACCACCGGGACGCGGCCGGGCGTCAGTTCGCGCAGGCGAAGCCGATGATCCAGTGCTACCAGAAGTACCTGGGCGACTATCCGTTCCCGAAGGACGGCTACAAGCTGGTCGAGGTGCCGTACTCGGGCATGGAGCACCAAAGCGCCGTCACCTACGGCAACCTCTTCGAGAACGGCTACCTGGGACGCGACTGGACCGGCGTGGGCATCAGCGACCGCTTCGACTTCATCATCATCCACGAGAGCGGCCACGAGTGGTTCGGCAACGCCATCACGGCCCGCGACGTCTCCGACGTGTGGATCCACGAGGGCTGGGACACCTACCTCGAGGACATCTACGTCGAGTGCATGTACGGCCACGACGACGCGCTCGCCTACGTCAACGGCTACAAGAGCAAGGTGCGGAACCGGGAGCCCATCATCGGCCCGCCGGGCGTCGCCCATTGGCCCACGCAGGACCAGTACTTCAAGGGGGCGCTCTTCCTGCACACGCTTCGCAGCGTGGTCGACGACGACTCGGTCTGGTGGCCGCTGATCCGGGACTACTACCGGACCTTCGCGTACCGGAACATCTGGAACGCGGACGTGATCACGTTCTTCAACCGGAAGCTGGGGCGGGACCTGCGTCCGATCTTCGAGCAGTACCTGTACTTCGCTTCCCTTCCGGTCCTCCAGGCGGCATTCACGCCGGACTCCGTGCGGTATCGGTGGAAGGCCGACGTGGCCGAGTTCGACATGCCCGTGAAGGTGTGGGCGGGCGACGTCCTGCAGACGCTGCACCCAACGACCGAGTGGCAGTCCGCACCCATCGACGGGCTGGCGCCCGCCGAATGGCGGCCTGCGACCGACCTCTTCTACATCGACGTCGAAAAGGAGTGACGATCATGCGCCGACTCGCCCTTTCAGCTCTCGTCTGTGCATCTCTCGCGTCCGTCGCCGCATGCTCGGGCACGGGCGGCACCGGCGGAGCCCAGGCGACGTTCGCCGACTCGATGCCCGGCATGCTTCCCTGGTCCGAGCAGATGGCTGTGCGGGACCAATGGCTCACCCGACGCCACGGGATGCTCCTGCCGATGATGCGCCGGCACGGGATCGACATGTGGATCGTGGTCAACGAGGAGTTCCACGACGACCCGCTCACCGAGTACGTGGCGCCGGCCCGGCCGTACACGGGCGGACGCGACATCTTCGTCTTCATCGACACCGGCGAGGGCGGGCTGCGAAAGGTGGCGGTGACCGGCTATTGGGAGGAGAACGTCGCGAGGTTCTTCGAGTCTCCGATCGACCCCAAGCCCGCACCCGAAGTGCTGAAGGCGCTCTACGATCAGTACCATCCGAAGGCGATCGGGCTGGGGATCGGTGGACGTCGAGGTGTGACAAGGAGCCTCGGGCACGATGCCTACGAGTTCCTTTCGGAGGCGATGGGCCCCGAGGCGACCCGTCACTTCGTGAGCGCCGAGCCGCTGATCCAGGAGTACCTGGCCACGCGGATTCCGGAGGAGCACGGCTACTACGAGCAAGCCGTCGAGCTCACCGAGGCCATCGCGCACAAGGCGCTCTCGAACGCGGTCATCACACCCGGCGTCACCACGGTCGGCGACGTGCGGTACTTCCTGTACGACGAGCTCTGGAGGAACCACGTCGGCACCTGGTTCCAACCCGACCTGCGCGTGCAGAGGGGCGGCACGGAGAACGTGACCTCGCGCGGCTTCCTGGCGGTGGCCCCGGAGAGCACGGTCATCCAGCCCGGCGATCTCGTGCACGTGGACTTCGGAATCTCCTACATGGGGCTCGATACCGACTGGCAGAAGATGGCCTACGTGCTGAAGCCCGGTGAGACCGACGCGCCTGCCGGGCTGAAGGCGGCGCTCGCGAACACGAACGCGCTCCAGGACGCGCTCATGCTGCGCGCCTCGAGGCCCGGTCGGACGGCGGGAGAGGCGTACGACGCCACGATGGCCGAGATGAAGTCCAGGGGCATCAACGCGCAGATCTACTCGCACCCCCTGGGCAACCAGGGCCACGGCCTCGGCCCGTCGATCGATTTCCGCAGCGCGCAACGAGGCGACGCCGACGCGGCGGCACAGAAGCTGGTCGAGGGATCCTACATCTCCATCGAGCTCAACACCCGGACCCCCGTGCCCGAATGGAACGACCAGGTGGTCTATGTGATGGAGGAGGACCCCGCCTACCTAACCACCGAAGGATGGAAGTTCTTCGTGCCGCGCCAAGAAGCATTCTATCTGATTCACTAGGAGAGGTCTCATGCACCCATCTGCCCTGCGCGGGCCCGTCCGGCGCCCTTCACGCACGCTCCCGGATCTCGCCGGTACCCTCTCGGCGGTCGTGGTCGCCGCGGCGTTCGCCGTCGGTTCGGCGCTCGCGCTTCCGTCCGCGGCCCTCGCCCAGAAGTTCGAGGTCTCCTTCCCCGCTTCCGCACACGCGGGGCCGATCACCGGCCGGGTGTTCGTGTTCATCTCGAGCGACAACCGCCGCGAGCCCCGCTTCGAGAGCGGGTCGTATGCCGCCAGCGTTCCCTTCTTCGGCGTGGACGTGAGCGCGCTCGCCCCGGGGGCCGCCGCAGTGGTGGATGCCTCGACCCCCGGCTTCCCGCTGGGATCGCTGAAGGGCGTGCCGGCCGGCGACTACTATGTGCAGGCGCTGATGAACGTCTACACGCAATACCATCGCTCCGACGGCCACGTGATCTGGGCACACCAGGACCAGTGGGAAGGCCAGAACTTCGCGCGCTCACCGGGCAACCTGGTGAGCGAGGTGCGACGGGTGCACCTCGACCCGGCCGCCGGCTACGACGTCGAGATCACGCTTTCCAAGGTGATCCCGCCGATCGAGATGCCCGCCGACACCAAGTGGGTGAAGCACATCAAGATCCAGAGCGACCTGCTCACGAAGTTCTGGGGCCATCCGATGTACCTGGGAGCGACGGTGCTCCTGCCCAAGGGATACGGAGAGCACCCTGGCGTGCATTATCCTGTGATCTACCAACAGGGGCACTTCAGCCTGCGCGCTCCCTTCGGCTTCAATCCGGATGCACGCCCCATGTCGGCCGAACAACGAGCGGCCATGCGCGAGCGCTCCGCCCGGGAGTCCAGCTACGCGTTCTCGCAGGAGTGGATGTCGGACAGCCTCCCCCGCATGATCGCGGTCACGTTCCAGCATCCGACGCCGTACTACGACGACTCCTACGCGGTCGACTCCCCGAACACCGGTCCGTACGGGGACGCGATCATGACCGAGCTCATCCCCTACCTCGAGTCGCACTTCCGCATCATTGCCCAGCCGTACGCCCGTATGCTCACGGGCGGCTCGACCGGCGGGTGGGAATCGATCGCGCTCCAGGTCTTCCACCCGAAGTTCTTCGGGGGAACGTGGACGCTGTATCCCGACCCCGTCGATTTTCGCGACTTCCAGCTCACGAACATCTACACGGACACCAGCGCGTTCGTCCCGAACGCGAGCGGGTGGTGGGTCACCCCGCGCTACATGATGCGTGATGTCGAAGGGCAGCCCCACACCACCACGCGGCAGCTCGGACACATGGAGGCCGTGCTCGGCAGCCATGCTCGCTCCGGCCAGCAGATCAACGCGTTCGACGCGGTCTGGGGGCCGGTCGGCGGCGACGGGTACCCGAAGGAGCTTTTCAACAAGCGCACGGGCCACATCGACCACGACGTCGCCGTCTACATGGGCGACCACTTCGACCTGAGGGCGTACCTGGCCAAGAACTGGTCGACGATCGGGCCCGACCTCGTGGACAAGATCCACGTGTACGTGGGCGACATGGACACCTTCTACCTGAACCTGGCGGTCTACCGACTCGAGGACTTCTTCAAGCAGACCGAGAACCCGCACTACGAGGGGACGTTCGAGTATGGGCGACCGATGAAGCCCCACGGATGGCAGCCGTTCACGAACGCAGAGCTGATCCGGACGATGTCCGAGCAGGTGCGCCGGCACGCGCCTTCGGGCGATGGCGCGCATCCGGGGTGGATCTACCCCTGAGGCGTGTGGGCGGGCGGGCGAGCGTGTCCCTCGGCGGGCCCGCTCGCCCTGTTCGCTCATTCCACCTTCGGGGCTCGCTTAGCGGTGCGCCGCCGTTGGCTCTTCGCTACCGCTGTCCTTCCGGGCTGCGGCGCGCCGATGACCCGACGAGGGACACGCTCGCTCGCCCAGCCCGGGACCGTTGGTGATCCAACCTGGGACGCTCCTTCGCCCGCCGGCCGTGCCGGCGTATGCGCGTCGGGCTCCGCTTCAGCTGCGCGTTCCCGGGGGAGGGAGCGGGGACGGGGGATCGGGGGCTTCGAGCTTCGGCTCGCTCATCTGGGCGATCTTCACGGTTCCGCCCCCGGTGATGGCTCCGAAGCCGGCGATCATCGCCGTCACCATGAGGACGCCCTTCGGGGGTATCGGCACACCGACGGCCGCCACACCCGCGAATGCGGCGCCCGCGGTCACCAACCCGGCGAGCCCGCCCCACAGGGCCATCCGCCCCGGCTTGAGCTCGTCGAGCGTCCGGCGCCCGTGGATGCTGCCGAGCACGAGCGAGAACAGCGTCCCGACCACGGCCCCCGAAACACCGATCACGGCGGCGAACGGGAGGGCGACACGCCAGAAGGGGACGGCTCCGCGCCCGACGAGCAACGGAATCGCGATCAGGCCGAATCCCGCCACCGCCCACCCGACCGCCCAGGTGACGGCGGTACCCACCAAGCCCCGAATCTTCCTCATGACCGGATTCATACCACTCGTCCTCCTCGCCAGCGTGCCCGTTCGGTCATCGTTGCGGCCGACGGACTCCTCCGCCCGTGCGTGGGGTGTCGGTGGGAACGTGCCGCCTCCCGGGTCATCGGCGCGCCACAGCGCGGAACGGTAGCGGAACGACGAACCCTCCGCCGCGCACCGCTAAGCGAGCCCCGAAGGTGGAAAAACCCAACAGGGCGAGGGGGCCCTCGGAGAGACACGCGCCCACCGACACCCTACCCCGCGCTCCCTTCCCACGAATTGTTCCCCCGATCCACATCCGGGAACACCTGATTCGGATCGATCACCACACTCGCCGGATCCGCGACGCCGGCCACGCGCACCTGCGCGCGGTGGTCCTTCCACACGTCGACGCCGAAGCGCGCCCGGTGGGCCTGCCCGTCCTTGCCGGTCACCTCCAGCAGGATCGGCATCGGGATCGAGCCGCGGTCCTCGAGCGTCACGACTGCGGCCCCTCCCTCCTCCCGCACGCCGACAACCGCCTGGTCCAGCACTCGGGTCGTGTACATCCACGGATAGAAGTACCAGTCCAGCTTCCGCCCCGACACGTCGGCGAACGTCCAGAAGAAGTCGAGCGGGTGCGGATGCTTGAACGCCCACCGGCGCGTGTAGGTGCGTAGCGCGCGGTCGAAGTCCTCCTGTCCGAGGATCGCCCGCAGCGCGCGGAAGACCGTAGCCGGTTTGCCGTAGGAGGCCATGCCCCGATTCCCGAACGGCCCGTAGAGGTCTGCGGCCCGCATGCTCTCGGTTTCGTTGTCACTGCCGGCGATCCGAAGGTAGCCATTCATATCGCCCAGCCCGCCGGGGTCGCTCGGGAAGAGCGTCGGGGTGTCCAGGTCCTCGACGAAGGACGCCATCCCCTCGTCCATCCAGGCGTACCGGCGCTCGTTCGAGCCCACCACCATCGGCCACCACATGTGGCCGAGCTCGTGGGACGCCACGCTGTAGAGCGCCTCGGGCGTGCGGACGCGTCCGATGATCGTGATCATCGGATACTCCATCCCCCCGCCGACGATGCCTTCGTTCAGCGTCATCTGCGGATACGGGTAGGGATACCAGCGCGAGTGATCCTCGATGATGCGCCGGCCGTACGCTGCGGCCTCGCTCCAGGCAGGCGCATCGGGCCGATACAGCGCGTTGATCACCGCCGTCCGCGCCGAGCCGTCGTCGTTCGGGTAGCGCGCCACGGTGGCATCCCAGACGTAGCGGTCCGAGGAGCCCCAGGCGAAATCGCGCACGTTCCTGGCGATGTAGTGCCACGTCAGCTTCCCGTTCGCCCCCCCTCGGCGGTGGCGTGGCCCGCGTCCCGCTCGTCGCGGGTCAGGACGTGCGTCACGCTGTCGTGCGACAGGGCCGTCAGCCGCCGGATCTCCACCGGGGTCAACACGTCCTCCGGGTTCTGGAGCACACCCGATGCGCTCACCGGCCATCCCGCCGGCGCGGTGAACTCGACGTCGAAGTCGCCATACTCCAGGTAGAACTCGCCGTCGCCCAGATACGGGTCTCTCACCCAGCCCTGGAGGTCGTCGTAGACGGCGATCTGTGGGTACCACTGTCCCAGGTAGAAGACCTCGGAGTCCTCCCGGCCCATCCGGAACGTCCCCTGGGGAACGGTGAAGTGCCAGGAGATCTCCAGGTCGGCGGAGCCCCCGGGCGCCAGGGGCCGAGCCAGACGGACACCCGCCACGGTGCCGACCGAAGTCGCGCCGCGCCGAGGCCCGATCTCGGTCTCCGTGCCCTGGACGACCACCCGATCCAGTGTGAACCCTCCGGTGAGAGGCACCGCGCGATCCCGTGGATTTCCCGGTGCGAACACGTTCTGCGGGAGATTGAAGACGATCTGGCGGAGCGTGTCGGGCGAGTTGTTCCGATAGTGGATCGTCTCCCGTCCGGCGACGCGGTGCTCCCGAGGATGGAGCTCGGCCTGGATCCGGTAGTCCACCTTCTGCTGCCAGTACCGGGGCCCCGGGGCGCCCGACCGGGTGCGCGTTCCGGCCTCCAGCGCATTCAGGTAGGCATGGGGGACCGGCAAGGTGTCGACCGGAGGGCTTGCGAGAAGGAGCGCGGCGAGCAGAAATGTGGGCATCGAACGGTTCCTGAATCGCGTGAATGAGCATGGACGGGCTGGAGGGTGTCCCCGCCCGGCCGGTCAACTTGAGGTGGGCGGGCCCCACGTTCAACCAGGCGCGTCGGTATCGCTCCGGTGCCGGGCCCTACCCCTGGAGCCGGCGGAGGCGTTGATCATATTGTTCGATCAGGTCGAGACAAGCTACTCGGGAAACACAGCGTCATGAGCGACCCCGCCGAAATCGGAATCGTCGGAGCGGGTCCCGCCGGAGCCCGCGCAGCGGAGCTCCTGGCATCGCAGGGAGCCCGCGTCCTGATGTTGGATCCGAAGGTCCCCTGGGAGAAGCCGTGCGGAGGGGGGCTCACGCCCCCGGCCTTCGAGGCGATGCCCGAGCTCGACGAGTTGAAGCCGGCGGCGCGTCGCACCACGGCCGTTCGCGTGGAGGTGGCCCCCGGACAGGGGTTCGTCGTGGCGTTGGATCGGCCCGTCTGGATAGTCTCCCGCCGAACCCTGGCCCAGTGGCAGCTCCAGCGGGCGGTGGCCGCGGGGGCGGTTCATCTTCCGCTGAAGGTGGAGAAGATCGAGAGGGTGCGGAGCGCGGGAGGCTGGCGTCTCCACACGCAGGAGGGTGATGTCCGGGTGCGGGTCCTCGTGGGTGCCGATGGAGCGGCCAGCCTCGTTCGCCGGGTGGCCACGCCCGAGTTCAAGATCGAGCTGGAGCCGACTCGCGTCGCCTACCCCGAAGGGGCGGGTCCGACACCCGATATGGCGCTGCTGCGTTTCTACGACGACCTGGCCGGCTACCTGTGGGACTTCCCCCGCCCCGACCACCGGTCGGTCGGGATCGTCGTGCCGCAGGAGACCTGGCGACGCCCGCGCCTCGATCACGAGATCGACGGGTATCGGGACTACCGTGGCTGTCTCGACGACGAGGCCGTCGACCGAGCGGGCGCGGTGATCGGAACGGCGCAACTCGGTCATGGTGACTTCCGCTGCATCGCGGGCCCGGACTTCGCGCTCCTCGGAGACGCGGCGGGCTTCGCCGACCCGATGACGGGCGAAGGGATCCAGAATGCCCTGCGCTCGGCAGGACTCTTCGCGAGGGCCTGGTCGAACGGGGGGCTGGCCGCCTACCCCGCCCTCGCCCGACGCGCGTTCGAGCGGGAGTTCCGGACCGCACGGTTGGTACGACGCTATCTGTTCGAGAGCGGCGTCGGCATGAGGATCGTGCGGAGGGGGCTGAAGTCGAGTGCGTCGTACGGGGTCGCGGCCGCCTGCGTGAACGCGTTGAGCGACCGCGAAGGCGGCGTGCCGCGGTTCCTCGGCCGCTGGATCCGAGCCAGCCGGCTGGGCCCGCCCCGCCCCGCTCGAGCGACCCCGTAGCTCAGCGCCGGTTACAACTCCTCCAACTCCTCCAACTCCTTGCGCGCGCGATCGAGGATTTCGCGTACCTTCGCCACGCCCTCTAGATCCGCGCGTGCCGCCGCCTTGAACGCACTCTTGGTCAGGCGACCCCACGTGCTCCAGATCTCGGCGGTCTCCGGGCCCATGTGCACGCCCCAATCCTTCCAACCGCCCGCCCGCCGCCAGATCCGCTCCACCTGCTCGTCGTGGAGCCGGAGCTCGTCACGGCCGGCGTCCGTCAGGTGGAAGACCCGCTTGCCTTCTTCCTCCTGAGCGCGCACGAGGCCCTCGTCTTCGAGCTGCTGAAGCACCGGGTAGACCGTACCCGCCGAGGCGTGGTACATGCCTCCGGAGCGTTCCTCGAGCCGCTTCATGAGCTCGTAGCCGTGCGCCGGACCGTCGTCGAGGAGCGAGAGGAGGGCCAGACGCACCTCACCCTGCCGGAAGAAGGTCCGCCGCGGTCCCCGGCGGCCCCGCCGACGCTGACCCGCACCGATGTCCCAATCGAACAGCCAGTCGAAATCCATTCCGCACCTCCGCGCTCCGAAGACCATCGTCCCGTCCTCCTGACCGTCTCGATGATGATGTCGTACGATTCTTCGTACAATAGATCGTAGAGTATATCGTACGATATACATTACGATACAGATGAAGTCAAGAGACAACATCGGGCCATGGTCGGACGGCCGTCTCCCGGAACCGCTGGATGTCGCGATCTTGGACGTGCGCCCGCCGGCCCCCGCCTCAACCCGCTACCGCCGCTTCAGCTCCTCGAGCTCCTCGAGCGTCCGCGGCCAATCCTCGCCGAGCAGACGGCTGAGCCCGCGATCCGCCAGGATCTTGCCACCGGTTTGGCAGGTCGCGCAGTAGTTCGTCTCCCGGTCCGCATAGCGGATGCGCTGGATGGGGGAGCCGCACACGGGACACGGCTCACCGTACTTGCCATGCGCCGCCATGTCCGGATGGAAGGCGGTGATCCGGTCCGGGAATCGGTCTCCGAGCTCGGCGCGCAGGCGTTGGATCCACTCCTCGAGCGAGCGCCGAGCAACCGCATGCAGCCGCTCCATCTCCTCTCGCGTGAGATTGCGCGTGAGCTGGAGCGGCGAGAGCCGGGCGAAGAGGAGGATCTCGTCGGAGTGGGCGTTCCCGATCCCGCTGAGCACCGTAGGGTCGGTGAGCGCGCGCTTGAGTGTGCGGTTCTCACGCGTGAGCGCGTCGCGGAAATCCTCCGAGGACGCCTCCATGACCTCGATACCTCCAGGATCCATGCGCGCCAGAGCGTCCTCGCCCGGGACCACATGCAGCGATGCGCGCTTGTGCGTCGCCTGCTCGGTCAGGAGCAGTGTGCCCCCGGGGAAGTCGAACCCGCCGTGGGCCCGCTTGCGCGGGACGGACGCCCCCCGTTTCGACCACCGGAACCGACCTGTGATCATCAGGTGGAAGACCAGGAAGAGATCGCCCTCCATGGCCCACACGATGCGCTTGCCGAGGCGGCGCAGCCCGGTGACCCGGCGTCCCTCGGCCGCGGACAGGGGAGGATCCCAGGTGCGCAGCAACGAGGGTGAGGCGAGACGCACCTTCTCCAGGGGCTGACCCAGGATCGTGCGCTCCATCCCCTCCAGATACAGGGTGATCGCTGGAAGCTCCGGCATGCGGGACCCGCTTCAGCGTCGGGCCGGACCCGGGACTGGGATCGCGTCCCGCGTCACCAGGTCGTAGTAGCTGGCGAAGCCACCCGCTTCCTGGACCTGGAGGAGCTTGGCGACGGGCTGCAGGGTCTGAGTGCTGTGGTAGCCGGGAACGCTCGACGGATGCACGCGTCCCCGGTTGGGGAAGTAGCTGCGAATCAGCACCGCCCGGGGAGCGGCCGGCAACGACGCGAGGTTCTCGGCCCAAGCCGCGAATCGCCCCTCCCGCCAGAGGTAGAACTCCACGTTCGAGGCGTAGAACGCGGTCACCTCGAGGTGCATCTCCCGGAGCGCCGCACCCGTTTCACGCAGGGCATGCGGGCCGGCGAGGTCCCCGACCACCGGAACGATCCGGTTGGATTCCTCCAGCCCGCGCACGAACGCGTAGTCGTCCTCTCTGGCCAGAAACGAGGCCTCCTTCCCATCCAGGTCCGTGCCGCGTGCGAGATCGGCGTACGTGGGATAGTACGACCTGGGGCGTCGTCCATCGCTGTGGAATCGCAACGCCGGGCCGGCATCGATGAATGCCTGGTGGAACCGCCGGATCGTCGTCTGGTCCTCCTCGCTCAGAGGCACACCGTGGGACGCCACCTCCTTCGCGATCTCCTCGTGCAGCCCCCTCACCCAGGACGGGTCGGCAGGAGCCGAATCCACCCAGGACAGGAGCGCGTCCACATCCCTGCCCCGCCAGGCCCGGGGATCCGGCGGAGGTCGTCTCCCGAAGAGGCCGGCCAGGTACTCGATGCGCGTGGGGGCCCGATGGAAGAGCGCTTTCAGGAGCAGGTGGTCGAGCAGGTTGTCACGTCGGATGTCGATGATGAATGCGACCCGGGGCCGGACGCGGGCGATGTAGGAGAAGCTCTGATCGGGGCCGACCCCCACGTACGCGCCACCTTCGAGATCGAGACGGTCCAGGGCGCCCATGACTTTGAGGTACGCGTCCTCGTTCGAGACGAGGTTGTCGGTATCGAAGGCACCTTCGGGTTCGGATATCCGTTCCACCAGCGCGGCGAAGGCGGAGTCCGAGAGCGCCGGCGGCGTCTGAACGGAGGTGGGTCGCGAGCCCGCCGGGCCGGATGCCCGGACCGCCCCCAGGCCCAGCAGGGCGCACACCGCCAGGGTGGCGGCGAGACGGCGAGCCGTGAAGGGGGCACGCACCAACCGAGGCTCCTTCGAAGGCGGAAGGGAGTCGCCCCAATATGGTCGAACTCCGGCCCGACGCCCGCAAGTAGGCTCCGTCCCGATCGCCACCTCGTTCACGAAGGGTTTGACACCGGCTCCCCGGCGACCCCAACCTTCGGGCGCGACTCTCCTCGGTTCAGCCGTCGCCACCTGGGTCCCCCCCTCCCCGGAGGTTCGATGCGCGCGTTCCGCATCTTGATGCTGCTCGGGCTCTTCGCCCCCTCTCTCTCGGCACAGAGCCTTAGGCGACCCGACGGCTGGAAGGTCCGCTTCGACCACCCTCGTGCCACCGAGGCGGATCTGGGCACCTTCGTGGCCATGCCCCCGGGATGGCACATCACCACCGGACCGGCCGGGATCTTCTGGGATCCCCGGACCGTAGCAGCGGGCAAGTTCCGGACCGAGGCAGAGGTCTTCCTCTTCGACCCGAAGGGACGAACGGGGGGCTACGGACTCTTCTTCGGAGGCTCGGACCTGGAGGGTCTGGCACAGACCTACACGTACTTTCTGCTACGGGACGGAGGGGAATTCACGATCAGGCTGCGCCGCGGAGACCAGACGTTCACCATCTGTCCCTGGACCTCGAGCACGGCCATCCGGACGTGGGCAGACCACGGGAACGAGGCGGCCGTGCGCAACGTGCTCGGCGTGGAAGCGGGAGAGAAGACGGTCCGCTTCTCCGTGAACGGAGAGGAGGTGGCCCGGGTGCCGCGCTCGCGGATCGCCACCGACGGGGTCATCGGGCTTCGAATCGACCAGGGCCTGAACCTGCACGTGTCCCGGCTCGAGGTCAGCCCCGGGAGCTAGTGCTCCGGCTGCGACGCCTGGACACGGGTTCCCGGGGCACCCGCTCGCCTCACCTGGGGAATCGATGGCGGAGCGTGATGTCGTCCCGCGTGCCCTTGGTCCCGTCCGGCCCCATCGATCCGACCGTGAAGCCGTCCCGGCTCGTATCCATGTAGTACGGATGACCCCACGGGTCGTTGGGGTCGCTGGAGTAGTCGCGGTGCAGCCAGCCGGCCCAGTCGTTCTTGCCCGACGGCAGGGGCTGCCCCTGGTTCACCTTCACTACCAGCTGATCGACCATGGTCTTGAGACGCCCCGGCACGATCTTGGCCTTGTACTTGTTGATCGTGGGAGCAGCTTGCTCCTCGATCATGGCGCGCGTCTTGGGAATCGTGATGGCGACCGCGAAGACGATCAGGACCAGGAGGAAGAGTTTTCCGAACATGATGGGCCGCAACTCGCGAAGCTCAGGAAATGGGGTTCCTGCTTCAAACCTGAGCCCATCGGTTCGATCTGGCCAGGGAATCGTGGGGAAGAGGGCCGTGTGGACGCGTCCACACGGCCCTCGCTGGACCTTGCCGGCCGAGCGGTCCGCCTCCGCCTCTACTCGAAGCGGTCTCCGCCCGGGGTGTATCCTTCCTTTCTGTCCACCGCGAGCATCCGGGTGTAGGTCCGGTCACCGAGCTTCAGCGTGACGGTGTAGGAGCCCGGGTCCACCAGAGAGGCCTGCCCGCCGCCCCGGCCGCGGCCGAATAGGCCGCGCATTCCGACGCCCGGCCGTATGATGTCCGCGAGCTGCCGAAGTTGGCTGTATTGGCTCGAGCCTCCACGGCCTCCACGGCCACCGATCGACTCCCCCGGGCGCTCCTCGAACGCCTCGGGATTGCCGCCTCCACCGCCGCCGAAGCCACCACCCCCACGGCCGCCGAAGAAGGCCGAGCGATCCGTCTGGCCGGTGAACACCCCGATCATCCGACGCAGTGGTGCTTCCTCCCATCCCGCGGCGACGAGCGAGTCGGCGACCTTCTCCGCCCGCTGGGCGAGTTGGGCGCTGTCCCGACGCGCCGACGGGGACAGCGGCTGGGACGGAGGCGGCGGGCCGCGGAAGTTCCACGATACCGTATGGATGCCGGCGGTCGCGGGCCCGTTCAGCGTCTGGATCTCCTTGCCATCCGGGCCCGTGATGACGATCTGAGCCCGTGCGCCAGCCCTGCGATTCCCTCCGTTTCCGTTCCCTTCGTCGAGCGACGCCGCGACGTCCTCGCCCACGTAGTAGGTGAGCGTGGCCGCCGAGCCGGGGGTCGGCCGCTCGAACCAGTGTTGCCCGTACGACTCGCCACCGCGAGGCGACTCGCCGAACTGGAACGCCGGCGGCGGCTCGAACAGCGCCGCTCCGTCGGCGACCACCCGGTCCGTGAGCCCCTCGAGCGCGGCGATGCCCACGATCCAGATGGCACGGCCGTGCGTAGCGGCGATCAGCTCCCGGTCACGCGGCTGGATCTCGAGGTCGCGCACGGGCACGGTCGGAAGGCCGGTCATGAACCGCTGCCACGAGCCCCCGCGGTCGGTCGAGACGTACACCCCGAGATCCGTGCCGATGAACAGCAGGTTCGGGTTGTGCGGATCCTCGCGGATCACGTGAACGAAGTCCGGACCGCCCTTCGGCAGACCGGACGCGATCGACCGGAAGGACTGCCCGCCGTCGTCCGTCACGTAGACATACGGGGTGAAGTCGTTCGTCCGGTGGTTGTCGAAGCTGACGTAGAACCGATTCTGATCGAAGTGCGACGGCTCGACGCGACTCACGTACGTGCCCTTCGGCACGCCCTTGAAGCGTCCCGTGAGCTCGTTCCACGTGCCCCCGTCGTCGGGGCTGGTCCACACCCGCCCGTCGTCGGTGCCGACGAAGAGCATGCCCTGTTTCATCGGCGACTCGGCCAACGATACGATGGTGGCGTAGGTCTCGGCGCCCGTGGCGTCGGTGGTGATCCCGCCGGTGGTCCGCGTGCTCACCCGGATCTTCTGTGAATCGGCGTACGTCAGGTCGGGCGAGATCGGCTCGAGGCCGTCACCGAAGTTGGTGCTCTTCAGCACCATGTTGGCGCCGGTGTAGAAGTTCCGGCGGTCGTGTGCGGACTGGAAGAAGGGGGTGTCCCAGTTCCAGCGCATCACGTAACGAGCCGAGTCCGCGCTGGCCCGCCGCCGCAGATCCTGAATGCGCGGAGCATCCTCACCCATCCCCTGGTCGACGAGCGTGGCGATGGTGTCCTGATAAGGACGCCAGTGGTCCTCCCAGCTGGGCTTCTCGAGCCCGTGCCTCTGACCCGTGGACCAATCCATCCGGCCCATCCCTCCGCCCTGCGACTCGGCCCAGAGAATGTCCGGGTCCTGGAGGTCCTGGGCCGAATAGAATCCGTCCCCGCCGTAGACGCTTGCCCATTGATACGCGTTGATGTCGCCGTTCGCGAGACGGCTCGGACCACACCAGGTTCCATTGTCCTGGAGGCCGCCGCACACCCGATACGGCACGTCCATGTTGTAGGAGACGTGATAGAACTGGCCGATCGGAATCACGTTCAGGTACTGCCAGTTCCCACCCTGGTCGAAGGTGATGGCCACGCCGCCGTCGTTGCCGACGATCATCCGGTCACCGTCGTTCGGGTCGATCCAGAGCGCGTGGTCGTCGACGTGGATGTCGTTGGTGGTGGTGCCCACGGTCTTGCCGCCGTCCGGCGAGAACTGCAACGGCGTGGACGACCAGTAGACGCGATCGGGATCCTTCGGGTCCACCCGCACCTGTGAGTAGTAGAAAGGCCGGGTGTCGACGTCGTTCATCTTCTGCCAGGTCGAGCCACCGTCGTCGGAGCGGTAGAGCCCGGAGCCTCCGGTGCCGTCGGCCTCCTTCTCGGCCTCGACCAGCGCATACATGATCTGCGGGTTGCTCGGGCTGATGGCGATGCCGATCCGGCCCTTCATCGCCGTCGGGAAGCCGCCGCCCTTCACCTCCGTCCAGCTGTCTCCGCCGTCCGAGCTCTTCCAGAGTCCGCTGCCGGGCCCCCCGCTGTTCAGGAAGTAGGGTCCGCGCACGCGCTGCCAGCTCGATGCGAACAACGTGTTCGGGTCACCCGGCTTGAAGGCCACGTCCACGAAGCCTGCCTCGTCGCTCACGAACTCGACCCGCTTCCACGACTTGCCGCCGTCCTGCGTACGGTAGAGGCCCCGCTCCGGGTTCGGGCCCCAGATATGGCCCAGGGCGGCCACGAAGACGATATCCGGGTTGGTGGGATCGACCACGATGCGGCCGATGGCCTGCGTCTCCTTCAGGCCCATATAGGTCCAGGAAAGACCGCCATCGGTAGACTTGAAGACCCCACCGCCAGGAGAGATCGAGTTGCGGGAATCCTCCTCGCCCGTCCCGGCCCAGATCTGGTTCGGGTCGCTCGGCGCGATGGCGAGGTCCCCCATGGCCACCACCCGCGTCTGGTCCCACACCGGGCGGAAGGTCGTGCCGTTGTTCGTGGTCTTCCAGATCCCGCCCCCCGCCGCCGCGACATAGAACGTTTTGGACGGGCTCGGAAGGCCCTCCACGTCGGTCACACGCCCCATCATGTTCGCCGGTCCGATGGACCGCCAACGGAAGGCGGCCAGGGTGGCCGAGTCCATGGGCTGGGAGAGCTGCGCGTGCAGCCCCGAAGCTCCGAGGATCGACGTGATCAGCGCCGCCGCCAACGGAAGTCGTCGCATGGTCGGTCTGTCCTGCCAAAGGTGCACGGATGAGCCGCTTGGGGGCGGCGATGCCTGACATCGTAGGAGAGGTCCGTGCCCTACGACAGAGGAGCGGAGCAAGATGTTGAGCCTCCCGGTCGGAAAGGGGGACGGTCCCCACCGACGGCGGAGGCCCCGCGCCTACGCGCCTCGACGTCTCCACGCGAAGAAGACGGGCAGGCCGGCGGCGATGAGCGCGGTTCCGTAGAGGGCGTTTCGGGGGTTCGACACGACGGAGCTGACCACCACGAACGCGGCCGCCGCGGTGAAGACGAGCGGAAGAAGTGGGTGGGCCGGCACGCGGAACGTGGCGTGGTCCGCGGCCGTCGCCGGGCCGGCGCCGCGCGCGTCCCGCCTCCGGTACACCAGGAGGGTCGACACGATGAGCCCGAAGAAGATCCAGTCTCCGAAGACCACCCAGTCCAGGAGCTGCGCGTACGTTCCGGACAGTGTCAGCACGACGGCCCAGACCGCCTGGATCCAGATGCCCGTGACCGGCGTGCGCGTACGCGGGCTCAATCGGCTGACGGACTCGAAGAAGACACCGTCCTGGGCCATCGCCCGATAGATCCTCGGCGGGGCCAGGATGAAGACGTTGAGGATCCCGAACGTCGAGCACGCGACGCCCACGGCGATCAGGACCCCGCCCGGCCGGCCGAAGGCCGCCTGCATGGCATCGGCGGCGGGAGCCGTGCTGGCCGCGAGCCCGGTGGCGCCCAACGCCCCCAGGTAGGCGGCGTTCGCAGAAAGGTAGACCAACACCACCACCAGGACTCCGATCACCAGCGCACGGGGGAGCCGCCGTTCCGGCTCCCGGATCTCCTCGGCGATGTTGTTCGCCATCTGCCAGCCGCCGTAGGCGAAGAGGACGGCCACCAGAGCCGTCCCCATGGCCAGGACCGTGACGCTCCCCTGCCCCGTCCCCGGCTCGGGAGCGGCCGTCACACCGTGCGTGCCCCAGAGCCACGCCCCGGTGGCCACGAGCACCGTCAGTGCCAAGAGCTTCAGGATCGTGAACGCGTTCTGCACCCACGATCCGAAGCGGACGCCGGCCGCGTTGATGCCGGAGAGCAGGACGATGGCGGCCACCGCCACGGGCTTGATCGAGGCGTCCCCGGCTCCAGTGACGTTCGCCGCATAGCTGGCGAAGGTGATGGCCACCGCGGCCACGCCTCCGGTGTTGATGACCAGCAACTGCGTCCACCCGTAGAGGAACGCGGGGACCGGGCCGAAGGCCTCGCGCAGATAGACGTAGCCGCCACCCGCCTTCGGGAGCCGGTTGCCCAGCTCCGCGAAACAGAAGGCGCCGACCAGGGCGATGACACCCCCGAGGCTCCAGGCCGCGAGGACCGCGCCGGCCGAGCCCACACGCTGCGCCACGATGGCCGGGTTGAGGAAGATGCCCGCGCCGATGATGCCCCCGACCACCACCATCGTGGCGTCGAAGGTCCCGAGGGTGCGCGCGTAGTCGGTGGCCGCCGTGGACGGCGCCGTGTCGTGGGCTTCGGACATGGGCGGGCAACATGGCAGGTGCCGGGGCCGCGCGCGAGCCATCCGGGCCGGAAGCGCCGCGGACACCGGACCTCGATGCCGTCGCGCGCCCGGATCGGGCCCCTCAGTCCGCGAGGAACGTGGTCACCGACTCCAGCCAGCGGCTGGGCTGCTCCAAGTGCACGGTATGGCCCGACTCCGGCACGACCCGAAGCGTCGCGCGGGGGAGCGCACGCTGCATCATCCGGGCGAGGCGGACGAACTTGGCATCCTCGGCGCCGACCAGGAGGAGTACCGGCAGATCCAGATTCGGCAGGGCGTCCCAGAACGAAGGGAGGCTCCCGGTGCCCAGACCGCGGAGCGCGGCCGCCAGGAGGCGTGGGTCCTGGGAGAGGCGCCGGCGGCGTACCGCCTCCAGCCCTTCCGGCGAGAGCCGTCGCCCGAGTCCCGCGAAGAGCGGCAGGGCCACCCATCGGTCCACGAAGGCCTCCAACCCCTCGCGTTCGAGTCCGGCCGCGAGCGTCTCGTCGGCGGTGCGCCGGGCCGCGCGCTCACCTTCCTCGGCCAGCCCCGGCGAGCCGCTCTCGAGCACGAGCCGCCGAACGCGCTCCGGATGAAGCGCCGCGAGGGCGAGCGCCAGGCGAGCGCCCATCGAGTAGCCGATGACGTCCACGGGCTCCCTCGGTGCGTGATCGAGCACCGCGGAGAGCGCACCCTCGAGGGTAAAGGCGGCCGGGTCCCGAGGGCCCGACGCATGGCCCGGAAGATCGAGGGCGATCGGGTCCAGATCGGCGGCCCGGAGGCCGCCCAGGACCCGCTCGCCCCAGGCGGCCGCCGAGCCGGTGAATCCGTGAAGGAGGAGGGCGCTCAGGTCCCGCTCTTCGGCGTGACCCGCACCATCACCACTCCGTGGGAGGGCACCATGTCACCGTAACGCCGGCCGTACATCCCCTTGTCCTCGTGCGACCAGAGATCCCGGACGGTCGCCGAGTCGGTATCCAGGCCGAGGCTGCGAAAGCTCACGGCCATCGGCGTCGGCACCGAGGCCCGGTTGAAGAGGACCGCCGCCGTGGATCCGTCCGCGAGCGGCTTCGCCCACACCTGCAGCTCGGGCGGGTAGTTCTGGACCAGCCTTCCCTGGACCCCCAGAGAGTCCTGATCGACCGCGATGACCTCCTTGTTCGTCAGGATCTCGCGCGTGGCCCTCGCGCGGCGGGTGTCGGCGGTCATCTCGCGCAGGTCGTTTCCCGCCATGAGCGGCGCGGCCATGATCGCCCACAGGCTGAAGTGCGCCCGGTACTCGTTGTTGGTCATCCCACCGTTGCCCACCTCGAGCATGTCGGGATCGTTCCACGCTCCGGGGGCCGCCGACGCCCAGTACTGCGAGGACCGATCCAGGATCGAGAGCACGCTCTCCCAGCGGTCCGAGATGTCGCCGGTGGTGCGCCACAGGTTACCGGTCGCCGGGCCCCACTCCCACGGCTCGTTCGAGCCCCACTCACAGATGCTGAACACGATGCCCCGGCCCGAGTTCGCCAGGGCGTCGCGGAAGACGGCGTACCGGGTCGGGGCGTCGAGACCCTGGGAGTTGCACCAGTCGATCTTCACGTAATCGACACCCCACTCGGCGTACGTGCGCGCATCCTGCTCTTCGTGCTGGTACGAGCCCGGCCGCCCCTGGCAGGTCCGCCGCCCCGCGTCGGTGTAGAGGCCGAACTTCAGCCCCTTGGAGTGCACGTAGTCGGCCAGAGCCTTCATGCCTTCGGGGAAGCGCGCGGAGTCGGCCACGATACGCCCGGTCGCGTCCCGGGCGACCTGCCAGCAGTCGTCGATGACCACGTAGCGGTATCCGGCGTCCTTCATGCCGGACGCCACCATCGCGTCGGCGGTCTCACGGATGAGCTCGGAGCTCACGTCGCACCCGAAGTGATTCCAACTGTTCCAACCCATCGGCGGCGTCAGCGCCAGGCCGTTGTCCACGGGAAACGAGGAACGGGGATAGGACGCGGCGGAAGCCGCATGGGGCGGGCCCGATCCCGCGCGCGAAGCCGGAGCGGCGCCCGTGAGCACCCCGACGCCGAGCGCGCCCGCGAGAACCGTGAATCCGGCAAGAACGCGCATATGTGTCTTCATCGAGAGCTCCTGACTGCCTTGATCGTGAACGAGTACTCGTAGGGGCCGTAGTGGAGCGAGTATTTGGGAAGCGCCGTCGGCCCCCAGGACGTGATGCCGCCCACGCCCATCTGGCGGAGGTCGACGTTGAGGTAGGTACGGTCCCGTGGGCGCAGCTCACCCCAGTGGCGCTGTGCCTTGTGCTCTCCGGGATCGAGATCCTTGCGTGCATAGGGGATGGCCGTGACCGACACGAGCGGCTCGCCTTCCACGCGCAGACCCTGTCCTCGCTCGTCCTTCAGCTCGACCCAGCGCACGTCGGTGCGGTTGCCCGTCTCCTGGGGGCGCACATAGGGGTGCGCCCACTGGTCCACGTCGAGTGACCAGAGTCCGACCCGAGCCGCGTCCTTACGGTCCCAGTAGGACTCCATGGGACCGCGCCCGTACCACTGGGTGTGGCCGTAGCGCTCGGGCACCTCGGTGCGCATGCCGAACCGCGGCATGCGCGGCAGGTCGGCTCCCTGAACCGGGGTCAGCTTCTGTGCGACCTCGAGCGAGCCGTCCGGGTGCATCGTGTAGGTGAGCGTGAGCGGGGAGTCACCTGCCGGGATATGCCCCGAAGCGACCACCCGCACGCTCCCGTCCGGAACGGATGCCGACTCGACCCGATCGACCTTGAAGCCCGGCCCCGCGTCGTGCCAGACGCGAAGCTTGATCTGCCAGTTCCCGCCGAAGTCGTTGTCCGTCGGCGCACGCCAGAAATCGGGCACGAGCGGGCTCTCGAGATAATCGCGGTCTCCGACCCGGTATCCGTGCAGCAACCCGTCGTCACGGCTCACCTCGGCCCGCGCGTCGCCCGCGGCCAGGACCAGGGTGGTTCCGCTGTCCTGCACCGTGGCGCGACCCTGGTAAGGAGCCGGCGCCGGCGCGGGGCCTCCGGGCATACCGAGATCGAACTGCTCGAAGGCCTCCTCGTGGCCGGCCGGCAGGACGCCGTCGTCGCTCTTCCTCAGGTAGTGCACCTCGAGGAAATACTCCGCGCCCGGCTTCCACTCGATGTGCGGAAGCGGAAGCGCCACGTCGGCCGAATCGCCCGGACCCACCGTCGGTAGCGTGCCGGTGCCCTGCTGCACCACGGCGCCGTCCTCCCGTAGCATCCAGCGCAGATCGAGGTTCGAGAGGTCCCTGAACTGGTAGCGATTGATGACGCGCAGCTTGCCGGCCTGAGCGTCGAGGGCCCGGGTCCGGACCCACTGATAGATCTTCTTGACCTCCCAATAGTGCGGATGCGGCGTACGGTCGGGCCCGACGAGGCCGTTGATGTTGAAGTTGCCGTCTGAGGGAGTGTCCGGTGGCCCGTAGTCGCCTCCGTACGCCCAGATCGTGTCACCCGCGTCGGTGATCTTGCGGATGCCCTGGTCGACCCAGTCCCAGATGAAGCCGCCCTGCAGCTTGGGGTACTTGTCGATGATGTCCCAGTAGTCCGAGAAGTTGCCCACGCTGTTGCCCATGGCGTGCGCGTACTCGCACATGATGAGCGGCCGGGGATCGTCACCCTGCGCGTACTTCTCCAGAACGTCGAAGCTCGGGTACATCGGTACGAACATGTCGGTGTTCCAGTCCAGCCGAGCGACATGGTATTGCACGGGCCGTGTGTCGTCTCGGCCTTTGATCCACCGGTAGGTGGCGTAGAAGTTCGAGCCGTTGCCCGCCTCGTTGCCCAGCGACCAGACCACGATCGACGCGTGGTTCTTGTCGCGCTCCACCATGCGCCGGGTACGCGCCATGTGGGCGTCCAGCCAGTCCGGGTCGTTGCCCAGCGTCCTCGTCGGGTTGTAGCCCATCCCGTGCGACTCGAGGTTGACCTCGTCGACGATGTACATGCCCATCTCGTCGGCGAGCTCGAGCCAGCGCGGATCGTCCGGATAGTGCGAGGAGCGCACGGCGTTCATGTTCGCGGCCTTCATGAGGCGGATATCCTCGCGCATGGAGGCCTCTGACACGACGTGGCCCGTCACGGGATCGTGCTCGTGGCGGTCCACCCCCTCGATCGTCACGGGCACACCGTTCACCCGGAAGTAGCCGTCACGAATCTCGACCGTTCGGAAGCCCACGTGGAAGCTCGTCGACTGGAGCGTCGCGCCCTTGGAGTCCGCGAGCGTGACGACCAGAGTGTAGAGCTCGGGCGTCTCCGCGGTCCACTTCCGGACGTTCGGGATGGTGCGCTCCACGGACACTTCCCGGGTTCCGGCCGCCGCGACGTCGGGAACCTTCACTCGCTGGTCCGCCACCGACGAGCCTTGGGCACCCAGCAACTCCACGTGGACGTCGCGCGCCGCCGGCCCACCCTGGTCGCGCGTCACATCCACCCGCACATCCAGCGTGCCGTCCCGGTAGGCCGCGTCCAGGCCAGACCGGACCTGCACGTCCGCCAGCCGGGTGTGCGGCTCGGCGTAGACGTAGACATCGCGCGTGATCCCGCTGAGACGCCACATGTCCTGGTCTTCCAGGTAGGACCCGTCGCTCCAGCGGTAGATCTCCACGGCCAGGAGGTTCTCGCCCGAATGCACGTAAGGGGTGACGTCGAATTCGGCCGGGAGCTTGCTCCCCTGGGAATATCCCACCTTCGCACCGTTGACCCAGACGTACATCGCCGAGTGCACGGCGCCGAAGTGGAGAACCACGCGGCTCCCGTCCCAGCTCGAGGGAATCGTGAAATGGCGCCGGTACTGGCCCACCGGGTCGTAGTCGTGTGGTATGAACGGTGGATCCCGCTTGAAGGGATACTGGGAGTTCACGTAGATCGGGATCCCGTAGCCTTCGAGCTCCCAGTCGCCTGGCACCTGCACCCGGTCCCAGCGCGCGTCGTCGATGTCCTTCCTGTAGAAGTCGACCACCCGTTCGGCGGGACTACGCACCCAGCGGAAGGGCCACTTCCCGTTCAGCTCCACGACCCGGCTCGACGCGCCCCGGTCGTGGGCAAGCGCGTGGTCACGGTCCTCGAACGGGAAAAAGGTCGCCCGCGGCGCCAGCTTGTTCAGCTCGAAGACCGACGGGTCCTCCCAGTGCGGGCGCACCTCACCCGGAGCCGCGGCCCCGGCCAACGTTGCGTACGCATCGGTGCCGGCCGGCACGTCCGGGCGAAGGCCGACGACACGACGCTTCCAGTCGGCTCGCGGCACCTGCAGGTGCGCCATCGCGGTGACGACGGCGTCCTCCAGAAACGGAGGACGCACGAGCGTGCCTTCGAGAGCCGAAGGACCGGACGCGAGCCAGAACGCGCTCGTCTCTCCAGCTCCGGAACGGGCCGCGCCGACGACCAGGACGAGCCAGTCCTCGGAGCCGAAGGTGGCTCGGGCCCGTACCGCCCCGAGGAGCCGGGCCAACTGCCCGTCCATGGCGGAGGGTGCGCCGCTCAGCGCTACGAGCACGAGGTCGGCTCCCCCGCCCAATGCGCGGGCCGCCGCGTCCGTGGAGCCCGCCTCGGCCAGCTCGTGGCCGGCGGCGCTCAGCTCGGGTCGAACCGCTTCGAACGCCGTGCGCAGCACGGAGGCCGGCGCATCTGCCAGCGGCTCGGCCAGCCGACTCGAGAACGCCCCGTCCGCGCGCAGAGCCTCCAGGGTCGGCATGTGTCGGCCGGCCGCGTCCGCCGGTCCGGCGCCTTCGAGCGAGGCGACCAGCACCTTCGGAGCTCCGGCGGGGGGTCCCCAGGCCACGACAGCCCTCGAGCTCGAAGCCGCCGTGCACAGGAGGGGAACCGCGGCCAACGCGAAGAGACGAGCCAAGAAACGGGACGAGTGAACGCGGGATGTCATGCATGCCTCAGGGGTGCCGATGTACCGGGCGGAGGGCTGAACGGAAAAGTATCGGCCGCCCGGACGAGGCACCACTCGCGCACAGGGCCAAAGGAGAGGACCTCCGCTCCGGGATGATCCTGAAGAGCGGATCCTCCGACCGGTGGCGGTTTCTGCATTCAAATCGTATAACTATCGCGCTCTACCCGACCGGCCCCTTCCGGGGGCCCGTCTGCGCTTCCATAAGGAGAGAAAGCCCATGCGCAAGGATCGTCCGGCGTGGATCATTCTTCTGTTGACACTCTTCCTCACCCTGCCGGGTTCGGCCCTGGCGCAGCGACGAGGAGGCCCACCCGGGCCTCGTGCGCAAGCCGCGGAGCCGCTCCACTTCGAGTATCTCGGGCCGGAGAACGCCGGCCGGGTAGCGGCCATCGCCGGGGTGCCCGGCGATACGACGACCTACTTCATCGGCGCCGCCTCGGGAGGCGTGTGGAAGACCGTCGACGGAGGCGACACGTTCAAGCCGACCTTCGACCACCAGAACGTGCAGGCCATCGGTGCGCTCGCCGTGGCTCCCTCCGACCCGCTCCAGGTGTGGGCGGGCACGGGCGAGGCCTGGGCGATCCGTGACGCCGACGTGATGGGTGACGGCGTCTACAAGTCGGTGGACGGTGGAGAGACGTGGACGCACATGGGCCTGCCCAAGACCGGCAGGATCGGCACGATCGTCGTCCACCCGACCAACCCGGACGTCGTTTACGTATGCGCCCTGGGAAGGACCACCGCCGACCAGCAGGAGCGCGGCGTCTTCAAGACCGCGGACGGCGGCCAGACGTGGAAGCGGGTCCTCTTCGTCAACCCGAAGACGGGCTGCTCCGGCCTCTCCATGGACGCCCACGACCCCAACACCCTCTTCGCCGGGACGTGGCAGGTCGAAATGCGCACCTGGGTCGAGAACGACGGGGGTCCGGGCAGTGGCGTGTACGTGACGCACGACGGCGGAAACCACTGGAAGCACCTGACCAACGGGCTCCCGAAGTCGCCGCTGGGCAAGATCGACGTGGCCGTGGCCCCGTCGGATTCCAAGCGGGTCTACGCGCTCATCGAGACCCACGAGCAGGGCTCGGTCTGGCGCTCCGACGACGGGGGCGAGCGCTGGCGGGTCGTGAGTTGGGACCGCACCCTCATCGGCCGTGCGGGCTACTACATCCGCATCCGCGTGAATCCGAAGAACGAGGACGAGGTGCTGGTGGCGAACAGCAGCTTCCACCGCTCGACGGACGGTGGCCTGACGTTTCCCATCAACGACCGCGGCTGCGGCGACTGCCACGACATCTGGATGGATCCCCTCAACGGAGACCATTGGGCCGTGACGGGTGACGGAGGCGCAGGCGTCACGACCAACCACGGCCAGCAGTTCACGCGGCTCTCGCTCCCGATCGGCCAGATGTACCACGTCGCCATCGACCAGCGCGTGCCCTACTGGGTGTACAGCAACCGACAGGACGACGGCACGATGCGGGGTCCGAGCAACGCTCCGGTCACCGTGCCGAACGTGCCCTCCTACCAGCCGGCCGGCAGAGGCGGACCGGGGGCTGCGTACTCACCCTTCGGTCGCGGACGCCGCGGGCCCGAGTGGCAGGGCGGCCTCGGTGGCTGCGAATCCGGATTCACGCTTCCCGACGTGAACGACCCCGCCATCGTGTGGGCGTCCTGCTACGGGAACGAAGTCACGCGCTACGACGACCGGCTCGGCCTCGCGCGCTCGATCGCCCCGTGGCGGCACACGATCGACTCGCCTCCCAACGATCTGAAGTACCGGTGCCACTGGACGCCGCCGCTGGCCATCGACCCGTTCGACACCGAGACCGTGTACTACGGCTGCCAGGTGATCTTCAAAACCTCGAACAAGGGTCAGAGCTGGGACGTGATCAGCCCCGACCTGTCGACGCAGGATTCCTCGCGGATCGTCTTCAGTGGAGGAATCAACGGAGACAACCTCGGCCAGTTCTACGGCGAGGTGGTCTTCGCGATCGCGCCGTCGAAGATCCAGCAGGGCCTCATCTGGGCCGGCACGAACGACGGCAAGCTCTGGTACACGTCCGATGGCGGTAAGTCCTGGAACGACGTCACCAAGAACGTCGGCATGCCCACGTGGGGCACGATCCGCAAGATCCAGCCGTCACAGTTCGATGCGGCCACGGCCTATGTCTCGGTCGACTACCACCTTATCGACGACGCCGCTCCGTACATCTACAAGACCACGGACATGGGCAAGACCTGGACGCGGATCAACGGCGACCTGCCTTCCGGCGGACCGCTCGACTACGTCATGTCGGTCACGGAGAACCCGAACCGACAGGGGATGCTCTTCGCCGGCACGGGCCACGGCTTCTACTACACGATGGACGACGGAGCCCACTGGACGCGGTTCGAGGGCGGTCTGCCCGCCTCACCGGTGACCTGGATCGTCGTGGAGCCTCGCTACCACGACGTGGTGGTGTCCACGTACGGGCGGGGCCTCTGGGTCCTCAGGGACATCACCCGCCTCGAGCAGTCCGACCAGGCGCCGGCTCCGAAGGGAGCGACGTACCTCTACAAACCGCACGCGGGATTCCGGCAAGCGCGTAGCGGGAGCGCGGACTTCCTCTTCGACGTGGCGAAGGGCCAGGCGGGCTCGGCCAAGCTCGAGATCCTCGACGGAAGCGGCAACGTGATCCGGACCGAAGAGCTGGTTACGGTCGAAGGGATGAACAAGGCGAGCTGGGACCTCCGCTACGACGGGCCCGCGCAGCCTGCCATGCGCACCGAGGCGCCGGGCAATCCGCACATCTTCGAAGAACCCCGTTTCCAGGGCGACTCGACCCGGCCGGTCGTCCACTGGGGAATCCAGTCGCCGCAGCGGGTCGGGCCGATCGCCTCGCCCGGTAGCTACACGGTGCGCCTGACCGTGAACGGACAGTCCTACCAGCAACCTCTGGAGGTTCTGAAGGACCCGCAGATCTCGTCGAGCAACACGGACCTCGCGGCGTCGACGAAGACGCAGATCCGGATCCGCGACGACATGAACCAGACGGTGGGCATGATCAACCACCTGGAGGTCCTTCGGAAGCAGATCGAGGACCAGATCGCCGCCAACCAGGGCAACGCGAGCGTGCGCAAGTCGCTTCAGCAATTCGGACAGAAGGCCATGGACGTGGAGTTGAAGCTCCTGTCACGACCCGCCATGCAGAGCGACGACAAGTGGTATCCCGATTCGTACCACGTGTACCTCAACCTGGTCTGGCTCTCGGCCGAGGTCGGCTCGGGCGGTGGTGACGTGCAGGGCGGCGCGGAGTACCGGCCGACCGACGCGTCGCTGCAGGTGCTCGACTGGATCGAGGGCCATCTGACCGACGCCAAGTCGGCGTACGAGGACCTCGTCAACCAGCAGCTGCCGGCCTTCAACCGGCAGATGGGCGGGAAGGTCCCCGCTCTGACGATCGGGATGTAGCATCACCGGAACGTAGTGAGGAAGGTCCGAGAGGGCCGGAGGGTGAAGGGATCCCTCCGGCCCTCTCGTAGTACCATCATCCCGACAACGAATTCGACTCCGTACGGATGCACCGTGAGCACGCTCGCACTCGCCGACCGACAGTACGACATCCTGGCCGCCCTGCGCCGTCTCGACGGCAAGGCCACCGTGGGGGACGTGGTCGCCGCCACGGGCCTCGCCGCCGAGGATTCCAAGGCCGCTCTGAAGGCCCTCCTGGAGAGCCATCGCGGGCAGCTGGCGGTATCCGACTCGGGAGAGCTCCTCTACGAGTTCGACCCCAAGCTCATCGAGCGAGGGAGTGAGCCGTTCTGGGCACGCTTCAAGCGCCGGGCATGGCAGATCTTCGCCAAGGCGTTCAAGGCCTGGATCGTAATCATGCTGGTGGTCTACTTCGTCATCATGGTGGTGCTGGTCCTGGCCGCGCTGTTCGCCAATCAGCAGGGCGGAGACTCCCGACGGGGTGGCTGGGGCGGCGGCGGACGCGGGCGGAGCCGGGGGGGCGCCTTCCCGATGCCCAACTTCTGGCTCTGGTACTGGATCTGGGGACCCCGGTGGCGGGTCGGCCGGCCGTACTACGGACACCGATGGGAGCGGACGCTGGACAAGGACGACAAGGTCCCCTTCTACAAGAAGGTCTTCGCGTTCGTCTTCGGACCCGATCGTCCCCGACCCACACGTCAGCAGCTCGATCGGAGCATCCTTCGTCTCATCCGAGCCCGCGACGGTGTCCTGTCCACGGCCGAGCTCGTAGAGCACACCGGGCTCCTCTTGCCGGAGGCCGAGCAGGAGATGGGCCGCCTGGTGGGCGCCTACGACGGCGAGCCGATGGTGTCGCGGGACGGCGAGCTCGCCTACGCGTTTCCCTCCCTCATGCTGAGCGCGCACGGACGCGTCACGGCGCGTGAGCCGAACCCGGCCTGGATGCGCCTCGAGTATCCGCTGGAGCTGACGGGCAACACGGCGGGCGCCAACGCGCTCGTCGGCGGCATGAACGCGTTCACGCTGGCGGCGGGCGCCACGGCGCCCTGGTTCATCTTCCCACGCCTCGGCATCGGGGGTCCCGGCGCCTTCGTCGGGCTCGTGGTGGTCCCGGTGATCTTCAGCCTGATGTTCTTCTCGATCCCGGGCCTGCGGATGCTGAGCGTCGCGAGAGAGAACCGGCGTCGATCCAAGCGCAACGTCCGCCGGCTCGTGCTCGGGCTGGTGTACTCCGAGGCGCTCGGCAAGGCCGGAGCGGTAACCCTCGACGATGCGGTCGCCCACGTCTCCAGCCGCCTGGATCGGGTGGTGAAGCGCGGCGAGGTGGAACGAGTCCTGAACGAGCTCGCCGCCGAGTTCGACGCCGAGGTGGAGCCGGACGCAGAGGGGCGCATCACCTTCCACTTCCCCGCCATTCGGCGCGAGTTCGCGGCCGCCGAGGCCGTGCGCCGGTCGCTGAGCCTCGAAGAGAGCTCGGTCGGCGAGATCGTCTACGATACGGGCGACACCGCAGCGGAGGCGGACAGCCGCGAGCAGGCGGCATTCGACCGGGCTCTGGCCGAGACGGACCTCACGCCCTACCTCCCCTCGCCCGACCGCGTGGGCTTCGAAGACGACTGGGAGGCCGTGGCGTTCGATGAGGAGATGCGCGGCCGCGGCGTGACCCTGGCCTAGTGGCCCATGCCGGAGCCACAGATCGTCGCCTCCGAGGTGGCCGTGGAGTTCGGCGCCACCCCGGTCTTCGAGAACGTCGCCTTCACGGTCGCTCGTGGAGAGCGCTGGGGCATCGTCGGACGGAACGGAACGGGTAAGACGACCCTCCTGAACGTCATCGTCGGGGCCCTGGAGCCCAGCCGGGGAACGCTGACCCGTGCCGCGGACCTGCGCCTCACGCTCCTCGATCAGCATCGGGTGTTTCCCGGTGCGACCAGCATCTGGGACGCGGCGGCCGGTCCGTTCGAGGAGCTGCAGGCGCTGGAGCGCTCACTCGCTGAGCAGGCGGAGGCCTTGTCCGGACCGGACGGACACCCCACACCAGCGAAGCTGGCCCGCTACGACCGCGACCTGGAGCGATTTCGCCGAGAAGGTGGCTACGAGATGGAAGCACGTGTCGACGCCGTGCTGCAGGGACTCGGCTTCGACCCCGGGAAGGCTCGCCACAGAGCCATCGGAGAGCTGAGCGGCGGCGAGGCCGGGCGGGTGGGCCTGGCGCGCCAGCTCGCGGCGCCCGCCGACGTGGTGCTTCTGGACGAGCCGACGAACCACCTCGACCTGACCACGACGCAGTGGCTCGAGGAGTATCTGCTGGGGTTGGACACCACGGTCCTCGTGATCAGCCACGACCGCGAGTTCCTCGAGAACGTGACCGATCACACGCTCCACTTCGAGTCCGGGACGGCCACGCCGTACACCGGGGGCTACAGCGCGTTCGTGGAGCAACACGCGCAGCAGGCGCTGTCGCGCGCGCGCGCCTTCCAGGCCCAGCAGCGCACGATCGAGAAGGAGGAGGAGTTCATCCGGCGCAACATCGCCGGACAGCTCAGCCGGCAGGCGAAGGGACGACGAAAGCGTCTGGCCCGTCTGCCACGCCTCAGCCCTCCTCCCGCGGAGCAGGGCGCCATGTCGCTCCGGCTCGATCCGGCGCAGCGGGGCGGCAACCAGGTGCTCGTCGCCTCCGATGTTCGGGTGCGCGTCGGAGAGCGGACGTTGCTCGACGGGTTCAGCTCCCGCATCCACCGGGCGGAGGTCGTGGGTCTGGTCGGACCGAACGGTACGGGCAAGTCCACCCTCCTCGACACGATTGCCGGACGCCGCGGGGCCGATTCGGGGGAGCTGCGACTGGGTGCCTCCATCGACGTCGCCTACTATCGGCAGGACATGACGCAGATCCCGGACGGGCGCTCGCTCTTCGACATCATCTACGACCTCCGCCCCGGCTGGGATCGCGGTCAGGTGCAGGGGCACCTCGGGCGCTTCGGCTTCCCCGGGGAGACCGTGAGACGCCGGGCCGACACACTGTCCGGCGGGGAGCGGGCCCGGGTGGCCCTGGCCATGCTCATGCTGTCGCGGGCGAACTTCATGCTGCTGGACGAGCCCACCAACCATCTCGACGTGGAGTCGGTGGAGGCACTCGAGGACGCGATCGAGAGCTTCGACGGGACGGTGCTCCTCGTGAGCCACGACCGGGCGCTCCTGCGCGCGCTCGTCACCCGGGTGTGGGCCCTCGAGAACG
Organism: uncultured Gemmatimonadales bacterium; assembly: GCA_963751265.1. GTDB lineage: Bacteria > Gemmatimonadota > Gemmatimonadetes > Longimicrobiales > Gaopeijiaceae > SZUA-318. Next base: position 333,255 of record CAVVTU010000001.1, on the reverse strand, counting down.
GGACCATCAACGACTATCCCGGGACGTTCACCGACTGGGAGGAGCGCCGCCCGGCAGAGGAGCCGCCGCCGGAGAAGCCGCGGCGGAAAAGCGAGCGAGCCCGGTCCAGGCCTCCCGACCCCGAGCGGGCTCGCCTGCGAGAGCTGCGCGCGCAAGTGGCGGACGCCGAGACCGAGATCCACGAGTTGGAGGCCCGAACGGCGGAGCTCGAAGAAGCCCTCGCCGATCCCTCGCTCTACGGGTCGGCCGAAGAGGTCCGCAAGGCCGTGGCGATGAAGGCGGAGATGAGCGAGGTGCAGGATCGCCTGGCTGCCGCGATGGAGCGGTGGACGCGGGCGGGAGAGGAGCTGGCCGCACGCGGGCCGAGTTGAAGGCGGCCTCCTTCCCTCCTACTTCAGCGGGCAGGCGCTGCGTGCGTATCTTGATGCGCCCGGCGCGATCCGGGTACCGCATCCTCGACCCCTCGCCTCGGGAAGGCACCCCCAAGAGATGAAGATCGGACTCGTAGGCTTCGCCGGCTCCGGCAAGACCACCGTGTTCAACACCATGACCGGCCTCGACGCCCCGGTCGGCTACGGCGGGGAGGTGCGTCTCGGCACCGTGAAGGTTCCCGACGCGCGCATCGACACGCTCTCGGCGATCTTCTCCCCGAAGAAGACGACCTACGCCGAGATGAGCTTCTGCGACGTCCCGGGTGAGCACGGCGCCGAGAAGAAGGGCCTCTCGCGCAAGGCGCTCCAGCAGATCCGCGATCAGGATGCGCTCTGCCTGGTCCTGAGGGACTTCCCCAACCCCGCGCTGGAGGGCGAGCCCGACCCGGCTGCCGACCTGGAGGCGTTCCACACCGAGTGTCTACTCGCGGACCTGGAGATCGTCGAGCGACGACTGGAGCGGGCCCGCAAGGAGCGTGCGGACGCCGCCGAGATCGCAGCCTTCGAGAAGATGCAGGAGACGCTCGAGGCGGAGCGGCCCTTACGCTCGCTCTCGCCCGAAGAGTTGAACCGCGATCTTCTGCGTGGCTTCGGATTGCTGACCGACCGGCCCCTCCTCGTTGCCCTGAACCGCGGCGAGGATCGGGCGTCGGATCCGATTCCGGAAGGCATGCGTGCCCGCCTGGCCGACCTGGGCTCGGCGGGGCTGGCCCTGTCGGCCAGCGTCGAGGCGGAGATCGCCGGCCTCGACCCCGAGGATCAGGCGGCCTTCCTGGAGGATCTCGGCCTGGACGATTCGGCGCTGGCCCGCTTCATCCGCGCGGCCTACGAGCTGCTGGACCTGATCTCGTTCTTCACCGTCGGGGAAGACGAGGTGCGGGCGTGGACGATTCGCCGCGGGACACGGGCGCGCGCCGCCGCCGGAGCGATCCACTCGGACCTCGAGCGGGGGTTCATCCGCGCCGAGGTCATTCCCTACGCCACGTTCATGGAGCATGGATCCGAGCAGGCCGTGAAGGACGCCGGTCTCCTCCAGATCGAGGGCAAGGACTACCTGGTCTCGGACGGCGACATCCTGCACGTACGCTTCAACGTCTAGGAGGCCGCGGCCCGTCCGGACGGTCGAGCGGTCTAGGATCCCGCCGTAGGCTCACCCGAAGTCGCGAGCCGGTACATGAGCACCGCCGACCGGCTCGTCTGCTCGGCCAGGGTGGGCACGTCCAGCCACTCCCGGACCGTGTGGTCGTTCCCACCGCCCGGCCCGAGCCCGTCCAGCGCCATGTCCACCTGACCCGCCGTGAACGACACGTCGGCGGCGCCGGCGTTGCGTGGGTCCACCGCGGCGACCGGTCCGTAGCCCAGATCACGGCTGACCTGGTCGAAGAGGCCCAGGAGCCGGCGATTGCCGTCCGTGGGCGCCATGGGTGGATAGCCGTCGTCGAACGTGATCGTGGCCGACGTGCCCGGGAGATTCTGCCGCGCGATGAACGCCATGCGCGCCCTCGCCGACTCGAGCTGGTCGCGGGAGATCGTGCGCAGGTCGCCGGTGACGACCGTGTGGCCCGCCACGACGTTGCTCTTGCCGTAGGCGGTGCCCTTGGCCTCGAAGTCGTCGTAGGTCACATCGGTTCCGCCGAGGATCACGCCCGGGTTGAAGGTCAGCAACGGCTCTCCCGCCAAGCGCTCGTGGAACCCGTGGAGGATCCGCGCCGCCTCGAAGATCGCCCCGGCGCCCACCCCGGGCTGGAAGAGCTGCGAGGAGTGGGACGGCGTCCCCGTGACGTCCAGGCGCCATCCGGTCGAGCCCCGGCGCGCCACGACCGCCGTGTGCGGATTGCTGTCACCGTTCTCGAAGGCGAGCGCCACGTCCGCCGCCTCCGCCGCCGCACGAAGCGCCGCGCGGGCCTTCTCGAGCGGGGACCCGGCCCGCTCCTCGTCTCCCGTCATGACCACCGTCACGTTCATGGCGTCGAGCTGGCCGGCATCCTTCAACGCCTTCAGGGCGTAAACGATGACGACGTCACCGCCTTTCATGTCGATGACGCCGGGGCCGGTGGCCGAATCGGCCATACGTTGGAACCGCTGGAACGGACTCGACGGCTCGAACACGGTGTCGAGATGTCCGATCAGCAACAGGTGCGGCCCCCTCGACCCGGGGTGATGGGCCACCAGGTGACCCGCCCGGTCGAAGGACGAGCCATCGACCCACTCGGTCCGGAAGCCCAACGCGTCGAGCTGCTCGCGGAAGATCCGCCCGACCTCGCGGACCCCGTCCAGGTTCATGGTTCCGCTGTTGATGTCGACGACCCGCCGCAGGAGCCCGAGAGCGGAGTCCGAGCGCGCGTCGACGGCCCGCGCGATGTTCCTCTCGACCGGGGAGACTCGCTGCGCCACCGCCGTGGTGGCGGGTGCCAACGCGAGCGTGAGGGCCAGGAGCGGGCGGATGATCATCATGGCATCTCCGGATCGAGCCGACGGGTCGATCCAACGTAAGAGGTCCGGTCCCCGGAAACGATGGCACACGCCCCACGATCCCGCAGGGGGCCGACCCGCATCAACCGGAGGAAGCCCCCTCACCGGCGCGCGTCGAGCAGATCCTCGCGAAGCCTGTTCGTGATCTCGGTGGCGGAGAACTCGGAAAGCTGCTGGAGGGCCCGCACCATGTCGTCTTCGGACAGATCGGTCACGGCCGCTGTCGTGACCACGTTGCGCACGACGTCGTGTCCGAAGACCTCGGGACCCACGGGAGAGGTCGCCTTCACCTTGGCGCGCCAGACCCAGCGCTGGCTGCTCCGATCCACCAGAGAGGCCCGTGCGTTGATGAAGAAGTACGCCGAGGCGTCCCAGTCCCTGGCCTCGATGCCGTAGCGGTCGACCACGATCTCCAGGAGGAAGTCGGCGCTCGACTCCGAGCCGGCGTCCGCCCGCAGGATCCGGGTCGAGCGACGAAGCGCGTCGTCCTCCACGACGGCCGCCATGTCCACCCGCCCGGCCGCCCGTTCCAGCTTCTCCTGCGATCCGTGTACGGCTACCTCACGGGCGACGCGGGAGCCCGTCCGGAGGACGGAGCGGATCGGGTCGTTGCCCTTCGGGGCGTCCACGACGAGGGGGCCCGTCGCGATCTCCGGATAGGGAGGCACATCGACCACGGTCGCGAGCAGGCTCCCATGGAAGTCGTACTCACCCAGATGATGCGAGGGCCCACAGGCGGTGGCCACCAAGAACAGACCGAGGACCGCACCCGCGCGGTTGCCAGAATCGAATGCGAACATACTCCACGTGCCTCGTTCTAACGGGATGCACCCTCCAGCCCCGGGCTACGACCCAAGATAGGCGCGTGATGTCGGCTCGTCTCCCTCTTTTTTCCTCGACACGCGCTCCGCCGACCCTCAGGTTGCGTCTGACCCGGCATCTTCGGGACACGGACCACCCACACAAGGGAGATCGAGATGAAGCTTTCCGTGAAAGGCCTCGCCCTGGCCTCGGGCCTCGTCTGGGGCGGCTGCATCCTGTTCGTCGGCATCCTGAATCTGATCTGGCCGGGATACGGCGCGGCCTTCCTCGACATGGCTCGCTCCATCTACCCGGGCTACGCGGCCATGTCCGGCTTCGTCGGGGTGGTGGTGGGAACCCTGTACGGATTCGTGGACGGGTGGGTGGGCGGCGCCATCTTCGCCTGGCTTTACAACAAGCTGGGCGGCCCGGCCGCCGCACCGACCGCCTGAGCAACCTCCTGCGCGGAAGGGGAGGCGGGCCTCGTCTCCCCTTCCCATGCATCTCCGCCTTTTCTAACGTCCGGGCCGAATTCGAGACGACCCTCCAGACGCCGGCCCGATGTCCGAGACGCAGTCGACAGCATCGCCCTCCCGCGGAAGCCTCCCCATTCTGCTGGCCGTCGTCTTCGTCGACCTGCTCGGCTTCAGCCTCATCCTCCCGCTCCTGCCATTCTACGCGGAGACGTTCGGCGCCTCCGCCACGATGGTGGGCTTCCTGGTGGCCTCGTACGCCGTGGCGCAGCTCTTCGGAGCGCCCATCCTGGGAGGTCTCTCCGACCGCTACGGACGTAGACCGGTGCTCTTCGTCAGCATCGTCGGCACCGCGATCGGCTTTCTCCTCTTCGGGTTGGCCCACTCACTCTGGATGCTCTTCGCGTCCCGGATCCTCGACGGCATAACGGGCGGCAACATCTCCGTCGCACAGGCCTACGTGTCCGACGTGAGCACCCCGAAGAACCGGGCCCGCAACTTCGGGCTCATCGGCGCAGCCTTCGGCCTGGGGTTCATCATCGGACCTGCGATGGGCGGATTCCTGAGCCGCTGGAGCTACACCCTGCCCGTCTTCATCGGGGCCGGCATGGCCACCTTCAACGCCATCGCCGTGCTGTTCTTCCTGCCCGAGTCGGTTCCGCCCGAACGCCGCTCGCACGCGCGCACGCGCCCTTGGCGGAAGATGAGCGCCGGCATGCGCCACCTCATGTCGGCCGACCGCGCCAGCGGCCTGCTCCGGATCCGATTCTTCTACGGTCTCGCATTCGCGACATTCGAGACGATCTTTCCGCTCTACGCCCAGTACCACTTGAGCCTGACCGCTGAGAAGACCGGCTACGTTCTCGCCTATGTGGGCATCACGATCGTGATCGTCCAGGGGGGGCTGGTGGGCCGGGTCAGCCGCCGCTTCTCCGAGAACGGGCTCATTCTCGGCATGCTCGCCCTCATGGCGGGCGGACTGCTGGCCTGGGGTTTCGCGCCCACCGTTCCCATCCTCCTCGTGGTCCTCCTGCCGATCTCGTTCGCGGGTGGCGTTTTCGGGGCGGTGTCGCGCAGCGCGCTCTCGCACGCCGTGGACTCCACGGACGTGGGCAGCGTGCTGGGTGTGGGCGCCTCGCTCGACAGCCTCACCCGGGCACTCAGCCCGTCGCTCGGAGGGGTGCTCCTCGGCCACGTGGGAACATGGGCGCCGGGCCTCTTCGGCGCCGCGGTGCTCGTGCTCGTACTCCCCTACGCGGTGGCCGCGCTCAGACGACCCGCGAAGGAAGACCTCGTCTCGACAGGTTGACGTCCCGGCGGGCGCGTCCGGCCTTTACACGCCCTCTGCCCCCCCCTACGTTGCCCCGACCTCGCCGCCGGCGCGCCCTCCGCGTGCCGTTTCGACGGGGCCAGACTGAGGCCCGGGCCGGCGCTCCGCACCGCTCCGGCTAGTGCGCGCGACCCACAGGGAGGTTCCTCTGCTCGCCAAGATGTTTCGACGGAAACCGATCCCCGAGCGAGTAGAAGACGCCCTCGGCACGAGCCTCAAGCGTACGCTCGGCAAGTGGCAGCTGACCGCGCTCGGGGTCGGCGCCATCATCGGGGCCGGCATCTTCTCGGCCGCGGGCACGGCGGTCGCGGGAGGCGCCGACCACCTGGGAGCCGGTCCGGCGCTCGTCCTCTCCTACATCGGCGTCGCGATCGCGTGCGGCTTTGCCGCCCTGTGCTACGCCGAGTTCGCGGCCATGATTCCCGAGGCGGGAAGCGCCTACACCTACGCCTACTCGACCCTGGGCGAGATCGTGGCGTGGATCATCGGCTGGGACCTCATCATCGAGTACGCGGTGGGCAACATCGCCGTGGCGGTGAGCTGGTCGGGCTACCTCCAGCAGCTCCTGCGCGGCTTCGGACTCGCGCTCCCCGAGTGGATGGCCACCGACCCGATCACGGCCACCAAGGCCGCGCATACGGTGGCTCAAGCGACCAGTGCGGGGACCCTGTCCTCGGTGGCTCCGTATGTGGTCCGGGCGGCCGACGCGCTCTCGGAAGCCCCTCACGTGCTCGGGATGCCGATCGTGGTCAACATCCCGGCTGTGGCCATCGTGGGGCTCATCACCTGGATCCTGGTCATCGGGATCAGGGAGAGCTCCTGGTTCAACGTCGTCATGGTGGTCATCAAGCTCGCGATCCTCGGCTTCTTCATCGTGGCGGGCGCACGGTACGTGCGTCCGGCCAACTGGACGCCCTTCGCCCCCAACGGCATCCGGGGGATCTGGACCGGGGCGGCGCTCATCTTCTTCGCCTACATCGGCTTCGACGCCGTCTCCACGGCGGCCGAGGAGACGCGCCACCCGCAGACGGACATGCCGTTCGCGATGATCGCCTCCCTGATCATCACCTCGATCCTCTATATCGCGGTGACGCTGGTGCTGACCGGGCTGGTGCCCTGGAACCACCTGGGGACGGCCGAGCCGCTGGCCACCGCGTTCAGCGAGCGCGGCCTGAACATCGCCGCCGGCATCATCTCGGTGGGGGCGCTCGCGGCCACGACGTCCGTGCTGCTGGTCTTCCAGCTCGGCCAGCCGCGCATCCTGTTCGCGATGGCCCGCGACGGGCTCCTCCCGCCGGTGGTGGCGAGGGTGCACGAGAAGCACCGCACCCCCCACGTGGCCACGATCATGACCGGCATCTTCGTGGCCTTCTTCGCCGCGTTCATGCCGATCGCCGAGATCATCGAGCTCACGAACATCGGCACCCTGTTCGCCTTCGTGCTCGTCTCCATCGGCATCATCGTGCTCCGCCGCCTGGAGCCCGACCGGGAGCGGCCGTTCCGCACGCCCCTCGTCCCGCTCGTGCCGCTGGTGGCGGTCGTCTCCTGCCTGGGGCTCATGCTGGGTCTTCCCCTCCTCACGTGGGTCCGATTCGGCGTCTGGCTCCTGGTCGGGCTGGCGTTCTACTGGCTGTACGGGCGCAAGCACAGCGTCCTGCGCCGGGCGGACCGGAAGGCGAGCCCCGCGCCGGGCGTCGAGTAGGGCGAGCGCTCCGCGTGGAGGTCGACGTCCACGCGGAGCGCGCTGAGGTCTACTGCGCGGTTAACGCGCTGACGGGGTCGACGCTCGTCGCCCGGCGCGCAGGGATCAGACACGCCAGCAGGGCCACCGCCCCGAGCACCAGCGCCACCGCGGCCATGACGCGCGGATCGGTCGGGCTGATCTCGAAGAGCATGGACACCATCAAGCGGGTCAGTACCACGGACGCCACCGCGCCCAGCACCAACCCCAGCCCCGCGACCCGCAGGCCCTGACCCACCACGATCCGGAAGATCTGCTTGGGTGTGCTGCCTATGGCCACGCGGATCCCGATCTCGCGGGTCCGTTGGGTTACGGAGTACGCCAGCGCGCCGTAGATCCCCACCACCGCCAGGAAGAGCGCGATCCCGGCGAAAGCCACGAGAAGCATGAGCGGGATCCTCCGAGAAACCAGCGAGTCGGAGATACGCTCGTCCATGGTACGGGCCCCAACCAGGGGCAACTCCGGATCGATGCGCTGCAGGGCCGCGCGCACCCCTGCCGTGAGGCCCGTGGGATGCGTAGCCGTGCGCACCACGAGGCCCATGGAGCCCGGAGGGCGCTGGCGGTATGTGAAGTAGTAGGCGCCCACGTGCTCCGCAGCCGGCGCGGTCAGATCATTCTGTTTGATGTCCTTCACCACGCCGATGATGGTGAAGAGGTTCTCGGGCGGGACGCTGTCCCCGGGCGCGACGCCCCACACCATGCGGTGGCCCAGCGGACTCGAATCCGGCCAATACCGGTGGGCGAGCCACTCGTCGATGACGATGACGGGCGGCTGATCCGGACCGTCTGATTCACTGAACGTCCGTCCCACCACCAGGGGAATGTCCATCGCCTTGAAGTAGTCTGGGCCAGCCCAGGTCTGGGTGGGTGCGAGGATCGATTCCCCCGCCCGGGGGACGTAGCCCTCCGGAAGGATCACGCTGCCCGAGTTGTTGCCCGTGAACGGTAGATTGGTGGTGACGGACGCGGTCTGCACCCCCGGCAGAGCCCGCACGGCCCCCAGGAACTCGTCCGTGAACTGCCGTCGCTGATCGGCCGTCCCGTAGCGGGCCTGCGGCAGCGAGACGAACGCGGTGAGCATGCCTTGCGGGTCGAACCCCGGGGACACTCCCAGGGCGGCCCGGAAACTCACGAACATGAGGCCCGCGCCCATGAGCATGACGAAGGCCACCGCCACCTGAGTGGTCACCAGCGCTCCACGCACCAGGACCGAGCGGCGGCTGGCGGTGCCAGTGCGGCCCTCGTTGCGGAACACCGCGTTCAGGTCGCTGCGCATCACGTGCACCATCGGGATCGCGCCGAAGAGCACGCCCGCGCCGACGGCCACCACCAACGTGAAGATCAGCACGGGCCCGTCGATGGAGACATCCGCCCAGCGCGGCATTTGGTCGACACCCATGGTGTTCAGGAGCCGAAGCCCCAGGACGCCCACCCCCACCCCCAGGGCTCCCCCCAGAAGGCCGATGACGACGGACTCGGTCAGAACCTGGCGGGCCACCCGCATGCGCTCGGCCCCCAGAGCCAGCTTGGTGGCCATTTCGTTCATGCGCACCTGGGAACGGGCGAGCATGAGGTTGGCGATGTTCACGCAGCCGATGAGCAGGACGAACGCCACGCCCGCCCAGAGCATATAGAGCGTCGGCTTGATATCGCGCACGAGATCATCGCGTGTCAGAACTACCTTGGTACTGAAGCCTGCGTCCTTCAGAAGCTGACGACCGCCCTGAACGGGCCACTGATCGATGAGCGACTCGTTGAGCGCCGCGATCTGGGATGTGGCCTGCTCCACCGTGGCGCCGGGCCGAAGGCGAGCCATGAGCTCGTAGTTGTTGCTGTGCCAGTTCCCGATGCTGCGTTGCTCGGACGTGTAGGGGATCGGCCCGAACAGACGCGTGTCCGGGCTCCCCACCACGCGGAAATTCTTGGGCAACACGCCGACGATGGTGTACGCCTCGCCGTCGACGCGAAGATCCTGCCCCACCGCGTCGGCCGATCCGGCGAAGTGCTCCTGCCAGTACCCCCAGGTGAGCACCACCTTGCGGTGGTTGCCCACGTCCATCTCGTCCTCGGTGAAGGTGCGACCGAGGGCGGCCTGGACGCCGAGAAGCGGGAAGAACGACGGCGTCACCCGCATGGCCCGGACCCGTTCCGTGCTTCCGGCCTCCCCGACGGTCGGTCCCCAACCCTGATACTGGGCCTCCTCCTCGAACGCGGCGATGCTACCCCGTTGCATGAAGTAGTCCGTCGAGCCGCTGGAGGCCCGTACCGCGCCCGCCCCCGGGTAGCTGTTGTAGATCGTGACCAGCCGATCCGGGTGGGCGTACGGGAGGGGCTCCAGGAGCACCGCGTGGATCACGCTGAAGATCGCGACGTTCGCACCGATGCAGATGGCCAGCGTAAGAAGCACCGTCGCGCTGAAGGTCTTCTCTTTGAGCAGGAGCTTCAGTCCGAAGCGGACATCGCGCAGCAGGGCTTCCATGGGCTCACGGAGTCGGGAGTGACGAGTGTGCTTTCCACTCCGGACGAGAAACTCCGTCCGTCGGTTTCGACCTGTTCGGTCGTCCGAAGATCGCACCTGGTCCCTCGGCCCGGGAGGGCGTCCCTCGACCGCGGAAGCCCCGCGTTCGGCGAGCTTCTACAGAAGCGCGGAAATCCGCTCCGGCGCCAACACGCCGAGCGACATGATCATCTTCACGCCCTCCTCCACGCTGAAGTCGGTGTGGATGACCTCGGAAGCCCGTACGATCTGCAGAAAGCCCGTGGTGGGGTTGGGCGTGGTGGGCACGAACACCGTGTTCCATGTGTCGCCGTCCACCGACGAGACGGTGCCCGTGACGAACCCGACGGCACGCATGCCCTCACGCGGGAACTCGATGAACACCACGGACTGGAAGGCGCGCGCCGTAGGCCCCTGGAAGGCCGCCACGACCTGCTTCGACGCGCTGTAGATGACCTTCACGAACGGCACGCGGAGCAGGATGGCGTCCCCGATGCCGAGGATGCGCCTGCCCAGAACGTGGGTGGCCCCCTCTCCGAGGAGGTAGAGCACCACGAGGAGCATCGCCAGCGACAGCGTCGCCCTCCACATGGGCGGCCAGTCGGCGACGGCCGGGTCGATCACGGGAAGCAGGATGCCCGCGGTCACCGACAGGAGGATTCGCAGGATCAGGACGGTCACGACCACGGGCACCAGGACCACGAGGCCCGAGGCCATGCGGTTTCGGATACGCCAGAGCGTCTGCTTGCGGAGCATGCGGTCCCTTCCCTGGTACACAAAGGCGAGATACCGACGGACCTATACCGTCCGAGCAAGAATAACTTTCAGGGAGTTTGTCATGAAGATCCTCCTGATCGGTGCCACCGGTACCATCGGCTCCGCCCTGGCGGCCGCCCTCGAATCGCGCCACGAGGTGCTTCGGGTCGGCCACACGAGCGGAGACTACCAGGTGGACCTGGCCGACCAGGACTCCCTGAGAAGGCTGTTCGACGCGGCGGGCGACGTGGACGCGGTCGTGTGCACGGCCGGCATCGCCCGCTTCGGCCCCCTGGACGAGCTCTCCGACGAGGATTTCGCGTTCACCCTGCGACACAAGCTCATGGGCCAGGTGAACCTGGTGCGGCTGGGCTCGGGCAAGCTGTCGGCCGGGGGCTCGTTCACGCTGACCAGCGGAAGCCTGTCCCAGAGGCCCGCCCCCGGCACCGCCGCCGTGAGCATGGCCAGCGGGGCGCTCGAGTCCTTCGTGCGGGCGGCGGCGCTGGACCTGGAGGGGCTGCAGCGCGTGAACGTAGTGAGTCCTTCTTCCGTCAAGGAAACCCTCGAGGCGATGGGGGCGGACCCGGGGCCGGGCATCGCCGCCGCCGATCTGGCCGAGACCTACGTGCAGGTGGTCGAAGGCGAGATGACCGGGCAGATCGTGGAGCCGTAGGAGTCCGGTTCGCGGCAGCGGATCGAGCCGCCGCCCTGGACGTCCAGGGCGGCGGCCGACCGCCTCGGGTCGTGGGCGCCGGCTCTTTCTCAGTCGCCGGGCCGACTCGACATGGACGCGGCCACGCGGTTCGCCTCGCGCCAGACGCGAAGCAGGTTGCCGCCCCAGAGCTTCCGGATCTGCTCCTCGGTGTATCCGCGGCGGACGAGCTCCAGCGTGACGTTGAACGTCTCACTCGCGTCGTTCCAGCCGGCGATGCCCCCGCCCCCGTCGAAGTCCGAGCTGATGCCGACGTGGTCGATGCCGATGAGCCCCACGGCGTGGTCGATGTGATCCACGAAGTCCTGGACGGTGGCCGGAGACGACCCGTCCGACTTCACGTATCGGCCGAGCGCGACGATCTGGATGACGCCCCCGTTGTCCTTCAGCGCCAGGAGCGTCTCGTCGTCCATGTTGCGCTCCACGTCGGCCAGCGCCCGTGTGCTCGAGTGCGAGGCGATGACCGGCGCCCGGGAGACCCGCATCGCGTCCAGCGCCGCCTCCTTCGAGATGTGGGAGACATCCACCATCATGCCGAGACGGTTCATCTCGGCCACGACCTCTTCGCCGAACGGGCTCAGCCCCCCGTGCTCGGACGGCTCGTCGCCGAGGCGCGGCCGGGGCGTGGATGAGTCGGCGATGTCGTTGTGGCCCTGGTGCGCGAGCGTCAGGTAGCGCCCACCCAGGTCGTAGTACGTCTTCAGCAGGGACAGGTCCTTTCCGATCAGGAACCCGTTCTCCATGCCGATCACCGTGGCCAGCCGGCCCGATGCGTGGATGCGCTCGATGTCGTCGGGGGTGTAGGCGATCTCGATCAGATCCGGGTACATCTCCTCGGCCATCCGGTGGATGGCCTCGAATTTGGACATGCCCTCCGCTCGGGCGGCGGCGTAGTTCTCCGGCGTGCGCTCTCGCTGGCCGGCGTAGACCACGAAGAACGCCACGTCCAGCCCGCCGGCCCTCATCTTCTCGAGGCTGACCTTGCGGTCCGCGTTCAGCGGATCGACCTCCGCCGTGGCAAAGTTCGAGGGGATGTCGTCGTGGGTGTCGATCGTGACGATCCGGTCGTGGATCGCGTGGGCCCGCGCCACAATCTCGTCCCCGGACACTCCCGCACGTGGAGACGCTTCGGGGGCGCACGCCCCGGACACGAGGAAGGTGGCGACGAGAACCGCGGGAAGGCTCGCACTGCGCATGGGCATGCTCCGTTTCTGGACGGCCATGGGCAGGCAAGGCACGGGCCGACGGGACCCGGCCCGGTCATCTTGGCGTGTGGGGCGGGGCCGGGCAAGGACGAGGGCCCCTGTCCACCGGGGGCCCGAAACCGCATCATTGCAGGAGCCTGCCCGAGCCCAGACCGCCAAACACCTCCGCCATGAACGATTCCGAGAACCTGCCTCGCGTCTACGACGACGACGAGGTCGCCAGGATCCTGAAGCGGGCGACCGAGCTCCACCAGGAAGAGCCCGCCCGGGCCGGCCGGGGTGGAGGGCTCACCCTGCGGGAGTTGGAGGAGATCGCGGTGGAGGCCGGAATCAACCCGGCGAACCTCCGCCGCGCCGCCCAGGAGCTGGATACGGGCCACACGGGGCCCTCGGAGTGGGCTGCTCTCCTCGGCGAAGAGCTCACCTTGGCCTTCGAGCGCGTCGTTCCCGGTGAGATCCCGGATCGCGGATTCGAGGACGTGGTCGCGATCATCCAGCAGAGCGCGTTCGAGCACGGACAGCCGAGCCTGCTCGGCCGGACTCTCACCTGGCAAACGGAGACAGCCACCAAGACCCGCTCGCTCCAGGTCGTGGTGAGCTCCCGGGGCGGGGAGACCCATATCCGTGTCGAGGAGCGGCTCCATCAGTTGGCCGGAGGCCTGTTCGGAGGCATCACCGCGGGGGTGGGCGCCGGAGTGGGCGTGGGCGTGGGGCTTCCGGTGGGAATCGTGACGCTCGGCTCCGCCCTCTTCGCCGTGGCCTTTCCCCTGGGAATCGCCACCATATCCTTCATCGGCGCCCGCGCCATCTACCGCACCATCGTCGCGCGCAGGCGCAGAATCTTGGGAGATCTCCTGGAGCGCGTAACGCGAGCCGTGTCCGATTCCGTGGTCGCACCCTCGGTCGAGAAGCCGGACGACACCCGCGCGCTCCCCTCACGCTAGGAAACGCCTCATGCTCAGCACCCTCGCCCTCGCCCTCATGCTGCAGGTTCCGACGGCGCAGCAACCGCTCGCGCCGGGAACCCGGTACGATCCGGACATCCCCACCGTCGAGCAGGTGACCGGTCACGACGTTCGTGAGGCCGTCACGCCGCCGGACCAGATCGTCCGCTACATGGAGGCACTCGCGAAGGCGGCGCCCGAGCGCACGCGCCTGATCCGGTACGCGACCAGCTGGGAAGGGCGTCCTCTCGTCATGTTGCTGGTGGGCTCACCCGACCACATCGCGCACCTCGACGCGATCGAGGCGGGACTCGGGCGCCTGGCCGACCCGCGTGGCCTGTCGCGCGCCCAGGGGGACAGCCTGGTGGCCGCGCTCCCGGTCGTGACCGCGCTCGTCCACGGAATCCACGGCAACGAGATCAGCTCGAGCGGAGCGGCGATGGCCGAGGCCTACCACCTGCTCGCGGCGCAGGGCGATACGACGGTCGACCGGATCCTGGCCGAGTCGTTGGTGCTCATCGACCCGTGCGAGAACCCCGACGGACGAGCCCGGTTCATCTTCCAGAACAGGATCGCGGAAGGGTCTTCACCGGACCCCGCCCCCTGGTCCGCCGAGCACGACGAGCCGTGGCCCGGCGGCCGGGTGAACCACTACCTGTTCGACCTGAATCGCGACATGTTCGCGCAGTCGCAGCCCGAGAGCCGAGGTCGGGCGAAGGTGTTCGAGCGGTTCTGGCCCCAGGTCTCGGCGGACATGCACGAGATGGGCGGCAACTCGACGTACTTCTTCCCCCCGACCGCCCCACCGGCCAATCCCTGGTTCACCCCGGAGCAGATCCAACTGATGGACGTGTTCGGGCGCGCCAACGCCGGCGCGTTCGACCGCCGTGGCTTCGCCTACTTCAACCGGGACACGTACGACGCGTTCTATCCCGGCTACATGGACATGTGGCCGATGACCCAGGGCACCGAGGCGATGACATTCGAGCAGGCCTCGGCCCGCTCGCTCCTCTTCCGTCGGGACGATGGAACGCTGCTCACATACGGCGACGGCGTGCTCCACCACTTCACCGCCGCCATCCAGACGGCCAGCACCGCGGCGCACAACCGGGAACGTCTGCTCCGGAACTTCCTGACCTTGCGAAGGAGCGGCGTGGAGGCGGGCAGGAGCGGTCCGGCCGAGTACGTGCTGAGCTCACGGTCCGACCCCGGCATGGCGGCCCACCTCGCCCGTACGCTGGTTCGCAATGGCATCGAGGTCCACGAGGCCGACAAGCCGGTGCGGGTCGCCGACGAGACACTGCCCCGGCGAGGTACGTTCATCGTGCCGATGGCGCAGCCGGCTTACCGCATGATTCGGAACCTCCTGGACGACTCGGTGCCCATGGACCCGGACTTCGTGGCCCGACAGGTCGAGCGGCGCGCCCATCGCGAGCGCGACGAGATCTACGACGTGACGGCCTGGAGCCTTCCGCTCCTCTGGGGAGTGGACGTGCTGAAGAGCGACCGACCCACGGGCGCCGCGGGCGACACCGTCCGCGTCGAAGCGGAGCCCACCTCCGCGGTCGCTCACACCCTCCCCGCGGCCCGGGTCGGATACCTGATTCCCTGGGGAACCGACGGGGCGGCCGCGGTCGCCGAGGCCCTCCACGACGGGATTAGCGTCCACTCGGCGGGCGCCTCGTTCACGCTCGGCGGCCGGGACTATGGCATCGGAACCGCGATCATCCGGACCGCCGAGAATCGTGCCGACCTCGCGACCGAGCTCGGCGCCATCGCCGCCCGACACGACGCGGAGGTCGTCCCCGTGGACGACTCGTACGTCGAGGAAGGGATGTCGCTGGGGAGCGAGAAAGTCCGGGCGCTGCGCGATCCCCGTGTGCTCCTCCTCTACGACGAGCCTGCGTCCACCAACTCGGTGGGCTGGGCCCGCTACGTGCTCGAGCAGCGCTACGGTCTGCACCCGACCGTCGTTCGGACGTCCAGCCTGCGGCGGGTCGAGCTCGACGACTACGACGTCATCGTCTTCCCGAACGGCAACTATGGCGATGCGGTGAGCGGCGGACTGGTGGACCGCCTCAAGACCTGGATGCGGGAGGGCGGTACCCTGGTCACCATGGCCGAGTCCACGCGCTGGGCGACACGGGACGGCGTGGAGCTGCTCGGCACAAGCGCGGAGCGGAAGGGTGGCCGAGCCGCGGGAGGCGAGCCTCCGTCGAGTCCCACACCGGACCAGCCCATCGACTACCTCGATGCGATCACTCCGCCCGACGAGGCTCCGGAGTCGATCCCCGGCGCGATCCTGCGCACGGTCCTGGACACCCATCACTGGCTCTCGTCGGGAACCGACGGGCAGATCGGCGTCATGGTCCAGGGCAACCGGGTCTTCACACCCCTGACGCTGGACGTCGGTGAGAACGTGGGCCACTACGCGGATCTCGATGATCTGGTCTTGAGCGGCATCGTGTGGCACGAGGTCCGGCCCCAACTGGCCGACAAGGCGTTTCTGATGGACCAGCCGTGGGGCCGAGGACAGATCGTCGCGTTCGCCGAAGATCCCAACTACCGCGCCTACGCCGAAGCCACGGAGTTGCTGTTCATCAACGCGGTGCTGCTGGGTCCGGGGAGGTAGGGCAGAGCCGCGCCAGGGGGAGTCGACCGCCGGCGGCTCCCCCGCCGCAGCCGGTCCATCGGGCCCCGATGGACCGCCGGGGGTGGCAGCGGTGTTTCAATCCCCATGGTCCTGCCCTCCGAGGATGCGAACACGCGCGAGGCAGAGCTCGTCGAGACGGCCGACGTGTCGTGCCCGTACTGCGGCGAACATGTCGAGGTAATCGTCGACCCCGGCGGCGGGCTCGAGCAGGAGTACGTGGAGGATTGCGAAGTGTGCTGCCGGCCGTGGCAGGTCCACGTCCGCTTCCACGGCTCCTGGCCGACCGTGGAGGTGACCACCCTTTCGGACGATTGAGCGACTCCGTCGCGGACGCCTCAGGCACGATCTCCTTGATGCACCGGACTCTTTCTTGGAGATTGACGATTGGTGACGCACCCCCTTTCGGGAGCTGACATGTCGGACACGAACAGAGACCACGCCACCGTCTCCGAAGACCAGGTGCGGGACGCGATGCCGAAGAAGCGGATCGAATCGGACGGCTCGTCGCGAGAGGCCTTTTCCGAGGCCGCGCCCGCCGCGCCCGGCCCCATGGAGTACGACTACACCAACTTCTATTTCGGCGCGGGCGACGACGCCTTCGCGCTCCTGGGACCCTTCGACGACTGGTGGTCGGAGGTCAAGCCGGCGGGCTACTACCTCTACGAGCTTCCGTTGCACACCGCCCCGGGTACGCTCGTCGACGTGGAGGACACGAAGACCCACCAGATCCGAGAAGGCCTGATCAACTTCGCCTCCTACAACTACCTCGGGCTCTCGTATCGGCGTGAGGTGAAGGACGCCATCAAGGAGGCCGCCGAGATCTACGGCGGCGGCGCGTCCGGATCGCCGATCCTGTCCGGCACGACCGAGCTCCACCGGCTCCTGGCCGAGGAGATCGCCGACTTCAAGAAGAAGGAGGCGGCGCTCGTCTTCCCCACGGGCTACAGCGCCAACGTCGGCACCATCGCGGGCCTGATGCGCTCCGGTGACCTGATCGTAGCGGACCAGTACGCTCACGCGAGCATCGTCGACGGGATGATTCTCTCCAAGGCCACGTCGCGCTTCTTCCGGCACAACCGGGTCGACGACCTCGAGCGCAAGCTGAAAGGCTTCAACGGAAAGAAGCTCGTCATTCTCGAGGGTGTCTACTCCATGGACGGTGACGTCCCGCCGCTGGCCGACATCGTGCGAGGTATGCAGGAAGTACGGCGCGCGGCTCATGATCGACGAAGCGCACAGCGCATTCGTGTACGGAGCCAACGGACGGGGCGTGGTGGAAGATCAGGGGCTCGAGGACGAGGTCGACATCCATCTTGGCACGTTCTCCAAGAGCCTCGGCGGGCAAGGGGGCTACATCGCCGGCTCGCGTCAGCTCATCAATTACCTGCGGGGCTTCTCACGCTCCCGGTTCTTCTCCTGCGCGCTCTCTCCGGTGGTGGTGGCGGGCCTGCGCAAGGCGCTGGAGCTGGCCCGGAACGAGCCGGAGTTGCGCACCAAGCTGTGGAGCAACGTCGCGTTCATGCAGAAGCGGCTGAGCGAGCTCCACGTGCCCACGGGAGACTCCACCTCGCAGGTAATCCCGATCATGGTGCGCGACGACGCGCGCATCTTCTCGATCGGCGAGGAGATCTTCCGCGAAGGCGTCTACATCAACCCGGTGAAGTACCCGGCGGTGGGCAAGCACAAGTCCCGGTTCCGCATGTCCATCTCCGCGGCCCACACCGAAGACCAGCTCGCCCGGGGAGCCGAGATCATCGGCCGGGTGCTGTCGAGGTACGGGATATGCCAGTAGGACGATATGTCTTCAGGACGGGCGTGAGCGCGTTCTTCGAGATGGCGACGCTGGACGCGCTCGCGATCCTGCCCGACCATCTCCAGCCCATAGAGGTCCGTCACCAGCGGAGTGTGCTGTCGGTGACGGCCTTCCTCTTCGACGAGAGCGAGGTCGGACCCTACACCGAGCTCATGCTCTCGGTCGTGGTGCCGCCGACGGTCGCGGACTGGGGCCAGCACGCCAAGGCGGGCTTCTATCCGTTCCTGGCCGCGACGAGCTCTCCGGAGGCCCGCCGTCGGCGCTCCGAGCGGTTCCACTTCCCGTATCTGGACGAGGATATCGACGCCCAGTTCATCGAGACGGCCGACCGGCTCCGCGTGCGCGTTTGGGGGGCGGACCAACGCCCCATCGTCGACTTCAGCGTGACCCAGTATGCGTGGGAGTCCACCAGCCACCTCCTCCAGGGTTTCATGATGAACGGAGAGGAGCGGCTGCGGACCACACTGCAGATCAGCGGGCAGTATACGGTCCACGAGAACGAGCGGGGTAACATGACGCTCTTCCCCCACCCCAGCACCGAAGTCATCCTCCGCCACGAGATGCCCGCGTATCCGTTCCGTGAGCACTGGTTCAAGAACGGCACGGAGGTATTCCACTCCCTGGTGAGCTTCTAGCCGCCACCCTCCGGCGCCGGTGACCCCGGGCCGGTTCCCGAGTGACCCTCCTCAGCAGCCCGCCAGCCGCCACTGGCAGGGCTTTTTTTTCGTCTGTCGCCTCCCTGAAGTTTCTGCGAGCGTCTGGCGTATTCGGAGTGGCCCTCCCGATGGTCCCTGCGGGATGCTCCCGTCGGAGCACCCCGCTCCACCCAGTCTCGGAGTGATCGGGTCATGACAGCCGTTCTCCCACTGTTGGTTTCGACCGTGTTCATGGGCATGGGCGTCCTGTATCCGGCCGGCCCCACCCCCGCCCAGACGAGCGACCCACTGGTCGGCAACTGGGAAGGAAAGCTGGACGTGGGGGGCACGAGCCTGCGTATCGTGTTCCACGTGAGGGCCACCGACGAAGGCTCGCTCGAGGCGACCATGGACAGCCCCGACCAGGGAGCCGCGGGCATCCCGGTCGGCGATGTGACCCACCAGGGCGCCAAGGTCCACTTCGGGGTCACCGTGGCGCACGGCGCCTTCGACGGGACGATGTCGGACGACGCGACGTCGATCACGGGCACCTGGACGCAAGGGGCCGCCTCGCTCCCGCTGACCCTGGCACGAGTGGCCGAGGCCTCGGAGCCGGATCGGCCGCAGGAACCTCACCCGCCCTTCCCCTATCGCGCGGAGGAAGTCCGGATTCCGGATCCGGCGTCCGCGGTGGAGCTGGCCGGAACGCTCACCTTGCCGAAGGGAGCCGGTCCCTTTCCGGCGGTCGTCCTCGTCACGGGCTCGGGGCCCCAGGACAGGAACGAGGCGATCATGGGGCACAAGCCCTTCCTCGTGCTCGCCGACTATCTGACGCGGCGTGGCGTCGCCGTGCTCCGCTACGACGACCGCGGCGTCGGTAGGTCCACGGGGGACTTCACGGCGGCTACCTCCGAGGACTTTACCACGGACGCCCTGGCTGCCGTGTCCTTCCTGCGAGGAAGGGACGAGATCGCCCCCGACCGGATCGGGATCCTGGGCCACTCGGAGGGTGGGCTCGTCGCACCGATGGCCGCGGCGCGCTCCCCCGACGTCGCCTTCATCGTCCTCCTGGCGGGCCCGGGCGTTCCGGGCGAGCGGATCATCGAGGAACAGGCCGAGCTGATCGGCCGCGCCATGGGAACCCCCGAGCAAATCCTCGAGCTGAACAAACGGACCCAGGCCCGACTGGCGAGGATCGTGGCGGAGGAGCCCGACCCCGCGGCGGCGGCCCCTCGGCTCCGGGCGGTGCTCGAGGAAGCGCGGGAGACCCTTCCCCCCGAGGCCCGCTCCCAGGCCGAACAGACCGCGGAAGCCACCGTCCGGCAGATCAACTCCCCCTGGTTCAGGTTCTTCCTGACCTACGATCCGCGCCCGACCCTGGAGCAGGTGAAGGTGCCCGTTCTGGCTCTCGGCGGATCGAAGGATCTGCAAGTCCCGGCCCGGGAGAGCCTGCGCGAGATCGAGGCCGCGCTGAGACGGGGCGGGAACCCCGACGTGACGGCGACCCTTCTGCCCGGCCTGAACCATCTCTTCCAGAAGGCGGACAAGGGTGTCCCATCCGAGTACGCCACGATCTCCGAGACCATCGACCCCACGGCCCTGACGGCCATCTCCACCTGGATCCACCAGCGCTTCTGAGGCACCCTGTCCGGGAGCCTACACGCCGCAGCCCGGACCGATCGGCGGCGCTCGGCTCACCCCCCGGCCGGGGGGTCCCTTGTGCGCCTCCCGTGTGACAGAGATTATACGGTCGAACGTGGAGTGTCATGGAATCGATGACCGCGAAGCGACCGAGAGATCTCGTCTTCACCCTCTTCGGCGAATACCTCCTGCACAGGAGTGAGCCCGTCTGGGTCGGGAGCCTCATTGCCCTCCTCCAACCCTTCGAGCTGTCGGAGGGTGCGGTGCGTACCACGCTTTCGCGCATGGCCCGACGCGGCTGGCTGCATCGCGAGCGAAGGGGCCGCAACTCCTTCTACGAGTTGGCACCCCGTGGTCGCAGGCTCCTGGAGGAGGGAGCGCAGCGGATCTTCCACCCCACCTGGGACGAGCCCTGGGATGGATGCTGGCTCCTGCTCGCGTACTCGATCCCCGAGGATCTCAGGCATCTGAGGGACCGGCTCAGAAACCAGCTGGCCTGGCTCGGCTTCGGGTCTCTGGGCAACGGCCTCTGGCTGAACCCCCACGACGTCGAACGCGAAGTGAGCGAGCTCACCGACGAGTTGGACATCGGGGAGCATCTCGAGGTCTTCCGCGCCCGCAGGCTGCAGGGTGATACCCCGGCGGCGCTGGTGGCCAAGTGCTGGGATCTCGAGACCATCAACGCGAGCTACACCGAGTTCATCGAGCGCTGGACGCCGAAGCTGCACGCGCGTCCGGGGAGCGGAAGCGACGTCGACGGTGAACGCAGCTACGCGCTGCGCTTCCACCTCATCCACGAGTTCCGTGCGATTCCGCTGGAAGACCCCTACCTTCCGCGCCCGCTGCTGCCTCCGGGGTGGATGGGGGACGAGGCCGCCGGGCTCTTCCGCGCGCTCCACGACCAGATGGTCGGGCCCGCCGACGAATACGTCGACGCAATTCTCTCCGAGACACCGGACGACTGATTTGAGTCCCAGCCGAAGGATCATCGAGCCCTTCCGGATCAAGGTGGTCGAGCCGATCCGCATGACCACGCCGGAAGAGAGGGCGCGGTATCTGCAGGAAGCGGGCTACAACGTCTTCAAGCTGCGCGCCGAAGACGTCCTCATCGACCTGCTCACGGACTCGGGCACGTCGGCGATGAGCGCCGAGCAGTGGGGCGCGCTCATGCGCGGCGACGAGTCGTATGCGGGCAGCAAGTCCTGGTATCGCTTCGAGGCCGCCGTCCGGGACGTGTTCGACTTCAGGCACGTGATCCCGACCCACCAGGGGCGCGCCGCCGAGCGCATCCTCTTCTCGACCGTGTGCAGGCCGGAGCACGTGGTGCCGAGCAACACGCACTTCGACACGACGCGGGCCAACATCGAGGCGACCGGAGCCAGGGCGGTGGACCTGCCCGTGGCCGAGGGTCTCGTTCCGGCCGAGCCGCACGACTTCAAGGGGAACCTGGACGTGGCGCGCCTCGACGAGCTCATCCAGGAGGTGGGGGCCGAACGCATCCCGCTCTGCATGATCACCGTGACCAACAACACCGGGGGTGGGCAGCCGGTGTCGATGGCCAACATCCGGGCGGTGAGCGCGCTCTGCCGGAACCACGGCATCCCGTTCTACATCGATGCGTGCCGCTTCGCGGAGAACGCCTTCCTCATCAAACAGCGCGAGGAGGGGTACGCCGACGTTCCGGTGAAGGAGATCGTCCGCGAGATGTTCTCCTACGCCGACGGGTGCACGATGTCGGCCAAGAAGGACGGCCTCGCGAACATCGGCGGGTTCCTCGCCACCAACGACGACTCGCTCGCGAAGGAGGAAGAAAACCTCCTGATCCTGACCGAAGGCTTCCCGACCTACGGCGGTCTCGCGGGCCGCGACCTCGAGGCCATCGCCGTCGGCCTGCAGGAGGTGCTCCACGAGGACTACCTCACCTACCGTATCGAGGTGGTGCGCTACCTGGGCCAGCATCTCACCGAGGGAGGCGTGCCCATCGTACAGCCGCCCGGCGGCCACGCCGTCTACATCGACGCGGCGGCTTTCCTGCCCCATGTGCCACCGTTGGAGCTGCCGGGGCAGTCGCTCGTGGCCGAGCTCTACCTGGACGGCGGGGTACGCGCTGTCGAGATCGGCACGGTCATGTTCGGCCACACTGACCCGGAGACCGGCCGGGAGGTCCCGTCCAAGATGGAGCTCGTGCGCCTTGCGATCCCGCGACGGGTCTACACCAAGAGCCAGATCGACTACCTGGTGGACGTGACCCTCGACGTCTGGGCGCGTCGCGCGGACATCGGCGGCTTCCGGTTCGTCGAGCAGGAGCCCGTGCTTCGACACTTCACTGCCCGTTTCGAACCGCTCTACACGATGGCGAGTGGCTGAGCCGTCCAGCCGACTCTCGACCGACCGATCCGGAAGTACGCGCCGGCTCGGGTGGCGGGCCGCCGCTCCGCCGCGTACCCTGATGCCATGAGAGCCTCCCGGGCCGCCGTCGCGGCCGCCCTTCTCCTCATGTCGGGATGCGGCCGCTCCAATCCGGATCTCTCCGCCGTGCTCGCTGCGGAGGATACCAGGGCGTCCACCCCGGAGCAGCTCCAGATCCTCCTGGACGCCGCGAGCGGCCCCGACGCGTCCCTCCGCGCGACGGCGGTTCGGGCGCTCGGGCGTCTCGAGCGTCCGGAGCTGGTCGACACCATCGCCCTACATCTCGACGACCCTGTTCCCGAAGTGCGGGCCCAGGCCGCCAATGCGCTGGCCCAGGCCGTGTTCGGCTCCGACGGCTCTCGCGTGCTGGGCACGCTGGCCGCGCGATCGGATACGGAGACCGACCCCTGGGTCCGTGGCGTGCTGGCTCGTTCGCTCGGACGCCTCCATCTCGGGACGGTGGGTCTGGGCCGCGTCGAGAACACCTTCGCGCAGCTCGGCGAGGTTTCCGCCAAGCTGCTGGCGCTCAGCCAGGCGTCCGGTGGAGGGGACCTGCCCGACAGTGCCCTCGTCCAGGCGGCCCTGGGCATGGAGAGCTTCCTGCGCCAGAACGCGGACAAGCTTCCGGCGAGCGGCGCCATGAAGGACCGCCTGGGAGCATTGCTGGGCTTCGGCCTGGAGCGGAGCGACGCCGGCGCCGACGCAGCCCACGTCCGAGCGATGGCCGCCATGGCGCTGGGCCACGCCGGAGCACTCGATGCCGAGCTGATGGGCCGCGCGCTGGACGACCCCGACCCCGACGTGCGTGCCGACGCAACGCCCTTCCTGAACCAGCTCGCCGACGCCGATCGGGGACCACTCCTCCGGCGTGCCCTCGCCGATCCTTCCCAGCACGTCCGCTTCGCCGCCGTCAGGACCTTGGTGCTCGAGCCCCTGGATCGCCCCGCGTGCTCGACGCTCGAGTCGGAGGCGACGGCCGACTCGGCCGCGAGCGTGCGGTTCATCGCGCTCTCCGGGTTGCAGCGGCCGTGCCCGGACCGCGCTGTCCAGGAGGTGGCGTTGAGGCGCGTGGCGGCATCCTTCGACTCGGCGGGCGCCGAGAACTGGCACGAGCCGGCGATCGCCTTGGTGAGCCTCGCACACGTCGCGCCCGCATCCGCGCGAGTGCTGCTGCCCAGCTTCGTGGCTCAGCCCAACCCTTTCATACGAGCCTGGGCCGCGCAGGCCGCCGGGGCGCTGGGTCGGGTCTCGACGCTCGACAGCCTGGCCGCGGACCCGTCCGACAATGTGCGGACCGCCGCTATCCAGGAGCTTGCCAGACTGCAGGGCCACGACGTCGACCGCGTGCTCCTCGCCCAAATGGACCGTGACGACCCTCAGCTCCTCCTGACGGCGGCTCAGCTCCTGAAGGGCTCGCCTGGGGGAATGGAGGTCGCGAGGGCCGCGCTGTCGGCCTTCGCGCGGATCTCGCAGGCGAGACGCGAGACATGGCGGGACCCCCGACGTGCGCTCCTCGAGCGCATCGGTGAGCTGGGCGACTCGTCGCTCGCGTCCCGGCTCGAGCCGTATCTCGCCGACTACGATCCGAAGGTGGCCCAGGACGTGGCCGCGATCCTGTCACGCTGGACCGGCAAGCCCGTCGAGGCTCACCCCGAGCAGCTGGCGCCGCTCGCCCTGCCCACTCCCGCGCAGTTGGACAGCCTGAAGCGCACGAGGGTCCTTCTGCACATGCGCCGGGGAGGCACGATCGAGATCGTGCTCTTCCCGGACGTGGCGCCCACGAACGCGTTCCGCTTCGTGCGGCAGGCTCGCGAGGGGTACTTCGATGGACTCACCTTCCACCGCGTGGTCCCGAACTTCGTCATCCAGGGAGGTAGCCCGGCGGCCAACGAGTATCAGGGGAGCCGGCTCTACACCCGCGACGAGGTCGGCCTTCTCTCCAACTGGAGGGGAACGGTCGGGGTCTCGACGCGCGGCCGCGATACGGGCGACGGCCAGATCTACGTCAACCTCGGTGACAACGTCCGGCTCGATCATCTCCACACGGTATGGGGCGAAGTCGCTGCGGGCATGGACGTGGTCGATGGTGTCCAGGAGGGTGATGTGATCGATCGCGCGGAGGTGCGCACGGGAGGCTGAGCGGCCGGGCCGGCCGCTTCGACACCGGAGTTCTCCTGCTCGTCGAGCCCGAGTGCCTTGCCGGGGCGCGCGCCGCACGTCTATTCTGGCCGTCCGTGATCGCGGCTCTCCCGTGCCTCTTCACCACGGTTCCAGATGCAGCTCCACACGAAGATCCTGATCGGTCTCATCGCCGGTGTCGTCGTCGGTGCGGCCGCCAACCTCTCCGGCGTCGAAGCCGCCCAGCATTTCCTCGGGGCACTCGACCCGATCGGCACGGCGTTCATCAACCTGATCACGATGATCGTGATCCCGTTGGTGGTCGCCAGCCTGGTGGTCGGAACGGCGTCGCTCGGTGACTTGAGCAAGCTGGGCCGCATCGGCGGTAAGACGCTCCTCTACTACATGGGCACCACGGCCGTGGCCGTCACGATCGGCCTGGCGCTGTCGAACGTGGTCACGCCGGGCTCGGGGGTGGACCCGAGCACGCGCGACGCCATCTCCGCGCGGTACGGAGGAGACGCCGCCGCCCAGATGGACGTGGCCGCGAACGCCCCGTCGGCCACCGAGACCCTTCTGCGCATCATCCCGCGGAACCCGGTGAAGGCCGCCGCGGACATGGATCTGCTGCCCCTCATCTTCTTCACCGTGCTCTTCGGAGCGGCGCTGACGGTCATCGAGGCGGACTACCGGGACGCGGTCCTGAAGTTCTTCAACGGGATCAACGAAGCCTCCATGACCCTGATCAACTGGATCATGAAGCTCGCCCCCTACGCGGTGTTCGTGCTGATCGCGTCGGTGGTGGCGAACTTCGGCTTCGACCTGCTGAGAAGCCTGCTGATCTACACGCTGACCGTCGTGGCGGGACTTCTGCTGCATGCGTTCGGGACCTACGCGCTGATCCTGCGATTCCTGGCCCGGATCAGTCCGGCGAAATTCTACAGGCGCATCGCGGCAGTGCCCCTCTTCGCATTTTCCACCTCGTCGTCGAACGCCACCCTGCCCCTCACCATCGAGACGGCGGAGGACGAGCTGGGCGTGTCGAACGAGGTGGCGAGCTTCGTGCTCCCGCTGGGCGCCACGATCAACATGGACGGCACGGCTCTCTATCAGGCCGTGGCAGTCATGTTCATCGCCCAGATCTATGGGATCCCGATGACGCTGGGCGATCAGATGATCATCGTGCTCACGGCCACGCTCGCCTCCATCGGGGCGGCGGGCGTGCCGAGTGCGGGCATCATCACGCTCATCATCGTGCTGAACTCCGTGGGGCTCGGCGCCGAGGTCCAGGCCGGCATCGCGCTCATCCTGGGTGTGGACCGGATCCTGGACATGCTGCGCACCTCGGTGAACGTCACCGGCGACCTGACCTGCTCGGCGTTCGTGGCCCGGACGGAAGGCGAGGAGCTGATGCCCGAAAGGCCCCGAGATCTTGCGGCGGCCGCCGGCTGAGGAGGGGAAGGACCGATTGGTGACGATCCGGCCCGGTGCCTCCGAGGACCTCGCGACCGACCCCAGTCCCCTCACCGAAACGACAGGAGACGTACCCTTGCGCTCCCGCTGGCTCATGTGGCCGAGTGCCCTCGCACTCGCCGGGGCGGCGCTCGCCGCTCCGGCCGCCTCCCAGGGCGTGCCCACGCCCGTGTCCGTGCTCGGATTCGAGCCCGGCGCCGACTTCCACCTGGCGACGTACGAGCAGTCGATCGACTACTTCAAGAGGCTGGACGCGGCCAGTGACCGCCTCCGGCTGGCCCGTGTCGGGACGACATCCGAGGGGCGCGACTGGTATGTGGCCATCATCTCCTCGGCCAAGAACCTCGCCAACCTCGACCGGATCGAGGAGATCTCGGAGCGGCTGGCCCACCCGGCAGATCTCACCGACGACGAGGCCCATACCCTGGCCCGCGAAGGCCGCGCCGTGGTGGATATCAGCGGGGGGCTGCACGCCACCGAGGTGGCCGGTGCCCAGCACACGATTCAGCTGGCCTACGACCTGGTAACCGGCGCCGACACGGATTCGTCCGTCCGGGCGATCCTCGACAACGTGGTCCTCGTGCTCTGGCCCTCGCTCAACCCCGACGGCCAGACGATCGTGGCCGACTGGTACGCCTCGAACGTAGGCGGGCCGTACGAGACGGCTCCTCTGCCACGCCTCTACCAGGAGTACGTGGGCCACGACAACAACCGCGACGCCTACATGCTCAACATGAAGGAGTCCCGTGTGGTCGAGCGCGTCTGGCGCTCGTGGGAGCCTCAGATCATCCACGTGCACCATCAGAGCTCGCCGTTCCCGACCCGGATCTGGCTCCCTCCGTTCGCCGAGCCGATCGCGCCGGACGTTCCGCCTCTGATGTCGCGCACGGTGAACACGATCGGTATGGCGATCGCGCAGATGCTCGAGGCCCGCGGCATGCCCGGCGCGACGCACATGGGCACCGGATTCGACGCGTGGTACCCGGGCTACGTGGACTATATGCCCATGCTCCAGAACGAAGCCGCGTTCTGGACCGAGACGGCAGGATACCGCTACGCCACACCGCACTTCTACACGATCGACGACTTCCCCCGCGACAAGCGCGACGAGCGCCCTGAATCACTGTACCCGAGCCCGTGGAAGGGCGGCTGGTGGCGCATGAAGGATGCGGTCGACTACATGCGGGTCGCCTCGCTCGCCGTGCTGGACTATGCGGCACGCTACCGTGAGACGCTGCTCTACGACCGGTACCAGTCGGGCGAGCGCGTCATGGAGCACGCCAGGGAGGAGGGGCCCTACGCCTTCTTCGTCCCGCAGGATCAGCGCGACCCTGTGGCCCCCGTGGAGCTCCTGCGGCGCCTGGCCTTCAACGGCGTGCGCATCGACCAGCTCGATTCGGAAGTCACGCATGAAGGTGTGACCTATCCGGCCGGCACCTGGGTGATCCCGCTGGACCAGGAGTTCGGCGAGCTCGCCCGCCAGGTGCTGGAGGTCCAGCACTATCCCGACCTGCGCGACTATCCGGAGGGTCCGCCCGAGCAGCCCTACGATGCTGCGGGGTGGACCCTGCCCTACCAGATGGATCTGCGCGTGGTGAAGGCCACCCAGCCCCTCGAAGACGACGTACGCCGGGCGATGCGGCCGGTCCGGGGAACGGCGATCCCCTGGGATTCCGACGTCGCGGATGCCACGCCCTTCGACGTGGTACCGGGTGTCGGGTTCGACAGCAATCCCGTCGCGGCCGGAATCGTTCCACCTCCGGGGCGAGTGACCGGCTCGGGGTCGGCGCTGCTGCTCGACCCGGCCCAGAACAACAGCTTCAAGGCCCTCAACGAGGCATGGGACGCGGGCGCCCGGGTGCGTTTCGAGCACGGCCGCTATGCGGTCACCGGCCTGAGCGGAGACGTCGAACGGCGGCTGGTCCACGACCTGGCGCTGCAGACCCGCCGCGGCTCCGGCGGAGGCGAGGTGCTCGCACGTCCCCGCGTCGGGCTCTACCGCCCCTGGACGGCGAGCATGGACGAGGGTTGGACCCGCTGGCTCCTCGAGCGGTACGCGTTCTCGTTCACGAGCGTGCGCGACGGTGACCTGCAGGCCGGGGATCTCGTTGGACGCTACGACGTGCTCGTGCTCCCCTCCGCCCGCCCCTCGTCCCTCGTGGACGGGCTCCGGAAAGGCTCGGTCCCACCGCGCTACGCGGGCGGGATGGGCGAGCAGGGCGTCCGCGCTCTGGAGTCCTTCGTGCGCGCGGGCGGCACCCTCGTGTGTATGAACCAGGCGAGCGACTTCTGCGTCGACCACCTCCATCTGCCCGTGAAGGACGTCGTGCGCGGCCTGGCTCGTGACGAGTTCTTTTCCGACGGCTCGATCCTCGGGGTGCGCGTGGATACGGCGCACCCGGTCATGGCCGGCATGCCTTCCGAGGGCAAGGTCTTCTTCGACGCGAGCCCCGTCTTCACCACTACGGACGGGTTCCAGGGGCGGGTGATGGCGTCGTACGCGCAAACGGGCTCACCGCTCCTGTCGGGCTACCTCCTCGGGGAAGAGCACCTGCAGGGCTACGCCGCCGCTGTGGATGCGCGCTTGGGCGAGGGCCACGTCGTGTTGCTCGGATTCCGTCCGCAGTGGCGCGGGCAGCCGTTCGGGACATTCAAGGTTCTCTTCAACTCGGTGCTGTACCACGGAGCCGTGGCACGGGCGGATCACGCGACGGACGGGTTCTGGACGGTGCCCGCGGAGCGTCAGGGGCCGGCCACCAGCTCGAGCCGGTAGCCCCCGAGCCATCGAGGATTGCCCGGCGGGAACCTCACGCCCGGTGAGACATTTGCGTCCAGAGCTCGGACAGGTGCTCCGATACCTGCTCCATCGCGTCGGCCACCATGGCATCGAGCTGGCGGGCGATGGTCGGTCCGACGAGCGTGCGCAGGAAGCGAGCGGGGTAATCGAGATCCCAGTCGAGGAACGGCTGTGGGCCCTTGTCGAGATGCTCGAGGATCCGGATCACCAGGTAGGCGTCGTCCAGCAGACCCGGAAGTCCTTGCGTCATCTCCGGAATCAGGTCGACCGGTTGGAGGAAGTAGCGCTCGGCCAGGTTGAGGAGCGGCCCGGCCACCGACCTCAGGTGCCGTTCGTCGGCCTCCTGCCACGCCCGGGCGAGGAAGAGCGGGATCGAGTCCACGATCTCCACGGCGACCTCGGCGGCCTCCGCGATCTCGGCCTCCTCCGCTTCGGGCAGACGCTTGCGGATGAACCGCTCCAATACGTCCATCCCTCCGCGCGCCTTGGCGCTCTCGATCACCGCCTGGACGTTGGTCGGGTTGTATACCGACCGACCGGTTCCGGGGGTTTCGACGGTCCCGCCTTCGGATTCCACTACTCTGCCTCGTTCCCGTAGATGGCACGCGTGAGCGCAGGCACCAGCCCCATGATACGCGCATACATGGCGAGCTGGCCACGGTGGTAGTCTTCGTGGCCGATGCCGTGGTACAGCCAGGTCAGCCTCACCCAGCGCGCTCCGTCGAAACGCAGGATGTCCCGGAGCATCACGTCCGGACCGGCGGCCTGGAATCTGGCCACACCGTCCTCGAGCGTCGAAGTGAGCAGCGACTTGAGCTCGGAGGGAGAGGGATCGTCCGGAAGCTCCCCGGCATACTCCTCCACGAAGGCGGGCGGAGGCTGGCGGGTGAAGTCGCCGTCCGGACGCGTGAGCTCTCCCGCCATCATCAGTCCGTAGCGCACGATGTGCAGGGCGAGCTCACCGACGCTACGCGCCTTCTCGTGGGGCCGGAAACCCCAGCGATCGTCGGGAATCCCCTCGGCTTCGGCCAACACCCCCCGGCGTACGTACTCCCAGGACTCGACCGCCTCGTCGAGGATCGCTTGCCGCTGGGACGTCGGAACCTCGCCGGTCATGGTTCACGTCTCCCGTCCTGAAGGTCGTTGCGTTCCATGAGCACCCGCCGAACCGCGAGGGCGTCGCGGAGCGCGAGTCGAAGGAATTCGGCCTCCACGGGCTTCACGAGGTACGTGCGGGCCCCCGCTTCGATGCACTCGATGGCCAGCGTGGGATCATCGAGGCCGGTCAGCATGATCACGGCCAGCTCGGGGTCGCGACTCAACGCCCACCCGAGGAACTCGATCCCCTTCATGCGAGGCAGCTCGATGTCGAGCAGGCACACATCGAACCGCTCGCTCGTGAGCCAGGTGTCGGCCTCCTCCGACGACGCCGCGGTGCGCGTCGAGTAGCCGAACCCCGTGATCAGCCGCTGGAGGCTCTCCCGGACATCCACCTCATCGTCCACGACGAGGATCCGCGCACGAGACGGCGCCCGGACCAGCATGTCCTTCCAGCCCCACCGATCGTTTCGTGCGCTCAACTCGTCGTCACCTTCCGGGGTTCTTTCCTCGGGCGTACTCGACATCCTCCATCTTCCACAGCTCCAGGAGCGTTCGGTTCACCTGCTCCGAGATCTCCTTGTCCAGGCCGCTCCTGCTGCCCCCGGGCAGTACAAACTCGGCTGTGGGCTCGCGAACCGCCCGCCCAACCCCGAAGCCGATCACCCCGGCCAGCACCAAGGAGAGCATGAAGCCGATCCAGAGACGCCGACGCCGCATGCGCCACTCGGCGGCACGCGTCCGTCTCGCGATCCCGACCTCGATCTCTTCGACGGTCGGCACGTGGGTGGGCGGCCGAGGCGCTCCTCCTTCCTCGGATCGTCGAGGACCACCCGGATACCGACCCCGAATTCGCTCGCTCATAGAGATCCGTTGCGACAGGTACACCCATCCAGAATCGGACGCCGGCAGGCTCAGGTTAACCTAACTCCGCCCCGGAGGACCGGCCAATTCGGCGGAATCGCCTCAGATCTTGTCGATGATCCAGCTCAGGACGAGCCGGATGATCTTCCGTACGATGGTAAGCATGAGAGAGTATAGCCTCAGAGCAGGGGTGTAACAGGGTAGCCCGCCGCGTTCCCGGCATGCTCCCCTCTTCCGGCCATCCGTCAGATCCTCACCTTCCGTAGGCGAAGGCTGTTGCCCACCACCGTTACCGAGCTCGACGCCATGGCCAGCGCGGCCAGGATCGGATGGAGCTCGCGCAGCATCATCGGCAGCGCCGTGATCGGGTAGAGCGCGCCCGCCGCAACCGGAATCAGGACCACGTTGTAGAAGAACGCCCAGAAGAGGTTCTGCTTGATCGAGCGCATCGTCGCGCCCGAGAGCGCGAGCGCCTGGGGCACGGAGCGCAGATCTCCACGCATGAGCGTGACATCGGCGGCCTCCATGGCCACGTCCGTCCCGGTACCGAGCGCGATGCCCACGTCCGCCTGGACCAGCGCCGGGGCGTCGTTGATTCCGTCGCCCACCATCGCCACGAGATCGCCGCTCCCCTGGAGCTCCTTGACCACGCCGGCCTTCTGATCGGGAAGGACCTCGGCCCTCACCTCGTCGATTCCCACTTCGCGTGCGATCGCCGCGGCCGTGTGGCGGTTGTCGCCGGTCAGCATGACCACGCGGAGCCCCTGCTCCCGCAGGCGAGCCACTGCTTCCTTCGAGCCTTCCTTGACGGCGTCGGCGACCGAGACCAACCCCACGGCCTCGCCGTCCATCGCGACCCAGAGCGGCGTGCGGGCCTCGGCCTCCATACGCGTGGCGTCGTCTTGCAGGCCGTTCAGCGACACGCCGGTCTCGTCGAGGAGCCGTCGCGTGCCGATGACCACGTCGTGACCTTCCACGCTCGCCGAGACGCCACGCCCCGGGATGGCGGAGAAGGCGTCCGGCTCCGTGAGCGTCAGGCTTCGCGCTTCGGCCTCCCGCACCAGAGCCGCCGCGAGGGGATGCTCGCTGCGTCGCTCCGCCGACGCGGCGAGACGCAGGAGCCAATCCTCCGCCCCCTCGGCCGCGCCGCCGGATACGACGGCCGGAACCCGAGCCAGCACTTCACGCACGGAGGGCTCTCCGCGGGTCACCGTTCCGGTCTTGTCGACCACGATGACACGCAGCTTGTGCGCCCGCTCGAGCGCCGCGGCGCTCCGGAAGAGCACGCCCATCTTCGCGCCCTTGCCCGTGCCGACCATCACCGCCGTCGGTGTCGCGAGTCCGAGCGCGCACGGGCAGGCGATCACCAGCACCGCCACCAGGCGGATGAGCGCGGGGGTAAAGCCCGCACCCACGACCAGCCACCAAATCAGGAAGGTCCCGAGCGCCAGCGCGATCACCGTCGGCACGAAGACCGCCGACACCTGATCGGCCAGTCGCTGGATCGGCGCCTTGCTTCCCTGCGCTTCTTGCACCAGGCGTACGATCCGGGCCAGCGCGGTCTCGGAACCCACCTTGGTCGCGCGGAAGCGGAGCGCGCCCTCCTTGTTGATCGTGGCACCCACGACTTCGTCGCCCGGAGCCTTCTCCACCGGCATGCTCTCGCCCGTGAGCATGCTTTCGTCTACGGCGGAGCGCCCGTCCACGACCACGCCGTCGACGGGAATGCGCTCTCCGGGGCGCACGAGCACGAGGTCGTCGACGTCCACCTGATCGATCGGCACATCCACTTCCGCCCCGTCCCGAACGACCCGGGCGGTCTTGGGCTGGAGCCCTATCAGCTCCTTGATGGCCGCACTCGTCTCGCCCTTGGCCTTCACCTCCAGGAGCTTGCCGAGCTTGATCAATGTGATGATGAGCGCCGCCGTCTCGAAGTAGACGTGCTCACCCGCTGCGGTGGAGCCGAGCATGAGCGCGATCATCACCACGACCGAGTAGCCGTACGCGACCGACGAGCCCATGGCCACCAGCACGTCCATGTTCGCCGAGCCGTTCCTCAGAGACTTCCACCCACCCCGGTAGTAGTCCCAGCCCACGTAGAACTGGACGGGGGTCGCCAACACGAACATGAGCCAGTTGACCCACTGGGCGTGCGACCAGACACCCAGAAGCCCGAAGTCGCGCCCCATGCTGAGCAGGAAGAGAGGCAGCGCGAACACCACGCCGGTCCAGAATTTCCGGGTCTGATCGAGGATCTCCGAGCGACGAACGGCCGCCTCGGCGTCTTCCATCTCCTCGGGTGCGGCATCCACCACGCCATAGCCCGCCCGTTCGATGGCCGCGGCGAGCTCCTTCCAGCTCCCCGTACCCGCCACGACCTCCACGACGGCCTTTTCCGTCGCGAAGTTCACCGACGCGGACACGACCCCGGGGACGCGCGACTGGAGCGTCCGCTCGATGGTGGCGGCGCAGTTCGCGCACGTCATCCCGGTGATGGGCAGCTCGACGCGCTGCGTGGCTACTCCGTATCCGGCCTTCTCCACCCGCTCCAGCAACTCGTCCTCTCGGACGCGGGTCGGGTCGAAGCGGACCGTGGCCCGTTCCGAAGCGAAGTTGACGGACGCTTCGGCGACTCCCTCCGTCTTGCCGAGCGTGCGCTCGACGGTCGCCGCACAGTTGGCGCACGTCATCCCCGTCACCGGCAGCAGCAGCTCGCGTTCCAGACTCATCCGACCCTCCCGGTCCTCATCCCGCTCTCTATCGGTTCGACCGCCGTCGCTCAGACGCTCGGCGGATAGTTGATCTCCTTCATGAGGTCCTCGATCGCCGTCCAGTCGGTAGCGTCGGGATCCCAGGACACCATCACCTGCTTCGAATCCTGCTCGGCCTTCACCTCGGCCACTCCCTCGAGCTCACCGACCTCTCGTTGGATTGTCATCACACAGTGACCGCAGCTGATGTTCGGGACCTTCACCGTCTTGCTCGTCATCGTCTCTTCCTTCGTGTCGCGTGTGGAACTCAAGCCTTGCCGTTGGCTTCGAACACCTCCATGAGCTCGTCCAGCACCTTCTCCCGGGCCTGGACATCGTCGCTCTTGATGGCGCGGGTCACGCAGGAGTGCAGGTGCCGGTCGAGCACAAGGCCGCTCACCTTCTTGAGCGCACTCTGGACCGCCAGGATCTGGTTGACGATGTCCACGCAGTACTGGCCCTCTTCCACCATCCGCTCGATGCCACGGACGTGACCCTCGACGCTCTTCAGGCGCCTGAGTATGTCCTGGGTCTTCTCGTCGGCCATCTCTCCTCCTGGGAGATGAGACCCTCGGGGCTCTCGGCCGCAGGTCTCGGCTCCTTCGCGTCACCCCTCCCCCCCGGGGGGGGATATCCAAACGATACAGACAACCACCGTGCTGTCAACCCGCGCCTTGTGGCGGTCCCCCCGGGAAGACACCTTTCGGGCCATGTCCCTCAGATCTTCGCTTCGCACGATCGTCACGCTCGGACAAGGTGTGGTCCGTGGCATGCCGGCAGCCGCCGCGGACCGCGACCCGGTCGAGCTGTTCGAGGAGTGGTTCGCCGCCGCACGCGAGGCGGGCATCCTCCTACCCGAATCCATGGCGCTCGCCACGGCCACACCGGACGGGGTGCCTTCCGTGCGTATGGTGCTCCTGAAGCAGGTGGACGATCGTGGCTTCGTGTTCTACACGAACTACGAGAGCCGCAAGGCCGCCGAGCTCGACGCCAACCCCCGCGCCTCCGTCTGCTTCCACTGGGCGGTTCTGGAGCGCCAGGTACGGGTCGCTGGGACCGTGGTGAGGGTTTCGAAGGAGGAGAGCGAGGAGTATTTCGCGACCCGCTCGCGCGGGAGTCGTATCGGCGCGTGGGCTTCCCGGCAGAGCGAGCCACTGCCGTCACGCCAGGAGCTCGAGGCGAGGGTGAAGGAGTACGACGCGAAGTTCTCCGGCGAGGACGTGCCGCTCCCGCCGTTCTGGGGAGGGTACCTGCTTCGCCCCGACACCATCGAGTTCTGGCAGGGCAAGGCAGACCGCCTCCATGAGCGTCTCCGCTTCCGTCGCGCCGGCGGGGGCTGGGACACCGACCGGCTGTATCCCTGAATGGTCCGTTCCGTGACGCCGGCGGAGTGCCGGGGGCCGGACGCGTAGGCATGGCCGGCGCTCGCACGGAGGGCCCGTATTTCAGCCGGGAGACGTTCCGGT
Source organism: uncultured Gemmatimonadales bacterium (assembly GCA_963751265.1). Classification (GTDB taxonomy): domain Bacteria; phylum Gemmatimonadota; class Gemmatimonadetes; order Longimicrobiales; family Gaopeijiaceae; genus SZUA-318. Next base: position 298,173 of record CAVVTU010000001.1, on the reverse strand, counting down.
TTCTGAAGGAGCTGGCGGCCAACAACGACCGCGCCTGGTTCGCCGACAACAAGGCACGCTACGAGACCGTCGTGAAGGAGCCGGCGCTCCGGCTGATCCAGGACTTCACACCACACCTCCGCAAGCTCAGCCCGCACTTCCAGGCGACCCCCCGCTCCCTCTTCAGACTCTACCGGGATATCCGCTTCGCGAAGGACAAGAGCCCGTTCAAGACGCACACGGGAATCCAGTTTCGGCACGATCGGGGGCGCGACGTCCACGCCCCTGGCTACTACTTCCACATTCAGCCCGGTCAGGTCTTCGTCGCCCTGGGCCTCTGGCACCCGGACAACGCCACGCTCCGGACCATTCGCGAGCGTATCGTGGAGGCCCCCTCCGCGTGGACGCGGGCATCACGCGGCAAAGGGTTCACCGGGAGCTTCGAGCTCGAGGGCGAGCGACTGAAACGCCCGCCGCGCGGATTCGACCCCGAGCACCCGCTCGTGGAAGACCTCAAGTGGAAGGACTTCATCGGCACGGCGGAGCTGTCCGAGGCGGCCGCGACATCGCCGGACCTGCCGGAGACGCTCGCTCGTGTCTGGGGAGCCGGAACCCCGTTCATGAAGTTTCTCTGCGAGGCAGTCGACATCCCGTTCTAGTGCTTCGTAGCACATGACCGTTCGCCTTCGAGCCCGAGGCGGAAGTCTCAGGACCGGAGCCGCTCCAGCACGAAGCGGGCGACCGCGTCAGCACCGTTTCCCGGCGATGGCTCCGAGCCGTCCATGCCGAGAAGCTCGGGGATACGCTCGATCCACTTCCCGCTACGGAACTCGTCGGCCGAGATCTCGAACGCGGAAAGCTCACGCTCGACCCAGCGGCGGACAGGCTCGGTCTCGCGGAAGTCCGGCCGCGTCACGAAGGCGAGCGGCCTCCCCTCCGACCATACCTCGGCCACCGTACTGTAGCCCAGCTTGGCCGCCACCCCGTCGGAGGCGCGCACCAGGTCGGGTAGATAGAGCCGCTCATCGTTGTCGAACAGATGGAGGTTCCCTTCCGCACGGGTCTCCGGAGCGCCCGTCACGACGAAGTCGACGTCCGCGAGCGCCGCGAGACGGTGAAGGAAGGGAAGCTCTTCCGGGACGCCCCCCATCGTGACCAGCACGACGCGCGCCTCGCGAGGGAGGCCCAGGGCGGCCCTCGTCTCCGCCCGGGCGGTTCGGGACGGGCGGGCGATCGGTGGAACACGTAGGTCGGCCCGGGAGTCGGGCGCGCAAAGGGGCTCGGTCTGCACATGCCAGGTCACACGCTCCAGCCACTCCCGGATCCGGTGGGACGGCCGCTCCAGCGCCGGGCACTCGGCGACGAGCGGCTCGTACAGCCACGGCCAGGTGAAGTTCTCCACCAGCAACGATGGCAGGTTCGCCCGCTCTGCGACGGCCACGCCCAGAGGGGCGATGTCACAGAGTACCGCACGACAGCCCGTAGCCGTCACGACCTCCGCGAGGGAGTCGAGAAGGGCGTCGTCGAACGGGAGCATGTCCTCCAGTGCCGCGACCGTCGCCGAAAGATCGTAGACGAGCGCCGAGCGCTGGCGAAAGCCCACGTCGGTGACGGTTTCGTGATATCGGTACAAGCCGGGGATCGACTCGTCGAAGAACCAACGGGGGCTGGCCGCAAAGAGCTCGAAGCGCACCCCACCGAGGCGGTGGAGCGCTCCCATCACCGCCGACGCCCGCGCAGCATGGCCGAAACCGTGAGGCGAAACGAAGCTGGCGAGGCGCAGCGTGTCGATCAGGCCTCCCGGAGTTCCGGTGGGAGGCCGCCCCCGCGACACCGGGCCCTTTCGCGTGACGCCATTCCCCTGGATGAGTTAGCTTTCAAGCTGCACCAGGAGACCCCATGGCCCGTATCCTGATCATCGACGACGAACCCTCGATCCGCGACACGCTTGGCAAGATCCTGCTTCTCGACGGGCACGAGGTCGAGAAGGCACCGGACGGCCGGAGCGGACTCGCGGCCGTTTCGGCCCGGCCGCCGGACCTCGTCATCACCGACATCTACATGCCGGAGATGGATGGGATCGAGTTCCTGCTGGCCCTCACGGAAGCCGCTCCCGACATTCCCGTCGTGGCGATCTCGGGCGGCGCCACCGCATCGGCGGGCTTCGTGCTCGAGGATGCCTTCCAACTCGGCGCCGCGGCCACGCTCGCCAAGCCGTTCGAGATCGACGAGGTGCGCGGCCTCGTGAGCCGGGTGCTGGAAGAGCATCGGCCGTCCCGCAGCTAGGACGCAGCTCCCCTGTCGGCCTTCGGGATTCGCTGTCACTGAGCCTCCGCCAGGACGTCCAGCACGTCCATCCGACCCCGCGGGATCATACCGTCTCGACCCTCCCCGGTCGGACCATGCGGGTCCGGCGGCCTCCGGCGGTGCCAGCCCGTGGATGCCTGGTAGGCCGCCGCCACCGACAGGAGCCGCTCCTCGCCCCACGGGGGACCCCCGAGCAACGCCGGAATCGGAAGATCCGTGCCTCGCGAGCCTTCGAACCCGATCGGAAACGTGATCAGGGGAAGGCCGATCATGTCGAACGGGACCGGGCGGGTCTGCACCACCACGTCACAGCGTGCGAAGATCCCGTCCAGAACCCGCTGGAGAAGGAGCAGACGGGCTCGCTGTCCTCTCAGATACTCGGGGCCCGAGAGGAGGAGCCCGTGGACCCACGGGGACAGTGAGACCCCGAACAGGCGCACATCCTCGCGCAGATAGCGGAGGAACGGCTCGGTACGCTCGGGCAGGCGCACGTTGTTGAATTCGCGACCCGTGAGCAGCTCCCAATCCGCCGGGAAGGGCACCTCGATGACCGCCGCGCCCGCATCCTCGAGCGCTGCGAGCATAGCGCGACGGGCGCGCACCTCGGCCTCGGCTCGTTCGGGCGACACGTCGCGCGGCAGATCCCCCGGCACATCGAGGTAGCCGGGCAGCACGCCCACCCGGGTCGGCCAGCGCAAGACCGCCCCGCCCTCACGCCTCAGCGGCTCCGCTGCGCGCACGTAGTCCGGCACCGCGGGGTGCCCGGCCGTGCGGGGATCCGCGGGGTCGAAACCGGCCATCGCCTGGAGCAGGATCGCCGCGTCGCCGGCCTCCCTGGCGAGCGGCCCGGGATGGTCTCTCGTGTAGGTCAGGGGAATGATCCCGTGCAGGGACACGCGCCCCATGGTGGGCTTCAGGCCGGTGAGCCCCTGACGGCCCGCCGGATCGGTGATGGAGCCGCCCGTCTGGGTGCCCGTGCTCGCCGCGGCCAATCCGAGCGCCACCGACGTGGCCGACCCGCTCGACGAGCCGCCCGGGCTCACGCGTGGATCGAGGGGCGCCCAGGCGTTCACCGTGGTATGCTCCCCGTCCGGAGTGGTGGCGCGGCTGGTGGCCAGGGGGCCCATCTGCGTCTTTCCGATCAGGATCGCGCCCGCACGAGCGAGCCGGGCCCAAGCCGTGGCGTCGAACTGGGGCACGAAGTCGGCGAAGATGTGGGAGTTTGCCGTCGTGCGAACGCCGGCGGTGTAATAGTTGTCCTTGAGCGCCACGGGGATGCCGTGCAACGGCCCCGACCACGCTGCGTCGTCCAGGCGCGAGGCCGCGTGACGGGCCCGCTCTGCCGTGACCGTGTTGAAGGCCATCAGGACCGGCTCGTAGGCCTCGATGCGGCGGAGATACGCGTCCACCAATTCGGACGGAGCGAGCGAGCGAGCCCTGATGAGAGCGGCCAGCTCCCCCAGGGAAAGGTCCGAAGGCTCAGTGGACTGCACGGAGCGCGGAGCCGGGAGTCGTATCCGATGCGTCGGAGAGGCCGGCGCCCTTCCGGGCACCGGAGTGAAGGCCGTTCCCGCCGCCGCTGCCGCCACGAGGGCGCCCATGCGCTCCAGAAAGAAGCGCCGATCGACCCGGGTGTCCTGGGGTGGCGGTCCACCCACCGGCTCAGCCACCACCCTCCTCGTCGTCCACGAGGCTCCCGAGCGCCGCCGGATACATCGAGGGTACCACGAGCTGCGGGTCGGGCTCGAAGTCGAGGATCGCCGGAGGCGAGGAGCGCAGAAAACGGCGGGCGCCGGCGAGCACGCGCCGTCGATCGGCCGGCGCGTCCGGATCCTCCTGGGGAAGGACGTCGAGGTCGACGCCCACCGCCTTCAGGCGCGTGAGGATATATGCGTCGAGCTCCTCGTCCGAGAGCTCCTGGAGTCGGCTCCTGACCATGGCTCCCAAGGTAGGCACGTGGAGTCGGGCCGGCGAGAGCTCGAAGGGCCTCTCACACGACCACACCCGCCGTGGACCCAAATATTCGGGCCCTCAGGGGGGCCTCCGAAACGACAAAGGCCCGGAGCGGCGGTTTGTCCCGCTGCTCCGGGCCCCGTGACTGCCGGGGGGCATGAAATCTCCTCCCTCGACAGAGGATGCCGACCAGTTTTCTGCGGGGGGTCACGGCGTCGGCCACCGTGGATCGCCCTGCGCGCTGAGCGCCCCTCCGCACTGCCCGTCTCGTGCCGTGCGATGACTCGCGTGCCCCCTTGGGGGGGCTTGAGGGCCTGAGACGCTTCCCCCGGGAGCGGCATCTGCCGCGGCCCACGGGCGGGCAGCTAATGAACGATTAGCATGCCGACGTCGGGGGCGCAAGTGGCTTGATCGAGGGCCCTGGAAGCACACATTCGGACCACCCCGTCAGGGCGATGGGGGGGGTACGCTGGACGCTCCATGACCGCTAAACTAGAGGGATGTGGGGCGGTTCTCGACGGCGGCGTGACAGCCGGCCTGGAGCCCCGCAACGAGGAGCCGACCACGGGACCTCGACGAGGCCGAGTTCTGATGCTCGCAGGTATCCTCTCCGATATCCACGACAATCTGCGCAACCTGGAGCGCGCGCTGACGGAGCTTCGTCGGCGGGACGTCGGGACGCTCCTCTTCCTCGGGGACTTCTGCTCTCCGATCCCAGCCCGGATGCTCGCGGGGTACGGAGGCGAGGTTCACTGCGTCTTCGGGAACGGCGACGGCGACCGTTTCGCCATCCGGGGTATCGCGGCACCGGAGGGTGGCACGTTCGTCCTCCATGGGGAGTGGGCCGAGATCGAGATCGACGGACGTTCGGTGGCGCTCACGCACTACCCCTTCTATGCCCGGGCCCTCGCCCGTACGGGCGACTATGCCGCGGTCTTCAGCGGGCACACGCACGAGCGCCACCGGGAGCGTCTCGGGGACACCCTCTGGGTCAATCCCGGAGAGATCCTCGGCTGGAAGGGCGCTCCTTCCTTTGCCCTCTGGGAAACACGGCGCAACGCAGTCGAATTTCTCGAGTTGACTTGAGCCGATGTCCGAGCGTCGCCCGACGCGCGCGAGCTCAGCGCAGCGCGGCGTGCAGACGTTCGGCCAGGCCCTTTGGAAGTTGCGAACGCTCGGTCAGGTCTTCGACGGACGCCTGCCTGAGGTTCCACAGGCTGCCGAAGTGCTCGGCCACCGCTTCCCGACGCTTCGGTCCCAGGCCCCGGATGCCGACGTCTTCGAGCACCACGCGCACCCGCTCTCGCTCGAGCGCCCGGCCGATCTCGTCCGGACGCTCCGTGTCGAATCCGCCCTGCTCCAACTGGTGGAGCAGCCTCTCCCAGTGCCCGTGGCTCCACCCGTCGCGATGGTCGGCGACGAAGCTCCTGAGCGCCTCGCGCATCCCGTTTCCGCTGTCCCTCATGACGTCCTCCTGACTACTGGGGAACCCCCCTCTCTCGCCCTCGCGCCCCGGCGGCTCGAGGAGCACCCGCCCTTTCCCGTTCCAAGGCCGCGAGCGAGATTCCAGCTTCGCCTTCTGCTACCCCCCCAAGCTGTACACGGGTTCGTAACACATGTCTGATACATCGGAGAAGATCCCCTACCTGCCGGAGCGGCTCCAGGACCTCGAGCGCATCGCGCTCAACCTCTGGTGGCGTTGGAACCGCCAGGCTCGCTGGCTGCTCCGCTCGGTCGACCCGGTGCTCTGGTCGGCCACGCGACACAACCCGGTCGCGCTGCTGCGCCAGGTGGATCCGAGCCGGCTCGCCCACTGCGCCCAGGACGCCGAGTTTCTCAACCTCTACGACTGGACGGTCGCGGAGTTCGACCGGGCGCTCGGACGGAACGACACCTGGTTCCAGACCGAGTTCCCCGAGCTGTCGGGCCGGAGCATCGCGTATTTCTGCGCCGAGTTCGGCCTGCACAACTCGATCCCGATCTACTCCGGCGGTCTGGGCGTTCTGGCCGGCGACCACTGCAAGTCGGCATCCGACCTAGGCGTGCCCCTGCTGGGCGTCGGGCTCATGTACTCCAAGGGATACTTCGACCAGAAGCTCAACCTCGAGGGCTGGCAGGAGGACTCCGACGAGCCGTTCGAGCCGAAGATCATGCCGCTCGTGCGGCTCACCGGTCCGGACGACAGCCATGCCCTCACCGTTCTGGAAACGGGCGCACGTCCGGTCCACGTCGCCGCATGGCGGCTGGACGTCGGTCGGGTGCGCCTCTACCTGCTCGACACGAACCTCCCGGAAAACCACCCGGAAGACCGGGAGCTGACCTATCAGCTCTACGGAGGAGGACGGGAGCACCGCCTGAAGCAGGAGTGGATCCTGGGCGTGGGCGGTGTCCGGGTTCTGCGTGCGCTGGGCATCGAGCCCGGGGCATGGCATGCGAACGAAGGTCACGCCGCCTTCATGTTCGTGGAGCGGCTCAGGGAACACTTGGCCGAGGGACTCACCTTCGAGGAAGCCGTGCGGGAGGTGCGCGCCCACAGTGTGTTCACCACGCACACGCCGGTGCCTGCCGGGCACGACATGTTCACGCCGGACCTCATCGACGCGGTGTGCGGTGACTACCACGACTCGATGGGCATCGATCGGTCGACATTCCTCGGCCTGGGCTCCCACCCCGAGCTCGACGAGGGTCGCTTCCACATGACGGCGGCGGCCATTCGTCTCGCGAGTCGCGTCAACGGCGTCTCGAAGAGGCACCGCCGCGTGACCCAGGAGCTCTGGGCGTGCCTGTGGCCCGAGCGCGAGGAGAGCTACATCCCCATCCGCTCGGTGACCAACGGCGTCCACCTGTCCAGCTGGATGGCGCACCACTACATGGAGGTCTTCGACGAGCATTTCGGCATCGGCTGGGAGCGCCGCATGTCGGATCCGTCCTTCTGGGACGAGGTCCTCGAGTTGGACGACAGGCGGCTCTGGGACATCCACATTCGTCTCAAGAAGACACTCCTCGACTTCTGCCGGGAGCAGGCGCGCCTCCGCTGGAAGACCGTCTGGAAAGAGGCCGCCCATCTGGTCGGCGCCGGTACGCTCCTGAGCCCCGAGCCGCTCACGATCGGTTTCGCCCGGCGCTTCGCGACGTACAAGCGCGCCGAGCTGCTCTTCCGGAACGAGGAGCGCCTGCGCCGCCTCCTCACCGATCCCCGACGCCCGGTACAGATCGTGTTCTCCGGGAAGGCGCACCCCGCAGACGACGAAGGCAAGAGGGGGCTCCAGCGGGTCTGGGGCGCCACGCGCGATCCACGCTTCGAGGGACGTATCGCCTTCGTAGAGGACTACGAGATGCACGTGGCGCATCGATTGGTCCAGGGCGTCGACGTCTGGCTCAACCTGCCGCGGGCGCCCATGGAGGCGTCGGGAACCAGCGGGATGAAGGCCGCGCTGAACTGCGTGCCCCAGATCAGCACGCTGGACGGTTGGTGGGCCGAAGGGTTCAATGCCGAGAACGGCTGGGCCCTCCCGCTCGCGACCGGAGACGATGCCGAATCGGACGAGCATGACCACGAGGCGCTTCTCCAACTCCTGGAGCGGGAGGTCGTGCCCGTGTACTACGATCGCGACGACGACGGAATCCCCAGGGGGTGGGTGAGCCGCATGAAGCAGGCGCTACGCGTGGCGGGCGCCGCCTTCACGGCAAGCCGCATGGTCCAGGAGTACGGCCGGGACTACTACGCGCCGGCGCTCCGGGGCTCCATCGAGGGAGACGATCCACCCACGGTGGCGCTGGTTCCCCAGCAGGGCGAGCTGGAGCTCAAGGTGTGAGGCCGAGGCGGGCCCCCTTTCGGCCCGCCGCCCCCCGGTCGACATACGGGGCAAGCGCCTTTCTCACCCGCCCGTCCGCTTGAGGTACAGAACCGAGAGCCCGGGTAGCGGAAACTCGAGGTGCTGCTCCCGCCCGTGGAGGGGGCCCGGTACCGTGTCGAGCTCCGGGGGCACGACAGCGCCGTAGCCTCCGTAGACCGGCGCATCGGTGTTCAGCAGGACCCGGTAGCGGCCCGGGAAGGGCACGCCCAGTTGGAAGCCGTCGCGGTGCACCGGAGTGAAGTTGGCCACCACGACCACGAAGTCCCGCCACTCGGGAGCCCACCTCAGGAACGACACCGTGGTGCGCTCCGCGTCGTTGCAGTCCAGCCACTCGAATCCTTCGGGCCGGAAGTCGTAGGCGTGCAGCGACTCCTCGCCCCGGTAGAGCCGGTTCAGGTCGCCGACGAGGTGACGAACGCCCCGGTGCGTCTCGAAATCCAGAAGAGCCCAGTCGACCTCGGCGTCTGCATTCCACTCCGTCCACTGACCCAGCTCCTGGCCCATGAAGAGGAGCTTCCTGCCGGGATGCGCCCACTGGTAGGCGAGCAGAAGACGCAGGTTCGCGAACTTCTGCAACCGGGTGCCTGGCATCTTGGACAGGAGGGAGCGCTTGCCATGCACGACCTCATCGTGCGACATGGGCAGGAAGAAGCGCTCGCTGAAGGCGTAGACGAGGGAGAAGGTCAGGCGGTCGTAACGATACCGGCGATGTACCGGATCCGCGCTCATGATGTCCAGCGTGTCGTTCATCCAGCCCATGTTCCACTTCTGGTCGAAGCCGAGTCCGCCTCGGTCCGTGCCGTGCGACACCCGCGGCCACGAGGTCGACTCCTCCGCGATCATGAGCGTACCGGGGCACGCTTCGTGAACGGTGTCGTTGAGCTCCTTCAGAAACTCCACCGCTTCGAGGTTCTCGTTGCCGCCTTGCGGGTTGGGCACCCAGGTGCCCGCGGGACGCGAGTAGTCCAGATAGAGCATCGAGGCCACCGCGTCCACCCGCAGCCCGTCCACGTGGTAGTCCTCCAGCCAATGGAGGGCGCTCGATACCAGAAACGAGCGAACCGCCGGCTTGCCGTAGTCGAAGACCAGCGTGCCCCACTCCGGGTGCGCGGCCTGGCGGGGATCGGGGTGCTCGTACAGCGGGGTGCCGTCGAAGCGGATGAGCCCGTGCGCGTCCCGAGGAAAGTGACCCGGAACCCAGTCGAGGAGCACGCCGATCCCGAGCTCGTGGGCCCGATCCACGAAGTAGCGGAGATCGTCGGGGGACCCGTAGCGGGAGGTCGGGGCGAAGAAGCCCAGCGGCTGGTAACCCCAACTCTGGTCCAGGGGGTGCTCCATGACGGGCAGGAGCTCCACATGCGTGAACCCGATCTCCTGTACGTACGGAAGTAGCTCCTCGGCCAGCTCCCGGTAATCGAGCCATCCCGGACTCCACTCGGGCTCGTCCTCGGAGGGGTTGCGCCGCCAGGAGCCGAGGTGGACCTCGTAGACGGATAGGGGTGCCTCGTCGGCCTGGACCGCGCCCCGCTGCGCCATCCACGTGTCGTCGGCCCACTCGTACCCTGATGCGTCCCACACCTCCGAGGCCGTGGCGGGGCGCAGCTCGACGGCCCGCCCGCACGGGTCCGCCTTCTCCATGTGCTCTCCGTGGCCGGTCACGACCTCGTACTTGTAGCGGGTGCGGACGCCCGCCCCCGGCACGAAGAGCTCCCAGACACCGGTGGCTCCTCGGGAGCGCATCGGATGGCACCGACCATCCCATCCGTTCATGTCGCCCATCAGGTTGACGGCGGCGGCGTGCGGCGCCCACACGGAAAACAACGTTCCCTGGACGCCTTCGTGCTCGACCGGCTGGGCGCCGAGGATCTGGTGCACTCGGTGCTCGCGGCCTTCGAGAAACGCGTGGACCCGCTCCTCGTCGAGCGCGGGCCCGAACCGATAGGGATCCTCGACGGTCCATTCGCGCCCCTTCGGATCCTCGATGGCGAGCAGATACGGGAAGAAGTCGGTGTCGTCCGGGAACTCCACCTCGAAGAGCCCGGCCCGATGCGTCCGCTTCATGGGTACCCGCCTCTCGCCGCGCACCACCACGATGCCACGTGCCCATGGAACGAACGCCCGCACGACTCTACCCGCTCGTTCCGCCGAGGTGGACGGGTGGATCCCGAGGATGTCGAACGGAGCGCCGCACCGTCCGGCAGCGAGGGCGGTAGCGTTCGTACGGTCCGGTTCTGTCATGCCATCCTCGGTCACGAAGTCGCCTCGTGAGGCTCGATTCCCATGGTCAGGCCGGACGGAAATCACCGAGTCAATCTCGCGGATCCTCCCACCCGTCTTCAAATTCCGGCCTCGATCGGCCTATCTTGAGGTTGTCCAGATCGGGTGCCCACGTCCAGCGGGCAACGTCAACAGCGGAGTGTCATGGTCAGGAATCCAGCACAGGTGCTCGAGCCCGTCACGGCACCCGGACAGCGTGAATACGGCGGGACCGTGGTCCACCTCGCCTCCGAGTATTGGCCGTACGCGCGCACCGGCGGTTTGGCGGAAGCCGTGCGCGGCATCGCCCGATACCAGGCCGCCGCCGGAGCCGAGACCCTGGTCTTTCTGCCGCTCTACCGGGTCATCCGCGAGGGATTCCCGGAAATCGAGCCGTGTGGGGAGCCGTACACCGTCTCCATCGGAGGCCGCACCGAGACAGCCCGTATCCACGAGCGCATCGTCCCTCCGGATCAACCGAGGGTCTTCTTCGTCGAGCATGACGGCTACTTCGATCGAGAAGGCCTCTACGGTTCGGAAGACGGTTCCTATCCGGACAATCACCTGCGCTTCTCGTTCTTCTGCAAGGCCGCGCTGGACTGGCTCCCGAAGGTGTCGACGGGTCCCACGCTCGTTCACGCACACGATTGGCACGCGGCGCTGGCCCCTGTCTACCTCCGGACCATGCTGGCCGGCGATCCCTATTACGACACCGTGGGCTCGGTACTCACCGTCCACAATGGCGGATACCAGGGACACGTCGGGCGCGAGGCCCTCCCGGAGATGGGTCTGTCCGACCGTCTCTACACGGGGGACCACATGGAGTGGTACGGTCGAGTCAACCTGCTTAAGGGCGGCCTCGTCTTCTCGGACATGGTCACCACCGTGAGCCCGACGCACGCGCGGGAGCTGCGCACACGTACGGGCGGCTTCGGGCTGCAGGAGACCTTCAACGACCTCCAGGACCACTTCGTGGGGATCCTCAACGGGATCGACTACGACGTGTGGGACCCGAGCACCGACCAGTGGCTCAAATCCCACTTCAGCATCGACGATCTTTCCGGCAAGGCCGAGTGCAAGGCGTGGCTGCAGGAGAGGTGCGGGCTGCCGGTCGATCCCGAGGCTCCGGTGTTCGGGATGACGGCACGGCTCGCGGAGCAGAAGGGATTCGACATCCTTCTCGAGGCCAAGATGATTCCCCGCCTGGACGCGCAGTGGATCTTCCTGGGAGAGGGTGAGCGCCGGTACCGCGAGGCGCTGCAGGCGCTCGCCGACCAGGCGCCGGACCGCATTGCCGTCCATTTCGAGTTCACCGAGCCCCGGGAGCACCAGCTCCTGGCGGGCGCCGACTTCCTCCTCATGCCGTCGCTCTACGAGCCGTGCGGGCTCACGCAGATGCGGTCCCAGCGCTACGGAGCGCTCCCATTGGTCCGACGCGTAGGCGGGTTGGCCGACACGGTGGAGGACCGGATCACGGGGTTCGTCTTCGACGAGTACCAGCCCTGGGCTCTGGAAGAGGCCGTGCAGTACGCCCTCGACCTGTACAAGGACCGGACGGCGTGGGAGAATCACGTGCGAGAGGCTATGAGCCGCGATTGGGGATGGGAGCGTTCGGTGCACCGATACCAGATGGTCTATCAGCAGGCGGCAGAAGCCCGGCGGGCGTACGTGGAGATCCATGGTGTGAACCCGTAGCGAGCCGATCCACTCTTCAGCAACCGTCCCAAGCCCTTCCTTGAGCCAACTCCCCATGCCTCGCCCATGACTCGACGCTCGGTGGTCGTACACGGCCACTTCTACCAGCCTCCCCGTGAAGACCCGTGGACGGACGAGGTACCGGTGGAGGCCTCCGCCGCCCCCTTCCACGACTGGAACGAACGGATCCACGCCGAGTGCTATCGGGCGGTGGTGGCGGCCCGCCTGCACGACGGCGGCGGCCGCATCTCGGGTGTCGTGAACACGCTGGAGTGGATCAGTTGGGACGCCGGCCCTACGCTCCTGCACTGGCTCGCCAGGAAGGCGCCAGGCACCTACCGCGCGTTCCTCGAGGCCGACGCGAGGAGCCGTGCACGCCTCGGTTTCGGAAACGCTCTGGCCATGCCCTACCATCACGTCATCCTGCCGCTGGCCAGCAGGCGTGACAAGGTGACGGAGGTACGCTGGGGCATCGCCGACTTCCGACGCAGATTTGGACGGGACCCCGAGGGGATGTGGCTCCCCGAAGCCGCGGTGGACCTGGAGACGCTCGAAGTTCTGGCGGACGAGGGAATCGCGTTCACGGTTCTGGGGCCAACCCAGGTCGAGACCGTGCCGAAGGGCGGGATGCCCGGGCGGGTGCGCCTCCCCGGCGGGCGCGGCATCGCCGTGTTCGTCTACGACGGCGATCTCGCCCACGACGTGGCCTTCGGTGGACTTCTCGCGAACGCGGAAGTCTGGGTGGAGCGCATGGCCGAGGACCCGAGCGAGAAGCGCCGGCTCGTCTCCCTGGCCACCGATGGCGAGACGTTCGGACACCACCAGCGGTGGGGCGACATGGCCCTGGGCGCGGCCATCGCGGCCATGCAGGGCCGGCGGGATGCACGCCTGGAGAACTACGCGTCCTTCCTGGACCGGAATCCACCCGTGGAGGACATCCGCATCGTGGCGCCCAGCTCCTGGTCGTGCGCCCACGGTGTGGAACGATGGCGAGCCGATTGCGGGTGCAAGCTCGCACCGAGCAAGCCGACCCAGCAGGCGTGGCGAACCGTCCTGCGCGACTCCCTGGAGGAGCTGGCCGGCGCGCTACACGTCCACTTCGAAGAGGCCGCGGGCGTCTACTTCGACGACGTCTGGGCCGCCCGGGACGGGTACGGAGCCCTGCTCGACCACGGCCCCTCCTTCCGCCGAGCGTACGTCGAGGAGCTAGCGGAACGAAGCCTGGCCGACGAGGAGGCTGCCCGGGCGCTCGAGCTCCTGGAGATGGAGCGCGACGCCCTTCGCATGTTCACCTCTTGCGGATGGTTCTTCGACGATCTCGCGCGCCTGGAGCCACTCCAGGTCCTTCGCTACGCCGCGCACGCCCTCGATCTCCTGGGGGAGCCCGGACGAGCGCTCGAGGAACGGATCCGCGAGCGCCTTGCAGCCGCACAGAGCAACGATCCCGAGGCGGGCGACGGCCGACGCCTCTGGGACGAGCGGATCAGGGGACGCCCCCCCGTGGTCGCCGTCGGGGTGCCGGAGAGCGCCGGCCTCCAGCAGGCGTTCGTGAACGCGGTGCAGCGCCTGGTGCGACAACCGTCCAAGACGGCCGCCGCCGGGGCCCTGGACCTCCTGGACCGCCTGGACGCCTCGGATGCCCAGATCCCGTTCGACGCCCGCACGGAGCTCGCCCGCGGCTTGCAGGCACGTACCGGCGAGGATCCCGGGCCGCTGCGTGCCGTTGCCGAGCGCCTGGGCTTCAGCCAGCGGATCTTCTCATCCCGACCCGTAGAGGCCGGAGGGCCGGTCGACTTCGTGTTCGGGCTCCACGTGCACCAGCCGGTCGGCAACTTCGACCAGGTCTTCCGCAGCCACGCCGACGAGGTGTACTTGCCGCTGCTCCAACGGCTCAGCGAGCGCGACTTCCTTCCCGTGGCGGTGCACGTGTCCGGGCCGCTCCTCGAATGGCTCGACGCCCACGCGCACCCGTATCTCGATCTTCTCGGGCGCCTGGCCGCCGAAGGGTCGGTGGAGATCCTCCTGTCCGGCTTCTACGAGCCGATCCTGCCGGTCCTGTCCCGCCCCGACCGACTCAGGCAGATCCGGTGGATGGACGAATGGCTCCGTTCGCGCCTGGGCGTGGAGGCCCACGGTCTCTGGCTCACCGAACGCATCTGGGACCCGGATCTCGCGGCCGACCTGGTGGACGCAGGGGTCCGATACATCTTCGCCGACGACCGCCACTTCCTGATTTCCGGCTTCGAGCACGACCAGCTCCACCAACCGTACCGGACCGAATCGGGCGGCAAGAGCCTCGCCGTCCTCCCCATCGACGAGCGGCTACGCTACCTCATCCCATTCCGGCCACCCGAAGAGACGGCCGCCTATCTGCGAACCCTCCAGGCGACGGGCCAGCCGCTGGCCGTCCTGGCCGACGACGGCGAGAAGTTCGGTGGGTGGCCGGGCACGGCCGACTGGGTCTGGAAGTCGGGTTGGCTGGACCGATTCCTGGACATGATGGAGGAGTTGCGGGAAGACGGCGTGGTTCGGCTGCGCGCACCGTCGCAGGCCGTGGAGGAGGTCGCCAGCGGCGGGCTCGCGTATCTGCCCACCGCCTCCTACCGGGAAATGGAGGGCTGGTCGCTGCCTCCCGCGGCCGCGCTCCGGCTCGAGCGCCTCGAGGAGACCGTGTCGGCGTCGGGCGCGGATCCCGAGACCCAGAGCCTCCTCCGTGGCGGTCACTGGCGCAACTTCCTGGCTCGCTACGTCGAGTCCAACCGCATGCACAAGAAGGCCATGGTCCTGTCGGCCCTCTGCCGGGAGAGAGGCGACCCTGCGGAGGCGCGCCGTGCCCTCGGCAGGGCACAGTGCAACGATTCTTATTGGCACGGTGTGTTCGGCGGTCTCTATCTGCGACATCTGCGCGGCGCGGTATGGGCCAATCTGGCGGAAGCCGAACAGCTCCTCCGGCACGGGGAGGGGCTGCGATCCGAGGTGCTGGATCTGGGGGGTGACGGCCGCAAAGAGGTCTGGATCCACTCCGATCGCTTCTCCGCGGTGGTCGCACCCACCGGAGGCGGCGCCGTCACGGAGATGACCGATTTCGCGTCACGCAGGAACCTGGCCGATACGCTCACCCGCCGGCGTGAGAGTTACCACCGCGTCGAGGCCCCACACCCGGCCTCCACCTCGGTAAGGGACAACGGAGAGGGCATGCCCTCCATCCACGAGCTCGAGGAGCGCTTGCGACTGGACGAGCTCCCGCCGGTCGACGCCGAGGAGCGCGCACTCCTGCTCGATCGGGTGCTGCCCGCGCACCTGACCCTGAAGGACTACCAGCGGGGCGACTACGGACCGTTGAGATCCTGGGCCAATGACGCACTCGACATGGACGTGCGGGCGCTCGACGAGACCGTCGAGGTACGGATGCGGGCACCGGGGTCCGGCTCCCTGGAGAAGCACGTACGCTTCGACGCCGAAGGTACGTTGGAGGTGTCCTACCACTGGGATCCGGCAGCCTTCCCCGTCGACGCCCGCTTCGCGCCCGAGCTCTCCCTGTCTCCGGACGTGGAGGTCGAGCTCGATCTGGATCCCGAGCCGACCGAGGTCTGGCGATACGAGATCCGCACCGTCTCCAAGTCGGAGCAGGGATTCGAGGAGTCGGTCCAGGGATGGTCGGCCACGCCGCTCTGGCCGGCGAGCCTGGGCGAGGCTCGGCTACGCCTGCGGCGAGCCCGGGACGAAGGGTAGGGAACCCTCCATCCGGGTGAGGCGCCGCGGCCCCTCACCCGGATGTCCGCAGGAGTCTCCTCCCTAGAGCTGGCTCGTCATGATGAAGAGCGGCTTCGAGCCGAACGTCGTGTACTTGGGCCGCAGCCGATCGGGCTGATAGAAGAGGCCCACGTCCACCACCTTCGACTCGCCCACCACCACGTCGATCGGCACGGTGCTGTACACGCCGTTCCGCACGCCGACGAGCAGCCCGCTCCGTCCCTCGAGGATCAGGTCCAGCGCGAGGTTTCCATACGCCATCGGCACGATCGAGTCCAGGGCGTCGGGGTCACCCGAGCGCACCAGATAGCCAAGACGCTGGTTCACCACGTTCACGCTCTGCCCTTTGTTGAACCTGGGCGAAAGATCGCGCACCACCTCGGCAACCCGGTCTCCGATGCCGCCCAGCTTCTTGTGGCCGAACTGGTCGGTCTCGTGGCTCTCGAAGACCATGGCGTCCTGACCGGTCATCGTGGCGCCTTCGGAGACCAGCGCGACCGAGTACCTGCTCGGATTCTTTGCCCGGTCCTCCACGAGGAGCTCGGTGAGTAGCGCCGGATCGAAGGGATGCTCCGGGATGACGCACCGGTCGGCCGCACCGGCCATGGCCGGCAAGAGCGCGGAAAAGCCCGCGTACCGTCCGAAGACCTCGATGATGAGGAAACGCTCGTGGGATCCGGCCGAGGTACGCAGCCGGTGCGTGAGCTCGATGGTGCGCGTCACGCACGTGCTGAACCCGATGCAGTAGTCCGTTCCGGGAACGTCGTTGTCCATCGTCTTCGGGATGGCGAGGACCTTCACTCCCTCCTCGTGCAGCCGCTGAGCGTAGGAGAGCGTGTCGTCGCCGCCGATCGGGATCAGATAGTCGATGCCCAGGAACTCGAGGTTCTTGAGCACCTCGGGCGTGACGTCGTTGATCTCGTCGGTGTATTTGTCCCGCAGATGAGGCGGAACGGCGCCCTTCGGAAGATGGCTGGCGCGGGTTCGGGAGGTGTGGAGGAAGGTCCCTCCGGTGCGCCCGGCCTTGTGCACGATCTCGGCGGTGAGATCCTGCACGGCATCCCGGTTGTCGGCCCCGTTCTCCGGGACCACGTCCACGAGGCCCTTCCATCCGCGCCGGACGCCCAGGACTCGATACCCTTCCCTCAGAGCCCTGATGGTCACCGCCCGGATGGCGGGGTTCAAGCCCGGCACGTCACCGCCGCCGGTCAATATCGCTATGGTGCCTTTGTTGCCCGCCATGGATCCTCCCTGATGTTCACGTTCACATCGCGACTCCGTGGCGCGAAGCGCGGTGAGCCCTGAACCTAAGAAGGAGGAACGATGCGTACCAGCGTCGGGCCGCCTCGGAGGCAGGTCGGCTCCCTGCCACCGCACGGCGGTCCGCGGAGATCTCTCCCGTCGTTGCGCGACGGGGGCTCAGCCCGTGGGCACGGCCAGCGCCGCCCGCAACGCCGGCAGAACGTCGTCCAGGGCCTCGCGAAGCTCCACGAGCCGCTCCTGAGCCCCTGCCGTGCGCTCGGTGGCACCCATCTGCTCGAGCGCGTCGGCCAGCTCTCGTACCCGTCCGAGCGCCAGCGTGGCGGCGGTGCCCTTCAACGAGTGGGCCGCCCGTTCCAACGCCTCCGCATCTCCCTGGCCCAGGGCTGCCTCCAGCCGCCCGACGCGATCGGACACCTGGTCCAGGAACAACTCCAGGACGGCGCGAAGCACCTCCGGCTCGTCGCCCGCGTGGTGCAGGGCGAGCTTCCGGTCGAAGGGAGCTGCGGAATCGGGCAATTCTGACAATCCGGACGGCATGGCCGGCTCCTGGAGCAGGGACCGATGGGAGCGCACGCGGAAGGCATGGCCGGGACGACCGGCCCGCACCTCCAACATCGGCGCCACCGCGGAGGCCTGTCAAACGTTCCGCACCGACGAGCGTGCCACCGCCGCGGAGGTGTCGTACCTTCGTTCCCGCCGATTGCGAGCCCGATGTCCCGGACCGGAACGAGGGCCGTAGCGTTTCCTATCCCTCCAGGAGTCGGTCATGAGTGCTGGAGCGTCCCGCATTCGCGTGCCCCATCCCCTGGTGCTGCTCACGGGGTGCGTGATCCTCGCGGCCGCGGCCAGCTACGTCCTGCCCGCCGGGTCCTTCGACCGCACCGAAGACCCGGCAACCGGGAGGACCGTGGTGGTCGCCGGCACCTACCATGAGGTGGAGCCCCATCCGGTCGGGTTCTTCCAGGCGATGGTGGCGCTCCCGGAGGGGATGGCCGACGCGGCGGATGTGATCTTCCTGGTGTTTCTCATCGGCGGCGCGTTCACGGTCGTGGACGAAACGGGCGCGCTGAGGCGGGCCGTGGGATGGCTGGTGGAGAAGATGCACGGACGCGATCTCATGGTCATTCCGGTCGTCTCCCTCTTCTTCGCGGCCGGGGGTGCGCTCGAGAACATGCAGGAGGAGATCATCGGCCTGGTGCCCGTGCTTCTCGTCCTGACGACGAGTATGGGCTTCTCGCCCCTCGTAGCCGTCTGCATGAGCCTCGGGTCGGCCGCCGTGGCGTCGGCGTTCAGCCCCATCAATCCCTTCCAGGTCGAGATCGCCCAGAAGCTCGCTCAGGTGCCGCTCCTGTCCGGCTCGCTCTTCCGCTTGGTCTTCCTGGCACTGGCGCTGACCCTCTGGATCGGCGCGACCATGCGGCTCGCCGCATCGGGTCGCACCGAGCGGCGCGCGGTCGACACCCGGCAGCGGGAGCGGGTCACGCGCATGGACGGACTGATTCTCGCGCTCGTGGTTGCCACGTTCGCCACGCTGGTGTGGGGCATCGTCACGCGAGGATGGGACTTCAACCACCTGTCGGCGCTCTTCTTCGTGATGGCGCTGGCCACGGGCGTGTTGGGTGGTCTGGGCGTGGCCGGCACGGCCGAGGCCTACGTGAAGGGCTTCCGCTCGATGGCGTTCGCCGCGCTCCTCATCGGCTTCGCGCGAGCCATCTATGTCGTCCTCGAGCAGGGACGGATCGTCGACACGCTCGTCCACGGGATCTTCACCCCATTGGGCCACCTGCCCCTGCTGGCCTCGGCCCTGGGCATGGTCGTGGGCCAGGCGGCCGTTCACGTTCCGGTGCCCAGCGTGAGCGGCCAGGCGGTCCTGACCATGCCGGTCCTGGTGCCGCTCTCCGACCTCCTGGGCCTGAGCCGCCAGGTCACGATCCTGGCCTATCAGTACGGGGGAGGGCTCTGTGACCTCATCACACCCACGAATGGAGCGCTGATGGCCATCCTGGCCGCCGCCGGCGTCCGCTACGAGGAGTGGATGAAGTTCACCCTCCCCGTGTACGCCGGGCTCGTTGCCCTGGGCGCGGTGGCCATCGGAGTGGGCATCGCCATCGGACTCACGTAGGAGCGCCTCGCCCATGCACTCGTCCGAGCGTGCCCGCCTGCACCGCAACGTCTGGGTCACCAGCGGCACCAGCTTCCTGACCGACGTCTCGAGCGAGATGCTCCAGAACGTGCTCCCGCTCTTCCTGGCCAACGTTCTGGGTGTGCGGGTGTGGGCGGTCGGCGTGGTGGAGGGTCTCGCGGAGTCCACCGCCAGCCTGCTCAAGCTCTACTCCGGCTGGCTCTCCGACCGCCTCCGGGCCCGCAAGTGGCTGGCGGTCGTGGGCTACGCGATCTCGTCTTCCGCCAAGCCCTTCTACCTCCTGGCGACGAACTGGGGTATCGTTGCCGCCATCCGGTGGGCGGATCGGGTCGGCAAGGGAGTGCGCACGGCCCCGCGCGACGCGCTGCTCGCGGACTCGGTGGCCCAGGAGCGACGAGGTCTCGCCTTCGGGATCCACCGGGCCTCGGACACGGCGGGCGCCGTCCTGGGGCTGTTCCTCACGATCCTGGTCGTACGGGCCACCCAGGGCGGAGATCTCCTCCTCGAGCGCGGTACCTTCCACAGGCTCGTCCTCTGGAGCCTCGGTCCGGCCTTCCTGGCCGTGCTCATCCTGGCTCTGGGCGCGCGCGACGTGCCGGCCCAACCAGAGAAAAGCGACGCGTCGAGCAGGAAGCCGAAGATCACGCTGCGGGGCATGGACCGCGGATTCATCGCCTTCGTCTCGTGCTCGGCGCTCTTCACGCTCGGCAACTCCTCGGATGCGTTCCTGATCTTGCGGGCCCAGGAGCGCGGTCTGGGGGTGCTCCCGCTCCTCTGGACTTTGCTGGCCTTCAACGTCGTCTACACGCTCGTGTCGGCTCCGGCGGGATCCCTCGCCGACCGCCTTCCCCGCAAGTGGGTCGTGGTGGGTGGATGGGCGGTGTACGCGGCGGTCTACCTCGGGTTCGCCGTTTCGACCACGCGCCTGCACATCGTGCTCCTCTTCCTGGCGTACGGGCTCTACTACGGCGCGGTCTCCGGCGCCACCCGTGCCCTCGTGGCGGACCTCGTGGAGCCCGAGCGGCGCGGGGTCGCGTACGGTACCTACCACGCGGTGATCGGCTTCACGAACCTGCCGGCCTCGCTGCTCGCGGGTCTGCTCTGGCAGGGCGTGGGAGGCTGGCACGGGCTCGGGCCTTCGGCTCCGTTCTTCTTCGGCGCGGCCTGCGCGGGGCTCGCCGGCGTGCTGCTCATCGTGTTCGTGCCGGGGCATCCGCAGCCGCACACGTAGCACCTCTCCCATCAGGCCGCCTCCCGCCGCGAGCCCCTGATGGCTCAAGAACGGTATGAAACTATATTGGTATGGATTCGTATCGAATTCTGAAGACTCCTCGACCCTTCCGCGTGGAGCACGCATGGACGTCGCGTCGCTGCAGCCCTTGAAGCCGGCCTGGTTCCACATCCTGCTGGCCCTCGCCGACGGAGCACAGCACGGTTTCGCCATCCGGAGCCGGGTCGAGGAACGCACCGATGGCTCGGTCAAGCTCTGGCCCGCGACGCTGTACGGGTCCATTCGGGAGCTTTCCGGGGTCGGGGCCATCGAAGCGCTGGAAGGCGCGGACGACCCGGATGACGACCAGCGCCGGCGCTATTACCGCCTGACGGAGCTGGGGCGGGAGCTCTTGCGGGCCGAGGCGGACCGCCTCCAGGCGCTCGTGGACGCGGCGCGGGGCAGCAGGGCGCTGGAACGGATATGAGCGCAGTCCGTCCGCGCACGACGCGGTGGGTGCTGGCGGCATATCGGGCTATCGCGCGAGCTCTTCCGACCTCGTACCGCGAGGCGTACCTGGGAGAGTCACTCGACGACCTGAGCGCGCTCCTCGAACGGGAGCGGGCGGGCGGGCGGTTTGGGCGCGAGGCGTGGGTCGGCGTGTGCGCCCTGGCCGATCTGCTGCAGAGGATTCCGAGGGAGTGGTGGGCGACGGGGGTCGCCGGGTCGCGGCCCCATGGGAAAGGAGAGGGGTTCATGAACGTACTGAGCGAGATCAGGTTGGCGGCCCGGGCTCTGTCCCGCCGTCTCGGCTTCACGACCGTCGCGGTCCTGACTCTCGCTCTCGGAATCGGGGCGAACGTAGCGATCTTCGCGGTCGTCGATGCGGTGCTCATCCGGCCGCTGAACTTTCCCGACCCGCAGCGCATCGTCACGATCGTGCATCACGCCCCCGGGCTCGATCTTCCTGATCTGGAGAACTCGGAGGGAACGCTCCGGTTCTATTGGCAAGAAGCCGGGTTCTTCTCCTCCCTGGCCGGCTACGACACCCGCGAGGCGAACCTCACCGGCGAGACCCAGCCCGCGCGCATCAAAACGGTCCGGGTCACGCCGCAGATCTTCGACGTCCTGCAGACCCAACCCGCGCAAGGGCGCGCCTTCAACAAGGACGATGCTGTCGAGGGAGCGCCCCCCGTGGTCATCCTGACCCACTCCGCTTGGGTGAGCCGGTTCGGAAGTGATCCCCACATCGTGGGTCGCCCGATCGAGCTGGACGGCACCTCGGCGGAGATCGTGGGCGTGATGCCGAAAGGGTTCAGCTTCCCGGATCCGGACGTCGTGCTCCTGCAGCCCATGTACGTGAATCCCAACGGCGAGTTCGGCACGTTCGGAATCGGAGGCCTGGCCCGGCTCGCCCCCGGAGCCACGCTCGCCGAAGCCCGGAAACGGATCTCGGAGCTGCAATCGCGCCTCCCTGACTTCGTCCACGAAGACGACATCAATGGCGACTTCCTGAAGGCGTCCGGGTGGAGCGTCACCCTGCAGCCGCTGCGCGAGCAGATGGTGGGCGACGTGGCATCCGCTCTCTGGATTGTGCTGGGAACGGTGGGCTTCGTGCTGCTCATCGCGTGCGCCAACGTGGCCAATCTCTTCCTGGTGCGGGCCGAATCCCGCCAGAAGGAGCTGGCCATCCGGGCAGCGATGGGCGCGGGTCGGGGTCGCCTGGCGAGCGTCTTCTTGAGCGAGTCGCTCCTCCTCGGTGCGGCGGGTGGCCTGGTCGGCGTGGCGCTCGCGTCCCTGGGCGTCCGCCTCCTGGTGGTGTTGGGACCGAAGGACCTGCCGCGCATGCAGGAGATCAGCGTGGACGGGCGCGTCCTCGTCTTCGCGGCCCTGCTCTCCGTCCTGGCGGGCCTGGCCTTCGGCGCGCTTCCCCTGATCCGCGGGGGCCCGCGCGACCTCGCTCCGTCACTCCGTGACGGCGGCCGAGGCAGCACGGGAGGACGTGAACGCCACCGGGCCCGCAACGTTCTGGTGGCGGGCCAGCTCGCCATGGCGCTGGTGCTCGTGGTCGGCTCCGCCCTGATGGCCCGCAGCTTCCAGCGCCTGCGCGCGGTGGACCCGGGCTTCGTGCCCAAGAGCGTGTTGGCCGTGGGACTCAGCCTGGGTGACACGCGCTCCGTGCGGCGCAGACTGCCGGAGGCCGCCCGTTTCTACCAGCAGGTCGCCGCCGAGGTCGGGGCACTCCCGGGCGTCCGGGGCGTGGGCGTCACCAACGCGCTCCCCATGGCCAACGGGAACTGGAACGGAGGCTCGTTCTACATCGAGTCCAAGCCCAGGAAGGAGGGTGAGCTGCCGCCGGTGGCGATGTACAAGGCTGTGGGACCCGGGTACTTCGAGGCGATGGGCATGCAGCTCTTGCGGGGCCGCACCGAAAAGCCCTCCGACTGGAAGGACGGCGTGCCGGTAGCCTGGGTGAACGAAACCTTCGCGCGTACCCTCCTGGACGGAGACGCGCTCGGCCAGCACGTGCGCTGGAGCCGGGTCAACGCCATGGGAGTCGTCGACAGCACCTGGGCGGAAGTCGTGGGCGTCGTGAAGGACGTACGCGAGTTCGGCCTCAAACAGCCGGTGCGCGCCGTAGCCTACCTGCCTCTCGTGAATGGGCAGTGGGGCTTCCCGGACCTCGACGTCGGCTATCTGGTGGTGAAGGCCGACAGGAACCCCACGGCGCTCGTCCCCGCGATTCGGGATATCGTCCACCGTCTGAACCCCAACGTACCCATCACCACGACCACCACGATGAGCGAGGCGCTCTCTCGCTCGACTCAGCGCACGTCGTTCACCCTCATCCTCCTCGGTATCGCCACGCTGGTGGCGCTCTTCCTGGGAGCCATCGGCTTGTTCGGCGTCGTCTCGTACGTGGTCTCGCAGCGCACCCGGGAGATCGGTGTGCGGGTGGCGCTCGGCGCGCGGCCGGAAGACATCCGTTCGATGGTGCTCCACCAGGGCGTGGGCGTGGGTGTGGCCGGCGTGACGGTCGGCTTGCTCGGGGCCTTCACGCTCACCCGTCTCATGGGCACGCTCCTGTTCGAGGTGCCGACCACGGATCCCGTGTCGTTCCTGGCCGCCCCCGCCCTTCTCCTGGGCGTGGCCGCGTTCGCGACCTGGCTCCCGGCCCGGCGCGCCGCGCGCACCGACCCGATGGAGGCGCTCAGGGCGGAGTAGCCGCAGCCGGGCGCTCTCCACGACCGCGAAACCCGCGCCGCGAAGGCTCCGGCCGCCCGATCGAGGGTCCTGCCCGTTGCATTGGCCGGGCAGGACCCTACGTTCAGGACCCGCTGGCCCACCCAGTTCCACGGAGTTGCGTGCGCGTGGCCCAAGCCTTGACCCTTCTGGCCTTCCTCGGCATCACCTGGGTGCTCCTGGGCGTGGGCGGCCCGCTGGCGGACCCGGGCTCGCTGGCCATGCTGCTCGGGTTCCTGCTCCTGGCCGCGTATCTCGCCGGCCGCGTGAGCCGCATGGTGGCGCTACCCCAGATCACGGGGTACCTGCTGATGGGGATCCTGGTGGGGCCGCACCTCCTGGGACTCCTCCCTTCGGACGCGGTGGTGGACTTCCGTCTGATCAACGGCGGGGCGCTCAGTCTCATCGCCTTGACGGCCGGTGGAGAGCTGCGCATGGATGCCGTGCGGAGCCGGCTGCCCAGCATCCTCCTGATCATCGCGGCCCATCTGGTCGTGATCTTCGGCGTGGTGGTCGGTGCCGTCTACCTGAGCCGCGATCTCGTGCCCTTCCTCTCCGGGCAACCGCCGCGGGTGGCCCTGGCGGCCGGGCTCCTCTTCGGCCTCGTCGCCGTTGCCAAGTCGCCCGCGACGACGATCGCCGTCATCACCGAGGAGAAGGCCCGCGGGACATTCACGGACACGGTCCTCGGGATCACGGTCGTCAAGGACGTGGTCGTGCTCGTGCTCATCGCGCTGCTCATCCCGCTGGCGACGGTCGTGGCCGAGCCCACCGTCCACTTTTCCTACGAGACCCTCGCGGAGGTCGGGCTCCAGATCGTGCTCTCCATCCTCGCCGGTTTCGGCCTCGGGTGGCTTCTGACCGGGTACCTGAGGCGCGCCGGCGGATACCGGATCCTCGTGGTCCTGGTGACGGCCTTCGTCGTGGTGGAGCTGAGCGAGCAGTTCCACCTGGAGTACATCCTGATCGCCATGGCGGCGGGCTTCTACGTACAGAACTTCTCCGAGCAGGGGCGCAGGCTGCTGCGGGCGCTCGAGGCCAACTCGCTTCCGGTCTACGCCCTGTTCTTCGCGGTGGCTGGGGCCGATCTCCGCATCGACGTGCTCGCACGGGTGTGGGAGATCGCGTCCGTGCTCATCCTGGCGCGCATGGCCGCGCTCTGGGCATCCACGTATCTGGGCGCGCGCTTGGCCGGCGACGCATCCCCGATACGCCGGTACGCATGGATGGGCTTCCTCGCGCAGGCCGGCGTGACCCTCGGGATCGCCAACCTGGTGCGGGACCGCTTCCCGACCTGGGGTGTCGACGTCGCCGCCCTCGTGGTGGCCATGATCGCCGTAAACCAGATCGTCGGCCCCCCGGCGTTCCGATACGCCCTGGTCAAGGTGGGAGACAGCCGTCGCGCGCGCGGCAACGCACGTCGCGCCATGGTCCTGGCCGCGGGATCCTAGTGTGGGCACGAAGGAGCGGGTCACCGTCGTCGCCGCCGTCATCCGAAGGGAGGGCCGCTACCTGGTGGGCCGCCGCCCGCTGAAGAAGCGGCACGGAGGCCTCTGGGAGTTTCCGGGCGGAAAGGTCCACGACGACGAAGATTCGTTCGCCGCCGCCCGCCGGGAGCTGGACGAGGAGCTGGCGCTCGAAGTCACCCGGGCCGGCGCCACGCTCCACCGCGTGCGGGACGGCGACTCGCCGTTCGTGATCCACTTCGTGGAAATCGAGATCCGAGGAGAGCCTACGCCGCTCGAGCACGACGCGGTGGGGTGGTTCACCGCCGCTGAGCTCGTGCGTCTTCCGCTCGCCCCGGCCGACGCGGACTTCGTTCGGACGCTCCAGGTCGCGGAGGGATGACCCGGCTACGCGAGCAGCCGTCAGTCCTCGACGGGCGCTGATTCCCCGGAGGACACGTCCGGGGTGAATGGGGTCGCGCGAGCCAGACGATCGAGATCACCGGCCCGGGCCTTCGGAACCTCGCTCTTCAGCCCCTCGCGCGTCGCCATTCCCCGCCCCACCACCTCGCCGCGGAAGCGCAGCGCCACGGGGCCACGCATGGCTTCCGAGGGGAGCGGCAGCACCTCACGCGCCAGGAGGCGGAGAAGCGATTCCACGTCCAGATCGACGGCACCGCTGCGCACCGACGCTCCTGCCCACTGGAGCAGGTCGTTGGTCGGGCGCGGCCGGCCTTTGGAGTCGAACTCGAGTGCCCGGAACCCCACCGAGATCGGCCGCCAGCCTCCCTCGGACCAGGACTCGAGCGGCCAGGCGTCGAGGGCATGGAGCCAGATACGCCCACCCCGGACGATCGGGGCGAGGGGGAGGTCGGCTTCCCCGATCCCGAATTCGTCCCCCAGGCTCTCCATGGCTCGGGCCACGAGCTCGTCGGCTTCGGCCGGATCGAGGTCGTCGCCCGGGAAGACGGTGGGAACGGGCGTCCACCCCTCGGCTGATGGCACGGGCTCGCCCTCCAGTCGTCTGAGCCGCGCGAGGAAGAGTCCGCCCGAGTCGAGGTGATGCGGGTAGATCCTGGCCGAGCCTTCCAGGCGGGGGTCGAAGCGCATCTCTTCGAACCGCGTGATGCCGGGCTGGTGGGGCACCGGGAGCAGAAGCGGCTCGAGCTCCACGGGCTCGTCGCGCAGCACGCGATCCACTACCGCCTCGTTCTCCTCCGGCGCGAACGTGCACGTGACGTAGAGGATCGTGCCACCCGGCCGCGTGACCCGGACCGCCTTACGGAGCAGGTCCTCCTGGGTGCGGGTCACGTATCCACGGAAGGAGCGCGACTGGTGCGGCGGCCGACCCCGGCGCCGACGAAGGGTCCCCTCTCCCGAGCAGGGTGCGTCCACCAGCACCCGGTCGAACGCAGCCTCCTCGGGAAACACCCGGCCGTCGCCCGCGACCACGAGCAAGTTGGCGTGACCGAGCCGGTAGACGTTGCCGAGCAGGCCTCGGATGCGGCTCTCGCTCACGTCCACCGCCACCAGTGCGCCCCGGTCCTCCATGAGGTCGGCCACATGGGTGGTCTTGCCTCCCGGAGCCGAGCAGAGATCGAGGACGCGCTCACCGGGCTTCGCGCCCAGAAGGGGCGCAGCCACCCCGGTGGAAGCCTGCTGCACGTAGAAGAGGCCCAGCCAGTGCTCCAGCGTGAGCGATACGGGTCCTGGTCCGTCCTCGACCTGGAAGAACGACGGCATGCCTTCGATCCCCCGCAGCCGGAAGCCCTGGGCGGAGAGCCGGGCACCGAGCTCGTCGGGAGCGATGCGGCCCGTGCGCACGCGCAGGACGGTCGGCTCGGGTCGCTCGGCCGCCGCGGTGAAGCCGGCCCAGTCGGGAATGAGGGACCGGTAGCGTTCCAGGGTCACGGGCGCATCCGGCGGCAGCGGCCGGAGTCCCGGTGCGAGGCGCAGACGATCAAATCGGAATCAGGTCGTCGTCGTCCTCGTCGCGGACGAGCGCCAGGATCGCGGCCTGCGGCACGACGAGGTAGCGCTCGCCCTCGAACGTGATCTCCACCGCGGCCCGCCGAAAGAAGATCGCGTAATCGCCGAGGTGCGCCTGGAGCGGCAGATAGCGAGCCTCGGTGGCCCCGATCTTCCACGGCTCCTCATCCAGCTCCGTGGGCGCCGAGACCGCCGTTCCCGGGCCCGTGGCCACCACGGTCCCACCCTGCACGGCCTGGTTGTCGACCGCCGAGGCCGGCAAGTACAGTCCGACCTTGGTCCGGTCCTCTCCTTCCTCGGGTTGGACGAGGACACGGTCTCCCACGACGATCAGACGTTTCTTCCGGTCGGACATGGCTCGGCATCGCGGTTGTGATCACGGGGCCGACGGCGGCCCATCGGCTCCTGAATCTATCACGGATCCGGGAGGGAGCTAAGGAAGCCCTCCCCCGCCACGGGCGTCCCCTCAGCCACCCCAGGTCGCGGCCAGCACCCGCTCCCAGTTCTCGTGGGCGATCCGGCGTACGTCACCCTCGTCGAATCCTGCGGCGAAGAGGGCGTCCAGAAGGCGGGGAAGGCCGGTCACGTCGCCCAGGTCGTCGGGCATGGTTGCGCCGTCGAAGTCCGAGCCCAGGCCCACGTGTTCTACGCCCATCCGGTCCACCGCGTGCTGCACGTGCCGCACGATCTCCTGGAGAGACGTCGGCGCATCGTGCTTGCCGTCGGCGCGCAGGAACCCGACGTGGAAGTTCACGCCCACGATCCCCCCGCTCGACGCGATCGCAGCGAGTTGCCGGTCGGTGAGGTTCCGGGGCGAGGCACAGAGCGCGTGCATCCCCGAGTGCGAGGCCACGAGCGGAGCATCCGACACTCGAGCCACATCCCAGAACCCCTTCTCGTTCAGGTGGGACACGTCCACCAGCACTCCGAGGCGGTTGCAGGACCGCACCAGGCGCTCCCCCGCGGCCGTGAGTCCGGGGCCGGTATCCGGGCTCCTCGGAAAATCGAACGGAACCCCGTGTGCGAACGCGTTCGGTCGACTCCAGACCAGGCCGACCGAGCGCAGACCCGCCCGAACGAGGACCTCGAGCGCCTCGAAGCGCGTGTCGATCGCCTCGGCCCCCTCGATGTGCAGGATCGTGGCCAGGGTGCCTTCGCGGAGGCACCGCCGCAAATCGCGCGCGGTGCGCACCACCTCGAGGGCACCCTCCGCCTCGGCCTCCACACGGAAGAGGTCCGACATGACCGAGATCGTCCACGAGAGCGCCTTGCGTCGATCGAGACGAGGAGGAAGCTCCACGGTGTAGCCTCCGGACACTTCGGTGCCGTCGGGCCGGACCATCGGGCGCACGATGCGCTCGTACCTCGGCGAAGGGGTGAAGATCGCGAAGAACCCGCCTCCCAGGCCTCCTTCCCGCGCTCTGGGCAGGTCGATGTGGCCGCGGTCGCTCCGCTCCAGGAATGAACGCTCCCGACCAGGCTCGGCCTCCCGGATGTGTGTGAGCGTGTCGTTGTGGCCATCCAGGACCGGAATGCTCGGGCGAGGCATCGGCTCAGCCCCTCCCGGTCAGTCCGCCCAGGGGCACGAAGGTGCCCATGCCACGGGCGTGCGCCTGCTCCAGGGCGTACTGCGCCGCGGCCAGGTCCTCAACGGCGAGACCGAGCGACTTGAAGAGCGTCACGTCCGCCGCCGAGCTCCGGCCTACGACCCTGCCGAGGAGCACCTCTCCGATCTCCCCGACGATGTGGTGCTCGTCGATCGCTTCCTCCGCCCTCGGGAAGAGGTAGTCACCCGCTTCGTTCACCGTGGACTCGCGTCGATCGACGAAGAGGCGGGCGCGAGCCACTGCCTCCGTGTCGAGCTCCCGGGCGGACTTCACGCTCGAGCCCACCGCGTTCACGTGCATCCCGGGCGCGAGCCATGCCCCCTTCAGCACGGGGTCTGACGACGACGTGACGGTGCACACCACGTCGGCCCCCCTGACCGCCTCCTCCGCCGATGCCACGGCTTCGATCTCGACGTCGTGCCGCTCCCCCTCGCGCCACGCAAACGCCTCGCGGTTCTCCTCGGTCGGGCTGTAGACGCGCACCTTCTCGAACGCTCGAACCGCCAGCATCGCCTGGAGATGCGTGCTCGCCTGCACGCCGGAGCCCAGGAGCGCCAGCACCGAGGCGTCTTCACGGGCCAGCGCCCGTGTAGCCACCCCACTCACGGCGGCCGTGCGGATCGCCGTGACCTCGCTCGCGTCCAGGATGCCGACCGGAAGGCCGTGGTCCGGATCGAAGAGGAGCACGACACCCTGATGCGCGTCGTAGTCCGAGCCGTGGTTGCCCGGGAAGACCGTGACGACCTTGATGCCGAGCGCCTCGGGCGAGCCCGACAGGCCGGGCATCATCCCCAGGAGGCCCTGCCCCTCCGGGAGCTTCATGAGCGTGCGGAGAGGGTTGAGCCCCTCGCCGCGAGCCAGCGCCTCGAGCGTCTCGGCCATCCGGTCCATGCAGTCCTCCATGGGCAGGAGGCTTCGAACCTCGGCCTGGGTCAGGATCAGCGTATCGGGAATCACGGAACCTCCACCGATGAGGAGCCAAGCTCACGAGCCTTCCATCTTCGGGCAGGTGGCTTCGCCGCTCAAGTCCGACCCACACCACACGCCCTGGAAACCGGCACGACCTCCGATGCGTAGGGCCACGCGAGACGGACGGTCGAAACGACCGCCGGGAACGATCGAGCCGGTCGCCGGCGAGGGGCTGAGCCCCGCGAGCGTCCGGCCAGGAAAGGATGGGTGGTGTGGACGCACTGATCTCTCAGCTCCGGCATGCGGTCCGAAAGCTTCTGCGGGCCCCGCTGTTCACCGGCGTGGCCGTGCTCACGCTCGCCGTGGGCATCGGCAGCACTGCCGCCATCTTCGGCGTGGTGAACGGCGTCCTGCTCAAGCCGCTGCCGTTCAAGGATCCGAGCCGCCTCGTCGGTGTGTGGCACACGGCCCCGGGGCTGGGCTTCAAGGAGGTCAACCAGTCGCCGGCGCTCCACTACACGTACGCCGAGAACAACCACAGCTTCGAGGCGATCGGGATGTGGGACAACGGGACCGCCTCGGTGACCGGACTCGAGGAGCCGGAGCAGGTGCAGGTGATGAGGGTCACCTACCAGACGCTCCCACTCCTGGGTGTCTCGCCGCTTCTGGGCAGGACGTTCACCTCGGACGACGACTCGCCCGGCACCCCGCAGACGGTGCTGCTCTCGTACGGTTACTGGCAGCGCCGCTTCGGAGGTGACCGGAACGTCCTCGGACGCACGCTCAGCATCGACGGAGAGAGCCACGAGATCATCGGAGTCATGCCCAAGGGTCTCCAGTTCCTACGTTACGATCCGGAGCTCTACCTCCCGTTCCGGTTCGACAGGAGCAAGCTCTTCGTCGGGAACTTCAGCTACCAGGCCCTCGCGCGGCTGAAGCCCGGCGTCACGATCGCGCAAGCAGACGCGGACGTGAATCGCATGATCCCGATGGCCGTGAAGCTCTTCCCGGGCGGTCTGAGCTTGGGCATGATGGAGAAGGCGCACTTCGCAGCGCAGCTCCATCCCCTGAAGCAGGACGTGGTCGGCGACACCGGCAACGTTCTCTGGGTGCTCCTGGGTACCGTGGGCATCATCCTCCTCATCGCGTGCGCGAACGTCGCCAACCTCTTCCTGGTACGTGCCGAAAGCCGACAGCAGGAGGTGGCCATCCGTACCGCGATGGGAGCCGATCGCATGCGTCTGGTCCGCCAACTCCTGACCGAGAGCCTCGTCCTCGGGCTTCTGGGCGGACTGCTCGGCCTGGTGATGGCGTGGGCCGGGCTCAAGCTCCTGGTCGCACTCGGCCCGGAGTCGCTCCCGCGACTGCACGACATCGGCGTCGATGCCAACGTGCTCGGATTCACGTTCCTGGTCTCGGTCTTCGCCGGTGCGCTCTTCGGGTTCTTCCCGGCGTTGCGCTACGCCAGCCCGAACCTGGTGAGCGCGCTCAAGGAGTCGGGCCGCGGAGGCGATGCGGGAAAGGAGCGCCATCTGGCGCGTAACGTCCTGGTTGTCTCCCAGATGGCTCTCGCGCTCGTGCTGCTGACCGGCTCGGGGCTCATGATCCGGAGCTTCGAGGCGCTCAGGCACGTGAACCCCGGATTCGAGGCACCCGACCGGGTGCTCACCTTCCGCGTCGGCATCCCCGAGGCCGAGGTGAAGGAAAGCGACCAGGTGGTGCTCACGTACCAGCAGATCCTGGACCGCATCCGGGCCGTTCCGGGCGTAGCGTCCGCTGCAATGACTTCCTCGGTCACGATGGACGGCTGGGACAGCAACGACGGGGTCGAGGTCCAGGGACACCCGCTCGATCAGGATCAGGTCCCGCCGATTCGCCGGTTCAAGTGGATCGGGGGCGGATACGTCAAAACCATGGGCAACAAGCTCGTGGCGGGACGGGCGATCACCCGCGCCGACGCCGAGGACAGGGCGCACGTGGTGATGGTTACGGAGGATCTCGCCCGCGAGGAGTGGGGAGACGCAGCGGCGGCCCTGGGCAAGCGCATCCGCACGTTCGGAACGGACGCATTCCCGTCGGGCCCCTGGTACGAAGTCGTCGGCGTGGTCGGGGAGATCCGCGACGAAGGCATCGGAGAAGATCCGGTCAAGACCGTGTACTGGCCCCAGGTGGTGGACAGCCTGTGGGGCCAGAAGCTCTTCACGCCCCGCTCCATGGCCTTCGCGGTACGGTCGGCAACCACGAACCCCGGAGCTCTGCTCCCCGAGATGCGCAAGGCGGTCTGGGCCGTGAATCCGAACCTTCCGGTCGCCCGCGTCCGGACACTGGCCGAGATCGTGGCGGGCAGCATGGCCCGCACGTCGTTCACGCTCGTCATGCTCGCCATTGCCGCGGCGGTCGCGCTCTTCCTCGGATCCGTGGGGATCTACGGCGTGATCTCCTACGTGGTCGCGCAGCGCACGAGGGAGATCGGCGTACGGATGGCGCTCGGTGCCGAGCAGGCCGACGTGAGCCGCATGGTGCTGCGGCAGGCGCTGGTGCTCGCGGGTGCCGGCGTCGCCCTCGGGCTCGCGGCCGCTGCGGCGCTCACGAGGCTCATGGCGTCGCTCCTGTACGGGGTGAGTCCGCTCGATCCGCTGACGTTCGCCCTGGTCGCGCTGGCATTGACGGCCGTCGCGCTCCTGGCCAGTTGGGTGCCCGCCCGGCGGGCCGCCAGGGTCGATCCGGTGGAGGCGCTCGCGGGAAGCTGAGCGCGCAGCTCCGCACGCCGTCCGGTGCCCTCAGCGCTCCGGCACCAAGCGGTCGAACGCGCCCGTGGGCAGGTCCGCGAGCGACGCCACGACCACGTCGGCCTCGTCGCCCGCCCCACCGCCCACGGCGACGCTCCGCATCCCGGCCCGGCGTGCGGCCTCGATGCCCGCCTGGGCGTCCTCCACGACCACGGACCGCGCGGGCGTGGCCCCCAGACGGCTCGCGGCCAACAGGAAGACCTCCGGATCCGGCTTACCCCGGCGGACGTCCTCGGCCGCGACGAGCGTCTCGATCAGCCCGCCGAACCCGAGCGCCTCGTGCATGACCTCGACGTTGGCTCGGGGACCCGACGAGGCGATGGCCTGGCGCCACCCCGCATCATGGAGGGCCTGCACCCAATCCGCCGCACCCGGAAGCGGCTCGATGCCCACGCTTCTCACGAGGTCCCGGTAGCATTCTTCCTTGGCGTCGCCGACGCGCTCGATGTCCTCCGCGTCGGCGCCCGGGCCCAGCCAGTCCGACAGGATCTCCTCGTTGCGCTGGCCGAACGTCTCCAGGAACTGCTCCTCCGTGACGTGGACGCCCTCGCGCTCCAGCGCCTCGCGCCAGGAGCGCCAGTGGAGCTCTCGCGAGTCCGCGAGCGTGCCGTCCAGATCCCAGAGCACGGCGCGGGTCGGGGAGCGATGGGCCCCACCCGCGTCGTCTCCAGCGGGGTGGCCCCTCCCTTCAGCCCTGGCCGTAATAGGCATCCTTGCCGTGCTTGCGGAGGAAGTGCCGGTCCACCAGGTAACGGGCGGGGCGCGCCGCGTCGGGCGCCACGGAGCGTACGGTGCACTCCATACGGGCCACGAACTCGAGCACGGTCGCCCGGCCCACGGCGTCCGCGGCGTCCCTTCCCCACGTGAACGGCCCGTGGTTCGCCACCAGCACACCGGGAACCTCCATCGGATCGACGTCACCGGACCGGAACGCCTCGATGATCACCAGGCCGGTGTTGGCCTCGTAGGGGCCGTCGACCTCTTCCCGGGTCATCTCGCGGGTGACCGGAATGTCGCCCCGGAAGTAATCCGAGTGCGTGGTCCCCATGCAGCGCACGGGGAGCCGGGCCTGCGCCAACGCCGTGGCGAACTCCGAGTGCGTGTGCACGATGCCGCCACACGGGAACGCCCGGTAGAGCTCGAGGTGGGTCGGCGTGTCCGAGGACGGCCGCAGCGTCCCCTCGAGCACCTCCCCGGTCTCGAGCGAGACCGGCACCATGTTGCCCGGTGTGAGCTGGTCGTAGGGCACGCCGCTCGGCTTGATGACGAAGAGGCCGGTCTCACGGTCGACGCCCGACACGTTGCCGAACGTACCCATCACCAGACCAGCCTCCACCAGGTCCAGATTGGCCTGACAGACCTTCTCCCTCAGCTCGTCGGATCCGACGCTCACGACGCGTCCCCCCTCACGACCCGCTCACGCAGGGCGAGGAGTCGCTTCATCAACGTGGGCAGATCCGACTTCGCATAGGCGACATTGCCGAAGACGTCGTGCAGCTCCCGATACATGGCATAGAGCTCGTCGTAGACGGCCTGCGCCTTCGGGTTCGGCTCGAAATGCTTCTCCTTGAGCGAGGTCATCTTCTCCTGCGCCTCCTCGAAGCGATCGTAGCCTCCGGCCTTCGAACCGGCCGCCACCGCCGCCGAGATCGCCGAGCCGAGCGCCGGCGTCTGGGGCGAGCCGGCGATGAGCATCGGCATCCCGAGTACGTCGGCGTAGATCTGCATGAACAGGTCGTTCTTCTCGGCGATGCCCCCGCAGGACACGACGCGCTCGACCGGAACACCCCGCTCACCGAAGCGCTCCACGATGGCGCGGGCACCGAACGCGGTCGCCTCGATGATGGCCCGGTACACCTCCGCGCGGTTCGTGTGGAGCGTCTGGCCCAGCAGGAGGCCGGTCAGGCGCGTATCGACGAGGATCGTGCGGTTGCCGTTGTTCCAGTCGAGCGCGAGCAGCCCCGACTCTCCGGGGCGGAGCTTGGCCGCCGCGGCCGTCAGCTTCTCGTGCAAGCTTTCGTCGCCCTCACAGATGCCTTCGACCCACCAGCGCAGCAGGTCGCCCACGGCCGACTGGCCGGCCTCGATCCCGTAATAGCCGGGCATGACCGAGCCGTCCACGATCCCGCAGATGCCGGGGACCTCTCCCAACTCGTCGGAGCTCGGCGCTATGGCGATGTCACAGGTGGATGTGCCGATGATCTTCACCAGCGTTCCCTTGGTGATGCCGGCGCCCACCGCTCCGTAGTGCGCGTCGAAGGCCCCGATCGCCACGGGCGTGCCTTCCGGGATCCCGAGCGTCTCGGCCCACTTCGCCGAGAGTCCGCCGGCCGGCCTGTCCGCGGCCCAGGCGTCCTCGTAGAGCCGGTCCCTCAGCTCGGCAAGCTTCGGATCGAGCCGCGAGAGGAACTCCTTGTCCGGAAGGCCGCCCCACCCGCGGGAGTACATGGCCTTGTGGCCGGCCGCGCACATACCTCGCGGCACGTCCTCCGCACGGTCGATGCCCACGAGCACGGCCGGCACGTAGTCCGCCAACTCCACCCAGCTCGCGGCCGCGTCGAACACGTCGGGTGCCACCTTGAGGCACTTCCAGACCTTCGACCAGAACCACTCCGAGGAGTAGACGCCGCCAATGGGCATCAGGTAGCGCGGTGCGTGCTCGGCGGCCGTCTTCGTGATGGCGGCGGCCTCCGCCGCCCCGGTGTGGTCCTTCCAGAGCCAGGCGTGCGCGGCCAGGTTGTCCTTCCACTTCGGATCGAAGGCCAGCGGCGTGCCCGTCTCGTCGACCGGGATCGGCGTGGAGCCCGTCGTGTCGACACCGATGCCGACGACACGATCCCGAGAGAACCCGGGGGTTTGGTCGGCTTCCTCCAGGGCGCCCAGCGCGGACCGCTTCAGCCCTTCCACGTAGTCCGCAGGGTTCTGTCGGGCGAGGTGGGGATCTCCTGCCTCGAGGAGAATCCCGTCGTCGCCCGAAGGATAGGGGAACACGGCGGTTCCCAGCGTGGAGCCGTCCGTGCAATCCACGACGACGGCGCGTACCGAATTGGTCCCGTAGTCGAGACCGAGGGTGTAGCTCTTCATCGTTGTCTCAGCGCTTTCCTGCCAGCCCGAGTCACTCGGGCGTTGATGTCGGACTCGAAATGATGCGAGAAGACGGATCGCCTCCGTCGGCTCCCGACGCCGTGTCGAGAGCCCCGACGGAGGCGATCGGATCCTCCGTACAACGCGCCATGATCCTGCCCTGCTAGCCCCTGAAGTACACGTACGCCATCAGGATGACCACACAAATGAGGACCGAGAAGATCACGTCGCGCTTGTCCCAGCTCGCGCGTGTCTCCGCCCGGTCCGCATCCGTAAGCGTTCCGAACGTGAGGCCGGAGATCTTCTCGTAGGCAGGCTCCGCGGTCATGTAGCTCACCGCCACCATGACGGCAACGGAGACCAGGAAGATCAGCTCGCTGTAGTACTGGAAGTAAATGTTGTTGACGATCCAGAGGAACGAGCCCGGGGTGTATCCGCTGGCCAGATGACCCAGTCCCAGCGCCACCGGGGTGTCGACCGCGAGCCGGAAAGCCCCGAGCGCGAAGCCTACGACCAGGGCCGAGAGGCACCCCTTGGCGTTCATCCGCTTGAAAAAGACGCCGAGGAAGAAGACGGTGAAGATCGGCGGCGCCAGGTAACCCTGGACCCCCTGCAGGTACTCATAGAGACCTCTGGACCCCCGGATGACGGGAATCCACGCCAGCCCGATGAGCACCATGATCGCGGTCGCGATCCTGCCCACCCAGACCAGCTTCTGCTGCGTCGCCTGCGCGTTCCACTTCTGGTAGATGTCCATGGTGAAGAGCGTGGACGACGCGTTGAACACCCCCGCCAGCGAGCTCATGAGCGCGGCCAGCAGCCCCGCCACCACGATGCCGCGGACACCCACCGGAAGGATGGTCTTGACCAGAAGCGGGAATGCCCCCTGGGCCTGGGCGGTGATCACGTTGCCCTGGGCGTCGACCATCGTGTTGAGCGTGGAGTACTGGCCCGTCTTGGCCAGCGCCAACGCGATCATCCCGGGGATGATGAAGATGAAGACCGGGAGGATCTTGAGCGCGCCCGCGAAGATGCCGCCGCGCCGCGCCTGCGCCTCGTTCCGGGCCGACAGCGCGCGCTGCACGATGTACTGGTCGGTGACCCAGTACCACAGGCCGATGATCGGAGCGCAGATGAGCATCCCCAGCCACGGATAGTGGCCGTTGAAGTACCACGCGATCCGGGTGGGCTCCATGACCGGCGCCCAGGTCCCCGTCATGCCCGCGGGAATCATCGGCTTCCAGAGGTTGAACATGTCGGACGGGAGCGCGGCCCTGAGCCCGCTCCATCCGCCCAACGCGTGCAGTCCGAAGATCGTGAGGAGGCCGGAGCCAACCACCAGGATCAAGGTCTGCAGGGCCTCGGTGTAGGCGACCGCGCCCATACCGCCGGCGACGGTATACATCCCCGTAAGCAGGATAACCGCAACGGAGCCGATCCAGAAGCTGTCCCAGACGACGCCGCCGATCGTGATCCGGAGGTTGGGAAACAGCGTCGCGAACACGATCCCGCCCGAGAAGATCCCGACGGCGATCTTGGTCAGGACGTAGCTGATCAGGGAGATCAGCGACAAGACCCAGCGGGCCGCGGGTGAGAAGCGGCGCTCGAGGAACTCCGGCATCGTGTAGACGCGCGAGCGCATGTAGAACGGCACGAACAGCCATGCCAGGACCAGGAGGCACCAGGCCTGAAGCTCGTAGTGGGCGAAGGCCACACCGCTGGTGGCACCTGCTCCGGCAAGTCCGACGAGATGCTCCGAGCCGATGTTCGACGCGAAGATGGAGGCTCCGACGATGAACCAGTCGAGGTTGCGGTTCGCGAGGAAGTAGTCGTCCGGGGTGTTCTTGCGCCTGAGAAACACCCAGAGAGCCAGACCCAGAACGACTCCGAGGTACCCGAGGATGATCAGCCAATCCAACGGTGCCATGCCTCGACCCCTTTTCGTAGTGAGGAACTGAAACCCCTACCAACGCCCGCGCCGGGCCATACGGGATGGAACGGTTTGGAAGTGTAGACGGGGGGCGACTGACCTGCAAGATGGAGGGGGTTGCCCATGCCGGACGCGATGTGAGCGCTAACAGACCGACGCCGTCCACCGCCCCGAGGGGGCGGCGTCGGCCGCCCCCTCGGGGATGGATCATCGCGCTATCGCGACAGCGGATAGGTCGCCGTTGCCGTCTTCGACGGGTCGCTCTCCGACGTGGCCGTCAGCGTGATCGTCGCCGAAGGAGCCGACGACGACTCGTGGGTGAAGTACACGGTCACCGGCGTGGACTGGCCGAACTTCACCGCCGCCAGCGAGTTGAGGATCTCGCCCGACCAGCCTTCTCCGTCCACCGAAGCCGAGAGGCGGTAAACGTCCGAGGTCAGGTAGTCGTTGACGTCACGGGGATGCAGGCCCGGATCGGTCGCTGCCGCCGCGCCCGTGTTGGTCAGCGTGAAGGCGGCCTGGCCGGCACCGGCCTCGGTGGGAGCGTCCAGCGTCAGCCCGCGCGTCTGGGGGCCCGAGCCGTCGAGCGAGCGGACGGCGAGCGTGTAGGAGAGGATCCCGCGGTCGTCGGTGTGAAGGTCGATCACGTAGAAGTGCAGACGGTTGGGGGTGTCCTCCCATTCGTACTCGCTGCCCGAGCTCGTTCCCGCGTGGAAGAGGGCGTCGTTGAGCTGGCGGTAGTCGGCGATCGTGCGCATCACCTTCTCGCCGTTCGGCTTCACGTAGTCGACTTCGTTGATGTCCTCGGGATGGGCGTCGATGACCCAGATGAAGCTGTTGAACTCGTTCGGCCCACCGTTCCTGCCCCGAAAGCTGTCCTTGTTCTTGGCGATCAGGACGCCGTTGTCGGGGGTGTAGGAGTCGTAGCCGATCCGCTGGACCACCTCGAGCGAATAGAAGTTGTAGTTCGGCGTACCGGCCGACAGGGGGTCCGTCGCAGGATCGTCCGGGGGCGTACGATCCTGTGGATCGGGCCCGTCCAGCCGGATGGTGATCCCCGCGAAGGTGCCGGCCATGGGCGCGACGGCCCGCGCCGTGACGTCCGCGACCGCCAGCCCGGACGAGCCCAACCCATCACGGCTGAGCGTCAGGAGGTCGTCGTCCGTGATGAACTCGTTCGCCAGTCGGTCCCGGATCATGAGCCCAGCCGGCATCGCGGCGCCTTCGGTCGGCGGCACGACCCAACGGCGGTGCGGCCCGCCCGGGCCGTTGAACGAGCCACGGTCCATCATGTCCCAGGGACCGGCGGCGACCCGACGGTACGGCTGCACGTACGGGTTGTTGTTGAGGTCGGGGATCCTGAAGGCGTGATGGCCCAGCTCGTGCGTGATGGTGCCCGAGCTCTCACCCTGACGGATCGAGGACAGCCCCCAGAGCTGCGCGCCCGCCAGCCAGCTCGTCCAGTCCACGTACCGGGTGACGACCCAGCGCGGCTTGTCCGGGTTCGGGTTGCCCCACTCCGGCGGGATATCGTCCCTCGAGTTGAACTTCATCTCGCCGAACTCCTGCCAGACGCCGGTCTCGTCGTAGCCGGCGTAGATGCGCAGGACCGCGTCGTAGTTGTCCGGGGAGTCTCCCGTGTCGGCGGCCCAGAGGGAGTCCGTCTCGCGCTCCAGCGGCATGCGCCCGCCTACGTGGCTCCCGTCCGGAGTCGCGTCGTTCTGGCCCCACTCGGCCAGCCCGTACCGCCAGAAGGGCTGCGACAGGCGGTAGGGACCGTACGGCGTCAGCTGGGTGATGCCGAACTTCCCTCGCGACTGCTCCATCCAGTAGCCGTTGATCGTGTGCCCGTGGTTCACCTCGTTCGGCTTCAGGAAGAAGTCGGCGTAGAACCGTGGCACCTCGTCGCGGGAGATCGGATCGATCTGCGGGTTGCCGAACGGGTCCGAGTGTTTGGGCTGCGTGATCACGAACGGCTCGTCGGGAAAGTCGACGGCCACCAACGCCATCTTGAACTCCCGCTCGGGCTTGACCGAGTCGGCCCAGTCGGTGGCGGGAATCGGACGGTAATCATCCCAGGTCATCGAGTCCTGGTCCTGGACCATCTGCGGGTCGATGGGTCCGGGCAGCGCGCGCTCCCGGCCCTCCCCACACGCCATCGACAGCAGAGTGGTCGCGAACACCAGGAAGGCGAGCGCTCCGGAAGTCCATCCGGAGCGCTGTTCGGTGCGGGCAACGTATCGCTTCATGGGAATGCCTTCTCGTAGGGTTCTCGCTCACGCGGGCTGGGGAGGCAGTCCCGGCTTTCTCCGTCCATGCTCTGGTCCCACGATGGATGTCAGCCCCGGGGGAGCACCACCGGAGGCTTCACGACGGCCTTCACCGTCTGGGGCTGTCCGCCCGTCTCGAGGGTGATCGTGTACATCCCGGGATCCACCGCCGGCGCCCGCCGGAAGCGGCCGCCGCCCGAAGACTCACCGCGCAGATCCCACACAATCCGGTGGAACCCGGCTCCCGGCGGCACGGACAACGTACGCACCTCGGAGCCGGACGCGTCCTTGATCGTGAGCGTGAGGGAATCACCCCCCGCGTCCCGACGATACACGTCGATCAGCACTCCGTTGGGCTCGTTCTGCGTGGTCACCTGCCG
Organism: uncultured Gemmatimonadales bacterium; assembly: GCA_963751265.1. Classification (GTDB taxonomy): domain Bacteria; phylum Gemmatimonadota; class Gemmatimonadetes; order Longimicrobiales; family Gaopeijiaceae; genus SZUA-318. The sequence goes on along the minus strand of CAVVTU010000001.1, from coordinate 258,111 downwards.
GTCCCCGAAGAGTTGGTAGTTGCCCCAACCGCTCTCGACGCGGAGCCCCTTGGGCTCGGGCGTGAACAGGTGGACCGGTTTCGACAGCACGGCCGCCGTGAGCTGCTCGAGCGGCGTGATGTCGGTCACCCAGATCCCGCGCCCGAACGTGCCGACCACCAGGTCGTGCTCGCGGGGGTGGATCTCGATGTCCTTCACCGGGAGCACGGGCATGTTGCTCTTCATCCGCACCCAGTGCTCTCCCGAGTCCATGCTCGCGAAGAGGCCCCGATCCGTGCCCAGGAAGAGGAGGGACGCGTCGTGCGGATCCTCGGCGATGGCGTTGGCCGGGGCATCCGGCAGGGTCGCCGCGAGCGATTGCCAGCTGCGCCCGAAGTTCTCGGTCCGGAACACGTAGGTCCCGAAGACATCGCGGTGATAGCCGGTGATGGTCACGTACGCCCTGCCCGCCACGTGGGACGAGGGAACCACGCGTGTGACCCAGTAGCCCCGCGGAGCGCCTGCCGCGACGAGCGCGTCGGTCACGTCGGTCCAGTGCGCGCCATCGTCACGTGTGACCTGTACGTTGCCGTCGTCCGTGCCCGCCCAGATCACGCCCTGTGTCAGGGGCGACTCCGCCACGGTCGTGATCGTGCAGTACTGGATGTTGCCCTCGCCGTTCTCCTTCGACTCGTCGTCCGTGGTCAGGTCGGGGCTGATCTCCTGCCACGTGTCACCACGGTCGTGGGAGCGCAGCACGACCTGGGCGGCCGTGTAGACGGTCGCCGGGTCGTGCGGAGAGAGGACGATCGGGGCCGTCCACGTGTACCGATACCGCGGCTGCCCGTCGGGTCGATCCGGGGGCTGGATGCGTGTCATCGTCGCCATCTTCTGATCCACGCGCACGTGCCCGCCGAACTGAAGCGTGTTGTAGACCCAGCGACTGTCGGTCGGATCGACCGCCTGGTACATCCCGTCTCCGGTGCCGACCGTGACCCAGCTCTCGATGCCGCTCACGAGCCCGGAGAAGCCGTTGATGGGCCCCTTCCACGACTCGTGGTCCTGCTCCCCTACGTAGATGTGGTACGGATCCTCGTTGTCCAGGGCCATGTCGTAGACTTCGCCGACGGGCAGGTTCGGCAGGTAGTCGACCGTCCTGCCGCCGTCGTAGGTGATGTTCACCCCTCCGTCGGAGCCCACGAAGATCCGATTCCCATCCTGTGGATCGACCCACACCTGACGGACGTCACCGAACATGCTATTGGGCGGGAAGAGCGGGCTGTGTTGGTAGTCGCTCCAGGTCTTACCGCCGTCGAGGCTCGTGAGCAGCGCATCGCTCGTCACGTAGACCCTCTGGTCGTTCTTCGGGTCGACACGGATGATGTCGAACGAATACGGAGCCTTGCCTCCCACGTTGATCGACGGATCGTGCGTCATGTGCCAGGTCGCGCCCGCGTCGTCCGTTCGATAGACCTCGCCACGGCCTCCGCTCACCCGCATCTGCCCCGGTCGGTCGCCCGGCCGCGGGTTGCCGTTCTCGACGATCGCGTACACCACGTTCGGGTTTGACCGGAAGATGTCGATCCCGATCCGTCCGATGCGCCCGGTCGGGAGGCCCCCGCCGAGTCGGCTCCAGTGGTCACCACCGTCGGTGGTCTTGTAGATGCCGCTACCCGGCCCACCGAGCTCGAACGTCCACGGCAGACGCTCCATCTGGTACGCCGCGGCGTAGAGGACGTCAGGGTTCGTCGGGTCGATGGCGAGGTCGACCGCGCCCACCGAATCGCTCACGAAGAGCACCTTCTGCCAGGTACGGCCTCCGTCGCGCGTCCGGTAGACACCCCGTTCAGGGTTGGTGCTCTGGAGGTGCCCGACCGCCGCCACGTAGACGACGTCCGGATCGCGCGGATCCACGACGATGCGCGCGATATGCTGCGTCGCGTCCAGCCCCACGTGCTGCCAGGTCCGGCCCGCGTCCGTCGACTTGTAGACGCCGTCCCCGGACGTACTGTAGCGGGTCCCGAGCGCCTCTCCGGTCCCCACCCACACCTGGTTGGCGTCCGATGGAGCGACCGCGAGCGCGCCGATGCTCAGCGGCCCCGCACCGTCGAAGACCGGCTCGAAGGTGGTCCCGTTGTTCACCGTCTTCCAGACGCCGCCGTTACGCACCCCCACGTAGAAGGTCCGGAGGTGCTCGTGCTCGGGCGCCGTGGGCACGGCGAAGGCCGTGACCATCGCGCCGGTCCGGAACGGTCCGAGGTTACGGAAGTGGAAGCCGTCCAGGAGGGAGGTCGAGAGCTGCTGGGCCTGGGCGGAGGACGTGACGAGGACGAGAGCCGCAAGCACGCCTGCTGCGGCGCGCGCGAAGGTCGTACGGGAACGCATTTCTGGCTCCTTCGTTCACCGGGGTGCAATGACGCTGCCAGCCCGGCGAGCTCACCGGGGGCAGGATGTTCTCGCACGGCGTGCCGGGTGTAAGGCCCGAATGTACGGGTCCCCGGGCCGCCTGTACACAAGGGGTGCACGCGGTCGGGCGGAACCGATGGGGGGCGCCGGTGGAGGGCCGGTTCAGTGCACCAGCAGGAACCCCAATCCCACCACTCCGAGAGTGAGCAGGACAGGGGTCCAGTGGAACACGTGCCGTGGATAGGCTTGCGGGGGACGCGTCCAGATGACCACAGCCCCGCACGACGTCGGACCGAATTGGATGGGTACCGCGCCGGAGCCCCTGTAGACCTCGACCGCCTCCACCTGCTCGGCGGGCACCAGATCGTCGATGCTGTACCCGATCCCGTTCCACGAGGCGTCGAACACCCGGTTTCCGTCGACCCAGATCATCGGTCGACAATCTCCCTCGAATCGCATCGTGTAGCTGCCTCTGCGGAGCCTCTCGAACTTGGCGCCTGGCACCCCCCTCAAGAGGTCCGACATGAGGAGAGGATTGCGCTGCTCGATCTCGTTTCGCGTGATGAACGTCCCCTGCCGATTGCGGCGGCGCTCCTCGAAGCCTGCCATCGGTCCTGCGAGCATGCGATGGACCGTCACGACGATCGGCTCGAGGTCCACAGGTGATATCGGGAGCGTCATGCTCACGCGGACGTCGGACGCCCGGCGGACCTCCAACGTGTCCTGGAGCGTCTGCCGACCAACGAAGGCAGCCCGCAAGACGTAGGAGCCCGGCGCGACCCGCTCGAATGCGAAGTGGCCTTGGTCGTCCGAGACCCGCGCTCGGGCGCTGTCGCCGGCTGCCGCGCTCAAGGTGATCTTCACACCGCTGAGCGGTTCCCCGGTCTCGTGATCGAAGACCGAGCCGATGAGCACCGATCCGACCCCTCGAGCCGGGCGGCGAGCCTGCGCTTCCCCCCATGCCGGCACGGTGGCCAGCAACGCAAAGAGCAGAAACGCGCGTGAGGGCAGGCGCTGCATGTGCGTGACACCCCCGCTGGGGGACGGAACCCAACCCTCCAGGTTGGGCTATCTGTAATACTCGTACGTCCGAAACGTCAGGAACATACCGACGCGTCTGGGACGTCCCGGAACTTGCGGGTCCCGAGCCACGAAGATCCTCCCCGGAATCCGTTGCCAGCCCGCTGGGCTGGGTTGGGTTACGCGCCTGCCCGGGCCACGGTACGACAGACCAAGTCCATACAGGAGGCATCCGTGATCGTATCTCGACGCACCGCCCTCAAGCTCGGTCTCGGCGCCGGCGCGGTGCCGCTGCTCAACCGCATTCCCCTGCAGGCAGCGCAGGTGGGGCAGAGCCCTGGTGAGGACCCCCGAGAGGATCCCCGGGTGCGAGCCTTCGAAGACGAGATGCTGCAGGCGCGACGCCTACCGCTCGATGCCGTGCGGCTGCAGCCGGGCGGCCCGCTCAAGCATGCCCAGGAGCTCGATGAGAAGTACCTGCTCGAGCTCGAGCCCGACCGGATGCTCGCGTACTTCCGCGAGCGTGCCGGGCTGAAGCCGAAGGCGGAGCCCTACGGTGGATGGGACGGCGGCGGCCGCAACCTCACGGGTCACGTGTGCGGGCACTACCTGTCGGCCGTGAGCCTCATGTACGCCGCCACCGGCGACGACCGCTTCAAGCAGCGCGTCGACTACATCGTCGACGAGCTCAAGGTCGTCCAGGACAAGAACGGTGACGGATACCTCGTTGCGCTCGAGGGTGGGCGTGATTGTTTCAACCGACTGGCCAAGGGTGACATCAAGGCGGCCGCGTTCGACCTGAACGGCCAGTGGTCGCCCTGGTACACGCTGCACAAGCTGTACGCCGGCCTGCGCGACGCCTACCGCTTCACCGGCAACAAGACCGCCCTCGACGTGGAGATCGCGTTCGCCGGGTGGGCCGAGGGCATCCTGTCGGGGCTGAGCGACGACCAGCTCCAGGAGATGATGCTGACGGAGTTCGGCGGGATGAACGAGGTCCTGGTCGACCTCTACGCCGACACCGACGACGAGCGCTGGCTCGACCTGTCGTACTCGTTCGAGCACAAGGCCTTCATCGATCCGCTCCAGCGCCACCAGGACGACCTCGGCGGCAAGCACGGCAACACCGCCATCCCGAAGCTCATCGGCTCGGTCGATCGGTTCGCCTACACCGGCAGGGCCGCCGACCTCATGGCCGCCTCGTACTTCTTCGACATCGTGGACCAGCACCACAGCTTCACGAGCGGTGGGCACGGCCAGGACGAGTACTTCGGGCCACCCGACGTCATCAGCGCGATCTCGGACGGGCGCACGGCCGAGTCGTGCAACGTCTACAACATGCTCAAGCTGACGCGCCGTCTCTTCACGATCGACCCGGACGTGCACTACGCGGACTTCCACGAGCGCGCGCTGTTCAACCACGTGATGGCCTCGATCGACCCGAACGACGGCCGCATGTGCTACATGGTGCCGGTGGGACGCGGCGTGACGCACGAGTACCAGGACATGTTGCACGCCTTCACCTGTTGCGTGTGCTCGGGCATGGAGAACCATGCGCTGCACGGCGACGGCCTCTACTACGAGGACGGCGACAACCTCTGGGTGAACCTGTACGTGCCCTCGACCGCCGAGTGGGCGGACGCGGGCGTGAAGTTGGCCATGGCCACGGACTTTCCGGTGGGCGAGAGCGCGAAGCTCACGCTCGACATGGCGGCCCCGAAGGAGTTCACACTCCGGATGCGCCGGCCGTACTGGGCCGGCGACGGGTTCCGAATCGAGGTCAACGGCCAGCCCGTCGAGGCGCCGCCCGTCAACGACGGCAAGGGAGAAATGCGCCGCGGGTCGTACTACTACCCCTATCCGCTCAGCTCCTACGTCGAGGTCAGGAGGACGTGGAAGAGCGGAGACGTGGTCGAGGTCACCCTCCCCAAGTCGCTGCACCTCGAGGTCACGCCCGACAACCCGAACCGCGCCTCCCTCATGTGGGGACCGCTCGTGCTGGCCGGTGACATCGGTCCCGAGCCCCAGCGTGGTCGCGGGCCTCAGGCCGGTCCCCGGCCGGAGCCCCCGATCGTGCCGGTCTTCGTGGCGCTGGAGAAGCCGCTCGAGGAGTGGCTCCAGCCGATCACCGGCAAGCCCGGTCACTTCCGTACGGCCGGGGTAGGCTACGAGCCGACCGCCGAAGGAGCCGCCCACGAGGTGGAGCTCATGCCGTTCTACGAGCTCCACGAGCGGACGTACGCCACCTACTGGGACATGTACACGCCGGAGCAGTGGACGAAGGAGAAGGCGGAGTACCGAGCCGAGGCCAAGCGGATGGCCATGCTCGACGCCGCCAGTGTCGCGTCGGTGCCCGTGGGCGACTTCCGGGCGGAGCGAGCCTTCGACTACCAGGGTGGTGACGACGCCCGTCGTCCCGTGCGGATCATGGACCGCACCGGCCGTGCGGCACGGAGCTGGTTCTCCTACGAGGTCCCGGTCGATCCGACGCACCCCATGGCGCTCATGGTCACGTACTTCAGCGACGACACGAGGAACATGCCGGCGTCGTTCCAGATCCAGGTGGACGGCACGAAGGTCGCCGACGCCAACGTCGTGACGTCGGAGCCGCGCAGGTTCTACGACGTCACCTATCCGATCCCGGCCGAGCTGGTGAAAGGAAAGGAGAAGGTGACCGTGCGATTCCAGGCGAACGAGGGAAGCCGGATCGCGACGGTGTTCGGGATCCGGATGGTGAAGGAAGACGAGGTGAAGTAGCGGCAAGGAGTCGCCGGCGACGCGCGTCTCTTCTCCGGCGCCGCTCGCCCGCGACTGTCGATCGTTACGTTCGGGGGCTCGCTACGCGGTGCGGCCCATCGTGTGGCGGCCCCCGTTCTCGTCGGCGCCTATGGGCCCCTTCCCTTCCACGCATTCAGAATCGCTCTCTCCCGCTCCGGCGTGAGCACGAAGCGGGGATGCGCGCGCCACTCGTCCCCGACCGCGTCGGAGTGCCACCAGGTGAGCGTATCCATGACCGTCACAGCCAGCGGACGGTAGGTGAGTCCCGCGGCCCGGGCGCGCGCGCAGTCGATCCGCTGCGATCCCCGATTGTCCCCCGTCGGCATGATCCAGGGGATGGCGTACGGGAGCTTCTGCTCGGTCAGGAAGTCGTAGTCGTCGATCCAGGTCCACGAGAGCTCGGCGCTGGTCGCGGCCCGCACCCCGTAGACGAATTCTGCCATGGTCAGATGCGAGGCCGGGCCGGTGGCGTTGTAAGTCCCGCCCCGGCCTTCCTCCAGCATGCGGATCATCCACTCCGTGAGGTCCCGAACGTCTACCTGCTGCACGAAGTCGTCTTTCTTGCCCGGAACCAGGATCTGCCCGCCCCGCTCCACCCGCACCGGCCAGTACGTGAACCGATCGGACCGGTCGCCGGGGCCCACGATGTAGCCCGGCCTGATGATGAGCGCCCGATCACCGAACGCCTTGCGGGCCTCGATCTCCGAGTTGGCCTTCATCACGCCGTAGGCGTAGTCCTCGCTCTTGCCGTCCGTCGGATCCGTCAGGACGATCGGTCCGTCCTCGGCGATCTCCACGGTGCGGTAGGGATAGAAGACGCCGGTCGAGGACACGTACAGGTAGGCTCCTGCGTGGTCCTTCAGCAGTTGGGCCGAATCCCGGGTCCACGAGACCTTGCGGCCGGAGTTGTCGATGACCGCATCCCAACGGCGGCCTTTCAGAGCCTCCAGATCATTCTCGCGGTCGCCGACGAGATGCTCGACGTGCTCGAAGGCGTCCTTGAACAGGGCCGGCTTCGTGCGCCCCCGCGTGAAGATCGAGACCGAGTGGCCCCGTTCGAGGGCGTAGCGGACCTGATGGGGTCCCAGAAAGCTGGTGCCGCCGAGGATCAGGATGTCCAGGGGGCGTGGCGTCCGAGAGGAACGCCGCTCGGGCGAGGTGTCGGTGCCCAAGGCCTCGGCGCCTGACGGTCTCGACGCTCCGAGCCCCAGTCCGATGGCGCCTCCGGCGGCCAGGGTCGTCTTCAGGAATCGGCGTCGGTCGGTGTCCATGGAGTCCTCGTGCGTGGCGGTTCCCTGTGGGCCGGCGGCTCGTTCGTGGGCCTCCCGGCGGCGGCCGTATCCGGAAGGTATCGAGGGCCGGTGAAACCGGCACCCTCCGCCCTTCGATACCTTGCTGGGCCCGTCGGCCTGCCCTACCCTGCCTTCGTCCACGGCCATCCACGGTCGGTGGCCGTCATCCCAGCACGGCGTGCCCTCCCGCACCGCTTGACAGCTCTTCAACTCGCCTCGGCAGAGTTCGTCATGATCAGCCCGAAGACCACCCCGGCGCTCCTTCTCGGCGCCGTCGCCCTCATCGGCTCTCTGGCCCGGCCCCAGCCGGCCGCCGCCGTGGTCCAGTCTCCGCAACAGGCCGCCGCCCTCACCGCAGAGAACCCTCCTCCGAACGGCATCTGGGTCGAGACCGTCGGGCTGGATGCCATGTTTCAGCGACGGGGGCGCCCCGTGGCCGGAGGCGTGCGCGCGGGGCGCGAAGGCGTCCGCCCGATCACGCTCCAGGGGATCGAATACAAGCACGGCATCGGAACTCAGTCGATCAGCGAGTTCCTGGTCGACGTGAAGGGCCAGGCGACACGCTTCCGGGCGATGGTCGGCCTGGACGATTCCGCCCGGCTTCCCGAGGCGAGCGTGAACTTCGTCGTCTACGGCGACGACCGTCTCCTCTTCGCCACCGACACGATCCGGCCCGGCGACCCGCCCCGCTACGTCGATGTGGACTTGACCGGCGTGCATGTGCTGACGCTCCTCCTCGACGACGCGCAGGACACGAGCAACGGAGACACCGGCGTATGGGCGGGAGCTACGATCCTCATGCGACCGGATGCCACCGAGCGGCCGGTGCCTTACGAGCCACCCGAGCAGCCGGATCCGGTCATCGCCTCGGGCACATCGCCGGAGCCGACCATCCACGGGCCGCAGATCGTCGGCACGACACCCGGTAGGCCCTTCCTGTACCGGATTCCGGCCACCGGAGAGGGGACGCTACGCTTCGCCGCCGAAGGCCTCCCGGCCGGACTCGAGCTGGATCCGGCGACCGGCATGATCCACGGGTCGGTGGCGTCCCCGAGCCGGACCGTCGTCACGCTCACGGCGTCGGGTCCGCACGGCTCCACCACACGCGAGCTCACCATCGTCGCAGGCGATCACCAACTCGCCCTCACCCCACCCATGGGCTGGAACTCGTGGAACGCGTGGGGCCGCTCCGTCGACGACGCCAAGGTGCGGGAGGCGGTGGACGCGATGGTCTCGAGCGGCCTGGCCGCTCACGGCTACCGCTACATCGTCATCGACGACGGGTGGGAGGGAGCGCGCGACGCGAACGGGGTGCTCCACCCGAACGAGAAGTTCCCCGACATGAAGGCGCTGGCAGAGTACGTGCACGCCAAGGGTCTGCAGCTCGGCATCTACTCTTCGCCCGGTCCGCGCACCTGCCAGGGGCTGCCCGGCAGCTACGAGCACGAGGAGATCGACGCGAAGACCTGGGCCGCCTGGGGCGTGGACTACCTGAAGCACGACCACTGCTCCTACGACCGCGTGAATCCGGACCGGAGCGCCGCCGCGCTCAGGCTGCCTTACGACCTCATGCGCGCCAGGCTGGATCAGTTCGACCGCGACATCGTCTACAGCATCAGTGACTACGGCTGGGGCGACGTGTGGGAGTGGGGAGCGGACGCCGGGGTGAACCTGTGGCGCACCACCGGCGACCTTCTCGACTCGTGGGCCAATCTGGAGAGCGTGGGCTTCCGACAGGCCGGACGGGAGAAGTACGCCGGCCCCGGACACTGGAACGACACCGACATGCTCGTGGTGGGCAACGTCGGCTGGGGCCCCGACCTGCATCCCACACGGCTCACCAGGAACGAGCAGGTGCTCCACCTGACGCTCTGGGCCATCCAGGCCGCACCGCTGATGATCGGCGCCGATCTTTCGCGGCTCGATCCATGGACGGTCGATCTCCTGACGAACGACGAGGTCCTGGCCGTCACCAACGACACACTGGGAGTTGCCGGAGGCCGGATCTCGAAGGACGGGCGCACGGAGGTATGGGCGCGGCCGTTGGAGGACGGCACGATGGCCGTCGCGCTCTTCAACCGGGGGCTCGCGGCCCATCAAGTGACGGCGCGCTGGGCCGACCTCGGGCTCTCGGGAACGCAGCCGGTGCGCGATCTCTGGCGACACCGGAATCTCGGCTCGTTCAGCCCCGCATACACGGTGCGCATTCCGAGCCACGGGGCGGTGCTGGTGAAGGTGGGGCGGGCTCGGGACTGAGGCCGGGGGCTCCGTAGCCTACCTGACCGCCTTCACGCTCCTTCACATCCTCATGTTCACGGTGCTCGGCCTGGCAGGGGTCGTTCCTCCCTCAGGGCCTTCCCCCGCCTCCCGGAATCGCCTCGTCCGCCCGCCACGGCACATCCGGCAACTGCGTGATCCCGCGCTCCTTCTTCGGCGCGTCGACCATCGTCTTCACGTCCGCCAGGAGCTGCTTGGCGTCTTAGACGATCCCGTCCTTGATCGTGTAGCGGATCCCGCCCACGCGCTCGGCCTTCCCGGTCTCGTCGTTCAGCCGGATCGCGCCCGTGCCGTAGAGCACCTTCAGGTCGTCGAGCGGGCTCTCCTCGATTAGGACCATGTCCGCCAGCATTCCCGGACGTACGATCCCGAAGGGGATCGGCTCGTCCTTCGACTCGTAGAGTGCCTCGGCCGCGTGCATCGTGGCGCCGCGAATCACCTCGAGCGGGGTGAAGCCGGCCTCCTGCAGGAGCTCCATCTCCTCGATGGTGCTGAACCCGAACAGGTTGTAGATGAAGCCCGCGTCGGAGCTGACCGTCACGTGACCTCCGGCGTTCTTGTAGTCGTTCAGGAACTGCATCCAGACGTGGTAGAAGTTCCGCCATGCCACCTCGTCGGCCGTGGTCCAGTGATAGAAGTAGCTCCCGTCGTGCGTCCGGGCCGGCTGGTAGTACTCCCAGAGCGAAGGAATCGTGTAGATCTGCTGCCAGTCGGCGTTGCGCTCGCGCATGACGTCGCGGCCGGCCAGGTAGGCCGTCATCGTCGGGTCGATGACGAGCTTCTCCGAGAGGAACTCCTGGATCAGGTCGTTCCACTCCTTGCTCCCGCGCGGGTGGATGAGGTTCCACTGGCGCGCCACCTGGCCGAAGCGGTCCTGCTCGTCGTTGTAGTTCAGGTCCGTGGGCCAGGGCTGGATGTCGTGGCCGTCGTAGAGCGCCTCGAAGAGGCCGTAGTAGTGCGTGAGCGTCTCGAGGCCCAAGCGCGCCGCATCCTGGGCGTTCGTGCCCTCGACCATGAGCTGCGCGAGGTGCGCGGTCGAGCCGAGGTGCAGCTTCTTCGCCTCTTCGAGGACGGCGGCCATCACCTCCGGGCTCTCGCCCTTGAGGCCGAGCTTCACCCCGTCGGCGCCCTGCTTGGCCAGCCACTGCGTCCACGCGCGCGCCTTCTCGGGCGTGTAGACCGGGCCCTGGTCCCAGCCGTCACCGGGCCGGATGTAGACGAACATCCTCGGCGCCGTGATCTCGTTCTTGGCGCTCCGCTCGCGCTCGTGCAGCGACCAGTCCATCGGCCCGTAGGGAACGCCGCTCGTGCTGGTGATCCCATGCGCCATCCAGAGCTTGTACATGTACTCGGCTTCGGGCGCCTCGGGCACGCCTCCGGTGTGCACGTGGATGTCGACGAAGCCGGGCATCAGGTACCAGCCCTCGGCCTGGATCTCTTTGGTCGCACCGGTCGGGCGCCCCTTCGGGTCGATCGGCATGTGGGGCACGCCGACGTTCACGACGTCCGTGATCTTGTTGCCTTCGACGACCACGTCCACGGGCCCGCGAGGCGGAGCGCCCGTGCCGTCGATGAGGTTCACGCCCCGGATGATGAGCCTCTGGAACGGTCCCTCACCGCGGTGGCGGTCCGGGGCGTAGCGGACCTGCCCGGGCGCCTGGGCGACCAGGCCGCCGGAGCATGGGAGAGCGAGTCCCAGGGCCACGAGCGGGACGAGGGCGGCGGTGCGCATCGGACGGAGGCGGAACATGGCTCTCTCCTGGCAGGTCGTTGGCGGCGGTGGCCGGCGAACCGGATCTGTCGAAGGCGGGCGATATACGGATTCGATCGTCCTCACCACCACATATCCGCCTGCCCCCGAAGGACTTGCATCAGGCCAAGAGCGGCCGGGAAGAATGCCCCGACACGGAGCGCGTCGTCCTGGCACCCGGCCGTCACACGGAGTCGCGCCGTGCTGGCACCGTGCAGCGGCACGGCGCCCGCCGCCCGGACGACTTGTACGCTGGCACCCTCGGCGATACTCATGAGGCAGCCTAACCGCCCCGCTCACCCGTCGGCCGCTGCCCTCCGACCCAATACGGAGGTGCGTCGATGCGTGCTTCGATCGCGGAAATCGGCTTGGTGCTCTTCGCAGCCTCCTGCCGTCCCTCGACGCCCGGAGCGGACGGCTTCACCGTCATGGACAGCGCGGGCGTTCGAATCGCGGAAAGCAGCTCGCCACAGTGGCGCGAAGGCGAGGGATGGACGCTCTCCGAGGAGCCGCTGGTCCAGGTCGGCGTCGTCCAGGGAGACGAGCGCTACCAGTTCAACCGTGTGTGGGCCGGGGCCCTGACACCCGACGGCGGCTTCGCGGTGCTCGACGGCTCGAGCACGCTCCGGCGCTTCTCGCCGGACGGGACCTTCGTCTGGACGGCCGGCAGACAGGGCGACGGCCCGGGGGAATTCTCGAGCGCGGTGTCGGTGAGGCTGCTGGGTCCGGATTCCCTCCTCGTGTTCGACCGGAGCAGCGCACGGATCTCCGTGTTCTCGATGGACGGCGCCTTCGTCCGCTCCGCCGAGCTCGAGCCCCCTCCCGGGGCGATGTACGGGATGCGCGACGCTTACCCTGCTCCGGACGGCTCGGTCGTCGTGACGAGCGGAGCGAGCTCGGGACTCCTCACGGAGCCGATCCAGCAAGGCCAAGTCCAGCGCGAGGAGGATCCGGTGATTCGGTTCGGGCCCGAGGGGGGCGCGCCGCTGAACACGATCGGCGTCTTTGCCGGCATGGAGTGGTACCGGGGCGACCGCGGAATCGGCCCGCCGCCGTTTCAGCACCAGGCGTGCTTCGCGCTGCGCGATACGAGCCTCGTCGTGGGTACTTCGGACGACATGTCGCTCCAGCTTCTCTCCCTCGACGGCGACCTTCGCGAGATCATCCGCGTCCCGGGCGTGGATCTGGCCGTCACCGATGCGGACATGAAGGCCTTCGTGGACGCCCGCCTCGCACGCATGCCGCCGGACGAGAACGCGCGCAAGCAGGCCATGGACTGGTTCGACGGCCTTCCCAAGCCCGAGAAGAAGGCCGCCTATTCGCGTGTCATGGTCGACGAGGACGGGGATCTGTGGGTGGCCGAGGCACCGGTCCGGACGCTGGCCCCCGCACGGTGGACGGTGTTCTCTCCGGACGGAAGGCTCCTGGGCGACGTGGCCGTTCCTTCCGATCGGCTCTTCCGCGTTCTCGATGTGGGCTCCACCAAGCTCCTGGGTCTCTGGATGGATTCCCTGGACGTGGAGAACGTGGGGGTGTACGCGATCGAGAAGTAGGGCGGTGGGCGCACGGACCTGGGCGGGGTCGCCCCCCGGAAGGGTGCCCCGGCGGTCGAGCGTGGGCCGGGCCGGCCCGAGGATGGGATCGAGCCGGGCCGACCAGGGCAGCCGGGCTCCGGGCGACCGCCCCCCGGAGCCCGGCCCCTCACCAGAGGTCGCTGCGCAGCTCCGGATCCGTGTACATCCGGTACCGCTCCATCTCCACGAACGAGTAGAACGGCCGGAAGTTGTCGGTCTGCGATGCCTCTTCCTGCCCGTGGTACTGGAAGACGCCCGGACGGTCCGTGGGGAGCATCCACTCGTTGAGCGCCTTCTCGTCCTCCGGTGGATGCACGAGCCGCTTGTGCGGGATCTCCTGCACGTAGACGGCCGGCCCGCGCACGATGGCGATCCGGTGGAGGTGCCACGCATCGATCGGCTCGGCTCGGAACCCGATCGGGATCGTCATCTGCACCCGATCGCCGTCTCGCCATTCGCGCTCCAGGGACGCCCACGTGCCGGGCTTCGCGGCCACGTTCGCCGGCCGGCCGTTGACCTGAAGTGCCACCCCATCGGACCACCCCGGCACGCGCGTCTTGAGCGCGAAGCGCGCGGGTCGGTCCATGGCGAGCTGCATACCGACCGTCTCTCCCTCCGGATAATCGGTCTCCTGGGTCAGGCGGACCGTACCGCCGTCCCGCTCCCACACGACCGTCGACGGAAGGTACAGGTTCACGTACAGCGCGCCCGGGTCCTTGAAGTAGACCAGGTTTTGATACTCGGCCGTGCCCTGGAAGTACGTGCCGGAGCAGCACGTGTAGGTGCTGCGCGCGTAGACCTTCTGGCCCGCGCCCAGGTGGTAGTCGGCGTAATAGAAGTGCTTGCCGTTGTCCGTGATCGGGAGCGCCGCCCCGACGCCGTTGTAGACCACCCGCTCGATCCAGTCGCCGTAGCGAGCCTCCCCCGTGAACTCCATCAGGTAGCGCGCGAGCTTGAACGACGCCCACGACGTGCACGGCGACTCGTGGCTGTCCAGCCGCTGCTCCACCGAGGCGCCCAACGCGCCGTCGTGTTTCAGGTAGCGCTCGGCCGGGCCGAAGCCGCCCGTGGCGTAGCACTGCGAGTCCTGGAGGAAGTCGTAGTAGTTCTTCAGGATCTCCAGCAGCGCCGGATCACCGTCGATCTTGTACGCCATCGCCGCGCTACTGAAGGTGTTGCAGTGGCTGTAGGCGTGCACGCCGAGGGCATCGGGCGGATTGCTCGTGTCGGCGAACTTGCTCCAGTAGGCGTCGTAACGCCAAACGTCGCCGAACTCCTTGTACTTCGCGTTCCCGGTGAGCTCGTACGCCCGATAGAGGTTCTCGCCGAGCGTGTACCACTCGAGCGGGCGGCCCGAGTGCAGCTCCCACGGCTCCCGGTTCGCCGGGACCCGGGCCCGGTTCAGGTTGGCGATGCCCCAGTCGACGACCTGCTCCATCAGGTCGGCCGCCCGGTCGTGGCCCGCGTACCGGTGCATGTCGGAGAGCCCGCCCACGAGCTTCTCCCACGCGTAGTGTCCCATCCTGGGGCTCCCGTCGGACCCGAGCGTCTTGGCCCACTCGTCCACCAGATAGGTCGCTTTGGCACGCAGCTCGTCGTCGTCCGTCGCGTGGGACGCACGAGCCATCGCCTGAAGCCACTGGCCGAAGACCGTCGAGGAGTCCCGGGAGCACCACCCGCCCAGCGGATGGCCCGGCGCGGCGAGGCCCGCCGCCCTCCGGTACCCGTAGAGGATGTCGTCGTTGGAGACGTCGAAGTAGTAGTCGCGGGCCATGCGCCACTGGCGAGCCCACCGGCCGTCCCCCAATTGGACGCCGCGATAGTCGAACGGCTCCAGCACGACCCGGCCGGGCACCTTCGTCCCGGATCCGGCGGGCGCACCAGCGGCGCCACCCGCCCCGGTCATGCTCAACGCCCCCGGCCCGAGCGCCGCCCCCACCGCCATCGTGCCGAGGAACTCTCGACGGTTCATCCGCTCGCTCATGGGACCCTCCCTTCCGGAGGTGGACACGCCCCGCCTTTTCCTGCCGCAACCTCGGCGCCTATCTTGGGCGCCGCAAGTGACTTCGAGGCACGACCGACACCGGAGGAACCATGGGCTTCTCGCTCCTCGTGTGTACGCTGCTCGCTGCGGCCCCGAGCGCGTGTCGACCGCCCCTCACGGGCGCGACGGGCCATGCCGTACCGAGCCTGGTGAGGACTGGAGTCCCCACCCTATCGTCGCCACCCGGGGTTCGCCCTGCCGCTCCGGCCGACTCCGCCCACGTCGAGCTGCTTCGCGCGCCTCAGAAGCTCCTGATCGGGCAGAGAATCCGGATGCGTGCCCAGGTCGTGAACGCGGACGGGTCGGTCCGCCCGGACGCCCCGATCGCCTGGCGGGCTCGGGCCTCCAGCTATGTGAGCCTGGCCGCGGACGGACGGATCACGGGCGTGCGTCCCGGCAAGGTGGGGATTGTCGCCGTATCCGGAGACATGATGGCCGAGACCACCGTCGACGTCCTCGACGCCGACCTGGGCTCGTTCACGTTGAAACCTCCGTACGCGGTCACGCGGGTGGGTGACACCGTACACGTGGCGCTGGACGTGCGCGACCAGGACGGCCGCCCGATCACCGGGCTGCTCGCCGAATGGTCTCTCTCTCCCGAAGGCGCGACGATCGACGATGATGGCGCGTTCGCGCCGAAGATGGCCGGTCTCTACACGATCCTGGCCACCATCGGGGACCGGAAGGCCGTGGCGACCGTACGGGTGGCGCCTCGGGCGCGCTGAAGGAACGCACCGTGCCCCGAGCGCCCCAGGTCCAACCTCGCCCGGCCCCGGCGCGTGAAGATCACGCTGCCCGGCACGGGCAGGCCCGCTCCGTCCCTGGAGCGGCCTACGACCCCGATCCGCCCCCCGGCCGACGCGCCGGCCTGAGATTCCGCCCGTAGAACACGTCACCCTTCAGGTGGTGCGTCCCGAATACGCGGCCGAGCAGCTCGTAAACCTCCGGGTCGTACGCCTTCAGATCGTCCGGTGACTGCACACGCGTGTGCCCGTCGTAGAACTCGATGTTCGACCAGAACCAGGTCTGCGCCGCCTCCGCGAAGTACTCCTTGTGGTTCGTGCTCGCGTACTGGCCCTTCCAGAGCCCCTTGGCCATCGCGTCCCGGTACGCGTCCTCGATCTCCCCGTACAGCTCCGGATCCGAGAACTGGAGTCCGTACTCCATGATCGCGTGCACGAACTCGTGCATGCAGATGTTCTCGCCGTAGTAGCGCACGTTCGGATAGCCGAGCACGTTCTCCTGGGCGCACGTCGTCGGGTTGTCGTCCATCCCCCGGGCTCGCCGGTCCCAGTACTGCTTCGGGGTCATCGAGCCCATCCCGCCCGGCTGGTCGTAGCGCGCGCGCTCCCCCTCGGTCAGGCGCCAATCGTCCTTGGCGGGCACCGTCCAGAAGCGCTCTTCCGGCACGTCCGTGGTCTGTTCGGAGGGCGCCATGACGACCATCCGGAACCCCTGCGCCACCATCTCGGCCCGCGCGTCCGGCCGCTCGGCGAGCATCTCGTTCACGATCTCGCGAACTCTCAGGAGCGCGCTGTCCGACGCCTGGTCCGTGGCCAGGATCGGGATGCCCTCGGCGTCGACGTACTTCGTGTAGGTCGGGTCGTATCCGGGCGGGGCGGGCTCGACGCCGCGTGCGTCGCCGGCCGGCATCCCGCCGTCCTGCAGCGCCTCGACCTCGTAGACCAGAAGCGTGTTCGGGGAGATGACGAAGCGGGGCCGGCCCGGGATCTGGGGCGGATACGCGCCGCCGATCCCGTAGCCGAGCTCGGCCGGCACCACCGCGACGATCCGCTCGCCCGGTCCCATGTGGGCCAGAACGCTGTCGAGTCCGGGGCTGATGCGCGTCTCTCCCGGGAGATACTCGAAGAGCTGCGGCGGGGTGTGGAAGCCCGGGACGCCGTCCTGCCCGCTCCCGAACGTCGTGATCTGCAGGTCCGGCCCGTCGTAGTCCAACCAGTTGCCCACGAAGCGCACGCTCGTGCCGCGGTAACGCACGTGAAGCGGAGCGCCCGGCGCACGCGTCGAGGCGGCCGGCGCCAGCACCTTCGTCCGCACGCCGCGCTCCGCCCCGGTCACGTCGGGGTAGTGCTCGGCCAGCCACGCCCGCTCGTCCCGACGCTTCTTCACGACCAGCTCCTGGTCACGCTTCAGCGCGGCCGACCGCATTGCCTGGAAGAACTCCGTGTCCGGGTGATAGTCCTGCCACTCGGCTCCCACGCGCTCGATGCGTACGCTGTCCATCACGTCGCCCTGCAGGATGCTGAACACCACGGGCATGCCCTCGACGACGTTGCCGAAGACGATGTAGTCGCCGTCCAGGTAGGAGCGGTCGCCCAGCGTGATGCACCAGGTCGCGGCGTTCGTGCCGGGCCCCCCGTTGGCGTAGTTGAGCGCGCCGGCGTGGTCGTGGCTCAGCTTCATGCTGATCCGGTTGGGGAACTCGTAGCCGGGACCGCGCGCGCGGTCCGAGGCCGGCGGTCCCGACTGGATCACGTGGCCGGGTGCCACCCGAGGCCAGGCAACGCCATCGAAATACGGGCGGCCCAGGTCGAAGGCCGCGTTCTCGATCGTGCCCTCGGCGAGCCCCACGAAGTTGGCCACCGCCATCGGCACGACGTCGGGCCGCAGCCGCGCGACGATCTCGCCCTTGACCGTGTAGACGTGGGCGTAGATGCCGTCGGGGCGGGAGGACTGGGCCCCGGCGAGCCCAGCCCCCCACGCAAGCGCCCCCAACACGAATAGGGGGATCACGGCCCACGAGCCGACGACCGAGCCGGCGCCTGCTCGAGGTCCGCCGGTCCCTCCGACGTACCGCACCTAGCCCTCCCCCCGGAGGACCACCTCGGTGTCACCCGATCCGAGCGGCACCGCATAGGCGCCGCGCACCATCGAGTAAGTCCCGGTCGGGCTGATGGTCCCGACTCCCTGCACCTGAGCGGGCTGGGAGACGCGGACGAGCGCCTGATTCGTGTGCGGACCGGCCGGCGAGAGCGTCAGCCGGACCGTACCGTCCTGGATCTGCACGCTCTCGATCGTGCCCGCGTCCAATGTGACCCACAGACCCAACGGCGCCACGTAGAGACGCCGGCGCGCGGAATCCAGGGGCTTCACGGTCACCACGGAGCCCCCGGTCGTGAGGTTCCCACCGAACGCCAGCCAGCCGAGAGCGGCGTCGTGGACCACATAGGTACCCGTGTTGATCGCGTGGCCGAAGAAGTTCGGACCGTAATCGCCCGAGTAGCCGTCGATCCGCATGGTGGACGGATACGAATGGAATGCGCTCGGCCCGAAGCCGTCCTCGGTGACGTTGGCGATCGATCCCATCAGGCCGCCGTAGCCCACCCGCAACAGGTACAGATCGTCCGGGTGGCGGCGATACTCGGAGAGCACCGGAATGGCGTTCAATCCCGACCCGTAGTGATGGAGCTGGCGCTCGATCCGGCGGAGCTTGCCCGCGTACTGGAAGTCCCAGTAGCGGCGCGCGCTCCCGTTGTAGCCCCAGTTGGGGACGGTCGGCATGTAGCCAAGGATCGCGTTCAGGGTCACTTCGGCCTTGGCGTCGAAGCCGAAGTACCGGCACCAGGCGTAGACCTCCTCCTGGCCCGTGGAGTCCCACGGCATCTCGCTTCCGAACGGGTAGGCGAGCGAGCGCCAGACGTCCGCCCGCTTGCGCATGACGGCTTCGTACTGGGCCGCCTGGTCGGTCCAACCCTCGCGCTTCAGATCCTCGAGAATCAGGACGTAGACCGTGCCCTCCATCTGGCCGAACTGGGCGTAGTGGGGCGCGAACTGCTCCATGGCCAGCCCGGTCCGATAGGCCCGGTCGAGGAACCAATCCCACGGATGGTCCGTGACGACGCCCTGGTGGTCGCGCGCCAGCCTGTACAGCACCCAGTAGGCCGCTGCCACGTGCAGGTAGTTGTAGGAGCGGTTGGTCGACATCGCCTCCTTCTTGCTCCAGCTCGACCAGCCGCCGTAGCCGATGCTGTCGCTGTACGTACCGGCCGGCATCGAGTCGGGGGCATAGTAGAACATGCTCTTGCGCACCCCGTACTTCTCGTTGCCCTGGTCGTACTGGAGCCCACCCCACAGCACCCCGTCCACGAACTTCTGAAGCTGGGCGACCTGAGCGGAATCCGGCTCCACGAGCTGCTTCATGACGGCCGCGAGCCAGGAGCCCGCCCCACCCTCGTCGCTCAGGCCCGCGATCCAGACGCGGTTGTCCTCGGTGACCTGGTGGCCGGCCTCGTAGTCGTAGCTGATGACCGACGGGCTGCGGTGGAAGGGGTCGTTCGGGTTCACGTACCACTGCTTGGTCAACAGGAAGTGGCCGAGATCCGCGACCACCTGTACCTCGGGCTTGATGACCTTGTAGTGGATGGTCTGCCGCGCGCCGTCCGCGTACGTCACGGTCAGGCGGGCGCGACCCCATTGGTGACCCTTCACGTCGTACGCGGGCCACCCGCCGGGCGTCTTGCCGGCCGGCGTCACCGTCAGCGCTCCCGCCGGATCGACGTCCATCGACTGGACCGAGCTCGGACTCTTCAGAAAGAGCTTCACGTCCAGGTCCGTCGGTACGATGTAGCCGGGCACCCCCACGGCCACCGGCCGCTTGGCGGCCATCAGCGTCTTCTCGATGTCCCGGATCTCGGGCGCCACCAGGAACTGCACCCCGTACGAGCGGCTCTCACCGGGTGCGAGCGTCTCGGAGGTCGGCGGGTTCCACGGCCGCTCCGCGTCCTTCCACTCGTTCTCGGCGTACGCCTCGCTGTGGACCATCCACTCGTAGAAACCTTCGAACGTGTTGCTCCGTCGCGTCCGGTCGTTCAGGAGCGGGTTGTAGGCCTCGAAGGGCGTCTTTCCGTACGGCGCCACGACGAGCGCCGGTCCGTGTCCACTGAGCCGCGTCACCTGCAGATAACCCGCGTCTTCCCCGATGTACGGATCGTAGAAGGAGGCCACGTGGTGAGCCTCGTCGAGAGAGCGTCCCGAGAGGATGTTGTCGAAGATCATCGGGATGCCGAGCGCTCCGATCTGGACCGGCTGGTCGCTCGTATTCTTCAGCTCGAAGCGGAGCACCAAGTGCCCATCATGCACCTCCCAGAACCGCCGAACGTCGAGCGGGATGTCCGCCGGCAGCGTAGGCGCCAGGTCCGCGCCGGCGAGCGCAGGCGGGGCCACGTCGAGCGGAGTGACGGGCTTCCGGTCGGCATCCGTGGCGTAGTCCTTCCACTCGCCGGTGGTGCCCACGCGCAGGCGCAAGTCGAGGTCGCCCAGGTGGTGGTAGCCGTTCGCAGCGCGCCGCTCGAGCCAGTCCGCCGGAGTGAAATCGAACCCGTCGGCACCCTTCGGCTCGAGCCCCGCAACCGTCTGGGACGCCTTCACGAGCCTCAGGTCGAGCGCGGGCGTATCGAAGCTGACGAAGCCCTGATCGAGTCCGAGCGTCGGCGTCGTGTCGCGCGGCGTGCGGCCGCGTCCCCTGCCCTGCGCGGACGCCGGGCTCTCTATCGTCAGCACGAGAGCGCCCACGAGCAGTGCCGTAGACGTGATGCGTGCGAGCCTCATTCAGATCCCTCCTGCATCATGGTCGTGTGATTCCGGTCGGGCGGCTTCACGCCCAGCAGGTTCTCCACGAAGAAGTCGTTCCGCTTACGTACCCCGTACGGGCCTCCGTTGCCGTGGTCGGCGCCGGGGACGTACAGGAAATCGAAGTCCTTCCCGGCCTTGATCAGCGCGTTGACCACCTGGATCGTGGACGACGGGTCCACGTTGGTGTCGTGCTCACCCACGGTCAGCAGCAGCTTGCCCTGGAGCCGCCAGGCGTTGTCGACGTTCGACGAAGCGGAGTACTGCGGCCCGATCGGCCAGCCCATCCAGAGCTCGTTCCACCAGATCTTGTCCATCCGGTTGTCGTGACAGCCCGCCGAAGACACCGACACCTTGTAGAACTCGGGGTGGAAGAGCACGGCGGCCATCGCGTTCTGGCCACCGGCGGATGTCCCGAAGATCCCCACGCGGCTGATGTCGTACCACGGGTGCATCTTGGCGACGGCCTGGTGCCAGAGGATACGGTCCGGGAAGCCGCCATCTTTCAGGTTCTTCCACGCCACGTCCTGGAACGCCTTGGAACGGTTCGACGTTCCCATCCCGTCGATGTGGGCCACGATGAAACCCAGCTCCGCGAGCGACTGGTCACGCGCCTGGGTGCTGAACGTCTTGGGCACGAAGGAGCCGTGCGGGCCCGCGTAGATGTTCTCGATGACGGGATACTTCTTCGACGCATCGAAGTTCGTGGGCTTGATGAGGATACCCCAGATGTCGGTCGTTCCATCCCGCCCCTTCGTGTGGATGACCTCGGGGTAGGTCCATCCCGTGGCCAGAAGGGCCGAAGCGTCCGCGTGCTCCAGGTCGGCGATCACGGACCGGTCGCTCGTACGGCGGAGCTGCATCACGGGCGGCAGATCGACACGGGACCACCGGTCGACGTAGTAGGCGTGGTCGGGCGAGAAGCTCACCGTGTGCATGCCGTTCGCTTCGGTGTAGGCGGTGAGTCCCGTACCGTCGAAGTTGATCCGATAGTAGTGGATGAAGTAGGGATCCTGGTCGGGGTTCATCCCGCTCGCCCGGAACCAGATCTGGCGCTTCGCCACATCGACGCTGTCCACCCCCCGAACGACCCACTCCCCCTTGGTGATCTGGTTCTTCACCTTCCCCGTCGTGCCGTCGTACAGGTACAGATGGTTCCAGCCGTCGCGCTCCGACATCCAGATGATCTCGCGCCCGTCGTCGATGTCGTAGCGGAATTTCTTGCCGGAGTAGAAGAAGAAGGTCTTGGGCTCCTCGCTGACGACCGCACGCGTCGCCCCCGTCTCGGCGTCGATCTCGACGATGCGGTAGACCTGATGGCCCCGCTGGTTGTACTCGAAGGTCAGGTGCCGCCCGTCCTTCCTCCATGCCAGCTCGGAGAGCTCGTAGGCGTTGGGAAAGAGCGAGTCGTCGACATCGATCTGCTTCCCGGCCTGCACGTCGAAGACGACCGGCTGCTCCATGTCGAGCACGTCGCCCGGCTTGGCGTAGAGGAGCGAGGCGGTCTTCGGCTGAAGCTGGTCTTCAGGCGAGGACAGGACGTAGTGCACTTCACGCTGGTAACCGGGAATCACGCGATAGGCCGCCAGCTTCCTCGAGTTCGGCGACCAGACGATGGAGGCGTGCGTGTACATGTTCCCTTCGGAGCCGTCCCAGGAGAGCATCGTGGTGTCCCCGGACGCGACGTCGCGCACGGCCACGTTGAAGTTCTGGATGAAGGCCTCCCACTTGCCATCGGGCGACGGGACCGGGCTGTTGTCCTTGAGGCGCCAGAGCTGCCCGGGGCCGGCCGACCACGGGAACGGGCGCTCCGGCCGATCCGTGCGCTCCACGGCTCCCCGGTTCTCGCACCGGTAGTCGGCGAGCCCGCACCGCCAGGTCGAGTCGGCGAGCGTGAACTCGATGGCGCGCTCCTCGTCGGCGTAGTGGAAGGAACGGAACGGCAGATCGACGGCGCTTACACGCTCACCGCGCGCGGACGTCAGCGCCGAAGCGAGTCGGTCGTGATCGAAGGGCTCGCTCTTCGCGCCCGTCGTCGCGTCGACGAGCACGAACCGGTCCCCGCCCTGGACCGACTTCCGGTACCAGAAGCGGTTGCTGGAGCCGATCCAGCTCGGCGCCTCGGCCTCGTTCACCACCAAGCCGGCGGTGCGGGCCCCGATGCTGTCGGAGCGCAGGTAGTCGGCTCGGGTCCCCTGGGCTCGCGCGGCCAGCGGCCAGGCCACCAGCAGCACGAGGGAGAGCGGGATCAGGCGGAAGGAAGAGCGCAGGCGGGGCATCGATCTGCTCCTTGTGGATGAACATCCCGGCGGGGACACAACCGGTGGAACGGGAAGGATGGGGAGGCCGCCGTGGTTTGGCCAGGAGCGGGCGGAGGCCATGCGGGTGGCGGTCCCCCTCGCGCCATGGCTCACCTTTCAGGCCGGACCGGGCCGGGGTAGTTTGGCCCCTCGCTCTTCGCCAGACCCTGCATGCCGTTCCACGACCGAAACGGCCGGATCCGACCATGAAACCTGCTCGCTGGAAGATTCTCTTCGCCCTCGTCCTGGTCGCCGTGTCGACATCGCTCCTCATGGCCGACCCCAACCGATACGGGCAGTCGGACCGTGTGGAGCGCCACCTCCTCCCGCCCGTCACCTCGGGGCCGATGGACCCGGAGTGGAGCCCCGACGGCCGGTGGATCGCGTTCTCCATGCGGGGTGACATCTGGAAGGTGCCCGCCAACGGCGGGGAGGCCGTGGCGCTCACGCAGGGCCCGGCCTACCACTTCGAGCCGACCTGGAGCCCCGACGGAACACGAATCGCGTTGTCGATGGACCGGGGCGACGGCAACCTCGACATAGGCATCGTGAGCTCCGAAGGGGGCGACGTCGAGCGGGTCACGACGGACTCGGCGATCGACATCGAGCCCGAGTGGAGCGGGGACGGCGAGAGTCTCTTCTTCGCGAGCGACCGTGGACGAGGGTTCAACGTCTACCGGCATGACCTGTCCGCCGGAACCGATACGCTGGTGGTGAACGGCATCCAGCCGGCCGTCTCCCCGGACGGGAAGCAGCTCGCCTGGGTCGCTCCCGTGCGCGGGAGGAACGGCTCGGGCGGCATCTGGGTGAAGGGCCTTCCGGACGGCGAGCCGCACCTGGTCCACTACGAGGAGTCCGAGTACCGGATGAAGCCGGCCTGGACCCCCGACGGGAAGGCGTTCCTCTACGTTACCGACCAGATGCAGGGATCGTACGATGTGGCCGTCGTCCCGGCGGACGGAGGCAACGAGGTCGTCATCACCAACGACTACGACCCGGATCACCGGGAATTCTCGCCCACGCCGAGTCCCGACGGCACACGCTTCGCGTTCGTCTCGAGCCGCAGCGGCCCGATGAAGCTCTATACGGCAGCCGTCGGTGGCGGCCCGTTCCCCTCGTGGACGGAGGTTCCCATCACCGCTCGGCGGTCACGGGTGCCGACCGGCCGCGTGCGCATTCGCGTCATCGGGCCCGACGGCAAGGTGATGCCCGCGCGCATCCAGCTCCTCGCTAGCGACGGGCGCTCGTACGCGCCGGACGGGGGGTTCCACCGCGTCATCTCGATCACCGAGACGCACTACTTCCAGACCATGGGCGAAGACGAGGTGGAGCTGCCCGTCGGCCGCGCCTCCATCGAGGCGATGCGCGGATGGGAATATCGGCCCCATACGGTGAACGTGGACGTCCGGGCGGGGAGCACGGCGACCGCCGAGATCCACCTGACCCGTCTCATGAACCTGCCCGCTCGTGGCTGGTACTCCGGTGACACGCACATCCACGACCTGCATCAGGGCCGGTTCGGGCTCTCCCATCCGTGGTTCTTCAACGAGCTCGTAGCGGCCGACCTCCATGTGACGAACGCGCTGATCCACATGGACGGCACGCGCCTCATGGGACGCTGGGACGACCTGACCGGCGTGCCCGTCCCGCTCTCCACACCGAACTACATCCTACAGTACGGACAGGAGTTCCGGGGCTCGCTCGGCCACATCAGCATCCTCGGCATCCAACACTTCATCCTCCCGCTGACGGCTGGATCCCGGAACACGCCGTACGCCCAGCCGACGTTGGACACGCCCTACCTTCAGGGGGCTCGGGCCCAGGGAGGCATCGCCGGCTTCCCGCATCCGTACCTGGGGCCGGTGGACACGCCTCGCGGCACCGGCTCGCTCCTCATTCCGGTGGACGTGGCGCTCGGGCTCGGGGACTACTACGACGTGACGTCCCTCTACTCCGACGAGATCCGCTCGACCGAGGTCTACTACCGTCTGCTCAACTGCGGCTTCCGGCTGCCGGCCACCGGCGGTACGGACAACTTCTCCGACGTCTGGCGCGACCCGCCCCCCGGCGCGGACCGCACGTACGTGCACGTCCAGGGCCCGCTTTCGGAGCAGAGCTGGCTCGACGGGATCCGGAAGGGCCACACGTTCTCGTCGACCGGCCCTCTGCTCTTCCTGGACGTGGCCGGCCACGAACCCGGCGATCAGATCGACCTGGCCGCCGACGGGCCGCGTACCCTCCACGTGCGCGCCGAGGCGACCTCGATCGCCCCGATGGACAGTCTGGTGATCGTGGTCAACGGCGCCGATGTCCGTAGCGTCGCCGCGGCCGACTCCCTGCACATCCTCTTCGACGGTGACGTTCCGGTGCCGCAAGGCGGTTGGGTGGCCGCAAGGGTGAACGGTCCTTCTTCGCGCTACATATCGGACAGCTACGCGTTCGCGCAGACCAGCCCCGTGTATGTGGTGCGGGGCGGCCGGCCCTGGCGGTCGGCCGACGACGCGCGCTTCCTCGCCGACGCGGTCGAGGCCACATGGCAGCGCGTGCAGAACTCGGCCTGGCGGACTCCGGAGGAGCGCGAGCGTTTCCACACGGCCATCGAGCAGGCCCATACCGTATACGAGCGGATCGCGAGCAACGCCGATCCGGCGGCAGGCGGAGCCTCGCGATCGCTCCTCCTCGATCCCTCGAACCCGGAGTGGAGCCGGCCGTCGCCTCCCGTCTGGTATGCGCGCTTCGAAACCACCAAGGGCGACTTCGTGGTGAAGTGCGTCCGCGCCCACGCGCCCAACGGCTCCGACCGCTTCTACAACCTGATCAGACTCGGCTACTACGAGAACGTGCGCTTCCACCGGGTGCTCCCGGACTACATCGTCCAATGGGGCCTGAACGGCGATTCAGCCGTCAACGAGGCCTGGCTGCACGCCCAGTTCCCCGACGATCCGAAGTACGGTAGCAACGTCCGGGGCACCTTCGCGTTCGCGCGGGACACGGTACCCGGGACCTCGAACACCCAGATCTACGTCAATCTGGTCGACAACACCCGCAACGACACCAACCCGTTCGCCGTCTTCGGGCAGGTGATCGAGGGGATGGACGTGCTCGACCGCCTCTACTCGGGCTACGGTGAGCGCTCCGGCAGCGGCGTCCGCCAACACCGCCAAGGGAAGATCGTCGAGGGAGGCAACGCCTACCTCGACCGTGAGTTCCCCAAGCTGGACCACCTGATCCACGTCGAGATCATCGATGAGCCGGGTGACTGAGGTGGTGGACGGGCGCGAGGACGGGCGGCGTCCCTTCGCGAGCTGGGCTCACTCCGACCGTCGTCCGGAGCCTGTCTTCTTCCGCTCGTTCACCCAATGCTCGCGAAGGGACGCCGCCCGTCCCCACGCCCTCCGACCGTGCGGGTCGGTTACAGCGCCTTCACCGCTCCTCCGTCCACCACCAACGACACACCCGTGATGTAGCCGGCCGGCTCGGAGGCCAGGAAGGTCGCGACCGCGGCCTGCTCGTCCGGGGTGGCGAGGCGGCCGATCGGGATGTTCTTGGCCTTCTGCTTGAGCTCCTCCTCGACGTCGATCCCCTTCTTCTCGGCACCGGCCCGAGCGAGCTCGAGGGAGCGATCGGTGGTCGTCGGTCCCGGCCCGAGGTTGTTGACCGTGATTCCGAACTCGGCCACTTCGGAGGCGAGCGTCTTGGCCATCCCCGCGACCGCCAGCCGCACGGCGTTGGAGAGCATCAGGTTGGGAATGGGCTCCTTGATGGCCCGCGACGTGAAGTTGATGATGCGGCCCCAGCGCTGCTCCTTCATGTCCGGAAGCACTGCACGAATGAGGCGTACCGCGCTCATGAAGGTGAGGTCGTAGGCGCGGTACCACTTCTCGTCCGTGGCCGCATCGAACCCACCGGGAGGCGGTCCGCCGGAGTTGTTCATCAGGATCCCGATCGGTCCGAGGTCTTTGCGGACCGAAGCCACGAGGTTCGCGATCGAGTCGGCGTCGGTCAGGTCGACCTGATAGGCACGGACTTCGATCCCCTCACCGGCCGCCTTCACGGTCTCGGTGGCCTCGCCGAGCACGTCCGGGTCCAGGTCGCAGATCGCGACGTTGCACCCTTCGGCTGCCAGCCGCTGTGCCGTCGCCAGCCCGAGTCCACGTCCCGATGCGCCTACGAGTGCTACGCGTCCTCTGATGCCCAAATCCACCTTGTGCCTCCGGTCGTCTTGTTCGAAAGGATGTCGGGTCTTGAGAGCCGATCGTCAGATCGGATACCCGCGGCGCTCGAGATGCGCGAGGATCCGATCGAGGTGCTCCAGCGTCTTGGCGTCCGCCTCGGCACCCGGATGGCGCACGACCGCGGTCTCGAATACACCCCGCTTGACCAGAATGTGCTTGCGCAGCGAGACCCCGAGCCCCGGCTGGAACTCCCACCGGATCAGCGAGGAGATGTCGTACATGACCTCGGCGGCACCGTCGATGTCTCCGCGCAGATAGCGCTGGTGGATGTCCACCAGGAACTCCGGGTAGCCGAATCCGGTCATGATGCCCACGGCGCCCCGATCCAGCTCCTCGAACGCGTACGCCCCACCCAGGGCACCGAAGACCTTGAGGTCTTCTCCGACGAGCTTCTTCAGCTTCGCCATCTTCAGGCCGGTCGGCGGATCCTCCAGCTTGATGTACTCGACGGTCTCGAGCTCCTCGAACAGGCGCGCGATGAGCGGCGGCGCCATGAGGATGCCGGTGGAGGCCGGATAGTCGTGCAGGATCAGCGGAATGTCGACGGCTTCGGCGATCCTCTTGTAGTAGGTGAAGATGACCTCGTCGTTCTGGATCGGAGGCGGTCCGACCAGAAGCGCGTCGGGGCTGTACCTCGCGGCCGTGCGCGCCATGCCCACGGCGATGTCCGTGCCCGCGGCGCGGGCACCCACGACCAGACCGAGCCCGTCCGCGAGGTGGCTCCGGAAGGTCTCGATCACCTGCTCCTGCTCTCGGGCGGTGAGCTTGTGGGATTCACCCATCACGCCGAGGATCGCCACGCCCTGGACCCCACGCTCCTCCAGAAAGGACGCCAAGCGCTGGATGCTGGGAAGATCGAGTTGTCCGGAGCTGTCGAAGGGGGTCGGAACGATCGGGTATACGCCTTCGAGGGACATGACACACTACTCCTTGGTGGCCCCGAGCGGATCGGGTCCGGATACTTGCGGAACACATTGCCGGCGGCGGACAAGAATAAAGGACGCTTCTCCTGGTAGAGTCAAGCTGAGCGGAGCCTGAGGGGAGAGGGGTGGCCCGGTTGGAGGTCCGCTCTATATTGGGCCCTTCAGGCCCACCCGCAGCACACGAAGATGCGCGATGACGGAGATGCACCGATGAAGTGGATCATGCGCGAGCCGGGACACCGCGTACCTGCGAGCGGGAGCACGAGGCGAAGCAACCGACTACGCAAGACTCTGGGCACCGGAGCGCTCCTGTCGGCTCTCCTGAGCTCAGGTGGCTGCTACGGGTATGTCGCGGCCAACCCGTCCATGCTGGAGAAAGGTGAGCAGATCCGTGTCGTGCTGGAGAAGTCTGCGGCGAATCGGATTTATCCCGCGCTCCAGAATGCGCCTGAGGCGGTAGAAGGGAACTTCACCAACCTGACGAGCGACTCTCTCGACCTGGCGGTCTGGATCGGGCAGGCCTATGTGGGCACGCCCTTCCAGAACACCCACCAGACGATCTCGATCGCCCGCAACGAGATGCAGGAGATTCAGCAGCGGCAGCTCTCGAAATGGCGCACGGGGCTGTCGGCGGCGCTGGTCGTGGCCGCGTTCGCGTGGGGAACGCAGCGTGTCTTCTACAATCCGGGGCGCACCCCACCTCCCGACGGCGGCACCGTCACGCCGCCGACGACCCCGACAGGCATCCAGGTGCCCCTCTTCCGAATACTGGGTGCGGTCCTGCGATGAGGGACGGCGCCGGCCGCTGTAGGGAAAAGTGCGACCGGCGCTACTCGCCACCCTTCAGGGTGAGCTCGATTACGCCCGAATGGTGTCCCATGCCGAAGCGTGCCGCGGCTTGGCCGGCGTCGTAGAAGCGCATCTCCTTCACATCGGTGGCCTGCACGCTCCGCAGGTACGCCACGCCGCCCATGTTCACGCCACCCACGTAGACGTCCGCGGTCTCTCCAACACTCCCGTTGAAGGAGTTGGAGCCACGCGATGTGAGCCACATCGGCTGGAGCCGCTGGACGGCCTCGTAGGCCGTCTGCGCACTGCTGCCCACGATGTCTTGCGCCGTGATCATGTCTCGGGAGCCGGTCGCGCCCATCCCGCCCGTGGCACACGCCCATGCGCTCAGGAGAAGTGCCGCCAGGACCGGGAAGGCTCTCGCTCTCATCTCGGCATTCCCCCGGCTCATTTCAAGGTGAGCTCGATGACACCCCGGGGATGCCCGGTGCCGAAACGGGTCGCGGCCCGCCCCGAATCGTAGAAGCGCATCTCCTTGACATCGGTCGCCTGCACACTCTTCAGGTAGTCGGGGCCACCCATGTTCACGCCGCTCACGAAGACGTCCGCTACTTCCGATCCTCCACTGAACGACGTCGCGCCCCGTGCGGAGAGCCACGTCGGCTGAAGCCGCTGGACCGCGTCGTAGGCCGTCTGGACGTTGGCCGCCGCGATATCCTCTGCGGTGATCATGTCCCGCGAGCTGCTCGCTCCCATGCCCCCGGTAGCGCACGCCCCCGCAGCGAGTAGCACCACAGCGAGAATCGGGAATGCTCGTGCTCTCATGGTCCTCTTCCTTCAGGCCCTTCGGCCCAGGTTCTGTGTGGAATCACGCTCGGGAGGCCGATCTCGGCGGCCGCCGCCTCCCAGTGGCAGTTTTCGGTCCTATGATACGTCAGAAGCCAAGGTGCGCCAGCCCCCCTCCCCCACACGAGAAATTACCCACCGCCCGGGTCTCGAACCGATCAGGCGAAGCCGCGCCATCGGCGAGGATCACTTGGTGGATTTCGAACGGCAGCACCGAACAGATCGCAGCCTCGTCGACGTGGTGCGTCTCCACGTTGAGCAGCGGGCGTCCCAGCAGCCTCGGCGACGCGGTGCCGGCGCGCTCGAAGAAATCCTTCCAACTCGAGAACAGGGGTGGCGATTCGTTTGGAAAGGGCCGGTCGCTCACGATGGTGCTGACCGAGTCGGCGGTCCCGATGCTCGCGGTGATGGTACCCGAGCCGGCATCGTAGGCGATCCGGGTGGTGACCTCGTCTCCCGGCGACACGGGCACCACAGGCCCCGCCTGGGCATAGGGTGTCCCGTCATCCTTCATCCAGAAGTATTGGGCCTGGATGATCCACTGATCGAGACGATCCCAGGTGGGATGGTATCCCGCATCGTTCCCGGTCAACGCGTAACCGATCGTGGCCTGCGGCACGATCTGGTTGAACCTGTAGTTGGAAAGGGGATGCGCTCCCCGGGCACCGTAGGTGTCCCAGTCGAGGTCGCCCCATACGTAGAAGACCTGGTCCCGGTGATTCCAGCTCCGCGCGCAGGGCCGGGGCGGAACCACGAAGACGTAGCGAATCGACCAACTCGAATCCGCGGGAGGGAACTCCACACGCCCTCCGTTCGCGGGAGATGGATCCACCACGACGCGATAGCCCGGGTCGGGCCCTGTGGTGGGAAAGGTCGATTCGCAAACCAGGCTATCGCTGGATGGGCTCGTTTGCTGACCTGCGCAGCCGGATCCCGAGAGCAGAGCCACGAGGCACCCGATCGCAGTGACGACTCTCACGGGCCGCCCCCCCCTTTCATGAACACGACCTCGATGACACCGCGGGGGTTGTTCATCCCGAACCGCACACCCGCTTCGCCCACGTCGTAGTAGCGGACATACGCCACGTCCTCGGGCCGTAGATTTCGCAGATACTCGATATCGCCGACGACCTGTCCCCCCACCACCACGTTGGCGACGGTGGGGGTCTGGTCCATCAACGAGCGGGGACCCCGACTGTTGAACCACCGCGGCCGGAGCTTCAGCACCCCCTCGTACAGCGTCGCAGCGTTGGCGTCGATCATCTGTTTCGCCGTGAGCGTGTCCTGCGGCTCCCCACGCGTATGCCTGCCCGACGTCGCGCACGCGGCGGATGTGATCACGGCGAAGACCGATCCGACCACCAACGCTGTCCTGAGTCCCATGATGCCCCCTCCGAGAAAAGGGCCGGAGCGCCCCGACGACGTGTGTCAGCGTACACAACGTTGACACGGCACGCCACCCGAAGGCGACGTGCCGTGTCTCACGACTCGAACCCGCCGTCGCCTCCCCTCGGGTGATCATCCGAGGGGAGGCGAACTTGCACAGGCCGGGCTACCCGGCGATCAGCTGCCGGAAGCCCACCACACCTTCGTCATCATCCCATCCTGTCCGGTCGAGATACCCGTCGCTGCCAGAGCGTCCCCGTTGCGCTGCATCTCCGAGGCCGGTGACCTCAGGCGCTGCGGGATGCCGGACGTGTAGAGGTGCTCGCCGGCGGGCAGCACGAGGGATACGTCCGGCGGGACGGGATAGCCCGTACGCCGGTAATCCACCCAGACCTCGTCCCTCAGGAAGTTGGAGATGTACTTCTCGGTGATGATCGCCTCCAGGGCTGCGTCCGTCGACATCGAGCCGAGACTGGGCTTCGCGTTGATGTAGGTGTCGATGTCGGCGGTCGCCACGCCGAGCCGCTCCATGTTGGCCCGAATTCCCGCCCGGTAGGACGCGTCGGCCGCGGCGGCACCCTGCGCGATCAGGCGCGCTTCGGCCTCGATGAACTTCGTGTCCTCGTATGGGAACCACACGAAGGGCTGATCATCGGCGCTGAAGAACGTGCCGATCGCCGAGATGGCCGAGTCCGGCTCACCGACGCCTCCGCTCGGATTGCCACGATAGATGGTCGTGGTCGCGAGCGTGCAGTCGTCCTGCTGATCGTTGTGCTGATAGCCCGAGCCGTACGCGGGGCAATCCAGGATCGTGGGCTCCGCCATGATCGGGAGCCGCGGATCGCTGTTGGCCTTCAGCATGCCGATGAAGTACGCCGACGAGCGGCTACGCTCGTTCGGGTCTTGGTCCTGGTACACGAACCAGGGCTGGCGGGCGCCCGTGCCACCCGCGTACTCGACCTCGGGCGCATCCTCCGGCCCCGCGAGCCCGTTCGCCAGGTCGCTGAGCGCGGCTTGGGCGTGATCCGTGGCGCTCTCACCCGGTGCGTACGCCAGGCGCATCTCGAAGCGCGCCTTCAGCGAGTACGCCAACTTGACCCATTTGACCATGTCGCCGGCGTAGACGAGGTCGGTCGCGGCCGGTGCTTGGCCGGTGCCGGACTGCTGCATCTCCTGAATGGCCTCGTCGATCAGCTGGTAGACGGTGGCGTAGACCTGCTGCTGGCTCTCGTAGCCCGGATTCGCGTTGGTCGGGTCGAACGCTTCGTCGAGCGGGATCGGCCCGAACGCATCCGTGAGCTGCGACGCGTTCCAGGCGAAGATCAGCTTCGCGATCCCATGGTACTGCGGCTGATCGCTTGCCTCGGAAGCCGCCATGATGTTTTTGGCTTCCTGCATCACGTCCGCGTACGAGTTGCTCCAGAATCCGTCGGTGTCCAGATTCGCCACCTCGTACCACTGGTGCTGCGCGTACGTGTGCCGGTCACGGTTGTCCGACCACTGCTGCATCCACTCGGTACCGAAGCCCGCAGACCCCTCGAGGTTTCCGTAGCGGATGTTCTGGGGCCCCAGGATCTCGTGCGCGAACGCCATCTCCATCCCGGGCAGCGTCAAGTCGATGCGCACATCCTCGGGATTGTTGGGGTCCTTGTTGACGTCCAGGTAGTTGCTGCAGCTCGCCACCGCGGCGGCGAGCAGCAGCGTCAAGGCGACTTTGCTCGCCGCTCCTCGTGTTCTGGTCATGATTCCATATCCTCCCATTCGATCCGTTCGGCCGTCGTAGGTCGCCATGATCAGAAGTTCGCCCGCACGCCGAAGCTGTAGCTGCGCAGCATGGGCGACGTGAACATGTGGTAGTACTGTCCGGCGGCGTTGGTGTCGCCGTAGTTGCTACCGGCGGGATCTCCGAGGGAGAAGTTCGTCCAGACGTGGAGGTTGTGGCCCGTCACGAAGAGCTGGGCCGAGCTGACGCCCATGGCATCCACCCAATTGCTCGGAAGCCGATACTGGAGGGTGACCTCCTGCAGTCGGGTGGCCGTGGCCGACTCGACGTTGTTCTCGCTTCGCAGATAGCCACCCAGCTCGTTCTGGTAGTAATTCTCGTCCCGCGTGATGGTGATGTCGTTGGGCGAGCCGTTGCTGGCCTTGACGCCCGGATAGACGAACGTCGAGCCACGATCGAGCGTCCAGCTCTGGACGCCGCGGCCGACCGTGTAGTTGAGCGTGAAGTCGAAGACGTCGCCGCCCTGCACCGTGCTCACCACGCCCGAGAGCGTGAGCGGCCCGTACTGGAAGGAGCTGTACACGTTACCCAGCCAGTGCGGCTGCGTATGGCCCAGCACCATGAGCGTATCGGCCATCACCGGCCAACCGTAGGTGCTGCTATTCGGGTCGTCATCGATGATGATGTTGTTGTTGGGATCGCGAGCGAACCCATTGCCCCAGATCACGCCGTAGGGCTGGTCTTGCATGATCTGGATGTTCGGCCAGGAGTAGCCGGCCAGATAGATCGACGTCACGCCGGGCGCCAACGACTCCACGGTGGACTTGTTCTTCGACCAGTTGAGGTTCAGGTCCCAGCGCATCTTCGGCGTCTGCACCGGCACCACCTGGGCCGAGACCTCCCACCCCTTGTTACGCAGGTTTCCGGCGTTCCGCGTGATGCTCGAGTATCCCGTCGCCGAGGACGACGGCACCGAGAAGATCTGGTCGAAGCTCTTCTTGTCGTAGTACGACACGTTCAGGCGGGCCCGACCGCCGATGCCGCGCAGCTCGGTGCCGATCTCGAACTCCTTCGTGCTCTCCGGCTTGAGCTCCGGGTTGCCGAGGCTGTTGCTCTGCAGGAACCCCTGGGTCCCGTCGAACGGCCACTCCACCATGGGGCGACCGTTGCCGGTGTTCTCGCTGTTGTCGTAGTACTGCTGGCTACCGTAGGT
The DNA here is from genome assembly GCA_963751265.1 of uncultured Gemmatimonadales bacterium. GTDB lineage: Bacteria > Gemmatimonadota > Gemmatimonadetes > Longimicrobiales > Gaopeijiaceae > SZUA-318. The sequence goes on along the minus strand of CAVVTU010000001.1, from coordinate 223,987 downwards.
CGTCGACAGCCGATACCGCGGCGCATCGCTTCCGACCTTCGCGTACGAGACCCGGACCTTCCCGTAGTCCAGCCACTTGTTGCTGATCCCCAGAGCGTCCGTGAAGACGACGCCCAGGCTCGCCGAGGGATAGAAGTAGTTGTTGCGGTTCTTCGGAAGCGTGGAGCTCCAGTCGTTGCGTCCCGTCACGTTCAGGAACGCCCAGTCCTTGTAGTCCAACGTGGCCTGGCCGTACGCCCCCAGCAGACGCTGCTTCTCGGTCAGGTCTCCACTGACCCGCTGATCGGAGAAGTTGTTGAGGTTGTAGAGTCCGGGGATGACGATGTCGTTCCCGTAGCCGTGCAGCGCCGAGTTCTCCCGCGCCAGCACGTTGAAGCCGGCCAACCCGCTGATCGTGAAGTCCTGGTTGATGGGCGTGCCGGTGAGCGACAAGATCAGGTCGTCGTTGAGTGACGAGCGCGTGAACCGCTCCTGCGTGGTCGAGCCGGAAGTCTGACCCGCGGCCGTGAGCCAGGGACGCTCGTCGAAGTTCGAGACGCGGTTCTCGTTGTAGACGTCGTAGCCCAACCGGTTCGAGATGTTCAGGTTGCTCAGGATGTCGAACTTGACGTACTGCGACGAGATCCAGCGGCCCGTGAGCCCTTGGCGCTGCGAGTGCTGGGCCCTCCAGTCCGGGTGGGGCGAGTTGGTCCCCCACATCACCGGCGTGCCGTCGGCGTTCCACGCCTTCCGGGTGTCGAGGTTTGGCGTCAAGTACCAGAGCTGCCGCTCGATCGAGTTCCACCCGTCGGTCTGCCACACGTTGTCGGTGTTGGCGTACATCACGGTCGTGGTGGACTGGAGCCGATCCGTGAGCTGGAGCGTCATGTTGGCGTTGAGGTTGAGGCGCTTCAGCGACGTGAACGGTTCGATGCCGTCGTTCGTCACGTACGACGCCCCGATGTTGAACGCGCCCCCGTTGGGCAGCCCACCCGTCGCGTTCAGCGACGTGTTGAGCAGCTTACCGGTGTTGTAGAAGTCCTTGCGGGGATCCTTCATGCGGATGCACTTGGCGGGATCCGTCACGCCGGGGCACTCGTGGGCCATCACCTCGGCGTCGACCTGGTCGTACCGGGGTCCCCACGCACGGTCCGTGGTCGGCGTGGAGTACCCCTGTCCGTCATTCGCCTGGGTGTAGTAGCCGGACTCGCACCAGCCGCCGAAGCCCTGCGGCAGGCCGTTACAGTAGTACCCGTCCCGACCGGCGGTATACTGTGCCTGGTACCCCTGCAGGATCGGATTCTGCATCTCGTAGCGGCTATTCAGCGTGAACCGCGTGGGCGTGCCGGGCTGGCCCGACTTGGTCTTGATGATGATGGCCCCATTGGCCGCCCGTGAGCCGTAGAGCGCCGTCGCCGCCGCACCGCGCAGCACGTTGATCGACTCGACGTTGTTCATGTCGATGTCCATCGATCGGCTGTTCGCCTGGCCGCCCTCGAGCGCGAAGTTGCCTTGGTTGTCGGTGTTCATCAGCACCGGCACGCCGTCGATCACGTAGAGCGGCTGGCCGCCACCCGTGAAGGACGACTCACCCCGGATGACCACCCGGTTGGACGCGCCCGGCCGGCTGTTGGAGGCCGTGACCTGGACCCCCGCGACCCTGCCCTGCAGCGCGTCGCTGATGTTGACCGTCGGCATCTCGTCGAGCTTCTTCTGGTCCACACCCTGCACCGCGTAGCCGAGGCTGCGCTCCTGGCGCTGGACACCGAGGGCCGTCACCACCAGCCCCCCGACCGAGATGGCCTCTTCCTTCAACTGGAAATTCGCGGTGGCGGTTCCGCCCGCCGTGACGCTTACGGTCTGCTCGGACGTGGCGTACCCGATGATCTGCACGCGAACCGTCTGTTGGCCGACCGGAACGTTGACGAGCAGAAATCTGCCCTCGGGATTGGTCAACATGCCCTGTCCGAGCGCGGGAATATGCACCTGCGCACCCGAGAGGGGCTGACCTTGGGCGTTGACAACCGTGCCGGCGATGTTGCCGGTCTGCTGTGCCGAGGCGACGCCGAACGTCCCCAGCACGAGTGCCAGTCCCAGCAGTACAGCGAATCGAACAAGTCGATCCGACATCTCGCTCCTCCTTGCCACTGGAATTCAGGGCCCCGGAATCCAGGACCTCCGTCTCATGAGCCGATGCGGCTCACTCTTCTATCGGCCAGGCGGACACACCCACGATGACCCCGGGCGGGCCCGCTCTCTCTTTGGGCAGAATCGGAAATCTCAACGAAGGGACTGTGTATAGACGCTCGGATCGAGCCTGCCCGCCTGCGCGGGAGGGACTGACGAGGGCTCGGACCGCAGTTGATTCGGTCACTAATATCGGCGGAGGCTCCGGATGGCAAGGGCGACGAAGCATGGTGGAGACATTCTGTATGCAACTGCATAATTCCTTGTGGTGGCGACCCACGAGGCAGTATGCTGCTTCGCTTCGGTGCCGCTCCTTCGCAATTCCTCTACGCCTCACTCGGTGTTCAGCTCCCGGCCAGCCCCCATGTCCCCCGTCGTAGCAGCTCCGCGGCCGTCGGCCATGCATGAGCGTAGCTACTGGCCGTCGCTTCTCCTGCTGCCGGTCCTCATTCTGGCGGCGTGCTCCCGTGCTGATTCCGGCTCGGGGCACGCGATGCCGATGCGGTTCACGCGCCTCGCCTCGACCGTGACGGGGGTGAGCTTCGACAATCGGGTCCAGGAGAACCCGGTGATGAACGGGCTGACCTACGAGTACTATTACAACGGCGGCGGGGTGGCCGTGGGAGATCTGGACGGCGACGGGTTGCCGGACCTCTACTTCACCGGGAACCAGGTCCCCAACAAGCTCTTCCTGAACCGCGGTGGCCTGCGCTTCGAGGACGTGACCGCACGCGCCGGTGTCGCGGGTCAGACGGGGTGGGCCACCGGCGTCACGTTCGCGGACGTGAACGGCGACGGGCGGCTGGATATCTACGTGTCCTACTCCGGAGCGTACGACGACCCGGACCTGCGCCGAAACCTCCTGTACATCAACCAGGGGGTCCGGGACGGGATTCCGACCTTCACCGAAGAGGCCGAAGCCTACGGGCTGGACGATCGGGCCATGTCCAATCAGGCCGTGTTCTTCGACGCGGACGGCGACGGCGACCTGGACATGTACCTCATGAACCACGGGGTCGCCGGCTACGAGACGATGTCGAAGCTCAAGCAGGGGCACTCTCCCCTGCAGGTCGACCGGCTCTACCGCAACGACGGCGACCACTTCGTCGACGTCACGGCCCAATCGGGCCTCGCGGATACCAACCTGGGCTTCGGCCTCGGCATCTCGGTCGCGGACCTCAACAACGACGGGCGCCCCGACATCTATGTGAGCAACGACTATTCGGGGCGGGACTACCTCTATCTGGGCCAGCCGGGAGGGCGGTTCAAAGACGTGGCGAACGAAGCCATGGGCCACACCCCCTACGCCTCCATGGGGATGGACATCGCGGACCTGGACGGCGACGGATGGCTGGACGTGATGACGCTCGAGATGAACATGCCGACCCACTACGGTCGGATGACGAGCGATCTGGGCACGCACGGACCCCGGTTCGATCATGTGGTCGCGGAGGGCCAGGGTTACCAATACGCGGAGAACGCGTTCCAGTGGAACCGGGGCCGTCTGGCCGACGGCACCCCGGTCTTTTCGGAGATCGCCAACCTCCTGGGCGTGACCGCCACCGACTGGAGCTGGGGCCCCCTTCTCGCCGATTTCGACAACGACGGACGCCCGGACCTCTTCATCAGCAACGGCATCGCTCGCGACATGATCAACAGCGACTTCCGCGACTACCGGGAGATCCGCACGAAGGAGGTCGTGGCCAAAGAGGGCCATGTCACGGAAAGCCTCGTCCGCGAGCTGCTGACCAAGCAGCCTCGGAGGAAGGTGCGCAATCGCATCTACCGGAACGACGGAGACCTGCGCTTCACCGACCGGACGAACGCCTGGGGCCTGGTGCAGGCCAGCTACTCCAACGGCGCCGTCTACGCGGACCTGGACCGGGACGGGGACCTGGATCTGGTGGTGAACAACGTCATGGGTGAGGCGTTCGTCTATCGCAACGAGGCTCAGGGACGGCCGAACCACCACTGGCTCGAGCTGCGCCTCGAAGGCCGTGCCCCGAACACCTTCGCCGTCGGCGCACGGGTCCGCCTGGTGGCCGGAGGCGCACAGCAGGTCCAGGAGCTCCAGCCCACACGCGGCTATCTATCCTCCGTGGAGCCCGTGCTCCACTTCGGGCTCGGTGCGGTCGGTCGGGTCGACACCCTTGAAGTCACCTGGCCCGGCGGCTCCCGGAAGACCCTGACGGACGTGGCCGCGGATCGGCTCATGACCCTGAAGGACTCCACGACGGGGGCCACCCTCGAGCCGCGGGAGCCGGCCGCATCCGAGCACCTCTTCTCGGATGCGAGCGACGAGCTTCAGCCCACGCCGATGCAGCGGGCGGCCCCGATGCCTCCCGACAGCGCGCTCCGACCGTACCCCACGCGTAGAGGCGAAGTCGCCCTGGCCGTGGGCGACGCCGACGAGGACGGCCGTCCCGACTTCTTCTTCGGAGGGAGCGGGGCACACCCCTCCAGGCTCTACCTCCAACAGCGCGACGGTGGCTTTCACGGCCGTGCCGTGCCCGGGATCGACCACCGCGGCGAGCGGATCACGAACGCCGCGTTTCTGGACGCGAACGCTGATGGTCTTCCCGACCTCTGGGTCGTGAGCGTAGATACGCTTCACCCCGGACGGCCCGAGGCCCGCCACCGGCTCTACCTCAACCAAGGGGGTGGCCACCTTCAAGCGGCTTCCGGGAAGACGGTGCCCGACCTCGGCGCGTCGGGCTCGGTCCTCGCGCCGGTCGATTTCGACGGAGACGGTAATACCGACTTGTTCGTCGGCGACCGCATCGACCCGGACGACCTTCCGGCACCCGGGCGACCTGCGGGCAGCCGACTCCTCCTCGACGAGGGCGGCGTCTTCCGCGATGTGACCGAGGAGGTCGCTCCGGGGCTCGGTCACCTGCGGACCGTGACGGATGCCCTGTGGGCCGACGTGAACGGAGACGGAGCTCCGGATTTGATCGTAGCCGGGGAGTGGATCCCCGTCACGGTGCTGCTCAACGAGGGCGGGCATCTGCGGGATGCTACCGCGGAGTCCGGTCTCGACAGCCTGTCCGGCTGGTGGCAGAGCCTGGCTGCGGCGGACTTCGACGGCGACGGTGACGTCGACATCGTCGCCGGAAACGTCGGCCTCGACTACCCGTACCGTCCCACGCTTCAGACGCCGTTCTCGGTCTATGTCGGTGACTTCGACGGCGACGGGCGCGACGAGGCGGTGCCCGCCTATTACGAGGCGGGCAAGCTGTACCCGTGGTACTACGCGGCACGGATGACCCGGGAGATCCCGTCGATCGCGAAACGCTTCCCGACCCATCATCTCTACGGTCTCGCGACGCTACCCGAGATCCTGGGTGAAGACGCCCTCGACGCGGCCACCCGCCTGAGCGTAACGCACGCTTGCCTCCATGTATCTCAGAAACGACGGTCACGGACGCTTCGAGGCGGCGCCGCTCCCGAGGCCGGCCCAGATCTCGCCCATCGTGTCCGCAATTCCTGCGGACTTCGACGGCGACGGGCACCCCGACCTGGTGGTGGCCGGCAACCTCTATGAGCTGGACTCGACCGCGGAGCGGGCGGATGCCGGAGTGGGACTCTTCCTCCGCGGTGACGGACTCGGCGGGTTCGGACCCGTGATGCCTCAGCAGAGCGGTCTCACGCTCGACGGTCGCGTTCGTCGCCTGGTCGGCGTGCGAGCGGACACCGCCGCCTCGACCTTCTCGGGCATCCTGGTCGGGGTGGCGGGCGCCGGTCTGCGCTGGGTGCGGGCCGGCAGGTAGGACGCCACCTCCGATTCAAAAGGCCGCAGTCCCCTCCGCTCGGGAGCTGCGGCCCGCCTCCACGTGTGTCCGATCCGGATACACCGTATGATTATGACCTCGTGATTCGATTCGCGAGGATTGATCTCAGGCGCCGGACCCCCTCAAAGAAGGAAGAGGATCGACCATGTTTTCTCGTAGCACGTATGTCTCTCGCCGGGACGCTCTGATGTCCCGTTTCGACGGCGGAATCCTCCTGTTTTCCGGCAATGGAGAGAGTCCCGCCAACTTCGCCGACAACTGCTTCACGTTCCGTCAGGACAGTACGTTCCTCTACTATTTCGGCCTCGACCAGCCCGATCTCTCGGCGGTGATCGACGTCGATGCCGGCACCACGACCATCTTCGGCCACGAGCTGACGATCGACGACATCGTGTGGATGGGAGACCTGCCCACCTTGGCCGATCGAGCCGCTCAGGCCGGGGTGGAAAGCACGCGCCCCGGGGAGGCCCTGACGGAGGTGGTGAGCCAGGCCCGCTCGAAGGGCCGTCCGATCCACTATCTGCCGCCCTACCGTGCGCAGATCGTTCTCCAGCTCGCCGATCTGCTCGACGTGGCTCCATCCCGAGTCACCGAAGGAGCGTCGGAGGAGCTCATCAAGGCGGTGGTCGCCCAACGGAACTACAAGAGCGACGAGGAGGTCGCGGAGATCGAGAAGGCCATCGCCACCTCGGTGGCCATGCACCAGGCGGCCATGCGCATGGCCCGTCCCGGTATCACGGAGGCCGAGATCGCCGGTGAAGTCGAAGGACTCGCACTACGCCGCGGCGGCCGAATCTCCTTCCCGGTCATCGCGACCATCAACGGCCAGACGCTCCACAACCACGCGCACCACAACACGCTGTCCGCCGGCGACCTCTTCCTTCTCGACTCCGGCGCCGAGACCGCCATGGGCTACGCGGGGGACCTGACCTCCACGTTCCCTGTGAGCCCGTCTCTCGACGAACGGCAGAAGACGATCTGGGACCTGGTGCTGGCGGCTTACGACGCGTCGGTGGACGCGCTCGCCCCGGGCGTGCCGAACCGGGATATCCACTTCACAGCTTGCCGCGTGATCTTCGAGGGGATGAAGGACCTCGGAATCATGAAGGGTGACACGGACGAAGCTCTGGAGGCCGGCGCTCACGCCATGGTCATGCCTCACGGCATCGGGCACATGATGGGCCTCGACGTCCACGACATGGAGAACCTCGGCGAGCAGTACGTGGGCTACACGGGAGAGAAACGAAGCACGCAGTTCGGACTGAAGTCCCTGCGGCTCGTGCGCGCGCTCGAGCCCGGCTTCGTCATCACGGTGGAGCCCGGAGTGTACTTCATCCCGCAGCTGATGGATCGCTGGCGCGCCGAGGGACACCTGACCGAGTTCATCGACTACGACGAGCTGGACAAGTGGAGGGACTTCGGCGGGATGCGAAACGAGGAGGACTACCTCATCACCGCCGACGGCGCCCGGAGGCTCGGTCCGCGCAAGCCCCAGACCGTCGAGGAGATCGAAGCGGTCCGGAAGGGCTGAGGAACCGCCCCACCTCGCGGCGGGAAGTGGGAGCCGGGCCCTTCCAGAAGGGCCCGGCTCCCATGCTTTCGGGCCGGGTGATCGGCTACGAGGCGCCCCACACGGCCCCTTCCCCCCGTCCGCTTGTCCAGGGCGGGTCCTGGACCCTACTGTTCAATGCTGTAATGGTCCCGCGCCCACACGGGCGCACAGAATTCCTTCGAGAAGGGCAGATCCCATGGCGAAGCCCACGCGCACCTTGGCCCTGACGGTGCCCGTCCTGGCCCTCCTGGGCATGACCGGCTGCACGTCGGTGGAAATGACTATGACCCCGAGCATCACCAGCGCTCCGTTCGGCACGACCCCGGATGGGGATTCGGTTCAGGTCTTCACGCTCAAGAACTCGAACGGGCTCGAAGTCCGTGCGATGACCTACGGAGCCATCATCCTGTCGATCAAGACGCCCGACAAGGACGGGAACATGGGCGACATCGTCCTGGGCTTCGACAGCCTGGGAGGATATACGTCGCCGGAATACCTCGCCCACCTCCCGTACTTCGGAGCCGTGGTGGGGCGGTACGCGAACCGGATCGCGGGCGGCAAGTTCTCGATCGACGGCAACCAGTACCAGCTTCCCACGAACGACGGACCCAACTCCCTGCACGGGGGCACCAAGGGCTTCGACCAGCGCGTGTGGAGCGGGACGACCTTCCAGAGCGACACTGCGGTGGGGGTCGTGCTCAAGTACACGAGCCCGGACGGAGAAGAGGGGTACCCCGGCACGCTGAACACCCAGGTCACCTACACCCTCACGAACTCGAACGAGCTCGTGGTGGACTACCTGGCGACCACGGACAAGCCCACGGTCGTCAACCTGGCTCAGCACTCGTACTGGAATCTGGAGGACGACGGCGCCGGCAGCATCCTCACCCATCGGCTGATGCTCAACGCCGACTCCTTCACCCCGGTAGACTCGACGCTCATCCCGACGGGCGAGCTCCGTCCGGTGGAAGGGACCCCGTTCGACTTCCGGACGCCTCACGAGATCGGTGAACGAATCAACGCCGACAACGAGCAACTCCATATCGCCGGCGGATACGACCACAACTGGGTGCTGAACCAGACGCCTGTGGACTCGGCCACCGGACTCACCGTGGCCGCAGAGGCCTGGGCTCCCACCTCGGGACGGACCCTCGAGGTCCTGACCGATCAGCCGGGGATCCAGTTCTACTCGGGGAACTTCCTCGACGGATCGATTACCGGGAAGAATGGCATCACGTACGGGCACCGGGCCGCGTTCGCTCTCGAGACCCAGCATTTCCCGGACTCACCCAACCATCCGAGCTTCCCGTCGACGGTTCTGAGGCCGGGGGATCAGTACAAGACCCGCACGATCTTCCGGTTCGGCGTGGAGTCCTCCGGCATGTAAGGAGGAGGCCCTCCCGGAGGGGTGGCAGGCGATCGAGGCACGCAAACGCCGGCCTCGTCGGCTCGACGGTGGATCACACACCCACCCGAGCCGGCGAGGCCGGCGTCGTCACGTCACGGACGTGCCGCGAAAGGTCGACCGATCTCCGGTCCGACCCCTAGGAGCCGCCCCCTGCGCTCGTTCCGGCTGAGTCGATCTTGACGAGCTCCACCTCGAAGACGAGCGTCTCGTCCGGGCCGATCGCGTCACCGCTGCCCTGAGGGCCGTACGCCAGGTTCGGCGGGATCACGAACCGGTACTTGCTCCCGACGGGCATGAGCTGCAGGCCTTCGGAGAAGCCCTTGATCACCCGGTTCACGTAGAACGTCGCCGGCTGGCCACGCTTGTAGGAACTGTCGAACTCGGTCCCATCGACGAGCGTCCCCTTGTACTGGACCGTCACCTGGTCGGCGGAATCGGGATGGGGGCCGTCACCCGGCTGGAGCACCTCGTACTGGAGCCCACTGTCCGTGGTCTTGACCCCCGGCTTCTTGCCGTTCTCGTCCATGAACGCCTTGCCGGCCTTCAGGTTCTTGTTGCCCTCGTCGACACGCGCCTTGATGCGGTCGTCCTGGGCCGTCTTGGAGAAGTCCTGGAGGATCTTCTGAAGGCTGTCCTTCGGGATCGCCAGATCGCGGCCCGACATGGCGTCGTCGAGCCCCTTGCCGAGCGCCGCGAGATCGACCCGCTCGGCGGACGGCTTGAGCTGGGTCCCGATGCTGACGCCGAGCGCGTAGCTCGCTTTCTGGCTGTCCGTCTTCAGAGACGCCTGAGACGAAGACTGACACGCGGTCACTGTCACGACGGCGCCGAGGAGCGCCATTCCAAGTCGTACACGCACGATCCGTTATCCTTGAAAAGGGAGAGGATGCAATGTAGCCGTCCCGGAACGGAAGTCCTACCCCCCGGAGCCCCGTCAGGGTCATGCCGTGGAATCCCGCAGCGCAGGAACGAATGATCGAGGAGGATAGGTCGGTCGATGTCCAGAGCATTCGTCAACGAGGACGCTGATCAGAGCCCGAAGCCACGATACAGTCTGCCGGAGCCCGACTCTCCCTACTTCGATGAAGCCGCCGCCTGGGCGCTCATCGAGGGGGCCAACCTGGGAGATACCCGGGGCGCCGAGGATGCCACGGGCTGTCGCTGGGGTGAGGCACGCCTGGCGCCCCACGTCGAGAAGATCCTCGAACAAGCGCGAGAGCAGGATAACCTGCGCCTCGAGCAACTCGCCCGCCGCTACCTCCGGGCAGTGGGCCGAGCCCGCTGAGGGGCTGGGCCTCGGGCCCTACCGGACGGTGAAGCTCACCGTGTCCGCGATGGGGGGCTGCACCGGAACGTGGATCGAGTCACCCACCAATGCGATCAGCCGGTGCGTGCCGGGCGCTACGCTGTCGAAGACGTAGTCGCTGGAACCATCACCCAGGTGAATGATGTGGCCGGGCTCTTTGGAGATCGGCTCGCCCATCGGGCCGATGTCACGATCCAGGAAGAGGTGGAGGTGCCCGCTGTTGGGTGTGGCGTCACCCGCGGGGACCACGCTGAATCCATGTGCAACGAGATGCACCTGGACCTGCGGCCCGGTGATCGTGTCGCCATCCGCGGGCTCGGTGATCTCGACGCCGGGTGCGGCGGCCGTCGCGGACGGCATCCCGGGCGTGGAAGCCCCCGACTGGGGCACCTCTTCCTTGTTGGACCCGCTTCCGCAGGCCGTCAGAGAGAGACCCACGGTCAGGATGGAGACGAGCGCGACGTGGCGTGACATAGTGACCTCCTTCTGGCGAGAACGGCGAACCCTGATGATCGCCCGACCCGATCCGAGACGAAAGGGCTCTCTCACGCCGAGGTCGAAGGCTCCCCCTCCCGACCGGCGGGCCCGGCAAGCCCCAGCACGACCTGGTGGATCCGGGCCAGAGCCTGATTCTGCGCTTCGAGGTGCTCCATCAGGACCCGGATCTCTTCCTCCACCTTCTGGTTCACCAGGAAGTCGTTGTGCGCGTCCCCTAGAACCCTTCCTGAGCGGTCCGCGCGATGATCTCCTCCTGGAGATCCTTCCCGATATCCACGAAGTAGTCGCTGTAGCCAGCCACCCGCACGAGCAGGTCTCGGTACTGGTCCGGATGCGCCTGCGCATCCCGGAGCGTCTCGGTGCCCACCACGTTGAACTGGATGTGGTGGCCGCCGAGACGGAAGTAGGTCCGCACCAGGTCCGAAAGCCGATCGATGCCCGTGTCTCCCTCGAGCACCTGCGGCAGGAAGCGCTGGTTGAGCAGCGTTCCGCCCGACTTCACCTGGTCCATCTTGCCCAGCGACTTGCACACGGCCGTGGGCCCGTGGCGGTCCGCACCGTGGGCGGGTGAGGTGCCGTCGGAGATCGGCAGGCAGGCCCGGCGACCGTCCGGCGTCGCTCCCACCCGGGTCCCGAAGTACACGTGGCACGTCGTGGACAGCATGTTCAGATGGTACGCGCCGCCCCGGGTGTTGGGCCGCCCGTCGATCGTGCGGAAGAGCGAATCGTAGATCCGCTGCATGAGCGTGTCGGCCTTGTCATCGTCGTTGCCGAACTTGGGCGTCTTGTTCAACAGACGCTGCCTGAGCGGCTCATCCTCTTCGAAATCGTCGGCGAGCGCCTTCAGCAGCTCGCCCATCTTCACGGTGCCGTCCTCGAACACATGGGTGCGGATCGCCGACAAGCTGTCGGTGATGGTGCCGATGCCGCAGCACTGGATGTAGGTCGTGTTGTAGCGGGCGCCGCCGTCGTTGTAATCCTTGGCGTTCTCGATGCAGTCGCGGATGACGACCGACAGGAACGGCGCCGGCGCGTACCGGGCGTACATCGACTCGATGTACTGGTTGACCTCCACCTTCAGCTCGACGAAGTACTCGAGCTGCTTCTGGAACGCCTCGTAGACCTCCTCGAAGCCATGGAAGGTCTCGGGCGATCCCGTCTTCGGACCGATCTGCTTGCCGGATGCCGGGTCCACACCGTCGTTCAGGGCGATCTCGAGGATCTTCGGCACGTTCAGATAGCCCGTGAGGATGTAGGCCTCCTTCCCGAACGAGCCGGTCTCGATGCACCCGCTCGTGCCGCCTTCGCGCGCGTCCTCGATCGTCTTGCCCGCGCGGACCTGCTCGTCGATCACCTCGTCGGCGTTGAAGAGCGAGGGATAGCCGTAGCCCTTCCGGATCACCTTGGCCGCGGCCTTGAGGAACCGGTCCGGGGTCTTGGCGCTCACCTGCACGTTGGCCTGCGGCTGAAGGAGCCGGATCTCGTCGACGACCTCGAGCAGGAGGTACGAGACATCGCTCACGCCGTCGGAGCCGCCGGCCGTCAGGCCACCGAAGTTGATGTTGGTGAAGTCGTTGTAGGTGCCGCTTTCCATCGCCGTGACGCCCACCTTGGGCGGCGCGGGATGGTTGTTGAACTTGATCCAGAGGCACTCCAGGAGCTCCTTGGCGGACTCCCGGTCGAGCGTTCCGTCGGCCAGGCCCCGCTCGTAGAACGGCTGCAGGTGCTGGTCGATGTGGCCCGGGTTCATCGCGTCCCACCCATTCAGCTCCGTCACGGTGCCAAGGTGGACGAACCAATACATCTGGACGGCCTCCCAGAAGTTGCGCGGAGCGTGCGCGGGAACCCACCGGCAGACCTCTGCGATGCGGTGCAGCTCCTCGCGACGGATCGGATCCGACTCCTCGGCCGCCATCTCGTCGGCCAGGTCTGCGTGCCGCTCGGCGAAGATGATCGCTGCGTCGCAGGCGATGTCCATCGCCTTGAGCTGCTCGAGCTTTCGCGTCGCGTCGGGGTCGCCGTGCCAGTCCAACCGGGAGATCCGATCCGCGATCTGGGCTTTGTAGTCGTGCATGCCCATCCGGTAGATCTCGCCGTCGAGGGCGGTGTGCCCGGGCGCGCGCTGCTCCATGAACTCGGTGTAGACACCCGCCTCGTATGCATCGAGCCACGGCTCGGGTACGTGCGCGAACACGCGGTCCCGCATCGAGCGGCCCCTCCAGTAAGGGATCACGTCACGCTCGTACACGGCGATGCCGCGGTCGTCGACCGTGTAGTTGGTCTTGTCGCGGTCGTTCAGCGTCCGGAGGTCGTCGACCGAGTGGCAGGTGAGCTCAGGGAAGGTCGGCACGACCTTCGGCGCCGGGCCACGCTCGCCGACGATGAGCTCGCCCTTGCCGATGTAGATCGTCTTCTTCTCGCAGAGCTCCCTGAACGCCATGGCGCGGAGCATCGGCACCGGATGCTTGCCCTCGTTCTCCCGATAGAACCGGGTGATGATCTCCGCGCGCTCCGTGGAGATGGCGGGGTGGGCGTTGAAGCTCTGCTCCTTGAGGCAGGCGATGCGTTCGTTCACGGTTCTCAACCTCCGATGGTGACGGAGAGACCAAAGCGCTCCAGACGGGCGGACAGCTCCTGCGTACGCTCGTCGGGAATCTCGCGATCGTTCTCCAGGCGCCAGGGAATCCCGAACCTGGCGTGCTTGCTCTTGGCCGGCTTGTGGAAGGGCAGAAGATGCACGGCGTCGATGCCCGGCAGATCCGCCAGGAAGGCACCGGTACGCTCGATGTTCACGTCGTTGTCGTTTATGCCGGGGATCAACGGAATGCGGATCCGGATCCTGGCCCTCGCCGACGCCAGGCGCACCAGGTTGTCCAGGATGGGCTGTAGCGGCACGCCAGTGGCTTCGCGGTGGAGCGCCGCGTCCATCGTCTTGATGTCGTACAGGAAGAGGTCGGTGCGCTCGGCCACGCTCATGATCACGTTCGGCGAGGCGAAGCCGGTGGTGTCGACGGCCCGGTGGATGCCGTGGTCCCCGCACACGTCCAGCACCTCGATGAGGAAGCGCCACTGCTGCAGCGGTTCGCCGCCCGAGAAGGTGACGCCCCCGCCCGACTGCTCGTGGAAGAGTCGGTCGCGCTCGATCTCGGTCAGCACGTCGCCGACCGAGTACCGCGTCCCCACCATCTGGCGGGCTTCGGCCGGACAAGCTGAGACACACGTCCCACCGAGCGTGCAGCGAGATGCATCGGTCGCCACGCCGTTCGGCGTCATCGAGAGCGCCCCCGACGGGCACGCCTCGATGCAACTCCCGCAGCCCAGACACCGATCCGGATTGTAGTAGACGAACGGGTCCCTTCCCTGGCTCTCCGGGTTGTGACACCACCAGCAGCTCAGGGGGCACCCCTTGAAGAAGACCGTCGTCCGGATACCCGGCCCGTCGTGCACCGAGTAGCGGCGGATGTCGAAGATCAGGCCCTGCAGGCCGACCGCTTGCTCAACGGGCTGCACGGGTCCCTCCTTCCTCGACACCGTAGTACCTGCGGATGAACGGGCTCTGGACATCGAACGACCAGTGGACGTCGCGCAGGAAGTCCGCCGCGCTCGCGACGTCGCCCTGGGCCAGGAGGTGCACGATCGCCTCGTGCTCGTGCGTGGAGCGCTCTTCCCACTCCCGGATCACCTCGTGCTTGCGAGGAAAGTCGTAGAGTCGCTGCTTCTCGATGCGGACGTGCTCGACCAGCTCGGTGTTGGCCGAGAGCTCCAGGAAGGCGTCGTGGAAGGCCGCGTTCCGCTCGTAGAACAACTCGTAGTCGAAGGCGTCCAGCGCGCGGACCATTTCCTGGTTGAGCCCCTCCATGCGGGGCGCCAGAGCGACGGCGAGCTCGGGACGTCGGGTCCGCAGCACGGAGCCCTCGAGCGCGCCGATGATCTGGTAGATGTCGCGGATGCGCTCGAGGGTGAGCTCGACGATGCGGACGCCGCGCCGGGGCAGAATCTCGACGAAACCTTCGGACTCGAGACGGAGCAGCGCGTCCCTCAGAGGGGTGCGGCTGATGCCGAGGTCACCCTCGAGGCTGCGGAGGTCGAGGAACGCGCCAGGCCGAAGCTGACCCTCGTTCATCAGCTCCTTCAGGTGCTCGTAGACCTGGAGTCGAAGCGACCGAACCTGGAGGATCGGCTTCTTCGTGGGGGGTTCCAAGGTCCCTGAAATGGCCACGCCCGCTCTCCCTGCGCATCGGAAAACAGATCCGACGCCCGGGGAGGCGGGCGTTCAGAGGCGTACTGATATGTAATATATCAGATGGGCCGGCAGGGGGTAGGGGGATGCTTCCGGAGGGGATACGACGGCCGGTCGCTCACCCTCCCGGCTCCACATGGTCGCAAGCGCCCACGCGGCCTACGGGTGCTGGGGAGGGGCGACCACCGCGATGGGAGCCTCCGACGGCGATTCCCTCTCAGAGCGCGGAGCCGCCACCTGCGAGCGAGCGACGCCGAGGCGGCGGGGTAAGGAAGGGGGAGAGCGAAAGCGGAGAGGCCCCCCGCGAACCCAGCAAGAAAGGCCGGAGAGAAAGACGCCCCTCGCGACCACGATTCGGCGGAGTCGCGGCGAGAGGGAACCGCCGTCGGAGGCGGCCCCCCTCGCGCGAACGCGACCCTACCTACTGCCCTACTGCCCGTAGCACCTCCCCGCTCCACCGTACATGGAGGCGTAGATATTCCCCGCGCCCCCCTGCGGCGCCGCCGAGCGCGGCCAGATGTTGTCCGAGGGGTTGCTATCCGGGAAGCGGCAGTGCGGATCGAACGTGATCTTCTCGATCGGGCGTGGTCCGAAGTCGAGGTCCGCCTGGAAGGTGCGGCTACCCGAGAACCAGACGCTCGCCGGCCAGCGAACGACCACGGTGTGATCGTCCAGCTTGGTGGCGTTGTCCATCATCCGGATGGGCGGCCCATCCGGCGCGAACTCCACCTGGAGCACCACCGGTGAGGGCATCTGGCCGTCCTGACGCACCGTGACCGTCGTGTGGCCCCCGTTCGTGGTCACGTTCTGGATCGAGCCGTCCACCGACTCGGTGGTGAAGAGCCAGTAGTACCAGAACCACCCGAGGTCGCGGCCGAGCGCATGGTCCATGTAGAACGCGTAGTCCCATGGCGAAGGGTGCTTGAACCGCCACGCCTTGGCGTAGCTGCTCATCGCCCGCCAGACGGCCGTGTCACCCACGACGCCGCCCAGCATCGAGAGCATCATCGGGGCCTTCCCGTAGGCCTGGAACGAGTACATCGGACCGCCGTAGTTGGCGTCCCACATGAGCGGGGCCTCACGCTCGTCGCCGCTGACTTCGCCGTAGCGCTGGCCGAGTCCGTCGAGGTCCGCCGGTTGGCCGTGGCGGTCGTCGGCCGAGAGGATGTTCATGTACTGGTTGAAGCCTTCGTCCATGAACCCGTACCAGGTCTCGTTGGTGCCCACCATCATCGGCCACCACTCGTGGCCCGCCTCGTGGTCCGCGGCACCGACGGCGGACATGATGAACATCGGGTACTCCATGCCGGTCTCCGGACCGTCCACGACCGTGAGCTCCGGGAACGCGTAGGGCATCCAGAGCTTGGAGTAGAACTCGAGGGCATGACGGGTCGTCGGCCCGATGTCGGCATATCGCCCGGTGTCGTTCTGCACGTAGAAGATGTTGATGGGAATCGGTCCGCGATCCGGAATCGTGGCCCGTGTGGCCTGCCACACGTAGTGGTTCGAGGTGGCCCACGCGAAATCGCCGACCGTGTCGGCCACGAAGTGCCACGTCAGACGGTCACCGGCCGCCGTGGCCTTGCCGGGTCCTCGCTCGTCCGGTCCGACGATCGTCCGCGTCGAGTCGGAATCGAGCACGTGCGAGAGCCGCTCCCGGATCTGAGGTGTGAGCACCTCGTCGGGATTCTGGAGCACCCCCGTGGCACCCACGGGCCAGCCGGCCGGGACGTCGAGCGTGACGTCGAAGTGCCCGAAGTTGTTGTAGAACTCCGACGAGCCCAGGTAGGGATCGGTGTCCCAACCGCCCTGCCGCAGGTCGTCGAACACCGCGACGCGCGGATACCACTGCGCGACCTCGAACAGGGAATCAGCCCACCGGCCCATCCGCTCTCCGCGACCCGACGCCACGAGCGGGACCTTGAAGCTCCACTCAGCTCCGAGCGTGCCCATGCCGTGCGCCGGAATCGGATTCGGAAGCGTGATGCGCGCGGTCGTCTCGTCGATGCCGTAGGCGGCCAGTTGGACCTCTCGGCTTTGGCCGCCCCGGCCCCGCCGCATCGGGGGTGGGTTCAGGTCCACCGCCTGACCGTCGAACGTCAGGCTGCTGAGCTGCATCCCGCCCGTGATCTCCGGGACCGGATTCGTCCGCGGCACGTTGGCCCGAAAGAGGTTCTGATCGAGCCGGATCTGCACCGATGTCATCGCCGTGTCGCTGTTGTTGTGGATCACGGCGGACTCACGGCCCGTCACGGTCGAGCTCTCGGGATCGAGCCGCGCATGGATCGTGTAGTCCATCCAGAGCTGCCAATAGTGCGGACCGGGCGTCCCGAGAGAGTCCCGGGTACCCGCCGCGTAGGCTCGCTGAATCATGTGCGTGATGGGGATGTCCCGACGAACGGCCCGCTCCGGGGCTCCGGACGACCCTGCCGCGCTCTGAGCGGCAGCAGGCGAGGCGAGCGCGGCCATCCCGGCCACCAGCCCCACGGAAAACAACAGTCTTGCGCTCATGTCAGCTCCTGGAATGTGCGTCGCGCAGGCGCGCCAGCGCCTTCGTGAGGATAGGGCGCATCGCGGCCGGCACCAAGAGACGGGCCTTTGCGGGTCGTCTCGACGTTCTTGCCTCCTCCGCGAATGCATGCTATGTGACCTCGGAGAACGCGACGGCGAGGCGGACTTCGTCGCGTGGGTTCCCGGAGGCGTCATGATGTTGACACGCAGGTCGGGGGCGATGCTGGTCGCCCTCGCTTTGGCACCTGGCCTGGCAAGCGCCCAGTCCGACGAGATCCAGGTCTACGACGGAGGTCTCGCCCCACCCGGCGTCTTCAATCTCACACTCCACGACAACTTCACTCCGGACGGACTGAAGCGCCCCGCGTTCCCCGGGGGGATCTCGACCGACGGATCCCTCTTCGGGGTTCCGGAGTGGGCATATGGCGTGACCGACTGGTTCGAGGCGGGGCTCTACCTGCCACTGTACAGCATCGACCGGAGCCGGGGGGCGTCGCTCGACGGATTCAAGCTCCGTACCCTCTTCGCGGTTCCGCACGCCGAGCAGCGCAGGTTCTTCTACGGCATCAACTTCGAGTTCAGCTACAATGCCAGGCAGTGGGATCCGACCCGCTTCACGTCGGAGATCCGACCCATCGTCGGGTGGCATCTGGGCCGCGCGGACCTCGTCTTCAACCCCATTCTCGACACGTCCTGGGACGGACCGCGAAACATGGAGTTCGCTCCCTCGTCGCGGCTCGCGCTCAACGTCTCGCCGGCCTGGGCTGTCGGAGTGGAGGAGTACGCCGACTTCGGTCCTCTCCACGCGTTCGCACCGGTCCGGGAGCAATCTCATCAGGTGTACGGCGTAGTTGATCATGGCGGCCGCTCGCTGGAAGTCGAAGCCGGGGTCGGTGTCGGACTGACCAAGGGGTCCGATCCCCTGACGCTCAAGCTGATCCTGTCCCGGGATCTGAATTGACGGTCGATGGCCCCGCCGCACTGGCTCGACCCGGCAGGCCGTGATACGATTGCGTCGACGTATCCTCCCGCCGGCGCCTCCGACGTCACTCTTCTCGGGAGAGAGTCATGCGAAAGCCCGTGTCTGTGTTCGCCCTCGGCCTCATGCTCGTCCTGTCGGGCTGCGCCAGCGCCTCTGGAGGCAACGCTCCACGCTCCAACTCCACGATCATCACGCGGGAGCAGCTCGCCGACCTGAGTTCGTCCACCGCCTACGAGATCGTCCAGCAGATCCACCCCCAGTGGCTCATCCCCCGCGGGCAGGCCAGCTTCAACAATCCCGGGAGCAACCAGGTCGTAGTTTATCTGGGGAGCAGCCGTATGGGTGGGCCTTCCGAGCTCCGCAACTTCATCGGCTCCCAGCTCGAGAGCATCCAGTTTCTCGACGCGCGCCAGGCGACGAACCGCCTGGGGTCGGGCCACGTGGGTGGAGCCATCATCCTGACCCAGAGAAAGTAGGGATAGAGGAGACCTTCCATGCGTCACACCCTCACGATGGTCGTCGCGGGTTCGCTGGTCCTGGGGTGCCGTCCCGCCACGGCGGCTGCGCAAAGCACGCTGCCGCGCGAGCACACGCCCCGACCCACCAGCCCCGCCATCACCCCGGCCGACCTGATGACGCGGCTCTACATCTTGGCCGACGACTCGATGCAGGGCCGAGAAGCGGGAACCCTCGGCGACGTCAAGGGCACCGACTACATCGCCGCCGAGGCGCGGCGCCTGGGGCTGACTCCGGCCGGTGACGACGGCACGTATTTCCAGAGCGTTCCGTACAAGACGCGCGCGTTGGATACGCTTTCGGCGGTCTCGGTGGACGGCTCGCCCCTGGCGCTCGGCGACGACTACCTTCCGGTCACCACCGAGCCGGCGGACCTCGACGGGACCGACATCGTGTACGGTGGAGTCGTCGGCGACACGGCGGCCGCCCTCACCCCCGCGCAGGCGCAGGGCAAACTCGTCGTTCTGAGCATCCCGCGCGGAGGGAGCGTCCTCAGCCTCAGGTCGGCACCCACGGTCGAGGGTGCGGCGGCGCTCGCGGTGGTGGGGCTCGATCAGCTTCCGGCAGGCATCCGACCCTACCTGACGAGACCGCGCGGCTTCGTCGACGATCCGGATGCTCCGGAGCCTGGTGACGGGGGAACGCCGATCCTCCTGGTCTCGACAGCGGCCGCCGGCAAGATGTTCTCCGTGCCCCTCGCCGAGCTGAAGCTGGGCGCGGCGGGCGCCACGGCGTCCATGCACATCCGCTACGACGTCGAGCCCATGCCGTATCCGTCCCGCAACGTCGTGGCCATCATCCCCGGGAGCGATCCGGAGCTCAAGGGCGAGTACGTGGCGCTCGGCGCACACAACGACCACGTCGGGTTCACCGACCACCCCGTGGCGGCCGATTCCATCCGGATCTGGAATGGGGTGGTGAGGCCGGAGGGAGCCGACGACAGCGGAAACCAGGCCACACCGGCCCAACAGGAGCGGGTGGACTCGCTGCTCGCGGCGTACCGTGCCGCCCATCCGGGGAGCGCGCGTCCGGATTCCATCTCGAACGGAGCCGACGACGACGGCTCCGGCTCTGTCGCCCTGCTGGAGATCGCCGAGAAGGTGATGTCGCTCGACCCCAGGCCGCGGCGCTCCCTGCTCTTCGTCTGGCACGTCGGAGAAGAGAAGGGGCTGCTCGGCTCGCGCTACTTCACCGACCACCCCACGGTCCCGAGGGACTCCATCGTGGCCCAGCTGAACATGGACATGATCGGACGGGGCGACGCCGAAGACGAGACCGGGCGTACGAAGGACGGGCAGGCGGTCCACGGAGGACCGAACTACCTCATGCTCGTCGGGTCCCGTCGTCTGTCCACGGAGCTCGGTGACCTCGTCGAGACCGTCAACACCGAGGACCACCACGGCCTCCGCTTCGACTACGCGTTCGACGCCGACGGCCATCCCGCCAACATCTACTGCCGTAGCGACCACTACGAGTACGCCCGCTACGGCATTCCGATCGTCTTCTTCACCACCGGGCTGCATCGTGACTACCACCAGGTCACCGACGAGCCACAGTTCATCGACTACACCCACATGGCCAAGGTCGTGAGCTTCGTCGAGGACTTGGCGGAGCACGTAGCCGACCTCGACCACCGGGTGGTGGTCGATCACCCCAGGCCCGACCCGTTCGGAACCTGCCGCCAATGAAGAGATTCCATGCCGTGGTTGCCGCGGTCCTCGTTCTCGGGGCGTGCTCCTCCGCACGCCCCGGGACGCCCCCGCCCGCCAACCCGAACCTCCTGACCCGCAACGAGATCGCCCGCGCGGGCACCTCGAACGCGTACGACCTGATCCAGAAGCTCCGGCCCCTGTGGCTGCGGAAGCGTGGCGAGGGGAGCTTCTTTCAGCAGAGTGACATCGTCATCTACCTGGACGGGACCCGCATGGGCGGGCCGGACTCTCTGAAGGAGATCAACTCGACGGACATCGACTCGCTGCGGTTCCTGGACGCACGCCAGGCGACCGTCCGGTTCGGATCGGGCCACGTGCACGGGGCGATACTCGTTAAAACTCGCGGTTAGTCGGCGTCCTCCCAGTGGGGCCGTGGACCTCCGTCGGAGGGCGACCTGCAACCAATCGCCCCGGTTCTACGTCTATACCTATGTAGCGTCGCTGCTGGCCGGCTTCGAGCCGGCTGCCTGCTGGAGCCCGCGTTCCGGGCGACCGGTAGATCCATATGGTGGCGGTGAATGTGTGGAGTGGGGAGTGGATCCCCGTCGTTCGAAGTCGCAGCATGCCGTATGCTCTCCCGGTCGGCTGTCGAGGGGACGCGGCATCAGAGGCCAATTCCCAGCGGAGCTATCCCCATGGGCGCAACGTGTGAAGTGATCGACCCGGTCTCCCTGATTCCTCTGCAGCCCAGGGACTATCTGACACTGTTCGCCCTCGTCCCGGAGGAGCGGCACGGGTACGCGATCGCGAAGCAGATCGAGCAGGAGAGCCACGGACAGGTGAGGGTGGATCAGGCGAACCTGTATCGCTCCCTCAAGCGCCTGAGGTCCATCGGACTTCTGGAAGAAGCGGACGAGCGGGTGAGTTACGATCCCACGGCGGAGCGTAGGCGCTACTACCGCCTCACGGACCTCGGAGAGGAAGTGGCCAGGCTCGAGGCCACGCGTCTCGCAGCGCTGACCGCAAGGGCTCGTTCGCTGGAGTTGATTCCGTCCCTCGAGAGATAGGGGCCAGGAGCCGGCGCGCCGCCTTGCTCCCACCCCTTCGGACCCTTAGGCTCAACCTCCCGGTGCCGAGGCCTCCAGCATGCCCGGGTGACCTCGTGCGACGCTCGCCGCCGACGCTGTCGGCTCTACCCGCTGAGGTCCTGTGCCCGACCCCTCGAGCCAGTCCTTCTTCAGCCGCTCCCAGGTCCTGATCGGGACCCTGTTGATCGTCATCGTCGCCGTTGGCCTCGCGGCCGTGCTCCGCGCCATCGGACACGCGGGCGAGCCCTCCGAAGTGGGTGGGGTCAACGCGCTCGCGGGCAGCAACGACGAGTGCGTGCGCTGCCACCGCAACGCGACGCCCGGGATCGTCGAGCAGTACGGCGTGAGCACGATGGCCGCGGCCAACGTGAAATGTGAAGACTGCCACGAGGTGGACGCCGACTATCCGGGCGCGGTGGAGCACGAAGGGACGTGGATCCTGGCTTCGCCGACCCCTCACATGTGCTCGAGGTGCCACGAGCCGGAGACGAATCAGTTCGAGCATTCACGGCACGGGATCCCGGCCTACGTGGCGTACGCCGGCAGCGCAGGGCTCACGCCGGACCAACGGACCCAGTACGAAGCGATCCCGGAGGGGCAGTTCGACCCCCACAAGCTCCGCAATGCGCTCTTCGCCCTGGAAGGCCCCGACATCACCCGCTTCGCGTGCGTTTCCTGCCACAGCGTCGGCCAGCCCAACGCGGACGGATCGGTGGGTCAATGCCAGAAGTGCCACCTCCGTCACGAGTTCAGCCTCGAGCAGGCACGCAAGCCGGAGACATGCAACAACTGCCACATCGGCCCGGACCATCCTCAGTACGAGATCTACACCGAGTCCGCGCATGGCATCGCGTACCATACGACCGGCTACAAGTGGAACTGGAGCGCTCGCCCCGGCACGCTGACACCCAAGGACTTCCCCGCTCCGACCTGCGCCATCTGCCACTTCAGCGGGTTCGGAGGGGCCTCCACGACACACGACACGGGGGACCGGCTGACCTGGTTCCTGGCCGCCGAGGTCAGCACCCGTAGGCCGGCATGGCAGGACAACAAGGTACGCATGCAGTCGGTGTGCATGGAGTGTCACAACAGCAAGTTCGTCAACGACTTCTACGACGCGGCGGACCGCGGGGTCGAGGCCGTGAACGCCCGTGTGCACGAAGCCGACAGCATCGTCCAGCCCTTGAAGGATCGCGGGCTGCTCACGTCGGCCCCCTTCGACGAGCCCATCGACTACGAGTACTTCGAGAACTGGCACCACTGGGGGCGCACCGCGAAGTTCGGCATGTGGATGCAGGGAGCTGACTACACGCAGTGGCACGGCGCCTACGAGATGCTCAAGTCCCTTTCCGAGCTTCGCACGATGACGCGCGAGAAGCTCGACGAAGCGGGAGAACCCGGAAGAAGCGGAGGAAGGTAGGAGCTCGGCGTGTACCTCCTCGCCGAAGCCGTGCCCGCCGTGCGGAGGTGGAAGATCCCGTTCACGCGGGATCAGCTCTTCCTTCTGATGGCCGCGCTCAACGAGTACCTGTTGGCCGTCGAGATCTTCCTGGCCCACTCGATCAGCGGGACGATCCGCCCCGACGAGTGGATCCCCATCGTCTTCGGGCCCATCGCCGGGACCTTCCTCGTGGTCGCGGGCCTCGTCAACAGGAAGAACCGATCGCTTGCGGTGGGGCTGGCCGTGCCGACCTACCTCCTCAGCATCGTGATCGGGCTCCTGGGCGCTTGGTTCCACGTCTACCGGGCCGTCCTTCCCTTCGCCCCCGCCGGAGAGCGCGTAAACCTCGGGCTCCTGGTCTGGGGACCGCCGGTGATCGCACCACTCACGTTCGCGCTCGTGGGGATGTTCGGCCTGAGCGCGCTCTGGGTGGAGGACCCGCCGGACAGCGGAACGCTGATCCTGCCGGGTGGCTTCCGGCTTCGCCTGCCCTTCTCCAAGACCCGGGCGTACTTCTTCTGGGTCAGCCTCGGCATGCTCGCGACACTCCTCTCCTCCGTGCTCGACCACGCCCACACGGACTTCTCCAACCGCTGGCTCTGGGTGCCCACGACGGCCGGTGTGCTCGGAACCGTCGCGCCCCTGATCATGGGCTTCCTGGAAGTGCCGAGCCGCAGCGACATCCTGACCTACGCGGCCTCCATGGCTCTCATCATCCTCGTCGGCATGGCAGGAGTCGCGCTGCACATCGGGACCAACCTCGTCGTCGAGGGAGCGATCGTGGGCGAGCGCTTCATTCGCGGGGCGCCGCTCCTGGCGCCCATGCTCTTCGGCGACATCGCCACCTTCGGGCTCCTCGTGCTGCTGGACTCGGACGAGCGAGTCCGGACCTGAAGGGTCGAGCGCGACTCAGACCGGCGCAGACCGCTCGGCCGCACCCGGCACGTGGATGCCGAATGCCTGGAGGAGGAGCACGACGCCCAGATAGACCAGGATGACGACGAGGATTCGCACGAGCGTCACCCCGCGGAGCTTCCTGGACGCGTCGGCTCCGAGTCGCGAGCCGAACTGGATGCCGAGTATGGCGGGGACCGTGACCGATAGGTCGATGAGGCTATGGGCGTAATACACGTATGCGCTGGCCGACACCGTGATCCCGACCATGAACACGCTGGTGGCCGCGGCGGCCTTCACGGGGACGCGCATGATGGTGTGGAGCAGGGGCATCTTGATGGCCCCGCCGCCGATACCGAACAGTCCGGACGTCACCCCGGCCAGGGTGCTGGTCCCGGCGCCGAGCGTGAGACGCTGAGGCACGTACTCGATGTCGGCGGCGGCGGACGGATCATGGAACGCCCCCCTCAGGCGGAGAGGGTCGGGGGCGTCGGACGCGTCGCTGGTCCGCCTCGGCCCGGCCAACATCGCCACGGCCAGCGCGATCAGCGCGACCCCGAACGCGGCACGCAGCAGGTGGGGTGCGATGAGCACCACGATGATCCCGCCGGCCACCGCCCCCACGACCGTAGTCAGCTCCATGAACAGTGCCAGGCGCACGTTCGTCATCCGATGGCGCAGATAGATGCTGGTGCTGCCCAGCGAGTTCACCACGACGGACACGGCGCTCGCGGCGATGCTCGTCTTCAGCGGCACGCCGAAGAACACCGTCAGGATCGGCACGATGAACACGCCGCCTCCCAGTCCGAGCGTGGCACCGAGCGCCCCCGCGGCCACCGACGCGAGAAGCACGCCCGCTTCCGGCCCCAGCGCCATGAGGGGCAGAGGAGCTTCGCCGGAGCCGGACTGCCTCAGCAGCGCCGTGGCCATGCCCGATAGCAGGAGGACGAGCACGCTGACCGAGATCAGCGCATGAAGCCGGTCCCCCGCCCGCGCGAACTCCACGCCGAGATAGGCGATCGCGAGCGGCGGCGCCCCGAGGAAGACCAGGATCCCCAGGGTCAGCCATGCGGCGTCATTCAGCTCCAGGAGACCTGAGGGAAGAGACGCCAGCGGCACCGTGGCGGTCGCTAGCGCACCGTGCCGCACGAAGCCGAGCGCAGCGCCGAGGACGATCGCCGCAAGCCCGAGCCCGAGGAGGGCCCGAAGAAGAGCGGCGAGGTTCGAGCCGACCGCACGCTCGGCAACCGCCTCCCGGGTGACCGCCCCCTGATCGGACATGGCCGTGCTCAGTACAGGACCCGAACCCGGATCGTCTCCGGAATCGCGGCGAGCTCCTCGACCACCTCGGAGTCGTAGTCCCGTTGGATGTCGATGATCACGTAGCCGATGCGCTCGTTCGTCTTCAGGTACTGGCCGCTGATGTTGATCTGGCGGGATGCCAGCACGTGGTCGATGCGAGCCAGGATCCCCGGCACGTTGCGGTGCACGTGCACCACCCGGTGCGACTCATTGAACTCCGGAAGCTGGAGATTCGGGAAGTTCACCGACAGGTTGGTCGTCCCGGTCTCGAGGAAGTCCAGAATCCGATCGGGCACGAAGCGAGCGATGTTCTCCTGCGCCTCCTCCGTGCTTCCCCCGATGTGGGGCGTGAGCAGGACGTTCGCCTGACCCTGCAACACGGACTCGAAGGGCTCTCCGTCCTGCCTGGGCTCGGTGGGATAGACGTCCACGGCCGCGCCTCGGACCTTACCCGAGTCGAGCGCATCGCGTAGGGCTCCGAGGTCCACGACGAAACCCCGGCTCAGGTTGATGAAGACGACGCCGTCCTTCATCCGCCCGAACTCCCTGGCGCCGATGAGGTTCTCGTTCTGGGGCCTCCCGTCCACGTGGACGGTCACCACGTCGGATCCCTCCAGGAGCTCGTCCAGGGTGCGGCAGCCACGCGCGTTGCCGAGCGCGAGCTTCTCCGTGATGTCGTAGTAGCGGACTTCCATCCCGAGCGCCTCGGCCAGGACCGAAAGCTGCGCCCCGATGTTGCCGTAGCCCACGATGCCGAGCCGCTTGCCGCGCAGCTCCCGCGATCCGGGAGCCTTCTTCTGCCAGGAGCCCTGGTGGAGCAGCGTGTTCTTCCTGGGAATGTCCCGCACCAGGCTGATCATCTCACCGAGCGCCATCTCCACCACGCTGCGGGTGTTGGAGAACGGTGCGTTGAAGACCGCGACTCCGCGATCCAGGCAGGCATTCAGATCGATCTGGTTGGTACCGATGCAGAACGCCCCGACGACGGCCAGGCGCGGGGCGGCTTCGAGGACGTCCGCGGTCAGATTCGTCTTGGAGCGGATCCCGAGGACCGTCACTTCTTCGAGTCGGCTCTCGAGCTCCTCGGAGGACAGCGAGGCGGGGACCTCCTCGACCTCGTAACCGCGCTCGCGGAAGCGCTCCGCAGCAACCTGGTGAATACGCTCGAGAAGGAGAACACGGGGAGGGAAGGATTCGGGTGTCTCGACCAACGGTGTCAGGCTCCATTCAGGGGGCAGCGGAGCCTCTACTTATACACATCCGCCGGCCGCTGTGAAGTCCCGACCGCAGCCGCGGTTTCCGACGCGCCGTCCAAGATCGGCCCAGAGGATCGGTCCGGTTCTCGCCGCCCGAGTCAGGATCCGGACGCCTTCGCCACGAGATCCTGCGAGACGATCCCGGGCGACTGGAGCAGCAGCTTCACCGGCCTGCCCTCGTCGGGTTCGAGGCTCACCGGCTCGTCCACGGGGACGCCGCAGAACAGATAGCGGCCGCGCGCGTCGGTCGAGTCGACATGTTCGACCGGATCGGTCTCGACGGTGTCCCTCCGCTCCCGCCAGGTCCCGGTGACCTCGACGCCGGGAAGGGGATCTCCGGTTTCGACATCCTCGACGAACCCGACCACCGTGCTCGAGCTCGGGGAGAAGCCACACCCTGCATTTCTCGGAACGGCCAGGTCGATCGAATTGTGCTTGGCCGCCAACAGGTCCACGGGGCGGGTGATGGCCGTGAGCTGGAGGGAGTCGGTGAACCGATGGAAGAAGCCGATCACGTGTCGTCCGGCCGGCAGGTCGGACATGCGGTATCGGCCCAGCATGTCCGTCACCACGGCCTGGCCGGCGTCCACCAGAAAGACCGTCGCTCCGGCCAGCGGGCGCCCGCGCACGCTGTCGTAGACCGTCCCCTCGAGCGCCGCGCTACCCTCCTCGGCCGAGGAGCGGGGCCGGGCCATGAACACGATCTCTCCGCCCTTTTCGCGGACCTTGAGGCCGTCGGCGCGGGCGGCCCAGAGTCGATTGTGTGCGCCCACGCCCATCCCGGAAGCGCGCCGATGTCCGGGCGCGGGCGGCGACTCCGTCCACAAGGGCATGCGCAGCCACCACCGCCCGACCACCCAGGCGCCGTTGGGCATACGCCGAAATTCGATGCGGCCTCCGAAGTGGTCGTTGGCGACCATCGTCGCGACCAGGTGTCGCGTGTACTGGAACTCGAGGTAACGCAGCTCGGAGGTCTTTCGATCCAGCCAGAGCGTTCCTTCGATGTCGGGTGGGCCGTTCTTCCGGAGCGGCTCGAACGAGAGTCCGATGAGACCCCCCTCCCCCTTGTGCGGCTCGGCCACCCGGAAGCAGTGGGCCGCGAGGAATGCGTCGGACAGGAGCGTCTGGGCATCCAGACCATAGTAGGCGATGTCGCCGTACCCCGTATTCCGGACGAATCCGTACCGCTGGAGGTTCTCGGCCGAGTGGCTCCAGAAGGCAGACTTGCCGAAGCCCGAGGAGATACGTCGCTCCCCGTCCTCGATCTCGAGCGAGACGATATCGCGCGTGCGCTCCCAGATCGCGGTCTGGTAGGGGACCCCGCGCTCCGCCTCCATCCACGCCACGACGTCGAGGGCCTTGCGAGCCTCGTCCCAGAGCACGCTGGTCGCGGCACCCCCCTCGGTCGGGGTGTTGCAGCGCCTGCTACCCGTGACCCTGATCCCTTCCAGGCTGATCGCCTGCACCGGCACCGTGAATCGGTACACGAGCGTCTTGCCGGCGGCGACCTCGAGCGTGTCCGAGAAGGCGCTGGCATAGCCGATCCGCTCGGCGCGCAGGATGAAGTGGCCCGCCCCCGGTGCCGTCAAGATGTACTGGCCCGCGTCGTTGCTCAGGACGCCCGCCCGCACCGTACCCGTGCTGTCCAGCAGTTGGACGAACGTGCCCTGGATCGGCGCAGCCGTCTGCTGGTCGACGATCACGCCCCGGACGATCTGCGCCGACGCCCGCCCCGCGAGGGACGCGAACAGGATCGTTACGGTGAAGAGCGCCGAGGCGGTTCGCATGTCAGCTTCCGTCGTGCGACGGCCGTCTCCTACTGCTTGGCCATCATCGAATCACGCTTGGCCTTGAACTCGGTGCCGGACTTCCACTCCGGAATGCCCGGCGCGTCCGCAACCAGAACACCGACGCGGAAGAGCACGCCCGCGTCCTGAGCCATGCCGGACAGGTCCCAGTCCGGCTTCACCTCGTCGGAGACCTTATGGTAGTCGTTGTTGGTGTATTCGTCGCGCTTCTGGATGCCCCAACCCTCGGGCTTGCCGACGTAGTCGATGCCCCCGCTGGGGTCGAGCGCGGGCACGCCCTGCTTTGCGAACTCGAAGTGGTCGGACCGATAGTAGAAGCCCTTCTCCGGCTCCGCGTCCGGGCGAACCACGCGCCCATCGGCCGCGAGGACACGGGTGAGCACGTCGTCCAGGGTCGAGTTTCCGAGGCCGATCACGGTGAGATCCTTGGTCGGGCCCCACTGGTTCAGCGCGTCCATGTTGATGTCCGCCACGGTGTTCGTGAGCGGATAGAGGGGATGCGTGGCGTAGTACTTGGAACCGAGCAGCCCCTTTTCTTCCGCCGTCACCGAGAGGAAGAGGATCGAGCGCTCCGGCGGCGTCGGAAGCTGCGTGTAGGCCTTGGCGATCTCGAGCAGCGCGGCGCACCCGCTCCCGTTGTCCAGAGCGCCGTTGTAGATCTGATCACCCTGGAGCGTGGTGTCACGCCCGAGATGGTCCCAGTGCGCGGTATAGACGACGTACTCATCCTTCTTCGACGTTCCCTCGACCCTGGCCACCACGTTCTTGGACTTGATACGACGCACGTCCACCTTGACGTCGAAGCTCGCCTTGGCGTCGAGCGTCACCGGTGTGAAGTCCTTGGTTCTTGCGGCCGCGTGCAGGGAATCGAAATCGGCTCCCGCGTCCGCGAACAGCTCCCTGGCCTTGTCGAGCGTGATCCAACCCTCCACCGGAACGCGGCTCTGGGCGTCGGTGGACGGCACATCGAACTGCTCGACGGACCAACTCCCCCTCACCACATCGTACGGATAGCCCGCGGGTCCGGTCTCGTGGATGATGATCGCGGCCGCCGCCCCCTTGGCCGAGGCCTCTTCATACTTGTACGTCCAGCGGCCGTAGTAGGTCATCGCGCGGCCCTTGAACATCGTCGTGTCGAGCTGCGACGTGTCGTCGGCCAGGCGCACCGGCGGATCGTTGACCAGCATGAGAATCGTCTTGCCACGCACGTCCACGCCTTTGTAGTCGTCCCATCCGTACTCGGGCGCGTCGACCCCGTAGCCCACGAAGACGATATCGGAGCCGTCGACCTTGACCTCCGGTTGGTCATGGCGGGAATCCACCACGTAGTCCGCCGGATAGGCCAAGGGCACCGTCTTGCCACCCGCCGTGATGGTGGCGCTCGGGTGCGAGAGGTAGCCGACCAGGTCCACGTCCTGGAACCAGGTGCCATCCGGATTGCCCGGCTGTAGACCCAGCGCCTCGAACTGACGGTGCAGGTAGGCGGTTGCCTTCTCCTCTCCGGGCGTGCCGGGGCCGCGTCCCTCCATGGAGTCGGCGGCGAGATCCTGGATGTGCTGCATCAGACCGTCGGGAGTAATGGACTCAGCCGCCTTCATGAGCGCGGGCCCCGACGGGTCCTGCATATCGGAGGAGGGAGACGAGCAGGCACCCGCACCGACGACGGCCAGAGCGAGGAGCAAGTGGAACGGCGAGCGTGCGTTGGCCATGGCGATAGAGTCCCGGGTCGTGGAATGGTCCGCACCGCCCTCGGCGCGGCTCCGGATAGTGTGCGACGCGCGGGCAGGAAGCGTCACCGCTGCGAATCTCCGGGTCGTGCGAGCACCCGGCAAGTGGTGCCCCGGAAGGCTCAGGTCACGAAGATCGCCCTCAGCGCCACGAAAATGACCGCGCTGAGCACCGCGGCGGCGGGCAGGGTCGCGATCCAGGATCCCATGATCCGGAAGATGGTGCGCAGGTTCAGCGCCGCCAGGCCGTGGGCGATGCCGACCCCGATGACGGCGCCCACCAGCACGTGGGTCGTCGACACGGGCAGACCCAGCCGGCTCGCCAGCAGCACCGTACAGGCCGTGGCGAACTCCGCCGCGAAGCCGCGCGTCGGCGTGATCTCCGTGATCTGCCGGCCCACCGTCGCGATGACCCGATAGCCCCACAGGGCGAGTCCGACGACGATCCCGAAGCCTCCGAGCGCCAGGATCCAGCGTTCCATGGGGACGCCGTTCGGAGTCTGCTCGAAGCCGGTGCGGGCGATCCCCACGACCGCCGCGAGCGGTCCCACGGAGTTGGCGACATCGTTGGCGCCATGGGCGAACGCCACGAACGCCGCGGTCACGATCTGGAGGATGCCGAAGATCCTCTCCACATAGGCATAGGGATCTTCTGACGCGGCCACCGTCGAGTGCCGGATCACCGACCGCATCACGAGCGCGAGCATGCCGCCACACCCGAGCGCGGCCAGCACGACCCACACCGGGTGCGGCTCGGACACGACGTTGTGCAGCACCTTCTGTGTGAACGTCAACGACAGGATGGTCCCGACGGCCATGACCAGGTAGGGAGCGATCCGGAGGGTGGCCCCGACGGGATCGTCACTCTGCAGGACGATCCGACGGATCCCGAGGAAGCCCGCGAATCCGAGGATCCCCCCCATGAGCGGGGAGACGAACCAGCTCGCCACGATCCGTCCGATCTGATTCCATTCGACGCCGCCGACACCGACCACGAGCACACCGAAGCCGATAACGGCACCCACGATCGAGTGGGTCGTGGATACCGGAAGGCCGAGCCGGGTGGAGAACTGGAGCCAGAGGGCCGCGGCCAGGAGCGCCGACGTCATGCCGAGCGCGAGCAGCAGCGGGCCCTGGTGACCGAGTGGTCCGGTGACGGCGAACATCGCCGGGTCCAGGATCCCCTTTCTGACGGTTTCGGTCACGTGGCTGCCGAACAGGAACGCGCCGGAGAACTCGAAGATGCCGGCGACGATCACCGCCTGCCGGAGCGTGAGAGCGCCGGAGCCCACCGACGTGCCCATCGCGTTGGCGACGTCGTTGGCTCCGATGTTCCCGGCCATGTAGAGGGCTGCCAGGATCGCGATGACGAGGATCACGTGCTCCATTCGTTCTCTACGCCGCTATGCTGGAGAGGATGTCGGGGGGATCAGCCCTTGGCAAGCATGAGACGCACCATGTCGCCGGACGTTTCGGCGTGGTTCGCCACGTCCGAAAGTTTCTGGCCGATGCGCATGATGAAGATCAGGGAAACCGCGCCGATCTCCTCCTCGAGAAGAACGGTCTCGCGCCCGAGCTGCGCTCCGAGCTGATCGGATCGCCACTCCTGCTGCCCCAGCGTGTGGATCAGGTCCAGGACCTTCTTCACCTCCGGCCCGGTGAACGCGGCCTCCTGGAGGTGCGGCAGGAGCTCCGAGATCGTCAGCCAGGTCCGCGCCGCACCGATCACTTCCTCGGCGAGCTCGCGCATCCGTGGCTTGAGCGCATCGGGAACGCGCGTCTCGCGCATGGTGATCAGGACGGCCA
This sequence comes from uncultured Gemmatimonadales bacterium, assembly GCA_963751265.1. GTDB lineage: Bacteria > Gemmatimonadota > Gemmatimonadetes > Longimicrobiales > Gaopeijiaceae > SZUA-318. The sequence goes on along the minus strand of CAVVTU010000001.1, from coordinate 192,043 downwards.
GATCCTCCACCTGGTCGGCCATGGCGTCCTGCTCCTTGAGGAGACGGAGCAGGTCGCCTCGGTCCACGGGCAGGAAGAGCGAACGCGGAAGGTGGTCGCGTATCTCGTCCTTGAGCTGATCGGCGCGGTGCTCCATCCGGGAGATCCGGTCGCACACGGCCTTCGCCTCGGTCCAGTTCTGTGCGAGCAGCGCCTCCACGAGAGGACGGACCTCCCCGATCACCTCGTCGACGGCCTGGCCGTGCTTCGCCAGCGGCTCGAAGGGAGACTTGCCGAACAACTCGAAGATCGTGCGCATACCATCCTCCACCGAGAGAGCCTCCATACCGCTCCTTTCTCGCCCGGCGATGCGCCGTCGACGCCCCGGTCTCACCCTCGCCGTCGGCGTAACGAAAAAGTCACAGCAAGGTATCGGACCGAGCCCCGAACGTGAAGGACCAGGAGCGACGTGAGGGTCCCTTCTGGGTCGGCACCCTTGAAAAGCACGAACGTTCGTTTTATTTAGATGAGACCGCCGCCACGCCGAACACGACGAGGGGAGCGATGCCGCAAACGAAAGGTGATGCAACCCGCCGTGCGATCCTCGAAGAGGCGCTGCAACTGGCCAGCGTGGTGGGCCTGGACGGCCTCACGATCGGAACGCTCGCGAAGAAGCTCGAGCTCTCGAAGAGCGGCCTCTTCCGACACTTCGGGTCGAAGGAGGCACTCCAGAAGGCGGTCATCGAAACCGGCGCGGAGCACTTCATCCAACTCGTCGTCCGACCCGTCATGATCATGGACTCGGGCGCCGAGGCCATGCCGGCGCTGTTCGAAGGCTGGATCGAGTGGTCGGTGGAACGGATGGCCGGCGGGTGTCTGTTCGTGACCGCCGCGGTGGAGTTCGACGATCGGCCCGGCCCCGTGCGCGATCAGGTCGTGGCGCTCCAGCGGGAGTGGCTCGGGTTCATCGCGGCCACGGCCGGACGTGCGGTCGAATCAGGCGACTTCCGCTCCGACCTCGACCTCCGACAGTTCGCGCACGACTTCAACGCCGTCCTCCTGGGCTTCAACCAGGTGCGGCGACTCCTGCGGGACCCCGATGCGGAGCCCCGGGCTCGCCGCGCTTTCGAGCGTCTGCTCGCAGACGCCCATACAGTCGAGCCGTGAGTCTCAAAACCCGGAGGTTTACCTCATGGGACGATTGATCCTGCTCCTCTACGGCACCGTATGCTACACCGCGTTCTTCGTCACTTTCGTCTACGCGATCGGCTTCATCGGCTGCTTCGGCGTGCCCAAGTGCATCGATACGGGTACGAGCGCCTCGCTCGTGAAGGCGCTCACCGTGGACGCCCTCCTGCTCGGAGCTTTCGCCGTCCAACACAGCATCATGGCGCGCCGCTGGTTCAAACGGTGGTGGACGAAGCTCGTACCGGTCGCGGCGGAACGATCCACCTACGTGTTGGCCGCGACACTTCTGCTGGCCCTCCTCATGTGGCAGTGGCAGCCCGTGACCGCCGTGGTCTGGGAGTTCAGAGGCGAGAACGCGCGCATAGGCTTCGACGTTCTCTACGCGGCAGGGTGGGCGGTGCTGCTCAGCGGCACCTTCATGATCGATCACTTCGACCTGTTCGGGCTCAGACAAGCGTGGATCCACTTCCGCCGACGCAAGTACAGCCATCCTCCGTTCACGGTCACGGGATTCTATCGCTACACGCGGAACCCGCTCATGCTGGGTTTCATCATCGCGTTCTGGGCCGCACCGACCATGACCGTAGGCCGTCTCTTCTTCGCCGCGGCGAGCACCGTCTACGTGCTGGTCGGCATTCATCTCGAGGAGCGCGACCACGCCTTCTACCTGGGGGACCAGTACCGACGCTACAAGGAGCGCACGTCGATGCTCATTCCCATGGTCCCGCGAAGGGCCGCGGCGGAGTCCGACGCCGTCGGCGAGGGGGCCGATTGAAGACGCATGGAGTGCGGCTCTCCGGGAGGGTCCGCCAGCGCCAGAATCCTCTGCACGCGCTCTACGAGGAGAGACCCGGGGACGCATGGATCACCGACCGTGGTCGAAGCGTCTGGAGCGCGGACCTCGATCCGTTCCATGGCCGCATTCGGGCAGGGAGCCACGACTACGGGCTCGTGTGGCCGTTCGGCATCCACCGAGCCGTGGGAGGTGATCACGACCTGCCCAACCCGGGCGACCTGCTCTCGGCGGCGCTGGCTGCGTGCCTGGACTCCACCATTCGGATCATCGCCGATCGAAACGGAGTCGTCCTGGACCACCTGGCGGTGGACGTGCGCAGCGAGGTGGACGTACGCGGCACACTCAAGGTCGACACCAGCGTGCCCGTCGGTTTTCAGCGGATAAAATGCGACGTATCCATCCGTGCGGCGGACGGCACGGATCCTGGTTTGATTCGAAGGATCGTGGCCGCCGCCGAGCACTCGTGTGTGAACCTGCAAACACTCAGCAACGGCGTGCCGATGGAGACCACTCTCACCTTATGACCCGAGCGGGGCCGGGCGCGCCCGGCCCCGCCACCTCCTCCCGCCTCAGCTCATGTCGCGGACGCGCACCTCGATCTCCGGCTCGTCCTCGAGCAGTCGGACCAGCTTCTGTGGATCCGTATCGCCGAAGTGGTATGGGTAGAGAATCCGGGGCCGGAAGGAACGGGCGGCATCCGCCACCATCTCGGGCGTCATCGTGTACGGCAGATTCATGGGCAGGAATGCCACATTGATGCGCTCCAGCGCCTTCATCTCGGGCGTGTTCTCGGTATCGCCCGCCACGTAGACCGTGACATCGCCGAAGGTGATGACGTAGCCGTTTCCGTCTCCCTTGGCGTGGTACGGCACGTCGCCCGACCTCATGTGGACCACGTTGTAGGCCGCCACGGCCCGAATCGTCAGCCCGATCTCCTCGACCACCTCCCCGTTCTCCATGACCTGCGCTCCGGGGACCTTCCCGGCACAGGACCGACTGACGACGATGCGGGTGTCCTCCTTGCGGATCTCCTCCACCGCGGCGGGGTCGAGGTGATCCCCGTGCTCATGTGTGATCAACACGAGATCCGCCTTCGGCATCTTCGAGTAGTCCGCCTCCCGACTCACGGGATCCACGTGGATCACCTTGCCGCCGAATCGGAACATGAGGGTGCCGTGACCGACGAACGTGATCGTCAGATCGCCCGACGACGTGGGGACGACGTCCTCGTCGAAGGTTTCCTGACGGCCGGGGCCAGGCAGTCCGGACGTCGTGAAAAGAACGGCGGTGAGCAGCAGATCGTGTCCGAGCATGCGTCTGCTCCTGGTTCGGTGTGAGCGAGGCCATCCATCATCCTGGTATCCACCGAGGAGTCCAGCCGTTCCGTGTCTCCTGCTCGGTGGACCGATTCCTTCCCTCGATGAATCGCAGGCGCCATCCTCGGGTATCACGGCCCTGACCATTCAGCGTGCCGCCGGCCCGCTCGTGCGGGCGGGCCGGTTCCATCCGGACGACCCGGGAGAGGTCGAGGGAGTCGTGCGGCCTCTTCTCGAGGCGGCTGCGCCGGACGGCCTCGTGCTCCTCGATCCTGCCCCGGAGGCCGGACGACATCGCCCTCGATCCCGACGAGTCCGTCCTGGCCCACGTACACACGGAGGATTGGAAGTGAGCGAGCCTATTCGCTGGGGAATCATCAGCACCGGAACCATCGCCCAGAAGTTCGCCGAAGGCCTGAGTGTGGTGGCGGACGCCGAGCTGATAGCCGTGGGCTCCCGTACGCAGGAGAGCGCCGACCGCTTCGGCGAGCGGTTCGGCGTACCGCATCGGCACGCCACGTACGAGGCGCTGGCAAACGACCCGGACGTCGATGTCGTCTACATCGGGACGCCTCACACCCTCCACCACGAGGATACGCTGCTCTGTCTCCGAGCGGGCAAGCCGGTGCTGTGCGAGAAGCCCTTCGCCATCAACGCCTCCCAGGCCCAGGACATGGTGGCCGCGGCCCGCGAGCGGGGCCTCTTCCTGATGGAGGCGATGTGGAACCGCTACAACCCCGTCGTGCTCGAAGCCCAAAGGCTGCTGGGCGAAGGCTCGATCGGTGAGCCACGCATGCTCGTGGCCGATCTCGGGCTCGGCGCTCCCTTCGACCCCGAGAACCGCCTGTTCGACATCGCCCTGGGGGGTGGTGCGTTGTTGGATCTCGGTGTCTATCCGGTGGCGATGGCCTACCTGGTTTTCGGAGCCCCGTCCCGTATCGCTACGCTAGCCCACCTGGGCTCGACCGGGGTGGACGAGCGGGCAGGCATCGTCTTCGGCTACGACGACGGGCGGATCGCGGTGCTCAATACCGCCCTCATGGAGAAGACTCCGAGCGACGCGGTCTTCGTCGGCACCGGCGGGAGTCTCAGGCTGCACGGCCCGATCTACTGCCCGACTGCCATCACGCTGGCCCACGAGGGCGAGAAGGAGCGGCGGATCGAGCCGACGGTGGAAGGGAACGTCTACAATTACGAGGCGGTCGAAGTCATGCGGTGCCTGCGGGCCGGAGAGCTCGAGAGTCCGGCGATGACCCTCGACGAGTCCCTCTCGATCATGAAGACGCTCGACGCCATTCGGGCGGAGTGGGGATTGGCTTATCCGGGCGAGTGAAGAGAGCGAGATGGCGACGAGCGCGCTCCGCCTGCGGAGGCTACATCCTGGACCACTCCGCCAAAGAGCTCCGCCCATCGAGCCGATACCGCCCCGAGCACGTCCGCCCGCGTGAGTCCGAGACGCCTGGCTTCGACCACGAGCCGCTCCACTTCCTCCGAGAGTAGGAGCCTGCGCTCCTCCCCGGATGCGGGCCCCCATTCGGCCACCACGGTCCCGATGCCCGGGAGCACGTCGATCAGACCCGAGCGCGCCAGCTCGGCCACCACCTTGTGGGCGGTGTTCGGGTTCACCTCGAGTGCCTCGCTCAGGACGCGGACCGAAGGAAACGGCGATCCCGGCACCAACTCCCCGCAGACTACCGCCTTCGTCGCGGCATAGACGATTTGCCGGTAGGGCGACTCCCAGGGCTTCAGCTCGACGTCGAAAGGAAGCATAGCGTACCATGCATACTAGTACACCTAGATGTCAATGTCTGGCACGAGTTCTGCGGCTATTGGTCCCATACGATCGAATCACAGCCGACGAAAGCCGGAGGTCCAAGATGAATTCTGTACGACGCTACCTACGACGCGGAGGCCTTTTACTCGCGCTCGTTCCGCTACTTCTCACGCTCCAGGGCTGCGCCTGGCTCAAGAGCCTGAGCGGGACGGAGAAGGGAGCGGGAGCGGGAGCCGCCACGGGTGCCGTCGTCGGAGGGCTCATCGGGAAGAACAACGGATCGACCGCCAGAGGCGCCATCCTCGGGGCGGTCATCGGGGGCGCCGCGGGTGCCGTGATCGGCCACAAGATGGACGAGCAGGCCAAGGATCTCCAACAGGAGCTTCCCAACGCCAAGGTGGAGCGCGTCGGTGAAGGGATCGAGGTCACGTTCGACTCAGGGATCCTCTTCGACGTCGACTCCGACCGACTCCGGGCAGCCGCCGAGAGCAATCTGGACGAGCTCGCCGCCTCGTTGAAGCAGTACGATGGCACGCGCGTCCTCGTGGTGGGCCACACCGACGCGACGGGGACCGATAGCTACAACCAGGACCTGTCCGAGCGCAGGGCGACCTCGGCCCGTGTGCGCCTCCTACGGGACGGGCTGGCTCCCGATCGCGTGGAAGCCGTCGGGCGGGGTGAGACGGAGCCCGTGGCGACGAACGACACGGCCGCCGGACGCCAGGCGAACCGGCGGGTCGAAGTGGCGATCTTCGCCAGCAAGGACCTACGTGACAAGATGCTCCGTGAGCACGGAGGATGAGGTAGGACCGAGGGACCGAAGCCGGGGGTCGGCGCGTGTGGACACGCGCCGACCCCCGGCCGCCACGCCCCTCAGTGCACCACGCGCATGGGCACCTGCGGGTCCTTGTCGACCCGCCAGAGGGGAAAAGTCCGTAGGGGACTGGACCCGTACACCAACCCGGAGAGCGCCCCTTCCTCGGATCCAAGGCGACGGTCGAACATGTCCCAACTGGGCAGACCGTAGCCCTCGGGCTCGAGAAGGGTGAAGACGAGGCGACCGAGCGGCTGGGCGGTGCTGACGTAGAACGTCCCTTCCGGAAGGTTCGCCTGCGCCCCCACGTAGCCGCCCTCGACGGTCAGCAGGTGATGGCCCTGGAACTCGTTGGTGGCCCAACTCAGGCTGTCGATCCGGAACACCTGTGCCGTTCCCGCCCATGCCTGCTCGAGACGCTGCACCTGAATTCCGTGCAGGCGGAGCAGCTCGGCGATGCGGCCCTCCGCCGCGGGAAGGAAGTAGCCTCCCGGCAGCGTCTCCGTGCTGGAGGCGACGAAGCGGTCCTCGATGGGCAGGTTCACCGTGTCCATCTTGCCGGTGAGCTCGTAGCGGGGCCGACGTCGACCCTCGACCGGAACCGGACGAACCTGCCGGAGCATCACGGGCTCGGTTCCGCGTGAGGCCGGCTCGAACGCGGTCGCGAGCTTCGGGCGGGTGATCTGGCCGGCTCCCTCCAGCACCGTCCGTCGATCGGCGTCCCGTTCGAGACTCCTGATCTGGTCGGCGTGGGCGGCAACGTACTCGAGCACCTCCACCACGAAGTCGTGCGTCACCTTCACTCGGGTGCGAAAGTCGGCGTGCGAATACGCCTCGCTCAGGATGGCGATCCGGCCGCGCATCCCCACGTAATTGGTCCCGTACCAGGCCAGCGGGGAGTATGTCGTCCAACCTTCGGGTTTCATGGGATTGCGCACGTTCCCGTACGGGAAGATCGGCTCGTCGTACTTCTGCTGCATCGCCGCGCGCACCGCGGGCAACAGGGTGTCCTGCGCGAATGCGATCGGTCCGGGAGGGCCGTTCGGATCGAGCGGCGGAGAGTAGGTCAGGAGGTAGCCGTGCAGGGTCCCGTCGGTCGTATGAAGATCCATCATCACGGCGGGATCCCACGTGTCGTAGACCTCCGCGAGCGACGCCCGCGTCTCCGGCGCCTCGGCCTTCAGGTAGTCCCGGTTGAGGTCGAGCTTCAACCCGTCCGGCCGCAGACCCACGCGGGTCGGTCCGTTCTGCTCACTCCGGTTCACCTCCACGGGCCCCATCGCGTCGTTGCCGTCCGCGTTGTAGACCGGGGCCACCAGGACGACGAGCTTCGAGAGCAGATCGCGGCGTGGGCCAGCCATCTCCCTCAGCAGCATCTGAACCGCCTCCTTCCCCTCCACCTCGCCGCCGTGGATGTTCGCCTGCAGGTAGACGACGAGCTTGCCCGAGCGGGCGGCCTCACGCGGCGACGTGATCCGAGGATCGGACGCGATCACGAACAGGAGCGGCCTGCCCTCGGCGGTCCTTCCCATCGTCCCGACGGTGATCGGCGCGCCGGCCTCCTGGAGGCTGTCCAGAAACGCCGACACGTCGGCCGTGGTGGATGTCTGCTGGTAGTCCGTCCGCTCCGCCGTGGTGAGGGGAAGCTGCTGCGCCCCGACCGACCCGACCGCGAGCGTCGACACGACCAGCGATCCCCACGCGCCACGCGCGATCCCCTTCGTGATGCCCATTCCGTGTTTCCCTTCCGAGCTCTCGCTCGATGTGGTCCTCCGTCTCCCCATCACATGCGGAAGAGGTACGACAGCTTGACGAAAAACGCATCCCCCTGGCGGTCCAGCTGGCTGAAATGGAATGCCCGGTCCTCCTGGAGCTCGCTGCCGTATCCGAGGAAGACGACCGTGCCCGGACTGGGCCGGTAGGAGAAGAGCGCGTCGAAGCGGAGAGCGTTGGAGCTCCGGGGCTGAGTTGCGACATACCGCCCCGTCGAGGGGTCGCGTGCCAGAAGCGGCCTGTCGGTCCGTCCGTCGTCTCTCAAGGCGCTGCGCTGCGAGGCGTAGTACTGTCCGACCACGCGGAGGAAGACCGGGCGGGCGAGCTGGTATTCGAGCTTGACCCGGGGCACCTGGTCCAAGCTCACCTTGCTGAGGTCGCTCGGACGGAGCACGCGCGTCTCGGTGTAGCTCCCCTCCACCCGCACGCGCTCCGTGGGTCTCCACGTTCCGTTCAGCTCCGCCCAGACGATGTAGCCCGGCGCCCACTCGGCGAAGTTCTCGTCCCGTCCGAGGATGACGAATCCGTTGGCCGAAAACGTCGGCATCTGGGGGGTCGCGAGGCTCACGACGAAATCGTAGTTGTTGATGCTCGGGCGTCCGACGAACGGAACCGTGTCGGCTCCGAGGTCGATCGCGTAACCGTCGTAGAGCCCCGGAGGAAGCAGGAACTTCTCCAGGAGGAACGAAGCGCCCAGCGTCCAACCGCCCCGGAACGTGAGCGTGTTGTTGAAGTGCAGCTTCGCCTCGTCGGGGGTCTCGCGAGCGAAACGGTCGTAGAGCCACACACCGTTGAAGGTCAGGCTCGTGCTCCAACTCTCGACTCTCGACCCTTCGGCGCCGAAGTGGGTGTAACGAGGGATCAGGGTTGCCGCAGCGATGCCCGTCCTCGCCTGGAAGCCACTCCCGGCCACGAATTCCGGGTCGATCCCGCTGGTCGAGAAGGTCCACCCGAACGTGCGTCCGGAACGCGCGAGCGAGAACGCCCAGAGTGGCGCGGAGGCGACGCTTCCCCCACTCCGAGTACGGCTTCCCGCAAGCTGAGCCGCGAGCGTGTACGAACCCCGCACGAACCGCCCGTCGACCGAGCCGACGCGGTTGTAGTCGGCACCTTCGACCCGGTCGGTCCAGGTCAGGCCGACGGCGCTCCGTGCTCCGATCGGCCGCCGTAGACGCAGGATGTTGTAGAGAGGCCGGTCCTCACCGCTGGCGGAGTACGTCCGGCTGTCGGCAGCCGAAAGGAATCCGACATCCATGCCCCGCACCTGCCCCGCGAGCTTCACGGCCGCCGCGGGATCGACGATCCGGCGCGTGTAGATCAGTCCCCCGGGCGCCGCGAATTGCTCGGCCCCGTCCAGGAAGAAGGGACGCTTCTCCGGATATGCAAGGGCCAGACGGGGATCGAACTGGATCTGGGCCGCGTCCGACTCCACCTGGGAGAAATCAGGGTTGACGGTCCCTGCGAGCGTCAGGTCCGTCGTGATGCCCCAGCGGGCATTGCCACCCCACTGGCTCGGCTGGCGATCGTAGCCCCACCCGTCGGGGCCAGGGGAGCCCACCGCCTGGACCGTCATCTCGGGATTCAGATCCAGGACCAGACCGCGTCGCATGCCCGAGAGCCCCTCGAGCGTGCCGCTCTGCGCCAGAAACGACGTCTCACCCCGACGCACCGGAGTCCAGGTCTGGACATGGCCCGAGTGCTGGACGTGGCGCACCACGTTGAAGCCCCAGGTCTGCGGCTCCCCGGACGGGAAACGGAGACTCTTGAAGGGAATGCGGATCTCGATCACGTAGCCGCCGTCGTGAACCCTCCCCTTCGAGTCGAAGAGGTAGTCCGGGCTCAGATCGACGCGCGCCGCGGACTCCTCCGCGCTGAACATGCGGGTCGAGCGCTGTTCTTCGGTCTGGGTCCCGTCGGCCTGCACCCCCAGGGGATTGACCGCGAAGAGGAGCGCGCGCCTGCCGTCGTGGTACGTATCCAGCAGAATCTCGACGTAGTCGTCTCCGAAGATCCGGTCCCGGTCGGCCAGCGTCGCGTTGACGGGGCCGTGCGGCTCATCGGCCCTGATGCCGATGTAGAGCGCGCGGGGCGAGTACCAGACGAGCACGTCCGTGCTGTCCGCGGCCGGAAGGCCATCCACCGGGAGGTACTGGGAAAACGCGGTGAGCAGCGCGGCACGGGACCACACGGCCTCGTCCAGCGAGCCGTCGATCTCGACGTCGCCCTCCAGACGGGGAATGGCGACCGCGATGGCACTGTCGAGACCGCGGTAGACTTCCTGGGGTCCGCCCGGCCCAACCTCGGGCGTGCTCGGGGTGGCAGGAGCTGCAGCGGTGGTTACGGCGGCGGCGAGGAGCTCGAGAAGCATGATCCGAACGGCTCGTGGCCGGGCTCGCCCCAAAGGGGGCCCGGATGGCCCCCCGGGCCGCCGGCCCCGGGGGGAACGATAGCCAATCCGGCAGGGGAAATCACCGCCGCGGCCGGGGGCCCACCGAAGGCGCTCGGACCCGGCGGGCCTTTGGCGTCGCTACGCGGCTACTTTGGTCTTCACGTTGAACGACGGCGGCTGCTCCAGATGCTTCTTCACGGCGCACTGGCTCGCAGCCCGGATGAGCGCGTCGTGGTACTTCTCCGGGAACTCCGGCGGGACGACGATATCCAGGTCCACCATCTCCATGAGGCGCGTGACCGGATTCATATGCATCCGCTGCACGATCTTCACGCCCTCGGTCGAGAGGCCCCGGTGCTTGCAGAAGCTCAGCACGTAGATGCCGGCGCACGTGCCGATCGAAGCCAGGAAGAGCCCGAACGGTGCGGGCGCCGAACCATCCTGGTTCGTGGTGACCACCATGTTGCCGAGACGCGCATCGACCTGCTCGCCTCCGGGAAAGACGATCTCCATGTCCATCGCTTCACTTCCTCGTATCGGGAGAGGGAGGACGAGCCTCCCTCTGGATGACTGGACGACGATCCGTGGTGCAGATGGAATGCTAATATATAGATATACTTATGTCTAGATGCTACAGATCCGTAGCGAAAGGTACCCCGGGGCCCGAGCACGAGTGCTCGGGCCCCGGGGAGGCGGGGGGCGTCACCCCACCGGAAACGGTCCCGTCAGGTGGCCCTCAGCAACTCCTTCTGCACCGGTAGCTTGCGGATACGAACACCCGTAGCCGCGAAGATCGCGTTGCAGACGGCCGGCGGTGTCGGTGGTACGGGCGGCTCCCCGACGCCACGCGCGGCGTCCGTCCTCTCCACGAGGTGGACCTCCACCACCGGCATCTCCGGGATCGCGAGGAGCGGGTGGTCGTGGAAGTTGCTCTCCACGGCCGCCCCGTCCCTGATGTGCACACCCGCTTTGAGCGCGGCCGTCAGCGACAGGACGATCCCGCCTTCGATCTGGCTTCGCACCGCCTCGGGATTCACCACCGTTCCGTGATCTCCCACCGCGACGATCCGGTCGACGCGCACGGTTCCGTCCCCGCCGACCGTCACCTCGGCCACCATCGCCACGAAGCCGGTGAAGCAGGTCCAGGCCGCGATCCCCCGCCCCTGGCGCTCGCCGAGCGCACGTCCCCAATCTCCCCGATCCGCCACCATCTCCAGGCAGTTCAGGAGCCTCGGATTCGCCTCCCGCATGAGCGTCCTGCGGTACTCGAACGGATCCGCTCCGGCGGCGTGGGCGCATTCGTCGATGAACGACTCCACCGCGAACGCCGTCTGCGTGTTGCCCACGGACCGCCACGGACCGATCGGGATGCCCCAGTCCTCTAGGTGGTTATCCAGACGGAAGTTCGGAAGGGTGTAGGGCGGCTGTGCCGCTCCACCCGTGGTGGTTCCCCTGGGCGGTTGTCCGTAGATGCGGTGCATCCAGGCCACGGGGCGGCCGTCGGCGCCCAGGCCGGCCTTCAGCCATTGGAGCGTGAAGGGCCGGTAGAAGCCGTGGGCGAAGGTGTCCTCGCGGGTCCACACGACCTGGACCGGAGCCCCGACCTTCATCGCCACCTTCACCGCGAACTCCGTATCGTCGGAGTTCAGCCGCCGACCGAATCCGCCACCCGCGAGGAGCGAGTGGAACACGACGTTATCCGGAGACACGCCCGCCAGCCGAGCGGCCATGCGTTGGCCGGCCGTCGCGCCCTGGGTGGGGCACCAGACCTCCACCCGGTCGCCTCGCACCCACGCCGTGGCGTTCATCGGCTCCATCGGTGCGTGGTCCAGGAAGGGCGTGTCGTAAACCGCCTCGAGCGTGCGCGTCGCGCGGCGCATCGCCCCGTCGGGATCACCGACTTCCCGCTCGACGTCGCCGGGCCGGCCGATCATCTCGCGTCCACGCGCCAGGAGCGTTTCGCTGCTCTGTTCGGCGTTCGGGCCCGGATCCCAGTCCACGTTCAGGGCCTTCCTGCCCTGGAAGGCCGACCATGTGTCGCGCGCCACCACCGCCACCCCGCCGTCGATCCGCACGACATCGACGACGCCGGGAACCGCCCGGGCCGCCGCGTCGTCGAAGCCCCGGATGCCTCCCTGGAACGCCGGAGGCCGGGCCACGGCCGCGTAGAGCATTCCGGGAAGTCGCACGTCCATCCCGTAGGTCGTCTCACCGGTGACCTTGTCGGGAAGGTCGAGCCGTGCCGTCGAACGGCCCACCAGCCAGTAGTCGGCGTGCTCCTTGAGCGGCGGGTTTTCGGGCACAGGAAGCGCGGCCGCGTCCTCGGCGAGATCGCCGTAGCCCAGTGTCCTCCCGGTGGCCGAGTGCGCGATGGCATGGCTCCCGGCCACGCAGTCCGTCGGCTCCACGCCCCAGCGCCTCGCCGCGGCCGTGCGCAGCATCTCGCGCGCCTGGGCGGCGGCGGCCCGGATGAACGTCCAGGCCTGACGCACCGTCGTGCTTCCGCCGGTAGAGATGTTCCTGCCCCATCCCGATGGATTCGTGGGCACGGGCTCCCACACCATTCGGCTCCAGTCGGCGTCCAGCTCCTCGCAGACCATCATCATGAAGCTGGTGGCGCTCCCCTGCCCCATCTCGTGGTCGTCGTAGATCACGTGCACCAAGCCGTCCGGCGAGATCCGTATCCAGGCGTTGGGCGCCAGGTCAGCCGCATCCGACGGGTCGACGAGCACCCGTCCGAAGGGGACGTGAAACGAGACGACAAGGCCGGCGCTCGCGGCCCCAGTGGACTGGATGAACGCGCGTCTGTCCAGCCTGCGGGAGCTCATGGCGACCCCTCCCCCGCGACCCGCCGAATGGCCTTGCGGATGCGCTGGTAGGTGCCGCACCGACAGAGGTTGCCGGTCATGTACCGGTCGATCTCGTCGTCCGTCGGGTGGGGATTGCCCGCGAGGAGCGCGGCCGCCTGCATGAGCTGGCCAGGGTGGCAGTAACCGCACTGGGGCGTCTGCTCCTCCAGCCATGCCCGCTGCAGGGGATGGCTCCCGTCCGCGGAGAGCCCTTCGATGGTCGTGACGGCCTTCCCGCCCACGCTCTGGACCGGCGTCACACACGAGCGCGCGGGCTGCCCGTCCAGGTGGACCGTGCAGGCGCCGCACAGGGACATGCCGCAGGAGAACTTGGTCCCGGTCAGGCCCAGGTGATCCCGCAGCACCCAGAGTAGAGGCATGTCGCCGGGGACCTCTACCGACCTCCGCTCACCGTTCACGAGCAGGCTGAATACGCCCACGGGGCACCTCCTGTCAGGGCATCAGGCCGCTCGCCCCCGAAGCCGTGGAAGCAGGCGGGAGGGTCGGCTCGTTGACGTACTCGAGGGGCACCGGGCCAGTCAGGGTCCTGAGCCATAGTGCCACGCTCTGGATCTCCTCCGGAGTGAGCTCGCGACCGAGCTGGTGCCACCCCATCAGCCGGACGGCCTCGTCGAGACGCTGGACCGATCCGTCGTGGAAATAGGGCCATGTCTCTTCCACGTTTCGGAGCGACGGCACCTTGAAGAACATGCGGTCCGACGGATTCTCGGTGACCTGGAACCGCCCCTGATCGGACGTATCGAACCACGGATTCACGAGTCCGGCCTTCTGATAGAACGCGCCGCCCACGTAGGTACCCATGTGGCACTGGTTGCAGCCGACGGAGACGAAGGTCGTGAACCCGGCCTTCTCCTCGGGGGTCAGCGCCGACGCGTCGCCGCGCAGGAACGCGTCCCAGCGCCCGGGCGTAACCAGGCCGCGCTCGAAGGCCCCGATGGCGCGCCCGAAGTTCTCGAAGCTGATCGGGTCGACCTGTCCGGGGTACGCGACGGCGAACGCCTGTACGTACCCGGGAAGCCCTCTCAGCACGGCCAACACCTGCTGGGCGTCGGACATGCCCATCTCGACGGGATTCAGCACCGGCCCCAGCGCCTGTGCCTCGACGTCGGGCGCCCTGCCGTCCCAGAACTGCGCCACGTGACCGGCGGCGTTGTAGACGGAAGGCTCGTTGCGCCCGCCCAGGAGGCCGTCGTGGCCCACGCCGGTGCGGCGATGGCTGGTGCCGTAGTCGTGGAGCGGGTGGCACACGTAGCAGGACACGTCCCCACTGGCCGAGAATCTCGTGTCGTAGTAAAGCATCCGCCCCAGCGCGACCTTCTCCGGAGTCATCGGGTTGTCAGCCGAAATCATGGCTTCGGGCAAGGGCGCGAAGCTCTGGAGCGCCGTGGGGTCCACGCCCAGATCGGTGGCGGGTGCCTGGTCGGGCTGGCCTCCGCATGCCGAGGCCAGCAGGGTCACGAGGATGACGCTTCGCAGGTGTCTCATGGGTGTCCGGGTCTGTCGAAGGAGCGTGCCGCGGCCTTCGTGGGCCGGGGGGAGGGTCCGAGCCCGATTCCGGCGACGATTGTCGCCGACGGTGTCCTCGTGGAGATTCCATAGTGGGCTCCCGCGAAAGCGGGCGGTATCCGGCAGACGACAGTGGAGGGGTGATGGATCCAGGGAACGGCCGCGCTCTCAGGCTCACGCTCGCCGGCGTCCTCGTGCTGCTGGTCGTGAACGGGGCGATCAATCTGGCCTTCGACGCACCGCACGACTGGCTGGCTCCCCACGCGCTCTTCGAGCTGTTCAGCATCGCCGCCGCCGTGGCCGCCGCCGCCATCCTCTGGCTGGGGTGGTGGAAAGCGGCGCAGACCGTGGGCGCAGTGCGGCAATCACTGGAGCACCGCAAGTCCGAGCGGGATGCGTGGAGGGAGCGCGCGCGTCGCGCGCTCGACGGGCTCGGAGAAGCCATCGACGCCCAATTCCGGGAGTGGGAGCTCACCCCGACGGAGCGTGAGATCGCGCTCCTGGTGCTCAAGGGTCACAGCCACAAGCGGATCGCCGATCTGACCGGCCGCCGTGAGCGCACCGTCCGCCAGCACTCGGTGGTCGTCTACCAGAAGTCGGGGCTGGGTGGCAGGGCCGAGCTCGCGGCGTTCTTTCTCGAGGACCTGATATTGCCCGAGGACAACCGCGAACACCTGAACCGGCCGAACTGACATCCACGTGAGCCAGGCCCCCAACGTCATTCCGGACCGGATCGCCGACGAGCTCGGGCGGTTCCCCCCGTTCACGATCGAGGCGCAGGTCGTCGAGGATTGCCTTCGCTATGTGATTCCGTGGGCGCCCGTTTCCCGCGACAGCCGCCTCCCTCCCTCGAGGAGGTGTGCACCTACCTGGGCATCCCGATGACGGATCGGCACACGGAGCTCGGTGACGCCTTCACCACCGCCACGCTCTTCCTCCTGCTGTGCGCGCGGCGGCGGCGCCTTCGGGACCGGCCACTCGTCTGGGGCGACCTGCCCGGCGGTCGGCTGTAGCGCCCAGGCACCCGAGCCGGCAGGATGGCTGCGCTCCGGGTGCCTGGTGCGGCTCCTGGGTTGCGGTCAGATCTGCCGGACGGCACGCACACGGCGCGGGAAGTCCTTGTCGTCACCGTGCTGGCGACCCAGGTCCGCGAAGTCGATGTGCGACGCCATGTCGGCGGTGCTCTGCGACGACGTCCAATACGTGAAGTTGTCCGGCAAGCCGCCGTCCCGGAAATCGCCGAGCCCCTTCGCCATGAGGTTCTCGTACATCATCGCGAGCTCGTCCCGGGAGGGCAGGAACCATCCGCCCACACCGGTGAGCACGAAGTTGGCGCACAGACGCGCCGCGGACTCGGCCTGCTCGCATGCGGCCAGCATATCGGCCGTGTTCTGCTTGCCCGTGCCGATCGCGGTGCCGCGGGCCCCGGAGATCTCATGGCGGAAGCACCCCCACCTGGCACCAGCACTCTGGTCGTACGGTGCGGCCTCCAGATACCGCCACCCGTCCTCGGCCCAATTCGGGTTCTCGTAGAAGATCCAGCCACCCGCAGGGCCGGTGTCGCCGATCGCGTACTCGGCGCGTGACAGCCAGACGGCCATCTCCCCTGCGCCGCGGTTAGCCCACAGGTGGTAGGGAATCAGCCGGACCGGCCGCTGCGGCGCCGACGGGTTCGAGATGGGCCGAGCCGCGGCCTCGATGAGTGGCACGCCGTCGAACAGCTCCGGGGTCGAGCGGACGTCAAGCGGGCGCGTGTCGTCGAAGAGGAGATCGAGCACCTTGCCGCCTTCCACCTCGGACCACTCGCAGCAGTACACGATCGGCCCACGCTCGATGGCCATCCGGCCTCGGTTCTCCCGGATCCTCGAATCGGCGACGACCTTGCGCACCTCGATGGGGAACTCGACCTCGATCGTGTCACCATCCCTCCAACTCCGCTCCAGCGTGACGTATCCCATCGTGTCGGGCGTCGCCTCCACATCCCTGCCGTTGACGGAGATCGACACACGCCGCTCACTCGGGTCCGCGTACGCGTACGGCCCTCCGGGGATGGGCTCGTTCCGCGCCCAGGAAGGAATACGCAGCTTGATCGCGCCCCGCGCCCCACCCGCGGACGACACGGCGATCGTGGAGCGTCCGCCCCACGGCATGTCACTGCGGGTCGACAGTGAGACCTTCCCGCCGCCCATTTCGAACGAGGCCTCGCTGGACACGTACAGGTTGACGTAGACCGTGCCTTCCTCGTTCTGAGCATAGATGTAACCGGGCATGCGCGCGCCGAACCGGACCAGGTTCGGGGGACAGCACTCCAGCGAGGCGTGCTCCCATCGGAGGTCGCGGCCGTCGCCCGCGCTCGCGAGCCGGTTGACGTAGAAGTAGTGGTGTCCGTCGAGGCCGACGCCGTCGACGGCGTTGTTGTACATCCCCCGCTCCATCACGTCGATGTAGCGCGCGTTGCCCGTCGCCAGAAAGAGTTGGTGATTGAGCGTTATGAACATCAGGACCGCGCAGGACTCGCAGTACGCGGTCAGGTTCGGAAGGACCCAGGGCTCGCCGAAACCTTCGTTGCCCGTGGACCCCACCCCCCCGGTTATGTATATCTTTCGTGTGATGGCATCATGCCACATCCGATGGGCGGCATCGAAGAAGTCCTGGTCTCCGGTCAGCACCCCGGCGTCGGCCAGAGAGACCATCAGCGTCACGCAGTTCACGGCGTGACCCACGGCTTCGCTTTGTTCCAGAACCGGTTCGTACGACTGGTTGTGCCGGCTCCGCGCGACGGAATCGGGCCGGCCCCGGATGTCGAGATAGTGCCGGGCCAGCCAGAGGTGCTTCGGGTCGCCGGTGACCCTGTAGAGCGCGGCGCAGTTGAGGCTGTCACGCTCTCCGCCCGAAAACGGCGGATCGTGCGCCCGGAAATCCTCGTAGAGCAGGTCCGCCGAGCGGATCGCCTGGTCCAACAGGTCCCGTCGTCCCGTAACGCGGTAGTACGTCGAGGCGATCTCGAACTCCCGGTTGCTCCGGCGCGCCTCCCGCGTCGAGAGATCATGGACCCGGGCATCGACCCGCTCCTGAAGCCACGGATCGGGGTGGGTGTGCAGAGAGAGGATCGCCGCCTCGAACACCCCGCCGTCGAGGGGCGTCCCGTTCTGCTCGCGCTTCCGAACCTCGAAGGGGATCGTGACCTCGGCGTTCTTCGTGACCCTCGGCCTCCAGAATGCGTCGGTGAGCGTGACCTCCGAGTAGTCCTTCGGCTGGATCGGATATCGGCCTTCGGGAGCCCGGAGAATCGGCGACGGGGTGGCGGACGCCGGCGCGCGCTCCGCCCGCGGCGCGTCTCTGCTGGCAGCCCATGCCATCGCACCCGCGACGGGCGCCGATTTCAGGAATTGTCTACGTGGAATGTGTTTGTCCATGAGTCTCTCCCGGGGAATCGCACAACTTGTAGCCCCCGGCAGCGCCATTCGCCAGGTGCCGCGCGCGTCCCGATCCCGGATCCCCGGGGGGAATGGGACTTGCATGCTGTGGTGTATGGAATCATGGGTGGAGAACACCCCGATCGAGCCCGAATGTCGACGCCCACCAGGAGAACCCTCTCATGCTGACCCACGACGAGCTGATGGAATACTACCGTGAGCTTCGCGAGAAGCCGGTGCTCAGCGTGTACCTCGACACCGACCAGCACGACCCCGCCGAGCGCAACGCCTGGAAGACGACGCTCGGCCATCAGCTCGACGCGATTCGCAGGAATCTGGACGGAGCGGAGCGAGAGGCCTTCGAACAGGCCGTAAGGAGGATCCAGGAGAAGCTGGACAGCTTCGACGCCTTCGTGCCGAATCGAGGATTCGTTGCCTTCGCGACACCCGATCGGGTGCGCTACGCCGAGACCGTGCCCGTGTCCATGCCGGATCTCGCCCGTTGGGAGCCTGGCGTCAGGGCCGCCCCGTACGTACGCGCGCTCGTCCAGGAGCGCCCGGTCGTGCTCGTGCTCCTGGACGCCCGGCAGGCCCGCGTCTTCCGACGCAAGAACGGTGCCCTGGACGAGGTCGAGGACTTTCATGCCGACACCTTCCTCGGCGATCTGTCGGATATCCACACGGGCAAGCGTCCGACGAAGCGCAGCGGGGTGCGGGGACAAACCTCAACCGACGCGGCCCAGCGTTTCCTGGAGGTGAACTCGGAGCGCATGGTGAAGGAGTTGATGGACGCGGCGGTCCGTCACCTCGGCGACCACGGATTCCTTGTCATCGGCGGCACGCCGGAGCGAGTCTCACAAGCAGCCAACGCCGTGCCGAAGGGGCTCGACTGCCGTGTCCACGAGGCGCCGTCGCTGCGCGTGGACATGAAGGTCAGCGAGGTGCGCGAAGCCCTGGACGGGATCGCGACCGAGATGACGAGGGACTGCCAGCGCGAGCTTCTGGAGCATCTGGCGGAGCAGGCCCGCGCCGGCGGACGCGCATGCCTGGGCAGGAGGGACACGGAGCGGGCGCTCCGCGAGATGCGGGTCGACACCCTGCTGATCTCGCGTACGCTCGTGGAGCGCGAGCCGGACTACGCCGACCACATGGTGGGCACCGCCTTCGCGGGAAGCGCTCGTATCGAGGAGGTCCAGGCGGGGGTGAGCCGCCTGCTGGACTCCGAGGGCGAAGGGTTGGCCGCCCGCCTCCGGTTCAGGAATACGGACGAAGGCGCCATCTGAGAATCGGGCGGGGACGTCGCCCGCATCCCTGGGCATCTTGCCACGGAGCACCCGTTGCTGTGGTGGTGGGCCCGCGCCATCGATTCCGCGGTCTGGCCGGACACGCCGTCAGGGTCAGCGGTCCGGAGTGTGTGAGACGCATGCGCGCATCCTGCTGTCGGTGTCTCGGCGTGATCGGACCCGGCTGAGAATGTGAGAGACGCGCGTGCACCGGGATGCCCCCCTGTCTGGCTTCCACCGTCCCGAGACCCCAAACTGAGTCTGCTCAGCTTCAAGGATCGCCCGGCCTCGAGGCCGGTTCACCAGGAGGCGACTGCCGTGCGTTCGTTCTCGACCCTCTTCGCCCTCGGCCTGACCTTTCTCGCGACCACGGTCTCTTCCGCGGCCGCGCAGTCGACCGACGTCTACTCCGACATGCACTGGCGCTCCATCGGCCCGACCCGGGCGGGACGCACCCGTGCCCTCGACGGCGTGCCCAGCCAACCGAACGTCTTCTACATCGGCTTCGACAACGGCGGCGTTTGGCGCTCCACGGATTACGGCTCGACCTGGCACCCGCTCTTCGACGACCAGCCGACCAGCTCGATCGGAGCGATCGCGGTGGCCCCGTCCGACCCGAACGTCATCTACGTGGGCAGCGGGGCCGGGATCATCCGGCCAGACCTCTCCACCGGCGACGGTATGTACAAGTCCACGGACGCCGGCAGGACCTGGACGCACCTGGGACTCCGCAACAGTCAGATGATCGCCGACATCGTGGTCGACCCGACGAACCCCGACCGCCTGTTCGTGGCGGTACTCGGTCATCCGTACGGGCCCAACGAGGAACGGGGGATCTTCCGCTCCACCGACGGCGGCAAGACGTTCCAGAAGGTGCTCTACCGGGACGAATACACGAGCGGCAACGACGTGATGCTCGACCCGTCCGACCCCAACACGGTGTACGCCACGCTGTGGCAGCAGCAGGAGAGCTTCCGCGAGAGCTACGAGTTCGGCGGCGCGGGCAACGGGATCTTCAAGTCGACCGATGGCGGCGACCACTGGACGCCGCTGACGCAGGGTCTGCCGAGCGTGATCGAGGCCAACCTGGCCGTCGCGCCGAGCGATCCGAGCCGCCTCTATGCCATGGTCGCCGGCACGCCCGAGGCCGCGGCGGGGTCAGGCCCCGGGCGTGACGGCGGGACGACGGGCATCGTCGGCTTCTACACGTCCACCGACGCGGGCGAGCACTGGAAGGCGGTCGACGTTCCGGCCGGGCCGGTGGGGGCCGCGACCCCCCACGTGGACACCCGGCCTCTGGCGCGCATCGGCGGGGGCGACCTGCCCACGATCACTGTGGACCCGCTGGACGAGAACGTCGTCTACAGCGCGACCGTCGTGATGTGGCGCACTCGCGACGGAGGCGTCCACTGGTCGGCGGTCCGGGGAGCCTACGGCGGGGACGACTACCAGAAGATCTGGATCAACCCGGAGCACCCCGATATCATCCTGGCCGTCTCCGACCAGGGGGCGGTCGTGTCGGCCAACCGAGGGGTCTCGTGGAGCAACTGGTACACGCAGCCGACCGCCGCCATGTACCACGTGACAGCGGACAACGCGTTCCCCTACCGCCTGTGCGGCGGCCAGCAGGACTCGGGATCGGCCTGCGTCGACAGTCGGTCCAACGACGGGATGATCACGTTCCACGACTGGCATCCCGTGAACATCCAGGAGTACGGGATCGCGGCGCCCGACCCGCGCGACCCGGACATGGTGTACGGCGCTTCCCGTACCGACGTGTCGCTCTACAACCGCAAGACCGGCCAGACCACACACGTCGGCCCCGACATGGGCCCACGTGGAGGACCGTACAACCGGGACGTGCGCACGATGCCGCTGCAGTGGTCGCCGGTCGATCCCGACCTCCTGTTCTACACCTCGAACGTGGTCTGGAAGACACACGACCGGGGCCATACCTGGACGCGGATCAGCCCCGACCTGGCGCGCCGCACGTGGAAGGTGCCCGCGAGCGCGGGCAAGTACGCCTCGAGCGTGACGCCGAGCCCGCAGGGAACGATCACGGCGCTCTCCCCCTCCCCGCTCGAGGTGGGCGTCATCTGGGCCGGCACGGACGACGGCGCCATCCAGGTGACGATGGACGGAGGCGCGCACTGGACGAACGTGACGCCACCTCAGGTCAAGGCATGGACGCGCATCTTCAACATCGAGGCCGGCCATTTCGACAAGGGCACCGCGTACGCCGCCGCGAACACGATGCGCATCGACGACATGAACCCCCACTTCTGGCGGACCCACGACGGCGGCAAGACGTGGACGGAGATCGACAACGGGATCGCCCCGGGTGCGGTCGCCAACTCGATCCGTGAGGACCCGCGGAAGCCGGGTCTCCTTTACGCCGCCACGGAGACGCAGGTCTGGGTATCCTTCGATGACGGAGACCACTGGCACTCGCTCCGTCTGAACATGCCCGCGGTGTCCGTGCGCGACATCCAGCTGAAGGACGACAGCACCTGTCTCTGCTCCGACCTGGTCGCGGGCACGCACGGCCGGGGGTTCTGGATCCTCGACGACGTGACGCCGCTCCGTCAGGTCGCGGAAGCCGAGGCGGCCGCCGACGCCTACCTCTTCCGGCCGGCGACAGCCGTGCGCGTACGCTTCGGGATGAACGATCCGACGGAGTGGCCTCCGGAGCTGCCCCACGGCGAGAACCCGCCCCCCGGCGGGATCATCGACTACTGGCTGCCCGCCGACGCGTCGGGGCCCGTGGGGCTGGACATCCTGGACGCCGGAGGAAAGGTCATCCGCTCCTATTCCAGCGACGATCCCGTGCTCGTGCCCGACCCGGCGCTGGACCCGGAGGGCTACGACAAGATCTGTCAGCAGAATCCCGGGGCGCCGGACTGCCGGGTCCCTCTCTATTGGCCTGCACCTCAGATGGTCCTTTCCACCAAGAGGGGCATGCACCGCTTCACCTGGGACCTGCACTACGATCCCATCGGGCCGGAGCCCCGCGCCGCGAGCGGCACGGGCGCCGTCCCCCACCACACGCATCCGTCCGTGGACGCCCCTTGGGCCCCTGCGGGGCGGTATACGGTGCGCCTCACCGTGAACGGCAGGGAACTCACGCAGCCGCTGACGCTCCGGCTGGATCCGCGCGTGCAGACCGCTCCGGCGGACCTGGCGCGCCTCGCCTCGCTGTCGCTGAAGATGTATGACGGCGCGGTGGCGGCGCACACCGCGTACGAGTTGGCGCGGACGCTCGTGGCTAGGCTCGATACGATGAAGGATGGAGACGCGAGCGCGTTCAAGGCCGAGGTGGAAGCGCTCGCGCCCGCGCCCCAGGAGGGTGGGGGAAGCCGCTTCTTCCGGCGGCAGACACCGTCCGGCCCGCCGACGCTCGACGGCGTGAGCCGAGAGATGATGAGCGCCGCCATGGCCATGCAGAACGCCGAGGTCGCCCCGACGGCACGTGAGGTGGCCGCATGCGATCAGGCCGGCGCGCGCTCCGACGACGTGATGGGGCGGTGGCACACGCTCGCGACGACGGGACTCGGCCAACTGAACGCGAAGCGCACCGCCAAGGGACTGGCTCCCATACGGCTGACCGGCACCAGCCGGTGAGACTCACCCGCCCCCGTGGCGTGCCTGGAGAGGGCTGCGTCACGGGGGCGGGCCGGAGGGAACGTGACGGCGGGCCGCGGGCCGCACGGACCGCGCGCCGTCACGGCTTCGCTCAGTGTCCCAGGATCATCACGTTCGACAGGATCCAGGACACGCCGAGCACGCTCAGCGCCACGATCTCGAGGGCCGTGATGCGCTGCTCTCCCCGCGCCCCGTGGAACCAGGAGATCACGCCGGTCGCCAGCACCCCGTGGACCACCAGCGCGAGCGCGAGCTGGTAGCTCACGTTCGGGATGATCCCCCGGTCGGTGAGCTGGTCCACAGCGCCCAGCAGGCCGGCGCCGGCCACCGCGGCCGCGGCCACCAGCTGCGGGATCCGCCGCTTCACGAGGTCCAGCGAGCCCAGGGGGCCCGCGGCGAGCGCCGCTTCCCCGCCCAGCTTCCGCTTCAGATCCGCGACCGTGGGCCGGTGCTTCGGCTCCTTGGCGAGGCAGCGACGCACGAGCGCCGCGAAATCGGCATCGACCATCGGGTTCAGGTTGCGCAGTTCCGGCGGCTCCTGTTGGAGGTGCGCCGCCAGAACACGCGCAGGTGGGCCGTCTCCGAAGGGGCCCTCCCCCGTCAACAGGTGATAGGCGAGCACGCCCACCTGATAGACGTCGGCCTGCCCGGTCACCTTCTCGCCCCGGATCTGCTCGGGGCTCATGAAGCGCGGCTGGCCGATCATCTCCCCGGTCAAGGTCAGCCGCGTGGCGGACTCCCTCCCCGTGTCGAGCACGGCGGCCAATCCGAAGTCCGTCAGCAGGACCCGCCCGGTATCCTTCTCGATCAGCACGTTGGCGGGCCGCACGTCCCGGTGGACGATCCCCTGCTTGTGCGCCGCCTCGAGCGCGCTCGCGACATCGACGAGCACGCGGCGCGCCTCATCGACCGACAGGCGGCCCTCCGCCGCGAGTCGCTCCTCGAGCGAGCGGCCCTCGACGTACTGCATGAGTAGGTAGGGGCGCCCGTCGTCGGCCTCTCCGAAGCGGTAGACCTGCACGATGCCGGGATGGGTGAGCGCCGCGACCGAACGTGCCTCCCGCTCGAAGCGGCGGCGCGCGGTCTCGTCAGCCGCGACCTGGGGCCGGAGGACCTTGAGCGCCACCAGGCGCCCGAGCCCCGGCTCGCGGGCCAGGAACACGTCGGCCATCTGGCCATGGCCCAACGGGCGAACGACATCCAGGCCGGATACCGAAACCTCCGGATCGGACGGTGTCATCTCTGCCCTCCATTCCCTTGGATCCCGTCGAACGCGGTCCGCCCCTGGCCGCTGCCCCCCTGGCCGAACTCGCGGTCGACCGCGTGGCGACCCTCACGGGCCTGGCTCGGACGAACGATGGGGTCGAACATGGGCGTGTCGGGGGACTGGGAGGAAGCCGGGCAAAGGTCAACATCCGGCGGGAGCGACCCGACACGCAAGGTAAGATGGGCGGTCTGGCGCGTGAAGAGCCCCCCCTGGAGAACGCGCAAGCGCCCCGCGTCGGCCGACGCGGGGCGCTCACCAGGTGGAAGCCGGGTCCGAAGAGGCCGGTCCGAGCAGGTCAGTGCATCGCGCCCTCCGCGACCGTTCGCTTGTCGATCTCCCGCGTTTGGGGCGTCACCGATCTCGGCGGCAGTGGGACGCCGGCCTTCTTCAGCATCTTCAGCTCCGGAAGGTTCTCGAGATCGTGCGCCCGCTCCTCGCTGTAGCCGAGCGCCCGGAAGTCGAGCAGACCGTTGGGGCGGTGGCATTCGTCACACGTACGCGCCTTGCGGGTGACCCCGTGGTTGATCATCAGGGTCCCCATCTGCCGCATCCAGTGCCCTTGGACCTGGCCCTCGTTCTCCGGCTTCAGCGGATACTTCGTGGCCCAGCTGCCGACCCCGAAGTACTGCATGAACTTGTCCATCATGTAGTACCTTGAACGGCATCTGGTACATCCGCTTGACCATCGGATTCGAGACGGCCTTCTCCATGGAAGCGCGCGCGTCGCCGGTCTCGTAGTACGTCGTGTAGTCGAAGGGCAGGATCATCGCCCCGAACGGCCCCTGGTTGTTCATGTCCTCGAACATGCGGGCGTTGAACAGCTTGAAGGGGTAGATCTTCGATGTACCGAGGGACTGCAGCGGAAGGATGTTCCGCTCGACCATCTGCTTCCGGCGTGCGAGCATCGCCGGAGCCAACTGGGAAAGGAAGTCGTTGTCCACGACTCCGGGAATCGAGAGCGAGTCGTTCTTGGCGTACCGGGTGAGCTGGTTCATCAGGGGATCGTAGCTCCCGTCGCCGGTCGGATTGCTGCCGAGGGCGTTGGCGAGGAAGGTCCCGTTCCCGTTGAGCCACAAGTACTCTACCGCCTTGGACATGTCCCCCGTGTGGTAGAGGATCCGCGGCTGGTAGACGCCCTCCTCGGCGTTCCACTGCGGGTCGAGCCAGTCGGTGAGGACGACGTTGTCCTGCCAGAGACGGGTGATATGGCACGTCTCGCAGGCCACCCGGGCGGTGTGGCCGTTCAGGATGGCCCGCACTTCCGGGTTCGCCACGTGGGGCGACTCGGTGTGACAGCCCACGCAGCTCACGTCCACTCCCGGAAGGTCGTTGCTCACCAGATCGACGCCCTTGCTACCCCGGGCGATCTTGTGCCCCACCGTGACGTGGCAGTCGAGGCAGCTCAGGCCCGCAGCGGCGTGGACGTCGGCTTCCGGCGAGAACGGTGTGCCGCGCTTGGCCGCGCCGTGCAACAGTCGCGCGTGCTCGTAGCCCGTGTGCTTGGAGGCTTCGTTGTACGGGTAGGTGTCGCCACCCAGGTCGTGCTGGTGGCAGCGCAGGCACGCCTCGTCGGTGGGCCGGCCGACCGTCATCGCGGCGCGCATGCTCCGGTCCTGGTTCCAGCGCAGGCCCGTCCCGTCGTCGATGACGTAACGCTCATTCAAGTCGTAGTCGCTGGCGTGGCAGATGAGACAGTCGATGCCGTTCTCCGTCTTCTTCTCACGGAACACGACCGGCATCATCTCCTCCGAGGGCGGGCCGTAGCCGCCACCGATGTGACACTGGCCGCACCCCTCGCTCCTCAACTCCTCCTTGCCACCTTTCGGCTTCGCCTTGATCAGCGCGGCCCATCCGGTCCAGGTGAAGCTCCCGGGGATCCCACAGGCACGGTCGATCTTGCCCACCGGAATCGGACGCCCCGAGTTCACCTTCACCCCGTTGTAGCCGTAGGTGCTGAACGCGTCCTTGCCCTTGCTGAACAACCGGTAGTGGACCGAGTTCATGACGTCATCCATCGTGTGGACCTTCTCTGTCTTTCCATCGATGGTGTGGACGGTCATGTCCTCGTGGCATTCGAGGCACGTCTTCGGCCCTTCGTAGGATCGGATGCCGGCCTCGCGGAAGTACTCGATGTGGGCGAAGTGTGCTTCGCGCTTGGTCGAAGGGAGGTTCGCGAGGAGGCGTACCTGCTCGGTCCGGAAGAGCGGATCGGACTCACTGTCCGCCTTGCTCTGCACCAGCTGGCGGGTGTAGTCCTGCTCCAACTCGGTCGCCACGCTCTCGAAGCGAGCGTCGGTCAGATGGTCCTGATTCGGGTAGGTGTACTCCGAGATCTTGTCGCCGGTATACCAGCGGAGCATCGAGGGAAACGTGAGCGCGAGCAGCCCGTACAACACGGCGGCCGCGCCGACGATGATCACGAGGGTGCCCAGGACTTTTCTCGTCCGTGGCCCCAGGCGGATCCAGAGGGGACACGACGCGGGCGATGGCCACTTCATCTATGGACTTCCTTGGTCTTCCGAGATCGGATTGGGGTGAAGATCCGCGTAGCCCGTGAACATCATCTTGAAATGGGCCCACGGCGTGTCGCCGGTCGTGGCCAGGTAGATGTGTCCGAGCAGGAACACGGTGAGGAGGATGGCGAAGACGGTGTGCACGGTTCCGAACAGCCTCAGATACGCAGGGCCGGCATCCTGCCAATCCTCGATCAGGAAGAGGAGGCCCAGGCCCGTGACCACCTGAACGGGCAGGAGAACGGTCATCACCCCCAGGTAGGTCCACTTCTGGAGCGGATTGAACTTCCGCGTCTCCCCTTCCTCGAAGGGATGTGGATCTCCCCGGAAGATGCCGAAGAGGTAATAGCGCGCCTGCCGGACGACGCCGGCCGGCATGTCGTCGTGGTCCGGCAGGTAGAATCGGATGCGGCGGGTTCCGACCGTGTAGACCCACCAGAGGATGTAGTTGATCGAGACGGCGACCCCGATGACGTTGTGGACCGCGATGGCGGCGGACAGGGTGCCGAACACGTTGAACTCGCGGGCGAAGTGGATGTTGAAGCCACTCAGGGCGAGCGCCACGAATCCGACCGCGTTGATCCAGTGTCCGGCTCGCTCCGGTCTGGTGGCCAGGTAGACCCGATTCATCCGTCCTCCTTGCGCGCGCTTCGGAAGCGGATCAGGGCGTGCGCCGACGTCCCGAGGATCACCAGGACCATGAGCGCGATGCCGGCCTCGTCCAGCCCCGCAGAGCGCGTCCCACCCGACAGGTAGTAGGCACGCACGAGCGCGGCGCGGCTGTAGGGACGGGGCCGGCCACCCTCGAAGCTTCCCACGTAGGCCGCCATCTTGGTGTCCGCCCCGTGGCAGGCGTAGCAGTCCGACGTCGCCTCTTCCTTTGGCAGGATGTCGTGGCGGAAGCTGTAGCCGGGACCGGACGGCTGCGTGTGGCAGTCGATGCAGGCGATGCGGTCGAGGTGCAGCGCCGCCTGGGGGTGCCACGCGTGCCGCTGTGCGAGTGTCAGGCCCGTGGGGTTGAAGCGGTTCTCGTGGCACTCGACGCACGCCGCGTTCTTTCCGGCGGTCGTCATCTCACGGGCCGGCCGCATGGTGTGCGGTGAATGGCACGACGCGCAATCCAGCTCCGACTCGCCTCCGGGAGCGAAGTGGACGCTCCGTCGCGCCATGGAGTCGATGGCTCGATACTCCTGCTCCAGGTTCTCGTGGCAGTCGAGGCACGAGGGCTCCGGATTGTCCGCCGGATGCGGGAAGCGGGAATAGTCCCCCTCATGACAGTCGGTGCACTTCTGTTTGCCGTTGCGGAAGTGGATCGACGCCACGTACGCGTCCGCGTCGATGTAGTCCTGGTGGAAGCGTCCGGCGCTGTCCCGGTAGCTCATCTGGAGCCCCGGGTTCATGTGGCAAGGCGCGCACTCGAGCACTTCCTGCGGGAGCTCGGGCGGGAGATTCGCCGGGGGCAGGGAGTGGAGCTCCCCGCCCGTTCCGGCGCGCGCAACGCCGACGGCGGCCGTAACGACTCCCAGGATCACGAGCGATCCCAGGACGACGCCCGCCTTGCGAGCCCTCGCCTGGCAGCATGTCCGGTGATTCAACGACTCCTCCCGAGCCGGACGTCACAGAGCATGGATGACCGCCCGGATTCCGCGGAGCCGGTGGGAGGGGACCGGCCCGGAGTCCGGGCAACCTTCAAACGACTGCCTCCGAGCCGCCCCGAAGGGCATTGGGTCCCGGTGGCAGTCGAGTAGCTTACGGAAGGTGGAGGACGGGCGCCTTGACCTGGATCAAGACTCCGCCGAGCGGCCTGTCGGCCGAGGCGAATCGCTCAATCGAGCGACGCGCGGGCGGCGCGCTCGAGTCCGGCGAGGTCGAGCACCTCCAGTCGGCCGGGGCGGACCCGCCGGATGATCCCCTTGTCCGCCAGGCCGGAGATGGCCCGGGAGAGGGTTTCGGGCGCCATCCCGAGCGCGCCGGCGAACTCGTGCGCGGTGACCGGCAGGTCGAGGCGCACCCGGCGATCGTGAGCCCGGGAGTCCGGGATCATGGCCAGAAGCGCCGACGCCAACCGGCTGTGCGCACCTGGGGTGGAAACCGATTGGATGACGTCGAAGGCGTGCCGCAGGCAGCGTCCCACCAGTGTGAGAAGCTCCGGAGCCAGCGTGGGGTCCGCCTGGAGCAGCTGCTGGAACACCGAGCGCGGCATGACCTCGGCCTCCGTCTCCTCCAACGTCTCGGCGGCAGCCGGGTTCGGCCCCCCATCGAGGAACGGCAGAAACCCGAACACGTCGCCGGGCATGAAGATGAACAGCGTGACCGAGCCGCCGGTCGGGAGCGCTCGGTAGGTCCGCACCCGCCCCGAGCGAAGAGCCACGAGAAGGCCCGCGCTCTCGCCCTCTCGCCAGAGCAGCTCGCCTTTGGAGAAATGCCGCACGCGCATGTGCGGCTCGAGGCGCAACCGGAGCTCCCGCGCGATCTCGCGCTCCGACTGGACTGCCGTATGAGGTGATGCTACGGGCGTGGCGACCTCCTGGCCGCGCGAGGCTCGATTGTTGGATAAAGGAGTATCGTGGAAAGCGATCCCCCGGTTCAAGGAGGCAGGACGTGCAGGGACCTGTTTGTATCCCGAACATCGGACCGAACGAGCGGCGGCGGCGGCTCCGTGTCGGCATGGTGGGTATGCTGGCGGGGGCCGCCCTCCTCGCGGTCCTTCTCGCCCTGGGCATCCCGAGATGGTGGAGGATGCTCGTCTTCCTGCCCTTCTGGGTGGGCGCGCTGGGCATCCTGCAGCATCGCGGGAAGACCTGAGTGTCCCTTGCTTCGCGCGGTCTGCGCGACATGGACGAGGGACCCGAGACAATCGACGACGCCGAAGAGCTGGCCGCGGTCCGGGCTCAGGCACGCAGGATCCACGTGCAGGCCCTGGCGGCAGCGGTCCTGGGAACCGCCGCCACACTGTTCCTGCCCTGACGCAAGCGACGGAGGCCGGACGTCGGCAAGGCCGGCGTGCACGAGGCCTCGCTGAGCTTCTTTCTCGAGTGGGGGACTCCGGGCGGTCGATGGACCTTGCACCCCCGATCCGGTTGTACATAGGACGAACCCACCGGACGGCTCTGGGCAGGAGGAGACACCGATGAAGAAGGGGATTTCCCGACGCGACATGCTCAAGGGAACGGCAGCGACGCTGTCCTATGTGGCGGTGGAGGGTCTGCCGCTGCGTGGTGCGGACCTTCGGTTCCAGGAGATCGCACGCAGCCAAGAGAACGGCACGATCCTACCGCTCGACTCGACGAGCGGTGTGTTCATCCCTCCGCGCGGAAGAAGCTTCCAGAAGTTCAGCTTCGACTTCCCCGAGCCCGCGGTCGTGGTCGGCGATCTCTCCATCTCCTTCCGAGTCTACACGTTCGAGAACACATACGGACTCGACCGCGAGCGTATGAGGGTCTCGCGGGACGGCGACGGACTGTTGCTCGAGTGCTCCGGATTCGTGTGGGCCGGCGGACAGGAGAAGGTGCCCGGCACCCTGCGTTCCCGCATTCGGCCGAACGGACGCTTCACGGAGTGGGACGTGTCGGCGGAGATGGACCATCCGATCAAGTCGGTGGCGTCCATCGTGCGTGGAGTGCCGCGCGGGAAGGTGGCGGCCGGCACCTCGGATTTCGCGGACCCCGGCGACGACGAGCTCCTCTTCGGGTACCCGTGGGGGGCGGCCAGGCAGGCGCGCGGCATCAACACCCCGCTCGCCGTGATCGAGGCCGATGACGGGCAATACTTCTTCCTCTCGTCGCTGATGGACCGGGTTCTCGCCAACCGCATGTACTTCCAGCCGGGCGAACACGGCTATCGGGTCGAGCTCGTCTACGAGCAGGAAGGATGGAGCAAGAGCAACGTGCTCGAAGGCGCGAAGTGGCGCGCCGGCCGGACCGCCGCGGCAGACGACGCCTTCAAGCTGCACTTCGATCACGTGGAGAACGCGTTCGATCTCCCCGCATGGCAGTCCCGCACCGACGTGCCGGATTGGTTCCGGGATGTCGAGCTCGTCCTTTCGATCCACGGGATGCACTGGACCGGCTACATCTTCAACGACTTCGCCAAAGCCCTCCGGACGCTGGAGTGGACCTCGAGTCGGATCGATCCCGCCAAGGTCATGGTGTTCCTGCCCGCATGGGACGGCCGCTACTACTGGGAGTATCCGGTCTACGAGGTCGACAGCCGCCTGGGAGGTGAAGGGGGCTTCCGGAGCCTGATCGATGAAGGGCACCGGATGGGCTTCCATTTCGTGCCGATGTTCGGGCTGAACTCCGCGAACACGCAGCTCCCCGACTACACGCGGTTCGCCGACGCACGCACCCGGGAGATCGACGGCAACGCCTTCAATCTCGCCTGGGTCGACTGGGACAACGACCGGCACGACGAGGGCTGGGGCCGGTACATGAACGTGGGTGTCGAGGTGTGGAGGAGCTGGATGCGGGACAGCATCGCGCGGATCATCGAGGGCTACGACGTCGATGGCTACTTCCTGGACATCGCGGCCGGGTGGGTCAACAACACCGACGCGGACATGCACGAAGGCATCAAACGTCTGGTCGGCGAGCTGTCCTCTTCTTACCCGCAGGTTCTTCCGGTCGGCGAGTTCTCCTACGATGCGCTCCAGGGCATCCTGCCTGTGTACCACGTCTTTCCCGCACGCGGCTACCCTGCGGCCTTCGAGAAGTACTGCCGGACCTTCAGCCACCTCAGCCACCCGGCTCCTGGACGCGGGAGCAGTGGCGTGCACGAGTCGGGCTTCGGCCACTTCGACCCCGAGACGCTCTCGCTCAGCCCCCACGAGATCCCGACCATCACCGTGGTCGACGACACGTTCGAGAAGTACCGCGACGTGATGGGCCAGATCATCGCGAGGGCGAAGGAGCGCGGCGAGACTCAGGCCGCGCAGGATCTCCGACGACGGGCTCCGCTCAGCCCGTGAACCCCGCCAACCCGTCGACACACCGATCCACCTCGTCGATCGTGTTGTAGAAGTGCGGGCTGATGCGCACGAACCCCGGACGGTGGTCGACGATGATGCCCCGCTCGGCCAGGTGCTCTACCGCGCCCGCCGGGTCCTCGTGGCGCACCATGACGATCGCGGATCGATGTGCCGGCTCGGCGATGTGAAGCTCGAGGCCCACCTCCGGGCAGCGCCTCACGAGGTGTTCGACGAGCACGCGGTTCAACTCCACCACGGTCGGCATCCCGACCTCATCCACGATCTCCTGGCCCCCGAGCGCCGTGTGGACGGTGGGCAGCGCGGGCGTGCCCATCTCGAAGCGCCGCGCGTCGGGACGGTAGCGGAACCCGTGCGGGTCGAAGTCGAACTGGCCCTCCGTGGCGAACCAGCTCGTGATGCGCGGGGCCAGACCCTGGATCAGGTCGCCCCGCACGTACAGATAGGCGAGGCCGGGCCCGCCGAGAAGCCATTTGAGCGGCCCGGCCGTGTAGAAGTCGACCCCGGTCGAGGCCAGGTCGAGGGGCACCTGCCCCGCGCCCTGGTAGCCGTCGATCAGGCACCAGGCGCCCGCCCGGTGGGCGACGTCGGCGACCGCGGCGATGTCCTGCACGTACCCCGTGGTGAAGAACACGTGGCTGGTGGCCACGAAGAGCGTGCGCTCGTCCACCGCCTCAGCGAGCTGCTCGGGGTCGATGCGCACGCCGTCGGGGCTCTCCAACACGACGAGCTCGACGCCGCGCTTCACCGCCCATTGGTAGGCCAGCGTGGGAAAATCGAGCGCCGTGCATACGACCTTGTTCCGGGCGCCGGCCTCGACCGACTCGGCCACGACGGAGAGCGCGACCGACGTCGACGGCATCAGCGCCACTTCCCGCGACTCGGAGCCCCAGAAGGCCGCGACCCTTCCACGCAGCTCTTCGATGCGCCCGAGCCAGTGCTCGTACCACGCCGAGGCACCCATGTCGTGCCAGCGCGCGCGGAACTCGTCGAGGTAGACCTCGGAGCGCCTCGAGAGCGCGCCGAGCGAGCACGAGTTCAGGTATGTCTTCCGAGACAGGATGGGGAACTCGGCGCGGATCGCGGCGAGGTCGAAGGCTTCGCTCATCGTTCCGCCAGCTCCGAAGGACGGAGCACGTCCACCGGTGCGGAGTCCCGACTTCCTCCGGCCGACACCTCGATCCGGTACCGTCCCGGCGCTGCATCGCGCAGCGTCGCATTCTCGGGCCCACCTTCGACCTGGAGATCCCACCCACCGCTATTGATCCCGGCTTCGCCCTGCATTCGAAGCTGGCGCATCGGGTGGCCTTCGTCGTCACGCACGGTGACCGTGACCGGCCCCGCCGCCCCGAGATAGTACGCGAACGGAGCCGTCGCGCGCCGCCGTCGGTCCCCCGGCGCACCCTGCCACGGGTCGTACCTCAAGGTCACGGACCGCACCGGAAAGACGTGCACCTCGCTCGCGCGGATCCGGTCGGTCAGAGCCTCGATGGGTGCCACGTCGAGCAGCCAGACGCTCCGCCCGTGCGTACCCGCCACCAGCTCGTGGTCCCGCGCCTGGACGGTCAGATCGTGGACCGGGGTGGTCGGGAGGGTGGCCGAAAGCGACTGCCAGCTCGCACCGCGGTCGAGCGACACGTACACGCCCTCGTCCGTGCCCACATACAGGATGTCGGCGCTCTCCGGGTCCTCCTTGATCACGTTGATGGACTCCGCGGGAAGGTTTCCGGTGATCGAGCGCCACGTTCGCCCGAAATCGGACGACACGTACAGGTACGCGGAGAAGTCGTCCTGCCGGTAACCGGTGAAAGCCGCGTACACCGTGCCTGCCACGTGCTCGGAGGCGAGCACCCGGCTAACCCACTTGTGCGGCAGTCCGGAGCTCACCTCGGTCCAGGACACGCCGTCGTCGCGGGTGCGCCACACGTCGCCTCCCTCGGTGCCCACATACAGGAGCCCCTGGTGGAAGCGCGATTCGCTGATCATGGTGATCGTTCCGTAAGGTACCGCGCCCCACTCTCCCTGGGCCGGATCGGACAGGTCCGGGCTGACCGGAAACCAGTGGTCTCCGCGGTCGAGCGACTTGAGGAGCTTGTTCCCTCCCGCATAGAGCGTGCGCGGATCGAAGCGCGAGATGATGAACGGCGTGTACCAGCCGAAGCGCCACGCCGGCTCACCTTTCGGTGCCCGTGGCGCGATGTTGACGGTCGAGGGCCCACCGGAGACGACCGACGAGCCCTTCAGGTCCATGCGCCGCATCGCTCCGTTCTGATGTTCGTAGTACACGATGTCGGGATTCGTTGGATCGGGCAGGGTCACGAAGGAGTCTCCGCCCGTCCAAGGGTCGAGATACACGTGATGCCACGGATCGTCGGTCGCATCCTCGAGCCGGGCATCGGAGGGGCCGTAGAGTGCCGCGTTGTCCTGGGTGCCTCCGTAGATCCGGAAAGGCGTCCGCGAGTCGGTGGCCACGAAGTAGAACTCCGCGGCGGGAATGTCGTTCAGGTGCAGCCAGCTCCGCGCTCGATCGTACGACATGAACAGGCCACCGTCGTTGCCGAGCAGCACCCGGCTGGGGTTCGTCGGATCGATCCAGATCTCGTGCTGGTCGAGGTGCAGCACCTTCCCGCGCGTGTCGTGCACACGCAGGATCTCCTGGCCGAACTCGCGATAGGTGCGACCGCCGTCGGTCGAATGGTAGCCACGGTTTCCCAGGACGTAGATCTCGTTCGGGTCGTCCGGTGAGACGCGCACGTCGCAGAACTTCCATCCGTAGATACCGAACGCCGGATAGAGGTCGTCCTGGTTGGCCTTGTGCCATGTCTCCCCTTTGTCGTCCGAGCGATAGACTTCTCCCCCGACGATGTCACGGCCGTTGTTGCCCGGTGCTTCGTTGTCGATGAAGGCGTAGACCACGTTCGGGTCGCTCGGGGCCACGTCGAGTCCGGCCCGACCCATCGGTCCGGCGGGCAGGCCGTTCTCGATGTGACGCCACGTCGTCCCACCGTCCGTCGTCTTGTAGAGCCCGCTCTCCGGCCCGCTGACCAGTTGCCAGGCCCATGCGTACAAGGTGTTGGGGTCGGCCGGATCCATCGCCATGTCGACCACGCCCGTATGGTCGCTCACGGAGAGCACCTTCTTCCACGTCTCGCCGCCATCCGTGGTCTTGAACACTCCACGCTGCGCGTTCGAAGACCGGAAGTGCCCGATGGCTCCCACGTAGACCACATCGGGATCCCGCGGATCGATGATCACCTTCCCGATGTGCTGGGTGTCGTGCAGTCCCATGTTGTGCCAGGTGCGTCCGCCATCCGTCGACCTGAAGACGCCCGTGCCGGCATACGAGTAGCCGCTGTGGCGAGGCTGCGTCTCACCGGTGCCGACCCAGACCACGTTCGGATCCGAGCTCGAGACGGCGATGTCCCCCACGGAGAACGTGGACTCGTGCTCGAAGATGGGCGTCCAGGTGATCCCGTTGTTCTCGGTCTTCCATACGTTGCCCGAGCCCACCCCGACATAGATCGTCCCGGTCACGCCGGGGGGCGCGGCAATGGCCTCGATGCGGGCGCCCGCCTTCTTCGGGCCTACCGGGCGCCACCGCATCCCCTTGAACGGCGAGGAGTCGTCGAGACGGACGTGCTCGCTCCACGCCTCCATACGGGCCTCGGGCCCCGTGGCCTGAGGGACGAGCGCCGCCTGCAGCGCATGCGTCCAGCCTCCGAGCACGGCCGTCAATCCGGCCACGGTCACAACCCCTCGCAAGGTGGTCTTTCGCATCGGGTCCATCTCCGGTGATTCGAGGCTCATCGTCGCCGACTGCATGGCGGTCCTCGAGCATCCGGCTGGCGGATGCACGTTGGATACGCCACCCTATCGGTCGAGAGATCACCCCCGCAACCGTACGTCGTGCAGCCAGCCTGGCCGTGACGGTCCGAGCATCGGCGGCGGCGCGGCGCGAGCGGACGCAGCCCTCTCCAAGGAGACCGCCATGGATTCGTTGTCCCGCCGCCGGTTCCTGACCCGCATGACGGGAACCGGTGTCGCCGCGTCGGCGCTTCTCGTGCCCGAGGTCGTGGCCGCGGAGCTCGGAAGAGCCGGCGCGCAGCAGCCGACCCCGGAGATGATCCTCGACGCCGCCCGGATCGCCGGGCTCGAGCTGAGCCGCGAGCAGGCCGAGGCGATCGTCGACGACGTAGCCGGCTTCATGAAGCGAGAGCGTGAGCTCCACGAGACACGTCTGGGCAACGCGATTCCCCTTCCTCTTCCCTTCGACCCGAGGGTCCCTGGCGTCGTCGTAGAC
Organism: uncultured Gemmatimonadales bacterium; assembly: GCA_963751265.1. Lineage (GTDB taxonomy): Bacteria > Gemmatimonadota > Gemmatimonadetes > Longimicrobiales > Gaopeijiaceae > SZUA-318. The sequence continues at coordinate 156,233 of CAVVTU010000001.1, read as the reverse complement.
CGAACGGCCCGACCGATTCGGGCCAGCCGGCCCGAAGTGGAACGCCCGAAAGATCTGGAGATGGTCGCCTTCTGGCCGCTCACCCACCTGGCGCGCCTGGTCGAGACCCGGCAGGTGACGGCCACGGAGCTCACCGAGATGTACCTCGGACGTCTGAAGCGCTACGGCCCGGAGCTCAATTGCGTGGTCACGCTCACCACCCGACGCGCTCTCGACGAGGCGGCCCGTGCCGACGAAGAGATCGCCGCGGGCCGCTATCGTGGCCCGCTGCACGGGATCCCCTACGGGGTCAAGGACATCATCGCCGCGGCCGGCTATCCCACGACCTGGGGCGCGCCGCCGTTCGAGGACCGCGTCTTCGACGAGGACGCTACGGTCGTGCGGCGCCTCGGAGAGGCCCGTGCCGTTCTCGTGGCCAAGCTGGCCACCGGAGAGCTCGCCTTCGGCGATCAGTGGTTCCGCGGCCGCACGAACAACCCGTGGGACTTGAACGAGGGATCCAGCGGGTCGTCGGCGGGCCCGGGCGCGGCGACATCGGCGGGCCTGGTCGGATTCTCGATCGGCACCGACACGGGAGGCTCGATCCTGTCGCCGTCGGAGCGCTGTGGGGTGGTCGGCCTCCGGCCCACGTTCGGCCGCGTGAGCCGTCACGGTGTGATGGCCGCCGGCACCACGCTCGACAAGGTCGGTCCGATGTGCCGCGGCGCCGAGGATGCGGCCCTCGTGCTTCACGCGATCGCGGGCCCGGACGGCCTGGACTTCTCGGTTCCGGACGGAGTGCCGGTCCACTGGGACGCCGAGCTCGACGTGAGCGGGCTACGCGTGGGGTACCACGCCTCGGCCTTCGAGGCCGAGCCGGAGCCCGAGTACCGGAAGCACCACGATCGGGTCGCGCGGCTCGTGCGCTCGCTGGCCGGAGAGCTGACGCCCGTTCACCTTCCCGAGACCAACCTCAACTTCTTCATCGAGTACACGGAGCGCGCCGCCGCCTTCGACGAGCTGCGCCGCGCCGGCCTCGATGCGAAGCTCGGCCAGCACGGTCGGGGAGACCAGCTCAGGACCTACCATCTGGTCTCGGCGGTCGAGTATCTCCAGGCGAATCGGAAGCGCCAGCTCATCATGGAAGACACCCACCGCTCGATCGAGGGCGTGGACGTCGTCCTCTCGCCGAGGACGCACTGGGATCCCAAAAGGAGCCTCAACCCCCTCACCAGCCTCACCGGCCATCCCGTGGTGGCAGTCCCCACGGGCCTGGCGTCGGACGGCACGCCCATGGGCGTCACCCTCACCGGTCGGCTCTACCATGAGGGAGAGGTCCTGGCGTTGGCCGGGCGGCTCCTGGAAGCGACCGGGTTCGAGCGCAACCAACCGCCGCGATTCTCCGTGGGCAGGACGCTCCCGTGAGCGGCGCCGGCGATGCGTGGACGCGGCGTAGGTTCCTCCACGCGACAGGTGCGGGCATCCTCGCGGGACTCGTCGCGGGTTGTGACGTCAGCCCGCGTGCACGACGCCCCAACATCCTCTTCGTCATCTTCGACGACCTGCGCCCGGAGCTCGGCTGCTACGGCAATCCGGAGATCAAGACGCCCTACTTCGACCGCTTCGCGAGCGAGGGCATGCTGTTCGAGCGGGCCTTCTGCCAGGAGGCGGCGTGTGCGCCCTCCCGGGCCAGCGTCATGACCGGGCTGCGACCGGACACCGAGCGCGTCTGGACGCTGGCCGACAAGTTCCGGCAGACCGTTCCCGACGTCGTGACCATGCCGCAGTACTTCCATCGGTTCGGATATCACACCGTCTCGATGGGAAAGATCTTCCACAACCACATGCCGGACAGCGTGTCCTGGGACGAGCCCGACCTGCGGCCGGCGGACTTCGACACGCCGGGGCTCTACGACCGCGATCCCGAGTCGTTCTACTACGACGAGGAAGACAACCGGAAGCTGGCCGAGAAGCGGAAGGAGCGGATCGAGAAGAACCCCAAGGCCTACGCGGGCGGGTGGGCCTACGGGATGTGCACCGAAGAGTCGGTCGGACCCGACGCCAAGTTCTACGACGGCGCCCAGGCCGACCTGGCCATCGAGAAGCTGCAGACGATGGCGCGATGGGACGAACCTTTCTATCTCGCACTCGGGTTCTTCCGGCCGCACATCCCGTTCGTGGCGCCGAAGCAGTACTGGGACCTCTACGATCGGGACAGCCTTTCGCTGGCGCCCAACCCGTACCTGCCCAAGGACGCGCCGGTGATGGCGCCGGACTCCAACTACGAGCTCAAGGGCTGCATCGACTTCGAGGATGTCGGCCACCCCGCCGTCTACCACATGTCCGAGGAGCGGGCCCGGCTGCTCAAGCACGGCTACTACGCCTCGGTCAGCTACGCCGATGCCTGCTTCGGCAAGGTCATGGACGCGCTCGAGGGGCTGGGTCTCGCGGACGACACCATCGTGGTCGTCTGGGGGGACCACGGGTACAAGCTGGGCGAGCACAACGGCTGGACCAAGCAGACCAACTGGAACATCGACACGCGCGTCCCGCTGATGGTGCGCGTGCCCGGCCTAGGGACGCAGGCGCACTCGTGCGACCGGCTCGTGGAGCTCGTCGATCTGTACCCCACCTTGTGCGACCTCGCGGGCCTCGAGGTCCCGGACATCATGGAGGGTGCGAGCTTCCGGCCGCTCCTCGAGGATCCTCGGCGTGAATGGAAGAGCGCCGTGTTCAGCCAGTACGAGCGCAGACCCGGCATCACGCCCGACCACGGCTGGTACATGGGCTATTCGATGGTCACCGAGCGCTACCACTACGTGGAGTGGCGGGACTGGGACGAGCAGACCAAGACGGCGGGGAGGTTGGCCGCCACGGAGCTCTACGACAACTCCGCCGACCCCCAAGAGAACGAGAACATCGCCGGCCATCCGGAAAACGCGGACATCGTCGCGCGGCTCGCCGAACAGCTTCGGGCGGGATGGCGCGCCGCGGAGCCGCCGGGCCAGGCGCGCCGCTATCGACCCTTCAGTGAGCCCTCGACCGACTCGAGCGTGCCGTCCTTCCCGGGAAGGGCATCCGGCGGGCCCTGATCGGGCGGCAATGGGAAAGCAGAGCTACAGATCCACCTCGATCCCCAGCCCGTCGGCCTCGGCGCGCTGCAGCACCCGCTGCGCCACCGCTGCGTCCTGGACGGCCACGCCCACCGACTTGAAGAAGGTGATCTCGTCGGTCGAGGTGCGTCCGACCACGCGGCCTTCGATCAACTCACCGAGCTCGCCGACGATGTGATCTTCCCCGATGACGCCGTCCCTCAAGGGGATGATGAGATCACCGGCCTCCTCGAGCGCGGCGGCCCGCTCGTCCACCACGAGACGTGACCGGCGCACGGCCTCGGCGTCGATCTCCTGCATCTCCGGCTTGAAGGAGCCGATCGCGTTCAGGTGCGTGCCGGCTTCGAGCTTCGTGCCGTCGAAGACGGGCGAATAGCTCGTGGTGGCGGCGCAGATCACGTCGGCACCGCGAAGCGCCTCGTCGGCGTCCCTCACCGAGCTCGCCTCGACCCCCTCCAACTCCTCCGCCAGCTCTTCGGCCCGCTCACGAACCTGATCCATCACCCGTACCTCCCGGATGTCGCGCACCGTGCGCACGGCCTCGATCTGGGTGCGGGCCTGGACGCCCGCGCCGAACACGGCGAGCACGTGCGCATCCTCTCGGGCCATGAGGCGCGTTGCGAGCCCGCACACCGCTCCGGTCCGCAGCGCCGTCAGGTAGGTTCCGTCCATCAGCGCCCGCACGAGCCCGGTCTCCGGGTCGAGCACGAGCACCACCGCGTGGATCGCAGGGATTCCTCGTTCCCGGTTGCCCGGATAGACCGACACGACCTTGGCCCCCATCGCTCCCGACTCGCGCAGGTAGGCGGGCATGAACAACGTGACACCGCCGTCGCCCTCGAGGGAGAGGCGTACCGGAGCCTCCGCGCGACCGCGGAAGAGCTGGCTGAATGCGTCGGCCATGGCGTCGATGGCGGAGGCCATGTCCACGGCGGCACGAATGTCGGTGGCGGTCAGGATGCGAAGACGCACGAAGAGCTCTCCTATCGAGGAAGGGCGGGCGGCAGCGCGGCCTTCCACCCCGCGGCCAGCCGCTCGCTCAGCGACGAGACGACTTCCTTCATATCGGGACGGGATGCCAGATTTTCGTTCTCCTGTGGGTCGGAACGATGGTCGTAGAGCTCCACGCCCGACAGCGCCTCGGCCATCTTCCCGTCGCCTTCCCACCGATGCCACTCCACGTAGCGGTATCGGTCGGTGCGGATGGCGTAGCCCATGTACTCGAGCCCGTCGGGCCCGACCCAGATGCCTTCCCGCAGGAACTGGCTGAACACGGCCGACTTCCACGGCCGCCCGGGCTCGGCGAAGAGCGGTGTCATGCTCAGCCCTTCCAGGTTGGAAGGCACGGGCAGGTCGCACAGCTCGCAGAGCGTCGGATAGACGTCCACGAACTCCACCATGCGATCGCTGGCCGTGCCGGCGAGCACCTGTCCCGGCGAGCGGAAGATGAGCGGCACGTGCGTGTCGATCTCGTAGTTGGTCATCTTCGCCCAGCTGTTGTGCTCGCCGAGCTTCCAGCCGTGGTCACCCCAGAGCACCACGGTCGTGTTGTCGGCCAGGCCGAGCTCGTCCAGCCGGTCGAGCAGTCGGCCGATCTGCGTATCGATGTACGTCACACACGCGAGGTAGCCGTGCTTCAGGTGGCGGGCTTCGGCCTCCGTGAGCTTACCCTCCGAGGGGTGCTTCACGTCCTTGAAGTCCGTGTAGCCCCGAAGCTCCCTCATGTTGTTGATGGCCATGCCCGGAGCGCCGTGCGGGACGAAGTCGTTGGGCGCCAGCGGGATCTCGTCGGGATCGTAGAGGTCCCAGTACTTCTTCGGACAATTGAAGGGCAGATGCGGCCGGTAATAGCCCACGGCGAGGAAGAACGGCTCGTCGTGCTCGGCGAGCTCGCCGAGCTTGTCCACGGCCCAGTCCGTCTGGGCGCCGTCGTAGTAGGCGTTGTCGGGCACGTTCGTCCGCTCGGTGGCCTGAGCCTTCAGGTAGAAGTGACCAAACGGGTCCTTCCGCTCCTCGGCCCGCCCGTCGTCGACGATCTTCCGGCGTCGCTCGGCTTGGATCGTCAGGCCCTCTTCGCCGGCGTACACCGCGTCCGGATCGAACGGGAATCCGTCCAGGTACTTCCGCTCGTCCCAGGACGGCGGGTCCGGGAAGATGTTGTGGAAGACCTTGCCGATGCTCGCGGTATGGTAGCCGTTCTTCCGGAAGTACTGCGGCAAGGTGACCACGTCGGGCAGAACCGTGCGCAGATCCGTCTGCAGGTCCCAGACGTGGGTGCTGTCGGGACGGAGTCCGGTCAGCAGGCTCGCCCGCGACGGGTTGCACACCGCGGACTGACAGTGCGCCTGCCGGAGCACGATGCCGCCGCCCGCCAGCCGGTCGATGTTCGGGCTGATGACGTGCTGGTCGCCGTAGCAGCCGAGTTCCGGTCGGAGGTCGTCCACGGGAATGAAGAGGACGTTCCGTCTCTGCCCGCCGGGCAGCCAATCGCCGTATCCCATCACTGCGCTCGCAGCCAATGCGCCCGACGCCTTGTGCAGGAAGTCTCTACGGTTCATGTCGTGGATTCTCCGGCAGGACCGTGGACGCCGTCTCGTGATTCCGCTCGCTCGGCATGTTCTGTTGCAGGTACCAGATGTAGAGGTCGTGCAGGTGCCACTGCGTGCTCTCGCCCTCCCTCATCCCGTGGTTGCGGTTCGGATACGGCATGATCGTGAACCTCTTCTTGGCGGCGATGAGCGCGTTCTCGAGCGCGGCGCTGCTCTTGAAGTGCACGTTGCTGTCCCCGGTCCCCTGGATGATGAGGAGATGGCCGCGCAGGTTCTTGGCCACATTGATCGGGGCGGTCGCCTCATAGGCCTCGGGGTGGTCTTGCGGCAGACCCATGAACCGCTCCGTGAAGCTCGCATGATAGAAGCGATGGCTGCTCAGGCCCGCTCCCGGCATCGCCAGGGAGTAGACGTCGGGGTGCCGAAAGATGGCGTTCATGCTGACATTGCCGCCACCACTCCACCCGTAGATGCCGATGCGTGAGGGGTCCATCCAGGACCAGCGGGCTTCCAGGGCACGCACGGCCGCCGCCTGGTCCCGCGCCGGGAGCACACCGTGCCTCAAATAGATGATCTTGCGCCAGTCGCGGCCTCTCGGCGCCGGCGTGCCCCGGTTGTCCACGCTCATGACCACGTAGCCGAGCTGCGTCAGAAGGAGGTGGAACAGGTATTGATTCCCACCCCACCGGTCGAGCACGGTCTGGGCCGCCGGCATGCCGTACACGTAGAAGAGAACGGGGTACTTCTTGCTCGGGTCGAAGTCGTACGGCTTCATGACCCAACCGTCGAGCGCCACGCCGTCGCCGATGTCCACCCGGAAGAAATCCTCGTCCCCCCTCTTCAGTCCGGTGACGTCGCGGCGAAGCGCATCGTTGTCGACGACGGTGCGCACGCTGTGGTGGCTCGGAAGTGACACGAGATCCGTCTTCGGCGGCGCGCCGAACCGTGAGCGCGTATGCCAGGCCCAGCGGCCGCCGGGGGCGATGTCGTAGCCGTTCGTGCCCGGAAGATCTTTCGGCGTGACGCGCTCCACCCGGCCGCTCCCGTCGAGCCGGCTCCGATACAGATAGCGCTGCGTCGGATTGTCGGGTGACGCGATGAAGTAGAGCCAGCCGGCCTTCCGGTCCAGGGCCTCGACCGAGAGGATGTCGAAGTCGCCGGGCGTCAGGAGTCGAGGTTCCCCACCGTGGCTCGGGATCCGGTAGACGTGTCGCCAGCCATCGCGCTCGCTCACCCAGGTGAAGGACCGCCCATCCTCGAGCCAGTGAATCGGCCGAGGCTCCACCCAGGTGTCGTTGCCGTCCATGAAGACGCGATGCACCGCTCCGCTCGCAGGGTCGGCCAAGAGCACGCGCGCGGTGTCCTGGAGGCGGTTGAACTGCACGATAAGGAGCGCCTCGGAGCCGGGCGCCCAGTCGAGCGCGTTGACGTAGTTGTTACGCGGGTCTCCGGGCAGGTCGACCCACCGAGCCGGGCCGCCGGTCGCTTCCACGATACCCACGCTCGCGGCAGGCATGGTGTCTCCGGGCTGCACGTACGAGGCGTTCCGCACGATCGGGTACGTGGAGTCGGTGTAGTCGATGATCCTGAACTGGGGCACGCCCGACGCGTCGAACCGGACGAACGCGACGCGCCGACTGTCGGGGCTCCACCGGAACCCCCGCATGCTGAGTCCCGAGTACACTCCGGTGCCGGTGCCATTGAGCACGGTGTCCGAGCCGTCGGCGGTGAGGCGCACGACTTCGTCGGAGGCGAGATCGGCCGCGTACAGGTCGTGATCCAGGACGTAGCCGACCTTCCGGCCGTCCGGCGAGAGCCTCGCGTCCGCCACCCGGGCAGCATCCGGTCCACCCACCTCGTGCAGCTGCCAGGAGCCCAGCGTGAGCGTCCAGTAGGAGGCGGAGCCTCCCTCCCCGGCCGTTGCGGTCAGCAGATACGTGGTTCCGTCGGAGGCTCCGTCGCCCACCCAGTCGAAGGAACGAACGCGAAGGGGATCGTCGTGGCCGGACGGCACGAGACGGTCCGGGGAAACGATCACCCTCTGCTCGCCGCTGGCGGCATCGTAGGCCACGATCTCGTCACGGCCCTCGTGCCTCTCCACCCTCAGGTAGCCGCTTCCGTCCGGAAGCCAGGAGCCGGCCTGGTATCGCTCCGGCGCAAATTCGTGGGAGCTGTACAGGCGATCGAGCGTCAGCAGGGACGAATCCCGTCCTGTCTGGGCCCCGGCCTCCCCTCCGACGATGACCAGCCAAGCCAGGCAGAGGGCCGAGCTCCGGGCAAGGGACTTGCAGCTCAGTGACATGGCGACCTCCGAGGCGAGGACTTGTGGTCATTGGATACGACACGTATACCTCGGTGAGCACTCCGTCGGAGTGCTCACCGGAAAGACAGCTTGGTTCGCGCTGGGCGGTCACGCAACTCGACGTGGCCTCGCGGACGCGGACCCCGAAGGGGTCGACGCGATGTCCCTCAGCCGCAGGGAGTTCCTCCGAACCACCGGTGTGGGCGCGCTCGCCTGCACGCTCGGGCGACCACGCCGCACGGCCGCGCAGGCCGCTCAGTCCAGGCCGAACGTGCTCTTCATCGCCGTGGACGACCTCAACCACTGGATCGAGCCGCTCGGAGGCCATCCCCAGGCGCACACTCCGAACCTCACCCGGCTTGCGAGCCAGTCGGTCAACTTCAGGCATGCGTATTGTGCCTCCCCATCCTGCCTGCCCGCGCGCACGGCTCTGCTCACGGGAGAAGCACCGTACAACACGGGCGTCTATACCAACTACCAGTACTGGCGGGAGGCGTTGCCGGACGCCGTCACCTTGCCCCAATACTTCCAAGCGAACGGCTATTACGTCGCGGGGGCGGGCAAGATCTTCCACAACAACCAACCAGACACGAGAGCGTGGGACGCGTACTTCCCTTCGCTCGAACATCCGATGCCCGGAGACCCCCGTCCGCCCGGGAAGCGGCCGGTGAACATGACGTCCTTTCCGAACATGTACACGGCCTTCGATTGGGCGCCGCTGGACGTTGCGGACGAAGAGATGGGCGACTCGAAGTCGGTGGCGTGGATCACGGAGCAGCTCGAACGCGAGCACGACAAGCCGTTCTTCCTGGGGTGCGGGATCTACAAGCCTCACCTTCCCTGGTACGTGCCCCGGAAGTACTACGACCTCTTTCCGCTGGAGGAGGTGCAGCTACCGGATGTCCTGCCCGACGACCTCGCCGACATACCCGACCGCGGCCGCGACATCGCACATCGGGGCGGGAACTACCACGAGCATGTCGTCGAAGCGGGCCAGTGGAAGAACGCCGTCCAAGGCTACCTGGCGTCCATGGCCTTCTCGGACGCGACGGTGGGCAGGCTCCTCGACGCCCTGGAGAAGAGCCCTCACGCCGACAACACGATCGTCGTCCTCTGGTCGGACCACGGATGGCAGTTCGGGGAAAAAGAGCACTGGAGGAAGTTCGCCCTGTGGGACAACCTCGTGCACGTGGCCCTGATGGTGAGGGTGCCGAAGGGCGTATCCGGACTCAGCGACGGCTCGGCCGACGGAGTCCCGTGCGATCGGGTCATCTCGATGCTGGATGTCTACCCCACACTGACCGAGCTCTGCGGGCTCCCGCCGCGACCCGGTCTGGACGGGCGCAGCCTGGTGCCGCTTCTGGAGGATCCCGATCGGCCCTGGGATCATCCGGCCATCAGCACCTACGCACCGCACGAGTTCTCGATCCGCACGGCAGACTGGCACTACATCCACTACATCGACGACACCGAGGAGCTCTACGATCTCCGTGCCGACCCGAAGGAGTGGACGAACCTCGCCTCCGACCCGGACCACGCGGCAACCAAGGAACGCCTGGCCTCACATATGCCCCGGGATCCGGCCCCGCTGAAGAAGACCTCGTACAAGCTGTCGCCCTGGCACCTCCCACCCCCGACGAGCAAGGAGGAGTACGAAAAGCTCAAGGGGAAGTGGGGCGCGGGCGGCTGAGCGGAAGGCGCCCTCAGCTCGGCGGAAGCCGGACGGCCCACCGGATCGATGGGCCGGTCCCGAAGCCTACGGACGCTCTCCCTGAACCAGCATCACGCCGCAAATTCGGTCCCCGGAAGCCCAGTAGTTCTCCGCCGCCGCGCGGCTGGCCCGGTCGGCATCTCCGTCCCGGAGGGCGTCGATGAGCGCCTGGTGCTCGTCGATGGACTCGGGCCAGTAGGTCTTGTAAGCCAGGCTATAGCGGGCGGTCTGAGGCTTCAGCGTGTCGTAGGTCCTCAGAAGACGCACACCGACGGTCGGGTCCACGAGCTGCTGATGGAACGCCCGGTCGAGCGCGATGACCTCGAGGGGGTCGACCCCGGGACGTCTGACCCCCGCTCGGAACTGTTCATTGACCTCCGCGAGGACGCCACAGAACCGTTCCCGCTGCGGATCGGGGAACTGGGCCACCCAGCGAGCGACGACCCCTTCGAGCGCCCCGACCATGTGGAAAAGCTCGCGGACGTCCTGTTTGGTCAGCGGGGCCACGATCGTGCTCTCGCGCCGCTCCTCGCCCCGCTGGGTGTGGACGAAGCCCTCCTGCTCGAGGCGCCAGAGGGCCTCACGGACAGGCGTGCGGCTCACTTCGAGGCGTTCGGCCAGCTCCAGCTCCCTCAGCCGCTCTCCGGGGGCGAGCGCACCCTCGACGATCAGACGCTTGAGGATCTCGTATGCCAGGTCCGCCCGGTTCCTCCAGCCGCCGTCCGTGCGTAACGCCAGATCTTCTACCGTGAGGTCGCTGAGCACGCCTGCCCCCCATCCTGGAAAATAGTGCATACCCCCTGCATCCAACCCGCGCCCCCACCCGGATTCCCGCCGACTGACAGAGTGGATATCCGACGCGCACTATACCACCATCGAGGCCTAGGCGCACGCGCCCGCGCCGGTTCGATTCCCCGCAGGGTGCCTGTCGGACGCCCACGAACCTATGCCCTTCGGCGCCAGGAGTTCCCTTCCCCCCCCTTCTCGACCTCTCTCGCGGCAGGGCCATCGTCCCTATCTTGTAGGGAGGGGGCTGGGCTTCGGTCGGCGACAGGCGACGGAGGCACGCATGAGCAGGATTCTCGTTCTCGGCGGGACGGGCATGCTGGGAACGCCCGTGGCGCGCCATCTCCTCGAAGACGGATTCGAGGTTCGTTTCCTCTCGCGCGATCCCATCAAGGTCCGGGAGCGGTTTGGTGACGAAGTGGACCTGGAGGCCGGCGACGTCGGCAACCTCAGGGTCCTCGAGCGGGCGATGGAAGGTTGCTCCGCCGTGCACATCTCGATCGGCGGCATCGTGGACCAGGAGAGTGCCGAGAACGTCGCCGGACTCGTCTCCCACCTCGGTGTGGAGAGGGTCGGCTATGTGTCGGGAGCAACCGTGTGCGAGGCGAACGCCTGGTACCCGATGGTGGCTTCGAAGCTCGCGGCCGAGCGCACGGTGAAGAACTGCGGCGCGGCCTGGACGATCTTCCGTCCGACCTGGCCCATGGAGCAGTTGCCCAACTTCGTGCGCCTGGGTAGGCCCATGGTCATCGGCCACCTTCTCACGCCCTACCACTTGTTCGCCGCGGACGACATGGGCCGCATGGTGTCGGTCGCGTACCGTTCCTCGGCCGCGGAGGGACGCTGCCTCTACGTCTACGGACCCGAGGCGGTGATGCTGAAGGACGCCGTAGGGCGCTATGCCCGAGCGTTGGATCCCGACGCCGGCGACGTGTCCGTCATGCCCATCTGGAAGGCTAAGCTCATCGGCCTCCTGACGGGGAACCGGAGGCTTCGATTCGCCGCCGGCCTGATGTCGTACTTCGAGAAGGTCGGTGAGCCGGGCGACCCGACCGAGGCCAACGAGCTGCTGGGGCCGGCCACGACAACCCTGGAAGAGTGGATCATGCAGCAGGTGGGTCAGGCCGCGTGAGGGGGGGCGACGTTCGCGCGTAGCGCTACGCCCCCCGGCGTGATTAGACTCCGCGATGCCCATGAGACCTCTGCTGGAATCAGCCGCGGAGCGAGCCCTCCGCTATCTCGAGGCGATCGGAGACCGTCCTGTCGCCCCCGACACCAATGCCGCGGCGCTGCTGCACGAGCTCGACGAGCCTCTGCCCGAGGGCCCCACCGACCCGGAGCGCGTGCTGGAGCTTCTGGACGAGCGGTGCTCCCCCGCCACGATGGCCATGGCGGGGCCGCGCTTCTTCGGGTTCGTGATCGGCGGCTCCTTGCCGGTGACGCTCGCCGCCAACTGGCTCGCCGGTGCGTGGGACCAGAACACCGCGCTCTACCGGGTCACGCCCGCCACGTCCCATCTCGAACAGATGGCTCTCGCGTGGCTGCTCGAGCTCTTCGGGCTACCGTCCGGCTGCGGCGGCGCGTTCGTCACGGGCGCCACGGTCGCGAACCTCTGTGCGCTGGCCGCCGCACGACACGCGGTGTACGCCGACGTGGGCTGGGACGTCGAGACGAGTGGGCTCGGCGGCGCTCCCGATCTCACCGTCGTGATGGGTGACGAGGGCCACCCTTCGGTATTCAAGTCACTCGGGCTGCTGGGTCTCGGACGCGGTCGCGTGGTTCGAGTTCCCGTCGACGGTCAGGGCCGCATGCGCCCGGACCGGCTTCCCGAGATGAGCGGGCCGACGATCGTGTGCGTCCAGGCGGGGAACGTGAACACCGGCGCCTTCGACCCGATCGACGAAATCAGCGCGCGGGCCCACGAAGCCGGGGCCTGGGTGCACGTGGACGGGGCCTTTGGACTCTGGGCGGCCACGACGCCACGCCATGCGCACCTGACCCGGGGCATCGCCGAAGCGGATTCCTGGGCAACCGACGCGCACAAGTGGCTGAACGTGCCCTACGACAGCGGCCTCGCCTTCGTCCGCGACCGGGAGGCGCTGAGAGCGGCCATGGCCATCACAGCCGAGTACCTGCCCACCGAGACCGAGCAGCGGAACCCGGCCGACTACGTGCCCGAGCTCTCCCGGAGGGCACGCGGCGTCGAGGTGTGGGCCGCCCTCAAAGCCCTCGGACGACAGGGCGTCGCCGAGATGGTCGAGCGGGCGTGCGCGCACGCGAAGGCGTTCGCGGAAGGCCTGTCCGGGGCGGGCTACGAGGTCCTTAACGACGTCGTGCTGAACCAGGTGCTCGTCGCGTTCGGCGACGCGGACGTCACGGAGCGGGTGATCGCGGAGATCCAGCGTGACGGCACCTGCTGGTGCGGAGGCACCGTGTGGCAGGGCCGCGCCGCGATGCGCATCAGCGTGTCCTCCTGGGCCACCACAGAGGAGGACGTGCAGAAGAGCCTCGGCGCGATGCTCCGGTGCGCGCGACCACATCGGGACGCGGGCTGAACACGGGAGCCCCGACGATGAAGACGCCGCGCGACGCCTACACCGAGCTCGAGAGGCACCACGCGGACGCGAGGGATCGGGCGCATCGGACCGCCCTGGTCATCTCCAGCCTCCGGGGAGTCGCGTTCCTCGTCCTCGTGGCCGCGCTCGTGCTCCAGGACGTCGCCGAAGGCCGGCCCGAGATGGCAGCCCGGGCCGCGGCCGTGCTCCTGGCCTTCGGGTTCGTGGTCCTGGTGTCCCGTCACCGCAGGGCCCGCGCCGAGGAGCGCAGGGAGGAAACCCTCCGATCGCTCGCGGCAGAGGGTCTTTTTCGTCTCGACAGGAAGTGGGACGAGCTGGCGACGGCGCTTCCGGAGGTGGAGGCCCGCCATCCGGACATCGACGTGGACCACCCGTACGCACGCGATCTCGACGTGTTCGGCTCGGCATCGCTGACGCGGCTGGCGGGACCGGTGACCTCGGCGTCGGGGCGCGGAAAGCTCCGTGCGTGGCTCCTCTCGCCGTCGCCGCCCGATGCGGTGCGGGAGCGACAGGATGCGGTCCGCGAGCTGGCGCCCGCCCTGGACTTCCGGCAGGAGCTCGCGACCCGCGGCCGGCTCGCCCCACCGTCCGAAGAAGGCGCGCTGGAGGCGCTCCTGGAATGGGCCGAGGGTGACCCGTGGCTACTCGCGCACCGGTGGACCCATCTGGCTGCGTGGGCGCTTCCTCTCCTCGTGATCGTACTGGCCGTGCTGTGGGCCTTCCGCGGAATGCCTCCCTGGTGGGCGCTGCCACTCGCGCTGCAATTCTGGGTTCTGGCGCGGCTGCACAAACGCCTCGCAGCAGGCTTCACCGTGGTCGAAGAAGGCGCGCCCACGCTGCAGGCCGCCAGCCCTCAGATCCGGCTCATGGAGGATCTCCGCTGGAGCTCCCCGCTACTCGCGGACATGACGGCTCGCCTGGCGACCGAGGGTCGGCCCGCCCATCGAGCCGTCGCGGAGCTCGTCCGTCTCGGTGACATCGCGCAAAGCCGGCGCAACCTCTTCTACCTGATGCTCGGTCCGGTATTCCTCCTCGACGTGCACCTCGGGCTCGCCTTGGACCGTTGGCGGAGCCGCTGGGGAACGGAGGTTCGCGCGTGGCTCGACAGGGTCGGAACCATGGAAGCCCTCTCGGCGTTGGCCACGCTGGCGCACGACCATCCCGACTGGACGATGCCCGGTTGGGCCGAGTCTCCGCCGGAGGGCGAGTCGTTGCTGCACGCTCGAGCCCTGGGGCACCCTCTTCTCCCGCCCGGGACGTGCGTCCGCAACGACGTGGAGGTCGGGCCGGCGGGGACCTTCCTCTTCATCACCGGCTCGAACATGTCGGGCAAGAGCACCTTGCTCCGCGCCATCGGCGCCAACGCGGTGCTGGCGGGAGCCGGCGCACCCGTCTGCGCCGATGCGCTGTCGCTCCCCGAGGTGCGTCTGTGGACGAGCATGCGCGTCGACGACTCACTGGCGGACGGCGTCTCCCGCTTCATGGCCGAGCTCCTGCGCGTGCGGGCCGTCGTGGAGGCGGCTCGAAGTCGGGCTTCCGGCGAGCCCCCGGTTCTGTACCTGCTGGACGAGGTGCTCCAGGGGACCAACACGGCGGAGCGACGGGTAGCCGCAAGGGCGGTCCTCCGGCACCTCCTCGAGGAGGGCGCCATCGGCGGCCTCACCTCTCACGATCTCACGCTTGCGGACGAGCCGGACCTCGTCGCCCGCGGACGCGCGTTCCATTTCCGGGAGCACGTGGAGCCCGGAGCGGAAGGCGCCCGCCTGAGCTTCGACTACACCCTGCGGCCTGGATTGGCCACGACGAGCAACGCGCTCCGCCTGCTGGAGTCCGTGGGGCTCGGGCCGGCCGGCGGATACCGCGACGATCGCGACGGAGCGGAGCACATGGATCTGGATCAGGGAGAGGAGCCATGAGTGGTGGGTGGATCACCGTGGAGGTCGGAGACGGCACGTCCATGAGGGCCTGGGCGGCCCACCCCGACGGCGAGGGCACGGGGTCGGGGATCCTCATACTCCAAGACGCGTTCGGCGTGGGCGAGCACATCCGTGACGTGGCCCGACGCTTCGCCGACGAAGGCTACACGGCGCTCGCTCCCGAGCTCTTCCACAGGACAGCGCCGGGCTTCGACGCCTCCCCGGACCAGATGGAAGAGGTGATGGGCCACATCCGTGCGCTTACCCTCGATGGTCAGGCGGCCGACCTGCGCGCCGCGCAAAGCTGGCTCTCGGCCCAACCCGGGGTGGACCCGACCCGCACCGCGGCCGTGGGATACTGCATGGGCGGACGCGCGGCGTTCCTGGCCAACGCCGTGACGCCTCTGGCGGCATCCATCTCGTACTACGGAGGCGGAATCGCCGAAGGCCTGCTCGATCGTGCGCCCGACCTCTCCGGCCCCCAGCTTCTCCTCTGGGCCGGGAAGGACCAGCGGATCCTGCCCGAGCACGTGCGCGCCGTCGAGGACGCGCTGCGCGAGGCGGACCAGCGGTACGCGAGCCTGGTATTCTCCCAGGCCCAGCACAGCTTCTTCCACGACTCGTTGGCCCGATACGATGCGGATGCCGCGAAGCAGTCCTGGGCCCTCGGACTGGAGTTCCTGAGGAGCTATGTGATCCGGAGGTGAGGGCAGCGCGCTTCCCTACGAGAGATCCGTGAGCACGCCCACGGTCGTACGTCCCTCGAGCTGCTCCAGCATATGCGTGAAGGGGGCGCTTTCCAGGGGATACGTGACCCGATAGGCACGGCGGAAGATCGAGTAGAGCACCCGGCGCACGAGTTGGGCCGGCAGCTCCTCGCGGTCGTCGCCCACCGGCTGGCGGTAGAGCACGTAGCGTGTCCCGGCCGTCTCCGGCCTCACCCCGGGATGGAAGTAGTCGAGGTCGAACGGAAAGACGCCGCGCTCGCGGACGAGACGCTCCAGCCATGGGTTGTCGTGGCGCACCTCTCCGAGGACCCACGCCAGCTCGTCCCAGTCGCCGGCACGCGCATCGACGCGGATACGGTCGACCAGCGCGCTACGCAGGGCGCGCGCGATCTTCCGACCGCGGTGCTCGGCGTGGACCGCCAGGTAGGTGATGAACCCGGCGTTCACGCCCTCGAGATACACGCCGACCGCCGTGCCCGTGACGCCCCCCTGATCGTCCAGGGCCGCGAAGAGGTGGAAGTCGTAGGCGGACAGGAGCCCGAGCCGCTTCTCCGCGATCTCCGAGCGCAGCTCCACGAGGGGCTGCCAGGGCCCGCGGTCGAATGTCGCCTCGAGGAGTTGGAGCGCGGCCCCCGCGACCGGCGTGCGCTCATCCGTCACCTCGACGATCTGTCGTGGCGGCGGATCGGACGAAGCCTCCACACTCACGCCCTTGCCTCCTCCGGGGCCTCGCGAGACACCGCGGACAGATCCAGATCGAAGATGCGCATTGCGTTGCGCCAGAAGACGAGCTCGTTCTCCTCCGGCGTCAGACCGAGGTTGTGGACGAAGCGGATGTAGCTGCCCATCTCGCAGATGGGCCAGTCCGTCCCGTAGAGGAGCTTCGACGGGTCACCGGCGAACGCCACGACTTCCCGGATCTGCTGTAGCATGAACTGCTCGAACCGCTCCTCGAACTGGCCGAGCGTAAGGCCGGAGATGTCGCCCACCACGTTGGGGTTCTTGTAGATCACTTCCATGGCGTCCGTCACCCACGGGTTGCCCAGGTGACAGATGACGAAGGTGACGTCGCGGAAATCGACCGCCACCTCGTCGACCTCGAGCGGATGCGCGTACTTGACCTTGCCCCGGGGATCGTACGTGTCACCGGTGTGAATCATGACGGGCACGCCGAATTCGCCCGCGAGCTCGTAGACGACGCGCATGCGCGGGTCGTGCACGTAGAACTCCTCGTAACCCGGGTAGAGCTTGAGTCCCTTGATGCGCCCGGAGCGCAGCAGCTCACGGAGCTCTGCGAGGTCGCTCGCCCGATAATGCGAGTAGCTTACGCCCGCCACCACACCGAGCCGCGGGTCGTCTCCGATGATCTCCAGGATCTGCGCAGGACTGGGCCGCCACTCGTTCTGCAGGTAGCTCGACAGGATCAGGGCGTAGTCGACGCCGTGGCGGTCCATTTCGGACCTCAGGACCGCCACGCGCTCGCGTGGGTCCGCGGGCTCCCCGTCGGCGTATCGGTTCAGGTGGACGTGGCAATCGACGATCAACGTGCCGCTCCGTCTGAGGGTTCGCCGTGGATTGGATGCTCCCGGGGGCCTACCCCGGAGCGCCCGAAGAAATCCACCATCTGCGTACGCCGACGAGCCGAAGCGGACAGCGCGCTCGGTGGTGGCGGCCTCCGCGGCCTCGTAGAATCACGTCGTCCACGGAGTCGCCGACGAACCCCTCCACCCGGTCGAGAATGCCATGCCCTCCAACGGTCGTTCGATGCTGAACCGGCGACACGCTCGCCTCCTCGCTCCCACCCTCCTCGTGCCGACCTTCCTGATCACGTTGGCCTGCCCGGCTCCGGTCGGGGCACAACGGGCCGACCCGTCGGGCTGGGACGGCATGCGGCTCTGGTACGCGAGTCCGGCCGAGACCTGGGACACAGCCCTACCGGTCGGCAACGGACGACTCGGCGCGATGGTGTTCGGTCAGACGGCGCACGAGAGGATCGCTCTCAACGAAGAGACCCTCTGGACCGGCGGGCCCTACGACCCGACCCGTCCGGGCGGCGCGGCAGCGCTGCCCGAGATCCGGCGGCTTCTCTTCGCCGGCGACGTCGCCAAGGCGCACGACCTGTTCGGGCGGACGATGATGGGCATCCCCTACGAGCAGCAGAAGTACCAGCCACTGGCGGATCTACTGATTGATGTGCCGGGAGCCGACACGGTACGGGACTACCGGCGGGAGCTCGACCTGGACCGGGGTCTGGTCCGCGTGACCTACCGCGCGGGTGGCGTATACTACACGCGTGAGATCTTCGCGAGCGCGGTCGATCAGGTGATCGTCGTGCGCTTCACCGCGGATCGGCCCGGATCGATCACGTTCGACGCGCACCTGCACGGCGTTCGCAACACGCAGCACTCCAACTACGGCAACGGCTACTTCCACATCGACGGTGTGCCGCCCGACACGCTGCGCGTCACAGGCAAGAACAGCACCTACCTCGGCATCGAGGGACGCCTTCGCCACGAGACCCGCGTTGTGGCCCGCACGAGCGGCGGCTCGCACGAGATCGACTACCGGACGCTGAAGGTGCGGCACGCCGACGAGGCGGTGCTCGTCATCGCGGCCGCCACGAGCTTCGTGAACTACCACGACGTGTCCGGCGATCCGGCCGCCCGGGTGGAACGAGCCCTGACGGGCGTCGCCCACCGCGACTACTCCGAGATGCTGAGTGATCACGTGGCCGAGCATCGCTCCTGGTTCCGGCGGGTGTCGCTTCGGATCGGTCCGTCGCACGACGACCGCCCGACCGACGAGCGCCTCGCGGCCGCAGATTCCGTCCCCGATCCCGACCTGGCGGCGCTGGCCTACCAGTTCGGACGCTACCTGCTGATCGCGAGCTCGAGGCCGGGCACGCAACCGGCCAACCTGCAGGGCATCTGGAACGACAACCCGAACCCGTGGTGGGACTCCAAGTACACGACCAACATCAACCTGGAGATGAACTACTGGCCGGCGGAGACGGCCGGGCTGCCCGAGCTGACCGAGCCGCTCTTCAGCCTGATCTCCGATGTCTCGAAGACAGGTCGCCCGGTAGCGCGCGAGCACTGGGGAGCCCCCGGGTGGGTGCTGCACCAGAACACGGACATGTGGAGAGCGGCCGCACCCATGGACGGTCCCTCCTGGGGTGACTTCGCCGTGGGTGGGGCCTGGCTCGTCACGCACCTGTGGGAGCACTATCGCTTCGATCCCGACACCGCGTTCCTGGCCAGGTGGTATCCGGTGCTACGCGATCAGGTGCGCTTCTTGTCGGGGATTCTGGTGAGGGATCCGAACAACGGATGGCTCGTCACGGCGCCCGCCACCTCACCGGAGAACTTCCCCGCGTACCCGGGAAACGGACGGTTCTTCGACGAGACGAGCGGCATCTACCTGACGGCGCGCACGATGCAGCCCGGTCCCACGATCGACATCTCGATCATCCGCTCGGTGTTCGGGTCCTTCGTGAAGGCGTCGAAGATCCTCGACCGGGACTCGGATCTTCGAGCCAGGGTCGCGGCGCAGACCGACAGCCTGCCTCCCTTCCAGATCGGCAAACACGGCCAACTCCAGGAATGGCTCCAGGATTGGGACGAAATCGAGCCCCACCACCGGCACCTCTCTCCCGACTGGGGCGCGTATCCCGGAGACCTGATCACGCCGCGGGGAACGCCCGAGCTGGCCAGGGCGGTCGCGGTCAGCATTCGCCGACGGGGCACCGGCGGATGTGGCTGGTCCGAGGCGTGGAAAGTCGGCCTGTGGGCGCGGCTCGCGAATGCTCGGATGGCCGAGGACGAGCTCCGATTCTACCTGTCCGACAACGTCCTGAACAACCTCTTCTCCCGATGTGGCCGTGCGCTCCAGGTGGACGGCTCGCTCGGGATGACCGCCGCCATCGGGGAGATGCTCCTGCAGTCGCACACGGACACCGTCGACGTGCTTCCCGCCCTGCCCTCTTCCTGGCGGGAGGGCCGTGTCACCGGCCTGCGCGCGCGCGGTGGCTTCACCGTAGACATCACCTGGACGGGCGGACGGCCCACCGAGGTGGTGGTCCGCTCCAAGGACGGCCTGCCGCTCCTCCTCCGTGGCGATGGCCTCGCGCGCGTCGAAAGCGGCGGGCGCACCGTGGCGTTCGACCGCGTGGGCAGTGGCGTGATCCGACTCGATACGCGTGCCGGCGCGAGCTACCGGATCACCCCTGGCTGAGGAGGACCGACCACCCCGGGCTCGTTCGCCCGGGGTGGTCGGCGAGGGTGCTCCCGTGGAGCCTACCGTACGGAGAACGTGATCGGGAACTGCACCCACACGGCCGTCTTCTGGTCACGGTTGAGCGCGGGGGTGAACCGGTAGACGTCCGCCACCTCGATCGCTGCGGAGTCGAGCCGTGGGTGCCCTGAGCTCACGGCGATCCGGTGATCCCGCACGACACCGTTCACGTCGATGTAGAGGTAGAGGGTCACAGTCCCACCGATGCCCGCGTCACGGAGCAGGGGCGGATAGCTCCTCTGCATGGCCCTGACCACCTCGTCACGGTTCAGGATGGACGGACCGACCGTGTAGGGTGTGAACTTCGGGCCATCGGAACGGTCGGCTTTCGGCTCCTTGGGAGGCGCGGGTAGCTCGCTCACGTCGACCGAGCCGAAGTCAGTCTTCGGGATGGTGAGGTCGACGTCCACCGGGCCGGACGCGATCTCCGGCTTGGCCGGACGGGGAATCGCGTTGGGCGGCGGGGGAATCACCGGGTCCGGCGGCAGGGTGAGGGCCGTCACCTCCGTCGACCTGGCGGAGATGTCCGCGGCCTGGAGCTCCGGCCAGAACTGGAAGACCGCAAAGTGAACCACGGTCGCGAAGATCATGGCACCCCACAGGATGGAACCGAACGATCGCTTGAGCCGATCGTTGCCCGTGAGGGTCACCTCGTTCCTGGAAGTCCGGGGTTGAGCGTTCATCGTCTTCACCTCCTCCGTTTCCGGTCCAGCCGAATCGAGAACACCGTCCACGCCGCCACGCCACCCGGCCCCCGGTCATCCACCGGAAGCCCGACCTCCTCCCTTCTCCCACACACCCGCGAATAACCTCGCTTTCCCCCTATGACGTACGAGCTCCCGGCTCTTGCACATCCATTGTGCCCCGGGGACACGCCCGGGTCGGCTCGCCCGGCGTGGCCACACCAGAAGACGGTGGTCCCCCACCGGCGTCACGGCTAGATTTCAGGTAGCCACGAGGCGGTCCGGCACGAGCCGGACCCGATGAAGACGGGACCAGACGATGTACCCCGGCGAGTTGGCCCCCCAACGCGAGCTGGTCCATGTTGCGCTCCGCCCCGGAGGAACGGGCTGGGACGCACGCACCGATCTCCTTGTGCCTCAAACTCCGCCCATCCACGCCTTCAGGGGTGTTCTCCGTCCGTCGGCGGACCGATCGCTCGATTGCACGATTGGACCGGCCGATGCGAACCCGGCATGCGGCGCACGTGTCCCTTCCTCCGACCGATGCGTGCCCAGCGCTTCCCCGGCCCTCACCTCTGCCCGAGCCGGATTGTCCCCCAAGGCACCCGTCGCGGTGCTCGATGCGAAGGAGGTGACGAGATGATCGCAGAGCAGATCTGCTCGAGGCCGGTACAGACCGTACCACCTGATGCCACGGTGCTCGAGGCCGCCCAACGAATGGAGCGGCACGGAGTCGGCTCGCTGGTGGTCGTGGGACGACAAGGTCCGGTGGAGGGAATCCTCACCGACCGGGACATCGTGGTGCGCTGGGTAGCGCACGGGGCGCTTCCCACTACCACCGTCGAGGAAGTGATGACCCGCGGGATGATCGCCGTGTCCGAAGGCACGCCCCTGGAACAGGCGCTGGCCGTGATGGCGAAGAAGGAGATCCGGCGTCTCGTGGTGACCAACGACTATGGCGACCTCGTGGGCATGCTGGCGCTCGACGACGTCCTGGAAACCCTCACGGAGGAGACCGACGCCATCGGCCGCCTGCTCCGTGGACAGGTTCCGGCCTAACCATGAGAGGAGCGAGCCATGAGATGGATCTACTCCTTCGGGGCGGGCAGGGCGGACGGCGGACGGGATGATCGGGAGCTCCTCGGCAGCAAGGGCGCCCAGCTCGCGGAGATGACCCGCCTGGGGCTGAACGTGCCCCCGGGATTCACCATCACGACGGAGGCATGTCGGGCCTACCTCTCCCGCGGCGAGCCCCCAGTGAACCTCCGGGAAGAGCTCGACGCCGCCATCGAGATCCTCGAGAGGAAGACGGGGCGGCGTTTCGGTGATACCGAAGCCGAGCCCCTGCTCGTCTCGGTGCGCAGCGGCGCGGCGATCTCGATGCCGGGGATGATGGACACGATCCTGAACCTCGGGTCGAACGATGCCACGGCGGAAGCGCTCGGTCGGGCCTCTTCGAATCCCCGATTCGCCTGGGACTGCTATCGCCGCTTCGTGCAGATGCATGGAGAAGTGGTGTGCGGCGTGGACCATGCCTGGTTCGAGGACGCGCTCGAGGAGTGCCGCCGGTCCCGGGCGGTGGCCGCCGATTCCGCCCTGCCCTGCGAGGACCTGGAATCTCTCGTGGCGGAGTTCAAGGGGAAGGTCGAGGGGGTGGTGGGGCATCCCTTCCCAAACGAGCCGCAGATCCAGCTGCGCGAGGCCGTCGCGGCCGTCTTCCGGTCCTGGGGCAACCCGCGCGCCCGGGAATACAGGCGCGTCAACGGCATTCCGGAGAACCTCGGGACCGCGGTCAATGTGCAGACGATGGTCTATGGGAACCGGGGCGAGGGTTCGGGAAGTGGCGTCGCGTTCACCCGAGACCCCGCAACCGGCGCCTCGCGCCTCTATGGAGAGTTCCTCGAGGATGCACAGGGAGAGGATGTCGTCGCCGGCATTCGTGATCCGATTTCCCTCGATGCCTTCGCGGCGCGCTTCCCCGAGTCGGCACGTGAGCTCGAAAGCGTACGTGCGACCCTGGAACGGCACTACCGGGACATGCAGGATCTGGAGTTCACGGTGGATCGCGGAGAACTCTTCGTCCTGCAGACGCGGGCGGGAAAGAGGACGGGACTCGCGGCCGTGAAGATTGCCACCGACATGGTCGATGAAGGTCTCATCGACCGGGACACGGCGCTCCTGAGGGTGGAGGCCGACGCGCTCGAGCAGATCCTGCACCCCATGGTGGACCCCGAGGCGGACGTCCAGGAGCTCGGCAAGGGACTTCCCGCCTCTCCGGGCGCTGCGGTCGGTCGGGTGGTCTTCACGTCGGAGGCGGCGCGGCAGCGGGCGTCCGACGGCGAGAAGGTCGTTCTGGTTCGGACCGAGACCTCCGCGGACGACTTTCCGGGCATGGTGGCGGCAGAGGGTATCCTCACCTCCCGGGGCGGCATGACCTCACACGCGGCCGTCGTCGCGCGTGGTATGGGAAAGTGCTGCGTCGTGGGCGCCTCCAATCTCAAGATCGACGAGGACGCCCGCACCATCGTGGTGGGGAGCACGGTGATTCGGGAGGGCGATTGGCTGACGCTCGACGGCACTTTGGGTCGGGTGCTCCTGGGGCAGGTTCGGACCGTCTCGCCCCGGCCAGGGTCCGAGTTCGCCCGACTGCTCGCATGGGCCGACCAGGCGCGCCGCTTGCGGGTCAGGACGAACGCGGACACGCCCGAGGACGCGGCCCGGGCTCGAACGTTGGGCGCCGAGGGCATCGGCCTCTGCCGCACGGAGCACATGTTCTTCGCGGAAGACAGGCTCCAGACGGTTCGCGAGATGATCCTGGCCGCGGATGCGACGGCCCGACGCTCCGCCCTGGAACGTCTGCTGCCCATGCAACAGGCGGACTTCGAGGGGATCTTCCGGGCGATGGACGGCCTGCCGGTGACCATCCGGTTGCTCGACCCGCCGCTCCATGAGTTCCTGCCCCGGGGGGACGACGAGATCGAGGAGTTCGCCGACCGCACGGGTCGTCGGATGGAGGATGTGCGGGCGTCGGTAGAGTGCCACCGGGAGGCCAACCCGATGCTCGGCCACCGGGGAGTCCGACTGGCCATCACCGTTCCGGAGTTGGCCGAGATGCAGGTCCGGGCGATCTTCGGAGCCGCGTTGAAGGTCGCTGCCGAAGGGGTCCACGTGGAGCCCGAGATCATGGTTCCCGTCGTCATGACGCACCGTGAGTTCCTCGGCCAGCGGGAGATCGCGCTAAGGGTGGCCGAGGAGATGTTCGAAGCGCATGGGCGCAGGATCGACTTCCTGATGGGAACGATGGTCGAGCTTCCCCGCGCGGCGCTCACGGCGTCGGCGCTCGCCCCGCACGCGGATTTCTTCTCCTTCGGCACCAACGACCTGACGCAGACCACCCTCGGCCTCTCCCGAGATGACGCGGGGACCTTCCTGCCCCAGTACCTCGAGGGAGGCTACCTGCCTGCCGATCCGTTCCGTTCGATCGACATGGAGGGGGTGGGACGCCTGGTCCACATCGCCGTGCAGGAAGGACGCGCGGCCAAGCAGGACCTCGGACTGGGCGTGTGCGGGGAGCACGGGGGCGACCCGCGCTCGATCGAGTTCTTCCACGACGTCGGGATGGACTACGTCTCGTGCTCTACGTTCAGGGTGCCCGTCGCCCGCCTCGCGGCGGCGCAGGTCGCGCTGCGCCACAAGCCGCCACGGGAGAGAGAGCCGGCCCCGCCCTCCGCGCCTCCCGAGCTCGTCGGCGCCGGAACGTAGTTGATGGATCGACGCGACAGGTGCGGGACGCGTCCCGCACCTGTCGCGGTCCGGCGGGCTATCCGACCGACAAGCGGCCGACATCCGAAGGGCCGGAGATCGGCCCACCGCTTGCCTATCGAGCCCCCCTGGCAAGAGACGCACTCCGTGCGCTAGGCTACCGCGCATTCTGGCACGGATGAAGCGGCCAAAAACCGACTGAGGGGATCCGTAGTCGGCGCCAGCAGGCCACTGACAGAGGGGAGCGTACCGCGCACAGGGGTCTCGCACGGGTCTGACCGTGACGAGCGACGAACGCGAGAGAGTGGCATCGGGAAGCCGCTCGAGCCACGTCCGAAACCCGGGATCGTCCTGTGCCCGACACCATGAACGGCATCAACTTGCGTTACCGTGGGTTACGCCGGCACACCTGTGTCGGTGCTCCTCGACGTTGCGCCGGCCACGGGCCCGTCGTTCCGTCGCGGGGCCGGGCCTCGCGCGGTATCCTGGGCCGTGCCGCCGCCGACGTGGCCCGCACTCCCTTCCCCGCGGCCGGCTAACCCCCGATGCCGGTACGCGTACTGATCGTCGAGAACGACGCCGACCTCGCCGACCTGCTTCAGACGACGCTGCGCTCGCTCGGCTACGAGGTGTTGGGCGTTGCCACGGATGCCCAGGAAGCGATCGAGATGGGTTCTCGTGAGACCCCGGATATCGCGCTTGTCGATTTCGACGCTCCGGGGTGGGCGGAAGCCGGCAACTCCATCGAGCGTGCCTTACGCGCGCCACAGGTCAGCCTCACGGCGGCGATCGGCGGTCCCAGCTCGTTCAGTCCCGAAGAGTCAGGATATTTCGGATACGTGACGAAACCGTTCGACGGCCCGAAGCTCCGTGCCGCCATCGAAGTCGCGCTTTTCCGTCACCGGCTCGAGGAGATTCTGCGCGAGAGCGAGGGTCGATTCGAGGTGACTCTGGCGGCCATGTCCGAGGCAGTGATCGTCACGGACCCGAACGGAACGATCACCTTCGTCAATCCGGCGGCCGAGAGGCTCCTCGCGGTCTCGAGGGCCGGGCTTCTGGGCAGGGACGCAGTGACCGCCATCGAGCTGGTGACCGAGGGGCCGAATCCGTTCTCCAGTCCCGTCTTCGACGCTCTGTCGGCAGGTGGAGACCGCCGTCTTCCATCAGGTTGCTCCATTCGCGACGCCGAAGGAGACCTCGTCCCGGTGGAGGGAGGCGTCTCCGTGATGCGCACCCGTGGCACTCGTGTGGCGGGCGCGGTGATGGTGTTGCGCGACGCCTCCACCCAACGAGAGCGCGAGCGTGAGTTGAACGAGCGCGAGGAGCGATACCGGACGCTCTACATGGGCGACATGTGGGTAAGCTTCGCCCTGGGCGGCGGCGGCCGCATTCTCGAGTGCAGCGAGTCGTTCGCCGAGCTGCTCGGCGTGGGATCGCGGGAAGGCGTGCAGGGGCGCTCGTTACGGGAGTTCCTCCCGGTTCCGCTGGAATACGACTACTTGTCGGCGGTACTTCGGGAGCGGGGACGCATCCTGCCTCACGAGCGCACGCTCCGCCGGATCGACGGAGCGACGATCCATGTGGTGATCTCCCTGGAGTCGCTGAACGACGAGGCCGGCACGGTGCTCGCCCGCCTCGTGAACGTCACCGAGCGTCGCCGCCTGCAGGAGCAGCACGAGGAGATCCGTAGGATGGAGGCGGTGGGTCGCCTGGCGGGCGGCAGCGCCCACACCCTCATCAACGTGTTTCAGGTGATCGTCGGGAGCGCCGGGCTGATCTCCCAGGAACCGCTGGCTGCATCGACCCGGGAGGATGTCGACCGCATCTCGGGCGCCGCCCAGCATGGATCCGAGATCGTGCGCGACCTTCTCTCGCTGGGTCAACGACGCATGATGCGTGATCGGACGCTGGAGGCCTCGGCCACGCTCCGGGAGATGCTCCCGTCGCTCTCCGAGCGGGCCGGCCCCGGTAAGCTGACGCTGCTCCAACTCCCGATGGAGCCGCTCTGGGTCCGCTGCGATCCGTCTCTCCTCTCCGAGGTCCTCGGTTGCCTCGTTGACAACGCACGGGAAGCCATGCCCCGGGGTGGAAGCATCTCGTTCGAGATCACCCCGGTCACGGTCCGGCCGGACGAAGCGGACTGGGCGGGAGGAGTGACGTCGGGCGACTACGTGGGCGTCAGCGTCGTGGACTCGGGCCCAGGCATGGACGAGGACGTCCGGAGCCAGGCGCTCGATCCCTTCTTCTCGACCAAGGAGGAGAACGCGGGCATGGGCCTCCCCGTGGCATTCGGGCTCGCCCGTCAGCAGGGAGGCTGGCTCTCCGTGGAATCCACTCTGGGGGAGGGCACTCGGGTCACGATCCACCTGCCACGCGTGGCCGAGCCGTCGCCGGGGTCCAACTGACTCGACCTCGCCACGCGAGCCCCGCGGCGACTCCGACCGGGCCATTCTCTCCACGGCTTTCCCCTACGCCCATGGAGCTTCGTCCACCTCGCGGCCGCGTGAGCGAGGGCTCACCGGCGCCGTCCACTCCTCCCCGACCGCCGACTGGACGTCGAACGGTGGAACTCTCGTGGCACGGCACGGCTAGTTTATTGTCGAGTCAACGATTGAATCTCGAAAAAGGAGACGGCGATGCGAAGGTTATCGACCTATGCGGCGTCACTCGCACTGGCGGGCGGAGTCCTGCTCGCGCCCGGCGCCGCGATGGCCCAGAACGTCAGCAAGACCGCCAAGGCGGGCGACTACGACGTCACGCTGAAGGTCCTGCCCGCGGAGTCGTTTCAGGGCGACGACGCCGAGATGGTTCGTGACGGAGGAGCCGAGCCCGTTGCGGTCCATGGACCGAAGGACCCCAACCACCATCTTGTGGCCTTCATCAAGAAGGACGGCAAACCCATCGAGGGCGCCGTGGTGACCATCGACTACCGGCCGGCCGGGAGCGGTAACTGGCTCCCTCTCCCGACGGTGAAGATGCACGTGAAGGGCAAGGGCGCCGAGACCACCCACTTCGGCAACAATCTCCATATGGTCCCGGGAAACTACGACGCGCGCGTCACGGTGAACGAAGGCCCGTCGGCGATCTTCCACTTCGAGGTCGGGAGCTAGTGCTTACCGGGCCGTCCACGTGTTGTTCGACGTGTCCGCGTCCATCCAGATCCCTCCATCAAGCATCACGGACTGCAGGGTTCGGTCGGTACGCACGGACACGGTTGCCTTCTGCGGGTTCGACGCCCAGATGGCCGGACTCTCGTGGCGGGTCTCGGTGCGGCCGTCGCGATAGTGCAGGACCACGTCGACGGGAGCATCCATACCACCCACATTCCCGATGTCGATAGTGTAGCCGCCACTCGCCTTCCGGACCCCGGAGACCGCGAGGTCGATGGTCCCGTTGGTGAAGTACCAGTTTCGCCAGAACCAGTTGAGGTCACGGCCCGACACGTCGTTGAACGTGTAGAAGAAGTCCCAGGGGGTCGGGTGCTTTCCGTGCCAACGCTCCATGTAGGCGTGTAGACACTTCGAGAAAAGCTCGTCGCCCAGCAGGTCCTTCACGGCCAAGTATCCGAGTGCGGCCTTGCCGTAGGCGTTGTCCCCGTACGAGATGCCGGTGAGCGCGTCGGAGGGTGTGATGATCGGCAAGTCCGACAGCGGTGACGGGTTGTGGATCCAGCGGTTGACACGGAACCGCTTGAAGAACGAGTCCTCCCTGTCCTTGCCGACGTCGCTCACGTTGATCAGATACTCGAACGTCGTGGCCCAACCTTCGTCCATGAAGGCGTAGCGCGTCTCGTCGATGCCCATGTAGAAGGGCATGTACGTGTGAGCGATCTCGTGTTCGGCCACGAGACGGGCCATCACGGTGTCGGGATAGGACCCGTCGTTGGCCATCATCGGGTATTCCATCCCGGCGCCCCCCTGGAACACGGTCGTCTTCTCGTAGGGATACGGGACGCCCGGCCAGTTCCGTGAGAGCCACGAAAGCGAGTGGCGGCCGAAGCGCACCATCGAGTGGAAGTCCGAGGCGGTGTCGTTGTACGCGGCCTGAACGCTCGCCCGCCGGTGGGTCGAGGGATCCACGACCACGCTCGCGGCGTCCCAGTCGTAGTGGTCGCTCAGGCCGAACGCCACGTCGGGCACGTTCCGGGCGGTGAAGCGCCACACATTGAGCGGGCTGTGCTTCGTCACGTCGCCCCCGGCCATCTCGTCCTTCGTGGCCACGTGGACCGTCTCGTCCGAGGAGAGGGAGACCTGGAAGCGCTTCAGGTACTCGGGCTGCAGAACGTCGGATGGATTCTCCAGGGTTCCCGTGCCCCAGACGATGAAGTCGGGGGGCGCCTGCACGGACACGTCGTAGTCGTTGAAGTCGTTATAGAACTCGTGGCCCGTGTGCTCCATCATGTCCCAGCCGTGCGTGTCGTCGTAGACGGCCACACGCGGATAGAAGTAGGCCAGGAAATACGTGGTCGAATCGACCATGCCTTCGCGTCCGGGGCGCTCTGAGACGTCGTAGTGCCACTTGAACCCGAGCTCCACCGAATCGTGCGGCTGCAGCGCCGACGGCAACCTCACCGGCTCCTGGGTGAAATAGCGGGGATTGTCGTCCCACTGCTGGGCTTTGCCGTTCACGGAGAATCCGTCGATGTGCACGCCGCTGGTCAGGAACGCCTTGGTCGTGCCCGCACCCCGGGCGGCTCCGGGTCTGTGGTAATTCTGGAAGAGCTTGATGACCACGCCGGGCAGGGTATCGGGGCTGTTGTTCACGTATATGATCCGCTCGGTGCCCGACACTCTCCGGTCCGGCGGCATCACCGTGATCGTCATCGCATACCGTCCGTGGTTCTCCCAGTACGCGGGACCGGGTGTCCCGTCGAGCGTGCGCGTCCCGGCGGCCACGGCGTGCTTCACGTTGCGCGGCATGTACAATGGGGTGCCGGCCGGTACCGAAAGGAACGGCAGACACGCCAGGGCGAGCACCCACGGCTTGCGGGCCGGCAGCCGCATCACGCTGAGCAACAGATCGGTCATCGTAGATTCCAGTCGATGGGCGACGAAGAGAACCAACAGTAGTGGGCGCTGTCGAGAGCGTAAAGCGTTGCCCGGCACCGTCCACAAAGAGCTACCGGAAAGAGCTACCGGGGAGCCGCGCGTGCGCCGGATGACGCTCGATGCGCTCCAGGTCGTCCGGCCTCCGAACCCTTCCTTGATCGCCCAGTGCGCGCCTACCCCGGCGCCACCGTGGCCGAGGAGGTGCCCGAAGCCTACAAGGACGTGGCCGAGGTCGTGGACGTGGTGGACCGTGCCGGGATCGGCCGGAAGGTCGCGCGTCTGAGACCGATCGGGGTGCTGACGGGCTGAGGGGGGGTGCCGGTAAGACGATGCGGGGCGATCCGTGCGGGCCGCCCCGTTCGTCCTATCAGTCTCGCTCCCGGCCCGACCCCCAGGTCACTTCGTGGGCACCTTCACCAGAAGATGGGCGTCGCGATCGAGCGTAAAGACCGGGGTGTCCAGGTCCAGGCCGTCCTTGGGGGTCAAGAAGACCTGGATGCGGGGATCGCCCAGGGTGAGGGCGGGCGGGATCACCAGGGTCGTCTCCCGGTCGGCGGGCGCCAACCCGAGACGGGTGTCGAACGGACCGTGCTGCATGGACACCACCAGGTCCCGATTGCCCGGGTTCTGCACCGTCAGGGTGGTAGTGCCTTTGCCGGGGTTGGGGATCGTCTCGGGCGGGGGCGGAGGAATGTACCCGTCGTTCGTCTTGGGCACGTAGATGTCGAGGCTCTTCCCCTTCTGGAACGTCAGGTCCTGGACACCCAGGTTCTGGCCATGTGCCGGGTGCACCGTGATCCCGATCTCGTCGCCTTCCAGAAGGTACGGCGGGAGCGCCAGAGTCGCCTCACTGTGGGGGGCCACCGTTCCCAGCTTGACGGCTCCGGAAGGATCCTGATCCGGGTCCAGGTAGACCGTGACCGGCACCGCACGCGTGTTGTCCACGATCGCGGTGTTGGAATGCTTCTTGGCTGCACGGGTATTCCCCGGACCGGAGGGGACGAACGCCACCATCGCCGCCAGGCCCCCAACCATCATGAGGCCCTTGAATATCGTCTTCATGGAATTCTCCTCGTCTAATGGACGACTAGATGGAGGAGAAGCTACGCATCGGTCGTGCCAAGGAACCGGCGGCGCAGAGTCTAGCGATTTCTGGGTGGGGTGGCCCAAAGCGAACCCTCACTGTGGCTCATTTGAGCCACAGTTGGCTGAAGGGCACCAGGCCGGCGCCACGACGAGAACGACCAGGACTGTCCCCGTCCTGAGCCACGTCGGCCGGGGTGCTTCGCCGAATCCCGGGTCGGGGGGCTCGCCCCGAAGGCCTCCCCTGGCTACCGTTGAGAGCCTGCCCACCACTGCAGCCGTGACCCTCCCCGCCGCCCTTCGACGGAGACGTGTGTCATGAATCGCCCCTCGCCGGCGCGTCGCGCCGCTCTCGTCCTCTTCGCCCTCCTGCTCGTCGCTCCCGCGGCGGCCTTCGCCCAGAGCGCCACGCCGCCCGAGCCGGGCCGCTTCGACTTCGGGAAGATGTGGACCTTCGAGTACCCGCCGTCGGCGTACTTCACCGAGACGTACGGCTTCGACGCGTCCCCGAAGTGGTTCGAGAACGCGCGCATGGCGGCGCTGCGGATCCCGGGCTGCTCCGCCTCCTTCGTGTCCGGCGATGGCCTGGTGGTGACGAACCACCACTGCGCCCGCGGCGCGGTGAGCACGGTGACCCGGGAAGGCGAGCACCTCCTGGACGACGGATTCTACGCCGCCACCATGGCCGACGAGCGCCGCATCCCCCGGTACTACGCCGACCAGCTCATCGCCGTGGAGGACGTGACCGACGAGATCTACCGGGCCGTGGACGCCGCCACGCCGGACGAGCGCAACGACGCCCGGCGCTCCGCCTCCGCTGCGGTACAGAAGCGCCTGCGCGACGCCCACCAGGGCTCCGACGAGATCTTCGTCCAGGTGGTTCCTCTGTACAACGGCGGGCGCTACTCGGCGTATGTCTTCCGCCGCTTCCGGGATGTGCGGCTGGTGGCGGCCGCCGAGCTCGACATAGGCTTCTTCGGCGGTGACCCGGACAACTTCACGTATCCGCGGTACGCTTTGGACTTCGCCTTCTATCGCGTCTACGACAGCGACGGCGAGCCCTACCATCCTCAGGCGTGGTTCAAGTGGGGCGACGGCGTGCACGAAGGTGACCCGGTCTTCGTCATCGGGAACCCCGGACCCACCAACCGACTGCAGACGGTGGCGCAACTGGAGTACCAGCGCGACGTCTACGTCCCCTACCGGAAGGCCTACTACGAGACCCGCCTCCAGGTCCTCCGGGACGCCTACGCCGCGGACCCCGAGGCCGGCGAGAAGCTGGACCTGCGCAACCGCGCCTTCGGCCTCTCCAACTCCCTCAAGGCGTACACCGGGCGCCTGGCGGCCCTCCGTGATCCGGAGATCCTGGGGCTCAAGCGCGCCGCGGAAGAGGAGCTGGTGAGAGCCATCGCCGCCAAGCCCGATCTCCAGGATCGCTACGGCTCGCTCATCTCGGAGATCGCCGCCCTCCAGGACCGGAACCGGGCCCTGGGCGGTGAAGCGGCGGCCTTCTACGGGTTGGCGAGCGCTTCCAACGGCTCACGCACCCTGGTCCGGGCGGCCCTCGCCGCGTCCCTCCTGGACGCTCGGAGTGGAGGAACACCCACCGAGGCGAAGAACGAAGCTCGCCGGCAGCTCCTCGACGTCGCGGACCATCCCGGCGACATGGAGGAGGAGCTGCTGCGCCTGCGCCTGGAGGACCTCCAGCGGAACCTGGGGGCAGGAGACCCACTGGTGGAGCGGACGCTGGACGGACGGTCTCCGGAAGGAGCCGCCACGTCGCTCCTGGCTCGCTCCGTCCTTTCCACCCAGGCCAGGACGGAGGCGGCGCTGAACGCGGGCGGAATCCCCGACGACGATCCGGCCATTACCTTGTCGCGGGCGCTGCACCCACGGGTCACGGCGTACGAGGATGCCGCCCGGGAAGTGAGCGAGCGGGAGGCCGAGCTGGCGGCGGACCTGGGCCGGGTACGCTTCGAGGTGTACGGGACCGACGTGGCGCCCGATGCCACGTTCTCTCCCCGCATCACCGACGGCGTGGTGAAGAGCTACGAGTACAACGGCACGCTGGCCCCCACCCACACCACCTTCTACGGCGTCTACGATCGGTACTACGGTCACGAGGGCAATGTGGAGTGGCAGCTGCCCAAGCGGTGGGTGCCGGCGCCGGAAGGACTGGACCTGTCCACGCCGCTGAACTTCATCTCCACCGCGGACACCTACGGGGGCAACTCGGGCTCGCCGGCGGTGACGAAGAACCTGGAGCTGGTGGGGCTGAACTTCGACCGCAACATCGAGGGGCTCTCCCGGGACTTCATCTACCTCCCGGAGCGCGGCCGCAACATCATGGTGGACGTGCGAGCCATCAAGGAGGCGTTGGCGAAGGTGTACCACGCCGACCGCATCGTGGAGGAGATCACCGCGGGGAAGGCGGTGCCGGCGGGGCGCTGAAGAGCTGAGGGCGTCGGCCCTTACGACTCCTTCGCCTTCAGCTCGCGGTACTCGTCCGCCCAGCCGGCGGGCCACTTCGGCTCCGGCATGGGGCCGAACTCCGTCGTCGCCGAGCGTACGATGTTGCGGTGGCCGTCGGTCCACCGCTGGTACCAGGTGCAGTCCTCGAACGTGTCGCCGAGCGCCGCGAGCCGGTCGGCCAACTGCTTCCGGAAGGCCTCGAGGCGCTGCCGGTGCTCGGGGTCGGCCGCCAGGTCCCGCATCTGGTGCGGGTCCTCGACGTTGTCGAACAGGAGCTCGGCCGGCGCCTCGGGCCGCGGGTGCCGGTAGCGCGCGTCGCGCAGCGCGCGCCACTCGAAGCCGTCGATCCAGAGATAGCTGTGGCCCATCCCCTGGAGGAGCGCGGCTGGGAGCTCGGGGCCTCCCGCTCCGGTCAGATGGCCGCTGCAGTCGGTCCCCTCGCCGCCGTCGGGGATCGAGAGGTCCAGGAGCCCGAGCAGCGTCGGCATGATGTCGGGGGAGTGGAACGTGAGGTCGAGCGTGCGACCCGCCGGAATGCGACGTGGCCACCGGACGACGAACGGTACACGCACCGCGTCCTCGTAGAAGATCATCTTCTGGATGCGGCCGTGGCTGCCGAGCATCCCTCCGTGGTCACTGGTGAATACCACGATCGTGTCGTCGTCGATGCCGGCGTCCTCAGATCGTCGGCCGGGACGTTGTTCTCGGTCCACGGCGGATGGGGAGGCCCCAGCGAGAGCACCATCGCGAACGGTGCCGCGTCCGCCGCGTGGCGCTCGATGTAGTCGATCGCCTGATCGGTCTGGCCGTCGGGTTCGTACACACCCTCACCGCGGCTGATCTTCTCGGGCGTGCCGCGGTGGTAATAGGAGCCTTCCCCGTAATAGATGTGGTGGAAGTTGAAGCCCAGAAACGGAGCGTCCCATCCAAGTCGGTGCGGACCCGGCGGAACGAAGCTGTGCAGCACGTTCTCGTGGTCGCCGGCGTGGTTGGCGTACAGATGCCACTTGCCGATGTAGCACCGCTGGTAGCCACCGTCGCGCAGCACGTGGCCCAGACAGCGCTGGTTGGGGCTCAGGCGCAGCTCGTTGATGACCATCCCGTTCGACGAAGCATACTTGCCCGTCATGAGGGTCGCACGGTACGGTGCACACACCGGTGAGCTCGAGACGGCCTGCCTCATCCAGACGCCCTCGGACACCATCCGCTCGAGGTTCGGCATGAGGACGGTGCGGTCGCCCGCGAAGCTGCAGTAGGGCGTGCCGAGCTCGTCGGAGATGACGTAAACGAGGTTGGGTCGGCGGGGCCCACCGGCCGCATCGGAGCCGCTTCGGCACCCGACGAGCGGTGCCACGGCCATCGCCCCCAGGCCCAGCGCGCTCGACTTGAGGAACTCTCTGCGATCCAGTCGTGCCATCGGGGTGCCTCCCGAGTGGGCCCCGTTCACGAGTCGGAGACGCCGAACGCGGTCTCCGGACGGCTCACCGCTCGGGCAAGACTATTCCTCCAGGGGTGCGGACGCAAAGAGCCCACCGAGGAGCCGAGATGACGGCGGAGCTCACACAGGTGATCCAGGACGAAGCCCAACTGCGCGAAGTCATCGGACATCCGGCCGAGCGGAACATCCGGAAGGTGATCCCCGTGCTCGACGAGCACTGTCGAGCCTTCATCGAGCGATCACCCTTCATGCTGCTGGCGTCCTCGGCGCCGGAGACGAGCATCGACATCTCGCCCAAGGGCGATCCGGCCGGCTTCGTTCAGGTCCTCGACGAGACCACCCTCGCGATCCCGGATCGTCCGGGGAATCGTCGCG
This sequence comes from uncultured Gemmatimonadales bacterium, assembly GCA_963751265.1. Taxonomy (GTDB): domain Bacteria; phylum Gemmatimonadota; class Gemmatimonadetes; order Longimicrobiales; family Gaopeijiaceae; genus SZUA-318. Next base: position 121,419 of record CAVVTU010000001.1, on the reverse strand, counting down.
TGGACAGCCTGTCGAACATCCTCCGGGATCCGAGGGTCGGGCTGCTCTTCATGATTCCCGGGAAACGCGAGACGCTGCGCATCCGGGGAACCGCCCGGATCGTGAGGGACGAGTGGCTGCTCCGGCGCATGGCCGCGCGGGGCAAGACCCCGGCGCTCGCGATCGTCGTGCACGTCGAGGAGGCGTTCATGCACTGTGCCAAGTGCCTCATCCGGTCGCGGCTCTGGGAGCGAGAGGAGTGGCCCGATCTCGAGGGGTTGGCCCCCCTGGCGCGCGTGCTCGTCGATCATGCGAGCCTGAGCTGCACCGTCGAGGAGATGCAGGACGTCATCGACGACAGCTACGCGAACAAGTTGTACTGAGCCCGGCGCCGCCGTCCGACTCTCGTTGCGCGGGGAAGATACGAACGCCCTCCGGATCGCGGAGCGTCCTCCGACCGAGTAGCTTGGCTCCCTCTGAAGACCACTTCGACGGAGCTTACGATGTCGCGCTTGTCCATCCTCGCGTTGAGCATGGCCCTGCTCCCGGGCCACTTGTCCGCTCAGTCCACCCGCCTCCTCCACCAGCCCGATGTGAGCGCCCAGTACGTCGCGTTCGCCTACGCGAGCGACATCTGGATCGTGCCGCGCTCGGGAGGAGAGGCGCGACGCGTCACGTCCTCGCCGACGGTCGAGAAGGACCCGCATTTCTCACCGGACGGAAAGTGGCTCGCCTTCACCGGCGAGTACGGGGGCGGGGACGACGTCTACGTCGTGCCGGTGGCCGGCGGCGAGCCCAGACGGCTCACCTGGCACCCCGGCCCGGACGAAGTGCGGGGGTGGACGCCGGACGGCAAGAGCGTGGTCTTCGTCTCGACGCGTACCGGCGTGCCGGACGCGGAGCCGAAGCTCTGGGAGGTGCCGTTGGCCGGCGGGCTCCCGACCCCGCTCCTGGTCCCGCGTGCGCAGGCCGGCGCGATCTCGCCGGACGCGCAGTCGATCGCGTACCAGCTCGTGCGCCCGTGGGAGAGCGAGATGCGCAACTACCGCGGCGGCCAGAACCAGCCGATTCGCGTCCTGAACGTGAAGACGCACGCGATGGAGAAGCTGCCCTGGACCAACAGCCGGGACCAGCAGCCGGTCTGGCTCGGCCACACCATCTACTTCATCTCCGACCGGGACTGGACGAACAACGTCTGGTCCTACGACACGAGCACACGGGATCTGAAGCAGATCACGAGCTACTCCGACTACGAGGTGGAGAGCGTGGGCGCGGGTGCCGGCGCCGTCGTCTACGAGCAGGCGGGTGACATCCACCTCCACGATCCGGCGACCGGCAGCGACACCAAGCTCGACATCCACGTGAGCGGGGACTTCCCGTGGGCCATGCCGCACGCCGCGGACGTGAGCAAGGACCTCACGAATCCACAGCTCTCGCCGACCGGAGTGCGAGCGCTCTTCGAGGCGCGCGGAGACGTCTTCACCGTGCCGACCGACAAGGGCACGTGGCGCAACCTGACACACACGTCGGGCGTGGCCGATCGCGATCCGGTCTGGTCGCCGGACGGGAAGAAGATCGCCTGGTTCAGCGATGCCGGGGGCGAGTACCGGCTGATGGTGGGAGGCCAGGACGGCACGACGCCGCCCAAGGCCTATCCGCTCGAGCATCCGACGTTCTTCTACGCGCCGTCGTGGTCGCCGGACGGGAAGAAGATCCTCTTCACCGACGCCGAGATGAACCTGTGGGTGCTCGACCTGGGGTCGGGCAAGGAGACGCACGTGGACCAGGGCAACTACACCTGGCCCAATCGGGACATGGCGCCGGCCTGGTCGCCCGACTCCCGCTGGATCGCCTACACCAAGCGACTGCTCGGCTCGCAATTCCACGCGGTCTTCCTCTTCTCGGTGGCCGACGGGACCACGCGCCAGCTCACGGACGGGCTGTCGGACGTGATCGATCCCACCTGGGACAAGAGCGGCAAGTACCTCCTCTTCCTCGCCTCCACCGACTTCGCGCTCAACACGGGGTGGCTCGACATGAGCTCCTACGATCGCCCCGTGCGCAGAGGCGTCTACCTGACGGTGCTCTCCAAGGACGAGCCGTCACCTCTCCTCCCGCAGACCGGAGACGAGCCGGCCGGAACGAAGAAGGAGGGCTCGGACTCCGCGAACGGGGCGACCGCATCGGATTCCGTGCACGTCCGCATCGACTTCGATGGGATCATGCAGCGGATCCTGGCACTCGACGTCCCCAGCCGCGACTACCACGAGCTGGAAGCCGGCAAGGCGGGACAGTTCTTCTACCTGGAGCGGGTGCCCAACAAGGCGAACGTGCTGCATCGCTACGACCTGGAGGCGCGCAAGGCGACCACGTTCCTGTCGGCCGCCGCCGAGGGGTACGCGCTCTCCTTCGACGGCAAGAAGCTCCTCTATCAAGGAGCCAGCGAGAGCGGCCGGCCGAACGATCAGTGGGCCGTGGTGGACGCCACCGGCGAGCCGCCGTCGAACGGCAAGGGGACGCTCGCCACGTCGACGCTCAAGGTGGATCTCGATCCCCGCGCCGAATGGAAGCAGATCTTCGACGAGGCCTGGCGGATCGAGCGGGATTACCTGTACGTGGCGAACCTGAACGGCGCCGACTGGCCGGCCATGAAGAAGCGCTACGAGGCCCTGCTCCCCTGGGTGCGCCACCGCGCCGACCTGACGCAGCTTCTCGACCAGATGCAGGGTGAGCTGTCGATCGCGCACAGCTTCGTGGGTGGCGGAGACCTGCCCCACCCCGACGCGCTGCCGATCGGCCTGCTCGGTGCGGACCTGACGGTCGCCAACGGCCACTACCGCATCGCGAAGATCTACACCGGAGAGAACTGGAATCCGGACCTGCAGTCTCCGCTGGCGGCCCCGGGCGTGAACGTGCGGGCGGGCGACTATCTGCTCGCCGTGAACGGCCAGGCTCTGCAGCCGCCCGAGAATCCGTACGCGCCCTTCGCCGGCACGGTGGGACGGCAGGTGCAGATCCTGGTGAACGACCGTCCGACCACGGACGGAGCGCGCACCGTGACGGTCGTCCCGATCGCGAGCGAGAGCGGCCTGCGGACCAGGGCGTGGATCGAGGCGAATCGCCAACTGGTGGATTCACTCTCGAACGGCAAGCTCGCCTACGTCTACGTTCCCAACACGGGCGGCGGCGGATACACGAGCTTCAACCGGTACTACTTCGCGCAGCAGGAGAAGAAGGGCGCGGTCATCGACGAGCGCTTCAACCACGGAGGCAGCATCGCCGACTACATGGTCGACATCATGAGCCGCAAGCTCCACGGCTACTTCAACCAGAGGCTGGGCGATCATTACCACGCCGTGACCGCTCCGGCGGCGGCCATCTGGGGACCCAAGGTGCTCGTCATCAACGAGATGAGCGGCTCGGGCGGCGACATGTTTCCCTACATGTTCCACCAGATGGGCATTGGTCCGCTCATCGGCACCAAGACGTGGGGCGGGCTGGTCGGATGGGGCGGCGAGCCCCCCTTGATCGACGGCGGCTTCATCTCCGCACCCAGCACCGGCTTCTACAACCCCGAGGGCCAATGGGACGTGGAGAACAAGGGCGTCGCGCCGGACATCGAGGTCGAGCAGACCCCCGCGGAGCAGATCGCGGGGCACGACCCCCAGCTCGAGCGCGCGGTGGCCGAAGCGATGAAGGCGCTCGCCGAGCATCCGGTGGAGCTGAAGGGTGAGCCACCCGCGCCGATCCGCGTGCGGCGAGGAGGTGGGTGAGGCGGAAGAGACCTCCGGTGACAGCCCTTCAACCGGGTCGGGGGTGTCGAGGAACAGACGCCAGCTTTGCACCGCCTCGTGCCGCGCCGACCCGGCACTCGGCCCTGGCCGCCGGCGTCGTCGTCCTCCTCCTCTCGGGATGCGGCGGCGAGGGCTCCCGAAGCGCCTCGGCGCAGGTGCGGGACAGCGCCGGAGAGAGGATCGTCGAGTATCGGGCGATGCCCTCGGCGCCGCAGGTCCGTGCGATTGAGCGGGTAGGCTACCTGCGAGAGAGCCCCCACCCAGCTGGGTGGGGGCTCTCTCGCTCCGCGTAGTGCCGCGCTCCCGCTAGGAGCCGGCCGAGCACACCGGAGCGTTCAAGTCCGGCCCCAGAGCCTCGACCGCCTTTCGGCCGTTCTTCCTCAGCACGGTGTTGAGCGTGGCCAGATCCTGCCCCCTCACCCTCCGCCAGTTGGCCACCGTCTCGTCCAGCTGGCCGCAGCTCTTCTGCCACGCCTTGTCCATGCCCGGCGTCGGCCTCGTGTCACCGGATTCGAGCTCCTCGAGCTGGCGGATGAGGGCGCCGTTCATGTCCACGAAGCTCTGCGGGCCCGCCGGACCCGAGACGCCCCTGAAGAAGGGCCGCCTTCCTTCTCCCACCTGCCCCGCCACGGAATCGAGTGCGGAGTCGAAGCGCTCGACGGCCTTCGCCACCGCACCCGTCGGGTGCGCTCCCGCGGCGTCGTGCACGGACTTCTTCAACACCTCGGCCTGATGGTATCCGCCCCACGCCTCCCGGATACCCTCGTAGGTCTTCATCTCGAGGGCGTGTTGGGCCTCCAGATCCACCTCGGTGGCCGGCGAGCGCGGGTCGTTCTTCACGGTGACGTTTTGCGTGTAGCTCTTGCCGTCCACCATGAGCTTCACCGTGTATTCCCCGGGGAGCGCGAGCGGCCCCTGGGGCGAGGGAGGCGTGAGGTGAGGGTTCGCATTGATGTCGAACGTGTGGTGGAACGCCGGCGGATCGTCGTAGCGGACGTTCCAGTCGACCCGGTTGAGGCCGACCGCCGTGGGCAGAGACTTCGGGGTGGCCAACCAGTAGTCGGGCTCGGGCGGATGGGCCGCCAGCGCCACCGGCTTCACCGGAGCGCTCGACATGTGCCGCACCTCGTTCCCGGCGGCGTCGAGGACATCCAGCGTCACCTCGCTCGACGGTGACGAGGCGAGCGAGTAGTAGATCAGCGCGCCGGAAGGTGCGTTCAGCGCGTGCGGCACCTCCTTGTGGAAGGGGGTGTCCTGGTTGACGTTCCGCCGCACGCGGACCGCCTCGCCCGGCTTGAACAGATGCGCCGCCTCGGTCGCCACGCCTGCGCTCATCTGCCGGAGCGGGGAGATGTCGTCCAGGATCCAGATCCCGCGGCCGTACGTGCCGACGACCAGATCGTTGCCCTTGATGACCGCATCCCGGAATGAGGTGTTCGGGAGGTTGAGCCGCAGGGACTGCCAGCTGTCCCCGTCATCGAAGGAGACGTAGAAGGAGCTCTCGGTGCCCGCGAAGAGGAGGCCGGCCTTCTTCGTGTCGGCGCGGATCACTCGCGTGAAGCTGCCGCTCGGCTCGCCCGTGGGAAGGCCATCCACGATCGGCGTCCACGTCTTCCCGTAGTCCCGGGTCCGGTACAGGTAGGGCTGGTAGTCGCCCACGCGGTGGGTGTCCACCGCTACGTACGCCTCCGCCGGATCCTGGTGCGACGCGTCGATGGCCGCGATGTCGGACCTGTCGGAATCGGGGAGGTTCGGGATCGACACGTCTTCCCACGTCTTTCCGTTGTCCCGCGTCAGCTTGATGAGTCCGTTGTCGGTGCTCACCCAGATCGTGCCGCGCGCCACCGTGGAGGGAGAGATCGCCTCGATGGCACCGGGTCGCGGACCACCGCGAGACCCGCGTCCACCTCTCCGCGCCGCCTGACCTTCAGGCGGCGGAGTGACCCCCTTCGGATAGCCGAGGTCGGGGCTGATCCGCTTCCAGTGCATGCCGCCGTCGGTGGTCGACATCACGTACTGGAAGCCGGCCAGCAGCTCGTGCGGGTTCCAGGGCACGAAGACGAGCGGCGTCGTGGACGTCGAGCGCAGATGAGCGTCCGGATCCACGCCCGGGCTCACGTTGACCGTCTGCTCGCTCGGGTAGCTGATCTTGAGGATGCCGGACCCGCTGGCGTACACGATGTCGGGGTTCGTCGGATCGGCGAGGACCGTGCCCCACTCCCATCCGCCCACGGGGCTCCAGTCGAGCGGTCCGATCTCGCCGAAGTTGCCGCGGCTGCGGGTCCGGATCGCGCCCGCGTCCTGCTGCGGGGCGTAGATCCAGTACGGCCACGAGTTGTCGACCGAGACGTGGTAGACCTGCTCGGTGGACTGGTTGTACCACGGGCTCCACGTATGGCCGCCGTCCAGGCTCACCGAGGCGCCCTGGTCCAGTCCAACGAACATGCGCTGGCCGTTCGTCGGATCGATCCACATCTGCTGGGGGTCGTCCCCGCCCGGCGCGCCGATGAAGCCGGTGAAGGTCTTCCCACCGTCCCGCGACTCGTAGCCCGCCGTGTTGATGGTATACACGACGTCCGGATCGTCCGGGCTCACGTACACGCCGCAATTGTAGCCGCCCTGCCCGGTGCGGATGCGGGTGTCGGTCGAGTCCATCTGCCGCCAGCTCGCACCTCCGTCGTCCGAGCGATAGAGGCCCGTGTTCGTGATGAGGAAGACGCGCCGCGCGTTGGTGTGCATCGCGACCGCCACGGACGTGCGTCCGAACAGGCGCGGAAGCCCGCCGCCCGTGATCTCGTGCCACGTCAGGCCCTCGTCCGTGGACTTGTAGAGCTTGGTGTCGGTCGGTCCGTTGCCGGCCTGGCGTCGGTAGAAGGCGGGTGCGCCCGGTCGGTTGAAGTGGCCGTCGGTCGTGGCGAAGATCACGTTCGGAACGTCGTAGGCGCTCGCGAGCTTCTCGACGCCGGTCGAGTCGCTCACGAAGAGCGTGCGCGTCCAGCTCCGGCCGCCGTCCGTGCTCCGGAAGACGCCGCGCCGCCCGCTCTTCTCGTGGATGTTCCCCTGCGCCGCCACCAGCACCAGGTTCGGGTCGGAGGGATCCACCAGGATGGACGGGATCTGCTTGGTGGCGTCGAGGCCCACGTGCTGCCAGGTCTTGCCCGCATCCGTCGACTTGTAGACGCCATTGCCTTCGTTGATGGCGCCCCCGGTGATCATGTCACCCGTGCCCGCGTAGACGACGTCGGGGTTGGAGGGTGCCACCGCGATGGCCCCCACCGACGAGACGTCCCGCACGGAATCGAAGATCGGCTCCCAGGTGATGCCGGCGTTCTCGGTCTTCCAGACCCCCCCGGCCGGCAGTCCGGCATAGAAGACCCCGGGCTCGCCGGCCGCTCCCGTCACCGAGGCGACCCGCCCGGCCCGGAACGGCCCGACGTTCCGCCACACCAGGCCGTCCAGCAAGCGTGGCGGGACCGGTCCAGCCGGCAGGTGTGACGGGATCGGTCCGGTCGCTCCGATGCCGACGAGGCCGGTCAGCGCCAGCGCCACGCTCCAAACCCAACGATGTGTCGTCCGTCTCATCTTCGTATCTCCGGGCAAGGGACCCGGCGGGAGACGACCGCGACGCTCGGACGCCGCACCATGCCGCGACACCGCGCGGTCACCCCCCGACGGGTCGGAGGTCGGGTTCTCACGGCGGTCGGAGCAAGAGGCACCGGACGGGCTGGTCCTCCGTGGACCGAAGGCCGTATCGTTTCGGCTCGCGCGCATCGGCAGCCGCGCGGGCCGGAACCTCCTACTCGTGCAACGCTCCAGGGGTCCGTGCCCCCGGCGCGGCGTCCGCCACGAGGGAGGATTCGAGGATGGTCAAACAGCTGGTCTCATCGGGAACGCGCTGGGAACGCGCATACGGTTACAGCCGGGCCGTCCGCGTCGGGGACCGGGTCTTCGTCGCGGGCACCACCGCCGTCGACGCGAGTGGAGACGTGGTAGGCCCGGACGACCCCTACCGACAAGCGAGGTTCATCTTCTCGAAGATCGGCGACGCGCTCGCGGAGGCCGGAGCCTCGTTGGAGGACGTGGTGAGGGTGAGAACGTTCGTCACGGACATCGAGCGCTGGACGGAGGTCGCCCGGGCCCAGGGCGAGGTGTTCGCGGACATCCGGCCGGCGGCCACTCTCGTGCAGGTATCCGCCTTGGTGGACCCGCGTCTGCTCGTCGAGATCGAGGTCGACGCCGTCATCGCCCCGGGAGCGCAGGAGCCGGCCGTATGACTCTAAGATTCTGGCAATGGAGGGGGCCGGGACCGTAGCTTTGGGGCTCGTGCCGCCCGCCGCGGCTCGGGTCCGAGCCGCGCTGGGACCACGGACTTCGGCGAGACGGAGCCCGCCCCCCCGAGCCCGGCAGCGTCCATGGACATGGAACGGCGCAACCGCATCGCCCAATGGGCGTTCGACTCGAGGAGCATCCTCGCCCGCTTCCACCTCTGGCTCGAAGACGTGGAGGAGCGGGACCTGACAGCGGCGGGCGGCGCCGAAGCGTTCGTGGGTGACGCCGAGGCATTCGTCGACGAAGGGCTCGGGCGCGCATTCGTCACCGCTACCGCCGTCACCGCTCTCGGTACGACCCTGTTCGGGCGCTTCGGTGAGGCCGAGGGTGCGGACAGCGTCACCGTGAACCAGGTGAAGAAGAACGCCGATGCCACCTCGGCCTACGTGCTGTCCGAGGGACTCTGGTTCCTGACGCGCAATCTTCCCGAGAACCACGCGCTGATGGTGAGCCTCGGCGAGGGCTTGATGCCGAAGGCCGGCGAGACCCCGGAGATGGGCGCCAATCCCCAGCTCGGGTTCGGCCGGGTGTACGCTCGTCCCCAGGTGGCGTATCTGGTCGAACGGTGCGTGCATCGCCTGCTCAACGACGGCGCTTACGGGTGGCCGGAGTTCTGGGACGAGATGCACGACGAGGGGATCACGCTCTGGGGCGCCGCGGTCGACACGCTCGAGAACACGTCCCGCTTCGCCAAGGGGAGCCCGACCGGTCCCATGACCGTGCTCAACGTGTTCGATCAACCGTTGAAGGTCGCCCGCCCCTACGAGGGCTACATGGGCGCGCTGGTCCTGCCGCGCGTCGTCGTCGACACCGCGGCGGAGCGATCCGTCCTGCTCGATTTCATGGCGCCCCGCTCTCTGGTGCTGGACGCCATCCTGAACACGTATCCGGAGATCCGCAGAGACCACGTCCATGTGTGGACGTTGGGCGGGCCGTCCCGGGAAGGCCGCATCGGAGAGCTCTGGCGGACCTGGCGCGAGCTGGGCGCCCACGTGATCGAGGACGGTTGGACGATTCCCCCCACCGGCCAGAAGGCCTTCACCGAGTCCGGCACGTACGCGCCGTGCTTCCGTGTCGGTACGTTCTCCGACGAGGAAGGCGAGACGCACGTCCTGATCTGCGACGGTTACGCCGCCTCGGCGGAGGCCGTGCAGGCCGCGAGCCTCGACCCCGTCCTGGACACCCGCACGTCCCTGTGCCTCTTCTCGTCCCACTTCGAGGGCTCCTACCTGCGGGAGCCCGCCCTCATGCACCTCGACCCGGAGGCGCCGGATTTCGAGCAGGCGTTGGTCGAGATCCTGGGGGACGACACGCCGCCCGCCGTGATCGAGGCATACGGAGACAACATCCGAGACGCGCGCGCCGCTTGCCTGCCCCTGGATCGCCGCACGCTCACCATCGACGACTTCTTCCCCGAGAAGGAGTGGCGCGTGCTGAGCCTGGCGTCGTGCATGCTCCCCGATCCCTACACCGGCGTGCCGGGCGTCGAGCGCGTCGGCGAAGACGTGTACCGCGTGACCACCCGCATCGCCACGAGCCGAAGAATGTTCGACGTGGCGCTCACCTTGCGAACGATGCTGCCCGACGACGAGACGAGGATGGCGTTCTCACCGCTTCTGGACCGCTTCTACGCGGGCCAGGACCACACGAGCCGGCCGGTAAGGGTCTCCGACTCGGGCCGCATCCGCAACGAGCTGCAGACCCTCTGCGCCGAAGCGATCGAGTACCTCCCCGACGACCGGATGGCGCTGCACCTGGACCGACTCGACGATCAGGTGATGCCGCCCGCCAAGAAAGAGCTCATTCGCGACGTCCTCGCGTGGTACAGGCGTCACCATCCGGTGTGGTTCTCCTGGCTCGCTGCGGAGGACTGACCGGCGTTGGCTGGTCCAGGGGGACCCACAAGCCGTATCCTTGTCATCCGCTCGCTCGGCACCCGGAGCTGACGCGACACGCCCACGGGTGGCCGACTTCCCCTGTCGCGCTGGAACACACCCCATGAACGCCACCGGCCTACCTCACGTTCCCTTCCGCGTCGTCGCCTTTCTCCTCGCCGCCTCGTGGGCGATCGCACCCGGGGCCTCCGCCCAGGAGCGGAGGGCCGATTCCCTTCCCAGCGAGACGCCGGCCCGATTCAGCCCGGTGACCTCGAGCTTCGACTACGTGCGTCGCGACGTCATGATCCCGATGCGCGACGGGGTGAAGCTCCACACGGTGATCCTCGTTCCGAAGGGTGCCAGACACGCGCCGATCCTCATGACGCGCACCCCGTACGACGCGAGCTCCCAGGTCTCCTACGAGGCCAGCACCCACATGGGTCCGGCCATCAGCGGCTACGACAACGCCGTGGACGTCATCATGCGGGGCGGCTACATCCGGGTCATCCAGGACATCCGGGGCAAGTACGGCTCAGAGGGCGATTACGTGATGAACCGCCCCATGAAGGGGCCGCTCAACCCCACGCAGGTGGACGAGTCGACCGACACGTACGACACCATCGACTGGCTCATCAAGAACGTTCCAGAGACGAACGGGCGGGTCGGCATCCTCGGCATCTCCTACGACGGGTTCCTGAGCCTGACGCCGCTCGTGAACCCGCATCCGGCGCTCAAGGTGGCGGTGCCCATGAATCCGATGGTCGACGGGTGGATGGGCGACGACTGGTTCCATCACGGGGCGTTCCGCCAGCAGAACATGCCGTACGTCTACGAGCAGGAGGCGTCGCGCACGAACGCCTATCCGTGGTGGACGAACGCCTGGGACGACTACGACGTGTACATGAGCGCGGGCTCGGCGGGCGAGCTGGGCAAGGAGCACGGCCTGGAGCAGGTCGGGTTCTGGCGCAAGATCCTCGAACACCCCAGCTACGATCGTTGGTGGCGGCTCCAGGCCATGGACAGCGTCCTGGCGCGCGAGCCGCTGAAGGTCCCGGTCATGCTGGTCCACAGCCTGTGGGACCAGGAGGACATCTACGGCGCTCCGGCCGTCTACCGGGCCCTCGAGCCCAAGGACACGGCCAACGACATGGTCTACCTGGTGATGGGCCCCTGGCACCACGGCCAGGAGATCGACGACGGGAGCTCCCTCGGCGCGCTGAAGTTCAACGCCAACACCTCGCTGTACTTCCAGCGCCACGTGCTCGGGCCGTTCCTCGCACACTATCTGATGGACGGAAGCCCGCCCGACACCGTCGCGCCCGTGACCGCCTACGTGACCGGTGAGAACCGTTGGGAAGACCTGCAATCTTGGCCTTCAGGATGCCCGAGCGGCTGCCGCGTCCTTCCGACTCCGCTCTACCTGGAGCCGGGGCTGAAGGCCGGGTTCCAGAAGCCGAAGGCGGGAGATTCGGCGTTCGACGCCTACGTATCCGATCCGGCCAAGCCGGTGCCGTTCCGGGCGCGTCCCATTCAGCCGATCGGCTACAGCGGCCGGCTCACGTGGGCCGAGTGGCTTGTCGACGACCAGCGTGAAGCCTCCGGACGCCCCGACGTCCTGGCGTACGAATCCGACGTCCTCACCGACTCTGTGCGGATCAGCGGGAGGCCGCTGGTACACCTCGTCGCGTCCACCACGGGCACGGACGCGGACTGGGTCGTCAAGCTCATCGACGTGTATCCGCCGGAGGTGGCGGGCGATCCCGACATGGGCGGCTACCAGCTCGCGGTCTCCATGGACATCTTCCGGGGGCGCTACCGGGAGAGCTACTCGGACCCGAAGCCGATCAGGCCGAACGAGCCACTGGAGTACCGATTCCACCTGCCCACGGCCAATCACGTCTTCCTGCCCGGGCACCGGATCATGGTCCAGGTCCAGTCGAGCTGGTTCCCGCTCTACGACCGGAATCCCCAGACGTTCGTCCCGAACATCTTCTGGGCGAAGCCGACCGACTACAGGAAGGCGACGCAGCGTGTCTACCACGCCCCGGACGAGGCGACCTATATCGAGCTGCCCCTGGTGAGGAAGGGCAGCTGAAGCACACGATCTCCCCGACCCGCTCACCGGGCGGTGGGCGGGCCGGGAAGAACACGGTCCCGGGCGCTCGGCCTACCTGACCTCGAAGGTGATCGGGAACTGCACCCACACCGGCACCTTCTTGTCGCGATTCAACGCCGGAGAGAACCGGTACACCTCCGCCACCCTGATCGCGGCGGAGTCGAGCTGCATGTGTCCCGAGCTCTTCCAGACCCGGTGATCCTTGATTACACCGGCGGCGTCGATGAAGAAGTACACGATCACGGTCCCACCGATGCCCGCATCACGCAGCAGGGGCGGGTAGTTCCGCTCCATCGCTTTGACGACCTCGCCCTTGTTCAGGATGGACGGGGCCACCGTGTACGGTGTGAACGTAGGCTGAGCGGCGATGTCCGTCGGGCGCTCCTTGGGGGGCGGCGGCAGATCTTCGACGCTGGTCGCTTCGAAGGTGGTCGGAGCGATCGTGATGTTCTCATCGACGGCCGTGGTGGCGATCACCGGCACCGCGGGGCGCGCGATGGCCTTGGGGGCCTTCGGAATCTCCACGTCGGGCGGGAGGTTGACCGTGGCCACCTCCGCCGCGGTGTACGAGATGTCCGCCGCTCTCAGTTCGGGCCAGAGCGCGAAGGCCGCGAAGTGGATGACCGTCGCCGCGATCATCGCCGTCCAGAAGACGGTGCTGAAGGATCGCTTGAGTCGATCGTTCGCCGTGACGACAACCTCGGCGCTCGCTGGTTGGGCAAGCGGGTTCATCGCCTCCCCCTCCGGAAGCATCCGGCCGGGCCCGGCTGAGCCGGACGCCGGACGGCGTCTTCCAATCGTTGGCGCAACCCTTCACCCGCCATCTATTTATACGCCACAAACGTTCCGTGGTTTCCCCCCCGAAGACGTCGAACGCCATGTTTCGCCACTATCTTCGACACCCGTTACTCGTCGTCGGGCTCGCGCTCGTGTTCGCGGCCCCTCTGCGGGCCCAGACCGGCCTTCCCTCGTCGCGAACCCATCCGCTCATCATCGACGTCGACGGGCGAGCCACCACCAGCCTCGACGGCCGATGGCGCACGATCGTCGACCCGTTCCAGACCGGGTACTACAACTACCGTTGGCAGCCGGACCCGAATGGCTGGTTCCGCGACCGGAAGGCTCGGCGCCCTTCGGATCTCGTGGAGTACGACTTCGACCGCGCGCCTACGCTGGCCGTTCCCGGCGACTGGAACACCCAGAGGGGGGAGCTGCTCTTCTACGAGGGCACGGTTTGGTACCGGAAGACCTTCGAGTACGATCTGAAGCCCGGCCATCGGCTCTTCGCCTATTTCGGCGCCGCCAACTACGAAGCGCGCGTCTGGCTCAACGGACACGAGTTGGGCGTGCACGAGGGCGGATTCACTCCGTTCGATTTCGACGTTACCGGCTTCCTCCGGGCCGGGACCAACGACCTCGTGGTGAAGGTGGACGACGCGCGGCACACCGATGCCATGCCCACGGTGAACGCAGCGCTCGAGCACCGCTACGCGGACCCACACACCATCGTGCTCGACGACCCGCTCGGCAGATACCTCGACGTCCTGGGCAACAACGAGTACCTGGGCTGGTACGACGGCACCCCGGAGAAGGCCGACAGCGTGCACTGGAAGAGCGCCTTCGACAAACCGCTCGTCATGAGCGAGCTGGGCGGCGGGGCGCTCCAGGGGCTGCACGGAAGCCCGGAGGCACGCTGGACGGAGGAGTACCAGGCCAAGCTCTACCGGCACCAACTCCCCATGCTCGAGCGCATTCCGTTCCTCGTCGGGATGAGCCCGTGGATCCTGAAGGACTTCCGCTCACCCCGGCGCCCCCTTCCCGACATTCAGGACTACTTCAACCGGAAGGGGCTCGTCTCCGAGCGTGGCGAGCGGAAGGAAGCGTTCAGTGTCCTGCAGCGGTTCTACGGAGGGCTCGCGCGGCGCGAGGCCGACGACGCGGCGCCCGGCGCGGCGCCGCCCCTCGCCGCCCCCGGCCCGAACACCGCGGATACGGTCTGGCGCGACACCGACGGTGCGCCCATCCAAGCGCACGGGGGCGGGATGCTGAAGGTGGGCGAGGTCTGGTACTGGTACGGCGAGAACCACCGACTCGGCTTCGGCAACCGGGTCGGCATCTCGGCCTACTCCTCGCGGGATCTGAGCCACTGGAAGAACGAGGGAGTCGTGCTTCCCAAGGACAGCCTCCCGGAACGCTTCCGCGACACCGGCGTGGCCGAGCGGCCCAAGGTGATCTACAACGCGCGTACCCACCGTTATGTCATGTGGATGCACCTGGACGCCGACCACTACACGGACGCGAGCGCCGGCGTGGCGGTCTCCGATTCCCCGACCGGGCCGTTCCGTGTCGTGCGGATCTTCCGTCCCGTGACGTACGACTACGGATACGCCCCCGACGAGGAGCCGCGCCTGCACGAGCGGGAGCGTGGCAACACGTTTCGCGACATGGCGCTCTTCGAGGACGACGACGGGACGGCGTACGTCCTGTACGCTTCGGAGAGCAACCGCACGCTCTACGTGGTCCAACTCGACGACGACTACACGGATGTCCGGCGGCCTCTGGTCGAGGGAAAGAGCTGGGCCCGGATCCTGGTCGATCGGCGGCGCGAGGCGCCGGCCCCGTTCAAGGTCGGCGGCCGGTACTACCTGATCACCTCGGGACAGTCGGGTTGGGCTCCGAACGAGGCGCGCTATCACGTGGCGGACCGGATGCTCGGCCCGTGGAAGACGCTCGGAAATCCGGCCGTGGGACCCGGCTCGGCCACGACGTTCGGTGCCCAGAGCACGTTCGTGCTGCCCCTGCCCTCCGTGTGCGGGCGCTGCTTCCTCTTCATGGCGGACCGGTGGAACCCGAAGGCGCTCGAGCGCTCCACCTATCTCTGGGTCCCGTTCGTCGTCGCCGACGACGGGTCGATCCGGATCGAGGATCGCGAGCGTTGGGACCTGGACACCTTCCGGGAGTTGGAGCGACGGAGGTGACGGCGGGGAAGGCCCCGCCGCGTGGTTTCCGGGGGTGTCCGTGGCCCGGGCACCCCCGATACGTGCCCCGCCCGGCTCGAGCCCCTCAGTCCTCCCCGATCTGGAGCGCGTGCACGAGGGCCCAGTCCTGGTCGTTGGCGTAGACGTCGTACATGTGGGCGCTCTGGCCGTCGACGCTCATCGGATAGACGAACGCGCAGGACGCACGCCCGTCCGCAGAGAAAAGGCTCAAGTTGTTGCGGACGATGTTCTCGGCGCGTCGGGCGTAGCCGCGCTCACCCGTGATCCTCGCGTAGTGGTCGAACGCCACTGCGGTCAGGGTGCTCCAGTAGTGCGGGAACGTGTCGCCCCACATGCGGGCCTTGCCGAACCAGTAGTCGTCCCAGTGCCGGATGGCGAGGTCGTGGAGGTGGTGGCTGGGCTGGCGGCCGTTGAAGAGCTCGAGGCAGCGCAGGTGGGGCATGGCCGCTTCGAGCCAGCGCGCATCGCCCGTCGTGCGCCGGAGCTCGAGCAGAAAGATCGCGGCCGGCCCGACGATGGCCTGCTCGAAGTTCACCTCGCTGGGCGGGTAACGAAGCCCCCTGTCGATCATCCGCTCACCGTGCTTCACGAACAGCCCGAGCACGTGGTCGTGCTCCGCGCCGAGTCCGAAGGCGCCGAGGGTCCGCGCTCCCTCGAGCACGGGCACGCCGATCGGGTAGAAGGTGTCACCACCGTTCGCGTAGAAGCTCTCGACCGTCGTCACGAAGCGGTGGAGCGGCTCCGGCTCCTTCGTGAGGCGCGCCATCTCCACGTGGAGCTGCATGACCCAGGGCCAGTTGTAGAGCCGCTTGGTCTCGTCTCCCACACCGTTGAGCACGTACCCGTCGGAGCGCTGCAGGCGCTTCGAGACGAAAGCGTAGTAACGCTCGAGCGCCGCCCGAAGAGCCGGAAGCGCTCCAGGGCCGACGCGAAGCCAGCGGGCGAGCAGAACCCCCATCCCCAACCGCTCCCGCCCCTCGTTGCGGTCGCTTCCCCAGTCCCGGCGAACCACGGTCTCGAGCTGGTTGTCGTAGACGAGAAAGGCACCGTCCAACGGGTCGTCCTCGCCCTTCACCTGCTGGTGCTCCACGATGAACCGGGCCCGCGCGGCGATCAGGTCCTGCAGGGGCGGACATACGTTGAGGTCGAGCCCGGTGCGCGCGCCCGATGCGGACGTGAGCAGGCAGGCGGTCGGCCCAGCGGTCTCGGCCCGGAGCGTCGCGCGCCACAGATCTCCCTCCGGGCGGAGGGCGACCGGACGTCCGTCCACGGTCAAGCGGGAGCCTTCGAGCGTGCGCGCCCGGACCGTGACGTCGATCGATTCGCCGACGAACGCGGTGTGGCGTGAGGCCTCCAGGCGGACGAACCGTGCCGAGTGGCGGGCGCACTGAGCGAAGAAGTCCTCCCAACCCTCGTGCCAGAAGAAGGTCCAGGCGACCGAGCGCGTCTGCCCGGTTGGCAGCTCGTCGATGGCCGGGTGAAGGAGCATGACACCCCGGGTGTTGGAGGACGTGGCCTGGTCGCGGCCGATGACGCTGTAGCCCACCATGTCGCCCTCCGTGAGGACCCAGCCGAGGTGCGGCGGACGTCCACCCATGCGCAGCGAGCAGACCCAGGACGTCGATCCGTCGCACCAGAGGTGGACGTGCGCCCGGTGCTCGAGACAGTCGGCGGCGTTGGTGTAGTTGTCGTTGAACGGAGCGTGGATGGCCAGCCTGGCCTGGCTGCGTCGCGCGAGCCGCAGGGGGCTGTCGCCGGCGTTCGTGAAGACGTAGCGCTCGGCGAACGTATCGCCCGCCAACGCGCGTGCGACCTCGATCCGGAGGGGTCCGGTTCGGTAGAGCGCCCGGGCGGTGGCCGACCCCGGATCGACCTCGAGGTGCTCGGGCCGCTCCCAGCGTCCGCGATGCAGAACGTCGCGGCCCACGTCTGCCCAGCCGAGGCCCCATTGCGACGAGCGCGGTTGCCATGGCGCGTCGGCCGCGGACGTCACCCAGCTCATCCCCGCCGGGTCGTCCGGATGGACGATTCCGGTCAGGCTCCCGTTGTCCGGATCGACATCCACGCGAAACGCTCCGTTGGACAACGTGTATCGGAATTGTGCGCCGGGCGGAGCGCCGGCCCCGTCCGCACGCGTGACACCGAGGGCCGGCACCGCGCCCGCCAGAACCTTGATCGCTTTGCGTCTGCTGATGGACATCGCTTCGTGTTTCCTCGATGGACCGATCCAGGATGGGGCCCCGGCCCCAAACGGCTGTCGCGGTGGGGTGCCCGTACCGAATCAACGGGCTCACGGCACGCGCGTCAAAGCGGCCACCCTTTCACTCCGTGAGTTGCTTACCGCCCCGGCCACCCCGCCCTGCCCTGCCCTCGGCCAGGCTTCTGGGCTCCATCCCCTCGACTTCCGGGAAGAACGCGCATGAAGCACGACGATCCGAGCTCCGCAGGCCCCCCTCCGCGTGACGGACACCATCTGACCCGCCGGGAGCTTCTGGGCCTGCTGGGAGCCGGCACAGTGACGGCCACCCTGGGGGCGGCCGCCCGCTCCCCACTCGGAGCCCGCCCCGCACCATTGCCCAGGCTCTCGACCCCCGAGCCCGGCACGGCACTGCCCACGCCCGCCGCGCGTCCGTTCGACCTGGAAGCCGTGGTGCTCGCGGACGGGCCGTTCGTCGACGCCAGGGAGCGAGATGCCGACTACCTGCTCTACCTGGATCCGGACCGGCTCCTCCACAATTTCCGGGTCAATGCCGGCCTCGAGCCCAAGGCACCAGTCTACGGGGGTTGGGAGTCCGAGGAGCCCTGGGTAGAGATCCGCTGCCACGGACACACGTTGGGCCATTGGCTGAGCGCCACCTCGCTCATGTACGCCTCGACCGGGGACCGCCGCATCAAGCGGCGCATCGACTATGCCGTGGAAGAGCTGAAAGCGTGTCAGGACGCAGGAGGAACCGGCCTGGTCTGCGCGTTCCCCGACGCCGCCACGCAGCTCGAGAACGCCGTTGCGGGCAAACGGTTCATCGGCGTCCCTTGGTACACGATGCACAAAATCCTCGCCGGACTTCGCGACGCGCACGTCCACGGCGGCAATCAGGCGGCCCTCGACGTGCTCGTGAAGCTCACGGACTGGACGTGGGAGGTCACGAGGCCGCTCTCCGACGAGGGATTCGAGCACATGCTCGAGCGGGAGCACGGCGGCATGAACGAGGTCTGCGCCGACGTGCGCGTGCTCACGGGCGATCCCCGCTATCTGAAGCTCGCCGAGCAGTTCAGCCACAAGGCCTTGCTCATCCCGCTCTCCCAGGGGCACGACGTCCTGGATGGGCTCCATGCCAACACCCAGATCCCCAAGGTGATCGGATTCCAGCGGCTCTGGATGCTGACGGGGCGCCCGGAATACGGGAAGGCCGCCCGGTTCTTCTGGGATCGAGTGGCGAACCACCGGTCCTGGGCCACCGGGGGCCACGGCGATGTGGAGCACTTCTTCCCGCCCGATGAGTTCGAGGCGCACCTGGGCTCGGCCAAGACCATGGAGACGTGCTGCGCCTACAACATGCTCCGTCTCACCCGGATGCTTTTCGAAGAGGAGCCCGACGCGGCGCACGC
Source organism: uncultured Gemmatimonadales bacterium (assembly GCA_963751265.1). Classification (GTDB taxonomy): domain Bacteria; phylum Gemmatimonadota; class Gemmatimonadetes; order Longimicrobiales; family Gaopeijiaceae; genus SZUA-318. The sequence continues at coordinate 102,719 of CAVVTU010000001.1, read as the reverse complement.
GGATTTCTACGAGCGGGCGCTTCTCAACGACATCCACGCCTCACAGGACCCGGATTCGGGCATGTGCACCTATTTCCAGGCCGTGCGGGCGGGATATCCGAAGCTCTATCACACGCCCATCGACAGCTTCTGGTGCTGTACGGGCACGGGCATGGAGAACCACGCCAAATACAACGATTCCATCTACTTCCACGGTGACGACACGCTCTGGGTCAACCTCTTCATCCCATCCGTGGCGAGCTGGAAGGAGAAGGGGCTGACGCTCACGCAGGCGACGACGTTCCCGGAGCAGGAGGCCACCCGGCTCTCGATCGAGGCCGAGCGGCCCGTCCGGGCCACCCTGAAGGTCAGGCATCCGTCCTGGTGCGCGAACGCGAAGGTGAGCGTCAACGGGAAACCGATCGAGACGAAGCGCGAGCCCGGCTCCTATTTCTCGATCGAGCGGGAATGGCGTTCGGGCGACAAGGTCGAGGTGGAGCTTCCGATGAGCCTTCGGACCATCCCGCTGCCCGGGGCGCCCGACCGGGTCGCGATCGCCTACGGTCCGGTCGTCCTGGCCGGGGTCCTGGGCCGCGAGGCGCTCTATCCCGGGGCCGACATCCTGAGGAACGAGCGGGTGTCGGGGGAGATTCTCAACGTGCCCGTCGACGTGCCCGTGCTGGTGGGCGATTCCGACACATTCCTGAAGCGTATCCGCAAGGCCGCCGGAGGGCCGCGGCTCACATTCGAGACCATGGGCCTCGGCCGCCCGAGGGACGTGACCCTGGTGCCCTACTACCGGGTCGCCCACGAACGCTACACGCTCTATTGGAAGCTCGAACGGGCCTGAGACCGTTGCGCTCCCGGAGAGCCTTGCGCCGGGCGCGTCTTGCATCCAGGATCGGGAAGCCTCCCGCACACCCTCAACTCACCGACCTGCCCCATGCGCCGCTTCAACCTCGATGAGATCGACCGCAAGCTGCTCAACTTGCTCCAGGAAGACGGACGCATGTCGCAACACGACCTCGCCGAATCGGTCAGGCTGTCCTCACCCGCCACCGGGGAGCGCCTCCGCAAGCTGGAGGAGAGGGGCATCATCAGGGGCTTCAGCGCCATCCTCGAGCCCAAGCTGGTCGGCCGCGACGTCACCGCGTTCATCTCAGTGGGGATCGACGGCTCGCAAAACTACGCCGCGTTCGTCGAGCGGGCGTTGAAGCACCCGGAGATCCTCGAGTGTCACGCGGTCACGGGTCAGGGCTCGCACCTTCTGAAGATCCGCACGCACGACACCTCGACGCTGGAGCACCTTCTCGCGGATATCCAGGCGTGGCCCGGAGTGCATTGGACCACCACCAGCGTGGTCCTGTCCGTGGTCAAGGAGGGCTCCCGGATCCACGTCGACGAGCAGCCTGCCGACGAGCACGGCTGAGGCCTTCTCGCCGCTCGGCGCGCGACGCCAACGCCCCGGGCTCCTTCGAAGCGCCCAGGCCCGTCCGGGTCGGTGCGTTCCCGCCTTCCTCAGCCCGCCTTCGCGATCTCGGACGTCACGGGCGTGAGCGCCTCGTTGTCCTCCTCGCCGGTCCGGATGCGCACCACCCGTTCCAGCGGCTGCACGAAGATCTTCCCGTCACCCACCTGGCCCGTGCGGGCCGCGGCCACGATGGCCGCGATGGTCCGATCCACGAAGGGCTCGGACACCGCGATCTCGAACTGGACCTTCTCGTGGAACTCGTAGGCGAGCGGCTGGCCGCGGTACATGTCGAGCACTGTCTTCTCCCCACCGTGGCCGGCCACCCGGGAGATGGTGAGCCCGGTGACCTCGGCCTCGAAGAGCGCCGTCTTCACCGCGTCCAGGTGCTCGGGTCTGACGATGGCCGTAATGAGCTTCATGATATCCTCCGAGAGGTGCGTAGCTGGTGAGAGAGCTCAGTCACCCGCCGCGAGCGGCACGAGCTCACGTCGGCGCCCGTCCATGGTGACGATGGCCGGCGAATGGATCGGATGCGCGCTCGTCGGATAGGCCTCGTTGCCGTGCTCGGCGGTGTCGAGCCCTTCGATCTCCTCCGCCGCCGTGACCCGGACCCCCACCGTCGCCTTCAAACCGCAAAAGAGGCCGTAGGAGAGCACGAACGCGGCCGCACTGGCTGCCCCCACGCCGAGGACCTGGATACCCAGCTGGGTAACGCCTCCGCCGAAGAACAGGCCGAGCCCCGGCTGACCTTCACCGCCGGCCCAGGGAGCGGCGGCGAACAGCCCGAGCGAGACCGTGCCCCACACGCCGCACACGCCGTGGACCGCCACGGCACCGACGGGATCGTCGACCCGGGCACGCTCGATGAACACGACCGCGAGACCGACCAGGACGCCGCCCACGAGGCCGATGAGCAGCGCGCTCCCGATCCCCACGAACGCGCACGGAGCCGTGATGGCCACGAGTCCCGCGAGGACGCCGTTGAACGTCATCGACGCGTCGGGCTTCTTGAACATCACCCACGAGATGGCCATGGCCCCCAGAGCGCCTGTAGCTGCGGAGGCGTTCGTGGTAACGAAGATGTGGGCAATGGCCGTCGCATCGAGGGCCATGGTCGAGCCCGGATTGAAGCCGAACCACCCGAGCCAGAGAATGAACACGCCCAGGACGGCCAGGGCCATGTTGTGGCCCGGCATGGCCCTGGGCTTCCCGTCCCGGGTGTATTTCCCGATCCGAGGTCCGACGACCATCGCGCCCGCGAGGGCGGCCCAACCTCCCACCGCATGCACCACCGTGGAGCCCGCGAAGTCGAAGAACCCACGGGCCGCCAGCCAGCCACCGCCCCAGATCCAGTGCCCGATCACCGGATAGATGAGGGCGGTCATCACCACGCTGAAGATCAGGTAGGTGGTGAACTTCACCCGGCCGCCGATGGCGCCGGAGACGATGGTGGCCGCGGTGCCGGCGAACACGAGTTGGAAGAAGAACTTGGCCTCCAGCGGCACCACCGTCCACGAGAGCGAGTCGAAGACGGAACTACCCCCGTGAAGGAACCAGCCGCTCTCCCCGAACACGGCGTTGCCGAGGCCGAACATCAGTCCGAAGCCCACGACCCAGAACGCCACGGTCGCGATCGTGAAGTCCATGAGGTTCTTCATGAGGATGTTCACGACGTTGCGCGCGGCCTGAAGCCCAGCCTCCACCAGCGCGAACCCGGCCTGCATGAAGAACACCAGCGCGGCGGTGATGAGAACCCATGCGGTGTCCATCGCCACCTTCTCGGGCGGTGCGGCGACCTCCTGGGCTGCCAGGGCCGTAGCCGAGCCCAGCAGGGATGCAGCCACGGCGAGCAGGACCGGCAACTTCCGTACCTTCATCGTTCGTCTCCCCTGACCGGGTCTTCCCTGGTCTCGAGTCGCTTCGCGTCACGGTGCTCACAGTCGCCGGGCGGGGGTCAAGACCACCCGGAACTCACAGAGGTCACTCCCTCGGAAGCAGTCGGCGGTATGCAGGTGCGTGCCACGGATTCACAGTCGTTCGGTTTTATGATCCAGGCACCTTATATTATTATGTATATCATGTCAATGTATTATGTTTCATAGGTTATTTGCCCACAGGAAGCACGTTCGTGAACCGAGGCAGGCTAACGAACCCGCAGGCCGTACGATCTTGGGCGCCCCCTCGTTCGAGAAGTCGAACTGCGGCGTAGGCGTCCCGATGGACCTGACGGGTTGACGGAGTCCCCGGCTGGTGAGAGACGGGCTCACGGGTCCGGAGATCTTCGACGGGTGGGTGAAGACGAGCCTCGTGCTCCGGCACCCCCGCTTCTCCGCCGACACACAAGGTGCGTGGAAGCTGGCCACCACGGGACGTGGCCCGGAGCATCGATCGGTCCCTGACCGGGAATCGGATCCTGCCCCCGAAGCGCACGGAGTACCAACCCCGCGTTCGCGCTGGGAAACGCCCTCCGGTGGGGGGCTCGTCTAGTGCGGGGGCTCGCCCGTCCGCCTCAGCCGAGCCTGGAGCGAGTCGGCCAGAAGATTCTCCAGCGTCCCCTCGGTGCCGCACACGACGGAGCCCCCGGACGTGAACCGTGGGCGGGCGTACGCGTCGAGCCGGGTGGTCACGATCGTGCCCCCGGCCGCTGAATCGACCTGGGTCAACGCCCTGAGATAGACCTGATCGCGATCCGTCGACGATCCCGTGAGGCCGGAGCCGCAGGTCAGGAAACGCCCGAGCCGCTCGCCCGCGATCTTCCGAGGCATCGGCTGGTACCGTGCCATCCCGTAGACGTGTGCCGTGGCATTGACGACCCCTGAACCGGGAAGCCCGAGTGAGCGGTAGGTCGCCGGCAAGGCGGTCCAGACCGCGGAGGGCGCGGCCGCGACGACGTTCCGGAGGCCGGAGTCGTCGTTGGTGAGCCGCATCGCCACACTGCCATTGCTGGCGTCCACGTGGGTCACACGCACGCCGGCACCCTCATCGATGTCAGGGGCTCGCGCGGACGCGCACCCTCCCACCAGCAAGGTGGCGGTTACCACCCCCGTGATCCGGCCGAGCGCGCGACGGGCGAGGGACGGACAGCGTATAACTCGCGTCACAGCTACCCCGGTGGAATGGATGCCCTGGCGAGCCGCGCCTTGAGCGAATCCACGAGCAGTATCTCGAGCCTGCCGTTGCTGCCACAGTCGACCGGGTTTCCGGCCCTCGCGCGCGGCCGCGCGTACACGTCCACGCGCGTCAGCAGGGCGGTACCCTGCGCGGTCGAGTCCACCTGACTCAAGAGGAGCAGGTAGAGCTGGTCGCGGTCCGCCGAGGAACCGGTCACGCCCGAGCCGCACGTGAAGAGCCGGCCGAGTCGCTGACCCGCGATTTGCCGAGGCAGGGCCCGGTGGCGCGGAATTCCGTAGATGCGAGCCGTGGGGTCGACCACGGCTCCTTGCAGACCCAGCGCCTGGTAGGCGCCGGGGAGCGCGGCCCACACCGCGGCCGGCGCACCCTCGATGGTGGACCGGCTCGCCGTCTTGTCCTTGGTGAGCACGAGGTCGTACCTGCCCCCCGCGGCGTCGATCCGGGTCAAGCCGGTACTGCTCCCTACTCCGAGATCCGACCCCCCGGACGACGCACACCCGGCGAGAAGCACCACGGCCGCGAGCGCGCCCGCTCCGGCGAGGGGGCTGCCACGCACGGACGACCTGCAGTGGATAACCCGTGCCATCGGTCATCTCCGGGTTGGAGACCGTGTCCGCCGAAGGTCCAGCAAGGACTGTAGCCGGAATATCCGCGAGGTCCCGAGCGTCGGCAAGCGGTCGTCCTACCGACCACGAACCCGGCCCCCGGGTGCGTCTGGCACCCGAACCGTGGGCGGTGCGGAGGTCGCGCCGCTTGTCTCGCCTTCCATAGCCCCGTACGATCGCGACACGGTTTCCCGCTCATCCCGTCGGCTGTCTTGAAGACATGAGGAGCTCGCATGCGCCCCTTGCTCGTCGCCCTCTCCCTCTCCTGCGTCATCCTCCATTCCAACCCGCTCGGCGGGCAGGAGGCCTCGGGGGCCCGAACGGAGCCTCCGGACATGGTGAATCCGGCCATGGACGACGGTCCCGGTCCGTTCTCCTACTTCAGCCGGCCCACCGACGTGATCGGCGTCATGGACGGCCGTGGTACCGAGATCACGCCGGAGGGCTATCTGTACACGGGCTATGGCGAGCTGATGTTCCTGGCCGGGCCGACACTGACGCCGGTGCACCAGCGCATCCGGACCCTGCGCGAAGGCTGGCTCCCCGTGCTCGAGTACACGGCCCGCCGCGCGGACATCACGTACCGGTTCACCCTCTTCGCGGCAACGCTGGACGGAAAGCCCGAGAGCCCGGTGGTAGACTTCGTTCGCGTGACGATGGCCAACGCGGGGACGGCTCCTTCACGCGCCCGGCTCGCCTTCGCGGCCCGCTACACCGGCCCGTCCAACACGGGCCGCGGGGTGGGAGACAACCGCTTCCGCAGACCCGCCACGGCCAGACGCCTGGGCCAATACGACCAGCCCGGTGTCGCGTTCGATTCCGCCTGGAGCTACGGCTTCTCGGACGGTGCATTCCTGAGGGGCGGGAAGGTCTTCTACCTCTTCCCGACCGAGCCGGCCCCCGTGCTGCGCCTCACGCTCGACCAGCCGGGCCGACGCGTCGGTACGCTGGGACCGGTGTCTGCGCGGGTGCAGAAGACAGAGCCCGTCGGGATCGCCCTCTACGACTCGGTGCTCGCGCCCGGCGCTTCGCAGTCGGTCGTGGTGAAGTTGCCGTATACCCCCACCGACCCGGACGACCCGTGGCTCGCGCGGGTCCGCACGGCCGACTTCGACGACTATCTCGCGCGAACCGAGTCGTTCTGGCGCCACCTCGTGGGCCGAGGCATGCACGTCGACCTCCCGGAGACCAAGGTCGTGAACACGTTCCGCGCGAGCCTGGTCTACGACTTGTTGGCCCGGGACAAGCACGGCGACGACTACGTCCAGACCGTCAATGAATTCCATTACCACGCGTTCTGGCTCCGCGACGCCTCCTACATCGTGCGCGCCTACGACGCCACCGGCTATCCCGATATCGCACGCCAGGTCCTGGACTTCTTCGCGGGCTGGCAGCAGCCGGACGGCAACTTCCTGAGCCAGGGGGGCCAGTACGACGGCTGGGGCCAGACCCTGTGGGCCTATGGCCAACACTACCGGCTCACTCAGGACCGCGCGTTCGCCAGGAGCGTCATGCCGTCCGTGGCGCGAGCCGTGCGCTGGCTGGACAGCGCGCGCGCGGCCGACCCGATGCACCTCGTTCCTTCCAGCACCCCCGGCGACAACGAGGAGATCACCGGCCACGTGACCGGGCACAACTTCTGGGCGCTCGCGGGGCTGGACGGCGCGATCGACCTCGCCGAAGGAGTCGGCGACGCCTCGGCCGCCCGCGCCTACCGGCGCTCGTACGCCTCGTTGAAGCGCGCGCTCCTGACACAGCTCCGGCGAGTCACGGCGAGCACCGGGGGCTACATCCCGCCCGGACTGGACGGGCCCGGCGGACAGGACTGGGGCAACATGATGGCGGTCTACCCCGAGCAGGTGCTCGACCCGCACGATCCCATGGTCACGGCGACGCTGGACAGTACCCGGGCCAAGTACGCCGAGGGCATCATGACCTACGGCGACGGGTTCTGGCTCCACGACTACCTGACCATGAAGAACACGGAGACGGAGGTGGCCCGTGGCGATCAGGAGAACGCGCTCGGTGAGCTCTACGCGGTGCTCCTCCACACGAGCTCCACCCAGGCGGGCTTCGAGTACTCCGTGCGTCCGTGGGGCACCCGTGACTTCGGCGGCAACCTGGCCCCGCACGGCTGGTTCGCCGCCAAGTACCGCACGCTGCTTCGAGACATGCTCGTACGCGAGCAGGGCGACACGCTCCATCTGCTCTCGGTGGTATCTCCGCAGTGGCTCGAAGCGGGCGACAGCATCGTCGTGCGAAACGCGCCGACCGGGTTCGGGACGGTCGGCTACCGCCTCGACGTTCCGACCGACACCGGCGCCACGCTGACGCTCTCGCCGGCCTTCACCCGTCCACCCCACGAGCTCGTCGTGCACCTGCCGTGGTTCATGGACGTGCAGCGTGTGGGGGCCGACGGCCGCTCGGTTCGCGTGCGGGGCGGGGCCGTCGCCATACCCCCGGATACGAGGACCGTGGCCCTGCGCTGGCGCCGCCGAGCCGATGCGCCTTCCCTCAGCTACGACGCCACGGTGCGCAACTACGAAGCGGAGTACCGGCGGCGATGGGACGCGTGGGTGCACGGACGCAACTGACGTCGAGATCGATCACCAGCAGAGGATTCGAACCATGAGCACCCACCGGATGCCACGCCGTTCCGCAGTCCCCCGGCTCGCCTCGGTCTTCGCGTGGACCGCTTCCCTGGCTCTGGGCGCCTGCAGGAGTGAGGCTCCCAGAGCCCCGGTGACTCAGGAAGAGCCGGTCGCGTACAGCCTCCACGGCCACGAGCTCGTCGACCCCTACCGGTGGCTGGAGGACCAGGAGAGCCCTGAGACGCAGGCCTGGATTTCGGTGCAGAACGCGTACGCCGACAGCGTCGTGGGCCACACACCCCTCAGGGACGAGATCGCCGCGCAACTCCAGAAGCTCGAAGACGTCCCGAACATCGGCTCGCCCGTCCGCACGGGCCACTACGAGTACTTCACGCTCCGCCGCACCGGCGACCCGTCGGCGGCGATCTACCGGCGGGCGGCGCCGCCCCGGGACTCGCTCGTCCCCATCGACCCTCGAGGTGACTACGAGCGGATCCTGGACCCTCTGGAGATCGATTCCACGGGGTGGAGCCGGGTGGAGATGGATGCGGTGAGCCCGAACGGAGACCGACTCGTCTACGAGATCCGAGACGGCGGCGAGGACGAGACCCGGCTCCGGATTCGCGACGTCGCGCGCGGCGCCGACCTGCCCGACACCTTCCCCCGCGCCCTCTACGACCAGGCGTCCTTCACCGAGGATGGGCGAGGACTCTACTACGTCCGCCGCTCGCGCGAGACGGGCTCCCGCCTCTACCTCCATCGCCTCGGAACCGATCTCTCCCAGGACCGGGTCCTGTTCGGGAAGGGCGTGGGGCCGGAGCAGTTCCTGCGCATGCAGTCGCTGGAAGGAGGGAAGTACCGACTCTTCACGATCCAGTGGGGATGGGCCCGCAACGACGTCCTTCTGCAGGAAGTGTCCACCGGCGCCGTTCGCCCGGTGGCGGTGAGCCTGCCCGCACACGTACAGGCGCGGTACCACGATGGGCGCCTCTGGATCCTCACCGACTACAGGGCACCCCGTTATCGCCTCATGGTCACCGACCTGGACCAGCCCGACCCCTCCCACTGGCGGGAGATCGTCCCGGAGGGCTCGGACGTGCTCGACGACTTCACGTTCCTGGGCGACAGCATCTACGCCACCTATCTGCACGACGTGAGCGCGCGCATCCGCATCTTCTGGATGGACGGGACCCCGGATGGTGAGGTGGAGCTCCCTCCGTATGCGAGCGCGAGCATCCGCCCCGCCGCTCCCGGAAAGGCATTCCTGCAGATCGGCTCGTTCACCATCCCGCAGGAAACCTGGATCCTGGACCTCGCCTCGGGTGAGCGGACGCTCTACGAGCCGTCACGGATCCCGTTCGACTCCTCGGGCGTGGTGGTCGAGCAGGAGTGGTTCCACTCGAAGGACGGCACCCGTGTGCCCATGTTCATCGTGCATCGTAAGGATGTCGGCCGCACGGGCGGCGCCCCCACGATGCTCACGGGTTACGGTGGCTTCGACCTATCCCTGACCCCCAGGTTCAGCGCCGAGGAGGCGCTCTGGGTGGCCCGCGGCGGCGTCTACGCCGTGGCCACACTACGAGGCGGAAACGAATTCGGAGAGGACTGGCACCGCGACGGGATGCTGCAGAACAAGCAGCACGTCTTCGACGATTTCATCGGTGCTGCCCAGCACCTCATCGATCGCGGCTACACCTCTCCGCCCCGACTCGCGATCCACGGAGAGAGCAACGGCGGCCTCCTCATGGGCGCGGCGCTCACGCAGCGGCCGGACCTCTTCCGGGCCGTCCTGTGTGGCTTCCCGGACCTGGACCTGGTCCGCTTCTACACGTTCACCGAGACCAACAACCTCCCGGCGCTCCTGGAGTACGGAAACGCCGCGGTCGCGCTCCAGTTCCCGGCGATCCTCGCGTTCTCTCCCTACCAGAACGTAGTGGACGGAACCGGGTATCCCGCGGTCTTCCTGTTCAACGGAGGACACGACACAAGGGTCGCACCCCTGCAGGCCCGCAAGATGACCGCGAAGCTCCAGGCGGCCACGACGTCGGGCCGTCCGGTCATCTTCCGCTATCGTCCGAAGGAGGGGCACGCGGCCGGACGCGGCCGACCCTTCGACGTCATGATCGCCGACCAGGCGATGGAGCAGGCTTTCGTCTGGCAACAGATCGGGGAAGGAAGAAGCTAGCGACCCGCACGAGGAGCGCCGCGCGCGATCGCAGCGCCCCCGGCTGAGGCCCGAGCCCGACCCGTCCCCGGCCGAGGCTCGAGCCTCAACCTCCGCCCTTGCGCGGTCTCGTCGACACCTGGATCACGCCGGCGCCGTGGGTGAACTCAGGAAAGCGTCCCATCGCCTGGGCGAACGGGAAGTACTCGATGTACTCGATCCCGGCGGTGGGGGTGTCGTGGAGCGTACCGACGTCACCCATCGCGCGATCGTCCAGGTAGACGAGGACCGTGGGGGGTCCGTGGCCTACACGCTTCCGCATGGCGTGACGGCCCACCGGACCAACGCGGGAGGCTCGGGCCACGGCTCCTCCGGGCACGTCAGCGGTATTGGGCGAACCGCTCGAGCGCCTCTGCCATCTCGTCCGGCCCGAGAAGGACGGGCTCGCCCACCTGGAGCGCGCGCCAATACAACTCGGCCAGCGCTTCCACCTCGGAGGCGAGCTCGAGGGCGGATGCCGGTGACGCGCCGAGCGCGACCATCCCGTGATTGGCCAAGAGGCACGCCCTCCTTCCTTCGAGTGCCTCCAGTGCGTGAGCCGCCAGCTCGGGGGTACCGAACGTGGCGTAGCGTGCGCACCGGATCGAGTCGCCGCCCGCCAGCGCGACCATGTAGTGGAAGGGGGGGATGTCGCGGCGGAGGGTGGCCAGCGTCGTGCAGAACGTCGCGTGGGTGTGGACGATGGCCCCGACCTCGGGACGCACCCGATAGACCGCCGCGTGCATCGGCCACTCGGTCGTGGGCTTCCGATGCCCGTCGAGAATCCGACCGTCCAGGTCCACCAGGACGAGGTCGTCCACGTCCATCGCGGCGTAGGGCAGCGCCGAAGGCGTCACCAGCATCCCATCCGGCGCCCGGGCGCTGACATTGCCCGACGTGCCTCCGCCGAGTCCGTTCGCGCTCATCTGCCGGGCGGCTCGGACAACGGCCTCACGCATCGCGTCGGCGCTCACGCCCCCGTCCTTCCCGCGGGACCCGCGCCCCTCGCGTGCTCGGGAAAGAGGGCACGGAGGCTGTCACCGCCGGCCTCCGCGACGCCACGCTCGGTGATGATCCCCGTCACGAGCCGGGCCGGCGTGATGTCGAACGCGGGATTGAGCACGGCAGAGCCGCGCGGCACCAACGTCACGCTCCGGAGCGTCCCGTCGTCCGCCCGTCCTTCGATCCGGCTCACTTCCTCGCCGGCACGCTCCTCGATGGGAATCTCGCGTCCGTCGTCGAGGCTCCAGTCGATGGACGACGAGGGCGCCGCCACGTAGAAGGGCACACCGTTGTCCGCCGCCGCAAGGGCTTTCAGATACGTGCCGATCTTGTTGGCCACGTCTCCGCTCGCGGTGGTCCGGTCGGTGCCGACGAGACACAGGTCCACGCGACCTCCTTGCATGAGGTGGCCGCCGGCGTTGTCCACGATGACGGTGTGGGGCACGCCGTGTTGGCCCAGCTCCCAGGCGGTGAGGCTCGCCCCCTGGTTCCGCGGTCGGGTCTCGTCGACCCAGACGTGCACGGGCACTCCCGCATCGTGGGCCATGTAGATGGGCGCGGTCGCGGTACCCCAGTCCACGGTCGCGAGCCACCCCGCGTTGCAGTGAGTGAGGATCTCGACGGGTCGGCCCGGGTTCCGGGCTGCGGCATCGCGGATAAGCAGCAGGCCATGCGCCCCGATCCGGCGGTTCCGATCGACGTCTTCCTCGGCGATCTCGGCTGCTACCCGGTAGGCCGATGCGGAGCGTCCGTCGGTCGGGAGGGGCTCCACCACGTCCCTCACGCGATCCAGAGCCCATCGCAGGTTGACGGCCGTAGGGCGCGTCGCCGTCAGGAGCTTCGTGGCCGTCCCCAGGGCGGCGTCGGAGGCGTCCGTCCGGAGCGCCAGGGCCAGGCCATAGGCGGCAGCCGCGCCGATGAGCGGCGCGCCCCGGACCTGCATGTCGGAGATCGCGCCGGCCACTGCACCGGCATCGACCAGGCGAAGGACCCGGAATGTGTGCGGGAGCACGGTCTGGTCCACGATCCGGACCGACCACCCATCCTCGTCCAGGAAGATGCTGCGGTAGGGTGTTCCGTTGACCTTCACGTTTCGAAGCTCGGCGGCTGGATCACGGCGGGCCACGCGCCGCACGGCCGCAGCCTCACGGGAGAACGATGGTCCGACTTCGATCCCTTGCACAAGACCGGGGTACGCAACCCTTCGTTCGATCCAGACGTCATAGTGCTCGTGTCCAAGTCCACCGAACCCGAAAGCCGATGAAACGTTTGCTCTCCGTCGCAGCCGTGCTCGCGGCGCTCGCCGCTCCGTCCCTCGCACACGCCCAGCAACAAGGGGTCGTGGGTCAGTACACCCCGCCGCGCATCTGGCCGCAGGGGGTGCACGACTTCGACCTGGTGCACCAGAAGATCGCAGTGCGCTTCGACGAGGCGAAGCGTCTGGTCACGGGTGTCGTGACCACGACGGTAATCCCGAGCACGTCCACCGACACCGTGCGTCTGAACGCCGAGAACATGACGATCGATCGCGCCACGGACGCGGCGGGCCGACGGCTTCGCTTCTCGTTCGACACCACGCACGTCACGGTGAGACTTCGGCGGCGGGCTCCGGCGGGAGACACGGTCGTTTTCACGCTCGCCTACCACACGGTGCCGGAGCGTGGACTCTACTTCGTGCCGCGGCGTCACGTGATCTGGTCGCAGGGCGAGGCGACCGAGACTCGTGCCTGGGTGCCGACGTACGACTACGCCAACGACAAGACGACCTGGGAGTTCCTCGTGACGGCAGACTCGGCCTACAAGGTCTTGTCGAACGGGAAGCTCCTCTCCGTCGAGCCGGTCGACGGCGGGCGGGAGAAGGTGTGGCACTGGTCGCAGGAGGAGCCGGCCTCGACATACCTGTACTCGGTGGTCGTGGGGCCGTTCACGGTCCTGCGGGACCACTGGCGCGACAAGCCCGTCGACTACTGGGTCTATCCCGACACGACCGATGCGGGCTGGCGCGCCTTCGGCGAGACGCCGTCCATGATCGAGCTCTACTCCCGGCTCACCGGCGTGCCGTTTCCATGGGACAAGTACGACCAGTCGGCGATTCCCGACTTCACGTACGGCGGCATGGAGAACGTGTCGGCAACAACGCAGACCGACGGCGCACTCGAGGGCCCCGGCACCAACCCGATGGACGGAGGACGTAGCCTGGTGGCCCACGAGTTGGCGCACCAGTGGTTCGGCGACTACGAGACGACGGCCAACTGGGCCAACGCCTGGGTGAACGAGGGACTCACCACCTACATGGAGTCCGTGCAGGAGGAGAAGACCCGGGGGTGGGACGCCGCGCAGCTCGAGTGGTGGGGCCAGCAGCAGCAGGCGATGAACGCGGATCGCCGCCAGGCGCGGCCCGCTCGTGTGGGGCAAGTACCAGGGTGACGATCCCATCACGCTCTTCTTCAGCGGGCACGTCTATCCGAAGGGGGCCCAGCTCGCGCATCAGCTCAGACGCCTCCTCGGCGACAAGGTCTTCTGGGCCGGGATGCACCGCTTTTTGGTGGACAACGCCCACAAGGCGGTGACCACGAAGGACTACGCCGTCGCGTTCGAGAAGAGCTGTGACTGCGACCTGGACTGGTTCTTCAATCAGTGGGCATACGGCATCGGCTATCCGCAACTCGACGTCACGCGGAGGTGGGATCCTGCCGCGAAGATCCTGCACGTGACCGTGAACCAGGTGCAGCCGACCGATTCCACCCGCCCGCTCTTCAGGTTCCCCACCACCCTCCGGGTCATCACCGCCGATTCCGTCGTGCGTGACAGCGTGACGGTCCAGGCCGAGAAGACCCAGACCTTCGACATGGCGCTGCCGGGCAAGCCGCTCTCCTTCCGGTTCGACGAGGGCGGCTGGCTGCTCGGAACCGTCCACACGGATCAGACGCCCGAGGAGCTCGCCGACATGGCGAGACACGACCTCGATACGTCGGCCCGAAACTGGGCGCTACGCACGCTCGCCCGGTCCCAGGATACGGCCGCGATCGACGCGCGCCGGTTCATCGTCCTGAACGAGCACGAGGCGCCGCTCCGGGTGGAGGCGCTGCGGCAGATGAGCCAGGACTCGACTGCTGACGGGATCGGTATCATGCGCTCCGCGCTCCGCGATCCCGATCCTTCGGTACGTGCGCAGGCCCTGGTGACGTTGTCCGGGTTGGACTCCGCCGGAATCGGGAACACCGCGCTCGGGATGTACCGGGACGACCCTTCGTCGAACGTGAGAGCGGCGGCCCTGAACGTATACGCGCATGCTGCCGGCGAGGCCGCGCTCACGACCCTGGTGCAAGCGAGCTCGCCCGGCGAGCCCCTGACGGTACGCCGCACCGCGGCGGCCGGACTCGCACGGCAGAGCGCTCCCCAGGCGGCGGACGCGCTCGCACGTCTTACCGATTCCTCCGAGGATCGTGGACTGCGCGGGGCCGGGCTCATGGGTCTCGTCCAGGCGGGCGACACGACCCGAGCGATCGCGGTGGCCACGCGTGGCCTCACGGACTACGATCCACTCTACTCCCAGCTGGCCGTGCGGGCGTTGGCGCGTCTGGGAACGCCGGAGGTTCGGGCGAAGCTCCAGGCCGCCCTGAAGAGCGAGACCCGGGTGCACGTCCGGGACGCGATCAAGCGTGCGTTGCAGGGAGAGCGATCCGGCCGCTGAGGATCCCGACGCGAGACGGGGCGGAGCCAATTGGCCCCGCCCCGTCTCCACCCGCTCCCGACATGAAGTCGTGCCCTACGCGCCTCCCCCACCCCGTTGCCGCCCCATCGGCTCGGCACCCGGAGCCACGGGGGGGATCCCGCCGCCACCACGCATCCGCCGCAACGCCCCCATGACCTGCTCCACCGCGTCCTGGGTAGACTGGCCCTGACGCATGAGCCGGCGCACCTCCGCCGGCATGTCCAGCATCTGTTGCTCTCGGGCGCGACGCTGCGTCGCTTCTCGCACCAGCGACAGGGCCTGATCGGAGGCCACCCCGGACTCGACGAGGTCCGCGAGCACGAGCACCGCCACGGGTGATCGGTCCCGTCCGCGACTCAGTCCCCTCAGGAGATCGACGCTCACGCCGCGCTGGAGCGCATCGGCGCCGGCCACCAGCAGTGGGCCCCCGGCGTCGCCCCCGAACGCTTCTCCGGCGACGCGGAGCCGCCCCGCATAGGCCTCTACGGCGGGAACGAGCCGGCCGGGCGGCACATGCTTCGCCGCTCCCTCCAGCGCCTTGTTGTAGAGGAGGTCGCCCGGAATCCCCTGCTGCTCCACATCACTCGCCATGGCGTCCACCTGCCCGAACACGTCGGCGGGAAGGGTGGCCCGGGCCCGGGCGCGAGCCGTCTCCTGTCCCTCCGCGGGCTTCCCCGCGATGGCCAGCAGAAGCAGGGCAAGCGCGATCTTCGACCTATGCGTTTTCATGGCTCTCCATCTCCTTGCGAGCCCGCGGACGCGGCGGCTCACGGTTTCGCCGCCCCTTCGATGACGAGCGTCGCGCTGCGACGTCCCCACTCGTCGGGTGCTGCATCCGCGGCATCGTCCGGCAGATACCAGTCCCCATCCACAAGAAACCCGAAATGATAGACGCCGGACGGAACGTCCATCTCGACGGTCCAACGTCCTCCACGGCTCTGCATGGCCACCGGCTCCCAGAGCGTGAAGTCACCCAACAGCTCCACCTCACGAGATCCGTCCGGAACCTCCACCGTGAACTGCACGCGCGCGCCGCTCGGCGTCTCCTCGACGACCCGGTGGAGGGGTGACCGGGCCGGCCCGGGCCCGGAGCTACGCCCGAAGAGCCGGCGTGCGACCAGAAGTCCTCCCGCCTCACGACCCGGCTCGGCGAGTAGGAGGGGATCGGGCTCCGGCCTGCCGGCCGAGCCGCGCGCGCTCCAGCCACCCCATGGCATGTAGAATGCGATACCGCCCGTGTTCCGATACCCCTCCGGCGTGCGCCACCGGTCCAACCGAAGCTCCAACGCACCCCGCAGAGCTCCACCCACGATCCGGAGCCCGACCGAGCTGAACGCACCACCGGCGCTCCGATGGACTCCACCGGCCAGACCCACCGCCAGAGGTCCGCCGCCGGCCAGCACCTCGAGGGAGGTCCCGTAGCGCCAGAGGTCATCGACCAAAACGTCCGTCACCAACGTCTGTCTGCGCATGCGCTGCACCACGGTCGACACCCCCACCCGTGAGCGCCCCGCTCCACCCGTCCCGGCCAGACGCGCTCTGAGGAAGCCGGCGCGATACCGTAGGGTGAGCGAGCCTTCTGCCGCCCCCGCGTCGTAAGAGAAGGGGTCCACAACCCGAAAACCGAAGGCGCGACCCTCGAGCCCCGTTGACCAGCTCCGCCCAAGGCGCCACCACTTCGCCCCGCCGAGCTCCCCGGACACGAAGTCGCCACCCGCGGCGGGGTCGATCGATCGACCTACCAGAAGTGCCCCGTACACCCCGGTGCCGAACACGTCGAGGCGACTCCCTCTGAGCCCGGCCATCATGAAGCCGGCCGGGTCCCCATCCACGCCCGACGGAGGTGAGATTCGTGCTCCACCCAGCTCGACGCTCACTTCCGACATCTGAGCCTCGCCGGCTCCTGCGCCCGGCCCGGCCAGTCCGCAGGTCAGTGCCGCCAGGATCGTCGCCGTGCTCCTCCACGCGTGTCTCATGTCGAAGGTGCCGCCACGGCCAGCACCGCGTTCTCGTTGCCGAACCCGTCGTCCGTGTGGTAGGCGGCTCGCGGGTCGGTGACCCACCGGGATCCGTCCACCAGAAACATGTAGCTGTGGACGCCGGGTCTCACCGGTACGCGTCCGGTCCACACGCCATCGCCGTCGGGATCTTCCAGGGTGTACGTGCCCCGCCACTCGTCGAAGTCCCCTCCCACGGCCACGGAGCGGGCCCCGGGCGCGTCGAGGTTGAACTGGACGTAGACGACCGCGTCCGCGCCGGCGCGTGCGCCGGGCCCGGCGAGCCCGCCCCGAAACGCGAACACCAGGGCGACCACGGCCGCCCCCGCCAACCCCAGCACCGCAGGGCTCAGCTGCACGGGACGCGGACGAAGCAGCCAAGCCCAGGCGCGACCGAACGGACCAGGCTCCGGCAACGCTTCGATCGCGGCCATCACCCGAGCCTCGAGCCACGGAGGCGCCGGTGCCGGCGCGAGGGACCGTCGGAAGCTGGCGAGCATGCGCTCCCAGGACCGGGCTTCCGCGCGGGCGTCGTCATCCAACGCCTCGAACTCCACGTCGCCGTCCAGGAACCCGTGGATGTCGTCGTCGCTCATGCGAACTCCTTCAGCAATCCTCTGAGTGCGTCCCTCGCCCTGTATACCCGCATCTTCAACGCGGCGACGGAGAGGTCCATCACGGCTGCGATCTCCTCGTAGGAGCGGCCTTCCACGTGCTTGAGCACGAAGGCCTCCCGTTGCTCCGGCGTAAGCCGTTCCAGCGCACGCTGCACCCTTCCATGGACTTCGGCGTCGGATGCCTCCTCTTCCGGGTCCCGACGGTTCCCCGGGATCTCCGGCAGCACGTGGCTGGAAACCTCCCTTCGCCGAGCACTGCGGATGTGATCCCGGGCCCGGTTGGCCAGGATGCGGAAGAGCCAGGCGCCCACCCGATCCGGATCTCGGAGAGACGCGAGCTTTCGGTAGCCGGTGACCAGGGCATCCTGGACGAGATCGGCCGAGACGTCCTGACTTCCCACCATGCCGAGTGCATGGGCGTGGAGGGCGTCCCCATACCGCCTGACCAGGAGACGGTAGGCGTCGCGGTCCCCGTCGAGAACGTCGCGGACCACCTGGGCGTCGCTACGCTCGGCTGGTGGTGCCATGCCACGAACATAGGTCGATTCCACGGCCGGGGGAGAGGCGTAGGGGCCGGGCCGCATCCCCCACGGGGAGACACGGCCTCGGCCCGTCCCTTACGTCACCCGAGAATCCATGTGCTGATCACCGCCGCTCGCCATAACGCCCCCGTGCCCCGCGGAGGCACCTGTTCTACGGCAACCTGTCCGAAGTCGATCAGCGCACGGGCCCATTCCAGTAGGTCGGCTGCCACTCCCGTGGGCTCGGTCGCGGCCGCGCTCGTGTACTGGGTCTCGGCCAGATCGAGCATGGCGAGGGCTTCCTCATCACTCACGCCGTCGGGCCAGACCACGGCTTGGAGGGCCGTCCAGTGGGCCAGGTCCGATAGATGAACGGCCCGCTCGTCGGCGCCGGCATCGAGAGCCTCCCGAGCGGCGTCGGCGTAGTCGGCCGCGACGGCCAGGAGGCGGGCCTGATCGTCGTCTCCTCCGCCGGCCTCATCCACCAGGCGCGTCGCCAGGCTCACCGAAGTGAAGCCGAGCTGCACCGCGGTCTCGGCCCCGCCGGGGCGCACGGCGGGATCCCTCTGGCGTTGGCGATGCCGCTGCTCGGCGAGCACGGCGCAGTCGCCCGCGCCGGTGGAGTCACGGAGCTGGAGGCGCTCCCGAGCCCGCGACGCGAGGCCGTTCAACTCACCTCGCAACCCGTTGGCATTCTGGTACATTCCCGGCTCTTGGCCGACGGCCTCGGCGAGCCTTTCCGCCCGATCGACCATCCCCCGCACGGCACCCGGCCCCCCCACGGTCATCATGGCTCGCACGACCAGTCGGCGGGCCTCCCGGGCCCGTTCTGCCGCCTGCACCGTATCGTGCGCGCCCAGGGCTTGTACGGCCTGTTGAAAGCGCTCACGGGCCATCGTTGCGTCGCTCTCGGCGCGCGTCTGCATCCCCCACGCCATGCCGCGCCGCCCGGCCGTGGCGACCGGCACGTCGATCAGGTCCATCGCGGACTGCACCGCGTCGGGATCGGCGATCACTTCGAGGGCGATCTGGTCCTCGTCGCTGAGCCCGACATCGTCGATTATCGGGTCGGTCGGCCGGCCGGCGTCGCAGCCGGCCAGTGTGAGGGCTCCCAGAAGAGGAAGCACCTGGAGGATTCTGGACACGTTCATCGGTCGTCTCCGATCGTCTTGGGTCCCACGCAGCTCGTGGTCGTGCGTCGAAGACAAGACGGAATCGGGCCGGAAAAGGTAACGCGGGCTCGTCGGTGCTCGGGTGGAGAGCCCCTTGGGGCATGCCCTCCCGCCCGGGTGTGCGGGGGTCGTGTCTCGCCCCCCGAACATCTGCCGGATACGGACCGGAGATGTCTTCGGCCACCTTCGAAGAGGGTCCGGGCGGAGCCCGTGACGATACGTCCACCCCCTTCCCTCGTTGGAGGCCTCGATGCCGTATCGCTGGAGAGGTGTCGCATTCGCTTTTCTCGCCGCCATCCTGCTCCTGCCGACCGTGCCCGGAGACGCGGACGCCATTCCGGCGTTCGCGCGTAAGTACAGGGTCACGTGCGCGCTCTGCCACAATCCCTTTCCGCGACTGACCGCATTCGGCGATCAGTTCGCGGCCAACGGGTTCATGATGGCGCCGGGCGAGGTTCCTCCGGACACGATATCCGTGGGAGATCCCTGGCTCCAACTTCAGCGCGACCTTCCGCTCGCCATCCGCGTCGAGGCGTATATGAGCAGCCTCACGGGCGACGGAGCCGTGGCGGCCGACTTCAAAACCCCCTGGGGCATCAAGCTCCTCAGCGGCGGGCAGGTCGCGAAGAATGTCTCCTACTACATGTACTTCTTCCTGACCGAACGCGGCGAGGTCGCGGGATTGGAGGATGCCTACCTTCAGTTCAACGACATCCTGGGATCCGGCGTCAACCTCATTGCCGGTCAGTTCCAGCTCTCCGACCCGCTGTTCAAGCGGGAGCTGCGCCTGCAGTACGAGGACTACATGCCCTATCGGGTGCGTGTCGGCGACGTGCGCGCGGATCTCACGTACGAGCGCGGCCTCATGGCCATGAGATCTCCCTGGCCCGGCGCCGACCTGTTCGTGCAGGTGGTCAACGGCAATGGCCTCAACCAGGCGACCGAGGAGCTCAACTACTCGACACAGACGATGAAGAACGTCGGGCTCCGTCTGAGCCAGAAGCTCGGCCCGATCCGTCTTGGCGGCTACGGTTACGCCGGGAAGGAGAAGCTCGCGAACGGCATGGAAAGCTCGGTCCGCGTGTGGGGCCCGGACGCGACCCTCCCGCTGGGCCGAATGCTGGACCTCAACCTTCAGTATCTCCACCGGCGCGACGGGAATCCGTTCTTTCTGGACAGCTGCGCTCCGGGCGATCCACGATGCGACTACGGCGCCTCCGATCCCGTGCGGACCACGGTGGACTCCTACATGAGCGAGCTCCTCTTCTTGCCCCCGTGGGCGAGTGGACGCGTGTATTTCACGGCGCTCTACAACCGGATCGAGTCCGACCGCCCCGTCTTCACCCTCCGTGTGGGTGAGCCGGGCTTCCTCCGGCTCTACGAGTCGGTGGGCGTGACCGGACACTATCTGAGGTCGCGGAACCTGAGGTTCATGACCGAGGTGAATCGTGACCTGCGGACCAACCGATTCCGCTTCACCACAGGGGTCGTCACCGCGTTCTGAGCTCTGGGGGGCCGCACGAGCGTCCGGGCGTCATCTGCCCAGGCCCGTGCGGCCCCCGGAACGAGACCGGAAATCGTCGTGTATCGGAAGGGCGAAGACGGCCACTCGTGCGGGGTCGTGCGAACATGCTTCGAGGTCTCGTTTCTCTCCTGTACGTCCTGGCGACCACGTCGGCCGGCACGGGCCTAGCCTTCGCCATCGCCACGTTGCCGGGTCCTGCGGGCACCGGCGTGTGGCTCGCACGCGGCGGTTCCGCCGTTCCTGCCTACCCGCGTGCTTTGCCGTTCTTCTACGACCTCTACACATTCCGCGGCCACGCCGGCAGCACCACGGTGGTCGCGTCGTTTTCGGTGCCGGTCGAGCAGCTGGGGCGCGAGTCGATCGAGAACGAGGTGCGCTACCGCTTCGACGTGACGCTCGTCCTGGCCGACACCGCGCTGCGCTCCGTGTCTCGCACGGACGATTCCGTCTTCGTCCGAACCCCGCGCGCGCTGCCCGGCGAGCATCTGCTGCACACCTACATCGAGGTTCAGGCGTCTCCGTCCCAGAGCACGCTGGAGCGCGTGATCATGAGCGATGCCACGAAACCCGGCATCGGCCAGCTCTACAGCGCCCCGTTCCCGATCCCCGACTACAGCGGCTCGCACCTGATGCTGAGCGACGTCGTTCTGGGGCAGCCCGATCCGGAGGCCGACTGGAGGCGCGGTGGCGTCACGCTCGCGCTCCTGCCCACCAGCCAGCTTCCGGAGAGCATGTTCGACGTGTACTACGAGATCTACAACCTGCCTTCCGGTGATCGCTACACGACGGAGCTCGCCGTCGAGCACGTCGATGAATCCGGATCACCCATCGGGGACGGCAGCGTGGTGCGCACCCGCTTCTCGGGCGAGGCAAAGCCCGGCCCGGACGGCTCCCTGGCCGAGCTGCGCGCGGTGGGCGCGTCCCTCGACAAGGGAAGCTATCGGCTGACCGCGACCGTCACCGACGAGAACACGGGCGAGGTCGCGCACCGTTCGAGACTGTTCCAGGTGCGCGGCCCGGGGAAGGGAGCTACGCTCGTGCCCGCGCTACCCTGGAGACAGCGGGCGCGATAGCGGACGGCTACGGGCTTTTCAGGGATCTCCCGACGGCATTCCCGAAGCGGGTTGCCTACAATTCGAGAGATCATCCACCATCCCGGAGCTGTCATATGTCCAAGGGGCTCCTCGAGGAGCTGCCCCCCGCCACGGTGCACCCGGCAAGAGCTCCACTCCTCCTGGGCGACGAAGCCGTCGCGCTGGCCGCAGTGCACTCGGGTATCGGGACCGCCTACGCCTATCCCGGCACGCCGTCGACCGAGATCCTCGAAGCCGTGCTGGTGCAGGCCTCGGAGCACGATATCACCGCCCACTGGTGCGCCAACGAGAAGACCGCCTACGAACAGGCGCTCGGCGCCTCCATGGTGGGCGTCCGTGCGTTGGTGTCCATGAAGCACGTCGGGCTGAACGTGGCCATGGACCCCTTCGTGAACTCCGCGCTCGTGAACATCCACGGCGGGTTGGTGGTTGTGGTCGCCGACGACCCGGGCATGCACAGCTCACAGAACGAGCAGGATTCTCGAGTTCTCGCGGATTTCGCGCGCGTGCCGTGTCTGGAGCCGGCAACCCAACAGGAAGCCTACGACATGACGCGAGCGGCCTTCGAGCTCTCCGAGCGGTTCGGCGTGCCGGTCATGGTCCGCCTGGTCACGCGCGTCTGTCACGGGCGGGCCGAGGTGAGCACCACGCCCGTCGAGCAGCGTCGTCGGGCACGTCGGTTCGAGGACGCCCCTGATTGGACGCTGCTGCCTGCCAACGGTCGGCGCCTGTGGCAGGCGTTGCTCGACGCCCAGTCCTCCATCCGGGCCTGGGCCGCTTCTTCTCCGTGGGTCGGATCGGTGCTGCCGGAGGAGCGGGCGCCGCTGGGGGTCGTCACCGCCGGAATCGCGCGCAACTACCTCGAAGAGGCGATCGCGGAGCTCGACGGGCCGCTCGCCCACGTGCACGTGGGCGCCTACCCGGCCCCGGAAGGCCTCCTGTCGGAGTTCGCCGAGCGGGTAGACCGGATCCTGGTGCTCGAGGAGGGCTATCCCTTCCTCGAAACACGTCTACGGGGGCTCCTGGGCGCTCCCGTACCCGTGCACGGCAAGGAGTCCGGCCACGTTCCGCGGGCCGGTGAGTTGACGCCGGAGGCAGTACGCCGTGTCCTGGGCCTCGCCGACCGTGCGGAGCTCTCGTCGTCACTTTCCCTTCCCCAGCGGCCTCCACAGCTCTGCCAGGGATGCCCCCACCGGGACACGTTCGGCGCGGTGCGAAAGGCCATCGAGGCGTTCGACACGATCCCTCGGGTCCTCGACGGCTTCGACACCCCGGTCGTGGCCGGCGATATCGGCTGCTACACCCTGGGCGCCCTGCCACCCTACGGCGCACTCGAGTCGAGCGTGTGCATGGGGGCGTCGGTCGGAATGGCGAAAGGATCCTCGGACGCGGGTGCCGGCCCCACGCTGGCCGTCATCGGGGATTCCACCTTTCTGCACTCGGGCCTCACCGGTCTGGTGGACGCCGTCGCCCACGACACGGACATGACACTCCTGATCCTGGACAACGGCACGGTCGCGATGACCGGGCAGCAGCCGACGGCGCTCCCCGACTCACGCCTCGAGCGGATCCTGGCCGGGATGGGCGTATCCCCGGAGCACCTGCACGTGGTGGACATCCACCCCCGTCGGACCGACGACCTGGCCGCGCTGATCCGGCGGGAGATGGAGCACCCGGGTCTGTCAGTGATCGTGGCGGTCCGGGCCTGCATCGAGGCGGTGCGCAAGGAGAAGAAGGAGCGGAAGGTCGCCGCCGCCGTCTCTCCCGAGGCGGGAGGCAACCGATGAAGCTCGACATCGTGCTCTGCGGGGTGGGTGGACAGGGCGTCCTCACGGCCGCGGCGATCCTGGCGGAGGCCGGGCGACGCGACGGTCTCGTCGTCAAGCAGGGCGAGGTGCACGGCATGAGCCAGCGCGGGGGGGCGGTCTCCGCGAACCTGCGCATGGCGGACGGTCCCGTGGCCAGCGACCTCATTGGACGCGGCACCGCCGACATGATCCTGAGCCTCGAGCCGCTGGAAGCGCTGCGCTGGCTAGGCTATCTGTCCACGGAAGGGGTCGTCGTCACGTCGTCGAACCCGGTGCGCAACATTCCGGACTACCCGGACGACGGAGCGCTGGCCGAGGCGCTCGGGCAGCTACCGCGCGTGATCGTCGTCGACGCCGATCCTCTGGCGCGGGACGCGGGAAGCGGACACGCGAACAACGTCGTTCTGCTCGGAGCGGCATCTGCCTGGCTGCCGCTCTCCGAAGGGACGCTCGCCCGTTGTGTCGACGACTTCTTCGCGGCTCGAGGACCGAAGCTGGTCGAGCTCAACCGACGCGCCTTCGAGGCAGGCGTCGCCGCCACCACCGCAACCGCCCGCTGAGGTGGAGGGTCCCGTCGGGACGGCGCTCCGGGAGCTCGGGGTAGCCGTGGACGCGGCGCGGGCACGGGGCGAAGACACGCTCGGCGAGCCCGACCTCTTCCCGGTCTTCCGGGCACTCGGCTGGCGGACGCCGGCGACCCGCCTGTTGAATCCCGACGAGCCGATCCCGGATCCGGGCACGGATCCCGCCGAACGGATGGTCGTCAAGCTGATCGCTCCGGGTCTCGCCCACCGTACGGATCTCGGGGGCGTGAGGATCGTCGGGCGTACGCCCGAGGCCGTCCGGGCGGCCGTGGAGGCACTCCGCGCTCTGAGCGATCGTCCTGGGACCAGGGTCGCTGTCCAGGAGTGGGTCGACCACGATCACGAGCCCGGTGGCGAGCTCCTGTTGGGGGCGCGCTGGACCGACGAGTTCGGCCCGGTCGTCTCCCTCGGTCTCGGAGGTGTCGCGGCCGAGCACCTCGCCGCGCTCGTGTCGGAGGGTGGAGGCGTCCTCCATGTCTCCCCCACCCTTCAGGGAGATGAACCCTCCGCTTTGGCCGGCATGCTCCGCGAGTCCCCGCTCACGCCGCTGGCGCTCGGCACCCTGCGCAACCGGCCCGGACGTGCCGACGAGGCGGGGCTCCAGCGGGCGCTGGCTTCGTTTCTCGCGTTGGCGCACGCCGCCGTACCGTCGTTGGTCGACGAGATCGAGATCAATCCGCTCGCGTTCGTCGAAGGCCAGCCGGTGGTCCTGGACGCCCTCGCTCGCGTCGGTCGGAGCGGGCACCGCGGCGTGGCGCCGGAAGCGGAGATGCCCGAGTGGCGCCGACAGGCCATCCACGCGCTCCTCCGGCCCCGCTCGATCGCCGTGGTCGGCGTCTCTTCACATGGGTCGAATCCCGGCCGAACGATCCTGGCGAACGTGCTCGCAATGGGCTTCCCCCCCGAAGACGTCAGGGTGCTCAAGCCCGGCTGGGATCGGCTCGACGGCTGTGTCTGCGTCCCGGACGTGGAGGCGCTCGATCCTCCGGTCGATCTCCTGGTCGTGAGCGTGGGCGCCGCGGACGTACCCGACCTGATCGGTCGGGTCGCGGCGAGCCGGCGTGCCCGGGCGATCGTCCTGGTTTCGGGAGGACTGGGAGAGGGAGGGAACAACCGGGACGCGGAGGAAGCCCTGCGTCGCGTGCTGCGCGCGGCCGGTCCCGAGGCTCCCGTCGTCAACGGCGGAAACTGCCTGGGCGTGCGCTCCTGGCCCGGACGTTCGGACACGCTGTTCATCCCGCGCGACAAGCTGTCCTTCCCGGCCGGACCACCCCATCCGGTCGCGCTCGTTTCGCAGAGCGGCGCATTCGCGATCGCGCGTGCGAGCTCCCTACCCTGGCTGAACCCCCGCTATGTGATCACCGTCGGCAACCAGATCGACCTCACTGTCGGCGAGTACCTGGAGGTGCTCGCCGAAGACACGGACGTTCGTGTGTTCGCGTGCTATGTGGAGGGACTCCGACCCCGTGACGGCCTCCGCTTCCTGCGCGCGGCCCATCGTCTGACCGCCGAGGGACGGGCCGTGATCCTGCACCGGGCCGGGCGGACCGGCCGGGGCGCCGAAGCGGCCGTGTCCCATACGGCATCGCTCGCCGGCGACTATGCGGTCACCCGGGCGCTTGCCGGCGAGGCCGGCGTGCTCGTGACGGATCGCCTCGATGACTTCGATGACATCCTCCGGACCGCCGCGCTTCTGGACGGCCGGACCGTCGGCCCGCGCCTCGCGGCACTCTCCAACGCCGGATTCGAATGCGTCACGCTCGCCGACGGAGCCGGGTCGCTCGAGCTCGGGGAGCTCTCGGAGGGGACACGCACCCGGCTCGCGGAGCTCGTCCGTTCGCAGGGTCTGGAACAGATCGTGACTCCCCGCAATCCCATGGACGTGACCCCGATCTTCGACGACCGGGCGTTCGTCCAGGCGGCGGGCATCATGCTCGCGGACGAGAAGGTCGACGTCGGGGTGATCGCCTGCGTTCCCCTGACGCCCGCGCTGCACACGCGGCCGGCCGAGCGGCTCGACGCCGAGGATGGCATTCTCGCCGGGCTCGTCGAGCTCTCGCGCTCGACGACCAAAGCCTGGGTCGCCGTGGTAGACGGCGGACCCATGTACGATGCGATGGCGGACGGCCTCGCGGCCGCCGGTATCCCGGTGTTCAGGCGCAGCGACCGGGCCGTGGCCGCGCTCGCGCGCTACGCCCGATGGAAGCAGCGTGCGGGTGCGAGCTCCTCCGAACGGGGCGCCCGCCGCTGATTCCGGCCCGGGGCATGACATCCCTGCTGGCCCCCGTCGTAGATGGGTACAGGAAGCACCGAAGAGCTCTGCCATCGAGGACGGGGTCGCGTCGATGTCGACAAACGCAGTGCGGGCCATGGCCCTCGTCCTGCTTCTGACCGTATGGCCCGGCCCCCCAGGGGCTGCCGCTCAGGCGACACCGGGGCGCCCCGCACTCCCTGACACCCTGGCCACGGTCATCGGGAGAGTCACAGACCACGAGACGGCCCGGGCGGTGCTCGGAGCCGCGGTCTCCCTCGTCATCGACGCGGGAGAGGTTCGCACGGTGAGAACCGGTGAGACCGACCGGGACGGGCGCTTCCGATTCGTGGATCTCCGTCCGGGCAGGTATCGACTCACCGTGGACCGCCTCGGCTACCGGAGCATGGCGGACAGCGTCACGGTGCCTCCGGGCGCCGAGGTACGCGTCCAGGCGGAGCTGTCCACGCTCCCCCTCGACCTGGATCCCGTCGTGGTGGTCGTCAGGAGGGAGAATGGTCATCGCGGGTTCGCACCCGGTCTCGAGGGACGCAGGCTGCGCGGCGCCGGCACCTTCCTCACCAGAGATCAGATCGAGGCCACGAAGGCCGTTCACGTTTCGGACCTGCTGCAGAGCTTCCCGGGCATCCGGCTCGTGCCCGAAGGAGAGCTCGGCTACACCTTGCGGCTGAGGGGCGGGTGTCGTCCCGCGATTTGGATCGACGACGCCCGTACCGAATCGATCAATGTGGACGCCGTCCTGCTCCCCGACGACATCGAGGCAATCGAGGTCTACCACTCGGGTGAGATACCGGCGCGCTTCGGCCACAGTCCCTGTGGGGCCGTTGTATTCTGGACGCGCACCGCAGAGCCCGGATCGGGCAAGGCGTCGGCCTGGAAGAGGATCGCCCTCTCGGCCGTGGTTCTCGCCGGGATGTTCCTGGGATTTCGCTGAACGCTCGAGGGGCGGGGGCCGCTTAAGCGGCCCCCGCCCCCGAGCTCGCCCCGACTCACGTCGGAGCTCGAACCCGCTGCCGTCCGGCTCGGCGCCGAACGGTCGGGCTCACTGCTGCGTGACGGTCAGCGTATACTGCCCTCCATCGCCTCCGCAGCACGTGATGGTCACGTTCAGCGTCAGCGTGTTGGTCCCGAAGTCGAAGCTGCCCGCTACGTCCGAGGTCACGTCGTTGTACTGATACGACTCCGAGGGCGCCAGGATCGTGCCTCCCGACGTCACGTTGAACGCCCACGGGATCGGATCTCCGAACAGCCCAATCCCGGTGTAGTCCGAGATCGAGTACGAGTACTGACCACCACCTACCACCACCGGCGTGGCCAGCTTGGTGATGGTGACGCTCGCCGATCCGTTGCCGAAGTCACCGACGTGGGTGCCGGTGTAGGCGCCCTCCGGAATGTCGACGAAGCCCTCGATGCTCATCAGGAAGTGCTGATAGTCATCGGTGTAGCCGGGCGCCACCGTCAGGCCCGAAGCCGTCTGAGCGTCGGCGAGCTGGATGTCGACCGTCTTCCCGTTCGTCGCGCTGAACGGGACATACAGACGCACCGTGTCCCTCCCGAAGCTGGTCTGCTCGGGATCGTAGTGGATCGTGGCCGTCCCGCCCGATGCGGTGACGTCGGTCCGCTCGGTGCCGTTGGCGTCCACGGCGTAGAAGTCCTGTCCGTACACCGCATCACCGCCGAACGTGTAGTCGATCGTCACGTCTTCCTCGACCCGCGTCGGCATCTGGATGATGGCCAGAACGGTGCCCTCGGGCGTCCCGATGCCCGTGTGGCTCTCCCACCGGACGTAGGGCCCGACGAGCTGACCCTGCTGCTCGACCGGATTCGTGATGTCGTTGCACCCCGCGGCGACCGCTGCGATCGCCACCAGAGCGCCTAACGTCTTTATGATCTTCATGGCTGCCTCTCGTGGAGTTCCGCGATCACTTTTCGAACCACATCGGAAGGTCCAGCGCGATCCCGGATGGAGCGTTGGGATTCGCCGAGATCTCGTCCGGTGGCATGGGATAGCGCCGGATGATATCACCCAGCACCGCCTGCTCGGGAAGCGGGAGCGACGGGTAGTGCGTCCGTCTCCAGTAGACCCAGTTCTCGGGCGAGCGGTCGAAGACCTCGATGTATTCCTGGGCGTGGATCGCGTCGAGCGCGGCCTGCTGGCCCGAGAAGCTCTGCGGCAGGGAGTTGATGTAGTCCTGCTTGTCCGATGACCCGATCGCACCCGGCTTCCCGTCGAAGTAGTCCAGACCTCTCTGGATTCCCGCGACATAGCTGGAGTACGCGCCGGCCAGATCGCCCTGCAGTGCCTTGAACTCCGCCTCGTACAGCCATGTCTCGGCTGCCGTCGCGATGCGGCTGGGCCAGTCCTTGCGGATGATGTTCTGGCTCACCATCGACGACTGGGCGTCGTTCCAGTTGGTGGAGCCGGGATCCTGCCCGAAGTACTCGTTCGTGGCGGGCCCGCCGCCGTCCGGCGACGTGTTGAAGTCGTTGACCGCGTACTCGAAGTACGTGCCCAGACGCGGGTCACCCAGATCCTTCATCATGTCCACGAGCGACTTGCCGGCGAAGAGGAACTCATTGCCGTTCATCGCGTTCGTGAACCCACCGTACTGGTTGTTCAGCTTCCAGACGTTGTTCTCGTTGTTCGTCGTCGTGAAGAACGGGATCGCCGCCTCCTGCGAGTTCTCGCGGATGAGCGGCTGGGAGAGCAGCGCCTGGATCTGCGGGTCCACCGACGCGTCCTTGTTCCGGATCATCATGAGCGTCCGGAGCTTCAAGGAGTTGGCGAACCTGAGCCACAGGTCCATGTCGCCGCCGTACATCAGATCCCCGGCCTGGACGCCCTCCAAGCCGGTCGGGTCGATGGAGGCCACGGCGCTATCCAGCTTCGTAAGAATGCCGTGTAGCACGGTCTCCTGATCGTCGAAGATGGGCTTGGGATACTCGCTCCCGTTGAGCGCCTGGGTGTACGGAACCGTCTCCCAGAGCGAAGTGAGCATCCAGAAGATGTAGGCCGAGGTGATCTCGGCCTGCGCGGCCACGTTGGTGCGGGCCGGATCGGCCGCGAGCGCCTGATCACGCATCAGGAGCAGGTTCTTGAGGCCGTTCGTGTAGAACGCGCCCCAGGAGTTGCCCGTGGTGAACGAGCTGATCGTGTACCGTTCGGGATCCACGAACACGCCGGCCGAGCCGCTGGCCGCCATGATCTGCACGAAGAACGCGGTCCCGGGCGAGATTTCGATGGCGCGGTTGGACGCCACGTTCGCCAGGACCGTCGGCAGCAACAGGTCGCCCGGAACTGCGGTCGCCGCGTCCGGATCCTTGTTGATGTTGAGGTCGAGTGGATTGTCGCATCCCGCGGCAAGCGGGAGCATTATCAATATGAGCAGAAGAGGCACGAATTTTCGCATGACCATTTCTCTCATCCGAGGTTAGAAGCGAACCTGGAAGTTCACGCCGAACGACCGCGTGGAAGGCAGGACATTCCACTCGATTCCCTGGCCGTTGGCCGCGGAACCGAATAGGCCCGTCTCCGGGTCGATGTGCGGGATCTTCTTGTAGAACAGGAAGAGGTTCCGACCCTCCACACCGATGGACATGCTCCCGAAGGGCGTGTTCTCGAGCCAGGATCGCGGCAGCTGATACTGCAGGCGCACCTCGCGGAGGCGGACGTTCGTCGCATCGAAGACGTTGCCTTCCATGATGCTCGCCGACGCATACCGCGCCCAGAACGCCTGCATGTTCTGCACGGGTACGTCGTTGGGCCGGTAGGTCCCGTCGCCATTGGCGATCACGCCTTCGTCGATGAACGTGCCGTCACGGTTGACGGACGTCTCCGAGGCGAGACCGAGGCGGCGGAGCTGCCCAACGGTCTGAGAGAAGATGCTCCCGCCCTGCCTCCAGTCGACCAGGAAGCTCAGGCTCAGCTGCTTGACGCTGAAGGTGTTGTTGAGGCTCAGGCGGAACTTGGGATCGATACTACCCAGCCGGATGATGTCGCCTTCCTGCCGCAGACCGGTGTTCGGATCGATGATCGGCAGACCCGACACCGAATCGCGCAGGAAGCCCGGGCCATAGAGCCCGAACGACTTGCCGGGCTCGGCCTTGACCTGCAGCGAGTTGAAGGCGCTCTGGATGGTGAGCTGCTCGACGCCGGGCGCCAGCGAGACGACCCGGTTCGTGTTCTTGGTGAAGTTGACGTTCGCCTGCCAGTTCAGCGACCGGTTGCGAATCGGATTGAAGTTGAGCTGTGCCTCGATGCCCTTGTTCGAAACCTCACCGATGTTCGTCCGGTTGAAGCCGAACCCGGTGGTCTCCGGGATCGGGATCGAGATGATCTGATCCTTGGTCCGGGTATCGTAGTACGTGAAGTCGATCCCGGCGCGCCCATTGTAGAACTGGAGCTCCGTGCCCAGCTCGAAGGACGCCTGGTTCTGCGGCTTCAGGTTCGTGGGCGGGATCGTGTTGGTGGCCGCGAAGCCCGTCCGTCCGCCGTACGGGAACGTGTTGCCGGTGCCATACTGCCCGAAGATGCTCGACACCGGGAAGTACCGGAAGTCGAGCTGATAGGGCGCCTCGTCGCTTCCGACGATGGCGTAGTTGGCGCGCAGCTTCCCGTAGGACAGGACGTCGCCCGTCAGACCGAGCGCGTCGGTGAAGACCCAGCTCAGGTTGAACGAAGGGTAGAAGAATGAGTTGTTCGCCTTGGGCAGGGTGGACGACCAGTCGTTCCGCCCCGTCACGTTCAGGAACAGGTACTGGCGGTAGCCCAGCGTCGCGTCCAGGTAGACGCCGTACAGACGCCTCTTCTGCGAGCTGTTCACCGGAGAGTTGGCCTGAGCGTTCGCGAAGTTGTACAGGCCCGGAACCGTGAGCTCCGCCGCGTCGTTGCGTTGGATCTGCTGCTGGCGGGTGTTTAGGTTGGCCCCGAGGACGGCCCGCAGGTTGATGTCACTCGTCAGGTCACGGCGGGCTTCGGCCATCAGGTCCACCGTCACCTGCCGCTCCTCGATCACGTCGAGGCTGAACAGGCCGTTCTCGCGCCCGACCGTCCCGACCGCGTTGATGTTGCGGCGATTCTCGGTGTAGGTGTCCAGCCCGGCCCGACCCGTCAGGGTCACCCATGACACGGGATCGAACGCCAGGGTCCCGCTTCCGAAGACGCGCTCCACCCCGTCGGTGAAGATGTTCTCGTTCGTGATCCAGTACGGATTGTTGGTGAAGTTGTCGAGCGACTTCTGGTTGCCTGCGGCGTCCTTGTAGTCCTTGAGCACGCTCATGTCGAAGGTGCGCGGGACCGTGTTGACGATCGATGTCAGCACGTTCGGGTTGTTGCCCCCCGCCACCGCCTTACCCTTCGAGTTCGTGTCCACGTAGGAGCCGGACAGGCGAGCCCGGAACTTGCTGGTCAGGTGGTAGCCCGCGTTGATGTTGACCGTCGTCCGCCGGAGGTTGCTGTTGGGAACGATGCCGTTCTGATCCTGGTTGGTGATTCCCAGGCGGAAGTCCGACACGTCGTTGGCGGACGAGAACGAGAAGCTGTTGATCGACAGCACTCCGTTCTGGTAGAAATCGCGGACGTTGTTCGCGTATGGTTGCAGCGTGACCATGTCGCCGCGGATGTCCTGCACCTGCTGTCCGTCGATGACAGGCCCCCACCCGTTGAGGCTGGTGGACTGGTAAGCGCCCGCCGTGCCCTGCGCGTAGGTGTTCTGGAAATCCGGCAGGATCAGGGGAGACGAGACGCGGATGGAGCTCGTGGCCGTCACGGTCTCGCCGCCGATGCTCCGGCCCCGCTTGGTCGTGATGAGGATCACCCCGTCCTTGGCGCGCTGCCCGTAGAGGGCCGCGGCGGCTCCACCCTTCAGAACCGTGACCGACTGGATGTCCTCCGGGTTCAGGTCACCACCCCGGTTGCCGACGTCGATGGCCCCGGTCAGGCGGTCCTGGCTGGTGCCCGCGACGATGTTCGAGTTCGAGATCGGGATGCCGTCGACCACGAAGAGCGGTTGGTTGTCTCCGGACAGGGACGAAACGCCCCGGATGACGATCCGGGTCGACGCCCCGACGTCTCCCGACTGGGAGATTACGTCGACGCCCGCCGACTTGCCGGCCAGGTCCGCCACGAAGTTCGTGGACGGAGCCTTGACCAGGTCCTGGCTCTGGATGGTGGAAACCGAGTAGGCCAGCTCCCGCTTCTGCCTTTCGATCTGCTGGGCCGTGACCACCAGGGCGTCGAGCTTGACGGGATCGTACTTGAGCCCGAAGTCGAGCGTGTTGCTGCCGGCGTTGATCGTGACCGTCTGCTGGAGATCGGAATAGCCGATGTAGCTGGCGGTTACGGTGTGACTGCCCAGAGGCACGCCGGAAAGTGAATAGTGGCCGTCAACGTTGGTGAGGGCGCCTCGGTCGGAATTGTCCAACCGAACGCTTGCTCCAGCCAGCACCTGTCCGGTGCCGGAATCCGTGACGGTACCCGTGATGCTGGCGGTCTGACCGTAGACCGCCGGGGCACCCACGAAGAACGCGAGTGCAAGGATGAGTAGCTTACGCACAGTCATATCGTCTCCTCGCCGATGGTGACATCCTGCGTTGTGCCGACCGTCTCTCCGAATCACCCGCGAGTCGGGCGACCAACCCAGTTCGGGCACGAAGGACGGCGGAATCGTCATCTGTTGAAGGGTGGTTTATGGAAAAGCCGAGCCGGACCCTACCGGTCAGCGGAGGTCAGGAACGTCAGGAGGAAGAGTCGTGGATGTAGGACCGTCTGGATGAAGCCAGGTGCAGGCTCAAACCGATGTCGTGCAGGACGCCTGCGTGTGGATGCACTGTTCGCCGGCGGGGAGGGAGACCGGTGAGGGGCAAGACACGAACCACCTCTGAAGGAGGCTCGTCTCGAACGTGCTGGAGGATTGCCCCTACCCTGCACGGCAGGAGCGATGCTGTTCCCGGTCGGGGAGACACCACCTATCCTCCTCCACACGTTCTCAAGTTTGGGCCTCCACGTCGTCCCGTCAATCGCCGAAGGGAAGATCCGGAACAATCTCCTCCTCGAAGAATTACATACGATCTCGAGTTTTCCCCATTACGCGTGACTCGCCCCGCCCCGGATCAAGCCCGCGACGGGCTCGACGGAGCGCCCGGCCGGCAACCGGCGCGGGCGCTGATGGGGGGGCGGAAGGCCCGAACCCTCCGGACCCGGACCAAAACGCACGTTCCGGTCTCTGAGACCATGAACCCGGACATGACGCGTAGGACGACCCGGGGGAGGACCTGGAATCGGCGTGGACCGACCCGAGAGACGCCATGGACGACGCGCAGTGGAAGTTCTCGCGAAAGGGCGTGCAGGAAGAAGAGGGCGAATGACCTGATTCCGTCGCCGGACTCGCCGCTCTTGCCGCCCGCCCGCCGAATGCAAAAGCTGTTGCGAGTCGGCCCGCCACGTACGAACCTCCATCGGGTGTGACGCCCCCCATGAACGAGCTCGTAGATCGACCCGAGTTGGATCGCCTCTTCAGCGCGACCTACGAGGAGTTGCGCCAACTCGCCTCGGCCGTCCGGGCCGGCGATCCCAGTGAGACGCTGAACCCCACGGCGCTGGTCAACGAGGCCTACGTGAAGCTGGCGGCCACTTTGCGTACCGAGCCGGCCTCCCGCCTGCACTTCAAGCGGATCGCCGCACGGGCGATGCGTCAGGTGCTCGTGGATGCCGCGCGGAAGAGAGCGGCACGGAAGCGGGGGGGCGAGTTCGTTATGGTGACCCTGGACGAGTCCGGCGACGCCACCGTGCAACGCTCGGAGGATCTGATCGCCCTCGACTCGGCCCTCTCGGATCTGGCGAAGATGGAGCCTCGACAGGCCCTCATGGTCGAGTGTCGCTTCTTCGGAGGTCTCGAGATCGGCGAGACGGCGGAGCTCTTGCAGGTCTCCGAGTCGACGATCCAGAGGGACTGGCGCGCGGCGCGGGCCTGGCTGGGACGAGAGCTTCGTCGGACTCCATGACGCCCTCTCCACCCCCCGGCGGGCAGAATCCAGGCTCCTCTTCCGAAGGAGAGCGGTGGCGGCGGATCCAACAGCTCTTCCACGCGGCGCTCGATCGCCCCGAGCGGGATAGGAAGGGCTTTCTGGAGCGCGAGTGCCGCAACGCCCTCGACCTCGTCGACGAGGTCCTGAGCCTGTTGGAAGAAGATCGACGAGGCGACTCGATGCTCGACGAGGGGCTGGCCGGGCTCACCGACGAGCTGCTCGCGGATCCGCCGCAACCCGGCACGGTGGGATCGTACCGGATCCTCTCGGTCCTGGGACGGGGAGGAATGGGCGTGGTCTACCTCGCCGTGCGAGAGGATCTGGGGCGCCGGGCCGCCGTCAAGGTCCTGCGCGAGGCGTCTCTGTCTCCTTCCGCACGGGAACGGTTCGCCAGCGAACAGCGCACCCTCGCCCAGCTCAACCACCCGTCCATCGCCCGTCTCTACGACGCGGACACGCTGCCGGACGGGACACCGTACTTCGTGATGGAGTACGTCGAGGGCGTGCCGCTCACGGAGTACTGCAAGCTCAAGAACAGCCCCCTCGAGGATCGTCTCCACCTCTTTCGCGCGGTGTGCGAGGCCGTGCAGGGAGCCCACGCCCACGCCGTCGTCCATCGCGACCTGAAGCCCTCGAACATCCTGGTATCTCCCGAGGGGACCCCAAAGCTCCTGGACTTCGGGATCGCGAAGCAGCTCGACAGCTTGGACCGGCCGGCGGTCCAGACCCAGACGGGGCTCCGCCTGATGACGCCGGCCTACGCGGCACCGGAGCAGATCCTGGGTTCCCCGGTGGGCACGTACACCGACATCTACGCCCTCGGCGTAATCCTGTACGAGCTTCTCGCCGGACGCCGCCCCTTCGACCTGTCGAATCGCACTCCCGGACAGGCTGAGGCCACGATCGTCGAGCAGGACCCGGAACGTCCTTCGGTCGTAGCCCAGAGGGCCGTGGAGCCGGGGTCCGAATCCTTGCCGCCATCCTCCGCGAGCCGCGCGCTCTGGGGGGACCTGGACGTGCTCTGCCTGACGGCCATGCACAAAGACCCGCGCCGCCGCTACCGGACGGTGGACGCGCTGGTGCGGGATGTGGACCATCTTCTGGCCGGAGAACCGCTGGAGGCTCGACCCGACACCTTCGCGTACCGGCTCCGCAAGTTCTCTCGCCGCAGGTGGCGGCCCCTCGCGGCTGCGGGGCTGGTCGTGATCACCGCTGCGAGCTTGACGGCTTTCTACGCCCGACGGCTGGGAGCGGCCCGGGACCAGGCCGTCGCTGAAGCGACGCGAGCGGAGCGCATCCAGGGCTTCATGCTGAACCTCTTCCAGGGGGGGGACGAATACGCCGGGCCAGCCGACAGCCTTCGGGTCGTCACGCTGCTCGACCGGGGTGTCCGGGAGACCGGCGTGCTCGACGGGGAGCCGGAGGTGCAGGCCGACCTGTACCAGACGCTCGGCTCCATCTACCAGAAGCTCGGGAACCTCGACCGGGCGGACACCTTGCTCGAGAAGGCCGTCGATGAGCATCGCAAGATCTTCGGAGCCGACGCCCCCGAGGTCGCGCGTAGCCTGGTGGCTCTGGGCCTCCTGCGCATCGACCAGGCGCGGCTGGACCAGGCGGACTCGCTGATCCGGCGCGGCCTGGAGGAGACCCGGCAGGCCTATCCTCCCGATCATCCGGCGGTCGTCGAGGCGCAGACGGCGCTCGGGAGGCTCCTGGAGGAGCGAGGCCGCTATGGCGAAGCCATCACGGTGCTCCAGGACGTCGTCAAGGTGCTCTCGCCCGGCGGGCCCACGGAACAGCTTTCGTCGAGCATGGCGGAGTTGGCCAATACGGAGTTCTACGCCGGGAACCTGGCCACCTCGGATTCTCTCAACCGGGCGCTTCTGGCGATGAACCGGAAGCTGTACGGCGAACGGCATCCGAGCATCGGCGACGGTCTGATCAACCTCGGCGCCATCCAGTTCCAGCTGGGAAGGTACCACAAGGCCGAGCAGCTCTATCGACAGGCCCTGGACATCTTCGAGGCCTACTACGGGCCGGAGCACCCGGAAACCGCCTCGAATCTCACCATGCTCGGACGGGCGCTCGTCTACGAAGGTCGCTACGACGAGGCCGTGGATGACCTGCACCGGGCCTTGGCCATCCAGGAGCGGGTCTTCGGCAGCGTACATCCGAGTGTCGCCTCGACGCTGAACGACCTGGGGGCCGCCGCCCTCGGCGTGGGCGATCTGCCCACCGCCGAGGCCGACTTCAGGCGAATGCTCGGCATCTACCACGCGGTCTACGGCAGCAAGCACTATCTCATCGGCCTCACCCAGGCCAACCTCGCCAGCGTCTACATGCGTGAGAAGCGCTACAGAGAGGCGGAGGACCTCTTCCGCCGCGCCATCGCACTCTTCCTGGAGACGCTCCCTCCCGACCACATGCACACGGCCATCGCCCGCATCAAGCTCGGTCACCTCCTGGTGCTGCAGAAGCGGTGGAAGGAGGCCGAAAGCCCGCTTCTGGCCGGCTACCGGACCCTTTCCAGCAAGACGAGCCCCTCCGTGAGCTGGCTGAAGGCTGCGCGGAAGGACCTCGTCGCGCTGTACGAGGGGCTCGGTGAGCCGGATGAGGCCGCCCGTTTCCGGGGGGAGCCCGCAGACACCGCCTCGGCGTTGCCTCGGCGCTGAAGAACGGTGTCCCGCGGGCAGGCTCCGGGCCGCCGCCGATGCTCACAGCGTGAAATCGACGCCCAGGGTCAGGTACGACGCGCCGAATCCCACCCGCGCCACACCGGCCAGGCTCGGCTGGAAGTGGTAGCGGGCTCCGCCGAAGCCGCCGAGAAACGGCCGAACGGGCGGATGAGGCCGGCGCCCAGGAAGGAAGCCGCCACACCACATTGCGCAGAAGGTCGGAGAGAACCGTCATCCGGTCGGAAGGGCGGTGACGGCGGCTCGGGTGGTGGGTGCCCTCAGCTCCGATCCAGGACGACCTTCACGAAATCGAGCGCCTGTCCGAGAATCCACTGCTCGCTCAATTCGTCCAGAGGAGTCTGTCCCAGAGGAGTGACGCCCTCCCCAGGCGAGCCGAACCAATAGCGGGTCGTCACCGTCGGCTCGGAATCGTCCAACTCCCCCACGAACTCCAGGGTCGCCAGGGTCCGCTCGCCCCCATGGGACAGGAGGCCCGGTTTGGGCCACAGGAGCAGGCGCATCGCGGGGGAGGCCAGGTCGAGGAGATCCTGGATGTTTCCCCGATGCCCGTCGTCCTCGAGACGCCCCAGAACGCGCGAGACCTCCGGGATCCCGACGACACGGAGGAACCGGCCGGGCTCCCGTACCGGGTCGGGGCGCGGGGTCGGAACGGCCGGCGGAGGGACGCGCGGTCCCACCCTCCTGCGCCTCTTTCTCGGCGCAGAAGCCGCCAGAACGACCATGCCGGGCTCCACCGCACCCTCCGGCGTGTAGCTCGGGACTCCGCTGAGCGGGGTCGGACGACTCACGCCGATGGCGTGGGAACTTGGAGGCGGCGGAGGCGGCGGGGGCTCCCACGGCGGACGCCCGGACGCCTCCGTATCGGCCGTGTCAGCCGCATCGTCGCCCGGATCGCGCGGAGTCCACGGCTCGAAGACGTCGAACAGATCTTCGGGACGGTCCTGGTTCACGATGGGCGCAGCCTCCTTCCACGGGTGGGATGCGAACGATCCGCCACGTGCACTAGGCGGATTCCAGCGTATCCCGCACGAAGGTCATGAGCTGCTCCTTCACCCACAGCTCGTCGAGTATCCCCGCCCGCGCCGAGCCCAGCTGTTGGAGCTGGTGCAGTCCTTCCGATGTCCAGCGCTTGGCGCACAAGGCGTCCTGATCGGGGTCCCCCCACACGAGCTCCAACGTGTTCCGCTTCGGCTCGGTCTCGTCCAGGGGGCCTCCCTTCGGCCAGAGATGGATGCGCACGCTCGGGGGATATGCATCCAGGAGCTCCTGGTGCACGACCCGGTGCCCCGCCTGCTGAAGGCGTTCGGCCACCTCGCGGACGATTTCCAGGGCATATCGGCGCAGAAACTCCGCCCCGCGCTTGCGCGCCTCTTCCAGGCGGATGGCACGCTGTACCTGCCGCTGGGTCTCATCCTGCTTGCGGCGCTCGTATTCCGAGAGCAGAAACTCGAGACGGTCGTCCTTGTTGGCCACAGATGCCGATCGCTTCAAGGGGGGAAACAAATGTAGTCGTACTTTCCAATATGTGAGCGTCCCGGCGGGGACGCCACACTGTGATTTTCCGGGTTTCCCGGCGAAGGTGAGGTGGCCCGCCCCGGTCTGCTCCCGGCCGGGCCACCGCTAGCGGGACCCCGACGGAATGCCGATCGCTGTTCTCGGGCGGAGCCTCATCCGGCAAGGGAGACCTGGAAGCCGCGGTGAGATGAGGTGACGGTCGCCTGACGCGCGCCGACCTTCCCCGCGTGTCAGCGGGGGGAAGGTCGGGCCCGCGCCCCTGCCGGCCCGTCGAGGCCGAGGAACGAGGCCACGACGGGGTCGAAGGGACTCGCGTCACGTGCAGCCAGCGGAGCGCCGCAGAGGACCGTGTCCGCGTAGAAATCCACCTGCACCGACTCTCCCCAGCCCGGCGTGACCGTCTGCGCGTTCGTCCGGAACTTCGCAAAGCACGAAACGTCGCTCACGGACACCGTGTAGGTCTCTCCGCCCTTCAGGCTGTAGAAGTAGTAACCGCCGTATGTGCCCGAGGTCGTAGAACCGGTGGCCGCGCCGCTCAACTGGACGGTCTGACCCGAGAATCCCGTGCAGGAGCCCGCACCGTAACAGAGAGTCAGGGTTCCCCAGATGTAGGGAGCCGACGCCGTGAACTCCACCACGTTCGACGGTGGCGAGCATGTCGTGGCGTTGCACGCACGCACCCGGTAGTAGACGTTCTGAGTCGGGAACGGGCCGGGATCGTCGGCGCTGGTCGTGTCCCTGCCCACCGACAGAACGACCGAGAACCCACCCGTCGCCGAGGTTGAGCTGCGCTCCACCTGGAACGAAAGCTCCGAGGTGCTGTTGTCCGTCCAATAGAGGAGGGAGCCACCGATCTCCCCAGCGTAGATGTAAAGCCCCGAAGGAGCCGGCGGCTGCGTGCGGAACGCCTGGATGGAGCTCTGGACCTGTGCGGCGGTGTTGCTGGCCACCACCCGGTAGTAGTAGGCCCCCTCCCTCGCCAGCCCGCTCACGTCCGCCGTGACCTCGACCGCACCCGTTCCCGACCCCACGCTGATCGGAGAGGTCTCGGTGTAGGTCGCCAGCTTGGGATCCGAGCCCCACTCGAACCAGGCCGTGGTCGCGCCTCCCTGTGGATCGACCATCCCGACGAGCCTTGCGCTGGTCGGCCCCACGTTCGTGGGACGCGAGACGGTAGCGATCGGAGGAACCGCCGTAACCTGGACGGTCGCGTCACCCTCCACCCCGTCGACCATTGCCGAGATCGTGACGGTCCCAAGCCCTGTGCCCGTGACCAGACCGGTCGTGTCGACGGTCGCGACGCTCGCATCGGACGTGCTCCAGGTGGCCGTGCGCCCCGGGATCGCGGTGCCGCCCGCGTCCCGCGCGACGGCCGTGAGCTGCACGGTCCCGCCGGCGGCGATCGAGCTCGTCGGCGGCTGTACGTCGACCTGGGCGGTCACCAGATGCACGCTCACGCCGACGGGGGCCGTGAAGGACCCGTAGGACGCCTGGAGCCTGCCGGCACCGGGTCCCACGGCGACCACGGAGCTCGAGGCTCCGGATCCCTGGATCGTGACGACATCCGGAGTGAGCGAGGTCCAGGTGAGGTGGAGGCTTCCCGCCACGTCTCCCGTGGCGAACAGCACTTCGCCCGGCAACAGCTGTGTCTCTCCCACGGAAACCAGAGGCGGAAGCGTGTCGGGCACCGAGATGCCGGCGCCCACGGGTACGAGGACGAGGTCCGCGACGGTGACCTCGTTGGGCGACAGCCGCAACGACGTGGTTCCGGTGAACAGGGGATCCGTGCCCCGGAAGAGGGTGGTCTCGAGCGTCCCCTGGACTTCCCCGTCGACGGGGACGCTCACCGGGACCCGGGTCTCACTGCCTTTGGAGTCGAATGGGGAACGCTGGTGGAACAGGGTCGAGCCGTCCTGGGCGCGGATGAGGATGTCGACGCCGTCCACGACGTTGTACGCGTCCGCTTCTCCCCCGCCGCTGCTCGCCTGCATGGAGATCGCGAGGGCGACGCTGGCCGACCTGTTCGGTCCGTCAGGTGACGCCAAGTTGCCGCCCTCACAGGCGACCACGAGTGTGGTCAGCGCACCCGCGAGCAAGACACCGCGGCGCTGCCTCTTCGTCCATCCCCTCACGGCGCTCACCGGGCACCTCGCATA
This sequence comes from uncultured Gemmatimonadales bacterium, assembly GCA_963751265.1. Lineage (GTDB taxonomy): Bacteria > Gemmatimonadota > Gemmatimonadetes > Longimicrobiales > Gaopeijiaceae > SZUA-318. Next base: position 62,039 of record CAVVTU010000001.1, on the reverse strand, counting down.
CGCGCGGTCAGGCCGAGCTCGAAGGCGAACATGCCTCCCTTGCTACCGGAGGCCACTTCCAGCTGTCCCATGTGGATCCGGGCGGCCGGAGCGAAGGACGTCCCTCCGCTGCGGAACTCGAGGCTCGCTCCCAGTCCCACGTCGAATCCCTGGCTCGCCGAGTCGGAGCGCCGCAGAACCCGGATCTCGGCGTCGGGCTGCAGGACCGTGGTCCCTCCGGTCCCCAGAGGCAGCCGGAGCCCGCCGCCGACCTGGAAGAGGTTCTGCGAAGGAAAGTCCTGAGCGTACGGAAGTGATTCCAGGAGCGTGCTGCGCTGCCTGTGGGTCACGCCGGCGTAGGCGATTCCGCTGGCGCCGGCACCGACGGGGAACGCCAAGCTGGTCAACGCCTGGAAGCGGTCCCCGGACTGGAACAGGTTGTGTCCGTCGATCTGGTCATGTCCGTATCGGTAGTACGTGAGTTGGAGAGACGCCTTGGCAGCCTCCCCCACGGTGCCGTCCAGGGCTCCGACGAACCTGAACAGCGTGCCCGGACGGTAGGCGAACTGTCCGCCGTCCAGCGGTTTGAACTCACGACCGGAGATGACCCCCACGGACAGGCCGACCCCCACCGCACCCAGAGGCCGGGCCATGGAGGCGTTCACCCCCATCCCCCCTCCACTGCCCCAGTTGGCGACTTTGAAGGGGAAGAGGTCGGAGGCCATGGCCCCCGCGACGATCGACTCCTGCAGGGTCTGGGTCTCCTTGCCCGTGGCCCCGAGAAAGACGCCGGAAACCTTGGTGAACTGGTCCGGTGCGAACGTCAAGCTCACCTGGGTGTCGGTGAGTCCAGAGACCTGGAGATCCGGCCCCCCGGTCTGGCTCATCGTACCCTTCGCCCACGCCCCGCTCACCGCGAGCGAAAGTCGAGACACGATCGGGGTGGCCGCAGAGAAGTTGAGCGAGGTCTGCATCAGCTTCTTCACGCCCATCGTAGACGCGGCATCAAACGAGTAGCTCTGTAGCCAAACGGAGGCTCCGACGGTCGGCTGAACCCGCTGCCCCGCGAGCGGAAGGGGCCCGGCGCAGATCCAGATCACGGCGGCGGCGAGGGCGCCACGGACGAACCGTACGAGCGTGTCCATCACTCACCTCCCGGACGACGGAAGATGATCTCCACGGAGGCTCCCGAGGTGCCGACGCCCTCCTTGCCCAGCAGCTCAGGTACCGGATCTCGCCCGAGGATCCCGGGCAACAACCCCTCGATGTCGCTGAAGGAGGTGACCCGTGTCAGCCATTGATCGAAGTCCGTGTCGGCCGCCCCGAGATTAGCGAGCCCGGTCTGGACGAGCGCCCCCAGGTCGAGGCCCTGGGCGACGAGAAGCGACTGGGCGCCCTGGGCCTTCTCGGCGGCCGTGTTGAAGCCGGGATCGATTCTGGCGGCCTCGGAAAAGTGGGTGGCGGCTTCCTCGAAGCGCCCCGCGTCCTGCGCTTCCAGCCCCAGGCCGAACGCCAGGAGCGCATCCAGGTTGTCCGTGGGACGGTGAAGCACGGCTTCACGTTCGGCCGGCGTGAGCTCGATGCCCATGGTCTGGTACAGGCTCAGGACGATCTGTTTCTCCATGTCGAAGAAACGTCGTGCCGGGTCGCGGGCCGACAGGGGCTCTCCGGCCTCGGTGCTGTCTCCTCCGACCGGAACCACGACCGCCTCCATGAGCAGATTGTCCTCGTTTCCGTCGAGAACGCCCTGGACGATCCTGGACGCCCCCAGGAGATGTCCGCTGCGGGCGGCGGTGGCGGGCTGCACCCGCTGCTGGTCGGTCAGGGCCATCTCGTTCAGCAGGAGTTGGACCCGCAACCTCTCCACGACCTTCAGTCGATTGGTCTGGGACAGGTCGGTGGTGATCATCTCGGCCAGAGCCCTCCCCAAAGGCTCGAGGCGCGCGTCGGCCCCCTGGTACGTGAAGGGGAACACGCCCACCGTTCTCGGCTGGGGCGGCGTCGAAGCCAGCTCCGCCTCCCGGGCGAGGGAAGCGTCCACCGAGGCCTTCAGGGCGCGGCGCCGGACCAGCTCGAGTCGCTGTCTCAATTCGCCCGCCAGCGCGCCGTCGGGGTGCTCGTCCAGATACTTGCGATAGAGGGCGACGGCGCTGGAATCGGCGCCGGCCTCGTCGTAGACCAGGCCCAGAACGAACGTGGCGTCCTCCGATCCATCGTCCACGCGCAGAGCTTGTTGGAGAACCCGCTCGGCGTCGTCCAGCCGCCCCGCGGCGCGGTAGGCAGCACCCAGGCGAACCAGGACGTCGACGTCACGAGGACCGGCCGCGGCCGCCCGCTCGAGGCCGGGGATCTCCTCCGGCTTGGGGGCCTCGGGAGCCCGATACCCGCCCGCGGCACACCCCCAGGAAAGCGCCGCCACCAGGAGAAGGGAGCCGAGAGACCGGGGCCCCCGCAGGGAGCCGGTGAACCGTTGAGGAGCCATGGTTGCCTCGGACGCTGTCTAAGGAGGGGGGCCGACATCCGGAGAACCACCCTTCAATGGCCCGCGGAGACGACTGCGAAGAACGACGCCATCTGAGCACCCAGGCCACTCGGAGAGGGACCGAGCCGGAAATTCGAAGGCAATATACGGACCCCCCTCGATCGCGGGCAACGATACGGACAAACGTGAACCTTTCCGGAAAAACGCACGGGGTAGATATTGAGGATCGGTCCAGTTCTATGGCCGGTCGGTGTTTCGACCCCGCCTTGGACCCGTGACGTTCGGGCAGCACACGAGGAGGTTGTATGGGAGCCAGGCTAGTAACCATTTCGGTGGCCGTCGTCCTGACACAGGCAGCGTGGGCGAACGCCCTCCATGCACAGGAGAGCACAGAAGATCAGCGGCCCGGCGTCGCCGTGCTCCGGTTCGACAATGGCGGCTCCCACGGCAACGACTCCGACGATGGAGACTTCGCCGATCTGGGTGTGGGGCTGCAGCAGATGCTCCTCACGGAGCTCTCCCAGAACTCGCACCTGCGCATCATCGAGCGCGGTCGCCTGAACGCCCTTCTCGCCGAACAGGATCTCGCGGCCCAGGGACGCACCGAGAAGGCCGGCGCAGCGCAGATCGGGAAGCTCGTGGGTGCCCGGTACGTCATTCTCGGGAGCTTCACGGATCTGTACGGCCAGTTCCGTATGGACGCCCGGGTGGTCGACGTGGAGACCGGAGACGTCTTGAAGAGCGAGAGCGTCCGGGACCGGCAGGAGAAGATCTACGATCTGCTGGTCGATCTCGCGTCACAGATCATCGCGGACGTGCACCTCCCGGCGATCCCCGCCGAGACGGTCGCGACTCGCAAGGCTCGTGACATCCCGCCCGAAGCCATCACGCTCTTCTCCAGGGCCCAGGTGTTCGAGGACGGAGGGCACAAGGACCGGGCGATCGAGCTCTATCGTCGGTTGACGAACGAGTTCCCGGACATGGTCCAGGCGAAGGAAGCTCTGCAGCAGCTCACGGGTTCGTCGACGGGTTCTTCGGGAACCTGAGGCGCCGCCCGCTCCGACTGCTTCAGCGCTTCTTCAGCAGGTCGAGGGCTTCGCCGGCGGGCACCGCCAGAAGCGTGTGCTCGGTCGCGTCCTGCCGTCCACCCAGCAGGATTCCGACCACGCGTCCGTCCCGGTCGACCACCGGGCTGCCGCTGGCACCCTTCTGCCCGTAGCCCTGAAGCTCCAGGAGCCCATCGCGCCTTCCGCTGATCACGCCCGCGGTCAGGAGCGGTCGCACCACGCCCGCGCTGCCGTCCGGAGGACGTCCTCCCAGGGGGAAGCCGAGCATGGCCACGGGTGAGCCGGAGCCCAGCGTGTCGGTGCGGGCATTGAATCCGACCACGGTGGGGATTTCCCCATCGAGACGCTCCACCTGCACCATGGCCAGGTCGCTGGTGGTCGAGACGGCCACCAGGTGGGCCGGCCAGACCTGGCGGGAGTCGGCGAACTGGACTCCGATGCGTCCAGGTCGGTCCGTACCGTCGGGGCCTCGCACCACGTGCCGGTTGGTCATGAGGATGCCCGAGGGTACGACCCCGAAGGCCGTTCCGGTCACGACACCCTCCTGGGTCTCGACATAGATCTGGGCGACCGCAGGCCGCGTCTCGTGCTCGATGGCACCGAAGTCCAGGGAAGCCGCGAGCTGCTGCCGCTCCAGCGCGACCGATACCGTCTGCAGGCGCTGGCGGAGACGCGCGACCTCGCTGTCGTCGAGACCTCCGTCGTCGGCGGATCGAAGCGATCCTCGAAGGGAGCGCACCTCGGTCTCCGATTCCTGGAGCGCCTCCACCAGGCCCGACACCCTTGTCCGGGTCTCCGCGAGGCTGTCGCTCCTCGCCTGCAAGGCCGCGGTGCGTGCCTGCGTCACTTGGAGGATGCTGTCCATGCGTGCCTCGAGGGCTACCCGCTCACGTAGCCATTCCCGCCGGGTGACCGTGCGGCCCGCCACGTAGGCCAGGCCGGAGAGGACGAGGACCGTCGGCACGATCACGGTGGCCCACCGGACAACCTTCGTCTTCGGCCCCGACCGGGACAAGGCGCCGGGTGACACCACGGTCCCCGGCTGACCGGACCGGAACACCAGAAGAGGGCCGTCCGGTCCCAGTCGGATGTGGTCCCCATCGCCCAGAAGCCGGTCCGCCTCCAGTCTCTCCCCGTTCACCCACGTGCCGTTCGTGCTGCCGAGATCCCGGACCATCCAGCCGCCCGAAGAGGGCACGAGGAGCGCATGACGGCCGGAGACCGACAGGTCGGCATGGGGATCCAGACGCACGTGGGCGGCTTCACTGCGGCCCACCATCACGGGCTCGCTTTCCAGCCGTCGGACGGTCCCGGCCAGGGCCCCTTCGACGATTTCGATCCAGGCGTTCACGGTCCCCTCAGGACCCTGGAGCCTCGAAGGGTCTCCGACCCACCTCGTCACCTTCGGCCGGCGCGTCCAGACCCGGACCGCCGAAGCGGGCGACCACGGCCGTGATGTTGTCGGGCCCGCCGCGCTCGTTCGCCATGTCCACCAGCACACGACACGCCTCGGAGGGATCGGGACAGGCCTCCATGGCCGAGGTCAGATCCACCCGGTTGACCACCCCGCAAAGGCCGTCCGAGCACAAGAGGAGGACGTCGTCCCGGCGCAGCGGTTGGTACGTGAGATCGACGTCGACGCTCGGCGCGACCCCCACCGCCTGCAGGATCATGTTCCGACGTTCGCTCTTCTCGGCCTCCTCCTCGGTGAGCTCGCCCGCATCCACCAGGTTCTGGACCACCGATTGGTCCCGGGTGATCTGGCGCAGCTCCCCGCCCCGGAACAGGTAGGCTCGAGAGTCCCCGACCTGGGCGATGTACAGGTATTGCTCCAGGACGCCCACCACGGTCGCGGTGGTCCCCATGCCATCGAGCTCGGGCTGGTCGCGGGCCCGCTCGTGTAGGGTCGTGTTCGCCACTTCCACGGCTTCGGACAGGCGGGCGGCGAAGCGGGCGGGGGTGAGGTCGCGGTCGGCGTGCCACCGGGTCGTCAGGGTATCGTGAATCGTGCGGGCGGCCAACGCACTGGCCACGGCACCGGCGGCGGCGCCGCCCATGCCGTCCGCCACCAGGATCAGCAGGCCCCGGTGCGGGAGTATGATCTCACCCTGCGACGGACCGGCCTGGGCCGCCGTGCCCAGCCCCATGCGGAGGAAGTCGGCACCGTCTTCCGGCTCGGCGAGCTCCGCCACCAGGAAAGAATCCTGGTTCTGGGAGCGTGTCCGGCCCGTATCCGACCTTGCGGCCACGTGCACGTGGATGGGGCGATCCTCGAGTCCCGGAAGCGTCATGGCCCGTTCCCTCCCCCCAATTGACGGAGATAGTCCCGGTACGTCCCGTCTCCGGGAGCCAGAGTGGATGCGCGCCGTGCCCACTCCAGTCCCTCCGACATCTGCTTTAGCTCGACAGCGGCCTGGGCGTGGGCGTACGCCGCCCGCGCCCGGATGCTGTCCGGAAGATACGTTGCATCCCAGAGCGCCTGGGTGGTGTCCTTCACCGCCCTGCGGGCACGCGCCGACGAATCGTCCGTGAGAAGGAACAGCTGGTTCCATGCCCGGGTGTTGGCCTCCTTCGGGCTCAGGCGGGCGGGCCGGGGCCTCTCCTCGGACTCGACGCTCAACGTGACCTGTACGGTGTCCGACGGCCCACCGCCCTCCCAGCCGATTACGACCGAAGCGCTGTATCGGCCGGGGGTCGAGGGTGGCCGATCGGGCGATACCGTCAAGGAAGTGGGCGGATCCGAGCGTTCGAGGCTCGCGGATAGCCACCCGTCGGGCCCGTTCGATGCGTATGCAACGGAGGACACCAGGGAGCCTCCCGTTTCACCGGCGCCCGTGATCTCCACGGACTCCGGCGGCGGCGGGGACCCACCGGACGTGACGCGGAACGAGAGGCTGCGGCGCCCGACCCGAGGCGGAAGCGCAGGGGGTGCTTCCGCCCCGGAGGCCACCGTGACCTCGGTGGTCCCCCCGGCCGCCCCGGAGGCGGCGCGGATCGACGCGGTTCCCGCGCTCATGCCCCGAACGGTCCCCGTCGCGCTCACCGACGCGACCTCGGGCCGACTGCTGGTCCACTGCAGCCGCGCATCCCGAAGCACGGAGCCGTCTGCGTCCAACACGGTGGCTTCCACGTTTGCGCTGTCTCCCACGCCCAGCGTCAGGGACGGAGGCAGCCGGATCCCCGTCGGCTCGCCGGGCCCCGAGGACATGAGCATCACGACCGCCGTGATCGCCACCGCGGCGGCGGCGACCCCCGCACCTCCCAGGACCAGTCGACGCCGAAGGACCCGCTGCGTCGTCGTGGGGCCGGACGACGCACCGAGCTCGCCCCTGGGGGCGATCACGGTACCCGGGAGGCTCGACGCCGCCTCCGACGAAGCGGACGACTGGTCGGTCGGGCCGAACACGGCCGCCCACAGATCCACGGCGAACTCCCTGGCGCTCGCACACCGGCCGTCGCGATTACGGGCGAGGGCGTGATCCAGAGCGGCTTGGAGGGCCGGAGGGAAGGACGCGTCCGGAGCTACGTCCGCGAGCTTCAGCGGGTCCTTCGTGAGGCGGTCCACCATGAGATCCTGGGTGGACTCGCTCCGGTACGGGAGCGTGCCGGTAATCATCCGAAAGAACACGAGACCGAGCGAGAAGACGTCGCTGCGACCGTCCAGGGGATCACCCGTAAGCTGCTCCGGGCTCATGTACTCCGGGGTGCCCACCACGAATCCGAGCCGCGTGACGCCCCGCCCCTCTCCCTCCGCCGACCCCTTCGCGATATCGAAGTCGACCACCTTCACCAGATCGCTCCCGTCCCGCCCGCGGGCGATCATGATGTTGTCGGGCTTGAGATCCCGGTGCACGATCCCCTTCTCGTGGGCCGCCTCCAACGCCGACGCGGCTTGAACCGCCATGCGCACGGCCCGATCGGCGGGCAGAGGCCCCTCACGCTCCAGGAGATCGGTGAGGCTCTCGCCATCCACGAGCTCCATGGCCAGGAACTGGAGCCCGTCGGACGTATCGCTGAAGTCATAGACCGTGCAGACGTTGGGGTGCCGGATCGCGGAGGCGTTGCGGGCGCCCCTCGTGAACCGGGCCACGGCCTCCGGATCGCGCGCCAGGGAGGTCCGCAAGACCTTGATGGCGTCGCGCCGCCCGATTTTCAGATGCTCACCTACGTAGACGGCACCCATCGCCCCCGAGCCCAACAAACGGACGAGCCGGTACCGGCCTGCCAGTACCGAGCCCACGAGGCCCTCCGGTTTCTTCCCCGGATCGGGCACGTCCGCCGATTCGGGGCCCGGCGTCTGCGCTTCACTCATCCTTCAACGATCCGAAGGCGGGCTTTGAGCAGGCGTCTGGTCCGGACCGTGACAGCCCTGGGCGGGTATCGTGCGCTCGTTGAACTCGATCGGGCCGTCGAAGGTCGGAAGGCGCACGATTTCGAGCGGGTAGCCCGCGACCTCGAGACCTCCGCAGCCCGTCCGGAGGAGCACGGTGATCTCCAGAACCTGCTCCTTCTTGCCCTGCACGGTCGTGCGCTCCTTGAAGGCGGCGCTGTCGACCCGGATCTCGTCGTCGGTGTTCCGGCGTCCCGCGCCGACCACCACGACCATCGACTTGGAGAAATCGATGGTCGGGACCGGAGGCGGAGATACCTGAGTCGAGGTAGCGCGCGTCCAGATCTGCTCGAATTGCTGGGGGTCGTGAACGACGAGCCGGAGGGAGTCCTGAATACCCCCGGTGTTGTCGTAGTAGAGACGCTCCGCCGCGGTGATGACGCGGGCCGGGGGGGGTGGAGACACCCCGCCTCCGCCGCACCCGGAAAGTGTGAGAACGAGGGCAGCGAAGAGGAGACGAGAAGCTTGACGCATGGTAGCCGACTCCTGCGGAAAGACGATCACCCGACGATACGGGACACGCACTGGAGACCCTCGAGCCAGTGGGCGTCGAACACAGGCGCGTCTACGGGGAAGATGAGATCCACAATCAACGAGAGCTGGCGACCACCGACCGTCGGCCGCCAGGTGGCTCGGTAACGCCGGTCGCCCATGCGGGTCCACTGGGCGTTGTCGAACAGATGGAAGATCGCCCATGGCCCGGCGGGAGCATCGACGAGCGTTACCTCTTCGCCGCCCACCCGTCCGCGGATCCGCGCCGACCCGGCCTCACGACCGTCCCACCGGATGCTGCGCCCCCCCCGTTGCGTCTGGGTGAAGGTGACGGCGGTCCCGCCGACCATCACGGTGATCTCGGGGATGTCCGGCGTCGCGTTCGCGACCGGCCGGAACTCGACCATCGGACCGGAGCCGTCCGGACGGAAGAACGCCTGGGACACCGTGGCCGCACGATCGAAGAAGCTGACGAAGTTGGAGTGGGGCCTGGGGCTGGCGCCCGGGAGCGCCGCATACCGGTTGCCCTGGGGTCCGATCAAATCCGTGAGCGTCTGGTTGTACAGCCGCCAGAGCGCACCTGTCCCGGGCTGGAAGAAAGCAGCTACGTCATCCATGCGCGCAGGGCTTCCGGAAGCTCGGAACGGATAGTGGGACGACAGCCCGGCGAAGGCCCGGCACAGGTCCCGGCCCTGCGCATTGCGCTCGGCGATCCCCACGTTGCCCAGCGCTCGCTGCGCGCTGGTGATGGGCGCGCGCAGCAACGCTTCCACCGACCGTGACACGGCCGCGGTCTGGGGGTCGCCGGAGAAGGCCCGGGTCGCCGTTGCCACGGCCATGGTGGCCTGCTGGGTGGAGGCGGAAGCTTGCTGGACGGCCATGTCACGCTCCGAGCCCGAGGTGGCGGCGGCCTGGGACAGGGCACCCTCCAGCGCGCTCAAGGCCTGGAGATATCCAACACCTCCCGGCGCCACGGAATCCGCGGTCACCACGGCCCGCACGGGCTGGAACGTCGAGTCCACCTGGGCGTTGTCCACGTCCGTGTTACGCGCCACGGTCTCCAGCAGGCCCAGAAGTGGTGACTGGTTCGCCGACAACGTGCGGAGCTTGCTCGATGCGTCGGAGAGGCCTCCGTAGGGCACCACCGTCGCCTGGCGGAGGAAGTCCTCCCACACCCGGATGTAGTCGGCCGTGTAGCGCACCTCCAGAGCATCGGCAAGCCGTGCCAGGTCCTCGTCGGCCGGGGTGTGCTCCCCCGTGACCCACTCCTCTCTCGCGAAGAGCGCGTCGACGTCGCTGAGGTTGTGGTGTACGCGCTGCCACCCCTCACGGGTGAAGGCCGCCGGCACCTCGACCGGGCTGCGAACCGGCGCGTTGTTACGCCAGTCGACGGCCTGGGCGTCCACGGACGCCTGGCGCAGCATGGCGTCGTAGAAGGCGCTCGAGTCGGTGAATTCACCGAGGTACGCTCGCGTGCCCGCCACCAGCGTGGCGTCCGAAGAAGGCTCGAAGGGATTCCCTCTCGGGAGCTCGGATGCGTAGAAGTCCACCTGCGCCTCGACCAGGCGGCTACGCGTGTCGTCCGTGGTCTGCTCGTCCAGCAGGATGTGCCGCAACAATGTCGGAGCGAGGGACTCCACCGACGCGGAGTCGGGGTACCGGGTCATCACGAGATAGGCTCGCAGGTCCGCGTAGGTCTGCGTGTAGTTTCCCGAAGCGTCCGGCTCCCGAGGCAGGCTCCGCAGCGTGGACACCAGGCTCGAAAACGCATCGTCCCAGAGCAGCTTCCGGAAGCGGTCGAAATACACCCGCCGGACCGACGGCTCCAGATCGTCGCCGTGGTACAAGCCCCACCGCAGCGATGTCGGGGGACCGCTCTGTCGATAGTGCGACAGGAGCGCGGCCTGGACCCTCAGGTCTTCCAGCCGCTGGAGGTCGTCGAGGACGGCGGGCGCGCCATTCGTCGGCCCGATGCCCTGGACGCCGGTGAGGGCCGCCGTGACATCCTTTGCGAGCCCGCGGTTCTTTGCGTACGAGACCATCATACCGATCGAGGTCACGGCGAGGGCCACGACCGCTGCGGCCAGGAGCCCCCTTCGGAGCAGGTTCACCGTTCTTCCGCCTCCCGTCATCGCCCGCGCGACCTCGTCGCGGAGAACGATCTCGGGAAGGAATCGTCCCAGGAACGTCCATTGAGCCGTCCGGCGGCCCGATGAAGAGCGCGGGGCCTCGGCCCGGCTACGGACGGCCGCCGGATTGAACACGGCCGTCGCGCCGGCGGGCGCCGTCGCACCGGCTTCCGGCCGCGCCGATACCGCGGCGGACATGGGATCGGTGACCGTCACCGCCCGGACTCCGGTGAAGTAGAATCCACGCACGACCGGGCTAACCCCCAGTCGCGTGGGCCGGCCGAGTTCGACCAGGAACTGGGTCGCGAGTTCGGCGATCTTCCGGAACTCCCGTGGGAACTCGTAGACCCCGGCCCGGATCTTCGGGTCGCTCTCCCGCAACAGCTGAATGGGACGACGTCGGCCCAGCCCGGAGAAGAGACCCTCGAAGGCCGCGCCGATCCGTCTCGACTCGCGCTCCGCGTAGGTCCCCCCACCCGTGGCGTCCAGACGCAAGGTCGCCCCCAGGACCTCCCGGGCTTCGGCGTCAGACAAGCTCCGCACGAAGTCATCGAAATAGGGAAGACGGTCGGCCTTGGTGAACATGATGTAGACGGGCAGTCGGACCCCGAGCGTCGACACCAACTCCGTCAGCCGCGCGCGGATCTTGCGGGCGGCGCCGATCACGCTCTCGGAGGCGCCCGGCTTCAGGAACTCGTCACACCCGAAGCACACCACCGCCGAGCGAGGAGCCTGGGCACCTCTCGAGAAGACCGCCGCCCAGCGGTCGGGAACCAGGTGACGGGCAACCTCGTGCCACCGTTCTTCGTCGTCGAGAATGGCCCCACCCGCCTCCACGACCACCGCATCGCCGGCCAGCCAGACGGCCGCCGGGTCCGTAGGGACGGTGACGCCTTCCTGGCGCCCGTGCCCGGCCAGCAGTTCCGGGTCCAGATCGGAGTTGAGGATGAGGCTGGTCTTCGTACTGGCCGTGGGGCCCGCGAAGAGGACCACCGGGAGCTTACCGAGACGCGGGCTTTCGATCCCTTGAACCGAGCCCAGGCGCGATCGGGCCGCCGAGAAGATCTCGCGCACGCGATCGTCGTCCACTTCGGTCTTCTGGGGACGCTTGCCGCCGCGCTGCCGCATGAAGGCGAACACCAGGCCGGCCGCCGCCGCCCCGAGGAACGCCAGCACGCCGCGGAGCAGCCACAGCCGCCAGCCGTGGAGATGCAGGAGAGGTCCCGTGAACCAGGCCAGGAAGAGGAAGACGGCAAGCGTCGCCGACGCCACCACCCGGTTCTTCGCCTTCATGACCATCCAACACCGTCCTTCGAGGGTGCGCTCGCCATCCGACTCAACCCGCTCGCGGTACGATCTGCTGTGCCAGCTCCCGGGCCTCGTTGACCGGGCCGCCCAGCGCGAAGGTCAGGACGAGGAAGATCACCACGGCCACCCCCGCAGCGACCAGCACCGCCCGGCCCAGCCGGAAGACCCAGGGATCACGTGCCGAGGGAACCGCCTCGTCCGCGGGAAGCGGCGACGCGGGCGCCAGGGGCTCGCTCCCTCCGCGGATGCGGCTGATCTTCGACTGGCAGGCGTCGGCCAGCGCCCGGATCTGCCCCACGTCATCGGCGGAATAACGTCCGCGAAAACCCAGAAGCAGGCACAACTCGAAGACCTCCAGGGCATCGGCCACGTGCTCGGAATCCTGTCGTCCGAGCAGATCCTGCAGGTAGCCGAAGAACCGTTCGCCGGCCCGAAGGTCTCCGAAGAGCTCCTCCTGCAGTGGCTGCTTGGGCCAGTCCGCGAACATCGGCAACGAGGAGTTCATGACCGACTCGTCCAGGAACGCCACATAGGCGTAGATGGCGAGACGCACGAGGTCCCCGTCGTAGCCCAGGTCGCGGCTCTCCTGATCCGCTCTGGCCAAGAGTTGCTTGACGTGCGCTCTGAACGAAGCGGAGTCCGCCACGCTCTGGCGGTTCGTCCGGAGGCGAACCGCTACGGTGATCGCCTCTTGAAGGCGCAGAGCCAACTGCCCGCGCGTGCCGACCGGATCCAAACGCTCTCTCCTGTCAAGGGAACACAGGCTGGACCACGCGACATTCCGTGTGCCCAGCCTGCGGCGGAAGGGGTCCCTCAATCAAGTCCCGGCCACAACATAGGGCGGCTCCACCACGGGAGCCACTTCACCTACTCTTCGAAGATGACCACGAGCTCGAGCTCGGGATCGGGCAGCGCCTCCGGGACGTACACGCCGATTCGGCCCGTCTCTTCCTGCTCCCCTTCGGCCACCTCCACGATGGTGGTCCAGCAGGGTTCGTCCTTCTGGATTGAGAAGTACTCCGTCCCGAGCCTGGGAGACAACGCCGACGGTGGGCTGGGGACGTGGTCCAGGCTCATGCCCGGAAACGCCTCGCGGACCAGACGCATCACATGCCGCGCCGCGCACACCTTCACCAGGCGGGGAACGTCCGCGGCCAGCTTCCCCACCCCTGCCTTGGCCCGGATGCCCAGATACCAGCGAGCCTTCGGCCCGAAGCAGCGAGGGTCGGTGACCTTGCCCGTGTAGAGGTACTCCTCCGTCTGCACCAGCGGGACCGCCAACCGGTTCGTCGGAAGGACCACTTCGAGGTGGCGGCGCACATGGGCCTCCAGCGCGCCGAAACACCCCTCGAGATCCTCGTGGTCGTACGTCGGAAGCTCCCGAGGGTGGGCGTCCAGGGAGAATGTGCACAGCGCGCCGGCCAGTCGGGACAACTCGAGGAAGAGGGTCTCGGGGTGGGCCGCCCGCAGCTGAAGGTGGTGTTGGAGCACGGCGAGCCCGGAATGAACCGCGTGGGACAACCAGAACCCGGCTACCTCGTTGCCCGCGTACTCGGCGGTGGACGTATAGGCTTGGCGCCGTTCCGCCATGAGGGCCCCCGCCTTCTGATCCAACATCTCCACCAGGCGCCGGACGACCGAGAGAAGCCCTTCGCTCGCGCCGATTCTCAGGGATGGAGGCACGTATGCCGGATCGTACGTGAACCGGCCGGAGCCGTCACGGCGCACCCGCGCCATCGGCAGGGCCACGGCCCCTTCGGGCACCTCGTGGTCCAGGCAAAGGCCGAAGTTCTTGCGTGCCAGGACCAGCTCCTTCTCCTCGCGTCCCGTGTTCTCGTCCACGACGGGACGGGACCATGGGACATAGCGCGGGGGCGTCGCGCGGCCGCCGCCCTCTTCCAACGTGTTGGCCTCGTCGGGCGCGTAGGCGGCGACCCACAGGATCACGCGTTGCTCATTGCGCGTCGGCGAGAACGTCTCTCCGATCTCCACGGGCTCGGGAAGCGGGTCGTCCGGAAACTGGAAGGGGAGTCCGTCGGGCATCACGCCCCGGGCTCTCCGAAGCGCCACCGCGCCGTTGAGGAGGGCTTCGGTGTCCATCTCGCATGCCAGGAGCCCATACGGGGCTCGGAGGAGGTTCGACACCGCAAAGGCCGTCGCATCCTCGAAGTAACGGCTCTGGAGCTGGAAGTGGTGCTGGGCGAGGTGCATTCCCTCGCTCCATACCACCCTGGAGAGGACCTTCATAGGGGTTTCGCGTCCGTGGCTCAGACCGCGGGAGAGGGCACCGACAGGGGCCGGGCGGCGGTTTGCCAGGCCCTTTCACGAAATAGTATCATGCAGAGGTGTCCTGGCTCGAACAAGACTGCTGCCCGGTGCCCCTGTCGTCAGACCCCCGCCTTCTTCCGTGTAGTCCGTGACCGCCGACGAGTTCGCCTCCCGCTATCAGATCCTGACCCAGGTCAGCGAAGGTCCGACCCGGACCTTTCACGCCGTGTCCGCCAAGGGCCCCGTCGTCATGGTGCACTTCCTGGAGGGGGATCAGGATGCCCAGATGCGAACGTTGGAAGCCCTGGATCGCCTCTCCCCGGAGGACCGCGACCGGGTGCTCACCGTGGAGAGCGTGGACGGAAAGCCGGTGGTGGTGACCCGGTTCATCATGGACCTCACCTCCCTGGACGAGTGGCTCGAAGCCCACGGAACCGCGCCGTCCGATACGCCTGCGACCCCTTCCCACGTAGTGAGCGAGGAGGACACGCCTCTCTTTCCTCCCCAAGGAGAGGAGCCGGGTTCATCCACCGTATCGGGGCCCGGAGAGTTCACGCGCCTCTTCGGCCCGGCGGGCCGCCCCGATACCGAGACACCGCCGGCCGCTCCCCATGGGCCCGCCCATCCACCGCAGTCGGGCGAGTTCAAGCGGCTTTTTGCGACCCGTGAGGGCGATGCGCTCCCGCCGGAGCCGGTCGCCCCGCCCGAGCCACCCGCTCCTCCGGCGCCCGAAGCAACCGAGCCCGAGGCCCCCGCCTCGGCCACTGCTCCTTCCGAGCCCGAGCCAACGGCCTCTTCTGCGCCCGAGTCACCGGAGTCGGCCGCCGCTCCTCCCGAGCCCACGCCACCTCCGCCTCCAGCCGAGGAGCCGTCGGGGCCCGGCGAGTTCACGCGCATGTTCCGTGCGAAGCAGGCAGGAACGCCACCCGCATCCTCGTCCAAGGAGCCCACCGCGCCCCGCGAGCCTGTGCCTCCGCCGCCGGAGTCGGTCGCCCCGCCCGAGCCACCCGCTCCTCCAACGCCCGAGGCAACCGAGCCCGAGGCCCCCGCCTCGGCCACTGCTTCTTCCGAGCCCGAGCCAACGGCCTCTTCTGCGCCCGAGTCACTGGAGTCGGCCGCCGCTCCTCCCGAGCCCACGCCACCTCCACCCCCGGCCGAGGAGCCGTCGGGACCCGGCGAGTTCACGCGCATGTTCCGTGCGAGGCAGGCAGGAACGCCACCCGCATCTTCGTCCGAGCAGCCCACCGCGCCCCGCGAGCCCGTGCCTCCGCCGCCGGAGTCGGTCGCCCCACCCAGACCGCCCGCACCTTCGGCGCCCGAGCCACCCGCTCCTCCAGCGCCCGAGGCAACCGAGCCCGAGGCCCCCGCCTCTGCCACTGCTCCTTCCGAGCCCGAGCCAACGGCCTCTTCTGCGCCCGAGTCACCCGAGTCGGCCGCCGCTCCTCCCGAGCCCACGCCACCTCCACCCCCGGCCGAGGAGCCGTCCGGGCCCGGCGAGTTCACGCGCATGTTCCGTGCGAAGCAGGCAGGAACGCCACCCGCATCCTCGTCCAAGGAGCCCACCGCGCCCCGCGAGCCTGTGCCTCCGCCGCCGGAGTCGGTCGCCCCGCCCGAGCCACCCGCTCCTCCAACGCCCGAGGCAACCGAGCCCGAGGCCCCCGCCTCGGCCACTGCTTCTTCCGAGCCCGAGCCAACTGCCTCTTCTGCGCCCGAGTCACCGGAGTCGGCCGCCGCTCCTCCCGAGCCCACTCCGCCTCCGCCCCCGGCCGAGGAGCCGTCGGGACCCGGCGAGTTCACGCGCATGTTCCGTGCGAAGCAGGCCGCGACTCACCCGCCGGCCTCGCCCCGACAGCCACCCGAGCCCCGTGCGCCCCAGGCTCCGCCGCCGGAGTCGGTCGCCCCACCCAGACCGCCCGCACCTTCGGCGCCCGAGCCCACTCCGCCTCCGCCTCCGGCCGAGGAGCCGTCCGGACCCGGCGAGTTCACGAGGATGTTCCGAGCGAAGCAGGCAGGAGCCGCCCCGACGGCGGACGACAGCGGGACCGCTGCCGGGAGCCGCGGCTCAGAGCCGCGGCAGTCCTCCGAGCCTCCCGGGGGACCCAAGCTGCGCTACGGCCCTTCAGGATTGGGAAGCGCGGAGCCGAGCCCCGCGGGAGGCGGCCTGGACGACAGCTACTTGTCCCGACTCTACGGGCCGAGTCCGTCCACTCCGGTTCCTCCTCTTCCTCCGACTCCGGGGCTCGATGCGCCGCCTCCCCGAGACCGGGGCCCGAGCGAGTACACACGGGTCATCAAGGGCGCGGCGCACGTGCCGACCCCCCGGGCGTCGACTCCACCTCCGCCTCCCACGGCGCCTTCGGCCACGACCTCAGGAGGGCGTGGGTGGATCTATCTCGTCCTGCTGGGCGTGGTGATCGTCGTGGCGGTGGGGTTGGTCCTGGTCTTCGCTTTGACCGGCGGCGACGCGAGTGGCCCGGCGAGCACCGGCTCCACCCCGACGTCCGAGGTCAGCCCGCCTCCGGGGGGAGGAGGATGACCAACTCCATCCGTGGATCGGGAAAATCCGAGGAGACGTAGACCGACACGGTCCGGGCACGCCGGATCGCGTCCCACTCTCCGCTGGTCCGGTCCAACTCGAAGTAGTCGTAGTCCAGCTTCATGGGGAGCGCCGAGGGTGGTGAGGGCGAGTGCCTGAGAGGAACCCCCGACAGCGCCTGGTTGACCATCCGGTCGATGCGGTCGGCGGAGCCCACCTTCAGCAGGTTGGGAACCTTCTTCACGACCTCCGCCCGTTCGCCTCCCGACGCGAAGGCCAAGAAGACCTGCTCGGCGGAAAGGAACCGATCCTCGGAGAGGCTGGCCTCGTACACCGACCGGTCGGTGCGGGTCAGAGGAAGGGACACGTGGCGAGCCGGTACCACGGTCTCCATCAACTCCCGCACCATGGCATCCAGCTCCGCGAAGCAGACCCCGAGGTGCTGGTGGTCGTACGTGGGCAGGTCGCCGGGGTGTCTCTCCGTCGAGAACGTCGTCAGGGCGCCGGCCAACCCGAGCAGCGTATTGAAGATCTCCTCGGGGTGGCCTCGGTGACCCTCCATATAGTGACGGAGAAGGGGCAGGTACTGGTTCACCGTGTACAGCAGCCAGAAGTTCGCCACGTCCGACACGCCGAAGTCCGCCAGGCTCCGGTTCCGCTGACGCCTCATGGACGAGAGCGTGCTGCTGCGTGCGGACAGAAGCTCCACCCAACCCCTCGTCAGGGACAGCAGGTGCTCGCTTCCGCCGACGTCGAGCAGTGGGGGGATGAAGGTGGAGTCCAGCGTGTACTCTCCCGAGCCGGCTCGCACCACCCGGGCCAGGGGCAGGACGGAGTGCCCCTCCGTCGCCTCGCCTTCCATGAGGATCTTCAGGTTCTTGTGGGCCACCTGAACGGGCTTCTCAGACTGACCGGTGTTCTCGTCCCGGCGGAGAATGACCTCCGACCGGAACCGTGTCCCCACGTCGTCGGAGACGTTGCGCCCACCTGGCCGCTCTTCCGGGACCGCCAGGTAAGCCATCAGCGAGGCTCGATCGGCATCCCAATGCTCGCCGACGGGGCGAGGCGAAGGAGCTGTGTCCGATCCGGGCAAGTCGAAGAGGAGGCCGTCGGGGAAGATGCCGGTCGCTTCCGCCAGGGAGAGCACGCCGCCCTCCAGCGCCTCTTGATCGACCATCAGGTGTCCGAATCCCCAGGGAAACGAGGTCAGACACGAGAGTCGGAACCCGATCAGGCTCTCCAGGAAGCGGTCCTGGATCTGAAGGTGCTGCGGGGCCAGGAGCACGCCCTTGGTCCAAAGCACGCTCTGCATCTGCTTCATACGGTCCTCGGGATCCCGGAAGTGTTCGGGCCGGTATATCGGTACCGATCCATGGAAGGAACCTAAGCTTCTCCCCCGGAGATCGGCGAGGCAAGAAGAGCGAATGCCCCATGCGGTCCACATTCGGGCAACGGACTTCCGTCAATTCACCCGAAGCCCGGGCTCCTCAACAGCGACGCCACGGAGATGCCTCCGCAGAGTACCGGCCTATCCCGGGGTCCGACCCCTCCGTCCGGGCAGGGGTCGAAGCGGGTCGGATCATGCTTGACAAGCGAGACGAGCGCCGGGTAAGGTGGGTCAGGGTCAACCACGGTTTGCGGAATGAGCGGATCCGCGCTTTGGCGACTTCCTACCCTCTTCTGAACAAGGAACACCATGCCCTCTCCGGCTTGAAGACCGGCGGGAGACGGATTTTCATCGTCGTGCGCCCATAGGAGCCTCCCCATGGCGGAAAGTATCCACAAGAAGTTGTCCCGTGTTCGTCCACCAAGAGTGAACATCACCTACGACGTTCACACGGGCGACGCGATCGAAAAGAAGGAGCTCCCGTTCGTGATGGGCGTGCTCGCGAACCTCTCCGGCAAGCCTGCAGAACCGCTCGAGCCGTTCAAGGATCGGGAGTTCGTGGAAGTGACGCCCGACAACTTCGACGAGGTCCTGGCGAGCATGAATCCGCACCTCCAGTACACCGTCGACAACAAGCTGAGCGACGACGAGGAGGCAGGGAAGCTGGCCGTCGAGCTCGATTTCAAGAGTCTGGACGACTTCTCTCCGGATCGGGTCGCCGAGCAGATTCCCGCGCTGAAGAAGCTCCTCGACCTCCGTCAGGAGCTGGCGGACCTACGGGGCAGTCTCCAGGGCAACGACAAGCTGGAAGACATCCTCCAGGCCACGCTGGGCGATGAGGAGAAGATGAACAAGCTCAAGTCGGAGATGCAGCCCGAAGGAGGGTCCGATGGCGAAGAGTGAGGGCCAGCAGGCCGCCGAGGGCGCGCAAGCGGAAGCCCAGGAGCAGGAGCTGAACCTCCTGGATCAGATCGTCCAGGAGGGCCGCTTCGGGTCCGAGCCCGCCGCGCGCGAGCGCGGGAAGGGTCTCATCAAGCGATTCGTGGAGGAGGTGCTCGAAGGGACGATCACGGTGTCGCCGGACACCGAGACGATGATCAACAGCCGGATCGCGGAGATCGACCGGCTCTTGTCGGCTCAGCTCAACGAGATCCTCCATCACGAGGACTTCCAGAAGCTGGAATCAACGTGGAGAGGCCTCAAGTATCTCCTCTCCCAGACCGAAACCGGCACCCGGCTCAAGATCAAGGTGCTCAACGTCTCGGAGAAGGACCTCCTCAAGGACTTCCAGAAGGCGCCCGAATTCGATCAGAGCGCGCTCTTCAAGAAGGTCTACTCCGAGGAGTTCGGCGTCTTCGGGGGCTCACCCTTCGGTGCGTTGCTCGGCGACTTCTACTTCGGTCGCGGCGGCCAGGACATCGAGTTGCTGGGGCACCTTTCCCAGGTAGCGGCCGCAGCCCATGCGCCGTTCCTGACCGCGGCGTCGCCGGAGATGTTCAACCTCGACGACTACACCCAGCTTCCCGCGCCGCGT
The DNA here is from genome assembly GCA_963751265.1 of uncultured Gemmatimonadales bacterium. Classification (GTDB taxonomy): domain Bacteria; phylum Gemmatimonadota; class Gemmatimonadetes; order Longimicrobiales; family Gaopeijiaceae; genus SZUA-318. The sequence goes on along the minus strand of CAVVTU010000001.1, from coordinate 42,467 downwards.
GACCTGGCCAAGATCTTCGACAACACGGCCTACGCGAAGTGGAAGTCCTTCCGCGAGTCGGAAGATTCCCGCTACGTGGCCCTCACGGCTCCTCGCATGATGCTCCGGCAGCCCTACGGCAGCGAAACGGTGCCCATCGAGGCGTTCGACTACGAAGAGGGGGTCCATGGCGAGGACCACCAGAAATACCTGTGGGGCAACGCGGCCTGGGCCCTCGGGGCCCGAGTCACCAACGCGTTCGCGCAGTATGGATGGTGCGCCACGATCCGCGGCGTCGAGAGCGGCGGTCTGGTCGAGAATCTCCCGGTGCACAACTTCCGGACGGAGTCGGGAGATCTGGCCATGAAGTGCCCCGCGGAGACGCCCATCACGGACCGGCGGGAGAAGGAGTTGGCCGATCTGGGTTTCGTCCCCCTGGTCCACCAGAAGGGAACGGACAAGGCAGCGTTCTTCAGCGTCCAGTCCGCACAGGCACCCAAGGAATACTACACCGACGCCGCTACTGCGAACTCGCGGATCTCGGCCCAGCTGCCGTACATCTTCGCGACGTCCCGATTCGCCCATTACCTGAAGGCGATGATGCGGGACAAGATCGGTGGCTACATGTCTCGCAGCCAGGCGGAGACGTTCCTCAACAACTGGATCTCCAACTACGTCGTAGGTAACGAGGACGCGTCTCCCGAGGTCAAGGCCAAGCGTCCCCTGCGCGAAGCCCGGATCGAGGTCGCGGAGATCCCCGGCAAGCCGGGAGCGTACCGTGCGGTCGCATTCCTGCGTCCGCATTTCCAGCTCGACGAGTTGAACATGTCACTCCGGTTGGTGGCCGAGCTGCCGGCTCCGGCGCGCTGATGCACTCGTCGATGACACTCACAATCCATCATCAGTAGGAGGCGTTCTATGGCGTTCGACGCGTTCATTGACCTCGAGGGAGTCAAGGGGGAATCGACCCGCAAGGGCTTCGAGGGCCAGATCGAGCTGCTGAACTTCTCGTTCGGCGCGCACAATCCGGCCACGATCGGCTCCGGCGGCGGCGGCGGCGCAGGCAAAGTCACGCTGAGCGGGTTCAGCTTCAACAAGTGGACCGACGCGGCCAGCCCCACGCTCTTCCAGGCATGCTGCAAGGGGACCCACTTCCCCAAGTGCAAGGTCACGCTGCACAAGGCCGGTGGTGACGAGGCCGTCGACTACCTCGTGTACGAATTCGAGAAGTGCTACGTCGAGTCCATCCAATGGGCCGGGTCTTCAGGGGGAAGCGACCGCCCGGACGAAGCGGTCCAGATGGCGTTCGGCAAGGTGACCATTACGTACACGCCCCAGACCGAGACTGGTGCGAAGGGCTCGCCGGTCGTCGCAAGTTGGGACCAGATGTCCGTGTCGACCTGAGGACGATTCCGTGAACGCTTCTGCCCTATACGAGCGAGGCGAGCTCGACGCCGCGATCGACGCTTTGGGCGAGGAGCTCAGGGACAACCCCACCGACGTTCGGCGACGTACGTTCCTCTTCGAGCTTCTCTGCTTCGCGGGGAAGTACGACCGCGCCGAACGGCAACTCGATGTCCTGGAAGGCGGGGGACGGGATGCCGAGATGGGGATCATGACCTACCGGGCGATCCTTTTCGCGGAGCGCACCCGGCAGTCGAAGTTCGAAAAGGGGGACCTTCCCTCCCACGAAGAAGGTCCCCCTCCGGTTCGGGGCACGTTGAACGGGAAGCCGTTCGAGGAGCTGACCGACGCCGACCCACGTGTAGGCGCACGTCTCGAGATCCATGCGGGCGGCCAGTACACGTGGATTCCGTTTCGCCATCTCGCTTCGGTGAGCATGGAAGCCCCGAAGCGTCTCAGGGACCTCATCTGGGCCCCGGCCAACGTGTCCACCGGTGCGGACGTGCGCGACGTGGACCTGGGTGAGGTGATCCTCCCCGCCCTGGCCCCCCTCACCTGGAGACATCCGGACGGCGCGGTGCGGCTGGGTCGCCAGACCGAGTGGACCGATCTGGACGACGAGCTGGCGGCACCCGTCGGACAAAAGCTCCTCGTGGTCGACGGGGAGCTGTTTCCCATCCTCGAGCTGCGCAGCCTGGAGATCTCCGGACCGTCTGAATCCGCCTCCTGACCCTCCTCCCCATGCCCCTCGATCCGAAACTGCAGGAACCCCTCGAGGGTTCCGAACCTGGCGGAGCCAACCTCCGGTACGAGCCGATCTACGATCAGATCAAGGACGCTCGCACCGAAGAGGCGGACATTCCGCAAGGAGACTGGGAGCGCGAGAGGAAGACCGCCGATTGGCCGGTGGTGGTCAAGCTGTGCACCGAGGTCCTGGCGACGCGCTCAAAAGACCTGCAGGTCGCGGCTTGGCTGACCGAGGCGCTCCTGAACCGCGAGGGGTTCGGGGGATTCCGCGAGGGGTTGGACCTCATGAAGGGGCTCCTCGAGCAATGTTGGGATCACCTCTATCCCGAGATCGAGGACGAGGACCTCGACTTCAGGGCGGTCCCGCTGGAATGGGTCGGCAACTACCTGGACGTGGCGGTCCGGAAGGTCCCCCTCACTGCGGAGGGATACGGGTATCTGGAGTACCGCCAAGCCCGCGATCTCGGCTACGAGGAAGAGGTGGCGTCCGATGCCCAGCGGAAGGAGGCCCGGGAACAGGGGGTCAAGGAAGGCAAGCTCACCCCGGAGGAATTCGACGATGCCTTCACGCAGACGCCCAAGAGCTTCTACAAGGCGCTGATGCAGGACCTCGATGGGTCCGTGGCGTCCCTGGACGCTCTGGACCACATCTCGGAGGAGCTCTTCGGGAACGCCGCCCCCACCTTCCGGAAGCTGCGGGAGGGGTTGAACGACGTGCACAAGGCGGCGGGCAAGCTGCTCGAGCGGAAGCTGGAGCTGGAGCCCGATGCGGCGCCCATGGGTGACGCCCCCGCGGAGCCGGGATCCAACGACGCCGCGGCCGAGCCCGCGCCCACTGGTGAGGCCGGCGGCGCGGCCACGGCACCGGCCTCGAATACGGCACCACCCGCTCGCCTCTCCACCCGGGAACAGGCGGCGACCTCCGTGGCGGCGGCGGCCGCGTTCCTCCGGGCCGAGGATCCGACGGATCCGGCACCGTACCTCCTGCTGCGGGGTCTCCGCTGGGGCGAGCTGCGGCGGGGCGACGACCATGTCGATCCACGCCTCCTCGAAGCCCCGCCCACGGAGGTGCGGACGAAGCTCAAGGGCCTCCTCCTCGACGCTCGCTACGAAGAGCTCATCGAGGAGGCCGAGCGTGTGATGGGAAGCGTCTACGGCCGGGGCTGGCTGGATCTCCAGCGCTACCTCCTCACGGCGCTCGAGGCCCTGGGCTCCTCGTTCGAGCCGGCCGCGCTCGCCGTCCGAAAGACCCTCGGCGAGCTCCTGGAGGAGCGGCCGGAGCTCTTGTCGGCCACCCTCATGGACGACTCCCCCACCGCAAACCCCGAGACGAGGGAGTGGTTGGCTGCCGCAGGGATCGTCGATGCCGACGGAGAGGCCGCCCAGGAGGCCGAGGCGAAGCCGACACCGAGGCTTTCGGCCGGAGCGGTGAGCCAACGCGCGGCCGACCTGGTGCGCGCCGGACGTCAGCGTCAGGCCATCGAGCTCCTCATGCGAGAGGCGGACCAGGAGAACAGCCCGAGGGCCCGTTTCCTGCGGCGTGCAGAGGCCGCGCGCATCATGGTGGACAACGAGCTCGAATCGGTGGCCATCCCGATTCTCCGCGAGATGCTCGACCGCATCGAGAGGCACACCCTGGAGGATTGGGAGGACGGTGAGCTCGTGGCGGCGCCGCTGGGTCTCCTTTGGCGCTGCCTCCGATCCGTCGAGGGAGATTCGGGCCAGGCGCAGGAGCTGTACAAGCGCGTCTGCCGCCTGGATCCCGTCGCCGCACTCCATCTCACCCCGGGAGGATCGGGCGGGGGAGCCCCGGCGACGGAGGCACCGGACGAAGGGTCATCGGCGGAAGCGGGGGGATCTGGTGGCGAAGAATGAGGTGGAGCGCACGGTCCGCCCGTCGGTCCTCGACCGTCTCATGGACGACGAGCCCCGGATCGCGTCGGATCCCTCGTTGACCTGGGCCCAGTCGGTGGAGCGGTACAAGGTCTCGGTCCTGCGCGACCTCGAGTGGCTCCTGAACACCCGGAAGATCTCGGAGGAGACGCCCCGGGGGCTGGAGGAGCTGCAACGCTCGGTCTACAACTTCGGGCTTCCGGACATCACGTCCATGAGCGCCGACGCTCCCTCGGACCGACAGCGGTTGGCCCAGCGCGTGAAGGAAGTCATCCGTATCCACGAGCCTCGGCTGGCCGACGTGCGGGTCCTGATCCCGGAGGGCAAGAGCGGACCGGACCGCCTGGTCCGCTTTGTCGTTGAAGGGACGCTCCGGATGGAGCCGAATCCCGAGCAGGTGGTCTTCGACACGGTCCTCGAGGTCGCCTCCGGTCGCTTCCGGGTCGGAGGCGACGATGCGTGACGAGCTTCTCCACTACTACGAGCGGGAGCTGGCCTTCCTGCGGCGGATGGGAGCTCGCTTCGCCGACGAGTATCCCAAGGTGGCGTCCCGCCTGCAGCTCGAGCCCAACAAGTGCGAGGATCCCCACGTGGAGCGTCTGCTCCAGGGCTTCGCCTTCCTGGCGGCTCGAACGCGGCTCCGGATCGACGACGACGCCCCGGAGCTGAGCGAGGGACTGCTGGACGTCATGAGCCCGCAGTACGTCCGGCCGATTCCCTCGATGTCGATCGTGCAGTTCCACCTGGATCCGGAGCAGGGCAAGCTAACCTCGGGGTTGGACATTCCGAAGAGGACTCCGCTCTACTCCCGGCCCGTCGGCGGAGCACCCTGCCGATTCCGGACCTCCTACGACACGACCCTCTGGCCGGTGAGCGTGGAGGAGGCATCTTGGAGCGCTCCTCAGGCGCTGAGTCCGCCGGTCCGCTCGGGCGAGGCCGTCGCGGCCCTCCGACTCGTGCTCCGGTGTGCCCCGGAGCTGACGTTCCAGGACCTGGAAATGACGTCGCTCCGCTTCTACCTCGACGCCACCGCGGAGCAGGCGGCCACGATCTACGAGCTCCTGCTGAGCCGCTCGGCGAGGATCCTGGTCCGGGACCCCGATCAGGGAAGCCAACGCGAGCCGCTCGTGCTCCCGGCCTCTTGCGTGCAGCCGGTCGGCTTCGGAGAAGACGAAGGAATGCTTCCGTTCCCTCGGCGTGCGCTCCTCGCTTACCGTCTCCTTCTGGAGTACTTCGCTTTTCCAGAAAAGTACTTCTTCCTCGACCTCACGGGACTGGAACGGCTGGGTGCCGCGGGCTTCGGCGAACGGGCGGAGGTCATCTTCCTCATCCGATCCTTCGAACGGCAGGAGCGGGTGGCCACCCTCGAGAGTGGTGTCACGGCGCGGACGTTCCGTCTGGGGTGCACGCCGGTCATCAACCTCTTTACCCGCACCGCCGAGCCGGTGCTCCTGACGCAGCGGAAGTCCGAGTACCTGGTGGTCCCCGACGCCCGGCGACGGGAGACCACCGGCGTGTACTCGGTGGACGACGTCCGGGGCGTCTCGGCGGGCTCCTCGACGCCGTTCCGCTTCGAGCCCCTCTACTCGTTTCGTCACGGCCGGAACGGGGAGGACGGCTCTGCGTTCTGGTACGCCCGGAGACGGCCCAGCGGTTGGCGGACGGATCAGGGCACCGACGTCTATCTCTCGTTCGTCGACCTCTCGGGGCGGACCGTGCATCCCGACCACGACTCGGTCACGGCGGAGCTGACCTGCCACAACGGAGATCTCCCCAGCCGGCTGCAGTTTGGTGTCGAGAGCGGTGATTTCGAGATGCCGGGCGGTGGTCCGCTGGAGAAGATCGTGAGTCGGATCAAGCCGACACCGGTCATCGAGCCGCCCCTGGGCAGCGCTCAGCTCTGGCGTCTCATCTCCCAGCTCTCGTTGAACTATATGTCCCTCGTGGACGGGGGCGCCGAAGGGCTCCGAGAGTTGTTGCACCTGCACAACCTCGGGGACTCCGGGGCCGGCCAGAAGCAGATCGAGGGACTCCGGGAGTTGCACAGCCGCCCCGCCTATGCCCGAATCGACTCCGAGCACGGGCTCTCCTTCGCGCGGGGTCATCGAGTGGAGATCCTCCTGGACGAGTCCCGCTTCGTCGGCGGGGGCGCGTATCTGTTCGCCAGCGTCCTCGAGCGGTTCCTCGGCCTCTACTCCTCTTTGAACAGCTTCTGTGTGCTCGCTGCCCGTTCCGAGCAACGCAAGGAGCCGCTGGCCGAATGGCCGCCGAGAGCCGGATGGAAGACCCTCCTGTAGGCGTGGATCCCGGCCTGGAGAACCGTCCTTCCGAGCCCGCCCCGGCCGGCTCCTCTACCGGGGCGGCTCTGGGCGAGGTCGAAGAGGCGCTGCGCTCCGACCCCCGGGCCTTCAGCTTCTTCAGGGCCGTGCGCGCCCTGGAGCAGTTGAGGCCCGACCGGGTCGAAGTGGGGGGTGATGTCGATCCGGATGAGGAGGTCGTCCACTTCTCCGCCAACCCCTCCCTGGCCTTTCCCTCCAGCGAGATCGAGAAGTTGGAGATCCCGCCCGACGGACCGGCCAGGATGGTGGTGAACTTCATGGGGCTCATCGGCCCCCAGGGGGTGCTCCCCCACCAGTACACCCTCGCCGTGATGGAGCGGCTGCGCCTACGGGACGAAGCACTCCGCGACTTCCTGGACATCTTCCAGCACAGGGCGCTGTCGCTCTTCTACCGCGCATGGGAGAAGAACCGCTTCGCGGTTCGCTGGGAGAAGGACGGGAGCGACCCGCTCTCGGAGCACCTGCTCGACCTCGTGGGCATGGGTCTGCCGACACTGCGGAAGCGTTCTCCCATCGCTCCGCCGACCCTGGCGTCGTTCGCCGGCCTCCTCGGACCCGAGCCGCGAGGTGCCCTGGCGCTCGAGGAACTCATCGAAGAATACTTCGACGTGCCTTGTTCGATCGAGCAGTTCGTCGGCGGCTGGTACCGGCTCGAGAAGCGCGACCTGTGCGAGCTGGGTGACGCGAGCAGCCCGTCGAACCGGCTGGGAGAGGGAGCCGTGGCGGGCGAGGAGGTGTGGGACGCGCAGGCCCGCGTGCGTGTCCGCATCGGACCTCTGGGACGGGAGCGCTTCGATTCCTTTCTTCCCACGGGCGATGCTCACGGGGCTCTGCGGGACATTCTGAGGTTCTTCGCGCACGACCGGGTAGAGTACGAGGTCCAGCTCGTCCTCGACCGAGATCAGGTTTCCGGCCTCGTCATCGGGGAGGAGCCCGCGCAGCCTTTGGGATGGTCGACCTGGATTCGCACGCGCCCCATGACCCGGGAGGCGGACGGGACCACGCTGTACATCTGATCCGTGGACCCGAGCGCTGCCGCCGGGCTTTCCGGCGCGTGCGCTCGGACCTGACGTACCAAGCTCATCGACGTCTTGGAGAAGCGACTCATGAACGTGAATTTGCGTGCCCTCATCGCCAAGCTGAATCATGAAACCCGGTCGGTGGTCGAGGGCGCCGCGGGCCTGTGCCTGTCCCGAACCCACTACGACGTCGAGATCGAGCACTACTTCATGAAGCTCCTGGACGTCACCGACTCGGACGCGGCGTTCATCTTCCGCAAGTTCGGCGTGGACCGCTCCCGCCTTGCGGAGGACGTGGCCACAGCCCTCGACGATCTCAAGTCCGGCAACGCCAAGACCCCGGCGCTGAGTCCGTCTCTGGTCAAACTGCTCACAGAAGCGTGGACCATCGGATCTGTGGACTTCGGAGCCGACGCAATTCGCACTGGTCACACGCTCCTGGCTCTCGTGACCCGGGACGATCTGAGACGCCTGGGGCGGGAGCTCAGCCGGGAGCTCGAGAAGATCTCCGGCGAGGAGCTGTACCGGGATTTCGGTGAGATCGTGGCCCAGTCCTCCGAGGAGTCGGAGACGCCGACCCAGACGACCGCCGCCGGCGGGGGGGCCTCGGCGCCACGCCCAGGCAAGGGAAAGACCCCCAACCTCGACCAGTTCACCTTCGACCTGACAGGCCAGGCGGCGTCGGGCAAGCTCGATCCGGTGCTGGGGCGGGACTTCGAGATCCGGCAGGTGGTCGACATCCTCACCCGCCGCCGTCAGAACAACCCCATCCTCGTGGGCGAGGCCGGAGTGGGGAAGACCGCGGTGGTGGAGGGCTTTGCCATGCGGATCGCCGAGGGCGACGTGCCGCCGCCGCTCAGGGGCGTCTCCATCCGCAGCCTGGACCTGGCCCTGCTTCAGGCCGGCGCCGGAGTGAAGGGTGAATTCGAGAACCGTCTCAAAGGCCTCATCGAGGAGGTGAAGTCGTCGGAAACGCCCATCATCCTCTTCATCGACGAGGCGCACACGCTCATCGGAGCCGGGGGACAGGCGGGCCAGGGCGACGCCGCCAACCTCCTGAAGCCGGCCCTCGCCAGAGGAGAGCTGCGCACCATCGCGGCCACCACGTGGTCCGAGTACAAGAAGTACATCGAGAAGGACCCCGCCCTGAGCAGGCGTTTCCAGGTCGTGAAGGTCGAGGAGCCCGTGGAAGAGAGCTGCCTGGTCATGATGCGGGCCGTGGTCCCGCACCTGGAGGGGCACCACGGTGTCCGCATCCTCGACGACGGCATCGACGCGGCGGTGCGTCTCTCCCACCGGTACCTGCCCGACCGCCAGCTTCCCGACAAGGCGGTGAGCGTCCTGGATACGGCGTGCGCCCGCCTCTCCCTCGGACAGAACGCCACGCCTGCACAGGTGGAGAACGCGCAACGGATCCTCGACGACTTGGCGGTCCAGGAGCGCGTGCTCCGGCGCGAAGCCGCCACCGGCGCCGACCACGGCGAGAGGCTCCAGCAGATCGCCGCGACGCGATCCACTACCGAGACCGAGCTCCAAGCGCTCACGGAGCGCTGGGCCAAGGAGCGGGATCTCGTGGCGGAAATCCGGCAGCTGCGCGAGCGCCTGGAGGCCTTGGTGGCCGAGGAGGAGGGTGAGCCGGCCGAGTCCTCGGAAGACGAGCGGTCTCCCGAAGAGCTGCGCGCCCGACTCGACGAGATCAGCGCCGAGCTCGAAGAGATCCAGGGAGAGCATCCCCTGGTTCCGGTCTGCGTCGACGCCGACCTGGTGGGCCAGGTGATCTCGGGGTGGACGGGAATACCCGTGGGAAAGATGCTCCGCGACGACCTCGCGACGGCCCTGGAGCTGGAGGCGCACCTCGGCCGACGCATCATCGGTCAGGACCACGCCCTGGAGATCATCAGTCAGCGCATCCGGACGTCTCGAGCCGGCATCGAAGACCCGGCCAAGCCGGTGGGCGTGTTCCTGTTGGTGGGTCCGAGCGGCGTGGGCAAGACCGAGACGGCCCTGGCCCTCGCCGACCTCCTCTACGGAGGAGAGCGCAACCTCATCACCATCAACATGTCCGAGTTCCAGGAGGCCCACACGGTATCCACCCTCAAGGGCTCGCCTCCGGGCTACGTGGGATACGGCGAGGGAGGCGTCCTCACCGAGGCGGTGCGCCGTCACCCTTATTCGGTCGTTCTCCTCGATGAAATCGAGAAGGCACATCCCGACGTCCTGGAGCTCTTCTTCCAGGTCTTCGACAAGGGCCGCATGGAGGACGGCGAAGGCCGACAGATAGACTTCAAGAACTGCGTCATCATCCTCACCACCAACGCGGGGACGGACACGCTCATGAAGCTGTGCGCCGACCCGGAGACCATGCCGAGCTCGGAGGGGCTGGCGAAGGCGCTCAAGCCGGAGCTGGACCAGGCGTTCAAGCCCGCGTTCCTGGGCCGCACGGTCATCATCCCCTACTTCCCGATCCGGGACGAGGCGCTGCGCACGATCATCGACCTGAAGCTGGGCAAGGTCCAGCGTCGCATCCGGGAGAGTCACCGGGTGGAGCTGTCGGTGCACGATGCCGTGAAGGCGGCCATCGCCGACCGATGCACGGAGGTTGAAAGCGGCGCCCGAAACGTGGACAACATCCTCACAAACACGGTGCTGCCCGACATCTCACGCCTCATCCTGCAGTCGATGGTGGCGGCGGAGACCCCGGAGCGAATCCACGTGGAGTTGGGCGATGGCGGTCGGTTCGCGTACAGAACCGATGTCGCGGACACCACGAAGTCGAAGGCTCCGGAGACGGCCTAGCGAGAGGAACTCATCATGCCTCGATACACCCAGGCGAACCGGCCCATGCGGGTCACCACAACCCTCGGCGAAGACGTCCTCCTCCTGCAGGGCTACTCCGGCGAAGAGGCCATCTCCACGCCCTACGCGTTCCGCCTCGACCTCATGTCGGAAGAGGCGTCGATCTCGCCGGACGATGTCCTGCGCAAGCCCATGGCCATCTCCGTCACGCTGGACAACGGGGAGCAACGCTACATCCACGGGGCGGTGCGTCGTTTCAAGCAGCTGGGCCAGGAGGAAGGCCTCACGTTCTACGAGGCGGACATCGTCCCGTGGCTCTGGTTCCTCTCTCTGTCGGAGGACTGCAGGATCTTCCAGGCCATGGACGTGCTCGAGATCGTCGAGCAGGTCTTCGACGGGGTGGGACTCTCGGACTACGAGGTCCGTTGTACCCGCAGCTATCCGAAGCGGGAGTACTGCGTCCAGTATCGGGAGAGTCACCTGACGTTCGTGTCACGCCTCCTCGAGGAAGAGGGGATCTTCTACTTCTTCGAGCACTCCGACACCAAGCACGTTCTGGTCCTGGCGGACGACAACAGCGCCATAGACCCCTGTCCCAACAAGGAGAGTGCCCCGCTCCGTTCCGAGGCGCTTCCGCAACAGGATGTGGTCACCCGGCTGGAGAGCGAATACGCCGTCCACACGGGCACCGTCACGCTACAGGACTACGACTTCGAGCAGCCTTCGCTGAACCTCCTCTCGTCCATCTCGGGAGAGGAGGAGCAGGAGATCTACGAGTACCATCCCAGGATGTACTCGGAGCTGGAGGAGGGAGAACGGTACGCACGGCTGCGGGTGGAGGCGTTGGAGGCCGGGCGCCATCTCGTCCACGGCGAGGGAACGTGCCGGGGTTTCACCACCGGATTCCGCTTCGCCCTCGAAGATCACTATGCCGACGGGCTCAACCAGGACTATGCCTTGGTGCGGATCGCCCACGAGGCCCGTGGGAACAGCTACCGCTCCTGGAACGACGGCGACCTGGACTACAAGAACTCGTTCGACGGGATTCCGCACAACGTGCCCTACCGCCCGCCGCCGCGGCACCCCCGGCCCCGCATGGTGGGAACCCAGACGGCCCTCGTGGTGGGCCCTTCCGGAGAGGAGATCTGGACCGACAAGTACGGGCGTATCAAGGTCGCGTTCTACTGGGACCGGTTGGGCAAGAAGGACGAGAACAGCTCCTGCTGGGTACGCGTGTCGACGCCATGGGCCGGCAAGAGCTACGGGAACGTCACGATCCCGAGGATCGGCAACGAGGTGGTCGTGGACTTCCTCGAGGGCGATCCGGATCGACCGCTGGTCGTGGGAAGCGTCTACAATGCGGAACAGATGCCTCCTGTCGAGCTGCCGGGCTCGGGGATCCAGATGGGGATGATCTCGAGGAGCTCGCCGGGCGGAGGAGGCAACAACGAGATCTCGGTGACGGATACCAAGGGTGAGGAGCAGGTGACCGTCAACGCCCAGTACAACCTGAGCACGTCGGTGGGCAACGACGAGACGCACACCGTGAGCAACAACCGCACGGTCAGCGTGGGCGTGGACGAGTCGAGCGAGGTGGGCTCGAATCAGACCCAGACGATCGGCTCGAATCAGAGCGTGGAGGTCGGCGCGGACCAGAGCCTGACCGTCGGTGGTGGTCAGACCGTCGAGGTCCAGGGCGACCGGGGCCTCCAGGTGAGTGGGAACGACAAGGTGACGGCCGGGGGCGACCATTCTCTCGAGGCGGGTGGCAAGGTCGGCATGGAAAGCGGCACGGAGACGGCCGTGAAAGCCGGCACCGACGCCAAGGTCAGTGCGGCCGCCAACATCAAGATCGACGCAGGCGCCGAAGTCGATGTCACCGGCGGAACCACCATCAAGCTCACCGCCGGTGGGTCCAGCATCGAGATCGGTCCCGCCGGTGTGAAGATCACCTCGGGCGCCATCGTCCAGATCAGTGCCGCGATGATCAAGCACAATGCCTGAACGGGGGAGTCACCCGATGAGCCAACACGACGAACGACCCGACACGAGCAGCGCGACCCTCGAGCAGCCGGCCCCCGAGGGGGCCTCGACGGCCCTCGTGGGAGAGCACCACCTCCGCCTGATGCGCCGGCCGCATGAAGACACGCTTCGGGTCGAGGCGCCGGACGGAAGGCTGTGCGTGTCCGTGGTCGTCACCTCCGAAGGGGTCCGGATCGAGCTGGACGGCGCAGAGCTGGCCATCCGCTCGTCGGGCGGCGTGTCCATCGACGCCGAGCACGTGGCGTTGAGAGGGCGGGAGGGGCTGTCGCTCGCCACGGATCAGGACCTGGAGATCCGCGCGGGCGGAGTCATCCGCACCGAGGGACACGCGCAGCACCTCGTCTCGCGCATGGGGGATCTCACCGTATACGCCAACGACGACGTCAAGATCGCCGCCGAGCGCATCAAGATGAACTGCTAGGAGTCCGCACCCATGCTCGTTGCCGCGGGACGAGACATCGACAGCACGTTCTTCCTGGACAGCCGCCTCAGCAAGGCACGGGAGGCGTTGATCGCCACAGTGCTGGCCGGAGAGAAGCCGGAGCCCGACTTCCTCCAGAAGTTGGAGAAGAGTGCCGTCGACGACATGAAGGGAGTCTACTTCAACGCCAGGATGCGGCGCGCCGTGGAGCTCGACCCGAACCTGACGGACGAGGAAGACTTCGCGGGGCACAGCCAGAAGCTGGCGGAACGGGCCCTCTGGTGGACGCATGAGCGCCTCAAGGCCATCCCGTTCGTGGGTCAGGAAGGCTTCGGCGACGACTGATGGAGTACACGAACCACACGCCGTTTCCCAGCAAGCTGCTCAGAGGCTCGACCGGTGAGCAGGAGATGGTGGCGATCGCCGCCACGAAGGTGACCTTCGTTCTGGACGGCGGAGCCCTGACCGCCGTAACCGGCGACGAAGCGTGGCCCGTGTTCGACAAGCCGTTCGCGTTCGAGGGCGTCACGCTGGATGCCGAGACGGAGTTTCGGAAATCAGGCGTCGACATCTTGGTGTTCGGGCAGGCACGCGCGCCGCGTGGGGAGCCGGTGACCTGGATGCGGGTGGGCGTCGCGTGCGGGCAGGTTCGTCACGACGCGGTGGTGTTCGGCGACCGGGTATGGGTCCGCGCCGGCTCGGGCTTTGTCCCGTCGGATCCCGCGCCCTTCACGGAGATGCCGCTCACCAACGACCGGGCGTTCGGAGGAAAGGCCCGCCTCATGCAGGATTCCGTGGTGGAGCACCCGGTCAACCCCGAAGGGCGGGGCCTGCTCTTTCTGGAAGAGGACGTGGAAGGAACCGCGTTGCCGAACCTCGAACACCCCGAGCGCCTCATCGGACGTTGGAGCGATCAGCCTCGCCCGCTGTGTTTCTTCAAGCCCAGGGGACTCCTCCTGCCCGAAGGGAGCCCGGAGGAGCCGATCCAGGCCGTGGCGTTGGCCATGATGGAGTCGAGCTTCAACCAGACCGTGCCCGAGCTCGTGGCAGCCGGCGAGGGCGAGCTCGGACGGGCGCTGCAGCTGAGCGGCTTCTCTCCGGACGGGGACGTGGTCTTCCCGATGCCGCCGCTCCAGGGGCCGGTGGCCCACGTGCGTGTCGGGGAGCTTCGCAGTCGATTCACGTCCCGGCTGACCACCGTTGTCGCCATGCCGGCGGAAGGGGTGCTCGTGGCGTCCTATGTCGCGCTGTTCCGTTATCTGGTACGCCCCGAAGAATTGCGTAGCACGGAGCTGGAATGGCCGGACGCTCCGCCCGTCGCGCCGACCGCCTCGGCCTCGGCGGAGGGAGACTGACATGGCCGAGTCCCACCCAGCCATCCCCAAGCCCACGCCGTTCGACGAGCTTCCCCTCGCCGAGCTTCCGCCGGAGCTGGAAGCCCATCCACCGGCACTGCTCCGCGCCGTCCAGGCCGGTGCGTCCGGCCGGCTGGAGCTGGCCGTCATCTACAAGCGCACGTATACGTTCGAGCCCGGGAAGCCCTGCGTTCTCGCACCCGAGCAGACGGGCTTGCTCACCGACCCCGTGCAGCACGAGCCGGTCGACCCGGAGAAGCCGGAGGAGCCCGTATCGTTCCGGGCACTCGCGGATCTCGTCGGGTTCAAGCCCGGCACGGACCTCGTGGTCAATGGAAGCGCGCGTCCACCACGGCCCGTGGCCCAGGCGTCGGTCGGGGTCAGCGTCGGGGACCGGTTCCAGTATCAGGCCGAGGTCTTCGGAGACCGCGTCGCGGATCACGTGAACGGCCGCATCGTCTTCAGCGATCCCGAGCCCTTCGAGGAGATGCCGCTCCGGCTCGAGAACGCCTATGGAGGTCGGGATCCCTGGTTCGAGCGCACCGTGGTGGAGGGCGTGCGGAGCGCGGTCGACCCGGAGAAGCTGAGACAGGCCACGGCGGCCGTGGAGCGTGTCGTCTCGGGCGGGAACCCCGCGCGATACCCCAGAAACCGCTTCGGCAAGGGATGGGTCATCGAGAATCGGCCCGAGTCCGTCCAGGGCCGCACGCTCCCGAACCTGGAGCTTCCGGGAGATCGCCTGACCCCGGCCCGCCTGGTCGTCGGACACCCGCTGGAGTGGGCCAAGCAGCCGCTCCCGGCGAGCTTCGGGGTCCTGGACTTCTCGACCTTTCCCCGCTCGGCCATGTGCGGCCTTCCTCCCATGACCACCGACCCACCGCTCCCCTATCCCGAGGTGGCGCGGGGCCTGCTGCCTCCCGATTTCTGCCGGGGGAACCTGCTCACCACGCCGCCGGAGAAGCTCCCGACGCTCATTCATCCCTGGGTGGGCCGCTCCGCCTCACAGGGCCTGTGGCTCCCGTTCCTGTACGGTACCGAATGGATCGCCCTGGACGGCATGGATCCAGCCCATCCCCGATGCACGCTCCAGCTGCCGGGAGAGCGGCCCTGGTTCCAGGTCCATGGAATGGGTGTGCGGCCACTCGAGCTGGAGAGCGAGCTCTACCTGGTGGACGTCGACCTGACCACCCGCACGGTCGTGCTCATCTGGGTGGGCCGGCATCCCCTCGATGTGGCACTGGAGCCCAAGCGCCTCGCCGAGATCGAGGGGGATGTGCGCGTCGGAACCCGAAGGGAGTAAGCCATGCCCGCACGAATCGCCAAGTACCCGCCCGTCTCCGGCTTGGGAACCGACGTACACTCGGTGATGCCGCCCAGCGCACCCCCCGCCCCGCCGAACCCGGCCCCGATCCCCTCGTACAGCTGGCTCGCGACCGCCTCGAACCCGGCGCCGGGATTCGCCATCACTGGGAAGTGGTCGTGGCACAGGGTCACGACGGAGGGCGTCGGAAACGTCCTCGCCGGTCACGACTGGGGGTTCACCCAGCCGCACCTGCCCCTGCCCACCCTGGCCACCCCTTCGATCCCGCTCCGGCTCCTGGGCTCCCAGGTCAAATACTTCCTCCCGTCTTCCCCGAACACGGAGCCGCAGGACGGCTCTCCCCCGGGGATCCAGGGGAAGGGCGGGCCGGTCGCCGTGTCGACTCCGGCGTTCATCACCACGACGCAGGACTGTCAGGACATCAGCGGCTGGGGGTTCTGTCTACCGACGAGCGTCTGCTTCCAACAGGTCAGCACACGCGAGGTCGGATTCACCCTCGGCGACCTCGTCGCCGGGCTGATCTCCATGGCGGCCGACTCGGCGGCGGCGCTCGTCAGCCGTGCCATCGGCGGCCCGGCCGGCACCTCGGCCGAAGAGGTGTCGAAGCAGCTCGGCGACGCCATCGTGGGCGTCGTGGTCGGGTCCGTCTGCACCCTGATGGTGGCCGTCCTTCCCCAGGACCAGCAAGGCGTCATGAAGGTGGTGTTGGGAACGGCGGCAGGGCTGGGTGCGGGCGGGGCTTCCGGCGGAGCGACCGGTCTGGCCACCGGCCTGATCGGCGCGGCCGGTGACGCGGCCGGAGGTGCGGCGCAGCAGGCCATCGACGGCAAACGCCAACCCGACGCCGGCGCTCTCGACAGCTAGACGCTCTCCAGCTGCACCGACGCACGCTCCGTCCCAACGACGGCGTGTCAATATCGCTGCCTACACGCACCATCCGGGCACGAGGAGATCGCCGGAACGGGAACCCTCGAGGGGAGCCGCGTACAAGAGGATGCCCCCGGACGAGACCCGAGCACAGTAAGGACACGATGCCCCAGACAGAGGCCGCACCCTCCGCCGATCACGCCACCGCCGTCGCCCGGGAGCTGGGGGTGCGCGTGGGTCAGGTGCGGGCCACCGCCGAGCTCTTGGCGGGGGGCGCGACGGTCCCCTTCATCGCTCGCTACCGGAAGGAGGCCACCGGGTCCCTGGACGAGGTTGCCGTGGCATCCGTCCGGAACCGGCTGGCCCAGCTGGCCGAGCTCGACAAGCGCCGCGATGCGATCCTGTCGTCCCTCTCGGAGCGAGGTCTGCTCGACGACACCCTGCGTCGCCGGATCGGAGGAGCCGAGACCCTGCAGGCCCTGGAGGACGTCTATCTTCCCTTTCGGCCCAAGCGACGCACTCGGGCCATGGCGGCGAGGGAGGCGGGCCTCGAGCCCCTGGCCCAAGCGCTCCTGGCACAGACCGGTGCACGGATCGACCTGTCCGCCTTCCATGACCGCGATGCCGCCCTCGCTGGGGCCAGGGACATCGTCGCCGAAGATGTGAGCGAGAACCTGGAGGTACGCTCGGAGCTGCGCGACCTCTTCGCCCGGAACGCGGTCCTGGCGTCAACCGTCGTGAAGAAGAAGGCGGCCGAGGCGGCGAAGTACGAGGACTACTTCGCGTGGTCCGAGCCCGTCGGCCGAGCCCCGTCCCACCGGATCCTCGCCATCCTGCGAGGCAGCAACGAGGGATTCCTCCGGATACAGGCCAGGCCCGAGGAGGCCGACGCCCTCGCGAGACTGAAGCGACGCTTCGTGCGCGGCCGTAGCTTCGCGTCCGAGCAGATCGAGCTCGCCCTGGAGGACGCCTACAAGCGGCTGCTGCTTCCGAGCCTCGAGCGGGAGACGCTGAAGGCGGCGAAAGCCCGAGCCGACGAGGACGCCATCCGCGTCTTCGTCACCAACCTCCGCGAGCTCCTGATGGCGGCGCCGTTTCCCGACCGGCGTATCCTGGCCATCGACCCCGGCTTCCGGACCGGCTGTAAGCTCGTGGCCCTCGACGCCCAGGGTGGCCTCCTGGACAACACCACCATCTTCCCCGAGCTCGGAGCGAACCGACGTGAAGAGGCCGCGCGGGTGGTCCGTGACTTCGTTCGGCGTTTCTCGCCGGAGGCGTTCGCCGTGGGCAACGGCACCGCCGGCCGGGAGACGGAGGCCTTCCTTCGGGAGCTGGACCTCGATCTTCCCGTCGTCATGGTGGACGAGGCGGGAGCCTCGATCTACAGCGCGAGCGACGTGGCTCGCGAGGAGCTCCCCCATCACGATCTCACGGTCCGGGGTGCGGTCTCCATCGGTCGCCGCCTTCTGGACCCGCTCGCGGAGCTCGTGAAGATCGATCCCCGCTCCATCGGCGTCGGCCAATACCAGCACGACGTGGATCAGACGGCGCTCAGATCCGCCCTGGACGACACCGTGATGAGCTGTGTGAACGCCGTGGGTGTGGATGTGAACTCCGCCAGTCCGTCGCTGCTCGCCTACGTGGCGGGCCTGGGGCCCGCCCTGGGCAAGAACATCGTCCGATGGCGCGAGGAGCACGGCCCATTCCGCACTCGTCGGGACCTCATGGACGTTCCGCGCCTGGGGGAGAAGGCGTTCGAGCAGGCGGCGGGCTTCCTGCGCATCCGGGACGGCACGCATCCCCTCGATGGGAGCGGCGTACACCCCGAGCGCTACGCGCTCATCGAGCGCATGGCGAAGGACCTCGGATGCTCCGTGGAGGATCTCGTGCAGGACCCCGAGGTTCGGGCCAGGATCGTTCCCGATCGGTACCTGGGCGCCGACGTCGGAAGGCCGACGCTGAACGACATCCTCGAGGAGCTGGCTCGCCCGGGGAGGGACCCCCGCCCCGCCTTCGAAGTCTTCGCCTTCGCCGATGTGCACGACATCGAGGATCTGAAAGCCGGAATGGTCCTGCCCGGGATCGTAACCAACGTCACCGCCTTCGGAGCCTTCGTGGACGTGGGTGTCCACCAGGACGGCCTGGTCCACGTCAGCCAACTGTCCGATCGCTACGTCAAGGACCCCCACGAAGTGGTGCGCGTGCGGCAGCGCGTCGAAGTGCGCGTCCTGGACGTCGATATCGGGCGAAGGCGGATCGGCCTGTCCATGAAGAGTGCTTGAACGGGCGCGCGCCGAACATCGTGATCCAGATCGATCACTTCGTCGACCAGGGCGGCGAGGCCCGAACGGCCAGGAGACGGTGGGAGCGGCGCGCGGACATCGCCGCTCCGACAACGCATTGATCGATGGCCTCTCGCCCCGAGGGCGACGAACGGCCCACCCACCCGTCTCCGGGCTCCCGGGCTTGACCCACGCCGAATCGAAGGCCAGATAGTCAGAGCCCGTCGTCATCACCGAGGCCGTTCGAGCCCGACGACGGAGCGCGGAAAACGTGCTGGGAGGTTGGGACGATGTCTTCGCTGCTTCAGGATCTGCGGGTGGCGCTCCGCGTGCTCGTCAAGGAGCGCGCCTTCACCATCGTGACGGTGCTCACGCTCGCTGTCGCCATCGGCGCGAACACGGCGATCTTCTCCGTGGTCGAGGGCGTTCTGATCCGTCCGCTCCCCTACCCGAACGCCGACCGGCTGGTCAGCGTAGAGGCCGGCGTTCGACCGGGCCCGGGACGGCCGCCGTGGATTCCCTTCTCCGATCGCGGCTACTGGCACTTCGTCAACAACAACCGCGCGTTCGAGCAGTTCGGCGCCTACGCGGGCGGCAATATCCAGTGGCCCCTCGTGGGCGACGACGGTCCCCCGATCCAGGTCGATGTCGCCGCGTTGACGCGGAGCGCCTTCGAGCTCCTGGGCACACAGCCACGCGTCGGTCGTTTTCCGACGGCGGAGGAAGACGTTCCCCAGGGCCCCCGCGTCGCGCTCATCAGCCGGGGACTGTGGCGGGACAGGTACGGCTCCGACCCGAGCGTCATCGGCAGAAGCATCGACCTGAACGGCGTGAAGTTCGAGATCATCGGCGTCATGCCGTCGGGTTACGACTTTCCCACGCCGGAGACGGACGTGTGGATCCCCCACCAGCTCGATCCGGCGAGTGAGAACTTCGGGGGACATCATTTGAACGGCATCGCCCGGCTGAAGCCCGGCGTCACGATCGCGCAGGCGGTCTCGGACGCGGAGAACCTGATTGCGCGCTTTCCCGAAGCCGGGTACGGCCCCACGTGGATGAGCGGCGTGTTCAGCGGCAAGGCCAGGGTCCAGACCCTGCGCGACGGCCTGGTGGGCGACGCGAGGACGCCGCTGCTCATCCTCCTCGGGACCGTGGGGTTGGTGCTCCTCATCGCGTGCAGCAACGTCACCAACCTCCTTCTGGTTCGCGCCGAGGCGCGCACACGGGAGAACGCCGTTCGCCTGGCTCTGGGGGCGGGACGCGGAAGATTGATCCGATACGTTCTGGTGGAGAGCGCGGTGCTCTCCCTCGCCGGTGGACTCATCGGAATCGGGTTGGCCCTCGTGGGAACGCGCGCGCTCGTGGCCTCGGGCCCGGCGAGCGTCCCCCGACTGGACGCCATCGGTATCGACGTCACCGTGCTGCTCTACACGCTGGCGATCTCTCTCGTCGCGGCGCTCCTCCTCGCCGTTCTCCCAGCCATCAGGGTGAGCGCCGGGAGGGTGCTCCTCACCCTCAACGACGCCGGCCGCGGCTCCACGGTCGGCAAGCGTCGGCTGCGCGCGCGAAGCGTGCTGGTCGTCCTACAGGTGGCTCTGGCCCTGGTCCTGCTGGTCGGATCGGGTCTTATGATCCGCAGTTACCGGGCGTTGCGGTCGGTCGACCCCGGGTTCGATCCGAAGGGGGTGATGACCTTCCGTCTTTCACCGGCGCCGGCCAAGTACGCCGGCGGGGAACCGATCACCCAGTTCTACACCCAGCTGGTGGCCCGGCTGAAGGCGATCCCCGGAGTGACGTCCGCATCCGGGATCAACGCTCTGCCCCTCACCGGCGGAGCGGCGTACATCACCGCGAACATCGCCGAGTTCCCCACCCCCGAGGGTGAGTTCCCGCACGCCTTCCACTTCCGTCGGGTGATGCCCGGCTACTTCGCGACGATGGGAATCCCCCTGGTCGAGGGACGAGGGTTCACCGAAGACGACGACAACGCCCGCCTGGGCACGATCATCATCAGCCAGTCGTTCAAGAAGGAGTTCTGGCCGAACGCGAGCGCGTTGAACAAGCGCATCACCATCGGCGGCGCACCGGCGCACACCGTGGGGGTCGTGGGCGACGTACACGACGGGGGCCTGCAGACGCCCGTCGAGCAGATTGCCTACAAGCCGATGCTCGACTCCGTGGGCGGAAGCGTACGCGCGATGATGATGGTCGTTCGCACCGGCGGCGATCCCACCTCCCTGGTGCCGGCCATTCGAGAGGCCGTCAAGGCGCTGGACCCGGACATTCCCATCACCAACGTCCGTACCCTGCAAGACATCGTCGATGCGTCGCTGAGCCGCACCACGTTCACCATGTCGCTCCTTCTGTTGGCGGCCCTCATCGCACTCTTCCTCGGCTCCGTGGGTATCTACGGGGTGCTGTCCTACGTAGCGACCCAGCGCACGTCGGAGATGGGGGTGCGCCTCGCCCTGGGAGCGGACGCGGGCGTGATCCGGAAGATCTTCCTGTCGTACGGCATGGTCCTCGCCGGCACCGGAGTCGTTTTGGGCCTGGCGGCCGCCGTCGCGTTGTCGGGCTTGCTCCGCTCCCTGCTCTTCGGCGTGAAGCCCTTGGATCCCGCCACCCTCGTCGGCGTCTCGATCGTCTTCATCGTGGTGGCCGGACTGGCAAGCCTGATTCCCGCGGAACGGGCGGCGAGGACACCGCCGGCCGTGGCACTGCGCGCGGATTGAGTCCGCCGGCCGGAGATCGAGACGGCGCGCGACGGATGACCGACTCCGAACGGCGGCGATTCCTATGCCTGCCCGCGTGAAGACGACGCGCTTCACCGTCGCGGGCGGTGGTGTCTCGTTGGCGGCGGCAGCCTGCTGGGCGCTCATGCGTCGTCCCTCGATCCACGGGATCGACGACGCGAACATCTTCATGGCGTACGGACGTTCGCTGGCCCACGGGGCAGGGTTCGTCTTCACGCCCGGGGGCGATCGGGTCGAGGGGTTCACGTCCATGCTGTGGACGCTCGTGGCCGCGCTGGCATGGAAGCTGCCCGGCGGGGGCGAGACGGAGCTTCTGATCGCCTCTCTCGTCCTCTGCATGGCCACGGTGTTCATGGTGGGGTGGGTCGCCGACGCCGCCACCGAGGGACTCGCTTCGCCACCCGGGGGATGGGGCGGCTGGACCGCTGCGGCCCTGCTGCTCTTCTACCCGCTCTTCGTGGCCTGGACCACGCTCACCCTGATGGACCTCGTCGCGTGGATCTTCGCGACGCAACTCATGCTTGTCGGATTGGTCCTGACGACCCGCGAAGAGGCGACGGCGAGAGCCTCTGCCCTGTTGGTGACCGCGGTCGCGCTCTGCGTTCTGGCGCGCCCGGAGGCACTCGCCGTCGTGCCGGCGATGCTCCTGCTGGGGATTCTCGTCCATCCGGGCGGATTGCGCCGAGGCGCGGTCGCCCTGGCACCGGGCATCCTCGCCTTCCTTCTCACCGAGGCCGCGCTCACCGGGTTCCGCCTGTCCTATTTCGGCTACCCGTTTCCCAACACCTACTACGCGAAGGTCCCTCCGGCCCTCGGCTACCGCCTGTATCAGGGAGGTCGCTACATCGCCCACGGGTTGTTCCGGAGGCCGGAATTGACCGCGGCGGTCCTCCTGGCGGCGCGAGCCGTCACACTCGCGCCCGGCAGGTTCGGACGGGAGCCGCTGCCCCGTCGGCAACGCGCCGTCGCCCTGACCGCCGGGACCGCCCTGGCGCTGCTTGCCGTGGTGGTCGTCGGTGGTGGGGACCACTTCCGGGACTATCGATTCCTCCAGCCGGCGGTGCCGCCGCTGCTCGTCGTACTCGTGGCGTCCCTGGCCGCAGGGGGCCTGGGACGGTTACGAATGACACACGGCTCTCGGCTGAGCGCGGCATTTGCCGCACTCCTGGCGCTGTCGGTCGCCACCGCCTACTGGGACAACTTTCGAGACACCCAGGACCTGAGACGGGAGATGGACATCGCCCGTCACGGCCGCGAGCTGGCCGCCGGCATGAATACCGTCCTGACCTCGCACCCGTCAGTGGGTGTGATCGCGGTAGGCGGCTTCGGCCTCACGTACCGGGGAACGACCAGAGACCTGCTGGGGCTGAACTGGGTGGCCATGGGGCATTCTCCCGGCGATCGGCGCGGGCCGCGCGATCACACGGCATTCAGCGCCTCCGTGTTCTGGACCGCACCGCCCGACGTCATGCTCCCGGAATTCCAGCCCGACGGCGGAGGCTGCCCCCCGCAAACCCTCTACCTTCGCGGCCTGGAGTCGAGCGAGCGCTTCCGGCGTGTGTACACCCCCGGGGTGTTCGACACCGCGTACGGACGTATCAACGCCTACTTCGCACGGACGTGGATCGACCGTGCCGCGGAGCCGGTCCGACTGATGGGCTGGGAGCACTGCGGGCCCTAGGAAGACCCACCGAAACGGGGGACTCACCCCCAACTGCGCTTTCGACAGCGAGGCCGGAGCGTCGAAGGCCGAACGATCGGATGGCTACGCGTGAGATCGCGCGGACCGGCGTGAGCCACTCGAGGAGCGGGTGCCGCTCACCCCCACCGGGCGCGCAAGCCCTGACACCTCCGGGTCATTGCGCCGGTCCGAGCTCACGTCCCCCGCCCGCCCCCGACGGCCGTAAGAGGGCGAGGCTCTGCTGGCGGTACACGTGGAAGGGATAGAGCCGGCAATCCGGCGTGTTCGCGCCGCGCACACACCCGTTATAGCGGAGCAACGCGCGGTCTAGATCGCCGTGCTCGAGCCGGATGTCGTGAGCCAGGATCCGCGCCCCGTGACAGATGTTGATCTCGGGGTCCGTCAGGTCGTCGGAAGGGCATCCCCACGACCCGGCGTGGAGCGGCATCACCTGCATCAGGCCGACGGCACCTTGCGGGCTCACGGCCTCCGGATCGAGCCAGGGATCTTCCACCAGGAGCACGGAAGCGAGCAGGCGAGGGTCGACCCCCGCCTTCCGCCCCTCACGGACGAGCGCAACCGCGATGCGCGCGACGAGGGTGTCGTCGTCACCGTAGCGCCCGAGCGCCAGCTCCAGAGGCCGTATCTCGCGCTCATACTCGGAGCGCAGGCTGCGGTAGCTGGCCTCGAGCGCCGTGGCTCGATCCTCCAGGTTGCCCAGGCGCGCGTGCAGAGAGGGTTCAGCCGGCATCCTCGTCGAGATTTCGCCGGCAGGGCCTGCGGCTATCGTCAGCACCGTCGCTACGGCACACATCTTCCAGGTCCAGCCAGGTCCTGGCCCCGACCATCGTCGGAACCTCGAACGAGCGTGTCTCCACATGGTTTCCTCCCGGATCGAGCCACGCCTGGCTCGACGGGGGGGTGACCTTCCCGCGGGCCACGGCCCGGTCGAGCAACCGGCCACAGATGCACGCTTGGTGCCGTCCCGAGTGGAGTGACGGCCGCGACGTCGTGCCGGCGCCACACGGCGCCCCCGGACGACCCCGGCGAGCGGGCCCGATCCCGGATGTGTTGCGCGCGTGCCACAGCCCCACCGCCGCGTGCGTCCATCACTTGTGGCGCCGTCGCAGCGTCATCCTTCAGGGACGCATGGAGGAAGGGACGGGCTCGTCCGTCTCGCAATCCCGGCCTTCCGTCTACAGCCCACAGACCCGCGTCACCTGCTACGCGTCGTCAGAAGGGCCGCCCGCCGGAACGGGGGCCTCCCCCCATCCCCGGAAAGCTCAACGAGTATCCCAACATCAGCGTGAACGACTGGTTCTTCACGTCGGGCCCGTCTCCGTTCCGGGCCAGCCGGCTGAGGCCGCGGGTCAGTCGCGCATCCAGGTTGAGCGCACCGAGGCCCCCCAAGACATGGAGATCGAGACCACCACCGAATACGACCCCTTGCTCGTAGTCGCGCAGCGTGGCCGACGCGTTGCCTCCAAGGAGATCCCTGCAGTCCGGCGTCGCTTGTCCGCCGCTCGCGGCCGTCACCGAAACCGAGCAGTCGAGCTTCCAGCCGAATGCAGGTCCACCTTGCACGTACGGTCGGACCTTCGAGCCCAAGGAGGGCAGATCGATACGCAGCAGCACGGGAACCTCGACGTAGTCGATCCCCACCTCGAACCTCGAGGTCGGAGACATTGCGGCCGTGGCGAGGTCCAGGCTCTCGGCACCCTTCTGCCGGTAGTAACCCTCGACCCACAAGCCGACGGACCCGGCACCGACGAGACGGAGCGCGCCTCCCAGGTTCAGGCCGCGCTTGGCTCGCGCGTTGGTGTCGCCGCCCACGAAGCGGCTCAGGTTCAAGCCCCCGCGGAACGTGAATCCCCGCTGGGCGGCAACCGGAGCGGGAGGGGCGGAGAGAAAGGCGAGGATCCCGGCCAGGAGGGTCAGGACCGAGCGCCGGCGGCGCGACGTGATGGAAAGCGTGGACATAGGCTCGGCCGGTTGATGGGAACAGAAGGGGGTGACCCCACCTCCTGTAGCGGAAACCGGACCTTCGAAGCGCCACAGCGCCGAGGACCTCGGACTCCATCCTGAAGGCGCCGGAGCGCGGAGAAGGCTGTGCCCGGTTGCGACCGCCAGAACGACGACGAGGTCGGCTGGATCAGCGTCGCGCGCTCCCGAAGCCCGGGCGGCCCCCTTCGAGGATTACCTGGGCAAGCCGTTGATCGGGCGGTTCACCGGCTTCGTCCGCTTCAACGACGGCAGGAGGTCCGAGGAGATCACCTCCGGCAGATGCGTGGAAGGCTGCTTCATGCCGTAGCGGGCCGGAACGCACTACTTCGTGTGGTCCGAGGGCGGGTGGACCGGGCTCCGGCGCCGTGGTCCAAAACAATGTGGGCATGCATTCCGTAGTGCCATGCAAGGGACCGGTGACCGGACGTCGGGCCCACGGAAGACGGGAACGGGAGGAACGCCATGTACGACGAGTTCGAGCGTGCTCTTACGGGAGCCCGCGGCCGCAGGGGCCTGTCCCCACTCGGGTGGTTCGCCGCGGCTATCGGCCTGGTCATGCTCGTGGGAGCGGTGGGGGTAGGGTACGCGGTGACCCGGGTAGCCGCCCGGGCCAGACACCTGGCTCAGGAGATCGGCGGCACGCCCGGCGTCGTGGCGGCTCGGATGATGTCTCGTCTGGATCGGAGCGCGTCCCTGGCGACGCTCGATCCCGAAGCCGGTCTGACCTTCTTGCGAGGACTGGATCCCGGCAATCCTTCCGATGCTCTCGTGCACAGGTTGGCGGGGAACGAGCTCGACCTGTCGGAAGATGTTCAAGCGGTCCCGAATACGCCGAGGGACCGCGACCAGACCTCGATGACGATCCACTCGGACGACGGCGACGTCGACATCCAGTTGACCCGTGGGAAGGACGGAGGCTCGCTCGCCGTGAGCTCGAAGGACGGGCACGTGCTCTTCGACCTCGCCAGAAGCTCGACCGGGGGTACGCTCACCATCGACTCCGACGACGGACACGCTCGTATCGACCTCATGAGGGGTGACGGCGGCGGGCAACTCGTGATCAGAAGCGACGACCAGACGGTCGAGCTCGGGCTCGGAGCGAGCAGTCGGGGCGCCCCGGCTTGGGTCCCGCGCCCCGCGGGAATGCCGGAAACGAGCACTCCGGTGTTCTCCCTGAGCACGGGAGAGGCTGTGCTCGGTGCCCTGAGCTGGGAGGATGACGGCTCCCCCGGCGAACTCCTCACCTCGTTCAGGGAGACTCTGGAAGACGACGGATACGAAGTGCAGGTCGAGCATCGTCGCAGTGGCCCCGACCACGACGAGGCGTCCCTGTGGGCGCGGCGCGAGGCGGACGGGCGCATGGTCTTCCTCCTCGCTCGCCGCACGGATGGGCGGACGCGGGACGTGCTGGGCTACGGACGGGGTGACCGTCGCGACCGTTGAAGCAGAGGGAAATTCCGGGACCACCTGGCGAGGTGTCCTCCGAGGCACCTCCCGGTGTGTCACGACGCCGTCCCGACAAGAGGACACGCACCGCCCGAGCACCCTGACAAATCCGCCGTTTCATGGACATTCCTCCCTGGCACGTGCCCTGCATTCTGTGAGTGGCGGCCGCGCGCCAACGGCGCGTCACGAACAGGGAGGTGGAAGATGAAACGGCATTGGACATGGGTCTTACTCGCAGCAGCAGCAGTGATGCTGGGTCTGCCGCAGGTGGCCGAAGCCCAGCTCGCCGTCCGGGTGCAGTTGTACTGGGAGTGGAGCGACGGCGCGTGGCGCCCCCATCGCTATGAATGGAACCGAGCCAGAAATGCGTATTACCTGCCTCGGCCTGGCGTCCGGATGCCTCCGGGGCATCTACCGCCTCCGGGATATTGTCGTGAGTGGATCCCCGGTGTTCCACCTGGCCGACAGCCCCGGCCGTTCCCTTGTGCCCGGCTCGCGACCAGGTACGGCTACGTCCGCCCGGGCGCGATCATCGTGGCTGGCCCAGGCTACGCGGCGCCGCCCATCCGGATGGAGCGCGAGCGCCTGGAGCGGCGCGAGTCGCGGGAGCGGCGCGGGCTCGGACGTGGACATGGTAGCGGACACGGCCGGGGACACGACCGCGACCGGTGACCGGACACAGCCGACCACCACCGACTCGGCGTAGGACCGCCAGCGCCGAGGAGCGACACGGCACCCAGGGAGCAGGTCCGTCCGCAGGGCTCGTGAATCGTCCAGCAGCCGTTCGGCTGGTTCGGATGGGTCGCGAGCCCCCTGCGGTCGGGCGGGCCGAGAGGAGGTGAGGGATCGGCGGCGGACGATGACGTCCGCCTGACGGAACCCCGACCGACGGAGCCTGGGAGGGCGCTTCGCCACCTCACCTCCGTTTCCCCCCGATGACCGTTCGCGGCTTCTTCTTGCGCAATGCGAAGTAACCGTCCACCGCGCATGGAAAGGAGCTGCACATGGCCGACATCGTGATCAACAAGAAGACGTACGAGCACCACTTCTTCCGGGGAAACGTCGTCGGCGCCACAAAGCAGCTCGAGACAAAGGTGAGCGGTGGCGGCGGCGGCGGCGGCTCGTACCGCGGCACGGGGTACACGGCCCCGGTGAACATCAGCTCCACGACCGTGACCCACGACATGATCCACGTCGCCGACGAGAACGGAAAGGAGTTGGCCGTGCGGCTCCAGAACTGGGATCTCGCCGTCCGCGAGACCCACCTCCTCACCGCCATCTGGCTCGTGAAGAAGGGGAAGAAGCACGGCCCGTACGTCGCGATCCACAATCACACCCTGGACCGGACCGACTACGACGAGCGGACACTGGCGAAGCTGCACCGGAGCCTGTGGATCCTCCTGGCCAGCCTGGCGGTGCTCTTCTTGCCCGCGTTGGGAACGGGCATGAAGATCGTCCTGATGCTCGCCGGCATCGGCTACTGGTGGTACCGGGGGATCGCGGGGAGGCGGGAGCTGATCGCGAGCGGCAAGCTGCTGCGGATGGCGGACGTGTAGACTCCCGCCGTCAGCTCGAGGCAGGGCCCACCCCGCCTCCGCGGGCTCACCCTCCTACGACCTGCTCGATGCGGATGGGCTCCGGGTAGCGGATGGGCCCCAACGGCGTTTCGATGGACGGGGTCGCCTCCAATCGCACCTTTCCGGGTCCGCCCTCTCCCGTCGCTGCGAGCGCCAGGTCGACCAACTGCTGGAGCTGCTGATCGAAGAACTCGAGGAGATCGAGTTGCACCGGCACGGACACGGTCACCGGCTGCCCGGGAGGAAGGACATATTCCTGATCGAGCTCACCGCTCACCGTCTTCCGGTCGTTCAGGAAGAGGGTCCAATCCAGCTTCAGCAGCCGGGCCTGCACGTTGTCAGCCGGATTCGAGGCGCGGACCTCGAGCACGGTCTGGAAAGGCAACGTCCCCTGTGACAGAGCGCTCGCGATGCGAGCGACCTGCAAGGCCGTCAGGTCATTGAAGCTCTGGATCGACTGGATCGACACCCCGGCCAGGGTACTCCCGGACGCGCCCGCCAGGGAAAAGTCCACCTGACGCAGGGCGCCGATCTGGCGCAGTGTTGCGCATCCGTAGAGTCCCACCAAGGCGAAGAGCGTGGAGGCCACGAGGGCACGGCTCCGTCGGGCTGCTGAACATTCCATGGTTGCTCGCTTCGAACGGGGCAAGGAGTTCCAGCCGCAGTACAGTAAGATCGGGGCCGGGTCGGGCCGGGGCCAGCCCGGGTGAAGGCGCCTAGGCCGCTCACCTTCCGGAGGAGACGGCAAGGTCCACGTTTGACACCTTTGCGCGAGCGATCGAAGTTGCAGGCGACACAGGCCTTCCCCGATGAAACCGGCGCGATTCAGGTGTCGGCTGGTCCGTCGGGGCCCCGGTAAGCTCACCTCCCCCGGCCCACCATGGAGTTCCTGAACTTCCTCCTCATCCTGTGGGCGGCGTGGCTCGTCTGGCGCCGACCCGAGCGGGAACGGCTCGCCTTCGGGCTGTTGGTCGTCAGCTGCCTGCTCATGGCGTTGTTGTTCCTCATCGGCACGCACGGATCCCTGGTACCGGGGGTGAACCTGTGATGGCCCTCTCCGAGGACCGGTTGCGAGGGATCCTGTCCTGGGTCGTGATCGTCCTCGTGGCCGGTCCTGTCACGGCTGCCGTCCTGCTCGGCGTGCTGCACGGGGACTCCCCGTGCATCCTCTGCTGGGCCGAGCGGACCTCCATGATCCTCATCGCGCTGGTGGGACTGTTCGTCATCCGCTACGGACCGAGGCCTCGCTATCTCGGAATGGCGATCCTCCTGGGCGCGTGGGGCACCTTCATGGCGCTCCGCCATTCCGCGCTCCACCTGGCCCGCGATGTCGGGCAGGGGTTCAGCGCCGCCATCTTCGGTGTCCACACCTATGTCTGGGCGTGGGTCATCCACATCGCGGTGCTCGCCGTGATCGGCAAAATGCTGCTCTTCATGCGCCAGATCGCGCCGGCGGAGGGAGCTCGTGAGCCGAGCAAAGCCGGCCGTTTCGCGATGGGGCTCTTCATGATCGTGGTCGCCGCCAACGCGCTCCAGGCGTTCGCCTCGACGGGCCCCCCCCCGTTCATCGGACAGGGTGATCCCGTCCGGCTGTCGCTCGATCCCAGGAACTGGGTCTGGTCGTTCGAGGAGTTGCAGCCGCCTTACATCTCGCTACGCGGGGCTTGGGCCATCCCGGCCCCGAACCCGGCCGATGCGGATCCCGACCCTGCGCACGGTCCACTCGTCGACCTCCCGACACTGTCCGTGAAAGGTCGGGAGCATATCAACGTGCCCCTCGAGGGAGCGCTGAGCGGGCTGGCGCGAGATCCCGCGACGGGAAGGTTCCTCGCCATCACCGACCACTACGACGTGGTCCTGCTCGACAGCACCCTGTCAC
Source organism: uncultured Gemmatimonadales bacterium (assembly GCA_963751265.1). Classification (GTDB taxonomy): domain Bacteria; phylum Gemmatimonadota; class Gemmatimonadetes; order Longimicrobiales; family Gaopeijiaceae; genus SZUA-318. Next base: position 12,661 of record CAVVTU010000001.1, on the reverse strand, counting down.
GGGTGGTCCATCGTGTGGTGCTGGACCCGGGCTTCAGCGTGGACCTCACGCCTCTCGCCGGGGCCACGTTCCTGGGCGACGATACGCTCGCCGTATTGTCCACGAACAAGAGCTACGCGCTCCTGATGCCAGACCCCGCCGTCGATCCGGATCTCGAGTGGCGCCACTTTCTCTCGACCGACGGCGAGGTCAGGGAGTTGGGGCTGGGCCGCTTCCAGACGGTACGAGCGCACCAGATGTACGTCATGTCGCTGGCATTCGATCCGGCGGCTCGGGAGCTGATCACGGTCGGCGTGCCCAACCCGAGGCATCGCCAGTTGGTCGTGTCACGGTTCGCCCGCGAAGACCTGGTGCTGTCGTCCGAGTTCGAGCCGCGGCTCGCGTCCGGGCTGTCGCTCCAGGGACAGGGCCGCGCGCTGGCAGACTATATGGTGACCGGCGCGGTGGTGTCCGAGGGGCTCCTCTACGCCATCAGTGCGGCATACTCCACGCTGCTGGTGATCGACCTCCACGACGGGGAGCTGAAGTCCGCGTTCTCGGTGCCGGGTCTGGTACACCCCGTTGGCCTGGCCGCGCGCGGCGCGGAGTTGCTCGTCGCTCAGGCGGACGGCCGCATCGCCGTGATCGACCGTCCGCCAACGTAGAGACAGGGCCCTCGGTCCCGACCTCACACGCGGTCACACGACCAGCCGCACCGCGCGGAAGCGTGAGGTTTGCCGGACGGGTCCGCCGCCCTCCTCTACCGAAGCGCCTCCGCCAACTGGTCGGCCGCACGATTCACCTGTGCCGTGTAACGGTCGAGCGCCGCGGCAACGCGCGCGGCCTGCTGTTGCGCCACCGCCAGGTCGGGTTTGTCCTCAACCGCTTCGCGCACGCCTGCCATCGTCTTCACTCCGTAGCCGGTGTACAGCCCGGGTGCGTAGATCAGATTCCGGAACCACGTGCGCCCTGGTAGTCCGTTCGGGTCGGAGAGCGCGCGCTCGGTCCGATAGAGGGTCCGGTTGACCTGGGTGAGCGCCGACCATCTCCTCCGAACTCCCGCCTCGTCCAGGGAACCCAGGCCGACCAGGGTGCTCTCGTAGCGATCGGCCGCCTGCGTGAGCCGGTCGAGCGCCGCGTCGAGAGCGCTCAGGTCCAGCCCTTTCAACTTGCCGTCGGCCGCCGCTTCGCGCGCGATCTCATCGGCATAGCCGCGGTACGTGCGGGCCACGGCGGTGAACTCGAACGGAAGAACGGGAGCGTCGGCAAGGCGCAGCAGGGCCGTCGCCATGGTTCCCGCTTCGGCGACCCCGTAGACGAACGAGGTGTCGGCGAACCGGGTGTAGGCGTCGAACGAGTCGTAGATGGAGTGATAGAAGCCGTCGTGGGTCGCGCCTCCGTACGCCGCGTTCGCGGACGCGACGCCCAAGTGGTCGATGAAGACCGTGTAATCCGAGCCGGATCCCAGCGCGCCGACCGCGAAGGCGCTGCTGTCCTTGCGATGGGCGAGGCTCACCTCGAGCGCGCTCTTGTCGCTCTCCGGGTCCGGGATGTCGCGCGCGAGCTCACGGAAGAACTCCTGGAGCGAATGCGATCCCGACACGGTGAGCCAGCCCCCCTTGTTGGTGTCGCTGTTGAGATAGACGGCGGCCTTGTCGTCGAGCTCGTCCGCGTGCTGCTCGGCCCATTCCGTCGAACCGAGCAACCCCCACTCCTCGCCGTCCCAAGCGGCGAGGACGATCGTACGTGCGGGCCGCCAACCCGTCTTCAGCAAGGTGCCGATCGCCCGAGCGGTCTCGTCGAGCGCGACCTGCCCGGAAAGCGGGTCGGCCGCACCGTTGACCCAGGCGTCGTGGTGGTTCCCGTAGATGATCCACTGATCGGGCGCGGTGGCCCCCGGGATCCGCGCCACGACGTCGTACAACGGGCGACTCTTCCAGTCGAACGTGAGGGCAAGATGCACGCGGGCCGGACCCGGACCCACGTGATAGGTGATCGGGAGCGCTCCACGCCACGCCTCCGGCGCCACGGGGCCCCGTAGCTGCTTGAGCAGCGGCTGCGCGTCTTCGTAGGATACCGGCAGGACCGGGATCTTCATGAGCGTGCGGACCTCGTCCATCGGGAGCTTTCGACCCCCGTGCACCGATCCCCACCCTGGCGTCAGCGGATCCCCCGGATAGACGGGCATGTCCATCACGCTCCCGCGTTGCACTCCCTCCCAGGGTCGCATGGGACCCTGCGGATAGACGTCGTCCACGAAGTATCCGTCGTCTCTCGGGTCCGAGTAGATGATGCACCCGACCGCACCATGTTCCGCGGCCACCTTCGGCTTGATGCCGCGCCAGGACCGGCCGTACTTCGCGATGACAATCTTCCCCTTGACGCTGATCCCCAGGGAATCGAGGACCTCGTAGTCCTCGGGAATCCCGTAGTTCACATACACGAGGTCCGCGGTGACGTCTCCATCGGCCGAGTAGGCATTGAACGTCGGGAGCTGGTCCGAGTCCCCGGAGTCCTTGTCCTCCGGAATGGCCGGCTCCTTCAGCTTCGCCGTGTAGTGCTCAGGCTCGACGAGCTCGAGCGTGCGCGACAGGGGTCGGGGCATGAGCGCCTCGAACTCCTCGATCTGCGCATCGAGCCCGTACGAGCGAAACCGGGCCCGGATCAGCTCGGCTACGTGGCGGGACCGTTCCGTGCCCGCTTCGTGCGGATCCTCGCTCAGGATGCGAAGCTGATTGCGCAGGGTATCGGCGTTCGGGACCGCGCGAGCCGCCTGCTCGCGGGCCATCTGGGCGGCCAGGAGCGCGTCGGGAATCCCGCGAATGGGTTGCTGGGCGCGGGCCGGCAAGGCCGCGGTTCCGAGGGTCACAAGGGTCAAGACAGACCCGAGGGTACGTCGAAGCATCGGTCCTCCCGTGGAGTGGCCCCCCAACTTGCCGGGGGAGAGAGTCCGGGAAAAGTACCTGGCGCGGGCCGGTTCGGCACGCTTGTCGCCCACACACACGCAGCCTGCCATGCCTGGCGGCACCCGATGGGTGTGGGAGGCGCATAGGGTAGGTGTGGGCGGCGTTACGACCGCTCCGTGAGGGCGTCGCCTGGCGACGGCGGCGATTCTGATCGGCGCCACGACCACGATCCGGATTCAGCAGGCCGAGCGCTGACCCCCCGGGCGAGTCGGGTGTGGCTAGGGCGTCGGATCGGATGCCGGCTGCCCCGGTCAAATCGTTCCGGACGATCGTCCGACGCGTTCAGGCGTGCGAGAACCGTCAGCGGCGCGGGTGAGAGCTGATGCCCTAGGGGATGCAGGGGTCGTGTCAGACAAACGGCGTCTTCCGGCTGGTGTGTCCGCAATCTACGACACCCTGCCCCACCCCCCTCCCCGGCGCAAGAGCCCGCCACGCGTCTCCCCCCATCGCCCACCCCGACATGGGCAACCGTACCAGCCCGAGGGGCCTCGAAGAGCTCGGCTCGGCGCCCGAGGCTACCGGCTCTCCGAAACATCCCTCGGTTGCGTCACGAGCGCTGCGTCGGAATCTTCCTCTCTTCGAGTTCGGTCACTTGGTTGCCCCCCGTCAGGACCTCGCCCGCACCGAGGGACAACCTCATTCGGTAGGTACCCCCCATGGCCCGATGGAAATTGAACCACGGGCTTCCTGGCCTTTCCTTCCCTTGGCTGCTCATCTCAGTCCTGTGGTGGAGCGCCTCTTCGCTGTCGGCCCAGGAGCTGCCCCTCAAGCGTGACCTACCCGGCTCGGGGCCCTACCAGTGTCCGCCCGTGCAGGTCACTTCTCAGCCTGGCCCCGAGGAGCGGTCGATGGCGCGACAGCTGGCGTCGAGCGCGGCGCAGGCCGTAATCCTCGGCGACCTGGACCGGGCTCGCTCGCTCCTGGACAGAGCTACGCAGCTGGATCCTTCGTCCGCGGATCTCGCCTATCGACATGCGCGTGTACTCGAGGAGCACGGGGACCGCGCAAGCGCCATGTCGGAGTATTGCCGAGTCCTCGCGTCCGACTCCCTGGTGGAGGGAGCGAACGATGCCCGCGATCGACTCGAAGCACTTGCCGCCGCGAACCGCCCGGTTGTAGCGGCGCCCGCGATCGCGGCGTTCCGGGAAGGCCTGGCGCAGGTGGACGCGGGTCGCCTGGAACGCGCTGTGACCTCCTTCGACTCGGCGACGGCAAGCGCGCCCCAGTGGCCGGAGGCCGTCTACGACCGGGGAGTGATCTTGGCGCGTCTGGGGCGAGCGGCGGAGGCGACCAGGGATCTCCGGAAATACCTTGAGCTGCGGCCCGATGCGCCCGACGCCATCTCCATTTCCCAGCGGATCGGAGAGTTGCAGAGCCTGGCGCTCGTCTCGGCGCCGAGCCCCGGTGCGGCGCTGGTGTTGGGGATCCTGATTCCAGGTATGGGGCAGTTCTACTCCGGCCGGGTGGTCGGCGGTCTTACGGTGCTCGGTCTCGCCGGCGGCGCTGTGGCGGCGGCATTCCTGATCAAGAAGGTGGATGTCCAGTGTCTCTCGGAACCAGGTCCGGGGGGCACGTGCCCCGAGGGCCAGGTGCTGAGGGAAGAAGTGCATCGCCCCTACCAACTGGCGGGGTTGGGCGCTGCGGCGGCGATCGGAGTGATCGGGGCCATCGAGGCGTTCGTGAAGCTTCGGGGCCGTGGAGGCGCCGGTCAGGCCTCGGCCTCCATCGACCTGGGTCCAGCCAAGGTCGGAGGGCTGGGCATCGCCGCGTCGCGGGGCCGTGTGGATCTCCGACTCCTCCACCTGGCGTTTTGAGGGCACCGCCATGGCAACGGCGCGTGCCGCACTCTCGGGATTGTTCATGGCGCTCGCCGTGGCGGGGTGCGAGACCCGCTCCGTGATGCCGGTCGAGGTCGCATCCGTAGAGATCGAACCTTCCAGCTTCACGCTCGTCCAGGGAGAGACCCAGTCGGCTCAGGCGCTTTCGCGAGGACCGGGAGGTGACGTGCTTTCCGGGCGTTCGGTCATGTGGAGCACCGACGTCTCAGGAATCGCCACGGTGGATGCCACCGGCCTGATCGAAGGCATCGGCGTCGGAGAGACGACGCTACGCGCCGAAGTGGAGGGCGTCGGTGCAAGCGCGCCCGTGACGGTGCTCGCGGGCCCGTCCATCGAGCTGTCCCCCACCGCCGTATCCCTGACGGCCGTGTCCGGGAACGATTCCGGCTCGCGGGTGGTCACGGTCTCGAACGGGGGCAACGGAGTGCTCTCCGGGCTATCCATCTCCGTGACGTACGGCGCCGGCGGCCAAACCGGCTGGCTCACGGCGGGGCTCAGCGGAACCAACGCGCCCGCCGAGCTGTCCCTCCGCGCCTCCGCGGCGACTCTCCAGACCGGATCCTACCATGCGACGGTCACGGTGGCGTCACCGGTCCGGAGCGGGCTGTCGAGTGATCTGGCCGTCGCGTTCGACGTCCGACCCGCACCGCCCTCCATCACCCTGGACGCCAGCGACATATCCTTCAGCGCGACGGTGGGAGGCCGGGTGCCCGCGGTCCAGGAGGTCTCGGTCACCAACGGAGGCGACGGGATCCTGGATGGGCTCGCCGCCTCCATCACGTATGCGGGAGGTGAGCCGAGCGGCTGGCTCCAAGCCACGCTCGCCGACTCTGCCGCGCCCACGAAGCTCACACTGAAGGCGTCGCCCGAAGTCTTGGCCGCAGGCACGTACCACGCCACGGTGGAGGTGAGCTCGGGCGCGGCCTCGAACAGCCCGCAGGCCCTGAAGGTCGTGTTCGACGTTGCCTCAGGTGGCGCCCCATGAATGGGGCATCCGCCGGACGGCGGGGGCGAGTCCTGTGGCCGGCCCTGGCCCTGTCCGTGGTAATCGTCGGGCTCAGCCAGGCATGCTCCCGGAAAGACGTCACCGGCGTCACTGTGGCCAACGTGTCGGTCACGCCGTCCACGGCTACGCTCGTCGTGGGAGAGACCCGCTCGTTCACCGCGGAGGTTCGGGACCAGAACGGCGCGAACATCCCCAGCTCGCTCGTAACGTGGAGTAGCAGCAACGAAGCCGTGCTTTCTGTCTCCCCCCAGGGACTGGCCACCGCCCTTCAGTCCGGGACCGCCCAGGTTCGCGCTACGGTTCAGGGTGTCACGGGCTCGGCGAGCGTCATCGTCCAGCCCGGGCCCGTCATTACCGCTGGGACGGAGGACGTCGCCCTCTTCGCGCAACTCCAGGGCACCGATCCCGACCCCGTGGAGATCCAGATCGAGAACGGCGGCTACGGTGACCTGACGGGGCTCTCGGCCACGGTCCAGTTCGCGGATGGGGAGCCCAGTGGCTGGCTGAGCCTGTCCTTCTCGTCCACGACGGCCCCCGCCACACTTACCCTCACGGCGACCACCGGATCGCTCGAGGTCGGTAGCTACCACGCCAGCGTCATTCTGAGCTCGCCGGCGGCCGATGCTGATCTCGAGGTCCGGGTCGAGCTGACCGTCAGCGAGGACCGACCGATCCTCAGGCTCACGCCTTCGGCCGTGGGCTTTGCCGGAGTCTCCGGGGGACCGCCACCCGCGACCCAGGCCATTCAGGTCACGAACGCAGGCGGAGGCGATCTTACCGATCTGTCGACAACCGTCTCGTATCCGGGTGCGGACGGGTGGCTCTCGGCAACACTCTCGTCCACCACGACTCCGGCTGTCCTGTCGTTGACGGCGGATCCCTCCGCTCTGTCTCCCGGGAGCTACACCGCGGTGGTGCAAGTAGCCTCGCCGGTCGCTGTCAACAGCCCCAAATCGCTCTCCGTGAGCTTCGCGGTCGACGTCGAGCCGGTTGCGAACCTGTCTGTGAGCAAGACGGCTCCCCCGGACGTGATCCTGGACGACACGATCGCGTTCGCGATCACCGTTCATAACGGCGGTCCCCGCGATGCGGCGGCAGTAGTACTCGAGGATTCCTTGCCTCCGGGGCTCACCTTCGCACGGGCCTCCGGCGGCGGGAGCCACAACGGGGGCGTGGTGACTTGGTACCTCGAGACCGTGCCTCAGGGCACGACCGTGGTGGACACCGTGTGGACCCTCGCCGCACAGCTGGGCTCGCCGGAGAACCTGGCGAGGGTGTCCAGTGTGACGAAGGACACGATAGAAGCCAATAACACCGCCCGTCGGTCGGTGACGGTATTGCCCAAGCCTGCCGATCTGACGATGACGAAGACCGGACCGGACACGGCAACCGCAGGCTCGTCGATCAGCTACTCCATCACCGTCGACAATGCCGCCGGGCCCGGGAACGCGAGCGGCGTGGCCGTCAGCGACGTGCTGCCGGCCTCGCTGACGTTCGTGTCGGCGACGGGCGGCGGGACCTACGACGCCGGCACCCGCACGGTGACCTGGAGCGTCGGCGCACTCGCCGTCGGAGCCAACACGAGCCTGGGGCTGACCGTGACGGTCGACGCCGCGGCCACTGGCAGCATCAGCAACACCGCGACCGTGACCAGCACGAGCACCGATCCGGTCGCGGGTAACAACAGCTCCACCGCCACGACCACGGTGAGTCAGCAGGCCGATCTGGCGGTGGCCAAGACCGGGCCGGCCGCGGCGACCGCGGGCTCGTCGATCAGCTACACGATCGCGGTGAGTCATGTGGGCGGCACGAGCGACGCGAGCGGCGTGGCCGTCAGTGACGTGCTGCCGGCCTCGCTGACGTTCGACTCGGCGACGGGTGGCGGGACCTACGACGCCGGCACCCGCACGGTGACCTGGAGCGTCGGCGCACTCGCGGTCGGAGCCAGCACGAGCCTGGGGCTGACCGTGACGGTCGACGCCGCGGCCACGGGCAGCATCGGCAACACCGCGACCGTCACCAGCACGAGCACCGATCCGGTGGCCGCGAACAACACGTCGACCGCCACGACTACCGTGAGTCAGCAGGCCGATCTGGCGGTGGCCAAGACCGGGCCGGCCGCGGCGACCGCGGGCTCGTCGATCAGCTACACGATCGCGGTGAGCCATGTGGGCGGCACGAGTGACGCGAGCGGCGTGGCCGTCAGCGATGTGCTGCCGGCCTCGCTGACGTTCGTGTCGGCGACGGGCGGCGGGACCTATGACGCCGGCACCCGCACGGTGACCTGGAGCGTCGGCGCACTCGCGGTCGGAGCCAGCACGAGCCTGGGGCTGACCGTGACGGTCGACGCCGCGGCCACGGGCAGCATCAGCAACACCGCGACCGTCACCAGCACGAGCACCGATCCGGTGGCCGCGAACAACACGTCGACCGCCACGACCACGGTGAGTCAGCAGGCCGATCTGGCGGTGGCCAAGACCGGGCCGGCAAGCGCTGCCGCGGGCTCGTCGATCAGCTACACGATCGCGGTGAGCCATGTGGGCGGCACGAGTGACGCGAGCGGCGTGGCCGTCAGTGATGTGCTGCCGGCCTCGCTGACGTTCGTGTCGGCGACGGGCGGCGGGACCTATGACGCCGGCACCCGCACGGTGACCTGGAGCGTCGGCGCACTCGCGGTCGGAGCCAGCACGAGCCTGGGGCTGACCGTGACGGTCGACGCCGCGGCCACGGGCAGCATCAGCAACACCGCGACCGTCACCAGCACGAGCACCGATCCGGTGGCGGGTAACAACAGCTCCACCGCCACGACCACGGTGAGTCAGCAGGCCGATCTGGCGGTGGCCAAGACCGGGCCGGCGAGCGCTGCCGCGGGCTCGTCGATCAGCTACACGATCGCGGTGAGTCATGTGGGCGGCACGAGCGACGCGAGCGGCGTGGCCGTCAGCGATGTGCTGCCGGCCTCGCTGACGTTCGTGTCGGCGACGGGCGGCGGGACCTATGACGCCGGCACCCGCACGGTGACCTGGAGCGTCGGCGCACTCGCCGTCGGGGCCAGCACGAGCCTGGGGCTGACCGTGACGGTCGACGCCGCGGCCACGGGCAGCATCAGCAACACCGCGACCGTCACCAGCACGAGCACCGATCCGGTCGCGGGTAACAACAGCTCCACCGCCACGACCACGGTGAGTCAGCAGGCGGATCTGGCCCTGTCCAAGACCGGGCCGGCGAGCGCTGCCGCAGGCTCGTCGATCAGCTACACGATCGCGGTGAGCCATGTGGGCGGCACGAGCGACGCGAGCGGCGTGGCCGTCAGTGACGTGTTGCCGGCCTCACTGACGTTCGTGTCGGCGACGGGTGGCGGAAGCTACGACGCCGGCACCCGCACGGTGACCTGGAGCGTCGGGTCCGTGGCAGTCGGAGCAAGCACGAGCCTGGGGCTGACCGTGACGGTCGATGCCGCCGCCACGGGCAGCATCAGCAACACCGCAACGGTCACCAGCACGAGCACCGATCCGGTGGCCGCGAACAACACGTCGACGGCCACGACTACCGTGAGTCAGCAGGCCGATCTGGCCCTGGCCAAGACCGGGCCGGCAAGCGCCGCCGCGGGCTCGTCGATCAGCTACACGATCGCGGTGAGTCATGTGGGCGGCACGAGCGACGCGAGCGGCGTGGCCGTCAGTGACGTGCTGCCGGCCTCGCTGACGTTCGTGTCGGCGACGGGCGGCGGGACCTACGACGCCGGCACCCGCACGGTGACCTGGAGCGTCGGCGCACTCGCCGTCGGAGCCAGCACGAGCCTGGGGCTGACCGTGACGGTCGACGCCGCGGCCACGGGCAGCATCAGCAACACCGCGACCGTCACCAGCACGAGCACCGATCCGGTCGCGGGTAACAACAGCTCCACCGCCACGACCACCGTGAGTCAGCAGGCCGATCTGGCGGTGGCCAAGACCGGGCCGGCAAGCGCTGCCGCGGGCTCGTCGATCAGCTACACGATCGCGGTGAGTCATGTGGGCGGCACGAGTGACGCGAGCGGCGTGGCCGTCAGCGACGTGCTGCCGGCCTCGCTGACGTTCGTGTCGGCGACGGGCGGCGGGACCTATGACGCCGGCACCCGCACGGTGACCTGGAGCGTCGGCGCACTCGCGGTCGGAGCCAGCACGAGCCTGGGGCTGACCGTGACGGTCGACGCCGCGGCCACGGGCAGCATCAGCAACACCGCGACCGTCACCAGCACGAGCACCGACCCGGTCGCGGGTAACAACAGCTCCACCGCCACGACCACGGTGAGTCAGCAGGCGGACCTGGCGGTGGCCAAGACCGGGCCGGCCACGGCGACCGCGGGCTCGTCGATCAGCTACACGATCGCGGTGAGCCATGTGGGCGGCACGAGTGACGCGAGCGGCGTGGCCGTCAGTGACGTGCTGCCGGCCTCGCTGACGTTCGACTCGGCGACGGGTGGCGGGACCTACGACGCCGGCTCCCGCACGGTGACCTGGAGCGTCGGCGCACTCGCGGTCGGAGCCAGCACGAGCCTGGGGCTGACCGTGACGGTCGACGCCGCGGCCACGGGCAGCATCGGCAACACCGCGACCGTCACCAGCACGAGCACCGATCCGGTGGCCGCGAACAACACGTCGACCGCCACGACCACCGTGAGTCAGCAGGCCGATCTGGCCGTGGCCAAGACCGGGCCGGCAAGCGCTGCCGCGGGCTCGTCGATCAGCTACACGATCGCGGTGAGCCATGTGGGCGGCACGAGTGACGCGAGCGGCGTGGCCGTCAGCGATGTGCTGCCGGCCTCGCTGACGTTCGTGTCGGCGACGGGCGGCGGGACCTACGACGCCGGCACCCGCACGGTGACCTGGAGCGTCGGCGCACTCGCCGTCGGGGCCAGCACGAGCCTGGGGCTGACCGTGACGGTCGACGCCGCGGCCACGGGCAGCATCAGCAACACCGCGACCGTCACCAGCACGAGCACCGATCCGGTCGCGGGTAACAACAGCTCCACCGCCACGACCACCGTGAGTCAGCAGGCGGACCTGGCGGTGGCCAAGACCGGGCCGGCCACGGCTGACCGCAGGCTCGTCGATCAGCTACACGATCGCGGTGAGCCATGTGGGCGGCACGAGCGACGCGAGCGGCGTGGCCGTCAGCGACGTGTTGCCGGCCTCGCTCACGTTCGTGTCGGCGACGGGCGGCGGGACCTACGACGCCGGCACCCGCACGGTGACCTGGAGCGTCGGCGCACTCGCGGTCGGAGCCAGCACGAGCCTGGGGCTGACCGTGACGGTCGACGCCGCGGCCACGGGCAGCATCAGCAACACCGCAACGGTCACCAGCACGAGCACCGATCCGGTCGCGGGTAACAACAGCTCCACCGCCACGACCACGGTGAGTCAGCAGGCCGATCTGGCCCTGTCCAAGACCGGGCCGGCGAGCGCTGCCGCAGGCTCGTCGATCAGCTACACGATCGCGGTGAGTCATGTGGGCGGCACGAGTGACGCGAGCGGCGTGGCCGTCAGCGATGTGCTGCCGGCCTCGCTGACGTTCGTGTCGGCGACGGGTGGCGGGACCTACGACGCCGGCTCCCGCACGGTGACCTGGAGCGTCGGCGCACTCGCGGTCGGAGCCAGCACGAGCCTGGGGCTGACCGTGACGGTCGACGCCGCCGCCACGGGCAGCATCGGCAACACCGCGACCGTCACCAGCACGAGCACCGATCCGGTGGCCGCGAACAACACGTCGACCGCCACGACTACCGTGAGTCAGCAGGCCGATCTGGCGGTGGCCAAGACCGGGCCGGCAAGCGCTGCCGCGGGCTCGTCGATCAGCTACACGATCGCGGTGAGCCATGTGGGCGGCACGAGTGACGCGAGCGGCGTGGCCGTCAGCGATGTGCTGCCGGCCTCGCTGACGTTCGTGTCGGCGACGGGCGGCGGGACCTATGACGCCGGCACCCGCACGGTGACCTGGAGCGTCGGCGCACTCGCCGTCGGGGCCAGCACGAGCCTGGGGCTGACCGTGACGGTCGACGCCGCGGCCACGGGCAGCATCAGCAACACCGCGACCGTCACCAGCACGAGCACCGATCCGGTCGCGGGTAACAACAGCTCCACCGCCACGACCACCGTGAGTCAGCAGGCGGATCTGGCCCTGTCCAAGACCGGGCCGGCGAGCGCTGCCGCAGGCTCGTCGATCAGCTACACGATCGCGGTGAGCCATGTGGGCGGCACGAGCGACGCGAGCGGCGTGGCCGTCAGCGACGTGTTGCCGGCCTCGCTGACGTTCGTGTCGGCGACGGGTGGCGGGACCTACGACGCCGGCACCCGCACGGTGACCTGGAGCGTCGGGTCCGTGGCAGTCGGAGCAAGCACGAGCCTGGGGCTGACCGTGACGGTCGATGCCGCCGCCACGGGCAGCATCAGCAACACCGCGACCGTCACCAGCACGAGCACCGATCCGGTGGCCGGCAACAACAGCTCCACCGCGACCACCACCGTGAGCCAGCAGGCCGATCTGGCCGTGGCCAAGACCGGGCCGGCCACGGCGACTGCGGGCTCGTCGATCAGCTACACGATCGCGGTGAGCCATGTGGGCGGCACCAGCGACGCCAGCGGCGTGGCCGTCAGCGATGTGCTGCCGGCCTCGCTCACGTTCGTGTCGGCGACGGGTGGCGGGACCTACGACGCCGGCTCCCGCACGGTGACCTGGAGCGTCGGGTCCCTGGCAGTCGGAGCCAGCACGAGCCTGGGGCTGACCGTGACCGTCGACGCCGCGGCCACGGGCAGCATCAGCAACACCGCAACGGTCACCAGCACGAGCACCGATCCGGTGGCCGGTAACAACACGTCGACCGCCACGACCAC